>CP120722.1 GCA_029719485.1 Kiritimatiellota bacterium B12222 | reverse complement strand
TTGTACCTAAGACAAAAATTCGGTTTAAATAGACAGAAATGCATGACCTTTTGGGGTCAACATTCCTCTCCGTTGCAGTGACCATAAACTGAATCAGGGGGGGGGGACAAGCTGTTAAAATCATAGAATGAGATTAAAAATCGGGGTACTACAGGTAGTGGTTCGCTAAAAAAAAAGGCACAAGATAATGACGAAGAACTGTTTTAATCAAATTAGACTTTTGTTTTGTTTCGAAGTGTGGGCTTTGATCAACAGAGAGGAGAAAAAGGCATGAATAAGCGCTCAAATTCACGATCCTTATTATTGGTTGGAGGCGGTGCAGACCGCATAAACGTTAGGTATGCGTGTGGTTTTGATGCGCCGGATCCTTTTTTGTATGTGGAGGCCAAAGGTCAGAAGCATTTGTTAGTTTCCATGCTTGAATTGGGGCGTGCGCAGCAGTTGGGGGAGGCGGTTCAGACCCATACGCACGACAGTTTAGGACTTAAACCTAAAGAGCGTAGGAGCTTAGGACAGCAAGCGCTCGGACTGCTGAAACATTTAGGCCTCAAACGAATTCAAGTGAGTGCAGACTGTCCCATTGGGGTGGTGCGAGAATTGGAGAAGGCTGAGATAAAAGTTCGGGTGGCGAAAGCGCCTTTATATCCAGAACGTTTAGTGAAAACGGACAAAGAAATTGAGTTTTTACGTGCGTCTCAGCGGGCGGCGGTCTCCGCCATGAAAGCGGCGATCGGCATGATTGAGGCGAGTGACATTTCTGCCGAGGGTCACTTGCTTCAGCAAAATGGTGAAGTATTGACTGCGGAAATCGTACGTCATCAGATTGAGCGGGTGTTATTGGATGCGGATTGTATTGCTGAAGATATTATTGTGGCCTGTGGCGATCAGGCGGTGGATCCGCATGAACGTGGATATGGCCCTTTATATGCCCATCAATTTATTGTGTTGGATATTTTTCCCTGTTCGAAGACTTCGGGATATTGGGGAGATATTACCCGTACGGTATTGCGGGGAGGGGCGGATCCGATGCAGACGAAATTATACAAAACCGTTTTAAAGGCTCAAAAAGAGGCCTTGGCATCGGTAAAACCCGGAGCAAATGCGAAAGAGATTCACCAACGCATTTTTGATCGTTTTGTGGCTGCTGGATTTGTGACGGGCATGAAAGATGGGGTCCCTCAAGGGTTTATTCATTCCACGGGACATGGTGTGGGCTTGGAAATTCATGAAGGGCCTTCGGTGAGTCCGGCGGGCACTGAGCTTGAAGTGGGTCAAGTGATTACCATTGAGCCCGGGCTTTATTATCGCGGGTTAGGAGGGGTGAGGATTGAAGATACGGTGGTGGTGACGGAGAAAGGTTGTTCGGCTTTGGCACGGTGTAGTAAGGAGTGGCGTCTGTGAGTGGAGGGGATGTCGTATGGTTTCTCGCGATCCCTTTACTTTTATGGCTGGGAATTCAAGCCTTTGCCTCGCATCTGATTTTTCGACGTTCCCGTTCATTTCGGGCAGAAAAAGAAGACGCGGGATTGGACGTGGAGGAGGTGGCTTTTTGCGCAGAAGACGGTACGTCACTCCATGGCTGGTGGTTTCCGAAACCTGAGGCCAAAGGGGTGTTTTTGGTGTGTCATGGCAATGCGGGTAATGTGTCGGATCGACTATGGATCCCTCAAGATTTACAAGACCTGCCTTTGAATATCTTTATTTTTGATTATCGGGGCTACGGAAAAAGTGCGGGATTGCCGAGTGAGAAGGGCATTGAAAAAGATGTCTGTGCCGCCTGGGAGTTTGCACGGGATAAAATTGGAGCGGATGATCAGAACCCTCCCATTTTGGTGTATGGACGTTCTTTGGGAGGTGCGGTTGCGTTGCAATTGGCCTGTCAGTTGCCCGTGCGTGGGGTGATATTAGAAAGTACATTTACCTCAATTTTGGATATCGGTTTGCGTGAATATCCGTGGTTGTTGCCCCGACTTTCCTGTCGACACCCCTTTCGATCGGATTTACGGATTGCCGCGGTTAAAGCGCCTATTCTCATGTCCCATTCTCCCGAAGACCAAGTGGTACCTTTTGATATGGGGGAGAGTTTGTATCGAAAAGCCCCTTGTCCTGCAGGGTTTTATGTACTTTCAGGCGATCATGCTGAAGCGGGGTGGCAGACGTCGCCTGAATATGCCAAAGCCCTTCGTGCATTTATAGCGGAAGTGATTTCCTAGCTTGTGTTCGGGTGGTCTCTCTCTGTTTGTACAGGAGCGGGTGGGCAAAAAAAATGGGGGTGTTTCCACCCCCACAAAAACGCGAAACTGAGAAGAAGAAAGGTTTCGCGTTTTATTCGAGAGACTTACTGCTTTCCCCCGCGTTTACCGCCTTTGGGAGGTCCTGAGGGCAGTTCTTCTATGGTGAGAAATCCGTCACCATTCTTATCGAACATGGTGAAATGCTCTTCTGGCCCATCGAATTCTTCGATAGAGATTTTGCCATCTTCGTCCTTGTCGAGCAAGGTGATCATTTCTTGGGGGGTAGGGGGCTTCTGTTTGTCGTTTTTTGGAGTACCAGGTTGTGCCATGGCAGTTCCGGCTGCGAGCAGAAGGAGTACGGATGTCGTGAGTAATGTCTTCATGAGTTTTCCTTTGGTTGGGGTGATGTTGACAAGGTGAATATGCCACATTCCACCTTAAGGAGTGATGAAGGAAACGGGGTGCTGAACTTTTTTTCAGGCAGGACTGAACGGAGGGAAGGCCGGGGGTGTTAGAACCAGTAGGCGCCTTGGACGACCAGGATGACGGAGAGCAAGATGAGGTAGCTGATGCGGTCTTTTAAGGTGAAGGCGATGGGATCGTGTTCCATTTCTCCCCGTAGGGTCAGCAACCAGAAGCGGCCGACCCAATAGAGAATCAGCGGGCAGAGTAACCAAAGGAAATAGGGGGAGCGATAGCGTTCAACCATGCTGCCACTATGAATATAGAGGGCGAGCACGAGCACGCAGATCAGTCCGGATCCGGTTCCGAGTTGGCTGATGCAGGGAAGGTCGCTTACGAGATATCCTCTGACCTTTTGGGGGCCATGCTCTTCGGCGAGTTTGAGTTCCTGGACGCGTTTGGCGAAGGCGATGGAGAGGAAAAAGAAAAGGCAAAAGGTGAATAACCAGCCTGTGACTAAGACCTGTCCGGCGACGCCACCGGCATAAATACGGATGAGGAACATGAGGGTCAGAAAAACGGCATCGAGAATCGGGACCTGTTTGAGAAATCCGCTATAAATCAAGTTGGCGACGACATAAACGAGCAGCACGATACCCAATCGGACGGGAAAAAAGAGAAAAGCACAAAGCAGAGAGGTTGTGGCCAGGCTGAGGCTGATCCAGGGGGCGATCTTTAATGACACGGTGCCGGCGGCCAACGGGCGTTTACATTTTTGAGGATGCTGGCGGTCGGCTTCTAAATCGATATAGTCATTAAACACATATACGGCAGAGGCCATCAGAGAGAACAAGGTGGCGGCGATGGCTGTGGTGATCATGAGTCCGGTATCTGTCACCCGATGTGCCAGGATGACTGGAAAAAACAGCAATACGTTTTTAGACCATTGATGGGGCCGCAACAGTTGGAGCAGGGGAGGCAATGAATAACGAGATGGTGACATAGGGAGGAACTAGCATTTTAATGGCGATTTGCCGATAAACATAGCTCAAATAAAATTGAATGCCCTATGGCGCGTTTGAGTTTTATTTGAAGGAGGCTTATGAGAGATTATGGAGTTTAGCGCATTTTTCCGATGAGAATACAGCCATAGATTTGTAAAACCAGCACGGGGACCCAAATCAAGTAATCCGGGAAAAACCAAGGCGAATAGCGGAGGCTGTCTGCGGCACTGATGAAGGTGTAAAATACGAGCACTAAACTTAAACCGAGAGGGATACCCAGGTTCGATTCACGTCTGGAGCGGTTCATCCCCAAGGGGATTCCCATGAGGGTGAAGCTCAGGCATCCTAAACTTAGTCCGAGGCGTTTATGGGTTTCGACCAACGCCCGCATGCGCATCTTTTCTTTTTTAAGGGGATCGAGTTGTGCGAAGGTTTTATCGCTGTCTTTGACCACGCCTATCAATTGACTGATCCGCATGTCACCGATCGTGCGGGTAATGTTGCTGTTGCGAAGTAATTCCTCATAGCTGAGATCAAAATCGTAGGCATCCATATCTACGACTTTGGCATTGAGGATGCCTTTAGGGTCATCGGGACTTACATGCAATACCTGCACATGATGGAGGCGTACCCGCATGTTCATGAATTCCTGATGGGTTTCGATTTCCCCGCTCTTGGCATTCATAATTTGCACGACATCGCCTTGAGTATTGCGTTCGTGAATCTCGATCTCTTTTATGTGGGTGCCGTTCTTTTGGTCTATCCAAATTGCCAGTCCGGGGAATTCCACAAAACGGCCTTCCTCCAATAGATCTATGGGGTTGATCTCTGAAACATTCACCAGAGCTTTACGGAGGTTAAAGCGACTGTCGGGAGCGATACGTGTTTGAATGAGTAGACAGCCCAGGCTTAATATGATCGCACAGAAAATGACGGGAGAAATGATCTGCAGGGTATTCAATCCGCCGGAACGCAGGGCGGTGATTTCGCCATCGAGCGATAAACGGTTAAACAACAATAAACTGGCGATCAAGCAACTAACCGGGATGCTGAGAGTGAAAATAAAAGGGAGGTTGAGGGTGAACACTTTAATTAACAGGGTGCCGGGAACGCCTTGGGCGATATAATCAAGACCTTTCATCACGGAGCCTAAATACAAGACCAGGGTGGTGACCATCATGGACATGCCCAAGAGGGTGAGGTAGTCTCGAAGTATATAGCGATGAAGTGTCTTCATGACTTAAAGGGCGTGCTGTGTGTGGGAGGGGTGCAGTTGCGCAAGCGAGACCTGGGGGTATTCCACAAACAACAAATCTTTACGATAGGCTCCCAAAAATTTGTAATTTTCCAGTACGGAGGGTGGAAGGTCGTTCAAATGATCCTGACGGATGGAGAGGAAGTCCTGTTGATGATTTTTGGCCAAAGCCCTAAAGTCTGATAAGGTTTGGAGTTCGGAAACTTCTCCACCTGTATAAAATTCGGCTGAGTAGTAGCGGTATTGCCAAACATTTAAATGATAGGGTTTTCCCTGTTGCTCTTGTTGAATTTTATTCACAATCCATTTGTGACTTTTTTTATTTGCCAAATCTACGGTAAAGCTGAGGCTGAAGTAGAGGTAGATGTAAATGCATGCGGCAAAGCTCGTGGCGACTACGAATGCTTTTTGGAGGACAGGTCTTGAGGCACCTGTTTTACGCGGGTGAGAGAGGAGTTCGATACTCAGGAGGCTAAAGGCCGGTAGTGCGGGGAGGATATAGGCGGGGAGCACGTTGGACGAAAAAGTAAAGAACAGGATAGGGCTGAGCGCCCAGCACATGACATAGGCAACCCACGAGCGATTGTTTTCGGGGATTTGCCGCCAATTCTTGAGGGGCGTCCGTAACTTCGGAATCAGAAATAATGACCAAGGGAGGAAAGAGACCAGGGCGTAGATCCAGATCGTACCGAAGATTTCAGAATGGGCGTTGCCGTAGAGATCGCCGTCCCAGCCGGGATCGATGTAACGCAGGACGTGTTCTCCCCAGAGAAAATATTTTAAAAATCCGGGGGTATGGATTTCGGCGAGCACATACCAAGGTACTACGAGGGTGAGTAATAAAAGGCTCCCCCGGAACCAGGGAAGGCGTTTGCAAAAAATGCCCCATTGTTTTTGCCAGGTCAACCACATGACCATGGCCAAGCCGGTGAGTACGACAGCGACCGGGCCCTTGGCGAGCAATCCTACCGAGAGGCCCACGAAAAAGAGCAGGCCGGCGGAGTAGGATTTTTGTTTTGTGTCGTGACAAAGGTTCCAGGCTCCGATCATGGAAAGTGTGGTGCCGATCCACAAGACTGAATCCGCGAGCACGCAGCCGATGGAAATAAAGAGGGCCGAGGTGCTCAGCATAATGAAGCAGGCTACTAAGGCATGGTCTGTGCCCTTTATGCGTTTTATCCAATGGTACATGCCGAGCAACATGCAGATTCCCGCCAGAAAAATACCGATGCGACTACCGAATTCATTGATGCCAAATACGTTCATTCCCGCGGCAGAAAGCCAGACGTAGAGAGGGGGCTTGCCCATGAACGCGACGCCTTCGTCAAATTGAGGCATGATCCAGTCACCGGATACCAACATCTTCCGTCCCATTTCTGCATAGCGGGCTTCCGATGTATCCGTGAGGGGCACTTGAAACAGCATCAGGATGCGCAATGCGATGAACATACTGAACATCCACTGGATAAACAGTTTTTGACCTCGTGAGAGGGTGAAGGTCGTTGGAGAGGTGTTGGTCATGATAAAGAGAACAGGTTAGGGGTCTGAAAGTGTCCTCTTTTAGATGTCATGCCTTAAGATTTACTTAAGATCTTGGGGGTAATCTGGGTGATGTCCCTAGGTGTTTGCAACCTGCCCTTGGGTATGACTCACCGACGCGCAGTTGTGCGGACGCCATTTGAAGATCATCGACCGCAGGATGAAATACGTCAGTCCGAAGCTCATAGGAAGTAGCGCCACCCAGCCCACGGTTGCATAAAAAAAGCTCCAGCCAAACTCCTGAAGAGTGGCCCATGCATTTTCTTGGAAATGTTCTGAGAGTTGTACCAGATTTATGGGCAAGGGGTCTGCGCGGAAAAGGAATTCACCTATGCGCAGGAAAGGTACTATCAGGAAAGGTTTGAAAAAGGTAACCGCATAGAGTCCGGCGATAACCAGAGGAAGGTTCAGTCGGAACAGGGAGGCAAGGCATAAGCTCATCACGGAACTCAGGCCGTAAATGGGAAAGACGCCAATGGCCAACCCCAGGGCCACTCCTTGTGCGATTTTTGTCTGGCTCAACCCTTGTCGAAGGTGTTGGGAGATGAGGGCTTTGAGTTTGGAGAACATGGGCTGAACTTTGGAATAATGTGCTTCAAGCTTACTGCTTTTGAGCAATCGATTTGTATAACATGAAGGCGCCTTGCTGTTGCAGGAACGTCCACGCTTCGGGTCTTAGATCTGATTGATTTCGTTTGTGGGTCACCAGGAAAACCGGTTGGCCGGAAAGTAGCACCTTGTCGATATCCTGGGGGCCGTCGAGTAGACGTAAGGCTGTCGGGTTGTCGGGTTCGAGTACGATATCGGCGTGGTTCCGGAAGGTGGATGTAAACCGTTCCAGGTAAAATTCTAGTCCGTGTCCACGTGAGCCTATCATCGCGAAGGTGGCTTGTGGCCATTCGGGATCGGCCTTGATGCGTTCGGCCAGTGGTTTTAAGCTGGTTTGAATGCCGAGCTGGGGGCCAAGGTGGGGGAGTTGTAGCAAGAGCGTTAACCAACAGAGCATGGCGACCAGACTGACTGCGATGACTTTCTGTTCGGTGAGGTGGGCACGCAATTGTCTGCTGGCAAGCATTCCCAGGACAGAGGCCATGACGGTTCCGGCTAATGCAACGTTATTGAGGTCGAGGTTAAATTTCGATTTCCCGAGAAACAAGAGGGTGAGAGTCCCGAGGGTAAGGACTCCAAAGAATCCTTGTTGAACATTCGCACAGCCTTTTAGGAGTCGACCGTCTTTACATGAACTCACTTGACTGGCCAGCCACAGGGCTATTCCGGGGAACAAAGGTAACACGTAGGTGAGCAGTTTGGATCCACTCAATGACAGCAGGAGCAGAGGAGGGAGGATCCACGCGAACAGTGCGCTGTAGGATTCAGGTCTGGTAGAGGGCTGGGTTTCCTTTCGTTTTGCCAAAGACAGGGCTGCAAAAGGAGCCCATGGCATCCACCCTAGGATGAGCACAGGCAGGAAAAACCAAAAGGGTTGTGAGCGACCGTGGGTTTTGGAGAACAGACGCTCCAAGAATTCATATTTAAAGAAATAGGAGGCCAATTCGGGATGACGTATGGAGCAGGCAATGAACCACGACAAAGCGATGGGAAGGGTTATGAGGGGGAAAAGGATCCAGGGAATGCGAGGAGGGGGGGATGTATCACGTCTGCGCCACTGCCAACCGATACCGGTCACCCAAGGGACGATCAGGCCCACGGGGCCTTTGGTGGCGAAGGCTAGACCCATGCACAGAAAATAGGGGATGAAATGAAAGATGCGTGGTTTTTTTTGGGTGGTGGCAAGCGCGAAACTTGCGATGCTTGCGGTGGCCCAGAAGGTCATCATCATATCCGGAGTGAGTGTACGGCTGAGCATGAAAAACAGCAGGCATCCCGCGAGCATCCAACAAGCGATTCGTCCAATTTGGACTGAAAACCATCGCAGGCCGATCAGATACGTAAGGGCCAGGACGCTTAGGCCAGCGAACACGTTTGGCATGCGTGCACCGATCTCATTGTTGCCAAAGATTCCGAGGGAGAGCGCGGTGGCGTAATTGATCATCGGCGGTTTTTGAAAATGGGGAATACCGTTCAAAGTAGGGATAATAAAGTCACCGGAATTCAGCATTTCCCTGCCCATTTCAGCATATCGACCCTCGTCAGGTTCTAAAAGTCCGTAATATCCCAGCAGACACAGATAGGCCATCACGATGGCGATGACCGCAAAACGTGTACGAAAAGAGGCGGTCATATGGTTTTGGATTCGATGAGAAGTGGGGCGAGTACACTCCGGCGGAGATACCAGGAAATGCCGATCATATCGAGTAGAGGATGAATGAGAAAAGCACGGAGACCGTAGCTGGAAGTCCCTTGGTTACGTTCGCGATGTTTGACGGGTATTTGGGTGATTTTGAATCCGGCACCCACGGCCATGGCTGGGATGAAAGAGTACAAGGTGCGAATGGGCATGAGTGAGGACACCACTTCCCGCCGCATGGCTTTCAGAGCGCAACCTGAGTCTTGCATGCCATCTTTCAGGATTCCGGAACGAACGGTATTGGCGGCTCGTGACATCCATCGTCGGAGTCGTGAATCGTTACGTTCTATGCGAATGCCGCACACGAGATCGTGATCTTGCAATGCAAGCAACATCTCCGGAATGTCTGTAGGATCATTTTGGCCATCGCCATCCAAGATAAGGATGATGGAGCCGCTGGCTTCCTGCAATCCCCAGTAAAGTGCGGCGGCCTGTCCTTGGTTTTGGGTGAAGTTTATCACGCGCAGAAGGTCGGGTTGTTGTTCTGCCAGTTGGGTGAGAATCTCTGAAGTATGATCGGTGCTGCCATCATTTACACAGAGGCACTCAAAGGATCCTTCAAGGCTGTGCATGACCTTGAGGATTTCTCCGATCAACGCCGGGGCGGCGGCCTCTTCATTATAAAAGGGAATCACCACGGAGTATTGTGGGATCTGGGTTGCGTGCTGTGGTGAGTGGGGTGATGTTGTATCCATAATGAAAGAGCGTCCTCATTGGTGTTGGACGGTAAAATGGATGAAGAGCTTTAAGATAAGCTTAAGATTACCAAAATATATGCAAACCCATGGGAGGCTGGAGCGTTGAGGTTATGGAGGCTCTCTATTGGCGGAAATGCCACTATTTCTGTGATTGTGAAAGAAATTCACCCCTTAAACGGGGTAAATTCAGCATTACAAATCTTCCTTTTAGTGATCGAAGTTTAAGGTGAGCTTAAGAGATTTTGGATAAGTGACTAAATCAACCCTTTTGGGGGTGATCGAGAAATAGCATTCGTAGTTTATATCAGAAGCTGTTATGCGGAGGTTGGTTATGAAAGTTCTTATCATTGAAGATTCCAGCTCCTTGCAACATGCCCTCACGCATGGTCTGCAGCGCTGTGGGTATACGGTGGAGAGTGCGATGGATGGTGAGGAGGGGTTTTTGTTTGCGCGTCACCATCGTTTTGATGTGATTATTTTGGATTTGTTACTGCCCGGGATGGATGGGCTAACGTTATTGAAAAAATTGCGGGCCTTGGGGAATCAGACCCATGTCCTTATTTTATCGGCCAAGGATCAGGTGTCGGACCGGGTGGAAGGCTTGCGTTTGGGGGCGGATGATTACTTGGTGAAGCCTTTTTCTTTTGAAGAATTGCATGCCCGGATTGCCACCTTGGTGCGCCGGGGGCATCAGAATAAGAATCCTGACCTCCACATGGGACAGCTCCGCATCAACACCTTCGAAAAGCAGGCGTATCTTTATGATCAGGTTTTAAAACTTACGCCCGGAGAATATGCGATTCTTGAACGGCTGGCCTTAAGTCCGGGACAGGTTTTTTCAAAAGAACAACTGGCAACCTTTTTGCAAAATTCGGAGAATGAAGCTGGTTCTAAAGTCGTAGAAGTGTTGGTATGTACGCTCAGAAAGAAATTAGGCAGTGAGTCTGCACGGGTAGTGACCCGTCGGGGTTTTGGCTATTTCCTTGAGAAACAATGAAGTCGATTCAGCATCATATTTCGTGGAGTATATTTGCCGTCATCAGTGCGTATCTGTTGATTTGTGGCGGACTTTTTTTACGTTACATTCATTATAAAAGTTTGCGGGAGTTTGATCTGACCTTGGAAGCGCAAATGAAAGCGATGATTTCATTGGTTGAACTTGAAGGGCGGATGATTGATATTGATTTCTTCACCGATATCATGCCGGAGTTTTTACAAAAGGGGCGTTACTTTAATTTTTATTTGCCGGATGGCACTTTGATTGCGCAATCTCCTTCATCTCAAGGTATTGCATTGCCGGTATTGGCTGACGACAAAGCCGTATCGTTTCAGGATTGGGATTCGGAAAAACTTGGAAAGGTCAGGGTAGTCCAAACCAAATTTGAACCCCGTCGCGAGCATATCGAGGTTTTAACCGAAGAGGAAAAGGCGGAGGAAGCCGCCTTATTGCCCGGTAACGGATCAGCAATCTATGAAATCGAATATGTGTTGCCGGATGATGTGGAGGTCGAGGGGTTATGGCTTACGGCTGTAGTGGCACGCGACCGCCAGCCTTTGGCTTCTCAAATTCAACAGTTAACGTTTTCATTTCTTCTATTGGGCATGGTGTTACTTGCGGGAATATTTTTACTCACCCGCTTCCTGGTTCGGCGGGGACTGAAAAGTCTGCGGGAACTGAATTTACAGATTAAGAAAATTGAGCCGACGGATGCCGAAAACAAAATAAATTTACCCTTTGCGCCAGGTGAATTGGTGGAAATTGAACATGCCTTGAATATGCTGTTGGAGCGGGTTCAGGCGACATTAATTCGCGAAAAATCGTTTAGTACTCATGTTTCGCATGAATTACGCACCCCGGTGGCTGAACTGAAATTGATTGCAGAAATGGGTGGTAAGTATCCTGGGGATGAACAGGAGGTGCTTCGCTATTTTAGTGAAGTGCAACAGATCTCCACCCGCATGGAAATGCTGGTAAATCGCTTGTTGATCTTGAGTCGTGCTGAACAGGGGGGCGGCGTGGACGTATGTGAACGTTTTGAGTTAGGAGGTTTTCTTTCCGACTGTATATCGGGCCGAGAATTTGAGGAGTTAACTTGTCAATGGGATGAAGAACTGGAGGTCGTTTCAGATCCGGCGCTATTGAAAATTCTCTTGCAAAATTTACTGTATAACGCCGCGAATCATCGGGTGCCCGGGAGTCCGTTTTTCTGTCGGATGACCCAAAGGAATGCGGAGGTTTGTTTACAGTTTGAAAATGAGGTGGATGTGTTTACGCAAAGCGATTTGGCACGAATTTCAGAACCGTTTTGGCAAAAAGACCCTTCGCGTACCAGTGGTGAGCATTTCGGACTGGGGCTTTCCATTGTCAGAAATCTCTGCATGCTTTTGGGTGTAGAGGTGACGTATATCTTGCCTGATGAACATCACTTTCTGGTAGAGCTTCGTTTCCCGAAAGCGGATGAAGATCGGGCCGAATAAAGCCCTGGGGTTACATAGGTAGGAAAGTGCTAGCTGTTTGATTAAGGGGCTCCGTTTAGGGGCATTAGTCCTGTTGAAGTGCTTTTGGGAGGTGGTGAGTCTGCGCTCAGACTGCTAGAGTGGCAGATTTCATTTGAAACTCCTCCGTGTTTCCGCTTTCTTCTTCTCCCTTTCGGTCTTACACTATGAAAAAGGAGATCATTTTATGGACTTTATACGTATTGCAAACTTTAACAATAGACTCGAAGCTGAAACCACCGGGCATTTACTGGATGCTTCTGAAATTCCATTTATGATTCATAGTGATGACTCTATTTTTGGGGAAGGCGGGGTGGGTGCGTATGTGTTTCTGAGTGTGCCTGAGGATCTAAAAGACAAAGCGCTGGCCGTGATTGAGGGCGCGATGGGTGAATCGGAGACTGTTTGAGCGCGTTTGTTCCGTATTTAAGTATTTCCGCGAGTGCGGGAAGTGGAAAGACTTTTCGATTATCGCATCGGGTGTTGCGCCTGTTGGCGATGGGGGCGTCTCCCGATGAAATAGGGGCGTATACCTTTTCCCGCAAAGCGGCGGGGGAGATTTTTGACAGTATTGTGCAAGCTCTGCGCAAGGCGGCCTCATCGGATGAAGATGCTGCTCGTACGGCTGCTTTCATGGAATTACCCCATGAGCGGGAGGCATTTCTCAGGGATTTGCGTAGGTTGTTTGCACACCTTCATCGTTTGCGTATTGGTACGCTCGATTCCCGTATTTCTCAGATGTTGGGAGCGGTTTCGGTAGAGTTAGGCTTGCCACCTGAATTTTCGTTGATGGATGCGCAATCTGCTGAGTATCAGCGTGTGCAGAGTCAGGTCTTAAATGGATTGTTTCGCAGTGGACGATTGAAACCCGAGGAGTCGCAAACCTTTTTGCAACTTTTTTCTGAAGCGACGCATGGGAAGTCTGAAAAGAACTTTTTACGATTGATCGAGCAGTTTTTAGATGATCATCGTAGCCATTTTTTGGTGTTTCCAGAAATGGCGGCATGGAAGGGGCCCGTATTGTCTTCTCCTCCCCAGGCTTTGACGAAGACAGATGCTCAGTTTCATTTGCAGGCTTTTGTGAAGGGCTTGGAGGCGATGGATCTGAAGCCGAAAGAGGTGCAAGTGCTTACGGAATTGGCAGGGGCCTGTGCCGCCTTTCAACTCAGTTCGGTGTGGAGTCAGGATTTGCCTGACAATGCGCTGTCTAAGCGGTTTTTAGCTGGAGAGGGGCCTGAAGTCAAAAATGGACGAGGGACTTTGGATCTCGGTGGTCGCTTGTGGGAGCATTTGGATCCCTTGTTGGAACATGTACGTGCGGTCGCGTTGCATCAGGTTCAATCCCGCACCATGGCCTTGTATGGTTTTTTGTGGGTGTATCAGCAGAGTTATCGAGGAGAGATGTTGCCGGGTGGTCAGCTTTCTTTTGAAGATGCCTGTATGCTGATGGCTGATTTTGATTTGTTGGAACCGGTAGAGATGGCGTATCGATTGGATGGTGAAATTGCGCATTGGTTATTGGATGAGTTTCAGGATACGAGTCGCTTACAGTGGAAAGTGTTGGAGCCTTTTTTGTCGGAGGTGTTACAGGACCCGACTGAACAGCGCAGTTTCTTTTATGTGGGGGATGTGAAACAGGCGATTTATGGATGGCGGGGAGGGGATTCAGAATTGTTTGGAAAGATTTCTGAAGAGTGGCCTCAAATTGTGAAAGAGTCGATGTCGTTATCGTTTCGGTCGGCATCGCCGGTGTTGCAGTTGGTGAATCAGGTGTTTGACGGGGTGCCCGAGGTGGAGGCGCTGTCGGATGAGGCGATTGCGCGTTGGAATGAGGAATTTGAATTGCATGAAGCGGCGAATCAAAAATTGCCCGGCTTTGCGGAAGTGGTGCAGGCGGTGGATCCGGAGGTCGATGCGAATGAGATTTTGTTGGAGATGGTGCGCGAATTGCCCGCGGGGACGGAAACGGCAATTTTGGTGAGGAGTAATAAAGAAGGTCAGGCAATTGCGGAAACGTTGAGAGGGGGTGGGTTTCGGGTATCCCAGGAGGGGGCGGCCGCCTTGCGGGATGACACCGCGGTGGAAGCGGTGTTGGCGGCGTTAAAGTCAGCGGCGCATCCCTTGGATGAGTTTAGTCGGGGGATGTTAAAATTGTCGGGTTTAGGTATTCAGCCCTTTACGGTTTTGCAACGGTGTCAATGTGAGGGATTAGCGCCGGTGGTGCGTGATTTGATGGGGCAGTTGCCGTTAGAAGAGGATGCGGCCTTTTCCAAAAGTCGATTGAAGCGTTTATTGGATTTGTGTATCGAATTTGATCGCATGGGAGATCCTTCGATTGATCGCTTTTTAAGTATGGTAGACAAAACGCGATTAAAAGAGAATGAAGCGCGTGGGGTGATTCGGGTGATGACGATTCATCAGAGCAAAGGGCTAGGATTTGATGCGGTGATTGTGCCGATGGGGAGTCACAGTGGGTTTGTGAAGAGAGAAGGGGACGCGTTGGTGAGCACGGCTGCTGATGATCCGCATCCTTGTTTGACCTTGCTTCCTCCACAAGTGGTTTGTGAGCAAATCCCTGAATTGAAGGAGATGCAGGATCGGTTTACTGCTGAAAAAACTTATGAAACCATGTGCACCTTGTATGTGGCCTTCACGCGGGCGAAGCAGTCGCTACAGATTTTATTGCCGGTTCCTCCTAAAAAGCCTGGCTCTTTGGGCACGCTTTCCAATTGGTTGTTGACCCGGTTGCCGGCGAATGACGGGATGGAAAGTGCGTTTGAGGGCAGTCGCTGTTTGTTGCGGTATGGGAGTCGTGACTGGGCGAAGGCGGAAAGCGCTAAAACGGAAGAGACACATGAGGTGGTGCCTTTTGTGCTGTCTTCGGGTAAGAAAACGCTTTCGAGGCTGGAGCCCTCGCAGGAGAGTGCGCACCCTGAGAAAGTGGATCAGGCCTTTCGATTTTTTGAAAAGGATGGACGGGAGTTGGGGAGTCGGGTGCATGCCTTATTGGAGCAGGTCGACTGGGCGGATGCTGTGGAGGAGGCCTCATTTTTTGAGCGTCATGGGGAAGATGTTCACAGTGAAGCGGCGGCGCATGTGCGTCAGGCATTACAATGGGAGGAATTGCGGAAGCCTGAGGGGGTGACGGGATTGTGGCGGGAGCAACGTTTTGAATCGGTCTTGCCTGAGGGGTGGATCACGGGGATTTTTGATCGGGTGGTGCTGTTTGCAGATAGTGCGTGGATTCAAGATTTTAAGACAAACCTGAAAGTGGACGAAGAAACCGTAAAGGGGTATACTCCTCAGATGCATTTATACCGCAGAGTGTTGGCGGATATGATGGGCTTTGAGCTTGAGCGTATTCGTTGTCAGTTATTGTTTACCCGCAGGGGTGAGGTTTTTGAAGTGTAATGGGGTTGGTGTATTTAACAGTCAGTAGGGGAATTTATGGATATTTTTGATGATGAATCGTTAGGGGAAACTCTCAATCACTACTATTCGGAAGTGGTCCTGTTTAAGGTCCAAGATGTGGGGATCACGGTTAGTCATTTGATGGTGGGGCTGCTCTCGGTATGCATTTCGTTAGTGGCGTCTGCTTTGGTGCGCTCCGTTTTGCAAAAGCGGGTGTTCAAGAAGATGAGAATGGATCCGGGGCTTGAGTACGCCTTACTTAAATTTGTGCACTATCTGATTTTGATCTTGGGGGTATATATTGGATTACAGAGCATCAATATTCCCTTAGGAGCCTTGGTGGGGATATTTGCAGTGGTGGGGGTAGGGATTGGGTTTGGGTTACAGAATTTGACTTCAAACTTTACCAGCGGACTTATTTTGTTGATGGAGAGGCCTGTGAAAGTGGGAGATCGTTTGGAATTGAATGGGGTGTGGGGGGATGTGGTACGGATCAATTTACGAACCAGTGTGATTAAAACGCCCGACGATATTTCAGTAATTGTGCCCAATTCAAAGTTATTGGATGAATATGTGATCAATTATAGTTATGGTAATCCCCGGGTGCGTATTCACATTCCTGTGGGGGTGGCCTATGGGAGTGATGTTCATTTGGTTACGGATATTTTGATGGAGGTGGCCAAGGCCAATCCTCGGGTAATGCAGACGCCAGTACCCAAAGTATGGTTTCGAAGTTTCGGTGAGTCGGCTTTGGATTTTGAGTTGTTGTGTTGGGTGGCGACTGCGGAGTTAAAATTTGATGTGATCAGTGAGTTGAATTATGCGATTGATGCGCAGTTCAGGGAGAAGGGGGTAGAGATTCCTTTTCCGCAACGTGATTTACATCTGAAGAGTTCAGTGGCCTCATTGAGAGGCTCTGAATAAAAAAAAGCTCCCCGCAAAACGGGGAGCCTGAAGCATAAAGCTGCTGTGAGATCTCACGGACTTCCGTAAACACCCACATTGACTTCGGGTCGCACGTGGAATCCGCCGCCATAATAATCCATGCTGAGTCCCATGTTGGCGTGGGGGGTCAGGGTGCATGCGCTTCCCAGCAAGAGAAAGGCACCTAAAATCAACCATTTCAATACGCGTGCGATTTTCATTGTGCTGCTCCTTTATCTTGTAAAACCAATGGGGCGTTATTGGGGTCCAGCATCAACGCTAATTTCTTGGGTGATGTTTTGGGCGAAGGTAAAGGAATGATTTTCCCACCTTTGGCGACAGCCTTTTTTACGATGGAGTCAAAGTCTTGAACGGAGAGGACCGGGATCCATTGATCGCGGGTATCTTCAAAGGGGTTTTTGGAGATCGAGGCGATGAGGGTGTCTCCTTTTTTGAGGAAATACCGGTCGTCCGTTTCAGCTTTTTCCATTTCCAGCCCAAAAACTTTGGTGTACCACTTGGCGGAACGTTCTGGGCTTTGTGAAATAAGTTCGTGCCACACCCATAGTGGAGATTCGTTTACTTTGTCGGTTTTGCTGGGTTGAACCATTTGGAGGATTGCGCCATTTTCATCAGCAAATACAGCCACGATGCCCCGATCGGGTATCTCGACGGGTTGTTTGATCATGGCGCCGCCATTTACGAGAATGTGATCGGTGGCGAGGAGGATGTCTTCGACTTGAATGACACAGAGCCAAAGTGCGTTTTGTTGTTGCGGACTATCGACGGTATTGTCGATTAAGCCACCTAAGCGCTTATGAGCCTCATCGTAAATAATGCTGTAGTTTTTATCCTGTTTTTCAAATGACCATCCGAAGAGGTTACCATAAAAATGTTTGCTGGTTTCGGGTTCATTGCTCACCAAGTCGTGCCAAACGAAGGCGTTAGGTTCATGGCTGCTTTCTAGAGGAGGGATTTTATGTGGGCTGACGCATGCGGAGAGCAGCGCACTCATGCCCAAGAGGAGGAGTATATTTTTCATTAGAAGCGAATTCCTATGCTAAGGGTTGAGATCCAAGAGTCGTCGTCTCCCTCAATTTTTCCATATCCCCCCAGACTGCCGATAAAGCTGGGATTCCCCATTTGTAGTTCTACTCCTAAATATTGTTGATCACTATCCAGTCCAACGGGTTCAAGCCAGGTGGTCAGGAAGGAGCCTTTGAGTCCGAACCCGAATCCTTGGCCCATGCCATCAAATCCAATCATGATTTTGCCGCCTCCTACGCCGATTTCGGTTTCAACAGTAGGGGAGAGATCTGGGTTTTCATCGCTGCCGAAACGGTAGCCTAAGGTGCCGCTGAGGAGGAGGGGGGTTGAGATGTTTAAGCCTTTCATAACTTCGCCTGCGTGGGAGAAAAAGCATGGAAAGAGGAGGAGAAAAGAAAGGGTGTAGAATTTTTTCATAAATTGTGAGAATGGTTTCACCATATAATCTATGGATCTCATGTGCTTGCAAGCCGAATATCAAGTTTATGTGAAAACTCATACCCGGTTGGCTCACTATTTATATTGATCCTCGTAACGCCATATGAAATAAGGGGTTTACTCCCCATATTCGCTTGATTTGTGGGATCACTTTAAAAATCAACCTCGTTAAGAACTGAGCTCATGATGAAAATTGGATGTGGTATCTAGGATGTCGCAAAGGTTTTCTGAAAAAATCTTTTTTCTCTCATGCTATGAAAAACAGAACCACCCCCTTTTTATGTCTGGTACTCCTCCTGTGGGGGAATCGTGTACTTTTGGCTGAAGAATTTCTGATAATTGCGCCGCCTGAAGCCGTTCCCGATATTGAAGAGTTGGTCGAAGAAAATGAAGTCGTTGAGTTAATTGAAGAGGCTGAGCAGGAAGGCGAAATGAGTAAGGCGGAGGCTGAAGCCGAGATAGCCAAGGAGTCTGATGCGGTCGTTGATTATGATTTACCCTCGGAGATCGTTGAAAATGCCATAGAAGCAGAGGTTCTGACGGCAGAGAATACAGGGGTGATGGTGATGGATCTCGAAGAAGAGGTTACGTGGATTGATAGTACGCATAACTGGTTGTACGGCAAATCACAAAATACAGTGGTGTGGTTGGATACGAGATTCATTCCCAAAGATCAGGAATTGGTGCCTACTCCTCCTTCCCGTTTCCGGGTGGGATTAGCGATGGAATTTGATTTGAAGACGGATGGCATTATTAAGATTTCCCCGGACTTCGATTTTCATTCAGATATTGAATTGCCGAATTTAGAGAAAAGTTTGAAGGTGTTTATCTCCACGAAAGATCCGACGGCGGCTCCGGGTGAAGGTCCTTTGAATTCAGACACATCATTAAGGGTTGGTGCATCGAGTGACTTCATGAAAAACTGGAAAGCGTCTGCAGGTGTGAAGACCAAATGGCCCCCTGAACCGTTTGCGTATGTGATCTGGTCTCCAGAATACATGTTGGGTGAGCATTGGAGTGTGATTCCTCAGGTAAAACCATTTTGGGAAAGTGAGGACGGATTTGGGGGATTGACCTCTCTGTTGTTTAATCGTTGGAGACATCGCATGATGTATCGTCAGGCCTTGTCGCTGAAGTGGACGCAGGATCAGGAGAAGCAAGATAAAGAAAATGCAGCGGATATGGATAGCTATCAGTATGGGAGTGATGGTGGAGGCTACAGTTGGGATAGTACAACGGTCATCGGGTATGCCTCGCAACTGTTGAAGCCTGATGATTATGGGAAACGGATTGGAGCCGATGAAGTGGCTCGGGGAACAGGGATCAAAGTGCAGGTCACTGGAAATGAAGTGGCGACGTTGAAAGCTGAGCTTACGCTGTTCTTAAAAGGGCCTCTGTATAAAGATTTTGTGTATTACATTATTGGACCCTCCGTCAATTGGGCGGATGAAAACGATTGGGACGAAGAGTACACCGCCAAAATTGGGTTTGAAATGCTCCTGTGGGGCGATGAGAAATACCAATAAAGAGACTGTTTTGAAGTGTAGAAATTTTTTGAAAGGAAAGACGAGAAAGCGTATGATTATATTTACATGTTTGTTGTTAGCCCATATCGGAGGGGTGATTTCTTCTTTCCATGCTTTGATGGGGACGCGTACGCCACAAGGAACCGTGGCGTGGATTGTCTCCTTAAATACCTTCCCGGTGATTGCGGTGCCTGCGTATTGGATTTTGGGGCGGAACAACTTTAACGGTTATGTCTCTGCCCGACAGGAAAATGATCGTGATTTAAAAGGGATTGTGGAAACCCTGGTTCAGAAGCATCCCCATGCCTTTTCAAATGTATCTACGGATCACCCCAGCGCTAGCGCTGCGGAAGAGTTAGCACGAATTCCTATTTTAAAAGGCAATCGCGTCGACCTTTTGATTGATGGTACGGATACCTTTGATTCTATTTTTGCAGGAATTGCCGCGGCAAAACGTTATGTGTTGGTCGAATTCTTTATCGTAAAAGATGACGTGCTTGGGCGGAAATTAAAGGAGTTACTCATCCAAAAGTCTCAAGAAGGGCTTGATGTGTATTTCCTTTACGACGAGGTGGGGAGTAAAAATTTACCTGAATCGTATTTGGAAGAGTTACGAGCGGGTGGTGTGGAAGCTCATAATTTTCATACCCGAAAAGGTCCCAAGAACCGTTTTCAAATCAATTTCAGAAATCACCGGAAGATTGTGGTGGTCGATGGACATACGGGTTGGGTGGGTGGACACAATGTGGGCGATGAATATATTGATGGCGGTAAGGAGTTCTCAGCATGGCGGGATACCCATGTGAAGGTTGAAGGGCCTGCAACATTGGCGATGCAACTGACGTTTGTGGAAGATTGGAATTGGGCCACCGACCATATGTTGAGCTTGGATTGGGAAAATGGATTTGAAGCGAAAGGGGAGCAAGATATCTTAATTATTCCATCGGGGCCTGCAGATCTCCGTGAAACCGCAACGCTGATGTTCACGCATGCGATTAATTCGGCCAAAAAACGGATATGGATTGCGAGTCCATATTTTATTCCAGACCAAGGGGTCATGAACGCGCTTGAACTCGCGTCATTGCGTGGGGTCGATGTACGAATTTTGATTCCTGATGAACCCGACCACTTCCTGGTTTATATGGCGGCATTTTCTTATATCAAAGAAGCGGGGGATGGGGTGAGAGTGTGGCGCTACACTGAAGGGTTTATGCATCAGAAGGTAATGCTGATTGATTCAGAAGTAGCCTCTGTAGGTACTGCCAATTTTGACAATCGTTCTTTCCGTTTGAACTTCGAAATCACGGCCATGATTATGGACCCGGGATTTAATCAACAAATTGAAAAAATGTTGTTAGCTGATTTTGATCGCGCGGAAGAAATGGATATTCATATGATTGATGACAAATCCATCTGGTTTCAACTCATGTCCCGGGCGGCGAGTTTGGCTTCACCGATTTTATAATCTAAACCAGAATATAGCTCGGAGCTGCTTCGCATGTATTCACTTAGACCCTCGGATGGTGTAGGTGAAATTGTGGTGCAAACGCCCCGTAAATTTATTCACCTTATGTATGGTGATTAATCGGTTCTCCCCTTGTTTCACGGGTAGAGGATCCCCATTTTTAGGGCTGAGTCGCTGACCATTTAAATATAGCTCAGTGGTGTATCTCAGGTTTTTGCTGATCAAGGTTCCCTCTTTGGTGGACATAATGTTCGAAACAATCATGAAATATTGATCTTCTTCGCTTTTGTTTTTGAGCTCCAGGCGTAGGCGTTCGCCCATGTCAGAGATGTTTTCATTGAAGACCAGGCGTTCTTCGTCACTGGCGCCTATCCACTCTAGTGATGGCGACAAGGTTGTTCCCGGAATTGAGAGGAGAAGCGCTTGCTCCCACAGTTGACGGTCCGTAAAAAAGGTGGAGACATAAGAATTGTCGCGATACTTTTCATTTAGGGGAGGGGGGACTGTGGGCTCGAATATTGAGGTATATACCCGTTCGGGTTGTTCGTGGTTGAGATAGTCGATCTGACAAAGGAGAAAAGGTCTGCCCCAAAGATATTCACCACGGCCTACCAGTTGCAGTGGAAGCTCAATGTGGCGTGTTTCGTCAGCCAGCAGTGGTTGTGGTGATTGTATGGCAGGAGTTTGATATTTGGGTGGGAGGATATACCGGATACGTAGATTTTCAATTTGGCTCTCGGGACTGGCCTTGAGGGTGAGGCTGAGCGTATGAGGCTTAGACAACTCCAGGCGGGCAGTGAGAGCGGTTTTGATCGGTTCTTTACTGAGTACAGGTGGGTTTTCATCCATAGGTTGATAGCTAATCAACTGAGGAACGGAGGCGAAAGGTGGAGGGCCTACATTAAATACGGTACCCTCAGTATCGGTGCGGGATGCGCAGGCGACTCCGTCAATGAGAATTCCAGTTGTGGGCTCAGAGTAACGAAGCGTTAGGGAAACGTTGGAGCCTATATCAGCTCCGTAGGGAAGTCGTATGGTGTAGAGGTTATGGTTTTCTCGGGGTTGACCTACAGAGATGTCAGCCTGCTGTATTAGTTTCTGATAGGCCGCATATTCGGTTTGAGTGCAATACCACCATTGCTCCTGGTTGGCATATTTTTGGTAGATGCTCTCCATGGCATCCCAAGATTTCTGGTTAGGCATCCAGACATGTACACCCATACTGAGAACAGGTTGATCCTCTTGCCAATCAGGATCGGACAACATTTTCTGTAAATTTTTTTCAAAAGCGACGAGGGATGGACTGCGATTATTGCCTGCCGTGCAATAATACGTGTAGCTTACAGGATCGAGGTCTTGAGGAAGGCTGTCGACAAATTTTTTATCCATATTGTGAATATACCCTACCCGTTGCAGCGATTCTGCGATCAGTCGTTGCATCTGTTTTCGGGTCATATTTCGAAAGTTTCCGTCTGAAAAACAATAGCTATTGATAGGTTGATCTGCTTCCGCTTCAATGATGGCGCGAATTTCGGCAACTTCCCAGAACATGCGATTGATGTTGATTTCAGATGCAATTCGCGCATGGGTCATTGAGTGCGCCCCCAAATCTGCATTCAACAGGTTCAGTTTTTGAAAATTCATGGACTTTTGATCGGGCTTATGATTCAGAAAAAAGGTGCCTTTAAAGCCGTTTTGTTGCATGAGGGCTTGCATGCGATAATGATTTCGATTGCTGTCATCCCAACGTGCAGAGTAGGCAAATTCTTTGTCATCAAACACGGGACAAATAGTTAATTGTCCGGGGGAGGAGCCCTGAGGAATTTCAATTTCCCGGGTATAGAAACGAAGCTCTGCATCGGCCGCAGGTAACAATGGGATAAAGAAGAGGGATAGTAGAGAGAGCGCTAATGTGAATGGTTTCATAAAAATATTTCTGAATGCTTTTGTGACATAGTCAAGTGTGATGTCGTGCATGAGGCTTTTTTCTATAGAATTATCTTGAATCATAAGGAAGTGGTTGATTAAAGCGTGATATATAGTTGATTAATCAAGTAACCCTCAAGGATGTATGTCATGCCCAAATCAGTATTAAGTTCTCAGTTCATTATCAAAAATGCATTATTGGCTTCACGCTTAGCCAAAAAAGTAGGCAATCGTCTGAGTATTCATGGTATGAACTTATCTGAATATTTATTGTTGGATGCCTTAGATGGTACGGATCAGAAAGCACTTTCTCGTATCGAATTGGCGGAATTGCTGGGGATGAGTGCTTCTGGTATCACCCGTATGGTTGCGCCCATGGAGAAATTAGGCTGGATCGAAAAAGAAGCCAACCCTCGGGATGCCCGGCAAAGTTTGGTCAAGTTGTCACAAGTGGGTCAAAAACTTTATAATGACGCGCAAGTTACCTTTTCGGAGACGGCCGATGCCTTGTCTGAAGATTTGACCCCAGAGCAACTTGCAAAAATGATCGATGCTTATGCTGAGATTCATTAAGACTGGGGTGAGGTTTGACTGGAGAGGTTCCAACCCTCATTTTATAGAGCAAGCATGCTTGCCAGTGAAGCCATGAGAACTTATGTTTCATAGGTTATGATGTACCAGAATTGGATTGATGAATTAATTTATGAAAATCCGCTTTGTTCACCTGAAGACCTTGCGGGCTTTCAGATGGAAGGGGAAGCGGCGTCTAGTTTTCCTCGTAACCGGTGGCGACTAGAAGGAACCCGTGACCCAGGGGAGGGGCAGGCTGCAAATTTGGTGGTATGGTGTCCTGAAGAATTTCCGGACCATATTCGCATCAGCTGGGAGTATCGACCCATTCAGGAACCCGGCTTAAGTATTCTCTTTTTTGCGGCCAAAGGCCGTCAGGGTGAGGATGTATTGGATCCTTCGTTGGCAAAACGTACGGGGCCCTATGATCAGTATCACTCGGGGGACATCAATGCCTTACATGTGAGTTATTTCCGGCGAAAACATGCGCGAGAACGGTCATTTACGACCTGCAATTTACGCAAGAGTCATGGATTTCATTTGGTGGCGCAAGGGGCTGATCCCTTGCCCGGGATTTCGGATATGAAGGAGTCGTATCGCATCTCGTTGTTGAAATCGGGTCCGCATGTTCGCTTTGCGATTGATGGGTTGGAATGTTTTCGCTGGCAGGATTCCGGAAAAGAGAGGGGACCGGTACTGGGAGGAGGCAAGATTGGATTTCGTCAGATGACGCCTCTGATTGCGGAATATGCAAACCTTGAGGTGCATGCGCTCAAAGCGCCATTGAGTTAAGGCTTCTGTTTGCTTTTGAAGGAAAGCAGGCGCAGTCCATTGAGGCAGACCAAGACGGTGGAGCCTTCATGTCCGATGACCCCCAAGGGCAGGGGGATGCCGACGGTGAGGGTGCTGATCACCAGAACCAGAATGACGGCCATAGAAAAAGTCAGGTTTTGAGCGACGACACGGCGGCTCCGTTTGGCCAGCGCGAAGGCGTTGACCAGGTGACAGAGTTCGGTGCTCATGAGGACCACATCTGCGGTTTCCATGGCAACATCGGTACCTGCGGCTCCCATGGCAATGCCTAGATCTGCAGTGGCGAGGGCGGGTGCATCATTGACGCCGTCACCGACCATGGCGACGGGGCCTTGCTGTTGAAGTTCCCGAATTTTTTCTACTTTTTGTTCAGGCAATAAACCGGCAAAGACATCGTCGATTCCCAAGTTTTCGGCAATGTGGGCGGCCACTTGCGGATGATCGCCGGTAAGCATCGCGATGCGTTGGATGCCTTGTTTGCGCAGACCTTGAATCATGCGGGCGGCATCCTCTCGAATTTCATCGGCGAGAGCCACTAGCCCCAACAAGTGGAGGGAATCATTTTGTTCTGCCAACAAGATCAGCGAGTGTCCCTGATCCTGAAGTGCATGACAGCGGTTGAGGGTTTCCTCAGGGATTCTCACGTTTTCTTCTTCAAAATAGCGCAGACTTCCTGCGACCAGTGCTTGATTTTCTACAGTGGCGGAGGCTCCTTTTCCCTGAATCGATTGGAAATGTAGAGGTTCTGAAATTTCCAAATCACGCGCGTGGGCGGCTTTGAGAACGGCTTCCGCTAGCGGATGTTCGGAATGCGCCTCGACGATAGCGAGTTTGCGGAGGAGTTGGTTTTTTGCGTCTTCGCTTTCCCCGGAAAGGGATAGGATTTCTGTGACCGTGGGTTCGCCCCGGGTGAGGGTTCCGGTTTTATCGAAGGCGAGGATTTTGATGGCGGCCATACGTTCCAAATGAACGCCACCTTTGAACAATACCCCTTTGCGGGCGGCTCCACCGATCGCAGATAGAAATGCAGCTGGGGTACTGATGATCAGCGCGCAGGGTGAGGCCACCACCATCACCGTCATCGCCTGATAAAAGGAGCTGTTAAAAGGCCGGCCCAACACTTTCCATGGCACAAAGATCAACCCCAGCGTGAACAGGATCACGCCCATCGCATAATACTGTTCCGCCTTCTCCAAAAAACGCTGACTACTGGCTTTTTCTGACTGGGCGTTTTCCACCATGGAGATGATTTTAGAGAGGGTGGATTCTGCTTCGCATTTGGTGACTTCGTATTCGAGACTGCCACTTTGGTTTACCGTGCCTGAGAACAGCATGTCGCCGGTGGTTTTGGAGACCGGCAGAGATTCTCCGGTGAGGGAGGCCTCGTCCACGGCACTTTGTCCGCTGATGACTTTTCCATCTAAGGCGATGCTTTCCCCGGGTTTTACCAGCACGCGGGTGCCGGGTTGTACCTCTGCCACCGCGCACATTTTCCACTGACCATTTACGAGGCAGTTGATTTCGTCCGGCCGCAATTTCATTAGCGACTGGATGGCGTTGCGCGAGCGTTCCATCGCGAAGTTTTGCAGTACATTAGACAGTGAAAACAGGAACAGCAACATGGCCCCTTCAAAAGGGTGGTCGACGTAAGCGGCACCCAGGGCGGCCAAGACCATCAGCAGATCGACGTCTACCTTTCCTTTTCGCAAAGACTCAAAACTTTCGACCACACCGAAATATCCACCCGTTAAATACGCAATAGTCCAAGCCACATGATGGTAGATCGGGGGAAGAATAAAAACATGTTCAAGCGTGAACCCTGCGACCAGAGAGATGCCGCAAAGGATCATTAATCCACTTTCCCACCTGGGGTTTTCGTCTATATCGTGTGTAAGTTCCATGACATGGATTATCGCACACAATTTGGGTTTTTGCAGTTGAAAAGTGTTGATTTGTAGCTTGTTACGTAAATTAAAAAGTATGGAGTGCAAGCGGGTGTATGGTTTGTAAAGCAAGGTAGGGGCTAGTGCTTCGTAGATTTTAAAGGTTCTGTCCGCAAGGACCTCTTCAAAAACGACCTCAATTCCTGAGTCCGGTAGGGACGCCTCAGCAACGCCCGGCCTGCAAGCGAGAGAGCCGGCCTTTCAGGCCTCTAGGTAGTGGTGTATCTATCCCACCAGCCCTGACGGACTGGCCTTTGGAGAGCCATCCCTTCGGGATTGAAGATGTTATATGCGGAGGCGAGCCATCCTGACCCGGTCTTCCCGCCGCAAGATGCGGCACCTCCCACAAGTTAGTCCGGTAAGGTTTACACAGCTGAATAAATTTTAGCCCTCTAGGAGGGCGTTAGAACCTAAAAAACTCCCCGGGATGAATCGAGGAGTTGGGAAAAGAAGGCAAGTGATCGTCAGCGACGTTTGCGCATAAAGTACAGCAGACCGAAGGACCCAACGAGGAGTACAAAAGTCGAGGGTTCGGGGATGACGTTGAGGTCGACGAATCCGCCTGCGTTATCCGCATCGATGCTGTAGGTGTAAGCGCCGGGCGTGCTGCCGAGAGTAAGCCCATTGTCGGTTAAGTTTCCGGAGCTGAAGGTGAAGAGACGGTAGGAGCCTGCGCCGAATCCAGCTAAGTCATCCACATTCAGAATACCGTCCAAGGTCAGGGCTCCGCTAACAGCTATGGTATCGAAGCTGATGCCGGCAGCACTGTTGTCGCCCAATTGAAAGTTAAGGATGGTGGTATCAGCCAAAGCGAGATCACCTGTAATATCCATGCCCCCCACGGTGGAGGTGCCGGTACCATCGGCGTTGGCAAGATCACCGGCTTCTAGGGTGGCGCTACCGCTGAGGGAGAGGGTACCGATAAAGTCTCCTCCTCCGGCAATGGTGCCATTTAGGGTATCGGTGTTCATACTGCCAAAAGTGACACTGCTCCCTGATCGTGCTTCCAGGAGGCCATTATTTATGAAGCTTCGGGCTGCGGTATCGCTTCCAATATAAATGCCTCCTGCAGCTTCCCCCACAATTCGTCCCGTTGCTGAGTTGGTTGCGGTTGCGTTCGGAAATATTCTGAGTCGGATGGATGCATCTGTTGCTTTGATCAAGCCATCATTTACGACGTTGGCAGTGGTTGAAGTTAACGTATCACCTGAATTTGTAACATTTCTATCTCCGGCCCCTATAATTCCAGCGCCACTGATCGTATGGTTAATTCCATTGGTAATGGTTTCACCCACGGTTCGGGAATGAATTTGCGCACGATCTTCGGCAGTTGTTTTCAGGATGACTTCACCCGTTCCTCCCAGCGTGACTGCATCTGCAATGGTCAATTGGGCTGTACCACTACTTGCCGTCGCTCGGTTGAAATCAATATTAATGGTTCCATTGTTGATGAAAGTTCCTGAAGAATTAAGCCGAAGCTGTACACCACTTCGGTCAGCGTTCCCTGTTTGCGTCACCGTGATTTCGCCATTATTCACACTCGTAGAGCTGTCAAAACTGATTATGGCCTGTTTCCGGTTTGATCCCGAGCTGTTTTGTACCAAAATGGATGCGCCAGAATTATTGGTCAAAACACCCACATTGGCAATCGCAGCGCCGTTATTACTTCCTCCGCCGTTAAAGGTATTAAAATTGCCTGAATTTGTGAGGCTTGTCGCATTTAAGGTCCCGCTACTGTTGGAATACCCTCCTTTGAAGGTCAAGAGATCTCCGGCATCAATAGTGACCGCACCCGTTTCGTATGCGCCACTGGTTTGGGTCAACGTTACAGTTGAGTCAATGAAGGTATCCCCGTCAATTAATGCCGATTCGCCTACCGTATCTGGAGCATCATCATCAGACCAATTTAATGGATCGGTCCATGTGAGACCATCTCCGCCTGCATCCCAAGTACGTAATTGAGCAAAAGAGGGTTGGGCGAGGCTGGTGACGCCGATAAGGACTGCTAGCATCATGCAAGAAGGGGAAATGTCGTTCCTCGATGGGGTAAATTTTTTCATAAGGTCTCCTAAATTTTTTGGGTTATGTGTTCTATCCAAATGCTACTACGTAGCATCAATTAAATGCAAGTGGAAATTTTGGTATATTAGGTATTTTTGGTTTAGAAAACTGGCGGTGCCTATGAGTTTTACTCGTTAGTAGCGGAAGGAGGCTAAGGGTAAAGGTGGGCTTTGGCGGGGTTTTATATCTTTTGTCTGCTCCATTTTGGGGGAGGTGCTACGGAATCAGGGTTAAAAATGAGTTGGGGATGCCGTATAATTCACAGCGTTGAGAATGTCGCAGAGGGAAGGTTTCGCTGCGTGACGACAAGGAAAATGACCTTGATTCAGGGGATGGGATAAAAAAAGCCTCCCCGGAAAGGGGAGGCGATGAGTGTTTATTCGTTTTCCCCGAGGAAGGGAGGGAATTCGGGCCAAAGCTTCGGTCGGGGACTTTGACTTCCGGTTTCGACCGCTCCGATGTCCGGAGCCTCTCCGACGTAACCGTCGTTAAAGTTGGGAATCGGAATGCCTGCATCATGTCCGGGGCTGCCGGGTTTGAGTTCCAGCTGACCATCGCTTCTGCGTTGATAGCTTGGTCCGGAGATGATGTTATTTGCGCCGGAGCCTTCTTTGTAGAGGGTTTTGCCGTCGTGCATATCATAATCAAAGTCATTGTTGATGGTCTTCTGAGTATCGCGGATCGCCCAGTCACTTGGTTTACGCAGATCCAGCAAATTGTTACGGCTGACAATATTTTGTTGGGTCTTTTTGTTTGAGGTGAACACGATACCGGACTGCGCGCCACTGGTGGCATCTGAGAAGCCTTCAAATGCAGGAGGCTGCAAGTTGGTATTGTGGAAAATATACATGCGACCATGGGTCCACTGTGGTTTTTCATTGCCCAATTTCACCAGGTAATGTCCGCGATAGTCATTGGGTTCGGTGCCGTTGTGTTTACGAGAAACCGCGTACACGTTTCGGAAAATATACATGGGACCCAGAGAGGGGGCCGCCGCGCCGATGGCACCGTAAGTTTCGTGAATGTAATTGTTGTACACGCGGACGTTCATGTTGGCACCTTCGATTTCCAGACCATCATCCCAGCAGTGGGAGACGTAGTTGTCATGGATGTCGCTGTCTTTCACGGGGAAACCACCGTAACTGAAGTTGTGCACTTCGCCCATCCCGTCATTAAACATGTGATCGAGATCAGAATAAATGCGGTTAAAGCGAATGACATGTCCGCCCTGTCCGCTGAAGAAGACAATGCCTTGTGGACCTTCGGGATGGCTACTGTTGCTACCGGGACGTTTCTGGTTCCAGGAATTACTATCACTCCGTGGGTGATGCAGGTCGTTGTTTTGAATGGTGATGCGTTCGAGGCTTTTGGCACGCGCATAAATGGCAGCGTTCAAGTTTTTGGCCTGACCGCTATCACGGGTTTCTCCCCAGCCACTAATGTCACAATTTTCAATGACCACATCTTGCACTTCTTTCAATACGATCCCGTGAGTGGTTGCGCCCTTAAGGGTAAGTCCAGACAGGATGACGTAGGAGGCATCGACCACGATATTGGATGTCGCAGAGTCCTTGAGATCCCAAACGGCTCCGGGTGCCATGACATATTTGACATATCCGTCAGTTGCAGAACCGCCTTCGGTGATGAGGTAAGTTTCGCTTTGGCTCGCGGGCAGGGTGACCGTGCGGGCAATCTTAAAGTGATCTGAACGGGTATGGGCTTTTATGATACGTTCGGGTCCATCTTGGAGCTTGAGTTTTACTTCATAGGCCGTGTTGGCATCGAGCAACACGATACTTCCCCGGTATTCGGCGGTATGTTGTTCGGTACTGCCGGGATGTTGCATATCATCGAACCATAATGGTAAAGCTTCTTTCCATTCCGTTTGTCCCACTTTACGGTAGTGAGTGGTGACTGCTTTTTTGGCGGTACCCCCGGTGGGTTTCCAGTAGAGACTCAGACTGTTGTAGGTGGCGACTACGCGGGGAGGAACCTCCTCTCCGGTATGGGTCATGTCACCCAACTCCACCAGTTGAAGGTTGGCAAATTCGACACTTTTATTGAGGTTTTCCGTTTCTTGATTCCAGCGCATTTGCACCATGAGTTGGTCTGCATTTCCGCTATTCACATTGACATAGACTTCGCTCCAGCTGTCCCCTTTATTTCCTTTAGAGCTATGCCGAGAAAGTTCTTTTTTACCTGACAGTCGTTTGACTTGGAGGATGCCTTTACCGTCACCTTTCACTTGTGCCGAGAGGCGGTAACGGGTATCGGGTTTTACGGGGATGCGCTGAATGATTTCACCACTTTTTTTTCCGTAGGCTTTTTTTAAAGTGATTTTGAGGCTGCTACTGCCTGCGCTGGGGCCTTCGCTTTGGGTGATCTCCTGACCTTTGGTCCAGATGGACCAGTGGGCAGGTTTTCCGTCCTGCCAGGAAGCGAAGTCACCGTTGGGGACAAGATTTTCCTGAGCAAAGGAAAGGGTTGCAAAAACAAGCAACAGTAGAGGGGCGTAAAAGAGAAATTTTTTCATAAATATTGTTGGTGTATATCGTAATCTGAATGAGGGGATGGGTGGGTGTAGAAATGAAGGTCGAGATCGGTTGAGGAAGCCGAATCGATACCGATCCCAACCTCTCATTTCAGCCCTTGCGTTTACTCTCCGAAGAAAGGGAGCTCCATCAATTCGTCATCAATGGCTTGGATTTGGGTTTCCATTAAGCGAGGAGAATAGAGCCCGCGCTGTTCGGTCACGCCGGATTTTTTCATCGCGGCTTCCATGGCTTGATTGGCTACGCGCAAATCATCCAGGCTTTCCCGCACGTTGAAACGTCCAGGGGTGGTGGGTTGTGGAGGCCAGCGGGCATCGGAAACATAAGCCGAGGTCACAGCTTCGAGGGCTTCTTGTAAGGCGCCATCCACGGAGGGAAGTCCATTTGTAGACAGGGTGCGAATTCCATCCAGAATGTTGCGACAAACGGGATCCAGAATACGAGACCAACCGGTGTTGGCCCAGGCTTTGGCGGTGCCCCCGTGCCAAGCGGCTCCATTTTCGATACAGCTAATGGCCTCGTTAGGTAAACGTACATCGGAGGCTTTGGCGGCCTTGGAGGGCGTGGTGAGTTCAAAACCTGTTTCAATGGCCATATCCAACATGCCTTTAAAGCGGGTGACGCTTTCGGGTTCAGGTTCGAAGAAGCGGGCCTGGTTGAATTGTTTGACGTAGAAATAGGCACTGGTGCCAATGTATTCGGCATCTTCCGCATAGGGCATCACAAAGCTGCCGGTGGCCTGAGCGCGTTCGTGCCAGCGGGAGAAGAGCGCCTTGATTTCTTCTTCGGAAACGGGATCTTTGCGCATGCCTTCGGTGGCACCCATTAAGTACCACAACATGGGATTGGCCATGCAGTCTGAACGGAACACCATTTCCAAGCCATTGGGGGCCACAGAAAGATTGGTGAGGTACTGTAGATATTCTTTTTTATCTTTGATGAATTCTTCGATTTTGAACAAATGATTTTTATTGCTGTGTCCGCGAACATCATAGCGCAAGCCGGTGGCTTCCCGAATTTCGGGGTAGGAGAGGAAGTAAGAATCCGCATCCATGACCAAGCGTTTGAATCCGGCTTCTTTATAAATTTCGGGCACAAAACCGGCCCAACCGCACTCCGGATTCCATCCGGTTTCAGGACGGACGCCGGTGAGGTGTTCCCAGGTATCCAAGCCCTTTTTCAGCGAGGCCAAACCGACATCGGGATCGATGTTGGGAATCATGATATGAATATGTGGGGAGGCGACGGGTTCCACCTGACCGCTTGCAATCAGAGACTTCAGTAAGGCCAATACATCGGGAGTTTCTTTGGCCATCAACTCTAAGGTCCATCCCGACGCTTCGAAGGCGATGGTGTATCCATGCTCTCTCACCATTTCGAAGAGGGGTTTGTAAGACTCGTTCACGACCCACGCCCGTTTATTGGGGGGGAGTTGAGAGTATTGCAGATTGCCGTGAGGCATGAAGATGATTCCAGGTTTGCTCATAGGTGTTACGTTCTTTGGGTTTTAAAGGTTAGGTGTTAAGAATGTGAAGCTGGTTTATTTTTCAGTGAGAACAGGGTTTGCAAACCAGATGGTTTCACCTTCCTGATCTGCTTTTTGTTTATATCTCAGAATCACCAGTACGTTATCTGCATTGCCACTGTTGAATTCTAATTCGACCGTGATCCATTTTTTGGAGCTGGTTTTGGTGGGAAGTCTTTCCAATTCTGAGCGCAGGGACATCAGTTTAATTTGCCCTAGTCCAATTCCGGATACACTGCTTTTGATGTCCATGCGAAAGACATAATCCGTTTTGGCTTTCACAGGCAGTTTCTGCAGGATTTGTCCGAGGGCATTGCCACCGTCCGCGACGATGTCTACGCGCAAACTTTCTTTGCTGCCAGAGGGGGCCTCTTTCTCGTCGGTGCTGATTTTCTGAATACTGCTGTAGGTTTTCCAATTTTTAGGCGCGTTGCCTTTGTCATTCAATTCCAACTCCGGATTTTTAAGTAAGTTATCCGCCTGGAGAGGAATGCAGGCTAAAAGAGCGAGGGCTGCGGCGTAGAAGAGTGGGGTTGTTTTCATGGGGTCTGTTCCTGGAGTTTGGGAGTTGATTCGGGAGGCCCCTTAAAAAGGGGCACGAGGGTTAAAATGCATATTTATGAGGTTTTTATGAAATATTTATAAGTCTTCCAAATTTTCTTGTTGAAGTTGTGTTAATCTGGTATTACGTAGCATCAATGCGAGATTTCTTTCTGTAAGTCAACATCACATCAAAAAAATATGTATTTCCTTCTCATCATAATACTTGGAGCCTTTCTTGGATCCTTAATGCTCTCTAAACAAAACCCTTTGTTTAAGAATGGTGCAGTAATTTTTGGTTTGTTGGGGTTGGTTTTTGGATGGCTCACTTTTAAGCCTGTTCAGGTGTCGGATTTGGAGGATCAGGTGGCATTGGACCATTTTTTTGGTGAGAAATTTGGAGAAATTATTTCAGACTCTTTTCCTGAAGGAGGGACGGTGGTGGTGATACAACTTCGTCCGGGCGATCCTGATTTGGTGATGCAGGCTATTCCTGAAGCGCAAATTGCAGGCCTTACTGTGGGCTTAGGAGAGGGATATCGCTTGGCGTTGGTAGATGCCACGTGGGTGGGGCGTGATGAAGAGTCTTTGGCGGGTGGTTTGACGCGCTATAGTCGGGATTTTAGACAAATGCTCCAAGGGAATGAGGATGCGATCGCGGTTGTATCTTTTGCGGGGTTGCCCAAAGATCCTCAAAATTTGGGAAAGGATCTTTTGCCTCCATTTTACGCGTTAATGGATGATGTGTTACCTATTGAATGGGCGGAACAATTGCCTCCAGGAATCATGGGAATCATCAGTATTCGCCCTGAGGGGAGCTTTAATTTTCTACCTGCTTCACGGCAAGAAGTGTTAACTTATTTTGAGCAGAATTTTATCCTCACCCAGGGAGACGCATGATGAAAAAAGATGAGAGACAAAAGCAGAACGCCGGTTTTACGTTGATTGAGATGCTGGTGGTGGTGGCCATTATTGCGTTGCTCGCGACGTTGATGACGCCGGTCGTGGGGTCAATGCTTGAAAAATCAAAAATGACTTCCTGTTCCAATCGCCTTAAAAATATTCATCAGGCATTGATCATGTATGGGGTAGAGCACGGTGGCCTGTTGCCCAGTCCATCCGGACCCAGTGAAAGCCCTGAACGGCGTTGGCCCTACTTTATCAATCCCTATTTGGATCCTGACTGGGACAATCGTTATTCACTTCCTCCCCAATTTAAATGTCCTATGGTCAAAGATTATCCATGGTTAAATACGCACACCTTGGGATTTAACTATTACATGGGTGGCACCAGTATTCGGAATCAAGGGTCCAGTAAAACCATTATGTTGGCGGATACGCGCAGTTCCTTTTATCTTTTTTCGAATCGTTGGAATAGCTATTTCCATTATCGTCACGATGATCCCACCCGTAAATCGGTGGGGAAATGTAGTATTGTTTATGGAGATGGTCACTGGTCAGCTCTTGAATATGGAAATAAATTAATTACGACTCCACATGAAAAATGTTCTGTGCTAAATCCAAATATTAAGTAAGGAAATAGAGTGCCTGCAAGTCAAACAGATATAGCCCGTAAACTCGGAGTTTCACAACGAACCGTATCCGCCGTTTTAAATAACAATGGTCGGATAGGGGAGAAAACTCGGGAAAAAGTATTAAAAGCTTGCGAAGAGATGGGGTATCAACCCAATCGTTTAGCTTCAGGATTGCGGGGAAGCCGCACCCATGCCATTGGCGCGATTTGGCCGGTGGGAGATCCTTGGGCTGGAGATTCGGCGATTAGTCTCTCTTTGGTCAAGTTATTGAATGCAGAAAGTTTAGCCACCTACTCGGCCCCCGCGACGCAAGATTTGGAGGTATTGGTTCAACAAATTCATGAACTCTCCGGACGCGGGGTAGATGCGTTGTTTTTACATGCGATCCCTTCCTTGCTCCGAAATGAGAAGATTTTAGAGGCTTTACGTCCCATTCCGGCAGTGGTTGCGGTTTCTCGGGAAGAGGTGCCTGAATTCCCCGGCGAATTGGTGGTGCACGATCGTTATGCGGCTATTCGGGATATTGTAGCTCATTTTGCCAAAACCGGTCGTAAACGTTTGGCCATTCTTATTGAACCTACTGAAGAATCGAACCCTCCCAAAATCAATGTGTTCAAAGAGGCTTGTCGCGTGCATGGCTTGGGGGAACATCCTCATAGTGTGATTCCGATGCTCAAAGCCAAAGATCCACGGGAGCATAGTGAATACCATCGCGATGCGATTCGTAAGGCTTTTGGTTCAGGGAAAGTCGATGTGGATGCGATATTCTGTGTGAATGATGTGGGCGCGCTTTACGTCATGCGCGAATTGCAAGATCGCGGGATTCGGATCCCTGAAGATGTTGCGGTTGTCGGGCTCAACAATGCACCCACCGGGGTGGTGTGGTCACCCGCATTGGCCACTGTAGACCGCATGCATGATGAAGTCGCAAAATTAGTATTTTCGTTGGTCATGGATAAAATTGAACACCCTGAAAATGAAAAACAGGTGCGGACCGTTCATATGAAATTTATTCCCCGTGAATCTGCGGGCTAATCCACTCAACGTAGATGGCAAAAATGATGGGGGCTTCTCTGATGTTTCAGGGTGGCCCTTTTTTTTGATCCTCATCCGTGAAAGGAAATCGAGCTCTTTGGATGGTATCTTCTCTCTTCCCCCATCTCGCTTGGACTTGCTATTTAATGTAAATCCCCTATAAATAATTTATGGGCACTTCCTCCACAGCATCAAGATTCACTTCCCGTACCTGGTTTCACTGGGTTGGTTTGCTATTGATTTGTGCCTCTTTTATCTGCTCTCAAGCGGATGCAATTTGGTTTCAACCCTGTGCGGTTCGTTGCTGTTCGGATGAAGTTGTTGCCATAGAAAGAGGGCATGTCTGCTGTGAAAATGAGAAAGTCGTAGAGCGTTTTGATGTGGCATCTTGTTGTGCTAGAGGAGAAAATGAAAGCCCGGCGAGTGTACCTGCGGTGCTTTCGCTACGGAGTGCTGCGCCGAGTCAAGTGGTTCTGTGGTTGCCCTTCAAAATGCAGCGTATGCCTTTTCCTCGGCGCGTGGTCGTTGGAAATGAACAGGCCATCCCTCTGGGGGACAGTCCCCCTGTGTATCGTTTGTCGAACACCGTTAGGTGTTGAGTAAATTGAAATGCCCGTTGTACGGGTTCTGCTGATTCTGTGACCGGATGCTGTGACAAGGCCATCCGGCAATCATGCTCTTTATTTCGATTTACATATGACTTCTTCTCAACTTGATTCTCTTAAACGGAGGCCCCAAGCGGCCTCTGATTCCCGACGTTCCACCTCTCGCTCTTGGTTGGTATTGCCTTTGCTGTTCTTAGGTTTTGCGCTGGTAAGCGTGTTGCTGTTTGGCGAACGCCTTCGACCGCGACTGACTGTACAAACCGCCCCGGCACTTTTATTGGAAGGAGGGGGCTCTGACACGACGACAACTTCTGTTGTCTCTCAAACCCTTTCCCAAGCTTCCGGTTGGATTGAACCTGATCCCTATCCCATTCGTGTACCTGTCAAAGTAGATGGATTGGTCGAAACTGTGCATGTTCTAGCCGGTGAAAACGTAGAGGCGGGTCAACTGTTGGCGACTTTGGATGCTACCGATTTTGAATATCATCTCCAGGCGTTACAGGGGCGTTTATTGGCGGCCCAAGCGATGCAGACTGAAAAAGAAAAAGCCCTTGAACGGGCTGCGTCAGAGTGTCGGCGCTCTCAAGCGGGGATTGCGGCCGCCGAAGCCCGCTACCGCGAGCAACAAGATCGTTACCGCAGACTTCTGGCGTTAGATCCTGGTGTGGTGCCCGAAGATGAGCGTCTGCAGGTGGAGCGTGAGGTTGCGGTAGGTAAAGCGGAATTGGCTGCGGCTCAAGCCGAATGGGAAGGGCATATGGCTCATCAAGGGGTTGAAAAAGCTGCCATCGAAACGGCAAAAGCGCGGGTGCTTGAGCTTCAAGCAGAGCTGGCCCAAGCTGAAACCAATGTGGCGAGAACTGAAATTCGCTCACCTGTAGCCGGCGTGGTGATGAAACGCTACGCGTCTCCAGGTGGAAAACGCATGTTGGGGATGGATGATGCCGACAGCGCCACCATTGTCAGTTTGTATGATCCATCGAAATTGCAGATTCGGGTGGATGTTCCGCTGTCGGATGCCTCATCTTTACAGGTGGGGATGCCGGCGAGGATTCAGCTTTCTCCCTTCCCTGACCGGGAGTTTAAGGGAAAAGTTACCCGTATTGTCGGCGAGGCGGATATTGTCCGAAATACCCTGCAAGTCAAAGTAGCGATCCTGGATCCCGATGCGCGGATGCGCCCGGAAATGTTATGTCGGGTGGAGTTTTTCAGTCTGCCGACTCTCGGAAGTGCGGAAGAGAGTGCCTTCCGACCTTCGGAAAAGGTGTGGATTCCTCAAGCGGCTGTGCAGGAGGGGAATCAGGTGTGGGTGGTAGATCCGGTAAGCATGCGGGCAGAGCTGCGTATGTTGGAAATTGGATCTGAAGTGCGTGAAGAGTATGTCTCGGTTCGAGAAGGATTGCGACCAGGTGAACGGGTGATCGTCGGTCAACCCGATGGATTGAAAGTGGGTAGTCGTGTGAAAGAAAATCAAGGAGATCGTCGATGAAAGCTGAAAAGAATTTTCCCTTAGTTCGTTGTGCAGGAGTGGCCAAACGTTATCGCAAAGGTTCGTTGTGGGTGACTCCCTTGGAGTCCTTGGATTTAGAAGTTCCCCGTGGCGAGTTTTTAGCGTTGATGGGGCCATCGGGTTCAGGAAAAACGACACTGTTGAATTTAGTGTCGGGGATTGATTCCCCGAGTGAGGGTCGCATTGATATTGGCGACATTGCAGTGCATGAGTTGTCGCGGCGCAAGTTGGCGGCGTGGCGGGCGCGTCATGTGGGCTATATCTTTCAGCTCTATCATTTAATTCCGGTATTGAGTGCCTATGAAAATGTGGAGCTACCGTTATTGCCGGATGGACAAAGTAAACGGGATCGTCGTGAACGGGTGGAAGCCGCGCTCTCCTTGGTGGGTCTGGCCGATCGGATGCATCATTTTCCCCGAGAATTGTCGGGGGGACAAGAACAACGGGTGGCGATTGCCCGTGCCTTGGTGGCAGACCCTGAATTGTTGGTGGCGGATGAACCTACTGGTGATTTGGATCGCGAATCTGCGGATTCGGTATTGGCCCTGCTCCGCAATTTGGCGGAAGAACAGCAGAAAACCATCATCATGGTGACGCACGATCCCAAAGCGGCTGCGGCGGCGGATCGGTTGTTGCATTTAGAGAAAGGCCGTTTGTTGGAGGATCAACATGTCAAGTAAGGGACTGATCAATCTTATTCCTCTCGCGGGCAAGCAACTGCTTCGTCATCGGGTGCGCACCTTGCTCACGCTGTTGGGTATTGGCGCGGGCATCTTTTTGTTTACCTTGGTCGAAAGCATGCAGGGAGCGGTTTCGGCGGTGACGGGTGCACAAGCTTCGGAGGCCACTTTGGTGGTTTTCCGGGAGAACCGTTATTGTCCGTCTACGAGTCGACTGCCTGAATATTATGCCGAGGAAATTGCCCAAATCGATGGGGTGCGGGAAGTGATTCCGATTCAAATCACGGTCAACAATTGTGGGGCGAGTTTGGATGTGGTGACTTTTCGTGGGGTACCTCCTGAATTATTGCACCGTTATGCACCGGAAATTGAGGTGTTGGAGGGTTCCTTATCGACCTGGCAAAAAACCGATGATGGTGCGTTGGTCGGGAAAAATTTGGCGGACCGACGTGGGCTCAAAACGGGAGACAGTTTTGCGGCGGCGGGGGTGCGGGTGCGCATCAACGGCATCATCGAATCGCCCAATGCCCAGGATAACAATGTGGCCTATGTGCATTTGCCCTTTTTACAGCAAGCCTCTCAACGGGGATTGGGTGAAGTGACCCAATTCAATGTGCGGGTGGAAGATCCTGCCATGCTCGATCGTGTAGCCGAGCAAATTGATGACCGCTTTCGTAGTGGGGAATCGCCCACGTTTACGCAACCCGAATCGGCATTTTTTGCTCGGGCAGCTCAGGAATTAATCGAACTCACCCGCTTCACGCGCTGGATTGGATTGGGGGCGGTGATCGCGGTGCTGGGGTTGGTGGCGAATGCGGTATTGTTGGTGGTGCGCGGACGTGTACGTGAAAATGCGGTACTGCAAACCTTGGGATATCCGGATCGGGCGATTGCGTGGTTGGTGTTGTTGGAAGGGTTGATCTTGGGACTGGTGGGAGGATTGTTGGGTGCGGGTTGTGCCTGGCTGTTTCTCCATTTTTCCCATTTAAGTTTCGGCAATGAAGGTCAGATCATGGCCATCACAGCCCGGTTAGATTTGGTGTTACGGGGGATGGGGATTGCGCTGATCTTAGGGGGAGTGGCTTCGCTTTATCCGGCCTGGGTTTCGGTGCGTCGTCCCATTGTCGAAAGTTTAAGGAGTTAATTTTATGTTACCTTTTACTTATGCGGTTCGCAATTTATCCAGAGACCGTTCCCGGTTGGTGCAAAGCATTTTAGGCAGTGCCTTGGTGGTGTTGTTGGTGATGGGGGCCCATGCCATGAATGCGGGCATGACGCGGAGTTTACAGTCTACCGCTTCACCACGAAATGTATTGTTATTAGGCGCTGGCAGTGAAGAAAGTATGCAACGGAGCGAAGTCTCCGAACAGGCGGCGGGCATTGCGGAAACCAGTTTGGCCGGGGTGGAAAGCGTATTGGGTCAGCGTGCGGTTTCTCCGGAGATTGTGCATATGGCGACCTTGCTTACGGGGGAGGGGCAGGAGTTGCGGGGATTGGTGAGAGGAGTGACGTCGAAAGCGATGTTGGTGCATCCCGAGATGGTGATTCAGGAAGGTCATTTTCCCGGTCCTGGCGAATTGTTGGTGGGGCGCTTGGCTTGGCGTCGATTGGATGTATCTCCCGAAACTTTAGCGGTGGGTGAGGTGCTCACATTTGATGGTGTGGATTTGCGGGTGAGCGGGGTGTTGGCGGCCCCCGGGACGGTGATGGAATCTGAAATATGGATGCCCCTTCAGGACCTGCGTACCTTCGCGCAACGCGATACGGTAAGTTCAGTGGCCATACGACTGCGTGAAGATGCAGAAGTTGCGGATGTGCAGTTGTTTACGCGTCAACGTTTGGATCTCGAACTGTCCGCGGTGTCTGAAACCGAGTATTATGCCAAACTGGCGCGCTTTTATGCACCCATACGAACGATGACGTGGACCACAGCCATTCTCATTGCGGCGGCGGCCGTGTTTGGAGGGTTGAACACTTTGTATGCAGCTTTTGCTTCCCGGGTGCGGGAGACGGCCACTTTGCAAGCGATTGGTTTTAGTCGGTTTGTCATTTTGATTTCATTGTTGCAGGAGTCGCTGTTGATTTCGATGGCGGGGACCTTGTTGGGCGCTGTGATTGCCCGTTTACTTTTGGCCAATCGGGTTTTGCCCTTTGGGGCGGGTGCGATTGAGCTCGATCTTGAACCCTCCACCTTGGTGGTGGGATTGATTGCGGGAATGTTGCTCGGGTTTATCGGCACCTTGCCTCCCGCATTTCGTTGTCTTTATCCTCCACTTCCGCAAACCCTGCGGGATTAATTCGAACCCCATAGTCTTATGAAAAAAGTATGTATATTGAGTGTTAGTTTGTTGTTGCTCGCGGCCTGTCGTCAGGAGTCGTCCGTGGTAGAGCTTGTCACAGAAACTCCGGTGGCATTGACGCGTGTATTTCAGTTGGTTGATGCGCAGGGGGTGTCCTCACTCACCGATCTCCATGCGGCGGCGAAGCCCGGGGATGAAGTGGTCTTCGAGGCCAAAGTCATGGGCAGTAAAACGCCCTTTGTCGAGGGACGGGCTTTGATGGTCGTAGGGGATGAAAGCCACTTGGTGAGCTGTGATCTCATGGAAGAGGAAGGTCACTGTGAAACGCCTTGGGATGTCTGTTGCGCAACCCGGGAAGACTTGTTGTCGGGCAGTGCGACGGTGCAGGTGGTTGATGAAAACGGCAAAGTGTTGTCGGCAGATCTGCGAGGGGTCCATGGCCTGCAAGAGCTGTCCCGGGTACGGGTATCAGGGGTGGTGTCTGCACTTTCCTCTCCACAAGCCTTGCTGATCAATGCGACGGCTATTGAGGTGTTGCCTTAAAATAATTTTGGAGTGCGGTGGCGCCTCGCTGGGACCGCACTCCAAAGGTACAGCTACAGGCCAAAGAGCTGTCCGCCTTCTGATGCAGGCTTGCAGTATGAGGTCAAAATAGATAGAGTTTTGCTATGTCTCTTCTTCACCAATCTCCTTCAGACCACGCGACGCGTTGGTCGTTGGTAGCACGGGCAGTATCCCCTGAGGATGCGGGTACCCGGGCGATGGATGAGTTATTGCGCATATATTTGCCTGTTTTACAAGGCATGTTGGCTCGTTGGCCTCAGTTGGATGCCTCTACCAAAGAGGATTTGTTGCAAAGTTTTGTGCAGAAACGTATTTTGGAAAATCAGTTATTGGCCAAAGCCGATGCGACGAAGGGACGGTTTAGAAGCTTTTTATTGAAGGCATTTCAAAATCATATTGTGGATGAAATCCGCAAGTCTACCGGAGCAAAGTATAGTCCTGGGGCTGAGAATTTGCTTTCTTATGATGAATTGGCAGAAAGTTTGGGGCATTCTGCAGAGCTAGAAAAAGCGTATCATGTGGCTTGGGTTCGCAATTTAGTGGAAGAAGGGAGTCGGCGTTTACATGCGGATTGTATGGCGAAGGGACGAAATGACTTGTGGTTGGTCTTTCAGGAGCGCCTGCAAAAGCCTTTCTTAGAAGGGAGTGCCGCCATGCCTTATGAGGAATTGGTTCAGCGTTTGGAGCTATCCTCCCCCAGTCAGGCTTCTAATTTGCTGATCAGCAGTAAACGACAATTGCGAAAAATATTAGAAGCATTGATCAATGAAACGGTTGAGGATCCATCTGAAATGGAAGCTGAATGGGATTTCCTGAAAAAATGTTTAAAATAAGTTCACTTTTTTTTGCAGGATTCTCGAAATCATTTCGTAGTAGGGGGTATGAGCACTTCGTCATCTGATTCTATTTCTGTCCCCTTGACGGACAGTACCCGTACGCTTCGAGAAGAAGCGAAGGGGCTCTTGGCCCTGCTCAATGAGATGGATCCTGGTGAACCGTTGTGGAGTCATGAAGATTTGGAAAGTATTCTGTCTCATCAAATGGAGGCGCCGCTTTTGATTGATTTGGGCAGTATGCATGGGGTGAACGCAGAGCAGGTTCAACAATTGGCAAGTACCCGAGGATTGGTATTACGCAGTTTTGAAGATCTACTGACCCATCCGCACCCCCCTGTTGAATTGCTTATTTTCACCAAAGAATTTGCAAAACGAAATTTGGCGAGTCCCCGCAGTCCCATTCCGGCTGAAGTGGCACGCATCCTTTATTTCTCCTGTATTTCTTCCGCAATGTTAAAATGTGGGCGGAAGATTAGTCAACTGTCTTTGACCGAAATTGGGGAGGGCATTGACTGGTGTTTGCATCGTCCATGGTTACAATCTGAGTGGCGGGAATTGTTTAAAAATACCAAGGGATTTCTCGAGGAGAGGGGGGAGGCATGAGTGTGAAATGTGATGCATGTGGAAAAGAATTGCAGGGGAGATCGAAAGCTGAGACCTGTCCTTTTTGTGGATACCTCACTCGGGGGGCTCCTCCACTGTCCACCTTGGTTCCCGAAAACAGTTTTGAGAGGGGGATGACTCCTGATGAATCGGGATTACCCACGATATCGGCCATTGAGAGCGGAGATGATGCCTATTTGAAAAAGGGGGTGATGACGCCCCCTAATCGTCCTGGTATTCGAGGCAATTTAGGACGCTTTGAGTTGCTGAAATTGTTAGGCCGCGGGGGGATGGGGCTCGTGTACCTTGCTCGGGAACCGATGACGGATACGCAAGTGGCGGTGAAAGTTTTACGTCAGGAGTTGGCTGAACATCCCAAAGTGATTCGCTATTTTATGAGTGAGGCGCGTCATATGTATGCCATGTCGCATCCAAATATTCTCAAAGTATTAGAGGTCTCAGAATCTGATCGTGGCCCTTTCTTTGTGATGCCTTATATTCGGGGGGGGAGTTTACGCGATCGCTTACAGGATCAAGTACCTCTTTCGAGTGCTGAAATCACTTCGATCGGATCGCAAGTGGCCAAAGGGTTGGTGTATGCGCATTCCCGCGGGTTATTGCATCGAGATTTAAAGCCAGACAATGTGTTAATTGATGATCAGCATTTGGTGATGATTACAGATTTTGGATTGGTGCGAAGTTTTCTGGATGACACCTTGCGTGATGTTTCTGAAAGTGCTGCCGAGGGCACTCCCGCTTACATGTCACCGAGTGTTGCCGCGGGACAGGCTGAAGATACCCGCTGTGACATCTATTCTTTTGGCGCGATGATGTATGAGATGTTGACAGGGAAATTGCCGTATAATGGAGCCACTGCTGATAAAATTTTAGATGCGATTCGTACGGGTCCTCCTCCTTCAATCCATAAAATAAACTCAGACGCGAATAAAGACCTCACCAAGATTACTGAAGCGGCCATGGCGCGGGAATTGCGTGATCGATATGCGACCATGGCGGATGTGTTAGAAGATTTGGAACGCGTATCCAAAGGACAGCGTCCTTTAGGTCCTTACACCCAAGCTGCACGTCGTAAGTTCCCGGTTTCGATAAGGATGATGCTGCCAATTGTGCTGTTGTTGTTGATCGGCGTTGTGGGAGTGATGTCAAATACTTCGAAAGAAGTAGAGGCCAAGAGTTCGGTACAGGTTGTGCCTCCCGTGGGGCCTTCGCTTCTTCCTACTGCGCTCCCTACCCCGACCATTGAAATGACTTATGAGCAAGGCGTAGAAGCTTTTGAATCAAAAGAGTATGACGTCGCAATAGAGGCCTTTAAAGAGGTTGTGATTCTGGATCCTGAGGACTACGAGGCCTGGTTGAAGTTGGGAGACGCATATTTGGCGCTAGGGAACACACTTTCTGCACGTATTTCATATGGCAAAGTATTGCGCATTCGTGGAAATAATATTGAGGCCTTGATGGGGCTTTCCAAAGCATTTCAATTGGAAGGGCAACGCCATTATTACACCTTGTATATGAATAAGGCCTTTAATGCGGATCCGACAAATGATGAAATTGAGAACAAGTTAATGTCCGAATTGATTGAGATCGGACACGTGAATCCTGCAAAAGGAACCCTGCGGGTCTTGAAACAATTTGATCCTGACGATCCTTCCATTCCTCTGTGGGAAGCAAAGATTTCTGAACTCGAAAATAACACAAAGGAGCAAGGGATTGCACCCTAGGACCTTAAAACAAAACCTCTAAATGCTTATGCCATACTTACTTTTGCTTGATAAAAAAGGCGTTCCCGTTCGGGAATGGAAATTAGGTGAACACCCCCTGCATGTGGGACGTTCTGAACGCATGGATGTGTGTGTGGATGATCCGAGATTGTCTCGAAAGCATTTTAAAATTGAAGTGAGGGAGGGTCGTGTTTGGGTGAGCGACTTGCAAAGCTCAACCGGCCTGAAAGTAAATGGGATAGCTCAAGAGTCAGCCCACTTAAAGCCAGGCGATATGATTGAAGCGGGTGATACACAATTTTTTTATGAAGCAGGAGTGGAAACCATGGCCTCAGAGCCTCTAACGGGAACGCAAGAGACGACCATTGGTAAAATTATTCAGGACTTACGCGTTCCTGAGCAAGATCAATAAGCGGCTCTATCATTTATGAATAAGTTACATCACAATCGGGAAAATGGATTGGTTTTTGACCCTCAAACTGGGAAAAGGTTTAGAGTGAACGTAGAGGGCGCGTGTTTGCTGGACGGTTTGCAGCAAGGGCTTTGTCCCGCACAATTAATCCAAGTGTTAATGCGGGAATATGACCTGTCCTTGAATGAAGCTGAGCGGGGATATGAACGTTTTGCACGTCAATGTCGCATGGCGGGTCTTTCGGTTCCTGACTCTTCATCTTTAGAATCTGGAGCCGAGCTGCAGGTCGATTCACCAAGTACTTCGGCTGCGTAATCATGAAAAACAACAAACCTCTGACCATCGCCGTGACGGGGGTTTCGGCTACTGAAAATCCGGGGCCCGGGATCGGCGTGGCCAAGAGTTTGCGTCAGTGGGGGGGGGATGAAATTTGTTTGGTGGCCTTGGCCTATGATGCCTCGGAATGTTTGGCATTGTCGGAAGGGTTGTTTGATCATGTATTTTTGATGCCGTATCCGGGGCAAGGTGTGGAGAGCAGTTTGGATCGACTGGAGGAAATTCATACGCAGCTGCCCCTGGATGTGTTGATTCCTTGTTTAGATGTGGAAATTCCGCTGTTTTTGAAAGCACAGGATCGGTTAGATGCGTTGGGGATAAGGGTTGGGTTGCCTACGCCACAGGCTTATCAGCTTCGGAATAAGGAGAGGTTGGCAACGGTATGTGCGGAGTGGGGGATTCAATTCCCGAAGACGGTGGTGGTACATCATCCCTCTGAAATTTTGACCGCGGTTGAGGGGCTGGATTACCCATTGTTTGTCAAAGGAAATCAGTATGGCGCCAAGAAAGTTTACACGCTGTTGGCCTTACAGCAAGCTGTAGAACAGGTCACCATGTATGGAGGCTATCCGGTGATGTTTCAGCAAGTGATTCAAGGGACTGATATGTTGTTGGCGGGTTTGGGAGACGGTCAGGGCGGGGCTGTATGTCGTACAGTGTCCTTGAGGAAAGAGCATCAAACCTCGCAAGGAAAGTTGTGGAACGCGATAACGATACAATGTCCTTGGTTGCAGGATGTCGCTGAAAAATTTCTTGCGCAAAGTGAATGGAAGGGTCCTTTTGAATTGGAATGTATCTTGGGTGATGATGGGTCGAAATGGCTGATTGAAATCAATCCGCGTTTCCCCGCCTGGATTTATGCGGGTGCTTTGTTGGGCGTTAATTTACCTGCTTGCTGGCTGGGGCAACTCTTCGGTCAGCCGGAGCGGGTGATGGATCTTATTCCCGCGGGAAAATGGATTGTACGTTCGATTCAAGAATCGGTGCTCGATCAAGATCCGATGAAACATTTGCTTACGCAAGGAAGTTATTGTCATGCAGAAAACATTTGAACCCCCACGCCTCGACCTCCTTTCTGGCCAACCTGGCAATCCGCATGCGCGGCGTACCGGGGCCTCCCGTGCGCTGATTTCCGAAATTGCGGGGGTACCGGTTCGTGAGTTGACGGAACGGTATGGCTCTCCTTTGTTTGTGTATGATGAAGCTGAGTTGAAACGAAATTTATTTCGGTGGAAGCAGGCTTTTGAAACCTTGTATCAGCCTGTTCGTTTTGCATGGTCCTATAAAACCTGTTACTTGCGGGGGATCTGTCAGTGCTTTCATGAAGAAGGATCGCTGGCGGAAGTGGTTTCTGAAATGGAATACCATAAAGCTCGGAAGTCGGGGGTGCCGGGAAAAAATATTATTCTGAATGGTCCCCACAAGTCTCAAATTCTTTTGCGTGAGGCTCTGAAGGAAGGGGCTATTTTACATATTGATCATTTTGATGAAGTGGATGATGTGCTGGCGATTGCAGACGAAAGTGATCACAAGTTGAAAGTGGGGATTCGGGTGAATATGGATGCGGGTATTCAACCCGTGTGGTCGCGTTTTGGATTTAATTTTGAAAATGGTGAGGCTCAGCAGGCTCTTACCCAATTGTTGCGTCATCCCCACATTCAGTTGAGTGGCGTACACTGTCATATCGGCACTTATATTTTGGATCCACAGGCCTACGCGCTGATGACTCAGAAATTATTGACGTTGGCTTATTGGGCGGAGGATCGTTTTGATCAACGTATTGAACATCTGGATTTAGGGGGAGGGTTCCCATCGCCTGCGCGCCTGAAAGGCATTTATCATTCGCCTGAGGTATATTTGCCCCCGCCCTCCGAGTATGCGGAAGCGATTGTGAATAGTTTGCAGGCGAATTTGCGTCCGGGTCATTTACCCCAATTGTTGCTGGAGAGCGGTCGAGCTTTAGTGGATTCGGCAGGGTGGTTACTCAGTTCGGTATTGGCGCGAAAAGTAATGCCGGACGGACGGGATTTGGTGGTGATGGATGCGGGAGTGAATGTGTTGTACACGGCCACATGGTATGAAATACAGGCTTCGCTTACCCAAAAACATGAAGGGGAATTTCATTCGACTCAGTTGGTGGGCCCCTTGTGTATGAATATTGATGTGCTGCATCCGGAGTGGATGTTGCCCGCTTTGGAGCGAGGCGAAATCTTATGTATTCCGAATGTTGGCGCCTACAACGTCACCCAATCGATGCAGTTTATTGTCACGCGTCCGGCGGTAGTACTTCTGCGGGAAGATGGGAGTGAAGACCTTATTCGACGGGCGGAAACCTTATCAGATGTTGAGATGGGGGAAGGGTGAAGAGCTTGGATAAGCAGATCAGAGCAGGGCTTTGCGCTTTAGGGGCGGTGTGGTTTGTTGAGGGTGTGGTTTTGGGGAGCGTGTTGTTTCTGAGCTGTTTTATTCATCCGGAGGTGGGTAGTTGCGCTTTGTTGTCCGGTGGGGGAGCATGGGGCGTGAGTCGGGGCATGTATGCGAGACGGGTGAGCCGTTTGCCTGAGCTGCTGAATGCGGGTTTGTGGGGGTTGTTTGTGGGGACGGTATTGCCCTTTGACTTGAGGACGCTGTTCTTGGCATTGAGTGGGGGAGCTTTTTTGTCGGTACTGTGTTTGGGGTTTAGCTATTTATTGATGAAGATTCGTGGTGGTGGATTGATTTTAACCCTTCCTTTTGCCGTGGCTGTGGGTCTGAGTGCTTGGGTATTCCCGGAGGCGATGCCGGAGTTGTCACCGAGCTCCTCAGGCTGGGCTATTGCATTTTTTGAAAGTATTTCGGTGGTGACTTTTACGGCCAGCCCTTTTTGGGGCATCGTTTTTTTTCTGTTGTTGGCGGGTCGTTCTTTGTGGTTGGCTGGTTTGGCGATGGCAGGTTTTTTTATTGGGGGACTCGGGGAAAGCTTGCTGGGGGGGCAAGGGATTCAGGCTCCTGCTCATTTTGCAGGATTAAATTATATCTTGGTGGCGATGGCCTTGGGGGGTGGATTGATTCCGCCAGATCGGTTTACGGGATGGCGGGTTTTTGGGGGGATGGGAGGCGCGGTGCTTTTTCAAGTGATCGCGGTCCAATTGTGGGGCACATGGTCTTGGATGACGGTGACACTGGGCTTTAATCTTATTGCCATGTTTACATATTACATGGGTACGTCGAGATGGCGGGTTCCTGAGTGGATAGACTGTCAGCTGGCTCCCGAACTCCGTTGGCAAACCCTTCAATATCGACGGAAGCGTTATCCCTTGGATCCTCCTGCGCTACATTTGCCCGTATTAGGACAATGGAAGGTATCCCAAGGGGCGGGGAGTCAATGGAGTCATCAGCATGCGTGGCAACATGCGATTGATTTGGTGTTGTGCGATGATGAGGGTAAGCGCTTTTATGGGAGGGGGAAGTCGCCGGAAGATTATTATGCCTGGAATAAAACCGTGGTGTCCCCCTTGGATGGTTGGGTGGAAAATATAGAGGCTGGATTACCAGATCAAGCCATTGGTCAGGTGGAAACCGAGCACAACTGGGGAAATTATGTGATGATCCGAGAGGCCCGTGGATTTAGAGTATTGCTGGCTCATCTAAAACATCAGAGCATACAAGTGGTGCCGGGACAGCCGGTATATCGTGGGCAGTGGATTGCGCGTTGTGGCAATTCGGGATATTCACCTGAACCACATTTGCATTTTCATGTTCAGCAAGGTCCTCTCCTCGGAGAGGCGACGATCCCCTTTCGCATCATGTCTTTGGCGATACAAAAACAGTTGCCGGTCGCGACCATGCCCATGCAATCGGATTTAGTAGAGGGCCTCATGGTAGACGATTTTATCTCTGCGGCCACTTCGTATATGCTTGATCAGGAATTGTTTTTTGAAAATGTTTCTGGTGAAAAGTTTTCTTATCGCATTCAACTAGCCGTCGATGGGAGTTTTGAAATGAGGGCTACGAAAGGTTCTCTATATTTTGGACGATTTGAAGAACGCTTTATGTTGTACAGCGTGCGTGGAGACGATGCATTTTTGAATGCACTCTTTCATGCATTTCCCTCTATCCCTTTGTATGCGAGGGTGGGGGATGAGTGGACAGATCTATTGCCGGGTCGATCTTTGAAAGAGGTGAAGTTGACGAGGGAAACAGGCCTTGAAATTCAAAGTTATTCAGAGAGCTATGGCGCTGCGAAAGTACGACTTTCGGATACGCAAGGTATACAGTATTTAGAAACTGTAACCGGGCAATGGACACGGGTAGGCTGTGAAAAAAAGGATGATGTAAAGGTTCCTCAACCGACACGAAACTTACAAACCACCTCGTTGTGAAGACAGGGAATTGTGCCGAAGTGAAGAGGATGTTCTTACCAACACTCCTTGACTAGTGGATGGTTTTCGGTGTAACTCCCGAGCATGTTCCTTGCGATCATCCTCTTGAATTCGCGGCTTGCCCCAGTGGTGCAAAATGTATTTTCATCTTCATTAACTTCCAATTTAAGTAGACTTTTTCATGTCTCTGAGTTCATCATCTCCGAAATCAACTACCCCTAAACGGCGACAGAATGTAACCCTCGCCGACATTGCGCGCCAGGTGGGAGTGGCCCCCCAAGTGGTCAGTATTGTATTGAACGGCGGGAAAGGAACCGCGAGCGCTCGGCCTGAAATTCGCGATCGTATTCGAGAAGTCGCTACGGAATTGGGCTACCGTCCTTTCAGTGCGGGGCAGGCCTTACGGCGCGGTGCATTTCAAAGTGTGGGACTGTTGATCGGGCCTCCAGAGGATTTTTTGCTCACCCAACCCACCTTGTCAGGATTGGTCGAGCGATTGGCGGAATCGGATTATACTGCTACGTTGGTACATACGCGTTCCTCCTCTCTTTCGGGTCTCATGGAGAATCCTTTGGTGCGTTCTCGCCATACCGACGGACTCTTGATTCCTTTTGTCCGCACTCCTTCTGCCCGACTAAGAGAAGAATTATCAAGTCTTCAAATTCCTGTGGTTTGGATGAATCGCAGTGCGCGTCACAATGCGATTCGGATGGATGAAGGAGATGCTGCAGCCCAGTTGGTATCGCTTTATCACCGGAAAGGACGTAAGTCGGTAACCTTTGTAGATTACTCCAGTGGGGGACGGGATGCACATACCCGTGAACGAATTCGCTCGGCTGAACACCAGGCCCAAAAACTGGGGATGAATTTCAATACCCATCTCCGGTCTGTCCCTCGAGATCAGCGGGGAGAGGCTGTTGCTGAATGGTTGAAAACCCAGCATGCGCCTCTGCATCTGATTGTGAATTCTCTCAGTGCGGCTCAAATTATTCTTCAAGTAGGAGTGAGAGAAGGGTGGAAGGTCCCTGAGACACTGTCATTGGCTTCTTTCGATAATGGAAAGGGTTTTACGGCGAATGTACCTGCCATTTCCTGTGCCGTTCGGCCTGATTATCTTTTTGGTATTCGGTCTGCGGAAATGATACTGGAGCAAATTCAAAGCCGTGAGGCGCAAATACCGAGTGAACGGTTGTCTTTTGATGTTATTGAAGGAGGAACGACATGACCGAGCCTGCGTTAAATCGTTTGGGTGGATTGATTGAACTGGGGGCGGTGCTGGATGAAGAAACCCTTTCTGCCGAGCTGGATACTCTTCAGACATTAGGATTCAGCGAAGTGTATCCGGGAGATGCTTTGTTGGTATCGAAAAAGAAAGCAGAGGTCTTGAGCTCTGATGTGGTTATTTTTCCGGAAGGGCCCCAAGTCCTTTGTGCGCGATCACGAGAGGAGCTGACGGAGCTGCGGGAACGGGTTGAGGTGCGTGGAATGGAAATTCACTCCGCCCACTATAATCAAATTTTACCTCCTCCCGGGGAAAAAGCGGATGAACATTTTTTTCAGTTACACGAAGAACTGTTGGATCGCGCGGCACTGTTGGGATGTCGCCGGGTGACGACCCATCCGGGGTGGATGTTTGGGGTGGCGGATGCTCAGTACACGGGAGAGGCGGCGAAGGCCTTTCGAGCGGGAGCGATCAGCTTACGGGAGTTGCATGCGGAGGCGCGCAAACTCGTGGGGACTCCGGAAGCTTTTATGGAGATGAATCGTGTGGTATATCGTGAATTTTGTTCGCGGGCGGCCATGCGCGGAATCACGGTGACGATCGAAACCGCCATTGCGGAATGGCCGGAGCTCACTGAAAATCCGCAAGCCATGATGGATTTTATAGCCTCGGTCGGAGAGGGAAATCTGGGGATTTGTCTGGATTCGGGTCATTGTCATTTCAATGCGGTGGATATTGCGTCTGCAATCCGTGTTTTTGATTCTGCACTCATTGAAACACATTTTCATGATAATCATGGGCTGCGGGATGAACACCTGCCTGTGGGGGAAGGTACGATAGATTGGGAGGGCTTAATTAGCGCTTTACGGGAAATCGATTATCTCGGAGGGGTTACGTTTGAGCAAAGGGACCATGCTCAGAATGTTAAGATCTGGCGCGAATTTATTCGCCTTTGATCATTTGCTCATAATTTTCTAACCTTGCGGGGGTTGCGGTTCTTTCATTGTGGGTTTATTGTTCGATCAATAAATCAATTCAACCAATGGAAATCACAACATGAAAAAAATAAATGCACGCATCTTAGGGACCCTTGTTTTGGGTCTGGGTTTGACTCGCGTCTTCGCGCAGCCGACCTTTATCAATGATCCTTCAGGGCTTACCACAGCCATCAACACCAATGGGGTTACTTTTGAAGAAGAGATTGGAAATATTACATTTTCAGATTTCAATGCTTTAGAAGAACGTACGGCTTTCACCTTTGACAGTGATGATGGCTATGTCGGCACCGGACGTTTTGATCGCATTGAACTTCTGGAAACGGAAGGAAGTCCGTTAAATTTACGCTTAGATTTGAGCGGTACTTCAGGCTATCGGGTGCTGTCTACCTTTCAGGCTACAGGTGGCTCTGATTCTTTAGCGGTGGGGTCATCTGGTGGATCTGTGATTATGAATTTCATTGATCCCTATGCGACGAGTTCTGCTCAGCCGGTAACCGGGATTGCATTTTCTGCCAATCGAATTGTGGGGGGAGATGTTACCGTGAGTTTGTATTCGGACTTAGCGCGTACCACGCTGATTGGCAGCAGCTTTACCCTGAGTGATAACACGACAGACGGTACGGGTTATGGTTTCTTTGGATTCTATGACGGTACGGCCTCGATTGCGTCGATCGTGATTGATGGGACTGCGGCGACCTCCCAGTTTGGTCTTGATGATCTCAACATCACGACAATCCCAGAACCTTCCTCCTTTCTCTTGTTGATTGGTGGTGCGTTGGTGGTGGTGACCGCAACCCGTTTGCGTTTTCGTAAATAGACTTGTTAGCTCTTACTCCTTGGAGGGCAGGGCAACCTGTCCTCCACTATTCCCATGCGCCACTTCTCTATTTATTCTAAACTTTTGTTTCTGTGCGTCTCTCTATCGACGGTAGTCGTTGGCGAGACTGTTTTTTGGCCGCAAGGAGCTTCCCGGCAAGCGCCGGTTATTCTTTTACCGGACTCTCCGAGTGTTACGGAACAATTTGCGGCCACTGAACTTCGTGATGTCGTCGCCAAAATGGGTCTAGGCTCGATGGAAATTCTTCCGGAGTCTTCACCGGATACCGGCGCCGCCCGCATATATATTGGCGCCTGCAGGGTTTCGGCTGAGCTTCAGGCGCTTGCTCAAAATGATATTCGCACCTTGAGGGTGGACACGGCGATTACGCATTTGAATCCTGATTCGGGTGACTTGCATTTGTTGGGAGGGGGAGACCGGGGAAGCTTGTATGCCGTATATGGATTTTTAGAATTGCAGGGCTGTCGTTGGTTTGAGCCCGGCCCTGAGGGAGAATGGATTCCTCAGGTTCGGCAACTTCAGGTTCCCGCCCGTACGCTGGTTGAGCAACCTGTTTTTGCGGTACGGGAGATTGGGCGGGGTGTCGATGAACCCTCTGAATCGGAAGCCCTGATTGATTGGTGTGCAAAAAACAGATTGAATCGATTGTTTAGTCTGCGTTCTCATCCCGCGTGGAGAAAACGCGGGGGAACGGTTCATTGGCAACACCTTTGTCACAACAGCACCTGGATGGTCACCAACGAAGAGTGGTTTGAGTCTCATCCTGAATATTTTTCGCTCTACAATGGGCGACGCATTCCGCAAGGCAAAGAAGGAGGCTATCTTTGTACGACAAATCCGGAGGTGCAACAGTTGGTGGCGGATTTTGTTTTGGAGTGGTTTGCGCGTTATCCCGAAGGAGATATGGTGCCGATTTCGCCTCCTGACGGCGCGGTGAAGTGGTGCGAATGTGATCAATGTATGGCTTTGGGTGGAGAGAATTTTACGCCGGGTCCCGCGGGGTCGATGACGCGACGTCAGGTTGAATTTATGAATGCTGTGGGGTCGTTGGTTGCGAAAGAAAATCCTGATGCTCGCATACTGTTGTTAGCCTATGCGGATACGGTTTGGCCCTATGAAGGTCTGAAGTTGCGTGAGAATATTGTGGTGCAAGTGGCCCATGGTTATGCGGGCAATGGAAGTTTGGTTCATCCGATTGGGTCGGACTGGAATGCAGATGCACGGGATGTGTTTGACACCTGGGCGAAGGCCGCTCCTGCGGGGATCGGGATATGGGATTATTTTATTCTGCGGGTTCAAGACCGAAGTGGTTCGGCGCTGACGCCTCTCGGATTTGGCAAAGTGGCTTTTGATATGGTTGATTATCTGGCGGCATTTCCCAATCCCTATAAAGTGTATTTTACCCAGGCGGGAAATACGCTTCAGCAGTATAATCCTTTTCTCTACTATGCGTTGGCTCGTAAATTGTGGCAACCCGATCTGAGCTTGGATGCTGTTCGAACTGATTATACGCAGCATCGTTATGGTGCAGAGGCGGGACCAGAGATCGCTTCCTATTTGCAGACCTTGGATGAGGCATATGGGGACTCCCAGTGGAACCCTGAAATTTGGCGTGATATTACGGTTCCTTCACCACGGGTATTTACGCCCCAGGTGTTGGCTGCACTTCACGCCTCCCTCGAACGTGCCGGGCGGGCGCTTCCTGCGGGACCTTCCCTCGCTCGCAAGGCCTACATCATGCGACAGGCCTCACTTGACTATGTGGACAATGCGGTGAGACCTAAATTGTTGGTTGCATCCGAATCGGGTGATTGGACCTTGGAAAGAGGAACCGATGCCTATGTGCTCAACGCGGGTCCGCATTGGGCGGGTAAAGCTCAGTGGGCGGCTTTACGTGATCAGGCGATTGCGCGTGGTCAACGGGACGATGCGATGCGTCGGGTATTGTTCCGCACCTTACAACGTCGGGAAGAAATTGTATGGCTGGAAAATGATCGTCTGCGTATTGGGGTGTTGCCAGGAATCGGGGGCCGCATTATTCGCATGATGGATCGTCAGCAGAATGAAAATATTTTGTTTGAGCCGATGAATCCTTCTACGCTCACCGATCCGGGAGCCTCCTATTTTCGTTATGGAGGTTATGAAGAATATACGCGAAAAGCCTTTGCCTCTCCGGGCTGGGAAATGCCGATGGTGAGCCGTTCTTGGTCGGATGCTTCGGGAACCTATTTGAGCATGCAAGGCGTGACGAGAGAACGCATCGAAATTGAGCGCACCCTGCATTTGCCCCCTGGACGTGGGATGGAGTTGAGCATTCAGACGCGACTGACCAATCACAACAATGAAGGGTTTCCGGCCCTGTTGCGGGTGCATCCTGAATTTCAATTGAGTCCGATGCTGTCGGGTACACATTTATTGTTGGGGCAGGCGGACGGGTCAACGACTCTGCGCTCTTTGCTGGGGGCAGATCTTGGAGAAACTCCACCACAACAAGGTCGTTGGGGCTTGGTGACTTCGACAGGAATGGGCTTTTTGCATGAGTACCCTGACGGGCAGTCAACGCCTCATCTGCATTTGGATCGTTCGCAACAGTCGGTCAACTTGGAGCTGTTGACCGCCCCTCAGCTCTTGGCCCCGGGGGAACAGTTGACGTTTTCGCATCAGTACAAAATTTTTGCGTCTCTCAAGGATGCTCCCGCATCGGTGCAAAAAGCGTTGAAATACATTCCGGTGCCCTCGGCTCCGCAAGGGTTGCAATTTGTGGAGGGGCATGAAGGGAAAGGGCTACGCCTTGCCTCCAATGCCACGCCCCGCATCGAAGAGGGCACGATGGCATTGTCTGATTCCGGATATTTTGAAACCTGGGTTTGCCTGGACAGCACTCCGTCCAAGGAATCGGATGCGCTGTTGTTCAGTGGAGGCACGCGTCAACCCGATTATATGGTTTTTGCGATTCGGGATGGCAAGTTAGTTTTTTATCGCACCCAGCGCACGGAAGATACAGAAGTGGCGCATAACGCATGGCTCAAGGTGGATGCGATGCTACCGGATTGGACTCCGGGGACTTGGCATCAGGTGGCGGTGCGATGGGAGAATCGAGGTGAAGGCCGAAGTGTGGTGACCTTATCTGTGGATGGGTCTGTCGTGGTTGAGCGAAAGGATCTGGACATGGTTCCTTTTCGTCAGCCTGTTTCTGTCTCATTGGGTTGGGACAGTTCAAATGCGTCGCGTCCCCGATTTCCCGGAGTGTTTGACAGCACCCAGCTCTCAATTTTTTCCCTCGCTGGTAAGCGGTTATCTTCACCAAAATTTCTTCTAAATACTACATATGAAAAAGGTAAGATACCATGAATACTTCACTGAGAAAAAAAGGATTCACGTTGATTGAAATGCTGGTTGTGATTGCGATCCTGGCCTTGTTGTCCTCCATCATTGTACCGGCCGTTTCCGGTGCGTTACGTCGTGCGCGCGCGATGGCATGTCTTTCGAATCTGCGTTCTTTGGGCACGGCGACCTATAGTTATGCGGTCGATAACCAAGGGGAGATCCCCTTTGTCTACACGCCGGGAGGCGAGGGCTTGGGTTTTGCCGAACCTCCGTGGTTTAAACTGTTGGCCCCTTATGTGGCTGCCGAAGTGCGGACCAATATTAGTTTAGAGGAAGGCACGGATAAAACCTTTCGCTGTCCGGAACAAGAAGGAGATTTTGCGATCAGTTATGGTCCGAGCAGTGGGGCGTTCATGGATGGGTATCGGTTGAATATCTCGGACATTTCTGCACCTGCGCAAAAAGTATGGCTGTTGGATGTACCTCCCGGGAAAGTTTATTTTTTTAATCCAGCGCTTCCTTCGGTCAGTTGGACAGATCCACGTCATCGCAACAAATCACACGCATTGTTTTTTGACGGTCATGTTTCCGCTTTGACCCCGGAAGAAATTGAAGATTCCCGTTCATCACTGTTTAAACCCACTCGTTAATTATGAATATACTTACTGCTCCCCCTGCGCTTCAACAAATTAAACATGTTTTGATCGATATTGACGGCACCTTGACGGATGATGCACAGGACCCCCAAATTGATGATCAGTATTTTGGTGGAAATGTGTTGTTGGAGATGATCCGTGATTTGGCTGTGGCATCGGGTCTCTCTCAGCAACATGTTGAATCTGAATTAACCCGCATGATTGATGAGTTGCTCTTTTGGGATTATCCCATGTTGATTGAGGGGGTGGGGCTGCCCCTTACTGAATCGATGGAAGCGTTGAAAAATTGGCATCCGACGAATTTAGAAATCTATGAGGATGCTGTGGGGTTGGTGCATGGATTGCTTGAAAAAGGGTATATTTTGCATGTGATCAGCAACAACCCGCACAGTGGTTGTTTGCTCAAGCTGGATGCGGCAGGGTTGCTCTTACATGAAAATCGTCCGGTCTTTTTTCATATTTTTAATTCAACACATCAAAAAGGACAGAAACATCAATCTGAGTTTTGGGAACGTGCTTTTTGTGATGGCGATTTGAATCCTGGTGAATGTGCGGTGGTGGGAAATCATCCCTACGAAGATGCGAAGTTGCCTGAATCTTTAGGCATAGGTGCCGGATTTTTGGTGGTACGCGATCAGCCTGCAGCAGAATGGTGTGGATCCATTTTGCAAGTACAAGATTTACTGCAGATTCTTCCTCAGCTTCCGTCACGGGTAACGCTATGAACTTATCGTCCATTGATTTAGCAGATAAAATTTATGCCTGTTGGGCTGGGAAAGCGGTGGGGGGGACCATTGGAATGCCCTATGAAGGTTGTCCGGGCCCGATTGAGCTGCCGCCACCTGCCTCACCTGATGTAATGGTGGCGAATGATGATTTGGATTTACAACTGCTTTGGGTGTGGATCATGGAAGAGCATGGGAGCTCAGTCCGTTCCCGGCACCTTGCGCAGGCGGCGGCTGAACACTATGCCTGTTATCCGGATGAATACGGGGTTGCCCGGTGGAATACGGCCCGTGGGTTGCTGCCTCCGGTTACGGGGCAATTGAACAACGCGTTTGAAAATGGAATGGGGGCTGCGATACGTTCTGAAATTTGGGCCTGTGTTGCGCCAGGTCGGCCTGAACTTGCGGCGGCGCTTGCGCGTGAAGATGCGCTGATGGATCACGCGGGAGATGGGGTGGAGGCTGCCCGATTTTTGGCTGCGTTTGAAAGTGCACTTTTTACCTCCTCTGACCTGCAATCGGCACTGCGTACGGCCTTGGATCTCCTTCCCGAAGTAAGTAAGTTACGCCAAGCGTTAGATCAAATTTGCATGCTCTATGTGGAAGGCCGATCTGCTGAAACAGCTCAAAAATATACGCAACGTCACTATGGGAGTGCCAATTTTACAGATGTGGTTATGAATCTGTCGTTTATATTGGTGGGATTATTATGGGGGAAAGGGGATCCCCTTCAGTCGATTTTTTTGGCGGTATCCTGCGGAGCGGATACGGATTGTACTGGAGCAACTTGCGGTGCGATCCTGGGGTTGCTTCATGGGACAGAAGGGTTGCCTGAAGCATGGCGAAAGGTTATTCAAGCCCCACTGGTGATGGATCCCAGTTTGCGAGAACTGCCACTTCCTCAGTCTATTAAAGAACTGACCCTGAGAACGTTGAAGCTTCAGCAGACCTGGAGTCTGCATGAAGGTGAAAGACTTGAATCCCCCACCGCAACTCTTGGTGAACTTCCAGATGATATTCATCAGTGGTTGGTGTTGAAGCCTTCGGCATCCGCGCTGTCGGATGGTGGTGAAGATCTTTGGTCTCAAGCGGTTCAAGATCCCGCTTCGTTTCATAAATACCGTTACACTGCGAGCGGGATTCATTTGAAGTTTCAGGAGCTGGGATTTCACCCTGGAGAGGTGGTAGATCTTTTGACTTGGATAGAGCCGGGCTGCGTGGGAGCTACGCGTCTGATGTGTTGTGCCGATTCAGGAATTATGGCGTGGATGGATGGGAAATTACTGGTCAATGATCACAGTCGACTTCCCCGCATTCCCGCCTTTCATCGTACGGTAGGCGGTGCCACCGTGCCCGTGGATATGGTCGAAGGAGAACGTCATCTTCTTCATGTCCGCTTGTGGATTGGAGTTGTGGGGGATGGAGGCGTAACCGTTGCTGTGGGGCATGAAGATGGGCGTTATGTTCATCCTGTTTCGTTTACGATTCCCGGATAAGGCTGCAGATGCTGGAGGCATGAAATTCGTTTAAAAGGTGAATGCCGGTGAACGATTCGGGGGGGAGCGTCGTATCTACTAGAAACCAACAGTAGACACTTCACCCAGGGAATCACATCGTATGCAGGAAAATTTTATAGACGCGCTCTCCCGATTTCAGTTCTTCTCCCGGCATTCCTTGTGGCGCAACCACTTGAGTGCACTTTTCTTTTCGGTTGTGGTGAATACGCTGTTTCTATTTTTACTGTTGTATGTTGTGAGTCTCAATAAAACGACGGAGCCACAGACCCACTTGGTGATGAGCCTGCTGGATGAAGAGTTTCTGGAGGTAGAGGAAATAGAGGAGCTTGTTGAATTAGAGGAGCCTGAGCCTTTGGAGGCGGCCGATCTGGGAGACGTGGATGCCTCCATCACCTCGTCGACCAGAGAGTTGATTGAAAACAAGATGAGCGTTCAGGAAACGCTCGTAGAGGTAACGGAATCACCGGTAAAGATGCAAAAGCTTTCCGAGCAGTTAAAGGGCATCCGGTTTGCAGATGTGTTGAACGAAGGAAAAAACAGCACCCGTTTTATGGGGAACACAGAAAAAGGTAATCGTTTTGCTTTTGTGATTGATTACTCCCAATCGATGAGTCGCGATCAATTGGCCGTGATGAAGCATGATTTACTGAACGCGATTGAAGCGGTGGGGGAGGAAGGATTGGTTACAGTTTTGTTCTTTTCTGGACCCGTCTGGCGTCCGGATCAAGATGCACAAGAGGTGGCAAAGTATTGGGAGGGTGATCAAAAGATTGGATGGAAATTAAAGGAGGGTGCCGAAGGTCCGAATCCTCAATGGCTGGTGCCCCATGCAAACAATCTGTTGGCTTTAGAGCGTATGATTTATCAGACCCCTACCACATACGGTACGGATTGGTATCATCCTTTGAAAATAGTTTTGGATATGGAACCACGTCCCGATATGGTGTTTTTTATGACCGATGGAGCCAACTCTGCCGATTCGTCAGAGAAAACAATTTCATACATCAAATCTCTCCCTCCTTATCAAATCAGAATCAATACCATCGCCCTGGGCGTGGACAAAAAGAAGGTTCGTCCTTTGGAGGATATTGCAAAATTGACCGGAGGAAACTTCCGTCATTATGACAGTGCAGCCCTCGTGGATGCTGCGGCAAAATTACCTGAAGCACCACAAAAATTCAGTAAAAAATCGATCAAGTATCTTGTTGATCAGGACGTGAAAGTGCTCTTGGCCTCTGAACAACGCGAAGAATTCTCTGAGGTCGATGAGATGGAATTGATCTCATTTGATATCCAATAATCATGGAAATGAGGAGGCAAATGCGTGGTGTTGGCTGCGGCTTCATCCCGCTTTGGTTGCTGGCTTATCGTTAAGGGGGTTAGGACATAGCTTAGATGAGCATATAGGAGTTTATAAAAGATTTGATTCCTTTCGCGCGGTGTCGTAGGAGGTGGCTACCTTAACCCCACCCAAGGAGACCCTGTGACATATATTGAAAAAGTATTAGAAAACTTGTCCCGGCGTAATGCTGGCGAACGTGAGTTTTTACAAGCGACCCAAGAAGTTTTAGAGACCTTAGAGACGGTTCTCGATAAAAATCCTCATTATGAGGATGCTGCGATTCTCGAACGGGTCACTGAACCCGAACGTGTGATTCAATTCCGGATTCCCTGGCAGGATGACAAAGGTCGTGTCCAAGTAAACCGTGGATTTCGGGTGCAGTTCAACTCGGCCATCGGGCCATACAAGGGCGGACTTCGCTTTCATCCCAGTGTGAATCTCAGTATTCTAAAATTTTTGGGCTTTGAACAGATTTTTAAAAATGCGTTGACCACTCTGCCGATGGGCGGTGGTAAAGGTGGATCTGACTTTGATCCCAAAGGAAAATCTGATTTGGAAGTCATGCGCTTCTGTCAGAGTTTTATGACCGAATTACAGCGTCATATTGGTGCTGAAAATGATGTGCCCGCCGGAGATATCGGCGTAGGTGGACGTGAAGTCGGCTTTATGTTTGGACAATATAAACGCATTCGCAATGAGTTCACGGGTGTGCTTACGGGCAAAGGCCTCAATTGGGGCGGATCGTTGATTCGTCCGGAAGCGACGGGTTATGGAACCATTTATTTTGCAGAAGAAATGTTGAAAACCAAACAGGATAGTCTGGAAGGCAAAACCTGTGTGGTTTCAGGATCGGGAAATGTGGCGCAGTATGCGGTTGAAAAATTGTTAGATTTAGGCGCGAAGCCCATTACCTTATCTGATTCGAGTGGAAGCATTGTTGATAAAGAAGGGATTACCCGCGAAAAATTAGCTTGGGTACAGGAACTTAAAAATATCAAACGGGGCCGCATCAAAGAGTATGTTGAAAAGTTTGGGGGTGAGTACTTAAATGGAGAAACCCCTTGGACTGTTCCTTGTGATTGTGCATTTCCCTGTGCCACCCAAAATGAGATTAGTGGCAGTGATGCCAAAACGTTGATCAAAAATGGTTGTATGCTGGTTTCTGAGGGCGCGAATATGCCGAGTGAACCTGAGGCAGTGGATACGTATCTTGCCGCCGGTATTCTTTATGGTCCCGGTAAAGCTGCGAATGCGGGGGGCGTGGCCACTTCCGGACTGGAAATGAGTCAGAATGCGATGCGTATTGCGTGGCCCCGGGAAGAGGTCGACAATCGTTTGCACGAAATCATGATCGCCATTCATGAGAACTGTTATCAAACCGCCGCCGAGTATGGGCACGCCGGAAATTACGTGATTGGAGCCAATATTGCTGGTTTCACGAAAGTGGCGGATACGATGCTGGATCAAGGTATCGTATAAGCACTGCGTGCTGAATACTCTCCTCTCTCCTCCTCATGACTACTCCTTGCACTACTGGGCTTCCCGGACTTGATCAGGTACTCAAGGGCGTCCTGCCAGGCGATAATATCGTGTGGCAGGTGGAGAGCTGGGAGGAGTATCGGGATTTTGTGGTGCCTTATGCCGAGGCGGCGCATCGCGATGGAAAACGGCTGATCTACTTTCGTTTTGCTTCGCATCCTGAACTGTTGGCGTCGGATCTTTGTTTTCAGATTCACCGTCCGGATCCTGCACAGGGTTTTGAGGGCTTTGTCAATGAAGTGCACACGGTGATTACCCATTTAGGGGAGGGCTCGGTTTGTGTATTTGATTGTCTGTCTGAACTTAGTGAGACCTGGCGAGCGGATTCGATGCTGGGCAACTTTTTTATGCTGACTTGCCCGAGGTTGTTGGAGTATCAACGCTTGGCGTATTTTGCGATTTACCGTCATACCCATAGTCCCTTTGCACTCACGCCTATACATGAAACCACGCAGTTTATGCTGGATGTGTTTAGTCATCATGAACAGCTGTATATCCGTCCCTTGAAGGTGCAATATCGGTCGGGTGAAGTGTTGAATCAAATTCATTTGCGTGAGGGGAATGACTTTCGTCCGGTGGAGTCTAGTGCAGAAATTTCTGAAGTGTTACGCAGTTCTGATTGGCGGGGGTTGTTGGCGGAACCGCGTCCAGATCGATGGAAGCGTCTGGTATTGACCGCAAAAGAATTATTGAGGGATGAATTTCAGGGACGCCCGATTTCGGTGGAGGAGAAGAAGTCGCTGTTTGAAAAATTGTTAATGGAGATCATTGGGGATGATCCTCAAATGAACAGTTTGGCCAGCGAGATGCTCATTTTAGAAGATTTGCTTGCGATCTGTAATCGATTGATTGGCTTTGGGCGAATTGGAGGGAAGGCGGCGGGGATGATTATTGCCCGGGGAATCCTACGGGAAAAAGAACCCTCTTTGTATGAAAAGTTGGAAGCGCATGATTCCTTCCATGTGGGATCTGAAATCTATTACACTTTCCTTATTCGAAATCAGGTGTGGTGGATTAGGCAACAGCAACGTGATCCCGAGACCTTTTTAGATGGGGTGGATGAAGCGAGAGAACGGATATTGAAAGGTACTTTTCCTGAGCATGCGATTCATCAGCTTCGAGATATGCTCAGCTATTTTGGTGAAGCGCCGTTTATTGTGCGGTCGAGTTCGCTGTTGGAGGATGGATATGGAAACGCTTTTGCGGGGAAATATGAAAGTGTATTTTGTGTAAATCAAGGACCTCCGGAAGCGAGATTGCAGGCCCTGTTGGATGCGATACGTCAGGTGTATGCCAGTGCCTTAGGGGTGGAGGCTTTGCGGTATCGTAAACGCAGGGGATTGTTGGATCGGGATGAACAAATGGCGCTGTTGCTGCAGCGTGTGTCGGGTCAACGCTATGGCCCATATTATTATCCGCAATTGGCAGGGGTGGGACTCTCGTATAATCCGTATGTATGGCATCGGGATATTGATCCAGAGGCGGGAGTCATTCGTTTGGTCTTTGGGTTGGGTACCCGGGCGGTAGATCCCAACGAAGACGATCATACGCGTGTGATTGCGTTGAACGCGCCCGACTTGCAACCTTCCGACACGCATGAAAATACCCAACGTAAAATGGATGCTCTTGATTTAAAGTGCAACCAAATGATCTCGGGTGCATTTGATGAGTTGGTTCATGAGGATGATCCTCTTCCATTTCATTTATTTACCTCTTGTCGTCCTGGAGAGAAATATCCTTTACTTACCTTCAAAGGGCTGTTGCAGGATACAGATTTAATTGAAGAGTTGCGCCATATGTTGCTCTGGTTGGAAGAGGCTTATGGGGTGCCTGTGGATGTGGAGTTTAGTGTGAATTTTCTGCATAAGGATGCGTATCGTATCAATATCCTCCAGTGTCGGCCTTTTCAGATTCGAAATGATGAAGTGGGGGATTTGGGAGCCGATCTGGTTCCTGGGCACAAGTGCATTGATGCGAAAGGTCCAGTGATTGGTGTGGGCATTTACAGTCAAATCGACCGGGTGATTTTGGTGAAGAGTGAAGCCTATTCGATGCTCACGGAGCAAAAGCAACATGCGGTGGCGAAAACCATTGGGCGGCTCAATCGACTGACGCCTGAGCATGTCCGTTATTTGCTGATTGGATCCGGACGATGGGGGACGCGAGAGCCTTCTTTGGGAGTTCCCGTTCGATTTGGGGATATTAATCGGGCGGTGGCGATTCTGGAGCGAGTGGGGATGCATGACAATCTGGTGCCTGACGCCTCGCTGGGGACGCATTTTTTGAATGAGCTCATTGAGTGTGAGATTCTTTATGCGGCGGTATCGCCTAAGGAAACGGGCAATGAGGTGAATTTGGAAACCTTGTATGATCGTCCTTCGATTTTACCGGAGCTCCTACCGGAAACGGATCCTGTTATTCTTGATGCGCTGCAGGTCGTGGATGTGCCAAACCTCCATTTCCGTGCGAATGTGTTTAGTCAGCACGTGGAGCTGTTTCAGGCCTGAGGGTGGGGAGAGTTGAGGGTTTTCACCATGAAGGGATTGAAGAGCATGAAGGTTTGGGGGAGGGTGGTCAATGGTCAATGGTCAATGGTCATTTGTAGTAGGGGAGAGGTTATTGGGCAATAGGCATTGGTTACCAGGGGGCATCGGTCAGAGCTGGGTTGTGACCCTCGTGGTTTTTGTAACCCCGAAGGGGTGGCTCTCCAAAGGCCGGTCCGCAAGGGCTGGTATTGATACCGGAGAGGATTGGGAGTGCTGAAAGCACGGCTCTCTCACTGCATGACAAAAATCCGACCCGATTTGGAATACACATCGACATTAAATCGGTTGTGCCATGCAGTAAGAGAGTCGTCCGTACCGGACTCTGGAGGTGGGTTTTGGTCAAGGGTTGAGGGGGTTCACCATGAAGGAATTGAAGGGCATGAAGGTTTGGAGAAGGGGGGGGGGAGGGTAGTCAATGGTCATTGGGTAGAGGTCAGAGGGGTGTTGTAATGGTGGTGGGTGTTAAAGCCCCGAAGGGGAGGCCCTCCAAAGGCCGGTCCGCAAGGGCTGGTATGAGGGGTGAACTAATATGGAGAGGCCTGAAGGGCCAGCTCTCTCACTTGCTGGTTCAGATCCGAAATCAAGAGTCAAGATGTGTTACCATGCAGTAAGAGAGTCGTCCGTACCGGACTCATTTTGCTTTGTGGTTCTATTTCCCGGCCCTCGCGGACCGGGCTTTGGGGAGGCGTCCGTACCGGACTCTGGTGGTGGGTTGTGGTCAAGGGTTGAGGGGGTTCACCATGAAGGAATTGAAGGGCATGAAGGTTTGGGGAAGTGGGGGGAGGGTAGTCAATGGTCATTGGGCAGAGGGGCGTTGTAATGGTGGTGGGTGTTAAAGCCCCGAAGGGGAGGCCCTCCACAGGCCAGTCCGTAAGGGCTGGTATGAGGGGTGAACTAATATGGAGAGGCCTGAAGGGCCGGCTCTCTCACTTGCTGGTTCAGATCCGAAATCAAGAGTCAAGATGTGTTACCATGCAGGGAGAGAGGCGTCCGTACCGGACTCATTTTGCTTTGTGGTTATGTTCCCGGCCCTCACGGACCGGGCTTTGGGGAGGCGTCCGTACCGGACTCTGGAGGTGGCCCTCGTCGGTCAGCTCCCGGCCACCCGATTATTTATTTGTGTTTCGTAATAACTCAGTATCTGATTTTGAAACTGTCCACATAACATATCCGCAGTCCATACACACTATTGCTAGTAGCGGAAGTAAATGTTTACCTTTAAACAACAATGCCCCCGGATTGTCATGAACTTCGAGAGAGAGGTTTGTTGAGCTTCCGTTATGGTTTATGTCAACCGCTTTAACATTAGTTGCTAAATTTGTGGATTCGCATTGCAAGCACTTCATTTTGTGAACCTCCATTTTTATAACGTCTACCCGAAATGACTGGTTCCTTGGCGGGAATGGTTAGCGGTCGTTCAGGCCAGGACGGCCTGCTTGACCTCCTGATGAATCCGGAAGGAGATCGAATCCTCCGCAACTTCCAGATCATAATCCATCTGAAGTCCCATCCAGAAGGATGCGGAATTTCCGAAATATACCGCAAGTCTCAATGCCGTATCTGCTGTTACACTACGTTTACCATGGATGATTTCATTGATCCGACGAGGGGAAACGCTCAAATCTCTTCCGAGTTGGTTCTGGCTTATTCCCATCGGTTTAAGAAACTCTTCAAAGAGTACCTCACCAGGATGTACAGGTTGTATTTTTTTCATTTTGTTACCTCAGTGATAATCTACGATTTCGACATTCCGCGCATGATCATCTGCCCATTCGAAGCATATGCGCCATTGTTGATTGATCCGAATACTGTGTTGTCCTTTACGGCGTCCAGAGAGTCCTTCCAGCCGGTTGGCTGGAGGGACCCGCAGATCCTGAATCGAGGAACTTCGATGCAGCATCTTCAACTTTCGATACGCCACCTGCTGGATATTCGTGGGCAATTTCTTTGAAAATTCCCGTCGAAAGATCTTCTCAGTCTCTTTGCATGTGAAGCTCTCAATCATTTATTTATGCTATAACGCATATCGTTACGCGTCAAGAGTGAAACCATGATCAATTGTGCTAACGTTCAAGTCAAGCGGATCCCGTACCCGCGGTTCGCTTGGACGTATTTGTGACGTGATGGGAATGTTGTAATTGTCGTGTTTATTTAATCCCGAAGGGATGACTCTCCACAGGCCAGTCCGTAAGGGCTGGTATGAGGGGGGGGCTAGGATGGAGAGGCCTGAAGGGCCGGCTCTCTCGCTTGCTGGTTCAGATCCGAGATCAGGAGTGAAGATGTTTTGCCATGCAGGGAGAGAGGCGTCCGTACCGGACTCATCTTGTGCTGTGGTTATGTTCCCGGCCCTCACGGACCGGGCTTTGGGGAGACGTCCGTACCGGACTCTGGAGGTGGGTTGTGGTCAAGGGTTGAGGGGGTTCACCATGAAGGGATTGAAGGGCATGAAGGTTTAGGGTTGTGGTGGTGTCTTTGGTGCGGGTCGTCACCTGTGTTTGGGTAAAAAAAATCCCTCCGGTTTGCGGAGGGATTTTTTTGCATTCGCGGCTTAGCCGCGAATGGTCACTGGTAGGAATCCTGTTTTCGGCAGGCAAGTCTCTGTGTTACACGCGGGGGATTTCAGGTCCCATTTTGCGGGGGAGTTCTGAAGGTTTGCCCATGAGGTATTCATCTACAGAGGCGGCGCATTCGCGTCCATCGGAGATGCACCAGACGATCAGGGACTGACCGCGTTGGCAATCGCCAGCGGCGAAGAAACCGTCTACAGAGCTCTTGAAGTTGTCGTCGACTTTCACGTTGCCGCGGGCATCGAGTTCGCATCCATATTGAGCCACAATATTATCGGTTTCCGGTCCCACAAATCCGAGGGCCAGCACTGCGAGTTCGCAGGGCCAGATCTGTTCAGTTCCTGGAAGTTCTTTAATTTCAGGACGTCCGCCACCGGCAGGGGTGACCATTTCGATATGGACGGATTCGAGACCTGTCAATTTGCCTTCTTTGCCGATGAAGCGTTTGGTGAGCACGCTGTAATGACGCTCACAGCCTTCTTCGTGTGACGTACTGACCCGTAGTTTCATGGGCCAATAAGGCCATGGTTGACTTTCAGGACGACCTACAGGCGGCATGGGCATGAGCTCAAAGTTTTCAACCGAAGCGCATCCTTGACGGATGGAGGTACCGATACAGTCGGATCCGGTGTCTCCACCTCCAATCACAATGACATCTTTATCGGTGGCGAGGATTTCTTTATCCCAAATGCCTTTGGCCAAAATGTCATCGCCTTCCACCCGGGCATTAGATTGGGGGAGGAAGTCCATGGCAAATACAACGCCATCGAGTTCGCGGCCTTCGATGGGCAGATCGCGAGATTTGGTGGCGCCACCGCAGAAGACCACAGCGTCGAATTCTTTATCCAAGTCTTCTTTGGTGATATCGGTGCCTACGGCCACTTTGGTTTTGAAGGTGATGCCTTCGGCTTCCATAATTTCCAAACGGCGGTCAATGACCCATTTTTCCATTTTGAAGTGAGGAATACCATAACGAAGCAATCCGCCAATACGGTCGGCGCGTTCGAACACGGTGACCCAATGACCTGCACGGTTCAATTGTTGGGCGGCGGCGAGTCCTGAAGGACCGGAGCCGATGACTGCGACTTTTTTGCCGGTGCGTACTTCGGGGGGCTCTGGTTTGATCCAGCCTTCAGCGAAGCCTTTCTCCACGATGGATTTTTCAATCTCTTCGATGGTGACTGCGGGTTCGTTGATGCCGAGGACGCAGGCTTCTTCGCAAGGTGCAGGACAGAGTCGTCCGGTGAACTCAGGAAAGTTATTGGTGGCGTGCAACTGACGAAGTGCGCCTTTCCAATTTCCATTGTAGACCAAATCATTCCAATCCGGGATAAGGTTACCCAGCGGGCAACCGGTATGACAGAAGGGGATGCCGCAGTTCATACAGCGGGCAGCCTGTTCCTGTTTTTTCTCTTCGGGAACGGGGAGGTACAATTCCTTGTAATCCTTGATCCGTTCTTCTACGCGACGTTTTTTGGGGAGTTCGCGGGTGAACTCCATGAATCCGGTAATTTTTCCCATAACGGTAATCCCTAAAGGTTAGTTCTGCCTGGAGTTTAAAGCTTCGGAGGTTTCTTCGAGCTGTTGCTGTTCGACTTCCCGTTCCCGGGCCAATCGCTCCAGTGCGAGTTTGTAATCGCGAGGCATGATTTTGATAAACTTCGGAATGAATTCTTCCCAGTCATCTAAAATCTTGGTTGCGACTGTAGACTGAGTGGTACGTTGATGTGCTTCCAGGAGCGTGCGGAGTTCTTCCACATCTACCGGATCAACGACGTCCTCTAAATCTACGAGTTCGTGATTACAGCGGTGTTCGCTGAAATCGCCGCGTTCGTCGAGAACGTAGGCAATACCACCACTCATGCCGGCGGCAAAGTTACGTCCCGTGTGGCCGATACATACGATGCAACCGCCGGTCATGTATTCACAACCATGGTCACCCACACCTTCGACAACGGCTCGGGCACCGGAGTTCCGTACGGCGAAGCGTTCACCCGCGATTCCGCGGATATAGGCTTCACCCCGGGTAGCGCCAAACAGGGCTACATTTCCGATGATCACGTTTTTCTCAGCTTTGAAGGGAGATTCAGGTTGAGGCTGCACGACGAGGCGTCCGCCACTGAGGCCTTTGCCAAAGTAATCGTTGGCATCTCCAAAGAGTTGGAATTTCACGCCGTTGGCAAGGAAGGCTCCAAAACTTTGTCCCGCATGTCCTTCAAAATCAATTTTGATGGTTCCTTCGGGCAGTCCGGCTTCACCGTATTTGCGGCTAATTTCCGCAGAGAGCATGGTGCCCACGGTTCGGTTGACGTTGATGACTTTTTGCTTGAAGTGAACGGGTTCAGCTTGCTCGATAGCCGGTGCACATTTTTCAATGAGTTCATTGTCCAATGCGACGTCCAATCCATGATCCTGAGGAATCATTTTACGCAGCGGGGTGCCTTCGGGCATTTCCGGTTTGTAAAGGATTTTGCTGAAGTCGAGTCCGCGAGCCTTGTAGTGTTCGATCGCTTTGCCCATTTTCAGGAGTTCGCTATGACCGACCATTTCGTCCAAGGTACGGAAGCCAAGAGAGGCCATGATTTCACGTAACTCTTCTGCAACCAAGTGGAAGAACGTAATGACGTCATCAGGGGTACCTTTGAACTTCTTACGCAGTTCTGGATTTTGGGTGGCGATGCCGACAGGGCAGGTATTCAGATGGCAAACGCGCATCATGATACATCCCATCACCATGAGGGGCGCGGTACTGAATCCGAATTCTTCGGCACCGAGCAGACAGGCAATGGCCACGTCACGTCCGGTCATCAGTTTTCCGTCACACTCTACAGTGATTCGACTACGGAGATTGTTCAGCAACAGGGTCTGATGGGCTTCGGACAATCCGAGTTCCCATGGCAGTCCACAGTGTTTGAGAGAGGTTTCGGGGGAGGCCCCGGTACCGCCATCGTATCCACTGATGAGCACCACGTCGGCTTTACCCTTGGCAACACCGGCGGCGACCACACCTACACCAACTTCAGACACCAGCTTCACATTGATGCGGGCATACTTGTTGGCATTTTTCAGATCGTGGATCAGCTGCGCCAAATCCTCGATCGAATAAATATCATGATGGGGAGGGGGAGATACCAATCCCACGTAAGGTGTACTGTGACGGGCCTTGGCAATGGTCTGATTCACTTTCAGACCGGGCAATTGTCCGCCCTCACCGGGTTTTGCACCCTGCGCCATTTTAATTTGAATCTCTTTGCTTTGGGTCAGGTAATAGCTGGTGACGCCAAAACGTCCTGATGCCACCTGCTTAATGGCAGAGCAACGGCTGTCGCCATTGGCATCGAGTTGATAACGGTGTTCCTCTTCGCCGCCTTCTCCGGAATTGGACTTGGCGCCCATGCGGTTCATGGCGATGGCTAAGGTTTCGTGGGCTTCGCGACTGATGGATCCATAGGACATGGCTCCGGTTTTGAAGCGTTTCACGATTTCGGTCCATGGCTCTACTTCATCGAGAGGAATGGGGGTCCGGGTAGAATCGTCAAATTCCATGAGGCCACGGAGGGTACAGAGTTTTTTACTCTGTTCGTTGACCATTTTGGCGTATTCACGATATCCCTTTTGATCTTTGATCTTGGTGGAATTCTGTAAGGTGGCCACCAAGAGGGGAGAAATAAGATGGCGTTCACCGCGACGGCGCCATTGGTACATGCCGCCAACATCGAGATCCAGATTTTCGGGGATTTCTTTTTCGGGGAAGGCACGGGCATGGCGTTTATGAATGTCCATGGTGATGGCATCCATATCTGCACCTTCGATGCGGGTAGGGGTACCGGTAAAGTATTTATCCACGATGGATTGTTGCAGACCCACGCACTCATAAATTTGAGCGCCACGGTAGGAATGCAGGGTGGAGATGCCGATTTTGGACATTACCTTGAGGATACCTTTATTCAGGGCTTTGATATAGTTGCGAACTGCTTTTTGCGCATCTACTTCTTCTGATTTTTCAGCCAGATCTTTTACGGTGGCCAGGGCCAAGTAAGGATTAATGGCACCAGCGCCGTATCCGAGCAGACAAGTGAAGTGTTGCACTTCGCGGGCTTCTGCGGTTTCCACCACGATACCTACGCGGGTACGGGTTCCTTCACGAATGAGGTGATGGTGAACTGCTGCGGTGGCCAACAGGGCGGGCACCGGCAAGTTTTCTTCACCAGCACCACGGTCGGAAAGGACCAAAATGGTTTTGCCATCTTTGACGCCCTGAGAGGCTTTTTTGCAGATTTCAGCCAATGCGGTATCAAGGTCTTCGCCTTTGCCACCCGTAAACAGAATGGGGATGCGAACGGCATTCACTGCTGGATTGGTGGAGGCCATGATTCGGGACAAGCGTCTATCGGTGAGGATAGGTTGTTCCAGTTTAAGCATGGCGGCATGTTCAGCGGTTTCTTTAAACAGATCACGTTCCATACCGATGTTGGTGATCAGCGAGGTGACAATTTCTTCGCGGATGCCATCCAAAGGAGGGTTGGTGACCTGAGCAAAGAGTTGACGGAAATAGTTGTAGAGCAAATGTGGTTTGTCACTGAGGACCGCCAAAGGAATATCGACGCCCATGGATCCGAGGGCTTCGATGCCCTTTTCTAGCATGGGTTTCATGACAATGCGCAAATCTTCTAAGCTGTAGCCAAAGAGTTGTTGTTGTGTAAGCAGCTCTTCGCCTGTGAAAGAATCCTCATAAGGAGCGGTAGGCAGATCATGGATGGTCACCATGTTGTTATCTAACCATTCCCGGTAGGGTTTGCTGGTGGTTAAGGCACCTTTGATTTCGCCATCTTCAACGATGCGGCCTTCGTCGAGATTGATCAGGAACATCCGTCCCGGCTCTAAACGGCCTTTTTTCACGATTTTGGCGGGATCAATGTCCACAACTCCCGTTTCTGAGGCCATGACGACTTGGTCGTCAGAGGTCACGAGATACCGAGCGGGACGAAGACCATTCCGGTCAAGAATTGCACCGACAAAGGTCCCATCGGAGAAGGGCATCAAGGCCGGACCATCCCAAGGTTCCATCATGCAGGAGTTATATTCGTAGAATGCTTTTTTCTCATCCGACATGGTCATGTGATTTTGCCAGGCCTCTGGCACCATCATCATCATGGCTTTGGGCAGGTCACGGCCGGTGTGATACAGCAGTTCCAAGGTATTGTCCAAGGTAGCTGAATCTGAATTTCCGGGAATACAGATGGGAGACAGTACATTGATACGGTCGCCAAAGATTTCGCTTTGGAATTGACCCTGACGGGCATTCATCCAGTTGGCATTTCCGCGTACGGTATTGATTTCGCCGTTATGACAGAGCAAACGGAAAGGTTGAGCCAAACGCCAGGCGGGAAAGGTATTGGTCGAGAAGCGTTGATGCACGAGTGCCAAGCTGGTTTCGACATCCTTATCCAACAGGTCGGTGTAGTAAGCTTCGAAATCTTCCGGTTTCAGCAGACCTTTATAAATCATGGTCCGTGAGGAGAGGGAGGGCACGTAAAAAGTTTGTTTGTCGGTAATTTCGGGTGTTTCCACCACGTATTTTTCAACGGTTTTACGAATGATGTAGAGTTCGCGTTCAAATGAACGGGCATCGTTTACGCCTTCGCCCATGCCAATGAAGACCTGTTCCATTTCCGGTTCAGAGGCTTTGGCCAATTCACCGAGTACGTCTTGGTTCACGGGCACTTTGCGCCAGCAGATGAATTGTTGTTTGTTGGCTGCGATTTCAGCTTCAAATTTGAGTTTGATTAAGTTCCGCTGCGTTTCGTCTTTGGGTAAAAAGACCAATCCTGTGGCATATTTGCCGGCAGGAGGTAGTTCCGTGCCCATTTCTGCGCAGACGCGACGGAAAAATTTATCAGGAGTTTGCAACAAAACACCAGCACCATCTCCGGTACGGTTATCGGCGGATTCGGCACCACGGTGGGTCAAACGTACCAGAATATCCATCGCTTGATGGATGATCTCATGGGATTGTTTGCCGTTCATGTTACAAATGAAGCCTACTCCACAAGCATCTTTCTCCTGATCCGGAGAATAGAGCCCTTGGGAAGGCGGATAGTTGGCGGGTCGGTATTGATCTAGGTGGGACATAAATTTTCTCTGGTCAAATTTTGCTTTCATCAAAGCGTTTGTTTAGAAATGCTTCTGAAAAATTCTACAGAATCTTTCTCAATGAAGAAATAAAATGGTTCCCAGTCGTACCTTTCTGCCAAGTCGAGAACAATAAAATTTTTTTAGCTTCAGAGCTTTTCCTTTCGTATCCTACAGTTTTGTATAGGATTGGACACAAAAATAGACTATTTTGTGACATTACCTATGAAAAGAATACACAATTCTAATTTAAAACCCGATATCGCGCCGGTGATCCGCATGATGCAAATGGAGGATGCGGTGGGGTTGATGCGTTTACGTCACCGTGCCATACGGGAATGTGCGGCTAATTTTGGTACACCTCTTCACATAGAGTTGGCGCGGGATTTGCCTTATTATCGTCGTCAACTGTTTCGATTTGGCAAGCGGGGGTGGGCCTTGTTGTTGGGGTGTTGGCAGGGGGATGCCTTGGTGGGGATGACGGGGATTCGGGTTCGTAAATATAAAGGGGAGTCGGTGGGGCTTATTTATAGTACGTATATTGAACCTTGTTTTCGAGGCCAGGGCTTGGGTAAGGCCTTGGTGGAGGAGGGGAGGCGTCAAATTGAAGACCGCTGGGGGCTTACCCATTGTTTGATGCATGTGGAGGTGCATAATAAACGGGCGCTCCATTTGTATCAGGAATGTGGTTTTGAGATCACCAGCAAGCAGGAGCGGGCCTTTTGGATTGATGGGATGGCCCATGACGTATTTGTGCTGGAATTGACGAACGCGCAGGGGGCGTCGAATCTTCGCAAGTGATTTCTGGAGCCGGCATGGGCATTTGAGGGTTGATCTCCGAGGGGGGCTGTTTATGTTTTCCTTATGAAACCATATGAAAAATTAGGCGCATTTTATTTAGGCAAGACTGAAGCGACGGCAGAACGGGAGGCATCTACTTTAATGTATGATGCCAAAGATTTGACCACGCATGGGGTATGTGTGGGTATGACAGGGAGTGGTAAAACGGGGCTTTGTTTGTCTTTAATAGAAGAGGCGGCCATGGATGGGATTCCGGTGTTGGCCATTGATCCCAAGGGGGATCTTGGAAATTTGCTTCTTACTTTTCCAGATTTGTTGCCCGAAGATTTTGCTCCTTGGATTGACCCCGCGGAGGCGATGCGCAAGGGGTCTACACCTGAGGCGTATGCTGTGCAGGTTGCGGAGACTTGGAGGGAGGGCTTGGCGTCTTGGGATCAGGACGGGGAGCGTATCCGCCGCATGAAAGAAAATGCGGATTTCACCATTTATACGCCGGGCAGTACGGCGGGACGTCCGCTAACGGTGTTGAGTTCTTTTAAATCGCCTCCTGCGGCGATTCGTGAGGATCCTGAGTTATTGGCTGAGCGTGTGGATTCTTCGGTGGCGGGATTGATGGCGTTGTTGGGAGTGAAGGGGGATCCCTTGCAGAGTCCTGAATATATTTTGATGGCCAATCTTTTACGCCATGAATGGGAGCAGGGACGGGATTTAGATTTGCCGGGGATTTTGCAGGGCATTCAAAAGCCACCCTTTGATAAAGTGGGCTTTTTTGATTTAGAGACCTTTTATCCGGCCAAAGATCGCATGCAGTTGGCGATGCGATTAAACAATTTGTTGGCCTCGCCCGGATTTGCCAGTTGGATGGAAGGGGATCCTTTGGATATGGATGCGTTGATGTACACGCCCGAAGGCAAGGCGCGGGTGACGATTCTGTCTATTGCGCATTTGAGCGAAAGTGAGCGCATGTTTTTTGTGACCCTGTTGTTGAATGAATTAATAGGGTGGATGCGGGGACAGGCGGGTACCTCCAGTTTGCGGGCCATGTTGTATATGGATGAGATTTTTGGATTTTTCCCACCTTCGGGAAATCCGCCTTCGAAGCGTCCGATGTTGACCCTGCTCAAACAGGCGCGGGCTTATGGGTTGGGATGTTTGTTGGCGACGCAGAATCCGGTGGATCTCGATTACAAAGGATTATCGAATACGGGAACCTGGTTTATTGGCCGTTTGCAAACCGAGCGGGATAAAATGCGGGTAATGGAAGGCTTGGAAGGGGCGTCGGCGGGGGGCACATTTGATCGCGCCAAGATGGAGCAAATTTTAGCGGGCTTGGGGAGTCGGCGTTTTCTGTTGCACAATGTGCATGATGATGCGCCGGTGGTGTTCCAAACGCGCTGGGCGATGAGTTATTTGCGGGGGCCATTGACGCGGGAGCAGATACGATTGTTAAATCCGGCGAGGCCGGCTGAGGTTGCCTCTGCGGGGGCTCCGGTTCCTTCCGTTGCAAGTGAGAGGCCGTTGGTTCCTGCGTTGCCGGAGCAAGAAAAAGAAGAGGTGGTGGTTTCTTCGACCCTGTTGCCTGCTGATATTCCGGAAGCCGAGTTGCCCCGTCCTACTCCCGGGGCCTCTAAGGGTTGGGTGCCTTGTGTGGCGGGAGTGGCGAAGTTGCATTATGTGCGTGCATCCAAGCATGTCGACCTCTGGAAAGAGCAGGCGTTTTATGTCCCCCTTCGAGATGGCTTGTCGCCGGTGAATTGGGATGAGGTGACTTTTGTTCCAGGGACGGGTGGATTTTATGCGGCAGAAAAAGGCAAGAGTTATGCGACCTTGCCGGGGGCGGCGGGAAATCGTAAAAACTTCAAAGCCTGGGAGAAAGAGGCGAAGTCGGTGATGTATGAGCATGAAAATCTCACCTTGCTCAGTTGCAAAGCCTTGAAATTGGATGGAGATCCCGATGAGACGCCTGAAGCGTTTCAGGCCCGGTTGCGTCATGCGGCCCGGGAAAAACGGGATATGGAGATTGAAGTATTGCGTCAAAAAATTGAAAAGAAATTTGTGACCTTGCGTGATCAGATACGACGGGCGGAAGATCGGGTAGAGCGGACGCGGTCAGCTCATTCCGAAAAGAAAATGAATACAGCGCTCAGTTTTGGCAGTACCTTGTTGGGGGCCTTTTTAGGGAGCAAGAAAATGTCGGTGAGCAATGTCAATCGCACCCGCAGTTCGTTGACCAAAGCGTCCAAGTTGGGAAAAACCAAAGAAGATATTCAGCGTGCAGAAGATGAATTGGCTTCGCGTACCCATCAATATGAAGAGTTAGAAATTCAGTTAGAAAAAGAATTAGAGGTGATAAAAGAAGCCTATTTACCTGAAAATTTACAGGTGGATGAGTTGGTTTTGGCCTTCAGAAAATCAGACTTTCGCTATAGTTTCTTTGGGTTGTTATGGAAGGAGCTGTAGGCGCTTGAAACGTGAGGGAAGGGGGAAGTAGGCGTAAAATGGGGTGTTTTACGGCCTTCCCTTCATTTTCTACCCTCTTATTTCAAGAACAGGGCTTGCCACATGAAGAATCTCAGATTATAGTGCGCGCAGCAAATTTAAGGTTTTGGTCATGCTGTCGATTCTTTTCCCTAGACATGCTTGACATATGAGCAAGATATAGTTACTTGCTCCTCCCCTTTCGTTTTACGAAATGCCCGATGGTGTAATGGTAGCACTAGAGGTTTTGATCCTCTCAGTCAAGGTTCGAGCCCTTGTCGGGCAACCACCTTATTTTTATCCCTAAATTCTCTAATGAAACTTATTTCCGGAACGGCTCATCCCGAGTTGAGCAAAAAAATCTCTGAAGTCATCGGACAAAGCCTGACCAAGATAGAAGTCAAGCGTTTCCCCGACGGGGAGATTTTTGTCAAAATTCTGGAAAATATTCGTGGACATGACGTGTTCATTGTTCAGCCCACCTCTCCACCGGGCAACGATAACCTCATGGAATTATTGATCTTGATGGATGCCTGTCGCCGTGCGAGCGCCAAGCGGATTATTTGTGTATTGCCGTATTACGGTTATGCGCGTCAGGATCGTAAAGATCAGCCCCGGGTTCCGATCACAGCGAAGTTGGTGGCCAACTTATTGACCACTGCGGGTGCGAGTCGGGTATTGACGGTGGATCTTCACTCTCAGCAGATTCAAGGTTTCTTTGATATCCCCGTGGATCATCTTTATGGAAGTCCGGTCATTGTGAGTTATCTCAAGAGTTTAGAATTGGATAATTTAGTGGTGGTTTCTCCAGATACGGGAGGCACCAAAATGGCGTATGCCTACGCTCAATTATTAAATGCCGAAATTGCCATAGTTGCCAAGAACCGGACCTCAGCCACGGATGTGGATGTGATTTCTGTGGTGGGTGATGTGGAAGGGTGCAACGCGGTATTGGTTGATGATATGACCACCACGGCGGGTACACTTTGTGCGGCCAGTAAAGTTTTGAAAGAAAAAGGTGCCAAATCAGTTCGGGCAGCGGTGTCGCACTGTCTCTTGAATGATGATGGAATCAAACGTATTCGCGAATCTGCTATTTCGCATGTGGTCACTACCGATTCTGTTCCGCCCTTGGTGGATGAAGGGGACACGGTGACCCGACTCACTTTGAGCAATTTGTTGGGTGATGCCATCCTACGAATTCACAATTATCAATCCGTAACCTCACTGTTCCGGATTCACTAAAATCTAAACAAAGATCAACTCGAGGACATTTCCATGGTAAATCAAAATGTAGCTTTTAAAGCTGAAGCCCGCACTACTGGCCATAAATCGGACCTGACCAATCTTCGGACAGGTGGATTTATCCCTGCCGTTATTTATTCTAAAGGTAAACAGGGTGAAGCTGTTCAGTTGAACGAGCATGCCTTCAACATGATGCTCAAGCATCATTCTGGTGAAAACCTGATGATTGAATTGCAATTGGGTGACAACGATACCCGTAACGTATTGATCAAAGAAATTCAGCATCATCCCATGACCGCCCGTATCGTCCATGTTGACTTCCATGAAATCAGCTTGGATCGTATGATCAAAGTGATGGTGGCCCTCGAATTTGACGGTACCCCCAAAGGTGTTTTGTCTGGTGGTGGTACCATGGACGTACAAACCCGTGAAATCGAAGTTGAATGCAAAGCTTCTGATTTGGTTGAGTCCTTCTTGGTGGACGTAACTGACTTGGGTATTGGCGACAGTTTGAATGTGGGTGATGTGAAATTACCTGAAGGATTCGTTTTATTGTCCGATGCAGACATTAGCATTGCTACGATTCTGAAACCACGTGTTTCTGCAGGATCTGATGATGCAGAAGAAGAGGCTGCATCTGAGCCTGAAGTACTTACGGGTGCTAAAGACGAAGAAGCTTAATCGGCTTTTCCACGATGACGGAGCAGGGTATTCGATTAGTAGTGGGTTTAGGTAATCCTGGCCCACGCTATGATCATACGCCGCACAACATCGGATTTGAGGTGCTCGACACCTTGGCCGAACGTCATCATCTTCGTTTTCGTCGCGCTTTCGGCTTGCAAGCATGGGGCGCGACTTGGCAAGTAGAGGGTTCTACGGTGCGGGTACTCAAGCCCCGCACGTTTATGAATCGTTCCGGAGTTGCAGTGCGAAAAGCGATGCGACGCTGGAAAATTTCCCCAGAGGAGATGTTGTTAGTCTTTGATGACGTGGCATTTCCAGTGGGGCGTTTGCGTATCCGCAAGAAAGGCGGGGCAGGCGGACATAATGGGGTGACTTCGGTCATTCAAGAGTTGGACAATTTAGAGGATTTTCCCCGGCTGCGGTTGGGGGTAGGTCCACGACCTTCGGGTGACAAGTTGATTGATTATCTGCTTGGCCCCTGGAGTCCGGAACAGGCCGACGCGGTGTCGGAGTTGCGGGAACAAGGCGCTGATGCGTTGGAACGGATTCTCCGTGACGGCGTGACGCCGTCTATGAACCATTTTAATTCGGGACCCCCCGAGAAGTAACGATAACGACTACTACAAAGAGAATTGATTATGAACCGATACGAAGCAATGGTGATTCTTCCTGAATCCCTCACTGAGGATGAAATCGAACAAGGTTTGGACCGCTTGAACGCCAGCATTAAAAGCTTGGGTGGCAGTGCAAACAAAGCCTCACGTATGGGCCGCAAAACATTTGCACGTCCTATGCACAAACAAACTGTTGGTGAATATGCATTATTGCGTATGGAACTTGACGGTGAAAAAATCTCTGAATTGCAGAGCCTGTTGAAATTGGACCCTGCGATTTTTCGCGTTCAGTTCACACGCTTGCCTGAAGTGGCTGCGGCCAAGTAAGGATTTCGGAAATGTCGGCCTCTCTCAACCGGATTGTACTCTGCGGTAATTTGACTGCGGATCCTGAGTTATCGTATACCCCCTCGGGTATGGCGATTGCAAAGTTGCGTCTGGCGGTAAATGAACGAGTGAAAAACCAACAGGGTGAATGGGTAGACCGCCCCTGTTATGTGGATGTCACTGCGTTTGGAGGCCAGGCTGAGGCTTCGAATAAATACTTGGAAAAAGGATCTCCGATTCTGTTAGAAGGAAAGCTCCGTTACGAAACCTGGGAAGCCAAAGATGGTGGAGGGAAGCGTAGCAAGCATTCTGTTGTGGCAGATCGTATTCAGTTTCTAAGTACGCGTAGCGAAGGCGGGGCACCGCGTCAGGAAAGCCCCAGTGCCGCTCCCATGAAGAGTCCTAAGCCGCCAATGGCGGATAGTGGGGCCGACGAAGACGATCTCCCTCCATTTTAAGTACGGGGCCGGCACGCTGCCGACTCCACCTGCGGATGAAAAAAGCCGCGAATAACCCAAAGGAAAAACCAGTAATGGCAAAAGAAACATGTGCGTACCTCGAAGGGGTACAGGAAATTGATTATAAAGATCATGAACTGCTCAAAAAGTTTATGACTGAACAGGGAAAAATTCTCCCCCGCCGCGTAACCGGTGCTAATGCAAAACAGCAACGTCAAGTGACACGTGCCATTCGTAAGGCTCGGGTTATGGGACTGCTTCGCTGATTCAATAACGTTATAAACGGAGAAATTTCCAATGTCAAAAACACTGATTTTATTGAATGACGTAGAAGGCCTCGGCATCATTGGTGACGTAGTCACTGTTGCAGATGGACACGCCCGCAACTACTTGTTGCCAAAGGGTCACGCCCAACCGGTCAGCGACCGTTTGATTGAAAAACTGGCGGATGCTCGCGCTGAACGTGAAGCACAATTGCTGGAAGACAAAGCCGGCGCTGAAGCTTTTGCTGAAAAAGTAAAAGCTACGTCTGTTACCTTGAAAGTAAAAACTTCTGCGGAAGGTCGTTTGTATGGTTCGGTTGCTGCAAGTGAAATTGCAGAAGAAGCCAACAACAAAGGTCTGAAAATCGAAGCGAAACAGGTTCATCTCGGATCTCCCATTCGCCAACTCGGTTCTTATGAGGTACGGATTCGTCTCCATCCAAAAGTTGCGGCCGACCTGAAGGTTGAAGTTGTAGCCGACGAGGAGGCGTAAGCTAGTGTCCAGAGGCTCCGTTTCCAATGGTTTGGAGACACCGCCCCATGATGAGGGGGCGGAACGGGGCCTTATTGGATGCGCAATTACTAACCCGGATGTAGTGGTCGACCTTGCGGTCGAGCGCGGCATTCGGGTTGATTCGTTTTACCTCCCCGCTCACCAGAAACTCTGGGAGACCTTGGTGGAGATGCAGACGGCGAATAAGCTGATCGATGGGGTGATGCTGAGTAACCGCTTGCGGGAAAAACAGCTATTTGAAGAAGTGGGGGGGCTGACTTATTTGCAGGCGGTGATGGATGCCGCGCCGATTTCTGTGCATGCGGAAAGCTATGTGCAGGTGGTTCGTGAAAAATCGTTGATGCGGGAAGTGATTAAATGCGCCCGGGAAGCGGTAGATAAATGTTACGATCCTGATAAAGATGTTGAGTTGTTGGTGACGGAAACCCAAAGCGCGTTCTTTAGTTTGTTGGGGGGAAGTAGCGTGGTGTGGCACCCTTGGGGTGAGTTGATTGGAACGGCCATCAACGATTTGAATGAGATTGCCGATAATCAAAACAAAATGATTGGGGTGGGCAGTGGATATCGGGACATCGATAAAATGCTTCATGGTCTCAAACCCACGGAAATGATTGTGTTGGCGGCTCGTCCGTCGATGGGAAAAACCTCTTTGGCTTTGAATATTGCGGAAAATGTGGCGATGGGTGCCGGGGATCCTGAAAAACGTCAGCGTGGAGTGGCGGTATTTAGTTTGGAGATGTCAGCAGGATCTTTGGTGCAACGTATGATTTGTTGTCGTGCACGGGTATCGATGGGGAAAGTGATGAGCGGTACGTTACCGGCGGAATTGCATTCCCGGTTGATGAATGCGGGCGAAGAACTTAAAACCGCTCCTATTTATATTGATGATTCAGGCGGATTGGATGTGTTGGAAATGCGGGCGCGTGCACGTCGCTTGAAAGCGAAGCACGATTTAGCCTTTATTGTGGTGGATTATTTGCAGATTGCGCATTGCGCGAAGCAAAGCAAGGATGGGTGGCAACGAGAGGTTGCTGGAATTTCAATGGAATTGAAATCGATGGCCAAGGAACTGAATGTTCCGGTGATGGTGTTGAGTCAGTTGAGTCGTGATGCTGAAAAACGAGATCGGACCAGTGGGGTCCCTAAACTTTCGGATTTGCGTGACTCGGGTGCGATTGAGCAGGATGCCGATGTGGTGATGCTGTTGCGTCGTCCCGCACGTTATCCCGGCGATCCCCGTGCGCAAGAACCCAACTTGGCGATTGTGGATATCGCTAAAAATCGTAATGGTGCGGTAGGGGAAGTCGAATTAAGCTTTTTTGAGGAAACCACCCGATTTGAGAACCGGGAACGACAAGACATGGATTCACCCCTCTAATTGAATTTAATCAGCTGCATGAAAAAACTACTTTGCTCGATTCTCTTTCTTATTTGTTGTTTTCAATGCCAATTATGGGCCATTGAAATTTTGGATATTCAAGTTCGGAGTAAGACTCCTGGGCATGAAATTGAGTTATCCGCGGTCAAAGCCTTTATCCAGCCTCGCGTGGGGGCGCAGTACAATCCGACTTTGGTCAATCAAGACATCAGAAGTTTGCAGGAAACCGGACGTTATGCCTATGTGGGTGCGGAAATTAATCCTGAGGGAGAGGGGATTGTTTTGGTGTACGTGGTTGAAGAGCGTCCGCGATTGCGCAGTATCACCGTTGAAGGTGCGCAGCATTTTTCGAATGCAAAAGTACGCGATTTGCTGGAACTCAATTTAAGTGATCGGGTGGATATTCCCATGGTGATGACTAAATTGGATGCGGTGAACGAAAAGTATCAAAAAGATTTTTATACCTTGGTCGAATTTGAGGTGGAATTAACGCCTCCCGATGCGGAAGGCTTTACGCAGTTGACCATTATCGTTGATGAAGGGGAGCAGTGGAAAGTGAAGGAAATTGTGTTCCCGGGTCGTATTGAATACACCCGCACGCAATTAAAACGGGTGATGGGGCAGAAAGATACTTGGATCTTGAGTGGTTTGACGGGACGTGGAAAATTAGATGAACCTCAATTGCGTCAGGATCTATCCATGCTGGAAGAAATGTATCGGCGCTTAGGATATTTGGATGCCAAAGCGGGTCCTTATGAGATTGCACCCTTGAAAAAAGGGTTAAAGATCACCATTCCCATTACGCCTTACGAGCAGTATATCGTGAATAGTATCCGCATTGAAGGTAACACTCTTTACCCCTCTTCTTTGTTGGGTGCACAGGTGCCACTGCAGGTAGGGGGCATTGCGGCTTCCAATAAAATTCAGGAAGGTCGAAGCAAGATCCGAGATTTTTACAATAACCGTGGTTTCTCTGAAACCCGGGTGAATGAACGCATCCTGCTCACGGCGCAGAAGAATCGGGTCGATATTATTTATTCCGTAAATGAAGGGCGGGTTGCCAAGATTCGCGACGTTTTGATTCGGGGAAATACGCGTACCAAAGATTCGGTGATTCGTCGGGAATTGTTGATTTATCCAGGGGATACGCTCAATGAAGTATTGGCCCGAAAAAGTGCGGCCCGTTTGCGGAATTTAGGATTTTTTGATTCGGCCAATTATACCTTGTTGCCGACGGAGAATCCCGGGGTTTACGATTTAGAGTTTGATGTGCAAGAGGGCCGAAGCGGTCAGTTTTTGGCTGGGGTAGGTTACTCAAGTGAAGACAGTTTGGTTGGATTTGTTGAGTTGTCACAAGGAAACTTTGATATTGGCGATCCCCCTTCATTCACGGGTGGGGGACAAAAATTGAAAACCCGTTTGCAATTGGGTACAGAGCGTCAGGATATTGACATTAATTATGTACGTCCTTGGTTTTTGAATCGCCGTTTAGCGTTGAGTGTGACGGGGTTCCAAAATGATAGCCGGTTTTATTCCGATGACTATGATCAACGGAATACGGGTTTTAGTATTGGCTTGCGCAAGGCTTTGACCACCCGTTGGCGTGGGGCAATCACCTACACCCTGGAACAAATTGATGTCTATAATGTGGCCGAAAATGCGTCGGAATGGATTGTGGCGGAAGAAGGGGATACCATGCGGGCTGGATTAGATTTCACGTTCTCCCGGGATACCCGAAATGATGTATGGATTCCCACCCAGGGGGGGCGGATTATTTTAAATACGGGCTTCACTGGTGGTCCCTTGGGCTTTGATGAATCGATTTATGAAGTGGGGGCTCGGAGTTCCTACTTCTATCCCGTTTTCTTTGATCACACTTTGAATATTCAAGGCTGGGCGCGGAGTGTCGATTACTATGGGGATTCGGATGGGGTACCTATCTTTGATCGTTTGTTCTTAGGGGGATCTCGTACCGTTCGTGGTTTTGAGTTCCGTGAGGTGAGTCCTGTGGATGACAATGGGGATCCGATTGGAGGGCAAACCTCGCTGTTTGCTTCCATCGAATACACCATTCCGATTACCGAAATGTTTCGTTATGCGATGTTTTATGATTGGGGGGTTGTGAATATGGATCCCTTTGATTCAAATATCGAGGGGGCCAACTCAAGTTATGGAGTGGGCTTACGGGTGGACATGCCAGGTTTCCCTTTGCGTTTCGATTACTCATGGCAGGACAAAAGCTCTCCATGGAATGAAGAACCGGGTGGACTCTTTAGTTTTCTCATTGGATATTCTTTCTAATCCTACTACACTCCCGCATATGAAAACTCATTCTCGATTCTTGGCGTTATTTTTACTGTGTGTTACAAATTTTTCTCTGCTGTTGCAGGCTGAAATTGTCTCCATCAATTTCCAGAAAGTTTTTGAAACTTATCCTGAATTGAAAATGGAAGATCAGAAGCTTCGTCAAGAAGTCGCTGCATTTCAGCAAGCACAAAATGAGAAAGTTCAAGCGCTACAGGCCCAACAACAACAATTTAATGCCATGCGGAATCAGGCGGCTCAACCTGGCTTGAGTGCTGACGAGCGGAAAAAATTGGTGGGTGAAGCCACGACAAGTTTAGAAGCGTTGAATAAAGAAGAGCAGGCTATTCGAGAAGAGCGTGCCCAATTTCAGAAAGATATTGAAGCCAAAGGGTTACGCTTGCGTCGCATCATTGTGGACAAGGTAAATGCCAAAGTGGCTGAAATTGCCGAAGAAAAAGAGTGGGAAATGGTGTTGGATAGCTCTGCAAAAAGTCCCAATGGCTTGCCGGTGATTGCGTATGTGACCGAAACCAAAGATCAAACTGATTTTGTGATTCGTGAATTGATGATTGAGGCGCAAGAACGTGCCCAGAAAAGTGCCCCGAAAAATGACCAGGGAACGGAGTAAACGCTATGCGAATTCAAGAACTTGCTGAAAAAGTCTCTGGAGAAGTGATTGGGAATTCCGATGGTGAGATTCACGCTGTGGGTGGGTTGCATGAGGCGGTTGCGGGTCAGATTTCTTTTTTGAGTAATCCTAAATACCGCAAACTTTTGCACAGCACCTCTGCCTCTGCGGTGTTGGTGTCCCGGGACTGGGATGAGCCCACGGACGTGACCTTGATTAAGGTCGAAAATCCAGATGCGGCCTTTGCGGAAGTGTGCAAGATCTTTTGTCCGCCACCGATTCGTTATCAACCGGGGATTGATCCCACTTCTGTGATTTCTGATCATGCCACTCTAGGGAAAAATTTGCATATTGGTCCTCATGTTGTGATTGAGAAAGGTGCGGTGATCGGCGATGATTGTGTGTTGCTGTCTGGAGTATTAATTTCTGAAAATGCCCGCTTGGGTGCGGGTAGTTTATTGCATGCCGGAGCGGTATTGCGCGAAAATGTGATCGTTGGAGATCGAGTCATTTTACACAATCACGTGGTGATTGGCAGTGATGGATTTGGCTACACGGTTGAAAAGGACGGCTCGCGTACCAAAGTGCCTCAAGTAGGGATTGTGCGTTTAGGAGATGATGTCGAAATTGGCGCTCATACCTGTGTCGATCGTGCCCGTTTCGGTGAAACCCTGATTGGTAATCGGGTGAAAATCGATAATTTAGTGCAAATCGCCCATAATGTGGTGATTGAAGATGATGTAGTTCTGGTTTCCCAAGTGGGCATTAGTGGCAGTACCGTGGTGAAGCAGAAAGCCATTTTAGCCGGGCAGGTGGGGGTTGCGGGGCATTTGACGATTGGGGCCAACTCGGTGGTAGGGGCGCAAGGAGGCGTGACCAAAGATGTGCCGCCTGCGACCTACGTGTGGGGAACTCCTGCAACTGACTTTAAGAAATACAGCAAAACGCTTTCCAACATCAACCGTCTCGGTAAATTGCAGGATCGCGTAGCGGCACTGGAAGCCAAATTAGCTGACGGAGATAAAGACTAACGGTTTTTCCGTTAACTAGGGCAAGGGCTTATGGGCTCTCGCCCGGCATGGCTGGGTTTTTACCGTTTTTGAAACTGTTTTGAAACCAAGGTGCTGGTCGACTCACTACCCTTCCGTCTGCGTATAAATAATTTGCCGACCCTTTGAGGCGATTGCTTGCTCTACCTCCCCGTCGATGCCGGTCGGGTTCGATGTCACTGAGGGCCACATCGAATGACGTCCAGTCTCCACCATGAATATGATCACGACTGTTGCTGACCACGCGGTCTTCTGAAAGGATAAACAGCATAAGGGTGTCGGCGGGAACCGATGTGAAGTCATTGTAGACCGGGGAGTCAAACACGAGGTCGTTTAAGACATAACTACTACCCATGCGGTCTAAAATTTGTTGTTTGCGCGTTGCGGGTTCTGCAGGGCAAATGCGAACGGTGTCGATATCGCTTACATAAGGGGCAAGGGTATAAATCCATGCTTGGTCAGTTCGAAAGCTACTCAGACTATGGGTACTTTGGGGGAGGGCGCCTTTATGATCTGTGGCGTAGGCCATCATGGCAATGCCAATTTGTCGTTGATTGGACATGCAGGCGGTACTTTTGCTTCGGACAAGTGTTGAGCTTATGGTGGGAATAATCAAACCTGCAAGCAGTGCCAAAATCGCTATCACCACCAATAACTCTATTAGAGTGAAGGCCTGTCGATTTGTGGGGCGAAGAAAAGAAGCTACGACCCTCCGGATGGAGTGGCCGTAGCGAGAGAGAGAGAGAGGGAGGATCACCGTTTTCGCCGAAGCATGATGAAGCTACTCATGAGAGCCAGCGTGGTGAGGAATAAGGTGGAGGGTTCGGGGATCACGTTAACCGTAAAAGTGTCAGTAGTACTGATCAGTCCATCTGTGATGTGTTCGCCGGTCCATGTATATTCAAGATCATACTGACCTACTTCAGTGAAACCCCATTGGTAGTGGGAGTGGCCTCCTGGGGTCATGGGGAGTTCGTTTCCGAAGACCGTTGCGCCGGAGTCATAGGTAGAAAACACCTCATCCACAATTGCGGTACCGGAAAGATTGGTGGTGTATAAGGCAAATTCTGCACCTGAAGGGCGCGTGACGGCATTCAAACTTAAGGTGATGTTTCCCACCCAATTTTCACCAGCGAGTTCTTCAACTGCGAAGCCTAAATTGGGTTGGTAAGTGGAGGATCCCATGACGTATATGAGGCTGCCATCGGCAACACCCAGACTGGAGGAAAGGCCCGTGGGGGAGTTTCGTGTAACCGAAATGCCAGCGACAATTTCATGTGGAGCGAACTCCCCCCCAGTTCCGCCTAAAGCAGTGCCGTCGACCACGGCCGCTGAACCAAGATGCCAATGGGGTTCAAATTCGTTGAGCGTATCGTCATATCCGACTCCGATGTCCCCGTGTCCGGAGGTGTAGACCGCTGCAGATGCGTAACTGGAGGTGAGGAGGGCGATGGCACAGAGGCCTGTTGTAGTTATTTTGGTGAACGAAGGTAGATTCATAATGTTTTTCTTGATGTAGTGATGACCTCTTTCAGAGGCTGAGTTTGGGTTGGATTGAGAGAGGGGGCTTATGCCACGGATTCAGACCGTTGTTCCCAGCATGGGAAGGGGTCGGTACTTATTTCTGTAAACCATTTGGCTCCTTTTTCGCGGTACTGTAGTTGTTCTTCCGGGCTGAGGAGGGCGGCATCGAGCGCCTGCATCATTTCTTTTTGCGCTAAAGTTTGGCCGATAAATACCAGCTCTTGACGGCGGTCTCCCCAGGGTTCCTCCATGTGACTTTCAATCCACGCCACACTCGCGGGATCGGTGGGCCATTGAGATTTGGGGGCTGCTGCCCACCAATAGCCTGCTGGAGCGTATTCGGCCATGCCGCCCGCCTGTGACCACATGGCGACGACTTGGGGGCGACTGGCCAACCAGAAGTATCCTTTGGAGCGTAGAAGACCGGGCCAGTCTTGGTTGATGAAATCCCAAAACCGTTGGGGATGAAAAGGAACCCGACTCCGAAATACAAAGTTTCCTATGCCGTATTCTTCTGTTTCAGGGATGTGGTCTTGTTGAAGTTCTTTGATCCAGGCAGCAGAATTTGTAGCCTTTTCCATATTAAACTTACGGGTGCCGAGAAGTTTATCCAAAGGGACGTTTCCCTTGACCGTTGGCAGGACGTCGGCTTCAGGATTGAGGGTTTTGACGGTGTCGATGACGGCTTGGAGTTGGGCGTGAGAAACGCAATCGGCTTTGTTGACCAAAATCACATTGGCAAACTCCACCTGATCGACAAATAAATCAGCCAACCCTCTTTCGTCTTCTTCGGAAACAGCCATACCGACTTCTTCCAGCAAAGTTTCTCCTTGGAATTGATCAAGAAAATGTACCGCATCTACCACTGTGACCATGGTATCCAAGCGGGTGAGATCCTGGAGGCTGTTTCCTGCTTCATCCATAAAACTAAAAGTTTGGGCTACGGGAAGCGGTTCAGAAATGCCGGAGCTCTCGATGAGCAAATAATCAAATGTCTGCTCCCGGGCGATTTTGGAGACTTCGACTAATAAATCATCGCGAAGTGTGCAACAGATGCACCCATTGGAGAGTTCCACTAATTTCTCTTCAGTGCGACATAAGGTAATCCCCTTGTCGCGCGTCATGGCGGCATCGATGTTCACTTCGCTCATGTCGTTGACGATAACGGCGATGCGTTTTCCTTCCTGATTCGTGAGAATGTGTTGTAAAAGTGTTGTTTTTCCAGCTCCGAGAAAGCCGGAAAGGACGGTGACGGGCAAACGTTTATCTGTCATATCTTTTGTTCCTAAATGAAAAGAGTGGGGGTGATGAAAGACTTCTCTATTGATAAATGATAATCAGTTATCAATAACAAAAGCTAAAAACTTTTGGGGTTGGGGTCTTTCAAGGGGAGAGCGCTTTCTTGGAAACAGAGGTGAGTTCCTCTGTGAAGGCCTGGATTTGGCGGAGTATGTGGCGGGCCTCTCAGAAGAGGGCGCTCGAACGGAGGTGATTACTGCAGAGCAGGCTGATGGCTCTGCTGGATGTGTTCTTCAGGCAAGTGCTCTGATCTAGAGACTCACAAATGAGGGGGGGCTACAGACTGTAGGGCTGTTTTTTAGTGGTTGACGCCTAACAATGGAAAATGACCGGCCAAGCCGTGCATGATGAACTCTACGCCAATGGACGCGAGGATGAGGCCCATGATTCTGCTGAAGACTTGGCTGACGGTGGGGGTAAACCAAGGGTGTAGTTTTGAGGCCAATCGCAGCATCAGGTAAATACAGCATGTGACCAAGAGACCGGTGGTTGCGACAACGGTGTGATGTGTGAAACCTTGATGTTCACTTGCAAACACAATCACGGTGCTCATGGTACCGGGGCCGGCAAGAATAGGAATGGTCAAAGGCACAATGCCGAGCGCGAGTAGTGAATGATGTTCAGCCTCGGGGTCGGCCTGTTCGACCGTGATGTCTTTGCGCATCATTTCTATACCCATTAAGAGCAGGAGGAGGCCACCGGCGATCTGAAAGCCGTCGATAGAAATATCAAAAAGCCTAAGGATAGATTCGCCTGTGTAGGCGAGAGTGACGATGACGATTGAAAATGAAATCCAGGCATAAAAGGCCACCTTGTTGCGACTTTTGGCATCGAGGTGAGCGGTGAGTCCCAAAAAGATTGAAATCAGTACCGGAGGAAGGGTCATGGCCATAAGGGCGGTGAAGAGCTTTAAATAATCGTTCCAGTCGTAGATTTCAGTAAAGTTTAACATAACATCGTAAATAGAAGACTCTGTGCAAAAATTCAAGTAGGGAAATACTGAGGGGGGGAGAGCTTGAGGATCCGAGGGGAGGAGGGATGTCTACTCTTCTCGTGGCTCAGAGGGATGCGGAGAATAATTACGGTGTAAATTCATCCTTTTTAAAGGGCGACTGGATGGACGCTTCGCTGCCTCAGCAAGCAGAGGCCTTACGCCTCTACGTTCCGTTTCAAACCGCTTCGCTGGTTCGAACCCTGTCGCCCCATGATGAATATGGAGTAAAATTTGGTCGGGGCGACTGGATGGACGCTTCGCTGCCTCAGCAAGCAGAGGCCTTACGCCACTACGTTTCGTTTCAAACCGCTTCGCTGGTTCGAACCCTGTCGCCCCATGATGAATATGGAGTAAAATTTGGTCGGGGCGACTGGATTCGAACCAGCGACTTCTTGCACCCGAAGCAAGCGCTCTACCAGGCTGAGCCACGCCCCGATATGATTTACCTTTGTAGCTGATCGATTGTTTCTTCAAGTCAGAAAATGATATTTCCGTTGGGTAGAGTTGCGTAAGCAGATTTCCCGATATATATCGCCTCCATGGCTTTACTCAGTGTGCAATCTCTTTCTATTCGTTATGGTGGTCCTTCTTTACTTGATGAGGTGAGCTTTACGCTGGACCGGGGGGAACGGGTCTGTTTGTTGGGCCGCAATGGCGAAGGCAAATCGACATTGATGCGCATTTTGGCGGGGGATGAAAAACCAGATAAGGGAACGCTGGCCTTTAGTAGTGGCACCCGGGTGGCGACCTTGTCTCAGGTCTTTCCTGCTTCCCGTCCAGGAACGGTGCGGGAATTGATCGAGGAGGATCATCCTGAGGAAATGCATGAGCCTGATTTTCATTTGCATTTGGATAAATTATTGTCGCAGATGGATTTGGATCCTGATGGGTTGTTTGATTCTTTTTCGGGTGGGCAAAAGCGTCGGGTGTTGTTGGCTTCTGCTTTGGTGGTGGAACCTGATATTCTGTTATTAGACGAGCCGACCAACCATTTGGATTTGGAAGGGATTCGTTGGTTGGAAAATTTCTTGCCTCGTTTCACGGGGGCGGTGTTGTTTGTGACTCATGATCGGCAGTTCTTGCGTGCGTTGTCGACGCGAATTTTAGAGTTGGATCGGGGGCAGCTCAGTGATTGGGCTTGTGGTTATGATACCTATTTGGTTCGTCGCGAAGAGCAGTTGGCTGCGGAAGAGAAACAGTCGGCTTTGTTCGACAAACGTTTGGCGGCGGAAGAGCGCTGGATTCGTCAGGGGATCAAAGCGCGGCGTACGCGTAATGAAGGTCGGGTGCGGGCCTTGAAAAAAATGCGGGATGAGCGGAGTCAGCGCCGTGAACGCAGTGGTACGGCCAACTTGCAGTTACAGGAAGGAAAAACCAGTGGTCGCAAAGTGCTGGAGGCTAAAAATATTTCGTATGATTGGGGGGAAGGTCCGGTGGTGAAGGATCTGTCCTTTTTGATTAATCGTGGGGATAAAATTGGAATCTTGGGGCCAAATGGTTGCGGGAAATCTACTTTACTGAAGTTATTGCTGGGCAAGTTGGAGCCTCAACAGGGAACTGTGGAAGAGGGGACGCGACTGGAAATCACCTATTTCGATCAGCATCGCATGCAATTGGACGAGGAAAAAAGTTTGCAGGACAATGTCGCGGAAGGAAATGAATATGTGATGTTTCATGGTCAAAAGCGTCATGTGATCAGTTATTTGGAAGATTTTCTGTTTCCGTCTTCTCGGGCGCGCACGCCGGTGAAGGTCTTGAGTGGTGGGGAGCGCAATCGATTGTTATTGGCGAAGATGTTTACCAAGCCGGGCAACGTGTTGGTGATGGATGAGCCGACCAATGATTTGGATATCGAAACTCTGGAGTTACTCGAATCGTTGTTGGTGGAGTATGAAGGTACCTTGTTGCTGGTGAGCCATGACCGTGAATTTATCAACAATGTCGTGACCAGTACCTTGGCTTTCGAGGGTGAAGGCGTCTGGAAGGAGTATCCCGGTGGATACGATGATTGGATTACGCAACGCAAGGGAACGGAAAGCAAAACACAGAAGTCTGGAAAGAAAGCCCCTGGGAAAAGAAAGAGTCCGTTAAATGGGAAGGAAAAACGTGAGCTCGAAGGGATGCCGGCGAAGATTGAAGAATTGGAGTTGGAGTTGGAAGCGTTGGGTGAAAAGATGTCCGATCCTGATTTTTATCAACTACCGCTGGCGGATCGTCAGCCGGTGGTTGATCGCAGTGAGCAAATCCCCTTGGTGATGGATGATTTATTTTTACGGTGGGGTGAGTTGGAAGCGCGGTTGAATGGGGGCTGAGGCGTGGCGGAATTTGCGGCGTGGCTGCAAGTTATCACAGGCTGGACTCATGCTTTCGGCAGACAAGTCCCTATGTATTACCGTGCGTTCTTTTTCTCGTGGCGTGCGATGAGCAGGATGCAGCCTTCATATAGAATGTAGAGGGTACCGCCCATCATGATTTGTGAAATCGGTTCGGGTGGGGTGAGCATCATGGCCATAATTAACAGGCCCACCAAAACATGCCGCCGGGATTTGCGTAGAGAATCGCTACCAATCAGATCGGCATATCCGATCATGAGTAGCACCAATGGGAGCTCGAAGGCCAGCCCGAAGCCCAGTATCAATTTGAGTACAAAGGCAATGTAGTCGGTGAGGAAAATCCAGTCAGTCGATGTTCCCATCCAATCATTTAAAGCGAAAATGAGGGTTTGGAGGGCATAGCGGGTGGTACCAAAATATCCCATGGCTGCGCCAGCGAAAAAGAGCAAAACGGCGGCCCAGGAGGAGCGTCGGATGATCCGTTTTTCATTGGCGTGTAAACCCGGAAAAACAAATTGAGCGATGAAAAAGACCATAAAAGGGGAGGCCAGTAACAGGCCGGACCAAAAAGTTACAGATACCGCGACTTTGAAGCTTCCCATCACTTGCGGCACGACCAAGAAGGTATCCGGGTCAACGCCCAGTTGAACCAAAGGCTGAAATAAGGCATTGAGAATGTATCGGATGAAAGGGATGCACACGAGCATGCCTATAAAAATAGCCAGGGCGGAACGCAGAATCATTTTTCTGAGTTCTTCCAAATGTTCTAAAATCCCCATTTCCGCTTCAGACCTCATGTTTGTCTTCCTGGGTGGGTTCAAGGGGTGATTGAGGTTGATCGGGATCTGGTCTTATGGATGTTCTTTCCACGGTATGTTCTCGGGTGCTTTCTTCCCACTCCAAACGTGCTTGTTGAAAGGGCTCGCCGGCATCGTTAATTTCACGTTGGATTTCCTTGGAAATTTGTCGCAGTTGTTCTGACCAGCGGCCGAGGGTACGAAGAGTTGCAGGTAGGGACTTGGCTCCAAATAGGATAAGCACGGCAAGTATGACCACGGTCATCTCCATGGCAGAGCCACCAAAGGAATTTATATAAGAGAAATAAAAGAGTGTAGACATCTAACTTGAATTTAGCGGAAAATGTGGAATGATCCAGTATCTTTCACACCAAGTTTATTTATGAACCTATTCAGACATCTCGCATACACCCCTAGCATCCCGGAACTGGTTATCGTTCTGGTTATCATTCTTGTTCTTTTTGGCCCTAAAAAATTGCCTGATCTCTCCCGGGCTATAGGGAAAAGTATTGGGGAATTTAAGCGCGGACGACGTGAAGTGGACGAGGAATTAAAGAACCTCGCTAAAGAGGATGAAGCTGTGAATGATCCTAAAGACGGGAACTTGGGTTAATTAATGAAAACACTTTACTTATTACGTCACGCGAAAGCGGTGAAAGGGGAAGAATTGTCTGATACGGGCCGTCCTCTTTCTAAAAAAGGTCATATTCAAGCAGATGCGGTTTCGGATCATTTATCTTCATTGATTCCGCCTCCCAAACGGGTGATCTGCAGTCCGGCTATTCGGACACGGGAGACCTTGGATTATTTTTTAGAAGTATGGCCACAAACCAAGACGGCGGTTTCGTTCCCGGAAGCGCTTTATTTGGCAAATAAAGACACTTTGTTTTCCCAGGTACAAGGAATTTCCAATAAAGCTGATATTGCGCTGCTGGTGGGGCATAATCCGGGTTTGAGTATTTTTGCTCGCAAATTATTGCGGCCGGAAACCGAAGAATTGGAAGACATGAAACCCAGTGCGTTTATACAAATTGATTTTGAGGTGGATGACTGGGCGGATGTAACCCCCCATACGGGTTGGATTAAATTGAATTTATGGCCTAAAAAATTGGAGAACTAGACCTTGATCGTCATTCAGGACCCGCAGGAAATGCAGGACATGGCTTTGACCTGGCGTCGACAGGGGCAGATAGTGGGCTTGGTGCCTACCATGGGCTTTCTGCATGAAGGGCATTTGTCGTTGGTACGTCTCGCCCGTGCGCAAAGTAAAGTTGTGGTGTTGAGTTTGTTTGTGAATCCAACTCAATTCGGTGCAAATGAAGATTTGGATCGGTATCCGTCTAATATTGAACGCGATTTAGCGTATTGTGAAGCGGAAGGGGTGGATGTGGTTTTTATGCCCAAGGCCGATGAGGTTTATGCGGAGGATGCGTCGGTGTTTGTGCAGGAACAAAAACTGTCACAAGGCCTCTGTGGGATGAGTCGACCGATTCATTTTCAGGGCGTTCTGACGGTGGTCGCGAAGTTATTTAACCTTTGTTTGCCTGATTTGGCGGTGTTTGGTGAAAAAGATGCCCAACAACTGCGGTTGATTCGACGCATGGTGCGTGATTTGAATTTTCCGGTGGAAATTATTTCTGGCCCCATCGTACGTGAAGAGGACGGCTTGGCGATGAGTTCGCGCAATTCAAACTTGTCTGAAGCAGAACGGGGGGAAGCCTTGGTGTTGCGTAAAAGCTTGTTGGCGATTGTGGATGCAAAAACGTTTGGGGAAAGGAATGTGAAACGCTTGCGGGCTATGGTGGAAGAGTTTTTGAGGGAAGCTACTTTGGGAACACTCGATTATTTGGAATTTGTGGACGATGAAACGCTGGAGCCTGTGGGGCATATTGAGGATCGTCCCGTTTTGGTGGCGATGGCGGTCCAATTCCCCTCCGCGAGATTGATTGATAATATCGTGCTTACTTAAAGCGATCCGCTTGTTCGGGATCGGGTAAAGGACAGGCGTCATCTTTTCCAAACCATGCGTAGCGATGGCGGGCCACCCAGTGATATACAGGTTGGTGCATCCAAGCGGGGAGATGTCGAAAGGCGTAGCCCAGGCGCCAAGGGTATCGGAGATATTTACAAATTTGAAAAACGCCGTCAGAGGCGGGATACACCTTTCCTTGGTCAATCAGTACCAGTGACTCTAGGTTTTTGGGCAGCTGATGTCGGTGAAGTAGCTCTTGTCCAAGCGGAGAGTGGAGCGAGCTGAAACTGAGGGTTTTTTCCCGTTCGTGTTTTAAGATAAAACGAACGGAGCGTTGGCAAAGACTGCAGGGGCCATCAAATAAAACCAGTGGCTCGAAGCTCATGGTGTGGATGGCGGAGTCGATGGGGGTGCCACAATCTCGTGGCTAACGATCGTTCGGTCCAGCAATTCTGCCGTAAGCCATAAAACAGCCAGCAGAATCAAGAAAGGTAACATTTGTTTGAGTATATCACGGATCATTGTAGGCTGACTTTAACATGAATAAGGGAATTTACGAATGAGAATTTTAGTTGCAGGCACAGGTTTTACCGGATCTCGTATTTTACATCAGTTGATGTCTTCGGGACATGAGGTGTGGGGGCTGAATCGACAGGGGCGCTGTGAAGGGGGTTTCCCGGTGTTGCCAGGAGATGTGTTGGCTGAAAAAGGCTTAGCGTCGCTCTCTGTACTGCCGGAGATGGATTTGCTTATTTCGACCTTGTCAGGAACGGGGCAACAGGACCCTGCGGCGTATCGCTCGGTGTATGTGGATGGTCCGCGCCGGATCATGGATCAATTGAGATGGCGGGCGGAGCGTGAGGCATGGATGTTGGGGAGCACGGGTGTTTATGGGATGAGGGACGGCGCGTGGGTGGATGAAGAAACGGAGGTTGAACCCATGCATCGTAATGGGGAAGTGCAAGTGGCTGCGGAAGAGGCGTTGCGGAATGCGGCAGATCGCTGCAGTATTTTACGGTTGAGTGGCTTGTACGGTCCGGGGCGCACGCGACTCATTCGGCAGGCCTTACGTAAAAGACCTTATTTAAAAGCTGAGATTTGGTCGAATCAAATTCATGCGGATGATGTTGCAGGTTTGGTGACCTTTTTAGTGGACCGGGATGCCGCTGCACCCGAGTTACTGTTGGTGAGTGATAAAGAACCGGCTCAACGCCAAGAGATCTTCAGTTGGATTCGACAAGAGATGAATTTACTGGAAGGGGTGTATGATGAAGATCATTCCTTGCGTGCAGGAGCAGACCGAGGGAACAAACGGATAAACAGCCAGAAAATGCAGGCGTTGGGCTATCCGTTGCGATATCCGACCTTTCGCCAAGGACTGAAGCCTTTATTAAATGTGGAATAAGGGCCATCGCCATGACGTGAGAGGGTCGTGCTTACAGCATTCTTGGATGTTGGTTGCTTAAAAACCAGCCCTGACGGGCTGGTTTGTAGAGGGGCATCCCTTGGGGACTCAATTTATAGAAGCTATCCTAAGCCAGTTGTGAGATGCGCCCAAAACGAAGAGCTGATGTTGGTATCAGGCCTGTCTTCAACGATGAAATGAGGGGGGGGAACTTGTCCGCTCCCTCTCCCTTGATTTTGGTTTTTATTTTGCGCCACTGGGGTTGCGAATCTCTTCCACCATGGCCTGAATTTTGGCGGAGGGTGGGGGGGTGAGATAGGAGATGCTCAAGGTGATGACAAAGTTGATGATCATACCGACGAATCCTATACCTTCGGGCGAAATGCCTAACCAATAATTGCTGTGATCGGCAAAGAATTGGAAGTAGGTGATATAGCTGAAGGTGAAGGTGATGCCGCAAACCATCCCAGGAATCGCGCCGTATTTATTGACGCGTTTAAAGAAAATGCCCATGAGGATGGTGGGGAAGAAGGATGAAGCGGCCAGTCCAAAGGCGAAAGCCACGGTTTTAGCGACAATTGCTGAGGGCGGATTGATACCGAAATAGGCCGCGATCACCAAAGAGAAAAATGAGGCAAGTCGTGCATAGTGCACTTCTTGTTTATCTGTCATGTTTGGCTTGAGGACTTTTTTCATTAAGTCGTGTGAAATCGAGGTGGACAGCACCAGCAAAAGGCCTGCCGCGGTGGATAATGCTGCTGCAACGCATCCGGCCATGACCAAGGCGATCACCCAACGGGGGAGGCCTGCCATTTCGGGGTTGGCCATGACGAGGATGTCCTGGTCGTAGTAGACTTCGTTTGCGTTGGCGGTAAGGGTATTGGTGATTATGCGTTCACCAGAGAGGCCACGTTCATCGCTGAATTCGGGTACCCGCCCTTCAAACACTGCACCAGATTGATGTTGAAGAATGCCATCTTGATTTTTATCCACCCAGGCGATGAGTCCACGATCTTCCCAATTATGGAACCATTCGGGTACGTCTTCGTAGGTGGATTGATTCACTTCGTTGATGAAGTTCACGCGTGCGAAAGCGCCAATCGCCGGGGCGGTCAGGTAAATGAGTGCGATACACGCCAAGGTCCAGCAGGCTGAAGTACGAACGGCTTTGACACTTTTTACGGTAAAGAAGCGGACGATGACGTGGGGGAGGCCTGCGGTGCCAAACATAAGGGCGGCGGTGATACAGAACATATCCAAGGTGTCCAGATTGCCATCCGTGTATTTGGCAAAGCCCAGATCCACGTTAAGTTGATTTAACTTTTCTAACAAGGGTACCGCGACTTCAGCACCTTCTTTGGTATAAGTGCCAATCAATCCAAATTGAGGAATGACATTGCCGGTAAGTAAAAGGGAGATGAATATGGCTGGAATGGTGTAGGCGAAGACCATGACTACATATTGGGCCACCTGGGTGTAGGTAATCCCCTTCATGCCACCGATACCTGCGTAGAAAAAGACAATGGCCGCACCGATAAGCACGCCGGTAGCGATTTCAATTTCAAACAATCGTGAAAAGACCAAACCCACGCCACGCATTTGACCCATAATGTAGGTCATACTAATAAAGATGGCGCAGACCACACCGACTAAACGTGCGGTGGTGGAATCGAAGCGGTCGCCCAGAAAATCGACGACGGTCACTTTGCCGAATTTGCGGAGGTAGGGGACAATCAGGGTGGTGAGGAGTACGAATCCACCCGTCCAGCCCATTAAAAATCGTGACGCATTGTATCCGCTAGCGGCAATGCCTCCTGCCATAGAAATAAAGGTTGCGGCCGACATCCAATCTGCGGCCGTGGCCATACCGTTGGCAAAAGGAGATACGCCGCCTCCCGCCACATAATAGTCTTCGGTGGATCCGGCTTTGGAGCGGAGGGCAATTCCAATATAAATCGCGAAAGATAAACCAATCAGGAGGTAGTTCCATAGTTCCTGACTCATGACGCATCCTCCAACCCGTGTTTTTTATCTAAGCGATTCATTAAAAATCGATACAGGAGCAGGAGTCCAATGAAAGAGAGGATGGAGCCTTGTTGCGCCATCCAAAACCCGAAGGGCGCGCCGCCGACTGTGGGCATATGGGTGTCTAAATATTCGCGGAACAAAACCCCACAACCTAAGGAGACTAAAAACCAAATCAGCAAAATGCTGATCACAATGCGAATACTAGCGTGCCAATGTGCACACTGGGCGGTCTGTTCTTTCATGGGGACTCCTCGGGTGGTACCGCCTATCGATTGGCGGCATTCCTAGAGTTACCACGACTTGTTGGGTTTTTGCAAGGGGATTTATAGCGAGGGGTTAATCTAGTTTATCTACATCGTGATGGCGGACGATTTCGCCGGTGACCAAGTAGATCACGTCTTCTGCAATATTGCAGGAATGGTCTGCGATACGTTCCAGATTTTTAGCGGTGAGGTAGATGTCCAAGTAGGCGCCGGTGGCGGTAGGGCTTTTGCTCATTTCGGCTTTGAACCACGTTTTGATCTCCATGTACAAGCGATCTACTTGTTTGTCTTGCATGAGGATTTTCTGACAGCTGATGACATCGCGAGCGACCAGTGCATCCAAGCTCTGATGTAACATCTCACGACTTAAATCTGCCATTTCCGCAATTTGTGTGGGGATGGCAAGTGTTGTGTTTTTGATCAGGTCTGAGCTGTTTCGTACCAAACTCGAGGCGAGGTCTCCGATGCGTTCTAAATCTACATTGATTTTGAGGATGGCCACGATGTAGCGTAAATCACTGGCTACGGGTTGATGCAATGCCAAAATTTTCAGGCACTCCTCTTCAACCCTGACTTCCAGAGAATCGACCACTACATCTTCGTTCATGATGTGAGAGCTGTGACTGCCATCACGTTGCTGAATGGCTTGAACGCCCAAACGTAAATTTTCTTCCACATGTCCGCCCAACTGAAGAATCAGTTTGTTCAGATGAATGATTTCACGATGGAGATGAAGAATAGGCATAATCGGTAGAGCATGATCAGAAGATGCTGCTAAAGCAAATTTCTTTTGGTTAAGAAATGATGAGGCCTGTCTGTCCGTGGTGGGTTAAGGCTTCGAGGGTGGAGGTTCCGACGGCAAGCCATTGTCTGGGGTGATTTTTTTCCTCAGGAAATTGTGTGAAGTAGGCATGTACGGTGCTGCTGGAGGTGAACAGCACGCGCTCAAAATCGAGTTCCGGGAGTTGGGTGGTGGGAACTTGATGATTTTCGTAGAAAATGTGTGGGTCGAGTTCAATGCCTGTGCCTTCGAATGCTTGTTGTCGGGTGGCCACTGGGGAGGCGTTGGAGCAAAGGTATGCGTAGCGTCCTGGAGTTAAATGAGGATTTTGGGCTAAGGCGGCGGCGCCTCCAAAGCCCGCGGGAACGGCATCAGCTTTGAGTCCGTACTCTGCCAAAGTTTTTGCAGTGAGGGGGCCGACGGCTAAGATTTTTTTTCCGGCCAGTGCGCGGGCATCTCCGAAGTGGAGGAGTGCTTCCATGACCCATTTTACTGCGGGGCTGGATGGGAAAATAAGTCCCTGCCAGTGGGGAAGGTTTTGTTGTAAACACGTGGCCCGTTCCGCGAGTGGTCGAGGAGTGAGCGCGATCATGGGGAGGTGTAGCAAGGGACCATGCTTGAGGAATTTGGCAGGGTCGGTACCGGTGAATAAGGTGTAGCAGGGTTTATGGCTTCGGGGGCCCACCAGCAAAACCGCGGGAGACTCTAAGTTTTCTTCGGGTATTTTTTCAAGGGTACTGAGGATGAAGCGTTCTTGAGGGCTGCCGAGTCGAATGCCTGCAGTTACAGGGGAGTTTGCGGGCCATCCGGCTTCTGTGAGTCGCTGTTGAGAGGCTGCGATGTCGCGAACGCCCATATAAATCGCGAGGTTGCCATGCTCAGGGGAGAGGGCGGCGGGGTCGTGATCCTGAAGACCTTTATGTCCACTAAGAAAGGTGATGGAGCGGCCTTCCGTGCGATGGGTGAGGCTACATTGGGCGCGGGCGGCGGTGAGCAGAGCTGCGGAGATACCGGGCACGACTTCGGTGCGCAGATGCCATGCCTGACAAAAGTCGAGGGTTTCGCCCAAGTGTCCGAGAATACCGGGTTCGCCCCCATGGAGGCGCACGACCAACTTTCCTTGTTCGGCTTCGTGTAAAATGCGTCTATGGATGTGGGGTTGGGTGGTGGAATGAGCGTGACCTTTTTTGCCCACATACTCGCCACGTTCTCCTAACAAGTCTTGAACCTCTTTGGGGATGAGGCGGTCGTGTAGAATGATGTCGGCGGCTTCGATGAGAGCGCGTGCGAGTCCGCCGAGCATGCGGGCATCGGCAGGGCAACCGACCATGGCGACCAGTCCGGATTGCTGACGGACATCAATGGCGCGCAGGGCTTGGATGAGATCTGTGCGGTCGTGTCGAACGGTGATGGCCAAGCGGCCTTGTAAAGGTGTGGTTTCGTAATCGAGCCAGTGGGTAATACGGTCTTCGAGGCCCAAGCGTTGTAGGGCGCAGCCCGCGATAATGACGGCATCGTATTTCCCTTCGTCGAGTTGTGTCAAGCGTTGGCCAATATCTCCCCGAATCGACTGAAAAGTGGTTTGAGGGTAGAGCACCCGCATGGCGGCCTCACGGGTGGGGCTGCTGGTGCCGATGACCCCGCCTTGGCTGAGATCAACCCCTTCGCGAATGACCAGGGCGTCCCGGGTATCTTGCGCGGGCAACATGGCGGCGATGACCAGCCCTTTGGTCAGGGGAACGGGGAGATCTTTGGCGCTGTGTATGACCAAGTCTGCCCTGCCATCAAGTTGGGCTTGGTCGAGATCCCGACTGAAAAAGTCAGCGGGAATCGAGGCGTCAGTGAGTGGCGTCTTGAGGTCATGATCACCGATGGTGGTCATGTTTTCGACGACAAACTCCGCCTCCGGAAGCACTGACTGAAGGGAGGGCAGTGCCTCATCTACTTGCAGGCGTGCAAGTTTGCTGCTGCGGGAGTAGATGCGGAGAGGAGCGCGTTGGGTCATGGGTTTAAATGGCGTAATCGGTGAAGTCGGGTACTGGCTGAGCTTTTTCGGGAGAGCGGAGCATGCCGGCGGCAACGGTATCGTTGCTGGCTTCATCAATAATCACAAATCCGCCAATGTACCGATTCTTTTTATAGGCATCGTACACCAATGGAGACATGGTCTTGAATTTCACCCGACCAATATCATTGAGTTTAAGTTCTGTAGGGGCGTTGACCTCTTCCAAGGTTTCTACATCAATTCGATTAACCAATTCTTTGAAGACCACTTTGGTGGTGCGTGAACCGTGTTTGATAAGGTATTTTTTACCTAATTGTAAGCCCTTTTCATGCATCCAGCAGAGGTGTGCGTCATGGTCTTGGGTGGTGTAGGGCAGGTTGTCCAAGGCGGTCAAGGTATCACCACGACTGATGTCGATATTGTGTTCCAATTCGATCGAAACGGATTGAGGGCAGAAAGCGTAATCCGCAGGGCCTTTATGGGTGATGATGGATTTGACTTTGCTGCGTGCGCCATTGGGGAGTACACCAATATCGTCACCCACTTTGATGGTGCCACCAATGATTTGACCTGAGAAGCCACGGTAATCATGATGTTCATCGGTATGAGGGCGAATCACGTATTGCACGGGCATTCTGAAATCTTTCAGGTTCCAATCGGATGCAATATACACATCTTCCAAGTGGCTTAACAGGGTAGGTCCATGGTACCAGGGCATGTGTTCAGATTCGGAGACCACGTTATCGCCTTTGAGCGCACTGATTGGAATGAAGGTGATGTCGCGAATATCCAACTGGGGCACAAATTCATAAAATTGTTCACGAATTTCCCGGAAGCGTTCTTCGCTATAATCGACCAAATCCATTTTGTTGATGCACACGGTCATGTGAGGAATGCCCAAGAGACTGCTGATGTAGGCGTGACGTTTGGATTGTTCTACTACGCCGTTCCGGGCATCGATGAGTACCAAGGCCATGTTGGCGGTGGAGGCACCGGTTACCATGTTACGGGTGTATTGAACGTGCCCGGGTGTGTCGGCAATGATGAATTTACGACGGGGGGTGGCGAAATAACGGTAAGCGACGTCAATGGTGATGCCTTGTTCGCGTTCGGAGCGGAGACCGTCGGTAAGGTTGGCGAGATTTACTTCGCTGCCCCCTGCCAAATCGGCAGAGCGTTCGAGGGATTCCCATTGGTCTTCGAAAATAGATTTAGAGTCATGGAGCAGGCGTCCGATGAGGGTACTTTTACCGTCATCGACAGAGCCGGCAGTGGTGAAACGCATTAGTTGAGTGTTGTCAGTCATTTGAAAATAGGGGGAGGGGGATTTTTGAGGGGAGGGTTCACGTAGGGAACGGTGAGATTTCAAGGCTCACTTCGGAGCCCTGAAATGTCGCATCATAGCTTACGCTTAAAAGTAGCCTTCGCGTTTACGATCTTCCATGGAGCTTTCTGAGACCTTATCGTCGGCACGTCCGCCACGTTCGGTTACCCGAGCGGAGGCGACTTCGGCGAGAATGTCTTTAATTTCACTGGCATCCGATTCGATACATCCGGTGGTCATGATATCGCCGATGGTACGTACACGAACTTTCAAGGTTTTGACCTCTTCGCCCTCTTTGGGAGGAAGCAGATCATTGACAGGCAGCCATTGACCTTTACGACGTACGACTTCGCGGTCGTGGGCAAAATAGATGTGAGGCAGATCCAGTTTTTCCTGACCGATGTATTCCCAAATATCCGCTTCCGTCCAGTTGGAGATGGGGAAAACCCGCATGTTTTGGCCGGGTTGGACGCGACCATTGTAGATGTTCCAGAGTTCGGGGCGTTGTTTTTTAGGTTCCCACTGACCGAATTCATCCCGGAAAGAGAAGAAACGTTCTTTGGCGCGGGCCTTTTCTTCGTCGCGACGTGCACCACCGAGGGCGGCATCGAATTGGAATTCTTCAATCGCAGCCAAGAGGGTGGGGATCTGAAGACGGTTACGACTCAATTCGCCGGGGGTTTGAGTCGCGATTCCTTTGGCGAGGGCATCTTCCACGGTACGCACAATCAGTTTGGCGCCCAGTTCTTTTGCACGACGGTCACGGAATTCATTCAATTCGGGAAAATTATGACCCGTATCCACATTCAGCAATGGGAAAGGAATTTTGCCGGGGCTAAATGCTTTTTCTGCGAGACGAAGCATCACGATGGAATCTTTGCCTCCGCTGAACATCAAGGTGGGACGTTCAAATTCAGCGGCAACCTCACGCATCACGTGGATAGCTTCAGTTTCGAGTAATTCTAAATGGGATAGTTTGTATTGGCTCATAGTCTTGTAGGGTAAGGGGGTACTTATATCTTGCCGGAACCGAGGTGCAAGCCACATTCCCGGTTTTCGAGAACTTTGGTGGGGTCATAATAGTTGAATTCATTGGGTAATTCGTGCTCATCGATGTAGGCCTGCATCTGTTCATCTGTCCATGCGAGGACGGGAGAAAGCTTGAGCACGCCATCGGCTGTTTTGTCAACGATGGGCATGGTTTCCCGGTTGGGGTTTTGTACCCGACGCAGAGCGGTGAGCCAAACGGTGGGTTCCAATTCGTCTAAGCCGCGGCGGAAAGGTTCCAATTTCACTTCTTCGGTGAACGCATCATGCAGTTCCTGATTGTCCAAGGTAGGAATGCCGCCATTTACGGTATCCCGATGGGCCGCGGTGCGTGCGGGGATGTAGAGTTTTACATTTAAGTTGAGTTTGGCGATGGTTTCTTCGGCGCATTTATAGGTGCCGGGTGTGTTGTAGCCATGATCCACCCACAGTACGGGAATATCCGGCACCTGTTGTACGGCCATGTGCAGGAGCACAGCTTCGTAAGGGCGAAAGTTGGTGGAGATGATGATGCCACCATTGGAGACGTCGGCACCCCACTGCAAAATTTCTGCAGGGGAGGCATCTTCGAGGGCGGCGTTGGCTTCAGTTAAATCAATGTGTTCGTTCATAAAAGTTGCTGAGAAGGAGGTTAAATAGAGTAGTTGTGAATGGTTCCGCCGTGAAGTTTATCCTGTTCGGCGATCAGGGTTTCAAAATTTTTGCCATCTAATACCTGATGCAGTGCATTGCTGGCATCTTTCCAAATGGGAAAAAGGACATCGCGGGGGCTGTCTTCTTCAGATGGAAACCAAGGGCCTTCTACGGCGCGGACGACTTGTCCAATGGTGACCTCCCGAGGGGGATGACTGAGACGATAGCCTCCGTCTTTTCCGCGGATGGAATCGGTGAGACCATTTTGTTTTAAATCGCGCAAAATCGCTTCTAGAAAACGCGGTGGGATGTCTTCATCTTTGGCAATTTGATGAATGGTCATGGGGGAACCACCATGGTTCCGGGCCAAAACCAAGACCGCTTTTAGGGCATATGTGCATTTCTTCGATATCATAGTGCAGTATCTCTATGAGTTTAGTAGAGATTGTCAAGATATGGGATGAAGTTTTGTTGCAAAAGCTGAAAGCGCTATATTTTAGGCTGTTTTTAATCCCCATGAAAAATGGGGGATTAGGCCCTCGGAGATGAAAATTACAATTATTCAGGTACTTTTTTATGAGAATCTATACAAGGTTCCGTGCTCTGCAGGCTTTCTCGTCGGAGTTGCTCGATATGTGTTTCCGCTTCTTCGAGGGTATGAACCACTTTGAGATGGCGAAGGGACTCTCCTCCCAGCATTTGATACATGCGGGAAAATCCGAAGGTAAGAGGGGAGTTGGAAATGATCGCCCGGGCAGCCTCCGCAGGCCAAGGATTGTTTAAAACCAAGTTCCGGATGAGGTTGCTGGGATTTTTTGCAACAGCGGTGACTTCTGAGCAATCGAAAATTTGAGCCCAGTCTGAGTTTATTTCCTCTTGCGCAAATAGAGTGTTGATGGCGTGGACATGGTCGGTAAGTTCATCAGCTGTTAATTTTCCCCAGGCACGTGAATACACAATTTTTTTTGAAACATCTGGTTTGAATTCTAGTGACATCTTGAAGGAAGGGAAGGGGATGAATCAAATGAAGACCTATGCATAATTTACGCTGAGGCGTTCTTTTGTCCAGAATGAAGCGGGAAAACTCTGGGAGGAGTGTGGGGGGATTCCAAAGAAGTAGCGTGCGGGGTCATTGAACTTGAAGTCTGAAATAAAGGGGGAAGAGGAGTTGATCTGCCTGCATGCGGATTCGGATCCGGTCTGCGACGATGGTTTCGGTGATGGTTGTGCCGTTGACTTGAACCGGTTGCCAATCAGGATCAAGCAGATCATTACAGGAGATCAGGCTGTAGCTGAGTTCGGTGGCCTCAGTATTTATGCGGTAAGAATAATCGATATAAGTTGTGGAGACTTCGAGGGTGGGGAGGGCGTCTGTAGGGAGGGTGTCCAGAGGAGAAAGATTCATGCTGTAAGCCAGCAAGTTTTGAATGCCATCATTGTTGGCGTCTCCGGTGGGGCTTTGATCTGCGCCTTGCCAATCGTATTGGGCGGCCCAGATGCTGTAGGGTGTGAGGACAGATATTTCCACACCATCCGAGTCGGAGTAGGACGTGATGTCTTTTAGATTTCGGGCGACTAAACGATAGTAGAGGTCCGTATCAGAGGCGCTGAGGTCCTGATAACTTTCGCTGTCGGCTGAGATGCTGGCGATTTCGGTCCAGGGACCGTCGGCGCTCTCTGCTCTGGTTAAGTTATAATCCGTTTCTACCTCGGAGGCATCGGTCCAGCTCAGGTTGATCTGGGTGTCACTGATTCGAATGGCTGCAAAATTTTCTGGAGCGAGCGGTTGAAAGGGCAGAGAATAATCATCGAGAAAGTCATCGATATCGTCATGGTAGTCTCCCACTGGCGAAAATCCAGTGGAGTAGGGGGATGTGACTTCATCTTCAGTTGTGGTGGTTTGATACCAGGAAATACCAATTAATTTTAGTGTTCCGTTATTATCAATCATGAGCGGAGCACCGGAGTCACCGCCCACGGCATACGTTTCGTATGGAATAGCATCATTTCCTGAATCTTTTTTGCATTCAATGGCGGGTCCTGATGCTTGAGGAGATGAGATGACTCTATTGCTGTATCGAATATCGACCACATTTTTTCCAACGCCAATATCACGTGATGTGGCATAGTTCCCCGGAGAACGGCCCAAATGGAAATGTTCTTCATTCCCGTATTGACCCCAATAATTATTGATGGGGCGCGTTTCCACGGTATAAAACGTATACCCTTCAGGTAGCGGAATATCCAAGGTCACTAGTCGCAGGTCGGAGCTGCCTATGCGTAGTTGTGTACTGTTAACGGTGCGGGTAACTGAAGGGCCACTGGGATCATTTGTTTGGTAAAAGGTCAGGGTTTGTCCTGTTCCCGGCGTATAATGATTGGCGGTCAGAAACACATTGGGACTGATCATGGTGGCCCATTTGCCGTCACTACTGATGGCCACGCCGGAGAGGTCGAAGCTATTTGCAATGAAGGAGGGATCATTGGCAAAACGATCATTGCTGGTGGCGCTGTATCCTTCAATGGTCAGACCCCGGAGAAGTCCGGAAAGGAAAATGAGCAAGAGAATGGAGAGGCTGCGGCACATAGGAAAAATCATAAAAGGTGTATATTTAAGTTAAGTATAGCTTTTATAACACCATTTCAGGCGAAATATTGTGAGATTTTTTTATGAAGCGGGTTTCCTAAGTTCGGAATGGATATATTTTTAACTTCCGAGTTTCGGAAAGTTGTGGGGAAAGAGTTGGGTTAATCAGAACGCATAAAGTGCTATCGGCTTTCTAACACGAAAGAAGTTTTCTCCGGGTGGAGGTCGTCGTATCAATACGGGTTAATGACTTCTTCGTCTCCTCTACCGTTTTCACGTTCCTCTTTTATGCGACTGTCACTACAGAGTCTGTGGGATGTTATTGCGCTTTTGATTGCCGAGTGGGGGGCTCTTTTTAAAGGTGTTTACAAGCGTCCTGTTGCTCGGGCTTGTTGGTTGTTGCTGTGTTCTCCGTTGTTGGTGTTGTGGCAGTGTCTGACGCAACTTTGTTTGGCCTTGGATGAGTTGTGTTTTCCAAGGTATCATCACATCGAAATTCGATCGCCCGTGTTTGTCTTGGGGCCGCCACGTTCGGGCACCACGTATTTGCATCGTCAGTTGGCCGAAAGCTCATCGCAGTATGCTACGGCTTCAGCCTGGGAGCTGTTTTTTGCAGCGAGCATCTTGCAAAAAAAGCTGTTCCGGGGACTGAGTTACTTGGATCGACGGATGGGACGTCCTTTGTCACGCACTTTTGATTTTTTAGAAAAAAGAGCGGTTCAGCAGTTTTCTCAAACCCATCCCGGATCTTTAAAGGAGCCCGAGGAAGATTACTATGCGCTTCAGCCCTGGTTGCGCTGTAGTGGCGTGATGTTGGCCTTTCCTTCGTGGAAAGGTTTCCGACGCTTATTGCCGGGATCTGCTGAAATGTCGGACAACTATCGACGGGAAAGTTTGGCGCTGTATCGGAGATGTTTGCAGAAGCAATTGTATGTGCACGGATCCGGGTTGACGCTGCTGTCGAAGAATGCCTCTTTCAGTTCATGGTTGGATTTGTTGCCCGAGTTCTTTCCTGATGCCCGGTATGTGATCTGTATGCGAAGTCCGTTTGAGACAGTGCCGTCTATGTTGAGCACCGCTGATCTGGCGCAACGTGGATTTTTTGCAGAGACGCATGCGCAGGAAATGCACACGGTTCTTTTAAACAATATGCGCGCACACTACCAGGTGTTAAATGATCAGATCCCGAAGAGTGATGATGGTCAAGTGGTGGTGGTATCGCATCAGGAAATCAAAATGTCATTGGAAGCCGTATTTGGGTTATTTACATCGAAACTGGGGCTTCAGGTTTCTGAACCTTATCAGGAGAGCTTACGCAAGCGGGCGGAGAGCTCCAAAACCTTTCAAAGTCGGCATCACTACAACTTAGCGGATTATGAGGTGGATGAAGAGGATTTGCGTCAGAATTTTCCGATGACTGTATCTACCTTGCAAGGGGAGGGCTTATGAATAGATCGGAGGGTAGCGCTGGAGCGCGGGTGATGATTTTGTCAGATGCGGTGCCGCAACGAAATGGTGTGGGGACCTATTATCATGATTTGATGGAGCATCTGGAGCAAGAACTGGGACATGTGGAAATGATTCCAGCGCGGGCTAATTGTATTTTCAAAAAAAATAGAATCTCTATTCCCTTACCAGGAGATCACTCCCAGCATTTATATTTGCCTAATGTGATACCGATATTGCGTCAGGTGAAAAAAGAGCGTCCCACAATTTTGATTGCACCTACTTTGGGGCCTTTTGCGTTACTGGCGCGACTGGTGGCTCGTCACAAAAACATCCCGTTGATTTTTGGGTATCATACCTCTTTAAATAAGTTGGCCACCCTTTATTGGCAGGGCCGTTTTGGCAAGTTGAGTGCGTGGTATTTGAAGCGGGCCAGTCGGGTGATGTTTCGGCATGCGGATTGTGTGGTGGTGAACACAGAAGAAATGAAAGAAGAAGCGCTGTCACTGGGTGCCCAAAAGGTGCGGGTGATGGGCACGTCGATTGCCCGTCCCTTGGTTGAGAAGCCCCTGATTCCTTTTCGGGGGGAAATAAAAACGGTATTGTTTGCTGGGCGTTTGGCCAAAGAAAAACGGGTGATGAGAGTGGCGGATGCGGCTGCGGAATTGCCGGAGTTGACCTTTAACATTGCGGGTGACGGACCGTTGATGAAAGAGCTTGAGGAGAAAGCGCAGGATCTTCCCCACCTGAACTTACTGGGTTGGTTAAGTCGGGAGCAGTTATTGGCGGAAATTGATGCTGCGGATGTGGTGGTGCTTCCTTCGAAGCATGAATCTTTTGGTTCCATTGCATTAGAGGTGATGGCACGGGGACGCTTAATGTTGGTTTCAGAAACTTGTGGGATTTTACAATGGCCCGATTTGGCTGCGGGGTTGTGGGTGATCCGGGAAGGGGAAACGGTGGCGGATGCGTTGCGCCGTTTACAAGAGCAACCTACCTCCGTATTGTGCGAAAGTGCGCGCAAGGCGCATGCGGCTACAGTTGATATGAATGCTCAAACGATGCAGGGCTGGTTGGATGTGTTTGCTGAAGTGAGGACGCGATGAGTACTGAAAATAGGCCCGCGCACATTTCGATTCACGATGTGGCTCCCGAAACCTTAGGGCAGGTGGGAGATATATTAAGTCGCTTGGATGCCGTAGGGGTGCACTCGGTGATGTTGTTGGTGATTCCTGGGCGTGCCTGGGAAGCGGCGCATCTCCTGCGTTTACGCAATTGGGTTGATCGGGGACATGTGCTTGCGGGACATGGGTGGTTCCATGCTGTGAAAGAACGGAAAAGCTTCAAACATCAGATTCATGGGATGTGTATTTCGCGTTATGTGGCGGAGCATTTGTCTTTGCGGAGTGAAGAAATTCTGGAGTTGATGCAACGGAATTATGACTGGTTTGCATTGCATGATTTACCCTCTCCCCGACATTATGTGCCTCCGGCTTGGGCTTTGGGGAAGCTGTCTCAAGAAGCGTTGCAGCAGCTGCCCTTCACATCGGTCGAGACTTTGCGAGGGATCTATTTACCGCAAGCACAACGGTTTGAAAAGTGTCCCTTAGTGGGATACGAAGCGGATACAAATTTTCGGCGTTGTTTTCTGCGTCTGTTTAATGGCTGGAATCGTCGATTTTCGAGGGGGAAGGGGCCCCTGAGGATCGGAATACATCCCTACGACTTTTCTTACGGCTTGGGGGATGACATCTTGAGGGATTGTCAACGCTACCGCTGCAGGGCCAGCTTCGAATGAAATGCCCACCTCGACGATATATGCTCGTGGGACTGATGTTCCTCTTGTTGTGGGGGGGATATGCGTGGTCTGAGTCCTACGCGCTGTTGCCAGAGCTTGAGAGGTTGAAGGCTTATGGTGTTTGGTTTGGGTTGGGATATCTGCTGTGTATGATGGTGGTGGGGGCTGTGGGGGTTCCCCCGATATTGTTTATCGTGCCCGCGGCAACTTTATGGTCATTTCCTGTGGCATTTTTACTTTGTGTGACGGGAGGGTTGGGTGCTTCCTGTTTAGGGTATGGCGCTGCCCGTTTGGGTTTTCAGGCTAAACTTGCGCCCATGATTCCTGCCAAAATTATGAAATTTGAACGTCGTTTAGAAACTCATGCCTTCACGACGGTATTGCTATTGCGATTAATATTTTATCTGTTTCCGCCCATCAATTGGATGCTGGGGCTGAGTCGTATTCCTGCTCATACCTTTGTGATCGCCACATTTTTGGGGATGTTGCCTGCGACCTTGACTTATTTATGGATGGGGCAAGGCGTTTGGGGGTTGTTGAGTGGGATATGTGGAGGGTAAATCAAAAAAGCCCCTTGCAGAAGCAAGGGGCTGGGAGAGGGAAGAGATTGATGGAGATTATTTCAGTGATTTGATGCTGGGTTGATTGAGAAGGCTGCCCCGGACGGGGATGGACTTTTCGGCATCGAGAATGCGACGCAATTTGCAGTCGGGTGCATCTTTGGAATCAGAAAGGGGGCGGGTGGCGAGGTCATCGATACTCCATTTGCGGAGCAGGGTTTTAACGCCTTCTTGGAATTCGACCATGGCCTGATGAAATCCACAGGTACGTTTAACCATATTGGGATCAGGGAACTCACGGCAATGGTTGCCAATAATAGCACCTTCACAGGCTTCCACCACTTCGAGAAGGGTGATGTCTTTGGAGTCGCGCGCCAAAGAGAATCCGCCACTGGCACCACGATGTGATTCGAGCAGGTCGGCTTTGGCGAGGGTCCGTAGGATTTTGGAGGTATAACTCTCAGAGGATCCTAAGGTGAGGGAGATAGGTTGTGGAGTAATCAAGGTGCCTTTCGGCATTCTGGAGAGCAACACCAGACATTGAATAGCGATTTCTGTAGTTTTAGTAAGTAGCATGAGGGGCTCCGGTTGAGTAAATTAATGGCAACAGCTTCCGCCTGCGGAAAGGTCGGGGCTGATAAAAGGAATGTTAAGGGACAAGCCGCGCAAAATTAATAAGACAGCGACGATAAAAGTGACGGTCGGGATGACGCGATTTAAAATGGGTTGCAGTTTGGGGGTGCGTAAAGAGAGTCCGCCCAAAGAAAGTGCAAACATAAGGGGGAGGGTGCCGAGTCCAAACAGGAACATAAAGGTAGCGCCTTCGATGGCTCCGGAATGCAAGGAGGCTAAGGTCAAGGCCGCGTAAACCATGCCGCATGGAAGCAGTCCGTTTAAGAGTCCAATTTGAAAAAGTCCCAAGAAACTTCCGCGTTTAAGGATGCGGCCGAGTGCGCGTTGAATGGGTTTATAGAAAAAGCGGATCACCCACGCCGGCATGTGTTTGGCGGATAGAAATACGGAGGCCAGTAACAACACACCAAACAGGATGGAAACGGTATTTTGGAGGTTGTATAATTGGAGGCTTTTCCCGAGTGCGCCTGCAAAAATACCCATGATGGCGTAGGTGATGGCCCGACCGAGATTATAGATCAGGCGTCCTACGGCATGTTTGAGTTTTGAGGCTTTTTTATCAGAGGGTAATGCCAGCGCCAATGGGCCACACATGCCCATGCAGTGTAGGCTGGTAACGGCACCCAAGGTAAGGGCTTCTCCCATGGAAATGAAACTAATCATGGAATAAACAGGTCCTCCTGAAAGTAATAGTCGAGTCCTTGATCTTGCCAGGTGATCTTGGCTTGCCAGCGTCCTGGATAGATCGCTTCAGTGGAGAGCACGGAGGGGACACCTTCTTGTAATGGAATGTCATGTAAATCCATGCCGGCATCGGAGGGGCGATAGAGATTCAAGAGTCCCCCTTTTACGGTGGGAGGAAGGTGAATAATCAGTCGACTGTTGGCTTCATCGATTTCGACCCGGGGGGGATTTTCCAGGTTATGAGCACGGGCAAGAGCGGCTTGATGTTGGTCGTGATTGAGGGCTTGGGCGTAGTAATCACTACTGACCAAATCATGATTCATGCCCAGAGATTTGATGACAAACACTACGCAAACAATGATGAGGAATGCAAACCAGAGAATAAGCCCGATGGGCCAAGGGTTGAGCTTCAGTTTCATCGTTTCCTCCCGGGAGAGAGGAAGGTGGTGGTTTGGGTGTCCACGATTTTGCCATCGGCTCTAAGTCCAATTTTCACTTTGGTTTCTTTACCGCGGAGTTGGTCGGGACTAAGGGTGACCACTAAGATGGTGGAGGTTTCTTCTTGAGGGAGTAAGCTGAGATGTTGGTCGCTGTATAAGAGTTGTCCTTCCACATTGAGCAGTTCGAGTACACCATCCATTTCCCGTCCGGTTTTGTTCATGAATTGTCCCTCGAACATGTTGGTCACATCGCCATTGGGTAATTCTTGGAACAGGGTCCCGCGTACTCGTAGCAGGGTCATATCAACAGCGTCGCGTGCGATAAGGAGTCCGCTGAGCAGCAAGAACAATGCGCCCATCAAGATGCCGTAGGCTTTGAGACGGGGAGTGAACTGCAGTTTTTTACTTTTGCCTTCAATTTGGTTCATGGAGGCAAAGCGAATGAGACCGGGGTCGCGTTTAACTTTATGCATGACGGAATTGCAGGCATCGATGCAGTTGGTGCAATTGACACATTCCATTTGGGTGCCGTTGCGTATGTCGATGCCGGTGGGGCAAACGGTGACGCACAAGCCGCAATCGACGCAATCTCCTTTGCCGATAGAGAGACGTTCTTCCCAGCTTTCGCCTTTAAGTTTGCGAGCACGTTTTTCGCCACGAACATGGTCATAGGCCACCACCAAAGAATTTTCATCCAAGAGTACGGATTGAAAACGACCGTAGGGGCAGATGAAGGTACAGGCTTGTTCACGGAAACGGGCGAAGATGCTGTAGAAAAGTCCGGTAAACAATAAGAGAAAAAGAAACCCTGCCCCGTGTTGGGTGGGGGGATCCGTAATCAAATCGATAAGGGCTTCGCCGCCGATGATATAGCCAAGCAGTAAATTGGCCACCACAAAGGAGAGGGCAAAGAAGATGCCATGTTTGATCGCTTTTTTGGTGATCTTTTCCTGGGTCCATGGTGATTCATTGAGTTTTTGTTGATCGCGGGCATCGCCTTCAATCGCATATTCAATTTTACGAAAAACCATTTCCATCAATACGGTTTGCGGACAGAGCCATCCGCACCAGATACGTCCCCAGGCGGCGGTGAAAAATACAACCATTACAAAGCCGGTGATCATGGCTAAGGCAAAGAGGTAGAAGTCTTGAGGCCAGAACATGATGCCGAAAATAGAGAATTTTCTCTCCACAATGTTCATCATCAGCAAGGGGTTGCCGGCGATTTTGACAAAGGGGCCGATAACCAAGATGAACAATAAAACCCAAGAGAGCCAGGTGCGTAATTTGTAATAATCCGGTGCATTTGGAGCACTCGCTTTACCCGTGGGAGGCTTGCGAGGATACATCCATATCCGGCGGCCTTGCGCATCTGCAGTAGGTATGGTGTCTCTAAAATTTTCGGGGGAATTACTCATGTGTTCACACGGGGTATTGGGGGGGACGTTGGATCTGCCTGAAGAGGCAGATCCTTCAATTTACAGATCGTAGCTGGGTGAATCACTGCCTTCGATCAGCTCACCTTCTGGTGCGCGGGGGTCAGGCGGATTACTGCCACGAATACTGTAGAGGTAACTGGCGACAGCGTGGCGTTGACGCAAGGAGAGGCTGGATTCCCAGGCTTGCATTCCTTTGGAGAGTACACCTTTGGAAATGACCTGCATGTTGTCTTCAAAGTCTGCACCATGAATCCAATAGGCATCGGTTAAGTTGGGGCCGATCAGTCCGCGGGCGGTGCTGTGGTGGCAGCTTGCGCAGTTGGCTTGATAGATGTTGCTTCCTTCATTGACGACTTCGGCGAGAGAGGAGGGGCTGCTCAAATCCATGCTGGCAATCAGGTCAGATTGACGGGCCGCTTGGGCAGCTTCCGCTTGGGCTTTCAGAGTTGCATATTTTTGTTCTTGGCCGTCTCCAAGCCCGAGGACATGGAACCACAGCATATACAGCACGGCAAAGACGATGCTGGATTTGAAGAGGATCACCCACCAACGGGGCAATTGGTTGTCGAGTTCTTGAATGCCGTCGTGTTCGGAAACGACTGTTTCGTCATATTTAGCCATGATGGGGCTCTCCTAATTCCTGAGGTTCAGCGCTTCCGTCGTGAAGAGGTAATGCCGCCATGTGTTCGGCATGTGATTTGCGAATAAAGAACATCCACAAAAAGACGGTGGTGAAAAATAATACAAAAATAACCAAAGAGATAATGGGGTAGATCCCAATACCTGAGATGGCTCTGAGGACGTCCTTATACATTAGAGTTCCTCCTCGAAGGGGGTTTCTTTGGTCGCATCCACACCCAAGCGTTGCAGATAGGCAATCAACGCGATGATTTCGCGATCGGCCATGATTTCCTCGGCTTGGTCGGGGAGTTGCAGGCGAAGTTCCGCTGCAATTTCTTCCGCTTGTTCGTAGAGACGAGTAACCGCGATTTCTTCAAAGTACATGGGGTAGGGCACGCCCAGTTGTTTCATGACGGTGATTTTTTTCGCGGTGTCTTTGGTGCGGAGTTTGTTGCTCAACAACCAGGGGTAATCCGGCATAATGGATCCTGGAGAGGTTGATCGTGGATTGGCCATATGCAGGTAATGCCAAGAATGGCTCCGGCCGATGACCCCTTCACGGGCGAGATCGGGTCCGGTACGTTTGGAACCCCAGAGGAAGGGATGGTCAAACACGAATTCACCCGCTTTGCTATAATCGCCGTAGCGTGCCGTTTCCGAACGGAAAGGTCGGACCATTTGGGAGTGACATTGTACACAGCCTTCGCGAATATAGAGGTCTCGTCCTTCCAGCTCCAGCGGAGAGTAGGGGGTGACCGATGCAATGGTGGGCACGTTGGATTTGATCAAGTACAAGGGGACCAATTCCACAATACCGCCAATCAAAATGGCGACGGTACTCAGGATGGTGAAGATCAAAGGCAGACGTTCCAGCTTACGATGTTTGTAGGCGTGAGCTTCGTATTCTGCGCTAGGCATGGGCTGATCGCGCAGGGCCGGAGCAGAGGCTTCGGTTTCGGCTTCGAAATCACCTTTTTGGATGGTTTTCCAGAGGTTGAGCGCCATGAAAATGGTACTGCCCAGGTAGAGACATCCTCCGACGGCACGCATGGCGTAAAACGGTATGATGTTGGTGACGGTACTGAGGAAGTTGGGGTAAGCCAACACGCCTTCTTCGGTGAATTGTTTCCACATCAGACTCTGGGTCACGCCGGCCCAATAAAGAGGAACGACATAAATGAGGATACCGGTGAGGCCAATCCAGAAATGGATATTTGCCCATTTTTTGCTGTAGAGTTCGGTGCGATAGAGCACGGGAATCAGCCAATACAGAATACCAAAGGTCATAAAACCATTCCAGCCGAGGGCGCCTACGTGAACGTGGGCAATGGTCCAGTCGGTATAGTGCGAAATGGCATTTACAGATTTGATGGCGAGCAGCGGACCTTCGAGGGTGGCCATACCGTATGCGGTGAGGCCGACAACCAAGAATTTCAGTACGGGTTCTTCCCGAACCCGATCCCATGCACCACGCAGGGTGAGCAATCCATTGAGCATTCCGCCCCAACTCGGTGCAATCAGCATCAATGAGAAAACCACGCCCAAGCTTTGTGCCCAGTCAGGCAGCGCGGTGAACAGCAAATGGTGAGGTCCAGCCCAGATATAGATGAAAATGAGGGCCCAGAAGTGAATGATCGACAGGCGATAACTAAAGACCGGACGATTGGCGGCTTTGGGCAGGTAATAATACATCAATCCCAAATAGGGGGTGGTGAGAAAGAAGGCCACGGCATTGTGCCCGTACCACCATTGTACCAGCGCATCTTGAACACCGGCGTAAACCGAGTAACTTTTCATCAAGGTGACTGGGGCTTCCAGGGAGTTGAAAATGTGGAGAACGGCCACGGTCATAATGGTGGCAATGTAGAACCATAGGGCCACGTACATATGACGTTCACGTCGGCGCCAGAGGGTTCCGAAGAAGTTGATGGCAAAGACGACCCACACCAAGGTGATGAGAATATCAATGGGCCATTCGAGTTCGGCGTATTCTTTGGTGGTGGTTTTACCGGCAGGTAAGGAGATGGCAGCGAGGACAATAATGAGCTGCCAGCCCCAAAAGTGGATGCGACCCAACACATCGCTAAACATTCGTGCTTTGCAGAGGCGTTGTGTGGAATGGTAAACCCCCATGAAAATGGCATTTCCCACAAAGGCAAAGATGACGGCGTTGGTATGGAGAGGGCGTAAGCGACCAAAGCTCAGGTAGGGCCCGAGGTTGAGGGCGGGGATGACCAATTGCAAAGCAATGATCAGGCCGACCAGCATACCTACGACTCCCCAAATGACGGAGGCGAAGGCAAAGTCGCGTACAATACGGTTGTCGTAGCGGAAGGTTTCCACTTGGCTCATAATGAGGGTTCCTTTTCGATGGGTTCAGACACGGTTTTCGCGTGTGAAGAAGTTTCGTCGTCGTGTAGCATTCTCAGAGCCGGTGTCACAGGGTCATCAAACTGACCTTTGTGCACTGACCACAAGAATGCGGCTAAAAAACAGAGAGCAAGCATAAGGCTCACCACCAATAAAATGATAATCGCACTCATGCCCAAGCCTCTGCCCAAACCCATAAAAAAGATATGGGAAATGAAAGAGTTAACTTAATGGAAATAAGGGTGGGCATAGCTATAGATGTTCACAATAAAGGATAAGAGATATCCGATATAACAATTCCCTGCGACCGTCAAGCTTCGGAAATGAAGTGGGAGTTCTTTTTTTGAAATGAGGCGCTGGGCGGGGCGGGATGGTCAATAGTCAGTGGGGAATGGTCAAAAGTCAGTGGGCAGTGGGTTGCGGTCAAGGGTTGAGGGGGTTCACCATGAAGAGATTGAAGGGCATGAAGTTTTTTGGGGGAGGGTTTTGGGGTTGCTTTGGGTGGGGGTGTTTTGGCTGTGGAGATGTTGATGATGAAGGGATTGGTTTAGAGGGAAAGGGTTGAGTGGGGGGGCACCATGAAGGGATTGAAGGGCATGAAGGTTTGAGGGAGTTGTGGACGTTTAAATCCCGAAGGGATGACTCTCCACAGGCTAGTCCGTAAGGGCTGGTTTGCGGGGTGATCTAAATTGGAGAGGCCTGAAGGGCCGGCTCTCTCGCTTGCTGGTTCAGGAACGTGTTTTGCGGTGTAGTGAGAGAGCCGTCCGTACCGGACTCAGCTTGTTCTGTGGTTTATTTCCGGGCCCTCACGGACCGGGCTTTGGGGAGAGGTCCGTACCGGACTTTGGAGTTGGGGATCGGTTGTGTGGTCAAGGGTTGAGGGATTTCACCATGAAGGGATTGAAGGTCATGAAGGTTTGGGGAAGGGAAGGGTTGAGGGTTTTTACCATGAAGGGATTGAAGGGCTTGAAGGTTTTTTTGGGAAAGGTTTGAGGGAGTTGCAGTGGTTTAAATCCCGAAGGGATGATTCTCCACAGGCCAGTCCGTAAGGGCTGGTTTGAGGGGTGATCTAGGATGGAGAGGCCTGAAGGGCCGGCTCTCTTGCTTGCTGGTTCAGGAACGTGTTTTGCGGTGTAGTGAGAGAGTCGTCCGTACCGGACTCAGCTTGTGCTGTGGTTTATTTCCGGGCCCTCACGGACCGGGCTTTGGGGAGACGTCCGTACCGGACTTTGGAGTTGGGGATCGGTTGTGTGGTCAAGGGTTGAGGGATTTCACCATGAAGGGATTGAAGGTCATGAAGGTTTGGGGAAGGGAAGGGTTGAGGGTTTTTACCATGAAGGGATTGAAGGGCTTGAAGGTTTTTTTGGGAAAGGTTTGAGGGAGTTGTGGACGTTTAAATCCCGAAGGGATGACTCTCCACAGGCCAGTCCGTAAGGGCTGGTTTGAGGGGTGATCTAGGATGGAGAGGCCTGAAGGGCCGGCTCTCTTGCTTGCTGGTTCAGGAACGTGTTTTGCGGTGTAGTGAGAGAGTCGTCCGTACCGGACTCAGCTTGTGCTGTGGTTTATTTCCCGGCCCTCACGGACCGGGCTTTGGGGAGTCGTCCGTACCGGACTTTGGAGTTGGGGATCGGTTGTGTGGTCAAGGGTTGAGGGGTTTCACCATGAAGGGATTGAAGGACATGAAGGTTTGGGGAAGGGAAGGGTTGAGGGTTTTTACCATGAAGGGATTGAAGGGCGTGAAGGTTTTTTTGGGAAAGGTTTGAGGGAGTTGCAGTGGTTTAAATCCCGAAGGGATGACTCTCCACAGGCCAGTCCGTAAGGGCTGGTTTGAGGAGTGATCTAAATTGGAGAGGCCTGAAGGGCCGGCTCTCTTGCTGGTTCACACGTGGAGGTGGCAGGCGTAACGCCGTTGGCGTAAATCGATTTTTTGTGAGGGCCCCAGGGTAGCCCTCCTGCGTCGGGCAACCCTGGGCTGAATGACGTAACGCCGTTGGCGTAGCTTGTCTGAGGGCGATGGGTTTCGTCAGGTTACTTGAGAGGGCGCGGCGCGGTATGAGAGCATGGTGCAGGCCCTCGTCGGTCAGCTCCCCGTCACTGGATTGAGCTATTACGTATCAATAAGTTTTTAATACAATTCATTGGTATCCCGGATATCGTTCGACCAAATGTTTTAAATACCTAAAACTAACATTCCCATCTCGATTCACTCGCAAAGTACATTTGTGATATATAATTTCGGTCCATCCATCATCACCATCTGATATCTTAAGCGGTCCAGAGAACTCCCATCCAGAAGCATCAACATCAATCTTCATTTCTAAATCGTCGTGATTAACGTTGGTACCTATTGTTGTGTAGAAATCTGATCTATTTTCGATCCTTTTTTTAAGCCTTGGGCGTACTTTGTCTACAAACTGCCAACCCATCAGCTTTTCAAAAGTGTGCATTCGTTGAATGGCATTTTCCATATTCTCAACGGGCTCTGTCTTTTGATTCATAAAGGTGGATGCTCCATAGGGGCTTATCAATACATGTAGCCTAAATTCTTCTCCGTTAGTCGAGGGCAGCGCCAACATTGGGAGGACAGGATGAGGTCCGTGTAAACCGTCCTCACTCATTGTTAAATATATTTGATGAGCACCACCCCACCATGCTACTTTCGGTTCCCATGTTATTGATGGATTATTCGCTATAATCGCCGTATATGTAAACCACCCTCGATCGCCAATCCCCCTGATATTTGGTGTTCCCAACAAATACAGATCTGCTGTTTCATTGCACGAGTCGCAAATATCTATGAGATCTCCGTCAGGTATCCAAACCCTCCATTGTAAATCGATTCTTCTTTCCTTATCCGTGGGGTCATAAACTTTTGAAAACCGATCCCACTCTTCTTGGGTAAGTGAATCATCTTTTCTTTGATTTCCAAAAAAATGACACTTACTGAAATCAGAGTCATTCCAAGTGATGTCCACCACAAAAGTTCGCTCCGGCTGATGCACGCACCCTGCCCAGACAGTGCAGGTGATGATTCTGGGAAGGGGTTTGGCATTTGGATTGATCTTTGGCCAAACCATAAACAGCCGGACAGCTACGCCACAAACCAGTAAAATCGCCACCCCGATCAGGCACCAGAAATTACCACGGTAGAAATTCCATTTATGACGAAAAGGGTGATGATTTGGCGTCATTCGTGTATGTCAACGGCTAGGCTGTGGGACGCGAAGCGTTCTTACCCGCCGTTTGTTCTGCCAGTATCTTTTCTGTGTTTCCAGTAGTCGGGTTTGCGATGGAGGTGCATGACCGCGAGTATGAGTATGCCATGTGGTTCAGGAGAATATATCACCCCATATGGAAATCGATGTACCAGACACCTATGGATTTCGTCAGAAAGAAGTGGCCACATAGAGGGGTAATCTACTGCATTCTTGATGGAGGCATGTACTTCCTGCGCGAGATCAATCCCCAAGCCTGGCTCGCAGTCTTCATAGTAAGAAACCGCATCAAGGAATTCTTTCTCTGCGTCTGGATGAAACGAGAAAGGCATTAGCCAAAACGTTTCCGGATTTTGCCGAAAACTTCTTCTCCAGAGATAGGCGTAACTTTACCTGTACGAAGTTCCTGTAACCGTCGGTTTGCCACGGCTTTCCACAGGTTGTCTATTTCTGGATTCGGGGGATTGAGCGTCTTAAGTAGGAAATCTACGACGACCGTGCGCTCCTCCACGGGCAAGGATTCCGCATCATGAATAATTTGTGCTGTACTTGGCATTAAGTATACTCCTGTTTTTGATAAGCTATCACGTTCGGCATGGGGTGACAACCCTTCTTTCATTCTGGCAGAACGGTGCACATGACCGGTCCTCAAAGGCCACCGTCTTTAGTGGCCTTTATGGGGTAAGTGTTGTCTCTCTCGAATCAAGGCTGTAGTGAACGCCAGCGGTCGCGACAGTAGTATTGCAGCCCAGATGCTCCAGAACGGGAACGCCTTCATCCAGTCAGTTGTGACGAACTGGTAGACAAACATGCATGACAACAAGACTGCGACGGAAACCCCTACTGACTTGGCCCGCATGTACAATACATTTGGGATCAACATCGCAACGCCGAGAAGCCCAAACATAGCAAAGTCTTGCAACTGGTCGAATTTGAACGCCAACACGCCAGCGCTGAGGAGGACAAACACTCCTCCACAAAGGGCAATGCATTCAAATATCAACTGTAGCGACTTCATATTTTTCTTACACAGAACGTTTAGATGAGCGGACCGAGGAAGGGCACTCGGACGAGTGAATAGTTATGCCACAGCCAGTTTTTGAACTTTCAAATCTTTATGTACCTTCTCAGCTTGCCAGATGTCATAGTGCATTTGCTGATTCAGCCAACTCTCGGGTGAGGTATCAAAAGCCTTGGATAACCGGAGCGCCATCTCAGGACTGATTCCGGCTTTCCCGTTCAGGATGGCAGAGAGGGTCTTCCGGCTGATGCCCAAAGCTTTTGCCGCAGCAGTCACCGTGATACCTAAGGGTTCAAAGCAAAGCTCGCGTAGAACTTCTCCAGGATGGGGGGGATTGTGCATTTTCATAATTTCACCTCAATGATAGTCTTCATAATCAACGATCTCAGCATCTTCACCTTGAAACTGAAACGTGATTCGCCAGTTTTCACTCACCGTAACCGACCAAATTCCTTTTCGATTACCAGTGAGTTCATGCAGTTTCAGTCCGGGAAGATTCATATCCAATGGGCCTGTCGATGCATGCAAACGACCAAGGATGATCGTCAACCTTTTGGCGTGTTGTGCCTGAATACCGGCTTTGGATCCGGTGCTGAAGAACTTCTCCAGCCCGCGATGACGAAAACTCTTGATCATAGAATGAACGTAACGTGATACGTTTCACGTGTCAAGGCTTCGTCACCTTCATACGCATAATCGATTAGATGAGGCTCGAGCGGTTAGCGAGTAGCCTTCCTCTTTTTGTTAGCGATTGTCTTCAGATTCAACCCTATTTGTCTCATTCTCGACCTTGGGAAAGACCTTTTGAAAAAAGGCGAGGCGATTTGGCATGTTCTTGTGAACCCATTCCTCCACATCTGAGGGTAGGCGCCCCGGATGTTTCAGCACGGTATAGGCGAAGAGGGCAGACTCGGGCAGGTCTTCCTTTCCTGGGGTACGCGCCGCATACTTCGTGATGAAGCTGTCGTCAGCTTTTTGTGCCGATAACCATTCCCTTTTCTTAGTGTACTTAGATTCAAGAGTGGCGTGCACTGATTCATGGAATACAGTTTCCTCCAGATCATGATTGCGAACGCGCGTTTCCATATTCTCCGAGTAGAGAACAAAGAAGTGTCCATCGCTCTCTCCGAAGGCTGTTTCGTTGCCTTTGTGGATAACCACGTGGGATATCTTTTTGCGCATCACTTCCGGGAGCTTGCCTAGCGGAACAGACAGCATGAGGGCATAGCGCGTGGCCATTTCCATGCTCCCGAATGAGCTATGTGCCCAGATCTTCACCTTGCTACCATCGTGAAAGCTGGCTTCAAAGAGGAAGGTATCCTTGGCCATCAGGACGTCGTTTCGTTTGTCCGGCATTTCTCGTATTCCCTGGCCGAGAAAAAGGAGGGATTTGAAAGCACTGGGGTCGTCGCAGGTAATGAAGTCGAACTCAGTGGATACAATCGAATTCTCGAAGAGAGGTTTGCCTTTCCCCACTTCTTTGTCTGCTGCACTTAGATGCATAGACAACATGAGAGTGGTGATCAGTATGGATTGAAGCGTCTTCATTTATCTACTTGCGCTAACGTTTAGACAACCGGACCCGAAGTATGAGGGTTCGGTTGGTCTTTTGGTTGGCATTTCACTAAAAGGTTACTTCGGGAGTATTCACAATTATTTATTTATGTTTGGAATTAAATCGGTTTTTCCAATTCTGTACGGTTTGGGATCTTTCATTCAATGCCGAATTATATCGACCTGTTGCATCCTTAAGCTTTCTCATTAGCTCTTCCCTTTCCAATTCATCACGAACTACCCCCAGTTTTTTCTCATACCCTTGAATCCTGTTTTCCATTCCAGCACGTTTCTCTTCCCATTTAGAGGAAAGTGCTTTTACTCTCATTTCTTCCGACATGAACACGATATCTAGATGTGTTTTACAGAATTCACACTCCATATAATCAAAAGTACTCATTCTTCTTTCCAGATCAATATTCTCTTTCCCGTCAAGTTTGAGCGAATAAGGGTTCGAACAAACGGGGCAACAGAACTCAAATTCGAGCCCCTTAATTTTTTTTAATTTTCCAAATCCAAACATAGTATTTTTTGTCTCAGCCAACGGTTAGGGTGTGAGACGCGAAGCGTTCTCACCAGCCTTTGGTTATGTAGGCTTTATTTCCGATTTGTTTTCGGGCCGTTTAGATGCGTGATCTACAACACATGAATTAATAAATTGCCTCCCAAGCTGAGTCACTCGAATTCCACGTTTTTGAATTACACATCGCATTGTATCCGTTTGCTCAATCTGTTCTTTCACAGCCTTAACAGTTGGGTGATTTTCCAATGGGGCATAAACATTTGGATATTTGTATTCATAGAATGTAGGAACTTCAATTAAACCCAGTCTACTTAGGTTATCAAGATAGCTAGGAGTCAGGTGAACATGTTCACAACCAGCCTCTTCTCCATAAAGGGAGAAGTTGACCAATACATCCCTTCCTCCCATATTTCGGTCCTTATTTTCAGCACGAACATTGAGTAAAGGCAGAGGTCTGTTAGGTGCTAAAATTACAAGTAGCTTGGCTTCATCAGGAGTAATTTGCTTAAGTATTTCAACAAAACCTGGGTGCGCTGTAGATGCGGTTGCTGCATCCATCGAGGAAGCTAGTAAATTTGCATATAATTCTCTTAATGACTCTTCATGACCTGCATATCGAAGCGCTTCAAGAGCTGGTCCAGCAACATTGGGTGATGGAGAAATAATTTCTTCTTTTGGTGTGTTTCTCAGTTTTTCTGTAACATTTTTCGAAACAAAACCTTCGATTTGGTCGTACCCCCAAACCAAGGCCCTCAATGGCGCCAATGCAACATTCACTGTTTTTGCTACTGTTTCGAGTGATTTTCCAATTTCCTTCGCCGCAGGTTGCAAAGCATCATCATAGATTGGAACTGCTTTTGCCAAACCGGTTACAGCATTTATAGTATCCTCAATTTTGTTTCTTTTATCTTCTGCCATCTTAATTCCCTAAGTTTTCGACTGACATAACGTCTTAACGCTGCGGACCCGAAGTATGAGGGTTCGCAGGCGTTTTTGGTTGAACATTGGCCATACCTTGCTTCCATTGCTTAAAAGCATTGTTTCCATCAAATATCATTTCTCTTGAGATAAACATTTCTTTTTCAACATCATAAATGAAGTCTGTTCCAACAACTCGCCCCCACCAAAATCTTACATACAATAATTTCTCATTTATCCATTCAATTTTTATTTCGTACTGCGCTGCATGGTCGATTAAATCAATTTTGATCAAATAATCCCGCTCAGTATAAATTTCTATTTCCGTTGACCAAGGCCCTTTCACCTTGGTCTCTGGTTTATAAACGACAAACCAGTAAGCCTTGTTTGAAGAATACTCTTTAGAGTCCACATTATCTTTTAGTTCCGTTTTTGAAACCCGAATTTTACTGTCAAATTCGTCATCAAAGTCAGAATGAAAAATTCGTGCTTCCTTCCATTTGCCTGGCTCTGTATGCCAATCGTGTGAATAAGCCTTGAGAAGGCTAAATAGGGCTATGATGATGATTGCTGTCTTTTTCATCTTATTGGTTCAACGTCAAGTCAAGCGGACCGTGTACTCGCGGTTCGCTTGGACGTATTGTTGTAAGCTTTTTTACGTGTCTGGTCATCATTTAAAATTGAGATTTCAATCCATCCTATGGAATGCTAATGATTTAAATTGCTGTATTATTTTCGATACATACCCTGCAAATTAGCGTCAGGGATTAAGCTTTCACCATTGAATTCCAGAGAATTCACCTCATCAGGAGAAAAATAATATTTAAAGGATATACCCATAGAATCACCCTTCGTGCTTACACTGAAATTAATATATTTTTGAATTTTTCCATAACGTGCTTCTATAATTTCGCCAGTTTCAAGGTTTACTTTCGAGCGAACCCGAAACCAATACCCTTCAATTTTTTGTAATTCAGAAGTTTCCGGATCATTTTTATAAACATATTTATCATTTACTTGATAATATCCCTTTATTTGTTTGTATTCTTTTTCATAACCAGTGAGAGGGGCATTACGACCTAATAGCAATTCACTGGTAAAGTTATCACCGTCAGCTTTCAAAACTGGGATTATCCCGTCAGATGGATTTGAAAATGTAAGTTTTAGCCTTCCTTCAAATGCTCGGTTATCTAATTTCTGCTTTTCACTTTCAATTAAAAAATCAGAAACTATACCTTTGCCATAAGGTGTAACCCAATCACCAATTTCAAAATCATATCCAACAGGAGAAGAAGTTTTAGGAATTGGAATAAAATTTTCTTGTTTAACATATAAGGATCTGGGATTTTCCTTTCTTTTCAGTTTTATGGTAAATTCTTTATGTATGTGACTCGGATCAATACCTACAATTTCCGCATCTTTATTCACTTCCCAGTAATCATATCCACCAAAAGAATCCCAATAATTATTATGTTCAATTTTAAAATGTAATCTATTGCTACTTATTGAGCTTATTTGCACTAGCCCGTTAGCATCAGTTTTTTTAGATTTATAATGAAATGTTTTATCTTCTATTGTTTCTTGAATATATGTATGATGAAATGTAATTCTTACATTAGCACCCTCAACAGGGTCACTGTTTTCATCTACAACCTTGACTGAAATATCAAACTTGTATGCTTCAGGGTCTACAGCACTACACCCTGCAGACAAATAGATAAAACTCATTAACAATAAAGTATACATCTTTAGTTGTTTCATAATTCTTCCTGTCCTAGCTGAGGAAATTTTTCATATACAACATAGTATTAAACAGCCGTAAATTTACTGGTAAATTTAGCCGTTCGTATATGATTGTTTAAATTATTGCGATTTAAGCATTTGGGATTCATAGGGAGACTCAATACCCCCTTGCGTAAATTTACCAGTAAATTTATGGGTGAATTTAGGGCTAAATTTATGGGGTGATTTTTGTTCATACTTATGCAGCCAGGTCTGTGGGTTTTTGCTGAAAAAGGTAGTGCATGGGGTGGAGTTCCATTTGGTATCCTTTCCCTAGGGGGGGAAGAGGTTACATGGTGTTCTCTGATCTGCCTTTCTGTATGTTGAGCTGGGTTTTCCTGAGCGGTCCCGGTCCATGAGGGGGATGGGGGCTGTATGGTATTTGGGGCTTATGTTAACCGGCAGATTTTGGCGGCAAGTCGGGTGCACAGGACGCTGATGAGGAGGACGGTCACTGAACTGAGGGGCATGAGAATGGCGGCGATGAGGGGCGAAAGGTGTCCGCTGGCTGCAATACTGATGCCCACGACATTGTAGAGAAGGGATACGGTGAAACTCAGCATCACCACTTTGGTGGTGAACCGACTAAACTTTAGGAATTGGGGAAGATGGGGGAGGTGGCGCGCATCGAGGATGGCATCGCAGGCGGGACTGAAGGCTTGGATGTTTTCGGTGACCGCGACACCTACGTCGCTGTGGCGCAAGGCTCCCGCGTCGTTGAGTCCGTCGCCTAACATCATGACGGCTTTGCCGTCGGCCCGCAGGTGATCGATGGCGGTGAGTTTGTCGCTGGGCGATAATTCAGATCGTGCATCCACGCAACCGGGGAACCATTCGTGTAGCTTTTCGAGGCCGGCTTCTCGGTCGCCTGTGAGCACACTGATATCATATTTTTGATTAAGGGAGGTGATGGCCTCGACCATGCCTTCACGTGGAGAGTCTTCAAATATATAGCCTCCGAGGATTTGATCTTGGATGGCGACCCAACTTTGAATGCCTGCTGGGACATCGGGTAGGTGTAAACCACAGGTCTGTAACCAGGCGGCAGAGCCTACGCGAATGGTTTGTCCTTGGAGGGTTCCTTCAATCCCTTTGCCCAGCAACTCTTGCATGGTTTCGGGCAATGTTTCAGGGGGCAGTATGCTGGCCGCAATGGCGCGACTCAATGGATGGGTAGAGCTTGCCGCCAGTCCTTTTATTGCCGATTGTTGGGCGATATCCAGATCTTGGCCGTACCAGCGAACGGTTCCGAGGCCTCCGTGGGTGAGGGTGCCTGTTTTGTCGAAGGCCAAGTGTCGCACCCGTGCCATGCCTTCGATAACGAAACCGTTTTTGAGGTAGAGTCCGTAGGGACGCAACACGCGCAGGGCGGTGCCAAAGGCGAAAGGAGCAGATAAGGCCAAGGCGCAAGGGCAGGCCACGATTAAAATTGCGGAGAGGATGCGCATGGCTTGGGAGGCATCGATCCAGCACCATATGATGGCGGCTCCCAGGGCAATGGCCAGTACGACGATGGTGAAGACCTGGCTCACTTTACGGGTCATTTGATCAAAGCGCTGTTCGTTTTCTTTGCGGAAGCTTTGGTGGTTCCAAAGTGAGGTGAGATAACTATGACTTACTTCTTTTATAACATCTACTTCGATGGGGGCACCGTGATGGCGTCCGCCTGCGTAGAGGGTGTCGCCAGTGAGACGTTCTTCGGGTTTGGATTCGCCGGTCACGAAGCTATAATCGACCAAGGCGGGGCCTTGAATGAGAATGGCATCGGCGGGGATGAGTTCTCCATTGCGAATGCAAATGCGGTGTCCGGGTTCGAGGGTGTCGAGTGAGGTGGTTTGACGGCTGCCATCGGGATGAATCCGCAAGGCGGCGAGTGGGAAGTAACTGGTGTAGTCTCGGTCAAAGGAGAGGGCATCAAAGCTACGGCGTTGAAAAGATTTTCCGATGAGCAGGAAGAAGACCAGTCCCGCTAAAGAATCGAGGTATCCTTCGCCCCATCCCCATAGAATATCCATAGTACTTTGCACAAATAAGGCAATAATCCCGAGGGCGATGGGGACATCGATACTCATTTCGCCATGTCGAATCCCCAGCCACGCGGAGCGGAAATAGTCTTGGGCACTGTAGAGCAGCACGGGGAGGGAGAGGATCAGGCTGATACCTCCGAACAGGGGTGCAGCCCAAGGGGTATCGTCCATGTGCAATCCCAAATAATGGGGAAAAGAGAGCAACATGATATTGCCAAAGGCGAAGCCGGCGATCCCGAGTTGCATCCATGCCCGCCGCCGCGCTTTGTCGACCGGTTTTCCGTTGAGGTTTTCCAAACGAAATTCGGGTGGATATCCCAGTCGCGAAAGCAGGGAGGCGATTTCCACCAAGTTGGTTTTTTCTTCGTTGAAAGGAACGGTGAGGGTTTTGCGGGTGAAGTTTACCTCGGGTTTGCCGATGCCATCGTGCAGTTTATAAAGTCGTTCGAGCAACCAAATACAGGCCACGCAATGAATTTGGGGGAGGTGAAAGCTTACCCGGGTGGTGTGTCCGTCGGTGAAATCAATGAGTTTGCGTTTTACTTCGGGGTCGGCGAGGAAATCATACATGCCGGCTTCGGCCGCGTTGTCTGCGCGGACACCAGGATTTTCGTCCAAATCGTAAAAGCGATCTAAGCCATTTTCTGACAAGATGGCGTAAACCATGGCACAGCCGTGGCAACAGAAGGGTTTGTTGTTTTCGGTGACGCCGGTGTTTCCGCAGAGGGTGTTGCAGTGGATACAAGGGGTGTCGGCTGATGGTGGGGCTTCTGCGGTGGGGGATGAGGAGGACATGGTTGTTCGACATACCCTGTGACGGTGGAAGGTCAAGTAAGGGTGGGGGGAATTGTGGGGGATGGTCAGAGGTCAGAGGGTCGTGGGTTGCGGTCAAGGGTTGAGGGTTTTTACCATGAAGGGATTGAAGGACGTGAAGGTTTTGGGGGGTATGGTCAGAGGTCAGAGGTCAGAGGTCAGAGGTCAGAGGGTCGTGGGTTGTGAGTTGCGGTCAAGGGTTGAGGGATCTATGGACGTTTAAATCCCGAAGGGATGACTCTCCACAGGCCAGTCCGTAAGGGCTGGTCATTGGGGTAGGAGAGAATGGTGAGTGCTGAAAGCACGGTTCTCTTGCTTGCTGGTGTTGCTGCTGGACTTGATGCGTGTTTGCCATGCAGTGAGATAGTCGTGCTTACAGCACTCGAAATACTTCTTTCCACAAACACCAGCCCTGGCGGACTGGGCTGTGGAGAGGCGTCCGTACCGGACTTTGGGGGTGGGTTGTGGTCAAGGGTTGAGGGTTTTTACCATGAAGGGATTGAAGGGCATGAAGGTTTTGGGGGTATGGTCAGAGGTCAGAGGTCAGAGGTCAGAGGGTCGTGGGTTGTGGTCAAGGGTTGAGGGATCTATGGACGTTTAAATCCCGAAGGGATGACTCTCCACAGGCCAGTCCGTAAGGGCTGGTCATTGGGGTAGGAGAGAATGGTGAGTGCTGAAAGCACGGTTCTCTTGCTTGCTGGTGTTGCTGCTGGACTTGATGCGTGTTTGCCATGCCGTGAGAGAGTCGTGCTTACAGCACTCGAAATACTTCTTTCCACAAACACCAGCCCTGGCGGACTGGGCTGTGGAGAGGCGTCCGTACCGGACTTTGGGGGTGGGTTGTGGTCAAGGGTTGAGGGTTTTTACCATGAAGGGATTGAAGGACATGAAGGTTTTGTGGGGTATGGTTTTGGGGTTGCTTAGGGTGGGGGTGTTTGGGCTGTGGAGAGGCGTCCGTACCGGACTTGTCTTGGGTTGGTTTTTTTTGTTGTGGGGAGGTGTCGTATCTTGCGGCGGGAAGATCGGGCCAGGGTGGCCCGCCTCCCAGGGGGGAAGTTAGATGATTTTGTATCATCTGGATGCTTTGTGAAAAGGGGATCTTGTGGAAGGTGTTTTTTGCACTTTTGAGCAAGTGGAAATGATGAAAATCAGTAAGAAGGGCGGGGGCTTGGGGAATTCTATGGATTGAATTGAATCTTAGGCTTGCGACCTATCGCATTTCTATCAATGTAGGGTGATGTGCATGCGCTTCATTTTATGTTACTTGGTTCTTGGTCATGAGTTCTGATCGTTTTCAAACCACCAATTGGTCTTTGGTGTTGGCGGCTCGTGGTCCGTCTCGGGAGGCGGATGTTGCGCTGGAGGACTTGTGTGAAAAGTATTGGAAACCGCTCTATCGTTTTGCCTTGCAGTTGGGCTGTCCTCCGGAGGAGGCCGAAGACCGGGTGCAGAGCTTTTTTCTTCAGGTGTTGCGCAAAGAATTGTTTCATAAAGCCTGTCCACAGAAGGGCAAGTTGCGGTCGTTTTTGCTCACGGCATTTCGTCGACATGTGCAAGATGAATGGACGGCGACGAATGCCTTGAAGCGGGGGGGGGATGTGGAAAAAGTTCCCTTTGATGAAGCATGGCAATCTGATAGCCGTTTGGAAAAGGGGGAAGCGTTTGATCGCGAATGGGCGCGGTGTATTTTGGAGTTGGCGCTTACACGGTTGAAAAGTCGTTATGGGTTGGAAGGGAAAGCGGAGTTGTTTGATGCTCTACGTCCTTATCTCAGTGGCGACCGTCCCGAAGCGGGGTGGCAAGCCGTGGCTGACGAAGTGGGGATGAGTGCGGGGGCTTTGAAAGTTGCGTTGCATCGACTGCGCAAACGTTTTGCGGAGGCTTTGCGCGAAGAGGTATTGGAGACCTTGGGCGAGGAAGAGGGGCTGGAGGAAGAACTTCACTATTTACTGCGGGTGCTCGGAAGAAATGGAGGAAGTGACTTTGACTGAATCTGATGACGCCTTGGCCCGGTTAATGGGGGTCGGGATCTCTCCGGATTCGGTGGGGGATTTCGATGATGTGGTACCCGAGCTGCCGGGCTATGAAATAGAAGGGGTGCAGGGGGAAGGAGGCATGGGCACGGTCTACAAGGGACGGCGTGTGAGTTTGGATCGTCAGGTGGCGATCAAAGTCATGCGCAGAGCGGAGGGTTCTTTAGATCGTGAGCGCTTGCTTCGGGAAGGGAAGGCTTTAGCCCAATTGAATCATGCGCATATTATTGGGGTTCATGATTTGGTGATGGATGCGGCGGGACATCCTTGTCTGATTATGGAATTTGTATCGGGGGGAGATTTAGCGCATCGCTTGCGTGGGGGTGCGCTTCCCTTGTCTGAGGCGCTTGAGGTGTTTCGGCAATGCGTCGAGGCGGTGCAGGCTGCGCATCAGGCCGGTATTATTCATCGGGATCTGAAGCCTGCCAATATTTTATTTACAGAGCAGGGCCAAGTGAAGGTGGGTGATTTTGGTTTGGCGGGTTTTCAGCAGATGCCGGATAGTTTGGAGCTGACACTGAGTGGTACTCTGATGGGGACTTTGGATTACATGTCACCTGAACAGAAAACGGGTATGGAGCAGGTGGATGAGCGGAGTGATATTTACGGGTTGGGGGTTTTGTTTTATGAGATGCTGAGTGGACGTCGACCCCGTGGTGTGTTTGCGGCCCTGCCTCATAAAAAATGTGATCGTTTGGTGCGCCGTTGCATGCAGGAGAATCCGAAAGATCGCTATCAAAACTGTGAGGCTTTGCTGCAGGATCTTGTGAAAATCCGCCCCCCGATGGGGAAAGGAAAGCTGGGGGTCATGGCCGGACTTTTGATCGTGTTTCTGGGGGGGAGTGGGGTGTTGTTTTGGCCGGATGCGATGCCGTTACCTCAAGAGCAAAAGGATAGGGTGATACCGGTAAATCCGACAGTGTTACCCGAGGCGACTCCTCCACCGACGGCTATGCCTAGGGGGCGATCCTTTCCGGTCGTGACGCCTGCGGTCAGAGCGTTGCCCGAGTGGGAGCCCGGGGAGTTGCCGGTGGTGGATTTGCTTGCGTTGGCCGCTGAAGATTTTGAGAGTATGCGATCCCGAGGCATTTGGCGTCTAGAAGATGGGGTGTTGATTACGGATCGACAACGGGGGTTGCCGGCGGCGTGGATCTCTTTTCCGCAGCAATTGCCGGAGAGTTATGAGTTACTGGTAGAGGTGGAACGCACGGAAGGGGTTGATTCCATCCCCATCTTTTTTACGACAGATGTGGGGCGGGCCTCCTTTGAAATTGATGCATGGCGGGAGGGTATTGGTGGAATTCAAAATGTGGATGGTCAGGATCTTCGGGTGAATGAAACGCGTCATGCGGCTCGGCATTCTGTGGAGGGCATGGATCGCATCCTTTTGCGGGTGAGTCCGCAAAAGGTGGAAATGCAAGTGAATGATGGTCCGTGGCAAATGTTAGAACTGGAGGGGCATCGTCTTTCGATTAATCCCTATTGGCCGGTGCCGGATTTTATGCAGGTAGGGGTAGGGGTGTGGCAGGGGAGTGCGCATTTTCAACGCATTGAGTTACGGGAACTAAGGCCGGAGCTGTAACTTTTTCCAATCGATTTCCAAACAAGGGTACAGACTACTCACCCTTACCTTTGGATACCCGATGAAAAATTTTGCTCTCTTTGTGTTTTTTTGCTTGGTCGTTGTGACGATTCGCGCGTCGGATGATCTTGCGGCGTTGAGTGATGAGTTTGATGATGCGGCGAGTCAGGCCGACTGGTTGCGGCTCAATGATGTGGAGGGCTGGCATGCGGATCAGCTCGAAACCTGGGATGTGAATACATCCCGTCCGGGACATATGCGACTGATGCCTTATACGAGTGCATGGTATGATGATCTGCGTGGGGTGTTGGTGCATAAAAATATCACGGGAGACTTTGTGGTGACCACCCGGATGCAGATTGGGAGTCGGACGGATATGACCTTAGCTCCCAGTCGACTGTTTAGTTTGGCAGGGATTTTTATTCATGATCCGCGTGGCATCACTTCGGCTGCGCCAACGCCTGCGGCTACGGAACCGGTTTGGCCTCCGGCAGCACATGGGAGTGACTGGGCACCGGACACGGATAATTATGTTTTTCTCTCCTACGGGTCGGCAGGGAATGTGGGGACGTGGCAATATGAAGTGAAAACCACTGTGAATGGTGATTCTACGCTTTATTATGATGATTCGGGAGTACCTGACAGCAATACGGTGGAATTGCAGTTGGTGAAAGTGGGGAATACGGTGGTGGTGATGCGTCGACATCCGGGTGGTAACTGGATTGTGGAGAACCGTTATCCCAATGCGGCCCATGACTTGCCTGAATTTGGGGAGACCTTGCAAGTGGGGATCACGGCCTACACCGACTGGGGAAATATCGGGAGTGATTATTGGGATGGGGGAAATCCTGAAACGCAGTTTCATCATAATTATTCGGTGTTGGACGGAGCGGCGATGAATCCTGATTTAATTGTGGATGTGGATTATTTTCGCTTTAATCGTCCTTCGCCCGAATTGACCGAGGAGATGCTACAGGCCTTGGGCACCAGTTTTAATCCTGCGAATGGTCAGAGTACCGCATTCGACTTACCCTCTACGGGGGCGGGGATGTATTTGGGAGATCAGGTGGCCGTGATTCCCGAGCTGAGTAGTGTGACGCTGATGCTGCTTTCCGGAATAAGTTTCGTTATTTGGAAAATCAAAAAACGTTGATGATATTCGACTGCATGAAAAAACAAGTGAGGGGCTGTAACTTTTTATTCCGTTGATCCAAGTACCTTTAAACTGCTGAATGTTTCAGCAGAAAATTCAAATGAAGGAAGAATTTATGAAAAAGATGATTAAAAACAAACTGTATATTTCCCGACTATTCTCCATGTTGATTGCCGTAGCTGTCGTGACGCTTACGGGATGTGATAGTGGTGGTGATGGCGGTGGCGGTGGCGATGGCGATGGGGGGGAGGTGCACCCTGCGATAACCACTCCTGAGAATAATAAATCTGCCAATTTTCAGCTTACACTCGCACCGCAAGGGGGAGAGGAATATATGCTGATTGTAATTATCACGAAAGCGGTTCCGGGCAGTAGTGTTAATCAAAGCAATGCGGAGAACAACTACACGGGTAGTATAAATGAATCAGGAATTTATCAGAGAGAGCATGCAGTGTATAATGCGGGTAGTGGTGAAGTCACAGTGACGATTACGATTACGGATCCCGATGGAGAGGTGTTGACCAAAGCCTTGAAACAGAAAATTCCTGCGAAAGAATTAGGGTTAACCACATAGGGGTTTTCTAAAAAGGATCTGCAAAGATTCTACGTTTCCTCAGGTGGTGACTTTCGCCGTATGTGCTCTCGGTTTTGGTTGCGGTGAGAGTCACCCCATTGAGGCTCTGGAGGTTGAGGGGAGGTGGGGTGTTGGGTGGGAGGGGGCGCATCTTGCGGAGGGAAGACCGGGCCAGGATGGCCCGCGTCTGGGGAATCCCGAAGGGATGTTTCTCCGTAGGCCAGTCCGTAAGGGCTGGTCATGGGGGTAGGAGAGAATGGTGAGTGCTGTAAGCACGGCTCTTTTGCTTGCTGGTGTCGATGCCGGACTTGATGCGTGTTTGCCATGTAGTGAGAGAGCCGTGCTTACAGCACTCCCCAAACTTCTTTTCTCCAAACACCAGCCCTGGCGGACTGGGCTGTGGAGAGTCGTCCGTACCGGACTCGTCTTGGGTTTTGGTTTTTGTTCCGGCCCTGGCGGACTGGGCTATTTGGGCTGTGGTTTTGTTGTTGGCCTGCGGCGGGAAGGCCGGGCCAGGATGGCCCGCGTCCGGTGGGGTGGTTTGGAGTTGTTAGGTGTGAATATAATGTCTGAATATTATTTTTTTTAAAATCTGTCCCTATTTATGGAATTTGAAGATGGGATAGATGAAGGGATTGAAAAATATTTTGGGTATAGGCAGTGGGTTTTAGGAATGGGCTTGCAGATAGTCACATCCTTTTCTGATATAAAAATATGCGATAAATTCCGTTTTATTTAGGAATTCCTGTTGACTCGAATCTATTCACATGCAGGGTTCGGGCACATTCAAATACAACCTCGTCTCCATGTGCTGATGAGGATGGATCTTCGGTTTAGGAGCCTTCTTTGCTCGACCGACATTTAGTTATGCGCGCCACAATTGTTGGTGCATCCGTTTTCGGCAGCCTGTTCGCTTTTTAAGCGACATCTCTTTGGGCGGGGTGTGGACCTTCATCCCTAACATTAAGAGGACTTATGCTTATCCGGAATATTGCGTTATCATTTATGGTTAGCTGTTTAGTTGTATTTACAACGTCGGCCATTGAAATTGGAGATTTTGATCTTGGTGGGGTCATCAGGGTAAATTATGTAAATGGCGACTACAGTTCAGACGGATCGGATGCTGCGCAACGAGGAGACAATGGGGGTAATTTTGAGATGGATGTCTTTCGTCTCAATTTAGATTATCAAAGAGGTCCGTATATTGGTAAAGCTGAATACCGTTGGTATGATGGGTACAATTTTTTGCACACAGGTTGGGTCGGGTATGACTTTAAGGATAACGCTCAAGTGCAAGTGGGTTTGAATCGGGTTCCTTTTGGTGTGGGAGCTTATGGCGCAGCAAATAGTTGGTTCTTTGATCAATATTATTACATGGGTCTTTCCGATGATATGGATGTGGGCATCAAGTATACCCGTAGCTATGAACATTGGGTGATCGACATGGCCTACTATATTTCTGCTGAAAGTAGTTATGTGGGCAACTCGGAGGAAAGTGCCCGGTACAGTTATGATATTGTATCCAATGGTTCGCCCTACAGTCATTACGAAGAAGAAAATCAATTCAATCTGCGGATGGTTTATAAAACACTGAGTGAAACGATGCCCACGGATGTTGGGATCTCTTTGCAATGGGGTCAGCTGGCTGCGGATAGCACTTACGCAGAGGACAGTGACGCCTATGCGGTTGCCGCGCATAGCCGAACGCAATATCGTAATTGGACGCTGATGATGCAACTTACCCAGTATGATTATAATGCGAAGTACAAAGATAGTGCGGTAGATGAGAATGGGGTTCCGCTACGAAATGATTTGATAATGATGGGGGCTTATGATTTTCCATGGCCAGTGGCGAGCAAAGGGATTATTCCTTCGGTGGCGTTGAGTTACACCCTTACACCCAAGGTGGATTGGATCGATAGTATCACCTTCTACAATGACTATTCCGTGATCATCAAGGATGCGGATGATTTTAACGATTCTGCACTTAATGTTACCGGCATGGCCATCGCGAGTGGTGGTTGGTATATTTATGTGGATTACGCCTACTCCAACGGAAATTATTTTGTTGGTGATGAAGGGGATGTTTACGGGGATAGTTATTTGAATTCTTCGGTGGGTGATTTTGGTGCCAACCTCAACGATGAATGGAAAGGGCGCTTTAACATTAACTTTGGTTATTATTTCTAATAAAATTATGTCATTTATAAAAATTAAAGGACTTTACAAAATTTTCGGGCCGGATCCCAAACGGGTATTTCCTTTGTTGGAAAAGGGTCTGTCTAAATCAGCAATCCTGGAAAAAACGGGTTGCACTGTGGGGATTAATAATGCTTCGTTCGAAGTAGAAAAAGGCGAGGTATTTGTGGTGATGGGGCTTTCCGGAAGTGGAAAGTCCACGGTGATTCGTTGTTTGAATCGATTGATTGAACCCACTCGGGGGGTGATCGAAATTGATGGGAAAGATGTAATGAAAATGAATCCAGCTTCTTTGTTGGAATGCCGACGTAAAACCATGTCGATGGTTTTTCAACACTTTGGTTTATTGCCTCACCGGAGCATTGTGCGCAATGTGGAATATGGTTTGGAAGTTGCGGGTGTGGATGTGGAAACCCGGCGGGCGAAAGCGCTGTCTGCTCTAGAGTTGGTGGGGCTCAAAGGATATGAAGATCAGTTCCCTGGTGAATTGAGTGGCGGAATGCAACAACGGGTAGGGTTGGCTCGGGCATTGGCCAGTGACCCTGAAATTTTGTTGATGGACGAGGCCTTTAGTGCCTTGGATCCTTTGATTCGCGCCAATATGCAAGACGAGTTACTCGAACTTCAGGCGAGCATGCGTAAGACCATTGTGTTTATCACTCATGATTTGGATGAGGCCTTAAAAATTGGTGACCGCATTGCGATTATGAAGGATGGGGAAGTCAAACAAATCGGTACACCTGAAGATATTCTGACCGATCCTGCAGATGAGTATGTTCGCGCCTTTGTGCAAAACGTGGACAAGTCCAAAGTGATGAGTGCTGCTTCCATTATGCGGAAACCCCAGACCATTACGATTCCGAAAGACGGACCTCACGTGGCGGTGCGCGCAATGGAAAAGGCGGGCAGTTCGAGTATTTATGTGGTGGATGCCGATCGCAAGTTTCAAGGGTTGTTGATGATTGAGGATGCCGTGGCGTTAGAAAAAAAAGGCATTCGGGATGTGCGTGCCGTTTTGTACACAGAGCTTTATGCTGCTGACCCGGATACTCCGGTTGCCGATTTGTTATCACGCGCGATGACTGCAAAATATCCGATTTCGATTCTCGACGATCAATGCCGTTTGAAGGGGATTGTGGATCGGGCGACCGTGTTGGCTGAAGTTGTGGGGGAAGATCATGAAGACACTTCAACCGTTCCTTTAGAGCGACTGCTCTCCGAAAGTCAAAAAGTGGATCTGGAGGAAATTAATCATGGATAAAATTGAAATTGGAAAAGGATTTGAAGGCATCATTGATTGGATGAGGGATCACTGGGGCATCATATTTGACGGGATTGTTACTGGTGTTGAAGCGATTTTATCTTCTTTGGTTTGGGTATTGCAGGGACCTCCCGCCCTGGTAATGATCCTGCTGTTCACGGCACTTGCATGGCGGGTAAGCGGTAAAGCGGTAGCGGGGTTTACGCTGATCGGATTTTTATTGATTCATAATCTTGGATTTTGGGATCCGACCATGGATACGTTGGCATTGGTGATTACCGCGGTATTTATTTCGCTGCTCATCGGCATTCCTTTGGGAATTTGGTCTGCCAAAAATGATACGGTGAATCGCATTGCCCGTCCGGCATTAGATTTTATGCAGACCTTACCAGCCTTTGTGTATTTGATTCCGGCGGTGTTGTTCTTTCAGTTGGGGGCGGTGCCGGGGGTGATCGCGACCTTGATCTTTTCGCTTCCTCCCTGTGTGCGTTTTACCAGTTTGGGAATTCGGCAAGTTCCCCATGATATTCGTGATGCTGCGATTTCCTTTGGATCAAATCCGAAGCAATTGTTGTTCAAAGCGGAGTTGCCGGTGGCGTTGCCCACGATAATGGCCGGGGTAAATCAAACCATTATGCTCGCGCTCTCCATGGTGGTGATCTGTGGCATGATTGGTGCCGGGGGATTGGGCAATGAAGTGCTCAAGGGGATTACCCAAATGAAAATTGATCTCGGGTTTGAAGCCGGGATTTGCATTGTGATTCTCGCCATCTTTCTCGATCGGGTGACCCAGGAGCTGGGTGGATCCCGTAAAAACGAAAACTCTAAAAAACACTAACCAAACCTATTCTTATGAAAAATAAACAAAACACACGAAGACATGCATTGACCGCCTTGATTTTATCCGTCTGCGCCATCGGGTTTTTTCTGGTAACGCTAACGGGGTGTGCTGCGGAGGCGCCCACGGGAAAAACGGCGAAGCTTGCCTATGTCAATTGGGCGGAGGGGGTTGCTTATACCCATCTTGCCAAAGTTGTATTGGAGGAGAAGTTGGGTTATGATGTGGAGATCACCTCTGCGGATGTCGGCCCTGCATACACGGCGGTGGCTCAAGGCAGCCATGATGCATATATGGAGTGCTGGCCTTCCTTGCATGGGGATTACCTCGTGAAATTTGAGGGACAATTGGTCGACCTCGGATCGGTGTACGAAGGTGCCGAAACCGGATTGGCGGTTCCCAGTTATGTAACGATCGACAGCCTTGAAGAGTTGAAGGGCAATGAAGATAAATTCGACGGCAAAATCACCGGAGTAGACGCGGGTGCTGGAATGATGGTGAAGACTGAAAACGATTTGATTCCTAATTATGACTTGGACATAGAGTTGCTTGCATCCAGTGGACCGGCGATGACGGCTGCGTTAAAGAATGCCATAGATAAAAATGAATGGATCGTGGTGACGGCTTGGAAACCACATTGGATGTTTGGTCGCTGGGACTTGAAATTTCTGGAACAAGCGGATGACAAAGTGATCTGGGAAAAAGACGACATCAAAATTTTGGGTCGCAGCGGGTTGCAAAGCGAGAATCCTGAGTTGGCGACTTTCCTGAGTAACATGTATTTTACGGATGCGCAGCTTTCGGATCTGATGCTTGCGGTTCAAGAATCGGATGGAGATGTGGAAATGGTGGCTCGTCAGTGGATGAATGACAATCCTGAGGTGATTGACGCTTGGCTTCCTCAAGTGGAGGCTCCATAGAGGTTATAATGGCTTTGATCATTAAAAAATCCCCGCTGAAGTGTCGGGGATTTTTTTTGGTCTAGCGGTGATGGGGGGTGGAGTTGTTGCATCTTGCGGCGGGAAGACCGGGCCAGGATGGCCCGGGTCCGGGGAATCCCGAAGGGATGTTTCTCCGTAGGCCAGTCCGTAAGGGCTGGTCATGGGGGTAGGAGAGAATAGTGAGTGCTGAAAGCACGGCTCTCTTGCTGGCTGGTGTTGGTGCCGGACTTGATGCGTGTTTACCATGCAGTGAGAGAGCCGTGCTTACAGCACTCGAAATACTGCTTTCCACAAACACCAGCCCTGGCGGACCGGGCTTTGGGGAGGCGTCCGTACCGGACTTTGGGGGTGGGGTGCGGTCAAGGGTTGAGGAGGTTCACCATGAAGGGATTGAAGGACATGAAGGTTTCGGGGGGAAAGGTTTGAGGGAGTTGCGGTGGTTTAAATCCCGAAGGGATGTTTCTCCGTAGGCCAGTCCGTAAGGGCTGGTCATGGGGGTAGGAGAGAATAGTGAGTGCTGAAAGCACGGCTCTCTTGCTGGCTGGTGTTGGTGCCGGACTTGATGCGTGTTTACCATGCAGTGAGAGAGCCGTGCTTACAGCACTCGAAATACTGCTTTCCACAAACACCAGCCCTGGCGGACTGGGCTATGGAGAGGCGTCCGTACCGGACTTTTCTTGGGCTTTGGTTTTGTCCCAGCCCTGGCGGACCGGGCTTTGGAGAGGCGTCCGTACCGGACTCTTCATGGGCTTTGGTTTTGTCCCAGCCCTGTCGGACCGGGCTTTGGAGAGGCGTCCGTACCGGACTCTTCATGGGCTTTGGTTTTGTCCCAGCCCTGGCGGACTGGGCTATGGAGAGGCGTCCGTACTGGACTCTTCTTGGGCTTTGGTTTTGTCCCAGCCCTGGCGGACCGGGCTATGGAGAGGCGTCCGTACCTGACTCTTCTTGGGCTTTGGTTTTCCTGACGGACTGGGCTGTGAAGAGCTGTCCGTACTGGACGGGGTGGGTTAGGAGGGCTGGGATTGGGCTGCCAATTCTTTGGCGAGGTCTCCGGCGAGTTGGCCACAGGCGGCGTCGATGTCTTTGCCGCGTTGGATGCGCACGGTGGCGGGAATGCCACGGTTTTCCAGGTAGTTCCGAAAGCCGTCGACCTGATCGCGGTTACTGCGGGTCATGCCACTGTTTTCTACAGGGTTGAGGGGGATTAAATTGACGTGCATGGGGAATTTGCCTTTTTCCATGAGGACGTCGGCCAACTTTTCGGCTTCGGCTTTGGTGTCGTTTTTTCCTTCGATCAGCACGTACTCAAACGAAACCCGACGTTTGGTTTTGGCGGTGTAGTCGCGGACGGCATCTAACAAATCCGCAATGGGGTAGCGACGGTTTACCGGCATCATTTCGGAGCGAATGGCATCATCGGCAGAGTGCAAACTGATGGCGAGATTGATCTGCATGGGGTCATTCATTAATTTCACGATTCCGGGCACCAGTCCTACGGTGGAAACGGTGAAATTCCGAGCGCCAAAATTAAAGCCGGCGGGATCGTGCAGGCGGTCGACGGATTTGCGCCAGTTATTGTAATTATTAAAGGGTTCGCCCATGCCCATGAATACGACATTGGTAAGGCGGGCGGGCACTTCCTCGGGTCCGTACACTTTATGACGATGGGCTTTTTCATCGAGGTCGGTGGGAATTTTGGCCAGTTCGCGTTGGGCCCAAAGTACTTGATGCGCGATGTCGCCTGGGGAGAGGTCCTGTCGAAATCCGAGTTTGGCGGTGGCGCAGAAGGTGCAGCCCATGGGGCAACCGGCCTGACTGCTCACACACACGGTGGCGCGACCGGGATAAACCATGAGTACGGCCTCGACGGTTTCATTTCCAGGAAGAGCAAAAACGGCTTTTCGGGTGAGTCCGCCGTCGCCCCGGCGTACCAACAGGTTGCGCAGGGTTGAAATGCAGGCTTTTTCGTTGAGCATTTCCCGGAATGCGGCGGGGAGGTCTGACATTTCATCAAAGCTTTCGGCCTGTTTGAGCCACAACTGACGGTAGAGTTGTTTGGCACGAAAAGCGGGTTGCCCCCAAGCCTTTACCTGTTCGGTGAGGGCGGGGAGGTCGAGATTGAGAAGGTTGATGGGGGAGTCGGACATGGCTTTTCTATATAGGAAGGGTCGCGCAGGGTCAATCCTCGCTGTTGATAGGCCTTGAGGCGATCTCTCACGATCTTTTGCATTTTAAACTATACATTTGAATTCGTGTTCGGTAGTTTTATTTTATGAATTCCATGAATCAACAGGATGTTTTACGTGAAGTGTTTGGCTTCGAAGATTTTCGTCCGGGACAAGGGCAGGTGGTGGAGCGTATTTTAGCGGGAGAGTCGGCTTTGGCTGTTTTCCCCACGGGGGCGGGAAAGAGTTTGTGTTATCAGTTGCCGGCCTTGATGCTGGAGGGGATGACGGTGGTGGTGTCGCCTTTGATTGCGTTGATGAAGGATCAGATTGATTTTTTGGTAGGTAAAGGGGTGAAGGCCGCGCGGATGGATTCGAGTTTGTCGGCTGAGGAATCTCGTAAGGTGTGGGATGATTTATGGCAGGGGGAGTTGAAGTTATTGTATGTGGCGCCCGAGCGATTTTCGAGTGAACGTTTTTTGAATCGATTACGACGGAGTCGGGTGAGTTTGCTGGTGATTGATGAGGCGCATTGTATTTCGGAGTGGGGGCACAATTTTAGGCCGGATTACATGAAGTTAGCTGGTTTAGCGGTGGAGCTTGAGGTGGAACGGGTATTGGCTTTGACGGCGACGGCCACAGCGTCGGTGGCGGCGGATATTTGCGAAAGTTTTGATATTGGGCCGCAGGCCTATGTGAATACGGGTTTTCATCGGCCTAATTTGGTGATGCATATGACGCCCTGCACGCCGGAACTGCGGGATGAGCGTTTGTTGAAGCGACTGCACTCTCCGACGCGGGGGGCGACGATTGTGTATGTGACCCTGCAGAAAACCGCCGAGCAGGTGGCGGCGCAGTTGGTGAAGGCGGGTTTTCCTGCCCGGGCGTATCATGCGGGTCTCGATCCGCTGGAGCGACATGAAATTCAAGATCAGTTTATGGGGGGAGAGCAGGCGATTGTGGTGGCGACGATAGCTTTTGGGATGGGGATTGATAAATCAGATATCCGTACCGTGATTCATTATAATCCTCCACAGTCTTTGGAAAATTACATGCAGGAAACGGGTCGGGCGGGAAGAGATGGCCAGGTTTCTCATTGTGAGCTGTTTCTGTGTCCGGAAGACATCGCGACCTTGGAAAACTTTTCCTATGGGGACACGCCTACGCTTGAAGCGGTATCGGGTTTATTAACAGAACTGATGGCACAAGCGGATGAATTTGATGTGTCGGTTTACGATCTGGCCGCCCGATTTGACATTCGCAATTTGGTGCTTTCAACTTTGTTAACTTACTTGGAATTGGATGGGGTGTTGCGTGCCATGGGGCCGCATTACAATGAATATAAATTTCAACCCCAACGGCCGTCGGTGGAGATGCTTGCCGGATATGATGAGGAGCGTCGGCAGTTTTTGAAAAAGCTGTTTGCACAGGCGAAGAAGGGGCGGACATGGTTTACAATCGATTTGGCGGCAGCCGCGGAGTCTATGGGCGAAGATCGAAAACGTTTGGTCACGGCGTTGAATTATCTCGAAGAGAAGGGGGAGTTGTTGTTGAAGGTGGCGGGTTTGCGTCAGGCCTATCGTTTTGTGCAGCGTCCCTCTTCTATAGATGAGTTGTCACAGCGGATTTACCAACGTTTTTTGAATTCGGAGCGCAGGGATATCGAGCGGATTGAACAGGTCGTCGCTTTGTCGGAATCACCGGAGTGCAGTGTACGTCAAGTGCTGGCTTATTTTGGAGAGAGCTTGGAGGGCGATTGTGGTCATTGTGATCGTTGCCTGAGGGAAGAGATTCCTCCCTTGCCTGGGCAAAGCGAGCGTGCGTTGAGTCAGAAAGAGATACAGGCGATTCAGAAAGTATGTGCCGAAGGGCATCAGGCCTTGGCGCATCCGCGGCAAGTGGCGCGTTTTTTGTGTGGCTTGAGTTCGCCGGCGGCCAGTCGGGCGCGCCTGACCCGTGATCCCCGTTTTGGATCGATGTCTCATCATCGTTTTGCGACGATTGCAAAAGGGGCGGAGGATTATTGCCGATAGGTTTGGAGGGTGAGAGCCGTGCCTTCAGCACTCAGCTTTGGTTGGTGGGGTTGTCCCGGCCCTTGCGGACCGGGCTTTGGAGAGTCCCAGCCCTTACGGACTGGGCTTTGGAGAGCCGTGCTTTCAGCACTCAGCTTTGGTTGGTGGGTTTGTCCCAGCCCTTGCGGACTGGGCTTTGGAGAGCCGTGCCTTCAGCACTCAGCTTTGGTTGGTGGGGTTGTCCCGGCCCTTGCGGACTGGGCTTTGGAGAGCCGTGCTTTCAGCACTCAGCTTTGGTTGGTGGGTTTGTCCCAGCCCTTGCGGACTGGGCTTTGGAGAGCCGTGCCTTCAGCACTCAGCTTTGGTTGGTGGGTTTGTCCCAGCCCTTACGGACTGGGCTTTGGAGAGCCGTGCCTTCAGCACTCAGCTTTGGTTGGTGGAGTTGTCCCGGCCCTTGCGGACCGGGCTTTGGAGAGCCGTGCCTTCAGCACTCTGCTTTGGTTGGTGGGTTTGTCCCAGCCCTTGCGGACTGGGCTTTGGAGAGCCGTGCCTTCAGCACTTTGCTTTGGTTGGTGTGAGTAGAGATGTCGAATCCCGAAGGGATGGCTCTCCAGAGGCCAGCCCGTCAGGGCTGGTACCTGTAAGGAATGAAAAATGAAGCCTGTAAGGCTGGCTCTCATTTTCGCAGGAGGCAATGTGTTTTGCCTGTAGGCTACGGTTTTTTTGATTGAGGCCCGTCCACAGATCTGGCTTTTTAATCTGTGGTTAACCTGAAGCTTCGGATTACTCCCAATTCAGCCAGGGGCTGATTTTTGCGATGGTTTTGGGGCCGATGCCGTGGACGCGGTTGAGGTCGTTGAGGGAGGTATAGGGTCGTCCTTCTACAATCGCCAGAGCGGTGACTTCGCCAATGTTGGGAATACGCATGAGTTCGTCGCGGGAGGCGGTGTTGGGGTTGACGGATTGGGTGGCGATTTGGGTTCCGAGGGCAATCTTGTTTTCTTCCTCTTCTTGGCGTTGTTGTTGCCGTTCTTGTGGAAGGCGATCCCAATCGGTATAGGCCCAGGCGCCTTTGGATTTGCGGGCGGCGATGAGTTCAGCATCTTTGAGCTGCTCACGATAATTTTCGTGGCTTTCTCCTGTGGGCGTAGAGCGCACGACGCCGTATGCGCGGGCAAGGCCGTTTTCGACCAAAAGGGTGGCTAAATCTTGTCCATCGGAGGTGGTGACAAAGGCATAAATGCGTTTGTAGTGGGGGCTGCCCCGTCCGTCGGCAAAGGTGGTGTGCACGGTGAAGGGTTGTGAGAGCCATGCTCTGGTTTGCAGGGCGGCGGCTTCGCCAATAGATTTGGCCAAATGGATGGATTCGCTGGGGGAGGTACCAAAGCTGGAAATCCCAAAGTAGCGGCGTTGGGTGCGGAGTCGTCGGACGTCATAGTCGTCTGTGAGGTGCCATTCGAAGCAGTCTGCGCCATAGAGGCGGAGGGTGTGTTCGTTGCCGTCGGGGAAGCGAACACGAAAGGAGTCGCCGTCGGCCCAGTCGGTGGGGACGAGGCGGACGTCGGTGATGGTGTGCAGTTCGGAGGCCCGGAGCAGGGGGAGGAGAAGTAGGAGGTAGAGGAGGAGGGGGGAAAGGCGCATGGGGAGAGGATAAGGTCAGGTTTGGAAAATGCGAATGGAAAATGTGAATGGAAAATGGAGTCAGTGGTCATGGGTCATTTGTCATTGGGTTGTGGTTTGGGGTAGATATTTTTGGGCTTGGGTTTGGGTGTTTGCACTTGTGGCGTAGCTGCACGTGGTCACAGGAAGGAATCATGCCTTCGGCAGACAAGTGTCTGTGTTACGTATTTCTATTCGAAAACCTTTGCCAATTTTGGGTGTAAGATTTAGATCAAACGCATGCTTGAACCGCTTTTAAAACGCCATTTTGGATTTGATCACTTCCGTCAGGGACAGGAAGAGGCGATTCAGGCGGTGTTAGATGGGCGGGATGTGGTGGTGGTGATGCCTACGGGTTCAGGTAAATCGGTGTGTTTTCAGTTGCCGGCGATGGAGCTGCCGGGAGTGACCTTGGTGATTTCGCCTTTGATTGCGCTGATGAAAGATCAGGTGGATAGCTTGACGCGTTTTGGCTTGCCGGTGACGTTTATCAACTCCACTTTGCATCCCCGGGAAATGGAGGAACGCTTGTCCCGGGTGAAGGCGGGGGAGATTAAGTTGTTGTATTTGGCGCCGGAACGTTTGAAAGATCCGCGGTTTTTGAAGCTGTTGGATGAAATTGAGCTGTCGATGCTGGCGGTGGATGAAGCGCATTGTGTGTCCCAATGGGGGCATGATTTTCGTCCGGATTATTTGCATTTACATAAGATTACGCGGAAATTTCCTGAGGCGCGGGTGATGGCGTTGACGGCGACGGCCACGGGGCGGGTGCGGGATGATATTGTGGAGCATTTGGGCTTGGGCAAGCAGGGGCGGGCTGCTCCGGAGATATTTGTTCACGGGTTTATTCGTCCGAATCTGCATATTGCGGTGACCCGATGTGCGACCCATGATGATAAATTGCGTCGGGTTTTGGATGTGATGGACAAGTGGCGTTTTGGTATCATTTATTGTTCTACCCGCAAACAAGCGGAGCGGGTGGTGGTGAAGCTGAAGGCGAAACAGGTGGATGTGGTGTTGTATCATGCGGGCCTATCGGACCGGGAGCGTGAGAAGATTCAAAATCAATTTATCTTGGGCAAAGCGGATGTGGTGGTGGCGACGAATGCCTTTGGCATGGGGGTGGATCGTTCGGATGTGCGTTTTGTGCTGCACTGGGATATTCCGGGGAGCATGGAGGCTTATTATCAGGAAATTGGTCGGGCGGGCCGGGATGAAGCGCCTTCCTGGTGTGAGTTGTTGTATAATTTTGCGGATGTGCGGACGCAGGAGTTTTTTCTGGAAGGGGGGAACCCCAGTAAAGAAACGATTTTGGAGTTGTTGGGGTTTTATCGCCGTCGCTGTATGCGGAGTCCGCTGGCCTTGCCTGCGGATGTGATCAAAGAGGAATTGGTTTCGACCAACAATCCTATGGCGATTCGGACGGCCACTTGGATTTTGGAACGCGCGGAATGTGTGCAACGTGAGGAGGAGCCGGGCTCTCGCACGCAGGCGGTTTTGGCGTATGAAAAAATAAATGACCGCAAACTAGCGGAACAGGTGTTGAAAGCAGAGGCCAAGGCGGCCAGAGATCGTCAGAAGTTGGATGCGATTTTGGAGTATTCAAATCAGCCACGTTGTCGTCATGCCCAAATTTTAGCGTATTTTGGAGATCCGACGGATTTGGGGGACTCGTGTAAGGCCTGCGATCGTTGTGTGATGGGGGCGGTGAAGGTGCCGGAGGTTTTTCCGGAAGAGACTTGGGTGGCGGTGCAGAAAATTTTATCGGCGGTGGCCCGTTTGGATGGTCAATATGGTCGCGCGCGCATTGCGGAACTGCTTAAAGGATCTCAATCGAAGGGGATTAAAGAAGCGCATTTGGAGACGCATCGTTGTCATGGTTTGTTGAAGGAGTGGACCTTGGCGAGCATTGTGTCGGCGATTGACGAATTATTGCAAGATGGGTGTTTGGCGCAGACGGGTCGTGAGTATCCGACCTTGGAGATAACGCCCCGTGGGAAAGAGGCGATGTTTCGAAAGGTGCAACCTCGCGTCGAATTTGTGGCGGCGGCGGCCGAAGCGGATGTGGGGGTGGACGAAGATTTATTGAAGGCGCTGAAGAGTTGGCGTATGAAACGTTGTCGGATTGCGCATGTGAAACCTTTTCATATTTTGAGTAACAAGACTTTAGAAGCCTTGGCCGCGCGGAAACCTACGAGTGAGAAGGAGTTGTCGGCCATTCCGGGGATTGGTCCGGCCAAACTGGAGAAATTCGGGCCGGAGATCCTAAAAATGATGAAGGCGGCGACTTATTAGGTCGTGAATTTGATGTCGGGTTATGTTGCTCGAACCTTGTAGCCTTGAGGTAAAACGCTCATACTATGGGTATGACCAGCGTGTTCGGTTTTATTTTTTTGTTGATGTCGTGGCCGCTTTTTGCGCAAACACGGACACAAGTTTTGCCTCAATTGGAACGCAAAGAAACGCAAATTTTACCGGTAGGGAGCTTGCCGGTGACGGAGGATTCCTTGTTAATGTCTTTGGGGTATCCGCATTCACAGGCGCAGGCGATCCAAGAATACAAGCGTTTGGGTACGCAGGCGGTGCCGGGGTTGGTGGCGCATTTACAGCATCCCCATCCTACGATTCGGATGTTGGCATTGTCGGCGTTGCAATACGCGTGGTTGCCGGGGACTGAAGTTTCGGTGTTGCCTCTTTTGACTTCGCGAAATGATGCGGAGGCTAAATCGGCTTGGTATTTGTTGAAACAAAAAATGGATTCTGCCACCTTAAGCCAATGGGCGACGGATCATTTTCAACAACTCAACGCGGGTCGGGTTGCGGATTTACTTGTCGATTTAGAGCGGGAAGGGCCCGATGTTGAGCGAATGTTACAGTTGGTGGCGCAACCGAGATATTGGAACGCAGTTCTTCCTTGTTTGCCTCGTTATCGTTCGGAGCTGTTTACGCCGTTCACCCGTCAAATGGCTGTTCAGGTAAAGGAGGAGGCTTTGTGTTTGGTGATTGCTTGTTTGATTCAGCAGGCGGATCGGGATCCCATGGCTCACGAACAAATGTCGTTGTTTCTTCAAAATGCAGATCCCCGGGTTCGAGAGATGGCTGCTGAATATTATCGATGGCATGGCGGGGTGGCTGATCAGGAAGTGTTGGAGACGGCTTTGGCGTCGGAGTTTGATCCCTTTGCCGGGGCAAGTATGCGAGAGGCGTTGCGGATGATGGCTTTTCGGGGGGATGTTAATTTTCCGGCGTCCGTGCAACCCTTTGAAGCTGTGGTGGATTATGCCAGGGATGTGCAGGGTGACGCGATGTTTGTAGTGAGGACACGGGTGAGCCGGTTGCGGCAGGCGCTGGGATATGGCGATATGGCTTTACGGGAAGAAGAGGACTTTCCGTGGGTGTTGTTTCCACCGACACGCACGTTTTTATCGCAACCCGGAAACAGTTTTGGATTTCAAATTGGAGAGGGGGAAGGGCCTTTTGCGGAATCGGTGCATCTGGCTCAGGATGTAAGTTGGGGGGAAGAGATGGCGACGGTGTTGTCGATTTCCCCGGGAGAAGTGAAGTTGGCCTTGGTTGCGCGTCCGAGTTGGGGAGGATTGGTGGTGATGGAGCATCGCTCACCGACCGGAAAGGTTTTTTGCAGTTTATATGGTCATTTGGGACCATTGGTGACGGTGCAAGTGGGTGAGTTTATTTCTGCGGGGACAAAGTTGGGATCATTGGGTCGCAGTTATACTGCGGAAAATGGGGGGTATGAGTCTCATTTACACTTTGGCATATACGATGCGGCTTATGGCGATGGATCTTGGGTGACAGGATATATGACGGCAGATGACTATATGGGGACAGAGCAAAAGTGGTTAGATCCTTATCGGTTATATCAGGGACATCGCTGATAAATGGAGGTGAGTGAGGGGGGGAGGGGGTTCCGAAGTTCGGAAGGTTCATTTTTGATTTTTCCGAGCTTCGGAAGGGAAGTCGTTTCACTTTTTTGCTTGTGGGATCGACGAAAACAGGGCTTAACCTTGGCCTATGAAAAAATCGATCACCTTTCTGCGCCTCTTTTTTAAATCGATGGGCTATTTAGCTCCCATTTGGGGCTTTTTACTTTTGGTCATGGTCGGGTTGGGGGCTTTGGTTGCCCGACTGGAAGAGTTGCCGTATGGCGACGGATTTTATTTTGCTTGGGTGACCGCATTTACGGTGGGGTATGGGGATATTGTTCCGACAGGTGCGTTGTCTCGATTTGCGTCGCTGTTGATCGGGTTGACGGGGTTGATTTTCACCGGTTTGTGGGTGGCGGTAGCGGTGAACTCCTTGAAATTTCTTTTGGGGGAGGAGCAGTTCCTCTCTAAAGAAAAATTGAATGAGATGAAGGCCTCGTTTACGTCGTCTGAAAAGCGGTCTGATAAATAACCTGACCGGAGGGAACGTCGCCTGAGAAACTTTGGGCCATGAAGAAGGGGGCCAGGGCGCCAGGGAGAATGAGGTCGGGATGGTTCTTAAATCCGAAACGCTGGTAAAAACCGGGTTCACCCAACACGACGCAGCCTGTGGCGTGTCGTTGTATTTCGGCTAAACCTACTTGGATGAGTTGGCGTCCGATGCCTTGTCGTTGCAGGCGTGGATTGACGGCCATGGGACCAAGTCCCAGCCATCCGCTGAGGTTTTCGGTATTTCCGGTATCGATTTGTACGGGAGAAAAGCAGATGTGGCCCACGAGTTCGTTTTGTTCGGTTTGGGCGACGAGAGAGAGGGTGAGTTGCCCTTGTTCTCTGAGAACTCGAACGATGTGGGCTTCGTTTTGTTGGCTGTGGCTATCGAAGGCAAAGGCTAGATCGAGCAATTCGTCAATTGCGTCCTCATCGGGTGGTTTTTCTGCTCGAATGTGTATTTGCATGGGGGGTTATGGAAAATGAGGGTTACTTTGTCAGCTTAAAATGAGTTCTATTCCAGTTTGTGCTCTTCCTGCTTGTATTTTTGAGGCATGTCCTCATTGTGAATGGATATTTTTTCAATGTTTTGAGGTTTTTATGAAGTCTGTTTTTTTATCACTTTCATCGTTAGTTTTCGCACTCACATGGACGGCTTGCCGTAAACCCAATGAGTTCGTACCACCGCCACCGCCTGAAGTAACGGTGATTACACCGGAAGTGAAAGATGTGGTGTTGTATCAATCATTTCCAGGCTTGGTGGAAGCGACAGAGTCGGTCACGTTGGTGGCGCGGGTAAGTGGATTTTTGGAAGAAGTTCATTTTGAAGATGGAGCGACTGTAAAGGCCGGGGATCCGTTGTTTACGATTGAACAGGACGCCTACATTGCGGCGGTAGATGCGGCCAAGGGTGGATTGGCCCAAGCCAAAGCGGGACTGAGTTTAGCTGAAGCGGCCTTGAGTCGGAAAGAAAAGGCGTTTGAAAGTCAGGCGGTTTCAGAATTAGATGTATTGACAGCGCAAGCGAATGTGGAGTCCGCCCAGGCTTCTGTGCAAGAGGCGACGGCATCTGTTGAAGCTGCGGAGTTAAACCTATCGTATACCAAAATATTTGCGCCGATGGATGGTATTATTTCCCGGAACTATGTGAGTGCAGGTAATTTAGTGGGGCCTGGTTCGGTCACTGAGTTGGCGTTGTTGTTGTCGGTTGAAAAGGCTTATGTCTATTTCAGTGTGGATGAACGTAGCTTGATTCCCAAATTGCGTTTGATGGCGGAGAAACCTGAGAAAATGACCAATTCGCTGACAAAAGTGAAACTTGCTTTGGCGGATGAGAAGGCGTATCCGCTGGAGGGGCAAATTGATTATTTGGACAACAGTGTTGATACGCAGACGGGGACCTTACAGGTGCGGGCGGTGTATGAGAATCCTGAGGGAATCTTGGTGCAAGGCATGTTTGCTCGGGTGAATATTCCTGAGACGCGGGAGAAAGCGATGTTGATTCCTGAAATTTCCGTACAGCGGGATATGGTGGGGAGTTACGTGTATACCTTGACGGCTGAGGATAAGGTGGAAAGTGTGTATATTGAGTTGGGTCCTCTTTATGGGGAGCAGCGGATTGTTGCAAAGGGCTTGTCTGATTCTTCCCGCGTGGTGCTCAAGGGCATCCAACGGGTGCGTCCCGGGGTACAAGTGACGGTGACTGGGTCATCAAAAGGAGAATAAACGATGTTTAGCCATTTCTTTATTCGTCGCCCCATTTTTGCTGGGGTGATTTCGATTGTGATTATGATTCTTGGGGTGCTGTCATTGGTATCCTTACCGGTTGCCCGTTATCCTGAGATTTCACCACCAACGATTACGGTGAGTGCTCTTTATCCGGGTGCGGATGCGCAGACTTTGGCTGATACGGTGGCCTCACCGATTGAGCAGGAAGTGAACGGCGTTGAAAACATGCTCTACATGAACAGTGTATGTGGCAATGATGGGTCTTATTCGCTTACCGTGACTTTCACCAATGAAACCGATTTGGATACGGCGAATGTGTTGACGCAAAATCGGGTATCCTCTGCGATTGCAAAATTACCTCAAGAGGCGCAGCGGATGGGGGTTACGGTGAAGAAAAAGTCTACGGATGCGAATCTTTACTTGTCTTTGTACAGTCCGGATAATTCTTTGGATGGGTTGTTTTTATCCAATTATGCCAATATGCAACTTCGGGATGAGTTGGCGCGTTCTCCGGGAGTGGGGGAAGTATTAAGTTATGGCGTGGGGGACTACAGCATGCGGATTTGGTTGAATCCGGAAGCGATGCGGGTTCGGGAAGTGAGTGTAGATGAAGTATTGAGTGCTGTGCGGGGGCAAAATCTTCAGGTGGCCGCAGGGAAAGTGGGCGAGCCTCCGGTTCCTGATGGTCAGGCCAATACTTTTTCAATCATGGTGCAGGGGCGTTTGGTGGATGAAAAAGGATTTGAAGAGATCATTATTCGAGCGAATAAATCGGGTGACGTCCTGCGTTTGGGGGACATTAGTGAAATTGAATTAGGATCGAGTTCTTATAATATCACTTCATCATATCTGGGTATGGATTCGGCTACTTTGGTGATTTACCAAATTCCAGGGGCGAATGCATTGGAAGTGGTTGATGGGGTGAAAGCTCGATTGGCGAGTATGGAGAAGTCTTTTCCCGACGGGCTCGCATACGAGATCGTTTATGACAATACCGATGTGATCAAGGCTTCCATTAAACAGGTGGTTTCAAACTTATTTGCCACTTTGGCGTTGGTCGTCTTCACTGTTTATATATTCTTACAGAGTTTCCGAGCCACCATTATTCCTTCGGTGACCATTCCGGTTTCTTTGGTGGGGACTTTTGGTGCGATGGCGGCGATGGGGTATTCCATCAATCAATTCACATTGTTTGGATTGGTGTTGGTGATTGGAATTGTGGTGGATGATGCGATTGTGGTGGTGGAAAACTGTACCCGTCTTTTAGATGAGGGGATGGATCCTAAGCAGGCCGCGATGGAGACCATGAACGAGGTGTCGGGTCCGGTAATTGCTACGACCTTGGTATTGTTGGCGGTATTTGTACCTACCACCATGATGGGGGGCATTATTGGTACCTTGTTTAAGCAATTTGCGGTGACCATTTCGATTGCGACTATTTTCAGTTCGATCAATGCGTTGACCTTGAGTCCTGCCCTCTGTGGGGTGTTGTTGAGAGCAAGTTCGGGTCCTTCCAAAAACCCGTTCTTTAAATTCTTCAACAAGTCTGTGGATAATGGTCGGGTGGGATGCACCAAACTTGTTCGTTTTGCGATTCGTAGGGTCGCATTGGGCAGTATTCTCTTTGTGGGAATGGTGGCTTTAGCGATTTTTGGTTTTGGTCAATTATCCTCAGGCTTTGTTCCGCAGGAAGATGAAGGTTATTGTATTGTTAACCTTTCGTTACCTGACGCCTCTTCGCAGGAGCGCATGATTGCGTTTTCCAAAGAAGCCGAAAAAGTTGTGGGGGACATCGCAGGGGTAAAAGATTACATTACGGTTACCGGTTTCTCTATTTTAGATAGTGTGGCGATACCGAATGCTGGATTTATGATTGTGGTTTTTGAAGATTGGAGTGAACGGAGTGCTGAAGAGCATCAGCGGGTGATTCTGCAAAAACTCAATCAACGTTTCAGTCGGATTCAAGATGGGGTTGCTACGGCATTTCCAGTACCTTCTTTACCGGGGGTAGGGCTTACGGCAGGGATCTCCTTTATGTTGCAGGATCGTGGAGGTGTGGGCATGGAAACGCTTCAGATCACGGGTGCAAATTTCATTGAAGATGCAAATGCTCAGACGGGCTTGTCTTCGATGTACAGTCCTTTCCGGGCTGCGGTACCACAACTTCGGGTAGACATCGATCGAGACCAGGTGCTCACCAAAGGATTACCCTTGGAATCTGTTTTTGGGGCAATGCAAACGTTCTTGGGCTCAAGTTACATCAATGATATCACGTTGTTTAACCGATCTTTTCAAGTGAAAGCCCAGGCGAATCGTCGATTCCGGACCACTCCTGAAGATATTCTTCGTTTAGAAGTTCGTCATCCGAATGGTAGCAGTATTCCTTTGAGTGCGTTGGCTTCGATTGATGAAATTGTGGGTCCGCAAAGTATTACCCGCTTTAACCAGTATCCGTCGATGAAGGTGTTGGGGCAGCCGAGTGAAGGTTTCAGTACTGGGGATGCCATGGAGATTGTGGAAGATATGGCGGACCAGAAGTTAAGTTCTTCTTATGGATATGAATGGGTGGATTTATCTTACCAGGAAAAGATGGCGACTGGATCGACCTCGATCATTTTTGCGCTATCGATTATCTTGGTGTACTTGGTGTTGGCGGCGCAGTACGAGAGTTGGTCCTTACCGATCACAGTTTGTCTTTCTGTTCCGACAGCTCTGCTGGGAGCGGTGATTGGAATTTCGGTTCGTGGATATGACAACAATGTGTATACGCAGGTGGGGATTGTGTTGTTGATTGGTTTGGCGACCAAAACGGCGATTTTGCTGGTTGAGTTTGCGAATGTGCAACGTCAGGAAGGCATGAGCTTGACTGATGCGGCGGCGAAGGCCGTTGATTTGCGTTTGCGCGCGGTACTCATGACCGCCTTTTCGTTCATTTTGGGTGTGTTGCCCTTGCTCTTTTCAACGGGTGCAGGTTCTGAAAGTCAGAAAGTGATTGGGACCACCGTATTTTCGGGGATGATTGTGGCGACAGTGATTAGTTTGATCGCCATTCCCATGCTCTATTATTTAGTAGCCAGACTATCTGGCGAAAAGGATGCTGCTCCAATTAAAGCTGAGACGGCGAAGGAGGTGAACGCATGAAAACAAAACTTTTACTACATTCGGTGATGGTGAGTGGTCTGCTTTTGTCAGCGTGCCGGAGTCCTGAAATCTCATCGGTTCTTCCTGAAGTTACAGAGCCTGAGGCTTGGCTGACGCCCGTGAGCACAGAAGAAAAATTGGCGGCCAAAGAATTGGCGGTATGGTGGACGCAATTTGATGATGAGATGCTTACACAATTGGTCCAGCGCTGTTTGGATGAAAATCTTAACTTGAAAAATGCAGCGGCCCGGGTGGAAGAAGCGTTAGGATTGCGGGGGATTTCCGCTGGCGAACAAGTACCACAAGTGAATGCGGCCGGCGGGATTTTTGAGACCCAACTCAGTGAATTGGAAGCGGGGGTTCCTGATTACAATTATACGGGATACTCTGTAGGCTTTGATGCCAGTTGGGAGTTGGATTTATGGGGACGTATCCGCAAGTCGGTAGATGCGGCAGATGCGAATGTGCAGGCCTCGATCGAAGATCTGCGGGGCGTACGCGCGTTGATTGCGGCTGAGGCGGTGTCGGGCTATATTACCTTACGTGAATTGCAGTTGCGGCAAGTGTTGGCCATTGAAAATATTGTACGTCAACAGGAAACCTTGGACTTAACGCGCGGACGTTTTGATGCGGGATTGGTGCCTAAACTTGACGTAAATCAGGCGATGCAAAATTTGGCCAGTACAGAAGCAAGTTTGCCCATTTTGCGTCAGATGGAAATGGAGACCTTACGTGCTTTGGAGATTTTGGCGGGGTATGTTCCGGGTCAACTGCAAGCTGAATTATCCAAAGCAGATGATGTTCCGGTGGTTGCTCAGGCGAAACTGGCTTCGATCCCAGCCAATGTGTTGCGTCGACGTCCTGACATTCGGGCTTTGGAGCAGCGGTTGTATGCGGCGGCTTTGCGGGTGGGGGTTGCGCAGGCGGATCTTTATCCCCGCATTTCTTTGTCGGGTGCGTTCGCCTGGCAGGCGGATGATGCAGGAAACTTGTTTGACAGCAACTCGATTTCATCGAGCTGGGGACCGAGCATTTTTATTCCTATTTTTCAAGGGGGCCGTCTGCGTTCGCAGGTGGATGTGGCTGAATCCAGAGCTTTGCAGGCTGAACTGACTTACAAACAGCAAGTGTTGGAAGCTTTAGGAGAAGTGGAAGATGCGCTGTTTGCATACCAACAAGAAAATGAGCGTTTGGCGAAATTGCGTGAAGGGGTGGTCGCAGGTGAGGCCACGGTGGTGCAAGTGCGCAGTTTGTATGAAAATGGGTTGGTAACTTTCCTCAACGTATTGGATGCGGAACGTAATTTGGCGGCCTTGCAAGATTCTGCGGCAGCGAGTTTGGGGCAGAGCTCTCGGAACTTGGTGTCCGTTTATCGTGTGTTAGGTGGAGGGTGGGATGCACCTGAATTTGATGCACCGGTGAAAGCGGTGGTACAAGAACGGGTGGATGTCAGCGAAAATGAGGCGATTTTGACAGTGATGGATATTGTGGATGGTGTCATTACGTTCAATGTGAGTAGCTACCTGCAGTACACGCGAATTGAGGAAGGAAGTGCTCCACTTTCGAGTCAACTCGTGGTGGATGTGGCGAAGGTTCAAGACGCAGAAAGTGCAAAAGTCATGGGGGCTGTAATGCCTGGGGAGCGAATTCGCTTGGCCTGGACTGAAGTTAAGGTGACTGAAGAGGACGACAGCTTTGTCGAAGCTGTGGTTTATGATGCGGAACTATTGAGCTCTCCCAGTCCATGAGTTTGAACGAACCACTTTTCTCTAGGCAATGGGCATTCTATTTTGCATAGAGGGTGCATGAAATCATTTTTTGGAAGTAATCAAGTTTTGGGAGTGTTGGGTGCGGGCCAGCTGGGCAAAATGTTGGCCACGGCCGCGGCACCTTGGGATTTAACTCTGCATATGCTTGATCCTACGGAGGGAGCACCGGCGTCGCATTTGTGTACAAAATTTGTACAGGGTGATTTTAGGGATAAACAAACGGTCTTGGATTTCGGGGCGGAATGCGATCTGCTGACCATTGAAATTGAACAGGTAAATGTGGAGGCATTGGAAGAGTTGGAGGCCGCGGGCAAAGTGATCCATCCTTGTCCCCGTGCTTTGAAAATTATTCAGGATAAAGGACTGCAAAAGCAATTTTTTGAAAGTCATGGCTTGGTGAGCTCTCCTTATCGATTGTTCGAAAATGCGGATGAAGTGAAAGCGGCCACTTTAAAATATCCCTGTGTACAAAAAGTGCGTACCGAAGGATATGATGGACGTGGCGTGAAAATTTTACGTTCGGCTGCTGATTTGGATGATTTATTACCTGGGCCTTGTTTGGTCGAAGATGCGGTAGATGTGGTAACTGAAATCGCGGTGATTGCGGTACGAAATGCCTCGGGAGAGGTGGTGAGTTTCGATCCGGTGGAGATGAACTTTCATCCCGAAGCCAATTTAGTTGAATTTTTAGCGGCTCCAGCACGCATTTCTCCTGCTTTAGCAGAGCAAGCAAAAATTTTGGCCGAAAAAACCATCAAGGCTTTTGATCTATGTGGGGTGTTGGCGGTGGAAATGTTTGTGGATCCACAAGGAGAAATTTTGCTGAATGAAGTGGCACCACGCCCACATAACAGTGGGCATCATAGTATCGAGGCCTGTGTGAGTTCTCAGTATCAACAGCATTTACGTGCCGTCTTGGATTTACCTTTGGGAGATACCTCGTTGCGTCAGCCCGCAGTCATGATCAACATATTGGGCGAAGAGGGCAAGAGTGGCCCGGTGGTGTATGAAGGGGTGGATGAGGTCTTAAACACGCCTGGTGCTCATTTGCATTTGTACGGGAAACATGAAACCCGACCTTTTCGAAAAATGGGTCATCTGACCGTTTGTCATGATGATTTGGAAACGGCGATCCGCACTGTTCGCCATCTACAAACACAGTTCAAGGCTACCGCATTATGAAATCAGCACATGTCGCAATTATTATGGGTTCCGATTCCGACCTTCGGGTGATGGGCGAAGCCGCCGAATTTTTAGAATCGATGGATGTCCCGTTCGAAGTCACGGTGGTCTCTGCCCATCGTACTCCGGGGCGTTTGTATGAGTATGCCTTATCCGCAGAGGATCGGGGAATTCAAGTGATCATTGCCGGCGCAGGTGGAGCGGCGCATTTGCCTGGCATGGTGGCGGCGATCAGTCCCTTGCCGGTGATTGGGGTGCCGATTAAATCGCGCAACTCTATTGACGGATGGGACAGCATGCTTTCCATTTTGCAAATGCCTTCCGGAGTACCGGTGGCCACGGTCGCCGTAGATGGCGCGAAGAATGCCGGAATTTTGGCCGCGCAAATATTGTCGGTCGCCGATCCTGAATTACGCAAAAAGATCAAAGCATTTAAAGAAGACTTAAACCAACAAGTGTTGGTGAAGGTCGATAAATTGGCCAAGGATGGGTGGAAGCAGGATTGAGGAAAGGGGCGGCGGCCATGCCCGTGAGAGGGGCGGCCATTCAGGCCTTTGGTTAGTTTTGTGAATGGGTTACCGGTGCTTCGCACCGGCCTGTGGGGGATCAGCCCTTCGGGCCTGCTGGTGGGTATGGTTGAGGTAGATTTGCGCTAAAAAGGCCCGAAGGGCTGATGCTCCAAAGCCCAGTGCGTAGCGCTGGGAATCGCAAAGACATGAATATACACCAGAGCCCTGAAAGGGTGAGCCTTCGATGTTGAGTCAGCGTGTACCCAAGGGAGGCAACCAGTTTCGAATAAAGATGCAGTTATCTTCACCGGGCTCCCCGTTATCATCGTGCTCATCTCTGCCTACGGAGTAGATGATGCCTGCTTGGGGAAGGTACTTCATTTCCCCTTTACCATATGGATCTAAGGGGATGTGATCGAGATAAGCGGGCACGAGTTCTGAGAGGCTTGTGGGGAATTGCCCATGATCCATACGGTAGAGATGTAACGCGGCTTGAATGTGAAGTTGTGCCAAAAATCCTTCATTCGATTTTTGCGTCCTTTCGCTATAGTGCACGGCATCGGTCACTTGAAAATTTTGAAGAAAGTCTTTCCCCATTTCATTGAAGGCGGAGAAGAGTCCCCAAAATTTATCACTGGAAAAATGTTCTTCGAAATAAATAGTTTCGGTATCTCTGTAACTACTGGGGAATTGATCGGGGTCATATTGATGTAGTTCATGTAAACTCATCTCCAACTGCAAAGCGCGGGTGCGCTGGGGTTGGTAAAAGAACTGACGTTGTTTCCAGCTATTGAGATGGGGAGTGTCATAAAACAGCGAATAGATGTCTTCGTTGGTGTTCGCTTGGTTGAGAATTGAGATGTTTTGTTGGTAGGCGTGGATGATCATCCATTTTTTCTGATGATTTGTAAGGGGGTACCGGGAAGGCAGAGTGGCTTTGAAGGTCGTGAGTACTTTTGCGGTGGGCGCTTGGCTGTCGAAGTCTTGCCGGATTTGATTTATAATTTTTGTAAACGTAAATGCCCATCGCCATCGGTTGTAGAGGGTGTACTCTGCTTCGCCGAAGGTGATGAAAGTGTGGAGCAAGTCGATGTACGCGCTGACGCGTTCTGCTTGGGAGGGGAGCAAGGAGGCTCGAAACAGGAGTGCATTCCCCATGTCATTCGTCTGTTTCATAAGTGGGGTCAGATCTTCATTGCTCTCAATATCCCAGGGGCCTTGATAAGGTCTTGTGACGACTGCTTGATCCCAACGGTCATAAAATTCCTGATTGTATCTGACCCATCCTTCAATTTCTTGCCGATAGCTTTGAGGGTTCTTCAGCATTTCTTCAACCCAGGTGTCCTCTGGCAAAAGTAAAAATGTTGAGGCCTGCTCCAAGATGAATCTCGCATTCTGCTCATCGGGAATGGGGTCGGGGGTCACCCACATCATGCTGTCATCGACGGGAGGAATATCCCAGATGGGAGAGATGAAGAGTCCGAAGGGAAGGAGGACCACCATAAAAATCAAAAGCCCACCCAAGCTGGTCCATGTTTTCCAGGTCCATGGGTGTGAGCGGTGTTGGAGGGCGTTGGTATCCACTATTCTCCCTGAAGCTCCCGAGTGATTTCGGAAAACTTCTGCTGGAGGGCCTCATTGTTGAGGGGAACCAAGGCAGGCAGATGCATGTTTTTAAGGGCGCTGAGGTCCTTGACTGCGGACTGCATTTCGGCGGCCAGGGTGGCGGCGATGCTGATGGTTTGATAGGCATTCATGGCGACGTTATAGCGTTGGTCGAGGGCTTTCAGTCCTTCGTAAACTTGTGCGCGCACATTTTGCAAATGTTGGCGGTAAAGGATGAGAGCTTCCTGGGTGACCTGTTGAGTTTTTAAACTGGAGGTGAGCAGGGGTTGATGTTCTTTGTCGCTGTAGCGAATAAGCTCACGGGTTTCTTTGATGAGAGCTTCGTTTTGTTTTTCCAAGTCGTCGATGCGGGCGAGGTAGAGATGGTCGATACGATCGAGCACTTGTTGATGGGCATAACGCATGGTGCGAATGAGGGTGACGTGTATGCCGTAATAGCGTCGCGCCGCTTCGGGATCGTCGGGACTGTCTTTGACCAAGTCTTCCAGTTGGGTGTTGAGCAGGCGAATGTTGTTAAACACTGCGCTCAGGTCCATCATGTCGGATCCTGAAATAGAGGTAAGGTAAAAGCGGACTTGTTCTTCGCTCAGCTGGATGCCCATTTCTTCGTAGGCTATCATCATCAAGTCGATTTGCTCTTCCTGACGGGCTTGCAGGTTGAGGATGTCTTTTTCGAGAGCTTCAATTTCCTTAAGATAATCTTCTCTGGTTTTTTTATAAAACTCCAGAGGTGATTTGTCTTCGTCTGCAGAGAGGGTGGCTTCGCGAAGTTCTCTTACCTCTGCGCGACGTTGATCGATGCGGTGTGAAAAGTCGTTGTAGGCGGTTCGGGCTTGGGTGAGGCCGGAAACCTGCATGGTTTCGAGGACCTCTTCCAAAAGATCATTGATCTCTCTGTCCAAGTCTTTTTGGTCGCGGCCAATCCATTTTGACTCGGGCAGGGTCGCCCGGGTACTTTCCAATTCCATGGTTTCCAGAATAGGATCTTTGCTTTGTTTCCATAATGCCCGGGTGTCATCGGCGTCTTCAGCGAAACTAAATAAAGTAAGGGCCGTAGCCATCAAACCGGGGAATAATATTTTCATGGACCCAGTATAGAGGAAATGTTTGGAAATGGAAAGCCGAGGTCGGGACGAACTCTTAGCGGAACAAATCGCAGATTTCGACCCATTCGGTGTCGGGATCCTCATTAATGAAGGCAATGTTGTCTTCGAAGGCCTGCCACATTTCTTCCGTGACCATTTCATAGCTGTGACCCCAGAAGTAAAAGGCGTCGCCTGCAGCTTTGGCCTGAGCAAAGATTTTTTTGAAATCAGGGGTGTTGAATTTGCAGGTGGGGTGAAAAGCCATTGGGCCTTCGGAGGGAGGAAGGATAGGCAATGCGTTTTTAACGGTACGTCCGTAGACATGGCCTTCTTCTTTCAATAGATCTTTTACCGCGTCGTTGTAGGTGCCGAAGGGGTAGGCAAATCCGTCGATGGGTTGTTGAAAGATATCTTGCAGTTGTTTGCGGTTTTCGGAAATTTCGTAACGGGCATCTGCTACGGGGATATTTTCCAAATGAGGATGGGTGAGGCTATGGTTGGCGATGGTGAAGCCTTCATAGACGTCGTTGAGTTCATCGAGACCTAAAAGCCAGATTTCCGTATCCTGATAAATCCGTCCAAAGCTACGGTGGGCGGTATGTTTCGAGGCGTTTAAATTAAAGGTGGCGGTGGCCTGGTGTTTTCGAAGGATTTCGATCAGACGGATATCGGCGTGGATGCCATCATCCCAGCATTGGACAACTTTCATATGAGATAGGGGGGGGGGAGGGAGGGTTATACAAAAAAAAGATCACGCTCGCCTAGGCGGAGCGTGATCCAAGACCATTAGGCCAGATGAGAAGACTTACATTTCTTCTGCATCAACTTCTTCGACAACTTCTACGTCGCCAGCATCATCAACAACTTCTTCAACAGTGTCTGTAACTTCAATTACATCCATGTCGCCTTCATCTGTTTCAGTTGTGCCTGTGCAAGCGGTGAAAGCCAAAAGTCCAAGAGCCATAAGTGCTAAAAGTAATTTCTTCATAAAAGATCTCCTCAAGTTAGGGTTAAGACTTCACGTTAGTGTGGTAAAAGTGGACTGCAACTAAGAATTGTATATTTCTGTGAAAAAATTCACGTTTATCGGGGTTTTAATTGGTAGAATTTCAGGCCTTTATGCATGTAGGGTTTTTGTGGAAGGGTGATGGTGGAGCCTTTGTCGGCTTTGGTGACGGGTTGTCCCTCTAATTCAAGATTTTCGGGGATGACTTCCAAAAAACCGACTTCAGGGCTTTCGGCAAAAATGGCCTTTCCTGCTTGTAAACCGGCTGATTCCAAGCGGATGGTTGCATGTTTTCCTTCAGGATCCAAATGAATGACTTGTCCAATGTAGTCCCGTTTGTGGGTGGATTGATTGCCCGGGGTTGTGGTCCAATCTCCGATGGGTTTTCCCATATAAAATCCTTCTGAAAATCCCCGGTGATAGACTTTTTCGAGGGATTTCATGCATTGGGCTTTGAGGGAGGCGAAACGATCATCAAAATCCTCATCCTGCGCATGTTGCTGATAGAAATCCAAGAGTTCCCGATAGAGTGACACCACGGTGTATACATAATCCGGACTGCGGTTTCGGCCTTCGATCTTCAAAGAATCGATGCCGGCATCCAGTAGTTTTTCGATAAAGGGCAAGGTGCAGAGATCTTTGGGGCTCATGACGTGATGTCCGGAGAGGGTAAAACCTTCACCGCCGCGCTCGGAATGAATATCGTACTCACGACGGCAGGGCTGCGAACACTCGCCACGATTGGCGGAGCGACCACTTTCAAATCCCGACATAAAACAGCGGCCACTGACGGCGACGCACATGGCGCCATGGGCAAAGGCTTCGATTTTGAGACCTTCCAGCTCCTTATTTTGGCGAATGGCGTGTAAATCTTCTAAACTGCACTCCCGGGCCATGACCACTCGTCGTATCCCCATCTTCATGAAGAATTTGAGGGTAGCGCTATTGCTGGTAGACATTTGAGTAGAGATATGCACGGGCATTTGCTGGGCTTGGGCGGCGGTAATGACAGCGAAATCTGCGGCGATCACGGCGTCGACCCCCGCTTGTTTGGCTGCGGCGATGACGGTGTCCAGCTCTTGGAGTTCATGTTCATAGATTTGTGTATTGAGCGTCAGGTAGGCTTTGGCCTGGGCTTCGCGACAACATGCGACCACATCCGGAAGTTCTTCCAGGCTAAAGTTCTTGGCTCTTGCGCGCATGTTGAACGTGCCTGCGCCAAAAAAGATGGCATCGGCACCTGCTTTAAGCGCGGCGCGAAGTTGGGGCCATCCCCCAGCAGGGGCGAGTAATTCAATAGGAGATTTCGTATGCATGATGTCGCCTATATAGCGTGCATTTTAATCTTTCCAACTACAACAGCTTGAAATTCCGGGATCAGTTTGCAAGCTTCCCTGCTAAACCCTCAGGAGAATTTTATGAAACGTCTGTTATTTTTGCTCGCCTTTATTTTTACATGTTCGTTATCCGCCCAAGATTTGAATATTTTCAAAGGGAATTTTGAAGTGACGGGGCAGGGCTATCTGAATCAGGGTTCATTTGGTGGGGATGTTCGTTTTGGGTCCTTTATCGCGGATTACGTGCAAATTGGTGTGGATTTAAGTTATGAAGATAACGATGTATTTAATCGCTTTTCTTTAGGGGCTTATGTGAATCGTCTGTTTGAAACCAATACGTATTTGATTCCCTATGTGGGTGTGGGTTTGGCCATGGGGTCTTTGGATCCTGAATTTGTCGAAGGAAATTCGGGTGTAGACATTGCTCTGTTTATGGGGGTCAAATATTTCATCTCTGAAAATGTGAGTTTAAACACAGAGTTAGACTTTGCCTATAGTACCTCAGAAACCTTTGTAAAAGATGGTGAAGCGACGGATTCAGACTATGGGTTGACCATTGGATTGAGTTACTACTGGTAAGGGTGGATTAAAAGGCTCTCCACATGTGCGGCCGTTTCAGTTTGGCAAAAAAAGCCAAAAAGCTGAAAAAGGATTTCCCGGATTTCCCGGTAGATCCTCGCATGGAGCCTCGTTATAATATTTCGCCTACGCAACCGGTGACCGGGTGGGTGGCGGATCCTTCGCCCCGCATGGAAATCTTTTCGTGGGGGCTGATACCTCCTTGGGCGAAAGATCCTGCTTTTGGTGCGAAGTGCATCAATGCGCGGGCGGAAACGCTGATGCAGAAACCCAGTTTCAAAACCCCTTATCGTCGGAAGCGTTGTTTGATTCCTGCGGATGGATGGTACGAATGGAAGCGGGGGACGCAGGATCCGAAGTTGCCCGTGCGTTTTCGGCGTAGGGATGATGCCTGTTTTGTCTTTGCGGGACTTTGGGAAGAGTGGCACGACAAAGAGGGGGGGATGATTTTGAGTTGTAGCATTATCACCACCCGCCCCAACGCACTCACCCGTAAGATTCATCCGCGCATGCCTGCTGTGCTGAGAGACGAGGATTGGTTTCCGTGGTTAGATCCCAACAGTGCCTTGAAAGATCTTGATCGCATGCTGCTGCCGGTGGCTGCGGATGAGTTTACGTATGACGAGGTGTCACCCGAAATGAATCGATCGGGCGTAGAGTCCCCTCATTTTATTGAGCCTTGGCAGGAAAGCCCCAAAGAGACACAGGGCGAGTTGTTTTAAAGCTGTGGTCGGTCACTGCCCGACCGTCCAGGGAGGGCGGGTTAGTTGTATCCTAAATCTGCGGGGGGCGCGCCACCAAAACTGCGTTTGCGAGGGGGGAGTTTACAGGCTTTGGGGTTGGCTTTGACAAATACCGTCTCCTCACCAAAAAGATTTTCTACGGCCATTTTGAATTTATGTGAAGGATGAACCTTAAATTCACTTGAACTGTCTAAAAAGACCCGTTCACCTCCGGGAAAACTGACGCAAAAATGTAGAGGGACGGTGCCGGTGAAATGGATGAGTTTGCTACGCAGTTCACGCAATCGTGTTTCTTCCACTTGTGCTTCTGTCAGGTGCACACTGGCTTTTTCGGCGTACCACGCGGGTACTTGTTCCAGGATCACGACTTCCTGCGCAATCATCTGTGGGGCGTTGTCCCGTATGCTGAATTCGCCTGCAACCATGACGGGTAGTTCGTTTTTTAGACCGAGTGCAAATTGCTGTACGGTCTCACTAAACATCACGGTGGGGATATGTCCGGTGAGTCCTTCCAGACTAAAGGTCGCCATTTCGGTACCGGATTTGGTGAAGAATTTCCGCCACTCGGTGATGATGCCGGCGATGCGGAATTCGTCTCCATCGTTAAGGGTTTCAAATTGATCGTAGGAATGGGTGATGAAGGTTTTGATTTCCCATTCGAACTCTTCTAGGGGGTGACCGGAAATGTAGAAGCCTAACAAATCTTTTTCGTAGGCGAGCATTTGGCTGGCCGGCCAGGGTTCCACCTCCGGCAGTTCCTCGTCGTTGAGTTCACCCTGATTTTGTTCTTCGGCCATGAGATCAAACAAGCTGGTCTGACCCTGTGCCCGGTCCCGGCGGAGGCTCACGGCCCGTTGCAGTGCAAAATCGATTCCTGCGAAAAGTCGGGCCCGGGAGATGCCGGTCCAATCAAATGCGCCGGCTTTAATCAGACCCTCTAAACAGCGTTTATTGACTTCCCGGGAATCCAAGCGGGTACAGAAATCCATAAAGCTTTCAAAGGGTCCATTTTTCTCACGTTCAGCGACCAAAGTGTCCACGGCGCTGGCACCAACGCCTTTAATTCCGGAGAGGCCGTAACGGATATTTCCATCTTCCGGACGGAAAGTTTTAACTGATTGACGGATATCCGGGGGGAGCACCTCCATGCCCATCTCTTTGCATTCGGCAATAAATCCGGTGAGTTTATCCGCATTACCAATTTCGAGGGTGAGCACTGACGCCATAAATTCGGCGGGATAGTGGGCCTTGAAGTAGGCGGTTTGAAAGGTCACAAAGGCATAGGCGGCCGAGTGGGACTTGTTAAAACCGTAACTTGCAAATTTTTCAATGGTTTCAAAAATCTCGGTGGCTTTCTGGGCCGGGATGTCGTTGACCTCTTTGCATCCCTCAACGAATTTGGCTTTCATTTCCGCCATGATATTGGCGTCTTTTTTTCCCATGGCGCGGCGGAGCAAATCCCCTTGTGCGAGGGTGAAACCCGCCAGTACATTGGAAGCGCGTTGTACCTGTTCCTGGTAAATGAATACCCCGTAGGTTTCATCGAGGACTTGTTCGAGCAGGGGATGGGCGTACTCGATTTCTTTACGGCCGTGTTTACAGTCGATATAGCCCGGGATCATGCTCATGGGACCCGGACGGTAGAGGGCGATCAACGCGATAATTTCTTCGATTTTATCCGCTTGGAATTGGCGGAGCAGGTTCCGCATTCCTTCCGACTCCACCTGGAAGACCGCGACGGTGTCTCCGCGTCCCAGCAGTTCAAAGGTTTTGGGATCGTCGAGGGGCAACTTTAGGGGATCGATGGTGATGCCATGGGTTTCTTTGACATTGTCGACCGCGCCTTGAATGACCGAAAGGGTTTTGAGACCCAGGAAGTCCATCTTGAGCAGACCGGTCATTTCCAGCGGTTTCATTTCGTATTGGGCCACCGCCAGCCCGTCTTTATCCCGGCAGAGCGGGATAATGTCGTGCAGGGTTTTTTCGCCGATCACCACTCCGGCCGCGTGGGTGCCTTGGTTTCGGTGCAGCCCTTCGAGGATGCGGGCGTATTTCATGATTTGCTGGGCCTGGGGGTCGGCCAGCGCTTTTTTGAAGTCGGGGCTGAGCTCTTCGGCTTTGGCGAGGGTCATGCCGGGATCTTCGGGGATCAATTTGGCGAGTTGGTCGCAGTAGGCGAGCGGAATTTCCAGGGTGCGGCCAATATCCCGAATCACGGTTTTGGCACCCAGGGTACCGAAGGTGATAATCTGGGCGCAATTTTCCTGTCCGTAGAATCTTTTCACGTAATCGATCACTTCCGGACGGCGGGTTTGACAGAAATCGATATCGAAGTCGGGGGGGGATACCCGGTCGGGATTGAGGAAACGTTCAAAAATCAAGTCGAAGTGCAGGGGGTCCACCGCGGTGATGCCGAGGGCATAGGCCACGAGACTGCCGGCACCGGATCCACGTCCGGGGCCGACGGGAATGTCTTGTTTGCGGGCCCAGTTGATGAAGTCCCAGACCACCAAAAAATAATTGACGTAGCCGGTACGTTTGATGACGCCAAATTCCATTTCCCAGCGCTCTTTGAGGGTGTGTGCCATCTCGGTTTGGGGCTGGGTGATGTCCGCACCGTCGTAAAGTTCTTTGATGCCCTCCACCGCGAGGTGGGTGAGATATTCTTCATCATTGTTAAATGGTTCGGGCAGTGGGTAAATGGGGAAATGGAGATCGGCTTCGTCGTTGAGCTTGAGGGTCACATTGCAACGGTCCATGATTTCCATGGTGTTGTGGAGGGCTTCCGGCACGTGGCCAAAGAGTTCCCACATTTGCTCTTGGGTTTTGAAATAGTATTCACTGCCTTCAAAGCGAATGCGTTTTTCATCCCGCACTTTGGCCTGGGATTGCAGACTTAACAACACATCGTGCGCTTCGGCATGTTGTTTTTGCATGTAGTGCACGTCATTGGTGGCGACCAGGGGGATATCCAACTTTTTAGACAGGCGGATCAATTCGGCATTTACTTTTTTTTGAACGGGGAGACCGTGGTCCTCCAATTCAAAATAAAAATTATCAGCCCCGAAGATTTCACGGTATTCGCGTGCAACGCGTTCCGCTTCGTCAGGCAGGTCGTCTTGCAGATATTGGGGGATTTCGCCGCGCATGCAACAGGAGGTGGCGATGAGGCCTTCGCTGTATTGGGCGAGCAGGGCTTGGTCTACCCGGGGTTTGTAGTAAAATCCTTCCAGATGGGCCCGGGCGCTGAGGCGGGCGAGGTTGTGGTAGCCTTCTTCGTTCTTCGCCAGCAATAACAGGTGGGACATGCGCCCGGCATTGCGGGACTTTTCGTTCATGTCTTTGCAGGTATTTATTTCGCAACCGATAATCGGTTTGATCCCGGCACTTTTACAGGCGTTATAAAAGGTGATGGCCCCGTGCATGACAGAGTGATCGGTGATGGCCAATGCAGGCATTTCCAACTTTGCAGCCTGTTTCACCACCTCTTTCACTTTGATGGTGGAGTCTAGTAGGGAGTAACTGGTGTGTAGATGAAGGTGGACAAATGGATGTGAAGGAGGCATGAAGCCTTACATGCCAAATGCCGGTCGCGAGCACAAGATTTGACCAGCTGAAATATTCTTCTTCCGCAAAAACCCCCATATTTTCATGATTGATACCGGTAAATCCATCGCCATCGGCATTTTAACCATCTGCACCAATTTGGTGTTGATGTTGGTGAAGTTATGGGCGGGGGTGCTGGGGAATTCGTCGGCGTTGGTGGCGGATGGCATTGAATCGGCTGCGGATATTTTGGTTTCTTTGATTACTTGGTCCGGATTTACCCTGTCGTTACGGCCTGCAGATGAAAATCATCCCTTTGGACATGGAAAAATCGAAGCGTTGACCGGTGTTTTTTCGGGTGTGGCGTTGATTGGGGCGGCGGCCTTTATTTCCTGGCAAGCGATTGGAGAATTGGGGAACGAACAATCCTCTCCGGAGTGGTTTACGCTCCCCGTGTTGATTTTTGTGGTTATTGCCAAAGAATCGCTCTCCCGCTATATGTTGGGATTAGGAGAAATTTCAGGCAGTCGGGCGATAGAAGGGGATGCCTGGCATCATCGATCGGATGCCATGACCTCCGGTGCGGCGGCGATTGGGATTTGCATTGCGTTGATCGGTGGACCGGCTTATGCATCGGCAGATGAATGGGCGGCCTTGTTTGCCTGTTTGATTATTGTTTTTAACGGCTGGCGGATTATCCATGCCGCCATGCATGAAGCCTTAGATGGGGCGGTGGCGCCGGAAATTGAAACGGAGATTCGACAGCACGCCCATGAAGTGGAAGGGGTTGCGGGGATTGACAAATGTTTGATCCGCAAAAGTGGCATTGGTTACTTTGTGGAAATCCATGTGGAGGTGCCGGGTAAAACCACGGTTTTGGTGGGGCATGCCATCGGACATGATGTGAAAGAGCATCTGATTGAGACCATGCCCAATTTGTTTGATGTGGTGGTGCATTTGGAGCCGGTGGAATCGTAGAGATGGATCCTCGGGTAAATAAGGTAACTTTGAAAGTGAGCAGGCATGAATATGAAAGAAATTGAATTAAGAACCGTCCCGGTAGAATTATTTAAAATCTTAAAATTTGAAGGTCTTGCCCATAGTGGGGGAGAAGCCAAATCCTTCATTGAAGGCGGGCATGTTCTGGTAAACGGCAGGGTTGAAACTCAGAAACGCAAAAAGATTGTTTCAGGGGATGAGATTACCTTTCAAAATGAAACCTATAAAATCACAAGCGTTGTCTCCTGAAGTGTTGGCAGAGGCCAAGAGTTGAAACTGAAATGGCTCCTTTTCTATGAGCACTCCTACACCCGGCACCCAGGAATGGCTAAATCTTGTCGTCGAAGATATTATTGATCCCGCGCGACGCATCATCGATCCTCACCATCATCTGTGGCGTCGTGCCGGTCGTCGCTACTTGGTGGAAAACCTCTGGGCGGATACGGATTCAGGCCACAACATCGTCAAAACCGTATTCATTGAGTGTCATACTGAATACCGTAATGACGGTCCCGGGCATTTAAAGTGCCTGGGCGAAACTGAATTTGCTGTTGGGCAGGCTGCTCAAAGCGCAGCTGGCGGTTCTGGTAAGCCCTCGGTCGCCGCCATCGTTGCCCATGCCGATTTAACGCGGGGCAAAGAGGTTGTCGAAGTGCTGCAAGCTCATCAGGAACTGGGCAAGGGCTTGTTTCGGGGCATCCGTCAGGTCGGTGCATGTGACGCCCACCCGGAAGCCCTCATGATCCCTGGCCCTGCCTCTGAAGGTTTGTTGCTACGGGAGGATTTCCGAGCTGGGATGAAAATCCTGGGTGACATGGGCCTCAGCTACGACACCTGGCACTACCACCACCAAAATCGCGATTTCGTCGAACTCGCAGGTGCTGTACCGAATACCCAAATGATCCTGGATCACTTGGGTACACCGCTGGGCGTCGGTCGCTTTGCCGGCAAACGGGAAGAAATTTTCGAACAGTGGAAAAAGGACATCAAGGAAATCGCCGCCTGCGACAACGTGGTTGCCAAACTCGGCGGTCTCGCCATGCCGGATAATGGCTTTGGCTGGCACACACGCGAGAGGCCGCCCAGCTCTGACGAATTTGTCGAGGCGCAACGACGCTATTACTTGCACGCCATCGAATGCTTCGGTCCCGATCGATGCATGTTTGAGAGCAACTTCCCGGTGGACAGGGCCTCTCTGTCCTATCCTGTGCTTTATAACGGCTTCAAAAAGATCGTTGCAGATTTCTCCGAGGACGAGAAAGACGCAATGTTCTACGGCAACGCCGCGCGTATCTACGGGATCTGATAGAAAAAAGTATCCGCCTACATCTTTTGCCTATTCACCTGCAACGTGCAGTTTTGGTTGATGTAAAGGACTGCAAAGGAGGGGCTTCAGGGCTTGGTGGGGCCGGATGATGATGAACTCCTTTAGTTCTACACTTATGATTTAAGAATGGTCAGCACGTCGTCGCTGCTTTCTGCCTCCAGGAGTTGTGTTCGAATGTCATGGCTGACCATTTTGCGGCTGATTTCTGCGAGCAGTTGAATGTGGGGACCGGCTTGAATTTTGGGGGAGATGACCAAAAAGAAAAATCTTGAGGGTTTGCCGTCTACGGCCTCGAAATCAATACCGGTTTTGTGGATGCCTACTACCAGGATGATGCGCTCCATGTCATTGGATTTGGCATGGGGAATGGCGATACCGTCTTCGAATCCTGTTGAGAGGGCCGCTTCGCGATCCAGCACGGCGTTGATGACCATTTCCCGGTTTGAAATGAGTCCACTGGTGGCGGCGATCTCTACCAATTCTGTAATGACACTGAGTTTGTCATTTCCGGTGAGGGTTACTGAAATCAGCGATTTGTTGAGGTATTTCGATAAATTAAAGGTGGAGATTCCGTCGTGGTTTTCCACTTTTACGATGTCGCTCATCTCAGGAGATTTTACCAATTTTTCGAGTGAAGAGACGGAGTGGTCTAACTCAACCAAGGTTTCGTAGAGGGTTTTGCGTCCGTAGGTCAGGTCCTGTTGATTTTCGGCGGTGATGGTAAAACCCGTATCTTCGACATCAATGGCCAGATGTTTTTGACCGCGACTAAGGAGGTAGGCATTCCGGGGTTCGCCCGGGGAGGCCGATATGAAAAAGCCTTCGGTTTTAAAGGTGGACAGGACTTGAGTGGTGACCAAACCTCTGAGGCTTTCGGTAGGGAAGTTGAGATGGTAAGATACGCCGCTGTGGTAATCAAAATAAGAGGTGTCAGGTTTGATTTTGAGAAATTGCATCAAACTTTTGACCGTGGTTCCTTGAACCAGTAGGGTGAACAAAATATAGCCCAAGGTGATTTGAACGATGGTTTCCCTCCCTGGAAAATCCAGTGGAATGGCCAGCACCAAGGCCACGGGAACCGCTCCTCGCAATCCGCCCCAGAGCAAGATGGTCTGATAGGGAAAAGAGATTTTACTGTTTTGGGCAAAGCAATTATAGAGGGGGACTAAGGCGTAGATGACGATGGCTCTGGCGAGGGTCACCACGGGTATAACGATCAGCAGTAAACGAAATCCCTTGAGCAGTTTGCTGGGGTCGCTGAAATTGTGTGCTTCGGTGAGGCCGAGGAGCAAAAACACGAAACTATTGGCCACAAAGGAAAAGAATTGCCAAAAGTTTTCCATGAAATGGTGATTGTCGTGGGTGATCAAATTGTCGGTGAGCAAGGAGACCATGATGCCTGCAGCCATGGTTGACATCACCCCGGACACGTGTAGCTGGTCTGCCGCAATAAAGGAGATGTAGGCCATGATCAGACTGATGGTGATTTGGAGGATGGAATTATGTTTTTGGGCGCGAATCACCATGGCCCCAAGGCATCCGATCACGGCACCGGTGAGTAATCCACCCAGCATCACCAACAGAAAACTCACCACAGAGTTGAGGAAGAGCGTGTGAACGGTATCGATACCGCTGTGGATGGCCGACAACACGATGGTGAACAAGACAATCGCGGTGGCGTCATTAAAAATACTTTCGCCATCGACCAAGGTCACCAATCGTCTGGGGGCTCCAATTTCACTAAACAAAGAAATTACAGCCACGGGATCGGTTGCCGAGATGAGTGCCCCAAATAACAAGGCCGCTCCGATGCCAATGGAGGTGAAGTGGTTCAGGGTGCCGCCGATAATGCCGGCTGACAGCAATAATCCAAGTACCGCAAGCAGGAGAATGGGAACAATATTTTTCCGGAGCGCCTTAATATCCATATTAATGGCGGCATCATAAATCAGGGTGGGTAGGATCAGATACAAGATGGTTGCGGGAGTCAAATCCAGGTGTATCAGGCGTTGATAATCTAGTTTGACGGCCACTTGACCAGCGATAAATCCGATGACCACTAAGCCGATGGTATAGGGGAAATGAATTTTTTTCAGCAGAATCGAGGAAATGACAGAGACGGTTAGAAAACCGATGATCAATAAAATATTAAGTGCAAGTTCATGCTCCATGCGTACCTTTCCCTTTTGTTCTATAAATCATCCGATGGCCAACTTCGGGAGTTTTCTGTTGGAATACACCCGAGTATAGGAGGATATGACATCGTGATGACCATGTAAATGTTGCGAACAGCATGGGCCCTTTTATGCGCTAGCGCGGTCGACACAAGGTCTTTTAGAGTGAATATATGAGGGCGATTGAGGGGGTACTTTTTTGTTGTTTTACTGGAGTTCCCCTCCATTAGCGTGGATATTTTCGAACCCATTGGCTGGGAATAACGCCGTAGGTTTTATGAAAGATTCGGGTGAAGTAGGAATGATCTCGATAACCACAACTTGCGGCAACATCTGCGACACACATTTTGTGAGAATGTAATAGATCGGCTGCGATTTCCATGCGTTTACTGCGCACGTACTTCATAAGAGCCGTTCCGGTTTCCTGATGAAAGCGACGGGAGAGATAATCGGGATGGCAGTCGAGTTGCTGGGCGATCCATTTTACACTGAGATCCGGGTTACAGGGATGATCTAAAATATGTTGTAAGGCTTTTTGAATGAGGCGGGAAGGGGCGTTTTCTGTGGAGATGCGCATACCATCTAGCAAGATATCTGCGATGACCTGAGCGTGGGGTGAGGATGCGGGTTGGGCGCTGGAGGCAAAGTGAAGCATGCGACGGAATAAGGTGTTTTGGGTGAAAGGGAGGCTGATAGCGCTCCGGATGCGTGCGGGGGTGTCATAAACAAAGTTGGAGGAAAGTCGTTCGGAATAAATGCCGATAAAGAGATGACTATACTGCCCCTGACTATCGGGTATCCACTCTTCTTTCACACCGGGACGGGTTTGGAGGACTCCGACAGATCCTGTGGGGATTCGCAGGGTTGTTTGGGGGGAAGTCAGCTCATTTTCGCCTTGGAGTTGTAAAAAGAACTTCCACTCAAGATGACTGTCTTTTTCGATAGGATGTAAAAAAAACAACCCCGCATTTCCGTTTTGGCACTGGGCAGACCACCAACGAATGGCGTTGCGTACATAGGTCCCCGGCTTCGCAATCCCTTGTTGAGGGTTTCCTTTTTGGGATGTCAGAAAAGTACTAATAAAATCAGATTTTTGTGAACTTGTTTTCATGAATATTCAGGTATTCTCTTGTTTTTAAGGAATAATCAACTCTTTTAGGAATAGGTTCAATTATGGAAAAGCTAAGATGTGCGGTAATTGGTTTGGGAATGGGGATGGGGCATTTACGTGGGTATTTGGATAATTCCCGGGCGAAAGTGGTGGGAGTGGTTGATTTAGATGAAGCCAAGGTCGCAAAGGGGATTGCTGAAGCGCCTGAAGCAAAAGGATTTTCGGATTACGTTGAGATGCTGAAAGAGTGTAACCCTGATGTGGTGTCGGTCGCACTTCCGAATTTCTTACATGAACCGGTGACCATTGCCTGTTTGGAGGCGGGGGCGGATGTGTTATGCGAAAAGCCGATGAGCACCAGTTTGGCGTCGGCTCTGCGTATGGAGCAAGTGGCATTAAAAACGGGCAAACGTATTTTTATGAACCTCTCGCAACGTTTCACCCAAGAGAACAATGCGGCGCATGAACTGATGGAAAGTGGCGCTTTTGGAGAGGTTTATCACGCTTACACAGAGTGGACGCGTCGAGACTGGATTCCGGGCTTTGGCGGCTGGTTTGGTCAGAAAGAATTGTCTGGTGGTGGTCCGCTTTTAGATATTGGTATTCATAAAATCGACATGGCGTTGTGGTTGATGGGACGTCCTAAGCCGGTGACTGTTTCGGGGATTACGCATTATCAACGGGGCGTTCCCCGGGCGAAAAAAGAAAATGTAAAATTTGATGTAGAAGATTACGCCACTGGATTTGTGCGTTTTGAAAATGGAGCTTCTTTGATCTTTGAAGCGTCTTGGGCGGGATATCAGCAGACCTATTCTCAGCAGGCCTTTAAACTAATCGGTAATAAAGGCGGATTGGAAATCGCGGAGGGTAAAAATGGGTTGGATTATATTTACAACCATGAGGTCAACGGGGTGCCCCTGGCGTCGCGATTGGTCTGCGACAAAATGCATGGAGCCAGTTCAACGGAATCATTGGTGGATTGTATTTTGGATGACAAGCCTTTCCGTGCCAACATGGAAGATGGTATTCGCATGCAAGTGATTCTTGAAGCGCTGTACGAAAGTGCCGCTCGAGGGAAGGAAGTGAACATTAAAGAGGAATTCCCCACCGCCTTTGCACTGCTGTAAGCAGAGAGAGGGAAAGGTCCGTCTATCCGAGCAGTGTTTCGCGATGGCCAAGACGAGCGACATTTGAAATCAAAAATTTGAAATTTGAAAATTAAACCAAGGAAAAGAAATGGAACCTATACGACAACTTGAAAACGAACATCTGGGATATTCTGATACTCCGGTACTATCTAGTGGCTATCATGTACATGATGGCACCCGTCCCCAAATGCCAGTGGTAAAAGCGGAACCGAACCAAGTGCCGAGTGATGCGGTCATTTTATTTGATGGGAGCTCGTTGGAAGGATGGACCAACTGCAGAGATGGCGAAGCTTGCGGATGGAAATTGGTAGAAGATGAGGCCATGGAAGTGGTGCCCGGAGTGGGCGATATTCAAACCACTGCGGAATTTGGCAGCATGCAATTGCATGTAGAATTCATGAGTCCCGCTGTCGTGAAAGGCATGGGGCAGGGACGTGGTAACAGTGGGGTTTTCCTGATGGGGCAATATGAAATTCAGGTTTTAGATAACTGGGAAAATCCAACCTATGCCGATGGCACTGTGGGCGGTATTTACGGTCAAACGCCGCCTTTGGTGAATTCCATTCGCAAACCGGGTGAATGGAATGTGTATGACATTTTGTGGAAGGCACCGGTGTTTGATGCTGAAGATTTGGTATCGCCTGCGGTGGTGACCGTATTGTTGAATGGAGTGGTCCAGCATCACGCGGTGACCTTGAAAGGTCCTACCGAACACAGGGTGCTGCCCGGCTACAAAGCGCATGCCGACAAAGGTCCGCTGAAATTGCAGGATCATGGTGATTTGGTGCGTTTCAAAAATATCTGGGTGCGGGAGCTGTAACATAGACACTTGTTTGCCGCAGGCATGATTCTTGTCTGTGACCAGGAGCGGCTACGTCGCGACCTGCTCACCCAAGATGTTGTTTATGAAGATGTACGCGCGGACTGTGCGCCGATCGATAATCAGCGTCTTGGGGGTTATAGGGCCACCCTTTCAGGGTTGTGCTTTGTGGAATTCCTTTCCATGGGTTGCACCCATGGCTGGTTTGGGGACACTGCTTTGCAGTTTGCTTGGGTTGTTTGGGTCTGGAGCTTGGGTTGGGGCTTGGGTAGTGGGCTTTTCTAGGGGCTCGGGTTGCGGTTTTTTTGTCAGGGGTGGTTTTGGGAGAGCCCTCCGAGCTGTTTTGGTGTGTGTGAGGGGGGGGGGGGGCATACGCGGCGTCGCCGCTGATGTTCTCAGGCAGGAATCATGCCTTCGGTAGACAAGTGTCTGAGTTACGCTTCCTATGCAAGAGTTTCCAGAGGCCGGCGGCGAGGAGGAGGGCACCGACGTTGCTGAGGGCGATGCCGCTGTAGAAGCCGGGGAGTCCGTAAAAATATTGACCCACCCAGGCCATGGGAATCATCAGCAGGAAGAAGCGGCCGAGGAAAGTTGCGGTGGAATAGAGCGGATGCTTTTGGGCGTTAAACGCGGAGGTGAACTGGAGTTTCCAGGCGAAGAATCCGTAGCTGACGGGGACGATCCACAGGTGCAACTGAATGAGATGCATGGTTTCCGGATTGTCGGTAAACAGGCGGGCAATCGGAGCGCCACAGAGGGCGACGGTAATCCAAATGATGAAACTGCCACTGCAGCAGAGTTTTCCGCAAAAGCGAAGGGATTCGCTGATGCGGTCATCCCGTCCGGCGCCTGTGTTTTGTCCCACAAAGGGGGCCATCACGGTGGAGAGGGCAAAGAAGGGGGCCATCATGAGGGATTCGAGTCGGGTGCTGACGCCCCAGGCGGCCACGGCGGCATCTCCATAACCCGCGATCAAGGCGGTTAATACCCCATTGGCTACAGGAATCATTTGGTTGGTGAGTACTGCGGGCAGGCCGATTTCGAGCACTTCTTTCCAGGAGGTGAGTAAGTTTCGCAGTCCACCCCATTGGAACTCCAATAACTTATATTTGAAGTGAAGCAGGCATAGCATGACCAGGCAAATACATCCGTAGGCCGTAATGGTGGCCAAGGCTGCACCTTTAAGTTGCATGGAGGGAATGGGTCCCCAGCCAAAGATGAAGATGGGGTCCAAAATCACATTGATCCCCCCGGCAATGAGCATGACCATGCTGGGGATGAGGGTGTCTCCGGTGGAGCGGATGACGGAATTGCCAATCATGGGGGTGACCAGAAAGACAATGCCACAGCCCCAGGGTAACAAATAGGATCGGATCATGGGGATCAATTCCTCGCTCGCGCCCATAGCCCGGAGGATGGGGTTGAGCAGAGGATAGCCCACGGCCACCAGGCCGATTACCATAAAAATCCCCAGCAACAGGCTGTGGGAGGTGAGCAAGCGCACCCGTTGGCCGGCTCCGGAGCCAATGGCGCGGGATACCACGGAGGAGACGCCGATGCTCATGCCCATACTGCTGCCGGTGACGAAAAAGACGATGGGGAAGGTAAATGCCATGGCGGCGAGTTCCTGTTGTCCCAGTTTGCCGATGAAGTAGGTATCAACCAAGTTAAACAGCATGTTTGCGATCAAGCCCACCGTCATGGGGCCTGTCATCCGAAGCAATTCGGAACCAACGGGACCTGAAATTAATGATGGAGCGCCTGCTTTTGACATAAGGCATTGCTTTTACGACATTCTGCGAAACATGCAATTCGTATAGTCCTTCTTTAGTCTTCTGTGCTGAGGGCGCGAGCTGGTCTCGGACGACTCCGCACTCCGAGGCAAGCTCAGAGTTTGGGGTGGGGTTTTCGGACGACTCCGCACTCCGAGGCAAGCTCAGAGTTTGGGGTGGGGTTTTCGGACGACTCCGCACTCCGAGGCGAGCTCAGAGTTTGGGGTGGGTTGATTTGCTTGCGCGGATAAGAAAGCCATGTAGGTTGAGGTATGCCTTTTATTGATTCCACATATTGCTCTTTACCCTCTGTTTTTTACGAACAGCAGTCTCCTCAACCGGTGGCCCAGCCGGAAATGGTCATTTGGAATACGGCTTTGGCGGCGGAGTTGGGGCTGGAGGAAGATGTGTCGCTGTATGCGGGTGCGGCTTTTCCTGAAACGCTCTCGCCCATTTCTCAGGCCTATGCGGGACATCAGTTTGGTCATTTTACCATGTTGGGGGATGGCCGTGCGCTGTTGCTGGGCGAAGTGTTGGATAAGGCGGGTCGACGCTTTGATGTGCAATTGAAGGGATCGGGGCGTACCCACTTTTCGCGTGGGGGAGACGGACGGGCGGCATTGGAGCCGATGTTGCGCGAGTATGTGATCAGCGAAGCCATGCATGGCTTGGGGATTCCGACCACGCGTTCACTTTGTGTGGTGGGAACGGGGGAGCCTGTGTATAGAGAAACGCCATTGCCGGGGGCGATTCTTACCCGTATTGCGTCGAGCCATTTGAGGGTGGGTACCTTTGAGTTTGCTGCGAGTTATCAGGATGAGCGGGCCTTGCAGGCTTTGCTTCGTTTTGCCATTGATCGACACGATGCGGGTTGTGAAAGTGTGCAGGCCTTTTTTCAAGGAGTGATCGAGCGTCAGGCTTCCTTGGTGGCAAAATGGATGGCTGTGGGCTTTGTGCATGGGGTGATGAATACCGATAATGTGACGATTTCAGGTGAAACCATTGATTACGGTCCCTGCGCGTTTATGGATAGATATGATCCTGAAACGGTGTTCAGTTCTATTGATCAGCAGGGGCGCTATGCCTATGGAAATCAGCCACAAATCACTCATTGGAATATGGCGGTGCTGGCCAGTGCGTTGTTGGAAGTGATGGACGATGAGGAGGGGGCTGCCGAAGAAATGGCCAAAGAGTGTCTGGATCGTTTTCCCCTTCTTTTCAGGGCCGCGTGGCAAAAGGAAATGAATGCGAAGTTGGGCTTGGATTCTTTGCGAGAAGGGGATGATCAATTGGTAGGAGACTTGTTAAATCTTATGCAAGCGCATGAGTTGGACTACACTCAAACCTTTCTGAAGTTGGATCCGGCTGTGGCTTTGCCCGGTTTTGAAGACTGGCATGTGGATTGGACAAAACGTATGGTTGGCGAAGAGGATGTGTGGGGCAAAATGCGCCAACACAATCCCGCTGTGATTCCACGAAATCATCTGGTAGAAGCGGCTCTCAATGCTGCAGGCGAAGGCAATTTAAAACCTGTTGAGCAGTTGGTTGATTTACTTTCAGATCCCTACAATCGGGAACGTGACTATGGTGCATTAGGGGAGGCACCAGCCAAAGGGGCTACGGGGTATAAAACCTTCTGCGGTACTTAAGAGATTTACCATGAAGGGATTGAAGGGCATGAAGGGGTTGGGGGTATTTAAATTAAGAAGAGTTTTTGAGGTGCTCAGCTTCATGAACTTCATGCACTTCATGGTAGAACTTCATTCGGTTTAGGTTCTTGGGTAGAGGGGCAAGAAATTTACCATGAAGGGATGGGGGCTTCATGGGGGTTATGCCATCATGTTTTGGTAGCGGTGTAAAGCTTGTGGCCATTCGGGGCTGGTTTCAGGATCAAAGGTTTTGACTTCAAAAGAGCGGCGAATGAGCTCACTGCCTTCGCGTAAAGAGGCGATTTGGTTATCGGCCATTAATTGCGAAAGTAGATTGCCGGCGGCCGTGGCTTCGACAGGTCCTGCGACTACTTGTTTTTGGAGGGCGTTGGCGGTGAATTGATTGAGTAGGGCGTTTTGGCATCCGCCGCCGACCACATGAAAGGTCCCGAGTTTGTATCCCACGACTTTTTGTAGGTTGTCGAATACGATTCGGTATTTGAGGGCCATGCTTTCGAAAATCATGCGGGTGAGGGCGCCCCGACTGGCGGGCACGGGTTGTCCCGTGGCTTCACAGACTTCATTTAGGCGGGTGGGCATATCGCAGGGGCTGGCCAGTCGTGGATCATCAGGGTCGATCAGCGAAACAAAAGCGGGGGCGGCTTCGGCTTCGGCGATGAGCGTTTCCCAGGAGCAGTCGCCTTGCTCATCCCAGGTGCGTTTGCACTCTTGAATCAGCCACATGCCACAAATGTTTTTCAGCAGACGTATTTTGCCGCCGACTGCGCGTTCATTGGTGAAGGCGTGTTTGAAACTCTCATCGGTAATTACCGCATTTTCAACCAAGGTTCCGAGTAAAGACCAGGTGCCCGAAGACAGGAAAACGGCATTTTCTTCGTTGGTGGGTACGGCCGCATATGCTGCGGCGGTATCATGACTGCCGACCGTTACTACCTTGGCTTTGAGTCCCGTGCTTTGGGCGATGTGGGGAAGGACATCACCCAAGGATGTGCCAGGAGGGGTGATTTTTTGAAAGAGTTTGCGAGGGAGTTTGAGGAGATCGATCACATCCCAGGCCCATTCGCCGGTGGCGGCATTAACCAATTGGGTGGTGCTGGCATTGGTGGCTTCGTTGCTCGCATTTCCGGTCAGCCAAAAATTGAACAAATCGGGTATAAGCAGAAAACGTTCGGCGGCTGCTAGACGTCCGGGGTTGCGACTTTGTTCGGCTAAAAACTGAAAAAGAGTATTAAAAGGCATGAACTGATTGCCTGTGGCCTGATAGAGCTCTTGGGCGGAGATGGTTTTAAACGCGTCCTCCATTTTTCCGTCGGTGCGTGCGTCTCGGTATTGCACCGGAATGCCGAGGAGGCTACCAGAGGCATCGATGAGCCCGTAATCTACGCCCCAGGTATCAATACCGACCGACCGAATGCGATCGCCATATTGGGTGGCTGCTTTCTCAAGGCCTTCCAAAATGTGGGTGAATTGGGAGCTAACTTTCCAATGCCAGGTGCCGGCAAGGTTGATTCCGTGGTTAGAAAAGCGGTGCACCTCTTCGAGCAGAAGAGTATCCTGGTCGAAAATTCCTGCAATGACGCGACCGGACCCGGCACCAAAATCGACAGCGAGATAAACAGGAGAGGTGGAATGTGTGTTCATAATGGATGAGATTTAAGGCTGGAGTTTGGGGCTTTGTCGAGGGCTTTTATCACGCCTTTCAGAATAAAAGAAAATAGTTCTAAGATTGGGTTTTCATGAAACGTCTTCAGGGTATGATGATGAAAACTTTTGTACTGTTGATCGTCTTTTGCCTGATAGACCCTTTGCCTACTTATGGTAAATATCAGATGCTTCAAACGATTCCGCTCGAGTTCATGGAGCAAGATTTACAGGCCAAGCAAGATGCTGAGCCGGAAAATAGTCAATGGGTGTACCGCATGGGGCGAATGTATTATCTGGCCTTTGCGATGGGGGCGGGGGCATCATTTACCTATTTTCCTGAGAAAGCTGGCGAAAACTTCCCTGAAGAGCGGACGCTGGATTGGAAGGTTGCGCAGATTGCAGATCAGGTATCGTCCACGGACCAAGAGAGCTTTCTGCTGGGGAACTATCCGGATGATCCTCATCAATGGCAGGTGAAGGTGTTGACAGAGGCTGAGCGTATGGCCTATGCCGAAAAAGCGTTTGGGTGCTTAAGCGCCGCCTTGGAGATGTCTCCCAAAAATGGGCTTTATGCGCTTACCTTGGCGTCTTTTCAACAAAGATGGTTGGCGTCAGATTATCCTGAAATTGCGTCGATGGATGGTATCACGGTGGCGTCTACATTGGCGTTGTATCAGCGGGCATGGAAGCGTTTGCGGAAAAAGGACTTGGCCTTGGACTATTTGCCGTTGAGCGGTCAGGTCTATTCTGCAGAAGCGGCCAGGGGGTGGTTGGCGTTGGCGGCGTCATCCGCAACGGAAGATCGGAAGACAAAACGCAAAATGGAAAAAGACATTCGTAAACTCTCCACGCTGAAGATTGGAATGATCACGCCTCTTATTTTTGAGTTGAGGCATGAGCGGCGGGTGCCGGTGGATGAGCAGGCGGCGGTGAGGTTTGATGTGGTGGGAGATGGACGGGGAGGAGAGTGGACGTGGCCACGGGCGGGGGCGGCCATTTTGGTATGGGATCCCGAAGAGCGTGGGGAAATTAGAAGTGGGGTGCAGTTGTTCGGTGGCTATACGTGGCAAATGCCTTGGCATCATGGTTTCGAACCCTTGGCGTTGTTAGATCGAAATGGAGATGGCCAATTAACAGGGCATGAGTTGAAAGGGGTATCTGCGTGGTTTGACCGTGAACCGTTGGGGGTATCTGCTACCGAGGAAGTGATTCCCCTTGCTCAATTGGGGGTGACGGGTTTGCGGGTTGTGTCGGAACCCTTTCCTGGAAAACATGCGGAACGTTGGAATGAACAGGGGGTGGAAATGGCGGATGGTTCCCTGTATCCGCTCTGGGATTGGTTGGCGGAACCGAAGTGACTCCCCTTTGGACTTAGGGTTGTTTTCGGTAAATGCGAACGTAGTCGATAAGGGCGCGGGACATTTCGCGCATTTCTGGGTCGTCGGACACATAGGGTCCTTCGCTGCGACCGTCGCCTTGATTTTGGATCCAACTATTGGGGCTGAATTCCATGGTGAGGAGGATCATCATGTCCACTGGATCCGAGGGGATATTTTCAGTGAAAGTATAATAGGGTTTTCCATCCACAAAGCAGGTCATGGAGGTTTTGGTCCATTCGATGCCGTAGGTGTGGTAGTCTGAATCGGTGACATCGACATATTCTGCGGCGAGTGGCGTGGTGTGCTCGTTAAAATACTTGTCCTCCGTTCCTCCAGATTTTTTCCAGTGGTTTGCGACGTTGATGAATGTGTTAAAGTGGTGGTCTTTCCCTTTAACAATTTCAACGATATCGACTTCGGTTCCGTCGCTTGGATTGTCATTGTAGCCACGGGTTTCGCTGAAAAGCCAGAAGGCAAACCAAGTGGAATATCCCACGACTTGATCGGATCGGATACGGGCTGAAATATATACATCTCCGCCGCGGGGACTGACAAATAGGCCTTTCCACTTTACTCCACTGGGTTCTGACTTATCCCAGTGGTCAGGATAACCGGAGAGGAGGTATCCCGTTTTGACGCGCAGACCATGCTCATTCTCTGGTGCGGTTTTGTCTGTGATCGCTCGAATGACCAATTGACCTTCGCCGTTGAGCCAATGGTTGCCCGATTTGGTGCTATACATCCGCGCGCTCTCTGCGGTGGAGCCTGTCCAACGAAGTCCTTTTTCTGAAGCGGCCTTGTACTCTTCGGAATTGTAGCCGAGCATGGGATACCAATTTTCGGGTTCACCGGTTCCGGAGAATTCATCTTGCCACTCCAGATCCCATGAACCTTCAGGGAGCCAGGTCTGTTCCTCTTCGGCTGCGTTTGCGTAAGGAGCGGAGATCAGGAAGGTGGAGACGAAGAGGCTCGTGAAAAGGATGAGGGTGCGTGGATGTCGTTTCATAGGGCGTAAAAGAGGGGAGAGACTGATGGGAATAGAAGTCGCTTCAAAGGAGCAGATACATCTATATTATCAATGTGTTTCCTGATGCGAATAGAACGCTCATGAGTTTTGCTGCCCTTCGGAGCTAAAGAAAAACGAGTTGCAAGTGGGCACGCTGTTCCGTAGAGCTTGTGTATGGAGAGCCTTGTTCGTTTAGGTTCGCTCAGTCTAACCGTTCTGTATGAGGTAAGCCGTATGAACAAACTTTGCATTGTAATAGCTCTGACGCTCCTGGGGTGGGGCGGATGGTGGCTCGGAAGTAAGGTCGGAGTGATGACGGCGTATACCCTTAGCGGGGTGGGATCTCTGCTGGGCGTTTATGTGGGCTGGCGCATCAACCGTGATTATTTAGAGTAAGTGCCAGGCTGCTTTCAGCCCACAGATTTTATTTATGCTTCTTCAATCAGCAGGATGGTCAGACGTTTAGGACCGTGAGCACCCAACACTAAAATGCGTTCGATATCGCCGGTGCGACTGGCGCCGGTGATAAAGGAGATGAAGGAGGGAAGACCCTTGGGATATTTTTTGCGTAGGAGATCGTAGCCGTCGAGCATGGTCGAGAGCAGTTGATCTTGGGTGGCCACTACGACGTGGTGGGGAGGTAATACGCTGAGGGCGCGTCCTCCGGATCCTTTGCTGGTGATGAGTACGGAACCGGTGTGGGCAATGAGTGCTTCGCAGCCGCTAATGCCGGCATCGCAATTTTCGAGGATGGCGATGTCGAGTTTGTCATCGGTCCAATGCACCTGAGGAGCCACTCCAGGGACTAGCACATCGGTTAACGCATGATGATGGGAGGCGACATTCTTCCACTCCAGTTCGGTTGATAACTGAAGCAAAGAGGCGGTGGCGGTTTTGCGGTCGGGTACGCGAATAATTTCGACTTTCAGCTTTTCGGCCAGTCGACTGAAGCTGGCAAAACGTTCAGCAAAATTTTCTCCTCCCGGGGGCATGAACTTCTGGGCCTCACGGGGATCGCGGGTGCCGTTGCCTGCGAGGGCACGAACCTCGGGGTGAGAGGGGATGGACAGTGCTTCACGTACCCGACCTAAGACTTCTGATTTGCTCATTTTTCACCCTCCTGTTTTTCTTTCCATTGACGATGAAAGGACTTCGCCGCGGGTGGCGCTAAATTTCGGGTCGAGGTCCAGGCTTTCAAGGGATCGGCTTTTTTACCTTTGAGGGGGCGCCAACATTTTTCAGCTAAACGCATGAGGCCCTCGGTGCTGCGGTACAATTTGGGGCGGGCCATTACTCGGGCGAACTGACGCATGGCAAAACGTTCGAGGCTGCCGCCTTTTTCGACCACGGCATCTCGTCGGTTGCGCATGAGATGGTGATGTAAATCAATTTTTACGGGGCAAGTTTCACTACAGGCGCCACAAAGGGAGCTGCTGTAGGAGAGATGTTTGTAAGGTTGCAGGCCACGTAAATGGGGGGTGATGACCGAACCGATGGGGCCTTGGTATGTGGTGCCGTAGGAGTGACCGCCAATGTTTTTAAAAATGGGGCAAACGTTAAGACAGGCACCACAACGAATGCAACGGAGTGCGTCGCGTTGTTCGGGGTCGGCCAGTAGACGGGTCCGGTGATTATCGACCAGCACCACGTGAAATTCTTCGGGTCCGTCTATTTCATCCGGCTGACGAGGTCCGCCAATCATGGAGTTGTAGCAGGTGAGCCATTGTCCCGCACCGGCGGTGCCGAGGAGGGGGAGCATAATGGTCAAATCGTCTAAGGTGGGAATGATTTTTTCGATGCCCATGACTGCGATATGCACTTTGGGCAGGGAGGTGGTGAGGCGGGCATTGCCTTCGTTTTCGGTGATAGAGATCATTCCGGTTTCAGCGATCCCAAAATTTGCGCCACTGATGCCGATGTCGGCTTCGCAGTATTTTTGACGCATGTACCGTCGGGCGATCATGGTGAGTTCTTCGGGATCGTCTGAAGGTTGACTGCCGATTTCTTGTTCGAAAATTTGACTGATTTTATCCCGTTTTAAATGCATGGCGGGAAAGACAAAATGAAAGGGATCTTCTTTGCGTAATTGCACAATGAATTCCCCGAGATCCGATTCGACCACTTCCATGCCTGCTTTTTCCATGGCGGGGTTGAGGTGGATTTCTTCGGTGGTCATGCATTTGCTTTTGATCACTTTTTTGGCGTCATGGTTTTCAGCGACCCGGAGAATATAGTCGACCGCTTCGGCTCCGTTGCTGGCCCAGCAAATTTTGGTTCCCCGGGCTTCCAAGTTTTGAGCGAATTCTTCGAGCAGGGTGTCGAGATTTTCGATGGCCTCCCATTTGATGGCGGCGCCAGTGCGTTTGGCTTGCTCAAAATCACCAAAGCTCTCTTCAACACCCCCTCGGGTATTTTCGTAGCCTTTTAACGCGGTTTGCATCCATTTACGGTGGTCGAAATCGACGGTGCTTGCTTGGGTATCCGCTTTAAACTTTTCTATAGGGCTGGTCATGGCTGAGGATAGGAATGACGTGACCTATTGAAAAATCAAGGGATTTCGATTCACACATCTTGTGTGAAACGTCGGGGGCCCTCCATGATACGCGAGAGCTGTACCTACAGTGTTTGCCAGGTGATTTTGCGGCCAGCGCTTGCCCAGCTGACGGTTCCTGATTCGAGAACCAGAGCTATTTTTAGGATATGGTCGTTCAGCAAGGGGTTGGCTTGAATTTTGCCATAAGGGGCCACGCCCGCCAAGAGCGTTGTTTGGGAGAAGGCGATGAGGTCCTGCCGGTTACCTACAGGAATGCCTTTAAAGCAAAGTAAGGCGGTAGGGGGGGCGTTTTGGGTAAGGTTTTTTAAGAGTGGGAGCGGATAATCTCCGGTATATAAAGCGCTTTCATAAAGGCGGAGATCATCGGAACTGGGGTATTTGACTTCAATTTCCCAACCGGGCAAATTTTGATTGGCGATTTGGATGAGATTTTTGATACGGGTTTGGTCACTGGGTCGTTCTGGGAGAGGGGGAGGGGTTAGGATCCATAAGGTTCCGGTTTCGGGTGCAATTTGGGTTAAGCCTTTGCTGAAGGCCTCGATGATCGTGAGGTCTTGCTGGATAGATTTTTCTTCTAAAGGAGGGGCTTTGTGGCCGCAACTAGAGAGAAGTGCGGCTACGATCCAACCTGCGGCTGTACATAGAGATCGATTTTTCATGTTACAATCTGCGGAAGGCTTGACCGGTAATGGAGGCGGTGCCTTGGGTGGGATCTTCTGTATAATTGGCCTTGGCAATGCCCACATGTCCATCTGCATAGAGGAGTACGGCAGCGGTGTTATTTTTGTGGCGATAACGAATGCCTTTAAAATTGCCGGGTTGGTCGGTGTTTCCGATGAGGGACATGGGTTCTTCCCATTGGTGTTCAAAGTAGGCGAATTCGATAGAGGGGCCGGCGGTGAGGCCGTTGACTTGGCCGGAATCCGCAACCATAACCACATCGGCCAAGGAGCCCAATTCAAAAATACTTATGCGTCTTCCGTTTTCGGTGTACAAGCGGTTGATGAGGATATTTCGGTTCACGCCGTAGGTTAAAGGGTATGGGGTATATTCACTTCCCCACACCGCCCGTGCTGGACATGAAAACACGGGAGAGGAGCCCGAGATGTAGTTTCCCGCGGAATCATATTTATCATCGATGTAGGGGGCGATCCGATCGGGCCAGGATTTACCATCGGCATTGGGGATATCGGGATTCCCAGGATTGCTACCGTAATTATCAGGAAGGCTTCCGTTGTGATCATTGGCGTAGCCTAAAATACCGACATGAATTTGACGCATGTTGGACATGCATTTGGTGGTATTGGCTTTATCCAAAACGGATCGTACGGATATCGAAAGTAGAGAAGTTAACAGGGCAATAATGGCGATAACCACCAGCATTTCAATTAGCGTGAAGCCGTTGCACTGTCTCTTAAATAGGGGTGGGGATGTATCCTTCATGTTTCTATGGTACTAGTATATAACTAGATTGTACAACATAAAAAATAAGAAAAATGGATCTTTACGCGTAAAATTAAAAGATAGAGGTGTTTTCTTGTGCGCTACAGGCGAGGGTAAACATGTCATATCATGACGAATATTTTTACGTGTGGGCTAGAGTAAGGCATGAATACATTATTGGTGGGTATGGGTTTTGATCATGCTCTCACAAGAGCACATTGGTAACGGAGACTATACCGACAACGCATCCAACGACGTGTTTTGATCTCGCTCCCACAAGAGCACATTGGTAACCCGTCACCAGCGCCCCATCATCAACAATCATCGTTTTGATCTCGCTCCCACAAGAGCACATTGGTAACTGACGTCCACGGTTGGCGAGACGAACCTGTGAGTTTTGATCTCGCTCCCACAAGAGCACATTGGTAACAGCTCCCTGATTTGAGCATTGCCAAGAGGCTTGTTTTGATCTCGCTCCCACAAGAGCACATTGGTAACCGGTTCGACGTGCACAAGTGCACGTCTGATCCGTTTTGATCTCGCTCCCACAAGAGCACATTGGTAACGTATTTTTTGTTTTAGGTTAAAATCCCGCACAGTTTTGATCTCGCTCCCACAAGAGCACATTGGTAACCAAAGAATGGTGGTGACTCAGGGCTCATGTACGTTTTGATCTCGCTCCCACAAGAGCACATTGGTAACTTTAATTAACGCTGACCTGCCACGTCGCTAAAGTTTTGATCTCGCTCCCACAAGAGCACATTGGTAACGGTGCTGCCTGTGAATTCCTCAGCATCAGTTACGTTTTGATCTCGCTCCCACAAGAGCACATTGGTAACACGCCCTTTTCAGCAGTTGAGCAGTTGTTATTGTTTTGATCTCGCTCCCACAAGAGCACATTGGTAACCCAAGCGTCGATGATCGTAGCACAGCAGTTCCGTTTTGATCTCGCTCCCACAAGAGCACATTGGTAACGCCCATTGTGCGACTATGCTCACGAACAAGCGGTTTTGATCTCGCTCCCACAAGAGCACATTGGTAACCAAATATTCCGCGTGCAACAAGCAGGCCATAGGTTTTGATCTCGCTCCCACAAGAGCACATTGGTAACGGATGTCCACGGATGGCGAGACGAGCCAGTCAGTTTTGATCTCGCTCCCACAAGAGCACATTGGTAACGCTACAGTGTTAATCCACGCGACGCCTGATGTGTTTTGATCTCGCTCCCACAAGAGCACATTGGTAACGTTGACGCATGGAGCGGATTGGCGGTGTGGGCGTTTTGATCTCGCTCCCACAAGAGCACATTGGTAACCGAAATCCGATCTCTTGCGGATAATTGATCCGGTTTTGATCTCGCTCCCACAAGAGCACATTGGTAACTTCTACGCTTAACGGCTACCTTAAAACGATCTGTTTTGATCTCGCTCCCACAAGAGCACATTGGTAACGCCATTGCAATTGCAGGGCGGAAGACTTCGCGGTTTTGATCTCGCTCCCACAAGAGCACATTGGTAACCAAGTTGGAGCCGACCCCGCTGGAAGTGCGCAGTTTTGATCTCGCTCCCACAAGAGCACATTGGTAACCAGTGGTTGCGACACAGAACGCAAGCTGTGGCGTTTTGATCTCGCTCCCACAAGAGCACATTGGTAACCTGGCGCATGATGGACAAAAGCGAAAGGTTTAGTTTTGATCTCGCTCCCACAAGAGCACATTGGTAACACAATCGTCCCACCCCTTCCGTCATGGAAGTGGTTTTGATCTCGCTCCCACAAGAGCACATTGGTAACGGCCGCGTTGGTGATGTGCCAACCTTCCAAGCGTTTTGATCTCGCTCCCACAAGAGCACATTGGTAACGGCTTCACGTGATTCACCATAGGCTCCTTCCCGTTTTGATCTCGCTCCCACAAGAGCACATTGGTAACTGGCTTGCCGGTTCCTTGGGAGTATTGGCAGGGTTTTGATCTCGCTCCCACAAGAGCACATTGGTAACATGTCATTGCATCCACGCTGTACGACACAGCAGTTTTGATCTCGCTCCCACAAGAGCACATTGGTAACACGCGCCCTTGACCATTTCAAACTTTACATCTGTTTTGATCTCGCTCCCACAAGAGCACATTGGTAACCGGACGGAAGCGAGACGTTTACAGCAGTCGCAGTTTTGATCTCGCTCCCACAAGAGCACATTGGTAACACAAAACCGTCTAGAGCGGGATTGCCTTCTACGTTTTGATCTCGCTCCCACAAGAGCACATTGGTAACACCAATATTAACATTAGTTAAAGCGTCATATTGTTTTGATCTCGCTCCCACAAGAGCACATTGGTAACATTTCAGGGCAATCTTTAGGAATGGCATCGATGTTTTGATCTCGCTCCCACAAGAGCACATTGGTAACGTTTACAATTCATATCATACTGACGAAGGATTGTTTTGATCTCGCTCCCACAAGAGCACATTGGTAACAGTAAATGGCAAGTGGTCGCGGAACTGCATATGTTTTGATCTCGCTCCCACAAGAGCACATTGGTAACGCCCCAATATAAAGTTTGTGCTCTCCGAAGTCGTTTTGATCTCGCTCCCACAAGAGCACATTGGTAACTTCTGGTTTCATGGGGTTCCTTTCTGGCCTTAGTTTTGATCTCGCTCCCACAAGAGCACATTGGTAACATTCCGCACATGCGGTAAAGGTTGACCCGTTAGTTTTGATCTCGCTCCCACAAGAGCACATTGGTAACCAACTGGATTCAGGATGCTGACGTTTCGGAACGTTTTGATCTCGCTCCCACAAGAGCACATTGGTAACCGATTGGTTAATCCTTAAGGATTAATGTTAACGTTTTGATCTCGCTCCCACAAGAGCACATTGGTAACCATCCTTGGGGCGCGATGGGCCGAGTGGGGTAGTTTTGATCTCGCTCCCACAAGAGCACATTGGTAACTCTGATGATAATGAAGAGATGGGGGTTGCGGCGTTTTGATCTCGCTCCCACAAGAGCACATTGGTAACCATGCCAGACCGCTTTTCTTCCGCTACTGACTGTTTTGATCTCGCTCCCACAAGAGCACATTGGTAACGGATGCATCTTTGGAATTGATCCCCGATGTGCGTTTTGATCTCGCTCCCACAAGAGCACATTGGTAACTTACGCAATCATGTATATGGAGATGAAAACTAGTTTTGATCTCGCTCCCACAAGAGCACATTGGTAACAGGTAGCTGTAAGATGCTTATTTTAAGTGTTTTACAGTTACCATATTATCACGAAATCTTTTAGCTGGCCTAAACGTTTCGTGGTCTCAAGGTATTCAGACATGATAATTTGGGCATCCCAAACGCGTTCCTCCATAGGGAAAAGACGAATATCTCCATCGATTTCCGCAACCATACGTTTCATATGGCGGATCACCCGCTCGCATTCATGACTTTCGCCATTAAAAATATAAATACTGTATTGTACCCGTAACCCTCCAATTTTTTCGAATTCTTTACGGATGAAGGTTTGATCCTTCGATTCCGGGCAATCATAGGCAAGCATCACGAGCATCGATCTGGAAGGGGACGAAGGGTTGTTTGTGTAAAAGACTTTGAATAAACGATTCTACCATGAGTCGAATGATGGTTCGTACTCTGAATTTTTTATTTTTGTAAATATAACGATCTTCCATCATTTCCGCAAAACGCCCTGCCATGGTTTGCTTGTTTGGCATTTCTTCCCAACCCCTGAGTAGGGTAAGTTCGACGATGCAGCGGAGAGGCTCAATTAAGTCACAGGCCAAACTCGGACGGTTTTTTCGGTGTTTATGGATTAGACCAACACTGGTTTCCAGACCGTGTGATAAACATTCCCAACAAATTGCATGATACAGGTACCCATAACCATAGCTCAGTGCTGCATTGAGTGGATGTTTCGGCTTTCGTTTTTCACGATGAAATAAATCATCGCACATGGCATCAAAGTATCGTGGCCAAAAAAATCGCGCATACTGGGCTTCTAATCGTAATATGCGACTGATGGAGGATTCTTGCAGATCGGGTTTATTGGAGAGCCGGGGATTGAATGAACGTAGCAGAAAATGTTGGTTACATACTTTACTATAGAGGAGTTTGCTGGCGAGTTTGGTGGACTCTTTTTCTTTAAGAGAGCAAAGTTTTGACAACGCCTCCGGATTGACGTGACGTTCACGCGGCGCCAAGCCGAAAGTTTGCCATTTTTTACGTTGGGGTTGCCAGCATGCCATGACCACCGGGCATTGATGGACCAATTCCATAAGCACAGGTTGAGACCAGCGTACCTGAGTCGAAAAACACTGCAGGCTTCCCAGAGTTTCGATAGCAATTTTTTTGGAACCGGATCTTAACATCCCTTTTTCAAGCTGAAGATCCTGTTTCTCTGCCAGAAGAATCAGGTGATGGATCATTTTATATGTTAAGCTTAGGTGGTTTTTTTTATCCTAGATAATTGGAATAGATTGGTAGCACTTGAAGTGCTCCAGAGCATATTTTTTCGTGATATGGATTTGAATGGGAGTGATGAAATGTCTGAATATTCAGCAAATATGAATTCTAATTCCCCTTTGGTTTTTATGGCCTTCACTCGCATCCATAGAGAACAATATTTATACTGTGATTCCTGAACAAATTTTCCATTATAATCAAAATCAGCAAGTAATAGATCCCCGTTACGGATGACCGCAACACGTTTTGAGTGAGGAGGGGGTGGTGTGATTTTGTAACTCTCTCCGTGGGTTCTTCGATATACCTCTAAATTCCTTGGAGTGGGAAGCACACGACTCTTGTAATCTACCTCACCCTTTTTGTTTTTGTATTCATAAATCTCCAAGCACTCATTCACCTCACCAGCGGCTTTAAAGCCAATAAGAGTATGGGACTTTTCTTTTCCGAAAGATGGGTTGCCTGGCTGAAAATCAGGAATGGTTTTGTAATGTGGGAAACGACTAACCTCATTTGGGGATTTTCCCGCGGGGAGTTGTAATTTTTTAACGGGAGTTCCGTCGAGTTGTTTCAAAGGTTTATTATCAGGAGTGTTCAGCCAATTCCTAATGACCTTATCTGGTAAACGCTCTTCGGTGATTCCTACATTGCGAATATTTTGTATAAATTGATCTTCGGTTTTGCCCGGATTGAATGACTTCACCAAACCATCTTTACAGGTTTTACTCACTTCATTTTTAAACCGAGTCAACATTTTTCCATTTGGGTCCGGTGGACTCAAAATAGTTGTGTCTGTTCTGCTTTTCTTGGATGATTTGGATCGAAGTTTTGATACGTAACAGGTTTTAGCCCCGTTGGCGTGAATTTTATCAAGAGGTGGCGCCAGTTCAGGCAAAGGTTTCATTTTTGGCACACCTTTTTGAGTTTGGTGTGATTCGAAAATCCCACCATGATAGATGCTGTTGAGTCCATTACCCGGGGGGATGTAGGATACGACCGCCGCGTCCCACATGTGATGTCTAAGATTGCCACGATTCTTAATCTTCCGATCTTTACCATTTATATTTTTCACATAGAAAAAATCAGCGGGCATATGGTCTTCCCAAGCTTCACGGCAAGCCGCGGTCATGCCACCGCTGGGGCAACATATTCTTCTCCGAATTTCATTGGCCAGGGCTGTGTCATCCAAGTCGTTATTTGTGATTTGTAACCAATTTATGACTTGTGCTTTAAGGTTTCTGGCGAGTTGTGCGGTACGCGTCATGTTCTCCCAGTCGGGAACGTCTGAAGTTTTGTGAAAGAAAATGTCTTTTTTTCTTTTGTTCCATTTCATCCCGCTGATGTAGCGGGTTGTTTGATCGCCTAAAAATTCATGTGGAGTTTGATTACCTTTGTCTTGGTTTACATTTTTCCACGTGAGGGCGAGGTTCTCCATAATGGAAATGCCACCACGTGAAGCTGGGAAAATATGTTCAACTTCCAAATCTTGTGCAAGAGGATCGGTACCTAAGTCTTGCCCTGTGTATGGGCAAATTGTTTTCCCGTCAGGATTTGTCTGTTGATCGAACAGCATGATTCTCTGAACTTCATTGGGAGTGATTTTTTCAATATCGTAACCGTAGTTTGATACAATTTTCTTTTTTGCTTCTTTTCGATCTTTTTGTTCTTTTTCAATTTTTTTGCGTTGTTCTGTATTCCTAGGCTGGTCACCAACAGATTCAATGATCACGTAATCGGGACAGGTTTTACCATCGAGCAAATGTTTGATACGGATATGTTCCTTGGTGTCCAAAACAAGTTGATCAGCAAATAATCGACGCAAAATGCCATGTTCTTGCGGTTGACCATCTTTGCGATTTGTTGTGTCTTTGCTGTTTTGATTTTCATCATATTGCCCCGGGGCTCCAAGTAGATATTCAACTTGAGGGTAGAGACCTAAAACGGAAGAGTTATTTTTCCTGTACCGGTAGTAGTCATGAAGGTTTTTCTTTGCTTGTTTTGCATCGAGATGGCTACCATCGTCAGTGGCCATATTAAACAGAGCTTTTGCTGATGCAGTACAAATGTTTGCGCGCTGATTCAGCACGCTGGCTTTTGGTTTAAGTAAATCAGCGATTTGAGCATCAAAGGCTGCATTTAATTCGCTCTTTTTAGTGGTATGTATTAAACCTTGATGTTCTTTGAGCACCGATTTGATTGTAGGTTTCTTGGGCCGTTTGGTTTTTGCCCTCCAGGCTGCTGTATCTTCCCTAACAAATTCCAAAAGAGCACCTATTGCGGCTTCATTTAAGGGTTCGCGAGTTCCATCTGTAAAATCTACACGGCGTTCAATGAGAAAGCTTAACAGTTTCCACAACCTTACATCTAAATCATCATTTTTTGCACATTTGATTTTTGTGTTTTTAGGAATCAAGTCATTATTGATGAGAAAGTTTGCTACTGTGCAGTTTTTGACCTTTCTTTCCCAAAGTTTTTTTGCATCATCCGCAGTTTTGCGGTGATAATCTATGATGCTTTCATCTTTCGTATTATAGATTTCTTTCCCGTGGATATCTTGCTCACCGATCAATTCCAACATGGCTTGATCAAACTTTCCATCAGGAAAGAAGCTCTGGTGGTTTTCACAGAGTTGCCTCAAGTGGGATTTTACTTGTTCACGAGAAAAATTATATCCACGGGCTGGCTCACGTAAATTCTGTTTATTTTGAGAAAAATGCTTTTCTAACATTTCGCGGATAGGATCGCCTTTCCCACGTTCGATTGCTTGATTTATTAAATCACACACTTCGTTTTCATCGTTGGTTTTAAGGCTTTCTTCGGCCAAACCATTTTGAACCATTTGTTTAAGTGCTAAACCATATTCAGCTTCTAGGGTTCCATTTCTCGCCCATTTTCTTATATCGGATAGATTCCAGTCTGACCCCCAAGGGAAGCTGCTTTCTAAAGCGTTTTCAAAATAGAGGTGATAATCATATCCCCTTAAACCTAGTATGTGACGAATACAAACGACTAAAGCATGTGGGCTCGAGAGTCCATTGGGTTCTAATCCACGTAAGCGATGGAGAAAAGCGCGCTCAAATACTTTGGGATTTTTCCATATGTTTTGGATTTCATCATGGGAAAGAAGGCCATATTTGACAATCCACTCTTTGAGATAACGCTCTCTTTTGCGTGCACTTTGTCTGGCGTGGCGTGCGGCGCGAAAGGCTCTGCGCGTTTCAAGAGGAGCTGATTTTGGAACATCATATTGGAGGGTACGTCGAAATAGACATTCATCGCCCTTTCGTAGATAAAGTCCAATTCCTCCTAATCCAATATCTATTCCCAGTACAATAGCTGAGGTGTAAAATGGATGGTTGCTCCATTTGTCTAATGCTTGTTTTCGGTCCCATTGATTATCCCACTTCATCTACTTGACTCCTGTTACTAATTTGATGTAATCTGAATTCCTAGATCAAAACCTGTGGCTTTGGTATTTTACCGGGTCGACCAGAGAGCCTAAACGTTAAGTGCCACAACTCTGGATTTAAAAGAACCGCTTCGGCGGTTTTTTTTGTTCTATATATCATAATGATAACGGTCTCTAGGCGAAGTAGGCAATGAATTAATTGCCCAATTTGCCGAATTTTGATTTCACCTGATGTATTGTGGGGTTATAGGAAAAACATGAATTGCTTCATTGATTATGGTGATTATCCATTAGCTTTAAATCTCGAAGGATTAAATGCTACCGTGCTCGAGGCCCGTTATCCTCAAGCGCTTCGAAATGAGGCGGCTGCGTTTCAGGAGTCGGCCGCGCATCCTTATGGGGGTCGGCCGTTAAAGGATCGGGTGGGGGCTGATGAGACGCTGGCGATTGCGATTCCGGATATTACCCGTGCCTTGCCGAATGAGCGATTATTGCAATGGATTTTTGCTGAATTGGCTCATGTACCCGCCGAAAATATTACCATTATCTCGGGGACGGGGACGCATCGGGCGAATACGCCAGCGGAGTGGGAGTATATGGTGGGGAAAGAGATTTATTCGCGTTATCGTTGTGTAGATCATGATGGACATGATGCGGCGAGTATGGTGTCGGTTGGGAAATCTACTTTTGGCTATGAGGTGAAATACAATCGCGAATATGCGGCTGCGGATCGTCGCATTCTGATGGGCTTTATTGAACCTCATTTTATGGCGGGGTTTTCAGGTGGCTACAAGGCGGTATTCCCAGGTGTCAGTGGGGTGGAGTCGATTTTGCATTATCACAATGCGGAGAATATTGGGCATGCGCAAAGTACCTGGGGGATTACGGAGGGCAATCCGACGCAGGCGCATGTGCGGGCGGGTGGTGCGTTGTTGCCGGTGGATTATTTGGTGAATGTGACCTTGGATCGTGAGCGACGCATTACGGGATTTTTCTGTGGAGATGTGTTAGAGGCGCATGCGGCGGGCTGTGCGTTTTGCAAAGAAACCGCGATGTTGGCTTGTGAGGATGCTTTTCCGATTGTGGTGACGTCGAACAGTGGGTATCCCTTGGATCAAAATTTATATCAAAGTGTGAAAGGCATGTCGGCAGCTTCTCAAATTGTGAAGCCGGGGGGATTGATTTTGATGGCGGCGCGTTGCAATGACGGGTTTCCGGCGCATGGAAATTTTAGAAAACTTTTGCAGGAACACGCCTCTGCGGATGAGATGTTGGCGACCATTTGTGCGCCGGGATTTCGGGTGTCTGATCAGTGGCAAGTGCAAGTGCTGGCTTTGATTTTGCAAAAAGCACGGGTGGGATTGTATTCGGAGATGGATGCGCAGGCGGTGATCAACGCGCATTTGCAACCCGTGACGGATTTGCGGGCGGCGATTGATGCGGAGCTGGAGCGGATGGGAGATCCGTATGCACCGGTTGCGGTGTTGCCGGAAGGGCCGTTGACGATTCCGTATTTACGTTGAAGGATGTCTTTGCGGAGAGTAGGGTTGATGGATCGTTTAAGCCCTGACTTCTTCAGGGGATGCTGAAATGGGAGAATATGATGAATTTTGATGAGATAGACCGTAAGATTTCCGACTTTATGTGGCGTTGGGGCATTCAAGCCTTGCGCATTTCCTTAGGCATCATTTTCATTTGGTTTGGTATTCTTAAACCTTTTGGCATTTCTGCGGCGGCGCCATTGGTATTGGCAACGGTGAATTGGCTTCCCTTCTTTGATGCGGAGGTGTGGTTGAACATTATTGGCTGGTGGGAAGTGGCCATTGGCATTGCTTTTCTGTTTCAAAAAACCACTCGCATCGCGGTGGGCTTGTTGGCGTTGCAGATGGTGGGGACGTTTATGCCCTTAGTGATGTTGCCTGAGGTAACCTTTCAAGCGGGGCGCATCCCTTATGGTCCTACCATGGAGGGGCAGTACATCATCAAAAACCTACTGATCATTTCGGCCGCCTTGGTGGTGGGCGGAACGGTCCGGGGGCGCAAGAAGGTTGAGGGCTAAGCTCAAAAGTTGATCGTTCGCTTTTGATCTTCAAGCACTGTGGTTGAGGACTTGGGACAGGTGCAGGCATTTTAGCTTGCTGCCTTGTTTGTCCAAATAGCCTTGAATTTGTAACATGCAACTGGGGTCGTTGCTGATGATATATTCGGCGCCGGTTTCTTCAGCTGAGCTGGTTTTGACTTGGGTCATGGCGGTGGAAATTTTAGGGAACTTGACAGAGAAGGTGCCTCCGAATCCGCAACAACTTTTGGCTTCGGTCATTTCGATCAACTCCAAGCCTTTGACTTTAGCCAGCAGGGCCCGGGGTTGTTTGGCAATGTGGAGTTCACGGAGTCCGTGACAGCCGTCGTGCCAGGTCACTTTGTGAGGGAAGTGGGCGCCGAGGTTATCTACTTTAAGGACGTCGACGAGAAATTCTGAGAACTCCCAGGTTTTGGCGGCCAGGGCTTTGGCGGCCTCTTCTTCGGGTCGTCCGGCAAACAGTTCGGGATAAAAGTGTTTCAGGGTGGCTCCACAGGATCCGGAGGGAATGACCACGGCTTCACAGTCGGCGAAGACTTTGAGAATATGGCGGGCGACGGTACGGGTTTCGTCTTCGTAACCATTGTTCATGGCGGGTTGACCGCAACAGGTTTGACCGTCGGGCACGTCTATTTCGTGTCCCAATTTCGTGAGTACATCGGCCACTGCAAATCCGATTTCAGGGTTGAGTTGATCGATATAGCAGGGGATGAACAGGGAAATTTTCATGCCCGGACTCTACTCAGGGAACTTTTAAAACTCACGCCTTTTTTATGATAAGCTTTGTAGTAGCACTGGTTGGCAGAGTGCGTGCCTATGTGGGAAAGGTTGAGGCAGCCCAAAAAAGGGTGAGGAATTCCTCACCCTGTTAAGAGACTAAATCGGCCTGATTAGTTGCGTCGGCGCATGCCGACGACCATGAGACTGAGTCCGCTGATGAGCATCATGGCCAAGGTATTGGGTTCTGGAATGGCGACAATGGACAACTCATCGTAGGACACCGAGAGGTTGCCATCGGTGGTGTTGATAGGTTCACGATTCCTGAATGCAAGATATGAGCTGTTCAATGCACTTGAGGTGCTAAATGAGCTGGAGGTAAGTGAATCGCTATTGATGCCGTCGGTGATGCCGAAAGTGACCACCAAATCGGTGCCGGTGTAGTCGAAATCAAGAGACATGGTATAGGCCGTGTCATTTGCAAAATTAAAGGTAGAGGATTTGGAGCTGTTGACGAGGCTTCCGTTTCCTGAGCCCCCAATACTCAGAATGCGCATATTTTCATTTACGCTCCAATCGATAAGGAGGTACTCAGAGCCGGGAGCTGAGGCGGTTTCACCGAAGAGTGCAAAACCAAAGGTGTCATGGGCATTTCCGTTACTTCCGGCACCGCTAATGGATAAGGTGGTGGTCAGGGTGAAATCTTGGGGGCTTGCGCCACCGATGCCCGTTACATCTATGGTGGCTGTAGATGTGCTTCCTGACCCGTCGGTGTTGGTGTAGGATCCACCACTTAAGTTCCAAGACCCTCCTTGCGTGGAGAAGTCGGCAACGCTTGAAGAGAAATCATTTGAGTAGGGGAGGAGGACTGCCGCCTGCACACACAAACTCGAAGCTGAAAGGAGGGTGAGAAAAGAGAGAAGGGTTGTTTTCATAACTAAAGTCCAGGTGGGAGACGGAAAGGCGGGTTTATATGAAAACAGGTTAATTTAAGTCCCGTGAATGAGCAATGTCTTATAAATGCAAACTGTTACATTTTGATTGATTATGAGTAGAAAAGGGGTAGCGAGGGAGGGATGAGAACGTCGATGCGCGATATTGCCAAAGCCCTTGATCTTAGTATTGCGACGGTGTCCCGGGCTTTAGCTGGCAATGCAAAGGTGAAGCCTGAAACGGTGCAACGCATTAAAGCGAAGGCGGCCGAGCTGGGCTATGAACCGGATGCGGCGTTGAATGCATTAAATGCGTATAGGGAAGGGCGTCGAAAGTCGCAGGGTTATCATGGAGTCATTGCGTGGCTCACCCATTTTCCAGACCCTGAGGGGTGGAAAACAAATTGGACAAGTTTGCAATATTATAAAGCCATGCAGCGATTGGCCCCCCATATGGGTTACAAAGTTGAGCCGTTTTGGATTCATCCCGAAAAAATGCCTGCGGATCGCATGGACCAGATTTTACGATCGCGGGGGATTCGAGGGATTGTATTGCCTTCATTTCCGGAAGGGGTTGAGGAGATGGTGTTTGATTTTTCGCACTACTCCGTGGTGGCGATTAGTGAGACGGTGTTGCAACCCCGGGTGCATAGTGTGCAGAAAAGTGCGTTTTTTGATATTCGTATGGTGGTGAAAGAATTAGCAACTTTGGGGTATCGTCGACCCTTGTTGGCAGTGCATACGCCTTATCATCAAGGCATGCATGGGGTGCATGAAGGAGCCTTTATGATGTCGACTCAAGAATTGATGGGCCATTCGGGATCCACCATTCATGCGCGGCGGGAACTATTGGGGCACAGCATTGAGCAATTTGTCTCCGAGCACGAGATCGATGTGGTGGTCTCTACGGTGAAGGAACGGTATACAACGTGGCAGAACCCTGTTTCATTACCTTGGGTTTCGCTCAATTTGCATCCTGATCAAGATAGAGGGGCGGGGGTGGTGCATGAGGGGGATCAAATTCCTAAAGTGGCTTTGGAGCATTTGATTTCCATGTTGCATCGTGGTGAAGTGGGGTTGCCCGCCTATCCGATTGTGATGCGTCTGCAGGGGATTTGGCATCGGGGCGATTTGAATTCTTTGATTCAGTGAATCGTGCCAACAAGGGCTTGAAATTCCATATGGAACTACGTAGAGAATCATATATGAAAAAACATCCTACCCCTGTGCTGACTGGTTCTGATTTTCCTTTTAATGCGGATAAACACCGTGCCTGTGTATTCAATGCGGGTGTTGCCAAAGTGAATGGCGAGTACCTTATGATTTTCCGCAATGACTATGGCCATCACGAAGGAACTGCCGCGTTCGATGGCTCTTGTTTGGGGTTGGCGCGGAGTCAGGATGGCATAGAGTGGACTTGTGATCCCGAGCCGATTTTGACCTTGGACATGGTGCGTGAACAGTGGGCACATGCTTTTCCTGAGCGTCTAATGCCGAAGGAATTACGACGGGTGTATGATCCACGGGTGATGATGCTCGATGGGGAATATATTTTCTGTTTTGCTGTGGATACGGCGCACGGGGTATGTGGAGGCATTGCTCGTTCAACGGATTTAAAAACCTTTGAACTGATGTCCCTGAGCACACCTGATAACCGCAATATGGTGTTGTTTCCTGAGAAAATTAATGGGGAGTTTGTGCGCTTGGAGCGTCCGTTCCCCATTTATGGACGTGGCAAACCTGAGGCTTTCGAGATTTGGTCCTCAAAATCCAAAGATTTACGTTACTGGGGGGATACGCGTTTGGTGTTGGGCAGTGAAGAGGTTCCCTACAGCAATTGCAAAATTGGACCAGCTGCGCCTCCGATCAAAACCGATAAGGGGTGGTTGTGTACCATTCATGCGGTGGAAAAAGTGGAAGAGGAGCTCTCTGCTTGGCACCCCAAATGGTACAAGATGTATCATGGAGGTTTGATTTTGTTGGATCTTGAAGATCCGACCAAAGTCATTGGTATGGCCAAAGCACCGCTGATCAAACCCGAGTTGGATCACGAAGTACATGGCTTCCGCGGTTCCGTTATTTTCCCTTGTGGCATGGTGCTGGAAGATGACAATGAAGTGAAAATTTATTATGGATCTGCGGACACTTGCGTCGGGTTGGTTACCGCAAGTTTGGATGAGTTGTTGGCGACCATTGAACCGATGTAAGCGCGGGGAGGGTGCCGGGTTGCGAATGCCGGGTGGCCTGGCCGTTGGCGGAAAGCAGCAGTGACGTAAGTACGTAAGTGGGTGGTGATCTTCGCGGACCTTCGGCCCGATCCTGTGCTTTTGGGATAGGTCCTCGCCCTGCATCGCTTCGCTCTTTGGACGAGGCTGGTATCTTCGCGGACCTTCGGCCCGATCCTGTGCTTTTGGGCTAGCTCCTCGCCCTGCATCGCTTCGCTCTTTGGACGAGGCGGGGATCTTTGCGGACCTTCGGCCCGATCCTGTGCTTATGGGATAGGTCCTCGCCCTGCATCGCTTCGCTCTTTGGACGAGGCTGGTATCTTCGCGGTGCTTCGGCCCGATCCTGTGCTTTTGGGATAGCTCCTCGCATGAGGTGCTGATCCTGGCGGCGTTTTGGCCCTATCTTGTCCTTTTGGGATGGCTTCTCGTCATGTGTAACTTTTCAAGAGATATGATGAATTGGAGAGAGGGGGTTGCTTACTCTTCTCTGTTGAGAGTAGGAGGGGAGACGGGTTGAGCGTTGAGGCTGTGTGCGCGATATTGGGAGGGGGAGAGACCGGTGATTTGTTTGAAGCTACGACTGAAAAAAGCGAGGGAGTTGAAACCGCATTTTTCGGCAATTTGGGTGAGGCTGTAGGAGGGGTTGGGAAGATAGGTTTTGGCGGCATCCACGCGGATTTCACGGACGGTATCAAACACGCTTTGTCCGGTGTGACGTTTGAAAAGTCGGGCCAAATGTTCTTCGCCTTTTCCTACATGCCAGGCGATTTCCCCCAGGGTTAAGGGGTTGGGATAATGTTTAAAAATGAATTCCCGTGCGGCGATGACGATTTGTTCTCCACTGCTGACGTCGGTTTCGGTGGCGTTGAGCGTGTGGGGGCGGAGTTTGCGCACTGACTCAATGGTCAAATCTGTGCAAATGGCAAAGAGTCGGTGGCGAAAACCCGGGGCACGGTTTTCGGTTTCTTCTCTAAATTCTCTGATGAGCCCCTGCAGCTTGGCGTCAATTCCGTCATGTAAGTGTCCGACTTGTTGAAAGTGCTGTTGGATAAAATCCCCAAAATCATTTTCGGGTCGCAGGGTTTGTTTGCTGGGGATGTCATAAAAAATTCTCAGCACATGTAAGGGGGCGGCCTGGTGTTTTTGAGCATTGTAATAGTGGTGATTTCCCCGGGAGGGCGCGAAAAAGATATCCCCTTTTTTTAAGGTTTGTCGTCCTTCAAGACCTTTGATTTCAAATTGGGCTTCACCATCGAGTACTAATAATAGTTTGTGATATTGATTTTTGATGGTGAGTTTTCCGGCTTTCGGAATGAGAAAAATAATTTCATCCGAGAGTCGGAAAGGGGGGCCGAGTTGATCTACAGAGTGGTTGGCGTAACTCATAGGATGTGGGAGGAATGAAGGGGAAAGGTGGTGAAAGATTCGGTAGGTAAAATGGGAGGGAGGCTTGGAGAGATGACTGAAAATAACGTAAAAGTCAAAATAATACAAATCATGTCAAGTGGGGCTATAGACGTCGGGGCCATGCTTCTGTTATATTAGGGTCATGATACATCAAATGACACAACCCACCTTAGATTTCGCAGATGCGTTTGCATTGAAGCATAAAGCTGTTCATGGCAGCCTTGAACAATATACGGGCACGGTGACCTTGCACGGGCTGGCCCGATTGGCCTCCGAGAGTGGTCGCCCCGAGGCGATGGCGCGGGCACTGGATGAACTAAAACCGTTTGTGGCGGGTGAAAAACAATTCAAATGCAATTTCCCGAATTACCGTTGTGGTGGAAATGCAACGGCGTGGATGTTGTATAAAGGGTTGTGCCCTGAAGCGGAAGAGACGGTTCGTTTTTATGCGGACGAAATTTTGAATGATGCACCCAAAGATGAAAATGGCATTTTACAACGAATTTTTGGTGAGGCTGGATGTATTTGGATTGATGTGGCCTTTGCGGTGACGCCTTTCATGATTTATACGGGTATGGCCTTAGGGGAAGAAAAATACATTGAAGAAGGGGTGCAACAAACCTTCAAGATGGTGGATATTTTCCGTAATGCGGAAACGGGGCTTTTGCATCAGTCTCGGGGATTCCGCGGGGAGTTGAAACTGTCTGAAGATCACTGGAGCCGTGGAAATGGCTGGGGGGCCTATGCCTTGTGCGAGTTGGCTTGTCATTTACCTGAGGGTCACAAATATAAAGCGGAGAGTATCGCGCGATTTAAAGATTTGATGAACCATGCATTAAATTTCCAGGATGACAAAGGGATGTGGCGTCAGGAAATGACGATGTTGAAGGGGAGTTATCCTGCTTATGTGGAAACCTCAGGGACGGGGCTGTTGCTTTATGCGTTGGGTGCCGGGATTCAGGCGGGTATTGCCGACGATCATTGGATGGAGGCCTATCGTAAAGGGATGCGGGGACTGTTGCCTTACATATCGACTGATTATGATGTGTTTCACACCTGCAAGGGATGTCTGTGTCCGGGAGAGGGGACCAAATTGGATTACGCCGCGGCGCCTGCGGTGGTAAATGATCCACATGCTTTTGGACCGATGGTTCTGTGTTTTGGGGTGGCGTCACAATTAGGGTTTGAAACCTTGGGAGAGCTCTGATCATGAGTAAAGAAGTGAAAATGGATTTAGATCAGTTGAAGGCGCGTCGTGCGGAAGGTCAGGAAATTTGTGAATTACCTGTTCCGGACAAGGAGCTTTGTGAACGCTATGAAGCGCTGTTTACGGCAGCGGTGAATGATGTGTTGCGCGAGCACAATCTGACCTATCAGACGCTTCCGAATAACATTATGCCTTTAGAAAATGGCATGAAGGTGGCGGGACCCATTTTTACCATCAAAGGGGCAAAGAGTTTGCTGATCAAAGATGAGATGAAAGAACGGGCGGAGATGTTGGAATCTATTCCACGTGATGGAGTGGTGGTTTGGGATACCAGTGGGGATGATGAATCGGCCCAGTGGGGTGAAGTGATGACCATGGCCGCGAAACGTCGTGGTTGTCGCGGTGCGATTGTGGATGGTGGCGTTCGCGACACGGATCGGGTTTTAGAGCTTGGGTTTCCGGTGTTTGTGAAATATCGTTCGTCTAATGGTATGCTGGGTCGTTTCCGGATTAGCGGTTGGCAGGTACCTATTCGAATAGGTGATGTTGAAATTTTCCCTGGAGATATTGTGTTTGCGGATATTGATGGTGCGATCGTTATTCCTCGGGCCATTGCCTATGAGGTATTGATTCGTGCGGAGGCGGTTGCCGAAAGTGAGAATGAATTAAAGAAATGGGTGGAGTCGGGGATGTCTACTACTGAGATTGTCGCAAAAGGCGGCTATTTCTGAAATCTGAAAGTTGAAACAAAAATCTATAATCTAAAATCAAAAATTTAAAAATAAGGAATACTTCATGAAAGATTTGAACGGAAAAGTTGTTGTGATTACGGGTGCCTCCAGTGGAATTGGTGCCTCGGCGGCTGCACAGTTTGTTGCGCTTGGATGCAAAGTGGCGTTGATTTCACGTGGGTTGGAAAAATTAGAAGCCGTGGCTGCGCCACTTCGCGAAAAAGGTGAAGTGTTATGTGTGGCGGCGGATGTGTGTGATGAGGCCTCCGTTGCAAAAGCCTTTGAAGGTATTCAGGCTGAATGGGGACAGGTCGATTTACTGATCAACAATGCGGGTGTGGGATTTGCAACGGATCTTTCTACTTGTTCCATGGATGATTTTCGGGCGATTATGGACACCAATCTTACGGGTGTTTTCTTATGTAGTCGTGCGGTATTGCCTGGTATGAAAGCTCAAAAATCTGGGCATATCATCAATGTGTCTTCGGTGGTAGGTAAAGTTGCGAATCCTGGTGCGCCTCTTTATTGCGCGAGTAAGCATGGGTTGAACGGTTACAACTCAGGACTTCAGCAACAGGTGGCTGGAGACGGGATTGGGGTATCGATGGTTTCTCCTTCAGCTGTGGACACAGCTTACTGGGATGGGCGTGACATTGACCGGAGCAAATTTTTGAAACCTGAGGAAGTGGCTGCTGCCATTGTTTTTATTGCAACGCAACCTGCCGGTGTGTTGATTAAAGATATGGATCTCACAGCCATGAGGTAATGGAATGTCACTTTTTCTTTCTGACGAAGAGTATAAAAATCTTAAAGCCCTCCGTCCCCATTGTTCGGTGGTGGAGGGGCTTTATTGGGGTTTGAATAGTCGGGTGATGGAGCGTGCTGCATCTCCGGGATTGTCAGATCGAAATACGACCTCCGATTGGTGGCATCATGCCGGGGAATATTTGAGTGATGCCGCAATGATGCATGCATTGAAAAGCAGTCCGCAGCTGCAGGTGTGGTTGCGGGCGACGACATTGGAACTTGTGCGTCGTCCAATCGCGGATTGGGTGGGTCCATGGTTTCGTGAGCATGGTCCGAATGCCGTAGGGCATTTGGAAACGGGGCATTTGAGTTGGGGGGTGGCGGTGGTGTTAGATTTGGCGTCAGATCTTTTTTCGCCTTCCGAATTGGAGGAGCTGCGGGAAGCGCTCCGGACGAAAGGGCTTGATTTATGCCGGCGTTATTTGAAAGAGCGCCGGAGTTACATGAATTGGCGCTCGGTGTTAACCGCTGGTTTTTCGGTGGCGGCAGCGGTGTTGGGGGATGAAGAGGCGATGGAGGAAGCTGCAGCGCATTACTGTAGTTGTGCCGGGATGTTTCAAGCGGATGGAAGTTATGGGGAATCGTTGCAGTACGGCAATTATGCCGCATTTTCCCAAATGTTGTCATATGAAGCGCTGAGCAGGGCCGGAATCGACGACCTGCCTTTGGCGCCGATGGTGCATCAGCCGCGATGGCAGGTGGCATCACATTTTTATAACAAACCTTTGAGTGGATGGGGGCAGGTGCCTCGGGCCCGAGCGGCGAACTTTAATGATTCTGCGGCAATCTTCCGTCCTTCCGCCGACGTGTTGTTGCATGTGGCGGCGAGAGGAAAAGAATCCTATCCTGTGGAAGCGGGGTTGGCGCGGTGGTTATTTGAGGAAACCTATGTGCCGATCAGCAATGTGGGCCCTCATGATTTGGCAAGTTTTGGTTTTGTGAATGACTTTGGATTTTTGTCGTTGCCCTTGTGGGTGGAGGCGACGGATGCGCTTTCTCCAGAGGTGGCTGGTTTACAGTCGGTTGAAGGATTTTCCAATGGTGATGTTTTGGCCCGGGATGGGTGGAAAGGGAAAACCATTTTAGCGATCCATGGTGGCGGAGATGATTTTGAATGCATTGGTCATCAGCACGAAGATCTGAACAGTTTTATTTTGGCACATCGACAGGAACGTTTGTTGGTGGATCCGGGTCATTCCTGCTACCGGTCTTATGTGCATACGGATATCGAGATGCGGACGTCAACGCACAATACCTGCAGTTTTCAGGTGCCCGGTAAGGGTTGGATTGAGCAGTCTAAACCTGCGGGCAAAAGGCAGATCGATCCCGAAACAAACGAATGCACGGATCCCGTTCCCCGAGGGGCTACTCGTAAGTTCGTTGCGTCCGTAGATGATGTACGTATTATTCAATCCGACGCGGCGGCAACTTACGGCGATCCGATTCGGTCCTTTTTGCGCAGTTGGATTTTATGTGGTTCAAATGTATTATTTGTGGTGGATCACGTGGTGGCGGATGAGCCAGTGAAGACGGTGTGGCATTGGTTGTTAAATAATCGGGATGGCGCATTGGATTTAAAACCTGTCCCGCCTGATCGTTTGGTTGCTCGCCGCAACGGTGTGGGGATGAAATTATTTAATCTTGGTGGTGCTAGATTGGGTGGCCCCATCTACAGTTTTATGCACGATGCTTACCATCCGCTTCCCGGGCAGTTGGGCGAAGGGATGAGTGGGTCGGCTTGGAAAATGCAGTGGTCTGAAAGCGAAGCGCTTTGCGATCGCCAGATTGTTCACGCGATTTGTTTTGATGAGTACGGTAAAACTGCGGGATGGCATTTGCGTCAACAGGAAGGTGTTGACGCCATTCTGGAAAGTCCGGGTGCAACAGAAAGCTGGGAACTGGTTTTGAAACCTGATGATCAATTTGAACTTACTGAAGCTGTCAGTGGACGGCGCTACACCTTAACCCCCGATGGACTTAAAAAAATATGAAAGCATCCTTTTATCAAGGCAACAAAACCTTTTCTGTAGAAGAGCGTGAGGTGCAGCAGCCCGGTCCGGGCGAAGTACGTTTGAATATGGCCTATTGCGGAATTTGCGGAACTGATTTACATATTTATCATGGCGCGATGGATGCACGGGTGGCGATACCTGAAACCATTGGGCACGAAGCCTCAGCCACCGTGGCTGAAGTGGGGGAAGGGGTGACGGGATTTGAGGTGGGAGATGCGGTGGTGGTGCGTCCTTTGGATAATCGCGCGGAAACCGAAGCGGATCGTGGATACAGTCACATTTGCAAAGCACTGAAATTTGTAGGGATTGATTCGCCTGGAGGATTTCAGGAGTCGTGGACGGTTCCCGCGTTCGTCTTGCATAAAGTACCTGCTGGTGTGGATTTGAAAGTAGCTGCTTTGTGTGAACCTTTGGCGGTGGCTTGTCACGATGTGCGTTTAGGTGACGTAAAGGAAGGCGAGTTGGCGGTCGTTCTGGGGGGCGGACCGATTGGGGTATTGGTGGCCTTGGTGGCGCGGGCTGCTGGTGCGAAGGTGCTTTTGGTGGAGCTGAATGAAAACCGTTTGGCCTTTGCACGTTCGCTGGGATTTGAAGCGTTGAATCCGATGGAGTGCGATTTGGTTGCAGAATGTCAGTCCCGCAGTGGTGGGTCGGGTGCGGATATTGTATTCGAAGTGTCGGGTGCCAAAGCTGCGGCGGCATCGATGACCGATTTGTTGGCGATTCGGGGACGCATTGTGGTGGTGGCCATTTATCCGCAGCCGGTTGAAATTAATCTTTTCCAATTCTTTTGGAAAGAATTGCAGATGAAAGGCGCACGGGTGTATGAGCCCGAAGATTATGAGCGCGCATTGGCCTTGATTGCTGAAGGGAGCTTGCCTTTAGAAAAAATGATCACGGGCGTGGTGGCGCTTGAAGATATTCAGTCGGCTTTTGAAGGTTTAGATGCCGCTCCTAACTCCATGAAGGTATTGATCCAATGCAATTAACTCTTAGAGAATTCCCTGTAGCGGATCGATGGTGTGTGCATGGCTACTATACTCTCTGTCCTTATGCGCCGGATGGGTCCGGGCGCATTTTGGTGGCGGGGGCTGATGTGGAAAAAAACACAGGCGAAGTCCTGATTTTGTCTGCGGATGGAGAGGTGTTGGATCGCTTTGGCGAAGAAACGGTTACCCCTGCTTTTTGGCATACGGGTAAATGGCAGAGTTGGTCTGCAGATGCGAAATCGGTATATTATGAAGCGGGCACACATCAACATCCGGAAGTCGTGAAGCGGGACTTGGCCAGTGGAAAAGAATTGCGGATGCCCGGAAATTTGGAGGGCATATCGCCCAAAGGAGAGCCCGGTGTTTCCTGTGCACATGGTATGTTGTATGCCGCAGGCTATGGAGGAGGCGGATATCAACCGCAGCTCTCTCCTATTCCTTTTGAAGCCAGAACCCAACATGGGTTGTTGTCGTTGGGGTTTGAACCCGAGGTGAATGAACTTCGCCTAAGCACGGAGGAGATATTAAATGCACATCCGCAGGTGCAGAAGCTACGTGAAGCAGACGGAAATGATCACGGCTTAACTTTGATGACCTATTGTGTGCGCTGGTCTCCGAATGGTGAACGCTTTTTGTTTTTCTTTGGGAATCATTGTGTGGACGCTTCGCGTAAAGAACCGCGGTTGGCATATGTATTTACCTCTGATCGTGAAATGAAAGACATTCATTTGGCCATGGATATGGGCTTTGGTCGACGGGGCGTGCACTGGGGGTGGCAACCGGATGGGGAATATCTGATTGGTTATGGACCCGATCCTGAAACGGGTAAACTTTGTCTCGCAGAAGTGCGTTATGACGGTACGGATTATAAAAAATTGAGCGACCATCATAGTGGGGGACATCCATCGGTAAGTCCGCGCGATCGCGATCTCATCGTGACGGATGAAAATGCAGGAGAGACGGGTGCCGTGTTGTTTATTTCCCGCAAGACCGGATTGGAAATCGATCGGGTCTTGTTACCCAAATTTATAGGTGAAAAAGAAGCGAGTGGTCGCAATCCCTTGCGGGTTTGTCATCATCCTGTATTTAATCAGGCGGGTGATCGAGTTCTTTGTAATAGCCTGCCGGCAGACGGATTGGCGCGCATGGTGGAAATCGAGGTCGGTGAATGAGTTTTTGGAATGGACTGATTCAAGGGCATAGTATGCCTAATCGCAATACGCTGGGGGGGAAGGTTTCTCTGTGGTGGGGAAGGCGTCAGGCCTTGCGTCATCGGCCTTATGTGCTTTTGGGCGAGGATGTGAAAATTAGTCCGGAAGCGCGCATTCATCCACGTGCGGGATTGATTACCTTAGGGAAGGGGTGCTCGGTGGCGCCGGGGGCGGTGATTCAGGGGAATGTGGAGATGGGGGACAACTGTTCGGTGCAATTGAATTCGATGTTGATTGGCTATGGCACCCGGGAAAATCCGAGTGGCCGCATTCAAATAGGGAACAACGTGCGCATCGCGCCCAATGTACAGATGATTGGGGGGAATCATGTGATTGACCGCACGGATATTCCTATTGCGAAGCAGGGGTTGATTCACAAGCCCATCATTGTTGAAGATGATGTGTGGATTGCGGGGAGGGTGGTGATCACCTGTGGTGTGCGCATTGGTACGGGATCGGTGATTGCGGCGGGTGCTGTGGTGACCAAAGATGTACCTGCTTGGTCGATTGTGGGTGGGGTACCTGCCAAAATTTTAAGAAAAAGAAAACCTGATGAGGAATGCAATGAAAGCGAATGAACTATTTGATTTAAGTGGAAAAACAGCGTTGGTCACTGGATGCAAACGCGGTATTGGCAAAGCGATGGCGATCGGTTTGGCTGAAGCGGGTGCAGATATCCTTGGCGTGAGTGCGACCTTGGAACCTTCGGGTAGTGCGGTTGAAAAAGAAGTGAAGGCCTTGGGTCGCTCTTTTACCGGATACACCGCGGATTTCTCTGACCGCAAAGCGGTGTATGCCTTTATCGAAGCGGTGAAAGCTTCCGGGGTACAGGTGGATATTTTGGTGAACAATGCCGGACATATCTTACGTGCACCTGCCACGGAGCATGGGGATGATCTTTGGGATACCATTATGGAGATCAATTTGAATGCGCAGTTTGTGTTAAGTCGTGAATTCGGCAAAGAGATGGTTGCGCGTGGTTCCGGGAAAATCATTTTCACCGCGAGTTTATTGACCTTTCAAGGAGGCATTACCGTTCCCGGTTATGCCGCAAGCAAAGGAGGCGTGGGGCAGTTGTGCAAAGCCTTGGCCAATGAGTGGGCCGGCAAAGGCGTGAACGTGAATGCCATTGCACCGGGGTATATTGCCACCGATAATACCCAGGCCTTGCAAGATGATCCGACGCGTAGCGAACAAATTTTGGGTCGTATTCCTGCAGGTCGTTGGGGAAATCCTGATGACTTTAAAGGACCTGTTGTTTTTCTCGCATCGGAAGCATCCAGCTATATGCAGGGACACGTGATGTTGGTCGACGGCGGTTGGATGGGGCGATAACATGAGTGATTCACAAAAGAAAATTGTATTTGCCTGTAGCATTGCGGATGAAGCTGCGAAATCGCGCATTCAAAAACTGGGTGACCTGATCGAAGTGCCGGATGCGGACAGTCCCGAAAAAATTATTGCCGCCGCTCAAGGCGCCCAGGTGTTGGTGGTGCCTTATACGGCACATGCCTTGGTGACACCCGAGGTGATTGATGCCTTACCTGAGCTTGAAGTGGTGGGCAGTACCTACGGAGGTGTTCGCCAAAATATTGATGATCTCTACGCGTTAGAGAAAGAGCTGTTGGTGATTCATACGGGACCTACGCGTATTCGGCCCATGGCTGAGTATACGCTTGGTTTGGCGCTCAGTTCCTTGACTCAAATCTCAAACTACAATCATTATATGAAGAGTGGAGAGGCCTGGCCCCGGATGAAATTTGGGCGCACACGTATTTTACATAACCGCAAAGTTGGGGTGATTGGGTTTGGGTGGATTGGCCAAGGCATCGCTAACTTGTTCGGTCAATTTACAGACCAGGTACAGATTTATTCTGCGCATGCCACTGCGGACTCTCTGCAAGCGCAAGGGTTTCAAAAAGCGGAGTCGTTATTGTCTCTGTTCAGTGAATGTGAAGTGATTGTGCTCGCGGGTGGTTACACGCCTGAGACCCACCATATGATTCGGGCTGAACATTTTGAAGCGATGGCCGACGAGGCCTTGTTTATCAATATTGCACGAGGAAAAATGGTCAACCAAGCTGAGATGATTGCCGCGGTTGAGAAACAAAACATCTTCTTAGCTTTGGATGTTTTTGAAACCGAACCCTTGGAAGAGGATAGTCCCCTTCGGTCGAATGACCGATGTTTACTTGCGCCTCATCGTGCGAATGCCCCCATAGAGTTCGAAGCGCGTTGGAGCTTCTTGGCGGATGAGTTGGAGCGTTTGGGTCGGGGCGAAAATATGCTGACGGCACTGAGTCCCACCCGCGCCAAGAATATGAGCGAATCGTAGCCGTACACGTGTGTTTGGACGCGAGGGGTTTGTCTCAGTACAGTTTACAGCTCTGATTTAGCTCGGCGTGCAGGATTGTTTCCGAAAGCTCCCTGGAGGAAGACCTTTGCGTTTTCGAAAACAGCGGTAGAAATGGGTAAGTGATTCGAAGCCACAACTCATACTGACTTCCAGCAAGGAATAGCTTTCGTCTTGCAGGAGTTCGCAGGCCCGGCGAATGCGAATGTGGGTAAGATAATCCACCAAACCTTCGCCGGTGGCCTGTTTAAAGAGTGCATGAAAATGACTTCGACTTAAGCCTGCGACTTGGGAGACTCTCTCGACGGTTAAGGGTTCTGAATAATGAGCTTCGAGGTAATAAAAGACCTTTTCCAGTCGCTGATGAGGCATGGGGTTGACTGTTTTTTTGGACGGTGATAAATAGGGATCTCTCATCAAGGCCACCAACATGCTTTCGAATCCTGACCGTATATGCATGGCGTAACCTGGTGAATCTTCAATTTTTTCTTTACTCAAGGGGAGTAAAATCTGTTCAATTTGGCGAAGGGTTTCTGTATGAAGATGGAGCTCACAGTTGCCTTCTTTTCCCATTTTGACGATACGCGATAAAATGCGTTGGCCCTCTTCATCCGCGTAGCTGTTTCCTTGATACAGCTCAGGTGAAACGTATAAAACAATGGCCTCAACCCCGTGGGTTTCGGAGTCTGAATGACAGTAATGTGGTAGGGAAGCGGGCAGGATAAACAATTGTCGTGATTGGAGGGGGTACTTTTTTTCGCCTGCAAACTGAGTACCTCCTGTGCTTAAGCTAAAATAGAATTCGTGAAAGGGGTGGGTGTGCAGTTTTAAATGAGGGTATCGATAGAGTTTTACAGGAAATAGAGATATTTTTGATTTTATTGAGACCAAGTCCATGTCGATTTTTTATCCAAAATCAGACAAAAGATCAATATATTCCAGACAATCGGTAAAGACGATTTGGCGGTAGTTTTATAGGATATTGTCACGATGAAAAAATTTAAAGCCATACATGTAGGTTGTGGTGGTATTGCCGATAGTTGGTTTACCGTTACAAAAAATCACCCGAATATTGAGTGGGTGGGAATTGTTGATCTTGATGTGGAGGTGGCCAAAGCGAAGGCGAGGCAGTTTGGCTTGCCGGTAGGGCTGGCGACGAGTGACTTAGAGAAATGTCTGCGGGAGAGTGGGGCAGATTTGGTATTTGATTGTACGGTTCCCTCTGCCCATAAACATATTGTACTTAGCGCGGTAGGGAAGGGTTGTCATGTCTTGGGTGAAAAACCCTTGGCTGAAAGTATGGCGGATGCGCGGGAGATGGTGAAGGCCGCGCAAGAGGCCGGGGTAACTTACGGTGTTATGCAAAATAGACGTTGGCAACCTAATGGTATTCAACGGGTACGGGCTGCGTTAGATTCAGGAATGATTGGGCAAGCGCACACCTTTCATAGTGATTTTTTTATAGGGGCCCATTTTGGGGGATTTCGGGACGAGATGAAACATGTGCTTTTGTTTGATATGGCGATTCATTCCTTTGATCAAATTCGTTATTTGACGGATGCCCCTCCCGTCAAGGTTTGGGCACAAGACTGGAATCCACCGGGTTCTTGGTATGCGGATGGTGCATCAGCGGTTGCTTTTTTTGAGCACGAAGATCAAATTCGCAGTTCATATCGAGGAAGTTGGTGTGCGGAAGGCTTGTCGACAAGTTGGCAATGTCAGTGGCGGATTTTGGGGACAAAAGGCAGCTTGATGTGGGATGGTGAGGATGGGATTGAGGTGGAGCAACTCTGCGGAACAGAAGGGCTTGTGAGGGACTGTGTTTCGATTCCTGTTCCTGAAGTCGATGCAAACGCTACACCATCGGGACATGAAGCAGGCATTCTTAACTTTTTGCAAAGTCTCTGTGAGGGTACGCAACCCGCGACGCCGGCTTACGACAATTTTCATAGCCTGGCGATGGTGCACGGGGCGATTGCGTCGGCAGAATCCGGGGAGTCGGTATGCCTGTCTTCGCTGGGGTAAAGCAGGGGGCGGTACCAGCGTCCTGGTCGTCGTGGACGAGTGCCATGGTTGTGTGCGAGAATTATTTTGGAGGTGGACGCGAACTTAAGAGCGGGTGGTGATGCGTCTGGCAACTCCCATGCGGGCTAAAACTAATCCGATGCCGAGCAGGAGAAGGGAAGAGGGTTCCGGAATGACGATACTGGAGAAGTCTGTGCCGATACGTAATTCATCGATCAGATATTCGTCGCCACTTCCTATATTTGCAGAGCGTAATCCGAAATAGGAAATATCATTCATTCCGGAGGAAGAGTCAAAAATCACATCCGCAGTCCCTAAGCTGCTTGAGGTGGGATTTACCCACAACTCAATCTGATCGAAGCGAAGTGGATGTGTCCGATCCCCATCGTCACCATCCCGTGAAACACGTCCGACCAGCAAGTAGGTTTCACTGCTGGTGTAAGACACGGTTTCGGATGCTTGTACTGTATATTTTACCCGGGCAGAAAATTCGGCTTGTGTGCCTGATAAATCCCCGATTCCAGACCCCAGTTCATAATCCTGATCTTTATCCAGGGTGAAATTGAGAAAGTCTGCTGGGGTACCCGACACCTGACGAAAGAGGAAGCTGAAGTAGATCGCATCTTCACCGGAAGAAGTTCCGAAGGTGTCGAACTGGCGGTTGAGCTGATAATTATTTGAACCGGTGATGCTCAAGGCCTGAGAACCGCCGTTGATGCTGATGTCGCCCCCGCTATAACTCAGTCCTCCATTCACCACGTTAGATCCTGTTGCCGCTGACCAGGTGCTTTGCCAACCGGAACTGATTGTACCTTTGCTGTTTAATTCACCGATGCTGTAGCTGTTAAAATCATCGGATGCGATGAGCTCGGCTTGGAGGCAAATGGCAGCAAAGCCAATGAATAATAAAGTGTAGACTAATTTTTTTTTCATTTTGAACTCCATCTTTTGAGCAGAGTACAGGATATCAAAAATAGAGTCGAATGAAATTTCATCTTCTCCTGAGCTCGTCCCAAAGGTGTCGAACTGGCGGTAGTGGATTTTTTTATGGGGTGTTCCTGACGGTAGAGAGCTCTAACGGATTTCGTAAAGTGAGTCGAATAAGTCATCATCGGACGCTTTGGCCCGGTTGATGGAGAGATCGCTGGGGATCCGCATGACGACTGTGTTTTCCACAATTCCCGCTTGGCGGAGGGCTTCGGGATTACACAGGGTTGAGTCGGCAAAATTGGCGGAAAGAATCAGAATGGCTTCAGGCGCCCCTGATTCCCGCAGGCTTAGTGCGGTGGCGGTGCTCATGTTTACCCGACTGAAGATATATTGGGTATGTGGATGGCGGGCTAAGATTTCTTGGAACTCCGATTTGGAAAGTGGGCCATATTTTGGCGGAGCCGGGGGGCGCGGTTGTTCGTAGACGTAAGCCACATCGACTGGGATATTGTTATTTTTCCAGAGTTTCAGAAGGGCTTTTTCGCTGCTCTCTTCCTGGGTTCCCCGGAGTGGGGGGAAGGGTTGTATGAGCAAGAGATGATCCCCTGAGGACATTTCGGGAAGTAAGCGTTCCGCAAGCACGGTATCCGCATCCCAACTCAGACCTCTCGGGGTGTGAAAGAAGCCACTATTTTTAACAATATTGACGCCTGCTACTGCAATGAGTAGCAGGCTGATCCCCGTGAGGATGATGTTTTTTTGGGTCATCACTTCTTGGAAGCTACAATTTGAATACCTGTGACACCGGTCCATCCACCTTTGAGGTTCCCCGCCCATTCCAACACTACATCTGGCGCTGAATTTCCTTTAAACACGACGACATTTCCGAGTTGGTTTGCTTCCAAACTGGTGGCCTCTGAAATTTGATATTTACCATTCAACCAACCCAATTTATAAAAATAGGTTCCGTTGGGATCCAGTTGCTGTTTGTTGGATGCGCTGAGGGTTACGGAACCTTCACCGGCATTGTCACCCGCGCCCACATACACGTAAACGTCATATTTTTCGTAGGGGATATCTTGAATCTTCAAGACCGCTCCCAACTGGATGTATCCCAATTGCAAGGTCAGGTTTCCATCTTTGAAGCCCCAGTCCCGGCCTACGGTTGATCTCCAATTTTGATCGGCACCGGGTACCGCCCAGGATACATTCATCCCGTTAATGACTTTTCCTTTGCTGTCTGTCAGCTCTTTGTTTTTGCCCTCGGGTCCTATTAAATTGTTCCAATGTTTTTGATCCACAGATTTATAACCCGCTTCCGTATCGGGACTGAGATGGGTTTGATCGTTATTTTCAGCTGCGAAGTTCAAACCAATGGACCCACTGTTGCTTTGTTGGGCTCTTGCAATGCCACCGAATGGAAGCAGACCCAGAATGAGGGCGAGTAACAATGAGCGAGTGCTGAGGGAGGATGCAATGGAGGAATTCATGTGTACCTTTGTTGAGTGAGGGGTGAGTGTTGCTTGTGAAAGAGAGGGGTTAGTTCGTAGATTTAGGGTAGGTGATCGGTAACAGTTCTTTGTCGCGAAAATAGCGGAAATTCGCGGGGGATTCGTTCATCTCTTGGGCGGTACGTTGACCCACGTGTCCGTCAAAATACACGATATTGACATATCCATTATGAGCGACGTGAACCCGAGCGCTCCAGTCTGCGGTTCCTGTAGCATAGACCACGCCCATCATGGGGGCCGGATACCACACTTTGTTGTACCACATGCCCGCTGAGGGGTGCAGACTAATGGAATCCATTAACCAAGGAGCCTGAGCCGGTTGGGACACTCTGGAAGGCCACACCAATATGGCTACAGGTAGATATGAATTTTCCGACGCATACTTGACTCGTTCTGTATATTCGCTTGCGTAGGGGTCGATATTGCCTGCGACATACATGCCATATGACATATTCGTTTTTCCGAAATTATAGCCTTTTGCCACATAAGCACCGTGATAGGGCGCTGAGGGACAAAAGTAGGTTTTGCCCGGGGCGAGATAGGTTTCTTTGGAATTGAGTTCAGAAGGCAGGCCATCGCCGGGGGCGAAGGGGCCGGAGAGGAATTGAGGCCACTGTTTTATACTGCCATGGAGATTGGTGACCTTTGCGGTTACAAAACCTTCGTGGTCCATTGCGTAGCCGAGGAGCCCGGTATGAATCTGTCGTAAATTACTCTTACATCCCACTGATTTTGCGCTGTCGATCATTTTGGAAACGGCGGGCATCATTAAAGAAATCAAGATGGCAATGATGGCGATGACCACCAGCATTTCTATCAAAGTAAATGCATGCAAAGACCGCTTTACGGAACTGTGTTTTTTGGGGGGATGCGTATGCATGGTATTTGAAAATGCGGAAAAAGTTGAGGAGGGAGGGGGGCCGCTTTGGTTGTGCGCGGCTCAACGAAGCCGTGTCGTGGTGTCTTGTGAGTTAAAAGAGAATTTGAGGGTGTACGGTTTAGTGAGTGATGGTGATGTCTGTGGTCGTATCCGGAGATAGATGCATGTTTTTTTGTACGGCATATCCGGGTACATCAATGTGGTACTCTCCGTGGAATCCACGGAATTCGAAGCAGCCTTTTGCATCCGTGATGCCGGAAACTTCAGTTCTCCATTCTTCATGAATGAGTTGTTGAAGGGCATGGTATGAAGGCTTCGGGGTCAGATCTTCATAAAGCAGGCCGGAGTACACGGTGTCTTCCCCGGGAGCTGCTCCGCCATCGGGCACATTCCACCAGGTAATACCTTCCACCGCAGGATGGCTGAACCACAAGCGGTAAAAGTTTCTGGCGGCATCCGCTTGCAGGGCTAATCCTTCAGGGCTGTTTTCAGGTGCGGTTAGGGTGATTTCGCTGATATGGATGGGGAGATTAAATTTTGCGTACTGATCCAATGTGGCAAAGAGTTGCTGAGGCGCAAAGCGTTCGCCGAGGGACAGGCGGTACATTTCTTCATCGGTCATGATATGAAATTGAAGGCCCACGGCTCCGATGTCGCAGCCTTGATCCAACAGGCGTTGAATCTGATGAAGATACGCTTTTTTGTGGGGATACCAATACCCGGTGGTTTCATTAATGTCTAAACGCACATCGTCAGCAAAGTAACGAGATGCGGCTTGGAAGGCTTTTGCTTCGTAATTGTCTGACATGGGATGGACTTCTTCAGGAGCGTACCCGGCGTCAGCTTCATTGAGTACATCCCACCGTTTGATGACGTTTCCGTAGCGTTCGGCGATTTCTCGGATGCGTTTGTCGACGAGTCGGTCTGTTTCATCCGGATCTAAAGGCAACCACTCCGGGATGGACCAATTTTTTGATGCCCAGGATAGGGTGTGCCCGTGCATGCGCAGTCCGTTTCGTTGACAGAAATCCACTACAAAATCCGGAGGTGGACGTCGGTCAATCCGTACACTATTGGTGGTGAACCGGGGATGGTCCTGTTCGACTTCCAAGGTTTTCCAGTAAAAAGGAACGGTGGCGCCATTGAAGAGCTTTAGAAAAGACGTTTCATAGGCATGGTTGAGCTCTTCGGATTTAAAACCGCCGAGTTTAAAAATATTCGCGCCAAAATGGAAAGAGGAGTTGAGCTGACGGACCGTGAGCTTTGCTCCTGGCATGGGACGACCGTCCGCCCCGATTACTTGGACTCTCGCATCACTTTTTCTATGTTTTTCGATACCATCTTGGATACGGGTTGTGACTTCCGCTGTATTCCAATGATTGCGATAACTATTTGGATGATCGAAGGGGGTGAGTTGCATGGGGAAAGGGAGTGATATGATTAAGCGTTACGTTTTTTGCGGAAAACGAATACGGTTGTGAGACCGAGCATTAAAAAGGCGAGGGTGCTGGGTTCAGGGATAACGGCAAGGGTGACGAAACGATCACCAAAGTCGGTCGCATCCTCACTGTAATTTATGCCGGCGGTGACGTCTTCATAGTTAATCTTCCATTGGTTTGCACCCAAGGTGAACTCAGAAAGATTATCGTATCCATCGAAGGTGCCGTTGTTCCATCCTCCGGCAGCGGTGTAGCTGATGAGGGTGAATTTTGTGCCGGCCGTGAGGGCTACATCACTACCTAAATCCGTGATATTGAGGGTAGGGGTTCCTGACAAATTGAGGGCTACGTCGTTATCGGATGCAAACAGCAGATCGGCAGTTAGCGTACTGGTATTGATTTCGTAGGCAAATTCGCCACCGCTGAGGGTGATACCCCCTGCGCCCAAGGATTCGATACTTGCACCGGGTGCAAGGGTACCACCGTTTATGGAAAGATCGCCTGTAAAGCTACCCGATCCACCCAAGGTGGCACCGCTGTCTACACTCACACTGCCGGTACCGAGACCACTGCCGGAAGTATTGCTTATCAACAAGGTACCTGCAGAGACGGTGGTGCCACCTGCGTAAGTATTTTCAGCGGTCAGTTTCAGGGTGCCGGTACCGGTTTTGGTCAGCGAACCGTTGCTTACCACGCCGGAGAGGATGGCGTCGGAACCACCGGCCAGGTTGCTGTCTCCTTTCGCTACCTCAATCGTCTGGTTGATGCCATTCAGATTGAGAGCGTTTTGGAAATCCACGGTACCGTTGGACAGGCTGTGGCCCAGGAAGAGGGCGTTACCGTCTTTCACAAAATGAGAATCGCCCCAAGTGACTTCCGCTCCGCTTCCTCCGAAATTTACGGCCAGATTGTTGGCCGTGTTGCCCCAGGTGGCATTGTCGCCGAAAGCAAAGAGGCCTCCTCCGATTGAGTTTGTATTTAAGGTCCAACTTACACTCCCGGCTGTGCCCAAATTGGCTGACATGGTGCCATTCCACCCCAGGTGTCCAGTGGTGGAGGAAGCTCCCAACCGAGTAACCGCACTTGTATTGAATTCACCACCGATGGCCAATGCACCATCATAGAGTCGAACATAGTCACTTCCAGAGCGATTGAAATCACCCGTAAATACCAAATTTCCTGCCCCGTATTTATTAAAAGTTCCCGAGGCTGCGGTGTAGCTGCTAAAGGTGGTCTGTTGATTATACACCTTGATAGATTGTCCGCCGCTGCCATTGGTAAAGTTTCCGAAAGTGAGATTGCCCGACCCTTCGGAACCTAACCGGAGATCGCCTTCGGTGATATTTACATCGTTGTTAAGCACGCGATCAGTGGCATCTTCGGCCCGAATGTTGACGGCTCCCGTATTTGAGTCCAGGGTCACGAGGCCATTACCAAAGGCCGTATCACTTCCAATGTTCAAGGTGTATGTGTCGTCATCAATCCAAGTGAATCCACCGGTAAAGGTATTGTCTCCACTCATGGCCAGGGAGCCTCCGCCGGTTTTGATCAGCCCACCAGATCCGGTGATATCGCCACTCATTTTAACCCATTGGGCGGTGCTGTTGATCGTGCGGGTGGCGCCGTTGAGATCGATTCCATTTCGAAGATCTACCGTTGTTCCTGAATAGCCATTGTTGTTGAGCACAAAGACATCGGGATTAAAATGTGTGCTTCCCCAAACTAACTCTGTTTCGGTGCCGATACCGCCGATGGCAATGATATTGGTTGAACTTGTTCCGCCACCAAAACCTGTGGTGCCCCCAGTGATACTGACTTGATTGTCACCCGTTCCCAGGGAGCGTATGAAATCTGTTCGACTTTGAAACACACCGCCGTTTAAGACCAGATTGCCTGCGCCCAATCCGACGCTCCCGTCGTCGTTCGCCCGCAAGGTACCATCGCTTACGGTGGTGGTGCCGGTGTACGTGTTTGCGCCGCTCAAATATACAAATCCCTCACCTGTCTTGTTGAGACCGTTGCTACCGGTGATATTGGCGCTAATGGTGGCACCAGTGTAGCCACTTGTGCCATCCACATGGATAGTAGGGGACGTTCCATCCAAATTTAAAAATCTACCGGAACCGCCTGCAATCGTACGATTTCCCGTAATATTGATTACACTTGCGTTGATGGTCAGACCCGAAGCTATGGTCACCGTACCGGTTGACCCCGCAAAATTCGCGCTCATGGCTCCGGCGGTATTGGTGTAGGTCTGTAAGGGGCCGGTATCGTTATTCAGGCGCCAGAGTGAAGAGACCAGATCCCAGGTTCCTGCGCCACCGGTGCTGGCGGACCCATCCCCATCCGCATCCCAAAAAAGGTTTTGGGCTTGTGTGGAAGGTGCGAGTAAACATAAGGATGCGAGGGCGGTTGCGGCAAAGCTTAGTGTATTCCACCTGCGTTTGACTTTATGTGGCGTAGTGTTCATGGGGCGTTCTCTGTTCAATGTTGATGTTTTTTAAAAGGTTTGTTTACGACGGGTGGCCACTAAGGCCACAGCCCCTGCGAGGGATAGTAGTAGGAGAGAGGAGGGTTCGGGGATGAGGACCACATCAGAGAGGGTGGTGCCGAAACGAAGTTCGTCGTATGTGACATAAAGGCTTCCACTTCCTAAACCCGTAGTGGTACTTGCCAGTTCTAAAATGGAGCTGTCGGTGACGTTGAAGGTTCCTTCCGTAAGCGTTTGTGTCGTCCACCTGTCGGTATAGGTGGATAGGTTAGCCTCTAAGCCTCCACCTGCAGATAACCAGTTGTCGTATTCAGATGCGGTGAGAGCCCAAACCGTGGCAGTACCGGGTGTTCCTGCGGAGAGGGTGCTGCCCACATGGGTGAATTTTGACAACATGAGGTACGTGGTATTCTCAAGTAAAAGGTCATTGTCTGCGGTTTCATTGGCCGATCCATTATACCCAATGCCAATTCCTTCCGCGACTTTCGATTTTGGAGAAACCGAAAGTTTGTCGCCAGCGATGCGAGAAAAGGTCCCGTTATTGTTTCCGGTTGCGGTGAGCAGAGATGACCTAAACAGAAAACTGTGATACAAGTCACCGCTGACCGTTTCGGCATCGAGCCCTACTTTTAGAATGCCGTACTGACTGTTGCTTATATTTAGGTAGACGCTTCCCCCGGACGGGGTGGAGAAGTTAGGGCTGAAGCTAAGTCCTGTTGTGCTGTATTTAAAGTCGGATCCCCCTCTGGAATAGGATCCTGAAACTCCCGTAGCATTAGATTCAACCCCATTCATTATCGCGTTGTCGGCAACGCTACCCGTGTAGTTAAATGATTCGTAAACCAGCAGGTCCGCGTAAACGGAGCAGGCGCATGTAGAGGTGAGGAGGTAAATAGACAAAAGCTTTTGGATGAGGTTCATGGGTAAATAAAGGTTATTCTTTAAAGAGAAGATAAAGTTATAGGGTTTAAACATCAAGCAGGGATTTAGTTAATGAATAACTTTTTATGCTTATATTTTGAACACTATGAATAATTTCCCTTTTTAGCCTTTTTATTTGCCGTCGGTTTGACGATCCACGATTTGAATAGCGGTGACGCCTGTAGCGCCGCCTTGTAGATTTCCGACCCACTCGATGGCCACAGTTTCAGCGCTATTGTTTTTGAACACCACCATATTACTGGGGTGGGCTTGGGCGAATTTCGTTGCGGTGGCGACTTTAAATTTACCCTGTAACCAACTGATCTTATAAAAATAGCTGTGTTGGGGATCGATGAGCTGAGGGGTAGGGGAGCTTAACATTACTTTACCTTGTCCCGCGCTACTTCCCGCGCCGAGGTACACATAGATATCGTAACGTGGGTAGGGAATGCCACTGATTTTTAATGCGCCACCGCTTTTGATGTGGCCCAATTGCAGGGCAAGATCACCATGTTTAAAGCCCCAATCTCTGGCGAGTTGAGAATTTCCTTCTTGATTTACTCCGGTGACTTTCCATTGGGTTTGGAGACCCGGGATCTGTTTCCCGGCCGCATCTACAATGTCAAGTTGGGTACCTTTGGGGCCTTTTAGATTATTCCAATTCCGTTGAGAGACGTTCTCGGCTCCGGCTGCGTAGTGGGCCGCGATGAAGGTGCGGTCTTGGTTTTCGACTGCTAAGTTCAGGCCAACACTACCGAATTTACGCGCAGGTTCGATGGTGGAGGCGATGTTGTATTCGGGATCGACGGCTTCTTTGGCGTAGACCCTCACATAATCCACCCACATGTCTGATCCATTACCGTATCGCTCGAGGTCGATGGGCCAGCGGCTAATTCCTCCAATGGCGAGGTTGATCAAAAAGAAATGAGGTACGGATTTAGAAACCTCTCCACTGGGATGACGTAACACTTCGATATCGTCGAAATAATACACGGTATCCTCAAGTCCTACATAGACGGCGTAGGTATGAAAAGTGGTGGACCAGTAGTTTTTTCCACCGAGGTCCATGATGTCTACTCGGGTACTTACGCCTTTTTTAGGTGTGCCGTCTGTTTTTTTTTGTTTCCAGAAGTGCGATACGATGGAGTACCCTGGATGGTTGGGATTACCTTTGCCCATCCCGCCGTAGGCTTCAACAATATCTAATTCATCCGTTTCTTCTCCCCGAAGAGCCAAGGTCCAGAATGCAGGCCAGGTGCCTATTGCGGATTGAGCGGTAAAGCGACATTCCATGTAAAAGGGAGCTTTGGCCCAGATCCCTTTGTAGTCTGCGTCGACAGAAGCAAGGATTCCGCTACGGCCTTTGGGAGACTGTTTGTCTTTTCGTGCCGCAATCTTGAGCCAAGTCCCTTGTTGTGCAAAAGGTTTTCCGTCGCCCAAAACATTTGAAAATTGCCAGCCACTGAAATCGCCCCCACCGGGTTTGTGCGACTGATAAGTGGTACCCCGTCCGTCGTTGGAGATAGAAAGCTCTCCATCAAAATCGTCTTCGAATATTAATTTCAGCCCTTTGGCTGCGGGAGGAGGGGTATCCGGGATGCCTTGATTCCAAACCACCCCGCCGATGTTGAAAAGTTGGAGTTCAAAGATGTCTTTTTTGCCCGCTTTGTTCGACGCAAAGATCCGCACATTCATGGGGCCATGCGGAAAGGCACCGGCATCAAAGGTGAAGCTCCCCTGGTCTTTGGCATCAAGGGTCATTCCTTTAGGAGTTAATAGCGTGTCACTTCCCCAAGGATGATTCGAGTCATCTTCTCCAGGCGCTTTCCAACAGTAGGCCCGGACTTCGTCCATGCCCGGGGCTTGAAACTTTACGGTGACTTGCCCGTTTACTTCCGAGCGGGGTGCGGGTTGGCTGACGCGGATGGCCTGAATCCAATTGTTGCTGTCTTTTTTATTCTGGCCGTAATTAAACTCATGATAGCCATCAACCTGTTCTGCGAGGGCAGGATATTGAGTGGCGATCGTCAACAGGGTAAGAGAAATTGCGAATACGTTATGAATTATTTGGGGGGGGAAGGTCATGATATTTTTATACGAATACTAATGTGAAGGGTTATGTTATCTATTCTTTATAGAATGGACAAGTGCCTCACGCGTCAACTATTGGTAGTATTGCGTCATGATGATGCTTGTGCTAGTTGAGGTACCTATGAAAAATAATGACGTTAAAATCGTGGTTCGCATTGATGTGCGACATCATTTTGGTTTCACCACCCTCATTGGGATTAGTCGTTTTGCGTTGTCCCGTGGTTGGAGTCTGATTCTTGAACAGGTGGATGTGAATGATACGAAACGGATGGATTGGACTGGCAAAGGAATTGATGGGGTGATTGTGCAATGTATCGATCCTGTGGATACGGCATTGGCTGATTTAGAGATGCCCGTCGTGAATATCACCAAAATGTGTGCGGAGCATTTTCACACGATTTGTGTGGATGATTTTACTGTGGGACGGTTAGGAGCGGAACATCTTAGTTCGCTCCCGCTTAAACATTTTGCTTTTCTAGGTCAACCGGGTCGCAAATATAGTCTAGGACGTGAAGAAGGTTTTGTTGCGGGTCTTCGGGATGCGGGGCACAGCTGTCATCGCTTTGGTAGCTGGTCAACTCGAGAGAATATATCCTGGCTTATGACGCTTCCCAAGCCGGTGGGGCTTATGCTTTCAAACGATTTGGGGGCTGCCAGTTTGTTACGTGCTTGTGCTGCGAATCATTTTGATGTGCGCCAACAAGTTGCGATTGTTGGTGTGGATAATGAAACCCATATCTGTGAATATACGCAACCGACACTCAGCAGCGTTGATATACAGGCTGAGCGGATTGGGTATGAGGCCTGTGTTACCCTCGAGGCCATGCTGAAAGGGGAGAGCGTTCCCTGGTTGCGTCATTTATCTCCGGCGGGTGTTGTGGTGCGGGAGTCCACGTTTTTGGAAGATATTGATCCTCGGATTGCAGAGGCGATGCGACTCATTCGGCAACATGCCGCCCAGTGGTCGGGGGTGGAGGATTTACTCACTCATGTGCCTATGAGCCGACGTACCTTGGAGCGTCATTTTCACAAAGTGCTTGGACGAACGCCACAGGAAGAGATTCAACGGGTTCGTTTAGATGAAGCCTGTCGTTTGTTGCGCATGACCAGTCTTCCCATCGAAGAGGTGGCGCAAAAATCTGGATTTACCAGTGCCAGTTGGTTTGGGAAGGTGATGCGTACAGCGCTTGGGGAAACGCCCTCGGGCTATCGACGAAAAGCGCAGGGCACGGGTATGAGTGTAGGGAATGGCGCAGGGGAAGTTCAGTGAAAAGCCCAGAGGGTGAGCTGGATATTCTATTGCGTCATCTTGCTACAACTTTTCCGGATGACCAGATAAGGTGTGAGCAGATGTGTGGCTTGTTCCGGCATCTCGTCAGCAAAGATCAGCTCCAGAATCCGCTGGGCCATCTCTTCGATAGGTTGTGCAATCGACGTGAGGGTTGGATGCAGGAAGCGGTTGGTGGTTGCGTCATCAAAGCTTAAGAGCGAAACTTTTTCGGGCACAGCCACGTGGTTTTCTTGCAACCACTGCAAAACGCCCCATGCGCCGGGTGCCGAAACGGTCATAATGGCGGTGGGGGGGGCTGTTGCGGACATCACTTCTGACATGTGGCTTGAGGCCGTTTCGGATGAATCGGTCCAAAAATCTGTTCCACAGTCTACCACCTTACTTTCCGGAAGGTTGTGTTCTTTGCAAAAGTTTTCGAATGCCGCCACACGTTCCCGAATATTGCCGGATTCCATGGTTTCATTCACCAAAAGGGTAATGCGTTTGTGTCCCAGATCGACCAAATAGTTTAAGCCCATTTCGATGCCGGCCACATTGTCGACTCCGACGTAGCCATCTCCACATCCTTCTAACAATGTGTCTACATTGATGACGCGATACCCACGGTTTGAAAGGGTGCGATGCAATTCGATGGCCGTTTCCGGGGTCTCACCCAGCAAGAGGATGCGTTCATGAGTGGTGATAGGATTGATGCCACTGAGGGCTGAATTGAGTTCTTCACCCCGATACGTTTTGTGGATTTTGATGGGAACAGACTGATTACGACAGCCTTTTGAAATGTATTCCAGCAAGTCCATCAGGAAAGGAGAGTCGTATTGGGGCATGAAGACCCCTAAGGTGTATCCTTCTGTGGGATTTTCAGCGATGAAGGTTCCTTGTGGCACGCGTCGAATCAATATGCCTTCATGACTCAAATCGGTGAGCGCACGTCGCACTGTTCCTTGCGAGACGCCGAGTTGCTTAATTAATTCAGGTTCACTAAAAAATTTATCCCCGGGTTTAAACTGATCTTTGATCAGTTGACGCAAGGTTTCTCTGATTTGCACATGTAGAGGGGATTTCCATAACGGATTTGCCTGCAAGGCTTTATGAGCAGATTTTAAGGAGTTTGCCCCTTCTGACTTTGGTGAACCCTTCATTGTGACTTGTGGTTAAATGCTGGACTGGGAAGCTGGTACAGCTTGAACTGCGGAAGACTTTTCATAATTGAGAGACTATAGGCTATTCTAGGGGGGCGACAAGTTTTTCCGCTATTTTATGTAATGATCCTTCTTATTTGCGGGAGCTTTTTTCAGCACGGATCTCCGTCTAGTGACGGTCGTACTCAACAATAGAGGCTGGGTGGGGATGGGCTCATTTTTCATAAATTTCAAGGTTTTTTCATGCTTGGGTCTCAGGAAACTCATTTGGCGCTTGAAAATAATCTCTTTTCGTAGTTAATGATTAACACTTTAAAGTGTACAGTGTTGATGTAGATTTGGAACCTATTCCTTTACCCGTGTAAATCAAATGCGGTTTCGTGCCTGAACATAAAGTTATTCCCTCATAAAATATGATGATCTCACAACGCTCTGATTCAAAATTGCAAAAGGCCTCCCCTTTGCGTCAGCGCTGCGGGTCGGTGTTGTTGCTTACCCTACTGGTGGTTTCGCTCCTGTTGGTGCTCACTTTGGGATTTACGGTATCGGTTCGTTTAGCTCTTCGTGAACAAACGCTACATCAGAATCGACGGCAAGCACAGTTGATTGCCCAGCTCGCTTTGAATTTGGCGATGGATCAGCTTCAAAAAACTGCAGGGCCTGATCAGCGAAGTACGGCGAGCGCCTCATTGGGAGATGGGGCTACGGGGGTGACATTTTCCTCTCGCGGCAGCAATGGTTTGAGTGCGACCCAAAATGGAACCCGATATTGGACGGGGGTTTGGGGAAATCTCAACTCACCTGAATCCATTTTTACTGAATCGCCTGAGCCCATTCTGCTCTCATGGTTGGTGAGTGGCAACCGCGCAGCATTTCATTCGGGGAGCAATGGGCAAATTACGGCGCCAACCTTTGCGCCACCTTTTCCGTTTACGCCGAACATGGCTGTGGTTGAAAAGGGAGGGCTTGCCCTCAGTGCGAACACCTCGGCTTTTACGCAGCTATCCCTGGGTGCGCAACCTGCCGCTCTGCTGTTGGGCCCGGCCTCCGCAGGTGATGATCCCGAGGCTTATATTGCGGCTCCTTTAGAAAATCTCACTCAAAATACTGAACGCGTGGGCCGTTTCGCATGGTGGGTGGGGGATGAAGGGGTCAAAGCAAAGTTCAACTTGGTGGATCCTTATATTGATAACGAAACGCCAGACGATGGGAATTCGACTGACAGTCGGGATAGTCGGTATCGTGTTTTGGTCGCGCAGCGGAATGGTATTGAGCGGATGTCTGCATTTAATGACAGCACGTATCCCACTGCCGCCACAGACGCTTCCTCAGACCTTTACCGTGGCGTTGACCGCACGGTCAGCCGAACTCAAATTGAGCTTGCCGCTGCTGGGGTTTCGGCCGCGAATCTTCAAGCGCATGTGCATGATCTCACACCCTATGCCCAAGGGGTATTGGCCGACTCTCAGTTTGGAGGGTTACGTCAGGATTTAAGTTTCCATCTCGATGCACGTTCTGGCGATACATTTTTGGACGGGAGTAATCTCATTCCGGATGGGAGTGCACCGGTTTCCGACTTTAGTGGATCCAAATTTAATGCCAAATCTTCCCCCTTTTCGCGTTCTGTTGCACAGGGCGGTTGGGGGTACACAAGTCTAGATGTCAGTCCTCGTCTCGGTCCGAAATGGGATCAAGTAAAGTCTTTTTATCAATACGCCTTTGATCATCCCGGTGATTTGGAAGTGCAGCCGACCGTAGATATCGATGCGAATCCGGTGAAAGTTCAGGTGGGTATTTCGCCTGTGATTCTACAGGCGAGAACGATGTTTGCCCTTCGTAAAGGTCCCGAAATTGATACCTCATTGATTGTGGTTCTCGGCAATCCTTATTCACGAACACTTACAGCTCCAGAGGGATTGAATCTTCGTGTATCGCTTCAGCCCCAGGGGTCAGGAAACGGGAAACATAGAGGGTGGGAAGTCTCGCTGGTGTGTGACTATCAACTTCCCCCGCCTGATGCGGATGAATTTGTCTATCTGTTCACCCGAGGTGACAATGTAAATCCTCAGTTTACAACAGATTTGCGGTCATATCCTCTTTTGAAATACCCCGATGGGCCTGCAGATCCCGATGTGGGGCATCCCGGGGTACTCGATCAAGTATTGTTTCAAATTCCGCCTGGTGATTTGGAGATCGGCCCTGGTCAGACCAAGGCGTACAAAATTTCATCGGGAACGCTTCCTTCTGAAACGATCGACGGCTTAACGTTTACCGTGGTTCCGCTTCAAGAGATGACATCCGCTGCGCCTTTGACCTACTACAGTCATGTATGTGACTCTCATTATCTCTCCTCGGATCCTCGATTACCCGCGGGTATTTTTGATGGAGATCCTATCCCTGGAGACGCGTTATTTCGATATGGGTTACGGGTGCCCCCTCATTTTGAGACCGGCTTGAATTATACCCTTACAGTTCCAGGGAAACCACATTCTGTGCTGCAGAAAATGGTCACTGGAAAATTTTGGCCTTCTTTAAGTAATGATGCTGCTTATAAAAATCGTGGTGTGCATGTGAAATACGGACCGGGAACGATTTTTGAATCCGGTATAGATGGGGAAGTGATGGGAGGTGCTAGAATTATACGCCTGTTTTTGGATGGTTCGTCGGCTGGCGCATATTTTGGAGAATCTATTCGTGCGATTCATGCAGAATCCAACCTGTTGGGAACGCATCAGTATCTTCGAACGCTGAGTGAACGCTCCGATAGTACGGCTTATAAACTTCTGAATGTCGCTCCTTACGGGGTGTATCAGAGTATTAATTTTTCAGAAAGCGTGATGACTCAAGATTTGGATCCTTCCTCCGCGGAACAACAGGCTTGGGGATATGCCCACAAGGATGGAAATGACTTTGTGTTGAGTGATATTCCTGCTGTGCTTTCTCCTGAAGAAGTTCCTGTATTATCCTTGGCACAACTTTCTCATCTGGATCTGACGGCCAATGATCTAGCGCTGGGGGTGGCGGATCAAACGGGAATGGGGGTAGGGAATTCACGTTACGAGCGTTATGTACCTCGGGAGTTGAGTCGTACAATCCCCATGCCGAATTATTGGGGAATCACTTTTAGCGAACAGGACGATTTATCTGCAAACGCCATGGGAGATATCCCCGAAGGATATGAGGGCTATGTGCCGGATATTCCAAAACTGGATAACATCCGCCGCTACGATATTTCGTATTTACTCAACACCGCGTTATGGGATCGAAATTTTTTCTCTACAGTGCGACCCGCCTCAGGAGTGAACACGACTTTAGCGCCGCCTCCAGCAAACCAACGCCTGATTTATAGAGAGGGCACGCCGTCTTTGGGGCAACTGCGAGGCTCAAATTCCTCCGAGATAATTCCTGATCCCGCGATGCTGGGGCCGGGAGAAAACGGACGCGTGCCGGCTGCGCATTTATTTATAGATGGTGCATTCAATGTAAATTCAACTTCGGTAGAGGCGTGGACGGCGGTGTTGTCCGGGTTACGGGGATTAGGGGTTGGACAAGCCGATGCTGATGCGGGCCTCACGCCTTTTGCGCGTTCGATCCATCAGCTCGGGGCCGCCCAGAGTGAACTTCCTTCATTTAATGTGGCTAAACGATCGGATGACAGTTATTTGGGATTTCGCGTATTGACGGATGACCAGGTCTCAGCGTTGGCGGTTGAAATGGTTAAACAGGTCAGGGCACGAGGTCCTTTTCTTTCGCTGGCCTCATTTGTGAATCGCAATCTTACTCCGGCGGCGATGCCGGGAGATCCTGTTGCTGATACCAGTTTGTCGGGAGCGATTCAGCAGGCCATTGACCGAACAGATATAAACGCGGTATTTAATCAAGGGTCAGCTCTGAAGCAGGCGAATGATGATCGCGATCAATTGTATCCTGATAACGAATTTATGCCGGAGGGTACGGACTCAGGTTTGAGCACCTATATGGCCGCCCCGGGATGGTTGAATCAGTCTGATGTCCTGCAAGCTCTGGCGCCATCATTGGCAGCCCGTTCTGATACCTTTGTGATTCGAACTTACGGTGAAATGGTGGACCCCAATGACGCGAGTGACTCCCCCCGGGTATTGGTGCGGGCGTGGTGTGAGGCGGTGGTGCAACGGGTTCCCGACTATCTTGACGACTCCGATCGTCCGACCATGACTTCCTCTCAACTCAATGGACTCAATCTTGCATTTGGCCGCCGCTTCCGTATCATTTCCTTTAGATGGCTCACTCCTTATGAAATATAAAACGACACTCTGTTTATGGTTGATCACCTTTTTGCCCTGTTGCTTACAGGCCCAATCAACGCCTGCCGAGGAGGAGCTTTATAAGTTCCGGGTAATTGGATGGAACCGGAACCACCTCGACATGTTTTACGTAATGGATGCTGAACCTCAACCACTTCGGCTCATTCAGAAGGTCCCTTCCGCGCTGCAAAAAATTCCAAAGCCCTCTGCTGACTTGATTTTCTATCTTCCGGTCGAAGGGGAGCAGGGGATCCGTCCGCAGCCCTTGGTCAAAGCCACTTTATATCCGCCTCCCGCTCAAAATTTGGTTGTGATCTGGGTAGATCAGGCAGGCCGTTACCGCTCCGCGGTTTTAAAGCAGGATCGAGACAATCCGAGTCCCGGAAAATTGCGCATGGTCAATTTTACAGGATATGACTTACGGATTCAGGCAAATAAAAATCCACTCCTTTCATTGGCTCCCGGTGCTTCCGAAGTGATTACGCCTGAGAACGAAGGGGTGGGGGTGAAGATCGCTTATCGTGCCCATTCAGGTGAGGAGTGGGAAATGGGATTAATGAGCGGGATTACTGTCCGTAAGAATGACCGCGTCACCGCATTTATTGCGGATCCTTCACAAGTGGATCAAACGCTGGAAGAGAAATCGACCTCCTCTGCACTGTCAAAAGAACCACTGACTCTGTTTGTCATTCGCGATCGCGATTAGACGGTGTAAAATGCATGGCCTCACCTGAAAGATTACTTTCCCCAATTTGGGCTTTACAAGCGTGCATTCATACTTATATTTTAATCTTTAAAGAATAATCAGAATAGAGACTGTCATTCCGAAATGACATGCATCCCCCATCCTAAACCCACGACTTATTGATATGAATAAATATTTTGCTTTCATCTGTTCCTTGCTGTGTTTGCTATCTTTCGCACATGCACAGGATGCCGTATCGCTCATGAAACCCGGAGAACCTCATCTGGGGTGGACCTTTAATAATGGTCCTGAATTTCCAGGAGCCAAGGGGAGTCTTGAAATCGATCCAACGGCCTTATACAATGGTCAACAGAGTCTGAAATTGACGGGAGATTTTCGCAACGGTGGCAACTACGTGCAAGCCGCGACGACGATTGATGGGGTGGATATTCGCGAATTGTTCTTTTGGGTAAAAGGGCAAGATTCAGATCGATTGACCCTTCGGGTGATCGACGCGAACAACCGTTGTCATCAGATTAGACTCCGCACTCAAGTAGATCCGGGTTGGCAACGGATCTCATTTCCGTTGGAGCGTTACTTCGCCAATCAAGGGACCTCAGCTGGAGCCACTACTTCAATTGTGAAGTATGAATCCTGGGGAGGGAATAAAGAGGAGCAGAGTTGGAAAGGGCCGGCCAAAAAATTAGTCATTTTACTCGGCCGTCAAAGCAAAGAAGACGCAAAGGCACACACCATCTGGATTAACAAAGTTACGATTATTCCCCGTCCCATAACATCCGAAGCAGACGCGAAAGCGTCTGCAGGGGTACCCACGACCTTGCGTTTGGATGAGGTGATTGAGGGTGAACACTTTTGGTCTTATACCAATGGTCCGGAATTTAAAGGTGCCAAAGCAACGCTTACGTTGCTTGAGAATCAACCCGAAGCGGGCATGTATGCGATGAAGCTTACCGGTGACTTTACTGAAGGCGGGGGCTACGTGGCGGTATCCCGGGATTTAACTGAATTCGGGATGAAAGATTTGATAAGTTTAAACATTCGTTACAAATCTGAAAACCTGACTCGAGTGGGGGTGCAACTTAAGGATGGTAGTGGTCAGATCCATCAGGTAAAAAACATTCCGGTGATTTCTGATGGTCAGTGGCATACTTTGCGTATCAATCCCCTTGAGATTGCGGGTGGAGAACATTGGGGCGGGGCCAAAGATGGCAAATGGCATGGTGCTCCTCAGTATTTCCATTTTGGTGTGGCCAAACCTGGAGGAGATAGAGAGAAGATTGTCTCTTTCGCTATTGCGGATATCCAAGCTGAGGCACTGATGCCCGGACACAGTGACGAGGTGGTCTATCAAATGGGATTCGAAGCGCTATCGACCTTACCCAACACATGGAAAGCAAGTGCCGGGGTTGCGGTAGAAGATACCGAAGCCTTTAAAGGTGAGAAAGTTTTGGCTCTTCGTAAAACGGATGCCACTTTGCATGATGAGGTAAGTGTCATTGGCCCGACCTTCCCTGTTTCCCAGGGGCGTTATGAATTCAAATTTGCAACTTCTACAGATCTGAAGTCTATGGATAATTCTTATCGTGGTGTCCTCGGTGTGGAATTTTTATCAGGCAGTGGTGCGGTAGTGGGAAAAGAAACGCTTGCAGAACCTTTTCGTAAAAGTCCTTGGAAACCCGGAAGCAAACAAGTGGATATTCCTGCCGGAGCGTCTCAGGCCAGGTTTACAGCCCGCATCAATAAAGAGGCCCCAGGGGTATTTCGCGTAGATGATCTGTCGGTGGCGTCCATGGCCGTGGAACGCAAAGACGATCGCATTCAGCGTCTTACCTTTAGAGCGTCGGAATTAGGACATTTGTTGTTCCCTGAGTCCTCTCGCATCGTAGAGGTTGAAGTATTGGCGAACAAACCCCTTCCTGCAGAACAGCGGGAGGTTCTTTGCGAGCTTCGCGATTATTGGGGTGCTGAGCAGTCGGCAACTCTCCCCGTAACCTTGACTCGGGCTGGCCGTCAGAAAAGTCTGTTTGTGTATAAAGGCACGGTAGATTTGTCAGCGGTTCCTATGGAGTTGGGGCGCTATTACGAACTGCACGGACGCATTGAGCGAGAGGATGCGAACCCGTTCACTTACTACACGACTTTGGCAATTTTGCCTGAAGCGCCTGCAAATGCTTTTCCTCCGGAAGTGATTCCGTTCACCAGTCGTAACTGGGATAATCGTATGGAAGCCTATGTGCGTCTGACCCATCGACTGGGTATTCGGATCTGTGGGGTGTGGGGGAGCTTTAAAGCAGAGCCTCCTTATAAAACCCAGGCTCCACAACTCAATTTGGTTGAGGAACTCGGGATGGGTTGGCTGACCAGTACACCGGCCGGTCTCATTGAAAGAAGGAGCAAAGGCTATGAAAAATATACCGAGGAATCCTTACGTGCAGGCATGCGTCAATTCCTTGCAGACTATGGTCACATACGGCCTTTGATCATCAACCTGGGTAATGAGCCCCACAATAAAGGGGATGAAATTGATGTGGATGTCGATGCCTACCGTATTCTCTATAGCGAAATAAAAAGTATAGATCCTACGATCACGGTGGTGGGAACGTCGGTCGGTGCCACGGAGGGATATTTTGCCGCGGGTATGGGTGAATGGTTGGATGCCTACGATTTTCACACTTACGAGGATGTAAATCTCATTCGGAAAATTGTGCAACAAAGATACCCGGATTTGTTTGAAAAATATGGTTTCGCGAAACCGATTTGGTCTACTGAGGTGGGTCTAAATAGCCAGGGCATGGATCGGCAACAGGTGGCCGGGACATTGTATAAGAAGTTTGTCAATTTCTTTGCCGTGGGTGGCGCGAATATTTCCTGGTTTGGATTGCTCTATCCCGACCCCCAAGGAAAAAATGCGGACTCATTTGGTTCGGCCCATAACGTATTTGACTGCCGGTTTAATATATACGCCCCTAAACTGGATGCAATCGCCTATTATAATGCGGTAAATGCTATTGCGGATAAACAGTTTGTGGATGAACAAAGCTACGGTGAGGATATTCAAGCCTTCCTGTTTCAGAATGATGAAGGGCAGGCCTTACAAGTTTGGTATACCGAAAAGAGTCAAAGTGAAGTGTTTGTACCGCTGGCAGGTGTCGGAAAGGTACAGGCCATCCGCATCGACGGCTCGCGCAGTGACCTCAATGCCGACGGCAAAGGACTCAGCTTGTCTGTGAGTACAGATCCGGTGGTACTGTTGTATGACGGTGGACCCGCGAAGCTCGCGAAAGCGTTGGGAACACCTGCCATTCGTATGGCCAAGGTGCCGGACATGATCGTCCGCGGAGAGAAGTCCAGTTTTGATGTGGAATTGGTGAATGCCGATGCGGATCAAGTCAGCTTGAAAGCGCCGCCCATGTGGAGGATTGAATCCGAAGCAACCCAAGATGCTGAAGGTCGCTCGGTTGTGCGTTTCACGGTGGAAGCACCGGTGGAAAGCGCCGTGCGGGCTGCCGATATGGTTATAGAGTTGGCGGGTAAAGATGGACAGTTGAATGGACAGCTTTTCTATCGTCCGGGTGTGACCGGTACGGTATCAATGGAATTGTTACCGGTGGCTGCGGTGGGTGAACAAGCTGCCGCGGTTCGTGTACGTGTGCATAACAACAGTCCCATGAAACAACAAGTGACCTGGGATGTGGTGTTGACCGGAGAGCAAGAACTTGAAAATGGTGGCTTCACTCAAGAAAATACGACCAGTGCGTATTTTAGTGATACCCAATCCAGCTCCCTTGAATTAGAAGGCAAAGAAAGTTTCGAAGCCATTATTCCTATCGCTGATGCGGACTTGTACAAAGTGTATCGGGTGCGGGCCAGTGTACGTGATGCCGCTAATCGGGTGACGGTGAAAGAGCGTCCGGTTGCGGCCTTTTATGGGGTAGAGAAAGTAGATGCGTCTCTGACGATAGATGGAAAATTAAATGAAGCGGACTGGGCCACGGCATCGGTGCGCAGCTTGGATCAAGAGAATCAATTCTTTGCGCTTGCGCATGCCAAACCTTTGCAAACCTGGGAAGGACCACAGGATCTCTCCACAGAGATTCGTTACCTTTGGGATGACGAGTATTTATATTTGGGTATCAGCGTGACCGACGATATTGCCGGAATTCTGCAGGAAGACAGTCGCATGTGGTTCCAGGACGGCTTGCAGTTTTTAGTGGATCCCATGCGTACCAGTGATCATAAAATCGGCAAGTACGATTACTCGCTTGGAATGGGCTTGAAGGGATTGCAGGCTTGGTGTCATCTCTCTGCCGATGCGGATGCTCCTACCGGTAATGTAGAGGACTTTATCATGGCGTCGCAAGCCGGTGCCGAAGGCACAGGCAGTCGCGTGTATGAAATTGCAATTCCCTGGTCTCGTTTGGCGCCCTTTACACCGGAAGCGGGTGGAAATTTGGGCTTCACCTTGATTCTGAATGAAGACGATGGCAATAATCGTGACTCCTTTATGACTTGGTTTGGTAACGCCCATAACAAGGATGTAGATGTGGTCGGTGACCTCCTGCTATTACCCTAATGAAAAAGAAACCTAATATCCTCATCCTCTTCAGTGACCAACACAATGCGGGGGTGTTGGGCAGTGCGGGTCATCCCGATATCGCGACCCCCTATCTGGATCAACTGGCCTCGGAAGGGGTTCAGTTTGATCGGGCCTATTGTCAAAATGGCATCTGTATGGCTTCACGCTCTTCCATGTTTTCCGGATTATATCCGCGTAGCCTGGGCTGCTTTGCTTGGGAGCGGACTGAGGTTATGCGACAAGCAACCTCCATGCAAAAGACTTTTCAACAACAGGGCTACCAGACGGTGTCCTTTGGGAAACGTCATTTGCATTTGGGATGTGACGAAGGCTGGGACATTCAAAAGGGCTATTTCCCGGATGAAAGCGTGGGGGAGAGTTATTGGGACTGGTTGGGTGAACGGGGGCTGCAGGATGTTTTCGCGAGAGATTGGGCGGCTGAATTCGGGATGGATCCTGAGGAGAAACAAGAAATACCTTTTGCGTTGATGTCTGCACGGGCGTCCGACTTACCGGAAGACGCGACCATGGAAGCATGGACCAAACAAAAAACCGTGGATCTTCTGAAATCACGAAAAAAAGACGACGCGCCTTTTTTCTGTTTCTCTTCGTTTTATCGTCCGCATCAACCCTACACACCTCTACCGCGATACTTTAATCGTTTCGATCGAAGTGCGTGGGGGAAGGGGTTGACCGAACCCGCAAGTTTACATCAGTCGCCCAGTGAATTACCGCCCCTGTTTCAAGAGCAGCACGCCGGGAAGAATCGGATTTGGCGATTTGATTTGGCCCGTGAAGACGAACAAATTTACCGGGACGGTCTGGCGGCGTATTATGCCTTGGTCGAAGAAATCGATACCCATGTGGGTGAGATTTTACAGGCTCTCGAGGAGACGGGTGAGCGTGAAAATACCATTGTAATTTATGCCACGGATCATGGTGATTTTGCGGGGGCACATGGCATGCTCGAAAAGGCAGCTCCGGGTCATAATATCTTCGAAGACACCTTGCGGATACCTTTGTTGATTTCATGGCCGGAACACATTGAGGCGGAACGTCGCAACGATGGGTTGGTCGAGTTGGTTGATCTGTTTCCAACACTGATGGACTTATGTGACATGCCCATTTCAGAACAGCTGGAAGGGGAAAGCATTGCACCTTATCTGCTGCGCAATGCCTCTGTGGGAAAACCCTGGATTGTTTCCGAAAATTGGTCGCAATCCACGGTCATTACCCCGCGTTATAAATGGGGACAGTGGCTCGATACTTCCGAAACCATTCAAGAACGCGATTACCGAGATTTTGGTGACATGTTGTTTGATCGGGTGACAGATCCGTTGGAACTTCAAAACCATCTTCAGGATTTACCGGAAATTCAACAGGAATTATCACAGTACCTTGATGAATGGCAGGAACGCTTCGGGCCCATTAAAATCTAAGGAGACGCGAAAGAGTGCTCTTGGAAATTTCATCAACCTATACTCATGAGCCCACAACCTACGCCATCCCCCTTCGTCGTTCCTTTCTCCCATCTGGACTTGTTCTGGACGGGCACCCGGGAAGAATGTCTCTCACGCGGAAATACCATCATTTCCCGTGCGCTTGATTTGCTTGAAGTGCATGAGGACTTTCGATTTCTGATTGAAACGGCAAATTTTCTTGAGCATTACGTTTCTTGTTATCCGCAAGAGAAAACACGTATCCTGAAATTTGCTGAAGAGGGACGCTTGGAGCTCACCCCGATTTGGTCTGCCATTTATCTGAACTTACCCGGTGGCGAAACGCTGGCTCGCAATGTGATGTTGGGTCAGTCTTACGTACGCGGTCACTTTAAACGCTCGGGACGGACAGCGCATTTTGGTGACCTTCCGGGATACACCCCTCAGTATCCTCAGATTGCTAAACTGTCGGGACTTGAATTTGTGCTGATGTCGCGTGGAGGGCCGGCGGACACGCCTCTGTTTCAGTGGGAAGGGTTGAACGGTCAAACGGTCCTCTCTTATTTTGTTCCCTGGGGCTATGCACTTTTTGCCATGCATACGGATTGGCATTTGGATTATGAGGCGATGACCTCAGGCAAGCTGAAAGACCTTCTTGATCGGGAAGTGGCGAAGCGTCCTGCCCCCAGTCTGATTCATTGGGGTTGTGATCTCTACGCTCCGAATGCGAATCTGGTGGATAACGTTACCCGCTGGAATCAAGAAGGACAAGAACCTCAGCTTCAGTTCGCCACTTTGGATGAATTTTTTACAGAGGCCGAACAGGTGGAAGATCTGCTGGTCTTGAAAGGAGAGCTCCCTTCATTTTGGCCTAACATTGAGAGTACATGGCCCCATATTTGGCCGGAGGATATGCCCTGTGAAGCCGCCCTGCATATGGCAGAATTCCTCTCCACTACTTGTTTGCTGAATGGATGGAATGAGTATCCTCAAGCCGAATTTGAAGATGCATGGAAAGCCCTGCTGGATGCGATGGATCATAACCAAAATAATCAGGGGGGAGACCGGGCAGACCGGGATAAATTGCAACTCAAACGCTACAGTCGCTATCTGGCGGAACGTATTCGGGATAAGATGGCGTGGCGTCTTGCCTCACAGATTCCTGTACCTGATGAACAACATTTCCCTGTGATGGTATTCAATTCCTTGTCCTGGCGTCGGACGGGCTTGGTGACCGGCCGTGCCGGAGTTTTTGGTGATGCCCGCTCTTGTGATATCAATGCTTTTGATGAAGGGTTCCGGTTGATTGATGCCGATGGGGAAACCATTCCTTATGTCGCCCTTGAACAATACGACGGCCTCTCGAGCATGTTCGAAATTGCATTCCATGCCCATGATCTACCCGCAGCAGGATATCAGACGTATTATTTGGTTCCAGGTTCAAATCCGATTGAAAAGTCGCAGACCTGTCAGATCTCTTTGGATGTGGAAATCGATCAGGATCCCGGTCAGACTGTACGCTATTCGCCTCAGCGGGTGGTGCCCACAGGGCCACGTAGAAACATGGGGCACAATCGATATGAAAACAAATTTTTCCGAGTGGACGTGGATGTGGTGACGGGTTCTGTCCTGGTGTATGACCGGATCGCGGATGAACCCTTGTTCAATGGATTACATATAACCGGGGTAGAGGAGCGTCGCGGTAATTATATTTACGATATGACCCCGTCTGGCCGAGAGTTTCCTTTTCTGTTGGAGTCTGTGGAGACGGTTGATAATAATGCGCTGTGGTGCCGTATCCGTATCCGTGGATCGGTCTATGGTATGCCGACGGTGCAAACACTGACCATGTTTGAGGATCAGCCGGAGATTCATATTACCAACGAGATTGACTGGAGAGAATCCCGTTGGGTGCGTCTACAACAGGTATTTGATTACGCAGGGGAGGGCGATACCCTTCGCTACGGCGTTCCTTACGGATGGGTGACCTATCCGGAGATGCTTGCAGGTGCGGCCAAAGGCCAAGGGGATGAAATTAGTGATGCAGATAGTAAACGCCTGCGTTTGTGTCGTCATTGGGTGGATATCGGAAATGACAGCGCTGGGGTAACCATTGCTGCAGATCACCGCATGTGGGAATTCGGGGATGAAGATTTGCGCTCCTACATGGTGCGGGGAACTGGTCATTGTGGTGGCGTACGCCGTCGATTGAATGGACCTCTGGAAAGTGCCTCCTATCCGCCTGCAGATCGTTACATCTTCCGTTATGTCATCCGTCCGCGCCGGGAGAGTCTCGCGAAGAGTGCGGCCTATCGATGCGGGTGGGAACTCAATCATCCCCCGCTGCAAACGGCAGTGTGCGGATCAAAAAATACAGGCAGGCTGCCTGTGGAAGGTGGTTTGTTTGATTTTACGGACAGTTCCGTGGTGGCGACGGCCATCAAAAAAAGCGAAGAGGGCGATGGCATTGTGCTGCGCGCATTTGAGGCCACAGGTCAGGGCAGCTCCGTTTCTCTGCCTGATTTCCCGGGTCGCCAAGGATTTGAAACCAATTTCTTGGAGGAAACCCGTCAGCCTCTATCTGCTATTCGGCCCTTTGAGATCAAGTCTTGGATATTTGAGCCTCAAGAATCCTAAACATCACCCTACAAGGTCTTACGATGAAAACCCCCAAACGCATCTTTCATCTTATCGGAAACGCCCACCTCGATCCTGTCTGGCTGTGGGACTGGCGGGAAGGGCTCAATGAAGCCCTGATTACTTGCCGCAGCATCCTCAATCTGATGGATGAATTCGATGACCTGACGTTTATCCGGGGGGAAAGCGCCATTTACCGTCATATCGAAGAAAATGACCCCGAGACTTTCCAGCGCATTGTGCGATACGTGGAATCAGGTCGTTGGGATGTGGTGGGTGGCACGGTGATTCAGCCGGATACGAACCTGCCGTCCGTCGAGACCTTTGCCCGTCAATTTGCGCGTGGCCAATCATATTTCACTTCCCGTTTTGGTAAGCCGGCAAGGGTGGCCTGGGCTGCGGATTCGTTTGGGCACTGCGCGGGATACCCCGAGGTCCTGGTGAATGCCGGCATTACGGGATTTGCTTTCACTCGTCCCGCCGCCCATATTCTCCCCTTGAGCAAGCCTGCCTTTTGGTGGGAGGCTCCCAGTGGGGCCCGGGTTCTCGCCTACCGTCCTTCGGTGGGTTGGTATGGCGCAAACCGTGGAGAGATGCCTGAACGTCTGGACGAAATGTTGGAGGCGTCTATGAAATGCGATCTCAACAACGTGGGTATTTTTTACGGACTGGGGAATCACGGGGGAGGGCCCAGCCGTCGGCAACTTTTAGATATCGGCGAATGGGCTGAACGGCATCCGGAGGTGAAGGTTGTACATTCGGGACGCCACCGCTTGCTGGATGCGATTCGCCGTGAAAAAGTAGAGCTCCCGGTTCATCGCGGAGAATTGAATTTCACGTTGAGGGGCTGTTATGCTTCGGCGGCTCGGTTTAAATTCGCATACCGCAAAACTGAAAATGCGGTGGCAATGGCAGAACGAACCGAGTCGGTTATTCGCGGGGCTCTTCAGCAACCGGTGAAAGAGTTGGAACAGGCGTGGGACAGCGTGTTGTTTAATTCGTTCCATGATATTCTGCCGGGATCCAGTATTGAGCGTTCGTATGACGACCAGTTCGCGTGGCTGGGTGCTGCCATGCATCAGGCCAGCTGCACGGGGCTGTCTGCATTGAACGCCCTGGCGTTGAAGGTGGATACCCGGATTGCCAAAGCTGAAGGAGATCATCCTACCGCCAATGCGGTTTTGGTTTGGAATCCTCACCCTCGTCGCTTTCAAGGTTACATCGAGTTGGAAGCAAATCTGGATTATCGGGAGTTGGAGGATTACAAGGGTCGGGCGGACAAGGTGCCGCTTCGGGTGTTGGATGCCAACGGGTCGAAACTTCCATACCAGATCGTGGACACGGAAAATCTTATGGAGTCGGAAAACTGGGTTTGGCGCCGTCGGGTGGTCGTTCCGGTCGATCTGCCTCCCATGGGTTGGAGCCTTTTCGAATTTGGTTATGTCGAGGGGGAACCCTTGCCACCCGCGCCACCCCAAGCGATCTCCGGGGGCATTTCCAACAAATTTTACCGGGTGAAAGTGAAACCCGGAGATGCTGGAATTCAGATAGTCCACAAAGGTAAAAAAGTGTTGGGACGTGATGGTCTGACGGCCATAACCGTCAAAGACGAATGGGGATCCTGGGGGGGTGGGGACGCTGTTGAAGCGAAGAGTCTCTCCGAGGTGGTGGAGCGCTGGCCGGTGATGCAGGTGGAAACCCTCGAACAGGGGCCGGAACGTTCCACGCTCTGGGTGCGGTTGTCCGGTGAACGCTCGCGGATAGATCTGACGATTCATCTGTACCGAGATCGGGAGGCTGTAGATGTTTCGGCCCGGGTATTTTGGAATGAAAGGGGGGTGAGGTTGAAATTAGTGATGCCGCTCCGGGCCCGGGAGGCGGAATTTGCTGTTCCAGGTGCCCAGGTGCTGCGGAAACCCTGTGGAGAAGTTCCTGGTGGCCGTTGGGTGCGGGTGTTTAACGCGGCGGGCACTTTCGGTTTTGCCAGCGACGGCTTGTACTGCTTTGATTGTTACAAAGGCGATTTCCGGGCGACGGTCACCCGCGCCACTCATTACGCGTTTATGTCAGGGGCGGAAGGTCGGGAAAAACGGCGGGTAGTGGATAGTCGGCCGGTACAGGATCTCGGTGAACTGAAGTTTCAATTCCTCCTTCATCCCGGGGATGAAACTCTGCCTGACTTGGCGGAGCAACTTGAGCAACCACCGCTGGCGATGCTGGTGCCCCCCAGCGAGGGTAAGCTGCCTAGGTCCGGATCGTTGGTGGAATTGCGTCCCGCTACCCTGAATCTGATGGCAATTAAAAAAGCGACAGACGGCAAAGGGTTTGTGGTTCGGGTGCAAGAATCTACAGGTGCCGATATTACGGCCGGTATGGTTTGGCAGGGTCAGGTTTTACGATTGGGTAAAGTCAAAGCACATGCCATTGCCACCTGGCGCTTGCAGCGTCAGCAAGATCGCTGGACCGCGACCCGGAGCAATATCCTTGAAGGTTAATGAATATTTCCGGAGCGTCGGTCCGTCTCTTCATTGAAATGTCCTGGTCTTAAATCCGAACCAGAATCAACCTCCCTCCATTGGCCGAAGGTTCTGGCCAACCTCAACACTATGCATTTTCATGCTCTAGAATATACTGTCGTGGGGATACCCCGTAATACTTTTTAAACCAGGCTGAGAAATGACTGAGGTGGTTAAAGCCCATGCTGTACGCAATGGCCTTGGGAGGCTCCAGGCCTGACAGCAATCGTTTGCTGACTTCTTCCAAGCGCCGCTGGTTCAGGTATTCGTGTGGGGTCATGCCCATATTCTTTTTGAACAGGTCATGAATGCGACGCCAACTCAAACCGATGCGTTGCTCGATGACTTTTGGTTGGATGTTTTCGGTGACGGGGTGATGACGAAGGCAGGCGAGTATGTCCATGGTACGGTCATCAAGTTCCGGGGGAAGATGGGGAAGGACGCCTCTGATTTTGAGGACTTGTAGAAGTGCGAGGAACCATTTCGCAAAGGCCACTTCCTCTTCTAACAGTTGTTCAAGGGATTCATGGGGTTGAATGATTGCGGTGGTCCAGGATACGGGTTGTAAACTCCCGTGTACTGCGCGGTAAAGATTTTCAGTAGCTTCCTCTAATTCAGCACCTTCTTTTCGTGGCAAGACCATGGGCAATCCTTCATCGAGGAGAGGGTGATGGGTCGGCCATTTCGCCTCCCAACCCACGGAGAGGAAGGCGTATCCATCCGGCGCGGATTGGATGCGGGTGGAGCAATGGGGTGTGATCAACCATTCATTCTTTTCGGTGCGGACAGTTTTGCCCTTTATGGTGACTTCAAAGTACCCTTTCAGCACCAAAATGGCACTTTGGCATCCCGGGCGACTGATATTATGAAAATTTCCCCCGCTCTTGGTGCGATAAATCCACAAGAGACGTTTGCTTAAAAAATCCCACTGTTCCGGAGTTTTAGAGGGTCCTTCACGTTCGTTAAGTTTATTTGGTATAACCATATTTCATGAATGTATAAGTTAAAACCCTTCCTTATTAGGAAAAATCAGTAAGAATAAATATCACGTCATTCATCCATAACAAAGTTAATCTTATGAATATCAAAATTTTTTCTCCGCTTGGGCTCTTCGTCTTTATGTTTAGTTTTTTAAACCAAGCCTCTGTGAACGCGGCCATCATGGCGGACTATCATTTTACGTCTGACAGTAGCGCATCGTCTGATGTGGAGGCGCTCACCAGTGCCGGAGATTGGGAGTTCGGCTCCTTTGCGGGTAATAATACCAGTCCGCAACCCGAAATTAACGCAGAAGAAGTCCAATCAACCACGGGTGCTACGGGTCTCACTGGCGCAGATGGAGATACACTTGCCGAAGCACTGGCCAACGATGCTTTTTATTCGTTCACCCTGAATACAGGGGGGAATACGGTTAGCTTCAGTCAACTCACATTCGACCATTCTTTCACGAATGGCGCAGGCACCACGAGTACGATCGCGCTGTTTACCAGTCTCACAGGTTTCGCGGAAGCGGATCAATTGGCCGACTTCACATTTACCTCCATCACCGGAGATACAGCTGTTGTACCGCGGTCACTTACGCTTTCATCGATCGGAGAGCTTCAGGATTTTACGTCCAACGTGGAATTCAGGTTTTATCTTTACGACAACTCCGATACTGGCTCACGGGTGACACATGTGGATAATGTGATGCTGGAAGGCACGGCTGCAGTCATTCCTGAGCCGGCATCTCTTTGGCTCGTGTTATGCGGATTTATCGGGTTTTTGACCCTGAAGTCACGGAAATGAGTTCTTTCATCCTTCACGAATAATCGAAATCGATCCCAAATTGCGATTGTAACAAATTTTTACAACCCCCTTTGTCCTAAAGACAAACAACAGAAAACGTATTAACCCTACCTAAATACCTTTATCCATTCTTGTATGGTGTCTGGTGTTAAATTTCACATTATGAAAAGAATATCTGAACATTATGATTTTATTGTTATTGGCGGCGGTCTCGCCGGAACCTGTGCGGCGATTGCGGCTGCGCGAGGCGGACTCAAGACCTGTCTGATCCACGAACGCCCTGTACTCGGAGGCGTGGCCTCTTCAGAAATGCGGGTGACCGTACATGGTGCGGGTTGTCATCATGCTTATGGACGTGAGACAGGGATCATTGGCGAAATGCTGACGGAAGAACGTGCGCGAAATCACGAAGCGATCAATGAGAATGGCTGGACCAATTCTGTTTTTGATCAGGTTTTGTATGACTTCTGTGTTCGCGAAGGTAATTTAACACTGCATTTGAATACTCCGGTGTATGACGTGATCATGAAGGAAGGGGAGGCGGTGGAACAGGCGCCTCATACGGAGCTGGGTTACTATTACCGCCCGGCGTGTAATACCAGTCGACAGATCCAAGCCGTGGTGGCCCGAACGCAAAGCGCAGAAGTGGAAATGACTCTGAGTGCGGATCATTTTGTTGACTGTACGGGTGATGCCATGGTCGCAGACCGGGCAGGATGTGAGTGGCGGATGGGTACGGAATCCCGTGATGAATTTTCTGAGGGCCACGCTCCTGAAACTGCTTCAACGGATACCATGGGGAACAGTATTCATATTCGGGCAAAAGATGTGGGGCGTACGGCTCCCTTTACGCCGCCTGAGTGGGCTGTGAAACATACCGATCCCGGATATTTTTATGATCAAGGGCGTAGTCCCCATGATCCACGTGGTGGATATTGGTGGATTGAAATCGGGATTCCTTGGAATACCATTTACGACAACGAAACTATCCGGCACGAATTAACCCGTCACGCGCTGGGGATCTGGGACTGGATGAAAAACCACGATCCCAAGATGAAGGAAGTCTGTAAGAACTATGCGCTGGATTTTATCGGTCAGGTGCCTGGAAAACGTGAAAGTCGCCGGGTGGTGGGTCGTCATTGGATTACCGAGAACGAACTGGCCCGCCGTGAAGATTATCCGGATGTGATCGCCCACGGGGGATGGTTTTTGGACCTGCATACTCCCGGCGGTTTGTTGGCGCCTTCCAGTGAACCTGCTGCCGCTGAGGGCTATAAGCAGGATAGTGAGTACGCGGCGAAAAGTTATATCGGACCCTATGGGATTCCTCTTCGCAGTTTGATGGCCAGAGATGTGGATAATCTATTTATGGCAGGGCGCTGTCTGAGTACCAGTCGTGCCGCCATGGGGACACTTCGGGTCATGGGAACCACGGCGTTGATGGGACAGGCCGTGGGTACAGCGGTATCTCAGATGAAGCAACATCAGGTTGATTTTCTGAAGCTGGCGGACGATGCGGCAACAGGAGGTCCATTGATGGAAGCCATTCAGGAGCAGCTGATGTCCGATGGTGTTTTCCTGCCCAACCGTAGGCATCAGGCCGAGCAGGATCTCAGTCTGGCCGCCACGGTCACGGCCAGTAGCAGTGCCTTGTTTCATGGCCAGACACCAGATGATTGTGACTACAGCGATGGTCAGCGCGATTGGTTTGTACGGCCTCCGGTTTCTCTCAACAAGGTTCAGGGTCAATTGCTTTTCCTCAACGGAGGTGTCGTTGACAGCTTGAGCGTTTTTCTCGATAACAGCGGTGAGGAATGTACTGTTCATGCCCGGTTGGTTCGTCTGGATTATATATGGGATTACCGTCAAGGTGGCAGTGAGCTTATCGCCGAGGCTGATATGCAGGTTCCTGCCGGAGACGGAAAATGGATCGAGTGGACCTGTGAACTAAACGGCTTGCCGGATGGTTCGTATCGGGTGGAGCTTGTGTCTGATTCGGAAACGGTGCGTTGGCACCGCGTGACCCACTTCCAGCCGGGACATGTCTCCTACGCCTATCTCTCTCCTACGGCGATGCGTGATCAGCATGTGGGACAGTCCATTCGGGTAAAACCAGGGCAGCCTTGTTATGGTCCCGAGCAAATTCAAAGCGGGGTCTGTCGTCCGCAAAGCTCGAGCAATTGCTGGCGTAGCGATGCAGGGGTGGGGATGCCGCAATGGCTGCAGTTGGCGTGGCCGCACCCTCAGACGATTCGTCGTGTGAATGTCAGTTTTGCGGGTCATCTGTTGATGGAAGTGCATCCGGAACCTGGATTTTGGCGTGATCCTCAAACTGCAAAAGACTATGATGTTGAAGCGCTGGTAGATGGCCGTTGGAAAACCGTTCACCGTGTTCGTGGAAACTATCAGCGTCAAAACAAGTTTACGCTTGAGGAAGCGGTGACTTGCCAACAATTGCGTTTGCTGGTGTTGGCCACCAATGGAGATCCCACGGTTACGGTCTATGAATTCAGGGCCGAAAGCTAAAAACGTTTTCGTTGGTTGACTCTGAAAGTCCCGTCGAAAATATTCTTGGAGTTTAGACAGATCTTCAAGGATATCGGCGGGATTTTTTGTGTATATAAAACGCTAGATGCTTGACCATCCTTCGTTTCATTTTGTATTCAGTACAACCCTTGTGAGAGCTTTTGGCACTGCTAAAAAACGTCTCAGACCCAGAAGTTTCCACCATCCGAAAAACGGTCCATTTGTTATGATGAAATCCATTCACGAACCCGCGAGGGAAATTCCCGTTGCCTATGATTGCGATCTCTGTGTGATTGGAGGTTCTTGCACGGGGGTGTTTGCCGCAGTGCGGGCCGCCCGTCTGGGAATGTCGGTGGCGCTGGTGGAATCTAATATTCTGCTTGGCGGTATGGCGACGGCCGCTCAGGTGAATGAATGGCATTCCCTTTATGATGCAACTCATCAGCAGCAGATTATTGGTGGCTTGACGGCCGAAGTACTTGATCGCCTTCGTCGCAAACATGCGCTGGTAGATTTAATGCGTGAAGAACGTGGTCCTTACGCGCTGTTTAACAGTGCTGCCTTGGCGCTCGAATTGGATGCGCTTGTTCAGGAGCATGAGTCTATCCGGGTGTTTTTGAAAGCTGCTTGTGTGGGCGGCATTCGGGAGGGCAACGCACTTACTGCCGCCATTTTGGAAGATAAATCCGGACGTCGGGCCATTCGTGCGCGGATGTTTGTTGATGCCTCTGGCGATGGGGATCTCCTGCGTCGCACGGGTTTTGCGGCTTGGCGAAATGAAACCTTGCAACCGGTGAGTTATCAGCTGCTGATCGCCGGTCTTGAGCAGATTGAAGAACGCACTGGCAAGGGGATATGGTCACAGATTCGACATCTTTCCAAAGACTTTGATTATCCTTTAGAAAATGCCACGCCATGGATCAATCCCTCCCATGTACCCGCGGATATTCGCAATGTGTATGGACCACGATTGAATGGGGTCGATGCGTCGAACGCGGATGAAGTCACTGCGGCTATACTGGAGAGTCGTCGTTGTCATCGGGCTTTACTTGAAATGATTAAAAGCCGCCTGGGGCAAGAGGTTGCGGCGGTATCGCTTGCGCATAGTTTGGGCGTGCGGGAAACTTGGCATGCCCGTTGTATGCATCGGCTGACTGCCTCCGATCTGCTTGATGGTATATCCTTTTCGGATCGCATTGGGCGGGGAACCTATCCGGTGGATATCCATTCGTCCCAAGGGACTTTGCTACGTTATCTGAACGGAAAAGAAAAAGTTTTGGATAGGGATGGGAAGGTTACTTGGCGGCGTTGGCGTGAAGATATGGGTTCGTCCCCAACTTCCTATGAAATTCCTTACCGTTGTCTGGTACCTGAGTCTGCGGAAAATTTGTTGGTGGCAGGACGTCTACTTGATGCGGATAGGGAGGCTTATGGCGGGGTGCGGGTGATGGTGAATATGAATCAAACCGGAGAAGCCGCAGGGGTCGCGGCATGGTGGGCTCTGAAACAGGGTGTCACTGTGACTCAGGTGAATCCCCGTGAGCTGAGGAGGGCACTTGCGGATGGAGGATCACTGGTTCCGTAAAAATATTTTATGCCTATCCGGTTGGCGCGGGTTGCATAGATTAACATCATTTAAGACATGTTGAAATCCCCCGAACGCAAGTTAGCTTCTGTCCCATTGTGCAGAGAGTAGCTGTCGGCCTTTAGGCCACAGACCTTTGCTTGGGCGGTTGCTCCGGTCTGTGGCCTAAAGGCCGACAGCTACTCCTCAGTTACCGCGCACAAGCTCGGATTATCATCCCCACAGTGAGACGAGGAAGCCTAAACCTGTGTTAACGGGATAGGCATGAAATAGTTTACTCAGCTGCCGCCGGTCTGAAGTCTTCTGCAATCCGGTCCACACCTCTGCGGGGGCCTTCCACTGGTTGATAGCTGGAGGTGGATTCATCCCAGATGGTCTTGGTTGGATAGGGGTATATCGGCATTTCTATGACGACTTTTTTATCCTCAATCTTTCTGCTCAGTAGTGCTTCGGGTGCCAGGTCTTGTTCGCGCCAGTCTATCAAAGCTTCCAGGAGGTTTTTAGGCTGTTGAAACTCGTAACTACCGGAATGCGTCATGCCTGGGATGAGGTAAAATTTCAGGAAAGAACTGACTTTATCAATATCCCCAAAGTTTTCGGTTACCCGTTCGTAATAATCAAGGGTTGCGTGATAGGGCACGATCGAATCGGCCGAACCCGAGACCATGATCATTTTGCCACCGCGTTTTGCAAAGGCCCTGAGGTCCGCATTTTCTGCATTGAGGAAGGGCGCCAAGGCCGCGGTGTAGGTATCGAAGTCATCTCCGAAATTAAGCGTCATCAGATTCGTTTTTGAACCGAAAACCCAGTAGAAAAGATAGAGATGTCCATGGGCATTTGAGAAGGTGCTGCCGAAGGGCACACCATTAAAAATACGCTCTCCGGTAACGGCATGACGTGGACCGTCAAAAAGTTTTTGTAATGCTTCGGCATGGGCCGGGGTGAGGCTGGGATCTTTTGCTTGGGCGAGGGCAATGACACCTTCAATATCCTTTTGGGTCGCGCGTGGATCGGAAATGAAATGTCCTGCGATACCCGGAATTTCCCGATCTGCCATATAGTCATTTGCGGCGGCGATGATGTTTGCTTCTTGGGAAGGGGTAAAAGGGGTGTTTAATAAAATCTGATGGTTCCACAAAAAGTAGGCGTGGAGGGGTGTGCGGGCGTGGGCCGGAACCATGGCGAGAATGCCATCGTAATCCTCGGGATAACGTTGGGCTTCTTGTAGGGCTTGTTGTCCACCGGTCGACCCGCCACTGAAATAGGAAAATCGTGGAGGCTTGCCGTAATAGCTTTCGATGAGTTGTTTGGATGTCACGGTCATGAGGTGGGTGGCTCTGAAACCAAAGTCCTTCCAGACCTCCTGATTGTCTATGCCGGAGTGCGGACCAGCTGCGGTTCCCATATCGGTCGTTGCCGTGGCGTATCCACTGGATACGCCCTTGATCAGGCCACCTTCATGGATGCTCCCCGCGGCGCCCCCATTTCCCAGTCCGAGAAAACGGCCATTCCATTGCGCATTATCGGGTAGCCATATTTCGACCTTGATGTTGGAACCCCGGGTCGGATTAAGCACCATCTTTACGATGGTCCGGGGAGGGATGTGGGCTTCGACTCTTCCGTTGGGGGTCGATTTTGTTGAGTCCGTTACATAGGCCACGGAGGTGATGGTTGCGAATTCAATTTTGCTCTTTCGGAGCGACGCGAGTCGACTTTCATCAATGGGTGGTGCGTGCATGTTCAGCGGGGAGGTGGTCTCGGCAGATAAACCAGCCGCAAGGATCCATAACCCGAGAAGGAGAGGGGTTTGTTTCATATTCTATTTCATGAGGCTGAAATCATTCTTGCGACACGTCGGCAAGGCGTCGGCAAGGAGATCGGGATGAGTCCCGATCTCCTTTTGTGATCAGGACCGTTTGCGTTGGCGACGCATAAACAGGCATCCCGTGGTGATGGCGATGAGAAGCATAACGCCGGTAGAGGGTTCGGGAATTACAGATACACCATTCAAGATGATGCTGCTACCGGTGTCGCTGAGGGTGAGGGCCCCGCTAGGCGAGAAACCCAGATTGCTGGTGTCGAAAGTCGGCGCCAGATCTACTCCACCCGCCAGAGATCCATAGGAAAAGAGGGTGGTGGATCCACCGTCCGCAAATCCGCTTTGCAGGGAAAGAGTCCAGTTGTCTTGAAGGTCGAGGATGCCGCCTACGGTGATGAAATCGCCCGCTTCGAAGGTCAGGGTCGCACCATCAGTGAGAGTGAGATTATCATTCAAGGTCAGAGTGCCGGGACTGGTTCCCGGGGAAATGCTGCCACCGGAAAGAATAGTGACGTCTCCACTGATACTGCCGGAACCCCCGAGGGTGGCGCCGCTTTCTACGGAGAGACTGCTACTGGCAAGTGAACCGTTGATCAGCAAGGTGCCGTCGATGACGTCGGTGGCACCGGTATAACTGTTGGTTCCGGTCAAGCTGAGGCTGCCTGAGCCGCCTTTGACCAGTCCTAAGGTGCCTGATGCGCCATCGCGAAGAGTACCGGCGTAACTGTTGTCGTGCCCATTATAGACCCGGAGGGTGGCGTCACCACTCCCGGCGTTTTCCACCACCGCATTGCTATTGGCGCTATTCAAGCCAGCAACCGTTACATCGCGGGCACCGTTGATTTGGAGGGTAGCCACGGAGCCATTCCCGAAATCGAGGGGATTGGCGCCCCCTTGCCCGATGGCATTGTCATCGCCGAGGCGTAAGATGCCTTGGTTGATTTGCACGCCGCCGTTGAAGCGGTTGTTTTTATTCAATTCAAGCACCCCGTTGCCACCATCACTGTTGTCCAGGATTACGGCACCACGATTCCCGTAGATCGTCTTGCTGATCGCAAAGGTTTCGCCGTTTGCAATGTCGAAGGTGCCGCCATTGCCATCCACGGTCACATCCCGGTCTGTGCTGAAACCGCTGGTTACTTTCAAAGTTCCGCCATTGAGCGCGAGGGTGGCATCGGTGGTTGCGCCGAGTTGGTTGTCGGCACTGACGCTCAGTACGCCGCCATTGATGTAGGTGTTTCCTGTGAAAGAATTCGCTGAGGTCAGGATCAACTCGCCGTCTCCCGTTTTCGTCAAATTGGATGCAAAGGAAAGCGTGGAGGCGCCGGTTGCATTGGCGTTGGCATTGAGGGTGATTTGGGTGGCACTGTCAATGGATTGGATGATTCTGTTCGAGGGGATGCCCGATGTCCCGGTGACGCTCTGTCCGGCGATGAGATCTGCGGTCGATGTCAAGCCGGTGATCACTTTACTACCACTGGTGGTGGTGGCACTTTGGTCCGCAGCGAAATCCGTGATGTCGGAATCAATGGTCAAGCTGCCCAGGCCTTGTTGGTGCACTACCAAGTCATTGGCAGAGATGGTGCCACCGGTGATGCTGTAGTTATCGGAAGCGGAAGCGCCTCCGGTGTAAAGCAAACCTGAGGATTGGATGCCGAGGGTTTTACCGGCGGAGATGGCCAAGGCATCGCCGTCTGCCCCGGTAATTTTGAGGGTGTTCACATGCTGATCATCGGTCACGGATCCGGAACCTGTGAGCAGCGCGTTGTCGGTCGCACTCGCACCGGAGGAAGGTAATGCGGTGTAAGCGCTGTAGGCGCCGATGACATTGCTGCCGCCGGGGTCGGTGTTGGTGGCCCAGTCGCTACCGTTTAACGTTACCCGCCCGCCACCGACAATGCCGTTGGTATTGCTGTCGGTTGTGGTCGCAATTGCAGAACCGGTTCCCGCATTGATCGTGCGGATGTTTAAGCTACTTCCCATCTCAGGATTGATGGTGGCAAAGGTGCCTAAAGATCCGAAATTCACGGTCGTTGCACCCGAACCGCTCTGGTTATCGACCACAATGGTCCCTCCGCCTTGGGCGAGTTTTACGTCACCTGTGTTTTGAATCACATCGTCAACGCCACCCTTGCCTTTGAAGTGAAGGGTGCCACCACCAAAGCGTAGGGTGTTGTCGTCTGCGACGCCCGCGCCGTCTTCGTATCCGCGCAGTCCACCGCCCGCGGCATAATCGATGGTCATGGTACCGCCTTCCAGCGAAGTAGTGGTTCCGGTTTGTTGCACGTTCCGATAGGTTTGCATGGTGGTGATCAGCAGTTCTCCACGCCCGGCTTTGATAAAGGTGGTGCCACCGGCCGCGTTCATGTTCGTGTCGTAATCCTTGTCCCAGGTGAAGGTGTGAGTAGGATCCAAAACTTCAAATAACATGGTTCTGTTGCTGTTGATGGTAAAGCTATAATCCGAGAGATTGGAGATCTCCGTCCCTAGAAAAGAAAACCCACCACCATCAGCGGTGATGTCCTTGTCAACTCCCAGCGCGGCTTTGTCTCCGAAGCGGAGAAGACCACTCGAAACGGTCAATCCATCCGTAAAGGTGTTGTGATTGCTCAGCAGGAGAACGGCATGGGAATTAGATCCTGTAGCCAATCCGCCGTCGCCACTGATTACACCAGAGAGGTTGACCGCATTGGTGTTGTTGTTTCCGTTACTCACAGCCACGATCCCTCCGTTTGAAAGCGTGAAGTTGCGAGAGGGTGAGAGCACCATGGGGCCGTTTAATTGCAGTTGAGAACCGTTTTTGATGAGGACATCATTCTCCTCATCCCCAAACGCAGTGTTCGAATTGAATTGGCTGGTGCCCGTACGGTCGATGATGATGTTTCCCACGAAAGAACTACTACTCCCCGATAATAAAATGGACCCGGTGCCGGTGCCGGAAAGGGTGAGGTCGCCGGTTCCTGAAATACTCGAGGTGATATACATTGATTGATTGTCGTCATTGGTGACGGTCAGCGAATCGTTGAGCACGATTCCTAGATCGCTGTTGAAACTCTGGTTGCCTCTTGCGGTGGAAGGCATGTTGATCTGCGCGCCACTGCCATTGTTGTCAAAAATGAGGCTGGCCCCGCCACTCCCTTTTAAGGTGTAGGTATGAGAGGCGTTCGGATCGCCGATATTGAGAATACCGACGGTTCGATCGGTGTCGTCCACGGTGATGGTCCGGTTGCCGGAGATATCCGCGGTGAGATCGATGATGGAGCCTGCACCACCAGGAACAGCAGGGTCACTGCTCCAATTCGTACTATCACTCCAATTACCGTTTGCATCCACCACCCATGTCCCATTCGTCTGTGCTTGGAGCGCTGACCCTCCGAGGCCTGTGCAGACCAAAGCTATAAGACATTTGATTTTAAATGTGCTGTTCTGGGGTTTTAGCCCAGAAGAGCAAAGGCCGGTTTTGGAATGTATTTTCATAGTGTTCTCCTTAATTATAATGCGGGTAAACAAATGCGAAGCTGAGAAAGGGGGGGGGCTGAATTCTGCGAACAAGGGCTGTTCGATATGAGTTTTACATTCAAACCTACTGACTTTGCATATATTTATTTACTCTTTAAAGTATAAGGTAAAGGTGGCTTCTGCTATTGTAAAGGGAAAAAAGAGAGGACTAACCTTATTTTTATATTTTTTTGCGAAATTCGTGATGAATAAAGGAGGATCCCTGTTATATCGTCAGATGCTTTTTTTCTGAAGGTGCATAGGTTTGGGTCAGTAAAGGAGCATTAACTTTACTTGATCGTAAAAATGAGTGTCTTCATGGAATTTTGACTTTAGATGTAGTCTATAATATGTATAGATAAATTTGAGCCTGCCGTTGGGCAGGATGATGAACCTTCTCACTAGTCATGCCCACCCCGATCCCGGAAGTTGATGAAACCGAATATTGTTCTTTTTGTTTGTGACGACTTAAGATTTGACGCCTTAGGTTGCGCAGGCAATGCACAAGTTAAAACGCCCCATTTGGATCAATTTGCGGCAGAGGGGCTTCGTTTTTCACGGTGCAGTATTCCCGGAGGCACCCATGGTGCGGTTTGTATGCCGAGTCGGGCGATGCTACACACGGGTCGGCCGGGCTTACAGTTACCCGATCAGGGGCAGGACATTGATGATGCTCACGTGATGATGGGAGAGCATTTCGCGCGGAAGGGCTACCACACCTTTCACACAGGAAAGTGGCATAACGAACGACGTAGTTTTGCCCGTGGGTTTCAGGATGGCGATCAGATTTTCTTTGGTGGGATGGATGATCCCTGGGCGACTCATGTGCAGGGTTTTGATCCCCATGGTGTTTATAACGCGGAACAACCAGCTACGGGGAAGCATGCCACAGATTTATTTGTGGATACAGCTTGTGAATTTGTTGCGCGTCAGCCGACGGAGCAGCCCTTTTTTCTGTCGGTGGCCTTGACCTCGCCACACGATCCTCGCACGGCTCCGGAGGAATTTCACGCCCTCTATTCCGTTGAGGAGATTGAGTTGCCTGACAACTTTCTGGCTATGCATCCGCATGATACCGGGCATGTTACGGCTTTTTCGCCTGAAGGGGAACGGGTGGATGCCGCCCGGGATGAAGATTTGGCCCGTTTGCCACGTCGACCCGCAGAAATAAAACAACACATTGCCGATTACTATGCGATGACCTCTCATTTGGACGCGGCCTTTGGGCGGCTGCGGGCCTCACTGGAAGCGCGGGGAATATGGGAAAATACCATTGTGGCATTTACCGCGGATCATGGATTGGCCGTGGGGCAACATGGACTGATGGGCAAGCAAAATTTATATGAACACAGTTTGCGTATTCCGCTTATTTTGCGTGGGCCGGGTGTTCCAAAGGGTCAGTGCTGTGATGCCCGGGTGTGTCATTTTGATTTATACCGCACTTTTTGTGAACTTATAGGCTTGGAGGTTCCGGCCTCCGTGGCAGGTTTATCGCTGATTCCTGTTTGGAGTGGAGCTACGGGTAGGGAAGAGTTTTATTTGAACTATGCCAATTCCATCAGGGGATTGATTCAGGACGGCTGGAAATTAATTGAATATGCCGGAGAGGAGGGTTATCGTGCTTCACAGCTTTTTGATTTAACTGCTGACCCCCGAGAGCTCAGAGATCGAATTCATGACCCTGATCAACAGGAGAGAGTTCTGGCCTTACGCAGGCGGATGCAGGAGCTTCGTGACCTCAACGGAGATGCGGAGCACTTTACAGGCAAAGCCTACTGGTCCAAAGTGGGCGCTGGTGGTCTTTAAAATGGTCTTGGTAAATTAAAAGAGATGAACTGAATATGGAGATGTGGAATGACTGAAGCGACGCAGAAACCGAATGTGGTCTTGATCATCGCGGACCAGTGGCGAGGGGATTGCCTGGGACTTGATGGCCATCCTGTTCTTCAAACACCGTATTTAGATCACAATATCAGTAGGGGCTGTCATTTTGGTCGGGCCTATGCTGCGACCCCGAGTTGTATTCCCGCCCGTGCCTCTTTACTCACAGGGTTAACGCAGGGTACCCATGGACGGGTGGGTTATAAAGATGGGGTGCCGTGGGATTATCCAACCAGTATAGCGAAGTCGTTCTCCGATCAAGGATATCAGACCCATTGTGTGGGGAAAATGCATGTGTATCCCGAGCGCAATACCTTTGGGTTCGACAGTGTGGATCTGCATGATGGTTACCTTCATTTTGGCCGTAACCGGACCAAAGGGGCCTTGGAGCAAAATGACGATTACTTGGCCTGGCTTCGGGTGCGGGATCATTCCGAATCTGATTACTATGATAGCGGAAATCACTGTAATTTTTACACGCCCCATCCCTGGGACAAAGAGGAGCGTTTTCATCCTTCGTCTTGGGTGAGCACCATGGGAATTGATTTTTTGCGCAGACAAGATCCTACGCGTCCCTTTTTCTTAACCCTTTCTTTTCATCGCCCTCATCCTCCCTTAGATCCGCCCGCTTGGGCTTACGAAGATTATTTAGGCATGGATATACCAGAACCGGTGAATGCGGATTGGAATGAAAAAATGTTTGGAGAAAAATGCAAAGCAAACGCGGATAAAATTCGCCGTATTCGGGCCGCCTACTATGCGCAGATGACCTTCATCGATCATCAGATCAACCGTTTCATTGAAACCCACGATGAATATGGCCATTTCGGTAATACCATTTTCTGTTTTACTGCGGATCATGGTGACATGTTGGGAGATCATGATCTCTACGCAAAATCGGTTTCTTACGAAGGATCCGCGCGGGTACCGCTGGGGTTTTTCAGTCCCGGATCTGACCGTATTCCTTTTAAGTCCTGCGACCAAGATCATGTCGCGGAGCTAAGAGATATCATGCCGACACTATTGGATCTGGCCGGGTTGGATATTCCCGAAGCGGTGGAAGGGAAAAGTTTGGCGCCCGTTATCAAAGGGGAAGAGGTGGCGTGGCGGGAATATTTGCATGGTGAACATATTGTGAATCAAAATGACATCGGTGCGATGCATTATATTGTTTCTGCGGATTACAAATATATTTGGTGTTCAGGGAATGGCGCTGAACAATTGTTTGATCTTCGCAAGGATCCCAGGGAGTTGCATGATTTGTCTGTTCACCCTGAACAAGCTGATCGGTTGACTTCATTTCGTGAGAAGTTGATTCATGAGTTAAAAGACCGGGAAGAGGACTTTGTGTCTGAGAGCAAATTGGTGTCAGGACGTGAGGTGTCTCCGGTGCTGCGTTTTTTGAAAAAAGAATGATCAAAAGGGAGCGTAGCGTTGCTACTTTTTGTTGAAACTGAATCAATCAACAAGCCCTGAAAGTGACGACCCAACCCCATGTTTCATGCATGCGATGGATGCCCGTACACCTCCGGCGCACAAAAAACATTGGGTTACCCTTTCTCGGGGGCATGGCCCCCGAGCTAAACGGGGTACCTCCTCCGGAGGTAAAGCGCAACCCCTCAATTCTTCTCAACCAGCCAAACCCATGTTTCATGCATGCGATGGATGCTCGTACACCTCCGGTGCACAAAAACATGGGGTTACCCTTTCTCGGGGGCATGGCCCCCGAGCTAAACGGGGTACCTCCTCCGGAGGTAAAGCGCAACCCCTCAATTCTTCTCAACCAGCCAACCCCATGTTTCATGCATGCGATGGATGCCCGTACACCTCCGGCGCACAAAAAAACATTGAGTTACCCTTTCTCGGGGGCATGGCCCCCGAGCTAAACGCGGTACCTCCTCCGGAGGTAAAGCCCAACCCCTCAATTCTTCTCAACCAGCCAACCCCTCAACGCCTTAAAAGGGGCACTTTCAGGGTATTTCCGCGATTACATGTAGGGTTGTGGGGCTGTGCCCCCAAGCTTGTTTGGGATGGGTGCTCTATTTCGAGGTTAAGAATATGATATGTCTTCAAAGGGATATGACATGCAGGAAAGGTTGTTTTTTGGACCTAATAGGTCACTCTTTTGAAAATTATAGTGCGCTCAACTCACCTGAAATGGCTGTTAATCTCACAGCATGGGTGATCTGAGGGCTTAAACAAATTAATGCTAGGAGAATACTTATGAACACATCCCGCAAAAATCTTAAAAACAACCTCGCCACCTTCTTCACCGTCGGGACCTTTTTGGTCTGCAGTACGGCACAAGCTGGCTGGACCGTATGGAACAACGCTGGAGGAAACGGTCTCTGGTCAGACGCAGATAACTGGAGTGGTAGCGTGCCGGATGCCTCTTCGGATGCGGCGATCATCAATGGCTTTTCCACACTGGGTGCAGTTACCGCATTGGCGGGAAGTAATGATTCATTCGACTATTTGCGTGTCGGACACCTTGATTCCGGGAAACTTATTATAAATGGAGCCAACCTCTCTACGACCGCTTCAAGTCAAACCAGAGAAGGCATTGGGTATGACGCTGGACATACGGGTGTCCTAGACTTGATGAGTGGTTCGATGAGTTTCAGTACGCCAACGAATAAGACCAATCAAACGACGAGTATTGCAGGTGTTGGAGCCACAGGAACGGTCAATCAGACGGGTGGCACGATGAATTTTGGTGGACTCAATACCAACTCTGTTACGCTTGGAAGTAATAACGGCACAGGACTGTATAACTTTACTGCAGGTGCTATAACCACACGTCGGGCATTCAACATTACCACAGGCGGTTCCGGATCGAGCATTTTTCAGGTCAATGGCTACGATGCGTCCAGCTCCATCCAAATTGGTGGAATGGCGGTTGATGAAGTAGGGGGATTAGGCGACGGGGCTTGGTTGCAAGGTGCGGGTACGACATTGTCTTTAGGCATTGATGGCGGCTCTTCAGAGGGCACCACACTTATTAACATCGGTTTAGGAAGCGATGAAGACGCAAACGACAATGACGGTAAAGCCGTTTTCGCATCAGGTTCAATTCTTGATCTCGGTTTTAATAGTGGCGCCCAGTTAGGGACCTGGACGGTGTTGAGTGCTGCCGGCGGTATTGTCGACAATGGATTGACGTTGGCCCCTGAAGATGTTGGAAACTGGAGCTTTGCCGTGGTGGGGAATGACCTTCAAGTCACGGCATTGGCTATCCCTGAACCTTCCAGCTTGGCGCTGATGGCGGTTGTCGGATGCGCATTGCTGATCACCCGTCGTCGTTTGAAAGCCTAAGGGTCATTAAACAGGATCTTTGATATATGGTTCCCTGCAGAAGCTTAGGTGTTTCTGCAGGGAATTTGTCATTGTAAAGGGTGGGTAGCTGCTTAGCTTGTCGCTTTCGTTTTTCGCGTCTGTTGGAACAGCCAGGAATACAAGGTCTTCTCGGCGAAGGCGTTGTTCCAAGAGCCATGTTTCACGGGTAATTCCGTGTAACGCGGATGGCCGCCGGCTTGGCGGATGGCGGCAATTAATTCACGGGTGTTTTCTACGCAAACGGTATCATCCAAGTTCCCATGCCAAGCCCAAATAGGGATCTGAGCAAATTTTGCAGCCGCATCAGGATCGCCCCCTCCACAGATGGGGACCGCGGCCGCCCAGCGATTGGGTTGACGGGCCAAGGCATCCCAGGTGCCGAATCCGCCCATGGATTGACCCACCAAGTAAACCCGGTCGGGATCAATGGGATGGGTTTTCAAGATGGTTTCGACCCCCGTGAGCAAGCAGCGCATTTCGTCGGTGGCCGGATGCGCTGTGCTACTGTAGTTGATGAACGCCCCGATGTCGGGTGCCCAGCTTCGGTTCATTTGCGGCGCCAGGACAAAACAGGGATGTTGGGCTTGTCTGTCGGGGTTCCAGAACGTTTCGAACAGCGACATCGGTTTGACATTGTCTGTGCCCCGGGCACCCGCGCCGTGTAGACAGACCACCAGTGGCAGCCGATTTTCGGAAGAGGTTCCTTCAGGTTCAAACAAGCGGTAGGGCATCAAGACCTCGCCCTCAAATTGCCCCGCCTTCATGTCGAGAATCGCAGGGTCGTTTGGCTTTTGTTCGGGATTGTAGTCCGAACCTTGAAGCATGAGGGATGGGTTGGATACATCCATGATTAACTGACTTCTGATGCTTAGTGGAAACGAAGGGTATAGATTTCGAAGGGGGTTAAGCTGAAGCTGACATTCCCGTCGCTGAGGTCCAGACTGCCGGTGCTGCGTTCAAGTAAATCCGTGCTGTCACAGTGAGTGAAAGGCAGGGCCGTGTTGAGGGTGCAGTTGCATCGTGTGCCGCGGCTTTCATACAAGCGCAGGACAATGCCGTTCCCATCTTCGGCCGGTTTGACTGATTCGATTAACACGCCATCGCGGTTTACCTGGAACCAGGACCGGGTCGCAGGTAAGGTTCCGGCTTGCACCGGCAAAGCGTTGATACGCAGGGGAACGTTGAGTTGGTAGGCCTCTTCGATTACGCCACCTTTGCGGCAATCATCCGCATGAGGGAACAAGGCGTAGGTGAAGCGTTGGGTGCCACGATCTGCAGTGGGATCGGGATTGGTGGAGGATTTCAGTAAACTCAAATGCATGATATTGCCATGAATGTCATAGCCATATTTGCAGTCATTGAGCAGGGCCACACCGTAGCCGTTATCTGAAAGATCCGCCCATTTGTGTGCGCAAACTTCGAAACGTGCCTCATCCCAACTGGTGTTGAAATGGGTGGGCCGTTCTACATGACCATACTGAATTTCGTAGGTGGCTTTGGGGGAAAGGATATCTACAGGGAAAGCTACTTTGAGCAATTTGTGGTCTTCCTGCCAATCGATTTCGGTTTCGAAATCAATACGTTTTGATCCTGCCGTGATCACGATCTCTTGGCTTAACTGCGAGTCACCGAAGGCGCGGGAAATGCGAAGGCGCACTTGGAGTGCTGAGTGCTCTACGATGCTGAGGCCTTCACTGTCGGTGATTTCCTGTTGAACTTCGCGGTGGAAAATATCGATATCCCAGGCATCCCAAGCATTGGGGATATCGGAATGAAGCAGGAATTGGTTGCCGGGTTGGTCCTCGAGCATGAGTTCCCGTTGTTCGGCTTCATCCCAGAGTCCGGTCAGGCGTCCATCCCGATCGAAGCTGATGGTCAATGGTGCGTTGACGATGCGAAGGCCTCCCTCTGAAAGTTCCTCAACCTTGATGGCTGATGCCACGGTCTCGGTCTGTGCGTCCACCACGGTATATCCGCATGCGGGCACTTGTATGCGTTGAAGACCTTGTCCGGGTAAGTTGACGATTTCTTCACGCGCAAATCCGAGGGTATTCAGAATGCGGAAAGGGTGGGTCATGTCTTGAGTATTGATTCTCGTATCGAGCGTATCCAGGCATGGGGTGAGTACCGAGTCGCACAATTCGCGGATGTTCGCATAATCCCGTTCAGCATCCTCGTAGACCCAAGTGATGGATGAGCCGGGAATGATGTCGTGGAATTGATTTAACAGCAGGAGTTTCCAGGCGCGGTCAAGGGCGTCGGCATATCGGGTTGCGCCTGCGGGGGTGACGTCGTAAACGGCGTGTTCCGGGTCGGCCGCGGTTTCCTCGCGATCGGGATCCAGTGTGGATGCGATGACGTCCATAAATTCGGTATCCCGGAGCAGGAACTCGCAGCTGCGGTTGTTGTACTTGGTGCGTGCCTGGGTGGTGTAGGTTCCGCGATGGAGTTCGAGGTAGAGTTCTCCGACCCAGGTTGGAAGATTTTTAGCTGTTTTTTCAGTTTCTTCGAGGAAAGGAAGTACTTTCCCGGGTTTGACAGGAGGAATACCTTCGAAGTTTTCGAAACGGCGCATGCGTTCCAGCATTTCGGGGGTGGGGCCCCCGCCGCCATCACCATGCCCGTAAGCATAAAGCGACTGATTGGAGGTGCCATGTCCTTGAAAGTTACTTTGGCTGAAGGCAATTTCTTTGGCCGACATGTTGCCGATATAGGTATCCGCAGGAGGGAAATGAGAGAAGATTTGGGTGCCGTCGATGCCTTCCCAATAAAAGGTTTGGTGAGGGAATTTATTGATTTGGTTCCAGGAAATTTTCTGGGTGACGAAATAATCGATACCGGCTTTTTTAAAAATTTGGGGGAGGGCCGCAGAGTATCCGAATACATCCGGAATCCAGGCATCCCGGGTTTCGTAGCCAAATTTTTCTTCGAAGTAGGCTTTGCCTTTTACCAGTTGTCGAATGAGGGATTCTCCTCCGGCCAAATTGCAGTCCATTTCCACCCACATACTGCCCAGGGGTTCCCACTGTCCGGTTTTGACTTTTTCGCAAATGCGTTCGAAGATTTCCGGGTAGTGGACTTCCATCCAATCGTATTGTTGGGCCTGCGAACAGCAGAAGACATACTCTGGATATTCATCCATGTAGTTGAGGGTGGCAAGAAAGGTACGTGCGCATTTGCGAATGGTTTCGCGCAGGGGCCAGAGCCATGCGGTGTCGATGTGGGCGTGACCAATGGCGGTGAGGGCGTGTACGGTGTCGCCGTTTTTCTTTTGCATGACGGAGACCAGTGCTGCCCGGGCGGCCGCGGTGTCATCGGTCATCTCTATAATGTTGAGACTGTTGTTTAAGGCATTGCGTAGTTCTGCGCGACGAGGCCCATCCGTGGGCAATTCAACCATCGCTTCTAAGCAGACTTCATAGTCGAGCAGTAATGCACGCGCTTCACGGTCGGCACAGGCGAGTTCCGCTTGATGTAATTTGTACCACAACGTGTCCGAGGCGGGGATGGCTGCCCCGTCGCAGGAGGCAACGTTGGCGGCAGCTTCGATCCATAGTTCAAAATCCTCTCCGGGTTCCCAATACTTGCCTACCGGAATTTCATCACGGTTGGCATTGAGGGCACAGGCCAATTTTCCATTGATATATACCAGGCCTTCTGCGGTGAATCCTTCACGACCGGTAGCATTCAGGCGCACCCGAAGCATGGTGACTTCACTTTTCCACTCAGTGGGGAGAGTGCCGGTAACCCGAATCCAGGTGGTGTCCCATTGTTTTCCCCAGGCATCGCCTACGGCGAAAGGACTGTAGGTCGCTTGAAGGGCTTGATCGAGCGGAACGGGTTCACCGTCAACCTGCCAAGCAGATAAAGAGACGGGACGCGGATCGTGATAACAGCGTTTTTGTAGGCGGGGGAGGGCTTTATGAAGACGGGTTTCGGTGATCGCGGGATACTGGGTCATGATGCGTGAATTTAGTTATAAAGTGGCCAACGCATGATAAGTTGAGGCACTTCTGTTTTATGTATTCTTTAAAGATAAGAATATATAAGCAGTGCTGAACAAGTAAAGCCAAAATTTCTTCATATGAGTGTGAAACATGGGGAGTGACTTCTTCTCTTGCTCATAAAAAGTTTTGAAGTCGGTATGGCGTTTATGGTTCTATATTGTTTAATATCAAGGGGTTGTTGGTTGAGTATTTCATTGAATACCTGCTGTGAACGGAGGGGGAAGTCCGTTTTGTCTCTTGATGGTGATGCGGAAAGGAGGAGAAGAGGTCATAGGGGAATACTTGTGCTTTCTGAGGGGAAAGCCTTTAGCAAGGGTTAAGCTTGACTCTTGTTTAGGTATCTCTAATCTTTAAAGTGTTTAAGATCTGTTGATGCACTAGTATTTCTGTGCATATATTGAGATCTGCTCCTCCAGGAATTTTTCATCACCCTTTCCCACTTATGTCTACTTTCTTCCCTTTGTCCCGTCCGGTTCGCGCGTCACTTGTTCTTGCGGGGGGGCTGGTGCTGATGCTCATTTTTGTTTGGTGGATAGGAGAAAGGTCATCTGGTCCCGGTGCGTGGATTCCGAGAGTGAATGAAGTTTATGCGGAGCGTGCCATGGAATGGATACCCTCCGAGAGTCGGGTATTGCTTTTGTATGGGGAGCGCGACAATTCCGGGTATGAGGCCTTTCGCGAGGTATTGGCGCAGAGCTATCCTGATGGATCTTGGCAGGAGGTAAGCGCTTATCCACCTGAGCAGGCGGAGCTTGTGAATGAAATCCCCTTTTATCCTGCGGAACGTTTGCAGGAGATTTTAAAAGCCTATCCTGATCGAAATTGTGTGATTTCTTTGCTTTCTTTAGATGAGGGGAATCTTTTGCAGACGCTAGAAACTTTTGGAGCGGATGATCTGAAATTGGTGCTCAGCGTAGAGGCGACTGCGGGGATGAATCAAGATATGATCATCACTTTATTTGAACAAGGTGTTCTTTTGGCCGCCCCCATTATGAGTCCAGGGCGTCATGTACCCAGTGAGGAAAATCCAGAGGGGCAATTCGATGATCGGTATCGTATTGCCACGGCGAGCAATTGGATCGAGGTGTTAGGCATTCAAAAATCAGCTCGATGAGGGCAGGGGCTTAATTTGATGCTTCGATGTCGATGATGTTTAACTCATCGTCGAGTACATATCGGATATGACTCATGGTCTTGTTCATCTGTTGAGGAGTCATTGATTGAACGTGTCCGTCAAAAAACATCAAATTGGCTCTGCCGTTGTGGGCCAAGTGGAGAAATCCGCTCCAAAATAAATGACTGGTTTGTCTTGGATGAAAGCCGGACATCATGCGGCCTGGACCTGAATCTCCCCAATCCCGTAAGGTCGCTGAATCGCCGCCCATGACGGTCTGGGCGGCATTGGGCACGAGTCCGGTATTGGTGAACGAGGCAAAAGGACGGGTTGCGCTGGGGGAGGGGTATTTTACTTTAAATCCGTAGGTATGATCATCCACTTCCAGTGAGGCATGCATGGCATAGGAGTAATTGCTATAGCCGTATTTATTGTGGGTGAGGTCGTAGTCATAGGTGGGGTTGGCTGGACATCCGTAGGTCTTACCGGCGGGTAGATACACATTGCCGTTGTAGAGTTTGCTGGGTAAGTAAATGGGGTTACCTGATTTATTTTGACTCCCTGATAAAAACAGTGGCCACATGTGAATTTGGCCTCCGTACTGGGTGACTGAAATGGGGATAAGCCCTTCATGATCCATGGCGTAAACCATCATGCCCGCCCCCACCTGACGCTGATTGCTCGCGCATTGCGTTTGACGTGCTTTATCGAGCATTTTTCCGGTCAATGGAAAAAGTAGACTGACCAATAACGCAAGTATGGCGATGACCACCAGCAATTCAATCAAGGTGAATGCGAGGCGACCTCTGCGCGGAGCTGCGTTTTGTTGAGGGGGGATGATGTTGTTCATTTTGCTTTGGTTTCTTTCTGCATACCCAGGTCGAGTTAGGGTTGTGGCAGGATTCGCTCACAGCCATCCGGGATGGTTGCTAACCACTGATGCAGCGTCTGTTTCAATTCGGCGACGACCTCTTCATTCCCTGATTCCTTCAGAAGATTATGCATTTCATATGGGTCATGTTCAAGATCAAATAATTGGTCACCAAAAGCGCGGTAGTCTCGATCGGCGAAAGGGCTGGGGTCGAGCCAGTGCCCCAACTTCCATTGTGGCGTCACGATACTGGCTTGGGACCAATTTTCGGAAACGGTAAAGGATCGATTTATCGCTGCACCGTGTTTCAGGACGGGACAGAGGGACTGTCCGGCCAGAGCAAAGGGAGATGCGGGCTGTTCCGCGCCACAGAAATCCAATATGGTGGGATAAAGATCCACCAATTCCGCCAGTCCGTCGCAGACAACACCTTCACGAATGTGTTGAGGCCAGCGCATGATCAAGGGTACCCGTAGACTGTCTTCGTAGACATTGTGTCCCCAGGCACATTTTTCCATCATGCCGTGTGCGCCGACGAATTCTCCATGATCCGAGCCGTAAATGACGATGGTGTTTTCAGCTAAACCGCTGGCTTCCAGGGCGGACATGATTTCTCCAATCAGCTGATCCACTTCTTCCACGCAGGCGTAATAACAGGCCAGCGCATGACGGAACAGTTGTTCCTCTTCGTGACAACGTTGGAGGCACCAGGTGCCATCAACGGCCTCACGTTGACGGCGTAAGGAGGGGGGCAGATGGTCAGGGTTTTCATCAAAGCTTTCCGGTTTGGCGATGCCGTCGTTGGCATTTGCACCCCGGCCCCATTTGGAGCTGTCGAAGCGTTTCATGTATTTCGCGGGAGGGGTATACGGTTGATGTGGACGAATGAAATTGGCCCAGCAAAAGAAAGGTTTGCCGTCCTCTGACCGTTGTTTCAGATACGCGATGGTATGCTGTGCGGTGAAGGCTTCCATGGTGGCATCAGGAGGTAATTCACTGACTTGGGCTGAGAGAGGTGAAGGGGGGCGTTTTTGACCTTCGCGAATACTGCCGGGAGGGCAATGTCCCCATTCTGCAGCCCAATCGCGCGCGAACACGTCGCCCAGTCCTTTGGCTTCAATCCAAGTGAGGTAGTTCTCGGGCGATTCATCGGGAAGGTGGCCTGCGACTTCACTCCAGCCTTCATCGCAGCCTAGAAAGGTATGGCGTTTGCCGAAGGCGGCCGTGTGGTATCCATTGGCTTGCAAGGCGCTGGGGAGGGAGAGGGCTTTTTTCATGGCCTCGGTACGGTCACCATTGTTGAGACATCCAAGAGTACGCGGATACAATCCCGTCATCATCGAGCAACGCGAAGGGACGCACACGGCGTCCTGACTATAGGCCCTGGAAAATTGGGTGCCTTCTTTTGCAAGTTTGTCCAAGTGGGGGGTGCGCACATCGGGATGATTTTCATATCCAACGACGGACGCTTTGTGTTGATCACTAAAGAGGAACAGCACATTGGGTTTTTTCATTGTTGATCTCCTATGAGGATTAAGTCTCCGAGCAAATCCAACTCTTTTGAGTGAACACCGCCGAACCAGCTCAAGAATCCAAAACGACCATTGCCGTCGTCTTCATTGAGAATGAGCGCCATGCCGAGATTGGCACCGACCTCCGGGGTGAAGGGGGCGAGTGAGGCCCAGGGAAATGCAACTTCGTAGATAATGTTACCTGTGCTCTCATCCAGGCGGTTGGCGGCAAAGAGAATATCCTCTGCATTGCCGGCGGGGACAGAAGAGGATGCCGACCAACTCCGCCACACGCCGGGTCCGTCTTTACCGATTCCCATCGAGTAGTCGTAGGCCCCGGGCTTCTGATCGCTGATACGACTGGGATCAAACATGAACTGTAAACCGTCTTGGGCCCAGAGTTGATTCTTTGCTTTATCGCCAGCGAAGACATTATCTTTCACTTCAACGGAAACATAGAAATAGCGGTCGTCCCACAGCATGCGTAGATGGCCTGAGAGGTCATCGGGTCCACCCCAGGGGGCGATGGTTTTGACCAAGCGGGGAATGACGTATCGCTGTTCTGCCAATTGAATGTCGACGACCCATGCATCCTTCCACGCGGCTTCATCGAGCGTGCCGTCGACGAGGATGGCGGAATCGATTTTGGGAACCCCTGCGAATCCTCCCATCAAACGTTCATTTTGGATTACGGTGCCTGTGGGGGTAGTTATGCTGGATTCAACTTGATACAAGGTGTATGGATTTGCGTCGGTGATGGGCACGCGAATGGTTGCATCCTTGCCGGCTTCAATCAACACTTCCCCTGAGGAGGCCTCCGCGAAGTAGGCTGTGGGCGGTTGAGGTTGGGTCATTCTATATTCACCATTGGCAATGGTGAATTGCGCAGACAAGTCAAAGGCCCATTTCAATACCTGAGCTTTGTCGCCATTGTTCGCAATGTTTACTTCCACTACGGGGGTGCCGGTGGCAAGATCAAGGGAGGGAACTAAACGGGTGGCGATGCGGCCTTTCATGGGAATGGCTAAGGCTAATTCGCCGATTTGCATGCCGTCGTTGGAGGTCTGTTGGATCAAAATGCGACCTTCGCGGGCGAGGGTGTCGCGTGGGGCTGTAATGTGTAGTTGAACCGATTGATCTGATAGGGTTTCCTGAGTGCTGGTCCAGCGTGGAGGCATTTGCAGGCGTAGGGGCATTTGGGCGAGGTTTTTACCGGCGACCTCGATCACGATTTCTTCGCCACGGACCAATGGATGAATGTCGGAGGTTATCCGTATCCGCCCGGCTTCAGCTGGACGGAGGGTGGGGTGCTGTTGATCGTAGAGCAAAAGGATGGGTTCGTTCCCTACATTCAGGGTAATGCCGCCATGGGCCGCCTGCAAGGTGCTGTCTTGGCCATCGATGCGGATCATGCGCACCGTGCTGTCGGTGGGGAGGGGGATCCACACCGATTCGCTTTGCTCATCATTCCAAATGACTTGCAGGCAGTTTCCCTGCTCATTTGCAAACAGATATTGGCCGGTGCCGGTGGCTGACAGGGTTTTGTCGACGGCCTTTTTATCCAAATACGCATTGAGGAAATGGTAGTGTACTACGGCGTCGAATTTCGGACTGTAGAATCCGTAACGGGCGTCAAACATATTGTGTGCTTCCGTCGAACTACCATAAATCCGCCCTGTGGGATCGGGATACATGATGGTAAACCAAGAGACGTGCGCGCCGCCATAGGCGAAAAAGGTCGTGAATTTTTTAATCATTTCCACGCCGACGAAATGACGGGTCATGCCTTGACTATTTACGCCCATCTCGGTGCAAAAAACGGGTTTTACGGCGCCGTATTGCTCTCCCAATGCATTAAATTTTTCAATGCGGGAGGGAATGCCCTGGTAAGATTCGTAGATGTGGAAATCGTAGGCGTCGCAGTACTGATGGTAGCCTGCCTTGAAATAATTTTCGTCAGGACCGTGAGAGGTGCTGACCACGAAAGCCTCAGGGTTGGTGGCTTTGATGGCCTCATAGGCCACCTTGTATGCCTGAACATTTCGTTTGATTTCTTCGGGACCGCCGTGGGGTTCATTGCCCAGGCAATAGTAGGCGGCCAAGTCGCCGAGTTGATTGACCAAGTTCACGGTGGCCTCTTGAAGAGTCTCCATGTATTCGAGATTTCCTCGCTCGACGCGATTCACTCCGCGCACACCGACTTCTGCTTTCATGTCATATTTGATGAATTCATCAGCGCGATAAATGTCGGCCACTTCAGGTTTCTCGGGGCTGTAATCGCCCCAGGAGTTGACGGTACGGAATCCCATGCGGGAAGCGATGTCGACATAGTTGGCCACGCGGGGATCCCAGTTGCGCAGAGAAAAGGGGATCTGTTCGTGTGCGTATTGATGCGATGGGGCTTCGGGAAGTCGGGCAAAGGAGCGGAAGCCTTGAACGGCTTCGCCATCGGGATCGACGATCATGGTGATGGCAAAGTACTTATTTAAGGGAAGTGGGGCTGCGGAGGCATCCAGAGAGGCTTGGTAGGTGAACCCGCCATCCTGCTTGGAGCCCTGCTCTAGCGTAAGCTCCCCGCTGAGATATTCAGCGCCCCAGTAGTCGGTAATGGCATAGCTGACGCGTCGGGCGTTATCGGTGAGGGCCTTCTGACTGTACACTTGGGTATGCAAAATCACAGGCTGTTCGGGCAGGAAGAGGGTGCCGGTGGCGTCTGCGCTAATGACCACGCGCTCCACGTTCACTTCTTTGGGTTGTTTGGCATTGCGTACGGCTTTGAGATCGTCCACCTCAACCCATCCGTAGGTTTTTCGTAGCTCAAATTCCCAGCGACCTTTTGCGGTGTTTTGTGGGGCGCGAAGCTGTTTGCTAAAGGTGCGCCAATGGGATTGGTTGTAGGTTTCTCCAATGCTTTGTCGTTCCAAGAGGGTATCGTTTTCATCCATCCAGCTCACATGAACGGCTCCGTGATAGGAGTTGTCTGGAGAGTGAATTTTTGCACGGGAGGCCCCGGAGAGGGTCCATACCCCGGGAGTGGCGGTAAAAGGTGGGGAAAAGGCTGAGGCCGGTTCGTTGATATCTTGGAGACTGCGGGAGAGGCGGAGGGAGCTGTGACCTTTCATGGCATCGCCTGTTTGTGTGTGCACCTGTCCGAGGATTTCCCAGTTATTCAAGCCTTGGGTATTTTCGAAGCTTTCCAGGTAAGGTTGGATCTGGATGTCTTTGTTGGGGGCTTGTGCCAAAGTTATCGGGCTACACAGCAGTACACTCGCAATAACTGCCTGTAAATGAGGTCTCTTTTTTTTCATGTCTGTTTTCTCAATGGGGGGATCTAAACTGTGAAATTCTTATGGGGGATGATGGGGCAGACGTTCTCGAGGGGAAGCTGCAGGGGGTGGGATCTGTCAGTCGTTTATCTACTATATCTTTATTCTTTAAAGATAAAGATCTACCTATGAACATCCGCATGTAAAGTCAAAAAAAGAACCCGCATTCTTAAAAGTTGGAGAGGAGGGCTCCGGCCGGGGGATGAAAAGGTGCGGGATCCTGTTTTGAGAAAATAAGGATCTATAAAAACTAAAAAAACCTGCAAACAGATATGTTTACAGGGCTAAATAGTGGTCGGAGAGACAGGATTGAGGTTTCGCTACGCTTCACTCGCAATGGGAATACATTGCGCTTACTCCGCTGTGCTCCGGTTCGACCTGCTTCGCAGGTTCGCCCCCTGTCTCGACAATGATAACAGGGAAAAAATGGTCGGAGAGACAGGATTGACGTTTCGCTACGCTTCACTCGCAATGGGAATACATTGCGCTTACTCCGCTGCGCTCCGGTTCGACCTGCTTCGCAGGTTCGCCCCCTATCTCGACAATGATAACAGGGAAAAAATGGTCGGAGAGACAGGATTGACGTTTCGCTACGCTTCACTCGCAATGGGAATACATTGCGCTTACTCCGCTTCGCTCCGGTTCGACCTGCTTCGCAGGTTCGCCCCCTGTCTCGACAATGATAACAGGGAAAAAATGGTCGGAGAGACAGGATTGACGTTTCGCTACGCTTCACTCGCAATGGGAATACATTGCGCTTACTCCGCTTCGCTCCGGTTCGACCTGCTTCGCAGGTTCGCCCCCTGTCTCGACAATGATAACAGGGAAAAAATGGTCGGAGAGACAGGATTGACGTTTCGCTACGCTTCACTCGCAATGGGAATACATTGCGCTTACTCCGCTTCGCTCCGGTTCGACCTGCTTCGCAGGTTCGCCTCCTGTCTCAACACTGATGACAGGGAAAAATGGTCGGAGAGACAGGATTCGAACCTGCGACGTCCTGCTCCCAAAGCAGGCACTCTACCAGACTGAGTTACTCTCCGAACAGGGGGAGTCATAGTCATCTTTTGGAAGATTGCAAGTAAAGATATGAAGAGGTTTTTGATTATTCTCTGAGTGGGAACTGTGCGGGAATTATTTACTATACATTTAGATATTGCGGGAGGCGCAAACCCGGCGTATTGTTTGGGGCATGAATCAACCAAGAGATCAACGTTTATGGGCTTTATTTGCGCGCACCCATGCTGGAATTAAACCGGGTTTGGGGCTGATGTGGGAGCTTTTGGAGGCTTTGGAGCATCCACAGCGTCAATTTCTGTCGGTTCATGTGGCTGGAACCAATGGCAAGGGGAGCACTTGTGCGTGGTTAGAATCTGCAGTTCAGGCCTTGGGATTGTCGTCGGGCTTGTTCAGCTCTCCTCATTTGGTGAAAGTAAATGAGCGCATTCGAATCAATGGGCAACCGGTGGCGGATGAGGTATTTTATGATCTCTTGGATCAGATTCAGGCGGTGGAGCATTCGCTGTCTCGTTTACCTACCTTTTTTGAAACCTTAACTGCGATGAGTTTTTTGGCGTTTGCACAATCGGGGGTACAGGTGGCAGTGCTCGAGACGGGGATGGGTGGTCGCTTGGATTGTACCAATGTGGTGGAGCCTTTGTTGTCTGTGATTACGCGAGTGGATTTGGATCATATGGGGTTCTTAGGGGAGTCGCTTGAAGAAATTGCGATGGAAAAAGGGGGGATTATGAAAGCGGGGCGTCCGGTGGTGATTGGCGTTCAGGAAGTCGCCGCGCTTCGGGTTTTGCGGGATCAGGCTGAGGCCTTGGGATGTCCATGTCGTTTGGCGACAGATGCGGTTTCCGTTTCGGGTCGGAAGCAGACGCTCGAAGGGCAAAGGGTCACCTTGTCGGGTACTTCAGCTGATTATGGGGTGGTGACCTTACCCTTGTTAGGTGCATTTCAGTTGGAAAACTTATGCACCGCAGTGGCGGCCATGGAATTGATGTCTGAATTATTGGGCTTGGATGGTGACTCGTCATGGGTGAAGCCTGCTGTTGAACAGGTAGACTGGGTTGCACGGGGGCAGGTTTTGTCTAAGGACCCTGCTGTACTTTTGGATGTGGCGCATAATCCAGGCGGCGCCAAAGCGTTAAAAGTCATGCTTCAAGAATTGTTTGGATTCAAAGCGAAAGGGGTGTTGTTTTGGTCTGGTTTGGCGGACAAAGATCCTGAAGGGTTTATCAAAGTCATGGCCCCTGTTTTAAGGTCTTGTGTTTGTATGGATCTTCAAACCGACAGGGCGATTCCTGCAAAAAAACTGTGTAAGTTGGCCGAAAAGTACGGGGTGAAAGCGGAGGTGGCTCCGTTAAAAGAAGTTCAAGCGGATGTGGCGCGATGGGTGGGAGATGCCGATTTTGGTTGTGTGGCGGGATCGGTGTATCTGGCGGGGGAATGGTTGGGAGAGGTGAGGCCGGATCAAGGGGAAGGGCGGATGAATCGTTAAGTATGGATTCATCGCGGGGGGCTTGTGGCGGGGTGCCTTTTTTAGGGCTCGTTCGGTCTAGAGCTCGGGTTCGTTATCCGGATCATCAGGCAAGAGTTCTTCCAAAACCGAAGAAATAAAGGACAACTCAAAGGGTTTGGTGAGGAAGTTTGAAACCCCTAGTTCCTCGCAGCGTTGCATGATGTTGGGGGTGGGATACCCTGAAATCACCACCATGGGGATGTCGGGACGAGCGGCTCTAAGTGCTTCAATATGCTCGATTTCTGAACGTGTCCCCGGCATGCATAAATCCGAGATAATGAGGGTCACATCAGGGTCTTTTGCCAAATCATATCCTTCATCACTGTTGTTCGCGGTGATGGGTTCGTATTGCAACAATCTTAACAGATCACGAAAGTGCCTGAGAATAGGTTCTTCATCATCGATAACGAGAATTTTTTTCATGTAGGGGTCCGAAAGGATATAAGAGATGGGTAGGGCGATATTAGCACCCTTCAACCCCTACGCAATAGTAATTAAAATGATTGTTTGTAAGCTTCGTCAAGTTGGTAATTTCCACTTAACTTTGAAAGTTTACCCAGAGTATTTTAGCTCTGTTCGTTCATCCATTTGGAAAATCTTTGCACACTCATCTTTTCGTGGGGACGGCATTCTGGAGCGAAAATGGCCAGGCGTAATTCCTGAATTTTGAGGAAGGCTGCTCTCAATTGGCGCGGGCTGAGTCGGGCTGCATTTGTGGACAATTGATCCAGTGCCGGTTGCAGGGTTGTCCACTTTTGGTGGTCTTTGGAGGCGTCTTGTTTGGCACGTTGTATCCTCATTTCCATCCCTTTGAGGTATTTGGGATAGCGGGTTAAATTTTCGGGGTCCGCGCACCAGCCGGGATACCACAGGGTGGCGGCTTGTAGTTCCAAATCAGGTTGGACATGACTGTCCTGTAGCTGGGCCAACTGGTCTTGTACCTTGCTTCGTTCATTGAGCAGGGTGCCCAGGGCCAGCGTGGTGTCTTGGGCGATCTCAAACAACTCGCCTCTGGCGGATTCGCATCGGGCACTGAATTCTTCGGCTGTGGTGGGGATGGACTGATCGAGGCGGAGTGCGGTGGATAAAATACTGTCGATCAAATCTTCGAGCGCGTTTTCTCCCCGGGAAGGAAGCAGGGAAAGTTCGAGTTGCAAATGCGTGGGTAAAGGCAGTTGTTTTTGCAGATAACGGAAACGATCCGTTTCTTGTAGTTTGTAGAGTCTCAAGATGCCCCCTTTCCAGGCGGCTTGTGCTTCGAGAGCGTTGGGATATAGCTTGACCGCGCAGTCTTTGCCTTGATCGGCCAGCGCAGGCCAGTGGCGTTGCCCTTTGATCTCAACGCTCTCCGGAATGGGGAGTGTGGGCCATTGCGTACAGGCTGAAATCATCCACGGAAATTGTTGTCCTTGAGGATGTGATTTTTTGTTTTTGGGAAGTTCTTGTTGTCCGGGAAAACGCAGACCACGATAGATGACTTTGCCGTCGCGATCGGTGATGGCGATTTTACTTTTGAGATATCCGGGGAGCTGGTCAGGATTTAAATCGGGTGCCGCTAAAATACAGTCCAGTCGGGCGGCTAAAAATGCGGCCAAGGCCTGCCGGAGCGAGTGGGTATAGACGAAGTGATTTTGATGGAACCAGGTAATGGCTTCACTTGCACAAACTTTTATGGGGTTACATTGGATGCGCAGGGGTTTGTCTAAAGAGCGAATGAGGGATTCTACTTTTTCCGGAAGCCATGCGGGGAGGGTCCATTCTGCCAATTCATTGGGAACGGCGGATAAATCTTGTTCGCGAATCACAAAAGTCAGTCCGTCAGTTTCTGGATCGTCGGGTTGATATCGATAGCTCAACTTGATGCGAATTCCTTTGAGCTCGATGTGATCCGGATAATCGCTTTCTTGTAATGCCTCACCGCCCAACAAATCTTTAAGTTCAGGAACCCAGCGCTGATCAGGGATCCATTTTTCAAAATCCTTGAGGGTGCAAATGGAGTCGGGAAGGATGTTTTTGAAATGTTGTTCAAACACATCGCTTCCTAAAAAGTAACCGGGGCGACGCAGTTTTTGCTCCCAACTATCGAGTGATCTGAGTTGTTTGAGGTATTTTTTCCATGAGGGATGCCGGAGCTGTAATTTTCCGGGCACCAGGGCGTCACGGATGAAAATGTCGCGGGCGGCGGCCGGGTCGATACGGCCGTAATGGACCCGTTTACCTGAGCGAAGGGTGAGTTGTCCGAGACTGACCCTTTCTTCGGCTTCGACAAATCCCCGTTTGGGATTCCAAGTGGGGCGTTCGTATTGATATTTACACAGGTGGGCGGCGACCTCTTCTACCCATTCGGGATCGATGTGGGCAGCTTCTCTGGCAAAGAGTTGAGAGGTTTCAAGCAGGGTAAAGGTCATTACCCAGGAAGGTGGCTTTTTGGAGAGGGCGCTGCCGGGGAAGATGCGAAAGGTTTGTCCGCCGGCGGAGCGGTAGTGTTGGTTTTCTTCTTTTTCGCCAATGGACCGGGGGACTCCGGCTAAGATGGAGCGGTGAAGTCCATCGGTATCGAGCAATTCCAGTTCGCCAATGGAGCGGGGGACGTCCCATTTATGATTTTGGCAGGTTTCGCGTAGGTCATCGACCAAATTTAACCATTCCTCCACCCGACGGGGATGCAGAAAATGCTGGCGACAAAAGCGGGTGCGTTTACTGCGACTGGTGGAGGCGGCGCAGATATCATTCCACATGGCGAGAACACCGAGGAAATCCGACTCGGGATCTTTCCAGCTGGCATGCGCGTTGTCGGCCGCTTCGGCCTTGTCGGCCGGCCGTTCGCGTGGATCCTGAATGGAGAGAAAGGCTGCGCAGACTAAAACGGCTGGCAGTACTTTTTCTGTGTGGCCTTCCTCCAACATGCGGGCGAGGCGAGGGTCGAGATGGAAGGTGGCGAGCTGACGCCCACGTCGGGTGAGCGCTCGCTTTTTGGTCATGGCACCGATATCAAAGAGGGTCCGGTAGCCTTCAGAGACGGCGGCACCACGCGGGGGATCGATAAAGGGAAATTCCTGAATAGGGGGGAGGCCCAAGACGGCCATACGCAGGATGACCTCGGCTAAGGAAGATCTGCGAATTTCGGGGTCTTGATAATCTCCAGCGCGTTCGAGAGCTTCTTCGGTGTACATGCGAATGCACACTCCGGGGCCGGTGCGGCCACAGCGTCCGCGTCGTTGTCTGGCGGAGGCTCTGGAGATTTGTTCGGTGACCAAGCGTTGAATGCGGGACTGGGGATGAAAGCGTTGGACGCGGACTTGTCCGGTGTCGACCACGGCGCGAATGCCGGGAAGGGTGAGGGAGGTTTCGGCCACATTGGTGGCAAGAATAATGCGTCGGCGGGATCCGCCTGAGAAGACTTTTTGCTGGTCGGAAGTGCCGAGGCGAGCGAAGAGGGGTAAGATATCCGCGCTGTGCTGATAGCGACCGGTCAACTTTTTAGTGCACTCTCGAATTTCGCGTTCACCGGGGAGGAAAACCAAGGTGTCGAGGGGGCCATGATTTTGGTCGAGATGTTGCAGGGCTTCGAGCACTTGGTCTTGGATGGAGAGGTCGCGATTTTCATCGGGAGGAAACCATTCATCTTGAATAGGGAAGAGGCGACCTTCGACTTCGATAATGGGGGCATGGGTGTAAAATTCTGAAAAACGTTCTGCGTCTAAGGTTGCGGAAGAGATGACAACTTTGAGGTCGGGACGTCGGGGGAGTAAATTTTTGAGACAGCCTAAAATGAAATCAATGTTGAGGCTGCGTTCATGCGCTTCGTCGATAATAAGGGCTGAGTAGCCACGAAGATCAGGATCTTTGGGTAATTGTGCCAGCAAGAGCCCGTCGGTCATGAATTGAATGCGGGTATGGGGGCTGGTGCGGTTTTGGAAGCGGACTTGCACTCCTACCTCTTGTCCCAAGTTTACTTGGCATTCTTCGGCTACACGGGCGGCCATGCTGGTGGCGGCGAGGCGGCGGGGTTGGGTTACGCCAATACGCCCATTCTTTTCTCCCACCACCTCGTACACCATTTTAGGGAGTTGGGTGGTTTTTCCGGAACCGGTGTCGCCACAGACGATGACCACTTGATGGTCACGAATGGCTTGCAGAAGCTCTTCGCGACGTTGGCTGACGGGTAAGGCTTCTGGATAGAGGGTTTTGATGCGTGGAGGATGGGTGTTCACAGGGGCCATTGGCTAATGGGTAAGTAGGGTCTTCGCAAGCTTTATGGGAAAAGTTCCCCGGTGAACTCGAAAGCTGTATGGGGGTGATGGGGGGGGAGGCCCCAAAAAAAAGGGGGGCAGATCACGATGTGCTGTCATCGTGGTCTGTCCCCTCATGGTCTGCAGCAGATTTAACGTGGGCGCCCTATGGAGGGGGCGCGCACCGGCTGCCTCGGTTTGGGTTTTAGAGATTGGCCAGAATCTCTTTTTGTTTGGCGTTATACTGGTCTTGGGTGATCAAGCCGTTGTCGAGCATTTGTTTCAGCTGGGCGAGTTGTTGCTCGGGCGTGGAGCTGGAGGCTGCGGGAGCGGCTGCAGGTGCAGGGGCGGGCGCAGGTGCAGGCGCTACGGCCGCAGGTGCGGTGCTTTGTTGTGCAGATAACTGACCTTGGCTATAGGCAGCGGCCTCTCTTTCTTGCGAACGACGTGCAGTTGCGCGACCTGCGACGATCCCCCCTACAGCGGCCCATGCTTCATTGTCGATAAACAGAGAGGCGTCCTTGAATTCCGCAGGGATGTTGCCTTCTTCTACATCTACTTTGTAAGAGACACTCTCTGCAGTCAATTGTGGATCTGAAAGTACGACGACAAAGCTTTGTACCTCATCGCCAAGAATTGAAAGTACGGCATTGGGTGGGTTTTGGGCAAAGCTGCCTTCACCGGAGTCCCAGGAGTCGATGAATTCTTGGAGTTTGGCGTGGCCGGTAACGCGATAAGGACGGTCGGAGAAGAAAATGACAGGTGCATTGCCTTTGAAGGTGAGACGTCCGTCTGCAAAGGAACCAAATTCTGCATTTTGGACAAACAGGAATTCGGGGGCATTCGTGACCACTTCGGCTGTTGGAGCGGCTGCGTCGGCGAACAACGAATGTGATGCTGTGGCTGCGAATACGAGAGATAAGCAAAGGGTTGTGGTTTTGATGTTCATGAGGGTCCTTATATGGTTGTGGGGGAATAAAAGTGGAAAGTTCAAATTCATAAGCTCTTTCAGGGTCCCGTCAAACTAAAATACCTTAGATCCGCTCTGCTTGCATGGGTTTCTATTTCCTGTCGGATGGGGCGTTCCCTCACTGAGGGGTGGCGGGCTGAACATAAAGGATCTAATTTTGAACACGATAGGCCATCCTGGGTCTATGATGTTCTTGGCGATATGTTTTACGTATAGTGTCGTCAGTTTAACCCTCACAATGGAAATCGTTATCATGAAGAAAGTACTTGTCACCTTATTTGCCCTCTCACTTGCCGGATCTATTTATGCGGGAAGTGGTTGCGGGTCATCCTGCAGCAGCAAATCCTCTAAAAAAACTGCAGATACGATTGAAAAAGAAGTCATTGCTCAAGGCGCAGATAGCAAAGAGTGTGATTCCTCCACCAAAACTTGTACAGGTAAAGAAAAAGCGCAAGACAGCTAAGTTTTGAAGATCTTTTTAGTGAATGAAGGCGACCTCCGGGTCGCCTTTTTACTTGTAGGCTACATGTCTGTTGTCTTTTTGGGGGCTAATCTTCAAAAAAGTGGGGTAGAGTGAAGAGGGAAGAATAACCAGAGTGGACTCTGGTATTTTTCGAACATTTATTTAAGAGGGTTGAAATGCGTTTTCGATTCGCCGGTTTGATAGTTTGGTTGCTGCTGATGTGTACTACATTTGCGGAATCTGAAGCTATGATCGAAGCTTTTGTATTGGAGTCGGCGCCTGTGGAAATGGAGGAGAAGGTCGCGAAACCGGGGTGGATCTCAAAAACGCTGTGGTATTTACCCAATCGGGTGTTTGATTTTGTGGATATGTTCCGCTTACGACTTGAGGTGGGGCCGGGGATTGGGGTTGGGGCGCGCTTTACAGATGATTTTTCATTTTACGGGGGGAATTCGAAGAATGTCTATTTGGGGTTGCCCGGACCTCGAGAGAAAGTGATGTTCCCTGCTCTGATGGGGTTGGAGGAAAAACGAGGGGTGGTGTTGTTGGGGGTGGATGCTTCAGATGTGTTGCCACATCCTCCCGACTATGAGTACTCGGAAATTGGTGCTTCTGTCCATCTGTTGGTGATTGGAGCTGATGTAGGATTTTCGACAGTTGAGTTGTTGGATTTTTTTGCAGGGTGGATTGGTAAAGATTATCAGCATGATGATTTTCCGAGAACCGAACCCGTTGTGCCGGTTTATAGAGGAAGTGTGTTGCATCCGATTACGAAGGAGTTGCCTTTTCCTTTGGATCATCGTCCTGATAAGTTTCCAGGATTACGCTCCCGTTTAGATTATTTGGATAAAAATGTACCGATTCGGGTGCGCAGTCATCTGCATTTGATTGATCATGGTTTGGCGGGATATGAAGATTCGGATGTGATGCAACCTCCTGTGACAGGATTATTCTTGGGGTTGAAATATCAGTTTTTATCCGGGCCCAATGGGAGTCAGAAGTTGGATCCCAAACTGAAGATTAAAGTAGACCTGCCCAATTTTGAAAATCGTTTCAGTGTATTTGTGCAGAACTCATATGATGATGATTTACCGGGTACCGATGAAGTGGATCGGAACAACAAAGGGTGGTCTGTGGGTCTTGAAAAAACGATGAAGAAAATCGATTTATATACCGATGTGGGGATTCACACCAAATGGTATCCCGAGATTTTCTTCCGGGTCGGGTGGCGGCCGAGTTGGAGTTTTGGAGACTGGGATTATAACTTTGAACAACGGTTTTTTTGGGAAAATGAGGATAAATTTGGCAGCTTAACGCAGTTGCAGGGTTATACTTGGTTGGGTGATCAAGATCGTTGGGTGTTCCGTTCGTTGACTGCGGGCCGCATTTCTGAAACTACGAAGGGGATGGAGTGGCAACAGACCTTATCCTTTGGATCTATTCCTGATCTGCTTAAAGAGGATCGACGCGGGGAAAATCAGTCCTTCAATGATGCCTTGCGTTGCTACGGTGTGAATGCTTCAGTATTTTTTCAGGATGAAGATACGACAAAATACCAAGCTACCTTTGTCTACCGGAAGGCGTTGCATGGGGATTTTGTGGTGTGGGAGGTGGAGCCGGGCTTGGAGTGGCGGGATGAAAATCAATGGACCACTCAATATCAAATCACCACGGGCATTCTGTTTTATTTCTAACCCAGTAGGTTTTTATGATGTGTCGTTTCTGTTTATGTTTGTTGAGTTGGGCCGCTTGGTTTTCTTTCGCGGAAGAACCACCGGCTGTGGCGGCCTTTGAATTGATTTCTGTAAAGCCTGACCTCATCTCTTTTGCCTATTTAGGGCGTGCTCCTAGCACGATCACTTTGGAAGTGGGCAAGGTCACACATATGCTACGTCTAGATGTGAAGCATGGGGGGCGGGTGTCTTTTCAGGTGCAAAACACGGAAAAGGGTGTGCTGTTAAAGGAATCCAACCAAAGTGCGGGACCCGCACAAACCTATTTCGAATTGTTTAAGTTGCTCCCCCGAGATGAGCTCCACATTAAAAATGGAAATAGCATCACGGTGGGGTATGCTTATGCGCACGACAATGTGAAGTATCCGATTCAGCTCAGCCTGTCGGCGGCTGAGCAATAAGCGCTATTTTTTAAACAGCGCTGAAGCGATAGAGGGTACTTTGGTGATAGGGTGTACCTGGGCGCACGATGATGTCTTCAATCTCGGGTGCATTTACAGCGTTGGGGTATCCTTGGCACTCCAAGCAAAAGGCGCTGTAATCGCGATAGCGTTTACCTGATTTTCCGGTGACCTCGGCTTCGCCCAAGGTTTGGGAGGTGTAGAGTTGGACGGCAGTGGTGGTGGTGAAGACTTCCATTTTTCGGCCACTGTGACTTTCGATAACTTCGGCAGCTTTTTCGGGGGTGCTGCTATTGGCAGAGCGTAAGACGTAATGTTCTCCGTGCTGACCCAAATCGGCGAAGGCTTTGAGGCTTTTGGCATTGCGGAAGTCGTGGGGGGTGCCTGCTACTGAAGTGGGGGTGTTACTGAGGGTACCTATATCATCTTTGGGGATGTAGGTGTCGGTGTAGATTTGCAAACTGTGACCTTCTAGATCATCGCTGCCTTCTCCTTTAAGGTTGAAGTAACTGTGATTGGTCAGACTTAGGGGGGTGGGGGCGTCAGTGCTGGCTTGGTAGTGAATTTCCAAGGCGTTGTCGTCGCTGAGTTTGTAGGTGACCGTAAAGTCGACATTGCCGGGGTAGCCCATTTCGCCGTCGGGGCTGTGGTAGCTGAGGGTCAAGGTCGGATTTGCAGGATCAGAGTCATCTGTGCTGGCTTTCCAATTGCGTTTGTCGATACCTTCGGGGCCTCCGTGGAGATGGTTGGGCGGATCGTTTAATTCCAGCTCGTAGGTTTTGCCTTCGAGGGTGAATTTTCCGCCGTTGATGCGACCGGCGACCCGACCGGTGAGAGCACCGAGGTGGGGATGTCCATTGAGGTAATCTTGCAAGGTGGGGAGGCCCAAAGCGATATCAGCGCTGTTTCCATTCCGATCCGGCACATGCAGTTCAGTGATGATCCCTCCCAAGGTCATAATGGCGCAACGAAGGCCTTTGCCGTTTTCAAGAGTGAAGAGGTCGACGGTGGAACCGTCGGGATGAGTGCCGAAAGATGATTTTTGTATGGACATCTGTTTCCTTTACATCAAAGTATGGGGTTTTGGCAAGTATCCAGTTTGGATGTCGCGCCCTTCAGAATTTTTTAACTAACCCGTAAATGAACAATGAGAGAAATTAACAAACCCGATTTATTTGGCGACAAGATTGATACAGATGTGTGTGTAGTTGGAGGGGGAATGTCTGGTCTTTGTGCTGCGATTGCATCGGCGCGAGGTGGGGCGAAAACGGTTTTGGTTCATGATCGTGCTGTTTTGGGAGGGAATGCTTCTTCGGAGGTGCGGATGTGGATTTGTGGTGCGCATGGGGAGCACAACAAAGAGGCGGGAATTTTGGAAGAAATCCAGCTCGAGAATCAGTTTCGGAATCCGGGAAAAGATTTCTCTATTTGGGACACGGTTTTATGGGGGCATGCGGCTCATCAGCCCAATTTAACTCTATTGTTGAACACCACCTGTACCAACGCCTCGATGTCTGATGGTTTGATGACCTCGGTAGAGGCATGGCAAATGACTTCGCAAACGCGGATCGTGATTTCGGCGCGTCAGTTTATTGATTGCTCTGGCGATAGTATTTTGGCGGCGGCGAGTGGGGCCTTGCACCGGATTGGGCGTGAAGCGCGCGAAGAGTTTGGCGAAGAGGTTGCGCCAAAGATCGGTGATGACCGCACCATGGGCAATAGTTTATTGATTCAGTTGCATCGTACGGAGGAGGAGCAGCCTTTCACGCCTCCGGACTGGGCCTATAAAATTCAAAGTCCCGATGATTTGCCGAATCGTATTCATGGGGTGAATGGCCGAAATTTCTGGTGGTTGGAATTGGGGGGGATTCAGGATACGATTCGTGATGCTGAAGGCATTCGGGATGATTTGTATCGCACGGCTTACGGGGTGTGGGATTACATTAAGAATTATGCGCCTGAGAAAGAAATGGCGGCGAATTGGGCTTTGCACTTTGTGGGTAGTTTGCCCGGGAAGCGGGAGAGTCGTCGATATGTGGGAGATCACATGTTGACCCAGCATGACATTGAAGGCGGTGGGGATTTTGAAGATATTGTCGCGTATGGGGGATGGACGATGGACGATCATCATCCGGCCGGACTGTTGTATCCCGGCGCGCCCACCATTTATCATCCTGCGCCAACGCCCTATGGCATTCCGTATCGGAGCTTGTATTCGAAGAATGTGCCCAACTTGTTATGTGCGGGTCGAAATATCTCTGCGACCCATTCGGCCATGTCCTCCACACGGGTGATGGGCACTTGTTCGATCATGGGGCAGGCGGCAGGTACGGCGGCGGCACTTTGTGTGAAGCACAGTTGCAGCCCGCGTGGCATTTATGAAAAGCATTTGGCTGAACTGCAACAAACCTTGATGGATGATGACTGCTGGTTGCCGGGCAAATTGCGTCAACCCGACGTTTCCTTGTTTGATGCCCGTTTGTCGGGTGATGGTCAGAACCTCGAAAGCATTTTGGATGGTATGGAGCGTAATCGCAAGGACGAAGACCATGCTTGGCAGACGGCTGAGGGTGGTGCCTTGGAATTGCAATGGGGCTCCGAACGGGAAATCCCGGGTCTGCGTTTGGTGTTGGACAGCAATTTGTCGCAAAGCAAAAAGATGGCCTGTGAGTATCCCCTCAAGGCTCGTCAGCATGCGATGCCGGCTGAATTGGTGCGTGATTTACGCATTGAATTGGATCGTGGCGATGGTCAATGGGAAACCGTTTCTCATCTGAAAAACAATCGTAAACGTTTGCTTGAGATTCCCTTGCAGAAGAGAGCTCAAGGTATTCGCATTACCCTTGAACAAAGTTGGGGAGATGCGGATCCTCGTTTATTTGCAGTGGATCTTTTAGCCAAAGCGAAAGATGACACCATTTCATTTCCCCAAGGAAAACCTTGGAAAGAAATGTTGAAGACTGTACCTCCTGAAGAGCTTTTACCTGCGGACACCCAGGCCAAAGGTCGCTCTCACAGTGCCCACAGTGCTTGATTAATTTTTAGAACCCGCTTTGAAAGCGGACTTTAGCTTAATTGCGGTTGATTTTATATCATTCGCTGTTAGCTTACGTGATCCCTTTACCACCTTACAATATATGAGCGAAGAACCGTCTACCCCCCCTCCATCTCCTGCTAAAAAACCGACACCTCCTGCTGGAGGTCGTATGCCTGCGAAAAATTTTGCTGCGATCATGATTTTCATGGCCTTGGTATTGGTTTTCCTCAGCTTAGCGCAATCTAACCGTAAGCAAATCAAAGAAATTGATTACAAACCTACCTTTGTGGGCTACGTCAACGATGGCAAGGTTTCCAAAGTCGTGGTCTATGACAATGGTGCAGGCTTGGATGAGTTGTTGGTCGAAATGAAGACCTTGGATGATAAGGGCGATCCACTTGAACACAAAGTGCCGGTAGCCCTGTCTGAGAATGTGATCGATTTCTTATCAGAAAAAGTTCCAGGCTATAAATTTGCACAACGCAATACGGTCTTGACGGATATTTTGGTGACCATTGGTCCCTTCATCTTTGTGATGGTTTTGATTTACTTCCTGTTCCTTCGCCAAATGAAATCTGCAGGCAAAGGCGCCATGAGCTTTGGCAAGAGCCGGGCGAAAATGTTGACGCAGGATACCAATAAGATCACGTTTGACGACGTGGCGGGTATTGATGAAGCGAAAGAAGAAGTTGAAGAAATCATCGAATTCCTGAGTGATCCGAAGAAATTTCAGAAATTGGGCGGACGTATTCCTAAGGGCGTGATGCTTTCCGGTCCTCCCGGAACAGGTAAAACCTTGTTGGCCAAAGCCATTGCGGGTGAAGCGGATGTGCCTTTCTTTAGTATCAGTGGTTCTGACTTTGTTGAAATGTTTGTCGGCGTAGGCGCAAGCCGGGTACGCGACATGTTTGAGCAAGGTAAGAAGCATGCGCCATGTATTTTGTTTATCGACGAAATTGATGCTGTGGGCCGTAGTCGCTTCAGTGGCATGGGCGGTGGACATGATGAACGTGAGCAGACTTTGAATGCCTTGTTGGTGGAAATGGATGGTTTTGACACCCAAGAAGGGGTGATCATTGTGGCCGCCACGAACCGTCCGGATGTGTTGGATACAGCTCTGATGCGTCCGGGTCGTTTTGACCGTCAGATTATGGTGGATCTGCCGAGTTTGGATGGACGTGATAAAGTACTGCAGATTCATACCAAGAAGATTAAATTGGATGCGGACGTAGATCTGCGTGTGGTTGCCAAGGGTACCCCTGGATTCAGTGGTGCAGATTTGGCCAACTTGGTGAATGAAGCTGCGTTGACGGCTGCGCGTCGCGGTGCCAACACTGTACAGGCGGAAGATTTTGAAGAAGCGCGGGATAAAGTGCGCTTTGGTCGTGAACGTCGGGGTCTGATGATGGATGACGAAGAAAACCTGGCGACCGCGTATCACGAAGCGGGACATGCGATTGTCATGCAAGAGCTGGAGCATGCCGAGCCTGTTCACAAAGTAACCATTATTCCCCGAGGCAACTCTTTAGGGTCTACCATGCAGTTGCCTGAGAAAGATTCCTACACTCATGGCAAAAAGAAATTGGAGGCCATGTTGGTGAGTTTTATGGGCGGACGTGCTGCAGAAGAGTTGGCGCTCAATGATATTGGAACTGGTGCTTCAAATGATATTGAACGGGCGACGCAAATTGCCCGGGCGATGATTTGTAAATTCGGGATGAACGAAGAGTTGGGTCCCCAGCAGTTTGGCAACAATGAAGAAACCATGTGGATGGGACGTGAAGTCAGCCGCACACAAAGTTTTAGTGAGGAGACTGCACGTAAGATTGATGCTGAAGTGACGAAGTTACTTAAATTTTCTCATGAAGAAGCGTTGCGGATTCTGACCGCAAAACGTGTAGAGCTCGATACCATGGCCGATATGTTGATGAAGCAGGAAACCATTGATGGTCGCGACGTGAAAGACATTGTGGAGTTCAATCGGATTCGTACAGCTGAAGAGCGTGGTGAGAAGTCTAAAGAGCCTGCGGTGGCCGCTGAGGCTGACGTCTCCGCTGATCAAGCGGATGCTCCTGCGATCGTCAAAGAAGAAACGCCCGACAGTGATTCCTCTGAAACCTCATCTACACCACCTGCATAAGAAACCACACAGGCCCGTAGAGGGCGTTTGCCGGGAGAATACCGATGCAATGGAAAACCGGAGTCCGTAAAAATGATGCCGGTCAACGACCCCTCGTCATGGGGATCGTGAATGTCACCCCTGATTCCTTTTCGGACGGGGGTGCTTTCTTGGACAGCTCACTTGCGATAGCGCATGGATGTCAGTTGGCTGCAGAGGGTGCGGATATTCTGGATATTGGAGGAGAGTCGACGCGGCCGGGTGCGCGGGCGGTGACTGCAGAGGAGGAGCAGGAGCGGGTGGTGCCTGTGATTGCTGGATTAAGAAAGGCGTTGCCGGAGATGTTGATTTCGATTGATAGCTCTAAAGCCTCTGTGGCGGAGGCTGCGGTGGAGGTTGGTGCGGATATTATCAACGATGTGAGCGCTGGGCTGGGAGATCCCGGGATGCTGCCCTTGGCGGCACGGACGGGGGTAGGGTTGGTATTGATGCATATGCAGGGCACGCCTTCGTCTATGCAAACGCAACCTCATTATGATGATGTATTGGCAGAGGTGGGTGCATTTTTGAGTGAACGGGTGGAGGCTGCACTGGCCGCTGGTGTAGTTCCCGAGCAACTGTGTTTAGATCCGGGGATTGGCTTTGGGAAAACCTTGGAGCATAACCTGACTTTGATTGCGGGTCTATCTCGATTGAAGGGCTTAGGGTATCCGTTATTGTTAGGTGTTTCCCGTAAACGGTGGTTGGGGGAATTGACGGGGAGAGAGGTGGATAATCGCTTGGCGGCAAGTTTGGCGGGAGCTGCGAGTTGCATTTTTCACGGAGCGAATATTTTACGAGTTCATGATGTGATCGAATCTTGCGATTTGGTACGCATTCTTGATAGGGTAGAAAAAACATCTCAACAACTCAGTCTATGAATACATTTGATCTCAGCGCAATTAATTTCCCTGCTCCTTCGGAGTGGTTCGAAATCTTATTGCTATGGATTATTTTTTATCACTTGCTGAAATTATTGCGGGGAACGCGAGGTGCTCAGGTTTTGAGTGGTTTGGCGCTGACCTTTGTGGCGGTATTGTCGCTGACTTACTTTTTGAATTTACACACCTTGAACTGGATTTTTCGAACCTTTTCGGTGAACTTGGTTTTGGCCTTTGTGATTATTTTCCAACAGGAAATCCGGATTGCCTTGGCTGAGTTGGGGCGCCCTGGGATGTTAGGAGGTTCCTCCTCCCATAAAAAAAACAATGCCAATGAGATGGTGACGCCTTTGGTGAAGGCGGTATCTTCGTTAAGTCGTCAGAAAATTGGTGCCTTGATTGCCCTGGAACGCGCAATTGGTTTGAAGTCGATTGAGGAAACCGGGGTGAGGATTGATGGCAAGGTGCTGCCTGAATTAATTACCAGTATCTTTTTTCCGCGAAGCCCTTTGCATGATGGTGGCATGATTATTCGCGACGGGCGGGTGATTTCTGCGGGCTGTGTGTTTCCGCTGAGTCAGCGGGAAGAATTGCATCGCTCTTTGGGTACCCGTCACCGGGCGGCCATTGGGATCACTGAAGAGACAGATGCTTTGGTGGTGGTGGTGTCAGAAGAAACGGGGAATATTTCTTTGGCATTCAAAGGGCGTTTAAGCCGGGGCTTGGATGAAGAGCGCTTGGAGCGGATGTTGAATGCGGTACTGGCCCGAACCAGTCCACGAAGTGATAGTGGAAATTTACAGGCCTTGGGATTAAATGATTCGGAACACGGGAGTCGGAGTTTATGAGAAAGCTGCGTCTTTTGCATAATTATAAATTAAAAGGGATGGCGTTGGTATTGGCAATTTTGTCGTGGGTGATTGTGAAGCAAATCACCAACAACGACAAGGAAGTGAAGAACGTGCCTGTACGTATTTTGTATCCAGATGGATGGGCGATTCGGGATAAAAGCATCAATGAAGTTCAGGTGACTTTTCGGGGGACGCTTGAAGATCTTGCAAACTTGGACCGTAAATCGGTGCAGGTGAACGTGGATTTGCGTGCAGAGGCTTATGAACCCGAAAAAATAATTACATTGTCTCCGCGTCAGGTAAGTTTTACGGGTGGGAATACCCGTATCATCTCCATTGAGCCTTCGGTGGTGGAGTTGCAGTTGGGACGGGAGGGGTCCAAGCAGTTGCCCGTGATTGTGAGTCAAACCGGGACGCCTCCGGAAGGATTTAAGGTTGAAGCGATTGAAGTGGATCCTCCTTTGAGCACCTTGGTGGGGGCGGAGGATTTATTGGAAAGCATCAGTTCGCTGCAAACGGTTCCTATTAATTTATCTGACAAAATTCAAAGTTTTGATCAACGCGTGGATTTATTGTTACCTCATCCTGAATGGGTGGGTAAAATTGAACCTTCACGTGTTTTTGTGAGGGTGACCTTGGCCGGACTCACCGTGGAGAGGAAATTCAGTAAAATTCCGGTGATGCTGACCTATCCTGCAGGGAAGCTTACCTCGGTACCTTTGACGGCTATTCCTGTTGAAGTAGATGTGTACTTGAAAGGGAGTCCGCAGTTGTTGGATCAATTGGATATACGTAAGGTACAAGCATTTGTGACGGTTGAAAGTACGGATGGACAAGGGGGGAATTCACGTAAAGTCAATGTGTTGGTGCCGGCAGGAATTGAGGTTCTCGGGGTGCAACCCGATCGTATTGAGCTGAAAAAAATGCCCGCGCCTACTCCTGTTCCTACCGCAGTGTCTCCCACGCCCACGCCTCTCCCTACGGCGACGCCGGTACCTCCCCGTCCTCAATCTGAAGCTACGCCTGTCTCATGAAAAAAAATCTCCTCTTGTATTTGGTCTCCTTTTCCGCGTTGGCGTTTGCGCAACAGCGGCCTGTCAGTATTCTCAATCAGTTACCGTACGTTCCTGAGCGGGTGGCACCTTCTGAAGGAATGTTGGATGTGCAGGCGGCCTTGCAGGGGCTTGATCCGTTGCCTGCATTCGGGATTCCGCAGCAATTGCCTTTGGAATTTGTGGTGTCTCCCGTTCGGCGTGAACTTATTGCCCAGTCTCAGAAAGCCAATGTATTTATGATGGAAGGCAAACCTGAAAAGTCTGTCGAAATATTTAAAGAGATTTTGGCGGAGCGCCCGGAGGAGAGTGGGATTCGGGTGGCATTGGCAGACAGTTTGTATGCTATGGGAAATCATGCGGAAGCGGCTGTTGAATATCGGGCGGTGTTGGAAACCAACCCTATGAATTTTCAGTGTCTGAATAATTTGGCCTGGTTGTTGGCCACGACTTCAGATCTGCAAATCAAAGACGTGGATGCCGCCTTAGAGTATGCGCAAGATGCGAAGGTGATTCAGCCGACGAGTCATCATTTGTGGAGTACGCTTTCACAGATTTATTATGAATTGGGACGGTATGGGGAAGCAGAGAGGGCAATTAATAATGCCCTCGTGATTGCGCAGCAGTCTCAAGTGAATTTGGAAGTGGTGGTTTCGTATTTGGTGCAACGGGACCGCTCAGCTTTGGCATTGCAAGCGACGTCTTTATTGCCATGATCCGGCTGAAATTCCTGGGGACGGGCTGGTCGCATGGAGTGCCGACAATTGGTTGCACTTGCCCTGTTTGTACGGATACGCATCCCCGGAATTACCGACGTCGTTCCAGCATTCAGGTTATGGATGATGCGTACAGCGTGGTGGTGGATGTGGGACCGGACTTCAGAGATCAGGCCTTGAGTTTTCAAATTCAACAGCTTGATGCGGTGTTTATTACTCATCAGCATGCGGATCATGTGATGGGGTTGGACGATGTCCGTCGTTTTAGTTGGATTCAAAAATCTCCACTCCCTGTATATGCTGAGGGCACTGTCTTGAAGCGTCTATCTGAATTATATCCCTATGTGCGTCAGGCGCGCACTGGCGGAACTGCGGTGCCCTTGATTCATTTTACCCCCTGGCAACATCCGGTTACGGTAGGGAGCATGACCTTTACGCCTATTGAGGTGCCTCATGCGGGGATGCACTGTGTGGGCATACGGATTGATGGCGATACGGGGAGTTTGGGATATGTGCCGGATTGCTCTGGATTTTCGGATGAAGCGTTGGCGCAGTTGGAAGACCTGGATGTGATGATTTTAAATGCCTTGCGGGTGGAGCCGCATCCCGCACATTTAAGTTTAGAGCAAAGTTTAGAATGGTTGGGGCGTATCAACGCCAAGCGATCTTTGCTCACCCATATGGGCTGTCCTTTGGATTATGAGGCCTTGAATCCCCAGTTACCTGAAGGGGTGGAGATGGCTTGGGATGGATTGCAGTTAAGTGTTTAAGTTGAAATTCTGAAGAAGAATAGAGGAGAGCTTGTTCATGATGTAGGTGATCTTCGCGGACCTTTGGCCCGAAGGATGGGGTGGGTTTTGGTTATCGATCTTGTCCCAGCCCTGCGTCGCGTTGCTCCTTGGACGGGGCTGGTATCTTCGCGGACCTTTGGCCCGAAGATGTGGGGTGGGTTTTGGTTATCGATCCTGTCCCAGCCCTGTGTCGCGTTGCTCCTTGGACCGGGCTGGTATCTTCGCGGACCTTTGGCCCGAAGAGATGGGGATAGTAAGGTGACGGGAATTCGGGCCGAAGGTCCGTGGAGATATCAGCCCAGTGCGTAGCGCTGGGTCGATGTGATCAAAACAATGATCGGGCCGAAGGTCCGCGGAGATTACCTAGAGAGAGGGAGAGGGGGCTCTAAATTCTGGGCAAAAAAAACACCCCGCCGAGGCGAGGTGAAAAGAGTTCCTAACGAAGGGTGACTTAGTTGAGGGCTGCTTTGGCTTGATTGACAATGCCTTCAAATCCTTGTGGATCGTGAATAGCAATCTCAGACAGCATTTTACGGTTCAATTCGATACCGGCTTTGTTCAGGCCGTTCATGAATGTACTGTAATTCATGTCGAAAGGTTTTACCGCTGCAGAAATACGTGTGATCCACAGGCGACGGAAGTCACGTTTGCGGGTACGACGATGGTCCGTAGCCATGCATTCAGCGCGATCTACGGCTTCAGTTGCGGTACGGAAAAGTTTACTGCGTCCACCACGGAAACCACGAGCTTTTTTCAGGCGGTTATGGCGGCGTTTGCGAGATGCGGGGGCGTTAGTTGCGCGTGGCATGTGATGTACTCCTTAAATAATGATCAAATGGATGTGTAACGTTTTGCGTCACCGTCGAACATTACTTTGTCTTTTCCAAGATTGCGTTTACGTTTACGGGTTTTGCTGGTCAGCAAGTGACGGGCACCAGGTGAACGGTACACGAGTTTGCCCGTGCCAGTTCTTTTAAATTTTTTAGCGACGGATTTTCTTGTTTTTGCTGATTTAGCCATGACGAAAAGGGGTTAGGATTTAGAAAGAGGTGTCCTTTATGAGGGACAAGGGCGGGAACATATACGGACTCACTGGCTGGCTGTCCAGTTCTTTTATCTGAAAAGTGAGTTTATCGATAACTTTTTGTTTTTAATCAGCAAATGGGCTGACAAATAACGTTTCTCTGTCAAGAGATGCCCTTATATAGTAAGAACAAGAGTTTTGGCGATCAAAACCGACTTTTCCTTTTGATAACCTGTGGAGTGAACGTTTAAATGTGTGAAATTGCTAATAATTTAGAAAAAGTTCGGGCCCGTATCCAACGGGCATGTGAGCAATGTGGTCGGGATCCCTCTGAAGTGGAGTTGTTGGCGGTCAGTAAGAAAAAAGATGTAGAAACGGTACGTGAAGCGGTAACTGCGGGGCAGTTATTGTTGGGAGAGAATCGCATTCAGGAAGTTTTGATCAAGCAACCTGAATTATCGGGTGCGGTGCAGTGGCATTTAATTGGCCATTTACAGTCGAATAAAGTGAAACATGCCATTCATTGTCGTTTTGAGTGTATACACAGTGTGGATTCGGCGAAGTTAATGCATGCCCTCAATAAAGAGGCGGGGGAGCAGGGGGTGGTGCAAAATATTTTATTGCAGGTAAATGTGAGTGGAGAGGGGAGTAAATTTGGTATTGCACCGGATGATTTGATTCCTTTATTGGAAGAGGCTGCCAAGTGTATGCATTTGAATGTAGAGGGGTTGATGACGATTCCGCCGCTGTCTGAGGATCCTGAAAAAGCGGGACCCTATTTTAAGCAATTGCGGGACTTACGTGATCAAGCGGCGGCAGAAACGGGATTTCCGTTAACGTTTTTATCCATGGGCATGTCTCATGATATGGAAGTGGCGATTCGGGAAGGAGCGACCATGGTAAGAGTTGGAACTGATATTTTTGGAACAAGGAGTTAAGTTATGGCGAATAAAACAGTATTTTTAGGTGGCGGCAATATGGCGGAGGCTTTGCTTAGCGGCATGTTGTCTGCTGGCGTGGTGTCCTCGGATGCGGTAGTGGTTACCGATATTCGAGCCGAACGGTTGGCTGAATTGCATGAGATGTATGGGGTAAACACCTCTACGGACAATCTTGAAGCTGTTTCGGGGGCGACTGAAATTTGGTTGTGTGTGAAACCTCAGCAAATGGAAGAGGTGTTGACGCCGCTGGCGGGCAAGGCGACTTCTGCGCGATGGGTAAGCATTGCGGCTGGGTTGACCACTCCTACCTTGGAAGGATATTTGGGGGGAGACGTGAAAGTGGTTCGGGTGATGCCCAATACGCCTGCTTTGGTGAAAAGTGGGGTGGCGGGCGTTGCGCCGGGTCGCTTGGCTGATGATGCGGATGTGCAGGCGGTCAAAACGGCTTTGGAATGTGTGGGGAAAGCGGTGGTGGTTGAAGAATCTGATTTACATGCGGTGACGGCCTTGTCTGGAAGTGGACCTGCGTATGTCTTTTATTTGATCGAAGCGATGCTCAAGGCTGGAGAGGATTTGGGGATGGATCCGGTGCATGCCCGCGAATTGGTGTTGCAGACCATTATGGGTGCAGGAAAATTGATGGAGGACACGGGTTTAGATGCGGATGAATTGCGTCGGCGTGTGACCTCCAAAGGGGGGACCACGGCTGCGGCCTTGACCTGTTTTGATGAAATGGGAGTTGGGGCAGGTATTACGGCGGGAACGTTGGCGGCAGCCAAGCGGTCGAAAGAATTGGCCGGAGAGGCTTGAGGGGCTTGAGGGGCTTGTGCAGGTATGGAAAGCGTTGATCTCTAACTGGTCGCGCTTTTCCATTGCCTGATCCCTCGTGATCGGCTAATTTCCTGATCTTCACGATTTTTAAGATACTACGATCAGGAATTTGACATATGAGAGTGCTCACGGGGATCCAACCATCCGGTAAATTACATTTAGGAAATTATTTTGGTGCCATGAAGCCTTCGTTGGCTTTGCAGGAAGAGAACGAAGTCTTTCTGTTTATCGCCAATTACCATGCCCAAACAACAACGCGGGATCCCGCGTTGTTGCGGGGATACACGCAGGATGTGGCCTTGGATTTTTTAGCTTGTGGCTTAGATCCTGCGCGTACCACCTTTTACCGTCAGAGCGATGTACCCGAAGTGCATGAATTGGCTTGGTTATTGAGTGTGGTTTGTCCGATGGGATTATTGGAGCGGGCGCATAGTTATAAAGACAAAGTGGCTCGTGGGGTGGATGCGAATCATGCGTTGTTTGCCTATCCGGTGTTGATGGCGGCAGATATTTTATGTGTGAACGCTGAAAAAGTACCGGTGGGCAAAGACCAAAAACAACATTTGGAAATTGCGCGCGATTTGGCCGGCAAGTTTAACCGTCAGGTGGATGCTGAAGTTTTCCGTTTGCCTGAGCCCATTATTAAAGATGAGGTGGCGATTGTGCCGGGGATCGACGGGCAGAAGATGTCTAAGTCTTATGGCAATACCATCGAAATTTTTGGCAGTACCAAAAAAATCCGTAAAACCATTATGAAAGTAGTGACGGACAGTACGCCGTTGGAAGATCCCAAGGATCCCGATACCTGTAATGTTTTTGCGCTCTATAAATTGTTTGCGACCGAAGAGGAACAGGCGGCTTTGGCGGAACAGTATCGTGCGGGTGGTATGGGATATGGGGCCGCGAAAAAAGCCTTGGCGGATATTTCGGAGGCGCATTTGGAGCCTTTCCGTGCCAGACGTCTCGAGTTGGAAGCGGATCTTGATTATGTAAATGATGTGTTGCGGGAAGGTGCACAACGCGCCCGTGCTGCCGTACAACCCGTATTAACGGCTGCCCGCAGGGCTGTGGGATTGGAGTAAGGGATTATGTCAGAAGAAAGCAACGATTATAATGTAAAACTGGAAGTGTTTGAAGGTCCCTTGGACCTGTTGCTCTTTCTGATTAAAAAAGAAGAAGTCGATATTTACGACATTCCGATTGTGCGTATTTGCGATCAGTACAATGAGCACATGAAAGTGATGCGGATGTTGGACCTGAATATCGCCGGCGAATTTATGGTGATGTCTGCAACCTTGATGTTGATCAAAAGTCGGATGTTGTTGCCGGTGGAAGAGCGTCCTGAATTGGAAGAGGATGAAGAAGATCCGCGTTTGGATTTGGTTCGTCAGTTGGTGGAATACAAAAAATTCAAAGACGCGGCCAACACCTTGGAAGAATTGGAAGAGTCTCAGCACAATGTCTTTTTCCCTGAAGGGGATCACGTGGCCATTGGCAAAGATTCGGGCTTAGCGCTGCGGGATGTGAGCATTTTTGATTTGTTGAGCAGTTTCAGTGATATTCTGAAGCGTGCCCAGAATGAAGAGTTGACCGAGATTTTTGCTGAGAAGTATACGGTTGCCGACAAGGTGGATTTCTTGATGAATGAGATTGTGCGCAAAGGCAAACGCAGGAGTTTGCATGCGTTGTTTAAAGACATGCGCTCGCGCAGTGAAATGGTGTGTACTTTTCTAGCGATTTTGGAATTGATTCGTATGCGTCAACTTCGGGCCGCGCAAGAGCCGGGTGAATTTACGGACATTGTATTGATCAAAGCAGAAGATGCGGAAGGTCAGGCCTTGGAAGAAAAGCCCATGGATGAAGTATTGGGGGAATACGGGGATGCATAACGAGTCAGAGGTGATCCCCGAAATCAAAGAAATCTTGAATGCGATGTTGTTCGCAACCAAGGAGCCGTTGACGCTTCGTCAGATGCTGAATGTATTTAAGCGTACGGCAGAGGCCTACGAAGGGGTGGCGGCGAGTTTCATTGAAATTACGTTGCAGGATGTGGAGACGGCTCTCGAGGAGTTGCGCAATGATTTAACTGAGCACCGTTTGGGCTTGGAAGTGGTGGAGATTGCCGGTGGATTCCGATTGCGTAATGTGCCTGCTGCAGGGCCGTGGTTGCGTGAATTGCTGGAAAAAGGAAAATCAGCGAAGTTATCCAAACCCGCCTTGGAAACCTTGTCGATTATTGCTTATCGGCAACCATTACAACGCTCGCAAATTGAATCGATTCGCGGTGTCGCCGCAGATTCCATTGTACGGAATCTTTTGGATATGGGCTTGGTAAAAGTGGTGGGGCGCAGTGAGCTACCGGGGAAACCGTGGTTGTATGGTACCACTCAGGCATTTCTGGAGCATTTTGGGCTGAAGAGTTTAGATGAGCTACCTGGCATGGCGGAGATGCGTCGGAACTTGGAGCAACGGGAGCTCGAGCTGAAAGCCCGTTCTGGACAATTAGGTGAAGCTTCTGCTGATGCGGAACAACCTGAGCTTCCGGTGAATGATGCGCCTGCATCCTCAGAAGGCGGAGAGGAATAATTTTCATTTTTATTTGCCTGTTCCGGCAATTCATTTCATAGGGAAAGCATGAGTATTCAAGAAAAAGCCATTCAGGAATTTAGAGAATTTTTCGGAGGAGAGCCCGATGAATTGGTGCGTGCACCCGGTCGGGTAAATCTTATCGGTGAGCATACTGATTACAATGGTGGTTTTGTGTTGCCCATGGCGATCAATCGCTCCATGGTCATGGCGATTCGTTATCGCGGTGATCAAAAGGTGAAATTGATGTCGGCTGATTTTCATCAAACCGCGAGTTTTGATTTGGATGATTTCTCGTATCAGAAACCTCATTGGGTGGAATACATTAAGGGCGTGGCTCATAATTTAAAACAACGCAATCTTCCGTTGAAAGGCTGGGAAGGGGTGATGATGGGGGATGTGCCCCGCGGATCCGGGTTGTCCAGTTCGGCTGCCCTTGAATTGGCGGCGGCGAAAGCGTTTTCTGAAGTGTCTAACTTTCCTTGGGATCCTGTGGATATGGCAGTGGTGGGTCAGGAGGCTGAGAACAATTGGGTGGGGGTCAATTGTGGTATTATGGATCAAATGATCTCCGCTTGTGGCCAGGAAGGTCACGCGTATTTGTTGGATTGTCGTTCATTGGAAGGCAAACATGTTCCTCTCCCTGAGGGGGTGAAGGTTGTTATTTTGGACACGGGAACGCGTCGGGGGTTGGTGGATTCGGCTTATAATGAGCGTCGTCAGCAGTGTGAGGAAGCCGCCGCCTTTTTTGGGGTGGAGTTATTGCGCGATGTAGAGCCTGAAACTTTTTTCGCCAAAGCAGATGCTTTGTCTGAGTTGACCCGGAAGCGGGCGCGTCATGTGATCACGGAAGATCAACGCACCTTGGAAGCGGCGGAAGTGATGGCGGCCGGGAATGCAGAGCGTTTAGGGATTTTGATGAACGAAAGTCATGACAGTTTGCGGGATGATTTTGAAGTGAGTAATGATGCGCTGAATGAAATCGTCATGTTGTCACGATCAGAACCCGGATGTCTGGGTGCTCGGATGACGGGTGCGGGCTTTGGGGGATGTGCGGTGGCCTTGGTACGTTCGGAATCGGTTGAGGCCTTCACGAAAAATGTTATGGCCAAGTATCAGCGGGAAACGGTTTCGGAACCTGCGGTTTATGTGACTGAGGCCACGCAAGGGGCTTGTCGCTTAGAAAAATGAAGGCCATTCTGGTCTTAAACGGCGCGCCTCCTGCTTTTGATCGCATACGGGAATTGGCGAAGGATGCGCCGGTTTTTGCTGCGGATGGAGGGGCTGCGGTTTGTTTTCAGGCAGGGGTTCGTCCTGAATGGGTGGCGGGTGATTTTGACAGTCAAGAGCTGAGTTTGCTACCCGATTCGTGGGAGCTTAAACGTTTTCCGGAACAGGATCGGACCGATTTCCAAAAAGTATTAGGGGCTTTACCTGAGGACATTACGGAGCTGGTGATTCTCGGGGGGCTGGGTAGGCGGTTGGATCATATGCTGACCAATCTATTGATTGCGATGGAGATTCCCGCTGAAATGAAGCTGGATTTTGAAGGGGAGGGCTGTTTGTTAACCCGGGTGACATCGCGGGTTGGTTTTCATGCGGAGTTGCCGGTGGGTTCGTCTCTCTCTCTTCTGCCTTTGAGTAAGGTGGAGGGTGTGAGTACGCAGGGGCTTAAATGGAACTTAGATCACTGTGATATGGGGCCTGGATTGCAATTAGGGCAGAGCAATGAGGTGGAAGGTGAGGTGAACATCGCGCTTCAGAAGGGCTGTTTATTTGTGTGGGTGGGCACGCCGTAAGTTAGGGGGGGGCTGACGGATTATTTCAACGGCTGCCACACAACTTCGTTCAATTCAATTTGATGGATTCTCCATCCCCGAGGCGCTTCTAGATTGGTGCGTTTGATACTTCCCACGGACATCATTTCGCCATCAATGATGGCATAACGTCCGTCATCGCCCATGCTTACCGCGGAAATGTTAAAGGAGGGGGTGGGATAGCGAGGGTCTGTAGAGCGATTTTGAATTTTGACAAATTCAGCTAACTGTTCCGCTTCAATATTTGCCGGAGGGATATCGAGGAGTACTCCTGTAACTTCAGGGTCTTCGTTAGAATTCAGAATGTTTGATGCGATATCAACTTCTTCTTTGGCGGGTTCGGGTACTGGGGTGGTGATACGCTCGACGGGGATGTCGTCATTAAACAAGGCTTCAAATCGAGCACCTGTCCATTCGTTTGGATCCTCTTCGGAGGTGATGGCGATCTCGGGAGCGAGGGGCTCGCTGAGTTCCGGTTCTCCTTGGGGAGGGATTGAGGTTGGAGAGGATGCGATCTGGAGGGAAGGTTGTGGGGTGGCTTTTACCACGGGGCGGGATCTTTTCGATTTACGACTTCCGTAGAGTGTTTCTTTCAATTGGTAATTGGCCATCACACTTTTTTGAGCGATCAAGCCCGATTCGACGCGAAGGGCCCACACAGGTAGGTCTGACTCCTCTTTTGCATGGTCGTTATCGTTCCCTTCAAATCCAGCCGTGAGGAGTTGTTCTTCTTCACTGGATGGTGCAGGAGAAAGATAGTCATGTACAAGTGTGGTTCCGAACAGAAGGGTGAAATAGCAAAACAGCGTCACCGATGCGCGGGGGATGGGAATTCTTAAAAAGCGATTGGCGAGCAAGACAAAAAAGGACCATTGAATGACCAAGGTGACGAGCAATAGAAAATCCCCTAAGGTCCATTCGATGATTACATTTAAGATAGAGTACACTAAACTGATGCTTAGAATGGGGAGTAGACCAATTTCATCTTTATCGCTGACAAACATCCATAACAAAATCACCGCCAATAAAAATTGTACGGCAAATCCCGGTGCTAAAAATTGAATACTTTCCCACATATGTATAATACCTAAACATTGTCACAAAGGTCGCAACACCATAATAGCTTGTTTTCAAAATTTTTTAACGCTTTTTAAATAAAATTCAGAGTGAAATCCTTGCCAAGATCATGGGAAAAGGGCATGGAACAGACATGAAACTTAGTTTAAAATCTCCATTGGATATGCATGTACATTTACGTCAAGATGACATGCTCCGTCACGTAGCCCCTTTTACCTCCGCTCAGTTTGCGGGTGCGGTTTGTATGCCGAACACCTTGCCGCCTGTCGACAATATGGAGCGATTTCATGAATATGTACGCCAAGTAAAGGCGGCGGCGGCCCCTCATGCCTTTGAGCCCTATGTCCCATTATTTTTCCGGGATGATTTTAGTCGGGAGATGTTAACTGAGGCCAGAGATGACTTGTTTGCGCTCAAATTGTATCCGGCAGGCGTTACCACGAACAGTGAGGGTGGTGTCGCGGAATTGACGAAAATTGAGCCAGTGTTGGACATCATGCAGGATTTGGATTTGCCTTTGTTGGTGCATGGCGAAACCAATGGGTATTCTCCGGATCGTGAGCGCGAGTTTGTGGCTGTTTATGAGCATATTGCGACGACCTTTCCCAAACTCCGTCTGATCATGGAGCATATAACGACCAAGGATTCGGTAGCATTTTTGGACAAACATGAAAATGTGTTTTGTACGGTTACGCTGCATCATTTGCTCTACACCTTGGATGATATGTTGGGTGGATTGTTTAATCCCTTTTTGTTCTGTAAACCTATTTTGAAGAGCGCGGAAGATCGGGATGTTATTCAAGCCTTGGTGTTGTCTGGGAACAAAAAAGTGATGTTTGGTAGTGATTCGGCTCCGCATACGGAGGTCTTGAAACGAACGGAAGGAATGGCGGGATGTTTTACCGCGCCAGTCCTGTTGCCGATGTTGGCGCAATTCTTTGAAGACCATGAGGCCTTGGAGCTTTTGCAGGCCTTTGTCAGTGACAATGCACGCCGTATTTACCGCCTCAGCCCTCCAGAGCGTACTGTGGTATTGGAGAGGGAAGCGTGGACGGTTCCGCCTCGCTACGGAAGCATCGTTCCTGTGAACGCGGGTGAAACCTTACGCTGGAAGTTGGCGTAAGGTTAGTCTTTGGGCGGTGCGCGTCCGATGGTGAATTTGATGGTGCTTTGGGAGTTTTGGAGAGGCTTTTCTCCACGAAACCAACTGCGAATGAGTTGAATGACGAACACGACCGCGCCCACGGCGATAAAAAAGAGCAGGATCCAAAAGCTCAGGAAGAGCAAAAAGCCTCCAATGATCAGGGCTAAAATCCCAAATACCACGAGTTTCCACTTGGCTGGCGCTTTAAAAGGCGGGATGGTTTGAGTGCGATCCTGAGGATCCATGCGTTCGGGTTCGATTTCCATACGACTACTATGACGGGTTTTTCGTGGCTGTAAAGTCCAGGACAAAAATAGTGGTGGATCGATCAGCGGTGGGAACAGACAACTTTAGGGATTTTGTGGGCTATATTGTCCATACACAACGAAGATCCAGAGATGGACTATTTCTGGATTTGATCGTGTTTTTCCTGTGTGGATCGCGCGCGGACTTATTGTCCGGCTTGAATAGCGGTGAGGGCAATGGTGTAGACGATGTCGTCAACCAAGGCTCCGCGGGATAAATCATTCACGGGTTTATTGAGACCTTGGAGCATGGGGCCGATGCTGATAACATTGGCACTACGTTGTACCGCTTTGTAGGTGGTGTTGCCAGTATTCAAGTCAGGGAAGATGTACACGTTGGCTTTTCCGGCAACCGCAGACTGAGGGGCTTTGGTTTTTGCCACGGAGAGGGTGGAGGCTGCATCGTATTGCAGGGGACCATCGATGGAGAGATCGGGGCGTTTTTCACGGGCAATCTCGGTAGCTTTGCGCACTTTTTCCACGTCGTCACCGCTACCACTAACACCCGTGCTGTAACTGATCATGGCTACGCGTGGGGTGATGCCAAAGGCTTCGGCACTGTCCGCGCTTTGCAACGCGATTTCGGCTAAGGTCTCGGCATCCGGATTTTCATTGATCGCACAGTCCGCATAGATGTAGACCTGTTCGGGCAGCAACATGAAAAAGAGAGAAGAGACAAAGCGGGTGCCGGGTTTGGTTTTAATCAATTGCAAGGCGGGGCGAACGGTTTGAGCGGTGGTGTGCACTGCGCCTGAAACCAATCCGTCGACATCGCCATTTTTCAACATCACGGTTCCGAGCATTACGTTGTCTTCCAACAGAGAGGCGGCCATGGCGCGGTCCATGCCTTTGTGTTTGCGTAGCTCTTGCAAAATATCGACATAAGAGCTGCGGAAGGTTTCGGGATCCAATATTTCCAAACCTGTAGGGAGTTCGAGTCCGTTTTTTTCTGCAATTTCTTGAATTTCATCAGGATTAGCGAGTAACACACAATTGGCAATGCCCCGTTTTTGACAAATGATGGCGGCTTCGAGGGTGCGGGGTTCGTTGCCTTCGGGCAAGATGATGCGTTTGGGGCTTTGGCGGGAGAGTTCAACCAAGCGGTAGCGGAAGGCCGCGGGGGAAAGGCGGATTTCCCGTTGCATGCTGCTGAGAGATTTTAACCAGTCATGATCAATTTTTCCGGCGACAAAGTTCATGCCGGTATTGATACGTTCGCGGTCATCGATAGGCACCTCGGTATTCATCCGCGGGATTTTGGTAGCGGTGGTATAGCTGTCGGTGGATACAGACATGACTGGGAGTCCACTGCTGGAGAGTGCTTTGCTACAAAACTTCATGATTTCTTCTTTGGGCTCGCTGTTGGCGGAGGTTAAGACCACTCCAGCCATGGGGATGCCATTGGCGGCGGCCATACAGGCTGCGAAGAAGAGATCCACCCGGTCAATCGGAATCAACAGCAGGGCATTGGCACGAAATACGTGGGTGATGTGTTCCACATTTCGTGCACAAAGAAATACTTTATGAATACGCCGTTGTTCCATTTCACCCTCGTGGAGAATGGTGGCATTCAGGTGATGGGCCACATCGACGGTGCGTGATTGGGCCATTTCTTTGAGCCAAGGAATGGTGGCCAACAGCTTTAAATTGCCTTGTTTGAAGATTTCGCATTCCTGCAAGAGGGTCTCGGAGGTGATGGGATGTTCGGGCAATGCGATATCCAGATCCGGGCGCAGACGGCCCGCATCATCGCGGGGGGCATTTACGAAATTGACGATTCCACCTAAAATGCGTTCGGAGCTATGTCCGCCAAATTCATGCAAGGAGTGGCGGAGTTCAGAATTCAAATAACTGAGATCTTGTTTCAGCGGGGTGCTGACAAACACAAAAGAGGCGTCCAAGGTGCGGGCGATCATTTTGTTGAGCAGGTTGGCATGCTCGAACTCGTCCATATTGATGAGACCTTCTACAACCACCACGTCGGCATCCTCGGCCACGGGTTGATAGAGCTCCATGATGCGTTCCATGAGGGTGTCGATACCCACGGCAGAAATTTCATGTTCGGCTTCTGCGTAGGGTATGGGTTCGGGAGGGGTGAGCTCGGTGGTGTTGCGGATCACGTAGGTGCTACGTTCGGGTCCGGTATCTCCTCTGAAAAGTTGTGCGACCGGTTTAAAAAATGCGGCTTTAATTCCGTTGCGATCGAGGGCGCGGACGAGGCCCATACTGACGGAGGTTAATCCCACGCGGGCACCGGTAGGGATTAAGTAAATGCACTGTGTTTGTTTTTCGGGAGACATGGTCTTGTTGAGCTGGAGAGGATAATTAGGAGATGAGAGCGGCGGTATCCCGGGCGATAACAATTTCTTCATCGGTGGGGATGACCATGGCACAAGGAGTGTTTTCAAGAGAGATGATTCCCTTGTTATCTTGTCCATGAGTGAGGTTGGCTTCGGCATCCACTTGGAAACCGAGGAAGGGTAAAAGGTCTAAGCAGCGTTGGCGTACAGGGCAGGAGTTTTCGCCAATGCCTCCGGTGAAGATGAGGGCATCGAGTCGCCCGAGTGCCACGGTGAGGGCGGAGATGGATTTGGCGAGGCGGTAGACAAAAACTTGAATTGCGATGGCCGCACGTTCATCTCCAGCGGCTTCGGCTTCGAGCAGTTCGCGCATGTCATTGCTTTTTCCGGAGAGGCCTAAAAGTCCACTTTTTTTATTCAGCAGGTTGGAGACTTCTGCGAGAGAAAGGTTGAGGGTGTTGCCGAGGAATTCGTGTAGGGAGGGGTCGATATCTCCGGAGCGGGTGCCCATGACCAGACCTTCTAAGGGGGTGAGTCCCATGGTGGTGTCGACAGATTTCCCACCCAACACCGCGGTGGCGCTGCATCCATTGCCTAAGTGGGCACTGATCAAGGCCAGTTCTTCGATAGGACGTTCCAAACGTCGGGCGGCTTCCTGACAAACGAAGCGGTGACTGGTGCCGTGAAATCCGTAGCGACGAATGCCTTCATCTCTGTATAAGGCGTAGGGGAGGGCGTAAAGGAAGGCTTGCCGTGGCATGGTTTGATGAAAGGCGGTATCAAAAACCATGGCTTGAGGGAGATCAGGAAAAGCGAGTTTGGCAGCGGCGATCCCCTGTAAATTTACAGGATTATGCAGGGGGGCCAAATGTGAATTGGCTTTGAGGCCGGCTAAAGAATCTTCGGAGACCAAGCAGGAGCTGCTAAATTTTTCGCCGCCATGTACCACGCGGTGCCCCACGGCACTGCAGCTGAGATTGAGCTGTTGCAGGAGGTCCACAATGCCGAGGAGGGCTTCTTTGTGTCCGGCTTTCCCTAATTCTTTGGAGCCGGAGGCTACCCCTTTCCATTTGAGTAGGGCATGGGTGCTGTCGAGTTTTTCAGCAAGTCCGGAAAGGATGTGTTGTCCGCTTTCGGGCTCCGCTAATGAGAACTTGATGGAGGAACTACCGCAGTTGATGACGAGGATATTAGTTTTCATAGGAGAGATTAAATAGGATAAGGCATATCCTAAAACACTTTTAAATGCGATTTGTCAAAAATAACTGAAAGAAATCGTATATGAATATTTACAGAGTGCAAAGGGATAGAGGTTAGGGGTTGATGTGGAGGGGCACAAAAAAACCCGGAAGTGTTTTTCCGAGTTTTTTTAAAGATCTTCATCAGGGAGATTTGCTGAGGGTGGTCTTATGCTTTATCGATAGCGTTTTGGTGTTTTTTGATGATGTCGCTATATCGAAAGTAGGATGTTTTGGGGCTTCGTTCTTGGGAGTCGAAGTCGCAATAGACGATGCCGAAGCGCATGTTGTATCCGCGACACCATTCGAAATTGTCCATTAAGCTCCAGCAAAAGTATCCATGCACATTCACCCCGTCTTCTTCGACGGCCTGAACCATGGCGTGGGTATATTGGGTGATGAAGTCTGCGCGGAATTCATCATTCACCGCCTCTTCTTTGTTGTCTGCAGCCACGGAGCATCCATTTTCGGTGACAAAAATAGGGCAGTCGCCATAACGGGCTTTGATCCAGTTGAGCATGTTTCTGAATCCCCAGGGCACTACAAACCATCCCATGCTGGTACGTGGCCAGTCGGGGCTATGGGACAGATAAATATTTTGGTCGGTCATCATGCCACCGTTTCCTTCTTCAGCTCCGGTGAGGTTTTGGAGGGGTTTTTCTTTGGAGGCATAATGGGTGGAATAGTGATTCAGTCCGATAAAGTCGGTAGAGCCTTTGAGCATGGCGGACTGTTCGGGGGTGAAGGTCGGCAGGCGATCGCCCAGTTCTTCACGCATGATTTGAGGATAATCGCCAAAGAAAACGGGGTCGGTCAACCAGCCAAAGAAGTAGACGAGGGCCTTTTCGGCGGCTTCGCGGTCTTCTGCTGTGTCGGTGAGGGGTTCCCGCCAATCGCAGTTGTTGGCAATGCCGATTTGACCCGGGTAGTTCCCTTTACGGAAGACTTGTACGGCTTGACCATGAGCAAGCAGCAGATTGTGGGCGACCACATAGGGTTCGTCTTCTGATTTTCGGCCGGGGGCAAAAATGCCAATGCCGTTGCCCAAAACCGCTGTACACCAGTTTTCGTTAAAGGTGATCCAGTGCTTTACCCGATCGCCGAAGGCGTCAAAACAGACTTGAGCATACTCGGTAAAGGCATCGACGGTGACTTGTCCGAGCCAGCCGTCGTTTTCCATTTGCAGCGTGAGCGGTAGATCCCAATGGTACAAGGTGACAAAAGGGGTAATACCGACGGCCAAGCATCCGTCGATGAGGCGGTTATAAAAGTCGATTCCTGCGGGATTGACTTCGCCTTTGCCGTTGGGGAGGATGCGAGACCACGCGATGGAAAAACGATAGCTGTTCACGCCTAGGGTTTTCATCAAAGCGATATCTTGTTCAAAGAGGTGATAATGATCACAGGCCACTTCGGAATGGTCATTGTTGGTAATTTTACCAGGGGTGTGGGAAAAGGTATCCCAAATATTTAATCCTTTGCCGTCTTCCAGCCAAGCGCCTTCAATTTGGTGGGCCGAAGTAGCGGTACCCCAGTAAAAATCTTTTTTCATCGTGTGCTCCGTTTTCAAGTTGATGGAGTGCGTATGCGTAAAGAGGACTCATTTGTAAAGAGAGAAAAGAAGGGCGATTGCAGGCCTTATAGAGAATAAAGAGGCTTTAGAGGAGGAGATGAGGCGCTGTGAGGACGATTGATATTGAAATCGCGGGGCATTTTTGGGAAGGGCTTTTTATGAGTTCACGACAACGCACCCAGATCGCATTTAATTTAGCCGAGGACCCCCAGGTTCAGCAACTGATTCTTATGTCTTTGCAGGAGGATTTAGGGGCGGATGGAGATGTCACTTCTGCGGCCTTGATGCCGGATGCGCAGATGGCGGTAGTCATGGTGGCGCGGGAGGCCTGTGTGCCTTCGGGTTTAGGGGTTGCAACGCAGGTTTTTCAGACGGTGGACGGAGGATTAACGGTGACGGCTTTGGCTCAGGATGGGGTAGCTGTTGAGGAGGGCGCGGAGTTATTGCGCATTGAAGGATCTGCGATTGGGGTTTTAAGTGCGGAGCGGACGGCATTGAATTTCGTCCAGCACCTCAGTGGCATTGCTACGAAGACCCGGGAATATGTCGAGGTGGTTGAAGATTTAGGCACTCAGATTTTGGATACGCGGAAAACCACGCCGGGTTGGCGTGTGCTTGAAAAATATGCGGTTCATTGTGGAGGCGGGGTCAATCATCGGGCGGGTTTGTTTGATCAAATTTTAATTAAAGACAATCATTTGGCGCATTGGCGTCGGAGTACGGGCAAATCGCTTGCTGAAGCGGTAGACGCTGCTCGCGCGGCGGCTCCAGGGTTATTGGTGGAAGTTGAAGCGGATACGGTTCCTCAAGTGAAGAAATTGTTAGAGGCCAAGCCTGATTGGATTCTGTTGGATAACATGAGTTTTGTGGAGATGGAAATGGCGGTGGAGATGTGTCGGGACATTTGTAAAACCGAAGCGTCGGGTGGGATTACCATGGATACATTACGTGGGGTGGCGGAGACGGGAGTAGATGCCATTTCTGTGGGGGCCTTGACCCATTCGGTGCGTTCCGTAGATATTGCCTTGGATGCTGCGCCATGAAGACAGGTTTGTTAATTGTGGATATTGGCAATACCAGTGCTACCACGGCTTTATATCTAGAGGGGAAGATCAGTGAACTTTGCCGCTTTCCCCGGGTGAATGGAACGGAGGCCAATGTAAAAGCGGCGGCGGAAAAGTATGCTGTTGCAGGGGTTCAAAAAGTGGTGGTGGGATCTGTGGTGCCTGAATTAACTCATTTTTGGAAAAAAGATCTCTCTGAGTTGCTTCACTGTGACGCATGGGAACTGGAGCCTGGAGCACCGTTAGAAATTGCCGTGACCTATCCGAAACCCACTTCGATTGGTGCAGACCGTCTGGCCAATGCCGTGGCGGCTGTGCGCAAAGTGGGGGCGCCGGTGGTGGTGGCTGATTTTGGTACAGCGCTGACATTTGATATTGTAACCGAAGAGCAGGGCTACATTGGAGGGGTGATTTCTCCCGGGATTGAGATGATGTACAGCTATTTTGGTGAGAAAACGGCCTTGTTACCGCGATTGACCCCTAAGCCCTGTGCGCAAGTGATTGGGAAATCGACCGAAGAAGCGATGCATGCCGGAGCTTTTTATGGATATCGGGGGATGGTTCGCGAAATCTTTGGTGAAATTCGTAAAGAATTGGGTCTTCCTGAGCTCAAATTGATGGCAACTGGAGGTTTTGCGTCAACGGTCTTGCGTGACTTCGATCAATCCGTCATGTTATGCCCCACCTTAACGTTAGAAGGCCTGGCTTTTGCCTGGCAGTATGCTGAATCAACCCCTTCCTAATTTTTATGCAAACCACACGAATTGACCGTTGTTTTCAACAGCTCCGCGCACGCGGAGAAAAAGGATTTATCGCCTACATTACCGCTGGAGATCCAGATCTGGATGCCACCTTGGAGCGGGTAAAGCTTTTAGAAGCGATGGGCGTAGATCTCATTGAATTGGGCGTGCCCTTTTCTGAACCTTTGGCTGATGGAGAAGCCAATCAGCGGGCGGCCGAGCGCGCCTTGGCCTCGGGCACGACCTTTGAAGGGATTTTGAAGTTGGTGCGGAAGATCCGGGAGCACAGTGAAATCCCTTTGGTATTTTTCAGTTATTTGAATCCGATGTTTGTGCGTGGCTTTGATCAGTCCATGAAAATGGCGGCCGAGGCGGGAATTGATGGGGTGTTGCTGGTTGATTTATCTTTAGAAGAATCGGCCCCTTACACCGAATCATTAAAGGCATATGGCTTGGATCATGTGGTATTGATTACACCGACGACGCCCGACGAGCGTATGGAAGGCTTGTTAAAAGCGGCTTCAGGATTTGTGTATTGCGTGAGCCGTGCGGGGGTGACGGGGGAACAGGCGGAACTGCAAAAAGAAGCCTCTGCCGTGTTAGAACGTGCAGGCCGATTTACAGAATTACCTTTGGCCTTGGGATTTGGCGTCTCTACTCCAGAACAAGCCAAGAGTTATTCCAAGATTTCTGATGCCGTGGTGGTGGGAAGTAGCATCGTCACGACATTTCATCAGTCCGGAAATACTCCCGAAGGTCGTCAAAAGGCCGCTGACAAAATTTCCAAATTGGTGCAGGCTGTAAAATAAACTTAACCCCTTTTTTAAAAAACTTATGAATACATCTTCACAATATGCCGTCATTATGGCCGGTGGACGCGGTGAGCGTTTCTGGCCACTGAGTACCTCTAAACGCCCTAAACAACTTTTAGATTTGGTAGGGGACCGTGCTTTGATTGCTCAGGCGGTAGAGCGCATTAAAGATCTCATTCCTGCTGAAAATGTATTTGTCATTACCAATGCCGATTTGGTGGATGCCACTTGCGAGGCTTTACCGGAATTGCCCAAATCCAATGTGATTGGTGAACCCATGGGGCGCGATACGGCTGCGGCTGTGGCCTTGGGCTGTGCCTTGGTGGAAGCCAAAGATCCTAAAGCCTCCTTTGCGATTTTAACCGCAGACCAAGTGATGGGAGATTTACCTGTCTTTAATCGCACCTTGGCTGATGCGTTAAAACTTGCACGCGAGGAGGATGTGTTGATCACCATGGGGATTCAACCTGCACATCCTGACACGGGTTTTGGATATATTCGGGCCTCTGAAGCGTATGAAGCCGAGAGTGATACCTCCTTTTTTAAAGTGAAAAAGTTTGAAGAAAAACCCAGCCTTTCCCGAGCCAAAGAGTTTGTGGACTCAGGTGAGTGTTTTTGGAATTCGGGCATGTTCATTTGGTCGGTACGCTCCTTGCGTAAAGCGATGTTGCGTCACTGTCCTCCCTTGACACGCTTGATGGATTTGATGTTGCCCCACATTGGTAAAGCCAGTTTTGACGAGAAGTTGCTGGCGGAATATGAGCAACTTTCTAAAATCAGTATCGATTATGCGTTGATGGAAAAGGCGAATAACATTGTGATGGCCCGTGGTGAATTTGCCTGGGATGATGTGGGCTCTTGGCCGGCGTTGGAAAACCATTTCCCACAAGATGATCACGGCAATACGCTGATGGGAAATGCGGAAATGTTGGCCTCTGACGGAAATATTGTATATTCGCGTGGACGCTTAACGGCTTGTGTTGGGGTGAGTGATTTGATCGTGGTTCAAGCAGAGGGTGTGACCTTGGTTTGTGCAAAAGATCAGGCCCAAAGTATCAAGCAAATGGTGAAGCGTTTGCATGAACGGGGTGATTGCGGCGAATTATTATGAGTGCGGTCGGCCGAGTATTGGGGATTGATTATGGTGAGGCCCGTATTGGGTTGGCCGTATCGGACTCCATGCGTATGGTCGCGACTCCTTTCGAAACCGTGGATGGCAAAAATAAAAAATTGGCCACTCGCCGTATTCGTGAAATTTTGGCTGAAAAGCAAATTTCCACGATTATTGTGGGGTTGCCATTGCATATGAACGGAGACTTTGGAGAGTTGGCGCAAGCGGCCACAGATTTTGGTGAAAAGTTAAGCTCGCAAGTACCCGATTTGGAAGTGGTGATGTGGGATGAACGCATGAGTTCCGCCGAAGCGGAGCGCGCCATGAATTTGAGCAACACCAAAGCTGGACGTAAAAAAGAGCTACGTGATCAATTGGCGGCACAGATCATTTTACAATCTTGGTTAGATGCTCAAGGCATGGGGTTCTAATCGCATAGGGAAACATGAGCGATGAAACGAGTACGAAGTGTCCTGCTTTTAAGTATATGTGTAATCGGTTTTCTACTGCATGCGGATAGTAATACTTGGATAAACAAACCGCTTCAGCCACCTGATACGCAGTCCCCCCGAGCAACACTGTTTGGGTTTATTGAGGATGCCAATGAGGCGTACCTCTACATTACTGGAGAAGGTCGCGCAAAATTGAGTCCACATGCGCGTGAATCCATGATTATGCGTATGCAGGGCTACTTAGATGTGGAACTGATTGCAGAACATATTCGGGATCAGGCTTCGATTGAAGCGGCCATTGCATTAAAAGAAATTTTAGATCGACTGGAGTTACCCGCGGCGCAGGATGTTCCTGGGGAGGGGGACGCTGAGCTTCCTCCTTTGTGGCGGATTCCGGGAACCAATCTGAAAATTGTATTGATGACCGAAGGGCCGAATCAAGGTGAATATCTTTTTTCAGGGGAGACGGTCATAAGGGCGGTCAGTGTGTATGATCGGGTTGCGAGCATTCCCATGCGGACGGAGGCACCTGCCACGAGTCCCGGGTTGATGCATATCTATCGATCTGAACCGGCTTCGTTGTGGGTAGCCAAACTGATTGATGCCCTTCCTGACTGGGTGAGGAATGAAGTTGCGGGTCAAATTTTATGGCAGTGGATCGGGCTGGTTCTCATATTTGTATTGGGACTTTTGATCATGTTTTTCACTTACAAATTGGCCCGGATTCGAGCAGCTAAATTTAAGGAAAACCATTCGTGGCGTTATGTGTTTACCTTATGGTTACCTGTGGTGGCGATGTGCGTTCCGTTGTGGATGAAGCATATCATTAAACAGGACTTGGTCATCAGTGGTGAGTTATTACGGATTACAGACTTCATTTTAGGATTGTTGGTTTTATTGGCGTCACTACGGCTCATTTGGGCGATTGGCAATCGTTTGTTGGTGATCGTTATCAACCATCCCCAAGTGGCTGAAAATCAATTGGACACCCAGTTTATCCGACTGTCAGGTCGTATCCTTACTGTCATCATCGTGGTGATTGTATTTATAGAAGGGGGAAAACGTTTGGGGATTCCGTTGACCACCTTGGTGGCGGGTGCCGGGATCAGTGGGTTGGCGGTGGCCTTGGCTGCGCAAGATTCCTTGAAAAACATCTTGGGCAGTATCATGCTAATTTTGGACAAACCTTTTGGGGTCAATGACCGGATTATCTTCAAGAACTTCCAAGGGTTTGTTCAGGAAATAGGGTTGCGGTCTACAAAAATTAAATTGCTGACCGGCAATATGGCTTCGATTCCGAATGAAGTGTTGGCCCGAATGGAAATTGAGAATGTGAGCAAGCGGCCTTCGTTACGGAAAGTGGTTCAGTTACATATGCCATTAGATACGCCGTGGCGGAAAACCGAAAAAGTGCTCGAGCGGATTCGGGAGTGGATGCAGGATCATGAGGGCATGCCCGAAGATCAGCCTCCGCGGGTATTTTTACAAGAATTGAGTCAGGTCTCCTGCATGATTCAGGTCATGTTTTGGTATGCGCCTCCTAAAACGACACAGATGTTGGTCTTCAGCGAAAAGCTGATGTTTGAAATGCTGAAAATTGCCGAAGAGGAAGGGGTGGCGTTGAAGTTTCCTCTGCAGTTGCCGCTGCCGCCTCAGTCGTAAAAGTTTGAGGCACAGCGTTGAATGCCTTCACTCAGAGTGAGGTAGGGCACGAGGGCATTTGCGATTTCGGTGAGTGGAAGTTTGTGGCGGATGATCAGGCTGAGTTCGCTCATCAGATCGCCCGCTTCAGGACAAAGCGCTCGCGCGCCGAGCAGGGTGTCGGTTTGCGGATCCCTAAACATTTTAAGAAAGCCGGTACGTTGATTGACGGTACTAAAACGGGGCCAGCGGGCGACGGATAATTCTGCACACTCTACGTTGAAGCCTTGCTGGAGGGCTTCTTCTTCGCTGAGTCCCACGCCTGCAATTTGTGGGTCGCTGAATACGACCCATGGCACCGAGCTAGCCTCCCAAGGGGAGGGTGCCTCTCCGTATAAATCGGCCACAACCCGTTCAGCTTCGGCAGATGCGGTATAGACCAACATATGACCACCGAGCACATCCCCTGCGGCGTAGACATGAGGGTTGCTGGTTTGCATGCGTTCGTTGACCTCAAGATATCCATTTTTTCCCGTGGTGATCTGTGCTTTTTCGAGATCGAGTTGGTCGGTATTGGCCAAACGCCCCCGTGACATCAACACTTTCTCTGCGGTAAAGGTTTGCGCCTGGCCGTCGATCTCGACATGGGCGATGACTCCGTCTCCACCGAGCTCTAGATTTTTCAGATCTACACCGCAGTGCAGATTTACACCTTCACTACGCATCACTTCGCCGAGGCCTTGCCCTAAATATGAGGGTTGAGCGGAGAGGATGTGTCCGCTCCGTTGTAACGTGGTTACCTGGGTGCCTAAGCGATTCATCATTTGTGAAAGTTCGACCGCGATGTAACCTCCCCCGATCACGATGACGCTGTGCGGAAGCTGTTTTTGGTCAAACAGGTTTTCGTTACTCAGCACCACTTCCTGAGGAAGAGATTCGGCTTCCGCGAGTTGGGTTCTAGAGCCGGTGGCGATAAGCACGGCATCCCCGGTTATCTTTTCGCCGTTCACCTCTACGCTTTGAGGGCCCGTGAGCTTTCCCCAACCCTTGATGAGTCGAAGTCCCTTGAGTTGAGGTAAGGGATGTTCGTAATTGCGTTCGCGAAGCGCGGTAATGTTGCTGCGAAGATCCTCAAACAAAGCCTGTTGATCTATGTCCGCTCCGCGGGGGGTAAATCCTGGGAACACGGAGCTATGGCAATGATGATTTTGTTCCGCTGCCCGAATAAGATATTTTGAAGGGACGCAGCCGACGTGGAGACAGCATCCGCCTAGAGGAAGGCCTTCGTGAATTAAGGTAACACGGCCACCTCGTGCAATAACGGCACGGGCGGCGGTGGTTGCTGCCGAGCCTCCACCGATGATAAGTAAATGTTTAGACATAGTGTTTAGAAGAGGAAGGTGTACCCGTAAAGAAGTGTGGCAATGCCCGTAAGTAAAAGCACCGCTGGCCAAATATTTGCCGGTTTTTCTTTTACCAGGTTGGCCCGCGTGCGGGAGAGGGCGTCGGCATTGACGTTGACGGTGCGGTGAATGGGTTGCCCACCGGAATTGAGACTACCTGCGGGGCGTGCACCGCGTTTTCGAACAATTTTATTACCCCGATTGTTCATATTGGCAGGTAAAGGGGTATGTTCGACAGTACTACGAATATTTCCCGAGAGTGGAGCGCGAATCATCCCCCCTTCACGCACGCGCATGATATCCGCCATGACATCTTCCCATCCATCGTATCGATGTTGTTGATCTTTGGCCATGAGGCGTTCAACTAAGGCACAGAATCCATAGGATAGTTTAGGATTTATTTCTTTAGGACTGGGGATTTGACCATGCACTTGTTGGGAGGCCACTTCTTCCGGGCTCATGTCCCCGAAGGGTAGGGAGCCAGTACCTAAATGGTAAAGGGTGGCGCCCAAGGCGTACATATCCGTACGGCAATCCAGGGTGTCTTCAACTAAAGCCTGTTCGGGTGGGAAATAGTTGGGGGTACCGAGGGTCATGTCATCTTCGATGGCAACGCCTTCACTACCTAAAACCTGTGCCAGACCCAAATCGGCAATTTTGGTACGGCCATTGCGATGAAGGAGCAGATTGTCGGGTTTGATATCACAATGGACGACCCGGTGATCCCGCCAAGCATAGTCGAGAGCCTCTGAAACTTCCAAGCCAATTTGTAGGGCTTGCGCTTCGGGGAGGGCACCATTGCTGTCTACCAAATCTCCAGCGGTGGGGCCGGGGACATATTCCATGACATAATACAAAAAGAGATCGTGTTCCCCTGCGTCGATGACTTGAACAATGTTGGGGTGGATCAGGCTGGCGGCCGCTCGGGCTTCGTAGATAAACCGTTCGTATTCCTGCTGATCTGAATCGGCCTGTTTGAGTAAAACTTTGATGGCGACTACGCGGTCAAGTTTCTCCTGGCAAGCCTTCCATACCGTGGCCATTCCGCCTTCGGCAATTTTGTTGACCATGGAGTAACCGGGTATTTTAATAGGTGATGTCATAAAAAGGTTGTGATAGGTTATTTATGGTCTAACTTTAGTATTCATTCGTTGTTGTACAAGCATAACCCTTTGAGATCTGTATGAAAGTAATTAGATTTGTTGTTCCCGTTATTCTTATTTTTATTTCAGGCGTGGTTTTTGGGGATCCGGAGCTGTTTAGCGCAGAACCTCAGTTTGATTTTGGGGAAGAGAAAACGGGAGGACTCGTGAAACATGAATTTATTCTTGAAAACAAAGGGGATGAAGTCCTGAAAATTACGAATATTCAGACTTCTTGTGGATGTACGACCCCCGGAGTGAAGCAATTGAATATTGATCCGGGTGAAAAAAAGAGCCTGCAGGTTCAAATGGATTTGGAAGGGCGTAGTGGTCCGCAGACCCAGCATGTGACCTTGTCGACCAATGATCCGCAAAATCGTAGTTATCGTTTGAAGATGAGTGGCGAAGTGATTCCCGAGATTCATATCAGTCCTCGTAGTTTGAATTTGGAGCAGGCGGATATGGATGCGCCTCATCAAGGACTTTTGACCCTGACGAGTACCAACGGGGAGCCCTTCACCGTTAAAAAAGTGAAAGCAAGCAGAGGGCGGACTCAAACGGAAGTTGCGCTCGCTGAGGATGGGATGAGTGCGGAGATTGTGGTGACTGCCCGTCCTCAGAAAGGGCAGGGGCACTTTACCGATGTGATTGTGATTGAGACCTCAAACCCTACGATAAAAGAAATTAAAGTGTTGGTGATGTGGCAGGTGAGTACGGGGCTTTCTATTTCTCCGGGCCAATTAAATTTGCTGTTGTCGAAGAAGCCGGTTCAGGTGGAGCGTCATTTGATGGTGCGTGGGTATCCGGGATTGACAAAACCGCTAGAAGTGACGGGCGTTGAATGGCCGGGTCAAGAGGTGGATATTACATTTACAGATACGAGAAAATTTGGTTGGCGGATTAATTTGAAGTCTTTTACCCCCGTGAAAGAGATGGAGGGTACCGAAATTTTGATTCATACCAATGCCGAAGGATTTGAAACGCTGAAAGTGCCGGTTCGTTTGATTCAGAAGTGAGGAGGGGGGGGGATCTACGCGGACCTACGGCCCGAAGATGGGGTGTGGTGTTTGCGTAACCCAGCCCTGCGTCGCGCTGCTCCTTGGACGGGGCTGGTATCTTCGCGGACCTACGGCCCGAGGGTGGGTTGGGGTTCTTATTTCCCAGCGCTTCGCACCGGGCTGGTATCTCTGCGGACCTACGGCCCGATTGAATCCATGCAGGTGTAAAATTCAAGACTCGTTCAAATCTGTGACGGTTTGGGAAAGCATAAACTCGGGCCGAAGGTCCGCGGAGATACCAGCCCGGTGCGCAGCGCTGGGGTTAGTCGAAGCACAAAAGCCCTCGGGCCGAAGGTCCGCGAAGATCACCCCTTTCTCTCCCTCATCCTTCGGCGATCTGCGCCTCTACTTTTTTCGCGAAGCGGGGAGCGAGCCAGCCCCCGAGGATCATTTGCGCAGGATGATAGATGAGCAGAGGAATGACCACCAAACTTAGATCGACCGTCGCATGATTTTCTCCAAAAATAATGACCGACATGGGTAAACCAATGGCCAAAGATTTTTCGCCCCCACAATAAAAGGCGGTGATGCGGGAGGGTAGGTCAAGGTGAAGCCAACCAGAGGTTTTCCAGAGCATGGTGGAGGTGATACCGAGTAGGCATACTGTGGCAATTACACAGAGGGCTAAGTCAAACATGGAAACGCGTTGCCAGACTTTTTGCGAGAAACTGGCGCAGAATGCGGTCCATACTATGAATAAAATGACCCCATTGTTGAAGCGTTTCACTGCGGTTTTGTGTCGGGTGAAGCTTCGGATGAGTGGTGCCCGTAAACATTGTCCGATGAGTAAGGGAAGCAACATGCTGAGCGCAACATTTCCTAAGGTTTTTCCAAAAGGGATGTCTGTGCCCGTGTCCCCTAGTTGCATAAACAGCAGGCAGTACAGGGGGACGATAAATACGCCTAAGACTGCGGCAAGACTGCAGTTGAATAAGGCGCCGCTGACATTTCCTTCGGCCATGGTACACAATCCTACGGCAGTGCTGATGGTAGTGGGCAGAAAAGAAAGAAACAAGAATCCCAAGCGCAAATCACTTTGTTCAAAAAAGGAACTGCTGATGATGAGCAACAGGGAGGTGAGCAGGGGAGCCCAAATGAATAGCGTCCCTTGTGTGAGGAGGTGGAGTTTCCATGAGAGCAGGCCTTTGCGTAAGGCTTCGCCTGGTAACAACACGCCCTGATTAAAAAAGATGAGGAAGATGCCGAGGGGTTTAAGCAGGTGAAGGGGCAGAGGACTTTCAGCACTCCCTAAAACGGGGAAAAGTGCTGCTAAAAATAAGGCCAAAAAAATCCCCCCTATAAAGGCATAGGGGGAGAGGGCTTTTAATTTTCGAATCATTCGCCCTGCTCAGCCCTTGTTGGTTCATCAATAATGGGATTTCTTAAGCGACCGATACCTGCGATTTCGGCTTCCATCACATCACCTGCTTTCAAATATACCGGAGGTGTTTTCCCTGCGCCCACACCGGGAGGGGTTCCGGTAAGAATGACGGTGCCTGCAAGCAGGGTCGTGCTGCCACTGAGGAAACTGATGAGCGCTTGTACATTAAAAATGAGGTCCGAGGTATTCGACGATTGAACCCGTTCACCATTGATCTCCATGCTCAGGGCTAAGGCATTGGGATCTGCAATTTCATCAGCAGTGACCATTACAGGCCCGAGAGGGCAGAAGGTATCGAATGATTTGGCACGGGACCATTGACCGCCTCCATAAATTTTTTGCCAGTCACGGGCGCTCACGTCATTGCCGATGGTGTAGCCTGCAATGACCTCCAAGGCCTGTTCTGGTGCGACATTCTTGCAGGTTTTGCCGATGACGATGGCCATTTCGACTTCATAATCAACCATTTCGCTTTTTAACGCGACGGGAAGTTCAACTGCGTCGAGATGACCACAGGCTGCGTTGAGGCTTTTGGCAAAAACGACTGGGAATTCGGGCAAGGGACTATTCATTTCTTCGGCGTGGGCCCGGTAGTTGAGGCCAATGCCGAGAATCGTGGTGGGAACCACGGGGGGAAGGAAGCGTACGGGAACAATTTCTTCTTCACTCGCGGTCCATCCATGTTCTAAATCGCCGTGACAGCGGAGCCAACGATCGCCACTCGGGGTGACGACATGGATTTGTTGAGCGGAGTCTTGAATGCGTGCGATTTTCATGGGGATCCTTTGATGTCGCCGGATGGCGAGATCTTAATTACCTTCTACGGCGTTTTTAAAGTTTTCTCCCACTTCACCGATGGCATCGGCACCTTTTTGAAAGGCTTCTTGAGTGGTGTCTCCGGTTTCTTTGAGGGTTTGATTGGTTTCTTCGTCACAGGCGGAGAGGACGAGGATCAGGGCCGTGAATAGACTGAGTTTGAGGAATGTTTTCATAACGGGTTTCGTGGGGAATGGGTTCAGGATTTAGAGTGAGGGGATGGGCTCGGTGCTTTCGGTGAGTTCCGTGGGGGTAGGCGTTACCGTGGGTTTTCCCACTTGTTTGAGAGCTTCGCCCGCTTTCACTGCTTCTTCACCCAGAGCATTGGCTGCTTTTTTGGTGGCGGCATCTGCGGCATCCAATTGTTGTTGTGACCATTCTTTGCTGTCTTCAATCACTTGCTCCGTGGTCGCCGCAATCTTTTCACTGTTTTCTTTGAGGGATGCTTTTACGTCGGCTGAAACATCAGAGATCACATGTGCAGATTTGGCGATAGCTTCATCGGCTTTGCGACCGGTTTCCTCGAGGGAGGTGCCACCATTTTCGCGATTGCAGGCGCTGAGAGAAATGACTGATGAGAGGAAGAGGATGGAAGGGATATTGTTTTTCATGGGCTTCTGATAGAGGGATGAATAGATGCGGATGTTATTGCGTATTGGTTAAATAAAAACAATCTCAAAGCATCAGGTCCCTGATGCGCCTGTAGGTTTACCGCACAAAAAATCCACCTCAATCATCAAAATTAGATGATGGGGATGGATCTTGTGCATCCGTGAAAAGGAAGGGCTTAAATATCAATTAAAGCAACCAAATCCGGGTAGTGTTTACCGACGCTTTCTTTGAGGGTATTCGCGATACCTTTCTGTTTATCTGCGGAGATGCCTAAGCCGCTGAGTCCTTTGCTTAAATCGAGCAAGGCCTTGGCTTTTCCGCCACCTAATCCCCCTGCAAGACCGCCTAAGAGACCGGACTTAATATCAGGCGCATTGGCGATGAGTTGATCGCATCCAGGGATAAATTTTTGAATCAGCGCAAATTGATCGGCCTGAAGGTATTTTCTCAGTTGGGCCAAAACGAGGCCTAAGGCACCGGAAGCTTGGCCTTCGCTGAGGTTTTCTTTGTTCATCAAATCTTTTAATAGGGGATTATCGAGCATGGGGGAATCCTTTTGAGTAGGGAGTTGGGAATGAATGAGGGGAAAATACGTTGAGGCGCATCATCGGCAAAAGGGCCTCTTTTGGCAATCTTTTTCTACCAAAGGGTCCCGCGTAAATCGTAGGGACTTGGTCCTCACCCTTGGGGGGGGGGTAATCAGCTACGGTAGCGAATATTCACATTTCCGTGGCGGAGATACCCGCTCGCCCTGCAAGCAGGACTCAGGTGGGGGAGGATGAGGCTGTGCTTGGGGGTTGGTTTGGATATCCGCTTGCCTTGCAAGCAGGACTCAGGTGGTTTCGGGCAGGTTGAGGGTTGCTTGACAATTGAATAGGCCTCAACTAATCATGTGGTTCATTAACTCTCCACAGGAAAAACACGCATGTTACGCACACAAATTATTTCAGCTCTAGCTATAATGGCACTTGGTTGCATCGGATGTAGCTCTCCGGCAAAAAAAGAAGTTCCTTCCAACCAATTACTATCTGCTCCAAAAAGTCAGCAACTGGAAGGTGTGGTTGAAAAAATCAAAGAAATCCCAAAGACAGCTTCCATTTGGGATGAACTCGGAGGTGTGATCGTTGGTGCTGCCGTTGGATCTCAAATTGGCGAGGGTCAGGGCGAAGATATTGCTGAAGATGTAGGCAGCGTAGCAGGCGAAACTGCAGCGGATCAAAAATACGGAAAATCCATCGATGAACTTTCCGTAAAAGGGGGAAATAACCAAACGTATACTTGTTATGTTCAAGGACATCAATTTACAGTCGGTCAAGCCGTAACCTTCTCGCTGGTAGATGGGAAAATAACCGCTATCGTACCGAAATAATACAAGTGATCCTTGTGCGGGACGGTACAATCTTTTAATGAAAGATCTGACATTCGTACAGAATGTGTCCTTAAAATCAGATTCATTTTCATGTCTCTGTGTAAGTAACTACAAAAGCCACGGAAGACGGCTTCCGTGGTGAATCCTGCTGTTTTTGGGGATACCCGCCCCTCTTGATTTGGTTTAAGTATAGTCGGGTCTTGTTTGATAGGGGATGGGGTCTTCGAGGCCGGCACGTTTGAATCCTCGTAAGCGTAGGGCGCAACTGTCGCAAACGCCGCAGGCTTTTTCTTCTGATTGGTAGCAGGACCATGAGAGGGCGAGTGGGGCATTTAATGCCATGCCTTGTTGAATGATTTCTTCTTTTTTAAGATGGATGATCGGGGTTTCGATCTCGATGTTTGTATCTGGTTTGGTGCCGGTGGCGATCACTTGGTTGAAGGCTTTGAAGAATTCGGGGCGACAATCGGGATATCCGGAACTGTCTTCGGATACTGCGCCGATGAAGAGTTTGCTGGCACCAATGACTTCGGCCCAGCTTACCGCGATGGCGAGAATATTAGCATTCCGAAAGGGGACGTAGGAGCTGGGGATCTCGGTACTGTTGAGGTCGGCATCGGGTACTCTCATCGTTGCATCGGTGAGGCTACTGCCACCAATTTTGGCCAGATAGGTGACATCGACATCCAAACGATGTTCCACATTGAAGGCGTCTGCAAGATCTAGAAAGGCCTGATGCTCCCGTTTTTCGGTGAGTTGTCCGTAGTTTAAATGTAGAAAGGCGAGTGAGTATGTTTGTCCGGCAATGGCTGCGGTGACACAACTGTCGAGGCCTCCACTAACCAAGACGACGGCTAAAGGTTTTTTGTTCATAAGATATTACTTGCGAGTTCGGAGAGTTCGGAGCGTTCGCCTTGTTCCAAGGTGATATGGGCGTAGAGTCCTTCGCCCTTCATGCGTTCGATCAGGTAGGTAAGCCCATTCGATTGGGTGTCAAGATAGGGATGGTCAATTTGAAAAATATCCCCGGTGAGTACAATTTTGGTGCCTTCGCCTGCACGGGTAATGATGGTTTTGACTTCATGCGGGGTCAAGTTTTGAGCTTCGTCCACAATAAAGTAAATGCGATTGAGGCTACGCCCACGAATGTAGCTGAGGGCGGAGATGACGAGTTTGTCGTCTTCGAGCATTTTACGAATAAGTTCGGACTGTTCGTTGCCGTCGCCTCCATTTTGGTTTTGGATAACGGAGAGATTGTCATACATGGGTTGCATGTAGGGGTCGAGTTTGGCTTTGATTTCGCCGGGCAGGTATCCGATATCTTTATTGCTCAAAGGCACCACTGGTCGGGCCATGAAGATTTGACGGTAGCGTCGACGATTTTCCAAACTGGCGGCCAGGGCGAGCAGGGTTTTACCGGTGCCGGCTTTGCCCGAAATGCTAACCAAGGGAATGTCATCGTTGAGTAAAGCCGAGAGGGCAAAGACCTGTTCGGCGTTACGGGGAGTGATGCCAAAGATACTTCGTTTGTCGACCCGTTTTAGGGTTTGGGTATTGGGGTCGTAAGAGGCGAGAGCGCTTTTGCGATGATTTTTGAGTATGAGGTTTTCGTTGGCGACCAAGGGGGGATCTACCGAAATTTCACTGGCTGGAATTTCAAAAGGCACTTGGTACATGGCCTCAATCAGGTCTGCAGGGACATCGGTCACGATGCGCTTTCCGGTGTAGAGGGTATTGATGTCGGTGACCTGATCGTTTCGGTAGTCCTGAGAGCGCAGCCCTACGGACTTGGCTTTCATGCGTAAATTGACATCTTTGCTCACTAAAATGACCGTTTGTTCGGGAGCTCTTTCCTGAATTTTCAGGGCAATATTCAAGATTTGATGGTCGGGTTTATTGGGGCTGAAAAGTCCTTCGAGATCTGGATGCATCTTATGTTCAATGACAATGCGCAGATTTCCTTGATTGGGGCCGATGGCGATGCCGGTGTCAAAAAGCGCTTCACCGCTCATGCTGTCGAGTCGGCGTACAAATTCACGGGCGTGAAAATTTATTGATTCGTTCCCTTTTTTGAAATTATCCAGTTCTTCGAGCACCGTAATGGGCAGGGCGATGTCGTGTTCCTTAAATTGTTGAATGCAACTGCTGTCGTGAAGGATGACGTTGGTGTCGAGGACAAAGATTTTTTTCATAAGGTCCTAAGTGAGGTTTTTTATAGGTTTTATTTAAGTTTTTGTGGACCGGAGGTCACCCGCTCCTGTTCAAAACATAGGAGCATTCTAAAAAGCTGTCAATGATGCTTCGACCCTGCAGTTCTTTGTTGTGGGCTCACCGACATATTTGAGGTCGCTTGCATCATCTTAACAAAGACCTAACCTTACATCTCTTGACGAAGCAGGGCGAACTATGGGAGATAAAGCGCCAACGGCATCCTGAGCCATGAAGCAGGAATTGAACTTTATACATAAACATGACTACCAAGGAAAAAATTAAAATGAATGCCTCTACACTTTTAAAAGCACTTACGCTGACAACTGCAGTTGTCGTTGGTTCTTCTGTGGTTGCTGCAGAAAAACTCGTGATCAAAGGATCAGACACACTGGGAGCTAAAATGGTTCCTCAAATCGCTGAAGCTTTCAAAGCTGAAAACCCTGACGTTACTTTCGAAATTGCTGCGGAAGGTTCTTCCACTGGTGTGAAAGCGATTATCACGGATACCGCTGATTTGGGTATGTCCAGTCGTGACGTAAAAGAGCAAGAAATTGCAGATGCCAAATCCAAAGGCGTTGATCTTCAAACCATCGTGGTTGCAAAAGATGCGATTGCTGTGATTGTGAACGAAAAGAACCCTATTTCAAAAATGAGTGTTGAGCAAGTAGGTGCTTTATTCACTGGCAAAGCCAACAACTGGGTTGCTGTGGGTGGAAAACCCGGTTCCGTTTCAGTTTATACCCGTAACACCTCTTCCGGCACGTACAAAGTATTCCAAACCTTGGCGATGAACAAAGCCGATTATGGTGACCAGACTCAGAAAATGGCTGGTAATGAGCAAATCGCTGCTGAAGTGGCCAACAACGTGAATGGCGTAGGATATGTGGGCTTGGCTTACATTGACACTCCTGGTGTGAAAGTCATTAAAGTGAATGGTGTTACACCTAACAACAAGAACGTAAACAATGGTACTTACGTATTGGCTCGTCCTCTTTACTACTTGAGCAACGGTGCCCCCACCGGTTTGGCCAAAAAATTCGTAGAGTTCACGCTCTCCGCTAAAGGTCAAAAAGTAGTTTCTGACGTACATTTCGTACCCGTAAACTAAGTGATCGCTTCCCGTCCACCGGAACAAGGACTTGTTCCGGTGGACACTTTTTTACATTGCGCCGAGACTATATATTCGCAAATAAGGCACCATGAACCTCAAATCATCAAATTCCTCTTTTTCAGCTGAATCTATTCAGAAGCAAGGCAACGGCTTTCTGGGGGTAGAGTGGGGGACCTACATCAAAGCCTTTTTTGGAGGCAATGCATTTGTCGCCATGTTTGTCTTGGCTCTCATTACCCTGTTCCTCTTTAAGGAAGGGGTAGGGTTTTTCCCACAATACCGTAAAGATATGGAGCTCTACCGAGCATCTGGTCAGGAATTTGTGGGCTTATTAAAAACCGAACTGGATGACTACGACGAGCTGCAACAGCAACTCGGCAAAGTCCAAGTCAGTATTCTTACCGATTTATATGCCGAAGGAAAAGAATGGGAGGAAGTCACAGCACTTACCGCTCCTTTTCAAGCCAGTCTGGATCAAACCTCCAGTGCGGCAGATCCTTTGCGTCAGGTGGTCAAAAAGGCGATCGACATTACGTCGGAGGCCAAAGAAGCGGTGGTGGTAAACAACACCCGTCGAGAAATTACAGGGGTAGATCTCACCACCCTGATGAATGAAGAGCAGAGTGCGGCTTTTCTTAAAAGCTCCCGTGAACAAATTATTGCCATGATGCCGGAGATCGAGGCGGCGAATGATATGTTCCTAGAAAATTTACTGGCAGCTCAAGAGGCGATGCCTGAATTGAATTTGAGTCCGGATGCTAAAAAAGAAATGTTGATCTATGAAAAAGGGTTGAAAACGTTTTTGGATAGCATGACCAAATTTGATGACAAATTGGCGAAGTACGATCCAGAGAAGCCCTTCACCTTTTTGCAGACCCTTGGGGGATTCCTGTTTGGGAGTCAATGGACGACCAACAGTTCCTGGCAGGATTTCTATGGTATTTGGCCGCTGTTGAGTGGATCACTTTTGGTCACCTTGGTTGCGCTCTCCTTTGCCATTCCTTTTGGTGTGTTTGCTGCGGTGTATGTGAATCAAGTTGCGTCATCTTCTGAGCAAAATATCATCAAGCCCTATATTGAATTTATCTCTGCGATTCCGTCGGTGGTGATTGGATTCTTTGGGGTGGCCATTTTCGGCACCTTTATTCGAACGCTGTCTGAGCAGGATTTCTTAGCCTGGGTGCCGTTTTTCCCCATTAGTGAACGACTGAATGCGTATACGGCGGGATGTTTGTTGGCATTGATGGCCGTACCTACGATTTTCACTTTGGCAGAAGATGCGCTCAATAACGTGCCTAAAGCGTTTACCGAAGCATCGGAAGCGATGGGCGCGACCCGTTGGCAGACGATTTGGCGCATTCAAATCCCCAGTTCACTTTCCGGGATTATTTCCGCGGTGTTGCTCGGTTTTGGTCGGGTGATCGGTGAAACCATGGTGGTGTTGCTTTGCGCTGGTAACCAGATTGCAGTACCCGAACTTTCCAAAGGACTGGGGATTGTGTTTGAGCCGGTTCACACCATGACGGGGATTATCGCCCAGGAAATGGGGGAAGTGGTTCCTGGGAGTATTCATTACCGTGCCCTGTTCTGCGTAGGTATTTTCCTCTTTTTCCTTTCGCTACTTATTAACTATATCGCACAGGCTATTGTGCGTCGTTACAAAATTTCCGCTGGATAATATAGTATGATTGATTCAGACTCTTCACTCGAAATGTTCCGGCATCGCCGGACACCCGCAAAATCGGTCCAGTCATTCTTTTTCTGGTTATTCCGTATTTGTACTTACATCATTGTGCTCGCAGCCAGTACGCTGTTTATTAAGATTGCATATGAGGGATCCATTACTATTTTTGAAAAAACTTTTCCCTTTGTGAATGTTGGGTTTTTTACGCAGAGTCCACAAACGCTCTATGTGTTTGAGTGGGATGATGCGATGCTCACAGAGTCAAAACTGGAGGCGGTGGCCGCAGTAGAAGCCGAGATCCGAAAAGAAATTCCTGAGAAAGAACTTTTCTTCAAAGACGCCATCGTCACTGCAGAAGCCCAAAAAGCTGAAACCTTAAACGAACTCGCCCTGGTGCGGGCGGATATCAATCGGGTCAAAAAAGAATTAAAACAAGTGCAGCGTAAAGAAGACGCCGCCACCAAAGTGATTGAAAAACTTGAGGCCAAGCAACAACGACTTTTTGATCGGAATGCTCCGGAAGCTGAATTGCATCAAATGCGGAATGAGATCATCGCTGGCTTGGAAGCACGGAAAGCGATCTTTAGAGAAAAAGCAGGAATTGAAGAAGAGCGGGCCAACTTGGCTTCTATGAAAAATCAACTTTCTGCTCAATTACCTGAAGCCTTGGAAATTGAATCCAAACGGGTGTTGGATAATTTGCAGGCCTCACTCGCTTGGCCTGAGCCGGGCTATTTTGAAAAGCAAAATGCTGAAGAAGCTCAAATTCAAGCGGAGTTTGATGGTAAAGAATTGAAGCTGGAAGAGAAGTATAGCTACTTGGTGGATCGGGCTACGGCCAAAGCTGAGGTGCTGTTTACAGAAGTGGATCCAGAGGATCCTGAAACGAAATTAGCGTGGCTGAAGGCTAAGCTCAGCTTGAAAAAAGCGGAAGATCGCTGGGCGGCCAAGCTCGAGAAGCTGGAAACGGAACGGAAATTGGCCTTGACCAATGCGCGTAGTTTTCAGGCTGGTGATACCGAATACCGAGGCGTGTATGCTCGTAAAGCTGAAGCGGCTGGGGTGAATGTGAAATCATATGCCTACAGTGGTGGCGGAATCTTTCCTGCGATTGTGGGGACCATTTTGCTGACCGTAGGGTCGATGACTATCGCCTTAATTTTGGGAATCTTCTCGGCCATCTATTTGAGTGAATATGCCAAACCGGGCAAAGTGCTCAACTTGATTCGCCTGTCGATTGTGAATTTAGCCGGGGTACCCTCCATTGTATTCGGCTTGTTTGGTTTCGGTATGTTCGTGGTCTTTTTCGGATGGGGCGTTTCCTTAGCTGCAGGCTGTTTCACCTTGGCTTTCATGGTATTGCCTGTGATTATTACCTCATCAGAAGAAGCGATTCGTGCGGTGCCTCAAGGGTTCCGTGAGGGATCGTTGGCACTGGGGGCGACCAAATGGACGTCGATCCGTACCAATGTACTGCCTTATGCCCTACCGGGGATTTTAACTTCCTCCGTACTGGGAGTTGCCCGGGTGGCCGGTGAAACCGCTCCGATTATGTTTACCGCAGCTTATGCGTTGCGGGACAATCTTCCCTGGGAAGGCTTGGACAAACCCACTGATTTCTTTGTTCAGGGGGTGATGGCCTTGCCTTATCATATTTATGTGGTGAGCTCCAAAATTCCTCAAAATGAATACACCGTTCGGATGCAATACGGTACCGCATTTGTGTTCCTCTTGATTGTGGCCTGTATTGCATTCACTTCGATCCTGTTGCGTATCCGCATGCGCAAACTATATAAATGGTAATCTCCACCTGTTTAAAATTTAAAACCCTTGCCGAGAATTTTTATGAGTAATGAATCTATTTCTGTCGCTGCACCGCAATCTACCCGACCTGCTTCTGATACGTCAGCCGCCAAAACCTTGATTGAGGTTGATAACCTTGATTTCTATTACGGCAAAAAGCAGGCCTTGTGTGATATCAATTTAGAGATTCCTGAAAAGCTGGTGACCGCGTTTATTGGTCCCTCCGGTTGTGGAAAAAGTACCTTGTTGCGTTGCTTTAACCGCATGAATGATTTGGTGGATGTTGCCCACATTGGCAGCGGTTCTATCAAAATTCACGGTGTGGATATCAATAGCAAAAATGTGGACGTGATTGAATTGCGGAAACGGGTGGGCATGGTTTTCCAGAAATCGAATCCTTTCCCTAAAAGTATTTATGAGAACATCACCTACGGATTAAAAATCCGGGGCATCAAAAAGAAATCCTATTTGGATGAAGTGGTGGAACGCAGTTTGCGTGGGGCCGCGTTGTGGGACGAAGTGAAAGATCGTTTGCACGACAGCGCCTTAGGCATGTCCGGTGGACAGCAGCAGCGTCTGTGTATTGCGCGGGCGATTGCGGTTGAACCTGAAATTATTTTGATGGACGAACCCTGTTCCGCTCTCGACCCGATTGCGACGGCTCAGATCGAAGAGTTGATTGATGAACTCAAAACCGATTTCACCATCGTGATCGTGACCCATAATATGCAACAGGCCACCCGCGTCTCTGACAAAACGGCCTTCTTCTATCTCGGCAAATTGATCGAATATGATGACACCGCGCGTCTGTTCAGCAATCCCGACAACAAACAGACCGAAGATTATATTACCGGTCGCTTTGGCTGAGCTAACAGCGGCATTCTTGCCTGTGATCGACCCGAGCCTCGCGAGGGTCGTCTCTTTATTTTTAAGTCCTTCACCCTTTTCCGAGCATCGGAAAAGGTATCCTTTCTCTCTTCCGAAGTTCGGAACCTAAGTCTGGAGGCCTGTCTCAGGCCTTGAGCACAGCGCCGTTGCTGGCGTTGGTGGCCATTTTGGCGTAGCGGGAGAGCCAACCTTTTTTGAAGCGGGGTTCGGGTTCGGTCCAGGATTTTTTACGTTCGGCCAATTCTTCATTGGAGAGCTGAACCGCTATGCTGTTGTTCGGAATATCGATATCGATGATATCGCCTGCTTTGAGCAGACCGATGGGGCCGCCTTCGGCTGCTTCGGGGGAGATGTGGCCGATGCAGGCGCCGTGGGTGCCGCCGCTGAAACGTCCGTCGGTAATCAGGGCGACGCTGTCCCCGAGTCCCTGTCCCATAATGTAACTGGTGGGGGCCAACATTTCCTGCATGCCCGGGCCGCCTTTGGGCCCTTCGTAGCGGATGACGACTACGTCTCCGGCTTTCACTTTGTTGTTTAAGATGCCGGCACAAGCTTCTTCCTGTGATTCAAAAATGACTGCGGGTCCGCTGTGTTTCAGCATCTTGGGATCTACACCTGCGCTTTTGACCACGCAACCGCCTTCGGCCAGATTTCCCCACAGGACGGAGAGTCCGCCAACCTGACTGTAGGCATTTTCAATTTTGCGGATGCAGGCCTCGTCTTTCGTTTCGGCCCCGGCAATGTTTTCACCCAGGGTTTTTCCAGTGACGGTGATGCAGTCCAGATTGAGCAGACCGTCGCGTTTAGCAATTTCCCCCAGAATGGCGGAGATGCCTCCCGCGGCATCAACATCTTCCATGTGATAGGAAGAGGAGGGGGACACTTTGCAGATATTGGGGCAGATTTTGGAAACGGCATCGATGTCTTCGAGGGAGTATTCTACCTCTGCTTCGTTGGCGATGGCGAGGGTGTGGAGGACAGTGTTGGTACTGCCGCCCATGGCCATATCGAGGGCGAAGGCGTTGTCGAGGGACGCTTTGGTGACGATGTCACGTGGCAGAGGGGCATCGGCTTTTGCCATTTCCACGGCGCGGAAAGCGGCTTGACGCCAGAGCTCTTTGCGTCGGGGATCGATGGCCAAAATGGTGCCGTTGCCGGGGAGGGAGAGTCCAATGGCTTCGCAGAGGCAGTTCATGGAGTTGGCGGTAAACATGCCGGAGCAGGATCCTTGTGAAGGGCAGCCTTTGCATTCGAGCTCTTCGAGTTCTGTTTCGGAAATTTTTTCTTGTTTACGGGCGGCCACGCCTTCGAAAACGCTGATCAAATCGATGACCTTGCCGTCTTTGGTTTTTCCGGCGGCCATGGGGCCTCCACTGGCAAAAAGGGTGGGGATATTGACGCGCATGGCGCCCATAATCATGCCGGGCACAATCTTGTCGCAGTTGGGAATGCAAATCATGGCATCGAAGGCGTGGGCGCCGACCATGGTTTCCACGGCGTCGGCAATCAGCTCACGGCTGGGAAGCGAATATTTCATGCCCGAATGTCCCATGGCAATACCGTCGCAAACCCCGATCATGTTAAATTCAATGGGGGTGCCGCCGGCTTCGCGGACGGCCTCTTTGATGAATGCGCCAACTTTGTCGAGATGTGCGTGGCCGGGAATTACCTCGTTAAAGGAATTACAAATGGCAATGAAAGGTTTTTTGATATCCTCCGTTGTCATGCCGGTTGCCCGCATGAGGCTACGGTGAGGGGCTCGTTCCAATCCTTTTTTTGTTTTATCGCTACGCATAATGATTCCTTTTTTGACTCTTGATCTTGCCCTAAACCACTTGAAGGATTAGCATGCAAGTTCCAAATGAAAGTTTAACCGCGGAGAAAGTTTGATGAGTACAGACTATAGTAGCTATTTGAAGAACACCCCTGATGCTGATGGTAATTTTGGTGAATACGGGGGCTCGTTTATTCCTCCGCCGTTGGTTGGACCGATGCAGGAAATTCACGATGCGTACCTCAAGATCAGTCGTTCTCATCGCTTTATTGAAGAACTCCGGTCGATTTATAAACATTATCAGGGTCGTCCGACGCCGGTGTATCATGCGGCTCGTCTGTCCGAACTCTGTGGGGGTGCGCAAATCTACATGAAGCGCGAGGATTTGAATCACACGGGTGCGCACAAGTTAAATCATTGTATGGGCGAAGGCTTATTGGCCAAATATATGGGCAAGAAAAAGTTGATTGCCGAAACGGGGGCGGGACAGCACGGAGTGGCCTTGGCGACAGCGGCGGCGTATTTTGGGTTGGAGTGTGAGATCCATATGGGAGAAGTGGATATTGCCAAAGAGCATCCCAATGTGGTGCGCATGAAGTTACTGGGAGCCAAAGTGGTGCCGGTGACTCACGGCTTAAAAACGCTCAAAGAAGCGGTGGATTCTGCCTTTGAGTCTTATTTGAAAGATCCGGTGAATACGATTTATTGCATAGGGTCGGTGGTAGGGCCTCATCCTTTTCCGATGATGGTGCGCGATTTTCAAAGTGTGGTGGGGATTGAGGCCCGTGCGCAGTTTCATGAGATGACGGGAGGCATGCCCGATGTGGTTTGTGCCTGTGTGGGTGGTGGCAGTAATGCGATGGGGATTTTCTCGGCCTTTTTGAATGATCCCTGTGAAATTTGGGGGGTTGAGCCTTTAGGACGTGGATCCGAAACGGGTGATCATGCGGCCACCATGACCTATGGGATGCCGGGGATTATTCATGGATTTAAATGTTATCTGCTGCAGGATGAAAAAGGTGAACCTTCGCCGGTGTATTCGGTGGCGAGTGGCTTGGATTATCCGGGAACGGGTCCTGAGCATTGTCATTTGAAAGACGCGGGTCGTATTCACTACGCAACGGCGGATGACAAGGCTTGTATCGATGCTTTCTTTACCTTGAGCCGTCAGGAAGGCATTATTTGTGCGCTGGAAAGTGCGCATGCGGTGGCCTTTGCCATGGAAAAAGCGAAAGAAATGAAATATGGGACGATCCTGTTAAATCTCTCCGGCCGTGGGGATAAAGATCTCGACTTCGTGGTTGAGAACTATGGCTTTGGGGAGTGATTTTCAGGAGTCAAGAGTCAAGAGTCAAGAGTCAAGAGTCAAGAGTCAAGAGTCAAGAGTCAAGAGTCAGAGGTCAGAAGTCAGAGGTCAGGTTTTAAATATTTCCAACGTCCAAGGTCGCATTTTATACGTCTCTGACTTCTGACTTCTGACTCCTGACTCTAATCCAACACCATTTCTTCGTTCACTAATCCGCGTTTAAAGTGGATGAGTTTGTCGATGGCATTGGTGAAGGATTCGGGATCGTGGGCGTAGCTGCCGTTACGGGAATTATTGATAAGGTCCATGATCCAATGAATGACCTCTTCGGTTTCTACCCGTCCGTTGGTGAGGGTCGCCAGATCTCCAAATCGCCAGTTATCGAGCAAGGTTTTGTGGAGTGCATTCATATCGGACAAGAGCCCACTGGCTTTGATCTCTTCGTCATGTCCGATGGTCAGTACTTTTAACACAAACAGTAGGACGGTAATGGCGAGGAAAAAGAAATCGGGTAATTTATCCAGGGGAGTGAATACAGGGGAATAGGTGTCGAGATCGATTCCTTTGAGTTGGCCATTTCGGCTGATCATGAGGTTGCCATTTTTGAGGTCGTTGATGGCGTAATTGAGGCCATGGACTTCTTCGAGCCAAAGCAAGGTGCTGGTGATAACATCGAGAGATTGGGACAAGGTCAAGGGATCACTGAAAGGGAGAGACATGCGCTCTCGTCTCCATTGCTCTCCTTCGGTTGATTTGATGACCCGGAGGTATTCCCGTTTTAAGTCTTGTACGGATGTACGGAGGATGGGGGGGCGATAAACACTGGCGTGTTCGGTGCCGGTGACGCCAATGAGGTTGTCGAGGGTGTCGCCATCCACGAGTTGGAGGATATGATAGGTGCTGTCGATTTGCTTGAGTTTCCCTGCATCATAGATACGGATCACATGTGGGCATTGGGAAAGGCCACGGCTGATATCCATGATGGTATCCACCGCCTGAATGGCTTCCTGTTTTTTGCCTTTGCGAATCCGGTCGACTTTAATGGCTACGCGTTCGGGAATACTGCTGTTTTTAAGGTTGAGGGCTTCATAAACCCGACCGAATTGTCCCATTCCCAGCTGGCGCAAGAGAACAAATCCGATGTCGTTGAGTTGAGGATGTACTTTTCTCCACGCGTTGTAATCCTCTTGATCTAAAATGCCGTATTTGCCTTTTTGGGGCGAAGGGGTTTCTACCTTTTTCTTCTTAACCCAGGTGAAATCCATGGGGGCGGTCCATTCCATCATGCCCGGCATCACCCCCGCGAGGCTGATACGTAGATACTGTTGATCGAGATAATCTCTGACCACCACTTGGCTCACATCCCAAAAGGACTGGTAATTTTTTTCTTTGGTCAAGAAACTGAGATCATTGAGCATGCGAAAGTAGTTGCTGCGCAGATAGAGATGTTTCTTTTTGATCTCTTCCCGCTCGGAGACGAAATCCATATAGATGTCGCCTGCTTCATTGGGCTTCAACTTTCCTTTTTCTTTGCCGTCAAACAACAATTGTATGGTGATGAAGCTCACTTTGGTGGTGAGGACAATCCGGTCGCGAAAGCGGTCACGCGGGTAGCTCGAATATCCGAGTTGGGAAATAATTCTACGGATGACGGGCCAGAGGATGCCCAATTTTCGTATGTCGGAGATATTTTTTCCTTCTGATTTTAACCGTTGTTCTACAGATTTTAGGGTTTCGGCACGGAGGACAATATCGGTCTCAATGGGATTGAGTTGATCATCGAAACGCACTTCGCGGGTACCCATGCTGGGAAGAGGGTGGGTGGCATGGACATGAAGTTGACTGGAGAAATTTGTTTCATTCTCGAAAATCAGTTCTTCGAGGACTTGGGTGGTGATGGGGGAATCGGCCAGGAATTTACGGATAAGCACAGTGCCTTCCGTGAGGTAGCCTGCCCACAACCGTGAGATTTCATTCTGTCCGTGAAATTTCACTTTGCGATTTTTCTTATCGAGTTCGACATCCAATTTTAAGGGATGATTTCTGCGTTCGTTCCATGGGGTTTTGAGGTAGGAGATCCATTCCTCAGGTTCTCCTGAAAAAACGGTGGTGGTATGGGTCGTTTTCCCTCGGTGAGTGGGGTCGCGCACCAACGTGAAGTCGGGGACGGAGTCTCTGAAAAATTCTTTCAGGTTCGAAAAATCGAGTATGGGGCTCATGATAAAAGGGAGGCTGTGGAGGTTTTAGTTCTTTTTGCAAATAAGCAGAACCATGTCAGTACAGGAATGAACTATTTTAAAGGAAGGGAGAGCTGAATCGGTCATTTCTTTTTGAGAAGCTTGGTACAGGATCTGTTTCTTTTCGTGGTGTTCTGTGACTTCCCGCTTGCTATTCTGGAGGAAACCGTCAATTCATCTACTTACAATTTTACGGAAAATCATTATGAAAAAATATCTTACTCTTTGCTTTTGTTTGCTCTTCGTTAGTCCGCTTTTTGCTCAAAAAGCGCTTACAGTTGTGGTGAAAGAATATGACAAGCGGGCAAAATCATTTCCCGATCGTCCTTATGGCAAGGATGATATGTCTTATGGATTATATTTGGATATTTTTGATGGCATGGGGGGCTGGCGCATGGGAGCCAGTTATGCTGGCGATTTAACGGGGCCCGATCAGGCCAATATGGTGATTACACCTGAAATTACCTTGTTGGGGTCAGATAAATTGTTTGTTTCGGGTGTTTCTTTAATGATGGACTATATTGACTCTGATACAGGCACAGAGTGGAGTGACCTTTATTTTCAAATCCAATTGGGATTGAATGTGCCTTTGGGAAATCGCTTTCAAGCAGGGATTCATGCCTATTTCCCCTTCACTGAAATTCAAGACTTCGGAGATTTTGACACCGGTGAATTAGATTACGGCATATCGATTAGTTGTGCGTTCTAACTCATTTACTTGAAGTTGAAATACATGGGCTCACTATCGTGAGCCTTTTTTTATGGGTGAGCCTTTTTAATGAAAAGCTTAAGCGGAGAGCGGTTCTTTGATCATGTGAATGAAAATGTAGCCTGTCATGATGGCGGCTAATGCGGATTGTCCGGAAATGCTTAAGGCGTCCTTAAAGGGCATGGTGAGAATGCCTTGCAGGAGTTCGAGATTAAAGAGGAGGCAAAATCCCCAACAGAAAAGGGCAGTTCGAGAGAGCAGGGAAGGATGGGAAGGGGAGAGGGTTTCTACTTCTCTGAAAAACAAAACTGCGCATCCTACGAGGGCGGTGCCTGAAAAATAACTCATGTCTCCAACTCCTGGTATGGGAGAGCTGAGGAGAGTGTTGTAGATGCCGTGAAGTCCGATGGCCATGAGCAGGGTTTGCAGGCCATCCACCAGCCATTTTTCAGGTTCACGCAGGGCGCGGGTAAGGGCCAATGAGGTGATGGCGGTGAGGGTGAGATGGAGGAGATTGGCACTGACAAAGCGGGTAATTACGGTTCCTGACAGCTCGTAGTCCGCAAAGTAGCTGATGTTCTCTTCGATGGCAAAACCGAGGCCCACCAAGGCTCCGAACAATAAGGCTTCCAGATCGCGACCGGGTTTGAGCACTCGGAAAAGAAATGGCGTGAACAAGAGGAGTTTACAGAGTTCTTCCCGCAATCCCACTGAAGCGAGATAGTAGAGGAAGGACGAGACGAAGTCGGTACCTTCTTCAATTGGAAAATGTTCTTCCATCCAGATCGCGGACCAAATGGTGGGCCAGGTGGACATCCATCCCAAGGCCAGGGCGGCAGGTACCAGAAAGACATAAGATCGTGGCAGTTTTTGGTATGTCAGGCTTAACAGGAGCACGGTCCAAATGGCTCCTGAGCAAAAGGTCGTGAAAATTAAATTTTGCTGAAGGTTTTGGTACTGTGCGGTCCAAAAGTTTTGAAAGATGAGTGGCCAATTTTTAAGGGAAATACCTGCGATATAGTAATAGCGGGGCGTCGCGACGTCTGCATAGCTGGCATTTTGTCTGTAGCTGAGGATGAGATCAAGGTCTCGTATTCTTAACGCGGTATTGAGTTCTGTGCTTCTGACCAGACTGTTGGGATAGAGGCTGTTTTCCGTTTTGAATGCTTGCAGGGCTTTTTCATAATTCCCCTCGCGTAGTTCGTAGAGACCTAAGGCGAAATTTTGTCCTAAGGGGGGTGGGCCGCTGGTGAGTTGTTTTGAAAGTACTTGAGCTCCTCCTAAGGGATTGAGCAAATAGCTTTCCCACATTTCCCGATCTTCGGGTGGAAGCTGTTTGATCAGATCCCGATGATGAGGAGTGGTGAGGATGAGATGATGTTCGTAGATGGCCGCAATCACATCCATGGGTTGTTCTGAAGAGGGAAGCAGAAGTTGAAGTGCCGTCCCCATGAAGGCGGCGAGACTGAATCCGATGAGCAGGATGACCAGACAACTTTGTCGAATCCCACGGGATGAGTAGGAAAGGTCATGTAAAAATCTCAAAGTAGGATGCATGAAGGTGCTGTAGCAAAAGCTTGTGACTTAGGGGAGCAAGGAATGAACTGAAATAGTGAAGATTTCTGTGAACCCATTCCATTCGTGCGACGTAAACCACTATTGAAACAGTTACCTTGCGTAGACCTGCGGGTTGGCGTGCGTAGGTAACTTACAAACTGAATCCTTCAAAAGAAGAGGTCGCCGTGAATTTTTGGGCTTCCCTTTTTTTATATATGACTGAATTGGAGAAAACATGAATTGGAATTTGAAAAGCTGCGCCTTGTGGATGGGGACCACTCTTTTAAGCACGTTGAGTATCGGAGCAGAAGCTGAGAGCACGGGCGCTCTCGAAACGGCCACTTTGCCTGCATTGACCGTGAGCGCCGCCACCGGCTTGGATATGGAGCTTTTTTCACAGCCCTACGCTATTTATCGTCACGACCGGGACGAATTGAATAACGGGGTGGGCCAAACGGCGCTTGACCGTATTGATTATGGTCCGGGGATGATTATTCAACATACCTCTCCGGCTCAGACCACGCCTTATATTCGGGGACTCACCGGCAAACAAAATCTCTTACTGCTCGATGGCGTTCGACTGAGTCATGCCACCATGCGTGGAGGGCCGAATCAATACGCTGCCTTGATCCCGGATATGAGTATCCAAAGCATTGATGTTATTCTCGGGCCTTCCAGTGTGGTGAATGGATCTGATGGCTTGACCGGAGCGCTCGATTTTCGTTTGGCCACGGCTGGACGGGGCGTGGGCAAGCCCGCCTCTCCTTGGGTCACCGCCCGCATGGACAGTGCCAACGGCATTCAGTCTGCAGCCGGCGTGGATGGTCAATCCGGCAACTGGCGCTACTCATTTGAAGGGAGTATGTATGATTTCCATGACCGTACGGGGGGTAATGATTCTGCGGATAATGTGTTCGGTGACAATAAAGAGGCCTACGATGGCATTCCCAATACCGCTTTTGAACAAACTGCATTTGCAGGTCGCATGGCCTATGATGGTTTTGAGGATCACATCGTGGAAATGAAGTTTGGACAAACCTCTCAGAATGATGCCCGCCGTCCCGATGGCTATTATGAAAATAGTGGCAAGGACTCCCGGATCAGTCGCTATTATGATCCCGAAACCTTCAGTTATGTGCATTTGCGTGATATTTGGATGCCCAGCGACGCATTTTTTGATCAATTGACGACTACCGCTTGGTGGCATCAGCAGGATGAAGCCCAATACCGCGAAGAGTTGACGGGTGGGGGTAGCGTTTATCGTCGGCGGGAATATGATGACCGCATTGACAGCACGGGGGTTGAATCGCAGGCGATGAGCCAACTCGATAACCATCAGCTCACTTACGGCGTGTTTATTTTGTTTGAGCGCACCAGCAATGACTATAGTGAATACCGTAATTTGGATGGAAGCGATGCCACCGGGGCTACGGCGTATCAAGCGGAGGAGTGGGGCAACAACACCACCATCACTGATGGCGCGGAATACAATACCTATGCGACTTACGTTCAGGATTATTGGCAACTCTCAGAAGAGTGGAGTCTGTTGATGGGGCTGCGTTATACTTATGTCGACTGGAATTTTGATACCGCGGATAGTCATACGGATGATCTCACGGGTGGGGTGCGGGCGGCCTATCAGTTTAGGGAAGACATGATGACCTTTTTCGGTCTGTCCAAAGCTTTCCGGGCACCAAACCTCAATGATCTCGACGGTGCCACCGATCGTGCGTCCAGTGGCACGACGGCCTTTGGGAATCCGGAATTGGAGCCTGAAGTCAGTTATACCGCGGAGGCGGGATGGCGTTATGCCGAAGGTCGTAATGAGTTGGCCCTTAGTGTGTTTTATACGCAAATTGAAGATGTCATCCAGACGGTGTATCCGGAAGGCGGCGGGGCGGGGTCTACCCAAAATGGGGAGAGCGCGTATCTGCAGGGTTTCGAAGTGTTTTGGGACTACGGAATACCGGTGCTGAATAAAGTAGGCAACCGATTGGCCTTGGTTGGTAGCGTCAGTCTTGTGGACAGTGAAGCCAAAGTGCCCCAGTCAGATGGTAGCATTTTGGAAGAGCCGATCAGTCGCGCCAACCGCGTCTATGGGACGGTGGGATTGCGTTATGAAATCGACCGCAATTGGTGGACCCAATTGCAGACCCGTTTTCACGATGCCTATGATGAAGACGATTTGGCGTCAGGTGATTCCGGAGACGTACGCCTGACCATTCCCGGCAATGGGGATGGGACGGTTCCGGGGTTTGCGGTGGTCGATCTCTCTGGCGGATGGATGAATGATGAAGGAAGTCGTTGGTTGACCATGACCTTGGAAAATTTGGCGGATAAAACCTATCGTCAGTTAGGCTCGGGGATGGATGCCTCCGGTTTTAACGTGGTCCTCTCCGGCGGTTTACGTTTCTGATGTATGGAGACGAAGGTAAGGCGCATCGTGCGGGGAACAGGGGGCGCTTCCATCGAAAATGAAACAGGCACCAAGGGTTTTGCGGTCGTATATCTCTGGAGAGTTTGTTAGCAGGTGATGCTATGAAAAAAGTTGAACATGTATTTTGGGATTGGAATGGCACCTTGCTTAATGATGCGTGGTTGTGCTGTGATGTGATGAATGGCATGTTGCGGGAGCGGAACATGCCCGAAATGAGCATGGAGCATTATGCGTCTATTTTTGATTTCCCCATTGAAGAGTATTATCTGCGGGTGGGTTTTGATTTTGAAAAGGAGAGTTTCGAGACCTTAGGTCTTGCCTTCATTGATGGTTATGAAATTCGTCGTTTGGAGGCCTCCTTGTTTGAGGATGTGAGATCGGGGTTGGACGGGGTGAAGGCGTCGGGTCTGGGGCAAAGTATTTTATCAGCCTACAAGCAGGACACCTTGGTGCGTTTGGTGCATGAGCATAAGCTGGAAGACTATTTTCATGACTTGCATGGGCACCATCACATTTATCCCGTGGGGAAAGCGCCTCAGGGCCAGGAGGCACTGGATGCCTTGGGCATTGATCCTGGGGCAACGGTATTGATAGGAGATACCACACACGATGCGGAAGTGGCGGCAGAGCTGGGAATGCAGTGTGTGCTCATTCCTGGGGGCAATCAGCCGGAGGCGAATTTACGGGCTTGTGGGGTCCCGGTGGTCGCGAGTCGTGTGGATGCGTTGGCGTATTTGGGTATTTTGGTGTAACTGAGAGGGCGCTTTGGGTTGGTTGAGGGGTAGGCTGAAAGCCTCGGTTCCTTCAGGCAGAAATGCCTGATCTACGTTAAAATGCTTCGGAGACGCTGACGTACCATCCGTTTTGATCGTCTTCACCGACGGCGTAATCGATGCGGAAGTTGACGCGATTTTCTTCCTGCATACGAATTCGGATGCCGGCGCCATAGTTCCAATAGAGGTCTTCGGAGCTGAAGCTATCTTCCCAGATGCCACCGCCGCCACCAAAAATAGCTGCACCGAAGAGTTTGGTGAAGCGCATACGATATTCGGCCTGAAAAATGAGGGAGTGATCACCCACGATTTCTCCTGGGGTGTATCCGCGCAAGTCACCTCTGGATCCGAGGGTGGGTTTTTCAAAGTAGGGTGCATCATCAGATACGGTGCTGCCCTTGAGTTGAAGGGCGAGAATTTGATCGTGCACGATGGTATGAAAGCTGGCGGCGTTCACATCAAGTTTAGTGTATTCCCCACTGTCGCTAAATTCAGCTGGCGCGTAGGTGAAGATGGTGTCACCATAGCTGCCTGATTCGGGATAGCGTTGGTTATCGCGGGAATCGTAACTCAGTAGTGCGGAGAGAGAGCCCGCATGAGTGTCTTCAACATCGAAGGCTTCAAAATAGGCTTGGCCCGCAAGATTCTTTGCGTTGTAGTTCTGTTGAATACTGGTGAGGCGTAATCCGGTATACCAAGGTCCCGTGATCTTGCGTTGTGCTTCGAGGACGACTCCCCAGAATTTATTTTCGAAATTTGCGGTTTCAGGCGCCCCGACATTTAAACTGCTGTTGACTTTACCTACGGGCATCCCAGCGATGATACGCCATTGATCTTCTTGAAGGTGGAATTTGCCAAACAGACCGGTAAAGTAACTGTCGGTATCGGAGTACATGCCCACCGCGGTAATGGTGGAGGGCGGAGATACTTCATCCTGCTTATTCGGCTTAAAGAAATACAGGCCTACTGCCCCCAAGCCATTGCCAAAGCCGGGGCTGGAAGAGAGGGCGGGAGCCACCACAAAACTTCGCTGCTTTTCATCTGCTTTTTCCTGAGCGAAAAGAAGGTTCCCTGCGAAGAGGGTGCTTATAATAGCGAAGAGGAGAGATGACTTGTTCACATTTCTTCTGCAATACTTTTCGCCAAGTCTGCACTGAATTCTGCGATGAGGTCATTGAGGGCTGTGACCCGATCTAGCATGGTGTCTTGAGTGATTTTGGTTTGGTATATCCCTTCGTGAGGGATGGATTCTTTGTCTGGATTGGGGAAGACGATTCCCCATTGGACGTCTAGATAGGCATTCCCATCCACATCGACATCCAAACGATTGATCAAGATGAGGACCCTATTTTCTTCTTTGTTAATGGCCAAAGTGGGGGCACCCGGCGAAATATCGGTCGTGTCGAAATGTTGACGAAGGTTAGAGGCTACTACGGTGGAGATGTTTACCGTAAGAGGCTCGGCCCAGCGTTCATTACTCAAATATTTAATTTGGTGTTCATTTTCTCGCAGCACAATTTGAGGTCGATCCAAGTAAGGGCTGACGGCGACGGGGCCCACGATGAGGTAAGGAATGGCGAATTCTTTTTTAGACGTTCCTAGATCTGGTTTTGACTGTAGTTGGTAATAGTGAGGTTCTGGACTGGTCGAAGGAGAGAGGCAACTTGCGAACAGTAAAGGCAGGGTCAGGAAGAGAAGGTTTTTCATAAGCTCAAGGTTTTTCGGGTTTGCCGGTAATGAAGACTTCGGGATTTCTTTCCACCGTGAAGAGGAGGACTTCGAGTTGGGAGGCGGCTTTGGCAATGCGGTCCAGCACTCTGGCGAAGTTGTAGCGTAAGGGGGAATCGTTGTTGATCATACTTTCGGCTTGGTCCACGGCGGCAATCAAGGAGTCTTGAAGCTCTTTGAATTTTTCGCTGTTTTGTTCGGCACTGGTAAGCAGGCCAGGCGTTTTTTTATCCACGGCAGACAAAATGTTTTCAGTATGGGTAAGCACTTTGTTACTTTTCGCGATCAATTCCCGTACACTTTCAGATGTCTCGGAAAGTTCTGTGGTGATTTTGGGGAGATCTTTTGACAGATCTTCGGTGACCGTTTCGAGGTTGGTCAGCACATTGCTGATATCAGTGAAGACATTCTCAGACTGAATTTTTTGAGTGATGGCTCTGATGCTATTGACGGTTTCTTTGAGGTCGGAGGCGATCTGAGAAATGTCAATTTCTTTCATTTCTTCTGTCAACGCTTGTGTGAACGAGGGGGCTGTGGGGATCTCTCGTGCATCTGGATCGATGCCATGTGTGACGATGGGCACATTGGGGGCTTCTACGAGCATCACTTGTAGCATGCCCGTGACAAAACTTTGGGTGTGCAGTTGTGCCCGAAGTCCGTGTTTGACCATATCTTCCATGAGGGGATAATGTTCAGTGCTACCGTGTAAAACAAATTTAGAGGGATCAATGCTGATATAAACCGGCACCAGAAATTTTTGGGTGTCGCTGTTGTACACCAATTGGATTTTGGTGACTTGACCTACGGATACACCGCGGAAGAGCACAGGGGCGCCGGGTTTGAGTCCGCTGGCATTATTATCAAAATACATCACAAACGGGATCGATTTTTTAAATAAGCGGCCGGAAGAAACCACGACCAGCGTGCCTAAGGTCAAGGCAATGGCTACGAGGACAAAGATGCCCAATTTTGCAGGATTGATTTGTTTGCTCATAGTGGATTATCCTTCAGTGTGGGTATTCCCCCGGGTCAAAAATTCGATGACGCGCGGGTCGGTGGATTCTTCGCGCATTTGGGTGGGATTGCCTTGGGCAATCATGGTTTTAGATACGGGATCTAAGAAAACGGAGTTAGAGCCAATGGCGTAGATGCTGGCTAATTCGTGTGTGACGACTGCGATGGTGGCGCCCAAGGTGTCGCGCAATTCTAAAATAAGGTCGTCGAGCAATTTAGCGCTGACGGGATCGAGGCCTGCTGAGGGTTCGTCAAAAAACAAAAAGGCGGGATCCAAGGCGATGGCGCGGGCGAGGGCTGCCCGTTTGCGCATGCCTCCGCTGATCTCGGAGGGGTAGTAGTCATCAAAGCCGGCTAAACCGACGAGTTGAAGTTTAAAGGCGCAGAGGTCGCGAATATCTTTGGCATTGAGATGGGTATATTCTTTTAAGGGGACGGCGACGTTTTCAGCCAAAGTGAGGGAGCTCCACAGGGCGCCTTGTTGGTAGAGAATGCCGATATTTTGCATGAGCGTGTCGCGCTCGGATCCTTCGGCGGCCCAAAAGTCGGTCTCCCCGTAAAAAACGTGGCCGGCTGCGGGTTCCACCAATCCAATCAAGTGTTTGAGTAAGGTGCTTTTGCCACAACCACTTCCACCCATAATGATGAAAATATCCCCTTTGGAGATTTCGAAATTCAAATCTTTTTGAATCAGGGTGCTGCCGTATCGCATTTCAAGATTTTCAACGCGAAGTACAGGTGGAGGGGTAGATGGGAGAGTGGTCATTGCTTAGCCCATGAAAATGAAGATGAAGGTCCATATTGCATCCGCAATCACGATCAGCAAGAGGCTGGTGACGACCGCGCGGGTGGCTGCATTTCCAACTTCTGAAGCGCTTCGTCCGCATTGCATGCCCCGTAAGCAACCTGAAAAGGCTACCAAGAGACCAAAAGTGGAGCCTTTGATGAGTCCTTGAGCCATCAACCAAGGGCTGACGTATTCAAAAGTACGGGTGAAAAAAACAGGGAAGGGGATGTCTAAATAAAGCACGCCGACGAGTGCGCCACCGATCATTCCCAAGGTATTGGCATAAATGATCAATAAGGGTGAGAGCAGAACTAACGCGAGCATGCGGGGCAGGACCAAATTATCTACAGGAGGAATGCCCATGGTGGTGAGGGCATCGATTTCTTCATTGACCTGCATGGATCCCAACTGGGCGGCAAATGCAGCGCCGGTTCGCCCTGCCAAAATAATCCCGGTCATCAAGGCGCCCATTTCCATGACCATGCCCAAGCCGACCAAGTTGGCTACAAACACTTCGGCCCCAAACATGGTCAGTTGCACCGCCCCTACAAAAGCCAAAATCGCGCCAACCAATAATGAAATCACGGTGATGATGCCCAAACTGCCGGGTCCACAGTCTTCCATGTGGGTCCATAAATCAGCTTTTCTAAAGCGGGCTTTGCCACGGAGAAAGCGTCCAAAGCTTCGTGAGGTTTCCCCAACAAAAGCGAGCATGCTCACAGATTCTGTAAGTATGTTTTCGGTAGCGAGACCTGTTCGTTCGAGGAAATGGAGTTTTTTGTGTTCGCGGCGGGTGCCGGGTCTTTCGGGAATGGCGTGGGCCAAAGATAATAAACGCTGAACACCTTCAGGCATGCCACTGGGGTCGAAGCTGATGTCATGGGCACTGCACCAATCTTGCATGCCCATTAAGAAGGTGAGGAGGGTGCTATCCCAATCGCCTAATGTTTCGCCTGCGCAATGCAGGCCTTTCATGGCAGACGAGAATTGTGCGGTTAGTGCTTCAACCGTTGGACGTTCTTCATCCATTAAAAAATCCCCTTGGAAGACCAAGTGTACTTGATCGGGAGAAGGTTGGAGAAGGGTAACGGCAGACATGGTGTTTGAACTACCTGTGAATGGGTTATGAATCAACCACTTTTCCTGCAAGAAGACTTTTAACTGGTCTCTGCTTCATGCGCCTGTCATAGATGGCATCATGAATAAAGTAAAATGGGGTATTTTAGGATGTGGTGGCATTGCGCATAAATTTGCGCGCAGTTTGGCTGTCGTGAGCACTGGAGACTTGGTGGCATGCGCCTCTCAGACGCCAGGTAAAGCGGAAGCCTTTGCTCAATGTGAAAAGGTGCCATTATTTTACGACAGCTATGAGGCGCTGCTGGTTGACTCTAAGGTGGATGCAATTTACGTGGCGACCACCCACAATTTTCATGTAGAGAATGTCTTGTTGGCCTTAGCGCATGGGAAAGCGGTGCTTTGCGAAAAACCCTTGGGAGTGAATGCGGAAGAATCGCAAAGCATGGCGGCCGCCGCAAATGTGAAGGGGTTATTTTTGATGGAAGGGATGTGGACGCGTTTTTTGCCTGCGCACCAACAGTTGAAAAGGTGGTTGGATGCGGGGGTGATTGGTGAAGTTCAAATGCTTCGGGCAAATTTTTGTATTCAGAAGCCGTTTGAACCTGAACATCGGTTGTACAATCCCGCTTTGGCGGGTGGGGCCTTGTTGGATGTGGGCGTTTATCCCGTTTCATTTGCCAGTTTTGTGATGGGGGAGGCGCCTGAACGAATAGCTGTGCTGGCAGATATGGCTCCAACGGGGGTGGATCAAACGACGTTAATGTCTTTTGCGTATGCGCGGGGTGCGATGGCACAATTGAGTTGTGGTATAACTGCGGCATCTGAAAATCGTGCGGAAATTGTGGGCACGCTGGGACGAATTATTTTGCCGGAACGCTTTCATGGCGCGGATACGATTGAGCGGGTGATGACAGATGGTCATCAGGAGAAGTTGGAATATCCGTATGAGGATGCGACAGGATTTCGATATGAAATCGAAGCGGTGCATGTCTGTTTACGCCAAGGGCAAACGCACTGCGCCCTGATGCCTACTTCCGAAAGCGTGGAGATTGCTCAAACCATGGACCGGGTACGGGCAAACTTTCGTTGAGTCCCTTCCAAAGAAATGAGTCGGGTAAGCGTGTCGTCCTTATGATCTGGGGGCTTGAAAATTAGATGGAGGCCGGGTTTGTGGTTTGGGGAGGCCGCTGGGTAAACTTTTTTTGGGTAGACAGGTTTATGACGAGTTGAATCAACTCTTCCAGTAGGGTGGGGGGCTGCATGCTTGGATCGATGACCATGCCTGCTTGCAGGTAAGGGGCATTCTTCATGGGCACCGCTACCAGTTTACCTGTCGCGATATGATGTTCGAAACAGGCACGGCTTGCCAAGGTCGCGATTTTTGGATTTGTGAGGATAATTTCTTCAATCAGGCGATAATCATCTCCTCTGAGACTTGCGGGGGATTCGCGACTGTCATAGGAGTTCATGTGGAGTTTTAACCATTTTTTTGCCCATGGCGGTGGACTGCAAAGTGCAAGTGCTTGAGAACAGATGTTCTCCGGGTCGAGATATGTTGTTTGGGCGAGTGGATGCTGGGGGTTGCAGATAAAATCGATCACATCTTGTGGCAAAGGATAGACCTTAAATTCATCCTTTAATCCGGGCGTAGAAATGTCACCGATAAACATGTCGACCTGTCGATTGCGCAGAAGTCGGGGAAGGTCTTTCCATCCCGCATTGATGAACTGTAATTCAGATTTGGGATACTGTGTTTGAAAGCAGGTCAATAAATCTGCAGCATACACTTTGCTGGCGTAGGGCCCCCACGCGATGCGAAATTTGTGGTTAATGACCCCGTGTAACTCTAACAATCTGCTCTTGAGTAGGTTATCGCCTTGGAGAACCCTTTGGGCTTCTTCAAGAATTAATTTTCCTGCATGGGTGGGCGTGAGGGGGCGATTTTCTCGATCAAAAATCTCCACGTTGTATTCCTGTTCTAAAGCGGCAATCCCTTTGGAGAGCGCGGGTTGACTGAGATGTAGTTCAAGAGCTGCTCGTTTAAAACTACCAAAACGTTCAATCATCAGGGCGTATTCATAATATCGAGGATTTATCATATAACTATTGGTTATAGTCTGAGGTATAAAATTTCACTATTATTATTTTAAGTTTTTGAAGTTGATGCCGTACTTTTGAGGTAGCTCGTCTGTGAGAGCTACGATTTATTCAAACCACTAGGAGAGTATTATGAAGAAAATTACTGCCATTTTATTGGCAACCTTGCCTATTTTAGGCTTCAGTCAGGCTGAAAAGCCGAATATATTGGTGATTTGGGGTGACGATATTGGTCGCGCCAACATTTCCGCATACACCATGGGAATGATGGGCTATCAAACGCCTAATATTGACCGTATTGCGAAAGAAGGTATCATTTTTACCGATTACTACGGTGAGCAAAGCTGTACCGCGGGTCGTTCGTCTTTCATTATGGGACAGAGTGTTTTCCGTACAGGCCTCAGTAAAGTAGGTCTTCCGGGAGCAGATTTGGGGATGCAGATCGAAGATCCCACCATTGCTGTGGTCTTGAAAGATCAGGGCTATATGACCGGACAGTTCGGTAAAAACCATTTGGGTGACAAAGACGAGCATTTGCCCACAAACAATGGTTTCGATGAATTTTATGGAAACCTCTACCACTTAAATGCGGAAGAAGAGCCCGAAAATGAAGATTATCCTAGTGATCCTGAATTCCGTAAAAAATATGGTCCTCGTGGTGTCATTAACTCTACGGCTGACGGCAAAATCGAAGACACTGGTCCTTTGACGAAAAAACGCATGGAGACGGTGGATGATGATACCACTGCCCGGGCCTTGGATTTTATCGACCGTGCGAACGCTGCAGACAAACCTTTCTTCATCTGGTGGAGTGGTACCCGGATGCATTTCCGTACCCACGTTAGTGAAGAAAAACGTGCCGATATTGCAAAAACATATCCGAATGCGGATGAGTATACCGCAGGGATGATCGAACATGATCGACATATTGGTCAGTTCCTTGACAAACTCGACGAGTTGGGCATTGCAGACAACACCATTGTCTTTTATTCAACCGACAATGGTCCCCATATGAACACGTGGCCTGATGCGGCGATGACGCCTTTCCGTGGTGAGAAAAACACCAACTGGGAAGGTGGATGGCGTGTTCCTGCGATGGTTCGCTGGCCTGGTCAGATCGAGCCCGGATCCATCTCTAATGGAATCGTACATCACATGGATTGGTTGCCTACATTTGCGGCCATTGCCGGTAACGATAACATCAAAGAAGAGTTGTTGACAGGATACACATCCAAAGCACTCGGTCGGGAATATAAAGTTCATTTGGATGGCTATAACATTCTTGATCATTTGAAAGATCCTCAGGGAGTTCCAAGTCCTCGTAAAGAAATTTTCTATTTTTCTGATGATGGAGATATGACGGCTTTACGTTTCAATGATTGGAAATTGATCTTTATGGAGCAACAAACCGTAGGCACATTCCGTGTTTGGATGGAACCTTTCGTTCCGCTACGTGTGCCATTGATCTTCAACTTGCGTCGTGACCCTTACGAACGTGCTTCGATTACATCGAATACCTACTATGATTGGTTGATCGACCGGGCATATTTGTTGGTGCCTGCTCAAGATTATGTGGCTGAATTCATGGCCACCTTCAAAGAGTATCCACCTCGTCAAAAAGCAGCATCATTCTCACTTGATCAAGTAATGGATGCCTTGCAAAGCCCTGGTATTAATCAGTAAATTGTAATGAATTTGCCCATCCGGAACCTTTCCGGGTGGGCATTTTTTGTGCGAAGTCGTTATCCGGATTGAAGATTCGGTGAGTGTGGTGGAAAGAAACTATTTTGAATGGATGCGCCTCATAAAGGCGAAGGCTTTATGAAGCAATGAAGATAGGCCCGTAGATACTTTCACAAATGAAATATAACCGATTAAGTTGTGAATATGATCACTAGGTTTAGGGGTTACCGTAGATCTAGACAAGAAGGGGGCAAGGGCAATGGATGTATGGCGTGGGTGTGGAGTGAATGTAGGAATGGGAAATGACCCAGATTTATCGCGTAAACGTAGACAAATTTTTAATATAAAAGAAAAGGACTGATATGAACGCAAGGGATGGCTTTCTGAAACTTCAAACTGAAATGAATAAATCCGTGATCGGGCAAGAGGCCGTGGTGGAGAAATTATTAATAGCACTGCTGGCGGATGGGCATGTGTTGATGGAGGGGTTACCTGGCGTGGCCAAGACGCGGTCGATTAAAACCTTGAGTCGTTTGATTCCTTCTGACTTTAGGCGTATTCAATTCACCCCTGATTTGCTGCCTTCCGATGTGAGTGGTTCGGATATTTACCGGGAGGAAACGGGTGAGTTTATTTTTCAACCCGGCCCCATTTTCGGAAATTTAATTTTGGCGGATGAAATAAATCGTGCCCCTGCTAAAGTGCAGTCGGCTTTGTTGGAAGCCATGGAAGAACGGCAAGTGACGGTGGCAGGAAACAGTCGGAAACTTCCCGAATTGTTTTTGGTATTGGCCACCCAAAATCCCATTGAGCAGGAGGGGACCTATCCCTTGCCCGAAGCGCAAATGGATCGATTTTTATTGTACGTCCACGTCCCTTATCCTCCCGCAGAAAACGAAGTGGAAATTCTCCGTTTGGTCCGGGGTGAAAAAGCCGGTAAAGTTGCGTTGGCTGAAAATATTCTTCAGCCCGAAGATGTCTTGGCTGCCCGCAAAGAAGTTGCCGAGATTGAAGTGAATGCTACCGCAGAGCAGTATATTATCGATTTAATTATGGCCACTCGCAATCCTGAAAAGCTCGAAGGAGAGGTCTCCAAATGGATCCGACTCGGTGCAAGTCCCCGGGGAACATTGGCCTTGGATGCCGCTTCACGTGCTCATGCTTGGTTGCAGGGGCAGTCGTTTGTGGGGCCCGAAAATATCAAAGCCGTGGCTTCGGCTTGTTTGGGGCATCGCATTCATTTGTCCTATTTGGCGGAAGCGGAAAACCGCGGGCGAAACGAAGTGGTCGAAGCACTAATCGCATCCGTGGTCGCGGTTTAAGGAAGCGTAATGGCGGCAGCAGTCACCATTTCATTGGCCGAATTGATCCGGTTAAAGGCGGAAGCGCGTGGCTTCAAGCTCTCTCCTCATCACCCTCAAAACTCGCTGTTGGCCGGACGCTACGCTTCGCGCTTGCGTGGACGTGGATTGGACTTTGCCGAATTGAGGGGCTACCGACCTGGAGATGATATTCGGAGTATCGATTGGAAAGCAACCGCCCGCCGAGGGCGTACCCAGATCCGAGTGTATGAAGAGGAGCGGGAACGTCCCGTCTATCTGGCGGTGGATCAGCGGAAGGGGATGTTTTTTGGCAGTCATCGGGCGATGAAATCGGTGGCGGCTGCGGAAGCGGCTGCGTTGGCGGCCTGGAAGGTGTTAGCTGGGGGAGATCGCGTAGGGGGATGGGTGTTTGGAGATCATGACTTTAGGTATTTTCGGGCCAAGCGAGGGCAGTCATCCATTTTACAATTGTTAAATACGGTAGCAGAAGAAAATCAAAAGCTGACCCTTAAGAGCGACGCGGATTCAGATCAGGGATTGAATGCCATGCTGGCAGATGCGGAGAGGCAATTGACCCATGACGGATTATTTATATTGATCAGTGATTTGGTGGGCGCGGATGAAGAAACGGGGGAGCGCCTGACGCGGATTGCGCGGCATAACAATGTGTTGATGGTTACGGTGTATGATCCTCTGGGTATTCAAATCAATGGCATGCCTGGAATGTGGATGGATGTGGGGTCGGAACAAAAGCCAGTGCCCACAGATGCAGGATTTCCTGGGCGCCTGCGCAAAGAATTTGCCAAGGAAGTCTCGCAGTGGCAGTTGTTGTTTCGGAATTTAAACATTCCAATGTTGCCCTTGAGCACAGATCGTTCGGTGGTCGATCAGGTACGCGAAGCTTTGGGGGCGCAACATGGATGAAGCTCCTGCCTTAAGTTCGCTGCATGATATTGTGGAGCCTCCTCCTATTTCTTTTTGGCCTCTGGCCACGGGGTGGTGGATTTTATTGGCGGTGTTGTTTGTCGGCGCGCTGGTGCTTTTTTGGAAACTTTGGGTGTATAGGCTTCAAAATGCTTATCGAAAAGAGGCGTTGCAAATTTTGGCGCAAGCTGAAACGCCAGCTGAAGTGGTGGCTGTGTTACGTCGTTGTGTGCGGGTGTGGCGGAGTGCGCCAGAAATGAATGCGTTATCAGAGACCGAATGGTTCGATCTGCTGGCCAAGACCGGAGAGGCGTCAGTGCCGAATGCGTTAACGGAAAACTGGAGCCAAGCGCTGTATGGAACAACCCCAGTGGAAAATTTATCACAGTGGAAATCCTTTGCATCACAGTGGATTCAAAAACATCAGCCGGAGGAAACGCCATGATTGATTTTGCAAATCCTTGGTTGATTCTTTTGTTGCCCTTGCCTTGGTTATGGATGTGGGTGATGCCTGCGGAACGGTCCGCGCCGTCGGCTGTTCGTTTGCCTTTTGCAGACCGGTTGCAACGGGCGGATGATGGTTCCGCTGTGGCTGCTAAAGTTCGGAAGTTTCCCTGGATGCAATGGTTGATTTGGGCTGTGTTGGTTTTAGCTTTGATGCGTCCACAATGGTTAAAGCCGCCGGTGAGTCAGGAGATTCCTACCCGGGATTTATTGGTATTGGTTGACCTCTCTGGTTCGATGAATCAGCAAGATTTCACCAATCAAGCGGGTGAAAAAGTTGATCGGTTAAGTGCGGTGAAAGAAGTGTTGGGAGCGTTCTTGTTGGAAAGGAAAGGGGATCGGGTGGGGTTAATTGTGTTTGGTGATGCCCCTTATTTACAAGTGCCTTTTACCACAGATTTGGAATTGTGCCGTGAGTTGTTAGATGAAACTCAGGTGGGAATGGCGGGACCACGGACAGCCTTTGGCGATGCGATTGGGTTGGGGATTCTGCAGTTTGATCAGAGTGACGCGCCGTCTAAAACCTTGATTGCGTTAACTGATGGTAATGATTCGGCCAGTCAGGTGCCACCGGTGGAAGCTGCGCGAGTGGCCAAAGATAAAGGGGTGCGGATTCATACCATTGCCATCGGAGATCCTGAAACGGTGGGGGAAGATCCTTTGGATGTCACGACTCTAAAAGAAGTCGCGAAAACAGGTGGGGGCGAATATTTCTTTGCCGCGGATCGCAGTAGTTTGGAGCAAATTTACAAAGAAATTGATGAAATGGAAACCCAGAAAGTGGATGTGGTTACTCACCGTCCACGCTTGGATTTATTTCCTTGGGTGTTGGTTGCTGGGTTGGTTTTACAGATTATTTTTTGGCTGATGCAGTTAACGCGGTTGCAGGGATTTGGGCATGCGGCTCCATCCTCGGCTCGCTTGCATGTAGATCCTCGTACTGGTGAGTTGCGAGTGGAGGGAGAATCGTAATGCATTTTCAACGTCCACTCTGGTTCCTTTTACTCCCCGTGGGATTTTGGTTATGTTATAAACTGCGACAGGCCAAAGATCCTTTGCGAGGATGGCGTTTGCAAATGGATGCTGATTTGTTGGAGGCCTTGCAAACGGGGGGCACACCACGTGGATCCTTTGGGCTCTGGGCAGCACTTGTTGCTTGGATGTTACTGGTCATTGCCGTGGCGGGACCCGCTTGGCGTTTGGTGCCAAGTCCCTTTGCGGAAGATTCAGCAACCCTGGTGATTTTATTAAAAGCGGATGCGTCCATGACGGAAAAGGTTTCTGATCCGACGCCTATGTTAGAAGCGCAGTTGAAAATACAGGATTTGGTTGACGCCCGACCGGGTGGAAAGCTGGCCTTGATTGCTTATGCTGGTTCTGCTCATTTGGTATTGCCCTCCACGCAAGATGGTCAAGTCGTCGCAGATCTGGCCTTGGAAATTTCGCCTCAAATCATGCCCAAACCCGGAGACGATTTACCGGCCGCACTCACCCGAGCGGGAGAGCTTTTATCTTCCCATGACGGGGGAGGCTCCTTGGTGGTGATTGCCGATCGAGTGGAGGCGTCGGCTTCAGATGTAAAAACGGCTTGGGAAGCTGTGGGTAAACCCGGCATGCAATTTTTAGCGTTGCTAGAGGAGGATGACGTCGGACTTCAATCTGCAGCGACCGCGGTACATGCGGAGGTGCAAAAGGTGACGCCGGATGCGAGTGATGTTCAAAATATTGCCCGTCGAGCGGAACGCCAGATGAAACAGGCCAACGTGGATGAGGGACAGCAGTGGGCTGAAGATGGCTGGTGGTTGATTCTACCCGCTGCGCTTTGTTATCTTCTGCAATTTCCCAGAAAGGGGGATGAGCGATGAAAGGGACAATGGTACTTGCGACCTTAGGTTTTTGGACGGCGATGTGGTTTACCCCTGACCAGTGGGGACAACAGTTGTACCGTAAAGAGAAATTTACCGAAGCGGCCATCGCATTTGCGGATCCCATGCATCGGGGGGCTGCGTGGTATCGGGCGGGGGAGTTTGATCAGGCTGTCCGTTCATTTCGCATGGTGAAAACCGCCGAAGGGCACTATAATTTGGGCAATGCATTGGTGATGGGAGGGCAATACGATGCGGCGATTGAAGCTTATGATCAGGCGTTGAGCATTCAGCCTGAATGGAAGGAGGCCCAAGAAAATCGAGAGGTGGCTCGGTTGCGGGGAGAGGCCGTGAAAGAGCAGGGAGGGAATATGACCGAAGGTGAGATGGGGGCCGATGAAGTGGTTTTTGGCGATGATATAAAAGGGAGTGATGATGCTGGAGAAGAGGTGGTGGCGGGGGAAAATTTAAGTAGCGAAGAACAACAGGCCATGTGGATGCGAAAAGTACAAACCCGTCCCGCAGATTTTCTAAAAACTAAATTTTCGATGCAGGCAAGTGAGCTGAATAGTGGAGCGGGGAAATGAAGATGTGTCCTCAAGATATGTATCGAAGCGTTGCTCTTGTTTGTGTTCTTTGCATGGCGACCTTAGTGTCGGCATTTGAACCCGTCACATTGGTGCCACCTTCGGGAGATTATTGGACGGGAGCACGGGTGCCCGTGGTGGTGGAATTGAGGGCGAAAGGAAGTTTCTCGGGAGTGGCTACCTTTCAACTACCGGCGTTACCTGAAACACAAGTAGTGAAGGTGGGGCATCCAGTGATCAGTTCTGAAAGCAGTGCTGAAGGAGAACTGTTTGTGCAACGGCACGAATTTGCTTTGTTTAGTCAGCGTTCGGGAGAGCTTACGATTCCGGCGGTGCCCGTCGAATTTGGAGTGAAAGCAGGAACGGAACGGACAAAAATTTCAGGAGAAATCCCTTCGTTTACGATACAGTTGAAGCGTCCGCCGGACATTCCTGCAGAACGTTTTGTGGTGAGCAGCTCAGATTATGAGATTCATCAGAGCTGGTCAACGGAGGCGGAAAAGTTTGAAGTCGGAGATGTGTTAACGCGGAAATTATCCCAATCGGCAGAGGAGCTTTCAGGGATGGCGTTGCCGCCTTTGCCGCTGGCCGCCCCGACGGGCGTCCGGGTGTATCCGCCACAAGTGTCGATTTCAGATAAAACCCAACGTGGCGCATTTTCAGGGGAGCGGGAGGAGGAACTTCGTTATCGTTTTGAAACGGCAGGAACGGTTAGGTTGCCGGCTGTAACTTTTCAGTGGTGGAATCCACAAAGCAAAGCCCTCGAACAGAAAGTGGTGGAGGGACGGACGGTGAAGGTGAAGGGGCCGTTGTTGGCAGGCGGGGCGAAGCAAGGATTCCAAGCCGTGGTTGCCGGAATTTTGGTGGTAGGAGCCTTCTTGGTTTTAGCATGGAAGTTTCGTAAATTATTGTGGTCACGGATTCCACGAAAAAAAACCTTACCTCCTTTGAACTTTAGCTGACATAAAGAGACGTAGTGACTTTATGCCACTTCTCTGGAGGTGTTGTTTCCATGGAAATCTATGCAAAGGAATACGTTTTACGGGATTTATTCCGCTTCTGAAACCTGTGTTGACCTGATAGGAGGGGGAATAGATGGTTTTGGGGGTGAATTTCTGGTGACTGAGGCTGAAGTGCTTTAGGGAGGCGGGAAGATATTATCTACCGATTAAGCATGCAGAAGGCTTTTGTTTTGAAATGGAAGCTGTACATCATGCCTTACATTAGTGGAAACTGAACTCTTCGGTAATGCCCGTATCCGAAAGAAGGGCCATTTCGAAACCCATGACAAAATTTTAAAGGAACGACATCAATGGCAGCAGATAAAGAAATACAACGTGATTTAGGTGAACAACCCATGGCGAAGCTTATGAAAGAGCATGGCTTGTCCGTGCATGACTTGGTGGCGATTTCGCCAGAGCCGATGACCCATAAAATGGTGGCGAGGGCTTGTAAAGGGCGTCGCTTGACCTCCAATACCCGAAACAAAATGATCAAAGCCATGGGCTTGGCTTTAGGCAAGGAATTGAAAAAGTCCGATTTATTTACCTATTGAAGCATAGGTAAATGCACAATCGAAAGGGCAGGTCCGATATGGGCCTGCTTTTTTAAGGTCAGTGGGGGTACTTCTGACAGAGCGTGGGTAAGGGCGTTGAGGGTCTGGGGGAAGCTAGGGGCGGGGATGGGGAGTGTGAGGGGCACAAAAAAACAGGCTGCCCGTTAGGGGGCAGCCTGAACAACTGGGTTGTTTAATTTCGCTTAGTTGCCTGTAGGCATAGGGATGGACACGCCATCTTTTTCAAGCGAATCACGTACCCACTCAAACCGTTGGTATTGGGTGAGGGTGATGGGACCTGCATAGGTGCCGCTTTGGGCTTTCCGGGGCGGGTACTCTACGTAGGTTTTCATGAGGGCTCTGAGGGATTCATTAAACAGCACCAAGGTCCATGTACGTTCGGTGTAGTTGTTCATGAAGATATCATAGCGTTCTTGTGGATCCTGACGCAGGTCAAAGATTTGGGGCACTGTGGCCACATACTTTTCTGCACCTTTCCAACCGAGGTTGGAATCTACCGCGAGTCCACCGGTTTCGGCACCGTCATCTCCGCGCAGGTTAAATACAGCTTTGTAGTTACTGATACGAATGGCTCCAGGAGAGAGTTCGTTCTCGGTGAAGTAAAACCAAGAGCTACGTGTGCCTTCTCCGGTACCGGTAAGCACAGGAGTCATGTCGATACTGTCGAAGTAAATGGGCTCACCGGCACGGTCATTCTTAGGCAATTCTTGCCCAGAAACCGCAGCGAACGTCGCCATGAAGTCCAGTCCACCCACGATATCGTGGTTACGAACACCGGGTTCGATTTTGCCAGGCCAAACTGCGATAGCGGGAACGCGGTTTCCACCTTCACGTACGGTACCTTTGGTGCCGCGGAAAGGCGTGTAGCCGGCGTCAGGATAAACGTCCTGCCACGCACCGTTATCGGTAGTGTAGAACACCAAGGTGTTTTCGTCTAAGTTCAATTCACGAAGTTTGTCCATGACCCGACCAATGCGTGTGTCCAATTCAACGACAGAATCGGCATATTTGGTTTTGGAGAGGGACTTGCCTTCAAATTCAGGAGCCGGGAGGTTGGGCTGATGAACTTTCATGAAGTTGATGTTGATGAAGAAAGGTTGATCAGGGTTTTTGGCGGCATCTTCGAGGAAGCTGAGGCCTGCGTTTTCAACGTATTGATCGAGGAAGGGAATACCGACTACACCTTTTTCGGGGGTGTTGACGTATTGGCCATTCACTTTCCAATCTTCTTTGGCGGGCTCACCTGCATTTCCAGACATCGACCCTTTGGTTACTTTGTCAAACATGGCCCGAAGTTTGGGGGGCATGTCTGGGAACCAGGTAGGATCGCCATAGGTATACGCATTACAGTGGTAAAGGAAGCAATGCTCCATTACGTCGTAGCCTTGTGCATTGGGCAATGCGTAATCATCTTCACCCAAATGCCATTTGCCGGTGAAATAGGTTTTGTAGCCGGCTTGTTTGAGTACGGAAGCAAGGGTCCATTCTGCCGCGGGTAATCCGCCACCTTGTCCCTGGAAAGCTACGGTGGTCATACCACTGCGGTTAGGAATACGGCCGGTTTGCATGGCCGCACGTCCAGGGGTACAACTGGGTTGCGCGTAAAAAGAGAAGAAGGTCATACCGTCACTTGCGAGTTTATCGATATTGGGTGTGGGCATGCCACGTCCAATTCCACCACCATAAGGACCAAGATCTCCGTAGCCGGTATCGTCAGAGACAATTAAAAGAATATTGGGTTTTTGCTCCTGTGCCAGCGCGATGCCGCTACTGATCGTGGATACGACAATCGTCGCCGCGAACAGCTTTTTATAATTTTGGATAAGTTTCCTCATAATTTTTTTCCTGTAGGGTTAGGGTGACAGTATTCGTTGTAAAATTACTGCATGAATTTAAATGAAAACTGCAGGGCAGTTGGTGGGGGGAATTATAGCGGATGGGTATGTTAAACGCTTCTTAGGATTCTGCATAACTATGTCGAAGTTTCAATATAATATTTATGAGGAACAGACTTTTGATTCAGGAGAATGGAGGTGGCTGAGTTTTTTTTACCTATACTTGTTTTTTGAAGAGGGCTATGTACTTATTATGAGTATTTTACTCTCTTGGAGAGGTGTTTTGTCTTTAAAAATTTACCGTATTTGAATCCATTTACTTATAAAAATAAGGAAAAGTTATGAAACGAATTTCACTATTGTTAAGCTGTTTGTTTATTACGTTTGGCTATGCACAACAGGACGTTTTACCCTCTTGGGAAGAAGGTGAAAATAAAACCAGTTTGCTGAATTTTATCTATGATGCTCAAGACGAAGCCAGCGAGGGATATATCGCTCCTGCCGATCGTATTGCGGTCTTTGATAATGATGGCACGTTATGGGCGGAGAAGCCCACCTATGTTCAAGTGTTTTACATCTTTGCTCAAGTGAAAGCGTTGGCACCCCAGCATCCTGAATGGAAAGAGCAACAACCTTTCAAGGCTGTGTTGGAAAATGATCAAGCTACCATTTCAAAATTCGGCGAAAAAGATCTGATAAAACTTATGGCCACTACTCAAACGGGTATGACCGAAGATGAATTTGAAGCCTCTGTTGCCGAGTGGTTGAAAACGGCAAAAAATCCTGCGACGGGTATGTTGTTTACGGACATGACCTACAAACCGATGAATGAATTATTGGCGGCCATGCGGGCTGCTGGATTCAAAACCTATATTGTGTCGGGTGGCGGTCTTTCGTTCATGCGTCCCTGGGTTGAAAGTGCCTATGGTATCCCGCGTGAACAGGTGATCGGTAGCCGTATTGAAGTGGTCTATGAAAAAGGTGGCGTATTACGCCGGGAGCCTAAAATTAATTTGATTGATGACAAAGCTGGAAAACCTGTGGGGATTTACCAAGTGATCGGAAAACGTCCTGTTTTTGCGTTTGGTAATTCTGATGGAGATTTGGACATGCTGGAATACACCACCACAGGTGAAGGTGCACGCATGGGATTCCTGTTGCATCATACTGACGCCAAGCGTGAGTGGGCTTATGATCGTGACTCCAGTGTGGGTAAGTTGGATAAAGGTTTAGATGACTATCAAGCGATGGGGTGGAAATTGGTAGATATGAAAAATGACTGGGTTGTCATCTATGGTGATTTAGACTGATCCCATGATTGCATTCCCTAAATTTTTCGCAAGAAAACCCAATACGCCACGGCAGTTACGGCTGCCGCGGCCTGCAAATTTTATATTGATACGGGGGGCAGATGAAGAACGCATTGATGCAGAATACGATGAGTCGGGTACGATTATGCGCCGTTTGATTGTGTTTACCAAATCACCTCCGCCTCAAAAATAAATTGCCCTTTAGGTCTGTTTAGGTCAAAGCTTCGGTTTTAAACCCGAAGCTTTTTTATTATGTCCCTTTCTCTGTGTCATGCCACGCTCGAAGATGCTGTTTTAACGATTTCCAATGATGTCCTTTGCCGTAAATGGTCGTTGGATGAACAGGGGGGCTTACGTCCGATCTCCTTTCAAGACCTGCGTACAGGGAAAGAGTGGATAGATCCGAACCGCGAAGTTTTTGCGATTTTGCCAGAAGGGGAATTGGCTGCAGAATCGCGCGAGATTTCCTTAGACCTTTATGAAGGTAAAGCCTCTGTTTTAGAGGAGGCTTCCCTTACTGCGGTGGTGAGGGCTACGGGGCCTGAAAACACCTTGGAGACTCGGTTTCAAATTTTTCCAGGAGTGGCGTCTATCAGTATACAACAACGCTGTCAGGGTGCGAAACCTGTAGTGGTTTCGCATGTGCAAGCGGAGGGAGGAGAGCCTACAGGGGTGGAATTGTCGGATGAAACCTGTTTGGATCCGTTGTCCTCAGACATTTTGGATTGTTTGCCGCTGTTGCCGGCGCATGTCACCTTAACTGCGGTAACCTTACGGGATCAAACCGACCATCATGATGAACTGGTCAGTACGGAAACGTTTTTGTTACATCCGTTTAAAGGGAATCGAAAGTTTGAGGGTGTGCTGTTTGCGCTTGAGGATAATGAAACTGGGGAAGGGCTGGTTATTGTGAAAGAGGCGCCATTACCTCACGCTTGTCCCGTAGCGTCGGAACCTGCATTTCAAATACGGGGGATGACCTGTGTGATCAAAGGACAGGGGACGGGAGGGGATGAACTGTTCGGTTATCGTGTGACCACGTTGGCGTATCAGGGGGGCGCGGTGGGACGTATTCAATTGTTGCAACAGTGGCAACGCAGTTTACGGAGCTATCTTTCCGGGCGTGATGGCGTTTTTCTAACCAATACCTGGGGGGATCGTTCTCAGGATGGACGCATTACCGAAGGCTTTATGTTGCAGGAAGTAAAGGCCGCTGCTGATTTAGGAGCGAATGCGGTCCAGATTGATGATGGGTGGCAAAAAGGGACTTCTGCGAATTCAGTGAAGGGCGGTGGGGTGTGGATCGGATTTTGGAAAGCGGATCCCGAATTTTGGCAGCCCCACGCGGAACGATTACCTCATGGATTAGAGCCTTTAATTGAGCGCGCGAAAGAACTGAATATGCAATTTGGATTATGGTTTGCGCCTGATTCAGCTGATGAGTTTGCGTTGTGGAAAAAGGATGCCGAGTGTATTTTAGATTTTTACAGAACCTATGGTGTTCGTTTTATCAAAATAGATGGGGTGAAAGCATTGACCAAAAAGGCAGAACGCCATTTGCGCGCCTTTTTTGACTACGTGATTGAGGGCTCTGATGGGGAAGTCATTTTTGATTTGGATGTTACTGCAGAGATTCGACCGGGCTATTGGGGCATGTTGAATGTAGGAGCCGTTTTTGTCGAAAATCGTTATTCAGATTGGGGGCATTATTGGCCACATCGCACCTTGAGAAACTTGTGGAGTTTGGGGCAATGGATTGATCCCGTACGCTTGCGTATGGAGTTTTTGAATTCGCAGCGCAATCAGGATAAATATGGGGGCGATGCGCTCGCACCCGCCTGTTACCGACCGGATGCGTTGTTTGCGACAGTACTGTTTGCCAGTCCGCTGGGATGGTTTGAAGCCAGCAATCTGTCGGAGGATTTTCGTGATGAGGTGGCTAAGCTTGCCCACTTGCGGACGCAATATGCGGATGAGTGGCTGACGGGGACCATTTTACCGATGGGAGAGCGCCCCGACGGGTTTGTGTGGACGGGGTTTGCATCGGTGGCTCAAGACCGTAAGTCAGTGACCTATGTCGTGTTTAGGGAATTGAATGCTTGTGAAGAATGCGAATTTGAATTGCCCTTTGATCTCAAAGCGCGTTCGGTTGAAAGGCTGGCGGGGCAAGAGGCCTGCAAGATCGTTGAAGGTAAGTTGAAAGTCATCCTCCCCGAAAAATTGGGGTACATGATTTGTCGCGTGACGGTTGCGGGGTGATCTTCAACGGATCGTTAGCCCGACAGTCATCATGGTTCTTGAAAATCAAGGGGTGTGTTTTCGGGCCAACGGTCCGCGTAGATACCAGCCCGGTGCGAAGCGCCGGGTATGTTGAGGCTTTTTAGCCCGGGCCAAGGGTCCGCGAAGATCACCACCAGACCTTGGGTGTTTATTCCTTGGTCCTTGAGGTTCTTCCTGCCTCGTGACGGTCTGTGGCGTAAACGCCGACAGCTACAAGTTATCCGCGTAAATGATCGCCAGCCAAGTAGTCTTTCACGGTTTGGGTGAGACCTTCCTCGAGGGTGAGGGTGGGGCTCCATCCCAGAGCGCGGATGCGGGAGTTGTCCATCAATTTACGAGGAGTACCGTCAGGCATAGAAGGATCTAATTCGATTTCGCCTTCATATCCTACTGCTTTTTTAACCAGTTCTGCGAGGTCGCGGATGGAGATGTCCTCGCCATATCCAATGTTGACAATGTCGGGTGGATTTTCTTGATCTAAGACGTGTAAGATACCTTTCGCGAGATCATCCACATGTAAAAATTCACGACGGGGGGTACCGGTGCCCCAAAGAATGACGGAAGGATCTTGGTCGACTTTGGCTTGATGAAAGCGACGGATGAGTCCGGGAATTACATGGCTGTTATCTGGATGGTAATTGTCACCTGGGCCATAGAGATTGGTAGGCATCACACTGTGGTAGCAGACGCCGTATTGATTGCGGTAATGTTCGCACATTTTTAGACCGGCAATTTTCGCCAAGGCATAAGCTTCGTTGGTCGGTTCCAGCGGACTGGTGAGCAGGCAATCTTCCTGCATCGGCTGAGGGGCTTCCCGCGGATAGATGCAGGAGCTGCCTAAATAGACCAAACGTTTGACCCCATGTTGCCAAGCTGCGTGAATGACGTTGGTGCCCATGACCAAGTTCTGATAAATGAACTCGGCGGGATAGGTTCGGTTGGCGTGAATACCGCCCACCTTTGCCGCACAGTGAATCACCACATCGGGTTTTTCACTGGCGAAAAAGGCGTTGACTGCGGCTTGATCACATAAATCTAGTTCGCGGTGTGTCCGTGTAATGACGTTCACATTCGTGCGTGTCTCTAACGCACGTAATATGCTGGATCCGACCATGCCCCGGTGACCGCAAACGTAGATTTTTGTCATGATTTGCCTCAGGCGCGGGGTTCGATATCAGCCAAGGTCTGTTTGACCGCGGCTTCTTTACGAGCAAGTTCCAAATCAGCTTCCACCATAATGCGGACGAGCTCTTTGAATTTCACTTTTGGTTCCCAGCCCAGTTGTTTTTTGGCTTTGGCTGGATTACCAATTAACAGATCAACTTCTGCAGGACGTTCGTAGCGATCGTCGTAATCAACGTATTCTTCGAAATCCATATCGAGGAGGCTGAAAGTTTCTTCTACGAATTTTTTGACGGAGTTGGTTTCATTGGTGGCGCACACGTAATCGTCAGGCGAATCCGCTTGCAGCATCATCCACATGGCTTCCACATAATCAGGAGCATACCCCCAATCACGTTCGGCAGACAAGTTGCCCAAATAGAGTTTGTCTTGCAGTCCCATTTTAATACGAGTGGCTGCACGGGTGATTTTACGGGTTACAAAGGTTTCACCGCGACGAGGTGATTCGTGATTAAAGAGAATGCCGTTGGAGGCATGCATGTTGTAGGAATCGCGGTAGTTGATGGTCAGCCAATAGGCATACATTTTGGCGCAGCCGTAGGGGCTACGTGGATAGAATGGGGTGGTTTCGGTTTGAGGTACTTCGTGTACTTTTCCGAACATTTCTGAAGAGGAGGCTTGATAGAAACGAGCGCCTTTTAATCCGACTTTACGCATGGATTCGAGCAGACGTACGGTTCCCAATGCGGTGACATCACCGGTGTATTCAGGAGTATCAAAAGAAACCCGAACATGACTCTGGGCCGCCAAATGATAAATCTCTTCGGGTTGCACATCATAGAGCAAGCTGGAGATCTGAGAAGAATCTGTTACATCACCGTAGTGAAGGAACATTTTGGTGCCATTGATATGGGGGTCTTGGTACAGATGGTCAATCCGCTCTGTATTGAAGGAAGAAGCGCGGCGGATGATGCCGTGGACTTCATAGCCTTTTTCTAAAAGAAGTTCGGCCAAGTACGATCCGTCTTGACCCGTGATACCGGTAATAAGTGCTTTTTTCATAAGACCGTCAGCTTATCATACTTGCACTTCTTCACAATGCGATATAACGTAAATAAATATGTTGAAATATCGCAAAACGCAAGAGTTTCGGGTGGCTTATGGCTTTTCAGGTCGTATTCAGGATGAAATGGAGGCTTATCAAGGCTTTTTAGAACATGCAGATGCCATGGGATGGCAGGTCTGGTTATTGCATGATCATTTTGAAACCCAACTACGGCGGCTGTTAGAGAAAGGGTTGGTGGACGCGGTGGTCGGGAACTTTATCAGTGCGCGGTGGTTGGAGAGTTTACCTCAAGACCTGGGTGTGGTGCATCGGGGCGAGAGTGATTTGGGGGTGGATGTGTTTTCGGTTTCCTTGGATTTGGAACGTGGGATGAGTCAAGTGGCGGCGCATTTAGATGAAATGGGCTACGATGAACTTTATTATTATTCGCCGAAACGGGTGGGGGAGTTGTCTTGGATTCGCAGTCGTGATTCCTTGCGGGATATTTTAAACACGGAAAAAACGGTGGGGGTATTTTGTGCCTCTGATTTTTTGGCACGCGAAGGGATTCAGATTGCGCGATCATTAGGGAAGGTGCTACCAGAACAGGTGGGTTTTGTGGGGGTGGGCGATCGACGCTTGGATCGTCTGCTGGCGGAAGTGGATATTTCATCCCTCCCTGAACCCCATCGGGAAATGGGACGTCAGGCGGCCTTATTGTTACAGGAGTATGTGGAGGGCGGGATGCCCCGACAAGTGCGTGTGCCCCCCGGGCAGTTAATTTCTCGGCAAAGTTCGCGTAGGCAAGAATCGAGCATGGGACTCAGGATGCGACTGGATGAATGGTTGTTGCCCATGATGTCTGATCCTCCGCCTGTAGAAGAGTGGGCGCGTCGGATGGGGATGTCACGTCGCTCGTTTGAAAATGCCTTTGCGTTAGAAAATGGTGTCACGCCTTATGTGTATTTCATGCAGGTCCGCATTCAGGAAGCTCAACGCTTGTTAAAAGAGTCGGAGTGGACCATCTCGAGGATTGGTCAGGCCATCGGTATTCCTGATCCTCCGAGGTTTAGTGCGTTCTTTCGGAAACATACCGGGAAAACACCGAGTGCATGGCGAAACGCGCAGTGACGAGTGTCTGGATTGAGGAGAAGTGGGCAGGCCTTGAGTGCTTGAATATCGACGCGGTTTCTCTCATACTGGCAACATGAAAAATATCCCTCTTTGCTTGTTCGCGGTCTGCTGCGTTTCGTGGTCACTGTTTGCTTCGTCACCTGAAGTTCCGCCTCTTAAGTTTTCTGAGTCTTATGTGAAGTACAATCCGATGAATGGTAAGGCTGAAGTGATTCTCTACAATCTTCAGTCGCTAAGTGAAGGCCCTCTGGATGAAGCGACCTTTTTAAAACGATTTCCGTTAAGTGAGTTTGAACTGACTTCTTATCAGTTTATTGAACCTGAGGAGGGGGCACCGGATGGATTTACGGTGGTTAAGCTACAGGCGCAAACGAAGAATTTCATGAAGAATGCTCCGCTTGAACAATTGTGGGGTGCCGTGCTCGGCAGTAGCGTGAAGGTGACATTGGAGGGGGATCCGGATGAAAAGAAAATGAAGGTGATGTTCCCGCTGCAGGAAAATTTTTATGTGGCGGAAAACAACGCCCTTCGGGTTCTTCAAAATGAAGAGCAGGGCTTGGTTCTGATGGAGTTTGATCTGTCGGACTTTCCCTCTGAACCTTTTGAAGCGGTGATGGGCTGGAAAGCTCCCGCGGTCATTCCCCCCTCTTGGGAAGAGGCTTATCAGCATGATGCCGATATCATGCGTTTACGTCATGTGGACTATTATGGCGCGCTTATTGAAGAGTATCATCAACGGACAGGCTCCTATCCGTTACAAGGCCTCAGTGAATTTCCGAATTATGTTCATGTGGCCGCGCCTCATCAACAAAAGTATGCGAAGGGCGGACCTCCCTATCAACACGAGGTGACGGATGTGGAAACTTTTCGAAAAGTGTTGGAGCTTGGCTTGGGTCGGGAGATTGACCTGAAATTTGATCCCCAAAAAGTACCGGTTAGCGCGCCCAACTTCTACATTTATATGATTCAGGGAGAGGCCTATTTCTTCGCGGTTCATTTGTACCATCCTTATCCCTTTGCGAATGCGCTGGGGCCGCATTATCACAAACTTGAGATCAGCAATCAAAAATCTCAACGACGGGGTTTATGGCAACCTGATCAGTTGATGAAAGACGAAGCCTACCAGAAGGCTATGAGCGAAACTCCGGTGAAAGAAGCGTTTTTTATGCAGTTAGAAAAACAGTATCACTGAGTTTTCCGGGGAGTCGGGGTGGGTGGGTTATTCCCGTTCTGCCAAGACCCGACCGACTTCTTCGATCATTTGTTCGAGGTCTTTAAGGTAAATATCCCGTTCGCCCTTTTCTCCGTCACTTTGGGCTTTAAGGGGAACGAAAAATTCACGTTGCCACTCTGCGCAGTGATCAAGCAGAGCTTCGTGTTTTTCCGCTTTGTCCGTGGACTGTTCGATGAGACGCGTGAGCTCGCGAATGATGGTTTGGGTCAGGGCGCCTTTTTGCACCAACAGGGCGCGCACATCTTCGGGCAAGTCCATGAAGCGGGCATCGAGTTCGCGGTTTACTTCCGCGAGCAATTCAGTGCTGAGCGAGAGGAGAGAGGGTGGTGTTGTCATGCGTCGTGTCCTCCTCCGTAGCCCACCTGGTTCATGAGTTCATTGTAAACGGATTTGGCACGTTCAAGTTTGGCGAGAATCTTTTCAGGTTTTGCCGGTGTATCCTGTACACATTCCTGTAGGCGTTCGAATTGCTGTTCTAGCATTTTGGCCAGTGCCGGGCTTAGCCCCGTATTTCGTTCGGGAGAGGGGGCGGGTTGGGGCGCGGTGATAGGTTGGAGTTGGGCAATGAGTTTTCCAATTTGATCCAAGGTTTCTTTGCTAAGTCCCGTTTGTGATGGGGCGCTGGGTGCTTTGGGTTTCTCCATCCATTTTTCTATCTGTTCCAAGGTGTCGGGCGCAAATCTTGTTTCGACCGCAGTGGTGTTTTTAGATCCCACGCCGTCTTTGAGTACTTTGCCAATATCAGCCAACCCTTCGCCCATCACCGAAAGTTGGGCCACAGCCTGCCCCACCCGGTCATCGCCACCTACACCTTTCATGACTTGGTTGCGCACGAAGCCTTTTTTAATTTCCTCCCAACGCTCCTGTTCTGCTTCTGTCTGAATGCCGATGAGTTCTTTGAATTTTAACAGATTGGCTTCCGCCCCGGTGGTCAGGGTTTGTGCTTCATTTTCGTAGTCGGAAACAATTAAAGTTTGTAGTTCGCGGTCGTTCATCACCGCTTCTACTTTCTCAGACAGGCGTGCCATATTTCGATAGGAGCCCTGTAATTTAAATGCCGGTTCGGTACGGTAGTCGTCGGCTTGACCTGCAGAGTGAATGTATTCGGCATTTACTTTAAGCAACACATCACGAATGGTGATCATCTTACGCATCACAGAAAGCATTTCGCTCACTTCTTCGCCGGTATATCGTCCTTCCAATTCCACGCCTTCGCTTTGACCGTTTTCCGCAGCTCGGATAATGGCGTGCACGTCTTTCCGAACCCCGGAAGCGAGACGATTGAGGGCGGGGTTAGAGGTAAGCGCATTTTCGAGGAAACTCAATTCAAAGTCAGCACCATTGTCCCCTAAAATATCCCCCAGATTATAGGTGTCGGCCCGGTTGGCCAACATGTCGGGAATCCTAAATTTTTCGCCACTTTCGGTGTAGGGATTTCCGGCCATGACCACGGACACTTTTTTGCCCCGTAGATCGTAGGTTTTGCTGATGCCTTTGTAGACCCCTTCGATTTTGCGTTGGGCATCGCAGAGGGAAATAAACTTCTGGAGAAACTCGGGATTACAATGCTGGATATCATCGAGGTACAACATCACGTTGTCGCCCATTTCCAATGCCAGTCCCAGTTTGTTGAGTTCTTCTCGGGCGGCGGCGTTGGGGGCTTCGGCAGGATCCAGAGAGGTGACCAAGTGACCGATGGCCGGTCCATTGATTTTCATAAACACCACACCCAAACGATTGGCGATATATTCCATTAGGGTCGTTTTACCATAACCGGGCGGGGAGATCAGCATGAGCATCCCGCTGCGGTCGGTACGGGTATTTTTTCCTACGACACCAATTTGTTTGGCCAGGTTATCGCCGACGATGGGCAAGTAAACCCGGTCGATGAGTTTATTGCGGACAAAAGAGGTGAGTACCCGCGGTTTAAATTCATCCAGGCGCATGCCTTTACGACTATTTTCTACAAACTCTTTTTTCATGCGTTCATAGGCTTTGAAACGGGGAACCGTTTCTTTTTCAAAGCGTTCGAGCCGCCACATGAATTCGCTGTACTGTAGTTGAATGTTGCCATCCACTATGCGGGCATGCGCAGACCGCATGCCGTTTAGCTGCACATATTCGCTAAGGTCAGAAATGTTTTGAGGATCGTAAACGCCAGTGGACAACCATGCGGCTGCTTCATCCAAAGTGGACGCCATGTCGTCGCGGTTTTTATTTTCCAAATAGCCCTGTAACCATTCGCGTACCAAACCGAAACAGGCTTCAGCATTTCCGCGCAAGGAAGCGCAGGCGCTTTCAAACTGTTTTGAAGAGCCTAGTTTTTTGAGCTGTGTTTGGAAGTCGAGAATCAGCTTCCCGCCTTCGGCACTTACGGGGGCTTGAATGCCGTTGGCCACGACATCAAACAGGTAGGCGGCCGCATTATCGGCTGCACGGGGATCAAAAGCATCACTTTGTTCGGCGAAAGATTTTATACCCCGTGCGAGGTCGTTTACGGCATCGGCTTGTCGTCGGTTTTGACGGAAAACTTGATTGGATGCCCCCACGCCTTTGAGACGGGCAATCATGATTTCAGCTTCGTCTTTTCGGCGGAAATCTTCCCAATAGACCACGGCTAAGGCGCGTACGGCTGCAGGGGTTCTCAAGGTGCCTAATTTATCCCGCATGTCCAAGAGCGCGCTGACGATTTGGGTGGCATCTTCATCGTGAACCCCTTTTTGATATCCTTCGGCATAACGGGGGGCCATAAAGGTTTTGAGGTCAGACGCGAGATCTTCCGGTGCAGGTGCGGCTCCCAAAGAGATGAAGTAGGAATAGGCGAGGTACTCGACGCGGGCCACCTCATCATTTTCTGAAATCAACTTTTGAGACCATACGGGACGGGTGGCCAAAAAATCGGGATCGGTAATGGATTCAAAAAAGGCGGTGCCGGTGAGGTGAAGCATCATCTCGTCGTCACGTGGCACAATGGTGAGGTCTAATTCCTGAGTGTTTACCGAAAACTTATGGCGTCCAAATTGGATGACATTTTCACCATCGACAAACAGTTCCGAACGGTCATGCAATTGGCGGACGGCATCTTCACGTGAGCCTTTGAGCTGGGTTTCAATATCTCCGGCTTTAACCGGATCTCCCATGTCGGTTAGCTGATCGATAATGCCCCGCAGTTTTTCAATCATCATGTCGGAGGCGTAATAGCCGTGAATTTCTTCCACGGTTTTCATGGCACCCACCCGATTTTTTACCGATCCTAAAATGCGTTCAGCGCTGCGCTGCAGGGTGTCTGCACGTTTATTGCGGGCCTCCACCAAAGAGAGACGACGGGTTTCGAAGGCGTTATAGACTTCTTCCCGTTTTTCGCCGAGCTTGAGCACATACTCATCGTAGTCGGCAAATTTACCTTCCAACTCTTCGAGTTGAATCATGACGCGACTTAGGGACTGTTCGCATTTCTCCGGGCTGTCACAGACATCCAAATAATTGATGACGGACTGATTCAGCAACTTCATTTGGGAGGAGAATTCTGCTTCACCTTCCTGAACCGCCATTTTCTTAATGCGGTTCTGTAAGGAGGCGCGCACTTGATTGAGGGTGCTAAAGAGGGCGGAAATGCCGTCAATAATTTGGGTGCGTTGGGTGGCATCGTCGATGCTGAGGTTGCCTACGATTTCGATGAGCATTTCCAGTTCGCCGGAGATGCCCTCTACTTCTTCACGCATGGATTCACCATCGCGCACGGTTTTCAAATCGGGGATACGTGGTTCCAGGTTGGCAATGCGTTTTTCGTAGGGGGCGAGGGCTTTGTCACCCAATAAGAAATCGACACAGCGTCGGGCCTGTTGTTCCGTATGCTCTTTTACGGTTTCTTCGAGGCCGCTCACGGTTTCGAGATCCATGTAACGCACATCTTTGAGGGCGATCACTTTGCCACGCAATCCGCGCAAGGACCCGAGGGCTTGCACAAAGCCCTGGATCTCATCCTGACGTTGGAGGCGAATTTGATTGAGTAAATCTCGTGTCGCTTCGTCGGTTTCTTTCAGTTGATTTTCTGCGGCATGCCGGAGTTGGACAACCTTTTCGTATTCGGCAATGGCCGAGGAGGCCGCATTGCGAATTTGATCCAGGGGTTCGCCCAAATTGAATGCTTCGGATTCCCTAATCCAAAAATAACTATCAATCAAATCAGTGGATTGCCGTACGATATCCACATAGAGGTTGGCATACGAATCTTCGCGATTAAGTAGACCCATCAAGGTGCCGCAGCCTGCCATGCAACGTACCACATCACGGTTCCCGATTTTGAACAACATGCTGTTGACCGCATCGGCATCGCCCTCGACACTTTCCGCATAGGGGGTTTGCCAAATTTGCACGATGTGTGATTTGGTGGGTTCTTCTTGAGCCTTAAAGTACATCAGGCGTCCACTGCTAAATAAACAGAAACCGCTGCACTCGATGGGCGTTTCCACCTTTTGGGTAATGATGTTGTAAGAGAGGAGGACATAACTACCGCTGGTGCGGTTGTAGAATACGTACATCGAGTCTTCACCGTTAGGTGAGGCGATGCGACGTTCAAACATCATGTCTTTGAGGCCGGAATCAAATTCTTTGAATTCGCCGGTTTGCAAATAATAGCCGTTGGAAAAAATGATGCCATGGTCTTCAGGCAAGAGTACACAGGCGCCGGCAATGGCATCCATGCGTCTGGCTTGACGTACTTTTTCGCTGTAAACCAGATAGCGCGGTTCTTTCTCCTGATAGGGGAGAATGCGCATAAGGATGAGGTTGCCTACAGAGGCGAAAGCAAATTCCGCGTCATCGAGGGTTTGATCCGGATTGTCGACAGGTTCGGCATAAATCCCTTCACCGGTTTCAGTATTGTCATCCACTTTTACGGTGAGATCCCCGCCGGTGGTTTCGACAAAAATACGGTCTTCAAAAGAGATGTGGGGGAAGGCCCCATTGCGTTGCATATCGCGGGTGGCATTGACCCATTCAAATTCGTGTTGGGGTGGGTATTTGTATTCGTGGTCACTGCGGTTATCGATGTAGGTCATGGACCCGTCATCGTTCATCAACCACTTAAAGGTTTTAACATTTTCAATCTCTTTCCCTACCCGGAATATCATATAGAGATGCGGACCGATAACGGCAAATTTTGCAAAGCGGGTATCGCGATAGAAGGTGTAAAGTTCTTTGAAGTCGCGGATAAACCGATCGTCGAGCACGTTGGGCAATGGGATCTCGGTGAGGCCGTGTTCATCCAAGGTAAAGATGGCAAAAACATCTTTAGGATCCATTTCGGTTTTGAGGCCGAGTTGCACATTGTATCCGAAAAGAAAGCGATCTCCCAAAGCGACCATGTCGCGGGGGACGCAGTTGTTCGCCGTGAGAACCCGTTCAGTGCCCACCAGTTTAGGTTCCACGCCTCCGAATACCTTTTGGCGTTCGTTGTTGAGCTGATCGATGCGTTCTCGCAAAGCGTCGCCGTGTTCATGCAACCGACGGCGGATGATTTCGTAGGCACCACCCGAGAGGTCGGTTTGGGCTTCAGGTTGTTCGGGGGAATCAGGCATGGTGGATAGCGGATGAAGGATGGCGGGAAGCTGATGTGTAATTTAAGAGTTCAAATTTCAGATATGAAATAAAAAAGGAGATCGGACCGATCAGAGGGATCGGTCCGATCCAGATTTACGGCTAAGGTTTAGCCCTTCATCAGGTCACTGACCTGCTTGGCTCCAAGTCCCAATTGCTTGGAAACATCGGACATACGTCCGAGGGTAGCCAAGGTGTCGGCATCATCTGTGGAGGCGGTCATTTTGGTGAGCAGGGCAGAGACGCTGATGTTTTTTAAGTCTTCGCTGGTCATGCCAAAGCGGCCTGCGAAGGTGCGAATCTGGTTGGTGAAGGCTTCCGGATCGCCGGTGAACAGGGTGTTGGTCACATCGGTGGCCAACTCACTATTTTTCACGAAGCTATCCAGGGCTTTACCATTACTAACGGAGCGCACAATCTTGTCGAAGAAGTCGCTGTCGCCGCCCACGATGTCGATGTTGGCTGACTTGAGGGCTTCGCCCACGATTTTGGCCTGTTCGGCTGCGATGTCGCGGTTGACGTTGACCTGGGCCAGTTCCAATTGCAAATCCTTGTTGAGTTGCAGTTTGAATTCTTCGTGTTCGCGTCCAACACCGTCGAAGAGTTTCATGGCTTCGGCTTTCTTCTCGATACCATCGGCTTCCGCAAAGGCTTTTTCACCAATGACGGTGGCTTCAGCGCGACCGAATTTCTCAGTGGCTTCAGCTTTGGCTTCGAGTACACGGGCTTCTCCCATACCGATCACTGCCTCTTCTTGGGCTTTGGCATCGGCCAGGATTTTGCGGGCATCGGCTTCGCGTTCGCTGGCATCGCGTTCAGCCTGGGCTTGAATTACCCGTTCTTCCGCAATAAATTTGGATGAATCTCGTTGGGCTTCGGAGTCGAGTACCAATTTGATTTTCTGGGCGCGGCCTTCTTCTTCGGCGTGGGTTTCGGCCACTTGGCGTGCCCGTTCCGCGGTGGCGAATTCCCGGGTGTCTTTGATTTTTTCTTCTTCTTCAACCACGGTACGCTCAACGGATACCCGTTCACGAATGACTTCCTGAATGTTTTTCTTTTCAACTTCGACGGCTTTTTCTTTGTCGATGTCTTTCAAAGTGACGAGGCGTTCACGTTCGACGCGCTCCAGTCCGCGGTCGCGTTCGACCCGTTCGATTTCGACGGCTTCGGTGCGCTCTTTGTTTTTGAGGGCCACGATAATTTGCCGTTCACGGTTTTCTTCGGCCACCGCCACTTCTTCTGCCGTTTTAATGCGTACCCGTTCGGAGCGGAGACGTTCTTCTTCCTGTACGACTTTGGACTGGGCTTCTTCGCGGGCAGTGATTTCTGCAATTTCACGTTTTTGTTTTTGTTCCGCATCGGCCTGTTGTTTTTCCAATTCCAGAATTGCTTCGCGGGCTTCCACGTCTTGTTTCTTGATGGTTTTTTCTTCGTTACGGCTAATGTCATTCGACAGAATGTTCTGGGCGGCCGTCAATTCAGTAATCTTCTTAATGCCTTCCGCGTCCAAAATGTTTTTGGGATCCAGAGATGCCAGGGACGTTTGTTCCAGATAGTCGATGGCGGCATCGTCGAGGATGTAGCCATTCAAATCGGTGCCAATGACTTTCAAGATTTCTTCTTTGAACAATTCACGGTTGGTGTAGAGATCGACGAAGTCGAACTGTTTACCCACAGTTTTGAGACCTTCGGAGAATTTGGCATCAAAAAATTCAATAAGCCCTTTAGGATCCGAGCCGCGTTTGCAGCCCAGTGATTGGGCGACTTTGAGTACGTCTTGTGGGGTTTTGTTTACCCGCACAAAGAAGGCGACCTTCACATCGGCTCGGAGGTTGTCTCGACAGATCAGCCCTTCGCCCGCGATACCCGTTCGGTCGATTTCGACGCGTTTGACTGAAATATCCATAAGTTCACGGCGATGGAAGATGGGGAAAATCATCATGCCTACAAAACTTACTTTGGTGCCACCGATACCGTTACGAATAATGGCGGTGCCCTGTTCAACTTTTTTGTAACAGGTCGCAAACAGAAAAAGCATGCCTGCGAGCGCTATAACGATAGCGAAAAATATGACGTATATCGGTCCTTCCATGACTTAGATCTCCAGTGTGGTTATAATATAAATATCGGTTTCTTGAATGTGTTCGATGATGACGGCTTCGGTTCCTCGCGGTAGTTCTTCTCCAGAGGTACGCACGTTTAAATTGATTTCAGGGCCATCGAGTCGCACTTGGGCCTGCCCAAAAGTGGCATCGGCTTTTGAAGAGGTGACGATGGCGCGCTTACCTACTAAGTCCATTTTGGACGACATTTGTTCGCGCAGTGATTTGAAAAAGGGAACCAGAGGTTTGGTGGCGAATTTGGTGATATGGGCACAAAGGATGAAATTGATCACAAAGATCAACAAACCGATCCACCCATTTTGATTTTGATGAAAGTATTCGTTGGCGTAAATGCTGATGGGCCAAAAGAAAATCGCAAAAACACTCATCAGAATGGAAAGCGGCACGTATTTGGCGTTGAAATATTCGAGCATCCAGTCGCCTTTCTCCAGACCGCCCCCTTCGCCGTCCATGTCCATTTCGAAGTCGAGTTCAGAGTCGATGGAGATCATGTCCATGGCACCAAAAATGACGATGATCCAATGCACCATAACTGAAAGCAACAGCAAAGTTGCGGGTAAGTTGACTACGTTAAAGCTGGCTTCGTATAATTCCTTCATCTCACTCATTTCCCAGAACTAGACCTTGAGAATTTTTGTTGCAAGCTTTTCAGCTCCTCATCGATCTGACGATCCTGTGCGCTGGGTCGTGAAAGTTCGGCCTGCACAGTGTTTAGGCTATGGGAGGGAGATTCATAATAAATTTCCGAAGCCCTTACATCCATCATTTTAGTTCGGGCCAAATTCAATTGGGCATGGATTTCCACCAAAGATTCTTGAAGTTCATGGTAAGTTTCACGGCGACTTTCCAGCACAGGCATCAAGCTTTCCGCGCGGGTGGCTGCTTTGAATTTAGCTTGAAGTTCCCGCCGGGCTGCTGTTTCATCACCTGCCCGCATGGCCTCTTCCGCGCGGGCGAGGTGTTCGTCGACGGAGGCTTGTAGATCCAAAATGTTTTTTTCCATGCGTTTGTAGCTTACGACAAAGTGAGCAAGGGTATTTTTGGTTTGCACGGCACCATTTTCCAGCTCACGGATTTTGGCTTCAATTTCGGTTTCTGGGGTATCCCTTTGGTTTAACCAGTGGGTAAGGTTGGCTTTTGCCATATTTCGGATGTTTTGCAGGATGGGCATAATCAACTGGCATCCTTTTCTGGGGCAAAGACTCCCATTTCACAGCCTAAAACAAAGTGTTCGGCCACCCGTTTTAAATCTTCCCATTCCGCACGAATATCGCGGGCTTCTGTTTTGTCGATCCCACTGTCGTTGGCCATGGCCTGAGCGACCATATCCAGCATATCCGAGAATTCGCGAAGAATACGCTGGGTCATCACCAGCACTTCCATTTCATTCGATTGTTGTTCCGGACCGACATTTTCGATGAAGAAACCGTTTACTTGTTCGCATAACCACATGATGGGACGATTGTCACCGGTCACTTGGCAAAGGTTGAGTAAACGATCTAAGGGGTTATCGGCTCCGCTTAAGTCATCTCCCTTCGCTTCACACCATTTATAGATGAGGGAAGGAGAGAGGTTCATATCAGATGCGACAGACTTGACGCCAGCGGCCGAAACGGTTTTTTTGAGTAGTTCGTGTGATTCCATATTCTTCCTCGTTCTCCTGAGTTGTAGTGTGCGACATCGAAGCATCTTTTCCCTATTATAAAAGTCCTAAAAAGTTGGAATCAGTTTGAAACACAGGGACTTTGGTTCTGGGATTCGCACCTTTCGCCATGTGAAATAAGGCGAAAGGTTATCTTCCGGTGTTTAGGCTGTGTTGATCTATGGGGGGGATTATCGGGCAGGAAGCCCACTCCCAGTTGCTGAGAGGGCGTCTTGCCCGATGATCGAAATGGCATTCTTGCCAAATTGACTGTGGTACAGGTTATGATAGAATCCCCGGGCGTTCATGAGTTCCCGGTGAGTGCCTTGTTCTCGAATGCGTCCTTCATCCATGACGAGGATATAGTCGGCATTTTTGATGGTACTCAGCCGATGGGCGATGACAAAGCAGGTTCGCCCTTCCATGAGCTTGAGCATGCCCTCCTGGATTTGGATTTCTGTTCGGGTATCCACACTGGAGGTGGCCTCATCCAGAATCAGAATAGAGGGGGCGGATAAAATCGCCCGGGCAATGGCGATGAGTTGTTTTTGTCCCTGACTCAAAGTGGCCCCATTTTCGGAGACTTCAGTATCGTAGCCCTGTGGCATGCGATGGATGAACTGATGGGCATTGGCTAATTTCGCTGCGTCTATTATTTCGTCATCTGTCGCATTTAAGCGTCCGTAGCGGATATTCTCTTTTACCGTGTCCGAGAAAAGAAAGGTTTCTTGCAGTACGATACCGATGCGCTGTCGGAGATCTGTTTTTTTGAGCTGACGGATGTCTTTGCCGTCCAGGGTAATGCTGCCCTGATGGTAGTCGTAGAAACGGGTTAATAAATTGATGATGGTGGTTTTTCCCGCCCCTGTGGGGCCGACCAAGGCGATGGTCTGCCCTGGTTTGGCGTGTATGGTGATACCTTTGATGATGGGGATGTCCGGCAAGTAGCGGAAGTGTAAGTCCTTGATGACAAGGTCCCCCGTGACGCGTCCCAAGGGCAGGGCCTCTGGCGCATCGTCGAATTCAGGTGTCTCATCGAGAATGGCAAAAACGCGTTCCGCACCCGCGAGAGCCGATTGGATAGAAGTATAAAGCTGAGCCATTTGGTTGAGTGGTCTGGAAAATTGTTTGGTATAACTCAGGAAGGCCGCAATGGTGCCCACGGAAACCAAGCCGTTCACGGCCAGAATACCACCTGCCAAGGCTGTGACGGCGTAGTTGAGATTATTCATCAGGTTCATCAGCGGGCCCATAAGTCCCGCCATAATGTTGGCCTTGTTGGAGGCTTTTTGCATCAGCCGGTTTTGGACAGAAAAGGTTTCGAGTTGTTCCTGTTCTTTGGCAAAAGCTTTGATCACCCGTTGACCGGAGATGCTTTCTTCGATGATGCCGTTGAGATTACCCAAATATTTTTGCCTCTCGCTGAATCCCATTCGGGTATGTTTAGCGATTTGTTTGGTCATGACGATAATCAAGGGGATCACAGCGAGGCAGATCAGAGCCAGTTGCCAGTTCAGGGCAAACATCACTCCCACCACCGCGACGATGCTCAGCGCTGCGGAAATGAGGTCCAGAAACCCGCTTGAGATTACGTTGCTGATGTTGTCGATGTCGTTGGTGACGCGACTCATCAATTCCCCGCTGTTTCTGTTATCGAAAAAGCGGATGGTAAGGATTTGGAATTTGTGGAAAATGTCGCGGCGCAGATTTTGGATGGCCCGTTGGGATACTGCGATCATGATCCATTGTTGAATAAAAGTGAAACCGGCCGCCGCCAGATGAATGGCTCCCATGGCGAGCAGAACTTTAGCCAGTCCTGGAATATGGATGTGGCCGGTCAGGTAGGTGTCGATGGCGTATTTCAAAAGCCAAGGTCCGATGATGTTGAGCGCGGTGGTTATCATCACAATCAAGATGACCAGTACCAGACCTTTCTTTTGTGAGGCCAAGTATCCCCATAACTTTTTAAAGGTCCCCCAGGAATCTTTGGGTTTTTCTTTGGGCCCGGCCCACTGGGCTCCGGGTCCTCTTCTGCCGTGTCCGGGACCTGGTCCGATTGCGGGTGGTGTCACAGGTGTTTGCAGTTGTTTTTTCATGCGACGGCCTCGTGGTCAATTTGCGAATGAAAGATTTCCTGATAGAGTGCGTTTTCCTTCAGTAGCGTTTCGTGAGTACCCATGCCGGAGATCTGGCCTTCGTCGAGCACGATGATTTGATCGGCATCCATCACGCTACTAATGCGTTGGGCGATAATGAGGACCGTTTGTTGGGTCTGGTGACTTTTCAGCGCGTTCCGTATTTGTTTTTCCGTGGCCATATCCACGGCGCTGGTGGCATCGTCTAGAATCAGAAGGGGGGCCTGCTTGGCCAGTGCTCGGGCGATGGTCAGACGTTGCTTTTGACCTCCAGAAAGGTTGACACCTTTCTGGTTGATGTCGGTCATATAGCCTTCAGGCAGTTGCTCGAGAAAGCCGTCGATATTGGCTATACGAGCGGATTCTATCATCAGCAGTTCAAGGTCGTCATGGTCCTTGTTCTCATGATGATAGAGGATGTTCTGTTTTGCCGGACCTGAAAAGAGGAGGGGCTGTTGAGAAACCAAGGCAATATTTTTACGAAGGGCTTTCAGAGACATGTCTGCAATGTTTCGACCGTCCAGCAGGATTTCACCTGAATTGAGGTTGTAGAAGCGGGGAATCAGATGGGCCAGGGTGGTTTTTCCTGATCCCGTGGCGCCGATCACGGCTACGGTTTCTCCCGGGAGGATGGTAAAATTGATGTTCGAAAGCACGGGATCACCTTGGTGGGTGTAAGAAAAACTAACGTCTTTGAATTCAATTTTTCCAGAAATTTTTTCAGGCATATAGGGAGAAGAGGCTTCGGTAATGTCGGGAACAGCGTCGAGAATTTCCTGAATGCGTACCGAGGCGGCTTGGGCATGCGAAAAACGCATCATAAGGTCACTGAACATCATGAGAGAGAACAGCAATTGTCTCAGGTAGTTGAGGAAAGCCATCAGTGCTCCGATTTTCAGCACCCCGACATTCATCAGCTCTGCACCAAACCACAGAGCGGCAATGATGGCTGCATTTAAAATGATCTGCATGGCCGGATTCATGAATGAAACCGTGCGGGAAGCTTTGATATTGCTGTCGGCGAGATCTTCGTTGGCCCGTTGGAATTTTTCTTCTTCGTAGTCTTCGCGGACAAAAGCCTTTACCAAACGTTTTCCGGCCAGATTTTCCTGGAGACGGGTATTGAGGCGATCGAGTTTGGCCTGAACTTTATAGAAAAGCGGGTAGGCTATTTTGGTGAGGATGGCCACGATGATAAGTAGTAGCGGCACAAAAATCACAAAGAGAAGGGAGAGTTGACGGCTGATCAGGATGGCCATTACCAGACTGCCGACAATCTGGAGGGGGGCACGAACCATGACCCGCAACATCATGCGGGAGACATTTTCAATCTGAGAAACATCGTTGGTCAGTCTGACAATCAAGTTCCCCGTTTCCAGTTCATCCAAATTTTTATAAGAGAGGCTTTGAACTTTGGTAAACAGATCCTGACGCAGATCGGCCCCCAGTCCGGTGGAGGCAAAGCTCGACATAATGGCGCAACCGCCTCCACCTACAAAGGCCAGTAGCGTTACCAACATCATCCATCCCCCCAGAGAAAGGACCATAGGCAGGTCCTTGTTGGTAATCCCCACATCCACGATGCGAGCCATCAGCATGGGTAGCATCAGATCCATCACCACCTCGATCAGCATGAGCAGGGGGGCGGACAGGGCGAAAATCCAGTACCGCTTTAGGTACTCAATGATGGTTTTCACACGCAAGCTCCAGTTCAAGTTCTTTCTGAATGCGCATCAGCATTTCCTCGAGATGTTCTTTTTCCGCCTGCGAAAAATGTTTAAAAATTTTACGATCCACCGCTCTCATTTTCTTTCGAATGCGTTTACGGGTTTCGATCCCTTTGGCGGTGAGATGAATGCGGGTGATGCGCTGATCCTGAGGGTCGGTCTGACGGGAGACATATCCATTCTTCTCCATATTCTGCACCATTCGGGTCAAGGTGGCGGGGGCAATATTCATCCGCTGCGCCAATTCCCTCTGACTGATGCCATCCGATTGTTCTAGTTTATCAAACAACCGAGACTGTCCGCGATGAAGATTGAAGGATTCAAAAATTCGATGGTGATAGCGGTGATGAAGTCGCGAGGTGTCGGTGAAAATTGAACCAAGGGTTTCCATGGGATCTGCTGTGGGTAAAGGTTAGGGTACGAATGATTAGTATGCTAACTATAATCCCTGCGAGTGGATTGTCAATCGTCAATGGACGGGACCGTCAATGGGCAGTAGGTAGTGGACAGAGGGAAGGTGACAGGCCTAACGCCTTTGGCGTACATCGACCTTTTGTGATGGCCCCAGGGTAGCCCTCCTGCGTTGGGCAACCCTGGGCTGAAGGACGTAACGCCTTTGGCGTAGCTTGTCTGGGGGGGGATCTATTTCTTCAGACCGTTTGAATGGGTGTGGTGTACTCTTCCAGGTGGAGGGGCGGTTCCTCGGGTTATGCGGAGAGGGGGGAGATGTAACGGAAGGGATGAAAATATGAGAACTTCTTATTGACTTAGTCACGGGGGTCCATATCGATCAACTACATTGAAATGCAGCCATCCACCGCGTCATGGTCGCTTTATTTGCCTATTTTTGGGGGAGGTAAGCGAACGCATACGGTTTATTTACTTATTTTATGAATACACATACCTCTGACACATCCACTCCACTTTCGGTTAAAGCCATTGCCTTTGAAAATGACTTTGCTTTTGACGTAGAAGAATCTCACCTGACTGATGACAATGGCTTAACGATCTCTCGCTATGCCTTTGATTTTGGAAAATCCGTGGTGCCAGAACCGATTCTGTTGGAATGGGAAGTGCCGCTGGTGGACATTGCTGGGAAATGGCATCCTGAAATTAATTCAGACCGTTCGCTGACGGCGGGTTGGACGAAATACCTTCACAGCTACGCGACCTTGAATGCGCCGGTGATGAATTTGTTTTCGGGACGGGGTGAAAATCGTCATTGCTTTGCGTTGTCCGATGCGGTCAATCCACTCAAACTTCAGGCGCAGATGAATGAAGAAACGGCCACGGTTCGTTGTCGGGTGATCTTGTTTGACGCACCGACGCCTGAGATGGCGTCTTATGAAATTACCCTCAGACGCGATGAACGAAAAATCGGCTATCAGCAGGCCTTATCCGACGTGGCGCAGTGGTGGGCGGACATGGAGGCTTATCATCCTGAGAACGTGCCTGCTTCCGCTTTAGAGCCGGTCTATTCCACTTGGTACAGTTATCATCAGGAACTCAGCCCCGAGGTGATTGAAGCGGAGTGCCGCTGGGCCCGTGACTTGGGCTGCGGGACGGTGATTCTCGATGATGGTTGGCAGACGGATGACGAAAATAAGGGTTACGCTTTCTGTGGGGATTGGGAGATCGCCATCTCCAAATTTCCCGATTTTGCCGGTCATGTGAAACGTATTCAGGAAATGGGCATGAAATACATGCTCTGGTATTCGGTGCCTTATGCGGGACTGAAGAGTGAAACCTGGAAGCGTTTTCAAAACCGGGTGTTGGCGAAACCCTTCAGCAATGCGGCCTGTCTGGATCCCCGTTACCGTGAAGTGAGAGCGTATCTGATTTCCTGCTACGAGCGGGCGGTCAAAGAATGGGGCGTGGATGGACTCAAACTGGATTTTGTTGATCAATTTACGGCGGAACTTCCCGGATCGGATGTAGATGAAACCGCAGATATGCTGTCTGTACCTGCCGCAGCCGATCGTTTGTTGACGGATGTCATGGGGTCTCTGAAACAAATCAGCCCAGACATTTTGATCGAATTTCGTCAGAAATATATTGGGCCGGCCATGCGCAAATACGGCAACCTTTTTCGCGCGCAGGATTGCCCAAATGATGCTTTAAGTAATCGGGTGCGCACCCTTGATGTGCGCTTGCTGGCGGGCACGACTGCCGTGCATTCGGACATGATCATGTGGCATCCGGAAGAAAGTCCTGAACAGGTCGCACATCAGCTGTGGGCCACCCTGTTTTCAGTACCTCAAATTTCGGTGAGAAAGTCTGTGATCACGGCGGATCAGGAAAAGACCCTACGCTTCTATCTCGGATTCTGGACGGAACATCGTGACCTCTTGTTACACGGAAAACTGACGCCGCATTATCCACAGGACCTGTATCCCGTGGTCAGTGCGCAACACGGGAAGGACGCCCTTTGGGTGGGCTATGCCGATCGGGTGATGCGCATCGATGAAGCATCCTTGTCCTGCGAGCGCTTGATGCTGGTGAATGGCGGACATGAATCCCGACTGGTCGTCGAGTTTGCATCTGAGGTCGAAATGAAAGAGATGAACATCTTTGACTGCCAGGGGAATGAAGTGGAATCCGAAAGCGTGAGCTCTGTTACCGTGAAGGGGATTCATGCTCTGTCGATTCCGGTATCCGGCGTGGCCATTTGCCGTCTGAAATGAGGATGATTTAAGCGAATGCGGTAGGCAAAAAAAGGGTGGCACTTGCGTGCCACCCTGTGGAAGTGGTTGACTGTTCTTCGAACTTAATTTTTGACTGGGGTTGGCGGTCCGGGAAAGGTCCAGGTTCCGTCAATAATGGCTTGGCTGGGCTCATACATGCGTACGGCGTAGTTCCAGCCTTCCATGATGGGTAGGCAATTTTCAGTACCGGCTGGGAAGTCGCCAAAACGAATGGTGAACGAGCCATCGCTGTTCGATTTTGCGATCAGGTTGTTCAGGTTATAGGCGTTTTCTGGGTTTGCTTGGAAATAGCCTTCTGCATTATACAGACTGATGGACCAGAATCCTTTCACCGGCACATCTTTGACCGTTAATTCGTATTGCCCCACGGGTAGGTTGGGTTCGATGTTGTAATACTGCGCGGCGTAGTCGGGTAGACCGCCCCAGGCAGAGGCATTACCGATGAGGAAGTGAACGGGATCCACTTCGCTTTTGGAACCGAAGGTCTGGGTATATCTTTTTAAGCCTTTGGCCAGATCAAGAATGGCGTCGAGTGTGGCTTTGTAACTGGCCATGTCGTAGTTAGGCAATACAAAGGCTTCACTGGATCCGGCATCAATTTTGATCTGGTCCTGTAGGGTATGAGCCTCAGCCAAATCGGCAGGGTCTTCGGCGTTCGCGAGGGTACGAATCACCATGCCCACATAAGGGGTGTCGAATTCGGCAATGGTCAGCTTGTGCGGACCTGCACCGTAAAAGATCTTGTTCACGTAGCCCTCATTGTTGATGATCATCATAGACATATACCGTTTGCCGGCATCTGGCAACGTGACGGTCGCGTCCTTGGAAATATCGATGATACTCATGCTGTAGAGGGTATCACGATTCATGCGGATGACGTTTTGCTTGGCGATCGCGGTCGGGGCACGGTTGTGGTGAATCTTATTGATGCCCCCGGACTGCTTCAGGATGGCTTCATAATTGAGGTCCGTTTGGGCTTTGTTAAAGTTATCCACGTTGATGACAATCTTGGCATCCGAGGATGCGGTGGTCTCGGCCGCGCTGACGGTCAGTGGAGCGATGAATACGGCACACATCAGCGCGCTGATAATGAAGGGTAGGTTTTTTTTCATTTTATTTTCTGTAGGTTTTAGGGTGGAGGGTGGAGGGTGGAGGGTGGAAAAGGTGGCGCTGCAGGGGGAAGTTGATGACCCCTCGTTGAGGGGATGCGCAGGCGCTTTTTGGTTTCCTTTATAGCAGATTGGGGGTCGTTTGCATACAGCCGAGGTCGGTGGGGTGGGTTTTGGTCTGTGGCCTAAAGGCCTACAGCTACGGGTGACAGGCTTGTTTGAGTACGGGTAAGGCCTTTATGGCCCTACGCACACTGCCGAGGTCGGTGGGGTGGGTTTTGGTCTGTGGCCTAAAGGCCTACAGCTACGGGTGACAGGCTTGTTTGAGTACGGTTAAGGCCTTTATGGCCCTGCGCATGCTGTCGAGGTCGGTGGGGTGGGTTTTGGTCTGTGGCCTAAAGGCCTACAGCTACGGGTGACAGGCTTGTTTGAGTATGGGTATGGCCTTTATGACCTTGCGCATACAGCCGAGGTCGGTGGGGTGGGTTTTGGTCTGTGGCCTAAAGGCCTACAGCTACGGGTGACAGGCTTGTTTGAGTACGGGTAAGGCCTTTATGGCCCTGCGCATACAGCCGAGGTCGGTGGGGTGGGTTTTGGTCTGTGGCCTAAAGGCCTACAGCTACGGGTGACAGGCTTGTTTGAGTACGGGGTACATCTTTTCGGCCATGCGCATACAGCCGAGATCGGTGGGGTGCGAACTGTCGGGAGAGGCTTCGTGGTCATCGCCAAACAGGCCATCGGCTTGCAGGGGATAGAGATCGTGCCCTTCGTCTAGAAGTTTTTGAATGAGTTTACGCCAGACCTTACGTTTGGCTTCGTGGCCGGCCATTAACTGCGGTCGAATCCAGGCATTGGTATTGGTGCGATCTTCGACCGTGACCATGGGAACGGTGGGATGCGCATCTCGTAGAGTACGCAAGAACAGCTCAGCACGTTCGTCTACCAGGGCGGCATCCATATTGGGCAGGGGGTCGATGATAAACAGGCTGGGGGAGAGTTCCGCGAGCAGGGTTGCGATTTCAATCTCCATCTTCGCCGATCCGGAAAATCCGAGATTGATCATGGGACGATCCAACCAACGCGCGAGGATGGCGGCATGAGCCATACCGGGGCGAGAGGCAAAGGCGCCGTGTACAATGGAGGTGCCGTAATAGACGATGGGAGCCTGGGTGCGCGGCGCAATTGGAGTGAAGCTACAGCCTTTGGGCACCCCGATGGACAAGGCATCCACAGGATTGCGCAGGGGGAGATTGACATGACAGGTGTGCGGGACTGCAGGGATTTCATTTATAAAATTATCCTCGGCATGCTCAGAGTCGAACTCTGTGGTGGCACCGGCCCATTTCCAGGTGCCTTCATCTTGAATATATAGATCCAGACCACTGTAGGCTGTCCTCGGGAAATTTGGAGGATTCAGAGGGCTAGATCTCAGGGTCCAACGGGCATCGATGCAGGGTGCATCGGTTTCAAAGCGGACACTCATCCCAGTGGCCGAGCGACTTAAGTTCCAAAGGTGTTCGGGTAAAAGGGTTTTTGCCCGGGCGGGAAGTCGGTCAAAATAGCATTCTGTATCCGTCCAGCCTTTGCCCTCAACCCCGAAGTCCCGCACATCGTACCAGTCGTACTCCTTTTTCTTCGTCATGATCATCCATCCTTAGGTTTATAAAGTAGGAGATGATCTAACAACGAGAAGCGGTTCATGTAAACCTGAAACGCCAAGGAAGAAGCATGGGGCCGGGTTAGGCGATGACCATCATGAGGTCGCCTGTTTCTACTTGGGTGCCTGGTTTGATGAGGACTTGTTCGACTTTGCCTTCCTTTTCGGCGTAGACGGTGGTTTCCATTTTCATGGCTTCCAAGACCATGAGTTTTTGACCTTTGGTGACATTTTCTCCCTCGATGACAGTGACGGCGACGACCATGCCTGGCATGCTGGATCCGATGTGGGTGGCGTCGCTGGCATTGGCTTTGGCACGGTGGGCGGAGCCGTCGTCCAAGGTTTTGTCGCGGACGTCCACAGAGCGGGGGATACCATTGAGCTCAAAGAAGACGGTACGGGTGCCGTTTTCGTGGGGTTCCGATGTCGATACGTATTTGATGATGAGGGTTTTCCCGGCTTCAATGTCGATGGCAATTTCTTCACCTTGTCGCATGCCGTGTAGGAAGACGGGGGTGGGCAATACGCTGGTGTCCCCATATTCTGTGCGGTGTTTTGCAAAGTCGGTGTAGACTTTGGGGTAGAGTACATAGGAGAGTACTTGTTGCTCTGTGGGCTCGGTATTGATGAGCTGGCGGACCTCTGCTTTTGCAGCTGTGAAATCAACGGCGGGCAGGGTAGATCCGGCCCGACCGCGCATAGGTTTGTCTCCACGCAAAATTCGAGTGACCACTCCTTTGGGGAAGCCTCCGTGGGGTTTACCCATGCGTCCACTGACCAAATCTTTCACGGAGGCCGGGAAGGCCAATTCGCGGTTGGGGTCGAGGGTGTCTGTGGCTTTGAGATCATTGGCCACCAAAAACAAAGCCATATCGCCAACGGCTTTGCTGGTGGGGGTCACTTTGACGATATCTCCGAAGAGTTGATTGACATCGGCATAGGTTTTGCAGACGTCGGGCCAGCGGTTTGCCAGTCCGAGTGCGCGGGCTTGTTGGTACAAGTTGGTGTATTGTCCTCCGGGCATTTCGTGGCGATAGAGATCGGCGGTGGCGGGGAGGGTTTCGCTTTCAAATGCGGTGTAGAATTCACGTACATTGCGCCAGTATTCTGCCAGCACATCGAGATGGTCTGGATTTAATTCGGTGTTGCGTTTGCCAAAGCGCAGGGTTTCGACCAAGGTGTTGAGGTTGGGTTGCGAGGTGCCCCCAGAGAGTGGCGCCATGGCGGCATCGGCAATGTCCAATTGCATATCGGCGGCATTTAAAATGGAGGCGGCTTGAATGCCCGAGGTGTCGTGGGTGTGTAAATGTACGGGTAATCCCACTTCTTCTTTGAGGGCTTTGACCAAGACTTTGGCGGCTTCGGGTTTGAGCAGTCCGGCCATGTCTTTGATACACAAAATATGAGCGCCCATTTTTTTCAATTCGCGGGCCAAGTGGAGATAATATTCTAAATTGTATTTTTGACGGGTCGGGTCGAGAATGTCGCCGGTGTAGCAGATGCAGGCCTCGCAGATCGCATCATGTTTGCGGGCGGCTTCCATGGCTACTTTCATATTGGGCAGATAATTGAGGGCATCGAAAATCCGGAAGACATCGAGCCCGGCCCCGGCGGCTTCGCGTACAAAATTGCGGACCACATTGTCGGGGTAGTTGGAGTATCCTACGGCACTCGATGCGCGCAGTAACATTTGCAACAACATGTTGGGGGCCTTTTCGCGAATGCGGGCGAGGCGTTCCCACGGGTCTTCTTTGAGAAAACGCATGGAGGTGTCGAAGGTGGCGCCTCCCCACATTTCCAATGAAAAAAGTTGCGGACAGAGACGGGCGTAGGCTTCTGCAATGTCCGCCATGTCTTTGGTGCGCATGCGGGTGGCCAACAGAGATTGTTGGGCATCGCGGAAGCTGGTGTCGGTAATGAGTAATCTTTGTTCGTTGACCAACCACTCCGAAAAGGCGTCGCCTCCCAAGCGTTTGAATACATCACGGGTTCCTTCAGGGTAGGGGGCTTCGTGTTGGTAGCTGGGAAGGGTTGCGGGGTCACGGCGATGGGCTTCTGGGCGGCCTTCTACCAGGCTGTTGCCGTTGACCATGAGGTCGCCTAGGAACAAGAGCATGCGATTGGCGCGATCGCGACGTAGGCGCATTTCAAACAGTTCGGGGGTTTTGTCGATAAAGCGGGTGGTGCAGCTCCCTTCTAAAAAGGTGGGATGTGCAATGAGCTGGGTGAGGAAAGGAATGTTGGATTTGACCCCACGAATACGGAATTCCGCCAAGGCGCGTTCCATGCGGTTAACCGCGTCGGTAAAGCGGGTGCCGCGGGAGGTGACTTTGACCAGCAGGGAATCGAAATAGGGGGTAACCACGGCACCGGAAAAAGCGCTGCCGGCATCGAGACGAATCCCCATGCCACCGGAGGAGCGGTAGTGACTTATTTTACCGTAATCGGGCAGGAAATTGTTGGCGGGATCTTCGGTGGTGACGCGACACTGAATAGCGAATCCGTGAAGATGTACTTTGCTTTGATCAGCGAGGCCAATTTCTTCATCGGAAAGTTTGGCTCCTTGGGTAACTAAAATTTGGCGTTTGACTAAATCGACGCCGGTGACCTCTTCGGTGACGGTATGTTCGACTTGAATGCGGGGATTGACTTCGATGAAATAAAATTCCTGGGTATCGGCATCGACCAAGAATTCGACGGTGCCGGCGCAGGAGTAGTTCACTTCGCGACCGATGGCGACCCCTGCGTCGCAAATGGCTTTGCGCAGGTCGGGGTCCAGATTGGGAGAGGGGGCAATTTCTACCACTTTTTGATGCCGACGTTGCACAGAACAATCGCGTTCGTAGAGGTGGACCAAGTTGCCATGGGTATCGCCCAAAAGTTGCACTTCAATATGCCGGGCGCGTTCGATAAATTTTTCAATAAACACATCTGCGCAACCGAAAGCGGAGAGAGCTTCGCTTTGGGCCTGTTCGAGGGCGTGTTCTAATTCAGAGGCGGCGCGAACCACTCGCATGCCGCGTCCTCCCCCTCCCATGGACGCTTTGAGGATGACTGGAAATCCTAATTTTTCAGCTTGAGTAAGGGCATCTTTGCCGGAGCGCACTGCTTTTTTGGATCCGCTAAGGATGGGCACACCTGCACGACCGGCCAGGTTACGGGCGGCGGTTTTATCGCCCAGTTCATCCAACATCTCGGGGCTGGGGCCGATAAAAAGAATACCTTCATCCCGACAGCGGCGGGCAAAATCGGCATTTTCGGATAAAAATCCGTAGCCGGGATGAATGGCGTCTACCTGACGTTCTTTGGCCAAGGTAATGATCTTTTCGATGGAGAGATAATTTCGAATGGGTTCACCCGCTTCTCCAATTTGATAGGCTTCGTCTGCTTTAAAGCGGTGAAGCGAAAATCGATCCTCGTGGGAATACATGGCGACGGTACGAATACCCAATTCATGGGCGGACCGAAAAACACGAATGGCGATTTCACTACGATTGGCGACCAGGAGTTTTTTGATTTGCATGTTCAAAACTTGACCTAAAGTTTCAGAAAACGCAACAGCGAATATATGGGTAGTTTTTGTATAGGATTTACCTGTTTGACTTTTCCTGTTTTGGGGTGCTTAAAAAAAGAGTTAGAGTTCACTTTAAGCTGAAATGGACATGAAGATTGACTTCATAAGGTTTAAAGAGTGAGAATAGTTTAACCCCTTGGAGATTTTTTTATGCAACATGATTTGAGTCCTGAACAGCTTCAACAGATATCGGAGGCCTTAATTGCGGGGCGTAAAATAGAGGCCATTAAAGTCTACCGGACGGCCACGGGGTCAGGTCTGAAAGAGGCGAAAGAGGGGGTGGAGGCCTTGAGTGGCCAATGGTTGACGGAGGATCCTGAAAAGTATCAAGCGCTGGTCTCAACCGGGAGTGGCGGATGTGCGTCGATGATCTTGTGCTGCGGAAGTTTGGGTTGGGGGGTAGTGGAGTTGTTGAAAAGCGTTGGTTGAGTGGAAAAGCTTCTTGGTTGGACCAGGACTAATTAAGATGCATTATATCAATTTCAGTTGATCGGGGTCTTTCTTGTATGATTGTGTTGTTTGGGTCAATCTGCTACATTAGAGGGGATTGAAATATTACGATAACCCCCATTCAGGAAACATTTTTCATGAGACAGCTCACTCAATTTTATAGAACGGTAGCTTTGTGCGCTTTTACGGTCGCGTTTCTTTCGGTCCAAGAAGCATCCGCCGCGATCATCACGTTTACCTCCGAATTGGACAGCGCCAGTGACTATGATTCACCGTTCACCGTCTTGCCTAACTCGATTGTGGGTGCTGAGGGGGATTTGGATGGATCTGTCGGTAGTGTGGTCCGCGTCAACACGGATATCCCGTCGGCAGGAAGGGCGTATTACAGTTTTATGTCTTCCGCTGTTTATACGCCTTCAGTATCCGGCGCGATCGATAGCATTGATTGGTCTACAGACATCCGTAAATCCGGGTCACCCTATAACACCCCCCTCTTCCTCGCGTTGACACAAGGTGGTACGCTCTACATGTACAAAGGAGAAGAGATCATCGGTGGATCTACGAACACAGCTTTTCGCCCGAACAGCACGACTTGGGAGACCGTCTCTCTGACCGGTGCAGGGGTTACGGATTTTTTAAGCTACGATTTAACCCAGACGCCGTTTAGTGACCCCAAAGTCAATGCTGGGGATACGCCTGATTTCACGAGCAGTGGTGCTGCGATTACGTTTGGATACATTGGCTTTGCCGCCACGTCCGGTAGTAACCTGCACCGCGAGACCGAGATCACAAACTCAAGTATCACCGTTGTCCCGGAACCGTCCGCCTTGTCCCTTATGGTCATGGCGCTATTGGGCGTTGCGTTGGTACGTAACCGTAAGCGTTAAGAGCTTCATGTTGAAAGATATCGCGAGTGTCCCTGTCGCCACGCTGGTATATAAAGAGGTCGATGGGCGAAAGTTGGGCCTCCATATTTTCGAGCCACCGGAGGGCCTGTCCTCCCCGCGGCCTTGCGTTCTGCTCATTCATAGTGGTGGTTGGACGCATGGCAGCCCACAGAAATATTTCCGCATCGCCAAACCGTTGAGCGAAATGGGGGTTGTGGTTGCCGTCATGGAATACCGGTTCATCGACGAAACGATTCAGCCCTCCATAGGTGTTCTTGATGCGGTGGAGGATGCACAGGATGCCATGCGCTACCTCTATGCCCATACCCGGGAGCTGAATATCGATCCGAAACGACTATTGGCTGTTGGGGGGTCGGCCGGGGCGCATCTGGCTGCGGGCTTGGCGCTTTTTGATGATTTGAGTGATGCGAATGATCCGTCGGCTTATCGTCCGGTGGCCTTGGTTTTGTTTAACCCCGTCATCGATACGTCTGAGGTGGGGTATGGTAACAGGTTACTTGGTGATCAATGGGAAAAGTTTTCGCCTCTTCATCAACTGAAGCCGGGTTTTCCGCCGACGCTCATTTTTCATGGCACCGGGGATCAAGTTGCGCCCTATGAAGGTTCACGGGCCTTTGCTGAAAAAGCGGAAGCTAACGGCGATATTTGTCTACTAATAACAAATGAAGGTGGAGACCACGGTTATTATAATCAGTCTCCCATATTTAATGAAACGATGGACGCAATCCAAAGCTTTTGCGAAGAACATGGTTTTCTGTAGAAGGATCATTAGATAGAAAACGGTTCACGGTGGATGCGTTGGTGTTGCCGTTTCGGAAGTTATTTTTTTTTTCGTTTTTTTCACCGCTAAGTAAATGCTAATTTTGTATAGAATTCAGACTTCATCTTGTGAGAAGAGTGATTCGGAATGCCACAGGTACCTTATCTGCAATTTGATAGGTTTCGTCTGCTTTAACGCGGTGAAGTAAAAAACGAACCACATGGGAATACATGGCATTGGTACGAATACCTCAATCATGGGCGGAGCGAAAAGTATCAACAGCTGATCTCCACGGGCCGTGGGGGATGTGCGTCGATGATCTTGTGCTGCGGAAGTTTGGGTTGGGGGGTAGTGGAGTTGTTGAAAAGCGTTGGTTGAGCGGAGGGGTTACCTCGAGGTCTCAGGCCGCTAAAGAAGAAAGCACAAGAATGAGTACGATCACGGCGAGTACACCCGCGACCGCCGTGACTACGGATTGCCATGCGATGGCCAAGATGCCGAGTACGAGGCTGGCGGCTGAAATGCGATGACCGGCTTGGCTGATCCAAGCCAAGATGCCACAGCTGATGGCGATAAAGCCCAGTCCGTAGGTGATACGGCGGATGTAGCTGCATTGGTAGGGAGAGGGGATTTTTTCCGGAGGTACTGTTTCTTTTTCGGTAAAAGAAAGGGATACCCCGAAGAGGCTGAGCTCTGTTTTGGATTTTGGGGCGGGTGCTGTGGGGGCGGCCTCAGTTTTATCTGATATGAGTTGCGCGAGGTCCTGCTGATAGATGGCGGTGGCCAATGCTAAAATGCCAAAGGCAACGCCTATCCAACTGAAGAAAATGAATCGGCTTTTACTGTTGATCTGGGTGCTCATAAGGTTTATGTTGGATTTAGGATAAGATTTATCACCTTTATTGCTTTTGAACTGTTTAAAAAGGCTTTGGCTTCTACTGGACATAAAAAAGGCATTGGTATATGTAGATCCTATCTAATTCGTATTAATCTATAGTTGTTGGCTTATGTTTAATGTAAGTCGTTTGTAAATAGGTGGATGTGTATTGTTTTATAAGTAAATCACGCCTGTAGTTAACCCTCAAGGCATAAATGAAGGAGAAATCAAGATGTCTAAGAATGAACAAAGCATGAGTAAATGTCCGGTAATGCATGGAGGCAATACCTCCACGGGTACTACCAACAAAGATTGGTGGCCTAATCAATTGAATTTGAATATTTTACATCAGCATTCCGCCCTTTCTGATCCCATGGGTGAAGACTTTGATTATGCAGAAGAATTCAAAAAGTTAGATTTGGAAGCGGTGAAGCAGGATTTATTTGAGTTGATGACGACGTCACAACCGTGGTGGCCTGCAGATTATGGGCACTATGGTCCATTGTTTGTGCGGATGGCCTGGCACAGTGCGGGCACATACCGGACAGCTGATGGTCGTGGGGGTGGTGGTAGTGGGTCACAGCGTTTTGCACCTTTGAACAGTTGGCCTGATAATGTGGGATTGGACAAAGCGCGTCGTTTGTTGTGGCCGATCAAACAAAAGTACGGCAAACAGCTTTCCTGGGCGGATTTAATAATTTTTGCGGGTACCTGTGCACTTGAATCCATGGGACTGAAGTCATTTGGTTTTGCTGGTGGACGGGAAGACATATGGGAGCCTGAAGAAGATATTTACTGGGGAGCGGAAGGTGAGTGGCTTGGAGACAAGCGCTATACGGGTGATCGTGAGCTGGAAAATCCTTTGGCTGCGGTGCAGATGGGATTGATTTATGTGAATCCGGAAGGTCCCAACGGGGTGCCTGATCCGGTGGCTTCCGGGCGTGATATTCGCGAAACCTTTGCCCGGATGGCGATGGATGATGAAGAGACGGCGGCCTTGACTGCGGGTGGACACACCTTTGGGAAATGCCATGGTGCGGGTGACCCCGCTTTGGTTGGGCCTGAGCCTGAAGCCGCGCCCTTGGAAAATCAGGGCTTGGGTTGGAAAAATGCCTTAGGTACTGGGGTGGGTGGCGATGCTACCGGCAGTGGGATTGAAGGGGCATGGACACCGACACCTACGCAGTGGGATAGCAGTTACTTTGACATGTTGTTTGGGTATGACTGGGAATTGACCAAGAGTCCTGCGGGTGCATTGCAGTGGGTTCCCACGGATCCGGAAGCTAAAAAATTAGTTCCGGATGCGCATGATCCCAACAAAACCCATGCGCCGATGATGACAACGGCTGATATGGCGATGAAAATGGATCCCATTTATGAGCCCATTTGCCGTCGTTTCCATAAAGATCCTGAAGCCTTCGCGGATGCGTTCTCCCGTGCGTGGTTTAAATTAACCCATCGGGATATGGGACCACGTGCACGTTTCTTGGGTCCATTGGTGCCGAAAGAAGAATTGATTTGGATGGATCCGGTGCCGGCGGTTGATCATGATCTGATTGACGCTGCGGATATTGTGACCTTAAAAGCCGAAATCTTAAAATCGGAGCTCACGATTTCCGAGCTGGTATATACGGCCTGGTCTGCGGCGTCGACCTTCCGTGGTTCTGACAAACGAGGAGGGGCAAATGGTGCCCGCATTCGTTTGGCGCCACAGAAAGATTGGGAAGTGAACCAACCCCAACAGTTGGCGAAAGTGATTGCGGTACTTGAAGGCATTCAAGCCGGATTCAATCAAGCTCAGACGGGGAATAAACAAGTTTCGATCGCTGATTTGATTGTCTTGGCTGGTGTGGCTGCGGTGGAGCAGGCTGCGAAAAATGCAGGTCAAGAGGTGGAAGTTCCTTTCACACCGGGCCGTACGGATGCCACACAGGAAAAAACCGATGTGGAGTCTTTCGCCTTTCTTGAACCGATTGCCGATGGCTTCCGTAACTACCGAAAAGGACGTTATAGCGTTAGCACAGAAGAGTTGTTGGTGGACAAAGCGCAATTGTTAGGTTTGACGGCTCCTGAAATGACCGTGTTGGTAGGGGGCATGCGTATGCTCAATGCCAATTATGATCAGTCTCAGGCAGGTGTATTTACCGATCGTCCTGAATGTTTGACCACGGACTTTTTTGTGAACCTTTTGGACATGAACAATGTGTGGAAGCCGGTATCTGATGATTCGGAAGTGTTTGAGGTGTGTGACCGCGCCAGTGGTGAAGTGAAGTGGACTGCTAGTCGGACAGATTTGGTATTCGGTTCCGATTCACGCCTGCGTGCGTTAGCTGAAGTCTATGGCTGCGGTGATGCGGAGGCACGATTTGTAAAAGATTTCGTGGCCGCATGGACCAAGGTCATGGACGCAGATCGCTTCGAATTGGCTTAAAAGTCCCGCATAACATTGCGCACGAAAACCCCCGTCATGGTGACGGGGGTTTTTGTTTGTCTATCTGAAAGGTGTCTAGTAATCTGTTTGTAATATATATCAAACAATTGCTTGTCTTGTAATGTATTTGGATGTATTGGCTGTCTTGTTGTTTAAATTCTCTCTGTTCTATCCTTATGCCTCCTCCTAAAAATAAATTACTTCGTAAGCTCCTGCGGCCTTTCGTCTTGAAAGTGAAGACGGTCAAATTGATCTCCGTGGTGCCAGAATACGGTCGTACGCTCAGTTATACGTTTAGCAAACCCCGTGGATATCAATTCACTGCGGGTCAATATTTACATTTGGTGGCTCCCGGTGAAGAGATTGATAAAAAGACGGTTCGGCATATGTCGATTGCGACCTCTCCTTTGGAAGAGGGGCTGTTGATCTCCATGGATTTATCTTCTGAGACGCCATACAAACAGAAGTTTGAAGAATTGCAGGTAGGGGAGAAGGTCAAGATTTTCAGTTTGTCCGGTAGTTTTACGCTTGAGCATCTTCCTGAAGGTAGGCCTGTGCTGTTTATTGCGGGTGGCATTGGCATTACGCCGATACGTTCACTGCTGAAAGATATTCAACTGCGTGGGATTCATCATCCCTGGACCCTGATTCATGTGGCTTCCAGAGGATTCCTTTATGAGCAAACCTTATCTGAATTGGATGGCACGCAGTACCGCATTGGTCGTTCTGAAATCGAAGCAACTTTGGATGCCTGTTTGCAAGAAGGGCAAAAGCCGACGGTATTCATCAGTGGATCCGAATCCTTTATTACCTCGTTAACATCGATGGTGATGGCCCGCGGCATTGATGAAACTCAAATTTGTTTAGAAAATTTTGATCACTAATTTTAATTGGGCCTTGAGGAATCAGGGCGACATATTCAACCCCAACATCCTATGAAAAATACATTTAGAATAACGACAGTACTGTCCATGGGCATTGCAAGCCTCACATTTCTACGTGCGCAAGAGGGTACGTCCATTCCTCATACGCCACCTGAATCTTTGGTCACGGCGGCTGCCGCGCAAGAAGCGTCACCTTCCCACATTGTGGACCTCGATCGCGTGACGGTGATTCCTCAGCAAATGAGTGCTGTGCGTACGGTTAGTGTGATTGATGAAAGTGAAATTGAAAAATTACAGGCTACTACTTTGGGCGATGTATTTCGTTTAGATCCTGAAATTTCTGTAGGGGGGGGGGCGACACCTTCCGCACAGAAGATTTACATTCGTGGCATTGAAGATACCATGATCAATGTACAGGTTGATGGTGCACGTCAGCCGACGTCTGTATATCATCATCAGTCTCACATCATGTTGGATCCAGAGTTCATTAAAGGAATTGAAGTGGACTCCGGAGCGGGGTCTGCAGTGGCGGGTCCTGGAGCACTGGGAGGTTCTGTTCGTTTTGTAACCAAAAATGCCAGTGACTTTTTGGAAGCTGACCAGACCATGGGTGCGTTGTTAAAAGTGGGCGGATACAGCAATGCGGATTCCTATAAGGCGACGGGTGCTGGTTATGGAAAGATTAACGAACACTTGAATTTATTGGTGCTGTATTCTTATTTTGACGCGGACAATTACAGTGATGGCAATGGGGATGAAGTTGAATACACTGGGATCGAGCAGGATCAACTTTCGGTCAAGGCTGATGGCACTTTTGGAGACGGACATTCCTACACGCTGGGATATGACCGTTACACCGATGACGGACCTCGTCGTTTGCGTAATAATTTTGTGGGAGATATTGTGCATCCGGTAATCATTAATCCCGTGACGGATCAAGAGTCTCATCGTAATTCAGGAACCTTGAATTATGCGTGGCAACCCGAAGGCAGTAGCGTTTGGGATGTGGAAGCGACCTTGTACATCAATGATTACAGCTCTACACAAACCAGTTTAGAAGCGGCCACAAGTGGACCTCCCTTCTTTCAAAATGAGTTTTATGACTTTGAGTTGGCGTCACGAAATACGGGTGTTGACTTGCAAAATACCACAGCCTTGGAAGGTGCAGGTTTTCACATGCTGACCTACGGAACCAATTTGCGTTGGGATGAAGGTGAGTTTACAAACCATTCTACCGGTGCGAATCCTTTTTCTTTCTCCAGTTGGAAAGATGGCAAAGAAGATGGCAGTGTCAGTGGTGTTTTCATTCAAGATACCTGGCAGGTTTCTTCTATGTTGTTGTTGAGTTTTGGTACCCGTTGGGATTACTACGATTACACTGACCGCGATGACGTGAATGTGAATTCAAATGGCTTCAGTCCGAATGCTGGTGTGTCGGTGACACCGATAGAGTGGCTGGATGTTTATGCCAATGCTGCGCAAGCCATTCGTGGCATGGGGGTAGGGGAAGCCCTATGGATTGGTGATGCCCGTAAAACTGTGGATCCAGATGCCAAACCTGAAACCGCGACCAACTTGGAAGCAGGGGTTACGCTGACCAAAGGCGGATGGGGTGCAAACGTAGAAGTCTTTAAAAACACCATTGACGACTATGTGGATTACATTGACCGCACGAATCAAGGCGATGTTGAAATTCCGGGCTACTCTGCTTCTGTGGGATATCAAACCGGAAATTTCCGTGGCTCTGTGAGTATGAACTACACGGACCCTGAATATGAAGGTGAAAGCCTGATCAATGAAGTAAATATTGCCTTGGGCGCTTCAACGGGACGCACTTGGATTGGGGTACTTGAATATGTATTCCCTGAGCAACAAGTTGTGATAGGGTGGAACGGACGGGTCGTCGAAGAGTTGGATGGTTTGCCTGCGGGCCAGCCTGATAAAGACGGTTTCATGGTTCACGATTTTTATTGTCAGTGGACTCCCGTTAACGTTGAGGCTTTGACCTTAACCTTAACCATCGCGAATGCTTTTGATGAAGAATACATGGAGCATACGACTTACGGATATAATTCAAGTTTGGATCGGGTTGCTGGTTTGCCAGAGCCGGGTCGGGACATTCGTTTGGCCGCTGCCTATAAGTTCTAATGAAAATATTAAAAACTCTTACAACCTTTGGGAACGTTGCAGGCTTGCCTGCTGCGTTCCTTTTCTTGTTTTCGGCTTGTGGAAATCCTGCTGTCGATACGAATGGAATTTCAGTAACGGCGGGGGCTGTGAAGACGGTGGTGGATGCTGCGGGTCGTTCGGTCGATATCCCCATAAATCCTTCGCGTGTCCTGGCTCTGAGTGAAGGTGATTTAGATGCGGCACTGGCCTTGGGACTGAAGCCCGTGGGTGCATGTGCGGGTCGTGGTCAGGAAGGGTTTCCCCGATATTTGGGTGAGCAGACCGAAGGCATTACCTTGTTGGGTGCTTTGTATCGTCCTTCCTTTGATCGCGTGGTTACTGCTGATCCCGATTTGATTTTGTTAGGGGGGTGGGTGGATGAAAATCTACTGTCTCAATTGGAGGAGGTTGCGCCTGTTTTGGTGACTTACGGTGGAGAGGATACCTGGAAAAGTCTTTTGTTACGACTTGGAGATCAGTTGGGACGTAGTGAACAGGCAGAGGCATTCCTGGCCGAGTATGATGCGGAGATTCTTATGGCGCAGGAACGTTTGGGTGAGCGGCATTCATCTACGGTGAGTGTGGTGCGTTGGAATCCACGTGGTCCCATGTACATGCTTGAGGATAGTTTTGCACGTCAGGTTTTAAAAGATATAGGACTGCAAACACCTTCTTCACAGCAAGTTGAAGGGGTCGCGCATTCTCCAGTGTTAAGCTTTGAGGAGCTTCATTTGATCGATGCCGATTATGTTTTTATGGGAACGCTTTCCACTGGAGGGGAGGCTGGTGCTGCGATGTCCTCTGCGATGGATACACCTGCTTTTCAACAACTACAGGCTGTTCGTCATGGACGGGTGAGTGAAGTGGATGGATCGCTTTGGACCTCAGTGGGTGGTCCTTTGGCTGCAGTGGCCCTTGTCCGAGAAACCGCAACGCTTTTGGGTGACTAAGGGCGTATGCGCGGATTTTGGATTTTAGGACTTCTACTGTTGCTGGCGTCAGCTTTGTCCCTGTGTTGGGGAGGGGCTCGAACCGGACCGGTAGAACTCTTAGCATGGATGCAACAGCGTTTGCCGCTTGAAGAAGCCGAATATGTGCAGATGGTGATGAGTTCAATTCGTTTTCCCCGAACCCTGGGGGCCATTGTGGTGGGAGCGGCTTTGGGACTGGCGGGAGCGCTGTTACAGACGGTCACCCGCAACATTTTGGCCGAAACCGATATATTAGGGATCAACGGGGGGGCGGCTTTGGGCGTGGTCATTGGGATTAGTTTTTTTAGTGCCAGCTCTATGATTTCTTGGCAATTGTTTGCGATTGCGGGTGCTCTGGTGGGAACAAGTTTGGTGATGTGGACCGCGAGTCGGGGGCAGGAGGGTTTACAGCCCTTGCGGTTGGTGTTGTCGGGCTTGGCCATTGCGTCGACTTTTCAGGGGCTGACGGGATACATTTTATTACAACAACAGAATTCACTCGATCAGTATCGCTTTTGGGTGTTGGGATCTTTGTCGGGGATTTCCACGACGGCCGTGCTTTCGATCTTGCCCGCCTGTGGAATGGCCTTTGTGTTAACCTGCTGGTTGTACAGAGGGTTGCATGCGTTGCAGTTGGGGGATGATGTCGCGTCTTCACTTGGGCATCGGCCTGCTGTGCTCCGTCTACTTGCCGTCGCCGCGGTGACGTTATTGACGGGTTGTTCCATCGCGCTCACGGGACCTGTGGTATTATTGGGCTTGGCGGCTCCGTATTTTGCCCGCGGGTTTTCAAAAGGCGACATGGCGCTTTTTCTTCTATATTCTTCACTGACGGGATCTGTGATTTTGATTTGTGCCGATCTATTGGCGCGTACTGTAATAGCTCCTTATGAAACGCCGTTATCGGTTATTGTGGTATTTCTGGGTACACCCATTCTTATTCGTTTGGCGCGTTCTTCTGATTTTACGGGTGAGGCTTCCGCATGAATCGGCGGCGCTTATGGATTTGTTTGATCTTGGTCGGGCTTACGGTGGCAACAGGAGTTGCGGCGCTCTGTGCGGGTGAACTATCATTTACGTTGGTGGATATTTGGAAAGCGGCGATGGGGACGGCAGGGAAAGTTCCTGACCTGATATTATCGCGCATTCGTTTTCCTCGGGCGGTGGCCGCGTGGACCGCGGGGGCTGCCTTGGGACTGGGAGGGGCGTTGATGCAGGCCGTGACGCGGAATCGATTAGCCAGTCCGGATATTTTAGGTGTGAATGACGGCGCCATGTTTTTGGTGATTGCGATGACTCTTTTTTCGGTGGTGCCTCGGGTGGGGAATTGGCAAATCGCGACGCTGGGAGCTTTGGGTGCATTTGGTTTGTTGCTGCTATTTACCAAAGGTTTGGGCAAAAATGGGTATCGTATTTTGGTGGTGGGCATTGGGATTTCTCATTTATTTCGTGCGTTGAATGAGCTGTTGTTAAGTCGCGGACAAATTCAACATGCCACTGAAGTATATGTGTGGAGCTTGGGTTCTTTTGTCGGGAGAGGATATGCATCGGCATTTCCGGCATGGTTGGGATTAATGTGTTGTGTGCCTGTGGCTCTGGCGATCGCTCGTCAATTAAATATATTGGGGCTTTCCGAAGAGGTGGCGTACACCCTGGGGGTGCCGGTTCCCCGGGTGAAATTTATGGCCTTAGCTTTGGCCGTGTTGGTGACAGGGCTAGGGTTATCGGTGGGAGGTCCTTTGGCCTTTATTGCATTGGCATCGCCGGTGTTGATGTATCGCCTTAATCGCAGTCGGGATTTGTCGGTGATGGGATCGCTGTTGGCTGGCGGATTATTGGTGTTGGCTGGAGATACCTTGGGGCGCATTTTACTTGCGCCGGTTGAATTGCCCGTGGGGATTGTTTGTCGAATCCTCGGTGGTGTTTTTCTTTTGGTTTTGCTATCGAGTTCTGCTCAGGAAAATGAATGAAACTTAGTACTCACAATCTCATCCTCCGATATGGATCCCTTACTGCAGTTGAACGAATTAGCGTTTGTTTTGAACCTGGCGAGTTGACGATCATGGTGGGACCCAACGGCTGTGGAAAATCTACCTTTTTGCGGGCTTGTGCAGGATTGAAAACTCCTGATGAAGGAGAGGTGAAATTGGATGATCAGCTTTTAGAGCAATTTTCAGCGCGCAATCGTGCACAGCAAATCGCATTATTACCTCAGAGTCCGATTACCCCAGCGGGATTGACGGTGCGTGGCTTGATCCATTATGGCCGACATCCGCATCAAGGACTTTTTCAACGGCGGTCTCGGAGCGACGATGTGATTATTGAGGAAGCGATGCGGGATACAGATATTGTGGAGTTGGCGGAGCGACGGGTCGATCAGCTCTCGGGTGGACAACGTCAACGTTGTTGGTTGGCGATGATTTTGGCGCAACAGGCTTCGGTGATTTTACTCGATGAGCCCACCAGTATGCTGGATATCGGGCATCAATGCGAAATTTTATCTTTGGCTCGTCAGCTGGCGCATGCGGGCAAAACGGTTGTGATTGTGTTGCATGATTTATTGGCGGCGGCACGATATGCTGATCGATTACTTGCGTTCAAAGAGGGTCATTTGATGGCCTGTGGAAGACCTAGCATGGTGTTAACCCCTGAGTTGATCCGCGCGACTTATGGTATTGATGCTAAGATTTTTCATCCTGAAGGAGAGAGTGCTCCGGTAGTGATTCCTCAAATGTAGGTGGGGTTTCGAAAGGGATTACGGGCTTTTATGAGGTTTTTTGAGGGATTTATTGACCTACGCCTATTTGGCTCTACTTTTGGGCTATGTCTATTTTTCGTCTTTCCATCTTCGCTACACTTTTTTTAAGTGCTTGTGGCGAACTTCCCAGTTTTACCTCAGAAGAGGTTTCGTCCCCTCCGCCACCACCTGTGGCCTTGGAATTTGATCAAGAAACCTTGAATGCCATTGATGCGCTTCAGGTGGGGAGTACGAAGGCAGAGGTCATGCTTGCCTTGGGGAATCCCACGGGAGAAGTGGCGATGGGGAATTCAGAAATTTTATATTACCATGGGGTTCAGATTAAGATGACCCATCAGCAGGTCTCCGAAATGCCTGATGATTTGGTGATCGCCTTGAAGGAAGGATACAAAAAAAGTCAGGCGCAAGCCTTGGCCTTGGCGGAGAAAAAAGCGGCGGAGCAAGCTCAGGAGCAGGGGGTTGAGGTCAAAGGTCAGGCCAATCGAAATATCCGACAGGGGGGGAGCCGCATTAATATTGCTCCTTTGATTGGAAATGGAAAAATAACCATTGTCGATTTTTATGCCGATTGGTGTGGTCCCTGCAAGCAAGCTGAACCGCATTTGAAAAAATTGGCGCAGGATCCGAATGTGACCCTGATTCAAATCGATATTGTGCGCTGGGGGACACCCGTGACGACCCAGTACAATTTGAACAGTATTCCGAATATGCGGGTGTTTGATGCCAGTGGTAAACAGATTGGTAAAGAAACACATTCTGTTTCTGCGATTCGGAAATATGTAAAAGAGGCCAAGAAACGGTCCTGACGTTCTTGCTATCCGTGGGGGCGTAAGGGTTACTTGCTGTCGAAAACAAAGGTTTTGCCTGCGTGGGCTTCCTGTATGCTTTGGGGGAATTCATGATGAAATCCGGCAATAGCTTTGACGCCAGTGCAGTGGCAGGGGGCCAACAGGGGAATGTCCCACGCACTAAATTTTGCGTAGGTGCGTTGGAGGCGTTCAGGAGTGGCATGGAGCAGATGCATGCCTCCCAGTACCGCCCGGATGGGTGCGTTGTCGGTTAGTTTCAGGATGTATTCGATGGTGTTGATCACTCCGGCGTGGGCGCAACCCAATATCACGATGGTGCCCTCTGGGCTGGGGAAATAGAGAGCTTGGTCATCCGGAATATTGTCGGGAATGTTCCCCTCGGGGTCTAGACTGAAGACGCCTCCGGTGTCTTCATATTCGATGAGGCGTGGCACTTCGCCCGTGGCAAATAGTCCTGCACTTACTTCGGTCGGTTGTGTTGTCCATACGCATGGGGTATGGGCGTGGGACCAGTCGTACTCGCTGAGGTAGGGCGTATATGCGGCCTGCATACTGCCATCTTTTTTACCACTGTATCGACGCTGTACTGCGGCTGGGTGCATAAAAATTGTTGCGTCCGGGGCCAATGTACGAACGCTCTCCAAGCTTCCACTGTGATCGTAGTGACCATGGCTCAGTACAATCGCATCTGCGACGGAGAGATCAATACCGAGGGTTGATGCATTAGGCCTGAGGACCATGCCCTGTCCTGTGTCGAAGAGTACATTGCCAGAAGGGCTTTGAATCCAATAGGACAAACCATGTTCAGCCAGTATGCCTCTGCCGCGAGCGATGTTTTCTGAGAGGAGGGTGATATGGATAGGATAATGGGATGACATACATTGGTATTTACCATGAATCCAAAAGGATGAGAAGGGTGAAAGACCGGTTGTCTTTTTACCGGGTGCATTTGGGAATGGGGGACAGGCTGGCGCTATCTAGAGGTTTGAAAAATGTAGTTGTCGGTGTTTACGCCACAGGCCGTTGCATGGGCATTTGCTGCGGTCTGTGGCGTAAACGCCGAGGGCTACGATTACGGGATACGCCCTATGGATGTGCGATAGATTGGAAAGGTTAAAGCCAAGGGGCGAGGGTTTCTTGAAGCGCGTCTTTTAGGTTTAGGCTGGGGGTGAAACCGAGCTGCTGTAGGGGCTGAATATCGTAGCAACGATGTCGAGCGATATGGGCCTGTTGCGGGTGTTCGCTCGCGAAGGTGACCGGATCTACGGAGGTGATGTGTAGGGGGGCGCCACAAATTTCAGCGATGTAACTATAATATGCGAAAGTGCTTACGCATGCGGCACCCGCGCAATTGTAAATAGAACCCCAGCTCTCCGGGTTGAGCTGCAGCGCCAGGATGCAGCGTCCGACTTCCCGGCTCCACACGGGTTGAATTAAGAACTGTCCGCCCGCGAGGAGGGGGATAGATTCTCCCTTTCGAATGCGTTGTACCAGCTGTTCATCACGTCCGCCTGCCGCGGGATCGCAACCGGCCGGACGACCGTCGCCCATGATGTGGGGTGGACGGAGGATGGTGAGTGGACGTGCGTGTTTTTGGGCCGCGTGGTGTAACAATGCTTCGGCTTCTCCTTTGTTGCCTGCATAGGGAGGCTGGGTCTGTTTGCGTGCATCGACGCAAAGAGGAAAATGAGCAAATGGATCGGCGGCGTAGACAAAGTCTGTACTGATGAACCAGTAGTGTGGGGTGATGTTGATCAGAAGGTCGAGCGCTATTTGTGCATCTTCCCGGGTGTAGGCCGCGCAATCGACAATGCAGTCAAACTGCAAACCTTTGAGGGCCTGTTGCAAGGAGGCGCTCTGTTTGCGGTCTGCAATAAGCTGTGAACAGCCGACCAGGTCTGCGGGCAGGGAGGACGCTCCCCGTGAGAGCAAGGTGACCTGCCAACCTGCTTTGAGAAACTCCCGGGTAATTCCTCGACCCAAGAGACCGGTTCCGCCAATAAGTAGTGCTTTTTTCATAAGAAGGATAGGGTGAATGTCGGCGTGTGAAATGTCGATCTTGTTTTTATGAAAGTGGATGGGGGTTGGCCTAAGAATTTATGCATATTTCTCGGGTAACTTTTCATCTCATAGGCTAGGGTCTGGGTATGAATTCATCTGCTGTTGACGACTTATTCGCTGAACTAGAAATGTCCTATGCTACGGGCAATATCTATTACCAAACCATCTCTGCGGTACTCGAGGCTGCCCAACTGGTGGGGATTTCCCATCGGGAACAATTGATTTTGGCCCAACCTAAAAATGAATTGATGGTTCATTTTCCCGTGCGGATGGATAATGGAAGTTATCAACTGTTTAAAGGATATCGGGTTCAGCACAACAATGTGGCGGGTCCCTACAAAGGGGGCATCCGTTATCATGAAGATGTGTATTTGGATGATATCAAGTCGCTCGCGGTGTTGATGACCATGAAATGTGCCTTGATGCGTCTTCCTTTTGGGGGCGCAAAGGGGGGGCTGAAACTGAATCCCCGTGAGGTGAGTCAGGATGAACTGATGCGGATTACCCGTCGTTTTACGGCGGCATTGGGTGCGAATATAGGGCCGGATTACGATATTCCTGCGCCGGATATGGGGAGTAATGCGCAGATTATGGCCTGGATGGCAGATACCTATATTAACTTTGCCGAGATCAATAATAAAGTAGAGGCGAGATCGGTGGTGACCGGAAAACCTTTGGCTTTCGGAGGGTCGGCCGGACGGGAAAAGGCGACAGGTCAGGGGGTGGTGGATGTGTTAGAAGTTTTAACACCTGGCATGGGATTGACTCTTTCTACCTGTAGTTACTCGGTAATTGGATACGGAAATGTGGGATCGTGGACGGCGCGTCTCCTTTCCGCGAAAGGTGCGAAATTGCGGGCGGTGTTGGATCATCGGGGAGCGATTTTTCATGCGAAGGGGCTTGATGCCGAAGCCTTGGCTATTCACGTTCGCGAAACGGGGTCGGTGGTGGACTTTAAGGGGGCGAAGGTGATCAGTGAAGAAGAGTTTTATGCCTGTGAAGTGGATATGCTTATTCCCGCGGCCTTGGAGCAGATGATTCATGAAGGGAATGCCAGTTTGATCAATTGTAAAGTGTTGGTGGAGGCCGCGAATGCGCCGGTGACGCCTGAGGGAGAGGAGTTGTTAGTGGCCAGAGGGGTGACCATTTTACCTGCGATTTTGTGCAATGCGGGAGGGGTAACCGTGAGTTATTTCGAGTGGAAGCAAAATCGACAGAGCGAGCAATGGGACGAAGAAACGGTGGATCGTCGTTTGAAACGCATCATGACCGATGCGGCCCATCGGGTGCAACAGGTGGCCGAAAAGTATGAATGCAGTTTACGCATTGCGTCCTACGCTTCAGCCGTGGAGCATCTCAAAGAAATTTATGAATTGCGCGGGATTTTTCCGTGATCTTGTGGTGATGGGGATCGTTCTTCTCCCTTTTGTTCATACGCACACTTCACCCGTGGGATAAGGCTGTTTACCACGGACGATCATGTTTCTCCTCGGGGGTGGATACAGAGGTATCTGTATGGATGAGGGTTTCAAATACTGGTGAAACCGTAGGGCTTGGAGTGACCCTCTGACCTTGCCTTTCCCTGCACTAGCCTTGAAGCCATTGCCCGCAATCTTCACCCTTTTGCTCGTAATTGAGAATTTGGAATTTGGGTGAAGGCGAAAATTTCTTGTTTGGGTGTTTGTTGCCGATTTTTATGCTCAAGATGTATGAAAGGTCCTAATGGTCAGGCTATGAGTTTGTTGGTATGAATCGTGCTGATTTGATTTTACGGTTTTTAATTTTAACAATCTCTTTACGGTGTTTGATAATGATTTTTCGTAACAGTCTATCAGTGGTATTCATATTTTTGGTTAGTCTTTCGGTGCAAGGAGCGGTGCTTATTGGTTTTGAAGGTGAACAGGGGACTTCGATTTCTGATGGCTTTCCTTATACGGAGAGTGGATTTACGTTTACAGCGAGCGGTACAGGCGATGCACCGTTGGTTTTGGATGAAATCATTGATGAAATCAGAATGGATCCTTCTGACTATCTTACTTTCACGGGGAATTTTGGGGCAAATGTACTTTCGTTAACCCTCACGTCCAACTTGGGCTCACCTTTTTCGCTTTTGAGTATGCAGGCTGGATTGTTTGCCGAGGGTGGGGGATTTGGTGCGTCCACGTTGACGCTTACAGGGAATCAATCAGGTGGTGGGACGGTGATTCACAAAGTTGTTTCAAGTGAAACACCAGGTGATGCTTTTGTAGATGATATTACGTTTGATTCTACTTGGGGAAATCTTGATTCGGTTGAATTTTCTATCTCAAATGGAGGGTTCTTTTACGGCTTAGATGTGGATAATATTTCTCTGGTGGTTGTACCCGAGCTCTCCAGTTTGGTTTTGATGGGAATCGCATTTGTAGGGATGCTGGGTCGGTATTTGGTTCGTAGATAATCGGCTGATTTTTTCGGGCCGTCTGTGGTGGACTCCTTTTATGTGCTTGGATGTTGTCCTTTATGGTGCAGGACCATTCAGGCCGCATGATGATGTAGGGCGACGTCACTGACGTAGAACGGAGTTCTGTGAAGATTTTGCCGTGATGGATTTATACTTCCGAGGTTCGGAAAAGTTTTTGTTCTGGTTTCCGAGGGTCGGAAAGGGCATGCTGTTCTTATGAAGACTTTATGCATGATGATTGGTTTGTTGTGGGGCTCGTTTGCGTTTGCGGATAGTGCTTCCCCGGCGAATACCCACTTATTGAAAGAGACGGTGCTTCAGGAATTTACCTTGGTGAATGTGTCGCTGAGTGATGCGATTGCGGAGTTGCGCGAATTGACAAAAACCAAATCTAAGCAAGTGAACTTTGTCATTCCTCCAGAAACAGAAGCGTTATCAAAAGAGGTGACGCTTGATTTGCGTGGGGTGAGTGGGTTAGATGCGTTTGCCATGATTTTACGTCAAACTGCTACCCATGCGGAAATTCGTATGAACAGTATTTGGATTTTACCCAACCCTTAATTTTTATGACGACGCCAGCTCATTTAGAAAAGCTACAGACTGAAGCGGAAAGACTGGGGATTCCTCAACTCCGTCATCATATTTTCCTCTGTTGTGATCAGACCAAACCGAAATGTTGTGGTCTCAAGAAGAGTTTAGAGTCCTGGGACTTTTTGAAAAGCCGGCTCAATGACTTAAAGTTGACCGGGGAGGGTGGGGTGTATCGGACCAAAGCCAATTGTCTGCGGGTGTGTATGAATGGGCCCATCGCGGTGGTGTATCCGGAAGGGGTGTGGTATCACTCCTGCACGCCGGACGTGTTGGAACGCATCATCCAGGAACATTTGATTGGTGGGGTGCCGGTGGCGGAGTTTGTTTTTCATCAGGCGGAGATGTAGCGGAGAACCGGTTTTATTTTTGTAGGCGGTTGGTCGTGAGGACGGCAGGGGTGTTTATCTCGAGCCACATGTTTTTGATATGAAACGTGTTTCCCGGACCCCTCCGGGGCCCTGATATGGATATGTGTGTTACTTGGGGCTGCGCTCCTGCGTCGCTGACCCCAAGCTAAATGCCCGGACCCCTCCGGGGCCCTATAGCCTTAGATTTTTAGGTGGATATGTGTTCCCGGTGGCTTTTACGCCGGTATTCGGAGGGGGTATTTCCGGTATGCCGTTTAAACATCACGCACATGTGGGATGCGGAGGGCCAGCCGCAAGCGGCGGCAATGTCGGGCGTGTAGAGGTCGGTATGCTCAAGCAGTTCTTTGGCTCTGGAAACTTTGACCCGGGTGAGATGTTGGCCGAGGGTGAATCCGAAGGCTTCTTTATAGCGAATTTCCAAACTGCGTCGTGACATGTGGGAGGCGGCAACCAGCTCTTGAAAAGAAAGGTCATCACAGCCCCGTTCCCGTACCAAGGCGTATACTTTTCGCAGGTTGGGGTTATCGGTGGAAACCACTTCGGTTGATCGGCGCGTCACCACTCTGACCGGTGGGATTTGGATTTCGGTGGGGGGAAGGGGGGCTCCTTGAAGCAGGGCGTGGAGACGTTCGGCGCAAACCATGCCCATGCGGTCGGTGCCTGGATCCACACTGGAGAGATGCGGATGGGAGATGCGGCAGAGCAGGGCGTTGTTATCGACACCGAGGATCGCAAGTGCTTCCGGAATTCGAATGCCGAGGCGATTGGCTGCGCGAATCAGGGCCAGACCAAGATTGTCCTGAGCTGCGAACATGGCGGCAGGTCGGGGGTCGGATATTAAAGCTGATTTTAACAGGGACTCCGTTTGATCAGGAGAGGTGATATCGATACATCCCACGGGATAACCTGCGGCCTCGGCGCTTTGTTGGTAGCCTTGTAGGCGGACATTGGAAAGGGCTTGTGTTGACGTGCCGGCAAACAGAAAGCGGTTGAAGCCTTTTTCTCTGAGGTATGAAAAGGCCAAAGCACCGACGGCATGATTGTCGGCACGAACCCGGTGGAGGGTTTCTGCGATGGGCGAGGGGATCTTGCGAGCGACATACACAACCGGTTTTCCCCAGAAGGATAAGCGGTGGATGATTTCTGGATCTTTACTTTCGCATAAGATTGCATCGGGTTGAAAGTGGGTAAGGAGATTTTCGAGATGCGCAAGGTCACAGTAAGGTTCGTGCATGAGCTGCCAGTGCGGTTGTTTATCTGCAAAGGATAAAAAGCCTTCCAGAATCCAGCGGGCATAGCTGTCAGGATGCAAACCGAAGAGTCCGATGTTCTGATAGGGGTTGTTGTGGGAAGAGGCCATGGCTGAAAGGTAGAGTTGAGGAGGGGTCTGGTCAAGAGCACTCTGCGTTTAAACATAAAATGTTTATGCTTACACGAAAGCCTTTTTCTGTGGACTATGGTACTTAGGACCCATGCTTTTAATTCGCAGTGGGCGTTTGGCCTCGATTCATTATTTTTTTGGAGAATCAGTAAATGACTAAATTTTTTATATCTGTCTTATTTATGGGCATCTGCTCTCAGGCTTTTGCGAGCACTTTGTTGTTAGATTTTGGAGATAGCGCAAGTGCGCCCACTTTGGGAGGCACTTGGAATGCGGACGTTGAAGCCACTGTGGCGGTGGGGGGATTGAATTATGCAGATGGGACTGTGGCTACTGGTATTGGGCTGGAAATTAATAATCATAAAAATTCCGTTACGGATCAGGGTGTTTGGGGGGCAGATAAGGCGTGGGTGGATGCGGATGCCACCGCAGATTATATTTGGAGGGATGAGAGTGCTTTCTCCATTACGTTGACGGGATTGGATGATGCATTGACTTATGACATCTCGATGGTGGCAGCGCGAAATGGGGGAACGAATCGGGTGGGTACTTATACGGTTCAGGGTCTGACCACTACGGACGACGTTTCCAGTGCAGGCATCAATATTGCGACTTCATTTTCCAATCGTACGCTCCTGAATTGGTCTGCCGTTTCGCCCATTTCGGGAGAGATTGTGTTGACCGCCACGCCGGATTCGGGACAGACGGTGTTCGTAAACGCCATGCAAATTGTGACGATTCCGGAACCGGGTACGCTGATGTTGGTGGGGATTGCCGGAGGGGTATTGATCCTGAGCCGGTTGCGTAGAAAATGAGTTGTTGCATTCCGCGGGAGCGTCAACCGATTGCAGAACTGAGGGTGGACGGGGATTTTGAAAATGGTCGAATTGACGTGGTTTCGATTGACCAAGAGCAAAAGGTGATCACAACCCGGGTGCCGGAGGATGACCATACGCAGAATCCGCAGATGCGGTTTTGGCAGATGCGAGTGACGGGTTTGGTGCCGGGGGAGCAGGTGACGATTCGACATACGCCTTCGGTGGAGATGCATTATGTCTACAGTTATGATGGCGAATCTTGGCGACGGTTTGCGGACCCGGGGATCGATCATTTATCCTGTAGGTTTGAAGAGCGCGAAGTATTCATCGCTCCAAATATCCCTTATACCTATACGCGCAGTGTGCAGTTGGCGGATGACTTGACGGGAAATCCATTTGTGACGGTGAGCGATTTGACGCAGAGTGAAGAGGGAAGGGCGGTCAAGCTGTTGCGCATCACCGATGATTCCATCGGTGAACAGGAAAAACGGGTGCTGTGGATCCAGGGACGTCAACATGCCTTTGAAAGTCCCTCAAGTTTTCCTCCCGAAGGGTTTGCGCGTTGGATGGCCTCGGATGATGTCGAGGCGGCTGAATTCCGCAAGCGGGTAGTGGCCTATGTGGTGCCGATGATGGATGTGGATAACGTTTTCCACGGCAAGAGTGGCAAAGATATGCCGCATGATTTTAATCGATCCTGGCAGGAGGTGCCTTGTCCTTGGCATGCGATTGCCGCGACAAAAAACAAATTGACGGCCCTGAAAAAGCAAGGAGTTTCATTTGTAGGTTTTGTGGATAGCCATGATCCCTACTTTGTGCAGGGGCCGCAATGGTATGTGGCGGGGACGTCGGAAAGCTGGCGACATTTCGGCCAGCATTTTGTGGCAGGTGTGGCGCGTGCGGGTGGGCTCAATCGGCATGGTATGGCGGTGGAATCTATGCTTTCAGCGCCTCCTGCCAATACACAAAGGTCCCGGGATTTTGCTTGGTCCCTGTTTCAGGAAACGCCTGATTTTCTGGCGCTCACGCTGGAAAGTCCCCATTATCAAGACAGTGACGGTAAATTCATGACCGAGCAGGGGTATCTCCAATGGGGCGAAGCCTTGGGCCGGGCCTTTTTTCACTATCTCTCGGTCTCATAATCCAGCAGGTCTGGGGAAGGCTTAGGCATGATGAGGTGGAAGTGGACTTAAACGCCGTCCTACGATTGACTTAGGGGCTTTTTATGTGTTAGGGCACGCCCTCTTAACCCCCTGTTTTTATGATGAAAATTGATACTGCCATCCAGAAAGCTTCTGTACTGATTGACGCCATGCCTTTTATTCAGGCGTTTCGTGGGGAGACCATGGTGGTGAAATTTGGGGGATCGTTGTTGGATGACGAGGCGGATTATGCGGACATTCTCAGGGATATCGCGTTTATGGAAATTATCGGATTGCGTCCGGTGGTGGTGCATGGTGGAGGGAAAGCGATTTCCAGGGAAATGGAAAAAGCGGGGATTGCGCCCAATTTTGTGAAGGGGCTTAGAGTTACGGATGAGCACACCATCGATATTGTGGAGCGCACGCTGAATGGGGAAGTGAATGCGCAGGTTTGTGAAGTCTTGGAGCGCTATCAGGCCCATGCGGTGGGTATTAAGGGGCAAGATATTTTTAATGTGGTGCGGCACAGTGAAAAAGATCCTGAAACGGGGAAGCAGTTGGATTGGGGATTTGTGGGCGATGTGGTGGGGGTGAATGTGGACCCTATTTTAGAGGCGGTGCGGGCCGGAAAAGTACCGGTGGTGACGCCATTGGGGTCGGATGCTGAGGGGCAGGTGTACAACATCAATGCCGATGTGGCGGCGGGTGCAATGGCGCGTCAACTGCAGGCGCGGAAGTTGGTGTTCTTGTCTGATGTGCCGGGGATCTTGCGTGATCCAGCTGATAAATCGACTTTGATCTCTTCGCTAACTCTTAAAGATGTCGAAGATCTGATCGCCGAAGGGGTGATTGCCGGCGGGATGTTGCCTAAAGTATCCGGTGCGGTGAAAGCCATTAAGGCTGGGATCAAGAAAACCCATATTATCGATGCGTCATTGCCGCATTCCTTGTTGCTCGAGTTGTTTACCGAGCAAGGGGTGGGGACCGAGATTGTCGCGGAGTAGCTTCGGATTTTTGTCCGCTGATAGGCGCTATTGTTTAGGGGGCGAAGGATGTGAGAGGGTGGGGGCGCAGTTTCAGCGCTTTGCTTTATTTGGCTCTGGAGTCCCGGGGTTGAACCCCGGGCTGGTATAGGGGCGCTAGGTTGTAGCTGAATTTGTTTGATGCATCTGGAGAAATCAACTTGCCCAAAACAAAACTGCCCGAGCTGTTCCGCGAAGGGCGGGACGGCTCGGGCAGGAGAACGGGGTCGTGTTGGCCCCAGTTTGGGTGTTGGCTCAACTTCTGCGACGTAGGAAGAGAAATCCGAGGCCGCTCAACAGCAATAATGCAAGTGAAGAAGGTTCGGGGATGACGGCGCCTTGAAAGGCAAGGTTGTCTAAAATACTGGAGGTATTTCTGCCTTCGTTGCCTCCAATGGTTTCATCTGTTTGCCCGCTGAAAGCGATTGAAAATTTTGCAGACTCACCATGACTCAAGATGGTATCCGTCAGACTGGCGGCCAGCGAATAGTCATATCCCGGATAAGCGCTGATAGCTTTGTCGGTTCCGTCTAGAACCACATTGCTGAGACCGGTTTGGGTATCAATCTCAGTGCTATCCGGACCTAAACCTCCGGAGACGTAGCTCAGAACAAACGTGTTATAGCCATGCGCCACTTCATTTCCATTTTGTCTTGGGGCAAAATCGAAATGCAGGGTTCCAATGTTGAAATCCTGCCCGGAGTTATTGGTGATCGTGAATTCCAGGAGATCACTGCCGGAGGTTTCGCTGAGCAAAAGCGCTCCCGGTGAAGTGGATGCACCAGATACATCATCTCCATAAGTGCCGTCGTCTGATCCAAAACTTCCATGAATATTATTTGAGCCAGCGCTATTCGTCATCGTGGCGCTGAACCCGGTTAGTGTTTCATCCGCATTTGATCCTGAGGCGTCGGTCCAAGTATCCCAAGAGGCTAAAATATCCGCTTGGAGCAGTGACGATGAGAGGGCTGCGGTTGTGAGTAATGCAATACTGGTAGTGCGAAAGGTTGAGCTGAGGCGGTGTAATTTAAGACACATGATTATATCTCCGAGGTTAAGGTTTAGATTTTTTTTACATGATAAGTAGCCTTTGACGAAGGATATACACTTGCATAAATATCCTAAATACTTATATAATTTTGTCATGAAACTACCGAAACAACGTATAAGTGACTGGGGGAAGTTGGATATTCAGTTATATTATGGTTATGAAGGGCAGGTGCCTTATTATGGGCATGGAGAGGTGGTGAATCATACCTATTCGACCTGGTTGGTATTGCAGGGCTGGGGAGAAGTGACGGATGCAGGCTCGATGGAGTCGGTGATTGCGAGGAAAGGACAATGGATGTTTGTACGTCCCGGGCAACGAATGCAAAAGTTCAGTGAACGCGCCCGGTTACTTTCGATAGGTTTTTTTGCCAAATACATCACCGGTCAACCTTTGGTGGAATTTGATGACTCCTTTTGTGTGGATGCTGAGCAGTTTCCGGAGCTGGAGCTTATTGCAAAACGCATTCCTCTGATTTTGCAGGAGGCAAGCCAAACGGGGGGGACGCAGAATGCGGTAGTGGACATGTTTGATTTTTTGCGAATCCAAAAATTATTATTGGAATGGGTAGAAGAGTGGTGTCGGGTCTTGGGGCAAATGGGGCATGAAATGCACTCGCCTCTGGGGCAGGATCAGCGGGTGGTGAAGGCGATTAAGCTCTTGGAAAAAAATATGGAGAGCAAACATTTTTCTGCGGAGCAGGTGGCGAGAGAAACAGGGGTGAGTGTCAGTCAGTTAAACCGGTTGTTTTTGAATGAGACGGGGTTGACGCTTAATGATTTTAGGAATCGTGAGCGGACCAATCATGCGATTCGGTTGCTGATGCAATCTGAGATGTCGTTGAAGGAAATTGCCTTCGATTTGGGGTTTTCGTATCCCTCCCATTTTTCGGCGTGGTTTCGCCGTCAGCGTGGCGTGTCACCTTCGGTGTATCGAAAGATGTATGAGCATGTCATGACGGATGGCTAAGGTTAGGCTTCGTGCTTAAATAGAAACCACCTGCTTCGCTGGAGGGCACCATCTGTCTGGGTTTCGTGGTGAAATGAAAATCGTCGGTGTCGTTTCTAGGCAAGGTCTATATCGATTTTCTGCTTCTTATTTTGTTCGAAAATCCTCCGGGGAACTCCTCTCATTTATAAATGACGTTCCTGTTTGTAGAATGTTGGGGAATATGGTTTAGGTATGCTCTTTTAAAATCACCATAGGGAATACGTATGATAGGGAATCTGTTCACGAGTTTAGTTGTAGCCAGCGCCTTGATGAGCGGGGTGATGTTGAGCGCAAATGCCCAGGATAGCTTTGGTAGTGGCGGGAATGCGTTTACCATGGACTTTGTTGAGATCGGCAATCCGGGCAATCCTGATGATTCTGGAACGACAGGATTATATCACTCTTCCTATGGTAATGTGGCGAATACCTTCCGTATGGGGACCTATGAGGTGTCTGAGGATATGATCAACAAGGCGAATGCTCTGGGGGGACTCGGCATCACTCATAACAGCCGGGGAGCGGATAAACCGGCATCGAGCATTAGCTGGAATGAAGCGGCGAGGTTTGTGAACTGGCTGAACGTCAGCAACGGACACAGTGCGGCCTATAAGTTTGCGGATCAGCCCGGAGATGGAGGCTATTCGGCAAACACCAACATCGAACTTTGGCAATCTGGAGATGCGGGATACGATGCCTCCAACCTTTATCGGAATGCGAATGCAATGTATTTTCTTCCCAGTGAAGATGAATGGTACAAAGCGGCGTATTACGGCGGATCAGGGACGACGTATTCTGATTACACCACGGGAGGGGATTCTGCTCCGGATGGTATTGATTCCTCCGGGGACAGCGATTTCGATGCCGTGATCGATGATGGATATAATCAGGGAGGTCCCAATGACATTACGAATGCAGGGGATGCCGCAAGTTTTTATGGAACCTTCGGGCAAGGAGGCAACATATGGGAATGGCATGAAAGTGCGGGGAATGGTTATAATGGTGTTTTTGGGCCCACCAGTGAAAACCGCGCCTACCGCGGCGGAAACTGGCTCAGTTCGGAGTTTAGCCTGCGTTCCTCGACCCGCTACGATTACGCACCCACTAGCGAAAACAGTGCCATCGGTTTTCGGGTGGCCAGCATCCCGGAACCGTCGGCGGTTTTGATGCTGATCTTGGGAGCGTTGGGTTTGATGTATCGTCGCAGATTCGCTCGTTGTCTTTTGGATCGATAGAGGCATTTTTTAGAGATAAATCTGTGGAGCCTTTGACGTTAGGGGGTGGAGGCGAATAAAACACATCCTTAACGGATTACCTTTTGCAGTGCCACGCGATTCCCAATAGGCACCCCTGTAGGTTTTTTCTGGTTTGTATCACTTCTCGCTAAAACCCCGTCGTTCTCCCTTCGGGGTCTGTTGATTTATGTTGTATTGATTATCGGGCAGGATGCCCTCGCTCCATTTTGTTTCGAAACAGGAAAGGTTGCCATGCCCGATGATTTTCCGAATCATACTTATGCAATCGGTTAAGGTTCATACTTTCTCCTCTCGCTGAAAATTTGTGCGCCGAAGGTCCGCGCAGATCGTCCTAATATAATTGGTGATCTTCGCGGACCTACGGCCCGAGATGATACTTAAAAAATGGATACCCAGCGCTTCGCACTGGGCTGGTATCTTCGCGGACCTATGGCCCGAAGAAATCCCAACGCATATTTCAACCCTTTCACAAGGTGCCGGTGGAGGGATTTCTACCGTAGTGCTACGGGTGTGACGGGATTAAATGGATAAATAAATACCCCATAAATTCATCCGTAAATGTACTGGTAAATTTAAACGCAAAGCATTGAGTGAATGTGGAATGAGTAAGCCCTTTAACCGCAATAAATGGCCAAATGAGTAGTTGGTGCCCGTTGGGGTTGGGGCGAGAAAGGATTGTCTATTTATCTAGCATCCGTCTGAAAGTTTCCGGGGACGTGCCGGTGTGGGTGCGGAAGAAGCGGGTGAAGTTTTGGGGTTCTGAGAAGCCTAGATCATAGGCGATATTTTTGATGTACATCTCTCTGCGGGTCAGCAGGCGTTTGGCTTCAAGTATCAGCCGACTGGAGATGGCTTGACGGGTGGTTTGTGAGCGTGCGGCCATCAGATGTCTGTCGAGGGTGCGGAGGGAGACGTGTAAAGCTTTGGCGTAGTGGGTGGCTTGATGGGTGAGGGTGAAATCTGCTTCGAGGCGTTGCTGGAATTTTAACACCAGGGGATCCCGGGGTTGATTGGCTTCGCCAGCGGCGACCACCTCCGGCAATCCGGCCAGGGTAAACATGGTTAATGAAAAGGCGCTGACGATTGCCCGGTCGGAGTAGGGCGTGGTGGGATTTTGGGTCTGCTGGTCCAGCATGTGAATGCTTTTCTGCATGCGCTGAAAAGAGGTTTTGTCTAAGGGAATGTGGGGGCCTGCGGAAAACAGGGTTTGGCGGGCGTCTTCGATTTGTCGAACGTCCCGATCGCAATCCGCTAGAAAGCGGGGGGTGAAGATGATCATGCTGCCTTGCAGATTCCGTTCGGGAGCGAAGGCTTGGACATGCATGGCGGGAATGACAAACAAATGACCTGGTTCGGCGGGATAGCTTTCAAAATCAACCCCGTGGGACGCAGATCCTTTTTCTACCAGGAGCAGGGCATGAAAGTGGATGCGTTGCGGTTTGGTTAGATCGTGGATCCTCGGACGTTGAAACAGCTCTTCGAGACGCAGCACCTCCACCTCGAAGGCCCGTTGCGCGAAAGTGACTTCTTCCAGTGCAGTTTCATTTGCTTTTATTTCTGTGTTCATGACGGGTAATGATACCTTTCGATCATATAAAATTCAATTTATTGTTCAATTTGTCTTATTATGATAAGTATGTGGCGGGTTGCGATCTGGTCAGAAACACTGGGATTCGGGTAAGGTATCTGCATCTGAGGGCATGGGCTCTCGATGTAAACCTAATCAACCTAATCAGGAGAATAAGCATGAATGTATTTGTAACTGGCGCGACCGGAAACCTTGGCCAAGCAGTAGTAGAAGCCTTAAAAACTAAAAACATCGATGTGAAAGCGGGTGCCCGTCATCCCGAGCGTCTGGCCGACGGAATCAAGGCCGTGCGTTTTGATTATGAGGATCCGACGACATTTGCGTCCGCTTTGGATGAGGTGCAGGGTGTCTTTCTGCAGGCGCCGTCTATGGAGTCCGCCGCACCGGAAATCATGAAGCCTTTTATTGATCAGGCGAAATTGGCAGGGATTCAACACATCGTACTGAACTCCGCGCTGGGAGTAGACGCGAACGAAGCCGCGCCGTTACGGGTGGTGGAGCGCATGCTGATGGAGACCGGGATTGCCTATACGATTCTGCGTCCGAACTTTTTCATGGAAAACTTTTCCATTGGCTTTATCGCGCCGATGATCGCCCACTCTGGTGCATTTTTCTTGGCGGCGGATGACGCGAAAACAAGTTTCATTTCGGTCAAAGATATTGCGTCGGTGGTGGCCACGTCCTTTGCGGAAGGCCTGACGGGAAAAGCGTTTAATCTGACCGGATCGCGGGCGTTGGATCGCCAGGAAGTGGCATCGATCATCAGTGAGGCCGCAGGAAAACCCATTGCTTACAATGCAATTCCGGAAGAGGCCATGTTGGAAGGTGCCCGCGCCAATGGTATGCCTGAAGGTGCTGTGCAGTATATGGCAGGGTTATATCAGGCGGTTCGCAATGGCTGGACGGAAGCCACGACCTCGGATGTGGAAGCGGTGACTGGCTCTGCTCCGATCACATTTGAAGCTTTTGCTAAAGAAAATGCCGGGCTGTGGAAATAGTCCGGGTTCATCCCGGTGTGGCTTGGTGACGCACTGGGAGTAAATAATAAGTGAAAGAAAAGGAGAGTCCGCCACCCGCGGGCTCTCCGTTTTGTTGTTGAGGTGGAAGAAGCTACCCGCTGCGTTGGAGAGGACTCTCTCAGGACAGGCCTGTTGATTTATGTTGTATTGATTATCGGGCAGGATGCCCTCGCTCCATTTTGTTTCGAAACAGGAAAGGTTGCCATGCCCGATGATTTTCCGAATAGCTCAATGAGCTCTTCATGAAGACTTCGTAGTCTTTTGGGTCGGGCTGAGGGGTTATTTACGCCTAAGTTTCCGGCTATGATTGACTTAAACGGCTTTGATGTGGTAAGTGGCGCATCCTTAAACCCTTTGGATTGAATGATGAACCCTTCTATAGATAAAGCTTTAGTGGTGGAAACCCACGCGAACTTTCATACCCCCAATTATGCACCGTCTCATTTGTTTGTGCGCGGGGAGGGGTCTTATTTGTGGGATTCAGAGGGGAAAAAGTATTTGGATTTTGTTTCCGGTATCGCGGTGACGGCCTTGGGGCATTGTCATCCGGCCATGGTAAAGGCTTTGAAAGAGCAGTCTGAAAAACTGTTTCATGTGTCTAATCTTTATTACAATGAGCATGCGCCCTTTTTGGCTAAAACCTTGTCAGAGATGACGATGGGTGGGAAAGTTCTGTTTTGTAATTCGGGGGCTGAAGCCAACGAAGGCCTGATTAAACTGGCTCGGAAATGGGGCGCTGATACAGGGCGTTACGAAATCATTACCATGCGGAACTCCTTTCATGGGCGGACCTTGGCGACCTTGACGGCGACGGGTCAGGAAAAGGTGCAAACGGGATTTGCGCCCTTGCCGGAAGGTTTTGTCTACGCGAATTTCAATGATTTAGAGTCGGTGAAAGCCAGTCAAACGCTTTCCACGGTGGCGGTGATGCTGGAGTTGGTGCAGGCGGAAGGCGGGGTGATGCCGGTTGATAAAGACTTTATCGAAGGGGTGGCTGCTTGGTGCAAGGAGCAGAATTTATTGTTGTTGATTGACGAAATTCAGACCGGGATGGGGCGGACAGGTAAGGATTTTGCGTATAAACACTATGATATTGAACCCGATGCGATTTCCTTGGCCAAGGGCTTGGGTGGTGGATTTCCGATGGGGGCGGTGGTGACCGGTGAAAAATTGCAGGATGTGTTTAGTCCTGGCAGTCACGGAACCACTTTTGGCGGTCAGCCCCTTGCTTGCGCGATGGCGCGAACGGTTCTGGACGTGTTTGCAGAGGAAGATATTTGTGCAAATGCTCAAGCAATGGGCGAATTGCTTACGACATTGTTGTCACCTTTGGTCAAAAAATATGATTTTATTGAGTCCTTACGTGGACAGGGCTTGTTGTTGGGATTAGTGATTGACCGTCCCGCGAAGGAATTAGAACAACTTCTTGCTGAACGGGGTTTGCTTACCGTTTGTACAGCGGGTAATGTCATTCGGATGTTGCCTCCGCTGAATGTGACTTCGGATCAGGTTCGGGAAGCTGTTGCGATCATTGAAGACGCCTGTGCGGCGTGGAAATTTTAAGTTAAGTTCTCAATCAGGAAAAACACTCATGAAGAAAAAAATTGTATTGGCATATTCTGGAGGTCTCGACACCTCTATCATTCTGAAATGGTTGCAGGAAGAGTACGATGCGGATGTGATCTGCTACGCCTCTGATGTCGGTCAGCAGGAAGAGTTGGATGGCATGGAAGAAAAAGCCCTCAAACATGGTGCAGTAAAATGTATTGTGGATGATGTGCGTGCTGAATTTGCCAAAGATTTTGTTTATCCCATGATTCGCGGTAACGCAGTTTATGAAAGTGGTTACTTGCTGGGAACCTCAATTGCACGTCCCTTGATCGCCAAACGCTTGATCGAAGTGGCGCACGAGCATGGTGCGACCGCCATCGCCCACGGTGCTACCGGCAAAGGAAATGACCAAATTCGTTTCGAGCTCACGGCTTATGCCTTGGATCCTAACATTGAAGTGATTGCCCCATGGCGTTTCTGGAAATTTAAATCCCGTACAGACTTGATGGAATACGCCGAGTCCCGTGGAATTGAAGTGCCGGTTACGGCTAAGAAACCTTATTCAATGGACCGTAATCTGTTGCACATCTCCTTTGAAGGTGGGGTGTTGGAAGATCCATGGCGTGCACCTGATAAAGACATGTTCTTGTTGACGGTGGATCCTGAAGATGCGCCGGACGAACCTGAAGAAATTATCATTGGCTTTGAGAAAGGCGATGCGATTTCGTTGAATGGTGAAGCCTTGTCTCCATTGGATTTGATGTTGAAACTCAATATCATTGCAGGCAAACATGGTGTGGGTCGTATCGACATCGTTGAAAACCGTTATGTAGGCATGAAAAGCCGTGGGGTGTATGAAACCCCTGCTGGCACGATTCTTTACAAAGCGCGTGAAGCGGTGGAGCAGTTGTCTATGGACCGTGAAGTCTTGCACATGCGTGATGGCATGGCGGCGAAATATGCTGAATTGGTTTACAACGGCTACTGGTTTGCGCCGGAGCGTTTGATGATGCAGGCGGCGATTGACGAAGCGGCTAAAGACACCACGGGTGATGCACGCATCAAGTTGTACAAAGGAAATATCACGGTGGTAGGACGTCGTTCTCCCAACTCGTTGTATGACGAAGATGTGGCGACCTTTGAAGCTGATGATGTGTATGATCAGTTTGATGCCCAAGGATTCATTCGTTTGAATTCATTACGGTTACGTATGCGCGCCAAAAGGTAACACAGACTTTCAGTCTGTAGGAACTCAGGCTTTCAGCCTGCCACAACCAAAGGATAATATAATGTTTTCAGGAGTTTATACCGCAATTGTCACCCCATTCACCCAGGAGGGGGCTGTAGATACTGCAGCGCTCGACCGTTTGGTGGATGCCCAAATCGAGGGAGGAGTCAGTGGACTTGTCCCTGTGGGCACGACGGGAGAATCACCCACCCTCAGTTCTGATGAGCACATTGATGTGATTCGTCGGGTGTGCAAACGCGCAGATGGCAAGGTGAAGATCATTGCCGGTACCGGTGCCAACTCCACGCATGAAGCGTGTGAGCTGACACGGGCGGCCTTGGATTTAGGTTGCGACGGTAGCTTGCAGGTGACTCCTTATTACAACAAACCTTCCGACAGTGGTTTGCTGGCGCATTTTATGGCGGTGGCTGACTTGGGCTTGCCCATTGTGCTTTACAATGTGCCGGGCCGTGCGGGCAAAGAATTGTCCATAGATCTGATTGCCCGCTGTGCTGCGCATCCTAAAGTGGTGGCGGTGAAAGAGGCGGGTGGATCTGTTGATCGGGTCAGCCAAATTTTAACCCAACTCCCAGATATGTGTGTGCTGTCTGGAGATGATCCTTTGACCTTGCCGATGATGTCGGTGGGGGCCAAAGGGGTGATTTCTGTGGCTTCCAATGCTTTCCCTGAACGGGTGGTTGCGGTTGTGGCGGCGGCCTTGGCGGGTGATTTTGTAGAAGCACGTAAGCTGCATCTGAAAAATCATGCATTATTTTCGGCGTTGTTGGGGATGGAAGTAAATCCCTTGCCTATTAAAACGGCAATGGCCTTGATGGGGCGTATGGAAGAGGTCTTCCGTTTACCGCTTTGTCAGATGGAAGAAGCCAATCGTGTGCGTTTAGAGGAATTGCTGAATAACGAAGGAGTATTGGCATGACACGGGTAGGCATTATTGGAGGTGCGGGACGTATGGGGCAGGCGATCGCCGGTTGTTTGCTTGATGGTTTGGTGCCAGGTCTTGAATTGGCTTGTTCAGTGGATTTGGCCACCAACCCTGCCCAGGGGCAGGATCTTGGGTTATTGGCCGGTCGCGCCCCTTGTGGGGTGGCCTTGAGTTCCAGTTTGCCAGAGGCTTTAGAGCAAGCAGATCTGTTTATTGATTTTAGTTTTCATACCGGCGTCAAAGAGCGACTCGAAGTGCTGAAAAGCGCCGGAAAAGCCGTGGTCATTGGTACCACGGGTTTGACCGAAGCTGAGCAAGCGGATGTGGCCGCTGCGGCTTTGGTGATTCCGGTATTGTTTGCGCCGAATATGAGTTTGGGTGTGAATTTACTCGCGAACTTAGTCGAGCAGGCCGCCCGTACCTTGAAGGACAAGGGCTACGATATTGAAATTACCGAAATGCATCATCGCATGAAAAAAGATGCCCCGAGTGGGACTGCACTTTTCTTGGGTGAAGCGGCGGCCAAGGGATCTGACTGGGTGTTGTCCGAGGTTCAGAAAGATGGACGTACGGGCATTGAAGGGGAGCGTCCTGCCAAAGAAATTGGTTTTCATGCCTTGCGGGGCGGAGATGTCGTGGGGGACCACACGGTACGTTTTGCTGCAGATGGTGAATTGATCGATTTGTCGCATCGTGCAACTCGTCGGGAAACCTTTGCTATTGGTGCGTTACGAGCTGCGGAGTGGCTTTCGAGTCAGTCTTCCGGTCGTTTGTATAGCATGAAGGATGTTTTAGGTCTGGACTGAGGGTATGGGTATGCGGGTTCAGATTGGTCTCTCTTTGGGAAGTAATCTCGGAGATAAGGTTTCGCATTTGCGTCGGGCGGCTCAGCTGATTTTAGATCAGAAGGATGCGGTGCTGGTGGGCAAGAGTTCGCTGTACGAAACTGAACCCGTGGATGTGAAAGCTGAATTTCAGCATATGAAATTTTTGAATTCCGTGATGGTGATTGAAACCGGGTTGGATGCACAACACTGGTTAAAAACCATTGGTGAGGTGGAGTATGCGCTGGGGAGACGTCGGGATACCGATGACCGCAATGTGCCTCGGCAAGTGGATGTGGATATTATTTTTTATGGGGATCAATTGATTGGTTCCGGTGGATTGGTGGTGCCGCATCCGCGTTGGGCGGAACGTCGCTTTGTGGTGCAACCTTTAGCGGAACTGCAACCGGATCGGGTGTTGCCGGGAATGACGGAGACGGTGGCTGAAGTGTTAAAAGACTTACCTGGAGCAGGGGATTTAATCCAGTTGGATACGGAGTGGTGAAAACCCTGCTGCGTTGGATTTTGGCGGCTCCTTTTTTGTTGCTTATCCATCTCTACCGTTTGATTTTGTCGCCTGTGTTGCATTTGTTGACGGGGCCTTTGGGTGGCGGTTGTCGTTTTGAGCCGACCTGTTCAAAATACGCGTTGGAAGCGTTGCATAAACACAATATTTTTAAGGCCTTGTGGTTGATTGTGTATCGGGTGGGGCGCTGTAATCCCTGGGGAGGCAGTGGCTATGATCCCGTGCCTGAGCCGAAACCCAAAAAGTAGTTGTCGTCGGTTACGGCCCGGATGAGAGCGGGAGAGGGACGGAGGGAGAGAGGGCTGGTCGTTGGGTCTGGGTCCTGAAGGGCGCCAGCTACGTATTTGAATTTCGGTATTAGGTTGCCTCTAATTACAGCAATGGTATTTGAGCTAGATTCTGGTAGACGGTCCTGCCGGTTCTTGATGTGATTGACTTGTAAACGTTGGGACAGGAGGAATGGTTGCATGGAGTATAAAAATTATTATTCAATTTTAGGCGTGAGCAAAGATGCGGATGCGGCGTTGATTAAAAAGGAATACCGGAAACTGGCCCGAAAATATCATCCCGACGTCAATAAAGATTCGGTTGCGGAACAAAAGTTCAAAGATCTCAGTGAGGCCTACGAAGTTCTGAAAGACCCTGAGAAACGAAAAGCCTACGATACTTACGGTGCGAACTGGAAGCAGGGGTCGTCGAGGCCTTCACCTCATCCTGGGTCCCGCTATGGCCGTGCCTCTGGAAGTGGCAGAGGATTCTCCTTCGAGGACGGGGCGGGAGATGATGGGCATTACAGCGAATTTTTTGAATCCTTGTTTGGTCATCGTGGTGGCGGGGAAAGGGGCCGATCTCCCTTTCAACAGAAAGGAGAGGATATGAATGCGTTTATCCGTATTTCACTGGAGGACGCGTATCATGGAAGTTCAAGAACGATTAGCTTCGAAACGCCGATTACAACCGCTGAGGGATTTGTGGCGAACAAAAAGCGAACGCTTCAGGTGAACATTCCCAAGGGGATGAAAAATGGTGGAAAAATCCGATTAAAAGGGAAAGGGGCTGCGGGCATGAATGGTGGCCCGGCCGGTGATCTGTATATCCGCATTGATATTGAACCGCATAGGGTATTTACCGTTGAGGGAGCCGATCTTTACGTGACCTTGCCCATTGCGCCTTGGGAAGCGGCGTTAGGGGCTAAGGTGCGGGTTCCCACGCCTGATGGAGATGTTACGGTTGTGATTCCCAAAGGGTCGCTGAGTGGCAGTAAAATGCGGTTAAAAGGAAAAGGGATTCCCGCCAAGCAACCCGGGAATTTATACATCACTTTGCAGGTGGTGCTTCCGCCCGCTGATGATGAAAAGACCATCGCTCTTTATGAAGAGATGAAAACGCTGAATTTTAATCCCCGGCAAACTTTTGCTGTTTGAACAATGTGAAGGGTGGCGCTGCCTCTGCTTATGAAGCTTATAAGCGTGCTGTAAGCACGGATTTTTACGGTATGGCAACGTATCGACACGATCAAATCGGTTGTGATCCGGCCAGTAAGAGAGCCGGCCTTTCAGGCCTCTGGAGCATGGGGTGCGATCAAACCAGTCCTGGCGGACTGGCCTGTGGAGAGCCATCCCTACGGGATTGAAAGGCGTTGGTTTTTTATAACATGAGTCCGGTGCGGACGTTTCTCCCAAGCCCAGTCCGTCAGGGCCGGGTGAAATGAGTGGGATGTGTGAGTGCTGAAAGTACGGCTCTCTCGCTGTATGGGTAGTGCTTTGAGAACCAGCCAGTAAGAGAGACGGCCTTACAGGCCTCTGGAGCATGGGGGGGGCAATCAAACCAGCCCTGGCGGACTGGCCTGTGGAGAGCCATCCCTTCGGGATTGAAAGGCGTGGATGTTTCATGACATGAGTCGGGTACGGACGTCTCTCCATAGCCCGGTCCGTCAGGGCCGGTTGAAATGGGTGGGATGTGTGAGTGCTGAAAGTACGGCTCTCTCGCTGTATGGGTAGTGCTTTGAGAACCAGCCAGTAAGAGAGCCGGCCTTTCAGGCCTCAGGTGCATGGGGGGGGCGATCAAACCCGCCCTGGCGGACTGGCCTGTGGAGAGCCATCCCTTCGGGATTGAAAGGCGTGGATGTTTCAGGACATGAGTCCGGTACGGATCTCTCTCCAAATCCCGGTCCTTGCGGACTAAGCCATCCCTACGGGATTGAAAGGCGTTGGTTTTTTATAATATGAGTCCGGTGCGGAGGCCTCGGTAAAGACTGGTCCTTGCGGACTGAGTCATCCCTTCGGGAGTGATTCGTTTTTCATTATTTTTCCCGCTATTTCGTTATGTCTTTTTTGTAAGTGTACTGGTAAAAACAATTTATGTTATCTTCACCTATTTATACCCTTCCTAATTTTGTGAGCCTGATTCGTATTCTGCTTGCGCCCGTGTTGTTGTGGGCGGGTGTGAAGGGGCATTCTTCAGTGTTTTTATGGGGCTTTGCGGGATCGTTGCTGACAGATTTTCTGGATGGGTTTTTGGCGCGTTTGCTGAATCAGCAGAGTAAGTTGGGCTCCCAGTTGGATACGGTTGGGGATGTGTTGACCGGCTTTGTGGTGATCATTGGAGGATGGCTGTTGTGGCCGGAGTTGGTGAAGGCGCAGGCATGGTGGTTTTTAATCTTGATGATTATGTTGGCCACTTCGGGAATGGTGACCCTGATCAAATATCGTCATTTACCTTCGTATCACACCTGGACCGCTAAGCTTTCAACTGCGGTATTGGGACTGGGCGTTTGGCTGTTATTTTCGGGGCTGAGTCCTTGGCTCTTCCGGGCGGGGATCATCGTGTTGGTGATCTCGGCCCTGGAAGAAATCGCAATTACATTTATCCTGCCCGCGTGGCGACCCAATGTGCCTCATGTCTTTCGAGCGATAAGCCTTCGTAAACTGGCAGAAGAAAAATAAAGACTCTCCATCGAGAATAGCGGGGGCGTTTACCTGACCATAGGCGGAGGCGTGGCGGGATAGAATAGGGCTTTGATGGGTTCTTTGTACAACATGATCAAGGTAAACACGCCCAATAATGTGCCGAAGGGCATCATCAAACATTCGATACAGGCGATGACCACGCAGAAGGTATAGGCTTTGCGTTTTTTGAGTTTAAGGCCGGCGACAATCATGCAAATCGATAAGGCCCAGCCCATGAGAATGAGGGTGGCGGGAATGCAGATGAAAAGCCAAGCGACAAAAGCGGGGATTTCCTCTTCAGCATTCGCTTGCTCCGTTAGCATGAGAACGCCAAAGAGGAGGTGGATGAAAGGGAAGCAGGAAATGAGGGCGGTGAGGCCTCCTAACACAAAATGAAAAATGCTGAGCAAATTTAAATTTGATTCGTCTTGGGTCATGGTGGCGTGGGTTTAAATGTCGGAAGTTAAATAAAGAAGCAGTCGATTCATTTGGTGATGAATTTTTTCAAAATACTGCGGGGCTTTTTTGAGCATTTCGGATTCGGGCATGATTTTGGCTCCCGGTTCTAATTCGTGTCGGCAATGTTCGATGATGGCCTTGAGGCTTTCCGCGTTGGTTTCCAGATGAAATTGTATTCCGATGACTTTTTTTCCGGATAATTGAAAGGCTTGGTGTTTACAGTCAGGGGAGGAGGCCAAGAGCATGGCGTCGGGAGGCAACTCAAAGCTTTCGCCGTGCCAATGAAAGACGGTTAACTCTTCCGGGAAGAGAAACCCTGCGTGGTATTCATTTCCGTGGATGGGAAACCAACCAATTTCTTTGATGGGATTGGCTTTGACTTCGGTGCCTAAGCTGGCGGCGATGAGTTGAGCGCCGAGGCAGATGCCCAGGATGGATTTTCCGGCTGAAATGGCTTCGCGGATAAATGCTTTTTCGGCGCGAAGCCAGGGGTATTGCGCTTCATCTTTTACGCTCATGGGACCACCCATCACGATGAGGACGTCAAAGCTTTCTAATGAGGGTAATGGGGTATTTTGATACACATGAGTCGTTTCAATGCTGCTGTGATGGTCGACCAACCAGGGATAGATGTTGCCAGGGCCTTCAAAGGGAACATGTTGAAAAATGTGTGTACGCATGGGAATGATAGTCAAGTCAACTGCGTGAGATTGCAAGACTGGAGTGTAGAAATGCCGGAAGTAGAGGGTGTTTTTTATAAAAGTATGCCCTTTCCAATTCCTGAAAATAGGCGTAGAGGCGCGTTATGACATACAAAGCCCTGCTCGTTACCGAATCCGCCCCGAAAGTATTTGATCATGCGATTGTGCAACGGGAGCTCTCCGAATTGCCTGAAAATGATACCTTGATTAAGGTACAGTGGTCTTCTTTGAATTACAAAGATGCGCTTAGTTTTTCCGGAAATAAAGGGATTACCCGCAAATATCCCCATACCCCGGGTGTAGATGCGGCGGGTATTATTGAAGAATCTCCTACCTTGGCGAAGGGGACTGAAGTGATTGTGGTGGGCTTTGATTTAGGGATGAATACTTCCGGCGGATTGGCTGAATATATTCGGGTACCGTCGGAGTGGGTCATTGAGAAGCCGGTGGGATACAGCTTGCGTGAAGCGATGATTTTGGGCACGGCCGGTTTTACCGCAGGTCAGTGTGTGGAGCGTTTGTTGCAAAATGGATTGACCCCGGATAAAGGTGAAGTGGTGGTGACCGGCGCTACAGGGGGCGTGGGCTCGGTGGCAGTGGCTTTGTTGGCTGCTGCGGGATTTGAGGTGGTTGCGGCGAGTCGGAATCCGGAAACAGCCGCTTGGTTAATGGATCTAGGGGCCAAGCGGATTATCTCTGCGGATGAACTGACTGAAGATAGTGGCAAGCCCATGCTCAAGGGACTGTGGGCTGGCGCGGTGGAAACCGTAGGGGGCAAAACCCTCGAAGTGTTGACCAAGTCCATGCAACATCGTGGCGTGATCACCTGTTGTGGAATGATTACGGGCATGGAATTAAATACCAATGTATTCCCCTTTATATTGCGAGGGTTGAGTTTGATCGGCATTGATAGTGCTGAATGCCCCTTAGATCAGAAAAAAGCGCTGTGGCACAAATTATCTACGGAATGGAAATCGAATCAACTGGATGCTCTCTGTCGGGAGATTTCGTTGGAAGAGACGCCTGAGGCATTAAAGAATATGGCCAATGGCAAAACCCGCGGTCGCACCGTGGTGAAAATTGACGCGTAGATGATGCATTTGCGATCTGCTTCTTTTCATGGGGTTCTGCTTGATCTTCAGCACACAACTTTTCGTGCTGGAGATCGATTGATATTTGAAAATACGCAGTGGCAAATTCAATCCAAGGAATGTTGGGGTGTGGTAGGGGAAATGCATTCGGGTCGAAATGCCTTGGTTCAGGGCTTATGTGGTGAACTTGCTCCGGTAGAAGGTGAGTTGATTTATGGGTATGAGGAGGTGGATCCCCAGTTTGAAGCTTGTCCGGAAAGCGGAATCGCACATGTATTTTTTACGGATCTTCAGCATGAAATGGGAGGGGATGATGCATTTGCGCAATTGCGATGGAATCGGAATTTAGAAGAGTTCCCTTTATTGGTGTCTGATTTTTTGTCGTTGATGTCGGTTTTTGATCTGTATGCTCTTGATGATGTGTCTGTGGAACGACGTCAGGCATATCCTTCTTTTCAGGCCGAAGTGTTGGACTTATTGAAGATAGGCAATTTGTTTTCCCGGGAACTGACTGCGCTTTCGAATGGGGAACGGCGCAAAGTATTTTTGGCGAGGGCTTTGTTGACGGATCCTTTGTTGGTGGTGTTGGAGCATCCTTTTGAAGGCTTGGATGTGGGGTACCGAAAAGAGTTATCTGATATCTTTTTGAAGCTTCAGTGTCAGGGGTTAAATTTAATGTTTTTGGCGCCTGAGGAAGGCTTACTTCCCGATTGTGTAGACCATATTGCCGAAGTTGAAGAATGGCGATTGGTGGCGTGTGGGAGGAAGACCTCCACGCGTCGTTCTTCTCAAAAGCGAGCGTTGTTTACGGAAGAAATTGTATTGCCCCAAAGTTGGGTTTCCCGGCTTCGTCCACGGAAACACCGGACGCCCTTGGTTTCGTTGCAGGGGGTGAATGTATGTTACGGGGATACGAAAATTTTGCAGGACGTATCGTGGACCATTCAGCCGGGGGAATGTTGGGCTTTGTCGGGGCATAATGGAGCCGGGAAATCGACACTGCTGAGTTTGATTCAGGCGGATAATCCCATGGCCTATGCCAATGATGTACAGCTGTTTGGGAAACCGTTGGGGCCGGGACATTCCATTTGGGATGTGAAAAAACGTATAGGGTCGGTTTCTCCCGAACAGCATATTTATTTCCCAGAAGAACTCACGGTGTTGGATACGGTGTGTACGGGATTTTTTGATACCTTGCAACTGTTTGAAAGTTGTGGCCGGGTTCGGAAGGGGATCGCCCGGGATTGGTTGGATTCTCTGGGCTTGGGCGAAAAGGCACATAAAAGCTTCGCTGAATTGGCGGTTGAAGAGCAGAGAACCGTGCTCATTGCCCGGGCGCTGGTACGTCCGATTGATTTGTTGATTTTGGATGAGCCCTGCATGGGATTGAATGAACCGCACCGCATTCACTTGTTGAGATTGATTGATGCGGTGGTGGGGGCTAGCGGCTGTGCGCTCATTTTTGTGACGCATGAAAAGCAAAATTTACCCAACTGCGTAACACGCTTCCTGAACTTGAAGGAAGGCAGGGTAACGAGAAGAAAATAATATTTTTCAAATTTCCGTGAACCCTCACTTCGGGGGCTGCGTATACAAGATTACTCTTCGAAAATGTGCCCAGTGCACATCATGTAACTCTTGACCCCTTGTATACGTATGACGCTTGTTTCTGCTACCCAACTTTCTAAATCCTATGCCGGCCAAGGCCAGGTTCTCGACGGCGTAAACCTTCAAATTGAAGAAGGATCTTTTGAATGTGTAATGGGGGCAAGTGGTTCGGGGAAAAGTACATTGTTACATATCCTTTCGGGGTTGATGAGTCCTGATGCGGGTGAGGTGCAGGTGGATGGGGCGTCTTTACATACCATGAAAGATCGGGCCTTAAGTCAGTTCCGTCGCCGTCGTATCGGATTGGTGTTTCAGGATTTCAATTTGATTCCTGCGTTGAGTGTGGAGGAAAATGTAATGTTGCCGATTCAGTTGGATGGACGGAAAGCAGATGCGGCTGAATTGAAGCTGCTTTTGGATCGGTTGGGGATATTCGCCTTGCGCAAAAAATCGCCGGATCAACTCAGTGGCGGGGAGCGTCAACGGGTGGCAATTGCGCGGGCACTGTATATTCGTCCTGCCATCATTTTGGCGGATGAGCCTACGGGGAATTTGGATTCGGTGGCGGGGGAATCGCTTTGTCAGTTGTTGTCTGAGTTAAACAGGGAGCAGGATTCTACGATTTTGATGGTTACGCATGATCCGCGGGTAGCGGCGGTGTCGGATCGCCTGCATTTGCTTCGGGATGGTCAGTTGCTGAAGCATTTTGAAACCAAGCACAATGCAGAATTTGTATCAAAAACTTATCTGGAAATGATGGGGCATGTCCCTGTTTCGGAGAGCGCCCGATGATTGCAAAGTTGGTTTGGAAAGGCATAAAGGCGGATCGTTTACGCACCTTGACCGCGGTGATCGGGGTGGCGGCATCCACTGGTTTGCTGGTGTGGTCGGTTGGGTTTCTTACCACCTCGATGGCGCAAACCCAAAAGCGTGTCGAGCGGATGTCGGGTCCTTATTCGCATTGGGTTTCTCCGGTAAAAGCGGGGGCTTCCTTTGGACGTGGAGGAGGCGGGCCGTCGGGTGGTCCGAAACCGCCACTTCGTTTTCCGAATGGATTTGAAGAAAACATGAGGTCTGTAGATGGGGTGGCGGATGCGAAGTTATATACGACCCTGGCGGTGACCTTGGATTTTCGGCCGGAGGGCCGTCCTTTGCAGGGACCACCCCTTCGTGCGGCTGCGGTGGTGAGTGACGGGGTTTCTCCGTTTCCTGAAGCGAAATTGATCGGCCGTTGGCCGGATCCGGATGCGGAAAATGTTGAGGCCGTTTTAAGTCGGTCGGTTTTTACGCCCCGTGGATTTGATTTGCCGGCGTTGGGAAGCACCATGCCGGTCATTAGTAGCGGACGAGCGGTGAATGTTACTTTTGTGGGCTACTTGGATCTGCGAGAAGTGGTATCAGGTTTTCCGACATTTTTTGTGAATGCCAGAGGATGGGATCAGTTGCTTGGTGAAGGGGGGACTAAAGATCTTACGGATATTTTATTGTGTCAAACCTCCGGGCGGATGGCTGAAAAGAATATGCAGACGTTGTTGGAGCAACATGATTACGCGGCCTGGAAGACTTATTTGGTGAACCGGCAGCTTTTGGAAGATGCCGTGGCCGGCGATGGTCTCCGAAATTTCCGACGCTCGCTTCCTTTGATGCTTACCTTGTCGGTGTTGACGGCATTGTGCATGTTGGTGAATGCGATGAACATGGGTTGGGAACGTCGCTTGCTGATTCTCTCCCGCCTGCGTTGCGCGGGCGCCACCAAGGGTCAGGTCGCCCGATGGGTGGCGGGTGAAGGTTTGGTCTTGGCATTTTTGGGTTGGGGAATCGGATTTTCAGGCGGTCGTTTGGCTTTGGACGTTTTTACCCGAACCAGCCCGGAATTATTTCCGGAAGGTGCGGACACAGGATGGGTCACCCCGGTTTTCTCTCTCGGATTTGTGATGTTGATTTCACTCCTTTCTTTGGGGTGGCCCATTCTCCGCACGTTTCGGGTGCATCCTTTGGATGCCTTTTCGACCCCGCGACTGAATGATGGATCGATCTCGATTGTGCGGACGTTGATCGGGATTGTATTGCTTTTCCCGATGTTGATTTTGGTACTGCCCTTACCTCTGAGTTCGAAAATGGTATATCTGTTATTGGTCACGGTGGGGATTCCGCTTCACATGATTGGATTGTGGTTGAGTCTTCCGGCATTGATGGTGGCAGTGGAAACGTTGTTGTCGCCCTTGCTTGCTCTACTGTTTGGGTTAAATGGCCATCTGTTAAAGGGGCGTATGATTCGTCATAATTCTTTTCATGCGGGGATGACAGTGACCTTGGCGGTGGGCTTGGGGATGTACACCGCGATTCATATTTGGGGGGCAACTTTGACCGCACCTTTTATTCCAAGCTCCAGCTTCCCGGATGTGATTGTGGATTTCCTTCCAGGAGGCATTTCGAAATCGGAGGTGGAAAAAATATCATCCCTGGATGGGGTGGCCGATGGCAAAGCGCTTTCGATCGAAGTTTCCCAGTTTAAGTTGGGGGCGGACGTTTTGGATGCGATGCGCATGACAACTGGAAAAAATGTGGGGCGTGGCGTAGACAACCTGTTGCTTTTCGGGGTAAATTCGCAGGAAGCCTTTGGAGGGGAAAATCCTTTGGCATCTTTTGAATTTCTGAAGGGGAGCGCGGCAGAGGCGGTGCCCACAATGGTTTCGGGTGAGGGCTGTGTGATCACGGCAATGTTCTCCCGGCAGAGCGGATTGACGGTTGGCGATGAAATCAGTTTTCTGCCGGGGGAAGGTCGTCCCTCTAAAAGGGGAGGGGGAGCGCCTGAAGCGGTACGCCTGCAAATCAGGGGGGTGGTGGATCTCAATTGGCATTTGGTCACTTCGCGTGCGCATTTGCGGGGACGGAATGGTTTCCGATCCGGCACCAGTGGTCCGGTATTTGTGAGTGAAAATTTTGCACGCAAGATTACCGGGAACCAGGAGAAAAGTTATTACCTGTGGATGAACTACGGATCAGATTTAGCAGCCATGGATCCATTAGAAGCGGGACAAGTTTTAGAAAAAGAAATTCGTGCTTCCATTGGGGAAAGTCAGACCCACACCGTGCGGGTGCATCACCGAGATGAGATTGCGGATGGGACGATTTCCCACGGGGCCAATATCATTGGCGATATGGCGCGGGTACCCTTTTATTCTATGATCATTCTCTCTTTTGGCATGGTAACTTTGCTTACGGGAGCTGCGGAAAAGTTTGCCCGGGAAATTCAGGTGATGCGGGCGGTGGGAATGAGCCGTGCGCAATTGGGGCGCTTGCTGTTCTCCGAAGCTTTGCTCACAGGCGGGAACGGAATTGCCCTCAGTTTACTCAGCGGGGTTTGCATGGGCTGGACTTTTACAGGGCTGACCCGGGCATCCATGTCCTTTGGAGGTTTGCCGATAGGGTTGGTGGTGCCGTGGCCCCAATTGCTGAACGGCATCGGATTTTTTACGTTGTTATGCCTTTGCGTTTCTGCGCCACCGGTTTGGTGGATCTTGAATCGTCACAGTGCAGAACGTCCTCCGCTCACATAAATTGAACCCTATACAAACTATGTTTAAAGTTATCCCCCTTGCTTGTTTTTCCGTTGTTCTTGCTACGTCCCTGTCCGCTCAGTTGAAACAGGAACCTATTGAAATGGATGATATGACGATTATGAGTACGCCACTCTCACGCTACAACACTGCTTATGTGTCTACGGCGACGTTTAGTGATACGCCTCCTCAAGATCTTCCGGTGGTGGTGAATGTATTAACCAAAGATTTCATTCGGGAAGTGGCACCGTTGGATTTACATGATTTGTTACGGTATCAACCAGGTATTCAAACGGGAGGGAAAACTCTACAGTCGCGTACGGCGGGGCAATATTCGGTTCGGGGTATTCCAGGAACGGAGCCGATGTTAGGGGGGACTTTGCCATTGCCTGGATTTATGGGAACTTTTTTAGATCCCATTTCTTTAGAACGGGTGGAAATTATCAATGGTCCTACGGGATCCACATCGGGGGGGACCACCAGTTCTTTGGGGGCCTATGGTGCAGGGGGTGCCATCAGTTTGATTCAAAAACAAGCCTCCTTGGTTGAGGACTTTAATGACAATGAATTCCGGGCGATTTTGGGAGAGGATACGCAACGGTACCGTGCCAGTTTTGATGTGAACGAGGTGAATAAAGAGGGAACGCTGGCTTTGCGGGTTCCGGGTTTGGTTGAGTACGGGAAATCATTTTGGTTGCCGGAAGATAATGATTGGCGTGAGAATTATTCCATCGCACCTGCGGTGACTTGGCAGGCTACTGACGATTTGACCATAGAGTTAAATACGACCTTTCAGTATACCGATCAACCCGGCTATCAAGGAATTCCTATTTATGAGGGAGAACCTTGGGGAGATTATAACTGGGAGAGCTACGTGCCTGAAACGGATATGCGAGATCTGTATAAAGGGACCACGGTTCAAGCATTTGCTGATTATCAGGTGCATGAAGATTTGAATGTGGTTGCGGGTGCGGGCATGGCACGTGCAGACATTAAAGCCGAACATTTGTCGGCGGGAGCGTATACAGTTTCGCAGGGGCAAGACAGCTATGAATATTCGGCCTATGATAAAGTTTCCAAAGCCTACAATGCTTTTTTGCGTGGGGTGTATCTTACGGAAACAGGAGAGGTGGGGCACACCCTGGTTTCCCAAGCCGACTGGACCCGGAAAGAAAGTGAAGGTGATGGTGGGTTTGGCACGATATATTCCACAACGGATTTTAGTTCTGCGACCATTCGTCCGTCTGCGAGCCGTGTCGATAAAGCCGGGTTGTTTTTGCAAGATGAGCTGAGTTGGGAGATGTTTCGGTTATTGGCGGGAATCCGATATGATCAACATGAAAGTGATTTAGGGAATAAGGGAGATAGTGTTAGTCCCCGAGTGGGCATGAGTATACTTCCTACAGATCAGGTGGTGTTGTTCGTAAATCTGGCGACGACTGAGGCACCGAATTTTGGTTATGAGAAAGCTGAGGGGGTGGAATTAACCTCTTCATGGCAGGCGACACAACTTGAAGGTGGCTTTCGGTATTCTCCTGTAGATACGCTTTGGTTTACAGCATCTGTGTATCAAATTGAGCAGCAAAGTACCCCCAGTTATAATGATGTGACGGGATATTACGAAGAAGAGGGTGAGACCGATTCTGAAGGGATTGAGTTGTCATTGGTGGGTGATATCACAGATAATTGGACCATTTATGCTGCTTACACGTACAATGATACCGAGCGTGATACCGACCGGGTGGAGGTGGATTCTACACCACCTCATGCGGTGACTGTCACGACATCGTATCGCATTACCGGTGGTGCTTTTGAGGATGTGGTGTTGGGATGTGGGTATCGTTTTCGGGATCAATATGATGCGACCTTTCGTGGTCAGTATGTGGGGCCTGAATCGTATATTGATGCCTCACATATCTTCGATGTGTCGGCTTCAGTTTCGCTGTCTCGTTTTAAGGGGCCGGAAGATTGGACCTTGATACTTAATGTTAAAAATATCTTTGATGAGTCCTATATCGAATCCAATCGCCATTATTATCAGGCTTTCCCCGGAGATCCACGTGTCTTTGAATTTGCGTTACGTGGTTCGTTTTAAATCTCGTAGAATCGTTAACCTATACTGCTCATAATATGAATATACTTTATAAAACTATCCTGTCCGTCTTTGTTATGACGATGCCTCTACTGGGGGCTGAACTTCCTGAAGCGCTTCAGGTTCACGCAAATGAATCTGTCGTTCGTGGGTTGGACTGGCTGCTAACGCAACAAAATGAAAAGGGGTATTTTGGCATTCCGGATGCGCCTGCGATCACGGGCTTGTGTGTGATTGCGATGTCGTACTCGGATGAGATGCGGGAGAGTCCTGCGTTTAATCGTGCGGTGGATTGGATCATATCAACGGCACGTCCGGATGGTGGTTTTTATGTGATGCCGAGTCAAACCCGCCGAGGAGGAGGGCGCGCGACGTACAATACGGGGATTTGCATGATGGCTTTGCATCTTAGTGGTCGTCCTGATGCACGTCCTTATGTATTGGCTGCCCGGAAATTTGTGGCTGCGGGACAACGGGCAGAGCAGGACAGTTCCAGTTATGGTGGCTTTGGATATGATTTGATGGGCATGAGCGATTATGCGGATATGTCCAATACTTATGTCGCGGTGCAGGCGATGGCACTTACGGAGGAAGCGGAAGATTTACGGGAGGGCGAGCAGGTGGACTTCAACAAAGAAGCGGCTGCAGAATTTATCAGTCATATGCAACATGCGCCCCAAAGTAATCCTGGGAGTTGGGTAATGACCGATGATGAAAATCGTGGGGGATTTACGTATCATGTTCCTGAAAATAACCGTGAACTGGGGACCAAAGAAAAAGTAAAGCTTAGTGCATATGGCAGTATGACCTATGCGGGAATTATGAGCTTACTGTATTGCGATGTGGATCGGAGCGATCCCCGCATTCGTTCCGCATTTGATTGGGCTTCGCGGCATTGGACCGTTGATGAAAATCCGGGCGTAGGTACTCAGGGATACTTTTATTTCTTAAATATTTTGTCCAAGTGTATGGCCACGATCCAAGACGATGTGTTGATCGCTCAAGATGGCACGGTGATCCCTTGGCGGGAAGAGATGATTCAAAAGCTGGTCGATCTCCAATTGGAGGACGGCACTTGGAAAAATGAAGACAATCGTTATTGGGAAGGAAATCCGATCTTGGTGACAGCCTACACCCTCACCGCGTTGGAGATTTTATTGAGCGACGGTGAGTGAGGGGTGTGGTCTTCAGTTTATGGCTTAGAGTCCCGTTTGGGGATCGAGTATGAAGTAACAGAGGATGCTGATCACCACCACGCCCGCGAGGTTGAGCCAGAGGCCTGTTTTTGCCATTTTGGGGATGGTGAGCAGGTCGGCTCCTCCAAACACGATGGCATTGGGAGGGGTGGCGATCGGGAGCATGAAGGCGCAACTCGCAGACAGGGCTGCGGGGATCATGAAAAAGGCCGGATTGAGGTTCGAGCTGATGGCGGCCGCCGCCAAAATGGGCATGAGCAGGGTGGCGGTGGCGGTGTTGCTGGTGATCTCAGTGAGGAAGGTGACCGTGAAGCTGATGACCAAAATAATGGCCAAGGGATGCATGCCGGAGGTGGTGCTGTGAAGGAATTCCCCCATTCTTTCTGCCAAACCTGAGGCTGTGAATGCAGAGGCAATGGCGAGGCCACCTGCGAAGAGGAGGAGGATTCCCCAGGGAATGCCCACGGCTGTTTTCCAATCGAGCAATTTTTGCGAACTGCCGTCTTCATTTTTTTGGCCATTGGGAATGAGGAACATGCAGATCACGGCCAATAAGGCCACGGTGGCATCTTCGGCTTTCGGCATGTTGAGCCATACGCTCCATCCGCCCCAGCCAAAGGGAAGTTTGCGGGTGACCCAGAGCAGGGCGGTCAAGCTGATCACCAGCAGAACTCGTTTTTGCCAGTCAGTCCAGGGGCCGAGCTCTTCGGCTTCGTAACTGCTTTTGCCACGGACGCCGCGGGTAAGAATAAATCCGCAGATGATGAGCATCAGAACTGAAACAGGGAGGCCGATTTTAAGCCAACTGACAAAATCAACCGAGCCTCCGGTAATATCAAAATAGGCTCCGGCAAAGGCGCCGTTGGGAGGGGTGCCGATGAGAGTGGCGATGCCGCCAATGCTGGCGCCGTAGGCTATGGCGAGCAGGAGATTGATAGAGAATTTCGCGTCGTTGTGGCTTTCTTTGATGACGGCGATGGCCACGGGAAGCATGATTAATGCGGTGGCGGTGTTGGAAATCCACATGGAGCAAAAAGCGGTGGCGAGCATAAACCCGATGATGAGTTTGCTATTGGTTTCGGTGCCGATGGCTTTGACCATGAGGTGGGCAATGCGTAGGTGGGTGCTGGATTTTTCTGCGGCCCGACTGAGCATAAAGCCGCCCATAAACAGCAGAATGAATTTGTGACCGAAATTTCCGGCAAGGATTTTGTAGTCGATGATGCCTGCGAGCGGAAAGAGCACGAAGGGGATCATGGAGGTGACAGGAATCGGAATAGCTTCGGTACACCACCAGAAGGCGCAGAGGAAGGTAATGCCGGCGGTGGCGGCCGCGGGTTGACCGAAGGAGTCGTTTGCGGAGAGGAGTCCGTATATGATGAGGGCGAGAAAGGGGCCGAGAATTTGGTAGATCAGAGAGAGGCGTGCTTTCATACTAAAAAAGTGGGTGGGTGGGGGATCAAAAGGTGGGATTGCTTATAGAAGCAAGGATCTAGCATAGGTTTTTGACAGGACAAAGGCTGAAAAATCGGTTTTTCAGCGTACAGTTTTGAAAAGTTTGAGTCAAAATGTCTCGATTTGGCGTTGAGGATGTGTATGAGTTTTGAACAATGAAATCAGGGTTTTTAGAGCAATTATTGAGACGAATTGACCGGATAGATCCGGACAGTTTGCAGACGCATTTTCTTCGTTTGGCGAGAGAGAAGGGTTTGTTGGAAACCATTTTGCAATCGATTCGTGAAGGATTGGTGGTGGTGGATGGTAAAGGGCTTGTGACCTATGCGAATGAGGCGGTGGCACGATTATTGGGTGGGGATGTGGAGTCTATGACGGGCATGAGTTTAGAGGAGGCGTTGCCGACCTTGGATTGGGAGGGGTTGATGGGATTGGATCCGGAAGCGTGGACGCAGATGATGAACCGGGAAATCGAAGTGACCTATCCTGAACACCGGATTGTCGAATTTTATGTGGTTCCCTTGCAGGTGGTGCAAGGAGCTGAAGATGATGCGGAGGGGGCGTTGATCTTTTTACGGGATGTGACCTCTGACCGCAAACGGGAGGAGAGTACGGTGGAGTCTAAACGCTTGGAGGCGATTACCTTGCTGGCTGCCGGGGTGGCGCACGAGATTGGAAATCCTTTGAATTCATTGAACATTCATTTGCAAATTATGGGCAGAGAGCTCGAGGATATTGCGGATGAAGAGCTTAAAGAGTCTCTGCGGGAGTTGGTGGAGGTTTCGAGCGATGAAATCAAACGATTGGATCAAATCATCCATTCGTTTTTACGTGCCTTGCGTCCCACCCAACCGCAACGGGAGGCGGTGCAAGTGGATGAACTTTTGGATGCGACGCTGAAATCCATGGAGCGGGAGATTGAGGATAGAGGGATCTGGGTGGAAAAAGAATATCCGGAAGAGGTGCCGAGTTTGCAATTAGACAAAGGGCAGATGCATCAGGCTTTTTACAATTTAATTCGAAATGCTATACAGGCGATGACCAAGGGGGGGATTTTAACCCTGAGGATTCACATGTCAGAGCACGGGGTGGCGGTATCCTTTGCAGACACGGGGTCAGGTATTGAGGCTGAAGATTTAGGGGCCTTGTTTGATGCCTATCGCACCACCAAAGAAGAGGGGACGGGATTGGGTCTGATGATTGTGCAGCGTATTATGCAGGATCATGGTGGACAAATCGAAATTGAAACACGTCCCAAGCAGGGGACTACGTTTACCCTGTTGTTGCCCCGATATGAACAAAGAATCCGACTGTTGGGCGGTCGGGAGGAGCCGGCACCATGAAACCCACTGTGTTAATTGTGGATGACGAACGAAACACGCGTGAGGGATTGGCCCGGGCATTGCGTCGGAAGTATACGATCTTGTTAGCGGACTCGGGTATGGCCGCACTTGAAGTATTGAAAACAGAGACACCTGATGCGGTTTTAACAGATTTACGCATGCCCGGAATGGATGGGATGACCTTGGTGAGAAGGATATTAAGCAAGGACCCTCAACCGGTATGTATTTTGTTGACGGCTTATGGGAATGTGGAAACGGCGGTGGAAGCGATGAAGGCGGGGGCTTATGATTTTTTGACCAAGCCGGTGAATTTGGATCGATTGGAAGTGTTGTTACAACGGGCGATTCAAACCAAAAAACTGGAAGCGTCCAATCAGCAGTTGAAAAAAGAATTGGATGCAAAATATGGCATGGGGAATATTATTGGACAGTCTTCGGCCATGCAGGCGGTGTTTGATACGATTCAGCAGGTGGCGCCGAGTCGGGCAACGGTATTGATCAACGGAGAGAGTGGCACAGGGAAAGAATTGGTGGCGCATGCCTTGCATCGTTTGAGTAATCGGGCGGAAAATCCATTTGTAGCGGTGCATTGTGCGGCCTTGTCGGACAACTTGTTGGAAAGTGAGTTGTTTGGGCATGAACGCGGGGCGTTTACGGGGGCGACGGAAACGCGAAAGGGGCGTTTTGAGTTGGCGGATGGGGGCACCTTGTTTCTGGATGAAATTGGGGAGATTGAGCCCGCGACGCAAGTGAAACTTCTGCGGGTATTGGAAGAGCGCAGTTTTGAGCGGGTAGGAGGCATGGACAAGATAGAAGTGGATACCCGTTTACTGGCGGCGACGAATCGGGATTTGCGTCGCATGGTGGAGGAGGGGACGTTCAGGGAGGATTTGTTTTTCAGGTTGAATGTGGTGCAAGTGCGGTTGCCTGCCTTGCGGGAGCGTCGGGAGGATATTCCACTGTTGCTGAATCATTATCTGAAAGAATTTGCCACTGAAAATGTGCGTGACATTGATGGATTTACACCGGATGCATTAGATGCGTTGATTCGATATCGTTGGCCTGGGAATATTCGGGAGTTACGAAATGTGATGGAGCGTATGGTGGTGCTTTCACGTGGAGATCGGATTACCTTGCGTGATTTACCTGCGGAAGTGAAGGAAGAGGCGGGCCCTTTGAAGACGGGGGCAGGTCCCTTGCGGGGAGCCACGTCCATGCAGGACGCTGAAAAGAAAATGATCATGCAGGCTTTGGATGATCACAAAGGCAACCGGACGAAAGCTGCGGATCAGTTGGGGATCTCGCGGAGAACGTTGCACCGAAAGTTGAATGAGTTTGATTTGCGGGATTATTGATGGTGGTGGTGCTGATCTTATTGATCTTCAGCATGGGGCTGTTGTTTTTGGTATTACATCAGTTTGAATCCTATTTTAATGACGGGGATGAGCAGGCTTCAGCGAAAAAAGAAGAACTCGCCGCGAGCATTGCAAAAGTAAACCGTATAGAGCAAAGGCTGGGTGCAGCGGTGACAGCGTTGATTCTGGGAGCCGAAGCTGGCATCAGCGTCTTGATTCAATTGTCGGTTTGTGCGTTTTTTTCCGAAGGATGGATGGGCGGATTCACAACGATGGTTGTTATGATTGTCTCCGGATACTTTGGGGTATGGATTTTTAGGTTATGTTTAAAAAAGCAATGGTTGGGGAATTTGTTGGGAGGGGTGGCGGTGCTGGGAATCATCGCGTTGCTGATCTTGCGTTGGCTTTATATACACGGCATGCCTTCAGATCTGACGACCTTGATAGAACAACTGTTTTAATTCATTCCGCCTGCAGGGTGGTGGCGACGTATCCGATCCCCACACTTTTCCCAAACCTAGGATTTATTTGTCTCAGGTGAGACAAATAAACCGGAAGCGAGGAGGCCAGCTTGTTTTAACACCTTTTTTCGTTTGTGCCATATTTCCGGACCCGGATAGTCGGCGGGGTGTAGCGCTTTGGGAAGCATGGGGTCTTTTTCGCAAATGGTTTTCCAGGCCCGCCACTCGCGTTGGGCCCAATTGAGGAGCTGGGAGGCATTTTCGATTTGTTGAAATTCGTTGAGGATCTGTAGGAGGTTGAGGTAATCCTGATGGATTCGGTTGAAATTCCATGCATCCCACACCAGTCGGCGGTCTTGCTCTTTTCCTTCGCTGAATGATTTGAGATGTACGAGGCGGCAAGGGCGGGTGGGATGAGTGTTTAGGTATTTTTTCATGGTTTTGGGGAACCGGGGGCTCACCCATACGCTGCCCTGCAAACAGCCGAACCCGTTGGCCTTCAGGGCGCGCAGAAATTCTTTGCGTAGGGTTCTTTCATGGGCGGGTAGGTCGAAAAGGATGAGGTGCCAAGTTTGATTCCATTTTCTGGCCCATGCTTTTTCAGGATTTACGCCCCCTTGAGCGGCGAGTTCTCCCTCACGGGTTAGCTGAATGAAACAATTGACATCACGCGCATCGGGATGATTTTTGAGGAATCCCTGCGCTTTCAACTTTTCGATTTGAGGCAGGAATCCATTTTGGTAGGCCCAACCTTCAAAACTTTGGTGAAGATGATGGCTGGTGGGGCTCAAGAGTTGCCCGCTGCGCCAACTTAACATATACAAGAAGAGTTCGGTTTTTGTTCTCATACTCCCCGAAAGCAGCCAAAGCCGACTTTTCCGCAAAAAAATGTCTCAGGTGAGACATTTTTATTTAAAACGGTTGTGTATAGTGGGATTGTTGAGAGAAGTAGGGTTCACGGTCAGAAAATGATGAAGATGATATTATGAAGCCGGGCGGATTCAAAGAGTGGATGTGCAGGGTGCCGCGAGGCACGCGCGAAAAAAAAATCGATGCGCAGCCCAAGTGGTCGAACTTAGGGCCGGCGCCGTTTTATCAGTATGCCTGTCAGAGCGCCCAAGCTTAATAGCCAGAGGGAAGAGGCTTCAGGGATGGCCGCGATGATGACGGGATCGAAGGTGTTGGATCCATTGCTGTTCATGGTGAAGCTGGTTACGGTATCGCCAAGGGCGACACCGAAGTCTGAAAAGTCTATGCCTACACCATGGATATTTTGGGTAATGTTATCGCTTGAACGGGTTGAAGATAATCCAAGCAAGTCTCCTAATGAAGCCGGGGTACTTGATAGATTTAAAACATCTGAACTAGCGCTACTGACACCGCTGTTTCCATAATCTGAACCATTTACCGTCTGAGTAAAACCGTTGATGGTTACTTGAAAGGCATCTGGGGTTCCTGAGCTAATTTCGTAAAGAAATAGGTCGGCACCGGCGATATTCTTTACCGACGTATTAAAACTAAGTCCAACGCTACCCGCAGTGGTTGAAGGATTGATCAATCCGGTATTTCCCGACCAATCAGTTTCAAGAAAGCCTCTTCTGGTGGTCGCATCCGGATTTGTAGGTCCACCATTATATTGGAGGAGTTGCCCCTGAGAAGCACCTTTCCACGCCGTAAGAGTCACTTGGGTTAATTCGGAGGTGGTATATTCAATGCCGTTTAGCGTCACTGAGGTTAAGGTTTACCCGCTAAACGTCCCAAAGTTGTTGGGATCTGCTCCAGAAGTACCCAATGCAACGGTGGCGGCTTTTAGATTGAGACCCGAGAGGAGCAAGAGGGCTGCGGATGCTTTGAAAATATTCATATTGAAACGGTAATATGTTCTTGGAGGCAATTCAAGTGCAATTTTCTGACGTGGAGATGGACGTGTGGAAGGTTTGGGAGATTATGGATATGAGTACGGTCGATGTAAACAATGATGCTTGGGCTGGGGTCCGCGGTAAATAGCCCTGTTTTTTTAATGCTTTGAGTGGGCTTTTCTGGTAGTTCCGCGCCTCATAATGTCTAACGAAAACACCAATCCAAACGCCGAAGGGCGTGAGCATCCGCTGAACATGATCCGTAATATTGGGATTGTGGCACATATTGACGCGGGAAAAACCACCACCTCTGAACGTATTCTTTTTTATAGCGGTAAATTGCACCGCTTGGGGGAAGTTCATCACGGTACCGCCACCATGGACTGGATGGATCAGGAGCGCGAGCGGGGGATCACCATTACCTCTGCTGCAACCACTACTTTTTGGAAGGACTATCAAATCAATTTGATCGATACCCCGGGACATGTCGACTTCACGGTGGAAGTGGAGCGGTCTCTGCGGGTACTTGATGGGGTTGTGGGGGTGTTTTGTGCGGTGGCCGGCGTGCAACCGCAATCGGAAACGGTATGGCGTCAGGCCAAGAAGTACAAAGTGCCCGGATTGGCCTTTGTAAATAAATCGGACCGGACGGGGGCGAATTTCGAGCGTGCGGTTCAACAGATGAAAGACAAGTTGGGCTTGCCCGCACTTCCCATACAGATTCCCATGGGCGCGGGGGAGGACTTTTTAGGTTTGATCGATTTGGTCGAAGAAAAAGCCTATTTCTTTGATGACGAAAGTTTTGGGGCTGAGGTGCGGATTGAAGCGATTCCAGCTGACTATGCCGATGCGGCTGAGGAGGCGCGCACGGAATTAATTGAATCGGTTGCGGAGAGCGATGAAGAGGCCCTGGATCAATTTATGGAAGAAAGTACGCTTTCGGTGGATCAATTGAAGGCTGCGATTCGGCGTTTGACGGTCTCGCAGAAAATGGTGGGTGTTTTGGTGGGTTCTTCACTTAAAAACAAAGGGGTGCAACCGCTGTTGGACGCGATTGTGGATTATTTGCCTTCGCCATTGGATGTCCCCCCTGCGGTGGGCATTGGGGTCAAAGATGAAAGCAAAGCAGAAGTGCGGCATGCCTCTGATAAAGAACCGTTGGCTGGATTGGTATTTAAAATTGCAACGGATCCTTACATGGGTCAGATCGCATTCATTCGGGTGTATTCCGGTCAGTTGGATAAAGGTAGCAATGTCTTTAATTCCCGCACCAAAAAACGTGAACGGGTGATGCGTCTGGTTCGTTTACATGCAAATTCCCGTGAAGAGATTGATGTGCTTTATGCGGGTGAGATCGGGGGGATTGTGGGGATGAAAGAACTTCAGACCGGCGATACGCTCTGCAATGAGAAAAGTCCTCTTATTTTAGAAACCATTGAGTTTCCTGAATGCGTTATTGCGATGTCGGTAGAGCCTAAGTCCTCTGCAGATAAAGATACCTTGATTTCAGCGTTGAAACAACTTTCCCAAGAAGACCCCACTTTCAATTATCGGATTGATGAAGAAAGTGGTCAGACCATTATGAACGGCATGGGCGAGTTGCATTTGGAGATTTTGCGTGATCGATTGTTGCGTGAATTCAAGGTGCAGGCGCGGGCGGGCAAACCGATGGTGGCTTATCGTGAGAGCATCGGTGCTTCGGCGGAAGCAAGAGGGGAATTTGACCGAGAAATTGCGGGCAAACGTCAAATCGGAGATTTAACCCTGAAAGTTTCTCCTAAAGCGAGGGGTACGGGCAATGAAATTAAATTTTCCGTATCTAAAAACATTTTGGATAAGACCTATCGCACTGCAATTGAAGATGGTCTTAAGGATGCATTGGTTACGGGGATGCTGAAACATTATCCGATGACCGATATTGCGGTAGAGATCACGGCTGCGGATGTACATCCCACAGACTCTACGGAGTTGGCTTTCCGGTCCGCAGCTCACTTGGCCATTCGTGAGGCCTTGCAGGCGGCTACGCCTCAGTTGCTTGAGCCGATTATGAACGTCGAAATTATTTGCCCGGAAGAGCATATGGGAGATGTCATGGCCGATTTAAACAGTCGCCGCGGCAAAATCCGGGACATGGAAGCCAATGAAGATGGACAAAAGATCAAAGCAGATGTCCCCTTGGCAGAGTTGTTTGGTTATACCACAACTTTGCGCTCCTTAAGTAAAGGGCGGGCCAGTCAATCCATGGAGCCACAGACCTATGCGGTGGTGCCGGATGAAGTATTGGCGGCCATGAATACTTACTAAAGGGCTGTTTCTCTACTACGGCTTTTTCCATCCATACCGGTTTGTTGAGGAAACGGTCGCGTTCTGGGTTGTTGAAGGCTTGGGGTGGGGGCCGGGTGATAGGGCTTATACCCTGGTCTCGAGGAGTTTTCCGACGGGGGATTGTTGCTGGGGTGCCCTGTGACGAGTTGCGGAGGCGAGGCAAAAGCGATGAGGTCAATAGAGCTTTAGTGAAAACAAAACATGAAAACGCTTGCCAACGAGGGTGTTTCTTACTAAGTGCACCCCCTCTGACCGCGCAAATTCCGTTCATTCGGCAAGGTGTGTGGTCAAAAACCATGAAGCTCTTTAAGGTAGGTTAACTATATTTTCTGAGCCAAGCATGAGAGATAATCAAAAAAAAACGAAGAAGCCCAGAAGATCACAGCGGACGTCCCGTTGGCTGACTTCTTCGGATACGCGACCACCGAAAGGTATAGCGAATCAGTCAGGAAACCGGTTGCATTGATCGGTTTTCACAAAGTTCTGACGAACTTTAAATACAACTGAGGAATATTATGAACGGACAAAAAATTCGTATTAAGCTAAAAGCTTACGATTCCCGTGTACTCGACCAGTCCTCCGGGGACATTGTTGAGACCGCGAAACGTACCGGCGCCCGTGTTGCGGGACCGATTCCGATGCCGACCCGCATCGAACGGTTCACCGTGAACAAAGGCCCGCACGTGGATAAAAAATCCATGGAACAGTTCGAGATTCGCACACATAAGCGCATGCTCGACATCATCGACCCAACCGCCAAGACTGTAGATGAGCTGAAAAAGCTGAATCTGCCTGCCGGCGTGGACATCACCATTAAGATTTAAGGGAAAGTTCCATGACAGCAATTATTGGCCGTAAAATCGGCATGACTCAAATTTTTGATGAATCTGGACGTCAAATCCCAGTAACCGTTATCGAAGCCGGCCCTTGTCCGGTTGTTCAGCGCAAAACGACTGAAATTGATGGTTATGAAGCGGTACAACTCGGATTCACTGAACAGAAACCTCAACGTTTATCTAAAGCGGCACGTACTCGTTTTGAAAAAGCGGGCGTAAAAGCTCAGCGGGTATTGCGTGAGTTCCGTTGCGAAGCGGAAAGTGAATTGAAAGCTGGCGATGAAGTCAACGCCGGTGCCTTCAAAGACATTACATATGTAGACATCACAGGTACCACAAAAGGACGTGGTTTCCAGGGTGTAGTTAAACGGTACAACTTCGGTGGTGGTCGCGCAAGTCATGGCGGTAAATCCGTTCTGCGTCGCGGTGGTTCCATCGGTATGTGTACATTCCCCGGTCGCGTATTCAAAAACAGAAAGATGCCCGGACATATGGGTAACGTACGTGTGACCACTCAAAATTTAAAAATCGTGCAGGTGCGCGAAGAAGACAATGCTATTTTGGTACGGGGATCTATTCCTGGTCCGAACGGCGCTGTAGTTCTCGTACGCAAAGCCATCAAGAAAGGCTAAGGAACGACATGAGCAAACTTCCAATTATCAATCTTCAAGGCAAAGCCGCTGGCGAATATGACATCGCTGACGAGTTATTGACTTATGACAAAGGCCTGCAGGCATTGCAGGACGCTGTGGTTCGCCATCGCGCAAACTGCCGTCAAGGCTCCGCGTCCACTTTGGGCAAAGGCGAAGTCGCCGGTAGTAACCGTAAACTCTGGAAACAGAAAGGTACTGGCCGCGCTCGTACCGGTCTGCGTCAGTCGCCTGTATGGCGTGGTGGTGGTGTGGTTTTCGGACCTAAACCCCGCGACTACAGCAAAAACCAAAACAAACAGGAAGCTCGTTTGGCTTTCCGTCGTGCCGTCAGCGAAAAAATCGCCGGTGGACAGATTCAAGTGGTAGAGGAACTCTCTATTGATGCGCCAAAAACCAAGGCCTTCGCTTCACTGATGAACCTGTTGGGTGTATCTACGCCCGCATTGTTTGTAACCTTGGACGTGCAAAGTGATCTGGTTCAAGCTTCTCGCAACATTCAGCGTGTTGAAGTAACGACTGTGAACAACTTGCATACCTATCAGATCCTTCGTTATCCAAACATTGTAATCACTCGTGATGCAATGTCTTCTCTCGAAGAGCGTCTGAAGAAAGCCAAAGGAGGTAAGGCATGAAGCCAGCACATCAAATTATTGACACCATTCTTTTAACCGAGAAAGGAACCGCCATGATGGAAGGCCTGAACCAGTATGTGTTCAAGTGCCACCCTGATGCGAACAAGCAGGAAATTAAAGCTGCTGTACAGACCCTGTTCAAAGTGACCGTTACTGACGTGCGCACCATGAACCGCAAGGGCAAAAAGAAACGCGAACGTCGCCCGAACTACGGATTGACCGCTGCATGGAAACGTGCGGTTGTTACTCTGGCCGACGGCAATACTATCGACCTTACCTAAGAGAAATCACATGGCTTTAAAATCACGTAAACCCACAACGCCAAGTAACCGGAACACTGTTCTGAGTGACTTCGCAGGTCTCGACAAAGTTCGCCCTGAGCGTTCTTTGACCGCGCCTTTGAAATCCAAGGCCGGCCGTAACTCCGCTGGACGTATTACCGTACGTCACCGCGGTGGCGGACACAAACGTACCTATCGTAAAATTGACTTCAAACGTAACAAAATCGGTGTTCCCGGTAAAGTGGCGACCTTGGAGTATGATCCCAACCGTACTTGTAACATCGCGTTAATTCATTACGCCGATGGTGAAAAACGCTATATTCTGGCTCCTGCCGGATTGGTTCAAGGCGACAAAGTGCAAGCGGGCCCTGGCTCAGAGCACAAAGTTGGAAACAGCATGCCTTTGGCAGAAATTCCTTTGTCCACGGTTATTCACAACATTGAATTGACTCCTGGCCGTGGCGGACAAATTGTTCGTGCTGCGGGTAATGGTGCGGTCTTGATGTCGAAAGACAAAGAGTATGCACAGGTGAAATTACCTTCTGGCGAACTTCGTCTCATTCACTTAACCTGCAATGCCACCATTGGCCGTGTAGGCAATAGCGAACATGGATCTCGTAACCTCGGAAAAGCTGGCCGTAAACGTTGGATGGGTATCCGTCCTACCGTTCGTGGTGTGGCGATGAACCCGGTCGATCACCCTATGGGTGGTGGTGAAGGTCGTTCTTCCGGTGGTGGACATCCCGTTACACCTTGGGGTGTGATTACGCGCGGTAAGAAAACCCGTAGCCGTAAGAAGACCACAAGTAGTCGCATTGTCAAACGGAGGAAATAAATTATGTCACGTTCTATTAAAAAAGGTCCGTTTGTTGAAGAAAAGCTTTTCCAGAAAGTGGAAAAGATGAATGCAGGCGGCCGTAAACAGGCGATCAAAACATGGTCGCGTAAATCCATGATTCTTCCTGAATTCGTGGGACACACCTTTGCTGTTCATAATGGCAAAGTGTTCATCAATGTTTTCGTTACTGAAAACATGGTTGGACACAAATTGGGAGAGTTCGCACAAACTCGTACGTTCAAATCCCACGGCATCTCAGCCAAATAAACAACATCTACATTCCGTTTATACGGAAAGAAAGGTCAAGCCCCGCAGTTCGCTGCGGGGCTTTTTTTTGGTGAAGGGTTTTGGGGAAGGGGAAGGAGATGGGGAGAGGCGGAGTTTGGAAATGGGGTAGGATGGGGGGTGGTTTGGGGTTGTGGGTTGGTTTGGGTCTGGGCCCTAAAGGGCGCCAGCTACGTGCCAGCTACGGTGGGTTGAACACAATCCTCACACACCGTGGTTTGCGGTTTGGGTTTTTATGACTAAGCTTTGTGGGCATTATGGATCTATTTCTCATCGATGGCATCAGTCCTTTTTTTAAAGGATACCGTGAAGGCAAACGAATCAACTGGTCGAAAATTCCTTTCGAACATCTTGAGAAAGATGGGCGTGCGGATTGCGAGAGGTTGGATCAAATTACCGTTGATTTTGAAATTTTTTGTGACCGGGCTGCTGAGATGGGCTACACCGGCATCACCTTAGATGACATGGCGCACATGGTTCCTCATGAGGATTATGAAGCAGAGATCAATGACAAGATCCAGGTCTATGTGAGCTACTATCGAAAGTGGATCGCCTGTGCACGTGCACGTGGATTTAAAGTATTTATCACCACTGATTTTTTATTCACCACGCCTGCCTCTGAGAAAAAGATGGGCTGGAGTTACGGGGCCAAAGTGAAGTGGTTTAGAAGGCTATTACGAAGCTTTTTTGATAGTTTTCCAGATGTATCCGGGCTTATTTTACGCATTGGGGAAGTGGACGGCAAAGATGTTACCGGAGATTTCCGCAGCCATTTGTTGTTAAGAACCTGTCCTCAGGCGCGTAAATTTTTGAGAGAAATTTTACCTGAATTTGAAAATGCAGGTCGTTTTTTGATTTTTCGCCTTTGGAGTGTCGGGGCCTATCCCGTGGGGGACTTGATTTGGAATCGCAAAACCCTGAAAAGTATTTTTGACCCTTTTGATAGTCCGAACCTCATTTTGTCTATTAAACATGGTGAGTCTGATTTTTTTAGGCATCTTCCTTTGAACAAACAGTTTACTCGAAGTCATCATAAGAAAATTGTGGAGCTTCAGGCTCGCCGGGAGTATGAGGGTTGTGGGGAGTTTCCATCGTATATTGGGAATGATGTGGAAGACATTAGAGGGTATTTGCAGGGGATTCAAGGGTTGGTGGGGATGTCGGTTTGGTGTCAGACCGGGGGATGGACCCGATTTGGGCGTTTAACCTTTATGGAAAATTCGTCGGTTTGGAATGAGATCAATACTTGGGTTTGTATTCGTATTTTTAAATATGGGGACTCGGCACCTGAAGCGTTGCGACTTTTTGCAGCGCGCTTTTTAAACCCGGAGCAGGGTGAGGCCTTGATTGAGTTGATGAATGCATCGGATCTGGCGGTGAAACGATTACTGTATATTGATGATTATGCCCTGCGAAAACTGTATTTTCGTCGGGTGCGTTTGCCTTCTACTTTAAGTGTGTACTGGGATCGGATTTTGATCCTGCATCCCATTCGCAAAGTGTTAAAGTGTTTGGTGGACAGTGGGGAGGAGAAAGTAGAGCAGGGGAATGACGCTTTAAAAATTGTAGAGGTCATGCGATCCATTGCGCATAAAAATGAATTGCCTGCGGATGGTCTTGAGATGATGTATCGCAGTTTTGAAATCTTGGCCGAGGCTCGTAAGTATTACTTTCTACCCTTTAATGATGAAACGGTGGCGGTGCTTCAACAGCTAATCGTAGCTTACAAGGAGGCGTTTCCTGTGCGGTATTCTGTTCGTATGGAATTGACGCCCTTTACGGTTGATTCCAAATCCCTCCGTTTATTTTTGCGAACCTTGCTTCGGGAAAAGAGGGGATACCGGGTGATCGATCACTTATTTACTATTCGGTTTTTATCTATTCTTTTTCCGGTATTGCGGAAACTGGGTAAAGGGGTGATTCCCGATTTTATGCATAAGCAAGCGATGGGGATCGAGGCTGTTTTTAAATAACGCAGTCTACACGCTGTTTGGCGTTTTCTGCCGATGGCGCGTCGATGCTCAGTGTTTTCCGGGAGCTATGGCCCCGTTTACCTGACTTCGGAATGACCCATTCAATGAGTTCCATGCGTCCGTCAAAATGTTCGACCAGAGCGGTGCAGCTTTCTACCCAATCCCCGGTATTGTAATACTCAATGCCCTCGATGGTTTTAATGTCTGCCCGATGAATGTGGCCGCAGACCACGCCATCCACCTTTCGTTGACGGCCGGCTTCTGCAACAGCCTGTTCATAGTTATCAATGAACTTCATGGCATTTTTTACTTTCTGTTTCAGGTAATTGGAGATGGACCAATAGGGCATGCCTAATTTTTCTCGGACGCCATTCACGATGCGGTTGAGAACGATAGATGCCTCGTAGGCACCGCTGCCCAGTACGGCCAACCATTTGGCATGGGTGACGATGCTATCAAATTCATCCCCATGCATGATGAGGAGGCGTCGACCATCGGCGGTCACATGTTCGCAGTTGCGTTTGATTTCAATTTCCCCTAATCTCAAGCCAATATGATCGCGGGCAAATTGATCATGGTTCCCGGGGATGTAAACCACTTGGGTTCCCTTACGTGCCTGGCGCAATATTTTTTGCACAACGTCATTGTGGAGTTGATCCCAAAACCAACTTTTTTTGAGACGCCATCCATCGATCATATCTCCCACGAGATAGAGGTGCTCGGATTGATGGTGGCGAAAGAAATCTAGCAGGCAGTCGGGTCTGCTGGATTTGGCTCCCAAATGTAAATCTGAAATCCAAATGGTTCGATAGTGACGTTGTGGGGGCTCATTGATCATTTGAATCATGTGTAAAATCTTGGTTTGAAGGAAGTTGAGAGCAGTGAAATTGCCAGAACGTATCGAAGGCTTTTTCTTGGGTATGTGCTTCAGCGAAGAGTCGTGCCTGTTTTTTCATGTGGTTCATCCGTTGGGGATGATCTAAAAACTTTTGGACGGCAGTCTGCAAATTTTCACCGGTCATGGGGCTGATGACTTCGCCTGTCACGTTTTCCTGCATGGCGAAACGACAACCGCCTTTTGCGGATACCATGACGGGCAATCCTGAGGACTGCGCTTCCATGACGACTAAGCCGAAGGTGTCGGTCTCGCTGGGAAAGAGAAAGAGGTCGCAGGAGGCATAAATTTGATGTAGAGCCTTGCCGGTTTGTTTGCCGGTAAAGACGACAGGGAACCCATTTAATTTGGATTTCATGGTTTCGAGATAGGGTCCGTCTCCCACCACAATTAATTGGGTATCCTTTCGTTCATGGCATAATCTTTGAAAACAATAGACCAGGCAATCGAGATTTTTTTCTTCGGAGATTCGTCCCACATACAATAACTTTTGAGGTCGTTCGCTTCCCCACTGTGTTCTCAAGGTTTCACTACGGAACTGAGGGTGAAAGAGGTGACTTTTGACACCGCGACCTACGACGGCCAATTTGCCGCGATCAAATCCATGGTCGGCCAAATCCTCCAGGGTGGCATGAGAGGGGCAGGCGATGCGATCCATTTGTCCGTAGAACCAGCGCATAAAATTCCAAGAGCCGGCTTCGACTTCGGGGTCACCTGATAATTTTACGGAATAGCGTGGGAAATCGGTGTGGTAGGTGCCTGAGACAGGCAACCCGAGACTGCGGGCGATCATCAATCCGATCATACCCATGGGGCCGGGGGTGGAGATATGAACCATATCAAAATCGGTTGAGGCCATATATTTCATGACTTCAACCACACAGGGGATGTGTAAGTTCATGCCGGCATAATTTTGTAATTCAAGGGTGCCCATGGGTTTGAATTCTGCGGCGCCCGGCAAGTTTCCTTTTCCTGCGGTGTGCACGGTTAAGTCCAGACCCTGTTTTTCTGCTTGGTTCACCCAGTTGCTAATGGTGACCGCGACACCGCTTAAATGTTCCGGAGCATCGACAAAAAGGGCGATGCGGGGTTGGCCGGGACGAGAAGGTTTACGGGGAGGAATATAGCTGGGTTCTGATGAGGTGTAGGGTTTATAGGCTACCGAAAATCGGGTACATAAGTCAAAGATAAGGGGGTATAATTCGAGGCGGGTTTCTTCTGTCTTCATGTCACGCAACGGTTTGACGATGCGGTGCCAATTGACCATGTCCCTTACCCGCCAGCCTTTGGTGGCGCGAAGATTGTGCATGACCTTGGGAAGATGTTTGGTGTGTATGCTCATGTGTCTGCCTTTTGCTTGATCATCATCAACGGAGTGTATCCGTGATCAGTTAGCGAAAGGTCAGCACATTTTTTAAAAGGGGTCAGGAGAGCGTTAGGAGATGATGTGCCGCGGGGCGGCGTTCAGTTCTGGACGATTAGATTCCTAAGGTTTCACGGATGCGTTCGCGTTGATCGCAGAGGGCTGCGAGTTCGCGATTCCACCAGGCTGAATTTCCAAATTCAGGATCCCGTTGGCGGGCACTGTCGGCTTGCTGTTGTGCGCACCAGGCTGAAAAATGAATGAAGCGCATGGCGCGGAGGGGTTCTACCCAACGCAAGCTCTCGTAATCAAATTCGCGGAGTTGTTGGTAGCCGTGGAGGAGATGTTGGATTTCCCGAGGGCAGTTTTCGACGGTGTCCGGCAGGAGCATCCACAGATCTTGTACGGGGGGACCGAAAGCCATGTCATCAAAGTCGATCAAGAAAATGCCGTTACGGCCCGGGCGTCGCATGAGATTGGCGCTGTGCATGTCGCCGTGAATGCGGGTGTAGATTGATTCATCAAATAAGGGAGAGATGGCGTCTAAGAGTTCTCCGGCGGTATCTTCGTAGCGGTCACAGAAGTCGGGATCTGAGTTTTCGAGTTGATCGAGAATGAAATCTAGATGGACTTGGCTGGCTTCTTCGGGGTGCCAAATGAGACGATGTTCGGGAATGGATTCATCTCCGGCAACGTGGACGCGGGCGAGGGTGCGTCCCAGTTCCTGCCAGCCGGCATCGTCGAGATCTTCGAAGGGGCGTCCGCGTCGGCGGGGATAGATGGCGCACCACAGATCGGGGGATTCTTCAAACAGGCTATCGCCGTGTTGGTCGAGTAAAGGAGCGACGACAGGGACTTCGGCTTCCAAAAGGTCGAACACAAATTCATGTTCTTCGTCGAGGGCGTCTATGGTCCAGCGACCGGGTCGATAAAATTTAACCACCACGGCATCTCCGGATTCCAGCAAAACTTCGTACACCCGGTTGATGTAACTGGTGAGGGGACGACAAACTGGCTCTACCCGTTGACCCAGGGTATGTTCAACCAAATCCATGACCCGATCCGGTGAGAGGCTTTCAAAGCTAGAGGGTTGTGTGGTCATAGTGAAGTCTCTTAGATGTTTTCCGGGAGAACCCAATCCTAGATGGAGACTATTTCTCATCGCGATGGCGGAGAGCTTGTGAAGAGGCAAGCCTGAGATTGATTTCGACGCCTCTGCGGTGTATGCAGGATTTATGAACACAGATACCCAAGCGAAGCAAACGACCGTTGGCAATATTGATGATGAAATTTTGGCTTTTACAGCCGGAAAGGATTTGGTGCTGGATCTACAGTTGGCCGAGGCTGATTGTATAGGGTCCGCCGCCCATGTGACCATGTTGTCGCGCATGCCGGTGGAGCCTCCGGTGCTCAGCCCTGATGAAGCGGCTTTGGTCTGCAAAGAGTTGGGAGGCATTCGCAAACAGGCCTTGGCGGGTGAGTTTGTGATCGAAAATGAAGATCAGGATGTACATTTGGCGGTGGAGCGCACGCTTACGGAAACCCTAGGCGATCTGGGGAAGAAAATTCATACGGGTCGGAGTCGTAATGACCAAGTGGCGGTTGATTTGCGTTTGTTTACCAAAGTAAAATTATTGGATTTGATGGATGATGCTGCGGATTTGGCTGAATCGTTGACGCAATTCGGGGCCGAACATCGTTTGGTACCGATGGTGGGACGTACCCATATGCAACCGGCCATGCCGTCGAGTGTGGGGCTGTGGGCGACCTCTTATGGGGAAGCGGTATTGGAAGATTTGAAGAGTTTGCAACATGTCTATGAATTGAATGATCAGTGTCCTTTAGGGGCGGCCGCGGGTTACGGGGTCCCGTTGCCGATTGATCGTCAGCTCACCAGTGATTTACTTGGGTTTTCGCGTCCTTTACACAATGTAGCGCATGCGATTCAGGCGCGTGGAAAGATGGAATATCAGATTCTTCAGGCGATGGGACAATTGATGATTACGCTTTCGCGGATTGCGCAAGATTTGATGATTTTCACGTTGCCGGAGTTTGGATATTTCACCATTCCGAAGGCCTTTGGTACGGGCAGCAGCATTATGCCCAACAAAAATAACCCGGATGTTTTAGAGCTGATTCGTTCAAAAGCCGGATTGGTATTGGGTTACAGTTCTGCGGTGGGTCATATTTTACATGCCGCGCCGGGGGGATATAATCGTGATTTGCAGGATGCGAAAGAGCCCTTTCTTGAAGGACTGGCGACGACGCGGGCATCGGTTCGGATTTTGGCTCGTTGTGTGGCAGGTTTAAAAGTGAATGGTGAAAAACTGCGTGGGGCCTTTGATGGGGGGGTATTTGCTACGGATGCTGCCTTGGCGTTGGTGGCCAAAGGGATGCCGTTTCGGGATGCGTATCATGAGGTAAAAGCCCACTTGGCTGATCTTGAGAACGAAGATCCGGATAAGGCCATTGCGTTAAAAACACATTTGGGTGCGACGGCAGGGCTCGACTTTGAATTATATCGGGAGCGGATCGAAGATGCCCGTGACTACACGGCGACAGGCCGTAAACATTTTTCGCATGCGATTGAAGGATTAATGGGAAGTTAAGACCCATGAATTCACATGAGGAACTGCAAGCCTGGCAGCAGTGGCGAGATGCCTGTGCCTTGGCTTTGATTTCCGAAGATGCGTCGGCCCAGCTTACACGGGTCATTGCTCTGCGGTTTAAATCGATGCTACGGAAAGTGAATTTGCATGGAAACAAAGGCTTGGCAGCGCCATCAGATAGAGAATGTGCTGCTTTGTTTGAAAGTTATTGTGCGTTGCATCAGCGTCGAGACGGCAAAAAATACAAACAGTGGTTACTCACACGGGGGCGGCGGGATTTGGACACGGTGCAAAGTGGGGTTATGCTGTTGGTGCGCAATGTAGTAAGAGAATGGATTCGGGATGCGCATCCACAAACCGCAGAGGTTTCGTTACAGAAATCTGTAGGGTTGACCGGAAAATCGGTGCCCTTGGAGCAATTGTTACCTGATTGTTCTTCGCAAAGCCGCAGTGAGGAACAGCAGGCTTGGGTACTGGAGCGCATTCAGAAGCAAACGGAATTTTTGAAGCCTGCGGAGCAGGTGGCTTTGTTTTTACGTGCGCAAGGGACGGTTTTCTCGGCGCCTGGCGTCAAACAGCGCTTTGGGTTTGGTAAAACGCTGTTGCATCAGCGTCTGCGACAGCTGATGGAAAGGTTGGTTGAAGAAGTGAAAGATCATTTTCCCGGTGTGGCGGGTGAAGAAGGGGTGGGGATGGTGTTGGATGTGCTGGACGGGTGGGGGCAGTATTTTTTATGTGAGATTTCTGCGGAAAACACGAGGTTCAGTGCTTTCGGGGAAGTAGAGGTACATGATGACACTGAATGACGAACAACTTAAATTAAAAGAATGGCTGGAGGTTTATACCCTTCATTGTCAATTGACGGTGACATCCGTCCCTGAAAGTTCCGCAAAGGTGATTGATTTTTCAGGAGAGCCTGTGCCTGCAAATGGACAGATTCGACTGTGGCCTGCGATAGAGTTGAATGATCCCCCCATGTATGGGGTGATTATGAATGCGGGATATTGTCGTTGGCGGGCCTTTCCCTTTTCGGAATTACCATTGCCGGCTAGCCCTCAAGAGCTACAGCTCAGAGAGCGCGGCCCGGTTCAGGTCTTACAGGGGTGGAATTGCCGGGAACTGACTCAGGCGCAGGTGAGTAAGAGTTGGTGGGTGGATACCTTATCGGAAGAAAAGATTTTTCAATTGCAGTTGTGGTGGACGGGGCTGCAGTGTGGTGAGGAACCTGTGGGTCATTTGAAAGGGCTGTGTGGACCTGCATTGCGTCATCCGCTTGATCCCCGGCATGCGTATATGGCGTCTGAAGCCCGTCGGGCGGATCACTGTTTGGGTGAAGCGCAACTGGGGTATGGACAGGGCGCGGAGCTGCCTCTTGCTGCAGAGCCTGAAAGTGAATATGGGACGAAGAAAAGCGAAAATGATGATACAGAATGAGTGGCAATTCTTGAGCGCTTGGTTTATTTAAAGCCCTATGCTTGAAATTCCCGGCCCCCTACTTATTGCGCTTTTAATTTTGGTTGGATCCATCGGAGGATGGATCGCGGTGAAACTACATTTGCCTGCATTGTTTGGTCAGATCATGGCTGGCGTTTTGCTGGGGCAAACCTACGCCTCTGAGGTTTTACACCACAGTTCGGAGACTTTTGAGCCTTTTACCATGTTTGCATTGAGCTTGGTGGCGGTGACCATTGGTGGACATTTGGAATTTAAGCGTCTACGAAACGCCAAGAAGCGCATTTTGCTTATTTCAATTACCCAGACCTTGGTGACTTTTTTCCTCGTCTTTTTTGCAATGCATTATTTTAACCCCTTGGGGTTGGCGTTGGAAATGCAGTTGCCTGCGCATTTGCTGATGGCGTCGATTGCGACGTCGACCTCTCCCGTAAGTACGATTCATTTGGTTCGCGAACAAAAAGCCAAAGGGCTGTTGGTGAAAACGACCATTGCGGTACTTGCGGTAACCAATTTGATGACCTTGGTCTTATTTGAAGTTATTCGGGCCTTTGATCTGAATTTATTGACCGAACACAATCTGGATATTGTGGTATTTGGGAATGCCGGGGCTGGCATCGGGATCGCGTTATTGATTGGAGCGGTTTCAGGATTTGGATTGGTGAGATATTGTCGATATCATTTGGGCCGCAAAGGGGAACGTAAGAGTGATCCTGTGATGGTACAGGCTGAATTGTTTACTGCATTTTTGGTGACCATTTTTTTCTGCAATGGCTTATGCGAATGGATTACGCTGCACTCTACTCATCAGTTGATTGCGCCATCTCCCATTTTGGCGAATATCATGTTGGGTTTGGTTTTGGCGAATCGTTCTTCGTTCAAAGAGGATTTATTGAGTTTGTTTAATGTGTTGGAGCATGCGGTTTTCACCATGTTTTATGTATTGGCAGGCTCTCATCTGCAGTTGGGATTCCTCAAGACCGTTGGATTTGCCGCCGGGTTGTTTTTCCTGGTGCGTCTATTTGGAAAAGTAGCGGGTGGTTGGTTGGGCGGAAAGCTAAGTGGCACCACCCCGAAGGTGAGCCGCAATATTGGTTTGATGTTGATGGGGCAGGGCGCGATTGCGGTTTCGTTGGTGATTCTTTTGGAGCAATATGAAGTTTTTGAACCGATACGGGGGCAGTTTACAGCCGCGGTATTGACGGCCGTGGTATTGGCGGAATTGTCATCGGCCCCAGTGATTGGCATGTTGTTGAAAAAGGTGGGAGAAACCGAAAAAGACCGCACGCGTTTGATCGAGTTTTTGCAGGAAGAATATATTTTGCCTAGTGTGAAAGTAAAAAACAAACACGATGCTTTAGAGCAGTTGGTTTCCTTTTTGTGTCACACCCATCAGATGAAAAGCAGTCGGGATGAGGTGATGAAGGCCATTTTGAAGCGGGAAGAGGCGATGCCCACGGGTATTGGCCATGGCATTGCGGTTCCTCACGCAATTATTGGGGTTGGGGATAAAATTGTAGGTGTGTTGGGGTTGATGGATCCTCCGGTAGATTTTGGAGCACCTGACGGTGAGCCTGCGAGGTTGGTGATCATGATTGCGACCCCAGAGAGTCAGAAGCGACGTCATTTAGAAGTCATCGCGGCCATTACCCGCATGTTACGCGATGAGAGTATTCGGAGTAAGCTTTATGAAGCTGAAACCTCAGAAGAGATTCATGAGATCATCGATTCTGAAGAGGCCGAGACCTTTAATTATTTTTTGACCACATAGACCCGCCTGGATATCTTTCACTCGATTGGTCACCCTCCCCTTGGGTTCGAATGAAATTGACAGGGTTACGTGCAGCGGGCTACGTCCTTATGCAGAGAAGACGCCCGTTCATCACGTAATATATAACTCCTAGAAAAGGAACACAACCCCCATGATTTATTCCACCCTTACTCGTTTATTGTGTAGCGCAATGGTCTGTCTTTTGATTCGTCCGGCTATGGCGGGCTTAGAAGAGGGGATTGTTGCTTATCAATCCGGAAATGTAGCACTCGCCGTTCAGGAATTTACAGCTGGAGCTGAAGCAGGAGATTCGAATTGCCAATTCAATCTTGCGTTGATGTATGAGCAAGGGATTGGGGTTCTCAAAGATGAAAAACAAGCGGTGGCCTGGTATCTGAAATCTGCGGAACAGGGTAATTCCAATTCTCAATTCAATTTAGGTGTTTTGTATGAAAATGGACGGGGTACGCCTGTGGATTTTGCAAAAGCTCAACTATGGTATCGCAAAGCTTCCGCCCAAGGTGATGCGCTGGCGATTGGTAATTTGGGCATGTTGTATTTGCGGGGTGACGGTGTGAACGTGAATAAGATTGCAGGCATCGCTCTGTTGCTTCGGTCAGCGACGATGGATAATTCGCCAATGAATAATGCCAAAATCAATATTTCAAAGGCGCGAGGTTTATCTACTGAAATGATCGTCTCCGCGCAGGCTCTTGCCGATGCCATGGGGGAAGCACCAGATCTATTGGTTCCCTTGGATGAGTACTTAAATCGCACTGAGGGTGAGGTCGCTCCTGAGGATGTCGATGCGGTGACTCCCTGATGACCTTGGATGGATTATCTGGTGTTGCTCGCTAGTGAGAGGATCAGACCTTCGGCCCTCTAATATTCTTTTCTATATTTAACCAGGGTTTCACCCTGGTCTTTGGAGGGGCGGACCTTCGGCCCTGACAAATGATATTCTACAGCTTTCCACCATGCTACACCTTGGTTTTCGGAGAGGGGGACCTTCGACCCTGAAAGAGGGAAAGGTGACGTGGGGACATGTGGATCCCGGTTTAAATGGATGCAGAGTGATCGCCCCACATTTAGCTTTAGAAGGGGAAGGTTCTGGCGTAGACTGCTTACATGTTCGCCACTCAACGTTCTTACTTCGGATTTATTTGCTTCTTGCTGTGGGCCATGTTGAGCAATGGGTGTCGGAGTACGGCTGTGGGGAGATCAGAGGCCTATGAGGTGGTTTGTGATACTGAACTGGCCGAGCTGATTCAGCCACTCCTTCCTCAGGTTGAGGCAGAGATGGGGGAGGTGAATATGAGCTATTTATCGGCAGAAGAGGCTCAGTCGCGCATTTTGGCAGGATCTGTAGATCTGTGGCTTAGCTTGGAGAAGGCCTCGGGCGTTCGTTATCTGTTGCGCCCTTATCGAGAGCCTGTGATTCACTCTTACCCCAAATCGTATGCGTGGGAGCTGCCTGCTCATCCAGCATTTGATCAGACACTTTTGATCTATGAGGTTGCTCATGAGGTTAAATTTTCGGATCGATCTTTCGCAGCGGTTCAGGCGTTTTTGGCCGCGGGCTTAGAGGCACAGCTTGAGAAATATGAGATCAATTTTCCAGAGTGGCAGAGGGTGAATGCTGAACAATTGGAGTTAATGGAAGCGGTGGTTCTGGATGAGGTGAATTTTATAAGAGCTGAAATAACGGAAGTGCTGTCTGAAATTTGGGAAAAAGGAAATGAGAATGAACAAGGGATTCGTTTGCCGGAAATTCGCTATGAACTTGATTGGGAAACCTCCCCGATTACGTTGAAACTGAGAAATGTGACCTTATTGGATAGCTTGGATGTGGTTACGGAGATTACGGGAGTGTATTATGCATTTGTTGGAGAGGAAATCCTGATTTATCAAAGTGGCGAGGCAAGATTTGATTCTGAATCATATGTGATCCCTGCTGAAAAAGTGGCAGACTTTTTAAGTCGTCGGGAAAAGATCACTCACTATCTTCGTTACCCCCAGTATGAATCTTGTTGGGGGGAGCCGGTGCTTAAACCTGAGTGGAGTGAGGTTGAGAAGTTGAATTTCTTTGCCTCTCGGAATGGGTGTGGTGGTTTTGTGATTACGCAATTTGATTCTGTGACGGGGTTGATCTCTGTGATTGGGGATGCAAAAGAGCAGGCACGATTTGAAACGTTTTTACGCATAATTTATTTTGATCCTCCCAGCAGTGGTTTGATGGAGCGACTGTGACGTATGCGTAGACATCGCATTTTATTTGTATGTGGTAAAAATAAGTGGCGTAGCCCTACCGCGGAACGGATCTATCAAAATGACAACCGGGTGGCTGTGCGGTCGGCTGGGCTGAGTCCCACGAGCAAACGGACTGTGCAGAGAAAAGATTTGGAATGGGCAGATGTGGTGTTGGTAATGGAACGGAAACATGCCTCTCGTCTACGGCAAAAATTTGCATTTCAGGAAATGCCCAAGGTTCATTGTTTGCATATTCCAGACGACTATGAATTTATGGATGAAACATTGATCGAAAAGCTCAGGCAAGGCACGGAGACTTATTTAAAAAGGCTCTCATGAGTTCGATGAATTATTTCGCGGTAGTGACGTTCATTGTTGGATGATAAATGAAGTCGATATACTTGAGCCAGAGAGAGGCGCTGGCTCCGGTCATACGGACTTCCACATCGGTTTCGGAATCGAGGTCGATCCACAGACTTTGTTGGCTGTATGCTTGGTTGGCGTCGGGGAGGGGGATGATGATCTTTTCTTTGGCGAGTGAGGGATCTTGATTAAAAGGGTGCACACTCAACCATCCGGTTTCGGGTCGATCCGACCATTCGGGAGGCAGGGCTTTGTAAGTGAAACGTACTTCCCACTTGCCTGGAGGCAGACGGGTGGCTCGTCCATAGGCCACGGTTTGGGGGAAGTTGGATCGTTGTCCCTGCCAATAACGAAGTAATCCTTGCCCTTTTATCCATTGGTTTTCGCCGCCATGTTTGGCCAATTCAGATGCGGGCAGACGTTTGTGGGCCACGCTTTCTCGTATTTCGGCATTTTGTGTAGGGTCTCCCCCGCGCTCAAGTACAATGTAGGGATAGGAGAGACGTTGAACCCCCCAGGTTTTCTCTTCCAGTCCTTGGTGGTAGGTGCTGAATTCGGGTTTGCCGATGTTTTCAGTTAAGCAGAGGACGAATTTTTCTTGAAAGTCATTACCGTCGCGGTGTCGCCACACCATGATGTCTTGGCGATTGGCGGTGAAGACTCCGAGCCATTGATCGCACATGAGCAGGCCTTGCTTGGGAATGTTTTTGCCGATATCCAGGAGCAGACGGCCGCGATCACTGGGCTGCGCATAAACAGGATTGCTTCGTCCACCTCCCAGATAAAAGCCTAACCGAAGATGAGCGAGCCCCGTTAATGCAATGATCGAAAGAGTGACCCAGGGGGCGAAGCGTTTCAGGCGATCGCGAGGCAGCGTGGATATCGCTAAAGGAATGCCTGCGCTAAGGGAAGCCATGGTGATGGAAGGGTAGTGAAAACCCAAACTATATTGTGAAGGGTCGCCGCTAAGCAGGGTGACCAGCCAAGGGAGACCTGCAAAAGCTAGCAGGGTACGCCAGCTTTTGGGATAAAGAAAAAGCAGAGGGATCACGGGAAGGAAAAACCAAAAGCTACGGATGAATCGAATGGCTACGGTTTCTGCATTCCAAATAGGGGATATTTCACGCTGACGATGGGCAAATAAGCTGGTGTCGTTGATGGCGGGGTAGAGCACCCCAATGGCGATGATGGTGTATCCAATTGCCAGTAGGGCGAGGATGAAGCCTGTTGATTTCTTTTGGGTCCAGGCCACATAACCACACATCAGGGGTAAATATAATCCGGCATCCTCGCGCAAGCCCAAGAGGAGTACAAATGGGATCCAGGAAAGGCGAGGTCGGGTCCGCAGGGTAGCGATGAGTAGAGGCACGAGCAAATAATATGCACTTACGCCGTGGAATTCACTCAAGGCCACACTTTGAGTAAAAGGATTGGCGATGAACCAAAAGAGGAAGGCGAGGATGAGGGTCGTGGGGAGCTGTTCCCGTCGTAACATCACATAAAAGATGCTTCCCCCTGCAAGGATAAAGCCCCATTGTACGAAGATGAGGAGCAGCGGGCTATCAAAAATCCAATACAGTGGGGCGAGGAGCGCCAGGCTGAAGGATAAATGGGTCAGCATATAAGAGTGGTCTACGAGAAAAGTGAAGCCATTTCCGCGGCTGACATTCCACAAACTATTGGTGTAAACGCCATAGTCATAAAACACAAAATTCAACTGCGAATACGCCGCGATCATAGAATAAAGGGCATGAGCAGCAAACAGCAGAATGCCCGCTCCGATCAGGAGTTGTCCGAAGCGCTCCATCCGTTTACACATGCGTTTTCCTAAGGATATTTTCATATTGATTTTCTGTCGTATTTGGCTGCGGAGTGCAATGTCGGATAGCTAAATTCTATGTGTGAGGACTTATCAGATAATTAATCTTGCGCCTTTCTCTAGATTTTCTAGACTGACGCTCTTTACTTATAGGACTTTAATGAATCTGCTTCCTTATATTGACATTGCTCGACCAAGTCATTGGATTAAAAATATTTTTATCCTGCCCGGGATTTTGCTCGTGGGGTATTTCGATCCGAGCGCATTGAATTTCAGCATCCTGGGGAATCTAATGCTCGCATTTGCGGCCGCTTGTCTCATTGCATCGAGTAATTATGTGATCAATGAAATCCTGGATGCGGAAAAAGACAAACACCATCCGGAGAAAAAACACCGTCCGATTCCGTCGGGACAGGTGAACATTCGGCTGGCATATTTAGAGTGGCTTGTGCTTGCGGTATTGGGATTGCTACTCGCTTTTTGGGTGCAACCTTTACTTGGGTTTAGTGCCTTGATGCTGTGGGTGATGGGGCTTATTTATAATGTGGAACCTTTGCGGATGAAGGATGTGGCATATGGGGATGTGATTTGTGAATCCATCAATAATCCCATCCGCATGGCGATGGGCTGGTATGCTACAGGTTTTTTGGCCATGCCTCCCTTGTCGGTGTTGATGGCGTATTGGATGTTTGGAGCCTTTTTGATGGCGATGAAGCGATTTGCGGAATATCGGATGATCAATGACCCGGAACGTGCCTCCCGCTACCGCAAATCTTTTGGTCAATACACTGAAGAAAAGTTGCTGGAGAGTATCTTTTTTTACGGGGCCTTTTTTGGCATGCTTTCAGGAATATTTATGGCCCGGTATCAAGTGGAACTGGTGTTGGCCACTCCGGTGGTGGCTTATACCATGGCGTATTATATGCACTTGGGGTTTAAACCGAATAGTCCAGTGCAGTTTCCTGAAATATTGTGGAAGCAGAAAAAACTCATGGCGCTTTCATTGCTTTCATTTGGGTTATGTTCGGTTTTGTTGTTTTGGGATTTGCCTGCATTCACCGATTTGTTTCATCCGTGGATTTCACCTCAGTGATATGTAGATGACTTTATCTTTTTTTCAGCAGATCAAAAAGAAATTTGCACAGCCCGCACAGTATGGGTGGGTGGCCTTAATTATTTTAATTTTGGCCATGAGCTTACGTGTGGTGGGGATACGTCATGGCGATCCCATTTGGATTTACCATCCGGATGTGGCGAAACAGGCTTATGTGGCCCAGGATGCCTTTGGGGAACCGTATGCCCCGGCCAAAAATCGTTTCCGGAATGTTGAACGGGCGTATTATCCCTATGGCGATTCGGTGTTGCTTTCGGATGCATTACGGATCTTGCAACCGCTTTTAAATGCCTTTGATCTGACGCGAGAACGTTTGCAGAGCTTACATGTGTGGCAGTGGGCCTTTATGTTACGCATTTTTTCCGTAGTGCTGTTTGGCATTGCTCTGGTGTTGTTTACGCTGTTTGCATGGCCGGGGGCCTCTCGATGGATGGTGTTGACGGCTGCGCTTTTATTGTGTGTTGAACCCTTGAATGCGCAGTACAGTCATTATGGCATGAATGATGTGCCTTTAGCGGCCTTGCTGATGCTGTTATGGGTGGCATCGCCATCGATACGTAAAGATCGTGGGGTGTTTCCTTGGAGAAGTTTTCTTTTGGGGGGGCTGTTGGGCATTGCGTTTGGGGTGAAGTATCAGGCGGTGGTGGCGGCGATCATTCCGGGGATGGTGTGGCTGCTGTTGTACAAGGAAAAGTCCCTGTGCTGGCGTTGTCTGGTGCCGGTCGTGATGGGGGTGGGCTGTGTGTTGGGGGCGCTGTATGCCTGTCCGCCCTTGCGCATGCCTGCTTCTTTTGTGACGCATTTTCCTGAGTTTATGGCCTGGCAGGCGGATATTACCGGTGAACAATTGTCCTTGGCCAATAAGATCTCCCGGAACGTGGTGTTACTGGCGGATTATTTATTTCTACAGGGCTATGTGTTGTTTTTTATTCCTTGGGTGTTGTTTTTTATTCAGGCGCGGAAAGGGGGCTGGGGTCGATCGACCTTGTTGATGGGCTACGCGGGCGCTGCGTTCTCTGCCTGTTTGTTGTTGGTGTTTATTTGTTGCCGCGATTTTTTACGATCCAATGACATGGTCGCGCTGGTCCCTTTTTGGGTTTGGCCTGTGGGATTACTTTTTTATGGGGCTAGGCCTGTGGCTCCCCAGAAAATTTACCAACATATCTCGAGGATTTCGTATGTCTCCCTTTGTGTGCTTGCCGTTTTTTGGATTACTCATTCCTGGAGGGATAGCTTAGCGCTTGCGCGGCCGGATACCCGGGAGCTGGCTCGGGTGTGGGCGGTAGAAAACGTCAAAGCGGGTGATCGCATTTTGCTTGAATCGTATACTGTGCCCACCCGTATTCCCGAAGTGGAGGAGCTTCGGGTGCCGTTTTTGGCTTTTGACCCCCTGTGGTCGCAGGTGCAGAACATGGAGTTTGATTATCTCTTTACAGCTTCACTGGCCTATAACCGTTTTGGGGACAACTGCTCTCCGTATTTCGATCCTGAAATGAAAGCGCGCTATGAGCAAATAGATACGCTTTATGAGCGGGGGGCTGAGTTCAAAGATCGTGAGTTGTATTATGCACATCCGCATATTACGGTGTATCGCGCGCGTTAGGACGCGGGCTGAATGGTGATCGATACGGGAAGCGCTACGGCGCGGTCTTTGGTTTTGAATTCACTTTGAGGGGGGAGGCGTTTGTTGGAGGCTCGATTATAAAGACCCAGCCATAAGGTGTAGGTTCCTGCGGGGCTGTCTGAGGGAACTGTAATGCGGTAGGACTCTGAGAATTGACGATGGTCGGCTGGATAGGATAAAAAGGTGTCGGCCACAGTATCCAAGAGTACATGATCTCCTGTGAACATGTGCTGTGCTTGTTTAAAGTGGGCAAACACGGCATATTCTTTTGCGGGGATGTTCTCTGGGATTTTCCACAAAAGGTTTAGGGAGAAAGACTCTCCGGCCTTCAGGGAGAGAGGGGAGGACTCAAGACCCAAGAGCTGTATGCCATTTTTGAATATGACGGGGGTCGAGGTGTCGGGGTGTGGAGGCTGTGCGAGATGGGGGTTGATCGCGATTGCGGTGCTTTGATCTCCGTTTTCCCACAGGACTTGTGCCTGTCGTGCGGGATGCTCAAACAGAAAAGACCCATTCCAACTGAGGCCGGTGAGGGTTTGAGTTTGGGTGGAGGTGAACAGGGTCCATGGACCTATGATTTTTTCTTCGAAAGCCGCCTGAGATTTCAGGAGGACTTCACGGGTTTGCCATGCATCGCTTGCGGAGCTGAGGATGGCGTATGTGGGATCAAAAGGAAGATCGGGGAGGGTAATGTCTAAGGAGTGCTCAAACAAATCAGCGGGCAACGCGGTGGCGATTTTCCCATAAGAGGCTTTGAAAATTTGGGTACTTTCCCATCGATCTGCATACAGATTTTGAATGTTCCGTTGGTTCAAGATCTGAAAAAGTTGCGGGAGTGAATTGCTGGGATCCGGACTGTCGTGGAGGGGGCTGAGGAGATCAAGGTGCTTGAATACGGCCCAGTTATGAATGTCGTCGCCTTTGTATTGCAATCGGAGGGAGGTAAAGGATTGGGTGGGGAAATGAAACTGAAGGCGGTAAAAAGGGCTTCCCCAGAAAAAACGATTTCCAGACCAAAAATATTCATTTTTACCGGTTTGAGCTGTGAGAGATATCCATTGACCGGATACGGTTTTGCCCTCGAGGGTTACCTGATCGGGCAGGGTCATGGCGTTTTCAGGCCATAAACGTAGCCCTGAGAGTGGGGTTTCTTCCTTCAGTTCTATGGTCAGTTGCTGCCAGCTGGTGCCGGGTTGGTCACTGAAGTTTTCGGTTTTGGATGTGGAGGTAAGGGCTTGTGTCCACTCGCGGCCCTGTTGATCCTGAATGCGCTGAATGATATCAGGTCTCAGGATTTTTTGAGGGAGTGGTGGGGTAAACTCAGTGCTCAAGTCATGTCCAGGGGTATGGATATTCCGGACGGAACGGCTGGTTCGGGTGAGGAAATCGGAGAGGTCCCCATAATCATCCAGCACGGAGAGGTCTTCGAGCGCGGCGAGTTCAGCCTGTTGGGCGTAGGGAGGGTAGACTTCACCTTTGAGATTGGAGAAAATGAATTCTTCCTGAAGGATGAAATTCCAAGAGCGGAAGTCCACGGGGGCGTAGATAATATTCAGATGGTGGCTGCGGGCTGTTTGACCGAGCTGTTGAACTTGTTCGTAGAGGTAGGCATGGGCCCGTTCTGTGCTGCGGTCAAAAAGGGTTGGGCATTGTACGGCGATGAGGAAAAGTAGGGGGATGCTCGCGACCCAATGGGAAATGCGTGGGGGGAGTTGGGTGAGACAAATGGCGATAAGAACGGCCAAGGGGGCGACCAAGGGCAGAGAGTATCGCGGAGTGGCAAGAATGGAGAGATGGGAAGAGGCGAATAACGCCGAGAAGGTAAGGGTGAAGAGGTAGATGCCCAAGAGGTTCCAAAATAAAGCCTCTTTCTTTTTTTTGCCGGCGTAGACGAGTAAAGCTATCCCCAAGCTGACGAAGCTTAGATAAAGTAAGCTAAGGAATAGGTTTAAAATGGGAGGGGCGTTACTGGGGAAAAACAACAGGGAAAAGCGATCGGTGTAAAACCATTTTAGCGCGCGGAAATATCGGGTTTGACCCATTGAATTCGTAAAACGGAAGGTTGCCCACTGGTGTTGCAGGTTGTAGAGCCACAAGGGAAAGCTACCGAGAATGAAGCCGAAAAGGCCGTTAAAGATCCGCAGACTGAAGGCATGAATGCCTAGAGAGATCAACAGGAGCAGGGCGGCCACCAGAATGGCGGCGGTGGTGAGCTGGCTCGACCACCACGCGAGGCCGGCAGCCAGTCCGAGAATGAAGAAGTCGAGGTGACGTTGATGTTTTTCCTGTTTCCATTTTAGCGCCATTTCGGTGGCTTTCATGAGCAGGAATGCGCCAAAGGTTAAGGCGGCGGCATAGCCCCCGCGCGGGGATCCGTTATAGTGAAAAAAGCTAAAAGGGCCGATCAGGCAAAAGGCCATGGCGAATAAACCCGCGCGTTGATTGCTGGCGAGTTTTCCCCACTTATAGACAATGGGGAGGATCCAGAAAGAAATAAAAGCCGTGCCGAGGTTGACGGCAAATCCGTTTGCCCCCAAGAGTTTGATGAAAAATGCACTACAAAAGGCCTCGAGGCTTCCCATGTGGGGTTGGCCATAAAAGAAGATGGGGTAATCTCGACCTTCGGCAATATGTTTTGCCATGAGGGCCACGACCCCCGCATCCAGATTAATGGTATGTCGATACAGCCACGCGGCATAAAGGCGAATGGCTGCACCGAGCAGAAGGAATGACCAAAAGAGACTGTTTTTGGGCAGAGGTCGTTTCACGTGATTCAAAGGCTATGGGGCGCCTTAGACTGCCGGGGCAGCGGCAAGGGCTTTGCCACTGTCAGCTGCGGCACCCATACTCGCGGGAACGCGTTCGTAAATGCGTTGATGGTTTTCTACGCCCGCCAATCGAAAGGAGCCACTCCGATGGCGGCTGGTCCGATAGTTGTGTCCATTTTGGGGGAGGCGATGGGTATAGAATTCAACGTATTCTGTATAGCTGATGTGTTTGCGGTCACGTAACCAGGCTTCGCGTTCAGAACGATAGAGGTGATCTTGGTATCCCGGCAAGACGGTGCCACCAAAAAAGGCACCCATGCATCCGCTTCCATAACTGAAGAACCCAATTTTTTTATGTGCGAGGTTGAGTTCTTTGCTGTCTAGCAGGCTGAGTAATCCCATGTAGAGAGATGCGGTGTAGGCATTTCCGGTGATGCGGTTATAACGCAAGGAGGGTTCGATCTGACGTTGCAGTTCTTGAGAGGAAAGGGGGACTTTTTGTTGCCGTGCCAAATGAGAATGGGCTTTGGTTCCCATGCGGGAAAAAGGCAAATGGTAGCAGAAGTAATCAAAATCTTCGAAGGCCGCGTTGGTATCGGCTTGATAATGCTCCCAGCAGTGTTCGAGAGCATCCATGTAAACTTTGATGGAATATTTGCCATCGACCAAGGCTTCGTCTTTGTAGTTGGGACGCCAGAAATCCATTACATCTTTGGTGAAATAGCCTACATCGGGACCTAATTCCAGGATGCGGGGGGTCGCAGAAATCACCATGGCGACGGCACCAGCACCTTGAGTGGGTTCACCTGCTGATCCGAGTCCATATTTGGCGATGTCGGATGCGATGATGAGTACTTTTTCGTTGGGTTTAAGCGCGATGGTGGCCAGAGCAAAATGCAACGCGGAGGTGCTGCTGCAGCAGGCTTGCTTCATTTCGACGGTGCGGCAATTTTGGGGGAGGTCCAAAAGTTTGTGCACGTAGATGGCGGCCGCTTTGGATTGGTCTATACCTGATTCAGTGGCGAATATAACCGTACGAATGCTTTGGGGGTCTATGCCTTCCATGGCTTGTTCGGCCGCGTTGGCGCCCATGGTGACGATATCTTCATCGGGGGAGGGGATGGACATGAATTCCTGTCCAATGCCCTGTTTATATTTGGCATAGTCGACGTTCCGAGCGTCGGCAAGGAGGCGAAGATCCATTCCGTATCTCGGAACGTACATGCTGATACTTTCAATTCCAATTTTCATGGTGTCCTTCAGTAAAAGTGATTCGTTTTAAGATGCGGCGAGGGGGAGACCGGCGGGGAACTCTGCGGTGTCCAACTCCAGTGCATCTAATGCGCCGTGCAGGACTTTTTCCAGAGAGTACAGGTAACGCAAAAAGGCTTCGCGTCCATCGGGGGTGAGTTTGACGCAGGTGTGGGAGCGTCGTCCTTTCCCTACTTTGTGCAAATGAATGATTCCGGCTTCTTCGAGCACTTTCAGGTGTCGACTGAGGTTGCCATCGGTGAGGCCACATTCCGATTTAAGATCTTGGAAACCAAGTCCATCTTTTTCGGCGCAGAGGCGGGTGATGAGGGCCAGCCTTGCTGGTTCGTGAATGGATTTCTCCAAATCGTTCCAGAGGGGTTTGTTGAGTATTTCCATGGGTTAGTCCTCGTCGGGGGTTGCAAATTGGCGGGAAAATGCGGCATAGCGCCGATCGTCGACATATAAAATTGTGCCACCAGCCCATTCTCCGGCACAGAACACCAGTCCCATGGCCAAGGGGTGGAGAAAGGTGATTTCGGGCATGAGCAGGCAAAGGGCTCCGGCGGCAATGTAGAAAATGCCCACGAAGGCGATGGCGGTGGGTAAAACGTATCGGGAGGCAAAGTTAGTAAGTCCGAACATGCACATCCATACGCCGTAGAGCGGATCGAGGTTGCGCTGTAAAATGAGCACCAAGGTAAATAAAGCGCCGACGGCCAGGGGAGGTACGACATCCAAAATGGGTTTCAGGCGGGTGGTGTCTCTTTGGATCATGCGATCGTTGAGGAACCAGTAGGTGAGGGCGCCTACATTTAAAATTACTGCGGAAAGAAATACCAATGCCCACAGAATGAGGTAACTGCGGTTGGTTTGGGGGATCCAGCCTTGTTCTGAAATGAGGGCTGCCACCAAGGCCAATGTACCTGAAAAAATACGCGTGGGGCCCGACCAGCCTTTAAAGCGTTCTTTCTGAAGGAGCGAACGCCGTAGCGTGCGCACAGTATGTAATGCGTCGTGAAGGGGGTGAACTGACAAAGGGGTTTCCACGTTGGTTGGGGCTGGAGTAATGAGTTAGGGTTCTTGTAACTTTGCATTGCAAAGGAATCAATAGGAATTCGTGAAAAAATATAGCTCAATTTGTGTGTGGGGAGGCTTTTGAGGAGGAGGGGGGATGGAGGAAGGTGAGTTCTCTTTCGAATTGCTATTGACACAACGGACTTGTGTCATATAAGCTCCATCTCCTTTTCTAACTAATTTCTAAGGATTCACTATGAAGCCCACTTATAACCCCTCTCGCATCAAACGCGCCCGTAAACACGGGTTCCGTTCACGCATGTCTACCAAAAAAGGTCGTCAACTTTTAGCTCGTCGCCGTCGTAAAGGACGGAAGCAATTAACTGTTTCTGACGAGGCTTGATTCGGTCAAGACTGTGAAGCCGCACATTGATCGGCAATTTGAGCTGCCCGCTAGACTCCGTGTCAAGCGGGCCGCTTTGTTTCAGGAAGCTTATGCGCAGGGGCATAAGCAGGTGGGGAGGTATGCCGTGTTGTGGATGCGCAAGGGGGAAGATGCCTGTGGGCGTTTAGGGGTTGTCGCAAGTAAAAGAGTGGGCAATTCAGTGGCGCGTAGTCGTGGCAAACGCCGGTTGCGTGAGTGGTTCAGACTCAATCATCACCGTCTGCTTGGAGCTGATGATGTGATTTTAGTTGCCCGATATTCAATTTTGAACGTTTCCCAAGCAGCCTTAGATGCTGATTTGGAGAAGCTCTTTATCCGTGCGGGACAGTTGCAATGTTCGCATGAAGACCCTAAATGCAGTTCAGCAGTTTAAGAACTTACAAGATTTCCTATGAATAAAAAAGATTTAGCCCTGGTTGTTGTCCTGATTGTCCTGATTCCGGTATGGTTGGCGTTTGACCGATTTGTGCTCAAACCCATGTTTCCAGCCGCACCTGTCCCGGTTGCGACGGCGGCCCCTGCGGCTTTGCCTGATGCCGAAGTGGATAGTCCTCCTGTTCCTGCGGCTCCTGCTCCGGTTGAGGAAGCGGTTGCGGCGCCTGTCGCCGCTGGGGCGCAGGCTGCAGACGTGATCAGCCCTGCCGTCGAAACTTTGGTAGAAGCGCAAACTGTGGTGCTGAAGAATGACGTGATTGTGGTCGAACTCAGTAACTTGGGTGCGGTGGTGAGTCAGGTGGACTTGTTGGATTATCCGGCAACGTTAGAAGACAAAATCTCGAAAGACGGGAAAATCGTTACCCTTGATTTTGCAGAGGCCTCTTTTTCGGGTCTGATGTACAATATGGTGGGTCTGAACCAGAGCTCTGCTTTTGAGGTGGCACGGGTTGATGAGAATACGGTTGCATTTTCACGGGAAGTGTTACCGGGCTTGAGGGTAATTCGAACCTATATTCTCGGTGATGGCTACGTGCTGGATGTCAACGAAGAGTGGCGGAATGAAACGGGGGCCCTGATTTCGATTTCTCCAGTGGATTTATATTTGGGTGCCATGTATCCGCAGCCCAATATTTCCCAAAAATTTGGACCTTTTGTCGGGATTGATGCCAAGCATGTTTCTCCAACCGGGGTGAAGCATTATGTGAAGACGCTACGGAAAAATGTGGGTGATGTGGATGGCGTCTATACCAAAGAAATTGAAGCGCCCTTGGAATGGGTAGGGGTGAAAAACAAATTCTTTACTCAGGTTTTGACCTTGAATGAAACGGATGAAACCATGATGAGTGAATTGACCTTGCGGGCGACTGCGGGGAAGAAAGGTGATGCCGCCATCAGTTATGCCCAACCTTCTGTTCGCTTTGATGCGGTGGCGTTGGTGCCTGGAGCTCCGTTGATTCGTGACTTTAGTTACTATGTGGGGCCTATTTCGATGGAAAACCTGAAAGCATTGGGGGGCAAGCAAGAGGAGTTAATTGATTTCCGTCTGTTTAAGTTCATTGTGCCTTTGGGTAAACTGATGATGTTGGGGCTGAACAAGTTATATGCCCTTACCGGTAACTGGGGGATTGCGATTATCCTGTTGACTTTTGTGGTGCGGATGTTGTTCTGGCCTTTGACGCAAAAGGGTGCGGAGAACATGAAGCGGATGTCTGAGCTCTCTCCTCAAATGAAAGAGCTGAAAGAAAAGCACAAAAACAATCCTCAAAAATTGAATGCGGAAATGTCTGCGTTCTACAAAGCCAATAAAGTCAATCCTTTGGCCGGTTGTTTGCCCATGGTGGTGCAGATCCCTGTATTCATTTCCTTGTACGGTGTTTTGCGGGTGGCGGTTGAATTGCGTTTTGCGGAATTCCTCTGGATCAAAGATTTAAGTGAGCAGGAAGCTATTTTCTATTTGGGAACCTTCCCTGTGAATATTTTGCCACTGACCATGGGGGCGACCATGGTGTTGCAACAGCGCTTGACGCCTAGCAATATGGATGAGCAACAGAAGAAAATCATGATGATGATGCCGATCGTCTTCTTGTTCATCTGTTACAACATGCCTGCGGGTCTCTTGCTTTACTGGACCACCAGTAACTTGATCTCCATTTACCAAACCACGCACACCAAACGTCGTGATGCCAAAAAAGCATCGAAGAGTTCTGCGGAAACTTCGACAGGTAAAATGAAGTCAGTTAAGAATCCTCAATCAAGCCCCTCGAAAACACCGAAGAAGTGAGATGAAGCTTAAGGCCTGTATAAGTGCTTTTTCCTCAAGTGCTTTGATTTGGGGAATGGCATTTATACATGTGCGAGCGGAAGAAGGTAGGCTGCCTTCACCCAGTGGTCGGATTGTATCCCCTCAGGTGACGGAATCTTCGGGCTTAAGTAAATCTTCGAAGATTACCGGACTCTATTGGACGCATAATGACAGTGGGGGGAAGGCTGAACTTTATCCGCTGACTGAATCCGGAGAGGTCTTCGGGGATGCGGTTGAGGTCGACGGCGCGGTGAATTTCGATTGGGAGGCGCTGTGTGTAGATGGGGAAGGGCGCATTTGGATTGGAGCGTTTGGCAATAATTTTAACCGTCGCCAGGATCTGAAGATTTACCAGATTCGTGAACCGGAAGGGGAGCTGCCGGTTTCGGTGACGGTTGAAAAAACGCTTCATTTTTCATTTCCTGATCAAAAAGCCTTTCCGCCTGCCGAAATGAATTTCGATTGTGAGGCGCTGTTTTTTTATAAAGGGCATTTATACGTATTAACCAAACATCGCTCGGATACGTTTAGTAAATTGTACCGTATTGAAGATTTGGAGACGGAAGATAAGCAAATGGCCATTTTTCTGGGTCAACGCGATTTAGGCGAGATGGTCACCGATGCGGCGATGCATCCGGACGGGAAATATTTAATGGTGTTGACGCCTGCAGGGCTGTGGCTATTTGAGGCTCCTGCTGTGGGGGATCATTTTTTACAGGAGGGAGGGCGCCGCTTTCTGTTTGAGCCTTGGGTACTGTTGCAAATTGAAGGGATCACATGGATAGATGACCATCATGTTTTGTTTTCTAATGAGCAACGCGATCTGTACACCTTGGACATTCGATCAGAGGGTTGGGAGGGTTTTGACGCCTTTGGGGTCGTTGACGCTCAGGAGTAGCTACGGGGAATGCGGGGGTGAATGGCGGTGAGGATTTCGTAGGCAATGGTACCCGCACGACGTCCAAGCCAGTCAGCCCATACTTCATTTTCGTTTTGAGCACCAATGAGTACCACTTCGTCTCCCGCTTTACAGTCAAGGTCTGGTCCCAAATCGAGGGTGATCCAGTTCATGCTAATCCTGCCGACAACGGGGACACGGGTTCCATTGACTAAGGCCTCTCCACGATTGCTTAAGGAGCGAAGATATCCGTCTGCATATCCGGTGCCCACGATGGCAATTTGAGTGGCACGGGTGGTACGGTATGAGGAATAATAGCCGATGGGGGTACCTTCCGGCACTCGTTTTACTTGCATCACCCGGCTGTGCATTTGTAGCAGGGGTTTGGTTTGAACCCGCATGCGGGGATCATTGCATCCGTAGCCATAGAGCAGAATCCCCGGACGAACGCCGTCGTAATCCCATTCAGGGTAATACTGAATTCCGCGGGAGCTACAAAAGTGACGCATGAGGCGACGTCCGGAAATAGCTTCGGCCAAGGTGTAGGCTTTAACGAAGCGTTCGTGTTGTTTTTCCTGAAGCCAAGGGCGTTTGAGGTCCACGGTGGCCAGGTGACTGCAAATGCCCGTGATTTCAAGTCCTTCGGTGTTGAGGATGGCTTTAATGTCGGAGGTATCATCTGATTCCAAAGGGCCCATGCGCCCCATGCCGGTATCAATTTTGATATGTGCGCGTAATGGTTTTCCCTGTTGGGCTGCGATGCCGGCCAAGGTTTTTGCATGATCGGGGTCTACAACGATGGGTGTGATATTTTTTTCGATACTTTCCGGAACTTCTTCAGGGGAGATGGGGCCCAATACTAAAATGTCCGCATGGGGAGCAGCTTCCCTTACTTGGAGGGCTTCTTCAAAATAAGCGACTGCAAACCAAGTGACCCCTTCTGCATAGGCGCGGCGGACAATTTCTGGGATCCCGTGTCCGTAGGCATCTGATTTTACTACAAAAATAATTTGGGATTTTGGATCAAGTTGCTGGCGGAGATTGCGAATATTTTCAGCGAGAAGATCGAGATTGATGGAAAGCGAGAGGGCGTGCATACCTTCCGAATGCCAAAGCATTCAAGGGATGGCAATGACATTCAGCAAGGATCAAAATAAAGCGCGGGATTTGCCTTCTCTTGCACGCAAGGCCTTGAGCCACAGGGCGATTGAGTTGTTTGCATAAGTCAGATGAGCTTAACTAAGAAAGTTAGGCTTATTTTTTAATGAAATATTTGGTAAATTTCCTTTGACTAAGTCATGGGGGACCTTTCATAATGGCATTATGAAAACATATACCCCCCTCATTCATTCGATATCTCGTAGCCGTCGATTCCTCATGGTTCTGGCGGGCATCAGTAGCTTACTCATCGCATCTCTTCCTCTTTCTGCAGGAACGATCTATTCGGAAGATTTTTCTTCCGGGAGAGAGGGGTGGTACAATTCATCAAGTGCTGGTGGCTTGCTTGCTGGTGGCGGGGAGATTAAATCTATTAACTCATGGGCTTCTTTTCTTGGACATTTTCCATCCACTACTTTGGCGGTGAATGAAACCATGACCGTTAGTTTTGACTTGAAAGTAGATACACCCGTGGTGGGAAACTATAAGTTCCGTATGGGGGTGATGGATTCCGGAGGGGTTGCGAATCAGGCCACCGGGGATAATTACGGAAGTATCGATCCCTCGTTATTCACCAATTATGGGGGCTACCGTGTGAATACCAATGTTGGGGACGCTGCTGCAGGGCATACGTACTTTTCCGAGCGCAGTGGAACAGGTGATGGATTGTTGAGTAATGGAATGACCGAACTTACGAATTCAGAAAATGGCGTCAATCTTGCCGACGACACCTGGTACACGACTTTGTTCACACTCACTCGTACGGACGCTACCACGATCAATTTGTCTTTCTCTCTGAATGGTGTGACGTTGACGGATACGGATACCACAGCGGACACGTTTACCTTTGACACCTTGGCCTTTTACGAGGGCAATGTTACGACGGCCACCTTTGTGGACAATGTCCTGATTACAACCGCGGTCATTCCTGAGCCGACTACCCTGACTTTGATGGTGGGCGCGTTGCTCTTCGGGCTGTATTTTAAACGGCGTACTTAATTCGTATACCGGGTTCTTTTGAGGAGGTGCTTCTGGATTCGCCTGGGGGCTCGGATACAGGTAGGTGTTGTGCAGAGGTAACAAGCCGGCGCAACGATGGCGTATGCTGAAAACCACAGTTGCAGACAAGATCTCTAATCTTTTGTAGAGGTTCTGTCTGCAATTGTTTTGATGAAGTCACTTGCTTCGTCATTCTGTTATTTTTCTTAAACATATAGATATAGATGGAGATTATGATGCAACGATTTTTATCCTCGCTTCTTACGGTGCTGCTGCTGTGTTTTTCGGTGGCTTTATCCGCAGTTGAGCTTTCTAATCCTGAACTCACGATGTCTGATGACGGGAGTATTTCTGAATGGCGGGGGCCTGCAGGGGCCCAAAAAATGATTCAGATCACAGAAGATCTTCCGCTTGGCGTGAAACAGGGAATTCAGGTAACGGTGGGGGAAAGCAGTGTGGGGGATGGGAGTTTGGTTCAGCGGATATACCTTAAAGAAAGCAATCAACGTGTCCAAATTTCATACTGGGCGAAGAGTGAGGAGGATCGCACGGCGTATGTGATGGTGAAGCGACTTAAGGAGCGGAAGGAATTGGAGCGGATTCGAAGTGATTACAGTGGTAGTTCCTGGAAATTACTCACGCTGACGGTGGATACTGGGGATGCGGATGCGCTAGACGTCATTCTGCGTTGGAGGACATCCGAGCGTTACCTGGGGAGCAGCTGTTCTTTTGCCATGGTTTCAGATCACGAAGCTGCGGTGAAAGTGGCCTTGGTGGGGGACTCAATTGTTCAAGACTATCCGTTGAGCAGCCCGCGTCGAGGATGGGGGCAGATGTTGCCGGACGCGTTTACGGACGAGGTTTTGTTTCAAAATTTTGCCATTGGAGGGCGAAGTACCAAAACCTTTCGTGAACGGGGGGATTGGAAACGTGTTTTAGCTTTTAAACCTGATTATATCTTTATTCAATTTGGGCATAATGACAGCCACGATAAAGCAAAACCGGAGTCAACCGATGCCGAAACAGAATATTATGAGAACCTGAAGAAATTTGTCAGGGAGGCGCGTGATGCTGGTGCGACGCCCCTTTTGGTGACTCCGCCTCATCGTCGGGTATTCAATCCGGGGGGCATTTGGGAAGTGTTGACGCCTTATGCCCTGTCGATGCAAAAGGTGGGGGAGGAGCTGGATGTGCCGGTGATTGATCTCAATGGGTGGAGTAAGCAATTGCTCTTGGAGTTGGGGGAGAACGGTTCGCTTCCGTTGTACTGTAGTCCTCAGGACCGGAGTCATTATTCTGAGGAAGGTGCCTCCTTGATGGCTGAGCAGATGGTGTTGTTTTTAAAGGAAAATCCTGTTCAGAACCTTTCGGAATTTCTCCGGACAGCGTCCGAATAATTTCGAGCGTGTTTGGGGGTGGGTGCGGGAAAGTTATGTAAACAGTCCCCACCTACCCCCGCGTCTGTTTGGGTTGCAGGGGTAAGGACTGTGGAAGGGGGATGGAGATTAATCTCCGTAAAAACGTTTGTCTCCGCGGGGACGCATATTGGTATGCAATAGGTTTTCCAGATCTGCCCGGGCGAGGGTGGCTACTCTGCCGTCTGCAAAGAGGATGTTGGCTTTCTTCTGGTGTCGCAACCAGATGGCGGCCCAGTCTTCGCCAAAGCGGGCTTTCTGCACTTCTTTTCCGACTTCCATGCCGTAGAGATTGACGGTGTCGGCCATAAAAATGAAATCACTTGGGTTTTCGATTTCTGTATAATTCAAATACTGGTAGACGTCTCCGTCCCGTACGACTTGCTGTCTCCATTCCGGGTGAGCGCCATCTCTATCCCAGGCGCCCATATTTACGCCATACCCGTGTGAGCTGTTGTTGTAGCTAATTTTGTCACTGGCGCTGAGGGGGCAACTGTATCCTGTATTCCCTACATAGTTTCCGGCTTTGTAGGGGTTGGGGATATAGCCCTCCATATATAAAATATGATACCAGCCGCGCCAGTTGGCATTGGAGTTGTTGATTTTTAAATCGACGGGCACTCTCCCTTTATGATCCGCAGAGTAGGTCATCAAAATCTGATGGGCCTGTCGCAAATTACTCATACAGGCGGCCGTTTTGGCTTTTTTAAGGGCGGAAGATACGAGGGGGGTGGTTAAGGAGGTGAGCAATGCAATGATGGCGATAACCACGAGCATTTCTATCAATGTGAAACCTGTAGTTTTGTGTGTCGTGTTCATGTTGGAATTGTAACTTGGGTCTCGTGACTTAGTCAAGAGTCTACTGTGAAGAGATTCATAATCCTCATGATGTGGCCGTGAGGTGGATAATGGGTCTATTTCGGTCAGATTTCGACAAATTCAGGATGCGTAGGGTGAATTGTCATCCCGGGAGTTCGTTTGATGTAGGGTCTCTCTCAGTGAGGAGGCGGGTTGCTTTAAATTCAGGATGTTTTTTGTAGTGCGCTGTGTGCGGCTATCCCGTCCTTGTGTGGGCTTGAGGGTATCTGTGAGGTCAAAAGGTGTAGCTGACCGCAGAGTAGATCATCAGTCGGTAGTCATCGCCAATTAAGGGCGAATCACGCCAGGTCTCGTCTAGAAATTCGACCCTGGCCAAGCTAAACAGGGCCCAGTCTTGGTTAAAGCGAAGTAGAATTTGCGCGGAAAGGTAGGGGTGGAAGCTTTCGGAAGGGGCGTATGCAGGCCGTTCGGGTGTAGCTTTGTTTGTAGGTACGCCGACGAAGTAACGGGTCCAATTTTGGTCCTGTATGAGCAGGCCTGCGCCTACGGATCCCGAAAATGTATTCCAGGGGCGGCCGATGGCATGTTGCAGGCCGAGCGTCACTTGTTGTCCGTTATATACCCCGAGGATATCGGTATCGAAGGAGGCGATAAGCATAAGAGGAGGGTAGGGGCGGTAGGTCCAGTCGATGCCGGCGAGTAAGGTGTTTTGGCGATCGCCCATGCCTTCGAGAATGGGTGCGTCATTTTCGTCATAAGCTGCGAATTGAAGTAGACCATGTACGGCAAAACTCGATTTTTTGCTTTGCTGTATTTTGTATTGAAGAAGGGGGCCGTTCCAGACCAGACGTTCTCCTCGGTAGCTGGCATAAGGGAGGACTCTGACCTTACGGCTGGCTCCGGCGTAGGGTTGGGAATCGGTTGCAACGAAAACACCTGCTGACCAAGGTGAGGGACGGGGCGTGGCGGGAGGTTGAGCGGAGAGAGGAATGCAGAGCCCTATGATCATGGCGCAGATGAATAAAAGGTGGTTCATAGTAGTATGCATGGAGTTGATTTCGTAGAGTGCAAGCTGTTCTGATATATTTATGGGTTAATAAAAATATTAACGTCGTACGAAAATGTAAAATGTATAACTTTTTAAGACATAAATGTTCTGCAACGAAAGGTGCAAAAGATAAATTTTACATATAAATGAACTTATATAGGTTTATAATAGTGTATTGTTGGGTTTTTGTAAAACTTGGCATCTAGTCTGCTATGTATTTTCGCATAACCCACCCGTCGGAAGATTTTAGTCTAACAGTTTAACACGAAAATATGATATGAAACCCATTTACTTTTTAGTCGCTCTTGTGGTTTTTCTGCCCCACTTGCAGGCTGCAGACCTCACACTTGAAGATGTAAACCTTCGTGCAAATAATACCTGGATGATGGTGGCGACCTTTATGGTTTTCATTATGCATTTAGGATTTGCTACATTGGAAGCGGGGTTAACCCGTTCCAAAAATACCGTAAACATTTTGTTTAAAAATTGTGGGGTGTTGTCGTTGGGGTTGATGACGTATGCCATTTGTGGATTCAGTTTAATGTATCCCGGGTTTATTGATGGGCAGGATGCTGAAGCGGTGGCGGCTGCGGGAACAGCAGGCAACGAGTGGTTCGGATTTGTCAAGTGGGGTATTGGTCCTGAAGAGGGCTATAATCCTTTAACGTATGCCGATGGTAATTATACCTATTGGACCGACTTTCTGTTTCAGGCCATGTTTGCGGCTACCTGTGCAACGATTGTATCTGGTGCGGTGGCTGAACGTATCAAGCTGTCGAGTTTTCTTATCTTTTCTGCAATCTTTGTAGGATTCTTTTATCCTTGGATGGGGTCTTGGAAGTGGGGCTATGGGTGGTTGCATGACAAAGGCTTTTATGATTTTGCGGGCTCCACGTTGGTGCATTCTGTGGGGGGCTGGGCGGCCTTGGCGGGGGTAATGCTTTTAGGCCCCCGGGTTGGTAAATACGTCAATGGCAGAGTGAAGCCTATTATGGGGCATAATCTTCCATTAGCGACCATTGGGGTATTTCTGCTGTGGTTTGGGTGGTACGGATTTAATGGAGGATCGGTATTAAGTGCCGACGCTGAAATGGTTTCCAAAGTATTTGTGACCACATCGCTCTCGGCTGCGGCGGGTGTATTGGCTGCGATCGCTACGTCTTGGATTCATTCTCGTAAGCCTGATTTAACCATGGCGCTCAATGGATCCTTGGCTGGTTTGGTCGGTGTAACTGCCGGTGCAGATGTTGTGGGGGTGATGGATGCCGTTTGGATCGGTTTGATCAGTGGGGTCCTGGTTGTGGCGGGGGTAAGTTTATTTGACCGCTTAAGGTTGGACGATCCGGTGGGGGCGCTTTCCGTGCATCTTCTCTGTGGGGTGTGGGGGACGATTGCGGTTGCGATTTTCTCTCCGGAAACCGTTGCTTTGCATATACAGTTGTTAGGGGTGGTTGCTTATGGTGTAGTTTCTTTCCTTAGCGCCTTTGCGATCTTTGCACTGCTTAAACTTACAATGGGTATCCGAGTGAGTGAAGATGAAGAGTTGGGTGGACTTGATATTGGTGAGCATGGCATGGAGGCGTATAACGGCTTCCAGATTTTCACCACACAATGATCCCATTTAAACCCAAACCTATTTATTAAAGAGAAAAACTCATGAAATTAATTATTGCCTATATTCAGCCTCATCGTCTCAACGCAGTGAAACAGGCCTTGTTTGAAAAAGAAGTGGTGAAGATGTCTGTGACGACAGCCTTGGGGTGTGGTCAGCAGATGGGCTATCACGAAACTTATCGTGGTGCGGATATTGAAGTCAATTTACTTAAAAAATTGCGGGTCGAAATTGCGGTAACTGAACCTTATGTTCAGACCACGATTGACGCCATCATTGCGGGTGCGCGTACAGGCAAGATTGGTGATGGAAAGATCTTCATCATGGATTTGGCCGATTGTATTCGGATTCGTACGGGAGAAACCGGACAGGATGCCGTAGGGTAACTTGTTTATAACTTTCCCAATAATGAGAATTGAAGCTTTACAACTTGAAAATCTTAATCATATTAACATTTAATACTAACAAAAATCGAACAAGTGATTTAGTTCCAGTGAATTGGATCACTCAAAGAAAAACCAAAAAAAAGAGAGAGAATATTATGACAGTGAAGAAATTCATTGCTTTAACCAGTGCTGCTGTTGCAGCTGTTGCATTAACCGCTTCCGCTCAGGTTGCTGTAGATGTTAATTCCGCCTACATTTTCCGTGGTGCGACTATCAATGACGACGTAAACGTTCAGCCAGGTTTTGACACCGTTATTTTCGGTGAATCTACTACCGTAGGTACTTGGGCTAACTTCAATACAGATTCATCAGAATTTGATGAAATTGATTACTTCTTTGGTGTGACGATTCCCACCGGCGAAGAAAGTCCAATTGCTATTGAAGTAGGTTATACTGAATACACCTATCCCGGTTCTGAAACGGAAGCCGATCGCGAGCCCTACATCAGCTTTGCTGCTGCAGATTTGCCCGTTGATTTGAGCATCGGTTTCTTCTACGGAATTGATGGTGGCATTAAAGACAGTCTCTACATTGCCCTTGACTTGGGTTATGGTGTAGATGTTGCTGAAAACGTTGCCTTAGGATTGGGTGCAACCGTGGGATATTCCGACCCAGACCAGGGTGATTCCGGATTTTCTCACATTACACTCGTTGCCGGTCTTGATGTTGGCATTCCTGAGTCTGACTACTCTGTGACCTTTGGTGTTGCGTATGTAATCGAAACCGACTCCAAAGTATTGGAAGTTGACGAAGATTTCTACTTCACCGTTGGCACGACCTTGCTGTAATCGATTTTTCGATAATAAGCCTAAAGCCTTCTCCTGAAAAGGAGAGGGCTTTTTTTTTGATGGTGTGGGAATGGCTGTTGCTGCTGGTGGTCTTGACGAGGGGTATTCCTCGACCTCTCACGAGGTCCTCTGTGCTCACTTTATAATCGACGCCTCTGGAATACTTTACTGCTCTCCTCCCAAAAAAATAAAACCCTTCAGTTACCTGAAGGGTTTTGCAGTATCAGTAAAAATTAACTTTTACAGATGAGGCTCGATCTTGGAGACGAACTCGGGTTTGCCGAGGGCGCCTACCATATTTTCAACCACTTCGCCGTCTTTAATGATCAGCAAGAAGGGGATGGAGCGAACGCCGAATTTTTGCGCAAGTTCACGATTTTCATCAACGTTCACTTTTGCAACGGTCAATTTTCCTTCGTATTCGTCAGCGAGCTGTTCCAGTGTAGGAATGATCGCACGACAGGGGCCGCACCATTCTGCCCAAAAGTCTACCAATACGGGGATTGAGGATTTTTCTACGTCGGATTCCCAGTTGTCTTGTCTGACTTCAATCGTTTTGCCTGCCATGTTCTATTTCTCCTATGTTTTGATAATGAAGCTTCAAGATAAGCGTAAAGCGGACTGGGTCAACCCAGTCCGCTCATAAAAATAATTTTTGTTAAAGGGCTGCTTAGTTTTGTTGTGCAATCAGCGTGTTCCCGCTGACCAATCGGCCGGGCATGGGGAGGTCAGGATTGTTTTGAGCCATAATGGACCAAATTGCTCCGAGTGAGAGCAAGAACGTAATGATGGCGACTGCCAACCATCCGCCCCCTAAGGTTTTCTGAGCTTTTGCAATAGAGGTGATGCTGCCGTCTTCATTGATGCTGAGGCCTGCGTCACCTGCAAGGCGTGAGACGGGGGCTTTGCTTGCGCTTGGTCCACCGGAGGGTCGTCTCAGTTTAATAGTTTTGCCTTCTTTGTTGGCGGCTCCGTCTGGCACATCGATACGACTGGTTTCACTTTTCGCGGTGGAAGGTTGTGCGGTAACAGGACGTGCGGTGCGGACGGTAACGGCGTCAGGTCTGACTGCTTTTACTGTGGGGGTGCTCGAGGAGGCGGGGGCCTTTTTGGAGGGCCGCTTGATCATAATGGTTTTAGGACGACTGCTTGAGAGGTCCATGGTTTGCGAGCGTGACTCTTCAGGATCCATGTCGAGATCACCAAAGTCTGCTGTATTTTTCTTTGCTTGAAGGTCTGCAATCGCTTTGGGATCCATTTCCATGGTCTGGGCGTTGAAGGATTCTTTCATCTCTTCAAGAGTTAAGTCGCTGGTGGGCTCAACTTCGTCCGTATCTCCGTGGCCTTGAAGCGCGAGTTCGATTTCGTCATCATGAATGGCTTCCATTTGCATGGTTTCCATCGACATCATCGCGTCTGTTTTTTCAATTTTTTGGATGTTGCCCGTTTTTAATGCTTCGGGGTCAATCTCCATGGTTTGGTCGGAAACCAGTGGGCTTGCGTTCTGTGCGTCTTCCACTTTATCGATATTTCCGGTCTTTAATGATTCCGGATCGATTTCCATGGTCTGGTCAGACGAAACGTTTTTGTTTGCATTTGCCAAAGCTTCCGCTTGAGGATCTTCTATTTTGTCAATGTTTCCTGTAGCTAAGGCTTCAGGATCAATTTGCATGGTTTGATCTGCGGTGGGGGTGCTGGTGATCTCCAAATCAATTTTATCGATGTTCCCTGTGGTCAATGCGTCAGGGTCGATCTGCATGGTTTGATCGGAGGTATTGGTTTTGTTGGCTTCGGCTAACGCTTTTGCTTGAGGATCTTCAACTTTATCAATGTTACCGGAAGACAGGGCCGCCGGATCAATTTCCATGGTTTTGTCACTGTCGGGAGCTATTTGTTTTGCATCTTCCAATTCATTGGACAGGTTGCCTGTGGACAGTGCTGCAGGATCAATTTCCATGGTTTGATCGCTTTGTGGTGCAGATTGTCCGGCCTTTGCCAGGTCACTATCGATCTTAGATGTGGAGAGGGCATCTTCATCAATCTCCATGGTCCGGTCTATACTGAGATTTGTGTGAGACGTGGTGTTCAAGGAGCTGCTGCTGCTTTCTTCCACGTTTTCCGTATCGATCATGATCGGCATGGTTGCACTTTTTTGTGCATGCGCAATTTGCTGTGCACTGGGTAGTGCTTTTTCTAATTTTAAATCTTGGGTGGCATTGGCACGTCGTGCTTTGCGGATTTTGTCTTCATCGGGCAAGGCAATACGGGTCGTTTGTCCTTTGGTGTCGATATTGTGTTCACCCGGGCGTTTGACTTTTGCCGTAGAGGGGCCCATGGATGCCAATTCATCCGTATCCACTGCGCTGGTGGCTGCTTTTTGGTCCATCTTCACTTTGGGAAGAGGTTTCTTCTTGGATTTTACGGAATTCGGGTCAGGACGTTTAATTTGTAAGGTCTTACGTTTCTTGTTAGCCATGGGGTCTCCGCTGGGTCTTTTGGGGATTCTGCTTTAAATTAACTGAGTCAGCTTATGGTTTCCAGACCGCCTCCGTCAAACACTATTCTGAAAATATCATCACTTTATCATGACGTATCGATTGCCTAAAAATTGTTTGCTTACGGTCTCTAAAGACTTGTTACCTTGGTTTGAGGCAAATGCACGAGAACTTCCTTGGCGACTGAATCGAGATCCTTATGCGGTGTGGGTGTCCGAGTGCATGCTGCAGCAGACGCGCGTGGAGACGGTTATACCCTATTTTTTAAGGTGGATGGCATGTTTTCCCACGGTGAAAGCCTTGGCTGCGGCCGATCAGCAGCAGGTGTTGAAGTGTTGGGAAGGGCTTGGGTATTATGCGCGGGCGCGCAATTTGCATGCGGCTTCGAAGCAAGTGGTGGCATTATTTGGTGGAGAGCTTCCTTCGCAGGTGGATGAGTTGTCGCGTTTGAAGGGGGTCGGACCTTATACGGTGGCGGCCATCTTAAGTTTAGCGTTTGGAAAATCTTATGCCGTATTGGATGGAAATGTGGAGCGGGTATTGACGCGGCTGTGTGCGATTAGCGATGATATTCGTAAGCCTCAGGTGAAGAAGGATTTGCAGAATTTGGCTACACGGTTTTTGGCGACGCATCCCCCTGCACAGTTGAATGAAGCGGTGATGGAGTTGGGGGCTACGGTTTGTACGCCTCGGAATCCACAATGTGACTGTTGTCCCTTGGCTTCGATTTGTCGGGCGCACAAGCGAGGGGAGGTATCTTTGTTCCCGTATAAATCCAAAAAACCCAAAATTCCAACCGTTCAGGTGGGGGCGGGTGTGGTGTGGCGGGATGAACATACCTTTTTGATCGCTCAACGCAATGAAAGCGGAATGTTAGGGGGAATGTGGGAGTTTCCTGGAGGAAAAATTGAGAAAAATGAAAGTATCGAGGCCTGTATTGCGCGTGAATTAGAGGAGGAATTAGGGCTAAAGGTGGAGGTGGGGGACGAATTGATCAAGGTGAAGCATACGTACACGCACTTTCACTTGCGCATGGGGGTGCATCACTGTCGCTGGCAAGGGGATGAACCGGAGGCGATTGACTGTGCGGACTTCCGATGGGTAACGCTTGCAGAATGTGAAGCCTATCCCTTTAGTCGGGCAGATCTTAAGGTGTTAGAAGCTTTGGCATCGCAGTAGAAATTTAGCAGGGCGGGGGCACGGGCTTAATGGGGCAGAAAAAGACCCACAAACGACCAAGTTTGGTCGTTGTGGGTTGGTCCATATCCTAAAAGGATAGAGGGAGGCTTAGCTTTTTTTGGAAGCCCGGCTCTGGCGTTTCCGCAAGGTGGGATCCAAGATTTTTTTACGAATACGTAAGTTCAATGGGGTGGCTTCTACAAACTCATCATCAGCGATGAACTCAATCGCTTTTTCCAAAGAAAGCTTGGTGGGGGGCTCCAGCATAATGGCTTTGTCGGTACCGGAGGCACGAACGTTGGTCATTTGTTTTGCACGTGTAGGGTTCACGGGCAGGTCACCAGGACGGCTGCTTTCGCCAATGACCATGCCGTCATACACATCTTCACCCGGGCCAATAAACAGACGTCCACGCTCTTGAATGGTATCCAAGGCGTAGGCGGTTGAGGTTCCTTGTGCACCGGAAACCAAAGCGCCGGTTACGCGAGAGGGAATTTCACCGGCCATGGGCGCATATTCTTTGTACATGTGACTCAAAACACCTTCACCACTGGTGAGGTTGGTGAGGTAGCCATCGATTCCGATCAAACCACGTGTAGGGCAGACGGCTTGCAACAGTACGCGACTTCCTTGATGTTCCATGTTGGTGATCTCACCTTTACGGGAGGCCAAGGATTGCATCAAATCACCGAGGCTTGATTCTGGAATGTCCAACCACACATCTTCGTAGGGTTCGGTTTTTTGTCCATTTTCATCAATATGAATAATTACTTCAGGACGAGAGACCAGCATTTCAAATCCTTCGCGACGCATGGTTTCCATGAGGACGGCGATCTGCAATTCACCACGGGCTTGAACGATAAAGGAAGCACCGGTTTCAGATTCTTTCACGTTCATGGAAACGTTGGTGTACATTTCGCGTTGCAAACGGTCGCGCAAGTGACGTGAAGTAAGAAATTTGCCTTCTTTACCGGTGAAAGGGCCGTCATTGACGCAGAACTGCATCTGAAGGGTGGGGGGGTCGATCGCGGTATGGGGTAGTTTGGCTTGATCTTCGTTTTTGCAAAGGGTTTCGCCGATAAATACATCTTCAAATCCCGCAATGCCCACAATCTCACCTGCTTCTGCAGATTCGATTTCGCTGAGTCCCATGCCGGTGAAACCGTAAAGTTTCATAACCGAGCCGCTCTCAGGATTGGTGTCGTGAGGTAAACGACGGATGGGCTCTCCTTTTTTGATGGATCCTTCGCGCATGCAACCAATGGCAATACGACCGACGTAGGGGTTCCAGTCGAGGTTACTTACCAACATGCGGAACGGAGCGTCTGGTTGGGTCTCGGGGGAAGGAATGTGCTCGATAATGGAGTCAAACAAGGGGTCCAAGTTGTCGCGTGAGTCTTCGAGTTCTTTGACCACGTATCCGCCTAAAGCACTGCCGTAGAGGAAGGTTGCGTTAAATTGTTCTTCGGTCGCATCCAATTCGAGCAACAGGTCCAAGACCATGTCGTGCACTTTCATCGGGTTAGCGGTGGGGCGATCCATTTTGTTGACCAATACCATCAATTTCAGGTTTTGCTCCAAGGCTTTGCGCAATACGAAACGGGTCTGGGCTTGAGGGCCGTCTGTGGCGTCTACCAACAGAATTACACCGTCTACCATTTTAAGAATACGTTCCACTTCACCGCCGAAGTCGGCATGTCCGGGGGTATCCACGATGTTGATCTTGGTGCCTTTCCATTCTAGAGACGCGTTTTTGGCTTTAATTGTAATGCCTTTTTCACGTTCGAGATCCATAGAGTCCATGGCGCGTTCGGCCACGTCTTGGTTTTCACGAAAGACTCCTCCCTGATGCAGCATGGCATCCACGAGAGTGGTTTTGCCATGGTCTACATGGGCGATAATTCCAATATTACGTATGCTGGGGGCGGTCACGAGGGGCTCCGGGAAAGGGTGTAAAGGGTATAAAAGGGAGCTTCAAGTAGTCTATTTGTGGAAAAAACCAAGTGGAATCTTTGACCATTTACAAAAGAGTAGTACTTTGAAGTTATGAAAATACCCCAAATCCTGTTTCCAGTTTTTTGTTTTTGCGTTGCCTTTTCCTCCTTTGCGAAGGAGAAAGAGGTTGATGGGGTGACGGACAAAGAATGGAAGGACGTCCTCACCAAAGAGGAGTATCGCGTGTTGCGCGAAGAGGGGACTGAACGCGCTTTTTCGAGTCCGTTATTGAATGAAAATCGTGAAGGGCAGTTTGTATGTGCGGGCTGTGCGAATCCGGTTTTTGCCTCGGGTAGCAAATTTAAAAGTGGCACAGGGTGGCCCAGTTTTTATGAGCCGATCAATGAAAAAGCGGTCGGTGTGAAAGAAGATCGCTCTTTCTTTTCGGTGAGAACCGAAGTGCATTGCGCCCGGTGTGACGGTCACTTGGGTCACGTATTCAACGACGGACCTGAACCCACGGGGCTCCGATATTGCATCAACGGTGTGGCTTTATCTTTTGTGCCTGAAGGTGAACAAGACTGATCCGTTCTCTGTGTATGCGAGGTTTGCAGATGTGATGTTTGCACCCCTGCACCGCTATTCGCATGATGAGTGGGAGTGTTGGGGTTATGCTTCAGTGTTTTTGCGCACGGAACGGGTGTATTGATCGACGGCGTTTCCGACAGATGTACGAAGTTGTTCAGGAACAAATGGTTTTTTGAGCACGTCAAATGCTCCGCGTTGGCGGAGTTGTTGTTCGGATTCGTTTGAGATGTTTCCGCTGATGACGATGGAAATCATGTTGGGATCGACCTTTTGGCCCAGACGGATCATTTCCGTACCATCTTGTAGAGGGAGCCCTAAATCGGTGAGCATGACTTCAAATCGGTTGCCCTGTTCCAGAAGCGACATGGCTTCTGCCACTGATGTCGCGCTCATGACTTCATACATATTTTTATTCAGTAAGCGCTGAATGAGTAGGCAGATTTGGGGGTCATCATCTACAACCAAGACGGAGTGCAAATTGAAGCTGGCCTGACCGGAGGCTTTTAATTCTGTCCAAGAGGATATGGAAATTTTGTCGGAGCGTTTGGCGACAAAGCGGGCTTGTTCCGCACATTCGACCAATTGAGAGCTGGAGGTGATGCCATGTTGATCCAAGGTGATGGCCACTCCGGCTGAGGCGGAAAGTTTTACAGGAACAGAATCGATTACAGGTGTCAGGTTTTCGATCCCCGCCACGATGGCCCGGGCTAAGGATTGGGCCCGTTCGGTGGTGACATCTGGCATAAGGATGCAAAATTCGTCCCCCCCCCGCACGGCAGCAATCTCGGTCGGTTGGAGGTGAGAGGTGATTAAGGTGGCAATGCTTTTGAGGATCTCGTCTCCCGCGGGATAGCCGTACTGTTCGTTGATAGCTTTGAATTCGTTTAAATCCAAACTCAAGAGCCCCATGCTGTGTTTATTCATCACGGCGAGATCCCAGGCGGCTTGAATTTGTTCATCCAAATATGCGCGGGTGTAGAGGCCGGTCAAGGGATGGAAAATGGCGCTGCGTTGGAAGCTGTCGGTGAGTTCAAGCAAGGTGGATAAATGGTGAGCACACACATTTAAGTAGTTCAGTTGCGGAGGAGGGGCCGATTGAGTACCTTCAAGGATAAGGAACAGAATGCCCTTAGCATCGCGTTGTCCGGAAATGGGGGTCATCAGGGCGTAATGCGTATCTGATTGTAACCATGCATTATTAGGCTTGAGGGCTTTGACTTCAGGTTTGGGCATGCCTGGGAGAGAATTCCCGCTGAAAAACTCAATATGACTTTGGATCTTTGTTGATATTTCTTCCAAGAAGAGAGGGTCGACCGGGTCTTCGGAATAGACACAAAGTTTACTATAATCGCCATCGATACCAAAAATTCCTGCAGCGGCACAGGGAATGACTTTGAAGAGGAGTTGAGGGTAATCCGAGAGGATTTTGCCGAAGTGGTTGTGAGCAGTGACTTGATGGGTGAATTTGCGCAGATGGCTTAATTCGACGCCCATTTTATTGAGTTCCAATAGGCCCGCTTCTGCTGTGGTAATGTTTTTGCTACCGCAGACGCTTTGAATCGCAGACTCGAGGGTGTTGAAGCTTAAGGGTTTTTCGAGCAGGGTGGTGATGCCTAAATCAGAGGCGCGTTGTTTGACCTCTGAATTAATGCGTCCGGTGCATAAAATGATTTTTTCCCATGGCCATAAGCGCAGAGCTTCTTTTGCAAATTGATATCCGTCTACGACCGGCATTTGGATGTCTGCGATGATCAAGTCAAAGCAGGTTTCGAGCATCATTTGCACACCCTCACGTCCATTGGGGGCGGTGGTGACTTGGTATCCTAGCTGGCGTAAGAAGATTTTAAGTAAGCGGAGGATTTTATCATCATCGTCCAGAACCAGTACTTGAAGGGGGCGGTTTATCGGGGTCATAAATATATCTCTTATCTGCAGGTGTAGACCTTGAGTATGAAGGTCTTGGACGCTGAGGGCGAGAGTTTTTTGACCGTGAACTTAAGGTTTTTTCAGAATGGGCCAAAAAGGCAAGCAGGTGATGGCCGCAATTAAGGGAAAGAAGTTTATGGGAATAGGCGCTTTGACGATGAATCCATAAGCGCAGAGCGGGATTCCTGCAAGGATGAGCAGGAGGATACCCCAGCGACGCTGATTCCACAGACCGATATAGCCCACAAAGCAAATGCTCATAAGAATGAGCATGTTGCGAATGAATCCGGGCCCTATTTGGTTGAAATGTTCCTCCAGCCGGCTGTTGGAAATACTCATCATAAACACAGCGAAATAGAGGAAATAAATCCCGCAATGAAAAGTGATGAGTAAAGGCCGGACGTTGGAGGAGGGGGCTTGCATACCGATAACTTACAGTGCGTTAAGGGCTGCTTCGCGGATGTGGGTGGCCATTTCTGAAGTGCTGACCTTGGTGGTGCTGCCTTCGCGGTGTAGATCCGCGGTGCGCAATCCTGCATCCAAGGCGCTGTTGACACCGCTGCGAATGGCTGTTGCAATTTCAGGCTGGGATAACTCATCCATCATCATGGCGGTACTTAACAACATCGCAACAGGGTTGGCGATGCCTTGTCCGGCGATATCAGGTGCGCTACCGTGTACGGGTTCGAATAGACCCACGGGGCCACCGACTGAGGCGGAAGGTAATAGTCCCAAAGAACCGCCCAATGTGGCGGCGGCGTCGGAAAGAATATCACCGAAGAGGTTTCCGGTCAAAATGACGTCGAACTGACTAGGACGTACCACCAACTGCATGGCGGCGTTGTCGACATACATATGCGTGAGTTCTACATCTGAAAATTCTTTGGCATGCAGTGCGGTGACCACATCGCGCCAGAGTTGAGAGACTACCAATACGTTGGCTTTATCTACTGAGCAAACGCGTCCGCCACGACGACGGGCCCAAGTGAAGGCCACGCGGGCAACGCGCTCAATTTCGGAGGTGCTGTAGACCATGGTACTGAAAGCGGTTTCGTTTCCGACTTCGCCCGAACGTCCACGTGGTTCGCCAAAGTAAATGCCACCCGTTAATTCGCGAACGACCAACATGTCGGTGCCCGCAATGGCTTCAGGGCGAAGAGGAGAGGCGTCGGCTAAAGCAGGAGTTACGGCTACGGGACGCAAGTTGGCGAATACACCCAACTCTTTACGAATTTTAAGCAAACCGGACTCTGGACGCATAGCGCCAGTGAGGTGATCCCATTTTTCCCCACCCACAGCGCCAAGCAATACGGCGTCGGAGGCTTTGGCTTTCTCAATCACCGAATCGGGCATGGGGTCGTTATAGGTATCAATGGCTGAACCTCCCGCATGGTCAGTAGAAAAGTTGATTTCGACACCTTTCTTTTCGGCCAAAACTTTGAGCGTGGTTACCGCTTCGTCACAAACTTCAGGGCCAATGCCATCACCGGATAAAACTAAAATGTTCATAGATTTCCTTAAGGGGGGTTAAATGAGTGGGCTTCCCTTAATGAAATAGCGGATACATTCAAGCTTTGAGGGGGAACTTGTGTGGTGGGGAGGCCAGGCCTGTTCCTCCGAGTCCATCACTGTGGTTCGTGAGAGGATGGATCTGAAATGTTTTGTGAGGGAGGGCCGGTTGTGTTTTGTCTGGTCTGATAAATCCATTTGGGAGCAGCGCGTCCTGGTATTATTCGCAGGTGGTTCTCAATATGAATTGTCCTAAAGATTGAACAGTTCCGTGATTAACGGGTCTGAGTTAAAAGCACTTTTTAGGTGGTGATCACTTAGAAATACGTAAATCTTTTATTCATAAGTGGTTATCATGTTAAAATTCATAAAGTATTATGCGAAGCGCTGGCGTCTGCCCGGTGTTTCTTTGTTGGGAATCTTGGGAGTGTTGTTGCTGATGATTCTTTCGGCCTGTGCGTCGACAGGTTCTATGCAGGTGAAGGGATATAAGATGCCTCCTACGCATTTAGAGGACAACGAATTTACGTTGTTGAGTTGGAATGTGCATAAAAGCAAACATCCGGATATGCCTGCTGATTTAGAGCAAACCTTGATGGATGTTCAGCCCGACTTGGTGTTTTTACAGGAAGCTCGACCAGGTTCCATAGATGTGCCGCATCTTGAAGGTACGCTTGCGGTGGCCTGGCATCACCCTTTGCGCCAAGATTCAGAAGTAGGGGTGTTTACCGCCGCATCTGTAGAACCCATTGAAAGGGAAGCGTTTCGTTCCAAAAGTTTAGAGTTGGGCGTTACGGTCCCTAAAACCTCCTTAATGACCTTATATCCCCTGCCGGGTGGTGAAGAATTGTTGGCGGTCAATGTGCATGCCCTCAATTTTGAAAAAGGGGAGCCCAAGCGTTTTATTCGTCAATTGGAAACTTTACACGCCAAAATGAAATTGCATCAGGGTCCGATGATTTTTGCTGGTGATTTCAACACCTGGAATCGCGAGCGGGATGAGTATTTACGGGAATTAGCGTCAGGGTTAGGCATGGAGGAAGTTGATTCCTTTGAAGGTGTGCGCAAAACGGGGGATCATGGATGGTGGAACTCCATTTTGGGTATTGATCCTGAACTCCCCTTGGACAGGGTGTTCTATCGGGGAATGGAAGTGGTTTCGGCGCAAATTTTAGATTTGGATGCCTCGGATCATGAGCCGTTGGTGGTAACGTTTCGGCAAACGGTACCCGGGGATCGTTCCGCGGTGGCGATGACGGAATAACAGCGTTTAGAGGGGAAGCTGAAGGTGGAGTTTTTGCAGTAATGGCGCAGGAGCTGGACTCCAGTGGATCTGCTCGATGTCCATGTTGCCATCCTCGCCTTCGAGTCTCAGGAGGAGATAGATATCTCCATCTCCTTGGGTTTGAATCAGGGCAGATTTGTGGAAGGGGGCGTGGGATGTGATGGGAAAGGACAGGAGGGTTTGGTTTCCTTCACGTAGCACGAGCTCACCTCTGCAATTTCCGTTTAGTTGCCCCTGTATTGCAAAAGCCATTTGACCTGGGGGGACCTTGAAGGGGGAGAGCAGCGTTGCCCAACGATAATCTCTTTGTTCCCAGTCGTTTATGTCGATGTGAGGTAGGGAGAGGGTTTGGTTTTGTTGGCGGGTTCCGAGGTCTTTTAAGGTGACGCGTGAGGGGTAGGCTTTGCGGCCTGCAAATCGATCGCTAAACCGGAAGAGGTCGCTGGGTGCTGGGTCTTTTCGTTTATCCCATAAGAGGCTGCGGGTGTAAGATGATTTCTGCAACAGTGCCGCTACTTGCGTGGGGCTGGGTGCTTGGTTTCCGTGGCGGAAATTTTCAGGAGAATTCGTGGCGGTAAACAGATATCCTATGACGACCACTACGCTACTGGCAATGGCCCATTTACTTGGAAGTTTGGGGCATAGAATGAACAGCAAACATAACAGATACAACAAAACTGCAGGGAAGAGAGTGGCCTGTAAATATGGGTCGTAATAAAAGGTGATGAGCTTGTTGAGCATGGGGTGCACGAGGTCCAGTCGATAAGGGGTGCTGAACGATTTTTGGAAACTCGATAAATACGGCCACATCCACAGGGTGAATGCAACGGACCACAATCCTGTATAATAAGTGAGTAGCTTAAAATGGGATGAGAATTTATGCAGGTTGGCTACAAGCAGGGCTATCAGTACGGGCAAAATGACGGCGAGAAAACGGCCGGGAAGGCAACTGCCTCCCGTGAACCATTTGGTTGCACAACTGGTGAAAAAAATGGAACAGAGGTATAAAAGCGGGATCCAGAATCCGGGGGATTTGTTGCGCATCCAACAGCAGGAAGCCCCGGCCATGACGGCGCTTGCAAAGAGAGGGAAGTAGATGAGGATGCCCCGGTTACTGCCCAATGTATGCCATAATCCCATGGGGAGGGAGAATAACAAATCTTCTACGGGGTATGCGCTACCGCCTTGATATCGGCTGTGTTGAAAGAGCATGAAAGCCGCGAATCCCCCCAGACAAAGCAAGGTGAAGAGCGCGAGGCGAAAGAGTTTAGGTATCCATCGTTCGGGTTTGTTGAGCAATCCGTAGAGACCATATGCGCCCATGGCCATTACCGCGAGCGGGATAAAACGGGTTTGAATCCAAGGGAGGCTAACGATGCAAAGGGCGGTAAGAATTCCGCTAGACCAAGGTTTTCTCCCTTGGGTTAAGGTGAAAAGGCATGCCCAAACGGCGAGGGTTGCTCCGGTAATTTCAGGGAGGGTGCGGCAGGAGTACACCACCCAAAAGATACTTCCGCCGAGCATGCATACCCCTGCGCGGGCATAGAATCGGGTTGCACCCATTTGCATGGCCAAGAGCAGCGTGCCTAGCAGGCCGAGGGAAGAAATGATACCCAAGAGGGCGTGTCTTGCCCATAAAGATGAATCGATAACGGGGGAAAGCAGGATCGAGAGGCCCGGGGTGTGCCAGGAGTACCAGTTATGTTCTTTAGACGTCGTTGCGATATGGTAATACTCGGGACTTTTGCTCTGATCAAAAGCGGGGTGTTGCTTCAGATTGTTTTTAATATCTAGATCTCCATCTTGATGAAGACTTTGTGCTTGTAAAATGTAGTGTCCTTCATCCCCGGAATGTTCGCCTACCTGTCGGGTAAAGTGCACGCCCATGACTGTAAAAAGCAATGCGGCTCCGATGAACCAAATGCTTTGCTCTTTAAAGGAAAAGGGGACTTGAGGAGTCGTTAAGGGATATGCTTCGTACTTTTTCGATAGATGGTGGAGGGCAAGTGCGCCACATAAAGGCGAAAGATAGAACAAGAGATTGGAGGCCAGAACCGAAGAGAAGGGGTAGAGGAGCGCGTATCCTACACAAAGGGCTGTAAGTGCCCGCAAGGGGGGATGTTTTTGAAACCAAAGCAGGAGGATCCCGCACAATAGATGGCATCCGAAAAGCAGGGGATGGGGCAGGGCCAAAATGGCATGCCCTTGCATGCCGGGAAGGAGGGTCCATAATCCGAGTCCTGTGAGCGTCCACAACCAGTAGAGGCCCGTGACCCCAGTTAGAAACAACTTGTGTTTACGAAAGAAGTTCAGGTTGTGTAGGAGTGAGGGCATGACAGGAAGATATGTCGGAAAGCGTCGTTTGGGGAGAGGGGAGGGAGGGTTAGGACGCTTTCACTTTGGTTGCCTTGAGCATGCCGCAGCCTGCGGCGACATCAATCCCTCTTCGCTGTCGGAAGGTGCAGGGGAAACCGGCTTGCCTCAGAATTTGTTGAAACTTTTTACCCGACTCGCTGGGTTCTCCGTTGTATCCTGCGGTAGGATTCAGAGGGATGAGGTTGATATGGGCATCCATGCCTTGAAGCAGTTGCGCCAAACGTTCAGCGGTTTCAGGAGAGTCATTTTTGTCGTCGATAAGAGTCCAGCCAAAGAAGATTTTTTTACCGGTGCTGTCGCAATAGTCGCGACAACTTTGAACCAGCATGTCCAATGGCCAGCGTTTACTGACGGGAACCAGAGCCCTTCGTTCTTCTTCGTTGGAACCGTGCAAAGAGACGGCGAGACTGTAGGGGTGTTTTTCTTCGGCCAAGCGCTTAATATTGGGAACGACGCCGACGGTACTAATGGTGATTTTAGAGGCGGTCATGCTTATCCCGCGTTCGTCTGAAATAATTTCCAGTGCTTTGAGGACCGCATCATAGTTATTCAAAGGCTCGCCCATGCCCATCATCACCATATTTTTTAAACTCGCGTCAGGATGATAGCGTTTGAGGACTTTGCGGGCGTGTAAAACTTGGGCCACAATTTCCCCAGGACGAAGATCCCGAACAAATCCCATTTGACCTGTGGCGCAAAAAACACAACCCATGGCACATCCCGCTTGGCTGGACACACAAACGGTGTGACGTTTTTCATAGCCCATCAAAACGGTTTCAATCACCTGACCATCCCCGAGGCGCAACAAAAACTTACGCGTCAGCCCATCAGAACTATGAATTTCATCCGCAACTTCCATGGGATCCCACTCAAAACGCTTATTTTCACCCAAATGAATATCAATCCACCGCCGCAGTGGAGGCGGCAATAGATTCAGATCACGATGACGATACAGAAATCCCCACAGAGCCTTGGTATGGTGAGGATTAATCTGATCATCCCTTAAAATCTGTTCCAATTCAGTGAAAGTGTAATCGAAAATATACATAAGGACTCTGTATGAAAAATGGGGCTTTGTAGCAATCACAATCTATAAAACAACAGGTGATTTATAGTTGACACAGGCTCAATAAAGTCCTTATCATGTGGGCATGAATAAAGTATGGCTGGATAAATCAGGGAAGTTTGAGTCGATTCCGAGTGTGTGGGCGGGGATGGGGAGGAGGCGGAATCGGGGCTTGCGGGTTTTGCCGAAAGGGCAGGGGTATTTTGTGCATGTGACGAGTCGGACGGCTGGGCGGGCGTTTTTGTTTGGGGATGAGGAGAAGCGGGTGTTTGTGGGGATGATGCGGCAGTGGGCGGAGTTCTCTCATTTGGCCGTGTTGACCCACTGTATCATGGATAATCATGTGCATATGATGCTGTGGGTGCCCGGGGACCTGCACTTGGATCATCAACAGATTAAAGAGAAGCTATTGATGGTTTGGCCTGAACCTAAAGTGGAGGCTTGGGAGCTGGCGTATACATTACAGGTGAAAGAAGTGCAAAAAGATATGGATGCGGCTGTGTTGGCGAGAATGGGGGATTTGTCTGAATTTATGCGGGTGTTAAAGCAGTCTTTTACCTGCTGGTATAATCGGACGCATGGACGGAGAGGGACCTTATGGGATGCGCGATATCGGTCGGTTGTGGTGGATAATCAACCGCTGGCGTTGATGGCTGTGGCCGCATATATTGATTTAAATCCTCTTCGGGCGGGGATCGTGAAGGATCCTCTTGATTATGCGTGGAGTGGTTATGGGGTCGCTATTTTGGGGGATGAGTCCGCGCGCTCTGGTCTTTCGGCGTTGATGAGAGTGGCTCATGGGCAGGCTCCGCTTGATGTGATGCGTTTTCATCGAAAGAAGGATTTTTATGAGAAAAAGGTCGCTGATGACCCAGGGCGCATATCGGAGGGGGAGTCTACGGAGAAAAGGCCTGCTCCGTCTTGGTCTAATGTGAAGGCGTTTTATCGTTTGTGGCTGGTGAATAAAGGTGAAAGTCATGCCGCAAATAAATCACTTCCGCGTAAAGCGAGGGAGAGAAAGGGCATGGACCCTGCCCAAGTTTTGGCTGAGTACGAAGCCATGGGTGATGTGCCGTTTAACGAACATTTGCAAAAGAAAATCCGGAGCTTTACGCAAGGGGTTGCTGTAGGAAGTCCTGGATTCCTCGAGGAATTGATGAGGGCTTATCCCGATAATTTCAGCCAAAATCGAAAATGCTCGGGTATTTCTCCCAAAGTGTCTCAGGGAGATTGGATGTGTTTGCGAGAATTGGATTAACCTCTCGTGAGGTGGATTTTGGTGAATATACTCAATATGGCCGAAAAATAACTGTTTTTTGCTGAGTTTAGTGGGTTAGGCATAATATTCATTGCCAATAAGGAACGGTAGGGGGGAATATGCAAAGCCTATTTGAAAACGGCACTTGCCTTTCTGGACGATTGTGTTTAGTTTTTTCTCACTATTTTAATTAAACAAACAGCTATCAAACCATGAATATTGAACTTACAAAAGACGCAGCTAAACTGGAAGTTAATGGAAAAACCCTTCATATGGATACCATCCGTGGGGTAGAGAATGAAGAAGCGATCGATGGTCTGAAGCTTCGAAAAGAAACCGGGATGATCAATCTTGATCCTGGGTATGGGAATACGGGAAGCTGCACCTCTGCTATAACGTTTCTTGATGGTGAGAAAGGGGTCATTCATCATCGTGGATATGAACTGAAAGATTTGGCCTCCCATTGTAACTTTTTGGAAGTGGCCTATTTATTGATGAATGGCGAGTTGCCCAACAAAGCAGAATACAAACAGTGGAATGCACAAGTTGCAGAAAATTCTTATTTAGGCCCCAGTTTGCAGGATCTCTTGAATCATTATCCTTCACGCTCTCATCCTATGTCGGTTTTGGCCAGTGTCGTCCTTTCACTTAATGGCTTTTACGGAGATTTAGGTGAAGAGCGTTTTTATCGTTTGGATATGGATGTGGTGCGCTTGATTGCGAAAACGCCCTTAATTGCCGCACATGATTATCGTCGTAAACGTGGCAAACAGTATATCTATTCTGACCCAACGATGGGTTATGCGGAAAACTTCCTTCACTCCATGTTTGGAAAAGATTTAACTGCGGAACGTCGTGTGATTATGGCGGAAGCGCTTGAGAAATTACTGATTATTCATGCGGATCATGAGCAAAACTGTTCTACATCCACGGTGAGGATGATTAGTTCTTCGGATGCAAATGTCTACGCGGCCATTGGCGGTGGTATTGGTGCGCTGTGGGGACCCTTGCATGGGGGAGCCAACGAAGCGGTGATTAAAATGCTGGAATATATCCAAATGCATGATGGTGATCTCGCGTCGGTGATTGAGCGCGCCAAAGATAAAAACGACCCCTTCAAACTCATGGGCTTTGGACATCGGGTGTACAAAACTTACGATCCGCGTGCGACCATTGCGAAAGGTGTGGTGGATGATCTGTTGGAGAAACTAGGGGTTGATGAACCTTTGGTAGACACAGCCATGGAACTTGAAAAAATTGCCTTGGAAGACGACTACTTTGTTTCCCGCAATCTGTATCCGAATGTCGATTTCTATACGGGTATTGCGTACAAAGCGATGGGGATTCCCAAGGAGATGTTCACGGTGATGTTTACCATGGGTCGTATGGCCGGTTGGTTGGCGCACTTGCTCGAATTCCGCGGTGACGAAAACCGTCGCATCTGCCGTCCTCGTCAGATTTATGTGGGTTCTCCCATGCGCGATTTTGTAAGTATGGACAATCGCTAAGTTTGTTTGGGGAAAGGGTTCATGCGCTGTCCTTTGCGTGCCAAAGCCCTGCAATACCCTGATCGATCTTTTCTGATCTCGGCCTCCGAAAGCATTAGCTTTCTGGAGGCCGATTTGCGTTGTGCAGGCTATCAAGCGGCCTTGGCTGACGCTGGTTTTCTACCCGGTTCACGCTTTCCGATCCTGTTACCTGTTTCCCCGGATGCGGTTTGTCTGCTTTTTGCCTGCTTGCGTCAGAAAATTACACTTTGTCCGATCAATTTGCGTTTACCCGAAGGCCGGATCCAAGAACTGTTGGGCTTCCTGGATTCGGAAAATTTATATCGAGAACTTCCGACCCTCGGAAACGAATACGTGGGGGATGCGGAGGTTGATCCAGCACAAATGGCGACGCTGTTGTTTACCTCGGGGAGCAGTGGCAGGCCTAAATTGGTTCCCCATCGTTTGGATCATCATTTGAGTTCGGCTTTCAGTGCAAATGCATTTGCGCCATTGACCGCAGATGATCGCTGGCTCTGTTCCTTGCCTTTTTATCATGTGGGAGGGCTTGCGATCCTTTTTCGCTGTGTACTGGCAGGAGCGGCGGTTGCTTTTCCGGAAGCGGGACAGGGGCTTGTTGCAAGTATTCGATCGCTTTCTCCTACTCATTTATCGTTGGTGCCGACCCAATTGATTCGATTGTTACGAGAAGGGACGCCGGAGGGCTTGAAACGTATTTTGCTGGGTGGAGCTCCGGTTCCTGAACGTTTAATCGCGCAAGCCAAATCTGCGGGCCTGCCTTTGGCGACGAGTTATGGCATGACTGAAACGGCTTCGCAAATTGCTTCGACGCTTCCGGAGGAAGAGGTGAAGGGGGCAGGGCGAGTGATGCCACATGCTGAAGTGAAAATTTCAGCGGAGGGCGAAATTTGGATCAAAGGGGATTCGGTCTCAGATGCATTTGTCGATGCCGAGGGCTGGTTGCACAGCGGGGATCGCGGGCGCGTAGAGGAAGGCGTGTTGTATGTGGAGGGTCGTATGGACCGTCAGTTTATATCGGGTGGCGAAAATATTCAGCCGGAGCAAATCGAACAGGCCTTGATGAATCTGCCGGGAATTTCACAGGCTGTGGTGCGTCCACAGGACGATGAAGAATTTGGACAGCGTCCAGTAGCCTGGGTAGACGCGGAATGGCAGGAGGAGTGGGAGCAGGAGTTGAGGTCTGTACTGCCTGGATACATGCTTCCCGTACGATATGAGAAATTGCCGGATGGGGTGGGGCTGAAGCCGACGTTGAAAGCGTTGGTGAAATCGAAGCCAGAAGGGAAAAGTTAGGCCTTCTGGGTATAGAGTCTGTTGATGAATTCTTGGGTGCTTCTTTTATAGGGTCACACCTTTGGTGTTAGGTTTTCTGAGGCTATGGTTTCCAGGGGTTGCACCCCTGGCTGCTATGGGGTCGCACCTTTGGTGCTGAGTATTTTGGAGGTATGGTTTCCAGGGGTTGCACCCCTGGCTGGTATGGGGTCGCAGCTTTGGTGCTTGATCAGCAGGTGTTGAATCTAGAACTCTGAACGATAAAATTAGGGTCTCAGGATGGAGTTAGCTGCTTTGTTGGGGTTGAGGTTTTTCCAGAGGATGTTTCTTTCTCTCATGACTTCTCCACTACCACCCATGCGTATGATCACGATGGCTTCGTCTTCATAGGGTGGACCCTTTACGGTGGGAGCATCGTCTTCGGCATAGGATGCCTTTAGTTGAGAGGCTTGCAGATTTTTGGTGATGAGAAATGGCGTCCAGTTCTGTTCCATTGATAAATCTGCCACGACGCACCAGGCATTGTTTTCGGGTTTAAACGATTCGAGGGATTCATCAGGATGGTAGGGGTCGTATTTCCCTGGAGCTGCAGGTACTTTTAAGGCTGCAAAAAAGCTCCAATTGACTGCAAGGATTTCACTTTTCACCAAGTATGCAAAGTAGTCCGTACTGTTTGAAAATTCGAGAGCATCTTCAGTATCCTTGGTGGCACTCAAGGGGAAAGCCAGGGTGGTTTCAGTGCTGTAGATTCTCGTATCTTCGTACTCGGCCATTATGGATTTATATATTCCTACCCCATTTGCAACCAAGCGGGTACGATTTGCGCTTTCTAAAGAGTGTCTTCGCACCACATTTGGTAGGATTAAAATAGAGATCACAAACAAAGTGCAGATGACTACGAGGAGCACTTTGATTGTGCTTAATAGTGCGTAAGAAAATTTCATGTTTTTAATGTCTGGATACTGACGTTGAAAGTCAATGAAGGCTTTGGAGGCTCAAGGTCTCCCTTCAATGGGATGCTTGAGCGTCTATGGTCTACGGACGAAGAATTAGGTTGTCCGTCTCGTTGGGGTTGATGTTTTTCCAGAGGATGTTTCGTTTGGTCATGTACTCTCCAGATCCGCCGATGCGAATGATGGCCAGTTGTTTTTTTCCGTAGGGTGGTCCGGTAACGATGGGAGCCTCTTCATCTCCAAAGTGATCTTCCAGGGAATGGCCCTGCAGGTTTTTAGTGATCAAGAAGGGGCTGCCGGTATCGTCAACTTCTAAATCTGCAACCACCACCCATGCATTGTTTTCGGCTTTGAAATTGGCAATGGAACTGAGATCCTCTGGATCAAATTTTCCGATTGCGGCAGGAATATCGTGACCTGCAAAATAGCTCCAATTCACGGAAATAATATCGTTACTCACTAAAAACACAAAATAGTCTGTGCTGGTTTCGAATTCTAACTTGGGGTCAGTTGGGTGGGTTGAGCTCTGGGGAAGTGCGACGGTGGCCTCGCTGTAAAGCGAGGCTTGAACATCTGCAATTTCAGCGAAAAGCGATTTATATATGCCGGTTCCGTTTGCAAGTAATCTTGAAGTGGTGCCCGTTTCTAATGCTTTGGTGAGAACAGGAACGATGAACAGGATCAACAGGAAGGAAAAGAATAAGCTGATGAAAAGTGCTTTCAGCGAAAACCCAGCTTTGCGATCGTGTGTTTGTGTCATGATCCCTTCAGTATCCTGCTAGAGGATATGTATGTCAATGGGATTCGCATCAGCCAAGGCTTTGAGCTTTGGCGAGTATAGCGCCGTAGCGTTGGATTGAATTGTAGGGGGGGGACGTGAATCAACCACCCCCTGAACGATGGACGCGGACGTTTATGGAAAAAACTGTTTGGGGGGCTGGTTGCAGCAGGGGATCAGATTTTCCAAGACGTAGCCGGCGCGATCTTCGTCGTCCATTTTTTCGGACATGAGTTTGCGCATGGGAGCGAGTAGGTCAGCGTTTGCGGAGAGGTCTGAACATTCTTTGGGATCTTTGGAGAGATCGAAAAGTTGTTCTTCGTTGGATTTTTTGAACCAGATGTATTTAAGCTGATCTTTGACCAAGAAGTAGTTGTGGTTTGCGCCACCACACATACCGTAGATGCAATCGTGTCCGGTGGTTTTGTCTCCGTGCAGGGCGGGGACCATGCTTTTTCCGTCGACGGGGCCGGGGAGGTCGATCCCCGCGAGTTCGGCGATGGTGGGGAGGAGGTCTTCCCAACTGTGCAAGGCTTCGGAGGTTCCTTTTTCAATATTTACATTGAAGCCGGTGATAAACATGGGCACATGGCTGGAGGCTTCGTAACCGAGACTTTTACGGAAAAGATGGTGGTCGCCGAGCATTTCGCCGTGGTCGGAGGTGAAGATGACGTAGAGCGGATCTTTTATGCGGTCGTTGCCGTATTCCCGCCAACGTTCGATCACGTGGGAAATACAGTCGTCGATGTGGTTGATCAACGCGTAGTAGCCCGCGGTGGCGCGTTTCATAATTTCCGGATCAAAGGGGCCGGTGATCGCATCCTGCGGGTTTCCTGGTTTGACTTCGTGATCTTTGATCCACTCGCCGTAGGTCGGTGCCGGCAACTCTTTTTGCGTGTAGCGGTCTAAGTAACTTTGAGGTGGAATGAAGGGGGGATGTGGATGGAAAAAGCTGAGATGTAAAAAGAAAGGTGATTCTGGATCGCGATCTTCGGTGAGGAATTGTACTGCCTCGCGTGCCAACCAGTTGTTCTGATGATAGCGTTCTTCCAAGGGGTAGGGGTGGACAAGGCGACCATTGCCACTGATGCCGTGGGAGGCGGGATGGTCGTCGATTCCTTGTTCCTTGAGCCACCGCACATAATCATTGCGGTGTTGGAATTCCGAAGTGGGGCGGGAGTTTGAGGTTTCGCTAAGGATGATATTGTCGAATCCGTAGCGTTTGCCCATGGGATGCATATGAAGTTTTCCGACCAACTGGGTTTGGTATCCCGCATCACCCAAGATTCCTGGTAGGGTGAAGTCCGGATCCCAGTCGAGTCCGTCTTGATAATGTTTCAGGCCGTGGCTGTTGGGATGCAGACCGCTTAATAGAGTTCGCCGGGCGGGAATACACACGGGACAGGTGACGTATCCGCGTTTAAAATTGACCCCACCTGCTGCCAGTGCATCCAAGGTGGGGGTCTCGATGTAGGGGTTCCCATTGATGCCCAGGGCGTCGTGACGTTGTTGATCGGTCGTAATGAGCAGAATGTGTGGACGGGTGGGTTTTTTCATAAGGCCAGTGTTGAGCAAGTTTTTATAAATGTCAATTCGCTTAGAAATGTTGTGATGGGGTCATGTATTTAAAAAGCGATTTGCGTGAGCTGCGAACACACCACGGAGATCTCGTGCATAGTTTTGCATTATCTGAATGGCGACATCGTTTTGGGGGTCGAGTTGATAAAGGCTGGTGGCCAAATGCAATTCGATGAGGGCGTGATTGCGGAATGCGGTTTCTTCTGAATTATCCGTAATGGTGGCCAAACGGTCTGTGGTGCTGTGCAGATGATGTCCGGTAATGCCGGGTTTTTCCAGGAGTGTTTGCAGGATTGCCGCTCCGGCGGGGTCATTGATGGTTTCAAATGCTTCGGCCAATACCCGGTAATGAGAAAATGCCGCGTCTTCAGGCAAGCTCTCTGCTTTGGTTTTTAATACGGGAAGGGTTTTGGGATCTTTGCAACGACCGAGAGCGATGATGTGTGCATCAAGGGTGCTCATGCTTTCACCAAATTGTCCCATGCCGGTATAATTCCATCCTTTATCCCAAGGGGTGTTTTTTACAGTTTCGGTGAGGGTTTCTATGCCTGAGGCGTCCTCTAAAATTCCGAGGATAAATGCAAAGTGGGCTTTGGCTTTTTCATCGGTGGCCTGGAGGAATGCACTGCGAATTTTATCGAGGGCTTGCTCGGGTGGTAGCGTGAAGACTCTGTCGATCGTATTGGGGTCTGTTAAGGAGGTTTGGATGCCTTGTTCGATCTCATCGTCGGATAAGGGGAAGCTATCAGGCGCTCCTTTTATTTCAGGGTTGAGGATGCCTGTATCGACCAGTTTGCTTTGGATTTCTTGAATATCCAAGCTGCGGATGTCTTGGTCTCCGGCCATGGCTGCGATCATACCGGCGGCATAGCCTTGGTTTTGTACATCGGCTTGCATACGGATCACGGGCATGGCATCGCGATGGGCGCTGATGCCGAGTCCGGTGACTAAAATGCCGTTGAGTCCTTTGGGTAATAACGAACGTAAAGGAATGTAGGCAATTTGTTCATCATGATCGGGGGGGACGATCATAAATAGGGGATGCACGGTGTAGCCGTGCGTATCGAAATTGCTTTGCGCCCGTACGACCGTGTCGGGGAAGATGCGACTCAGGCGGATATCCATGGGTGTAATTTCATAATCGCCCACCACTCGACGGCGTTCGCGGCTGTCGAGATGTTGCCCGGCATCGAAAGCTTGTTTGAATTTTTCGCGGGCGGTGACGTGGGCGCTGCCCATGTCTTTGGCGTCGCTGTCGTCTACAAAATCATAATCGGTGTTGGTGTAATTGGAACCTGGATTGCGTCCGGGCAGTCCGGTGCCTTGGAGGGCGAGGCGGCCTTGACCAATAGAGACGGTTTGGGCGCCAGCGGCGTAAGCGACCTCGGCCGCGCCACTGGCATCCACTACGCATTTGGCGTTGATGGTGATTTCACCACGGGGAGTGCAGAGCACTGCGCCCTTGACGCGATTGCCTTCAACGATTGCACGAGAGAGCATGGTTTTGTACCAAATATGTCCTCCTGCTTTGGTGATTTGTTGGTGGTACCATTGCATTTTAGCTTCTACATCCCAGCTGTCGGATCTGAAGGTTTTGGTGGTCAACTCTTGTGCGCCTTGATCAATTTCAGCAGTGAAGCCCACGCGATTCCCAAACCAATATCGACCGATGAGTCCGAGCGTACCTACGCCGCCTAATCCGGAAAGGTATTCGGCCACTAAGGTTTTTTTGCCGGAGCGGGCGGCCGCGATGGCTGCGGGTGCGCCACCGGTGCCACCGCCCATGACCAAAACATCTAAAGAAATTTCGGGAGGGGAGGAGGGGCGGGTGAGGGGGCAAGTCGCGGGAGCGGTGGCGAGGATCATGCTTGCGATATGCTGTCCAAAGCTAATCGCATGATCATGACGGATGAGAGCATCGCGGGTGTCCTGATCGACGTTGAGGATGGATCCTGTGGCCCAAAGTTTTCCCTGAAGCGCTGAGCAGAGGGTGGCTGGAATTTGGGTGACATCGCCTTTGGTTTTTAGGCACTCTGTTTCAGGAAAGAGGGTTTCACCTGTGAAGGCGAAGATTCCGTCGGCTGACAAATCTTGTCCTGGGCGATAGGCCTTGATACGGGCTTGTTGTTCCAGATCCATCCAAGCGCCCCATGATCCATCTTGAAGGGTGGTGCTGTAGTGATGAGCCCAGAGGGTGGCGCATTGGGTACCTTCATCATTGGTGAATTCAACTTCGGCTTCGGCCTGCCATTGGACCTGGTCTTGGCTGACTCCACCGATGACACGGCGGATGACGTTGATTTCTGCTGCGGGGTCACTGAAAGGCAATCCGGCGAGGCGTAGCAGGTCTCCCTGCAGAGAGCCATCGATCAGGGTATCGAATGCAAGATCGAAATCACCCGAGCGATTGTGCACGCGGAGTCCGGAGAGGTTTCCTGCGTCATCGCTTAAAAACTTTACGGGCGCACTGCCCAGCATCACGGGGATATCGGCTTCTGCCAATACTTGGTCCAAAACGTGTTTAATCTCCATAGGACGAAGGGGGCGCTTTTCGGCGACCGCTTTTCCGTAGAGTCGTTGGGCGAGTGGGTGGTCGAGGCTGAGATCGGCAGGCAGGGCTAAGCGAAGGCTGTCGCATAGATCTTCACCGAGATAGTTCCGGTGAGTGAACAACAAGACCTCTTTGCCTTGGGATTTGAGATCAAGGGCTGCTGAAATGCCGGCGAGGGAACCACTGTAAATGAGAATTTGGGAATGCATGAATTAGTGTTGTCTGAGAAAGTCGTTGAGGAAAAGCAAATTGAGTTGCAAAAAATAACAATAAAGATACATTATTTCCCTATGAATAAGGTTGGGGCGTTAGATTTAAAGGACTGTCGTACGCAATTGATGTGGGCCAATGAGCGTATTTTGGACGCGGAAGTCTTACACATGCGTTCTTCTTTTACCGAGATTACGGTGTGTTGGCTGGTGCTGTCGGGCGCCTTGCGTTTTGAGGCCGAACATGAATCGGTTGAGGTGTCTGAGGGGGAGTGGGTTTTTCCGGCGGCGGTTAACGGGGTGCAACATTTTTCCGAAGGCACGCGCTTGATATCGATTCGGTTTTTATTGAATTTACCCGGGGGGCGTCGGTTGTTTTCCCGTCAACGCTCCTTGCAGTTTAAGGCGGATCGGTTTCCCGGGTTGGATCGGGCGGCCCGGGCATTGGTGAAGGGGCTGGAACCTTGGTCGGAGCGGGAATCCTTGATCGTGGGGCGTGACCGCATTCCCTTGAATGACAATTTTCAAATTGAGGCCTTATTTTATCAATGGCTGGCCGCATATATTCAGACGATGCATGGTTTGGGGGAAATGATGCAGTTGCGGGAGCAGGGGGATTTGCGGGTGGCGGAGGCTTTGCGGCGCTTGGATCGATTTGTATTTCGGGAGGGGTTTTCCGAGGGGGAATTGGCTGAAAAGTGTGGGCTGAGTGTGAATCAGTTGGCGTTACTGTTCAAAGGGGAGACGGGGTTGACGCCTTTTCAATACTATGACCGCTTGCGTTTGGAGCGTGCGAGGTTGTTGTTGGTAGATACGGATTTGCAAGTGAAGGAAGTCGCGTTTGAGTTGGGCTTTAGTTCTTCACCGCATTTCACCAATTGGTTTAAGCAACGGGAGGGGGAGGGACCGCGGGCATTTCGATTGGGAGCTGAGGGAGGGTTGTGAGGGATAAAGGGGCAAAAAAAATCGGGCGGAACATTTTCGCTCTTTACAGAGAGAAGGCGTTCCGCCCGATCGCAAGTGGAGAAGAAAAGTGCTTATGATGCGGTGTCTTCTTCTTCTCCTGCTTCCGCCATGTCATCGATAAGGCTTTCCTTTTCGGTATTTTCGGGCTCAATCGTTTGGATCATGGGCTCGATTTCCTTTTCAAGGAAGCTGGCGAAGACTTCGGGGTAGTAGATCCGTGAACTCAGCATTTGACGCACTTGTGGCGTGAGTTCGGCCGCTTGTTCTGGCTGAGGGCTGCGTGCTTTCAGGTAGCCAATGACGGGAGTTCCGAAATTGGTTTCGATGGGGCCGACCACATCGCCTGTTTGTACGCCGGAAATTTGCTGTATCAGTTGGAGGGGGATTCGGGGATTGCGTGGATCGACATTACGCATTTCGTAGGGGGCGGGGGAGATCACACTCAGGTCATATTTTTTGACCAAGGTTTCAAAATCGCCACCGGCTTTTACATCGGCTTTTATTTCTGCAGCGATTTCCTCTGCTTTGAGGGCTAAGGCTTCGATGGTGAGCATCATGTTGGCACCGGTATTTACCTGATTTCGCACTTCGCTGAATTCAGGGAGACGGGGAGCGATGATCTCGGAGAGTTCGATGACGATAAAGTTATCGCCAGAGGTGACGGGGCCACCGAGTTTACCGTATTCGCTCATATCGAGTTTGAATGCCGCTTGTTTGATGGCCATGGGGTTTTCGAAGTCTGCGAGGGGTCCGTAAAGAGAGAAGGCTGGGCTTTCTTTCACTTCTAACCCTGCTTCGCTGGCAATCTCATCCAAGCTTTGGCCTGGTTTGCCGCGGCGGGGGGTCATGCGCACGGCGTAACTCATGGCGGTGTCTTCAGCCAACTGTTTGGCCTGTTCCATTTTCAGATTTTCCAGAATCTGCTCTTTTACTTCGGTGAAGGGGATGGGTTCTTGCAGGGTGGTTTCGGGAGCACCGGCTTCACTTGCGGGCTGTTTCACGCTACGCACATACAGTTCGGGGCGGGAATTGTAGTAGGCGAGGGCGTCGGTATCGTCGAGATCTTTGATGAGATCGGTGTAGTTTTCCGAGGAGACCGTGAGGTAACGGATTTTACGTTCTTCCGGCAACATGAAGCGTTCTTTGTTTTCGTTGAAGAAGCTTTCCGCAATCTCATCTGTAACCACGACTTCGTCAGTTAATACTTGTGGGGTGACGGTGGTGTATTGAATGGTATAGGTGTCGGTTTCTGTACCGGCCCAACGTTCTACGTCAAAAGCAGGAACAATCACATTGGATGCGAGCATGCGTTGCAGGCTTTGGATCATGAGTTGTTCCTGGATGAACCGAATGTAATCTGCTTCGCCCATGTGTGAGTTACGCATGCTTTTGCGGAACTCTTCGAGTTGGGCTTCGGTTTGAAAGTTGGCTTTGTATTGTTCGCGGGCAAACTCAATGGGGACATCGACACCATTTTTCTCGGCATATGCGACCATGGCGAGGTGATTGAAGGTAAGCTCTTCGAGTTGCGCTTCGGTCATTTGTTGTTGATACTCTTGCATCAACAGGCGACGGGTGGTGTCATATTTAATAAAGGTAACGTCTTTACCGTCAATAATGACCACGGGTTGTTCGAGACGGGCTAAGGCTGGATCGCCGCCGATACTGCTGGCTACCCCCCATCCTACAAAGGTCATAATAAGAATGCCGAGGAACAACAGCCACAGCAATCGGGATTGAATCAGTTTGTGAAAACGCATGATCATCATAATAGAACCACCTTAATCTTATAGAAAGTCGACAAAAATTGGACGCGCAACAAAGCATGATGAAGTAAAAGGGTCAATACGATTCTGTAGGTGGTGGGGGGGCATTTGTTCCTCAGCGCATGATTGGGTGGTGGATACGAGGGGATTTGAGGGGGGGCTTTGTGTGGTCTCCTCTCTATCTTTCCCCTCTTTACTCTTGTCATTTTCGAGGATTTTGTGTTAATTTCCGCCTCTTTCATTTCTTTCAACCCCTTTTATTTTATTCATGAAAACCGTTAATGTTGGCATTCTAGGTCTGGGCACTGTGGGCGCAGGCACCGCGGAAACTCTTTTGAAGCAGCGCAGTCTGATGGAAGCGCGTACGGGGATTCCCTTAGTTTTAAAAAAGGCGGCGGATTTAGATCTGGACCGGGATTTTGGATTTGAGATTCCTCGAGAGATTCTGACGACGGATGCGTATGAAGTGATCAACGATCCTGATATTCAGATCGTGGTGGAGTTGATTGGGGGCACGACCATTGCCAAAAAGTTTGTATTGGAGTCTTTGGCGGCCAAAAAATCTGTAGTGACCGCGAATAAAGCGTTGTTGGCTGAGCACGGACCTGAATTGATGGCGGCTGCGGAAGCCAATGGGGTCGATTTGTTCTTTGAAGCGGCGGTGGCCGGCGGCATTCCGATTATCAAGTCTTTGCGTGAAGGATTGGTGGCCAATCCCATTACCCGTATTTGTGGGATTATGAATGGGACCTGTAACTACATTCTGACACGGATGGAGCGGGAAGGGGTCGATTTTGATGAGGTTTTGAAAGAAGCTCAAGAATTGGGATATGCGGAAGCGGAACCCAGTTTAGATGTGGATGGCTGGGATACCGCGCACAAAGCAGTGATTTTATCGCAGATTGCCTTTGGTGTTCCGTTGAAGCTTGAAGATGTACCGGTGGACGGGATACGGGGCATTGATCCTTCTGATGTGAAAAATGCTGCGGAATTGGGCTATCGCATTAAATTGTTGGCGATGTTGGATCAAAGCGACAAAGGGTATTCTGTGAGTGTGCAGCCGGTGTTGATTCCGGTTGATCACATGCTTAGCGGGGTGCATATGAGTTTTAATGCGGTATTGGTTGCCGGTGAAGTGGTGGACGAAACTCTTTATTATGGACGGGGTGCAGGTCGTTTGCCCACCGCATCTGCGGTGGTGGCGGATATTGTGGATGCCGCCCGTGATTGGTCTGGAGATGCGCATGCACGAATTCCGTTGAGTTGGAATGCCAACCCTGCTCCGGCATGGATTGTACCTGCAGATCGCCTAGAGCGTTCCTATTTGCGTCTGTTTTTGAAAAATGAGCCTGGTGCTTTGGCGAAAGTTGCTGAAAAACTGGGGTCGCATGGTATCAGTATCACCTCTTTGGTTCAGCATGAAAACGATGAAGCCGGCGGGTTTGTACCCGTGGTGATCGTGACACATGAGGCAACCGTTGGGGCGATTGATGCTGCGTTATCGGAATTGGCTGAGATGCCGCATTTGGTGCAACCCAAGATGATCCGTTATCGTCTGGAGGACTTAAGCAGCTAGTCACTGAGGCTTATGAAACGCGTGGTCTTATTGGTAGATGCGGCGGCGGATCTTCCGACCCCGGAGCTGAAGGACGGAACCCCTTTGATGCAGGCGCGTCAGCCTTCGGCGCGTCGTTTGGCGGAGGAAGGGAGTTGTGGTGCTTTGCGTCGAATACGTCCTGATGCGGATGCGTCGCGCGCGCTGTTGGCGGAATGTTGTGGATTATCGGATCCCCAGGCCCGTAGCATTCATTGGGGGCCGATGGCCGCGGCCTCCTTAAATTTACCGTTAGATGGTGAGCGAAGTTATTTCTTAGCTGGATTTGTGAGTTTGGATGCCGAGGAGCAGCAGGATCAGGTGCAGCCTTCAAGTATGGAGGAGCAAGCGCAGTTATTGACGGACTTGCAGCGGGAATTGGGCATTCGCTTTCATTCGCTCTATTTGGGGCGATTTTTGATGGAAATTCCGGGGCAAGTGATCAGCAAGCTTCCGAGCAAAGTCCAGTATCAGCGCAGTGGATTTCTCAAACCTCTCCCTCCCATTTTACGCAATATATTGGATAAAACTGAGATTTTCTTGGAAAGTCATCCTGTAAATCAAGTGCGTGTCGATTTAGGTGAGCCACCCATTCATGGATTGTGGTGTTGGAGTGGGGGGACGCAGGGTGTTGAGCGGGAGCGTCCTCCGTTCCGGCAAGCGATGGTGAGTCCTGAACCGATTTCCAAGGGAATGGCCCAACTTTGGGGCATGAGTTATCTGGAGATGGAGAATCCTTATGGATTGGATCGTCCAGATGCGGCCTTTGATGTGTCTGAAATGATACAACTGATCGAAAATCATGATGAAGTGATCATTTGGTTGCCGGCGTCGTCTGAGGGTGGTCGCTTTGAAGGATCTTCAGAAAAGGTTCGACGTTTGGATGCAGTTGACTATTACGTAACCGGTCCCGTTAAAGCAATTTTGGAGGAAATGACCCCCTCCAGGCTTTTGTTGATTGCTGCGGGTGTTCGTCATCACGGACGCCCAGAGCGTGGTGCTGCGCCCTTTGTGCTGTGGGGCGATGGGGTTCTGGCGGATGACTGCCGGGCCTGGACCGAAATAGACAGCCTGCAAGGTTCCCTCGGAACTCCAAGACTTTTACAATTACTGGAGATTTTCAGGAAAGAAATATGAGTAAACCCTTATATGTACAAAAATTTGGTGGCAGCTCCGTAGCAGACTCTGATTGTCTGAAACGGGTGGCTGACCGTGTGGCGTTGAATGTTCGCGAAGGACGAAATATCGTGGTGGTGGTGAGTGCCATGGGCAAGACCACCGATCGTTTGATCGCGATGGCGCGTGAAGTGCAAGCGGATCCCAACGACCGTGAATACGATCAATTGCTTTCTACGGGCGAACAAATTACCATTAGTCTATTGGCGATGGCCTTGCATCATGTGGGGGTTGAAGCGGTGTCGATGACAGGTGCCCAAGCCGGCATTCAAACGGATGCTGTTCATACCAAAGCCAAAATTACCGCCATTGATCCGATTCGGGTTCAGGAATGTCTCGCAGCTGGTAAAGTGGTGATTGTTGCCGGTTTCCAGGGATTGAATCCCTTGAAAGATGTTGCAACCTTGGGGCGGGGTGGCTCGGACTTGACGGCGGTGGCTTTGGCGGCGGCATTGAAAGCGGATCGTTGTCAGATCTTTACCGACGTCGACGGGGTGTATACCGCTGATCCGCGGGTGGTCTCCCGTGCGAAGAAACTGAATGAAATTGCGTGTGATGAAATGTTGGAGTTGGCGTCCATGGGGGCGAAAGTCCTCCAGTCCCGCTCTGTAGAATTTGCCAAAAAGTATGGTGTGGAGCTGGAAGTATTGACCAGCTTTGAAGTGAAACCAGGAACCCTAGTGAAAGAGGCAGCTCAAATGGAAGATGTATTGGTACGCGGTGTCGCCGCAGATAAAAATCAAGCGAAAGTAACCTTGCGTGGCGTTGATGATACCCCTGGTGTCGCGGCTCGTTTGTTTACTCAAGTTGCAGATGCGGGCATCAATGTGGATGTCATCGTACAGAATATTAGCCGGGAAGGGCAAACGGACATTTCCTTTACGGTTCCTCGTGATGATGTCGCCACGGTTCAGGCCTGTTTGGCAAATATTGACGGGGTTTCGTTTGAAGAAGCGTTGTATGATGCAAAAATAGCCAAAGTTTCTTTGGTGGGTGTCGGCATGCGAAGCCATACGGGTGTGGCCTCCAAAGTGTTCTCAACTCTGGCTGATTTAAAAGTGAATATTCAGATGATCTCTACGTCTGAAATTCGGGTGTCGGTGGTGATTGATGAGGCCTTGGCAGATGATGCGACCCGCGGCTTGCATACTGCATTTGGTTTGGATCAAGTATGAGCGCTCCGGTAACGTTATATGATACCACCTTGCGTGATGGTGCGCAGGGGAAGGGCATCTCTTTTTCTCCTGCAGGCAAATTGCAGGTGGTGAAATTGTTGGATGAGTTTGGAATCGATATGATTGAAGGGGGCTATGCCGCTAGCAATCCGAAAGATTTGGCGTTTTTTGAAGATGTCAAAGCCTTGAACTTACAACATGCCCGCATTGCTGCTTTTGGTAGTACACGCCGGGCAAAGATCTCACCTGCTGATGATCACGGCTGCCAGGCATTGCTCAAAGCAGACACCCCGATTTGTACGATCTTCGGAAAATCATGGACCTTACATGTGGAAGAGGTTTTGCGTACCACCCGGGATGAAAACTTGGCGATGATTGCTGAAACCGTTGATTGGTTGCGTCAGCACGACAAAGAAGTGGTCTATGATGCCGAACATTTTTTTGATGGGTATATGGCCGATCCTGATTATGCTTTGGCGTCCTTGACTGCCGCGCGGGATGCCGGGGCTTCGGTATTGGTATTGTGTGATACCAATGGTGGGGTGATGCCGCATGAAGTTTTCAGGATCACTCAAGAGGTGAAAGCCGCGATGGGGTGTGAGTTGGGGATACACGCGCACAATGATGGAGGTTGTGGACTTGCGAATAGTTTAGAGGCGATTCGAGCGGGAGCAAATCATGTGCAAGGTACCATCAATGGATATGGAGAGCGTTGCGGCAATGCCGATTTAATTCCGGTGGTGGCCAACTTGTCGTTTAAAATGAAACGGGCGTTTGCTGCGAGTTTGCCTTTGGCCAAATTGAGTGATTTGTCGCGGAATATTGATGAAATCGCGAATCAGCGTCCCAATCCCAAATCCCCCTATGTGGGCGAGCATGCTTTTGCGCATAAGGCGGGGATGCATGTGGATGGGGTTCGCAAAAATGCCAGCAGTTTTGAGCATATTCCTCCCGCTGCGGTGGGGAATGGGCGTCATATTTTAATTTCTGAACTTTCGGGCACCAGTAATGTGTTGCTCAAGATTTTGGATATGGGCGTGCAAGTGGACAAAACGTCTCCGGAAGTACGGGAAGTCTTAAATGAACTCGAGCGACTGGAAAAAGATGGCTATGAATTTGAAGGAGCAGATGCCTCATTTTATATGCTGGTACAGAAGGTCCTGAAGAATCATCGCTCCTTTTTTGACGTGTTGGGCTACCGCATTATCAATGAATTCCGTGCCGGCGAAAAAGATCAGTTGGCTGAAGCATCGGTGAAAATTACAGTCGATGGTGAAACGGAATACACGGTGGCTGAAGGGGATGGACCCGTGGCTGCTCTTGATTTGGCGTTGCGCAAAGCGTTGGCGCGATTCTTTCCGGTGATTAACGAAGTTAAATTGACTGATTTTCGGGTGCGCATTTTAGACCCTGAACAATCCACTTTGGCCAAAACCCGGGTGTTGATTGAATCTACCGATGGCAAACGAACATGGAATACCACCGGTGTTTCCGAAAACTTAATTGATGCCTCTTGGGAGGCCTTGGTTGAGTCTGTTGAATACAAATTATTTTTAGAGGAATCCATTTAGGATACTTGGTTATGGAAAAAAATTACAACTCAGATCCCGTTGAAAAGAAATGGTATGCCCGCTGGGAGGAGGCCGGTTGTTTTACCGCCGACCCTCATGCAGAAGGTGAACCGTACAGCATTGTTATTCCGCCGCCCAATGTCACCGGCCGTCTACATATTGGTCATGCCTTAAATAATTCTATTCAGGATATTTTGATACGCTGGAAACGCATGAGCGGGTACAATGCGGTATGGATTCCTGGAACCGATCATGCAGGGATTGCCACGCAATCCGTGGTGGAGCGTCAATTGCGCGAAGAGGGATTAACTCGTCGTGAAATGGGGCGTGAAGCTTTTGTGGAACGGGTGTGGGAGTGGAAAGAGCAGTACGGAAGTACTATTATTCAACAGTTGCGGAGCATGGGGTGTTCTTGTGATTGGACACGCGAACGCTTCACCATGGATGAAGGTCTGAGTGACGCGGTAAAAGAAGTGTTTATTCAGCTCTATGAGCAAGGTCTTATTTACCAAGGCAACTACATTATCAATTGGAGTACGGGTTTACAGACCGCTCTTTCTGATGATGAGGTGGAGTATGAGGAAATTACGGGACATCTTTATCATATCCGTTACCCCATTGAAGGTGGTGGAAAGGATGAGTACATTGTGGTGGCGACGACACGTCCTGAAACCTTAATGGGGGATGTGGCGGTGGCCGTGAATCCGCGTGACAAACGTTATACAGAATTGAAAACCAAGAAGGTGATTCTGCCGGTTATGGGGCGTGCATTACCCGTGATCGAAGACGATTATGTGGATCCGGAATTTGGAACCGGTATTGTGAAAATTACGCCTGCGCATGATCCTAACGATTTTGATATGGGCAATCGTCATAACCTGACCCCGATCAATGTGATGAATCCGGATGGCACCATGAATGAAGAGGCCGGTCCTTACGAAGGCATGGATCGTTTTGAGTGTCGTAAAAAATTGCTCGCAGACTTGGAAGCGCAAGGTCTCATTGAAAAAATTGAAGAACATGTGCATCAAGTGGGGCATTGTTACCGCAGCAAAACGGTGATTGAACCCCGTCTGTCCTTACAGTGGTTTGTGAAAATGGAACCATTGGCAAAACGCGCAAAAGATGCAGTTGAAAGTGGGGAAGTGAAGTTTGTGCCGGAACGCTGGAACAAAGTTTACATGAACTGGATGGATAACATTCGCGACTGGTGCATCTCTCGTCAGTTGTGGTGGGGGCACCGTATTCCGATTTATTATTGCGACAGCACGGGCGAAGTGTGGGCCTCACGTGAAACGCCTACGGAATCTCCAAGTGGCGCAACTGATATTCGTCAGGAAGAAGACGTGATGGATACCTGGTTTTCTTCATGGTTGTGGCCTTTTTCTGTTCATGGCTGGCCCAATGAAACCGAAGCGCTGAAAACCTGGTACCCGAGTTCGACTTTGGTGACGGCACCGGATATTATTTTCTTTTGGGTGGCCCGTATGGTGATGGCAGGAACAACCTTCATGAAACAGGTTCCGTTTGACACGGTGTATCTGCATGGCGTGGTGCGCGATAAAGAAGGCCGTAAACAAAGCAAAAGTTTAGGGAACTCCATTGATCCCTTGGAAATTATCAAAGATTTCTCTGCGGATGCGCTACGTTTTAGTTTGATTACATTGAATGCCACGGGGCAGGATGTGAAAATTGGCGAAAACGATTTTGAAATGGGACGTAATTATTCCACCAAAATTTGGAATGCGGCCCGTTTCATGCAAATGAAGAGTGAAGGGTATGAAACGGTTTCGACGCTGGAGGCGTTGAATCCTGCGCTGTTGAGCAGTGATGATCGTCATTTGTTGACCCGTTTGCATCAAACCATTCGCAAAGTGAATAGTCATTTAGACAGTTATCGTTTTAATGATTACTCTCAGGAAGTGTACGGCTTTATTCGTCATGACTTTTGTGACTGGTATTTAGAGTATGCAAAAGAACCCTTAAATTCGGGTGATGAAGCGAGTATTAGGCACACCCTGATGGTGATGCATTACGCGTTCAAAACGGCCTTGACCCTATTGCATCCGTTGATGCCCTTTATTACCGAAGAACTGTGGGAAGACATGGGCTATCGTGGGGACGGGGACTTCCTGATGAAATCTGCGTGGCCGAAAGCCTTTGATAAAGAGACGCGTGAGGCCTGGGCCTTAACCGATGAAAACATGGTTTTTGTGGACGCGAAACGGGACTTGATTCGGGTCGCACGTCAGTTGCGTGCGGATTACAATATCAAGCCTTCTCAAGAAATCGCCTTTATCGTACGTCCGGCCTCAACCAAGCTGGAAGAAGCTTTGGGGCAAGAACTCGAATCCTTGAACCGTTTGGTACGAGGCAAGGTAACGGTACAATCCGACTACAAAGCGCAAGGCGCAGTACCTGGATTGGTGAGCAAAGCAGGTAACGTGTATATGCCGGCGGATGATTTGATTGATGTTGAAGCCGAAATCGCCCGACTGCAAAAACAGTTGGATGAACTCGAAGGACATATTAATCGCAGTCACGCACGGTTGTCGAATGATGCCTTTATCAGCAAAGCGCCTGAGAAAGTTGTGGAGCAGCAACGCGCACAACAACAAGAGTTGATCGAGAAAGCGGATAAAATCCGTGGATTGTTGAAGAGCTTGGAAAAATAAGAGGGCGTAGCGTTGCCCGCACCCCATCCGGGTCGCCGGAAATGGGCGGTGTTTTATCTCGGGGGCACGGCCCCCGAGCTAAATGCCTTGCCTCCTCCGGAGGCGTATGGTGCGCGAGCTTGGCGGAGATTCCGTAGGCGGCTTTCTTGACCATGCAGTGAGAGGGTCAGCCTTTTAGGCCTCTATTTATGGTTGGGTGTATTCTGTACCGGCGCTTCGCACCGGTCTTTGGGGGATCAGCCCGTTGGGCCTGCCAGCAGGTTGTTCGGAGGCGTATGGTGGATGTTGTGGCCAAGCAGTAGTGAGGGAATCAGCCTTTCAGGCCTCTATTTATGGTGGGGTGAATTGATATACCGGCGCTTTGCACCGGCCTTTGGGGGATCAGCCCGTTGGGCCTGCCAGCAGGTGAGGTATTTGGGTTTTAACTACCGCAAGTGGCCTATGATTGTAATCGTGCTTGTGGTGCCGGAGGTGCCGTCGCGTTTAGCTCGGGGGCCGTGCCCCCGAGATGTGTAGAGATATGAATAGGTGCGCCGAAGGTGTACGGGTGGCGTTTCTGAGTCCACAGGGTTTAAACCAGACAACACAAAACCCCCACGGAATTTCCCGCAGGGGTTTTCTGAAAATGCAGATTCCGTGAACGGCTATTTTTTGCGTTTCTTGAGCATCATCACGGCAGCCAATCCAACCAATCCCATGAGTACCATGGAAGAGGGTTCTGGGATTACGGTAAGTGTCATGCTTTCCATGCCAATTGAACCATTAGTGACTTGAGCTGAAATAGAAGTGCCAGCTGTCACGACGAATGGAGCCGAGAATGTGTAAACACTATCATCAAGATTTGGATCTGAAAAAGTTATAGAAGTACCTCCAAAACTAAATGAATCAGAAGATCCAAAGCTGATGAAGTTAATCTCTGTTATTGAAACGTCTTTATCGAATTCAAAAATAAAGCCTTCCTCAAAAAGTGCATCAAATTGATCCGTATCATCCCCTGCCCCGGTTGTTGCTGCAGAATTAACACCAAGAGAAGCTGCTGTAGCATTCAATGATGGGCTATCATTTCCAAGAACCGCAGTGACGGTCATTTCAAGACTTGGAATTTCTGGTAAGTTAAATGATCCAGGAACAGAACTTCCAATGGCATCCAGTTCCGCACCAGTGCCAGAATTGGTTAAGTCTATAACCGCCCCCCAACTATTCACAGAAGCCAGTCCAAGGACGGCGAGTAAAATGATAAATTTGTTTTTCATGATAAGTGATCTCTATTTTATTTTTTGCGGATGAAGCGAACGAGGAATCCCATTCCGATGAGGAGGAGGGCTGCGATGGAGGGCTCGGGGATGGCGGTTAAGGTCATCTTTTCTATGCCGATGGTTCCGGTAGTGGCGCTCATGCTGATTACTGAATTTGCTGAAACGAGTAAGGGCGAAGAAAAATCATAGATGTCTGTCGTTTTGTTTGATAAGTCATCATTTTCAATAGTTACGCCACCAAAATTGAATACTTCACCTGAATCAAAAGTTGTGAAGTCTAACTGGGTAATGGATACATCCTGATTAAAGCTAAACGAAAATCCTTGTCCGAATGCTGCTTCGAAGGCATCTGTATCAGTGTCGTTATCGGAGTTAATACCTAAGGAAGTTGAAGTGGAGTTTAATTCTGCCCCAGTATCCGTACCCAGAATTGCCGTGATCGTCATCTGGAGTCCAGGGATTTCCGGCATATTGATAGTAGTTGGAACCGTTTCGATTCCATCAAGATTGTCCCCTGTACCTGGGCTTCCTGTATTATCGAGTAATATAATTTCTCCATAAGAGCATAAGCTCAAGCTGAGAATTGCTACTCCTAATAATAGTTTGGTAAATAAGTTAGATTTTTTCATATTTTTTAGGGGGTATTGCTTTATGTTTTTAAGAAAAGGTAAGGGTAGATAAGATGTTTTCCATTGTTCTTTGTACGCTTCAAGTTGCTCTTTTCTATCATAAAATGTATTAGATTTCTGTTAATAACTTTTAAAATATCATTTATTCGGTTAATGAGTACATTAATGTATTCTTGGGCTAGGGGTTTGTACAATTTTAGAATGGTGGGGTGTAAGATCTATTTGCATCAACTTTTGTGAATGCGGGGAGGTGAATACGGCTTAATACATGCACGCATCCGGAATTTGGGGGGGGAGGATAAGGGGGGAAATGCAGGTCTTTTCTTGTAAGGACTTCTTTTCAAACAAATCCAGCTTTCATCTTGTTCCTTTTCAGGTAGGTTTCAGGCATGAAAAATCCTTTGGACCACCGTGCACAACCTGCCATGCAAGGCGACCGACGACCTGGCTCCGCTCCCGGGCTGTTGATTGCGCCGGAAGATTCACCCGCTCCGCGGCTGGATGTGTTGATTTCCGGAGATGGAGAATGGGAATATTTCCCCTCGGTTTCTTTGAAGACCTTGAAGGAGAAAAAAGACCATTTGAAGGAAGGTCAGTGGATTTGGTTGGATGTGAACGGGTTGGGGGATGCGAAACTGATCGCAGAGATTGGGGTGTTGTTTGGGTTGCACCGCTTGGCCTTGGAAGATGTGATGAATTTGCATCAGCATCCCAATACGACCAGTTATGATGATGTGCTGTTTACGGTATTGCAGGTGCCTACCTTAATGGAAGAAGAATTGGATTTTGAACAAGTCGGGCTTTTTTTGGGGCAAGCTTTTCTGGTGAGTTTTCAGGCGGAAGCGATTTCTCAACTAAGAGGCGTGGTTGAGCGCTTTGAAAAGGGAGGGCGGCGACTGTTGCAGAGTCAGGTGGATTATTTGTTTTATGTGGCCTTGGATTTGTTGGTGGATCAAAGTTTTCCGGTACTTGATTTTTATGATGAAGCCGCAGAACAGTTGGAAGGTGGATTATTAGAGGAGGGCAGTGGGCATGGCCGGTCGAGTGAAATCCATAATTTACGCAGAGAAATTATGATTTTACGGCGAATTCTGCTAAATCAGTCCTTGGTGCCTGATCAACTGATCCGTTTGCATCAGGATTGGTTGGCGCAAGATACCATTCCTTATTTTCGTGATGTGAAAGACCATGCGATGAGGGCGTTGGGAATTGTGGATCAATTGCGGGATACCAGCACGGCGTTGTTTGATTTGCAACGGGCGGTGAGTAGTGATAATTTGAATGAAATTATTAAAGTACTGACCATTATTTCTACGGTGTTCATTCCGCTTACCTTCATTGCAGGGATTTACGGGATGAATTTTTCTCCGGTGGCCAGCAAATTTAATATGCCGGAATTGGATTGGAAATATGGATACCCCTTTGTCTGGCTCTTGATGTTAATGATCGGTACGGCTATGGTGTATTTCTTTTGGAACTTGGGATGGATCGGCCGTGGCCCCCGGAAAAAATAAATTTTATGAACTCAACAACGCCTGAACTTTGGAAAACGCTTATTTCACCGCACGGTCCCCATAAGGGGGTGCGGGTTGAAAATAGTGAAGTTTACTGGAAGGTGGAAGAGGGAGACTGGATTGTGGGCACATCTCGGGTGGACAGTCCTTCAGAGGAAAAGGTGATTGAATTTTTAAAGGATGAGCCTGAAAAAGAGGTTTCCTGGCGCCGTTTGGCATCGGTTGAAGATGTGCCCACGCTTAAAATTATGCCTGCTTTTCCCAACCGTCCGGTGGTGGTGCGTCCAGAGTATCCCTACACCTTGATTCCGGGAGAGCGGGTGAATATTTTTGTCGGGGTTCCCGTTTCGTTTTGTTTGCAGACACCCAATGGGTTGACGCTTTTGGAAGAAACTGTGCATCCCTTATCCAACACCTGGTTTGGTCTCCCCACCGATGGAGAGTTATGTTACGCGATGCGAACTTTGGCACGCAGAGAGGGGGAGAATTTAGATTTTGGACCGGCTCGGGTGATTTGTCCGATGCGGATACGAAATCAATCGAAAGAAAAAATGACTTTTGAGCGCATGTGTTTACGGGTGCAGTACTTGAGCATCTATTTAACTGAAAACAAAAGACTGTGCTCTAATGAATCCAGTGTAGTGGTTCGTAGTGATGAAAGTTGGAGTCGGGTAGCCTTTGCCAGCAAAGCGCCTGCGATGATGTTGAAACCCACATTATTGGTGCAGGGGAAAGAAGATGCCAAAGGAACTTTTTTGATTAAAGCGCTCACAGAAGGCAAGGGGTTATTTCAATGATTGTGGCCATGATATCACCAGAGTGGGTTCCTGATTGGTTACGGATGGAAGATCTTCCTGAGGGCTGGATACGGGCCGCGGTCACTATGTTTATCGGGTGGCCCTTGTTACATATGGCTGCGGTGTTTTTACGCAGAGCTTTGAAGAAACACTCGTCACCTCAAGCCAGTATGTTGGGTTACAAAGTGGTAACGTATGGTGGGGGGTTGATTCTATCTCTGACGGCATTAAATGAATTGGGGTTTAAAATTTCTACCTTGTTGGGCGCGGCGGGGATTATCGGAATGGCGGTTGGTTTTGCCGCTCAAACCAGTTTGTCTAATTTGATTAGTGGCATCTTTTTGGTGTGGGAACGACCCTTTGAAGTTGACGATGTGATTCGGGTAAATGGCAATACGGGTGTGGTGCAGGAAATTGATTTGTTGGCCACCAAGATTCGAACTTTTGACAATACCTTGGTACGGATTCCTAACGAAAACTTGATTAAGTCGGATGTAACCAACATTACGAAGTACCAAATTCGCCGTTTTGATATCAATTTGGGCGTGGCCTACAAAGAAGATGTGGGCAAAGTGATTGATGTGCTGAAGGGGATTGCAGACAAAAATCCCTGGTGTTTGGATGAGCCGGCACCGTTGGTTTTATTTTTGGGATTCGGAGATAGCTCTTTAAACTTTCTCTTCGGGGTGTGGTTCTCGAAAAGTGATTTTGTCTCCCTGCGCAATACGATCCAGCGGGAGATTTTAGAGCGTTTTCGTGAAGAAGATATTGAAATTCCTTTCCCTCATTTATCGCTCTACACGGGCTCTGTGACGGAGCCGTTCCCCATAGAAATCCGTCGGCCCGAAGAAAATAAAATTGTGGCTGAATGAGCGTTTGGAAAGAGCCTTTTTAGGTAAATGTCTTTTGGATAGGGTGGGGTAGTGATTTGCGAGTGCGGTTGATGCATTCTCGATTAGTCTCAGATATGTCCCCGTGACTACAAATCGCGTTCTTCGTAGGAGAGCAGGGTGAACTCTGATCCGGTGAATTCGTAGATGGCGAGGCTACCACGGCGGACGTTCCCGACTTCGCCGATGCTGATGATACGCACCCAGCGAAAATCTGCGGTGGTGAACAGGTTTTCAGTTTCCTGAGAAAGATTGGCGGTGGCGAGGGCTTGAATGACATCCCGATATCCATCGTCCTCTGTGCCCCAGATATTGTCATCACCGGATCGACCTTCGAGGAGGTTATCGACCTGTTCTTCACGGATTCCGGAGAGGGACATTAAGACCTCTTTGCTGGCGGCGTTTAAATTGAGTTTTTCATCACCGTAGACTGTGAGTTGACTGACGATACCGGTGACCTCGATATCATCCTGGCCATAAAAGTCCTCGAGAGATCCTCCATACAAAATGGCAGGGGTGAAGCCTTTGATCATGCCCAATTCATCGAGGGTGATGAGATCTGCATTTTTGACAGGAAGATCTAGGTCCTGATAATAGGGGTCATCTTCTTCGGCGCCGAGGAGGCGGGTGGATTCATCGTCGTCGGTCCAATCTCGAAAAGCTGAAATCAGTTTAGCCTGCTCTTTTTCAGGCACGCCACTGTTTTCAAGTAACTGTTCCCAATCGGGGTCTGAGAGTTTGTTGACATTGCGCCGACTATTTTCAGGGGAGATGCTGATAAAAATGGATCCTTCTTCCATTTCGACTTCATACTGGGAGATGGCGACTCCGCGTTGAAGATTTTTGGTAGCGATAAAAAAGGTTTCTCCCGTTTCTTCTTCGGGTTCGCTCCCCGCCGAGGTGGCCTTAATCAACATCCATTTGGCGTATTCCTGACCGGCTTGAGAGAGTTCATTGGCTTTCATACCGAAGCGGGCACGGGCGGCTAGATCTGACTCCAAATGTACGCGGAAGATAAAGCTGACCATGAGGGCGCTGAGCACCACGATAGTGACCAGAGCGAGCATGAGTGCTGAGCCTGACTTTGAGTTCACCGTGCTTCCTCGGTTTGGGGTCGACGACCTCGTCGGGAATCTCGACTTAATTTCCCTACGGGGATATCAATGCGGCGGACTCTGACGAGATCGGGTTCGATAGGGTCCTCCGAGGCAAAACTGAGGGTGAGAGCCAGGGTGGTGGGGAGTTGGTTGGTACGCTCCCATTCTTCTTCCCAGGTTTGTTCGGAAGGATCATAAAAATTTAAATGCATGCCGGTGACTTGGTCGCTAATGAGCCAAGGTTCCACATCTTCGGCTTCATTACTTTCAGGGTCGAGCAAACTTGAAAATGCACGGACCGCGAGGCCTGTTTCGCCATCGACGTCTTGAATGCTTAATTCAATGCGGTTTAAACCGGTAAGGGCGGGGGTATCCGCAGGTAAAAAAGCTGTGGAGCTGGTGACCCAACTGAAGGTGTCATCTTGTGGATTACCGGTGCCTTTTTCGTAGAGAAAGCTGTAAATTTCGGGATGGTCTGCTGAAAAAACCGCGGCGCGTAAGCTGTCCTCGATTTGATTCATCAAGGTATCGCTGAGATGGAGTTTATCTAAGGCGTTTTCCGCACGGGTGGTGGTATCGACCAAGGAGCGAAAGCTTCCGAAGACCATGAGTCCCATGATGCTGAGGATCGACATCGCAAGAAGGACTTCTAGGAGTGTAAAACCTGAGCGGCGTTTCATCCTGCATTCTTTAAGAGTTCTCGTGCATGATCGAGGCTAAGCTTGGCTTGTCGGGTGCCACCAAGCATGCGGGCTACTTCTTGTATCCGGTCTTCTGCGTTTAAACGGTTTACGCGGGTGTAGGTTCGGCCATCGCAGACTTCTTTGGATACGGCCATGTGGTTATGTCCGTGTACGGCCACTTGGGGAAGATGAGTGATGGAGATCACTTGTCGGGTGGCTCCGGCTTGGGCCATTTTTTCACCGATGGCGTGACCCATTTCTCCTCCCACATTGGCATCGATTTCATCGAAGACCATGACGGGAATATGATCTTGATCGGCCAACAAGGTTTTAATCGCCAACATCACTCGGGAAATTTCACCGCTGGAGGCAATTTCTTTAAGGCTGCGCATTTCCTCTCCGGGATTGGGCGCAAACAGAAAGTCGATACTATCGGTTCCGTTGGCGCTGGCTGGTGCCTCGACCACGTCAATTTCAAAGCGGGCGTAGGGAAAACCCAGGTCGATGAGTTGGCTCAAAATTTGGGTAGCGAGGAGTTCGCCAGCTGCAGTTCTGGAAGCTCCTAATTCTGTACCGATCTTTTGTAAGCTTCGTTCGGCATTGCGTTTGAGGGATTCGAGTTCGGCCAGACGACCTTCGCGATTTTCGAGAGCTTCGAGTTTAGCGGTTGAGTTTTCGAAGGTTTCTAATACCTCTTCGACGCTCGGTCCGTATTTTTTGCGCATGCGACTGTACACCGAGAGGCGTTGGTCGAGCCAGTCCAGACGTGCGGGATCTGCTTCCAGTTTATCTCCGGCAAGGCGAAGGCTAATCACCAATTCTCGGACTTGATTGAGAATTTGATCGGTTTCTTCTAACCAGGAAGAGGCTTCGGGATGGACCTTTTGAATGCCTGCGAGCATGCGACGGGTGGCGATCAACGGGTCGCTGGCATTGCCTTCCTCATCTTCGAGGGCGGAGATGGCGCCGGATACAGATTCTAAAATATTTTGGGCATTGCCCGCGAGTTCGTGTTCTTCGCGCAGGCTTTCCTCTTCGTCTATTTCGAGGGCGGCCTCTTTTAATTCATTGACGCGATAGCGGAGCAGATCCAATTGTTCGGCGAAGCTCTCAGGATCGCCTTGCAGCTCATCTAATTCGTCACAAATCGTTTGTAGGGAACGCCATTGGGTTTTGTATTCAGATTTGAGGGTGGCATCTACGTTCCCCGCATCCACAATTCGCCGTTGGGTTTCGGGTTGGAGAAGAGATTGGTGATCGTAGGGGCCATGCATGTCCACCAAATGGTCACCCACTTGTTTGAGCAGGGCGAGGGTCACGGGGGCATCGTTTACAAATTGTTGACCTGTACCCGTGGATTTAATCACCCGTCTGAGAATGAGAAGTCCCTCTTCGCAGGGATCCAGACCAGCATCTTCTAGCAACTTATTAATTTTTTCAGGTTCAGAGAGGGTGAATACCCCCCGTACAGATCCTTCATTTGCGCCCGTTCTTATGCTTTTTTTATCGGCACGCGCTCCCATGATGAGGTTCAAAGCCCCCATTAAAACAGATTTTCCCGCACCGGTTTCTCCGGTGATTACATTTAGACCTGGCGTGAACTGGAGAGTTATTTTTTCTACCAGCGCCAAGTCCCGCACCATTAGCTCACTTAACATGGTTATAGAATAATCAAGCATTCATGGTTTGCAATCCTGTACTGAAGGGAGTTGTGCTATACTGAGAGAGAACGCGGGCTACAAGTTGGTACTCCTCGTTAAAACATCGAGACTTCAATATAGATTTATCTTTGATGATCTGCATTACTGAGTTAGGAAGAGAGGACTACTATTTTGGAGATTATATGAAAATTGAAACATTTCTACGTCATTGGCGTTTATTGGAAAACCCATTTGTAGCTGAAGAAGCTCGCGATGATGATATTTATCAAAAAATAATGAGCGAAGGCGTTGCTCATCCTGAATTTGAAAAGATTTTTGGCCGTCCGGATCGGCCCAGTGCATCGGTTGTGTTTGGAGAGAAGGGCAGTGGAAAAACGGCTTTGCGTTTGCTGATGGAGCAACGGTTGCGTGAGTATAATGAAAAAAATCCTGACAAAAAAACGTGGATCGTTCGTTATGACGAATGGAACCATATGGTTGACCGCACGGTAGGGTCGGAAGCGGCCGCAGGAGACCCCGAAAATTTTCAAAGAATTCGTTTGGATGACCATATTGATAAAATCATCTCGATGGTGATTTCTGAAATCGTGGATGCGGCGAGTCGTACAGGTAACTCCAAAGTATCTCGTGAGCTGACAAAAACGTTGCGCAAACTGCCGCGTCAGCATCAGTTGGATTTGGCCTATCTGACCGTTTTATATGATCAACCCAGTTTAAGTACGCGCTCTGAGCGCTGGAAGAAATTATCGTCAATTTTGAAAGTGAAAACCATTTTCTCACCTACGTATGCGGTTTACGCCCTGAGTGGTGGGGTGTTGTTGAGTTTACTGGGCGTTTTGGATATTACCGCAACAGGCGTTTTAGGTCCCTTTGCTTTTGCGGCAGTGGCGGCGGGTGGCGTGGTGGCCTTTTTAAGTGGGTGGTTGGGTTTAGGTCCCTTTTTCAAGAACTTGAAGCGCCGTAAACGGATCACGGAAGAAATCAAAGTCGTGGATCATCCTTTGTCTTTGTTGTTCAAGCAGTTGGGCACATTTAAATCTGCAGATTTGGATTCATTACCCTTACCTTCTCCGGGCGATCGTGATTGCCGTTACGAATTGTTGGGGCGTTTGCAACGTTTGATTGGTGGTCTTGGCTTTGTGAGCATGACGGTCTTAGTGGATCGGGTGGATGAGCCCAGTTTGATTAATGGCAATGCCAAGAAAATGCGCAATTTGATTTGGCCTTTGTTTACACACAAAATTTTGCAGCAGGATGGTATTGGCATTAAAATGCTGTTGCCCATTGAATTGGGATACGAATTGCGTCGTGAAGATGCCGATTTCTTTATGGGAGCACGATTGGATAAAGGAAACCTGATTGAACGCTTGGAGTGGACGGGCGTGAACCTGTTTGACATCTGCAATCACCGGGTGGAAGCGGTGTGTGAAGCCGTTGAAGGACAAGAATTGACGCGTCTGAAAGATTTGTTTGAAGATAAAGTATCTGTGCAGGATTTGGTGGATGCGTTGGATCAAATGAAACAACCGCGTGATGCCTTCAAGTTCCTCTATGAGATTATTATGCAGCATTGCAAAGGCTCTACGGATGCTGAACCCGAATTCTATATCCCTAAGCTTACTTTGGAGCAGGTGCGCCGACATCAAGCACAACGTGTGCAAGATCTTTCTCGTGGCTACAGCGCTGCGTAAGGTGTAAAAACAATCCTCAAGAGGGCTTCGCAGTGCGAAGCCCTCTTTTTTTTGGGGGGAGGGGGATTTGCGTCTGATGATACCCGAAGGTTTTGATCGGGTTCTGAGGTTTGTCTCGGCCTCCCCCTTACGCATTTACTTCTGCAGGGTGGATAATGGCATTGTTTGGGGGCTGGGGTTGGTTGAGGTGAGAGAAGGTGAATGTAGTCCAAATGGTTTTAGGAGTGCTGGGGGGGAAGGGGCTGCAACGGTACTGGGTAATGAAGGGGCACAAAAAAAGCCCCGGTCGAGACCGGAGCTTTTGAACTCATGTTCGATACCTGATGGTATCGAAGTGACTTTAGTTGCGTGCGAAGAGACTCTTGGTGAATTCGCGACGCATACGGCTGATATTAGCGATGGAAATTTCCTTCGGGCATACCGCTTCACATTCAGCGTGGTTAGAGCAATCTCCAAATCCTTCGCTGTCCATTTGGGTGACCATTTTTTTCGCACGTGTGCTGCGTTCAATCTGTCCTTGGGGTAACCAAGTGAACTGAGAGATTTTGGCACCCACAAACAAACTTGCGGAAGCGTTGGGACATGCGGCCACGCAGGCGCCACAACCGATACAAGCTGCGGCATCCATGGCTTCTTCCGCGAGGTCGCGATGAATCAGCTGAGAGTTGGCATCTTGGGCTGAGCCGGCATTGACGGCGACGTATCCACCTTTGCTCATGATACGGTCAAACGCACTGCGATTGACGACCAAATCTTTGATGAGTGGGAAGGCTTTTGCGCGGAAAGGTTCCACGGTGATGGTGTCGCCTTCTTTGTATTGACGCATCCGGATTTCGCAGGTGGTACATCCACCCTTTTCGCCGTGGGCAATACCGTTGATGACCAGTCCGCAGTTCCCGCAAATTCCTTCGCGGCAATCACTTTCAAAAGCGACAGGAACTTCGCCTTTTTTAACCAGTTGTTCGTTTAGGGAATCGAGCATTTCCAGAAAAGACTGGGAAGGGTCGACGTTTTCTACAGTGTAATCGACCAGCTTTCCGGGTGCATCCGGTCCTGCCTGCCGCCATATTTTCAGATTTACTTTCATGTGTTGTAACCTCAGAGAAGGATTTATTTATAGCTACGGTTGCTGGGAAGTACGTGTTCGTAATGAAGCTCTTCGATTAAACGTTCAGGCTCTTTGCCTTCTCCGTTGTATTTCCAAACAGCGCCATGGCAGAAGTTTTCGTCGTCACGTTTGGCTTCGCCTTCTTCATCTTGAGACTCGACCCTGAAATGTCCGCCACAGGATTCTTTACGTTCCAGTGCATCGCGGGCCATCAGTTCACCCAGTTCTAAGAAATCGGCCACACGGGCGGCTTTCTCGAGTTCTTTGTTGTAGTCGCTGGCGTCACCGGGAATGCAAAGGTCTTCATAGAATTTCTTGCGAATTTCTGGAATTTTCTCCAGTGCTTCTTTTAATCCGGCTTCCGAGCGGGACATGCCGACTTTATCGATCATGATGTCACCCAGTTGACGATGAATTTCATCGGCGGTGGTTTTGCCTTTGATATTCATAAGGTCTTTGATGTTTTGACTGACCTGCTTCCTGGCTTCGGTGAATTCAGGAGCGTTGGTGTTTACCGGTGCCGGTTTTTCGGTGGCGAGGTAATTCCCCAAGGTGTAGGGGATGACAAAGTATCCGTCGGCCAAACCTTGCATCAGTGCGGATGCTCCGAGTCGGTTTGCACCGTGATCGGAGAAGTTGGCTTCACCCAAGGCGAAGAGTCCTTCAATGGTGGTCATCAAGTTATAATCCACCCACAGTCCGCCCATGGTATAATGAGGGGCGGGGTAAATCATCATCGGGGTTTCGTAGGGATCGTCACCAGTAATTTCGTGATACATGGCGAAGAGGTTGCCATAACGAGAGGCGATGACGTCTTTGCCTAAACGGTTGATCGCTTCGGCAAAGTCGAGGTATACGGCGTAACCGGTGGGGCCTACGCCACGTCCTTGTTTGCACACATCTTCGGCATTCCGAGAGGCGATATCGCGGGGAACCAAGTTTCCGAAGGCCGGATATTTGGTTTCGAGATAGTAATCACGCTCTGCTTCGGGGATATCGATGGGTTTGCGGTCATCGCCTTTTCTTTTGGGAACCCATACGCGTCCGTCATTCCGGAGAGACTCACTCATGAGCGTCAGTTTGGATTGGGTTTCGCCGAAGCGGGGAATGCAGGTAGGGTGAATCTGGGTGAAGCAAGGGTTCGCGAAGTGCGCACCTTTCTTATAACAACGCCATGCTGCGGTGGGGTTGCAGTTTACGGCATTGGTACTCAGATAGAAAACGGTGGAATATCCGCCGGTACAGAGCAAGACGGCATCTGCGGCGTATTCTTCGAGTTCTCCGCTTACCAAGTTACGAACGATGATACCGCGGGCTTTTCCGTCGACAACCACCAGGTCGAGCATTTCGCGACGGGGGAACATTTCGACGGTTCCTTCATCTACTTGCCGCATCAAAGAGCCATACGCGCCGAGCAGGAGTTGTTGACCGGTTTGGCCACGAGCGTAGAAGGTACGGGACACTTGCGCGCCACCGAAGGAGCGGTTGCTAAGGGTACCGCCGTATTCACGGGCAAAAGGGACGCCTTGGGCCACGCATTGGTCAATGATGCTGTTACTCACTTCTGCCAAACGATGAACGTTGGCTTCACGTGAGCGGAAATCTCCCCCTTTTACGGTGTCATAAAAGAGACGGTGAACACTATCGCCATCATTTTGGTAGTTTTTGGCAGCGTTGATTCCGCCCTGAGCAGCCACAGAGTGGGCGCGGCGAGGGGAGTCTTGAATGCAGAAGCATTTTACGTTGTATCCGAGTTCACCTAAGGAAGCCGCGGCGGAAGCGCCTGCCAATCCGGAGCCGACAACGATAACATCATGTTTTCGTTTGTTGGCTGGGTTGACCAGCTTCATGTTGAACTTGTGTTTGGTCCATTTTTCGTCAATGGCACCTTCAGGAATTTTCGCGTCGAGGGTTGGTTTTTTAGTCATGTTTTAACCTTAATAAAAAGCGATTAACCTAGCATCCAAGGAGCGAGGAGCAGACGGGCGTGTGAACTGTAGTCGGGTACAGCATTGGGATCAAAGGTGCCCCGCATCATAAAGATGAGGAGGGGGAGCAGGAAGAATCCCACGGCCAAGGCGATTGCAATGGCCATCCCTACCAAATTCAAATAAGGAATGGTGGCAGGGCGGGTGAGGCCGAGGCTTTGAATCGCACTCCAAATACCGTGCATCAAATGAGAGCAAAGCGCGCCCATGGCTGCCATATAGAGAAGCACCAAACCGAAGTTACCTTGGAAGGTGTTTACGACCAATTTATAGACATTGGTGACTTCGATGCCATTTTCCATGGTCATGGTGCCCACAATTTCATGGTCTGCATATTTAAAGTTGATTAAGTGGATGATCACGAACACGAGAATCAAAATACCGCTTACGGCCATATACATGGAGTGAAACGTTTTTTTGCTGGGTCCCCCTGCATAGCTATTCACTTCGTAGCCTGTAGGCCGCGCACGTTTTTTGCTACGTTGTACACTCAGTGCGGACCAAATATGCAATGCAAAGAATCCCATGAGGCCAATTTCTGCAATACGAATGAACATCCCATGCATGAAATGGTGAAGGAATTGGGCGTAGGCATTAAATACGTCTGGACCTGCGAAGAGGGTAAGGTTTCCGATTAAATGGGCCACTAAAAAGAGGACCAGGGATAAACCGGTGATTCCGGTTAAAAGTTTTTTACATACAGAAGAGATCTGCGGTTCTTTCAATAACGTCATGAGGTAAGCTTCCTTTTAAAAAATTGGACACCGCACATTACGAAGCGAAGCCTGATTGACAAATAAATAACGGAAAAACTCACCCCTTTTTTTGCCAAAAGGGCGAAATTTACAATATGGTAGAGGTATTCCTTTTTCGTTCGGAAAGGAATGGGGTGCAATGCCTATAGGAGGGCTTGAAAGGGATAGAATTCGGAATGTCCTTTTATAAAAGGATGCGCATATGTTTGGAGCATGATATGGGCGAAACTTAAATAAATTAAATTTTTTTGGGTTTTAGTCTAAACTTCTCATGGTGTAGGGGATATATTGTTCTCTCTTTAAATAATCCTGTGGAGTCTTCCTCTCTTATGAAAGTCGCAAAATCGCTTAAATTAGCTCATACCTCTAGTGTTCTGATCTCTATCATTTTAAATGGATTATTGGTGGTAGGTTTGTTTACCTTTATTACCTTATCCAGTGGCATGGAACGGGATACAACGACTGTGATGGTCATTGATCCGGTGAATCAGGAAGATATTGAAGAATTGGAAGAAGAAATCGTGGAGGAGGTTCAGGAGCCTGACGATCTCGATGAATTGGTGGATTTTACCTTAGACACTCCGATGGATACGCAATTTGAGCAGGAGACCGAAGCGGTTGCGGATGTTACGAATACGGATGTAAGTAGTTTGTCTGACTTGATGTCGGATGTTTCGAGTCCGGTGGTAATGACGGGATTATTGGTGGGACGCACGCCACGTGCACGTCAAGCTGCGGCTGCACGATATGGCCGTGGATTAGAAAAGTTCTCTGAACCTGCGGTGATGGAGGCCCTCGAGTGGCTACGGGATCATCAAGCTCCCAACGGATCATGGAATAAAAATGGGACCGTGAGAAATAACGAAGGGAATACGGGATACACCGGATTGGCTTTGTTGACGTTTTTAGCGCATGGAGAAACTCCTGCTTCGGCTGAGTTTGGTCCCACAGTAGCCAAAGCCATTCGGTTTTTGGTAGAAAATCAAAAGCCTGATGGTACTTTGAGGCCGGCTGGAGCGCATACCTCATATGGTCATGCCATTGGGACCTATGCCTTAGCTGAATCCTATACCATGACGGATAATATTTTATTGCGCGAACCTTTAGAACGTGCGGTGCAGGTGATGATTAAGGGTCAAATGCCCAATGGCGGATATGATTATGATTATAGAAAGGAGAACCGGAATGACCTCTCGGTCGGTGCTTGGCATGTGCAGTCCTTAAAAGCGGCGGCGATTGCGTTGCCTGAAAATAAAGAGATCAAGAAGTATATGAATTCGGCCATGGACGGAATGCTGATGGGGTCCAAACTACGGGAACAAGGCCGGGGATATACTTATACGGTCAGTAATAATGGTGGAAATGTGGGAAGTCCTCGACCTATTTTGAGTTCAGCAGGAACGTTGGGGCTTCATTTGACCGGAAGAGGGAAATCCAAAGAGGCGAAGGAGTCTCTCGATTATATTGAACAGTTTACGAGTTCCGAAAAATTACCCCAGTGGGGACGAAATCCTGAATTCGGTGGAGGAGGTCATATTATGCTGTGGTACTACACGGTGCAGGCATTTTTCCAAGAAGACCCTGATGGCAAAAATTTTCGCCGGTATATGCCGTCCATGGTTAAAGCGTTGACCGAAAATCAAGCCGATGATGGGCATTGGCTGTGTTATTCAGAAGGTGGAAAACAAGGTCCTGTTTTTCATACCACGCTGGCGGCGCTAGGGTTAATGGTCTATTATCGCTATTTACCCACGACCCAAGCGAGCAATGTTCAGCAAGCGGCGCCAGTGGATATTGAGGTCGAAGAAGAGGAAGATGAGTTTAGCTTTGATATTTAATTCACTTTTTTTTGAATTTAATCCTAAACTTATTTTTGTGGGATGACTATATTGCCTCCACTTTAAAAAACTGTGGAGACCTTTAGTCATGAAAGTAGAAAAATCGCTCAAATTAGCCCATACCTCCAGTGTATTGATCTCTGTGATCTTGAATGCGCTGTTGGTGGTCGGCTTGTTTACCTTTATTACCTTATCCAGTGGCATGGAGCGGGACACGACCACCGTGATGGTCATTGATCCCGTGAACCAGGAAGATATTGAAGAATTGGAAGAGGAAATCGTGGAGGAGGTTCAGGAGCCTGACGACCTCGATGAATTGGTGGATTTTACCTTAGACACCCCGATGGACACGCAATTTGAACAGGAAACCGAAGCGGTTGCGGATGTCACGAATACGGATGTAAGTAGTTTGTCTGACTTGATGTCGGATGTTTCGAGTCCGGTGGTGATGACGGGATTATTGGTGGGACGCACGCCACGAGCACGTCAAGCTGCGGCTGCACGTTATGGCCGTGGATTAGAAAAGTTTTCAGAACCTGCGGTAATGAAGTCCCTCGAGTGGTTGCGGGATCATCAAGCCGCAGATGGATCATGGAATAAACAAGGGACCAAGTCTAGAGGGAATGTAGGCTATACGGGATTGGCCTTGCTTGCTTTTCTCGCACACGGTGAAACTCCTGCCTCACTTGAATTTGGTGACACAGTCTCACGAGGACTGCGTTTTTTAGTTGAAAATCAAGATTCCAAAGGGGTGTTTCGTCCTGCCGGAGGTCATACCGTTTACGGACATGCGATGGCTACTTATGCCATGGCTGAGGCCTACACGATGACGGATACCATCTTGCTACGTGAACCGCTGCAACGCGGGGTGAAGGTGATTATGGATGGTCAGATGGAAAATGGGGGCTATGACTATGAGTATAAAAAGGAAAACCGAAATGATGTATCTGTAGGTGCTTGGCATGTACAAGCGTTGAAAGCATCTTCGATTGCGTTGCATGATGATCCCGAAGTGAAAAAGTATTTTCAACATGCCATGGATGGAATGGTTTTTGGCTCTTCTGTGAATTCTGATGGTGCGAGGTCTTTTGCCTATACGGTTAACAATGCAGGTAAGCTGGGGAATGGTAACCATCCCATTCTTTCTTCTGCGGGTACCTTAGGGTTATATTTGTCTGGTAGATCAAAAAGTAAAGAAGCCCGTCAAGCGCTTAAATATATTGAGCGCTTTACCAACTCGGATCTCTTACCTCAATGGGGGAATCTGAAATCGGCTGGGTCATCGACTTACGGTGGTGAGATCATGTTGTGGTATTACACCGTGCAGGCCTTCTTCCAGGAAAATCCTGACGGTAAAAACTTCACCCGCTATATGGCATCCATGGTGAAAGCTCTCGCACAAAACCAAGCCGAAGATGGACATTGGGATTGCTACACAGAAAATGGGAAGAAACAGGGCCCCGTATTTAACACGTCGTTGGCGGCTCTGGGCTTGATGGTGTATTACCGCTATTTGCCCACCACGCAGGCGGACAACATCAAACCTGCTGAAGCTACATTTGACGTGGACGAAGATGATGGAGATATTGGATTCGAAATCTAATCGTTGATTCACTTCAATTCAAAAGGCCGGGCTTTAAATTTAAAGTCTGGCCTTTTTTCATATTAACCCTAAACCTTTTTTGGGCTTCAGCGTAGGTTCTCTTTCGAAATCAAACAGGAGGATTACCCATGAAGATTGAACAGTCAAACCGCGTCGCTCATGTCTCAAGTATTGCATTTTCTTTTGTGCTCAACTTGGTGTTGTTTTTAGCATTGCTGCTGTGGGCCCATCAAGAGAAGGGAAAGGATGATCAGATACATGTGATCACCGCGTACAAAGAATCGGCGATGGAGGAGGTTTTCACTCCTGAAGATTTTCCGCCTGAGATTTCGGACCCGGTTGAGGCGTGGGAGACGGGGTGCACCTTGCCTGATTTAGAGCCGATGATTCCTAAACTTGATTCAGACTTTCAGGAGCCGGCCTCCACGGCTCCTGAGAACTTGCCTGCTTTGGTGACCACAAATGTGGGTGTGCTTTTTCAAGAGGGGATTGGGTCGGGTGTATTTGAAAAAATGAAAATACAAATTCTGACCCAGGCGACGCCTGAAACGGTGGGGGCGTCGTCGGAAGCGGTTGAAAAAGCCCTGCAGTGGTTGGTTGCGCATCAGCATGAGAACGGTGGTTGGTCCAAGCATGGGGATGTGACGGGGGGAGGGGTGAACGCAGGGTATACAGGGTTGGCTTTGTTGACCTTTTTAGCCGATGGCGCGACACCTTCTTCGCAGGAATATGGGGAAACGGTGGCCAAGGGGATTCGGTTTTTGGTGGAAAATCAGGATGAACAAGGTTTGTTTCAACCGGCGGGCAGTCATACCGCATATGGTCATGCGATTGCCACGTATGCCATGGCCGAAGCGTATCATATGACGGAGAATCCTTTACTGAGATATCCGGTAGCACGCGCGGCAGCAGCATTGGTGAGAGGCCAGATGAGCAATGGTGGATTTGATTATGACTATAAGCATGAAAATCGAAATGATTTGTCGTTGGGGGCCTGGCATGTGCAGGCTCTGAAGGCGGTTGTTGCTTCGGGTGCGGCAGGACCCGAGGCTGAGTTGGCTTTGCAACGGGCAATGGACGGGATGTTGTTGGGGTCGAAACTATTGCCTTCAGGAGGCAGGGGATTTACCTACACAGTCAGCAATGAGCGGGTAGGGGCTCCGCGGCGCATCATTTCTTCAGCGGGTACGTTGGGCTTGTGCCTGACCGGGAGAACAGGAGGATCGGAAATTCGCGAAAGTTTAAAATACATTTCGCAGTGTGCCGAAAGGGATCAGCTCCCCCACTGGGGCGCGGCAGTGAAGAGTGAAGAACATGGGGGTGAGCTGATGTTGTGGTACTACACGGTCCAAGCATTTTATGAGAGCAATCCTGAAAGCAAAAGCTTCAAGCGCTATACGCAGTATATGGTCAAAGCCCTGTCTGAAAATCAAGAGGCGGACGGACATTGGCCGGGGTATACTGAGAAAGGAAAGCAACAGGGCGCGCTGTTGAACACCACCTTAGGCGCACTGAGTCTGATGACACCCTATCGACGGATTTTGCCTTCGATGATGGAACGGTTAGAAGACCCCAGCCCTGTCGACGTCGCGGAAGAGGTTGGTTTTGAAATATGATTTTCTCCACGAAGTTTTGAAGGGAGAAAGAAGACTAAGGTACTGAAAGGGGGGATCGAACATTGAACGCTCAACATTGAACATCGACGTTTTTGGTTGGGCGTTCGATGTTGAATGTTGGACGTTCGCCTTTTCTTCTCTTAGCGAATTTGTCCGGTGCCGAGGACTTGGAATTTGTAGGTGGTCAACTCTTCGAGCCCCATGGGGCCACGAGCGTGGAGTTTATCGGTACTGATCCCAATTTCGGCTCCTAACCCAAATTCATTGCCGTCGGTGAAGCGAGTGCTCGCATTTACATATACTGTTGAGGTATCGACTTCCTGCAGGAATTTCTTCTTCGCGGATTCGGATTCCGTCAAAATCGCATCGGAGTGTTTGGATCCGTAGTGATTGATGTGTTCGATGGCGTCATCGACGGAGGGAACCACTCGGATCGACAGAATGAGGTCTAAATACTCTTCGCCCCAATCGGCTTCGGTCGCGGGAGTGGCTTCTGGAATATTTTCGCAAGTCGCGGCGTCTCCACGGATTTCCACTTTTTTAGAAATCAGTCGATTGGCTAACATGGGCAAAAATTCAACGGCGACATCTTCATGAACCAAAACGGTTTCCACGGCATTGCAAACGCCGGGACGTTGAGTTTTGGCGTTGTCCACGATGTCGACGGCCAAAGGTAAATCAGCGGTTTTATCGACATAAATATGGCAAATGCCTTTGTAGTGTTTGATGACAGGAACGCGTGCGTCTTCAACCACGGCCCGAATCAAGCTTTCGCCTCCGCGGGGAATGACCAAATCCACGAGCCCTTCCAGCTGAACCAATTCTTTGACAGCAGAGCGGTTGGTGGTTTGCACCAATTGAATGGCATTGGGGGGAAGTCCTTTCTTTTCTCCGCCTTCTTGAATGGCTTGGGCCAAAGCACGGTTACTGTGAATCGCTTCTTTTCCACCACGTAAAATGGTGGCATTGGATGATTTGAAACAAAGCACGGCGGCGTCGACGGTCACGTTGGGACGGGATTCAAAAATAATGCCAATTACGCCGATGGGAACGCGGACTTTGCGGATTTCCAGGCCGTTGGGACGTACCCAGGTGCTCATGACATCCCCGACAGGATCTTTGAGGGCTATAACGTCGAGAATGCCTTTTACCATGGAGGTGTAGCGTTCGTCAGTAAGTTCCAATCGATCCAGCATGGCATCGCTCAATCCATTTTTTTTACCTTCTTGGAGGTCAATCTGGTTGGCGGCTTGAATTTCTTTACGGCGCGCATCCAGTTCATCGGCCATGGCTTCTAAAATAGTATTTTTTTTGCGTGAACTCAGTTTGGCCAAGCCCATGGAGGCTTTTTTGGCTTGTTCACCCATTACGAGGATTTCGCTTTTTTTAATCATGATCATTTTCCTTTTCAGTCAAGAGGACAAGGTTATCCCTATGTACCACTTCTGTCGAGACAGCGGGGCCAAGTATTTCGAGTATTCGATTGGATTTTTTTCCTTGTATCAGTCTAATATCTTCAGCGTTAAATTCGGTAAGGCCACTCGCGATCCATTCATTTTGGGCGTTATGTATTTCAACCACTGCTCCGGTGGAGAACTGACCTTCAACGGCTGTCACTCCAGCGGGCAATAAGCTTTTGCCTTTGTAGAGGAGGGCTTTTTCGGCGCCGGCGTCAATGGTCACTTTGCCACTGGGCTTGTGGAAGAAGGCAATCCAGTGTTTGCGTTTGCCTTTAATGCGCCCTCGGTCATCGATTTGGCCGATGCAGGTTCCCAAGTCTTCACCATTGAGTGCACGGGTGAGGGCGTCGGATTTGCGTCCATCTAAAATCAACGAAACGGCCCCAGCTTTATTGGCCATTTGGGCGGCTCCCAACTTGGTGGCCATGCCGCCTGTGGAGAGTTCGGAACCTTTGCCACCTACCAGGGCTAATTCTTTAGGCCCGATTTTGGATAAATAGGGGATGCGTTTGGTGCGGGTTTCTGAAAGAGGGGCGCGGAGGCCATTTACGGAGGTGCAGAGCAGCAGTGCATCTGCGTCGACCAAAACGGCAACCAGGGATGCCAAGTAATCATTGTCACCCAAGCGAATTTCATCCACAGAGACCACGTCGTTTTCGTTGACGATGGGGACCAGACCCTTGCGCAGCAGACCTAAGAGGGCATTGCGGGCGTTCAAATGTCGATTGCGTTGTTTGAGATCGTCGTGGTTGAGCAAGACCTGACCGACGGCGATGCCTTTTTCCTCAAAACGTTCGCTGTACATGCGCATGAGGTAGGTTTGACCTACGGCGGCAGCCATTTGTAGCGACATTAAGTCGTCGGGACGTTTGGCAAATCCTAGGGGATCTAAGCCGGCGCCGACAGCACCAGAAGAGACGATAACCACTTCGCGACCTGCTTTCACCAAGTCGGCAACTTGGTCTACAATGGCTTGAATCCGTACGGGGTTGGGTCTGCCACGTGAGTCTACCAGTACACGGGTACCGAATTTGATCACAACCCGGTGGGCGGTTTTCAGTCTATTTCTATTGAATTGATCGGGCATGGCTACATACGGGGCATCATGCCGCGAGGCATTTTTCCCTTAAAGCTTTTTAGCTTTTTGGTCATTTTTTGCGCTTGGGCAAATTGTTTAATGAGATCGTTCACATCCTTCACCCGGGTGCCACTACCTTTGGCGATACGAATACGGCGTTTGCCATTGATGATTTTAGGACGTTTGCGTTCCTGCGGGGTCATCGAAAGGATAATGGATTCAAATTTTTGGGACTGACGTTGTCCCATTTCGGCGGCTTTGGCCTTTTTGGCGGCATCCATTTGCGGCATGCCGGGCATCATGTCCATCAACTGGCTCATGGAGCCCAATTTTTTCATTTGTCGGATTTGGCTGAGGAAATCGTTCAAGTCCAGCTGACCGCTGAACATGCGTTTTTCCATGCGTTTCATTTCGTCTTCATCGACGGCAAGTTGGGCTTTTTCTACCAGAGAAACGACGTCACCCATACCGAGAATTCGATCAGCCATCCGGTCGGGATAAAAGGGCTGTAGATCGGCCTGTTGCTCACCTACACCGACCATGAGGATGGGACAACCGGTGACTTCGCGAACGGAGAGGGCGGCACCGCCCCGGGCGTCACCGTCGAGTTTGGTCATGATCAGACCGGTCAATCCGCAACGATCATTAAAGGTTTCAGCCACGCTGACGGATTCTTGACCCATGGCGGCATCGATCACCAGGATTTTATTTTGGGCATCGGTAACGCGAACCAATTCGGCCACTTCCGCTACCAATTCGTCGTCGATTTGCAAACGACCACCGGTATCATAAATGACCACGTCATAGCTGAGGTTTTCGGCTTGGGTGCGGGCCCGACGTGCGACCGCGGCTACGCTTTCGCCCGGGATGGGACCTAACATATCCACGCCGGCCTGTTCGGCCAACACGCGCAATTGATCTACAGCGGCGGGCCGACGAATATCGCATCCGACCACCAATACTTTCTTTTTCTCGCCTTTAAACCGGCGGGCCAGTTTACCGGTGGTAGTGGTTTTACCCACCCCGTGCAGACCCAGCATGACGATGGATTGGGTGTGACTGGACTGGATAAATTGGGCTTGTTTGTCTCCCAGCAGACGTTCCATTTCATCATGGACAAATTTAATGAACTGCTGACCGGGGGAGACGCTGTTGAGCACGTCTTCGCCCATGACCTTTTCGCGCACATTTTTGACAAAGGTTTTGACGACCTGAAAATGGACATCCGCTTCGAGCAAGGCCATGCGGACTTCACGCAGGGCTTCCTGAATGTTTTCTTCCGTCAGTTTGCCCTGTCCGCGCAGGTTTTTAAAGGTGGTTTGTAGAGAGTGGGTCAGTTGATCAAACATAGGACTGCCTTTTGCCTGTAGAGAGGCGGGGGTTCAAGCACGATCTTGGGGAGATTATGAGGAAGTTTGGGGAAATGAAGGGGGTGGATGAGGGGAATGTAGTTGTTTTTACATGGAATTTCATAGGGCGAGATCGCTCATGCGCACTTTTTAGTTGGGATTCTTTTGATTTTTATAGCGACCTGATTAACGGGGGGTATGAAGCCATTGTTGAATATCGTCCTGTTACTTGTCGGCTGGCTTAGCCTTGTCCCCTGCACGGGGCGTGGAGAGGACGTGTACGATGAACGCTCACTCATGGATCAATTGCATGCGTTGACTGACGAGCGGTGGAAGGATGGGGAATGGAAGCGGAATCATGCGATGTATATGGGTTGTCATCAACTTTACGTGGTCGAGGTGATCGATCCCGCTGCGGAACTTCATCGAGACCATATTCCCCGGGTGCGCTATCGGCAGCATGTTAAAATCCTCAAAGTATTGAGAGGAAAGGCGAGGGAAGAGATGATGATTGGATATACCATTGATCGCAAGGCGGCGACGCTCAGCCAAGGAGACGTGATTCTTATTGTGGGGAATTCTCATCGGATTGGGTTTAATGTGATTGCGGTATGGATGGAGGCTGAGGCTGCGGAAGTATTGTTAAGAAAGGCTTTCAGCCCTCAAAGCTAGACAAAGCCGCTAAGGATTCCTGAGTATTGTAGGTTTCGAATCCTCGCCACTCCTCCGCTTACCTGAGTAGAGCAACGACTATTGGGGAAAGAGGGGCCGAACATCTTTGCTGTTAATTTTACAGGAATGCTCTAAGTTCTGATCTATCTCTTTTGTATGCCTGATTCCCCTTTTGAACATTTATCCCCATTGTTGCTCATGTGAATGTATTTAAACGATTTCCTGTGCAGAAAAAAATAATGACGCTCTTTTTGATATTCAGTTTCTTTTGCTTGTTGTTGCTGGGAGCCGTGGTGAGCTCGTATGTCCTTGTGGATCAAAAAACGGCCACGGCCGTTCATACGGTCGACACGGTGCCGGCTCACAAGGTGGGTTTGGTCTTGGGTTGCCGGCGTATGCTTGCTCATGGACGGGAGAATCTGTTTTTCACCTACAGGATTCGTGAAAGTGTGGCTTTGTACGAGGCGGGTAAGATTCAGTATGTTTTGGTGAGTGGGGATAACTCTCGGAAATCCTATGATGAAGCCTCGGATATGCAACAGGCCCTTATGGAGAGAGGGGTGCCAGAAGACCGTATTGTGTTGGATTATGCCGGTTTTCGAACCTTGGATTCAGTGCTGCGAGCCTCTAAAGTCTTTGGTCAGGAAAGCTTCATTGTGGTATCGCAAGACTTCCATGTGCGACGTGCGCTTTTCATTGCGCAGGCCAAAGGATTGGATGTGGTAGGGGTGGCGGCTCAAGATGTGGAAGGTCGGGGAGGGCTCAAAACGCATGTACGTGAATATTTGGCGCGGTTTAAAATGATGTTGGATCTGTATGTGTTGCGTCGTGGACCTAAATTTCTGGGAGAGCCCATTTCGATTGGAGAGGTTTAAGCGCATCTGCTGATTGCAAATAGGGATGGAGTTAGATAATCACCCTCCGCATGTCTCCTCCTGATCACGTTCTCGCACAATTTACGAATATTGATAACCTGAATACCGTGTTTTCCCTAGGGCGGGGGCACATTAATGACACCTATTTGGTTTCAATGCATGCGCAAGATCCTTTTGTGGTGCAACGAGTCAATCAGGTGGTGTTTCACGATGTTCCGGGGATGATGAGGAATATACGTCACGTGACGGATCATCAACAGCTGAAGTTGAGACAGGCTCAAGTGAGTGATCAAGCGCGTCGATCCTTACGTATGATTCAAAGCACGGAGGGAGATGATTTCTGCGTGGATCAAGCGGGAAATTATTGGCGGGCATTTCAGTATATTCCGGGGATGGTGAGTATTGATGTGGTAGACAATGCGCGTCAGGTCTTTGAAGCGGCCCGGGCCTTTGGCGCCTTCCAAGCGCAAATGTCGGATTTGCCGGGTGAATTGATTGAGACCATTCCCGGATTTCACCATACGCCTTCCCGTTTAGAGGCCTTGGAGCAGAGTTTTGACTTAAATGAGTCGGGCAGGGCGTCGCAGGTGAAAGCCGAAATGGAGTTTGTGCATCGGCATCGCAGCTTGGCGCATTTGGTGGCACCGCGTTTAGAGGCGGGGGAGTTACCAGTGCGGGTGACCCATAACGATACGAAAATTAATAACGTGTTGTTTGATGAGGAAAGTGGTGAAGGCATTTGTGTGATTGATTTGGATACGGTGATGCCGGGATCTTTGCTGTATGACTTTGGTGATTTGGTGCGAACGGCCACCAGTTTGGCGGATGAAGACGAAGCGGATGTGGATAAGATCACGATTGAGATGGATCTGTTTACCGCTTTGGTCGATGGATTTATGCAGGAGGCCGGGAGCTTTATCAGCTCGCAGGAATGTGCATTATTGCCTCAAGCGGGAGCATTGATTTCTTTTGAATTAGGCATGCGTTTTTTAAAGGATTATCTGGAGGGAGACCGCTATTTCAAAGTGGCTCATCCCCAGCATAATTTGCAACGTTGCCGTGCGCAATTTAGACGGGCGGAGGGGATACTCCGTTTGGAAAAAGAGCTGACAGAGTTGGTTGCTGACCGCTGTTGAACCGAGCTGTGCGCCGGAGTTTCCGAGAGATGACGCACCCAAACCCTCCATGATCTTGTTCGCTAAAGGATTTTTAGTTATTTCTGCTTGAACCTTTATGAAAATATGCTTTCATTCTTTAAACAATAAATATTATGGAGAATGTTATGAAGATCCAGAAAGACAAAAATATGAAAGTAATCATCCCGCTTATCAGTCTATTTGTACTGATCTCTCTCCCCGCACATGCGGATTCGATTGTCTTTGATTTTGACCAAGCCAATTCTGTGTTGGCGGGTGAAAATAATGCAGGATATATTGACATCGTACAAAGCAGTCTTGGTATTCGAGGAAATTCCCAGAATTTTCTTTATAAGACTTATCGGAGTTTCGACATCTCTACCCTGCCGGATTCGGCCACGGTTACCAGTGCTACCATTTCTTTCTGGGCGAATGGTGCTGCAGATGTAGCGGAAAATGCCATCCTTTATGGAATTAAGGATGGCGTAACTAATGAGGATTTCGATGAGGGAACGATTACGTATGCCAATGCGCCTGGGAACTCCACCTATGATGTCTCAGGTACCGCCCCTGCTTTTGTAGGTGATAACATCGGGATGAATGCATCTGATACCGTTTCCCTCGGCACTTTGGGGACAAGTGTGACATCTTCTATTCAGGGAAATAAACAGGTCTATTCGGTTACCTTCAGTGGCGCAGCTCTTGATTTTATTAATAATGATACCAATAATAACGTCACTTTTGCCATAAGTCCAAACGCAGGATTGGGCGTTGTGGATTTTTTCACCGAGTTTAACGCAGAAACGGGATTGGCCTTAACGTATGCCATTCCAGAACCAGGCTCCATAAGTCTGATGCTCATCGGGTTCTCGGGTCTGATAGGGTTGCTTAGACGTCGTCGCTAATCAGTAAAAGACCATATGAAGCAAACACATAATCATACACAATACGTTACGGCCCGTGACAATGGGGAGCGTTTGGCTCCCCGTCCTTTGGCTGAAATTCCACGTCCGCTTCCCGGGGCCCGCGAGTTAACCTCGGTCCTGGTTTCATCCGATCAGCGCTTTCAAAGCATTGAAGGTTTTGGGGGGGCGTTTACAGAATCTGCCGCGGTTACGCTCAATAAAATGAGTGCGAGCAATCGGGAGCTCATTCTCAAAGCCTACTTTGATCCGGAAGAGGGGCATGGCTATACGCTTTGTCGGACGCACATGAACAGTTGCGACTTTTCCACCGGCAATTATGCCTGTTGTGACACCCCCGGCGACACCGCGCTTTCGACCTTTAATCTCGATCGGGAGCAGGAAGCGTTACTCCCCATGATCAAGGACGCTTATGCCTTGGCGAAGCAGCCCATCAAATTATTTATTTCCCCCTGGAGTCCTCCGGCATGGATGAAAGATACGGGCATGATGAATTTGGGCGGAAAACTGAAAGCTGAGTACCAACAAACCTGGGCCGATTATTATGTGCGCTTTATTCGTGAGCTGGAAGCCGAAGGTATTCCTGTTTGGGGGCTTACGGTTCAGAATGAACCTGCGGCAAAACAAACCTGGGATTCATGCATCTACACGGCTGAAGAGGAAAAGGATTTTGTGCGGGACTATTTGGGTCCCACGTTGGAACGTGAAGGTTTGTCTCATATCAAGGTGATCATTTGGGATCATAACCGTGATATGTTGGTTCATCGTGCTCATGTGGCTTACAGTGATCCGGAGGCTTCAAAGTATATTTGGGGCGCTGGATTTCATTGGTATGCGCAGGAGAAATTTGAGCATTTAAATTTGGTGCATGATGCTTGGCCGGACAAGCAATTGTTGTTCACGGAGGGTTGTCAGGAAGGCGGTCCTCATCTCGGGTCATGGGAAACAGGGGAACGCTATGCCCGATCCATGATTCGCGACCTTAACCGTTGGACCGCGGGCTGGGTGGATTGGAATTTGATCCTCGACGAAAAAGGAGGACCTAATCATGTGGGTAATTTCTGTAGTGCCCCCATCATCGCCGATACCATTAACGACAAAGTGCTCTTTCAAAGTTCCTACTACAGCATTGGCCACTTTGCCCGTTTCATTAAACCCGGAGCCCAACGTATTCTGTGCGCCAATACCCGGGATGATTTAGAAAGCGCGGCATTTGTAAATCCGGACGGACAAGTGGTGATGGTGGCTTTAAATGTCACTGAAACCGAATGGGATATCGAGATTGTCTTGAATGGTGAACGCAAAACGGCTCAGCTTCCCCGTCGCTCGATTTCCACTTTTGTATTTGACGGCATTTGACCTTCAAACACCCGTAGGGGTAAAGCCGACTCAATAATCCCGTTTCCAGTTCACCCCGATCCCCGGCAGGATATGGGTGCCGGTTTCGGTGGTGATGGAGAGGTTTCTTCGGATTTCATATTCGAGGGTGAGGCTACTTCCGGGTTCTTTTAGACTTTGGTTGAACTCTAGATACAGGCGGTTGTTGATTTGGCGTCCGGCTACAATTTCGGTTGAGCCTTCTGCATCTCCGCTTTCCCGAAGTTCGAGTTGATCTACAGACAGGAAATCTTTGGCTTTGCCCATGAAATCCAAATCACTGCCCTTGCTGTCCATCATACTGGTGAGGGCAAATCCTAATTCCAAGGCTTGGAGTCCGGTGATGGTGGCCATATTTTTGCCAAACAAAATTTGAGAGAGAATTTCGTCTTCGGGCAAAGGTGGATTGGACGATAATCGGAATCGGGGTTGATTGGCAGGGCCGGTGATTTTGAGTACGGCGTCAATATCTGCCCGGTTGTAATGCGCTTCAAGATCGAGAATGGGAATGGTGCCGATTTCATCGTTAAAGTGTACGGTACCGTCTGTGAGTCTAAAGGAGCGTCCAAAGAAATGAACGGTCCCTCGACGCGGTTCTAATTTTCCTGTGAGAAGGACATCACCTTCTTTGAGTGCGATTTTGAATTGTCCTTCCCAGGTAGAATAGAGGTTTGCGCCTTCGACGGTGAGACGTCCGGGAATGTCCAAGCGTATTTCTCCCGCGATTTGTGGTGCAGGGGTTTGGGGTGTTTTTTGGGCTTTGGCTTTGGGTGCTTCTACGGAAACGATTTCCTGGCCTTTGATTTTAAAGGGGAGAGGGGCTGGGACAGGTTTAGGCAAACGGTCCATGTCGAAGAGGGTATCTTCCAATACGAGTCTGCCATCCAAGGTGAAGGGCCTGTCCTCTTTTCGTGACAGAGAAAGGGATCCCGATAAAGCGGCTTGCACAGGGTCTAAATGTAACACGCGGGCATTGTTGAGGTTGATGGATAATTCGCCATGGCCGGGAATGCTATTTAACTGCCAGGAACCTGTGGCATTTATTTTTCCTTTGCCGGGGGTAAGTGCACTGGCTTGGGTGATTTCGATTTGTTGATCGTGCAAGTGAAGCTCAACTGTAATTTTGCTCAATTGGGTACCCAGTTTATAATGTTCGTAGCGTCCCTCGTCGAGGGTGATGTTTCCCGTGAGGTTGAGGGCGCCTTGTTGACGTTGGAACTGAATATCGCTTCGGAGGTCGCCATTAATGTTCTGTTCGCCCAGGAATGAAAACTGATTGAGCAAGCTGAGATCGATTGATCCTTTGACTTGGGCGTCGATATCGGCCGTGGTTATTTCGTAAGCGAAAGGGCGCAGGCTCCAGGAGGCTGTAGAGGTGAGGGTGGCGCTTACTTTGTTTTCCCGTTTGTCCTCCATGTTTGCACTAAGCTGAAGTCCGGTGGGACTCCACGCGGCTGTGAGTCCACCCTTGATGTTGATCACGGGGGTGAAGGATCCATAGGAACCTTCCAGTTCATTGAAGGCAAGGTTCAGACGGGCATTTGGAGCGGAGAGGGCACCTTGGATGACGAGTGCTCCTGACAGGGTTCCTTTAGCGGCGATGCGTTCAGGGTGAGGGAAGTCGGCAATATCGAGTTCGGGAACTTCAACGCTTAGATCCAGAATTTCGTCCTTCCAACTGAGCTGGGTTTGAAAAGGCAACTGATTCAATGTGAGTTGAGTGGTGGCCAGTTCAATATTCCCTTTTTGAAGGCTGAGCAGGGTGGGGGCACTCAAGCTTAAGGCGAAGGGGCCGGCCTTTGCCTCGATCTCTTGGGCCTGTATGGAAATGCCTTGATTGCTGGTCGAAAGCAGTACACTGCTGTGGAGGGTTTGGAGGTCGGTGTCGGTCTTCCGTTCGGTTTGCAGATCGATTTGATAACCTTCTGAAGCCAAGGCCATGCTGGCGGTGGTTTGACCCAGTGAAAAGGTTCCCATGCTCACTTGGCTGAGGCGTAGGTCGGTTTGGAGCTCTTGGAGTCCTGCTTGATAGCGCATGGAAAAGGTTCCCGTGCCTACGCCAGCAAATGGGAGCTTCATGTAGGCGCAAATGGGTTCAAACTGAGAGGCCTCCACGGCAGCGCTGAGGATGAACTCTTTTTCGGCTGAGTGATATGCAAACTCGCTTTGTAGCTGGGCACTATCGAGCTGCATGTGGAAGGCCGCTACAAGCTGATCGGGCAGGAAGCTAAGGTCTCCCTGGATTTTTGCAGGTAGCTTTTCGCTTTGTGCCGGGGGCAGATAGTTCAGGCCGGCGATGGCCGCAGGAAGGGAGACCAAATAGGGTCTGATGTTATCGAGCAACAACGGAAAGTCCGGGCTGTCCACATCGATGAGAAGTTGTGGCGATTGCCAGACCAGATCGAGCTGATGGTTCTGGTCTCCGGCAACAGAGACGATCGTCTTTAAAAGGCCTTGGTTTAACTCAAAACCACTTTGTAGCTCTATTTCAAAAAAATCTTCGTTCAGCTTTACTCCGAAGGTGATTTCAGTGCTGTCGGGCGCCATGGTTGCGTGGGCGTTCAGAGAGCCCTGAATTTCTTTGCCGATCACGGGAGTGGCGATCATGAGTCTCTGGATGTTCGCGTCGGGAATGTCGAAACCAAAGGGAAGAGGCTCGAAAACAGAGGCGGGCCTGCTGGTTTCAGATGGCATGGGCCGTCGGTACAGATTTACCTGGTCTATATTCAGGGTGGTGACATCAAAAGAATGATTGCGGTAGTGCCAGTGTAGCGAAAGATCTTTGGTTTCAAGCCAGAGACCCTCAGGATCCGAAATGCGGACGGAAGCCAGGTTTACTTGAAAAGGCCAACGTGCCCGCAATCCTGAGAGTGCGATGGTTCTTTCTTCGTTACTGAGTTTGGCAGACAGGAAATCGCTGATCGCATCTTGCAGCATAGGGGTATGGAGCAGGGCAAATGTTCCCCCGATGATGAGCAGGAGTCCGAGCAAGAGATTGCGAAGGAAGCGTCGAAAAGTTTTGGGGCGTTTTTTCATTAGAAGGCCTGTCCTAAACTGATGTAAAACTGCAAACGACTCTCTTGATCTTCATCCGGATTGATGGGGTAGGCGAGATCGAGGCGCAAGGGCCCGATTCCCGTGAAGATTCGTAAGCCGGCCCCTGCACCCCATTGCATGGGGGTGTTGAGGTGGGGAGAGGTATTGGTGGCGACCATTCCTCCATCAATGAAGGTGGCAAAGCCCCAGGTTTCGGTGAAGCGGGCTCTGACTTCAAAGGACATTTCTAAAAGCGAACTGCCTCCCACGCTTTGACCATCCACTTTGGGTCCGATGGATTGGTAACTGTAGCCGCGCACGGATCCACCTCCTCCAGAATAAAAACGTTCATCGGCGGGGATGTCATCGGTTGCCGCTCCTTGTAAGGTGCCTGCCGTGGCGCGGCCGGCAAGCACAATGATGGGGCGTCGACTTAGGGTGTAATAATGCGTGCCGGTTATTTGGAGGCGGGCGAAATCCAGATCCCCGTTTAACACGTCGGTATAGGGCGTAAGTTCTGTGTTGAGTCGGTATCCTTTTTGGGGGTTGAGTTCATCCAGGGTGGTATCCCATGCGAGATAAATGGGTAAATAGATCAGTCCGTAATTATTGTTTTCATCCGATTGGGTTACGGAAGAATATTTATAGCCAATGGCCACGCTGGTGAGAAATCGTTGAGAGTAAGAGCGCCCCAAACCGATAAAGGTGGAGAAACTGGTGCTGTCATAGGCCTCTGGGCGTTCGTCTGCGATTTCAAAGCCATAGAGGAGGCTTTGATTTCTAATTTTAAAGCCGGGCTTGCTGAAGTCGGCGGATGCGATGGTTGAGAGTTCGCTCAGCTCTACATTGAGGGTGAGGTCTTCGCCATCGCCGAAAAGATTTCGGTGTTCCCATGAGCTGTTGACGCCGAAGCCTTCTTCGCTTTGGTAATTGACCCCGAAACGGATGGTGCGTTGATATCGTTCGGTTACTTCGAGGATGAAATCAAGATGGGTCGCGTCGGCGGGAGGAGGGATTTCGGTGATGCGGACTTTTGAAAAGAGTCCGGAGAGGATGAGATGTTTTTCAAAGTCTTCGATGAGACGCAGATCGTAAAATTGATTTGCATCCCAGGTGACTTGACGAAGAATAGAACGTTTGCCTACGCTGGTCATTCCTTCGATTTCGAGTTCGCCAAAGCGGTACGTGGGACCGGGGTCGATGGTGTAGCTGAGGTCCATGACTTTGGATTCGAGATCGATGAGGTAGTCTTGTTTGACAATACGGGGGTAGGGCTGTCCGTTGTTTTTAAAGTGGCGGAGCATCCTGCGTTCTGCATTTTGGATGGCGGTGGTGGTCGCGGGATCTGTGTGAATCAAATAAGGTTTCCATTTACTTCGGGGGGGCGTAGATCCTTCGTAGTTGATGCTTTGAGATCCGATTCGGTACAGCGGTCCGGGGATGGAGGTGATGTTGACGGTGATGGGTTGGGTGCGGGTATCAATCTTTGTTTCAATTTGGGCTTCGTAATAGCCTTGGGCTTGAAGCAGGGACTGCAGGCGTACAATGTCGTCGTTCACCCGTTTTTGTAACAGCGGAAAGGAGGGGACTGGAGCATCTTTCAGTCGTTCAACCCTTGATGCATCAACAAGCGCGTCTTTTTGAGGATGTTTTTTAATACCGTTCCAGTGAACGGTATAGCGGAGTTCGAGTTCATCCGGTGTCGGTTGTTCGGCAAGGGCAACACTCAGCCCTACGCATGCGAGCATAGAGAGAAATATAAGCAGTAATTGCCGGAGAGTCATAAGAGAAAGAAGAGAGAAGGTGATCAGTCAAACGCGGTGTGAAGTGCGTTATGTTCGTCGAGTGCGATCCAGGTTTCTATTTCCTGAATGCTCTCTAGGTTGTTTTCTTTACGCAGGAGCTGATAGGTTTGGATCACTTGACGTGCTCCGGCGACGCTCTGGTCTTGTGCTTTTCCTTGGATTAATTGCGCATCAATATTTCCGGCAATAAAGGCGAGCATGAGGATGCTCGATGCGGGGCTGGGGTCCTTTTCTTCGGCAATCCAAGGGGCTGTTTTTTCAGTCATATTGATGAGGATAGCCTCTGAATCCATACTGTATGTCGCAATGCGCACTTGAGCGGCTTTATTGTGGGGGTCTTTCCGAAAGATGTTGATCGCTTCAAATATGTTTTGGTGAATTTCATCTCGAATGGGATCGCCACCTTGGTTGAGGATTTCCGCCAATGCTGTGGGGATGGCTTGGGATACTTTTTGTCCTAAAATATGATCATCACCCCCAAAGGTGTACCGCACCTTGATAAAGGAGCCTCCCCAGCTGGTGAGGAGACTTTCTGAAGTAAGTTTGCCTGTGAAAACATTGCTACCCACTTCGTTGTAACTGAATTGGTTTTTGAGAAAAGAAATGTTATCGGCTTCGATGATTTGTTGGTCGGTGAGGATTTTCAGGTTTGAATATTGACCCGATTTCTCGGCATTTTTGACGCTCGCGAGGGTCATTTTTGATTCCATGATGACCAGGTCCGCTTCGACACCTTCCGGTAGGTCGTTTAATTCGTGATCATAAATGTAAAGGTCCAGTTTCATGGGGCCTTCGGCTTCGTAACGTAGGCTGTAGCCTAATCCCTCTCCGTACTCGCGGTAACTGTGAAGGCCTCGATAGCGTAATCCTGCGAGTTCATATGGAAATTTGAGTCCCATGGCTTCGTCGACATGCGCAACCTTTTCCAGACTCTGTGCGAAAGTCTGACCTATGAAAAGGAAAGAAAACAGGAGGGAAAAAAAGATTTTTTTCATGATGAGGAAAAGGTGCCTGTTTTCTGCTTAAAATGCAAAAGATAAGCCGTGATTTGTACAAATTTGAAAGCGAAAGAAGGGCTGCGGTTGCTTCACCGCTTAAAGATCCAAAACCGTTCACGATCGGCTAAATCGCAGATGCTTTCGACCTGCCAACCGAGTTCGGTAGCTTGTTGGCGCCAAATGGCTCCCTGATGTTCGCCGGTTTCGAGGAGCACCACGCCTTCAGGTGTCAAAACGTCGAGGGCTTGTTTGAGCAATTTTTTGATCAGGGGCGTACCATCGTCACCTGAAAAAAGTGCTAAGTGGGGTTCAAATTCACGCACATTTTCGGGCAGATCCGCCTTTTCGATTTCTCCGATGTACGGAAGATTGGCGATGATAAGTTCCGAAGATCGGAAAGGTTCCTCGGTGAGGAGATCGGCTTGTTTGAAGTCGACATCCAGACCTAAACGGCGGGCATTTTCGCGAGCGACCTCGAGGGCTTCTGCGGAAATATCCCGGGCTGAGACCTGACAGCCGGGTCGGGCTTTTTTAATGCTGAGGGCGATGCAACCGCTGCCCGTGCCCACATCGAGTACGCGATCGCCTGAGGTGATGAAGCGATCGAGGGCAATTTGTACCAGCTGTTCGGTTTCGGGGCGGGGGATGAGCACGCGGGCGTCGATGTGGAGTTCGAGGTCTCTGAAGGGGGTTCTGCCGCAGACATATTGAACGGGTTCGCCGGTTTTGAGTCGCACGACGGCCTGGGTGAAGGCTGTGAGCTGGGATTCAGATGGCGAATCCTGTAAGGGCAAGTGGGTCAGAGAGGCATCAAAAAAGTCAGAAAGCCACCACTGCAAGAGTTCGGGGGGGACGTCCGGAACTTCAGAAATCAATTCGGCCCAGGTTTTCATGTTAGGTCCAAACCACCCTTAGTGTTCGACTTGTCCCTGTTTGAGTTGGGCTTGCAATTGTTCGTCAATATCATGATCGAACAGAGGGTCGATGAGTTGATCCAAATCACCTTCCATGATGGAGGCGAGGGCGTAGAGGGTGAGGCCAATACGATGGTCGGTTAAACGGTTTTGAGGAAAGTTGTAGGTGCGGATGCGTTCGCTGCGATCTCCGGTGCCGATCATATTTTTGCGGTCACCTGCACGTTTGTCATCTTCTTCCTGACGCCGTTTGTCCAATAGGCGGGCTTGAAGAACTTTCATGGCTTTTTCGCGATTGCGGTGTTGGGATTTTTCATCCTGACACTGAACGACGAGGCCGGTGGGTAAATGGGTAAGGCGAATAGCACTATCGGTGGTGTTGACGGATTGTCCGCCGGGGCCGGAGGCACGAAACACATCGCAGCGAATTTCTTCGGCGGGGATGGCCACATCGTCGACTTCGACGGCTTCGGGCAGCACCGCTACGGTTGCGGCAGAGGTATGCACGCGGCCTTGGGTTTCGGTGGCAGGGACGCGTTGGACCCGGTGAACGCCGCTCTCATATTTCAAGCGTTTGTAAATTTCAGGCCCTTGAACGGCGGCGATGACTTCTTTATATCCGCCCAATTCTGAAATATTGGCGTCGAGTACTTTGCATTCCCAACCCATATTTTCGGCGTAGCGCTGATACATGCGAAAGAGGTCGCCTGCAAAGATAGCGGCTTCATCTCCACCGGTGCCGGCACGAATTTCAAGGATGATACCGCGATCGTCGGCAGGGTCGGGCGTGAGCAGTGCCACTTTTAAGTGTTTTTCTGCTTCGGGAAGTTGGGTTTGCAGTTCTTCGAGTTCGAGGGCTGCCATTTCCTGCATTTCCTCATCGAGCCCGCTGTCGGCGAGCATTTCGGAGGTTTCTGCAATTTGTTGGACCAAATCCACGTACACTTTTCCTAAATCCCTAAGGGTTTTGGTGTGTTTGTGTTCGGTGAGGATTCCCCGCATGCGGGTTTGATCAGTCGCGATTTCAGGGGTACCCATCTGATTTTCCAACTCGTGGAGTCGGGCGTTCAGGGTCTCGAGGTAGGCTGCGTCGATCATATGGGGGGTCCAATACAAAACGAGCCGTTCTTCGCCAAGCCGAGATGTACGGCAAGAAGGCGGAGACGGCCCGAAGGGGAAAAGTCGCGCTTAGCGGCGGCTTCCGTATTTTTTGTTGAAACGATCTACGCGTCCTTCTGTATCGATCAACTTAGAGTTACCGGTGTAGAAAGGATGACAATTGCCACATGTATTGATGTGCATTTCTTTACGTGTAGAGCGGGTTTCGTGAACAGCACCACAGGCGCAGTGTACTTTGGCTTCCACGTATTCGGGATGGATATTGGCTTTCATGGTGAATTCCTCGGAAAATTTTTAAGAGAGCTGGGTTCTATAAGTCGTTTTCAGAGCTATGGCAAGGAGAAAAATGCGTAAAGCGTATTTGTAGGTTGAGGAGGAGGGGAGGTGGAGCAATGTTTCTCCCTCGACATTTTTAGAAAGTCTGCTTAAATACCCCGTTATTCACTAGGAGATACTATTATAATGATTAAATATACAAAAATGATGATTGGCGCCGCGTTGGTGGTTACCCAGCTGGTGCAAGCGCAAAACGCCCCCGAACGTTCCATTGAAGACATGGAAGCGATTATTACCGATCAGCAAGCAAGGGTGCAGACCTTGACCGATCAATTTATGGAGCTGAATAATCAGACCGAAGCGAAAATCAATGATCTCATTGCTAATCTCTCCAAGCTGAAAGATAGTGAGGATTCTAAGACCCGAGTGATTCGTTTGAAGAAAATGATCATGGATGATTTGCAGACCAGTATGAAGGATTTGCAGAACAAACGGGCGCAAGCCATGCAAGAATTGAAACTCATGCCGGAAGATTACCGTGCGGGTTCCAGTCAGGCCTCGACCCTGGCGCTCACGGATGCCATGATGAAAGATCGGGTTAATTCATTGATGACGATTGCGAATTCCTTGTATGAGCACAAGGACGTTGATAAATATGAGTCTTATTTCAGAAGTTCTTACAATGACAATGTGCAGATTGATACGCGGGTATCCACAGAGTACAAGCGCAATCAAAAGCAGGAGCAAAATGCTGAACAGGCCTTAAAAACGGTCAAGGATAATTTGAATCGGGTGAAATTTAATGTGCAAAACCAGATTGGTTTCATGGAAGCGGAGCAAGTTCGCCTTGCAGGAACCCCCTTGGCCAATCAATACACCGATGAGATTGCCCGTAAAAAAGAAATGTTGAGTTTGATTGATGAACGCATGGCTGAAGTTGAGAGCACGCCTTCTCCTGATACACAATCTGTCGGGAGTCTGAAAAGTGCGATGACGCTGGAGCAAAATGTATATGACTCCCTTAAGAAATTGAAGGAAGCAAATGCGCAGTTGCGTCAAAAAGGGATGGTGTTGAAGCAACAAATTGATTTGCTGAATGCTCAGGAAGTTACCTTGGAACGCATTAAGAATGCTGCTGTCAATCAAGAAGCCGCGATGGTGGATGCCTTGGCGACCGAAGAGGTCGAAGAGGGTGAGGCGCCTGTGGTTGAAGAAGTGGATGTGGTTGAATAACCACTTTGATCCTTCGTTCATAACGTCGATGCTTTAGCGCATCGGCGTTTTTTTGTATCCTCACTTAGGAAGGCGTGGGGGGGGATGGTCCTGAGAGCTTCACGCCCTGCGGGTCCGTTCTTCGCGAATGACTCTGTGGGGTGTTTTGGACTACATGAGTGAGGATGGGAGGAGGTATGAAGGGGGAGAGGGCAGGCGGTATGGTTTGAGGAGGAGAGACCGTGTACGTTTTAAGAATCAATTGTGGGGGCACAGGACATAAAAAAAGCGGATTACACCGAAGTGTAATCCGCTGAGAACCCTCCCGTGACTTAGGGCGTTTGGGGTTCTATTTTGGGTGTGTTCTTGTGGTAAGTCAATTCGTGGGCCGCCGATCTTTTGGTCACCAAGAATCGGATGAGGAAATTTCCACCCAGGGCGAGGGCGAGGCCCCAATATTCGAGTTTGAAGATAAGTCCGCCGACGAGGCCGGCGGCGACCATGGCGATGCCCGCGCCAGCAAACCAAGAGAACACGGTCCAAATTGCGCGACCAATTTTGAGGTCGGCATCTCCACGTCCCATCACGCCATCCGCCATCCCGGTGGAGACCACGCAGGCAAAGGTGACATAGGTGGTGGACACCGGAATACCGCTACTGGAGGCGAGGGCGATGACGCTCGCGCTTACGCTCATAATGACGGAGGCGCGCATGGGATCAAAATGTACCCGTTTTCCGTCTTCGTTGAGTTGGGGAGGAGGGGCGAGTTCGGCTTCGGGATCGTGTTCTTTCACAAACACGCGTGCAATCCGGCGACACCACTGGGGAGCATAAATGGAGACATGGTCGTATTGACTGCCGGTATTGACGGCTGCACGGGTAACCCGTTGTGCATTTTTACTGCTCATTCCGATGACCATGAGTACGCCACAGCCGAACAGGGCCCACATGGGAATGGGAATTTCAGTGGCGGCAGAAGTGCCTTTATCCATATTTTGGTAGAGCCAAAAGCTAGAAAGTCCAGGGGAAGCGCAATTCGCTAAGTCGTTCTGACCAAAGGCAAAAGAGAGGCAAATCATGCCCACAACCGCAGTGATTCGAAACAGGTATTTGGGGCCTTTTACTTTGTTGAATCGCAGGCAAATATGAATGATGAGGGTGTAGACGGCCCACATAATCAGGAGCATGGCCACCGGACCTACTTCATCAAAAGTGGCAGATTTAAGGGCTTTGATGTAGGAGACGCTTTTGAGGCCTTTCATAATCAAAAACCAACTGAGTCCACTGAACATCATTCCCGCGATCCACGGGCCGTGTTGGAGTACGCGGAGAGGGTTGGCGGGTTGTTCGCGGATGGCACCACGAAACATGCGTTGCATCATCCATCCGGCGACTCCACTGATGAAGATTGAAATCACGATAGCTGAAATGACGGTGCCGACTTTGTCCCAGCTCACGACTTGGCTGCCTACGCCACTGAGCCAGGCCACGGCGGCTGCGGCGCCCACCAATTCAAATACGAGGGATGCGGTGGTACTGACAGGCATGCCGAAGGCTGAGTAAGTGTGTAGCAGTACGGTATCGACCAAATAGGCCGTGATATAGATGATCATCACTGCTTGTACGGCCACGGCGGGATCGAGTACGCTGAAGGCACTGGGGTCAAAAATACCTTTACGCGCGGTTTCCATGACGGGAGCGGCGAAGGTTGCACCCAAAACAACTGCAATCCCTGCAATCAATACTGCCGTGTTTCGGGCCATTACCCTTGCCCCAAACACGGCATTTACTAAGTTTGCGGCGTCATTTCTTCCCACTTCGACGCAGTCCCAAATAAGCATCACGAGTCCGATTACGACGATACACAACAGAAAAGTTAAATTCATGAGGGGGGATTCCTAAAATAAAGATTCGTAGATTCTATAATGAGAAAATCAGATTTTGCTAACTCAATCCTTATCTTATTCCAAAGGAATAGCGCTGAGTTTCGAAAGAAAAGAGCTGAAGTTTTGCACGGAATCAGCTAGTGGTTTTGGATGTACTATGTCTATCGTATCCGTAGCCTTACCCAGCCTAAACAAAGTTTTATTGCCACCTCTTCGGACGTGAAAAAACGGGTAAAGATGCATAATGCGGGTCGGGTGGAGGCCACCAAAGATGCGTGTCCTTGGAAACTGACCTTTTATGCGGGGTTTACCCGCAAGGAACGGGCAAAAGAATTTGAACTGTATTTGAAATCGCCGGAAGGGAAGAAATTTGGACGTAAATATCTTTGGCATATCCAGAAGGAAGTAGACCAGCTATGATTTCTACTGAAAATATTAATATGATTTGGGCCTCCTTGTTAGTGGAGGAATGCATTCGGAATGGGTCGGATACTTTTTTTCTGGCGCCAGGATCTCGGTGCACGCCATTGACTTTGGCGGTAGCGCGTCATCCTGAAGCGAAGACGGTGCAACATTTTGATGAGCGGGGCCTCGGGTTTGCGGCCTTGGGCTTTGCGCGGGCGACGGGGCGCCCCGGAGTGGTCATTTGTACCTCTGGCACCGCGGTTTCGAATTTGACGCCCTCGGTGGTGGAGGCTTCAATGGATGCGCAACCGATGTTGGTGCTTTCAGGTGACCGTCCTTTTGAATTGCGGGACTGTGGCGCCAACCAGGCGATTTCGCAAACCCAAGCCTTTGCGGCCTATGTCAAGTGGTCGATGGATCTGTCTACGCCGGATAGTAGCATTCCGCCGGAGGCGGTATTGACGACGGTGGATCGGGCTTTTAGCTCTTTGCGCAAAGGTCCGGTGCATTTAAACTGTCCGTTTCGGGAGCCTTTGGCGGCGAGTCCGGATCGTACGGATTCAGAAGCCTATTTGATTTCATTGCATAATTGGTCGCGGAGTCATCGTCCATATACTTCGGTGTTTCCGTCGATGGCGCAACCGGATGAAATCACTTTATATGGACTCAAAGGGCTGTTGGGTGAAAATCCGCGCATGTTGATTATTGCGGGTGGGGGATGCAGTGAGGCGGAAGCGTTGGCCATTGAACAGTTGGGTGAGTTGCAGGGGTGGCCTATTGTGAGTGATGTGTGCTCGGGATTGCATTTTGGACCGCGACGACATCAGTTGGTGCGTCATGTGGATGCTTTGGTGGGAGATTGGGGCTTTCCTGACGAATTGCGTCCTGATCATGTGATCCAATTTGGTTGCCGTTTCTTGTCCAAAAAGCTGATGGGGGCCTTGGAAACGCAGTCACCTCAAACTTGGATTCAGGTGACTGGCCGCGAGGGGCGTTTTGACCCTTCGCATCGTGTCAGTCACCGTTTTGTGGCGGAGATTGATCGTTTTTGTTTGTTTTGGCATCAGGAGCGCTTGGCAGCGACCTCTCCGGAATGGAAACGGGCTTGGGTGGATGCAGATAAGATCGTTGAAGAGGTCTATCAGGAACAATTGGATGATGCGCATACGCTCACTGAACCCGGCGTCGCCCGTGCGGTCACCCGAATGTTGCCCAATTTGCAGGGCTTGGTTTTAGGGGCATCGATGCCCGTGCGGGATGTGAATCAATTTGCGGCCCGCAATAAAAATCAGATTCATATTGCCTGCAACCGTGGCGCAAGTGGCATTGATGGTACGTTGGCGACAGCGGTAGGTTTTGCGAGGGGGCTGTATCAATGTGTAACGGTTTTGCTGGGAGATCTTTCGACTTTGCACGATTTAAATAGTTTGGCGTTGGTGTCGACCTCGAAAGTGCCTGTGATTGTGATTGTGATCAATAATCATGGTGGCGGAATTTTTCACTTCTTGCCCGTGAATGATGACTCGATAGAATTTGAAAACTTTTTTGGGACGCCCCATGAATGGGATTTTGAACATGCGGCGGGTCAGTTTGACCTTCCTTATGCCCGCATTCAAAACATGGATGAGTTCGAGCAGGGATATGAAGAGGCCTTGAGTACCCGCAAGAGTTGTGTGATCGAAGTGGAAACTGATCGACAACAGAATCTGCAATTGCATGCCGCGCTTGCGGAAATGTTGAAGATGCCCAAAAAATGAAGATGTTCCGCTATGAGTTTGGTGGTGGCGGTTCGAAAGGGCTGTGGCTACATGGGTGGATGGGTTCGGGGGAGGATGGGAAAATAGTACAAGCACAATTGGGGGCAGGTACGTGTTTGTGTTGTCCGGATTTACCCGGACATGGAAACACTCCCTTGGCGGGGTGGAGGTTGATGGACACCTTGGCACATATTGCTGAGCTTGCGCAGGGCTGCCGTTGGGTGGGAGGGTATTCGATGGGGGGACGATTGCTAATGATGGCAGCCGCAAAATATCCCGAGGCCTTTCACAGGCTGGTAATTGAGTCGGCTTCATTGGGTTTGGCGAATGCGGCCGCACGAACGGAACGGCGCAACTTGGATCAACAACGTGCAGATCAGCTCAGGGCGGAAGGGTTGAATGCGTTTTGTCGGCGTTGGTATCAGATGGAGATGTGGGGTGGATTTCAGGACTTTCCAGAACGAAAAGGAGAGGTTGAGGACTTGGCTGGCGCGTTGATGTGCTACTCGGTGGCGCATCAGCCTGACCTTCGTCAGTGGATCACAACCACGCCTTGCCGTATGCTTTGGATCGCAGGGCAGCGTGATCGGGTTTATGTGGAGCAGGCGGATTGGGTGAAAGGGCATACCCGTCATGATGTGAGAATTTTGGATGCAGGGCATAATGTGCATGCGCAACAGGGGGAGGCGTGGGCAGAGGCTGTGGGTGGATGGTTGAATGGTGGGGGGGGCGGGGCCCAGCAGTAAGCGGGGCGCAGGTGGTTTGTTGGGGCTTGGGTTGTGCCAGACGGGAGGTCTGGGTTCCTTCAGGCGGAACGCCTGAGTTGCGGTGGTCAGATGCTTTCATTCCTAAGCTTGCCCGTGGGCGGGTTGTGGTTTATGGTGAGGTCCCTTTTTAATGATTTTAGGAAATTTTTTATGACGACACTCCCCGATTGGAAAACTGCTGGTGAATACGAAGACATCCTCTATGTGAAAGCGGAGGGTATTGCTAAAATTACCATTAATCGTCCGCAGGTACGCAATGCTTTTCGTCCGCAGACGGTACATGAAATGCGGGCTGCGTTGAATGATGCCCGTGATGACCTTGAGGTGGGGGTGATTATTTTAACCGGCGCCGGGGATTTGGCCTTTTGCTCGGGCGGAGATCAGAAAATTCGTGGAGATAGTGGGTATAAGGATGCCGACGGGATGCATCGTTTGAATGTGTTGGATTTTCAGCGGGATATTCGGGTTTGTCCAAAGCCGGTGGTGGCGATGGTGGCGGGCTATGCCATTGGCGGGGGACATGTCCTGCATATGATGTGCGATTTAACCATTGCGGCGGATAATGCGCGTTTTGGTCAGACTGGTCCCAAGGTGGGCTCTTTTGATGGCGGTTACGGCGCGAGTTACATGGCGCGGATTGTGGGCCAAAAGAAAGCCCGTGAAATTTGGTTTTTGTGTCGTCAATACGATGCGCAACAAGCGTTGGATATGGGCTTGGTAAATACCGTGGTGCCCTTGGCGGATCTGGAAGCTGAAACGGTGAAATGGTGTCGGGAAATGCTGGAAAACAGTCCCATGGCCTTGCGCTGTTTGAAGTCGGCTTTAAATGCGGACTGTGACGGTCAAGCTGGATTGCAGGAGTTGGCGGGTAACGCGACCCTGCTGTTCTACATGAGTGAAGAGGGGCAAGAGGGCCGAAATGCCTTTAATGAAAAACGTGCGCCTGATTTTAACAAATTTCCAAAATTACCTTAATGCGAACGTGGACGTGCTTGCTGCTGGGAGTGCTTTTTAGCGGAAGCCTGAGCGCTGGAGATGAATTTCTTCGGATTAAACCTCAGGTGGATGATACGATTTGTTTGCAAGTGGCTGTCCGAAATTATGCCGCGGGGGCGCAACGGGATAAAACCGTTCAGTTGGTGGGCGTCTCGCATATTGGGAGCCCACGCTATTATAAAACCTTGCAGACGATTTTGGATGCTGCGGATGTGGTGCTGTTTGAGGGGGTCGATGGAGATTCCACAGCCTTTCGTGAAGCGACGAAGCAAAAAAGTCCTGAGCGTTCGGCATTGCAGGCGAATCTCGCGCAGGCCTTGGGATTGGTTTTTCAATTACATTACATTGATTATGAGCGGGAAAATTTCATAAACAGTGATGTGACTTCCATGCAGTTGATGGACCTGTTTGACGGAAAAGAAATAGAGGAGTCCGGACCCGAAGCGAAAGCTCAAATGGAACAGATGCTGGCCAGTATGGATCAAACCAGTGTGTCAGGTCAGGTGGCTGCGCAGGTGTTGGAGTTTTTGGAGTTGCGTCCGGGATTGGGCAAAGGCATGCGCTGGGGAATGGTGCGGATTTTAGGGTCGGCCACGGGGAATTTTGTAGAGTATCCCGGCTTGCCGGAGCATCTACAGACCATGATGAAGGTGCTGATTGAAAGCCGGAATGAAATCGTGATGAAAGATATTCATGAACAGCTAGATCAGCTTCCGGCGGGTGCAACGGTTGCGGTATTTTATGGGGCGGCGCATATGCCTGATTTTGAAGTCCGATTGGAACAAGAGCTTCATGCCGTTTTTGTGAGTGAAAGATGGTTCACTGCTTTTTGTGGAAACTTGCAGACCAGCGGCCTTAATTTACTCGAAAAACAAAGCCTACGTTGGTTTGTGGGGCAACAGGTTCAAGCCTTGAAAATCATTTCGGCTTCTTCCGTAAAAGACGAAGAATAATTGTATCTCGGGGCGTTGCTAGGTGAGGTGTGTTCGTAGAACGCTGTCGATGCGACTTACAAATTGGTCCCAACTAAAAGCGCTTTCGCAATGTGCACGTGCACGTTGGCTCATTATGGCTTGTGACTGAGGATTCTCCAGAAGATCAAACAGGGCATTGCTGAATGCCTCAGCATCTCCGGGGGAGACAGGCAGGCAAGAGTTGTGTTGTTTGAATTCGTATCCGCCTGAGATGGCGGCGACATTGCTCACGACTACGGGTAGTCCCATGGCCATGGCTTGGAGCAGGGTGGTGGTGGCACCAGAGTAGGTATTTTCTTTTACGGGTAAGGCGATGACTTTGGCAGAGGCCATGGCGAGGGGGATGTCGGCTAAGGGAATGGGGTCATCTATTTGAACATTGTCAGGAAAGTCTTGCAGGCTTTTGCGATGGGCTTCGTTGGTGATGATGCGCAGGGATTTTTCCGGATGTTGGATGGCAAAGGTTTTTAATTGAGGAAAGTCCCTTTGGGTGTCGATGCCGAGGGCCAAGACGTCCACGGTTTTGGGGTGGTCCATGGGCTTCCAGGTTTCTGTATCCACGCCGTAGGGAATAAAGTGAATGGGAATACTCAACTTTTCTCGTAAATAGTCTGCTTCGGCCCATCCGTAGCAGATCATGGCCTGACAGGAATTGAGGGCGCTACGTTGCCAGCGTTTGAGTTTGCCGTCGGGCATTTTTTCCAAACGTTCGGGAAGTCCGATACTGGTGTAGACCAGGGGGGGGCGGAGCCAGTTGAGTTTTTTTAAAATCGAGAGCGGAATGCCTAAGGTATCTACTGTGGACCAGATGAGGTCACATTGATTGGCCTGATGAAGGTTTTTAAAACAGGAAGGGAAATCGCCGCCGTATCCACCATGATTGTGCAAGAAATTTGAGCTCCACACGCCCAAGTGGTGGGCAATGGTGCCTGGGGATCGCGAGAGATTGTAGCTGAGTTGCCAGTCCTGTTGTTCCAGACGATCGGCCCCTGCGAGCAAGTAACTTCGATGCGCGCTGGGCGTATGTTCTTGTAGGCAACGGAGGCGTTCGGCTGTTTGTCGGTAACAGGCGAAAAGACGTGGCGGATGAGAGGGCACGGAACTACCAGGCGCAGTTGGGGTAGACGTAGGTTTCTTTCGCAATGCGAGCGTTTTCGGTCCAAGGAGAGCTGGGGAAGTCTGTGAATTTTTCTGGATGGCGCACGCCAACAGCGGTGAGGTAAACGGGATACCAAGGGGTATCGTTGGCATTTAAATAAATCATGGTGAAACCATGTTGCTCGTAGAGCGCTTTTAAACCCAAGGGGGTGTAGCGCCAGTAATCCCCATAAATATTGGGGCGATAATGTTCGTTTTGGAGAAAGGGTACAACGGTGATGAGGACTTCTTTAGAGAGATGGGCTAAGTTTTTGAAGGCCGGCTGAATGAGTTCAATATGTTCGAGGACGGTGTGGTTAAACACCACGTCAAATTTCCCTTCGAGTTCTGGCGGGGGCTCTGCTTCCAGATCAAAATAAATGGACCCCTCTGCGCCATCGCCGACTTCACCGGATCCCGCATAGTTGGTGATGGTGTAGGAATGGGCTTTGCTGAAATAATCTTTGTAATGGCCATCTTCTTTGTCTTCATCCATGAAACCGGACACGTTGACCACATCCCCTTCAAACAGGCAACATAACTTTCTGAGTTCGGTGTTGGACCAACGCCGGGGATTCATCTCAGGTTGACGCAATCTTGCTTGGTTGGTGATCACGCGACGGATTCGTTCCATCAGACGCAACATGGGAGCTTGGGGGAGGATATTCATGGGTGTTTGTTAGTGAAGATGGTTTAAAGATCAATCTAATTGCATCTGGAGTGCTGTGCGAGTGCTAGCGGTATTCGCTGATGTGGAAGGGGTGGGCATCTCGAAGGAGGTGGGGACCTTTACGATAGGCGCGGTCTTTGCCCGTTTTTTTGCGAATGACACGTACTTGCTGGTAAAGTGTATATTTTAAATGTGCGAGCCATGACTGGCTAAAAAGACTGCTGTTAAGTTCTTCGGTGGGGGTATTCCGGTATTGAAATGTATTTTTTTGAGAACTTCTCCGCATGAACACCATATGCAGGCAACGAAAGGGGGAGTCCTCCCAGCTACAGTGTTCAAAGTAAACGTATCTACTTTTTTGGGCATCAATGTCTGATTTGAACGTGAGTGTGCCTCCATGTAAACGCTCGGGGCAGTCGGTCCAGGATTCGATGAAGGAGAAGTTGTAGAGTTTGGTCATGGGACGCGCGGGGGGGGATTGATATCCGCGCACGGTTGCATTGCGTTGATGCCAATGGGTTACATGTAATACATGTCCAAACACTTGCCATACATCTTGATGGTTTCCGGCTTGGAGGCCTGCTCTTAATTCTGTGAGTCCTGTTGGGTCATAAATTTCATCACCATCTACAGCAAAAACCCACCACTTTTTTCCATAATAGGGTTCGAGGTAACTTTGGCTGGTTTGTACATCTTCGAGATCAATGATTTCTAAGTGAGATGCTGATGTTTCCTGTGCAACCAAATCGAGTTGTTGGCGGGTATGATCGGAGGACTGATTATCAAGTACAATAAACCGATCACAAAGAGGGAGGGCGTTTCGGAGGGCGGTGGCCACGAAACGGTCTTCATTTTTGACCAGCATAAACCCGAGGATTTGAATGGGGTCGGATTCGGAGTGTGGGGAGGGCATGAAGAAGGTCTGTTGAAGGGGGGCGGGGGAAATAAGAAATGAAAGATGGTCAGATTTCAGCATAGAAAATTCGCAAATTCGAGTTGAATTGTTGCTCAATTTTATTGGTTATTTTTTTTGAATAGGTAATTTTTTCTCATGAAAATAATGAGCAAATCCGTGCGGTTGGCCGAGGGGCAAAAATGCCGAGGGTATCCCTTGGTCAATGGTTGGGAACAGGACGCTGGGGGGATTCAAAATTATACCCAACCCTTTTCCCTGCCGGATTTGGATGTACACTTGTTTTCGGGTTCCTTTGTTGAAGCTGGGGGCATTGCGCTGAAATCGCCTTGGTCTTGCTATGCGGAGGGTTGTCGCTTTATAGGGCCTGTGAAATCCTCTCGACGTTGGACGTGGATAAAAACCTACCTGCACCGAGAGACGATTTCTTTAGACGCTCCTGTGGTTTCGTTGGTCAATTGTCGGGGGTGGCAGGATCAATATTTCCATTGGATGCTAGATGTAATGCCGGTGTTGTTGTTGGCCTCTAAAGCATTTGCGCGTCCTTTTGCCGCATTTAAGATTTTGGTGCCTCAGAGTCCCTGTCCGTATATTCAGCAATCTTTGGATACGTGGAAGGTTCCCGAACATGCGAGGGTGAAGGTCATACCTGGGCAACGGGTTCTTTGTGAGCAGGGTCTTTGTCTGTCGGGCTCACACCGTTTTCAAGAAAGGGGGCCTCAACGGCCGCATGACCCCATTCATCCTCTCATTCCTGCACTGTATAAAGAGATGCCTTTACCGCGTGCGGTTTCGGAACGTAAGCGTCGGATCCTCATCTATCGAAAAGCAGGGGCGCCTCGTGCTTTTCAAAACTTTAATGATGTAGAAAAGTTTGCCCACGAGGAAGGGTTTGAGCTTGTGGATTTAGAAAAGCTGTATTTTTCCAAGCAAGCCTTACTTTTTGCGGAGGCTTCACATGTAATCGCGGTGCATGGCGCGGGTTTGTCGAATTTGGTGTTTGCATCGGGCTGTCGCGTATTGGAAATACATTCCCGTCTTCATGGGGTGCGGAGTGAATTTTTTCAACTGACCTCCCTCATTGGGGGGGAGTACCGCTTTGTTGTCATGGATGGAAATGTGGCGGACAAGTCGGTCATGTTTCCTGTGGAGATCGCGAAGGCTTTTGCGGACGGGGCCTAATCTTTTTGCAACACCGCTTTTGGATAAACAAGATACTTCAACTGACGCAACCATTCTGCGTGGCGAACATTGGTGCGGGTGAAGGCTTTAAAGTCTTGTAGGCGGCGCGAGAAGTTCGCATCGGCTGAGCGGTTATGGATAATGGATACTAAGGTGCGGTTCCGTGCATCGTCCATGGCTTGTTTGGCGAGTTCTTCACTGAAAAGGGTGGGGAAGCTCTCAATCAATCGTTGTTGAATACGGCACTGTTTATATTCTTTGCGCACGGCTCCGGTGATGCTGTTGCCGTGAACCCGGTAGTATAGCAGAGCTGCGTCGAGTAATTGTCCTCGAAATCCTTGTTCGTAAAGTTTGATGAAAAAAGCCTGATCGCCGCAACCGTCATTAAATCTCTCATCAAAGCCATACTTTTTGACTAAAGGCATGCGAATGAGGGCTCCCATATCCACCATTTTGTGAATGAGAATATTTTCTTCGGAAAAATTTTCTAGCGAGGATAAGCCTTGTCTGTCCCCAAAATATTGTCGTTGGGTGTAGATGTAGCCGATATCTGGGGGGGCTTTTGTAAGTGCGTTGAGGGTTTGCTCAATGAAATCTGGCGCGATGCGATTATCTGCATCGACATTCAAAAAGTAGTCCCCGCTGAGGTGAGGGAGGCTATCATTTCTCGCACCATATGCGCCCCGGCCTTCCACGCGGATGGAGGAGATGCGTTTCCCGTAGGAGGCGATGATCTCCGGGGTATTGTCGCTGGAACTATCGTCCACGACCAGAACTTCAAAAGCGGGAATGGTTTGATTTAAAACACTTTCCAGAGTTTCTGGAAGAAAGTGGGCATAATTGTGGCAGGGGATGACTACCGATACTTTTGGAGGCTTATTTGTCACGGGCTTGCGTTAACAAACTTGATCCCTTTTTGCCAGCTTTGAAGTTTGCTAAGCGGGAGGGGAGATATGGCTTAAAAGCAAGTGCTGCGGGTCTCTGTCGTGGGGGGGGCGGTTATCCAGTGGTGGGAATGAGGGTCCACTCTGGGGGTAACATGTGGCCCTGGAGAGAGTGGCTGGGCATGTTGGTGCGCCAGTGATCTGGCGCGAATACTTGTTTTCCTGCTCTGTCATTTAAGAATGCGCCCCACCAGGAATAGGTGGAATTTGAGATGATTTGGTGATGGGCTTTGGAAAACAAACGCATGATTTGTTCATCACCTACTTCAGGAAAGTCGGGGAGGATCTTCACATCAAAGGGGGCCCAATTTTGGGATGCGATATAGGCGGGGTCATCGCTAAACAGGGTGAAGGTACATGAAGGGATCTTCTCCGTAAGCTGTTGCATAGCGCGATGAAAATAGTCCAGATCACAGACGAAATAATCTTTTCGGATGGCTGCATTTTCAGCGTAATCTCCCCTGCGAATATGTACGGCAACACTATGGGGGGCTTGTAGGCGTTCTTCCCAAATTTTGAGCGTTTCGGGTGGGGGGGTATGTACAAAGGGGAACTGACATTTGCCTTCTTCAGCATAGCTGTAGGACATCCAGTATCCGTCAAAGTAGCTCAGATCAGGGTAGTGAGCCAGTTCTGGGCTGAAGTGCCACTTATGGGGTTCGCGTACCATACCAGGAAAGGTTTTCTTCTTAAGAATACGGGCCAGGGCTTTATGGGAGATGCGTCCCGCTTTGGTTTTCGCACGCCAGAGGGCTTGTTCGCAGTGCATGGGGGTGGCGACGGGGAAGTCGAAACCACAGCGTTCCAGCATATAGATACGGTCGTGAACCGGATAATCTCGGGTGTCGAGATAGACCTCGTTCCCTTGTAATTTTAGATATTGAGCAAAGGCGGCTTGAAAGAGTTGATTACCTAAACCGCCTCGGATGGCCACGATCATACGCGAAATTCCTTTTGGATACGGGTATTGATGGCGATAAAGTTCGAGCTTTGAAAGTGTTCTTCTTTTTCGTGATACTTTTGGAGGGAATGCAGTCCAAAGGGAGTGATCCTGAACAGGCTAAAGTCCTGTTCCGTAAAGAAGTTCCAAAAGTCGCGTAAAAAAGTGCGGGTATCGATATTGCATCCACCGAATTCAAATTGGACGACTCTGGTAGACTGCAAGGCCTTGAGGCTACTTTTTAAGACCTCCAGTTCGTGGCCTTCCACGTCCATTTTAAATAAATCAATGGGTTTTTGGTTTAGTTCTGTTTCCCAATAGTCATCAAAGTTGCGTCCGAGAACCGTGCTCAGGTGATCGCACTTAATGTTAAAACTGCGCAGATCACGTTGGGTCAGGGAGGCCTTGCTCGATCCGGGCTGATCGCTGTAGAATGTCACAGGGCCATTTTCACTACAGAGGGCCGCTTCGAGGATGGAGACCTTGGGTTGGTCTTTAAATTTCTGGTGTAAGGCTTCGCAATTTACGGGGGAGGGTTCCACGGCGAGAATATCGGCATGGGGAAAAAAGTGTAGTAATTGTTCGGAATATCGACCTTTATTGGCGCCTGCATCAATACAGAAGTTGACAGACTCAGGGGGGAGAAAAGTTAACAATGGCGCGATTTCTTGTTCAAGTGATGCGGGAAGATATCCTTTTCCTTCTACATACTTTGCGACCTCTCCTTGCTGGATCAGGTGTTTCCTGTAGGTCGGAAATTGAAGGAGGATTTGTAGAAATTTTGAAGCCATGATGGGAGCCGCCTGCTTAAAAATGAAGGCTTTTAGTATTAAAATGGTAAAGGTTGTATGATTCCTAACAGTTTTTTTGACTTGTTCCAGTTTAGAATGTCGTCTGACTCTTTTTTGACTCTGAGGCTATGAAGGTATGGATATGCTGGACGAAAGAGCTGAAAAACGTATACAAGTAAGCGAAATCAGGGTGATTGTTTCGGAAATTAAATTTTATGGGTAAACGAATGATGGATTTTTCTATTTTAAAAACCGAGGCCTTACGGGTGGCTCGGAATGTGTGTGGTCTGCAACAGATCAATTATTTTCCTTATGCGTTGCCCCAGCCCGGTCGGATTTTTCATATTTTTGATGCACCCTTTTTTCGGCAGGTTCGTGATCACGAAGCCGCGGATTGGATTGTGGTGATGGTGAACAGCAATTTCCCCGAACTGGCTGAGAAGGATATCGTTTATTTAAACGCGACGAAAAAGCCGATCTTACTGTTGGATCGTATTGATTCGCCTGTGGTGTGGTTCCGTCAGTTTGATCGTTTAGAAAATTTGGTTTATGTGCTGAAAAATCGAAATTTCAGGGATTTGGAGTGGAACAATAAACCGTTGTTTAATTGGCGGATGCATTTGGAGTTGATTCGACAATCTTTGGGATTGCCCGAGACCTACAATGAATATTTACCGGATGCCTCTTCTGAAAAAGGACTGGCGGCGTTGGAGCCGGCGTTACGTCCTGAAGATATGACCAAGGTGCGTACATTGAACTGGGATTTTTTCAGTAGTCATATGGGGGAGTATATGCTGCCTCATTTGGGGCCCTCGGTACCCTTTGAGGCGCGCGACATTGATTTATTTTGTGTGAGTAGTGGCAAGCGGGGCATTTTGGGCACCTTTCGCGAGCGTTTGAAAGAAGAAGTCGAGCGCATTGGTAAGAAACACGGGCTGAAGGTTTGCACGGAATCGTTGCCCAAAGCCGAATTTAATGAGCGCCTGCGGCATTCCAAGATATCGATTTCAGCTCCGGGGTGGGGAGAACAAGTGCATGCGGATTGGTATGCGGTGCATTCGGCTGTGGGATTATTTAAACCGGATTGTTCCTACATGAAAATGCAACCAGACCTGTATCAGGAAAGGTATGTTGATTTTTTCCCACACAGCTTTGAAGGACTCGAAGAGAAGATTTTGGAAAAACTCTCTGGATACGAGGCCTACACTCAGAAAGTGTTGGCGGCGCAAAAGCTTATTCGATCGACCAGCAAGAGGGGATTGCAGCAGGAGCTTTTTGAGTTATTGATGGTTGCCCGATAGCGCTTAGTCGACCCATTCAATGGGGCGTCCCGCTTTTTGTTCACGCCAAATAAGCCATTGGGATTTGAGATACCACTTAAAAGCGTTCATCTTCTTCTGTTGTTTTTGACAGAGACGCATGGCGTGTTGTGCCGCACAAATTCGGGCGGAGGGGTGTAGATATTTTAAGGGATGGTCCGCGGGCAAGGCGTTAAAAGAGGATTCAATAATCAGGTTTTTTTCCGCAATCCGCTCTTTGATTAAGAGGGTGCTTTGTTGTTCGGGGTGGATGCGGAAGAGAATTCCGGGGTTTTGCAGAATATACCCGGGGCCTTGCAGGCGGAGTTTCATCATCAGTTCTTCGTCCATGCAACAAACAAAGTTGATATCGACGCCCCCGGCGGCCTTCACCTGATCCATGCGCATCAAGCTCCCGGGTTGCGGACCGGGGCATCCGCTCAGCAAGGCGGTACGGAGATCATAGAGGCAGGAAGGGGGCAGATCTGATTTGGGATCTACACGTCCATCAGGATGTACGTAGAGACGCCGCCGACTGATGTAGAGTGCATCGGGATATTGTTCAAAGGCGGTTAAGGTTTCAATGAGGGAGCCGGGGAGTAAGACATCATCGCCGTTATGCCAGTTGAAATAATCACCGGTACATTTTGCTAAGCCTTTATTGATGGCATCGCTTTGGCCTTTATCGGGTTCGCTGATCCAATAGGTGATCCAGGGGGCGTATTTTTCGATGATGTCCACGCTACCGTCGCTACTGCCGCCATCGATGACGATAAACTCTACATTTGGAAGTCCTTGTAGCAAAACCGAGCGGATGGATTCTTCAATATAGGTGACCGCATTGTAGCAGGGCATGACTATGGAGACCCGAGCGCTGTTTTCGGATGAGGGGCCGGCTTCGGTCCAGGGCCAGCCCGTTTTTCCTGCTGGGGGCGGGGGAAGGGTTTCAAGGGAAGGGGAGAGCGTTTTCATGTCGTGATCCAGTCGTCTTTAAGTTTTCGTGGGCATGATCGACAGACCTGCAAATGTGTGGGGTGGGTTGTGTCCATCTTATGTCTTATGCTGTTGACTCGGGAGTAGGGGCCTGATGCCATGTTTGAGCGACCATGACGCCCTCATTTTTCGTGGGAAAACCGCGTCCGGTTCCGTAAAAGTCTCCGCCCTCTACTTCCAGAATGAGGGCATCCTCAATGGAATCTTCCAGTAGAGTCTGACTTTCCAGTTTTAAATTGAGCAGATAATGACCTTCGGCAAAGGGCCACTTGTCCAGAGTGCACTCCACGTATCCACGACCATGAATTTCAGGGAAAATGGTCTGACTCATATGATTACTGAGCACGCTCAGGAGGGCGCTGGCTTTGGTGCGGATATCAATTTTGAATTCCACATCCAAGATTTCGCCCGCTATTTGTTGTGTGTAATAAATGCGAAGGGTTGCGGGTCTGCCCGAAATAAAGTGCGTGCAGGTGGTATTGTTCACAGGATCTCTGAGTTCCACATCGGTCATGTGTACCCGGCCATAGCCCTTGCGGTCCGTGCGGGAGGCCAATGGGGTGGCGGCATTTTTTCGGTTTTGGCTGAGGTAAAAGCTAATGGCTTCTTCCGTGTTTCCGGGGCCAAACACGCATTTCCCTTTTTGCAGTACCATGCATTGGGTGCAGAGGCTTTGCAGGGTGGCCATGTTATGGCTCACAAACAGAATGGTGCGACCGTCTTTGGCGACTTCGCTCATTTTGCCCAAGCATTTCTTTTGAAAGTTGGCATCTCCGACGGCCAGCACTTCATCGACAATGAGAATTTCGGGTTCCAAATGAGCTGCGACAGCAAAGGCCAATCGAATGTACATGCCACTGGAGTAACGTTTTACGGGGGTATCAATGAATTTTTCTACGCCGGAAAAGGCGACAATTTCATCAAATTTATTTGCCACTTCTTTGCGTTTCATTCCTAGAAGAGTGCCATTCATAAAGACATTTTCACGTCCCGTGAGTTCTGGATGGAATCCTGTTCCCACTTCTAAAAGTGATCCGACGCGACCACGGATTTTGGCTTCTCCTGTGGTGGGTTCTGTAATGCGGCTTAAGACTTTAAGCAGGGTGGATTTTCCTGCGCCATTGCCACCAATAACGCCCAGAATTTCACCTTGTTTGAGTTCGAAATTGATATGGTCTAAGGCCCAAAATTCAGGGTGTATATTTTTTGATGGGTCACTGGGGTGGCCCACTTGGCCCATATGTTCCTTGGGATCTTTTCCATGGAACTTTAACCAGAAGTGTTTGATTTCTTCGCCTAAGGTATGACGACCAATTGCACCTAATTGGTAGCGTTTCCCGAGGTTTTTAACTGAAAGAGCGATGTCGTTCATACTGTATCCACAAAAGTACGTTGCACACGGTTGAAGAGCATGACCCCCGAGAGCAGTACTGTGAGGGTGACCACCCAGCTGAGACCGATTCCCGAGAGGATGGGTTTATGTTGGCCGGTAAAGCCATAACGTGCTGTTTCGACAACGGCGGTCATGGGGTTGAGCCACAAGATTTTTTTATACAAGGGCGTGACTACTAAAGACGCGGGGTACACAATGGGGGTGGCATACATCCAAAGTTGGCTGAGAAAAGGTAAGGCAAAACGTAGGTCCCGGTATTTGATGGTCATGGACGAAATCCACAGGCCAAATCCCATGCCCATTAAAGCGCATTGAAAGATTAAAATGGGAATCAGAAACAGCCACTTATTGGGTTCCAAACCAGCGCCTTGGGAGAGGTACCAGACGTAAAAGGCTATGAAGGTAACAAAGTTTAATGCAAGGTGGGCTAATTGGGTGATAACACCGGAAAGAGGGATAATGAGACGAGGAAAGTATACTTTTCTCATTAAGGAGGAATTGCTGACTAATGCATTGGCCCCGTGATTGAGGATGTTGTTAAAGTAGTTCCAAAAAACCAAGCCGCTCATGTAGAAAATGAAATGAGGGGTGTCGCCTACATCAATTTTTGCGATATTTCCGAAAATCACTGTAAATACGATGGTGGTGATTAAGGGTTGAATGACGAACCACAGTGGCCCCAAAATGGTTTGTTTGTAGACCGCTGTGAGGTCCCGTTTCACGATCAACATTAATAAGTCACGGTATTCAAAGATTTCGTGAAAATTGATTTTCCACCAGGGACTATTGGCACGAATGATGGTGATCGGCATCGTGTCGGTCATTTGGGTCGTTTGGGGTGTTTGGGGAGCTGAAGCAGGCATCTGAATTGAATAGAAAGTGCAAAGGATCACGCCTTGCTTCTGTTGAATTTATAGGGTTGAGGCGCGGATTGTAGATGAAATATACTTTTATGCCCTCTCTTCGGTTTGTAAAGGTGAAGAAGAGAGTTGATAAAAAACAATCTTTTAGTAAATTGTAAAACTTATAAAAGTTATAAATTTGCAACATGCCAGTCGATCAACCCAAACAACCAAATCCTTCAAAACGTGTAAGATCGTCTGAACGTCCCGTATTGGCGGAGGGCGATGCTGAAGGGGAAGGATGGAGAGAAGTTCGCCATCGCATGACGGGATGGGGGGGGAGAGCGGCCCAAGAGCTGGGAGGAGGAAGGGTTTTGGGGCAAATTGTGGCTTTTCTCTATTTTTCACCGGCGGAATGTTCCTTGGATGAGATGGAGGTAGAGTTGGGGTTAAGTAAAGCCGCGGTCAGTATTGCGGCCCGTCAATTGGAAACATTAGGATTGGTACAACGGGTATGGCGTCCTAACGATCGAAAATCGTATTATCGAACGGTTGATAATTTAGGAAAAGCGTTGCAGCAGGGACTGCGTGCGCAAGTTCAGCGCTCTTTGGATGATTTTTCAACCGCATTGGATGCGATGCCTCCGTTGGTGGGGAGCGCAGAAGATGCCGCCTCGACTTTGGTTAAATCACGGCTTGAGAGAGCCAGTGTTTTGCAACGGCGGTTACAAAAGATTGTGGGAAGTCCACTTTTAAACTTTTTGGCAAGATAACATGCAAAATCAATCAATGTCCTCTCTTCCTCCTCATCATTTTTATTCTACTGAATCATCGCTTCGACATCCCAAAAGGTTTTTCAAAGAGATGTTTTCAGATTTATGGCTGGGGCGGGGCTTAGCCTTTACATTGGCGAAGCGTGATCTTGCGGCGCAATATCGACAAAGTTTGTTAGGGTATGTCTGGGCTTTTTTACCTGTCTTAGGGGTCACGGGACTGTTTACTTTTTTAAAGTTGAGTGGCGCTATGCAGCTCAGCAATAGTGGCATTCCGTATCTTCTTTTCTCATTGGTGGGGACAACCCTCTGGCAATTATTTGTAGATGCCTTAAATTCTCCACTGGCCCAAATGAATTCAGGTCGGTCCATGTTGATCAAACTGAATTTCCCCAGAGAATCTTTATTAATTGCCGGAATCATTAAGATATGGGTGAATTTTGGAATTAGAATGCTTATTGTGATTCCCGTGGTGATTTTTTTCTTATGGAAAGGAGAGGTCACGTTAAATTTTTGGAGTCCCATCCTCTTTTTGGGCGGAACGTTGGCTGTAATGTTTTTTGGATTAGCACTTGGATTATTCTTAGTGCCATTAGGGGTGCTCTTCCAGGATGTACAAAAAGCATTAGCCATGTTGATCAGTTTCTGGATGTTTATTACGCCGGTGGTGATTCCGATTCCGGAAGCAGGGTTTGCATCGAAACTCATGCCTATCAATCCCGTGACACCCTTGTTGGATAATACGCGCATGTGGCTTTTAGGTATGCATGCAGAGTATATCACTTCATTTGGCTGGGTCGTGTTGGTGTCCTTGGTTTGTTTCTTATGGAGTTGGTTGGTGCTACGGGTCTCTTTTCCACATATCATTGCTCGGATGGGGATGTAATTATGTCTAATACTAATGAAGTCATGATTTCGGTTGATGGGGTTGGAAAAAAATTCTGCCGAAATTTAAAGCGCTCACTTTTTTATGGGGTGCAGGATATTTCCCGTGAAATGCGGGGAGCTGATTTAGCAAATTATCCGCTACGTAAAGAAGAGTTCTGGGCAAATAGAGATGTTTCCTTTGAATTGCGTCGGGGGGACTGTTTAGGCCTGATAGGTCAAAACGGTGCTGGGAAAACAACATTGTTAAAAATGTTAAACGGCTTAATTAAACCAGATACCGGTCATATTCAGATGAATGGTCGGGTGGGGGCCATGATTGCCTTGGGAGCTGGATTTAATCCTATTCTCACTGGGCGTGAAAATATTTATGTGGCAGCGTCTGTTTTGGGATTTTCCAGAAAAGAAATTGATCAGCGCTTTGATGAAATTGTTGAGTTTTCGGAAATCGGAAAATTTATCGACACTCCGGTTCAATCCTATTCTTCGGGTATGCAGGTGCGATTGGGATTTGCAGTCGCTTCCAGTTTGGATCCGGATATTTTGTTGATTGATGAAGTGCTTGCGGTGGGTGATGTGGGATTCAGGACCAAATGTTACAATCGGATTTATGAAGTATGTAAAAATGCAGCGGTGATCTTCGTTTCGCATAGTATGCCGCAAATCGACCGGTTATGTAACCGTGCACTTGTACTTACAGGTGGCGCGGTCGTCTATTCCGGAGAGACGGGGCCGGCGATCAATCAATACAATAAACTCTTTCAAACCAAAGCCCGCGAGTGGCAACAGATGGACGGGATTGATGTTCAAGAAATTTCTATAAACGGAATAAAACATACCAGGCAAATTGATCTAAAGGGAAGTGATCCGTTAAACGTCGACATCACCGTAGACGCAGCATCTGCTGTCGAAAAAGTTGAGATCTCGGTAAATTTTCTGGAAAAATCTTATGATTTAATCTCTCAAGCTAACAATCGCTTTGATCAGAAGTATATAAGTTTGCAAGCAGGGCTTAATCATCTTCACCTCTCCATCGACAAGGTGGGATTGGGAAGTGGGTTGAAATTATTATCCATTGCTTTTGTGGACGCAAACACGCAGAAAATTTTGTTTTGGGCGCACGGAGGCTGGGAGCTCGATGTAACAAATGATGTTTATATTCCGTCTCCCGGATTCAATACTCTTGCGATTGAAAACAAATCTTTGGACGCCACACCCTCATTTAAACGTCCTCAAACCCTGAACGCTAAGCGGAAATAATATGTTAAAAGTTGTCATAACCACTATTCAGCAACCTACGGAATGTATGTTGCGCTTTTCAGATAAACTTCAATCGATGCATGTGGGTTTTGTGGTCGCAGGAGATACCAAAGGTCCAGAGAGTTACGACCTGCCTAACACCACGTTTTTAGATATGGAGAGTCAGCGGCTCTCTGGATTTACAATTGCTGAAAAGCTCCCTGTTAAACATTATGCCCGTAAAAATATGGGGTATTTACGGGCGATCCAAGATGGCGCGACATGTATTTATGAAACGGATGATGATAATCGTCCTGCTGATCATTGGAACCTTCGGCAACAAACTGTTGAGGGCAGCTCGTCACCGAGCGAAGAGGGTGGGTGGGTAAATGTATATAAGTATTTTACGGATGCACTGATTTGGCCTCGGGGACTTCCTTTGGATCAGATTCAACAGCCACTTCCTGCGCTTGAAAGGAATGAAGGATCCATGGCATCACCTATTCAGCAAGGATTGGTCAATAATGCTGCGGATGTGGATGCCATTTGGCGGTTGACCATGGATCGACCCTTTTATTTTGATGAGCAAAAACAAACCAGTGTTTATTTAAAACCTGGTAGTTGGAGCCCATTTAATACCCAGTCTACATGGTGGTGGCCCATGGCTTATCCTTTACTTTATATTCCAAGTTATTGCTCCTTTCGGATGTGCGACATTTGGAAAAGTTTCATTGCCCAGCGTTGCTTGTGGGCTATGGATTTGGGGGTTACCTTTCATGCGCCAGAAGTTATTCAGGACCGAAATGTGCATGATTTGAATAAAGATTTCGAAGACGAGGTTCCGGGGTATTTATACAACGAGCGTATTCGAGAGGTGTTGGAATCCCTTTCTCTCAAACCTGGTGAGGATGGCGTGATTTCAAATCTTTACAGCTGCTACGAAGCGTTGGTGAAACATGAAATTTTCCCCACAGACGAATTACCGTTGGTGGAGGCATGGTGTAATGATCTCCGTCGATTAGGTGTGGGCTCATGACTGCGCTCCCTAGCGTGTATATTTATGGTATGCCGATTCAGGCGATTGATGATTCGATTTATGGCGGATTGTTTGGGAATGCTACTCGTTCGGTTGGACTTGCGTTTAATCTGCAAAAACGTGGGCACGAGGTGTTTCTTGAGGTTGATGATGCTTTTGAAAATAAAATCACCACAGTCGCCGCCGAATCTCAACCGATTTTTGTGCACGAACGTGATCGCAAGCAGGTACTCCCTAAGGTGGATGTCCTTCTGATGTCGTGCACGAATTTTGACTCTTTTCGGATGATGTTTTACCGCGACCCTTACTTACATCATCCGAAAAAAGTGTATGCTTGTTGTTTTGATTATAATCAAAACACGAACTTCGATAAGCTCAAGTTGGGAAGATCCGTCATTACGTTTAATAATGAAATTCAGAAAAAGAATTGGGATCGTAAACAGACGGGAATAGATGCTCATGTCATTCCTTATGGTGTAAATGAAGGTCAGTCGATTGATGACGCCATTCAAGATGTAGCCAAAGAAGATGTTATTTGGTTAGGTGAAATCCGACGACATGACGTGCTGGAAAGACTCGTGAAATTTGCGAAGATAAACCAAGATGCCCGACTCAATATCGTGGCTCGCGCGATATTTGATGCCGGCATTGAGGCTGGCGCTTATGGCAGTCGGGAGAATCCTTATGGGGAGTTTACCACCCGCGATGGACCTGAAAAATTTAATGAGATCCTTCGTGAAATTTGTGACACGGACACGCCCAAAAACGCAACCTTTTTGGGGCCGATGGAAGGCTTAAATCACGAGGTGCTTGGTGCGCATTCCATTGGGTTAGACTTTAGCCGTTTCCCGGGGCAAGATCATGATAATACCAAAATTATGGACTACCTTCGGAGTGGGGTTTGTGTCATTTGTGATGAAGGCACTCCGAGTTATCGTTTTGTTAAGGAAACCGGTTATGGGGTTATCGTTTCCCCTGATTTTTCGGATGATGAAATTAGAGAGGCCTTTCAAACTTGTCGGGAAATGGTGAGTCTTGAGAACCGGAAACGAGTCTCTCAAATGATGTGTGATCTCCATGGCTGGGGCACCAGAGCCCAACAATATTCAGAATTAATTTCTCAAGTAGCTCAACCTTCTAAAAAATGGTGGCAAATTTTCAAATGAATGAATTGTTTTGGATAGTGAAGCGCTGCCTGTTCTCAACCGCAGTACTAGGGATGCCGGAACTGTACTCTTTTGTGTGTGGGGCTGACGTGAAGGGATCGACGTTACAAAAGGAGGGGTGTTATGTTGCATCTTTATAAGAAAGTCGTGCCTGCGATTATGATTTCTTCAGTCGCGGTTTATCGATTTGTGAAAGGGATGATAAACAAAACAGCTACATTTTTTTCGGTGAGTTGGTGGCGACTTACCACCTATGCTACGCGAAAGAAACTTGGGCTGTTACGGATCAAAATTTATGAAAACCTAACTTTTGATCATCTGTCTACGAGTGAATTAATGTCGATAGCGAAGCATGAAGCTCATCGAATAGAAAAAGCGCATTATTCCGGATACATGAAAACCCGTAAGTGTAAATCTTACGATATCTCTTATGGACATGTGTGTGAAATCCTGGTGCTACTCGAATCCAGAGGGGTGGATATGGAAAGCGCGGATATACGTTGGTTAAAAAAAGTGACCGATTACTTCCATCGAATGGATGAATTTTTGGAAGAAGGGAAAGGGGAGCTTCCTCGCTTTGATCCCGAAAAATTTGTGGAGTTCGAACAAAAAGCAAAACAACGCCGAAGTACACGAACCTGGGGGGAGTCGAGTTTTTCAAAAGCAGAGTTGGAGGAAATTGGACGTTCATTGATTGAATGTGCACGTTGGGCTCCTTGTTCGGGAAATCGTCAGCCTTGGTTTTTTAAACTCCTTATTGAGCCCGAAGAAAAAATCTTATTGAGGGGCATAAAAGAGGAGCATTGTGTGTCAGCCCCCTTGGTCATTTTTGTAGGGGTTCGGAAAAGTAGTTATGGGGCGATCGGGACGAATGAACAAGGAATGTATGTCGATGGGGGCGCCGTCTCCATGCAAATGGTTATGGCCGCTCATGCCGCAGGTTTGGGATCGTGCTGGAATCATTTCTGTAAAGATTTTGTATATTCGAGACCTAAAAATTTACCCATTTTTAAAAACTTTTATGAGAAAACGGGTATTCCTGAAGACATCGAACCTATTGCGTTGATCGCATTTGGTAACCCTGCTTTTGTTTCACCCCCTCCGCAACGACCTCCATTTGAGGCCTTATGCCCTAGGGGTGAGCAGGGGTAAAGACGGTATGATTATGAAGTGTAAACCTGCAATTTTAGAAAGGATTTATTGTTTCGTGTTTGGACGCGGGGCGAAACGAGATCCTCATTTGAGATCTAGTCATGAGATGATTGATGCCTTTAAAGCATGGGGCGCCTATGACTCAAAATATTCGGGGAAACCTCGTATTTTGATGACGGCAGGATTGGGCTATGGCAATGTCGGGGATGAAGCCCAATGTGGTGCGTGTATTGCGAGGTGGCGGAGGCTTGTTCCTGACTGTAAAATTACGATTTTTTCTCCGAATCCTGGCTATACGGAAGCTTTGCATCATGAAAAAAGTGAGTGGGCTCCCCGGGTGGCTTGGTTTAAAGCGAATACGGGAGGAAGCTATTTTAAATCGGATGACGTATTTGCCAAAGATTTTTGGAAATTAAGACGTAGGTTATTGTTCACCGCCATTATGATCCGCAGAGGAATTCCGCTGTTATGGTGTGTGCCTCGTGAAGTTCGCATTCTTCAGGTGTTACAGAATCATGACGTGCTTCATATTTCGGGGGGCGGATTTTTAACCGGGAAAACCCGGAGCAGGCTGTGGGAAAATTGTTTGCTGATGCGGCTGTGTCAAATATTGGATGTGCCCTACATGTTAACCGGACACAATATTGGGGTGTTTCAAGATAAAGCAGATCGAGATCTTGCATACGAAGGCTTAAGGGCCGCGAAATATGTGGGTCTGCGGGATAGAGGGATTTCAGAAGCTGAATTGAACTCTATAGGCATTCAAGGTCCTCATATTGTCTCAACTTGCGATGATGCGCTTTTATGTCCGCGTGCTTCTTCGGAAGAAATTGAAGCGCTGATTGAGCAACTCGGTGCGGATCCTCAGCAAGCTTGGGTTGCGGTTAATTTTCACCACTGGGGTCAGCAGGAAAGTGAAAAAGAAAAAATTGAAACCCGATTTGCGGCCTTGGCGGATCATTGGGCCACGACATATAAGTTGCAGGTACTCTTTATCTCGATGACCCCCTCGGATGTACAACCCAACCAGGCCATCGTCGCGCGTATGCAGACGCCTGCTTTTTTGATACCCTATTCTTCAGACTATCGTGTGGTGAGAGGGGTGATTGGCGATGCACAGATTTGTTTTACCATGAAACATCATCCCATTGTGTTCGCACAGGGAGAGTGTGTGCCGGTGGTCAGTGTGGCGCTGGATGAGTATTATTTGCATAAAAATAGTGGGGCCATGGAAAACAGTGGCCATGGCAAATATGTGCTGGATAAGGAAACGTTTTTCTCCTCGGCCGCAGAAGCAAAATTTGCAGAGTTTTATGCCCATTTGGCAAAAATTTCAGTAGAGCAACGTGAATCGTTAGATGCCTTCAAAGCCTTAGAATTGGTTCCGTATAAACGGATATTAACCCTGCTTTTTCCGGAACTGGTCGTTGAAAATCAGGAGGACGGTCTATGATACGGAAGAAAAAAACCTTTCGGATAATGACCGTAAATGAACATCTGGTTTGGACGGGACTTACGAGAAATCATTTTCCTGAAAAAATAGATGGCGCTAATGTCGAAATCGTAAAAGTTGGCATCAAAGATGAGCGGACGGCTACAACGGATAAAGGTCCCAGCATAGCAGAGTTACAGCCCTTTTTGATCTATGCGGCCTGTGTACACCACGAGAGCTCTCCGAAGGAATTGACGGATGCCCAAGTCGAGAGCGCTACCTACGAGTATGCCGAACGTGCGAGGGCATATGCGTCTTGGTTGTGGGCAGAAGTTCAGAAATCTCGACCCCAACTTCTTCTCTACTCGCAAGGTTATGAACTTCAGGCGTTTTGTTTACGTTGGGTGGCCATACGCTGTGGCATTCCGCTGTTGGCGATAGAAAATACCGCCCTAAAAGATCGATTGCTTTGGGATGTCATGAGTGGCATCACCGTGAATCAAAATTTGGCGAAGAACATCTACTGGCGTTGGAAAGATCACTTGTCGACCGCCGAACTTGTTCCGTTTGAAGCCCGGTTACTCGCCACTACCCGAGGGTTGAAATCTACGGAACACCAAAGTCCGGAGGGGAAGGCGTTTAAAGATGAACAGGGCTATGTCTTGTTTTTAGGTCAGGTGTATACGGACGCTTCTGTGGTATTTGGATTGGGGGAATGGCGGTCTCCGGTTGAGGTATTGGAGGCTCTGGTTTCCGACTGCAACGCAAAAGGAGTGAAGGTGTTTGCAAAACTTCATCCCAAAGAAAGTCAGGGCGTTGCGCCCTTAACGCAACGCGCCTATGCGCAACTGACTTATCGAAAAATCCAAACGTCATCCCTCTTGCGTGCGGCAATAGAAGAGGGGCAATTGCTTATGGATCAGGAGAATGAATACGACACCTACGCGCTGATGGAGGGGGCGGTTGCGGCCGTGACCCTCACGTCACAAGCTGGCTTGGAGGCTGTGATGAGAGGGGTTCCGACGATCCTTGGAGGGGAAGCTTTTTACGGAGGCTTAGGCTTTACGTTTACATGTCCTCGACCAAGCAGTATGAAAGGAGCTTTGGATGCGGTGTTGGCGACTTCACCTGAGGAATGTGTACAAATGAAAGAGAGTGCGTTGCGTTTTGCATATTGTTTTTATGAAAAATATTGTGTGGCAAAATCTGCTGAAGGCGTGGCTGCGATACTTGCTACTGCGGTGAGGACCCAACCATGAATGAAGCGCTTGTTAGTGTGATTATGCCTGTTTATCGTGCTGGAGCTTTTTTGGTGGACGCGCTGTGCAGTTTAGAAAATCAAGAGCATACCCAATGGGAATTGATCGCTGTTGATGACAATGGTGAGGAGACTTCGGATCGAAAAGTCTTGGAGGAATTTCAACATAAATGGGGAGAAGAACGTGTTCAACTCTGTGTTCAACCTCGTAACTTGGGGGTGGCAAATGCAAGAAATACTGCTATTCGCCAAAGTCGTGGGAAATACATCGCATTTCTAGATGCGGATGATGAATGGGCGTCATCCCGTCTGGGGAAAGGAATTGAGATTCTTGAAAAAGATCCTGAAATTGTGCTCGTCCATCATGCCGTAAAGGTTCTCGCAGATACCCCAGAACAAGAAGCACGATTTTTGAAATGGTTTAATCGGGGAGGGGCTGAAAAATATCTTCTGCGTAAAACAACAGACTACTTGGTTGAGAATCATATCTGCACCTCTGCAGTGATCTGTCGCCGAGAGGGGATCCGCTTGACGGCTCTTCCTCCCCGAATGGCCTTTCAATTGGAAGATTGGGTGACCTGGAATCACATCGCGACTCTGGGATATTTTTATTATGACGATGAGCCGTTGGTACATTATCGGACCTATCCGGAAAGTTTCACACGCCGCACCTTTGATCAACCCGGCATGCGTGAATTTGCGTACTTAGAAATGTTATTTAAAACCTTTTCTTTTAAACGCCCCTTTTCTGATATTTTGAATCTTTCAAGACGAATTCTAAAAACGCTGTGGAGTATTTACCGTGGGTGAAGCAGGCAGAATGAAAAAAATTGTATTTGTGAGTGCGATGAAATCAGTCCCTTGGGGGGGATCTGAATATTTATGGTCGGGTGCCGCGACCTCCTTTTTATCCCAAGGCCTTGATGTCGGTATTAGTGTGAAAAATTGGGGGAAACCCGTTGAAGAGGTGGATGCGTTGGCGCAACAAGGGGCTGTAATTTTTCATTATAATACCCGTCCGCCTTTGGCATGCGGGCTACGCGAAAAAATCAAACAACGGTTTAATCCTCCACGCCCTTGGATCGAGTCTTTTAAAGAATGGATTATTGAATATGCTCCTGATCATGTCTGTGTATCAGGTGGAAACTTTACCGATGGTCGTTGGGCTTTAGAAATTTTGCACGAGTTAAAGGTTCCCTACAGTATCGTGGTGCAAGCGAATGCAGAATTTTTGTGGCCGATTGATCCGATTCGGGAAAAATTACTTCCTCTCTACATGGATGCGAAAGCGGTTTTCTGTGTATCTGAAGCAAATTTAATGCTGTTGCAGGATCAGTTGGCTATCACGCTTCCTTCTGCGAAAGTTATTCGTAATCCGTATAATGTTTCTAAAAAAAGTGAGTCGCAATGGCCTGCCGTTTCAACTCCTCTAAAGTGTGCATGTGTCGGTCGACTGGAACCTGCGGCGAAGGGGCAGGATTTAATTTTACGTGTACTTGCGCAACCAGAATGGAAAGGACGTGATATCGAAGTGAATCTTTATGGAGAAGGTTCTTCTGAGCAGGGACTTCGGGATTTGATTTGTCGCTATGGTGTGGAAGATAAAATTTTCCTTAGAGGCACTGTGAACAATGTAGAGGAAGTTTGGGCGGAGAACCATGTTTGTTTGATGCCTTCTCGTTATGAAGGTATGCCCTTAGCGATGGTTGAAGCCATGTTATGCAATCGGGCTGTGGTGGCTACCGATGTGGCGGGCCATGCCGAATTTTTACAGGATGGTCAAGAGGCTTTTTTGGCTGCAGGGGCTACCCATCGTGCTTGGGCGAAAGCGATGGAACGCATGTGGTCTCACCGCGATGAGCTACAACAGATGGGGCTTCAGGCGGGAAAAAAGGCGCGGAGTCTCGTTCCAGACGATCCCTGTGGTGAATTTGTTCATTTGTTGACTGAATTATTGAATGGTGAATCGCTTTGAAAAAATTATGTGCGGTGGTTCTTTTTGGACATAACCCTCTTCCTAATGAATGGGAGCGCATCTCTTTGTTGCAATGCGCAGAGCTGTTGTCGGCGCATCCGCTTTATTTTTTATATCCAGAAGGGATGGATACTTCGGTTTATCAAGAGCTCGCTCCTGACCTTATTTTGAAGCCGTTTAATCCTCTCTGGTTCAGTTCGGTTCGCTTATACAATCGTTTGAAAGTAAGCATGGAATTGTATAAATCGTTTTCCGACTATGAATATTTTTTAACCTATGAACTCGATGCGTTTGTGTTTAAAGATGAAGTAGAGAAATGGTGTGAGCTGGGGCTGGATTATATTGGGGCGCCGTGGTTTGAAGGGCAAGAGCATGCCACCGAAGATGCCCCAATTGTGGGGGTGGGAAATTCAGGTTTTTCTCTACGCAAAATATCGAGTGTCCGCAAAGTCTTGCGCTCCTTTAAACGAATTCCTCAAACCCGTCGGCAAGATCAAACTATTCAGATGGGTCCACTTAAATTTAAGATCCCTGAAGAGTTTTTGTTGCGGGGGCGTCATCATTGGAATTGGAATGATTGGTCGGGCAATGAAGATGCGTACTGGTCGCGTACGGTTCCTCAAAATATGCCGTGGTTTAGGATTGCGGATGCGGAGCAGGCTTCCCGTTTTTCATTTGAAGTCAATGGACCTGTTCTCTATGAACGCATTGGTGGCTTGCCTTTTGGATGCCATAAATGGTGGGAGTACTCGCCCGATTTTTGGCGGCCGCATATTGAATCTTTTGGACATGTTTGGCCTGAACCCTGTAGCGAAAATGTAAGCCCATGAGTGTAAAACTTTTTGAACCACACTTCGCCGCCCCAGGCGGATTTTTCAGTTTTGTTTTTCAGGCTTTGCAAAGCCATGCAGGAGCAGAGGGGACTGATGCGCCACGTCCGCTGCCTAAAATGACTGAGCCACGCGAACACGAAAGTGCATGGGTCGACGTGGACGGGTGCTTACTGCTTATTGATATGAGCGATCATGTCTTTTTGCTGGATTTACCTGCCTTACGAAAGTGTGACCTGTATTTTAAAACGAACTTTCATCGGGCCACCGCCGCGGCGGTATTGGCTGAGAGTGGGGAAGAGGCCCTGTTATCTAAAATCCGCCCTTTTTTCTCATTTGCCGGTTATTTGGCGGATTATGTTAAGCCTTCGTTTCTGAGAGATCTCTATGATCGTTTTCGGGGGCGTAGTGAGGATGTGTGTGATGTCGTTGGGGTATATGAACATTTACGCCGCGAGGGAGAGCCTAGTGTATTTATGCCTCAGGGGCCGGAGCTGACCCCTAATCGGGTGCATTATTGGGCGCGCGTGCATACCTTGGAGGCTTTAAAAAAGGAGGGGCTGACGGGTACCTTACGGCTCACCTCCCGCTATCAAAAGGAATTGGAAGACGGAGAACTGATTTGCCCGAATTTAAGTCAACGGGCGTATCGTCGGGCAATTTTAAGATCTAAAATGTTGGTGATCAATACCTTGCCTCATGCGTTGTTGCCATGGAAAGCTACCGAGTCTTTGGCGTTGGGACGTCCATTTATTGTGGATATTCCCCCTTTGACAGAATTTCCTGAGCCGTTCAGGCTTAGCGAGGGCGTTCACTATTTGAGCATGTTGCCTCCCGCTTCCTTTTCCTCTGCAACCGAAGGGCGGGTATTGCATGACTATCGTGTGGAAGATTTTCAGGGTGGGGCTGAGCGAGTGGCTTCGATTCTGCGGGATCCTGAACAGCTTGGAGAAATGGAGGAGCAGGTTCGGATATTCCGAGATCGGGCCTTACATCCACAAACCATTGTCGATTACATCCTCAGCGAAGTAGAGGCGTTGGCATGAGTTTTTGGAAAAAAGCATCTCCGGTTGATCTGGCCGTATTTCATGAATTTGCGCCTCCTCCCACAGGGGGAGGGCACCAATTTATGCGTGCACTTTGTGCGGAGTTTGAAAAGTGTGGCCTTCGTCTTGAATACAATCAACTAAGCAAAGGAACGCCCAATTGCTTGTGTAATTCTTTTAATTTTGATCTCAAAAAGCTTCGGCGATCTCTGAAAAAACATCCTGAAGTTCATTGCGTACATCGGGTGGATGGTCCCCTGCAAACGTATCGGGGTTTTGATGACGGGACGGATGCTCAAATATCTAGCTTTAACCGTGAATTTGCTGATGTCACGGTGGTGCAGTCGACCTTCAGCCAGCAAAAGCATCTCGAATTAGGGATGTCTGCGGTTCAGCCCGTCTTGATTGGCAATACTCCAGACCCTTCGCTCTTTCACCGTTCGGGAAAAATACCGTTTGAGACGAATCGGAAAGTTCGCATTCTCTCCAGTTCGTGGTCGGACAATCCAAATAAAGGCTTGGCCATTTATCAATGGATCGACCAGAATTTAGATTTTGATCGGGTGGACTATACCTTCGTGGGGCGCTTGCAAGCTGAGCTGACCCAGATTCGGCATCTCGACCCCATGCCCTCGGAGCCCCTTGCCGATTTACTGCGTCAACAGGATATCTATTTAACCGCCAGCCGCCATGATCCTTGTTCCAATTCACTGGTGGAAGCGATGGCCTGTGGTTTGCCGGTATTGTATCTCAATAGTGGCGGGCACGCGGAGTTGGCGGGAGAGGCTGGAATCCCCTTCGAAAATGCAGAAGAAATTCCCCAGAAATTGGACCAATTGATTTCTGAATATGCGGAGCGTCAGGCTCAAATCTGCATCACACCCATCACTGAAATTGCAGATAAATACATGGCCCTGTTCCGGTGAAACACCTGCCCAGGATCTCAGTCCCTGATTGACCTTTTGGCTTCGAATCGGCATAAGGGCTTTATGAAAAAAATCCTGCTTATTTTCGGCACCCGTCCTGAGGCCATCAAGCTTGCGCCTTTGGCGCATGTCCTGCGTCAGACCCCCGATGTAGATTGCCGCATTTGTCTCACCGCTCAACATCGGGAAATGTTGGATCAGGTGATGACCTTTTTTGACCTGAAGGCTGATTGGGATTTGGATCTCATGGTTCCCGGTCAAAGTTTGGCGGGGCTTACCGCTCGAATTTTAGAAAAACTGGGGCCGGTACTCGATGAATTTTCTCCGGATCAAATCGTGGTTCAGGGCGATACCACCACCAGCATGGCCGGGGCTTTGGTCGCTTTTTATCATCAAGTGAGTGTATGCCATGTTGAAGCGGGATTACGCACGGGAAACAAACGTTCTCCCTTTCCTGAGGAAGTGAATCGACGTCTCACCTCGGTAATGGCGGATCTACATTGTGCGCCCACGGAGAGTAACCGTCAGGCCTTGCTCAAAGAGGGCATTCCCTCGACTGCGATTTCGGTTACGGGAAATACGGTTGTGGATGCTTTGTTGTTGGCGCGTGATCGTGTGAGTAGCGCGGTGCCTGAAAAGTTAAGGGACTTGAATGAAAAAATGGGGGACAAACGCTTACTGTTGGTTACGGGGCATCGTCGGGAAAGCTTCGGCGATGGATTTGAACAAATCTGCTTGGCGTTGCAAAAAGTGGCCACTGCTTTTCCTGACCTCAGGATCGTGTATCCGGTACATCTCAATCCACGGGTGCAAGAACCGGTGAATCGTTTACTTTCTGATATTCCAAATGTGCAGTTAATTGAACCCTTGGCTTATCCTGAATTTGTGTGGATGATGAATCGGAGTTATGTGATTTTGACTGATTCGGGTGGGGTGCAGGAAGAAGCTCCCTCCCTAGGGAAGCCGGTGTTGGTGATGCGTGATACCACCGAACGGGAAGAGGGTGTTCGTGCGGGTACTGCGAAATTGGTCGGCGCGCATGCGGATACAATCGTGAAAGAAGTTACCCGGTTGTTGACCGATGAGGCGGCATGGATGGAAATGTCCACCGCCAGTAATCCCTATGGTGATGGCAAAGCTTGCGAACGAATTGTGAAAGCTATTTTGGAGTTTCCGCATGCCGGTTGATTGGCGTGTACCTCTTCGCGGACTGTTACGCAGTCGCACCCAAAATTGGCCGGATTATCAAAGATTGTTTCTGATCGAAGATCGATCTAGTTGGGTGATTCATTGGGAAATGATGCAACTCGCAGATGCGGCAAGCCGTTCGGGTATCAAAACCGCCCATCCCTTTTGGATGCCTCATTCTAAGAACCAGGCGGTTTTTTATGGTAGCCAATTTTTCCTCTTGGCCCAAGATTGGATTACGCGACCGCATCGAATTGCCACCGCTTATTTTCACGGAAAGCCGGGCACAGGTCCCGAAGAATTTGATCTGTTGTATCAGCAAGTGGTGAAGCACCATGAAAAGATTTCACGTTTGCAGGTGAGCCATTCCGAAATGGAGCAGGTGCTGTTGGAGACGGGCATTGCGCCCGAAAAAGTCCATCGCATCCCCATTGGGATCCAATGTGATTTGTTTCCTCGGCAAACGCCTGCGTCCAAACAAGCCTCTCGGATTTCCCTGGGCATTGCTGAGGATGCATTTGTGGTCGGGTCGTTTCAAAAAGATGGGGAAGGGTGGGGAGATGGCGATGAGCCCAAGTTAATCAAAGGTCCGGATGTATTTGTTCAAAGTCTGGAAAGGATACGAGATGTTGTCCCCAACCTTCATGTCTTGTTGAGTGGTCCGGCTCGAGGCTATGTGAAAAAAGAATTGGGGAAATTGGGGATTCCTTTTACCCATCACAGTGTAAAACATTATCCCGATATTCACCGTCTGTATGCGGCCTTGGATTGTTATTTGGTGGCCTCCCGACAAGAGGGCGGACCCAAGGCGGTGTTGGAATCTATGTCCAGCGGCATACCCTTAGTGACCACGCGCGTGGGGCAGGCGATGGATATGGTGTTAGATGGGGTGAATGGGTTTATGTGTGAGGTCGAAGACGTGGATGGACTGGCCGAACGGGTGCTGCAGGTTTTCCGAAAGTCGGAAGAGTGCAACCCGATGCTTTCCGAAGCTCGGAAAGTGGCGGAAGCAAATGATTACCAGCAGTTGGATCCGTTGTGGCAAACGTTTTTCGATGGCTTTGTGGAGGCCTCTGTATGAGTTGGGTGGATCATGCCTACGCTCGCGTCTTGCGGCAAAAGAGTCGTTTGGACTCTCCGCGTCGCTGGCGACATGGATCGAAAAGGGATGCGTTGCGGGTGGATTATGGCTATGAGACGATTCCCGATAGGGGGCAGTTTTTAAGTGGAGGCTTGGTGAAGGTTCAGGATTTGCAAACCCGTTTTCCACATCACCGTGAGCAACCCAATGTTTTGTATTTGGTGAGTAGTGCATTGCCCCATGATGCGGAAATGCAAGCCCGTGCGGCGCAACGAGGGGGCGGCATTGTGGTGTTGAATCAAAATGGGGTGGGGTATCCGGGATGGCATGGGGCGGGCTGGGAAAAGTTTAATCGTCAGATGAAATACATTCATCACTTGGCCGATTATGTGGTGTATCAATCTCAATTTTGTCAGGACGGGGCTGAACAGTTTTTGGGAGCGAGGCAGGGGGCGCATTCGATTTTATATAATCCAGTGGATGCGCATGATTTTATGCCTGCGGAGGTTCCTCCTGTGGGTGGACCCATTTTATTGCTGGCTGGTACGCATCAATTTCAATATCGAGTGGACGCTGCATTAAAAACCTTAGCGAGTGTGTTAAAGGTGTTGCCTGAAGCGCGCTTGCGGATTGCGGGTCAGCACACGTGGACTTCGGCCGATAAGGCCAAAGCTCATATTGACTCCCTCTCCGAAGAAATGGGGATTCAGCAGCAGGTGGATCTCCTGCCTCCTTATGCGCAAACGGAGGCGCCAGAGATGATGAGGGATGCTCATATTTTGTTGCATACGAAATATCAGGATCCTTGTCCTCGCTTGGTGGTGGAAGCGATGGCCTGTGGACTACCTATAGTGTTTTCAGCTACGGGGGGGATGCCCGAAGTTGTGGGACCTACGGGCGGTTTGGGTGTGGAAGGGCCTGCTGATTATGAACAGGATCATCCTCCTGAAGCTGCCGAACTTGCGCAGTGTGTGGTCAAAATTTGGCAGGACTATTCTACGTATCGACAAGGGGCTCGTCAGCGCGTGTTGGACAAGCTAGACCTTCGTCCATGGTTGCAAGCACATGCCGAGATATTTGAAAGTCTGTTGAAGGAGACCAAGGGATGAGCTCTCCACGGGTCAGTATTTTATTGCCGGTCTACAACAGTGCCTCTTCTTTAAAAGAGACTTTGGATTCTTTGCTGACCCAAAGCTTTAGCGATTTTGAATTGTTGGTCGTGGATGATGGATCGACAGACCAAAGTTCCGAAATTTTGGCGGCCTGTACGGATAGTCGATTGCGGGTGTTAAAAAATCCGGAGCGGCTTCGCTTGGCGGGTGCCTTGAATCGAGGAATGCGAGAGGCGCGAGGCGAATTGATTGCGAGGATGGATGCGGATGATTTGGCGCATCCTGAGCGTTTGGCCTCTCAGGTGGCATATTTAGATGCGCATCCTGAAATAGTTTTGTGTGGGACCTGGACGCGACATTTTGGATCTAAAGTGAAAAAACAGGAACGGTATCCGGTTGGTCATGATGCGATTCGAGCGTTTGTGTTGTTCAACTGTCCTTTTGCGCATCCCACGGTGATGTTTCGTAAAAACGTATTTTTGGAACATGATCTTTTTTACGATGGCAGTTTTTATCCTACTGAAGATTATGAATTGTGGACGCGATTGGTTCATCATTTTCCTGTGGCAAATCTTCCGCAAGTGCTGTTGGATTATCGGGTGCATGCGCAAAGTATGACGGGTTCCGATTGGGAGAATATGGATGCGCAAGCTTGTCGATTAATGAAACAGCAATTTGCGGATTTGGGAGTGACGCTTGATGATGAGCGCATTCGTTTGCATCGAGACATGGGGATGGCACGGGTGAAGGCGACAGACTTTGAAGCGACGAGGATTCATGTGATCGACTTATTGCAACGTAATGCTCAAGCTGCGTTTTGTCCTGAAAAAGCTTTTGCTGAAGAGTTGCGCGAACGCTGGTTTCATGTGTGTATGAATGTGCGAGGGATTGGTAGCACGCGATCGACCCGGTTTGCGGATAACGATATTTGGCAAGGGGTGAGGGTACCCATGGGGAAACGGATGTTGATAAAAGCATCGGTGATGCGGGAGAACCGAAAATGAAAATTTTAATCGTGAATACGTTTGATCGTGCGGGAGGGGCGGCGCGTTCTGCACGTAGACTTCATTTTGGGCTGCGGGGCATTGGCGTAGATTCAGAAATGTTGGTGCTGCACAAAGATGGGGATGATGCGCATACGCATGTTGCGAGTGCTGCGATTCAACGGCACTTCAAAGAGAGATTGCCCTTGGTGGATGCATTGCCGTTGGGATTTTATCCGTCACGAAATGTCACGCATTGGAGCAACACCTTCTTGCCCGGTTCCATTGAGAAACAAATTCAGGAATTGAATCCAGATGTGGTGCATTTACATTGGATCAATCGCGGATTGTTGTCGGTGGCTGACTTGAAAAGATGGAACAAGCCGGTAGTATGGACCTTGCATGATCATTGGCCCTTTACGGGCGGCTGTCATTATCCGAGCGATGAATGTGAAGCCTATAAAAACAGTTGTGGCACTTGTCCCGCTTTGGGATCGAAGCGGGCACATGATTTAAGTCGCTTCAATTGGTCACGAAAAAACAAACAGTGGCAGGGGGTGAATCTAAATATCGTGGGGCCCAGTGCTTGGTTGACCCAGCGGGCTGCGGACAGTTCATTGTTTGGGAAATATCCCTGTCATAATCTTCCCAACGGCATCGATACCGACTTGTATCAACCTGGGGATAAGGAGGCCGCGCGAAAGGCCTTAGGGCTTCCTGTAGACAAAATCTTGATATTGGTTGTGGCGATGAATCCGGATACGGATCGAAACAAAGGTGGGCATTTGGCTTTAGAGGCCATTCAACTGGCTGCGGATAAGTTAGGGCCGGATGCGGCCGAAATACTCATTGCGGGAAGTCCCGAGAAAGGGATTCGAACCGATGGCCCGTGGCGGATTCACAGCTTAGGTGTGCTCAAGGAGGAGGCGGAGATGGCGCAGCTCTACCGCGCGGCCGATGTTCAGTTGGTTCCTTCTTACTATGAAAATCTTTCCAATGCGCTCATGGAAGCCTGCAGCAGTGGCTTGCCTTGTGTGGCCTTTAATGCCGGTGGAAACGGTGATTTAGTTTATCATCAAGCTCATGGATTTTTAGCCGATGCCTACAAAGCGTCCTCCTTGGCCGAAGGGCTTGTTCAATACATTGAGCACCCCTTGATACGCGAAGCTCACGGAGCTGCGGCCCGTGAACACATTCTCCAGTTCAGTGAACTAAACCTGATTGCCCACAAACATCAGGCGCTGTATCAGCAAATTTTGAGCTGATTTATGAGCTAATTTTTAAAAAATATCAATATTGCAACAGGTGATTTATTGTTGATTTTAGGGAAGTGGGGGTGCTATGTTTGGGTATGCAAGCTGACGATATGGCTAAAAAGAAGATGGGATATTGGGATGGGATGCCTACGGTTTGGGCTGGGGTGGGGGAGAGAAGGCGACGCGGGTTGAGGATCTTACCGATAAATAAGGGATATTTTGTGCATGTGACCAGTCGGACGGCTCGGCAGGCCTTTTTGTTTGGGGATGAAGAAAAGAGGATGTTTGTGAGGATGATGCGGAAATGGGCGTCTTTTTCGGGTCTGTCGGTGATTACTTATTGTTTGATGGATAATCATTTCCATGTGATGCTGTGGGTGCCTGCGGCGGTGAGCTTAGATCATGCCAGCGTTTTAGATCGCTTGGGAAAGGTGTGGCCCGAAGATAAAGTGCGGGCCTGGGAGGATTTTTATCAAAATCAGTCTGAGGAATGTAAGTCGTGTATGGAAGAGGCTGTGGTGGCGAGAATGGCGAATTTACCTGAATTCATGCGGGTGTTAAAACAGTCTTTTACATGTTGGTACAACCGCAAGGAAGGACTGAGTGGCGTATTATGGGACGCACGATATCGCTCGGTGGTGGTGGAAGATTCCCCTTTGGCGTTGATGTCTGTCGCGGCGTATATTGATTTGAATCCGTTACGGGCGGGAATGGTTCAGGATCCGATGACATATGCGTGGAGTGGGTACGGATCGGCCATCAAGGGAGATGAGCTTTCTCAGCAGGGCTTGAAACAGTTGGTTTGTTTGTCACGGGGACATCAACCTTACATCGCAGAAAAGGTGAGGAGAAAGCAATTAAGAACTTCCGGAGTGTCTGGGCAAGAAATGGGTAAAACCTTATCGCGTGAGCAACATAAACGGGAAGCTCCTGCACATTGGAAGGAGGTTCAGGCCGCCTATCGTATTTGGCTGGTAAATAAGGGGACTTCTCAAGCGCATATGCCTAAAGGTTCACGGAGATTTAAGCATCGAAAGGGGATGGATCCGGTGGCTGTAATTGCCGAATATGAAAAACAAGGGGTGGTTCCTCTTACGGCCAGTTTACAATATCAGATGAAGACCTTTACTTGCGGGGTGGCGGTGGGAAGTGCTTCATTTCTTGAGGAGTTAATGGCTGCATACCGAAGCTGTTTTGGTCCTGATCGTAAACAAGCAGGCCGACGCGTGAAAGGCGTGGTTTCCTTATGGCAAAGTTTACGTCAAGTGGATTAACTCTTTCTTCTAATCTTCTCTGACCCATAATCCTTTGATGAAACATTTCGTATCAAAAATCCCTCTGCATTCTCTTTGTTTGTTGGGGATGGCCTTGTTGTTTTCGATTCCATACCGGGTCAGTTTATGGGTACAGCCTGCATGGCTTGCATATCTCGGATTGACGCTAGGTCTGTGCGTATTGTTTGGTCTTTTTCTTTGTCCGACGGCCCCCGTGAAAACGCCTCTCACCCTTCGGAAATATTGGTTATGGGTTTATGTGGCCTTGTTGGCGGTGCCTCGGATTTATTGGATGTTTCGCTATCCGGTTGCGGCGGAATATGGGGACATGTTGCCGTTGATTCAATTGGCAGGTGAACGGTTTTTAGACGGAGGTTTCCCCTACACCGAATATCAGTTGCCTTGGCCCTTGCCTCTTACTTTTTTTCCGGGGCTATGGATGAGTTATTTGCCTGCGCTGTCCTTGGGATTGGATCCGCGTTGGGTGGGGCTTGGCTGCACCCTGGGTTGTGGGATGTTGCTGTTTAAGCTGAGTCAAACCCGACTTTCTTTAGGGGTATTGCTGGTGTTTGCGTTGTTACCCGTATTTACCTTTTTTACCGTGAACGGGCATACGCCTCCTTTTTGGCTGATGCTTTGTGGATTTGGATTTTGTAGCTTAAGAGCTATGCCGTTGCGGGCGGCGGCCTGTCTGGGGCTGGCGTTGGCCTCTCGTCAGACGGCGTTGATTTTATTTCCTTTTGCGGTGTTGGGATGGTGGCGAGCGTATGGGTTGCGCGGAAGTCTAAAACCCGTACTGGTGACGGTAGGGATTGTGGCGGTGTTTTGTCTACCTTTTTTTCTGATAGATGCGGATGCGTTCCTGTTGGAACCGATTCGACATTATAAAGAATTAGCGCAGGCATATCAGCAAGGTGCTGGAGATCCCTCTCATCTACTGGATACCTTTGGTTTTGCCAATATTGCCTATGTGACAGGTACCACGGGCTGGTTGTCGTGGATGCGGTTGGGGGTGTGGGGATTAGGTCTCTTGGGGTGTTTGACCTTTGCCAAAACGCCTGCGGATCATTTGCGATGGATGGCGGTGACCGCGTTATTTTTTACGCTATTTACCCCTGTGCCCTGGATATATGCCTATTTCCCTTTTTGGATATTGGCCTGTACGGCGCCGTACGAACCGGTTGCGGCGACTCGTTAAGGTTGGGGGGGAGTTGCGGGAAAGATCCAAATTTCCAATCCAGGCCGTTCGATTTTGGTGTGTGCACGATTGGAGGATTGTTCAACTGCAGTTCTGAGCACTTGATTTCTGCTCCAGAATTTTTGAATTTCATGATCAAATTCAATTTGTCCTGTAGGAACAGGAGGCGCGCTATCGATCAGGACCCAGGTTTTCTTTTGGGGGTCAAAGCTTGGCTGGGTGGTGGCTTGGATTTGGCGCACATTCATCCCTTTGTTTTGCCATAACATGATTCGGACGGGATCACCCTGACCGCCCGCAAAGTTGTTAAAGGGGCGGGTCCAAATGTCGCCCTGAGCATCGTTGGGGATGTCTTGCAGGAAGGAGACCAGTTCATCTTCCGATGCAGAAAGGTGAGAATTGTGAGTGGGGGGAATGCACAAGAGCAATAAACATGAGCAGGCGAGTGCAGGCTTCACGAGGAAACTCAGATGCAATCGTTGAGAAAGTTGCCAGCCTACTTCACCTGCGATAAAAGCGATTCCTAGTAGAAAAAGCCAGCCCGCACGTTGGTACTGTCCAAATTGAAGGCATCCCGCAAAACTTTGAATCCCGCAGATGCCAACGAGCAATGGAAACAGAATACGATTGCGATGACGCCAAGTTGGAAAGGCGATCAAACCCACCGCGCCTAGACTACAGACGGCGACAGCTGCTTGAATAAGCGGTGAAAGCGCAACCGGTTTCCAACTTAGATAATGTAGAAATAAGTGAGAGAGGGTGTGGAGATCTTTTTGTCCACTGAGGAGATGAATTGTGGCCTCTAAATGTTCGGGTGGGAGGCGTAAAAGTTTGTAGAGAATGCATCCTACGCCGCTCAGGCCTAAGAAGACTAAGAGGGCGACTTGTTTTCTTGATCCTTTGATCAGCAGGTAGATACCCAGAACGGGAAGTAAATCCAGCATCATCATCGGCACGCTGAGTCCAAGTGCCAACAATGCAGGCAATGCGAGAGAGAAGCGACGGGATACGGCCCATAAGAGATAGGGGACCAGGAGGAGCCCCAATTGGTTTGCGAACACCCCGACGCCCGTTTTGATCAGGGGAATGAATAAAGGAAATCCCGCCACCAGCAAAGAGGCGCAGATGGCTGTTGATTCTGAAAAGGCCCGCCGAGCGGTCATATAAATCCCTAAAACCAGACCGAGTCCATAAAAGGTGCCGCCGTAGCGATAGAGCGTATAAGGATCGATTGGGAAAAACTGGGCGGGGAGGGTATGTACCCATCCGTGCCCTACGGGGTAGAAACTATGGAGGCGTAAGCGACCTTCTGCCAAAAGTTCCATGCCAAATTGCAGATGGCCATAAGCATCAGACTGACCCAAACTGCTATGGGCGATCGCGGGAATGATACGGGAAAAACAAGTGATCCCTAACAGAAGTGTCAGCCAAATTTTGGATGAAACAGGACTGCTTTCAAGCGGTCGTTTATAGAAGAATTCCCCTACGAGTAATCCGCCCCCACAAAAAATGAGGCCCTCTAGGATGGGGGGGAGATGGGTTGCCAGTAACAGGGTCCACAGGGTTCCGGATATGGCTTGTAGGCTGACCATGAGTACGCCCATGACCCACAGTTCTTCTACGGAGCAGGAAAGCGATCGGCTTCTGAAGAATTTCCAGGCCAACGGGATTCCCAGGTAACAAAAGAGCTGGAGGCCTAAAATGCCTATGGCGATGGCGACTTCCATAAAGTTACTGTGGTAAATCTAACACGGGGGAGCGCCATTTCCTGATTTTCATGAGACCTGACCGGAGGAATTTCCAAGGCCAACAGGGGAGAATGGCGATAAGCCAGGCGCCGGAGCGGTAGAGCAGGGGATCCGCAGGATCGATGAACTTGCTGCGCATTTCAGAGGTGTAGACTCCATCTGCTCGTAAATAGGCGAGCAATTTCAGGCTGCCGATTCCGTGTGCTTTTTTGAAATTCTTTAGAGATTCCTGACCCGCTTCATCGGAGTAGACGTTCGTCAATTCTTTGGTCATTTTTTCCCATCCGGTAAAGACATCCACGGCATCTCCGGTCCAACTGAAAGCCTCGGGGGTGCCACAGCGGTTGAGGATTAAGGGTTCTGCAATCATGATGACTTCTTTGCCGGCGATGGCGCTCATGATGCGGCCCACATGCGCAAAAAAGCTGTCTAGAAAGGGGGTTTCATCAATGGGATTCCAGGCTTGTTTCTGAATAACGCAGGCGCCAATAAATCCCATGGACCAGGAGATGGTGCGGTAAAATTCTTCGGCGTCCATGCGTTTGTTTTCATGGAAAGGAAGGGAGCGATCTTTGATGACGAAAGACATATCGTTATCGATACCGCTGTAGTTGACGTACACAAAAGGGGGCTCTTCATTTTCGAGTACTTCTAATACGGTTTTGACCCCGTGGGGAACCATGCGGTCATCTTCTCCCATCAACCAAACATAATCACAGTTGCACACATTAGCCGCTTGTTGGATATTGCGGTCGATGCCGAGGTTCTGTTCATTTCGGGAAATGTGCATGAAAGGATAGGCCGCCTTCAGCTCTTCAAATAAGGCGAGATTGGTATCATCAGCTGCGTCATCTACGATATAGATGGGAACGCCGTAGGCTTCGGCGGAGGCTTGGACGGATGCCACGCATTTTCGCAGCTCGTCTGGACGCTTATAGGTGGGGATGCTAATACCCAAACGGGTGTTTTCGTTCATGATTTTCCTCTTAATTTCCGGCTGTGATGTGCCAGCCCAGCTATCATGCCATAACGAAGCCACGCGTGCCATCCAAAATAACGCTTCAAAAGTGCAGGGTAGTCTTGATTAAATACCTGATCATATTGGGTAGCGGATGCGCCGGACACATCGTTGTAGTCACAAATACAGGCGTCGATATAGCGGAGGGTAATTTGGGGGTTCGCGTGGATCCACATGTTGAATTCCCAGTCGGCCTGTAGAGGGTATTTAAGTTGAAAAGGATGCTGGTTGAGGGCGTGGGTCGGATAGATGATGGCCTGCTGACAGATATTGGTGCGGGCGAGGTCCAAAGGGGTAAAGCGCCCGTTATAGTCTTGTTGGGATGAGGTTAATCGTACATCTCCATAGTAAGTGGTCATGGGATCAGAAACGAACTCAGCCATTTTCGACCACTCTGGGCGCAAGCGGTCATCAGCGCCCATAATATAGAGGAAAGGGGTTTTTACGCTCTTAATCGCTTTACGTAAGGCGTCATAAATTCCGGTGTCCGGGCCTGATTCCCAATGGATATGGTGGGATTTTGCGAGGAGATCCTGGGTGCCATCGGTAGAGAGGCCATCCCAAATATGTAACGGACTGTCTGGGGCGTGCGTTTGTATACTTTCCAGAGCGCCTGGAAGGTCGTGGGCCGAATTACGGGTTGCCATCACGATACTAATATGGGGAGTGGACATGTTGTCTGCTTCTAGAGGCTTCGCCGGATGAATCAATGGTTCTTTTGGGCTTTTATGACTCTATAGATCACCTGTGGCACTATGGCCTCTCTGTGGGCATCGCCGTTAACCTTGACCGGTTCGGTCTGGACTTCCCAGAGGGATTTTATAGATAGGCTTGGATGGAACCTGATGCGACAAAAACTCAAAAATCGATAATTTGGATACCGGTAGTGCTCGTCGGGTTGATTTTGTCGGTTTTGATGTTGCGGCCACATGGCGACACCTTTACGGCTTTGGATCATTCGGGATACCGGTTGATGTCGGTGGCTTTTTCAGAAGGGCGGGGATTACATGAGCAGGATCAGGTGCTGATGGAGGTACCGGAAGAACTTCGCACGTCTTTTTTACTCTTCCCTCATATGGCTTATCGCAATACCCGAGATCGCTCCTTTTTGGTGTCCTCCTTATCGGATGGTGCGACCGAACCGTTTTTTTATCCCCTCATTGCGGTTTGTGCCTCAGGGTTGGAAGCGATCTTCCCGGGAAAAGGGCGCGATTTTTGTATGCCGCTGTTTGGGTTGTTGTTTTGTGCGGTTTGCTTGAGTTTAGGAGCTTGGAAGGGAAAGACGTTGGGGGTGTTGATGGCAGGGGTGTTTTGTTTGGGGTCGCCTTTGCCTTTATGGTTATTTCGAGGCTTTTACGTGGAGGCCGCTGCGGCCAGTATATTTGCGGCAGGGGTTTGGTTGTGGATGCGCAAACCTCACTGGATTTTTATGGCCACGGCACTGGTGGGCTTTTCTGCGGCTGTGCATCCCATTTTTTTGGTGATGGGGCCTCCTACAGCCGTGTTGATGTTGCTCAATCCTCAAATTGACCGCCGCCAAACTTTGCTCGGATTTTGTGGCGTGCTTTTAGGCGTGTTGCCCTTGATTATGATGACCTTGTGGGTGGCGGCGCCTTATGGGAAATTAGAATTTTCCCAGATTTTACTCAGTCTTCGGGTGAGTGTGCCTCATCAGTTGGTTTTTGGTGGTATGTTGCTGTCGTTGATTTTATTTTTACTCAGTTTAGCGGCAGGTTCGTTTCGTAGACGGGTTTGCGAAAAGTTGCGTGAGCCTCCTCTGAGGATGGCGATGACCTTTCTCGCGCTGTTACCCTTATTGGTGGCTACGATGTTTTGGAGTGAAAAAGCGATCGTTCACCGGGGACTTTATGAATTTTGGTTGGCGATACGTTTCCCCATGGGGATCTTATTTCCGCTTGGCGTTTGGCAATTGCATCGGGGGACTTCCTCCTTGAAGTTCTTTGCGCTCTGGGCACTTTTTCTGTTCACGTTACCCTTGTTTACCTATCTCAAAGGAACGGAACAAATGGGCATGTGGAGTCAGCGCCGCCTGTTTCCCGCGTATACATTATGGGTCTTGGCTGTACTTCCCTTGTGTGCAGGTTGGGTAGAAGATTTTTCGTATCAGTTCAAGTCGCGGAAAGTGGGTGTGTTGGTTTTGGCCTGTTTACTATGTTTTTGTAGTTTTAGTAATTTCATGCGTTGGCCTTCGCCATACCTGGTCCGGGTAGAGCAGGGGGCTTTATCTGAAATGGAAGTGATTCGTGATGATATTGGAACTCGCTTAGCCTTTTTTGATTATCAGCCTTACACGTATCCTTTTGCTGTGGATAATCGTACCCGCGTTTTAGGTTTAAATGATCAATGTTTGGATCACTTGGATGATATTATCGCATGGCTAGGTGATCGTGCAGCGACAGAGCCGGTTTTATTTGTGACCGCATATGCAAATCCAGGCTTGGAAGATGGATTGCAGCTCATTTCTGAGAAAGGTTATGCCTTTGAGGTAGATCGGGTGCGAGGAAACTCCCTTTTGCCGGCGGAAACCTATGCGTCAGCCATTCGTATGAACTTTTTGGATGCGGAGCCGGTTGATGCAGCTTCGGAATCGCTGATGGTGGATAAAGTCATGGATGATGGCTTTTTAGCTTTGCGGTCACCTTGGCCGAAAACGCGTCGTACTTTTTCTGAAAATGGTGTGGACTTACCTGCGGATTGGAGCCAGCAAGGTTCAGGTATTGTCGGTCCGATTCCTATACCCGGGCAGGCGGTGACAATCGAGTTATGGGCGGCATCAGGTCAGGAGGGGTCGCAAACCTTACAGATAACGCCTCCATGGGAAGGGGATCGGGTGGAGATCGAGGTGCCGGCAACTTTTCAACGGCAAGAGATTGTATTGTATGCGCCTGCAGCGATGGACGGGGAGCAGGCGACGGGTGTGTATCGGTTGAGCAGTCCCAGCCCCTACGACCCTTCTCTCGAGGGAATTGATGGATTCCCCTCTGATTTAGGGGCTCTGATTCACCGTATTCGGATTTCTCGTACGCGTAGCCCTAAACCGATTGGAAATTGACTTGTGGCTGGGCTCCCTTTAAGGGTGCAGTTCTTATGGAGTCTAACCTAAACGAGGCTTCGGTCGCATCCTTGGGCCGAGGACTTTTAATTGTACCCTGCTTTAATGAAGCCCTTTCTATTCCGCGACTTATTCAAGAAGTGCGTGAGGCAGATGTGGGTCTTGATATTATTCTGATTAACGATGGATCTTCAGATCAAACGGTGCGGGTGGCGAAAAGTCTCAATATTCTGATTATCGACCTCCCCTGTAACCTAGGTGTCGGCCACGCGGTGCAAACGGGATTTCAGTATGGGGTCATTCATGGCTATGACTATTTGGTGCGCATTGATGGTGATGGGCAACATCCCCCCATTGAAATTCACAAAATGCTTCAGGCGGCTGCGGGGGTGTCTGCCGATCTGGTGGTGGGTTCTCGTTTTGGGGGCGAGCAAACATTGATCAGTACCCGGACCCGTTATTTAGGAGCGCAGGCCTTGGCGAGATTTTTAAGTATGATTTGCCAAAGCAAGATTTCTGATCCCACCTCTGGATTTTGGTTAGTGAAACGGCCGTTATTTAGTTATTTTGCTCGCGAATTTCCTACAGATTATCCTGAACCGGAGGCTTTGGCCATTTTGCGGAGGCAGGGCTATGCTTATGCCGAAGTGCCGGTGCAGTTCAGGGTTCGTGAATTAGGGGAGTCCTCGATTAAATCTTGGGGGACGATTTATTACGCAATGAAAGTCGGATTGGCATTGGTCGTAGACCGCTTGCGTCCGGTAAACCGGGGCTATGCCAAGGGCTGGGACCATGACTGATCCGTCGACAACGCAACTTTTTTGGCAGTGGATGGATAGTTTTCCTTCACTGATGGGGATTTCCTTTGCGCGCTTGTGCGCATTGCTGGTGGGGGTATTGATTTTGGTTTGGACGGGCATGTCCTACTGGGAGCGTCGCATTCGTTTATGGCTCACCTTTGTGCTGGGATTACTTGGCATTAGTTTGATGGTGTTGGCGGTGGATACAGGATTATTGGACGTCATTCTGACTTCATCGTTCCTTTCGCGCATTCGATTTTTACTAGCGGTGCTGAGTATCAGCGTGTTGGCGATTACCTTTGAGACCATTCGGATTTCCCGTCTGCGTGAACGCTATGCCTTGTTATGGTTGGGGACGGGGGCCATGGTGTTATTGACGGCGTTGTTTCCGCAGTCTATTGAGTTCTTCACCCATGTCCTGGGAGTGCAATACGTTACAGCGGTGGTAGGCGTGGTGTTCACCTTCCTATTGCTGGTGTCATTTCATTTTTCAATTGCGCTCTCCTCTTTAGAAGAAGATCGGGCTAAAATTGCGCAACGCTGTGCGTTGTTGGAAATGCGATTAGCCAAGGTGGAGGCCCATGTGGGGCTGGCATTGCCAGAGGCGATGCCCTTATCGACTTCTGAAGAGGTGAATGAGCCGGCGCAACGGGAAATTCAAGGAGCCTGTATTGCGTCATTATGCGTGATCGCTTTATCGGTCTTGGCGGTGTTTTTAACTTTTATGAATGCCGGACCGTTTCAACCCGCTACCTTCAGTGCCTTGATCTTTTGGGCGCAGTTGTTGATTGCGGGTTGGGTGTGGGGAAATCTTCGTCGCGGAAAAGAGGCGTGGTCTTCTTTCCTGTTTACGTTGGTGCTCTCCTCGTTGCCGGTGTTGTTGATTGGGGTTTTGCGTCTCCATCCCGCATTGGCGATGACGGCTCAAGTGGTGACGGCTTTTTGTTTGTTGGACCGAGGACATCTTTTGTTGGCGGGCATGGTAATGGCACTTGGGATCGCGTTTAGTGTGCAAGCCTGGGTCTTTTTTCCCGCCTTTTTGTTGGTGGCGAGTTTTCGGATGTGTTCGCAACGGAATGCAGAAGGGCTGCGTTTTTGGGAATTTAGTTTTTCCTCATGTGTGCGACTCGCCTTTGTCGTTGCCGTAGGTGTGGTGGCACAGGTGCTTCCCTTTACCCAACCGGAAGCCAGTGTGTTGCTTCCTACTGAACTCCCCGGGGTGAAGTTACTGGGATTACTGGGGGTTTTGGTGGGGCTCGTTGGCTGTGCAGGTTTATTTCGACCCAAGGGACCTTCTGTGCCTGCCCAGGGTAGTCGACGTGAGCCTTGGCCGGTAGCGATGGGATTGCTTTATTTTGTGTTTTCCGCCCTCTTTTTTAGAGAAAATGGCCTGACTCTTTCTTTGGTGCCGGCCTTGCCCTTTTTGCTGTTGCCTTTGTGCGAATGGTCGATGCGGGTTCTGAAACCCAAGCTCTTTTTGGTGCCTGCCATTTTACTGGCTGTTTTTCAACTCGTCTATGCGCTCCATATGGGTGTAGTATAGGAGTATGAAATACAAACAATATGGATCTCCCTTTACAAGGAAGCTGTGGACAGACCTTGATCACATTCTATTGGTCTATGTAGGATCCGCTGCGGAGTTTGCGTTGGTTGAAGAAAATCATTGGTTATTTTACACAGATAAATTGCCTTCTGCGCCTTTGAACCGGCTGATCAGTACCTTTGTTTGGAATCGAAAAGTGATGATGACTACGGAGGCCGATGCGGTGACCTTGGCTAAAACCATTCGTAGTTTTCATGATCAAGTTGAGTCAGAACGGGCGAGGGAGGAGGGTGGACATCCCCACATCTCCAATCAGGCGTTTAAAGCGGTGGGGGCGATGTTGATTGAGTATGCACTATTGGCCGAGGCCTATTTAGAGCAACGCGAACTGGGGGCAGAGGAGAAGGAAGCATATTATCAGGATCAACGAGGATTTTTTGAAGCGATGGGGATTTCAAATATGGAAGCGAGCTATGAGAAATTCCATCTCGCTCGTGAAAAAGAAATGCCTGAAACCTTGCGGGTAAATCCACATACACAGGATCTATTTGATTCTTATAAACGTGATCTCGGGTGTTTTCGCACGTGGTTGCTTCGACATTTCATGGCTTGGTTTGTCCCCGAATATGTGCGAGAAACCCTGGGGCTCAAAAAAGCAGCGTGGTTCAAGATTTTGTATAGGTTATACCCCCGAGTCCATGGAGGTTTGGGTGCGAAAATTGTACACCGGATGTTGTTGCCTCCTCGGGTGTTGAAAGGACTAACGGCCAAGTAGAGAGGGCGGCTTTCGTCTTGTTCAGGGTTCAGCAGAGAAACGGAAAAAATGCTGATCGGAAATTTCGTTTTGAGGTATTTCGCTCTGATAACTGTGAGGATCGCGTTCGATGATTTCGTGCGCGGTCGCTGGTGAAAAGGCCTGGGTAAGGTCATCGGTAGAGCTTAATTCTACGGTGTAGGGGATGAAGTTTTCGGTGCGAAGATCCATTTGTAGGGTTCCGGATGCGGAAGCTTCGTAGGAGAGAAAGATACGGGGGGTAGGGTCCAACGCGCTATTGACTTCAAGGTCGAATCCTCCACCGAGGAAGCTGTTGTTGCTTTGATGATGCTCAATTTGATAACGGAAAAGACCTTCCTCCTCTGGGGTGAAAAAGCTGCTCGAAGAGGTTGAAATGTCACGACGATCGATTTCAACGTAACCCGTTCCTTGTGCGTAATCATGGGTGATTTCGATATTATCTACGAACCATCCCACGGTAGATTGGGGGTAGTAACTTCCGAAATCCAGTTGATACCAAAACCGTAGTTGGATGGTCGTATTTGCATAGGGGGAGAGATCGATTTCCTTCAGTGAAAAGCTGCTTTCTGCACTGCCGTTTCCTGCCTGAGTCCAGAGAGAGGTCCATGTCCCGTCCTCTACAAGTTGAACCTCAACGGTTGCGATTTGATGAGAGGTGGAAAGTGTTAACTGGCTCAGGAATCGAAGCACGCTCTGGGAGCTGGGTTGGATGTCTGAAAGAACCATCCCTCTGGATGTGGCCTCTGCATGGGAAAAGTGAAATGAACGGGTATCGATCGCGGTATTGCTGTCTAAGAGATCATTCAAACTTTCACCGTTTGGCACGATGGCATAGAGGTCTTCGAGACCCGTTTCAGCATTTTCAATACGTGAAAGGATTCCTTCCTGATAGATGACGAGTTCTTTGGCGGTAAATCCATCGCCCCCTTGCATGCGGACACGTTCTGCTTGTAGGGGTTGGTTGCTGACGGTTTTTCCGCTCAGTCGCGTGGGCGTAAAGGTCAGAGGCAGGTTTGCGGGGGAGGCATGGTCTAAGGTTGATGCGACAACGGAAATTGGCATTTCACTTTGAAAATGGGGGTGAGAGAGGGTGTACGTTCCGGTGGATTCAAGGGCTAAAGAATAACAGCCGTCACTTCTGGAAAAGGTACGGACTTCGCCCTCTGGGCCTGTGGCGATCACGGGGGTATGTGGAATTTCTTCTCCAGGGTCGGGAGAGCCGTTTTGATTAAGATCAAAAAAGACGGTACCGGTGAGCTCCGCTTTCGGAATTGAGGGATCAAAGGCCACAATGGTGTACTGGAAAGAGCTGGGCACTCCGGCGATGGGGACGGTAATGACGACGTGGTAGACTTCGTCTTCTTCGGGAGGGATTCGGGGAGAGTTGGCGGTGCTGTAGAGAAGGTCGGGCTCCCAAACCAGTGGCGTCCAAGAATCGCCTGAGCCCGGCTGATTGACGATGTTGAGGGCTATGGTGTTTCCCCAGGCATCACTCATCTCGACAGTGGCCTCGCTTAGATCAAGCCCCGCCTTTTTAAAAGACCATCTTTTATACAGCAATGATGAGGGCACATAACCTGCAGGCGGCCAAGCGACAAATGCATCACGGATTTCTGGGTCGGCTTGGGTATTTCCGATTACCCACAAAATATTGGCTTTGGATTTGCCGGAGGTGCTTGAAACATCTCCGCTACCCATTTCCGCTCTTGGGGGATCGAGGATCCAGTTGCGATGTCCCACTGCGAGGTTATTGCTTCCGGGATCTTGAATGTAGCCGTCGATGGCAGAGGGGCCGTTTTCGCCCAAATAGAGATTTGATTTGCCAGCGGCTTCCGCGCCATCGTCCGTATAATACGCAGGAAATTCAGAAGGAGTGGGGGCATGAGAAAGCTTGTTATTGACGCTCATCATGAGTGCCGCTTCTTGGCATTTTGCCGAATATGTGGCGTTTTCACTTATATTGTTTGGCACGCCCGCGAATGCTCTGAAAAGATTTATGCGTCTGATGATGGCATTACGATAGCTTTGAGAGGTGGTGCCTGGTTGGGGCGGGCTATGACTACCTGTCCAGCCGATGGCGATATTTTCGGAGGCGGTGTATTCGGTTGTAAACCAACTGCGGGTATCTTGACGGTTGTGAATATCAAAGGGGGCTGTAGTTGTGGCTTCAGAGGCTCGGGTTGTCACTGAACTCGTTAGAGGCTGAACGATTTTTCCCGTGTATGGGCTGGGCTTTTCCGTGGGAGGAGGAAGTGCAGTTCCCCATTGTTGTGCGCGTACAGGCATCTGGAGTAAAAAAAAGAATCCACTACATATCAGTAAAGCTGAAGATGAGTGGATCAGAGATTTCATGTGAATGCGTAAAACGAGCGAAATCTCATGAAACCAAGTTTAGGTGTATTGGTCAAGTATTCAGATGCTGAGGAGGGGAGGTGTTCATCCCACGCGCTTTATAATATGAGGCCGTAAAGGGGAAGCGTCGCCTTCTGAGGGGATGGGGTATTTCCTTTGCGCTGTTTTGGTGTTGTTACCGTTACATCACACGGCGACGTCCGCCGATGAAGCCCAGGACGCTGAGGGAAACCAACAGAAAGGTGCTGGGCTCCGGAATGGCTGAAAAACTCAAGGTGGGAGCTGTGGCGGGGGCTGAGGCTGCGAGGGCGCCTTCGGTGGAGCGAAATATTCCGACATGGGATGCGTTTTGAATTCTTTGAATTGCAAATGATACCGTGCCGTTGCTATCCGCATTGATGAAATCATCCAAGGTGCTGTTGGAAAATGAAATCATGCTGTTGATGTCACTTGTACTAACCGTAAGAGTTTCCAATACCGTAACCGATGCTAGTTTCACATTACGTTCTCCTGTCCAATCGGCAACGCCAGTTCCTGGTATAGAGGTATTAAATGTTAATGTATTCTGATTGAATTGATCATCTGCGGTCAGATCATTGATACCATAGAACTTAAATTGGTCTCCCTCTTCAGCTGATTCGAGGTAAATCGAAAAGTTGCTGTTTACTACCTCTTGGGGCAAGGAACCGATGTCAAAACGAACGATGGAAACCCGATTGGGTTGTAGTCCCGTGCCATTATATTTTACGAGAAGCGTTTCATTGCTTCCAAAATTAGCACCTTTGTCGTTTCGAACATAGTAGGTGTCTTGAGACGCAAAGATCGGTTCGGCATGCAACGATTCTGTTGTAATGAATGCGACGAGAAGACCAGATAAGGTGAAGAGTATGTTTTTTGAGGGGTGGGACAGCTTCATGTTCTCTATTCATGCAAATTTGGTTTCCACTTACAAGATGAAATTAGGATATGCGGTGGTTCTTTTGCAAAGTTTCTTGCAATATCCATACAAAGGGTGAAAAGGCACGCATGGCTAAAGTATCCCAATCTCTCCAAGGAATGACCGACATTGAATTCCCCGAAGTCAACATCTGGCAAACGCTTGAATCGCGTGCGCGTGAGGTGATGTTGCAGTATGATTTTAAAGAAATCCGCACGCCGATTGTGGAAATGACCTCGGTGTATTTGCATTCATTGGGTGATACCAGTGAAATTGTGCAAAAGCAAATGTACGCCTTTGAAACGCGTGGTGGCAAGCAGGTGTGTTTGCGTCCGGAAGGAACCGCAGGGGTGATGCGTTATGTGTCCAACAACATGCAAGAGCTGCAAGATGCCCGCTTGTATTACATGGGGCCGATGTTTCGCGCGGAACGTCCACAGGCAGGTCGTAAACGTCAGTTTCATCAGTTGGGAGTGGAATGTATTGGTGGAGCCTCTGCGCGTCAAGATGCAGAAGTCATTGCCCTGCAAGATTCTCTGTTCAAAGCTTGGGAGCTGGATGGCGTCGTTTTTCAACTGAATACCCGTGGATCCTCCGAAGATTTTCCTAAGATCTTAGATGGTTTGAGAAGTGAATTGATGCCCAGTACAGATGATCTATGCGAAGACTGTCGTCGTCGGATGGACAACAATGTGTTGCGGGTGTTGGATTGTAAAAATCCGGGTTGTAAAACTGTGGTGGAAGGGCTTTCGCCGATTACGACTTGGATGGCTCCGGAATCTGTAGCTTACTTTGAAGAGGTGTTGGCCACCTTAGATACTTTTGGGGTGTCTTATGTGGTGAATCCCTTGTTGGTTCGTGGGTTGGACTATTACCAACACAGTATTTGGGAAGTGACGTCGGATCGTTTGGGGGCACAAGATGCTTTGTCCGGCGGGGGACGTTATCAAATGAAAGCCAACGGCAAGACCATTGAAGGGGTTGGATTTGGGATTGGCATGGAGCGGGCTTTGATGGCATTGGCGAAAGAGGTGGAAGATAAATTTTCTGCGGAAGCGTTGCCCTTGGTGATGTTGGTGGGGCAGAACGAAGAAGCTCAGGCTGCAAATTTACCTTTAATTGTGCAATTGCGTGAGTTGGGCTATCGGGTTCGAATGGATCTCAACGGCAAAAGCATGAAAGCTCAAATGAAAGCCGCAGGACGTCAGCAGGCGCGTTGGGTTTTGATTCGTGGAGAAAGCGAACTCGAAGCGCAAACCATTCAGATTCGTGACATGGAAAGTGGTGAACAGCGTGAAGTGCCTTTCGCCGATATTGCAAAAACATTGAATACCCATTGGTAAACATTCGGAAGAGCTCAGGCTCGAAACCATGAACAACAGCTCCACTCAAACGCGACGCAATTTGCGTATTTCAAGCATGGATGGGATGTTGGCAACGCCGTGGTCGATTATTTCAATTCCAGGTAGTTTCTTGGTTGCGGGAATGTTGAACAGCTTGTTTCATGTGGGACCCCGATGGTTTGGGGTGATTGTGGCTATGCCGGCTTTGGCGAATGCACTTTCCATTTTCTTGGTTCCTTGGGTGGGCCGTTTTTTAATGGTGCGTGAATTGGCTTTAACCCTGGCGATGATGAACACGGGGATTTGGTTAAGTGGCTTGTTGGGGCTTGCGCTACTTCCTACAGATCAACCGATGCAGGCAGGGCTGTTTTTTTCGTTGCTGTACCTGCTGTTGGCTTTCACGACGGCCTTGTCGGGCGTGGGATGGACGTCGTGGGCGAGTGTGTTTATTCCTGACCGCATTCGGGGCCGGTACATGGCGCGGCGTAATATTTACACCAATATCAGCACTTTGTCCTTTATGGGCTTGAGTCTGTTTTTGCTCAGTTTTTTTGCCGGACAGCGCTGGTTGTACGTGTGTTTAATGTCCTTAGCGGTTTTGGGACGGATTGTATCCGTGTTGTTTCAGCATCAGATTCATACCCGAGAGCCGGGAGGCGGTCAGGTTTGTTCCGATACTTGGGCCAAAGATCTGTGGGCGTTGCGTCAAAGCAAGGCGCTGATTCGGTATATTATCTTTGGAGCCTTGGCGGGATTTTGTATGGCCTGGGGTGGGGCCGTGAGCACCTTGTATGCTTTTGATTTGTTACAGGTTACGCCCGCAAATTTTACAGCTTACAGCATTACGGCCACTGTTGCGGGCACCTTGAGTGTGCGCATTTGGGGGGAGATGATCGATCGTCATGGTGCGTTGCCCGTATTAATCATCTGTGCCATTTGCTGGCGTATCTGCGATTTGGGTTGGTTGGTGCTCAATGAGTATACCAAAAACGGTTTGTTTGTGGTGTGGGCCTGGGGAGGAACGGTCGGTACGGGGTATATGTTGGCGAGTTTTGTGTTGTTGTTGAAATTGATTCCCGGCAATAACCGGAGTGCGGGCATTAGTTTAAATCTAACTGTGGTCTCCATTTTTGCGACCATTGCCCCCATGTTGGCAGGCTGGTGGTTGGAAAAAGGCGTGGCCCTCGAAATCGGTCACTGGTTGCTGTACCGCGGAAGTTTCGCGGTAGGAATTATCGGGGGACTGTTGTCTATCCTTTGTCTGCTGGGCTTAAAAGAACCCCATATTCACCCCGATCGCAATCGCATTCCCGGTGCTCTCCGGACCTTGAAAAATTTAGGGGTTGCCCAAGGCTTGGCCTTTTTCAGTAATGATAATTTTGTGGTCCGGAAAATGAAGAATGGGAAACTACACGGACCTGAACGTTAAGCTTCGGGTACCATCATGGCAATGACGATATAGGCGAAAAGCCCGGGCAGTACACCTGTAAAAAGAATGCCCAAAAAGGTTAAAATGCGCACCAAAGAGACGTCTAAGTTGGCATAAGCTGCGAACCCACCACATACCCCGGAAAACTGGCGATCTTTGATCGAGCGGGTGAATTTTTTGGGCGGGGAGCTTTGCTGATGATTTGGAGTGAGGAATTCTCCGCAGTGTTTACATTTGATTGCGGCGTCTTCGATGTTTTCAGCACAAAACGGACATTTTTTCATGAGGGATTTCTCGGATGGGGATGGCGTAAGATGATTCATTTATGGGGCAAAGACTTCGAGGGTGCAAGGGAATTGTGACTCCTCTCGTGGGAGGGGGGAATCAATCCAAAAACCTGGAGGCGTATCAGGAGTATTCAGACACCTTAAATCGGATGGAACAGGCGTCGGCAAATATGGCGCGCAGGGCGTATCGATGAAGGGTTTCGTCTGATTTTACTGAAACCCGGATATAACAAAGTGTTGGTGAGGGTGGAAAATGGACCAGGGGTATGTTATTTTTCGGTATTGTTTAGTCCTGTGGATGACCTGTAGATGGAGTGAAAATCGAATGAAAAATCTGAAGCGCTTGTTGGCCCTGTGCCTATGGATTCTTGGTGGGGCGATGCTGTATGCTCAGGCGCCCGTGATTTGGGTGGAAGGTGAACAGGCGGATGAAGAAAGTACGGTGACGCGCCATCCCTGGTGGTATGATCAAGTGCGGAGCGAAGAATTTTCGGGTGGGGATTTTATTTCAAATTGGTCTGAAGACAAACCGGGCGTGGCGGTTTACACTTTTGAGGTTGCTCAAGCAGGAGAATATGAGTTGTGGATGCGAATCAATACGGTGCAGACCTCGATGACCCTACAACTCAACGATCAGGCTGAGGTGGCGGTATCAATGGTCCAGGCCCGCGATACGATTAATGTGGCCAAAGATGAGAAGCCTGATTTGAGATTTATCAGTTGGATTTTGGCAGGTCGTTTTCACTTAACGGAGGGGGCCAATACCTTACGCGTGTCTTTCACTAGTAAAAATCATTATCATGGATATTTGGATGCGTTCACTTTTGTACAAGAGCCTTTTGCGCCTTCAGGTGTGACCCGGCCAGGGGAAGAACCTAGGTTTGTAAGCTCTCCGGGAGATGAAGGATGGGAGGTGTGGAATCCGGCTCAGGATGATTTTAAGCCGAGTCCGTTGGATCTGCGGGTGCTCAATGAACCTATGGCGGGAAGTGGAGGGCGGATTGTGGTGCGTGATGGGCATTTTGTGCATGAAGCCAATGGCAGGCAAATTCGGTTTTGGGCGATCAATGGTCCGGCGGCGAGTCTACGTGGAGAGGAGTTACAACATGCCCTGCGGGATCTTGCGAAGCATGGCGTAAACTTAGTGCGTCTACATGGTTCGGTGTTTGATAAACACACGGGAGCGCTTAATTTGGATACCGTGGATCGTTTACAAGAGGTGACGGCCCGGGCGAAACGGGAAGGGATCTACACTCATTATTCCATTTACTTCCCTCTTTGGTTTGAACCCCAGCCCCAGTTGGATTTTTTGCAGGGCTATGATGGATCAGCGAAACCCTTTGCCTCATTATTTTTTAACCCAGCCTTTGAAAAGCATTATCAAGGCTGGTGGCAGAAAATTTTGTTGTCGCCCAATCCCTACGGTCCGCGATTAGTGGATGAGCCTGCCTTGATGAGTTTGGAATTGGTGAATGAGGATTCCTTTTTCTTTTGGACCTTTAAAGATGAAATGATTCCGGAAGCCCAGTTGAGAATTCTGGAGCACATGTTTTATGTATGGACGGACGATGAATACGGCAGTATCGAAAAGGCGTTTACAGCTTGGGGTGGGCAACGACTAAAAGGAGATCAACTGGATCAGGAACGCCTCGATTTTAGTGATCTCTACGGAATTATTCATAACAAAACCCTGCGGGATCAAGACACCACCCGGTTTTTAGCCGAAACCCAGAGAGCTTTTTATCAGCGGCAAGTCGATTTTGTAAAAGGGCTCGGATTTAAAGGATTACTTACCGCCTCCAATTGGCACACTGCGGATGATCAGATCTTTAAACCTCTGGAAGTGTGGAGTTATTTGCCGGGTGATTACATTGATCGCCATGGATACTTCGGCACCTACGCGGAAGGGGAAGGGGTGAACTGGTCGATGAGAAAAGGGCATATTTATGCGGACAGAAGTGCGTTGAAATTTGATTCGCGCACACCTCAAGGTCCGTTGGATTTCAGCCATCCCGTCGCGGATCCCAAGTACAATAATCGACCTTCAATGATCTCGGAGACGACGTGGACGCGCCCCAATCGTTATCGAAGTGAGGCACCGCTATTTTATGCGGCCTATGGGTCATTGCAAGGATCAGATGCGATCGTGCATTTTGCACACGACAGTGCGTTGTGGGCTGTGAAACCGAGATATTGGATGCAACCCTGGACCTTGATGGCACCGAGTCAGATGGGGCAATTTCCGGCAACGGCATTGATGTATCGTTTGGGCTATTTGGATGAAGGGAAGACCTTGGCGAAAGTGGGCTTGAGGCTAGAGGATTTATTTGCGCTCAAGGGCACGCCTCTGGTTCAAAAAGGGAACTTAGACGAATTGCGATTGGCGGATGTGGATGAGGGTGGGGCACTTGCCGCTGGCGAAGTGATTGACCCACGTATCTTTTTTATGGGCAAAACGGAAGTGATGGTCGGCGCGTCGAAAACGCAACTAGATCTGAGTTCATTGGCGCCTTATTTAGATGAGAATCAGAAACTGATTCGGGGATCAAATGGTCAGATGGAATTGAATTACGACAAAGGTCTCCTGCGAATTAAAGCACCCCGCGTGGAGGCAATCAGTGGGAACTTAAAGGAGGCCGGTTTAAGTAAACTCGGGGTGTTGGAGCTGTTGTCTCCCTTGGATTTGGGGCATGTGATTTTGATTTCGTTGGATGGTCAACCCTTGACCCTATCTAGTCGAATGTTGTTGCAGGTGATGACCGAGGAGCGGGCATCAGGCTGGGAGCAAGAGTCGGTGGGGCAAGAGGGGAAATACCGTGTCGTGGATATCGGCAAGGATCCGTGGCGCTTTAAAGCCTTGGAGGGCAAAATAAAATTAAACCGCCCGGATGCCGATCAACTGAAGGTCACGGTATTGGATTTGAATGGATATCCCGAAGTCGAATGGGGGACGGCCTTTGGGTTTTCTCTGAAAAAAGATCGGGTGTATTATCTCATCCAATAGAGGTGCATAGGCCCTTACGCAACGGCCCTCATTTGAGGGGACTTCATTTTGTTCTTCCACAGGAGCATGAGCAGGAATCCGATAAGCGCGCCACCCAAATGTGCGAAATGGGCAATGCCTCCGCTACCTCCACTAAACAAAGAAAAGCCGGTAATGCCTGAGAAAAGATCCAACAACAGAATGCCGGGAATAAAATATTTGGCCGGTACCGGTATGGGCAGGAAGATGAGACTGAGTTTTACATTGGGGAAAAGCACGCCGAATGCGGTGAGAATCCCGTAAATCGCTCCAGATGCCCCTACAACTCGACCAAAGTAAATCCCGAACATGGATTCAAGTTCTGCTTCTTTGCTTTCTAGACTAAGCGAGGATGGCGCAGCCATGACCTGATTTATAGCGCCATTGGTGGGGAGGGTTTTGAGTTGATCCATGGTGGCTTGCGGCACACCTTGTTCCACCAAGTAGGTAGAGCTGTGATTATATTCAACATAATCGACGGCGGTGTAGATAGCTCCCGCACCTAACCCCGCGGCAAAATAGAATATGAGAAAACGGGTAGGGCCCCACACGCGTTCCAGCACCGCGCCAAAAGAGTACAGGCCAAACATATTCATAAACAGGTGAGTCAGACTCCCATGCATGAACATATGGGTTAGGAACTGCCAGGAGTGAAATTCTTGGTTGAAAGGGAAGAACAGGGGGAATTGTTCTAAGAGGAAATTTCCTGCGGGGAGCACGCGGCTCGCTAATAAAAAGACGACGACATTTAGCCCCATGAGGCTGAATGTGGCATAAGGTTTTTGTGGCATAACTTAAGGGAGTTGTGCGGGAGTGGCAACGTCCACTTCCTCGGCTTGTTTTAACGGTTCAATTGAAATGTAACTGCCGCTGGGGAAGGTTCTAAAGACGCCTTTACGGATTTCCATTTCCACATCTCCACCGGGATGACGTCGTAAGAGCACACCGGTAATGACTTCGCCTTCTCCATTGCCGAGGCGGAGGAGGGTGTTGGGAATGAATTTCCGTTCGAGGGTTTCTTCAAGAGTGGTGACTTGATCTTTGGTGATAAAGAATCGTTTGGTTTGAAAGGTGTAACCTTCGCGAACCAGTTGCAGGGTGTGAGAGCCCTGGGAAAGCATATCAATCATCAGTGGACTGGAGACCACATCACTGCCATCAGCTCCCGGACGGGTTTTGCCCATGAATTCACCATTGATATTTACATTCACTCCGGCAGGGCGGGTGATGATTTGCAGGGTTCCGCTGTTGCGTTCCAACCTAAATTCTTCGATGCTGTTTTCTCCGCGTTCGATTTGGACGGTGCGGGACTCTTCAGCATGTCCCCGGGATTCCACGCGAATATTGTGAGCACCAGGGGCCAGATTTTTCAGGGTGACCGGGGCTTCGCCCGTGAATTCACCGTCTACATAGACACGTGCTTTTCCGGGAATGGAAATGACGCTTAATCCACCCGGTAAGGGCGTAAGTGTGGCATCGATGCGGGTGGTGTCTGATGCTGCGATGAGCACATTCTGACGATAGGGTTCATGACCGGGATATTGCAGGAGTACATCCCGTTGTCCTTTGGCAATTTGATCTAAAGACAGGGGGGTGGTTCCTTCATTTCGACCATCCACAAATACAGTTGCTCCTGTAGGATTTGAAAGCACGACCAAAACACCTGCATTGGAATTCAGATCAACATTCAAGGCTTGCGGTATGCGGTCAGTGACAGAGAATTCAATTTCTTTATCGTCAAACCCAGACATCACCAGCCGTGCCCGGTGGGTGCCTAAGCCGATCTCGTGTAGGGTGAGAGGGGTGTTGCCTGCAAAGACTTCACCAATGCTTACCGCGGCGCCTTGGGGGGTGGAATTGATGACCATGAGTCCTTTGATGGGGCGCATGGTGCTGTCGAGGACTTCCCGTTCCCCCGTGGTGAGGTGCAAGCTATGCCATTCGGTTTCATAGCCTTCTTTGCGAAGGGTGATCAGCACATTTCCGCTGGCAACATTATGTTGCAGAGGGGAGGGGCCGAGGATTTCACCGTTCACTTCCACTACCGCATCCGCGGGTTGGGTCATGACAAAGAGTTCTCCGGTGGGAGCTGGTTTTTGGAGTTCACAACCGCTGAGGAGGAGAAGGGCTGCGAAAAAAGGTATGAGGATTTTTTTCATCAGTTTAGTTCCTGTTCAATTTGGGTCAATCGGTTGTAGGCCTGTTTATATTGGGTATTTTCTGGGTCGGGTAAGGTGGCCAGAATGAGTCGGTAGAGTTGCATGGAGCGTTGACGGTCGCCCACTTGCACGGCTCGAATGGCTTCGAATTCGAGATTGGACACTTTGTCTTCCAAGGTTTTCCGCCATTGTTGACGCAAGATCACAGCTTGCTCGTAATAGGGAGGTTTGGGTTCAATAGACTCTAGAAGGAAAATAACATCTTTGAGCAGTTGGGTGGCTTGCCACAGGTTGCTGTTTTTGACGTCGCGGGCGTCGTAAAGTTTTTGAGCATTTTCCCAAGACTGGGCCGCTTGTGCCCGTAGGACTTCAGGGGGGATGTGACGATTAATCAATCCCAATTCATTATTGGCAAAAGTTTCGATTTGTTCCCGGGCTTGTTTAAATACATCCGGTTCCAATTGGTTGGCTACACGGATGGTTTTCGCTTCTTTTCCATAGAGAATGGTGAGGGTGTAGCTTTTAAAATCTCCGGCGGGAAGGCCCTCGTATTCGTCTTGGAGTGCCATCAAACTATCCTTGTTGCTTAAGAGTTGATTGACCAAAATTTGCAGTTGTTCGGGCGCGACGGTTTCTTCTTTGATGACGTTGCGTTGTGCGAGCAGGTCGTGCACTTCGGCTTTAATTTCACCCGTATTGGATAACTCCAAGGCATAACGGAAAATATTCCCATTTCCGGCGATGACCTTTTCATAATAGACCGTGATGTTCTCATCGTCGACAGAAACGATGGGTTGATGGGGGGTGGTTTGGGTGAGGTAAAGTAGCCCACCGCCAATGATGAGGAGGGTGATGACTAAGGTGAGGAGCAACAGCGAAAGGTTTGATTTCCGTGGGGCTTTTTCTTTGTTGTCCAGCAATTCCTCCCGTTTGCCAAATCCAAGATCCACATCAGTCAATGAGGCTTCTTTTTCCGGGGCTGGGGCGTCAACGATCGATTTTGGAGATGCAGAACTTGTATCCTCACCCTCTAGATTAAAAATGATGGGCGCAGGGGCGGCTTCGGGTTCGAGCTGTGGAGGCGTGTTGGCTTGGTTGCTGAAGGTGGATTTATCGTGCAAGCCATCTCTGATCACTTTGAGGAGCGATTCTCCAATCAGAATTTTGTCTCCGAAGCGAAGGGCGACATCACTGACGGGCTGGTTATTGACCAAACTTTCGTTGGTACTTCCCAGGTCCATGAGATGCAGGAAACCATCTCTGAAATACATACGACATTGAAAACGGGACATCGCCGCATCAGCAATGCTGATGTCATTTTCTTCTGCACGACCTATGCGGGCGCCATTCTCTGGGATAGTAATTTCCCGACCCTTTTCGGGGCCTTCTTCGATAAGCAGGTGAGAGTAAGTTGTATCCATATTAGAACCCTGACTGTAACATTTGTAAAAAGACTGGTCCGAGCAGAACCAAGAAAACGCTGGGAAAAATAAAACATACCAGCGGGAAAAGGAGTTTTACCGGAGCTTCATTGGCCATTTTTTCAGCGCGTTGAAAGCGGCGGCCACGCATTTGTTCGGCTTGAATTCTGAGAATGGTGCCAATGCCGACACCGAGTTCATCGGCTTGAACCAGTGCTGAGACCACGGAGGAGAGGTCGGGATGATTTACCCGTTCGGCCATATCTTTGAGGGCATCTTTTCGGGTGCGTCCCACTTGCATTTCACGAACAGCGCGAATGAATTCTTCGCTGAGGGCATCCACTTTCCGTCGTTCAATTAAGCGACGAATGGCGGTCATGAAATCCAATCCGGCTTCTACGGACAGGGTCAGCAGGTCCAAAATAAAAGGGAGGCCTTTTTCTATTTCGCGATGGCGCTGACGAATGGTTTGTTTGATCCAGGTGGTGGGACGCATGGTCAAATATCCGAAGATACATAAAAAGAGATAAACTTGTCTTTCGCGAATACTGTCGCCCATTCCTCCCGGAATTTTTGCGGTGAGCAGGATGATGATGCCGATACATAAGGGGGCGAGTACCAAAGGAATTAACAGGCGCAAGGCGAGGAAATCACTGGCGGAGAGCACGGTGTCGTATCCTGCAGAAACCAATTTTCTTTCTACTTTATTGCGGAGATCGGCGTGTTGTGGACGCCGGAACATTTTGATGTTGCCGGTGAAGGGGAGCAACCACTGAAAACTTAAGGGCAGTCGACGGCGCAAACGTTGTCCGTCGGCCAAGGTGGCGTAGCGGATTTCGGTTGCTTGTTTTCCCACATAGATGCCGATGAGTATCGCGGCCACTACCCAAGTGAACAGTGCGAGCAGCCCCATTCCGCTTAGGGGGGGGGCGGAGGTGGCGAGTAATAAAATGGGGGAAAGGGTAGTCATGATTAAACTTCAATGGACACAATTTTATGAATCACGTAGAAACCGACGGAGAGGAGAACCACCACCAAGACCATCAGGGCCATGCCTAAGTAGTTATTGAAAAAGTTCATCATCATTTGTGGATCAATCATGGTCATAATGACCAATAAAAAGATAGGTACCAGTCCAACCACGATTCCTTGGAGGCGGCCCATGGCGGTCATGGATTTGATTTTGCCTTCGATGCGGGAGCGTTCGCGAATGGTGGTGGCGATAATATCGAAGACTTCGGTGAGATTGCCACCGGTTTGTCTGGAAATTTCAATGGCGCGAATCATCAGAGTGAGATCTTCGCTGCCTACCCGTTCTTCCATATTGGCCAAGGCATCTTCGAAGCGGACTCCCACGCGGGTTTGTTGGATAAACATTCCAAATTCTTGGGAGATGGGTTTGCGACCTTCCTGGACAATGGTTTCGAAGGCTTGTTGCACACTGAATCCTGCCCGCAAGGAATTACTCATGGTGACGAGGGCCTCGGTCAGTTGCAGGTTAAATTGTTCGAGGCGTTTGGCCTTAAGAAATTTGATGGTGAGAATAGGGATTAATCGAATAAGGAAGAAGAGCAGTAAGCCACTCACCAATCCGCCCAGAAGGCCACCCGGTTGCGTCGGGTTTCCGAAAATGAGGAAGCCGGTGAGGAAACCGATGATGCCGGCGCTTTGCGACAGGGAGGCGATGCGGTTGGCGGGAATAAACAGAAATAAACTTTCTAACTCCCGGGAGGCCGATTGGGAAAATTGGTCGCCTTGTCCGCTGATCGCTTCGCGGAGCCCGTTCATCAAATGATAGCCCATCAAAAAGAAGCACGCAAAATAGGCGAGGGGTATGATAAACAGCATCATGTCCGGGGGAGGGATCATCGCAGAAACTCCTCCGCATATTGGGGGTCAAACACGGCAGGATTTAATTCGAGACCTCGGGCTTGAATATCTTGAATGAAGGTGGGTACATTGCCTGTTGGTGCCAAATGCCCCAGCACTTTGCCATTTTCGTCGAGGCCGATTTGTTTAAATTCAAACAAATCTTGCAACACAATGCGGTCGCCTTCGAGGCCACAGACTTCGGTCATTTTGGATACCCGCCGCGATCCATCAGGAAAACGGGACAGGTGTATAATGATTTGAATGGCGGAGCCGATTTGTTCGCGAATGGCGCGGATGGGGAGGTCCATTCCGGCCATAAGGACCATGGTTTCCAGACGAGACATGGCGTCGCGTGGGGAGTTGGCATGAACGGTAGTTAAGGAGCCTTCGTGTCCGGTGTTCATGGCTTGGAGCATGTCCAGAGCTTCGCCACCTCGACACTCCCCGACCACAATACGGTCAGGTCGCATACGCAGGGCATTTCGCACCAAATCACGAATGGTAATGGCTCCGGTGCCTTCGATGTTTGCGGGCCGTGCCTCGAGACGAACCACATGGTCTTGGGGCAGCTGAAGCTCAGCCGCATCTTCAACCGTGAGAATGCGTTCCGTATCGGGTAGGTAGTTACTGATCACATTTAAGAAGGTGGTTTTACCGGTGCCGGTTCCTCCTGAGATGATGATGTTTTTGCGCATTTTTACGCAAATTTCTGCGAACAGAGCGAGGCCACGGGTCATGGCTCCGATCTCAATGAGTTTATCCACGGTGAAAGGTTTTTTAGAAAACTTCCGAATGGTGACGCAGGGTCCGATTAGGGAAAGGGGATGAATGATGGCATTTACCCGGCTGCCATCGGGGAGGCGGGCATCGACATAGGGTCGGCTTTCATCAATACGACGTCCCAAGGGGGAAACGATCCGCTCGATGACGGCTTGCACGGAGTTGTCATCAACAAAAGTAGTTTCGCCCCGTTCTAAGCGTCCATTGCGTTCTAAATAGATTTGGTCATGCCCGTTCACCATGATTTCAGTAATGCTGTCGTCTGCAAGGTAATCTTCCAAGGGACCTAGTTTTACGGCTTCATTATAGATTTCGTCGGCCAGACGTTGGGGATCAATCCCTGCGGGCAAGCGATCGCGCACATCGGTGATGATTTGATCCACTAATTCGCGGGCCCGGGTTTGCAGTCCGGTCTCTTCGATATTTTCGGCGGTCATCCGGCGCAAATCGAGACGGTCGAGCAGTTCTTTGTGTACCTGTTTCTTGATATTCCGGCGAATCAGGGCGTCGGGACTCAGAGATTTCTTTTGTTGGGGGAAGCTCCGCGACTCGGAACGGGGCATCGAGGTGGCCGGGGTTGCTGCGGGTGTGGCTTTGGGTGGCTGAGGGGGTGGGGGAGGCGCTTTCGGGGTTGAGAAGGGCAATACTTGTAAGGCGTATGTGCCCATTTGAATGCGTTGACCGGAAACGAAAACCTTGCGGTCGCGAATGCGTTCGCCTTCCAAATAGGTTCCGGTCGTGCTGTTGAGATCTTCTACGGCCAACTCGCGATCGCTGATGCTCAACACTGCATGTTTCCATGAAATGCTGGGATCTTGGAGGACGATTTTGTTGTGCTTGTCCTGCCCGATGGTATAAATGCCATGGGGAAGTTTAAAGCGCTGTTCATCGTCGCCTTCGTGGTGGATGACAAGTTGGAGGGGTTCAGCCATTTTAGCGACTCAGGATTTGAGTGTTTTCTTGCCCGCGGAGGATTTGTTGCCGTTTACTGTTCAAACGGGGGAGTTCCTGTTGCAGGGTTTGGAAATCAATGGGCGGCGTTTGATCCATGACGGATACATCTTGAGGGTTCCGGAGGGACAAGGTGAGGGAGCCTTTGGTACTTACGGCGAAGGCCAGCAATTCGGCTTCTTCAGGGAACACAGAAATGGTGATAGTATTGTAGCTATTGCGACGACGGGAGTTGCTGGTGATTTGCAATTCCGCGCGGGCGGTTTCTTGTCCGGTGGCCAACACTGTCACATCTTGCAAAACGGTGAAGGTGACGGTTTTCATTTCGCCGGGACGATCTTCGTCCATAAAACTAAAGGTTCCCAAGATATCCACTTTGTCATTGGGACGGACCAGACCACTTACCGCGCTTTCGTTGGAAACGGGAATCGAAATGGCCCGCATGCCTGAAATAATGGTGGGGGCTAAGCCGCTGAGTTCATCTAAATTTGCACCAATGCGCAACCAGTCGAGGGTTTCCCCTTTTTTCATGGAGTAGACCAAGGTTTTGCCTAGGACGTGTCGTTCATCATCTTTGCGGAAAACTTTTGGACTTAATCCGGTTTCGAAAACGTCTTGTTCGCGCAAGTGATGGGGTTTGAGTTGGGTGCCCTGGGGGAGGTCTTCGCGTGCTACCAAGACGGTGACCATGGTGGCATCTTTATAAATGGCATCCCGTTCTGATTTTAAATAGGTGTAGGTCAGTACAAAGGCCAGTGCCCCCATACCCAACGCGATAATGAGTACAATTTTTTGTTTCATAGGGATGAGTCTCCAATCAAATACATAAAAGGGTTTACTTCACTCCTAAAGGTTTGTGAAGTCTGAGAATGCGGGTTCGTCCATCTTTTCCTCGTTGCGCACCCAAAAATGCCACTTTTTCACCTTTGACAAAGACTTGAAAGCCACCGGTGTTAATGGGCGAGGGGGTCCAGCCTGCGGCTTCGACCATTTGCGACAGGGCGTTCAGGGCCTCGGCGGGAGAGGCGTTGCATTCGGAAATTTCTACGCTGACCTGGTTTCCTTGGTCGTGACTGTAAAAGGTAGGGATGCTTTGAGGGTAGATGGGGAGGTCGTCGAGTTGGTGTCGATGGGGAAGGTCTCCGGGTTTACCGGCGCGACGCAAGGGTTCTTTGATGCGCACAATCCACGAGCCACCCTCGGGAAGAGGTTGAACCAGATAACGGATCAAGGATCCTTTTTCGATCACCAGTCCCCAGCCCATGATTTCACCCGCGACGAAGGCCAATTGGTCTCCATGTTGGTTTTGAAGGGCGATTCGGATGAGATCTACAGAGTCCCAGGATCGGAACAACTCCAGCTCTCCTTTACTGTTCTGAAATGCGATATCGGTGTGGTAGGCCCGTTCCCAGCTGCTGGGTATGTCTGCGGGGCGTCTGAGGAAGACGTCCCCCCAGACCCAAGGTCCGCAACTTAAGAGTAGTGCACATAGGCATCGCCGCATCAGTATAAGTCTCCGGTACGAATGGTCCAAGAGCTGACTTCCAGATCGACAGTTTCCTGATTAAAAATAAGTTTACGAATGATGGGCATGACGGGGATGTCGTATTCGTAGGAGGTACTGCTGACCAAAGCGGTTTCGCCCATGAGGTCGATCGAATTTTGAATAGAGGCCAAGGTATTGTTGGGGGCGTATCGGTGTAAAAGTTGGGGGTGGTTGTTGCGAAGCAGTTGATCATAGACTTCAGCGGCATTGCCTATGGTGCTGGTATCATCCATTGAGTAGGTCCGGCCATCCAGTCCTTCGGTGTTTTCCTGAATGTAATTCCTGACCAATCGAATGGAGGTGGAGCCTGAATTCATACTGAGGGCGCTGACGGTACCGGTGGCGTCTACGCGGGCTTCCATCCGGGCCAAGCCCATTCTGCCTAATTGAATGGTTCCGGCGACGACGGTGAGTATGGCGATAAGGCCGATGCAAAATTCGACCATGGCTTGACCCGATTTAGAGTGGAGGGTTTTAGTGTCCATGGAAGGTGCCTCCGCTGCTGCCGGGTCCGCCACCTGTGGGGCGGTAACAGTCATAATTATTGTCTAAGAGCCATTCGAGTCCATCTTGCCGGTAGTCTTGGTCTTCCCAGGTACGCAGTTGATCGGCGTACCAATTTCCTTGAGGAAGAGCTGATGGGCCGTTGTTCATATATGCGGGAAGGATATTTATAATGAAATCCAACCAACCGGGACGTAAAGCGCCGTTGCCTCCACTTATACTGGCATCCACGGGGATCAGGCGAATGTCGGTGTAAGCGGGGAGGATCAATCCGTATGTGTTGGGGGGAACGTTGCCTTCGAGCGAACCGAAGGGTTTGGCACCTGCCGTCCAGTTGATGGTGTCGGCGCCTCTAAATTCGGTGTGGCGTTCGGTTTCAGCCCTTACAGCCATGGCCGCGTCGGCGCCGCCATAGTCATATTCGTCACGAATCTCTCCGTCCCAAGGGAAATCATCAGGAATGCGATCACTCCATCCATCCCAACGATTGGGGTTGTAAAAGGCCCAACTGGCATCAAAATCGCCCCATGCCACAGGGTCATTGAGGTTTAAATCATCCAATGCGGCTTGCAGGTTGAGCAGGGTACTTTCCCAGGTGTCGCCCGTGGGAAGGAGGGGAATTGAATCCCGAACCGCCACGCGTTGTAACCACAGACTGAGGATTTCGGCATTTACAGGAGGATTGACTTGGATGGACGGCAGATCGTCCCAGTAGGTCCAATTTTGATAGTTTTGCAGTTCGTCGAAGGCGTTATAATACATCCAGCACCAGCTACGGCCGGCGATGGCATCGTAAAAGCCGGGGTTGAGCAGCAAATGGTCATAATTCGAATAGGTTGCGTAATATTGCCAAGCAGCTTGCACGGCGACGCCATGATCAGAAGCCAGTTCCATCATGTCGGCCACTTCTTCCCAGGCGGAGGCGTAGGAGCCGGAAGGTTGGAAGGGTTCTGGATGTAGCAGGCCGTATTCAGTACGCAAGAGATTGACGTGGGTGTTGATCTCACTGGCAAATTGGCTTTGGTTAAAGATACCATTTTGTTTGGCGGCCTGTTGGGCGGAGACATATCCGAGGATGGGGCCACTAAAAGCGATACGGCGTTGCAGTTCTGCAATCAGATCTGCTTCAGGACTGGTGGTTTGACCGGCGCTCAAATCGTTGGTGATGGCGACAGCTTCTGCGATATTCAGTGAGCCAATCAGGTTTAAACTAATGGCTTGCCAGCGGGCACCGGCGAGGGCAGCGGCATCTCCGCCATTTCGACTGATCGCCTTTACGTGTAAAATTTTATGAACGTCAAAATAGAACAGTGCGGCAAAGGCCAGCATCACAATCACTAAGGTCATGAAAATGAGGGTTTGACCTGATTTTTGGGTGCGGAAGCGCCGTGCGTTGATGCTGGATAAAGACGGGTTCATTGTAAGTAAAGTTCCGAATGATCGGCTAAACGGGCCTCTTGGCGGATATGGATTTCATTGCCGTCGGTGAAGGCGCGGAGAAAAGGCATGCGTAAGGGGTAGTCTTGGGTAACGGTGACCCCGACGGTATCGCCCGACGTGGTGGTATAGATGGGGCGGCTAATGCTGTCCCAGTCTTCGTAATCTAAAATGCCTCCCAATTGGCCCCAATGCTCAGCATCCATATATAATGGAATGTTATTGTATTCAATATTTTGGTATTGGGAGGAACTTGGATTTTGAGCAATGGACCTGCGAAAAGCTTCTCCGGCGGATAAGGTATCCCAGTTTTGGGTTTGGGCATTGCTGATGCCCGCCGAGGAAGGGCTCGTCATCAAACCGGCATTGGGGATGCTGGCGACGCGATTTACTTTATAGACCATGAAGTCGTTAAATCCTACGGCTCTGGCCCGCACGGAGGCATCGGCACTGTATTGGATGACCTCCGTAGCGGTCAACATGAGCACATATTGTATCATCCCAAACAGGATCATACACAGTAGCATCATAATGCCAAAAGTTTCCAGCAAGGCTTGTCCGGATTTGCTCCGGTGAGGCTTGAGGGCTTCCGGCCTATGGAATGAAGGCCTTTGCATGGTAAATTCTGCCTGCGCCCCAAATGGAAGAGGGACGCAACGCAGGGGGCAACTTAGTTGTTGTCGAGGTCTTTCATCATTTGGGCTGATTCAGTGGAGGTCGCGGAATCCACATCTCCTTGATCAGCACCTAATTCAACGGAGGCCCCGCCTACCATGGCACGGAGTCGGTCACCAAATACACCAAATACCGCAATGGCGGCGATGGCAACAATGACAACGATAATGATATATTCGACCATGGCTTGGCCGGCTTTGTTCTTTTTATTCTGATGTTTCATATATGTTCCTCTTCTTTCTTGTTAGGAAAGAATTTCTAATGGGTTCTTGTCCATTCTAAAAGTTTGAAGGTTTATTTGGCAAGGTTTTAATTTTGAGTTTCGAAAGTAAATCAGGGGTACTCTGAAGAAACCAATTCAAGTATACGACCGCCGTATTCCTTGAAGACATAGATAAAAAAGCCAAGCATCACAATCACACCCAGTGTCATTGCCAGTACCATCACATATTCGAGCATTGCTTGCCCGGTTTTTCTATTCTGAAGTTTCTTCATTACTACTAATTGTAACCTACAACGTCTTTTAGGCGTTGTCTATGACTATTTTTATGAAATAAAGTCTCTATTTATAGGGAAAAGGGCAGTTGCTGCGGGTAGAAATTTAGGCCGTTGAGAGTGGGCAAGAGGGGGCGGCGTTGTGCATATCTTCTAGAGAAATGGACCTGGTTCCTATGGTCTAAGGAGTTGTTGTGCAGGAATTAGTTGGTTTGTGAAGTTGATTCCGCCTGATTCGACGTTAAGAGGCACATCTCTGATCTTTTCATTCTCTAAAAAACCAATACCCATGAAAAAAGTACTTATTCCCACAAAATTGGATGCCGTTGCCAAAGATTTTTTGAATGCTCACGGAGGATATTCCGTTGAACAGTGTCCCGGAGTGGATCTGTTGGAATTGGCGGCTTCTCATCCTGACACCTATGCGATGATTGTGCGTAGTGAAAAAGTAAGCGAAGAAGTGATTGAGGCATTTCCAAAGCTGAAATTAATTATTCGGGCCGGCGCGGGGTACAATACGATTGATATTCAAGCTGCGCGCAAGCGTGGAATCGACGTCATGAATACGCCAGGTGCCAATTCAAACGCCGTAGCTGAAGAAGTGGTGGCCTTGATGCTCGCAGATGCCCGTCACTTGATTCCTGCAGACGCGTCGTGCCGTCAGGGACTATGGGAAAAAGCCAAATTTATGGGCCGTGAAATCACAGGGAAAACTGTGGGAGTCGTTGGGTTGGGACACATTGGCCGTTTGACCATTAAACGTCTCTCCGGTTTTGATATGCGGGTCGTAGGCTTTGACCCGATGATCAGCACGGATCGTGCGGAAGAGTTGGGTGTAGAGTTGATGAGTTTGGAAGAGTTGTTTTCTGTTTCGGATTACATCACCTTGCATATTCCTGAAAATGCCGCGACCAAAGGTATTGTGAATAAAGACCTCTTCAGCAAAATGAAAGAAGGGGCCACCTTGATCAATTGCGCACGTTATGGCGTGGTGAATCATGACGATTTGCGGGCAATTAAAGCTGAGAAAAACATTCGTTTCTTAAATGATGTTTATCCTAAAGATGAGGCCGGCGATAAACCTGAAGCCGATATTGCCGACATCATGTTGCCGCATTTGGGTGCGAGCTCTGCTGAAGCCAATGCCAATGCTGCAAAAATGGCCGCACGCATCATTATTGATTTTGACGAAAAAGGCATCACCTCCTTTATTGTGAATCGTGACATTCCTGAAGGGTTGGACGAAACCTATGGCGATTTGGCTTATACCCTTACTTCCATGGCCCGCGGATTGTTGGGTAAAGGTAAACGGGTAAAATTATTGGAAACCAGTGTGTATGGTGATCTTTCGGCATTTGCTGAGTGGTTGGTTGTCCCGATGGTTACCGCGATTAATCCTGATTTCGACCGTTCATTGGATCATCGGGCGGCCTTGAGTGTACTTGAAGAAAATGGCATCGAATATTGCAACCGGAATGTGGACAAACAGAAAGGATATGGAAATTCGATCACGGTTGATCTTACCGTTGAAAATGGTGCGGGTGAACTGAAGTCCATTTCTATTCGGGGTACGGTCGCTGAAAACCAAGTCATGATCGCACGTATCAATGATTTTGAAAAATTATACTTTGATCCTAAAGGTCATACCTTGGTTTTGAGTTTTGCCGACCGCCCTGGCGTTTTGGGTATCATTGCGGCTGCGGTTGCGGAAGCGGGCATCAATATTGATGATGTGCGTAACCCTCATAATGAAAAAGGCGATTGCTCCATTGCGGTACTGAAATTGAACAAAGCTGCTTCGCCTGAATTGGTGCAGCAACTGGCTGAAAAAGTAGATGCGCATGTCGCAGCCTGTGTTCAGGTAAATTAAGACCGCGCATTTTGTCAACGTAACGTTCTTGAACGTATGTAGTAGTGAAGTAGATATAAGTAGCCTTTAAATAAATAGAGACAGATAATGGATAGAGTATCAAGAACGTATAGTGACGGACCTGAAGATGATGACCGGGGGCACAGTCCCCGGGTCAATCAGGAAGACCCCATGGAAATGAAAATTTTCGGGGTGAATGCCTGCCGAGCCTTTTTTGAGCACCGCCAAGACCAAATTGTGCGTGCGTATTTTGCCGAAGATGTGGCTTATCGTTTTGGGTATATCATGAAGGCCTGTGCGAAAGCGCGTAAGGCGTACCGGATTGTAGATACCTACGAGTTGGATAAAATTGCGGAAACCCGCAATCATCAGGGAATTTGTTTTTTGGTGAAGAAAATTGATCCCTTCACCATCAAAGAATATTTGGATGCATCCATTGAATTAGATACAGATTGCTTGGTGGCCTTGGAACGTTTAGGGAATCCTCACAATGTAGGATCTATTTTGCGAACCTGTGCCCATTTTGGCGTAGAGGGCTTGTTGGTAAGCGATGCGGTCGTCGCTCAGAATGGCTCCTCGCAACGCTCTGCAGAGGGCGGGGCTGAGTTTGTGCAGTTTGTTCATGGGGGGCGATTGAGTGAAGCCTTGCCTATTTTTAAAGCGGCCGGGTATACGGTGGTGGCGACAAGCAGTCATCAAGGTGAAAACCTCTACAAAACGGAATTGCCCGATAAAATTTTGTTAATGATGGGGCCGGAATCGAGTGGCTTGAGCGATTTTCTGATTGAAGATGCGGATGTGATCTTGAGGATTCCCGGTTCTGAGAATGTGGAAAGTTTAAATGTCGCCACGGCCACGGGGATTGTGCTTGGTGAATACTGGCGTCAAAAAGAATTTGAGCCGGGTCAATCGTTGTCGCCCTACCGTGAAGATCCAGATTTTGAGGATTTGGGAGCGGAGGATTTAGGATTCGATGACTGAATGGCTACATGCTGGTCCTGATTGGTTGATGCCCCTATTGGCTTTGTTTGGGGGCTTGTATGTATTGATTCGAAGTTCGGATCGTTTTGTAGATGGTGCGGCCGGGGTGGCGCGTCATTTGGGAATCTCCCCCATCGTGATTGGGATGGTGATCATCGGATTTGGCACTTCGGCCCCCGAGATGGTGGTTTCTGCGTTCTCTGCGTTAGAAGGGAAACCGGCGCTGGCATTAGGGAATGCCTTCGGGTCTAATATTGCCAATATTGGGCTGATTTTAGGGATCTCGGCTTTGATTTGTCCGATTCAAGTGCATTCCAATATCTTACGTCGTGAGTTACCATTGCTGACGGGACTGACCTTGATCACGTTTTTGGTATTACGGGATGGGGTGTTATCCCGCATGGATGGGGTGTTATTATTGGTGCTGTTTGTGGCGTCGATGGCATGGACGGTTTGGATTTCCTTTCAAGGTCCGCAAGATGAATTAATCCATTCGGTTACGGACGAAGCGACCGTCGCGCCGGTTGCGCTGAGTAAATCCGTTCGTGATTTGATTTTGGGTTTGGTGTTATTAGTGGTGAGTTCTCGGATTTTAGTGTGGGGGGCGGTGGACTTGGCTACCTTGGCAGGTGTAAGCGAACTCATTATCGGACTGACGGTGGTGGCCATTGGGACCTCCTTACCGGAGTTGGCCTCCACCATTGCGGCTGTGCGCAAAGGGGAACATGATATGGCGATCGGAAATGTGGTGGGATCGAACCTTTTTAATACGCTCGCCGTGGTTGGAATTGCCAGCACCATTCAACCCTTTACCTTGGACAAAGAAATCATTACCCGAGATTTTCCTTTGATGGCGATAATGACGGTTTCATTATTTTTGATTGGCTGGGGGAGAAATGGGAAAGGGCGGATTAATCGCTTTGAAGCCGCGCTCTTGCTTTCTACATTTGTAGGCTATACGGGGTGGTTGGTATGGGGAATACTGTATTAACTTTTTAGAGGGTTCTGCATGAGAGCGTTTATCGTTACATATTTTATTTTGATCATGGCTTCTGTATCACATGCAGAAGTAAAACTTAAACCCGCGACCACAGAAGAGGGGTATTTGGCACGTTTGCTGTTGAATGAATCCCCCTTTCCTGGAGAAGCGGGCTGGGTAAGTGAGGCGGATACGAAATCCTGTATGTTGCAAATTTTGTATGTGTTAGATTCTCGCATCAATAATATTCCTCCAGGATATTCGCAGTCCCAGATTGCGGCAGTGAGAACGACTGATATCATAGATGTGATTACCGTGGGTGGGGAAAAAGGGCAATGTGATGGGTTTTATCGAGATGCCTCCGGTCAGTTTACTGCCGTTCCACGGGTTGAAAAACGAATCAACTATTTGTTGAATATTGCAAATGATGGCGCTCCTGGAAAGTTTGCCCGATTGATGGCCTATGGCCAAGGGTTGGCGACGGCTTATTATGAAGGGGGCATTACAGAAGCTGATCGGTTTGCGGGATTGTCATTGGTGAAAAGCCAGCAGGTTACCGGTCGTGCTTATTCGTGGATGACGGACAAAGATGTGTATTCGCCCGGCGGTCGTTTTGTGCGCATTCCTGACCAACATTATGGCTCTTTAGGGGGCAATCGTTTTTTTACTTTATTACGTAAACCTTGAGTTTTTTATGAAATATTTTCTATTATCCCTTTTTATGTTTTCCGCGCTTCACGCAGCACCCTTGCCTCAAGATGTAGATGAAACTCTACTGAAGAACACCATGATCTATCTGTATCGATGGGTGTTAGATGAAGAGGATGTGGGGCGGGTATTTGATCAACAAGATCTAAGTTTCTGGGTGAAAGAATTAAGCCCCGAATTGGATGAAGGGGATAACTCACGGATGATTCTGATCTGGTTTCCGCAACTGGAACTTGCTGTGTCGATGCGCAAAGCCGATTATGAAATTCCGGAATTAGACATCAAGGTTCAAAATAAAACCTTTGAAGTCAGCAACATTCTTCGTGGGGTTCCTCCTGAAAATCCTGAAGGGTTTGCCGTTGTGGATATTCCTTACGAAGACCTTGAAGCGCATGCTTTTGAGACACGTGCTGACGCTAAGTACCCTGAAGGTGAATTTTTGCAGGCCTTACGGGATGCATCTGCTACGCATTTACAAGCGCATTTTGAGGGACGGAATCAGGATTTTCCTGAAGGGGAGCAAGTGGTCTATTTTTCACCGCTTTCTGATGTTTCAAATGATTTATGGGTATTTTGGGAAACAGGCGGGAAGTTACTTCAACTTTCTTCAGATATGGACCTCGAAGATTCCTTGTTGTGGACGAAAAAAGGAATCAGACTTCATGTATTTGATATCAAAGAACAAACGGTCGTTCATTTGAATGAAGTTGCGGGCAGTAATGCCTACATGACCCGCGATCAGGTAGGGCGTTACTTATTCAATTGCTTGGTTTTAGGGAAGCGAGTGGTCTTCCAGCACGGCGTTCCACAACCTTAAGTTACCAATCCATGGTGAGGGCTGCGGAGACCCGACGGTTGGTTACGGTGTCTTGTCCCGGATACACACGGTAATCATCTTTGGTGGCGTTGGTAGATGCGAGGGTGAATTGGATGTGGTCTTGATGAGGAATCCGGAAATGACAGGCGATGTTGCTTAGCCATTGTTCATGACCGCCTTCGGTGCGGAGGGCGTTGGGAACTTGATCGCGATAGAGTTGGGAGAGTTCTACGCGCATCCAGGGAAGGGGCATCCAATTCAGTTGGACTTGCACCAAATTTTGGGCGTAATCCAAGGCATAGCGACTGGAGTAAACCGATTCATCCGAATCCTTATCCATCCAAGTATAGCTGACACTTAGATCAAGGGTCTCGTGTAAATGTTGGGTGAAAGTCAACTCTGTGCCGATGGTTTCAACTTCACCAATATTTTCGGCCATCCAGCGGGTGGCCGTTGCATCAGGACGAACCCAATCCACGGTGTCAGAGGTTTGATATCCAAATACAATTGCTTGGATCGAGGTGTTTTTGAGGGCATCAAAACGAATACCTAGTTCTGCTGCCGTTTCTTTTTGGAGGGCCAAGCCTGTATTTCCAAGACTTCCCGGAGACTCATAATTGAGTTCCGTATAGCTGGGACGTCGAACGGATTGACTGATTTCAGCATGGGCGTGCAGGTTGTTTTGCATGGCATAATCGATGCGGGCCAAAGGGAGAAGTTGAAAATCTTCGTCTTCAAGGAATTCAGCTTTAACGCCAATACTAACATTGATGTCGTCAGTGAGTTGCCATTCGGGAATGGCTGTGGCTACCACGCGATAACGGGAAAAGTCTCCTAATGAATTGCTTTCAATTTCTTCGTAGTCTGCGGCGAAACGAGTGATCATATTCATAGTATCGGAAAATAAGAAATTACGTCCCACTTGGGTCGCGATGCTACGGGTGGTGTGTTGATTATTGAAAAGGCTGGTGGGCAACCAGAGGGTGTAATCATCCTTAAATTGACGTAATAAAATAGAGGCCGTTAAAGCGGAGTCAGGGTCATTACTTTGCCAGTTACCGGTAAGCAGTGCGTCTTCTGTTTTTTCTTCGGCTTTCAAGTTCGGATTCACACCATAATAACCCGTTGCGCCAAAAGACTTGTCCTGATATCCAAAAAGAACATCACTTTGTCCATGTTCATTTAAATGTTGATAACGGGCACCACCACGGGCAACTTTTACATTATTATCTTGAAAATCGACATCTGGAATTTCGCTGTAGCCGGCAAAAACGCCTACGCCCGTTTGCGAGCCATTTTGATGTTGAATCACGTGTTGAGCGCTACCGTTTCCCCAGTAGCCGTCTTTATTATCGATACCACCGGTAAGGATCGTTTCATTTTGGATAGGCATTGGAACCAGGTTTACGGTACCGGTTAGATGGCCTTCTGTGATTTCAGCTTGTTGTACTCCTGTCAACACCACGGGTTGAGCAAACCACCATGCAGGGAAGGGGAGGTCGGCATTAAAATGTTCAGTTTGAGCATTCCCGAGAGACAAGCCAAATAAGCTCAATCCCGCACCAGAAAAACTAGATCCACGAATACTGAGGTCACTTTGTCCTACGGCTTCTCCTTGAACCACCACTACTACACCGGGCACCGAAATTAGATTGGTCGCAATACTCACATCTTGACCCGTTTGTTGCACGGAAACCAAGGGTTTGCTTGAGACCTGCAATGGTTCAGCCACCGAAAGTTTTTCTTGCGCTAAGGTCGAGATAGACAGAAAGGAAATGAAAAGAGAGAGAGTTGGTTTGTTCATACCAGTGTTCATAAGGAGAGAATTTCTTATTGTAAACACAAAATATATTATAGGTTTACATTGATAAAACAACAGGTGATTTATTGTTGACTTTTCAGTTGGGAATGCTTCTAAATGAGGTATGCAAAAGAGTGTTTGGAAAACAAAATCTGGGAAATATGAGTCGATTCCTTCGGTGTGGGCAGGGATGGGGGCGCGGCGTCGACGTGGGTTGCGGATTTTACCCAAGGATCAAGGCTATTTTGTGCATGTGACGAGTCGGACGGCTGGTCGTGCGTTTTTGTTTGGGGATGAAGAAAAACGGGTGTTGGTGGGCATGATTCGGCAGTGGGCTGAGTTTTCGCAGTTGGCGGTGCTGACGCATTGTGTGATGGATAATCATTTCCATGTCATGTTGTGGGTGCCTGGGAATGTGTCGTTGAGTCATGAGCAACTGAAGGCGAAATTGGCCATGGTTTGGCCTGAACCTAAGGTGGAGGCTTGGGAAGAGGCTTATCAAAATCAAGCACCTCAAATTCAGGCATCTATGGATGCGGCAGTACGTGAACGTTTGGGGAATTTACCCGAGTTTATGAGGGTTTTGAAACAATCCTATACCTGCTGGTTTAATCGTACCCATGATCGCAAGGGCACCCTGTGGGATTCTCGTTATCGCTCTGTGGTGGTGGATCAACAACCCTTATCCCTGCTCTCTGTTACCGCTTATATTGATTTAAACCCTCTGCGCGCGGGGATGGTTGCAGATCCTATGGCCTATCCTTGGGGTGGATATGGTTCAGCTGTTTCTGGGGATTCTTATGCCCAAAAAGGGTTGAAGGCCTTGGTTCATGTAGCCAAAGGGCGCAAACCTGATCAGCTCTTTTTTTATCAAGCGAAGAAGGTTTTTACATCTGGCGTGGCGTTTTGGCATCAAGCTGTGGAGCAGGTGCAACAGTCGAATGCACAAATTTTGCTTCCGCAGTCTTGGCATGATGTGCAGGCGTTTTATCGGCTGTGGTTAATGAGTAAAGGTGAAGATAAGTCTGAAAACAGGAGGCATTCTGCGAAAGTGCGTCAACGTAAAGGGATGGATCCTGCACAAGTATTGGCTGAGTTTGAGGCCTTGGGGCATGTGGATCTTTGTGAGGCATTGACTCAAAAAATGCGTTGTTTTACACAAGGAGTGGCTGTGGGGAGTCCTGGGTTTTTAGAGGAGTTAATGGCGCAGTATCCTGACTGTTTTGGTTCTGAACGTAGACAGGCAGGTAAAGATGTCAGAGCTGTAGACGGTGCCTGGATGAATTTACGGGAAGTCGATTGAGCTTTATCCATCCCTTCTTTTTTTGTAGCGAGACTTTATGAATTTTCGATTGGTAGAGGTTTTGAGATCTACTTCCCCCGACTGGGTGAGTAGCGAAGTCCTGCGGCAACCCTCCGGGGTCAGCCGGGCCGCGGTTTCGAAACAAATTAAAGCCCTACAGTCTCTGGGATATGAAATCGAATCCAGCCCGCGGAAGGGGTATCGTCTTCTCCGTGAACCTGATGCCTTAAATGGGGAACTTATCCTTCCCTTTCTTGAAGGTACGCGCTTTGAAAAAGCTCCTTATGTTTATAAAGAGGTAACGGATTCGACGAATAATGATATCCGTAAATTGGCGGTGGAGGGTGCACCTGAAGGGTGCATCGTGTTTGCTGAAGTCCAGGAACAGGGGCGTGGACGTCGCGGGCGTTCCTGGTTTGGTCGCGCGGGCGATAGCCTCCAGTTTTCGCTTTTACTCCGTCCGCCCCTGCGTCCTCAGGATGCAACCCTGATTCCGTTGATGGCTGCGACTTCTATTTTTCGGGCATTGTCTAAGTGCGGGGTTGAGGACGTCAGCATTAAATGGCCAAATGATGTCCTTATCCGCGGGCGAAAATTGTGTGGAGTGCTTTGCGAAATGAGTGTGGACATGGAAGGCATCCAATATGCCATGTTGGGGATTGGCATGAATGTAAATACCCCTGGTCAACAGTTTCCTCTGGAAATCATGGAAACGGCTTGTTCATTGGCATCCGAAACGGGGCATCGGTGGAGAAGAAGTGATGTGTTGATCGCTATTCTTAAAGAGATGGAGTCTGAGCTCCAATTGGCTTGGCGGGGCGACATGGCTTCCATTTTATCCGGATGGCGCGAAGGAGCGCATACTTTAGGGAAACGGGTGCAAATGCTGATGCCTCAAGGTGAAACCCTTGAAGGAATTGCCGAAGATATCAATGAGCAGGGGGCCTTGTTGCTTCGTGATGATTCAGGAACGCTACACACCCTGCATAGTGGTGAAGTAAGTTTGCGCCCTATCTCAACAGACGTTGGGTAATAATGTCCGCCACTTCTTTGGTCTGGAAACGGGAGAGAATAGTTCCTTCTCCCATCACTTCTGTCGCCAAAGTGACAATCATGGCTTCTTCAATTTTATGTGCAGCCTCTGGCTGACCCAAGTACCTGAGCATCATGACCGCAGCCCCAATGGCTGAAATAGGGTTGGCTTGTAAATCCGTGACCTCATAAAATTCCGGACTGGCTCGCATGGGGCCGAACATCCCCGTTTTCCCGGGGTGTAAACTGCCAATCGCCGCGTATCCTGCGCCTCCTTGACTGACGGCGCCGACGTTCGCTAAAATGTCACCCGTCAAATTTCCGGTTACGATGACATCAAATGATTCAGGGTTCCGTACCAGCTGCATGCAAATGTCATCGACTTCCATATAGGATCGTTGGATTTGTGGGAAATCAGTTTCTCCCATTTCTTTGAATGCTCTCGCCCACAAGTCGTAGACATGCGGTTGCAAGCTGCTTTTGCAGGTGAGGGTTAATTTCCCTTTCCGGTTAGGCGATTGCGCTACCTGGAAGGCGTAGCGTAAACAACGATCGACTTGATATCGGGTGTAAATTAAATTTTCCTGGGCGATCTCTGCAGAGGTACCTTTGAGAACTCTCCCCCCCATCTTGCCGTTGAGTCCTCCTGAGTGTTCGCGGATGATCACGTAATCAATTTGCCCTGCTGTTTTGGTGCGCAAGTAACTCTTCACCCCAGGCATCAGTCGTACAGGTCTTTCTGAAATGTATAAATCCAAGCTGTCGGCAATCTTTAATAAAATTTCTCGAGACAAAAGTCCGGGGGTCACTTCCGGATGTCCGACGCCCCCAAACAATATGGCAGGATGTTCTTGGAGTTCTTCTACAACCTTATCCGGGCATAATTCTCCCGTTTCCAAATAATGAGCACCCGAGTAAGGATATTCCTTGAACTTTATTTTGAATCCGTAGCGCTTGCTAACAGCTTTTAATACTTGTTGTGCCGCTTGAATAACGGAAGGACCTTGTCCGTCGCCGGGAAATACGCCAATGTGATAGTGTTGAGACATGATCCTGTTCTTATCACGCTATGCTATGGCTTCGCAACCCTGAAAGCACACGCTGGAATTGATGTGGAATCAGTGTCGATCCCATGCCGGATATAGGATAGGGGACTTTTACTTGCTATGAAAATTTCTATCATCACTCCTTGTTACAATGCGGCTTCCTTTATCGAAGAGGGGATTCAAAGTATTCTGGACCAACGTCAGCAGGGGGCTGAGTTAGAGTTGATCGTAGTCGACGGAGGGAGTCGAGACGGTACCGTGGAAATACTGCAAGGGTTTGGAGATCAGATTGATGTGTTGATTTCAGAACCTGATCAAGGACCTGCTGATGCCATCAATAAGGGATTCGCGTTGGCCACAGGCGAGGTGGTGGCATGGTTAAATGCCGATGATTGTTATCTTCCGAACTGCTTGAAACGGGTCGGGGAGGCTTTTGAGGCTCATCCTGAAGCGGTTTTTGTCTTTGGTCATTGTCCCATCGTGAATGAAGCGGGCGATGAGATTCGTTCGGGAATTACCCGGTTTAAGGAATGCTTTTATCCGTTTTCCTGTCGCTTCACCTTTCAGTGCATCAACTATCTTTCACAACCCGCGAGTTTCTATCGCAAATCGGCTATCGATGTGGCGGGGCCTCTCCGTTTGGACCTTAAAGCGGCTTGGGACTATGAATTTTTTCTGAGATTGTGGAGGCAGGGGAAAGGTATTCGCATTTCAAAACCTGCTCTGGCCCAATTCTGTTGGCATCCGGGATCGATTAGCGGACAGCATTTTCGTCGACAATTTCAAGAAGAATTTGATTGTGCCCGTGAAGATACGGGGCCATGGCGTATCCAAACTTTGATTCATTTCTTTGTAAAATGGGGCATTGTGGGCATGTACACTTTGATGACGAGGAAGCATCGCACATGAAAATTGGCATGAATACCCTCTTTTATATCCCCGGCGAAGTGGGGGGAAGTGAAACCTATTTACTGGAGATCCTTCGGCACTGGAAGTCCACTATGAAGGATCATTCCATGGTGTTATTTACTCAACGGGAAAATCATCAGAAACTCGAAGATGAATTTGCAGGGGAGGGCTGGAGTTGTGTTTTTTGTGATTTTGCCGCCAGCAATCGGGTGACACGCATTCTTCGCGAGCAACTCGAACTGCCGAGGAAAGTGAAGCGCGCTGGCGTGGAGGTGTTATGGTCCCCGGGATATACCTCGCCCTTTTTCTCTGCCTGTCCGCAAGTGCTCAGTATTTTGGATATGCAATATAAGAGTTTTCCGCATGATCTTAGTAGGGTGGCCCGGTGGACGACGGAGCTGCTTGTACAAATGGGGTGTCGTCGGGCAAAGCACCTGTTGACCATTTCCGAATTTTCGAAGTCAGAAATTTTAAAATATACCTCCACAGACGCCTCTAAAATTTCAGTGACCTTATTGGCGGCAAATCCTGGATTTGCGCCTCAAGGAGAGATGAAGCGTGAACCCATTCTGCTTTGTGTGGCCAATTCCTATCCGCATAAAAATGTAGACCAGTTGATCCGTGCGTTTGCTTTGATTGAAGCACAAATTCCACATGCATTGGTGCTGATCGGAAAGCCTCGTCTGGGTGAGCCGGCTTTGGAAGCGGCGATGGCTAAGATTCAGGACCCCACCCGGGTCATTCGCAAGCAAGGGCTTTCCCGGCAGGAATTGGTTGCGGCCTATCAGCAGGCTGATCTTTTTGTTTTTCCCAGTTTGTACGAAGGCTTTGGTTTGCCCGTGCTGGAAGCATTGATTGCGGGAACTCCTGTGGTAACAACGCGCTGCGGATCGCTACCCGAAGTGGGGGGGGCATGGGTGCATTATTACGATGAGCGCTCAGATGAAGACTTGGCAAAAGTAATTTTAGCCGTGTTGGCTAGTCGTGAATCGTGGGGAGGAAATCCTGAGGTCGCGGCTTGGATCGAAGGGTTTTCGTGGGCCTCAACCGCCGAAAAAACGATGAAGGTCCTGGTCGAGCAGGGAGAGGGTGCTTTATCAAAATAAGGCGGTTTACGGGCGAATTTGAGGGTGAAACGGAGGAAGGTGAAAAAATACTCCTAGATAAATCTAGAGTATCCAGTTGACGTTTTAAGGGGGGTGCCGTACTGGAAGCGTTCCCATTTTTCCATTCAAACCCTGAGAATCTTGATGAAAATCGAACTTGAAGAAATTTCCCCTTGCCGTCGTAAACTGAATATTGAAGTACCTGTAGAGACCATTACCAGTGAAATGGATGATGCTGTCAACATGTATGCTCAGAATGTTTCTATCCCTGGTTTCCGTCCCGGTAAAGCACCGAAACAGATGGTGAAATCACGTTACAAGAAAGAAATTCTTGGCCGTTTACGTGATCATTTGCTTCCTAAAAGCTATCATGAAGCCCTGCAAGAGCATAAACTCAACGTATTGAACATCATCGAGATGGATGAAGAAATTGACGTCGTTGAAGGTGAGCCTCTGGTTTATAGCGTGACGGTTGATGTTCGTCCTGAAATCAGCATCCCCGAGTACAAAGGCTTGAAATTGACTCGTGATCGTGAAGAAATCAAGGACAGCGAAGTAGACGAGCGTATGAATGCGCTTCGTGAGCAACGCGCTGATTTCGAAGATGTCACAGATCGTGCCACTGCTCGTGGTGACATGGCGCAGATCGATTTCGTCAGTACTATCGATGGTCAACCGCTTGAAGAAGTGGAGCCCGAAGCCAAAGGCTTGGGTGAAGGTAAAGATTTCTGGTTGCAAGCCAGTGACGAAGCGTTCATCCCCGAATTGGGCTTAGGCTTGGCTGGGTTGTCCATTGGTGACAAAGAAACCATCAAAATCACCTTCGATGATCAATTCGTCTTGGAAAGCCTTCGCGGGAAAGAAGCGGCATTCGACGTAGAAGTGAAAGGCATTCGTGCCCGGATCCTGCCTGAAATGAATGAAGAATTTTTCACCTCGTTGGGTGTGAAAGATGAAGCGGAATTCCGCAAGCAAATCACTGATTCCATCGAAGCTGAAAAAGATCGTGCCGCTGAAGGCAAACTTCGCTCTGCCATTGAAGAGCATTTATTGACGGCCACCCAATTTGATTTGCCTGAAAGCTTGGTTTCAGAAGTGACTCAACAGCACATTCAGCAGATTGCATCTGAGATGCAGAAGGGCGGATTGCCAGAAGAGCAACTTTTGGAGCAGAAAGATCAGATCCTCGAAGATGCAAAAAACAAAGCCGAACGTCAGGTTCAGTTGCGTTTGGTTCTGCAACAGATCGCCCAAGAAGAAGAACTTCAGGTATCTGAGAGCGAATTTAAACGTGAATTGTCTATGATGGCCTATGCGTATTCCATGCAACCCGATGAATTGGAGCGTCGCCTGAAAGAAAATAATCAGCTCGATGATTTGCGTGGAGATATTGTATGTCGTAAGGTCATCCAATTAATTCAGGACGAAGCCACGATTGAAGGCTAATCCGACTCGGAGCATTCATGAACGAACAAAACTATATTCCTAATCCTATTGTAATTGAACAGACCAGCCGCGGTGAACGTCAGTATGACATTTACTCTCGGTTGCTTAAAGACCGTATCATTTTCCTCGGCACCGAGGTTAATGATGTGGTGGCAAACCTTCTGATTGCCCAAATGTTGTTTTTGCAGAGTGATGATCCTGAAAAGGATATTCATTTCTACATTAACTCTCCAGGGGGATCGGTAACGGCCGGATTGGGAATTTATGATACCATGCAGTTCTTGAAATGCGATATTTGCACCTATTGTGTCGGTCAAGCCGCCAGCATGGGCGCTTTCCTGCTTTCTTCCGGTACGCAAGGCAAACGCTTTTCTTTACCTCATTCCCGCATCATGATTCATCAGCCTTGGGGCGGATATCAGGGACAGGCTACCGATATAGAAATTCACACGCGTGAAATTCTGCGGTTGAAAGAAACCTTGAACGGAATTATGGCCGAAAATTGTGGCTGTTCTGTTGAAGAGTTAACCAAAGATACCGAGCGGGACAATTTCCTGTCTGCTGCGGAAGCAAAAGCATATGGTTTGGTAGATGACGTGATCACCAAGTCTGTAGCCAAAGTTTAAGGAAGCAAATATGGCATCCAAATCTGAAGAGCCTCGTTGTACCTTCTGTGGGAAATTTCAGCACGAAGTGGATCGGCTTATTGCGGGTCCCGGAGTGCAAATTTGTGATCAATGTGTCACCTTATGCAATTCCCTGATTGAACGCGAAAGTAGTGAAAAGCAGGATTCAACTCCTACCCATATTCGAGTACCGAAACCGCAAGAAGTGGTGAAGATGCTTGATGAACATGTGATTGGTCAGGATTATGCCAAAAAGATTTTGGCGGTAGCCGTGCATAATCACTATAAGCGGCTCAAAGATTTGGATCGTGGTGGTTCTGCCGCCTCTGAGGTTTATCAGGATGTTGAGATTGAGAAAAGCAACATTCTGATGGTGGGACCTACCGGAAGCGGTAAAACCTATTTGGCCAAAACCTTGGCTCGCTTTTTGGATGTGCCTTTTTGCATCGTGGATGCGACCACATTGACCGAAGCCGGTTATGTAGGGGAAGATGTTGAAAATATTCTGCTCCGTTTGTTGCAAGCGGCAGATTTCAACGTGGAACAGGCTGAACGTGGCATCATTTATGTGGATGAAATTGACAAGATTGGTCGTCGTACTGAAAATGTTTCTATCACTCGTGATGTTTCGGGAGAAGGGGTGCAACAGGCCCTGTTGAAAATTTTGGAAGGTACCATTGCCAATGTGCCACCGCAGGGTGGACGTAAGCATCCGCAGCAAGAATACTTGAAGGTGAATACCGAAAAGATTCTGTTTATTTGTGGTGGTGCGTTCAACGGATTGGATGAGGTAGTGAAACGTCGCCGCGGTAAAGGGGTGATGGGCTACGGTACTACCGTTGTGGACCATGAGGGTCTGACCAGTGACACGGTTGTGGATCCCCACGATTTGGTGAAGTTTGGATTAATCCCTGAATTTGTAGGTCGTTTACCTGTGGTTGCGGTACTCAATGAATTGTCTGAAAAAGACCTGATTCATATTTTAACCCAGCCTCGTAATGCTATGGTGAAACAATATGCCAAGTTGTTGTCCATGGATGGGGTTGACTTGAGCTTTACCGATACGGCTTTGGCCGAAATTGCTCGGGTGGCGTACAAACGTGGTACGGGAGCTCGTGGACTGCGGGCTATTCTCGAACGTGTGATGCTGGACATCATGTATGATACTCCTGCACAAAAAGGCGAAAAGGACGCTTACCGCATTACCAAACCCATGGTCCAAAGTCGCCTTGCGGGCGTGGTGGAAGAGTTGGATCATCGGCGGATCGCCTAAGCGATCTGTGGGGATGTGTCCATGGCACTGTGGTCGGCGCCGTGAAGGATAAATTTATTTTTTAATTTTCGATAGGAGTACGGTATCGAGTACGGTATCGATTTTGATATGAATACGTTTAGCTATATTATCACGGGTGCCGCAGGATTTATTGGACGCAACTTGGTTGCTGAACTCAATGCCCGTGGCGAAACAGATTTGTTGTTGGTTGACGAATTGGGGACTTCCGAAAAATGGAAAAATTTGGTAGGTCTTGAGTATGAAGATATTTGGGATCCCGAAACGTTTAGGGAAGCGGTATTAAATGGCGTTTCAGGTGATGGCATTAAAGCATTGATTCACTTGGGGGCCTGTAGTGCCACCACTGAAACAGATGCCGACTATTTGCTCGATAATAATTATCGCACCACCCGTGATCTCTGTGAATGGTGTTTAGCGCAAAATGTGCGATTTGTGTATGCCTCCAGCGCCGCCACTTACGGCAATGGTGATGAAGGATATTCGGATGCTGATGAACACACCCCGGGCTTGTCTCCTCTGAACATGTATGGGTACTCCAAGCACATGTTTGATTTGTGGGCCTTGAAAAATAATCTGTTCGATCGCATTGCCGGTTTGAAATATTTTAATGTCTATGGACCCTATGAAGATCATAAAGGGGACATGCGTTCTGTGGTGTACAAATCTTTTGAACAGATTCAAGAGGGCGGGGGAGTGAAACTCTTTCGCAGTCATCGCCCTGACTATGAAGACGGCATGCAGTTACGTGATTTCGTTTATGTCAAAGATGCGGTCAATGTTACGTTATGGTTGGCTGATGCGCAGAAACCCGGCGGACTGTATAACTGTGGCACGGGACAAGCGCGGAGTTGGTTGGACCTTACGCGGGCCGTTTACAGTGCGCTGAAGAAGGAGCCTGATATTTCGTTCATTGATATGCCTGATTATCTGCAACCTAAATATCAGTATTACACTCAGGCCGAAATGAGCAAGCTGAATGCGGCAGGCTACAAGCAGCCCTTTACCTCCCTGGAAGAAGGGGTGGCTGAAACCGTGGCCTATCAACTTAACCGGGCTTAAGCGATGACCCTGCCTCAATCCGATTCTTCCGACGCACAGAAGCTTCAAACGTTGAAGATGATCACCCTTGCGTTGATGGGTGGAGCGACAAGTTTTTTGCTGGTGGCCTTGTATTTGGTTTTTACATCCACGTTTGTGATAGAAAATCGTCCTGAATCATTTTTACCCTTTGCGGTGATGGTGGGGGCGACTTGGGGAGTGAGTTTGATGTTGAAGCGTCAGTTTGAACAACTTTTTTCAAGGCGATTTGCGGGTGATCATCCTTGGGCCGCTTATCAAACCCTTACGATTCTACGCCTCGCGCTCAGTGAAGGACCTGCCTTATTTGGGTTGGTGGGATTAATGATCTTTGCTCCTGGTGCTGCTAAAGAGCAGTACAGTAAATTGATTGTATTTATTTTCCCGTACCTCGGGCTTATCGGTACAGGCTTGCGTCATTTTCCCTCTCAGGAAAAATTCAAGGATCAGGTACGCGTGGCCAAAGAAAACAAAGCTTCCGTCAAGAAGCGTTGAGTTTCAATTTTTGGGGTATTCGGATAGAGGGGCATAGAGCCCCGTCAGGGCTTTTGTAGGGGCCTATAGCTTCCATTTCTCTTTTAAGCCGCAGTGACGTCGTGAAGGGTGTTTGCGGCCTGCTGGTGGGTAGGTGCCGTTGCGGTAGCTTGGTCTGCTGCGCATGAGGGAGCTTGCTGTGCAGGGGGCAGGCTTTAAAAGTATTGCGTAATGCCGTGCAGGTGAAGGGGTGCTCAATTTTTCAGAGAAAAAGGCACAAAGAAAACGTGAAGGAGAAGGGAGGATTTTAGGAGAATCTCACTGCTCGTGTGGAGCGGGGTTTCAACTTCATTTTTGCGCCGCCGGAATTCCGGCTGTGCCATTTAGTGAAACGATTGCATTTCAACTAAATGGCACCCCCAAGGGGATTCGAACCCCTGTTGCCGAGATGAAAACCCGGTGTCCTAGGCCTCTAGACGATGGGGGCGTCTGTAAGAAGGAAGCGCTTTCATACACTAGATTCTCTTAGCGTCAATGCCTTTTTTTGCTTTTTTATTCAACGGAATTTCTGCATGCTGGGTTTTCCTGCATTTTGATGTGGGTTTTACCCCTATAAACACGAGCTTTTTATGAAAACACCCTGTTGGTCAATGGATGAAATTTTATCTTCACTTTCTGAAGGAAAAGAGGGTTGTGGGCCCAAATCTTTGGTGATGTACAGCAGTTTAAGGGGTGCAATGGTCACCGATCCGCGTGGAATGTTCCTGCCGATAGAAGATCATTTGGTTCATCGGGGGGATGGTGTGTTCGAAACTTTATTATTTGAAGGGGGAGGGGTGTACAATTTATCTGCGCATTTAGAGCGTTTGATTCGGTCGGCTTCGGCCATCGGATTGTCTTTACCCTTTGGGGAGGCTCAAGTGATCCAAGTGATTGAGGATTGTTTCGCCCAAGCCGGGAAGTCCCGTTCTTTGGCGCGGGTGTTGTTAGGGCGGGGGACGGGAGGGTTTTCGGTAGATCCTGCTGAAAGCGTTCAATCCTCTTTGTATGTGATGGTTTATGAGGCGCCGCCTCCGTTTATGACAACGCATCCGGAAGGTGCGAGAGCGGTGTTAAGTGCGGTGCCCCCGAAGTCGGGAGGATTGGCGACGATCAAGACCTGTAATTATATTCCCAATGCGATGATGAAGGCGGAGGCCAATGCGGCAGGCGTTCATTTTGCGATTGGGGTGGATGCTGAAGGATTTGTCACCGAAAGCGCGACAGAAAATATTGCCGGGGTGGATAGAGAGGGGACTTTGATTTATCCTCCGCCGACTTCGCATCTTCCGGGTACCACGTTGCAACGAGTGGTGGCGTTGGCGGCTTCCGAAGGTCGGAAGATTGAAAATCGTGCGTTCCGACCTTCGGAACTTTTTGAGATGGCTGAAGTTTTGGTGGTGGGGACGACCACTTATGTGACGCCACTGATTGAGTTGGATGGGCGGGCCATTTCGGTGGGTCCGGTGGCAGGCGAGCTTCATCGCTTATTGATGGCCGATATTTATAACAGAGAGGAGTGAAGCAGATTCTTTGACAAGTGCGGGATGCTACTGTAGCGTAAGTTTTAGAACTTTACTTTTGGAGAAATATTTATGCCGATTACCCGCCGTGATGCTTTGAAACGAACTGCGCTCCTTGGGGCTGCTGCTGCCCTTGCCCCTGGTTGGTTGACGAGGGCTCAATCTGTGGAAGCTGCTATGTTTGTTTTGCCTGATTTACCTTACCCTGCAAATGCCTTGGAACCTGCGATTGATGCACGGACGATGCAGATTCATCATGACAAGCATCATGCGGGATATGTGCGCAAGTTAAATGCTGCGATGGCTGAGGTTTCGGGTGAGTACTCCTATGAAGAATTATTTGCGGGGATGGATACCTTTCCTGAGACCCTTCAAGGGGCGATTCGCAATAATGGAGGTGGAGCGTATAACCACGATTTGTTTTGGACCTCGATGGCGCCACCTGCACGGGGAGGAGGAGGGATGCCTTCTGGAGCGTTGGCTGCAAAAATCAATCAGGACTTTGGAAGCTTTGCGGTCTTCCAAGATCAATTTTCTCAAGCGGCGGGAACGGTGTTTGGCAGTGGGTGGGCCTGGTTGATCCAACGCAAATCAGATGGCAAATTGGTGATCGTTACTACTGAAAATCAAGATAATCCTTTGATGGTATCCGTTTTGCCTCCTGAAAAGTTAGGGACGCCATTGTTAGGATTAGATGTGTGGGAGCATGCCTATTACTTGCACTATCAAAATAGGCGTGCTGACTATATCTCAAACTGGTGGAAAGTTGTGAACTGGCCTGAAGTGTCGCTTCGCCTCGCATAAAGTGAATTTTTTACCCATTTTCGGCATTTACACGGTTGACGAGAATCAATTTCTTAGCGTAGGTATTAAACCCTGATATGCAATGGTCTCCCTCTCCATCTTTATTTAATTCCTCATCTGTTTTTAACAATCGCTTTGTGAAGCGTACTCTTCGTGGTGGTATCGCCGCGCTGATGCTTTCTGGAGCGGCTTTCGCGCAAGACGAGGACGGGGAAGTCACCCGTCCCAAAGATGCGTTTGATTACGAAGCCGATTTTATTAATTACCTGCTGGAGCAAGGGTTGTTTGAATACGCAACCCTAGCGGTGTCCGAGGCGAGTACAACATTTCCTGATTTAGACGATCGCATTCAAGTGGTTCAAGTCAGTACCTTGTTGCGTCAGGGTAAAACCGCTGATGTTGAAGCTATTCTCTCTCAGCGGGATTTGAAGTCGGACATGAAAGCGCAGGCCATGCTCCTGCAGTTGGCGATGACCTTTGACGCCATGGGCAACAGTGAAGAAGCCATGAAGCGTTATCAGGAATTCCTGAAGCTGAATGAAGGCAAAGACATTGATGATCCGGATGTCCTTCGTTATTTTGCCAGTGCGGGCTTACGTTTGTCAGAAATTTTAGAAGCTGATGGCAAGTACGAGGATGCGAATAAAGTTTTGGTGTTGGTGATCAAAACTTCCGATGACCGTTACTTGCAACGTAAGTTTAAAGTATTGGCCGCTCAAAACAAGATTGATCAAGCGTTGACTCAAAAGGGGAAAGCTCAAACCACCTCGCTTAAACAAGCGACAAATTACGCGGATGAATTGCTGTGGGGCGGGAACGATAATTATTTCTATATGGGCATGGGGCTGAAAGCGTGGGTGTTGTTTATTCAAGATAACCCTACCGAAGCGTTAAGTTTGTTGAATCAGGCCACCAAAAAATCCATTGCGGTTGAGAAATCGCTTGAAGAGGCTGGGGTACCGCGTGCCGAGTTCCCTCGTGCATTGTTACGGTATGTCGAAGGCTTGATTCAGTGGGATTTGGCGAAGAAAGAAGTGCAAAACGGCAATGTCCCCGAAGCTAAAAAACAGGCAGTTCGGGCTGCGAAAAATTTATATGCCTCTTTTCTCCGTTATGAAGGCAATCCTTATGCAGATCGGGCGGCCTTGGCTTTTGAAGATTTGAAAGTTTGGGTATTGGATACGTTTGGCACTGAGTTGAAAATGGGGCCTCCCAGTCCTCGGATGATGGAATTGATGTTTAACCGTCAATTGGATTTAGCCAAACAGCTCTATAAAGACGGGCAATTAGAAGCTGCTGAAACGCAATTGCTTGATGGATTGGCTGAATATCCCAACACCAAATATACGTTGACAGCCTTGGATACTTTATCCCGTATTTGGATGGCTCAAAATTTGGATTGGGAATTGATGGCCTTGACCAATCAAGTGGCTGAACAATATCCCGATGATGAAAATGCGTCTCGCATTATGATGCGGGTGGGTAAAAAAATGGCGGATGAGGAAAACCTCTATGGTTTTCAGCAAGTGATGGGAGACTTCGGTCGTAATTTCCCCACGCATCCTTCCGCACCAGGGATGTTGTACAAGATTGCGTCCGCGGCTGCGGAACGTGGGGAGATGGGCATTGCGCAAAGTACCTACGATGACATCATTACGTTATATCCTGAAAGTAATTATGCGGTGACCGTATTGAAGCTGCGGGCTGAAGAAGCGTTAAGCGTCGAGAATTATGAAGAAGCGGTGAAGGCTTTTACATTGGTGAAAGATCAAGCGCGTAATCCTCAGTTGGCTGCCTATGCTCGTTTGCGAATTGCGGATACTCAATTGACCTCAGGCGATTTAGAAATGGAAAAAGCGGCGATGCAGGAACTCAACTCCTTGCGCAGTCAACTGGAAGATACCGATTCCTCTTTTTATGAAGCGGATAACCGTGATCAGACCATTGAGTTGCTGAAGAATGTTCGCTATCGTACGGGGCAAGTGTTGTTGCGTCAGGCCGGTCGTGAAAAAACGGTAGAATTGCAGGCGCAAGCGGCAAAAGAACTGAACAACTTTTTGAAGGATTTTCCTGATGAGACCAAGTTAAATCCAGATGTGATGTACAACTTGGGGCGTCTATACTTGCAACAGGGACAATTTGATAAAGCGACGCAAACCTTTGAAAGCTTGGCGTCGAAATACCCTGAATCCGAAGCGGGTAAAGATGCGCTGTATTCTTTGGTGAAAGCGGCTTTGGAAGAAGGACAGGTGGAAGTAGCGCAGGAAGCGGTACAAAAGATGGTTGCTCAGGCTGATTCTTATGACATCGCCAAAATTTACCAGGTTGCTCAATTGATGTTAGAGAATGAACGCTGGGCAGAAGCCAAAGAAAGTTTTGCCTTGGTTTTGGCCAGCCCACGTAGTCAGGATAACTCATCCATGCGCCAACGTGCCCTCAACGGCATGGGAGAAGCGTCCATGGGAGAAGGGGATTTAACGGCGGCTGCTGAATCCTTTCAGTCTTTAATCGATGATTTCCCCACGTCCTCTATTGTAAAGCAGGCGGGCGTGAATTTGTGCAAAGTCTATTTGATGCAAGATCCTCAAGAGCCCGCCAAAGCCCGCGATGCCATTAGTGCCGTGGCGCGAATTTTGCGCAGCCAACCCGACAAAGTGACCAAAGCGCGGGTGGATGTGCAATTGGGATTTGTGGCCATGGCAGAGGGGGATCCCGGAAAAGCGTTGGCCAACTGGTACGGCGTGGGATTAATCAAACCTGATTCTCCCGAATTGGGCGTCGTGGTTCGTGAAGCCTTGTTGCTTTCTATTGAGCAAGCTCAAATCGGAGTGAAGGAAGGTAATCAAAACCGTTGGAATTTAATTATCGAGCTCACCAACCAATACTTAGAAAATTTCCCCATGGACAAAGTCGCCAGCGAGATGCGTAGTCTCAATGTTCAAGCGATCAGTAATGCGCCTAAAGAATAAAGGAAACCGTTATGAATATAAGCAAAATTACTCTTAAACGATTGGCCACAGGTTGTGCGCTTGTTGTGCTTCCTTCTCTACTGATGGCGCAAGCCTATGTGATTGCTCCAAATGGAAGTAAGGTGGAAGTTGAAAAAATCCGGGTGCGTTCTAATGGTGATCTCGTGGTAACCGTACAAGGGCAATCGCGTGACATTACCACCGAGCAATACTTGCAAGCGGTAGGGATTAAACCTGATGAGATTGCTCAGGCGCAAGCGTTGATTCAGCAGGGAAAAGATGATGAAGCGGCTGTTATATTGGCCGAAGTGATTCAGTCCTCCCGCTATCAAAGTTGGGATGCCTTTGCCGCTGAGAAATTGGCCTTGATTCAGTTAGAAAATGACAAGATCTTTGAAGCCAAATCCACATTGGATGGCATTCAAAAAATTTACGGCGACAACATGCTGACCTTTTTCCCATTTATGGAAAAAGTACAGTGGGATGTGAAGGTGAGCAGTGGGGACATTGCAGGGTTGGAAGAGCAATTAACCATGGTGTTAAAAAGTCCTGATAGCACTGCGGAGCGCAAGGCACGAGCGTTGATTGTGCGTGGTGATCTCAAAGCGAGTCGGAAAGACTACAAATTAGCGGTATTGGATTACCTCCGGGCAGAATATTTCTTTGGTGATAATGCGGACTTGCGGGCAGAAGCCTTGTATAAAACAGCGACCATGTTTGCTAACATTGGCGATACCGGACGCTTGCGCAAATATTCTACCTTGCTTAAGGAGACCTATCCCGATAGCGAATACGCCAGCAAACCCATTGGCAGCTGATTAACACTTTATTAAAATTATTATTGTAGAGACTTATAGGAGTACATGATGTCTAAAAAAACAAGTTTGATTTTCGGGCTGGCTACCAGCGCATTTTACACCGGTATGATCGCATTGGCCCAAGAGGGTGCGGAACCTGCGGCAGGAACAATGGTGGTTACGGCTGAAGCGGATAGCCCTTCTTTCTTTAACGTGGTGGCTTCTGGTGGTATTTTAGGCATCATCTTGTGGTTGGCTATTTTCTTCACTTCTATTGCCTGTGTGGCTTTGATTGTGGATGCGTTCCTGACCGTGCGGAATAACAAAGTCATGCCTCCTACATTGGTTCATAATGTCCAGGCGGCCATGGAGCAAGGAGACGTTATGAAAGCGCTCCAACATTGTGAAGAAGAGCCATGTCCCGTTGCTAATATTCTCTCTGCGGGGTTCTCCAATGTGGAAGAAGGATTTGAAACCATTCAGGACGCGGTATCTGTGGCTGCAGCCATGGAAGAGGAACGTTTGATGCAACGGGTTAATTATTTGAACGTTGTTGGTAACTTGGCTCCGATGTTGGGTCTGTTGGGTACGGTACAAGGTATGATCGCGGCTTTCGCGGGTCTGTCTACTGCAGGTGCTGCCGGTGGTGGTGCGTTGGCGATGAGTATTTCTCAGGCGCTGTGGACGACCGCCTGCGGTTTGTTCGTGGCGATTCCCGCGTTGGCATTTTTCTACTTCTTCCGTAACCGTGCATCTACCATTATTATCACCATGGAAATGCATACCTTGGAAGAAATCAAGATTCTGCGTAATGTAGAAGTCGTTGGTGAATAATCAGATCTTTTCTAAGAGGCTCTCATGAAACAGCGTACCGTTGAATCTGTAAATTTGACCCCGATGATTGACATTGTCTTTCAGATGATCATTTTCTTCGTGTTTACGCTGGATCTGGAGCGGGAAAAATTTGACGAAGATATTACCATTCCTGATGCACCGAATGCTCAAGAAATTAAGGAATTTGAACCCGCAACGGTTTATCCTCAAGTCTTGAAGGACGGACAAATTCAGGTGGGCACCGCGATCTATGATCCGGCAAGTTTCCAAAATCTTATTCGCGGAACCGTGAAACGTTTTGGTCAAAAAGTCCCGGTGATGATTTATGCCGATGGACAAACCAAACATAAAGACATCAAACGGGTGATGGACATTTGTTCCTCCGAGGGGCTTTATAAAATCAACATTGTCGGGCTGATCGAAAAATCTAACTAAGGGCATGCGCAGTGAGTAAACGGAAAAATACAAGAAGGGTTCGCAGCACCAAGCGTCAAATTGAAGACGTACCGATGACGCCCATGATTGACGTGGTCTTTCAGATGCTGATTTATTTCGTACTGACCTTCGAAATCCCAGACAAGATGTCTCAAATGCAAGTATGGCGTCCTGCGGGTGAAAGTGCGGCGAGTACATCCGAGCCTGTAGAGCTCATGCGAATTACGGTGTATGAGGACTACTATGCCTTGAATGATACTCGGGTGAGTGTGGAGACCTTGGAACGTACATTTAATCGCCTGGCGGATTTAAACCCCTCTCAGAATATGATTGTGGTGGCCACGGCTGAAAGTCGGCATGAGAAATTGGTCGTGGTGTTGAACTTGCTCAGTAAAGCGGGTCTGACCAGCGTCAGTTTGCTTTCTTCAAATTAAAGTCTAAACTTTTGCCCGAGGGTAGGGGTAGGTTCTCTGAAATTCAGGAGGACCTATATGAATGCAACTGCCCGTATCCAAAGAAGACGTTCCCGGAAACAGACCGGAGAAACGATCGCGATGACGCCGATGATTGACGTGGTTTTTCAACTGCTCATTTATTTCGTGCTCACCTTTGAAGTGCCCGACCGTTTATCGCAGATGTCCGTGTGGCGACCTGGTTGTGGTGGCTCCTCCGAAGAACCCATCTCCCGCTTTGGTGTCCATCCAGGGTTTTATACCTTTAACGAGCAAGTGATCTCCTTGGCGCAAGTGGAGATGTACTTTCAACGAATCGCTGATCTTAATCCCGAGCAAATGATGGTGGTGACGACCACAGGTGACAGTGCGCACCATGAACTGGTTTCGCTATTAAATTTGCTGAAGAAAAGCGGTTTAGACAACGTGAGTTTACTCTCCGTGGAGTGAACGCATGGCAAGCGTCTAAAGAGAGTCGCGCCACCCTTTGTTTCCATGGCTCTTCCGTTGATCTACATGAGGAAGGCAGAGGAGCTTCGCTTTCGGGTAGATTCGTTCTTTGTGAGGCTTTTCCGCGCGGTGGCCGCGGCTTTGTCAAGCCGACGGCTCTTGAAGCCTCAGATAAAATGAAACCCTCTGCAGGATTGCCTGGTTTCGAGAAACCCTGTAGGCAAAAAAACACCCGACCTTTTTGAGGTCGGGTGTTTTTAGTTTGGGATTAGACCGACAACGGAGGGGGGGCTCCGGAGTTGCGGGTTTGCGCAGATTCTCCCAAGGTTGCCATGATGGAGATGCCTTCCGGCACCAGATCCACTTCTGCTTTTGATTTCAGGAGTCTTTCGGTTTCCATTACTTCGAGGACCGCTTGCATGACTTCGGCATCTTTTTGGGCGATTTGGTTGAGGGAACTTCCCACAATCCGAGGACGGGCGGCCCCGGCTTCCGCCATTTTTTGTGAAACTTTTTTGGCGGTTTCGGATTGGATCAATCCCACCCGATTTTCGCCATCCTGTTTCATAGCTGAAGTGACCTGTACCAAACGTTTCACGACTTTGTCGGTGATGTTATCCACCATCTGTGAATCGGTGAAGGCCACTTTCCGAATGTAGACCGACCCGAGACGGTATCCCCATTTCTCTGATAGCGGCGATACACTTTTGCGTACCGTGCGACTGAGGGTATGGCGGTCTTCGAGCATCTTTTCCATTTCCAGATTACTGAGCACAGAAATGGTCGAGCTGGCGACGTTCGCCTGTAGAGATCCGTCGGGATTGGTATTGGTGAAGAGGTAGGACACGGGGTCATTTACCTGCATTTCATACCAAATACCCACGCCCATGGGGGTTCCTTCTTCTGAGTTAACCATTTGGCTACGTAAGTAGTGTTGGCGCATGGCCGTGTTTACTTTGTAGATCTTTCCGAAGAAAGGAATCAACAAGGCGCTGGGACCGAATTGTTTGATGGGCCAGCGGAGGCCGGGTTCATCCAGGGTACCTTTTACTTTTCCGAAGAGCACAAACACTTGGGCTTCCGACTCTTGGACAATCGCAAACAGACCAAAGGTTTTGGCGAGTTGCATGATGATCGGGACTAAAAATAATCCGATGACAATTCCAGGGATAAGGGTCATAGTGAAGCTCCTTTTGTGGGGGTTTCAATGATGCGGCGGGTGCGTTCCAGCAAGGGCAGACGCATATTTCGCAGGTAGGCCTTGAGTGCGGAGGAACCGCCCTCGGATTTGACCTGGGTCAGGGTGGTGGCCAACTCCTTCAAAGGAGCTACTTCTGCTTCTGCGTTATTGGTGGAGATGTCTACGGCGCGATTACTCATGGTAATCTGCTGTTCGGCATCGGCCCGGGCAGTACTGATATCCGCAGCGACTTGGTTGCGGGTACTGTTAATCGCAGACAGGGCGCGATCCACTTCCGGGGGCGGATCGATTTCTGTGATCAAGGCGGCATCCAATTCGATGCCATAGCGCATGACCGTTCCTTCGCACTGCTGTTCCATATATTGGTTCAGGAGTGGAAGATTTTTGCGCAGGTCATTGATGGACACACCTTCAGACAGTTCGACGGTGGTGCCTTCACCCGCTTCTTCATCGTCACCTGCTGCGGCGAGTAATTCTGCACCTTTAGGATCTTCAAAATTGGCGATACGTTCACGTAAGACGGAAACAAAAAATCCCATCACATGTTCGAGAGGGCTGGTGACACCGAAAAGGAAAGGGTAGAGGTTGTTTTCGCTGATGCGGTAGCGGAGTTGTCCGTTGACCCCGGTAGTTAAGTTATCCTTGGTCACCGCTTCAATGGTATTTTGTGCTTTGCTTGGATCCCAAGTGATATCGACTGTTTGCGTAGCCACGCTCACTTTATGAACTCGTTGCCAGGGCCATTTAAAGTAAGGTCCTCCAGGAGAAACCACCTTTAAAACAGGGTAACGATATCGTTCTTTTTCTTCCTCAGACATATGGGCATCGGAAGCACTTACCACCGAATTGCCCATACGCACAGCGCGACCAAAGCTGGTGATGACCGCGCGTTCTGCGGGTTTTACCGTATAAAAACCGGATATGAATATCCGGAAGGCTGCGTAGATCGCAAAGCCTAAAAATATTCCTACAACTAACATGTTCCACTCCTTTTGATTTTTGACGAACAGGAGTGCACCATAGCAAATGCATGTGGGTCACGCACTTATAAATCTGTTTGATTTCTGTAATCAACAAGGCGTGGGAATTAATCCAGATCGTACAGATCGTTGTCTTCTGACAAAAATCCAGTGCTGAGACCTTCTCTTAGGGGAGCGCGACTTTCGACATGTCCATCCACAAAGGCCACATGGGTTTTATTATGATGTCGAAAACCTTGGGTCCCGGCATCTCTCGATGCAAAATCAGCATCTAAGTCTCCGGGATAGGGGGAGCGCATAAATTTATTTGCACCACTGGCGTATTCACCGTCACCAAACAGGGCGGTGCTTGCAGGGGACATGACGTTCATAATGTTGCTACTGGGGATATCCCGAATGAGGCGGCCACGCACTTCGATTTGCATGCCCCCGAGAAAACTACTGTTGTAATTGTAGCCCGTATACGCTTCACCCTGCCAGTTGTCTGCGCCTTTGAAACTCGGACATTGCAGGATGCGATTGAGACCATATTCGCGCCAAATCCATCCGGGTTCAATTTGTTGACTGTCGCCGGATCCGGTGATGAAAAAATCCCATGCCTGCGAGCCGCTGGCGGTTTGAACCAATGCGGGAGGGAAGGCGCCTTGATGTTCAGCAGTGTATACACTGACTCCTTGGGCCATGGCACGCAGGTTGGCTAAGCATTGGGTGGCTTGCCCGCGTTTTAAAACCGAAGACACGACAGGCACGGTCATCATGAGGAGCAATGAGAGAATGGCGACCACCACCAGCATTTCGATGAGGGTAAATGCCTTTTTCATTCTGGATCCTGCAAGTGCAGTCTGAAAAATTGAGGAGCGTCTTCGCTGGGAATCGGAAGGGTGACTTCACGTTCAATGTCATCACCTGACCAGAGGTCTGTCGGGGTGGGTTGAGGAGACAAAGCTTGCCAGTTACTCTCTTCACCCAGCAGGGCTGTCATTTCAATTTCCCAAGGAGCTTCCTCGGCAGACTGAGGCAAGGTGTAGCTCAGTACGGACTGTGAAAGGGTGATTTCAGGCGTCCATAAAGAGAGGTCCGTTACCAAGGGATCGCCACCGCGTGCAAATTCCTGCCAGTTGGTGAAGAGGTCTTCCTCGGGGTCTGCGCTGGGATTTTCCAACTCGGGGGCCTCCACCCAATTGAAATGTTCTTGGGTCCAGCGGGTGTAGGCTGAAGCCGGAGCCACCACGGTCACAGCATCAATTTCGATGCGATAGTTGGTGTTCTCATCGCCATCATCGGGGACGGATATGCGCACATACGAGAAGGAGGTCGGCAAAGATCCAGTTGCGGGAGGGATGAGGTCTGCGAGATCTAAGCCGGCTCCACCCGCGCCTCCACGGTAACGACGGCACAGTTCGGCCAGATTCATCCCTGCCAGTTCACTTAAGGTTAACGCAGGATCTGGAGGAAGGGTGGGGTCGGTGAATTGTCCCCAGTCACTTCCTGTCCATACCCGTCCCAAGGTGGGGAGGAGGCGGGGTAAATCGAACTGACTGGGAAAATCATACCACGTACTCCCGTCTGCACTCAACGAAACTTTGCCCCATTTACCATCAGTGTAGAGGGCGATGGTGGCACTGTCGGGGAGGGTATAGAGGGTGGGGTCTTGAATGACCTGATCGTATAATCCGGCTCCATTGATGAAGGTGTAGGAAAAGATGAGGAGATCTGTGCCGTAGGGGTGGGTGGGATCATCGGTGATCGCTTGACCCATGCGCAAGACAATAGAGCCACCTTCCCCTATGGAAATGAGTTCAGAAAAATCCCAGGCCGAATAAACCGGTACCACGACTGTGGAGGGTTCGGTTTCGGTATAATCGGCATAGGTTTCCGTCGTCGGACGTCCCAGCGCATTGTCTGGTAGATCGTATCCGGTGGCGGGGTCGCTTCCCGGTGTATAAGAGATTACCTCAATCGCCCAAGGATCTTGAGCGAAAGAGATAAGGGGAAGGCAGAGGAGAGTTATGCCCTTGATGAAGCGCGACGAAGCCATACAAACATCCCTAATCCAGCGACGAGTAGAAGGATTGATGTGGGTTCTGGAATGGCATTGATGGCCGCACCAGGTGCTGGACTGGGATAATTGTTGTCAATGGTAGCACTCCAGCCATCCCAAGAATTGTTGGCCAAGGTACGGTCACCCGCACCTATAGCAGACTCTGTCCATGATCCGGGTATGGAGGTGGAGCCCTCTGCAGTGTAATAGGTCCACCACTCATCTGCGGTCCCTCCGATGGCACCGTTGTCTGAGGTGTGGGTAATGGCATTTTCAATGTAGGTGATGCTGTTGACGTAAAAACCGCTGCCTGTTCCTGGGGCAGTGCCCGAGAGGTTAACATCATAAGCGGTAATGGCTCTAAACATATCTTCACTCGTCTGAACACCGTCCCAACGATATCCCCAGGCGAAGGTTTCATTGGTAGACCCATCATTGAAATCAATAACGAATCCTGCCTGATTGGAACCACTGCCGACCCAAGTGGTGATATCCGAAAAGCCGGTTACAGGTGAGGCGTGGGCGATTGTCAGCAGACAAAAAGCTGCGAATGTTGTAACTACAAATGATTTAATTTTCATCATCTTCCTTTACCCCTCTACGCGGGGGTACGTGTTTAAGGTGGGCCCTTCGAGAGGGTCCTGAAGATCTCCATCACGTCTTCTGGCTACCCGGCATTTCCTTCTTTTCCCCTTCCATCGTGTAGATGTGGATCTTGAAAAGTTGTATCCGGTTACAGTGGCGCGACCGCGGCCGATTTTCACGGCCTTCCGTTTGACGGAGGTCTTTTCAGCGAATGTCGCGACACTTGCATAGTCCTATTTCTGGAGCTGGCAAGCAAAAATCTCTTAAATCGTACATGGGAGGTCTGAATTTGATTCAAGTTTATTTATTAAGTTTTTTTGGCGATTTTGCTTATTGTTGATCGATAATGCTGAGCAACATTTGACCCTTATCCCACTCTTTCAGTTCGGTATAATTTTTGAGTTGGGTTTCGTGCATCTTATATTTAAAAATTTCGGCTTCTAAATCTGAAAGGACTTCCGGGTCGCTGACCTGATGGATTTGTTGATTGAGAAGTTGCCGTTGTTGGCTCAAATGATTCCGTCGCAGCAGCATGGTGATTTCCATCAGTGTATCTTCAGGGGAGCCAAATTCCTCGCTTAAGGGGAGTTTGCTGTCGTGATCTATTTTGATGAGTGCAGGGCCCGCGCTGTGCTCCCGTAAGGTGTCGAGAATCCCTTCCCTGGTATATTTTTGCACTTCGTACATGGCCGATAACATTTCACGGATGGCCTCGCTTGAAAAATGTTCAGGGCGAAGGAAAGTTTTGGCTTCGGGAATGAGGCGAGGGTTGGCCCACAGCATTTCGAGCAAGGTTCGTTCGGTGGGAGGGATGCCTATCCGTTGGGCTGGAGCGGGCGGAATGTACGGTTTGGGCCGTGGAGGTGGTGGGGTGTGAGTTCGGGGAGCGGCATTATTACGATTTGTATGCGCAGGTTTGGCCACAGCAGTGTTGAGGTCTTGACGAAGGGTGTCTTCGCGCATGCCCAAAGCCCCTGCTGCCTGTCGCAGCATTTCTTCCCGATGCACGGCCTCTTTTACGCCGGCAAGACTTTCCATCACTTTTCGAGCCACTCGCAAGCGGCTGGTTTCGGTGATTTCACCTTCTTGTTGTACCAAGGTGCGCACTTGAAAGACCACAAATGGATCGGCGGCATTTACAATATCCCGCAAACGAGCAGAGCCGTATTGACGAACCACATCATCGGGATCTTCTCCAGGAGGCAATGACGCGACCCGAGTAATAATCCCTTCTGCTAAGAGTACATCTGCACTGCGCAAGGCGGCTTTGATCCCTGCTGTGTCTGCATCCAACAACAAAATGACTTCGTCGGCGTATCGTTTAAGAATTTGCGCATGATTTTCCGTGATCGCGGTGCCTTGGGAGGCTACCGCTTCGCAAATATTACTTTCATGACAACGGATCACATCCAGCTGACCTTCGCAAAGCACGGCCCGACGTTTTTCGGTCATGGCTTTTCGGGCTTTATCAATCCCGTATAACACCCGGGATTTTTTGAACAGCAGGGTTTCCGGAGAGTTGAGGTATTTGGCTTTTGCGTCGGAAGGGGGGATCACCCGACCGCTAAAGCCAATCACCCGTGCTTGCTCATCTAAAATGGGGAAAATGAGGCGGTTTCGAAATCGGTCGTAGAGTGCTTCGCCATTTCGTGGGTTTTCGCGAACGCCAAAGAGACCGCTGTCTCTCATGTCCTGTTCGCTAAATCCCCACTCCCGAGCCTTGTTCAAGAGCTGATCAAAGCTGTCAGGGGCGAAACCTAAACGAAAGTTACTTTGGGTTTCGGGGAGTAATTCACGTTTTTGTAGGTAGGCAAAAGCTTTTTCTCCTTCACGAGAGACCAGGAGTTGTTCAAAATAAGCGGTCGTTTTCTCGTGAATTTCGAGTAACTTTTTTTTGAGGCCTGCATTTCCTTTGTTGCCGTCATGGGTAAATTCGACACCGGTTTGTTGGGCTAATTTTTCGAGGGCCCCCATGAAGTCGAGATGCTCCATCTCCATAACAAACTTAAATACATCTCCCCCGACATCGCATCCGAAACAGTGATAGCTTTGGCGTTGTGGATTCACGGTAAAGGAAGGGGATTTTTCCTGATGAAAGGGACAGAGACCTTTCCATGAGCCACTGGCTCGGGTTAATTTCACCGATCGCCCAATAATATCGACAATATCCGCGCGTGCACGGACTTCCTCTTTAAGCGTTTCCAGATCCATCAGTCGCCTCCTGCTCGGTTTCGAGTGCCGGGCTGTCTTCCTGATCGGACTCGGACTCGGGGGTGAGAGAAAGGGTATCGGGCAGTATCTGAAGGGTGAGATTGCCAAACCAGGAGTCAAGCACCATGGATTGGGTAAGAGTATTGTATCCTGTAATGAGTACCGCCCCCAAAATCACTACTACAAAAACTGCACATTTGATCATGCCCACGAGGCCTCCGCCCAGAGCTTTGATTTGCTTGGGGCAACTCCAATCCAAGGTTTTGCGAATGAGAAAGGTGATCACTTTCCACACAATCATGAGCAGGAGGAAAAGCAGCAGGTATGCCAAAGCTTTAGACGAGGTGGGGTCTTCCAGACGGGTGTGCTCTATGATGAACGCACTCACGGGTTGATAGAGTTTGATGGAACCGACCAAGACCACTACGGAGCCCAACAGTTGGGAGAGTTCTTCAGGGAGTCCACGAAAGACACCTCTGATAAATCCGAAAAGGAATACGATCCCGTAAACGAGGTCGAAGATCCCGAAAGGCGTTTCAGGATCTTTTAAATAATCAAGGAAGGGTGCCAGTGCATCCATCTTAGGTCATTTTAATTTTGACGTTTTTATCATCTGCTTTGGGGGCAGACTTCGCGATTTTTTGAGGGGCAGGTTTGACAGGGGCTTGTGTTGGGGCTGCCGGGGTAGATGCTTCGGGATCCCGATCGATGGAGTTCCGCAAGCGAATCAGGCGGTCATTCAAATCTCTGAAGGAACGTGTGAGATGGATGTGGCCTTGTTCCATGCGATTGAGTTGATCCAAGGTGTCTTCATGGAGTTGAGAAACTTTTTCTACCCTTTCTTCTGCTTTATTTCGTTCGGTGCGCACTTGTAATTTGAGGTCATTGACTTGGGCACGTGATTCGTCGAGTTGGCGGGATTTGAGTTCTAAGGACTCTAAGAGATTATTCATCTGTAAATGGAGTTCGTGATAGGCTCTGCTCAGATCTTTATCACCACTGATTTTACTTAAGATTTCGGTGTCTACCCGACTTTCTTCGATGGTTACCTGACGACGTTCTAAGGCTTTAATTCGTTCCGCGGCTTTACGTTGCCAGGCCCGTAATTCTTCGTTGTCGTGAAGGAGATCCTGTTCCCGATGCTCATTTCGGGCAATTTCATCATCGTAAAGTCGTTTCCATTTGGTGGCCTCTTTTTTACTACGATCCAAGGCCACTCGAATATCTTGTGGATTTGCGTCCTCTGCGACCGGGGAGATTTCGTCGTCGTTTTCATTGAGAAGGCTGACAATGCGTTCTTCAAGCAGGTGATTTTGAGCGAGGAGGGCGGAGCAAAGGGCATCGACCACGTCATAATTTTCACCTGTGGGGATGTGGATCACGTCCCAATAGGGTTGAATGGTCTCATTTTCGACCCAATTTCTCAATGCCATGACGTGGCAACGTGGAAGAGGATCGCCTTCTTCGGGATGAACTTGCCAATCCAGCTCTAAGGCGGACAGTGCTTCTGCTTTTAACCAAGGACCCTCAGCATTTGCCGACACCTCGTTATCTCCAAGTAAGCTGCCTACGCAGGCCATTTGGATTAAATCTTCGGGGTGAAAAGGCCCTTGGCTGCCGTCTTCAGATTTCAGATACCAAGCGGTGTATTTATGAATAGACATAAGATCAGTTTCCCGGGATGACCAATTTTTGTCCCACGCGAAGATTGTTGGGATTTGAAATGTTGTTTGCTTGAATGACCCGTTGACTGGATACACGGTAAGCGGCCGCGATCGTGCTCAAGGTTTCTCCAGAGGCGACCACGTGGGTGCGTCCGGAGGCTTGGGCTTGAACGGCCTGTTGTTGAGACAGGACTTTGGAGATGCGTTGACTAAGAATTTCGATAATCTCTTCGCGATCTTTGGCCCGCTGTACTTCCATTTGCTGAATGGTTTGTTCTAAATGGTTCAGACGGTTTTCTAAAGCTTGAATTTGCCCTTGGGTAGGGGTTTTGGCGAGTTCGGCACGTAATTGTTGGACTTGCAGTTGGGATTCTTGAAGACGTACATCCGTATCTTCGAGTTGCATTTGAACCCGTTGCCGTTGTTCGGCTTGTTGCAGTTGGAGTTGCCGCTCTTGGGCTGCGCGTTGTTGGGCCGCGAGTTGTGCCGATGAGGGCTGGCGGGTTTGTACGCAGGCCGTAGATCCGAAAATACAGGTGATCAATAGAAGCAATGAGGGTTTCAACATGAGGTTTCCGGTTTTGGACTAAAAATGGCGCCCTGAGTAGGATTCGAACCTACGACCTACGGATTAGAAGTCCGTTGCTCTATCCAGCTGAGCTATCAGGGCCGTGCCCCTTCTATGCGATGAAACAGGGTGGATGGCAACTCAAAAGCGGGGGATTCCATGGGGAGATATGTGCGAGACTCGTATTCAGCTTGTAAAAATAAGCTCGTTTGTTTGCTTAGGGAGGATCACTGCCAATGAATGGCGTTTTTTTTACAATGAGAATACGATGATGAATTTATGGAAGGTGCTAGCGATGAGTATGTTGAGTGTTTTATGGCCTGAAGGTTCTTGGGGGGAAGACTCCAGTCGTCTGCTAACTCACTTACGAGCTGGAGATCAGCAAGTGGTGGTGACCTATGGGACCAGCTTGACCGAGAAAGGGGCTTGGGTGACGCAGATGCGGCAGGTGCTCAGGGATCAATTTCCTGGGCAGGTGACAGTCATCAACAGTGGTGGATCGGGCATGAATTCCCATTGGGGCGTTGAAAATTTGGAGCAACGGGTGCTGCAAAAGCATCCGGATACCGTGTTTCTAGAGTTTTCAATCAACGACAGTGTCGCCCGTTTCGATCTTCCGGTAGAGCAGGCCCAGGCAAATTTGGAACAGATGATCGATCGAATTTTGGAGGAAAATCCGGATTGTGAACTTATTCTGATGACCATGACCCCTGGAAATGCCTATCCGGAGGGTCACCGCTCCTATCGATTGAATATCGAAGCGCACTACGAGATGTATCGCAAGGTCGCGGAAGAAAAAGGATTCATGTTGATTGATATTTATCCGCAATGGCAAGCGATACAGGAGCAGAATCCGGAACAGTTTCAGACATGGATTCCTGATAGCATTCATCCTACGGCGACAGGATGTTCGGAAGTGGTGACTCCGATGGTGCTGAAGGCTTTGGGGCTGGACGGAAAGGACTAAACGTTACTTTTAGGTAAAAAGGTGGGGGATGTTGATGAAGCCATTTTTCTATCGACTCACCGCAGCAGATGAAATATCCCTTCGCACCCCGGAGGGTGTGCGGTGAATGTCGCCGTGATCGTTGCCTACTTGCGTGCAATGATGCTTGCCAAGATAGGCTGCATTTCGGTTTACTTGCATGATGCATAGCTCTGTGATCCATTTTGGAAACTGGAAATGAAATCGATAACCCGACGGATTCCTATTTTGATTTTCATTTTATGCGGGGTGGGGATGTGTGGGTTGGTCAGGGAACCTGTTCATCGCACAATATATCATCTGTTGTGGATAGGGCTTCTGTTGGGGGCTTGGGGAAGTGCTTTTCTTGTTTTAAAAAACTGGAGATGGGGAAAGGTAGCTTGGGGAATCTGCACAGGGCTCGTCCTCTTGCCGTTTTGTCTGCCCGGACGAGCGATCGATGTGGAGAAATTACGGGAAAATACCGTTGCGAAGATGATCTCCTATGAAGGGGTTCGTTATTCTTGGGGCGGAGAGAATGCGCGGGGAATTGATTGTTCAGGATTGCCCCGACGGGCTTACCGTGATGCACTGTTGGGTTATGGTTTTCGCTATGCCAATGGACGGGCTTGTCGTGCATTTTTAGAGCAGTGGTGGTTTGATGCGTCCGCCAAAGCCTTGGGGGAGGGGTATCGGGGATATACGGTACCTTTGCTGATGACCGGAGAAATCCGCAGTCTGGATGACGCGACTTTACTGCCCGGGGATTTGGCGGTGACGACCAACGGATTGCATGTGCTTACGTATCTTGGAGAGGGGAAATGGATTCAGGCTGAGCCGGGCTTGAAAAAAGTTGTGATCCTGCATGGGAAACAGGATCACAACATTTGGTTTTCGGATCAGGTCAGCCTGCATCGGTGGACGATGCTGACGGAAACTGACTGAGTTTATTTCTGTTTGCCTTTCCAGGTCAGTCGGGTGCGCAGGCCTTCATTTTCGAGTTGCATGGAGACCTCCACCCGTTCGGTTTGGGGGAGGAGTCCTGTGGTATCGACTTGATCCAATGGCGGTTGTTGGCTGTCGTAGATTCCTCCAAATATACTGCTTCTAGGTCCATGTTCAGTCCAGATGAATTCCCCCGGAGCAGGGTGAACGGGGACGTAACCGAAGAGGCGTTTGGACTCCGCCATCGCATCCTCTAAGGACGTGAATCCCGCCATATAATACATATTTAATACGTCTAGACCTGCCAAGGATTGTTCACGGGCTTGGTCGAGGGCTGATGCCTTGAAACCGGGACCGGTTTCATTGATGGCCCCAGGTTGTAGGAGGAGGGAGGCGTCTTTTATCTGCGTGTTTTCGGATCCGATGACGCGTGGATGGTAATTCAATGGTAGATTACTAAAGACCAAATACCGATCTTGAATCTCCATACTCAAGGTGAAGAACAGAACATCTCCCACCTGAATGCGCAGCAACCAACGGTCTGCTCCGGTAATCTGAATTAAATTTACGTGCAGATCGAGGAATCCGTTTTCCTGCATTAACACGCCCGTCTCCATACTCCGCATGGCCCGTCGTGAGGCTTCCGGATCCTGTAAATCTATGGCCATCACTACTGGTCGGGTGAGTAGAGATCCTATAAGGGGGAGCAGTAACATTTCATCGTTGAACATATTGCTCCCGGCACTGAAGAGTCCCATGAGTTCACCACTACCGAAAGTGATCACGGAGTTGCTGTCGGCCAGACCAAAATGAAGGCCGGGGCCTAATTGTTCCCAGATGGGAAGATTCATACCTAACTGATCTTCTACGACCTCCGAAACCCCATCTAAAAACTCTATCCATAGTTCTTCACTCAAGTTGATGGACATCATGGCGATGGGAGCGGGTTCAATCACCGGGCGTTGCATGGGCGGGGTGCCGGGTTGATTTCTGAAAATTCCCCGTACTTGGTCATAAATGGATGAATTGATCAGGGGAAGAATGAAGATGGTGGTTTCAACTTCCTGTTCGGGTTTGAGATCAACGCGTATGGCAATGGGATCAAAAAACTGACGCCAAAATCTCTGGTACCGATTCCGATATTGATCATAAGCGCCTTTCTCCACCATGGTGACTTCGCTGGGGAGGAGAGAGCTTAGGCTGTTCAGATTTGCCGCAGTTCCCCAAGTGGCATTCGTGGCGATGGCATTGGCCCAAACGAGGTTCTGAAGATCTGTAGGGGCCGGCGCGTAGCCTTCGTCAATGAGGGTTTGTAGATCGGGAGCTTCTTTACGATGATCCATGCGATAAAGTAAGTCGCCCGCAGAGAGGGCTTCCATTTCAGCTTTGGCTTGTAGTCGACGCATTTGAGCAATCTTCAGCGCGGGTCCGGTAAGGCGACGGATGAAAGGGTCGCTCATGTAGACATAGGCAGCGGTGTGTTCTGTAGGACTGTTTTGAGTGAGCATATAACGGAATTCTGCGCTTTCTCCTAAATTAGAGGTTGTTCCCAGCGCTACGTGCTTGAGGAGATTGAGTTCTTCGGCATTGCTGCTGAACATCAGGTAGTCGTCTTTTATCATGACGAAGGCTGTGCGACCTGCCGGAGTAGGGAGTTCTGAAATACTGCCCGTTAAGGAAATCCCCATGGCTTTAAGCATAGGACTCAATGCGGCCATGTTGTTGATTTTGGTGATGCTGGTAACGTCGGTTCCTTCGCTCAAAAAAAGATCAGGAAGCAAAACAGCGCTTTCACCCACCATGCCGCTTTGAAGAATGAGTTTGAGTTGGTCTTCACTGAGGCCCAGTTTCGCCATATGTTTTTGCAGAATCTGATGATCAAGGATCAGAGAGGAACGATTGCTACCCAAACGACTCATCACGTTGCCACTTCCGTCGAGAAGTTGCAGCAGGCCTTCCGGTTTGGGAAACCAGGCAAAGAGACGGTCAGAGGGACAAAGATTTGCAATGGCCAACTGTCCTCCGGGTTTGCCGTCGAGGAGTTCTTCGTAGTCATGGGCTCTTACGGTGACGCCTTTTACGTCGGTAATCGGAATGAGATTTTTATCCTCTACAGCTGATGTTCCCGCAGTGAGATTTTGCAGTTGCAGGGTTTCGCGAATGGCGGCATCGCCACCCAATACGCCCATGATATTGGTTTCTTGACCTCGGGGATCGAAGGCTTCGGAATCGTCCCAGTCAAACGCTTCAAGCTGATAGAGATCTTTTACTTGGCGGTTCCACATTTGTGACAACCGACTTTGTTCGCTCCACCAGTTGTAGGCGCGGTATTCGGCCCATTCTGCGAAGTTTTCGCGATCGAGAGTTTTGCCGTCAATCGGAATGGTGAAAACCTCTTCTTTGTCTAATAATTTATTATTTAAGCTGACTGTTACGCTTTGAACTGCAGGATCGAGCACCCGAATATTTAGGGTGTAGGTGACGGTTTCTTTCTGTTCGCTTTGAGGGGGGAGGGTGATGGTGAGTCCCATACTGGCCATGAGCTCTGAATTGATTTCTATCCGCTCAAGTTTGCGTGAATTGTAATAGACAAAATGTTTGCCGTCGTTGACCTGAGGTTTGAGTTCAACCATGAGGAGTTGAGGGTCCGTATCCTTTTTTGCATCGAGTATAACATTGGGAATAAAGGCAATGATTCCCTGTTCCAAGGTTTTTTTTGCCCGCCTGTTCTTTTCAAAATCAATGTCGTCAATACTGGCAGGACTACGTTTCTCTGGGTCTTGATTATAGGAGAACCCCAGAGCGTACCGTAGGTTCCAGAACAGATTTTCCCGCGCGGATAATTGACGTCGCACTTGCAGAGCCAAGGTCCGTTCACCGGCGGCGCGTTCATAATGGTCTTCAGGGGCTTCGACATATCCATAACCCAGGGTTTCGGTAAAGAGCGAGGCGTCGCTCAAATACCAATTGCCTTCGGAAGGCAACTCTAGTTCTGCGGAAAGCACGCTGATACCGGTTTGGGGATCGGTGTAAACCTCTCCTGCAAAACTGTTGAGAAGGGTGAAGCAAAGGCTGAATAGGATGAACGAGCGCATAAGGATTCTCCTGAAGTGTTTAATGACATTTATATTGTCATAAGATATATATACGCCTTTTGGGATCTTCGACACAAGGGTCAAATGAAAATAATATAGTGAGAGCCCTTGATCTGCAGGAAACTACTGAGGTATTTTGCGAAACCGTGAATGTTTCTTCGGCAGACAAGCCATGCCGAAGAAACATTCAGGGGGGGGGAACGATGCAATTATTCAAAGGATAAAAAGCAAGTGTCAGCTATTAAAATTAGTAAAATGTTACAATGTACGGGCAGACCCTTTTCCCGGGCAGACCCTTTTCGTACAGACCCTTTTCGTACAGACCCTTTTCGTATAATAACTTTGTTCAATGAGCCAACTCGATACCACGACGACGTAAAAACATCAGTCCCACAGCACCTATAACTAAACTCCATATCGTGCTAGGCTCAGGTATAGCGGTCATCTGAGCAGAAGATTGCCCCACGATAATTTCACCGCTGACTACCCCCAATCCTCCTCCCAAATTGAAGTTTTGAAGATGAATCCGCATTGCATTCGTAACAAGTGAATAGCTATCTAAGCCCGTTCCTAATATAATTTGTTCATTAAGATGTACGGTGATACCAGCCATACTCGCCGCAGATACATCGAGTAAAGTGTTTGCGGCATAACTATTCGACAGGTTGAAATCCACACCAGAAATCGATAAAGTCACATCCCCCAGCTCACTCTGCCCCAAAGCAAGTAAAGACCCATAGGATCCTGTCACAGAAGAGGAAGAACTAATATATTGTTCACCTGCACTCCTTATAGATAAATCACCTGATGTAAATATGTCTTTAGAACCCAAAGACAGTTCAAAACCCCGGACACTTGCAGAACCTACAGTTTCAGCAGAGGATGATACCCCGTCTACATCAGATATCGCATACGCATCAAGGGTATCTGCTCTTACATCCCCCAAAGATGCAAAAAATCCCATACTCACTGACAGATTTAGCACCTGAGCTGCATCGGCATCAGGAAACGGAGCGGAAACATTTGTTTCTGCATACGGCCCTACCCCAACATCTAATGATAATTGACTGAGCTCTACATCAAGACCCAGCCCAGATGCTGTTCCTGATGTCACAATCGACGCCGCATGGACCTGACCTAACAAAAGCATCGGCAAACAATACAAAAAAAGTTTACACGCTAGCGGGAGTGTATGCGCACTTTTCATTTTCAAATTTTTGGGTATCTTAGCCATATGATGTGCGAATCAAACTCAACAACACATTGAAACAGATTAAAAACGTAGACATTAAACTATTACCTAATCAGAATCGTTTCAAGCTCATATGAGCAACAAACCTTACAAAGCTGAGACTGAGATCGCCCAAGCAAAAACACTGAAATATGCTTCAAGGTAAGGGGGCAGCCCGGAATGGCACTAAGTTAAGGGGGTTTAGCATGGGATGCCTTGCATCATTTCTCTACGCAAAATATGACGTGGTTTCGTCATTAACCTGACCTTTCGATGTCGTCGTTTCTTGGCTCTAGGCTCCACACGATCCGGACGGAACGGCAGGAGGATCGCGGCCATGTGATCGTAGACTTTTTGCTGGAGGATTCTAAGAACCGATGTCGTTTGTCTGAACCTACTTTCCCAAGTACGCAAGACTTCCAAGCAACCCTTAAAACTGAGTCGGAAGCGGTCGACTTTATTGCGGATCGCAGTTTGTACCTGCAGGTAACATAGCACGTTGTACGCGATAAGATTCATCCAGATTTCCTTTCGGATCATATCGGGTGTTTTGCATCGCAAGACCTCGATTCCCATGGTGGTTTTAAGGTCCCTAAAAGAGACTTCAATTTGCCATCTCCTGAGATACATTGTTTTTATTTTCTCTGTAGGATATTCGATTGGATCGAGCAATGTCGTCACCACCGTTATGACCGACGGACGGAAACCGGGCCTATCCACAGTGAAGGTGATTTGGCGTAACTTCAGCTCTTCGGGTAGCTTTTTCCAGTCTTGTTTCTTTATGTGGGGTGGAGCCTGAACTGGTCGTTTAGAGGCAATGAGGAGATCCCCCTTGCCTAGAACTTTTTCAGCCTCCGACGTTTTAAAGAGAGATCTCCGTGCATGTCTACGGAACACCGTATCCACGCCTTTATGAAGCAACTCAACACTATCGTGCCAACTGTCAAACCCCCTATCCCCTATGACGATATCTCCTTTTTGAAAACTGTCGCTGAGCCTACGAAACAAGATGATTTCATGATCATGCTGGTTTCCAAACTCCGCATCCAGAACCGCTCCGGTATGAAGCGAAAGGGAGGCAACCACTTTAGCATTCGGGAAGCCAAGACCTGCCTTTTGATTCGAGGACTGAGGCCATACGTCTTGGTTTTCTTTGGTGTCCGGCATGCTCAAGCCTGTACCATCCACGACCACCCAAGGTCTTTCATCGTGCAAGGTTCCTCCATCAGCCTCAATCGTACCCGCCCCGTGATAAAATACATCTCTAAGCTCTTCAATATCCAATCGATGCCGTGCCTGAACATAAGCCGATGTTGAAGCGGAAGGGAGCTTCTTCATCCCTTGAGCATCGGCCTGCTCACGCAGGCGGGACAATGCTTCCTGGCAACTACCGTCTTCACTCCAACACTGATGCAAAAACGTATAAAAGGTATTCTGTTTGGTGAATAATCTACTCCGGCCTGAAACGTTATCGAAGGGGTCTTTGGGTAGAAAATCTTTCAACAGGTATTGAAGGTGGTCAAAGGTTTTTATGGCTCTCTTCTTCTGTTCCTGTTTCAGAATTTGCTGGGCAGATCGAGGCTTCCGACGTAGGGTGGCGAGGTGAAAATCTGGGAACAACGGAGTCGTAGTTTGTTTGGGTTTGGTCATTCAGATAGACTACTAAACTCCGCCCGGTTTTCACCTATTTTTACTGGGAAAATCCCATTCTGAAACCCCTTAACTTAGTGCCATTCCGGGCAGACCCTTTTTCCTGGCTGTCCCGTTTTATACTGACCCCCGCTTTCGGGTTGGGCCGCTCACAATATGTTTCTTTTTTTTAAAATAGAAAGATGAGAATTAGTGTAACTAATTAATTCCTGTTCATGTGGTAAAAGATTGTGCTCGTTATATATTTCTTCTTTTTTTCTAGAAATTAATTTCTTAGGATCACAATTATAAGCTCCTGACCAAAAGATAACCTGCCCAATAAAATTGGTTTTCCCTAACAGAACAAGGTCTTTAATAATTGAATTTAAGATAATACAAGCTTCATTGTCATCACTGACATTATAATTTTCACTCAAGAAACGTAAACATTTATTTTGATTTTCAGTAAAATAATTTAATGTCTTCATTACCATAAACTTGAAGTCTATGACAGGTGAACTTTTTACTACGCCCGCACAACTCAAAAAGGATTTCCACCAACCTACATCATTCACACCAAAATTTGGAAATAAATAGTCCCAAACATCATCTCCGCAACAGTAAGGTAAAAATGACAAATGTTCACTCAACCATATATCTTCTAATAATATTTTCATTTACTAGACCACGCTTCAAGATTTGCCCAAATTTTTAAAGCAACTATATTATCTCCAAAAACATCATTTACCAATGAAGTTGTCTCGGTTATAAGTTCGTTCTCATTTATGTGATCTGGATATTTAGCCATGTATTTCAGGTTACTTTTAAGGTGATCTATATCACCAGATGAAGCGTTAGCCGTTGAGCAAAAAATTAATACTCCACTAACAATAATACCTACTTTTTTATTTCGAATATCACGTAGTTGCTTTTCGAATTTAGCAGGATTTCCTAGTGAACTTTTTTTACTATTAAAATCATCGACTAGATTTTGGTATTTTTCAGGGGTGAAATGCTCATCTAAATACTTATTTATAGCTTTTCTATCATTTTTTGTTAGAGGGTTATGTTTTCCTTTTTGGCTAAATTCCCAATCTCCAGTTTCTTCATTTACTTTAAATGCGAAATCAATTCTCCTTCGGCCCTTTCCGATTTCACCTTTTTCTGTTACCTGCAAGTCATTGATGTGAAGACCACCTTGTGTATCAAATTCGGCCCTTTCTAAACCTAATGCATCCCACGAATTCACCCCATCATTCCCCACGAACCCGTAGAGGTTGAAACCGCCTCTTTCCCCAATGGGATCTCGATTTGGCCATCTTCCCGTTTCGGGGTCATAGTAACGGAAGCCGTAGTCTTCATAAGCCTTTGCTTTGATTAGATCGTTGGTCGTTATGCTGTAATCATAGATATAAATGCTGCATAGCGTGGGGGTGGTGTTGGCGTATGTTTGCTTTTCTTTTCGAGTAGTTGTGGGGTCGCATCGTAGGGCTGGTTTACGTTTGCGACGGGGGAGGGTGACCAGGGGAATGAGGGCGAATAGGGGAGGAATACCTTTATTATGAGGGCTTTTGTTTTGGTGAGTGTAAAGACTGCGGTGGGGAATCGTAGTCTGATCTGTAGGTTGATTTTGAGCGTTGGCTGGCCTGTGACTGGGGGTTGTCTTGATCGATGGACTTGGAGGTATCACGGTCGTCGTATCTGTGAATGTGTATGATGTGAGATGTGTAAGCTGTACCGTCGTAGGTGTAGATGCACGGAGCCCGAACATCATCGTTATAAAGAGCAGGATGAGCAGAAAGAGTTTGGGCGTAGCGTTTGGAAGGGGCATGTGAGCTGATGGTAAAACAGGAGCTACATGGGGTCGAGTATATTCGAGTGCTGGGGAGTGGGCTTTTTTTTTTGGGGGGGGGCGCGTGTGGGGGATCAGTGGTTGATGGTATGAGATGCGCGCCTCATTTTTTCGTGCTGCAATCGTTTTCGGGTGAGCAACTTGTTGGGTATCCGCAAATTTACACAGTGGCGTGTACGTTTTCAGTAACGGAGGGTGCTGGCTCCGTAGGATGGGAGTTGAAAACGGAGCGGGGACTTTGGGTCCCCGCATCTATCCCTCAATTTTGATGGGTGGGTGGGTGGGGAGACGTTTCAGGCAGAATGCCTGTGATCCTTCAGGCAGAATGCCTGAGTTACGGTCGATCAGAACATATTGGCGCCGCGGGCATTGCCGCGAACACGTTTTTGTTTGGGGGGCGTGGGTTTCTCTAAATAGAGGGCGTACCACTCATCGCCTAAGCCGGCATTTGAAAACTTTTTGGCATTGTCGTTTGAGAGATGTTCCCAGTTCCGAGTTAAGACCTCGTTTCCGGTCACTTCTTTTCCTTTGAGCAAGACTTTCCGGGCCAGATCAGGTTCACCTTGTTTCATGTGAATCCAAGACATCAGTCCGTAGAGCAAGCTGGCACGATCGCCTCGGAACCATTTTACGTGGCGTTTGAAGGTTTTGGCCGCGGCTTCAATGTTTTTGTTTTCGTATTCGCGGCACATTTTGACGGCAACCAGAGAGGGGTCGGACATCAAGGGACCGCTGAACATGCTTCTTTTGGCTAAAATTTCATCAACTTGTTTGAATTCTTTGAGTTGGTAGAGGAATTGGAGACGCATGGTGGCGATTTGACGTCCCATCACCATGTTCCATTTTTTGAAAGGCTCGAGTTTCGCTGTGAAGTCCAGGGCTTGTTTGATCATCACTTTTTGCTCGCCCTCGAGTTCACGCTGCATTTGCACAGGGTTTCCGCCAGGTTTGCTTTGAAAATGTTGCACCTTACGGTTGATGCGGTTTTGACCTTTGGTCATGATCGCTTGCAGCTCTTCTTGAACTTTGGTGATGCGTTTGCGAACCAAAAATCCTTGCAAAATCATGGTCAAAAAGAAGGCCGTGATACTGTAGCCTATGGTGCCTCCCTTGCCGACGGCAAAGTGAATACAGGCATATGCGGTCGCGGCGGCGCTAAGAAGTGAAATCAATACTGTGAGCATGGTGTGTCTCTTTTAAAATCGGTCAATAAAATCGTACAAATGTGGTGCTTATAGAAGAATCTGATAAAAAGTCACCCCCTGAAAGAGGGATTTCAGCATGCTGGCTGAAATTTTGAGGAGATGAGGCCTTCCGTTTTAGGGGGGGCTTCCAGGTGAAATTAGGCTGGTGGCCTGCCATGGTGCATGTTGGGGGACTGGGATGTTACGAATTCGTTGCTTATGCCATTTTATCATAATAGCGGTCTTTATAGGTCTGTATAAGGGCTGTAAAGGGGGGTAATCGGACAAATAAGTTAATTCGTACAATTAAAGTACGAATTGTATTTGCAGAGAGAGGGTTTTTGCATTAAGAGCGTTTTGTCGACCAAATGTACAGAGGTTGATGACATTAAAATTTAAGTTGAACCCCGGATAGAGGAACTATGAGTCCATCACAAATCGTTTCCCAAAAACAGATGACCGCTGAAGAAGTTGCGGCCCTGATTCGTAACGGAGAAGTAATTAGCACCAGTGGGTTTACACCTGCAGGTTATCCCAAAGCGATTCCGATGGCTTTGGCCACTCGGGCGAAAAAGTTACATGAACAGGGTGAGGACTTTAAAATCTCTCTTTATACCGGTGCGTCTGTAGGAGATGAATTGGACGGGGAGTTAGCGCGGGCCAAAGCGGTGAATTTCCGGATGCCTTATCAATCCAATAAAGATATGCGGAATGGGATCAACACGGGGGAAGTTGAGTTTGTAGATTTTCATTTGTCTCATGTCGCCCAATATTTGCGTTATGGATTTATTCCAAAAACAGATACAGCGATAGTTGAAGCGGTTGAAGTGACCAATGATGGTAAAATTTATCTCACCACTTCTGGTGGCATGAGTGCGACTTTTTTAAATGATGCGGATCGCATTTTTATCGAATTGAATACCTCAATGCCCCAAGGGTTGATGGGATTTCACGATGTGTATGTTCCTCAATCTCCTCCAAACCGTCCTCCACTTCCGATTTATCATGCGGGTGATCGGATTGGTACTCCTTACGTCAAAGTAGATCCCAAAAAGATTGCGGGTATTGTGATGACGGATATTCCTGACAATACGCCGGGATTCCGGGCACCGGATGCGGATAGTGAAGCGATTGCGGCCCATGTGATTGATTTCTTATTGCACGAGCAGAAAAAAGGCCGTTTGCCTGAGCATCTTCCTTATCAATCCGGGGTGGGCAATGTTGCGAATGCGGTACTTTCCGGTTTTGCGCGTCATCCTCAAATTGATCCCATCTCCTTATATACAGAAGTGATGCAAGACGGTGTGTTTGAATTGATTGATGCGGATCGCTTGGAAGTGGCGTCCACTTGTTCGCTGACTTTATCTGCCGAAGGTCGGGTAAAATTCCTCAATAACATTGATGAGCTCAAACACAAAATCATCATTCGTCAGCAGGAAATGTCCAACAATCCTGAAGTGATTCGTCGATTGGGTGTGATCTCCATGAACACTGCGTTGGAAATGGATATTTTCGGTCATGTGAACTCTACCCATGTGGTGGGTAGCAAGATGATGAACGGGATTGGTGGCAGTGGTGACTTCTGTCGTAACGCATATATTTCGATCTTTATGACCCCCTCAATTGCCAAAAATGGCGATATTTCAGCGGTGGTTCCCATGGTGAGTCATTGTGACCACAACGAACATTCGGTTCAAGTGATGGTAACGGAACGTGGTCTGGCGGATCTGCGGGGACTGTCTCCTGTACGTCGTGCCCGTAAAATTATCGAGCATTGTGCGCATCCTGCTTATCAGGACATGCTCACAGAGTATTTGGAATTTGGACTCAAAAATGGGTCTTCTCATCATACCCCCCATACCTTGGGGCGTGCCTTTGAATTACATCAACGTTTTATTGAAACGGGTAGCATGAAACTGAGCTAACCTGATTGGAGCATCCCTATGAGCAAACTTTCAAAAGACTTAAATTTACAAGCCCTGTTCGAGAAACCGAATCAGGAAGAATGGATGAAATTGACCGAAAAGGTTTTAAACGGCGCGCCGTTTGAAAAGAAAGTGGTCACCAAAACCTTGGAGGGGATTTCTCTGCAACCGGTTTATGATCGCCGTACGGTTGAAGGACATCCTTACGCAGATACCACCCCCGGTGAATTTCCCTACATTCGTGGCACCGCGGCAACGGGAAAAATACTTAACAGTTGGGAAATCTGTCAGGCACTGCCTTATCCCTCACCTGAAGAGTTTAATACCGCTTTGAAAGAAGATTTGGCTCGGGGGCAAGACTCTGCGCTTCTCATTCTTGATGAAGATGGGCGAAAGGGAGAAGAGCCTTCTGCGCAAGCAGGCACGGGCGGAACGGCGATTCATAGTCCGGCTGATTTGAAAGTGGCATTGGATGGGGTGAATTTAACAGAAGTACCGCTTCATATTGAAGCCGGATCTGCGGCCCCCGTGGTGGCCGGAGCATTGAAAGCTGCAGGCTTGACACCTGTGAGTGGTTCGGTTTGTTCCGACCCATTGGCCGCGTTGGCTGTGGAAGGGGTGATACCGATGGATCTCACCGAAGCACGCGACCTGCAGGCAGGACATGTAGCCTGGATGGCTGAAAACTTTCCCGGCTTACGTTCCGTAGGTGTGGATGTGAGTTGGTCGGTCAATGCCGGAGGCAATGCGGTGACTGAATTGGCCTTGATGTTGGCTTCGGCGGCGGAAAATTTCCGCGAGTTAACCGCTCGCGGGGTGGACATTCAACTGGCGGCCTCCAAATCCATGGTGAAATTCGCCATTGGCTCTGATTACTTTATGGAAGTGGCTAAATTCCGTGCAGCCCGCGGCTTGTGGGCTCATTTGGTGAAAGCCTGTGGCGGAGAAGGGGATGCCTGCAAACTCTATCAATTTGCAGGGACTTCTGCGTGGCAACAAACCAAATTGGATCCCTATGTGAACTTATTGCGTGCGACCTCTCAAGGGTTCAGTGCGGTTGTGGGTGGGGTGGATGCCATGCGATTGGATCCTTTTGATGCGCCCTTTGGATTGCCGGATACGTTTTCACGCCGGATTGCCCGCAACATTCAATTGGTGCTTCGTCATGAAGCACATTTAAATGAAGTTGTGGATCCTGCCGGTGGATCCTGGACCATTGAAAACCTGACTCAAGAGTTAAGTGCTCGGGCCTGGGCCAAGTTCCAGGAAATTGAAAAAGCTGGTGGCTTATTGGTGAGTCTGCAACAGGGAACTTTGCAAGATGACTTGAAAGAGCAGATGAAAAAACAACACACTTTATTGGCCCAGCGCCGATTGATCAAAGTGGGCTCCAATCAGTTTGCTTTCCCGGATGAGAAAAAACTTCCGCTGCGGGCACCCGATTGTGCGTCAACCCTGAAAGGGGCTCAGGCCAGTGTGGATGCCGTGAAAGCGAATCGCGATCAGGCGGCCATGCAACAAGAGCTCTCTCATCTGTTAAACGAAGGCAGTATGGAGACCATGGTGAATGCCATTGCAAAAGGTGCAACCTTTAGCGAAGTGATTTCGGTGACGGGGCAAATGCAATCCGCCCGCATCAATCCAGTGGTCTTGGGTACCTTGACCGCGGGATATGAAGATCTGCGTGAAGATTTGGAGGCTTATCTGGCCGATCATGACAGGCCGACTATTTTGATGGCGCAAATGGGGCCTGTCAAACAACACAAGATTCGTTCGGATTTCAGTCAGGAATTCTTGAAACCGAGTGGCTTCACTATTGACGCCAGCCAAAGTTTTGACAGCGCGGCTGAAGCGGCTGCCGCGGTGATTGCAGCCAAAGCGGAGGTCACCGTTCTTTGTTCCACGGATGATACCTATCCTGATTTGGTACCTGAATTTGCCAAAGCGGTGAAAGCAGGTTCACCCGATACAGTGGTCCTTCTCGCCGGATTGCTTCCTGATTTAACCGAAGAGTTTAAAGCGGCGGGGGTGGATGATTTTATTCACCTCAAAGCCAATAACCTCGATCTCCTTAAAGACTTACACGCCACGACCGGAGTAGCACAATGAGTATTCTTCCCGACCTGTCCACTGTCGACTTTGATGTAAAAGGTTCTTATTCTGATGAAGCATGGCGTGCGCGCCTTGAAGCCGAAGCGGGTAAATCTGCTGCCGAACTGATGACGCTTTCGAATGAGCACATCAACATCCGGGCGCTCTACAATCAGGCTGATTATCAAGAGTGTGAACACTTGGATTACACCTCAGGTATTCCTCCTTATCTGCGTGGTCCTTATACAACCATGTATGTGACCCGTCCCTGGACGGTGCGTCAGTATGCGGGCTTCTCCACTGCGGAAGAATCCAACGCCTTTTATCGTCGTAACTTGGCGATGGGACAACGCGGATTGTCGGTGGCCTTTGATTTGGCGACGCATCGTGGCTATGACTCCGATCATCCCCGGGTGACCGGCGATGTGGGGAAAGCGGGTGTGGCGGTCGATTCCATTCTCGACATGAAAGTGTTGTTCGATGGGATTCCGCTCGACAAAATGTCGGTTTCCATGACCATGAACGGCGCGGTACTGCCGATTCTTGCATTCTTTATTGTTGCAGGTGAAGAGCAGGGCGTTCCCATGGAGCAACTGACCGGCACCATTCAAAATGATATTTTGAAAGAGTACATGGTTCGGAATACCTACATTTATCCTCCTTTGCCTTCGATGAAGATCATTGCGGATATTTTTGAGTTTACCTCACAGAAAATGCCGAAGTTCAACAGCATCTCCATTTCCGGCTATCACATGCAGGAAGCGGGTGCCAGTGCCGATTTGGAAATGGGGTACACGCTTGCGGATGGTCTTGAATATGTGCGTCAGGGAATTGCCGCGGGAATTGATGTGGATGCTTTTGCCCCTCGCTTGTCCTTTTTCTGGGCACAGGGCATGAACTACTACATGGAAGTTGCGAAAATGCGGGCGGCCCGATTGATTTGGGCGAAACTGATCAAACAGTTTAATCCCAAAAATCCCAAGTCCATGGCTTTGCGGACCCACAGTCAGACCTCCGGTTGGTCGTTGACCGAACAGGATCCCTTTAACAATGTTGCGCGTACCTGCGTGGAAGCGATGGCGGCGACCTTGGGCCATACCCAATCCTTGCACACCAATTCTTTGGATGAAGCGATTGCATTGCCTACCGATTTCTCGGCCCGGATTGCACGGAATACCCAGTTGTACTTACAACATGAAACGGGCATTTGTAATACGGTGGATCCTTGGGGCGGTTCTTATTATCTGGAAACGTTGACCCGTCAGTTGATGGAAAAAGCGTGGGAGCATATCCTCGAGGTTGAAGAACTTGGCGGCATGGCCAAAGCGATTGAAACGGGTCTGCCCAAGATGCGGATCGAAGAAGCGGCTGCGCGTCGTCAGGCCATGATCGATTCCGGAAAAGAAGTGATTATCGGTGTAAATAAATTCCGTTTGGATCATGAAGATCCTCTGGAGATTTTGGAAGTCGACAATACCGCTGTTCGCGATTCACAGATCAAGCGTCTGGAGAAATTGCGTGCAGAACGGAATGAAGAAGAGTGTCAGGCCACCTTGGCCGCGCTCACCGAATCCGCGGGCAGTGGCAAGGGTAACTTGCTGGAACTGGCCGTGAACGCTGCGCGGGCCCGCGCATCTTTGGGTGAAATCTCCGATGCGTTGGAAGTTCATTTTGGACGCCATCAAGCGGTGATTCGCTCAATTTCTGGAGTCTATAGCAGTACCTACGGAGAGGATGATCGTGTGAAAGAAGTTTCAGATCTTGCAGATAAATTCGAAGAAATTGAAGGCCGTCGTCCTCGGATCCTGGTGGCGAAATTGGGTCAGGACGGACATGACCGTGGCGGAAAAGTTGTGGCAACGGCCTTTGCCGACCTCGGTTTTGATGTGGATGTCGGCCCCCTGTTTATGACCGCAGAAGAAGCGGCACAAATGGCGGTGGAGAACGACGTGCACATCGTGGGCATGAGCTCATTGGCCGCGGGTCACAAAACCTTACTGCCTCAATTGGTTTCCGAACTGAAGAAACGGGGCCGCGAAGACATTCTGGTGGTGATTGGTGGCGTGATTCCTGCACAGGATTACGACTACCTGCGCGAAAATGGTGCGGCGGCGATTTTCGGACCCGGTACGGTGATTCCGGCGGCGGCGAAGCTGTTGCTTGAAGAGTTATTGGCAGGGGACGAGGCGTAAGTTTATGATGTCTCAACCTGAAAGCACTAAAAATCCAAACTCCCGTCCGCCTGAATGGGCCGGCGATGGGAAGGGCATGTCCTCCGGGGTCATGCCTGGAGTGAAGGGTGGACATGATGGTGTGCCGGGGGCAACCTTGCAGCACAAACGTCGGAAACGCCCTGGTTTTACGGAACAGCAAATGCTGGATGGCGTGCGTGCGGGCGATCGGACGATTTTGGGTCGGGTGATTTCATTGGTGGAAAGCAATGCGGATCACCACATGGATTTGGCGCAGGCCTTGTTGCGTTCGTTGTTGCCTGAAACAGGTAAGGCATTACGGATTGGCATTACGGGTGTTCCCGGTGCCGGAAAGAGTACCTTTATTGATGCTTTTGGATCAATGTTGACCGCCAAAGGACACAAAGTAGCGGTGTTGGCTGTTGATCCCAGCAGCACCATGTCGAAAGGAAGTATCCTGGGAGACAAAACCCGGATGGAAACGCTGTCTCGTGATGAGAATGCATTCATTCGGCCTTCACCCTCGGGCGGTACTTTAGGGGGGGTGAATCGCAAGACCCGTGAGACCATGTTGATTTGTGAAGCGGCGGGGTTTGATGTGATTCTTATTGAAACGGTCGGGGTGGGGCAAAGTGAAGCTGCGGTGCGGTCGATGACCGATTTCTTTATGTTGTTGACACTCACCGGGGCAGGGGATGACCTGCAGGGCATCAAGCGTGGGGTGATGGAAAATGCGGATGCGATTGTGGTGAATAAGGCCGATGGCGATAACTTGCTGAAAGCCGAACGCTTGGGGTCAGAGTTGGGGCATGCACTGCATTATTTAAAAACACCTACCCCCGGATGGCAGCCTTCTTCTTTCTTGGTGTCCGCTCTTAAAAAGACAGGTTTAGAAGAACTCTGGACCATGTTGTTGAAATTTAAAGAGGTGACCACGGAGAATGGAGAGCTGGCGCATCGTCGTTCCCAGCAAACCATTGAGTGGATGATGGGGATGGTATTGGAACAAGTTCAACAACGATTCTTGAGTCAGCCCCAGGTGCGTGAAGCCCTGCCGGGACTCAAGCAACAAGTCGCTGCAGGTCAACTGCCTGCCACCACTGCTGCCCGTGATTTATTGACGGCTGCAGATCAACTATTTTCTAACAACAACCAACAACCCAAGGGTTCCTCATGATTCAAAAAGTAGACCACATCGGTATTGCGGTTCGTTCTCTCGAAGAAGCGATGCCGTTATATGAAAAAGCATTGGGACTGAAATTTCTTAAGATGGAAGAAGTGGAGTCTCAAAAAGTACGTACGGCTTTTTATGAAGCAGGTGAAACCCATATCGAATTGTTGGAACCCACGGCAGAGGATTCTCCGATTGCGATCTTTCTCGAAAAGAAAGGCGAAGGCATTCATCACATTGCGTTTGGCACGGATGATGTTTTGGGTCAGCTCGCACAGGCTTCTGGAGAAGGGGTACGTCTTATCCACGAAACACCTATCGACGGAGCGGGTGGCAAACAAGTTGCGTTCCTTCATCCTAAATCCACCAAGGGTGTTCTGACTGAACTTTGCAGTCACTGAATATCATCGATCTAACGTCTGAAATCTAAAATTTGTATGGGAGTTCTCCTATGTCTGTAAAAATTATTATTCTCCGTAAAGTTCCGACCGGAACTGAAGCCGCTATTAAACCTCTGGTAATGAAACTTCGTGCACTGTGTATGCAGAACGACGGATACATCGGGGGGGAAACCTTAATTAATGCGGACAATCCCACTGAAATTTTAGTCATCAGTTCCTGGAAAGATGTAGGGGAATGGAACTGTTGGTTGGCCAGTGAAGAACGGGCCAGCATTCAAAATGAAATCGACACCATTACGGGCCACAGCACCGTTTATCAGGTTTATTACCACGCTTAAGGAACACTTATGAGTACTGCAAAAAGTTTAGAAGCTTTATACGAAAAACGTAGCCTGGCCAAGCTGGGTGGCGGACAAGATAAAATTGACAAGATTCACGCCAAGGGACGTCACACGGCCCGCGAGCGGATTGAAATGTTATTAGACGAAGGGAGCTTTGAAGAATTTGATATGTTCAAAGTTCACCGTTGTACCAACTTTGGTATGGCCAACAAAAAGTTCATGGGTGATGGTATTGTTACCGGATCTGGAACGATTCAAGGACGTTTGGTTTATGTGCATGCGGGTGACTTCACCGTGTTTGGTGGATCCCTGTCTGAAACCATGTCGGAGAAAATTTGTAAAGTCATGGATATGGCGGTCAAAACCGGCGCTCCGGTGATTGGCCTGAATGATTCAGGTGGTGCGCGTATTCAGGAAGGGATTGAATCTCTTTCAGGCTACACCAACATCTTTTACCGCAATGTGCGCGCTTCGGGTGTGATCCCTCAGTTGTCTGGTATTTTCGGACCCTGTGCAGGTGGTGCGGTTTATTCTCCTGCGCTGACCGATTTTACGGTGATGGTGCGGGACAGCAGTTACATGTTCCTGACGGGACCCAAAGTAGTGAAGTCCGTGACTCATGAAGATGTGGATGTTGAAACCTTGGGGGGCGCCAGTGTACACACGGTCAAAAGTGGGGTGGCGCATATGGCCGCGGAAGATGGCGAGCAAGGGATCAAATACTTGCAGGATCTCTTTTCCTACATGCCGCAGAACAACATGGAAAAACCTCCGGTCAAAGAAACCGAGGATCCCTCTGATCGGGTGAACACGATGTTGGACACCTTGATTCCTGATAATCCCAATACGGCTTATGATGTTAAAGATGTGATTTATGAAGTGGTGGATGATGGAGAGTTCTTAGAGCTTCAACCTGAGTATGCCGCTAATATTGTCATAGGATTTGCGCGTTTCGGTGGTCAGTCCGTCGGAATTGTGGCCAATCAACCCAATGTATTGGCAGGGGTGTTGGACAATGATGCGTCTATCAAATCAGCACGATTCGTCCGTTTCTGTGACTGCTTTAATATTCCTTTGGTCACCTTTGTGGATGTACCTGGATTTATGCCGGGCACGGTACAGGAATATGGTGGCATTATTCGGAATGGTGCCAAATTGTTGTTTGCCTATGCGGAAGCGACTGTTCCTAAAATTACGGTCACCACTCGCAAGTCCTATGGGGGTGCACATTGTGTGATGAGCTCCAAGCAATTGGATGGCGATTTGAACTATGCGTGGCCCACAGCTGAAATTGCAGTGATGGGTGGCAAAGGTGCGGTGGAAATCTTAAATGCCCGCGACATCAAAGGCAAAGAGCCTGCTGAAGCCAAAGAGATTTTAGCCCAGGCTGAAGCGGAGTACACGGAAGCCTTTGCCAACCCCTACGTGGCGGCAGGTCGTGGATATGTGGATGATGTGATTGCCCCCAGTGAAACCCGATTACGGATTATTCGTGGGCTGTTGTCCTTGCAAGACAAGCACGTCAACGCCCTGCCTAAAAAACACGGTAACATTCCTCTCTAACCTCGGAAATTACATGAAACGACTTCTTAGCTTCCTGCTCTTCCTGCCTGCATTCTGCATGGCAAGTGAGCAGGCCTTACAAAAAATCGATGCTGACCACGGTTTGTCCTTGGCCATCTCGGGCATGATTATCGTGTTCGGGGGCTTGGCTACGATTTCGGTCTGCATCGCCTTGCTTCCCAAGGCGCTGAAACTGCTCGAAAAGAAAGAAAAGCCAGCTCCGGTGGAAATGGTGCCGATGGCGGTGGACGGGGATTCCTTGGATCAAGGAACCTTGGCTGCGATTGCCTTTGTTTTACATGCAGAAACCGAACGCGCTGCTGGCGCAAATCTAAAAGTTACCCTCGACCTTCATCCTTCACCTTGGGCCCTTTCCAGTCAAATGCGGGTCCTGCCAGGCAGAATTAAATCATGAGAACCTATAAATTAAACATCGATACAGAAAAATACGAGGTAGAGGTGAAAACCTTCAGCCTCAAAACAGCCACCTTGGTGGTGAATGGGAAAACCATGGAAGTGAACGTAGATGAAATCATCTCCGCCACTCCTGCCAAAGCACCGGTGATAAAGAAACGTCCTGCTCCAATTCCTGCATCCACCTCCCGGGTGGCCTCTGGACCTGGACCTGCACCTGCGGGTGGCAATGGTATCAAAGCACCTATTCCTGGCGCCATTCTTTCCATTGACGTGAAAGAAGGGGATGCCGTGGAAGTGGGGCAACTCATCTTGACCATGGAAGCCATGAAAATGGAAAACCAGATCAAAAGTACCCGTGCAGGTAAAGTGACCCAACTTTGTGTGAAACCCGGAGACGCGGTCGCACAAGGTCAGGATCTCGTTATCGTTGAATAGTCCACCTTGCGTGGCGCTGGAGAAATTATATGGATTTTTTAACTAACTTTTTAAGCACGACAGGTTTTAATTTGATGACCTGGCCGAACATGATCATGATTCTTATCGGCATTGTGTTTGTGAGTCTCGCGATTATCAAAGATTATGAGCCCTTGTTGTTATTGCCGATTGGATTTGGAATTATTGTCGGAAATATTCCGTCATTACCTTCCATGACCGTTGGGGTCTACGATGATGGTTCTGTGCTCAATCTCATTTACTATGGGGTCAAAGCAGGGATCTTCCCTCCCTTGATTTTCCTCGGCATTGGCGCCATGACGGATTTCTCCACCATGCTCTCCAATCCTAAGTTGGTGTTATTGGGGGCTGCGGCGCAGTTTGGTATTTTTGCCACCTTGATTGGTGCACATCTCCTTGGATTTACGGCCCAACAAGCGGGTGCGATTGGGATTATCGGTGGGGCTGATGGTCCTACAGCGATTTTCCTTTCGTCAAAATTGGCTCCTGAGTTGTTGGGACCGATTGCGATTGCGGCCTATTCGTACATGGCCTTGGTTCCGGTGATTCAACCGCCGATTATGCGTTTGTTGACCACGAAAAAGGAACGGGTCATTCATATGGCTGCTCCTCGGGTGGTATCCAAAGCTGAAAAGATCATCTTTCCTATCATTGGATTTCTGATCTGTGCAATTATTGCGCCCGGATCGATGGCCTTGATTGGTATGTTGTTTTTCGGAAACCTGCTGAAAGAGAGTTGTGTGACCGAACGCTTGGCCAATACGGCCCGGAATGCCATGATTGACATCGTGACGATCCTCTTAGGATTGTCGGTGGGAGCCAGTACCCAGGCGGTACGGATGGTGCCGAATGCAGAAGGGGTAATGGAAAATGTAGGTTTTTTAACCCCGCAATCCATTAAAATCTTTGCCTTAGGTGCGGCGTCCTTCTGCGTGGCGACGGCTTGTGGTGTGTTGTTTGCTAAATTCATGAATGTGTTCCTGAAAAAGGATCACAAAATCAACCCCCTTATTGGTGCGGCAGGTGTGTCTGCGGTGCCGGATAGTGCCCGGGTGGTACATACGGTGGGTCAGGAAGAAGATCCGTCTAACTTCCTGTTGATGCATGCGATGGCGCCGAACGTGGCTGGAGTGATTGGATCTGCAATTGCTGCGGGTGTGCTCTGGTCGGTCATGCTTTAAGCCTCCTTCCCCTTGAGAGCCCTCTCGTCCTTACCGGATGAGGGGGCTTTTTTGGTTTCGCGGGGAGGGGCTGGTGGAGAAAATGCAGAGGCTGATTTAGGTCTGTTCTTGCCTAAGCCAGATGGGATGCATAGGGGAGAGCGCATGAAAAACGAACGTAGTCCGATTTTAGGAGGGTAACAGGGTGAAGAAATCCACAACGCCCTCTCCAGGAAAATTTATCAGCTTAGAAGGATGTGAAGGCTGCGGAAAAAGTACGCAGGCCTCATTATTAAAGTCAGCCTTGGAAGCCCAAGGACTTACAGTGGTGATGACACGTGAGCCAGGCGGAACGCCCACAGGGGAGATGATTCGGGATTTATTGCAGCACCACGCCTCTGGGGAAGAGATTACTCCGATTGCCGAAGTGATGTTGTTTGCGGCCAGTCGGGCGCAACATGTTCATAATGTGATTCGCCCTGCATTGGCTCAAGGGCAGTGGGTTATTTGTGACCGTTTTGTGGATTCATCCCTGGCGTATCAGGCGGGAGGTCGTGAGTTGGGCTTGGAAAAGGTATTGGCGGTAAATGAAGTGGCCTTGGATGGGTGTTGGCCGGATTGCACCTTGTGGTTTGATTTGCCGGTGACGGTTTCGAGTGCGCGGGTGGCGGAACGTGGGGTAGCGCCTGATCGATTTGAATCCGAAGCCTTGAGTTTTCATCAGCGGGTCGTGGATACTTATGAAAAGCTTTATCAGCGATTTCCTGAACGCATGGTTCGCGTGGATGCGGAATTGTCCATTGCCGAAGTAGAACAAGCGGTACGGGATCATCTTCAGCACACCTTAGGAGTAAGCTTGTGAGTGTACTCACCGAATTTCAACGTCTGTACCGCGAAAATTTATTGGGACATGCCTATTTGTGTATTGGGGATCCTTTGGCGGAAGGGAAGGCTTTTTCGGCAGAATTGGCGGCGATGTTGCTTTCGGAGGGGAAACCCGAGGAAGAGCGGGTTAAAATGAAGCATCGGGTGGATGCCCGGTTGCATCCGGATGTTCATTGGGTGGAGCCCCGCGGAAAATTGCGGCAAATCAAAGTCGAAGATGTGCAACTCACCTTGAAACGTATTCACGAGAAAAGTTTTGAGGGGGGGTGGAAGTTGGTGGTCTTTTTGTCGGCGGAACGCTTGAATCCCAGTTCTGGAAACAAATTATTGAAAAGTTTGGAGGAGCCTCCGCCCAAGACCTTGATTTTATTGGTGAGTGACTCACCCGAACAACTCTTGGATACCTTGCGTTCGCGCTGTCAGACGGTTCATTTGCCCCGCGCCTTGGCGGAGGATGCGCCTTGGCGGCGTGGTCTGGTGGAATTGCTTTGTGTGGGGCCTCCCCGGAATTTGCGTGCGCGTTTAGAGCGGGCCGCTCAGTTTCGCGATTTCTTTGAAGTCGCGGCGCGTTATCAATTGGACTTAGAGGATGCGGAAGCTAGCGAAGAAGAGCCTGATGAAGATGTCGAAAAGGCGCGGATGAGTGATGCGCGACGTAAAATGCAACGCGCGGTCATGGTTGCCGTTGAAGAGTGGTATCGGGATGTGATGGTTTGTAAACAGGTGCCTGAACCTGCGCAATTGCGTTACGAGAGTGAACGGGCGGTATTACAGCAACAGGCGGAAAAGTTGCCGATGCACGCCATTGAGAAAATCATTTCCAACATTCGGACCGCGTCCCGGCGTATGACCGGAAATTTGCCGGTGCAAGTGGTCTTAGAAGAATACGTTTTTTAAGTCCAGGGCTTCAGGTCCTCCCTGAGGATCCGCAGCGAAGGTTATACGTATTCCTTGGTGGGAACTGAGGAACCATGGGAGTCGGGAAGGCTTTTGAAGAGATCAGGTTGAGGGAATGCGTCGCTCCGCAGGCTATGGGGGAGATGTTGCGGTTTATTTTCTTAACATGAGGGGAGGGGGCTTTTGAAAACAGGGCAGAGAAAGGGGGATTTCCTATTCAAAGGATATGAATAAATAGGAGAAATCTTGTTTTGAGGTGAAAAATTGCTGATCGGGCATTCTTTTGTTTCCTTGGAGCTTTACTTAGGGGGGTGGGTTTAGTTATTTGACCACCTATGAGACAAAAGCTTTTACCCAAATATTCAGGTCACTACGTGTGGATGATTCTAATCGGAGCTGTAATGTGCTTACAGCCCCTACGTGCAGAGAAGCCAGAAGTACTGGTGAACGCCTGGCAGGAATACCAATTCTTGTCTATGGAAACTGCCGAGATTTATTTCAAGCAAGCCTTGGCTTTAGACACCGATCCACAATACCTTTTAGAGGCAAAAGTGGGGCTGGCGATGGTCAATCAGTACAAGGAGCAAGGTCAAGACTTAGAGACCGCAAAGAAATTGTACACGCAAGTGCTCGAACAGGATCCTCCGACGGAAATGCGTCAGTTGATCTTTAGTTTTCTGGCAGATCTTCATCTCAGTCAAGGTGAAGATGAAGAGGCCCTCGAGCTTCTGGATGCATTAATTGCGGAATGTGCCAATAGCGTCATTGGTCAGGACGCCTTGATCCGCAAAGTAATTTTGACGATGGGCCCGTATGGTTCTGAAGAATCGGTGGCGGTTGCGGATGAAGCGGTTTCACTGATAGAAAATTTATCAATTGAACCCACGCAGGCGCGACCCTATTTGATTCCACTGATCAGTTCCCTTTTGGGGGGGATTTACTTTTGGGCCGATGATTTTGAGCAATCGTTGGCGCAATCGGAAATTTTCACCACCTTGGGTAATGCGGAGACAACCAGTTACGGTTCCCAGTATGCGGCGCTATATCAAATGGCCAAAATTTACGAATTGGAGTTGAATCAGCCGGAAAAAGCTGGTGTTTATTATCGACGAATTGTTGAAGACTATCCCAATAGTAATATTTCGTATTACGCATTAGAAAAAGCCATCGAATTTAAAGCGATGACCCGGTCAGAAGTGGAAGCTTTACGGTTACCTGGGGTGACACCGGAAATTTTAACAGAATTATTTACAATCGAATCAGGGGAGGATGACTAATGGCAAAGTCAGACAACGAAGGAAATTCTAAATACATTAACTTATTAGGGCTGGCGGTCCTATTGGTTTGTTATGTAGGTGCTATTTGGAATGTCGTGAAGGCCAAACGTCAGGAAGAGCGCGCCGATGTGATTCGGATCGTTCACTGGCAACTTGAGCTTGGGGTCAGAGATGGTCTTCAAGCCATGATTGATAAGTTTGAAATTTATAAAGCCGAACAAGGTCAGGCGGTTGAAGTTGTGCAAATTCCGATTCCGGAACGGGCCTACAATCAATATGTCACCACCCAGCTCATTGGGGGGACGGCCCCGGATATGATTCAAATCGGTTTCTTTCCCATGGAATATCTCGGGCGGTACTTTTACCCCTTGTCGAATGAGATTCAAAAGCCGAATCCGTTTATTGCGGAGCGTATCGTAGAGCTCAGTCAAAAAGAATCGTTGACGGAGGCTGAAGAGGCGGAGAGTGAATATCTTGACATACTCGTGGACAAACCATGGATGGATACTTTTCGAGATGGATTGCGTGGGCAATTCAGACCTGATTTTCAAGAATACTTTGGTGTCGGATTCAGTACGTTTACGGTACGGATGTACTACAATAAGAATCTTTTCAAGAAAGTATTGGGGCATGACCGTGCGCCTTCGAGTTTTGAAGAGCTGATTGATTTTTCAAATCAAATCGTGGCGTATGGTGAAAAAGAAAACATTACCTTATTACCCATTGCATCTTCGAAATATCAAGCCCGCGTTTTCCGCTACCTTTATTTGGGTGAAATCACCAGTGACCTGGCTCGTGAATACGATATGGATTACAACGGTGTCGCTGATGGTAGTGAAAAATTAATGGCGATGCTGAGAGGAGATTTAACTCCTTGGAACGAGCAATATGCCGCATCCATCGATGTGGTTCAGGAGCTCGCTGATTTCTTCCCGCGTGGTTTCATGTCCATGGGACGTGAAGATTCCGGTTTTGCTTTTGTACAAGGTGAAGCCGGCATGATTACTTCCGGAAGTTGGGATGCCATGAGTTATTTGAAAAAAATTCAGGACCAACCGGAAGAGAGTCGTTTTGAGGTGGGAATTTTTGATTTGCCTCCTATTTCTAAAACACATCCCAAATATGGTGCTTTTGCAGATGGACGTCGTTCTGAGGCGGCTGCGGGTACTGGATTTGGTTTCGGTATTACGCGTTTCACCCGTAATTTTGATCTTTGTGTTGAATTTTTGCAATTTTCAACCACCCCACAACATAACACTGAATTAAATGAAATTGCGAAATGGATCCCGGTGGTTCATGGGTCTGTACCTAGTGGTTTCCTTAAAAACTTTGAGCCCAATTCCGTGGGGTATAGTGGAGACGCTAGTTTTGCCGTCATGACGGGGGGCAAAGTGACGCTTTTGGAAGATCAAGTGTATTGGCCTTTGATTTCGGGTGACAGTACCTTCGAAACCTATGCCAATGACCTTTGGAACAAGTTGCCACCTGAGGCGGCTACGGACTACAAACGTATGTATCAAGGCAGTACGGAATCCATTCCTAACCGTCAGGCACGTCGAACGGCTTACTTGGCGAATGTTGTGTTTGGAGATCAAGATCCCGCAGCGCGCACGGCGGCAGAGATTCAGCTACAGCGTTCCTTGCAACCCTTGATGCAATTTCAAACCTCGCAAAAAACCTTGGATCGTAAGATGGAAATTACCCTTGAGCAAATTCCTGATGACGAAAAAATCCAAGAATTTAACCAAAACTTCTTCAAAGCCTTAGAGCGTGAAATGAGTCAATAATTATGGCCAAAGATATATCCCTAAAACAAGTCGTTACGTACTGGCCCCTTTACTTATTTGTATTACCCAGTGCATTGCTGGTGGCCACATTTTCCTATTTTCCTGCGGGCTCTGCAATTTATCATAGTGCATTCCGTTGGAACGGGAACAGTATTAAAATTTTCATAGGGTCTGCTAACTTCCAGAAGTCTCTGGGTACTCCCAGCTATTGGATCGCGACCCTGATCGTGACCATGATCATGATTTATCACTCTCAGAAAGGGAACACCTTTTCGAGTGTGATGAAAATGGTCTGTGGTTTAGGCATGCCACTTTTGAATCTGATCATCCTTTTACGGATTCGTCCAATTGAATCTCTGAATTATATGGATGCCGTGGTTCCTGCCATTGTTTGGGTGGGGGTTTGGTTGCTGATTCGCTGGCTTATGGATGTCGACAGTGAAGTGCGTGGACCTGTAACCCTGGCGCTCTTTTTGCTCGGTTCAGGAAGTGTATTGGGGCACATGGGACTCCATCCTAACTTTGCATGGTCACTTGACGTATTGATTGCCGGAATCATGCTGTGGACGCTCAGGGATAAACCTGAAAAGCGTGTCTATAAATTAGAAGGTATGCGGATTTTTCAATCATTGGCGGGTGTGGGGATCTTTGTATGGTCTCTGGCCTTACATGCCGGCGGTGAAGTCGCACTGTGGAGTGGCTTTAGTGTGATCATGGTATTGGTATTGGCCAACTTGGTGAAAATGCTTCCCTCAATTACGACTGCAGTGGTGGTGAATCGTCTGAAAAGTGAAAAAGCCAACTACTGGTACCGTGTACTTTTTGTGGTTCCCATGATTATTCCGGGTATGGTTTACTTGCTGTTGTGGAAATTCTTCTTTGAATCAGGTGGTTTGTTTAATCTGGTTCTCCGCAAAACGGGTATCATGCACGTAATTTACCTCATTGATTTCTGGGGTGAAAAGGGTGTGTTTATCGGCCTTAAGGAAGCGTCAACCATGACCGTGAGTCAGGTGATGGAAGCCGCTTCTGTGGCGGCTCCCGCGTGGCTGGGTTCACCTGATTTAGTTTTACCTGCCTTTATCATCTGGGGATTCCCTTGGGTGGGTGTGGTGGGTGTATTGATTTACTTGGCCGGTCTACAGAGTATTGACCAAGCCATTTATGAAGCCGCAGACCTCGATGGGGTAGGCGCTTTTGGTAAATTCCTTAATATTGAACTTCCATTGATCCTCACTCAGGTTCGTATTAACTTGGTGTTGATGATTATTGGTACGCTTCAAATGTACGGCATGATTCTGATTCTCTTTGGAGACAGTGGAGGGCCGAATGGAAAAATGATGGTACCTGGACTGTTAATGTTCCGGAGTGCATTTGTGGAAGGATATGCAGGATACGCCTGTTCCATTGGATTGGTACTGTTCTTCCTTATCTTGGTGCTGACCGAGATTAATAACCGTTTTGTGAGGGTGGAAAAATGAGTATGCGTCGTAAAGAAATTTTAGCAGAGGTTTGGAAACACCTCTTCATCGTTTTCATTTTGGCCATGGCATTTTTGCCTTTGTACATCATGATTATCATCAGTGGAAAAGATGGAGCCCAATTTGTGGCCCATCCTTTCCGGCTGACCTTTCCCTTTCATTGGGAAAATTATGCGCATGCATGGGGAATGATGCGGGCCTATGTGTTTAACACGGTATTTGTTTGTGTAACCTCGGTGGTTCTCACCTTTGTGTTGTCACTCAATGCGGCTTTCTTCTTTGCCCGTTATCGTATGCCGGGACATAAATTCCTGTGGTACTTCTTTCTGGTATTGATGCTGATGCCCGGTGTTGCCAACTTGGTGCCTTTGTTCATGCTGTTGAAAAGTTTGTCTCTCCTCAACACCTTTTACGCACTGATGGTGGTGTACGTGACTGGTGGTCAAGTGGTACAGATTTTCATTCTGCGTAACTTCATTGAAGATATTCCTCAAGATCTCTTTGATGCGGCGGAAGTGGATGGCGCAACTCCGATCAAGCAGGTCTATCACATTGTGTTGCCGATGTCCGGATCTGTACTCTCTACCTTGGGTATTCTGCAGTTCATTGGTCTGTGGAATGACTATATTCTGCCTTTGATCGTGATGCGTGACGATAGCATGCTTACGCTTGCGGTAGGATTGGTGCGGATGGATGGTGAATATGTGAAAGATTGGGGCGCTTTGATGTCCGGTTTCACCATTGCCAGTATTCCGATGGTCCTGATTTTCTTGTTCACCATGCGCCTGTTCGTGAAAGGCTTGGCTGCTGGTGCGGTAAAAGGATAAGAGCAACACAGACTTCCTGTCTGTTGATCGAGGGCGGCAACGCCGCCCTTGCAAACCACCTCATAAAGGTGGTGATATAAATAAAGCGCGTCATAAAAGACGCGCTTTATTTTTTGCTGGAGCCTCTTTGGTTGGTGAGGGATGATCGGGAGGCTGGGGAGGGGAAGCTTGGTGACTTGGTGAGGCAGGGGGGGCTGGGGAGGCTCAGGAAGCTAGCTGAGGCTGGTGGGGCGCTGGGGACTTGTTTTGCTTTTGCGGGATTGTGCTTTTTTTGCGAGTGCGGTTGAACCGTCCTCGGTCACAGACCAGAATGTCGGTGTTACAGCAAATCCGGTCGAACGCGTTGGGTCTTCTTTGTGGCCTGCTGAAGGCGCCATGCGTTGATGGCGGCATGATTGCCTGAGAGGAGCACTTCGGGCACCTGCATGCCTCTAAACTCCACGGGACGGGTGTAGTGAGGGTGATCAAGAATGCCACTGCTGAAGCTCTCTTGAGCGGTTGCATCGGCGCCACCACCCAGCACACCGGGAATAAGGCGTACGACGGCATCAATGACCACGGCTGCGGCGAGCGCACCGTTGGTGAGCACGTAATCCCCAATGCTGATTTCTTCGTCGACCAGGGTTTCAATGACCCGTTCGTCCACACCTTCGTAGTGACCACAGAGCAAGATTAAGTGCGCGCTGTTCACCAAGGCTTCTGCGCGTGCTTGCTTGAAGGGATGCCCCTGTGGGGATAAGTAGATGACGCGACTTTCGGGGCGTCGTATAGACTCAATGGCAGCAAACAGAGGCTCGGGTTTCATCACCATGCCCGGTCCACCCCCATAAGGGCGATCATCGGTACAGTGATGAACATCGGTTGTGAAATCACGAGGGTTGATGTAGTTAAAAGTAACGGCCCCCATTTCGGAGGCCCGTTTCATCATCGATTGTTCCAGATAGCCCTGAAGCATTTCTGGAAAGATGGTCAGCACATCAATCTGCATGGGGAAGTGGGGAAGTGGGGAAGGGGAACTTAATGTTCCGGTTCGATGACTTCCAGTACGATTCTGTCATCTCCCCGAGTGATCGCATTGATCAATACCCGAATCGCACTGATGGTTTTGCCGTTTTTGCCGATGATACATCCCACATCGGCTGGCGCGCAGCGTATTTCCACAAAGGTGGTATGAGCGCCGCGAATTTCCTGTATATCCAAATCCTCCGGTGCTTGCACCAGTGCCCGCAGTATATTGAGGAGCATTTTTTCCATGGAGGATTTGGAGAGGAAAGCGGACTTTTGCAGTCCGCGATTACTTATTCTGCAGCAGCAACCGTTTCTTCGACAGCACTTTCTTCGGCGACTTCTTCAGTAGCTTTAGAAGGTTTGGTTACAGTCGTTGCATGCTCAATCGCACGGTCAATCAAAGAACGAACGGTGTCGGAAGGAATTGCACCCACGCTCAACCAGTAATCATAACGTGCTTTCTTTAAAACAGTGCGTCCGCCACCTTTGGGATCATAGGTGCCCAAAAATTCAATAGCTTTGCCTTTGTTAGCATTGGCACTGTTAGCGACAATGATACGATAAAATGGATTGTTGCGATTCCCCATGCGGGTTAAGCGGATACGTACAGACATGTGATTCTTCCTGATGTGGGAGAGTTAGAAAATTGTGAAAGGGGGATTTATATACAGTTTTCCTGAACGCTGGCAAACCTTTTTTCTGCATATCTTGCATGGAAAGTTCTGCGTAGGTCTTGAGAATCGTGTAAAGCGCATGTTTAGCTGTTATTTTTCACAAGTGCAATGATTGATTTCATGTGAAACAGGGCGCGGTGGTGCCCCATGGAACGATGGAGGTCGTGGTCAAAGGTCAATTTCCGTCAAAATTGACCAATCCGCTTTCCCGTAAACTTAAAAAATAGTTTTCCTGTCCGGGCATCATGCGCCCCACAATGATGTGATCCAGTACTTTGATGCCGATGACTTTGCCTGCGGCGATGAGATCTCGGGTGACTTTGAGGTCTTCAGGTGAAGGGCTGGTATTGCCTGAGGGATGGTTGTGGGCGACCAGAATGCCTGCCGCTCTGTATTCAATCGCGGGTAGAAATACTTCCCGGGCATGCACCAAGCTGGCGTTTAAGGTGCCTTGGGTGACGATAAGCGGAGGGCATTTTAATTCGTTTCGCACGCTTAAGGGGAATACCCAAAATCGTTCGTGATCCAGTTCACGTGCTTGCTCTCTTAATAATCGCGCTGCGTCGTCAGGGCTCTGGATCATGGGGGCGCTTTCGGCCTGTTCCTGACTGAGTCTGCGGGCCAATTCGAGCGCGGTTTTGAGTTCGCGGGCTTTGGTGGGGCCGATGCCTTTGAGTTTGATGAACTCGGAGGGTTTTGCTCTGACCAAGGCGGTGAGAGAGCCAAAATGTCGAAGGAGTTCCCGGGAGAGGTCGACAACATTATTTCCTTTGGTGCCGAAACGCAATAGAATGGCCAAGAGTACCTCGTCGGGCACGTGCTCTGCACCTAGTCTATCAAACATTTCCCGTGGCTGCAGGCGTGGGGGAAGTTCTTTGGTGGTGTAATAAGGGTGCTCGGAGTCAGTCATTGACAGGGTGTTCGAAGAGGAAGGGGCCTGTATCCTCCCATAGACCTGCAACTTTGTCAGCGATTAATTCTGTGGAGTGCTCATTTTCTACATCCACCCAGCGGGCGTCCATTTGATTTCTGAACCAGGTGCGTTGCCGTTTGGCGTAGCGGCGGGTGCGGGTGGCCAGTTGGGTGATGGCTTGTTCGAGTGTGCAGGTCTGATGGATCACGGCTTGCGCTTCTTGATATCCGATCGCCTGGGCCGCGGTTCCTGTTAATGCGCCTGCGTTGAGTAAAGTTTGCGTTTCTTTGAGCAGGCCTGTTTGGAACATCACACGTATACGTTGCTCAATACGCTCATTTAAAATCTCGGTAGGGCGTCGCAGTACCGGGAGGGGGAAGCCTGCACGTTCTGCCCACATTCTGGGAGGGGTTTGTCCTGATTCCAGCCAGGCCAATGCTCTTTCTAAACGTCGTTGGTTTTCGGGGTCCGCGAGCTGTTGGAGAACTTCGGGGTTCCGCTGACGGATCTCTTTTTGCAATTCTTCGACGCTACGTGACCGGTGTTTTTGATCGCGGGTTGACTCAGGCGTGAGTCCGTCGATCAAGGCCCGGTAGTATAATCCAGTGCCGCCTACGGCCAGGGTCGGGCGCTCATCGAGCTGTTCACATATGGCGCGTAGCCATTTTCCTGTGGAAAAGGGGGTGCCGGCATCGATCAGGTTTACGCCTGCATAGTCATAGCGTGAAATTTCTTCTGCCGTTGGTTTGGCCGTGCCGATGTCCATGCCCCGATATACCATCATGGAGTCGACGGAGAGCAGGCGAAGGTTGAGGCGCTCGGCCAAGTGATGAGCGACCGTGGTTTTGCCCGAAGCGGTGGGTCCACTGAGGAAATACAGTGGGGTGACGGTGCTCATGCGACTTTGGGTTTGTTCACAAACTGTGAAATAAAGTACAGTCCGACGCCAATGCAGATGAAGCTATCTGCGAGATTAAAGATGGGCCAATCATATCCCCAATACCAATTGAGGAAATCAATCACATGTTGATGCTGCATGCGGTCGGTGATATTGCCGATAACGCCACCTGAAATGAGACCAAAGGCGGTTTGTTCCAGTTTGGTGCGGGCAAAAAGTTTATCCCGAAACAAGATCATCATGCAAAAGACCAACATCGAAAAGATGGTCAGTGGCATGGGGTGTTCTTTGAAAAGACTGAAGGCCGCGCCTGTGTTGTAGGTGCGGGTGAAATCAAAGACTCCTGGAATGACTTCTTTGGTTTCGTAGAGGTCGAAATTGTTCAGGACCCATTTTTTGGATAGCTGATCCGCAACTGCAGCCACAAACGCAATAGCCAAGGGCCAGCGAGGTGGAGGCGAAGGGCGCTGGGGCTCTTCAGACATTACCACCCTTTAAAGGTCTGGGCAAAGGGGCGGTATTTCGCACGGCTCTGCTCCATTTTGGCCTGAGCTTGTACGCTATAACGGGTGTAGGGGATTACTTCCAAACGGGCGCGTTCAATTTGTACGCCGGTCATTTCACAAATCCCATACCCGCCTTCTTGAATCCGCATGAGTGCTTCATCGACTTCGTAGAGAACGTCCTGCTCGGTACTGGCTAAACTTAAGGCAAATTCACGATCGAAATTGTCGGTGCCGTGGTCTGCAGAATGTTGGGCGGAACCCGAAAGATCCGCACCGGTTTCACGTCCGGCACGATGCAGATTGTCTGTGGTCAGGAAGCGGATGTCTCCTTGAAGACGTTCACGCAATTCCATGAGAATTTTTTCGAATTTCTTTAATTCCCGTTTATTTAACGGTTTACCGCGGGGGGTAGTGGAAAGTGCTGGTTTTTCTTGCCGGGCTCTCAGGCGTCCAGCAGGCCCTTTGGGCGGAGGGGTTTTGGTTGCCGGAGACGCTTTTTTTACCGCAGTTTTTTTGCTGCCGGTTTTTTTGCTACTGCCCGCTTTTGGCGCTGCGCTTTTCTTCGTCGCGACTTTTTTGGCAACCGTTTTCTTTTTCGCGGGTGCTTTTTTGGCGATGGTTTTCTTCTTTGCAGCGGCCGCTGTCTTTTTCTTGGCTACTGGCTTGGTGGCCTTTTTTGAAATCGTTTTCTTTGCAGGTTTGCTTTTGCTACCTGCTTTCGATTGAGGAGATGCTGCTTTTGTAGAAGTTTTTTTTGGCACGTTTAGGTTCCTTGTCCGCAACTGAATATCATTCGCTGAAATTCAAAGTTTGGCACTGTATACGGCTACAAATTCAAGTGTCAACGCCTAAGCCTATTGAAATCTTTGAGGCTGTGTTCTTGCCGATCCTATGTCTATGGATTATGACTAGTGTATGATAACGCCTGTTCAAGTTCCTACTCGCCGTTTTGGTCGCACTGAATTACAAATGCCGGTTTTTAGTACGGGGGGGATGCGCTATCAGCAGGACTGGAAAGATTTAAGCCCCGAAGAGATTCAGAAAGAATCCACTCAAAATGTAAGGGAGTGTGTGCAACGCTCTCTGGCCCAAGGGATTCCACATATTGAAACGGCCAGGGGGTATGGCAGTTCCGAGGCGCAGTTGGGGGAGGTTTTTGGAGAGATCCCACGTGAAAAATTGATTGTGCAAACGAAAATTGGGGTGGGGGAAGACCTTGAGCAGTTTAAGCAATCGTTTGAGACCAGTATGGGCTATCTTAAATTGGATCATGTCGATTTGTTGTCCATTCATGGGATCAATACGCATGAAGAGTTGGCGCGCAGTTTGGAGTATGCGGTTCCGCAAATGCTGAAGTGGCGGGAGCAAGGGCGCATTCGGTTTTTGGGCTTTTCTACCCATGGTCCTGCCGATGTAATTATGCAGGCGGCCTTCAGTGGCTGTTTCGACTATATGAATGTGCATTGGTACTTTGTGAATCATGATAATTGGAGCGCGATTCAGGCTGCGGTTCATCAAGATATGGGGATTTTTATTATTAGTCCCAACGACAAAGGGGGACGGTTGTGGGAACCTACCCCGAAGATGGTCGATTTTTGTTCCCCGCTTCATCCCATGCAATTTAATGCCATGTATTGTTTGAGTCGGCCCGAGGTGCATACCCTGAGTTTGGGGGTCTCCAAGGCCAGTGAATATGAACTCCATATGGACGGGCTGAAATGGTATGATGAACGTGAAGCGGTCAGTGCCTCCATTGCCGCGAAGATTTTGAAGGAAGTGGATGCCCATTTTGTGCCGGGCTGGCATCGAACCTACGCGGCGGGTATCCCTACGCCAGAACGCACTCCCGGGGGGATACATATTCGTGAGATTCTGCGTCTCTATACCTGGGCGAAATCCATGGATATGGTGGAGTTTGCGAAAGCACGTTACAACATGTTTGGCAATGCGGGCGCCTGGTTTGCGGGAGAGGCTCCCGGAGAATTTGACGATGCAGCGCTCTATGAGGCGCTGGCACACAGTCCACATCGGAATCGTATTCTTCCCACTTTACATGCTGCGCATGAGATGCTCAAAGGGGAAGAAGTGAAACGTCAAAGTGAATCCGAAAAGGAGACGGAATGAGCGAATGTCAATTTGGTGATGAAGAAATAAAATTTCCGGTAGAAGTACATTATCGCATTGTCTGTGATTCCAGTATGGAGGTGTCCGCCCACGTGATGGTGGTCGCCGATGAATTGGGGTTGGCGGATAAAATTAAGTCAGGCAATCAAAGTAGCAGCGGAAAATATATTACTTTCCAAGTGAGTACGGTGGTCGACTCCAAAGAAGAAATGCATAACATTGATCAAACCTTCCGCGCGGTGGAAGGGGTGAAAATGGTGTTGTAGGCAGGTTTAACAAGCACTTGATGAACTTCTCAAAGCAGCGTTTGCCCGATTTCTTTTTTGGCGCGGTGTTTACGTCAGGGCTGTTGGTGTGTATCGCATCTGTGCTGCCATATCTCGCCCGTTTACATTGGTTTTTGGATGTGTTCAGTCATTTTAGACTACAGTTTGCCTGCTGTATTTTGTTGGCGATACTGCTGATCCTTTGCTCGAAACGCAAGAAGCTGAGCTTGGTTTTTTTGCCTTTTTTACTGCTTACATTAAGTGAAATTGTTCCCTTTTACTTTCCGCTTGAGTCAGGAGAGGGTACCGACCTCAAGGTCGTGTTATGCAATGTGAATAGCAGTACAGGTGACCCGGATCGGGTGTTGGCGTATCTGAAAGAGGGGGATGCGGATGTCGTGGTGATTCAGGAATTCAGTTCCCGCTGGGTGAAACTACAAGAGGCTTTACGCGAGGATTATCCCTATCAAATGGCGGAGGTTCGCGAAGATAACTTTGGGATGGCGCTTCTTTCCCGACGGCCATTTGTCAGTGAAGAAGTCTTCTTTTTCACCGACGAAATACTTCCCAGTTTAGGAGTGGAGCTGATGCATGAGGGTCAAAAGATCTTTTTGTTGGCCACCCATCCCATGCCCCCGGTCGACAAAGGATATACGGATTTACGAGACCGTCAACTTGCAGAAATTGCGTCGTTTCTAGGGGATAGTGGAGGCCCCGTGATTTTAGTTGGGGACCTCAATACCTCTCCTTGGTCACCGGTGTTTAAAGATCTGGTGGTGGTTTCAGGACTCCAGAACTCCATGCAAGGCTTCGGAGTGCAGCCCACATGGCCGAGTTTTATCCCACTCTTATGGACGCCCCTGGATCATCTGTTACACAGCGATGACTTTGCGATATCGGCGCGCAGGATCGGCCCCTCAAACGGCTCTGATCATTTTCCCTTGGAAGTGATACTGAAGCTGTAACTGGGTATTTCATTGACTATGGTGCCCACTCATATAAATTTTTGTTTATGAATAAAACCGTGGTATTTTTTCTTTCGTTGACGGCCTGTGTATCGCTAGTGACTGCAACCCCCATATTAATTGATTTTGGTGGCGGAAGCACGGGATCTCCCACTTATAACAATGTGACGGATGGTCTTTTTGTAAATGACTCTACTGCACTGCTTACAGATTTAGTGGATGAGGATAATCTGAGTACTGGCATTTCTCTTTACAGCAGCAATTGGTTTGATGGTACCAATAATGGTGGCACGACTTCTCCGGCGCCCTTCAGTTCTAGTGCCACGAAAAACAGTTTATTTGATGCGAATGATTCTTGGTCCTCTGGGCAAGATGCAATGGTGGTATTGATATTCGAGGGATTGGATTTATCCAAAACCTATGATTTCACCATGTATGCCAGTCGCATGGGGGCAAATGACAACCGCAGTACCCTTTATAGTTTTGCGGGTGGAAATAGTGGTTCTGCTACGTTGAACCCTTCAAATAATATTGTAAATACCACTGCGGTTTCAGGCATTTCTCCGAATGAATCCGGTAAAATCACCCTGACCATGACTCCGGATGCTGCCAACGACAATGGTTATGATTTTATCTATCTGGGCGCGATGGAAATCAATGTGATCCCTGAACCGAGTAGCCTGATTTTATTGGTAGGCGCTTTCGGGTCTTTGTTACACATGAGTCGTCGCCGCTAAAGGCGGGACGAAGGTAAGGCGCGTTTCCTGAGGAAGTGGCTTCGGGTACTCCTACTGATTGAGCTGATCGGGCTCAAAAGTCAGAGGTCAATGAGAAGGCAAAAAAAACGACCCTCTTGAAGTGGGTCGGAGATTTTTTCGGGGCTGTGTTAGCTCCAAAGTAAATGGCCCACAGCTCAATGATGTTGCTCGTCTTCGGCCCGGATGTTCGCTAATTGCGCGGTAAGCCAGGTGGCGCTCTTTTCTTCAGTACCATCCGGAAATTTAAGCATGTAATATTTTCCGCTGACCAAACTTTTGGTGCCGGCATATTTGATGAAATCTTCTGGGGTTTTGATTTTTCCCTTTTTGAGGAAGTGTTTGTATTTTTTCTCAAGATGTTCCGAAGCTTCTTGCGCACTATGGGTTTTACCGTTGCGAATGAACTCCGCACCCGAATGGTTGGTCATCGTAATGAGTTCAGAAACGATGGTGGCGGTATCTTCGGTGGCGAAGAGGGGAAGGGCTAAAATGAGGAACAGGAGGGGGATCAGTTTTTTCATGAGGAAAATATAGAACAGAATTGATGGAACACAAAGAGTTTTTGTGTGGGGAGCTGGTTTGGGGGGCTGACAACCACTGCCGCCACTTGGCTTGCCCGAGTGTAGCAACGACTGTGTGTAAAGCAGCTGAAAAACTAATGAACGCCGCCCCTCAGCTTGTCTGAGGGGTGTAGCGACGACTGTGGAGGTTTCGGGGCAAGGTGTTGGCGCAAAGTCCTACTTCCTCCCAGGCAAGCTGTGGAGGGGGGCTGGCTTTGGGTTGAGACGCGTTTTCGAAAAGTCCTGCTTCCTCCCAGACAAGCTGTGGAGGGGAGCTGGCTTTGGTGGTGGGTCGTGTTTCCGCAAAGTCCCGCTTCCTCCCAGGCAAGCTGTGGAGGGGAGCTGGCTTTGGGGTGTGCCGCGTTTTCGAAAAGTCCTGCCTCCTCCCAGGCAAGCTTGGGAGGGGAGCGGATTTGGGGAGAAGTGAGGACACAAAAAAGCCGTTCCGAAGGTCGGAACGGCTTGGAAATGTTTTTCCGAAGGTCGGAAAACTTATTTCTTTTTCTTGGGCTGATAGAAATGCGGGCTGTGGCCGTAGTAGGCCTCCGCAGATTCCATTACCGTTTCCGACAGCGTCGGATGCGGGTGAATGGTCAAGCTCAAGTCTTCAACGGTGGCACCCATTTCGATGGCCAAGGTACCTTCTGCGATTAACTCGCCAGCACCGGGGCCACAGATTCCAATTCCGAGAATTTGTTCGGTTTCGGGGTGGGTGATCAATTTGGTGAGTCCATCGCTACGGTCGAGGGTGGTGGCCCGTCCGGAAGCCGCCCAAGGGAATTTAGCCACTTTGATGGCGATTCCTTGATCTTTGGCTTCGAGTTCGGTCAAACCGGCCCAGGCAATTTCAGGATCGGTGAAGACCACAGCAGGGATCGCTGCGGGGTCATAGATAGAGCGTTTGCCCATGATGGCCTGTACGGCAACTTTACCTTCGTAGGTGGCTTTGTGAGCGAGCATGGGCTCACCTGCGACATCACCAATGGCCCAGATGTTGGACTCATGGGTGCGACGTTGGCTGTCGGTTTCAATCCATCCGCCTGCATTGACTTTTACGTCAGTGTTTTCAATGCCAAATCCGGCAGAGTTGGGACGACGACCGATGGACATCAATACCATTTCGTAATTCTCTTCGGTGACGTTGCCTTTGTCATCTTCGAAAGTGACTTTGACGCTTTCGCCGACATCTTCAAGTTTTGCGACCTTGGTCTTCATCTTGAATTCTTTGAAGCGGCCTTTGAGCATTTTCTGCAAGGGTTGTACCAAATCGCGGTCAGCACTTGGCAAGAGATTCGCTGTCATTTCAACCACGGTGATTTCAGTGCCGAGGGCTTGATAGACTGATCCCATTTCCAAACCGATATATCCGCCACCGATGACGAGCAACGATTTAGGTTTGAAGGGGAGTTCCAAGGCGCCTGTAGAATCGACGACCCGTGGGGAGTCAATGGAAAGGCCGGGAACTTGGGTAGGACGAGAACCCGTAGCAATGATGGCTTTATCGAACTTGAGTTCTTTGGTTTCGCCATCTGCGGTTTCAACGCTCAAGGTTTTGTTATCAATAAAGGAAGCGGTACCTTGAATAAAGGTCACGTTGCGTTGCTTGGAAAGCATGCCCAGACCGCCGGTCAATTTATTGACAACGCCTTCTTTAAAGCTCCGCAGTTTATCAATATCCACATCAACAGAACCGATGTTGACGCCCCATTCTTTGGCTTCTTTCATCTCTGTGACCAATTTGGCCACATGCAACAAGGCTTTAGAAGGGATACAGCCTTTAAACAGGCAGACACCACCGGGATTCAATTCTTTGTCAATAACGGTAACATTCAGTCCAAGGTCCGCGGCGTAAAATGCAGCCGGATAACCTCCGGGGCCACCACCAATTACTACCAGATCACAGGTTTCATTGCTCATAATTATTCTTATCCTTCAAGTGAGATGAGGAGGGGTTGTTCAATCGCATCTACGATCCAGCGCATGAATCGGGTGCCGTTGGCGCCGTCAATCAATCGATGGTCGTAAGAAAGGGAAAGTGGCATCATCAAACGAGGAACAAATTCCCCATTTTGCCACACGGGTTTCATGCTGGCGCGTCCGACACCCAAAATCGCAACTTCGGGTCCGTTCACAATTGGCGTGAAGTGTTTGCCACTGAGACCACCCAAATTGGAGAGGGTGATGCATCCGCCCTGCAACATGCTGGGATTAATTTTCCCGTCGCGCATGTTGCCGGCCATATCTCCGAGTTCTTTACTGATCTCAATCATATTCAAACCGTCTACGCCGCGAATGACGGGCACTACCAAACCTTTGGGAGTGTCGACTGCGCAACCGACGTTGAAATATTTTTTGTAGATGATCTCTTCGTTTTCGGAATCGATGGAGGCGTTAAAGGTGGGGAAGGCTTTGAGGGCTGATCCCATGATCTTGATGAGCATGGCGGTCATGGTCAATTTGGTTCCGGCTTTTTCGGCTTTGGGTTGGAAGCTCTTCCGCAGGGCTTCCAGATCCGTAACGTCCGCTTCGTCAAATTGGGTCACATGCGGGATGGTGCTCCAGCAGTTGTCCATATGATCGACGGTCATGCGGCGAATGGCGTTCATTTTCTCTTTCTCGACTTTACCAAATTTGGAGAAGTCAGGAAGGGGAACTTTTTTGACGGGTGCCGCCGCAACGGCAGGGGCTGCACTTTGTTGCTGATGCAACTGTTTGGACCATGCTTTCACGTCCTGCATTTGGATACGTCCACGAGGTCCGTTTCCGGGAACCTGGTTGATATCTACGCCAATTTCACGTGCGAATTTACGCACAGAAGGGGAGGCGGGTACAGGAGAGTTGTTGGGGCGAGCGGCCGCAGCTTGCAAAGGTGCTACAGGGGCACTGGGGCTACTCGCTTCGGCTTTCACAGGTTTGGTTTGGGTTTTGTCCGTTTTCTTTTTGGCTTTTTTCACCTTTTGAGGGGCTGAGCCTTTTCCGGTCATGGTCCCAATACTGTCGCCGACTTTAATTTCGTCGCCTTCAGAAACGCTGAGGTTGTTGAGGGTTCCCGACGCGGGGGCGGGGACTTCAACAGTGGCTTTACCGGTTTCGAGTTCGAAAAGGGTTTGGCCTTCGCTGACTTCATCACCTGCAGCAACATCCATGGAGACCACGGTACCGCCTTCGACGCCTTCGCCTAATGCGGGAACTTCGATGTTGATTTCGGAAGCTTCGCCAGCTTCTTCAGCTTCGTCCTCATCCTCTTCTTCCGTTTCAGCTTCTTCAGCGTCAGAGGAGTCCTCTTGGGCTGCAGGGGCTTCGGGTTGATCGGAGGAATCGGTTGCTGTTGCTTCACCACCCGCGAGGGTGCCGAACACATCGCCTACAGAAAGTTCATCGCCTTCGCCAACGGTCAGGGATTCAATCACCCCGTCAGCTGAAGCGGGAACTTCTACAGTCGCTTTTCCAGTTTCGAGTTCAAAGAGGGTCTGTCCTTCTGTCACTTGATCGCCAACGGCGACCTCGAGAGTGAGGATTTTTCCGCCTTCTACGCCTTCGCCCAATGCGGGCACTTTCATCTCAGTAGCCATAAGTTCTGTCTCCTTCGATTAGGCCTGCAAGGGATTGAGTTTCTCTGAATCAATGCCTAAATCTTTAATTGCTTTGGTCAGGACATCTTTTTTGAGTTCTCCTTTCTTCACCAATAAGGTGAGCGTGGAGAGCACCACGTATTTACGATCGACTTCAAAGAAGTCCCGTAACGCTTCGCGGCTTTCACTGCGACCGAAGCCGTTGGTTCCGAGGGTTTGCAATTCGCCGGGAATCCAGCGTGCCAAGGTGTCGGGCAAGGTTTTCATGTAATCACTGCTGGTGACAAACACATCGGGCTCACCGCTGAAGAGTTCTTGAACGTAAGGTACTTTAGGCTCGGCTTCGGGATGCAGGAGATTCCAACGGTCGCATTCCCAGGCATCATCAGTCAGTGTTTTGTAACTGGTGACGGAGAAGACGTTGGTTTCGACTTTGTAATCGTTCCGCAGGATTTCAGCGGCTTTGACCACTTCGTTCAGGATGGTACCTGATCCGAGCAAGTTGGCCTGGGCTTTCTTTTTGCCGCTAGGTCCTGTGAATTTGTAACATCCTTTGATGACGCCTTCTTTGACATTATCGCCTTTGGGGATGGGGGGCATCACGTAGTTTTCGTTCATCGCAGTGATGTAGTAGAAGACGTCTTTGCCTTCGTGGTACATTTCGCGAATCCCTTCTTCGATGATGATGGCCATTTCGTAGGCATAAGCAGGGTCATAGCTTTTGCAGTTGGGCACGGTGGAAGAAATCACATGACTGTGACCATCTTCGTGCTGGAGGCCTTCACCGTTCAGGGTGGTGCGTCCGGCGGTTCCGCCGATGAGGAAACCTTTGGTACGACTATCCGCCGCGGCCCAAATCAAATCGCCAATGCGTTGGAAACCAAACATGGAGTAGAAAATGTAGAACGGAATCGAGTTTACACCGTACACCGAATAGGCGGTACCTGCGGCAACCCAACTGGCGCCCGCACCGGCTTCGTTGATGCCTTCCTGCAGCAACTGACCGTCTTTGGCTTCCTTGTAATACATGAGCTGATCACGATCAACCGGGGTGTAGAGCTGTCCGGTCGGTGCGTAAATTCCGCATTGGCTGAACAGAGATTCCATCCCGAAGGTACGGGATTCGTCAGGGATGATTGGAACGATCAACTTGCCTACACCTTTGTCTTTCAGGAGTTTACTGACGATACGTCCGACCACCATGGTCGTGGACGCTTCGCGGTCTCCGGTGCCTTCATAAAATTCATCATAAATTTTAGACGGAGGAAGGTCGATGGCTTTGGTGACGGAAACGCGACTCGGAACATGACCACCCAAGGCGGCACGACGATCGCGCATGTATTCCATTTCGATACTGTCTTCTGCCGGTTTGTAGAAGGGAGCATTTTTAACTTCTTCGTCACTAATGGGAATCCCAAAGCGGGTGCGGAAGCTGAGCAATTCGTCTTCGTTGAGTTTTTTCTGGTTGTGGGCAATGTTTTTGCCTTCGCCGGCTTCGCCCAGTCCATATCCTTTTACGGTTTTGGCAATGACGATGGTCGGACGTCCATCAGATTCTGAAGCCTGTTTGTAGGCGTTGTAGACTTTCACGGGATCGTGACCACCGCGTTTCAATTTCTTGAGTTCTTGGTCGGCCATGTTGGAGACCAATTTTTGTAGTTCTTCACCTTTGAAGAAGTTTTCGCGAACATAGGCGCCATCAGAAACCGAGTATTTTTGGAATTGTCCATCTACGGTGTCTTCAAAACGGCGAACCAATGCACCGGTTTGATCGCGCTCAAGCAGGGGATCCCATTCTGAGCCCCACAGACATTTCACGACGTTCCAGTTGGCGGAGCGGAAGCGGGCTTCCATTTCGCGAACGATCGAGCCGTTTCCGCGAACAGGTCCATCTAAACGTTGGAGGTTACAATTGAGAACGAAAACCAGGTTATCGAGCTTTTCGCGACCGGCGATGCTGATACAACCCGTGGTTTCGGGTTCGTCGGACTCACCGTCACCAATAAAACACCATACTTTCTGGTTGGTTTTAGGGATCAGTCCCCGATTTTCCAAGTATTTCATGTAACGGGCTTGATAGATCGCCATCAAAGGTCCGAGACCCATGGATACGGTGGGGAATTTCCAGAAATCCTTCATCAACCAAGGATGGGGATAAGAACTTAAGCCGCCACCAGGAGCGAGTTCACGACGGAAGTTGTTTAATTTTTGTTCCGACAGACGACCTTCTACGAAAGCACGGGCGTAAATGCCGGGAGAGGCATGTCCTTGGAAAAACACCAAATCACCGGGATGGTTCTCGGAAGCGCCATGCCAAAAGTGGTTAAATCCAACCTCATAAAGAGTTGCTGCAGAAGCGTATGTGGAGATATGTCCCCCGATACCATCCAACTGTTTGTTGGCGCGGGTGACCATGGCCATGGCGTTCCAACGCACAATACTCTTGATGCGCCGTTCTACTTCACGACTACCGGGGTAGGGGTTCTGCTGGGACGCGGGGATGGTGTTAATATAAGGAGTGTTCAGGGGGTGCTCAAAGCTGAGGCCCGCTTTTTGGGCTTCGGCTTGGAGTGCCAACAAAATGTTCTTAGCCTGATCTGGGCCTGAGAGGGCTAACACATCTCTAAGAGATTGTTGCCATTCCTGAAGTTCAATTTGGTCGTGGGCGTCGCTCATACATCCTCGTGTACAGGTTCAAAATGGAAGAGACCTTCACCTGAAAAAATATAGGCAAAGGGTGGGTGCAAACATGAAAGCAACCGACCAACACCTATACCCCTGAGTCTTCCTTTTGGAAGTAAAAAAAGGCAGGATTCGCGCAAAAGGCCTCTTTTTAAATTTTCGGATGTGTCGGAAATGGGCCCTTTTGATTCTTTCAAGCTTTTTTGACGTAATTTTAGGTTTAATTTGGAGGAAATTTACAATTCTGTACTGTTGTAAGGGGTTCGCCTAAGCCGAGTCCGTGGATGCCATTATTTTTTACCGTCCGCTTGGCAGGAGGGCACGGAGGCCATGCAGATGGCGGCATGGTTCGGCGAGCCCTTGAACTCCCCCGGTTTGCCGAACCCATACCGGTCTATTTCCGACAAACCCATCGCTGGAAGTAAACGGAAGGAGATGCCGAAGTTTTTTTTTGGGAATTTTGGGTCTCGCCGCGTTCCTTCCCTACATACGGGTTTCCGTGTCCTCCAACGAAGCGGGTGGTTCAATCTTTTCCCCCTTGAAACGGGCATTTTCAACTCGGCCGTTTTTGACCATTTTTATACCCCTGCTCACAGGGGGTGGGTATGCATTGACACATACCCTGAAAGGTTGTTATCATGGGGTGCGAACCCTAGCTAAAGGACTTATTCTATGAAACCCACCCTTCTTTCTTTTCCTGTGTGCCTCGTGTTGTTTGTGGCATTTGGGCTATCGACCTTATCACAGGCGGCGGAGCTGATTGATAGCTCTTCATTTACCGCCCGCGCCTCCACATGGGCCAACGGTGATTATCGCACACCGATTTCCGCTTTCAACGGCGCAGGGCTGAGCTTCAACGGTAGCGACTACGAACATGACACCAGTCCTAACGATCACATGTGGTTGACCGATCCGAATGTCGATATATCTGAGTCGTGGGTGTTGGTGGACATGGCCGCAGCTTACGATCTCGATTCAATCAGAGTGTGGAACTACAACGAAAGTGGTCAGGCTAAATATCTCCGGCGCGGCGTCAATGAAGCGAAAATATGGGTAACCACTGCAGGAACCATTCCTGTCGACGAAAGTGGTAACTTTGACTTCAGTAGCAATGGCTGGTCTCAGGTAGGAGGTGGCGTTACCTTCGAGCAGGCACCTGGCACCGATGGCTACGTGGCCCCTGCGGCAAACACCGTCGCCCTCGGAGGCGTTACGGCGCGATACTTGGCGATCGAAGTGGATTCGAACCATGGAACGAACGAGGTGGGGCTATCCGAGGTGCAACTCTTCGCTGTCCCCGAGCCTAGCAGTGTTGTACTGTTGTTTTTGGGATTAGGAGGCTTATTTGTTGCAGGAAGACGTAAAAAATAGATCTAAATCTATGTCGGTTAGGAAATAATACAGTAAGCCGATAAAACTCTGAATGTGACCTAAGCACAGCGTTGGGACGCCTGACTACAGTTTTCAGTCTTTAACTATTGTTTTGTCAGTTTGGATGGGGTTGTTTTTTGGCTATGATCCATCCATATACCTCATCACCGCCTTCATTTCGCTGTACGAAACGCTTTCTGAAGGATCTGGGGCCTTATGATGCAGGTATTCTCAGACGATATCCGGTGGATGACGCCAGCTGGATTTGGCATCCTGAGTTTGGGGAAAATCGGCCAGTTTTTCTGCATTTTAGATCTGGGTTTGTGGCTGAAGGCCCCGAAGCCGTGCTGCTTCATTTTTCTTGCAATCACTATGCAGAGGTCTATTTAGATGGGCATCTCATTGCCAGAGGTCCAGAAGCTTCATCTAAGGATGCCTATGCCTTTTCGAGTTTCAAACTAGAGGGGCTCTCTCAAGGCGATCATTGTTTGGAGGTCTTTGCATGGTGGTTGGGGGCAGGTCGATTGATGGCGCCACTGGCAAGAGATTCACGAGGACCTGGATTTATCTTGGCTTCGGAAGGAGAGATGTCTTCTCAACTGAATACGGGTATTGGGTTGTGGAAGGTCGCTGAAGTTGAGGGGCTCCATATGGAAAGGGCGCGGGCGTACCCTGCTAGTTTTGGCGTCGGAGGTGGCGTGCATGTAGATGCGCAAAAAATGAATAGCCGCCGGATATTTCATCCCGCAAAAATTTTAGATTCTCTGTCTGAGGCTTTTCATTGGGGCTCCCCTCAAGGCGTTTATATGCTGCGTCCTGCTCGGTTACCGGAGCAAAAATGCCAACCCATACATCCGGGGAAGGTAAGGGCTGTGGTGCCACATTTTATTCTTGCCAATGGGGGTGAGCATCCGCTTTATCGTTTTAACTCTGAGGATATGACGCATCCTGATCTTGCAACCTGGCAAAAGGCATGGTCGACGCAGACCGCAGTTACGATTCCTGCACATACTGAATATAGCTGTTTGATCGATCTGGAAGAGTATCATTGTGGTTTTCCTGAATGGACCTTGAGTGGGGGGCGAGGAGCTGAGCTGGTTTGGGATTGGACTGAGGCTTTGTTTGAAAAGGAAGAAGGGGGAGTGGTTAAAGGGCATCGGGATGAAGTGCTTGGCAAAACCTTTCGGGGGCTTTCCGATACTTTTTGGGCTGATGGCTCGTTGAGCTCCGTGTTGCGGTCACATTGGTGGCGTGCGGGTCGTTATATTTTGTTGCGGATTCGTACGGCAGAGGAGGATTTAACGATAGAGCGCTTCCGTATACTGGAAACGGGTTATCCCTTGACGATTACCGGAGAGTTCAGCTGTGATCAGGACGAAAAATTGGATCCCATCAAATCGATTTGTCGCCGTGGGTTGGAAATGTGCATGCATGAAACCTATATGGATTGCCCTCATTATGAACAGTTGATGTATGTGTTTGATACCCGACTCGAAATTTTGACCACCTATGCCTTAAGTTCGGATGATCGATTGCCTCGTCGGGCCATTGAGTTGTTTGACGACTCCCGTAACCGCTTTTCCGGATTGACCTGTTCTCGTTTTCCTTGCGTAGAGGATCAGCTCATCCCCATGTTTAGTTTAAGTTGGACCTGGATGGTGCGAGATTACCTTTATTGGAGAGATGATGCCACTTGGTTACGTCGATTTTTACCGGGGGTTCGTGCGGTGCATGATGCCTTTGAGCTTTTTGAAAATGAAGAGGGTTTATTGACGAAGCTTCCTGGGTGGACTTATGGGGATTGGGTGCTGGCATGGCCAAAGGGTTGTTTGCCCGAAGCTGCTGACGGGATTTCGGTGATTATGAATTTAATTTATGTGCACAGTTTACATAATCTTGCTGATCTAGAAATGATTTTAGGTTCTCCGCTACGTGCGCAAGCGGCATTAGCCAAAGCCTCTCATTTACAAGCCGCTTTGTTGGATCAATTTTGGGATCATCATCGACAAGTTTTTCAGGATACATCTAAAGGGGATTGTTTTAGTCAGCATGCTCAAATTTGGGCGGTTCTTTCGGGTACGATTGATGGGGATATTGGCCGCAATGCGATAGCCTTGAGCCTTGAAGATAAAACCTTTGCTCCTGCGAGTTATATGCTGCGTAGTCACTTGTTTGATGCCTTGGCCCAGTTAGGTCAAGGGGGGCAAATCCTGAAGGAACTGTGGCCTTGGCAGGAAATGCTGGCCTTGGGCGCTAAAACTGGGTTTGAGCATCTGGAGCCCACCCGTTCCGATTGTCACGCATGGTCGAGCCACCCCCTTTATCATCTTCCTGTATCTGTTTTGGGAATTTGCCCTGTCGCCCCTGGTTTTCGTGAAGTGAAAATTCGCCCGCAACCGGGAGATCTAAAGCACGCGGAAGCGATACTGCCTCATCCGCGTGGAGAAATTTTTGTAAGCGTAGAGTTTACTGGGGAAAGCTGTTCGGGAATGGTCAACCTTCCTCCCGAAACCCAGGGCGTATTCTTATGGCAGGGTCTGGAGTTGAACTTAAAAACGGGGAAGAATGAGATTCGCTGTTAACCCTAGGTTCTTTATTGAAGCAAGCTTCCTGAAAGAGCGAAGGCCAAGGCGGTGCATGCGCTAAGTGCGCTGTATTGAGTGTATGCGGAGATCTGGGTTAAAATGAATCTTCTGGAGGCTGGATTTGAATCAATATGTCTTGTTAAATGAGCCTGAATTCGTTTGAGTGCCCCGAATTTATTTTATGTTAAAAAGGAAAGTATGAACATTGAAATTACCCCGTCGCAGTCAGAAGCATTGAACATGCCCTGGAAGAAAACCATTACTGTGGGTCGAGCCTATGATTTGATTCGTGAAGATGTCTTAGACCATTTGCGATACTTGCAAAAAGAGGTGGGTTTTCAGTACATTCGTTTTCATGCGCTTTTTCATGATGACATGGGGGTGGTGAAACGGAGAAAGGACGGCTCCTTAAGTTTTCAATGGCATCACGTAGACAAAATTTATGATGCCCTGCTGGATATGGGGTTGAGACCTTTTGTGGAGTTGAATCCTATGCCGAAGGATATGGCGTCGGGTGAAACCACCATGTTTTTTTATAAGATGAATGTCACTCCACCCCGTTTGTATGAAGAGTGGGGATTGTTGGTACGTAAATTTACCGAGCACTGCATTGAACGCTATGGGCTCGAAGAGGTGAAGCAGTGGTATTTTGAAGTGTGGAATGAACCCAACCTCAAATGTTTTTGGTTTACGGACAATCAGCTTGAAGAGTATTTTAAATTGTATGATGCTGCGGCTTTTGCGGTGAAAGGGATTGATTCCGCATTGCGGGTCGGGGGACCTGCGACGGCCTATGCCGGGTGGGTGAAAGAAATGATTGAGCATTGTGTTGAAAAAGATGTGCCCATCGATTTTGTGTCTACGCATGTGTATCAGCTGGATGAACCGATTGATTATGGATCGGTTGAGGCCAGTCCGAGTGTCGAAGGTCAATTTATGATCGATACCTTTGAACGGGTAGAGCAGGTGGTGAAAACCTCGGCTTTGCCTGATCTGGAGATTCATTGGACGGAGTGGAACGCTCAAACCGCCACCACCAAAGCGGACGTTACTTTTATGGACAATGAGGCCATGGATAATTTGTATGGCGGTTCTTTGGTGGCCTATAATTGCATCGAATTGGATAACACCTGTGACTCTCTGGCGTATTGGGCGGCTTCAGATATTTTTGAAGAGCATTTGATCTCGAATGCACCTTTTGCCTGCAGTTATGGCATTGTGAATCAAGTCGGCATTCCTAAAGCGACCGCAAATGCTTTTCGTCTCATGTCAAAACTGCGTGGCAAGAAGCTTGCGATTCAACATGATGAAACCTTCCCCCATGGCTGTGGGATTGTGGCCACCCAAGAATTGAAAACGATTCATGGATTTGCCTACAATCATCTTTTTATCACCAGGGCCGCCCGAGATGATTTTGAGTTGGCGTTGTCTGCATCCGTTGACGCCGCGGGTAAATATTTGCTGACGGTTGCCAAAGTCAAAGTGGGTAAAGGCAGTCCTAAGGAAATGTGGGTGGAAATGGGTAGACCTCAAAACCTGACCCCGGTTCAGGAAAAAGCGCTTCGTCATATGGCCGAGCCCGAGTATAGCTTTGAGGTGATTGAGGCTGACGCCACGGCACGTTTTTCTGTTTCATTGGCGTCGAACGAGTTTTTATATTTCGAACTGAAGGCTGTCGATGAAGTGGCTTTAGGTAAATCCTTTGAAATGGATTTGGCCAAACAAAATCAACAGCTGTTTACCGATGGCGCATTAAAATAAGTCGTAAATGAATATGCTTATGGGGCGGGTCTTAAATGACCCCCTTAAAAGGAATGTTTGCGCGGAGAGAGATGTTTTTCTCTTCGGCTCCCCAGCTAACGACCATCTCGATATCTGTGGTGGAGACGATACGAAGGGTAGGCGCCTCTGACGTGGATGTCCGTTGCTCGCAGAGAAGGTCCACCAGGGTGTCTACGCCGAAGGGGTAGAGGTTTACGCCATGTTTTTCCAGAAGACGTACATCCCATCGTAAGGTGTTTTGACTGACCTCAGGACGTAGTCCAAATACGTATTCAAACAGCACGGCGATGGGAGGTAGCCCGGTCCAGCCGACGAAATCGCGTTTGAATTTTCCTTCAGCTTTTTCGGGGGCATAATTTTCAAATAAGGTGCCTTGATTGACGAAGGCGGTCACGACATTTTCAACATGATTTACCCCGATTTCGTGGGCCAGCTTGTGTTTACCAGCTTTGCTGAGACCTCGTAAGACCATGTAAGTAGTGGGAGCCCATACGCCGCCCAACCAGTAGCCGCCTTCAGGATCGTAGAGGGGGTGATCTGCAGATAGGGTGGGCACGCGGTGAGGACGATTAAATTCGGTTTCATTTTCAAGATGAGCCATGAAGCACTCTTGTCGTTCCTCGGGAAGTATATCCGCCAGTAATGCCCAAAAAGAGCCGATAGATTTGAGGTCAGAAAGGGAGCCATCCCGGTCGCGGTCGGTGTAGAACTGCTGTTGTTCGTTCCACATTTTTTCATTGAGATGGGTTTCGAGATGCTTTGTTTCGGTCACCAGATCGCTGACCTCCTGTTCTCTATCCAGGACTTTGGCCATGTCGATCAAGATGCGATTCGCCAAGACCTGCTGACACGTCGTATCTACCCACGACATATGTCCATGGTCAAATTCGGGGCTGTAGCCTGCGGGGAGGCGAGGTTGATTATCCATGCCGCAGCCCCAGCCACTGGACCAGTAAGTGCCATCAGGCCATGACCGATGTTTGCGGAACCAGTGTGAATAGGCGAGGAGTACTGGAAATACATCCGCCAAGCGTTGGAGGTCACCGGTGTTCATAAAGTATTCCCATTCGCACCAAGGGAGAATATTTGGACCGGTACTCGAGGGGTCAAAACGTTCGAAGCGTTCCTCTCCATTGAGCTCTTGAATTTCCCGGCAAATATAGCCGTCTTTATGTTGGTGGGCGTAAAAATTATCCAAGGTTTTTTGGAAATTGAAGGCTCTGACTCCGTAACGACCGAACATAAGCGCAAAAGCTGAATCCCACATAAACAGGCAGTTATTGAAAGCGGTATCGATGAAGGGGCTGACAAATCCGCTGCCTTCGTTGGGTTTGCGAATATTGCCAAAAGCCAATTCCCACGCCTTCCAATAGCAGTCTATCGCAGGTTCATGTCCTTCCCAGATGGGGTGAGGGAGTTTGTCTTTGCTGGTGGCAAATTGGGGAGGGGTGGACTGGTCCATGGGACGATGTATGAAAGAATTTTCATGTACCAGTGGGTTGTCAACATGGGTGTCGATACTCATCATTGTGTTGGTTTCCTTGTGCCTGAAAGTAGTAGGGTTGTTTTTTGTAAGACCCAAGATGAAGTTGAGCCGGGTACAAAATGAACATGCGCGTTTGGGCTGTTTTCCTACAGCTCTCTATGTCCTTGTCATCAGGAAACTACTAGCAAAATATCACTTCTTTCAGAGGGGGGGGCGTTCTGTGGTCCCTGAGCTCGGAATATGACCCTTAAGGAATTTTTTTAATTTCTTTATTGAAGCACTTTGGACAAATGCCGTGGCTAAATTGGACTTCGGAATGTGCAGAAATATAGGATTCCATTTTATTCCATGCGCCTTCATCATTGCGAATGCCTTTGCAATACGAACAAATGGGGAGGATGCCTTTGAGTACCTTAATTTCGGTCATGGCCTGCTGAAGGTTCTTAATCAGCTCATCACGTTGTTGCTCTGCCTGTACGCGTTGAGTGATGTCGGTAACGTGCGAAATATAGTAGGCCGCTTTTCCATCAAGGTTCCTTAGTAATGTGGACGCGATTTGCCCATGAACAATTTCGCCCCCTTTGGATAGATAACGTTTTTCAAAAACACCTGATGAAATTTCGCCGTCCATGCTTTTACGAATAAATTTAGGGCTGAGCTCTTTGTCATCAGGGTGTGCGATGTCATTCACGTTCATCGCTTCTAATTCTTCGCTGCTGTATCCAAAGATGAGCGTCATCTGGTGGTTCACTTTTACGATGTTGCCTTCCACATCCACGATAGTCATGCCATTATTCGCTCCTTCAAAGGCATGGCGAAATAGATCAGTTTTATCGATATCTATGAGTCTATTCTTCTTTGTGGAGTGCATGTATAAACAAATACTACAAGTCTTCTGTTTTCTCAACCTACATCCGATGTGATTTTACACTTCCTTTCTGGCGTAGAGTCATCTGAAGGTCTCCTTTCTAACTAGCGTCTGGGAATCGCATCGTTTCATCAGGCCGTTTGAATATATTTGGAACGAGTCCCCCAGCGACTCGTTCAAGGGCCTGCCCGATCCGGCGTGTCGCGTGAGAAGGGGGAGGGAGGTTTCTTATTCCTTCTCCGTAAGATTGGGAAAGTATCTCAGTATTTTTCGCGATATGTCACATGACCGATCTGAGGTAGGCTATATGTAACGAACGCAATCTCAAGAAATCGTAAACGTAAACAGGAGAACATGACATGTTAGAATGGATGGTAATTTTTCTCATCATCGCACTTATTGCCGGAGCACTTGGCTTTTCCGGAATAGCGGGAGCCGCAACGGGTATCGTAAGAATCCTCTTTGTGGTCTTCCTGATCCTCTTTGTGATCTCATTGATTCAAAGAATTTTATAAGTCGCATCGAAACCAAAACCCTAAAAAACAAACCCAAACCCAGAAGGAAACAACAATGAAAAAACAAACCCTTATGAATATATTTCTCGGACTACTCCTTGCCACGACGTTATTAGTGGCAGGATGTGATGATGCCGATGACGCTGCCGACACCGTCGGTGATGCAGCCAATGATGCCGCAAATGCGATAGAAGATGGCGCAGAGACTCTCGGCGATGCCGCCGAAGATGCCGCAGATGAAGTTGATGATCAAATGTAAGGAGGTTTTTTAGGATGAATGAAGATCAACTCAAAGGAAAATGGAAACAGCTGAAAGGTAGTCTTAAAGAGTCTTTTGGCAAATTCACGAATGACGATCTCGATGAGATTGATGGAAAACGTGAAAAGCTTGTAGGGAAGATCCAAGAAAAATATGGGGATACCCGTGAGGAAGCTGAAAGAAAAATAGATGCTCTCTAAGCGACACTCACAAACTCTTCTCAGCGCCCTTCCGCTATACCCACGCGGAAGGGCGTTTTTATGTGGCCTGTGGGTTCCACAGGGTGTTGTTTTGGGTATGCCGCTGTTCTGATGAGAAAGGGTGAAGTTATTTCCAGAACATCCACTATGCTTTGGGCGCAGTCATAGGCTTCCACTCGCCCATGCTCTTCTACGAGGCATCGGCTTGGAGATAGCGGATCAACAGATCCTGAAGCTCTGATATCGTAAACTTTTATATGTTTTGAAAAAAGGGCTTGGAGCCATTGTCTGCAAGACACGATTATCGATATAGTCTTTTGGGATGGAGGAGGGAAGGAGATTTTTCATTCGCAGAGACCTTTCTTTTCTGTTTAGATTTTGAAATGAAATTACTCATTGTTCGACACGCGCAATCACAGGGAAATGCGACCGGAGACTATTCGGTGGCTTCGCATGATTCTCTTTCTGACTTGGGGAAAGTTCAGGCGTCTTTTCTGTCTGACACTCTGCAAGCTATGGATTTTGATAAGTTAATCGTCAGTCCACTGCAACGGGCTTTGGAAACACTTGCTCCCTATTTGGAAGTCACTCAACAGCGGGCCGAAATATGGCCAGAAATTGCTGAAGGTTGTTGGCAACCTCCCGTTGAGGCGTCTCGTGAAACCTGGAGAACCCAGCCCGCATCATTACCGAGGGGGTTGGGGCCGTTGTTTTCATTTCGGGATGGCCATGAAATCAAACCCGTGGATAAAACTTTTGAAGAGGGGGTACTTCGTGCTCACGCCACCCAAACGCTGCTTCAAGAACTAACGGAATCTTCGGTTGAATGCGTACTCATGCTTACTCACGGTCATTTTATCCGGGAACTGCTCAATGTGTTGCTCGATACCCGTCATTGCTTGAGTTTTGCTCATGACAATTGCGGGATGACGCTGTTAAACTTTGATGGACGATGGAATATGGATTTTTGCAACCGACCCTCCGACGCAGCATCGGCTCCGATCAGCCGCATGTTATCGGCGCATCAAGGTGCTCCGGATCCACGTCGATTCTATGCCAAAAAATAGCAGGGGGCTGTTTCGGCTCCCTGCTTGTTTCGCTGGGGGTGAGTTAAACCAATTTCAAGAAACGGCGTTTGCCGACTTTGAGTACCCCGGTTTGGCCGGCGTCGAGGTTCATCAGGGCGTCGGTCACGGCTTTATCATCAAGTTTGATGGCACCTTGTTTGACCAATCGACGTCCTTCACCTTTAGAGCCTACCATCTTTTGATCGGCCAATAAATCGAGCAAGCCGATTTCTGCGTCCAAATGTAACTCAGGGGTATCTTCGGGCAGGGCACCTTTGGAAAAGACTTTGGCAAATTCGGCAGAGGCGGCTTGGGCGGCGTCTGCGTTGTGGAAACGGGTGATCACTTCTTGGGCCAACTGATCTTTCACCTGACGCGGGTTCAGGCTACCGTCGGCTACCCCGTTCCGCAAGGCCGCCACTTCGGTATCGGGCATGCCGAGGACCAAAGAAAAATAGCGCCACATCAGATCGTCGCTCACGGACATGAGTTTGCCAAACATGTCATTCGGGGCATCGGAAACGCCCACGTAGTTGTTGAGACTTTTGGACATTTTCTGTACGCCGTCCAAGCCCTCAAGTAGGGGCAGGGTCATGACGACTTGGGGTTCTTGTCCTGCATCTTTTTGCAATTCGCGTCCGAGAAGCAAGTTAAACAACTGATCAGTGCCTCCGAGTTCAACATCGGCTTCAACCATGACCGAATCGTATCCTTGTACCAAGGGGTAGAGGAATTCGACCAATGAAATCGGTTGGTTGGCGGCATATCGATTAGAAAAATCGTCACGTTGCAGCATTTGAGCGACGGTGACCTTGGCGCTAAGTTTGATAACATCGCCGAAAGTCATGGGGTCAAACCATTCGCCGTTAAAGCGGAGTTCTGTTTGATCACGATCGAGGATTTTAAAGACCTGTTCCTGATAAGAGACCGCGTTGGCCATGACTTGCTCTTTGGTAAGAGAAGGGCGGGTTTTGGATTTGCCACTGGGATCGCCAATCATACCGGTGAAATCGCCGATGATGAACACCACTTTATGACCGCAGTCTTGAAATTCGCGCAATTTGCGCAATCCGACGCTGTGACCCAGGTGAATATCAGGTGCGGAGGGGTCTGCACCATATTTCACCCGCAAAGGGGTGTTGGTATCGATGGCACGTTTGATTTTCTTTTCCAGCTCTTCACGGCTGTGTAGATCCACGGTGCGGGCGGTCAAAATTTCGAGTTGTTCTGCAAGCGGTTTCATCATCATGAAGGACCCCTTATGCAAAAAGTCCTTTAGATCAATGCCAATCGCAAGTTGAGGGCTGGGAAGTCACTTTGAAATAAACGAGACCTTTTACCCTTATGGCGAGCGATGTGTCGGGGACTCCTAGGGGCAGGTGCTTGAAATCACCCTGATTTGTGGTTTGAGCAGATGTATCAAAAAAAAGAGGGGGGGAGTTCAGTGTGACTTTGTCCGAGGGCGTCACTCTCTGGTGACTTCAGAAGTAATAACGGGCACCCACGGCCGCGTTGAGATCGAAGTTTGTGTCAGGGACCAAATCTAAAACGGGTACAATTTCTGCAAAAAGTTCCACCGGTGTTTCTGAAAACAGAATAGAGATACCCAAAGGCACTCGAACACCGACCCAGACATCTTCGTCATACGATCCATTACCATCGTTAATGTTTTCAAATTTCACCCGTGCGCCTATACCAAAATACAAAGGGAACTGGCCCTTCGCATCTTCAGCCATGAGGTCAAAGCGGTGGATGAGATAGTCGGCATGCAGGTGGAAAGAGTTGTTTCCCGAAAAGGACCACGCAATTCCGGCATCCAGTGCGCGAGTATCATTGATCCATTTTTTCAAACTCAGACCCGTGGGTTCACCCACAATAATTCCCATCCCGATGCCTTCTTCTGGAGCTGCATTCACGATTCCGCAAAAAGCGATAACCACTGTCAGAATGAATACCTTTGTTGTTTGTATCATGGTTTGTTCCTTCGGATTTTTTGAAGTTTTGGATTGAGCGTCGTTGGCAGATTTTATTCTGCTGATCAATACTTCAACTTAAAATTATCGCACTTAGCTTGGTGGGGCAGGGGGAAGAGGAGGAAAGGGACCCATCAAAGGAAGAAACAAAACGTCAGACATCACTTATATGAAAGTGACTAAATACAAGGGTTGATCCTTTTCCTAAGGGCAATGACTGCCAAACCGAAGAGTATCGATAAAACACTTGTGGCTTCGGGGATTGTAACGGGCGTGAGGTCCGCACTGTAGCCGCTTGTATTCGGATGAAAAGTTGTGTTGTAAATCAATCCTGTGATGGGCGATTCGGGTAAGGTAAAGTTATCGGCCTCAAAGGCCTCGAGGACCAGGGTGCCGCCCGCCACCGTAAATCCGTATTCGTTACTGAATCCATTTTTATTTCCGAAACCGACAATGTTCCCTGCACTCGGGTTGCCACTGTCTGTAAAAAGCCGGTTCACCAGACTGTCCGAAATGGCGGTACCCGTATGGTCAAAAAGTGTATTTGAGACCACTGAGCTGGTGGGTTGCGCAGAAGCGGCACTTGTAAAAAAGATTCCGTGAAAATCTGATACATTTCCGGAACTGTAATTGGCTGCCCCTGGAGATAGCGGTGTACTTTGACCGGGTAAAACTTCAAAAGTGAAGAGATTTCCGCTGTTACTGATTAGAATGTTTCCAAAAATCGGCAGGCCGATAAGGAAGAGGAGAGTGCATACAATTTTTTTTGCTAAAGTATTCATAGTCTGCGAATATATGATAACAGCAGTGATATCCGCAATACCTCTTTCGGGGGGGGGGCTAGACCTTTTCAAGTTGGGGCTGTACTCCCCGCATAGAAATTCGTTTGGAGGGTAAATTGCACTTGAGGGGCCGGGTTTGATCCTCGCGGGCCTTACGCATGGCCCAGAGGGAGGCGGACAGCCGGTTGGGTGAATCCGTCTTGGCCAAAATCCGCTTTACGTGTTCTTTGACGGTGTTGAGTTGAATATTCAGAATCATCCCGATTTCTTCGTTCGTTTTTCCATGGGTCATCAAGGTCAAGACGTCGGATTCACGAATACTCAACCCTCCACGACAAAGGGACGCTGGCTCCGGCAGGGGATCGGCAAGTCGGCTGAAGGATTTTGCTAAATTTCGGGCACTTCCCAGCAGGGATTGTGCAAGGGTCAGTAGATTTCGTTCCTCCAGAGTGTAGTCAGCCCCTCGGGAGCGCTCAATGCCAAAGAATGAAATTTCACCCTCAACCCCAGGGACATAAATGGCACAGTGATCGTCGATACCCAAAGGTTTATAAACTTCTTCAAAGATATCCATTTGATGGAATTGGCGGCGCGAGAAAAAATCGCTACGTGTAAACGGTTTTCCTTCGTTTACCGTGTGATCCCAATTATAGAGTGGATACTTGGACATCAGTTCAGAATAGGCTTCCATGGACTGTTCAAATCCCGGAACCATTTGACTGAGCCTGGTTTCCAGCACATCCGTACCCACGTTGAACGTCCCGAAAAATACAAACTCACAAGGAGTAATTTTCTCAAGAAAAGCAAAAGCCCGCTCGGCATAGTTACCTAAGCCGATATCCGGCATGAGAAGTTCTTCGGCGGCTCTGCAATAGATATTTAATTGATTAGAGGATAACAACATTACAATGAAATCCACTAATCATATATACAGTGTCCGTCAAGTGGGTCTAGCGGTTTAGTCTTTAGGAAAATACGAAGATAATAGTTGATGCCTATGCTGAAACGAGGGCGTTTGTTATGTGTGTCTGAAAAAAGGGGGAGGGGGGCGATAAAGGGATAGGAATTCAAACATAAAATTCATCTAACCATAGAAATGGTAGGGATAATGGGTGAGGGAGCCTGCGGGGGACTTGCCTGCCGAAGGCATGGCTTGTGTGCCGAAGGCATGGCTTGTGCGCCTAAGGAGTATTCAGGGGGAAAGAAGACGATGTAATTACAAAGGAAAAGAAGCAAGTATCAGTTATTAAAATTAGTAAAATGTTACAATGTACGGGCAGACCCTTTTTCTCTGAATGGGGGATGAGCGCCGGGGGGCCGACGAAGGAGGCGGGAGCGATACCGAAGTGGATGTTATGCGATGTCGCCGCCCGACCGGAAGGAGCCTGCGACTGAGGACGGATCAGCGGCTACGTGTGAGGAGCTTGCGACGAACGAACGCATAACATCTCTTCGGTATTGCTCCGGGGAAAGTAGCTGGGGGCGTGACAGCCGCCGGGCTTGGGGGCGAAGGGGGAAAAGCCGGGTGGTTGGCGCGACACCTGCGCGGCGCGATGGGGCTGGGGTTGTCGAGCGTAGCGAGTCCACTTGGGGTTGGGACTGCCGGGAAGTCTGCGGGGGGATTCAGGGGCGCAGACTTGCGGGCGGGCCGGGGTCTTTGGGGAGGAGCAGGAACCGTGACAGGTTGAGCGAGGAACGAGCGGCCTGGCGTGGGGCCTGCGGGGGTTCAGGGGGAAGGAGAGAGAGGGAATGTATCAAAGAAAACAAAGTTAAGGGTCAGATATTAAATTCACGTCCTCACAGTCTAACCCCTTTTTCGGACTGTAGCCTTCACCCTATAAACTAGCGTAATCGTCAAACAATTTGATTTCAGTTAATAAATTTGATTCAAAAGAAAATTTTACGTGTAATTTCCCAGAAGTTGTCCCATCCAAATTTTCAGAAAGCGTAATTATAATGACATCACCAAGCAACCTTTTTTTAGGAGGACTTAATTCCCAGACAGCTCTATTTTTAAACTCATGGTTGATTTTTCTAATTACTGAATCTTTATCAGCTCCCTTAATAAAACTTTTAGATATTTCTATCTCAAGCTTTTTAAAAACATCCTCTTTATCTTCACCAGTAGTCCAATATTTTTGAGACAAGGATGATACAAGGTCATCGTTTTTAGAATGTACTATAATACGTTCACTAGTCATCCAAAAATAACATACGAAAGGTGCTACAAAAAGCATCCCAACAAAAGTAATAACTATAAGTTTCAATCTAACTCCCACTTTATATTTGCAGCCCCATCACCCCAATCACTTTTCGGCTCTCTATTTCCTGGAAATCTTATTTTTCTGTTTGATATGTTATCTAAAGATAATTCATTTTCCCTTAGAACTGTCATAGCGAAAGTGTTGCTATTGTTTAAAGAAGGCGGGAAACTTGTAGGCAAATTTCCATTCTTAGTTTTTAACAACATTGAAATCTTATATTCAGGCCTAGGATCTCCGTATATAGAATTTGGGAAATTCTTTAAGTTTTCAAGGTCCATTTCTTGCTCTGCAAATTTATAATTTTTTGCAGAAGTAACCATCGACGCCCATTTTGCAGAAACATCTTCATCTGATCCTTGAAATATTGGTATTATTTCAGAGGCACTTGCAACTCTTTCTTTATTCATATCCTCTTTACTAATTTCCACAATCGATATTCTAACTTTCCCACTAATTTTCACCCCTTCTCCAATTCCTTTCATGTTATAAACCCCTTTCCCATTACCTCCTAAATGTACATCAGAGGGAACAAGCTCCATATATTCTCCAGGAACGTTATTGATATCACCTTCAAGGCTATCTGTAAGTTTAATAAAATCATCGTAAGTATGCCATGAATTCATTTTATCATCAGGTATAACACAGTCGCTTTCCCACAATATTAAAACAAGATGACCAGATACATTTCCCGTACTGGCAACGGAAAAATCAAAAGCTCCTATAAAATCTGTTCCCAAATAATCCCAGCGATTCACCCCATCATTCCCAACGAACCCATAAAGATTGTATCCCCCGTCTTCTTCAATGGGATCGCGATTTGGCCATTTACCTGTTTCGGGGTCATCGTATCTGAAGCCGTAGCCTTCATAAGCCTTTGCTTTGATTAGATCGTTGGTCGTTGCGCTGTAGTCATAGATATAAATGCTGCATAGCGTGGGGGTGGTGTTGGCGTATGTTTGTTTTTCTTTTTGGATAGTTGTGGGGGCGCATCGTAGGGCTGGTTTACGTTTGCGACGGGGGAGGGTGATCAGGGGAATAAGGGCGTAAAGAGGAGGAATGCCTTTATTATGAGGGCTTTTGTTTTTTTGATTGTGTATGGCGCGTGGGTGGATCGTAGGCGTAGAGCTTGTTTTGTTTGGGTCGATGATGGCGCTGTGACGTCGGGGTGTTGGGGGATTCATCGTAGCCGCATAGGGAGTGTTGTGTGATGTGATGAATGCGAAAAGGGGTCGATGCGTGGTCGTAGGTGTAGATGCACGGAGCCCGAACATCATCGTCATAAAGAGCAGGATGAGCAGAAAGAGTTTGGGCCTAAAGTTTGGAAGGGGCATGTGTGAAAAGGATAAATCAGGAGCGACATGGGGTCGAGTTTATTCGAGTGCTGGGGAGTGGGCTTTTTTGGGGGTGGGAGGCTCTGGGTGAATCTCTGCTTTTTTTGTTCACCATGAAGGAAATGAAGAGTTTGCTTGGTGAAATACCTGCCGCCGTAGTTTCCGTAGGTTGGAAGTTGGTAGCTGTATCGCTTTCGAGTCTCGGAAAGCTTCTGAGTTGAGGGCACGCAAGGGCGCGGGAGTGTTCTGGGGGAGGGGGGAAGGCTAGCGGTGTTGGGAGGGCGAGAGGGTGGAATTCTTGGAGGTTGAACGCCTGGGTTCCTTTGAGGAGGGCCATAAAAAACCTCCCATCCTGTAAAGGAGGGAGGTTTCTGGGGGCTGATCTGTTGTTGAATCAGTGACTGACGTCCAGCTTGGCCCCTTTGGCTTGTCCGATGCCTGCGAGCAGGTCATTGAACCACGCTTGATCGATGTCGAAGGGTTTGCCACCTTTGATCCGTGGGAATTCAATGGCGCGGAGCTCATTGCCCTGTTCTTCATCTTCACCGATAACGCCGGATTCATGGCGAAGGGCGCAATCTGCACCCAAATGGGCACAGCGTTTGATGAGCGCGATGTCCGCTTCGTTACTTGGGGCGGCCCGACTGTAATATCCACTCTTTTGAATGAGGGTTTTTTCGGCGTCCAACATGGAAGCAAACTGTTTGCCGAACCAGGCGCCGGGATTAACGGCATCTAATTTAACATGACCAAAGGCATCGCGGGGTACTTCTTCGCCCGCAGCTTCCATTTCGGCGACGATGGATTCGAGACCGGCGCCTTCAGAGATGAAAATGTTCACGCAGTCGTGTTCATCCATGATGGCTTTCAGGCGTTGGGCTTCGGCTTTGAGATCGACGGCCATTTCGGGTACGAAGACCGCGTGAACGTCTTTGCGTTCGCGGGAAAGGCCAATGCTGGGTACGAACTCCATGTTGTCGAGGAGTTTGCTGTAGGCTGCTGCCGTGGCGGCGGTGAGCCAACCACAGTTGCGTCCCATCACTTCGTGAATGATGAGCATGCGAGGATTGGCATTGTGTTCGGCCACCACGTTGGCGAAGTATTTTGCGCCTTCTTCGGCAGCGGTCCAGGCACCTAAGGACTGTTTGATGGGGATGACATCGTTGTCGATGGTTTTAGGCAGACCGACTACGGTCAAATCGTAGTTGTTGTTGGCGAGGAAGGCGGCCAAATCAGCTGCAGTGGTGTTGGTATCGTCGCCACCGATGGTGTGCAAGACGTCTACGCCGTCTTTGGTGAGTTGGTTGGCTGCGACTTCCAAGGGGTTTTCGCTTTCTTTAACCAAACCACGTTTGAGGCAGTCTTTGACGTTGGTGAGTTTTACCCGGCTGTTTCCGATGGGGCTACCACCATGTTTGTACAACACGGCTGCGTTTTTACGAATTTCATCGGTGATGGGTAAGGATTCACCCAGCAAGAGACCTTTATAGCCACTGGTGTAGGCGATCAATTCGACTTCAGGTGCTACTTCGGTGTAGCGTTCGATGAGGGCCGCAATCGCGGAAGAAAGGCAAGGGGCCAAGCCACCCGCGGTGAGAAAAGCAACTTTTTTTACGTCTGACATTTGGTTTTTCCTATCGGTATGAATGTTTTAAGGATGCGATTTGGCTATAGAAATCAATGCATAGTGGCAAGCTGAATATTCAAGTCTCGACGGTTTTACGGCTCTATTTCGGAGAAAAGAGAGAGGTTGGGTGATCTGAAGTATCTGCCTATAGAAGCGTCAGGGATTTATTGACAAATCCAAGAGGTGAATTATAGCCCTTCCGTGAATTTATCAAAAATACAGTTCAAAAGTTTAGGTCCTGACATCGCGGGCGGGATTACTACCGCGATTATTTCTCTTCCTTTGGCTTTGGCTTTTGGGGTGGCGTCGGGGGCGGGAGCCAAGTCTGGGTTAATTGGCGCGGTGTTGGTGGGATTGTTTGCCGCCCTGTTTGGTAGCAGTAAACGGTTAATTTCCGAACCCACGGGTCCGATGACGGTGATCATGACTGCGGTGATTGCCTCCCTGACGGCCTCGTACCCCGAACAAGGCTTGGCGATGGCCTTTACGGTGGTGATCATTGCGGGTTTGTTCCAAATTTTATTGGGGGCTTTGAAGTTAGGAAAATTTATCACCTTGATGCCCTATTCGGTGATCTCTGGATTTATGTCGGGCATTGGGATTTTGCTGATTTTGATGCAGTTGCCTCCCTTTTTAGGGGTGCCGTCTCCGGGTGGGGGCGCGATAGGAATTTTGCGGGGGCTGCCGCATATGTTGCAGACGATTTCGTATCCTGAATTTGCGCTGGGCGGTTTTGCTTTTGCGATTTTGATGTTTTACCCCAAAAAGTGGCGACGGAAATGTCCGCCACAATTGGTGGCTTTGCTGGCGACGACCCTGTTATCGATGTGGTTGTTTAACGCCGACGACATTCGGCGTATTGGTGAAATTCCCATGGGATTGCCGCAGTTTCGACTGCCGATCATGAATAGTGCGTTGCTCAGTCGGGTGTTGTTTGATGGTTTGGTGTTGGGAGTGTTGGGTTGTATTGACACCTTACTGACGGCGATGATTGCGGATTCGCTTACCCGGGAATATCACGACAGCGACCGGGAATTGGTGGGGCAGGGCTTTGCCAATATGATTTCAGGATTGTTTGGAGGTCTGCCGGGGGCAGGCGCGACCATGGGAACGGTGGTGAATATTCAAATTGGGGCCCGTAGCAATTTGGCGGGAATCATTCGGGCTTTGATTTTGCTCACGTTGTTGTTGGGGGCGGCGCCCTTGATTGCACCGGTACCGATGGCGGTGTTGGCGGCGATTGCGCTGAAGGTGGGGATCGATATTTTGGATTGGAGTTTTATGCAGCGGGTGCATCACTTTTCCCGTTCCAGTACGTTTATGATGTGGGTGGTGTTGGTGCTGACCGTTTTTGTCGATTTGGTGATGGCGGTGGGGGTCGGGGTGTTTATTGCGAATCTATTGACGATTAAACGACTGTCCGATTTGTCTTCTAAAGAAGTGCGGACCATTGGGGTGACGGAAGCGGGCTTGGAGTTGCCTGAGGACGAAAAAGAGCTCATGGAAGAGGCCGCGGGGAAGGTGTTGCTGTTTCAATTAAATGGTCCCATGATCTTTGGTGTGGCCAAAGCGATTGCGCGGGAGCATGCCGCCATGAAGCATGCGAAAGTACTGGTGATTGATCTGAGTAACGTCTCCTTGTTGGGAGTTACGGTATGTTTGGGCCTTGAGAATATGGTGAAAGATGCCACGGCCGAAGGGGCTCGTGTTTTGGTGGCGGGTTCTCAAGAGCGTACGCGGGATCGATTGGAAAAGTTTGGCTTCTTTGAACTCGATGGTCTTGAGGAAGTGGGTGATCGCAAAGCGGGGTTACAACGGGCCTTGGAGTGGATTGAGACAGAACCGGATCGCCAGGAAGGAGGCGCTTAAGGAAGGGGTTGGTTTGCGGGAGTCGGGGCGCGGGTTAAGTCGTAACTTAACATGGGGATTTGAAAGTAGCCCATGGAGGCATGTGCTACATCGATCCGATAGATGGGATCAGACATGAGGCATACCCGCCGATCCTCTGCGGGGAGGGTGGTGGTGTAGATACGGATTTCTCCGTTCACCGAGGTGATGATTTCTTCCCGCCAGTCGCCGTAAATATCAGCGACGGCCACTACGTTTCCTTGGATCTTGGGCCGAAGTTTTACGCCATCAAAACGTTGAATCTGGCTTTTCCAAAGGAGCTCACGTTGTAAGTTGGCATCCCAATAAACGGTGTGGGGGCCAAAACGCCAGGGAATCCCTGATTGAATTAACTCACCGGAGCTGCTCCAGAGAAATCCGCGATCGGGTTTTTTTTCTGCGTCGGTATCGACGGAATAGAATTCGACGCCGTCATAACGGGGATCGATGTCGCTGCCCATACCCTGACTGTGGATGTGACGGGTGGGACCTGGAAATCCCCATAGATCGGTGCCGGTTGCGGCATCGACCATCCCCATGCCGTATCCATTTTTTTGATGGGTTTCCAATCCGTAGTAGATTTCTAATCCGGGGTGGGCGGGGTCTAATTCTCCGAGGTAAACGTGATCAGGATGTCCGCGTCCGGTGGACCAAAGGGCGTCTCCATTGTCGTCAATCACCACCGAACCGAGCACCACTTCGTCCCGTCCGTCGCCATCAAGGTCGGCGACATGCATGCCATGGGCTCCCTGTCCTTGAAAACGAGAGGGCAGGTCGATATTGGACCATTCCCAACATTTTTTCAGCGAGGAGCCTTGGAGGGTGTAGGCCTCGAGAACCATGACATTATAGGTACCCCTCGCGACCAGGAGGCATGGGGTTTTTCCATCTAAATAGGCCACACCCAATTGATTTCTCGAAGCGTAATTGTAGGGGGAGGAGGTTTGATCAAAGAGGGTTCTGGAGGGCCAGGCGGTTTGGGTGATGATGTGACCGGTACGTCCATCGAGGAGGGTGAGGAATTCTTCACCTTGGGTCACCCGTCCCGATGCGTCGCGCGGATCGCCCGTGCCGGTTTTGACCGCCACTTCTGCCAAGCCATCGCCATTAAAATCAAAGACGACATAGGGGGAATACCAGATGCCGCGTTCGATGGACCAGCCTAAGGGATGTCGCCATAAAAAGGTGCCTTCAGCGCTGTAGGCCTCTAAGCTGTAGCTATCCGGGCTGGGTTTCCAATACTTGGCGTAGGGGTCAATATTCTGGGCAGGTGTTTTGATGACAAAGTCGTAGCGACCATCGCCATCGAGGTCGGCGATACCCACTTTTTGAAAACCCTCTGCGCGTTGGAGCGGTAGGCTGATGTAGGCCTTGTTTTCGGTATGGGAAGATTGGGCGCTTGCAATGGGCGTGCTTTGTTCGATGCCGCCGATTACTTTGCGAACCTGATAGTGAAGGTTTGGGCTTTTAGGGGCTGAAGAGTCGACAAAGTTGCTGCTTTGACTGAGGGGAATGGGGGTAAGCTTGGTCCAGGTTTCATCTGCATTTTGTCGGTAGACCGTAAAGGAGATGTCTCCCGGATCATATGGGAGCAAACGCCAGCCCAGATATACGGAACCGTCTTCACGTGGACGGGCAATCATTGCCCGATCCATGTTTTCTTGAATGCGGGTGGGGCTAAGCTCTGCTATTTTAGGTTTTGGTTTTTTGGGGGGAGGTGCGGCCGCGGATTCAATATGGAGTTCGTCGACCCAGGCCATGGTTTTTCCCTGTCCTACAAAACGAAGGTAGATGCGATTGCAGTGCTCAGGAACTTCGATCAAGGCCGATATTTTTTTCCACGCTGGGGTGGGGCCTGTTCGGGTCGACCCGATATCCCAGGTCAGCACGTCGTTCTCCTGTAGGCCTACGGCCGCCAAGGTTACTACGCCTTTTTCAACTTTTACTTGGGCCGAAATGCGAAAATAGCTTCCCGGGGTCACAGGGAAGGTGGTGGCATTTGAAAAGGCCCAATCGCGAGGGCCCTCATGTTCAATGCGAACGCTGTACTTTCCTTGAGGGGCTTGTGCATCGGTGCGGATACTTGAGCCTTCGTGGTTGCGGGACCACCATCTCCAGTGGGGAAGGGAAGGTGGGGTACCTGACTCGAAGTCGGGATTTTGGAGGGTGAGATCTTGGCAGATGGCCGGGGGAATTAAACAGAAAATCGCGAGGAGGCCTACTCGGAGGGCGGATGGGATGACGTGGATCTTCAACACGGGATCAGGTTTGAGGAGCATTGGGCTTGGGAGATTTTTTTAAGCGGCAGCATATGAGGGCACATACTAAAAGCATTAGCGAGCTCAGCTGCAAAGAGCTGACCTCAGGTATCACGAGGATGCTCTCAATTTCGGCCTGATAGTAGGAAAGGTCTACGCTGTAGGTGGGATTTCCGTAGACGCTGGTGGAAGCAGGTTGTCCGATATGGCGATCGACGGCCACCATCATGCCCGCCAGTTCCCACGCTGATCCATTTTGGATGAACACGCCACCTCCGGAATCATAAGTCGCGCCTTGGGCTTCATTGCTGCCGCCTGCGTCGTCGAAGGTCGTGGAGAACATCACGGATGTACCATAGCCATCGTTAAGGAGTAAGTTAGATAAAGCCACCTCATTGGTGCCCCAACGTTTACTGCTTCCCGTGCCCCACTTATAGCCCTCTCGGGTAAGGTCGGTGTCAGGAGACACGCTTTCGCTCCACACATCCGTGCCGGGGTCTGTGCCGATATGCCAGGTGGTCAAGGGGACTTGGCGATTGCGTCCGTTCCCGATCATCGTGACGTTGGTTCCTGATACGATAGGATCTGAATGTAAGGTAATATTCGGTACGGCAATACTTCCATCTACTCGAAACATTACTAAATCCGCGTTATACATCCCGTAGGACAGTTGGTTGCTCCATTGGGTGATGTTGTGAGTGTGGCCATTAAAATAGATGGAGGTGGGGGTATCGGAAACTTTAACATGGTTGGCGGTGATGAACCAATTGTTGCCGACATAGGTGACGCTGGAGGTTGCGGAACCTGTAATGCGACCCACATAGTTCCATCCTTGGCCACCCAGGGGGGCGGTGGTATTTCCTGATCCATCCAGTGAATTAATTAATACAGCAGGAATGATGAAGGGAAAGAGCAGTAGTACGCTCAAAAGGACCTTGGAGGAGTTTCTCATCCGCCAATTTTATTACAGGCGGTCTAAATTGTAAAGAGTATAGAATAGCTAGGGGGCTTGTAGGGTTCCGAGGATCGGAAGAAGAGGACGCGGGCGTTCCGACGCTCGGAATGGATTACGCTTTGGCGGCTTCTGCGCGCGCCATGACATCTTCGGCCATGCGGACAGAGGCTTGGTCGATCATGGAGTCGCCAATGGCGGCTGCGCCACGTCCTGCCTCGAGGGCGGTTTTAAACGCGGCAAGTACTTTTTGTGCGCGTTCGATTTCTTCGGGATTTGGAGAAAAGGCTGCATTTACGGCGTCAAGTTGAGCGGGATGAATGCACCATTTACCATCGAAACCTAGGGCACGACTGCGGGCAGCTGAACTGTTCAATCCCTCGGGATCCCGGAAGTTGCCATAGGGGGCGTCGATCACTTTGAGGCCAGCAGCTTTACCGCACATGATCAGGCGGCTGTAGACAAAGTGCAGCGGGTCACCGGGATAGATGCCGTCATTTTCGCCGTGACCGGAGATGGAACTAAGGGGCATATTGATGCTGGCAGAGTAATCGGCAATCCCAAAAACGAGGCAGCGGATGCGAGGGGAGGCAGCGGCAATTTCCGAGGCGTCACGCAGGGCTTGGGCACTTTCGATAATGGGTTCAATACCCAGATTGCAATTCAGTGCGGTGAGTAAATGGTCTAAATAGTGAATTTGGGCGGCCGATTCGACTTTGGGTACTACGAGGGTGTCGATTTGATGGCCGATTTCGGGGATGAGGGTCAATACATCCTGAAGGGCGAAGGGGCCAGCCAAGTCGTTGATGCGAACGGTGAGGGTTTTGCCCTGCCACGCTAAATTTTGGATGGAGGATGCGATGAGTGCACGGGCGGCTACTTTTTCTGCAGGCGGACAGCTGTCTTCCAGATCCAGCATGATCACATCCGCGGCGGATGTGGTGGCTTTTTCGTGCATGGAAATCCGGTGACCCGGGACGGAGAGAATACTGCGGCGGAGAATGTTCATGTGGAGTTCCTATGAAAAAAGGGGATGGAGGTCAATCCACAGCGGGAGGAAAGCAAAAGAAACCCCGCGACCCAAGGGTGTGGGTGGCGGGGGATGATGGTATCAACGATCTGAGATCTTAAGCGGCAACTTTGCGCCGGCGACTGAGGCCGATAACCGCGATCATGCCGATGGCCATGAGGCCTAAGGTGGAGGCCTCGGGGATTACGGTCAAAGAGGGGCGATAGGCTGCGGTGGTGGCTTCACTGGAATGCCAGTAAGGATTGTTCCCGGTGTCTGGAAGTTGCGGTCCGAAAATTCGAAATGTCACGGTGTTGTCTGCATGTACGTAGTCGGTGAGATCAGTGATCGTCACAGCATGCGGCGCATTACTGGCGTTGTAAGACCAGTTATAATCCGTCCCGAGGTCTGTGAAGGTGCCTGTGGGACGGGAGTTGTAGGTAACTGTGGTTTCATCCCAGTCTTCATTATTTGCGCCAACTGTTTCCAGTGCGGCAAAGGTGAAGGTCGCCGTGTCGCCAGATCCCCCATTGCCCATTTGCGAGAAGGTCAGGTTCAGGGTTGCACCCTGACTGAGATCAATACTGCCGATTACAGCACTTAAATCAAATTTCACAAAGCCGATCCGGTCATTCGAAGTCGCATTTTTCACTAAGATTTGCGAATTTTCGGAATTATAATTGGTGTCTTTATCACCCGTATACACATAATTGTCATCCGTGGCACTCAGGGTGATGGGCGCGGCCGTACTGAGTGCTGAAAAGCAAAAACATGCTGTTGTAAGTAGAATATTACCGTGAATTTTGTTCATAATAAATTGTTGGGGTACGTGGTGATTGTTAAGAGTAAGTAGAGCAAAAAAGATTATTTTGTCAATGGTATTACGTAGTTTCTTTAAGAATATTTTTTGACGGAATTGGAGATATGAGTGGGGAAGTCCCCTCATTTTCACAGGACTGAAGAGTGAGGGTATCCGGAGAAGTTCTGTGTGAGATTACTACACGCAGCCATGCGCTCACATTTTTGTGCTGTGGGAATGCTGTGTTCCTGCTTTCGTTTGCTCCTTGGTTGACTTGTTTTTTGTTGGGCCTATGTTGCGCCTTATGAGTACGATAGCTGAAGCCCAACAAGAGTTAATTGATGAATTTGCCTTCTTTGAAGATTGGCAGGAAAAATATGCACACATTATTGAGTTAGGGCGGGAGCTGAGCCCCATGACCCCGGCTTACAAGGATGATGCCCATAAAGTGAAGGGCTGTCAGTCTCAGGTGTGGTTGTATGCGGATATGCAGGAGGGAAAAATGCATTTGGAGGCGGAGAGTGATGCCTTGATTGTGCAGGGATTGATCGCGGTGTTGTTGCGAGTGTATCAGGATCGGAAACCGGACGAGATTTTAGGGTCTGATTTGGTGTTTTTGGAGAAGATCGGCTTGATGTCCAAGCTGACCATGACTCGAAGCAATGGCTTTAAGTCGATGATTCAAACGATTTGGGCCTACGCGACCGCCGCCGCATGAAACTGGTTCTGGCCTCCGCATCTCCCCGTCGGGCAGAATTGTTGCGTAGTGCAGGGCTTGAATTTGAGCAACGCTCTGCTGATGTTGATGAGAGTCCTTTGCGTCATGAAGGGGCTGAGGCGATGGTGTTGCGCTTATCCAAACTGAAAGCGCAAGCGGTGGCACAAGATTTTCCTGAATCCCGGGTGTTGGCTGCGGATACTGTGGTGGTGTTGGAGGGGGAGGTTTTAGGTAAACCTCAAGATGAAGCGGATGCGGTGCGCATGTTGACGGCTCTTTCCGGTCGGTCGCATGAGGTGATGACGGGTTTTGCGTTGTGTGGATCTGTTGGACCTGAGATCAGTACTTGTGTGAGAACTTCAGTTTGTTTTCGAGTACTTTCGGCGGAGGAAATTCGTGCGTATGTCGCGAGTGGAGATCCGATGGATAAGGCTGGGGCCTACGGTATTCAAAGTGGAGCGGCCGGTTTTGTGGCGTCGATTGTGGGCAGTTATAGTAATGTGGTGGGCTTGCCCCTGGCGCAAGTGATCGAATTTTTGAATCAAACTTAAGCAGCAGATATGAATTACCTACGTAAACCTTTCCCTTTATTGCCTTTATTCTTTGGCTTTTTATCTTTGGCTTTTTTTATTCCGGGGATTGCGGTCATGGAAAAAACACGGGCCTGGGGACCGACGATGATGATCACATTTCCTGCCTTGTTGTTGGGCGTGATGTCTGTGGCGTTGGGGATGCTTATTTTAACTAAAAAACCTCAGGGGTCGGTTTACGGTCAAGCGATGACGGGGAGTATTACAGGCGCTTTTTCGGTGCTGTTTTGGTTAGTGATGGTACCGATGATGATGATTTTTGCCTTGCCGGCGCGTGATGCGGATACCTCTGAACCCATGGTGGAGCAGAGTCAGGAGCAAATGCGGGTGTGGGTGCGTCACATTAAAACCTTTCACCGCGATCAGGGTCGCATGCCGGTCAAGTTGGAGGAGTTGGTAGAAAAGGGGTACGCCCCCGTGTATTTACTCTACGATCCTCGTCAACTCTCGAAAGATGCACCCAGTTATCGTTTGATGCTGCGGGAAATGCCTCCCGAAAGTGAGTGGGGGACGAGTCCGGTATTAGAGGGGCGGATTCCCAATCCAAAAGATGGTACCCGATGGGTGGCTTATCTGGATGAAAGTTTTAGTACGGTGGGGCCATAATAAGCAGGTGCTGAGTGAATAGCGCTCAGATGGGGCTGGTTGGATTCGAAAGAAACCCGGGAGGTCTTTAAATCCCTTTCGCCCTTACTTCACAGCGGCTTTGCGATACACGCGACCATTTGCGGTCATAAAGAACATCATATCTTCATGGCTGAGACCAAATCCGCCGGCGGATTCGAGGCTGTATTGCACCCGTACTTTATATCCGCTTTTATGGGGTTCAACTTTTCCCCAGTTTTTGATGCGTAGAGAGTTGGGCAGGGCTGCGTTTTTTCGAATGTAGTCTACCACTTGAGTTACTTGGTCGTAGGGACCTTCATTTACGGGGGGACCACTGCGTGGGGTGCTGGTGTTGCCCGTTGAGGGCACTCCGCCTAAGGCCACATTGATTTCTTGATCGGTCACGGTTGGGGGTGGGGGTGTGGTGGGAATGAAGCCTATTTTTGATTCGACTTCCCAACGACGAAATTCGAGACTTCCTTGTGCACGTGCTTGCTTTTCTGCATAGGCAGAACGAAAGAAGGTCGCCGCTGATTCAGGGCTCAGGCTTTCGAGATTATAAGTGATCACGCCGTTTGCCATGTCCAGGGCCAGATCGTTTTCATTCACCTGCAGGAGGGTCGCGTTGATGCTCCGGCCATTGAGCAAGGTGACGGTGACGGTATCCCCGGGGGTGGGTGGGGTAAATTTCTCTGCAAATTCTTGGTATAACTCTTGATATCTCAGGTCCCAATCCGGGTTGCGAGGGTCAAAGGTGACAGGAGCCGGGGTAGGGTTTACAATCGCTTCTGTAGGTTGGGGCAGGGCGGTGGTTGTCTGTACCTGTGGCCGTGGCGTGGATTGTGGCACGGGGATGGCCGTGGCTTTGGCTTTCGCCACCGGAGTTTGGGGGGCGCATGCATTCAGAAAGAGGAGTAAACTTGCAGATACACTGAGCTGCGACACCATCGTAGAAATTTTCATATAAGGTTTTCGTACAGAGTTAGAACCCGATTCCAATCTTAAACAGTTGCCTTTTCAGATTTCCAAAATTGAATTTTAGGCATAGAGAATGGGCTCTCCTTGTCCTTTTTGTCGTTCGAACTTATGCCTCCTTCCCGTACACACCTTAAAGATCAGCCGATTCCGGTGTTGGTTCGATCGATTTCCATTCCGGTGATTACCGGGATGTTTTTTCAGACCATGTACAATGTGGTGGATACTTGGGCGGCAGGACGGTTATCGATCTCGGCTCTGGCGGCCCTAAGTGCCTCTTTTCCAGTGTTTTTCTTGATTATTGCGGTTTGCCATGGCTGTCAGTCGGCCACCGCAGCCCTGATGAGTCATTCTTTGGGTGCGGAAGATCATGACTTGGAGCATAAATGGGGGGCTCAATCCTTACTCTTTGCTTTGGGGATGAGCGTGGGGGTGGGGGTGATGGGATGGGTGTACACCCCGCAACTCTTGGGGATCATGCAGGTGAAGGGGGAAGAATTGACTTTGGCGACGTCTTATATGCGCATGATTTTTTTGGGGACGCCTTGTTTTGTGTTGTCGTCGGCCTTGAATGGAATGTTGAGTGCGCATGGGGAAACCCGACCTTTTCGCGACTCTTTGATTGTGGGCTTTCTGCTGAATATTGTGTTGGACCTGTGGTTTGTGTTTGGGGGATGGGGCTTGTCGCCCATGGGATTTGCGGGGATCGCCCGTGCGACCGTTTTGTTGCAGGGACTGACGGTGGTCTACATGTGGGTGATGGCTATGCGCCATGGCGTTTTGGCCAGAGTGCCCTGGTCGGGGGTGATCCCCCGGCTGGCCTTGCAAGGTCGGTTGATGGGGCAAGGTTTACCGGCCATGATCAATATGTTGACCATTGCCGCGGGCATCTTTTTATACACCTATTACGCCGCGAATTTGGGTACTCCGGTATTGGCCGCCTTTGGCACGGCCATGCGCATTGACCAAATTGCATTGTTGCCGGCCATTGGGTTGAATACGGCGGCCATGACCTTAACCGGACACAGTCTGGGGGCCAAACGCTTGGATCGCATTCAGGAAACCTTGTGGGTCTGTTTACGCTATGGCGGATATATTTATATTGTTGGCGGCCCGTTGGTGGCGATCTTTGCGCCGTTTTGGATGAGTCTGTTTATCGATGACCCCGAGGTGATCGCCATTGGAGCCCGATGTTTGCGCATATCGATGTTGGCATTTTATGCCTATGTGATGTTGTTTACCATCACCTCGGTGCTGCAAGGGTTGCAACGGCCCATGTTTGCCATTTGGATCGGGCTGTACCGTCAAGTGCTTGCCCCGGTGTTGTTGGTGCCGGTGCTGATGGCGCATATGATTCCGTCGGATTTGGGGATTTGGTGGGGGGCGTGTATTTCAGTCTGGTCAGGGGTGTTTATCACTGTCATTTACGGATATGGGGTGTGGGTCCGCCTCAAAAAACAACTGGGGTAATGCGCAATCCCACCAAGACGACTCAAGGCTATAACCCCTTGGGTGTGGGGATGACGGCGTAGGATTATTGTGGGGGTGAAAAAAAAGGTTCAGTTTTTTGCGGAAATGTCCGGCTGGCTCGCTTTCGAGTAGTATGAACCATACAAACTCTTTTGAAAAAGCTGAACTGTATCAGCAGTTACGTCAGGTGCACGCGCAAGGTGTTGCCGAACCTGAGCCGGGATGGGATCCCTTTTCGGAACGGCATTTACACTGTATTTGGTTTGATAACCGATTGCGTCCTGAACCTTTGGAAACGGAGCGGGGGGAGGAGGTTCGGATTTTGCATCCGGGGCAGTGGAACCAGGAAAGCGGGCCCGATTTTTTAGATGCGGAATGGTCGGTGGGCGGGCGTCGGGTGCGGGGAGATATCGAGATTCATATTCGTCCCATGGATTGGAAACATCATGGACATAGCGGTGACCCCCGTTATGCCCGGGTGGGCTTGCATGTCTGTTATGAACATGGGGAATTGCCGGAGGGGCTGTTGCCTGGGGCTTGTGAGGAGGTGGCGTTGAAGCCTTTGTTGGATCAACGCTCTCATTTCTTTTTTGATAGCATTGATTTGCGTGCCTATCCTTGGCAGCAGACTGGGGCAAAATCGGGATTACGTGCTTTTTTCGAATCGAAAACAGAACAAGAGTGCGCGGAGATGTTAGAGGCGGCCGGACAAGAACGCTTGAGACGAAAAGCGTTGCGCATGTCGCGCGTGATTCAGGCCGTAGGGGAAGAACAGGCCTTGTATGCGGCATTGATGCGGGGCTTGGGCTATAAACAGAATGCGGATACGGCGGAATCTTTGGCGAGGTGTATTCCGATATCAATGTTGAAAGCCATGTCCGGTGAACGTCCGGAAGTGGCTTATGCGTTGTTGTTGGGCTCGGGCGGATTGTTGCCCCCAGATGAGGTGGAGGCTGGTTTACCGCTTTGGTTCAGCTGTCGAAAGTTGTGGGATTTATGGTGGCCACATCAACATCACTTTTTGGATCGGGCTTTGGCTGCAGAGAGTTGGCATCAGGATCATTGTCGGTCCGGTAACCATCCGCGACTGCGTTTTCGGGCCATGGCGCAATGGGTTGCGGATGAGATTTCGTTGACCCAGCTCTTTTTAAGAAGAGAGGGGCAGTCTGAAAAGGAGTGGGTGCGTGGTGGGATGAAGCGATTGATGGTGGCCTGTCCGACAGGGAAGGCGGGGGATCCCCGATTGGTGGGACCCGTACGGGCGGGCACGCTGTTTATCAATGCCGTGATGCCATGGCGTATTTGTGTGGCCCCTGGTTTGCCCCATCCAGAATTGTGGTCCTGCTTACCTGACGAAGCATTTAATTCTAAAACCAAACGGGTCGCGCATGCCTTGTTTGGACCGGATCAGCATCCCCGTTTATATCGAGGGGGCTTGAGGAAGCAGGGGCTCCTGCAATTCCACGAAGACTTTCAGGTGTAGGGGGGGGAGCATCCGTCACTTGTCAGTGGTCTTTGGGGCGTGGGTATTTGTTGGTTGGTATGAGGTGGAGGGTGTGGGGTGTTTCCTGAAGATAGTTTGAGGTAGGAAAAGATCATGTTAAAAACAAAATCCCCACCCGAATGAGGGATGGGGAGAAGGTGTTCATCTGGGAATGAGATTTAGAGGTTCAGAGCGTCTGGAAGGGTTTCGACGAAGGCTTTGATTTCATCACGTACACGGCGAAAGGCGTCGAGTTTTTCTTCTTCGGTCGCATCGGCTGGTGTGAGTTTGGGCGGATCGTCAAATCCGACATGAAGCACTTTGGCCTCGCCGGGGAAAAAGGGACAGGTTTCGTGGGCGTGGGCGCAGACGGTGATCACGACATCAATCGGGGTACCTTTGAATTCGTCGATGTGTTGTGATTTTTGACCCGTGATATCGACACCCGCTTCGGCCATGACTTTGACCGCATTGGGATTGAGACCGTGGGTTTCGATTCCAGCGGAGTAGACCTCGATTTGATCACCTTTGAGGGCATGGGTCCATCCTTCCGCCATTTGGCTCCGGCAGGAATTTCCGGTACAGAGATAGAGTAGATTTATTTTTTTAGACATAATGTTTTTTGAGGTTAGGGAGATTGTTTTAGGCCATGGGGCTGTTGTTTTTAAACCAAGGGGTTGTGCGATTGGCAAAACGGACCAGGGCTAACATTACAGGTACTTCTACCAGGACACCCACGATGGTAGCCAGGGCTACGGGAGAGGTGGTACCAAAAACGGCAATCGCGACAGCCACAGCTAATTCAAAAAAGTTAGAGGCACCAATCATCCCCGCGGGGGCCGCGATGTTATGAGGCAATTTTAAGGCACGGGCCGCCAGATAGGCTACGAAGAAGATGAGGACGGTTTGAATAATCAACGGTACCGCGATCAAGGCAATATGGAAAGGGTTTGCGATAATGACGGAGCCTTGAAAGGAGAAGATGATCACCAGGGTCAACAACAGTCCGGTAATGGTGGTGTTGCCAAATTTGGGTAGAAAGGTGTTTTCGAAATAGTCCTTTCCTTTGGTTTTGATCATGTGTCCACGGGTGAATGCACCCGCAGTTAAAGGCACGACCACAAATAAAACTACAGAGAGAATCAGGGTGTCCCACGGGACGGATACATTGCTGATGCCCAACAGGAATTTGACGATAGGCACGAAGGCGACCAAAATGATCAGGTCGTTACTGGCCACCTGCACCACCGTGTAGGAAGGGTTGCCTTTGGTGAGGTGACTCCACACAAACACCATGGCGGTACAGGGCGCTGCGCCGAGGAGCACGGCACCTGCGAGATAATCTTTGGCCAGTTCGGGGGAGATGAAGTTTTTGAAGACGACGTAGAAGAAAAACCAGGCAATCCCAAACATGGTGAAGGGTTTGATTAGCCAGTTGGTGACCCAGGTGATCCAGAGACCTTTGGGGTTTTTTCGGACATTTTTTACACTGTTGAAATCTACTTTCATCATCATGGGATAGATCATAATCCAGATGAGAATGGCTACGGGAATGGAGACGTTCGCGTATTCGAGTTTGCCTAAAGTTTCGGGAATCGCGGGGATGAATTGGCCGATGAGGATGCCGGCGATCATACATAAGGCGACCCACAGGGTGAGATATCTTTCAAAAAAGCTGATGCCGGTATTTTCTGGTTCTGTCATGATGTTTCCAATGAAGAGGGGGTGAAGAAGCGTGCTTAGGCTTCTGGTGGGGTGTTTGTACTGATGGCTTGGGTTTCTAACTCGAGTTTGAGTCGATCCAATTTTGCAATGGGAAGTGATGCGAAGAGCTCCAAGCGAAAACGAATCAATTGGGCGGTGCGAGAGAAGGCTTTCCGACGTTCTTCCTCCGGCGCATCCGAGGGATCTTTAGTGCTCCAGTGGGCAACCACAGGTTGACCGGGCCATACGGGACAGCTTTCTTTGGCGTCATCACATAAGGTGAGCACAAAATCAAAATTTACATCTTTGAACTCGTCCCAGGATTTGCTGCGTGCGTCGGAGACGTCAATATTGAAATCTTCTTTGAGTACGGTGAGGGCCATGGGGTTAGGGGCGTCTTTGGGATCGGAGCCGGCGCTGTAGGCCTCGAATTTATCTGAAAAAAATTGGCGACATAGAAATTCGGAGAGAATGCTTCGTGCAGAGTTGCCAGTGCAGAGAAAGAGAATCTTGTATGGGGACTGTGTCATGAGGGGATGCCTTGTGGTGGGTTAATGGGTCTGGGCAGTTAAAAGGGCGTCGAGTCCGTTGGCACCTGCTGGTTCTTGAATGAGCCAGGGAATAATCACCAATTGTTTTGCAAGATCCGAGGCTTCATTGAGGTAGGTAATCTCACGTTGGGCTTGGATTTGCAGACGGTGATCGCTGGGCGCAGAACCGGCGAGACTTTGATTGAGTACCCAGCCGGCGGGATGAATTTCAGCACGACCGAGATCTTCTTGCAGACGTTGGGCTTCATGGACGGGGGTTGCTTCGGGCAGGGTGACCAACAGCACCCGCGTGAACGCAGGGTTGCGAAGTTTGGGCAGTAAGTCTGTGACGTAGGCGGGGAGTTCTCCTTTCCCGCGCAAGACTTCCCGATGGTAGGCTTCCGAGGCATCAAGTAGCAGTAAGGTATGACCGGTGGGGGCGGTGTCCAAGACCACAAATTGATCATCCCCTTTGGCCACGGTACGGGCAAAGGCTTGGAAAACCGCCACTTCTTCGGTGCAGGGAGATCGCAGTTCTTCGAGTAGTAATTCGCGTCCGGCTTCATCGAGATCTTTGCCCGCCTTGTCCATGACTTCTTCAATATGTTTGCGGGTTTCCTCTTGAGGATCGATGCGACTGACTTCCAGCGTGGGCAAGCCTTCACCTAGAGCCTCGGCAATATGTGCCGCAGGATCGGTGGTGGAGAGATGGACAGGATGTCCTTGTTGGGCGATGGCCCTGGCAATGGCGGCTGCGACGGTGGTTTTGCCGACGCCTCCTTTTCCCATGGTCATGATAACGCCAGGACCTTGGGCGATGAATTGGTCCACCAGACTTTGAAGTGTTGAGTGCTCAGGTAAAGCTTGAGGAGATATGTTTGGGAGTTCTTGAGGGCTGTCCGACAAAAATGCCCGCAGGGCCTCGGGTCCGATTAATCCGCCGGGACGAAAAGGTCGGGTGCAATGGCTGAGCGATTTGAGGCTTTCGGGAAGGGCCTCCAAACAAAGAGAGGCTTTGTTTTCCCAGGCTTGGGCGAGGGGGTCGGTGCTGTCACCTGCTTTGAACACGCCGTTAATCACCAAGAACAGACCGGAAATATTTTCGGCTTGTAGTTCGGTGGTTGCACGGGCGGCTTCGCGTAGGCTGCTGGTTTCTGGACGGCTGACGATGACCACGCGGGTCATGGTCGGATCCTGAAGTGCTTTTAAGGCCTGCTCGTAGACCTTACGCTGTTCTTTGAGACCGGAGAGGGGGCCTAAGCAGGAGGAGCCGGTTTGGTTTTCTAAAATAAAATCGTTCCAGGCTGCGGGGAGGGAAAGCAAACGCAGGGTGTGTCCGGTGGGCGCAGTGTCGAGAACCACATGATCGTATTGGGCGAGCTGCTGGGGATCGCCGATGAGTGAGGTAAATTCATTGAATGATGCGATTTCAACGGTGCAAGCGCCAGAGAGTTGCTCTTCGATATTGCGAAGACTCTCGTCGGGCAGAATGCCACGAAGAGGGGCGACCATGCGTTCACGATAGCGGGCTGCGGCGACCAGGGGATCAATGTTTAAGGCGGAGAGGCCTGGAACATCTGTAACCGGACCTGCTTCAGATGCGAGGGTCGTTTGCAGCACTTCATCCAAATTGGATGCGGGGTCTGTACTGACCAATAACACCTTTTTGCTCTGGTCTGCCAAAGCAATGGCCGAGGCACAGGCCAGAGACGTTTTGCCTACGCCCCCTTTTCCGGTGAACAACAGGATGGGAGGGGCTTGATCCAGCCATTCGTTCATGAGCAGCATCCTTCTGCATCACATCCGCAGCCTTGTTCCGATTTGAGATCAAACAGGGCGCTGAATTGTTCGCGGGTGGGGTAAAAGCGAGAGGCGATCAAATGGCCGTCTAAAAAGAGAAGGGGTAATGAGTCGTCCCCGGCTTCTTGAAGCATGGTTTTTACTTTTTCATTGGCCGCAAAATCCATAGGTTGTTGGGCTAAATTGAAACGGGTGACTTCAATGCCTTCGCTTTTAAGCCATTCGAGGTCTGCATTGACGCGAACCAATTCGGGGTCGACAGAGGGTCCACATACTCCACTGGAGCAGCACAAAGGGGGATCGTAGATGGTAAGCGTTTTCATAGGTGAGGGTGTGTTTGAGGTTCAGGTTGAGGGATGCAGCATCCGCCTTCGGATAAAATTTGTTGAACATCCTCTGCATCTAAAAGGGTGCTGAGGTTGTTGCGGTCTTGTTTGAAGATTTCTTCGGTTTGTACGAGATCTTGTAGACAGGCCAAGTTGAGGGCCAATTCAGGAGAGGGGTCTTGGGGCAGGGTGTAGATGGTCCAATTTTGCACCCGGGTGGTTTCGACTAAGTCATGTTTTTTGAGGTAGGCCAAATGACGAGAGACATTTACTTGAGAGATATCAAGCACATGCTGAATGTGGCAGACGCAGAGGGGTGAAACTTGAAGTAAGTTTAAGATGCGCAAGCGGGTTTCGTCACAAAGACATTTATATACAGCCAATAATTTTTCCATGCCCTGTATATACGTCAATATGAATATACGTCAAGGCGTATATTGTGTTAGCGTTTGGTTAGGGATATTTTTCTTTGATTTAAGCGGGCATCACTTCATATCAAAAAATAAATATATGGGGCTTTCGGTGATGGTGATTTTGAGGCTGTGTGGATCGTGCAATGGCTGGTCTATTGATTTTGCCGGAATGTTTTCGAGGGCCATTTTTTCAACGCGTGTAAGTTCACCAGGTAAATCGTGAAGGGTAAGGGTTGCTTCTCTATTCACCCCGGTAGGTGACCACAGTACCCAAATGATTTTGTTCTCATTGCTCCCGTGAATGAATTCATACACATACATATGCGCATCGACTTTGTGTACGATCCTGTTGAATCGGTAGTTTCCTAGATTTTCGTATAATTGTTTGACTGCCCAGAAGGAGGGTTTGGGTACAAAGTTACGGGTCAAACCGGAGGCGGCATGTACGGAGGCTTTGTCATCATCATTGAAGAAATATAAGTAGGCGCGTTGAATGTCGCGTTCTGCAAAACAAAAAAATGAACGCACGATATATTGGGCCTGTTGTTGATCGCTTACGCCCGTCCAATTTAGTTTTTTAGCCCAGCCTTCGCGGGTTAACATGGCCTCTTCGGTGCAGGCGTCATATCCAAACTCGGTGATCCAAACTTCTTTTCCGACGGCCTGTTGGTTACGAAATGCGATGGCGGCATCGACGACGTTTAAGTAGTCCAAACGGGGGTCTTCCGGATAGCTGCGGTCCCAAGGACTTTGTCCTGCCTGTTTGGGTTTTACCGCGTAGACATGAAGATTTATCACGTCATATAGTGGTAAGATTTCGGGGGAGGCGAAGGTTTCTTCCAGTGATTTTGAATATTTATCCGCTGTCCCAGACTGTGCCGTAGCGCTGACGATTTTCAGTTCAGGATCGGCGGCCCGGATGCCTTTTGCCATTTGGATAAATAGCTTTTGGTAAAGGGCTTCATCGAAATCATTTCCCGGTTCGTTTCCTATCTCAATTGATGTGACAAGTTTATGATCTCCGGAAGGACCGAAATATTTCGCCATCTCATATCCGTAGTCATAGATCCATGGTGCTTGGCCTTGCCACAAGTTAAGGTATTGTTCGTTTTCTTCACCGAAGGTTCCGAACTGGGCACAAAGATCAACTTCGAACCCCTGTGCGACCCATTTCCCGTAGACGTGTTTGTTCCAATCTACTTTATTCACGCAGTGAGGGAACGTGATCGGGTCGCCAGGCGTTTTAACATCCCAGTTCATGTTATGATAATTGCGAACCAGACGACAGGTTTGGGCATAGAGTTCAGGTTTAAACTGAAAGTGGCCATTGATGCCCATAAAATCTTTCATCAGCGGTTTGGGTCGAACCTCAGCTAAAGTCAGGGTCGCGGTCAGCACGCAGAGTATGGGGAGTAGCAATTTCATAGGGGACATTTTCTGAGTGTGTGTGCGTTTATAAAATTGGCAAGGGGTTTATCGGCAGGACATCCACATTTTTAGAAATGAAGGCGCATGGCGTTGAGTTTGCTTGTGCTGGGGCACAATGGTTCAGGCACAAAAAAAAGCCTTCACCGAAGTGAAGGCTTTCTTGGTTTCAGATGGGAGGGGATTAGCCGCCGATCTGGAAACGTACGAAACGGCGGATACTCAGGGTATCACCGACTTCTTTGCTGGTTTTGGCCAACAATTCGGTAATGCTCATATCAGGATCTTTGACGAAGCCTTGTTCGAGCAATACGATTTGTGAGTAGAATTTTTCCACTTTACCGCCGATAATTTTATCGATGATGTGTTCGGGTTTGCCTTCTACTTGTTTCGCGAACAGTTCTTTTTCAGAAGCGATCAAATCAGCATCTACGCCATCACGGTCGAGAGATGAAGGATTGGCCGCTGCGATGTGCAAGGCAATTTCTTTACCCAGATCCACCAAGGCATCAGAGGCTGTGTTGGCGTCGTTTTCGCAGCCAATTTCAACCAGTACGCCCACTTTACCACCGAGATGGATGTAGCGGCCAATGGCACCAGGGCCTTGAAGTTCGTAACGCGCATTGCGAGCCAGAACTAGATTTTCGCCAACTTCGCTAATTTTTACAGCGATGTTTTCTTTTTCGATGCTTGCGAGTTCGTTGTCGGCAGCGTCCAAGCCTTTTACGGCCAAATCTTGAACGAATGCTTGGAAGTTGTCATTTTTGGCTACGAAATCTGTTTCGCAGTTTACTTCAACCATAGAAGCGTTTTTGCCGTCAGCAGCCACCGCAATGTCTACTTGACCTTCATTGGCAGCGCGGTCCGCTTTTTTAGCGGCCACAGCCATGCCGCGTTCACGCAGCAGTTTTACGGCGGCATCAACGTCGCCTTCAGTTTCTTGCAATGCTTTTTTGCATTCCATCATACCGACATTCGTGATGTCGCGAAGTACTTTTACTTGTTTTGCAGAGATTTGCATATTCTCAATTTCCTTACGTTTATAGAGTGAGGGGGAAGGGGTTACCCTTCAGATTTGGTTTCTTCAGGCGCTTCAGTTGCGGCAGGTGCTTCAGCTACAGGAGCTTCCGTTGCTGCAGCTTCGGCTTTTTTGCCTTCTTCAGCCAATTTAGCGGCGGCAGCTTTGATGACTTCGTCGCGCTTGGTTTTTTCAGCTTCTTGACGGGCTTTACGCTCGATTTCAGCTTGTTTACGTTTTTCAGCTTGTTCAGCTTCAGCAGCAGCGCGTTTGCGGGCTTCGTCAGCAGCGATACGGGCATATTCGTTAGAAGCGTGTTGGATGGTTTCACCCAAAAGACCCATGATGCAACCGATAGAGCGCAAGCTGTCATCGTTACCGGGGATGGGATAATCAATGATGCGAGGATCCGCGTTGGTATCTACAATCGCCACCACGGGAATGCCCAAACGGCGAGCTTCTTGTACGGCAATGGATTCACGAACCACGTCAACCACAATCAATGCAGCAGGAAGTTTGTCCATGTTGGCCATACCACCCAAGTTGCGTTGTAATTTGGTCAATTCACGACGCATACGTGCAGCTTCTTTTTTAGAACCGGCAACCGCGTCCATTTCGCCTTTGTCTTCAATGGCTTGCAATTCTTTCATGCGAGCAATTGAACCTTGAATGGTGCTGTTGTTGGTCAGCATACCACCCAACCAACGATGAATGACGTAGGGCTGGTGCAATTTTTCAGCGGTTTCTTTTACAATGTCCTGGCCCTGTTTCTTGGTGCCTACGAACAATACTTGACGACCACGTACGGCGGTGTCGTATACAAATTTTTGTGCGATGCGCAATGAAACCAAGGATTTTCCGAGGTCAATGACGTAAAGGCCTTTACGTTCGCCGAAGATATACTTCGACATGTAGGGGTTCCAACGTTTGGTTTGGTGACCAAAATGTACGCCAGCATCAAGCAATTCTTGCAGACTCGTGGTCGGCAAACTTACGGTATTTTCCATAATTTCTCCATGTTTTATTAGTGTTTTAGACAATCCGCTTTGACGATTCAGGGAGGTTGATTCGTACTCGCTTCCGTTCCGCGATGGCGAAACTGGGCGTGCTTATAGTGATCGAAAGTTTAAAACGCAAGGGAGAATGCGTGATTTTCTTTGGCCAGAGGGCTCCGGAATAGTGGTGAGGGGTGGTGGGCTTTTGTTTTTAGGATTTTGGGCGGTGTTTGTGCCAGTTTCGGTCGCCAGTGATGTGTTGGCAGTGATTCATTTTGCTGAAGTGGTGTAGGGCCGCATCCATGGCTTCCGGAAATGAGGCGTCGACCTTTCCCTCGATGTAGGCCGCTTTGATTTCCAAGTGCTGTTCTTTGCGATGCGCTTTGCAGTCGATTCGGCCTATCAGCTGGTCTCGGTAAAGAATGGGGAGGCAAAAGTATCCAAATTTCCGTTTGGAGGCTGGGGTGTAGCATTCGATTTGATAGTCAAAGTCAAATACCTCTCGTACTCGCTCGCGTTGAATGAGCACATTGTCAAAAGGGGAGAGTATGCGAACCGTTGCGCTTGCGCGTAGAGGAGCTGTGTCGGCGATTTCGGGTGTCATATAGACCAAGCTGCCTGAAGGGGCATTTGTCGAGACGAGTTCATTAGCATCCATACGGGCGGCGATTTCTTCGGTGACGGCTTTTCGAAGTGCGGGTCCTTTACGTAGGTAGGTAATCATTTTGGGGGTAACGAAACCATGTGCGCGAAGCGAGGTGTCGAGTAGATGTGACGCGAACTCTGCTAAAGTGGGTTCTGTGGTATTTACCTCAGAAGGGAGGACTCTTTCGCGAAGGTCGTAGACTTTCTGAAAGCCCTCGCGTCGGGTCACCATCAAATCGCCTTGCATAAACAGTTGTTCCAATGCTTGTTTGGCGGGTTTCCAGTCCCACCATCCATTTGAACTGTTGGGGGCTTGTTTGAAGTCGCGCGATTTTAAGGGGCCTTCTTGGGTGATACGTGCAAGGATTTGTTTTTGCAAGGGGAGGTCCCGATGTTGAATCCAGTGGTAGTTCCCTGCTTTGATGGCGTTCATTCGCGGTAAAGCAAAGCGGTAATCGCGCATAGGGAGCCAGGCGGCCGCATGGAACCAGTATTCAAAAAGTTTTCGTTCGGAAACCCAGTGGGCGAGAAATTCGGGCTGATAGTCTTTTACCCGAGAGCTCACTACATGATGGTGGGCACGCTCCACCACGGAAATGGTGTCGATTTGTACATATCCAATTTGTTCGATGGCTTTGAGGGTGGCGGCTTTGCCTTGGCCAAAAGAATGGGGCTTAAGTAAACCTTGTTGGTTCAAGGCGATGCGACGCATCATTTTCTTATCGAGCATGGAAGGAGGAGTGGGTGTTGAAAGGAATGTTTGAGGTATCCTATGAAATCTAAGTGACGAGGGGAAGGTCTATTTGTCCCGGGCGAGGATACGCATGAGATGGCCCCGTGTTGAAGAGTTGGGGGGAAGAGGGGCTGGAGGATGCAAGTGCTGACTGACCGATAAGAGTTACCTGGTTGAAATTTCTATGATGTTTCTATTGTAGCCTCTTTGTTATTATACCATGAATCATTGAAAGCATTAGGAGCCCCATTATGAATTTTCCCTTCCCTCTTATTAAAGTGTCGACCTTTTTGCTGTTGCTGTTGTCCAGTATCTCGTTTGGTGACATGGTGTTGATTTCAGACGCCTTTGGCGGGTTGAGTTCTGAAACCTTAAACGGGACGGATGCCGGTGTTTTCAGTAGTGAGATTACCGCTGCGGGTGGTTCAGCCACCTGGGTGGCTTCGGATGATTTTAGAGCGGATGGGAGTATGGTAGGGACTGAAAGTGATTCAGCCCTCCTTTATCTTGGAAGTTACATTAACGACCGGAAGGGGACTGCCGTCGGTAAGTTTTCCCTCACGGCGACTCTTGATCCCTTAACGGGCGCGGGTGTTGCGGGTGGGGATTTTCTTTCTCTAGGTTTTTTTGTTGGGGCAATCGCCACGGACGATGACTTTGCAAGTGACGGTACTCAAGCAAGAGCCACTGCCATCACCCGTGTTAGTTCGGACAGCGGGGACTATTTTAATGGGCCTGGTGCATCAGGGGGGGCGAATGCCATTAACGGAGTTGGATTGCGCACGTACACCATTGTTTTAGATTTCACCCTGGAGAGTGGTTATAATGGGGTCACCCATAATGGAACGGTCACTTATCATAGCGATAACGATGGGGGAATACCCCATAGCTACACCTTTAGTGGGGTTCAAAATTTGGAATATATCGGAATCACGCGGGATGATGGTGTTTTAGGGGGCTTTAGTGGGTTTGAGCTTCGTCAAATTCCTGAACCCTCTTCCTTGCTGTTGATTTTTGCTACGGGAATGGGGTTGGTGGTTTTACGCCGTCGTTTATTGTCTTTGCGCTAAGGGAGCGAAAAAAGGTTGTGGGTAGATGAGGGGGGCGTTCACCAAGAGAGTGTTATCCATCGGCGAATCGGTTTGCCTTTCCGATTTGCTGTATTATTACAAGTAGCCTTTTATTTGACTTTTACCTGCCTTTGCGTATATAACGCAATCTCTATAAACTTACTAGGGTATAAAATTTATGACCATTCCTCCTCTCGCTGCGGGTGTCGGACCTCTGACACCGGAACAACATCAAAAACTGAATGATTTGCTGGTGACCTTGTCGCCCGATCAGGCTTCATGGCTTTGCGGGTATATTGGGGGCATTAATGCATCGATGGCGGGGGCTGTTTCACCGGTTGCGCAAGCGGTTGCCGCTGCTGGGGAAAGTGAATCTGTAACGGTCTTATTTGGTTCGCAAACTGGAAATGCGGAAGGTGTTGCGAGCGAATTGGTGGGGGCTTTACAGGCCAAAGGGGTTGCGGCGACTTTGGCGGATATGGGCAGTTACAAAACTCAAAAGCTCAAAGCTGAAAAGAATATATGTGTGGTGGTGAGTACCCATGGCGAAGGCGATCCTCCGGATACCGCGATGGATCTGCATGCTTTTATTAATGGTCGTCGTGCTCCTAAGATGGATGGCATCAGTTTTGCGGTGTTGGCGTTGGGGGATACCAGTTATGAATTTTACTGCAAAACGGGTCAGGATTTTGACCAGCGTTTTGCTGAATTGGGCGGCACGCGTTTGTTGGATCGGGTAGACTGTGATGTCGATTATGAAGACAAAGCAGAAGCCTGGATTGCGGAAGTGGCTGAAAAGTTTTCCGCAAAATTGGCTGCATCGGTGGCCGCTCCTGTGGCTGTGGCTGCGGGTGGAGCTGCTACCGCAGCTGTCAGTGAGTTTAATAAAAAGAATCCATTCCCTGCGCCTTTGTTAGAACGGATCAATTTGAATGGTCGCGGATCGTCTAAAGAAACGTTGCATTTAGAGTTGTCGTTGGAAGACAGCGGATTGGTGTATCAGCCTGGTGATGCCTTGGGGGTGGTGCCGAGCAATGATGCGGATATCGTGGATGAAGTCATTGAAGCTCTCGGAGCTAATGCGGATGAGGACGTGGTGACCAGTCGGGGCATTGAAAGTTTTCGGGATGCCTTGATGGGGACCTACGAAATCACCACCTTGACTCGTCCATTCTTGCGGGCCTATGCCGATTTGGCGCAGAGCAAAGAGCTCTCTACGTTGATTGATAATACGGATGGATTAAATGACTGGCTCTACGGTCGCGAAATTATTGATGTGATTAAAACCTGGCCGGTGAAAGGGCTTGCGCTTACTGATTTTACAGATTTATTGCGTAAATTGCCTCCGCGGTTGTATTCCATCGCCTCCAGTTTGAATGCGCATCCTGATGAAGTGCATCTTTGCGTGGGGGTTACCCGCTACGAAGCTCATGGCCGCATGCGTAAAGGCGTTTGTTCCACGTATTTGGCGGATCGTGTAGCTTTGGACGAAACGATTCGAGTGTATGTGGACGCGAACAAAAACTTCAAGTTGCCTGCATCAGTGGATACCCCAGTGATCATGATGGGACCTGGAACGGGCATTGCACCTTTCCGTTCCTTTGTGGAAGAGCGGGAGATCCAAGGGGGGGGCAAAAACTGGTTGTTCTTTGGTGAGCAACACTTTGATACCGATTTCCTTTATCAAACCGAATGGCAACAGTGGTTGAAAACCGGGGTGTTGGATCGGGTAGATGTGGCGTTTAGTCGTGATCAAAAAGAAAAACTGTATGTGCAACATCGTATGCAGGAACAGGCCAAACAGCTCTACGCATGGTTAGAGGAAGGTGCTCATTTCTATGTCTGCGGTGATGAAAGTCGCATGGCACACGATGTACATCAAACCTTGATCAATATTGTGAAAGAGCAGGGGGGTAAATCTGCGGAAGATGCTGACGCCTACGTCAAACAACTTCAAAAAGACCGTCGTTATCAACGGGATGTTTATTGATCCGGAAGGTTCTTCACGCGAATGCACAAAACAGTGACATTTCAGATAGGGTTTACTGCGAAGAGCGTAAACCCTATTTTGTGTTCAGTTTCAGTAAAACATCCGTCTAAATCTGTGTACATCTGCGGTTAAAATAGCTAGGTCTCACCCTTATGAACTTATTTCAATCTGCTGAACAAAAAAAGCAACGTAAACACATTGAGCATGCCATTTTTCAGGTCAAGTACGCTCGGAGGATGAAAGATGACTTGATTACGGCCGAGATTAGGGATCGGTTGTGGCAGTTGCAGGTAGATTTGAAAGCGCATTTGAAGTCGAAACATTATGCCGAAGGGGTCGCCTTGGCGGATAATGCCTCTGCTTTGGCTCGGGATGTGCATCCCGCCCCACGTAAAGCCTATGCCTTGCGGGAAAATGTCGAAGTGATTGTGGTGGTATTGGCGGTAGCCTTGGGGTTTAGAACTTACTTTTTTCAGCCGTATCAAATTCCCACTGGTTCTATGCAACCCACGCTGTATGGGATTACAGCCCAAGCGGAATATGAACCGAACTGGACAGACAAAGTGCCTGTCCGTTTTGGTAAGTTTCTCCTCACGGGTTCCCGCTATAAGTCTATTGAAGCCAAAGCGGCGGGGGTGATGCCGGGCAGTCAGTTTTGGAAAAGTGCGGATACCTATTACGTTATTAATATTGGCGGAAAAAATCACAAAATCCATAAGGATATGATTTTTGAACAGGAGCCGAGTGCTGAAAACAATTGGCATGCGATTTTAAATCCATGGTTTCCTGAGCCGGGAACCCGGGTGCAAAAAGGGGATGTGATTGCCAAGGGATTGTTAAAGCAGGGCGATCATATCATTGTGAATCGGGTGAGTGTCAATTTTGTACGTCCATCACGTGGAAATATTGTGGTGTTTAGTACCACAGGACTTCCCTTGGTACGGGCGAATAGCGCATACATTAAACGTCTGACCGGTTTGCCTGGGGAAACGATTTCTATACGGGATGGTCGACTGATCGTTGATGGTGAGGTGGTAGATGAGCCTTGGCAGTTTGAACGTCAATACGAAGACGAAAACTATTCAGGGTATTCAAATCCTTCTCCGCAAATTTATGCTCGTTACCACACGGCCCCTTTATTTGCTGATCCGAGCTCAGAACTGCTGCTGGGAGAGGACGAATTTTTGATGATGGGTGACAATACCTACCATTCATTAGATGGTCGTTATTTTGGCGGAGTGCCTGCCAAAAATATTATTGGCACGGGGGTATTTGTGCCATGGCCTTTCTTCAATCGTGGGATCCACGATGATAAGGCTGGATTTGTGTATTAGTCAGTGGTCCGTAGTCATTTGTCAATGGTTACGAGCGGCTTCGCCGTGTCAGTAGTTCGTAGATGTCATGGGGGACTGGTCCTTTCTGTGGGAGAAGTGACTTTTCATGGACTTTAATCGGCAATGAGATCGCTCCGCAGGCCGAGCAAGCTCAGCATTTGGTCCATACTATAGCCCCTTCGGGATTAAATCCACACTTCTCTCTTGAATGTGAGTCCGCTACGGACGCCTCTCTTACTGCATGGAGCAGCATGTTTGATTTAGTTGTGTATTCCAAATCGGGTTGAGTTTAGGTCAGCCAGCGAGAGAGCCGTGCTTTCAGCACTCCCCATTCTCTCCGGCCCCAAATACCAGCCCTTACGGACTGGGCTTTGGAGAGCCATCCCTTTGGGATTCGTGTGTGTAGGGACAGCTTTTCATTCTTCATCAGGTATCCAACCCGCCTTTTTGGACAGGGCTTTGGAGAGCCATCCCTTTGGGATTCGTGTGTGTAGGGACCCTGTCACAAAGGCCCATGAGACGCCTTAATCGGATTTCAGAATCTTCATGAACGCTTCCTGGGGAATGTTCACTTTTCCAACCATTTTCATCTTCTTCTTACCGGCTTTCTGATTTTCCAGCAATTTGCGTTTACGGCTGATGTCACCGCCGTAACAGCGTGAGGTGACGTCTTTACGGAAGGCGGGTACGGTTTCACGGGCGATGATGTTGCGTCCGATGCAGGCCTGTACTGCGATGGGGAATTGCATGCGGGGAATTTCTTCCACCAGTTTTTTGCAAATGTTTCGACCAATGGAGACCGATTTATCACGATGGACAATGGCGGCAAAGGCATCTACAGGTTCGCCGTGTACCAAAATTTCCATTTTCACCAAATCGTTTTCTTTATAGCCTTCATACTCGTAGTCAAAGCTGGCGTATCCGCGGCTGAGACTTTTGAGTTTGTCGTAGAAGTCGATGACGATTTCGTTGAGGGGCAGGTGGGCGGTCAAGATGAGGCGTCCACCATCAATAGATTCGGTTTGTGAAATATCGCCGCGTCGGTCACGAATCAGATTCATCAAATCGCCAATCATTTCATTGGGACAAATGAGGGTACAGCGCAGAAAAGGTTCTTCGATGTGATCGATGGTGGTGGGGTCTGGCAAATGCACGGGGTTGTCGATGATGAGTTTTTCACCATTGTTTAAGAACACTTCGTAAACCACACCGGGGTAGGTGGAGATGATGTCCACGTCGTATTCACGACGGAGGCGTTCTTGGATGATTTCCATGTGTAGGAGTCCGAGAAATCCACAACGAAATCCGAAGCCGAGGGCGACGGAAGATTCGGCGATGGAAGAAAAGGAGGCGTCATTTAAAGATAATTTTTCGATGGCGTACTTGAGTTTTTCGTACTCGGAGCCATCTACGGGATATACGCCACAGAACACCATGGGATGAACTTCTTGGAAGCCTTCCAGGGCCTGTTTTGCGGGTTGATCTTTACGGGTGATGGTGTCGCCAATCTTAATATCGGATGATTCTTTGATATTGGCGATGATGTAGCCTGTTTCTCCGGCAGAAAGTTTGTCTAACTTTCTCATGGCGGGACTAAACACACCGACTTCCTTTACTTCAAACTCTTTGCCGGTGGCCATGAGTTGAATTTTGGAGTGGGGGACAATGTCGCCATCAAACATCCGCACATAGGTCACGACGCCACGATAGGCGTCGTAAAAGGAATCAAAAACCAGTGCACGAGTGCCTTGGTTTTCGTCGGTGGTGGGCGGGGGGACTTTGGCGACGATGGCTTCCAAAACGGCTTCGATATTGTCGCCCGTTTTTGCGCTCACCGGGATGGCGTCTTCCATGGGAATGGCCAACAGTTCTTCAACTTGTCTTTTTACCGCAGGGATATCTGCATTGGGCAAATCAATTTTATTGATGACAGGGATGATTTCGAGTTCCTGTTCCATGGCCAACATGACGTTGGCCACAGTTTGGGCTTCTACACCCTGAGCGGCATCCACCACCAGTATGGCTCCTTCGCAACCGGCGAGACTTCGGGTCACTTCGTAGGAGAAGTCCACGTGTCCGGGGGTATCGATGAGGTTGAACTGGTAGCGTTGGCCATCCTTGGCATCATAAAACATCGAAACCGGGTGGGCTTTGATGGTGATGCCCCGTTCGCGTTCGAGATCCATGTCATCAAGCATTTGCTCGGTCATGTCACGTTCGTCGACGGCCTTGGTTAATTGCAAAATGCGGTCAGCCAAGGTGGATTTACCGTGATCAATATGGGCAATGATCGAAAAGTTACGGATATGTGAGAGGTCGCGGGACATAAAGTTTCTAGGGTTCGATTACGATTACGATTTCGATTTCGAATTATCCTTCAGTTGTTGGGGGAAGGTCCAGTTGAATGTGGACGTCATGCAATTGCTTGGCGTCTACGCTGGAGGGCGCGTCCATCATCAAATCAATGCCTTTATGGTTTTTGGGGAAGGCGATGACGTCACGGATGGTGTTTCCACCCGCCATGAGTAGCGCCAAACGATCGAAACCAAGGGCGATGCCTCCGTGGGGAGGTGCGCCGTAGGCGAGAGCGTTGAGCAGGTGACCAAAGCGATCTTGTTTCTCTTCTTCGGAGATTTTGAGCAGATCGAACATTTGTCCCTGACGTTCCGGATCGTGGATACGAATGGACCCGGAACCGAGTTCAACGCCGTTGAGCACGATGTCATACGCCACGGCCCGCGCTTTGGCAGGGTCGGTATCTAACAGATGTGCATCTTCAGGCAGGGGAGAGGTGAAGGGGTGATGCATGGGCACCAAGCGACCAGCTTCGTTGGTTTCGAATAAGGGGAATTCGGTGACCCAAGTGAATTTGAACTCGTCCTGAGGAATGATTCCGGCCTGATTTGCAGTTTCAATCCGGAGACGACCGAGGAATTCATTGACCACTAAGCTGGAGTCGGAGGCTGCGAAGAGCACCAAATCGCCGGCTTCAATATCCAAGGTGGTTTTGAGGCCTTCGATCTCTGCTTCGGAGAAGAATTTTACAATGGGAGATTTCCAGCTGCCGTCTTCTTGTGCGCGGATGTAGGCGAGTCCGCCCATGCCATGGGATTTAGCCAATTCGGTCCATTCGTCGATCTGACGAATAGGCACACCGGCCAAGCCTTTGGCGTTGATGGCTTTCACTGCGCCACCGCCTTCGATCACTTTGCCGAAGACTTTAAATTGGGTACCTTGGAATACAGGGGCCAAATCTTTGAGTTCCCAGCCGAAACGCAAGTCAGGTTTGTCGGAACCAAAACGGTCCATGGACTCATGCCAGGTGATGCGGGGCAGGGGTAATTCAGGAACAGGATGTCCGGACGCTTCCATCACGGAGGCCAGCAGACCATCGATAATGCCGTAGAGATCTTCGGCATCCACAAAAGACATTTCAACGTCGATTTGGGTAAACTCGGGTTGACGATCGGCACGCAAATCTTCGTCGCGGAAGCAACGAGCCATTTGGAAATAGCGGTCAATTCCGCCCATCATCAGCAACTGTTTGTACTGTTGTGGTGCTTGGGGTAAGGCATAAAAGGTGCCGGGAGTGACACGGTTGGGAACCAAATAATCGCGAGCACCCTCGGGGGTACTTTTGGTTAAAATGGGGGTTTCCACTTCCACAAACTCTTGTGCATCCATGAATTTACGAATGGCGATCGACATTTTATGGCGTTTCCGCAGACGGTTTTGCATGGAGGGACGACGGAGATCGAGGAAACGGGATTCCATCCGCAGTTCTTCACTCACTTTGTCCGCTTTTTCTTCTTCCAAGGGGAAAGGAGGGGTTTTGCTGCGGTTTAAGATCGTGACTTCATTGCCAATGACTTCGATGCCACCGGTGCTCAGGCGAGCGTTGACCATGTCGGCGGGACGCCCTCGAACGGTACCGTTGACTTGAATCACATATTCAGGACGGGTGGATTTCGCAATTTCTGTGGCTGCGGCGTTATCATCTGGGTCGCAAACCACTTGCGTGATGCCGTAACGGTCACGTAAATCGATGAAAATAATGCCGCCGTGATCGCGGACGGTGTCGACCCATCCGCATAACACGATGGATTCGCCAATTTGTTCCTGGCTTAATTCGCCACAAGTATGGGTACGTTTCATAATCTTTTCCTTTTAAAAATGGGGGCACAGTCTTATGTCATGAATTTCGTCAGGGTCACGTCAATTCCTATGGAAAATAAGAATGGATTAGGGTCATTCCTGTTTGAATCACTGGTGGGGAGTGTGCTGAAAGCCGATTTTGGCCTGCATTGAGGGGGGGGAGCCGGCCTTACAGGCCTCTGGGTTGTGGGGGATGGATCGCACCAGCCCTGACGGACTGGGCTTTGGGGAGCCATCCCTTCGGGATTTGAGTTTTATTTGTGGAGGCGGGTCGGGATGGCCCGGTTTTTCCGCCGCAGGATGCGGCAGCTCCCATTGTGGGTTTTCCGCCGCAGGATGCGGCAGCTCCCGCTATGATATTGATTTAGTGATGGGCTTGTTTAAGGTTTACAGACCGCTAGGCTGGAGTAGATATACTCATGATGAAATCCAAAGAAACGAAACAAGTCACCTTTCAGGGACGTGGTACGTCCCGTGGGCTTGCGGTGGGGAAGGTTCAACTCTTGGAAGATATCGAAAAGAATATCGTGCGGAAAGGCATTGAGGAGGCCGGGATTCCGGGGGAAATTGCACGTTTGCAGGATGCGTTGCTGGCCACGCGCACGCAATTGATGGAAATTCGCAAACATGTGGGCGAAACCATCGATGAAAAAGCGGCTTCCATTTTTGATGTTCATATCATGATGATTGATGACTGCTCTTTTATTGAAAAAGTGGTGGAGGGCTTGAGGAAGCGGAAACTCAATCTTGAGCATGTGTTGCGCGACGTGATGAGGATTTATGCCAAACGATTTTCGGATATGGAGGAGGGGTATATTCAAGAGCGGGGGGCGGATGTCAAAGATTTGATGAATCGGATTTTACAAAATTTGGAAGAAGAAGGGAATGGCACCGTCATTGAACGTCGAGAAGGCGTTATTATTGTTGCTCATGATCTACTTCCTTCGGTGACGGCTTTGCTGGATAAACGTTTGATTCTGGGCATTGCCACGGAAATGGGAGGGGCGACCTCCCATGCGGCCATTATTGCGAGGGCGTTGGGGATTCCTGCGGTGGTGGGATTGGAAGCCCTTTGTGAAAGAGTGCAGAGTGGGGATGAAATCTTGATTGATGGGACGCAAGGGCGGGTCGTGTTAAATCCCAGTCAGGATCAACGTGCGCAATACGGACATCTTGAGCATTTGCGGTCGGATTTGCTGGCGGGCTTAAAGAAGACAAAAAATAAGGCGGTCAAAACCACGGATGGGTATGCGATACGGGTTTTTGCCAATCTAGAGTTACCTGAACATCTGGATCGGGTGTTGGAGTCGGGCGCGGATGGTATTGGACTTTTTCGTACGGAATTTTTGTTTTTATCACGACCTGATTTGCCCTCCGAGGACGAGCAGGCGGCAGCTTATGAAGCGGTGGCCCAGGCGATGCATCCTTCCAAGGTGGTGATTCGCACCTTAGACGTGGGTGGCGATAAATTTATGTCACACCAGCATATCAAGGAGCAGTCCCATTCTCCCTTGGGTTGTCGCGGGATTCGATTGAGTCTGATTCGGCCGGATGTGTTTAAGGTTCAGCTCAGAGCCATCCTGCGTGCGGCCCGGTTTGGAAATATTCAGCTGATGTATCCCATGGTGAGTGCGGTGGATGAAATTCATCAGGCCGATGAACTGCTTCGGACTGCAAAAGCGGAATTGGAAGCTGAGGGGGTGGCACATGGTGCGGATCTCGTATCTGGGGTGATGATTGAAACGCCTTCGGCGGCACTGACCGCGGATCGGATGGCTTCGCAAACCGGCTTTTTCAGCGTGGGTACCAATGATTTGGTGCAATACACCATCGCCGTTGACCGACTCGAACAGGAGGTCGCTCCTTTGTATGATCCCTTGCATCCTGCCGTTCTCTCCCTGCTTCAGCATACGGTTGCTGCCGCCAAACAACATCAGATTTCCACTTCGGTCTGTGGGGAAATGGCGGGCAGTCCCTTACTGTTGCCTATTCTTATTGGGTTGGGGATTACAGATCTCAGTGTCGCTCCGGGATCGGTTCCACTTATTAAACATCTCGCGGCTAATCTCTCTCAGAAAAAGGCCGCGTCCTTGGCGCAAGATGCCCTGATCGCAACCGACAAGGAAAGCATTTTACAAGCGAGTCGTGAGATGCTTGAAGAGGCGGTGCCGGAATTGAAGGAATTACTCTTTTTCTAATATGATGACACTAAGAAAAATTCTGTTTGCCGCATTTGTGTTGATCTTTGCGAGTCTGTGCCCGTGGTTGATCTTTCACAGCCTGCGGGCTTTGAATGCTGGATTGGCGGTGATTGAAACCGTGCCCCGTGAGAGCACGATCCTGCTCAATGGCAAGGAGGTTGCCCAGCAAACACCCCTCACGTTGCCTGATTTGCAAACAGGTACGTATTTGTTGCAGGCGCAAAAGTCGGGGTATTATCCCTATGAGCAAAGTTTGGTCATTCGAAAAGGGGAGGCTACGGTGTTGAATCCTCTGGTGTTGATTCCGGATAGCTCTCAGGTGAAAAAATGGGGGGAGGGGCGTTATGATACGCTGATTCCGTTGGAGGGTACCAGCTATTCCCTGGTGATGAATGCATCGACGCCTGCCGAGGTTGCGTTGTTTTGTTCTGAGCATAAAACCTTTCGTTCTCTTTTTCCTGAAGGGTTTTCTGAAGAAGCCTTGAAGATTGAGCGCATTTTTACGGTTCCGGGCAGTCCCATTGTGGTGATGAAAATTCAGCAATCCCGCAAAGAAATTTTTCTACGAATTGTGGTGAGTGAAACGACACAAAAGATTCAGGATATTACCAACTTGATGGCCGATGATGTGCAGGAAATTCTGTGGTCCGCCGATCAACCCGAGTGGTTATTTGCGTATCGAAATGAAGAGATCGACGTGCTCAATTTGAAACGAAATTCTAAAGTAGCTAACTTTGCGGATGAATGGGTGGGGTTGGGTTTGGGCGATGGGAACGTGTATGGTGTCAATGAGGAGGGGCAATTCTTTTTGAAAGATTATACAGGCAAGATATTGGAAACCGAGACTACCGAATTTGATTTTAAAAAAGGATTTTTAGGACGGGAGAAATTTGTACGCATTTACCCTTTGGCGAGTGGATCGGTGTTGTTGCATGAAATTGAGGGGTCGTTATGGCAATCGGATTTGCCGAATTTGTTGAGTGATCGTGTGGTACGTGGTCTCCAAATCTCGGAAGAGACCGGAGATGTGTTGGTATGGACCGATCATGAGCTGGGGATTCGTCAAGCCATTGCGCCAGAGGATGACGCTAGGATTTTCAATGAAGGGTGGAAGATAAAGTGGTTGGTGGAAGGGGTTCCGGAGATGACCAGTCCTGCCTTTGTGCAAAAAGGTTCGCAGGTGTTATATGGGCAAGGGGATGAAATCTTTTTGGTTGATTTGAATCAAGATCTGACCCCTCGTACTGTGTTGACGATTTTGCCGGGTAGTGCTTTTCATTATGTCGCAGGTGAACTTATTGCGTTGGATGCTGAATCGGGGCAAGTGATTTCCTTGCCTTTAGGGCCTCAAGAAGAACAACCGTCCAAAGTCAAATCTTTGGGTGTGCTTTTGGAGGATGTTTTGTAATGAAAACTTCAAGCGCTTATCCCTCTGAAGGGATGTGGATACCGACGGGTCTACTGAGCTGGGGGCTGCTTCTCGGCTTTGTGGTTTGTGCTTTTTTAAAGCCTGTTGGGGCTATTTTGTTTCTGTTGGTATTTGATCTCTACTGGCTACTGTTTCTTTTTTACACCTTGATTCTTTTCTGTTGCTCTCAAGTTTTATTAAAACGGGGACGGGCGATGGATTGGACGCAAAAAATAGATCAGGCGCGGTTCCCATCGGATGCACCTCCTGTTGGGGAGCTTTTTCATGTCGTTTTGATGCCTGTTTCCTCTGAGTCACTTGAAAATGTAAAGCGGAGATTGGAAAATTTATGTTCACTACAATTTGATAAACAAAGGGTGTTGGTCTTTTTTGCAATGGCTGATTCGACGCATCCTCAGGTGAAAAATGCAATTTGGGATTTTCATCGTGAGCAACATGAAACCTTTGCGGCGAGTTATATTTCACCCTTTGAGGTGATGAAAGGAAATCCGGTGTCTACGGGTGCGAATCTGAATGCGGCGGCTCAAATGGTGCGACATGTCTTGTCGCGTAAAGGTATTGAAGAAGGCAAGGCTTTGGTGACTTGTCTCGATTCGTCAGGGAGCTTAGATCCACAATTTTTGTCCTGTTTGAGTTACCATTTTCTCAGCTGTCCTGATCGTCAGCGTCGGGGCTTTCGGCCCGTTACGGTGTGTGCGTCGAACTTTTGGGGGCGTCGTGCGCACACTACCATGTGGAATTTTGCCGGCTTGATGTCTGTGGTGTTTGATCGGATTCATCCCTACAGCCTAGGGAGTTTTTCCAGGCAAAGTCTCTCTTTCGCAACCTTGAGCGCCTTAGGGTTTTGGCCGGAAACAGATGCTGCAGAAGATTGTGCCCTGTACTGGAAAGCACGATTATTTTTTAATGGGGAGTATCAGGTGTTGCCTTTACAGTTGCCTCACTGCTTGAATTTTGATGTTCCTGAAGAAGGAAACTCCGGATTTTACAAAACTTTTTCACGCAATATGCAGTGGGCAATGGGCATGAAAAGTGGCGCGGGGTTGGTTTTTTCTGAGGATGCCGCTCTCGAGCGTTCCTTTGGGTGGAAGCTGGGGCTGTGGTTGAAGGTGTTGTTGATGCAACAAACGGCCACGTTGTGGGCCTTCATTTTCGTTTGGTTAGGATGGTTGCCGGGCATGGCTGCGGTGATGGGGCTACACAGTTCCGTGGCGTATTACATGGCACCGCGTATTCTGGTGATCATTGGCATGCTGTCCTTGCTGAGTTTTGTGGTCACGTTTATGCTTTGTCGACTGGCGCGACCTCCTTTTTTACAAACGCATACTTTTTTCTTCCGCCTGCGACAACGCGTATGGTTTTGGCTGTTGCCTCTGACCTTGCCTCTATTCTCTTGTGTGCCTTTGTTGGCGGTGCAGACGCGAATGCTGTTTAAGAAAGGCAGGCGTTAACGGCGTTAAGTATGGCTATAGGCGAGCGCGAGCACTTCTTCGGGCGTTTTGCCCGATTCACGCAATTCTCTGATGGAAAGGGAGTGAAAACGTTTGGCGAGGCGTACGCCTTGAGGGTCGCGCACCAAGGGTTCGTGAGACCAGGCGGGGGGAGTGGCGTTGAGGGCGCGGTAGATGAGAAGTTGTCGGGCGGTAGAGCGGAGAAGGTCTGCGCCACGCACCACTTCGGTGATGCCCTGGGCGATGTCATCCACGACCACGGAAAGTTCGTAGGCCGGAATATTGTCGCGTCGCCACAGGCTGAAGTCTCCAAAATCTTGTCCGGCAATGTAAGAAATATTGCCTTTCCGAAGGTCGGAAAAGGTAATGACCTCACCTTCCGGGACTCGGAAGCGCCAGGTGACTCCTTCGGGAGAGTCGTAGGCCTGCTCCGCCCCCGGTGGGGGTCTCCACTCGATGGGGAAGATGGCTTCGGCATCCTGTTCGTCTTGGGTGTCGGGCAGGGGGAGAGAACGTAGTTCTTTTCGAGAGCGTGTGCAGGGATATATCCAACCTTCGTTTTTCAATTTTTGCCAGGCGGCGAGGTAGCGGTGGGGGTGTTGAGATTGGATGCAGATATCGTCATCCCAGTCCAAGCCTAGCCAGCTGAGATCAGCTAAGGCGTGGTGAGTGAATTCAGGTTTGCAGCGTTGACGGTCGAGATCTTCCATCCGCATCAGGATTTGTCCCCGGGCGTCCCTGGCCCGTTTCCAGGCTTGGTGAAAGGTGCGTGCATGGCCCAGGTGAAGATCACCCGTGGGGGTCGGGGCGAGGCGACCGCGGTAAGTGGGTTTATTCATAACGGGGCAATTATACCATTCCTTGCAGGTATGCGCGCCGTTCTTTTTGCGGATATTTTTCTAGGCAGTAGCGGAGGGTGGTGCGATGCATGTCCCGATAATGTGTTTTGAGAAAAGCATCAGCCACGGGTTTATCTCGATTTGCAATTTCTTTGAGCATCCAGCCCACCACTTTGTGGATGAGGTCCTCTGGATCTCGGAGTAAAATCTTGGCCAGGCGGAGGGAGATTTCGTAGTCTTTCTTGCGGATGTAATGTAGGGTGGCCAACATGGCGATGCGTCGTTCCCAGAGGCTATCGGATGAGGAGAGATGAAAGAGGGGCGCTCTACTTTTGTTTTCCAAATATGGGCCCACAATGAAATAGGCGGAGCAGTCAACGAGATCCCAGCTATTGATGAATTGAGTATGAGCGAGATAAAAGTCGTAAATCTGTTTTTGACCCAGATCATCCGCCTTTTTATACTTTTGCACCAAAATGAGCAAAGCAAGCAGTCGTGATTCGTGAAAGGTGGAAGCGAGGAGTTGAGGGAGGTCGGTGAGCGGGAGGTCTAGGTTTTCTTTTGCGAGTGCGCGCAATATGGGCATGCGGATGCCGAGGGTAAGGGTCTCTTTTTCCTTCGCTTTATGAAAGCGTTTTGCTTTCTCCGCAATGTCGGGATCTGCGCGTTGGCGTAACTGTGCTTCGAGAGGGTGAAGGGGTTTCATCTTTCGAAGCACAGCAGATCATTATTCGGAACGCCACACTTTAATGGAACGAATGGCCATGTCTCCAGACCCTTCATCATAGTTTGAATCTTGTTTGGCTTTGACGGCGACATTGGTGAGCGGATACCAGGTACGTCCTTTGAAAGGATTGGCGTATTGCATGGTTTCAATTCCGTCTACGAAGATGACGATCCAGTCGGGGTGGACGGTGACGGCAAAGGTATGGAATTCGGAGTCGAGGGTGTTGGCCAATCCGAAGTCTGACATCTTTAAATGCATGGCGGGTCGGGTGAAGGCCCGTTGTCCATGTTGTCCTCCATGAATATTGGTGGCAAAATTCGAGGGGAATCTCCAAGAACCATTGTAGCCAAATCCTTCATAAACATCGATCTCTGGTGGCCATCCGGTGGTGGGTAATAACCACAATGCGGGCCAAGAGTATTTGCGATTGGGCATTTTGACTACCCATTCCACGCTGCCATATTTGAATTGGGTTTCGGGGGTATTGTGTCCCGAGAGCATGGCGGCACGGAAGGGGTAGGTTTTACCTGAAGAGGTGGATTTTACGGGTTCGGGTAAACGGAGGGTAGAGAGGAGGAGTTCGTCCGAATGGCGAATAAAGCCTCCCATCTCGACGGTGCCGTAATAACCTGTTTCCTGATTCCCGTCTTGGGTGCGTCCATGATGAAGAGAGGTTGAAAAGGTGTTGGGTCCTCCTTTGTCATCAAATTGAATGGTCTTGCCCGTCTCAGAATAGACCAATGTACCTAAGGGCCTGAAAGGATGGGGGGCACGGCCGCCTTCGACGGGTTCGTTCACCGCACCTTTTTTCGCGGTGATCCGGATGCTGCCCCCTTTTTGTTTTCCACCATCGGGGACGGAAGATTGGACGGCTCTCAGGTTGTTGCCTTCTTTCATGCTTCCCACTTTAAAGCTCGCGGTTTTGGTGAGAGGATCGCCGGGGCGGAAGATGACAGCTTGGGTTCTGTCAGGTTTCGCACGACCACCTTCTCCGTCGAATACGCGGATATGAGCAACCACGGTGTTGGACGTCTCTTTGTCGAGGGTGACGAGGACGTGAACCTCATCAGTATCGACGGGGACGTCGAAGTCTTCAATCGAAACTTCAGCGAGAGGTGGATACGACATGCCATTCTCATAGATGTCTTCTTGGGCGAACAGAGGGAGGGCGCTGAGGCAGAACGCTAAGAATCCGGAAAAAGTCTTTTTCATAAAGCAGGGGGATAGAAATATGATTACATTTGCGAAACAGTAACTTTATAAGTCAGCTTTATGCAGAGTGCAAGTGTTTTTTACCCAAGGCGGGGTCGGTCATGACCCAGGGGGAGGCTAACAATTATTTGTTGGAAATTTTAGCGATGAGACGGGGGAATCGGTTGATGAGGCCCTGCATGAACCGGTACCAGCGGGTGGCTTGGATGGCTTGCCATTGAGCCTTCTCGGCTTGTAGCGCTGTGTATTGTGCGCGTAAGGTTGTGTGCTGAGCGTGAAGTTCTTTTAAATCCTCTTGCGTAGAGGCGAGTTCGGTTTCTTGGGTGCGGATGGGCAATGAAAACGCTTCCATTAAGGGGGCGGACCGTCCTAGATCGTCCCAGTGAATGAGTCCGCGTATTACTTGGTCCCAGGCCATAATGGTTGCCAGTGCGGTGGCAAAGTCGCCTTCGTTTTCCACATCGTGTCGCTCTGCAAAGATGTCATAGGCCTCCATCACATATTTCTGAAATTCAAAAGGCTTTTCATCTGAATCATAGTGGTCACTTAAGGCGTAGTGAAGTTGTTTTTGAATCACTTCGCGAAAGTTTTTATAATTTTGATGATGAATATGCAGGCATTGTGGTGGCTGTAAGGTCAGGGTGCGTTTTTCGCCGGATTTACAGGTAGGGGAGTGATGATGACCATCCCCCCAATTGCCAAACCCTGTTTTGAAAAAACGCAGTTGTTGGTCGGGATACCATCCACAGGAGGTCAATACGCGGTCGGCAATGATATTGTAGCGGGGGAGTTTTACAGCGTCATAGTTCCCGCTGTGTGCTTGTTGACGCAGGGCTTGCAAGGTGGTGATGCCGTCTGCAGGGAGAAACTCGTCGGAATCCAGCACCAGGGTCCAGTCAAAGCTCACTTCCTCTAGATAGGTATTTCGGATCTCATCCACCCGATCATTTGGAGGAATGGAAAGGATACGCGCGCCAAACTTTTTTGCAATGGCCAGGGTGTTGTCGGCGCTCTCCATGTCGATGATCAGTACCTCGTCTACTCCCTGGGCAGAGGCTAAGGTTTTTTCCAGGCTGTCTTGGGAGTTCCGGGTATGGACGAGGAGGGAAATGCCGGGGTTACGAGGGGATGTCATGAGTAATTTTCTCTTTCCAAAGGGAGGTGAATTGGATGCGGGAGGGAACGTCCCGCTCGATCCGGCCAGGGGTGGAGGCTTCTAAATGTAGGGAGGATGGGCCTGGGCAACAGGCGATTCTCCATCCGTGTTGACCCGCACGCAGGCAGAAATCCACATCTTCCGAGCCGAAATCATAGCGCAGGGATAATCCCTCTAGTTGTTGCCAGGTCTGATCGCGGATCAGCATACAGGCGCCGGTGACGGCTTGGGGGTGTTGCACGGTTTGGGCTACGGTTGCTGGGGCGTTGCCGATGCCGATATGACTGCCGCCACCATCGGGGATTTCTCCAAATCCAACCCCAGCATGTTGCACGCTTCCATCAGGATAATGCAAGCGGGTGCCAACGATGCCTGTGCGGGGTTCTTTGGTCAGAAGATCGAAGAGGGGCGTTAGGGCGCCGGGATGAAGAAATACATCATTATTTAATAAGAGGTAGCTCTCCGCAGGATGACCTTTGGCAGCTAAGTTATTGGCGGCAGCGAAAGAGTGATGGGTATCTACTCGTATAAGTTTTGGGGAGCCGGGGAGTTCTGGTTGCGCAATCGGAAAGCGTCCCGCATTGTCCACCACCACGATTTCAAAGCTGGGGACAAGCTGACGGGCGGATGAAATCGCCTGCTCTAAGGCATGAAGGCAACTAAGCAGAAGCCCCGTGCGGTCACAGGATAAAATGATGACGGTACAACTTTTTATGCACATAACCATTCTCCGGCGCGGCTTTCTAAAAGGTGGCAGATCTTTTGATACTGTGCGGCCATGCGATACTGGGAGGCGGTGACCCGGCCATAATCACGATACCGTTGCGCCGTGGTCGAGTTGAGTTGGCTAAACTCGGTTGCTAACTGTTCGGGTGGCACGATGGAGGCATTTTTGCCATGGTGTAAAAAGGCCATTCCTCCACGTACAGGGACGCTCAGTACCGCGCAGCCTGCGGCCATGGCTTCTAAGGCGGGTAAGCCGAATCCTTCATCGACGGACGTCGCCAGATAGATCGAACTCTCTTTCATGATGGCCGCAGTTTCCCGTTCGTGTGCACCATCGATGGTCAGGTATATTTTTTCAGGTTGGGCTTGCTGACAGGCTTGAATCCATTCGGCTCCCCGGCGGGGCATCACGGCAACCTTTTTGCCACTTTTGACACGTCCGTCATAAAAAAAGACATCGGAAACGGCGATGCCGGTATCGTAGGTTTCTCGACCCGAGATGTGGCGCATTTCATTCTCGGCTTGGGGCCAGGCGGAGAACAGCAGAATGTCTGGATCCTGACAAATGGGGATCATTGCGGGATGGGTTCCTTGGCAATGGTAGATCAATTTGGAGGGGAGCGCTTTGAGGCGTTCGTAGTCAAAAGGTAACGAAAAGATCATGGTATCCGCAGCGCTCAGAGAGGGGAAACATGTTTCCTCTGAGATGACTGGAATGGAGATGTCGAACCATTGGGGAGCCAAGCCCTCTGGGGTCACCAAGACGCATGGAATGCCTGCGTTTTGGAGATGATAAACGAATTGGGCTCCGGTTTTGATGCCCCCATACATCCCATGACCGGGTAAGCTATAATAGATCATAAGCTTGCGCCTCTTTTTCGAAGTACGTACAGCAGACTTTGGGTGAAGAAATTCCCATAATGAATTCGGGCATATTGGATGCGTGCCTCACGGAGCAGCTGCCTTCGCTGCGCATGGGGAATGTTCGATCCGCTTTGTTGAATATGGGTGACGCATGCGGGAACGCGAAGCATGGGATGGCCTTTTCGGGAGAGCGTTTCTCCAAAGACCACATCTTCCATGTAGAGAAAATAGTGTTCGTCCAATCCCCCGGCGGCGGCAAAGGTTTCCCGTTTGCAGAACAGAGCGGTGCCTAAAATCCATGGACATTTCTTACGATGATATCCTGGAGTCTTTTGGATGAGGTTTTGTAGGCGGGAGGGGACGACGGGGGTATCTTCACCGATCTCTATGCCGATTTTGCGTCGAGAATAGCCCTGTTGAACACCGGGGATGATCAGTCCTCCATGATTTAAATCCGGACTGCAACAGGCTTTGGGATTTTCTTGAAGGAGGGTGAGCGCTTGGGAGGCGACCGCTGCGGGCATTTGGCAGTCGGGATTTAAAAGGAGCAGATCTTGACTGCTGGTCTCGGTAACAGCTCTGTTCACCGCTTTTGCAAACCCTACATTTTTCTTTAGAGAAATGACGGTTGCTCCAGCTTTCATGGCCAGGGCTGCGCTTTCATCGTCTGAGTGATTATCGACCACCACGACGGATGCGCCGGGTATATTCATGGCGTCGTTTAGGGTTGTTTCTAAAGTGGTGGCTGAGCGATAGGTCACGATGACGATCAGCAGGCCGGGCCAAGGGGGAATAGGTGGCGCATCCTCTTCGGTGGGAAAGGGCAGTGCGTTTGAAGTGCCTTGCTGACGAAATGCCCGTAGCCATGAACTTGTATCCATGGTGGGGCCGAGGAGGAAATTACTCAAATGCACGATCCGGGCGTGGGCAGTGGGAAAGTCGTGATGCCAGAGAGGGCAATGGTTCCAAGATGCGTCGAGCAATTGAAATCGTAGCCCAGGATGATGATGGATCCAGTATTGAATGAGGTCCTGATCTCCAATGAGTTTCCCGTCTATGCTCAAAGAAGGTTTCTGGTGGAGGATGTTTTCGGTCCAGTCTAAAAAGGGAAGCAGGGCGGCGATGCGAACCAGAAAGACGCCGGTGTTTACATAGCGGAAATCGGCCAAGTCGGGTGGGGAAGCCGTGGGGTCGCAATAGGCGAGGGAGACGTGGGTGTAATGTTCGAGGAAATCTTGCCGAGTCATCTCCGTTCCTCGGATGCCGGTTTGCTCGGAGATGGCCCAATCGGCTTGGTGCAGGGGGGCGGAAAGGTCCGCGAGGGAAAGCGATTTGACGATGACGGTATCCGCATCCAGCATCAGGATGCCGTCCACATCAGGGAGGGTGCTCAACTGACGCAAGGCCTCACATTTTACCAGGAACCGCATTCCATCTGCTGCGGATGGGTCAGGAGAGGGAAGGGCGTGAAGATGAAGACGTTTGTGTGGAGGAAGGGTTATGCGTTCTGCTCGATCGATAAACGCGTGGAGGTCGAGATCGGTATGTTGAAGCACGGACAGGATCGTCTCTTTCCCGGAAGAGCTATATGCAGGGTTTCCTTGAATGAGAATGCACGCGATCAGATTCAGCGTTTGTCTGGGCGGTTCGCCCCCCTTTGCTTCTAGAGAATGACGCGACACGAGATGAGATATCCTTGGGTGACGAGGGGGGGACGGAAGCAAGCTTCCGGGTGCCGAGCTGCTTTAGGCATAGCCCAGTTTCCTCAAAATCCAGAAGTTTTTGTCCCAGTCTTTTTCTACTTTAACGATGAGTCGTAGGTCAATTCTCACGCCATAGATCTCGTGTAATTCGGTGGCGGCTTCTCCGCGCACGGCTTTGAGGACGCGGCCTTTATTGCCGATGACCATGCCTTTTTGGGAATTTTGGCGGACCAAGACATGGGCTTCGATTTTCCATTTATTGTCGGTTTCTTCCAGGGTTTCCACCCACACCGCGATGGAGTGGGGGAGTTCTTCACGCAAACGGGTGAGGAATTTTTCACGGATGAAATCACCAATGGCGAGTTTGCGGGGGAAATCAGAGACCATATCTTCTGGAAATAAAAGGGGGCTGAGAGGCATGGCATTGAGCAACCACTCACGTAAAGTATCCACATTGAGACCCAGATTTGCGGAAACTTCCATCCAGGTGATGTGTGGTGGATCTTCAACCTCTGCAGAGATTTCGGCCCATTGGTCTTTGAAAAATTGGCCGGATCGATCGTCCTTGTCACATTTATTGAGCAGGAAAAGTAATTGGGTCTCTTTTTCTTCAGCGAGGCGTCGCATCCACCCGTTTACTTCTAAAGAAGGTTTGGCGGCGCGGTCCATCACCAACATGACCACATCCACACCTTCGGTGGATCCGCGAGCCATTTTGTTCATGTGTTGGTTGAGTTGTTTTTTACCTGTGCGATGAACTCCCGGGGTATCGAGAAAGACCACCTGTTTGTCTTTTTCCGTGAGAATGGCACGCACTACGTTACGAGTGGTTTGGGCCACGGGGCTTACAATGGACACTTTTTCACCGGTCAGTTGATTGATCAGTGAAGATTTTCCGGCATTGGCTGCGCCAACGACGGCCACCATGCCGGCACGGGTATTTAAAGAGGGGGAATCGATTGAGGGGGCATCTGTCATGTTGCCCTTGTAACGAAAGCTGGGGGGAAGACAAGCTTTGGTGCGAACGGAGAACGTGATCGCTTCCTTGTACATAGAAGCCGGAAGGTTCGTGATTTACGATGTGTCGTATGTTTCAGTAATTGCATATTTTGCGGGTGAATGATAGATCCTCTCCATGTGTAGGGCTGTATTTTATAGCCAAGTTAAATATTCACAAAGTGTGCAATACGCGTCTCAAAGGCAGGAAATGAAAATGTTATATAAAACGATACTGACCACAGGGTATAAAAAATTACTTACATCCCTTGTGATGTTGGGAACCGTGGGGCTTGCTCAAGCCGCTGCGGCTACTGATGAAGCGTCAGCTCTTACGCCTGCTGAAGCTCGAGCCATTGCCAAAGAGGCTGCCATCTATGGGTTTCCGGTGGTGGACAACTATCGGGTCAATTATGATTACTTTTTCAAACCGGGCACTGCGGAATATAAAGGGGCACCGAATACCATTATTAACGTTCCTCGCGTGTATACGCCTGCGGATACGGCCATTCAGACCCCCAATTCGGACACCCCTTATTCATTTTTAGGAGCGGATTTGCGGACCGAACCGTTGGTGCTTACGGTACCTGAGATTGAAAAAGACCGTTATTATTCGGTTCAGTTTATCGATGCATATACCTACAACTTTGCGTATGCGGGCAGTCGCGCCACGGGGAATGGTGCGGGTAAATTCCTTTTGGCGGGACCTCATTGGAAAGGGGAAACCCCTCCTGGGATTAAAGAAGTGATTCGTTCCGATACGGAGATGAACATCATTTTTTACCGCACCCAGCTGTTTAACCCCGCTGATATCGACAATGTAAAAAAGATTCAGGCGCAATATAAGGTAGAGACCTTGAGTCAATATTTAGGGACGGCGGCACCGGTTGCGGCTCCTGCCATTGACTACATGGTTCCGTGTACGCCTGAAGAAGAAAGAACTTCGCTTAAGCAATTTGAAGTGTTGAACTTTGTATTGCAATTTTGTCCCACTGTTCCTTCTGAAGTTGAACTGATGGAGCGCTTTGCCAAGATCGGTATTGGCGCAGGCAAGACCTTCGATGCGAGCCAATACTCTCCCGAAATTCAACAGGCCATGCAACAGGGATTAGCTGATGCGTGGACTGAGTTTGGTGGTCTGGTCAAACAGGTGGATGAAGGTAAAATTACCTCAGGTGAACTTTTTGGTACCCGGGCGTATTTAAATGGCAACTACCTGTATCGTATGGCGGCTGCGGTATTAGGCATCTATGGCAATTCTAAGCAGGAAGCGATTTACCCCGTTTTTCGGGTCGATGCTCAAGGAAATGCCCTGACGGGTACCAACCGCTACACCATCCGATTTGCGGAAGGGGAGCTTCCTCCTGTACACGCCTTTTGGTCGCTCACGATGTATGAACTTCCTCAGAGTTTGTTGGTTGCCAACCCCATCAATCGTTATCTGATCAACTCGCCGATGCTGTCGGAACTTAAGAAGGGTGCCGACGGATCTGTTACCCTTTATGTTCAGAACGAATCGCCTGGTAAAGAATTGGAATCCAATTGGTTGCCCGCGCCCAAGGGATCTTTCGCTGTTTATATGCGACTTTACTGGCCGAAAGAGGCTGCGTTAGATGGATCATGGAAACCACCCGTTGCACAAATCGTAAAGTAGTCCTCTTTAAAAAGACTATGCCCTTAAACTAGAATTTCCGGATTTTTAGTGGGAAATTCTTGTTGCTGTTTTACGCCAAAGGAATTCAGCGACAAAGGTACGGCCCTATAAAAGTCTGGGGTACACCCCCAAGACTCTGTTTTAAACAGAGGGAAAGTATTGAACATGCGATCCCATATAGACAAAGGCTTGGGGGGGGGGATGGGGCACTGCCTTGCAGTTGTATACTCAAAATCACAAACCCCTCTAAAACCCAGTAATGCCCTTAAACTTCATCCAAGGATACAGAGGTATCCTTAATCCCAACAAAAATAAAACCTATGAAAACTAAACAAAATCGATCCACCCGCAGAGTACTTGTGGGAAGCTTGTTGACCACATTGGTCGCGAGTTCTGCCTTTTCCCAAACGCCATTCCCGTCATCGATTACTACGCCCGATTTGGTAGAAACCCGCATAGGTGTTCTCGATTTCCATAACGGTCAGCCCAGTAAAGAAACGCTTGAGAAAGTGTATGATAACCTAGACTTCACTCACGCGGTTCGTGCTTTTTCGGACACCTTGCAGGGGGTGAGTATTCATGCGGTTCGGCAAGGGATTGCCAGTGTGGGGGCTAAAGACAACGAAGTGATTGTTTTCTCTGAATTGATGGATGCCCAGTCACTGTTCCTGACTGCAAATGCGGATACGATTTATGTGATCAGTAGTTTGAATCTTTCAAGCGGACCTATGGTGATTGAAGTTCCGCCGCAGGTGCTGGGTACGGTTCAAGACGCATGGTTTCGTTGGGTGATTGATATGGGATTGCCTGGTCCTGATCGTGGCGAAGGTGGGAAGTATTTGATTGTGCCTCCTGGATACGACGGGCCTTTACCTGAGGGTGAGTTCAATGTTGCACATTCTAAAACCATTCATGGGGTTTGGTTTGCACGGGCGTTTCTGGAAGAGGGAAAAGATCCCAAACCCGTGGTTGAACGCATTAAAAAGTTCACCAAAGTTTATCCTTACAACCCCGGGGGGGTGGGAACTCCGATCGCTGAGTTCTTGGCCGGTAAGGCTGCGCTCGGTGCGATTACACCCCCACCGGCTACCATCTTCCATGAAGGGAGTGGGAAGGTGATGAATACCCTTCCGCCGAATGATTGGACCTATTACGAAATGCTTAACGAGGTGATTCAGCAGGAGCCTGCGACTTCTCTTGATCCTGAGTTGATGGGGCCCATTGCGGCCATTGGCATCGTCAAAGGCAAGCCTTTCGCTCCTGATGCGCGTATGAAGAAAATTCTTACGGAAGCGCTTAAAGTAGGTAATGCTACGTCACGCAGTCTGTTCATCAATTCTCGGAATCGGGATTGGTATTATTACGAGAAAGGCAATTGGCAGAATATGCTGTTCACGACGGGGTATGAATTTGAGACCCCCATTCCCATGATTACCAAGGAAGGGGTTAAACCCTTTCCCACGACCGGTTATCGTCAGCTCGATGCTCGTCAGGCTTTCTTTTATGGGGTTACTGGTATTACGCCGGCGATGGCCATGCGTTTGCCTGGAATTGGCTCGACCTACCTGTGGACGATGGTGGATGCGGATAGCAATTATTTTGATGGCGCTAAAACCTACAAGATCACTTTGCCGAAGGGCATTCCTGCGGAAAAATTCTGGTCGCTCACGCTTTATGATACCATGTCTCGTTCCATGCTGGACACGCCACAGCGTTATCCTCGTGCAGGTAGTCAAAGTTATCCATCACCAGCGGCTGAAGTAGCTGAAGATGGTTCGGTGACTATCTATTTAGCTCCAGAGCAACCCAAGGGCGTGAAGCGTGGTAACTGGATTCAGACGCTTCCTGATAGAGGCTATTTCCCGATGTTACGTTTTTATAGCCCGCAGGAACCGTTCTTTGCCAAGAGCTGGAGGCCTTCAGAGGTTGAACTCGTAAAATAGGTTCTTTCCCTCATTGTAACTGAGGGCAAGTGCTGCTCCAATTCTACATGGAATTGGAGCAGCTTTTTTTTTGATGTAGGCAGGAGGAAGGTGATGATGAGGGGGCATTTCAATTTGAGGAGGTGCGCACAAAAAAACACAGGCCGTAATGACCTGTGTTTTTAAATCAAGATGATCGACTAAATCGATCAGTCGTTGAAGTCTTTGCCTTCTATGGTGGCTTTCACGTATCCTTTACGGATGGTGAAGCTGCCGAAGCGTTCGCCTTCTTCACGTTCGGTGGCGTAGGCTTTCAGGATCGGTTTTAATTCACTGAGGATTTCTTCTTCACCGATGTTTTCTTTGTACATTTTATTCAAACGTTCTCCGGAGAAGCCCGCACCTAAGTACAAGTTGTATTTTCCGGGGGCTTTACCGACGAAGCCGATTTCACCGAGGTAGGGGCGGCCACATCCGTTGGGGCAACCGGTCATGCGAATGACGATCTCGTCGTCGCGCAATCCCACTTCTTCGGTGATTTCCTCAATTTTGGTAATGAGTTCGGGTAAATAGCGTTCAGATTCGGCCATAGCCAATCCGCAGGTATTGAGGGCAACACAGGCGATAGAGTTGCGACGCAATCCGCTAAGGTTTGCATATTCGCCCACTTTGTAGCTGGCCAAAATGGCATCGATCTTTTCTTTATCTTCGTCAGAGGCATTGCCCACCAAGATATTTTGGTTACCGGAGAGGCGGAAATCAACATCGCCACAAGTTTCGGCGACTTCGCGCAAGGCGGTCATCCACTTGTGTTGTTTGGTGTCTTTGACACGTCCACCTTCGATAAACAAAGTGAGGAACCATTTGCCGTTGGTGCCTTTTTGCCAGCCGTAGGTGTCGCCATTGCGAATGAATTCAAAGGGTTTGGCTTCTTGGATATCGTAGCCACAACGTTTGTTGAGTTCTTCGACAATGAAGTCCAAGCCGTAGTCATCAATGGTGTATTTAAAGCGGGCGTGTTTGCGGTTATCACGGCATCCGTAGTCCCGTTGAATGGTCATGATTTTTTCGCAGGTGTCGACGATTTTGTCGGTGGGGACAAACCCGATTAAGGAAGCCAGACGGGGATAGGTTTCCTTCATGCCGTGGGTCATGCCCATGCCGCCACCAATGGCGACGTTAAAGCCGATCAGTTTCCCGTCTTCTTCAATGGCGATGAGACCAATGTCATTGGCGTAAATATCCACGTCATTGTAAGGAGGGATCGCGGCGGCAATTTTAAATTTACGTGGCAGGTAGCGTTTGGTGTACAAGGGCTCTTCATCGTTGCCTATTTCGGCGCGGAATTTGGGTGTGTGTTCCAATTTTTCCCCATCCATCCAAATTTCATAATAGGAACTGGTATTGGGCGTCAAATGATCTGAAATCTTACAGCAAGCTTGGTAAACTTCTTCATGAACTTCAGATTGATATGGATTGGGGTTGCACATGACATTCCGGTTTACATCTCCACAGGCTGCGATCGAATCGAGCTTGGATTTGATGATTTCCTGCATGGTTTGTTTGAGGTTCCGTTTGAGGACCCCATGAAACTGAAAGGCTTGCCGGGTGGTCAATTTAATGGTGCCGTTTGCGAGGGTGTTCGCAATGTGGTCCATGTCTAAATATTGTTGCGCGGTACAAATTCCACCAGGAACCCGCACCCGAATCATAAAGCTATAGGCCGGCTCTAATTTAGAATGCCGACGATCATTGCGGAGTTCACGGTCGTCCTGCATGTAGGAGCCATGAAATTTGGTCAGTTGGGTGTCATCCGACGCGATTGCACCGGTGAGAGGGTCGTTGAGGCCTTCGACGATGGTACCACGCAGATAGTTACTGGCTTCTTTGATATGTTCCACATGTTCGAAATGTTCGGGAACAGGTTTGGAAAGGTCTAAAATCTTTTCAGGCATTGTGCTGGGGGATACGGGTTAAAGAGAGTGTTCCTATAGTAAATTGGGCCCTGAAGGGTCAATCTCAATCGCTAAGTATGCACCATTAAGGCCTAAGGGCTCTTATTGGGCGGAGAATTGATGATATTCGGATATTGATTCTTGAACCGAATTGATATGGGGATGGGTCTTTCTTAGATTCGGAGTATCGCCCATGTTACACTTTAATCAATTTTTTCAGTCCCATATGTTGTTACCACAAAATGTAACCGTTCCCATTTGGGGGAAGGCTGAGGCTGGTAAACGGGTTGTGGTTGAGTGCGGGGGAGAAAAGGCCGAAGCGTTGAGCAATGCGAACGGAGAGTTCAGGGTGTGGCTTCCACCTTTAAAAGCGGGTGGACCCCTTACGCTGCGGGCATGGTTGCCTGAGTGTGATGAGCAAGTGTTGCTTGAGGATATTCTGGTTGGGGAATTGTGGTTGGCTTCCGGTCAGTCCAATATGTCGATGTCGCTTAAGACCTGTGCTGAATATGGAGAAGAGGCGATTGCCTCGGCGAACCATCCGACTATTCGCTTGTTTACGGTGGAGCGACGGGCGGTTTTAACTCCTGAATCTGATGTTTCGGGGACGTGGCAGGTCTGCAGTCCTGAAACTGTCGCTCTATTTTCTGCGGTGGGCTATGCCTTTGCCAAACGCTTGGCTTGCGGGTTATCTGTGCCTGTTGGGGTGGTGTCGAGTGCCTGGGGAGGAAGTTTTCTTGAGGCGTGGATCAGTCAGCAGGGGCTGGCGCGTCTTCCTCATTTTCGGCAGTGGGAGGATGCGTATCGTCAAGAAGTGCATCAACCTGATTGGTGGGAGCGCTATCGGAATGATCTCAATGAAGAGGGGTTGATATCGATATTGCCGGTGGATCAGGGCAATCGGGGATGGGAAGAGGGATGGGCCGCTTCTGATTTCGATGATTCTGAGTGGGAGCAAATGTTGATTCCTGGAAAGTGGCAGACACGCGGTCATGAGAACTCGGGTGTGTTTTGGTTTAGGCTTCAGGTGGATCTGCCTGAGGAGTGGCAGGGCAAACGCTTGATGTTACATTTGGGGGCTATCGACAAAACGGACATCACCTATGCGAATGGTGAAGAGGTGGGGCGGATGGGAGAAGGATTAGATTCAGGGGTGTGGGAAAAATATCGCGAGTATGGAATTCCTGAATCACTGAGTCAGGGTGAGCGCTTGTCGTTGGCGGTTCGGGTGGTCTCTTTTAGAGGCGAGGGTGGGCTGGCTGGGCCTGCAGAAGAGATGAGGATTTATCCCGAAGGGCACCCTGAGCTCAAGATTTCGTTGGGGGGAGAGTGGCGCTGTTGTCGGGAACAGGATTATGGTGTGATCACTGAAACGGCACTCATGGGGCATGGGAACCACAACTCTCCGCATATTTTATTTGATAATATGATTCGGCCCATGATGCCGATGCCTTTTCGCGGTGTGCTCTGGTATCAGGGTGAATCGAATGCGCGTCGTGCTGAGGAATACGAAGTTTTGTTACGCGGGTTGATTGAAGACTGGCGTTGGCAATTTGCCCAGCCTGAGTTGGGGTTTTATGTGGTGCAACTTCCTGAATTTAATGCGGCGATGGCATATGAGGACGGGAGTACTTGGGCGGTGATGCGTGAAGCGCAAAGGGCTGTTTCAGATTTGGAGGGCGTGGGGCTTGCCGTTACGTTGGGACTTGGGGACGCGTTGGACATTCATCCCAAAAATAAAGGTCCTGTGGGGGAGCGACTTGCGAGGGCGGCCTTGGTGGGGACTTACGGACAAGACTTGCTGCCGGGTGGTCCCATGATCGCGTCCTGTGAACGGTCTGGCCACAAAGTACTTTGTCGATTTGACCATACGGGCGACGGGCTTCGCTGTGAAGGGGTTTCTTCGCCGGATGGATTTACCTTGGCGGGAAAAGACGGGGTGTTTTTACCCGCGGAAGCCCGGATTATTTCGGAAAACCAGGTGGAGGTGAGTGCTGCACAGGTGGCTGAGCCCTGTCAGGTACGTTATGCTTGGGCGGATAATCCACTTGTGCATCTTTTATGTAATTCGGAGCATCTACCCGCAAGTCCCTTTGGGTGTAAGTTCTAAAGTGTTTTTTCAGACCTCAAGTCCTCCGCAGCGGAGAGCAGACACGCTGTTTAAGTTTTCTTTTTCCGAGATTGAGATTATACTGTTCCTCTTTAACTACATTTAAACCCTTTTAATTGGATTGCTGTGCGTGAGCTTGCTTGTTTAAAGGTAAATGAGAGCTGTTTTAAATAGGGGTGCTCTTTTGTATTTTATTCAGATGAAGAACGATGATTGAACTGTTTATCCATAGCGGACTCTGTGGCATCATTATTGTGACAATGACTGTGATCAATACGGTCCGCATTTTATTGCCCCTCGATTTCCCTCATCCCATGTGGTTTATGTTGCCGTTGGTGGTGGGCATCTTTGGGACATGGTTGGGATATGCAGATGTGAGTCAATATCAGTATTTCCCTGGTGGAGAAGAGCCGGTGATCTTGGAGATGGGATTTAAGCAGGCGAGATCTTCTCTTTATTTGGGGGCGATGTGTAGCGGGGGGCTGTTTATCCTGAATTTTATGCTGGAGCGGGGCAGAAAGGGATGAGCCAGGCCTTGTCTTATCAAAGATACCAGCACCATTTTGAGCTTTACAGCGATGAGTACCCTTTTGGGCTGACAAAATAGGGGACTTGGTTTATAGGAGGCTCATGGAACAGAAACGATTGCCCCCTTGGATCCGGAAAACTCTTCAAACCAACCAAAACTTTAACAAAGTTCATGGATTAGTGGGCAACTTACGTTTGCACACGGTATGCGAAGAGGCGAAATGCCCTAATCGTCATGAATGTTGGAGTACCGGTACGGCAACGGTGATGATTTTGGGGGACACCTGTACGCGAAGTTGTCGTTTTTGTTCAGTAAAATCCGGACGTCCACCGGAATTAGACAAATTGGAACCGCGACGGGTCGCAACCGCAGCCAAAGAAATGGCGCTGAAGCACATTGTGATCACTTCGGTCAACCGGGATGATCAGCTCAATGGAGGGGCTGATATTTTTGGCGAAACCATTGTGGCGGTCAAAGAAGCGGTTCCGGGAATAACGGTAGAAGTGTTGACGCCCGATTTTGAAGGCCGTGAAGCCAGTTTGAATTTGGTATTAGAGGCTGCCCCCGAAGTTTTTTCCCATAATATTGAAACGGTGCGTCATTTGCAGGCGCAAATTCGTCCGCAGGCCAATTATGGTCGTTCCATGTGGGCCTTGCGCAGGGCTTCTGAGTGGCAACCCACCTTGGAAGTGAAAAGTGGGATCATGGTGGGCTTAGGCGAAACGGAAGAGCAAGTGATCGAGACGTTGTATGATTTGCGTGAGAATGGCTGTGATATGTTGACCATTGGACAATATTTGCGTCCCAGCAAAGATCATGAACCCGTGCACCGCTTTGTACATCCGGATGAATTTGCGCGTTATGAAGCCAAAGCCAGAGAAATCGGCTTTAAAGCTGTGGCATCAGGGCCGATGGTTCGCTCCTCATATAAAGCAGATGCACTCTATGCTGAAATGCAAGCATGGCGTGAGGGGCAAACTTCCCATGTTGCGGGCTAAGGATAAGACCTCTAGTTTTCAAGGGTTTGAATCCCCGGAGTTAGATGAGTTTGCCTGCCAAAATTATTTAGTCATTATTCCTGCGCTCAATGAGGCGGGGCATATTGGTCCCTTGGTGACGGCCTTGCGGGAGATGAAGTTAAACGTGTTGGTGGTGGATGATGGGTCGGAGGATGCGACCTCCGAACTTGCTGAAGCTGCGGGCGCGGTGGTGATTCGAAATACGCAAAACTATGGCAAAGGAAAATCTTTGGCGCAGGGATATCAATATGCGGCGGCAGAAGGATATGATGCGCTGGTGACCATGGATGCGGATGGCCAACACGATCCCGCAGATGTTCCCCGCTTTTTTGACACCTACGAACGGACGGGTATTCCGGTGTTGGTAGGGAATCGGATGCATGATCGGGCAAGAATGCCCCTGATTAGGCGTTGGACCAATCGTTTGATGTCGCGGTTGTTGAATCGTCAAATGAACCAATATATCCCTGACACCCAAAATGGATTTAGACTCTATCAAACCGATGTCGTGACCATGGTCATTCCGGATACGGCAGGGTTTGCGGCGGAGTCGGAGATTTTATTGAAATTGGATGAAATTGATATTCGTATGGGATCGGTACCGATTGCCGCAATTTATGGAGATGAAACCAGCCACATTCGTCCCATTTATGATACGCGCCTTTTTTTTAAGATGCTGTTTAAACAGTTTTCCCGGAAGTAGAGCGCTTTTAGTCTCCCCAAACGATATGAAACCGCTTGCTTCTGCCCTTCACATATTGACGGGTGATGTTCTGGTGGTGCGTTTTTTGCTGGCTCAGCCTGTGGCTTTGCTTTTGGTTCACTCTCACATCCCATTTCATATGCATCCTGCTTTCAGCACGCATTATGACCGGATCCGAGGGCATTCATAGACTTTCCACATCTCCTGATTTGGTGATTGCTCGTAAGAATTTTATTGCGCTTGGGTTTATGAGGCTCGATCACTAAGGAATGCTAAAGATGAAAAACATGAATGATAGATACAAAGGTCCTCTCATCACCATTCTGTTGATGCTGGGTGGTTGGGTATGTCTTTATATGGCATTGTTTATGTGTGGACGGTTGAATGTGAGTTTTAACACCTTGCCGTTATTGATTATTTTTCCAATTTTACTGTGGATGGGTGTGGTTTCCTTCGTAGGTTCTGCCTGTTTGAACTTGGGGAGATTGAGGATTATTGGAGCATTGGTCATTGCGGTTATTTGTATTAATTCATTGAAGTGGGGGATTATGGGGGCGTACTTTACGGGCTTTCGCGTTTACGTGGAAAAATGTGTCTCCTTGGATGAGTTACAAGCATGGGCGATATCCAAACTTGCCCAAGATCAGGTTGATCCTTTTGAGATAATTGACCCGGTATCGAATGGGCCCGGTGTTAGACGGCTTCCGGTTTCGGAGTTTCCTTCTTTCTTAGATAAACTGCTTGCTGAAAAACCTAGCATTGGACTTGTGGATGCCTCGTTAACCGGTGCGAGTTGTGTCGCAATTCATTGGCCTTACTCTCAAGGAGTGTTGATTGCGGGGCCTGAATTTAAAAATCAATGGACATCCCATGCCATTACTTTTCGCGAGCGGTCATCGGGGATTTATCTCTATGTAGGCGTACGTCCGTAAATGTTTAATCAAACTAGTGAGCGAATGCCTGATGCGGGATACGTTCAGAAAAATAAGAGGAAAAGAAATGCCCTGGGGGTAGGTACCTATCGTTATCTGCTTCGTTTTAACGCAAGCGTAGATGACTGTATCCTCTATGCTGAATCAATTGTGTCGAGGAATGATCATGTTATGGCAGGGGGGTGGACGAGAACCCCGTATTCAGCCCTGAACTCTGATGAATGGGATCCTTTTGGAGAACGTTATCCGTGGTGGGATCGAAACCAAATCGAGACGGGAATAAAGTGGGAGTATCATTATAGAGACACCTTGAGTGGACCGAGTATCTATGAAGTGGTTTATGTCGACACCGTCAGGGGGATCCTTTATTATTTTTCCGGCGATTAAGCACAAAACAAACGCTCATATTTAAGCTTTCCCGGTGGGGCGGTTTTTTCGCGTGTAGAAAATCTGTAAATTCTTCCACATGATCTCATGTCAAAAAAGGTAATTATTCATGTCCCCAAGGAGGGGGTGCCGAGGTATTGTCCGCCGGAAACTCCGGATACGAAAGCTCATCGCTACGTACGGATGGGGCTTATCTGTATGTCAACGGGGTTGTATTTTATCATGATCTTCGGGTGGATCTTTGGCTTTTGGCAGATTCCGATGACTCAGGCCGGCGGGTTGGGCTTAATGGTTTTGGCTGTGCCTGTTGTTGCGGATGGGCTCATTCGCCCCGGGAAAGGGAAAACATGGCTCTGGACTCTGGTTTCGGTGCTTGTCATCATCATCGTCCCCTTTGTATGGATTCTCTTTCCCGTGGGCTTGATTTTCTCGCTGATTATTCAGAATCTTCGACATCGGAAAACTACCCCCTGAAAAGGGGAATACGCTTGTGCGAGGGCCCGAATGACTGAGCTTTTGGCTAAACAATAAAAATACATTATGAAAATGAATTACGTCCTTATTGATTTTGAAAACGTGCAGCCTAAAAACTTAGCGATCCTTCAAAGACCTTGCTGAAATACCTTTACTGAAAGTGTCAAATGCCACGAGCAACTCAGAGAAAATTTCCGCAATTGTCGAAAGCCTGATCGGGAGAGGGAGCTCGCGGCCTCGAAAAGTGAAAACGCTTTCCAACACCATTAATGCCTTGTTTCAAAAAACACTGGAAGAAAAAGAACTGACAACACTCATCGCGCAACTGAAAAATAAAAAGTATATTACGATTAACAATGAGAATATCACCTATACGTTGCCGGAAACGGCGCCCTGAGATCTGAAAACCTGACGGAATGGTGAGGGTGGGCTTCGTGTGTTTTGGTCATGATTACGTTAACTTTTATTTGGATATTTTCGGTGGGGTTGCTTTATTGATTTAAAGCTCCGAACTCAGAGATTCTTGGTTTAAACATGGAACGGTGATCGTGCTGTGGATTGATGTAATTGACGAGCACTCTGGAGGAAGATGAAAAAAGTATTGCATGCAATCGGGGGGGCTATTGATCGACTTACCGGATTTCTAGGTGGGGTGATTCTTGCTGTTCTGATTTCCTGTGTGATGAGCACGGCCATAAGGTTGATCGATTTTGATGTTCCGGGATTGGGGTGGTGTTACCTTGTGATGATGATCGTCTTTCCGCTCTGGGGAAGAAAACGGCATCAGTACTTCTCTTTGTTTCTGGCACCCATTTTTAATATGCTGGGTAGTGATGCGGATGGGGGAGGCGAAGACATGGGGCCCAGTACTGTAGATCGTTGGCAGGATGTGGTTATAAACATCGCTTATGTATTGAGTGTGGTACTGATTTTCATATCTTTTGTGTTTACGGCGAAAACGCCACTGATCATAGGAACGGTGCTCTTGTTGCTTTATGGGGGATATGTGGGAAGACTTCAAACTGAAGAGCTTTGAATGTATATTACACTGTCTCCACATGCGTTTCTGTTTCAAACAGCCAAACTTGATGCCCATCCATGCCACGAATAGAACTTAGAACTAAAATTAAAGCACCGGTCGGGGTTGTATTTGATTTAGCCCGCGACATCGATTTGCACCAACAGAGCCAAGCCTCAAGAAGGGAGAAGGCTGTGGCGGGAACCGTCTCCGGCCTCATCGAAGAAGGAGAATGGGTTACCTGGGAGGCGGTTCACTTGGGGATACGTCAACGATTAACAAGTAAAGTTACTCATATGGAACGCCCCAGATATTTTAGAGACGTTATGGTGTCAGGAGCATTTAAACGTTTTGATCACGATCATTATTTTGAATTTGAAGCTGAGAATCGTACAATGATGGTCGATATTTTCGATTATACTTCACCCTTCGGGTTTTGGGGACGTCTTGCGGATAGGCTGTTTCTCAGAACATATATGGTGCGCCTGTTGCAGGAAAGGAATGCGGAGATTCAGCAAGTTGCAGAACATGAAAGAACGTAAAGGCTTCTGCGCTTTTTGTGTTCAAATATATCTGGCGTAACAGGACGAAATGTTGGAGAATTTGCGTTGTCACAGGACATGAATGCCGTTGACTCAGGATAAATGTTGGTAACAGGAGTACGCATGAAAAATAAAATATGGAAGGGTTTGAATTCCCCGGTCGTGGTTGCGCTTTTAACGGTGTTGCTTCTCACATTCATGTTTAAAGTCTGGACGGCTGATTTGTTTTCCTCCTTTGACACGGAGGATCAATGGGAACGGCGAATCGAAGCACTTGGTCGACAGGAAGTGATGAGTTTCAAGGAGGTGGCATTTAACGAAAAATCTGAGAGAAGATTTGTTGGCGAAGTTCACAATCATAGTGACTATGTTGTAGAAAATTTGCAGGGGACGGTCTGTTTGTATAATTCTGAAGGGGAGATAGTGGATGTGATGAGTGGTGAGCTTGAGGGACTTGAGCCTTTGCTCCCCGGGCAATCCAGTAAGTTCTTTTTATCAGAATGGAGCAGTTCGTCTGACTCGTACAGTGAGCCTTCTCTAAGCCCGAAGGGTGACTTCAGAAGCACACTCGTTATTGTTGATCTTTCTGCAAAGAAACTGCCTGAAAAAATCGCCACAGAAAACACGACAAGTTCATACGATAATGATCCATTCAAAACTTCGTCACGTTGAAGATTATCAATTGCGCAGAGTGCTTTCAGTTTCTATGGGCTTAACCGTGTAGATGAAATCAAGACCTTTACTGCTGTTGCCCGGAATTTGGATGGTGGTCAGCTTGCTGATGGTGATGCTGATTGGTGGAGCGTCGCAGAGGTTTTGTCAGTCTGTGACGGTGTTTCTTCTGTTGTCATCTTTCCTGGTGGCTCCCTTTGCGATTGTGTGTGGTTTTGTGGGATTGCGGTGGGGACTTCGAAAGAGGCCTGTTGGATGTAAGTCCATGGCTTCTCTTTTGAGTCATGCGTTGTTTCTCTGTGTGGCGATTTATTTGTGTGTGGTCGCGGTGAATTTTCCACGTATTGGGCTTCATTGAACCATGACCGTGCAAGATCATCTTGAGTGTCAGGTAGAGGGGGAGCGAAATGAATAATCGCAAGAAGCGCATTCAGCTTTGGCTCAGTGGCATCATCTGCATGAGTTACCTGCTGTTGTATCTGGTACTGCGGCTGAATGGGTTTATCACGCATGTTGAAAATAGGGGAATGGCGAGAGGGGATGTTGTACGGGCACAGATTTCTGAATGGAATGATCTGGGACCTGAACCGCTGGCGAGGATGGAAAGAGCCACCGTGAAGACGGTGAACGTTCTTTTCTTTCCCTTACGAAAGGTTGAGGAGATTTGTCATCAGCACAGGAGTTGTTTATAGACCGACGACTTCTTGAGGGTGAGTCGTATGGGGTGATTCGGGGCCGCGGGTTTTGGGCGTGTATTAATATTGTCCGAAAGGCAGGGCCCTCGGGTTAGGTGGGTGGTGCTCCTTGGGTGGGGGAGGTGATCTATGCGGACCTACGGCCCGAAAACTTGGGTTGTGGGTTGAACCCAGCGCTTCGCACTGGGCTGTTATCTGCGCGGGCCTTTGGCCCGAAGAGCACCTCGTTATCTGGTGATAAGGGATGAAATATTTTTCCGCGAAATCAGAAGGTTTGTTGTGGTTTCGATTTCGATTGCGGGTGGAGTGACGCAACGCCGTTGGCGTAGGGGATGTTTTTTGTGGGGGGAGACCCAGGGTAGGATTTCGTGCCTCAATCCAACCCTGGGCTGATGGGGGTAACGCCGTTGGCGTAGGTTGGGGGGATCTTCGCGGACCTACGGCCCGAAAACTTGGGTTGTGGGTTGAACCCAGCGCTTCGCACTGGGCTGGTATCTGCGCGGACCTGCGGCCCGACTGTGCTTGTGGGATTGTTTACCCCCACCCGTCGTCGCGTGCTCCTTGGATGGGGTGGGGGGGCAGACCTGTTTAGGGATTTCTTGGCCGGGGGATTTGGGGCATGGCTTGTCCGTAGGGGATCGCGCCGGCATCAGGTTGCTCGCGTTCGTAGGCGGAGGCTTCGAGCCCGGGCAAGACGCGTCCGAACAGGGTTTCCAGATTTGTACCTGCCGCTCTGGCGGGGCTCTGTTCTGTCAGGGACAGGTTTAAGGGATCCAAGGAGTTGAAGGGGAGTTGGTCGTCCTCGATCCACCGGCTGTGAGTATCTTGTGGCAGGCCTGCGGCCAACTCTTTGGTTTTGTCCCATGCCGAATGATCGCCTTGGCGTACAAACACATTGTAGTCTCCGTGCCAGTTGGGTTCAACTGATCCACCGCTGTTTCCCCACCATTGCCGGGCATAAAACAGGTTGTTGTATATGTAGTAGTTCGGAGTGCCAATGCCTCGGACTTTGTTGCTCATGATGGCTGTTCGGGCGGTGCTGGTGTTATGATAGATGAACACTTCTGCGGGGTTGAGTTCCAGTTCTCCGTATAAGCGGATATCCTCCCGGTTGTCATAGAAGAGGTTGCGGTAGATGTACAAGGGACCGACATCGATGACCTTGACCCGGAGTGCGCAACGTGTTCGTATCATCAGATTGTCATGCCACTGACCATTGATTTCTGCGCTGTTGGGTTCCAGGGCATCATCGTTCATGTCTTCGATCAGATTGTGATGAATATTCAGGTTTTGATTGTATGCGGCCCATCCCATCCGCTCCTCAGCGGTTGATTTCCAGTGGTCCCATCCCATGCTGCTGATGCCATCCCACTGATGATGAATATGGTTGTCGTGGATCTCGTGCCCCCCTTGGGTTTGTTCGATTTTGATTCCGCGCATGTCCCACCAGCCACCGCGTTTGTGAGCCGTCCAGGTTTCCCAGGAGTCGGCATCCGGGATGTAATTGCTGTAGGGGTTCTGGAAAATTTCGCAATATTTCACCACGCAGTCTTGGCTCCCTTTGCCGAGACCCACGCCTTCCCGGGACGGACCAATTTTACAGTTATCTACCACCACATTGTTTGCGTTGAGGATTTTGACTCCCAGAGGGGTGTTGAGGATTTTAAAGCCACTGAATTCCAGGTGTGAGGCTCCGTCTATGGTCACGGCCGCTTGGTTTGGCGCAAAGGTAAAGACAGATTTTGAGGGATCGGCTTGATCTTGGAGGCGCAGATAGAACCGTTGTTCGTCGCTGAAGTAGAAGCCCAGTCCCTTAACACCTTTCCAGGTGCCTCCTTTGCCTCGGGAGTTGATTCCTGCTTTGAAAATGGTGGTCCATTGCCATTCCGGTTTTGCTCCGCTTGCTTCCGTCACCCGCGACTGGTTGAGTAGGGTGAGAAATTGGCCATCTACGGTTACGCAACGGGGATCGAAGGGCATAGGGGTGACCCAAACACCGGGACCTATATCCTCCGCCGGTTCCCAAACCAACTTGACGGGTAGACTGCCATCGATTACCGCGCCGGGTTCCGCGATGACCCGGGTGGGCTGATCTTGTTTACCTCCATTTTGAATCATGAGGCGTTCATAGTAACGTCCGGGACGCACTCTCACTTCGCCACCGGGTTGCACGAGATCCAAGGCGGCCTGAATGGACGCCAGGGGAGAGTCTGTTCCGCCCAAGGCTGCGTCGTCTCCGTTGGGTGAGACGAACAGGATGTCCGGTGATGTGGCGACCGGAGAGACCGAGGCTTGATTTGTATTCTTCATGCTTTTCGTAGATCCACAGCTTGAAACAGACCACCCGACTGCAATCAGCAGGCCGCAGAGCTTAAAGCGAGAAAGGTATGGGTGAAGAGATGAAATATAGCGTTGGCGAAATTTATGGTTGGGGGAAGGTGCTGTTTGCATACTTAAGAAGATGAGGTGGTTTTTAGACGTGTTCAATGAGTGGGAATAAAAGACATCATGCTGGTGATGAAGGGTAAGGTCAAGGATGGATGAGGGGGAGAGCTGTAGATTTAAAGACCTTTTACTAATGAAATCAAAAGTTTATCCATCGAAAATGTTTTAATCAAAGATCGTTTTAGACCTGGCGATGATTTTTTGCTTCAATGATTTTCGTATGAAAAAGAACAGATCCATCCGCATTTTCTTGTTAGGCTTATTCGTGAGCGTCTTTACGGTCAGTTGTGCGAAACATGTGGATGATCCGGAAGTCCTCAAGCATATGGAAACAAAAGAGTATGAGGTGAATGGGCAGCAGGTGGAGATACGGAGTTCCCTGCCGGAGGAAGATGTGCAAGCGTTGATTCAAGATCCTGACGTTCAAATATTTATTACACAATGACGACATTTCTGAGCAGGATCAGAAACGACGTACAAAAAATCACCTGCTCGACTTGGTTTTTAGTTTTGCTGTCTCTTTTTTGTGTCTCGGGAACGGTACTCTGTTTTCATGCACTTCGATTGCCGGACTACGGCATTTCTTCATGGGGGCGTGGTCCTTGGGGACCGCATTATAATGGCGGTTTAGAAATTATATTTTTGGTGATATTCTTCATTTCCACAATGCGACTCTGCTATGTTGTGGGAGGTCGTTTTAAGGAGTTCCTCTTCAGGAAACGATGAGCAAATGAAGCCTGGGTATATCGTTCCCCACTGCCTAATCCTTGACCTGTATTTGAATATGAAAACCCTACTTTGGATGGCTTTAACGCTTGCGTTTTGTTTTTGTGTTTGGGGGGAGGGTGAGGGGGAGAAAGAGGCTACTGCACAAGGTGATACACCTTTTTGTATGAGAGTGTTAAGGGGGGACGTGCATAGGATATTTGGTGGAGATCCCCGCTTGAAAACGCTGTCTCCTGTAGATTTGAATGCGTATTTAGAGAGAGCGTCTCAAGAAGATCCTCATCGTAAAGTCAGATGGGAGAACGATCGGGTCGGTTGCTTCTCGGCAAATATGGCGCATAAAGCCTCTTTAGAATATGATGAGATGACGTCTGAATGGGAGCGGATGAGTCAGTCGTCTGATGCCCACTCTGACGATCCTTTTACTACTTTCCGGCATTCATCGGGTGAAGCCCCTGATAAAAAATGATCACCCTTCAAGGCCTGTAAGGCTTCCTTCGTTAGCTCTCTCGCGCTAAAGGACTGTGTTTATGATGTGGGTACAGCGCATTTCGCAACTTAGCTCCTAAGAATCGCAAGGTGCCTTATTTTAAAAGTGAGTTGGAGAAAACATATGCAGTACATCCCTTTTACGTTTGTGGTTTTGGTTGCGATAGAGCATTTGTATATTTTAGTGTTGGAGATGTTTCTCTGGCAGAGGCCTCGGACCTTAAAGATCTTTGGTATCCCTGAGGAAGACGGGGAGTCCCTCAAAGTGATGGCCGCCAATCAAGGGCTCTATAATGGGTTTTTGGCCGCAGGTTTATTTTGGGGCTTGCTACATTCAAATGAAGGATTTGGTCAGCAAATACAGCTGTTCTTTCTGATCTGTGTACTTGCGGCCGCAGTGTATGGCGGGTTTACGGTTAAAAAAACAATTTGGGGCGTTCAGGGAATTCCGGCACTGTTGGCGTTGGTTGCTGTCGTGTTTTTTTAGTCATAAAGTGATGACAATCATTTAAGTCGCAATGGGGCCGCAGGAGGAGTTGCGAATGACCAGTTCGCCACGTAGGGAAATCCGGAGGGCAGGGCTGTCTGGATATTTGATACGATGTAGCATCACGCGAGCTGCGGTTTTGCCGATGTCTTTGCAGGGTTGATGGTAGCTGGTGAGCGGGACACTGAGGAGTGAGGCGTATTTTACATCGTCAAATCCACAGACTTGCATGCGATGGGGGATGTCTGCGCCCAGATCGAGCAAGGCGCGGAGCAAAGGGGCTGCGGTGGCGTCATTTGCGCAGATGATGCCGTCGGCTTTAGCTGCGAGGAGCTGTTTGGCTGTCTTTTCAGGCTCTTCAGAATGAAAGTCAACCGAGAGCAGATCTCTGGCCATTTGCCCGTTATGAACCAGTGCTTCTCCACTGCCGATTCGGCGTAATTGGACGGTCATGGCGGGGTTGCGGGCCGAGACGAAGGCGAGTTGTTTGCATCCATTTCCGAGGAGATGCAGGGCGGTGACGTATCCGGCTTCAATATTGTCGATGCCGATGAGATCATAGGGGGTTTGTTTGGGCCAAGGAAAGACATCTCTATCGAGTAACACCACCCGTATCCCCTTACGGGTGAGTTGTTTAATGATTTTCATATTGAAGTTTTCCTGATCCGGAATGCGTTCAATGGGGGTGAAAAATACGCCGGTGGTTTTGGTGGAAATAAAACGCTCGGCCAATTTTTCCATCATTTTTGCCAAGTCGGGTTCGGGATTGACTTCGGCGGGGTGAATAATGCGCATGGCTTCCATACCTGCGGTTTCGGTAATGCTGGCGCAAATGGGTTCAAAGATTTCGGTTTCGTGAAGGCGGGGAATCAAAAAACCCGCACTGAGTGCGTAGCGTTTAGGGGCCAATACTTGGGTGCCGTAGCCTGCACGACGATGTACCACCTTATCTTTTGCCAAGAGTTGAAGCGCTTTGGCAATGGTGGGTCGGGATACCTGATAGGTTTTGCATAATTCTTCTTCTGTGGGAAGAAACTCTCCTGGTGGCCACGTGTGTTTTGCAATCAATTCACGAAGTTCGTCATGTATCTGTAAGTACTTGGGTTTATGGGCTTTCATGAGGTAATTGTAATCTAAATGTCATTGTTATGCAAATGTTAAAATTACATTTAAGTTTACAAATATAAGGGTGATGCAGTAAGCTATACGTTAATTACAGGAAAGATTTTAACGGAACATGATTAAGAAGATATGAAAAACAATTATACAGTGGCAGGGATTGGTGAATTGCTTTGGGATGTCTTTCCTACGCACAAGCGTTTGGGTGGGGCACCTGCCAACTTTGCATTTCACTGTGCAGCGATGGGTGCGAGGGCTTGGCCTGTTAGTTGTGTGGGAACGGATCCTTTGGGCCGGGAGTTGTTGGATGAACTTGTGAAGTTGGGGGTAAAGGCCGATTTCGTGTTTGAGAGTCAGGTGTATCCCACGGGGACGGTTGATGTGGTTCTCGAGGCGGGGAAACCGGTTTACGATATTCGTGAAGCCACGGCTTGGGATCATATTCCTTGTCCCCTGGAGCTAAAGAAATTGGCGAGTCGGTTGGATGCGGTTTGTTTCGGTTCACTTTCGCAACGTTCTGGAGAGTCTCGGGGCTCTATTCGCTCATTTCTGCACAATGTGCCGTCGCAAGCCCTAAAGATTTATGACATCAATCTTCGTGCGGCTTTTTTCTCTAAAGCCTTGATTGAGGATTCACTCAAGGTGGCGAATGTACTTAAACTCAGTGACGAAGAGTTGCCTGAGCTGGCCACATATTTTTCAATTTCGGGCTCACCCTTGGATCAACTCGAGCAATTGCGCTCACAGTTTGAGTTGAAGGTTGTCGCCTACACGCGTGGTCCCGAGGGCTCTTTGCTTCTCAGCGAAAACGCAGTGGATGATTTTTCCGGACTTGAGGGGAAAGCGGTGGATTCGGTGGGGGCAGGTGATTCATTTACCGCGGCCATGTGTATGGGGCTGCTGAAGGGGTGGCCTTTAAGTGAAGTCAATTTATTTGCCAGTGAAGTGTCGACTTATGTGTGCATGCAAGCCGGTGCGACACCGAAACTGCCTTCAGATTTAATTTCAAAAGTAACCACGGATACCGTGGGACGAACCTAAGAACCAGGAGACAAGATGAAAATGAAGATAACAGTACTGATGATGGCCGCGATGGGTGTAATCCTCGTGGGTTGTGGACGGAATGGAGGCAGTGCCGAGAATGGCGATGCGCAAGTGAAGGTCGGTATGACCGTACAATCCTTAAGTAATCCTACTTGGGCAGGCTACTGCCAAGCGATTGAGAAAAAAATCAAAGCAGAGGGAGGTCAAATCAACTATGTGGCCTGTGACAGTAATGTCGGCAAGCAGATCACGCAAATTGAAAACTTCATCGCGAGTGGTGTCGATGTGATCATCATTCATCCGGCGGATCCTCAAGGGGTGGAGTTTGCGTTAAAGCAAGCGCGCGCAACCGGCATCAAAGTGATTGCATGGGATGATAATCTCGAGAATGCAGACCTTGCTTGGTTGATTGATAATCGTGAGTTGGGATACACCATTGGTGAGCATGCTGCGATGTGGATCAATGAAAATCTGGGTGGAACCGCAGAAGTCGCTATCCTCAATTATCCACAATTGCCGATTCTTTTAGAACGAGGCAATGGGATTGAAGCTGCGATTACGGAACTGTCTCCCCAAGCCACGATTGTTGCGCAAACCAGTGCAATCGACACCAAAGAAGGTATCGAAAAGATGGAAACGATCTTTCAATCTAATCCCAATGTGAAAGTAGTTTGTTCCATTGGCGGTGGTGGTTCCGTGGGTGCAAATGAAGCGGCAAAAGCAGCGGGTAAAATTACTGATGATTTTGGTATTTTTGCTGCAGATGCTACCCAGCCTGAACTGTTCGCATTGAAAAACAATGAAGGCATTCGGATGACCGTAACGGTGACTGGCACCAACACAGATATCGCAAATAAAATTTGGGACATGGTGTTGTTACTTGAATCAGGTGAACCCATTGAAACCAAGGAAATCTACCGGAAGTTCATTCCTGTGACCCAAGAAAACGTGGATGAATACTTAGGTAAATAAACGCCGTCTTTCATCTCCAGGCCGGCGCATTGCGCGATAAATAACGCTGTGCCGGCCTGCAATTCCACCTACACGAACCTTATGAGGAATCACACATGAATATTCTGGAACTGAAGAATATCACAAAAAAATATCCCGGTGTCATCGCGCTGAACGACGTCAGCATCGATTTCGTCAAAGGAGAGGCGCATGCCTTGGTTGGCGAAAACGGCGCCGGAAAATCGACCTTAATTAAAAGTTGTACGGGAGCGGTTATTCCCAATTCCGGCAAAATTGTGATCGAGGGGGAGGAGTTTTCTTCTCTCACGCCACAGCTGTCCGAGTCACACGGCATCGGAGTGATCTACCAAGAGTTTAATTTGGTGGGAGAGCTTTCGGTTGCAGAAAATATTTTCTTAGGACGGGCGATCCGCAAGGGATTGATCGTAAATAAAAAGGCCATGGCGCGTGAGGCGGCGGCCATCTTTGAGCAGTTTAATATCGATATTGACCCCAATGAGTTGGTGAGCAATTTGACGGTGGGCTATCAGCAGTTGGTGGAGATTGCGAAGGCCTTGTCGCAAAAAGCTCGGATTCTTATTATGGATGAACCCTCCGCACCGCTCACCTCGGCCGAAGCGGAACGCTTATATGAAGTGGTTGAAAAACTTAAGGCTTCCGGGGTGACGATTATTTATATTTCGCATCGCATGGAAGAAATTTTCCGACTCACCGAACGTATCACGGTGTTGCGGGACGGTCAGAAAATAGACACGGTCAAAACCAGCGAGACGTCGATGGACGCCTTGGTGAAATTGATGGTGGGTCGTGAGTTGAAAGAGACCTATCCTCAGCGCAAAGCGTGTATTTCTGATGAGGTGTTATTGGATGTACAAAATCTTTCCGGCAACGGGGTAAAAGACATCAGCTTTCACATCAAGAAGGGCGAAGTGCTTGGTTTTGCGGGTTTGATTGGTGCCGGACGTACTGAAACCGCAGAGCTACTTTTTGGCGCGGCGAAGATTACAGCAGGCACGGTGCATCTCAATGGCAAAGAGGTGAAGCCTAAGTCTCCACGGGATGCCATCGACAGTGGGATCGCGTTGGTTCCCGAGGATCGTAAAGGCAAGGGGGCTTTGATGGAAATGACCATCCGCAGCAACACCAGCATGGCGGTTTTAGAGCGGATTTCCAAATGCTTTACCATCGACTTAAAGGCAGAGAGGGAGTTGGCCGAGTCCTACAAACAGTCGATCAGGATTAAAACCCCCTCCATTGAGCAAAAGATTAAAAACCTCAGTGGTGGCAATCAGCAGAAGGTTATTATTGCCCGATGGCTCGCGTCCGAACCTGAATTGGTGATTTTCGATGAACCCACCCGTGGGATTGACGTGGGGGCGAAATCGGAAATCTACACCTTGGTCAACGCCCTGGTGGAAGAGGGCAAGTCCGTATTAATGATCTCCTCGGAAATGGAAGAGGTCATGGGCATGTCTGACCGGATTATCGTGCTCTGTGACGGTAAGATTTCGGGAAGTTTGGACCGTAAAGATTTTAATCAAGAAACCATCATGAATTTCGCATCTCAAAAATAGGAGACAAGACTATGGGACATTTAGAAAACTTAAAAGGCGCTGCGAAAGCCGTAAATTTCGTAAAACAAAACGGCATCTATATCGTATTACTGGTGCTGGTCGGATTTTTCTCAATTGCTACTGAGAACTTTCTGGTGAGTCACAACCTGATGAATGTGGCGCGTCAAGTCTCCATGTTGGGGATCGCCTCCGTGGGGTTTGCTTTCGTTCTGTTGTTGGGCGGAATTGACCTTTCGGTAGGATCGAACATTACGCTGGTGAATGTGGTTTGTGGGTGGCTGTTGGTGAATCAGGGCATGAATCCGGTTTTAGCCATTGTGCTGACCTTGGTGATGGCAACCCTGATCGGTTTCACGAACGGTTGGATTATTGCCAACCTGCAAATGCCTCCACTTATTGTGACCCTGGCGATGATGATTATTATTGAAGGGGTGGCTTTTTTGATCAGCAAAGGGATACCCATCTATGGATTTCCAGAATCCTTTGCGGTGATTGGTCAGGGGTACATTGGACCGATTCCTGTGCCGGTGGTCATTATGGTGGTGATTCTGGGGATTGGAGCCTTTATTCTCAATAAAACCTATTTTGGGCGCTACTTTTACGCCTTGGGTGGAAACGAAGAGGCTGCCAAACTCTCCGGGATCAAAGTCAAAAATGTGAAATATTTGGTCTATTCTCTCTCCGGATTTTTTGCCGGGGTGGCGGGGATTGTGATTCTCTCCAGAACAAATTCTGCAACCTCAAACGTGGGTGAAGGGCTTGAACTTGAAATTTTGACGGCCTGTGTACTTGGCGGGATCAGTGTGACGGGCGGTATTGGACGCATCTCTAATATTGTCGCCGGGGTGCTGATTCTTGGAGTGCTCAGCAACGGCATGGTGCTGTTGAATGTAACGGAGTTCACCCAGATGGTCATCAAAGGATCTGTCCTCATGATCGCCGTGGCCTTCGACTGTCTGCAACACCGTAAGACGGCCTAAACCCATCTAAAAAAAGGTACCCTTATGAATACCATCGCAATATCCAGACTGGTTGGCAGTAATGCCGGTGCAATCGCCAAAAAAGTGGCGACCGCATTGGGATACGACTTGGTCGATAAAGAAATCTTGCAGGGCACCCTGCATCAATACGGACTGACCCGGTTTGGCGAGCTTTACACCTCGCCTCCCAATTTCCTGGACTTGGCCAACTCGAAGAACCTCGAAATTATTTCGATGTTGAACGATACCATGCAGGCTTTGGCACATCGGGGCCGCACTCTCATTCTGGTGCGGGGGGGCTATGTGACCCTCAATCAGTATGACGATGTGTTGAATGTGCGTCTCAACGCCCCGTTTCATATTCGGGTGGATCGGGTCATGGCGCGTGAAGCCATTGCCGACCGTGCGGATGCAGAGGTGAGGGTGGCTGCGGATGACGAGGTGCGTACGAAATTCGTAAAGCGTTTCTACGGCAGAAAATGGCATGACTCAAGTGATTTTGATTTGATGATCAATACCGATGTGATCCCTCAAGCTACGGCGGAAACATGGATCGTTGAAGCACTTCGCCTGCTTGAGAAGCGGGCGCCTCGGGCTGATGCCCGTTTGGCACGAAACCTTACTATTGATCCGCTTTTATTGAGTTCAATCGAAGAGGCCTTGGCGCAACGCGCCTAACGAATTGCAGCACTTTTATCCCCTGGAAATATTTAAATGAAATCAGCACTGAAACTTAAACAAGCAAATCTTGACTCTCTTTCTCGACAGATGGATACGCCATCCTACGACCGCAGCCAAGTGAACGTCGGCATCGTACATGTCGGCGTCGGAGGTTTTCATCGTTCGCACGAAGCCTATTATACCGACAAGTTGATGGAGACCGGTTCATTAACTTGGGGCATTTGTGGTGTGGGATTACGTGAGGCCGACCGCAAAATGCGTGATGTATTGAAAGAGCAGGATTATCTTTACAGTTTGTTGGTGAAACATCCTGATGGCAAAGTGGAGAATCGGGTGATCGGTTCGCTGGTTGATTTCATGCTCAGTGTGGACAATCCCCAGGCGGTGATCGATCGTATGGCAGACCCTGAAACTAAAATTGTTTCGTTGACCATTACGGAGGGTGGCTATAATTTTCATCCCGTCACCGGCGAGTTCCGCATCGACAATCCAGATGTGCAACATGACCTTGCGCATCCGAATGAACCCAGGTTGATTTTTGGATATTTAACAGCGGCGTTGCAAAAGCGTCGGCGTGCTGGTCTCCCTCCCTTCACTGTGCAATCCTGTGATAATGTACCTCACAATGGAGATATGGCTAAACGCATGTTATTGGCTTTTGCTAAAGCTCAAGACCTGGCACTGGCGGAGTGGATTGAAGAGAATGTCTGCTTTCCAAATGCCATGGTTGATCGGATTACCCCGGTGACCACACCGGAGGATATTGCATTACTTGAATCCGATTTTGGTGTCATCGATGGTTGGCCTGTTACCTGCGAACCTTTTTGTCAGTGGGTGATTGAAGACCTCTTTTGTGACGGACGACCCGAATGGGAAAAGGTGGGTGCACAGTTTGTAGCGGATGTCACTCCCTACGAGAAAATGAAAATCAGCCTGTTGAATGCGGGTCATTCTGTATTGGGATTGCTCGGGTCAATTCATGGGCATGAAACCATTGATGCTGCGGTGCGCGATCCACTGTTTGCGACATACCTTCGCCACTTTATGGATCTTGAAGCGACGCCCGTGCTCGACGAGGTGGAAGGCATTGATCTCGACGTGTACAAAGACAGCCTGATTGAGCGTTTTAGCAATCCCAGCATTAAGGATAGTTTGGCACGAATCTGTTTGGAGAGTTCTGCCAAGTTACCCAAGTTTTTACTGCCAACACTTCGCGAAAATTTGGCTACAGGCGGGAGTATTGCCTATGTTACTTTGGTGATTGCAGCCTGGTGCTATTACAGCGATAAAGGGGTGAACTGCCACGGTGTTGCGCTTGATATTGTTGATGAGATGAAAACGGAGTTACATGAGGCCGCGCAGGGAACTGCGGAGGATGTGCTTTCCTTCTTAGGTATTGATGCGATTTTTGGAGATTTGATTGCAGAGGAAGCGTTCACCTCCCTCTATGCCCAGATGATTACCGACCTGTATGAGAACCCCCATATTGCGGTCCTGATGCAGAAACTACTGAATCAGAAATAACCCAACCCACAGGAGACAGACATGAAAAAATTATTAACCCTATTATTGTGCGCGGGAATAAGCGTTGCCGTCGCTCAAGAAGAATCGGACGATTCCGGCGGACCTTGGACGGAGCGCGACCAACTCACTGGAGATTGGGGAGGTAGCCGTACCAAACTCGAAGACTCAGGGGTAACACCCTTTTTGTATTATGATGGCATTGCAGGTGCTGCCGTATCCGGCGGACTTTCCACGGGTAATGCATACACAGGTCAGGTGTACGCCGGTATCGATCTGGATTTTGATAAAATGCTCGGTTGGGAAGGTACCATCATGAAAATTTCCATGGTTAATCGACATGGAGACAGTGTTTCTTCGGATGTGGGTGGCATTTTTGATCCCATGACGATTTATGGAGGTGCTGACGGTCAAACCACTATTCTGTATCAGATATGGATTGAGAAAAGGTTTAATGACCAATGGGCATTGAAATTCGGTCGTGACAGTCAGGATTCCGATTTCGCCAATGATGATCTCTACAGATATTCATTAAGTACGGCCATCAACGGACCCATCCGTGCCATGATGTTGGATCGCATCCAGATTGTTTCATTCCCGCTGGGCGTTTGGTCTGCACGACTCAAATACAACATCAACGAAGAGCATCAACTCCAATTCGGTGCCTACCAAGTGAATGACCACATCTGGGATATGATTCCCGGAACGGACTTTGATATCGATGATGATGATGGTGTAACTTACATGCTTCAGTATGACTGGACACCACAGATTAATGATCGTCCGGCCCGTCTTTTTGTCGGTCTGGCCGAGTCATTTTATAACACCACGACCTTTGATGGAGAAGGTGCGGATAACATCTATCGTGTGTATGGTCATTTTGACTTTGAAGTGATCGAAAACCTCACCTTGTTCACCTTTGGTGCCTACACGGATCAAGATGATCTTGCGCAGATGCCCTTGCAGATCAGTGCAGGTGCCAACTGGAAAGGATTGATTCCTGGACGTGAAGACGATCGAACCATCGCCTTTTTCACCTACGGTGGACTCAGTGATGAATGGGGTGCGTCTATGGGCGAGAATGTTGATGCCGAAATTGTCTATGAGTTGGGACATCGTTTCCAAGTGATACCGGCATTTTATATTCAACCCTCTGTTCAATACATTCAGGACCCCGGTGGAACCGGCGATATTCCTGATGCTGTTGTCCTCGGAGCCTGGATCGGAGCTTCGTTCTAAAACGGGCAATTCCTCGTCCGAGTAATTAACTCTGCGGGCCTTTGTGCTGTCTCATCTTGAGGCAGTGCAGAGGCCTTTTTTGGGTGGCAAAAAAAAAGCCAAAGGAATGCGGTGCATTCCTTTGGCTGAGGCTGGAGAGTCAACGATGTGATTACACGCAGTTGATGTTGACAGATGTATTGCGTCCTTCGCATTCGCCGAGGGCCTGGCTAATGTTGCGCAAGTTTAACTCATTGATTCGTAAGTTTTCCACATCATCGGCATAGAAGGCGGGGCGAACATCGGCTTCGTCAGCGCCGACGGTCACGCCGTTCATATAGATATTTTTTGCATGATGGATGTACATGCCTAAGGCGGGTAAGGTGCCAAACATGGTGCCTTCCGGATAATCCAAGGGTAAATCCTCAACGTCGACTTTGGGCATTTCCGATACGCCGCCTTTGGTGAACAATCTGATATTGCTCATATAGAGATCTTCAATGTTGTGGCCGGGTTGACCGGTGATGGAGCTACCGGTTTGTCCGGCATTGCGTATAAGAATGTTGGACAAGGAGATCCGTTTGATTTGTCCAACGCCTACGGGAGGGGCATCGGTGAAGTATGCGCGCCCCCGTTTGCCGATGCGGATAAAGATGGGGACTTCTACGCCATCCATATTGATATTATCGACGGTAATTCCGTCAATGAGTCCGCCGTCTACCATTTCAAGAGAGATTCCTGAAATGCCATTTTTTAATCCAAAATGCACGTTCTCATTGCGTGAGCGAGAGATGGTAATATTGGACAGGGTGATGTTTTCAAAATGGCCTGTGGTTTCGGTGCCGATTTTGATGGCATTGCAATGGGCATGTACCACGCAGTTGGTGATGGCCACATCTTTACAGGGGGCAGGGCCTGTGGATTTGATGGTGATGCCATCATCATCGGAATCACCGATCATATTATTCAATGTGAAACGACGGCAGGAATCGATATCGATCATGTCATTGTTTGCATTAGCATGATTGTAGACGTTGATGTTTTCGACCAACACATCTTCACAATTATTATAATGCTGCATCCACATTCCCGAGTTTCGGAGGGTGAGACCGCTCACTTTTACCCGATTGCAGCTGATAAACTGAATATTGCGGGGGCGCATCTCCAAGTCCGTTCCCTTGAATTCGAATGAGTTGCCTCGGCCATCGATGGTTCCGGATCCGGTGAGGGCAATGTTTTCAGCTTTTTCGGCGTAAACTAATGCGCAAAGCGGGCCGAGGGCTTTTTGAAATTTGTATTCGGGCATGTCCACTTGGGGATAATCCACGATATCGGTACTTCCCAAAAGGGTTGCCGCGTGTTCGAGATCGATGCATACATTGTTTTTAAGCACGATGGTTCCGGTCACAAAAGTACCGGCGGGTACTTTTACAGTGCCTCCTCCTGCTTGAGTTGCGGCATCGACGGCGGCTTGAATGGCGGTGGTGTTGACGGTTGTGCTGTCTGCAACGGCACCAAAATCGGTAATGTTAAATATGCTCATAAAACTTTGGGTTCATAGGGGGTGAAGGGGAGGACTCTTGCCTAGAATCAGGCAGATTTAAAGAGATTTTATATGGAAAATTGAAGTTTAAATATGTGAGAAACGCGCGGGCGGTCATGGGAGAGCCCTCTTTTGAAGTGAGGTCATGTTGTATGTGGATTTCTGCAGGTGATCGTGATTTCGACAAATATGAATGATCAGACTGGGGCCTTGAATCTGTGAGGGAAGCATGTCGCTTTTCTTGTGGAATCATGTTGAAATCAGGTTGTGCGTAAACGCTCAGCCTGAGATTCGCCGATTGAGAGCTTTGAAAGAAATCAATTTATCATGTGGTTACATGCAACCTGTCTGCTCGAGTTCACTATTCCGGTGGCGACGCCATTTCTGTTTATGTTGCGTCCGCGCAGTGGGGGACAACAATGGGTGGGGCGTGAAGCGTATATTTTAACTCCCAGTGTTCCGGTGGTGGAATTTACGGATCCTTTTGGCAATCTTTGTCAGCGCGTGATGGCCCCTGCGGGAAAGTTCTCTGTGCAGACCTCGGTACATGTGGAATGTGCTGAAGCGGCGGATATTGCGCCGGGAGCCCATTTTGTGGAGGTGCAGCATTTACCGGAAGAAACGCTACCTTATCTCTTGCCGAGTCGCTTTTGCGAGTCGGACCGGTTTACGCAGATGGCGGCCTCGATTGTGGTGGGGCAGGCGCCGGGTTATGATCAGTGCACGGCGATAGTGGACTATATTCGACGAACCATTCGTTATAGTCCCGGAGAGGGGCAGGATATTGTGAGTGCCTGTGAGGTGAATGTAAAAACGGAGGCGGTTTGTCGCGATTTGGCGCATTTGGGGATTGCCTGTTGTCGGGCGCTTTCTATTCCGGCCCGACTGGTGGTGGGATATTTAGAGCAGTTAAAGCCGATGGATTTGCATGCCTGGTTTGAGGCCTATGTCGGAGGGCGATGGTATACCTTTGATCCTACAGGGGATCATTTGAATGGGGGGCGTATTGCGATTGCGTATGGACGGGATGCTGCAGATGTCGCGATTTATACCCAATTTGGGGATCCGGTAGATTTATTGGACATGACGGTGACGGTAGAACGGGTGGAAGCCCCTTTTTGAGTTGAGGTCCTTCGCCGCGGTTCAGGGGCTGGGCGCATCTCTGTTTACGAATTCCGTTGATCAGTGTAAAAGTTGTTCTATGGTAAAGGCATGACCGACACGACCACTCAAGATATACGAATTCGCGGGGAGTTCACCCCAGACCCAAACAGTTGCCGCTTTATTGTTTCTCAGGAAGTGTTTCCAGATGACTGGACTTTTCAATTCCATTCGCCTGAAGATGCTCCTGGCTCGACCTTAATTGCTGCCATTTTTTCGGTAGAGGGCATTGTAGATGTAAAGATTCATCGCGACACGTTTACCATTACGAAAAATTCTGTGGATGCATGGCCCAAGGTGGCTGCTAAGCTGATTCCGATTCTCAAGGAGCAGATTCAGGGGGGAGGCCCTGTTTTGGATTCTGAAAAACGTGAAACATTAAAAAATGCGCCATTGGACCAGAATGTTCGTGAAATCATTGAGCAAGTTTTGGCCGAAAAGATTAATCCGGCTTTGTCTTCTCATGGTGGATGGGTGAAACTGACCCGCATTGAAGGGCAGGATGTGTTTGTGGAGATGGGGGGAGGATGTCAGGGCTGTGCGAGCAGTCGGGCGACCATGAAATTTGGTATTGAACGGGCGATTAAAGAAGTCGTGCCGAGTGTACGTAATGTGATTGATTCCACGGATCATGAGGCGGGAGCCAATCCGTATTATAGTTGAGCATTTTCCGATTTTTTTTGACGAATACCTCAAACCTGCTTTTTTCGATTTCAACGCCGATTGTGTTTTTGATTCCGGTGAAACTCATTCCTACCTTTCAACTTCCAGCATCTCACTATGATAGACGTACAACACTTAACTAAAAATTATGCAGGGGGGATCCCCGCCGTTCAGGATGTCTCTTTTTCGGTGGCCCCGGGTGAAATTGTCGGATTTTTAGGTCCGAACGGCGCGGGCAAAAGTACCACCATGCGGATTTTAGCGGGTTATTTGTCTCCGAGTGGTGGTCAGGTCATGGTCAACGGATTGGATGTGACCCGCAAGAATATCGAAGTACGTCAAAGTTTGGGATATTTGCCTGAGACTTGTCCCTTGTATACGGAAATGCGGGTGCGGGAATACCTGAACTATCGTGCAGATTTAAAGGGGCTTTCCCGGCGTCATCGCAGTGCCGGGGTTGAACGGGCCATGGAGCAGTGCGGATTGTTGGATGTGCAAAAACGATTGATTTCGCAGTTGTCTAAAGGATTTCGTCAGCGGGTGGGCATTGCAGATGCTCTGGTTCACAATCCGCCTTTATTGATTTTAGACGAACCGACGATTGGGTTGGATCCCAATCAAATCATGCAAGTTCGCAAATTGATTAGTGAATTATCGTCATCACATACCTTGTTGATATCTTCGCATATTTTGAGTGAAATTGAGGCGACCTGTAGTCGGGTGATTGTGATGGGGAAAGGTAAAATTCTGGAGTCTGCGACCTTGGCTGAATTGGGTGAGCGTTGGTCTGCCGGGGTTGAAATTTATATTGAAGTGAAAGCCGCGCTGGCAGATGTCGAAAGGGTTTTCCGTGAATTTCCTGAAGTGAAGAGCTTAGATTTGCAGCAAACAGAGGCGTGGACCTGTGGCAGTTTGTTGTTTCATAGCGGGGAACACCGCGAACAGGTATTTGAGTGTGTGCGCAAAGAGGAGTGGCCTTTGAGAGAGCTTCACGCCAAACGGCAGAGTTTGGAAGACACGTTTATCAAATTGACGACGGGAGAGGGCAAAGCATGAAACGGTTTTTAACGTTATGGAAACGGGAAGTGGCCTCTTATTTTATTTCACCCGTGGCGTACATTTTGGCGACCATGTTTTTGTTGGTGATGGGGATGGGCTTTTGGTTTTTAGCGAATGTACGCCTGATGAATGGCGCGACTTTTTATGATTTGCTTCGTGCGCTTTACGGTGGTGTGGCTTGGTTTGCGGTATTGATGGTGATTCCGGTGTTGAGTATGCGTTCGTTTGCGGAAGAAAAACGTTCGGGAACTTTGGAAATGTTATTAACGGCTCCCGTGAAGGACAGTGAAGTGGTGTTTAGTAAATTTCTGGGCATTTTTACGGTTTATGTGGTGATGTGGTTGCCTACATTGGCGTATTATCCGCTGTTGCAAAATGTGGCACATGAACCGTTGGCTTATGACTATGGCGCGATGGCCGCGGCTTATCTTGGGGTATTTTTGGTGGGGGGCTTTTATTTGTCCATTGGATTGCTCTGCAGTTCATTAACTCAAAATTTAATTATCTCATCCATTTCTTCCTTTGCGGTGATTGCCTTGACTTTTTTGGCGGGATTTTTGCCCGCCGTGAGTCCGATTCCCTTGTTGCGGGAATGGAGTGAACCCTTTTCGTCGGTTTTACATATGCTTGAATTTTCAGGAGGGGTGATTGATACCCGTTCCGTTATTTTATATGTATCCAGCACCATGTTCATTCTGATGGTGACCACTCGAATTTTGGAGTCACGGAGGTGGCGCGCATGAACAAGTCTTCTGATCCAACAGCTAAGAGAATGGTGTGGGGCACACGCTTTCGCAAGGGCGCTTCTGGCGCTCATTTGACCTTTAATTTACTGCTGTTCCTGTTGTTGTGGGGCATGGTGAATTATATGGGAATGCGGAATTATATTCGGGAAGATTGGAGTCAGCAACAGCTGACCACCTTGTCGCCCAAAACCCTGTCGGTCTTAGAATCCATTGAAGAACCGGTGGACGTGACCTTGTTGTTGAGCCAGGACTTTTTAGCCGGGTCTCAACTGGAAGATTTGATCAAAGAATATAAACGGTATAACTCGTATTTGAACATTGAGGTTGTTGATCCGGATCAAGACATCGCGGAAACAGATGCGATTCGGAGTGAATTTCAAGTTTCCCAACCGGATCAAGTCATTTTGGAGTATCGTGGACGTCATTTGGTGGTTTCTATGGAGAAAATGCTGGTGATGGAGTCGGATGAAACGCGCAAAATGGGCGCGGCACCGCGTATGATGGGCTTTCAAGGGGAGGCCGTTTTGACCAGTGCTTTGCTGGAACTTACCCGTACTCATCGTCCCGTGGTGTATTTCCTGACGGGTCATGGTGAGAAAGATATCGATAATTTTGAAAAAGTACCCGCAGCCTATTCGGTGATTCGTGAGAAATTGGAAGCGGATAATATTGAAGTGCGCAGTTTGAATTTGGATGAGACGGGTGGCATTCCTGTGAAGACGGATTTGCTGATTATTGCTGGACCCCGCACGCGTATTTCTCAACCTGAAATTGATATCCTACGCGGATACATGAGCGCGAAAGGGCGTTTGATGGTGTTGCTTGATGCGGGTGAAGATGCGGGTTTGATCTCATTCTTGAAGGAATTTGGTATTCAATTGCTGTCGGATGTGGTGGTGGACCCCAGCCGCACGTTGAAAGGGGCTGATGTGCATGTCACCTCGTATACGCGTCATCCGATTACAGATTCGATGAATATGATTCGGAGTATTTTCATTCGTCCACGTTCGGTATTGCCCGCGATGCACAAAGAATCTGCGGCTGCAGATCGTCCCAAATATACACCTTTGGTCGCTAGTACCAATCAAGGTTGGGCTGAGTTACGCCCCAATTTGGAGCCCATCGAATTCAATCAGGGTGTTGATCAACAAGGACCTATTCCGATTGCGGCGGCCGTGGAGTGGAATCTCTCCGGGGACCCCAACGACAAGAATGGAAAAAGATTGGTGGTGTTTGGAGATTCGCTTTTTCCTGGGAATTGGTTGAACAATGGTGGTGGCATGTTGTTGATGCAAAATGCGGTGAACTGGTTGTTGTTTCAAGAGGACTTGTTGGAAATTCCTCCGAAGGAAGTCAGTGAAATCCGTTTGCAGTTAGATAAAAGCGAACTGAACCGTTTGTTACTTTTGGTGGGCGTATTATTACCTGGTGCCGTGATGATCTTAGGGATTGTGGTTTCGTTGCGGAGGAGAAAATAAGATGAAAGTTTCGAAAACAATTTTTCTATTCTTGGTGGTTCTGGGTTTAGGTGCCTACATTTGGTTTTTTGAAATTCATCAATTGTCTACACAAGAGCAACAGGCTTTGGAACGGCAGGCCTTTGACTTACCGATTTCGTTTGTGTCGGGCATCGGTATTCAAACTCCGAGCTACCAAATTGATTTGTTTAAGACAGAGCAAGGCTGGGAAATGAAGCATCCGAAAGGGGCGCGAGCCAGTACGCCATCGGTCGAGCAAATGTTGGCCCGCTTTAAAACGCTTGAAAAAGGGGAGTTTATTACTCCGGCAGACATGCGGGATCGTGAAAAGACCTTGGCAGATTTTGGCCTTTCTGTCCCTCAGTTGGTGGTCACACTGGAAGCGAACGGTCAGGTGCGTGAATATCACGTGGGGGATCCCAGTCCGATGGAAAATTGGGTATATGTCAAAGAAGAGTCTTCTCAGAATATCATGAAGATTTCCTCGGATTTATTAGATGTGTTGCCTCAAGATGCCTTTTTATTCCGTGAGAAAACGCTGTTTCCTCTGAATATGCAGGAAATTCAGGCTTTGGATTTGATCGGAGCCGAAACCCTGCGTTTGGAAAATCGTGAGGGGATGTGGTATTTTAATAAACCGATTAAAACCCAAGCGGATCAGGAAAAAGTTTTTCAACTTTTACAAAAGTTATTGCAGGCACGTATTGATGGGGCAGTGAATGATCCCAGCCAAGAACAGCTCACAGACTTTGCTAAATCAGAACAAGTGTTGCGGATGTGGTCTGCAAATTCGAAGGTGCCGGTTGAAATTGTGGTGGGGGGGAATGTGCCGGTAGAACCCGATATGGTATATGCTCGTATTACAGGTCAGGAAGGCTTGGTTAAAATTTCAAAAGGTATGCGGAACTTGTCTCAAACTCAAGTGTCGTCATTGCGAGACCGGCGTTTGATGACTTTGGATCCTGCCACCATTTCGAGCATTCAGCTTCAACAAGACGAAAGTTTGTTACGGTTGGAGAAAGTGGACGATCAATGGCGGGTGGTAGAGCCTGTCAGTATGAAGGCGTCAGCCATCCGTATTCACAATATGGTCAAAACGTGGACGGATGCCCGGGTTGAACAATTTTTAGATACGGACTCTGGAGAAGCTTCGAAAATTGAGGTTTCTTTTTCTGCCGTAAATCTTGAGGGCAAAACTGAAAGGGTCGACTTCAGTGTATTGGCTACTGGTGCTACTCCGGGTCGGGCCTTGGTGCGGAAAGAGGGAGAGGAGGGCTTGTTACAAGTGGTTCCTGATTTGGTTCGGTTTAGTCCCGTGGATGTGTTGCCATATTTATCTCGTCAAGTTTTGTCATACGATCCGGAACAAGCGGTGCGTATGAGTGTGGTCAATGCGACTCAAACGATGGTGGTCTCACGTGAATCTCCTGAGGCTACATGGAAATCACAACAGGACGGGCAACAGATTGACCAAGAAATATTGAATGAATTGTTGGAAGCGTTTTCGACATTAACGGCCCAAAATTTGGTAGAATTGAATCCTCAGGAGTTGTCCACTTACGGATTGGATCAACCCGATCTCCGTATTTCCATTGGTTTGGGAGGTGAGCAACCTGCCAATCGAACCTTGTTGGTTTCACAAAGGAAAGAGGACGGACGGGTCATGGGCATACTGCAAGGACAGAACTTGGTGTTTGAATTGCCTGCTGCGTGGATGTCGAGTTTGCAAAATCCTGTACTTTCCACAGAATAGCGTTATTTGTAGGTTGTGAACGTATCAAAGCCGCCCCGGAAAAAACGAAAAAAACTTTTTCGGAAATTCCTATTTTTGATTTTGATTGTCCTCTTAGGAATAGGAGGGTGGATTGCTGTGGGCGTGCCGGGGAAATGGATTCAGCCCATCCTTTCTCTTAAAATGGATTTGCCTGTGGAGGTCGATGCCGCTGTCGTTTCCTTCCGTCCGTGGAGTGGTTTAGAGCTTACTGAACTCAAACTTTATACAAAGCGGGATCTGGTTACTCCGTTGTTTACCGCGGATACGTTGTGGGTGGATGCGGATCTTTGGCATCGATTCAAACATGGCGAATGGGTGGGTGAGTTGGAAATTGATTCAGGTCAGCTCAGCACCAACCTCGGGAGTTGGGCCAAGGATTTGGTGACAGATCAAGAGGTCGATGTGGATGATTTGAACGTGAAGTTTGGGTATGCAGGAGAAATCCTTACGATTCAGAATGGAAGCGGTGAGCTGAATCATTTGGATCTCGACGTGGTCGGGGCTATTGATTTATCGGTCTATTTGAAGCAGGGGGAGCCTCCACCCGAAGAAACGCCTGTTACTCCGAAAAGGACTCCGGAACAACTCATCAAAGACATTGCTAAGAGTAGTGCCAAAATCATTGGTTTTTTGGAGAACTTTCAGTTTGATGACTCTCCTGTGGTTCATGTCGCTTTGTCGCAAGTGGAGGAGGCGCAGGGGAAAAGTTTGCGGGTTGATCTGCAGGTGGATCACAAAGGAAAAGGCGTTCACCGGGGATTTGTCTTTCAAGAAATAGCTGTGAAAGCCCATTACCAGAATCCACATTTGGTGGTGGAAGATTTTAAAGTTGTCGAAAATGAGCAACGTATGATTCAAGGTCAGGTGAATGTTGATTTTGAACAAAAGGTGTACGATGTTGATGTGAAAAATTCCTTGCGCCGTTTTGGTTTGGAGGCGCTTGCTCCTTTTTCGCTGGGTCATTTGTTGGATTGGCTACAGTTACGTTTGGAAGATCGCTGTGATTTCACCCTTCAGGTAGGGCCCAATCCTTTTTCGAAACCTGGGAACAAGTTAAGCGGTCATTTTTATGCGGAGAATGGGTTTTATCGGGATGCCTTTTTCCCTCAAATCGAATTGGATTTGGCCTTAGATGGATCGGATTTGAAATTATCGAATATCGTGGGACGGGTAGGGAAAGGTAAAGGCGAGGGACCTGTGAAGGGCAATGTGGGACTCAATTTTGAGAACCACCTTATTTTAATCGATTTAGAAGGGAGTTTTTATCCTGACATTGCGGTATCTCTTTTGGATGGTACGTCTGAAAGGTTGTTACGCGAATGGGAATGCCGTGGAGTGCCTCCTGAGTTTAACATCTATGTGTATAAGGAAAATAAGGGCAGTGAGTTAGAGCTGAAAGTGAAAGCTTCCGGAAAAGATATCCTGTGGCGGGGAAGTTATTTTAATACTGTGAGTGCACAAGTGACCTACGAAAAGGGAGTATTGGATATTTGGGATGCGCGAGCGACAAGGGGAAAAGAGCTTTTAGAAGGCTCTCTTCATTTTACCAAAGGGTTTAAAGGATGCCGTTTTGATATTCTCAGCACCTTTCATCTCCCGGATGTCGTGGCACTGATAGGGCCAAAGGTTTCTAAATACATGCAGTCTCTTCACTTTAAAGGGGACTGTAAAATCGCGGGGCATGGATTTATAGATTTGAGTGGTCAGCACCAACACGATTTTACCGGTACGTTTTCTTTTCAGGATTTGGTGTACCATTGGTTGGGCTTTAATGAGTTAAGCGGTTCGATCATGGGTGATCGAGATATTATTGAAATTCCAGACATCAAGGCCGCGGTTGAAGGTGGCGGGATGACTGCCAGTTTCCGTACCCGGGATACCTTTTCATCAGATGCAAAATTTGACCTGATTTTGAATTTAAAAGACATGGATTTATTTAAAGTGATTACGCAGGCCACTGATTTGGAGGATACACCTTATAGTGGTGATTTGAGTTTTACTGTGAATCTTACGGGGAACATATTTGATACGCCGGAAGATCCCCGTAGTCTCTCATATGCGGGGAAGGGTTCCATCAACATTTCAGAAGGAACGTTGTTTCGCATTCCCTTGTTATTGGGCTTGAGTAATATTTTGAGTAAAGTGGTGAGCGGATTTGGATATGCCAGCCAAAGTGATTTTAGTGCTGATTTTACGGTGGCGGATGGCTGGGTGAAGTCGAATAATTTATTTTTGGAAGGGAAGTTGTTGTCGATAGCGGGGGATGGGAGCTATCGCTTTGCGGGGGAAAAAATTTCGGCTGATTTGAAAGTTCAGTTGTTTAGTGGCGGCATTCTGTCGGATGCACTAAAGCTGCTGTTATGGCCTATTCGGAAATTGATTGAAGTGCAATTGACGGGCACTATCGATGATCCGAGTTGGCAACCTAAAAATTTACCTAAGGAGTTATTTGGAAAATGAGTGAACCTGCTGATGTTTGGATTTTATCTGTACCTGCTCGAAACCCCGCTGAAGCGGAAACCCTGACCTTATGGTTGGAAAATGCCACGGATACCTCTCCCGTAGAGATTGAGATGGTGGACCAAGCGATCATTTGGCTGGAGGCTTATTTTGAAGACTCCACCCAAGCGAATCTCACCATGTATGCGCTCAAAGATGTGCATCCTGACGTGGAAGCCGAGGTGCGGCATTGTGGAGCCAAAGATTGGACCACGTTTTGGCAACACCATTTCAAGCCGGTAACGGTAGGGAAATCTCTTTTCATTTTACCTGAATGGTTGCAGGGCAAAGAAGAGGTGCCTGAGGGTAGGGAAGTGATTTTGATTAATCCCGGCCTCAGTTTTGGTACCGGAAATCATTTTACCACAAATTTTTGTCTGAGCATGATTGATCGTTTGCATGCCGAAGGATTTAAACCTGAGAGCATGTTGGATGCGGGTTGTGGCTCTGCGATTTTGTCGATTGCTGCCCGCAAGTTTGGTTGGGATAATATTTTGGCGGTGGATTTTGACGAGATGGCCTTAGAACAGGCCGCAGAAAATTTAGTACTTAATGGGGTCACGGAGGGTGTGACTTTGGAAGTGAAAGATCTCACCCGCACCTGGTTTGATCAGACCTATCCGTTGTTGGCCGCAAATTTATATGGCGGACTCTTGATGGAGTTGGCACCCAAATTGGTGCGGGCTTGTTCCGGCACCATGATCCTCTCCGGGATTCGCACCATCGAAGCCGATGCGGTGGCCACGATTTTTGGTCAGTTGGGTGCAGTGGAAAAAGTCTGCGAAGCCGACCACGAATGGTGCGGGATGTTGTTGGATTGTTCGAAAGTGTAGCTGGTTGCCTGAACTGTAGCTGGTGTCGTATACGGCCCAGACCGGAGATGATGAGCGCGGGTTCCGGCCTGTGGCGTAAACGCCGACAGCTACAGTTGTCTTTTTTTTAAAAAAGATCCATTTTTTGTGCAAAACTTCATAAGTTTTGCTTCTTATCATAATATAAAAACTTTTTGCCATGAAGAAGGACCATTCATATCAGCCTTCTCCATCTCTTTGGAAGGGCTTAAATAAGTGAGGATGCGTTATGGCAATTGAACTGGTGATGGATGGATACAGTATTTTGCATGTACGACATGCGGGGGGATTTGCCGATGCTGATCAGCTACGCATACATCGGGAGCAGTTGTTGAGGGATTTAATGGCGTTAAATCCGCAGCCTGCAGATTGTATGCACGTGGTGTTTGACGGCAGGGGAGAGCGGGTGGAGCGGGATATGCAGTTCCCCGATTTTTTGAATGTGGTGTATTCCAAATCAGGTCAATCCGCTGATGCCTTGATCGAATCTCTGGCTTCCCGTCATTTGGAACCGTCCACGTTGTGGATCGTTTCCAATGACCGGGCGATTCTTACCCATGCAGCTTCGCAGGGATGTCGGGTAGAAAGTGCGGGTGAGTTTGTGCGTTCTATTCTCGACAGACCCAATGCTCCCCGGCGTCCCCGTCCATCCCCTCAGGGTAAACGACCAACCTTGGGAGATTTGTTTCCTCCTGATGATGTCTGAGGAGTTTATTGGTTTCAGGCCTGAGGCGTGAACTGTAGCTGGCGCCGTTTACGGCCCAGACCGGAGATGATGGGCTCGGGTTTTGGCCTGTGGCGTAAACGCCGACAGCTACGTTTTGCTGTGGAGAAACTGTAGCTGGCGCCGTTTACGGCCCAGACCGGAGATAATGGGTTTGGGTTCTGGCCTGTGGCGTAAACGCCTACAGCTACGTTTTGCTGTGGAGAAACTGTAGCTGGCGCCGTTTACGGCCCAGACCGGAGATAATGGGTTTGGGTTTTGGCCTGTGGCGTAAACGCCGACAGCTACGTTTTGCTTTGGAGAAACTGTAGCTGGTGTCGTATACGGCCCAGACTGGAGATGATGGGCTCGGGTTCTGGCCTGTGGCGTAAACGCCTACAGCTACGTTTTGCTGTGGAGAAACTGGAGCTGGTGTCGTATACGGCCCAGACCGGAGATGATGGGCTCGGGTTCTGGCCTGTGGCGTAAACGCCTACAGCTACGTTTTGCTGTGGAGAAACTGGAGCTGGTGTCGTATACGGCCCAGACCGGAGATGATGGGCTCGGGTTTTGGCCTGTGGCGTAAACGCCGACAGCTACGTTTTGCTGTGGAGAAACTGTAGCTGGCGCCGTTTGCGGCCCAGACCGGAGATGATGGGCGCGGGTTTTGGCCTGTGGCGTAAACGCCTACAGCTACGTTTTGCTGTAGAGAAACTGTAGCTGGCGCCGTTTACGGCCCAGACCGGAGATAATGGGTTTGGGTTCTGGCCTGTGGCGTAAACGCCTACAGCTACGTCCACACACCCTTATAATACGCATCCCGACAAGGTACTGGATGATCCGCAATATACTTGCGAATTCGCGCCAGCTTGTGTTGGTTTCGCACTACATGATCAAACCACGAGCGCTGCCATATTGGTTTGGGAAGGTTCACAAGTCCGGCAAGTCCCAAATACCTTGAAGCTCTCCCTTTGATTCGTTGCATGGGTTGCTGCAAGTCTCCTTCTCCGTCAGGAACCATTAATAGATGCACATGATTATAACAAACCACTAAGTCCCCAATTCCGCTCCCCCACTTTTCTTCCTCGAAAATGGCCTGTCGTAGCGCCTCCACTGCGGCTTGCTGTCCCAGCACACAGGATCCTAGTTTCTTGGCGGCAAACTGTTCCCGCACCCGAAAGGAGACCCGTCGATATGCCAGCTGTTTCTCGGGATCTTGGTGTTTCAGTATTTTCTCCACATCCTGAGACCAAGGACAAAGATGCAGATTTTCCTTTGCCAACCAGCGACCTTGGGCCTGACGAATGCTTTCCTCCAATACCGCCAATGGAGGTAGGCTGTCTGACAAACGCCAAGTAATAAATATCGTTCTCCCTTTTCGGGAACGGTGGGGAAGCTTATCCCGATAGACGATATCAGAAGCTGAAGGTTGATAGGGACGGAAGGTAAGAGGTGTGCTCATACTACCCGAAAGCAGAGCTTCCGAAGTTTTCCGCAAAAAAGGGGAATTTTTTTGAAGAAAATACTAGGCCGGAAATGATGGAGTTTGGGCTCCGGTCTGTGGAGAAACTGTAGCTGGCGCCGTTTACGGCCCAGACCGGAGATAATGGGTTCGGGTTCTGGCCTGTGGCGAAAACTGTAGCTGGCGCCGTTTACGGCCCAGACCGGAGATGATGGGCTCGGGTTTTGGCCTGTGGCGTAAACGCCTACAGCTACATTTTGCTGTGGCCTGAATGCCGACAGCTACCTTGGTTTTTGCTTGTTGAACTCTTCAAAAAGTTTAGTGATTTTAGACATGCCTAAATCTGTTTCTGCTCAGGTCATCAGTGTGCCATTTGTGATCAGGGATCGCCCTTTTTTGAACACGGTGTTGAAGGGGATTCGGGCTTATGTACGGCAACACACCGCTTGGGAAATTATTTTGCCTCAATATTATGTTGGATTGCATGGGTTTGAAGATTTTCAACCCAAAGTGATCGGTCAGATTACGGGGGTGCCGAAGGCCAGGATGTTGCCGGAAATTCTAAAGCGTCAGGTGCCGACGGTATTGGTGGGGTATTCCCCGCGACCTGATTTTACCAGTACCGTGATTCTGGATTATGAAAAAATGGCCAAAGAGGCGGTGACGCATTTTGTGCAACAGGGCATTACCCGCTTGGCTTTGGTGGGATCTAGGAATGAACGTAAACATGATCACCGGGAGTTTGGTCGACATATTTTGATGCAAGCCCAGATATATGGCGTCCCTTGTGAGGCATATTTAGGAGGGGGGCAGGATGAAGAGCTGACGGTGCCCCTTTACCAGCAGTTTGAGCATTTGGCGGAATGGCTGCGGGGTCAACCGTATGGTGTCGGTATTATTTGTGCGGATGATGCATATGCGAACAGGATCATGATGGCCGCGAACCGGGTGGGTCGTCGGGCGGGACATGATTTTCTCTTAATGGGCTGTGGCAATGACAGTGCTTTTTGTGAATCGGTTACCCCGGCTTTAACCTCAATGGATTTGGGCTATGAAGAAATGGGCTGGTTGGCCGCGAAAAAATTGCATGCACTTATTGCGCATTCTGGTGAAGAAAATGAGGAGGTGGTGATTTCCTCCTCCGAGGTTCGCATGCGGCGGAGCAGTCGACGCATTGGGCGTCCGGGTTCCTTTGTGGCGCAGGCGATGGATCTGATTTGGCATGCCTCAGATAATATTCCCACGCCCGAACAGGTGGCCAAAAGTTTGGGAATTAATCGACGAACTTTGGATCGGCATTTTATGGCGCAATTGGATCGGAGTATTTCAACAGAAATTCGAAGTGCACGCATTGCCATAGCTGAAAATTTGCTTTTGGAAAACGAAATTTCATTGGCGGAAGTGGCTTTTCATTGTGGTTTTTCCGATCAGGCGCATTTGTGTCGGGAAGTGAAACGGGAGACAGGACTGACACCTACAGCCATCCGAAACCATAAAGCAAGGTGAGTCTAAATATCTGTATGTCTAAAATATTCAAAATCTTTTGAAATTATATTCAATCCAAGCGAAGAAGGGTCGCATACATTTGTGCTTACTTGAATCAATAAACATTTTTTGGAATCCTTATGATGATAAAAACGATACGCCCTTTTCTACCTGTGTTTCTGTTGGGACTCATGGTTGCAGTGAGTCACCTCAACGCAGATGTGATTATTGACAACTCGACCGCGAACGGCGGGTTTGAATCGCCTAGTGCCACGGGTATGCAAACGACGGCAGATAATTGGCAGGCGGCTATTGGTTTAGATCAATTTCAGCGTTTAGATAATGACCCCAATACCACTGGGGCCTACTCGATGGTGATTGGCACTGAAAATAGCGGGGAGGAGACAAAATCGGGCGCGCTTCAGATTACCGATCATGTGGTGGGGAGCGATGATTTGTTTACGCTGACCTTTGATTGGGCAGCGGCGTGGGCCTGGGATCCGGGCGACCAGGTGAATTGGCGATTATTTACGACCGATGATGATAGTGTCAGTGGAACGGTATCGGTGATTTCTGCTGGGTTTGTGAACGGAAGCACTGGGGGGGGCGTACCGTTAACATGGAACCGAAATGTGAATGTTCTTTCGGATGGCGGAACAGTTTTAGGAGCCAGTGTGGGGCAGAAGCTGATGCTTGAGTTTACTGGGAGCAACAATATCGGAGAATTTGCTCGGGTAGATAATGTGAATTTGACGGTGATTCCGGAGCCTTCCTGTTTTGTTTTAGTGGGATTGGCCGGATTGGCGTTCTGCGTATGGCGCCACCGGAAGTAAGAGCGGTGGTGTTGATATAAGAGTTTGATTCGGGAACCTAGAACAGGGTTTTTCGCTAGAGGGCGAAGGGCGCTGTTTTTTTGTGCGGATCACAATTCGGAATTTTTGTGACTTTTGTGTTTTTTGTGGGTAAACCCCCTCCATCATGAAACGTGTACAAATGAGTGATCAGGTTGAAAAAGGGGTGGAGGTGAATATGTCACCTCTGATTGACTGTGTGTTTTTGTTACTGATCTTTTTTATTGTGACGACGGTATTTGTGGAGGAGACGGGGGTGGAGGTGGATAAACCTCAGGCAGCTTCGGCGGCAGATCTTGAAAAACAATCTGTGATGATTGCGATTACGGCTAGTGGCAAAATTATGTATGGAGGCCGTGAAATTCAGATCAATAGTTTACGGGGGGTGGTAAAGCGTCAGTTGACCACGCCTGAAACCCCAGTGATCTTGTTGGCGGATGGAGATGTGCCTACGCGATTGTTGGTGGAGGTCATGGACGAATGTAAATTAGCTGGAGCTGAAAAAGTATCGTTGGCTGCAGAAAAGAAATGAAAACGACCTCCAAAGATCCTTTTTCCCAGACCGCACCGCGTTGGACCTTCCGGGTGGTTTTGCTTTCGATGGGGATGACGGGATTGCTGTTTACTCTTTTGCCACTCACGGAACGTTTGTCCCGCAGACCTGAGCCCGATATGACCCTGCGGAAAATTGAAACGATACGAGTACCTCCGCCTTTAACGCCTCCCGCGCCGCCTCCTGAAAGTCCTGTGGATCGTGCGGTAACAGAGGTTTTGCCTCAGCCGGTATTACAACAGGCCGCCGCTCCAGTGAAAAATTTACGGTTGCCGGTCGATTTGCACGCGAGCACGTCGTCGCTACAAGGGGTGTATCAAACGGGTTTTCAAGTGGAAGGAGATGCGTTGGCTGCGGGGATGCAATTGGGGGTATTTGAAATTGCAGATTTAGATCAGGCCCCTCGGGCTTTGGTGCGGGTGAATCCCGTCTATCCACCACAGGCACGCATGCGGAAAATTGAAGGCTATGTGACCATAGAATTTGTGGTGGAGGCGGATGGACGCATTGAGGATGTTGTGGTGATTGACAGCAAGCCAGGGGATATTTTCGTGAGATCGGTTGAGAGGGCGATACGGGGGTGGCGTTTTGAAGCGGGGAAATATCAGGGCAATGCCGTTGCTTCCAGGGTACGCCAACGTATTGATTTTAATTTGGATTGATCTTTAATTTTCTATTGCTCTTCAATTCGTTGAATTGTACCTTTTAGGCTATGAATACCTTAAAAATATCGACAATCGTGATGTTCACGCTCTGGGCATGTGGAGGATCTGCATCTGCGACCTTATTGATGTATGATGGTTTTGTGGCTGGGGGAGCTGCGCCAAATGCCGCGACTGGAGAATACGAAACGGGGACGGGATATTCTGGGGATGATCTGATTGGACAGGATCCGACGATCTTAGGAGCCAGTGGTGCATGGCAAAATGACGCCAGTGGGTATGCGTCTACGGTTTATTATCGAACTGAAAACGTGCAAATGAATTATACTGATGGGAATGGTGCTTCGTTGAGTACTTCGACTGGTCAGCTGAATTTGACCCGAACGAGTGGATCATCCGCAACAGATAAAAACGTCGTACGTGATTTGAGTATTGGAACTTCGCTACCCACGGATTTGTACATCAGTTTGTTGGTGCGGATGACGGATGATGAATCCTTTACTTTTAGATCCGCCTCTACCAATGGGGTTGATTCATGGCGCTTTAATTTCGGCATAAATGCCTCCGCAAAACCTTTTGTGACAAATACAAAGGTAGGTGGGAGTGGAAATGAAGATGTCGGAGCGATGACGGCTACGACTGGAGAAACCCATCTTTTAGTGGTGAAGCTTCATGATTCAGGGATAGACGGAGATGTTACATCGCTATATTTAAATCCTTTGTTGGGGAGCGAAGGGTTGAACAGCGTGGCGGCTGAAATCGCTTATGGGAATTCCTATGTTTCGGGTGATGCATCGTGGACCTTAAAAGATATTTATTTGAGATCGCGGGTTGCAGACGTGGGGTCCTCTGTTGAAATCGATGAAATCCGTATAGGATCTACTTGGGAAAGTGTTACGCCTCATGCCATCCCTGAACCTTCGTCGGTATTGTTGTTACTGACGGGATTTGGGGTATTGGGTTTATGTCGCAGGCAAAAGCTGAAACCTGCAGTCTGAATTCTGCAGTGCCGAGGGTAAGTCTATTATTTAGATGTAGCGCAAGGTCAGAGCTTAGTGTTCGAAATCTATTTTCGAAAGAATGAGTGCGGTTTTGAGGCGTGCGCTGCCGTAGACACACATGCGATCAAAGTCTGACCGAGCGATAGGGACGTGTTGACAGTCGATCGGACGCTGACCCTCATCGGGGTCGGGATCATGCACGTATAAACATTCCTGATCTATGGCGGTGATTTGAACCCAATGGGGAGCTTTTTGTCCGTTGAAACGGTAGGTGCTGATCAAGACGAGGACGGCGTGGCCTTGCGCGATGTGGGCGATGATGTGTTCAATCTGAATTTCTGAGCGATGAATGGTCACTTGATGGGTGCGACATTTTTTTACAAATTGTTGATGGACCACTTTGAGGATTTCTTTTTTTTCGGAGGATCGTACGCCTTCTAAAAAGAGGGGGCCCTTTTGATTGAGCCACACATCGACCTGAAAGTGACGGGAGCGGGCTGCGAGGGCTAAGCCCAGAGGATGGCAACCCCCATGACCGGAGGTCATGAAAATTGTGGTGGCTTCCCGCCAAATATCCAGTTCTTCTTCTATGGTGATGGGATGTTGTTTATCCACAGCGGCCATGGCCATAAGCAGAGATGCGGGCCCACAAGTGAAAGGGGTGGATTGTTGATACCAAGGGTGTGCGCCGTGTATGGCTTGTTGCTCTGGAAAGCGAATACGTTTTTGAAAGTGAAGAATATGAGCTTCTTTTCGGGGGCGACGATCTAATTTACTGAGGTGGTGATATCCTTGACGGAGCAAAAGTGTGTGTGCTTCGTTGCTAGAGGACTCCACTTCTACGCGCATGGCCAGACGTCCGGCATGGACGGCCGCTTGCTCCAAGGCTTGTAAAAGTTGAGTCCCTGCACCTTGTTTTCGGGCATCGGGATGAACGGCCAAGGAATAGAGTCGAGATAAGCGCGTGCCTTGTTGGAGGACGACCATTCCATAGGCTTGTACGCAACCTGAGACATCTTCTGCTACCTGAAACAGGGCATGAGGGGAACTGAGCCAATGCGTGAAACGACGTTTGCTAAAGCGATCTTTTGAAAAACTTTGGGTTTCGATGGTTAATAAACGCTCAACATCTGTGAGCCGACCTGGGCGTAACGAAAAGGGGGACATGACTGGAGATCATCTTCCATGTAGAGGGCAAGTAAAGTCTGGATGTTGGAAATATTTGAACTGGGGATGGGTCGATTTTTTTTACGCTTATGTTGTTTATGGGTCAATGTGTGACATTTTTGTATTTCTTTAAGCCGACTGGGTTTTCCCTCCAATTATTGATCTTGTATATGGCAGGGAATCTTTCTATAGGCTGACCGTATGAAATTTCTTCCCCTTTTGCTTATCCTTGGTTTGGTTTGTCTATCGCCATCTGCGATGGCGGATAGCTTGTACTTGGGGGAGGCTCAGAATTTTAATGCGGTAATTTTTGGGGATCTTACGGCGGAGAATGCTGACACGGAAGGACGTCTCGCGGTGGGAGGAAATGCATCTATACCGAGTAGTTACAGTGTGGGTCACTCGGTCATTGGACCACAGAATCCGCAATCTAATGGTACGCGTAATGATTTGGTGGTGAAGGGGGATGTTACCTTGCCGGCGGGTTATGTGACGGTTAATTTTGGCAATGTGCAAGTAGGAGGCTCGGTTTCAGGAACTGGTGTCTTTTCTCAGTTAGCGCCGAATGCAAGTTACAGCAACGTCAGCAACTTTGAAAATGATATTTTTAATTTCACAGCTGTTGAATCGATGGTGCGTTCGTATTCTTCGTATTGGTCTACTCTTTCAAGTTCAGGTTCGGTTACGGATTTGGAGTATGAACTTCAATTAAGCGGTTCAAACCCCATGTTGAATGTGTTTAATGTAACGGCAGATGAATGGGCCACAAATGGTGCACGTTATATTGATGTCCCGGAGGGAGCTACGACCCTGATTAATATTTCAGGTGAGATGGTTACGACAGTTGGGGGAACGGTCGTTTTTGGTACAACCCCCGATACCTTGAAGAATCCTGATGATTACCGTAATAATGTGATCTACAACCTTTACGATGCGACCTCGATTCAAAGTGATTATTTATTGTGGGAAGGTTCGGTTTTCGCACCTGATGCAACTTTGACCACCACAGGGGGGGCGATCAATGGCCAAGCTTTTTTGGGGGATGTCTATCAGCAAGAGTATTTTGAATTCCATAATTTTGGATTGGAAGCTGAATATATTGTCATTCCTGAACCACGCTTCTATATTCCCATGATTGGTTTGCTTACATTTTGTGCGATTGTGTTTCGTCGAAAAAGGTAAGGGGTGCATTCCCGGTTCAGACAGCTGAGAGGGGGACGGTCTGTGGCCTAAAGGCCTACAGCTACGGATAAGGACGTGGCTGTTGCGGGTAGCGGTTTTAAAGGGTGTTTTTATTTTTGGCTTCGATCCAACGGCTCATGTATTCGGTACTACGGTGTTGGTGGTGCTGTAAAAGTGCGCCGATGAGTCGGTCGGGAGCGTTTCGGAAATGTGGCGATTGAAGGGTTGCTAGTTTGTCAAAAAATGGACGCCGAAAGCTTTCCCGATTGAAGCGACCACTGAGTAAGGGTGGGATCAGGTTGTGTGCTGTATTCCAGGCCTTTTCATCCTGATAGAGGGAGACTGCGGCCTCTATCCATTTTTCAGGATCGGCTTCTACGGCACCGGGCCAAAGGAAAGGGCCTTGCATTCCTTCCGCGCCAATGGGGGTGGTGACGGAGGGGCAGCCTCCCAGCATGGCATCTAAAAGTTTACCTTTAAGACCTGCTCCAAATCGAAGAGGAGCAAGGCATACGCGTGCGCGTTCCATTTCTTGGATGGCATTTTCGGCGCGACCACAAATTAAAAACCCTTTTGGGGGTTGATGAAGTTGTTGCAGGGCCGGGGGGAGGTCGGCCCCGAAAACGGTCAGTGTGGCTTGAGGGCATTTGTTGCGCAGAGATGGCCAGAGGTCATGATAGAGATGCCGAACGGCGTCGGCATTGGGGGCATGTCTGAAGTTTCCAATACTGATGAAATTTTGGCGTTGTGAGTAAGCGGGTGTATTGGGAGATCGGGTGTATTCTTCAGGCCTTAGTAAAAAGGGAAGCACCTCAAGTAAGGATTCTGGAATATTGAGTTCTGTGGTCAGAATTTCTTTTTCCGCATCGGAGATGAGGTAAGTGAGGTCGGAGCGGTATATTGATGCAAGTTCGCGCATGGCACTGTCTCGAAACCAATCCGGGAAGTCTCTTGGTCGCTGGTCTTTGAGGGCTTGATGTCGAATTTCTCTTAAGCAATGCAGATCGATGGTGTCTAGGATCCGAATGGCTTGGGGGCAAGACTTGGCAATTCTCCATCCATACTGTTCTTCGAGCATAAAGCGGTCGAAAATGACTACATCAGGGGAGAGGCTGGCAAAGACTTTATCCATTTTGCTGTCATTGAGCAGGAGGGATTGGGTGTGAATGGTAGAAGGGAGTGGGGCGCTGTGTGCTCTTCTTTCGGCTGCGGACATGACGGTAATGTCCCAACCGGTCTCTAGAAAAAGAGAAAGAAGTTGTAAGCTACGTGTACCGGCTGCGGAAGAGGCTGGTTCTGGCCAGTTGGCCGCGAGGTAGAGGAGTTTTTGTGGAGCGTTCATAAGAAGGGGGCCGCGAGTTCATTTCATGACGGACAGTTATTAACTTGGCAATCTCTGTATTTGTGGTTGAGGTGCAATCATGAAATCATTTTTAATCCGTATGTGTTGTAGTTATTTACTGTATGGGGCAATTGCGGGTCCTGTTACAGATCCTTTTTCTCCCCAAATCAGTACGAAAACTTCCGAAAGAGTTCAAGAAATCCAGAACCTCGCAGGACAGGACCTTGAGGGGGCGATTGCTTTGACCTTAGAAACGGAGTCAAATGAAGATGCCGCCGTACTGGCTTTTGTGTTAGGAAATCTCTATTTCCAAAATGAACAGTATGAAGAAGCGGAAGAGGCTTATGCTCAAGCGGTGGAGTTCTTTCCTGCATTTCGAAGTGCGAAAATTAATTTGGGTCGCATTTATTTGATACAGGAAAAACCCGAATTAACGGTGAGCTTGTATCAAGAGTTGGTGAGAGACGGGGTTGCGGATGGAGAGACATGGACTTTGTTGGGGCATGCCCTGATGCAAGAGTCAGAACCGGTGGCTGCAGAAAGTGCATATCGTCAGGCCTGGTTATTGGATTTAAGTAAACAAGAAGCCAAGCGGGGCTTACTCAATAGTTTGTTGCAGCAGGAACGATATGAAGAAGTTCGTTTCCTCAGCAAAGAATTATTGGCGGATGCCCCTCTACAAAAAGAGTATTGGTCAGCCAAATCTCATGCCGAATTGGCATTAGGGGATCATAATGCGGCCATGAACAGTTTGGAACAGGCGCGTCGATTGGGGCAGGCGGATCCACAAATGCTTACGGTATTGGGTGAATTATATTTAGAACAACGCATCCCTGAGCAAGCGGTGGTTAGTTTTCAACAAGCGGTAAAAGACGGCGCTGGGGGAATTGATCGGCAAATGAAGATTGTGGAGGTGCTCCTGAATGCTGATTTAACAGAAGAGGCGACGGCGATCTTTGCGCAGGTGCAATTAAGTTATGAGGCGATGGGCGTACAGGAGCAAGTTCCCTATGAGGGCGAAGTCATCAAATTAAATAGCCGAATACAGCTGCAGAAGGGATCGCTTGAAGCGGCCAGTGACCTCCTCATCTCGTATTTAGGTAAAGAACCCATGGACGGAGAGGCATTAATGATGATGGCCGAAGCACTTCGAGGGCAGGGGGAATGGCTACAAGCCGAAAGTTATCTCGAGCGAGCGACGCGCATAAAAGGGATGGAGGCGGATGCTTTGGTTCAATTGGCGATGTTACAAGTAGATAACAAACAGTGGCCTCAAGCGATTCAAAGCCTTGAGCGGGCACAAGTATTTGAAGAGCAAGAGCAAGTGACCCGATATTTGCAGCAATTACGACGGATGACGCAGTAAAGCCAGGTAACGCATCTTCTGACGCAGAGTACAGAGCCCGTTGCATGACTGCAACGGGTTTTTTGTGAGTAAACGTTCTGAAAAGGGTATAAAAAATGGAATAAATAAATAAAAAGATAATCGAGGGTTGACCCGAGGAAGAAAATGTCTAGGTTCCGCGATCCCGCAACGAAGTAGATACGGAGTTGCTTGTTCTTCATCCTTTTCTAACGAAAGCAAAATAAAGGATAAACAAGGGTTGACGTTGAGAAGATAATCACTATGTTCCGCGACTCCCGCAACGAGAGAATGTTCGAGTTGCCATGTGTTTATGCTTACAAATTGTAGGGATGAAATAAAAATCAAAACAGGGGTTGACGTTGAGGAAATAATCACTATGTTCCGCGACTCCCGCAACGAGAAAAACATCACGTTGCCATGTTTTTAAGTCCGTCAAAAAGACTTAAATAAAAAGTAAAATACACGGTTGACAGTAAGCTGCCTGACGTGTAAAACCCCGCTCCCTTCGCTTACAGCGACTTCGTTCTTCCGACAGTACAAGCCAAACAAACGGCTTGGAAATAAAGTAAAAGAAACTTTAAAAAACCTGTTGACAAGATGCTCGAAGATACTGTAAAAGAGCGGACCCGATTTACGGAGTGTGAGACGCAAGTCACACAGTCCATAGTTCTTTAAAAATTTAGCAAGTAAATAAAAAAATTATTTCGATTTAGAAATGATGTGATTTGTGAAACTTGTGCGAACCCGACAAGAAATTTGAGGCTCCAACAAATACAAATAAATGGAGCGGATAAATTCTTTGTAAAAAGATTTTTTATGGAGAGTTTGATCCTGGCTCAGAACGAACGCTGGCGGCGTGGATTAGGCATGCAAGTCGAGCGGTAGATATTGAAGCTTGCTTCGATATTGAGAGCGGCGAACGGGTGAGGAATACTTGGGTAATTTACCCTAAAGTCTGGAATAGCTTCGGGAAACTGGAGGTAATGCCGGATGTGATCGTCTACCACAAGGTAGATTGTTTAAAGGGGGGGATCTTCGGACCTCTCGCTTTAGGATAGGCCCAAGTCCTATCAGCTAGTTGGTGAGGTAATGGCTCACCAAGGCTAAGACGGGTAGCTGGTCTGAGAGGATGGTCAGCCACACTGGGACTGAGACACTGCCCAGACTCCTACGGGAGGCTGCAGTCGAGAATCATTCACAATGCACGAAAGTGTGATGATGCGACGCCGCGTGAAGGATGAAGGCCCTAGGGTCGTAAACTTCTGTCAGAAGGAAAGAACGGTCATAAAGTTAATAGCTTTTTGATTTGACGGTACCTTCAGAGGAAGCAACGGCTAACTCTGTGCCAGCAGCCGCGGTAATACAGAGGTTGCAAGCGTTGTTCGGATTTACTGGGCGTAAAGGGTGCGTAGGCGGTTTTGTATGTCAGATGTGAAAGCCCATGGCTCAACCATGGAATTGCATTTGAAACTGCAGAACTAGAATATCGGAGAGGTAGATGGAATTCTTAGTGTAGCGGTGAAATGCGTAGATATTAAGAAGAACACCAGCGGCGAAAGCGATCTACTGGACGAATATTGACGCTGAGGCACGAAAGCCAGGGGAGCGAAGAGGATTAGATACCCTCGTAGTCCTGGCCATAAACGGTGTACACTTGGTGTAGGAGGCTTTAACCCCTTCTGTGCCGGAGCAAACGTGTTAAGTGTACCGCCTGGGGAGTACGGTCGCAAGACTAAAACTCAAAGGAATTGACGGGGGCCCGCACAAGCGGTGGAGCATGTGGCTTAATTCGATGCAACGCGAAGAACCTTACCTGGACTTGACATGCCCTTCATACCTGAGTGAAAGCTCGGGGTCATTTAGTTGGAAGGTGCACAGGTGCTGCATGGCTGTCGTCAGCTCGTGCCGTGAGGTGTTGGGTTAAGTCCCGCAACGAGCGCAACCCTTGTCTTTAGTTGCCATCTGGGAGCGATCCGCAGGGAACTCTAAAGAGACTGCCCCGGTAACGGGGAGGAAGGTGGGGATGACGTCAAGTCAGTATGGTCCTTATGTTCAGGGCTGCACACGTGCTACAATGGAATGTACAATGGGAAGCGAACCCGCGAGGGGGAGCCAATCCTCAAAACATTCCTCAGTTCGGATTGGAGTCTGCAACTCGACTCCATGAAGCTGGAATCGCTAGTAAAGGGACATCAGCTACGGTCCCTTGAATACGTTCCCGGGCCTTGTACACACCGCCCGTCACATCATGGAAGCTGTCTGCTCCCGAAGTCACTGTTTCAACCCGTAAGGGAGATAGGTGCCGAAGGAGTGGGTAGTGACTGGGATGAAGTCGTAACAAGGTAGCCGTAGGGGAACCTGCGGCTGGATCACCTCCTTTCTAAGGAGAATCTGCGAAAGGACTTAATTTGGATTTCCCAAATTATTGCTGCTTTTCTGCAGATAGGTTAAACACCAGATTCATTTCTGGTTGCGTAATACGGTAACGTATTACAACGACAACTTACAGGGTTTGTACGGTTTCATAAATCATATCATTTCTAGAGCGAAATAATTAAACGGCAACGATCACGAAAGTGATATCCCGGTCTCTCAAACAGATTTTGGGGCCATAGCTCAGCTGGGAGAGCGCCTGATTTGCATTCAGGAGGTCGTCGGTTCGATCCCGTCTGGCTCCACCAGTTTTTGATTCAGCCGGGCGCATAGCTCAGTTGGTTAGAGCGCGTCCCTGATAAGGACGAGGTCCCAGGTTCGAGTCCTGGTGCGCCCACCATTATAAATGGCGGATAGGTGATGACGGATAAAACAATCATCAGATATTTACAAATTTACTTGTTAAAAAAGCTTTCGGTCTTGGAACCCAACGCGGGAACCCTGCACCACAGTTCTTTGAAAATTGCATAGATAGGGTATACAAATTACAACCGATAGAATATCGGGATATAAACAATTATGGTTAAGTTACAAAAAGCACAAGGTGAATGCCTTGGCATCAGATGGCGATGAAGGACGTGATAAGCTGCGATAAGCTTCGGGTAGTGGCAAATACACATTAATCCGAAGATCTCCGAATGGGAAAACCCAGCCAGTATAAATAACTGGTTACCTGCACCTGAATACATAGGGTGTATGGAGCAATACTCAGGGAAGTGAAACATCTCAGTACCTGAAGGAAAAGAAAACAACCGTGATTCCCCAAGTAGTGGCGAACGAACGGGGAACAGCCCAAACCAACACCTCGGTGTTGGGGTTGCGGGACCACAATATGGAATGCGTTGATGGATAGTGTAAGATTCTGGAAAGTTTCTCCAAAGAGGGTGAAAGGCCCGTGCACGAAATCTTGAAACCTCCTAGTGAGTTCCCAAGTAGAACGGAACACGTGAAACTCCGTTTGAATCCGGGAGGCCCACCTCCTAAGGCTAAATACACGCTGATGACCGATAGTGAACAAGTACCGTGAGGGAAAGGTGAAAAGAACCCCTGTTAGGGGAGTGAAATAGAACCTGAAACCTTGTGCTGACAAAGTGTGATAGCACCTTTATGGTGTGGTCGCATGCCTTTTGCATAATGAGTCCGCGAGTCATTATATGTAGCAAGGTTAAGTCCATTACTGGACGGAGCCGAAGCGAAAGCGAGTCCTAACCGGGCGAGAGTTGCATGTGATGAACCCGAAGCTGAGTGAGCTACCCATGGCCAGGTTGAAACTTCGGTAACACGGAGTGGAGGACCGAACCGGTGTACGTTGAAAAGTGCTCGGATGAGCTGTGGGTTGGAGCGAAAGACTTACCAAACTCAGTAATAGCTGGTTCTCTTCGAAATAGCTTTAGGGCTAGCGTTTGTGAATACTCGTTCTGGAGGTAGAGCACTGACTGGAATATGGGTCCATCTCGGATTACTGACGCCATTCAAACTCCGAATGCCAGAGCAGCTACACAAGCAGTCACACTGTGGGGGATAAGCTTCACAGTGGAAAGGGAAACAGCCCAGACCGCCAGATAAGGTCCCTAATTTATACTAAGTGCTTAAGGATGTGAATCTTCATAGACAGCGAGGATGTTGGCTTAGAAGCAGCCACCATTTAAACAGTGCGTAATAGCTGACTCGTCGAGAGGGTTTGCGCCGAAAATGAACGGGACTCAAGTATAAAACCGAATCTGCGGATGCATGGCGTAAGCCGTGTGTGGTAGAAGAGCGTTGTGTGCCGGGTTGAAGCGGAAGCGTAAGCGACCGTGGACTGCACACAAGTGATTATGCGGACATTAGTAACGAAAACCAGGTGAGAATCCTGGTCACCGAATTCCCAAGGTTTCCCGGGCAAGGATCGTCCGCCCGGGGTTAGTCGGCTCCTAAGGCGAGGCCGAAAGGCGTAGTCGATGGAAAACAGGTTCATATTCCTGTACCACCGTATGTGAGTGATGGAGGAACACAGAAAGTTAGGCGCGCATCCCGTTAGTAGTGGATGTTCAAGTACGTAGGCCGTTGGATAGGAAAATCCGTTCAATAAAGCTGAAATACGATGAGGTCTGAGTCTTCGGACAAAGGTAGGCGTTGATACTCTGCTGTCGAGAAAAGCTTCTAAACTTTGATCATATGGTGACCGTACCGTAAACCGACACAGGTAGGAAAGTAGAATATACTAAGGTGAGCGAGAGAAACTTCGTTAAGGAACTCGGCAACATAGCCCCGTAACTTCGGAAGAAGGGGTCCTCTGAATCGTGATATTAAGTTTGAGCGAATCGGAGGCGCAGTGAAAGGGTCCAGGCGACTGTTTATCAAAAACATAGCACTCTGCAAACTCGTAAGAGGAAGTATAGGGTGTGACACGTGACCAATGCGGAAAGGTCAAGGCAAGCGGTGAGAGCTGCGAACTGAAGCCCCCGTGAATGTCGGCCGTAACTATAACGGTCCTAAGGTAGCGAAATTCCTTGTCGGGTAAGTTCCGACCTGCACGAATCGTGTAACGATCTGGACGCTGTCTCAACGAAGATCTCGGTGAAATTGTAATTCAGGTGAAAATGCCTGATACCCGCGACAGGACGGAAAGACCCCATGAACCTTTACTGTACTCTGATATTGGGTTTTGATAACTCATGTGTAGCATAGCTGGGAGACGTTGAAGCTGGAACGCAAGTTCCGGTGGAGTCATCAGTGAAATACCAGTCTTGTGTTATTAGGATTCTAACCTTATCCCATGAATCTGGGTGAGGAACAGTGTCAGATGGTCAGTTTGACTGGGGCGGTTTCCTCCCAAAAAGTAACGGAGGAGCTCAAAGGTTCCCTCAGCACGGTCAGCAATCGTGCGTAGAGCGTATAGGTATAAGGGAGCTTGACTGCGAGACCTACAAGTCGAGCAGGTGCGAAAGCAGGACTAAGTGATCCGGTGGTTTCTCGTGGTAGAGCCATCGCTCAACGGATAAAAGGTACTCTGGGGATAACAGGCTGATCGCCGCCAAGAGTCCACATCGACGCGGCGGTTTGGCACCTCGATGTCGGCTCATCACATCCTGGGGCTGGAGAAGGTCCCAAGGGTTGGGCTGTTCGCCCATTAAAGTGGTACGCGAGCTGGGTTCAGAACGTCGTGAGACAGTTCGGTCCTTATCCGTCGTGGGCGCAGGAGAATTGAGAAGATCATTCCTCAGTACGAGAGGACCGGGAATGACGCACCTCTGGTGTTCCAGTTGTCACGCTAGTGGCATCGCTGGGTAGCTATGTGCGGAATGGATAAGCGCTGAAAGCATCTAAGCGCCAAGCCGACTTCAAGATGAGTTCTCCCTTTGTACTTCGGTACAACTAAAGACTGGTCAAAGACTATGACCTTGATAGGCTGGGTGTGTAAGCACAGCGATGTGTTTAGCTAACCAGTACTAATAAGTCGTGAGGCTTAACCTCTATTTTTATTTCCGAATATCTGTCGATTGGTATACCCGTTCTATGCAATTTCAATTTTTTCTCTCTTCTCGAGAGAGCCCCCTTTCCGGTGGCTATGGCGAGAGTGACCCACCCGTTCCCATCTCGAACACGGTAGTTAAGTCTCTCAGCGGCGATGGTACTGCAACATAATGTTGTGGAAGAGTAGCACGCTGCCGGAACTTTTTTAATAACCCCCGTTTTACACAAGTAATTCGGGGGTTTCTTTTTGCCCAACTTTTGGGATCTGACCTCCTAGGTCAGTGAGGCCTCCGATGTTTTGCCGGAAAAGGCCGCGAAAATTAGCGCCCCCTAAAGCCCCGTTCTGGAAATGGAAGGGGTGGGGATACAGAATGGGGGGGAGGGTGATGTGGCTTATATTTTTTAGCCGATAGCTTATAAATTAAATGAATGAGGTGTTTATTCATGTATGACGGGCTTGACTCCTCTATAATTCTGCTCATACATGAGAGGTATTGAAACCACTTTTGTTAAACTTATCATTCAACCCTCGGGTTGAATTTTTGATTATTAAGGATGCATCATATGAAAAAACGAAAAATATATATTACTGCGTTTGATAAAAAACGGCTCACGGAATTGATGGATGTTGCCCAAGAATTTAACTTTCAAGATCGCAATGATCTTAAGACCATTCAAGAAGAATTGGAGCGGGCAAAAGTGGTTGATTCAACAAAAATTCCTGAGAACGTGGTGACCATGAATAGTCGCCTTCGTTTTGTGGATCTTGAAGATGGTGAAAAATCAGAAGTCACTTTGGTCTTTCCTGCCAATGCAAATATTGAGTCTGGAAATTTATCGATTCTTTCGCCTATAGGTACCGCTTTATTGGGTTATGCCCAAGGGGACGAAATTGAATGGGACGTTCCTGGTGGTAAAAGACGCCTGTTAATTGAAGAGATTTTGTATCAACCTGAAGCTGCGGGTGATTTGCACCTCTAAGCCTCTTCCTTTTTTACGGAGGGTGGAGCTCAATACCTCCTTTTCAATGACCTCGAAGCATGAATTTGCTTCGGGGTTTTTTTGCAGTCATGTTGCTACATTTTCAGTGAGTACTATTATCCAGTGAACGTCATGAAAATGCTCAAAAAACTCTTTTTCTCTAGGAGAGAAAGAAGTATAGCCTTATTTGCGACACTTGTTTTGGTCGTGAAGTTCACCTTAACCCCCTGATTAGATAATGATGATTCGATTTCGTACACTTTTGACGTTTTGCTCCCTTTGTTTTTTTACCTTTGTATGGTCCGGAGAGGATGGCGTGGTGCGCATCCTTGGAGTGGGCAATAGTTTTACTGTAAATTCTATGAAATATTTCCCGCAGATCATTGCGAACAACCCCGAAATTCAGGCGGTTGTGGGGGAGGCTAATATTGGTGGCTGTCCATTGGATAAGCATGTTCGTTTGGCGAAAGCACACAAAGAGGATCCCACGAAGGGGAATGCCTACGGATATAAAGTGAATGGAAAGTTCGCAAAATCAAAGGCCTCTCTGAAGGAAGTCCTCCAAGATAAAGAATGGGATTATGTCACCATTCAGCAGTTGAGTACGAAAAGTTACAAACCAGAAACCTATACGCCTTATACGGCAGAACTTATTGAAATTATTCATGAATATGCACCCCAGGCGGAAGTTGTGATCCACGAAACCTGGTCGCACAGTGTGAACAGCTACCGGAACACGGAATGGAAATTAGACCCTCAGGATATGTATGAAAAACTTCATGCGGCTTATGAGGCTATTGCGGTTGAGTTTGATTTAGAGGTGATTCCTGTGGGGACCGCATTTCAAAATGCGCGTGCATTACCCATGTGGGATGAGCAACTGGTTGATATTGATGTGAAAACGCTTATTTATCCTGAAGACAAAGATAAGTTACCTGAATTGAAAAATAGTCTCAACCGGGTGTTTAGTTGGAAAAAGAACAAGCAGGGGGAGTGGATTGTGGGAGTCGATGGATTTCATGCAGGACCCAATGGAGAATATTTAGGAGGTTTGGTTTGGTACGCCTTCTTTTTTGATCAAGATCCTCGGGCAATCACTTACAAACCTAAAGCATTGACAGAAGAGCAGGCGGAATCTCTGCGTGATGTGGCATATGAGACTGTGCTCGCTCCGAAGGGTGAATGAGTACGTTTTGTTTTCTGTGAAGATGGGGGGACCTTCGGGTCCCCTTTTTTGTATATGTGCGTTGTGCTCTCATGGAGGGCGATGGTTGAGACTGTTGCTGCTTAGGTTATGGTGGGGATGAAGGGGGGAGTAGAAAACAGTTTGTGGGGAGAGTGTTTTTATGGTCAGGCTGAAAGCCTGAATTCCTTGAGGTAGGAATACCTGAGTTACGTTAGGGGTTGATTAGGTGTTAGGGGAGGTGGTGTTGTGGATAGGGGGACAGGGTGGGGGATTTTGGCATAAAAAAAACGGTCTCCGGAGAGACCGTTTTTATGATCAGGTTGAAAGCCTGAGTTACACGCGAGTGCCTTCTGCATGAAGTTCGCGGCAAGCTTGCTTGATCCGCTCTTTCATGTTGTTTTTGCCGGCTTTCAACCAGGCGCGTGGGTCGTATACTTTTTTGTTGCCCATTTCGCCTTCGATGCGGAGAACGCCGTCGTAATTTTTCATCATGTGATCAACTACAGGGCGGGTGAATGCATATTGAGTGTCGGTATCGACATTCATTTTGATCACACCGTAACCGAGGGTTTCGGCGATTTCTTCTGGAGCGGAACCAGATCCACCGTGGAAAACGAGATCCAAAGGATTGTCGTCTGTACCAAATTTTGCTTTCACGGCATCTTGACCTGCTTTCAAAATCTTAGGAGTCAATTTCACGTTACCGGGTTTGTATACACCGTGTACGTTACCGAAAGTTGCAGCATACATGAAGGTATCTACTTCTTTCAAGGTTTGGTATACGAGGCACATGTCTTCGGGAGAGGTGTAAAGTTTTTCAGCTTTCACGTCTGAGTTATCGATACCGTCTTCTTCACCACCGACAATGCCGGATTCAACTTCGATAAACATACCGAGGCTTTGCATGCGACGAGCGAGTTTAAGACCGATTTCGAGGTTTTCTTCCAAAGGAAGGGCTGAACCGTCGAACATGTGACTGTTAAAGAGAGGTTTAAGACCGGCTTTTACGCGGGCTTCAGATGCTTCAATCAAAGGAATCATGAATGGATCCACTTTTTCTTTGATACAATGATCTGTGTGTAAAACGACCAAGTTGTCGTATTTTGCTGCCAATTCGTGAGCGGCTTCGGCCAAAATTTTGGCTCCAAGTGCTGAGTCGGCCAATGCGCCAGAAGCGTGGGCACCGCCACCGGTGGATACTTGAATCATACCATCACATTCGCATTCTTGAAAAGCTTCAAGGGCGGCGTGGATACCTTCAAGGTTCACAATGTTAATCGCGGGATACGCAAATTTCTTTGATTTAGCGTTCACCAGCATTTCTTTGTACTGTTCAGTAGTAGCGATAGGCATGGGATTTTCCTGTTGAGGGGTTATTTTTCAGATTCGGCTTTGTATTATCGAAGGGAGTGGTGATGTCAATGCGGTTTCATGGAAATCGGACAAGAGATAGCCGATTAAAGGGCTTTGGGGAATGGCTTATAGCGCATTTGTTAATTTTTAATACCTCTATCCCGAGAGGGAGGTGCCTGAGGGTGGGATCTGCCTCTAATGAAAGGATGGGGAAGGGGTCATGTGAACATGAAAGCTGTTGTGGCAGCTATATTTTTCGATTTCCTCCTCTTTCTGCGATTGATGCATGAGCATTCATGGTGCATATAGGGTGAGTGAAGTTAACGAAACAACAAATACAATTTTCTCAACTGATTGCCGGTGGGCTTCTCGTTTTATTTACGGCGATACTTGCAGGTAGTCTTGCGCGGATCGGGTTGACCCTCTGGTTTGGTCTTCTCTGGCTTGCCTTGGCCTGGACTTTAGGTCTTTCCCCCTTGTTGTGTGCAGGGCTGGTGCTTCTGACCGTGCACGTTCCGGTAACCGCAGCGCTTCCAGATACTTGGCTGTTGGCCGTAGATTTCGGGTTGTCGGCCTGGGTATTGACGCTTTATTGGCCCAAGCGAATTTCTGCTGTGTGTGCCTCACTGCTGTGGGTCAGCGTGTTGTGGTGGGTGCCTTCTTTACTTTTATTTGTGATTGCTGGGGTGCCCCGACTGGGACGCATGTATGAAGATGAGGGGAAATGGGTATTTGGCCCGAGTATACTTTTGCTTTCGAGTCTTATAGGCTGGCAATTTAGTCAGGGCGTCTATGTGGGTTGGCTGGATCAAGTGGTGGAAGTGGATCATTATTTCGCATGGGGTGAAGCTTTTTCGCGTCTCCTTTCCCTTGAAACGTTGTGGGTATTGATTCCCTTGGTAGGTTTGTTTGAAGTGACTCAAAAACAAGCAGATGATATAAAGTTCAGTTGGCGGAATCTTACGATATTTGGTGCGGTGCTGTCTGTGCTATTCGTCCCTGTGATGCCTGGAATGGATTTGATCTATACTTTGGGTATTCCGTTGAGTGCCATTTTGCTTACGCGATGGTGTTTTGCACTTCCTGATCTCTATGCTCGCGCGGTGTATGTACTGGGCTTGCTCCTACTTTTATTCCCTCTTTTACAGGGAGGTATCGCATGACCTTACGATTACATCCCCCAGCGCATTCGGTACCTGATAATGTATGGCACACGTTATGGATCTCTATTTTTGCCTCTTGGTTTGTGTGGCAAACGGGAGAGGACTTAATCGAATTGTTTACGGGATCTTTGCCGGTAACTTTTTTTGAACTACGCTTATTACAGGGAGAGGGCTCCGCTTTTCAAACCTGGTTGAATGCCTTTGGTGGGGAGGACTATCCTTTACTCCCCGGTCGGATTCTCGCGTTAGTGGGATGGTTTTTGGCATTAGCGCAGGTGATTCGGTTTTTGAAACCACACAATGGATTTGTGGGGAGTTTACCTTCCCTATTGATTTTGTTTACCTTACCAGGCTTTTCGGTGTGGATGAGTGCCGCAGGTTCAGCCAGTTGGAGTGTTTACTTTTTCATCAAAGGTTTTGAGGCGATTAGTCACAATGAAACCAAAGTGCCGATCATTCGGGGTGGGGTATTTGTGGGCATCGCCCTGTTGTTACATGGCATTTGGCTATTACCGATTATCGGATTGCTGATGGGCTGTTGGGAAGTATTTCGCTATCGGCTTAACTGGGCCGTCATCGGCATGGTCGCAGTAGTGCTCCCTCTTGGTTTGGTTCTCGTGGTGTTTGATCCTGATGCTTTGGCACGAATGATTCCGGGGGGAAGCCTTCAGGGTGAGCTTGGGTTCGGAGGATGGGGGGGGCTGTTCTCCCGTTATCTGTTGTTGGTGGTCAGTCTGCTACTCTTGTTGGTGTATGGCGCGCGTCGTCGGGGGGCGGGTTGGTGGTCTTTGGCTTTTACCATGCCGTTACTTGTGTTGGAACCGCTGTTGGCGTCGGGGCCTGAAACTGTGCTCTTACCTCTATGGATCTTTGTGGCCTTAGGGTTGTCCAAAGTACCTACTTTATTAGATGTACGGTTTCCTCGAGCTTATCAGTCGGTGGTGTTGTGTCAGTTGCTACTTTGGGCTCCTGCGTATCTCGGCACGCAACCTCTGAAAATTTATCCTCCTGTTACTCCTGACATAGAGCAGTACTCCTTTTCTCATGACTGAAATTGATCGCATCTTAGAGCTTGTTCCCGGAATCTATCAAATTTTAGCTTCCGATGCAGACCGTGATGTTGCGATTAATGACGTATTGGTTCGTTTAGGTGACATCAGTCGCCAAGACCGGGTAAGTTTGTTGAGTGAAGCGGGGAGTGCGCGACCTCAAGAGTTTTGGGTGAAGTGTAGCCACCAGTGGTCGCGTTCTGAAAATGAGGTTTTTCATGAAGGGAGACCCATGTTGTTGAATGAGGTTTTTCCTGCGTGGATAAGTTTATGGCAAAAGGGTCAAGAAGTGCACGGGACTCTTGACGACTTTCCAGAGAAAGAGCGGGCATATTTTCAGTCGAGGGGGATGGGGTCTTGTTTGATGTATCCACTTTTTTTGCGGAATCATCTTTGGGGAGTGCTTTGTTTTGAATCCGTTTCAGATCAAATAAAATGGGACGATCGTGTCCGATCTTTTTTCAAGTGTTTTTGTGGGGCGCTTGCGGTGTCATTGTTGAGATGGGATTCCGAACGCTTGTTGGTAGAAACAAATCGAGAACTCAATACTGCAGTTGATCGGGCCAGAAAATTGGTGGTGGAGTCTGATAAAGCCAATTCGGCGAAAAGCGAATTTTTGGCGAGAATGAGTCATGAAATCCGCACGCCCATGAATGGGATTTTAGGAATGGCGCGGTTGTTAAGTTATGAAGATTTAACTGAAGGGCAGCATGAGCAAATTAACATTCTGCTACAAAGTGGGGAAATGTTGTTACATATCGTCAACGACATTTTAGATTTCTCAAAGATTGAAGCCGGCAAATTGATTATCCACGCTGGGGTATTTGATTTACATACGATGTTGGATAGTGTGCATGGTCTTTTAGAGGGCAGGGCGGTTGAAAAAGGGATCTCTTATCAAACGGAAATTGACGAAAATTTACCGCACGAGGTGATGGGCGATTCGGTTCGGGTACGACAAATTTTGATGAATCTGATTACCAATGCCATCAAATTCACCAATCGGGGTGGGGTAAAGGTTCGTACCCGTTGTGTAAAGAACAGCCCGGAGGTGATTCAAATAGAATTTTTAATTTCGGATACAGGCTTTGGCATTCCCGAACATTTAATGCCGAGATTGTTTGAGGAATTTCATCAATTAGATGGCTCATCTGCCCGCAGTTATGAAGGAACGGGCTTGGGACTTACCATCGTACATCGATTGGTGAATTTAATGCATGGCAAACTTGAAGTAGAAAGTGTGCAAGGAGAGGGCTCACAATTCCGGGTGATTTTGGACTTTAAAAAATCATGGGCCAGCCATCCGTCAGCAGAGTCGTCATCATCCTCTTATCTGGCGAATCGTAAAATATTGGTTGTGGATGATAATCCGACCAATCTCCGCATTATGGGGGGATTATTGGCGCATTGGAATTGTCGTCATAAAGAGGTGCGTTCTCCCCATGAGGCGATTGAGCTGCTGATGAATGCTAAAAACAACGGCGCCCCCTTTGATTGTGTTTTATTGGATATGATGGTGCCTGAAGTGGATGGGGTTCAACTGGCACAACGTATTCGGAAGCTTCCTGAATTATCTGAAACGATGCTGTTTTTATTGTCGTCGATGGATGTACGTGAACACAAATCTGATTTCCTGAAATCTGGTTTTTCTGCGGTCATGCAAAAGCCTGTAAGTGCACCTCAACTACAAAATGTATTGATGCAAAATTTATATCAGCAGGAGCGAGGCAAGCCTGTGGTATTGGTCGTCGATGATGAAGAAGCCAATTTAGAGTGTAATAAACGTTTTTTAGGGAAGGAATTTGAGGTGTTTACGGCTGCAAATACCCGCGAAGCTGAAGCGTTATTGCAGGGGAATCATGAAATTGAGATTTTATTTTGTGATCATGATATGCCGGGAGAAAAAGGGTTAGACTTTTGTAAGCGTTTACAAAAGAATGGATCCTCGGTGGTGAGGGTCTTGATTACGGGGCATTCTGATTTGGATACGATGTTGGATGCGATCAATAGTCATGCGCTTTTTCGGTATGTCTTAAAACCGGTCGAAAAAGATCAGATTTCTAAAATTGCGCAAGAGGCCTTATTAGAAGGACGGAAACGCAGTCAAGATAAAGTAAAATTAGCGTACTCGGAGCGTCAGTTACAAGAGGCGGCACGGAGTCCCTCCGCATCGCAACTTATTGAAGTTCCTCCAGAAAAAATCCGTGTCCTTTTGGCTGAAGATAACCTGATTAACCAAAAAGTTGCGGTGCAATTTTTGAAACGACTCGGGGTGGAGTGCGACGTAGTGGGCAATGGCCAAGAAGCATTGGACGTGTTGAAGCAGAATGCTGATTATGATGCCGTGCTGATGGATCTCCATATGCCCGGAATGGATGGTATTACTGCGACAAAAGAGTGGAGAGCGGTGGAATCGGCTACGCAAGAGCGTGCTCATTTACCTGTCATCGCGCTTACAGCTGATGCGATTAAGGGGGATCGAGAAAAGTGCTTGGCCGCGGGTATGGATGATTACATCAGCAAACCCCTAAAGTTACAGGCCTTGAAGGATGTTTTAGGGAAATATGTTACCCTTCCTCCACTGTAATCCTGTCAATTAGGACTCGTGAATAACAGAAGACACCGACGCAATATCTGGATGAATTTCAAAAATTCGTTTAGTGCGGGTGATATCAAAAACCAAGCTGACGCGTTTTTGTAACCCTACGAGGTAAAGTTCACCGCCACGATCTCGGACTTGTTTCAGGAATGCAATGAGTAATCCCAACCCAGAGCTATCGATCATTTCAACCCGGGTCATATCGATGACTATATTTTTAGTCAAACGATGGAGGGCTAACCAGCGTGTAAACTCCTTTCTAAAGCCATCGACTTTTACGATGTTGAAATCGCCAGTAAGGGTGACGATTCCGAGTTTATTCTCTATTTGGAAATTGGTTTTCATGCGAAGTTTGTTCCTAAAAATGTGGTTAAGCTTGGTGAAGTTGATCGCTCAAGCGGTCAGGAATATTTTTATCAATTTGATACACGAAAGTATTTTTATGTTCCCGTCTATAATACTGTTGGGACGTACAGATATGATGAATTAAAGCAAGTCCTCTTCCGTTTTCTGCGTAGAGGTTGGCGGTTTCTGTTTTTTCTACCCATCGGGTGATCGGGTCCCACGCGTATCCAAAATCACTTAAAACCAACTGTGCGGTATCCGGTTCTAACACTAAGCGGTAAAAGATGGTTGAACCTGGTGGAGGGTTACCGTGTTTGATGATATTACCACAATGTTCAATGATCAGCAATTGGGCAAGCGCGGTATCTTCATATGGCCATCCTGCCTCACTTAGGGTCTGGGTAAGCAAGGTGGCTATTTGATCAATACCGGGGTAGGTCGCGGGTTGTTCTCCCGTGCAGGTGAGCAGGGGGGGGGCGAGAAAACGGATGGCCATCAAACTACAGTCATCCACATCTAAATCATATCCCTGTTCCTGAAGGGTTTTGATAATATGTGTGGGCTGATAGTTGGGCGTGGGGTGTTGGAGGCAGTGCTGTATGCCGGTTAATAATCCGGTTAATTCGCATTCTGCGCCTGAAGCGGTTCTCGCTTCGGTGATGCCATCGGTATAGAGGTATAAATACCCATTTTGAGGAAGGTGAAAGGTGCAGATATCTTGTGGGAGATATGCGGTTTGGTTACTTGCCGGATTCATACCAATGGGCATGCCGCCTAAGTAGGGATCGAAATCGGATGTTAATTGGCCCTGTTGATCAAAGAGTAAAGGCGGGGGGTGTCCACAGGAAAGGTATTCACCTCTGTGATTTTTGGGATCTACCCGAATGAAAACTAAGGTGGCATAGAGTTCGGGATCTTCGACACAATTCCGATATCGCTTGTGAAGTTCATTTGCAATTTCGTCTAAAGTGTATTCAGGGTAGCCTGAAATGATCTCCTGAATTAATCCCTTCATTAACGTGGAAATCAATGCTGATCCAGCGCCATGTCCGGCGACATCTGCGATATATGCCAGAAATTTCCCATCGGATAAGGGGAGCAAATCAAACATATCTCCTCCGATGAGTTGACTGGGTTTATAACAAACCCGGTAGTCATAGCTGGCCCCAAATATGGGTGTAGAGTTGAACAATTTGCATTGCACATTCCCCGCCATTTCCAATTCCCGGGTCATGCGGTGATTCCAAAGTTCGAGAGCGTCGGTATGTTGCTTGAGCCGGAGGGCATTTTGAACTCTGGCGATGAGTTCACGGCTATGAAATGGTTTCCGAATATAGTCAAAAGCGCCCTTAGAGAAGGCCATTTCAACATCTTCGGGGGTTGATTTTGCGGTAACCATAATGACCGATATTTGTTCCATTCCCGGTGTTCGTTGAATGTGTTCACACACCTCGTAGCCTTGCATTCCCGGCATGACTACATCGACCAAGGCTACATCCGGCGGATTCGTTTGAATCAATGCTAAGGCCTCTTCTCCACTTGAGGCGACCATGACGGTTGCACCACATTTTTGCAAAATGCTTTCTAAATAACAGCGGTTGGCCTGTTCATCGTCCACTACCAAAATCCGGCCTTGTAGGGAGGGAAGGTCTTTATTTTTTTCTGGTGGAGGCGATGGCGTAGGCCCTGTTATCTCTTTCGGGGAGGAACGGAGAGTGTGCCAGGCTTCGAAGGCATGAATGAGCTGTTCACAGCGTCCCCAATCGTGATGAATGGAGGCACTGCGAAGTTCTTCACCGAGTACTGAAATTTCGGGAGCACCGGCAACGCCTCCGGTTCCGGTGAGGGTATGTGCGCATGCGCGTAGGGCGCTTTCATCTCGAAGGGGGAGGGCGTGGGCTAATTTGTTGAGTGCACGTTGAATTTCGGATTCAAATAAGGCTCGGATTTCATCGTCTACCACATCACAGTCCGTACGGTATTCGTCGGCTTTTTTTTCGAGGTCTTCGATGAGATGTGCAAAAGAATCCATATGCGTATGCGGAAAGAAGGCGACTAGTTTTCCCGAGTGGCATTGAGTAAATCTTCAAGCTGAATCGGTTTATGTAAAATGTAATTAAATCCGGCATCTCTACAAACTTCTTCGCCAAAAGATTGGATGTTTCCGGTGATGGCAACCATGCGGATGTCAGGCCATTTTGCTACAATCTTACGGCAGAGCTCATCCCCTTTGATGCCGGGAAGGTTTAAATCCAAAAAAATGACTTGAACGACTTTGTTTTGAAGAATCTCTAAGGCTTCTTCTCCTGACGAGGCTACTTGTACTTCATATCCGCTGTGAGAGAAGGCTATCTGGTATAGCGCGCGTATAGAGGGTTCATCATCAACAACCAGTACATTTTTCATTTCGCTCATAAGATAAGCCTAGGCATGCTTTAACTAATTATCCAGTAGAAAAATACGCTACCTGAATTCAGAGGGGTGATGGGAAGACTTTCCGTTTATTCATGGGGTGTCGCCTTTTGGGGGAGAGGCAAGATTCACTTCGAAAATAGACATGTTGCTGGTGGTAAATACTTCCTTGAGTTCAGGCTGTTGCCGCATGCGTTCCCGGCAGTCTTCGCCATAGCTTTGTTGTTCGAGTGCGCCGACGATGACGTACTGCACCTGATAAGTGCGTAAGATTTGCACATCCCCACTTTCGTAAAAATACTGGATGTCCTGTTTTCGATATCCAATGGCACGATCTCCTCCCGGCCAACTACGTTGTTGGAGCATGTGCCATTCCCAACCGAGGACCGTGCTGTTGCCACTGAACCAGCTGATGCGACCTCCCCAATAATAATCAGGACCGGCGCTTTCCATAATCACATCAAAGGGATGGGTGTTCATACGCAACCAATTGATGGCCGCGCGGTCATCGATTAAGGGGAGGGGGCCGGCCTCTGTGTGATGGATTGCAGTGTTCATGAAGGCGAGTCCGTCGAGACCTTTATAGGAGGTCTGCCAATGGCGATCTTTTATTTTTCCCGGGAGGGCCGTGAAGGTATAGAGTAGGGAAATGGCGAGTAGAGAACTACAACAAATTTGAAAATTACGATGGGTTTTATGCCAGGCAGCGACGAGGATCCCCGCAGATAAAATGGCCAGCATCCACCAGAGTTGATAGTAAAACTTAAATACCATGTTCATCCGACCGGAGTCACCTTGGAACGTGAAAAGCTCAACGATCACCATGAGAAACAGGCATCCCGCAAACAATAAGCCGGGAAGCAGTCTGGATTTGAGGGGGGCGGCACGAAGGCGATCGGATTTGAAGAGCAGCACTGTTCCCCAAAGGAGAGGGACAAGGAAGAGGCCATGGGCAAGGAACAGATCGTAAGCTGAGGTGGAAGGACCATGCCAGCGCTTTAAGTGAAAGGGGAATCCTTGGTTGTAAAAATGAAAAGGGGCGTAGCTTAGTTTGGTCACTAAAAGTCCCAGCAAACACCAGCCACTACGTGTCCAGAGGTAGCGCAAACGGTTTTGGGATGGGAAATTCCCTGCGAAAACTGCAAAGATGAAGATAGCGGTTTGTACGGGGAAGTCCCAGGTGTTGATGACCTGGACGGTGCCGATCAATCCTGCGGTGATAAACACGCGCGCGGGATGAAAACGTCGGTAGAGTTGCCAACTCGAAAGTAAACAAAGCATGGCCACGGGGAGGGCCATGACGTGAGCATGTAAATCACCATACAAAAAACTGAAGTATGGAAATTCGGTGATGGGTTGTACTTCGCCGGAGGGTACTTGAATGACGCGGCTAATGTTCCAATAAATATCTCGAAGGAATGGAAGTTTACCTGGCTTTAGAAATTCACGGAGTTGACCTAGATTTCCTGCAAATAACACCAAAACTATGGAGAGCAGTCCTGTGGCTGTGAGACCTCGCCAGGCCTGCCGGCTGCGGAACCAAGGGAAGAAGGCGGTACTCAGGCTTAAGGTGGTTCCGGCGGTGAAAAAGGCGCAGGTGGGGAGGGCCAGGTTGTAGGCGACGTCCGGTGAGATGCCGGTCATGCGAATAAGTGACGCAAATAACACGAAGCCGTAATAATAATAATTGATACTGGCGCCGGACAACCAGGGATTCATGGGAGGGAAATAGGGCGTGAGGGTCACGGCATTTAAATAGGCCGCATCCATGGGTTTTTCTCCGCCAGCCCAAGGATGCCAAAGGTCTGGCTGGTAAATGCGGGTGGCTACAAAGAAAGCAAACACCATCCAAACGATCAGCTCGTTCCACAATAGGCGATGGAAATGCCTTTTTACCCAGAGCCAGAGGACTTCGGTTTTTACACTGACAATGGCGGCAGATCCTGCGCCAAAAAGCATGGCCGAAATCAGCAAGGCAGGACCGAAGGGGCGTTTTTCCAAAGAGGCGAGCCACCAAGCCGCTGCGCTTACGGCGATGAGTCCGGCCACTCTGGATACGCTCCAACCACGGTCACGGAGATGGGGGAATAAGAAGAATACGTAGGGGAAGCTGATGGGGCCGAGCAGAGCGAGGAGCAGGGTCCAAATGATTACAGGGTGTTGGTTGCCGATACTTTCGGGCGAAAAGCGTTGAAACCAAGTGGGACCGTGTTGGCGTTTTTGTATTTGATCTGGATTGAGCCAGCCGTCGTTTCCTCGCTGTGCGTTTACATACGAGACCTCTGGTATGCTGCTGAAATCGATGTTTGCACTGAGGGTGGTCTCCAGAGCCTCTGCCGAAAAGTCGGGGGTTTTTTCATAAATGCGGACCAGTGGGTGATCATAAACCCGCAGGGCTTCTTCGGCGCGAAGGGTATTGAGATGCAGTGAAAAGAGGGAGGGCGTTCGATGGAAGCGCGCAACTTCTTTGAGGCCTAAGGGGGCGGGGTTTTGGTTTATTTGTTCATAAAATGCACTCATGATGGGATAACGGAGTGGCATTTTGGGCAGGGTGTAGGCTGCACGGGTACTGCTGAGGACCATATAGTCGCTGCGGTCTATCGCGGTTAAAATATCGTGTATTTTGTGAGGACTTTCCCGAGGATAAACATCCACTTTTTCAAAATCGATGCCTTGATGTTCCCTTTCCATACCTGAAATGCGTAGGGGCAAGGGATCGTCCCAATATTCATAGGTAACGCGTCCACCTGCTTTTAACTCTTCTAATAACCAGGTGCTCGCTTCAATACGGGGATGCGGTTTCCGATACATATTCAGAAAGGCGAAGGTATAAGCGGCGGAGCTAAGGAGGACGGCGCCGAGCAGGAGTTTACGGATTTTGATTTGTGGAAGATTTCGGAGGGCGAGGGCTCCCGCAAAAATGAGTGGGGGGTAGGCCGGTAGAAAATAACGTAGGGTGTGGAGGTGAATACGGCCATGGTAGCCGATGAGGAGTAGGGGCCAAAGGACCAACAAGAATTGCCAATGTCCTGGTGTCAGCCGTCTTTTCCACAGCAGGGCGATGGATCCCGATAGCGCAAGCAATCCCAGAGGTAAGCCCATACCCCACAGGACCATTTGTTGTAGGGCATAGAGATAAGGGATTTTACCTACCCATTGCAGGGTAAAGGGGACTTCGAGGCTACCATCACTGATCATGTGGACTTGTTTTAAATCCTCCAGCCAGCGGGGGTTAAGGCCATGGGGAATAAAGCCGGTGGCGGCAAAAGCATTCGGCTGGCATATGCGGAAGAGGAGGAGGGCGATGCCTCCGCCGGCCACTAAATAGAAAATGGGGGAGAGTTTACGTTTCTGCCAGGCCAAGGCACAAGCGGCAGCGGTCACCCAAAGGGCGAGTAAAGCGAGATTCAAACGACAGGCCATGGCCAATCCCACACAGGCGCCAGATACGAGGAGTAAAAAGCTGCGTTTTTCTTTTACGGCGACCAAACCAACTCCAAGACAGAGGGTGCTGAAAAACACCCCTGCGGAATCGACGGTGTAAAAGTGAGCTTGTTGCACGCTGAGCACGGTGAAGCACATCAGGGCGCCTACGCTGAGGGCAACGCGGCTCGACACCAGACGCAGCGCTAACAAATAAATGAGGAGTACGGTTCCTGTACTCCATACTGCCGAAAGCCATCGGCCGATGCGGGTAATTTCCTGAAGGTCCATTTCCCCTTTTGCCACGGTGAGGGCATGTACCATTTTGATGGGGAGTATGCCGTAGACGTAACTATGGATTCCTTGATTATAGGGGTTAAAGGTTGAGGTGTCGGTATCAAACCAGCCGGTCAAGGTTTTCGGATTTTGCAGGGCTTGGGTGACCATGCTTATATGGCGTTCGTCGGGGTGGAGGAGATGACCTTCATCCCAGTTCCATCCATAATGACGCAGGCCCAAAGCCAAAAGGCAAAGCCCCAGCATGTGCAAGAGGAGATGGCGTTTCGATTTTTTCATTTAGCGGGTCATGAGTTCGATCGCACGGTTACGCGAGGGCAGAGTCAGATCTAAATGCCATGCGCTAAAGGCTGAAAGATGGCGGGCTAACTCACGTAGTTGCCCGGGTTGAAGTCGAAGGCGCGACACTTTGGAAGGGTCATCGATTTCGCTGAGTGCGCGCAATACGGACAAGCACCCGCCTGAAAGATGGGAGGCTTGGGGGTGGGCGTCCTTGTGAGCATGTACGACCCGACCTTCAGCATAGTCAAAAAGTACAGGACCTTTGATGAGGAGGCTGAGGTCTGGTGAGATGCCTAAATCTGCGAGAACTTTGAGTTCAAACCAAAAGAGTAGTGCGGGATTTTCCGAGCCGGCGTTGAGTTGATTTAAGGTTGTTTGTGCAAGGGCATAAATTTCCCCTGCCGCCACGAGCGGGGGGGAGATACGATAGAGGACATCCGCAACGTAGGAGGCCCCTGCGCAGGCCCGCCAGTTATGACGCAATCCACTACGTGGGTGAATGGGGGAGCATTCTCGAATCAAATGGAGGTCTTCATTTGCCCGACTGTAGAAAAGTAATTCACAGGTATAGAAGAGATCGTATTGCCCCAAAATCCAACTTTTGGGGCGTTGTGATCCTTTGATTAAGGTGCTGATGCGCCCATATCTGGAGGTGAACCACACGACAATACGGGAACTGTCGGTTACCGGAAACCAGCGGAGGACGATGGCTTCATCAGCGACGATGGGGTCTGAAAGCAGGCTCACGCGGACACCTCGCTTATGGATTCGTGAAGTTTAAGTAATTATTATAATCCGAAATCACTTGTCGAGAGCTGGCTTCACCCGCTTTCATATAGAGGTGGTTGATGGTGCCCCGGAAGGGAAGGGTAAATCGAATTTCAGGATTTGGGGGAGAGCGACCGATAAAAATTGGTGCGGGTTCCCATTCTGAGATGGTGCCGACGACTTCGTCGCGGAGACGGAGGGTCGCCGTGCCGTTGAGGTAGATGTTGAGATCACCAATGCGGTAGGTGACTTCGATATGCACATGGTTCAGGTTGGTGATTTTACCGATTTCATAACGGTGGTTTTTCCGATCTGCAGGAGGCACTTTGGTTTTAAGGTAAAGCCAGAGTGTATTTCCTTCCATGGTGATGGCGAAATTTGCAGAGGCGAGTGATGTGCCAAATAGCATCAAGATCACAGGATTTGTTTCATAGCCCTGGCTGGTGAAGGTGGGTTGAAAGCCCATTTCCACGGTGATCATTTGGTTACGTTGAATGTCTTCGACCAAAGGGCCGCTTTGATTGACTGGAATTTCTAAGCGACCTTCCACAAAGTTGAACCCGGAGTTGGTTTCCTTTACTGCGCCTACCTTATTTATGGTTAAGGGAAAGCGACAATTTCTCGCGGTCATTCCCCGGATTTGGCTATAAGCTTTGGCCGATAGAGCAAAGGGGTAATCGTTGGGATTGGTTGAGATGTTTGTGACGATGGTGCCGGTGAGACGAGAAATGGCTTGCTCACGTTGCTGGGCTTCGGTGATGGCTGCACGAAGGTCTTGAACTTCCTTTGCCTTGGCTACATTTTGTTGTCGGTTAAACTCCGTTTGGTAAGCCGGGAGGGCATTGAGGAGCATGAGGTTGAAGTTGCTTAGTTCCTGTTGATGGAGCTGATAAACTTCATCTTTTTTGGTGTACAGGGTATCAAACATTTCGGCCAAAGCCGGAGGCGTTTCAGGAGGGCGTTCGGGGAAAACGGGATTCAGCAAGACATTTTCCCGAAGTGTCCGGCACATCATCACGCCATCCAAATTCCCTTCATCCCTGTAGCCTTGTTCTACCCGCACCAACGCGAGGATGAATTTATTCAACAACTCCCGTTTTTGCTTTTGATAGCGTTGGGTGATTTCCTGAATGCGTAGGGTATAGGACTCTTGGAGCTTTAGATATTGGGTGTCCACATCTTGTGCTTGTACCAAGAATCCTCCAAAGAGGATGCTCAACCAAAAAGATATCAGATGTGTACGCATGGGGGCCTAGTCCTCAGCAAAGAGGAGGACCGATTATAGTGCGGGCCAAGATTCAGTAACGGCGGCCACGATGTAGCGAGCCAAGTCGTCCGCCGCATCGGGGAGGGCATTGGATTTGGCGTTGGTGAGGTCGCCCACCAAGGCAAATTCATCCTGACCTTGCAGACCTGTACTTTTTACTATTGTCGCTCCGGACTCCCGACGAACCAGTTCGATGCTGGCACCGATGGTTAAGAGATATTCATCAGGGCGTGCCGTGTTGCTGCTTTCATAGGTCAAGGGATTCGTTTTGTAAGCATTGACCGTAACATATAAAATGGCATCGGCTTCCTGTTCATTGGAAATCTTGAGTGATCCGTCACGTTGAAGTCTATCCATGACTGCTTTGGTGATTTGACCTTCTAAAAGCGGCTCGTTGGTTTCATTGAGCACGGTGGGGACATAGACGGTTTTAATATCGTCTGGTAATTGAGATCCCAGTTTATAGCCTTGGCATCCAGTTTGTAAGAGGAAGAGCCCTAAAAGGGGGAGAAGTGCTAATGTTCGAAAGTGCGACATGTGAAGGGGTCCTGGTTAATTTTCTTTTTGACTGAGCGCAAGAATACGTTCCTTTGCGGGTACTGTCCATTCTGAATCGGGGAATTGTTCGAGCAAAGAACGGTAGGTGACCAAAGCGGCATCGGGACGTCTTAAATTTTTCTCATAAAAATTCCCGAGTTCAAAATGAACGCCTGCGACTTGTTCATACACATTTTTCCGTCGGATACGAATTTCCTGAATATTATCACTGTCGGGATAGACGCTGATGAAATGATTTAAGGTTTCCAACTCACCTTCTATCGGACGGATATCGGTGGGATTTCGTTTTGAAAGTTTGGCAAAGGCATCGGCCTTCCTGATGACAGATTTTTCACTGAGCGGGCTGTCGGGGTAGCGTTGCTCAAGCAGGTTGAATTCTTGAATGGCATTGAGTTGCTGACCTTCCTGGAGGTAAATCGTTCCCAGATCAAACAGAATTTGGGGCGCCGCATCCATGTGGGGGGCGTTGGTGAGCAATTGACGGTATAAGGGCACAGCTTCTATAGGATCCGTATAACTGGTGAGTCCAAAAAATGATTTGTATTCATAGTATTGGGTTCTTCGAGCGCATTCGAGCTGAAGATCGAGGATCTCTTCATAGTTGAAGCTGCCGACGTAGTTGTCGATCAGGCCCTGATAGGCCTCAAAAGCTTTGGCATATTCTTCCCGAGAAAATTGTAAATCTCCGATCATCCGTTGCGCGTCAACCGCCAACGCGTGATCGGGCCAGGCTTTGGTGATGTATCCCGCATGCTTAATGGCTTTTTTGAGTTTATTTTTGCTGATGTATTCGTTTACCAGTTTCCATTCGTACTCGGGGCCTTTTTTGGAGGGGCCTCCAAACAGACTGAAGTCTCGGGTGCTGGAGATACTTTCGTCATAGACTTCCCGCTCCTTGGCGGATGCAGGGAGGCTAGAGAGCAGGGAAAATGCAAAAATGGATATGAGAAACGCGCGGATCATAGATCTTCTCTTATTCGATGCCCGGAGGGAATCAAGGGGGAAGGGCATCAATCATCTTCGGGATCGATATCCATGGTCCCGTGTAAGTGTTCTGTACTATTGGGGGTGGAGATCACTTTCCAGATACTCCAACTGAGTAGGGAGATCACGCCGATTACGGTAAATCCCATTACCATCCAGCCTGCTACGGTCATGATTTTTCCTCCAGAAGGTCTTCTTTTCGCCAGCGTTGATTAGATTTTGCGACCACGAAGGCGAAGAAGGTGATCACGAGGAGAATGAATGAAATGGAGAGAAAGGCTACGGAGGGTTTGCCATTGGACCAGGCCATGGCTTTGATGTATCCCGGTAGAATTCCTTTGGCCCACAAGAGGAAAATTCCTAATAAATATAGGGGAGAGATATAACGAATGAGCACCATGATGATCTTGGGTACTTTGATTTCTGCACCAGAACAAAGTTCTTTATAGCCCTTTTCTTTGCCAATCACCCATCCGAATATGATGGTTTGTATGGTTGCAAAGATGAAGATGAAGAAGTTTGCCATCCAAAAATCCACAGTGTCGAGGGCTGCAAAGCCTTGGCTGAACCAGGCAATAAATATCGTACCGATCAAGGTAATCACGGCTAAGAGTGAGACCGATTTTTTGCGGGAGAGCCCTAATCCTTCTTCCAAAAGGGCAATGGTGGGCTGTAACATGGAGAGGGAAGAGGTTACCGCGGCCAAGAAAAGCAGGAAGAAAAAGAGAAACCCGAAAAAGGCGCCCGCAGGCATTTGGTTAAATACATTGGGTAAGGCCACAAATCCTAATCCAAAGGTGCCCACATTGGATGGATCACTAAGAAATCCTTTTCCCAGGAAGATAAATGCCGCGGGAATGGCGATCATGCCACCTAAGACCACTTCGCAAAATCCGTTGCCGGCGGCTGAAGTGATGGAGGAGAGGGCAATATCATCGTCGCGTTTAAGGTAACTGGAGTAGGTGAGGATGAGTCCGAATCCGAGGGAGAGTGAAAAGAAGATTTGACCGGTTGCGGCTACCCACACGCCAGGATTTGAAAGAGTTTTTAAATAGGATTGGGGTTCGGTTGCGGTAAGCGTATCGCCTAAATTTTTCCCGCTTTCGGTTTCGTAGGTGATGGTGAATTGATTGTCTGCGGCGACGCCATCATGCTTGTGATGGTCTAAAATGACTTGGATACTTTGTGCATCGGATTTGACCAAAAGGGGAGTGATGTTTTCACCATGTTCGCTCAGGTGCACGGAATCGGGAAGCAGGGTTTCTCCCTCAGGGATCTGGATGACTTCGGTGGTGCGGGTTTGTTCCGGGTTCCACATGAAACCCAATCCATTGATAAAGTTTTGATCGGGGTGCTCTGGATTTGCAGGTAAAGTGATGACCCTGAACAGGACCACAAATGCACAGACCACCAACATGGGCATGGCGATCGCACAGAAAATTTCGATGCCTTTACTGATCCCACGATAGATGAGGCTAAAGTTAATGAGCGTGCATAAAATCAGGCAAATGAGCATGGGACTGTTGCTTCCCGAAAAGAGTTCCCCGTTTGCATTGGCACCTACGGCGGCTTTAAAATGAGTGGCGACTGCGCCTACATCATTCCCTAGTTTGGGAATATCTCCGTTGAGGAATCCCCAGGCAAAATACAGACAAAGCGCTTCAAGAATGACGTAATAGGTGTAAATCAGCATGGGCATGATGGTGCCCAGCATGCCTAAATATGCTCCTTTGGATGTGCCCAAAATTTCCCGGAAGATCCCTGGTGCTGAATTATGACCGCGATTTCCGCCATAACGACCCAAAGCCCATTCCGACCATGCTAAGGGGATGCCCACAATAAGAAAGGCGATGATGTAAGGAACCATAAAGAGGCCACCACCATTTTTAACGGCTTCACCGGGAAAGCGTAGAAAATTTCCTAACCCTACCGCGGAGCCCACCACGGCAAGAATGACACCCACACGACTATTCCAGGATTCTTTTTTTTCTTTAGACATAAGGCGAGATCCTTGGGGAAGTGAGCGTTTAAATCAAGTCTGAAGTGGTGGCGAAGGGCGTCCGTAGCCTTTTATGCGGATTGTTCGCTTTCTGGATCCGCAGCGGGCTTTGGTTTTTTAAGAAAACTGAGGGCGACGAGCAAACAGATACATATTCCCGTCCACTGCGCTCGAATGGCAAGGGAGGGGGGGGGGAGAAAGAACTCCACTTCATGGATGCCGTGGGGGAGTTCGATACCTGCAAAAAGCAAATCGGTTTGCAAGAGCGGGAAGGCGGGGCCCTTATCGATTCGTGCTCGAAGGTGGGGATCATAGTGGTCTGCAAGTCTGAGGAAGGCGCGGTCAGCTTCGACTTGTACCTGCAGTAAAAATCCACTGGTGTTTTGAAGGACACCTGTGATTTCTCCACCAGAGTGGGGGTCGGTGCCGGGTTCAATATTTTGCTGCACTCGTGCCTTTTGAAAGGGCGCTTCTCCTGCGCGTAGGGAGGTCAAGTAGGCGTCGGCACTTTCAGATGCCCATTGGGGAATTAAGGTGAAGCGGTCGGAAGGAAGTAACAATTCAAGTACGACCTGGCTACCCTTTTGATCCATGCGACCCGGGGCAATACGCAATCCACCGAGGGGATGTTCGGCTATATCGTAGCTGTACACTTCGCGGAGTACACGGTTTATGCCGGGTTGTGCGAGAATTTGGGTAGATGTTTCCCGGGGGGCGAGAATATATTTTACGCCAAATTCCTGCCAAAGGCGGATGCGGTCCTGTCCGAGGGCATCGAAATAGGCTTGATAATCGCTTTGTAACCGTGGGGCTACTGCGATGTCCGCAAAAGCAATGTGATGGTAGGGGAAGAGATGGGTGAGATAAAAATTGTAGAGACCGCGGGTATCGATGACGGCCACGCGTTGATCTCCAAGGTTCTTTTTTAGAAAAGTTGCGAGTTCATTTTCTTTGATGAAGCGGGTATTGGCAGGTTTAATGTACTCTTTGCTGAGGAGAAGGGCATCTGTAGAGATCAACAACAAGATGCCTGCTAATGCCCATTGACGAAAGCGCAGTTGCAGGCTGGCGTAGAGCAATGCGGCTCCCATGGCGGCCATCAGAGATAAATGCAAGAGGGAGAGTTGTTGATTTTGCAAGATGCCTGCTGCTTGACCCAACCAAGGGCTTTGGGCAAATGCCTCCAGTTGGGTTTCACTGCTGGGTTGGGTGAAGAGTGAGCCCAGTGCGGCAATGATAGAAATAAAGAGCAAGGTCGCTGCCGCCCATTTTGGCGCCGATTTGCGGAGGTCGGTTGAGAGGAAGCTTTGTAATCCGAATGCGCAGAGGATGCCTAAAATCCATTGGCTGACTTGGATAAATTTGTTGGGGTTGCGAATGGAGTTCACCAAAGGCAATTGATAAAAAAGGTGATAGAGCGGGGTGAACTTACCGCAGGCCAAGGCAAAGGTGATGAGGAGAGCCGTTGCCCAAAATAGGATTTGTTTTTTGCGGAGTTTGAAGTGGAAAATCGCGAAAAAGGCAAAGAAAACGGGGAGAATACCTACATAAACGCTTTCTAATTTAAAGTTGGGGAAGCCCTGGTTTTGCGTGGGCCATTCTGCGCTTTGTCCCATACGACCGTGATAGGGGGCTTTATCGTGTTGAGATTGCCACCCCCAATATCCCGGGGCGATAAAATCGATGCTTTCTTCTGGAGGAAAACTCCACTGAGTGGCGAAGTTCCATTTGGCTTCGGGATCGCCTTGTTGCAGGATTTCGACGTTATCCACATGATGTTGCATCGAAAAGTGGTAGGCCTGATAGCTGAAGAGCAGTCCCATTAGTAGCAGAGGAAGCAGCAAGAGCAGGCGTTTTGAAAGATTTTTGCGATAAAAACTCAAGCAGGAAAATAAATAATATGCGCCTAAGACGATGCCAAAAAACAGGGCCAAATCGGCCTGATGCATCAGCATCCATCCTAAGGCGCCGCCCGCCAGAATGGCCCAGCGCCAGGAGGCTTTACGAAGGGTTTGCTCTATGCAATACAGTGCGGCTGAGGAGAAGACCAATACGCCATATTTTTCGAGATGACCCGCGTAGACCAATGTGAGGTTGCTCCCTAGCCAATAGGCCGTGAGCGCAGCGGCTATGGCAGGGATCCAGCTGATGTTGCGCAGGCGCAGGAAGGCGATCATGAATCCTGAGGCCAGCAACAAATTGATGGCGTAGATCCAATCCATGTAAAGGTCTAAGGGAAGTAAAGAGAGGCTGAGGTTGGTCCAGGTGGGGGAGGCATGACCTGCTCGACCGAGTAGAGGCGATCCACGCCAGAATCCATGACTGAATGAATCGGGGAGTTCGGTTTTATATTGTCCCATAAGGCCGTAATTATAGTCATTGGATTGAACGACTTGGTCTAGTGGCCATACCACCCTAAACATCAAGGCGGCAAAAATGAGTAAAAAGAGGGTGGTGAGAAAGGAGGGAGATTTAAAACGATCGCGTACTGACATAATTTTCTACTAGACCTAAGAGACCGGAAGGTCAATGATGGGGTCACATGAGCTTACCTATTTCCCCCATCGTGTTATTTGTGTATAATCGACCCGGCCATTTAAAAAAGACCTTGAAGGCTTTGGCTAAAAATAAAGGTGCGAAGGACTCTTGCCTGTTTATTTATAGTGATGGTCCTCGTTCTCAGGAGGATGCCGAGAACGTGACGGCTGTGCGCGACGTTTTGAAAGATGTGCAGGGCTTTCAAGAGGTAAACGTGGTGACGCGTGAGGAAAATTGGGGGTTAGCCCGATCTATTCTCAAAGGCGTAGAGGAGGTATTGGAAAGGAGTGACCGGGTGATCGTGTTGGAAGATGATTTAAGTACGCATCCCTCTTTTTTGACGTATATGAATGGCGCGTTGGAGGCGTATGCCTCTGAAGAATCTATCCTGTCGGTGAGTGGATATTTGCCGCCACGATGGAAAATGCCCCGTCCTAAAAAACATCAGCGGGATGTGTGGTTGAATCCCCGTAATTTGTCCTTTGGGTGGGGCACTTGGAAAAGGGCTTGGCAAGGAGTGGATTGGGAGCAGGCGCAAAAAGATCATTTTGCCACCCGCAAAGAGTTGCAAACGGGATTCGCGCATGGGGGGGATGATTTACCGGGCATGCTTCTGGATCAGTTGGAGGGTAAAATCGACTCATGGGCGGTTCGATTTTCGTATGCACACTATCGAAAAGGTGCCTATTCATTGATGCCAGTTGAAAGTTATGTGAAGCCGTTGGGGTATGATGGGAGTGGGGTACATTGTCGTCCCAACCCCGTCCATTGGTTTGAACATACGCGAAGAGCGGTAGTTGCACCCCGTTTTCCCCAACATCCAGAGGTGGATCAGGAGTTAACCCGGGCCTTGAGGAAATGTTATGCCAGGCATCATCGTTTGGCGAAGTGCCTGGGTATTTCGAGATAAGGACGGGTCAGAAGGGTTGTCCATACATGGCCACGACCCGCATGCCTTCTTCACTGCCGGCGAAATCGAGGCGGAGAACGGCTTGATGGAGCATGCCGCGTAAGCTGACGCCGCCATCATAATGCAGGTCTTCATAAAACAGCTCTGAATCGTAGTTTTCTGACACTCGTCCGGCCTCGGCAAATAGTGCCCACTGCCAATATTGGATTTGCGCAAAATTGAGCCAATGGGCTTTGAGCAGAGGTTGCCATTGTGGAATCACGCGATACTCCATTGAATAATATACTGCGGCCTGATCGCTAAAACGGTTGGATTCAAATCCCCGCATGCGGTACAGCCCACCGAGGGTGGCGGCCTCGTATTGTGGGGGACGGTGGGTTGGAAATCCTTCGGCGTCATTTTCCCAGTTCAGTACATAATTGGTGGAGAAATCAAAAACCAAGAGACGTTGTTTTGCACGTTCATTTTTCCCGATATTATGAATGTACTCAAATTCACCTTCTACGGCTTCCCATCCAGAGAGACCTCCCTGGTTTCCAAAATCCTTTTGATAGCTGGCCTTAAAGTAGGTGCCTCTCGCGGGATTTGCGGGGAAATCACGGTTGTCCCATTCCATGCCTACGGTAATGTTCCAGGTTTCGAGAGGGGTTTGAATGTTCTCTTGTTGTAAGGTTTGGTCACGCCATTGGGGGGTAAACAAAAAGGAGGTTCGACCACTTTTGAAAGGGTTAAAGGCTGAGGCGCCCGTAGCGCCATCAATCAACATGCCGTATTTGACTTTGTAGACGTTTACAATGTTTTGGCCTGCACCGTTTCCGATGGGGAGCAGGTAGGTGAATTGCAATTGTACTTGATTGTCCCATTGATCTGCGGAGGCATAATTGTCAGGGCTTGAGTCATTAGCCCCGGCGCGTTGTCCTTCAAACCCTGGGTTGTCGTGACCAATGTATATAAATTGATCTACATAATAGCCTCCGATAAAATAGGGGGAGACATACCACCGTTTGGTTCCGGGAATTCTGAGCTGGGAAAATCCGCCGGCGAAGTTGTAAGATCCTTTGGTGCCTACGGTTACGGCTCCCAAAACGCTGGTTTCTGGGGCGGGCCAACGGGAGTATGCGACACCTGCGCCCAGTCCCAAACCAAAACTATCGCTGAAAAAAGCATAGGGGAGCCAATTATACTCGGCTTTTAACTCTCCACCTACATCTTCTGGTAACAGGATAATGCTTTGGGCGTTGAGGGGGATGATACTCATCCAAAGGAGGGTTATCAAGCTGAGTAGGTAGGGGATCGATTTCATGGGAGGGGCTGTGGAAACAGGCAAAGTTAATTGGTTCCACGTCGCATTGTGGGGTGAAGTTGTCAATCATCAATTCCCTACAGGGCCATGGGTGGGAGGGACTTAGACTTGATTTTCGAATAGGCTGGGGTAGCGAGATGAACATGTCGTTTTTCACCCTTTTTCCTGCAGGTACTGCTTTATGAACCCTCAACGCATCGCATGGGAAGGGGGACCCGGTGATTTGCACTTAAAACTGCCCTGTCGCGATTTAGGCTCGCTGAAGTATTTGGGTGGGCTTCTTTTGCTGGGAAGTGTGATTTTACTTTTGATGGCGAAAGCTTGGGGTTGGGAATTCGCAGTGAATTTATGGGAGGATTTTCCTGATGAGTGGCAGGCGGTGAATGGTATCGTGATGATGCGGGTTGTTTTTTTGATACCCGCCGTGATGATGGTCGTGTTATCGGCTCGATTGCTTTTAACTGGGTGTGTGTTGTTGTTCAATCTAACGAGGACAAGTTTACGGGTGACCCGCACAGAACTACAGGTCATTGACTATTGGGGGGGATGGAAGAAAAAACGCAGTTTTCCCGTACAGTCTATTTCCCGATTATCGATGGCTCGTGGATTTGGTGCAAAAAAAGAAGGGGCGGAGGCGACTCGGAGGCTTTCTGCTGCACTTTCAGCGGATTTTTGGTCGTTAGTGCTTTTGGATGCAGATAATGAGTCAGTTTTCTTGGCTGTGGGCTATCCGCAATTGGTGATTCAGGAGTTGTCGCGTCAATTGACCGCACAGTTACCGGGAGTGTCCACGGTGGATATGTATGAGGCGCCGGAACAGAATGAGGGACGCAGTGCGATCCATGAGACTGTGGGGATCACTGATGCACCTGCGGATACAAAAGTTGTGATAACCCACAATGGAGGGGCGATACAGATAGATGTGCCTCAACTGGGTTTACGAAAAGGGGGGCACGGTTTATTTGGTTTTGGCTGTATCTTTTCCTTGTTACCCTCTTTGTTCTTAGGGGTGTTACTCTATGAAGGCTTGGGGACTGATTGGACTCAGTGGGTGCCGGTATTCATGGTGTTGATCTTTTTGGTGGTGGGAGTGGCGATGATGGCTGCGGGGGTGGCGGGTGGTACCCGCGAGGTGCAACTCACGGCAGATGCCGAAGGCTTGCGTATAGTGTCGCGTTCACTTTTTGGAAAAAAAGTGTGTGCGTGGAAGGTTGCGGAGGTGAAATCGCTTAAAGTTGCGAAAACGGGAACGACGGTGGGCGATGTGGCGCTCAGGGCCTTGTATGTGGAAAGTGTGGAGGGGAAGGTCAGCGCGTGGTTAAAAATGCTTAGTCGAAAAGAACAGGAATGGATAAGGGCTTTGCTACAACAAGCGATGGGAAAATCCTGATCTACCATGGGTCTTGATTTCTGAGGGGAACCTGATAGCGCATCCGGCATGGACCTTTCAATTGTCATTCCCGTATATAACGAAGAAGAGAGTGTAGACTTGCTCTGTCAAAAATTGGATGAAGCGTTACAGCCGCTTTCTCTCAAATACGAAGCTGTGCTGGTTGACGATGGCAGTCGTGACAAGACCTGGCAGATGCTGTTAGAAAACAAAAGGAAGTATCCCTACCTTCATTTGATTCGTTTTCGTCGCAATTTTGGTCAAACGGCAGCGATGGCTGCCGGCTTGGATGCCGCCGAAGGGAATGTCATCATCACCATGGATGCCGATTTACAAAATGATCCCAAAGATATTCCTTTGTTGTTAGAAGCGATGACCGATGAGGTCGATGTGGTGAGTGGCTGGCGGAAAGATCGTAAGGATACCTTTATTAATCGTCGCTTACCTTCCATGATGGCCAATGGATTGATCAGTAAAATCACTGGTGTTCATTTGCACGATTATGGTTGCACCTTGAAAGCATATCGTAAAGACGTGATCAAAGATGTGCGCTTGTATGGCGAAATGCACCGTTTTATTCCGGCGCTGGCCCATTGGGTGGGCGGAAAAGTCATTGAAATTCCTGTAAGTCACCATGCACGTCAATTTGGAACCAGTAAATATGGCATTGGACGTACATTCCGGGTGGTTTTGGATTTGATTACGGTGAAGTTTTTGATGCGTTACAGTACGGGTCCCATGCAAATCTTGGGTAAAATTGGTTTCCAGATTGGTTTTGTGGGAGCTCTCCTGATTGGTGTAATTTTTAGTTTAAACCTTTTCGCGACCTTGACCGGGTTAGAGTTTTGGGGCGATGACTTGGTGAAACGCCCTGTATGGCCGATCATGGGCTTTATGTTTATGGCTTTTGGCATTCAGTTTATAGGTTTGGGTTTGCTTTCTGAAATGACCATTCGTACCTATCACGAATCCCAAGATAAGCGTATTTACGCGGTAAGGGAAGAGGTTCTTCCGGAGGATTAAGCATGCCCGAGGGCTTTCGTCTGGAATGGGTTATTGGCATCTTGCTGGTTTTCGGCATATGTTTTTGGATCTCGCTCTTTTTTTCAACACAGGCCAGTCGTAGTTTAAAAGTGGGATGGGGATGGTTGGATTGGCGTCCACTTCCTCATGACTTGCCACAGATGATGTTGGTGACTTTTTTCGTAGGCTTTGTGTTGCAACTGTGTTTGGGGGCTTTGCTTTCGTATGGGTCGGTGGCTGAAACCTTGCCTCCGGGTTTACTCATTTTAGTCTCTATTTTGCTGTTTCAAGGGCTGATGGCTTTCGTGTTTTTTCAGCATTTGCAACGAAGGGGCTTAGAACCCTTGGATGTCTTAGGTATGGAGAATCCTTTAAGGTTGCTGGATGTCGTGTGGGGGTTGGCGGCATATTGCATGTGTTTGCCGTTAGTGGGACTTTCCGCGGGGATTACGCAATATCTTTTTACACAGTTTCAGTGGGAAATGAAAGTTCAGCCCATGATTGAGCAGTTGAGTCAGTTAACGGGCTGGTTGAACTGGGTGTCTTTGTTTTTGTTGGTGGGATTTATTGGGCCGTTGTTGGAGGAAGTCGTTTTCCGGGGCTTTGTATTCACGTGGTTACGACAACGCTTGGGCACGGTTTCAGGCATAGTGATTCAGGCCCTTATTTTTGCAGTGATTCATCAACATGTGGCCAGTTTACTTCCGTTGTTTGCGTTAGCCGTATTATTGGGATGGGCTTATGTGTACACCCGTCGATTAATGGTGTGTGTGTGGGCACATGCTATTTTCAATACCATGACCTTGATTCAGACCGTGCTCATGTCGAAAATGGAGGCGGGACTGTGAATATATTTCGATCTACCTCTGCTGAAGAAACGCGAAAAATCGCGGCATCCTTTGCCAAAACCTTGGGGCATCAAGCGGTCCTGTTATTGCATGGTGATTTAGGGGCTGGAAAAACCTGTTTTGTTCAAGGTTTGGCCGAAGGATTGGGATGGGAAGGGGTGGTTACCAGTCCCACTTACGGATTGGTGCAGGAATTGGGGGGCACGCCTCCTTTGGTGCATGCGGATTTATATCGATTGACCGAAGCGTCCCAAGTTTGGGGTTTGGGCTTGGATGAATGGATGGAAGATGAGGCGATTGTTGCGGTGGAATGGAGTGAACGGGTGCAAAATTTTTGGCCGGCGGATGCTTGGCAGATTGAATTAAAGGCTGTTGCAGGGCATGAAAACGCGCGCGACATTTGTATGTGGAGGGAGAGGGCATGACGGATACACGATTGGCCATTGAATGGAGCAGCACCCAACTGAGTATGGCGTGGCAATGTGGCGGCGAGTTACATGAAGAGGTGATGACGCTGAAGCGCTTTCAAGCGGAATTAGCCTTACCTCGTCTGGAAGCGTTACTTTCCCAGATCTCTCAACCTTCTGAAATCAGGGTGGGACGCGGGCCTGGAAATTACTCGGGGATTCGGCAAGCCTTGGCGTGGTCATTTGGTTATTGCGCCCCCGGGAATGTGCGGTTGAAAGCGTTTTCATCAGGATGCGCGCAAGCGCATCGTATTGCTCAAACTGTAGATGGCCCCTTCGTCATTCTTGGAGATGCACGGCGGGGTGTGTGGTGGGGGCGTATTTTTTCTGTTTCAGAAGATATGGGTTGGCAATTGAAGTCTCCTGGGCAGTGGACGGAGGACATACAGGGAATGCCTGTGTATTCACAAGAGGCTGTGCGTTTTTCTCAGGCTTCGTTTCCTGTAATTGAAGATTTTCCTTCTGCGGGTGACTTGTTAAACATGTCCGATGATGCTGAGATGGAAGACCCTTCACCGCTATATTTGCACCCGCCTGTTTAGAGCATTTCTCTGTAGGAAAGATCGTTGGTGTTTCATCGCTCCTTGAGGAGAGGGGCCTGTCCCTCCTTGTATTTGTGGGTGGTAATTCCTGATCTTATTGCTGTGGGGGCCGTTGTCGTCGGATACTACGTCCGTCGCACCAGGTGCCTTGAATCATGATTTGGCTCGTGACTTTCGGGAAGCCTTTGACTCCCCGGTGAATGTTGGCCACGACCACATCGATGGCGCGTTCTCCGAGGGCGGATAGATTTTGATCGATCCCTGCCAGCTCTCCAGTCGGCTGAATTAAATTTGTACTGACGAAACCTATATTTTTGAAGGTTTGTGCACAGGTTTGCGCATGTGGAATCAATTCAGAGGGGGGGCGATTTGAAATAACTGCGTCGATGTTATGGGCGGATATCCAGTCGGCAATTTGTGGGTAATCAGGGCGGTCTGTATAAAAGATCGGGGCGGGTTGGGCATGTTTTGAACGTTGTAAGGTTTGCAGGTAAGCGGCTTCAGGAAAAAAACCGATGGCCTTCAAATTCCGCCATTGTTGAATGAGGCCAATTTTCTGATATCCTCTACGGATAAGTTTTTGGATGCAGACTTGCATGGAGGCGTATTGATTGTGTTCAATATGGGTGATGGGGGGCCATGCGGGGCGTCTGCTAATTCGGACCGCGGCCAGAGAATCCCATTTGATTTCCTGTAAGAAGCGCATGGGAAATGCATCCAGTCGCAGTAAAATAATCCCCTGTATATTACGGGAGCGGATGATTTGGTTGACTCTTCGTGCGGTGAAGTTTTTATCGTTTACGTTGAAATTACACAGACTGTGTCCGGTTTGGGCGGCACGCTCCAGCAATCCTTTTTTAATGAGCCCCTGGGTATCATTGGTGGATGGTTTTAACTCCTTGTAATGACTGAGAATCGCGAGTTCTCCCATGCTATGGGTGGGTTTTTGAGCAGATCTATATGCCGAAAGGGCACTGAGGGCAGGGTCGGGGACATAGCCCATTTCTTTGGCAAGTTTTTGGATTCGCTGTCGCGTGTCTTTCCCGATGCGGGGGTGGTTTTTTAAGGCCATGGAAACGGAAGAGGGGTGTACGCCTGCCTTTTCCGCGATGTCTTTCATGGTGATTCGTTTTTGCATATGACGAACCCTTTCTCAAAGGGGGTGCCATGTCAAAAAGTAAATTTAACCAATGCTCAATTGTGTGAGCAAAGTTTAGGTTGTCTGTTTTTCCTTTGGGACGTATTTGTTATTCATTGTTATTCATCTCAGATCAGGTTTCTTATGAAAAATATCACAAAACTATGTTTATCGATCAGTGCGCTTTGTTTATCCTCATGGGGATTTTCAGACGTGGTCCTTTATCACAAATATGATGGTAATTTAACGGACAGCTCGGCTTTTGGGAATAATGGTACAGGCATCAATAGCCCCGGGTTTGTGACAGGCGAATATAATCAAGCCATCGATTTAGAGCGTTCCTCTACTCAATATGTCACGGTGGCTGATAACAATAGTTTGGATTTCGGTGCGGGGTCTGCGTTTACGATTGAGGGTTGGGTAAAGCTTGAAAGTTTAGGAGGGGATTCAGGTGCGACCCGTCAGATGTTGGCATTGAAGAAGTCTGGAAGTAATGCCGATACTCGTTTGAATTATGGTTTTATGGTGCAACGGGGAAGTAATTCTAGTGCGTCGAGTGGGACCTATAATCAATTGGGTTTGCTGTTGGGTGATGGATCTGGCTGGACGGGTTATTATTCGACGTTGTCGATTACAGATAATGACTGGCACTATGTGTCTGTTCGTTTTGATGATACCACCAATACCGCTATCTTTAATTTAGATGCGTCTGAGGATACCCTGACGGGGGTTAACCAAAGTATTGCCGCGAATGGTTTAGATTTAACTATTGGCGCTCACATGACCAATACGGGTGCTATTGATCATTCTTTTGATGGATTGATCGATGAGCTTCGCATCAGCAATACCTTTTTAGCGGATGGGGATTTGCTGGTGAACGCCATTCCCGAACCAAGCACTTTGATCCTAGGTTTGAGTGCATTTTTGGGTGTGTTTCTGTTTGGACGTCGTCGATAAGGAGACGCGTATAAAGGCCTCACAGTCCTGGGGGGCTGTGGGTTTTTTTGTGTCTTGTAGGAATGAATTATGTCTAAATTTACTGCTGTTTTACTGTTTGTTTTAGGTTGTTTTGCTCAGGTTTGGGCTGAAAAACCTCCCAATATTGTGTTGATCATGATGGATGATCTCGGGGTGAATGATTTGGGGAGTTATCAATTTCCATTTGCCGGTGACGATTCAACGCCACCTGCTCCGGCGCCAAATTCACCGGATAATGCTTTGAATCCAAATTCCGCGATTGGACTGACCCCCCGGATGGATAGTTTGGCGACCACGGGTTTGCGCTTTACCCACTTTTATTCGACGTCCTCGGTGTGTTCGCCTACCCGGGCTGCATTGATGACCGGCTCTTATCCGCGACGGGTGCGGATTGAGGGTGTGTTGTCTGCAGGGAAGACCTCCAAGGGGTTAAATCCGAGTGAAGTGACCTTACCCGAGTTGTTACGCGAGCAGGGCTATCTCACGGCCATGGCGGGCAAATGGCATTTAGGCGATTCGATTGAATACAATCCCACCCGTCATGGCTTTGAACAGTATTTTGGGATTTTATACAGTTCGGATATGTGGTCCGAAAATCCTTATAATAATACCTGGCCTGATTTAAAGTTGATGCAGGGGGACGCCGCACTGGCCAGTTATACGACAGGGACCGGTGGGGTGTTTACGGGGATCATTGATAGTATTGAGGAACAATCCTATTTGCTTGAAGCCGAAACGGAACAGATCATTTCGGCGATGGATCAAGCGGTTGCAGAAAACCGTCCCTTCTTTTTATATTTTGCGCCGCATGCACCACATGTACCGGTGCATCCACATCCTGACTTTTTATCCGTAGCCGGTGAAAGTGATGATGAAGCGCGATATTTGGATGTGTTGAAGGAGTTGGATTATCGGGTGGGGCAGGTGTTGGATCGACTTGACCATCATGGGCTCGCTCAAGAGACCATTGTGATCGTCACATCTGACAATGGGCCTTGGCAAAATCCTCCGGGGGCAGGCAGCTTGTATCAAGGTTCAGGGTCGGCATATCCCTTTCAGGGGGCAAAACATAGCAATTGGGAAGGGGGGCATCGGGTGCCTTTTTTGATTCGGTATCCCGGGGTGATTCCGGCAGGAGAGATTCGAAATCAAACGGCGGCTACTCATGACCTTTTGCCTACTTTGGTTGCTTATGCGGGGGGGGGATTGCCTGAGGATCGGGTAATTGACGGGCGCGATATAAGGGAGTTGTTGTCAGGGAATCAGCTGAGCGAACCCCATACGGCATTTTATTATTATCCGAGTAATGCGACCCAGGCTGCGGGGATGATTCAGACAGACACTCCTGATAAATTTAAACTGGGGACAAACGGGAAGTTGTACAAAATCGGGACGGCTTTTACTGAAGATTATCAAGAGCTTTCGGATGTGTCTGGCAGTTACGGCTCGGTGAAAGCAGGGTTGCAGACGGATTTATCTTCGTGGAACAGCTCGATGGCTCCGCGTCCCGTGGCCTCCGCGACTCCCATTCAACTTGACTTGGAAATGGACCGCATCGAGGTTCCTGAAGGGGGCACTGCGGTGCTGGGTGTGCGGTTGACGGGGCCGGCGAATAAAACGGTTTCGACGACCTGGTTTAGTGGAGATCAGGATTTGGAGCTGAGTGAAGGGGGGCAGTTATTCTTTACCAGCTCGAATTGGGATCAATGGCAGTACGTGACATTGCAGGCGCTTGGGGATGCTGATGAGGTCGATGGTGGCGCGACCTTTCGGGTCAATGCGGAGGGTCTTCATTTACGGGAGATCTTTGCCTTTGAACGTGAGAGCGGTATTTCCAACACTCCACCCAGGGTGGAGCTGGAAGCTCCTGCCCGTTCAGAGATACATTTTCCTGATTTGTCGTCTCGTTTGTTGATGCAAGTTTCGGTCAGGGATGACGGTTTACCGGCTGAGCATACCCTGAGCATGACCTGGTCCCAAATAGAGGGCCCGCAAGCTGTTGATTTTACAACCACGGAGGCTGCGCGCACCTTTGTGAAATTTCCGGTCGATGGGTTGTACCGCATACGTTGTGAGGTAAGTGACGGGGTGTATCCGCGTTATGTGGATGTGACGGTTCAGGCGGGAGACCTGGTATCTGGTCCTGCGGATACGGGGCTGGTTTTTTGGTATGCCTTTGAGGAAGCTGCTGGCACGCAGAGTGTAGATGTTAGCGGTAATTTAGCTGAGGCCTTCTTGTCTGAAGACGCCGAGGAAGCCGCGCAAGGGCCTGCATGGTCCACCGGAAAAGTTGGGGGTGGCTTACAGTTTGATGGGGTGGATGATCTTGTGGTCACGCCTGCGGTGGCGGTGAATTCAGCATCGGCATGGAGTGCGAGTGCCTGGGTTTGGTTATCTGCGTATCCGGCAACGGGGAGCCGGGTGATTTTGCAACAAGCTAATGAAGGAGGCGGATTGGGGCGTACTTGGTTGTATGTGACTTCGGAGGGGGAGTTGGCCTCCTATTTGGGCGGAAGCGAATTTTCGGGTGGGGGGGTGCCCTTGCGCGAATGGGTTCAGGTTGCGGTTACGGTGGCTGAGGGATCTAATGCTACGATGCACTTGTACATCAATGGGGAGGTGGTCGATACCGTTACCAGAACGATAGAGGGGGCGACGGGTGTTTTCCATGTAGGAGATCATAAGGATCTCAGCAATAGCTCCTCCTTAAATTGGTTAGGAAAAATTGATGAGTTGAAGCTTTATGAGCGTGAGCTGGGGTCGGAGGAATTATCTTCGTTGCTCCCTTTGGACTGGGAGCGGATCGAAACGTTTAACACTTGGATGTCTCAGTATGACAGTATTCCCGAAGCGTATCGAACTGCACAAGCAGATTACCGGGGTGATGGGGTGCCTCATCTCGTTGATTATGCTCATGGCATAGATGCCACAAGTGATGCCTCTGCATTTTTGATGGATGGGGAGGTGGTGAATCTAGATGGAGAGGTGTATTTTCAAATTCAGTACAGGCGTTTGAAAGGTGGCGTGGGCCAAACCGGGATTGATTATGGGGTGGGGGGCATTCTGTATCAGGTTGAGGTTGCGGCGACGTTGGGCGAAGGGGATGATTGGCAAAGTGGGGCTGAGTTTGTTGGCGCTGTGGGGGAAGAGATCGATAATGGAGATGGCACTGAAACCGTCACGGTGAGGTCACTTCATGCCATTGTGCCTCCAGTAGCGCATGCATTTATACGATTGAACATTGTGCCTTACTAGTATCCCTTCTGCACGGGATGGGAATTTATCTAGAGGGATTTGAGGAGGGAACAGGAGGTCGTGGCGCCGACAGGCAAGGTTTAAGATATCGACAGGATTGTTTTTTCCTTTTTACGACTTGTAAGGGGGTCGGTTCAGTTTAAACAGCAGGCATGAACTATCCGCAGAATCCCTTTCTCCAATTGACTATTCCCCGCGTCGCAGGCGCTCTTGAACGCCTCAAAGGGTCCATCTGGACCGAAGAACAGCCTTTGGAGCTGTCTTTTGCGGCAGGAACGGGTGAGCCCATTTCGTATGAGCAGGCAATTACTCAACGTTTTGACCCTGTGACCTTACCCTTTCATTGGGGGGATTTGTTTGACCAGAGCTGGTTTAAAATCGAATTGCCGGCGATTTCTGCCAAGAAGCCTTTGTATTTGCATTGGGAGGAGCAGGGGGAAAGCACCTTGCATTTAAAAGGGCTACCCTTTTATGGATTTGATGTGGCTCATAAATTCTGTCCGTTACCCGCGGGGAAAAAGCAAACGGCATACTTGGAAGGGATGTGTTTGCAAAGTGCGATTTGGCATCCCAATGCCACCGGGTTGGCCAAGGATGGTTCTGTGGTGAGTAAGGTTGCGCTCTACAGTCGTCATGAGCTTGCGTGGGAGGTGTATCATGATTTGAACGTGCTCTTTGATATTTGTCAGGAAGAGGGAAAAGCGGTGAATGGCGGCGAGTATCCTTCTACCAGCGGAAGTGGATTTCACCCTCCAATTTCAGAAGTACCAGTGTTGTATCGTCGATTGTTACGTATTCTTGATGATGCGGTGAATGCATTGGATCGGGATGGACTTCAAGGTATGCGCAAGGTGTTGAAGGCGGGATACAAGTCTTTGGCGGGGCAGCATGAACGGATTTCCTGTGTGCTCACGGGGCATGCCCACATCGATTTGGTTTGGCTGTGGCCGGAACGGAGTTCTGAATACAAAGCTGTACATACCTTTTCGAGCATGAACCGCTTGATGGATCACTATCCCGAATTTATTTTTGGCTACAGTCAACCTGCCAGTTATGATGCGGTTGAACGTAACGCTCCGCAGTTGATGAAAGAAGTGAAGAAGAGAATTGGTCAGGGGAAATGGGAGCCTGTAGGCGCGACCGAAGTGGAGTCGGATACCTTGATGGCCTGCGGGGAGGCCTTGGCGCGGAGCTTTATTTATGGTCAGCGGGGATATGAACGTTTGCAGGGGAAACCGTCTGAAGTGCTGTGGATTCCGGATGTCTTTGGCTACTGTGGATCCTTGCCTCAGATTATGAAGCAAACGGGTGTGGCGTATTTTTTCACGACCAAACTTACCTGGTCGAATATCAATAATTTCCCCTACAGTAGTTTTGTGTGGCGGGGGATAGATGGTTCGGAAGTGGTGGTGCATGTGACCCAAGGGAATGGTTACAATCAAGAAGTCAAAATCTCGGAAGTTCAGAAAGGTGCAGAAGCATATCGTCAGTCAGATGTCCACGATGAGTTTTTGGCACCTACCGGATATGGCGATGGTGGAGGCGGCGTAACCGAAGAGATGTGTGAACGTGCGCGTCGTATTCAATCCATTGCAGGCATGCCGGAAACCAAGTGGGGGCGCATCGATACCTTTTTTGAAAAATTGAATCAGCAACGTGAAATGCTCCCGGTGTGGCAAGGGGAATTATATTTGGAATATCATCGGGGGGTATTGACCACGCATGGTGATTTAAAAGAAGCCTTTCGCAAGAGCGAACGTGCACTGCAAGTATGGGAAGCGGCGAGGGTGGTGCTGGGACAAGGTGAAATTGATGAACAGCCCTGGAAGCGAGTGGTGTTTGCGCAGTTTCATGATTACATTCCCGGCTCTTCGATTTGGGAAGTGTATGAAGAGGGGATTCCTGAATTGCAGGCCATTGCCCGTGATGCCATGCAGACGGCGGCGACGGAATTAAGCGACGGCGACTCCCCAGCATGGTTTAACCCCTTGCCTCAACCCAAACGGGTATCCTTACCCCAAGGGAAGGGCGTGGCCATTTTGCCTCCTTTGAGTGGGGTTGCGGTGAAAGAATTGACTCCCATTCCGTCGATTGAAGGATTGAAATCTTCGGCAACCCAATTGGCCAATGATGCGGTGAAAATGCGTTTTGATAACAAAGGGCGAATCCGCAAACTGGAAATTTCAGGGGAAAGCATCCCGGTGAAAACCCGCTTAAATGATTTGGTCTTGTATCCTGATCATGCGCATATGTTTGAAGCTTGGGATATTGATCGCCAGACCTTGAGTTTAGGGAAGTCTGAATCCTCGCTTGCTACTGCGGTGGTGGAAGAACGGGCGGTGAATTTTACGCGGTCGCTCGGTGAAAAAAGTTCGGTCACCATTCGTTATGAATTAGATGAAACTTTGCCTGTGGTGCACATTAGTTACGATATCGATTGGCAAGAGGAAAATGTGTTATTGAAGGCTGCTTTTGTGACCGATTATGCGGGGACGCTCACGCGATATGGAGCCCCCTTTGGATCGGTTTTACGTTCTCAGATTCCCGGGCGCATGCGTGATGAAGCGATGTTTGAATCTGCGGCGAGTCGATGGGTCGTCTTGTCAGATGATGCGGCTGCGACGGGACTTGCGGTCATGACAGAAGCCAAATATGGGTTTTCTTGTCGGGATGGCGCCTTGGGGGTTTCCTTGCTTCGCTCGGCAAAAGTGACGGGTGAAGATCGAAATCATCGGAAGCTTTTTGAGGTGGACAACCGCAAGGGAGGGAAGCGGGCGATTTGTAGTGATATCGGCAAGCATCACATCAAAATTGCGGTATCTTTAAGTGAAGTGGGGCAGGCGCGGGTCATGCAACCTGCTGCGCTTGCGGAGTCTTTATTTACGCCGGCCTTGGCTTATCAAGGAGAGGCGAAAGAGAGCGGGTTCCTTGGTTTGGATGGCGGGGAGAGTCTACAAGCTGTGTGGGCCAAACCTGCAAAAGATGGTAAGGGCTGGATCTTGCGTCTCAATGAGACCATGGGGCAGCGCGGAAAAACAAAAATTGAACTCGCGGAAGGCTATGTGGCGACGCCTACCGATCTCATGGAAGGTGAGGGAGGTAAAGCGATCACGACTCTTCCGTTTAAACCTTATGATCTTTTGAGTGTTCGCATTCAGAAAAGCTAATCTGTTTTGTCAGAGCTCTATGGGAGGGGCCTACGCATTTTTTAGGCCTGAGCCCTGCAATTCTTTATTTTTTCTGATACAGATCCTTTATGAACATCTTGGTTAAAGGATTGTCGGTTATCCTCATAAGTGCAGTTACGTTGCCCTTATGTATTATGGCGGCATTGGTGACGGGGATGACGCTTCCCTATATCCAAAACTGGCCCTATACCGGGTTGGTTTACGGTGTAGTTGCGGCAACCCTTGCGGGGGCTTTTACATTGGTAATGAAGAGTCAACTTGGAGAAAAAGGACAGTGGACGCTGTCAAAATTCATTTTAAATGTACTGCTGTTATTTTTAATCTTACTCTCCATGGTCTGCTTAGCATTACGCGTCTCTACTGAAAAAGTTGTGGCCTATGCCTTTGACGAAGCGCTGATTCGTGAAAAAGTAAAAAATCCGCTTCAGGATAATCTTACCTTTTATCTGCGTTTACCGGATGGAGAGGAAGTGGTGTTGGATGGATATGATCCCGATTTGTGGGGGCATCTCAAGAGTGGAGATGAGGTGCGTAAAGAGTTCAGGCAGATTGATCTTCAGTTGCTGAAGTAAATGAAAATCCACCCCTGAGGGGAAAGGGTGACTTTTTTAGGATCTGGGAGGGGCAATGGTTTCGCCTTCGCTCCAGTTGTGAGGAATCGCCATGGAATCGCTGGTAATTCGTTTCTCATCAAACTTTTTAAGCAGTTCTTTTACGGCATGTTGGCCTATGTGATAGTGGGGGACTTGCAGGCAGGTGACGGGTTTATCTAACGCATATGGGTGGGGAGAAAATCCTACGAGAGAAAGATCTTGGGGGATGCGCAGACCTTGCTGGGCCAGATGTATGGCGAGATGAGGAAGGCTGTCACAGCTGTTGGCGATTACTGCGGTAGGGGCATGGGGGGATGTGGTGAAGTGTTCAGCCTGATTCAAGATGATTTTATTTACGACATCAGGATGGAGTCCGGCCTCCTGCATGGCGTGCTCATAGCCTGCGCGACGTTGGGCCATGCGACGATGAGAGCAAGGTTCTCGATCTTCGCTGGCTACAAATTGGATGCGCTGATGACAAGCTGCCAACAAGCGAGTCGTGGCTTTTTTTCCGGCATCAAAATCATCTGCGTAGATGGCATCTGTTTCTCGAGGGTCATTGATCCACATGGCGGGTATACGTGAGCGCCAGATCAGTTGCTCGATTTGTTCGGGGTGAAAAGGATTTTGATGAATAAGCACGCCATCAATGCCCCACTCTTGAAGGATATGGGGCATTTTGTACGAGTCTTTGAGCGCCTCCGCATTTAAGCTGGAAATAGATAAGGTCATGCCTACCTGTTTCAGGTGATCAGAGATTCCCCGTAAAATCTGCGGAGGTAGTTCTGATCGGTCATCAGAACTTAAGAGCAATCCGATCACATTGAAGCGTTGTTTCTTGAGGGCCACGGCCGCCATATGTCGGCGGTATCCCATGCGATCTGCCGCTTCGATGATTTTTTGTTTGGTTTCATCACTGGCATTGGCCCCCATGCTTTTCCCTCCATTTAATACCTTACTCACTACCGGTTGGCTTACCCCGACTTCGCGTGCAATATCTTGAAGAGTTGGATACATAGTGTTCTCATTCTAAAGACTTGTCCTTCAATCAACAAGGAGATTTGCATTTCCTTTATTTACGCCGGGGTGAAATGTGTGTGCGGATTGAATTGAACTGAATGCGTCATTAGAAGCTTTTCTTTAGAGAGTGCGCTGAGTAAGTTCATGTACATGACGGCTTCTCACTCTTCCCGCGCTCATCCTCGTCTTTTTATCACTGAAGTAGATCTCGAACGTTTGATTCTGCTACAACCCGGCCAAGGGGACTTTACTGACCATGCTTTGAGCTCCTTAGATAGGTTTTGTGAGGCCTGTGTGCCGTGGCATGCTGTGCCCTATCAACAGGAAATTCATAATCCTTTATTAATACGCGCGCGTCATGCCCAAAAAATTATTTGGTCGCTGTGTTTACAGTGGAAGAGAACGGGAAAGGAACGTTTTCGCCAAGCTGTATTGGATTACTTGAAAGAAATGGGAGAATGGACTTATTGGTCGAGTGATTGTATGCGGGATGGGAACACGGATCCTCAAGCCAATTTTGACCTCAGTTATGGTGAAAATTGTTTCACCATTGCGCTTGCCTACGATTTACTGTTTGCGTCTTTGTCGGAAGCTGAACGCAAGGCCATTCATGACATGGCCTTCAGATGGGGAATTGAACCGGGTCGTAAATTTTGCCGTGAGGGCGGTGCAACCTGGTTTAGATATAAAAATTGTAATTGGAATACCGTTTGTGCTGGGGGACTCGGGGCCTTGGTCTTGTCGATGGAAGAAGAGATTGAAGATGCGAGCGAATTGTTGGCGCAAGTCGAGCTTTCGTTAACGCCATATTTTGAGTATTTGGACGAAAATAATGGAGGGTGGCCCGAAGGGTTGGGGTACTGGAATTATGGCATGCGTTATGCCTATTTATATGTGTTTAGTTGGGAGCATGCCCGAGGGCAAACGCATCGTTTTATGGAAGGGAAAGGCTCGCAACAAACCGTTCATTTTCCCTTAGACTTCTTTCCTCGTGGGGCCTGTGTGGGCTTTGGGGATGTGAATCAGTGGCGTCCCTTACCTTTTCATATTCGCTTGGCTGCGCGCTATGGTGAGGAGGGGGTATTGCGTAAGTTACGTGAAGCGATTGAAGGTCTTGGGGCGGACTATGGGGCTCAGTCTCAATGGCCTGTCGACGCTTTAAGTTTAGTGTTTGCGGCTGATCTTGTGACAACCGCATCTCTTGATGTTGAGCAGGCGGGACAACGGATTTACCAGCCTATGGGCTGGGGGGTTATGAAGTGTGGGGATCCAAAGGGAATTTATGTTTCGGTTCGGGGAGGTTCATCGAAAGTACCTCACAGTCATCAGGATTTAATGGCCATTTGTGTGGTGGTTGGAGATGAGCCGCTACTTTCTCATCACGGTACGGGATATTTGGATACTACGTTTTCATCCCGTCGTTATGACCTGCCTGAATTATCGGCCCTGTATAAAAATACCTTATTTGTGAATGGGGTTTCTTTACCTCCAGAAGCCGTGCTTGATGAGACGTCTGAAGTGAGTATTCAAGGGTATTTAGGAATGCGATTGCTGGGAACTCAAGCGATGGAGAAGGTAATGCGGAATCAGGCCTTATCCTTTTTGGGTCGATTGGTTTTACGTCTGTCCGACGACGCGGTGCTGCTTGTGGATCGTTGTCATCAACCTTCATACGGATTGTTTGAAGCGCGTTTTCATACTACTGGCGATGTCCACTTGTCCGCTGCAGACGAGGGGCATTCCGCATGTGTGCATGGGGAGCGTTCTCAGCTGCATTTTGCCTTTGTGGGGAGTGGTTCTTGTGTGCTGGCTTCTTCTGGAATTTGCACCACCTTGATTGGAGAAGATGGGGGAAGGTTGTTACGTTTTGGGACTCCCGAACGTCAGTCATCCGACTGTGTGTTGGTTACGCTGATGAGTCTTAAGCCTGTAGAGGACTTGACGCTTGCACGGGAAGGGGATGCCCTCGAAATCTCATGGACGATAGAGAATGAGTCACAGCTTCTGCAGGTACAGGCTGACTTATGCTAAGTGTGAGGATGGAGCGCACTCAGGAGTAGATGTTTGTAAAATTGGGGTTGCAAGCGTTGCCAGGATAGGGGACGGTTGTGGTCCTTAGTTAACCTCTCGAATGGAAAATCCCCTGATGATCAAACAACTCGCTCATGTGTGCATTCACGCCAAAGATTTGGAAGAGACGGAAGCCTTTTATTGTGGGATTTTAAAATGTTCGCTTGGCTTTGAATTTTTTCGTGGGGAGACGCGGATGGGCTTCTACATTCAATTAGGAAACCAGAGTTTCCTGGAATTTTTTAGCGGAGAGCCCGGTGAAGTCGGGAATATTCGCCATCTCGCCTTGGAAGTTGAGGATATGGATGTGTTGATTCAGAGATTACGAGAGCACGGGGTTGAGGTGGGCGAGAAAAAACGGGGTGCGGATCATTCGTGGCAAATTTGGTGTAAAGATCCGAATGGTGTCGACATCGAATTCCATCAATACACCCCCGAAAGTCTACAGCTCAGGGGCGGTCGCTGCGAGGTGAACTGGTAAGGCGAGCGTGTGCGGGAGGGCTGCGGTGAAGGCCCTCTATAACAAATAAAAGAGGCTGTTTTCGACTCCTCAGTCATGAGGGTCTTAAATGGCCCACGCCATGTTTAATTCTGAAGGAAGGGCTTTTTCATCCCGGCAACGTTTGAGATCTGCGGCCATGGAGGGCAGATATGTTTTCAAGTCGTTCTCAGAATCTTCAAAGGTTAAAAACGAAGTTTCAATGTCTTTGATGCTGTGATCACGGTGTAAGGTTTCAACCAGTTCCACATGGGACATGGCCATTTCAGGAGTGCAGCAAAATTCAGAGCCATCCATGAGAGAGTCCAACACAGAGTTCCACATGAATTCTTTGGTTTCGGACATGGTCTCAATATCGATTTTTTCGAGGGAGCCCTCGACTTTCCATTCGACATGTTGGCCCTGTACCCAGGTCATGGTTCCTTTTTCTCCGTGAACGGTTACGGTAGCGGTTTCATTTTCTTTGCAACTGTGTGTCGCATAGAGATGCAAGGGAATACCTGTGTCTGTAAGGATACGAATGGCGGCGGTATCGAAAGAGCTGATATCACGTGCGCGGAAAAGCTCAGCGGTGACCTTTTGGGCTTTGGCGATTTTTCCGGAGGGAAGGCCGGCAAAAAACAGGGAAAGATTTACAAAATGAGCGGTGGCATTGTTGATAGGGGAGTCGCGCACAATATGGCCATTGACTTCGATGGCACCTGCCCAATTGTTGCGTTGGTAGTAACTCTGGGCGCGGGGCCATAAGGTGAGCATGGTGACGCCCGTAATTTTACCAATTCGCCCCTGATTGAGTTCTTTTGCAATTTTGTGGGTGCTGGGACGGTACATGTCCTGAAAGCCAATTGCGATGCGTTTTTCACCTTCGGCGGCATCACAGATGGCTTGGCCCTGTTCGACAGAGCCCGCCATGGGTTTTTCTAAGACCACGTTCATATCGGCCTCAAGGGCCTGCAGGGTCATCGGCAAATGCAAGTGAATCGGAACCGGTAATGCGCAAAGGTCGATACGACCTTTCCAAGCATTGATCATGTCGGTGTAGGTTGTAAAAACTTCCGCCCCTGACGTTTCAAGATCTGCACAAAACGCTTCATGTTCAGTTCGATTGATCGCTGTAACGGCTCGGAGCTCTGTTTTCTCTGGCGAAGTGAGCTTGATCGATTCTAGATAATTTCTCGCATAACCAGTTATGCCCGTTAACGCGATTTGCAGAGGAAGTTTTTTCATGTGAAGCTACGTAGCATAGCGAATCGGCTGTGTGAATCCGAACCGTTATTTTTTTACAATTCTAAGAAATGTTTACCCGAGAAGGGTAATCACATTAGTCAAAGGCTGTCAAATACCTATACTATTCATCCCTATGTATTTAGAACAAAGAGACTTTATTGTAGAAATTAATACTTGCGTAAACGTGCATATATGCATATGAAGCGCTGGTGTTTTAACTGTAACTTCAAAAAAGGATTCTTGTGAATACTGAAAAATTGACGATTGTAATGGATGAATTTATTCATGTTGGAGGCGCGCTGGTCATTATCATCGCTGTGGTCTCTGTGCTTACGGGATTTATGCGGGAGTTTATTCCCCAAGACCGTTTGCAGAAAAAGTTGACTCAACATGAGAAATGGGGCTCCGTATGGGGGGCGCTGTTTGGGATGTTGACGCCTTTTTGTAGTGCGTCGGTGGTGCCGGTGACCATGGGCATGGCCACCATGGGGGTCTCGTTGGGCACGGTCATGAGTTTTTTGATTTCGGCGCCCCTGTGTAACTTTATTGTGCTGGCGATGGTCTACACGGCTTTTGGACTGAAAATTACGGCGAGCTATTTAGGCATCACCTTTGTCGCGGCCGTGTTGGGTGGCTGGGTGATTTCGAAAACGCCGTGGAAAGATGAGATCAAGCGGGGTGGGGAACTTGAGTCGAAAAAGAAGCAGACGGCTTGTGCGCCTGCGTCGTCTTGTTGTGCTGCTCCCGTGCAACCCTCCGCTTGTGCGCCGGCCCAAGGCTGTGGAGAGCTTTCTGCGGGAACAGATTCTTCTAAAGTTCAATTGGCCTTTCGTTTCGCGTGGGCGTTGTTTAAAAAGATCATTCCGTATGTGCTGTTGGGATCGTTAATCAGTGGGTTGTCTGCCGCATATCTCTCTGCAGAGATTGTGGAAAAATATGTAGGAGGAGATAGCTTGCTGTCGATCGTGCTGGCCGCGATTATTGGGGTTCCTGTCTATCTGCGTATTGAGATGGCGATCCCGCTATTGAAAATGTTCATTGCCAAAGGCATGGGCTTGGGGCCTGCGATTGCCTTGATTATTGGGGGAACCGGTGCAAGTCTGCCCGAAATTGCCCTGGTCTCTTCTGTACTTAAACCCAAGGCTGTGGTCGCGTTTGTGGCTATTATTCTGACCACGGCTGTGGTGGGTGGGGTCATTATTCAAAGCTTGTACTAACCCTGCGGATCGGTGACTCAGGCTCATGTGGAGACCTGAGTCATCGTGGCAACTCTTTTGGAAAATTTTATATGAAGACGAATAATGAATCGGGTACAATGAAGACTAAAAAAGTACTTAACTGTATTAGCAAATGTTGTGCATATCGACATTTGTTTGAGGTAATCCGGGTGTTGGTTCGGGGAGGAGCTCTCAATGAACAAATGAAAGCCGGACGTAATATTGCGTTGTTAGGGATTTTTTGTCCATTTTTCTGGTTAGCCTTGTTCTCGGGAGCAGATGCGTCTACACTCATGCTCCATGGATCACATTCAGCGATTGTGTTTTTGGTGGGCGTGATCCTCATGGTGATCAGTTTGATGTACCCCAAATCCTAATGAACGCATGAATGAAGACTACATAGATGCCCTCAAAGCCCTCGCCGAACCTCATCGCCTTCGTCTGTTCTGGTTACTGATTCATGTGGATCAGTGCATTACGGTTGCAGAAGCGGTGGATGTGACGGGGGACACCTCCTACAATGCTTCCCGCAATTTGAAAATTTTGTACAAAGCGGGGTTGCTTACACAAATGAAAATGGGGAAATGGGTTTATTACACCTTAGCGGAACAAGATCTTCTACACTGGGATTTATTGGTGAAGTCCGTGCGTTCGCTACCTGCGGATGAATTTGCAGATGTGGCCGCGCGTTGTAAAAAACGTTTGGAAATGCGGGTGGATAATGAATGTGTGGTGGGGGCCAACAGCGACGAATGGTTGGAGGAAATCGCTGACAGCGCCCTCGATACTGGGCGTTGAGGGCAGGGCGCTTTGTGATCACTCTTCCGAGTGTCGGAAGAGTGACTTGAGGTGTTTCCGAATCTCGGAAGCTTGTTTGGGTAGTGTTTTTTTGGGGGGCAGGGTAGCGCCCGCTCTAGGACGAAGCGGCATTTGCACGCGTGCGTCGTTGGTGTAGAGGGGCGGGAGGCTGCGAAGGGTTTTAGTCTTTGTAGAAGGGGTAGTCGGTGTAGCCTTCTCCCTCTTTTCCAAAATAAAAGGTTTCTGGAACGGGGGGATTCAGGGGAAGATTTTCTTTGAAGCGCCGAAGCAGATCAGGATTGGCAATGTAGTTCTGACCCCAAGCGCAAGCGTCTGCTTCTCCCTGTTGAATCAAGGTTTGAGCTTGTTCTGCACTTAATTGTTGGTTGGCGATGTACACACCTCCGAAGGCTTTTTTGAGGGTTGGGCCCAGACGGGGATCTGCTTGAGATTCTCGGGCAAAAATAAAGGCAATCTTCCGTTCTTTCATGGCTTTGGCCACATATGTGAAGGTGGCTTCCAGATCACTGTCGCCCATGTCATGGGAATCGGCCCGGGGAGAAATGTGCAGGCCCACACGGTCGGCACCCCACACCGAAATGGCGGCATCTACGGCTTCTAACATCAGGCGAGCCCGGTTTTCGATGGGCCCCCCGTAGGCATCGCTACGTTTGTTGGTGGAATCTTGAAGGAATTGATCGAGCAAATAGCCATTTGCGCCGTGAAGTTCTACCCCATCAAATCCGGCACGTTTGGCATTTTCAGCCCCCTTGCGGTAGGCTTCGACGATGGCGGGGATTTCTTCGGTTTCTAATGCGCGTGGCTGGTCGAATTCTTTCATGGGGCGCAGCAGACTTACATGTCCAGACGCGGCAATGGCGCTGGGAGCTACGGGTTGTTTTCCGTCTAAATAGCTGGGATCTGAAATTCGTCCCACATGCCAAAGTTGTAGTACGATTTTGCCTCCTTTTTCATGCACGGCCTCGGTAACTTTTTTCCAGCCGTCGACTTGTGCCTCCGACCAAATTCCGGGTGTGTCTGGATATCCGACTCCCATGGGGTCGACGGCCGTGGCTTCACTAATGATTAATCCGGCGCTGGCGCGTTGGGCGTAATATTCGACCATCAAATCGTTGGGTACCCGGCCTTCGCTGGCGCGACAGCGCGTCAAGGGGGCCATGATTACGCGGTTGGAAAGTTCTAACGCGCCAATGCGGAGGGGAGAAAATAAGTTTTCTGTGGATGTAGTCATGAGTTGTGAGGGTTGGTTGTTCTATGATTATCGAACAATCAATATGATGCAAAAATGATTCTTGTCAAATTGTAGTTCGTAATTTTTCGAACAAAGGGTAAGTTCTTTAGTATGAAAGCCTACGAGCATCCTGAAATTGAGAGCATTCCTTTAGAAAAAGCCATGCAGGCCTTGTCGGATCCTTGTCGTGTTTCCATTGTTCGGGCCTTGCTGGCCTCGAAGGAGTTGGCCTGCAATGAATTGCCTGTCGGGGTGGCCAAAGCCACGCTTTCCCATCACATGGGGGTGTTAAGGGAAGCGGGGCTGATTGAGACGCGGGTGGAGGGGACCAAATGTCTCAACTGTTTGCGTTTGGAGACTTTTCGGGAACGTTTTCCCGGTTTGATTGAACTGGTGAGTGAGTGCACTTGAGTGAGGGGAGGTCTCTACTTTTTGCGAGAGCTTACAAGCTTAGGGGGTGGTTTGGGTGATGACGACTTGCTTAAATTTGGCGGCATTACTGCCGGATGCATTTGAGCTCCCGTTCCGACTGCTTAGGGTGAGAGAGGTGAATAGTCCTTTGTCTTCCCCCTTGCCTGTGGTTGCTAAAACGCTGTTCGTTCCATGGGTTTCACTGGGGAAAGGGAAGTAGGTGGCGCGTTGCGCATCATAATAGTAGGCTTGGATATTGGCAAATCCGTCAACTGCATGGGTAATGGTGAGTTTAAAGCTGTAGAAGGCTTGAGGGTCGGTGATGATGCCGGTTGCATGGGTTTTGTCCAGATTGTCGGTGACGCCTGCGCCTTCCTCGTTTCGGTATTGAAGATAGGAAAATTGTTTTGCGAGGCCATCTCCCGGTTCAATTTGGAAAACAAATTTGGAGCTGTAGGTTCCGCCTTTCCCGGTGAGATCGATGCCAAATCGTGCTTGCGCCGGATTATTAAGGATGTCCTCAATATTCACCAGCATATAAATGGAGAGGGGGCCTTTGGAGAGGTCCAAGGCTTCAAAGGTAGTCGTAGAACTTACGCCTGAGCCGTCGCTATCTATGGAGGGGGTCCAAATGCCATTTTCAATTTTTGCCTGCTTGCTGCTGGCAGTTCCTTTGCCATTGACGATGGCGACATTGCTCCATTCATTCTGGTTGTCGGTAAAGGTTTCGTTGAAAATGATTGTTTCTCCGACTGTCAGCGGGAGTTGCGCGTTCGCTGTCGCAAGGGTCATGAGGAAGCTGAGTAGGGCGAGGGGTTTGGGGATCACTGTTTTCATATTCGTTCTGGCTCAGTTGGGGTGAGGGTTGTCATTGTTCTTGATATGGAATATAAAGAAACGCATATAAGAAGTAGGTGCAATACCTATTTCATGTCATATACCTTCTTGGAGATATTTAAATCTACCAGAGAGTGAGCTTTCCTAGAGCTATGCCGAAAAAACAGCCGGAACGAGAACGTTCCGGCTGTTTCAGTGAGCAAGCTAAGGTTTGTTAGAGGGGAGATGAAGGCGCCGCTTTGAGTTTGCGGAACACATCCCTGAACACCGAATTGCGGTGAATGAGAATGGTTTCGTTAATCGGGTGACGGCTATCATCTCTGGATAAGGTCATGTCATCATTTAAAATGGGACTGGATGCAATAATGGATTGAATGCAGTTGGGATCCACCAGCCAGGCGATGGGTGCGAGGTCCCAGATGACTTTACTCCATGCATAATGATCGGGGTGGTATCCTTTAACGATTTCGACCAGATAATCTCCAATATTGGAATGACCTTTGAGGTCTTTTTCCAATTCGGCGAGGCAGGTGGATAAGATGTTGGCCATGCCGAGGCAGGGGAACCAAATCAGAGGCGCGCCACAATCAAAAATCAGTTGAGAGGCCCATACATCCTGTTTGAGATTAAACTCATTTGCCGAAGGATAGATGCGGGCATGTCCACCCAACCAAAGCAACACGATACGTTCGCGAATGCGGGGTTCCATGAGCAGGGCTGAGGCCACATTGGTGATGGCTCCGATGCCGACCACATACAAGGGGTCTTCCGGGCTGTGGGCCATGGCGCGTGCAACCAAATCACGGGCGGCGGGACTGTCCACGGGTTCATCCTTGGCTTGAAGAAAACTTCTGGATCCCTTGAACACCTGATGATTTTCCAGGGGTTCATTCATGCGTTTCAAGACGTTGAGTATTTCATTGTAACTCAACTCCATGCCGTTTTCGGGTCCGGTGGAGCGGTCGTTATGAAAGGGGGCGGCGTAGATGGCCTCGATGTGTACAGCCTCGGGAGAACGCAAGGCGTAGGCGAGGGCAAACTGGTCGTCGATTTCGTTGTAGGTATCGGTATCCAATACCATGGACACTTTTTTCCCGGGGTGTTGTAAATTTCTGGTCAGGAGGTCGACGGGAAGGGGGGGCATGTTTTTCATGAAAATTGTTTTAGGGGAGGTGGGGAAGGGTCTTGGGCGAAGACCCTTCCGTTTTGCTCACTCAGCAAGGGTAGGTAGGGGAAAGCTATCCCCTGTTTTTTCAATCCACTCTTCGAGCATGTTCTGTAAGCGGCGGCGTTCTTTTTTGAACAGGTTGTTGTGAGCCAGATTGGCTTGTTCGTAGGGGTCTTCGTTAAGGTTGTAGAGCATCCACGGTTGTCCTTCGAGCACGGTGTATTTCCATCCGTCACGGGTGACCACTCCGCGCCAAGGCCGGTCGGTGCTGTGGTTATGACAGGTGGGGGTGACGAGTTGAAGATAGGCGGATTCGGGATAGGGCTCTTTGGGCTGTTTTTTGAGGCGGAGGGCCGAATAATCCGTTCCCATCATCCAATCGGGTACATCAAGACCGCAGAGGCCGAGGGAGGTGGGGGCGTAGTCCACATGATTCATAGGAATATTGTGGGTACCGACGCCGTGTTCATAGAAGGGGACTCCTCCTGAAATGATACAGGGGACGCGGATGGACTCTTCCCATGGAGAGGTTTTTAAATGTTGGCCATGTGAGCCGTGCATATCCCCGTGATCGGAGAAAAAGATGATCCAGGTGTTTTCAGTTTGTCCGAGTTCTTCAAGGGTTTCGCGAATGCGGCCAATGTTCCAGTCGAAGTTTTCGATCATGGCGTAATAGCCGGCTAAATCTTTGCGTGCCTTTTCGGTGACCCGCGGAATGTCGGGTACGTTGGGTCTCAGCTCAATTTCTGCAGGATTATGCATGCCCATAAATTCTGCCGGGGCGGCGTAGGGGTTGTGCGGAGGTTGCACCGAGAGCACCGAGAAAAACGGGGTGTCGGCTTGAGATTTTTTCTTTAAATCTTCGATAAATAAGTCGGTTAAGGCATCAGTTTCGTAGCCGGGCAGTTTGTAGTGAAAGGCGTTTTCGTTTTCGCCGCCATGTACCCAGGAGTCCCACTGACTGTTATTGTTTTCGAATCCCACCCAGGTTTTGAATCCGCCGCGTCTTTCCGGAGGAATGATATGATGGGCGCCGCGTCCGGTGCGTTCTTTAAATCCGTCTACATGCCATTTGCCAAAATAGGCGGTGTCGTATCCCTGATCGTTAAAAGCTGTGGCAACGGTGGGGAATTCGGGGTTGAGTTGCACTTCATGACCATGAACGGCTTGATGGGGGTATAAGCTAGAGAGGAGGGAGCCTCTGAAGGGGCAACATAAGGGGCATCCGCCCACAGCTTGGTCAAAATTGATGCCTTCGACCGACATGCGGTCCATATGGGGAGTGTGTACATTTGGATCTCCGCGATGCCCCATGGCTTGTGCTCGATGTTGGTCGCCGAAGATCCAGATAATGTTTTTGGGTGGTTGTTTAGTTTCCATAGGATCTATCAATCATGTTTTTGCAGAACTTTCAGTATAGAAGTTTATGAAAATGAGCAAGAGGATGCCGTTCTCCCTCCATGCAAAATCATGTGCAAGCGTTGGGGTTTCCTACGATCCATTTTGACAGGAGAGGGCAAGTTGTGGCATGGGGATGGGGCGTATTGAGATTTTAAGATTCACCTAAGAGCTTTATGAAAAACATTATTTTAATCGGGGATTCCATTCGAATGGGATACCAAGACACGGTTTGTTCGGCCCTTCAGGATGTGGCCACAATTTGGGCACCGGAAGAAAATGGAGGCGCGTCGGGGAAAGTCCGCGAAAATCTTGGTAGCTGGGCCTTGGAACGTCCTGCAGACCTTATTCATCTCAATTGTGGCTTGCACGATTTACGAAAAGAGCGTGATGCAAAAGAGTCGTCGGTTCCGTTAGCTCAATTTGCTGAAAATCTACGGTGGATTTTTGATCGTCTCTGTACTCAAACCCAGGCCAAAATTATATGGGCAAGCATTACACCCGTGAATCAGGAGTGGCATCATCAGCAGAAAAGTTTTGATCGTTTTTTGGACGATGTCATTGCTTATAATACACTTGCAGGAAGTATCGCCTCGGAGTTTCGCATAGACGTGAATCCCTTATATGCGGAGGTGGATGCGGTAGGGCGAGACAATATTTTATTGCCGGACGGGGTGCATTATTCCCCCGCTGGATATGAGTATCTGGGCGGAAAAGTTGCCAAATTCATCAAAGCACGGCTGTAAGTCTTGACGATAGATTGCAGCTTGCGCACGTTTTTCCTTGCCTCAGCTCAAAATTCAAGACATAGAGCCCCTCCTTTGCCCCTGAGGGGGAAAATTTTATCACGTAAATCTTGGAGAATTCCCATGGGAACCGGACGTAAATTTAACAAAACCAATATCACTCGCCCTCGTAAAGGTGGCGCGAAAAAATTGAATCGTCAGAACACACAACGCAAACGTTTGATTGCATTGGGCGTATCTGAAGAAGCTGCTGCGAAACTGAACCCTCGTGAAGTTCGTGATATGCTGAAACGCCCCGCGAAAATTTCCGCGGAAGGCTAAGTCTTTTATTTTAATAGCAGAGGAGTGCATCTATGATTGAATCTGGTAAAACCTACTTGGTAATGGGACTGCTTGATGCGGACTCGATTGCTTTCGCCATCGGTAAAATGATCCAGTCATTTGGCGGAAAAGTCATTTATACGGTGCAAAGCGAACGGATGAAGAAAATTTTCTTCGACCGTAGCAAAAAGCTGACTGAAGAAGATCGTGCTGATTTGGATATTCGCTTTTGTGATGTCACCAATGATGAAGAAGTCATTGCCTTGTTCGATGGCATTGAAGGTCCAATCTCTGGTCTCGTACACTCCATTGCTTTTAGTAACCCCAAAACCTGTTTGGGCGAAGAGTTCCACACAGATGCATATGATGACTTGATGAAAGGCTTTCATATCTCTGCGGTTTCTTTGGCCACGGTTACCCGTTATGCGCAACCTAAAATGGTTGATGGCGGCGGGGTGGTTGCATTAACTTTTGCTTCTGAGCGCGCATTTGCCTTCTATAACTGGATGGGCGTAAACAAAGCTGCGTTGGAAGCGGTTGTACGTGGTTTGTCTCGTCGTCACGGCAAAGAAAAAATTCGGGTGAATGCGGTTTCCGCTGGTCCGGTTTATACCATTGCTGCGAAACATATTCCTGGTTTTGAAGAACTGGGCAATACCTGGGCCAAATCAAGTCCCCTCGGTTGGGATCCTAAAAACGCACAGCGTGAAGTTGCTGGTGCCGTTGCATTCCTCTTGGGGAATTACTCCAAACAGATTACAGGCCAGACCATTTATGTGGACGGCGGTGCTTCTGTCATTGGTGGTGAATTGATGCCGTACGAAATGCCGTCGGCTGATTGATTTTTTTTGAACGAAGAACTTGCCAAAGTGTGAGACTCGGATAAGAGATCTCACTTCAGACAAGTGACATAATTTGCGGAGAGGTGGCTGAGTGGTCTAAGGCACCGGATTGCTAATCCGGCGTAGGATGAATTTTCTACCGGGGGTTCAAATCCCCCCCTCTCCGCCACTTTTATACTCTTCGTCTTCAACCCGGTAAACAGATGCGAATACTCCTTTTAGGTGCAGGCACTTCCGGAAGAATGCTGGCTTCCCGTTTATGTGAGGAGCAGCACGATGTGGTACTGGTCGACCGAGATCCCGTTGCTCTTGAACAGGTCGAAGCCCAAATGGATCTATTGACGATTCAGGGAGACGCTGCCGACCCCAGTATTCTTGAACTCGCAGGAATTTCCCGTACCGATTTGGTCGTGGCCCTGACCGATCAAGAGTCTGTCAATATTCTCGCATGTTCTCTGGCCCATATTTCGGGCGTTCCCCGCAAAGTGGCTCGGGTGAGCAACAAAGCCTATTCTGGAGCTTCCGGGCACTTTGATTTACGAGAATTGGGGATTGATCTGGTTATCAATCAACAACACGAATGTGCTAAAGAGTTGTTTAATATCCTCCGAATTCCTGGTGCACAAGAGGCCGTGGGGCTGTTGGAAGATCGGGTGTTGTGCGTGGGTGTACAAATCCCAACGGATTGCCCATTAATTGCCGGCGAACTGAAAGACAGTCCGTACCGAGAAATTTTGTCCACCATTCGTTTTGTAGCGTATATGCGGGCCGGGAAACTGAAGATTCCCCGAGGGGAAACCACTTTTCAAATCGGGGATATTGTTTATTTGGTGGGCGACCCTGAAAAAGTGCGTGCTTTTCTTAAATTTTTGTTACCCGGGGAGTCTGGTTACAGTCGGGTGGTGATTGCCGGTGGGGGGCAATTGGGCTTGCAGTTGGCGCGCCGTTTAGAGCGGAACACGGGGCTGACGGTTACCTTGTTGGAATCAGATGCTGAACGGGCGGATCACTGTTCCGAAGAGCTCGAACGCACCTTGATTTTGCATGGGAGTTCTTTGGATCAGGATATCATGCGTGAACTGGGCATCAATGGTCAAACCGCTTTTGTGGCGGTGACAGGTGATGACGAGAATAACATCATGTCCTGTTTGGTTGCCGATAAATTAGGCGCCCATTTTACAATTTCCCGTGTAGATAAAGCCACGTATCAGCCCATTATTGATTCCTTGGCGTTGGTGGATCGGGTGATTACGCCCCATTCCAGTTTGATAAATGCGGTGTATCACTTTGTGCGTGGAAATTCGGTGATGGGGGATCGTATTTTACAGAAAATCCCTGGTGAAGTGGTGGATTTCCTGGTGGACGACTCCCATAAATGGATGGGCAAAAAGGTGATGAATATTAAATTACCTCGTGGCTGTATGATCAGTATGGTGTTGCGGGAACCTACCTTGATGGTGGCGACGGGTGAGTTGACTTTGCAGAGTGGCGACCGCATTTTATTGTATGGACTTCCCAAAGCCATTCGACGTCTTGAGGACGTGCTCGCCTAAGGAGCTACTCATGAATTCTCGCTGCGTTTTTCATCTGGTTTCATATCTCATCATGTTTGTGTCCGTAGCCATGGGCAGTTGCGCATTGGTTTCATGGGCGTATGGCGATGGATTGCGGGTGATTCTACAAATCTTGTCTTCGGCAGGTACGGGCTTATTGCTGGGGGGCGCGTTATGTTTCTTTACCAAGGGTGACGTGAATTTAAGTCGTAAGGACGGATTTGCGATTGTGACCTTTGGGTGGTTGTGTGTTGGTGCGGTCGGTGCGTTGCCTTATTTGTTTACCGGTGCGATTCCATCTGTGGCAGATGCCTTATTTGAGACCATGAGTGGGTTTACGACCACGGGATCGACCATTCTGTCGGATATTGAACTCTTACCTCGTGGCATCATCTTTTGGCGTAGTTTTACGCAGTGGTTGGGGGGAATGGGTGTACTGCTGTTGTGTGTGGCGATTTTGCCTTTTTTGGGAGTAGGGGGCATGCAGATTTATCGGGCCGAAATGCCCGGACCGAGTAAAGATCGGTTGACACCTCGTATTGGGAATACTGCCAAGTTGTTGTATGGTGTCTATCTGTTGCTCACCGTGGTGCAAACGGGTTTATTGATGTGTGCGGGGATGACGTTTTTTGATGCGATCAATCATACCTTTTGTACGGTATCTACAGGTGGATTTAGTCCCTATAACCGTAGTTTAGGTGAGTTTGATTCTACTTGGATTCATAGCATTGTGATTGTGTTTATGGTGTTGGCTGGAATTAATTTCTCGTTGCATTTTCAGTTTTTGAGAGGGCGCAGAGATGTCTACTGGCGCTCTGCTGAAACCAAAACTTATCTCATCGTGATGTTGGTGGTGGCGACGCTGATTACGTGGAACTTGGTAAGTCATCAGGCAGACGGCGATGCGGGTATTCAGTTTCGAGATGCGTTATTTCAAGTGGTTTCCATTACTACGACCACCGGATTCGCCACGGCGGATTATGACATTTGGCCGTTATTGTCTAAAGCCCTGATCTTTATTTTGTTGTTTAGCGGAGGCTGTGCGGGGTCGACGGCGGGAGGACTCAAGATCATGCGCAGTTTGGTGGTGTGCAAAGAAGTTTTCCGTCAGATCAAACTGTATATGCAGCCGCAGGCGGTGTTGAAAGTGCGGATGGACCGACAAAGTGTTGCCCCGAATATCGTATCGGGTATTACCGCCTTTAGTTTGTGTTTTATTTTATTGGTGGTGGTCTTTTCGTTGATCATGACCTTTTACCTGGGCGATTTTGCGGCGGCATCGTCGGCAGCGGTTTCCTGTCTGGGCAATGTGGGGCCCGGCTTTTCTGAATTGGGACCCACTATGAATTACGCGGGGATTGCCGACAGTGGGAAGCTGATTCTCGCTTTTTGTATGCTCTTGGGGCGTCTGGAGCTCTTTACCGTATTGGTGATGCTCTCTCCCAATTTTTGGAAGCACTGATCGGCGCGCAGGTCGAAAGTGATTTCAGATTTCAGAAATCCTTTTCCCTTCGACCTCTAAGCTCTTCCTTCTGTCCTTGCCGTGATGCATCCCTCTTGGATCAGGACAGGTCCTGATTTAACGCACCCAGGTTTTGTTGGGGCGATGGCTTTAGAAGAGGGACCCGCAAAAAAAAAACACCGCTTTTTCAGGATGAAAGCGGCGCTTCGTTTTTTAGATTCGCCCTGCGAAGGCTGTCGCGATTACGCGGGTTGCTGATCGAGGACGCCCGCGTAGTACAGGCCACGTGCGTCGGAGTCGTTGCGCAGCGCTTTTACAGGCTTCTCTTCATCCAATCGAATGATTTTGGATTTGAGGTGGGCTTTCAAATTTGAGGTTTCGGCACTGAGGGTCCAATCCGCGATTGCATCGAGGGCGGGTTGTTCCAACCACAGGGCGACCCATGCGTCTCTCTCTTGTTCGGGAAGGACGATGCAGGGTTCTTCGCCGGGACCTTCGCTGACCTGACGCAAATCATCGTGCGACAAGTTCATGCCATCACCGCGAACCAGCAATAAACCTTCCTGGCCTTCGTTTTTTAGTTTTTCGAGCAATTCGGTAAAGCGTTTATCGGCTCCTGTGCGGGAGCTGCCATAAACTTCTACTCCGGAAGGTTGACCGATAACTTTGCAACTTTCGGTACCGCCGATGAAGTAGATTTTTTCTACACCACGGTAAGACTGCATGACTTCCAAGGTGATTTTGAGCAATTCTTGACGGGCGTAGTGGAGGTACTCGTGTTCTTTTTCGGTTTCAAAGGCGTCATATCCGAAGATGATGGCGTTGGAAGCTTTGCGTTTGGTCCGTTTAGGATCAAAATTTTCAGATTTACGGTATTTCCACGCGGAGACCAGATCTTCTTTCAGTTCGTGCCAGGCATTGACCTGACGGCTACCGGCAGGAGGCGCCACCAACACTTCGTGTTTGATGAGCTTCACTTTGGCTCCGGACGCTTTTAGGTGAGCGGAAAAGGCCAACCATTCAAAATCAGGCACGGGACGGAAACCTTCTACTTTATCGAAGGCGGCTTTGCTTACGGCAACGCCGTTGAGACTGGCGGGCCCACCCAAAACTTGATGACCCGCTTTCATGCCCAGCGCACGTAAAGAAGAGGCCCATTTGGCGCTGCCGTCGACTTCGCGACAATTCAAGTGTCCCGCATCATTGCCTGCGGCAAAATGTGCGTTCAAGGCAGCGTCCCATCCGCGAGCGGGTAAGGAGCCTGGTTCGAGGAAAAATAAAATATCACCGGTGGCTTGGCTTGCGGCTTCGTTTAATGCGACAGAGCGAATGGTGGCTGTAGACTGGATGAGGGTGGCCCAGCTATACTCTTTAAGTACGTCTTGACTGCCATCGGTAGACCCAAGATCTACGACGAAAACTTCATGGTCGCCTTTTTCTGGAATCAGGGCTCGTAAACTACGTTGGAGTTCATGACTACGGTTAAAGACGGGCAAAAAAATGGAAGTTTTCATGATGGAAAATGGGGTTTTAGGGGTTGCGCCTATAAGGTGTGAAGACTTTATAGGAAATCAAGAGGGATATGGCAAGTAGAAGAGGCAATTTAGAGGTTAGAAGTATAAAGATGGAGATTTGAGATCTAGATACCCGCTCGCCCAGCAAGCAGGACTCAGGTGGTAGGGGCAATACCCGCTTTCCTTGGCCTCAGGAGTACTGCAATTCTGTTACGGCTTTATGTTCTTTTCAACACGAGTTTCCACACGATCCACAATGCTTCTTTGACGATGCCGATGCTCATTTTGGATTTTCCTTCCCGTCGTTCAGTGAACAGGATGGGAATTTCGTGGACCTTGAATCCATTTTTCCAAGCCCAGTGCTTCATTTCAATTTGAAAAGAGTAGCCTTGAGAGCTGACTGCGTCGAGGGGGAGTTGGGTCAACATGTCGTTGCGATACGCATTGTATCCACCGGTGGGATCGCTGAAAGGCATACGGGTGAGCATGCGGGCGTAGGTGGCCGCGCCTTTGCTGAGCAAGAGGCGGGGGAGGGGCCAATTGATAATGCCGCCATCCTTCATGTAGCGACTACCTCCCACCACATCAAAGGTTTCCAGGGCCCGCAGAAAGCGAGGGAGGTCTGCAGGGTCGTGCGACCAATCGGCATCCATACACAAACTGTTTTGATATCCTTTTTCGAGGGACCAGGCAAAGCCGGCTTTGTAGGCGGATCCTAATCCGGTTTTTTCGCTGCGATGCATGACATGCATGCGGGGGGTGCTTTGCGCGAGTTTGTCCAAGGCTTCTCCGGTGCCGTCGGGAGATCCATCATCTATAAACAAGAGGTCCAGCTCCGCATGATTCTTGAGCAGCGTCTCTGCCAAAGGGAGGGCGTTGTTCAATTCGTTGTAGGTGGGGATAAGGAGCAGGTTTTTGTGCATGGGCATTCCAGAGCAAAGGGCTAGCGCAAAACGGGAGAGATTCCCACAGAAATTTGTTTCCTTTTCAGGGGTACACACTTGCAAAAAGCCAAAGCTTTCGTACCTCTTAGATATGAGTAAACTTTTTTGGACCTTATTGTGTTTTGGGATCTTCACTACAACTGTGGCCTCCGCTCAAACGATTCAAATTCCGCCGGAAGGCTGGGAACCTGAACCCTCACCTTTTGCCTCTGAATGGGCAGAGCCTGGTGGCACGGTGAAAGTGTATGCCTCTCAATATCCGGCAAGTTTTAACTACTATCTGGACCAAAATGTATTTTCTTCACGCTTGTTTAGTTATCAGTTTGAATCGTTGATCGGCCAAAATGGGTTGAGTTTAGAGCCGGAGCCTGGCTTGGCGTCCAGGCTCGAGATTTCAGAGGATCAACTCACCTTTACTTTTTATTTGGATGAAAAGGCCCAGTGGAGTGATGGACGTCCGGTGACCGCGGATGATGTGATTTGGACTTTCAACGCCATTATGGATCCCTCGCATCCTACGGGTCCACATAAAGTAGGGCTTGATCGCTTTGAGGTTCCTGTGAAGATCGATGACCGTAGCGTACAATTCACGGCCAAAGAAGTGCATTGGGGAAATATTTGGGCCTGTGGTGGCTTTAGTATTTTACCCAGTCATTGGTGGAAAGATCAGGACTTTAACAAAACCAACTTTGTATTTCCGGTGGTGTCGGGTCCCTATGAAATTAGTCAACTGAATGAACCCCATTCGGTGGTGTTGAGTAAACGCGATGATTATTGGGCGATTGACGATCCGCGTGGGGAGGGATTGACAAATTTTGATGAAATTGAATTCCGCTTTTATGCCCAACGTGACACGGCCTTTGATAATTTTAAGGCCGGAAATTTTGATTTGTTTGCGGTTTATACGGCGAAGCGTTGGGCATCTGAAACCTCGGGCAAGGCCTTTGATCAAAATTGGATTATCAAGCAGGCTATTCACAATCTAAACCCTACGGGCTTTCAGGGTTTTGCCATGAATATGCGCAATCCCCTGTTTCAAGATCTGCGGGTGCGCAAGGCCTTGGCTATGTTGTTGGATCGTCAACGTATGAATGAAACCTTGATGTTTAATCAGTATGAACTCACCGCGAGTTACTTTCCTGATTTATACCCTGAAGGAAATCCGAACCCTTTGGTTGAGTATAATGTGACCGAGGCGTTGCGGTTATTAAATGAAGCCGGATGGAGCTTGGAAAAAGGAAAGCTGACCAAAGATGGGAAACCCTTTGTGTTGACCTTTCTCACTCGGGATCCTTCCTCCAATCGCTTTCTTTTGATCTATCGCAAGTCCTTGGAGCAAGTGGGGATTGAGTTGGTGATCGATCAAAAAGATTGGGCTTCATGGGCCAAGGATATGAATGAATATAACTACGATATGACCTGGGCCTCTTGGTCGGCCGGGCTGTTTAAAGATCCCGAATCCATGTGGCACAGTAAATATGTAGATGCGCCTTCGGGCTTTAACATTACCGGACTTAAAAATGAAAAGGTCGATGCCTTAATCGATAGTATTGGCGATGAATTTGATGTGGAGAAGCGGCATGAGGTTGTGCGTGAAATCGATGCGCTTTTAGTGGCAGAGCAACCCTATATTTTGTTGTGGCACACCAATTATGTTCGATTGTTGTACTGGAATCGTTTTGATATGCCGGATCAGGTGTTGACTCTCTATGGAAGTGAAAGTGCGGCGCAGTCCTTATGGTGGACCAGTCCTGATTTGAATGCTGACCTGGAGGCTGCAAAAAAATCTGGACGTAAATTGCCCGGACGTCCGTCAGTGGTGAATATTAGTGAAGGGTTTCTGACGGTTCCTGCGGAACCTCTTCAGTAGGATTTTTTTGCCTATGAATAGATTTCGCTATTTTGCGCAGCGTCTGCTGTTGTTGTTTGGGGTGACCTTTCCGGGGATTATCCTGCTGACCTTTCTGTTTACGCAGTTGGTTCCGGGTGGACCTGTGGAGCAACAAATTGCCAAAATGCGTATGGGGGGAAGTGAAGGGGGCGCGTCGGGTGCGGCCAGTCAGGCCATGACCCAAGAGCAAATCGAGGAATTGAAAGCGGTATATAATCTGGATAAACCGTTGCTGAAACGTTTCTGGATATGGATGGTGCACGACCGGGTGGGAATGAAAGCGTATTCCTTTAATTACACCAATAAAACCACCTGGGAATTGATCTCGGAACGTTTCCCAATTTCGCTGAGTTTTGGTATACCGAGTCTGTTTTTAACCTACATCATCTGTATTCCTTTGGGGATTGCCAAAGCCTTAAAAAATGGGAAACGCTTTGATTTGGTGAGCAGTCTGATCGTATTTACGCTGTATGCCCTTCCGACATTTGCATTTGGCATGGTGTTGAAAATGTTGTTTTGCGGGACGACAGAATGGGCTTTGGATTGGTTTCCGATTGGTGGGTTCCGTTCGCCCAATTGGGAAAGTTTATCCGCGTGGGGGCGGGTCAAAGATCAGGTATGGCATTTGTTTCTGCCGGTCACCTGTTATGTGGTGGGCAATTTTGCGGTGATGACCCTGTTGATGAAGAATTCGTTGTTGGATCAAATTAGTCAGGATTATGTGCGTACCGTTTTGGCGAAAGGGGGGACGATGAACCGTGCAGTGTGGCGGCATGCCGTGCGCAATTCGTTGATTCCGATTGTCACCGGGATTGGATCCATTTTGACGGTGATGTTTGCGGGGTCTGTTTTGATTGAACAGGTATTTGATATTCATGGTTTAGGGCTGTTGAGTTTGAATGCGATTATTGGCCGCGATTACCCTCTGTTTCTCGGGATTGTTTGTTTGCAGTCGATTCTGGGATTATTGGGTCAGGTACTGACGGACTTTTGTTATTTGGTGGTGGATCCCCGAATGGACTTTGGAGGAGGGGATTGATGGCATTGCTCGCTCCGGCTACTCGCGAAAAATTAGCGCGTTTCAGACAAATGAAACGTGCTTACGGATCTTTTTGGCTGTTGCTTTTGTTATTGTTGACCAGCTTGTGCAGTGAATGGATTGCCAACGATACTCCTTGGGTACTGCGTTTTAATGGGCACACGTATTTTCCCCGATGGAATCAGGAGTTGACGCAGGGGGACTTCACGGGTCAGGACACCCAAACCCGGCCCAACTATTATGAGTTAGATCACTCAGAGGCATTTGCTCCCGGTAGTGGCAATTGGATGTTGTGGGCGCCCATTCGTTTTTCTCCGGATACCGCGGTACCTCCGGAGTGGATTGAGTTGTCGGACGAAGTGTTGGTGCAGCGCCGACAAGAAACGCGGGTGGCTACTTTGCAGATGAACAGCAGAGGAGGGATGCGGGAAGGTCCGGGCATGCCATGGTTTTTTGGGGAAGATGATCCCACTGTGCCCGAGGATGTGCAGCAAGCGATCGATCTTCGTTTCAAAAATGAGCCGGCTCCGATGCAGACCTTTGCCGACGCATCAGGTCGCTTTCAATGGTCATTGCCCGCGTTTACACCTGCGCGACGTGCACCCCGTTCTGTCCGCATTACCTTGCGCGAAAATCCCAAAGAACGATCTGAAAGTCCGGTGTTTCGAACCCAGCCTGAGGATGCCAAACGTCCGGAGTGGTGGGGTGGGTTACCTCCAGACATTCAAGAGGAGGCCAATGCTAAACTTGAGGAAGCGCAGCGGGTTCCGGTAGAACCTCTGGTGTATACCGATGCGAATGATGACTTTTGGCGTATCGATTTTATTCGGGAAACGGTGCAGTATCCGTTTCGCCCTGTGAAGGATCATCCGATGGGGCTCGATGACAGCGGACGGGATGTGTTGGTGATCGTGTTGTATGCCACGCGCATTAGTTTGCTCTTCGGGTTGATTTTGGTGGTATCCAGTATGGTCTTGGGATCTTTTTTGGGAGGCCTGCAAGGCTACTTTGGTGGCGCGGTGGATATGGTGGGTCAACGGGTGATTGAAATCTATTCTTCGATTCCCTTTCTTTACGCCATGATCTATTTGGGATCCGTCTTTGGCCGTAGTTTTGGGTTGTTGCTGTTTATCTATGCGATCTTTAATTGGATTGGCATTTCGTATTACATGCGTGCGGAGTTTTTAAAATTGCGTAAGCAGCCCTTTACCGAGGCGGCGCTTTCGTTGGGACTGCCTACGGGGCGGATTATGTGGAAACATATTTTGCCGAATGCCCTGGTGCCCATTATCACCTTTTTTCCTTTCAGTTTGGTGGGCGCGGTGGGCTCCCTGAGTGCGTTGGATTATCTGGGGTTTGGATTGCCACCCGGCACGCCGAGTTGGGGGAATTTGTTAAGTCAGGCCCAGACCCATCGTGAGGCCTGGTGGTTGATTTTGTATCCGGCCCTGATGTTGTTTGTGGTGATTTTGCTGGGTGTGTTTATTGGTGAAGGATTGCGTGCGGCCTTTGACCCTAAACGGGAGGCCCATTGGGAAGCATAATGAGTTTATTGAAAGTCGAAAATTTATCGGTGAGTTTTCATAATGATGAACGGTCGGTTCAGGCGGTGGATGACGTTTCGTTTGAAATTCAGCCCGGAGAAGTTGTGGGGTTGGTGGGCGAGTCAGGTAGCGGAAAAACGGTTACGGGAATGTCATTGTTGCGATTGATTCCGACACCGCCCGGACGCTATGATGGCGGACGCATTTTGTTTGAAGGGCAGGACATCTTGAAAATGTCGATCGATGAACTTCAACAGATTCGCGGGTCACAGATCTCCGCAATTTTTCAGGAGCCCATGACGGCCTTGTCACCGCTAAAAACGGTGGGGGATCAGTTGACGGAGCTGCTGGATATCCATTGTCCGGAAATGAGCAAGGCAGACAAAAATGCCAAAGTAATCGGATGGTTGGAGAAGGTGGGTATTCCTGATCCTGAGATTCGGCAACATCAATATCCTTTCCAATATAGTGGGGGGATGCGGCAACGGGTGACTATTGCCATGGCCTTGATGTTGGAACCTCAATTGATCATTGCGGATGAACCGACCACTGCATTGGATGTGACGCTACAGGCGCAAGTGTTTGATTTGATGATGGAGATGAAAGACGATCGGACCTCTCTGTTATTTATTACGCATGACATGGGTGTGGTATGGGAACTTTGCGATCGGGTGTTGGTGATGAAAAACGCGAAGTTGGTGGAAGCGGGTGAAACCGAAGCCTTATTTTCCGCTCCGCAACAGGAGTATACCCGTGAACTATTGCGAGCGGTTCCTCGTTTGGATGATGCTCCTGCACGTCCACCTTTTCCGCAGGCTAAAGCGTTGTTAGAGGTGTCAGGGTTGAAAACTTGGTTTCCGGTGAAGCGGGGATGGTTGGCCAAGACGGTGGGTCATGTGAAGGCGGTGGACGATGTAAGTTTTACGATTCAACCCGGAGAGACTGTCGGGGTGGTGGGAGAGTCCGGTAGTGGTAAATCGACTTTAGGACGCACCTTGATTGGATTGGAGAAATCCACTTCGGGACGCTTTACGTTTGCAGGTCAGGAGCTGCAACGATTACGGGGGAATGCTTGGCGTCCCTACCGACGTGAGATCGGGATGATTTTTCAAGATCCCTATTCAAGTTTGAATAGTCGGATGAAGATATTGACGTTGTTGACGGAAGCGCCGATTGTTCATGGATTGTTGTCAAAAACCGACCCCGATTTTGCTGCGCATTGGTTGGAAGAAGTAGGGTTGAATGCCGATATGATGTATCGTTACCCGCATGAATTTAGTGGGGGGCAACGTCAACGCATTTGCATCGCACGTATTTTGGCCTTAGCGCCTAAATTGATTATTTGCGATGAAGCGGTTAGTGCGTTGGATGTGACGATTCAGGCTCAGGTACTCGATTTGTTATTGGATTTGCGTGAGCGTCATAACTTGGCTTACCTGTTTATTTCTCACGACTTGAGTGTGGTGAAGCGCATTTGTGATAAAGTTTTGGTGATGCAACAAGGCAAAGTGGTCGAGCAGGGGACACCTACTGAGGTGATCGAGACGCCTCAAGATCCATACACCCAAGGTTTAATCAAGGCGGTGCCGTCGCCTGGCGACCTTTCCCGAAGGAGGGTATGAAATATGTCACGTGTAAGTGCTAAAAAGAAAAATGAATATCCTTGGAGTTTACGCCTGATGTATTGGAATCAATATCGCACGCGTGGACAAACTCTGTTGCCTACGCAAGTTTGGGGACGTTCTCCGGTTTTATTGTGGCGTTTTTTGCGCATGTTTCAGGCCTTTGAACGAAATTCCTCTCCTTTAGATCCTGTGTTGCGCGCCTTGATTACGGTGAGGGTTTCGCAGATCAATCACTGCGCGTTCTGTATCGATTTTAATGCCATGCGGGTGTTGGCCCAAGGAGGGGCCGAGGATAAGTTAGACGGGTTAGCTGACATTGCCAACAGCGTGCATTTTTCCGAGGCTGAAAAAGCGGCGTTGATTTATGCGGAGACCATTACCGACAGTCAGCGGAGGGTAAGTGATGAACAAATAGAGGCCTTGAAAAAAGATTTCTCAGAGGATGAAATCGTGGAGCTTACCGCTTTGATTGCCTTTCAAAACATGTCTAGTAAGTTTAACGCGGCCCTCGATTTGCCGGCACAGGGATTTTGTGAATGGAAGCCTATGGATGATGGACTCGAGGAGTGAGGGTGATCCACACAAATGGGATTTCCAGGTTTAGAATGATGAAAGGAGTACAGGGATGAAAAACTTAATACGCATGTGGTGGATGGTGGGAATGCTGTTGATGCTTCCTGGGGTGCAGGCTGAAGAGCAGAAACTTTCGGTAAAGATGATGGTGCCTGATGCGACCTGGCGCTTGTCGATTGACGAAGTGGTGCAGGTGGAAGAGGCCTTATGGGTGGTCGCAAGCTTATCGCAAGTTGATGGAATGATGGGCATCCAAGTCATTTCCACGGTGGAAGCAGAACAACTGATTGAGGCCTCTGATTTACCCGTAAAGATTTTTGTGGTGGGGAAAACGTGGGCATGGAAAAATGAGGAACCTTACACTTTTTTGGAAACACGGGCGTCGATTGCCGAGTCCTTGTCTTTGGGGGTGAGGATATTCTCACGTGATGGGGATTGAAGATAAATTTTAGACGAAAGCCTTGCCTCCCAAGGGTTTTTGTTCAATGTGTCTTTCTATGCAATCAACTGATCAAATTCCTCATCCTGTCATCCGACGTTTGCCTAAGTATTTAGTGCACGTTCAAGAATTGCGTGAAGACGGTGTAGAATGGGCGTCTTCTCAAGATATCGCCGATGCCTTGGGCTTGACCAGTTCAACGGTTCGGCAGGATTTATCGCACATGGATTTGCGGGGCATCTCTAAAAAAGGTTACGAAACCAGTCAATTGGAAGCTGTGTTACGTCAGGTTTTAGGTGCAGATATTATGCATCATGTGGTCATTATTGGTGCCGGGCATTTGGGTCGTGCTTTGGCGGAACATGGTGCCTTTGCTCGTCGCGGTTTTGATATCGGGGCGTTGTTTGATCAGGATGAATCACTGATTGGCAAAAGCTACGGCGCGGTTCAAGTGATGTCGATGGATGAGTTGGCTACACAAGCTGACAAGATGCAAATCGATATTGGCATTATTGCGGTTCCCAGTGCTGCGGCCCAGGAGGTTGCCGAGCAATTGGTTGCGGTAGGGGTAAAAGCCATTTTGAACTTGGCCTATAAACACGTGAAAGTCCCTGCGCATGTGACAGTTGTCGATGCTCGTATTATGGAAAGTTTACAAGAACTTGCTTATGCCTTGGGCAAGAAAAGTGACCTAGAAAAATAGGAAAGAGCAGGAACAAAAAGAGGTCAGGCGAACCTGACCTCTCTTTATCGATTCTGTTAAAGAAACTTAGTCTTCAGAGATCGTCACTTTGATCATTTCATCGCCTTTGGCAATGCTGTCTACGACGTCTTGTCCGGTGGTTACTTTACCGAATACAGCATGTTTGCCATCGAGCCAAGGGCAGGGGACGTGTGTAATGAAAAACTGAGAGCCGTTGGTGTTGGGGCCTGCATTGGCCATGGACAGGATACCCGGTCCGGTGTGACGCAATTCGGGGTGGAATTCGTCTTCGAAGGTGTAGCCCGGTCCGCCGGTTCCTGTGCCTTGTGGGCATCCGGTTTGAATCATGAAATCTTCAATGACCCGGTGGAATTTGATACCGTCGTAGAAGCCTTCTTTTGCCAATTTTTCAAAGTTGGCCACGGTTTTGGGAGCGCGATCATCATAGAGCTCGAGAACAATATCGCCTTTATTGGTTTGGATGGTGCAGGTTTTCATATGTAAGTTCCTTATAAGGTTGGGTTGGTAAAATTAAGAAGCGGGTTGCATGATCTCGATAGAGACCGTGCGGTTTTTTACTTTATTGGCCGCGGTGTCATTGGGGTAGGGCGGTTCATTGGCGCCTCCGGCAATGGGACGCAATTGTGAGCTTGAAATTAAGCCCGTGCTTTCCAAATATTTAATGACTTCTTTGGCGCGAAGTTCACTGAGATATTCGTTGCTTCGATATTCGCTGTTGGGGCGAATGCGGTCGTTATCGGTATGACCAATCACAGACAGCACGGCCCGGGGGTTGGTTTGAACCACGATTTGCAGCAGCTCTTTCAGTCGGGGCTTTTGGTTATCGTCAATGGTGACCAAACGGCTAAATACGGCATTGTCAAAAATAATACGGGGCACTCCGGATTCATCTTCTACCCGTATGCCATCCACATCTGCGAGTCGCAATTTCCATTGAGCCACTGAGATGCGGCCTGAAGAGCTCTGGGTATTTTGGTTACCGGAAGAATGTTGATTTCCGGTGGTGGTTTGAGCGATGGCGGTCGCGGTGGCGGCGGGTTTAGGTTTAGGCTCGCGTTTGGGTAACTTGCTTTTGAGTACCAACCCACCCCAAACGAGTAAAATGATAATTCCCGCAACGGTCATGACCGATTTATAGGGGATGTCGTTGGGAGCGCGATTGAGTTCTTCTTCGAGCAGGCCACCCAATTTTCCACTGGGTTTGTATTCTCCTGAGGAGGGAACTACCACCCGTTGTTTGCTATCACCACTCACATTGCTCGCGGCATAAATGCCACTGAGGGCTTCGTCATCCACGCGGTACACACGGACGGGGACTTCCTGTAGGCCGGCTTCCCTGGCGGCTTGGTAACGTTTGAATCCGGCGACGACTTCGTAGCCTTCGGCACTGGGTCGCACCAAAATGGGCTGTAGAATGCCGTAGGTTTTTACTGACGCCATTAACGCGGGAGAGGCCAGTACGTTTTTAGGCGCAAGGGGAGATAAACGCAGGTTTTGAACCGGCGCATAAATCAAGCGTTCGTTAGGAGTGCTGCTTTCTGAAGAGGATGTGGTGTCTGTCATAATGGTTTCAATAGAATATCAAACCCATTGAAAGGAAAACTGCAATCCTGCACCGCAAAAAAGCGTATGCATGATGTGAAGAGAAGCGTCATGGATCATCCCTTCGCTTCAAAATTAAATTCGCTTCCTGATTGCAAAGGCGACTAAAAATGTCGTATTTAGATTTTTGACTTAAGCTATATCTAATGCATATAGAACATCTGAACTTGTATAGGCAATGATAAAACTTGGAAAACAAACACAGTATGCGCTGGTAGCGCTGTTTCACTTGGATCGCATGGATCCAGGGTCGCGGGTGAGTACCCGTGAGTTGTCTGAGCGTTATGATATTCCTGAGCCTCATTTGGGGAAAGTGTTGCAAAAGTTATCCCGCGCGGGTTTGTTGACCGCGGTGAAGGGGGTTCAGGGGGGCTACGAGTTGCAAAGGCCTCTAGATGACTTACAATTGGGTGATGTTATTACGGCCATGAAAAAAAGTCCGCCTCAGCGTCAACAGGCGCACACCATTCTAAGCGTGTTTCCGTCCTGTTATGTTCGAGGAGTTGTGCGCGAAATGGAGCGTAGGGCGATTGCCCATTTGCATGAAATGAAGTTAAACGATTTATTAAACGAACTGGAACTACCTGCCTTTACAGGTTTGAACCCGGAGATGAGTCTATGAATGAACCTGCTGTTTTGAATGAAGAATCTGTACGCGATGTCTTGCGCAACGTGATTGATCCCGAGATCCAATATAATATTTTGGATATGGGACTGATTTATGAGGTGAACGTGTTGGAAGACAAAACCGTGGGGATTCAGATGACCTTGACCTCACCGGCTTGTCCCTTTGGCCCTATGATCATTCATGACGTTCGTGAATCCTGTCTCTCCGTAGGTGCGGAAGACGTACAAATTGACTTGGTCTGGCAGCCGCCATGGAGCCCAGAGCGCATGACGGATGAAGCCAAACTTGATTTGGGCTTTGATCTATAATTTTTTGCTCAGCACGGAGTTTTCTGATGTGTATGCAGAAGTCACTCTTTTAAATATTTTACCTGAAAAACAACTTAACCACTTACTCACTCTTACTTAACATCATGGCATATTTAGAAATTAAAAATCTTCACGCCCGCACGGGCGACATCAAAATCCTCAAAGGCGTAAACTTGGAAATTAACAAAGGGGAAGTCCATGCTTTAATGGGACCCAATGGTTCTGGCAAGAGTACCTTGTCTTCTGTGATCATGGGGCATCCCGATTACGAAGTGACTGAAGGGGATATCCTGTTGAACGGCGAAAGCATTTTGGAAATGGATCCGGATGAACGCGCCTTGGCGGGTCTGTTTCTCTGTTTTCAATATCCCGTGGCGATTCCTGGGGTCAGCATTTCCAACTTCATGAAAAAAGCGGTAGATGCGCGTCATCCTGAAGGCAAAGCACCTGCTGGACCTTTCTTGAAAGAAATGCGTGAAAACATGGACTATTTAGACATGGACAAAGCGTTTGCGAATCGGGGCCTTAATGAAGGCTTCTCCGGTGGCGAAAAGAAACGCATGGAAATCCTACAGATGATGATGTTTAAACCATCGATCGCCATTATGGATGAAACAGATTCTGGTTTGGACATTGACGCGTTGCAGGTTGTGGCCAAAGGGGTCAACAAAATGAGAGGCCCTGAATTGGGTCTGTTGGTCATCACCCATTACGAGCGTATCCTGACTTACATTGCCCCTCAGTTCCTTCACATTCTCATGGAAGGAAAAGTAGTGATGTCCGGCGGACCGGAATTGGTCAAAAAACTGGAAGAAAACGGTTACGACTGGGTACGTGATCAACTTGCGGCCACCGTATAATTTTAAAAGCACGATTCAAAGGAGCAGCATATGCCCGATTTCGAAACAGACAGTAACCTGGTACAAGAGTACAAATACGGTTTTTTTACCGATATTGAAACTGATACCATCCCCAAAGGCCTCAATGAAGAGGTGATTGCCATTATTTCGGCCAAGAAAAACGAGCCGGTATGGATGTTGGAATGGCGTTTAAAAGCGTTCCGCCGTTGGCAGAAAATGAAAAATCCGGATTGGGCTTTCTTGGATATGCCGGAAATTGATTTTCAGGATATTCATTACTACTCCGCGCCGAAAGAACCTGTGGACATGAAGGAGATGGATCCTGAATTGCTCAAAACCTTTGAGCGTCTGGGCATTCCCATGGGCGAACGCGATGCGCTTTCGGGTGTAGCCATGGATGTGGTTTTCGATTCCGTTTCGGTGGGAACCACCCATAAAGAATTGTTGGAAGAGCAGGGGATCATTTTCTGCAGTATTTCTGAAGCGATTCAAAAACATCCGGATCTGGTTAAACAGTATTTGGGGACGGTCGTGCCTCCCGGAGATAACTTTTATGCCGCATTGAACTCCGCGGTCTTCACCGATGGGTCGTTCTGTTATATTCCCAAGGGTGTGACCTGTCCGGTGGAACTGTCCACCTACTTCCGGATCAACGCGGCGGATACAGGTCAGTTTGAACGGACGCTGATCGTGTGTGATGACAATGCGACCTGTTCGTATTTGGAAGGCTGTACGGCTCCGGCGCGTGATACCAATCAATTGCACGCCGCGGTGGTGGAGATTGTGGCCTTGGAAAATGCCGACGTGAAATACTCTACGGTTCAGAACTGGTACGCCGGTGATGAAGAAGGCAAAGGCGGGATCTATAACTTTGTGACCAAACGTGGCCATTGCCGCGGTCGCAAAAGTAAAATCTCTTGGACGCAAGTGGAAGTAGGCGCGGCCATTACCTGGAAATACCCCAGTTGTGTGTTGGAAGGAGATGGCAGTGTGGGAGAATTTTATTCCGTGGCCTTCACCAATAATCACATGCAGGCCGACACCGGTACTAAAATGATTCACGTAGGTAAGAACACCTCCAGTACCATTATTTCGAAAGGAATTTCTGCCGGGTACTCCAGTAATAATTACCGGGGCTTGGTGAAAGTGGTGGAAGGGGCGAGTAATGCCCGTAACCACTCCATCTGCGATTCCCTGTTGATTGGACGCGACTGCTCTGCAAATACCTTCCCCTATATTGAATCCGAGGACGACTCCGCGCATTTGGCGCATGAGGCGACCACCTCGACGATTTCAGAAGATCAGTTGTTCTATCTGAAAAGCCGTGGTCTTTCCGAAGAAGATGCCGCCTCCATGGTGGTCAAAGGATTCTGTAAGGATGTATTCAAAAAACTGCCCCTCGAATTTTCCGTGGAAGCAATTAAACTCCTTGAAATTAAACTCGAAGGCAGCATTGGCTGACCCGGGAATAAACTTATGCCGACTTTAAATTTACCCTTAACTGATACCCCGTCCTTGTTGGGCGGATTTGACGAAACCCTGTTGGAAAGCGCCCGTAAAGGTGAGCATGCGCTGTTGCAGGCCAAACGTACTGCTGCATATGATTCGTATGCGCAGATCCCGAATCCCGACCGGTTCCATGAGGAATACCGCCGCATGGATCCTGACCTGTTCAAAATTGCTACATTCAGTCCACTGGAAATTCCTGAAACGGCAGCCGCTTATCAAGCGGTTCCCGAAGATTCCAATTACGACGTTGTGATCAGCGTCTCTTCTGAAGGGATTGCCATTGAAGATTGCAACGGGGTACTTACCGATGGATCTCTGGTGGTTATGCCTTTGGATCAGGCGGCCCGTGAACACACCACCTTGTTGGAGCAATCCTTAGGTGCCGCGATGGTGCCGGGGGAACAACGTAAATTTCTCGATCTCAATGGTGCCTTCTGGAACGTAGGATTCTTTATCTACGCGAAAAAAGGTGTGGACTTGAAAGGTGGGATTTTGATTCGTTATCACAATGATCAAGCCGGGACGGTATTGTTACCTCGTTTGGTGGTGGTGGCTGAAAGTCTGACCCGCTTTGCGATTGCAGAACAATTTACCTCTCCGGATGATGTGAAAACCTTGTGCATCAGCGGACGCGAATTGCTGTTGGATGCCGCTGCGGACGTGAAATTGGTTTCGCTTCAGGACTGGGGCAATGAAGGGCTTCATATCGGAGAGGACTGGGCGCGGGTTAAACGCGATGCCAAAGTCAATCTCTTCAGTATGACTGTAGGAGGCAAGGTGAGCAAGATGACCGTAGGCTGTGATGTCTGTGAGCCTAACGCCAACGCCTATTTGGGTGGCATGTTCTTTGCGGACCGTGATCAGCATTTTGATCAGAAAACCCTGCAGTACCATTCCTCGGCCGATACTTACTCCAACATGCTCTACAAAGGGGCGGTGAAGGACAATGGGTATTCTGTGTATCAAGGTATTATTCGTGCGCTTAAAAATTGCGTGGGTGTGGATTCGTATCAAACCAACAACAACTTGGTCCTCGATTCCACCGCACGTGCGGATTCGCTTCCCGGACTAATCATTGATGCCGACGAGTTGGCCTGTAGTCATGGAGCAACCTTTGGCAATATTGATCAAGAGCAACTCTATTACTTACGCTCCCGCGGTATACCTGAAGGGGAAGCCCGCCGGATGCTGGTGATGGGGTTCTTTGACGAAGTGATTGAGCGCATTCCCTTCGAAAACATGCAGGACCACTTGCATGCCGTGATCGAACGGAAATTCGGCGTTTGAGCGCAGGATAACGCGTAGGGGGGGGGCGCTTGTCAGAGCGTCCGCTCTCAATGTAAAAAGAGGTCAGGATTTTCCTGACCTCTTTTTTGCTCTTTTGCCTTGGAATTTCCTTCCAGCCCAGTGCGTGGTGCAGCCTGATCTTTTAGAATACGTTGGCATTTTTTGGAGTTGCCACTAATGTTATAACATAATCGGCAAAACCAAAATTCGGAAAATAGGAAACTCTTACGGCATTTTTTTATCTAAAGAGGCCTTGCAGGCTTTGCATGTGCAGGAGGGAGATGCGGTGTATCTTAGCGAAGCTTCTGAGTCCTCTTTGCGTATTAGCGGAGGAGATCCTGATTTTGAAGAGAAGATGGCTATAACCCGAAAGGGGATGCAACGTTATAAAAATGCCCTAGGTGAATTGGCCAAATGACTGAACCTCACGGGTTCGATATTGGCTTTTTGAAAGCACTTCAAATGAAGTTACTCTCTCAATTGGGGGGGCTGTTCATTTGTTCGAAACAAAAAACAGGCAGGATGCCCTCGCTCCATTTTTCCGAACGCCAACCTTATGGATGATAAGCAAAAAGGAGTGAGGGCATCCTGCCCGATGCCCCAACCCTCATAAATCAACTGAGGATTTACGATAAACCGGGAAGCATTATTTCCGTCTACGGAAGATCAAAAGACCCGCGGCCCCGATCAGCATGAGTACAACGGATCCCGGTTCTGGAATGGTCGCAAATTCAAGGGTGGGGCGGTAGGCTTCCGTACTGTTTTCTTTGGATCCAAAGCCGTATTCCACTGTATCCGACCATGAAATCATTAGGGTGAGGGTATTGTCAGCTTGAACATAATCGCCCAAGGTGGGGATGGTGATGTTGTATTCTTTACCCACAGCAGAACCGTACTGGTTGGAAGCGGTGTAAATCAGGGATGCGTCGTCCGTGAATCCCCGGTCAATGTTTGTGACGGAATCGTTGGCCGGTGCATTGTTCCACGTTAGTGCCGTTTCATCCCAGTCTGTTCCGAGTTCAGTACCCGAGGGTGTGAAGCCGGCATCCAATCCATAAAAATAAAAAATACGATTTCCATTTTGAATATTTGCGCGATAGCTGATGGTGGTGTTGAAGGTTGCGGATTGGCTTAAGTCCGCATTCATTCCTGTGAGATCAAATTTGAGATAGGCTTTGCGGACATTGTCATTATTTGCGGAACCATCAGACCGTACACGCAAATCCTCGGTGACCCCTCCACCTTGAACGGTGGTGGCTTGTCCCTCCCGAATGTAGCCATCATCGCTCGTGGTAATGATCGCGGCTGAGGCAAGGCTCAGCATGTAGAGGCTGAGTGAGCTGATTGATAATTTTGTATGATAAAATGCCATAAATATTCTCCAAATTAAGTTTTTATTAGTAATAATATATAGGATCTACGTAGCATCGTCAAGGGGGATTTAGTGGTTTTACGATTGGAAAGTGAGGTTTCGACGCTGTCTCAGCTTGAGCCCTACAGGAAACTGTCAAAATCTCCTTCCCTGGAAAAATATGCCACGCATGAGGTGGCTAGAAGGGAGCATTCGGTGGATTATTTACAGCCCTAGCGTCATTTCACGCTTGTCTGACGGCGTTCAGATTTCCGGAAATGGCCAGGCGCCTGTCAGATACTTTTTCGGTTCCGTTCTCTCTTCCGGTCAGGTTTGACGTTTTTGAGTCGGATGAGGGTCTTTATACGCTGAGGTTAGAGGGTGATGGTATCTATTTTTACTTTTCCAAAATAGAGATCCCAAGTGGTATCAGCGGGATCCACTAAAAACAGAATTTCAAGCGTGACCCCCTTCTCATTTTGTTCCTGGAAATCTTGGGGGGACGGTATGGTGCTGAGGGTGAAAATTGAATCATCCATCAAGTTTGAACGTCCGACAAGGGTATGAAAGGGGATGTATTGATTTCCGCTTACGAGGCTGAAGTCTGAAGGCTTAAAGAGGTACTGCGCATCTCCCCCAATGCTGTTGGGATCTTGGCTCAGCACCTGAAGTTTTAAGGACAAGATTTCGCCCGTCAACGGAACGATTTTCTCCTGAACATTTGGAACCAAGGGTATGGTTTTGGGAGCTTCTTTTACAAATTCTTTATGGAGAGTGCTCTCTAAGACTTTGATTTTCGGCAGATGTTTTTCTTCGAGTTGCCCTGCTTCGGATGTGAAAACTGCCGTGGCTTCTTTCACTTGTACTGTCAATTCGCCTGCGGGCAAATTGTAAAATACTGCACAAAAACGGGCCGATTGTTTTTCTGTTTCAGAAAGCTGGTTGTTCTTTCGGATACTTACCTTTTGCTTCAGTGGTGAGCGCATATTGCTTTTCATGCGACCGTCGATCGTGGCCAGAGCCACAGGTTTCCATACCTGTGTTCCATTTGTTACCGAGACCTCATCCATGGTGAAGCGGAGGTCGCTGGCGTCTTCCCATGCGACATCGAGATAAATTTCCACAAAAACAAATTTCTCAGGCTGGTCATTTGCGATCACGCGATTTGCTTCCAAACGGCTTACGGACGAAGGTAGACCCAAGAGATCTGGAATCAAACCTGTTGCAGAAGTGATGGTTAAGGTTTGTGCGAAGACAAGGGAGTAGAAACAACTAAGAAAAACTGCGGATTTGATCATGGGGGTATTCAATGGGGAGGGGAGAGGGAGATGTAAAGGAGAAGTGTAGGAAGATGTTGGAGCCGTTTAGGGCGTTGGAATTTCTGCTTTCGGCGTAACGCGATAGTGACAATAAGCCATGAGAGTTACCATGAGGCTATTCAGTCCCCACATGATCCATGCGCTATTTTCTTCAGGTAACCATGCGTTCACCAGAGGGATGAAGGGCATCTTCCATCCAAAGGTCATACACAGGAGGCTCGTATAGATGAGGGGGTATCCCCAGGTTTGTTGTTTGAGCAGGCCAATGCTTCCGCCCACCGCACATCCCCACACAGAATAAACGCTGAGGCTCATGATCAGACCCAGAGAAATACTGATGGGAAACATGAGCAAAGGGATTTCGAGCAGACGCCATTGCGAAAGAGCTGCTACAAAAATAAGCCAGCCTATTGTGTATGAAACGCGATAGGCTGTTTGTTGTGTCATAGGGACGAGGGGGATTAGCCCACTTGTTCGGCAATCAAACTTTTCGCCAATGCAATGGCTTCGTTGAGCTTGGAGGGATCTTTGCCACCGGCTTGTGCCCGGTCGGCTTTGCCTCCGCCACCACCGCCGCAAACTTTGGCAATGGGGCCGATCAGTTTACCCGCATGGGCGCCTTGGGCCTGGCAGGCTTCGGCGACCGAGAGGTTAAAGAAGACTTTACCGTTGGCCGATCCGCCCAGTACGATGACTGCGGGATCGAGTTTAACCCGGAGATCGTCCATGGCGTCTTTGAGTCCTTGAGAATCGACGCCTTCCATGGCGGCAGCGAGAAAGGTGACACCATTGATTTCTTCGGCTTGAGAAACCAAGTCGCCTGCTTGGTTTTTGGCGGCTTCGGCTTGCAGATTTGAAATTTCTTTTTCTGCATCTTTCAATTTTTTCACCAGTTCACGCACCCGGTCGGGGGCTTCGTTGGCTTTGACGCTGAGGGCTGATGCGACTGACTGCAAGAGCTCGTGTTCGCGGCTGGTGAATTGGGTGGCTTCTTTGGCGCATACGGCTTCAATTCGGCGAACCCCCGCAGAAATACTACTTTCACTCACCAGACGCAGTTGTCCGATTTCACCGATTTGCTGAACGTGGGTTCCACCGCAAAGTTCTTTACTGAATCCCCCGATATCTACGACCCGCACGACATTTCCATATTTTTCGCCGAAGGTGGCGATGACTTCTTCGGGTTTATCATCAAACGCAGTCTCAAAAGTATGGACCCCGTCGTTTTCAATGAGGGCATCATTGATCAGGGTTTCGATTTCACGTTGTTGATCGGCTGTTACAGATTCAAAGTGGTTGAAATCAAAGCGCAGGCGATCGGGCCCTACGTAAGATCCGGCCTGTAACACATGGGTGCCGAGCACTTTGCGCAAGGCCCAATTGAGAATGTGCGTGGCGGAATGGTGGCGTTGAATATCGCGTCTGCGAGAGGCATCAACCGTCAGTTTAACTGCTGTACCCGGGGCAATCGCGCTCATGGAGCTGGCGACTTTATGCAAATGACGTCCGGAGCCGTCACGAATGGTATCGATAATTTTGCTTTCGCCACCTTCCCAGGTGACCATGCCTTGATCGCCTACTTGTCCGCCCATTTCGGCGTAGAAGGGGGTCGCGGAGGTGACCAGATAGCGGTTACCATCCTGTTCAATGATTTCCAGAACCTCGCTGTCAAAGTTGGACCAGTTGGCGGGATCAAACCCTACAAATTCGGTGGCTTCACCATCACCTGCAACCGTGATGACACTCTTTTTCTGACTGTCACGTGCGCGTTGACGTTGGATGTCCATCGCTTTTTCAAAGCCGTTCTGATCAACGGTTAATCCACGTTCTCTGGCCAAAATTTCAGTGAGGTCTAGCGGGAAGCCGTAGGTGTCGTACAAGGTAAAAGCATCTTCACCGGAAATGGCGCCCTCGGCTTTATCGGCGACGGATGCAAAGAGGTTCATGCCACGATCCAAGGTGCGGTCGAAGGCACTTTCTTCGGCGGAGATGACTTTTTTAATCATGTCGGCTTGATTCCGAAGTTCGGGAAAAATACCACCCAGATTTTCGATGGTCGGATCGACCAATTTCACGAAGAAACCGGCGGGGAGATTGAGGCGGCGTCCGTACATGACTGCGCGACGCAGGATACGGCGCAACACGTAGTTGCGGCCTTCATTGCCGGGCAGAATGCCGTCGGCAATGGAGCAACAGAGCGTGCGAATGTGGTCACCCAGCACCCGGAAGACAATATCATTGGTTTCGGTTTCGGTGGGGTTGGCCGGATCAACGGGTAACGTGGCGCCATAGGTGAGGCCGGAAAGCTCGGAAATGGTTTTAAAGATGCCTGCAAACAGATCCGCATTGTAATTGCTGGGAGGCTGCGAGAAGTCGGTAAAGTTTTGAGTGGTGGCCATGATGCCGGCCACGCGTTCAAAGCCCATACCGGTGTCGACGTGTTGGGCGGCGAGTTCTTTGAAACTGCCATCTTCTCCCGCATTGTATTGCATGAAGACCAAGTTCCAAATTTCGATACACCATGGGCTATCCATGTTGACCAGTTTGGCACCGTCTTTGCCTTCGGGGGTGAGGTCGATATGAATTTCAGAGCAGGGGCCACAAGGACCGGTGTCCCCCATCATCCAAAAGTTGTCTTTCTTATTGCCGAAGACGATGCGCTCCTTTGGATCCAAGCCTTCTTTGATGAACAGTTTTTCCCAGATATCGTAGGCGTCTTGATCGAAATCGGCGGGATCGCCTTCGCCCGGTTTGTACACTGAGGCGTAGAGGCGGTCTTTGGGGAAGCCCCAAACACCGGTCAGTAATTCCCAAGCCCAAGCGATGGCTTCCTGTTTGAAGTAATCGCCAAAAGACCAGTTACCGAGCATTTCAAAGAAGGTTTGGTGGTAGGTGTCGTAGCCCACATCGTCTAAATCATTGTGTTTGCCACCGGCACGGATACATTTTTGGGTATCCGCAATGCGTGGGGTGGGTGCGTCGCGATCCCCGAGGAAGTAGGGGACAAAAGGGTTCATGCCGGCATTGGTGAACAGCAGGTTCGGTGAACTGGGCAACAGGGAGGCTGAGGGAACGATCTGGTGATCTTTACTGGCGAAAAAATCTAAAAAGCTTTGGCGGATTTCGTTAGAATTCATGGGAAAGTGGGGGTTGGGGAAAGGTAGGGATCTATGAGGAAATAGATGCCCTCTGTCAATCTTGCAGTGATCGTTCATCATCGGGTGGTGGCTGGAAATCGATAGATCGGCCTCTGTTTCTCTCCCGTAGGGGCAGGAGGGGGTATTTGAGGAAAGAAGGTTGACTTAAATGTCCGCTCTTCTCAAAGTGCAGGTTATGAGTAAGCATGATTTGCCTGATATGGTATTTGTGGTGGGCGCTCCTCGTTCTGGGAGTCGTTTATTGCTGGATTTTTTAACTGTTCCCAAAAATGTGGGATGGATTCCTCAAAAGTTAGCTGATAATCCGGAAAAGCTTTCCTTAGCTGTCCGGGCAAACAAATTGAATTGGCCTTTGTTGGGCGAATTTTATTTAGAGAGGCGTTCCTATTGGAAAAGTGTGCCCGAACCTGCCGTAGGGGAAGCCTTTTGGGAGCATTATTTGCATTCGTTTACGCCAGCAGACCATGAGCCCTTTGTGCCTGCAGCTACACAGGTGGATGCCTCGGAGGCTGATCGGGTCGTGGAGGCGGTGAAGCAAATTTGTCATGTGCAACGCCGGAACCGTTTTGTTGCGGAGTACAGTGGCTTTCCCCGTATTGATTATATGCGGGCCATTTTCCCGGAGGCCAAATTTATTCAAGTGATTCGGGATCCACGTTCGGTGGCGTATCAAATGGTGAAGCGGGCAGATGGTGCGAATTTAAAAGTTTGGGAAGCGCGGGAGCAATGGAAAACCTTGATGCCTGAAGCGTTGAAAAAACGAATGGATGATCTTCCGCAAAGCCCACTCAATTTTTGTGGGATTTTGGTCCGTTGGTTTCATGAGTTGTACAAAGAAGAAATGGCAAAGTTACCAGAGGGCGATGCCTTGGAGGTGGCCTATTCCGACTTGCTTTCCCGTCCGGAAAAGGTGCTTACTAAAGTCATGAGTTTTGTAAACCTCCCACAAAATACCCGCTTTAAATATTATGTGAAATTTCATGATATTCAGCAAAGTAATCAACGGACGAATCGAAGTTTAAATGCGGATGAAGCGGATCAGTTGGAGCAAGCTGTGGCTGCGTTGGATGACTGAATTTTAGAGTCAGGAGTCTCTCAACTGGAGACTCCTTTAGATTTGAGCTCTAAATGTTTACAGGAACTTGGGGGAGACCTTGTCCCGCATTTTTGATGATGAAGGTTTTTCCTGCATCGGGCTCGTCTTGGGTGCCTGCACTGGTGCCGGTGGTGACGTAGAGATCTTGATGTTTTGGACCTCCGAAGCAGCAAGAGGTGGTTTCGATGGTGGGGAAGTCAATTTTCTCTAGAAAGTCGCCATTGCGATCAAATTTGACAACGCATCCGCCATGACAAAAGGCAATCCAAAGGTTTTCTTCGTTATCGACGCACATCCCATCTGGCACGCCTTCATAGTCAGCTTCAGTGTTGAAGAGAATGATTTCATTGCTGATGACGCCGGAGTTTTGATCGTAGTCGAATCGGCGAATATTGTAGCTGGGGGTATCGATGTAGTAGCAACGTTTACCATTTGGTGACCACCCCATGCCATTAGAATTGGTGACCTGTGGAAAAACGAGATGACAGGAAAGATCTGAATCCATGCGATAGAGGTTTGCTGAACCTTTTACTTTGGTGGTGGCAATACTGCCCGCAAACAAGCGTCCGTCAGGGGAGACGGCCGCATCGTTAAAGCGATTGTCAGGGAGTTCTGATTCAGGGTCCGTAATGAAAGTCGATTTTCCCGTTGAGAGATCGATAAAAAATAATCCCTTGTCTCCACCCCAAATCCAGCGTCCGTCTTTACAGGGGAGGGCAAACCCGATTCGTTGTCCGACATCCCAAGTTTTATTTTCACCTGAAACAGGATCTATACGGCCCAAGAGATGGCCAGTGATGTCTACGTAATAGAAGTGATCTTGCCACCAGACGGGACCTTCGCCCCAAGTGGAAATGTGAGGATGAAAGAGGTGTGGGATCATTTTTTGCTATTCCGTTTTCGAGGACGATGAGGTTCAAAAGTTGTACGACGACTGCGATTGCTACGGTTAGACCGCGCTTGAGATTCTTTATATAAAATCTCTTGGCTACGCAATGGTTTTTCATTCTCTTGGGGCCTGATGCGATGATAAAACCCATCGGATTTAAGTTCGCGCGCTTTTACATTGTCCTTTAATCCTGTTTCGAGGATGTGTTCGAGTTCTTCGCGTAATGCAGGTTCGTCTACCGGAGTCATTAATTCTACCCGTTTATCCAAGTTGCGGGTCATCCAGTCAGCACTGGCGATAAATACCCGGGGATTGCCTCCGTGACGGAACCAAAAAATTCTGGAATGCTCTAAAAAGCGGTCGACGATGCTCACCACGCGAATGTTTTCACTGAGTCCGCGGATGCCTGGGTGTAAGCAACAGACTCCCCGTACCAGCAATTCGATTTTGACACCTGCTTTTGAGGCCCGGTAGAGTTCTTTGATCATGACGGTGTCCGCCAATGAATTGAATTTGGCCCGAATGTGAGCTTTTTGACCCTGTTTGGCGCGTTCGATTTCGCCATCGATCATCTGCAAGAGGGTGTCCCGCAAGGTGAGTGGCGCGGCAGCCAAACGTCGAAAGGTTTGGGGCTGACTGAAGCCGGTGATGGTATTGAAAAACATCGAGGCATCGATTCCTAAGTCTGGGTCACAGGTTAAATAACTGATGTCGGTATAGAGTTTGGCTGTACCTTCATTATAATTGCCGGTGCCGAGATGTAAATATCTCCGGATACCCCCGGGCTCTCTCCGAACAATAATCAATAATTTTGCATGCGTTTTAAACCCTTTCACACCGTAAATGACTTGGACGCCGGCTTGTTCCATGCTGCGTGCCCATTCGATATTCCGGGCTTCATCAAAACGGGCTTTCAGTTCTACAATCACCGTCACACTCTTTCCTTTTTCTGCGGCACGCATGAGTGCTGTGACAATGGGAGAGTTTTTGCTGGTCCGATATAAAATCTGTTTAATGGCGATAACCTGAGGGTCTTCCGCAGCCTGTTCGATCATTTTTACAACCGGATCAAATGAATCATAGGGATGATGAAACAATCGGGGACTGGTGGTGATTTGGTCGAAAATTGATTTGCTAAGATCCATTTTTTCCGCAGGGCAGGGGGGCCATTCTTCCTGACGCAAATGGTCGTATCCGGGCAGGCCTGCGATACTGAAGTAATCACCAAAGTTTAGCGGACCCGTCACCCGATAAATCTCCCGTTCGCTTACCGAAAATATTTTTCGAAGGCTTCGTTCTGCGACCAAGGTGGCATTGTCTAGTAATTCAATCCGTACGCAGTCACTGACTTTCCGTTCACTAAGCACTGCATCCATTTGGGTAACCAGATCCAAGGCTTCATCTTCAGAGACGGCCATGTCGGCGTTCCGTGTGATACGGAAAGGAACGACCTCCAGCACGTCATCAGAAGGGAAATAGTGTTGAATATGCATGGCGATCACATCCTCCACCGCCATATATCCATAGCCCTCTTTTACGCGGAGAGAAATGAAACGGTCGATATCGCCTATGATGGGTAAGATGGCTAAACGTTGTTGGCGTTTTTTGTCTTTGGTGACGTCTTTGAGTCGCACCAGCAATTGCAAGGCGAGGTTGGGGTAGGAAGGTACGGGTCCGTCCTCATTTACGGCCGCGGGTGTAAGGGTAGGGGCCAGTTCATTTTCAAACAGCGTTTGTAGTTGCCGACGTTGTTCCTGATTGGCACTTTCAGGGGTAATGCGCAGGATGCCCGCCTCGTTCATTGCAGGTTTAATTTCTTCGTGAAAGCAGCTGTATTGGTTTTTGACCAGTTCTTTTGCTTTTTCACTGGCGCCCCGGAGTTGCTCTGCGGGACTGAGACCACTGGGATCCCGTTGGGTACGGCCGGAGCCTTGTAGAAAATGTAAAGACCCCATGCGAACCATGAAGAATTCATCGAGGTTGTTACTGGTAATGGCGATAAATTTCAGTCGTTCCAAAAGTGGATTTTGGGCATCTTGCGCCTCTTCTAAAACCCGGTTATTGAAATCCAACCAACTGCTTTCACGATTTATAAATTGTGCACGACTCATGATGTTATCCTTTCACTAAAATTACGTTCATTCCGAATACCTGCTCGAACATTTTTCCTTTCACCTGCATGGCGGAATTTTCCAAATGCAGATTGTCGACGCCAGGAACCCGAATAAAGAGGGTTTCTTCGTGGCGTTCACATAAAATTTTATTGATACGTCGACCTCGCGAACGTGCGAGCGCATCAGCTACCCGAAGGATGGCAGAGAGTTGTTGAACCACCATGCGGTCATGTCGGGGTAACTGTTGATAATAGGGGTGACTAGATTTGGGGGCGGAGCGACGATGGTAACGGGCGATATTGGCTACGATTTTACTGTCTCTACGGCCCAGTCCAAAGATGGGGCTATTGGCTAAAATGTACATGGAGTGCTTATGATGACTCGTTGCGGCGATAAAACTGCCGATTTCATGCAAGAGTGCAGAAATCTGCAACAGTACTCGAAAGCGTGGACCGAGATGGTGTTCATCCCGAAGTTCATCAAACAACTGAAGAGAGAGGTTGGCGACTTCATTTCCGTGATGTTCATCCAAGGAATATTTACGACCCAACTGGATGGCGGAGTCCAGCATTTGTTCCTGATAATTTTCAGTCCATCCTTCCTCTTGAGAGAGTTCTTGGATCAGACCATCCCGCATACTGAAAGCGCTGACCCTGAGGGTTTTACACCCTAAGTTTTCGGCAAAGCGACCATAGGTATAGAGTGCCGGGCCTAAGGTTTCTGCTTCTGCGAAAGTAAGGTGATATTGTTCGACACATTGTTCTGTGCTCATGCCCAGAATGGTGTCGGTTAACTGTTTCCATTTTTTAAGGGAAACAGGTTGTAGACTGTTCCGTTTCCACTCTGGATTCACTTGCATGGCTACAAAACGAGCATCTCCTCCCAAGAGAATCATGGAGGGGTTCCCCTCATTAAATTCGTCCCGCATTTGGTGAAGAGAATTAGACACTTCTTGTTCTAAAACTTCTCTGACTTGTTCGCGGGGGGTACGTTGTTGCTCCAAATGATTTCGCATCCGCAAAGAGCCCAAACGCATTACGCGGGTCTCCACGATATTTTGGTTTTTGAGTTCCAAAATTTCAGTACGTCCGCCACCCACTTCCAGCACCATGGTATGTTCTGTGGTTTTGGTACGGCGATCGCGGATAAAAGGGAGTACGCTCAGGTAGGTGAGGCGGGTGGCTTCTGCATCATCCACAATTTCAATTTCGATACCTGTGGCCATGGCCACACGATCTAAAAAGGATTCACGGTTTGAGGCTTCCTGAACGGCAGAACTTGCAACGGCACGAATATTTTGTTTCTCAACTTTGTATTCTCGCATCACCTGCTGAAAGCTTTCCAGAGTGCGCACACAGGCCTCAATGGTTGAGCGACGGATGCGGCCTTTGGTGAAAACGTCTTGTCCGAGGCGAACAGATTGATTGAGCTTTTCAAGGAATTGGATTTGCCCGTCATTATTAATATCTGCAAGTGCCATGCGAATGCTGGCGGTTCCAATATCAATTACGGCTACGGTACGGGGATTCATACTTGCTCCTGTTGGGATTTAATCCATGCGGCCGCCCCTAAGGCGGTGGCGTGATCGCCCAATTGGGCGATACGTAATTCACAACTGCCGATGAAGGCATTCATTATTTTAGGTTCCATTGCCGTGCGCACGGTTTCGAGATATAACGTAGGCATAGCTTCTGCCAAACCTCCACCGATAATCATCACATCCGGGGCTAACAAGTTGACGATACCCCCTAAAACTTTACCGAGAGAATTACAGGAATCGATAATCAATTCTTCAATGATTTTATCGCCGTTTTTGACCGCATCTGCGAGTGCACCTGATCGGATATTCGCAGGGTCGCTTCCCACATTTTTTTGCAACCAAGGGGCTTGACCGCGAATGACGGCGGCTGAAGCTGCGGTGGAAATTGCGAGGCGACCTGCGACAGCTTCGAGGCATCCTTTGCGTCCACATCCACAAAGGGGGCCGTTGGGAACGGCTTGCAGGTGGCCGATCTCCATACAACTTTGATTACGCCCTTTGAATATTTTACCTTCGTAAATCAGTGCGCCCCCGATTCCGGTACCCGGAAAGATGCCAAACACGGAAGTTGCGCCTTTTCCTGCTCCGCAGGTGAACTCGCCAAAGGTTCCTGCATCCACATCGTTGGCGACGGCGGCTGGTGCATCAAATTCTTTTGCTAAAATATCTTGGATGGGGACGTCTTTCCATCCCAAATTAGGAGCCTTGATGAGCATTCCTGTATTGAGGTTGAGCACGCCTGGGCACCCAATACCTACCCCGCACAATTGTCCAGATTTCAGGTCAGCATCTTCTACGGCTTCGCGAGCTGTTTTTAAAAGACGCTCCAGTCCCGCCTTTTGTCCTAACTCGGCTTTGGTTTTTCGTTTTTTACTTCCGATCAATTTGAAATCTTGATCGTAGACTTCTGCCAGAATTTTAGTTCCACCCAGATCTATCCCCAGCCAGTATTGTTGTTTGGATTTGTGCTCACTCATTTATGACTGCTATCAGAAGCACCTTGGGGGCTCAACTCTATATCGGTTCAGTTGTGTTAGAAATTGGTAAGTGCAGTGAGCAAGTCGGCGCCATGTAAGAGGTCTACGGCATCGCTTCTGTGAGTGGCTATTGCTAACCCTTTTTTTTGTTCTGGGTATAACGTGAGAAGGGTGGTGTATCCGCTGCATTGACCGCTATGCCAATACCGAGGAATCCCCCTGACGGTATCTAGACGCCACCCCAATCCATAATGGAGCGGACCGAATTCAGGGAAGGGACGCTGGTCGGTGATATGAGCATGGGGACGCCAACGTTCATCTTGAGGATCTAGCTGAAGAAGAAATTGTCCCCAACGGGCTAGATCAGACATGCTACTCATGACTTCGCTGGCAGGTGCGATTAAATGGTGATCTGTGGCAAAAAAATATGGAATACGTTCTAGGTCCCCTGAAGAGGACAGGGCGTAGGGATTTGGTGCAACCTGATGCCAGTCTGCTTTGATGTGAGACGATTGGTGCATGTGTAAAGGCTGAAAGATATCTTGATCCATTAGCTCTTCCCAGGTTTTGCCATGAATTTCTTCCAGCCATTGCCCTAAAACGGCATACATCACATTTGAATAACGATGTTTTTCTTTAAACGGACCTTCTATTGGGAGCAGAGGTAGACGATCACAAATATAGGCTTTGCGCGAAAGAGGGGAACTTACCCAGTCAGAGGTGTGAGGGGCCAATCCCGAGTAATGACATAACAAATCCCGTGGCGTAATCTCCGTTGTAGCAGATGGATCCTGTAACGTGAAATAGGGGAGGAGCTCTTGAACAGGATGATCTAGGTACTGTCGTGCTTGAGGTTGGAGGCAAAGATGGGCTGTGAAGGTTTTCGTCACCGAAGCGATAGGAAAGAGTAGGTCAGGATCTTGAACTTCCCCACCATGCTCACAAAATCGCTGCTCCAGATCAAATTGACAAGCCACCCAACCTGGGATCTGTAGTCCGTTCATATATGTGGGTAATGACATCATATGGTTACTCAATAGGAATCAGTGGAATTGTCGAGTCAATATTGCAACAGGTGATATATTGTTGTAATGGGGTGAGAAATGTGGTTAGGAGGGGTATGAGTTCATCTGATAAATCGAAGAAAACGACAGGGAAACGTCATTGGGAGTCGATGGCGACGGTGTGGGCGGGTGTGGGGGAGAAACGCCGTAGGGGGTTGCGGATTTTGCCTAAGGAGGGCGGATATTTTGTGCATGTGACGAGTCGGACACATTATCAGCAATTTTTATTTGGGGAGGAGGAGAAGCGGGTCTTTGTGGGGATGATGAGAAAGTGGGCTGATTTTTCAGGCTTGTCGGTGATTACCTATTGCATGATGGATAATCATTTCCATGTGATGTTATGGGTTCCCGGGAAGGTTTCGTTGGATCATGCGGAGATTTTGGAGAGCTTAAAAGGGGTGTGGCCTGAGGAAAAAGTACTGGCGTGGGAGTTGTTTTATGCTACGCAAAGGGAAGAGGTTCAGGGGTCGATGAATTCGGCGGTATTGGCTCGAATGGGGGATTTGTCTGAATTTATGCGGGTGTTAAAGCAGTCGTTTACCTGCTGGTTTAATGCAAGGCATGGACTGAAAGGGCCTTTATGGGATGCACGTTATCGGTCGGTGGTGGTGGAAGGCTCTCCTTTGGCGTTGATGTCGGTGGCGGCTTATATTGATCTCAATCCCTTGCGCGCGGGTATGGTGGAGGATCCCCAAGCCTATGGGTTCAGTGGTTATGGCGCGGCCATGATGGGGAATCAGCGTGCTCGGAAGGGCTTAGAACAGTTGGTGAAGTTGGCGCGGGGGCATCAGCCAGATGCAGCCCTGAAGGTTCGTCGGAAGCAGTTGAGCTCTGAATATCCAAAGGGGCAGAGGATTGCGCCACAACTTGCGAAAGAAATGTCTCAACGGGCCTCTCCTCAAAATTGGCAAGAGGTTCAGGCTGCATATCGCATTTGGCTAGTGAATAAAGGAGCGTCTCTCTCTGATGTTGCTCAGGTTCATCAAAAATTCCGTCAACGAAAAGGCTGGGATCCGGTTCAGGTAATCGCTGAATATGAAAAACATGCTGCGAGTCCTTTTTCTGATAAATTTAATTACAAAATGCGTAGTTTCTCTAGAGGAGTTGCCATAGGGGCCCCTGAATTTTTGGAGGGATTGATGCATCAGTTTAGGAGTTGCTTTGGTGCAAGTCGCCCATCAGCTGCGCGGCGGGTGAAGGGGATCGGACAGGGATGGATGAGTTTGCGTCAGGTAGATTAACCCTCTTTGTCACTAAAAATCGAACAGGGCCTCCGCTTGCAATCCGTTGGGATTTGATTAGACAGAGCCCATGAAAAATGTAGATTTTACCCTTACACCCGATCGTGCTCATACCGGCAGTTTAAAATGGCAAAAGTATGCCGGACAAGAGATTTTACCCATGTGGGTGGCGGATATGGATTTTCTCTCAGCCCCTCCGATTGTGGATGCGTTACGTGATCGTGTAGATCATGGAGTATTTGGATACACCGTTCCCTATACCGAAGCGCAAAATGCAGTGTTGGATTATCTTAAGCGCGAGCACAACACCCTCGCCAGTGCTGATCAACTGTGTTGGTTACCCGGTTTGGTACAAGGATTGAATTTGGTTTGTCGGGCTGTGGGATCCGCGGGGGACGCGGTGATGGTCAATACCCCGGTTTATCCACCCTTTTTATCGGCCCCCCTCTTTGCCGACCGCAAACGAATTGCGGTGGATTTAAAACAAATGGAGGATGGGCGTTATACCTTTGACCGCGAAGGAATGGAAGCGGCGGTGACGCCTGAAACCAAGTTGTTTTTGTTGTGCAATCCGCATAATCCAGTGGGTCGGGTCTTTGATCGGGAAGAGTTGGAATGGCTTTTAGATTTCTGTGAGCGGCATGACTTATGGATCTGTGCGGATGAAATTCATTGCGATCTCCTGTTGGATGATGCTGTGAAGCATGTGCCCTTCTTATCTCTTGGAGAGCGGGCGGCCCAACGGAGTATTCTTTTTCTTTCGCCGAGTAAAACCTACAATGTCCCGGGCTTGGCCTGTGCGTATGCGGTGATTCCCAATCCTGAGATTCGCGCGGCCTTTCAGAAAGCTTGTCGCGGGATTATTACCGAAGTAAATTGTTTTGGGTATGTTGGATTGATTGCGGCCTACAGCCATGGAGAAGCTTGGCGTCAAGAATTGCTCCCCGTGTTGCAGGAAAACCTAGGATTGATCGAAAGCACCTTGGCTGAAAAATTGCCCAAGGTTAAAATTCCCAAAATGGAAGCAACCTATTTAGCGTGGTTAGATTTCAGAGCCTACGACCTCGAAAATCCGGTTCAGTTTTTTGAAGAGAGAGGCATCGGTCTTTCCAACGGTATGGATTTTGGTGCCCCCAAGGGCTTTCTGCGGTTTAACTTTGGCTGTAGCACAGAACGTGTGCAACAAGGGCTCGACCTGATCGTGGCCGCGTTAAGTTGACGATGGGGTTCGCATGCACCATTGCGTGTGCGAACCTCACAGAAGGCAAGTGGCTGAACGTGTATGATCAAGAGCCCTTTTTCTTTTTAGTGTAGGCTGCGGAGAGGGTGGGGGGATAACACATGCTCCATAGAGAATGTAACATGTGAAGACTGTTGTTCTCCACAGTGCTTCGGTCTAGGTCTAATAGCATAATACGTTTAATTTTTCACCTTAAGGTAAGAGCAGGCTGACAGCTTGAAAAAACGAAATATATGGAGAGCCCTATGACCACTTCCCCTAAAAATCTAAAACGAAAACTCGTCATTCTAGGTGTTATAGGAACCTTTTGGATTTGTACTAGCGCCCAGGCCCAAGTCACTTGGACTGGCGGGGCCGATCCAGATGAAAACTGGTCAAACGCGGGCAACTGGTCGGGTGGAACGCCCGCAGGGGAAGATGTCCTTTTCGACAACACCGACAAGACAGCCTCCTCTACGGCTAACAGCATTGTTAATTCGGATATGACCCTGAGTTCTTTGTCGTTTGTGAATACTGGAAACAGTAGCACTACCGACTGGCAGGTCATCCAGATTGGAGCGAGTCAGACCTTGACCTTGGATGGTTCTGGTCTTCTTACTCCAGGCAACGTTTTCTTTCTGGGATCTCAGGATAATTCAATTAAGGGCAAAACCTACACCTACGGAAAAATGCTTGGTGGCGGATCTCTCGTCGTCAATGCCAGCAATGATGATTTCCTCGTGACCCAAGTGTCAAATAATGATCTTGGCAGAGCCTATTTGGACCTTTCTGGATTAAGTTCTTTCACTGCGAATGTGGCCAATTTTTACGTTGGTCTGGGAAAGCGAACCCATTCACAGCTCAATCTCTCCACAACGGGGGCGGGAACCAATGTCATTACCGCTTCTAAACTGGCGATTGGTGATAGTGATGGTAGTGATCCTGGCGGCGTGAGTCTGCTCAATTTGGGCACGACTAATACATTGAATGTCGACGACATTTACGTTGGCGCCCGGGCTGACCAATCGGAGAATGCTTGGCAAAGAGCTAGCGGTGCCATGGCATTTCAAAATACCGACGACAGTTCCAGCGTCATTATCAGAGCTGCAGACGGTGTTTCCCGGGCCAATCTGTCGGTCGGTCTCATGGATGCTACGGGCTGGAAAGTGACCAATAATTATCTTACAGGCACTGTCGATTTTACAGGTGGTACAGTGGATGCCCTGCTCGGACAGTTGACGATGGGCGATGCTGCTTCTTTTAGGACCGGTGGAGCCACGGGTACATTGAGCATGGATGCAGGGACGATCGATGCAACATCCGTCCTCTTAGGTCTGAATGAAGGTCGAAGCCAAAATTCAAAATTTGGTTCCAATGGTATCCTTAATGTGGCTGGAGGAACCTTTACTGCGGGAAGTATATCACTTGCTGAGAATCGAGGAACTGGAGACTTAGACGACTCTAATCGTGCAGGGGCCGTCAGCGGAACATTGAATGTTTCTGGAACGGGGACGGTTAACGTGGTGGGGGACATCACGATGGGAAGTAGAACAGGTGGCAGTGCTGATTATATTTTCGACGATAATGGTACTCCGCTGGAGAAAATAGGGGTGCTGGCGGAAGTCGATATTGCCGGTGGCTCGCTGACGGTTGGCGGCGATATGACCGAAAACACGGCAAATGCGGAACTTGCGGTGGTCACTTCTGTTGTTACTCTTCATGGTGGTACTCTCGATATGACCGGTGGTACGGTCAAGGTTGATACCTTCAGTCTGGAAAGCGGTACCCTGAAAAACTTGGGGCAATACAATAACGACGACATTATCGGCGCTGATGTGGTTAAAACCGGAGCCGGCACTCTGAATGTTGAAGGGGACAACACCTTTACGGGCGCAACCCTGATCAATGAAGGTACGCTTGCGCTGATCACTTCAGGCTCTAATAATATTGCCAATTCTTCCTCCATTGTGGTGGCGGATGGTGCCACCCTTGACCTGACTGGGGTTGTCGGGGGCTTTTCCCTTGCCTCTGGACAGACCCTTGGCGGAGACGGGAGCATCGTGGGAGACCTGACTTTTGCATCGGGATCTGAATTTATCTTTAGTTTGACAGACACTCTGGAAGCTACGGGTACCGTATCTTTTGACGCGTTCGGAATTGATAATCTGGTTGGATTGGACAGTTTGGTGGCGACCGGCACTTACAATCTCATCAGTGGATCTGTGAACAGCGCAAATATCGCCAACATTGGGTCTGAAAATGCTTTTGATCTCGGAGATGGAAAAAGTGCTTACTTTGAAATTTCCAGTTTGGATGTCGTGGTGATTCCTGAGCCGTCCTCTTTTGCGCTGGTATTGCTGAGCCTTATGGCTGTGATCACCTTCCGCCTTAGAAAAAACTAAAAGTGATTTTAAGGTTGGTTGCTATGTTAGCTGACTCGAATGGGTCAGCTAACTTTTTGGCTTTTGGGGCTAGGTTTGCGACCGATGATCGTTTTGTTGAAGGTGGAATGTTGTGTTTATTCCTGTCGCGTAAAAGGGACGTTTCTCGTTAGTTTTCTTGGTTTTGACCTCTAATTGAAAGTGACGCAAACGATTCCTGAACGTTTCGTATTTATTTGTGGACAATTGGGGTTTATAAGTACATCCACTTTCTTTTCACACCCTTATAAGGACCTACTTATGTTCGAATCCATTCAATTAGCCCCTCCCGATGCCATTTTGGGACTTACGGATGCATTTAAAGCCGATCCCAACCCTCAAAAAGTAAATTTGGGTGTGGGCGTTTATAAAGATGAATCTGGTCAAACACCGATTCTTTCAGCCGTAAAAAAAGCGGAAGCCCGGTTGCTGGAAAAAGAAAATACGAAAAGTTATTTGCCCATTTCGGGTTCTCCCGCCTATGCGGCCGGAGTTCAGGAATTGTTGTTAGGTAAAGATCATCCGCTGGTGAGTGCAGGGCGGGTGCAGACGGCGCATACGCCTGGAGGAACGGGTGGATTACGGGTAGGGGCTGACTTTCTTAAGAAATTCAAAACAGATGCCCATGTGTGGATGAGTAATCCTACTTGGGCCAATCATCAGGCGATTTTCCAAGCCGCTGGTTTTGTTACGAAAGATTATCCGTACTATGACAAAGCGAATCAATCCTTAGATTTTGATGCGTTTCTAGAAATGTTGACCACGATTCCGTCTGAAGACATCGTGTTGTTACATGTTTGCTGTCATAACCCCACCGGAATTGATCCTACCCAAGAACAGTGGGAAAAAATTGCGGAAGTTGCGGAAGTAGCGGGTTGGTTTCCCTTCTTTGATTTTGCGTATCAGGGATTTGGACATTCGGTAGAGTCGGATCGTTATCCTTTGGAACTGTTTGCTAGTAAAGATCTTGAGTTTGCGGTGGCGGCTTCTTTTTCGAAAAACTTTGGTCTCTATAATGAGCGCACGGGTAGTTTTTCCATTGCGGGTCAAACGAAAGAGGCGGCTGAGGCTGCATTTAGTCATGTGAAAACCTCCATTCGCAGTAATTATTCTAATCCCTCTCGTCATGGGGGTGGGATTGTGGAAGAGATTTTGGCGGACCCTGCATTACGTCAGGAATGGCTGGACGAACTGGATACCATGCGCGACCGGATTAAGTCCTTGCGTTCGCAGTTGGTTGCGGGACTGAATGCCCGTGGCATTGATCGGGACTTCAGTTTTATTGAGGCCCAAAATGGCATGTTCTCCTTCAGTGGTCTGACCCCAGATCAGGTCAAAATCCTCAAAGAAAAATACAGTATCTATATTGTGGGCAGTGGCCGCATTAATGTGGCGGGCTTAAATGCATCCAACTTGGATGTTCTTTGTGATGCGATTGCAGAGGTGTTGGCCTGAGCATATGAAATTTTTGATCCCGCTGCTGCTGGGAGGGACCCTGTGTTTTCCCTTACAGGGTCGAGAGGTTGACTTTCGACTCTGGATTTCGGGTGGGATGCAGGGGGTGGTGATGGGAAATGCCCAATGCCCGGGCTGGTTGGCGGTTTCAAAACAGCTTAAGGATGAAGATCCTGATGCCTGTTGGATTCAGGTGGGGGCTCCGCCCTTGCCTGAGCCTTTGGCTGGATTGAAAGTCCCGGATGCGGTCATTCCCCGTGAGATCGATTTTAGGTTGCAAGGCCGGGCTGCGCTTGAAGCCATGCCTTATGCGTGGAGTGTGCTGAATTTGGATATGCTACCTCAGTTTCCCGATCAGCTTGTAGGTTTTCCTCGCGTGCAACGCTGGAAACAGGTGGATGGGGTGGAGGTGTTGGTCTTTTCTCTGTTGTCTGAACAAGCTCCGTTGCGCATACCTGCGGATCGGATTCGACCTTTGCAGGTGACACCCGCTTTGAAATCCATTCGGGCATATCTTAGCGAGCATCCTCTGGCAGAAAATGAGTTTCCGGTGTTGGTGCTGCCCGAAGATGCGAATGCGAGTGACTGGTCTACATGGTTACCTGAAATTCCGTTGTTGGTTCAACCGGCAGGGGGAATGGTGAAGGTGATTGAGGTGCAGGAGGGGAAACAATTGCGGGTGCAAGCGGGTAAATACGGACGAAGCGTGGTGCGGGTGCAGGTGTATTGGGATACGGTGAGCCGGCGTTTTCGCAGCCCTACGGCTGAGGGCGTTTGGGTGTATCCGCGTGAACTGCTCGGGGTGGACATTCCTGAGTCGCTGTTGCCCAGATTACATCCGGTCTCTGAAGAGCAAGATATTCAAGTAGGGGAGGCCTTGTTGGCTTATGGGGATGCGGTGTTACTGCCTTTTCAAAAGCGTATCGCGATTGATTCGCGTTTTCCTGATGCGCTTCGTTTGGCGGCGGTGCCGGTAGATCAGGCTTGGATGAAGGTTCAGATTCCCCGTCGGGTATGGACGCAATGGAAGCAACTGCCTGGATATGAAGTATTTGAAGTCGAGCATTTGCCTGAAACGCTGGAGCTGTTGATTACGGCTGAAACTGCGGCGGGCGGAGGGGAGTGGATGAGTCCCATTCGGCAGTTTTTATTGACGGAAGATTTTTCGAAGATTTGGATGCCCTTTACCACCAGAGATTTGATATGGACAGCGCAGGAACTTCCATGAAACTTTTTCAAAAATCCTCCTGGCAACAAGCGCCCCTATTAATGCTCATCAGTCTAGGGCTGATGATCCTCCCCATTAGCAATAGCATGGGCCAAGTACCTTTATACATGGCGAGTGCGATTTGGCTGGTGCAGGTTTTTCGTCGTAAAACTACTGTCGACAAGGTGACTTGGGTACTATTGCTCGGGTGGATGTTGTTGATCCTCGTGAGTCTTGGTTATGCGGTTCATCCCGAATTAGGGATACGCAAGTTGAGCCGTTTTTTGATTTTTCCATTGGTGGGTGCGGTTACGGCCAGTTGCTTGAAGCAGAGGGATCGCGCGGGGGCGATGGAAACGATTATGAAAGGCTTGGTCGTGGGCGTGAGTGCACTGGGGATTTACGATTTGTTTCTTTTTCCCATACAAATGCACGGGGGAACGGCTTTTCAGGATGTGGGCAACATGACCTCTCCCCAATTCTTTTTGGTGGGGTTGATGTGTTGGTTGGGGCTGATGTCCGTGGATCGGGTGCGCTTGCACAAGGCGTGGTGGCTTTGTTTGCCCTTGTTGCTTGCAGGTTTGCTTTTACATCAAAAGCGGGGCGTCTGGCTGGCGTCGGTGATTACGATTGGGTTGTGGACATTGTGGAGTCGCAAATGGAAAACGTTGTCGTTCATGGTGTTAATGGTGGGATGTTCTCTGTTTATTCCGCAAGTCCGGATTCGATTGGGGGAATTAAAACAAGTGGTGCAGCCTACTCATGGGGGGCGCATGGTCTTGTGGACACAAGTTGCGCCGCGCTTACTGCCCGAATATCCCTGGGGAATGGGCTACAATGGTAGCAAGTACGAAGATTTTGAAGCGGTACTGCCCGATGGCGTGCATATGGAAGCCGGTTTACGACATTTACACAATAATCTCCTGCAGATCCGATTAGAATTGGGATGGCTGGGGAGTGGGTGGTGGTGTTTGTGGATGGGACTTGTATTTTACAAAGCTTTCCGTCCGGGGCCTCCTGAAATTGCGGTATTGAGGGGGGCGGTGGCCTTCGCGTTTCTGGGGTTGTTCCTCAACGGGTTGGTTGAATATAATTTTGGGGACAGCGAAATTTTGAAAATCTATTTGGTGATCTTTGGTTTGATTGATGTGGCGGGTGGTATGGTCAAAAGTAACAGCGCTGCTGAAGGTGACAGGGTGTGAGTGCCCTGCTTCACCTTTTTAACATGGGGGTCACTTTATGAAGGCGACAGGCACATGATCGGGCTTACAACATGTTTGGCGGGAAATGGTAGTACGTTTTTTACAGGCACCTCCAAAACGGGTATTCCCGGGGCGGGCATTCTGGGAGTGGTGCTGTTGGCCAATACCATGGAGCATACTCGTCAGTCGGTGGGGGTGTTGTTGCCACTGCTCATTGCCGCGGATATTTTTGCGGTCTGTTATTATCGACGGCATGCGGATTGGAAATTGATCCTGCGGGTGTTGCCATGGACGCTTGCGGGTTTGGGGGTGGGGTATGTGACCCTTACCTTTGCTGAAGGCCAAGATTTCTCGCTATTGCTGGGCGGGTTGGTGTTGGCCATTTTGGCCTTGGATTTATTGCGGAATCGATTGGGCTGGACCCGTATTCCCCATCATCCGATGTATACGGTGTTTTTGGGCATTGCGACGGGATTTGCGACCACCATTGGCAACGTGGCTGGTCCCGTTATGTCTCTTTATCTGCTCAGTTTAGGTCTGGATAAACACAAATTTATGGGAAGTATGGCCTGGTTTTTTTTAATCGTGAATACCCTAAAAGTACCGCTATTTATCTCTGCCGACATGATCACCGTGGACTCTTTAAAACTCAGTATCTGGTTCTTACCGGGTATTGTGTTGGGCGCTTTGGTGGGCCGCCAGTTATTTAAACGTATTCCCACGAAACCTTTTGCGGTGGCGGTGCAAGTGCTGGCCGCAGCGGCCGCGATTCGATTAATGTGGATGTGAAATGAGAGCTGTATTTTTCGTCCTTCTCTGTTGGGGGTTGCCGCTCGGATATTGCTCTGAGACGCGCGAGAGGCCATCGGTTGAGGTGGATCAGGCTTTCATCCTGAATTCATCGCCCACGTTCCGAGGGTACTTTTATCAAGGCAGTGACGCAGGGTATCACTATTTTGTCAGCAAATGGCACTATGGTGCTGATCGACTTTTCAAAATAAAGCAATCCGATCTTCGGCTGACGACGCAAGCTGCATACGGGGCTGGTACGGAAATACGGGTTTATGTGCTGAAACCCAAATCGATCGCGGTTAAACCTTTTGCGGAAATCGGAACGCAGACGGTCTATATCCCACAACAGACGTTGACGAAGTAAGACCTTTTAGGTGTCGGGTGATGCTGTTTTCAGTTCAGCGAGAGCTTGTGCTGCCGCCTGCGCTTCAGCCATGCGTTTGCTGGGGGCGGAACCTTCGCCAATTTGTTCATCTTTGATAAATACTCCGGCGACGTACATGCGGTCATGTGCGGGCCCTTCTTCGGACAAGATCCTGTATTCCGGGGCTTCTTGATAATTGCTTTGAAAGTGTTCTTGAAGACTGCCCTTGGGGTTATCTTTGATGACTTGGATATCCTTTTCTTCCAGCAGAGAGGCCAGGCGAGGTTCAAAGTGACGGGAGAACAACTTGCGGCAGGCTTTCATGCCTCCGTCTTGAAATACCGCACCAATGACCGCTTCCACGGCATCTGCAAGGTTGGATTCGCGTTCAGCGCCACCTGACTGTGCTTCTCCCTTGCCCAAACGTAAACGTGGACCAATGTCCCACTCCAAGGCCAACACGGATAATCCACTTCGGCTGGTGACCATACTTCTAAATTTGGTCATAGAGCCTTCATCCAAGGGAGGTTCGATGGCGTAAAGGTACTCCGCGGAGAGCAAGCCGACCACGGCATCACCTAAAAATTCCAAGCGCTGATTGTCACTCAACTGATCGGCATCCCCTTCATGTCGGTAACTGGGATGGGTGAGTGCTGTTTCCAACCAGGTTCGTTTTTTAAACTTATAACCGAGATGTTTTTGGAAAATTTTGAATTCTTTGTTGTTCATGGGGAAGGCCTAGGGAAAGGCGCATGGATTTGGTCGAAAAGAAGGCGTTTGCTGGCCTTAGCATGTTTTGGAATCTGCGCAAGAGTGCAGCTTGAGGAAGTCTTTTGCTATACACCTAATAGAAATTCAAGATCTTCCGGGCTGAGGCCGCTGAGAATACTGTTTTCTTCACGGAGTATGGCGTCTGCCAGTTCGCGTTTCTTTTGTTGAAGTTGAAGAATTTTATCTTCGATGCTGTCTTTGCTGACGATGCGATAGGCGATTACTTTTTTGGTTTGGCCGATACGATGGGCCCGATCGATGGCTTGGGCTTCTACCGCGGGATTCCACCAGGGATCTAACAACAAAATATAATCTGCAGCGGTAAGGTTGAGTCCTACGCCTCCGGCTTTGAGGCTAATCAGGAATACGGGGCAATCTTCCTGAGTTTGAAAGCGATCAATTTCAGCTTGGCGGTCTTTGCTTTTGCCATCCAAGTAGGCGTAGGGGATCTCTTGTTGGTCGAGTTGGGATTTGACGATCGACAAAAAGGAGGTGAATTGTGAAAAGATCAAGACTTTGTGGCCTGCAGGTAGAATATCTTCCAGCAGTTCCATCATGACCTGAAGTTTTCCGCTACCCAGACTCATTTTATCGGGATCGACCAATCCGGGATGACAGGCCGTTTGACGCAATCGGAGAAGGGCTTCGAGTACCATGATTTTCGATTGATTTAAGCCCTTATCGTTCACGGATTTGGTGAGCGCTTTTCGGTAATAGGACTGCAGTTCCTTGTAGGCTTTGGCCTGTTTGGGGAGCATGTCACAGATCAGAGTTTCTTCAATTTTTTCGGGTAAATCGGTGGCGACCATTTCTTTGGTACGTCTCAACAAGAAAGGTCGCAGGGCTACAGCTACTTTATCCAATCCTTCGTGGGATAGTTCGCGACTTCCCTGATTTTTAATGGTGCCCAAAAGTCCTGGATTCAGGAAATTAAGTTGGCTCCAGAGGTCATCGAGTCGATTTTCCACGGGGGTACCGGTCATGGTGAGGCGGTGTCGACTTTTGAGCAGACGGCAGGCTTTATGACTTTTGGTCCCTTCATTTTTGATGGCCTGGGATTCGTCCAAAATCACGTAATGGAAGTCCATATTTTTCAGCCAATGTGCATCACGAATCACCAGGGGATAGCTGCTTAAATACAGGTCGGCCTCGGGGAGTTCCGCTACCGATTTGGGTCGCTGGGGACCGTGTAAAACGGCCACCCGCAACTTGGGGGTGAATTTTGCAGCTTCGGCTTGCCAGTTGTAGATCAGAGATTTGGGCATGACCACGAAAGAGGGACCGGCATTTTGTAAACGGCAATGTTCTAGCAATGCGAGTACTTGCACGGTTTTACCCAGTCCCATGTCATCGGCCAAACAGCCATGAATGCCTAATTCTTTGAGGTAGATCAACCAGCCGAGGCCTTCTTTTTGATAGGCCCGCAGATCTCCATTGAAGGAGTCGGGGGGGGTAAAGGGTTCTGGAGAAGAAATGGCCCGCAATTTTTGTTGCAAGGTTCGCGATTTTTCATCCCAATCTACATCCGGTTGTTGGGAGAGCAACATGTCGAGCATGAGGGACTGGGCGCCTTGAAAACGCAGGGCGTTTTGATTGCTTTCCACCGAGCCCATTTTTCCCAAGAGTTCAATTTGTTCCCTGATTTCTTCAGGAATCCAGCCCTGACCGCCATTGGGCAGCGCAATAAGATGTTCGCCGTTTTTAACGGCTTTTAACAGTTCAGGAAAGGGCACGTTTTCTTCGTCGAAGGCCAATTTTCCTTCGACATCAAACCAGTCTACTCCGGAAGAGCGAACATCTAAACTGAAACTAGACGAGTGATGGATATTTTTTCCGTTCCACACCAGCGTCCATCCTTCATCGCCTAATTTACTGACCAGGAGGGGGAGAGGGATATTCGAAAATTTCCATTCTCCCATCTCTTGATTCCAAATTTTAGGAATGAACTGGCCTCCCAGTTGTGTCAGCATCTGGATGGCTTCCTGTTCTCCCTGCATGTCCCTGATCAACAGAGAGTTGGTTTCAGGAAAATAGATTTGGGTTTTATGGTTGTCGCTGTGGGTTTTATAGTCGTCGTAGTTGAAAAATAATCGCCCTATGATGTTGATGGGGAAATCGGGGTGAAACTCCAGGGCAAGTTCTATGTGAAGATCGAGTTGATTGGTGGGGCTACTGAGTTCAGGGGGAAGCTCTAATTTGGGCAAGTGGGGGAGCTCGTAGATGGATGAAATAAAGGATTTTACTTGGGTGGAGGGTACCTTGATTTCACCGTTTTGAAAAAGATCCACGCACCAGGAATGTTGTTGTGGATTTTTAAAACGGCTGATGCCATCTGTCCAAATGATGTATCCTTGATCCAAGGTGAGGGCTGCCTCTGAAAATTCCCGTTGTTGGTCTTCATAGGCAAATACGCCTTCGATACTGAGTTCCTGTCCTTGTGAGTTTCCCTTTAGGAGGACTTCCCAGGCTTGGGACATGTGATTATGCAGCAGGCGAGGGGGGGCATCGGGTGCATTTAAATAGATGCGTTCTTGGTCCAATAATTCAGGTAAGAGATTGTCTAAGTTCAGAAAGGGGATGGGCAGTCTTTTTTCAGTCCGATACTGCATGAATCCGCAGTTTTCTTCGAAAACGATTCCCATCAACCTTTCAAAACATGCGCGGTCTTTGGGATTCCAATTCTCTTCCCAGGCGAGATTGACATTTAAGGGTTTAAAGATCTGTTGGCCCTCTTCGTTTTTCGTGAGAGAACAGGGAGCCAGCATCAAGGTGTCTCCCTCGACGGGATGTTTTTGATCGAGCAAAAATTTAAGTTCCCCTTGGGCGGGCATGGGGGCGGGTGCAGGGGGGGGGATCTCTTTTTGAAGCGCTTGAATTTTTTGCAGGCGCTTTTCCCAGTCGGGGCGCTGAGGAGCGTGGGAGCTTCTCTTTTTCAGTTTTGTATCGAGCAAGGCCACCAAATGTTTGCATCCCACTTGTTCTTTGCTGAAAAACATGCAGTTACAAAATAGATAATCTGCGCCTTCCGTGTTGATGTTTTCGGCGACGATTCCCACTTCATAGGGTTGGCTTTGAGATCCCTGTACGTGTGCAAAGAGTTCGATTGCTGAGTCAATGATGATTTCTACGGCATTCTTTTGGGCTAAATCCTCCCCACGTTTTACGACGGTGTAGGGTAATTCGTAGCTGAGTTGATCCCGAAGGTCTTGGAGGGTTTCGGGATTCACAAACCGACTCCAGAGACGATGGGCGTGGCTTCGGTTTTGCGAAGCGCGTGATGGGAAAGATAATCGTTCATGAATTAGGCTCGAGGGTGAAAGGCGCTGTGCACTTGTTTTAAACGTTGTTGATCTACGTGGGTGTAGATCTGAGTCGTGGAAATGTCGGCGTGCCCTAACATTTCCTGAATGGTACGCAAGGGTGCACCTGCACTAAGTAAGTGACTGGCAAAGCTGTGACGGAGGCTATGGGGGTGTACGCCATGGGGGAGTCCTGCTTCGGTGGCGAGTTCGCGAATGAGCTGCCAAATCCGCACGCGGGTCAGAGCTTTCCCTCTCACGGAGAGAAAGACGGTTTGGGCGGCGTCGAGTGGATTGTGAATCAACAGAGGGCGAACATGGTCTAAATAGGCTTGGACTTGTTTGGCAGAGCTTTTGGCTACCGGGACAAGGCGTTCCTTACGTCCTTTTCCTCGAATCCGGATATAGCCATCGTCAAAATGAAGTTGATGAAGTTGCAAGGTGACCAATTCGCTGACCCGGAGTCCGCAGGCATACATCAGCTCCAACATGGCACGATCTCTTTGGCCTTTTACTGATTTTTTATCTGGTTGTTTCAAGAGACGATCGACTTGATCCGGGGATAAGATCTCGGGCAGGTGTCTCCATAATTTGGGACTATCTAAACAAGCGGTGAGATCTTGATTGATGAGTCCTTCGGCGCTCAAAAAGCGAAAAAACATTTTGATGGACACAAGGCGTCGGGCAATCGTGGTGGGCTTGAGTCCTTCTTTACGGCCCTGCATGAGAAAGCCGGTGAAACGGCTACGATTGACTTGGGTGAGGTCGGCCCGTTCGGCAGGGGTTAACCACTCATAAAAGGCTTTTAAATCACTGGCGTAGGCTTTGCCTGTTTCGGACGAGAGACCGCGTTCGATGAGCATGGCATCCAGGAAAAGGGTAATGGCTTTTTGCACAACTACTCCGAAAGCTGATGCGTTTGCCTGAATGCATCACGTTTGGCGTCATCTCCCGGAAGAGAATTGACCGTATAGCCTAAATTGTTCAGTTTCATGATCACGTTCATATCGGCAAGATGTCGCCGATAGTAGGTGATTTCCAAACAGGAGGCCTCGGGATGAACGATGATTTCTTTGTAAAAAAGAATTTCATCGCGGAGCCGTTCTTGTTCACTCAACAATTCTTGACGCAAGAGTTCTAACTCTTGCGGGTTGCCTTCCGTTTCGGGGAGGACCAGGACCAAATTTTTGGTAGAGGGACGATAACAGCTACTGAGCAGAAGGAGTCCAAGACAGCCGAGAATCAATCTGATCTTCATTCTGACCAGAGGGTGATCGCGTGGGTGCCACGGACACGATAGGAGGGCAACTCCTCTCCATATTCATCAATAAAGGCCTGAATGGTCTCAATGGCTTGGTCGTATTGACCTACGCGGGCATAGGCTTGCGCCAAATTCCAGCGTGCTCGGTAGAGATTGCCGATGGGGTCGAGTTCCACGGCTTTTAGATAGTCGTCCAAAGCTTCCTGATAATTTTCCTGTTTAAATTGAAGGTCTCCGCGGCTTAAATAATATTGATTTAAGCGGGCATCGATGCGGGAATTATCAATCAGGCGGGTGTAGGTCTTCACGGCCTCGGGAAGATTGCCCATGGTGACCAAGGTTTCGGCATGGCCGGCGACCAAGGTTTCTTCTGACCAGTTATAGTCTTTGCGCAAGGCGAAGGAAATGCTGAAGGCCGCGGGGATGAGCAACAGTATGATGGAGGCTGTGGTCACCAGTCCTTTGCGATGTTTTTCCATGGACCGTACCCAAGCAGGGTAGCGTTCTAAATGAGGGTTGATACGGTTGGCGTAAGGGATGAGACGAATTTGCAGGGCCGCGGTTTCAGGATGGGAGTATCCGGGGTCGGCGGTAAAGAGCCGGTGCCAATCTGCAGACAACAGGGCTGCGGCTTCGCCGGGGAGTTTTTGTAACAGGGGGACGAAGAGATGTTGGGTGCGTGGGTGTACGGGTGGTTGAATGGGATCTTCTTTTTTGGCCTGCCACTGGCGAATTCCTTCGGGGGCACGCAATTCGTCCGTATGAAAGAGGCACTGACGTAAGGCAGCAAATTCGGTTTTGCCTGTCCGTTTCCACAGTAAAGGAATCAGTCCACCGGCGGTTACCCGACGGGCTTCTTTTCCGTCCAGGGTTTGATCCACAAGGCGTTTGCGTTTGGAGGACCAGTATCCCTCCCAAATGCTTGCTGACAACTGTTTCGCTTCAGCTTCGAGCAAGTTATGGTTACCCGAGAGGGTTTGCAGGGCTTCAATTTCGGTGACCAGTAAGGCTGCCAAATCAAATTGTTTGAGCTCTGAGGGATCGGTGACTTCGGGGGTGAAGGCTTGTGCGGCGCTTTGCCATTGTGGTAGACCTTGGCTGGGATCTTTGGGTAAGAAGGAGCGCAGATGTTGTTCGCAACGGGTCTGCACCGTTTTGGCATCGATACGGGTGAAGATTTCCTTGGGTAGGGTGGCCAAGATTGCGCAAATGTTGGGCAAGGCAGGAAAGGGCGTCGGGTCGGGATGACCATCCAGGTAGTAGCTTGCGGCCCAAGCACCTGAGGCGAGAGGAGGCAGGTTCAGGAAGGTTTCGAGGAGTTCGCAGGCTTGATCAGGACTGTAGAGGGCTACGGCGGGGATGATGTTGACCGTTTGTGCCACTGTGAGGCCGGGACGTTCGAGTTGTTCGTCTAAAATCCAGGCACTCTTAAAGGGACCGTTGGCCGCTTGGATTAATCCGTGGACACGTTCAAACATTGCGCCTTGATTTTCGGACTGGTAGGTCTCAGGCAGGCGTTTGCACCACTCTTCCCTCAGTGAAAACTGTTGGGTTTTCAGTTCTGCCAGTTGAGTTTGAATGTTTTCAAGACTGGAAGAGATCAAGCTTGCGCAGGTATCGGTGGCGGGATCGATGCCGATGGCAAAATATTTTTGAGTGCCTTCGGTTTTGAGTTGCAAGCCGATGCTCACGCCGTCGAGTTCAAGGAAGGAGGCGTCTCCTTTTTGAATGGTTTGCTGATCGGAGGCAAATAGTTCAGGTTTTGCACGGGCGGGGAGGCTGCCGATGAGGATGTCAGGGCGCAGCACAAACATTTCATAGACTTGTTCGTTGGCGAAGGTCAGTCTAAATCCGCAGTAAGTGAGTAGGGTCTCCGTGATGTCCACTTCGGCTCCCAATCCCGATTCAAAGCGCCAGCGGTCGGCATGTCCACCAAAACCACCCAGAATGCCTTGGGTTTCCAAGGCATACAAGGGCGAGGGGGCTACTGATTTTTCAGTTGCGGATAAAGTGAATTGTGAGATCCACTCAGGAGAATAGCTATGTTCGTCAAAAATCAATGGAAAATCCTTAAGGGTTGTTGAATGCAACTTAGACCGCGAAAGGCCTGTTCGTCAAGTGAAGGATGCCCACTGGTTTTTTGATTCCACGATGAGTTTACGCTAGCCAAATGAAGGTAGAGAGTTAGGAGTTTGACATGCCCACATTATTTTCTCTGATTTTCCGCCAAAAGATTAATATTTTAACGTTAGCTGTCGCTCTAATGTGCGTAGGGAGCCTACCGGGAAGGGCTGCAGAACGGATTCATGGATTGGATGCTGAAAAAGTAGAGATCACCATGGAATCCTCTTTGGTGGATATGGTGCCCCAGCGAGGGGTGGCCGTACACAATTTTCGGGTGGTCAATCATATGAACAAAGCGGGGCGGTGGAAAGTGATTTTTTCAGTCTCGGAAGGATGGAACAATGAAAAGAAAATCCAAAGTGTGCGCGAGGTTGAGGTAGATGCACAAAGTGCAAAAACGGTTTCCTGGGAGATACCGGTGTTTCCAAATACGGAATTTGGAGATTATGATCGGAAAAAAATTGAAGTAAAAGTGAGTGGACCGGGATCAGGGGGGCAGCAACAGACACTACTCTATTCGAGCCCTAATCATTACAGTTCCAATAAACGAGTTACCTTGGTGGGATTTTCTCCTGAATTGCGGGTGAATCGTGATCACTGGGAATATGATGAAATCTTGGAACAATTAGATAACTCAGCTTCTACGATTTATATCAGTGCATTAGATTTTGCGGCCATGCCGAGTGATGTAAGTGGTTTGTCGGGGCTGGATGTTTTGGTGATGACCTTGGAGGAGTGGCAGGCCTTGTCCGTGTCTCAGGCCATGATACGACGTTGGGTAGCTGGTGGAGGGCAGGTGTTGTTGATTTCAGAAAAAACCGTTCCGAGGGAGATGATTGGAGCGGGGCGTATTATGGGTATGAACTATTTGTCGCCATTCGAATTTATCGCCCGGCTGCAAAATATGTCGACCATAGACCAAACGCTTGCGCACGAGAAGGCCTATGATCGTCAGGTTTGGGAATTAGCGGAAGCCATTCCGGAGATTTCAAAGTCATTTGGGGGAATCATGTTGATTGTGATTTTGATGGCGGGCTTATTGGGACCCTTAAATTTATGGGTTTCGTTTCGGAAAAAGAATACCTTGCAAGTGATATGGACCACGCCACTGCTGTCGTTGGGGTTAAGTTTGCTGGTGGGGCTGGTGATTGTGCTCTCTGATGGATTTGGAGGGAAAGGGCAGCGTGCGGTGACGGTATTGTTGGTGCCTGAATTGGATGTGGAAGTGCTGGTTCAAGAGCAGGTGTCCCGAACGGGTGTGTTGTTGAATGATCAATTTTCGCTGCCTGAAGGCACGGAGCTTTATGCGGTGGCATCGGATGGTGACCGATCGGATCGCGCTCTTCGATATCGACAACTTGAGAATGGAGGATGGGAGGGGAGTTGGTTTGAAAACCGGAGTATTCAGGCTCAAGTACTGCGTCGTACCCGGAGCAATCGCTCGGAAGTGATCTTTAAACGTGGGGCGGAACCTTCGGTGCTCTCCACGGTAGATGCCACCTTTACCCGTTTATTGATTCGAGATGAGAAAGGGGGCTGGTGGATGGTGGAAGATCTTGCGCCCGGAGTGGAGAAAGCCTTGCTGAAGGTGAATCCTCAGTTGGCTGCGAAGATCTTGGATGAACAAAACCCACGAAAAACGCTGTTGTTTCCCGGAAAGGATTTTCAGGAGAAGCAGGGCTGGTTTTATGCCGATAGTGTGCAACCTGACCGCTATATCGAGACCTTGTCTTCGGTGAGATGGCAGGATCGTGCGGTGGTGTATATGGGACCTGTAACGATGGAGGCCGGATTATGAGTGCACCTATGGTAGATGTAAAAGATTTGTGCCGGAATTTTGGAAATGTGAAGGCGGTGGATCGGATAAGTTTTCAAATTCAGCCGGGTCAAGTGGTGGGATTTATCGGTGAAAATGGTGCGGGAAAAACCACGACCATGCGGATGATGGTGACCTTGGACCTTCCTGATTCCGGGAGCATTCATATCAATGGTTTTGATACCGTGGGGTATCCCAATGAGGTGCGCAAACGGGTAGGCTGGATGCCGGATCACTATGGGGCTTATGATTTTATGGATGTGAGTGAGTATATGGACTTTTTTGCGCGGGCTTACGGCTATGAGGGCAAGGAACGGGAAATGCGTATTGCAGAGGTGATGGATTTTACCGAACTCAATAAACTTCGTGACCGCCCCGTCAAAAAGTTGTCGAAAGGTCAGGCTCAACGACTATGTTTGGGACGCACGCTGATTCCCGATCCCGAGTTGTTGATTTTAGATGAACCTGCGGCCGGGTTGGATCCTCGAGCGCGGATTGAAGTGAAAAACTTGGTGAGAATTTTGGCGGGAGAGGGGAAAACCCTGTTTATCAGTTCGCATATTTTGTCAGAATTAGAACAGATGTGTGATGACATGCTGTTCATCAGCGATGGGCGGATCGTGCATCAAGGGTCCTCCGAAAGTTTGAAAGTACGGGAGGGTCAACCGGCGGTGGTGCGTATTCGTTTCGGTGGTGAATCCGCAAAATTTGAAGAATGGATCACCTTTCAAGAGGGCTTGGCTTTAGTGGAACGAGATAAGAGTGGGGTGAGGATCATGGTAGAAAATGCCGAAACGGAGCGGTTGGTGATGCTCCTGAGGAAAATGATCAAGGAGGATTTTCCCGTGTATGGGTTTGAACGAGAGGATATTCGTTTGGAAGATGCCTTTGTCGACTTGCTCAATCAGACAGAGAAAGGAGCTGTGAAATGATAAATAATGATCGTTTAAATCCCATGGTGATTAAAGAGTTGCGTCAAGGGCTCAAATCACGTTCCTTTGTTGCGAGCTTCTTGGGTCTGCAGGGACTGATGGTGCTGAGTATGTTTATTTATTTAGCGGCGGTGTCCACGGGCAGTGGTGACCTGGAGTTTGCCGATGGCTTTTTCTGGTTTATGGTGGGGTTGCTGTTGATTGTGATCATGCCGTTGAGGTCTTTTCAGGCTCTGCATGATGAAATCAAAAATGACACCTTGGAATTGATTTTCCTTACCCGCATGAATGCATGGAAGATCACCTTTGGCAAATGGTGTGCCCTGGTGATTCAGATCTTCCTGTTAGTGTCTGCGATATTGCCATATTTGGTGTTACGATACTTTCTGGGGGCGATTAATGTTACGGGAAATTTGGCGCAGCTGTTTATTCAAATTGTGGTGTCGATGTTGTTGGTGTCGATCGGGGTGGGATTGTCGGCATGGACCTCTAAAATTATGCGCGGTTTGCTCATTGTCGGGGCCTTGTTTTCGCTGTATTTGATTCCGTTGTTTTTGTTTGGAATTGGATCGTCGATGGGAGGGGCTTTCTTTGGATGGACCGGTTGGATCGATGTGGTGGTGGCGTTGATTATTGCGGGGATTATCATGATGTTTTTCATCCAATATGGGGCATCAATGATTGCACCCCCGGCTGAAAATCATTCCGTACGCAAAAGAAGTATGGCGGTGCTTTTGACCCTGGTGATGGGGGGATATGCGACCTATAAACAAGAGGCGGGGATCTTGTATATGTGCATAGGGCTGTTGGCTCCCATGGGGATTGATGCCTTGTGCGAACCTCTGATTGGAATACCGAGTGTGTATCAGCGCCTCAAGAAGGTAAGAGGACTGCGTTGGTTTCTCTTTCCCGGTTGGGCCTCCGGCTTTTTGTTTGTGACGGTTTTATTTTGGAGTTCGATCCTGTGGGCCTTTTTCGTCGAGCCTGATGTGGATGTGTGGGAGGTGGGAGTGATTTCCTATAATACCTTGATTTTCCCCTTCATACTGTTGCGCTTAATTCCGGTGCTTTCCCGTAAACCCTTGGCCGGATATTTTATAATACAAGTGCTGTCCTTGGCCTTGAGTTTGCTCCTTGTTTTTCTCGAAGAAATTCATTTTGTTCACAAGTTGGATTTCTTTGCAAGTGCGCTGCCGGTGTTGGGTTTCCTCGGAATATTGGACAGTTTTTATAGTGGTCCTGAATTTGTGCTCTCCCTCTTTTTCGGTACGGTCATGCTTGCCATCTTTTGGGTGGTTTCATTGAAGCCATTTAAACAGATGCGTTACCTTTGTCGTGGAGAGCAGGGTTGACGCCTGAGGTTCTTTCTGGAATCCGACAGGATGCGCAGCGTTGTGCTGCTCATTTGCGCTTAAGTTTGCGTGAACGCAGTTGGCAGGGCACGCAAGGCAATTGGGCAGGGGCGGGTACGGGCAGTTCGATTGATTTTCAAGATCATCGGCCCTACATGCCTGGAGATGATCCCCGCTACATTGATTGGGCGGCTTATGCGCGTAGTGGTCAGACGATTATGAAACTTTATCGGGAAGAAGTGAGCCCCCGGATGGATCTGGTTTTGGATGTTTCGCGGTCGATGTTTTATGATGGAGCCAAGGCGGAGCAGAGTTTGCGTTTATTTTTCTTTTGTATGGAAAGTGCGCTGTCCATAGGGGCAGCACTTCGCATGTACACTGTGAAAGGATCTGACGCAGAATTTTTGCCGGTAGAGGCGGTGATGAATCCAGCGTGGTCTCCGGAATTATCCGCACATGACCAAGCGATTCCCGGTTTAGAGCGCATTCCCTTTCGTAACAATTCCATGCGCTTGCTGATTAGTGATTTGTTGTTTGATTGTCCGCCAGATCCGTTGCTGTCTGTGCTGAGCAGTCAAAAAGGCAAGGGCGTGATTTTGGCGCCCTATTTGGACAAAGAACAGGCACCAGATTGGTCGGGGAATATGGAATTTATAGAGTGTGAAAGCCGGCGGAGTCGTCGTCAGCGCATCGACGGCGCATTGTTGGCGCGTTATAAAAAAGCTTATGCACGACACTTGCAGTCTTGGCAGGAGAGTAGCCGGCGATATCAGGTACGGATGGCGCGGGTTCCCGGAGAGTGTGCCTTGGCTACGGCATTGGAAGGTGACGCGTTGGCACATGGGGTGGTGGAAACATGGGGATAAGTTTTCTCAATCCTCTCGCCTTTTGGGGGCTCTTAGCTTTGCCCGTCATTGTGGCGATTCATTTCCTGCAAAGTCGGAATCGGCGAGAGGAAATTAGCACCTTGTTTTTATTGGAACTTTTGCCCGAAGAGACGCGAAGTGGGGCTGTATTCAGTTACCTGCGCAATGGGCTTCAATTGTGGATGCAATTGTTGGCCGTGCTTTTGTTGAGTTTCATGTTGGCGGGTCCGTTGTGGTTGCGGGAAGAGTCGGTTCAATCGATTGCGGTGGTGGTGGATAGCTCCTTATCGATGCAGGCCTTTACAGAAGAATTGTACACCCAAGTTGACGCGTTGAGTGCGGAACTCGATGGCAGTGCGGGGCGCAGCGAATGGTGGGTGTTGCCTTCTGATGCCACCCGTCGCGGATTGCTGAGTGCCGGCGATCGGGAAGGGTTGTTGGAGGCTTTGGCTCAGCTGAAACCGGTGAGTGGTCCGCATTCGCCGAGACCGGCGTTGTTGCGGGCGCGTCAGTTGGTGGGGAAAGAGGGTGTCGTTCTGTACATCAGCGATCATGTGATGGCGCAAAGTGGAAGCGATGTGGTGGCGATCTCTGTGGGGGAGCCGATTGTGAATACAGGCTTTACGGGGATGAAAGTTGAGGGGGATCTTTGGACGGCGAGTGTCATCCATTTTGGACCTGAAGCGATTCAGCGCAGGGTTGAGATCTCCATGAATGGTCAGGTGGTCGACACGTTGGAGTTAACTTTAAAGCCGGGGGTGTTGGATCAGGTTTCGGGTGAGTTGCCTGCAGATTTCGAACGGGGGATGCTGATTTTAGAGGCGGATGATTATGCGCCAGACAATGTATTACCGTTTGTGAGACCCCAAGCGAAGCCTCTTGCCTACCGCATCGAGTTGCCGGATGCGGAGCAGGTATGGGTGGAGAAACTCATGCAAACCTTAGCGGAAGTTCATGCCGATACTTCTGCGACCTTATGGTGGGGGGCAGGGTGGCCACGGACGGAAACGCCTGAGCATGCGGCGGAGATTTGGTTTTTAGAAGGTGAAGAGCAGGGGGACTATCAGGTGCCGGTTGCTGATGGGGTGTTAACCCAAGAGTTGAATTGGGAGGGGTTCTTGGCCTTGCCGTACAAGGGATTTCACCTGCGTTCTGGTGATCAGGTTTTGTTGTGGATGGGTGAGATGCCGTTGGTGATTTTACGGGAGAGTGAGCAGGGGAATCAGTTGTTGCTCAATTTTGATATGGCGAGTAGCAATGCTTCACGTTTTCCTTCGTTTTTGCTGTTATTGCATCGTTGGATTCAAGCGCAGCAACAGGCGCAAGCGTTCATGGTGCAAACGAATATAGAAGCGCGTCAAGTGCTGGATTTGGGTGTTGAAAACGTTGAATTGGTGACGATGCGATATGAATCGGTGACGGGGGTGGTTACTGAAAAACCTGTGGATAATCCTGCGCAGTGGCAGGCGCCTGATGAAGCGGGTTACGTAAGTGTGATGGCGGGTGAGAGGCCTTTGCTGAAGGCGGCAGTGTTTGTAGGCGATGTGAGTGAGGGTAACTTCAGACAGGCCCGTTCTTCGTCACTTCCAGATGACTTGGTGCTGATGCAACGAAAGCAAAACAGTGAAAGTGATTTTTTGATGCCTCTATGGTTTATGTTGTTGGGATTGTTGGTGACGTTATCTTGGTGGAGCGGGAAAGGGAGTCGTGATTTATGATTACTTTTGCACATCCTGAAGCTTTTTTTCTCATTCCTGTCTGGGGATTGTTGGGCTGGTTTTTGCCCAAAGCAGGGTTGTGGAAACCTCTGCGACTTGTGGTCATCTTGTTGTTGTTAGTGGCCTGGGCGGATCCTTTTGTGGACCGCAGTACCCCGGGCTTAGATTTATGGGTGCTGAATGATTTATCCCTGTCGGCCCGTGAAACCGTACAACCCCAACTGCCGGAATTAGAAACCTTGCTTAAAGAAAGTAAAGGGAAGCATGATCGAATCTTTTATGTTGATTTTGCGGACGATGCTATCGTGCGCGATTCCTTGTCGGCGGCGGTATTGACGGGGCGGAAAGATGCGAGTCGCATAGGGAACTTGCTTCAGTTTGTATTGTCGCAGCGCAAAGAAAATCGCACGACACGTTTGCTGTTGGTGTCGGATGGGTATTCCACGGATCCCGTGGATTTAGCGGGGGATCGTTTGTTGCGCGAAGGTATTCCGTTGGATACCCGGTTGATGCAAGCACCTGCGGTGCAGGATGTGAGAGTAGAGGGGATTGAGGGACCGATTCGGACACGGAAAGGGGATCCATTTATTTTAGAAGCGCATTTGTTGGGACCTACGGGGAGTCAAGCGGAAGTGAGTTTGTATCGGGATGGGGTGGAGTTAAGTCGTCAGGCCGTTGCGTTTCAGCGAGGTCAGGCCAGGGTGCAATGGACGGCGCGCCTACAGGTCTCCGGTGCGGCACGTTTTGAGGTGCGCATCGCCACTGAGGGGGAGGATGCGTATATTGAAAATAATCAGCAGGTGCATTGGGTGGAGGCCGCAGGTGAAAATCGCATTTTGTTTTTAAGTGCGTATGCGGATGATCCGGTGGCGGCGCTGTTGCGGGCGAGAGGTTATGATGTGCAGTTGCTTACACAGTTTGCCGGGTTAAATGAGGGGAGTTTGAGTGGGGTAGGATTGGTGGTGATTCAAAATGTTCATGCCGCGGATTTTCCCCGTGCTTTTTTAGAAGCGCTCCCTTTCTATGTAAGAGAACAAGGGGGAGGATTGATCATGACGGGAGGTCAGTCCAGTTTTGGATCGGGTGGATATTTTGAATCGCCTGTAGACAAACTTTTGCCCGTTTCGATGGAGTTGAAGGAGGAGGATCATAAGTTATCCACGGCCATGGCGATTGTGATGGATCGTTCGGGCAGTATGTCGGCAGGTACGGCTGGAGGCATGACCAAGATGGATTTGGCGAATACGGGTGCTGCGCGTGCGATTGAACTGTTAGGTGACCAAGATGCGATTGCGGTGTTTGCGGTGGATACGGCCGCGCATCAGATTTTGCCCTTGAGTCAGGTGGGGCGGCATCGGGGACAGTTGACCAGCATGGTGCGTCGGATTCAAAGTACGGGAGGGGGGATCTATGTCTACAATGGATTGGAGGCGGCCTGGGCACAGTTAAAAAATGCTCCGCAGAGTCAGCGTCATATCATTTTATTTGCGGATGCTGCTGATTCGGAACAGCCGGAAGGGGTAGGGGCCTTGATCCACGAAATGCGTGCCCACAACACCACGGTGTCGGTAATTGCATTGGGGTATCCTACAGATCCGGATGCTCCCTTTTTGGAGCAAATTGCCGAAGATGGGGAAGGACGACTGTTTTTTAATGATGATGCGAATACTTTGCCGGCGGTGTTTGCGCAGGAAACGGTTTCGGTGAGCCGCTCTGCATTTTTGGATGAGGATACAGGAGTGGAGGCGCGTGCAGGTTGGCAGGAGGTTGCGGCGCTACCGTTGGAATGGCCTGCAAGTGTCAATGGGTACAATTTAAGTTATGTACGAGAGGGCGCTTCCGAATCTTTACGCTCTGAAGATCGTTACACGGCACCATTATTATCTCATTGGCAGAGAGGTGCGGGCAAAGTGGCTGCGGTGAGTTTTCCTTTGGCGGGTCCGTATTCTGAGAATATACGGGCGTGGCCACAGGTGGGTGATTTTGTGAGCACATTGAGTCGGTGGTCGATTCGGGGAGAAACGCCCACAGGAATCGCATTGCGTATGCGGAGAATGGGGGAGACCTTGCGGGTTCAGTTGTATGCGAATGAAGAGTGGCAACGGAAATTTGCCCTGACGCCACCGATTTTGGTGACGGAGCGATCAGGATCTTCGGAGGTCGTGACACATGCGTGGAGGCGTATTCGTCCGGGCATGGTGGAAACTGATCTACCGTTGCTGTCGGGGGAACGGCTGCGTGGGGCAGTAAAAGTAGGTGACGAAATCTTACCTTTTGGACCGGTCAATGGCTTGGCAGGGGCTGAGTGGGTAATGAAGGCGGAGTTGCCTGTGCAATTGCGTCATTTATCCACGCAAAGTGGTGGTGTAGAGCGAGTAGATTTGGCAGGAATTTGGGATAGTCCGCGCCGACAGGTCTTAAAAGGAACCCGAGAGTTTTGGCTGTGGGCTTGCGCCGCGATGTTCCTGTTTGAGGCGTTTTGGAGTCGGGTAGGTGGACAACGTATTCAAGTTGAACGCATGAAAAAACATCGACCGGTTCAGGAAAACCCTGAGGGAAAATTTGAATCAGAAGCTGTATTATCGCCTGAACAAGCTACTGGAGATAGGCCTCGTCCGCGTAGTGCCTTTCAAAAAGCGCGCAGTCAGCGACGCTGATTTTGTGCGAATCATACAAATATTTCCTTTTATGGGGCTTTTATTACCAAAAATACGTTTTGTTTAAATTGTTGTAGTTTTGATTTTATAGGGTATGCGTAGTTCATTATGAACTCATTTTTTTCTGTTTTTCTTTTACTGGTTTCACTTACCAGTGTCCTGTTTGCGGACGTGTCGGTTCTTCGGTTTAATGATGCTGGATTTGCGCACGGGACTATTTTAACTACTCAGTACCAAGAAGCGTATGGGATCACATTTTCTGCGACGGGTGGCATGGGGGATGCGGTGATTTATAACACTGAAATAAGCCCAAATGGTGCGGATCCGGATTTAGAGCGGGTGGTGAGTTCCGGGACGTCAAACGACTCATATCATGAGGGGTGGGATGGAGGGAATTTATCTGAGTTAGGAGGGGCAAGCTCTGACTATATTGTGGGTAATGCTTTGATGATTCAGAGTACACAGAATGGATCAAAAACAGGGGATGTTTATGATACCCCTAATGATTATTCAGGGGGTGGCTCGTTCAAACTTGTTTTCACAGACACGCCATTTGACTATACTGCGACGTCAATCGTGATCGTAGATCATGAAGGAAATGATGATTGGGGTTTTCAGTTTATTGGCTTGGACCGTGAAGGGGAAAGCCAAACCTACAACTTAAATACCAGCAGTATTTTTGCGGATGATGCGTTAACGGACAATAATTATATTAATCGATTGCCTATAGTGGATGCTTTTGTTGCCGCGGGGATTGTGAAGTTAACGGAGCTGAATATTACCTTAAGTGGTAGTGGGGCGTTAGGGGAGATCTTGTTGGCGAGTACTGCGGATGAATTAGTCGTGTTGGTCCCCGAGCAGAGTTCGTTGAGTTACTTCGGGATGGTCTTGATGTTGGGTGTGGGTATCTTGGTAGTGAAGCGCCGGCGGTTGTGCATTGCGGCTTAGGGAAGGCGCTGTTTGATTTCGGAAGAAATGTAACTGCCGATTTGGCTCATTCCTGCAGGAGAAGGGTGGGTGAGATCGGTGCTGAGTCCGGTGGGGGGATGGAGCGCATTTTTTCCATTTATAAAGTACACATTTGGCAGGTTGAGCGCGTTGACTTCTTGTTCGACAAGGTTTCTGAACTCCTGGGCGCGTCCTTGGAAGTTGTGGAGAAAGTCGTTATAACAGGGGAAAACGCCGACAAAGAAAATGGGTTTGTCCGCATGAGCTCTACTAAATTTGCGAATAAGGTTTCGCACATTTTCATCTGCGATTTTAGGCTCTAGCCCCAGCATGTTGATGCCGGTTTCGATCACCGCCATATCAAAATCATTGCGTCCGCAGAGATAGTCCGTCATTTCCGGTTCGCAATGGCAGCCGCCCCCAAAGCCGATATTAACCAAATCGGCGTTGAGCTGGCGCGCTGAATGGGCGGCCCAGGTTTCACGAGAGCTGAGGCTGCTTGCACCCTGGGTGATGGAGGATCCATAGTGCAACACGCGGCGGGAAGGGATGTCACCAGGTTCAGGGGCAGCGAATTCACCTTCTAATTGAATACCGCAGATTGCGGCGTGAGTAGGCAGAAGGATGCGTACTAAAGCTGGATGAAAGGTGGGGTTTTTAGAAACCAACTGTAAGTTTTCAGGGTTTGGAGGGGTGCAAGTTATGCAGTTGTCGCCTTTAACAATGGGGAAATAAAGGTGGCTGAAATCTCCAAACAAAATTTGGGCCAAGCCTCCGCCACTTTGGGTGCCCCCAATTTGGCAGGCGTGAATATGCAGGGTGAATACAGGACTTTTTAAACGAAACCTCAGTTCACATCCGCTGCTATGGAAGGCGCGTTCTTTGGCATTATCGTTGAGATGCACCCGTAAACTTTCCGGGATTCGGAGCAGGGTTTCGGGACCTGTTCCGAGGTGCGGAGCCGATCCAACGATATTGTGGAGGGTGATTTCTGGTGGGAGATTGAGCATGGGAACTGGGTGTCTGGGGTGGATAGTGTGTTGTGAGAATTAGAGGAGGTGTTTTTTGATTTCAGAGGAAATGTAGGTGCCTATTTGTATCATTCCTGCGGGAGAGGGATGGGTGAGATCCACGGTGAGTCCCGTCTGGGGATTGAGGGCCTGCTTGCCATCAATAAAATGCGCGTTGGGGGTGTGGAGGGAGGTGACTTCAGATGCGATGAGTTCTCTGAATTCCTGGGCGCGGCCCTGACTTTGGTGGATGATATCGTCATGACAGGGAAAGGGGCTGATGAAGAAAATGGGTTTGTCTGAGTGAGCTGCGCTAAATTTTCGAATGAAGTTTTGAAGGTTTTTTTCTGCGAGTTCGTGATCGAGATTGATCATATTGACGCCTAATTCCAGCACCGCAAAATCAAAGTCATTCCGAGCGCATAAGTAGTCGGTCATTTCCGGTTCGCAATGGCAGCCACCGCCAAAGCCGAGGTTGATCAGGTCGGCATTTAAGTGGAGGGCGCAAATACCGGCCCAAGATTCGCGAGACGAGGTTGCTCCTGTTCCTTGGGTGATGGACGAACCATAGTGTAAGGCTCTGCGGGAGGGGAGGTCTCCGGATTGAGGAGAGGTGAAGTCTCCTTTCAGCTGTATGCCGGAAATGGAGGCGTGGGTAGGTAAAAGGATGCGCACCAGGTCCGGGTGGAAGCAGGGGTGGTTTGAGACGTCACGCAAGTTGTGATGATCGGGGGCGGTGCAGGTGATGTGGTTTTCTCCTTCGACGATAGGAAAGTAGGTGTAGCTGAAGTCTCCAAATAGAATCTGCGCTAATCCGCCTCCGTGGGGGAGGCCGCCCACGTGACAGGCCTGAATATGGATGGTGAAGGAGGGGCTCTTTAATCGAAATCGCAGTTCACATCCGGTGCTGTGAGATGCGCATACTTTCGCATTTTTGTTGAGTGTGCGGCGTAAGTTCTCAGGGATACGGAGCAAGATTTCGGGTCCTTCCCCAAGGTGAGCCGCGCTTTCAGAGATATTGTGAAGTGAGATTTCTGGGGGAAGGTTGAACATAGAGGGATGGGGTGGGCGGCAGTTTATTCATGTGCGCCTAATGTGAGGGCGCTAGCTTGTACGGTAGCTAAAAGATCTTCGGAAAACTTTGCAAACTTATTGATGGGAAAGAATGCGCCTATGGATCCGATCAATACGTGATGCTGATTAAAAATGGGAACGGCGATGGCGCCGAGTTCGCGGTGGGTGGACCAGGGTTTATTGACGTAACCTTCGTTGCGAATTTTTTTGAGATACTGTTGAAAGTCTTCTCTGCTTTTCCAGATGCTCAGACCAAATTCAGGGAAAGGATAACGACGGCGTAAGGCTTCGGTTTTGGTTTCGTCGGCGAAGGCGTGGAAGAGCAGGGCGGTGGCGGCATCGTAGGGGTGGGAGATTTCCCTGTCGACGCGGTCGATGACTTCAGGGCGTTTAAAATCCATTCTCCAAATGACCCGCATGTCGTCATCTCCTGCTTCCGCATAAACCCATCCGGTTCCGGGGTGTTGGCGGCTATGGATTTGCATGAGTTCTTTGGCTTGCAGTTGACGCTGTTGTAACTGTGCTCCTTTGGCGATCCGGCCGGGGGCGGGTCCGATGGTGTAACGAACGGGTTTGTTGTGCTTGATGAGAAAGGATTCATTTAAAAGCGAGGTGGCAATATTGTGGGCGGTGGGGCGGCTTACTTGTAACAGTTCGGCCATTTCCTGTGCGGTAAGTCCTTCGGGAGATGCGGCAACCGCATGTAAAATTTGAATGGCTCTGGCGATGCTTTGGTTGGGGGAATCTTTCATTTGTCAGAAATATTGATATGTAAATAATGCTTGTAAACTATATTAAAAGCATGATAAGGTAAGTTTGTCAACTATTCTGACAAATAAAATTCATAAGAAATGCCATGTGAATATGTGCTTTCGAGTGTGATGTTTTGTAAATCCAACCCTTAGAGGATGATGACATGTCTAGTAAAATGAAAGTCGATGCCTTGCAGCAAATGCGAGATACGGTAGAACGAGTGGAATTAAGTATTCCGATTAAAGAGCTCTGTGCTCGATTTGAGAAATTGTATACGGGTGCTGTAAATGATGTGATGCGTGAAATGTGTCTGCCAGACCAAGCCCTCCCTTCGGGCATTGTGCCTTTGCGTGATGAGATGGTGGTTTGTGGTGAAGCGTTCACGGTCAAAGCTCTGAAAGATCCTACCATGGGTGGAGAGCTTGAGTTGCGGGTGAAAATGCTCGAAGATTTGGGTGAAGACTCCGTCGTGATTTGGAATGCGAATGGTGACGATGAAGCCTCACATTGGGGAGGTGTGATGACACAAGCGGCGATCAAACGTGGATGCCGTGGTGCGATCATTGATGGTGGTATTCGAGATACCAAAGATATTTTGAGTCAGGATTTTCCTGTTTGGTCGCGTTATCGTACGAGTAATGGCGCGCTTTCCCGCACCAAATTGATGGCCTGGCAAGTGCCTATTTTTGTGGGGAACGTGATTATCAAACCTGGAGATCTGTTGATGGCAGATATCGATGGTGGTTTGGTGATTCCTCGCAAGATTGCGGTAGAAGTATTGGAACGGGCTGAAGGAATTGAAGCCAACGAAGGTGAGATCAAGGAGTGGGTTGCCGCTGGAATGTCTGCTCGTGAAATTCATGATCGTGGGGGATATTTCTAAAATGAAGCTTTCCGAGTTTCTTCCCTCCACTCCAGATCTTCTTTGGGACCTTTCTTTACAGTTGGGGGTGCGTCATGCGATTTGCAAGTGCGCTCCCGAACTGACGGGGCTTCCGGCCCCTTGGGAAAAGTCAACACTGCGGACGATTCGTGATCGTTTTCATGCTGCGGGCTTCAAGCTGTACGGCTTAGAAGGAGATCAGTTTGATATGACGCGAATCAAGTTAGGATTGGAGGGGAGAGATGAGGATATTGAGAAGTATCAGCAGATGCTTCGAAACATGGGGGAAATGGAAATTCCCTTGATTTGTTATAACTTTATGGCGGGGATTGGTTGGCATCGCAATCAGACGGATGCCCCTGGTCGGGGTGGGGCGAAAGTGACGCGTTTCGATTTGTCGCAAAGTCCTACGGGGCTTACAGAATATGGAGAAGTGTCTGAAGCACAAATGTGGGACAATTATAGTTATTTTATTCGTAAAGTCATGCCGGTGTCGGAAGCGGCGGGGGTTAAGATGGGCATGCATCCTGATGATCCTCCCTTGCCAAGTTTACGGGGGATTGGTCGCATTCTTCATGCGCCTGAAAACTTTGAAAAAGCGCTTTCTTTGGTGGAGAGTCCCAGTCATGGCGTGACCTATTGTCAGGCAAACTTTTCGTTGATGGGCACAGATCATGCCGAATGGATTCCCAAATTTTCTGCAGACAATAAAATTGTATTTGTGCACTTCCGTGATGTGAAAGGGACGCCTGAATGTTTTGATGAAACTTTTCATGATGAAGGTCCAACAGACATGGTGGCGTTATTGAAGTTGTATCATGAAAATGGATTTGATGGGCCGATCCGGGTGGATCATGTGCCGACGATGGCAGGTGAATCGAATGATCAGCCGGGCTATGGGACTGCAGGTCGATTATTTGCAATGGGGTATCTAAAAGGGATTTTAGAAACGCTGGGTGTTCCTATCGAATAAAGCGAGGGGAGGGGCTTCGTCTATTTTTTTTTATTCGGAGAGTGTACATCGGTTAATTCTGTGGTTGATTGTGGCTTTCACCTTTTACCCTTTTAGACTTACTGATGACAAAAATAATTTCCTGGAACGTAAATGGCATTCGCGCCTGTTTGAAAAAAGGCTTTGCCGAATTTGTGGAGGCAGAGCAACCTGATATTTTGTGTTTGCAGGAGATTAAAGCGTTTCCTGATCAAGTACCGTATATGTTTAGTACGGAGTACACGGTGATTTGGCATCCGGCTAAAAAACCGGGGTATTCAGGAACCTTGATTGCCACGAAGTTGCCGGTGTTGGATCAACGTTTAGGCATGGGCATTGAAAAGCATGATCAGGAGGGGCGGGTCATTGCGATTGAGCATCCTGATTTTTGGATGGTGACGGTTTATACGCCTAATTCCAAAAATGATTTGTTGCGTTTGCCTTATCGTAGCGAGGAATGGGATGTGGATTTCCTCGCGTATATGAAGGAATTGGAGAAGAGTAAACCGGTGGTTTTCTGTGGCGATTTGAATGTTGCTCACAAGGAAATTGATTTAGCGCGTCCAAGTGCGAATCATAAAAGTGCAGGATTTACGGATGAAGAGCGCATGGGCTTTGATCGTATTGTAGATGCGGGATTTGTGGATAGTTTTCGTGCCTTGCATCCCGATGCGACGGAAGAGTATAGTTGGTGGAGTTATCGTGCGGCCGCGCGTACACGCAATGTCGGCTGGAGGATTGATTATGTGTGTCTTTCTCCTGAGCTACGTCCTCAACTGGAAGAAGCTTTTATTCTGCAAGAGGTGATGGGGTCTGATCATTGCCCGGTAGGCGTGGTGTTGGCTTAAGTAAGATTGATCTAAAGGTGAATATGCAAACAGCGTCTGATGTTGCTTCCGATGTAAAAACACAAGGGTCGTTTGTTCAGGCCTTGGGTCCGGGGATTTTAATGGCCGCCGCTGCGGTGGGCGGCTCTCATTTGGTGGCATCCACCAAAGCCGGTGCCCAATTCGGTTGGTCGCTTTTGATCGTGATGTTGGTGGTGAATGTATTCAAGTATCCCTTTTTCTTGTATGGGGCTCGCTACACGGCCGCGACAGGAGAGACCATTTTGCATGGATATCCGCGGTTGGGAAAAGGGTACTTGCTGGCGTTTTTTTTGTTAAATCTGGTCAATACGGTATTTAATATTGCAGGGGGTGTCCTTTATTTCTGCAAGTTTGGCAATGAATTTTGGGTGGTTCGCGAGCTGGAATCCCAAAGTGCTTGCGGTGCTGATCTCAAGTGGGTGTGCGGCAATTATTATTTTTGGTCACTATCATCTGTTGGATAAAGTGACCAAGATGATCATGCTGTTATTAACCTTATCGACATTGTTTGCGGTGTTTATGGCTTTAAGTAAAGGCAGTCAGATGGTGGAGGGGTTTGATGCGTAGTCACCATGGACTTTGGCTTCGGTAGGGTTCTTGGTGCAGTTCATGGGCTGGATGCCGGCGCCGATTGATATTGGCGCGTGGCCTTCGTTGTGGATGATGTCCCGTGAGCGTGAAACGGGCTACCGGGCATCGATGAAGCATGCGATGATCGACTTTCATATTGGGTATATTGGTACCACGGTCTTGGCGGTTTTTTTCTTGTCCTTGGGCGTTTTGGTGATGTTTGGCACGGGTGAAACGTTTAGTCCGAAGGGGGGGGTATTTGCGCAAGAATTTATTCAGCTTTACTCTAAAAGCATAGGAGAGTGGGCGCGTCCAGTGGTGGCGGTAGCGGCCTTTGTCACGATGTTTAGCACGACTTTGACTTGTGTGGATGGGTATCCGCGTTCGTTGGCGGTATCGATGGCGTTGTTTTTTGATAAAGAAGAGCGCTGGCGCCTGTATCATGTGTTGTGGGTGTTGGGGTCGGTGTTGGGCGCGGGGGTGATTGTAGGGATCTGTATTGCGAATTTGGGAGATATGTTATTTGTGGCGATGGTGGTTTCTTTTATTACCTCTCCGGTTTTTGCGTGGATTAATTTTAAAGCCATGCGGGGAAGTTGGGTTCCGGTAGCGTTTCGTCCCGGACCTGTTTTGGCAGGGTTGAGTTGGGCCGGCTTGGTTTTTCTCACGGTTTGTTCCCTCGGTTTTGTGTATTGGTGGTTGATTCTGAAATAAAATCGGACCTATAGAGGCTGAGAGGTGCCCTTTGTGCATTCTGTGCTTTTGCGCTGGTTCTCCCCAAACAGAACAAGGGTAGAAATAGTCTGTACCCTGCCTTCCTGATATGGCAGTATTCAATTCTGCTGTTATGGTTAATCTTCCCCGTTTGATTGAAAAATTTTGGACTGCTTTTCCCGAGCGTTTTCTTCCTCCTGATCTTAAGGATGCGGAAACGCTACGTCATGCGCATTTGATCATGGGGATCACCTTGGTTGGAGGGTTCTTTAGTATTTGTTTTGCGCTGTATTATTTGATGATTGGACATCTTGTTGGAGCGATTACCATCTTTTCCAGCTGTTTTGTATTTATGGTTTTCCCTTTTATTTATTTGAAAAAAGGGAGGCCTGATCAGGCAGCCTTATTATTTATATTTACAATGATGACCATGTTTTGTTGGTTGTCGCTTGTTGAAGGTGGGGTGAAGGGGCATGCGGTGGCGTGGTTAGCGGTCATGCCTTTCTTTAATCAACTGTTAATTTTAGATCGACGACGGGCCTTGGTGTTAAGTGGTCTGGTGGTGGTGTTGGTCATGTATTTGAGCAGCTTGGGGATTTGGAATTTAGAATTGCCGGTGTTGTATCCAAAGGAGAAGCATGGGTGGGTGACGCTGATTGGTTACACCGGATTGGCTGTCTTTATGTATGCGTTGGGGTTTATTGCCGAGCATTTTAGGCGTGAAGTGGTGAGTCAACGGGATGGGGCGGAAGGAAAATTGAAAGAGGCGGTGGCCGAGTTAACCCGCTTGAATTTAGAAAAAAATGAGTTTCTTCGCATTGTTGCGCACGATTTAAATAATCCGTTGACGGTGATTAACGGTTACGCTGAAATTATTAGTAGCTACGAAAAAGTTTCGGATGCTGAAATCAAAGATTATGTCCATGAAATTTCTGTGAGCTCCAAACGCATGAGAGAAATCATCCGTAATGTGTTGGATGTAAATGCGATTGAGTCGGGCAAATATCCTTTGAAAATGAATAAGATTTCGTTGAAACCCATTTTCAAGTCTTGCTTGCATACCTATGAAACGGCCATGACCCGAAAGTCTCAGATCTTGCATGCTGAATTGGAGGATGTGGAAGCGGTGACCGATGCTGGGGCTTTGTCGCAAATTCTGGATAACTTGGTTTCCAATGCCGTAAAATATGGTCCCATAGGGGCGCATTTGCGTATAAATCTGTTTGAGCAGGAGGGGAACTATTGTTTTGATGTGTTTAATGAAGGGCGTGGATTTAGCCCGGAAGATCATGCCCTCCTTTTTAGTCCCTTTGCGAAACTAAGCACCCGTCCTACGGGAGGAGAGAGTTCGGTGGGATTGGGGTTGTCGATTACGCTTAAGATTGTGGAAGGCATGGGGGGGCAAATAACTTGCGAGAGTGCCTTAGGCCAAGGGGCTTTGTTTCGAGTGACGATTCCGAAGGGGATCTAATTGGGGTACGGTTTCTTTTTTCAAGACCCAGAGACCGCTGAGTAAAGCTAAGGCATTGAGTGAAATTAAGATACGAACCATGCTGCTGGGGTCGGGGTGGTAAAAATAAACCCCGATGGGGAATACGGGAGCCAAGAGGCATAAGGGAAGTAACTTTTTAATGTGACCTCTCGCGAGTTCGTATTGGAGTAATAAATAGACAGGGCCTAAGAGGGCCATGGCGAGGGCTGTGCCTCTAAACCATGCGATTTGTGAGGCTGAGGGGGTGGCGATCCCGTAGACCATTTTTAATCCGAGAGGGGCAAAGAGGCATCCGACGATAAGGGTGAGGGTTACCAATAACAGAGTGTAGCCGAAGGCTTTGAATAAAATCTTGCGTTGAGCCGGGCTGGCTTGGCCGTTGCGCACGACCTTGGGGAACATGACTTGAGCGATGGGGAGGGGGAGCCATAGCACCATGCGACCGAGGGTGGCGGCTTGGGCGAATTGACCGGAAAGATGTTCACCAAAATATTTGCGGGCCAGAATAACGTCTGCCGTCATTAAGGTCGAAAAGGCTAATAAAACCGGCAGAGTTTCGAGTGCCTGACGTAAGATAGGAGAGGGGGCTGGGCAGGGATCGTTACTGCTCCGAGGGAAATGTCGATACAAGATGAATAGGCTGAGGCTGAGCGCGCCCGCCATCCCTAACAGATGTGCGAGCAGGGCCCAGCCGGCGGCTTTCCATCCCAGGAGCAAACATGCCGCCACCAAGAGGGCGCGTAAGATGAACAGCAAGCTGCCACGAAGGGCCAATCCTTTGAAATTCTGTAGACCTTGGAGGAGAGAGCCCGTGAGGGTGAGGAATAAATTGAGTCCTGGAATACATGCCGCTAATAGAATGGGCGCCAATCGGTTAAATCCAAAACTTGACTGAAGCGGACTGGCGAAACTGTAGGCCACCCCAAACAGGGCCAGCGCGGTAATCCCCATGCCGATCCCCCAATGCCGGGTCAACTGACGCACCCCCCCTCCCTGATAGGTTTCAACATTGACGGACACGGCCCGGGTGAGAGAGAGGCCGAGGGCGGACATGGGAATGAGCACCAAGTTAATCATGCCAAATAGGGCCATGAGTAGCCCATATTCGGTTTCGGATAACAGGCGTCCGGTGATGAGATGATAGGCGTAATTTCCAACATGGCCCACCATGGTGGCAGACATCAGCATCAGACTTTGTTTTTCGAGTTGGTCTTTTCCGGGGAGACTCACGTTGATTCCTCGGCATAAATGGAGCGCATGCGGGCAAGGCGTCGATTGAACAGTTTACGTCCGAGCGTTCGGTCCCAGAGGGAGATGATGGCTTTAAATGGTGAGTAGATCAATCGTAAGCGCAATAAGGCGAAGCTCATCTCCACCGAGGATCTGAGGATTTTGACTTTGGAGCCGGTTACGTCATTCCATTCGACGGGGCGTTCTTTTATTTCCACCCCCTTTCGTTGGAGTTGGAAGAGTAATTCCACATCAAAGGCCCATTGGGTGGTGCCGATGTGAGGAAGGACTTGGATCACGGATTCGCGGGTCATGACTTTGGCGCCGCATTGGGTGTCGCTAAGACGCAGTCCGAAAAGCACACGTACATAGGCGTTAAACATGCGCGACATTACACGACGGGATAAAGGTTGTTTTCGTCCGATGATCGATCCAGCTAACCAGCGGGATCCTAGAATCATACCGGGGTTTTGAAGTTGATCGGCCAGCGCGAGTAAGGCGTGTGGCGGGGTGGATCCATCGGCATCGGTAAATGCAATTTTGTCTCCAGAGCACTCGATAATTCCCCGCATGAGCGCGCCACCTTTGCCTACTTTTTCAGGAATCACGACCAAGCGGAGTTGGGGGTATTGGGGGAGGAATTCTTGTTGAATCAGGCATTCGCTGCGATCGTTGCTACCATTTACAATGACTAAAATCTCGGCATCTCTGTCCGCTAAGGCTGTTCCATAGGCCTCCAAGGTGGAGCGAATACGCTCCGCCTCATTATATGCGGGGATAAGAATACTTAATTCCATGATGGGCCTCTAGCATGGGGAGGGAACCCTGACAAGGCCGGCATCTATTCGCTTGGGCTATTTGCGTGGGCTGGGGCGGCGGCAAGGCCTAAGGCTTCAATTGCGATGCCTAAGGTTCGGTTATCATTGCTGTCCGGTTTCCAGGGCGGAAAAGAAAAGCGCAGGCGTTCGTGATCGGAAGAGAGGGGGATGGTGAGGATTTGTTTGCCTCCGGTGAGTTTGAAGGCTTGGTGTGGGGAGCCTGAGAGTATGCGCAGGATGCCGGGAGGTGAGCCGGCTGCCGTTTCCAGAATTAGGTTGCCTGAACCGTTTACCGTAAGTTCAAATTCAGGTTGTGTCCATTGGAAGGCGTGGCTTCGGATCCCTTCGATGGGATAAAAATTGGCAAGAAGGAAGGGCTGAGGGAGATGGATACCATTGCGGGTTTTGATGTCGCTCATATTGAGGCGACGAAGATCTTTGGTTTGTTGATCGATGCGTTGGCCTGTGGTGAGGATGCGGAGGAAGAGGGCTTCTTGGTAGGGGCGGATGTGTCTGTAGCCTTGATCATTAAAATGGGTGCCGTCGAAGAAGTTGTCTTCGGGGAAAACCGCTCTTTCTTCCTCCCAGATTTCCAGATGAGGCCAAGTGTTTTGATAGCGACTCATTTCACGCATGCTCTGTTCAAAGGTGGCTTGGGCCTGTTGGGTTCCGGGAGGGGGGATATACACGAAGGGGATTTGTGCTTCCGCGGTGAGGGAGAGCATGGTTTCCAGAGCTTTTTCCGAGGCGTTTTTATTTCGGAGGGTTTTCCATGCTTGGTTGAGGCGGTAGCTGGCAGACCACTTGGGGACTTGAGGCGCGGTGTAGGTTACGGGGCCTGCTTCTGTTGATTTATGAGGACGCAAGCTTTCCCGTATTTGTTGTCGGTATCGAAAGGTGGGTGAGCATTTGTAGGCGATGCACTTGGAGATAAACACGGGGTCCAAAGTGTGTTGGGCCATCCACGCGATTTCGCTCCAGTGGATAAACACCCGTTGGATATAATTTTCGGTGAAGATCTGTTCAAGGTCTCCGTACATGGGCATGCCTGCCATCAATACCACGATAGCGGGTTGGGGGTTGTGGGCGAGGTAGCGTTGCAAAATGAAGGATTGACCGGTCATTTCGATGGCTTGATTCGATGCAAAAACGGCAAAACGATCTTCGAGGGGGACCACTCTGCGAAATACATTTTCTGCAATACTGTCTCCCAAGATTAAGACCGGAGCGTCAAAGGTATGTTCGTCTACTTTTTGGACCAGCCGATCGACATGGTGACGGTGAAAGCGTTTCCTCAAGGGGGCTTGGAGAAGGCTTTCGATCAGCACAATGATGAGCAGGGCCCAGAATCCGGCATTATGAAAAAGTTTAAAATTGGAAATAGAGAAACGACTGAGCATCATTGACTCCCCAGAGGACGATTGCATAAAAGAGGATGACATAAAATCCCACCCGAAGGGGCAGGGGCCATGCGCGGGCGGGGTCGACTTGTCCGCTGCGATATTGCAGGGCTTGGTAGAGGATCACGGGTGTAGAAAAGGCAAAGATTTTTACGGCGATCGTACATAGGTCGGAATTGACAAGTGGGGACCAGCCTTGGCCAAAGCTGTGCAGAAGTTCGAGTACCATGGGTAAATCTTCGGCTCTAAAAAACAGATAACTTAAGCAAACGAGATGGAAGAAAACGATGCGGACCAGTATGCCTGTCCACCATTTACGAGGGTGAGCCTTTCGGGGCCAGAGCATGAGCAAAAGACCGTGGAGCGTTCCCCATAGCACGTAGGTCCAGGCGGCGCCGTGCCAGAGTCCGCCGAGGACCATGGTGAGCATGAGGTTGAGGCGTGTGCGAATGGGGCCTTTTCGATTTCCGCCCAATGGAATGTAGAGGTAATCCCGTAGCCAGGAGGAGAGGGTGATATGCCAGCGTTTCCAGAATTCGGAGGGGCTGGCGGCAAAGTAGGGGGCATTAAAATTATGAAACAGCGAGAAGCCCATGATGGCGGCCATGCCGCGGGCCATGTTGGAGTATCCGTCGAAATCGGCAAAGACTTGAAAGGCAAAGCTGTAGAGGCTGAGGAGGGTATTGGGTCCGGAAGCGGGTGCGGCAAAGCCCTTGTCGGTGATGAAGGCCAAGTTGTCAGCGACCACCACTTTTTCAAACAAACCCCAGGCGAGAAGAAAGGTGCCGTTGCGGAGTTGAGCCGCGGTCGGACGTTGGGGGTTTTGAATTTGGGGTAAGAGATGGGCGGCCCGTTCAATGGGGCCTGCGACCAATTGGGGAAAGAAGGTCACGAAGGCACCGAAATCGATAAAGTTACGGGTGGGCTCAAGTTGTTTGCGATAGATATCGAGGGTATAGCTGAGGGTTTGAAAGGTGTAAAAGGAAATGCCCACCGGCAAGAGAATGGTGAGGCTTCCGGGGGCAGTGGCATGAAATCCGAGATCCGTTAACAGCTCTACTGCGCTATCGATAAAGAAATTATAGTATTTGAAGATCCCTAATAGGCCTAAATTGACCACTAGACTGAGGGACACCCAGCGTTTTCGGTTGTGTGGATCCGAGCAGGCGTGCAATCGTAATCCCACAACATAATCAACGACGGTGGAGAAGAGAATGAGGCTGACAAATCGAAAATCCCAGCAGGCGTAGAAAAATAAACTCCCCAAAAAAATCAGCAAAGATTTACCCTTGCGGGGACTTAAAAAATATCCGCAGAGGAAAAGCGCAAAGAAAACAAAAAATTGGAAGCTGTTAAAATACATGCAAGTGCTTGAGAGTTATAGGCAAAGCAAATGGTGATGCAATCACTGGGAATAAAAAAAGGGTGGATTCTCGGGGAGGGGGGGGGGCTGTCGGGGCGCATGGTCTTGTTGGTTTTTCGGAAAGCTGAGAGGAAAAGCCCCACTTTATGGGCTGTTTCTGGCTGAGGTCTGTTTCAACCAGCAAAAAGTTCAAAGCCTGCTTGCCATCAGCGTGCGGGGTGTTATACAGCTCCTTCACTTGGAGCACGAGTTCCGGTGGTGCGGTGTTGACGGCTGGGTCCTATGCGACGAACGCGGACGAACCGTGTCAGGACCGGAAGGTAGCAGCACTAAGACTGGCAGATCGGGCGCTGTAGATCGCCTGGCTTGAGCCGCATCGCTGGAACTCGTGTGCTGAGCCCCCTTTTATCTTATGGCCTACGAAGTTTTAGCACGCAAATATCGACCCCAAACCTTTACAGAGGTAGTGGGGCAATCGCATATCACCGACACCTTGGGTCGGGCGATTGATCAGGAACGCATCGGACATGCGTATTTGTTTGTGGGTTCCCGTGGGACGGGCAAAACCACCATGGCCCGTATTTTTGCCAAATGCTTGAATTGTGAAAATGGGCCAACGGCCAATCCCTGCAATACCTGTAGTCGCTGTAAAGAAATTACGGCGGGCAATTCCATGGATGTGTTGGAAATTGACGGAGCGAGTAACAATAAAGTTGAGCATGTTCGTGAAATTCGTGAAAATGCAAAATTTGGTACGAATAACTCGTTGTACAAAATCTATTTGATTGACGAAGTGCATATGCTCACGCAAGGCGCATTTAATGCCTTGTTGAAGACCTTGGAAGAGCCTCCTCCGCATGTGAAATTTTTGTTTGCGACCACTGAGCCGCAAAAAATTCCAGACACCATTCTTTCCCGTTGTCAGCGCTTTGATTTACGTCGTATTTTAGCCAAGGATATCACGGGTCGCTTGCAGGAAATCTGCGATGCCGAAGGGGTTGAGGTTGAAGAAAAAGCATTGTTGGCCGTGGCACGTGGTGCGCGTGGTGGCATGCGGGATGCGTTATCAGCGATGGACCAACTGATTTCTTTCCGCGGAAAAACCTTGCGAGAAGAGGATGTCTTGTCTGTTTTTGGGTTGGTGTCTCAAGAGCATTTGGAAAAATTAGCTGCGGCGATTTTGAAACATGATGTGCCGGGCATTTTAGATGCGATTGCTGAATTTGATCAAACCGGAAAAGATCTCGAGCGGGTGTTATTAGATTTAGTGATCCATATGCGTCATGTACTGGTGCAAGCGTACAGTCCTCAAGGAGGATTGTTAAATGAGTTGCCCGATATTCAAGCGGCGGTAATCCGAGAACAGGCGGAATGGGTGGATGCATCGCGGGTATCTGCGTTGATGGAAAAACTGATTGGTGCTTCTGAGCAACTCAAATATTCATTGTCGAAACGGACCTTGCTTGAAACAAGTTTGATCGCGGCAGCCCGCACGGCGAATTTTGCGACCTTAGATGAAGTCTGGGTTCAGGTAGATCGACTGAAAAGTGGATTACCTGAAGTCGAAAAAAAAAAGTAAGCCCTCTCTCCTCTGAAGCAGGAGTTGATGCGACCGTGCTGCGATCAGCATCTCCGAAGGCTGAACCTCCACCGGTTGTGGTACCTGATCCCGAGCCGGAACCAGAGCCTGAACCTGTCATTTCTGAAGCGCATCAAGCGGAATTGGATGCCTTACGGGAGGAGTGGCCGGATGTGGTGGAAAAATGTTTGGTGTTACAGCCGCTCCTCAAACGGGATCTACGAGATTCCTGGCCTTTGTGGCTTACCGATACGGCTTTGACGATTGGATTTGATCCTGAGTTTTCCGGGGTGATGGATGAAGTGATGAGGTTGGATCATGGGGGATTACATACCTTCTTTTCTCAACGCCTGGGGCGTTCGATTCGCATTGGATACCAGGTGATGAAAGAGGCGGTGACCTGGTCTCATCATTTACCGGAAGAGGGGCAGGTTGAGAAAGATGATCCTGAATTTCATATTGAAACCGCTGGAGATAATCCCAAGGAGTGGGTGAAGAATCCGGCAATTCGTCAAGTGATCGAAGTTTTTCACGGCGATATTAAAGAAATACAACGTTAATCAAAAAGGAAGAAGAACATGGCAAACATGATGAAAATGCTCAAAGAGGCGCAAGGACTACAGGCAAAAATGCAGAAAGTTCAGGAAGAATTGGCTGAGCGTGAAGTGTCCTTTAGTGCTGGTGGGGGTATGGTTACCGTTACGGCCACTTGCGATGGTTCCGTGCGCAATCTCAGTATTGATCCTAAAGTGGTTGATCCTGATGATGTGGAGATGTTGCAAGACATGGTGTTGACAGCCGTTCAGGGTGCTGTGAATTTGGGTAAAGAAACCATGGCCACTGAAATGGGTGCATTGACCAAAGGTATGAATATTCCAGGAATGCCTTTCTAAAATGACGGATTCCTTGCAACAACTGATCCGCACACTTTCCCGCCTTCCCGGCATTGGCCGGCGAACGGCGGAGCGGATGGCGTATAAACTTTTGTTGCGAGATCAGAATTTACTCCACGAATTGGTGGAGGCGTTGGAACGGGCGGGCAGAGAAATTTCGCTGTGCCAACGTTGTGGAAATTTGACATCGGTGGATCAGGACCCTTGTCGCATTTGTCGCGATCCGAAACGCACAAATAAAGTACTGTGTGTGGTGGAGGGGGCTCCGGATATTCAAGTGATTGAGCAGGCGGGGAGTTTTCCAGGGCGTTATTATTGTTTACGCGGGAAGATTTCCCCCATGCAGGATGAGACGGTAACGCGGGAGCTGGTGGAGAAGTTGTTGTTGCGCATTCAGGAAGATGAGGTGGCGGAAGTGATGTTGGGGCTCAATACGGATGTGGAGAGCGATGCCACTGCGAGTTTATTGGCTGAAGTTTTGCGCCCTCTGGGGATTAAAGTAACCCGACTGGCCTTTGGGTTGCCGGCAGGAAGTGGCTTGGCGTATAGTGATCCTGAAACGCTCAAGCGCGCGATGAAGGGACGTCAAGACGTTTGATTTAAGTGCTGGCTTATTTTACCGTGAAATATTCAAAGCGTTCCGGTACAGGGGGCTTCGATGCGGAGTAGTTTTTAGGGGTAGGGGCTGGTGGAGGGAATCGAACACCACCGATTACGGCAGTATTTTGGAAAAAGGTTTCAGGGTGTTCGATTCGGCAATTTAGTAATACCAGTTTGGGGCATTCGGAAGGTCTCGGGATCCCGTACGCTTGATTCTCAGGGCTCAGGTCTACCAAAGAAATGATGAGGTCGGCTTGGTTATGTAAGTCTTTGGCTTCCTGGATGAAATCCGAGAATTGATGAATTCGGGCATTTTCCATTTCGACCATCAGTTCAGGACTGGCTTCTGTGTCTTTTTCTATTTCGTTCCCTTGTTCCAGGAGTTGGAGAATATGGTGAGGGGTGGGGAGGGTTCGTTCTTCAACAGTACATTCTTCTTTCTGAAATTCCTTGATGAGTTCATTCGTCAATGTCCTGTATGGATCGTGATTTTTATCAGCAACAGGTAAGGAAAAAGGATGGATGATCACAATCTTGGATGCTGGGAATTCCGAGGCGAGTCTTCTGCCGATTACTTGACCTTGCGTTTTTTGACGTTTTTGTTGTAGGTCATTTGCTTGTTTGTACCAAGAATCTTTAGCTACGATGTTCCAGGTAGATACGAGCAGGATGGCGCTGGTCGTCGCAATGATTACGGGGCGTGCTCCCGTACGACCTTGATGATACAGGACGCTGGCAACCATCAAGCTGATGGTAAGTAGACTGTAAATAAGAAGGGTCATGTGATGCCGTGCTGTAACCTGATGATGTGTTCATCATCGTTAAAGACGAGAGCAGTGAGGTTGATTGTTTAGCGTCGACGTTTACGGGTGTTCTTAACCAGAAGAATGCTTAATGCGCCGAGACAGAGCAGGGTAATGCTGTTTGGTTCAGGGATGGAGACGATGAGGAAGTTATCCATTTCCACGTTGGTGGGGCCTCCGGCACGGGTAGTGCGATAGCCGAAATATTCACCGGTTAATGGAGTGGTGTCGATTCCGCTGATGGTTTTATTAATCCCTCCGCCTGTGACATTAAAGGACAGGGAAAGATTTCCGCCATCGTAAATTCCTGAGAGGGTAAATAAAAGAGTGGTGTCTTCAATTGAGGTTAAGGTTGCCGTGCTTGAACTGTTTATAAGTCCGTCTCCACCCACTTCTTCAAGAACCATGGATATGTCCAAGGAGCCTGCGGTGCCGGGTCGACTGATATAGGCTTGGTAGTATGAGCCCGATAAATCGCTGTCATTTCCAAAGGTGGCAAACCCAAGGGTTCCTTTTCCTGTGCCATTCAATATTTTAAAGGAGCTTGTTAGATTGAAATCAGTTCCGGTTAAGCTGCCTACCTCTGCCACTGAGGGACCTATAACGTTATTCCCAATCACTCCTGTTCCTCCGGTTGTTACGGTGTAAACTTGGCTTGCCGGAGTGTAAATGTCGTAAGGGTCTGAGAAGCCTGTCGCTGTATCATCGTTAAAGTTCTCTTCAAAAATAATGCTGGCAGAAGCCATGGTGCTTGCGGTGATCAGAGGGACGAGCGCACATCGTAATATTTGTTTTGTGTTCATTAATGTTCTCCGTTCTAACCCTTTCGGGTGTTCGATATGTTGGGTTTTATTTAGTAAATTATAAAAATTAAGATCGGACCCTAAGTGTTTTGTGCAGGAAATATTAATCCGTTTTTACGGATTAAGCGTGGGGGTGGGGTGACTTCATAAGAGAATGAGTAAACAATATATTGACCTATGTCAATATTTGATCTATGGTTTTTGTTATGACGAACCTCAATACTTTCTCTTCGCAAATAGACCGATCAAGCACGGTGCCTCCTTATCAGCAGTTAAAACAAATCCTAATTTCTGAAATAGAGACGTTAGGACAGGACGCGAGATTGCCTGCAGATCGGAGTTTGGCGAAGGGCTATGGCTTATCTTTGGTTACGGTACAGAAGGTGATGAGTGAGCTTGCGAATGAGGGATATATTCAGCGGGAAGTGGGGCGGGGGAGTTTTGTGAAAAGTAGAGATCCTGTAAGTGAAGAAGTTGATACGTATTCAAATCCCTTATTGCGTGCGGCGATTATTTACCCAAATGTATTTTCGGCTGCCATTATGGAGCAGTTAAACAAATTAGAGCGAGAAGGGTTAAAGGAGCGAATTACTTATTCTCATTTTAAGCTTCATTCGCGTCGTTGGTTAGACCGTTTGGGATCGTTCGTTGAAGAAAAAAAATCGGAATTAGATGCCATAATTTTGATTCCTCCCAGTGATTTGCGTTCACAGGAACAACTGTTAACTTTAGAATCTTTTGGGATAAATATGGTGGTTCTCTCCGCCTGTGACGGGATGGATCTTCAGGGGCTGAAGCATGTACGTTGTTGTGGTATGGATCGATATGCTGCGGGAAAGGCCTTGGTCGAAAAATGTAGTGCTGCGGGGTATCAGGAAATTTTGCATGTGAGGAATGAACCGCGTTGTTACGACACGGTTGAATTTAATAAGGGATTGCTTCAAGGGGCAGAGGCGTTGGGAATGAGCTGCAGAACTATTGCAGATCCTCCAGCAAACTGGGAAGATAGTGGAGATTATGCGTTACGGATTATGACAGGGCTTGCGGTTCAGCCTTCGGATTCAAAAATTATTGTTTTTGATTCTGCCGCGGGTGCGAGTGCGGGAATTCATGTGTTGATCAGTCGTGGGTTTTCGGTTCCTGAAGAAGTGTCCGTAGTTTCTGGTGATTTTAATGAAAGCTACCGATTTTATAACCCTCCCTTGAGCGGTATTCGCCAAGATAGTTCTGAAGTTATTCAAAAAGCAATTTCCGTGCTAACGGATCCTGAGGCCCAAGGGCTTTTTCTTACGGACCCCGTATGGTTCCCCGGTGGAAGTATGCGCAGGTCACTCTAACTTGTTTGATCATATTCTTAGACTTTTTTAACCTGAATATTTTTGGAAATTCATATGAATTTAATTTCTGTCTTATTACGTGTTTTCATTCTCATGGCGTTATGGGGACCCTTGAATTTCCGGATATTTGCGCAAACGGATTCTGTACCTGAGCGTCGTATTGATTTATCGGGGCAATGGAAATTTCAACGCGAGCCAGGTCATAAATCTGGTGAGAAAGGTAATGGGGCATCGGGTAAGCAGGCGATTACGTTTAACGATAGTCCATGGGAAACCATTCGTGTGGGGGCCTCTTGGGAATCGCAAGGGCATGCCTATAACGGGGTGGCGTGGTACCGTAAGTCCTTCGTCATTCCTGCAGAGTGGCAGGGGGCGTCCGTAGTGTTTTCGGCGGGAAATCCTGATGATGGGGGAGAGGTATATTTCAATGGTGTTTCCCTAGGAACCTTTACGTTTAAAGAGAAGATAGAGTGTGTTCTTCCTGATGCTCAGATCAAGTGGGGTGAAGAGAACCTCATTGCGGTTCGGGTGTGGGATTGGTATAAAAATGGGGGCTTATCGGCAGGGGGTTATGCCGTGGAACGTGTGGCGCCATTTTCGCCAGAGCAGGACGAAGGAGAGAGCGTGGTTTCGCTGGGGATGACGGCAGATTTGGTTGAAGGCGTTTTGGAGCCGGGCCGTTGGGAACGGGGCCTGCAATTAATTGGTGTGGATGAACGATCTCAAATAGATCTGGCTGTGACGTCTTTGGCTTTTGAGGGAAAAGATGGCGTAGAATTTACGGTGACAAATCCGAATACACGCCAATATATTGATTATCTTCTTCCTCCTGGAAAAAAAGGGGCGGACTGGGCTCGTCAAAATTTTGATTATATTTCATTTTGGGTGAAATCGAGTGATCTTACTGGAGACATTGCAATTCGTCTGAATAAAGGGCGGTTAGTGGCTGGGAAAAAATCGCAGAGTGCATCTACTTATGTGTCGGTTACTCCCGGAGATTGGAAGAAAGTCATTCTGCCTTTTTCACAATTTTTGAATGAATATGCCTCTAATTATGATCGGGTGATCGATCAACGAGAGCCTGTATTTGATCCTTCATTTGTGGATTCCATTGGCTTGGGATATGAGAACAACCGACTGCAAGGAGCAGGGCGCTTGCAAGTGGCAAATTTTGAAGTGGGCCGATTTTCGAAGAAAGGGATCGTAAAAGGAATTCCTTTGAATGGTTTATGGAAATTCAAGAGAGATAATATTCGTCCAGATGGAGAAAAAAGTGTTTTTGGGAAAATGCAGGATGCAGAAGCTCACCTTACAGATCGTATGGGCTATGGAGAAATGCTGGGTTATGCTCGTCCTTCTCTGGATGATAGGGAGTGGGAGGTTGTACGGGTACCAGGGCGCTGGCGGGAGATGGGGTTAGGGTACAAGGGGCCTGCATGGTATCGTCAGCAGGTTTTGATTCCTGAAAATTGGCAAGGGAAAACATTGGAGCTGTACTTGGGGCAACCTGAAATGTTTGGGGAGCTGTATTGGAATGGTGAACGTGTGGGGCAAGTAGATGAAGAGAGTGGAGGAGGTTTTTTTGCTCGTATTCCCGCGGATAAGGTGAACGTTGCTGGCCTCAATGATTTGGCGGTACGGGTGGTGAGCTGGCGACCACGGCGCGCAGGAATTCAGCCAGGACGGATGGAAATCCTGCCCGAGCAATCCTCAGTATTGCAACTTTCAGATGTTCAAACCCCGAACGTGTTCGTTGCTCCGGAGCAGTTTGAAATGGGTTCAAAACCGGGAAAGCAAGTGCGTATGCGTTTCAAGTTTGTGGCGACCGAGACCGCCGCGGGGACGCTCCAGGGGCGCTTTCGGTTACGGGATTGTTATTTTCGTACGATTTCCGAACAGACATTCCCTTTGACGCTTAATGATCAACAGGAATGGGTGGGGACAGTGACCCTGTCTGAAGGTGAAAGTAGGCAGTTGTATTATAGTGAATTTTTTGAGACAACGCTTTTATTAGAAGATGTCGCGGGTGAGCCTGTGGATGCACTTTACCTTCCTGTTTCGAAGTTGAAGTATGCTGAAAGGGATGAGCGTCAGCTTCCAGCGCTTGCCGAAACCATAGAGGAGACTCCTTTTGGGAAGTTGCGATTGGTGGACGTGATTGATTGTGCTGCTGATCCGTCATCAGATATACATCCTTATAAAGAGGGAGGGATTCGGGCTTCGTGGGTTGGTACTCAGGCATATTCCAGTTGGATAAATGGGGTGAGGGTTGAGTCTTATGATGGACGCGAGTATCGAGAGGCGAGTAATAATCAATATTTTGGTTATCGGATAGGTCGCGGAAAATTAAAACCGCATACCGCTTATTTGGTAAGGATTTTAGTGCCAGAGGATAAAATTAGATATGCAAATATCGAAATGAAAGCTGGTCGGAATTTTCAAGGGGTTGGATATCGGAACGGTATTTCCTCTGATCACCCGCATTTTAGTTATCCCTTATCAGGAGGATACAGTTGGGTGGATAGTATTGTGATGTTGGATGATACGACTTATGGTTACCTGGGATCACGGAGCGTGGATGCGGAAAAGGGGTTCTGGATCTTTTTCCATGATATTGGTCGGGTGTATGCTGGGGCGTATGAGGAGGGCCCGGCCGCTGCAGAGATCCGTTTGTATGAAATTTTGAATCCTGAAGAACATTATCCCGTGATTCGCTATCCTGAAGGTGAAAAAAAGCGGATCTTTATGACGGATTGGGAACGTCAGCCTGAGCAACCTCCCGAGGATGTTGCGACATGGGCACGTTTAGTGGGGTTGAATGTGGTCAGTCCGGTTATTCAAAAATGGGCTTTTCATGGATTTTGGCACAGCCGGTTGGGATTTGCACCTCCAGGGTGGTACAAGGCTTCACCGGAAGGCGAGGATGACCGCGATATTTATAAGAAATGGTTGGACGGAACCCGGGAGGTGGGGATTGGATTTATTCCACGGGTGGAATATGGAGGAAGTACACTCTTACCCGACGAGGCTAAAGTAATTAATAACAAAGGGAAAATTGATCCCTGTGGTCGTTTTTGTCCTTGGGGGGCTAACATCTTAAATGAAGCGACTTGGGCTGAATTCGAAGTCTTAATTGATGAGTTGATCGGTCAATATTACCAAGATTATCCGCAACTCATGGGCTTGCATTGGCGTCAACGAAATGAACGGATTAAATGTAGTTATGGTCCTGCTGATGTCGCCTTATTTTGTGAGGATATGGGGTATGAGATGCCAGAGGGAAATGACAAACAGATTGCCCAATGGGCCTCTGGTAAAATGAAAAATGAATACAATGATTGGTGGCAGAAAAAGCGTCGTGATTTTTTAGTACGAGCACTTCAGCATCTTCAAAGATACAATCCTGATTTTCCCCTGTTGTATAATAATTGGGATGAAGATGGTTGGGCTCGTTTTGGTGCCTTGCGGGGGACGCCAAACAAAGGGATGCCTCATGCTGCTCAAACACCAGAAGAATGGGGGAAATTCTATAATCTGAGGGCATCGAGGTCTTTTCAGCTGAATAAATTTCCACCTCAGAACAGCGATGAAGTTTTTATTGATTTACTTCGAAATGAGGGGGCTCCTCATCACCGCATTTATCCAGATTTGTTTGCAGATGTGGAGGGGGTGCATCTGTTTGCTCCGGTGAGCAGGGAGGATCTTGCAAATTCAGAAGCGTATCAGAGGTATTTCCAGACGGGTTCAGGGTATGCCATGAGTTTCCTGTTTGACTACGAAGAGCGGGCTCGCTGGAATGTGCAAGGAGACACGCACGAGGCCAGTATGATTGGCCCTGGCGGTGCGAATTATGCGATGGCCTATGAAGTTTTGGCCTGTTTCTACGGAGATCCCAATGTGATTACTTTTACGACGTACACCATGGGAAGAACTTTTGTAAGTGAGATGCGTCGTTTTGCACAGGCCTATTTAGCATTGCCTGATAAAACGGGTCTGATTCTGGAGGAAGCCTGTCGACATCCAGACGTGAGGGTACGGAGCTATATGAGTGCAGGTACGCGTTATATTGGGGTGGTGTACAAAGGGATTCAGCCTGAAACTATTGAGGTGAGGGTTCCTGCAAATGGAGCCCGTGAGCTTTGGGATCAAGTGAGCGGTACTCAAGTGAACATCGAGCGGGATGGAGATGATTTTGTTTGGGAAATCGCCGTTTCTCCCATGTCTTTACATAGTTATCACTTAAAATAATGAGACCGTATTTTTCATATATTCATCCACTGTTCGTCGCGATGATGGCGGTCTCCACTTTTTCGGGTTGTACCGGGTTTCGCGGCCCGTCAGAACCGCAATGGGGCGTGTCGATGACGGCACAGCCACCTCAGATAGATGGACATCTCGAAGATCTCTGGTTGCAAACTGAAAAGGTGGATGAGTTATTGTATCCTTCGGACCATCCCACGAAGCCATCGGGGCAGGTTGAGTCCCCCCTTACGGATATTTGGATTCTTTGGGATGCTGATTACCTTTACTTCTTTTTTAGATGTTGGGACGAAAATATTGATTTCAATCAAAAGTTGGTTCGCGATGACAATTTATATAAATTTGATGTCTGCGAAGTTTTTATCGATCCGGTGGGGGATGCACGGCAATGGTTTGAGATACAGGTCTCTCCATTGGGTCAGATTTTAGATTTGAGTTATACGCTCTTGTCGGCACCTGAATATGAAAAAGGTCAGCGTTTGACCCAGCAAATCGTTGAAAATGATTTGCAAGGGGATCGTGGGTGGACGGCGGAAGGAATACAGGTGGCGACGGGTCGTCTGTTACAAACAGGGATGCCGGTCGCATGGACGGTGGAAATGGCGATTCCTGCGGAGACCTTACTCAAGGCTCAAGGAATGTTGGCGTTTGATGAAATGTCATTTCGCGTAAATTTAGTTCGCTATGATTGGGTGCAAGATGCGTTGGGAAATCGAGTCCGAAATCAATTTAATTGGGTGCCGGTGCTTTCCGGTTGTCCACATATTTCGCCCGCACGTATGGGCGTCGTTACTCTTCAAAAATAAATGACATGAAAAAACCGAACATTCTATATATCATGACCGATCAACACCGTTTATCCGCTTTGGGTTGTTACGGAGATACGGTTTGTCAAACGCCACATCTAGACCGATTAGCTGAACAGGGGGTGGTGTTTGAAAATGCCTACACCGTTTGTCCTGTTTGTACCCCCGCGCGGGCTACGATTCTTACGGGACGATATCCTCATACTCATGGGATGTGTTGTAACACGCACAACATTGGATGTTCCGTGCATGAGCTCACGGATAAACCTGAATTGTTATCTCGTCAGTTAGAGCAACTGGATTATCAAGTGGGATATACGGGTAAGTGGCATTTGGGAGGCTGCATGCGGGAAGGGTATAAAACTTTTATGGAAGAGGGCAAGCCTTCGCTTCCGAGTGATGTGGGATTTACAGGGATGGATGCTCCGGGGCATGGAGATGGGGGGCATGCCACGCAAGCCTATCAGGCGTACTTATCCAGCAAGGGGTATCGCATGGAACTGAAGAACAAAATTCAAACCGGGTTGATTGGTCGACATGGTATTTTAGAGGGAGATGAGAAGTCGACGGTTCCGTATTTTCTTGCGGAACACACCTGTGAGTTAATCGATCAATTTGCCAAAGAAGATCGGCCTTTTTTTATTACCCATAATTTCTGGGGGCCGCATGAACCGTATTATGTGCCCCAAAAATATTATGACCTCTACAAGGATGTTTCCATACCACCGTGGCCAAATTATGAGTGGGAACCTGAGGATCCCTCTGCGCCCTGCAAGGTGAAAACAAATCCAGGAGGGAAAACACCCTGGCCGGTTTGGGAAGAAGCTATTCGACACTATTACGCATTGACCACGTTGATCGATGAACAGGTAGGTCGCATGCTCGCCCATTTGGAAGCCCGAAATTTACTGAACGATACCCTGGTGATTTTTACAGCGGATCATGGGGAGACACTGGGGTCTCATGGTGGATTGACGGATAAAGGGTTTCATCATTTTGAAGAAACGCATCATGTGCCGTTACTCATGCGATTACCTTCATCGTATGAAGAGACATTTCCTTGTGCTCATGGAGGGCGGATTGAAACGGTAGTCTCCTCGATTGATTTTTACCCTACCATTTTGGAGTTTGCAGGTAAAAATTTAGACGATGACGATACGCCAGTATTTGATGGACGCTCGTTAATTTCTTTGCTCCGGGGGGAACCCTCTTCGTATCCAAATGAAGCTTTCACAGAATTCTATGGTGTGAATCAGTTGATGACGACCATGTTTACCTTGAGAAAGGATCATCTAAAATACGGGTGGAACGCGTCAAATTTTGATGAGTTATATGATCTGGAAAAAGATCCACACGAGTTGAGCAACCTCATCAATCATCCGGAGTATCAAGATGCTTTGGTGGTGCTCAGAAAACGAATGTATGCGCTACTCGTAGAAACCAAGCATCAAGCCGCAGGATTTTTTAATAAAACAGTTATGGGAGACCTCTAAGAAAATGAAAATATCAAAAGAACGTATGGCAAAATCGGTGGGCGTTTGCACTCATTTTGAATCCTGTGAAATCGGGTGGAAAATCGATCGTTTGTTGCCCATCCTTCAAGATTTAGGGGTAGGGCATGTACGTCAGGAAATAAAATGGGAATGGGTGGAGCAAGAAAAAGGTGTGTATGAGATTCCTGCACTTTCGATGGATTGGGTGGATAAAGTGTCACAAGCAGGTTTGGGCATCCTTTTGATATTGGATTACGGGAATCCTCTATATGAAAATCCGTTGGATGCAGATGGTTTCGCTGCTTATGCTGGTTTTATGGCCGAGCGCTTAAAGGAGTATCCGATTATTGCGTATGAAATTTGGAATGAACCCACCAACTTCTTTTTCTACGAGCAATATGGAGGAACGTGGAGTGGAAAAGAATCGAGTATCTGGTTGGAGAAATTTCAGGAGTTGATTTCGAAGTCTGCTGAAGCCATTCGCAAAGCCGATCCGCAAGCGACGATTATTACGAACCCGGGTGAACCTCAGTTTTTCCATTTGGCGAAGAAATATCCAGAGGCTTTCAAAGAAATCGACGGGGTAAGTCACCATCCGTATCCGGTTCAGTTGCCTCCAGAGACCCTTCCTTTAGGCGGTGGTGAAATTAGTGCGGACCATGGTATAGTGAGTGCAGACGATGATCATAGTTTTCTCTCCTTGTTTCGGCGAACGTATGAGCATGGTCAAAAACAGTTGGGTAAATCATTGAAACTCTTTTCGACTGAGTTTGGCTTTTCGACCTATAATCCTGCTGAGAAACCTGGATGGGCCGCGGGATATACTGAATTTACCCAAGCTTGTTTTATGACCCGTGCGGTAATTCTCAATTTTGTAGCCGGGGTGGAAAGCCCCTGCATTTACAATTTGATGGATGACGGGGTGGGGAGGGATGAATGTGAAGAAAATTTTGGTTTGGTTCGGAATGAAAAACGAAATTATGATCCTAAACCTTCATACGCTGCCATTAAGCGACTGATTGGATTATTGGGGGATGATTGGGAATTTGTTCCAGAAGCGCCGGTGAAGTTGCAATTACCTGAACAGCAATTTTATCGGGGATTAAACTGGCGGGAAAAAGCGGAAGAGCCGTTTATACGCATCGACGGTCCTTTGCTTTACTGGTTTAAAAAGGGGGATCAATTTATTTGTTTTTTCTGGAAGGCCGGTCGCCTCAATGCAGAGACCCCTGCTCCGTATGCGCGTTTGAATTGGGAACATGCTCCGGATGTGAAAGTCGTGAAAATTATGGATGTGGTATCGGGAGAGGAACTGCCGATATGTATCGAGACGCCCCGGAGAATGGGTGAATACAGTATGCGGTTGATTCTAACGGATCTTCCTGTGCGGCCTTCACCGGTGGCGATCTTATGGCACAGCTCCTCTCAACCTTCCGCAGGATAATATGAGAATGAACGTAGATATTCCCCCCATTTCTTCTGCGGGTAGCGATTTAGAAATTTATCAAAATCGTGCTGCTTTGGTGCACAGCGTAAAAGCCTTAAGCACAGGAGCCATGACCGTCGGATTTATGGGAGGGTCTATCACGGATGCTCGAACGAAGAATCGTTGGCCCGAAGCGGTGATTGCATGGATCAATGATCGGTTTCCTGAACTCAGAGTTGGGGTAGAAAATGCGGCCATTGGTGCTACAGGTAGTGATTTGGCTGTATTTCGGGTTGAACGAGATATTCTCCAGCGAAATTGTGATTTGGTTTTTGTAGAATATGCGGTGAATGATTGGGATTTTGATCCGCAACTTCGTAAAAAATCTAGGGAAGGGTTAATACGTAAACTCTTGCGCGCGGATACTTGTGATGTCATTTTGGTTTATACGTTTCGTCAGGAAATGTATCAGGAAATGATGTCGGGTATCGTACCTGAATCGATTGCCGAATTTGAGTTACTGGCCTCACATTATAATCTCAATTCGGTGTGGATGGGTTTGTACTCTTTGGAAGAAGTGAAGCGTGGATTGATGAAATGGGAGGATTGGTTGCCTGATGGTTTGCATCCTCAACAGCGGGGGAGCTTGAGTTATGCCCAATCGGTGATCTCATTTTTAGAAATAAAATTGAAGGAAGTTTCCCCTGATTCCGTAGAGCGAGCTGTTGGGTCCATGCCGTTGCCGCTGAGATCAGATCATTGGGGAGAAACCGACTTGTTGTCTTTTGATCAGGTGAAGACGCAAGGTCCGTGGCATGTGGATCGATCTTGCCAGTTGGTTTGGATGGATCAGGTGCTTACGACATCAGCGGTGGGCGCATCTTTGCAGTTTGAATTTACAGGCTGTGGATTGTGTTTGGGTTTTGATTTTGGAAAATCATCATCAGAATTCACCTATTCCTTGGATGGAGGTGAATGGAAATTTACTCATCGTGAGCGTCCTGTTTGGTGTGGAGATGAAGGCTGGTTTAAGCTCTTTCACCTCGCAGATGAATTAGAGGATGGGGTGCACCGCATTGAAATAAAAGTCATTCATGGAAATGGCGATCGTAGCCAGTGGAAGGGGAGCAATTTCAAACTCGCTTTTATTGGCATCATTCTATGCCCGGATATCCCGACATCCGTTTGAAAGACGGGGAAGAACAAGACTCTACAACCGCAGCTCCTGGAGAACATATGACTGTAGCCCAAAAACAAAAAATTCATTCGCGTTATCCGCTGATAAACCGAGGCCTTCCTATGGAAGGGTTTACCTTGGTTGAATTGTTAGTGGTGATTGCGATTATTGCGTTGCTGTTGACTTTACTGTTCCCCGTGGCGAGTGGCGCGTTGGAAAATGCGAGGATTCTTAAATGTAAAAGTAATATCCGACAGCTCTCTCAAGCGATGATTCAACGTGCCGTGGAAAAAGATGGGTATATGATGGATTATTATGGGAATGAAAGAAATGTGCTTTCAGGCTCAGGTGTGCATCGTGATAGACAGTTGGGTACCTTGATTGAAGAGGGGTACATTACCGATCCACGAATTTTGTATTGTCCCTCGGCGGATGTGGTAAGGGGATGGACTCAACCCCAGCCAGGAAATGCGAACCAGAAAAGTCCAAAAGAACTTTATGAATCGGGCCGTCCTGCAAAATATGCTTATTCTACTCTCCCTTTGGCTGCAAAAACGTATTTCACCAAAAGGGAGGGTGAATTTGGTGATTATCAAGGGTTTAGATTGACGATGCTTCCTGGAAATATGGGAATCATTAGCGATGCCTTGCTCAATTCAAGTTGGGATAGCTCATACCGTCCCAATCATAAAAAAGGATATTATAATTATGCGAATACGGATGGGTCCGTTCATGCCTTTATCGATCGAGAGCATTTGGTGTACAACTCCTCACCGTCCTTACTCCCACCCCGAACGACCAGCAGGATAGATCTTGGAGAAAATATGCGATTACACGAAGTTTTCTTTGAAGTATTTAACCTGAGAGCACCTCTTTCTACTCTCTACTAAGTAGAGAAGGTTGAATGAAGTTTCGTTTATATTTCACAACAATACAGAACAATTATGATGGTTAAAAATTGCCCCCTCTGGCTTAAAAATTCAATCTTTTATGAAGTGTACCCTCAAAGTTTTTTGGATACCAATGGGGATGGGATAGGCGATTTGCCGGGTGTCATTGAAAAGCTTGATTACATTCAATCTTTGGGATGTAATGCGATTTGGTTGAATCCTTGTTTTGTTTCCCCTTTTGGCGATGCGGGTTATGATGTGAGTGATTACCGGAAAGTTGATCCCCGTTTTGGTAGTAACCGAGACTTGATCCGTCTGTTCAAAGAGGCGCATCAACGGGGAATGAAAGTAACCTTAGATTTGGTGGCTGGACATACCTCTATTGAACATCCTTGGTTCAAAGCTTCTGCCAAAGCTAGTACAAATCGATATACAAACTGGTATGTATGGACCGATAGTGCGTGGACCGAAAGCACATCTGAAATGCCATTGATTCGAGGATTCAGTGATCGTAATGCAGCCTATTTGCCCAACTTTTTTTATTTTCAGCCTGCGTTAAACTTTGGATTTCAGAATCCTGACCCTCAAAAACCTTGGCAATTGCCTACCGATCATCCTGATGTATTGGCGGTGAGAGAGGAGATGAAAGATATTATGCGCTATTGGATGGATTTAGGGGCTGATGGGTTCCGTGTCGACATGGCGGCCTCATTGGTGAAAGCGGATCCGGATAGGGTGGGGACGATTGCTTTTTGGCAGGATGTACGTGCGATGTTTGATCAAGAGTATCCCGAGTGTGTGTTGATTGCGGAATGGTCCTTTCCTCGACATGCGTTGCAGGCTGGTTTTCATATGGATTTTATGATTCATTTTAACACAGATGCCTATACTTCGTTATTTCGAGATGAGCAAAAGCGGGATAGTTTTGATACCCCGGGGACAGAGTATGGTCATAGTTTTTTTGATCGGGAGGGCTTGGGAGATATTTGTCGTTTTCTGCGCCATTATGTTGATCATTTTGAGGCGACCCGCGAACAAGGGTACATTTCGTTGCCCACGGGCAATCATGATCTGAGTCGTATCCGCTGTCATCGTTCTCAAGCAGAATTAAAGGTGATCTACGCATTTCTATGGAGTATGCCCGGAATTCCTTATTTGTATTATGGAGACGAGATAGGGATGTCTTCTGTTGACGGATTATCCTCGAAAGAAGGCGCTTTTGGACGGGCGGCAAGTCGCACGCCTATGCAGTGGGATGAGGGACGAAATGCAGGATTTTCTACGGCCAAGCCCGAGAAACTTTATCTCCCCCTTGATCCGGCCAAAAATCGACCCTCTGTGGCTAAACAGGAGACGAGTTCTCAGTCATTACTTTCTCATGTTCGGGCCTTATCTACACTTCGATTGGCGCATCCTGCCCTAGGGTCGGATGGCGGTTTTAAGGTGATTTATGGACGTAAAAATAGATATCCCTTTGTTTATCTGCGATATTTGGATGATGAACACCTATTGGTGGCCGTCAATCCTTGTGCTGCACCACAGCGCTTGAAGCTTCCACACTGTTACACCTCCATACGGGTTCTTAAAAAAGCGGGAGTGAAGGTGGAGAAGAGCACTGGGGCCATTGAACTGGTGATGGCTGGAATTTCCTATGCGATTTATGAAGTGGTTTCTCCCGTAAATATTTAAGGCAGAAAGATTCCATTGAGGGGTTGATATCAAATGAAGTTAAACAGGGGCAGGTGGCTGAAGTCCTTAGAGGAGTTTTGAACGTTTCCATGCGCTGACCGCTTGCATGCTGGGCAGGTCGTGGTATGAAAATGAGCATGTCATGCTTAGATAAATTAGAACATAAATTTGGCCGCTTTACCTTCCCCTATTTACTGTTGGTCTTGTTGGGTGGGCAAGTCCTGGCCTATATTTTAGTCAATACGCAACCCGATATGGGGGAGGCCTCGGAGTTGGGATTGCTCGAGGATTTGGTGTTGATTCCCCATCTGGTTTTGCAGGGGGACATCTGGCGGATGTTTACGTTTATGTTCCTCCCGAATAATAGTGGGCCCTTGTTTTTTGGGTTGTTTATTTGGATTTCCTACATGATGGGAAGTGCGCTGGAGCGTGAATGGGGGGAGTTCCGTTTCAGTATTTATTTAGGAAGTGCGTGGTTATCGACCCTGTTGCTGTCCTTCCTGAATCCGGGTGGCACTTATGGAAATTATTTTATTTTCGGAAGCCTGGTGATTGCGTTTGCAAAAGTATTTCCCCATTACATCATCCGTTTGTTCTTTGTGTTGCCTGTGCCGGTGAAATATATTGGGTATTTGACTTGGGGGGTGTTTGCATTGGAAGCGTTCGATGGATCGATGAGTATTCGTCTTTCTGTTTTGGGCGCGGTGGTTCCTTTTTTCCTCTTCTTTGGCAAAGAGGTGTTGGGTTCGCTGAAACAGAAGAAACGCAGTTCGACATTTAAGCGGGAAGCACGTGTATTGGACGGAATCCCTTTTCATACCTGTTCGGTGTGTAAGCGAACGGACAAAACGAATCCCGAGTTGGGATTTCGGTATGAGGGAGAGGTTTGTATTTGTGAAACTTGTCTTCAAGAGAGGAACGCATCGTGAAAAAACTATTTAGAATTTTATGCTGTTTATGGGTGGGCCTGTTGTTTGCGGAAACGCGGGTGGAAGAGGGCAACCGTCTAGGGCTGTTGTATTTGGGTAATGGCGCGGAGCCTGAGAGTTTGGATCCTCATTTGACCACTGGCGTACCGGAATATCAAGTCATCCAAGGCTTGATGGAAGGGTTAATCCGTGAGGATGGAGAAACGCTGAAACCCAAACCCGGGGTTGCTGAATCTTGGGACGTAAATGACGCGGGAACCGTTTATACTTTTCAGCTTCGCAAAGATGCACGCTGGTCGAATGGGGATCCGGTCACGGCAGAAGATTTTGTCTTTAGTTATCAACGGATGTTAGCCCCGGACTTAGCTGCTGAATACGCTTACATGTTGTATGTGATCAAAAATGGGCGACTCTACAATCAAGGTTTATTGCCTGAAGGCGAGGCTTTAGGTGTGAAGGCTTTAGATGAACACAGGCTTGAAATTACGTTGGAGCAACCTTCTCCGTATTTTTTAAGTATGCTCAATCATCATTCTTTTTATCCTGTTCATCGAGAAACGGTATTGGCGTCTGGTGGGGCTTTTGATCGTAACAATACCTGGGCGCGTGCGGAGAGCTATGTGGGGAATGGACCTTTTACGCTGGATGAGTGGAGTTTGGGTCAACGGATTTTTCTTAAAAAAAGTGAGACCTATTGGAACAAAGATCAAGTGAAGCTCAATGGAATTTTCTTCTATCCGGTTTCTGATTTGCAAACGGAGGAACGGATGTTTCGCTCGGGGTTGCTCCATAAAACAGGCACGGTACCTTTACCACGTTTGCCTCATTATCAGACGAAGCAACCTGAACTGTTGTATTCATATCCTTATCTGACTACGTATTATTATTTAGTGAACACCACCAAAAAACCTTTTGATGATGTGCGCGTGCGGCAAGCGTTGTCCTTAGCGATTCCTCGGACGCAGATTACAAATTTTCTGAAGGGGGGGCAAACCCCGGCATTGTGGTTCACGCCTCCGGGAACGGCAGGGTTTACCCCTACACAAGCTTTGAAAGAGGATATCAGCAAAGCCCAACAATACTTGGCTGATGCGGGTTATCCTAAAGGCAAAGGATTTCCATCATTTGAGTTATTGTACAACAGCAGTGAATCGCATCGCAAGATTGCGGAAATCGTACAGCAATTTTGGAAAATAAATTTGGGGATTGAGTGTGAATTGGTCAATCAGGAATGGCAGGTCTATATGGTGAGCCGTCGGGAATTAGATTTCGACGTTGCGCGTGCGGGATGGGCGGGTGATTATGCCGATCCTCATAACTTTCTGGATTTGCATTTGTCCGGTGGGGGCAATAATCATACGGGCTGGGGTGATGAAGCTTATGATGAGCTTATTGCGAAAGCGGCAGGTTCAACGGATAGCGAAGAGCGGTTCAAGTTGTATGATAAAGCTGAGGCAATTTTGTTGCGAGATATGCCGGTGATTCCCATTTATTGGTATAATCAAAACTATCTCATCCGGCCTTCAGTGAAAGGATGGACGCCCAATATTTTGGATCGGCACGATTACAGTGAAGTGTATTTGGAGTCCGAATAATGAAGAACGTTCTCCTCTGCTGTTTATGTTGTCTGTTGGCGGCTTGCGGGAAACGTAGCCCCGTACCCCGTCCGGTGGATGATGTCATTTCTGAGGGCTTGTTGTTACGGGGGAATAGTGCGGAACCTGAAAGCATAGATCCTCATTTGGCGACTTCGGTCAGTGCGGGGAATGTGTTGATCAATTTATTTGAAGGCTTGGTACGTTTAAATGCGGAAACATTGGAACCCGAACCGGGGGTCGCGGAGAGTTGGGAGGTTTCTGAAGATGGGTTGACTATTGATTTTCATTTGAGAAGCTCCCAGTGGTCGAATGGAAAACCCGTGACGGCCTCTGATTTTGCCTTTGCCTTTCGGCGCTTGTTGAATCCGGCTCTGGGTGCGTCGTATGCCTTTATGTTGTTTCCCCTTGAAAATGCCCGAGCGGTTCATGCGGGGGAGCTTCCCATGGATGCCTTAGGGGTTGAGGTGATCGACGAGCAAACGCTTCGTCTCAGACTCGAAGAACCCACCCCCTATATTTTTGCCTTATTAGCGCATTGGACCGCCTTTCCCTTACCCGAAGAGTTGTTGGTGAAATTAGGGAATGAAGCCGGACGGGGTGGGGAGTGGACTCGCAGTGAAAACTTGGTGGTGAATGGTCCGTTTATGATTGAAGACTGGCGGCCAGAGGACCGAATGTTGTTCATTCGTAATCCTTACTATTGGCAGTCGGAGGAGGTGGCATTAAATGGTGCGGTTTATTTGTTTATTTCAGACACGGGCACGGAAGAGAAAGCGTTTCGGGCGGGTGAAATTCATGTAACCTATACCTTGCCTCGTCATCGCTTGCGACATTATCAAGAAGAAGGTTCTGATGTTTTGAGAGTGGATCCCTATTTGGAGTCGGTAGGGTATGCGGTGAATGTTCAGCATGAAGCCTTGAAAGATGTACGGGTGCGCAAGGCCTTAAGCTTGGCCTTGAATCGGAAACAGCTCACGGATGCGGTACTCTATGGTGTGCGTGAACCTGCATATTCTTATGTGCCTCCGGGCACGGCGGGCTATGAGCCTGCGGTGCTTTTGGAGGAGAATATCGCCGAGGCTCAACAGTTGTTGGCTGATGCGGGTTATCCGGAAGGCCAGGGGTTTCCTGAAGTCGTGTTTATTTATCAAACCGCTCAGGATTCCCAGCGGGTGGCTGAGGTGATTCAACAGCAATGGCAGCAGGTCTTGGGGATTCGGATCGAAATTGAAAATTTAGAACGGCAAACCTACTATAGTCGCCGTCGCGAACGTGATTTCGATTTGTGTTACTTTGGATGGGTGGGCGATTATGTCGACCCCATGACGTTTTTGGGATTGTGGGAGTCGGATGCGGGTAACAATTTAGCGGGCTGGAAAAACGAAGCTTATGATGCGCAACTTCAGTCCGCAGCGATGGCTGGAGATGAAAGGATGAGCGCATTGGCGGATGCTGAGGCGATCTTGTTAGATGAAGTGCCCGTCTTGCCTTTATACTTTGGCGCCACCCAATATTTAATCGATCCTCGGGTAAAAGGCTGGTATGCAAACCGATTGGATTGGCATCCTCTACGCGCGGTATATTTTGAATGAAACCTTGGGCCTATTCTGCGGGAAGGGCGCTTCTGGATTTTGTTTATCCACGAAGTTGCTGTGACTGTGGGGAAGAGATCACGGGGTCGATTGAAAATGGGCTTTGCTGGGATTGTCGTACCCAAACCCTTGGCTTGAGCCCTCCTTGGTGTGAACGATGTGGTATGGGGGTTGCGGGAAGGGTGGATCATGCCTTTGTCTGCTCTGATTGTCATGAACATCCTCCCGTTTATGAGCGAGGACGTAGTTTGTATCATTACGAAGGTGGCGTGCGCACCGCGATTCATGCCTTGAAATATCACCGTGATTTTTCGGTGATACCCGATCTTTCCCGTTTGTTATTGGCAGGGTTGCGGGCACATTTTCCGAATGAGGAGGCCTGCGTACTGGTGGCGGTTCCTTTGCATCCCCGACGGCAACGCAAACGCGGGTTTAATCAAGGGGTTGAATTGATCAAAGGCATGCAAAAGCTGGATCACTCCTTAGAACGTTGGAAAGGGTTACAGCGGATTAAGGATACGGAGACGCAGACGCGCTTATCGAAAGCAGCGCGGCGGGAAAATGTCCGCAGTGCCTTTTCGGTGAAGGACACGGGTGAGGTGCCTCAGAAGGTATACCTTATCGATGACGTGATGACGACGGGGGCCACCTTGGACGCCTGCGCCCGAGCCCTGAGGAAGGCTGGGGTGGTTGAAGTCAATACCTTGACGCTGGCAAGAGGCTAAAGGTTTTTTTTGCGAGTGCTTCTAAGGCTTCGTTCTTGATTCAATGCGAAATGACGTTGCGGTTTGATGGGGATTGTGCTGTTTACGTTCATCTTTTTAAACAGACGGAATTACATGTGAATGCTTCTATACAAATTTTAGAATTTTTGAGCCGGGCGGATTGGTTGGTGTTTGCGGGTGTTTTACTCGGAACCTTGGGGGCGGTATTGTATGGCAATATGCGTCAGTCTAAGATGAAGCATCATGCGGAAGAGGCGCGAATGTTGGATCTGTTATTGATGGGCCGGCGTTTAACTTTGCCGTTGTTTACGGGCACCTTGGTGGCGACGTGGTATGGCGGTATTTTTTCGGTGACGGAGTATGCGTATGACTACGGCCTCTATAGTTGGGTGACGCAAGGCTTTTTTTGGTATGTGGCCTATTTGATCTTTGCCTTCTTTTTGGTGCATCGCATTCGTGATACCCATGCTCGGACCATGCCGGATTTATTGGAGAAGCTGTTTGGCCCGAGGTCAGGAAAGATGGGCGCGTGGTTGAATTTGTTTAATGTTTTGCCGGTGATTTACATCATGAGTTTGGGCATCTTTTTACAAATGGTCTTTGGAGGGGAGTTGTGGTTGTGGATGGTGTTGGGCGTGTTGGGGGTTTTGGCCTACAGTACGGTGGGGGGATTACGGGCGGTGGTATTTTCAGATATGATCCAATTTGTGGTGATGTGCACAGCGGTTATTTTAGTGATTGTGTTTAGCATGAAAACCTTTGGCGGATTGGGCTGGTTGCATGCGTCGCCGTCGATTCCCAAAGGACATTGGAATCCCTTTGATGGTGGGGTGTCCTTGGGGACGACCTTGGTGTGGGGCTTGGTGGCTTTGGGGACCTTGGTGGATCCCAATTTTTATCAGCGTTGTTTGGCGGCAAAAGATGCGAAGACGGCGCGTCGAGGTATTTTGTTGGCGACTCTGGTGTGGGTGGGCTTTGATTTTTGTACGACCTTTGGTGCTTTTTATGCCCGGGCGGCCCTGCCGGATGCGAGCAGCGCTACGGCTTATGTGACCTACAGTGTGCAATTACTTCCTCCCGGATTACGGGGCTTTTTCCTCGCAGGAATTTTAGCGACGATTTTGAGTACCTTGGATTCATATTTATTCCTTTCCGGAACCATCGTGGCCTATGACTTGGCACCTCGCAAATTTAAAGGATCGGTGAAATTTCACCATCTTGGTACCATCGGGGTTGCGTGTTTGGCTTTGTGGATGACCCATTGGTTTCAGGATGACAAACTGGTGAATATTTGGAAATTCTTTGGTGGTTTCAGTACAGCTTGTTTGTTGTTGCCGTTATTGACGGGATTTGCGTTTCCCCAACGGATCAGTGACATGAATTTTGTGATTTCTTGTGTGGGGGGCATCTTAGCCATGTCTCTTTTTTATGGGGTGAGGGCGGTATGGGATCTGAATGAGTTTTGGGTAGGGTTTGAACCGTTCTACTTTGGGTTGTTGGGGACTTTACCGGGCATCGTGGTGAGTTTCCTTGTTTCGAAACCCAAAGAGATGGCATAACGCTCCTGCGAAAATCCCCACGCTTTACAGAATTCAATTTGTGGGCTAGGGATGCGGGATGAATAAAAATCTATCCTTATTTTTCGCATGTGTCTTGATGTTGAGTGGATACGTTCACTCTCAAACAACTGCCGTAGCTGTGGAACATCCACCGGTGGAGATGCCCTTTGTTGAGGGTGTGGAGGGGTTTAGGGCTCCGGTGGCGGTGACCGAAAAATTAGGATTTACGGAAGGCCCGGTTTGGATGCCTGAGTTGCAGGGTGTGGTGTTTAGCGACCTTCATGGGTCTTGTTTATATTTCTGGTCGGAAGCTGAAGGTCTGGAGTTGTTCCGTGAAAATTCAGAAAAGGGAAATGGCAATTTTCTTGATTTGGAAGGTCGTGTCATCACCTGTGAAGGCAAAACGAAACGGGTGACTCGGCTTGAAGCTGATGGATCTGTGACGATTTTGGCCAAAGAATTTGAAGGCCTTGATTTCAATAATCCAAACGACGTGACGGTGGGGCAAGACGGGAGTGTCTTTTTTACTGACCCCAATTTTGGTAGATCTGATAGAGAGGAGCGTCAATTTGTATATCGAATTCGTCCGGATGGGGTGGTTGAAAAAGCGTTGCCTGATTCATTTAATAAACCCAATGGGATATTGATGTCGGCGGATGGGCAGACCTTGTATTTAAACGAAGGGATGAGCGATCGGATTTGGGCATATGCCGTGAATGCAGATGGAGGAGTCGAAAATACGTCTACGCCTCTGATTGAAGGTGTAGATCATGTGTTAGATGGGCTCACAGAGGATCCGATTACGGGTGAGCTCTACGTGGCGGTTTTCACCACTCATGACCAGAAACCGGATGAGCAGGGAATTGAAGTTTATTCCAAGCAAGGGGAATTTAAAGGACGTATCTCTGTACCCGGAAACACCACCAACTGCTGTTTTGATTCCATGGGCGAAAATCTCTATGTGACTTCCGGGGGGCGACTCTACAAACTAGAGCGCATGCGGGTGGCGCCTGAGCTCTGAGCGCATGTGAAGGTGAGGGGGGGCTTTTCTGTCTGGGGGGAGCCGCTGGTTTAGGACAGTCCCATTTGTTTTACTGCTTTTTGGAAGTCGGGAGCCAGTGGGGCGTGAATTTGAATTTTCTTTTTGCTTTTGGGGCAGATGAATTCGACGCCATAGGCATGGAGCATTTGTCGGGGCAATGATTTTTCAAGTGTAGAAATGGGCATATTTTGCGCGTATTTGCGATCTCCAGCGACCCTGCAATTGATTTCCAGTGCGTGACGACGAATTTGGTGGAGGCGTCCGGTGGAGATTTTGCATTCTGCTTTGCAGAATTCGCCTTGGCGTTTGAGGAAGCGGAAATTCGTTTCAGCGGTTTTGCTATCTAAGACCTTGCGCACGGTGATTTGATATTCCTGAGGTTGTCCGGCGAGGAGGCATTGGTACACTTTGGCAATTTCCTGACGTCTGAAAAGGTCGAGGTAAGCTTCCCGATGTTGTGAATTATACAAAAACATCAGTAAACCGGAGGTTTCTTTATCTAAGCGGTGAAGTGCGCGGATAGAGGGATTACCTTCTTGTTTCCTGAGCAGGTCTTCCACACTGTTCTTTTCACGATCGCTGATAAGTCCTGGTGCCTTATTGACGGCCAACAAAAAGGGATCTTTATAAACAATTTCAATTTTCGGGCTACGTTCTCGTTTTTCTTGGACGGGTGGATATTCCACCAGATCTCCAATTTTTAACTTATGTTTGGCGATCCAAACACGTTTCCCATTTACAAATACAGAGCGACGATCCAGTAAATCTTTGGCTTGGCGGTTACTGATTTGCAGTTCTTCACGTAAGTAGAGAAGCAAGGTCTTTCCCTGATCTTTAGGTGAAATGAGTTTATTTTTAGAGTTCTTTGACATGCCACAGATATATCTATTTCTTTATCATACTGCCATCGAAATCGAAACCGATTACATCTTATAGGGGTGTCAGAACCCCTAAAAGGATGATAAAGGGAGGCTGTAGGGGTGGTTAAGGGCGTTAATTTGACTTTTTAGGTCAACTTTGTCCGACCTAGTCTTGACAAGGAGTCCTAAAAAAGGAAAGAAGAGTCCCTCCCAAACAACCCGATGAAAGGCTTTCAAACGATGAGTGAATTTAGTGAAGTATTGATGTTAGAGTGTCTGGAAAAAAATCCACCGGACCTCACCCCGATTCTTGGAAGTCTAACGGTGTTATTTCGTGACGATCCAGAAACGGCCGAAGCGCACGCCAAATTGATCCGCCTGCAGTTGGTGGAAAAAGGTGCATATGCAGAGGTTGTGAAACTTTATCAAATCATGGCGGACTGGTACAGTGCTGATCGCAACTGGCGGAAAACGGTACAACGTGACCTTTCCAAAGCCTTTGAGGCGGATCCTTTACAGTTAATGCTGTTAAACCTTTCCGGCATGGAAAATCCTCGCTTAAAAGCCAAAGAAGCGTTGCGCCGTCTCGAGATGTTGTCGGCGTTGTCTGATGGTGATTATGTCTTCATGAAAAACTTTGGTTTCGGAAAAGTGATTGAAGTACGCCATAGTGACCGTCGTTTGGTGGTCGATTTTACTGAAAAACCCAATCACGAATTAGATTTAGGGTTTGCCGCAGAAAAAATGGTTCGTGTTGATGAAGATCATTTATATGCCCGTCGCTATTTGAATCCTGAAAAAATGGAAGAAATGGTGAAAGGGGATCCTGCTGAGGTGGTACGGATAGCCTTGCGTAGTTTTGGTCCCACTGCCGCTCCTCAGTTGCAAGCCATGTTTGTGCCTGACATTTTTCCTGATGCTAAATGGAAAACGTTTTGGGCCAATGCGCGTAAAGATCTGAAAAAAGATCCATTGGTGGTTTTACCCAGCAAGCGTTCTGAGCCTTTGGAATTGTTGGATACCGAAAAAAGCTATGATGGCAACTGGTTCTGGAAACTGGGCGAATTGCGCAACATGGAAGCCATTTTAAATGAATTAGAAGAATGTTTGAGCATTGAAGTTCCTCAATTGGATGAAGGTGCGTATAAAATTGTGGTAGATCGCCTGCGTTTCGTGGTGATTGGTGCGAAAGGTAAACATTTTGATTATTTGGTTCGTTGCTGGTTGATTGCCACTAAGTTGGATATTCCGGTTGAAGAAATCGAATTGACCTCTTTCTTGGCTACCGCGAAAACTCCAGATGGATTGTTGTCGATTGTGGGCATGTTATCCGCGAACTTGACCAAAGCCTTTTTTGCAGAGCTTTCCCGTTCAGATACGGATGCGGCTGCAGATGTATTGATCAAAGTACTGCCTCAACTCGAGTACTCTGCGCTGAACGAAGCGATCAGTTTGCTGACGGAAGAAGAAAAAGAAGAGCGGGTCGCGACAGCCTTGCGCGAAGTCTGGAACCAATGGTCCGCTGAAGTGGATGTGATGTTCTGGTTATCTCAAAACTCCAAGAAAATTACGGAGTGGAACTACGGTGGCACTCCGGATTTGGTTGCTCGGGTACTCAAAGTGATCAACCGTGATTACACAGGAAATCGTTTACGCGTACGTAATCAATTGCGTGAAGTATTCCGTAAGCCTGTTTGGTTGAAAGAAGTTTTATCCAGTATGGATGAGCGTCAACGTCGTGCCTTTACCCAAGGTGTAAAAGACAGTACCGCCTGGGAACAATTGGACAAAGCCTCTGTGTTGGGTCAAATTGTGAAACTCGAGCCGTCGGTGAGTGATATTGTTTCAGGGAAAACTGAAGATCAATCTGCTGATTTGGCTGAACGTCCAAAAGTAAGTTCCTTCCGGATCTACCGTGAAAAAGAAGCACAACTTCACAAATTGATTACCAAAGATATTCCCGAAAACACCAAAGATATTGCAGTAGCTCGAGAATACGGCGATTTGCGTGAGAACTTCGAATACAAAGCGGCCAAAGATACCCAACGTCTGTTGATGGGTCGTCGTGGTGAACTCGAAAATCAATTACGTACGGTCAAACCTACTGATTTCTCTGAGTTCTCTTCGGATGAAGCGGGTATTGCGACGACGGTCACGATCAAGTTTAATGATGGTGAAGAAGCCACCTACCATATCCTCGGAGAATGGGACAGTGAACCTGAGCGTGATATTATTGCGATTGGTTCTGCTATGGCCATTGCCTTAGAAGGCAAAAAAGCTGGTGATGAGGTGGTGGTTCCTTCTGAAAATGGGAAACGTCCTGCGGTGATTCAATCCGTAAGCCACTTGGATGCTGAAATCATGCGGTGGGCTGCGGAGGGTTCCGAAACCGGAGCTGAATAAGCAATGGCGTTGGATTTTTCCGGTTTACCCCCATTATGGGATGTGAAAGGATGGCTACGGGCCATCCTTTCGCGTGAACAGCACCCGTTGTTGCAATTTATCCGTTATGGCATTTCGGGTGTGGCTGCGATGGCGGCCAATGTTTTGGCTTTCTGGATCTGTATTCAATGGTTTTATCCTGCGTCCCCTGATGTGGCGAATGAACTTGAGATGATGACCGGCGGAGTGGGGGGGATCTCGCAGTGGTGGAGTACGATGCGGCATGATCCGCAAGTGGCGGCTTATGTGAAGGCCAATACGGTGGCATTTCTTCTGTCGAATATTGTGGCCTATGTGCTCAACTTTAAATGGGTTTTTCAAGGAGGCCGCCATTCTCGTCAGGTGGAGATCCTGCTCTTTTTTGTGGTTTCCCTTTTTTCATTTGTCTTAGGCACTGCGATGGCCAGTGTTTTGGTGGGAAGCTTTGGTGTTCACGAGTATGTTGCGAAGATCAGTGATGTCGTTTTTGCGATATTAATCAACTATCTGTGTCGAAAATTTCTGGTTTTCAAAAATTAGTTCTCTTTACTACTTACATGCGTAAGCGATGTTATCCTCTCATGTGTCTTGGGTTGGGCTGTGTGCTCTTCCTGGTGGGTTGTCGTAGTCGTAAGCCTGAGGAAATGCCCCCTGAAGTGCTGCCTCCTTCGTTAAATACGTCCAAATTAGAGTTGCCTGGACGTGGTATACCCATTTCCGACTTCGAGCGTTTGGCGTATTGGCAAGTGATTTGTGATACGGGCTCCGTCACCTTGGGGAAAAACTTTAGTCAGGCCTTGTGGGGGAGGGCTTCGGCAGAAATTACCTTTCATGCGGAAACAAAAGGGGCTCACCATATTCAGTTGATCCCTAAAGATCCTTGGTTGATTCAATCGCAATTTGATACCATTTTACTTTGGATTAAGCATGAAGGGCTGTCGGGGTTGCGTCAAGATTATCAGATTCGATTGCATTATCGAGATGCTCTGGGTGAGAGGGGGGATTGGGTCATGCCCTACACGCCCCAGCAGGGGTTTCAGATGTTGCATTTACGGGTGCCTGGCTTTTTGCCTGCCCCCGTGATTATTGACTCTTTGGAGTGGGAGATCCCTGCAAGCGCAGGCCCCGATCAAACGCTCTATCTTGATTCGCTTTCCATTTATCAGGAAGTCTTAAATGTCATTCCGCAAACTGTTCATTATGTACGCCCTTATGGGTATGCGCCGGTGTATGCGCCCCAGCGAAATAATTCTGTTACGCTCGATTTCCCCACAACTTCATATGCCTACCGTCCGCAAACGCGTACACGTAAATCTGTACAATCACTGAAGCGCTTGGATGAAAATAGTTATCTTTTTCAATTTGAGAGTGAAGATTTGCAATTGGCATATAAAATTTTGCCGAAAGCGGGGGTTCCTCAAGTAGAGATTCTACTCAATGGACGGGTGTATACCCATGTATGGCAGGGAGCGTCGTTAACTCTTCATGCTGATGAGCCCGAGTTACGATTTGCACGGATTTATAAGGAGAGTTTGCTGTTGCAGTACAATGGCGGGATCCAATATGAATTTTCATTGCATGGGCAAACCTTGCAGTTGGAAATGAGCTCCTTACTAGAAAATGTTGAAGTGCTCGATTTGGGTCGCATTTCTGCCCCAGAAGGAGGGGGACTTCAAACGCTTTATGTCCCGTTGATGCGACTGGAGGAGAATATTCGCTGGCCCGTATTTTTTGTATCAGATGGTCAAGATCCCTTTTTGATTAGTTGTTTTCCTGATTGGTGGTATTCTTTTGCGAGCAACTATCAGTCTAAAATTTCAGGATCGGGGGAGTCCGGGGTATCGTTGGGAGAATTGATTTATGAACCTCGGTGGCGGGGGAGCCGCAATATTTTTAGAGAGCGCATTTATTTATCGGTTTCGAAAAATTTACAGGATGTATTGCCTACTCCAGCCTCACCCGAGGCATTGCATCTCTCTGATCTTTCCCACTTTCAGTGGTCAGCCGTCAAAGCCACTCCCTCCATCAATTTGATGGCCATTGATCCTTTGGATACCATTTGGGAAGATCGATTGTTGGCCCGGTTGTCTACGGGTGAATGGCGGACACATCCTGAACATGGATATTTATTAAAGTCGGGATTATTTGATGTGATCCCTTTGCAGAAGCTGAATGTGTTGCGGGAGAGCACACAGGCCTCCTCTTTATATGTTCCGGCAGTGGCGCAGTTTCCACCTTGGCGCTTTTTGGATTATGATGTGCGTAGTGTGGGGGGGGCAACCTATACCCAAACTTTGTCAGAGACCGGGGCCTTGCTTCAGCAGGTGGAAGCGGAATGGGGAGGGCCTTTGATTAGTAATGGCGGCTCGGAATGGTTATGGACAGGGCTGGTGTCGGGAATAGTGCCTCATTTTCCTTTGGGCATTTTAGAATTGCATCCCTTTCTTCCTCAATTTGCTTGGCGAAATGTTCATCCTTACAGTCAAGTGCTCGGCTTAGGCGCTTTGGAGGATTTTCGTTTGCCTACTGATGAGGTGGTTGGAAATGCGGTATTGTTAGACCGATTGCTGGCCTTTCAAGTGGCGTATGGGGCCATGGGGCGGATCCCTACAGTACAAAGCCGGTACTTAAAAAATAAAGCCGAGTTGATACAGGGAAAATTACAGGATCATTTTGCGGGAACCACGGTGAAGCGGATTGCATATTGGAGTGGAAGTGGCTTTGTCGATGCGGGAGAAGCCCTCATGGCTGGGGTATTACGGCATAGTCGCTTGTATATTCGTTTGGATAATGACACTGAGATTTGGGTGAATGGTGATTTATTTGCGCCATGGTCTATTCGGGTGGACAGTCGGGAGATTCAATTGCCTTCCTTTGGATTTGTGGTGCGAGGTGAAGGATTATTGGTCATGAATCTTCCGCAAACGCCAACCCAGGCGGCCTTGAGTTTGATGGATAGTGAAGATGGTCCGTGGGTCTCAAGTCCTGGGAAAAAAGTAACAGAGCTCGGTATTGAGATTAAAGGGGCTCTACAAGTACACTACATGGATGACGGAAAAATTCAGATCGATATCATGGATTGGCAGGGGGAGGCTCGTCTGGCAGTCGATGTATTACGACTACCGCAAGTGGGATCGATTCGGGCGGTCAATTCGAAAGGTGAAGCGGTGCATGATGTTCAGTTTGAGCGAGAAGGGGCTTATTGGCACCTGCAATCCGATGATCCCATTTATCGGGTGTGGATCTCTCCTGAGATCAGTGGAAGAGAAAAGAAATTTTCTCCCTGATCGAGTTGACAAAGGGGGGAAGGATAGGGTAAAGAACGGCTTCCTGAAAATCACTTTCGGGGGATTAGCTCAGCTGGGAGAGCGCCTGCATGGCATGCAGGAGGTCATCGGTTCGATCCCGTTATCCTCCACCAATTCAAAACCTGCACTTGTAAAAGTGCAGGTTTTTTTGGGTTCAGGGAGAGGGGGGCGGTGCAGGATGTTAGGAGGAGAGCTTGTATGGGGTTGTTTCCCATGCCAGATTTTCCGATGATTAACTTGGTACCAGTACCTTCAGCGCATGGGGTTGAATTTTGATCTCAACTTCTTTAGGAGACGTAACGAGCTCTCCATCGACCTGAATAGGTTGGGCGCTTTCACGAATGACGCGGAGCTGTTTAAATTTCTTAATGGTTACACCGTCAATTTCGCCAATTTTTCCATCCCAGAGTTTGGGTAATTGTGGAATTAGTTTGGGCACATCGGCTTTTTTGGCGTAGGTCAGCCAGAGGTAGCCATCATCTGCTGTGGCTTGAGGTGCAATCAATGCGCCGCCTCCATATTGGGTGAGATTTGCGATAGTGAAAAGCATAGGTTGCTCTACGGTTCCCTGATCGATGCCATCCAATTCGAGTTGGAAAACCTCAGGCTTGTAGTCGAATAACTCGTAGGTTGCGGCGAAAATATAGGGAATAATTCCGCGTACGGGCGATTTTTCAAAACTTTTGACGATGGCGGCATCCCAGGCGAGGCTACAGGTGACAAAGAAGGGGCGACCGTTTGCATGACCCACATCAATGGACATGGTTTTCCCTTTGGCCAAGGTTTGGATGGCTTTTTGAGGGGTCAGTGGAATTTCAAAATGGCGGGCGAAGCCATTGCCACTTCCGGTGGGGATGACGCCCAAGCGTACATCGGTTCCCAGCAGTTGCGTTCCGATGGAATTGATCATGCCATCTCCGCCGACGACAAAAATGGTGTCGATTCCTTTTTGAATGGCGAGGCGCACTTTATCCTCGGAGTCGGCTTTCGATTTACTCAATTGATACCAGACTCTGCGGCCGTCTTGGTCCCAGACATCTTGGAAGGTATCCAATAAAATCCGCAATGAAACCCCCAGACCTGAGTTTGGATTAATCAGCACCAGAATATTTTGCGGGGATGGTTCGTTCATATTTATATTTTTGACTTATATTTTAGAGAAGCGCAACTCGTGAGTCGTGGAAAAGCATAGAAAGTATGTGAAGTTGAGGAAAAAGTAACTTTTCGTGGACAGGGCAGGATAGCGGAGATATTGTGCGCTTGTGAATCCTATAAATGATCCAGATAAATACAGTGAATTTTTTGCGACGACTGCGCATCAGTTGATGTCCTTGTACACCGATTCTGAAGAAGACATTCCTCAGAATGTGTTGTCGGAGTACCCTGATCCGGAAGAAATTGAATCGGCATTGCGAATGTTGATCGATCTCCTTTTGCCTGGGCGCATGAAGCCGGGTACGATCGATTTGGAAGACTTTAATGTGTTCCTGTTGCGTCGCTTAAGCCATACTTGGTGTCACTTGCGTCCGCAAATCGAGCGCAGTTTGCCTTTTCGTTGGCATGGACGTGCCGCCAAAACGGAAGGAGAAAAGGTCAGTTGCGAAGATATTCTGGTGGAGTCTAATCGGGTATTAGAAGTTTTCTTTTCCCGGTTACCGGTGATTCGTGAATTGGTGATTCAAGATATTGAAGCGGCGTACAATGGAGATCCTGCGGCCTTAACTTATGCGGAAGTTCAGTTAGCCTATCCGGGTTTATTGGCGATTACGGCCCATCGGTTGGCGCATGAGCTTTATTTGTTGAATGTACCTGTGGTCCCGCGGGTGATGAGTGAATGGACGCATTCGCAGACGGGTGTGGATATTCATCCCGGTGCAAAAGTGGGCCCCAGTTTTTTCATTGACCATGCGACGGGTGTGGTGATTGGGGAAACCACAGAAATTGGGGAGCGGGTCAAGATTTATCAGGGAGTGACCTTGGGCGCGAAAAGCTTTTCTTTGGATGAACATGGTTTGCCTGTGAAGCATGTAAAACGTCATCCTACTGTAGAAAATGATGTCATCATTTATGCAAACAGTACGATTTTAGGTGGTGATACCCGCATTGGTTGCGGCAGTATTATCGGGGCCAATGTTTTCCTGAATGAATCAGTACCTCCCAACAGTATTGTCACCACCACTCACCCCGAATTACGCATCCAACCCCAAAAAGGGAAAAAAGGTTGCAATGAAAATGAGAAGTAGAGGTCAGCCTCTGCTTGCGAAACCCTAGATCTTTGATTAAAGTACCCCCACTATGAACAATTTCTCCGACGACACCTTTGAACCTGAAGACACGATCTCTAAACAAGAAGAGGGTAATGCTTCTACTGAAACCCATGATGATCGTGAAGAGGCTGAGCCTAAAGAGTTGAACCCCTCGCAAAAGAAAATGTTGCTTGTGCGACGGGTTTGTCTGGGTTTGTTGGTGTTGGGTACATCGCTTTCTTTATACTGGGCTCGAATTCCTGAAACCTTTGAGATTAATGAAACCGTTCGTGGCATGGCTGTGGGATATGGTCACCGAGAGCTGGATGAGCCTTTACCCCGCGGATATCGTACGGTGGCGACCACCATCTATTTGGCAGATCTTTTGCTGAAAAAACCTGGTGGATATCAGTCGAATGATTGGGTGCCGATGACCCGAATTCCTGATAATATGCGGAATTGGGAAAAAGGTGCCGTGGTACAATTGCGGGTGATGGTACAAGGTCTTCGTTTTGAGTTGAGTCGATCCGGACCGAACTCAGGGGAGTTACCGGAATTAAATGATGCGGACGCACGCTTTAACTACAATCCAAACCGCTGGATTCTCCAATCGACCGAAAGCCAATACAAGCAAGGGATTGCCTTTTTAGAGGAATATTTGGAGAAGATTAACAACACCACAACCGATGGTAAATATTTTACGATTCGTCAGGACCAAGTTATCCAATTCCTGGAACGTCAAAAAATGATGTTGGGTACTTATGCCACTAATCTTCAGAAAAATATTGGTGCCACTACTTTTGATACAGGGGTATTGACGGAGAAAATTCCCGAAGGCATGGAGGGCATGGATAGTGCCGTGGTGGTGGATCCCACAGGTAAAGAGGTTGAGCCAGAAGATCACAATGACGTCACGCCATTTTTTCAACGGGATGATGTATTTTATCAGGCACGGGGTGGACTGTTTGTGATGTATCACACCATGTTGGCCATGCGTAAAGACTGTGATAAGCTTCTCAATGATTCTCAATCTATGGGAATTATGAACCGTATTATTAACGAGTTAGAAAGTGCGTGTATGCCGATGACTAGCCCCATGGTGCTTAACGGAGAAGAGTTTGGTGCGGTTCAAAATCACTCGTTGGTGTTGGCCGGGCATGTTGCCAAAGCTCATTTGGCCGTACAGGAATTACAGAAGCAGATCAGTGGTGGTGGCGTCGAAAACTAAGAGCGCCTGATCCAGAGGTACGCCGGTGGCGTAAGAGATGTTTTTTTGGGGGGGGAGCCAGGGTAGGGTTTCGTGCCTCAACCCAATCCTAGGCTGATGGGGGTAACGCCGTTGGTGTAGGTTGGGGGGGCTGTGTCGGGATCGGAATCAAATTCAGAACGGGTGTTCGGTCCGTCAACGTCAAGGAAGTAGGGGCGATTTAGATTGCGATGACGAAATTGGGTTGAAGCGGAATGATTTAACGCTGTTGGGGGGATCTTCGCGGGCCTTCAGCCCCAAAACCTGGGAACCCAGCGCTTCGCACTGGGCGGGTATCTTTGCGGGCCTTCAGCTCGAAGAGCACCTAGATCTCTGCTGAAAAGGATGAATTATTTTTCCGCGAAATCAGTAGATTTGTGGTGGTTTCGATTTCGATTTTAATTGAGGTCAGGATGGCTTAGAGGGATTCTAAACTGATGACGCTGTCTGAAGGGATCCATCCCTGATTTTCGCCGCTGCGGATACGTACCCAGTTGCGGCTTTTCTCGCCGAGAATCACCAGCGTACCTTGGGGAATCGAAAAATGCTCGGTGGCATCGGGAAGGGGCTCAAAGCGCGCGGTGACGTGTTCCGGCATGACGATGGCCTCTTTTGTCCAATGAGCAGGGAGTGTCGCCCACGTACCCGCTATAGAGCTGAGAATCAGTAGTCCCGCTAAAGGGAATACCCATGCGGCTGCAGTTTTAAATTGTGGGATTCGATACTGAAGCATTCCGAAGCCAGCGAAAATCCAGCAACTGATGATCAGGGTCCATTGCCACTGTTTTGTCGTCATAAATCCGGCCATGCGACGGTAGAGGGGGAGAGGAGGAAGGATAATTTCGAGTTGTGTGCTGGCACGTTGAAGATTTGCGCGAATATCGGGATCGCTGCTTTTTTGCCACAGCGCGCGTCGGTAATAGGCCAAGGCTTCTGGGGTACGGCCTAAACGCATGAGCGTATTCGCACGATTGTAGTCTAAATTTGCAGAGAAACCGGGAATTTGCAGATAGCTTTCGAGTGCTTGCTCAAATTCTCCTTGATCGTACAAGCTGCGTCCTTGTTCAAAGGCGGGGTCCGCCCATAAAGTGAATGAAAACAGGGTGAAAAAAAGAAAGGGTAAAAATTTCATCGTCCCAGCTCCCGATCTAGTTTGAGGATAAAGCCGCGAAATTCTTTGCGGGTATCTGCTTGGGTTTCTGTTGAACTTGTTCCTGCAAAGCGCGCAAGGTCGCAGCGTTGCATCCAATTTTCCAATGCCTGTTTCTGTGCTGTGTTCACCGTCGTGGGTAGTTTTTCGGAGACATCGGATAGGTTTAATTCCCCTGGGGGTAAACTCAAGCGTGCCGAGAGGTACTCGGAAAGAATTTCCCAAATCACCCGATAGATATCGTCATCTGCATGGTCTAACTTTGCCAAATGTTTCCGCAGCCGTTTGGGGGCCTGTTGACGTCGTTGGGCGTGAGGATCTTTTACGCTTTGCTCTCTTTTACGCATCAAAAGTCCGGAGAAGGCCCAGGTTAAAAAGGGAAGGCCTGAAAGACCGATCAGCGTCCACCCGGGTTGTAACTGTTTGAGGGTGTGGGTGGGTGTGGGCTGGGTTTTTAAATACAGGAGGTCGTCACCGAGGAGTTCCGTTTCGAGCGGTTCGGGGCTGAAGTTCAATGAACTAAAGGTGCTGGGGGTCTCTTCCTTGTTTTCTCCGGTTACGGTAATGGCGAAGGGAGGGGTTTGAATGGTTTTATACTTTTTGGTTTCGGTATCGTAGTAGGAGAACTCCAGCGAGGGAATTTTGGAAACACCTGCATGTTTTGGAATGATCACTTGTTCAATGATTTTGCGACCAGACAACCCGTCGTTTCTCATTTCTTCGTTGATTAAGCGGGGTTGATAGACTTTAAAGTTCTCACTTTCTTTCAGGCCGGGTGGTAAGGCTTGTTGTAGACTGCCACGTCCGGAGAGTTCGACGCGAAGGGTGATGGGGTCGCCGACATTTACTTCGCGGGGGGATGCGCTTGCATTCAGGCTGAAATCACCCAAGTGGCCGCTGTAATCCTCGGGCTGACCTTCAGTGGGTGGTGCATTTACTTTTATTTTTAACGGTTCTGGAAGTTGTACTCTGACATTTTCTGAACTGCGGTTGCCGAACAAGGCGTCGTAACTGCTTCCACGCTGTATTACGGAAACGTTGAAAATGGGGTTTAATTCAATGGTCCCGGTTTTTGTGGGGGTAAGCCGGGCCAGAAATTGATTTACGCGGTAGTTTTTGCCTTGAATATTGCGGGTGCCGGATTGAATTTCCCGCCAGTCGCTCAGTTCATATCCCTCACGTGGGGATTCGATTAAATTAATGTTCCCAATATTGATGCGGGTGTAGAATGAAAGGGTGAGTTCTATGGTTTCACGAACCAGTACTTCACTGGAAGAACTCTCTAAGGTCACAAATAAATTTTCATCTGCTTCTAGCACTTTTGCGGGGGTAACGGTCAGGGTGATCGCGTCTAAGTTTTGATCTCCTTGTGTGGTTTTGAGTTTGTAGGGGCCGATGGTATAGCTACCGGGGGCGGAGGCTTTGAGAATATATCTCACGGTATATTCAGTGTGACCATTGATTGTGATTTGTTGATTGCTGTTTCCCAGTTCCCTTAATCCATCGGGCAAAGGTAGTGAAGGTGGGCGGGGAAACCCGTTATCTTTGTAGCTCAAGATTAATTCGACGGTATCATCTACAGAAATACTGGATTTGGACAAATCCATATGCACCTCTGCTCGCAACAGGTTGGCGAAGAGGAAGACGAAAATAAGAAGAGGGCGATAGACTTTCACGTTCATGATTCAATAGAGTTGCATGTACCTACCAATCTTTTTCTACGGGTACAACTTGTATTCGTTGTTGCATAAGTTGGCGACGTTGATGTTTTTCCTGTTCCAAGGCGGCGTCAAGTAGTTGTTGCATTTGACGTGCATCCACTTCTTGTATGTCTTCTTCAGGAGTGGGTTGCCCTGATTGTTGAGACGATGGCTGGTCTTGTTGATCTTGTTCTTGCTGGTCCTGCTGATCGGACTGATCTTGATCTTTAGGATCCTGCTGGTCCTGATTTTGCTGGTCCTGTTGATCCTGTTGATCCTGCTGGTCCTGATCCTGCTGGTCCTGATCCTGTTGATCCTGCTGGTCTTGATTTTGTTGATCCTGTTGTTGTTCGTCTTTTTGGTCAGATGAATCCTGATCTTGCTGATCTTTTTCTTGTTGATCCTGATCCTGTTGATCCTCCTGTTCCTCTTGGTCCTGCTCTTGGTCTTGGTTTTCTTGAGGAGGAGGGGGTTCTTGGGCCAGAATTTGCTCAAGACGTTTTTGGGAAAGTTCTAAATTATAGCGTGCGGCCTCGGATTGCGGGTTATCGCGTAGTGCATTGGTGAAGGATTCAATCGCTCCATTGATTTGCTCTTTAGCTTGTTCCCAGTCTTGTGTCTCCACCGCTGCATCGGAGAGGCTCAGCTGTGCGTTTCCTTTCATTTGTCGCACGCGACTGCGCATGAGGGGATCCTCAAATCCTTCAATCGCCTCCAACTCTTGGAGGGCTGGTTCTGCTTGTTGCATTTTGAGGTGGCTCATGGCTTCTGCAAAGCGCAGGGCATCAATATTTAATTCACCTTCAGGCGCTTGTGTTTGCAGCAGCTCGAACAGCTCAAGTGCGAGTTGCTGTTCCTCAGGGTCTTCAGAGGCATAATACTTTTTGGCCTGTTCCCGGAGGAGGAGGGTTTTCATGCGACTTAAGGGTTCTCCCGTTTCTTCCTGTGCAAATAAAGGGCTTAAGGATATTGTTGCGAGTAAGAGAATGCGTAGTTTCATGCCTTCCTCCGTTTGCGTAAACCATAGGCGGGTAACGGTGCCAAGACTTCAAGCAGCAGGCAAAGCAATCCAGCGCCGAGGAAGATTTGGAATCTGTCCTCCATTTCTTTGACCCGTTCGCTGTCCAGTTGACTACGTTTGAGGGGTTTTAAGCCTTCGGTAATGAGTTCAGTCACTCCAAAATCGCGTGGGTTGGCTTTGACGTAAAGACCATCGGTACTCGCGGCCAATTTTTTAAGGATCTCTTCGTTGAGCGCGCTTTTTACGACCTCTTGGCTACGGTTTTTGAGAAAGGCATTTGCGCTAGGATCCATGGGGATTAACGACCCTTCAGGGGTGCCTACTCCGACGGCAAACACGCGGATATTTTGCTGTTGTAGTTTTTGAATGGTGTCATCCAAATTGCCTTGGTGGCTTTCGCCATCGGTAATCAATAGAATCACTTTGTCGGCTTCACTTTCGGCATCAAAGCTTTTCAATGCGGTGTTAAAGGCGGCTTCGAGATCGGTACCTCCTGTGGGGACAATTCCGGGGAAGAGATCTTGAGTGTTCATCAAAAAGGCACCGTAATCCAAGGTGAACGGGCATTGCAACACGCCTTCTCCTGCGAAGGCGATGAGGCCAATTCTGTCGCCGGTTAATTCGCTGACCAATTCTTCGATTCCCCATTTTGCCCGCTGCAGACGGGTGGGTTTGAAATCGTCGGCCCGCATACTGTTAGAGGTATCGACCATCACCATCAAATCTAAACCTTCGCGTTGGGCATCGCGCCAGGTGAAGCCCCATTGGGGCCTACTCAAACTAAAGCCGATGAGTAGCCAAGCGCTGTAGAGGAGAATATGTTGTAGCAGGCGTAAATTTTTCTGGGGGATTAGCCCCATGCGTGCCTGGAGGGCAGGGGGGATAAACCGATTGAGTTTGCGTTGGCGATGACTGCGCAACGTGGCATCAAAAATAATGATGCCACCAATGACAGGTAGTAACCACAAGAACATTGGGGCGCCAAAACTCATGATAAGGTCCTCCCCATTCTGCCCGCGGCAAGCAGTCTCTCCAGGAGGATGAGTCCCAAGCCCGCAGCCGCGAACCAGGTGAACTGTTCGGTGTAAAGGGTATATTCATCAACATCAATTTCGGTGCGTTCCATATTGTCAATTTCGGCGAAAACCTCTTCTAATTCACGATGATCTCTGGCGCGGAAGAAATGTCCGTCGGTGATGGCGGCGATTTTTTCTAGGGTTGCGGTATCAATGGGTAATTCACGCGTGGCGTATTGGGTGCGTCCAAAAACATCGGCTACGGGAACCCGTACGGGACCATCTGATCCGGCGCCGATGGTGTAGACTTTTATGCCTAACTCTTTGGCCAAGGGTGCGGCGTCCAGGGGTTCGATATCTCCCCGATTGCTGATGCCGTCGGTGAGGAGGACGATGAGTTTGGTTTCGGCTTCTGAATCCCGCAGGCGGTTGATGGCACTGACCAAGGCACTGCCTACGGCGGTACCGTCGGGTAATTCTCCGGTGCGAAGTTCGGCGAGTCGATTCAAGAGCCAATCGTGGTCCAAGGTGAGGGGGGCTTTGGTGTAGGGCATGGCCGCAAATGCGATCAGGCTGAGGCGATCGGCCTCCCGGGCTTCGATGAATTGTTCGGCTACCTGTTTAACCGCATCGAGTCGATTTTCTTCTTGGTTTTCACCCAAATCTATGGCCCGCATACTGGTGGATGTGTCGATGGCAATGACGATATCCACGGTGTCTGTGGTGACGCTACGTTGACGTAATCCGCTTTGAGGTCGGGCCAATGCAAAGATGAGCAAGGTCCATCCTATGGCGGAAATGAGATGGAGCAGGGGCTGAAGCCGTTGTGCGTTGGATCGGGGGAGTCCCTTGAGTGTTTTGAGAGAAGGGAAGTTTAAGGTTTGACGAAAACGTGCGGAGCATCGGAGGGTGACCCACAGAGGGATGAACAGTAATGCCAGTAGAAACCAGGGGTAAGCTAAGCGTAAAATCATGCCTGCACCTCCCTTTCATTTTTGCTGGTGGTGGTCACGAAGTTGCGACTGGCTTGGTACAGATCTTCGAAAACTTGATGACCCGGACGGGCGGCTGCATATTTAATTTGGTCGGTTACTTCGAAAAAGCGTTTGAGTCCTGCCTGTTCGCTTTGAGGCCAAGGGGCATGGGCTTCGATGCTTTCCAAGAACTCTTCCGTGGTTTGTTCGGGCGCTTGAATGTGGAATTTTGACTCGATGTATATGCGTAAAATAGAGCTCAAGGCCACGGCACAGGCATCGGCATTTGAGTTGGTCCAAATTTCACTTTGGGTAAGCTCATCCATTTTGCGAAGGGCGACGACTTCCGGCCGAATGGGCGGGGGACGCTTCGACGGTTTGCGAATAAAGTGCCAAATCAGTGCAGCAATCAATAAAAGGATGCTTGTTGCGACGGCCGAGCCGATGATGATGTTGCGTCGTTTACGTTTTAAGGCTTCCGAACCTCGGAAGTCTGGCAACTCATCACTTCCGAACATCGGAACTTGTTCTTCTTCTGTGTTTAAGACGGATTGTACATCCAAAGTCTTGAAAGGAAGGGTCAGTTCTTGAGGAGGGGTTGAAAGGGTGCTGACTGTGGTTTCCGCAAACAAGCTGAGATTGGTGACTTGAAATAGGGTGAGGTCCACTTGGTAGGTTTTGGACCAAGGTTGGGTGTCCTCGGTTTCGGTGGATGAGCTGTCGAGGATTTCAATTGCAGTATCTATCCAGTCGGCTGGAGGAGGAAGAACCAAACGTTCTTCGGCGCTGACCCGAATGTCGACCGTGACGGGTTCACCCACTTTGGGGGTTTCGTTGGAAACCATGACCTGCACAGAGGGCAAGCTCTCCGGTGTGGGGAAGTCAAGGTCTTGTTGACGGCCACAGGCGGAGAGTAAAAGCAGAGGAATGAGGAAGTATGCGCGCATCACTTACCCCTCCGTTGAGCTCTGATTTTGAAAAACCGGGCGAGTGCACGTTCGTAAGGTTCATCAGAGGAGAGATGTAAATGATCGATAGAGGCCCGCAGGAGTTGTTGATCTTGTTGTTCGGTCCAGGAGCGGTGTGCTGTTTGTAGGGCCTTGCGCACTTTGGAGCTGGAGGTGTCGAGCAAAATGGACTCTCCGGTTTCGGGATCTTTCCAGTCGATTAAGCCGACGGATTCCCAGTGATGTTCGCTGGGGTCTTCGAGGCGAAGAGAGACGACGTCGTGTCGGCGGGAGGTTAATTTAGCGGCTTCGATATTGTCATCGGGCAAGCGTCCGTCCCCAATGAGAAAGATGACGGTTTTACGATGCATGACGCGGTTCAGAAAGGTGAGAGCCGGTTTCAGATCTGATCCTTTTGAGTGAGGCGTGAAGCTGAGGATTTCTCGTACGACGCGGAGGACGTGTCTCGAACCCTTTCCGGCGGGGATATATTTTTCGACTTCATCGGTGTGGAGGAGCAGGGCGACGTTGTCTTGATTGCGAATGGCGGCCAAGGCGAGCAGGGCTGCAATTTCAGCGACGATGTCCTGTTTGAGTTGACTTCCGGATCCGAACTGCAGGGATGCACTCATGTCCACCACGAGGAGAACGGTGAGTTCTCGTTCTTCTCTAAAGGTTTTGATGAAGGGGTGCTGCATACGGGCCGTGACGTTCCAGTCAATGCTACGCACATCATCACCCGGCTGGTATTCACGTACTTCTTCAAATTCCATGCCGGAACCTTTGAAGGCCGAGTGATATTGACCTGCCAATGCATCGGTCACCAGATGACGGGTGCGGATTTCAATGCCCCGTATTTTCCGTAACAACTCTTTGGAAAGCATGGGCGATTTACGGAACGGGGAGTTCTTTGAGGATGTCGCTGATCAAGGCGTCGGAGTCCATTTCTTCGGCTTCGGCTTCGTAGGAGACGAGTACGCGGTGGCGGAGAACATCGGGGGCCATGGTTTTGACATCTTGAGGCGTGACGTAGGCGCGCTGTTGCAAGAAGGCATGTGCACGGGCGGCCAAGGCCAAAGAGATGGTGGCACGGGGGGATGCGCCGAAGCGTAAGTAGTCATCTAATTTAAGACCGTAGGCCGCGGGGTCACGGGTAGCAAAAATGATGCTGAGGATGTAGTCTTTAATTTTTTCATCCAAGTAGATTTGGTTGACCACTTTGCGGGCCCGCAGTATGTCCTCGGGAGAAACCACAGGACTAAGGTTGGGTTTGCTTCCGGTGTTGGCGTGTTGCTCCATGATGAGGCGCTCTTCGGCAATGCTGGGATAGCCGATGCGCAATTTGAACATGAAACGGTCGACTTGCGCTTCAGGCAAGGGGTAGGTTCCTTCTTGTTCGATGGGGTTTTCGGTGGCCAGTACCAAGAAAGGAGAGGGCAAGGGGTAGGTGGTGTCGCCAATGGTGACTTGACGTTCCTGCATGGCTTCGAGTAAAGCGCTTTGCACTTTTGCGGGGGCGCGGTTAATTTCATCGGCCAAAATTAAGTTTGCAAAAATGGGGCCTTTTCTGATGCTGAAGTCGCCATCTTTGGGGTTGTAAATCAAGGTCCCTAATACATCGGCCGGGAGGAGGTCGGGTGTGAACTGGAGACGGGAAAATTGGGTATCCAGTAAAGAGGCCAGGGTTTTGACGGAAAGGGTTTTTGCTAATCCGGGTACACCTTCTAAGAGTACATGGCCATCACAGAGAAGTCCTAAAATTAAGCGGTCAACCAGATAGCTTTGTCCCACGACCACGCGGGCCATTTCCGAGCGGAGTTTTCCAATAAAGCCGTGTTCCTCATTGACGCGGTCTTGGAGTAGATCGATTTGATTTGTCATAAAGTTAATAATTCCTGTTTAAATGAAATGGTCGTTAGCATAGACGGCGAAAAGTTACGATTGTTCAATTTTTTTTAAAGAGGAATGATTTTTTTTGCAAGGGTTAGGCTGAACGCTACTTATTTACTGGGGATTCGTTTAAGATCTTTGTGACGAAAGGATGGAGTTCCTGATTGTTTTCTATTGGTGACCCCATAAGAACTTCTAGTTTTACCGACATCAAACATGACTGAGTTACTACAAAATTTATCTTGGGACGCTTGGGTAGCCCTGGCGGTGGTTACGGGAACTTTTTCTGCCCTGATTTTTTCCCGTCTCTCTTCGGATGTTGTGTTTATGGGAGGCCTTGGGGTTTTGATTTTGAGTGGGGTGCTTAAGGTATCAGACGCCTTGTCCGGATTTAGTTCGCCGGCCGTAATGACGGTGGGATTGTTGTATATTGTGGTGGCGGGAGTGCAGGATACGGGCGGATTGCAGTGGGTGACGCATCATGTGTTGGGGCGACCGAAAGGATACCGCCAAGCTCAAATTCGCTTAACCGCACCTGTCGCTTTGCTCAGTGCCTTTTTGAACAATACGCCGGTGGTGGCATTGTTTATTCCTACGGTGATTGCATGGAGTCGGCGAATTAAAATTCAACCCTCAAAGCTTCTGATTCCCTTAAGTTATGCTTCGATTTTTGGAGGTCTGTGTACCTTGATTGGCACGAGTACCAATTTGGTGGTGAATGGGTTATTGCAAAGTCGATATGGTGTAGAGGCTGGTTTGAGCATGTTTGAGATTAGTAAAATCGGCTTACCTTGTGCGCTGTTAGGATTGTTGTATTTATTGATTTTCCATCGTTGGTTGCCTTCGCGTCGGGGTTTTGCTGAAGTGATTGAGAATCCTCGGGAATACACGTTGGAAATGCGCGTTCCTGCGAATACTTCTTTGGTGGGGCAAACGATTGAAGAGGCGGGGTTACGTCACTTACAGGGTGTGTTTGTGGCTGAATTGTTGCGTGGAGAACAAATTTTATCTGCAGTTTCACCCAAAGAAGTATTACAAGCTGAGGACCGTTTGTTGTTTGTGGGGAATGTAGCCTCTATTCGTGAAGTGTATGCGCAAAAGGGATTAGCGCCTGCCACTGAACAAATATTTAAATTGGAAGGGCCACGGCATCAACGTTGTTTGGTGGAGGCGGTGGTCTCCAACACTTGTCCGTTGGTGGGGCAGTCAATTCGGGAAGGCCGTTTCCGTCAGCATTACAATGCCGTAGTGATTGCGGTGGCTCGGAATGGGAGTCGGGTTGCGGGTCGGATTGGCGATATTGTGTTGCGGGCGGGGGATACATTGTTGGTGGAATCGCATGCGGGGTTTTTGTCGCGTCAGAAGGATTCTCGTGACTTTTATTTGATCAGTTCTGTGGCCGACTCCACGCCGCCCCGAACGGAGAAGGCGCCGTGGGCGTTTGGAATTTTAGGGCTGATGGTGGTGTTGGTGGCTGGTGGGTGGTTGAGCATGTTAAAGGCATCAATATTGGCGGCTTTGTTGATGTTGATTACGGGCTGTTGTAATCCTGCAAAAGCCCGGAGGCGTATCGAGTGGCATGTGTTAATCACGATTGCTGCGGCCTTGGGGTTTGGGCTTGCGTTGGAGCAGAGTGGGGCTGCGGTTGCGATCGCCGAGGCGATTTTGAGTTTGGCTGGTGATCGACCGGGTTTGTGTTTGCTTTTGGTTTATGTCCTCACTTCAGTGAGCACAGAAATGATGACCAATAATGCAGCGGCGGCGGTAGTGTTCCCGATTGCGATGAATGCTGCGGAGCGTCTGGATGTGAGTCCTTTGCCTTTTGTCATTTGCATTATGGTGGCGGCTTCTGCGAGTTTTATGACACCGATTGGCTATCAAACCAATTTGATGGTTTATGGGCCCGGGGGCTATCGGTTTAGTGATTTTGCACGCATTGGGTTTCCGTTGGCGCTACTGTTTTGTGGCGTATGTGTGTACTTTATTCCGATGATTTGGCCTTTCTAGTTGAAGGGGTCCTTTAGAATCTAATCAGGTTCTGATATTGCAATTTTCTATAAAATCATGAGCATTGGCCATGAAATGTATAACAGGAGATTTTGGACATGGGAAAATTATTTGATTTAATCAAGGCACTGGTGGTGATCGCTCTGTTGGGGTATGGCGCGTATTGGGGATGGCAATATTTTGGCGGCCAAGACGGTGGCGCTTCCGGCGGGAAAACCTATACCTCTCAGAAAGGGAATGGCGCTGAAGGGGATGAAGAAAGGGGTGGTTTCTTTGGAAGATTTAAAAAAACGAAACCTGAAGCTGAGGTAGAGGAGTTAACGCCTTTGCAGATGCAAAATAAAGAGTTGACGCAGGTGGCGGCTCAAATTTTCGCTCCCATTTCTGGTGGAAATGTGAATGTCGCAAACAAATTGAAAAGCTTGTGGAATTTGGCGGAAGCTGATTTTAAAAGCGGTGATTTGACCGAACAACAAGCGAAAGTGATAACGGCGTTGATTACGGAACTCAATAATATGGCCACTGAACGCAATCTCTATGTGGGGCAAATTGCCGATGCACGCAAGATTACCGCATCTTCCTATGACAAAGGAATGGATGTAAAAAAGAAAAGAGAATTTGCTGAAAAAGAGCTGAAACGTCAGTGGTCTGATTGGGCGAACGTAAATAAAAACAAGTTAAAGCCTTATTTTCAGGCGCTTTCAGCGGGTTGAGAGGGGATGAATTGAAGGAGGATTTCGAGAAATAGGCATTGACAAAGCGCTTAAATTGACGTTTAAGTCCCCACTCTCGATTTTCTATTTTTTTGACCAGGAGTTTTATCATGTCCATGCATCGTAGCCTTAAAGGTGCCAGTAAAATTGCAAAACGTCGTAACGTGCTCAAACGCTTCGAGCGTGTTGATCTGTTGAAAGCCCGTGGCGACTGGAAAGAAGGTGACCGTGCCTTCGGTTTACGGAAAACTAAACCTGAAGCGTGAGTCTTCTATACGTTTAAACCGTTACCTTGCTTCGTGCGGGTTGGGGTCGCGACGTGCCTGTGACCGTCTGATTGCAGACGGAGATGTCACAGTTGATGGTAAACCCGTCACTTCCATGGGAGTGACGGTTTTTCCGTATGAAACTGTGGTGAAGGTATATGGCAATGAGGTACGCCCTCAATCCACTCGGGTTTTGTTGGTTCATAAACCGCGTAATGTCATTTGTACGGTGACGGATCCGGAGGACCGTAAAACGGTGTTGGATTTGTTGCCGGACACGTGGAAAGACTTACGTCTGTATCCGGTGGGCCGTTTAGATCAAAACAGCGAAGGCTTAATTTTGGTCACGAATGATGGTGAACTTTCGAATCGATTGACTCATCCACGTTATCACGTGGAAAAAGAATATTTAGTGTGGCTTCGTGACGAATTAACCGAAGAGCAGGGGCAGGCGATGTTGGACGGGGTCAAAGATGAGGGCGAGCGCCTTGCGGCTTTGGCCATTACGCCTGTTCCGAGTCAAGGACGCTTTTATTGCTACTCGATGATCTTAGGTGAAGGACGTAACCGTCATATTCGCCGGATGTGCGATTATGTTGACGCCGCCGTGGTCAGGATTAAACGGATTCGCATGGCGGGATTAGATATTATTGATTTACCTGTAGGGGAATGTCGCGAACTGGCAGGTCGTGAATTGGCCAATGTGCGTAAAGCTGTTGGCTTGAGCTGATTTTAAGACACTGAGTTTGGAGAGGGGGGATGTGAGGAGGTCGGTTTGATGAGCTGTGAGCTTTCTTTGAGTATTCTGGATTTGTCGTATTAATATATCGTATATCGTCGATATACGATTATTGAGATATGAGGAACAGATTTTTTAATCTTGTTGGGGGAAGTGGCTTCGGTTTTTCAGATACCCGCTCGCCCTGCAAGCAGGACTCACGTGTTTTTGGGAGGGGAAGAGGTCTCGGGGTTTCGATACCTGCTCGCCCTGCAAGCAAGGACTCACATGGTTTTTGAAGGGGAAGTGGTTTCGGGGTTTAGATACGCCCTGCAAGTAGGATTCAGGTGGTTTGGGGAGGGAGGTTGTATCGGGGTTTAGATACGCCCTGCAAGTAGGATTCAGGTGGTTTGGGGTAGGTGGGTGTTCGGTGCATCATCTTGTTGGTCGCCTGTCTTGACGAAAGTGTTGTAAAAAGGCAGAGATCAGCACGTGATACGTTTTCTTTTCAACCGACTTCTTTTTCAAGCGCTACCCACTTTGGTGGTGTTGACGATGTTGAGTTTTCTTTTGGTACGATTGGCGCCGGGAAGTCCTTTTGCTTCTGAGAAGGAATTACCGGCACAAACCTTGGAAACGCTCAATAAAACCTATGGCTTGGATAAACCCATTCCGGTGCAGTATCTGCGCTATGTGGGCGGGTTGCTGAAGGGAGATTTGGGCCCGAGTTTGAAGAAGCCTGGACGATCTGTTCGTGAATTGATCTCTTCGGCCTTACCGGTGTCATTGGAGTTGGGCGCATGGGCTTTGCTTTATGCTTTGGTGGTGGGGATGAGTTTGGGGATTTTGGCGGCGATTGTACCAAATGGTTGGGGGGATCATGTGGCGATGTCCTTGGCTTTGATTGGTATTTGTATTCCTGGATTTGTGTTAGGGCCGGTATTGGCACTTTATTTTGGATTAAAACTAAAATGGTTTCCGGTGATGGGCTGGGGTAGTGCTGAGGATCTTATTTTGCCCGTGATTTCATTGGGGTCCATTTATGCTGCGTATATTGCCCGATTGGCACGCGGGGGCATGTTGGAAGAATTGTCGAAGGATTACATTCGCACTGCACGAGCCAAAGGCTTGTCAGAAGTGCGGGTGATCTTGGGTCATGCCTTGCGGGGTGGTGTGCAACCCGTGGTGAGCTTTTTAGGTCCGGCGGCTGCGGGCTTATTGACGGGCGCTTTTGTGGTGGAAACGATTTTTCAAATTCCCGGTATGGGGGGCGTGATTGTGAATGCGGCCCAAAATCGCGATCAGTTTTTGGTTCTGGGCTGTGTGTTACTGTTCGGTACGTTTATGGTGCTGTTTAACACGTTGGTCGATGTGGTGTTGGCGTGGTTGAATCCCAAGATCCGTTTACGCAAGGAGGAGTCGTGAGCGAAGGGAAAGGCTACTCATTGTCGGGAGATGCCTGGCGCAGATTGGTGCATAATCGGGCGGCCCTGTTTGGCTTGGTCATGCTGTTGTTCATGATGATCGCTTGCGTGGCGGGGCCTTGGATAAGTCCTTACAACTTTGATGAAATGGATTTGATGAATACGCACCAGCCCCCCAATGCCACTCATTGGCTGGGTACGGATGAAATTGGTAGAGATTTGCTCACACGCACCTTGGTGGGGGGGCGAATTTCTTTTGCAGTGGCCCTGGCTGCCACTGGGGTTTCCCTGGTGATTGGGGTCAGTTATGGGGGGATTAGTGGGTTTGTGGGGGGCAAAACTGATGCGTTGATGATGCGGGTGGTGGATGTGTTATATGCACTTCCTTTTACCTTGTTGGTGATTTTGTTGATCACGTTGTTTGAACGCAATTTGATTTTACTGTTTGTGGCCATTGGTGCGGTGGAATGGTTGACCATGGCCCGGATTGTGCGGGGGCAAGTAATGGGATTACGTCATCAGGAGTTTATCGAGGCCTGTCAGGTATTGGGCTACAGTCAATCTCGAATTTTATTTCGTCATTTGTTGCCCAATGTGTTGGGCACGGTGGTGATCTATGTGACCCTCACGATTCCGAGTGTGATGTTGTTGGAGGCTTTTTTGAGTTTTCTGGGCTTAGGCGTTCAGCCACCGATGGCTTCGTGGGGCAGTTTAATTAAGGATGGGGTGGGGGCGATGGAGGATTTTCCGTGGTTGATGATCTTTCCAGGATTGGCGATGTTTTTGACCTTGTTGGCGCTTAATTTCTTGGGGGATGGTTTGCGTGATGCGTTGGATCCTCGTCGGGGAGGGAAGTCATGAGTCAGTTATCGGTTAAAGAGTTACGGGTGACCTTTCCTTTGCGTGATGGCACTTTGGAAGCGGTGAAGGGGGTCAGCTTTGACTTAGAAGCTGGAGATTCGTTGGGTATTGTCGGGGAGAGTGGGAGTGGGAAATCTGTCTGTGTGTCGACCTTGATGGGCTTGGTTCCTCGTCCACCTGCGCAAATTTCTGGCCAAGCGCTCTTTGAAGGGATCGAGTTGTGTAGTTGTAGCTCCAAGACGATGCGGGGAGTGCGTGGAAAACGGATTTCGATGATTTTTCAAGATCCCATGACTTCCCTGAATCCACATCAGCGGGTGATCGACCAAATTGCGGAACCTCTGCGGATTCATCAAGGCGTTTCGAAAAAGGAGGCAGGAAAACGGGCCTTGGCGGCCATGAAGTCGGTGGGGATTTCAGATGCTGAAAAGCGGGCGAGAGCTTGGCCTCATGAATTTTCTGGCGGGATGCGTCAGCGGGTGATGATTGCGATGGCCATGATTTCCGAACCTGAAATTTTGATTGCGGATGAGCCGACAACGGCTTTGGACGTGACGGTGCAGCGTCAGATTTTGGAATTGATGAGTGAGCTACAAAAGAAAACGGGGATGTCCTTAATTTTGATTAGTCACGATTTGGCGGTGGTGGCCGAGGTTTGTGAACGGGTGGCGGTGATGCGTAATGGCGAAATGGTGGAGCAGGGGACGACCTCAGATGTATTGCGAAACCCTCAGCATCCTTATACCAAAGGCTTGTTGCTGTGTAATCCAGCCCTGCATGAGCCGGGGACTCGTTTGACGACCTTAGAAGAGGTGATGGGTGGGGACGATCTTTGTGGAGAGGCGACGTGATGAATACGCAACCGGAGTTGTTGTCACTTGAAAATCTTGAAGTCACTTTTCAGCGGAGAAGGTCTGATATTGTACGGGCGGTGAAAGGGATTTCGCTGACGATCGCTCCGGGGGAAACTTTGGGATTGGTCGGGGAGTCGGGTTGTGGGAAGACTACTTTATCGCGCGCCATTTTAGGATTGGTGCCGTATCGCGGGTCGATTCGTTGTAAGGGTGAGGAATTGGATTGGAAAAAACAAGGCAAGGTTTTGCGTCAGCAGATGCAGCTGATTTTTCAAGATCCCTACGCGTCGTTAAACCCCAGGTTTACGGTAGAACAGGCTTTGGAAGAGCCTTTGAAGGTTCATACCGCTTTGGATCGGCAGGCGAGAAAGCAACGGGTGCGGGAAAGTGTATCTCGGGTGGAATTACCGTTACATGCCTTGGGGAAGTATCCTCATGAATTTTCAGGCGGGCAGCGTCAACGGGTGGCGATTGCGCGGGCCTTGATGTTGAAACCTGAATTTGTGATTGCGGATGAACCAGTGTCGGCATTGGATATCTCAGTTCAGGCGCATATTTTGAATCTGTTATTAGATCTCAAAAACGAGATGAATTTGACCATGTTGTTTATCAGTCATGATTTATCTGTGGTGCGTCATGTGGCTGACCGAGTGGCGGTGATGCAAGGGGGAGAGATTGTGGAAGAGGGAAATTGTGAGCAAATCATGGAAAGTCCTCAACATGTTTATACGCGCAAACTGATCGATGCGGTGCCACGTTTAGATGTGGCTTTAGGCAAGCGTTCATAGATTTGTGTCCCGCTAACGGCTTAGACTTGCAAGGCTGCAGGGGAGGGGCTAAGGGGACGGTATGAAATTTGAGATATACGACACTCTTTCGAAATCGAATCAGCCTGTAGAGCCTGCTGACGGCAAAACCTTGGGGTTTTATTGCTGTGGTCCCACGGTGTATGCGGCAGCGCATATTGGCAACTTCCGTACCTTTGTCGTACAGGATGTCTTCCGTCGGGTGGCTGAACTTTCCGGAGTGAAAGTGAAGCATGTTCGAAACATTACCAATGTGGATGATAAAACCATTCGAGTGTCCATGGAACAAGGTCAGGATCTGAAAGCGTTTACGCAAATTTGGACGGATAAATTTCATGAGGATTGTGAGGCCTTGAATCTCTTGACTCCTATGGTGGAGCCGGGAGCGGTTGAGCATATTCAGGAGCAAATTGATCTCATTGCGGCTTTAATGGAGAAAGGGGTGGCTTATCAGGCCAAAGATGGATCTGTTTTCTTTAAAATTGATGCTTTTCCTGAGTATGGTCGCCTGTCCGGGGTGAAAGAACGTGAGTTGACGACCGATACATCTGCGCAGGCCGATGATGAATACGGTCGTGATTCCATGGCTGATTTTGCGTTGTGGAAAACCGCGAAACCTGAAGACGGTGAGAACGTATGGGACAGTCCATGGGGCAAGGGACGTCCGGGCTGGCATTTGGAATGTTCGGCCATGAGTATGAAATATTTAGGCCCCTCCTTTGATGTACATTCTGGTGGAATCGATTTGGCTTTTCCTCATCATGAAAATGAAATTGCGCAGAGTGAAGCGTGCACAGGTAAAACCTTTTCTCGTTTGTGGTTTCATGTGGTTCACTTGATGGTGGACGGCAAAAAAATGAGTAAAAGTTTGGGGAATATGTACACCCTCGAAGACTTAGAGGCGAAAGGATTTACCCCTGCTGAAATTCGATATGGATTGATTGCGGGGCATTACCGTAAACATCTGAATTTTACTGTGGGCGCGATGGATGCTCATCGTTCTAATTTGCAACGATTGGCCAAGCTGTCCGTTTTGATCAATGAAAAGGTCGCATATCAGCCACGCTCCTACAAAGAGTGCATTCAAAACGTGGGTGATGCGGACTTTGGTCGTTTTCAGTCTGCTTTTGATGCCTTGCTGGATAATTTGAATGTGCCCAAAGCTTTGGGTGAGGTTTTCCGGGTGGCCGGAGAAATTGAGAAAAATCCGGAGTCAATTACGTCCGCGGACGCCCGTGGATTGGAAGAGGTGATGTATGCGCTTGGCTTGGAATTGCCCGAATTGGAGAGTGCCGAGGTCCCTGCAGAGGTGAAGGCATTGGCCGATGCTCGATTGACTGCGAGGCAAACTAAAGACTGGGCAGAGTCGGATCGCCTGCGGGATGAACTCGCGAATCTCGGGTGGCAAGTGAAAGATGTGGCCGGAGGATACGAGTTAGAGCAGGGTTGATCGAAAGGATACTCTGGGTCACCTCTCACGATTTTTTCACTCAAGGAGTTCACTCACCATGCGATTAGAGAGCTCCGCTTTGATACCGTACCGACCTAAGGTGCACCGTAAGAGGCTTAAATGATGGGGGGGGATGTACAAGAGCCACGGGTGGGTGTGATTATTTTGCACTACAACCGTCCCGATTTGGCGACGAGTTGCTTGAGCTCGTTAAAGGAACAAACTTATCCGATGCAGCAAGTGTTGATGGTGGATAATGGGTCGGAAGAGCGGTTAGGGCTAAGCATTGAAGACTTGGTGCCGGCGCCTCACATTTTACATTTGGATGAGAACCTTGGTTTTGCGGGAGGGGTTAATGCGGGCCTCAACTGCTTGCGTGAGCAGGGGGAGGTTGATTTTGTGTGGTTGTTGAACAACGATGTGGTTTGCCAACCGGAGGTCTTGACTCGTTTGGTGGAAATGCTGCAAGAGCATTCGAAAATGGGGGCGGTGAGCGCGGTACTTGAGGAGCGTCAGCGGGATGGACGTCCTGTGTTTGTCTCGGGTGGAAAATTCCCTTTGCCCATGATGATCCCGTTTGTGTCGAAGCCGGGAGAGGCTTGCGATTATTTGTGCGGGGCCTGTATGTTGCTTCGCTTGGAGACGATTGATCAGGTGGGACCTCTGGATGAAAACTATTTTTTCTTTTTTGAAGATGTGGACTGGTGTTTCCGGGCGAGGCGTTGTGGGTGGGAATTGGGAGTTTGTGAGGCCGGCCGGGTTTTTCATCAACAGTCCTCCACCATTGGGGCGCATCATCGATTGCGGGCCAAGTATTATCGCCGAAGTTATATCCGTTTTCTGCGTAGTTATTCCAAAGCCCCGAGAGTTCTTTCTGTGTTTACCGCGTTTTATCGATTGTGTGCCGATGGTGTTTTGGGACGCTGGCAGGCCTGCATGGGTACCTGGGAGGGGTTTTGGGAGGGGTGGCGTGAGGAAGTTACTGATCTTTCCTCCAAATAAAGGGGTGAAATTGCCCCATAAACGTCCGACAAGGGCTTTCATCTTGAACAAATATGACTAAGTAAATCTAAGTTTGCGCGACGGGTGGCCCTGTTTGATGCGCACCTTGGTTATTTATCATGAAATCACTGCATTATACTGAAATTATTTTTTACAAAGCTTGGTCCGTGTTGAAGTCGGAATGCGGCCGTACGGTCGGCGGCGCGTTGTGGTGGTTTGTGGATCCGCTATTGAGCATCGTGATTTATTACATTGCCTTTGGCCTGATTCTTCAGCAAGGGGGCGTTGGTTTTGTGCAGACCTTATGTGTAGGCATCATTTTTTGGCGGTGGTTTCAAGGCAGTCTCACCCGGGGAGCGGGATCGATCATCATGGAAAAACCATTGATCTCCAAAGTCTATGTTCCGAAAATTTTGTTTCCGGTTGTCAGTGTGCTGGTGGATACCTTTAAATTTTTAGTGATGTTGGTGGTGTTGTTGTCTTTCCTCTGGGTGTCAGGACATCCGCCGACCATTACCTACTGGGCCCTGCCGGTACTGTTATTTGTGCAGCTGCTGTTTATTTTTGCCATGGTGGGATTGTTTGCAGCCTTGGTTCCTTTTTTACCGGATTTGCGTAATATGCTGAACCATGGCTTGCATCTGATGTTCTTTCTTTCCGGAGTCTTTTTTTCTGTGGATCAAATTCAATCCGAAAAATTACGTCAGGTGATGATGCTCAATCCGATGGTGGGGTTGATTGCGGCGTATCGGAGGGTCTTATTGGAAAATCAATGGCCGGAGTGGTCGTATATGTTTCCACTTGCTTTCGTGAATCTGGGGGGCGTGCTCTGTGTGGGTTATCTGTTGCGACGATTTGATCGGGTTTATCCTAAAATAATGTCCTAAAGAGAAAACGTGAAAGACAAAGCTGTAATATCATTAAAGCAGGTAGGCCTTGCCTATCCGGGATCGACCAAAGGATTTATTTTTTCCCGAGAAAAATTCTGGGCGCTAAAGGATATTAGTTTTGAGGTAACTCAAGGGGAGGTGCTGGGGATTGTGGGGCGGAATGGTGCGGGGAAAAGCACCTTGCTGAATCTGCTTGCGGGCATTACCACTCCCGATACGGGCAGCATTTCTTTCCGTCCGGATTTACGCTCCACCTTACTTTCGTTACAGGCCGGATTTGAGGCGAATTTAACGGGTAAGGAAAACGCGATACTGAGTGGCATGTTGTTAGGCATGCGGCGAAAAGAGGTGCTTTCCAAGATGAAACAAATCGTGGATTTATCTGGTTTGGGTGCCTTTATTGACAAACCGCTACGAACGTATTCTACTGGGATGCGTGCACGACTGGGTTTTGCCACGGCGTATTATACCGATACAGATATTATGTTGTTGGATGAGATTTTGTCGGTCGGGGATGCCTATTTTGCAAAAATGACCCAGGAACGCATGGAGGAGCGAATCTACTCTGATAAAACAGCGATTCTGGTTTCTCATTCGGAAAAGGTGATGAAAGATCTTTGCCCACGTCTGATTTGGATTGAGAATGGGGAGTTGAAACAGGATGGGGACACCGATGAGGTATGGCGTAATTATCGTCAAAGTTTTAAAGAGGGACCGGTATGAACGCCTCAGGAAACACAGGGATGAAGAAGATAGTGGTGTGTGTGCTGTCGATGCACAGAAGTGGTTCTTCCGCAATGGCCGGTGCACTGGATCTATTGGGGCTGGATTGTGGAAATCCTGAGAGTCTTATTGTGGCGAAAGAGGATAATCCTCTGGGGTTTTGGGAACAGGAGCCTTTGCAGTTTTTAAATGACAGATTGCTAAGAACACTGGGTCGGAAATGGGATACCTTTGCCCCGTTGTCGGATGAGGAGTTCTGTCAGCTGAAGTCGTGCAGTGCCGGTGAAATGCGGACATTATTCCAAGAGATTTTTGATGGGCATCCCTATATTGTATGGAAAGATCCCCGTAATTTATTGCTATTCCCACTCTGGAAAGCGGTGTTGGAAGAGGAGGGCTATCAGGTTAAAGTTGTTTTGGGGATACGCCACCCCGCAGCTGTGGCGCAGTCGCTTGAGAGACGGAATGGTATTCCTATGATCAAGGCCGTGGCGATGTGGATGGGGTATCATGCTCGAGTGGCTGAGATCGTGGAAGGAAATGAATGTTCAGTTGTCGATTACGACCGACTTTTGGAGGATTGGCAGGCTGAGTTGCATCGTGTTTTTCACGAGTTGGCGTTGCCTTGGCCTGAAGATGTTCCTGATGCAGCCTTAGATGCTTTTTTTCGACAAGATTTACGCCATAACTCTTCGCAGGCTCTTGACGTCACTGCGCTACCGTTTGGGATGCCGGTGGAATCTCTTTATCGTGAAATGTTGTGTTTTAAAAAGGGAGGGCTCTTTTCAGAAGCCTTCCGTGAAACGTTTTCGGTTTATGCCGCGGGAAGTTTGGCGGTGGTCGTCGATGCTGAAGGAGAGGCTTTGGCCTTTGATGACTTGCAGGCACAAATGCAGGCCTTGGAAAAGGCTTACAGAAATTTAGAACAGACGCATGCTGATACGCAGGCCTCCCGTGTGGCCTGTGAGGCAAAACTAGTAGATTGTCAGGAAGACCTGGAGAGCTGTGAGGTCAGCTTGGCTGAGAGCGAAACGGAGTTAGATGCTTTGCGGGGGCACTATCGACAGTTGGAGACTTGGGCTTTGCATTTGCAAACGCAGTTGAAGGAGCAAAGCCAACGCGTAGAATTTGTCTCTGCCGATCTGGAAAGTCTCCGCACTTCCTGGAGTTGGCGTCTGGGTGCACCCTTACGTGCTGGAGGGCGGGGGTTGAGGTTGGGGGGGCGCCTTGTTGCGGTGGTTGTGCATGAGTTCCCTGCGGCATGGCGCCTGTTGCGCAATGAAGGGTTGCGTAGTTTGATGACCCAAATCTATCATCGCATACAACAGGAACGTGCGTTGTCTGGGGGAGAAGAGATGGGCTTAGCGGTGCAGGTCCCTGAAAAAAAACGGAAATCGGCAAAGCAGGAAGAAGGTCGAAAAGCGGTGTTTGTGAAAGAGCAGCAACAGGTATTAGAGCGTTTTCTTGAAGAGGGTGATCTGCTTGATTTTACCCCGACAGATCGACCGCGAATTGCGGTGGTGCTGGTGCTCTATAATCGGGCAGAGCTGACTTTTGCGTGTTTGCGTTCTTTGCTCATGCATGCGGGTGAGCCCATTGAACTGATTCTCATTAACAATGCCTCTACAGACAAAACCTCGCGGCTGTTGGAGCAGGTTCGTGGGGCCACGGTGGTACACAATAATGAAAATCTTCATTTCCTCAAGGCCTGTAATCAGGCCCGAGATTTGATTGAGAGTGAGTATCTGTTGCTTTTAAATAATGATGCCCGACTTTGTGAGGGGGCGATCTCCGCAGGGATCCGTGTATTTGAACAAGAGGAGCGGGTGGGGGCGGTTGGTGGTAAAATTTACTTGTTGGATGGTTTGTTGCAGGAGGCGGGTAGCATCATTTGGAACGATGGATCCTGTTTGGGATATGGGCGTGGCGCTGACCCAGATGCGCCGGAATACAACTTCAGACGGGAAGTTGATTTTTGTTCGGGTGCTTTTCTGCTCACTCCCACCAAGCTTTTTAAAGAGGTCGGAGGCTTTGACGAACGCTTTGCGCCCGCGTATTATGAAGAGACCGATTACTGCATGCGGCTTCGCGCGTTGGGATACTCAACTTTCTATGAACCCAAGGCTTGTATCGAGCATTTTGAATTCGCGAGTTCAACTGAAGAGTCGGATGCGATTGAGTTGCAAATCCGCAATCGTGAAATCTTCAGAGAGCTACACCAAGAGGCGTTGCGCTCCCATTTTCCTCCACGCGTTTTGGGGCCTGCGCTTAAAGCCCGTTTTGCAACTCCTGCCAGACCCCGGTTGCTGTACATTGATGACCGGATTCCGCATCCCGAGTTAGGTAGTGGGTTCCCACGGGCGCAAGTGATCCTGAAAATGCTGGTGGACTTAGGGGTTGAGATTACCTTAATTCCTCTCAACTTTCCGCATGAGGATAGCTATGAAAGTGCCCACGAAGTGGTCTCTTCTCGGGTGGAGGTCATGCGGGGATGGGGGAGGGCCGAGATCCATCGTTTTCTCAATGGGAGGCATGGATATTATGATGTGGTTTGGGTAAGTCGTCCGGATAATATGATGTTGGTCGATCATTTTCTTGAGGGCAAACCTGAATGGAAATCTGGATTGAAGGTAGTGTATGACGCCGAAGCGGTTTTCTCCCTACGGGAAAAAGCGAAAGCTCAACTGATGGGTACGCCTCTTTCTGAGAACGAATACCAAGAAAAGCTCCGAAAAGAGATTGGGTTGACTCGTCATGCGGATGTGATTGTGTCGGTGTCTGAAGCAGAGGCGGATGCTTTCAAAATTGAGGGGACCATCACTCCGCGGGTGGTCATTCCACATGCGGTCGAGCTTTCTCCTACGCAAAGACCTTTTTCAGATCGGGCGGATCTTCTTTTTGTGGGAAATTTACAGGTGGATGGGTCTCCCAATGTGGATTCGATTCTTTGGTTTATTGAGCATGTCTGGGACTCCTTGCGTGAGCGCCTCCCCGAACTGAAGTTGCATGTGGTGGGGCGTCGAGATGCGCATGCTCTTAAGGATATTGAACATGAGGATATTTATTTTCACGATGCTGTGCCCGATCTTAAGATATGGTATGAACGGTGCAGACTTTTCGTGGCCCCCACACGTTTTTCGGCGGGAATTCCTCTCAAGGTATTGGATGCCGCGGCGCATGGGGTACCGGCTGTGGTGACGGGAGAACTTGCGGATCAGTTGGGATGGACTCCGGACTGTGAGGTGGGTGTTTGTTTGGGAGCTCAAGCGGACTTGGCTCAATCGTTTTGTGAGAACATTGTGCATTATTATACCCAAGAAGAGGCGTGGTTACGGTTGAAGGAGAATGCCTTGATCCGTATTCGCACTGAGTACACTCAGGAGAAGATGCAGGCGTCTCTTGAGCAAGTGCTGGGTCCTGAGGTGTTGGGATGAAATTTTTTCGCTCGCAGCCTGATATATTGATTACCGGTTTGGCCAAAACGGGAACGACCATTTTGTTTTCACGGATTCGTGAAAGTGTAAGCCCCCGCCCTCTGACTTTTTTTGAGCCGACAACTGCAGAGGAACTGAATCAGATTTTGAAGCAAGGAAAGCGCAAATCGACGTTGACGAAATGTTTGGCTGGGCATGTGATGGATAAGGCCGATATCGTATCAGGTTTTACGCATCCCCTTCTGATTATTCGGGATCCCCGGGATCAGTTTGTAAGTGAAATGTTGTATGAGTTTTTTACCTTGTACAAGAACCGTGATGTAGAGGGGTACAGGGCTGCCGCGTCACTGTTGGAACAGAAAGTAGCGCATCCCGAACAGAGATCGTGTAGGTGTTTGTTTGCAGAGATTGCATCGCTTGCGATCAAGCAACCGGTTCACTATTCTTTGATCAGTCTGCTTGCCGAAAAATACCAAAATTTAGAGCAATATCGAGATGCGATCGATCCCTTTGTGGTGAAATATGAAGACATCATCGATGATAATCTCGCTCCGTTGGCGGCATATTTGGGAGTGAAAACTATATTGCCTGCGGAGGTGGATCCTGAGGTGACCCGGGTTCGACGTACCTCTGGCTACGGTGAATGGCGGCAGTGGTTTACGCCTGAAGATGTGGAGGAATTTGAATCAGAACTGGGCGAGATGATGCGACGACATGGATATGGTACTTGTGAACTTCCTCAAAGGCAGGTTATTCCTGCAGAAACCTCTCTGGACTATATCCGTCAGTTTTTGCCGGAAAGTTGAGCGATGAACCCCGGGGAGAGTGATGGAGACCAGACCGTATTCACAGGGTATATTGATCATATCACCCAGAATCATGTCGCAGGGTGGGTTACTTCTTCTGAGAGCTCGAAGGTCTGTAGGGTTACCCTGTATTTAGATGGACGCTCTCTGGGCTCATGCCTTGCTGATTTGCTTCGTCTAGATGTTCAAAAAGAAGGGCTCCATCCTACAGGGCGCTGCGGCTTTCAGTTCATGAGTGAACACCAAGATTTCGTGGGCAATATTTCCAAGATAGACGTGCAGTGTGAGGGGGTTTCGTTGGAAAGGATTCAAGGCGTAAAGCCCATTGCTGTGGCAAAGGAAAAACAGGGTCGCAGGAAGTTGACCTCTTTTGAAAAACGGTATGTAAAGGAGAGGAGGGCAAAGACGCGTGGACTGATGGGCGTCACCTGCTCAGGGGTGGGTAAATCGCAGGCCCAAAGGGTCTTGCAAGATGAATGGTACTCACTGGATTATCTGATTTATAGTTCTCATAAAACGGGTACCCAGACCATCAATCACAGTTTAAATTTGAATGGACTCAAAAGTGTCTCGTGTCACTATCTTCCTCATATTCATCTTCGAGAGGGAGATTTGGGTACATTTGCGGAGCACTACTTCCGAGAAACGGGGAGAAAATTGCAATTGATTTCTGTTTTCAGAGAACCGGTTGAAAGGCATATTTCATCCTTTTTTCAGGCCTATGGTTCGCGTCCTTTACGTTTAAAAGAAGTGCGTGATCAAAGGGACACCCTTATTTTTCAATATGAGGTCGAGGAGCTTCGGCAGAAATTTATACATGAACTGAAGCAAGAAACCTTATTTTGTTATCGGGAGTCTTTGCATGATATTTGCAGTCAATTGAACATCGCTATTCATAGGCTGAATTTTCAGGAGCAGGCGTTGTTCAGCACCACCGAGTTTGAGCATATGACCCTAACACTCATGCGCTTTGACCTTTTCTTTCAGCAGCCGAAAGCGACACTTTCTAAACTGACGGGTGCACAGCTGCGCTTGGAGAACGCCAATATGGCGGAAATGAAATGGTATGCCGACAAATATACAGCGTTTAAATCAGGTTTGGAGATCCCACGTGACACACTGGTTGAGTTATATGACCGCAAACAGGATTTGATTTCGTTGTTTTATTCGGAAGGCGTTGACGCGCGATTGCAACAGAGTGTTGTCCGTTATGGTGGGAATCGCTCTATGAGTTAAGATTTGTGAGGGAAGAGTCGATGTCGCAAAGCCCGCCAAAAAGAGGGGGGATGTTGATTTTCGGTGGGGGCTTCAGCGTCTTCCATGAACATTTGAGGTTTGAGGCCGGGAAGGTTCCATGGATGACTTGTTTTCGGATCGAAAAGAACGGATCCGGTCAAGAAGGGCAGGTATGCATCGGGAGGAAGTCGCTGGTGATCCAGGGCGAGGAGATACCAGGTTTGCCGTGGATGATGCCATGGAATGGCCTTGGCAACTAATCCGACCTCCGTGGCGAAGCGCTGGAGAGAGTTAGGGAGGTAAGTTACACATTCAGGATAGACCCAGCCGTTGCCGTCAAAGTCGGACTCACCCTCTACAAAAGTGACTGCGATAAGGCCGTTAGGATTGAGGGATGCTTTAAAATGATGGAGGGCTTTCAGGATGAGATCGCTGCCACAGTGAGAGAAAATAGACTGGGCCAAGATGAAATCAAATTTCGTGTCAAAGACATCGGTTTGGAAGTCCGTATTATGATCAAAGCGTGGACTCTTCAGGTTGATCATGTCCTGACCTAACTGATATTGGATGGCCTCATCGATGAGCCATTGATGAGGCTCTATTCCAAAATAACGTTCTTTATCCAGATAGCTTAGAAAGAGTTTGCCCGCACGCAAGGAGCCGCAACCGAAGTCAAGGAGCCTGTGATGTGAACGGAGGCCTAAGGCGCAAAGCAAACGAAATTGGGTGGCGCCCATGAGATCGTATTCCGTGGGAGGGCCCACATAGGCCATATAATGATCATCGCCCGGTTTTAAGGACGAGAGGTCCGTGTCAGAGTTCATCTTGTGTTGTTTGTGACGGTAAAGGCAAAAGAAAAAGAGTCACTCCATAAGAGAAGGGAACAGGGACTCTGTCTTTCTTAAAAAATAAAGTCATGAGCGGGACGTCCTGCACGGATCACACTTTCCAAGAAGGTAAAGGTGATCCTGAGGGCGATTATGGTGGGGAGGGGGCCCGACTCAATGGCCAAGGAGCGGGGGGAGGGCGCTTAGGCTTTTTTGACGAATTCAGATTTCAGTTGCATCGAGCCAAATTCACCAATGCGACAATCGATATTATGATCACCGTCGTGGTTGAGGCGGATATTTTTAACTTTGGTGCCTTTTTTAAGGTCGTGCGCTGAACCTTTTACTTTCAGTCCTTGTACCAAGACCACGTCGTCACCGTTTTGGAGTTCATTTCCATTGGCGTCGAAGATTTTACCGTCATTATCTTCCTGCGTTTCTTCAGTGCCTGGCGTCCATTCGTGACCGCAGTCCGGACAGGCAAGTAAGACACCATCTTCATAGGCGTATTCAGAAGCACATTTGGGGCAAGGAGGAATTGTTTGCATATATCATTCTCAGGGTAAGGAGGTGGAAAAGGGTATCCTCTAGGATGAAACAATCGGTTTCGCCACCTTTTTTATGAAATTATTGTCAAGGAAAGGCAATAAACCCCAGAGCGCTACGTTTGTAAGGAGAACACGTAAAAGGAAAAGATCATGAAAAAGATACTATTACTAACGCTTTGTCTGCCATTATTTACATTTGCGCAATCCACAGGATATGAACTTACGGGGAAATTTAAAACGGTTGAAAAAGAAAAAGGAGAGGAGCAGCAGCGTTTACGGGGAGAGATACGGGTGGATGAAGCCGTTAAAGTATTGCAAATAGACCTGCGACGGATGAACCCCACGGTATCAGGAAATATCAAGGTAGCGTGGGTGGTACTGATTAAAGATATGCAGGGCAAGCTTCGTGGGGTGGGAAAAGGAGAGCAAAAGATGGCGGCCGATGTAGGGATTCCCATACAGATAGAAAGTGAAACTTTTCAATTAAAAGAAGTACGTATGGACGGGAGGGGGGCGCGGGACCGTAAAATGGAGCAGGAAATAGAAGGGTATGGGGTAGTGATTGTTGATTTAAAAGGAGAGGAAGTGGGGGCAAGATTTCAACCCAAATCCATTGAAACGCAGGCGAGAGCGTTGTTAAAGGGAGAAAAACGATAAAAAGACAAAACAAAAAAAGGCGTGATTCTGCGGAGAAGAGGCTTTTATATAGGACCTAAGGGTGTGATATCAGCGGGGTAGATCTGGAAAATCCTATATAAATAAGAGAATTTGAAGGAGGAAAGGGGGTGGAGGAGGAAAAAAGTAGATAAAGTAAACTTTTTCACTTTTCAGTCTCGCTTTCAGGCAAAAGTTGACTATGTTCCGCCCTCACGTCTGAAAAGACATGAACCTAACGCTGCATCATTGATCGCAGATTGCCTAGCGCCGGAAACGGGACCGGGTGGTCGTAACAGCGGATGATGCGGAACAATTTCTGCAGTGTGAATAGGCATGTGCCTATCAATGTACCCAGTCCCGGAGACTCTATTATGGAAACAACATCTATTTTAAAATTTCAACGGATCTCATCCCGTAAAGCCAAAGACATTGCGCGTGCCATTCAAGGCAAGCCGATAACTGAAGCTTTAAACCTGACCCATTTCAGTGACCGTAAAGCAGCAACGCTGTTTGAAAAAGCATTGAAATCCGCAGTGGCGAATGCCGAGCATAACGAAGGTGCAGATGTAGAAACGTTGTTTGTGAAACGTGCCGCTGCTGAGCAGGGGCCGACCATGCGCCGTGGCTTCTATGGAGCTCGCGGAATGTTCAAACCCGTTGCGAAACGTACGAGTCACATTCGTGTGATCCTCAGCGACGGAAAATAATCTAAGAATTTAAGTAAACCTTATACAGGAGAACGGTTTTGGGCCAAAAAGTTAATCCAATATCATTACGAATTCCAGTCAACAAAGATTGGCGTTCACGCTGGTTCGCTTCCAAAAAAGATTTTGGTAAGCTGGTCGGTGAGGACATGAAAATCCGTGAAATCATCAAATCACGTCTCAAAGACGCTGCCGTTCCACAAATCACAATTGAGCGTTATGCCAATCGTGCACGAGTAACCATTTTCACTGCCCGTCCGGGTGTGGTCATTGGTCGTCGCGGTTCTGACATTGAGCGTTTGCGTGAAGAGTTGAACAACCTCACGGACAAAGACATTTTCATTGAAATTAAAGAAGTGAAAGATCCCGACATTAATGCACAGCTGGTGGCAGAGAATATTGCTCAGCAGTTGGAGCGTCGTATTTCTTTCCGTCGTGCCATGAAACGTGCTGTGCAAATGGCCATGGAACTGGGTGCCGAAGGTATCCGTATTGAGTGTAGCGGTCGTTTGGGTGGTGCTGAGCTGTCCCGTCGTGAAAAATACTTACAAGGTTCTGTGCCACTGCATACTCTCCGTGCGAAGATCGATTATGGTCGCACTGAGGCGCATACGACAGCTGGACGGATTGGAATTAAAGTTTGGGTCTGCACCAAAGAACAAAAAGCGGAGGATATTCAAAATGCCACTTATGCCTAAACGCGTAAAGTATCGCAAGCAACAGCGCGGCAAGAGCAAAGGTTTAGCCACATCGGGTAACACCTTGTCTTTCGGAGACTACGGCCTGCAGTCGCTTGAGCGCCACATTATCAGTAACGTGCAGATTGAATCCTGCCGTATTGCGATTAACCGTGAACTGAAACGTCGCGGAAAACTCTGGATCCGTATTTTCCCTGATTATCCTTACACCAAAAAACCTTTGGAAGTTCGGATGGGTAAAGGAAAGGGTAACGTAGACCGCTGGGTTGCTAAAATTAAGCCCGGTCGTATGTTGTTCGAATTGGCAGGGGTGAATGAATCCCAGGCGCGTGAAGCGTTTCGTTTGGCCGCCGCCAAATTGCCTGTTCGCAGTCGTTTTGTGTCACGTAACTCCCACAGCTAATCTTAAGGAAAAACGATGACAAAAGTACTTGAATACCGGGAAATGACCGATGAGGAACTGGCTTCCGCTTTTAATGAAGCCGGTGAATCCTACTTTAAATTGAAAATGCAGCAGACACTGGGCCAACTGGAAAACAAAGCCCGCATCCGTGAGATGCGTCGGGATATTGCCCGCATCCAGACTGTGCTCAATGAACGCAGCCGTAAAACAGGAGACGCGTAATGTCTGAAAATGCATCTGTACACCACGTACGTAAATCGCGCACCGGCACGGTGGTCAGCAGCAAGATGAACAAAACCATTGTTGTATCAGTGGAACGTCGTAAGGCTCACAAGCTCTACGGAAAAATCATCAAGCTTTCTAAAAAATATTATGTTCACGATGAGAACTGTGAAGCACAGGAAGGCGATTTTGTTCGCATCCTCGAAACACGTCCCATCAGCAAAATGAAAAGTTGGCGTTTAGCTGAAGTGGTTCGCAAATCTGCGGACAACACGGTTGAGCCCATCGCCTAACGGAGAAACTACACATGATCTGTCAGGAAAGTAATTTAACTGTAGCCGATAATAGCGGCGCACGTCTGGTGAAATGTATCCGGGTATTGGGTCAACGCAAGCGTTATGCGCATGTTGGAGACATCATCCGGGTAACCGTAAAGGAAGCGATTCCCAATGGTAACGTAAAGAAGAGTGAAGTGGTTCGTGCACTGATTGTACGCACCAAGCATCCGATTCGTCGTGCAGACGGAACCGTGATGCGTTTCGACTCTAACGCGGTGGTAATTTTGGACGCCAACGACAACCCCCGTGGAACCCGTATTTTTGGCCCTGTAGCCCGCGAATTACGTGATAGTAACCAAATGAAAGTGGTTTCTCTCGCTCCGGAGGTTCTCTAATGACTCAAATTAAAACACATGTTCACGCTGGAGATAAAGTGCTGGTACTTGCGGGCAAAGACCGCGGTAAAGAAGGCAAAGTTCTCCAGGTTCATTTGAAAAAACAACGTGCTTTGGTACAGGGTGTTAACCTGGTCAAGAAAGCAGTACGTCCTACTGAGGAAAGTCCTGAGGGCGGCGTATCTGAGCTTGAAGCATCCATTCACGTTTCTAACCTGAAAGTGGTTGAAGCCGCTGCGAAGAAGGAGGCCAAGTAATGGTCGCATTCAAAACTCTCTATAAAGACACAATTGCTCCGGAATTAATGAAATCCGGAAAATACAGCAATGTGATGCAACTGCCGAAAATGCAGAAAGTTGTTGTAAACATGGGTGTAGGCGTTCCGGGTGACCGTGACGAACTCAAGTCCGTGACCAATGACTTGGCTAAGATCACAGGTCAACAGCCTGTCATCACTCATGCGAAAAACAGTATTGCTGCTTTCCGTTTGCGTGAAGGAATGGCCATCGGTTGTAAAGTCACTTTGCGTGATGTACGTATGTATGAATTCATGCATCGTCTCATTTATGTGGCGTTACCACGTATCCGGGATTTCCGGGGTGTATCCGCCAGCGCCTTCGATCAACAGGGTAACTATACTCTGGGATTGAGCGAGCAGAGCATTTTTCCTGAAATTAATCCCGATTCTGTGAAACGGGTACAGGGAATGGATATCTGTTTCGTCACGACTGCCCAAAACAAAGAAGAGGGCTTCGAATTACTCAAACTTTTCGGGATGCCCTTCGCGAAATGACAATTTGTCCCGCAAGGTGCGGGACCCAATCAAGGTTGAATGCATGAATACTTCTGACCCAATTGCCGATTTTTTAACTCGCATCCGGAATGCTGTAGCCGCTGGCCACAGTTCGGTAGAGATCCCGTCCTCCAAAATTAAGGTCGCTATGGCTGATATTTTGAAACGGGAAGGCTATATCCGCGATGTAAAAATCGAAGGGGATGCCCCCAAACAGACGATTAAATTGACTCTGAAATATGGACCCGATAACGAGTCTGTGATCACCGGAATTAAACGCGTCAGCAAACCAGGCTTACGCCAATACGTGAATGCAGAGAATCTGCCTCGGGTATTGAATGGCCTCGGTATCGCCCTGTTGACTACTTCCACTGGAATCATTACTGACATGGAGGCTCGTAAGTCTCATGTTGGTGGTGAAGTGCTCTGTCACATCTGGTAACCTAAACTTTTTAAGGAAAGAACATGTCCCGTATAGGAAAAGAACCCATCACAATTCCAGCCGGTGTAACCGTGGAATCTAAGGATCAGATCCTCACTGTCAAAGGTAGCAAAGGTGAACTCACCCAAGCAATCTATCCTGGCATTGAGCTGACCATCGAAGACAATACAATTGTTGTAGAACGTAAGAACAACAGCAAAATCCTCCGTGCCATGCATGGTACTCTGCGCGCCATCACCGCCAACATGATTGAAGGCGTATCCAACGGATACACCAAATCTCTCTTGATTGAAGGTGTAGGTTTCAAAGGAGTCCTTAAAGGCCGGGTATTGGTATTAAGCTTGGGATATTCTCACGAAATTAATTTTGACATTCCAGAAGGGGTGGAAATCACCTTGGAAGGAAACGGAACTGAAGTGGTCATCACTGGATACGACAAACAAAAAGTTGGTCAATCCGCGGCCCAGATCCGTAGCTATTACAAAGCTGAACCCTACAAAGGTAAGGGTGTACGCTATAAAGATGAAACGATTCGCCGTAAGGCAGGAAAGGCGGTTGCATAATGAGCTGGAAAACCAAATCAGAAAAACGGGTACGCCGTCATCTCCGCGTACGGAACAAAGTTGCAGGAACTGCGGCATGCCCTCGTATGAGTGTATACCGCAGCAACAAAAACCTTGCAGTTCAGTTCATCGACGACGAAGCGCAGGTCACCCTGGCAGCCGTCTCTACACAACAAGCAGAGTTCAAAGATCTCTCCAATACCGTTTCTACCGCGACTGCCGTTGGGCAGAAAGCAGCAGAAGTTGCGAAAGCAGCAGGTATTGAGACGGTTGTATTTGACCGGGGTGGTTTCCGCTACGCCGGACGGGTCGCCGCACTGGCAACAGCCGCGCGTGAGGGCGGACTCAAATTTTAACCTTTTTAAGGCAAAGAACTTATGGCAAATCATAATCAAAAAGATAAAGACGCATTTTCCGATATTGAGGAACGTGTCATGGACATTAATCGTTCTTCCAAGGTGAGAAAAGGTGGACGTACGTTCAGTTTCTCCGCCCTGGTCATCGCGGGTGATCGTAACGGTCGTGTCGGCTATGCCGTTGGTAAAGCGAACGAAGTTGCTGATGCTATCCGTAAAGGCAGTGAAGGCGCTCGTAAACAGATGAAATTGGTACAGATGAAGGAAGACACCATTCCTCATCAAGTGATCGGTGACTTCTGTGGTGGTAAAGTACTTCTGAAACCGGCATCTCCCGGTACAGGTGTAATCGCAGGTGGTGCTGTTCGTGCTGTACTGGAACTTTCCGGTGTTCGTGATGTCCTCGCTAAATCTCTGGGTTGCGGTAATAACGTTAACGTAACCAAAGCGACTTTCGATGCCCTCGAACAGCTCCGTAGCCGTGAGCAAGTCATGGCACTGCGTCGCGCTGAGTAATTTTAATCTCTCCTCATAGGAGTCTCTATTATGAATCTTCATTCTCTTCAAAATGTGAAAGGTGCTCGTCACCGCAAGAAACGTCTCGGTCGTGGTCATGGATCTGGTTTGGGTAAAACCTCCGGTAAAGGTCACAAGGGTCAAATGGCCCGTTCCGGTCACAAGCACAAGGAAGGTTTCGAAGGGGGCCAAATGCCTTTCTTCCGTACCGTTCCAAAGCGTGGATTTAAAAATCCTAACAAGAAAACCTACGCACCTGTTAACTTGACCTTTCTCGAAACTTGTTTCGAAGATGGAGCTGAGGTTAGCATCGAAATGATCCGCGACGCCGGTCTGGCCAATGGCAGTCATTTTGCAGGAGTTAAAATCCTGGGTGATGGTGAACTGACCAAAAAGCTCAATGTAACTGCTGACAAATTCTCTGAATCTGCCCGCACTAAAATTGAAGCTGTTGGCGGCACTTGTTCTGCTCCTTCTGCATAAAACTAAACTCTCCCGCATCTGCGGGAGTTAACTTTTTTTTCACTACTCTCTCAGGTCCTTCATGTTATCCGCATTTGCCAACAGTCTGAAAATTCCGGAACTGCGCCAACGCATTTTCTTCACCTTCTCACTGATTTTCCTTTGCCGGATTCTAACGGCAGTACCTGCACCTGGTGTGAGTACCGCTGCATTACGCGAGGTCATGGCCTCCTTGAATGACACGGCAGGTGGTGCGATGCAGATGGCTAACCTGTTCAGTGGTGGAGCGCTTGAGCGTTTCGCCATTGGTGCCTTGGGTATTATGCCCTATATCTCCGCTTCCATTATCATTCAGTTGATGACAGCAGTGGTCCCTTCATTGGAACGCTTGTCCAGGGAAGGGGAGTCTGGCCGTGGAAAAATTAATCAGTACACTCGGTACTTAACTCTTCTGCTTTGCGGTATCCAAGGGTTCAGTATTGCGTCTGTGGCCTTAAATGCCCACCTTACCTTTGGATTGTCTCAACCTGTGGTGATTATTGACCCTTGGGCTTTCCGTATCCTGGCCACTGTCGCGTTGACCGCGTCTACCATGTTGATGATGTGGTTAGGTGAGCAAATCACTGAGCGGGGCATTGGTAACGGTGTTAGTTTGATTATTACCGTAAACATCTTAGGGAGTCTTCCCTTGGCCTTGGCCGCTGCAAAACAGATGTTTTTCCCGGGGAACGGCATTGTTCCCACGCACTCTTTGTTCCATTTGGTGACATTGATTGTGCTCTTCTTTCTGGTGGTGGCGGCTACGGTGGCTATTACGCAAGCTACCCGTCGTATTCCGGTTCAATATGCTCGTCGCGTGGTTGGACGGAAAACCTATGGGGGACAAAGCACCTATATGCCTTTGAAAGTGAACTATGCGGGTGTGATGCCCATCATTTTCGCTCAGGCCATCTTGATGGCATTGGCAGGTGGACTTAAGTTCGCTGGCGACAAATTTGATATTGAAAAAATGCAAATCGCGGCTGGATGGTTCCAGTTTGGTTCTACGCCTTCTATGTGGGTGTATGGCGTTATGATTTTGTTCTTTTCTTACTTCTGGGTGGCGACGCAGTTCAACCCTGTTCAGATTGCGGATGATCTGAAACGTAACGGTGGGTATATTCCCGGCATTCGTCCTGGAACCCCTACAGCTAATTTTCTCGATAACGTCATGACCCGTATCACCTTGGCTGGGGCATTGTCCCTTACCTTTATTGCGGTGATTCCGACCTTGTTGGGCAAACACTTTAATATTAACTTCATCATCACCAGTTTCTTTGGTGGCACCAGTCTTTTGATTATCGTTGGAGTGATATTAGATACCATGCGGCAGATTGAATCTCATCTGCTTAACCGTCATTATGACGGCTTCCTACAAAAAGGAAAACTGCGCGGTCGGCGCTAAGTAGGAGGGTTAAATGAATTTCCTGGTGATTCTGGGTCCTCCCGGTTCCGGAAAAGGGACTTTGAGTCGCCAGCTCCAGGACGTTCATCAGTTTACCCCCATCTCCACAGGAGAAGTGATCCGTCAAAAAATGGCGGATCCTCTGTCTGAAGTAGGAAAAGCTTTTGCTCCTTTCATGGATCGAGGCGACTATATCCCTGACAGCTTGGCCCTGGATTTATTTCAGGACATTATTACGGATTTTGATCCAGATGCTCGGGTGGCTTTAGATGGATTTCCCCGGACGGTTCCTCAAGCTGAAATCTTTGCTGATTGGATTAAACAAGAAAATCATCATCTGGTAGGCTGTGTCTTTTTAGACGTTGCGGTTGAGATTGCGATCGAGCGAATGAACGCACGATTGGTTTGTCCCAATTGCCGCAGTACCTTTCCCAGGATTGCTGGCCATCCTGCAGGCGCTGCTTGTCTCAGTTGTGGTGGTGAGTTGATGCCGCGGGAAGACGATGATCCGGTCCGTATGCGTCAACGCATGTTACGTCACGATCAAGTGACGGCTCCCTTACGGGACTGGTTTCAGCAGCGGAATCAGTTATTGGCCTTAAACGCAGGCCAAACCACCACTGCGTTACGAGAAGAGATCGAAAACACTTTCAACCTATAAAAGGAAAATCACGTGGCTAAAATTATATTAAAAAATGCTCAAGAACTCGATGGAATGCGTGCAGCCGGTAAAGTAGCGGCCAATATTCGCATGCGGTTGGCGAAAGAAATTGCGCCGGGGATTAGTACCCGCGAACTGGACTTATTCGCTCGAGATTTGATTGATAAAGAAGGGGCTCGTTCGGCATTTATCAATTATCCTGGTCCCCGTGGTGTTCCTCCCTATCCTGGGTATACTTGTATTTCTGTGAACGAAGAAGTGGTACATGGTATCCCTGGAGATCGCAAAATACGTTTGGGAGACATTGTAAGTATCGATGTGGGCGTGGTGTATGATGGATTTATTGGCGATAACGCCATGACCGTTCCCGTAGGCGTTTCCGATCTGAAAATTTTGGAATTGATTCGGGTATCTGAACAGTCCTTGATGAATGGGATTGCCAAGGCGGTGGCAGGGAACCGTTTGACGGATATTTCACATGCGATTGAGTCTACCGTGATTCCATTTGGTTTTGGCGTGGTACGCGATTTTGTGGGACATGGCGTAGGCCGCAATATGCACGAGCCGCCGCAAATTTATAACTTTGGACCTCCCGGACGTGGACCCTTGCTCAAAGAAGGCATGACCTTAGCCATCGAGCCGATGGTGAACTTGGGCACGCATGAAGTCGAGACCCTCAGTGATGGATGGACCGTGGTAACGGAAGATCGTAAGTACTCCGTGCATGTAGAGCACACTGTGGCGGTACATGACGGTGAACCTGAAATTCTAACACTTCCCGACGCGTAAGTCTTGCGGATGATGCTGAAGAGCCTCTCTATCACCCTGGTAAAGGGTGGGGGAGGCTTTTTAGGGGATTAGGCGCAACGTTTGCGTTTGAGATGGATCAGCACAAAGCCGGCCCCAGCTATAAATAAGAGGAATGAACGGGGTTCAGGGATCGCAGTGATTTCAAGGGCGCTAATATATCCCCAATTTGAGGCGGCATCCTGAGGGGCGATGCTCAATGAAATTTGATTGCCTGCGGTGGGCACAACATCGGTAAAGGTAATGGTGGTGCCTGTATTGTTGCTGACGAAAAGGCTTTGGTTACTACTCGCGTTAAGTGTACCATTTGTAATAGTAAACAGGGTTGTCCGGTTGTCCCCCGTTACCCGTGATGCAAACAGTTTCAGACTGTAGGTCTGCGAGGGGTTCAGATCACTGAGGGTAAGGGTCATGGTTCCTGTGGTATAAATAAAATCACGATTGGCCGTGTCGGGAAAATCGGTGGTGTAGGTGAGCGAACTATCATTATTGGATCCACCTACATTTCCTCCAAAGGCCAAATCGATCCCTGCGGTATTTACACCATTTTCATCGACGATATCGGTCAAGGAGGTTGCAGAGGTGACATTATTCCAATTGCCAGGGGTGGTGATATTGGATCTGCCAAAATCGACATAATACACAGAGGCCCAGAGGGGGCATGTTTGAAAAAAGGCACATGTGAGGAGCGACATACAGAGAGATATTTTCATAAGATCCAAAGGGAAGATTTTTGTAGAGTGTATAAATTAAAGAAAACGCTATAATACATGTCAATGGAAATTTCCTAGCATCAATTGTATTTGTAAGGTGAAAATCCATTTACAAGTCAGCCCTAAGGGGGATGATTAATGAGGATTGTGACGGGAAATACAGGACCTTTCTCTCATCTGCATTTCGTTTAGGGCTTGTGGAGAGGGAGTGTAAGGGAAGGGGAGATCAAGAAGAAGGCCATTCTCGCGATACACAGATTCACCTGGGTGCGAGGAAATCCACTGGAAAAAGAAGTTAAAGTTTTGAACACAATTCCGTAAAAAAAATGCAAAAAGATGCAAGAAAGGGAGTTGAATTGTCCTTAAAAGGACATCATGGTCCCTCAAAATGAATTTTCGGGGAACATGTTCGGACAAATTCAAAATAAATTTTTTGAGTAAAAACACAGGATTAGCCCTATTTAGTAGGGGTATTCGGAAAAGATGAAAGAGATCTGAGATAAAAATGAAAAAAAACCAAAAAAAGGAAGAAATTTTACTCGACGCAACCCTCCTAAATGAATTAGAGTGCGCGACCTTTCAAGTTGAACTTGATAATGGGCATAAAATGGTGGCATTTTCCGCACCCAAAAAGACCCTTTCGCAGTTAAAAAAGCGATTGGGGCAGAGGGTGCGGCTTCAGTGTTCCCCCTATGATATGCTTATAGGAATCATTCTAGAAGATCACCCACAGGATTTAAAATCATGAAAGTTCGTAGTTCCGTTAAAAGAATTTGTATCAATTGCCGCGTCATTCGACGCAAGGGTGTTGTGCGTGTCATTTGCACCAATCCCCGTCACAAACAACGTCAAGGTTAAGAGGAGTTCACAGTATGCCACGTATCATGGGAATCGATATTCCAGGCCGCAAACGCCTTCCGTTTTCTCTCCGTTATATTTACGGAGTAGGTCCGCATCGTGCGGATGAAATCATCACCAAGCTCGGATTAGATCCGATGATGAAAGCAGACGATTTATCTGCAGATGAAATTAACTCCATTGCGAAACTCTTGCAATCCGACTACACAGTGGAAGGGGACTTGCGACGCGAGACTCAATCAAACATTCGTCGTTTAATCAGCATTGGTAGCTATCGTGGTATTCGTCACCGTCGGGGTCTTCCCTGCCGTGGTCAACGCACGAAAACAAATGCTCGTACCCGTAAGGGTGGTCGTCGCACGATTGGTGCCGTTCGTGGTAAAGAAGCCCGTGCAGCAGCGAAAGCGGCTCGATAATTTAACATCCACTTGTCCAAGGAAAATTTAAGATGTCTGACGAACAGAAAGAATCTGTAGAAGAAGAAGTAAAGCCTGCTGCTGAAGCGGCTGCCACCGAAACTGCTGAGGAGTCTACTCCTAAGCGCCCGACTGCTGCTCAATTATTGGGTGAAGATCTGGCTCCGGTTAAAGCACGTAAAGCGAAAAGCTCCAAAAACATCACGCAAGGCGTGGTGCATGTAAAAGCAACATTCAACAACACCATTGTGTCAGTCACTGACCTTTCCGGAAATGTAATTTCCTGGGGTTCTGCTGGTGGCGCTGGTTTCAAAGGTTCACGCAAAAGCACTGCTTATGCTGGAACTGTGGTTGCTCAAGAAGCTGTACGTAAAGCCATGTCTCATGGTTTGAAAGAAGCGGAAGTGCAAATTCAGGGCCCTGGTGCCGGACGTGAGTCCGCTGTACGTGCTGTACAGTCTTGTGGTGTAACCGTCTCCAACATTGCAGACGTGACTCCTGTACCGCACAACGGATGCCGTCCTAAGAAACGTCGTCGGGTTTAATTACCGATTTTTCAACTTTATAATAAACCTCTGAACACGGAGCACTAAATATGGCTATTCGACTAGGTCGATTTGAGATGCCGAAACGGGTCGTCAAAGACGATGCGGAAAGCACAGAAAACTTTGGCCGCTATTATGCGGAACCTTTTGAGGCCGGTTACGGCCGGACCATTGGTAACTCCCTTCGCCGGGTATTACTGTCTTCCTTGGAAGGGGCTGCAATTACGGCTTTGAAATTGGAAGGCGCTCCTCACGAATTTTGCACCATCGACGGTATGGTGGAAGACGTGACTGACGTGATTCTGAATCTCAAAAAGGTCATTCTGAAATCTTACACCCGCGATACGCGCATGGTGCAGATTAAAGTAGAAGGCCCCGGTGAAGTTACGGCTGGTGATATTGTCACTGACGGATCGATTGAAGTGCTGAACCCTGACCATCACATCGCCACATTGGACGAAGGTGGATCATTTATTGCACATCTTGAAGTGAAAGTGGGCCGTGGCTATTGCCCTGCCGATTTGAACAAAAAAGACAATCAGCCCATCGGTATTATTCCGATTGACAGTCTGTTTTCTCCCGTAACCCGCGTAAACTACTGGGTAGACAACACCCGGGTAGGTCGTCGTACAGATTATGACAAACTTGGTTTGGATATTTGGACGGACGGACGGATTAGTCCTGATGAAGCGCTTACCATTGCGGCAGCCATTCTTCGTCATCACTTGGACGTATTCGTTAATTACGACAAAGACCTCGTGGAATTCGAACAGAGTGAAAAACAGATTGACCAGGAACGCGAAGAATTGCGTAAGAAACTGGGTGTGTCTGTGAATGAAATTGAATTGAGTGTACGTGCAGCCAACTGTCTGAACAATGCAAACATCACCACTGTTGGTGAGCTCTGCATGAAGACGGAAGCTGAAATGCTCAAGTACCGTAACTTTGGTAAGAAGTCTCTTAATGAGATCAAAGCCAAACTCGTGGAATACGGATTGTCTTTGGGGATGACCTTTGAGTCAGACCTCTTGGTAACTCCCCGCGAAGACTAAACCTTTTACAAACGTAATTTAAGTAAGGAACTTAAGAAATGCGACATCGCAAAAAAACTATTAAACTTGGACGTAAATCCTCTCATCGTGAAGCGATGATGGCTAATATGGTCTGCTCTTTAATTCAGGAAAAACGAATCACCACCACGTTGGCTAAAGCCCGTGCGATTCGTCCTTTGGCCGAAAAAATGGTCACCTTGGGTAAACGCGGAGATCTTCATGCCCGTCGTCAGGCGATTTCTAAACTGAAAAGCCAAAAATCTGTACATGAATTGTTTGCAAGTGTTGCACCTGCATTCAGCGAACGTCAGGGCGGTTACACCCGTATCCTGAAGTTGGGTACCCGACCAAGCGATGCCTCTGAAATGGCAATCCTCGAATGGGTTGACGTTACAGAAGCACCTGCTGAGGCTGCTGCGGAGTAATTCACTTGAATTGCCTACTTGCTAAAACCGGTGCTCGTCACCGGTTTTTTTATGTCTGCTTCTTCAGGGGAGCCGTGGGTTATTTTTGTGGGGGGGCGCTTGTAAATGCGCAGATCGTTTTACCGGATGCGGCTCCGGTCCAAGAGGAGGTGGCTGCTCCCGATTCTGTCCCTGAAGTAAAGGATGCAGAGGTGGAGAGATTGATTCAGCAAATGAATAACACGCGTGGGATTTCAACTCCTTCCCTTGCCCAACCTACGGATCAAGCGTGGGTAGAAGAAATGGCGAGTGTAAATGCGAAGTATGAACTTTCGGATGTAGTACTGAAAGTGAAACTAACCCTTAGGGGTGGGGCTGTGGCGGTAGGGCGGGTGCCTAATCAAAGCTTTATCGTGAGGAATGAGGTGGGGGACTTTCCCGTGGTAATGAATGAAGTGCATTCGATTCATAAAACTGAAGATGAGACCGCATTCCGGTTTATCTTTGTTTCGGGGGATATGGTGATCGGAATTCCAGATGAATTTTCATTCTCGATTGAGCAAGCGGATGGTGGATCTCGTGTGCTGTCTTTTAACGAAGTCATCGAAATGACATTTAATCGGTCTGGCAAATGACGCTTCGACTTGCCAAGTCTCGATTGACGACATAACGAGGGTGATATGTTTGAACTCAGCTATCGAAAACACGGTTATATTCTCAAGTTGCATGGTCATATGGCGATGGAGCAAATGCGAAACTTGTACCATCAACTGCTAGACGAATGTGCAGGGACGGATGAAGATTTTGTGATGCTGGTGGATGCGCGTCATTTTACAGATTTCTCTGCGGATGCTCAGGCCTTGTTTGAAGAAATGCTTGAAGAAGCGTATGATCTGGGGATGGTTCGAATTACGATCATTGGCATCAGCACCGCATTGGCCAGTTTGTTTTGTTCGATCATGGTGCAAACTGACCTGATGGATATTTACCAATTTTTAGATCTTGCGTATGAAACCGATTGGAAAACGGAGATGCGTGACTGGTTAGATGAACCCTTTCCTCAAAGTACTCCATGATCGAAACAACTAATTTATGAAAACCAAAACCAATGACTTGAAAGAATGGGGCGCGTTGGCTGCCCATGCGACTGAATTCTCAAATACACACATGCGGGATCTTTTTGCTCAGGATCCAGAGCGGGCGAAGAAGTTTTCTTTGCAAGTGGATGAATTGTATGTGGATTACTCTAAGAATAGAGTAAGCGAGGAGACCTTAAGCAAACTTTTTGATTTAGTGCGTGCTACTGGCGTCGAAAGTGCAAGAGATGCAATGTTTGCAGGTGAAGCCATCAATGAAACGGAAGGCCGTGCGGTATTGCATACGGCACTACGCGCTCCCCAAGGGGCTGAAATCATGGTGGAGGGTGAAAATGTGGTGCCTGCGGTACATGCGGTTTTAGATCGGATGGCATCTTTGGCCACCCGTATTCGTCGTGGTGAATGGAAAGGCTTTACTGGTAAAGCGATTCGTCAAATCGTGAATATTGGAATTGGTGGATCTGATTTAGGTCCCGTGATGGTGACGGAAGCTCTGAAGCCTTATAGCGATCGTAACTTAACCCTGCATTTTGTGTCCAATGTAGATGGCACTCACATCGCGGAAACGCTACGTGATTTGAATGCGGAAGAAACGTTATTCATTGTAGCCAGTAAAACCTTTACCACCCAGGAAACGCTCACCAATGCACATAGTGCACGGGAGTGGTTGGTCTCAGCTTTGGGCGATCCTGCAGCGGTGGCGCAGCATTTTGTGGCCCTGTCTACCAATGCTGAAGCGGTAAGTGCCTTTGGCATCGATACGGATAATATGTTCGAATTTTGGGATTGGGTTGGCGGTCGTTACTCCCTTTGCAGCGCTATTGGTTTCCCGATTATGTTGGGGATTGGACCTGATCATTTCCGTGAATTGTTAGCTGGTTTCCATAACATGGACACTCACTTTCAAACCGCAAAACCTGAAGAAAACCTGCCTATCATTTTGGCCGTATTGGGGGTTTGGTATAACAACTTCCTGGGTGCGGATAGTCATGCGATTTTACCCTATGATCAGTACATGCATCGTTTTGCGGCCTATTTCCAGCAGGCAGATATGGAATCGAATGGTAAATCTACGGACCAACAAGGTCGTGCGGTGGACTATCAGACGGGTCCTATTCTTTGGGGGGAGCCGGGAACCAACGGTCAGCATGCTTTTTATCAATTGATTCATCAAGGAACCAAATTGGTGCCTTGTGATTTCATTGGTTTTGCCAAGTCTCACAATCCTTTGGGTGATCATCATGTGAAGTTGATGAGTAACTTTTTTGCGCAAACCGAAGCATTGGCTTTTGGTAAAACTCCTGAACAGCTTCGTGCGGAAGGGTTATCTGAAGAGTTAGTGCCACATAAAACTTTTGCGGGGAACCGTCCCAGTAACTCTTTGTTAATGACCGAATTAACCCCTTTTAATTTGGGCATGTTGATTGCGGCCTATGAGCACAAAATATTCGTGCAGGGGATCATCTGGAACATCTTCAGTTTTGATCAATGGGGTGTGGAGTTGGGCAAAGTGCTGGCGAAAGCCATTCTTCCTGAGTTGGAAGGGGATGCGACTCCCGCAGCTCATGACTCGTCGACCTCTGCTTTGATTCAGAAGTTTAAAGACATGCGGAGCTGATTAGGGACCTTGTCTCTGGTCCGTGATCCGGTGCAGGCTCGTCCTGAGGGAATCGTTACATACGTGGTCCTCAGGATGAGTTTTGGCCTAGCATCATCTATCCTTGGCGCTACTTGGAGCTGTTGGCTTAGGATGTTCTAAAAGGCTTGGCCACGTTTCATGGGGGGAAGATTGAAACGTTGGCAGACAGCTTGGGCGAGATCAAAAAATCCTTCCCGAATGCCTAAAGGTTTTCCGTCAGTGCCGGGTTGATAAAGCAAAAGGGGCACATGTTCACGGGTATGGTCGTTGCCTGAGAAGATCGGGTCGTTTCCATGGTCTGCAGTAAGGATAAGGGTATCGTCCTCACGTAATTGTGGTAGAATTTTTCCCAGCCATTGATCCATTTCTTCTAAACAGTTTGCGTATCCCGCAGGGTCGCGTCTGTGGCCGTATTTCATATCGAAATCAATAAAGTTGGCAAAGACAAAGCCGTGATCGAGGTCTTGGATCAGTTTTTCGGTTTGTTGCATGGAGGCGGCATTGTCACCCGTATGCCAGCCTTGATCGATGCCCCGGTGGGCAAAAATATCTTCGATTTTCCCGACACTATAGACGGGTACCCCGTGCTGTTGACAATGTTGGAGTAGGGTGGGCTCTTCGGTTTCGTAGGCGTAGTCGATGCGCTCCTGGGTACGTTCAAAGGCACCAGGTTTTCCGGTGAAGGGGCGTGCGATCACCCGGCCGACACGGTAGGGGTCGCATAACTCACGTGCAATTTCGCAGGCTTCGTAAAGTTTTTTGAGCGGTATCGCGTCGGTATGGGCTGCAATTTGAAAAACAGAATCTGCTGAGGTGTAAATGATCAGCCCTTTTTCTGTGAGGGCCTGTTCACCGAGTTTCGCAATAATTTGGGTACCACTGGCGTGGCAATTGCCCAGGAGGGGATAGGAGGGAAGCGCTGCAGCAAAAGCGGCGGTTAGTTCTGTTGGAAAAGCGGGGGTCTGTTTGGGAAAGACATGAAAGCCCGGTTGGAGGAGGAGTCCTGCAATTTCCCAGTGACCGGTAATGGTATCTTTGCCTTCGGAGCGTTCGCGCATGGCGCCCCAACTCGCGGTGGGGGTCTCGACAGGGTTGATACCGGTAATGGGGCCTTGATCGGCCACGAGGCTAAGAATGTTGGCCAATCCCATTTGTTCCATATGGGGTAGAGCAACACCGCCCATGGCCTGGGCGGTGTGCTGAAGGGTGGCCGCTCCCTGATCATGATAGTCCGAGGCGTCAGGCGCTTGGCCGATGCCTACAGAATCCATTACAATCAGGAAGATGCGCTTGGTCATAAAGGTGACTCCATGAATTACATGGCGTCAACTTCGATGACTTCTTCACCCTCATCTGCCATTTCAGCTATTTTTTGAATATCGGCAGGGCTGAGAGTGATGCTCACGGTCACGACGCTTTCTTTCGGAGCGATCTGAATTTTCTGAGAAAGTTCAGCGGCCTGTGGTCCGAGTCCCATCATCAACATGGGCAACATGCTTTGCACCATGCCTGCGGCTTGGGTGGCGTTTCCGGCGTTGCCCAGATCTAAACTCAAGTAGAAGTTCAAATCATCGGCGGTATTGGCGCTGATAATCAAAGATTTCGCAGTGGAGAAAGGCATGAGCATGGCGCCCATTCCGCCTTGTGCTGCGGTGGCTTGAATGCCTTCTTGGATTTTTTGACGAGCCACAGGAGGCAGTACCAAAACCATACGGGCTTGACGTTTGCCAATGGCTTGCATCGCGGTGCCCATGTCAGCCGTAGGGGCTGCAGTTTTTTCAGCCGCAATACGGGCCAGTCCATCTTTTAAAGACAAGGTATTGAAGGCAAACAGAACGGTTTTGCCATCGGGGGACAAGGTGCCGAATGCTTGATCAGGACCTTGCTCTGCTTGAGGCGACTCGAGTTTCAGAACTTGCAAGCCGTCTACTTCAGCAATGGTAACGGTGGGTTGTACTTCATTTTCTTGGGCCATGTTCTCGATACCGGCTTTGGCTTGTTCGAGGGTGATGGCTTTGGCGAGTTCAATAGCAGCCACGGCTTGCGCGGTTTCCAATACGGCAGGGTCTTGGGCTTGAAAGTCGATATCATCGATGTCCATGGAGAACACGGCCGACAATACGTCGTCTTCGGTTAAGCCGGTGGCGGCGGTAAATTTGGCTTGTAATTCATCTTCAAGCGCTTTGTCTTCTGGCGTTTTGAGTTCTTCAACGGCTTTAGAAAAAGCTGAGTTGTTTAAGCTGGTTACATCCATGTACACAAATACATCGGCATTTTCCACAAAACCACCACGGAGAGCAGTTTGGGCATGTCCAGTACTTGCGAGAAGAAGCATTGAAATTGAAAGGGAGGCGTATTTAAGAGAGTTGATCATGAAGTTTGATTTTGGGTTAAGGGTTGGGTAATACACAAGTTCTATTGTTAGAACGTAGAATGTGCACTGCAATCTCAAAAACATTTTTTGACTTGAAAAAACACCATTAAATTTTTAATTTTGAAAAACCCTCGTCTTCATTCCTCCTCTACACCTGTGTTGGCAAAGTATTTGTTATGGGCCAGTATGGGGGTCATGTATTTTTGGTGCATGACCTTGCCTCTGGTGGGGAAGGCGGGGCAGGTTGCTCCACAGCATCAGGTCAACTTTCTGACAGTATTGGGCCTGTTGTTGTTTGCGATGGGCTTGAGTCTGCTTTCGGGATGGGTGGCGCACAGGCACAAGACGCTCTCAAAAGGATGGTGGTGGTGGATCGGAGGCCAAGGATTTTTGCTGGTTTTGTTGATTGCGGGTGCTTTTGCGGTCTAAGAGTGATTTTTCGATTGCCTCCCTGATGTAGAAGTCGTATCCATAACCCATCGTATTTTTTTCTTACCCCCGTCCGGACTTTATCATGAACTATTTATTAAAAGCCTTCTTTCTTTCGGCATTTTGCCTTTGTTGTCTGCCTTTTGCATCTGCAGAAGATAATTTATTCGAGCGTGCTCCCTGGAGTTTCAGTACCGGGATTGGTCAGATAAATTTTGAAGGCGATTATATGTTGGATGATGGTCCTTTTATTACCTTTCGGGCCATGAAAAATCTTGATGAGCGTTGGGGATACGAACTGATTTTGGATGTGATGCCGAAATTGGATGGTTCCAGTGGAGAGAACCCTGATCGCGTACGCTTAGGTGGCAATACGGGAACAGAACCCAGTGTTGCTGATACTTGGGGGGTTCGTTTAGGGGTTGATGGTAACTTCCATTTGCGCAGTATCGAAAATCTGCGTTGGGACCCTTACTTAAGTGCGGGAATTGGTTTCCTTTATTTTGAGGAAGATACCGTGCCGGGTGACCAAACATTTCAGGTGTATGCCGGTGGCGGGATGATGTATCATTTTAATGATGCTTGGGCATTACGTGCTGATCTTCAAACCATTGTGTTTGCGGGTGATAATGACACTGAATTAAGTGCGATGTACAGTATTGGGGTAAATTACCGTCCGGGAACCCAACAGCCTGACGATTATCGCGTTTCAGGAGCGGCCGCGAACATTGACAGTGATGGGGATGGCCTCACGGACGGGCATGAACGTGAAATCGGAACGGATCCGTTGAATCCTGACACCGATGGTGATGGCCTCACAGACGGCCAAGAAGTTTTGACCTATAACACCGATCCTTTGAATCCTGATACCGATGGTGATGGACTCAGTGATGGTGATGAAGTGAATGTATACACCACGAAGCCCACGAACCCTGATAGTGACGGTGATGGCCTCAGTGATGGTGATGAAGTTTTGAAATATAAAACCGATCCTCTGAATGCTGACACGGATGGTGACGGACTTAAAGACGGAGAGGAAGTTTTGACTCATAACACCGATCCTTTAAATCCTGATAGTGATGGTGATGACCTCACTGATGGTGATGAAGTTTTGAAATATTTGACCATGCCTTTAAATCGGGACACCGATGAGGGTGGGGTAGATGATGGGCATGAAGTATTGGTGGATTCCACCAACCCTCTCGATGCCAAAGATGACTTTATTCGTATTCAGTTGAATATTGAATTTGACACCGACAAAGCAACCATTCGTTCTGCGGACTATGTTGAGTTGGCTGAAGTGATTGCCTTGATTGAAAGCGTGCCAACTTCTACTGCGGTAGTTGAAGGTCATGCGGACAAACGCAAAACTTCGAAACGTAAATATAACTTGGCGCTGTCTCAACGTCGGGCCAATACCGTTCGTCAGTATATCTTGAGTAACAGTAAGGGTGTGATCGAGCCTTCTCGCATCGAAGCAAAAGGATATGGATTTGATCGTCCTTTGGTTCCGAACGATACGGAAGAGAACATGCAGCATAACCGACGGGTTGAAATTTACATCAATCGTAACAGTCCCGGACAGTAATCTGTAAAATGTCCCGGTTGTTCCTCTGTAATCTGGCCAGTGGTAGTACAGGAAACTGTACGCTACTGGCGACAGAAAATACCCGGGTGCTCATTGACGCCGGGATTAGTGCCCGGCGGATTCAAACCCACCTCCGAGAATGGGGGATGGAGTTGGATCAACTGGATGGGGTTTGTGTCACGCATGAACACAGTGACCATATTCAAGCCCTCCCCATTCTAAATAAAAAGCATGGGGTTCCCCTGTATGGAAATGCGGGAACGGTGCAGTCTTTGGCCCACAAAAAGAAATTTGAAGATCTGAAGTGGCGCATTTTTGCCAATGGACAGAGCTTTGACATTGGTGAACTCTCCATTGATCCCTTTAGTGTGCCGCACGATGCCTATGATCCGGTGAGTTACGTGGTGAGGGCGGGTAAATATCGCATGGGGTTTGCGACAGATATAGGCTTGGCGACGCGCTTGGTTCGTTTGCAACTGCAGGGCTGCCATGTGTTGGTTTTAGAAACCAATCACGACCGGATTTTACTGGAAGAGTCGGAACGTCCGTGGTCATTAAAACAGCGGATCGGGGGGCGTCAGGGACATCTTTCGAATGAGGAAGCTGCGGATCTGTTGAAAGAAGTCGCGGGCCCTGAATTGGAACAGGTCTATTTGGCGCATATGAGCAAAGATTGTAATCAGTGGGCATTGGCAGAATCGATTATTCGCATGACCTTAAAAGAATTAGGTATGGAGCACGTGAAAATTTGTGAGACCTTTTCGGATAAGCCTGCGGATTTGTGGCATGCAACCTTAGAGGAAGAGAGGGATTTGGTATGAAATGGTATTATGGCATCAATGAAGAACAAGTTGGCCCTGTAGAATTTGCAGAATTGCAAGCCTTGGTGCAACAAGGCAAATTAGGACCCAGAGATTTGGTTTGGAATCAAAGTTTGGGAGATCAATGGGTGGAAGCTCAAACCATTTCAGGCTTAGGATTTGTGGGAACGCCACCACCCGTACCCATTGTGATGCAAGGTGCAGTGGAACCACGTGTGATTTCAGCGATACCGTTGGATTCGACCTCGGAAGGATTCCTGAAAAACGCAGAGCTGACGCGGCGTGCACGTGAGTCTTTGAAAGGTCAATGGGGCCTAGGGATTGGTATTGCGCTGGTATTTGTTTTGGTTTCAAATCTTGCTCCTGCGATGATTCCAGGGATAGGCGGTTTGGTAAGTTTGTTGATTGCGGGTCCCATGAGTATGGGCTTCGCCTTAGCCTTTTTGACGCTTATACGGGGAGGGCAGGCTGAAGTGGGGCAACTTTTTGAAGGCTTCCGAGCTTTTGGTAACGCCTTGGGCGCTTACATCCTGATGTCTATATTTATTTTCGGATGGACGTTGCTGCTGATTATTCCCGGAATTATTGCGAGTATATCATATTCAATGACCTTCTTTGTATTGGCTGATGATCCGGAATTGGGACCTATGGATGCGATTCGGCGTAGTAAAGAAATGATGCGGGGATATAAGTGGCAATATTTTTGTTTATGTCTTCGGTTTATCGGTTGGAGTATCCTGTGTATTTTAACCTTTTTCATCGGATATCTATGGCTCATGCCCTACATGCAAACGTCGTTTGCGCATTTCTATGAAATGGTCCGAAAGAATTACCGCCGTCATCCGTCTGTCGCCTAATCCCTTGTTTATTTCCCCAGGAGCAGACCATGCCTCAAACACATATCCAAAAAATGATAACCATAGAGGCACCACTTGCAGAGGTGTTTGCCCAGGTCAGTGACTTAACGAAATGGCCGGCTTGGTCTCCTTGGTTGGTGTTGGAACCCGAGGCGCGTTTGACTTTTGATGCTGATGGTCGTGCCTACAGTTGGGACGGATCTTTGATCGGTTCAGGCAAATTGGTTAAACAGCGGGAAACGGAGAATGAAGAGATGGTCTGTAGCTTGGAGATTCTCAAGCCATGGAAATCCAGGTCCACCGTTCAGTTTACCTTTGCTGAAGTGGCTGATGGCACTCAAGTGACCTGGGTGATGGATGGAAAATTACCGTTGTTGATGTTTTGGATGAAAGGAATGATGGAAACCCTGGTGGGCATGGATTATGAACGGGGCTTAACCATGTTGAAGGATATATGTGAGCTGGGGCGTATTCCAGCTGGTTTTGTAGAGTCGGGCGAAGAGGACTTTCCGGGCTGTTCGTATGTGGGCATCACTACGGAATGTCTCATCCCTGAATTGGGTCCGGGTATGGAAGAAGATTTTAAACGCTTAAAACCTGTGGCACTCAATGCGGATGTGGATCAAACGCTTTATCCTTTTTGTAAGTACGAAAAATGGAATATGAACAACGGGCAGGTTCGGTACACCATCGGTTTTCCCGTGAAACGTCTTCCCGATTCCCTGCCGGAAGGGTTTGTGAGCGGAGAGATCCCCGCGAACAAAGTTTATGTGATCAAGCATAACGGAGCTTATCGCCATTTAGGAAATGCGTGGTCCTTGGGGATGATGTTGAGTAGGAACAAAAAGTTTCGGGCGAAAAAAGGACAGGTTCCGTTTGAGGTGTATTTGAACAATCCCGAAGAAACGGACGAAGCCGATCTTGAGGTCAAGATTTGCTTTCCCATGTTGGGCGCGTAAGCGCGGGGGGGGCTGATGTGCTCCGTGAGAGGTCAGGGAGATTTGGGGTGGGGTCTGTGGTCTAAAGACCGACCGTTATCGGAAAGGGAGGGGGAAAGCTGACCTTTATCCGCCGAGGCGGATAAAGATCAATTGTGTGATTTAGTACAACCATTCCCAGGTTAATCCCCACTGCGCGGGGGCACCGTTGGTGGTCCATAGTTTCGCAGGATAATCCGGGGGTTCGTTACCGAAGTAATATCCACGGGTACCGTAATCCTGATCAAAGATGTTACGTCCCCATAGACTTAAGGTCCAATTTTCAGCACGATAGGCAATGGTGAGATTGACCAATTCGTAAGGATTGGATTGTTCATTATGACTGTCTGAGTAGTAGAAACTATCAATTCCTTCTACGGCGATTTGGGTGAACCATTGCTGGGTCCAATTCATTCGTAACCCGGTACGGAAACTATAGTTGGGTGCATAGGGTTGTTCGCGACCTTCTACATTTTCATTTCCACCGGCATCTGCAAAATCGGAGTATTCGGTTTGCAGTAATCCGAGGGTTGCAAAGAAGTCGAGTTGTTGGGTGATGGGGGCCTGGAGTTCCATTTCGGCACCGTAGTTGTAACCTTCCGCTGCATTGTCGGTGAAGTAAGTGAAGCTGGTAGGGTCGCCAGGATTGGGTTGGATGGAGGTGCCGATTTGTAAATCTTGACGCCACATGTAGAAGGCGGTGAGGCTCAAGAACCCACGCCCTTCATCCCAGTTTTGGGTGATGCCCGTTTCCAAGTTCCACAAGGTTTCCGGATCGTAGATACGTTGGCTTTCGGTTAAGTTGGGATTGGTGTTTACACCGCCTCCTTTAAAGCCTCGGCTAAAGCCAATAAAGGTTCGACGGTTTTCATTCAGTTCAGCTTCTAAGGCGATACGACCGCCGTACATCCAGTCTGACACATCGTCGGAAACGCCTTCACTGTCGTGATAATCCGAGCTGCGGTTTTCAACGCGGATGGACGTAACCAGGTCGAGGCCTTGATCGATTGCGGTGGTGAGTTGACCATAACCGCCAACGGTGAAGGCTTCGTAATCACTCTCTAAGCTACTGAACCCGACGTAATCATCTTTTTCGTCCAGCCAGTTTAACACCAGTCCTGAGCTCCAGGCGCTTCGGTTATCCCAAAGACCTTCTCCGGGTTTATTTTGGAAGCGGAATTCTTGACCCACTTGTCCGCGATCGCGGTCCAGTTGTTCGTTAAAGGAATAACGCCATCCTTCGACATCGGGGTCGAAATTGTAGGGAGGGGCTGCCCAAAATTCATCGTTACCCCAGTCGGCGTCGTATCCGTAGTTGCTTTTCGCATAGCTACCGGAGGTGATACTGATGAGGTCAAAGCTCTGAAAAGTTTCGTAGGTGGAACGTAATGAAGCGCCGCCCAAGGAGAGGTTGTCTTCACCGGGTTCGTCGGTGTAGGTGGTGTAGCCATCGCCGCTGACGGCAAAGGCATCATAGCCATTGTTCTGATGGGTTCCGATCAGGGTAAATTGATGACTTTGGTCTGCACGGGGAGTGTAGAGTAATTGAAAACGAGAGAAGGCTTCCTGTTGGCGGTTGGTATTGTCCTGTCCCAAATACTCATTTTCAATAAAGCCATTTTGACGGCTCATGAAAAAACTAAAACGATAGAACAGGCTGTCATTCATGAGTCCCCAAGGGCCACCCACGGCAAATCCTGCTTCAAAGAGATCTTCGGTGCCGATACCAAAACGGTAGCGTTGTTCGGGAAGTGCGGTGGGGGGCGCGCTATTGATGATCATGGCACCCGCCAATGCACGGCTACCGTACAAGGTGGCTTGAGGTCCGCGCAGGACATCGATGGATTGAATATCGAAAAGGGAGACTGCGCCGCCTAAACCGGAGAGGTCGATATCGTCCATAAATACACCCACAGAAAAGTTGGGAGGGCCTTCACCTGAAAATTGGCTGCGTTCACCTACGCCACGCATTTGTAAATAACGCGCCCGTGAGGTGCCACCCGCAAAGGTAAAGTTGGGGACCATACCGATGGTCTCCTGCATATGGATGGCTTGGGCATCTTGAAATTCATCAGCGGTGAGATGAGTATTGCTGGTACTAAAGGTGGGTAAATTAGCGTCAGCGGGATCCACATAGACCACCAAAGGAGTCATTTCAGTGGTTTCTTCTGACTGCGCAAGCAGCAGGAGAGGGAAGAGGAAGAAGGACGTCAATACAAGTGATTTCATTTCGATTTCGGGTTCAGGTTATAGAACCGGTCCGACGAAAAATGAGTCTACACGTATCATACATGCTTCCATTCCTACGCCGGTATCATCCGGATCAGGTTCGTGGGTTTCATGAATCAATCATGATCTCAGACCTTTTGGTAGGTCACCCCATGGATGCGGGACTGTTAGACCTTCTCGAGGCCCGAGTCAATGGTGATTTTCGAATTCTTGTTGACGAAGTTTTAAAACGTGTCTTAGCGGTTGGTGAAGTCGATGAGCGCGTCCAGCTTTTGTTTGGCGGCTCCTGAATCAATGGAGGTCGTTGCTTTTTCGATGCCTTCGGCCAGGGAAGAGGCCTTGCCTCCCGTGTAGATGGCGGCGCCTGCGTTGAGCAGAACGATGTCCCTTTTTGCGCCGGGTTCACCCTCGAGAATGCGCAGGGTAATGCCGGCATTTACCTCGGGATCCCCACCTTTAAGCTCTTCAAGGCTTCGGAATGGTAAGCCGAAATCGGTAGGGGAGATCTCGTAGCGTTTTACGTTGCCCTCGCGTACTTCGCTCACAAAGGTGGAGGTAGTATTGGTGATTTCGTCGAGGCCGTCTTTCCCGTGAACGACCAATAAATGTTGAGTGTCGAGGGTGGCCAATGCATCGGCAATCAGGGCGACCATCTCTTCACTGAACACACCGAGAATTCCCCGGCGGGTGCTGGCGGGATTGCTGATGGGACCGAGCACATTAAACAGGGTGCGGATTCCAATTTCCCGGCGGGGAGCCACGGCATGTTTCATGGCGGGATGCAGGGATGGCGCGAATAAAAAGGCCAATCCCACTTGTTCGAGGCAAGCGCCCATTTGGTCAGGCGTGATGGAAATGTTTACCCCTAGGGCGGTTAACACATCTGCTGATCCACTTAGACTAGAGACGTTGCGGTTGCCGTGTTTGGCCACGGGAACACCAGCACCGGCGGTGACAAATGCTGCGGTGGTCGAGATGTTAAAGGTGTCCAATCCGTCCCCACCTGTGCCACAGGTATCCACGGCGTCGGGATGAATGGAGGTTACGGGGGTGAAGACTTCCCGCATGGCTTTCGCGGCGCCGGAGACGACCTCTGCGGTTTCGCCTCGAAGGCGAAGTGCGGTAAGAAAGGACGCGATTTGTGCGGGAGTGGCTTCTCCACTCATAATGGTTGTTAGCGCAGCATAGGCGTCGTTGTGGCTGAGAGTTCGGCCTTCGATTAGAGTTTGGATATGTTCTTTCATACTTGAGGTTCCGTAAGCTGGTATTTTTGGCATTCTTCAAAAGCGTAGCGATCGGTGCATCCCGCCACATAGTCGCAGACCGTACGGTGAAGTCCTTGGCTTTCCAGACGTTTTTTTGCTTTTTCGCCCAGATCCTCTGGATGAGCCAAATAATACTCAAACAGACGGGTCATGAGACGCACCGCATGGTCACCTGCATTGGCGACTTCGGGGTGAAAGTACATTTTTTCAAACAGAAAACTGCGGTAGGGCTTAAGCAGGTCGGTAAATGCAGGGCTGAAGGCCACTAAGCGGTCGGGGGCGTCCATGACGTCTTTGAAGTGTTGGGGGTTCCATGCGTTGAGACGTTCGGCGGCTTGGGTGAGGACGTCTTCCACTTGCAAGGTGAACATCATGCGGACGGTGCTGTAGCGCAGGCGTTGTTCGTCGCAGTTGGGAATGGTATCAAACACCCGTTTTTCTGCGAGGCGCCAAATGTCGAGTTCGCGTAGTTGATCGAGGGTGATTAATCCTGCGTCTAATCCGTCTTCAGCATCGTGGGCGTGGTAGGAGATGTCATCGGCGACATCTGCGATTTGGCCTTCGACCATTTGCCAGGGGCCCAAGGGGTGTCCGTCCAATTCCACGCCGGGAGTTTTGCTGAGATGTTTACAAAGGCCGGCGCGCACTTCCCAGGTAAGATTGAGACCATTAAATTCAGGGTAGGTTTCTTCGAGTTCTTCGACCCAGCGCAGACTTTGTAAATTGTGATCGAATCCACCATGATCAGCCATCAATTTGTCCAGTGCGCGTTCACCGCTATGGCCAAAAGGACTGTGACCAATGTCATGAGCCAAGGAAATGGCGGCGGCGAGATCTTCATTTACACGCAAGGCGCGCGCAAGGGTGCGGGCGACTTGGGTCATTTCCATGGTATGGGTTAGCCGGGTGCGGTAATGATCTTGGGTGCCAATTACAAACACTTGGGTTTTGTATTCCAAGCGACGAAAGCAGCGACTGTTAATGATGCGGTCGCAGTCCCGTTGAAAGTCAGCTCGACGAGAAGCTTTGCTTTCCTGATAGAAACGACCTCTTGAGCGTCCGCTAAATGCGGCGTAGGGGGCAAGGGTCTGTTCCTCGAGTTGTTCTCTATCTGCACGTGATTCAATCATATTCGTGACTTATAGCATAGCGTCGCCGGGGTCAGGCACTCTTTGCAGGAAAATTCTTTTGGACAAAGTGTCAAAGCGGTGCTAGATTTGATTTATGGCACAGATTTGTTTTCTTTTCCGCAGTCTCTCGCGTGGGAGTAGGGGTTTTATTTTAGGGTGGGTTTTCGTTGCGGCGGGGCTTCTCCATGCGCAGACTGATGTAGGGCGATTTAAAGTTCCTGACGTAGATGAAGACGGCGTGTTAAAATCAATTTTGACTGGGGAAAGTGCGCAAATGTTCATCGGAAAACCTATGGCGATTCAAGGTTTGGTGGTTGAGTTTTTCGAGGAGGATGGGAAAACTGTAAAAATGCGAATTACTTCCCCTGGCTGTGACTACAATACCCAAACCAACTCGGCTGAATCTGATAAACTTATTCATATAGACGGAGACGGTTTTCATATTGAAGGGGTGGGGTATGTTTTCGAAGCGTCGCGCAGCCAAATGGAATTGAAAAGCGATGTGAAAGTCGTTTTTAATAATGTTGAATTTAAACCAGTCAGACCCCAACCTGAATCTACCCCATGAAACGAATTATTTTTAAACTTTTATTGAGTACCTTAGCGCTCAGCGGTGGTCTAAGCCTCTATGCGCAACCTGCAACCGCTCCCGCCGAAGACCGGATTACGGAAATTACCAGTGATAAACTCTTTTTTGATTATGAAGCGAAAAAAGCTATTTTCACAGGGAATGTTGTGGTGACGGATCCTGATTTACAGCTCAACGCTGATAAATTGGTGGTGACCATGACGGCTCAAGATGAAATTGATAAACTTGAAGCTGAGGGGAGTGTTGAAGTAAAAATGGAAGGTTTGCACAGTCGTTCTGGTAAAGCGATTTATACTATTTCTAATGGAAAAGTAGTTTTGACTGATCGCCCTCAGGTTTCCCGTGAAGGTTCTGTGCTGCAGGCGGATAAGGTGATTTACTGGCGTTTGGAGAATCGGATGGAAACGGAAGGAAAAACCCGTGTAATCATGTTTTCTGAGGATAAAAAATGAGTGGGGTTGATACCGCATCCAGAGAATTGTTGTCTGAAGAAGTTCAGGGTTCTCGTTTAACTCCGGTGATTCGCACTGAAAAATTGGTCAAAATTTACAATGGCAAACGGGTGGTGAATGAAGTGGACATCACCGTGAACCGTCATGAGATTGTAGGATTGTTAGGAGCCAACGGGGCTGGCAAAACGACTTCTTTTTATATGATTACCGGTTTAATTCAGCCCAATGAAGGATCGGTGTATTTTGATGATACGGACATTACCAAAATGCCGATGTTTGAACGGGCTCGTTTAGGGATGGGGTATTTGGCGCAGGAACCCTCTATTTTCCGTCGTTTGACGGTTGAAGATAATATCAAAGCTATTTTAGAAACCTTACCTTTGAGCCGTGGAGCGCAGAAGGAACGGTTGAAAAAATTGTTAGATGATTTAAAAATTACCAAATTGGCGAATCAAAAAGCCTTCACCTTGAGTGGAGGAGAGCGTCGCCGTTTAGAAATTGCCCGCGCCTTGGTGACGGAGCCTGCGGTCCTGTTATTGGATGAGCCCTTCAGTGGGGTGGATCCCAAGTCGGTGCATGATGTGCAGGAAATTATTTTAGAATTAAAAGAGCGCGGTTTAGGTGTTTTGATCACCGATCATAATGTTCGGGAAACGCTTACGGTGACAGACCGCTCCTATATCATTTTTGAAGGGAAGGTACTTCGGGAAGGATCCCGGGACTTTCTCATTAATGACCCCGTGAGCCGGGAACTCTATCTTGGAGACCGGTTCTCGATGTAACAACCCAAACCCCGGAGGATGAAATATGAACATCACCGTTACCTGCAGACATATGGAAATGAGCAGCGCATTACGTGACCACGCAACCAGTCGTGTGGAGGAGTCTCTTACAGAGTTCCCACGTGTTGAGGATGTGCATGTTATCTTGGATGTGCAACGGAAGATCAATCATGTGGCGGAAGTGGTGGTGAAAGCCAAAAACCACGTGCATGCCGAAGCAACTGAAACGACCTCCGATATGTATGCAAGTATTGATGCAGCTGTCGACAAAGTGCATCGTCAATTGCGCAAAAATCGTGATAAAATTCAGGATCACAAGAATATTGTGGGGCTTGGCGAAATGGAAGCCGGCTTAAGCTAAGTAGAATCACGCAAAAGCAAGGAAGGGGAGGATATTCGCAAATTTTGCGGAAATCCTCCGTCCTTTAGCAAGGAAAGTTATATGGCAAACAAAGTGAACGGGGTCACGGTGGGTGATTTCCTCGAACAAGCCGGAGCGGCGACCGAACTTTCGTTGATTTCCGGGAAAGAATACATTGGAAATGTGATTCTTGAAGAGGCGATTAATCGTCCGGGTTTGGCATTGGCTGATTTTTTTCAATATTTTGCCAACAAACGTATTCAGGTCTTTGGTTTGGCAGAAATGACCTATTTAAAGTCGCTTCCTCAACAGGAGAGGGCGTTACGGTTGGAGCATTTGTTTCAACAAAACATACCTTGTGTGATTCTGACTCGAAATCGGAATATCATTCCTGAAATTGAAGTGGTGTCCGAAAAATATCGGGTACCTGTGTTGAGTTCGCCTCTGATTACCAATCGCTTTATCAATATGGCCACCTTGGCGATGGAAACTTTAGTGGCTCCGTCCATGAAGTTCAGTGGGACCATGCTCGATGTGATGGGGATTGGGGTGTTGATTGAGGGGCCTCCGGGTATTGGTAAAAGTGAAGCGGCCTTGGGCCTCATTGAGCGGGGATTTAGTTTGGTGGCTGATGATTTGACTATTATTCACCGGGATTCTCTTTCTTTATTGACCTGTACCTCCAGTGAGCTCACGCGTTTCCATATGGAAATTCGCGGTTTAGGTATCATCCATGTTCCCAGTATTTTTGGTATGGCGTCGGTGAGTCTTGAAAAGCGATTAGACATGATTGTATCTCTCTATCCGGCAGACCCTTCCAAGGAAGGTGATCGATCGGGGCTGTCCAAAAAGACCCGTAAAGTCCTTGACATCGATGTCTCATTGGTAGAGTTACCTGTCGCTCCCGGCAGAGATATGGCAGGGGTCATTGAAGTCGCAGCCATGAATCAAAAACTTTCGTATTTGGGTCATGAAGCTGCAAAAGAATTTGACCAGCATGTCATTCGTTCTTTGCAAAAGCGGCGGATGAGAAATTCGCCTCAACACTAACCTGATTCGTAATGTCAACCGATACCCTCAGTAGAGAATTTGTCATCAACAATGAATACGGACTGCATGCACGTCCGGCGGCATTGTTTGTAAAATGTGCCAGTGGCTTTGATGCCGAGGTGATGGTTGAAAAAGATGGGACCAGTGTTTCCGGGAAAAGTATTATGGGGTTATTGACCTTGGAAGGTCATCAGGGCTGTACCTTGGTTATTGAAGCGAGTGGGGCGCAGGCCACCGAAGCGATGGCTGCGATTAGTGAGCTTATCGAGTCCAACTTCGGCGAATAAAGCGCTGTTGTCTCAACGTTTTTGATTTTTATGGGGCAGGACTGTCTTTAAAAGACGTTCTGAAATATATTGTTATTTATGACATTGGTCATTGCTTTTAAATTTATACCCTTTAATTATTCATTTATCCTATGAGGTTCTCTATAGCTCACAGGTTCAGTTTTTTTCCTTTGTGGCATCGAGGATAAGACTGATGTTAAAGATCGAAGATGCCTTTGGAATACCCTAGAAGATGATTAATATATATGTGGGCAACTTGCCCTACTCCATGACTGATGGAGAACTTGAAGATCTGTTCACCGAATTCGGTGCAGTTCAATCCGCAAAAGTGATTTTTGACCGTGATACCCAACGCTCCAAAGGCTTTGGCTTTGTGGAAATGGAAGACGATGAAGCTGGTCGTACAGCAATCGATCAAATGAATGACCATCCTGTTGAAGGTCGTCCATTACGCGTAAACGAAGCACGTCCTCGCGAAGAGCGTGGCGGCGGCGGTGGATTCGGCGGCGGCCGTGGTGGTGGCGGCGGCGGTGGATTCCGCGGCGGCGATCGTCGTGGCGGTGGCGGCGGCGGTGGATACGGCGGCGGCGGCGGTGGCCGTGGCGGTGATCGTCGTGGAGGCGGAGGCTTCCGTTAATCGACCCTGATGCTTCCGTTTTACGGAAGATATCCAAGAGCCTTTTCCGATCTTCGGAAAAGGCTTTTTTGTGTCAAAAATTTGGGTGAATTGAGGGGCGGGGCGGTGATGGTGATTGTGGTGACCTGGGTTTCTCAGGGGGAGGTCTTTCATCGATATCGAAATGGGAATGCAAATGTGGTTGGGTGAAAAAGTGTGTAAAACATGCGGTGGGTGATCTGCGCGGAGCTCGGGCCCGATTTTAAAGCTGGTGGATCTTGGTGATAAAATGAGGCTCTATCATGGATAGTAGCACGTATCGTCGGGGGGATTAACCGATTCTACGAATAGACCTGTGATCCCTTCAGTCTTTACATGTTTATCAGTGAAAGCTGAACGCCTTTACTTCATGGCCTCGGCAATGGGGACATGGAGGGTGAGGGTTCTTGTTTTAAACGGTAGATCGTCAAGGGCGTATGGCCTTGTCCAAAATTTTCGATTTCTCGGATCGGTTCGTACCTTTCTTCGAGAAGGAGATGGAGAGCTTGAAGCTGTTCGCCTGGTGTAGGACTAATTGCTGGAGATTGAATGGCAAAGCTGTAGCCACTGATCGCCGCGAGGGGGGCAGGGCTGTTTTGTAAGAGTGTGCGTAGGCGTTGGGTATTGAGCACATGGAGTTTTTCGGCTCTATAGAGATCCATTTTGGGGAAATATGCAAAGGCACCCATTTCCATATCTTCAGGAATTTCGTAACCGGTTTCTATGGCCAAATAACTGTCGGTGGTGAGCAGGAGTTTGGGGCTTGGGTTGAGAGCTTGAATGGATTTAGCGGCTTGTTGGAGTGTGTGAAGATCCGATTGCGTTTTGGTCTTCCACCAAATGCGATCTTGTCCGTAGGAAAACCAAGTGAGGACTTGGGCTGAGGAGAAAGCAAATAACAGGGCGCTCATGCTGAGAAGGGGGGCAAGGCGATTTTGTTTCTCCGTTGAGAACTGGTGGGCGGATTCGATGGCGATGAGCAGGATCAATGCAGGATAGAGGGCGACTTGATAGTCATCGTAAGGGAAGGGAGCGAGTAAATGGAGGATGGTGACGGAGACGATGCCCAGAAACATACTGCGGAGTCCGGGTTGCCAGGTTTTCCACTGGGGTAGTAACATCAAGAGGATGATGAGCGCGGGGAAGTAGGACTGAACCATTCTGGAGAGAAAGCCCGCTTTGAGCATCCAAAAGGCGTCGATTTGACGGGCGGCATGATAGTCGAGCAGTGCAAACCGCAGGCCTTCGGGTGCGAGGAGCAGGAAGGGTCCGAAGCTAAGGGTGAGGCCGGCAGCGCCAGTGAGGGCAAACAGTATCCAAGCGAGGTCGCCGTTTTTTTGACGATTGAGGAGGAGTGAAAGTCCGAGGGGCATAAAAAAAAGACCCAGGGAGAGCCGTGTGGCGGTGGCGGCGGCCAAGGCCCAAGCGCAGAGAAATAGGGCGCGTCGTTGTTGGGTTTGGACGTAGGATAGCCATCCCCACATGGACAAACTTAAGAAGAATCCCGCTAAAACATAGGTTTTAACGGTGGCCGCGTATTGCATTTGGAAGACATTGAGGCCCAATAAACTTACGATCACCAGGGTTGCAAAGTAAAAGGTTTTTGGGCGGCAGCGTTGTTTGCAGTTCCAGAGCAGTATCCCAAAAGTCATGGCAAACCAGACGTACTGAAAAAGGCGTCCCCCTGCGAGTCCCCACTTGTTGACCAGAGGTTGGGCGAATTGAAAGATGTAAGGAAAGAGCGGGGCTTGGGTGAAGGCAAAATCCCGATAGGGCATTTGTCCTTGGCTTACGCGTCGCGCGGCCATGAGGTACCAGCCTTCGTCCTGATTGAGGGGCGCCCACCAGAAAGCGATGGCCGCCAAGGTGAGGGTGGCTAAAACTAAAATAAAGGTGCAGAGTTTAATGCGCAAATCGTGGTTCCAAGGTCTTATTATTCGAAATGATCCAAAAAGTCGGCGAAGATGGAGGCGGCGCGTTCGAGTTGAGCGATTTCGATAAATTCGTTGTCGGTGTGGGCCTGGGCAATATCGCCAGGGCCAAACACGAGAATTTGCTCGCAGGTTTGGCTGAAGGGGGAGGCGTCGCTCACCCAAGAGGTCCCAGAACAGGGGGCCGGTTCTCCGGTGACGCGGGTGATGGCTTGTTGTAGATCTTTTACCAGGGGACTTTGGTCTGAGGTCGAGAAGGAGGTGGTTTCCGAGGTCAGGGTGCAGCGTCCATCCAAGAGGAGTCCCGCAGTAATCATGTCCTGGATTTTGCGATTTACCTGATCGGGAAACAGCTGTGAAGGTTCGTTCGGAATGACCCGGCGATCGAGCTGGAGGAGGGTGCGTTCTGGAATGATGTTGTAGGTTTGCCCCCCTTCGATTTTACCAATGTTCAGGGTGGAGTTTCCCAATAAGGGATGGCTGTACTCTTGGGTCAATTGTTGGTGGATGTCAAAAAGGGCGGGCAGGAAATCGCTCAAAGCGGCGTTAGTGCTTACGCCACTTTGGGGTTGGCTGCCATGGCCGGAGCGGCCTTTTAACTCCACATCGTACCACAGGGCCCCTTTGTGGGCGATCACGGGTAGACATTGGGTGGGTTCCAATACAAAAGCGATGTCAGCCCCCAGACCTTCGGCGGCCATGCGGGTGGATCCGCCGAGGCCGGTTTCCTCATCAGGTGCGCCCACTAAAATGAGTTCAATTCCTTTTTGATTGAGGCTTTCAATGCGCTCGGGGGTGAGAATATGAAAAAGGGAGGCCATGGCGCCTTTCATGTCGCAACTTCCTCGGCCGTAGAGTTTACCGTTTTCGATTTGAGCGAGGAAAGGATCTACGGTCATATGGGCGATACCCACCGTATCCAAATGCATCTCAAACATCAGGGTTTTATGAACGGCGGCAGGTTGACTGCGACCGATGACGGCAGGACGACCTGCTCCCATAGGGTGGGTGACTTCTACCGAGAGACCTCTGGCTTTGAACAAGGAAATGAAGAGTTCGGCCATGCGCTCTTCGCCGGTGATGGAAGGATCCTCACTGTGTGCGGGGTTCACTGAGGGGGTGGAAACGAGTTGGGAAAGGAGGTCGGTAAGGGCGGAAGTTGACATAAAAGGTTTATGTCCGAATGCGTTGGGGATGTCAACTCGGAGCTGTGTGGTGGACGCAGACAGGTGCTCTAAGGGTAAAATCTCCCTGATATAGGGTTGTCAGAGGCGTTCTGCGTGCTAGAGTTTGCGGCTCTATACGTGCCTTAGGGCTATTTTATTGGGTTTTTCTTCAATGGTTGAGGGGAAACTGAGAATCGAGATCGAATCACATGTACCTGAAAAAAGTTGAATTTCTTGGATTTAAAAGTTTTGCCGAGCGAACGGTAATGAATTTCCTGCCGGGGATGACCTCGATTGTGGGGCCGAATGGTTGTGGCAAAAGTAATATTGCCGATGCAGTACGCTGGGTGCTGGGGGAGCAAAGTGCGAAAGCGCTTCGTGGCGGCAAGATGATGGATGTGATTTTTAATGGGGCCGATGGGTATAAGCCTACCAATATGGCGGAAGTTTCGTTGACCATGGCGGAATGTGAAGACGCGCTAAAAACGGATTATCACGAAGTGACGATTACGCGGCGTCTGTTTCGCAGTGGGGACAGTGAGTATTATTTGAACAAACAGCCTTGTCGCTTAAAAGATATTCACCGTTTGTTTATGGATACGGGTGTGGGGAAAAACAGTTACTCGATTCTTGAGCAGGGGAAGATTGACCAAATTTTGAGTTCGCGTCCGGAAGATCGGCGCATTGTGTTTGAAGAGGCCAGTGGTATCACCAAATTTAAAGCGGATCGGCGGGAGGCGTTGGGCAAACTGGAGCGTACTGAGCAGAATTTACAGCGATTAGATGATGTGATTCGCGAAGTGAAACGTCGTATGGTTTCGCTGCAACGTCAGGCGGGAAAAGCGCGCCGTTATCAGGAAATTCAGAATCATTTACGTGGTCAGGATATGTGGCTGAGCCGTCATCGGGTTCAGGAGATGAGTGAGGCCATTGGCGATATTGAAGTGCGTTTGGATGAGTTGCACAAGCAGATGGATCAGGGGCGGGTAGAGATTGAGAATGAAGATCAGGGTATTGCCAATTTGCGGACGGAGTTGGAAGCGGTTGAAAAAGTTATTGCGGATCAGATGGAATCTGCGGTGGGCATTCGCAATGAATTGCATCAGGCGAAGGAAGCGGTGCGGGTGAATGGTGAGCGGATTGAAGAAATGAAATCTTACGCCAATCGTGACAGTAAGGATGCGGAAGAGGCGCAAACCCGTTTGGAGCAACATCGTCAAAACTTAGAAGAAAGTGCGGCGGCTTTGGTGGAGGCGAAGACTTTAAAAGAAGAGGCGGAGGCGGTGCTGAAGGCGCGTCAGGAAGAAGTGAAGGAGTTGGAAACGACGTCGGCAGAGTTGCGCGAAAAGTTGCGGACCAAACGCAATCAGGTAAATCAATTTGAGCAGGCGGGTAACAAAGCTCAAGGGAAAATACGTGATTTTGAACAACGCGAACGTGGACGGATGGTTCAGCAGGAGCGTCTGCGTGAAGGTATTTCTGAATTGCAGAATGCGGAATCAGCCAAAGAGGAAAAAGTACAGGAATTGACGGGTAAAGTTGAACTGTTGCAGGAGCGCGAACTGTCTTTACGGACGAGGGTCGATCAAGGCGTTCAACAGCAACAGGAGCAAGGGTCTTCGTTGAAAGAAAAGCGTCAAGCCTTAGGCGAATTTGATAAAAATGTTGCAGGGTTAAAAGCGCGTTTGGATGTATTGCGGGCGCAAGAAGCGGAGCAGGAACAGTTTCCTGCAGGAGCGAGGGTATTGCTTTCGAAAGATGAAATTGCGGGCTTGGATCGCAGTTGTATTGTGGGGGCGTTGGCTCAGAAGATTCGCACCAATAAAGAGTCGCAAAAGGCGTTGGAGTCTTTGTTGCGTAGCACTATTGATGCGGTGATTGTAAAAGATGCCGGCGATTTGAAATTGTTGTGGCAAATTTTGGCGGGTCAAGAATTGGGTGCCGCTCGTATTTTGGCCATTGGTGGGGTAGAAGATGCGAATGTGCCTGACGAAGGTCCTGGTGAACCTTTTGTAGATCGGGTGCGTGCGAGTGCGCAGGTGCAACCCTTGGTGAACCGTATGTTTCGTGGCGTGCGCTGGGTGAAAAATTTGGAAGAAGCCGGAGTGCCGGCTCCGGGACAAGTGTTTGTTTCTCCGGAAGGACATTTGTTGAAAGGGGATGGTTCGCTTGAAGTGTATACCGCAGATCAAGATCAAGGAAATCCTTTGGCCTTGCAGGCGCGGATCACAGAAACCGAGCAGGCTTTACGATCTGAGCAAGAAAATGCTGAAGATTTGCGTGCGCGTTTAGAGGCGGCTCAAGGTGAAGAAGCCAAGTTGCAGGAACGCTTGAGAAATGCGCGTGAAGAAATGCAACAGGTGAACCGAGAGTTGGCGGGGTCTGAAGCTGAATTGCGCAATGCCAAAATGGAACGCGACCAAGGGAAAGTGCGTTTGCAGCAGTTGACTAATCAATTGAAAACCCTGGATGAAACCCATCAGGCCTCTGATCAGGAACGCCAAGAGATGGTGGAGGAAATGGAGACCGCCCGCGCGAATCAGGAGCGTTTGAGGGGAGAGATTGAGGCGGCGGCTCAAGCGTTTGATGCAGCGGAAGAAGCTCGGAACTTGGGGCTTAAGTCGACGACAGATCACCGAATTAAATTTGCGGAGCATCGTCAAAAGGTGGAGTTGTTGACACGTCAGCAACAAAATCTACAAGAACGAATTACCGAACTCGAGACCACGGTTCGTGAACGAAATGAAGGGATCAACACCTATGAACAGCGGGTATTGAATCTTAAAGAAGATATGCAATCCGCTCAGGCCAAAATTGCGCCTTTGGAAGAACAATTGAATGCGCGGAATGCGCAAATTGAAAAAGAGCGTGAGCAACGGTCTACCCGTCAGGAAGGGTTGCGCGTACAAGAGCAAGCGTTACGTGAGAAGCGGTTGCGGGTTGAAAAAATGACCGGTGATGCAGGGAATTTTGATGTGGATTTGGCACAACGTCGGGTACGATTGGAAAACCTGATTCAACGTGTGACGGAAGCCTATCATATTTCGCTGGGTGAAATTCAAAAAGCGGAAGAGCCTGAATGGGAAGATGGAAGTGCACCCGATTGGTCTGAATTAGAGCGCACGGTTGAAGCGATGAAACAGAAGCTGGAGCAAATGGGGCCGGTAAACATGGTTGCGATTGAAGAGTACCAAGAGCAGGAAGATCGTTTTCAGTTCTTGATGGCGCAACAGGAAGATTTGGTTGAAGCCAAAAAGATTTTGCTCGAAAGCATTGAGAGTATCAACGCCACGACCACGGAAATGTTTAACAAGACCTTTGATTTGGTAAATGTTCACTTTCAAGAGATGTTTAAAAAGCTCTTTGGCGGAGGGGAAGCTTTCCTTGAACTGGTGGATGACGATGATGTGTTGGAGTCAGGTATTGATATTGTGGCCAAACCTCCCGGTAAAAAGCCTCAGGTGATTTCCCTGCTGTCAGGGGGAGAGCGTACGATGACAGCGGTGGCCCTGTTGTTCGCACTGTATACTGTGAAACCCAGTCCGTTCTGTATTTTGGACGAATTGGACGCGGCGTTGGATGATGCCAATATCGGCCGTTTCGTTAGTTTGGTTCAGTCTTTTGTGAAAGAATCTCAATTTATTGTGATCACCCATAATCAAAAAACCATTGCGGCCGCCGATGTGCTTTACGGAATTACGCAAGAGCATAAAGGGGTGTCGAAAGTGGTGTCGGTTAAGCTGACGGATCACGATAAAGACCAGGCGGACGTGAGGAAATCGAAGCAGTTGGCTGACGAAGAGGCGCCTGCGCCAGAAGAACCCGCTGCTACAGAAGACTCCCCTGCTACGGATGCGTAGCAAGGGTGCTCCGTTGGTCTTGTCGAGGGGCTGTGGAGCCTTATTTCAGATTGGCATGTTGAGCCGCGCCAATGGTCTGAGGGGCCTTTAGATCTGCTTCCGTTTTCGTGAAGAGGGTCTCGGTAATTTTACGTCCGAAGGTTATGAGGTTAAGTGAGGCGGTGAAGATGACAGCGAGTGCAATGTACACAAGCATCCACTTGACGTCAGTTCTTAAAAAGAACTCTGCGAGCAAGGCTCCGGTCATTGCACCAAGGGCGTAGACATTCGTGAACGTGAAGAGGCGTATCATTCCGGTTTGCGCATATTTCATCTTTAGAATGATGTAGCAATTGCACAGGAAGGAGATCATGGCGAAGCCGATGATAAAGCCAGTGGTGATTCTGAAAAAAGTGGGGTCAATTCCTAAAGGTTTGGCCATGTCGACAAATCCGGCTACGGATTCAGGCTAGGCTGCAAATTTGGAAATTGTAAAGCGGAAAAGGATCAGCGCCGAGAGAAAGTTCAGCAGAACTAAGAAGCTTTTAAGTAAGATTTTCATATGGTTTACCCAATGGGTTAGGGGGTTATGTGCATTTCATATGCAGCAAAAATGGGCAACTGAATGAAGAACGCTCTTCATGGCCTCGTCCATAACTTTCGGGTGAGGATAAAGATTCTTACAAACAACGGGGAAAGAATGTCTACTCAGTGCCTTTACATGTTTATGCCTTTTCAGTGAGCGAGATGAGGAGAGATTGTCTTTTAATGAATTTTTTTGTAAGTATTCATGCTTTCGATCGAAGTATAGGTTCAAACAAACACAGGAAAATTTATGAATGTTTTAGATGCTATTGAAGCCCGTCGCGCTATAAAAACTTTTGACCCCGCACATGAAATGCCTGTAGAGGATTTTAAGAAGCTGATGCAGGCCGCGCGTTATGCGCCTACGGCATTTAATATTCAGCATCCCCGGTTTTTGGTGGTGAAAGATCCTGAGCTTCGTAAACAAATTCGTGCGGTGGCATGGGATCAAGCTCAAGTGACAGACGCTTCACTGTTGATTGTGTTGTGTGCGGACCTGGATGCGTGGCAAAAAGATCCTGCACGATATTGGCATCTCGCGCCGCAAGCGGTTCAAGAGTTTATGGTTCCCGCCATTGATGGGTATTACCGTGGACATGAGGTGGTGCAACGTGATGAGGCCATGCGGTCTTGTGGATTGGCTGCACAGACGCTTATGCTGGCGGCGAAAGGGTTGGGTTACGATAGTTGTCCCATGGATGGATTTGATTTTGACGCCGTTGGAAAGCTGATTCAATTGCCTGAAGACCATGTGATCAGTATGTTTGTAGCCATTGGTAAAGGAACATCGGAAGCTAAACCGCGTTCAGGTCCGATCAGTGAAGATGAACAAATTATATTTGACCGGTTTTGAGATCAAGGTGAGAGGCGGGGGAGATCGTATTTACCACTGTCCCTCACTTTCCAAAGTGATTAGTATAAAAATAAGGTAAGGTTTAGGTTGCAGCTGTTGTGCTAAAGCATAGCTTTACGAAAAACTAAGGCCTTTTATGACATTTCCAACGCTATCTTTGAAAAAGTTTATCCTTTGTACCCTGCTAGGTTCCTCCATATCGTATGGCGAAATAATATTGGTGTCACACGCTTTTGGAGGCTTAGCTTCTGAAACCATAAACGGGCAGGATGCGACTGTATTTAACAGTGGTATCACTGCTGCCGGTGGGAGTGCAACCTGGGCTGCTTCGACTGATTTTAAGGCGGATGGCACGGTGACGGGTGCGGATAGTGATGCTGCCAGATTGAATTTGGGGACTTACATCAACGCGAGTATGGGGACGGCTACCGGTAAGTTTTCACTCACTGCGACCTTGAATCCCATATCGGGCGGAGGCGCTGATTTTCTTTCCTTAGGTTATTTTACAGGGCCTATTGACCTCGGTGAAGATTTTGCCAGCGATACAAATAAATATGCGGTCGCCACTGCGGTTACGCGCGTCAGTTCAGATGGGATCAGTGACTATTTTAAAGGCCCCGGCGCCGCGAATAGCATTGATCATGTCGAGGGTCGCGGGCTCCGGACCTATACCCTTGACTTCGATTTTACGCCTGAAGGTGGATATGATGGTGTGTCAAATTTTGGCACCATGACGTTTCATAGTGATAATGATTCGGGTTCTGTCAGCCGGGTTTTGAATTCAGCACAAAATATTCAATACATCGGAATTACACGGGATGACAGCGTTCAGGGGGCATTCAGTAATTTTCAACTGACTCAGATTCCGGAGCCGGGTTCTTTTGTTTTGGTATTCGTGGGGGGACTTTTTCTGGTGGCTCGGCGCCGCCGGTAAGTTTTGGGTCAGTTGGTTTCGGGCAGAGGGGAGGCTCCCTGCATTTTGATCATGAGGTTGTAGGTTTGTGCGGGGATGAGGTCGGCCTCGAAATAGAGAATGCGGGTATTTTTATTTATACTTTCCCAGTCGCGGGGCGGATGAGTGACGTCTTTCACATGCCAGCGTGCATCAGGGAGGCCTGAGAGACTGACCTCCAGGGTTTGTCCCTGTTGGCTGAGGGTGGCGGTGTTGCCGTCAATCAGGGTGACCTCAGCATTGGTCAGCATGGCCCAGCGGATATGAGTGGCTTTGTCTAAGGTTGTGATCTGATCCTCGATGAGGACGGTTTGTTCGTCTAGTGAGAGGGTTCGTTGCGCGGATGCGAGTTGTCCCGTATAGATGTCGTCAAGATCCACGACAGTTTGGTGATGCGGGGCGCCACGAGAACTTAGAATGGACGCATGTCCTGTGACGCGTTGTTGCTCTCCATTGACCGTTAAAATGTTGTGACTGAAGCTACCCACTCTGAAAAGGGTCCAACGGTCACTCTCTTGTTTCGAGTCCCAAAGGGTGAGACCTCGTTTTTCTGCTTGGTGATAATCTTCGCCTCCCAAGTCAATGGCCCAGCGGACGCCATTCATTTCCATGACAAAGCTTCCCACATCCATATGTGCGTGGTTGAGGGAGGGGGATCCACCTTTGATGGCGACGTAGCTGGCGGTGTCTGACCAGTCGCTGCGGTGGAATGCGACCGGCATGCTGCCTCCGGCCTGCCAATGGGTTAGGGTGGGTTCACGTTCTTGAAGTGGGTCAGGGGCCCAAAATAATATAAAGGGGACTAAGCGAAAGGAGGTTTTTTGTGTGATGGGATCGTCACGCAGGTATTTTTGCATGAGTTCTGCTTGTCCCCAGAGCAGGCTGGGTTGGTTTCTTTTTTGGGCCATCCAGTAGACGGCTGGTTGAGGGGAGGGGTATGATCCGCTATCGGCATAGTTAAAATAACGTTGGCTGGGGCCGCTGATGTGTTGTAGGTAATCGGATGACTCCAGAAAGCCGGGGGAATTTCCTAGACCAAAGTCGGTGCCTAGAGCATGTTCCACGGCGTCGAGAAAGAGGATGTTAAAGGTGGTACCATAACTCCAGTAGCTGGCACCCTCGACATAGGCCCCATCAGGCGCGTAGGTCTTTAAGACCTGCGGAAGACCTGCAATGGCGCGATGGAGAATGGTTTCGCAGCGTTCGGGATTTTGTTCGTAGAGGGCGAGGGCCGCGAGAGTCATGCTGGCATTGCAGACCTGATTCCAGTTGTTGTCACTGTGTACCCACCAGTGGTCTTTGGATGAGGAGGGGGGCAGAGAGGGGCGAAGTCCTTTTTCTAAAATAGCCTGAGCGATCTGCGTACGTTCGGTTTCGGACATCTCCGGGTAGAGGGTGTCATATCCGATGGCCATGGCTGCGGTGATTTCGGCTACATCGAGAAAATGGTCAGGGTTCCAGTCTGAAAAGGATGCGAGTGTAAGCATCTCCTGAATACCCCGTTCGGCAAAGGCGCTTTCGCCGGTGAGTTGATAGGCGGTGGACCAGATGACGATGCGTTTCAGGGCGGTACGGGAAACCTCCAAGAGGCGTCGCCCGATGAGAGTTCGCTCGAGCGGTTTTGCATCCTGTAGTTGTTCGGCTTTAAGGATGACAGCCTCGGCGAGGGTCTGCAGAAAAGGGGTCTGGGCGATTTGTTCCCGCCAGGCTGGGAGTTTTTGGGCGGTTATGAAGAGTCGTGGATGATGTGGAGGGAGCGATTGCATGGGAAGGGGCTGAGTCTCCGCGGGTAGGCGCAGGGTGCACAAAGAGCTGGCGAATAAACTAATCAGAAGTGCTTTCATCTTCTGAGGCTAACCAAGCCTTTTTGGGGCAGCAAGGTCAAAGACCTTGAGAATCCAAAGCAGGAGGAAGCTGGAGTTTTTCTGGGTTTTAGATACCCGCTCGCTCTCCGCAGGACGCTTGTTTTATTTTCGCCGTCCACGAAGGGTTTAAGTGAAATTTGGAGTTTTACAAATAGCATACATGGGTATAGGTGAGGGCTTGTGATGATCATTTTCCAATTTATACCCTACTTTTTAAGAGACTGTGCTATTCGTGCCCTGCCTGATTTTGCTCAATTTTTTAACCTTATCCCCTAAAGAAGGGTTCACAGAGGCGCGGGTCTATGTTAGATCAATTTACTCCCATTTTGGGGTTCCTATTTGAGATGACTGATTTTAAGCCTTAAACGCCCATTTTCCCAATCTATCCATTCCTAATTTCCCTTACATGAGTAAACCAGCCCACAATTACGACGAAAGTAAAATCAAAACCCTCTCTTCTATTGAGCATATTCGCGCTCGGACGGGGATGTACATTGGCCGGACGGGGAGTGGGGCGCATTATGATGACGGTATCTATATTTTGCTCAAGGAAGTGATCGATAACGGGATCGATGAGCACATTATGGGTTTCGGAAAACAAATCGATATTCGCCTTGATGGAAATGAGGTAACGATTCGCGATTTTGGTCGAGGGATTCCTCATGGAAAAGTGGTGGATTGTGTGTCCAAAATTAATACGGGCGCGAAGTATAATGATGAGGTCTTTCAATTTTCCGTGGGGTTAAACGGGGTGGGAACCAAAGCCGTGAATGCGCTTTCGGATACCTTTACGGTGTGCAGTTACCGGGAAGGCAAATTTTTCGAAGCGTCCTTTGAAAAAGGCGCCTTGGTTCGCGAAGATAAAGGGAAAACGGAGGAGCCGAACGGGACTTTGGTGAGTTTTTGTCCGGATGAATCTATTTTCAAGAAATATAAATTTAGGGAAGAGTATATCCTGCGTCGGTTGAAATTTTATACCTATTTAAATGCAGGCCTCAGTCTGAAATTTAATGGTAAAAAACTTGAAGCGAAGAAGGGCTTGCTGGATTTGATTCTTGAAGAGTCGGATTCTGAAGCGATTTATCCGCCGCTACATTATGAGAGCAAAACCTTGGAAATTGCGCTGACCCATGCGCAGTTATATGGCGAAGAAAATTGGTCCTTTGTGAACGGTCAGTACACGGCGGATGGGGGGACGCATTTGAGTGCGTTCCGTGAAGGGGTTTTAAAAGCGTTTAATGAGTTTTCGAAAAAGAAATTTGATGGCGATGATGTACGCGAAGGCTTGATTGGCGCGGTGGCGATTCGATTGAAGGAACCCATTTTTGAGTCTCAAACCAAAAATAAGTTGGGCAATAGTGAAATCCGTTCGGACTTGGTGAATGAAGTACGGGATGTGATTGTTGACTTATTGCACAAGAATCCGAAGGCGGCTGAGCGGGCATTTTTGAAGATCGAAGAGACGCAGAAAATGCGCAAGGAGATCAATGCGGTTAAAAAAATGGCGAGGGAGAAATCCAAAGCCATATCGATCCGCATTCCGCAATTGAAAGACTGTCGGGTGCATTTAAATAAAGAAAAAGGGACGGGTGAAGAATCGATGATCTTCATCACCGAGGGTCAGTCTGCCGCGGGTTCGATGGTTTCGTGCCGAGATCCCAATACCCAAGCGATTTTCACTTTGAAGGGGAAACCCATGAATGTGGCGGAGTTGAAACGGGATGCCATCTATAAAAATGATGAGCTCTACAATTTGATGCAGGCCTTGCGAGTGGAAGAGTCGGTGGAGAGTTTGCGCTATCAGAAAGTGGTGTTGGCCACGGATGCCGATGTCGACGGTATGCATATTCGAAATCTATTGATCACTTTCTTCCTTAAATTTTTCCAGCCGTTGGTGCGGGAAGGTCATTTGTGCATTTTAGAAACACCACTGTTCCGTGTGCGCAATAAAAAGGAAACGCGGTATTGTTTCAGCGAAGAAGAACGCGCGTTGGCGTTTAAAGAAGTGAAAAACCCTGAAATTACCCGATTTAAAGGACTCGGTGAGATTTCACCTAAAGAGTTCAGGGAGTTTATCAGTGAGGGCATGCGGTTGACGCCGGTGCATATTGACGACGTGAATGAAGTGCAGCAAATATTGAAATTTTATATGGGTAAAAACACCCCGAAACGTCGGGAGTATATTCTGAATCATTTGGAGATTGAGGAGGATGCGGTTTGAAGAAGTCATTCGTCAATTGTCATGGGTCATTAGGCGGAAAATCGAAATCGAATTTGAGTGTGGGAGGGAACTGAAATGATGAAAGATGATGAAAACGATTTGTTTGAGAAACCTGAAGATGTAGCTCCTGAAGAGGAGGTTGCTGAGGCTGAGGGTGACCTCGAAAACGGGGGCGACGAACCTGAAGAGGTAAAGAGCACCTGGGAGGGGGATGAGGACGAGCCTGTGTTGAAGGATTTGGTGGATGAAAACTTTTTGGAATATGCGGCTTACGTCATTAAAGACCGTGCCATTCCGTCCTTGGAAGACGGGTTAAAACCTGTGCAACGTCGGATCATGTGGTCCTTAAAGCGCAATGATGACGGCAAGTTTATCAAAGTGGCCAACATTGTGGGCTATACCATGCAGTTTCATCCGCACGGGGATGCCTCGATTGCGGATGCTTTGGTTACCATGGCCAACAAGCGCTACCTGATTGAAGGTCAGGGAAACTATGGAAATTTGCACACGGGTGATCCGGCAGCGGCCTCACGGTATATTGAGTGTCGGTTAACTCCCTTGGCCCGGGAAGAATTGTTTAACAAGAATTTGACCAAATTCATTCCCAGTTACGATGGGCGAAATGAAGAACCGGTTTTATATCCTTCAAAAATCCCCTTATTGCTCATGCTGGGTACCGAAGGGATTGCGGTAGGGCTTTCAACCAAAATTCTTCCTCATAACTTTGGGGAATTATTGCAGGCGCAGATAGAAATTTTGAAGTATGGCAGTCCCCGGAAAAAACTGCTCCCTGACTTTTTGACGGGTGGCGTGATGGATGCGGGCGACTACGATTTGGGTCGTGGAAAAGTAAAGGTACGGGCTGTCATTGAAAAAGATGGTCGGGATTTGGTGATTCGAGAATTGCCCTACAACACCACCACTGAAAATTTGATCAAGACCATCGAAGATGCGATTCGAAAGAAGAAAATTAAGATTCGGTCGATTCAGGATTACACCGCTGAAAAAGTGGAGCTGCAACTTAAATTGGTTGCGGGTCAGGATCCTGATGAAACGATTCAAAAATTGTATGCGTTTACGGATTGTGAAATTTCCGTGAACAGCATGATCATGTGCATTGAAAATAACCGACCGGTGGAGTTAACGGTCAATGAAGTTTTACGCAAGTTAACTGATCGGTTATTGGTAACGTTGGAGCAGGAACTCGAATGGGAAAAGAACCGTTTGCTGGATGAGTTTCACCACAAGACCCTGGTACAAATTTTCATTGAAAACCGAATCTATAAAGACATCGAAGAGTGCAAAACCTACGCCTTGGTGCAAAAAGCTGTTTTGGATGGGGTGAATAAATTCCGCAATTTACTGAAACGCGATGTGACCATGGATGATGTGGAAATGTTGTTGGCGGTACGTATCAAACGCATCAGTCGTTTTGATATGGACAAAAACCGTAAAGATTTGGAAGATATTCTGAAAGCCTTGGCAGAGGTGGAGAAAAACCTGAAGCGCATCGTGGATTACGCGGTGGAGTATTTGAAAGGGATCAAAAAGAAATACGCCAAAGATTATCCTCGTTTGACCAAGGTTGACGAAAACGGATTTAAGAAAATTGAAGTGCGTAAACTTACGGCCAGTGAACTCAAAATCCGTTACGACAAAGCGGGTGGATATTTGGGGCACAACGTGAAAGAGGGTGAAGAGTTATTACAATGTAGCTCTTTGGACAAGTTGATCGTGGTGTGGCGGGATGGGCGTTATCAGCTCATGACACCTCCCGACAAGCAGTTCTTAGGCAAGGACATTCTTTATGTGGGAATCTATGACCGCGATAAAGAATTCTTGGTTTGTTTTACCCATAATCAAACGAGTTTCATTAAACGGTTTACGTTTGGGGGCTGTATTCAGAATAAAGAATACAACTTGTGTCCGAAAGGTAAAAACAAGGTGATCCTCTTTGAAGAAGGGGGCGCCGAGCAGGTGTTCGTGAAATTTGCCCCCATGAAGAACCAACGGGTTCATCAGCAGTTACTCACGGTGAGTGATTATCAGGTGAAAGGTGCAAAAACCAAAGGCAATCAAATCACCATGAAAAAGGTGAGTAAGATTGCGACGAAGAAGCCTCGGAATTGGGATGATGATTCTGATTTGGATCCTAATGCGGTGTTGGATTTCTGATGAAAGTTTCGTTGTTGATTGGGGCACTGTTGTTCGTTTCCGCATTGGGAGCGGTGGATGTGGAACCTCTGGTTCAACGTGCTGAACAGGCTTATGCGCAGGGACGGTGGGTAGAAGCACGTGAAACGCTTTTGAGGGCCGCGGCTTTGGAAGATGACGCTGAAAAAAAGGCGCGACTGTATGAGCAGATTGGGGATCTGAATATGGAGCTGTTGTTGTCTCCGTATGAACAACCTGAATGTGTTTGGTTGGAAGTTCAACCCGGGGATACCTTAGGCAAAATTGCGCAACGCGCAGACACCACCATAGAATTGCTCAAAGCGATGAATCGGATGGAGAGCAACCAGGTGCGTTTAGGGCGTCGGATGAAAGTTCTATTTGCGCCGTTTACGGTCGTCATCGACAAAAGTTCGAATGTGGCAGTGGTGAAGCTGGATGGACAATTTTTTAAACAGTATCAGGTCTCGACAGGTGCCACGGCGAATACGCCGGTGGGGGAGTTTAAATTGACGGATCGATTGGTGCATCCGGATTGGTGGCATCCTGAAACCAAGCAGCGCATTTCATATGGAGAGCCGGGGCATCGGATCGGTACGCATTGGCTGGGCTGGGATGTGAAAGGCTTTGGTATTCATGGCACGGATGAACCTGAAAAAATTGGCCAAGCCGTTTCTTTAGGTTGTGTTCGCATGCGAAATGAAGAAGTTGCAGAGCTGTATATGTTGTTGCCCACAGGCACAAAAATCATCGTAAAAGAATAGAGGACACTTTTTTTATTTTTCTACTTGCAAAGAGAATGAAACCAGTGCAAATGTACACGCCTCCAAGCACTGGTAGCTCAACTGGATAGAGCATCTGACTACGAATCAGAAGGTTGCAGGTTCGAATCCTGCTCGGTGCACCATTTTAAAACTCATAACGAAAGTTATGAGTTTTTTTTTGGTCAAAAATGAGGAGGGAAGGTGGGAGCAGAGGAGGGTTGACTACGAATTTTCGGGTCCGTTCTACTGGGTTCGTTGATAGCCGGCTTGCGCTTCGTCGGTGGGCAGGAGCGCATAGCTTTGTTGGAAATCCGAGGCGGCTTGGGCGCGGTTCCCCATGCTTTCGTTGAGCAGCCCACGTTTCAGCCAAAAGTAGAACCATTCCTGATTGCGCTGTAGGGTTTGATCCCAGGCTTGCAGGGCGGCCTTGCGGTTGCCTGTTTTTTCGTAAGCTTCGGCGCTGAGTGCATAAAAGAGGGCTTCTTGGGGAACTTGATTCCGAGCTTGTAGGGAGAGCACCAAGGCTTGTTGGGGATTGTTGTTGGCTAAGTATTTGACGCCTTCATCGTATAAACGATACGCGCTGGCTCTGGCTTGTAGGTTGCGGGTGCGAATCCGGTATTCGGCCGAGCCGAGGTATCCATCGGAATTGAGGCTTTGAAGGGCGGCTTTATTTTTACGCACCCGTTCAATGGAGGCGGGATGCGAGTCCAGCCAGGTTCCGGCACTGGACATATTGTCGGCAAAAAGTTGTTGGAGGGTTACGGCTCCAGTGGGGTCGTAGCCGGCTTTTTTCATGTAGCGCATGCCATAGTAGTCGGCTTCGGTTTCCGCATCGCGACTGTAACTCAGCATGGTAATGCCTGCGGCCATAGAGCCGGTGTCGTAAACGATATTTTGTAGATCGGGATCGACAGAGAGGGTGACACCGAGAAGTCCGGCTTGCATCCACATCCCTCGTTCAATTTGTTGTGCGGAGTGTCTGGCGGCGGCATGTACGATCTCATGACCTAATACGGCGGCCAGTTCGCTTTCGTTGCTCAGAGATTCAAGCAGCCCCCGGTTGATGGCGATCTTCCCCCCTGGCAGCGCCCATGCGTTCCAGGAGCTATCGTTGACGATTGTGAATTCGTAGGGCAGCTGAGGCCGGTCACTTTCGTTGGCCAATTTTTGGCCGACGCGATTGACGTAGTCGCTCAATTCAGGATCGAGGGTGTAGGGTCCTCCGGAGAGTTGAATTTGTAAGGGGTACTCTTGAGTGCCCATGGAGATTTCTTCTTGTTCTGAGAGGAGTTGGAATTCCGTACGTCCGGTGACGGGGTTGGTGGCGCATCCGCAGATGAGTAAACAGCAGAGGACCAGAGTTGTAAAACAGGTTTTCATGGTTGTAGCCTACCTCAGCTTCATGAAAAGATCATCATCCGACTTGCCATTTTTAATTCATGGTGCAGTTTCATGACTCAAAATACAGGAGAAAATTTATGTCTAAAATTACAGTTTTTATTGGTGTGATGCTTTGTGTGCTTGGGTTTTATGGGTATTCTGCTTCGGAAGTGAAGAGTGTGACGGCCTTTATCCCCTTATTTGTGGGACTGCCGATTGCGATTTGTGGCGGCATCACCATGAAGAAACCGTCGCTTTCAGTTATTTTTATGCACATTGCGCTGACCTTGGCGTTGTTAGGGTTTGTCGCCTCCTTGATGAAGGCGCTTCAATTGGACGAGTTTGGTTCCGTGAAGTCGGTTTCTCTTTGGTCCATGTGCGTGCTGTGTTTCATCCTGTTGGGTGCCTACATGCAATCGTTTATTAAGGCGCGGAGTAATAAAGAAGGTTGATCCTTCGCAGGTCCTCCTTTACTCTTTTTCCATGTACGGTCTAAATCCGATTCTAGGAAAAAGTAGTCATATCAAAGTGCTACGGGTGCTTCATCGCGCCAAAGAAAAATTAAGTGGTCGCGAAATTCAGCGTCGCAGTGGTCTGAGCAACCGGGCCACCATGTTGGCGCTGGAAGCCCTTTCCGCCCGCCGGGTCTTGCGGGCGGAGATCACATCGGTTCATTATTATTATGAACCCAATCCCAAAAGTTTTTTATGGACCAAGTCCGTGCGTCCGGCCTTGGATGCCGAGGAATTGTTTTGGGATGATTTACGGAAGGTCGTGCGTCGTGCGGTGAAGCCGGTGCCGGAAGCGGCCATTGTTACAGGGGAGCTTGCGCGTGAAGATGATGCGGAGGAGGGCGAGCTGGAAATTCATTTGTTGTACGAAGGGGGGCGGCAACGCTTGCAGGCTTATCGTTGCTTGGAACGGTTGAGGGAAAAGGTTGACGAGCGCTACGCCTTGGGTATTTCGGTCACCTTTATGGACATGCGCAATATGGATGATCCCGAATTTCAGGCGCTGTGGAAACGGATAGCCCGGGAAGGGGTGTTGTTGTTCGGGCGCTTGCCTTAAAAAGGAAAGACTTCTCTTGCTATGGAATGGAATGGTATTCGAGAGCAAAACCGAGGTCGAATCTTCAGCCCACTGATTGACTTTTTTACGGAGCAAGGGATGGTGGGGGTATGACTTCACCTCTGTATAAATTAACCTCGGATTTTAAGCCTGCTGGCGATCAACCTCAAGCCATTGAAACTTTGTGTGCGGGCTTGGATGCCGGCGAGAAATATCAAGTGTTGGAAGGCGTTACCGGAAGCGGTAAAACGTTCACCATGGCCAACCTGATTCGGCATTGGGGTGGACCTACCTTGATCATTTCGCATAATAAAACCTTGGCGGCTCAGTTATATGCGGAGATGAAGCAGTTTTTGCCCGAGAATGCCGTGAGTTATTTTGTGAGCTACTTTGATTACTATCAGCCGGAAGCTTATATTCCGACTACGGATACCTTCATTGATAAAGATTCGAGTATCAATGAAGAAATTGAGCGCTTGAGGTTGGCCGCAACCAATGATCTGTTGAACCGTCGGGACGTGGTGATTATCGCATCGGTTTCCTGTATTTATGGCTTGGGGTCTCCTGAAGACTATCAGAATATGTTGATCCATCTCCAGGTGGGAGCTGAGATTGATCGGGATCTGTTTTTGGAAAAATTGGTCAGTATTCAATACACCCGAAACGACATTGAGCGCTCACCTGGAACCTTTCGCGTGCGGGGAGACACGGTGGAGTTGTATCCCAGTTACAATGAAGAAGGGATGCGCATTAGTTTTTGGGGGAATGAAATTGAACGGATTCAGCGCTTTGATCCGCTCACAGGGGATACGCTGGAAAATTATACCGAGATTCACATTAGTCCTGCGCGACATTTTGTGACGCCCTATAAAAAAGTGGAGGATGCGTTGGGGGAGATTGAAAAGGACATGGAGGCGCAAGTGGCGGCCTTTGAAGCGGAGCGTAAATTTATTGAAGCCCAACGTATTCGGATGCGGACAGAATACGATTTGGAACTGCTGAAAGAAATGGGGTTTTGCAATGGGGTAGAAAATTATTCGCGTTATCTCACCGGACGTAAGGCCGGAGATCGTCCATTTACCTTACTCGATTATTTCCGTGAAGATTTTCTAACCATTGTGGATGAGTCGCATGTCACTTTGCCTCAGATTCGAGGCATGTATAATGGCGATTTGGCTCGGAAATCGGTGTTGGTGGAGCATGGTTTCCGCTTGCCCTCAGCCTTGGACAACCGGCCGTTAGCTTTTGATGAATTTTTGAATACGGCGGGACAGATGTTGTTTGTTTCGGCAACCCCTGCGGCGATGGAAATTGAAATGAGTGGAGGCAAAACCGTACCTCAGGTGATTCGGCCAACAGGTATTGTGGATCCTGAAATTGAAATCAGGCCGTTGAAAGGTCAGATTGATGATGTGATGAACGAAATTCGTGATCGGGCGGAGAAGGATGAGCGGGTGTTGGTGACCACGTTGACCAAAAAGACGGCCGAAGATTTATCTGCGTATTTGGATGCCTTAGACTTGCGTACCAAATATTTGCATAGTGATATTGATGCGATTGAGCGGGTGGAAATTATTCGGGCCTTGCGTAAACGAGAATTTGACTGTCTGATTGGCATCAATCTGTTGCGAGAAGGATTAGATATTCCTGAAGTGTCGTTGGTGGCGATATTGGATGCGGACAAAGAAGGGTTTTTGCGTTCGCATACCTCCTTGATTCAAACGGCAGGTCGGGCCGCCCGAAATTTGAATGGTAAAGTGATTTTGTATGCGGATAAGAAGACAGATGCGATTCAGGCCCTGTTGGATACGACGGAAAAACGACGTGAAATCCAGATGGCTTACAATCTTGAACATGACATTACGCCTCGTCAAATTGTGAAAGAGATTCAGGATAGTCTGGCGATGCTGAAAACTGCGGGAGATACCGAAGAATACATCATGAAAGGGAGCGGGGAAAGTTATGATGTGATGGAGGTGGTTCGAGAAATGGAGAGCGAAATGGTGGCGGCGGCCAGCTCGTTGGAATACGAACGAGCGGCGATGTTGAGAGATCAAATTGCAGAGTTGCGGGTGGCATTACCCACGGAAGAAAAGACTTCCCCTAAGAAGAAAGGCAAAGCGCCTTACCGCTATCCCAAGGCGGGTGGCCGCAAGTAGACGCTTTGGTTTGAATCCTGTTCATATTTAGGTTGGCAAAGACCAGGAAGTGACATAAGGCGGTCGTGATTCAAATCAGACAAAACGTATCCACTTAAGAATATAAAATGAATATACCTCCGCTCACCCTTTGTTTTTTACGTATAACTGTACTGTTTTGTCTTCCTGTGCTTCTTTGTCAGGGGGAAGAGCCGGAAGATAGGCCCCTGAAGCTGGGTGGAATTGAATTTTCCGGGCGGGTGAGGAATTTGTCCATGTATCGTGATTATGAAGGCAAAGGATCTGGCGCGGACAGCAGTTTAGGGATTTTATTACATGCCACAGGAGAACTGGGGAAGGGCTGGGACGCTGGTGGTACCTACATTTATGCCGAGGATATTTATACGCATAATCAATATGAACTGTTGGGGAATAACGGATTCAATTTGCTCAATGAAGCATGGATACGGTATGGTGCGGGAGAGGAGCTGATGGTGGAGGCCGGACGTTTTGTTTATAATGCGGAGGTGTTTAGACGAAATGATAGCCGTCAAAAACCCCGGGCGATTGAAGGAGTGCACCTGAAATGGAAAGGGGTTGATGTGGGGCATGCCTTTCAAATGAGTAACTACCTTCAGAAGGGAGATATGTGGGAGTTTAATGATTTTGATGAGGTGTTTCATGTGGATGCGGACAGCGTGGGGGTGAGTTGGGTGGAGTGGCATCTGGTAAAGGGAGATGAGCTTGACTGGGTGATTTTTGATGCCTTGGCTTGGGATATTACCAATTTGTTGGGTACACGGATGACCTGGTCCTTTTCGGACAGCCAAGCCTTGACCGCGTATGTACGTATCGAGACCGGGGTGGAAGCGGATGATGATCATGGCAGTGAAAGTTATGGCCTCACTTTGAATCAAAAAGTGGGCAGCGTGATGTTTGAGCCCGGTGTGTTTGTGGTGGAAGGGGATAACTTGTTATTCAAACAAAGTACCACGGGGATTCACCATACCTTGGAGCAGTGCTTGCTCACCTACACCAATCCATTTGATGGGGGATCTGACAGCCTATACCTCAAAGTAAGCACGGCGGTAGCCCAGACAAAACTTTCCTTTTTGGGGATTTATACGCATCAGGGACCTGAAGGTTTTGATGCGGGTGAAGTGGACTTTATTGTGAAACAGCCTTTGGTAGATGATCTGGACCTTGCATTCAAATGTGGTTTTGGCTACCGTGATTTTGAGGATGCGGCGAATACCACGGCCACAGACTTACGACTCTTTTTTACGTATCACTTTTAAATCACATTTATGTTTCTTCCTCTTTCTACTGTATCAGCTTCTCCCGTTCACCTGCCTTCCGAAAAGAGAGCTTTAGGGCGGCGTCAAAGTTATGGGATTTCTGCGGGAATGGAAACCCGGCTACGATTTGGCAAAACGCAGAAGGGATCTGGAGATGGGGCTAGGCCTGGTGGTGTCCTACGATTAACTGCGGCGGTGGATCATCGGGTGAACCATCGAATTTGTGTACGCCTTGGGACATCACGCGAACAGTTAGGGGAACTGGAGCTGTTGTGTGCTTCTGCAGGTTCCGTGTATGAAATTCCCTTGGCCGGCGTCACTGTTGCCGAGTTGTTTGACCAAGGGGTGATTTTAGAGGTGTCACAAGCTGTTGAGCCCTTTTTCTTTGTGTGCGGGGATGCTCCGGCGGCGATTTTACCGCATGTGTTTTTGCCTGATGAGGCGGCGGGTGATCCTGAAGAGGCTTTTCTGGACTTGTTTTGTAGTTTGGCGAGTTTGCAACCCTGTGATTGGATGGGGATGTGTGTATGGGATGGCTTAAATGATTGGGCGGCTTTAGGGCATGCGCAGGCAGAAGAGGCCCTGTCCCAACAATTGGATGTGTTTTTCCCAGACTCCGGCGATTTTTTGCATGAGGATATTTATAGTCATCCGCTGGATAACCAGGCCAATAGTGCTGAAAATCATGGTCCTGTCGCGGTGTTGGTTCAGCACCGATTGCAACACCCTGCAATTGCGATTACGGGGAAAGGCCTGTTGTCCGAATGGAATGACGAGGTGAAGGCCGTGTGTGGAAATTCTTTGGTGGCGGAAACGGCCTACAGCGTGGCGTATCCTATGATGGCGATGGTTCGGTTTTGTGGATGGGAATCATGGCAGCAACCTGCGTTACAACAACTCGATGCTTTGCAAAAATACTTGGTTGTAGGGGATGAGCTTTGGTTGCGGTATTTCTTCTCGAGTGATGAGCGGACTTTTAAAAATTGGAGTCGGGGTGTGACCTGGTATTTCTTGGGCATGGTGAGAACGCTGGCGTTAATGCCCGCGGTGGAGCGTCCGGCGTCACTACTGTTGGAAGTACAACGAATGGCGACATGGGCGGAGAAAAGTCAAAGAGGGGATGGGAGTTGGTCCTGTTTTATTGGAGAAGAGGGGGTGTTGCCGGATAGTTCGGGCACGGCGGGGATTGCGGCGGCTCTTGCGCTGGCGGTGAAGGAGGGCATGCTTTCCGTGGATGCACTTGACTGCGCGCTGAAAGCGCGGGCGTATTTGAAGACGCAACTCTCTGCGGATGGTTGGTTGCGGGGGGTGGCCGTCAGTAATAAAAAAGAAACCGCTGACCTGGATATTCAGCGCATCCCCTACAGGGTGATTGGTCCATGGGGAATGGGCCTGTATGCACAACTTTTGGCGGCATTAGCCTTTCTACAAGCTAAGTCCCCATAAACCGGTTATTTCTACGGGTAAAAATGCTTTCACTTTATTGCACATTGAAATAGCTTTGGTTTGAAATTTGAGAAGAGACGTTATTCATTCCTGCCCAGGTCCCACTTATGAACTATATATGTTGTGTGCTATGTTTCCTTTTGATGCAAGTGGCGGTGGCTGCAGAGGTTCAGGTGTGGAAAAGTACGAACGGACATGAATTCGAAGGAGAATTTCTGGAACTGGGTCCACAAGGGGTGAGTTTGCTGGGGGGAGATGGCAAGACGGTGACGGTTCCGATGGCGGCGCTGGATGCCGCTTCGCAGGCGCAAGCCGAACAGGCCTATCAGGAAGCTTTGAAATATCAGCCGGTATTTACCCATAAAAATCGCCATTTGCGTTTTTCGCTTTATGCGAATGCCTCTTGTCTGGTGGTCGATTATTTTGTTCCAGGCAATCCGGAAAGCCCATTCAGTTACACCCTTGACCTCAATGCGGCGGAAGTGGAGAGCCCGAAAAAAAGAACAACCCTCAAGGTAACAGGCTTGGCTGGAGAGCTGGAGGTGAAGCGATCAGAAGTGGTGATGAATCTGTTGATGGACAATGGGGCGGTGATTTCGCTTGCGGTGGATGTGAATAATCGTGCTGATTTGCAATTAAGTCATACCGTGAGCTCTGTTCCCGAAGGTCGGGCGCCGGTTTATGCAAATGTGTCCCTCAACATTGATCCACTCATTACCTACGATAAGAAAAAAATGATTTATGTGGGGGAAAAGGTGACGCCGGAGACGGTTTATGCCGATATGTTGTCCATTTTTGATGGGTATGAAATAAAGTACGAAAGTTTTTATGGAAATGAAAGCGTGCGGATGCCTTATGGAGAAGGGCTCACCAAAGGTTTTTTAGCCTTGTCCTGTGAGGTGATCCTTCCCGGAAAACCTACCTTGAGCATCGATGCACCTGAAGACAGACAAAATGGATTGATTCAATTGGATTTTTATGGCGGCAAATTATTACCTCAAGGCTATCGTTTACAGATGAGGCGTTCTCAGCAGGATCAAAATCATGCGGGACCCTTCAGTATTCGTTTGAAGTGATTTGAGGGGATTTGATGAAAGGAAGGCTGCTCTCCGGGCTGCTCAGCCATAGACGCGGTGAATTTGAGGCCCGTGGTTTCGCTTTTTCCGATTTTGAATTGATCTCTGTCAAATCCCGTTTATGACTCCCTACATTACCAAACCAAAGGGAATTTTTATGAACCGTATCTATAATTTCAGTGCAGGACCCGCAACCTTACCCACCGACGTCTTACTTGAGGCTCAATCTGAGTTGCTTGATTATCAAGGCTCTGGCATGTCCATCATGGAAATGAGTCATCGAGGCAAGTATTACGATGCGGTTCATCAAGAAGCCTTGGCTAACTTCCGTGAACTTTTAGAGGTTCCTGAAGAGTACGCGATTTTGTTCCTGCAGGGTGGGGCGACCACTCAGTTTTCACAAATTCCCATGAATTTGCGTGGAGAAGGTCAAGTTGCGGATTACATCAATGCCGGCGCATGGAGCAAAAAAGCGATTAAAGAAGCCAAAATCCTGGGAGAGGTCAACATTGCTGCCGATTGTGGCAGTGAGATTCCTACCCGTCAGGCGACGCAGGAAGAGTTGAACTTGACACCGGGAGCGGCCTACTTGCATTGTTGCTCAAACGAAACCATTTCAGGTGCGCAGATCAAAGAATTCCCCAAATCAGACGCGCCGTTGGTTTGTGATATGTCTTCTGACATTCTTTCTCGCCGTTTGAAAATCTCAGATTTCGGCATGATCTATGCCGGCGCACAGAAAAACCTCGGACCTGCGGGCGTAACTCTGGTGATCATTCGTAAAGATTTGGCGGAACGCGTATCGGATAAAGTGCCTGAAATGTTACGGTACAGCACCCATATTGCGAACGATTCTCTATTCAATACGCCTCCAACCTTTGGCATTTACCTGCTGTGCTTGGTTACCCGTTGGTTGAAACAACATGGTGGGTTGGAAGCCATGGAAGCTTTGAACGATCGCAAGTCCGGCAAATTGTACGCGGCCATTGATGCAAGCGATTTTTACTCAGGCACCGCCGTGAAAGAATTTCGCTCGACCATGAATGTGACGTATCGTTTGCCCACAGAAGAGCTCGAAAAGAAATTCATCGCAGAAGCGACCGCAAAAGGCTTGGATGGTCTGAAAGGACATCGTTCTGTTGGTGGCATTCGCGCCTCTATTTATAATGCGATGCCCGAAGCCGGTGTGGATGCTTTGATTGCATTCATGCAGGAATTCGAAGCTGCGAACGCATAATCCTGCTTTTAGCATTGCTTTCTAACCCGTTTTCGGGTTAGAAACGCGCTTCATTTTACTACGCTCCCGTAGCTCAACTGGATAGAGTGTCGGCCTCCGAAGCCGAAGGTTGCAGGTTCGAACCCCGCCGGGAGCACCATTTTTTAGCGAAAGGCCCACTTCATGGAAGCCAATAGTTTCGACGCACTCCGTTCTGATTTACGGAAAAATGACCAATTGCGTCCGGTCACGATTCAAAAAGACATTGCCCCTGCGGCGACAGGCTCCTGCCTGATTTCCTTTGGCAATACTCAAGTTATTTGCGCAGTCAGCATTGAAGATAAAATTCCTGGATGGATGCGTTATCAGAAAGTTCCCGGTGGATGGTTGACGGCTGAATACAGCATGTTGCCATATTCAACTGCGGAACGTTGCAAGCGTCCGGGGGCGAATCCCAATGGTCGCAGTATCGAAATTCAACGCCTGATCGGTCGTTCTTTACGTGCCTCTGTTGATTTGCTCAAGTTAGGTCCCAAGACCATCACGATTGACTGTGATGTGCTCAATGCCGATGGTGGCACCCGTACCGCATCGATTACCGGTGCTTATGTGGCGTTGGTATTGGCGGTGCGTAAATTGCAGAAAGAAGGTAAGTTGAAAAAGGATCCGTTGACCGAACAAATTGCCGCGATTTCAGTAGGGATCGTGAAAGGTGTTCCCATGTTGGATCTTTGTTACGAAGAAGATTTTGCGGCTTCTACCGATGCCAATACGGTGATGACTGCGAGTGGGAACTTCATTGAAGTGCAAAGTACCGCCGAAGAAGGCGCCTATAGCCGTCAAGAGTTGAACGCGATGCTTGATTTGGCTGAAAAGGGCAATCAAGAGCTGATGAAAATGCAGAATGCCGCTTTGAACGCCTAATTACGAACTTCCCAAAAATACGCGTCGTCACATGAATTGTGCAGGCGCGTTTTTTTTTCTGTCGAAGAAAGGGCATGAGCTGTCGGATAAACTAAGAGACCGCTGCGGGTGAGCGACCTGTTCTTTGGTTCTTCGGGCTTTCCGCAGTTGATTTCTTTCGGGTCGAAGGATAGGTACGGAGCTATGACCTCCACAGACCGTAACTTGCAGCCGCTTTTCGCATCATCAGAACCTACGGTTGCTCTTGGGGCAGGGCTGTTGGATATTCGTTCGAACGTATAAAAACGGGTTACTTCATGACTTCGAGACCATTTTCAATTTCAGCGCTTACCCGAGTATTCGGGGTGTTAGGGCATCCCATTTCGCATTCCTTAAGTCCGGCCATGCACAATCCTACCCTGCAAGCCATGGGACTGAATGCTGTCTATGTGGCATTTGATACCCCACCTGAAGAGTTAATGGATACGTTAGCTACTTTTGCAAAGCGTGGTTTTGGCGGGGTCAATTTAACCATTCCTCTTAAGGAAGTGGCGTTTCAAAATATCGCGCGTCTGTCAGAAACGGCAAAATTATCGGGGTCGGTGAATACGGTGGTGTTTCATGCGGACGGGTCGATGGAAGGACATAGTACCGATGGCTACGGTCTGCGGCATGCGGTGGAAGAAGCGTTTGGCAAAGGATTTTCAGGTCAGAAAGTGTTGTTATTGGGATGTGGGGGAGCGGGCCGAGCCGCGGCCTTGCAGGCCGCATCGGATGGGGCGACTCGAATTTTGTTAGCGAATCGTACGACGAGTCGTGCCGAGGCTTTGGCGACGGAGTTATGCCATCGTTTTCCCGCAGTGGATGTGACCTGTGCCTCCACATGGCCCCCTTCGATTGAAGAGACACAGTCGTGCGATGTGGTGTTGCAATCGACCTCTTTGGGGATGAAGGACGGGGATGACACACTATTGACGACGGAGCATTTTCTTCCAAGTCATTGTCTCTTGGATATGACCTATGTGAAGAAAGAGACCCCGTTGATGAAGGTTGCCATAGTTGCGGGCGCGCAGGCGGTAAATGGGCTGGGAATGTTATTACATCAGGGGGTGCGTTCCCTTGAAATTTGGACCGGGCAAACGGTTCCGGTTGAGGTGATGAGAACCGCCTTACGCAATCATGTATATGGAGATGAAAACTAATGGCCCTCTTTGATCCTGAACTTTTTCCGCCCGAATATTGGCAATCCCCCTTTATATGGGTGATGGTGTGGATTTTTGGGGCAATTTGGGGGAGTTTTCTCAACGTGTGTATTTATCGCATTCAAAAAGAAATGTCGGTTTCTTGGCCTGGTTCGCATTGTTTTAACTGCAATAAACCGGTGGCGTGGTATGACAATATTCCGGTATTATCTTGGTTTATTTTAAAGGGGAAATGCCGAAACTGTGGGGTAGGGTTTTCGGTGCGTTACGCCATTATTGAAGCGATCACAGGCGCGCTGTTTTTAGGGTTATGGATTGTGGAAGGCCCGTCCTGGGTGATGCTTTGCCATTGGTTAATGACCTTTGGATTGCTTTTGGGTACCGGTGTGGATTTAGATGATTTTTGGATTCCGGATCGGGTGACTTGGGGGGGCATTCTTATAGGAATTCCTCTGAGTGCCTTGGTGCCTGAATTGCATGGACAGAGCGAGTGGATGCTGGGATTGTTGGCTTCTATAAAAGGAGCTGCATTAGGATTTGGCATGTTGTGGGCGGTAGGATTCTTTGGAAAATTGGCCTTCAAAAAAGATGCCATGGGCTTTGGCGATGTGAAGTTGCTGGGGGCGATCGGCGCTTTTCTCGGCGCGCCGGCTACCTTGTTTGTGGTCTTTGTTTCCGCCATGCTCGGATCGATTGTGGGGGTCACCTTGATCGCCATGAAAAAGGGAGAGCTGGGAGGGCGAATTCCTTTCGGACCCTATTTATCTGCGGCGGCCATGATTTGGGTTTTCGGAGGCGATGGCCTGTTTGATTGGTATATGAATTTTTTGATGGGTTCTACTTTATGAGTGGCGAAGAGCCGATATTTTTAGTCGGTTTCATGGGCTCAGGTAAAACCCGGGTGGGTAAATTACTATCGAAACGTTTGGGCTGGGGATGGGTCGATTTGGATCACGAAATTGAAGCCCAAGCCCAGATGCCTATTTCTGAAATTTTCAAAAAAGAAGGCGAGTCTGGATTTCGCTTGCGAGAAAAGGCGGTATTGGATCAGTTTTCGCAGCAAGAGGAAATTGTGGTGTCCTGTGGGGGAGGGATTGTCACCGAAGCCGATAATCTAAAACAATTGTTGTCATTGCCTCGAGTTGTTTGCCTTAGGTTAACCCCAGAAACGGTGTTTAAACGGGTGGGAAATGATCCCCGTAGACCGTTGTTGCATGGACAAGATCCATATGGGCAAATTCAAAAACTCATGAAAGCGAGGGAAGGGTATTATGTACAGTTCTCACATCAGATAGATGTCGACCGCTTGCGTACCGCAGAAGTGGTGAACGAAATCATTGGCTTATTTGGACTGGATGCCTTCGACACGAAACGCTCTTAACAGCTGTGAAAAATGTGAGATGCACTTTTTTTATGGGTTAGAAACCAATTGCCTGTTTGATGTAGGCCCTTAAATTGTCATCTTTTATCGCTTATTCTTCTGAGATTTGAGCTGCGTTCTGAACTCTCTGGAGCGATCATTTTTCTGCTGATAAATATCAGCGACAAGCTTTCCCGAGTCATTAAAGACTATGCCAGTGTATTGAACGGCCAGCTGTCCGGACCGTGTACTCACGATTCGGTTGGCCGCGTGGTTGATGTCTGTCCGGTTCAAGGTTCAATTTTAGACAGGGCAACAGCAGATGGTAAAATGATCAAAGATGCAATAAATGACGCAATTGTGTATTTTTCCTTCAGAACAATATATCTATTTACATTTTTCTGATCTTTAGGCTGAATTACATATTCGTAATCAGGTTTCGTCATTTTTACAGCTTCTTTAAACCGAAGTCTTAAAAATACTGAGGACAGCAATAACAGCATGACTAGAACAGTTAGCCAAGTCAGAAGGCATTTCAATGCAGTTGTGAGTAGTTTCATATTTTTCCTTCAACGCCCACATAAAAGGCGGAGCGTCAGCGACGTCCAGCGCAACGTAGTGGAGTATACGTCATTTCTCGATAGTTATGTTGCTGGTGTCTTTGAGAGCAATCCGACCAATGTGCCTTCTATACTCTTTACATATGCCACAGTTTGACCCCAAGGCATATCTTTAGGCGGACACAATCCGATACAACCATTTTTGACCGCCATACTGTAGGCCATCCCGACATCATCGGCAATAAATGCCAATTCGGTATTTTTAGGAAAACCATCTGCTTCTTGTTCATAGCCGTCACCAACCATGAATTTCCCTGCCGAATGATTCGCTACTGCGATAGTAGTTTCTCCCGTATCTAGCTCACCGAAATCAAAAGATTCGTCATAGTGTTTTAATTTTAAGTCGAAAGCCGCCACATAAAAATCTAAGATTTCTTTAGCGTTGCCTGGAACATATATTACGATGGAAGCTAGTCTATTCATGATGTTGGTTAACTCTGAACGCCATTTGACGTATAACGGTTCGGTTGGCCTTATGGTTAGGAATCAACTCCGCATTCTCTTGCAAATGCATCGAAACTGATTGGATCATAATACACACCCTCGTTAGTATCGGCAAGGACAACGTTTGGGTCGAGAAACCGAATCCATTCAAAAAGGTCTTTCACCACAGACCAGTCTGCATGCATATCCAAGTTTGCATATTTATTCGATCCGGTGATATGAATTGTTCCTCTGTTTGGCACCTCAAGGATAAGTGAATCAGGTCCTGGGTTCTCTTTTGCACCCATCTCGAGTAATTTCTTTTTTAGTTCAGTCCAAGGGAAACTATTCGGTTCCAATTCGAATTCCCCATATTCGCACGGGAAGTTGATAGAAGAGGCATCTTTCGCTTTCTCAAACATTAAATCGTATCCCATTTTCTACTCTCCTAACGTCTAGACAACCGGACCCGAAGTATGAGATTCAGTTGGCCGTATTGTTCAAATCAGTTTTCGGGTCTAAATCGGATCATTCCAATGGTTGAAGGTTTGTCTTCATCCATAAGCTTACTCAAAAGCTCAGATCCTATCCAAGCATTCAAATTTTCAAAAGAATCCTCTATCTTAGTGTATGCTACATGCGAATCGATTTGAATTTTTGACATTGGATGTACACCCTTCTCACGAGTCATCCAAAAGCTAACGCAACCAAGGTCGTCGTCATCTTCTACAAATACTTGGGATGAGGCACCCCATATTTGAGTGTAATGTTTTGATAAGCCTTTGAGCCATTTCGAAAATGAACCTGGGTCATAGTCAGAGGTGAAAATGATAGCATTTGTTGCCTCATCCCAATCGTAATCGAGAGGCTGTACAGATTTGGATTCTGGCGGAAGAAAGAAACTGATAGCATCATTGACTTCATACGGCATGATTAAATTCCTTATTGAACTCTCAAGTTAAGTGGACCGTGTACCCGCGGTTCGCTTGGACGCATGGTTGACTATTATTTTGATCATATTTTGTTTCAGGTGTCATGGAAATTCGTTTTATCTTCTTGAGCGGGTACTTATTCGAATGGGGTAAATCGGTATCGGTATCGGGATCGGGATCGGGATCGGTATCGAAAAACGGAGTAAATAGGCATTTCATGTCTTCGGTTTCGATTGCGATCCCGATCCCGATACCGAGCTTCACCAATTCCTTCCTTTTCTCTTCCCAGTCAACTCAGTATTGCCGCAACATTGTTTAGCACCTTGTTGGGCTTAGCCGGGGATTGCTATGGGGGGGGGAGTAACCCTTTTCTGAGTTGGGCTTGCGTGGCTTCGATTCCTCAGATTCGATTTACCTGTGAGGTTTTTCTGTGGATTGTGTTTTTGTCCAGGTTTCGAACACGATTTTTCCGGTGAACCTGAACTTTCGAGGTCAGATGGACACAAGAACCCGTCACGCTTCAAGGGAGGCGCTGTTTTTTGGGGCCAACACTCTTCGGTATGTTATCTTTGAGTGTAGGGTGGGGGGCGTTTGGATCTGAGCGATCCGTCTAAACGTTGCCCTCATCGCTCTAAGGATGTGTAGGGCAAAAAAAAACTTCCGACGGTCGGAAGTTTTGTTTTTGTCTTTTCCGAATGTCGGAAGATGGGTTTAGGTTAGAAGGGCGCTTATGCTTTGGAAGCGACTTCCATTTGTTGAATGGAATCACGCAATTTAGCGGCTTCTTCAAAGTTTTCGGCACGGATGGCATGTTGCAATTTTTGTTTCAGGGCGATGACGGGGTTTTTTTCGTCACTGCGGTCACGTAAATCGCGAATTAAGTCTTCGAGCATGCCTAACTCCTGACAGTCTTCGACGCTTTCGGGATCATCATCCATTTTGACGAGGAAGGCTTCAATTTCGTTCATGCCGATTTCAATGCGTTGGATGGCTTCGTCCAGGTCCAATTCGGCGGCCAGTTTTTCAGCTTTGGCGCGGGTGTTCATCATGATGACGTAAGGTTTGAACTGGAGGAAGTCCCACATGATGTCTTCTGACTCGGCGTATTTTTCGACCAAATCAAAAATTTCCATGCTGTGGGCGGTGTCGCGAATGACCCGTTCAAAATCTTTGAGCACCATCAAGGCGAGATAGCGGTAGTAGACTTGTACGCATTCTTGTTGGAGTTCGGTGCAGGCGTCACTGTCTAAGCGATAGCCACTGCGACGTTCGGTGAGGATGCGTTGGCGATAGTATTTTAATGCGCTTTCGTAGCCGTGGGGTTGTTGACCGTCGGGCCGTCCGTTCAGTTTCATCTGAAGGATCCCGAGATCCAAACGAAGTTGAACTTCTGCCAATTCTTGCCCCTCCACGTCTACCATGCGCGCGGTGACTTGGCCGGGGTCAAAATGCCAATCTTTAATTAAGGGGGAGATGTCCAGATGTTTGCTCATAAGTATTTTGTATATGAAGTAAGATAAACGGGCTTCTTAATTTTTCAACACTCTACCTGAATTATAGTGGGTGAAAACAAAAAACGAAGGCGCTTTTCTATTCAGAATGCAGTTTGGGTTCAAAAATAAGCTGAGGGGAGTTCCGGCTTTCCTTTTTTAGACAGTGCGTTAAATGTTCTTTCATGAAAAATCGACTTTTTTTCCTCTACCTTATTCTGTTTTTGTCCTGTGGGGACTCTTTCGCCGCGGAAGTGAAGAAAGTGGACTTGGACCCTTTGGAGGACCTGGTAGAGACCTGGACGGGACTGCGTCTGGAAATTGCCAATGAAAAAAGAATATGGAAGGAGCAGAAAGCGTTTTTACAGCAAGAACAGGCGCTGTTGCTGAAGGAAATTGAAGCGTTGGAGGCTGAAAAGGAGGAGTTTGAAGCTTTTAGTTCGACCGTGGATCAGGAGCAGGCCACGTTGCTGCAGGAAAAAGAAAATTTGCAAGCTGGGCTGAGCGCCTTGACGCCCTTGTTGTCTGAAATGGAGCAAGCGTTGGTAGAGCAGAATAATCAGTTGCCCGAATTTTTGCAGCTCGATCTGCAGTTGAATTCTGAAAAGCGGGTGGTGGACCGGGTGCAAGCCGTGGCGGCGGCTTTTACGCAATTGGAATCGCTGTTGGGTGATTTTCATGCAAGCAAACTTTTATTACCTGATGATGAGGGTAGGCGTCGCGAAGTGGATGTGATCTATTTAGGGCAGGCGCTGGCGTTTGCGGTATCCACCAATGATGATTGGGCAGGCGTGGGGCGTCCGGATGCCGAGGCGTGGGATTGGCAAACGCGTCCAAATTTGGCTCCGCAGGTTCGTAGGTTGTTAGAGATGTTGGATGGAAAACAAATGCCTCAATTTGTAGAGGTTCCTCTGCAACTTTTTGAACTTGAGGAGATACAACCATGAAAAAGGTTTTGCTGTTTCTTGGTTTGAGTGTGTCCCAGATCTGGGCACAATCGTCGGTTTCTTTTGAGGAGGTTGTCCTCGAAACGCGTAAGGATGTGCAGGAGAGTACACAGGAATTAAATGAGCTTCGCGCTCACATTCAAGCCGAACGACTTCCGTTAGCGACGGAATTGAATGTATTGCAGGCGAAGGCCATCGCCTTGAGAAAAGAAGTGTCGCAAATGCGGAATGCCAAAAATTTACGACAGAGTGAACGTGATCATTTACAGAGAGATGTCATACAGCTTCGGCAGGAAACTGATTTTGTGGACTCTGTCTTTTCTGAATACCGCCGGTCCGTTGAAGCCCGGGTAGCTGTGGCCGAACTGAGTTTTGTCCAAGAACATGTGCAAGGGAGCCCTGAAGAGTTGTGGCGAGGGGCCTTGATGTGGATGAATGCCCGTCGAGGAGGGTACGCGTATCCGGGCCGGGTATTGGATGCCGCGGGTCGCGAGCAAAGTGGAACCATACTGGTGTTGGGTCCTGTGGGTTATTTTGTGAATGAAAATACGGGTGGCGTGGTAGTGCCGCGGGCCAATAGTGTGTTGCCGGGGTTGTACAGTTTTGATTCTGATGAGGAACTTGATGCGTTGTCTGCGCTTGCGAATCAGGAAGAGGCCTGGTTGCCCTTGGATGTTTCGGGTGGAGATGCGATCAAGGTGGAAGAGGCGAAAGGGTCGGTGGTCGACCATTTACGGAAAGGGGGAGCGATTGTGTATCCCTTGCTGTTATTGGGGCTGATTTCATTGGTCATGTCTCTACATAAGTGGGTGGACTTGAAGCGGATGAAGGTGCGTTTAGATGTGGAAACCCTCGATTGGTTGTCGGCAGTGACGGATGACAGGGAGAGCGAAGGTATGGAGAAAGCTGCAAAACTTGCATCCCCTTTGAAATCTGTGGTGACGGCCGCGCTGCAGCATCGCAAAGCCTCTCGCGAGCATTTAGAAGAAATCATCCACGAGCATGTATTGGCGGTGGTGCCACGCTTGGAGCGTTCGCTAGGCACCTTGGCGGTGTTTGGAGGGGTGGCGCCTTTGCTGGGCTTGTTGGGTACGGTGACGGGCATGATTCACACCTTTCAGTTGGTTACCTTGTTTGGCACGGGCAACTCGGCCCCGCTCTCCGGGGGGATTTCGGAAGCGTTGGTGACGACTGAAGTCGGGCTCATTATCGCCATTCCCATTTTGCTGGTGCACGCTTTCTTGGCGCGACGGGCCAAATCCCTTTTGGGAGACTTGGAGCAGAGTGGTGTGCAGTTGGTGAATGTGCTTAAATCTTCAACCCCTGCTGTTTGATGAAGGGTTTTGAGGGTATTTTCTCCACTTGGGGAGATGGTGGCTATTTGTTGCTACCGTTGGCGCTGACCTCGATGTTGATTTTTGCTCAAATTTTTCGCAGTGAATTTTCGATGCGGGATTTGTCAAAACAACTGCGAGAGTTGCTGGTGCTTTTGGAAAAGAAAGGGTTGAATGTGGGGTCCCTTTCTCAAGAGATGGTGGATTGCGCCACTCCGATTATGCTCGGGTATGCGCAGGCCCTATCTCAGGTCAAGCAGGGGGCGAATACCATGTCGGCATTGGTTGCGGTTGAGGAGGGGTTTTGCACTCAGCAACGAAAAGAAATGATTACCTTGAGTGCCTTGACCGCGGCGGCGCCCTTGTTGGGGTTGCTGGGCACGGTGGCGGGAATGATTCATACCTTTGATGCGGTGGCTGTAGGGGGAGGAGATACAGGCTCTCAGGTTGCGGAAGGCATCAGCAGTGCCTTGCTCACGACGCAATTCGGATTGGTGATCGCATTACCCGGGGTATTTGGCAGCGCGCATTTGTACAAACGAATTCGGAATCTGGAAACGCATTTGGTGCAGTGCCGCTTTTTTCTACTGGAACTTTTGGAAATGCGTTAGGGTCAGAAGTCGTCGGTTTCGCCTAAGCCATAATCGGGTTGTGGCAAATGTTGATCGCGGTCACAGGCCAATTTTTTTTGATCCGGTAGCTCCTCATCAGGGAACTGTTCGAGCCATTCTTCGCGTTGCATGTCATCGGCATAGTACGCGAGCCAAATGCGGGTGTCTTCTTCGCTCCCACTGCCCAAAAGATCCAAATGCATGGCGCCGTTGCAACAATGTGACATGTCCCAGGTGAACTCATTGAGCGAGTCGCTCCAGAGTTTTTGGTACAGTTCCCGGTCGCTTAAGTGTCCGGTATTTTCGAGGAAGACCCGCAATTCTGATAAGGCGTGAATGACTTCCCACACTTTAAGGTGGAGGCATTCATCATCCAACACATTGGGGGGCGGGAGTTCGACGCCCTTGGAAATGAGTTGGTGGGCGTAGGTGATGCAGGGTTCGGCTTCGATGGCGTAGACTTGCTCTAAAAATGCAAGTTCCATCTCCGGATCCATGCCGGGTGCATTGTAAAAGCCACATTCGCCTAAATCTTTTAGCCGTTTTCTTAAAAAAGCCAGACGTGCTTCGACATAGGCTTCTCTTGAAGGGTAATCCGACTCATCCATGTCGATGTAATTTGGAATCCAATGAAAGTTTTCCGGGGCCGGTGAAAAATAGTCCTATATAGGCTGCCAAATAAAGCAGGGCTTTTTCCCGGGTGGCAAAAGGATCGTTACCATGTACCACAAAGGCGGCGATGATCATGGTGAAGATCAGCGGGAGCAAGGCTATGCGGGTGAAGAGGCCTAAGGAGACCAGAGCCGCACAAACCACCTCCGCAAAGATGGCTGCGATAAGGCTTCCAAGATGGCTGATACCCAAGGGATCTGAAAATGAACTTGAAAGGTCCGAAAAACTCATGAGTTTTCCCCATCCATGTCCCATGAGCATGCCGAGTCCGAACATTAAACGAATGGAAAGAAGTCCCACACCTTGGAGGAAGGGGTGGGTGCTATGAGGTGATAAGAGGTTTTTCATAGGGTCAAGTTCCCCTAGAAAGGGGAACTTGTCCAGTAAGTTTTTTAGACAGTAGCCATGAGTTTGCTCACCCGTTTCGCGAAGGCTGCGGGATTGGGAAGGGGGGTGCCTTCGGTGAGGAGGGCCTGATCAAAGAGCAGTTCTCCGTATTCACCAATGGTTTCATCCTCAGCGTTGGCTTCCACCATGGCTTTTAATTTTTCCATGACGGGATGTTGGGCATTGAGTTCGAGGGTTCGTTTGCTTTCTGGAACGGCTTGTCCCATGGCTTTCATCATGCGTTCCATGTTGGCATCCAGTCCAGAATCGTCCGCGACCAATACGGCGGAAGAGTCGGTCAAGCGGTCGGACAAACGAACATCTTTGACCTGATCTTTCAGAGCAGTTTTGAGGGCTTCGACCACAGGTTTGTAGGTTTCTTCAGCCTGTTTGCGGGATGCTTCTTTCTCTTTCTTTTCGTCTTCGGAATCCAGATCGACACCCCCACGGTTAATGGCTTTGAGGGGTTTTTCTTCGTAGCTGTCCAAGGCGGGAATCACCCATTCGTCGATGGTGTCTACAAAGAACAGTACTTCCAGATCGCGGGCTTTAAAGGCTTCCAATAAAGGAGAGTTTTCCACCATCTGACGGTTTTCACCACTGAGGAAGTAGATCTCTTTTTGATCGGGTTGCATGCGGTTGATGTAGTCCTTGAGACTGATCGTTTTGCCCGCTTCGGTTTTGGAAGACTCAAATTGCAGCAGGTGGCTGATTTTGTCTTTGTTGGCATGATCGGTGTGCATGCCTTCTTTGATGACCCGGCCAAACTCGGTCCAAAATGCCGCATAGGCTTCCGGCTCTTTGGACTGCATGCTTTTGAGGGTGCTCAAGACTTTAGAGGTCACGTTTTTGCCAATGCGGCGCACCAGAGGATTGTTCTGCAAAATTTCACGAGAAACATTAAGGCTCAGATCGGAACTGTCGACCACACCTTTGACGAAGCGCAGGTAAGAGGGGAGCAGGTCTTTGCAGTCATTCATGATAAACACACGTTTGACGTAGAGGTGTAATCCTTTGGCATCTTCGTTGTAGAAGAGATCAAAAGGAGCTTTTTGAGGGAAGAAAAGCAGACCTTTGAATTCGGTGGTGCCTTCTGCGGACCACTGAATCACTTTGGAAGGGTCTTCGTAATCGTGGAAGGCGCCTTTGTAGAAGGCGTTGTATTCTTCGTCGGTAATCTCAGACTTGTTGCGGGTCCAAATGGCCTGCATGGAGTTGAGGGTTTCCTCTTCGGTAATTTCAGTGAAAACGGGGTCTTCACCTTCCACGGAGGCTTCTTCGTCTTTCTCTTTACGGGTCACATCCATGACCACAGGGAAGGCGATGTAATCGGAATACTGTTTGACGATTTCACGGAGTTTGTATTCCTGAGTGTAATCGGTGGCATCCTCATTGTCATGCAAGTGCAAGGTGATGGTGGTACCAAAGTGATCACGGGAGGCTTCAGAAACTTCATAGGTGCCGTCACCTTCGGAAACCCAGTGCCAGGCATTTTCTTCGCCTGCACGACGGGTGACGAGTTCTACTTTACTGGCGACCATGAATGAGGCGTAGAAGCCTACACCAAATTGACCAATCAGTTCGGGACGGTCTTTGGCGTCCGCTTCGGAAAGTTGTTTGAGGAAGGCTTTGGTGCCGGAATTGGCAATGGTTCCAATATTGGTTTCCAATTCTTCCGCATTCATACCGATGCCGTTATCGACGATTTGCAGGGTTTTGGCTTCTTTGTCGGCGATCAACTTAATCTTCCAGCCGCCTTCGGGCTCTTGGATGTCGGAGTTGGCTACCGCTTCAAAACGAGCGCGATCAATGGCGTCGGATGCGTTTGAAATCAACTCACGTAGAAAGATGTCTTTGTTGGAATAGAGGGAGTGGATTACGAGATCCAGCAGTTGACTGACCTCGGTCTTAAATGACTTGGTTTGAGTACTCATGTGAATTCTCCTAAGGGTTGATGGGATTAAGATAAAATGTGAAGGAGCCTGCACATAAGATGCAAGGTGAAAAAATCAAGTCACAACCCTACTTCATCTCCTCTCTTGCTTATATTTATTGCCGTTTGTTACGGAAGCGCTGCAAAAGCGATGAATAGAAAAATTAAACCTTGTGATTTAATTCGATTTGATTGAAAATACGAGAAATGAAGTTGCCACTGCCCTTATATCAGAAACGACTGATCTTGCTCTTCGCCGTATTTCTTGGCGTATTTACGGGTGTGGGATTGTTTACGATGGACCATGCTGAAGGGCTGTCGTATTTAAGTACAGACCCTGCAGCCTGCGCCAACTGTCATATTATGGAGCCGCAGTACGATTCGTGGATGAAATCGGGGCATCATCATGTGGCCACCTGTGTGGACTGTCATTTACCGCACGACTTTATTGGTAAATACATCGCCAAAATTGAGAATGGCTATCACCATTCGAAAGGTTTTACGTTTCAGGATTTTCATGAGCCCATCATGATTAAGGAAAAAAATGCGGCCATTCTGCAAGCCAATTGTGTGGAGTGTCATGATGACATGGTGCATGGGATCACCCTGCATGAGGACGAACCTCTGCAAGCGGTGAGCTGTGTGCATTGTCATGCCCGAGTAGGGCATGGCCCACGTGCCGCATTGGGCGGACCTTTAAGAGTATCAGAACTAAGCGGAGAGAACCCATGAGCAAACAACAGCGTACCAGACTTATTTTCCTGTTGATCTATTTTGTCACTATTGCCGGCACGGTTGCGGTCAGTGCGTTGTTGGTAAACATTCAGCAACGCAAATCAGAGGCGGCTACGCCCTATGTTCGTTTAGTGGAGGTGACCGAAGATACCACAGACCCGGAGGTGTGGGGACGGAATTGGCCCAAGCAATATGATCTCTACAAACAAACCTCTTTAACCACGCAAACCCGCTTTGGGGGGCATGGGGGGAGTGAATCGTTACCCGTAGAGAAGGCTGAAGATTATCCTTGGTTGACTACGATCTATCAGGGTTATGCCTTTGCCATTGATTATCGCGAACGTCGTGGACATGCCTACATGTTGGTGGATCAGGAGCAAACCGAACGACATCAAGCGCCTCAATCGGGTTCTTGTTTGCATTGTCACGCGTCGTTGATGCCCGTGTATCGTGAACTGGGAGATGGGGATGAAATGGCAGGATTTAAAGCCTCGCATCAGATGTCGTATCAAGAAATTAATGGGTTGTTGCACGAATCGGGAAATGCGCATCCCGTTTCCTGTGTCGACTGTCATGCTCCGGATACGATGCAATTGCGGGTGACCCGTCCCGGATTTATTTTAGGCATTCAGGCTTTGGCGGAATCTGATGCGGAGGTTCCTCATTTGCCTTCGATTCAGTTATGGCGGGATTCCGGCCGCACCGAACCTTACAGTCCGAATGCGGATGCCACCCGTGGCGAAATGCGTTCGTTTGTGTGTGGGCAGTGTCATGTGGAATATTATTGTGGCGATAAAATGCCGTTGACCTTTCCTTGGGGTAATGGGTTGAAAATCGAAGAGATGGAAGCTTTTTGGCAAGAACAAGAATTCCCGGATGGGGGAGAGTTTTATGACTATGTGCATAAGTTAACCGGCGCCAAAATCTTTAAAGCGCAGCATCCCGAATTTGAAACCTGGAGTCAAGGGACTCATGCGAGGGCAGGGGTATCCTGTTCCGATTGTCATATGCCGTATATGCGCGATGGCGCGAGCAAGATTTCTGATCATTGGGTACGGAGTCCGCTGTTGAATGTGAATCGGGCTTGTCAGGTCTGTCATGCGGTGTCCGAAACTGAGTTGTTGGCCCGAGTGGATGGCATACAGAGTCGAAACTATGAACTGCTACAAAATGCGGGGGTGGCGGTAGAAGATTTGATTCATACCATCGTCGAAGCCCAAGAGGCGGGAGTACCTGAAGAAGCCTTGCAGACCGCTCGCGAACTGCAGCAACAGGCGCAATGGTACTTAGACTTCATTTCTTCTGAAAATTCGATGGGATTCCATGCGCCCCAAGAGGCGGCCCGCATTTTAGGCAATTCAGCGAACTTGGCACGCCAAGGTCAGATTGCGGTGTTGAAAGCACAGGTCGCTGAAGCCCCTCTAGGAGAAGAAGTCATCGTCATCGAAGAATCGGTGGAGGGAGAATAACGCCTGTGGAGATGAAGGGTTCATTTAAACCTAAATGAAGTTGAAATCTACAGTCCTCTAACTTCGGGGTATCGTGAATGCTGGCCATCTGTTTAATCATCACTTTGAACAGGGGTAAAGGAACAACGATATCCGAGATATTACTATTCCGCGGACTTTATCGATGCTGTAAGAGTCGACTCGGTAAGGTCTGCGTATCACGCATGATTCACTTGCCGTATGCAGAACAGAGCATATTATTTGAGCCTCTTTTCCTTAGGTGAAAGATACCGAATGGAACGCCATCCCATGCGCTACCTTTTTTAGCAAAAAACCACAGACCTGGCGTCGAAAGTATGAACGAAAATCATCCCCTAAATTTACGCGTGAATTTACCCCTAAATTTACTGGTAAATTTACGCGAGAGGGTATTGAGTCTCCCTATGAATTCCAAATGCTTGAATCGCAATCATTTAAAAAATCATATACGAACGGCTAAATTTACCAGTAAATTTACGGCTGTTTAATACTATGTTGTGTAAATTGAAATGAATATCCCCGAACGAATCAAATACCTTCGTAAAAAGAAGGGTTTCTCGGTAAACGAGGTAGCCACGAAGATGGGCCTAAATCTCCCGAGCTACTATGATCTTGAAAACTCTCAGGACGAATGGGATTTCGTTTTGACCATCCGAGAATTCAGAAATCTTGCCCGAATACTCGATGTGTCACCGCTTCACTTGGCTGGAGATAATGGTAAAGAAATCGAGATGGAGAGTTTCAAAGATCTTAGCAATAGAATCCAATCATGGATTGATGATGGGAACAGGAAAGAAAGCCTGTCATGGGAAGTGGATCAACTGCTTCTGGATCCAAAGTTGGCAGAAGATAATCCGATTATTTTTCTAAAAGATCTTGGAAAAGATATTGGGTTCGATTGGAGATCATTTCTAGGAGTTGATACACCACAACAAAAATATCGAGCGAACCCTCATACTTCGGGTCCGCTCATCTAAACGTTGGGAGAGTGAAGAATGAATATCGCCTGGCGAATGACAGACGGGAAATCAGAATACTATTATGGAGATATAGAAGGCTCGAAAGTTTCATCCCAAATCGGGCGATCTACGAATCAAGGCATGTACTCCTGGGCCATGTTCCATGAAGATATCGGCTGTGCAATATTTGGCGGAGAAACTGACTCACTTAATTCAGCAAAAAGTGAGGCGCAATCTTGGGTAAAACAATGGGTAAAACGATGAAAAGATATAATCCCAACCAAAAACGCCTGCGAACCCTCATACTTCGGGTCCGCAGCGCCTAGACGTTGTCTGGAGAATTTAATAATGGAACGAACCCCCGAAATTGACGCACTCCACCATAAACTTAAACGCGAACTTCGGTATCGATTTGTTGTATGGCCAATATTGATGTTGTTTTTTGGGGTTATGGCATGCTTAGCACTCGTTCGGACAAAATATTTAATAGTGCAAGTTCTTGAGATGGAGTTAATATCGGGAGCTTCACCTGAATTTATAAAATTGTCTGCAATTCAGGAAAGCATTTCGATTACCTTGGGATATATGATTTTTACGGTTAACTTATTTGCTTTTGTTTACTGCTTGATTCAACTTATTAAACCACGTGCTGAAGCCAAAATCGTTATAGCTATGATTCAACAAATTGATGAGGATAGACAACAATAACATCGATCGAACCGCGAGTACGCGGTCCGATCATCTAAACGTTCTGTATAGGAAATGAAAGAAATTGAATCATACAAACTCGCCGGAAGCATCAAATACTACTTCTTACGTTTGATTTTCGGGAAGTTATCAATGTTCATTGGCATAATTGCAATTTTTTTGATTTTATCAGAGTTACAGTCTCGAAATTTAGTTGGTGCACCCGGAACATATTTCATGGGGTTCATAATGGCGCTAGGGATCTTTGCGCTCTTTCGATTTGATTTTTTTATTTCCCGACAATGCCCATCCTGCAAGAAGAGGATGAAAAAGAAATACCTTGAACCGAAAAACCCTTCACCTCCATCAGAAGAGTGCATGGTTCTTGTCTGTGAAGACTGTATGCAATATATTGACCTTGGAGTCTCAATAGAGTGAAACAGAACAAAAATATTGAGCGAATCTCGTACCTCGATCCGCTCATCTAAACGTTGTGAGGATCAGATTTGAATAAAGAACACGAACTCGAAACATTTGCTTGTCTGGTCGAAAAGGTATTTGATCCTGACTATTTGGAAGCGATGTCTCCGGATAGTTCATTCACAGAATGCATACGTCGTGGAGAAATTTATCCGGTAAAGTGGTTGCTTGCAGAAGCTGATAAATCCAAAATGACAGAACAAGATCTACAGTTTATGGAATACCTCCGTCAGAAAAACTTTTAAAAAATGCCGATTACTGTTACAAAACAAATTCACAACCAAAGACGTCTGCGAACCCTCATATTTTGGGTCCGCAGCGCCTAGGCGTTGAATGAATACGATGAAGATAACCCTCATATACAAATTGATATTTTGCATTTTCTCCTTCTGCCTTTATGCGGAGGAAACGGTCACTGTGGAGTATTCGCCTAATGAACACTCATGGACATACACAGGCTTAGACCGAAAGGAGGTGTGCATACTCGGGAACGTCGTCCTGAAAAACGATGTGCATACCAGTGCACACTTTAAAATTATTTATAAAAATGAAGTTGTTGTCGAAGCAATAAAACTTCCCGCAGATAAAGATGCTCGGATTACAATACACAAAAACGCACGTCAATATGAGGGTGTGTACCGTGGCGCTCCAATGGTGTGGGTGCACGTTTGGGATCGAGCGTTGCGGCCGGCTCCACTTCCTGGTGAGGGATTTTATGTGATCGATCCGGATGGGCATATCAGAAAACCTAAGCCAGAAGAAAGAACAGTAATATGGAAACAATAATCGATATGAGGAAATTCAACAATTCCCGCCAATGAACAAGTCATTGCGGGTAGACGTTCGCTCTAGAAAATGAATACAGAGCTTTATAAAATATCAGCTGGTGACACCTACGGCAGTCCATATGCGTATGCTGTAGGCTATGCCCCATTGCATGATCGTAAGAGCTTTGTGCATCCTCGGATGAAGGAAAGGAACGATGAGTTTATAAAATTATGCGGTTCCAAACCGGGCATAGAAATAGACTCAACAAAAAGACTTTGGCCGGACATTCTGTATTGTGGTGGCGGCCATATTTCTTACTTCGTTAGCGAAAAAGTGGTTAAAGATTTAAGGAATGCCGAAATTGAACTGCTGGATGTTACAGAGTTTCCCATTGCCGGCATTGAAAATAACAAAAAAAGCCGTTTGAAGATACCGGAAGCTCCAAGGTATTTCGTGATTGAAGCCAAACCTGAAATTTATCCATACTGGGAAAGAATGAGGGTTGATCTGAATCCAGAGGGAAAACCGATTCTCTCTCCTCTCCCGAGTCCATGGCCCCCAAAACCCAAGGTATATCATAAAAATAAATATCATGGTGGTGATTTGGTTTCACATGAAGGCTATTATAACCATGATCTCTACTGCACCCAAAGGATTATCGATCTGGCAGAAGCTAATGATTGGAAGAATATTGAGTTTAAACCCGCTGGTCTCTTTGAATGAACAAAAGCGAACCAAGTGCTGGTGCGAACATTCGTGCCTCATGTCGCACAGCTTGGACGTTGACTAACCATATAATATCATGCGTATCACACCACTAATGTTATTTATCTTCTTGGTTGGGTGTGTACATGCCCCCCCAAAAAAAAAAGCTCAGACGCAACCCAAAACAGACTTTTCCCAGTCGATTCAAATTACATTCATTCTGAATGAGGATGATGAACAAATTCAATGTGTTCTTCGAAAGCTGAACGAATTGTCTAAAAGCGATGAAGCACTCACTGCGCATGGTATTAACATCAAGGATGTCGAGCATCTGGTAACTCGATATGATGAACATTTAAAAGAAAGATTCATTCTAAAAAAAAGAGAAAATGAAATACTAGAGTCATTTTGCGAACTGTTTCAGTTGGAGTTTTCTGAATTTAGAAACGAATGCGAAAACCTACCAAATTTCTGGGTAGAAACCAGATATCTCCCCGCCCCATAAATGTATCTGTAACTTTATCCCGTCAACAAAATCATAGAGCGAATCTCGTACCTCGATCCGCTCATCTAAACGTTCTGGGGGAGATCCTACAATACCTGGATGGATGGCTATTTCAGCCGTGGACCAGGCGGGGTATGAAGGTGAAGGAACAAATGAGACGATGCAAATTATTAGGTCATTGCTCGCAAACTACCCAAGTTTATTGCGAGGCAAACCAACCGGGCAAAATGAATTCCGGTACCGAACAAAGTCAGAGCGGGCAACGTTTGAAATAAAAAAGGATATGAGATGAATCAAATTATAGAAGTCGCAGATGCTATGACAGGTGCACTTGATATCTTCCCGGTGGTTCGAGGCCAACAAACTGAAGTGCAAATTTGGGGAGACCCTGAAGGCCTACGATCCCTTGCCAAGCTTCTAGTGACCCTTGCAGACTACGATCAGTCTGAAAGCGATGCCCCAGATGGTAGCAGAGCGCATACTCACCTTTCACCAAATCGTCATTTAGGCTACCCATCGTCAAGCGTGCAAATCTCCCGCGGCGATGCAAAAGGTAGTTGTGAACTACCAGACTTTATGGAGTGATGATTCGATTAAAAATATGGAGCGAACTGAGAGTCCCCGATCCGCACATCTAAACATTAGCAAAAATATGACCACCCCAACCAAAGTCCACCTTACGGCCTCGGCCCCTGTTCTCCTTGTAAAAAATGTTGTGGCTGCCGCGAATTTCTACCGAGATACGATGGGATTTCATTATGAGCAATTCTGGGGTGAACCTCCGAATTTCGTCATTCTAAAGCGTGATGGCATGTATGTGATGCTCCGTCAGGCCGACGACCCAAAGCATGTTGTTCCTCACTGGACTGTGGCCGACAAGCTTTGGAATATCTATTTTTGGGTGTCAGATGTGGATGCGCTTTATTCTGAATTCGTAGCCAGAGGAGCCACGATTGATTATGGCGTGTGTGATCAGCCCTACGGATGTCGTGAATTTGGTACCCAAGATTTGGATGGGTATGACATTGGTTTTGGGCAACCCATAGTATGAAAAAGGCTAACCCTTCACAACCACACACCAGGCCGTGCAAGTAGACGTTATGAACATGAGCTGGGATCTCTATACGGGTTCTTGTCTTCATGACCGCTGCGATTTTGAACGAAAATAGGGTCAGGCCGGAATGGCATTACGTTAAGTGGGGCAATGATTTTCGGGCTGTAGCTCCGACCGAATTTTAGCCCCGTTCGCCTGCTCGCGTGTGGCGCGAGCCACGGGAAGGGAAGGGTTTTCCTCTTTTCCGGATGTGACAGGAGCAACAAAAGGCTTAGATCCTATAGTTGACATCGTTTTGATTATAGATTTTAATTTAATGTAATTAAAGTACGTGCACATTAGCTGTGCTCTCGAGCCTCTTCCCCCCGAAAAAATAAAAACCGTTATGAAAATAAATCTCAGAAAGACCCTCGTTATCGCGGGAACTCTACTCGCCGCCAGCTCCATCCAGGCCGCAATCCTCGTTTCCGAGAATTACGATTCAAAAGCCACCGGAACCCTTGCAAATTCAAGCTCCGGCCAGGACGCCTCCCTCGGATCCATCGGCCTCACGGGGGACTACGACTTCAACGGAGATGGCGCCGGACAGAACCTCAACGTCGTGGCCGGAGGTCTTGCCTTCAGCACATACAGCAGCGCATCCGGCAACTCCCTCCAAGCAACCAGCTTCGGCACCAAAGGCACCGGTGGCGTGGCCGTAGCACAACTCTCGCTGGCCGCGGACTACACCGGTACCCTGTACTCCAGCTACCTCATCAACTTCAGCTCCATAGCCTCAGGCTCCGGCGCTGGCTACACGCGTATCACCTCGACTTCGGGGGCTACCTCCGGTGCCTCACGTTTAAGTCTGCGCGCGGATGCGGCGACGAATAACGTGATCACTCCGGGCGTTTCCTATGACAATTCAAGCGTCGTAGACGGCATGAACAACCTCGCAATCGACACCACCTATATGATGATAGGTCGCTACACAAATGTCGGCACCGCGCTGAGCGGCTCAACCGAGGGCGTTGCCACCATGTTCGCCCTGACTGCTGACCAGTGGGACTCCTTCATCGCGGGCGGCGGCGATGACGCCTACCTCGACGGGGCAAGCGTGGGAACCGGCTCCGGCCAGATCAGCGCATGGGCCGAAGACACCGCGACAGCAGGCACTTTCAGCTTCGCGAACGGGGATTTCGTCCAGACCGTTGTCGCTGCGAGCAGCAGCGGCACCGAGACCTTCAGGATCGACAACATGCTCTACGGCACCAGCCTCGCGGATGTCGCCGTGATCCCCGAGCCCTCCACCGTCCTGCTCGGTGTCATCGGCGCACTCGCCCTGCTCATTTGTCGCAGACGCTAGGGCGCTCACCACCCTTGGTGGCGTCTTACCTGAAGAGCAAAGGCATCGAAGGTTAGTTTCGACCGTTGTTATTGAAAAGCCCCGCATTTGCGGGGCTTTTTTTGCTGATAATGCAATTAAAATGCGCTTTGCACCATACCGCCCTCTGCACGAATGTTGCTGCCGTTGATGACTGAGGCACGGGCGCTGCTGACGAAGGTGACAATATCGCCGATTTCCTGTGGTTTGATGAGTCTTTGGATCAATGAGGTAGGGCGGTTCTCTACGATGAATCGCGCCTCGGCTTCTGCAGCCGGGAGGTCAGGGAAGACGTCGGCGATGAATTTCTGCACGCCTTCGGTGAGGGTCGGTCCGGGCAGAACGCAGTTGACGGTCACCCGGGTCCCTTTGGTCAATTCGGCCAATGCGCGAGAGATGCCGAGTTGCATGGTTTTGGTTGCACTGTAGTGCGCCATTTCCGGAGCGGCCTTGATGCCGGATTCGCTGGAGATGAAGATCACGCGTCCCTGGTTGCGGTCGAGCATGCCTTTGAGGTAGTGACGCGCCAGACGCACCCCGCTCATGATGTTCGTTTCGAACAAACGTTGCCAGGCCTCGTCGGTCTCTTCGAAAAATCCGACGGCTTCGTAGATGCCGAGGTTGTTGACCAGAATGTCGATTTCGGGAAAGGCTTTCAGCGTCTGCTCTGAGCCTTCGACCGTGGAATTGTCCGCCACCAAGCCTTCCAGCTTCGCGTCGGGCAGCTGTGAGCGGATGTCCGCGCAGGCTTGATCCACCCGTTTTTGACTGCGTCCGTTGATGATGACCCGGGCACCTTCGGCCGCCAGGGAGCGAGCGATTTCGAGACCGATGCCTGCGGAGGAAGCTGTGACCAGTGCCAATTTATCGTTGAGTTCAAGATTCATAATTTTAGGGGGTTCGTTTTTTGGTTGTGGGTGTTGGTTTCGCTCCCCGAACAAGCAGGAGCAAATGATTATAAACTTGATCTTAAAGCATACAGTTGCATTATACAAATAATGCAAATCATAGCTATGGATTAGAATTATGATAAATATGGAATGGTTACGCACCTTCAAAACGATCTATGAACGCGGCAGCATGACGGCCGCGGCCGAACATCTGTTTATCTCGCAACCCGGTGTCAGCCTGCATCTCAGTTCCTTGGAGAACCATGTGGGCTATAAGCTGTTTGAGCGTCGCCCGCGTTTGCTGATACCGACGGAGCAGGGGAAGCAGCTCTACAATGCCATCGTAGATCCGATCCGGCGTCTGGAGGATATCGAAGTCAAAAGCCAGCGTAAAGCCTCCGAGGACCGGCCGACCCTCATACTCGGGATGTGTTTTGAGACCTTTCAACTCAGCCTGGAGGCCGCGGTGCCGGACTTGCCGTTTAATCTCATTCTGGAGTTTGGGGAGTATCGGGAACTTTTAAAAAAGCTTGAGGATCAGGTGACCGATCTGGTGGTCACGCCTCAAAGTCCGGAGTTGCGTGGCATCAGCTATGAACGATTTTCTCAGGAAAAGATTGTGTTGGTTGCCGGTAAAAACCTGGATGTAAGTGGTTTTGATGCCTCGGACCCGGTTGGGCTGCAGGACTGGCTGACGCAACAACTGTGGTATGGCATTGCAGGGGACAATGATCATCTGTTGCGATTCTGGAAACAAAATTTTCAGCGTTCCCCTGATTTCCGGCCCAACTATATTGTTCCCAATTTTCACTCCATCCTCCGTAACCTGTCCCGCGCCCCTGGCCTGGCGATTGTCCCTGACTTTCTTTGTCACCCCTTCCCGGAAGTCTCCGTGCTTTGGGAAGGCTACAGCCCATTAGTAAACCAACTATATTTTGCCCGGCACAAGCAGAGTCGGCATAAAGCGCCCCTGAAGCAGATTATGGGGCTCATCCGGCAAAACATGCCACCCATCGATACGGATTCCTGAGCACCTGCATTTTTTAAAAATCATAGGGTGTCTTCTTTCCAATGCAGGTTCTCTCAGACTGACCCTTAGCCTTGGCGCCCATGCCACAGATGGCTCCTGTAACAAGAAAAGAAATTAGCGGCCCTTGGCACTACAAAATAGGGCAAAAAAACACTTCTAACAGCCATTTAAACCGAAATTTCTTACATAAACTATTGCCTATCAACAAAAACCTGTGGCCAGCCCCCGAGATGTAACCTATGTCATTGCATTATTTGTAACCCATGTCCTTTCATCGAACCAGGGGTTGAAATCTTTCGCGCGCTCTTGAGGCAAAAAATATAATGCTACTTCATTTTCTGAATCTTTTTACCATTCGTTTTCCGTTTTGACTACACTGTGCCTAAGCCGCGGCGTACAAGTTCGGATCATAATCCCCCCCCAAGCCCAAACCCGTACCCCGCGGACCAGTGCTACACATTACTTTATGAAAGGATTCAATACCCGAACATCTCCATAGATCTGTCCATGATTCAAATCTTCGGTATAAACGCAGGTACACCCCATCCGCGATGCAGCTTCGAGAATACAGGCATCCCAATGTGAAATCTTGAATCGACGGCGGCGGTTGGTTGCTCCCTGAATCAGGGCCACATCAGTTGCGACGGTTTCCTGAGCCGCCGAAAGTTCCAATAAAGCATCGATGTGGGTCTCCCCTAAGCCCAGTTTGGGTTTGCGTAAAACGTTGGCTATAAATTCCTGCACCACCTGCGCGGAAATCCGAAAAGGTTGTTGCTGAATGATTTCCGTGGCTATCTTTTTTTTGTTCTTATCCGCAGCGGCATTCGATGCTGCATACAGAAGAATATTGGTGTCCAAAAATACCGGTTCAGTCTTCATAAATTTCATCCCGGGTTAAAGGCTGGACCGGTTCCGTGTTCTCCGCCTGAATCCCTTGCAAAAACTTCATCGCCACCGGATTTTCTTTTACCACGACCTCCGCTTCAGGATGCGCCAATTCATATTCAAGACCGCGCATCACCATCTCTTTAATAGAGATTTTCCGCTGCGCGGCAGTCACCTTCACCCGATGATAAAACGATTCTGGAAGATCAATGGTTGTTTTCATACAGACAGTTATACATCTTTATGTATTTATGGTCAAGAATCGAAATCGAATTCGATTTACAATGACGGATCAAAAGCGGAACCGCCAGCCGAAGACGATGCGGAGCGGGAGAAGATGGATCAGAGACGAAGGGGCGTCGATTACGATTAGGATTAGGATTTAGACAAAGGTTAAGAAGAACCCCAAATCATACTCCTAATCGTAATCGTAATCCCCAAATACTTCCCTCCGATCCGGCGGCTGGAGGATATCGAAGTCAAAAGCCAGCGCAAAGCCTCCGAGGACCGGCCGACCCTCATACTCGGGATGTGCTTCGAGACCTTTCAGCTCAGCCTGGAGGCGGCGGTGCCAGACTTGCCGTTTAATCTCATTCTGGAGTTTGGGGAGTATCGGGAACTTTTGAAAAAGCTTGAGGAGCAAGTGACCGATCTGGTGGTCACGCCTCAAAATCCGGAGTTACGTGGCATCAGCTATGAACGATTCTCTCAGGAAAAGATTGTGTTGGTTGCCGGTAAAAACCTGGATGTAAGTGGTTTTGATGCCTCGGACCCGGTTGGGCTGCAGGACTGGCTGACGCAACAACTGTGGTATGGCATTGCGGGGGACAACGATCATCTGTTGCGATTCTGGAAACAAAATTTTCAGCGTTCCCCTGATTTCCGGCCCAACTATATTGTTCCCAATTTTCACTCCATCCTCCGTAACCTGTCCCGCGCCCCTGGCCTGGCGATTGTCCCTGATTTTCTTTGTCATCCCTTCCCGGAAGTCTCCCTGCTTTGGGAAGGCTACAGCCCATTAGTCAACCGACTATATTTTGCCCGGCACAAGCAGAGTCGGTATAAAGCGCCCCTGAAACAAATCATGGGGCTCATCCGGCAAAACATGCCACCCATCGATACGGATTCCTGAGCACCTGCATTGTTTAAAACTCATATTTTTTATTGTTATTCTGGACTCTGGCTCTCAGCTTCAACTGACCCCATGTAACTTGCGAACAATTTCGGAATTATGATATGAATGGCAAAGTTTCGATAAACCCTAACCATAATATGAGGAAAAAATATGGACCCAATGAAAATGAAAAGTGTGTTTGATTCATCTAACAACTTAAAAAAGTTTGTTGAGCGCTTTGAGGCTAATGCTTCAAAGGTGGGGGAAACTCCAGTAACCACCAGTGCTCTAGCCGGGGTCGTGGATCAGATAAGGTATGCCATCGATGCCCTTCAGGAGCAAATTGAGGAAATAAGAAATGAAGAAAACTGAGACTTAGACATCAGCTCCCCCGTATAGAAACGGAATAATAAATGATTGAGCTGGTGTCGATGGTAACATTATGTGGACCAACGTCGATATCTGTGAGTTTTGAAAAAAATGGGGGGCTCTTCTTTCAATAAATCCTAATTTTATCGACTTTCTCTCTCAAAGTGTGACATAAAAAACTCATGGCAACTGCAACTCAGATTAAAGAACTCTTAAAAACGCACGGAGAAGGTAATGACGAGCGTTTTTATGCTATTGCGTTGCAAGTAGCTTCTTCTGAGGCCCGTAAGGGGCACCAAAAGCTCGCTGAAGACCTTCGACGTTTGGTGGAAAAAGCCAAAATGCGGAAACGTGAGGGCGGACTCGACACGCGCATTCTTCATTTGGCGCAACCTCTCGGAGAAGCTGCAGAATTATTGGAAGAAGTTACGGATCATCGACGTTTAAATGATGTGGTAATGGACGCCGCTTTGGCTGAACGTATGCGCCGAATATTGAGCGAACAACAGCATTTAAGCCGTATTCGGTCTGCAGGTTTGACCCCAAGGAACAAGCTGTTGTTTACGGGACCTCCCGGATGCGGGAAAACCTTAATGGCAGGTGCATTAGCAAATGAACTGGGTCTACCCTTTTTTGTGGTTCGCTTGGACACCTTGATTACTCGCTATCTGGGGGAGTCGCTTTCTAAACTTCGACTCATTTTTGATGCTGTCAACTCTAGCCGCGCGGTCTATCTGTTTGATGAGTTTGATAGTATTGGCTATATGCGAGAAGCGACCAATGATGTGGGGGAAATGCGACGGGTCCTAAATGGGTTTTTGATGCAAATTGAAAAACTACAGAGTGACAGTCTGGTGATTGCGGCCACAAATTTTGCAGGTAAATTAGACCGGGCTTTATTTCGTCGTTTTGATGATTTAGTTGAATTCGGACTTCCGGGAGATCAAGAGATCTGGTTAACCATTCAACAATTAGTAAGTGGATTTGCTACAGGAAGGTTGAGTAAAAAGGAATTGTGCGAAGCGGCGCAAGGTCTTAGTTATGCCGAAGTAACTCGGGCTTGTGAAGAAACCGTGAAGGAAATGATTATTACGCAATCTCATAGGATTACGAATGGTATGTTGATCAATGCGCTGACGGAAAGACGGTTGTTCAGTAAACACTAAACCCAAGGGGTAGGATGGCGGATTTTCCACATCAACATATAACGATCCGGCCACAGGCAAAACGGATGCCTTTTGAGGGGAGCGGGAGAGGGACGTTTAGAATATATGCCAGAAATCGGCGGGAACATGCAGCCGAGTTACGTCGGCAATTGGCTACCGTGCAAGAAGCATTCGAAACGAAGAAGGAAGAGCTTGAACCAGATTCCCGTTTTGGATTGTTACTGGAAGTAGAGTCGATACCAGGTCATCCGCTCAAATTCACCTCACTTTCTCATCAATCGCGAAGTAAAGAGAAAGATGGGATTTATTTGCTCAATGTGCGCCATTTTGGTGAGGAGCAAAATCAGATAACCAAGGCCACTATCTTGGTGCCCTATGGGAGGTTAGATCTACTGGAATCCAAACTGGAAGCATACAGCGATCCTGAGAAAGATTCTGTAAAAGATGATGGGACCAAGACCCCACGTAATACAGAATTGCTAGCCAATATCCGAAGAATCAGAGTTGCAGCCCTTGAAGCCTTGTGGACGGAACCGACCCCATTGCCTCCTAAAGAAGAATTGAGATGGTGGGAGTTGTGGATTTCACGCGAAGCTCGTTCTGAACAATCCCCATCATTCCTCGATCAATTTAACCGAGTAGTTCAGGAAAAGGGGTTGTCGGTCAACGCCCAACGTTTGCGTTTGCCTGATCATGAGGTGGTGTTGATTAAAGCTAGAGGGGTGGATCTGGAGAATTCGTTGGATTTATTGAATACCTTGACTGAAATCCGGGCGGTACACCCCTGTAGCGCAGATTTGATGGACCTGCCGGGTATTGAACAAGAGGAATGGATGGCGGAGGCTTTGGACCTTATGGAGTGGCCCGATGCGAATGCGCCTGCGGTTTGTATCCTGGACACGGGCGTCAACAGAGGTCATCCTCTGTTAGAAAACATTTTAACTGATACCGATTGCATGACGCTATTACCTCAATTCGGATCTCAGGATCAACGGGGGCATGGGACAGCGATGGCGGGTCTAGCCGCCTATGATGATCTTCGGCAGTTGATGACTGAAACGCGAAGTTGGCAACAACGTCATCGGCTTGAATCCGTAAAAATGATTCAAACTGGAAATGAACATGATCCACAAAACTACGGTGCGGTAACCCAGCAAGCGGTCTCAGCGGCGGAAGTAAATCACCATGATCGCCGCCGGGCATTTTGCATGGCCTTGACGCAACCTAAATATGAATCGAAGGGGCAACCGAGTGCCTGGTCGGCTGCGGTGGATAGTGTTACGGCAGGAAGTGAAGAGGAAGGACAACCCAAACGGGTGATGCTGATCTCGGCGGGCAATGTTCATAATTATTTAGACTATCAGTACCCAGATACAAACCACAAAAGCCGGGTTGAAAATCCAGCACAGGCATGGAATGCAGTTACGGTAGGGGCATACACCCAACGAAACACTATTTTAGAAGAAGATGAGGAATCACAAGCAGGTCGGTCGGTAGCCTCAGCAGGAGAGCTATCTCCCTTTTCCAGAACGAGTTCAGATTGGGAACCTCATTGGCCCATGAAACCGGAAATTGTGATGGAAGGAGGAAACCTCGGGGTACATGAAGACGGTCATTTCTTTGAAAAAAGTAGTTTGGAGCCCATTACGACGGCACATCAATTTATGATTCGACCCTTTCTGTCTTTTAATGCCACCAGTGCGGCGACCGCATCCGCGTCTCGACTGATGGCCTTGCTTCAAGAGCGCTATCCAGACTATCGTTCCGAAACTTATCGAGGACTCTTAGTCCACAGTGCACGCTGGACCCCTCAAATGCTTGGCGGAACCCGGCCACATCATGCGGGACAAAGTCAGCAGGTTCAGCAGATCATGCGAGAGGTTGGGTTTGGCACCCCAGATGTTCCTCGATTATTTGGCAGTGGCAGTCAGGGAGTGACGATGGTGATTGAAGATGAAATTCAACCCTACGATCCCGACTCGCCTGCTGGTGGGGCAAGATTAGGACAGTTTAACCTCCATATTTTGCCTTGGCCGAAGGACATGTTTCTCGCGAATCCAGATGTGACCGTGACGTTGCGCGCAACCTTGTCGACGTACATTCATCCGAACCCGGGGACTCGCTGTTGGGAAAAAAATCAAAAATACCGTTACGCCAGTCATCTGCTTCGATTTGATTTCAAAAGATCTGAAGACTCCGAACGTGCATTCCTTCGTAAGTTGAAGAAGCTTACCGATGACGAAAAACTTGAGGAAGATGAGGGCAGAGCACCCGCAGATGCCAAGTGGGCATTGGGGCCAAAGCTGAGAGGAAAAGCGGGGTCTCTTGTGCAAGATGTTTGGCAAGGAAGTCCTGCCGAATTATCTGAAATGGATCAGATTGCAATATTCCCTGTGAAGGGTTGGTTTGCATCTAGAAAATTCCCCGAGGATCATGAATTTCATAACTGCCATCAACAACGGGTGAGTTATAGCCTGATCCTGAGCATTGATGCCGAACAGGAAATCGGATTGTACACTGCGGTTTCTAACTTGGTGAATGTAGAGGTGGATGCATAAGATAAAAGGTACCAGCCCTTGCATTTCGTCATTCTGATTTGACGAAAAAGGGGTCACCCATCAAAGGTAGGAGGTCCGCACGGTGAGGGGTCAGGCGAGGGGTCAGCCCGTGAGAACGTGCACCCAAAGGGGTCACCCATCAAAGGTGGAGACAGCTGGATATTCGAATCGCGGCTGACGTGGCGTGAAAACTTTTTATCCATCTCGTAGCAAGATATCCATATTCAATGCGCGTTCTCACGGGCTGACTATCACCCCGCAATTGCCCGCACCCCTCCGGGGCGCACTTTTGTTTTTGTCCTAATTCCGGGGGCATGGCCCCCGGGCTAAATGCGCTACCCCCTCCGGGGGATTTCGGGTTCCAATCATCCGGATGGTGGGGGCGGGTATTTACAGATATCCAGATGCCCCGATGGAATGATCGCAGAAGACGATGATTTCTTAAAATATCGCTTTCAACTGTGCCCGAGGTTTGATGGTATCCCTTTTAATCAGGCTTGAATGCTTAAGGGATCAAATATGAAACGACTGAAAAAATTATGTGTTATTGTTATGGGGTTGTTTTTTAACCTTCAAGCATTTGGAACCCAGATTCCTATGCGCTTTGAGGTGCCTCAAAAAACGAACTTTGATCAGTTTGGTTTGCTGATTCGAAGCCGTGAAATAACTGAAGTGGATGGAAATGAGCATCGGGCCAGTCGTTTATTTTTGCTCCATGACTTTACCATGGTTGATTATACTTATGAAAAAGGATTCGGGGACCGGATGATGGCGAACGCTTTCTTCCTGGATGCGGATTTAAACCTTGTGGACCTGGCGGTTACTTATGGGGCCACCCGGACGCGCTCCATTAATGAGGGGCTGACACTTCACCTTCTGGATGAAGAGGGGGAGCTGCAATCCGCGGATGTGGAGCCGGCGTTTCTTGAACTTGAGACGTATTCCGGACGCAAATATCGATACGCCACCGGGAAGCACCCGGGTTATATTTTTGGGGAATTGGTGCAGGTAACCAACCGAAGGGGGGAAACGCTTCGGATGGATGACATGGGGATTGAACTTATTCGGTTGGCTGGATCGGGAGCGCTCTCAAACACGCTGCCTGAAATAAGGAAAGAGATGGGAGCGCCTGCACCACATAAAGAGATAGATCCGAAAGAGACGATTCTTCGTCAGATGAAAACGGAAAGCTATTTGGTGGATGTTTTGCAGGTGTCCGCATTGGTTTTGGATGTGAGTGTTTATCATCTGGCCGATGTGTTGCCCGAGAAAAAAGGCCTTTTGTATCAGTTGAAACCGGATGCGGTCCCTGTGGAAAAGTATTTGATTTCGAAAATCACTCCCCGGGATCCCAAGACGGGTCGGCGCGATTTTTCCAAACAGTTTCTGGAGATGTTGACTTTTGAAGAAGGGGTTCCCTGGCAGGAGATGCATTGGCAGTACGATGATCTCAACCATGAATACCGTTTCAATATGAAAGGAATTTCGGATAAAACCGAATATGCGTCGGCGCATTATTATGTGGATGACCAGACGGGGTTGCGTATTTATGACCGAAGAAATAATTTGAATGGGACGGAAAATAGTTTTGTCACGAAGGAACGTTATCGTGAGAAGCGAGATTCCTGGGAAAAGGTCTATCACCGACTTGAAGACGGGGGAGAACTTCATTTTTGGAAGACGGATTATTATCCGAAAGATGAGCATGGGGGACAGGAAAAGGGCTCCGTCTTTTTGGACAAGTCTTGGTGTTTCCATCTCTATAAAGACGGATTGCTGGATATGCATTTTAAGCCGGTAGAGCTCCGGAAGGATGGCCGTTTGGTGGAGCCGGCGCTTTTGACTGAGGACCCCTTTGTCCGGGATATGAATCGGGATTATTGTATTCGGTACGCTGACAAAAAATGGATGCCGGGAGCTGCACCCGCGAATAGGGAGGAGGCTTTGAGTTCACCCACCATTGTGATCGAGTATTTTAATAAAAACCGGGTGCAGGATGAGAGCACCTTATATGAGAAATTACCGGAGCGTATTGAGCATTTTCGTGATCAAGTAAGAACCTATACAGAGTGGTATGATTTTCAAGATTTGGAGGCCGGGGGGCAAATTCGCATTCATGAAGTGGGGTATGGGCCGGAAGCGGTAAAAGGGGGAGAGGGCAATCAATGGATATTGCGGGAATACGCAGGCCGGGGGCGTTGGAGGAAAGACAATCCCAAAGTGAGGGAAAGGGATCACTTGGGGAATACGACAACGTGGTTTAGTGAAAAAGGCGACTGGGATCCGCAGACGGAAACCTTTACTGCAAATGAAAAAGGCAAATGCCTGAAGGCCGTGATCACCCAAGGCGTTTTTGAAAACGATCAATGGAAGGAGGGGACCGAAAAAGTCACCGAAATCAGATTAAAATACAGGGTGTTGAAGCATTCGTCTGAGGAGCTTCAGTCCGATGGTTCTTGGATGCCGCTGGTGAGGGCGCGGCCGGACAGGACGGAGCAAATGAATCTACATTTACCGTTTTGAACCTTATCTTTCCTTTGGTTTGGGGCGAGGGGGCACCCATCAAAGGTAGGAGGTCAATACACAAATTCCCCCTAAACCTGAAAAAAAACAAGACAATACGCCACGGCGCACAAGTCCTGTTTGGCCGGGCCAACGTTTGGCTACGAGAAGAACGTTGGCCTCTCGTTCTTCCCCGTCTGATTTGTTTCAGTCACCCGTATGGTTCTCAGTGTTGGCACCATGCTGATGCCTCGATTTTCCAACACCATCTTTCCGCAGTTGCGGAACCAGAAAAACCTGTGTGCCCGGTTCGCTTCCATAAGTTTGGTTCAGCCCTGTGGGTGTCCTGCAAGCATAGAAAAGGGGCACCCTTGCATTTCGTCGGATGTATGAAGGTGTGGTGTTTTGGGCTGACGGTACATCGTGGGTATACTGCTATTTGTGGGGGTGGATGTCCTAGGGTAGCTTCGTTCCTCAGCAACCCTAGGCTGAATGACGTAACACCGTTGGTGTATTTTGTGAAGGGGGTGGGGGATCGCTTGAAACCATTGGAATTTTTCACGAGATAGGCATGGTGTTTCCTGAAGGAAAATGGATGATGGATATTTGTATTTCCCTTAAAGAAAAATTAAGATAAGCCGATTCCAACGGGATGCCTGGCCGGGGATCAGAAATGATCAACCCGGGTGGAATCATTCCCTCGGGTTGCCGTTTGCAACGCGACCCTCACTAACGAAGTCCCTATGAAAGAATCTGATCTCTATCCGCCCCTGAAAAAATATTTGGAAGCGCAGAACTATGGGGTGAAAGGTGAAGTGCAGGACTGTGATGTGGTCGCCATTCGCGGTGAAGAAATTCCGGTGATCGTGGAGCTTAAACTCGTGCTCAATCTTCAGGTGATCCTGCAGGCGGTTGACCGTTTGGCCCTCAGTCCCATCGTTTACGTTGGGGTGCCTGAAAAATGTAAGTCCCTGAAAAGGCATCGCAAACAGATGATCAAATTGCTGAAAATGCTGGGCATTGGATTGATAACCATTGCGCCGGAAGGGCGCGCAGGCAATGTGGACATCGTGCTCGATCCCGGTGAATATAAACCCCGCAAATCAAAACATCGGCAACAACGGCTGCTCCGTGAATTTTCGGAAAGAGTAGGGGACCCAAACCTGGGCGGTATGGATAAAAGAAAAGGACGAATGACCGCTTACCGTCAACGGGCCTTGGCGATTGCTCATTTTCTGAAAAAGCATGGGCCGGCAAAAGCCTCGCAGGTTGCCAGTGCCCTCCAGGATCCCAAATCCAGAGAACTGATGTACAACAATGTGTACGGCTGGTTCGATAACCCGTCACGTGGGGTTTATGATCTCTCACCCAAAGGTCAGGAGGAGATTTTACTATGGGCGAAAGTGGACTAAATGGTCATGGCGTTCGCAGGACTTGTTTCAAGCATAAGGGATCAAGGTTGTGTAGAGTAGGGCTGGCCAGACGGGTACTTACTTAAGCCTTATCGGGTATCAAACTTGTGAGAATAATACCCCCGGATGGGGGCAACGCGATTAGCCCAGGGTAGCTTCGTTCCTCAGCAACCCTAGACTGAATGGGGGAACACTGTTGGTTTATTCTGCGAAGGGGGGCGCCTTTACATTGGGTCATGATGGGTCTTGGAAGCTTGGAACTTCATTCTTTCTGACTAAAAATGAAGAATTTCAAGAGCTGACACTTTTTTTAGGACTGACGCTTTTTCCGGGGGATTTATGGAGAAGCTTACCGGGGTTCTGGTTTCAGGGGCATGGCGTTTGGAGAGTCAATAGACATACCCGGTAATCCGAGGATGATGAAGGTCAAGTCTTCTGTTGTATCGGCTTTCAGCGCATGAACGACCCCTGCGGGAATAACGACAACGGCACCCGGGCGCAGGACGTGGTGTTGTCCATCGAGAGAGAGTTGCCCGCTTCCTGAAAGCACATAGTACACCTCATCATACGCGCGATGGAAATGTTCGCCTCCACAACTGACGGTGACCACATGTACATTTGCTGCGGGATATTCTCCTCCCGTGATGACGCGTTTCACTTGGCCGTATGGACAGGAGAGGGGCTCCGTTTCGTCCACATAACGGACCAGGGGTTTGAAGCAGTTTTCGGACATCATTTTTTTGGAAATAGTGCGCTCACCTTTTATGGGCGTGCGGGTGTTGATAGAGGTTGCCTATTATTGGTAGGTGTGATGGATATGTATAGGTCTGAGGGATGAGCAAGTCAATGAGAGAATGTGGGGGACCTGTTCAATTTCTTTAAGGTTTTGTTCTCGCTCGGATTGTTCAGAAGCAAGCCCTGTGAATTGAGGTTGTGCTCCTAGGAGAAATTGTGCATATTGTGTTGTCTGGAATTTGCAGAACATTTGCTTTTTGAAAAACATCTCCACCATATAAACGATCGTAGACGGATCGTACTTTTTGAAGGATTAGGGTTTATTCATGCACACATCTTTAGATTGTATCCCCTGTTTTGTCCGACAAACACTTGATGCTTGCCGAAAAGGCTCTGACGATCCGGCCATACACGAGCAGGTGCTCCGTGAAGTGTTGCACTGGATAAGTGAGATGGATCTTTCGTTGTCTCCTCCGGCGTTGGCACAGCGGATTCATCGTCGTCTTCGGGAGATCACCGGGGATGAAAATCCTTATGAAAAAGATAAAGCGGCTCATAATCAATTAGCACTTTCTTTGCTTCCTGCGCTGGAGAAAAAGGTTCAGGCCTCCCACGACCCACTGATTGAAGCTACTCAACTTGCGATCGCGGGGAACATTATTGATCTTGGAGCCAAAAGTGGATTGAGTGAAGGTGATGTGCTTGAGGCTTTGGAACATGCGGCAAGTGTAGCATTGACTGGAGACGTGGAGGCCTATCGGGCGGCAGTGTCTTCAGCGAAACGGATTCTCTATTTGGCGGATAATGCAGGAGAAATTATTTTCGACCGTCTGCTGATTGAGCAACTGGGAGGGGGGAGGGTGACGGTTGCGGTTCGAGGGCGACCGATTATTAATGATGCCACGCTTATCGATGCAGAGGTTGCAGGTCTTGGCAAATTTACGACCGTTATTGACAACGGCTCTGATGCGCCCGGTACTCTTTTAGATGAATGCAGTGAGGCTTTTCAGCGCTGTTTCCATGAGGCGGACTTGATACTTTCTAAAGGTCAGGGGAATTATGAAAGCCTCAGTGGTTCCTCTCATCCACAGATCTTCTTTTTGTTCAAAGTGAAATGCCCGGTAGTGGCTGAAACCGCGAATACGCCTATGGGAAGCCACGCCCTTCTCCAAAATCAGCCCATCTCTTGAACAGGGGTTCGTAGTGTCTTACTTTATCCGATATGATGAATATAATCGATCACCGCCCCACGGGTGAGAGACCTTTGTGTTTTGTTCCACACATTTAAAGCTTTAGGGAGGGGATATGCATAAAGACCAAGGACAGATGACCGAAATAATGACGTGGCTCCGCAGGTTGACGCTGTTGTGTCTGTTGAACTTACTGGTGTTAATTGCTGTGGGGTTGATATTGCTTCGGATAAATCTTGCAGGAGTGATCTTCTACGTATTTGGTTATGGTATGCTGATCTTTCTGATTGCTTATAGCTTTTATAAAGTGGTTAGGTTTCGTGATGCGTATTACCAAAAGTCGTCAGGCGAGGATTCGAATGCGGTGAAAGAACATTCGAATGATGGGGCATAAAGCCCTACGAATTTTTTTTTCGGCACTTCGGTGGTTACTGGTTCGAGACATTAAAACAAACAGAGGAAAAAGTTATGACAGGATACGCAATCTTCAGCATTCTAAAAGTAGTGTTGGCCATTTATCTGATGTACGTGGTTTGGTCGGTCATGACCTCGCTTAAACGAATCGCAAATTCATTGGAACAACAGGACAACGAAAGCCATTGAGCCCTCCGTAGGGAACAATCCGTTGTGGACGGAGCGTTTGCCCAAGAGACTTTCTCACGATGCCTGCACCCGATCCTTTAAAAATCATGAGCTTTGCCAGCTCGCAAGAGCTTGGTGAGTGGCTCAAGGTCAATCACGACCGTGAATGTGAATTGTGGGTGAAAATATTCAAAAAACATACGGGGATTGAAAGTATAACCTGGAATGAGCTGGTGATAGAAGGGTTATGCTGGGGGTGGATAGATGGTGTGAAGAAGTCAATAGATGAGCAAGCCTATCTACAGCGCATCACTCCCAGAACAACCCGGAGCAATTGGTCTAAAAGGAATACGGCACATGTGGAACGATTGATACGCGAGGGTCGCATGCAGGAATCCGGGCTTGTGTATGTACGAGCTGCCAAAGCGGACGGCCGGTGGGAAAGGGCTTATACGGTGAGTGAAATGGAGGTGCCTGCCGATTTTTTAGTGGCGTTAGAAAATGAGCCGAGGGCAAAAAAGTTTTTTGACACATTGCAAAAATCGAGTCGCTATGTGATTGCTCAGGGTTTGCTCAGTGCAAAGAAACCCGAAACCAGAGAGCGGCGCTTTGCAAAATACATGACCCAGCTTTTGCAGAAAGAAAAGCCACGATCGTCGCCCTAGCGCTTATTGTCTTAGAGTATGGTCTACATTCTTTTCAAAGGGGGGTGTCCGAGCCGCAACCCTTTTGGGAATCCTGATAGGAGCTTCCGCTCTTGGAGGCTTGTCTGAGTGATACGGTAGAAAGAAGATCTTTATTGCAGAGCTTGTTTTGTTCGTTCTGTTTCTCATCTAACTTACGATGAGTCCTGATTTCCCGGTTCTCGCTTTTGCGCTTTTTGGAGAGGGACTGGCCCTGGGCTTTGACTATCCCACTGCGCATATCATTGTCAGTGAGAGCATACCGAGTTCACTGAGAGGAAGGCTGGGTTTGGGGCTTTCGCGTTTCAAGTCGTGGGGGCGCTCGTCGGCACCGGGGCAAGATGCCCCGTCTCCTACTGCCCATTGCCCAGCTAGGTCGAGGGCGCATCCTGTTGATGCATTGCATCCTCATGGTTCTTGTACTCACGCGATATTTGGGCTACTTTACAACCTCATTTGAGTACGCCACTCGCTGGTGCTTTCCACCAACGAGCTTGATTACCTCTACGGAGAGGCCGCATTTTTGTTTTGGGCCCACAGAGGCTTTACAAGGGATTTAAACACATGAGCACATTCAACGATTTTAATTTGATTCCATCTCTCCAGAAGACGCTGAAGGAAAAGGGATTTACCACGCCTACAGATATTCAGCGCCTCACCCTGGGTGAGACACTTTCCGGAAAGTCCGTCGTGGGACTCGCAGAGACTGGAAGCGGAAAAACCCTGGCCTATGTGTTGCCCGTATTAAACCTCCTGAAAACATTGGAAACCGAGGGGAATCCTATTACGGATGAAGGGTGCCCCCGAGCGGTCGTGGTGGTGCCCACGAGAGAATTAGGCGAACAGGTCGCAAAGGTTTTTAAGGAGTTTACCCACGAAACCCGACTTCGGGTTCGCTCTGTCCTTGGGGGGACGACGATGAAGTTGGCAAAGAGAAATGCATCCGGGATTTTCGAAGTGCTTGTGGCCACGCCCAGTCGCATCCATCAACTTTTGGAACACGGTCTCCGTCTCAAAGATGTGCGTCTCCTCGTATTTGACGAGGCGGATCAGATGCTGGATCCTGGTTTTATTCAAACCGCCACCCGTCTGGTCGATTCCTGTCCGCCCCATCCTCAGATGGCTCTATTTTCCGCTACGATTTCGAAGGTGGTGGAAGGCCTGATCGGAAATCTTTTCTCAAGTGCACAAGTGTTTAAAACCGCAGGCAGTCACCGGGTGGCATCGACCCTCAAGACGCAAAATGCGAAGATCATCAATGGGGAGCGTTTTCCGGTCCTTTGCAAGGTGCTCAAAAAAGACACGCAGGGTGGAATTCTTATTTTCACCAACACCAAAGCACAATGTGACAAACTCGCGGCTCTACTCGAAGAGAATCAGTTTGATTGTGCCATTTTCCGTGGAGGCATGGATCGGCAAGAGCGAAAGCAGAACCTGAAACGCTTTTGCGACAAACAAGTGGATATCCTTATCTCGACGGATCTCGCATCCCGTGGCCTCGATTTTAAAGATGTGGCCTGTGTGATCAATTACCACCTGCCACAAGATATGGACAATTATTTGCACAGGGTCGGACGAACCGCGCGTGCAGGGCGGTCAGGGCTGGTCATGAATTTCGTAACGGAGCGGGATCAAGACCTTATGGACCGATTGGCCCGCCTTTAGGCTAAAGGTTTCAGGGGGCACCCGTGAGAAGCGGGAGTCCCTCGAAGTTTGCAGAGAGGAGGGGGCAGGGGAATGCGAATAGGGAATCGTGAACATTGAACGTCCAACATTCAACGTTGAACATCCAACATCCAACGTTGAACATCCAACATCCAACGTTGAACATCCAACATTCAACGCCCAACATTGAAAGCCCCACTTACAGGAATAAAGGTCGACGGGGGCTGCTGACCCGTTTGCTGGGTTCATCTCTCTAGAATGACTTACTCCACACCCCAGATAAGTGAAATCGGATTCAGAGCTTCGTTATGAATCCGCACTCGGCCTATAGACCCCGTAAATAGAGCACTCTGTTGAGGCCGAGACCCGACAGGTAAGGGGGGCTCTGATGTGACAAGTGTATTCGGAATGATCGAATATTCTTTTTTAAAGGTAGGTTGGGCATCCGTGATGTTTTTCACATATACCGTGGCCTTATCCCCATTGACGATTACCGCGATGTAATACACCTTATCTGCACTGATTTCGGGTCCAAAATTTAAAGGGGCGGCTTTGCCGTCTTTCGAGAAAAACAGACACAATTTTCGGTCTTGAATTCCGATATACCATGATTTTTTCGCTTCTGTCTTTTCCCACATTCTCATTAAATATTGGGTCTTCTCTCCCGCCACATCCTTTGCTTCAAATAACATTTCCACGGTCATGGCATTTCGACCCCAAGGACTGATTACTTCTGCGGATAAGGTACTTTTTCCGTCAAAATAAGCGGCATCCTCCATCGCGGTATTTGTTGCTTTTTGGGTAACCTTTCCCTCGGCTTCCTTTAAAAGTATTTTGGAACGTGAGCGGTCTTCTAAGAAGCTTGGACTGTCTTCAAAGCGCCAATCAGCTACCACATCGGCAATGCTGGGGGTAGCTATGGAGATGAAAGAGAAGGATAGGGCAAATAAGATAAGTTTCATCATGGTGAGAAAGGGATACTGATTCTCGCGGTTTCATAAATATAAAAACACATCTTTATTTTATCCTGATGATGATTTTTAGGTTTTATTGTGTTTTTTGTGGGGGCGGGATCGCCATCGGGATATGTTTTTATCTGCTGGTGGCCTTTAGGGTAAAACTTTAAACGTCATTTTTCAGCGGTGCTTAAATCGCGGGACCTACATGTTGTCCATTAAATCTTCTCGCTTGCTCTGCTGTAGGCATAGCCTTGGACGCTGTTTAATTTCCTTGAACTTGAAGGAAGACGTATCAAACTTTCAAAGTATCCATAACATGAAATTCGCTAAATCTACCGACAGACTATTTGGGAAACAAATCTGCTGGCTAACTCAGTTGATTTCATAGAGTCTTCTAAACATCATAAATGGGAATTTTAATTAAAATGATGAGCAAATGGCGCCGTTTAGTCTGTTCATCTCACCCTGAGTAAGGCCATGAAAATTCGTAGTGCAGAACTTAAAGATCTTGAGGCGATGGTTGCTATTTACAATCAGTCCATTGCTGTGGGCCAGTTAACTGCTGACACCACGCCCGTTTGCACTGAAGGACGCAGGAAGTGGTTTGACGATCATACTCCGGATCAGTATCCCCTTTGGGTTGCGGAAAGTGGGGATATGATCGTAGGATACCTGACCATCAGCGCCTACCGACCTGGTCGCCAGGCCCTTCGTCAGACCGCTGAAGTGAGCTACTACGTGCATTTTGACCATCACCGTCAGGGCGTAGCCTCTGCTCTCTTGCAATTCGCTATTCGCGCCTGTCCCTCACTTCAGATAAAGACGCTATTTGCGATTCTGATGGATAACAATCAGGGCAGCGTACATCTGTTGCAAAAATATGGATTTGAAAAATGGGGGCATCTGCCGAGAGTTGCAGAGTTTGATGGGATTGAAGTAGGGCACTACTACTATGGATTAAGAATCGATACGCTACATTCAATTTGACGCTGATGGTATGGCCTTTCTTGTTGTTGATTGAGAAAAGTAAACATAACCCCCACAACTAGGGCACTCGAGCCTTGTGAATGAGGTCCGCAGATCTACAAATTATGGGTTAAGGAGCTTGAAATGAGTACTGGTAGTGCTTGTTCTTTATACGATTGTATTTTTTTCGATGTTTCTTTTGGTTGCTTTCTGTAGGGTGTCTTTGTCATTCTAACTGATCTTTGAGACCTCTCACAAATAACGCAGGACAAGACGTTGCACGATTTTGAATGGATACCCACGCCTTTAAAAAACACTATTTTACGCACGAGAAATCAGCTGCGTAAAGTTCATCAACAACGCGTGTTGACGTCGCTTGATGATTTAGCGTGTACGCAACTGATCATTGGGGCTGCAGGGACACGTTATGAGGGTTGGGTTGCTACAGACAAAGAGACCTTAAACTTGTTGGATCAGGAATCGTGGATGCCTTTGCTGTCTCTCGAGTCCATCGATGCGTTGTTGGCTGAACATATATGGGAGCATTTGCATCCTCAAGAGGCTATCACCGCGGCCATGACCTGCTACGCTTTTCTGAAGCCGGGTGGACATCTTCGGGTGGCGGTGCCTGATGGGTTGCAACCTCGCGCCGCTTACATTGATGCGGTGAAGCCTGGTGGGACGGGGCTAGGCGCAGAGGATCATAAGGTGCTCTATACCTACGCCTCTTTTCGAGATCTGTTTGAGGGCGTGGGGTTTGAGGTCAGGCTACTGGAGTATTTTGATGAACAGGGACATTTCCACTGCGCAGAGTGGGATCCCGCAGAGGGCATGATTCAGCGTTCCAAACGTTTTGACGCCAGAAATGCTGAGGGAGGCTTGGTGTATACCTCTTTGATCTTGGATGCGGTGAAGCCTCAGGAGGCTTCATAAATCACAATGCCGTCCGGGATCTGTTTTCCATTGATGTCGATGTCGTACCCTTCCGTGGTTTTGACAATGGTGATCCTGTAGGTTTTTCCACGTAAGTTTCGGGTGACTTCTACGCGATCCCAAGTACTTGGCAGGCAGGGTTTGATTTCAAAACCCTTGTAGTTGAGCGTGATGCCGCAGAAGTATTCGAGGATTGATCTAAACATCCAGCCTGCGGTGCCTGTAATCCATCCGGTCACGGAATCACCTTTTCTACAGTTGTCAGGTCCAAAGTATTGATTGGTGTACGCGTAGGGTTCGCAACCGGATACGATGGAGGGATGATTGGGGTTGTCGGGCATGACTTTGTAGAAAGTTGCAAGCGCTTCGTCGGCGCGACCTGCGACGCAGTCGGACACAATTTTAAATGCGGTGCCGTGGCAGTAGGGGGTACCATTCTCGTAAATGCCAGGGGTGATCATGGTTAAGCGTCCGATGTTTTCATCTTTTTGGGTGTAGGCCGGACTGCAGGTGAGGGTGCCGTGGTCGGATTCGAGTTTTTCATCGATAGACTTGAGGCATTTTTCGAGTCGTTCGCCTTTGGCCAATCCGGTCATGATGGCCCAGGATTGGGGATTGAGGTAGATACTGCCTTCTTGGTTGAGATGGGAGCCCACGGGTTCTCCAAAATCGGTGTAGCCGGCCAAGTACCAGTCGCCATCCCAGCCATGCTGTTCGATGGCTTTTTCAATTTTCGTTTTACGCAGGGTCATCTCTTCTGCCAATTCAGCATCATTTAAGATCACTTCTGCGAGTTCGATCGCGAGATCACAACTATGATAAAGGCCCATGGAGGTCCATACACTTTCACCTTTGCCACGTTTTCCCATCCAGTTGAGGGAATCATTCCAGTCGCCATCGTGCGCGTGGACCAAGCCGTGATCTCCGGTATCGTCGCTCAAGTAGCGGATGCCGCCTAGGGTATGTTCTAAGACGCTGCCTTCTCCTTGATCAAAATATTTTACCTGTTGATTGAGGAAATCCGTATCACCGGTTTCTTTGACATAGGCGCAAACCGCCATCACGATCCACACGGGTCCGTCGGAGTAATGGTGGGCTTGGATGGGCATCCAGCCACGGATGCCATGTCCGTCTTGGTGTTGATGCTCGAGGGTTTCAATGATTTTGTCTTTGGCGAGCGCAGGATTAAAGGGGAACATTCCCCAGGCGTCTTGAAGGGTGTCTCGAAATCCTCGGGCACCATCTCTTCCAAATTCGGCACAGAGTTGGATTTGTTGTTTGGCCCAGATGTTGGTGAGATGGTTGATGGTTTCGTCGGGGGTGACGACTTGGGTGGCTTCGATCATGGCTTCTTTTTGTTCGCGATAGAAGGTCCAAGATTTTTCACGGTTTTCCGCTTTTGTCAGTTTTTGAATAAGACGTGCTTTCTCTTCCTCGGTATCAAAAGAACCCACCAACACGGTGATGGTTTTGACTTCTCCTGGCTCAAGACTGAAGCGCAGGTCCAAGGCGGCCGCAGGATATTCAAAGCCGGTTTCTTTGGCAGCAAATTGTTGCGTTTCCAAGGTTTGGGGGGCTTGGAAATTTCCGTAGGTCCCTAAGAAATGTCGTTTGCTTCCGCACCAGCTTTGGGGAGGGAGGGTTGATGCCACGAAGGCATTGTATCTGCCATGGGGACACTCGTCGGAGATGTTATAACAACTTACGGCGCCAGTCTTTTCGTCATAGCTACTTCTGAGGTATGAGAAAGGGTTGGAGAAGGTGGCGTAGCCGCCTAAATTAAATTCTACAAAGGGTACGATCCGCAATTCCTTTTTACGTGAGTCATTATTGGTAACGGTGCATTCCCAAATTTCGACCGGCTCATCGTGGGCCAAATACACGGTGGTGCTGGTGTAGATTTTTTGGTAATCCATGCTGTAGCGGGAATAACTCAAACCTACGGCGCATTCGTAGTTGGCCTCGTCTTTGACGATGGGGAAGTTCCCTAAATTCCAATAGTCATTCCTGTCGCAGTCCTGCATGTACAAGTAACGGTGGCCTTGATGAATCAATTGCACGCGGCCTTCGGGATGGTTGTACATCAAGGTTCGGTCATTGAACATACCATCGCCGGTGCCAAATTGATTTACGCCTGAAATGAGGGTGTCATTCCAAAGAAAATTGACCTGAAACCGCGGCGGAGCCATAGGGTCGGTAATGATGTACTCTTTTCCGTCGGGGCTAAAATGGCCAAATTCACTAGACATACTCTACTCCTGCACAGGTCGTGGCTAAGGGTTTTATAAAATAGTAACAGTTGCGTAACTGATGAAAACCTAAGGCGAGATTGTTGCGGTTACAAGAGCAAATGGAGGATATTTTCTTTTTCAACCTCAGGGAGGTTTTAAACCGAATGACTGTGGTGGTTTGTGTAGATTCGGGCCGGAAATTTGTGGGGCATTCCCTGTGGTTTTGATGATCTGCGCGGACCTTCGGCCCGATGAAAAGTCAGATTCCGATTACCCCGGCCTGCGTCGCCTTGCTCCTTGGACGGGGCTGGTATCTGCGCGGACCTTCGGCCCGATGAAAAGTCAGATTCTGATTACCCCGCCCTGCGTCGCCTTGCTCCTTGGACGGGGTTGGTATCTGCGCGGACCTTTGGCCCGATGAAAAGTCAGATTCCGATTACCCCGCCCTGCGTCGCCTTGCTCCTTGGACGGGGCTGGTATCTGCGCGGACCTTTGGCCCGATGAAAATTCAGATTCCGATTACCCCGCCCTGCGTCGCCTTGCTCCTGGGACGGGGCGGGTATCTGCGCGGACCTTTGGCCCGATGAAAAGTCAGATTCTGATTCCCCCGGCCTGCGTCGCCTTGCTCTTTGGACGGGGCTGGTATCTGCGCGGACCTTTGGCCCGATGAAAATTCAGATTCTGATTCCCCCGGCCTGCGTCGCCTTGCTCCTTGGACGGGGCTGGTATCTGCGCGGACCTTTGGCCCGATGAAAAGTCAGATTCTGATTCCCCCGGCCTGCGTCGCCTTGCTCTTTGGACGGGGCTGGTATCTGCGCGGACCTTTGGCCCGATGGCTTTGCGAATTTGTTGAGCGGAAAGAAGAGGGCGGTGGTGTTTTTATAGAGCCAACGGGCCGTAGGTCCGCGGAGATATCAGCCCAGTGCGTAGCGCTGGGTAGATGTGTATAAAAAAAAGAAATCGGGCTGAAAGTCCGCGGAGATTACCAGGCGGTTTAAGGAGCTACGTAGCTGGGGTGTGCACTCGGCGTCTGAGCCGCTCGTGATCTCAGGCCGGAAGGCCTAAGTTTAGCCCAAGGCGATCCAACTTTTTAAGAGGGCCTGCATTTTGGGCATGGTTTGGGCGGTGGTGGCGGTGACTTCTTCGTGGCTCAAGGGATGGGGGCTGATGCCGGCCGCGAAGTTGGTCATGCAGGAAATGCCGGAAACCGTGATGCCGGCCGCGTGGGCGAGGATGGCTTCAGGTACGGTAGACATGCCCACGGCATCTGCGCCGAGGCTTTTCCATGCGCGTACTTCTGCTGGGGTTTCGTATACGGGTCCTCGGGTGGCAAAGTACACGCCTTCGCGGAGGGATAAGTCGTTGGCTTGGGCGGCTTGTTGTAGCTTTTTGCGTCCGCTGAGGGCATAGGCTTCGCTTAAATCGGGAAAGCGGGGGCCCCAGATCTTTTGATGAGGCCCCACCAAAGGATTGTCGCCAATGGCGTTAAAATGATCGGTGATGATCATTAAATCGCCTACCTCGAAGTAATCGTTTACCGCGCCGGCACTGTTGCTCAGCAAGAGTTCTTTGACATCGGCTCGGGCACAGAGATAAATGGGCACCGCAATGGGGGTCCAGCCTTCGCCTTCGTAGAAATGTCGACGTCCTTTAAAGATCCAAACCTGTTGACCTTTAAATTCGCAGAGGGCCAATTCGCCGTGGTGGCCGACCACTCCCGGATTTCCTAAGCCCGGTATTTCGTCAAAGGGGAGGGATCTGATGACGGAGAGCTGCTCGGTGACGCCACTCCAGCCTGAGCCACAGATGATGGCTTTGCTGGCGGACAGGCCTGAAAAGTGAGCCGAGAATTTTTGAAAAGCGGCGTCGAGTAGGGCGGGGTCGGGTTGACTCATGAGGGAAGGATCCTTTCTAAGATGACGGAAAGATTTTGGGGGGCACTGTCTCCGATGGTGATGGCGTCTGCCAACAGTTCCAGGGCTTGTTGTTTGCGGTTGGGTTGATTGCTGTGCAGTCGTAAAAGTGCTTGGCCTGTTTCAATGGCATCGCCGATTTGGCAGAGGTCGGATATGCCGACAGCATGATCGATATGGTCTTCGGATTTGGTGCGTCCACCCCCTAAAACCAATACGGCACGCCCCACGGCATCTGCATTGATGTCGGTAATGAATCCACTAGCCTTGGCGGGAAGGTCTTCGATGCAGGAGGCTTGAGGGAGATAAGCATCGGGATCATCGCAGACCCGAGGATCGCCTTGTTGGGCCTCGATCATATTGCGGAAAATTTCGAGTCCTTTGCCGGACTCTAAAGCCTCATCCACTTGTTGCCGTGCGTCTTCTAAACTGGTCTGGGGGAAGCTGAGTTGTATCATGGTGGCGGTGAGTTCGCGGGTGACCTCCCACAGCGGACCATGAACCTTGCCTTGTAGAAATTCGATAGATTCTTTTACTTCGAGGGCATTGCCGATGCAGCGTCCGAGGGGGGCATCCATGCGCGAGATTAAGGCGGCCACCGGGGTGTTCATTTGCGCGCCAACGCGGACCATATTGAGGGCCAAAGCCTTGGCTTGTTCTGGATCTTTCATGAAGGCGCCGCGCCCTGCTTTGACGTCGAGTACCAAGGCGTCCAATCCTTCGGACATCTTTTTGCACATGATACTGGCGGTAATCAGGGGAATGGAGGGGACGGTGGCGGTGACATCTCTGAGTCCGTAAAGTTTTTTATCGGCCGGCGCCAAGCGATCGGTTTGACCCACGATGCAACAGCCCACTTTTTCGACCACCGCGATCATTTCGTCTTCGGACAAATCTGTGCGGTAGCCGGGAATGCTTTCTAGTTTGTCTAAGGTGCCTCCGGTGATGCCCAAGCCTCGTCCGGAAATCATGGGGACTGCGACTCCACAGGCGGCGGCGAGGGGGCCGAGAATAAGGCTTACTTTGTCGCCAATGCCCCCGGTGCTATGTTTGTCACAAACGGGTAGGGTCAGTGCTGAGGTATCCAGCTTTTGGCCGGTGCCCATCATGGCCTCCGTGAGGAAAGCGGTTTCTTCAAAGCTCATGCCGTTGAGGTAAATCGCCATGGCCAGCGCGGCCATTTGATAGGCGGGGATGTCTTCGCGGTTATAGCCTTCGATAAAATCGGTGATTTCTTCCCGACTTAAGGCCAGGCCATCGCGTTTCTTTTCAATAATCCATTGGGGAACAATCATGAGTCATTTATGGTATGGAAGCTTCGTTGGGTCGAGAAAAAAGCTTGGGGGCAGTAGTCAATCGTCAGTGGTCAGTGGTCAGTGGTCAATGGTCAGAGGGCCGGGGGAGCCATGCCGATGGCGCTATGGTCGGTATGGCGGTGATGGATTTTGGTCGGGAGGCTTAGAGCACGATTTGATCCAAGCCTGGTTCGGGTGGGGGAATTTGTGGATTCATTTCTTCGAAAGCTTTTTTGGTGATTTCGGAGATGATCCAATTGCGATACCATTTCCGGTTTGCGGGAATGACGTACCAAGGAGCGGTGGGAGTAGAGCAGTTGACTAAGACGTCTTGAAAGGCGTCCACATAGTCATCCCAATATTTCCGTTGTTCGATATCGCCGGTACTGAATTTCCATTGTTTCTCCGGATTATCGAGGCGCTCTTGAAAACGTTCTTTTTGTTCTTCCGGAGAGATATAGAGGAAAAACTTCAGCACTTTGGTTCCCGAGCTGGAGAGTAATTTTTCAAATTGATTGATTTGAGTGTAGCGGGATTTCCACACTTTTTTAGGGACCAGATCATGTACCCGCACGACCAAGACGTCTTCATAGTGACTGCGATTAAAAATACCGACTTCGCCGTGGCGGGGGGTGTTGCGATGGATGCGCCAGAGGAAGTCGTGTTCTCGTTCTTCTTCGGTGGGTTGTTTGAAGGATCTTACTCGGGTGCCTTGAGGGTTGAGCACTGAAAATACTTTGCGAATGGTACCGTCTTTTCCGGCAGCATCAATGCCTTGCAACACGATGAGGAGGGCCTGCTTGTTTTCGGCATAAAGGCGGTATTGCCAGTTGGCAATGGCCTCGAGGTTGGCTGCGGTGGCCAGGGCCGCGCTGGCTTTGTCTTTCATCCCGGGGTGATCCTGGGGATCTACCTTTTTGAGGTCGAAGGTTTTAGGGTCTACGCGACAGGTTTTTATCGGATCTTTGGATGACATGGTAGAAGAGCTCCTTGCTTTTAAAAATAAAATCATTCCCCATTGGATGCGGACTGTCGAGGGAATTAATGAAGCAGTGTGCGGGTTCTTTGTCGAAAGGCTCTATTGAGGGAGGTTGCGTGATGTACGGAGGTGAAAATTCCTTTCAAATTGCAGTCGCGAAAGCGCAGGAAGGTGGTTATGAGGTCCGGATGGAAATACCTTGCCCCGGACAACGATGGACCTCAACAACTCAGCCCGAATTGGGTTTAGGGTTGGTTTTAGAAGCTGATATTTCGCGTGTGCGTTTGCTTTTTCCCGCTACGGGTGAAATGCGGACCTATGCTTGGGGAAATGCCCCGCTGGCCCGTTTTGTATTGGCGGTGGGTGATACGGTCACGGATGAGAAGGGTGAAAGCTTTCAGGTCGAAGAGATCAGCGAAGCACAGGGCTGTGTGAGCTATCATGGGGAAGGTCGGTGTTTACCCGAGTCCTGTCTGGCGGATGTGATGTCGGCGAATGGTCCCTTGGATCGTTTGTTACAAGGAGGGGAAGGGGAAGGGAGTGATTTTGATTTTCGGTTTAAGGTTTTAGCGAAATTACGGGAACGCGCTCGGCATGAGGCGGCGGGATTATTGGGGGGGAGAATTTCATGGTTGCCTCATCAAATTTCGATTGTGCATGAAGTGAGTCAGCGCATTCATCCACGCGTGTTATTGGCGGATGAAGTGGGCTTAGGCAAAACCATTGAAGCAGGGCTGATTTTACATCATGCGGTGGTGACGGGTCGTGCGCAACGGGTGATGGTGGTGGTGCCGGATGCCTTGGTGCATCAGTGGTTTGTGGAGATGCTGCGTCGTTTTCATCTGACGTTTTTGATCATGGATGATGAACGGATTGCCGAAGCTACGGATGGAAATCCTTTTTTTGATGCGCAGTGTGTATTGTGTAGTTTAGAGTTGTTGACGGGATCTGAAAAGGCCCGTGCGTTTGCGGAAGCTGGTGAATGGGGATTGTTGGTGGTGGATGAAGCGCATCATTTGGCATGGACGCCTGAACAGAGCAGTCCTGAATATCAGGTGGTGGCTTCCTTGGCGGGCTTGATTCCCGGGATGCTTTTGTTGACGGCTACGCCTGCACAGTTGGGAGACGAAACGTACTTTGCGCAATTACAGTTGTTGGATCCTGATCGTTATACTTCTCTGGAGGCTTTTCGTAAAGAACAGCGCTCATATGTGCGGGTTGCGGAAGAGGCGGAAGGATTGCGAGCGGCTGGGGAGAGGGAAGCCTTACGTCAATTGTTGACCTGTCATGGTCCGGGCCGCATCTATTTCCGCAATACGCGTGAGCATATTCCCGGATTTCCGCAACGTTTGCCTCATCCCTATTTTCTCGAAGGCGAAAAATTAGAATGGTTGCGAAGGTTTATTACCGAAAATCCCGAAGAAAAAGTGTTGGTGATGACGCGAACACCTGAGCAGGTGAAAGCCATCAATGCCGGATTGTTGGGATGCGTGGAGCCTCCTCCGGTGTTGTTTCATGAAGAACAGCATTTGCTGGAGCGGGATCGGCAGGCCGCATGGTTTGCAGATGCGGAAGGTGCGCGGGTGATGATTGCTTCGGATATTGGAGGGGAAGGGCGCAACTTTCAATTTGTGCGGCATTTGGTGTTGTTTGATCTACCCCGTGATCCCGAGCGGATCGAGCAGCGGATTGGCCGCTTGGATCGTATAGGGCAACAGCCCGAATTCCATATTCATTTGCCGGTGATTGCAGGAAGTGAAGAAGCGAACTGGTTGCGGTGGGTGCACGAAGGGTTGGGGGCATTTGCACATCCGGTGGCCTGTGGTCAGCGCTGTTTGCAGTTGTTTAAAGACCGTTTAGATCATGTAGACGATGCGTTATTGTCGGATACCCGCGCCATGGTGGAAAAATTAGAGGCGGAAAATCGATCGGGTCCACAGCGACTGTTGGCGTGGAAACATGAAATGGAGCAACCTGATGCTACATTGATGGAAAAATTGAAAGAAAGTGATGAGGATGAAGGATTATTACCCTTTGCTGAAAGTTTATGGACGCAGTGGGGGTTGGAAATGGAGTTGTTGCGTGAAGGGGAATATTTACTGAAGGCCGGTCCTTTTGACAAAGGAGATTTGCCACTACGTGAAGAAGGGCTTCGTTTTACGGCGGATCGAGACCTGGCCTTATCCCGCGAGGATCTGGATTTATTGACTTGGGATCATCCTTTGATTCGCGAAGGCATGGATGCGGTGGTGAGTTCTCAAGAGGGAACGGCGGTTTGCACGGGCTCTCCTGAGGTGGAGCATCCCATGTTGCAATGTTTGTTTGTGTTAGAACCGGTCGCGCCTCCCTCATTGCATATTTCTCGATATTTGCCCCCGACACCTTTGTTGGTGACGGTGAATGCCCTGGGTCGCAAAGCGAAAGCTCCCGAAACGTATGTTCCCGCAACAGATCCACAGACGGTGCTCTCCCATGCGCGGTTTCGTCGGGAGTGGTTGCCGGATCGGATTGAAGATGCCACCCACATTGCGGCATCTAAAAGTAAAGGCATTCTCAAAAAAGTGTTACAGCATGTCGATGAACAATTGAATGCGGAAATTCAACGTTTGGAAGATTTAAAGCAGATCAATGATCATGTGCGCGAAGACGAGATTCTTCAGTTGCGTGCTCAAAAGGAAGGGATTGAAAGTGCACTGGCACGGACGGTGCCCCGTTTAGATGGTTTGAAGTTGATCTTGCCCGGTAGCGTCTGATGAAAAGGATAGGCAATGATTTGCGTTCCCCTAGGTTGACGTACTGGTTTTGCTGATTATGGTTTGGGTATGGAAATACTAACTCAAATTTGGATGGGCTGTTGGCATACGCTGACCATGATGGCACCGTATCTTTTACTCGGCTTTTTTCTGTCGGGTGTTTTAGCGGTGATTTTACCGGTAGGCCTGGTGAAGCAACATTTGGCGAGAAAGGGGAAGGGGTCTGTACTCAAAAGTGCTCTGGTCGGGGTTCCTTTACCTTTGTGCAGTTGTGGCGTGTTGCCGGTGGCCACGTGGATTCGGCGGCATGGAGCTTCTAAAGGTGCGACGGGTGCTTTTTTATTGGCCACGCCTCAGACGGGTGTCGACGGATTTTTAGTGGCCTTGGCCATTTTGGGCTTAGGATTTGCGGTGTTCATTCCCGCGGCAGCATTTGTTTCCGGGGTGATTTTAGGTCTCATTTTAAATTTATTTCCGGATGAGGATGCTGAAGAGGCTCCAGAAGAAACGGCGACTCAGAAAAAAGGACCGGTATTTTTGAGGATTTTGCGTCATGGTTTTGTGACGGTGGCGGGAGATATTGCGATACCCTTGGGGGTCGGGATTTTCTTGGCCGGAGTATTATCCGCATTTGTTGATCCGCAGTCTTTTGCGGGATTGGGGGATGGATTGTTGGCCAAGTTAGTGGTGGTGGCGGCGGCGACGCCTTTGTATGTGTGCTCCACGGCGTCCTTGCCGATTGGCGCTTCCATGTTGATTGCGGGCCTTTCACCGGGGACTGTATTTGTCTTTTTGATGGCGGGTCCTGCGACCAATGCGGCCACCTTTACCACCATCAGTAAGTTAATTGGACGTAAGGAAGCGGTGACCTACTTGCTGTGTGCGATTTTGTTAGCGGTGGGGATGGGGTTTCTTTTGGATGCGGTGGCGCCGATGCTGCCCGAAATTTCAGCTGAGGCCATGCAGGGTCATCATGCCTGTTCCTGGTGGCAGTCGGTGGCGGCGGTGGTGTTGATTGGGGTATTGATTAACGGTAAAATTATGCGGGGTCACCATTGAGTGTTGTACCGATTCCGATGGCGTTTCCTGCTACTGATTTGCCCCGACATGTTGAAGTGTTGTTGCACGAAACCTCTGAGGCCCTCGAGGTGTGGGAAGGCAGTCGAGAGGAGCATGAATTTGTGCCGGCGGACTATGTGCTGGTCTACGATGCGCTCTGTGAATTGCGCAAGCATATGCCTCAGCAGCCCCGATTTATGGAGTGGGGAAGTGGCTTAGGCTTGGTCGCGATGTTGGCGTCTTCGTTGGGGTGGCAAGCTGAAGGGGTGGAAATTTTACCCGAATTGGTTGAAGAAAGCCGCTATTATGCCGGTATTTTTGATTTGCCGATTCGGGTGCATCAAGGCTCCTTTTTTAAAGAAGATGCGAATGTGATCGAACACTTGGAAGAGTTATGCGGCAAGTCAGATTTGTTCTACGTGTATCCCTGGCCGGATCAGGAAATTGAGATCTTTGACTTGTTTGATCGATTGGCGAGGCCGGGTGCGTTGTTGTTAACCTATTTTGGGTTGGAAGATCTGCGGGTGTTTCGCAAAGAGGCATAGGTTCAGGCCTCGTTGTTGGCCGTGTTCCTCTTCTTCGACAAAAGGTCAGAGCTACTGGACTGCACAGGCTTTACAGGTTGAAAAGGTTCTGTTACGGGGATTGCATGAAAATTTTAGTGTTACATGGACCCAACCTGGCCTTGCTCGGCACCCGCGAACCCGAAATCTACGGTATGCTCACCTTAGAGGATATTAATCGTGAGATCGTCGATTATGCGTCCGAGTTAGATCTGGACGTAACTTGTCGCCAATCGGATATCGAAGGTGAGTTGGTGCAGTGGATTGGGCAAGCCCGCAAAGAGTATGATGGGATTGTAATCAATCCTGCGGCCTACACCCATACTTCCGTGGCCCTTCGTGACGCTATTTCTGCTTCGGGACTCAAAACGGTAGAGATTCATCTCTCCAACACCCATGCCCGCGAAGAATTTCGACATACGAGCCTTACGGCGGCCGTTTGCGTGGCGCAAATCCAAGGCTTTGGTGCTGCCGGATACCGCTTGGCCCTCAAAGGATTGGCCGACGTTCTTCGCTCGACAGACGGCTAGAAAACCGTTAGGAATTAACAATCTAAACCGACTATTAACTATAGGAGAGCCTATTTCATGGAATACAAAGAGTTAAAACGCATTATTGACCTGGTCAAAGAGAATGGCATCGTAGAATTTGAATTGGAAGAAGGGGACTTTAAGCTCTCTACCAAATTATCACATGCTTCAGAAGTACAGTATGTTTCCGCACCTGCGGCGGCTCCGGTTGCGGCTGCGCCCGCAGCGGCTGGTGCACCGGTAGCTGTTGAAGCCGTTGCGGCAAATGTACCTTCGATTAAATCCCCCATGGTGGGTAGTTTTTACCGTGCCTCATCTCCGGAAGCTGATTCCTTTGTGAAAGTGGGCGATGTGGTGACACCTGAAACGACCGTTTGCATCATTGAAGCGATGAAGGTGATGAACGAAATCAAAGCGGAGCAGAAAGGCCGCATTAGCAAAGTTCTGATTGAAAACGGTGAAGCCGTTGAATTTGGTCAGAGCCTCTTCGAAATCGAACCACTTTAAGGGTTGGTTGCTTATGGAACGTGTTTTAATCGCAAATCGCGGGGAAATTGCCCTGCGTATTATTCGGGCCTGTCGGGAGATGGGTATTCATACGGTGGCTGTTTACAGTGAAGCCGATCGTGAAGCCGCACATGTACAACTTGCCGACGATGCGATTTGCATTGGACCTGCGGTTGCTACGGAGAGTTATTTAAAGATTTCTAACATTATTTCGGCAGCCGAAGTCACAGACGCGGATGCGATCCATCCCGGATATGGTTTTTTGGCTGAAAATGCTGATTTTGCTGAAATTTGTGCCAAATGTAATTTGAAATTCATTGGTCCTTCTCCGGAAGCGATTCGGAAAATGGGTGACAAAAATACGGCGCGGGAAACCATGAAAGCTGGAGGCGTTCCGATTACGCCCGGTAGTGATGGATTGGTGGAAAATGAAGCGGAAGCTGTCAAAATTTCTAAAGAAATTGGCTACCCTGTGATTGTCAAGGCGACTGCTGGTGGCGGTGGCAAAGGCATGCGGATTGCCCACAACGAAATGTCGTTGATGAACGCCTTTAATTCTGCACGTCACGAAGCGGAACGTGCCTTTGGCAATGGCGGTATGTACATTGAAAAATATGTAGAAAGTGCCCGTCATATCGAAGTGCAAATCATGGCCGATGAACATGGCAATGTGATTCATTTAGGTGAGCGCGATTGCAGTTTGCAACGCCGGAATCAAAAAGTATTGGAAGAAGCGCCTTCTCCAGCTTTGGACGAAGATATTCGTCAGGCGATGGGAGAAGCCGCGGTAAAAGCTGCGATTGCGGTGAATTATTCCAATGCGGGTACGGTTGAATTCTTGTTTGATGAAAAAGAACGCAAATTCTATTTCATGGAAATGAATACCCGTATTCAAGTGGAGCATCCCGTGACGGAAGAAGTGACGGGTGTTGATTTGATCAAAGAGCAAATCCGGGTAGCCGCGGGTGAAAAACTGAGTGTGACCCAGGACGACATCAAAATGACGGGTCATGCCATTGAATTCCGGGTGAATGCAGAAGATCCTTCGCGAAATTTTGCACCTTGTCCTGGAAAAATTAATTGGTTGAACTTGCCAGGTGGCTTTGGGGTTCGGGTGGATACCGCGGTGTATACCGGTTATAGTATTCCGCCGAATTACGATTCCATGGTGGCCAAATTGATTGTGCATGGACGTGATCGCACAGAGGCCTTGGGGCGTTTGCAACGCGCCTTGGAAGAATTTTTGGTCGATGGTCCCTCGACGACCATTCCTCTGGGATTGGCTTTGTTAAAAGATGCTCACTTTGTGGGTGGGAATTATAACACCAGTTATCTCGAAAAATTCATGGAAACCTATACCACGCCTACGGATGGGTTTATGCAAAACCACGCGCACTAATCTGGGGACATTTATGGATACGCCTGCTCTGGTCATTGTCGGTTCTATTGGAATCGACCACATTGAAACTCCTTTTGTTAAAAAAGAAAACCTCTTAGGAGGCTCGGTCAGCTATGCCTGTGCCGCCGCCTCTTTTTTCACCTCACCAGGCATGGTGGGCGTGGTGGGAGATGATTTTCCTGAAGAATTTCTAGAGCTTTATCGTTCCTTTGATGTGAACCTTGAAGGTTTGCAGCGTGCTGCGGGTCAAACCTTTGCGTGGACAGGGGTCTATGAAGAAAACATGGACAATCGTAGCACTTTGGAAACGGTATTAGGCGTATTTGAAAAGTTTGAACCCGTTTTACCTGAGTCATATGTGGATGCCCCTTTTGTCTTTTTAGGCAATATGCATCCCAGTTTGCAGTTACATGTCTTAAACCAAATCCGTTCTCCGAAATTTATTTTGGCTGATACCATGGATTTGTGGATTAACATTACCCGCTCCGAATTGATTGAGGTGGTCAGTAAAGTGAATATGCTGACCTTAAACGAATCTGAAGCGCGTTTGTTAACCGATCGTCATAATTTGATAGATGCCGCGCAACAACTTTTGACCATGGGGCCTCAGTTTGTGCTGATCAAGAAAGGTGAACATGGCAGCATGTTATTTAGTAAAACCGGTACGTTTATTCAACCCGCATTTCCCTTGGCGAAAGTGGAAGATCCTACGGGAGCCGGGGATACCTTTGCTGGTGCATTAATGGGTTATCTTACTCAACAAAATGCCTGCGAAGAAGCTGATATCCGTCGTGCCATGGTACATGGCTCCGTGGTGGCTTCCTTTGGGGTGCAGTCCTTTAGTTTAGATGCGTTGCAACCCTTGAGCACTCATCAAATTCATGACCGGGTCTCTCGCTTGGTTTCGATGATGCAGGTAGATCTGCCATGCGCAGTCAACGCTTCTGCATAAGCCGACTGCTCCTGTTTGTCGGTTTATTTTACTTTTGCTTGCATAGTTGTCTGCACGCAGCTGAGGAGCTGGGTATTCGGCAAGTGGATGTTCCCTTAGTGGATGGAGAGGTGGACACTCGCAACATTCTTCAAGTTTTGTTGGAAGCCGGTAATTCTGATGTGGTGTTACCTGAGGATTTTCCCAGTCAAAAAATCACCATAGACAGTACCTCGGCGCGCATTCAATTAGCGACCTGGAATTTAATGTTGAAGGGCTTCGGGGTGACGGTGTCTCCGGAGGAGGAAACGCTCAAGCTTCAAGTGGATTTAAAAGTTTTTGAAGCCACCTTAGATGAATTTGAAGCTAAACTTGTTTCCTTGTTTAAGGTGGAGCGAGAGGCGGTGATGATTCGCTTCTCGGAGGAAAGTTGTACGGGTCCGGTAGTGGTGCTTGTGCATGGCTTGGACAGTAGCAAACGTTTGTTTTCGGGAATTTGTGCGTATTTGGTCGCAGGGGGCTACGATGTTTATTTTTTTGAATACCCCAATGATGATCGGGTCGAACGAAATGCCGCGCGTTTGGCGGAGGCACTAAAATCCATACCTGCAGATCGTGAACATGGAATTAGTTTGGTGACCGTTTCTATGGGAGGGGTGATAAGTCAGTTGTTGTTGGAAAGTCCTGACTATGAGGTGAAGGGCGTTACTCGTTTTATTGCCTGTGTGCCTCCCTTTCAAGGCTCTGAAATGGCGGCGTTGCGGGGGGTGATTGAAATAGGTGATCACACCTTGTCCGTGATCTTTGATCCTCAGAAGAGCTTAGACTTTTGGGGGGATGGTATGGGGCGTGCGGGAATTGATTTGCAACCGGGATCTTTGTTGATGGAGACCTTGGATCAGTTGGAACGAAATCCGGAAATTACCTATAGTATCCTCGCCGGAAATGAGGGAATGTTTGATCCCAAATTACTGACCGCAGCTCGGGATGAACTTGCTGAGGAATCTTCTGAAAATGCACTTGCAGAAACCGCCAGACTGTTGACCTTGGATCGCATGAACTTGTTGTTGGCGTTTCAATCTCCGCATGGGGACGGGGTGGTACAATTAGAAAGCGCTACCCTTGAAGGGGTGGAGGATCGGGTGGTGTTGCCTTTTAGTCATTTAGACTTTTTGACGGGCTTTTTTGCGAAGGATGATATCCCCGCCTTGCAAGAAGTTCTCGAGCGGTTACCTCCTGTAAAAAAATGAAGGATGGGGACGTGAGTATGATGAGGAGAGTGCTCATCTTTGCAGAAGCGCTGTTGACGTTTAGAGCGGGAGGGGGATGAAGGTCAATTGATCGCTTTCGGTATCTAACACGCTAACACCAGGTGGGGTTGCCCGATAAACGGCACCCGGATTGATCATGCGTAGGTTGCCTTGTCGTTCATCTTTGGCCACGTGGGTGTGGCCTGAAAACAGATAGTCGAGATCTGGGTCGGCCATCAGCTCTGTCATGACTTGTGGATCGTGACCGTGATGCAGGGCGATTTGTTTGTCGGCAAGTTCAAAACGGTGGACGCGGGGGAGGGGGATCCCTAATTTTTTGGCGTAAAGGATGAGGCCGGGTTCCCATTCGTCCACATTTCCGGGGACGGCGTAGATGGGGGTGCCTTCGGTCTGTACTTCAAAGAGCAGACTCAGCAGCTCTTCGCTCCCCAAATCTCCGCAATGAATGATTTGCTCAGCTCCTGCTTGTTGGAGCAGATCCAGTGCTTGTTCGCTACGTGCGAGGTGTCCGTGGGTGTCCGAAAGCAATCCGATGATCATTTTAAAGAGGCCACTTCATGCGCGCAGTACGATGGGGGCGCAGATTTTTGGTAATGGTGACAGGTATGCTGCGGCGTTTATCTTTGAGATGAATGACTTGGCCTTCGCTGAGTTCCTGATCTACTCTTACAAAGCCGCAACTTAAGCCTTTGGGTTTAAAGTCTTCAGGGGCATCGGGGGAGTTCAGGCTGTAGAGTTGGCCGTCTACGCGGTCAATGGCCATGTCCGTGGCACAAGTTAAGACGGTTCCAATTACTTGCTCATCTAAAAGGACTTCTGAATGACCATCCACTTTACGTCCGTTCTCTCCCAGAAAACTGTAGGTGTGCAGCTGGCTGCCTTTTTCACGCAGCGCCTCGGCACCGACAAAGTTTTTGCTGAAATCACCGTCTGTTCTTGAGATCGCAAATTCCCATGGGTGGTTGATGATGGGCCAATCGCCTAAGTCTTGATGACTCAAGGGCAGGCCTGCACCTGTGCGTAAGCTGTCACGGGCACCGAGTCCGCAAGGAATAAGACCTTGGTCTGCACCAGCGGCCAAGAGTTCTTCCCACAAGGGGACGAATGCATTTGGGCGCACGTAGAGTTCGAAGCCTACTTCGCCGGTGTAGCCTGTGCGAGAAACCATCACGGAATATCCCGAGTGGCTTTGAACGCCTTCTTGAAGGTGATCGTAATGACCCACAAAAGAAAAATAAGGGAAGGGGGCTTTCATCGATTTCGATGGTTTGAGGACTTTCATCAGAATATCGATAGATGCAGGACCTTGCAGATCCATTTTGCACAATTTTCCAGTGAGGTCAGAAACCGCCACGTCCAAATCAGCTCCTACCTTCTGTAAATGGTTTTTGATGGTGCCGCCCATGCCTGCGTTGGCCACCAAAAGATAGGTATTGGTATCTTCCATCATCACAATGGCATCATCCAAGAGGAAGCCATTTTCAAGGGCGATAAAGCCGTAGGTTGCGCGACCCCGTTCTAGAGGAAGGCCTTTGCCAATACAACTTTCCAGGTCTTTCGTCAGGATTTTTTGTAGCAATTCAAAGGATTCGGGTCCTTCGATAAGTAACTGGGACATATGAGAGGTGTCAAACAACCCAGCCTGTTGGATAACGGCCCGATGTTCTTTAATGGGGCCTGTTTTGTACCAAAGAGGCATTTGGTATCCACCAAATCCGTCCATTTTGGCTCCATGATCTTTGTGCCAATCGCTTAAAAGTGTGCTGTGTAATTCTGTCATACCATCCAAGGGTGTAAGGCTGTCTGCAAATAATGCATATTCGGGTTGCGCATAGGTAATGTCAATTTCAAGTGCACCTGTCCAGACCAAGGCACTTAAAAATTACGGATGGAGTGTAAAAGTTTCTTTTTTGTCAAAATGGGGGTTCAATCTGGGTTTTTTACTCAGGTGAAGGTCGAATTTCTTGTTGAAATGGAAGGCGAATGTCCTTTTCAGGTGGATTCACTTGCTTGAAGGGTACTGCGCGGCGGAGCCGCTGGTGATCACCGACAGGAATGCCCGTGTTACGTGGGCCATTCGCAGGTGCAGATGAGATTTCGGTCACCGTAGGTGTTGTCGATACGGTTACTGGCAGGCCAGAATTTACGTTCGCGCACCCAGCTGAGAGGAAAGACGGCTTCTTCGCGACTGTATTTGCGTTCCCAGGTGTCGCTGAGGTCATCGGCGGTGTGGGGGGCATGATGCAAGGGGGAGTCTTCGGGGGCGTACTTGCCTTCGATCACTTCTTGGATCTCCCGACGAATGGCAATCATGGCTTCGCAGAAGCGGTCCAGCTCTTCGCGGCTTTCACTTTCGGTGGGCTCGATCATTAAGGTGCCCGGAACGGGGAAGGACATGGTGGGGGCATGGAATCCGTAATCGATCAGACGCTTGGCCACATCGTCAATTAAGAGATGTGCCCGGGAGGTGAGCTCACGAAGATCTAAAATGAATTCGTGGGCGACCCGTCCGTTGCGTCCGGTGTAAAGGACAGGATAAGACAGTTCGAGTTGCTTGGCCATGTAATTGGCATTGAGCAAGGCGAGTTGGGTGGCTTTTTTGAGGCCGTCCGGACCCATCATGCGAATGTACATCCACGAGATGACCAAAATAGAAGCCGACCCCATGGGGGCCGAAGAAATGGCGAGGGGAAGTTCTGCGTTGGCCAAGGGATTACTGGGTAAGTGAGGACGCAGGTGTTCGCCGGTACAAATGGGGCCCATGCCCGGTCCGCCGCCTCCGTGTGGAATGCAGAAGGTTTTATGGAGATTCAAATGGCAGACATCGGCGCCGATGAGTCCCGGGGCGGTAAGACCGACTTGCGCATTCATGTTGGCGCCGTCCATGTAAACTTGTCCTCCCGCATCATGAATGGCTTGGCAGATTTCTTGAATGCCTTCTTCAAACACCCCGTGGGTGGAGGGGTAGGTGATCATGAGAGCACCGAGGGTGTCGCCCACTTTTTCGATTTTCTTTTGTAGGTCGGAAAAGTTGACGTTGCCTTGCTCATCGCAGTCGACGGGCTGTACTGAAAAACCGGCCATGACGGCGGATGCAGGGTTGGTGCCGTGGGCGGAAGTGGGAATGAGGCACACGGTCCGTTGGGGCTGTCCATTAGCGCGATGGTATTCGCGAATGGCCATGAGGCCTGCCAATTCACCTTGGGAGCCGGCATTGGGCTGCAGACTGCATGCGGGCAATTGGGTAATGTCGGATAACCATTTTTCGAGATCATCGCAGAGCTCTTGATACCCCTGCAGTTGCGCCTGTGGTGCGGCGGGATGCATGTTGCCAAACTCGGGCCAGGTGACCGGAATCATTTCCGCGGTGGCGTTAAGTTTCATGGTGCAGGATCCCAAAGAGATCATGCTGTGGGCCAGTGAAAGGTCGCGGGACTGCAGGCGATAGAGATGACGAAGCATCTCGTGTTCGGTATGATAAAGCGCAAAAGCGTCTTGTTTGAGGAAGGAGTCATCACGAAGATATTCCTTCAATTCGTTCAGAGGTTCTTCGGAGGGGGCTTGCAACTCGATGTCGACCTCCAAGAGGTCGAGAATGAGGTTCAGGTGGCTCAGTTCAGTGGCTTCGTGGAGGAAAATCCCGACTGCGCCATCTTCAAAATAGCGAAAGTTCACCTGAGTAGCTTCAGCTTTTTCGCGGAGGCTTTGTTGTTCGCTGGGAGTCAGGCTGAGCACCACACCGTCGAAATGGGTGCCGTTTTCTAACGATTTTCCAGCGCTGAGCAGGGTGGTTTTAAGAATGGCGGTAAGGCTGGTGATGCGGGCGGCAATGCGGCGCAGGCCTTGGGGGCCATGGTACATGGCGTAAGCGGTCGACAAGATCGCAGGCAGGGCTTGTGCCGTACAAATGTTGGAGGTGGCTTTGTCGCGGCGAATGTGTTGTTCGCGGGTTTGCAGGGCCAAACGGAAGCCATGTTTGCCACGGCTGTCAATGGAGACACCGACAATTCGGCCGGGCATACGGCGTTTGAGGGCATCGGTCACGGCCATGAATCCGGCGTGAGGACCTCCGCCTCCCATGGGGAGACCGAGGCGTTGGCTGGAGCCTACGACGATATCTGCACCCCATTCGCCCGGCGTTTTGAGCAGGCATTGGGCCAGCGGATCTACGGCAACAATGGTCAGGATTTTAAGTGCGGTAGCTTTTTCGGCGAGCACCTGTAGGTGCGCAGAGCGCAGGCGTCCCCGGGTGTCGGGGGTTTGCAAAATAACGGCGCAAATTTTATCGGAGAGTTCGGCTTGGCATACATCGCAGAAGATCAATTCGATGTTTAAGGAATGGGCACGGGCGCGAAGCAATTCAAGGTTTTGGGGGTGGAGGTCCTGATCGACTAAGGCGATTTTGCGTTTTTGACGTCCGTTGGCATACGCGATGTTCAAGGCTTCAGCCACTGCGGTTGCTTCGTCGAGCAAGGAGGCGTTGGCAAAAGGAAGTCCAGTCAGCTCGGTGACCAAGGTTTGAAAGTTGAGTAACATTTCCAAACGGCCCTGGGCGATTTCGGCCTGATAGGGGGTGTATTGGGTGTACCAACCTGGATTTTCCAAAATGTTGCGCAAGATGACGGGCGGCAGAATGGTGGGGTTGAATCCCTGACCAATGTAATTGTGGGCGAGTACATTTCGATTCGCCATGGCCCGTAGTTCGTCGAGTGCGGTTTCTTCGGTGCATCCGGCAGGCAGATCCATCTCTTGTTTGCGCAGAATTGCGGGAGGAATGATTTCCTGCGTGAGGCTGTCTAAAGAGGAGGTGCCAATGACCGAACACATGTCGTCTTGATCCTGATCAGGACTGCCCAGATGGCGGGAAGCAAACAGGGGAGGCTGAAGGTCGGTAAGCCAGTCGGAAACAGAAGAAGGTTGAGTGGTCATTGAGTAAAACTCCAAGCGGTTGCAAAAGATAATGGCACCCCGCTCTGTCCTGTGACCTGAGAGTTTTCACTCCTTCGGTGAGTTTTAACGCTACTCTCCAGAGAACGACTGAAACACGGGGTCCTTTTGCCTGAGAGTTTCCGGGGACGGTTTCACCTTCGGCGGGCTTAGTAAAAAGCCTCTCTCCCACGTGTTCATGAGTCGATGGCGTTCCCTTAAAGCCATAGGCGGTAACTGTCAAATAATTTGCATCTTCATGTTTTGTTTAACGCGTGTTAAAATGAAAAAATCCAAAACACCACCCATATATTGCTTGTAGCTATCTGATAAAATTGTTCATTTTGTGCGTACTGTGAAGATTTATATTGTTAATGCTTTAAATAACTGTGATAATTTTTTTTGTTTTAAAATAGGAGTTCTATGAAAACACTTGGATTGGATTTAGGAACAAATAGTGTGGGCTGGGCTGTGGTAGATTCTGCAAATGGTGGCTCATTGGTTGCAAAAGGGGTTCAGGTATTTAACAAAGGTGTGGGGGATGGGAAAACCGGTGAATACTCACTGGCCTCTGAACGGACGGGGTATCGTGCGGCTCGTAGAATTAAACAACGTAGGAAATGGAGAAAACAAGCTACCTTGGCTATTTTGGTGAAACACAATCTTTGTCCAGGGCTTACATTAGAGGCCATTGATGCTTGGAGGTATGAGAAAGCATATCCCACAGATGAATCTTTTATTGCTTGGCAACGAATATGGGAGCGGGATGAACGGGGAGAACCTGCAACCCCTTATTATTATCGGTGGCTCATGGCTACCCGGCCTCAGGATTTGTCAGATGATAGGAATCGCTATAGATTGGGAAGGGCTTTATACCACCTCGCACAGCGAAGAGGCTACAAAAGCAATAGACTCTCAGGGGATGAAAAAGAAGGTGCTGTCATCTCTGCGATTAAAGAAAAGAAAGAGGCTCGGGGAAACCGTACACTGGGACAGTATTTCTATGAAGAGTGTCAAGGAAAGAAGGCGATGCGAGGGGAAGGGCAGTACACCGGCCGTGGAGATTATATCGAAGAGTTTGATAAAATTTGTGAGGTTCAGCGCTTACCCGAAGAAATGGTTAATGAGTTAAGGCATGCCATCTTTTTTCAACGCCCATTGAAATCACAAAAAGGTACGGTGGGTCCCTGTTTACTTGAGCCGAAAAAGAGGCGAATCCCTGTATCTCATCCAGTATATGAGCGTTTTTGTGCTGTTCAGTTTGTGAATAACATTCGGTTGCGACCACAGGGGAAATCTGAATATCGGCCATTGAATTCGGAAGAAAGAACCATCGTGTTGGCCTGGATGGCTTCAAGAAAGAAAGTTGAAAAATTTGAAGCTCTGGCACGACAAATTACGCCCAAACGCTCGAAACGTGTGTTTTCAGAAAAACCGCATGAGCTGGACATCAGCCTTTGGGGATTGAATTTTAGAAAAGATGCAGGTGTGCCGGCAAGTCCGACCACGGAGAAGATGATTCGTCTTTTCGGAAAGGATTGGCCTGATGTGTTACAAACCCGCTACGTCAAAGCAAAAGGGAAGACGAAAGATCAAGTGGTTGTGGATGTATGGCATGCAATGTATAATTTTGATGATCATCAAAAACTTGAGCAATTTGCTGTGTCACAACTGGGACTTGAGACTGATGAAGACGTTGCGGTATTTTGTGATCCGCTGAAGCAGGGGTATGGAACATTAAGCTTGCAGGCCATTCTCAAGATTCTTCCTTGGCTGGAGCAAGGGTTAATTTATTCTCATGCGGTGTTCTTGGCGAATCTATCCACAATATTTAATAAAAACGGCTTGGAATGGGAGGATGTTAAATCTGAGGTTGTAGGAAAAATTGGAGGGATCCTAGAGACGCACCGTACTGACCGAGCAGTTGAAAGGGCTATAAATTCATTAATTAAATATTTCCGTGCTGAAGATGTGCAGGATTTATCGATGTATTTGGCTTCAGGGTTGAGCCGTCGTGAAACAGAATCCCGTATTCGTAATAGTCTTCGTGCAGCATTGGGTGGAAAGGTGTGGTCTGAAATGAAGGAGGATCTTCAAGAAGAACTCGCCGGACAGGTCATGAATAGTTGTAAGGTCAGATATATTCCTAAACCTTCAGATATAAATTATATCAAGGTTCGCAGTATACAGGAAAGAGTGGAAGACATGCTGCATGATGACTATGGGTTATCCAGAGATGCTATAAAAAAATATATTTATCATCCTTCTGCCACTGAAGCATATCCAAAAACAGATGAACTTCTGGGATCTCCGAGAATCGCATCCATCCGGAACCCTGTGTTTATGCGGACCATGCACCGGATGCGGGCGATTGTAAATGAACTGTTGATGAAAGGTATTATTGACAGTGAGACCATTGTACAAGTGGAGATGGCGCGTGATCTGAATAATGCAAATGATCGGGCTGCGATATATCGATACCAGCGTGAAAGGGAAAAGTTACGGGAAGGGTACGGTAAGAAAATTGAAGAGGCGGGTTTCCTGTTGAATGAAATAAACCTTCTGAAATATCAGCTTTGGGTAGAGCAGGAGGAACGTTGTCTATATACGGATACGCAAATTTCGCTGACAGATTTCTTAGGGGAAAATCCGGTGTATGACATTGAGCATACCATTCCACAAAGCAGAAGATTTGATGATGCGCAAACCAACCTTACTTTGTGTGAAAGAGGGTTTAACCGGGAGGTGAAGCGGAATCGTATCCCGCATGAACTTGAAAATCACGAGGCGATATTGGATCGGGCCCGTAAATTATGGGAACCCAAAATTAATTCCTTGGAGGACATTTGTGCCCGGGATGCTCTCTCGGCGAGAGTCGCAACTGACAAAGCGTCCAAAGATGCTGCCCGGCAACGATTGTTGTTTCACCGCATGGAATTACGGTACTGGAAAGACAAATTGAGAAATTTTGAAGTGACCGAAGTTCCTGAAGGATTTCTTAACAGTCAATTAGTCGATACTCGTATCATTTCAAAATATGCTGTACTCTTCCTGAAAAGTTATTTCGAACGCGTGTACTCGATGAAGGCTTCCGCGCTATCGAAAATGAAAGAGATTTGGGGCTTAACCAACAAGTCCAGAGATCAGCATGTGCATCACTGTATTGATGCGGTCATTGCCGCAAGTATTCGCCCTGCCTTTTATCGTGACCTGGCTCAGTATTTTCATGAGTTCGAGCGTTATGAGTTCAACAACGGTAAACGTCCAAAATCACCGGAACCTTGGGATGGATTTGCACAATACCTGAATGAGAAAATTTCCGAAGACGTGATTATTGTTCATCACCATAAAGATCTTTTGCTGAAGCAGTCATTCCAAAAGTTGCGAAAGAATGGGAAAGTTATTTCGAATGCTGATGGAAAAGCTGTGTACATTGGTGGAGATACCGTTCGAGGCTCCCTGCATAAAGAAACCAATTACGGGAAAATTCAGCACCCCATAGAAGCGGGCGCAAAGCAATCCGGAGAGGTTGTTTGTGTGGTGCGGAAAAAACTGGATAAAACTTTTAAAGATTTTGATCTGATAGTGGACCCCGTGATTCGAAAATGTGTAATGGAACAGAAAGAGAAGCTTCAAACTGGGGATGAGATTTGGTTTGATGAATCCCGTAATGTTCCGATCAGAAAAGTCCGTGTTTATGACCGAGTGAAACCGGATTCAATGATTGAGCTTAAAGCGCATCGGGATCAATCAAGAAAAGAACATAAGCAGTCGATGTATGCTGCGAATGACGGGAATTACCTTACCGCACTTTACCGAGGTCAGGTAAAGGGGAAACCTAAATCTGATTGGTTGAAACTTTCGAACATGGAAGCGGTGATGGCTTGGAAAAATAACACCTGGGAAACAGTTCTCCCTGAGGTTGACGGAAAAGGTTTGCGAAAAGCTGCAGTTTTAAAAACGGGTACTCAAGTTCTTTTCTGTCAGCGAGAGAATGAGGATATAAAAAAATTATCCCAACAGAATCTTGTGCAAAGACTTTACAAAGTGACGGTTATGGAAGGTGGGCAAATACAGTTTCGTAAAAATATGACCGCAAAACCTGCAGGAGATTTGGGGAAAGGTGTCTCGAAAATTGACTGGAATGAAGAGGTGTTACCTGAAAAATTACGTATGGCTACCAATAAATTATGTGTAAAAGTGGAAGGGCAACATTTTAAAATCTCTGACACTGGAGAAGTCACATGGCTTGAGTAGGTTAAGATGATTAAAAGAACACTTCTTTTTGCTTCCCCGTGTTATTTGGGAATTAAGAATGGTCAGGTACGGTTTAACCCCCGGGATCCGGACCAAGAGGAACGAATTGTTCCTTTGGAAGATGTAGGCTATGTTGTTCTTGAGAACCCTGCGATTACAATTTCGATACAGCTTATTGAAAAACTAAATGATAATGGGGTGGCGGTAATATTTTGTGATGGCAACCATATGCCCGCTGCGATGTTGCAAAGTTTTGCTGGTAATCAAACCCATGCAGAAACTTTACGTTACCAGATTGAATCGTCATCACCGCTGAAAAAGAATCTTTGGAAGCGTATCGTTCAACAGAAAATTACAAATCAAGCCTTGCTGTTGAAGCTGCGTGATACAGCAGGATATCAGGCGCTTTTACGTATGGCAAAAGATGTAAAGAGTGATGATGCAGATAACCGTGAGGGAACTGCAGCCAGAAGATACTGGCAAATGCTGATAGAGGATCCAAATTTTAAAAGGGAACGTGAGGGCTGTTCTCCGAATCAATATTTAAATTATGGGTACGCGATTCTCCGTGCGGCAACCGCCAGAGCCTTGGTTTCATCTGGACTGTATTGTGCTTTAGGGGTTCATCATCGGAACCGATATAACCCATTTGCGTTGGCTGACGATGTGATGGAACCCTATCGGCCTTATGTGGATAGAGCTGTTTGTGAGTTGCTGGATGCCGGTGCTGTTGGTGAAGAGCTGACTCCTGATTCCAAACAGGGATTGTTGAAAATTTTGACCACCGATACCCATATAGATGGGAAACGTCGCCCACTTACAGTGGCATTGACAACGACCACGGCATCATTAACCCGGTGTTTCGCGAATAACCGTATTGAGATTCTTCTACCTGAACTGAAATGAGCTCACAACAACTTGCTGCGGAGTCCTATCGTATTATGTGGCTATTTGTGTTTTTTGACTTGCCTGTTACCTGTGTGAAGCAGCGGAAACGAGCTACAAAATTTCGGAAGGACTTGATGGATGATGGTTTTACCATGATGCAGTTTTCTGTCTATATCCGACATTGTGCGAGCAAAGAGAATGCCACTGTTCACATTAACCGTATACGGAAAGTGATTCCCCCAGAGGGACATGTAAGCATTGTGTCCATTACTGACAAACAATTCGGAAATATTCTGAATGTAAGAGGGGCCACAAAAGAAAAACCACCCACTGCCCCCGCACAGCTGGAAATGTTTTAAACCCTCTTGACAACCAATATAAAACAAGGGTATTCTTAAGCCTGAAATCAATTCACAGTAAGGCTTTATGCCGAAGGATTTATTTCCTATCGCCCCGCTTCTGTGGGGCTTGTTTTTTATCAGGGTATTAAGGGAAGGTTCATTGAAAATTGAATATTTTTAAATCTCTGTATGAACATTATTCAGTTTTTAGCCCGTTGAATTCGTCTAAATCCTTAAGCGATATGACTGTATATTCGATGGGGCTGTGAACTGATTTCATTTTCCCTTCAGGGACAACTGAACTCGGAAACATCTAACCCTTCAAATTGCTGTGAACTGATTTCATTTTCCCTTCAGGGACAACAGACACTTCACGATAATCACGAGCCATGGTGCTGTGAACTGATTTCATTTTCCCTTCAGGGACAACAATGTACTCAACGCAGAGATGGGCGGATGTGCTGTGAACTGATTTCATTTTCCCTTCAGGGACAACAATCTAGGCAGATTGGTTTTACTTGGGCGAGCTGTGAACTGATTTCATTTTCCCTTCAGGGACAACAGCCAGACTTTTTTATCCACCGCCACCACTGCTGTGAACTGATTTCATTTTCCCTTCAGGGACAACCATCTCGTTTACAACGACATCACGGTACAAGCTGTGAACTGATTTCATTTTCCCTTCAGGGACAACATTGCTTCACTCGTAGCTCAGACAGGCGTTGCTGTGAACTGATTTCATTTTCCCTTCAGGGACAACGAAGCAACCATCATTATGGTTAGTCCCACGGCTGTGAACTGATTTCATTTTCCCTTCAGGGACAACCGGGGAGGCTGTAACAGTTAAAGGTGACTTGCTGTGAACTGATTTCATTTTCCCTTCAGGGACAACCAGACCCGTCCAACCCATCCGCCCAATCAGGCTGTGAACTGATTTCATTTTCCCTTCAGGGACAACATATTCCACGTAACCCGAATCATCCACCGGCTGTGAACTGATTTCATTTTCCCTTCAGGGACAACTTGTGGCGCGCTTTGCAAGGCAGTTGCGGGGCTGTGAACTGATTTCATTTTCCCTTCAGGGACAACGATAACGAGCCCGGCCCATCCTTATTAAAGGCTGTGAACTGATTTCATTTTCCCTTCAGGGACAACGTTGGGGCGAATTCCGAAGAGGTCATCATAGCTGTGAACTGATTTCATTTTCCCTTCAGGGACAACACCCCCGACCATAACAAACTATGCGTACAGGCTGTGAACTGATTTCATTTTCCCTTCAGGGACAACCAAAACCTGATAGCCAGCCGCATCAATATGCTGTGAACTGATTTCATTTTCCCTTCAGGGACAACCGCCCCACCGCTCGATTCTCTCACCCAGAGCTGTGAACTGATTTCATTTTCCCTTCAGGGACAACCCCAATCCCATTCCCCATCTTCACCACGCGGCTGTGAACTGATTTCATTTTCCCTTCAGGGTTTTGTGGTGTTGAGTTGTAGATGGCGCCGTTTACGGCCCATGCCCGCGAGGGTTGTTGTGGGCGTAGGTTGAGATCTGTAGCATAAACGGAGACAGCTACGGTATGTAGATGTCGCCGTTTACGGCTCATTCCTTAGGATCGTACAAGCCTTAGCTTTCGATCAACGCTTCAAGTTTCAGGGTATCTGCGGCAAATCCACGGATGCCTTGACCCAATTTTTCGACGGCCATGGGGTCTTGATTGTGTTCCCAACGGAAGGCCGTTTCGGTCAGATGAATTTTTGCATCATTAGAGCTGTCAGATTCGGACAATGCTTGTGGGAGGGTTCCTGCGGTCTGTTGCAGTTCTTCGAGCAAGTTGGGGCTGATGGTGAGCAGGTCACATCCGGCCAAGGCTTGGATTTCACCGATGTTACGGAAACTCGCGCCCATTACTTCAGTGGCGTAGCCATGTGTTTTGTAGTAGCGGTAGATTTTCTGGACAGATAATACGCCCGGATCTGCAGCTCCCACGTATTCATTACCCGTTTCATTTTTGTACCAATCATAAATACGACCGACGAAGGGGGAAATGAGTTGAACCTTGGCTTCGGCACAAGCCACGGCTTGGGCGAAAGAGAACAGCAGGGTGAGGTTACAGTGGATATTTTCTTTTTCCAATTGTTCCGCGGCTCTGATGCCTTCCCAGGTGGAGGCAATCTTGATTAATACCCGTTCGCGCGGAACGCCTGCAGCTTCGTAGAGGGCAATCAATTTACGGGCTTTATCGAGGGTGCCTTGGGTATCGAAGGATAAACGAGCATCCACTTCGGTAGAGACGCGGCCAGGCACGATATCTAAAATTTTACGACCGAAGAGGATCAGGGTTTGATCAATAATTTCATCGGTACTGCTTCCTGCATGATCTGCTTTCGCTTGGTCGAGCAAAGGACGGTATTCGTCTTTTTGGACGGCTTTGAGGATCAGTGAAGGATTTGTAGTGGCATCCTGCGGTTTGTATTCGCGCATGGATTCAAAATCGCCAGTGTCAGCTACGACGGTGGTAAACTGTTTGAGTTGTTCGAGTTGGTTCATGTATGAGTTCTAATGCGTATTTAGGGCTATCGCAAGCAGAACTTGCGATCTCATTAAATTCAAACCGGAAAGATTTGTGGAAAGTGACGGGGGTAATGTATGCCCTTGAGTTTTGAATCCTTTGTTGCCTCTCACTGTTTTTGTGCCCGATGTGGAAGCCCATGTGGCTCCGGATGGACGTCTTTATCTCTATGGGTCGATAGATGTGAGTGGGGATACGGTTTCCTGTAGTGATCAGATGCATGTGTATTCCTCGGATGATTTACAGACTTGGACGGATCATGGTGAGGTCTTTCATTTGGATCGGTCGCACAGTCCCCACACACAAAGTTTACATGCCCCCGATGCCTTCAGGCTACGGGGCAAAAGTTATTTGCTTTATTGCGGGAGCGGTCGGTTGTTTGATCTGCGCTCTTTTCATTTTAGCTGAGTCTTGAAGGCGGAGGCCTGAGTTGCGTTGTTCCTGAGATCATTGCTTTCTGTTTCTTGCCAAAGGATATTTATTGGGGTAGCGGGAGGGCATGAACAACGATCTACATTCCCGAGCCCTTTCTGTCATTCCTGGCGGCGTTAATAGCCCTGCCCGTGCATTTAAATCTGTAGGCGGGAATCCGCTGTATGCGGAACGGGCGGAGGGGCCGTTTCTCTACACGCGCGATGATCGCAAACTCTTGGATTTTTGTTTGTCCTTTGGACCGATGATTTTGGGGCATGCCGATCCGGATGTGGTGAAGGCTTTACAAGAGGCCGCAGTGAAAGGAACCAGTTACGCGGTCACGACCGAAGCCGAAATTGAAATGGCGGAATTGCTGACGGGATCAATCCGGGTGATGGACAAAGTCCGTTTGGTGAACAGTGGTACCGAAGCTGTAATGACGGCCTTGCGATTGGCTCGAGGGTACACCGGTCGGAATAAAATTTTAAAATTTAGCGGTTGCTATCATGGACATACGGATTCGATGCTGGTGCAGGCGGGAAGTGGCGTGGCGGGAATTGCCTCGGCCTCCAGTGCAGGTGTGACCTCGGAAGCTGCGGGCAGCACCTTGGTTTGTCCCTTTAATGATGTGGAGGCGGTGACACAATTGGTGCGTGAGCACGCGGATGATTTGGCTGCGATCGTGGTGGAGCCTTTGGCAGCCAACATGGGGTTGGTTTTGCCTCAAGCTGGATATTTAATGCAGTTGCGTCAGCTCTGTGATGAGGCTGGAGCTTTGTTGATTTTTGATGAAGTGATCACAGGTTACCGTTTAACTTTTGGGGCCTATGCGAATCTCTGTGAAGCCCAACCCGATTTGGTAACCTTGGGTAAAATTATTGGCGGTGGTTTACCGATTGGAGCCGTAGGAGGTTCTGCAGAAATCATGGATCATTTGGCACCAGACGGGCCAGTGTATCAGGCGGGAACCTTGAGTGGAAATCCCCTGTGTATGGCTGCGGGCTTGGCCAACTTACGCAAACTGCAGGCCTTGGATCCCTTTGCGGATTTGGCGTCACGCTGCGAGCGTTTGACTGATGCGATGAAAGCTTCGGCTGCGGCTAAAGGCATTCCGGTATCGATTCCGAGGTTCGGAAGTATGTTTTCGATCTTCTTCCGAGCATCGGAACCTCAAAATTTTGCTGAGGTCATGGATTCGGACACGGATCGATTTACATCGGTGTTTCACAAGATGTTGGACGCGGGCATTTATTTGCCTCCTTCTCCTTTTGAGACCTCCTTTTTGTCTGTGTTGCACAGTGATGCCTTGCTGGATCAGATGCTGGAGGCCTGGGATAACGCGCTTTAAGCTGAAGGTTTTTAAAACAGTGTTTCCTCTTATCCGGAGGAAGGGCTGAAGACAAAAAAACACCTGCCGATGATGGCAGGTGTTTTTTTGTAAAGATCGCGATGCGTTCTTAGTTCGCCAGCTCTTTTTTGATGTACTCAAAACTGGTGGCGATAGATTCGAAGGGGTCAACAGGGCAAACGTCTTGTTCGACGATGTAGTGTTGGCATCCTGATTTCTCAGCGGCCGCGACGATCTCTTTGAGGGGCAGGGTGCCGTTGCCGAGTTCGGCAAACTGAGGGTTGCCGGAGGGATCGACCATGTAATCTTTCAAGTGTAACAAAGGCAGGCGTCCGTTCAGTTTTTCCATCCAGGTGATGGGGTTTTCACCACCACGTTGTACCCAATGCACATCGATTTCACCTTGGAGGTACTGGGGATTGGTTTCTTCATAAATACGAGAGAGGATGGTCTTTCCATCTTTTTTGAAAAACTCGTGGGCGTGGTTGTGGTAGGTTAAGACCTGACCGGCATCAGCCATTTTTTTACCCGCTTCATCCAGTCCTTTGATCAAATTCGATACGACTTCTTCGTTGGCAAAATCGATTCCAGCAGGGAAGGGGTAGGCGGTGTATTTGGTGCCTAGTTTCTGTAGGCGCTCAATGACAGATTCGGTTTCGTTAAGAATCTTGACGCCGGGTTCGTGGGTGGCGCAAATGGTGAGCCCGCGTTCGAGCAGAAGATCACGAAGTTCTTCTTCAGGAATGACGGTAGGATCCATTCCGCTGACTTGTACGGATTTGTATCCGATTTTTGCAATTTTATCAAAGGTCGTTAACGCGTCTTCGCGGGTTTTGATATGATCGCGTACGGTGTACAGGATGACGGCAAATTGATCGATAGTTGGCATGTGTCTTTCTCCGGGGGGTTATTTAGAAGCGTTTTGTTCGTCGGCAAATTTCTGTGCTTTCATGGACAGTTCCGCAGCTTTGAAGCAGTGGGCCTGGGTCATGGCCTCTTCAGTACGATTCAGTACGTCGAGAATTAAGCGACCATAGAAAGGAAAGCCGACATTTCCATTGCAGGGAATGCGTTTTTCAGCTTCGTGGTCCACCAAATAGACGATTTGGCTTTCTTGGGGTTCGTGAGTGATATCGTTGTATTTACGTACTTCGATATACCCTTCGGTACCTAAGATAAAGGTACGGCCGTCGCCCCATGAGCGGTGACCGCGGGGGTTGAACCAATCGATACGGCAGTAACAGGAAACGCCGTTGTCGGTGGTCAGAGAGGCTTCACCAAAATCTTCGAGACCGGGTGTCTCTGGATTTTTAATGTTGTCGACCCGTGCGTAGTTGATGGTTGCATCTTTGGCGCCGGCATAAGACAAAAATTGTTCAAACTGATGAGAGCCGATGTCGGTGAGGATGCCGCCGTATTTTTCTTTATCAAAAAACCAGTCCGGGCGACTTTCTTTGGCCAAGTTATGGGGGGCCATGATGAGGACCTGAACCACTTTACCAATTGCGCCTTGAGCGATGAGTTCGCCTGCATACCAACCGGCTTCGGTGTGTAGACGTTCTGAGAAATCACAGAGGTATTTACGACCGGTTTCTTCGACCACTTTTTTAGCTTCTTCGAGTTGTTCAAGGGTGGTGAAGGGGGACTTGTCGGTGTAGTAATCTTTGCCGGCCCGCAGGGTTTGGAGACCGATAGCGCAACGATCGGAGGGGATCGCCGCGGCGGTGACCAAATGAACTTCAGGGTCATTCAAGATTTCTTCATAGGAGCTTGCGCGTTTGATGTCGGGGTATTTTGCGCAAAAATCGTCTAAGCGTTTGCTGTCGGGGTCCCAAGCCCATTTGCAAACGCCGCCCGCCTCGGTGAGGCCGTTGGTTTGACCAAAAATATGGCCATGATTAAAGAAAGCGGCGGCGAAAATAAATTCGCCTTTTTCCACTACAGGTTCTGGTTTGGCCGCTGTGGGGGCCCAGTTCATTCCATCGCGTGCTTCTGACATGAGAGTTCCTTTAGAAAGAGTTGGAGAAGTCGTCTGAGCTTGCGCCAGCGTCTTTTACTTTTTTAACGTGAGTAGAGTTTTTGATACGGTCCATGAGTTGGGTTTCATAGGCGGCGGCGTCGAGTGGCATTTGCACGGTGCAATCGTTGGTGCCTGAGAAGATCATGGCATTTGCGAGTTCAACGGAATGGATGCCTTCTGCGGCCGGGGCAATCAGTTTGTCACCTTTCAGAATTACATTGGCAAAGTTTTTCATGATGCCGATGTGTTGTTCACCAGTATCTTTAAAAGGAATTTCGATGTTCCACACTTCAGGACGGGCAAAACCCTGGTCGGTGGTTGCGGAGAAAGTGCTGGTTTCTTCTTCGTTCCGGGTCCAGGTGATGTTGGTGCCTTCAACAATGATGCGTCCGCGTTCGGCTGCAATTTCGAGGCGATTGGTTCCGGGGGCTTCACCAGTAGTGGTGATGAATACGCCGGACATGCCGTTTTCATAGCGCAGGTAAGCGGTAACATCATCTTCGACTTCGATGTCGTGGAAACGACCGATTTCAATATGGGCGCGAACAGAGGAGGGTACGCCAAAGAGCCATTGCCATAAATCCAATTGATGGGGGCATTGGTTGAGCAATACGCCGCCGCCTTCACCTTTCCAGGTGGCGCGCCATCCGCCGGATGCATAATAATGTTCGGTGCGGAACCAATCGGTGATGGTCCATTGAACGCGGTTGATTTTTCCGAATTCACCGCCGTCGATCATCTTTTTGAGTTTGATGTAACGAGGATCCGTACGTTGATTAAACATGGCTGCAAACACGAGGTCTTTGTTGGTGTGTGCGGCGATGAGTTTTTCGCAATCGGCTTTGTGAACGGAAATAGGTTTTTCGACCAGTACGTGAAGTCCAGCTTCCAAGGCGGCGATGCCGAGGACCGTGTGGTCGTAATGAGGCGTGGCAATGATGACGGCATCGACTTCACCGGATGCAATGAGGTCAGCGCCTGAGTTGAAAAATTTGGCGTCAGGAAACATTTCCGCTTTTTCAGGCAGGAAATCAGCAATGGCGGCTAATTCTAAGCCAGGCACTTTGCCTTCTGTGATGTGACGTGAATGAGCGGAACCCATGTTTCCGATTCCGATGATACCGATACGAACATTTTTTGTAGTTGTCATGGGCTCGCTTTTAACAAATAACCTTGAAAAATACCATGGACGAATGCAGAAATTATTTGTACTATTCGCGCATAACATTTTTTATCACATGCGTATAAACTTACTTCACCGTCACACCGCGTTATTGAACTATTCTCCAGGTCGTTGGGAGTGGTCTTCTCCTGAGCGGGCATTTTACAATTTATGGATTTGTTTAGAAGGTGATGGTGAAATAACCTATTTAGATCGTAAAATTGATGTTTTTCCCGGTATGGGGCTGTTGCTTCCCCAAGAGGGCTTGGTGAAGGGGCAAAAGCATCGTCCGGAATTGTTGAGTAATGTCGGTATGCATTTTATGCCTTGTTCTCAAGAAGACGAACTTACATTATACACGCATTCTGGTGTATCGGTTCAATTTAGAAATTTCACCTTGATTCGCGAATTGGTTCGGTATTTGGACTTTTTACTTTTTCGTGTGAGTAGCGATCAGCAGGAGGAGCAAAATCAAATCGGGGAGACCTTATTATCCATTTTCCTTCGGGACGCGAAAATGGGGCCGGAAGGAAAAGTGGATCGTTTGATTCGAAATCAAGCCGAGGAAATGCGGGCACGTCCTGAGCGCACGAGGTCGGGTGAAGAGTTGGCGGCGGCGGTGGGGTTGTCCTGTTCGCAATTTTCTCGCCGTTTTTATAAAATGTTTAAGTTGTCGCCCCGGGATTTTTTGTTGGCGCAGAGGGTAGAGAAGGCAGGTACTCTGTTGCGGGAGAGTCAAATGACGGTGGGGGAGATTGCGGAAAGTTTAGGCTATCGTGATGTGGGGTATTTTTCGCGTCAATTTAAGCAGAAAACGGGTCGGTCGCCTTTGGCATATCGCAAGCGGGTGTTGCATCGGGAGTGAGAGTTGCTGGGGAGCTGTTTGCGGATCGCTGAAGAGGGTTTTTACTCTTCCCAAACGCCCATTTCGTCCTGCCAAAGTAAGGTGGGGGCGGTTTGCCCTTTTTCTGCGGCCCACGCGTCGATTTCGCTTTGGATGCGTTGTCGCACTTGAATGCTCATTTGATGTCTGATTTTGGGGCTGTCCACCTGAAAGAGCATGCTGAGGGTGGGTTCTTTGGCTCTGGAAAAGAGTCGAAAGCCTCCTTTTTCATTGGCCGAATCGGTTCCATTGAGCACATCGCGCAGGGGACCGCGAAGGGCGTCGGCGATTTTTTGAGCGGAGGCATCCACATTTTCGGGATCGAATCCTATGGAGAGGGCGCCTTTGCCATCGGGTGCGCCAAAAAGTAGGCGACAATCGCCATTTCCCAGATCGCTGAAGGCCAACACTCCATCAGATTTTCCTCGAAAGTTTTCTAATTCCTGGGTGATGCCGGCATCTTCCTTTTTTTCACCGGCGGCCTCCGTCGTATCGCTTACCTCTTCCGCTGCTGATCCTTGGGGGTCGGAGACCGGTTCTAAGGGCACTTCGACGAGGGTCATTTCAGGACTGCGGGGGTCGGGACTTTCGGTGGAGGAGAGTGGGGACGCTTCCGAGGCGGCGGTCGTTTGCTGTTCCGCAGTTGTTTTTTCGATGGCTTCATACCATTGGCGTACGGATTTCCTCAGTTCATTCTCTGTACGTGGCATCATATCTTGCCAGAGAGGATCCTGATTTTTTATTTCCAGTTGCCAGTGGGACTGCCAGAGTTGCAACCAGTGGGTGTATAGGGTATCGGCATCTTGTCCTTGGGCGACTGCGGCTTTTAGGTCATCCATGTTTTCGGTTTCTAATTCACGAATGATTTGAATCTGGGCAGTGTAGGACTGCAGGGCGGGTTGTACTTTGGCATTGAGGTTTTGGAGTGCCAGGCTTTTGGTTTCTGTGAGCAGCATGGGCTCAGGGTTTTCAGGGAGTTCGAATGCGTCGTTAAGTTGGGAGAAGGTGGTGGCTTCGCTGAGGCCTTGATCTGCAAACCAGAGCAGGACCGATTCAGGAAGGGGGGCTTCGGGTTGGAGGAAGGGGAGCTGTTGGTTGAGTTGTTGCTGTGCGAGCTTTTGACGGAGAGGGGGCAATTGCTGGCGCAGGGTTTGGGTGAGCTGGTTTTGCCAGAAGGTACCTAAGGCTTCATCTGTTTGAAGGGCTGAGAGGTAATAGCTTTGCAGGCCTGACTGACGGGAGGCGGGGGCTTGTTGCACCAATGCGGCGGTCAAAAGGGGTGTTTGGGTCTTTAGAGCTTGGGGGTGTAGGAGGGTGATACTCTCTTCCAAGATGAGATGTTGTGACAGATCTTGGGTCATCCATTGTTCAAGGACCTCCTGCGAGAGTTGGCCGGGGTAGCCTTGTTTGAGCAGGGCGGCGATTTTGTTTTGTTCCCATTGTGCGGCGGCCATTTCTGTCCAACGGATGACACTTTCAAAAACATCGTAGACGGGAGGATGAGCCTCGACATTTGCCTGGGGGGAGGCGTTGAGGCTTTCAATCATGCGTTGTTGCATGTCCGTGGCGGTCCACAGGTCGGTCTGGGGCGCGGCTTGGAGGGGTTGTGTGGCCAGAGCGATTTGATGCTGATATTGTTTCGCGAGTTGTTTGAGGAAAGTTTGGTTTACGAGGGCGGGCTCTGTGCTGAGTTCTTCCAATAGATTTTCAAAAGGGAGGGCCGGGTGAGTTAAGCTGAGGGGCGCAGAGAGGATTTCTGATTCGGTAAGGGGGAGGGAGGGGTCTTTTTGCTTTTTGTTCAGGGTCCCTAGCGCCTGATCGACCGCCGCTTGAGAAGGATAGACTAGGCTTGAAATGAGCTGTTGTTTTAAGATGATTAGGGCTGATTCACGTGCTTGAGCATAGACCTGATCCAGGGCGGCATCGGCGAAGGCCACGGCGCCCTGTCGGGCTTGATTTTGCCAGTCTGTGCCTACACGTTTGAGGACGTCGGCTTCGGACAGAGGCAGGGGACTTTGCAATTGTGCGGCGTTGAGGGCTGCTGCTTTTTGGGTGTCAAAGTCTGCGAGGCGCCATTGAATCAACCAAGCGTGCGCCAATGATTTGCCTTTTTCTTTTTGTTGATAGCCTGGGGTGTTTTCTAAGATGGCCTGTGATAATGGGGTCGACACGGCCGTGAGCTTCTCGGGGGTCCATGTGGCTTGTTGGTTTAATACTTGTCGCACTTCCTGGGCGGCGGCCCGCAGGGCGAGGCTTTGTTTTGCCCGCAATTTGGGATCGAGGTCTTGGGATATGGCGTGGAAGCTGAGCAGGCTGGCGCAACAAAACATGAGGGTGGTTTTGTTCATGGGGTGACCTCATATTCTTGAGTCACTTGATCGAGAAAGGGGTAGCCACGTTGTGAAAGTTCTGAAGAGATACGACGAAATTCAGCGGAGGCTTCGGCCTGTTCACTTTGATCACTGAGGGGGAGGCGCATGGCGGTTTCATCAATGGTCGCCCATTGCAAGGCCTCCACGTGCTGACGCCATTGCAGGATGCGGTCGGCAATGTGTGCGAGGGCGTAGTTGCGTCGTTCGGGGGTGATGATGGATTCAGGAGGGCGCTCCGCTGTGGGTTGCGTCGAGGCTTGGGACGACAAAGGATCGTAAAGCCTGAGGCTGGCGGTTTCTGAGGAATCCTGTGGAATCAGGGCCTGTTCGTAGATAATGCGTTGAAGATTTTCGGGGTCATTCAAGGCCTGGGTTTTTTCGCACAGGAGTTGGAAGCGGGGATCGGCAGGATAAGAGCCTTCCCATAAAATGCGGGAGGCGTCGGGGAAGGCGGGTAATTGGGCGTCGCTGCTCCACGCGTCCATTTCTTGATCAATGCGAAAGATGAGTTGTTGTTTCCACATTTCTAAAATGGCGGGACTTTCCTGCTGTTCAGTCATGGATTGCCCGACCACGATGAGTCGGGTCATAATGGCGAGAATTAACACCAAGGGTAACGAAATTTGCACCAAGGCATCATTGGGACTCAAGGAAAACAGGCGTTGAGGAGAGGAGCTGACTAAATCGTCAATCGCACGAATTTGCCTGAGAGCGTCTGGTCGGTTTTTCATGCAGATGTCCCTTCATCGCGGCTATCCAAAAAACTACCAAACGCTTGGCGGATGGCTTGGCGATCTCCGCTGCGATCCTGCTGTTGTTGCTCGAGATGTGAGAGCATTTGTTGGCGTAGATCCTGGGCTTGGCTTTGGGCGGCTTCCTGTTTGAGGCGCGATTGTTCGAGTTGTTCGCCGATGCTGTGCAGGAGTTGTGTTCCTTTCTGTTGGGCGGTGGTTTGGGCGCTGAGTTGGGTTTCGATGGCAGAAAGTTTTTCGAGCAAGGCGGTGCCTTGGAGGGTCTGTTGAGTGCTGAGATCCCGCTGATGTTGTTGCATCAAGTTGAGCAGGTCGACCAAGGATTTTTCGAAGGACTTGTCTGCGAGATCTTGGCGTAGGTGGCTAAGGTCGGATTGAAGGTGGTCAAGGGCGCGGGGCAGGGCGGGGAGGTCGGTGAGTCCGAGTTGTTCGCGAAATTCTTTACTGGCATGGCCGAGGGCCTGCATATCCTGAATGAGTTCATGAAAGGTTTCTTCCAAGCTGATGGCTTGGGAAGGGGTGGGCATGTTGACGGCGCGGTGGCAGATCCAGGTGAGGGGGCGGGCAGCCAGAAAAGCACCGGCCAATCCCAAGAGTGAACTCAACAAGGCGGTGGCGGTTCCACCGAGCAATTTATTGAAGGTTTGTTGGATTTGTTCCGGGGAGAGGGCCTCGGCGTCGATTGCGCTTACACCACTTACATCCAGGCCGATGAGCAGGCCGTAGAGGGTGCCTGCCAACCCCAGCATCACGAGGAAAAAGGGAAAGTGAGGGGGGTAGGGGTCGTAGATTTCGTGAAGCAGGCGTTCAGGTGCTTGTGGGCCCCATCGCCACACCCGAATGGCGAGAATCAAAGGGTAGAGGAGCAACATGAGTGGAATCAAGGTGCTGATGGTGCTGAGATCATCGCAATATGTAGCGAGGGTTTCATAAGCTTGGGAGGGGAGTTGAGAGCTGAGGCCCTGCCATTGAGGGTGATGTACTCTGATCGCGACATCCAGATTGACCAGCCAAAGTAAAGAAAGAGGAAGCAGGCCAAGAAAAGAGATGGCGGCTAAGAGGAGTAGGCGAAATTTAGAAGCGAGGGCTGTGGGGGGCAAAATGGACTCCTTGCGTATCGAAAGGGATGAATGTGCTTTCTGCACCCTAGCTTATGGGTTGAGGCAGAGGCCAACCTTTTCAGCATGGATTTTTGCTGGGGAGGTCGGGGGGGGGCGGATTATGAACAGAATCTGTTGGGTTTAATCTTGATCAGTCCTCTCTTGCCTCTGTGCGGTTTTCGTCTATGTTGAGCGGATGTCTGATTCTGAACAATTTGATTTTTGGTACGCGTTGGAAAACACGCATTTGTTGCAGGGGCCTGTAAAGTCGTTGGAAACGTTTGGTACGACCCGGGTGAAATATCATTTGATTACTGAAGTCATGGACTCGGTAAATCAAGTCCGGGTGCGGGAAGGGGTTCTGAACGCAGCCCAACCTCAGATTTTGACGCCCAATTTCCAGTCACAGAGTCCTATTGATGGCTTTGAAGATGCTGAAAGTGATGCATTCATGAGATGGTTGCGTGAACATAAGCCTGAATTGCGTTTTTTGCATTATGGGTTTCAGATCAGTAAAACAGAAGTGAGTGATCATTTGATCCATGAGAGTCCTGCGGTGGTTGAAGGGAATGTGCTCGAGCAAGTGAGCAAGGAATCGGATGGATTTTCGGCGGTGTTGCGGGGGGTGGAGCATCCGTGGGAGGTCTGTTTGCTGAAATTGATGGTGGACTTGGTTGAGAAATCGATGCCGGTGCATGTCAAAGAATTTCAGGGGCGGAACTTGTTGCCGAATCCTCGGATGGGGGAGATGGAAATCGAAGAAGATTTTGCGGCGGCACAGCGGGATGCGTCGCGCATTCCTTATTTGCATAAAAAGTTGCAACAGCGTCAGGTGTTTGATCAGTATCAGGACCGGTTTTTTGATTTGGTCCGCCGTTCTGGTGGGATGGGGTAAAAGATATGGCAACCAAAGCGATTCATCAATTAGTGGCGGGTTATAGCAACGGGGATGCGATTTCGAATGAAACGCGTACCTTGCGTACATGGTTTCGATCTTGGGGCTTTGAGAGTGAAATTTATTGTGAGTCTTCGCGGATTTTACCTGAATTGCGGAAGGATTCCCGGGATTTATCATTGTTGATTGCGGATGTGGCGGCAGAAGATATTGTGATTTTGCATTTGTCGATTGGCTCGGAGGTGAATGATGTGTTTCCGCATTGCCCCTGTAAAAAGGTGATTCGTTATCACAATGTGACGCCTGACAACTATTTTAGGGCCTTGGATGAGCATTTGGCTGGATTGTTGGCCAAAGGGCGGGTGCAGATGAGCGCGTTGTCTGAGGTGGCGGATTTGAATTTAGCGGATTCGGCCTACAATGCTTCTGAATTGGTGGAGGCGGGCTACAAAGATGTGCGGGTTTTGCCTTTGGCCTTGGAGCTTCGTCGCTTAAATGCCAAAGCCAATCAGGAGGTCATTGACAAGTATAATGATGGCAAAATGAATATTTTGTTTGTGGGGCGTTGTGTGCCGAACAAACGCTTGGAAGATTTGTTGTATGCCTTTTATTATTTGCAAAAATTTCAAACCCCGAATTGTCGATTGATTCATGTGGGGAGTTTTGCGGGGACGGAGGCTTATTTGGCCATGTTGCAATCCTTGAAACGGGAATTGGGCTTGGAGCATGTGAATTTTGTAGGGTCTGTGCCCGAAGCCGATTTGTGTGCGTATTTTCAGGTGGCGGATGTGTTTTTGTGCATGAGTGAGCACGAAGGATTTGGCATTCCGTTACTGGAAGCGATGCAAGCGGAATTGCCGGTGATGGCTTATGCGTCCTCAGCAGTGCCGGAAACCATGGATGGGGCAGGTTTTCTCTTCAAAGAGAAGATTTTTGATGAATTGGCGGCATGGATTCCTAAATTGGCAGAACCTGGACCTTTGCGCGAAGAGGTGTTGGCAGGGCAACGGGCACGAATTGCGGCTTACGAACATCAGGATGTGGAGAAGATGATTCGAGAGCACTTGACTCCACTGATTTCCGTTTAAGTAAAAAAGTACAGGTACGTAGCGATAAAAAGACCAAACCCCAGTTCAATGGCTCCCAATTTCCTTAGTTCATGGGGAGGGGTTTCAGCTAAAAAAGCGCCCCATTTCGGGAAGAACTTCTGGGTGAGTTGTTGGGAAAGTTTGGGGAAAAGGGTGACCAGTGATCCCTCTAAAAGTGTCCAGATGGAGATCCCACATAAAAATTTTTCGTAATTTCCCATTTTAGTGCTACTTTTCTTTCAATTATATCGTTTAATTTAAATCGCTTTATGTCATTTGTACGTACTCTATACTTAAAAGCTACAGCTTTTTACGGTTGTATGTCTTGTTTCGAGATTCATACGCACTGAACTACCAGGAGACCCTAATCCATGATTCCCATCCTTTTGAACATTCTCTTTTTTCCGTTAGACCTCATTTATTTCACAATAGATGCGAGTATTATGACGTTTAGGAGGATTAAAAGAATCTTCAAGAAAACCAAATTGCAACGCTGTCCCTTTTGTCAAGGTGAGTCTAGTCAGGAAGCTCCATATCAGGTTCGTTCGGTGTTGAAATATCACAACAAATGGTTGGTGAGGATTCTTGCACCTTATATTTTGTTCAAAAATGACGGAAAGCGCAAAATAGGGTTTTGTAAGCAAGAGGGGAGCATGATCAATCCTCCGGCATGGGTGCCCGGAGTGGCGGTGTTGATGCTGTGCTTTTGGGTGGTGTTGGTCTTTGGGTTCTTTTATGCGATCTCTTCGGATCGGGATAGTTTCTTTAAAAACTTTGTGTCCACCTATGTCCCGTCCTCACTGGGGGAAAAAGATGAAGAGATTAACTTCTTGGATCAACAAGAATCCAAATTGAACCTCGATAGGGCTGAGCGTTATAATTTATTAGGTGTGAAGGCTTTGGATCAGTTGAGATATCCTGAAGCGCAAGTAAATTTCAAAATTGCCATTCAATCGAATCCTGTGGATCCTGAACTTCATTTTAATTTAGCGAAGTCTTATTTGGCGATGGGGCAGATGGTTCAGGGGGAAATGAGCATCAAAAAAACGCTGGAATTGAATGCGGAGCATGTAGATGCTTTGTTACTGTTGGCCGAATTGATGGAGCGTAGGGAGAATCGGGTGGAAGCCTTTGATTTAGCCCAACAAGCCTTAGCTTTAGAGCCGGACAACCTGAGGGCGGTTCGTTTAAATGCGGGATTGAGTGCGGCGAATGGGGATAAAGAAACCACCCGACGTTTGATGGATCAGCTTTATGCCCAAAGCATGAATAATGTGGATATTCTCACCTTTTTGGGGAGATTGGAAATGCAAGTCTTCCAAGATGTTGAAACGGCGAAGGCCCGTATAGATGCGGCATTGGCCATAGATCCTGATTATATTGCGGCTTTGTTGGTGATGATACAGATCTATGGACAAGAGCAAAACGGTCAGGCCATTGAAGCGACTTTGGCGCGTGTACTTGAATTGGATCCTGAGAATATACAGGCTTTGCGGATTCAGGCGGATATGATTTTATCCCGTTATGGTATTGGTGCGGGGTTGCGTGCGTATGGTCAATTGCGAAACCAATTCGGCACCAACATGGATTTGCGTTTACGGTATGCGGAATTGTTATTGCGGGCAGGGAAAATTTCCGAAGGAAAGTATTTGGCTGAGCAATTGACGCAGAGTCGGGTACCACAATACGAACGGGCGGCATATTGGATGTTGGCGCAAATGTACAGCCAAGTGCGTATGCACCGGGAAGCGGTTGAGAATGGTCGGCATGCGTTGAGATTGACGCCTAATGGCCAAAATATTCATCTTTTCCTCTCACAACAGTTGATTGCGTTAAATGAATTGAATGATGCCCGTCGAGAAGCTGAATTTGCATTTACCCAAAATCCCAATGACATGCGGGCGGTGAATTTATTGACCCAAGTGATGGTGATGCAGGGGGAAGAGGAAGAAGCGGTAGAGATGTTGGACCGTATGATTTCTGAAAATCCGGAACAGGATAATTTGCGGATGCGCCGCATTGAAATCTTGATGCAAAGTGAAGATTGGCTTGATGCGCTTGCGGACACTCGGTTGTTAAATGAAAAATACCCTGACAATGCGGCTCTGAGAAACAACTTGGCGTTTTTATTGGCGCGGAGTGGTGAAGGCTTGGCTGAAGCGGACGCATTGTCGTTGGCCTTGGTCGAAGCGGTTCCTGATAATCCCATTATTTTAGATACACGGGCTTATGTGTTGGCGGCACAAGGCAAACATGCTGAAGCACTTGCCATTTATGAACTGGCCTTGTCTAAAGCCTCTGATAATGTGGTGATCCGCTATCATTATGCCCTATCGTTGGTTGCGTTAGGACGGGAGGCAGATGCATTGCCGCAGGTTCAGGCCGTGTTAATGATTAATCCTAGCTTCCCGCAGGCAGAGGAGGCGCGTGTCTTACTGGAAACTCTTCGTGGGGAGGCAGGCGCATGAAGTTGAATTTTTTCAAAAAGAAAAAGGGCACGGGCTCGAAGCGAGAACAGGGGACCGTGCGCAGTGGTGATGATGGCTACGGTTATTATGGAGGCGTGCTTCCGGTCAGGGTTCCTCAACTCACTTTGATTGATTTATCGGTAATCGGTGGATTGCTGTTGTTGTGCAATGCCTTTATGTTGATCAGCCTGTTTAAGTTTTATTTAGCATTCGAGGATTATTCGTATGCGATATTGGTGCCGTTGATTTCTGGTGCGGCGGCGTGGCGGGTGATGAGCTTGTCCGAAGAAAAATTATTGGTGGTAGGTGATTTCACCGGCATCTTTATTTTGATGTTCGGATTGTTTATTCAATTTATCGCCATGTGGTACGAAATTGGATTGGTGGCCGGCGGCATTGTCAGTGAATACTTTACAGCCGTTGGATTTGTCATCACGGTATGGGGATTGTTTGTGTCCTTCTTTGGTTGGCGTGCGGTACGGATTTATTGGTTTCCGCTGCTCTACCTTGCATTTATGATTCCTGGCTTACCTGGACCTCCTGAAGTGTGGTTAAAATCGGCCTTGCGAAATAACGTAACGGATATGTCGTCCACCGTATTGCGAGGGTTGGGCTACAGCGTCTACGTTGCGGGCAACAGTATTGAAATTCCTGGGGTGCAGTTGGAAGTTGCCGATGCCTGTAGTGGCATTCGTTCGTTGTGGGCGATGTTGGCGGTGGCGCCTGCTGCGGCATGGTTTTTACGGTTACGTCCCTTTTTAATTGCGCTGTTTATCCCCTTGGGCACATTTTTGGCCATTTTCCAAAATGTATTACGGGTGGTGGCGACAGCGTTGTTGTGTGATTGGTTTGATATGAGTTGGGCCAGTGGCACCAAGCACGATGTGGTGGGGGGGATTACGTTCTTCCTGTCTGCCATTATTATGATTGTGGTGGCGCGGGTGCTTTCTCCGCCTCCTCAACAAAAAGTCGAGACCGTGGGCTCTTACGGATCTTATAGTGTGTATGGGACCTATGGTATGTCTGCGGGCTATGGATATGGTGGTGGGTCCAGTGGTGCGGCGTATCATGCGGATAATGATCCGGAAGCTGGTGAAGAGGACAAAGATGATTTTGTCAGTGCAGAGATGCAACGAGAATTTTTCTTTGCACGCATTAGTCGTATTCGAATGTCCGTGATTTTCATCTTGGTTTTGATGTTGGTAGGGCAGATGGTATTGTTTCAGCGTTATGCGGTGAGAAATCGTTTGCAGTATGACATTGCCAGACAGCGTTTGACTTTGGATGTTTTTCCAGGACAGATTGGGGAATATAAACGGGTGTATTGGGGAGAACTTCCTGAGGTGGCCTTACGTATTTTGAAGCCCACCGAAAGTTATGTCGCTTGGTATTCTTCTCCGGATAACAAGTTGGTGAATGTGGTGGTGAATTTCTGGGAGCCCGTGATTGGATTTAATGGGTCTTCCTGGGCCTTTCCTCATTCTCCAGATGTTTGTTTCCGTGAGGCAGGCTGGGAGATCGAGGATCAGGTGCCTGTTCCCGATCATTTATCGAGTCCTTATGAGAAGATGTATTCACGGTTATATCAGAACAACCAGAGTCGTCAAATGGTGCTTTACTGGTACAATTTAGATCAAGTGACACAAATGATGAATGCGTTTATCGATGTGGACTCTGCGCGTAAGGCGGGTAACTCTCAAGAAGCCTTAGATCAGGCTATTCAACGTAATAAAGATTCGAGTTACTTGGATAGGATGAAGCATATGGTTCTCTCCTGGAGCAAACCTGAGGAGTACAGTCGCTATCAGTATTCTGTTGGAATTTACGTGCAGGAACAAGGAACTGTGGAGGAAACCATAGCGCTGGCTCAAGATTTTGCGTCTCAAATGCGTGAGAAACTGCCTCCCTTTGGTTTAATTCCTCTACAGATGATCGACATGAAAGATATCGAAGGTTCCCTACAAATGACGCAGACAAAAGAGGCTGCCCAAAGTGGAGAGTTGATGAGCGAGCTTCAATAAGTGCTTTGCTCCAGCACGCTTTGGGTAAGGAAGCGTGCTGGTTGAGAGGCCTGATATTACGTCAATGGGGTTGAGGCGCCTGATATTTCGTCGATGGGGTTGATGCTCCTGCTATAGGATGGGAGTGTTTGTTTGTGTGTGGAGATCATAAAGCACACAAACGAAAGGGGGATTTGGTTACTGGGTTTGGGTCATTTTACTTAGGTTTTCTTTCACTAGACCTTGCAGGGCATCGTAATATTTAAGGAGGTGTGCTGGAGGTTTTTGACCCAAGTTCTCTATTTTATTAAAATTATTTTGTGTACTTTACTTAAGGTTCTAGGTAGCATCTTGCCTGAATCACCTTTTTGCCCTTCGATTCAGTATCAATTGGAAAAAGGTGACTGTTAGTCATCTATATTATATCCCTTAACATTACGGAGACCGTTTATGCCTCATTCCTTTTTGAAATTATGTCTGCCTTCCTGCGCAGCACTTTTGCTAAGTTTCAGCTTACAAGCTGCAGATCTTTACATGTTACCCCAAGGCGCTGGAGATCAAAATGGAGTGGATTGGGACAACGCGCTCTCCTATGAGCAAGGCGAAAATGGTCTGCAAGAGGCCTGGGAAAAATTGGGCGCTGGTGACACCTTGTTTTTAGGGGGGGGGGCGTACACTGCGAAACGGACAACTTTGTCCGCAGATGGTACGAAAGCTGAGGACGTAAAAACCCTCAAAGGGGTGACCTTAAATGGTCAACGTCCGGTATTCACGGGAGATTGGCAAAAAGAAGACAAAGGAAAAGGATTTCCGATGTTGACGATAGCTTCGGGCTCAACCTGGTGGGCGATCGAAAATTTGGTGATTAAAAACTGTCGCGAAGCGGTGACGACGGCTTCACCGGGTCGGGTATCTAACGGACGCATTGTGGATGTAGATGTCGAAGGTACCCGTGATGCTTTTATTTTTCTGGGAGGTGCTTATGCCAGCAAACCCGAAATCGGGACTCACAACATAGAGATTCGTGATTGCGACGTCTTGCACTACACCAAACGCGGTTTTCGCTTTCGGGATGGGTGTTACGACATTACGGTGGTCAACTGTACGGCAGATGCCGGGGGCAAAGAGTGGTATGTTGAGCCCTTTCCAATGAGTTTTAATGTCATTGGCGGGAGCAAAGGCAGTGGTGTGTTTGATCATGACATCACCTTTATTGATTGTATTGCGCGCAACAATTATCATGAAAAGGCAGGAAATAGTTACTGGAATGCCGATGGGTTTTGCGCTGAGTCTACAGCCTACAATCTGACCTACATTCGCTGTGAATCTTACGGAAATACAGATGGGGGATGGGATGATAAATCTCCAAACCCACTTCTGATTGACTGTATTGCAAAGGATAACAAAAAGAATTATCGTTTTTGGAATCAGGAACCCGGTGTATTGTTTTGGAATTGTATTTCCGAGACCCCATTTAAGCGTGGTGGAAATTCCAATACGGTTGGTTTGTGGACCGGTGGACGTGCTCGCATTTACAATTCAAGTTTTCTCGATTCAGCCGTACCGTTGGAAATTAATACCTACAAGGTGACGCCCGAGAAAAAAGCGATGATGAACATCACCGTCGTAAACTCCATTATTGAGTTGCCTGAAGGCGTTACCGCATTGCCCGAAGAAAACTTCACAGTTGGAGAGGATGTGTGGATTCGTCCGCTTAAATCAACTGCCATGCCTGAAGAAGGTACCCCGGGCTATACGGAAACACCAGATGGTGTTGATTTGCTTGCACAAGTTCGTCCCTTGCAACCCTTGATTGAAACCAAAGCCGTTCTCTTGGAGGCAAAAACCTTATGGCTCTATCGTGATAAGTCTCCAAGTGGTTGGTATTTAAGTGGATGGCGTGATTTGGATATGGCGACCCAAAAAGGGAAAGGTATTGATGGAGGAAATGCTCTGGCTGTGGTGAGTAAAGGAGGAAAGGGTGGTGGAGCGTCATATCGCACCAAACGCCAAACTGCGGCCATTCAATTTGTCAATTACGGTGATGTGGATTGGGAACTTCGCATGTCCATTCGTACTGGAAATCAGGCGATGCCGAAATTAGAGGTCAATGTCATTACCTTATCCGGTTTGCCCAAGACTCAAGAAGTTCCACTTCCCGGAGTGTTGAATGGATCAGAAACTGGCTGGCAAGAGTTGGCCATTCCGCTCTCCGACTTTGTTTCAGCTGGAGAGACGCTTGAAGACTTCGCCGGATTCTACATTCGGAGCAGTGGGGCCATGGCTTCTCCGTTGTTGATTGATAACGTTCGGCTAGAACCCATGCCATGAAACAGACCTTTCCTTCTCAGTGGTGATGGGAATGATTTTCCATCAGCACAATGATCATGCGGTGTTCCTTAGGGGACATCGCATATTTTTTTAGGCGTCTTCATCTGATGACGATAGCGATGATTTTATAGACGGATCACTTATTTTATGACAGGAGGGGTGATGCTCCTTTTGAAGTGGTTCTATGAATAAAAAAATTAAAACGCTCCTGCTTTCCGTTTTCGTAGTTGCGATGCTTTGTTTATCGGGATGGTTACTTTCTCATGAACTTGCGACTTTTAGTTACAAAGACTTGAAGAAAGGCTTGGCGGATATCCCCCGTCAGCGCATTCTTTTGGGCATAGGGGTAACGGTTTTTAGCTACTGGATTCTGACCTTTTACGATTTATTGGGCATTCGTTATCTGGGAAAAAAGCTCTCTTATCCGAAAACATTGCTGGTTTCCTTCTCCAGCTATGTGTTGAGTTATAATTTGGGGATGTCTTCCTTGGGAGGCACCGCTTTGCGGTTTCGGCTGTATTCGAATTGGGGTTTTGGGGCTTTGGAGGTTACCAAGTTGGTTGCCTTTTGTGCGTTGAGTTTTTGGGGTGGTTTTTTTGTAACCTGTGGGGTGGGATTTACGTGGGGGCATTTTGAAATTCCTGAGGATTTTATCCTTTCATTGTTTGAAATTCGATTCGTAGGCGTGGTGCTTTTATTGTGGGTGTTGGGGTATTTGATTTCGTGTGGACTGCGAAAATCGCCTCTGAAAATCCGAAATTGGTCATTCCAATTGCCAACGCTACGAATGGCTTGTGGGCAATTTCTGATTGGGGGGATCGATATCATGTTGGCGACCTTGGTTTTCTATATTTTATTGCCCGAGGGCGCGCCCAGTTTTAGCATTTTTCTGGGAATCTTTTTATTGGCAATATTTGCAGGTATGATCAGCCATGTGCCCGGAGGTATGGGGGTTTTCGATGCCGTTATTTTGCTTTTCCTCACACCTTGGATCGATACGCCAGATATCGTTGGGGTCTTATTGGTTTACCGTACGATTTATTATTTTCTACCCTTGGCCTTAGCCTTGGGACTGCTGGGAATTTATGAGACCATTCGTTGGAGTAAACAAGCGAAGCCGCTTCAGAGTCATGTGAAAAATGTACTCCCGATCATCGTGCCTCCCTTGTTATCGATGGCGTCGTTGGTCTCGGGTGCGATGTTGCTATTTACAGGGGCGACTCCATCATTTCACGGACGTTTGGCCTGGTTGGAAAATGTATTTCCTCTGTCGGTTATCGAATTTTCTCACTTTGCGGGGAGCTTGGTCGGGGTGCTTTTGCTCTTTCTGGCGCGAGGGATTTATCGTCAGATTGATTCTGCGTATGTATTTTCGATGATTCTCTTTTTGGTGGGGGCGGTGATGGCCTTTACCAAAGGGGAATTTGGGGCGGGGGGCGTGTTAGTCTTTTTGGCGCTGGTGCTGTGGCCATGTCGGCATCACTTTTATCGGCAGGCATCTTTGTTTGCTCAACCCTTGAGTTTGAAATGGTTGCTAACCTACATTGTCATTATTGGCACCTCGTTATGGCTGGTGTCCTTTTCATATAAACATGTGCAATACAGCAATGAGCTTTGGTGGCAATTTGCGTTGAATGGTGATGCCTCTCGTTCCTTAAGAGCTATTGTGGGCGCGGGCATATTAATGGGACTCTTGATTTTGGCTCGTATGGTGGCCCCAGTGAAGGCCAAGCCTGATCCAGTGACCCCAGAGGAACTTCAGGAGATCGAAGCCATTGTCGCGGCTTCTTCTGTGACGAAGGCCAATCTTGCATTGCTAGGGGATAAGTCATTTTTAATGAGTCCGTCGAGGAAGTCATTTATTATGTATGCGGTTGAAGGGGGGAGTTGGATTGCGATGGGAGATCCGGTGGGGGATGTGAGCGAGTTTGAAGAATTGGTTTGGACCTTTCGAGAGCTGAGTGATCAGCATAATGATCGAGCGGCTTTCTACGGTATTTCAACCGAACATTTGCCTTTGTATTTAGATGCAGGGTTCTCACTGACGAAAATTGGCGAAGAGGCTGTGGTTCCGCTGGTGGGATTTTCACTAGAAGGACCCAAGCGAAAGGGATTGAGACAGACCGTAAGTCGTTTAGAACGTGATGGCTGTAGTTTTGAGTTTATTCCCTGTGCCCAAGCCTTGAACATGATGCCACAACTCAAACAAATTTCCGATGAGTGGTTAGGGGATAAAAACAGTTCAGAAAAGGGGTTTTCTTTAGGGTTTTTCTCAGAGGAATACTTGCGTCACTACGACTTTGCGGTGGTGAAAGTGAATGCAGAAATTGTAGCTTTCACTAATATTTGGAAAAGTGGAAACCATGAAGAACTGTCTATCGATTTGATGCGTTTTACAAAAAATTCCCCGAGTGGATGTATGGAATACCTCTTTATCAACTTGCTGTTGTGGGGGGCAGAAAATGGCTATCGCTCTTTCAGTTTAGGGGCGGCTCCGTTGGCAGGATTGGATGATCATCCTTTGGCACCGATGTGGAGTCGGATTGGCGCGCAAATTTATGAGCATGGGGAACACTTTTATAATTTCAGAGGCTTGAGAGCGTACAAAGAAAAATTTTCTCCCGATTGGAGGCCCCGTTACCTCGCAACCATTGGGGGATTGCGGGTGCCTCAAGTGTTGACCCATATCGCGACCTTGGTTGCGGGGGGATGGAAGGAGATGCTGTTTCGTTGAGGGATACTGATTATGAAAAATTTGATTTTAAAAGGTCTGACCGGTAAAATTGTTCGATTTATCTCATGGTTTGCCGGTTCGCGAAGAGGGCCTGTAGATGAGTTAGAGGAATTGCCATTAGTGCTTTATGGGCTTGAAGATTCGGGCATAAAAACAACGCGTCGTTTTGTGGTGCTGTATTCTGGCGATGGGGGGTGGGCACATTTAACCTCCCACCTGGCGAGTGCCTTACAAACGGCGAATCTTCCTGTGGTGGGGATCGATTGTATGCGGTATTTTTGGGGAGGCAAGACGGCTGCTAAAACAGGACATGATTTGGGGCGTATCGTGGATCATTTCTCCAAGGTCTGGGACTGTGACGAGGTGGTCTTGGTAGGCTACTCTATGGGGGCGGATGTGCTTCCTGGTGCGATTGGCTTTCTAGATTCTGGGGTGCGGGAACGGATTCGCCATATTTCATTGATTGGGATGAGTCAGGCGGCTGATTATACCTTCCGCTTTTCAGGATGGCTTGGTTTTGCTCCCCATCCTCAAAAGGGGGCCGAATTGTTGTTGCCCCTCATTGAAAAGCTCTCGCCACTGCCTGTATTTTCAGTTTGTGGTGAAAAGGAAGTGGACAGCCTCTGTCAGGATATTGACCCGGCCATTTCCGAAAAACTCATCTTGCCAGGAGGACATCATTTTGGGGGCGAGTACACACAGTTGACGGAGGAGATTCTGATACGAGCACGGAGACCGTAGTCTACTGTTTTAGTTGAGAGTGGGGGGAGCAGAGCGCGCGTTTTTTGAAGCGATATGGTGTGGAATAAGTGTTTCAATGGGACTGATTGATTTCTCATAACCTGAGGTCTGACAAAACCTGAGTATTATGAGTAGGTTCATGCCTTATGCAGAATATGATTTCCCTTTTTTGCGCTCTTTATGGTGCTTTATTTCAGTGCTTTTGGAGGATCTCTCACAGCTACAGAGACGCAAAGTCCTCGGGATCTGCGCAAGGCCTATTCGCAAGCGCTTCAGGATTTATGCGGGTATGCGGGACAGGAAGGATTTATCTGCACAATCGGATGTTCTGGAGGGCCAAGCGACTCAAGCGAAGCTTGCGGATAATGATGAACTCTATTATAAGGTGATGAGCAAATTTAGCACGGTGCGTTTGGAACTTGAAACTACGTCCCGTTGCTTCCTGAACTTCAGGAGACCCAAGGTCAGGTGGAAGCACTCTCCACCTGAGAGGTGAACACGTGTTGGCGGAAGTGGTTAAAAATTTTGGACCTCAAGGTGCTCAAGTGGAGAGACCACGAACGCGCGGTTTCTCGTCTCATTCTTAGAGGGAGATGGTGTACCCTGTGGATGGCGCGACTGGGGGGATATTGGGCAAGATAAAGACATTTCAGGATATCATTTTTAATAAAATAACCCTGAAAGATTTATTCCTATGGAAATAAGACTAAAATATCTATTTTTAAATTTTAGCTATAGTGATATAGAAGACTAATCTGCGTGTAACAAAGGTTATTTAGGTCCTGAATTTTGTGCAGATGGTTACAGATTTTGAGCCGGTGTTTTCAGAGTGTTTTGACACATATCCTTATGAATTTTCATAGTCTATATTCTAAGCGGTTAGGCGGTCGTACAACTTTCGGGTTCACGTGCTGTAAGTTGCGGGTTCCTGCGGTGAGTCAGGTGAAGTGGCGTTTTGTCTGCTCTATGGGAACGCTTTTGGGGTGGGTTGTAGGAAACGTGAGGGGCCTATGCTCTTGGTGTAAATGCTTTTGTACAAAGGAGAGCTGTGGGTGCTCCTCCCTATTTTTTTCTGATGGTGCTTCGAGTGCTATATTAACAAAAAAATGGAGATGTGAGTTATGAAGAATAAAATACAATTCTGGATATGCGGGCTGTTGTGCTTTGCGATAACGGCTTTGTCGGCGACGATTGATCCGGTGAGTTATGGAGCGGTTCCTGATGATGGTCTAGACGATAAGGCCGCTATTCAACTCGCATTAAATGCATTGGAAAGTGGAGATACCTTGTCCTTTCCAACTGGGACTTTCGATGTCTCCACCACCATTCTCAGAGATTCATTGGATGATGTAACGATTAGCGGTCAAAATGGGACCATCATCAAAAAGATGAGTGGTTTTTCTGGGGAATACCTGTTTTACACGCGATTCAGTACGGATGTACGTGTCAGTAACATTGAATTTCAAGGTCTGTATCCTAGTGGGATTGGCTGGGGAAAACAGGGCTTGTATTTTGGTAGCACCATCGGCACGATTGTTGAGTTTTGTACCTTTAAATATTTTGGAGATGCGGCCTTGAGAATTACAACGTCATCAGCAGACGTCGCAGGGGTTCATTCCTTTGATGCGATCGTGGCGGATAATCACTTCTATAAATGTACTCAAGTCACCACCACGCAATCCAGTAACGATCATGGCGGCACTGATGGTCTGTTAGTTGAAGGAAATTTGTTTGAAGAAATGAGAGGGAGTTTGAAATTTGCAACTCGGCAACCTGGAGCTCAAAATGTGGGAATCTACGACAATCATTTCCTAAATGGCATTGGCACTCAAGCGATTACGGTCAACTACTATTCTGACTTAGAGATTAGAGGAAACCTATTTGAGAACCAAGTGAATGGCACCGCGGTGTCCTTGTATCCCAATACCAGTGCGCCTGCACCGATTGAATGGGGGAATATAAGTATCATCGACAACGATGTGTACAACTGTGATAAAGGGATCTATTTTGTAGGTTCGCATGCATCAGGACCGCATACTGATTTTAAATACGTTGATATTTCCTATAATTATTTTGATGGGATTGGTTCTGGCCTTTCGGGAGTGATCTACATGCGTCAGGATGATCCGACAGGTGTTTTCGATACCGTGAATATTCGTTATAATGGCTATAATGACATTCACAGTAGTTTTGTGATCATTGGGAGCGGTGACGCCATCAACGTCACGCAAGAGGGCAACGTGGCGGGCTTGCCTCCGGCGAATTGCATATTAGATATGAAGTTGGATTTAGGTCATGGCTCCATTGCGTATGATTCCTCTCCTTACAACAATTTGGGCGCGCTGATCAACGGACCCCTTTGGGTCTCCGGTGCGACTGGATTAGAGTTTGACGGTGTAAATGACTATGTGGATTGTGGAAATGATGGAAGTTTGAATTTTGGATCCACAACCGATTTTAGCATCGGTTTTCAGGCACAAATCGAGCCCACTTCTTATACCTACGCGACGTTATTAGGGAAAAAACTCACCCGAGCCGTGAACCGTCCTGGTTATCATATGCGATTGGAAGGACATAAGTTGGTGGTTGCGGTTTCCGATGGTGTGAACCAGGTTCAGGCCGTTTCTGCTATGGACGTAGATGATGGGGTTTGGCGTGAGTACTCATTTGATGCCGATCGAGACGGCGACCTGATTATTTATATCGATGGGGTGCAAGATGGTGCCGCGGTATCCATGTCTAGTGTGGGCAATATCGACAACCTAGAGAAGTTCTGCCTCGGGACCATTGGGGCACGCAACAGTTATTGGTTTGACGGTGCGATCAAAGACATTTGGGTCTTAGAGGCGGTACTTGATCCCGCAATTGCATTGGACATGATTCTCGATGAGGCTACAGGGCTCAGCGCTTATGATGCTTCCATGTATGGTAATTCAGGTGTACTGGTTAATGGACCGGCTTGGCTTCCAGATGGTGGTGGTCTGGATTTTGACGGTGTAAACGACTACGTGAACTGTGGAGATGACAGCAGCTTGAATTTTGGTTCCGCTAGCGATTTTAGCTTGGGTTTTCAGGCTCAAGTTTGGTCCACCTCCTTCACCTACGCGACCCTAATGGGCAAGAAAATGACCCGTGCCGTTAATCGTGCAGGGTATCATGTGAGGCTTGAAAATCATAAGTTGGTTTTTGCTGTTTCCGATGGTGTAAATCAAGTTCAGGCTGTTTCGGCTATGGACGTCGACGATGGGCTATGGCGCGAATATACCCTTTTGGCCGATCGAAATGGTGATATGGCCATTTACATTGATGGTGTACAAAATGGTGCGGCGGTATCCATGGCGAGCCTTGGAAATATTGATACGAGTGAAGACTTCTGTCTGGGGACCATCGGTGCTCAGAACAGTTTTTGGCTCGATGGTGCGTTGAAAGACGTTTGGGTGCTGAAGGGCCTTGCAACGCCCTGAGTTCTTAATGCTTTCCCCTCTCTTGGATCACTGTCCTTTGATCACAGGAGAGGGGAGCAGGTCAAAAAAAAGCTGACACATTAAAGTGTCAGCTTTTTGTTTACTCTTTTTGAAGCTTAAAGACTTTCGAGGATTTGTTTTCTTCGGGCAGGAGGTATCTCCCCGTATCCTTCTTGTTGAACTACGGCTTGACCGGCATCCGAAAGGATGAATTCCAGGAAGGCTTTGGTTTGGGGGCTGAGCGGGTGATCAGGAGTGTTGATCACATAAAGATTTAAGGTGCGACCCATGGGGTAGGATCCGTTCATGGCATTTTCAAAGGTGGGGGTAACATAATCTGTGCCCGTGTAGGCAATGGGTACAGTACGTACGAAGCTCGTTTTATATCCTACACCTGAGTATCCAATCGCATCTTTACGTGATGCTGCTAAAGAGATTACAGCTTCTGAATCGACTTGAGGGTGATACTGAGTTCCATAACTCCCTCCTTTTAATGCGATTTTTTTAAACACCCCGTAGGTGCCACTGGCCGTATTTCGTCCACAGGCATAGATGTCTAAAGTTTTCCAATCTCCAGTGAGCCCTACGTCTCCCCATGTCTGGATTTCTTTTTCACTTCCATAGAGACGATCTTGGGAGAAGATGGCGTCGAGTTGTTCAAGATTCAGCCCTTTGATCGGATTGTCTTTATGTACAAATACTGCGAGGGCATCGACACCTACAATTAAATGCAAAGGAGGCTGTCCATATTTTTCAGTAAGATCCTGAATCTCTTTTTCCTTCATCGCTCTAGACATGCAACCAATATCGGCAACGCCTTCCATCATGGCTTTCGGGGCGGAGCTGGAGCCTTTGCTTTCGATTTTAAACATGACTCCTGGGTTTTGCTGGCGGAACATTTCTGCGGAGGTGAGCATAATTTTGCGCATGGTATCCGATCCGTGGCATTCGATTTCACCTGTGAGTTGTGAGGTGGGGAGGGGGGTGGGGGTTGAGGCGATCACTGGTGCCGCTACGGCAGCGGCGGCCACCGTTGGGGTAACGGGGAGTATTCTTTCCGCTTCCAGTTCGGCAATCACTAACTGACGGTAATAAAAATATCGTGCGGATCCCAATACCCGATCTTGGGGATCATATTGTTGTGCTGAACTGAGGATATCCAAGGAATGTTGAATGGCCTGTTGTGATTTATCAGACCCATCATATGATTTACGGGCTGCGGCGATTGCATCAGCTGCTTTACTGAGATTTTCGTTGTTGTCAGCAGGAGTGGCGGTGGTTTGAATCGTTTGTGATGGAGGGGTTGTGGGTGATGGGGGGGGGCTTTGTTGTGCCGCATACCCGGGGCCCAATTGAATGGTGCAGCCTGTAAGGAGTCCTACTAGCATTCCCGTGAGGAGTACGCATGTTGTTCGTATGGATGTTTTCATATGTTGGAGTGTGAGTTTCAATGTGTTGAATGAGGATTAGTGAAAGATATAATTGTTTAAGGAGTGGTAAGGTTCATTGGGCAATTGCCAGCTGAGATCGAATCGGTCTGTTTCACTTGCGCGTAACCAAAAGGCTTCAAAAGGATGATATCCTGTTTCTAGGGCCAGGGATGACGTAAGCATGGTGTGCTCAGCGCCTTCGAATTGTGATAATACAAGTTTGCCATTTATCTTTACGATGCCATGTGATTTTGCGGACATCCGCAGGTTGATTCTTCCTGATTGGGGAACGTAGAGGAATCCACGGTATCGTGCTCTGACCTGGTTTCGTTTGGGCCAATTGCCGGGTAAGATCCCCATTTCTGAGACCACGAGTTCTTTTTCTGGGCTAAAGTTGAGTGGATTCACATCCAGTGTCCATAATTGACCCGAAAGTTCCAAGGCAACGCCTTCATTGAGTTCATGTTTAGGGGGGGATGCCGGGCTAAGTTGTAGACGATGATAGTAACGTGTTTGTTGCCAAGTGCTGGCACGTGCATCATCTTTAGCGACCGTTTTCAATTGAAGAATTGTATTTTCATTGATGGTTAATTTAGGCGAACGGAGGGGATAAGATTCGTTTGAATCTGGATCAACGATGTACGCGTTTTGGTCGGACCCCACGGGATGAATGTCGAGGGTCATTTGATTGACGAAGTCCGACTCATTTGGACTTATAGAAATTGCACCGATGCGGGTGGCAAGATGTGAGGCCATTTCATGAGCTGCTTGAGCGGGCGTGGTGGAATCCAAACGAGGAAGCAAACGAAAACGTCCTTTTGCATTGATGAGCAGATATCCTTCAGGGATAGCGATACATTGATTCCACTGATCTCCAGTAATGGGCAATGTCCAAAGAGGATATTCACTTTGTTGTCCCCAAATTTGAGGCGGCTCATCCGCGCAAGCGCTGATCCAATAGTCATCATTTAGACGAGCAAGTAAGGTGACGGGATGATGTCCGATTTTCCATTTTGAAATTTCGATGTTCTTTTGTGTATCATAAAGGTGCACCCCACCTTGTTTATCACCCGCGGCCAGTAGCTGAGTATTTAGCCAGGCGAGTTGTGTGACCGGGCTTCCTGACTCCTGTAAAATCTGGAAGGTATCTTCATTCACATTTCCGATGCAAATGCGTCCGTTTTCATCTGCACTTGCCCAATGTCCTTGAGGGCTGAGTTGGACTGCTTTTGGAAAGCTTTCATGTGCGCTATATTTTCGTTTGGCTTTTCCGTTTTGAATATCCCAGATGAAAATGATTCCATCGAGTCCTCCGGATATAGCCAGGTGTCCTGTTTGAGCGACACAACTTACTGCTGAAATATGTCCCTTTAACCTGTACAGGAGATCATAGGTTTCGGCGTGATATACTTGGAGGAGATTGTCATCGCCTCCGCTAATAATTCGTTGCCCATCTTGAGACACAGAGAGGGCATTTATTTTTCCTTGATGCGCTTGGAGAGTAATGGGGGGCTGTTGTGAAAAGAGAGGCTGGATGATGAGTTGACCATTTGAGTTTCCGAGTAAAATTTGGTCTGCTTGAGGGTTCGCCGTGGCGCTGAGAATGGTGCCTGCATCTGTTTCAGGAATGACCGTCGGTTGGAAAAAGAGCTGTTTCCATATGCGTGCCGAAGGGGCGTTTCCCGCGCTGAGCATAAAGCCTGAAGATGGATCGGCAACGAGGGTAACTATTTTTTCACTTGCGACCACCGCGGGGGGCAAGGGGATAAACGTTTGATTTCCGCGGTCCCAAAATCGAATGCGATTTCCGGTGGAGGTTTGAATGGCCACGCGGTTTTTCTGTGTGACAGGCACCCATGCCAGGGCATTGGGTTCAGGTAACAAAGTCGTTTCGGTTACCATCCCTGAATTCCCTTGGTGGTGTGTCACTCTGCCTCCGGCATAGAGGACTGAAATTTCAGATCCGTCAGGAGACCATGAAACATCGAGAGGAGACGAGGCCGTTAACGCGATGTTTGTGCGTTGTCCTTGGTGGTCATAGAGCCACAAGGTGGAGGCGTCGATTACGGCCAAGGTTTTGGCGTCTGGTGAGAAGGCCAGGTCAATGTATGTGGAGGTGAGAGGGTAGTGACTGATGTTTTGGAGTTGCCCCTTCTCCGTGAGTTGTTGCCATTGACCCGACGCGGTAAATAGGTGTAGGCCAGATGTTCCGAGTGCAAAACTTAACACCGCCGCACTCTGAATACCGGCGGGGAGGGGAAGGAGTTTACCCGTAACCGCATCGGTACTTAAAAAGACCCCACTGTTATCGAGACTATAGATTTTCGCATGTGTTTCATCCAAGGAAATTAAAGAGATGGGATGATGATGAACGGGATATTGTTGAAGTCTTGTCCCCCATAAGGTGTCGTGCAATTGGAGGGTTCCATCCTGTAATCCTAGCATGACTAAGGAGTGGTCGGATGAAAAGGCCGCGGTTTGTAATGGGGCGGGGAGAGCTAATTCATGTAACCAAGGTCGTCCATTCCCTAAAAGCATGTGCCATGCGGGACTACGATGGGATGGTGGAATCTCTTGGAGTTGCCGGGCTAATTCTTTAAAAGATATGCCACTTTCTACTTTGGTATTTAAGGCGGCGAGTTCAGCACGTACGGTCTCGTCAAGTGCGGTCTGTTGGGCCGTTTCAACCAAGGACTCTGCGGTTTTCGCTTCTAATAAAGCCTCTGCGGTAATTCCTTTTTGATTTTTCAATTCGGCGAGGGCCCGGTTTGCGGTTTCGCGTTCTGTTTGAACTTGAAGGAGAGCTTCTTCCGCTCGAGATTTTTCATTTTCTGCAAGCAATAGAGCTTCTGTTGTGTTTGATTTTTCATGAGATAACCAAATGAGTCCGCCCATCATAAAAAGAAAGAGCACAACCCCAAAAACCGTAGCCACCCACCCCAGTTGGCGTACGCGCTGTGCTCGTTTCTTATTTTGAAGTACAGCGTTTTCTACTTTTTGTTTCAAGGGGGTGTCCTGAAAATGATCGGCGGCGACCATGCGGCTTGCATAGGCGACATCACCAAGCGCGAGTGCGGTTTCAGTGATTTCCACTTCAGCTTCTTGGCACGCTTCACTGGCGGTTTCGCTATGAGGTAAAATCTCCAAGGCATCTTGAAATGCAAACAAGGCACGGGAAAGTGAATGAAGGGATTGTTGTTCTTTTCCTTGTTTGAAATGTGCTTTTCCGTTTTGAACCAAGCTGTACACACTGCGGTTTTGCAAATAATTTTGCATGGAGTACTGAAAATCTTGGACGTTGACATATCGTTCAATGGGCGAGGTTGAGAGGGCTTTTTGAGCGACTTTTCCCAGTAAAGGAAATCCTTGAATGGGTTTGATGTTATTTTCTTTGATTTCCTTGAGTCGTTCTCTGACATCGCCTTCTTTGGTATGGGGAGGGGAGCCTGTCATGAGTTGATAGAGAATGGCTCCCAGCATATATATGTCAGAATGCACACCCAAATCGCGGGTGTTTGTGGACAGCATTTCTGGAGACATGTAGGGTAAACTACCGTAAAGATTCGGTATCTTTCGACAGGCTGTTATTTCCTCTTGGCTTAACGCGAGTCCCCAATCTACCAACAAGATATTCCCAAATTCCCCGAGCATGATATTGGAGGGTTTTAGGTCTCGATGGATGATGCCACAGGAATGTGCGTAGGCTACAGCATCGAGTAACCGCATGAAAATAGTAAGTTTCTCGTCCATTTTCTGCGTTCGGATGACCTTGCTCCAGGGGTTCCCCTGAATGCGCTCCATGGCGTAAAAAAGACCAAAATCTTCACTGATCGCGAGTTCGTAAACCCTGATAATTCCAGGGTGTTCTAGGTTTGCATTGATGATGGCTTCACGTGCAAATTCATATCGAACTTGGCGGTCGGTACTTTCTAGTATTTTTAATGCGACTAAGCGACCGGTGGCATGTTGTTTGGCTTCGTAAACTTTACCCATACCTCCTTCACCCAGAATGCGGAGCAGTTCATAATCTACTTCCTGGCCTGCTCGCAGATCCTTGCTGTGACGTAGTACTCTTTTATGCAAATTATGACCTTTGCCTGTACGATCGGGATTGGTTTCTGAGTCTAAAAAGGATTCAATTTTTTCAGTGACATCGATACGAGTTGTTCGTTGATAGTGACGCATGGAACGGGTTTGGCTGAGATCTTGGGTCTCGGCCCATTGGGTTTCATCATCTGCAAATTTTATGGTCAGGTCTAACTCTCTTGGATCCACTTTGTCCCCTATTGGATGTTTTTTACAAAGAAGGTATCATAAGTCAGGAATGTAAGATTTTGATTGGAGAGTGTTTTGAAAGCGACGAGGAAAGGGGAGAGTGAGATTTTTTTTCCCTTGATGAGAGCCGTGGCCGGTGGATGTGAGGGCGTAAAAAAACTCCGAATCTTTAAGGTAAGATCGGAGTTTTCTAGTCCCAGCCCGTTAAGGGGCAAGGAGGGATGTGGCGAGGGGGCTGGGGGGGGGATTAGCGCTGTGGTGTCGCCAGCATTAAAGTTTCGATGGCAGAAGCGAGGGTGTCAATTTCAGTTGCGAGTTCGAGGTATGCATGTGGCGAGTTTTTATTCTCCGTCCATGAATTTGATCCCTCGTCAGTGATATGGTTTTCACCGTGGACGGCTTTGAAATAGAGGGTGTCCTTGTGTTCAAGGCCACGTACACCATGGAGTACGGCGATTTGATCCCAACTGGGGCGACCGTTGAGTATGGAGTAGTAGGCGATTTCATACGCACGCTTCATGGGGCTGCTGGGCATGTTGGCATAACCTTTACCCGTGATGATGAGCTCACCCAGTTCATAGCCTACAAAAGTCATGGGAACTGTAGTGGGCCAAGATTCGATTGTGGCTTTGGTGGTGGCACCGACACCTTGAAAATTAAAATTATATTCACTTCCTGCAGGATAAGCGCCGCCCATGATGGTGATGCCTTTGACTTTGCGAGCGACCAGGTCTCTACCGGATGGCGTGGCGAGCAGGTCTGCGATATTGGATAAAAACCCAATACTGACAATGGTAATCGAGTGGTCCTCAGCTTCAGTTAATAGGCGACGATACAGGTTTACGGCATTTGAGCGTTCGGCGTCGCGCAGTCCGTCGTGAGGAAATTCCTCAAAAATAGCTGGGGAATAGGACGAGGGTTTTGCGGGCATCTCTTCTGCGGTACGAGGACTTACACCGATGGGAATATCCGGTCGTCCAAAATAAGTATTGATGGCGCTGACCACGGCGCTGTGCAGGCCATGCGTATCCATGCCGTTGACGGCCACGGCAAGAATGTGGGCTTCTCCAAGATCTGCGAGCGCGTGAAGCATGGCCAACGCACCCGCATCGTCGCAATCGGTCAGCATATCGGTATCCAGAATGAGTTGTGCGGGAGAAGAGGTCATAGCATCCTTTGGGGTAAGTGGGTTGTAGCACTGAACTACACGGAAATGTTTTCTGAGCAACCCTAAGGAATCACTTCTACCCGATAAAATCCACTATCTGAAGGTATCAGAAATTTCATCTCTTCACCGGTGCCCGATATGGGGGAACCCCAAGGGAGCCAGGCTACAGGTAAGAGGCTAGGGCTCGCATATACCTGATAGCTTTTTCCGTGTACACTGGGTATGTTAAACGCGAATTGGCCAGCTTGGATTCCGGCTTCATAAATATGAAATACGCTCAGGGCATCTTTGGGTAAAGTGCCTGCTTTGAATTCTTGAAGGTTGTTTTTTCCGTCCTCATCGGGATCTTGGTCGTCTGCGGCCTCTCCCACAGCTTTTGAGGTCCTAAAATGTTTTAGGCGCCAGCTTTGCAGGGGACTTAAGGCGAATTCATCTGCAGCAAGGGCTTGGCTATGAATGCGAACTTCATCGATTCTTCCCCTGAGTTCGTAGCGGAAGGGGGAGCGGGTGGAGGTGCCGACCCCGAGGAAATTGGAGACATTTCCATTGAGGTCTGAAGGTAAGGTGGCGTTGCCGATGAGCTCTGCCGTTGAGGGTTGGGTATTTAATGCGGTCCAGTAGAAACTAAGATTGTTGCTTTGACCTTGCAACCCATTGTAGGTGACCGCGACATGGTACCAGGCCTCAGGCACGAACTGATGGTCACCCGTTAGAGGAATGGGCGTGGTGTAAGAACTCTGGCCTGAGTAAAAGCGCAATTTTCCTGCTAAAACGGTGAAGAGAAATCCCCGTGAACTGCTCCCGTCATGACTAAGAATCGTTTGTTCATCCTCAGTACTGTTCACCGCGATAAAGGCTTCGTAGGTAAATGCACCTTCGTCATCTTGCAACATGGATTGTGTGATGGCTGTTGAGCTTAGGGCGCCACCTCCCTGGTCAGAACCTGAGCTGTGGGAGCTACCGTCTCCTGAAAGGAGTACGTCAAAAGCATGACCAAATTCAGGAAAGGAAAGGGCTTCATATCCTCCTGTACCCGTATCATCCCGCCCCTTTGCTCCTCCGGTTTGGGTTAGGTTCAAGAGATGACCTGCTGAGGCTTCATTCATAAAGGGACCGGTGTCTTCATCAAAGGAATAAGAGGCGATGAAGGTTTCATATTCAGGAAGTACGGACAGTCGTACTTCCGTTGATGAGACCATGCCGAGGGCATTTGTGATCTTTACGCTGTAGCGTGTACCATGGTCAGCTTCAGAGGTGGCGCTGGTATGGTAAACGGCTGCGGTTGCCTCTGGAATATCGACTCCATTTTTTTGCCATTGATAGTGTGGCGCGGGTATTCCGGTTGCGACTACTGAAAACGTAGCAGCTTGACCTGCTTTCACGGTGGAGGGAAGGGGTGGGGTGGTGATGCTTGGCGCGACGGGAGGGTCGATTAAGGAGTCTTCCTTCATGAGATCTGAAACGATTTCGGCGATGAGGGGATCCGACATCAGGCTCAGAGCATAAGCCTGATTTTTATCGGGCGAACTTCTCCAGGTATTATTGCCGTTTTCCGAAATGTCATTGTAGCCGGTGTCCTCTGCTTGCCAATAGCTGTCCAGACCACGCACTGCATGTAGGATCGTGCATTGATCTCCACTGGGGTGTCCATTGATGCCGTTATGTATGAGCTCGTATGCTTTACGGACAGGATTATTCGTGGGGGTATGGGTCAGGGATGGGCCTGTAAGAATGCTGTCTCCACTCTCGCTCCCTAGAAACATGATCGGCACAGAGGCAGGCCAGTTTTCGATGACATAGCGGGTGGAGGCTGCAGCGCCGTTGCTGGTGAAGTTGTGTTCTGAGCCACTGGGATATGCGCCTCCCATTATGGAAATAGATTTAACCTTGAGGGCAATCAATTCACTGCCGGTGAGTGGGCTGATTTCATCGCTGGGTGATTTTAATAAGGCTTCCAGGTTGTTGAGCCAGCCGATAGACGCGATGACAACGGAGGCATCAGCTTGGGTGGCTAAAATTGTACGATAGGTCACTACGGCATCGGGTACTTGGGCATCGGTTACAACATCGTGGCCATAGACGGTAGTGTTTTGGGCGATCTCCCCATATGCAGATGTTTGGCCCACGATCTCTGCTTTATAGGCCCCTAAAGGAATGTCTCCACGTCCATACCAGGTGTTGATGGCATCAACGGCTCCGATGGCGTAGGGGTCTTTGTTGTTGGTGACGACGGCAAGAATAGAGCACTCACCTTTATTTTGTAGGGCGTGGGCCACGGCCAAAGCGCCCGCGTCATTGCAGTCGGTGCTCATATCGGTGTCGATGATGAGTTTCGTTTGGTGGGGTGTTTGTTTGAGCAGGTTTCTGAGTACACCTTCAACATATTCAGCGTTGCTATAGACGCCGTGTCCACCTTTCATTACGAGATAATTGTGATCCTGGGTTCCGTTGACATTCCAAGTGAAGGTGCCATCGCTTTTGATGTTGGTCATGGAGCCCGTGCTTTCAATATCCCAATAATCCTGAGCGCCTCGTACGGCGTAGAGGACGGTCGCGAGGTCGGCACAGTGTCGGTCAATGTTGGTATCGCGACCGAAATACTTATGGTAAGAAATACGCACCGGATTCTCTAAAGGCGTTTCATTGAGTTCCTCTCCGGCGCGTAGGGGACTGGGTACACTTGCGACTTCGCGGGGAATGAATGTGATTTTTTTGGGGAAGTTTTGAATGGCAAATTGAGCTGCGGGGGTATCGCGACTAAAATTGACATTGTTCGAGCTGACCCAGAAGTTCCCCCCCATACAGGCCCATTCTTTTACTTTGGCGGCGACCAAGTCGGTTCCGTTTAAAGGGCTGTGGACATCGGCTTCGGACTGAAGCAGTTCCGAAATATTGGTCATGTACCCGACGGTGACAATGACCACACTGTTATCGGGTTGAGCGGCGAGAACCTCACGATAGGTACTGACCGCATCGGGTACCGACGAGGTGAGTGGGGTGTCATGAGGGAAATGATCATAGAGATAATCTACATAGTTACTATAAAAATTAGGGGCTGTAGGTACTTTCGTGGCGGCGATGGGAATGTCGGGGCGTCCATAGTATGTGTTAATGACGTCGATGGTACCAGGCGCTTTGGTGCGCAGGGTAGAAGCCCCTGTCGCGAGGATCACCGCTTCGCCATTGTCGGCCAAAGCATGTAAAATTGCCAAGGCTGCGGCATCGTCGCAATCGGTCGACATATCTGTATCAAACAGGATGCGTACTTGGGCGGAGGCGATGGTGGAGATGGCAAACAGGCTGATGATGAGATAGTGAAGGGAATGGCGAAAGAGTGAAGGGAACGAATGCATAACTTTCCTAGTACAGGGTGGTAACAAGTAAAAAAGCTTCACAAGGTGTTCACGCGAGATGACCGGGGATGTTGTCAAAATGTGTTCAACATGGGCTCTTGTATCTAGTCTGTTTTTGGCCGTATTTCGCAATGAATCAGGTGGGCTGATGTCCCTGTAAAGATGCTACTCCGTCAAAGGATAGTGAAGAAAAATGTCAGCCAATGATTTGGAACCAAATCCATTATGTCCGTCGTTTTCTGAAATATGACTATGGGATGAAAAAAAGGGGGGGAGGTATAAGGTTCTCCTTACGCTCTTTCTTAGCGCGCTATTTTCTGAGTGTTCCAGTATCCATTGTTTTCATCTGGACCAAACCAGCCGAGTGTATGGGCGTCTGCGTCGCCATGATGGGGATTGTAACCGGTATCACGTAGGCTGTAGGGTTCTTTGGTGATGTGTCCATCACACCAGCCCACCAGCGCGTATCCTCCAAATCGAAAATGCGTGCTGGGTGAAGGACGGATATTCCATGAATTGGGAATGCCGGTGCCGAAATCCCAATAGGGCGGATGCGAATAGGGATATTCCTGTAGGGCATCACCATTGGCGTAAGCCGAGGTGGTGAACATCACCGTTTTCGTAGGTTGGGTGATCATGAGGGGGGTAGCGGAAACACGGTCCCCATTGGCTTTCCAGGCACTTTTACCACCCGACTGCCCTTCGGGTCGTCCTCCGATGTAATTATCGTTGTAGCCGTAGCCTCCCGTCCCGAGTTCGAAGGCGCTGGGACCTCCCAACATTTTGGTGAATAAAGGACAGGCCGTTACCCGTCGAGAGGGGCCCAAATAATCGGCCATATATCCCAAAGTTGGGTCAAAGATGCCCTCAGAGCTTTTGCCTCCACACCAACGGATGGTGTTGTTGCGGTTGGCCACTGGGGCATAGTGGCCGTGATCGATGGCATAGGCAAGATTTGCGAGGGTGAGTTGGTGGAGGTTGCTCGTGCTCTGTATGGCCATGGCCTTTTGACGTGCACGTGCTAAACCTCCGGTAAACAGGGCACACAAGAGGGTGATCACACTGATGACCACTAACATTTCAATCAGCGTAAAAGCGGCATGGGATTTTGATCCTGAAGCTTTCATGGGGTGAAGGAGATGTGGACACGGTAAAAGTGTGGAGAGCTTGAGGCGGCGTCTACATCTCGAATTTCAACGTCACGAAACACCCCGATGCTTGCAATTTCGCTATGAGAGCTCTCTGATATTTCTAAGTCTCTTGAGGATTCTGCCTGCAAAGGAGCGCCATTACGGGCTGTGGCGATGGGGTGCCAGCTGATGGGTGGGGTGAGATCTGTGGTGGTTTGCAGTTCGTAGGTGATATCCACCAGACGCTCGTCCCGTACAAAACTTAAAACGGGTATGATCTCACTGCCATTGCTGTCTAGATTTAGGTTGAGTCGGGCTTGTTCGGCATCGGCTTCCCAGGGAAGGGTGGCGAAGGCATATTCGATGAGGTTGGGAATGCCATCTCCGTCGGGATCATCTTCGGGTCCACGCTCTTCAGGGTCGAGGGCTTGTAGTTGAGGCCAGTTTTCGTAAGTCATGTCGGTGGAGATGGCTCCAAAAGCTTCAATGTCTGCACCGCCGGAACCCCAAGTATACCATCCATCATAAATCGCATCACCCGAAGCATCTTGAAAAGAACCTGAACCCGGGATGTCTACTACACGGATATATTGAATGGCGTCGAGACCAATGTCGGAGAGATCAAAAGGGGTGCCCCATGAATCGCCATAGGCATTGGCGTGTTTGCCGGCAAGGTTGTACACCTGAGTTTGATCAAGGGTTCCGTAAGGGCCGACAGCTGAGTCGGTAGTGGAAACGGAATCAAAACGATAAAAATCCACGCCATTTTGAGAGACCTCCACGTAGGCGAGTTCCGCCCAAAATTCTCCGGCTACGGTTCCTGAAGGGGTGGTGTAATTGGAGACAAAGCCATTTTCAAAAATGGTAAAATCCGCGCCAGATCGATTTTGAATGGGGGTTGAAAATGAAATGGTCAGAGAGCCGGGGCCGGGAGCATTTTCGGGATCGGCATTCCAGTCATTGATTTCCTGTTGGGTCATGTCGCCGAGAGAAGCGACGTCAAACACATCACCAGTGACGGGTCCCAAAGTGTTTTGCGGATTCACAAAATCAGGGGAATAGTCATACATGGCATCGTAATTGAAGGGGCTGTAGTCGACCACAGTATCCGCCCAGTCAAAGAAGAGGGGATTGAGATAATTATTTGGATTTGAAACCGAGCCATATCCATCGTTCAAGCTGGCATTTCCGTTGCCATCCGGACCGACGAAGCCCGGAATCGGGGCGTCGTAGCTGTTGTCCGGATCGTCGAGGGGTAGAGAATAGGGACCGGTGCCCGGAGAGGTCTCCCCGGGCAATTCTTGGGCACACAGACAGGTCGCCCAGGCACAAAATGCCCAGACGCCCCAAAGGGTAAAGTGTTTCATCAGCGTTGATGTTTTCGTTTGAAAATGAAACCTGCGACAATCACGATGAACGCCAAAGTGAGAGTAGAGGGTTCCGGTATCGAGATGAGTTGTTCGAGATCAGATCCCCAGCCGGGGGAGAAATACAGAGGGTCACCTTCGGTAAAATCACCATCAACAGAAATACTGCCATACCAGTCTGCGTAACCGGAGGAACTGGCGAGTACTTGATACCCGTTGGGCGCGCTGGCATCGAGCATGCCGAGGGTATGGCTAAAATCCATACTGTCATTCACCGCAAAAAATACATTTCCTCCCTCATCCACGGCAAGTCCATTGCCACTTCCGGGGAGGGTCCAGGTTTCAGAGGCATCAGCTAAGGTCAGGAAATTGTCGATGGCATCTGGCGCGTAGAGATCGTCGGTCACTGAGGCTATTTGATCTCCAGACCATTTGTAGAGCACATTGGTTGAGTAACTCGCGTAGTAGGTATCTCCATTGGAAGCGATGGCAAGATCCGCGGAGTTTCCTGCGGTTTGAATCAAGGTGTCGTGTCTCGGATCTTCGCCGCCGACGGTTGCGGTATGATCGTAGGCAAAGATATAATTATCTTGCCCGTAGGATCCGTTCCAGGGTTCCGCTAATCCCGAAATGTAGAGTTGGCCATTTTGGGATTTGCCACCATAGGCGTTTACGATGGTCACGCCTTCGGGGCCGGAGGTGTTCCAGCTCCCTGTAGAGTGATTGTAGGCATAAATATTACTGTCGGACGTGCCGTAGAGGGTTGCGGCGTAGAAGAGATTGCTGGCTGAATCATAGACACCAAAGGCATCTCCGAAACCGTTACTGCGAACACCATTTTCTGGAAAACCGATGGTTTGCGTTTGCGCGCTGGTCACATCGTAAATGAGATAACCATCCGATGCGGTCCAGTAGTGAATCTGGTTTTGATAGGCCGTAAATCCTCCTTGCGGAGACAGGCCGGTGAGGGAAGAGCGTTCGAGCTCCAAGCCAAACAGAGGGCTTGAGGTGAGAATACAGGAGGCGAGGGCGAGCAAAGAGGCGCGCCCAGACTTCAAATAGAAGCGGGTTTTGATCATGATGATCCCTTATAGTTATATGTTCGTCAAGGGATTCGAACCAACGCCCACGGGGCGATCGTCTTACCCTCATTCTTCATTTTCGCGATGAAGTTTTATCGTTCCACGACACTCGCCGCCGAACGAATGAGAACAATACGGCCAAATATTCTGACTCCCGGCTTCAAACCTCCTTCCCGCCTTCACCCCTACACGGATCTCAACCCGTATTGGAATTGGCAACTGGGAATTCGTAGCCGGATACAGCAGCGCAACTGTCCCCGAATCTCACGGGGTTTCTTAACCGTATCGCTAAAACCTAACTCGATAGTTACAATTGCGATAAATCATATTCTATATGTCTTTAGCAAGTTGAAAAATGAATAAAGTTGCAGGGACGTGTTCAGGGACGGCATTTGGGGTGGAGGGAGCTACTGCGATACGAGTTCCCGCAATGAAACAAAGGCTAAGGGACCGTGAATGGATGTGCGTTTATTTTCGAGTGAGGGTGATGGGCTCGGAACCGGGAAGGGCGTCATAGAGGACGATTCCCTGGTGAGCGTCGACTTCGGTTACGGCGTCACCTTGAACGACCTGTACTTTTTTCCAGCTCTGAGGAACCTTGGTTTTTAAGCTGAGGGCTTCGTTGTATAAGGCAGGGTCAAGAGAGGTGCTCAATTCTAAAGTGAGGTGGGTATCGGTTTGACTGAGCACGTTGATGGATGCAGCATCTCTTTCGGCACGGTATTTATATGCGGAGATATGGTGGGTGACCCATACTTGATCTTGGCGTTCACCGAGTCCGTCGAGAAGGGTGGTGAATTCCTCGGTCGGTACGAAAATCCAGTCACCGCCTACGCCATGAAAGATGATGCATTCCATGCTGCCGTCTTGGACAGCTTTATCGACATGGGCGAGCATTTCGTCTCCGGTTTTGAACGCAATTTGAGCGCCGCGACCTCCAAATCCGGGGCGGATAATTAAAAGATTGTCGGCAAGAAAGTCGGATTGTTCTTCTGCACTCAGAGGCCAACGTCCCTCTTTTAATCCGCCAGGTTTGGCAAAGGTAATTAACCGTGGCCAAGGATCCGTTGGGGTGAGGTCCCGAATCACTTCATTACAGGAAAGGATCTCTTGCTTGACCTCGTCAGGAGTGTCACCGCCTTTGTGGGTGAGGGTATGGTTGCCTAATTCAAAGCCTGCTTCGGGAACGGTTTTCTCCCAGAATTCTTTGTTCGCCACATAGTGATTGCGTTCAGGATTAATGTAAAATGTCGCGGTAAGATTACGTTTCACTAACTCCGGAAAAACGGTGGTTACATGGGTGGTGGAGCTGTCATCAAACATGAGGATAAAGGCGCAGGCTTTATCATTTTTCCATTTTGCAATTTGAGTATTTCCCCACTCATCTGCAGCAATCACTACTGTAGCTGAAAGGAAAACAAGGCCTAAAATAATTTTATACAGTTCCATCAATCTACCTGTTGTAGGGGGAGCTCCCTTATCTAGAGCTCCGACGACGCATGGTGACCCCCACGAAGATGAACCCTAGTCCAAGCATGAGTACACTTGAGGGTTCAGGTATAGCTAAAAGTTGAATGTTGTCGTAACGAGAAATTTTTCCCGTGTCGCCCGCGCCCCATATATACAGTCTGAAGGTGGTCGCCGTGGACACATTTTGAAGATTCAGGGTTGAGGATAAATCGATGGAGGCCGGGGTGAAGCTACCGGTGCCCGTCATGCTCCCGTTTGCGATGGTTGAGCCGTAGGTATCGGCACTACTGCGCAGGGAATATTGGTTTGCAGAGGTTTCGCTGTCTCGATAATATTCAAAGGCAAGTGAGGTGAAGCTGAGGGTTTCGTTTGGAGTGATGGTGAAGGTGATGTACCTCTCAGCAGACATTGCGTACGCTTCTGTACTGTTGTTGGTGTTTCGTAAAAACAAGGCATTGACGGGATTCCCGGTGACGATGCTGATGCCGCTTGGACTTCCGCCTGTGGTGGGCAAGCCTGCGCCTAAACTCAATCCACTCGCGGTTGAAGTTGTATCGGTATCGGTACTGGCTGAAGGGAGACTGACCCCTTGATCTCCCGGGAAGTCATACTGCGCAACGACCATTGAGGCGTGTGCCATTAAACCAACGCCCAAAAGGGAGAGCAAGATTCCTGTGAATACTTTGTTATGTTTCATCCCTAAACTCTGTCAGAGCCGGGGGGAGGAATCAATGTAAAAGTAAATAGCTTTGGCTATAGAGCAGGGCAGAGGTTCCTATGATGACGTCATGAAAGGTGGAAAGGGTTTTGCTCCTTAGTGCGATCCATTTTTCCCAAATAAGGTCCTTTTCTTTTTGTCGGGTGTGGGCTCTTTTTTGATCGCGTAGGTAACCGGTTGTGCTGGAGGGGCGGCTGTGGTGTTCTGAGGTTCGGCTTCAGTTGCGTCGGACAGAAATGCCGTAGAGATGTTTTCTTTTTTGAAGGTGTTTAAGAGACTCTCTTTGTCTACGGCTTTCAGAAATGCTTCTTCGGCTTCAATGGTACCTGTTTTTACTAAACTTAAGAGCGCATTGTTTAAGAGAACCATGCCTTTTGCGGCACCCACTTGCATGGCCGAAGGAATTTGATGGATTTTTCCATCGCGGATCAGGGCGCTCATTCCAAAATCGACCTTCAGGATTTCCAGAGCGGCTACGCGACCTCCATTGGTTTTTTTACACAAGGTTTGAGCGATAACGGCTTTTAAAGAATTCGACAACATGGATCGAATCTGATTCTGACGATTCGCGGGAAAGGCATCAATGATACGGTCCATGGTACTGGCCGCGGTGGTGGTGTGCAAGGTGCCAAACACCAAGTGGCCGGTTTCTGCTGTTTCCAGCGCGATTTCAATGGTTTCCAAATCGCGCATTTCACCCACCATGACGATGTCGGGATCTTGTCGGAGGGCGGCACGTAGGGCTTTGGAAAAACTGCGGGTATGGTCTTTAATCTGTCTTTGATTGATGAGGCATTTTTTGTCCTGATGCACAAATTCAATGGGGTCTTCAATGGTGATAATGTGCTTGGACTGCCTTTTATTAATATAATCGATCATGGCGGCCAAGGTGGTGGATTTTCCGCTTCCGGTGGGGCCTGTCACTAACACCAGTCCTTTGGACAAATTGCAAAGGTCGGTCACGCTGGCGGGGAGACCTAATTTTTCTGCCGTTAGTACTTCACCCGGAATTTGTCGAAATACGCCACCCATTCCATACCGATCTTCGAATACATTTACCCGAAAGCGTGCCAGGTCTTTAATTTCATAAGCGAAATCTGTATCTCGACATTCTGTAAATTCATCAGAGGCTCGGGTATCCATGACCCCCCGTAAGATTTCATGTACTTCCGCATGGGACTGAGTGGACATGGACGAATTTACCATTTCTCCATCCACTCGAAACATGGGAGGTCTTTCTGAAGAGAGGTGAAGATCGCTTCCCCCTTTTTCAATCAATTCACGCAACAAACGATTTAAAATTACCATAGGTGTTTCCTAACAAATAAATGACATTTGTCACAAACAAACTATAGGTTATGAGGGTGATTTTTTTACAGTGATGGAATATGTAATGTTTTTGAGATAATTCCACATGACTGTATGGTTGTGGCTTCGTTATGGGTATTGTTGAGGTTAGTCCTGTGTTTTGTTGGGAGCATTAGATAGTAAAATTCAATCCACTGTATCCATCAATTCGCGGGTCTTGTATTTTTGACACAGGCGTACTAAGGATTCTTGCAACCTGAATACGTTTGTTTGACGATAGGTAAATTCAAAATAAGTTTTAAGTGTAGGGTATCTGACTTGTGCCCTGGTTTTTAATTAGATTCATTCTCTAGGGAATGGAGCATCTCCAAAGGTAAAAAATATGCGTTCTTCTGTTCGATTCGTTGGTTTGATTATGATGTGTGTCTGCAGTTTATTGCAGGCGGGTAACTTTGCATTGCTGGGGGGGACGGTAAAAGACGTCGCCCTGTTTGAGCCGGGTGAAGAAATCACATTTTTGCTTCGGATTCTTGAAGATGATGTAGCGGTTGCTGGGAAAAAAATTACGTGGACCTTGAGCTTTGATGGTGGTGGAGAGGAAAAAGGCGAAGGGATCGCGGGTGCCGATGGTCTAGAAATTGTGACCAGTATGGATCATCCTGGCTTTATTCGTTTGCAAGCGAAAGCTTTTGATGAGGATGGTACGCCCTTGCAAGGTTTGGTTAGTAGTTGGGGGAAAATGAAAACGGATGATATTTATTTTGATGGAGGTGCTGGAGTGTCTCCTGAAATGCTTCGTCCGATTGAAGAACCTGAAGATTTTGATGAATTTTGGGAGGGGATGCGCGCAAAGTTGGCCGCGGTACCCATGGTCGTTGATCGCGTGGAACTTGAGAGCCAAGATCCTCAAGTGAAAATATATGCGGTCACCATCACCTGCGCAGGCGCAATGCCCGTGACGGGATATTTGACGATTCCTGCCGATGCAAAACCTGGATCTTTAAAGGCCGTATGCTCTTTCCATGGCTATGGCGTAAACAAACACAAGGCTCCCACAAAAGGGCGTCATGATGAGATTTCATTTAATATCAATGCGCATGGCATGACCTTGGGGGAAAGTGACGAATACTATGCTGAATTCAAAAAGAAAACATCTGGTTACGCCTTTAACAAACAAGAAAATTCGGATCCAGAAACGGCTTATTTTCATGACATGTCTTTGCGGGTGATGCGCGCATTGGAATTTGTGAAGAGCCTTCCTGAATGGAATGGTCGTGATCTTGAAAGTAATGGGGGCAGTCAGGGAGGCTTGCAAGGATTGTGGGGAGCAGGAATCGATCCCGATGTCACCTCTTGCAACAATTGGTCTCCATGGTGTTGTGATTTAGGGGGAGTTGAGGTGGGACGTATGAAAGGATGGCGTCCTGAATATTCAGAAGCCTTGGCTTATTATGATCCGGTATATCATGTAAAACGTACCCAGGCGAAAATTCATTTGATTGCGAATTTGGGTGATTATACCTGTCCGCCATCCGGGGTGTGGATTGTGTACAATCAAGTGCCACACGATCGTAAATCCATGGAAGTAAAACAGGGATGTACCCACAGTTACACCATGGATCCCTACATGTCATTTACCGTAAGTCCTGAAGGTATTACGAAGGTGGGGATTAAAGAAAAATAATCCTACGCTGAGAGTAAATACATGGAGTTCGTTTTCAGTTAATGAAAACGAACTCTTTTTTTATGGGGGCATGTTCCGTAGGTCGCTTGATCTGGCTGGTTTTTGAGGGGCTGTGCTCTACCAAAGCCGCCTTAGGTTGTCATGTCGTTACGATGAGGATCGTTGTTGCCAACTTCGTGAAGCCGACATTCGATTCTCCACATTTAGTTTTTGATAAATTCGTTTCAGATGGGTTTTTACGGTTTCAGTGCTGATGTGTAGAATCAGTGAAATTTCACTATTACTTTTGCCTTGGGAAACCCATTCCATTACTTCCATTTCCCGCGGGCTTAATTTTTTGTTTGGAAGATGTTGAAGAGGGCAAATGCAAAGCTGGTAGCTGTCGGAATGCCATTGCCGATGTAAAGTGAATTGCCATTCTTGTTGGTTTTGTTTCAGTTTGAAAGGACGTAAGGTTGTTTCGAGCAACCCACAATTAAAATGGGTGCAGGATATTTTTATCCAATTCAAAACTTCTTCAGGCAAATAGTGAGCCGTCTTAAATCGACAGTGAAGTTGTTTGGCCACTTGATCATCTTTGAGCATCAAGTTTCCTTCATAGCTTACAGGTATGGACCAATTTCCCTCGGATGAGGCTAGGGCAAGTCCAGAGGACTCCGCCATTTTTGCGTTGGCATAGGCTTGAGAAAAGTGAGGGTGTAATTGAGTAAAGAGTTGAATTTCTTTGTCTGAAAATTCTCGACTACTTCGAAGCAGATTAATGGTGGTAAACCTGTTGTAATTCCCTTCAACAACAAGGTTGATTTGGTCCCTGATGCCATCTTCTCTTAATACTTCTGTGTAAATGGGGTGGGAATTCCATTGATGTGCCGTGAGAATTTCAGACAAGGTGAGCACGGGTGTTTTCTTTTTGAAAACATGGTCCCAAAATGGACACTGGGCCATGATGCCACATTCGGTGGCGTGAACTAATTCATTCATGCGGGTAAATGGGCGGGTCATACTTGCGGATGAAATAGATCGGGTGGGGCCATCATGAACACCCATCATGACATTTTCTCCCCCGATGAAGTCGGTAAGACCTGTGCAAATAACTTCAACCAATGAGTTAACCGACTGCAAGGTGTACAGCCGATGTAAAAAGGGCAAAAGGGTATGTGGCGTTATGGGCATGGTTACTTTATCCCCCAGATGGGGGATAGCGCGTAAGAGTTCGAGGGTTTATCTATAGTAATGGGGGGCTTAGATAGGTCAAATGTATTGTCTCTGAACATAAGTATAAAATTAAAAGGGAAAAATGAACTGCTCATATCTACAAACGCGACTTCTGCTTTTTACCACAACCCTTGTTTTAGGAGGGGTTCCGTTGATTTCTCATGGGCAACAAACGAATTTGGGTGTGGGGGCCGACGCCTCCGGGGATGATGCCACTGCGATTGGTGCGAATACCACCGCCTCTGGGGATGCTGGCACTGCCGTGGGGATTCAAGCTCAGGCGCAGGGGCTGGGTTCAACAGCTGTTGGTGAAGGGAACCTTGTTCAAGGTTCACATGGTTCTGCTGTAGGGAGCACCAATCTTTCTGTAGACGTTGAATCTCAAGCCTTTGGTTATCGGAATGAAGCCGAAGGCATTCAATCGACTGCCGTCGGGGTTGAGAATCGGACCGTGGGTCTTCAGACTACCGCAGTTGGTTTTGATAACATCAGCGTAGGCGAAGGTGCAACGGCGGTAGGTCAATTGAATGAAGTGACGATCAATTCGTCGCACGCGACAGCGGTGGGTTCCGAAAATCAGATCACAGAAAGTATCAATGCCTCAGCATTTGGACGGAGCAATATTTTACAGGCTGATGGTACCAGTGCATTTGGTCTTGGAAATAGTGTCAATGGAGTGAATGCCTCAGCCTTTGGATCTGAGAATACGGTATCTGGTGATCATGCCCATGCTGTAGGTAAATCTAATCATACCAGTGGTCCGACCGCCAATGCGTTTGGGAATAACAATACTACGATGATGGCGAATGGTAATGCCTTTGGTACATATAATTTCTCAGAGGGTATTCAGTCTCAGGCCTTTGGAAATTCAAATACAGTTAGTGCTCATCAAGGTGTGGGGGTTGGGAACAGCAATACTGTATCTGGTATTGAGGCGAGTGCATTCGGAAATGCGAATGCAGCCCAAGGGGAACAATCATCTGCGGTCGGAAGTGGCAATACTTCAGCAGGGGGGAACGCAAGTGCTTTTGGTTATGCAAACCTTGCGAGTGCTCAAGACTCCAATGCTTTTGGTCATAGCAATCTTTCTTCGGGTTCTGGGAGTACTGCAGTGGGTAAAAATAATGAAACTTCTGGATCGCTCGCGACCGCCTTGGGGGCGAATAACCTTTCTAGCGGGGACTCAAGTTCATCGCTGGGGAATCAAAATAATGCCGGTGGAGATGGATCGATCGCCATCGGGTTGGCCAATCAGGCTCTCAACGATTTTTCGACCGCTTTGGGCACCTCGAATGTGGTCAGTGGTGATCGGGCTGTGGCCTTAGGTTATGCGAATCAAGCGGTGGGTGAGGACAGTTTTGCTGCGGGATCCAGTGCCCAAAGTTTGGGTCTAGGGTCTATTGCGATTGGACGCAATACTCTTGCGAATTCTGCAGGTTCTGTGGCCATTGGTGATGGTGCGGTGGCGCTGTCTTCGGTTGCGGTTGGCGTTGGTGCTCAGGCCACGGGCAGCACGACGACCGCCTTGGGCGACTTTGCGGTTGCGAGTGGAGACAATGCGGTTGCATTAGGGGCGAATAGTGTGGCTACTGAAGCGAATACGGTGAGTGTCGGAGCTCTGGGGGCTGAACGACGCATCACAAATGTCGCCCCCGGTGTAAATGGCACGGATGCGGTAAATGTAAGTCAGTTGGGAGGTGTTTTAGAAGATGTGAATCAAAACACTGTGAATATCCAAAAAAATACGCAAACCTTAAATGAGCATGCTGGAAAGATTTCCCAAAATACCACGGCCATCCAGCAAGTGAATGCGAGGGTCTCTGCGGTAGATAACCGCGTGTCAGAATTGGATAACCGGGTGAGTGATCTTGAGAAGAAATCTTACAGTGGTATTGCCGCGGCGGCGACTTTGGAATCTCAAGAGCCTTCGGGACCTGGGAAAACCACATTGGTGGCAGGGGTGGCGTATTACGAAGGTGAAAGTGCTGTGGGTCTGAACCTTGCTCATCAGGTCGGTGGAGAAAAACTTGCGGATAGTCGTGTGTTTCTTAATGCAGGGGTGTCCGCGACAACTGAAAATACGGTGTTAACCCGTGCGACGGTTGGTTTTGAATTTTAACCTGAAATCAGTCATTGCCTACTTCTTTATCCTTTTGCTGAGTTGTCCTGCGGTCCGTGGTCAAGCGCCGGAAATTTCTCGGGTGGATTATGTGGGGGGCTTGCCCTCTGGGATGTTGGTTGTGAATCCCAGAGGGAATGATTTGGTGGGGCACCCTATTGATCCTGAGCAAATTCAAGTCCTTGCCCATGAAATGGTATCGCGCTGGATCGCGCAAGGATTCCCGCAGGCGACAGTGAAGTGGCAGGCTGTGGGGGATGAGAAAGGTGAAGGGCTGATTTTAATTTTCACCTCTGACCCTGGTCTACAGGAAATACGTCGGTTTCATGAACTTCAGCTTAGCGGAAATACGTTGACGCATCCCCATATTCTTCTTCGCGAAGTTCCTTTAGTGAAAGGTGAACCTTTCAACACCGAAACCTTACAGGCTATTCAAACTCAGATCTTAACTACAGAGCTCTTTTCGAGTGTGTTATTGGTCCCTCATCCCACGACCTCACCGGGGGTTTATGATCTGGAATTGCAAGTGGAAGAACGCCGTACGGGTCGAATTGAAAGTGGGGTTTCGTATGCAAGTGAGCAAGGGGCGGTATTTCTTTTTAGCATACAGGAACAGAATTTCTCCTTCTCTCCTCCGTGGCGTGGCGATGCCTTACAACCCTCGTTCACGGCCAATATCGGATCGGAGCTTCTCTTGGTTGAAGGACGATTACGGAATCCCCGTTTGGGATACAGTTTATGGGGGCTGGTAACAGATATTTACTACGAAGATAATCAGTATTTGAGTGAATATTATTCCCAAAAAGATTGGGGTGTGCAGCTCTTTTTGAATCATCCCTTGGGACGCCATCAAGTGGTAGCTGTCGGGGGAGGGCTCACGCAATATACCACCTATGACTATGATGATGGGGGGCAGGACATACCGTTATTTATTGATGAATCGGAGGTGAATTTACATGCACTATACGGCATATGGCAGTTTGAAAAACGAAATCGAAATTTTCGTCCCACTCAGGGCGTGAACCTCATGAATAAAATAGGGTGGGGGACTTCGCTTTTGGGGGGAGATACGGAGGTCATTCAATACGAAGGCAAAGGGACGCTGTACATGAATCCTTTTCACGAGCATGTGATTGTGCTCAAGGGAGGCGTTCAAATGGTAGATCCTCAGGGCGATACGGAGCTTGTTCCTCTTCCTTTACGCGAATGGTTAGGCGGGGTGGAAACTTTGCGGGGATTTGCCTACCATTCTGTTTCTCCGCTGACCGATACTGGCGTGCCCATGGGTGGTTTGAGCTCGTGGTGGAGTGCGGTGGAATATATGATACCGGTTTCCCGTTTTTTGGATACATCCCTTTATTATGAGCTAGGGAATGTGAGTGAAGACGCTTGGGATTTAGGTGGAAATACCTTGGTGTCAGATTGGGGCATCGGATTGTTGGTCCGAGCCGAGAATTTCCCCATCCGCTTTGATTTGGCGTTTCCCATAAGAGTCATGGAAGGTGATTTAGAGAATCAAAAAGGGGAAGCGTTATTTAGTTTCTCGGTGGGTTACACATTTTGAATAATAAAATATCCTGTGCCGGAATAAAAAGAAAAAGGGTGCACATGAAATGTGCACCCTTTGAGGTGGTTTTGAACCGCGTAATTGTTATGGCGCTGTGTTAGCGTCCTACAATTTGAGCACTTAAGTCGGAAAGTAAACGCTGTTCGATTTGGCCATGCATTTTTTCGACGGCTTTATCGGTCAGGGTTTTCTTGGCGTTTTGATAGGTGAATCTGTAAGCCATGCTTTTCTTGTTTTGGCCCAATTTATCGCTTTCAAATAAATCAAACAGGGTGACCTGAATCAGATCTTTAGCCCGTTTTTGATTCACCACATCCATCACTTGTTGGTGGGTGACGTGGCTGTCTAAAATCAAGGCCACATCCCGGGTGATGGAAGGGAAGGTGGGAACCGGGTCCATGGTGGGCGGTAGTTTTTGGGCGGGGATCAAGGCATCAAGATTAAGTTCAGCCAAAGCCACAGGTCCGGTGAGCTTGTATTTGATTTTGAGGGTTTTGGAGAGGAGGCCGATTCGTCCCACGATTTCATCGCCTAGCTTTAAGAGCGCGGCCTGTCCTGGTTCAAATGTAGGATCTTCTCCGACTACAAATTGAATGAGTTCTTCGCAACGAAGTTTACATAGCAGGTTTTCCACTTCACCTTTGAGGTCGGCATAAGCTTCACGGTCTGAAATGGGACGTTGTTTGTCCAATCCGGGACGTTTCCATGGGCCCATGGCGCCGAGACAAATGCGTTCGTGTTCTTCAACCCCTGTTTCACGTTGCAAGAAGGTTTTTCCGGCTTCAAACATGGCCACTTCATCGGTTTGATGTGCTTTGTTGAAGGCCAAAGTTTCAATCATCTGCGGAATCAAGGAGGTGCGTAACACCGATTGATCCTGACTGATAGGATTGGGGAGAACGACTTGCAGGGCTTTATTATTTGCATCCAGCACATCGAGGACCTCGGATGAACTTAGACTGTAATTTAAGCACTCCAAAAAACCACGGTTTGACAGGTGCAACCAGGTGCGCATGAAAAAGCGGGTAGGGAAATCATAGGTATGGGGGACAATTCGAGCGCGTGGAGGATGCACGGGGATTTTATCCAAGCCGTTTAAACGAGCGATTTCTTCGACCAAATCTACGGGACGTGTAAGGTCGGATCGGAATCCGGGGATCACCAATTTGCAACCCTGTTCATCGGCATCGAGAACTTGTAAGTCTAAGCGCTCGAAATATCCACGCATGGTCTCGATGGGAATTTCAATTCCAATCAGGTTGCAGATTTTTTGCCATTCGCAGGGGAGGGTGCGTAGGTCGCATTGACCTGGCCACTCATCTTTAAGTGGGCTCGCAGGGATGGCACCTGAGAGTTGGCAGATTAAAGAGCTTGCCCGACGGCTAACCCATTCGCATCCGTACATATCGCATCCACGGGCGAAGCGGTAGGAGGAATCGGTATGGAGGTTTAAGCGTTTGGCGGTTCCCCGTACTTGGCTGGAAGAAAAGGCTGCGGTTTCCAATAAAACATTTTCGGTTTGTTCACGGATTTCGCTATGGGCTCCTCCCATGATACCGGCGAGGGCGACGGCTTGTTTTGCATCGGCAATGACTAAATCGCCTGTTTGTAGCTCCTGCTCATTGTCGTCGAGGGTCTGCATTTTTTCGCCGGGGGTGGCGGGGCGGACGAAGATGGTGTCGCCGTCCAAAAGGTCGCGATCGAAGGCATGTAACGGTTGACCCGTTTCGAGTAAAACGTAGTTGGTGATATCGACCAAGTTATTGATGGGGCGCAGACCGCAAAGGCGCAGACGTTGTTGCATCCAATCGGGACTGGGACCTACTTTTGCACCGCTAAGGAGTTGGGCGGTATAACGTGGGCAACTTTCTGCGTCGCTAATCGCGACATTCATCGAGGGGCCGTTGGGTGTGCTCTCCGGCAAGGGTGTTTCGGGAAGCCGAATGGCGCGTCCGGTGAGGGCGGCGAGTTCGCGGGCGACGCCGATGATGCTCAGGCAGTCAGGGCGGTTGGGGGTGACTTCTAAATCAAATACGATTTCGGGCCCGCCCAACACGTCCACGGCGGGAGTACCGGGGGCGAGGTCGGCAGAGAGTTCCATGATGCCTTTATGGTCACCAGAGAGACCTAACTCGTCTTCTGCGCAGAGCATACCGAGGCTAACGATGCCACGGATTTTAGCTTTTTTCAATTTAAGGCCTGTGGGGAGGGTCGACCCTACCGGGGCATAAATGGTTTTGAGGCCCACTTTTACATTGGGGGCTCCACAAACCACTTGCATGGGGTCGCTTTCACCGTATTGAATGGTGCAGAGGGTGAGTTTATCGGCATTGGGGTGAGGATCGATCGCGGTAATTTCGGCGACAACCAATCCTTCAAATTCGGAACCGTGGCTTTCGAGGCCTTCGACTTCCAATCCGGAATAGGTGAGGAGATCCCGAAGTTCTTCGATAGATTCGGGGAGGTCGATATAGTCTTGAAGCCAGCTAAGGGGTACTAACATGTTTTTTTCCTCTTAAGCGAATTGGCGCAGAAAACGCGCATCATTTTCGTAAAGTCGACGGATATCATCAATCTCAAGCATGATCATGGCGATACGCTCAAGACCCATGCCAAAGGCATATCCAGTGGTGGTTTCGGGGTTATAGCCTACTTGTTCAAACACGCGTGGGTCTACCATGCCGGCACCGAGAATTTCGATCCAGCCGGAGTTTTTACAGACGCGACAGCCTTTTCCTTTACAGACGTGGCAGGTGAAATCTACTTCCACACTGGGTTCGGTGAAAGGGAAGAAGTGAGGGCGAAAGCGCACGTTGGTATTTTTACCAATAATTTCGTGGGCAAAATAAGTAAGATCCCCTTTGAGATCGGCCAAAGACACGTTTTCGGCCACGTAGAGGCCTTCCACTTGGTGGAAATTGGCGCTGTGGGTGGCATCGGGCGTATCTCGTCGGTACGCACGGCCTGGCGCAATAATGCGAACGGGCGGTGGGTTTTGCAACATGTGACGAATCTGGATAGGACTGGTCTGGGTGCGCAAGAGAGAGCCGTCGCTTAAATAGAAGGTGTCTTGTTCATCACGGGAAGGGTGATCGGCAGGGGTGTTGAGGGCGTCAAAATTATTAAAGACGCTTTCGACGTCGGGTCCGGTGGCTACATTGAAGCCGATGCGGTCGAAAATATCGATTACACGCAACATGATTTGACGGATGGGATGAATGCCCCCGCGAAACCCGGTATTGCCGGGGAGGGTAACGTCAATCGCATCAGCCGGACTGCTGTGACTGAGCAGCTCGGTTTTGCGGGATTGAAGGGCTTCACTGACTTGTACTTTAAAGTCGTTTGCACCTTTACCAAAGGCCGGGCGGTCTTCGGGGGCGATGTCTTTGAGTCCGGCCATAATTTCGGGAAGTTTCCCTTTACGGCCAAGATAATGTACCCGAACATTTTCCAAAGCATCCGCAGAATCTGCGTTTGCGATGTCGGTGAGGGCTTGAGAGGTAAGTGAGTGCAGGTCTTCGAGTTGCATAAGTGCTCGGCATATAGCGGGCTGGAGGGCTCAGGGAAAGGAGAAATCGGCATTTTCATGCATCCGATTCTCGCCAGCAGGGTTGGTAAATGCTAGCGAACGGCCCATGGCGAAATTAATCAATACCTTCTCTTGGTCTCATTCGGCCGCTTCAGATTTTGTAATGTGTCGACGAAAACGCTACTGGTCCAAGTATGGCGCGTGGGGTGGATGGGAGCGGGATGCGACTGTGGAGTGCAAAACGGCGTATCGTTTGAACAAGATGACCAACCGGTTTTGTATGTATGGGATTGCCTCCGAAGATGCGGTGATGTGGATGTATCGGCAGCATCAACAAGGGAAACAGGTGTCGGTGGAGGAGGCTTTTGATACCATAGCTAAACCTCAATTACGCAAATCCTGGGATGAATCAAAAAATGGTGTTTGGCGTCGGGTGGCCAAAGCGGGATGTTTACATGAGCATTATTATCCTCAATTCTGCGGGTTGAGCGATCGGGAGATCATGCAGCAGATTGCCGATGTGGTCAAACTGTGCTTAAAAAACTTTCAAGAGAAGGTCTTGCCGGTGCTGGCCGACGTGACCCCTGACATGGAAATTCCCATTGGTGTGGTGGGTAAAGGAGACCCGGAGCATTTCTTTTTTGAAGGGATTAAAATCTATGCCATTCCTGATTATGTGTATGTGAAAGATGGGGTTTGGCATATTATTGACTGGAAAAGTGGGGGCGTGAAAAAAGAACATGTGGATCAGGTGGCTTTGTACGCTTTGTGGGCGCAAGAAAAGCATGGAATTTCTCCTGACAACGTGAGGTTGCGTTTGGATTATCTGCAGCATGGCGAGCATCACAGTTTTCAAGTGAGCGAAGAAGATCTCGAAGGCGTGAAAATGCGAATCCACGAATCGGTTCAGGATATGACCCAATATTTGGTAAATGAAGACATATCTGCCAACCAGCCTTATGCCAAATTGGAATGGGATATGTGTTATGAACCCCAAATTTGTCAGGGCTGTTCTTTTTACGAATTGTGTCACCGAGAATTAAAAGAAGCTTTAGGGGACGAAATTGAGAAGTTCCCTCCGGTATAGTTGACTTCAACCAGTAGCAGTGTTATCTATCATGAACATGGAACAACAAGCATCTACAAACGAAAGTACTCCACAACAAGATCGCATTTTAGTGACTGTGGATGAGGCCTATGCATTGGCTCGTGTTTTGGGCCGAGGCTCTTATAAAGTGAGTCGCTCTTTAAAGGAGTTTGCCGCAAGAGTGATGGATGCCGGCAATCCGATATTTGTTTTGGACCTGCAACACTGTATTGGCATGGACAGCACCTTTATGGGTGTGTTAGCCGGCGTAAGTCAACGTCAGCAAATTGAGAGTGGGCGTAAACTCATCTTGTGCGGGGTTTCTGAGAAACTAATTCACCTTATGAAAACCTTGGGGTTAAATCATCTGGTGGATATTCAAGAGGATTTACCTGAACAAGCTGAAGGGGAGATGACACCTTTACCGGAGGCGGGAGAGACGCCACTGGAATCTGCGCATACCATGCTGGAAGCTCACGAAAAACTGGTGGAAATCGATGATGAAAACCAACTGCGTTTTCAAGATGTACTGGATTATTTGAGAGAGGATATTCAGCGACAAAGCTAAGTGAGCCTGTTTATGATGTGGAACCCTCCTTACTTTTTAGGCTCTGTGATTGTTCCCGTTTTGGGATCCCTGTGTCTGATTTTATTATTGGGCAGTATGTTAGGGGCTTATCTGAGTATTCGGGTGTTGCGACGTATTCGCATCGAGCGGGATAATTTAGTTAAAGAAAAAGAGGTCATCTTTAATTACGTCCAAAATATCGGGGAGACATTTACGGAATCGGAGACGTTGGATGTGGACCGCTTGATGCAAAAGGTGTTGTTTTATGCCTTGCGCACCACGCATACTTCCGGGGGAGCGATTTATTTAAAGGAAGATGGAGATATGTTGCGGGCCCGCGCGGTATCAGGTGTCTTCCCTCCGATGTTTAATCTGCATCAGTTTTACGGGGGCATGGATGTCCGGGCGCTGAAGAATGAGCAGATCGAAGAAATGATTTTAAATACGCGCTTGGCGGTAGGCGAGGGTTTGATTGGACAAGGTGCGGATTTTGGTACCCCCATTTTGATCAGCAAAGCTGAACTGGATCCGCGTGTCCCTCATTATGACCGTAGCCTTTTAAATGTAAAAAGTTTATTGTTGGTGCCCATGCGCTTCCGGCATGAGGTGGTGGGCGTGATTTGTGTGGTAAATCGTGTGGATCAAGTGCCTCTGGGAGAGCGGGATCAGAATTTATTACAGGCCTTGGCGGATCAAGCTTCTCTGTCTATTTATTATGCGCAATTTAGGGCGGCTTTGGAAGAGAAGCGCCGGATGGACCAAGATTTGGATTTGGCTAAACGCATTCAAACCCGTTTGTTACCGCGGGAATTGCCTAATATCAACGGCCTCTCTGTCTATGCGTTCAACTTGGCGGCTCAGGAAGTGGGTGGAGATTATTACGATGTAATTCCCATTGATGAACGCTACACCGGATTTGCGGTGGCAGATGTCTCCGGTAAAGGAATTGGCGGCGCGTTAATGATGTCGATTTGTCGCAGTGTGTTGCGTGCGCATGCCAGTAAACAACATGATCCGGCAGAAGTGTTACGGGAAGTAAACCGCACCATGATTGGCGACATTTATGAAGATATGTTCGTTACCATGATTTACATGATTTACGACAGTGAAACTCGTGAACTGGCGATGGCACGTGCGGGACATGATCCGGCTTTGATTCTCTCGCCGGACTCCACTTCGGTCCAACGTGTCGAAAGTAGAGGGACGGCCGTGGGCTTGGTTCAACCCATTTTGTTTGATCAAATTATTGAGACGACTCGAGTGACCTTGGATCAGGGGACGTCGGTGATTATTTATACCGATGGTATTACCGAAGCCATGAACGACAAGAACGAAGAGTGGGGTGTGGAACCCTTAATGCGGGCGATGATTGCAGGAAGGGAGCAACGACCTTCTCAAATCTCGAACATCGTTCGGGAAAGGGTTTTGCGCTTTGTCGGTGATGTGCCGCAATATGACGATATGACCTTGATGGTGTTGAAAGTCGACGACGCGTAAACTTGGGGGGAGCTGTTCCTTGGCAGAGCTGGCGCTCTGAGGGATGGGGTGAAGATGATGATCTTTTTTCAGTGGCTTGGGGAGGATGTGGATACTATAATTCGGGGTTTCTACTTGCGTTGCCTATGACGAATTCTCGCTTCCGCGGGTGGGTCCCATAGCTGGAAATAGGGGGGAGCATTGACGATCAACAGCTTACGGAAGAATCGGATTTTTTACAATTTTTCGGCTTGGTTTGAAAGCGATGATACGTCTATATTGTGTGTGTTAGCTTTTTATTACTACTACATATTGTGGTTATAATTAGATATCTCGTATCCTTATTATTTTATAAAACCCGTTAAAACCCATGAATAATTCCACAGCAACCGACCCGAAACCGACGACAAAACTTCAGTTTAAACGTGTATTCAGCACTCAAGGAGTGAATCCTTTTGATCAAGTACGTTGGGAGAAACGTACCGCTTCTATTTCAGATGATAAAGGGGGGGTATTATTTGAGCAGAATAATGTGGAAGTACCTGAAACGTGGTCGATGTTGGCGACCAATGTGGTGGCGTCTAAATATTTTTATGGAAAGGTGAATACGGCTGAACGGGAATTTTCAGTGCGTCAATTGATTCATCGGGTAAGTCGGACGATTGCAGATTGGGGCGTGAAAGATGGGTATTTTGAGACCAAAGAGGATGCTGAACTTTTTTATGAAGAATTGACATGGTTGTGTTTGAATCAGCATGGTGCGTTTAACTCTCCGGTGTGGTTCAACTGTGGCTTGTATCATCAATATAACGTAGGGGTGGGCAGTGGTGAAGGCAGCTACTATTGGGATCCTGAAAGCAAAAGTGTTCAACGGGCGAATACGCAATATGAATATCCGCAATGCTCTGCCTGCTTTATTCAATCGGTCGATGACACCATGGACAGCATCATGGCTTTGGCCCAGAGTGAAGCGATGTTGTTTAAATTTGGAAGTGGTACAGGCACCGATCTCACGCCGATTCGCTCGGCCAAAGAGACCATGAGTGGAGGGGGAACCCCAAGTGGTCCGTTGAGCTTTCTGCGGGTTTATGACTCGGTGGCGTCAGTGGTGAAAAGTGGTGGTAAAACGCGTCGGGCCGCAAAGATGAATTCATTAAAGGTTTCACATCCGGATATTCTGGAATTTATTCAGGCCAAAACCTTAGAAGAGAAGAAAGCTTGGGCCTTGATTGAGCAGGGCTACAGTGGTGATTTTAATGGTGAAGCTTATGGGTCTGTTTGTTTTCAAAATGAAAATCTCAGTATTCGGGTGACAGATGACTTCATGCAAGCCGTGATCGATGATCAAGACTGGACCACCACTTGGGTGACTGACCCCACTAAATCCGGTCCCACCTATAAAGCGCGTGATTTACTGAATGCTATGGCGGAAGGAACTTGGATTTGTGGAGATCCGGGCGTGCAGTATGAAGATACCATTCAGCGCTGGCATACCTGTGCGGGAAGTGCGCCGATTAATGCCAGTAATCCCTGTTCTGAATACATGTTTTTGGATGATACAGCGTGTAACTTGGCGTCGTTGAACTTGATGAAATTCATGGATGAAGATGGTCGGTTTAATGTATCACGTTTTAAAGCGGCTGTAGATATTTTCATTACGGCGCAAGATATTTTGGTGGATAATGCGAGTTATCCCACTGAACAAATTGCCGCCAATAGTCACCGCTATCGCACCTTGGGCCTCGGGTTTGCCAATCTGGGAGCTTTGTTGATGGGGCAGGGGCACAGTTACGACTCGGATGAAGGTCGCAGCATGGCGGGCGCGATTACAGCGGTAATGCATTTGGAGGCGTTTTGTCAATCGGCTCGAATTGCGGGCACCCTCGCACCTTTTGATGGTTTTGCTGAAAACAAAGACTGCATGTTGGATGTGATACAGCAGCATGCGGATGCGATTGCTGGGATTGGTGAGGGCTGTCCCGCAGGTCTATTGGCTGCGGCGGAAGACTTAGGGGATCAGGTCTTAAAATTGGCGAAAGACAATGGCTTGCGCAATGCGCAGGTCACGGTGTTGGCGCCTACAGGGACCATTGGATTTCTGATGGATTGCGATACCACGGGTATTGAACCGGATATTGCCTTGGTGAAATATAAAATGTTGGCAGGTGGCGGGATGCTGAAGATTGTGAATCAGACGGTCCCCATGGCTTTGAAATCCTTGGGATATACATCGGATGAGACCACCGATATTATTTCATATATTGACGCAAACGATACCATTGAGGGTGCTCCGCATTTGGCGGATGACGATTTGAAAGTTTTTGATTGCGCCTTTAAGCCCCGAAATGGGAAACGCAGTTTGGGATATCAATCTCATCTACGCATGATGGCGGCCTCACAGCCTTTCCTGTCGGGTGCGATTAGTAAAACGGTGAATATGCCTAAAACGGCCACGGTTGAAGAAATTGCTCAAACCTACATTGAAGGATGGAAGCTGGGATTAAAAGCGATTGCGATTTATCGTGATGGAAGCAAACGCAGTCAGCCTGTAAATTCTGATGATGGTAAAAAGAAAACGGAAGAGGTGGTTCTCAAGGAAGGAGGAGGTCCTCGGAGAAATCGTTTGGAGGACACGCGTCAGTCCATCACGCACAAGTTTGAGGTGGCGGGTCACGAAGGGTATTTAACCGTAGGCTTATTCCCCAATGGGAATCCTGGTGAATTATTTATCACCATGGCCAAAGAAGGAAGTACCGTGGGAGGGCTGATGGATGCTTTTGGAACCGCGGTAAGTATTTGTTTACAATATGGGGTGCCGGTTGAGGCGTTGAATCGTAAATTTATGCATGCGCGATTTGAACCTAGCGGATTTACGAAAAATTCGGACATTCCCATGGCCAAAAGTTTGGTGGATTATATTTTCCGCTGGATGCATATTACGTTTGTCGAAAATAAACCGGTATTGGTCAATGCGCAACCGACAGAAGAGGTGCTCGAGCCGGTTACCTCGGATACGACACAGAGCACAGAACGGGTGGATACGCAGTTTGAGCATTTCATGGATGATGCGCCCGCCTGTGATATTTGTGGCAGTATTACGGTGCGTAATGGCGCGTGTTACAAGTGCTTTAATTGCGGTAACTCCATGGGTTGTTCGTAAAAATTGTCACCTTATGTTATGGAAAAGGGATGCCATGGGGCATCCCTTTTTCGTTTTTCTCTCTGCTGTATTTTTCTTCTCGCTTGTAGATCAGGGAAGAAGGGAGCTGTAGACGAAAATGTAGCGTGGATGATTTTTTAGTGTCACACTCTTGACCTTTCCTTCGCATTGTTCCATTTCGTTATTTTTACAACCCCCCTTTGCTTATGAACTTCCCCAGAAAATCCGGAATTCTTCTTCATCCTACTTCTCTTCCTGGTGCTTATGGCATGGGGGAAATTGGGCCTGCTGCGCGTCAATTTATTCAAGCCTTGCAGTCTGCAGGACAGCATTATTGGCAGGTATTGCCCTTGGGTCCTACAGGTTATGCCGATTCACCATATCAGGCTTTGTCGACATTTGCCGGCAACCCCATGTTGATTTCATTTGATGATTTAATGAAGGATGGCCTCCTGTTGGCAGAGGAGTTGGAGGATTTTCCACAGTTTACGACTGAAAAAGTTGATTATGGACCGGTATTAAGTCAACGCCGTCAGATTTTAGATTTGGTCTGCGATAAATTTGAAAAGCGGGCCTCGGCTGATCTGAAGGTGGGTTTCAAGGATTTTTGTTTTTCTCAAGCGGAGTGGTTGAATGACTATGCGCTGTTCGTGAGTATCAAAGAGCAAAATGAATTACGTCCTTGGGTCGAGTGGGCTCCTGAATTAGTGAAACGTACGCCCAAAGCCCTGAAAGCCTTTGCCAAGAAGTATGATGCTTTGGTGAATCGTGCTCGGGTGCGCCAATATTTATTTGCGTTACAGTGGGGGCGTTTACGTGAATTTGCGCATGAACACAAGGTACAGTTGATTGGTGATATTCCAATTTTTGTGGCGCATGATTCGGCGGATGTATGGGCCAATCAGGAATTATTTTCTTTGGATGACGCTGGGCAACCTACCGTGGTTGCTGGAGTACCTCCTGACTACTTTTCTGCGACCGGTCAACTATGGGGCAATCCCTTGTACAAATGGGCCTTACATCAAAAGACGGGCTATGCGTGGTGGATGAAGCGCATGAAGCATATGGTGGGGTTGATGGATATTGTGCGCATCGATCATTTCCGCGGATTCGAAGCGTATTGGGAAGTACCCGGCGATGAAGAAACTGCGATGAATGGCCGGTGGGTGAAAGGTCCTGACCATGATTTCTTTTATGCCATGAAATCGGAACTGGGGGATATCCCCGTGATTGCAGAAGATTTAGGGGTGATTACACCTGAGGTTGATCAATTGCGTGATGATTTTGAACTGCCGGGTATGCGTATTTTGCAGTTTTCTTTTTGTGAAGGTTTGGAACCTCATATGGAACCGGAAGGTTTTCCTGAAAACTGTGTGGTGTATACCGGTACTCACGACAATGATACGACTTGTGGTTGGTTTAGACGGGAGCCCGGGGTGAACAATACGGAAACCGCAGAAGTGATTGATGCTGAGCGGTATAAAGTATTGTCTATGGTTAAGACGGATGGGGAACAGATCCATTGGGATCTTATTTCCTTGGCCATGCGTTTGCCTCCTCATACCGCGATCATTCCTTTGCAGGATGTCATGGGCTTGGGGACGGAAGCGCGGATGAATGTACCGGGTCGTATGGACGGCAATTGGGCTTGGCGTTTTGAGTGGGAGGATCTACGTGCAGAAGATCTGGAACGTTTGCGTGCGATTACCGCCTGGGCAAGGCGACTTTAGTTTTGAGTCGCCTATTTTCCGCAGGTGGTTTTAGACGCCTTGGCGTTGGAGCAATTTTTTGCTGACGGAGCGTTTGGCGCTGCGGAGATCGAAGATACCGACGGGAAGTCTGGATTGAGGGTTCCTGAGAATCGTTTCTTCGGCTTCCATTTGGGTCATGGTTTCCATGGCCTCGGCCAAAGGGGCGTCGACGCTGACAATGTCTTTGATGGGGACCATGACGTCGCCGGCGAGCATCCAACTCCAAATTTCCTGTTCGACGAATAAGGATTTCAACGAGTCGATGGAGATGACGCCAATGCAGGCGCCGTCGTTGTTGACGACAGGGAAGCAGAGTTGGTCGTGATTTGAAAATTTATTAAACACTTCGGTCAATAAGTCGCCTTCCCGGATGGTGGCGGGATCTGTATGCATGACATCTGCCACTTTGAGCTCTTTTATGATGTCTTCTTCGGTGACATTGCGGCCAATTTCACCGGTTTTGGTAATGGCCCATTTTACACTGGCGGGGCCAATCAATTGAACCAACAGGGTGGTGGCGGTGACGGCACTCACGACCACGGTTCCCAAATCTAAGCCGTCAAGTACTTCGACACCTGAGAGATGTTGACCGGCCATCATTGACAGACCCACAGCTACGCCTCCTTGGGCGAATAGGCCCAAGCCCAAATAATTTTTAAGTAAGGCTGGGCTTTTGCTGGTGGTGGCTCCGATCCAGGTGCCAGCGTATTTTCCGATGGTGCGTCCTACAACATAAAAAGCGACGATGCCCCAGAGCCATGCGGGTTGTGAGGTCAATTGGAGACGTGCGCCTACCATCACAAAGAACATCACATAAATGGGAGAGGCAAAGGCCCGTAAGCTCTCCAGCAGTGGTTTGCTGCGATGAGGAGAGGCATTGATGAGGGTGGCCCCGGCGGCCATGGCACAGAGGATGACGTCGAGTTTGTGTTTTAAGCATACGCCCGCGATGAGCAGGAGGCATCCGACTAACAGGGTGAGCGAACGGTCAGAGCTACGGCTATGTTTTACCAGCAGACTTAATCCAAACCCGCAGAAGACTCCGATGAGTCCGCTACCGATCAATTCCACGCCCAAGGTCATGAGCAATTCGTTGAGGTTGATTTCTCCGCCGACCAACAAACTAGCAACGCTGGTGCCTAAGGCGTAAAGGGTGAGGGCAAGGGCATCGTCGAGTGCCACAACCGAGATCAGTCCGGTGGTTAATAGCCCTTTTGAGCGGTATTCCCAGAGTACGTCGACCGTTGATGCGGGGTCGGTGGCTGAAGAGATGGCGCCAAAGACGATTCCCCCGGCGAGGGCGGCGGGGATGCTGCCGGTGATGAACCACAGAATGAGGCCAGTGCCTGCTCCGACAACAAAGAAGGCTCCCAAGCCTTCGCCCAGCATAATGCCAATAAACTGTTTGCCGTATTGCTTAAATATTTTCCCTTCGAGTTCTCCGCCTACTAAAAAACCAATAAAGGCAAGGGCGAGATAACTAAAGGGTCTCAGGGCGGGGATTTCGACATCGCCGATGATGCCCAGGCCACTGCGACCGATAATTAAACCAATGGCGATATAGCCGATTACTTGGGGGATTCGAAGCTTTTGGAAAAGCCAAGCCCCCATCATCCCTCCGAAGACTCCGATGCCTAAAATCAGTAAGATGTCTTGCATAGGGTGTGTGTCCGGTAGGGGTAAGGGTTAAAGGGATTTGCGGATGTACTGATAAATTTCTTCAGTAGAAGTGGCTTTGAGGAGCGCGTCCCGATTTTCGGGTTGTTTTACGACGTGGCTCAAGACGGCCAGCAGGCGGACGTAATTGGATTGTTGATCCGGGCGACCTGCCACCATAAACACGATTTGTACGGGGTGGTTATCGATCGCTTCGTAGTCCTCTAAAGGCTGATCATTGACCGCGACGGCCAAAATCATGCGGCGGACGGAGGAGATGCGTGCGTGAGGGACACCGATGCCTAAGCCGATGCCGGTACTCATGAGGCTTTCGCGGGTGAAGATGGCTTGATGTAAAGCTTGTTGGTCATCGACTTCACCGCAGTGACCCAATTTATCAACCAGATAGTTAAGTAAGGCTTCTTTACTGCGCTCTTTCGTGATGAAGACTCTCTGAGGGGAGAGTGCTGCATCAAGGAGGTGGTTACCGGATTCGACCATGGTTTCAGGCCTCCGCTTGTTTGAGGGCCAACTTCCATTCCGTTTCGGCAAGTAAGGCGATCACCTGTTCACTGTTTCGACATTCGATGAGTCTCTCAATCACTTTGGGTTTTGAGAGCAGTTTAGAAATTTTGGCCAATAACCGTAAATGCACCATATCGTCTTCAGAGCAAATGAGGATGAAGACGTTGGTTTTTTGATTGTCGGTAGCGCCAAAGTCGGTGCCTTCTGGGCAAATGCCGACGACCAATGCGCTGCTTTTCAGTTTGGCATTTGCAGGGCTACGTGCATGGGGAATGGCGACATGTGGGGCGATGGCGGTAGAGTGTAAGTTTTCGCGATCAATCAACATTTGCAGGTAAGCGTGGCTATCTTCCACGAGGTTGTGATCCTGCAATGGGGCGCTGAGTTGCTCGAGGACTTCGGTAACCGATCCGGGTTTGATGTCGAATAACATCAATTCAGGAGCCACCAAACGAGACACCGGCACAACTTCCGGCGCCATTTTCAACAATTCAAATAAATTGGTTGGGGTGACGGGTTGCATGCGGTTTTCCAACCATTGATCCACCATACTGCGCATAAAGCGCCATTGACTGGCCACTTTGGTGCCGGGGATTTTGCCGTCACGGGCCATACGGACCACGGTTTTCTCAGCTACCTTTAAGTAGTTGGCCAATTCGGTCAGAGTCATGATTTCTTGAGCAGTTTGTGTCATAATGGTACCATACAGTTAAGATTTGTCCCTTATAGTCCCTTAAAGGGCTCTGTTTAGATGATCGATGGAAAATATAAATCAAGCAAAAATCTCAAGAACCTAAGTTTGATTCCATGTTTGCGATTATATGAAAAACCAGTATAAGCGGGCTTTGAGCACTTCGTTCTCTTTTAAACTCACTTATCGTAGCATTATATGGATATTCCTTTGCCGTTTTTAGATCAATCTTTAGTCCTCACATGGTGGAAAATCTGGGGGTATGCGGGAACATTCATGTTTACCGGAAGATGGTTTGTGCAGATGCATTATTCAAAGAAGGCGGGTCGTCCCGTACTTCCTATAGTTTATTGGATTATGAGTTTGTTTGGAAGTTTTATGTTATTTACTTATTTTGTGTTTGGCAAAAATGATTCGGTGGGGATTTTGGCGAATTTATTTCCGCCTGTGGTGGCGGTCTATAATTTATGGTTGGAGCTTTCGCATCGAAAGAAGCAACAGGGTGAGCAGTTATGAGTGAAGATTCCACAGAGAGCGTGGAAGAAGTTTCCGATGAACAATGGTTACAAAAGGCACGGCAGGGAGATTTGGCAGCTTTCGATTACCTTATGGCCAAATATCAAAGTCGGATTTATGCGTTGTTGTATAATATGACCAGCAACAAAGAGGATGCTGAAGATTTGTTACAGGATGTTTTTTTGAAGGCGTATAAGGCTCTGCCCAAATTTAAGGGAAATTCTTCTTTTTATACCTGGATTTACCGGATTGGGGTGAACACCGCGATTAACTATGTCAAAAAGCGAAAACGTCGGCGGGGACTGAGCTTGGATGATATCGATATGGGGATCGAACGGGATCCCGCATTGGTGCAGCTTTCGAGCCAGGAATCGCCAGACCGCAGTTTGGGATTAAAAGAATTGCAAAAAAAATTGAACGCGGCCTTACAAACGCTGTCAGAGAAACACAGAATGGTTGTGGTTTTACACGACATACAAGGATTGCCTCATCACGAAATTGGGGAAATCATTGGCGTTTCTTCCGGTACGGTCCGGTCGAGACTCTTTTATGCAAGGAAGCAATTACAGGCACAACTCTCAGACATCTCATCCGTATCATGAATAAAAAACAACTGCTTTATACTTATGCCGGCACTCCCGTAGACGCATTGCCAGAGGAGGCACGTGCGCTGTTGGAAAAAGACTCTGCATTGCGTGAGAGCTTTGAGGCGCAAGCTCGCATGGCTTCACTGCTCAAGCTGAAAACGTACGAGACACCCGATGAGGCGATGGAAGGACGGGTATTGCATCGCGTAAGTGTACGTATTCAAAATGGGGAACATCTCCGACGCGAACCGATGCTGGAAGGGTTACCCGACTGGGCACGCATGGTGGCTGTGGTGGTGGTGATGCTGGGTTTGAGTGTGTTTACACATCGGGAAATGATGGATAATCCCATTCAAGGTTCTGATATTCACGAAGGTATTGCTGAACGTGAGCCGGTAGAGTTGTCGTTTGAAAGACCTGTTTATGTGGGGAATGATCCCTTTGCCCCCATGATGCTTCCTCAAGAGGCCTATACGGATGGGGAGTATTTAAGTCCTGAGTTGTCGAGTCAACTGGAAGCCTCCATTTTGGAATTAGGATTAGAGACGACTGACTTTAATCAAAGTGCAAACATGTTGCCTGTTTCTTATAGTTTATTTCCACGACCCTAAGTTCCGCTCCGTATTTACGGGGCTTCGTTTTTTTAGGTTGTGGTGGGCCGGAGGGTAAATCTGGCGCGCATGATCTTGCTTGTGAGCAAGGGACATGATTTAAAGGGTGTTTCCAGTTGCGAGTCTTACCCTTTTCTTTTTTATGATTGCTCCATTTCTGCCTGACGAAGATGTACCCGATGCGGATGTCGCTCCTTTTTATCCAGATGCATCGCAGCAAGTACGTGACTTGTTAGGACCCGGGGGGGCGATGTCGGATGTGTTTGCCTCTGAGGGGTTGGGGTATGAGGCGCGTTCTCAGCAACTGGAGATGGCCGCCGAAATTTCCAAAACCCTCCATGCGGGAAATCATTTGGTCGCGGAGGCGGGGACGGGGGTTGGGAAATCTTTTGCATATTTGGCGCCTGCTTTGTTGGCCGCATTGAGTACGGGACAAAAGGTGGTGGTGAGTACCTATACCATCAGTTTGCAGGAGCAGCTTTTGAATTCGGACGTTCCTCGTTTGGCGAAAGCTTTGGGACGTGAGGTGAAGGCGGTGTTGGTAAAAGGGCGTAGTAATTATTTGTGTCACCGTCGATTGCAATTGGCCCGTCGGATGGGGGGCGATCTGTTTCGACCCGAACATCAGCAATGGCTTGAACGTCTGGCGGAATGGGCCAATCATACGGAGGATGGTTCGCGTCAGTCTCTGCCAGAAGAACCGCCGATGGAAGTGTGGTCGCAGGTGTGTGCCGAGGAGGGGACCTGCGTGTATCCTTCTCAGCGGGAACATCAAAATTGTTTTCTGACCAAAGCCCGTGCGCGTATGCAGGAAGCGGATTTACTAATTGTGAATCACGCGTTGTTTTTTTCTGATTTGGCGATGCGGGGGACGGGAGGCAATGGATTGCTACCTGAATTTGATGTAGTGATTCTGGATGAGGCGCATCAAATGGAAGAGGCTGCGGGGCAAGCTTTGGGCATTCGGTTGACGCCGTGGAGTTTTGTGCGGTGGACACGAAGTTTGTATCATGCTGATTCTAAGAAAGGCTTGTTGAGTATTTTAAAGAAGGGGACCTTGGCCCATGAGGTTTCTCAAGTGCAGCGTCATGTCGATCGACTTTTTGATCAACTGCAGGCCTGGACCTTTCAGCATGCGGATGGTCGCTCCTGCGTACGGGTGAGAGAACCTTTGGATCTACAAACACCTTTGCCTCAAATGTTGATGCGTTTGTGTGAGCAGCTCAAAGAAGTTGAAGTAGAGGTGGAGAATGCCGAACTGCGGAATGAGGTGGCATTGGCACGTCGACGTGCAGGAGAATTGGTGACCAGCTTGTGTAGCTTTTTAGAGCTGCGCCAGGCTGATTATGTGTACTGGGTGGAAGAGGATTCCAGAGGGGCTAAAAAACGTCTGACCTTATGTGGCTCACCGGTTCATGTGGGATCCATTTTGCGTGAACTGCTGTTCGACCGATTGCATAGTGTGGTGATGACCAGTGCAACCTTGTCTGTGGGGGGAGGGATGACGTATTTTCGTCAGCGGGTAGGGGCTGAAATGGCGCGGGAGTTACAGGTGGGCAGTCCTTTTCATTATGCGCGTCAAATGCGTGTGTTTGTGCCGCAGGGACTTCCTGAGCCTAACCAACCCGGCTTCCCGGATGCGTTGTCCGAACAAATTTTGATCCATGTGCATCAGACCCGGGGAGGCGCTTTTGTGTTGTTTACGTCAGTGGCCATGATGCAAGAAGTGCTCAAACGGATTGAAAAAGATTTATTTGCAGATGGATATCCCTTGTGCGTGCAAGGGCGCGGTGAATCACGCTCTCAGTTACTTCATCGCTTCAAGCAAGGCAATCGATCGGTGCTTTTTGGGGTGAGTAGTTTTTGGACGGGTGTGGATGTGCCGGGAGATGCGTTGCGGTCGGTGATGATTACGCGATTACCCTTTGCGGTGCCGGATCACCCCTTGGTTGAAGCACGGATGGAAGAAATTAAGCAAAAAGGGGGTAATTCGTTCAAAGATTACTCCCTTCCTGACGCTGTGCTGAAATTCAAGCAAGGTATTGGTCGTCTGATTCGAAGCGAAAATGATCAAGGACGGATTGTAATATTAGATCCTCGTATTAAAAGTAAGTGGTATGGCCGATGGTTTGTGAAGGCTGTACCCGAATGTCCTTGGATCATTGATGGCGAGGATGAAGGATGTTAAGTGCTAATTTTTTTACTGAAATGTTCCGATTTTGTTTGACCAACCCACTCAAACTTTGGAATAAGTCCTAACTCAGATTTAATCACCCCAGGAGATTTGAATGAAGCGTCTATACCGTTCGATTTTACCCGTAGCCACCTTGGCCGGAATTTTTATGCTCACCGCCTGTGACTGGTCCAGTGGATCCCAGGAAAATTTTAACACTAGTGGGGGCAGTTCGAGCGTGAATATTTCTGGTTTCTACAGTGGAAATGTAAATGGGGGTCGTGCGGTTGCTCAAACCTCTAACGGGAACATCACCTCTTTCACCATCCAACAGTCTGGTAACCGTGTGGATGTTATCGACAATCAAGGGTCGACTTATGTAGGTAGTATTGGTGCCCCTCTGTTTGCGGGTAACTTGTCCAGTGGTACCGTTCAAAGTGGTGCTACGGTTTCTACCTATCAAATTTCTTGGTCTGGTAAAGATGGCGTGGCTGCGCGCAACATCAACTTCACAGGTGTTCTCACCTTGGTTGCGGTGACTGATATTAACGCAGTAACCTCAACGTCCACGAGTACCAAGGATAGTGACTCTGGCACAGATTCAGTCATTCCACCGGCAGCTCCTGACACTGGAACAGGTGACAGCAACAGTACGAGTAACAGCTCTAGCTCAACTACGACTACGACGAATACCTACTCTTTCTCTGGTCCTACTTCTCAATTGCAGTTGCAAGGAACATGGTCAGAAGAAGCTGGTCTTACCAGCAACGTAAGTGCATATGGTCCTCCCGCTCAAGGTAACATTGTTACTTCAAACTGAGCTTTGATCATCTAAGCCCCAAAGCACTCTCATTTTGAGAGTGCTTTTTTTTTGTCCCGCTTGCGTGGAGGGAGGCGGGGTAGTGAAGACGAGGGTTTCGTTTTGTTGGGGCTCTTATTTTATAAACAGGTTTTGTGCTGCTTGGCAGTTCAGAATACGAGAGGCATCGAATGCAGCTTTACGGGCCATGGGAACACCGTATTGTGTCATCCGGGTCAATTGGTTCACAGCATGTGCATCTGGACAGATGGCCGTTTGCAGTCCAACTTCTTTTGCGAGTTTGCCCCAGCGCCAATCCAGTTCCAGGCGTGGGGGGGCGGCATTGATTTCGATCGCGACGGATTGGGTGGCGGCCAAACGAATGATGGCCTCCATGTCCAGTTTGACACCGGGGCGTTGTAATAACAAACGAGCGGTGGGATGTCCCACAATGGAACAGGCCGGATGGCGGATGGCTTTTTCCATGCGCGCTTGCATGGCTTCCGCTTCCATATCCATCTGTCCGTGGATACTGGCGATCACAAAATCAAAACCGGAGAGGAGGTCGTCCTCATAGTCCAAGTTGCCGTCGGCACGAATATCGCTTTCAATGCCTTTTAAAATGATGAAGTCTTTGCCTTCGTCTTTAAAGCGCTGGTTAAGTTCATCGATTTCTTTCCATTGGGCTTCTACGGCCTGGGGTTTTAAGCCGTTTGCATAGAATGCGCTTTGCGAATGATCGGTGATGCCTAAATAGTGATAGCCCAAGTTGAGGCAGGCCTCAGCCATGTCCTGAAGGGTATTTTTTCCATCGCTCCAGGTACTGTGGGCGTGGAGAACACCTTGGAGGTCGTTGGCTTCAACCAGTTCGGGAATTGTGTCTGCTTCCACCCAGCTTTGATAGAGCGCTTCACGTAGCTCGGGAGGGGTGAAAGGGAGGTCGAGCTTTTGATAGAGGGCGGCTTCGCTGGGCGCGTTCTGGGGGTGCTCCCGGTCGGCTTCTCCATCGACCAGTGGATAGAGGCCGTACTCATTGAGGGTGAGTCCCTTTTCACGGGCACGTCCCCTGAGAAATACATTGTGTTCTTTGCTACCGGTAAAATAGATCAAGGCCGCGGGGAACGCGGTTTCATTGACAGTGCGAAGATCCAATTGACGTCCTTGTTTTACGCGCACGGAAGATTTGGTTTCTCCTCTGACCAAAACTTCGACCACGTCTTCCCACTCGCAGAAGGCTTGGTGTAAGGCTTCTCCCTGATCGCTGACGCAGGCGAGGAAGTCGAGGTCGCCAATGCTTTCGCGGCTTCTGCGTAAACTGCCGGCGCATTCTAAACGGATAAGTCCTGGCAGGTTGCTCAGCAGGTCGGTCACTTGTTGAGCCAAGCCCTGGGCTTCGTCGAGCAAGCACCGTTCACCACTTCCTTCCATCCAGGTGAGGGCATTGAGGATTTTATGGGCAGATTTTTTGCCAAAGCCGGGTAGGGCCGCGACCCGTCCGTCTTCCAGTGCATTTTTAAGTTCGGCGATGGAATCGATCTCTAGGGTTTTATGAATTTTGGCGGCTCGTTTGGGGCCAAGTCCTGAAATATCCAACCACGAAATGAGTTCGGCGGGGAGGGTTTTTTCCAGGCAATCTAATTGGGGGAGGGTTCCGGTGCTTAAAAAGTGATGAAGTTCGCTGGCCAATGATTTTCCGATGCCCGGAAGTTCCTGCAAGGCTTTTTCCGAGTCGCGGAGACGAAGGGCGTCGCCCTCCTGTTCCACGATGGCGGCGGCTTTGTTCCAGGCGCCGGCTTTAAAATCGTTGGCACCGGAAAGACGGAGGAGGTCTGCGGTGCGGGAAAGGAGGTCAGGAAGGGAGGAGAGGTCTTGGGGCATGGGGATGGGGGCGTGAACTGTGAGGATACCAGCTTGGGGCTACCAGAGCGGAGAAGGGCATTGGACCGCATGCATCACGACGTCATTCTTATCGTGTTATACGCGAGGCAGAGTCACTTCTTGTTGTTGATGTTGGTATTTTCCTTTGCGATGAGCGTAGGAGGTCTCACAAGGGTCGCCTTCGAAGAACAGTAACTGCACGATGCCTTCGTTGGCGTAAATGCGACAATCGGCATGAGAGGCGTTACTGAACTCGAGTGTGAGGTGGCCTTCCCATCCGGCTTCGGCAGGGGTGAGGTTGGCGATACAGCCTACGCGGGCGTAGGTGCTTTTACCAATGCAGAGCACGCTGATATAATTTGGAATTTTAAGTTCTTCGAGGGCTACACCTAATCCGTAGGAATGGGCTGGGAGAATAAAGTATTTACCGTTTTTATCTTCGTGGAGGGGTACGGACTCTAAATTTGCAGGGTTAAAGTCTTTGGGGTCAATGACGGTACCGGGGATATGGCGGAAGATACGGAAGTCATTAGGAGAGAGGCGAATGTCATATCCGTAACTGCTGAGTCCATAGGAGAGCACCTTTTGATCATCCACTTGGGAAATAAGGGTGGATTCAAAGGGAGAGATCATGCCCTCACGGGCGGCTTGGGTAATCCAGGTATCGTTTTTAATCATGAGAGGGGTCCGTTTTGGAGTCGTTCGGCCATTTGTGGCGCAAAGTAAGTCAGAATCATATCGGCACCTGCTCTGGCAATGCAGAGCAAGCTTTCTTCCATGGCTTTTTCCAGGTCGATCCATCCTTTTTCGGCGGCGGCATGCATCATGGCAAATTCACCGGAGACTTGGTAGGCGGCGACAGGAAGGTCGAAATTTTGTTTGAGGGCCATGACCACGTCCAAATAGTGGCTGGCGGGTTTTACCATAATGGCATCAGCGGCTTCTTGGATGTCGTAACGGGCTTCGCGGAGGGCTTCGCGACGGTTGGCGGGGTCCATTTGGTAGGTTTTCTTGTCAGAGAGTCCGCCACTGAGGGCGGCGGTGTCCAATGCGCCACGGAAAGGTCCGTAAAAACAGGAGGCGTATTTAGCGGTGTAGGCCAAGATGCAGACCTTGGTATGACCGTTGATATCGAGAAAATGGCGGATCGCACCCACGCGTCCGTCCATCATATCGGAGGGGGCGACCCAGTCGACGCCGGCTTGGGCGTGGATGAGGGCCATGCGTTGCAAAATTTCCACGGTGGCGTCATTGTCGACATGTCCGTTCATGAGAATGCCGTCATGTCCGTGATCGGTGTAGGGATCGAGGGCGAGATCGGTTTGAATATTTAGGTCGGGAAGGAGCTGTTTGAGCTGGCGAATGGCGCTGGGAACCAGTCCATCGGGGTCTAAGGCGCCTTCGCCGGTTGGTGTTTTTTCGCTTGAATTTCCGAAGAGGTTGATGCTGCGAACACCTTTTTTGAAGTTTTCAGCGCAAATTTCGGGAAGAAGGTCTATGGACCAGCGGTATTGTCCGGGTAAACTATCAATTTTTTGTTGCTCCTGTTGTCCTGTACACAGGAACATAGGGTAAATCAATTGATCAGGGTGTAAGCGGGTTTCGCGTTGTAATCCACGGTTAGGTGAACTGGCGCGTAATCGACGGTTTCGGTGGGGAAGGGTATAGCTCATAATCTAGGTAAAGGTGATAGAGTTTCCATACAAAAGCTCAAGCGAGAAACTTGAATCAAAAAAGAGCGTTTTTTCTTGTGGACAATTTCGGAAAGAATGGCATGTGATTTCAAACACAAATTGAACTGTAACCGATATCACGGGAGTAGACCATGCAACTTTATGATTTTATAGACGACGATGATGATTTGTACGATGAGTATGAAGATTATTATGATGATGACGAAGATGAGGATGAGGAGGAAGATCCTTTCAATCCATTTGTAGACGAAGAGTACGAGGACGAGGATATTCTCGCGCCGCGTAGTGCGAGTAGCTACTTGGATGACCCTGATGAATTTGATGCTGAAGACGAAGATGATCGTCACGATGCTGATTTTGAAGATATCGATGATATCGAAGAACTTCTCGACTTCGACGCTGAAGCGGAACGTCTGTTGGAAGAGGAAGATGAGATTCCAGAGGAAGACCTTGCTCCTGATGACGATGAGCCTGAAGAGGAAGAAGACGAAGAGGACGAGGACTTCGACAGTGAAGACGAAGACGATTATGATTATGATTTAGATGACGAAGATAAATAATCTGAATGTCTCGTTTTTAAAATGCCTTCAACCCTCCGTTTTTCGGGGGGTTGTTGTTTTTCGACTCGCCAATGTGTCTGATTTTCGTTCTAATACACGTAACCTTTTATCGGAGTAGTTTATGAAACTGTATGTGAAATATATTCTTGCGGGTGTACTGTGTAGCCCTTGGTTATTTGCTGATGTGATCGACTTAAAGGATGGCACCCGGGTGGAGGGTCTTATCTTGGCTGAAAATGATGACAGCCTCGAAATTGAAGTGGGTCAAAATGAATCGGGCACCATTCGCAGGGTGTTGATTATTCATTCGTCGGAGGTGAAGTCGTGGATGGCGGACAAGGAGGGACGTATTCAACGAGGGAAAGGAGATGAGGTGGAGCGCTTGGATGGAAAAGCGTATGTTGAAAAAATGATGGATGCGGCCGAAGAGGAAATTGGTAAAGGCCATTACAATAAAGGCATTGAACAATTTAATGCGGCGGCGGATTTAGCCATTTTGAATTTGGATGACAAGGAGCCCGCACAACAATTGGAATCTTTAGAGCTTCGGGAATTGGCTCTACGATTACAATTGGCTGCGTTGGAGGGGAAGTCGGAAAGCTTGGAAAAGCGTGCCAAAGGCTTGGAGGATGAAGTAAAGGCGCGTCGCAAAAGACTGGACAGGGAGATTGAGGAATACAAAGAGGATAAAGAAGATTTGGCCGATGAGCGCAATGAACAGAATATTCAATTAGGCCAACGCCATAAACAATCTGATTTGGTGCAACGTGAAGAAGAATTGCTACAACGTCAAAATATCTTATTGCAACAAGAAGCTGAAGTGACGAAAATGCTGAATGAGTATGACTCAGAGCAATTGAAGACTCAAACCCAAATCAAATTGACCAAAGAGCGGGTAGAGGAAGCTGAAAATAAATCTCGTTTGGCTGAGCGTAATTTGCGCCGTCGTTAAGTAAGGAGAGCTGGGATGCGTATCTGTTTTTGGATAGGACTGTGGCTCATTGCAACCCTGGCTTTTGCCCAAGAGCCGGTAGTGCGTCCTCAAATTGTGGCACGCAAGCCCCATGATCCAGAGGCCTTTACCCAAGGTTTGTTAATTGAGGGGGCGCTGTGGTTAGAAAGTACGGGCTTGCGTGGAGAATCGACCTTGAGGGAGGTGGATCGTGAGAGCGGAGAGGTATTGCGAAAGGTGGACTTGCCGGAGGAGACTTTCGGGGAGGGCTTGGCTTTGTTGGATGGCAAGTTGTATCAGTTGAGTTGGCAGGAAGGGATTTGTCGGGTGTGGGATCGGGAAAGTTTTAAGTTGATTGCGGAATATAAATATCCCGGAGAGGGTTGGGGGCTGACGACGGATGGCAAGAAGCTGTATATGAGTGATGGAACGGCGGTGATTCGGGTGATGGATCCAGAAACGTTTAAGGAGCTACGGCGCTTCCGTGTACTGTCTGAGAAAGGTCCAGTACCTTATTTAAATGAATTGGAATGGGTGGAGGGAGAGATTTGGGCCAACGTCTTTCAGAGTAAATGGATTGTGCGTTTTCGGCCAAGCGACGGAAAGGTGCTGGGCTTCATTGATTTAAGAGCGTTGCCTCTGGTGATGGATTATTCGCAAACCCAAGATGTGCTCAATGGCATTGCCCGCGATCCTGCTACGGGTGGGATATGGGTGACGGGAAAATTGTGGAAAGCTGTGTATCAGATTGAATGGCCTGTGGCCGCAAATGGAAAATAGCCGTGGGTCGATTTCCGGTGAGGAGTTGATGAATGCGTTTTTGGAGGTATCTTTGCTTTACATTACATTGGACCTCTCTCTGAATTTCTACAGGATCACGACCTTATGAACGGCTTTTTCAAAATAACGATACTTCTTTTGACCTGGGGGTGGGCATGTTTGTCCAGCAGTTTTGCACAATCTACACCCGCGATTGATGAGCAGGTTATTGCTGAAACGGTTCCGCCGGCAGATTATCTCGCCTATGAGCAAATGGCCCGTTTTACCCTAGCGATGGAACAGATTCATGAGCAATATGTAAAAGCCGGTCAGGACGTAAGTTATGATACCTTGATTGACGGCGCGATCAGAGGCATGATGTCCAACTTGGATGCCTACAGTGAATATATGGCGTCGGACACGTTAAAAAGCCTTCAGGAAACCACCCAGGAGAATTTTGGTGGGGTAGGGATTGTGATTAATCAGTTGGGGCCTTGGATTACGGTGGTTTCACCGATTGAAGATTCGCCAGGTTGGGAAGCAGGCGTGATGGCGGGAGACCAGATTCGTGCCATTGAAGGGGTGTCGGCTAAAGGGATGGGCATGTCGGATGTCGTAACGCAGTTGAGGGGGACACCGGGCACAGAGGTGACTGTTGAATTTTGGCGACCCTCTGAGAATCGAGGTTTTGAAGTCTCGTTAACACGTTCAGTGATTGAAACGCCGAGTGTCTCGGATGCCATCATGTTGGAAGAGGGGATTGGATATGTGCGGGTTAAAACTTTTTCTGAAAAAACGGCGGAATTACTTCGCCGGGAAATGACCCGACTCAAGCGACAGCATGCGCAAGGGTTGGTGTTAGATTTACGGGGGAATCCTGGAGGACTGTTGACTGCGGCGGTTGAAGTGGCAGGATTGTTTTTGCCCCAGGGAAGTTTGGTGGTGTACACCCAAGGCCGGGAAGGGCAAGAGCGGAGAGATTTTTACAGCCGTTTAAACCCTCACCGATTGAATCCTCGTTTGGTGATTCTAATTAATGAAGGCTCTGCAAGTGCGGCCGAAATTGTTTCCGGCGCGTTGCAGGATTATGATCGGGCGGTGCTGGTGGGGCAAACCAGTTTTGGCAAAGCTTCGGTACAGAGTATCGTACCGTTACCTGATGGTTCGGCGTTAAAACTGACCACCGCGAGTTATTTCACGCCAACGGATCGACAAATTCATGAAAGGGGTATACCTCCCGATGTGGAAGTCGTCTTACCTCTTCGCGTGTGGTATAGACTGCAAAACGGTATTGAAGAGGGGAACTGGGAAAACGATCCCCAAGTGATGAAAGCGGTTGAACTATTGAGGTCGGAAATTTCTGATGAAACGGAGGGATAAATTTTGCTGATTTTAGGTATTGAGTCTTCTTGTGATGAAACAGCGGCTGCGGTGTTGGCCTCTCCCCTTGAGGTGCGCTCTTCGGTGGTGGCCTCGCAAATTGCGCAACACCAACCCTATGGGGGGGTGGTGCCTGAATTGGCGGCGCGTGAGCATGTGAAAGCTTTTCCTCCGGTGTTGGAGGCTGCGGTCAGGGAGGCCGGAATTGCGTGGTCGGATTTGGATGGTATTGCGGTGACGCAAGGGCCGGGTTTGGCCAGTTCGTTGCTTTCAGGATTGTCGGTGGCCCGTGGGTTGAGCCAACGTTTAAATATTCCTTTGTATCCTGTGCATCATTTGGAAGGGCATATTCTCAGTTTATATTTTTCTCAGCCTGCAATTTCTCAACCTTGTCCGGCCTTGGTGATGTTAGTGACCGGTGGGCATACGGCCTTGATGCGGATGACGGCGCCGGGCGTGTATGAGGTGTTGGGTCGATCCATTGATGATGCTGCAGGAGAAGCTTTGGATAAAGGGGCTCGTCTGTTGGGTTTACCGTATCCCGGTGGACCTGAAATCGAAAAATTGGCTTTAACTGCGCGGGGATCGGGGCCTCGTTTTCCTCGAGGATTGCCCCGAGGAGAGGATGTAAAAAAAAGAGGTGGGGAATATCCCTTTAGCTTTAGTGGGTTGAAAACATCTTTGCGTTATCATTTGGAGCAGAATCCTGAGGCAGACAAAGCCGAAGTAGCCGCGGCCTATCAAGAAGCGGTGATGAGTTCTTTGTGTGCGCGGGTGGAGGAGGCGCTTCAGGCTTATGAGGATTGGGCTTGTGTGGCTTGTGTGGGAGGCGTGGCCAAGAATCAGTATTTACGTGCAGGTCTCGAAACCTTGTGCGAACGTTTTGATAAAGCTCTGGTTACGGTACCTATCGGCTATTGCACGGATAATGCGGCCATGATCGCGGCAGTGCCTTTGTTGCGGGACCTAACGCCGGCGGATGAAGCCGTAAAGATTGATCCCAACTTGGTGTTGTCCGGGGTGCAACTCCGAAAATAAAGTCCTCACGGGAAGCGTGGATTCGCGATTGTTCGCGCTCGTGTTTTTAAGGTGAACTGCTATGACTGCCTTATGAGTCATTCCCCCAAACCATTTAAAACTGCCCCTAAAAAATATCAGCCCCGGGGCGCACCTGTGATCTATGAAGACAAAGATTTGCTGGTGGTGAATAAAGCCTGTGGATTGTTGTCGGTGAGTTACGACGAAAAACATCGGGATACCGCCTATCATCGTTTGTTTGATTTTGTTCGTAAAGGGAATCCTAAATCGAAGGCCCGCATCTTTATGGTACATCGCATCGATCGGGATACTTCAGGTGTATTGTTGTTTGCAAAAACCCCACAAGCCCGCCGCTATTTGTTGGATGAATGGAAGAATTTCAGCAAGCAGTATTGTGCACTGGTCTATGGTCAGTTGCGCAAACCCGAAGGTGAGTTGGTTTCTTATCTGCTTGAAGATGAAAAGCATGTCATGCAAACCGTGGCTGCAGATGCCGGTGGTCAATATGCAAAAACCGCTTATAAAACGGTGCAAACGTCTAAGAAGTTCAGTTTGATGGAGATTGGACTGTTTACGGGTCGCAAAAACCAAATTCGGGCACAATTTGCAGAAATTGGGCATCCGGTGGTGGGCGACCGCAAGTATGGTCATGTGGAAGTGGTCACGGGAAAACGGCTGTTTTTACATGCGGAAAAACTGACCATTACGCATCCTTTTTCCAAAGAAAAAATTACCTTTACGGCACCGGTTCCTCCTGCATTTGAAGCGATGTTGACAGGAAAACGTGAACCCAAAGCTAAAAATATAAAATGACCACCCTGCGAAAACTGCCCTTGATCTGTGGGCTGTTGCCGACGGTGACGGTGTGGTTGGGGATGTTTGTGTTGGATGAAGCTTTAGTGTCGGTGGTGCTTTATCATGTCGGCATTATTGCCTGTATGTTTTGGCAGAATTTTGAGCTTAAACAAGTGCTTCGCGGATTTGATGCACGGCTTTGTTTAGGAGTTGGTGGATTATGTTTGCTTACCTGGCCTTTGATCACTGTGCTGTGGCCGATCATGGTCCAGCCTGGGGTTGACTTAAGCGCTTTGTTGGTGGATTGGCGGATTCGGGGGAGTTTTGTGGGGGTATTTGTGGTGTATTCCATTACTTTGCATCCTATTTTAGAAGAGTCCTTTTGGCGGGGGATGATGCCGGATCATTGGAAAAGCGACATCTTGTTTGCAGGATTTCATTTGCTGGTGTTGTATCCTCTGGTGCATGCGATTTGGTTGCCCGTCGTGTTTGGGGTGTTGACGGTGGCGTCGGGGATTTGGCGGTGGATTACACGCAGACAGCAAGGCTTACTCGTACCCATTCTTACACATGCCTTGGCTGATTTAGGGGTTGTGCTTGCGGTGTGGATGTTGCTGAGGGCGTCCTGAAATGTTTGATCTCAGCTTATCCCGCTGTCGCATTCGATTGTTTTATTTTACCTCAGGCCTCTTCGCGATGTTTTTCATGAGCATGGAAAGTTTTGTGATTCCACAGTCCGCCAATCATGACTTTGCTACATGGGAAAAAACGCCCTGCAAATTGATGGTGGTGGAACCGTATGCCTGGGGGAATCCTCAGGATTTTCTGTTTATTCCGCATGTCGTTTATTCCTATTCGATGGATGGGCAGTCATATACGGGCAAGCTGTTCAGTTGGTCTGATAGTCAAAAGCCCTTATCCAAACAGAAGATTTTGGCGTTGTTGGCACCGTATAAAGTGGGGGAGATGGCGAATTGTTATGTGAATCCCGCCGAGCCGGGTCGTGCCTATCTCCTTCGCCCCCATGCCGAGGGTACCTTCCCGTTGTGGGTGGGCGCCTTGGGGATTTTGATCATGATGATGTTATTGGGCTTGTTGTTGCAGGAGCTTTTACGAAAACCCCTGCCGATGTAGTTCAGATAATTGGGGGAGGGTTGAGAGGGCGATAAACCACCGACCTCCGCTGGTGGGTCGGGATTTTCTGCTTCTGATCTTGGGGAATGAGCTGAACTGGCATTATTTGTGCTTATAGTTAAATACTATGAATCTCTCCTTAATCAGTAGGTTTAACGCTTGGTTTGCGCGGCCCTTCGTTCTTAAAAAAAAGAATTTGGGATGTTGGTTTGTGATTTGTAGTTTGTTTCCCCCTCTTTGGGGGATGGTGGATGAAAATGCGAATGGGGTGAGTGATGTTTGGGAGGCGTTATATGGGGAGCTGACGAATCCCACGGAGGATAGCGATGGCGATGGGTATACGAATTTGGAAGAGGCTCAGGCCGGCACCCATCCTCACGATGCTGATTCGTCTCCTCAAATTACGTCTATTGAGCAAAGGGCTGATGATGAAGTGGTGAGTCGCATACGAACGGCTGCGGGCGTTCGGTATCAGCTTTATGCCTCGCCTGATTTGAAAAGTTGGTATCCCATGGGGCCAGGGGTACGCGGATCCGGGGGCGAGCAGGAGGTGTATTTCGATTTAGCGGATTCTCAGTCTACAGGGACCGCACTGCTGTCTAAGTGGTCTAACCTCGAAGGGGTCACGATTAGTGGTGTTCGAGGCTATGCGGGGAGTTCCAGTCCCGCTCCGGATATTGAACGGGAGGTGAGTTCCTTAAGTCTTTCTCAGTCGAATCCCAACGAAGACAATTATGGGATGTGGATTCGTGGATGGATTGTGGCGCAGGAAACAGGTGAACACAGGTTTTGGCTCTCAGGGGATGATCAGTCGGAACTGTGGTTGTCTGCAAATGCGGAACCCGATGAGTTGACGCAAGTGGTGACGGTATCGGGGTGGACAGGCTTTCAAGAGTGGGACAAATATCCTGAACAAGCATCAGATCCTATTTCTTTGGTGGCTGGTGAGTATTACTATTATGAACTGTTTCATAAAGAATGGACCGGGGGGGATCATCTGTCTCTGGCCTGGGAATTGCCATCAAATACCACTGGGATTCCCACGGTGATTGAAGGGGCGGCGCTATCGACCTTAGGCGTGTCGTTGGGAGGATTGATGGGAGAGGGGGGGCGGGTGTTTTTTCGTTTTGATGCCGTACAGGATGATACGGATGGTGATGGGTTGACGGATTATGAAGAAGGCGTTTTGGGTTTTGACCCCACGTACAGCAATACCCAACCTCGGCGCCCTGACTTTGAAGAAGCTTTGGCCCGTCTCTCGAGCGGGAATACCTTGAGCCTCGGTGTGAGCCGTTCGCGTGCGTATGAATCGACAGGTGCACCCGCGGAGTGGGTGATTTTCCGAAATGGCTCTGTTGAGCCGTTGACGGTTCATCTGCAGTACACGGGATCGGCTACGTCTGGGAGTGATTACGTGGCCTTACCCACTACCGTTGAGTTTCCTGCGGGAGCTTCTGCGGTCTTTTTGCCGGTGCAAGCCTTGGCAGACGGGGTGCTGGAGGGGCAAGAAAGCATTACGGCCGAAATCTTGGCGTCTGCTGACTATGTGTTGGGGGCACCCGTCGCTGCGACGGTCTTGATCGATGATGCTCCTGATGAGATCTATCAAAGTTATTTGCGTCCACGGGAGGGGGCCACCGGAGGGCAGGGGCTGGTGGTGTTGCGAAAAACGGGGAATGACCTAGCGGCTTGGCTGGATCTGTCGTTTAGCGGGCTGAGTTCAGCGCATACCGGAACCGCATTTTATGTTTCAGAGGATGGCGGCGTCAGCGGGGATGCGTTTTTGAGTTATGCATCAGGCCGCTTGACGCAACAGGAATGGGATCTTCAACCGGAAACTGCGCTCAGTCAGGCCGACATGTTGGTGGCCTTATCCGAGGGAAGGGTATGGGTGCGGGTGCTGTCTGAGTGGCATCCCGAAGGCGAACTGTTTGGACAACTCGGAGAGGGGGTGGATTTGCCGGTGTCGGCGCCTGCATCTTTGCCTGCGCCCGAATTTCCGAGTGGATCGGATGAGGTCTCCCGCTTTTTGATGCAGGCCAGTTTTGGTCCACGACCGATTGATTTGGAACTTTGGGGGACGCAGTCCTTTGAGGAGTGGATCGATGATCAGCAAAGTTTGCCTGCGACCTATCACTTGCCCTATGTGCAGGATCGCATTGCAGAATGGATGGCCTTGAATGGATCCGATGGCTGGCAAAGCACCCGCCAGGAAGCCTTTTGGCAACACGCGATCACTGCTGAAGATCAATTGCGGCAACGCATGGCTTTTGCATTGAGTGAGATTTTGGTGGTTTCTCAAAATGGAGCACTTGCGGGCTATCATGAGTCGGTGACGACGTACTATGATCTGTTGCTTCGCCATGCCTTTGGCAACTATCGGGATCTACTTGAAGAAGTGACCTTGAGTCCGATGATGGGCACCTATTTAAGTATGAATCGAAATCAAAAGCCGGATCGGGAAACCGGGTATGAACCCGATGAAAATTATGCACGTGAAATCATGCAATTGTTTTCGATTGGCTTGGTGCAACTCCATCCGGACGGGTCGGTGAAGGTGGATGAAGAGGGCTCTCCGCTTCCCACCTATTCACAGTCGGATATTGTGGGGTTGGCTCACATTTTTACAGGATGGGGGCCCTATTATGACGATGCCCATCCGCCTACGTGGAGCAGTGGGGCTGTGGCTTCGCGCAGCAATTGGTTTCGATATGGTAGCGATTATGAACATCCCATGACTTTTTATGATGAATTCCATGATCACGAAGATAGAACCATTGTCGGTGATGTGACGATCCCCGGAGAGCTTTCGGGTGAGGCGCGCATGGCGATGGCATTGGACACTTTGTTTATGCATCCCAACATGGGGCCTTTTTTAGCCAAACAACTGATTCAACGCTTTGTCACCAGTAATCCCAGTCCGGCCTATGTGGCGCGGGTGAGTGCGGTGTTTGACAACAATGGCAGTGGTGAACGGGGGGATCTTGGGGCTGTGATTAAAGCCATTTTGTTGGATCCTGAGGCACGACATCCTGATTATCGTGAAGGCTATGCCCGCGGCAAAGCGGTGGAACCGGTGTTGCGTGCGAGTCGTTTATGTAGAGCGGTCGATCTGGTGCCGGCGAGAAGTGGCGAAGGCGATGGACGGTTCTTTGTAAATTTTCAATACGATTTGCCGGAGCAGGCTCCTTTATTAGCTCCGTCAGTATTTAATTTCTTTCAGCCGGGCTATGTGCATCCGGGCGAGATTGATGCGGCCGGAGTGTTGTCTCCCGAGTTTCAGATTTTTTCAGAAACCACAGCAATTCGACAAGCCAACTTCATGTATGGCAAAATCTTTTGGAAGTTTTGGACCGCAGAAAAAGATGGTGAGGGGAATACGCTCTATACCGAAATTGATTGGACGCGATGGATTGATGTTCTGCAAACAGAAGGGCTGACGCCTGAGCAGGCGCAGGCTTTGCTGTTGGATCAATTGGATACGCTGTTGTTGGGCGGCAGCATGAGTGATGCACTTCGGGCAGAAATTGAATTCTTGTATGCGAGTTTGCCCTCGTGGTTTGGCTTTGAAGATTATCGTCAGGAAGATCGGGTACAAGTGGCGTGGTATTTGATCTTAACGTCACCTGAAGCATTTGTATTGAGGTAATATAATTATGGAAAAGAAATTTAGTCGACGTCAATTCCTCGGGCAAGCCGCCTGTGCAGGGTTAAAAATGACCGGGGTGCTCTCCACCATTGGCACCTTGCGGTTATTTAATGCGGCGGTGGCCCAAGAGCTCTCCGGTGGCGATGATTATAAATCTCTTATTTGCCTGTTTCTTTATGGTGGGAATGACGCCAACAATATGTTGGTTCCTCATGACTTGAGTTCCTATTCATCCTATCAAAGTGATCGTGGGATTTTGGCATTACCCCGTGAAGATTTGTTGTCATTGGGAGCTCCTGGAGATGATGGGCGGGAGTTTGCCTTTCATCCGGCGATGGCGTCATTGCTACCACATTTTCAAAGTGGAAAGTTGGCGATGGTGTGTAATGTGGGCACCTTGGTGGCTCCGGTGACGCAGGCCGAATACAAATCGGGTGGGGCTGCTCTGCCTCCGCATTTGTTCTCGCACAATGATCAACAGGTTCAGTGGCAAACCTCTGTACCTGATTCAGCGAAAAAAATAGGCTGGGGGGGACGCTTGGCGGACATGTTGAACAGCTTAAATCAGGGTTCACAAGTTTCGATGAATATTTCGATTGCGGGATCTAATTTCTTTCAAGTGGGAGAAGAGGTGATGCAGTATCATGTTACGCCCAACGGAAGTATTGGTTTGTCGAATTATGATGCGACTTGGAACCCTACTAAAGAAATGTATCATGCCTCTGATAATATGATTGGCCGGAGTTATGGGCACTTGTTTGAACAGGAATATGCGTCGATTATGAGTCGTGCCGTGGGGAATGACAGTTTGCTGAAAAATGTGTTAGCGACGGTTCCTGAATATGATGAGCTCTTTCCTTTAAGTACATCAGAAGGGGATGGCATGTCCAATATCGCACAGCAATTGCGGATGATCTTGAGAATGATTAAAGCCCGTAATGCGCTGGGCATGCGCCGTCAAATTTTCTTTGCGTCTTTGGGAGGCTTTGACACCCATGATGCCCAACTGGAAGATCATCACGGACTGATGCTGACCTTGTCGAATGCCTTGGCTGATTTCCAGACCGCCTCGGATAGTTTAGGCTTAGGTGACGAGGTAACATTATTTACAGGGTCAGATTTTAATCGTACGTATAACAGCAATGGGAAAGGGTCGGATCACGCCTGGGGGAGTCATCACATGGTGATGGGCGGTGCTGTAAATGGAGGCGACCTTTATGGTCAAGTGCCTATCTTATCGAATGGGGGGCCTGATGATACCGGGAGCCGGGGTTCTTGGATTCCGAAAGTTTCTACCGATGAAATGGCGGCAACCTTGGCGTTGTGGTTTGGAGTTCCTCTCAGTTCGTTGGATCAAATTCTGCCGAATATTGGACGCTTCAATTCACCCGATATGGGATTCATGCGATTTTGAAGATACGAGCGGGTATCTACGTTGCGGCAGTATTAGGGCTGGGAGTCACGGTCCTTTTTTTGGGGTTGCCGCGTTGTATGGATGGGGGAAGCGGAGAGGTTGTGTTTGTGGAAGAATCGGATCTGGAGCCCATGGTGACTCCTGTACTCAGACCTCCTGTAGTGCTTCCGGTTCGTGCGGTGGATTGGGCCAGCATCAATGATGCAGGACAGCCGGCCATGCGTCCGCCTCGAAGAGAGGACTTACAAAAGGTGGCACCGTATCCTGAAGCTGAACTTTTGGGCGATGGAAGTTTGACGCCGCAACAGGAAATCGAAGTAGTGTCCCAGTTGTTCCGGTTTTATATGGAAGCTTTTGGCAGCTTGCCTACGGGGGAAGGGAATGCGCAGTTTATGAATGCCCTGCGGGGAAATAATGCCAAGCATTTAGGATTTTTTCCCTTTGAGCATTCGCGTCTGGATGCGCAGGGTCAACTGGTAGATAGCTGGGGGGAACCCTATTTTTTTCATGTGCTCTCCCGCAGCCAGTTGGAAATTCGTTCCGCGGGTAGAGACCGGGAACTCTATACCGAAGATGATCAGGTGCTCCGCTGAGGGATTACGCTTTTACTTCCCACACACTGGCCTGGGCGACTGTAAATTGGGCGCGTCTGTCATGATCTTTTAAGACAAAAGGAATGTCAAAAACATCACAGGTTTCACACCAGGGATCTAAAGTCTGATGCAAGCCTTCCAGGGTGGGCCACAACCATTTTTCTCGGGGAGTGAAGGCTTCATCCCAACTACAGGGGGTGGTGAATACCAAAATGGAGCCGGGTTGGGTGAGCGCTTTGAGTCCCTCTAAACAGGCCGTGGGATCTGGGAGTCGACAGAGTAAATTGGACATAAGAATGGCATCAAAGCATCCGAGATCCTGAGGCAAGGCACAGGCATTCCCTTTGCGGAAATGAGGGCGACACTTCCGATGATCGGAAGAGGGTGTGTAGACCACTTCCGAGCTTCGGAAAGTACCTGTGGAGGCAAGTTGAGTGGCGGCGTCGATAAAGGAGTCGGAGAAATCGATGCCGACGACTTCGTCAAAGGCCGTCGCCAAGGTGAAAGAACTGCCACCGACGGCACAACCCAAATCCAGAGCTCTCTGATAGCGGTTGCTATATTCGATGGTGACTTCACCGCAACGTTGCGGATATTCGGTCAGACCCTCAGGAAGCTCGTGATGTGGGAGATAGGATGTCTCCCCGCTTCGGTAGTGGAAATCTAAATATTGCCGAAGCAGGGCTGGGGATTCGTATGTATCAGTCAAGGAGACTCTTGATGTAGGCAGAGGGTTGATAATTTTCGATAATGAGTTCTTCACGATCCCCTTTGGTCCAACGCACTTGTTTGACGTTGATGCTGGGGGTTTTCTTGGGATGGAACAGAATATCGTCATGCGAGGCATTTTGTGCTTCGGCGAACATTTCTGGAACCAAATGTCCCCCCAAATGATCACTGCGTCCGGTGGCCACATGTACAGTGCCCAAGGTTTTTTCATCTTGAATGTCGGCACCACAGAAAGGAAGGATTTGAGTGCCGAGGCCCAGTTCACCAATTTCGCCGGTTACAGGATCGGAAATCAATTTGTTTTTGTGGGCTTCCACAGTTTCAGGGTTTCCGGAGAGAAATTCCACATCGACAATGCGACCACCTGTGACGTGTTGCAATGCAATGGTATCAGGATCTTCTTCGTATTGCATGGGGAAGGTGCCTTCAGCTCCAGTGGGAACGAAATACACTTCACCGGCAGGAAGGTTTGCAATGTCAGGAGCACGACCATGGCAGAGACCATGGCTTTTTTGGGCTTCTTGACCGTCAAGAATCAAGGTGAGGGTGACTTGTTTGCCTGCAACTTCATATTCAATTTCAACCTTGTCCGCTTGCGTAAGGCCCAGGCGCAATTTTTCTGCTTCGGCACTTACGACATTGTAATCAACGGAGAGACCACTTTGCACGATGATGTCGTTGAGCCCATGCATTGTGGAACCACGGAAGTTGTGTTTTTTCGCGTGTGCGGTGAGGGGGGCGGTGGCGGAGTAGTCGCTGGTACACAGAATGAGATCGTAGGTTTTGTACACGTCTTCGACCAAATTGATTTCATTCCCGTGAACGTCGATGGCGGTTTCGGGCAATTCTAAATTACTGCCTCCGGTGGTTTTGTAGGCGTAAAATTCGCCTCCGCTTAATCCCAGTTTGCTTAAGAGTCCTTGTTCGTGGAAAGCTTGGTAGAACACCTCGTAGGCTTTTTTCTGCACGGGATATCCGTCTTCCTTGAGGAAAGCGAAGTCTTTCACTTTGGAGGGATCATCCAAATCGATGAGCATGCACATTTTGCATCCATCGATGGGGTCAAACACGGTGGTTAAAAGTTTTGCGAGATCGAAGGCTGGGAAGCTGCGATCGCCTTGGAGGGTGGGGAAACTGTGTGCAGTAGGATGTGTCATAGGAATTCTCGTTAGGGTTTAGAGATATGTATAGGATCGTTTGTGAGGAAGAAAGCTTACGAACGAAAGCGTATTTTTAATAAAAATACGTTTCCTACTGAATGGTCGTGTATGATGAGGTCCGCGATGCAGCTCAAAAGGGTGGGCGAATGGCTTTGCGTGCACGTAGTGCTCTTAGGGGACTGCTTTCAAGCCTAGGGTTGTCCGTGAGTGGGGGGACTGGTTCAAGAAAAGCCCCGTCCTGTTTAGGACGGGGCCATCTCGTTTTAGGCTGTAATCTGGAACGACGCCTGTTTAAGCGCGCTCTTTCTGGAAGAAGGTCCGACGAGCAGGTCGAAGTCTCCGGGCTCTACAACCCGTAGGCCCTCGGCATTGACAATGGAGCAGTCCGCAACGGGAAACTCAATTTGAACGGTTTTCTTCTCTCCGGCTTTTAAGGGCACTCTGACAAAAGCTTTCAGTTCCTTGTCGACCCACGTTGCAGAGGTCACCAAGTCGCTGATGTAAGCTTGGACGATTTCAACACCGTCTCTGTCGCCTACGTTTGCAACTTCAATTTCAGCTACCACTTTGTCGTTCATGTTAAGCGTACTCTTTGGCATGCTAAGTTCGCCATATTCAAAACGGGTGTAAGAAAGACCTTCACCAAAGGCGTAGAGAGGTTCTTGGGTGAGATCTGCATATTTATTGCCGTGTTGTCCCCGCACTTGATTGTAGTAAATGGGTTGTTGTCCTACATGATAAGGGAAGGAGATGGGGAGGCGTCCACAGGGGTTGATTTTACCAAAGATCGCTTCTGCAATCGCGGTACCTCCGGTCATGCCGGGATTAAAGGCTTCAATGAGGGCCTCGGCATTTTGGATGGCTTCCGGTAAAATCAAAGGTTTGCTGTTGATGAGGACCACGATCAAGGGTTTGCCGGTTTGGGCGACGGCTTGGATGAGTGCTTGTTGTCCGCCCTGGAGGTCGAGCGTTGCGGTGCTGCAGCATTCGCCGTAGAACGGTTTCGCGTCTCCGACGACCAGAACGACGACATCGGATGCTTCGGCAGCAGCCACAGCTTCGGCAATAAGCTCGGGGTCGTCTTGGGCAACTTCGAGTTGTACTTTTTTAACTTGGCCATCTTCATAGCCGTCAGGGTTATCCTCTTCCACGAGGATGGCGATGTCTGCTCCTTTGGCATAGCGGATTTCACTTCCGGCCGGGGCGAGGTCACGAATACCGTCGAGAACGGTTTTGCTGCATTCGCGGGGATGTCCGTCGGCGATCCATGAAACTTGTCCGCTGGCTCCAGCCCAGTCCCCCATTTGGGCTTGATCATCATCCGCATTGGGTCCAATGACAGCAATTTTTGTTGGGGTATGATCTGCAAGTGGAAGCAGACCTTGGTTACGAAGTAATACCAAGGATTCACGGGTGATCTCGAGGTTGACTTGGCGATGCTCGTCGCAACCAATGACCACTTTTTGGGCTTCAAGATCGGGTTTACCTGGATTTTCAAACAGCCCCATTTTGAATTTGAGACGAAGCAAGCGACGTACGATGACATCGATTTCTGCTTCATCGACCAATCCCTCGGCAACAGCTTCCAACGCAGCTTCAAAGAAACCGGGTGTGGACATGGCGAGGTCGTTTCCGCTTTTGATGGCCAGGGCCACGGCATCCTTTAAGGTCGGACAGATTTTTTGTTCCCAATGCATGCGACCCACATTGTCCCAGTCGGTGACCAGAACGCCGTCAAATCCCCATTCATCTCTGAGCAGATCGTTTAACAACCAGCGATTTGCAGTGCTGGGTACGCCATTAATCGATTGATAACCGGTCATGAAGGAAAGGCATCCTTCGCGAACGGCGCGCTCAAAAGGAGGCAGGAAAAAACTGCGCATTTTGCGACGGGACACATCGGCTTCGGAGGCGTCACGTCCACCTTGGGTTTCTGAATAGGCGGCATAATGTTTGGCGGTGGCCAAGATGGCTTCGTTATCATCGAGACCAGAGCCTTGATATCCACGAATCATGGCGGCTGCAAATTCTCCGATGAGAAAAGGATCTTCACCGAAGGTTTCACCTACGCGACCCCAGCGCAGATCGCGGGCAATACAGAGGACGGGAGAGAAGGTCCATTTGAGTCCGGTGAGCCGCACTTCTTTGGCCGTGACGCGTGCGGATTCTTGGATTAAGTCTACGTTCCAAGAGCAGGCCATACCCAATTGGGTGGGGAAAATGGTGGCACCATGATGAAAGGAGTGACCATGAATGCAATCGTCTCCAAACAGAATGGGAATGCCGAGGCGACTTTCGGCCGCTTTGTCGATTGCCTTGGAGAGGTCTTCGTTTTGAATATGTAAAAGTGATCCAATGTGTGTACGGAAAATTAACTCATCCAAGTCGTTGCGATGTCCGTCCATCTGGATCAATTGACCCACTTTTTCGGGTAAAGTCATGCGGGCGAGGAGGTCTTCGGTGCGTGCGTCAACGGATTCGGTGGGGTCTTTGTATTTCATGAGATCTTTTTTGATAAGGAGGGGCGGTAGCGTCGGGTTGATAAGGTTGAGGTCTTGTTGGGTCGACCAACTGATGATGACCCAAAAGTGAATTTGCACCCAATACCTCAAAAGAATGCATACGGAAAGTCACAAAGGGACGAAATACAAGGGGAGGGCTGGGAGCTTGCTGAGTTGACTCATCCTCACGCAAGGCTTAGGATTGTGTCCATGAAAACAAGCACTGGTCTGGAATCAACAAATGTCCCCAAAGTCGCCCTGGAAAGTACCGTGATTACGCATGGGTTGCCGCGTCCGGTGAATTTACAAATTGCGCGTGAGATGGAGGCCTCGGTTCGGGCAGGGGGTGCGATCGCGTATATGATGGCGGTGTTGGCGGGGGACGTAAAGGTGGGGCTCTCGGATGCGCAATTGGTCGATTTGGCACAGCGAGAAGGAGTGCGCAAATGTAGTATGCGGGATTTGCCGTTGATGAAACAGACGGGGGAATATGGGGGAACCACGGTGTCGGCGACATTATTTTTATCCTTACGCGCAGGAATTCCTGTGTTTGCTACGGGGGGAATTGGTGGCGTTCACCGTGGAGATATGATGGATGTTTCAGCTGATTTACCGGCCTTGGCTCAGTTTCCGGGAACGGTGGTCTGTGCTGGAGCGAAGTCAATTTTGGATTTGCCCCGTACACGAGAACGCTTGGAAACCGATGGCGTAACGGTGTTGGGCTGGCAATGTGATGAATTCCCTTCCTTTTACTCTCGGGACAGTGGGTTGGAGGTTGATCAGCGGGTGGAAAGTGCCGCGGAAGTGGCTAGGATAATGCAAGAACGCGATCGTTTGGGATTATCTCAAAGTATTTTGGTGACTGTTCCTTGTCCTGAAGGGTTTGCGCTTCCTCAGATGGAAATGGAAGATGCGATTGAGCAAGCGGAAGCGTCGGCTTTTCGCGCAGGGGTCGTGGGAAAAGCCCTGACTCCCTATTTGCTAAATCATTTGGCTGAGGCCACGAAAGGTCGTAGTTTAGCGGCCAATCGGGCCTTACTTCGCAACAATGCACGCGTCGCGGCAGAGATCGCCTGTGCTTTTTCTAAAAGTGATGTGTAATGTTTTGAAGTTTCCATCGTCTGAGTTTTATATGAAAAAATATCTATTGATCCTGTTTAGTTTCGCCAGTTTCGTGTTTGCACAAAATTTTGGTTCGCCATTTAATCAATTTTCGGTTTCCGAGTCGGCAGAGGAGACGGGTCCTTATACGACGGCGCGGCTGATCTCTGAACATCAGGCTTTTGTACCGGGTGAGACCCTGATGTTGGGTTTGGTGTTAGAAATGAAAGATCACTGGCATACCTATTGGGAGAATCCCGGTGATGCGGGGATGCCCACTACGGTGTCGTGGGATTTGCCCGAAGGATTTGAGGCTGGTGAGATCATTTGGCCGACGCCAGAACGATTGGTGGTGGAGGGCTTGGTCAGTTTTGGTTACGAAAATAAAGTGATTTTACACATTCCGCTCAAAACGCCTGCCGATTATCCCATCGGTGATACGGTGTTGATTAAAGGAGATGTGACGTGGTTGGAATGCAAAGAAGCTTGTTTGCCTGGGAGTGCTGAGGTTTCGCTTTCTATAGGTTCTGCGGAAACTGCCGGGGCTGTGAATGAAGAAATGGCGAGTATGGAGAATCATTTTCCGAGCACCTTAGCGCTCGAAGGGGTCTATGAACGCAAAGGGAATGCGGTGTTGCTGTCTTTCCCTGCTTCTGAGGAGTCATTTGTGCAGTTTGTCCCTTTTGCGGAAGGCATGTGGCAACTCGAACCTGCTCCTGTGATTACGTCGACAGAGGATGAGGTGGTGGTACGTTTAGTCCCCAGTGCTTTGGCCGAGGAGGATGTGGTACCTGAGGGGGTATTGATCAATGAGGCGGGTCATGGTTTTGTGTTGGATGCGATTCGTCATGAGGGAGCAGGGGAGATGGGGGATGCCCTGGTCTCCGATGCGGTGAAAACGCAGGGCTTGTTGCCGGTATTGATCTTGGCTTTCCTGGGGGGCATTCTGTTAAATTTACTTCCCTGTGTGTTCCCCGTGTTGGGACTGAAGATTTCTGGATTTGTGGAGCAGGCCCATGGAGACCCCCGACAGGCGAAGGTGCATGCTTTGGTCTTCTCTGCGGGTATTTTATGCTCTTTGTGGATCTTAGCCGCGGTAGTGAGTTCTCTCAATTTGGCTTGGGGAGGTCAGCTGGGAGATCCGGTAACCGTGACCGTCCTCATTTTGTTGCTCAGTTTGTTCACCTTGAATCTTTTCGGAGTATTTGAGTTGGGTCATATGTTCACCCGCATGGGAGGGGTGGGACAGAAAAAAGGATATTCCGGATCCTTCTTTAGTGGGGTATTGGTAACGGTGATTGCCACGCCTTGTACCGGACCCTTTATGGCGGGCGCCATTAGTTGGGCTCTAACTCAACCTGCGATTTATGCCTTTTTGGCTTTCACGTCCTTAGGTTTGGGTATTGCTGCACCTTATGTTTTACTCTCGTTTTCACCAAAACTGATGGAGAAAATGCCCCGACCTGGTGCATGGATGGAAACCTTTAAACAAGGGTCTGCCTTCTTTATGGTGGCCTTTGTTTGGGTACTGTTGTGGGTGCTTAGTTCTTTGGTGCCTGTGCAAGCATTGGTGCGGGTATTGGCAGCCATTTGTTTCATTATGCTCGCTTCATGGATCTTGGGCAAATGGGGGGCGATTCACCGCTCTCAAAAAAGCCAACGCATTGGTAAAGGATTGAGTGTGCTACTGATTGTATTCGCCTTTTGGTTCAGCCTTTCTTATCAAGCTCCGCTTGCTGAGATTGATGCGGAGCTTCAACAGCGGATCGAATCGGGCACGCCCATCATGTATCAGGAATTATCCCCGGAGTTGGTGATGGAACTTCAAACCCAGGGGATTCCGGTGCATTGGACGCCGTTCACCCCTGAGCGCTTGGATGCGTTATTGGCGGATGACCAAGCGGTATTTATTGATTTTACCGCAAAATGGTGTCTGACATGTCAGGCCAATAAACGCAGTACTTTGTATAAAGAAGAGGTGTTAAAAGCCTTTCAAGACGCCGGAGTCGTGACCTTGACCGCCGACATGACTAAAGATGATCCGGTGATGAAAAAAGCCCTGGCCTTCTATGGACGTAGAGGCGTTCCTACGTATATTCTCTACAACCAAGCGGGCGAGTGGAGCTTACTGCCTGAAACCCTGACTCCTGGTATGGTCACCGGAGCACTTTGAACTGAACTTAACTAAAAGGAACGAATATGAAAAAAATCTCATTAATGATTGCGAGTATTGTAGGTCTGTTTGCCGTGGTTCACGCTGCGGAAGCCCCAGCCTTTACCTTGATGGATACGGAAGGAAACGAACATGCTCTTTCGGATTATAAAGGCAAAGTAGTGGTATTGGAATGGTTTAATCACGGTTGCCCTTTTGTGCAAAAACACTACAGCAAAGGCAATATGCAGGCTTTGCAGAAAACCTATACAGATAAAGGTGTGGTGTGGTTGGCAATTGTGTCTTCAGCGGATGGCAAGCAGGGATCTGATTCTGCCGATGGTCACAACAAGACTGCCGCCGAAAAAGGAACCAATGCTACCGCCATTTTGATCGATGCCGATGGAACGGTCGGGAAAGCGTATGGTGCCAAAACGACTCCGCATATGTTCGTGATCGATGCTAAAGGTGAGTTGGTTTATCAAGGCGCGATTGATGACAAACGCTCCGTCAATCCTGCAGACATTGCCACGTCTACAAATTATGTGGTAGCGGCCCTCGATGCTGTCTTGGCGGGAGAAGCGGTAGAAGTTGCCAAAACCACTCCGTATGGATGTAGTGTGAAGTACTGAAATAGACTTATTTTAGTGACAAAAGTCTCTATTTGATCTTCGGATTGAATAGGGGCTTTTTTGTGGGAATGTGCAGGGTGAGGTTTAGGTTTGAGATTTTACGGACATCAGGTAAGAGAGATTTATGTTAAATGATCCATTTTATTTAGGAAATCTCAAGGTGCCAAACGGGGTGCTGTTGGCGCCACTTGCAGGGGTGAGTGATGTGCCGTTTCGTCGGGTATGCCAAGAGTTGGGGGCGGGATTGACCTATATCGAAATGCTGTCGGCGGCGGGGATGCCTCATCAAAATCGCAAAGCGGGTGAATTGATCGCTCGAGATGTGGCCGAACCTATTTTAGGGGCGCAAATGACGGGGGCCACTCCGGAAATTATGGCATTAGGAGCCAAAATTTTGATGGAGAAGGACTTGGTGGTGGACACCTTGGATATCAATATGGGTTGTCCGGTAAAAAAAATTGTGGGCCGTGGCTGTGGGTCGGCCATTGTCAAAGATCCCAAACGGGCTGGGGACATCTTGCGCGCGACCATTGAAGCGGTGGATGTTCCGGTTAGCACCAAAATTCGTTTAGGTTTTACCAAAAGTGAACAAACTGTGGAGGCCGTTTGCGATGAATTGGCTCGGGTGGGTACAGAAATGCTGGTGATTCATGGTCGTACGCGTGACTGTGGATATAGCGATCCCATACAATATGATCGCATTAAAGACGGCTTTGCTGCGGCCCGATCGGCTGCGGGAGATCGAAAGATCCAGATGGTGGGGAATGGAAATATTTTCGATCTGAAAACAGCCAAGGAAATGGTGGATAAAACGGGTTGTGATGGCATTATGGTGAGTCGGGGCTGCTTGGGGAATCCTTGGATTTTTGATCAAATTTTGGGCGACCATGACCGTCAACCGACGGTGAGTGAGTGGTTGGACGTGGTATTGCGTCATGTGGACTATCACCGTGAATTTTATACCGAAGGTCACTATGCGGCGATTCGTTTTCGAAAACATTTGTTGTGGTATGTGAGCGGATTTCCGGGCAGTCGTGCGCTGAGAAATGAGATTAGTCAGGTGAATACCATGGCGGATGTACGTGAGCGTTTGTTACGCTATGCGGAGAGCTTGCCGGATGAGTTGCCTCGTTATGGTGACCATCACGAGTTTGCTCGAACCGAAGACTACGATCCAAAGGGGGAAATGGATCGAGATCATGACCGGGGTGTGGAGCATTATGAGGACGCATGAATCGCATCCTCTATCGTAAATCGGAATTGGCTCACGATCAGTTGTTACTGACTGATCGGCGGGCCACCCATATTCTGCAGGTATTGAAACCTGCGCTGGGTGATGAGTTGCGCACGGGTGAAATAGATGGGCCTTTGTCTTCGGGCAAAGTGATGAGACTCGATGCCCAAAAAGTATTGCTCGCGATTTCTGAAGTTTCTCAACCTGAACGCCCCACATTAGATTTGTTATTGGCTTTGCCTCGTCCGAAGGTGCTGAAACGCTTGTTGCCCCAAATATCGGCCATGGGGGTGGATCATCTTTACCTCACTAATGCGGAACGGGTTGAAAAATATTATTTTGATACCCATGTGTTGGAGCCTGATTTTTATCATGGGGCTTTGTTGGAAGGCTTGCAACAAAGTGGCGATACCTGCATGCCTCAGGTGGAGGTGATCCGACACCTCCCTTCTTTTTTATCGAAAACGGACTTCCCAGAAAATCGATGGTTGTTGCATCCCTATGCCTCGCAAAATCTACTGGATGCTGAATTGCGATCTGAGCGTTGTCTGTTGGCGATTGGGCCCGAGGGGGGATGGCGTTCGTCGGAATTAGAGCTGTTTGAAGGTTTGGGTTTTCAGCAAGTTTCTTTGTTTGACCGTGTTTTAAGGTCTGACACTGCTTGTATTTCTGCGTTGGGAATTGCGGTGGCCAAAGGGGAGCTTTATGGCCGCGACTGAGTGGCGGATTTTGTTGCAGTTGGTGAAGCAAATTGCATTACCCCGTGGTCGGATGGCCACGGGATTATTTTCATTGGAAGGTTATCGAAGTATGGAACGCGCGTTGAGGAATGATGCTCCTGTGCGTGAAGTGTTGATTTCACAAAAATTTGCATCGGCATCCACCGCGCGTGAACAGTCGATTATGGCTGAAGTGACGCGTAAAGGAATTCCCTTGAGGGTTGCACCAGATGATGATTTTGCAGAACTGAATGCGGGTCGGGGCATTGGGGAAGTGTTTGCGGTGATGTCTATTCCTGAAGAACCCGATTGGACAGATTTTATTCGACCGAGGGGGAGAAGTTTAGTGATGGTGGGGTGGAATTTAGGGGATCCGGGGAATACAGGAGCGGTGATTCGGTCGGCCTTGGCTGCAGGCTGTTCAGGTTTTATTGCGGTGGGAACCACAGACCCCTGGCACCCCAAATCGGTGAGAACCAGCATGGGAAGTTTGTTTGCGATTCCTATTTTACGGGTAGATGCGTCGGTTGATTGGCTGAGGATTTTACATGATCAGGCGTTTGAAACCCTGGCCACGGTTTGTCGTGATGCGGAAGCCTTGCCTGACTTAGAACTGACAGGTGCTAGGACGGCTTTGGTGTTGGGCAGTGAAGCCTTTGGGTTGCCGGATGAGTTGTCTGATCGGATGAAACGTCGAGTGACCATCCCCATGCCGGAGGGGGTGGATTCCTATTCGATCAATGCGGCGGCAGCGGTCTTGGCTTACACCTTGATGCAGCGATAAGCAGCGTGCTTGCGATTTATTCCCAAATGCTGAGGTAGGGGAAGAGCCGGGACTCGAGCGAAGAATCCATGCGATAGAGAATGGCACCATTGAGTTTGCGCTCTGCGACGAGGTCGAGTTGATGGAGCACTTGCACGGGTGTGAGTTCTGCGTTGCTGGAAATGAGTCCGATACCGGGAAGGAGGCGTTGGGTGACTCCGGGCTGAGCCATTTGCAAATCTAACCAACCGGCAAATTGATCAGGATTGTCGGTGTAGTTCATGGGGATAATCCAATCGACCCATCCCGCTTTTGCCCAGACGGGCCAGTCTTGACCTTGGGCATCCGCGCAGTCAGGCCAAGCGCCCCACACGGCGACACTGAGTTGTAGTTGGGGAAATTCTTTTTTGACCGCCACAGAAATTTGTTGCATGGCGCGGTTGAGTTCCTGTTGACGAAAAAGCTGGAAATCAGCTTTTAAGGGGCCGAGCACTTCTTGGGGCCAGTTGGGGAGGGTGCGTCCAATGCGGGACTGGTAGGCTTTGCGGGCTGCGGGACCGTAGTCCGCTTCTCGTCCTGGATAACGCATGTAGTCGAGATGTATGCCATCTATGTTCGCGTGACGCGCCATTTCCAAGAGGCTATCGATTTCGAATTGGACATTTTGGGGATGCGAAAAGGACAGCCAGGGAATGGTTTTACCATTGGCGTCCTGCATCAGCCGTCCTTCTCGTTTCATTTTTTCTGCAAAGGCGGGAAGGCGGGTGTTGAGTTTCCAACAAATTTTCCAAGCGTGGGCTTCCATGCCGTTTTGGTGGGCGGCAGTGGTAAAGGCTTTGAGTTGGTCTCCATGTTTTTCAAGCGACTTCGATGGGGGAATAAGACGGGAGGGATAGTGGGCACGTCCTGCGCTGGCCATGTTGGAAAAGATGGCGTTAAAGCCCGCTGCTTTTAGTATGCGACAGGTGGGGCCCCAACTGCCCGCGTAGAAACCGGTGCCATTTTGGTCCCAAATGCCCCGCACGGTGGCTTTCCATTCGGATTGGTCGGCGGCATAGGCCCGTTGCATAAGTTCGTCACTTTTTTGGTAGGCCCGAAAAGCAGATAAGGGCTGAGCATTTTCTTTACTGGCATTGATAAAGTTGCGTTTGGCCAATTCGATCAATTGCGCCACTTGTGAGTTTTGTGGGGTAATGGATCCATTTCGAATTTCAAATTGTTGAGGCGAACGGGTTTCATAATGAAAGCGAAGAGATTCGGTGAGTTGAGCGGGATCTAATCGTCCCAACCATTCTCCCAGTAAATTTTGTTTGGCACTGACATCTCCTGAACGCCAGGCGACATTGAGCCAAACGGCTTGAGCGTTTTCTACACTGCCCGGTTCTTTGAGGCTGCGTCCCATGGCATCCTGCCAGGTGGAGGTGACCTTACTGCCGGGGAGTGGTCGGAGTTGACGGAAACTCCAAGCGTGTTGGTAAATCTTTTCGGGAGCGTAGGGGTAGTTCTTTTGATGGATACGTAGATGGTCAAACTGACCCATGGTGGAGGAGGTGACGCTGTTGCCTAATTTTACCCCTAATTTATTTGCGAAGCCCTGATGTGCGCCTTCGAAGACGATGAAACGTGTATTCTTGGCAATGAATGCAGAAAGTTTTTGGTAGCTGTCTTGCGGTAAGGTGGGTAGATAAGGAATGATGAGCAGGCTGGGGGGCGTGCGCTGAGTCAGTTGTGCCGGGGTGAGCACGGCATGAGGGATTCCGCATTCATCGAGTAAGCGGTCGAGGTGTCGCAGACTGACCCGGGAAATGTACACTTCGTCGGGGGTGGTGGCCAAGGATTCAGGATTTAAGAGCCATAAGGTGTCTTGAAAGGCATCTAGAGAGGCCGGGGTTAAGGTCGTACTGCCTGTACTGCGTGGCCAAAAGCTGAGACGAATGGCTTCAATTTTATGCCATCCTCTGGGCGAGCCTTCGCTTTTGAAATCTGATTGGGTAAACAGGAGATGGTGAAAGCCTTTTTCATGCAGGGTGAAGGGGTGGTGATACCATCCATTACCCGATTTAAAGGACAGGGTACCTTCGAGCAATACTTCTGGATGGGAGATCCCCATGCGCAAGCGAAAACTGGTTGAGTTGCTGAGATCAAATTGCGTGACCCGGGTGAGGGTGATTTGCCGATTCTCGATTTTAAACGGTAATTGAATTTCCGGCAGGCCTGAGGTTTGTTGCAAGCGTGCGGGTTGTTCTCCACTTTGCCAATTGCGTGGTGACTCCGTCGTGAAATCGATGAGGGTTTGTATTTTCGGAGCCCCCGCATGTCCGATAGAAAACAAGGCCAAACAACAAAGCAGCAGACGCACGCACATAGACCTTAGGCTCCCAAGGCTTGACGCATGTAAGGATTGCTACGGAGCTCGTCCCCAATGGTGGTTTCGGGTCCGTGACCCGAAAGCACGCGGGTTTGGGGAGGCAATTTGGCCAGACGACGTAGTGAACGAAAGAGTGTCGCAGTATCTCCTCCAGGAAGATCTGTACGACCAACACTGCCTTTGAACAACACATCGCCACCGATGAGCAGGTGTTCTTTGGGGAAATAAAAGGCGACGGAACCGGGGGAATGTCCGGGCAGGAAGAGCGTTTCAAATTCAAAGGGACCGATACTGAACGGTCCGTCTTTTTCCCAAGCTTTTTGAATGTCGGGCACTGTAGCGGGATCGGGTTGACGGTACCACGGTAAATTTTGGTTGCGGGAGGTAAAGGCCCACGCGAGATCGAGAGGATGCATCCAGCAGGGGGCCGGACATGCGGCATGTATGTCACCAATGGCGCAGATGTGATCGTAATGTCCGTGGGTGAAGGGATAGCCGATGACGGTGAGGCCTTTCTTTAGGATAAAGGCTTGGATTTCGTCTGCATCTGCACCGGGATCGATAATGAGGGCTTGTTTTTGATCGTTCGACAAGATCACACAGTTGGTTTGGATCATGCCCGTGGGAATAATTTTTATATCCATAATTTTTTCAAAGGGAGGTTAGAAACGAAGGCCGGCCCGAAGTCCATAGAGGGTGTAGTTTAAATCAACGTCGCGTTGAAAGTTACCTGCGGAAGGTGCTGAATCAAGGACGGTGTTGGTTTCCACTTGTTCCATGTTGAGTCCCAGCATGAGGTCAAGGGTCTCACTCATCGGCCAGTAGAGGGTAATGCCTGCATCCACCGCGGTGTAACTTAAATCCAAGCGTTGAAATTCGTCATCTTCAATACCCAAGGTGTCGAGATCTCCAGAGATGGAGAGGATTTTGTAGGTACCGTAGAGGAGAAGTTCTGGACCTTTTTCGGCTTCTTCATGGAAGAGAAAACGAACTTCTCCTCCTAAGCCGTATTCGGGAATGATCAGTTGGGTATCGCCACTGGCGCGTCCATTTACGGCAATGACGCGTTGATTAAAATCACCTACTTTTACATTTACGGTATTTCCTGAATCCACTTCAAAGGTGGAATCTACGTATTGGATGCCGAGGTATGCCCAAGGGGTGAAGCGGACTTTTCCTTTGGGATTGATGGTAAAGGGGGTGAACCGCGCGCCGATTCCGAGCATATTGGTGTCGGATTGAATGCTGTATTCCGAGTCCACCGGGATCAGCAAGTAATCCAAGCTTTGTCCATTATAACTGAGGCCATCTACACTTAAATTTAATTCGGTATCTGCGGTGCCGGAAGCTTCAATGGTATTTTGACGGTAATCGATCAACCAGGTAAACCACTTGCCGGTGATTTTGCCACCGAACATGTAAGAGCCTGAACCCTCATCGATGCCCAAGTCCTGGAGGTTGGTATCGAGTCCGCCGCTAATTAGCGAGCCACCTGCCGTTTCTTGTACGCGTCCTGAGAGTGAGCTGAGGTTGCCGATACCGCCGTACACTTCATAATAGTGACCTTGAGATTGAGTACGACCCGCAGCAATGGCATCATCGGCGTGCAGTGAAGAGAGAAGGCAAATTGAAATGAGAAAGGGGGTAATCCATGAACGCATAAATACTCCTTGGTAGGAAGATGGTTTAGATATGCATACCTGTTGATGTTCAGATCTCAAACACAATTCAGGGACATCCTTATAAGAATGTCCCTGAAAGGTTTTGCTGTGGGGGAGGATTAGCGTCGTCCGCGGTTTCCACCGCCGGAACGTCCACCGCCACCGCCAGAGCGACCACGGTTACCACCGCCACCTTGGCGACCACGTCCACCGCCGCCACCACCACTCCGGCGTTGACGTTTGGGGAGTTCACGTTCTTCAACCGTCAACCATTTTTCTTCGGGATGGGTGCATTTGAGTTCGCGGCCGATGTATTTTTCAACGTCGGGTAACGTCATGGAGTCGAATTCTGAAGCGAAACAGATGGAACGACCTTCTTCACCGGCACGACCGGTTCGTCCAATCCGGTGAACATAGTCTTCTGGATCTTCGGGAAGGTTGTAGTTGATAACCAATCCCACGTCGTCCACATGAATACCGCGCCCGGCGACATCGGTGGCTACCACGATGGGCATGGAGCCATCTCGGAAAGCTTCCAAGGTACGCACCCGTTTGGCTTGAGGAACTGCGCCCGAAAGCAGGGCTGCTTTAAAGCCGTAGACTTGGAGATGATCGCACAAGTCCTGCGAGGTATCGCGACGATTGGCAAAAATCAACGTACGTGCGGGTTTAAGATCTCGCAGTAAATTGACGGTTAAGGCAAACTTTTCTTTGTCGGTGACGATGTAGACGGTTTGATCCACGGTATCGGCGGCCACGGAGGTCGGGGCAATGACGATGTTGATGGGATCGCGGGTCCACGAGGTGGCCAAGCGTTTGATGTCATCGGTAAAGGTTGCACTAAAGAACAGGGTTTGACGTTTGTCTTTATGTGGGGTGGCATACACGATGCGTTTGACATCGGGAATGAATCCCATGTCGAGCATGCGGTCAGCCTCGTCCAGCACCAAAACTTCCACATGAGAAAGGTCGATGACGCGACTGCGCATGAAATCAATCAAACGACCAGGGGTTGCTGCAACCAAATCTACGCGATGATGACGAAGCGCCTCTTTTTGGGGCTCGTAATCGAGTCCACCATAGACAGGTAAACTTTGCATGTCGGTATACTTCATGAGCTCGGCCGCTTCTTCTTCGATCTGTAAGACCAATTCGCGGGTAGGTGCCAAAATGAGCATGCGGGGAGATCCGTTGGGGAGGTCCGGTTTAGGATTTTTCACCAAACGGGTCAAACTTGCGAGTAGGAAGGCCGCGGTTTTACCGGTACCGGTTTGGGCTTGCCCCATGCCGTCACGTCCACTGAGGAGCTCGGGTAGGATTTCAGCCTGAATGGGGGTGCAATATTGATAACCCAAATCGGAAATGGCGTGGAGCATTTCATCAGCCAAACCCACTTCAGCAAAGCGCATTTTCCCTTCTTGTTCAGGAATGTTTACTTGAGTGGCGCTCCACTCTCCTGCATCGGGTTTTTTACGAGGGAACGAAAAGCCTTTGCCACGCGTGCTACCGGGTTTGTCGCCATTGCGTTCATTGCGAGAGCGGTTTCCGCCGCCACCTTCGCGATTTTGATTGCGTGGTCTCCGGTTAGAGGAGGAACGGCTACGAGTGCGATTGCCAGAGCGTTCGCCATTTTCGGAGCGTTCGCCATTTCCAGAACGGGGTTTTCTTTCAGAGCGTTCGCTGTTTTCTGCGCGGGGTGGTTTCTCGGAGCGTTCACCCTTACGGTTTGCGTTACGTGATTCAGTTCCGCCCGTGTTTCCTTTGTTGGAAGAGGCTTTTTTTCTTCCGGAGCCAGGACGCCACTCTTCAGGTTGAACCGCCCGTTTTCTTTGGGCTTCTCTGAGGGGTTCGGGTCCATACAGATCGCTAGGTGTTTCTTCGCGAATCGTAGCTTTTTTGCGCGCAGGTTCTTTGCGGGCTGGTGCTTTAGGTTTGGATGCTGTGGTCTCCGTTTTCGGAGAAGTACCGGCGGCTTTGGTTTCTTTTTTTTCGGGAGCCGGTTTTGTGGGTGCGTCTTTTTTAAGGTAAGCGCGAACTTTTTTCAGTATTGATACAGGCATATATATTTCCAGTTACTTCATCATTGTGGCAGCTGGACCCACAGCTACCACCCGCATTCCTGCGGATATCGCCGCCTCTATTCCGGGCGGACCGTCTTCAAGCACCAAGCAATCCTCCGGTTTTACACCCAGCTTTTTGGCTGCGAGTAAATACATATCGGGGGCCGGTTTGCCATGTACCACATCTTCAGGGGTGACAACCACACTGAATAAATTCGTTAAGTTTGCAGCGCGTAGTGTTTGGTCTACGGTTTGTCGGTTTCCTCCACTTACCACCGCCACGGGGTGGGTTTTTGCGACTTTATGAGCAAAGTCGACAATAGGGGTGATGAGAGGATGCTGATGTTCCTGCGCTAAAAAATGTGCCCGCTTGGCTTGAGCGAGTTCTTCGGGATCCTGAGAGAGATCAAGGTGATCACAAATGGCTTGGGCGACCAAATGTCCGGCCATGCCTCCCCAGGTGCAAAAGTGGTCATAATCGAGTTCTTTGTCGATATGATACTCACGAAGAATGGCTTGCCAGCTGCGATAGTGTGCGCCCATGGTGTCCACGAGGGTGCCATCGCAGTCAAATAAAACTGCGGATACCTGTTGCTCGATTCCTTCGAGCGGTTCGGATAATGGTAAATCGTTCATACGGATATTTTCATTTCCGCAACATCTTGCCAGTTGCGATGGAATTTGAAGTGACAGACTCCCTGTCTTTCCATAGGGTACGAGATCTTCGCCTTTCCCTTAAATTGCTGGACCCTGTATATGCTCACATTACTCCGAACGCTATTCTTTTTTGTGGTTTTCTGGTTGCATCAAGTACTGATATTACCGTTATTGGTTTACTTTTTAATCAAGTCTAAGGTCTGTGGTCCAGAAAGTGCTCGAAATACGCCTTGTGCTGTGGGGCGTATCTGGGGGAAATTAATGTGTTGGTTGGGAGGAGCGAAGATTGTTCGAAGGGATAAAAGTGGTTTGAGTGCGGATGAGGCGGTATTGTTTGTGAGCAATCATCAGGGTGATTTTGATATTCCCATTTTTTTAGGGTATGGTGGACGTAATTTGGGTTTTGTCGCCAAAAAAGAGTTGGGGAAAATTCCGTTGATCAGCAGTTGGATGGGACTGATTGGCTGTATCTTTTTGGATCGGGATGATCGTCGTAAACAGGTGGCGCAAATTAAAGAGACGATTGCGCTGCTAAAGCAGGGGCAGTCCATGGTGATTTTTCCGGAAGGGACCCGGAGTCGGGGGCCTGTAATGGCTGATTTTGCGAGGGGAAGTTTGAATATTGCCGAAAAAGCAGGGGTACGTATTGTACCGGTGAGTTTGAAAGACTCTTACACGTTAAAACCCAAAGGCAGTTGGGGGTTCCCCGGCGGGAAAGCGGAAATGATTTTGCATCCGGCCGTGGACCCGGCAAGTTTGGATAAAGAGACGAAAGCGAAGCTGCACGAGTACATCAAAGCCATTATTCAATCAGGGTTAGACGGGTAAATAGGGGTGAAAGCAGAGATTTAGGGGGCTGGGCGGATGGTGTGGGGGTGATCTGCGCGGACCTACGGCCCGAGCATGGGTTGAGGGATCTCATGTCCCAGCGCTTCGCACTGGGCTGGTATCTGCGCGGACCTACGGCCCGAGGGTGGGTTGAGGGATCTCATGTCCCAGCGCTTCGCACAGGGCTGGTATCGTTGCGGACCTACGGCCCGAGGGTGGGTTGAGGGATCTCATGTCCCAGCGCTTCGCACAGGGCTGGTATCGTTGCGGACCTACGGCCCGTGGATGGCATTTGGAATGTATCGGGCTGAAGGTCCGCGGAGATACCAGCCCAGTGCGAAGCGCTGGGTATGGTGCCGTTTGAGATGCCTCGGGCCGAAGGTCCGCGGAGATCACCGAGATCGTTCCTTGTTTGCGATCGTAAGAACATTTATCATCTGGGTATGTCGCAGAGTATCTCGGAAAATATTCTTCATTTGGTGTTTAGTACTAAGCATCGTGAGAATCGCTTGCATTCATCTATTCGTTCCGAGTTATTTGCGATGATGGCATCGGTTACGGAACGTAATAAATGTCACGCCTATCGTGTAGGTGGTGTGGATGATCATGTCCATTTAGCTTTCCATTTGCATCCCACTCTTTCCTTGAGCCGATACGTGAATCTACTTAAAACAGAGAGCAGTAAATGGTTGAAAACCACATCAGGCATTGAGAATTCGTTTGCGTGGCAAAGTGGATATGGAGCGTTTTCAATTTCAAGAGCTCATTTACCGGCCCTTTGTGAGTATCTTGAACACCAAGAGTCGCATCATCATCGGGAAAGTTTTAAGGATGAATTTAGGAGAGTTTGTGAAAAACATAACGTTCAGATTGATGAACGTTATGTATGGGATTGATGTGTGGGGGTGATCGTTGCGGACCTTCGGCCCGAGAGGTGGTTAGGGGTTATGCGGATCCCGGCGCTTCGCACCGGGCTGGTATCTCCGCGGACCTTCGGCCCGAGGGATGGTTGGGGGTTGTGCGGATCCCAGCGCTACGCACTGGGCTGGTATCTCCGCGGACCTTCGGCCCGAGGGATGGTTGGGGGTTGTGCGGATCCCGGCGCTACGCACTGGGCTGGTATCTCCGCGGACCTTCGGCCCGAGAGGTGGTTGGGGGTTGTGCGGATCCCGGCGCTACGCACCGGGCTGGTATCTCCGCGGACCTTCGGCCCGAGAGGTGGTTAGGGTTGTGCGGATCCCGGCGCTACGCACCGGGCTGGTATCTCCGCGGACCTTCGGCCCGAGAGGTGGTTAGGGTTTGCGGATCCCAGCGCTTCGCACCGGGCTGGTATCTCCGCGGACCTTCGGCCCGAGAGGTGGTTGGGGGTTGTGCGGATCCCCGTACATGGCGATGGGAATGGGCGTGTTCGACATGCATCGGATCGAAGGTCCGCGGAGATACCAGCCCAGTGCGAAGCGCTGGGTATGGTGCCGTTTGAGATGCCTCGGGCCGAAGGTCCGCGGAGATCACCGAGATCTTTTGATCAGAAAGTTGGTTTAGGACTCCTGGGAAGAATTTAGGTCTTTTTAAGCAACTCTTCAGCCAGAAGCAGCGCGTCATCAAAGGTGGCGGTGAAGTTTTCGAATCCGAGTTGGTCGACGAAGCCGGATTTGCGCATCATGCTAAGGGGTTGGAGGTGAACACCACTGAGAATGACCTTCTTTTTGTGATCCATCATCCGTTCTACCAGACTTTCTAAGGCATTTAGACCTGTTGCATCCATGGCGGTGACCAAATGCAGGCGCAAAATGAGAACTGGGGGCAGTTCTCCACTGGCTTCCAGCGCGGCTTCCATTTTTTCGGCTGCACCAAACATGAAGGGACCAAATATACGGAAGACTTGAACGCCTTCGGGAATGGATTTTCCCTGGGCCAAATGTTCGGGACGCTCCAACATATCTTGATCGGTGACTTGACTGACTTCTGTGGTTTCGGAAACGCGCCGAATATACAACATGGCCGCCAAAACCATACCCACTTGAATGGCGATGACTAAATCAAAGACCACTGTTAGACCGAAGGTTGTCAGGAGGACGAGGGCGTCGCTGCGGGGCATTTTGTGGCAACGTTTCAGTTCGTGCCAGTCACCCATGCGAATGGCGACGACGACCAATACGGCCGACATGGCGGTCATGGGGATTTTTCCTGCGAGTTTGGCGCCTACCAAGATCAAGAGTAACAGCGTGAGCGCATGTACAATACCTGAAATAGGGGTTTTGGCGCCTGAATTGATGTTGGCCGTGGTTCGGGCAATGGCACCTGTGGCGGGAAGGCCTCCAAAAAAGGGGCAGGTTAAGTTGGCAATTCCCTGGGCGATGAGCTCGGTATTGCTGTCGTGTCGATCTCCGGAAAGTCCATCGGCTACGACGGCGGATAAGAGCGATTCAATAGCGCCTAACAAGGCGATCGCGGTTGCGGGTCCTAATAAATCGTGGACCATGGCCCATTCGATGTGGGGAAGGTGGGGGCTCGGAAACGAAACGGCTAAGGCATCGGCACCAAATTTACTGGCAATGGTGGCAACGTCTTGGGTGTTTCCCCATCCACTAATCCCCACGCAGAGGCTGGCGATCAACATTGCGACAATGGACCCGGGAATCCGTTTGAATTTGAGTCGGGGCCAAAAAAGAATAATCCCGACGCTCAAAACCCCCAGCACCGCTGTAATAGGATTTAAGGAGGATGCGTGACGTCCTAACCACATCATTTTTTCAAAAAACTCGTGGGGGGATGCTTCCGTGATGCGTAAACCCAAGAAATCGGGGACTTGGGAAAGCATAATGGAGATAGCGATTCCCGTGGTAAATCCGCTGGTAACCGGCCAAGGAATGTATTTGATCAGGGTGCCCATACGGGTGAGTCCCATAAAAATAAGAATGACGCCCGCCATGAGGGTGGCCACCAAAAGTCCGCTGTATCCGTGCTCCTGAATAATCATCAGCACAATGGGAATAAAGGCGGCGGTGGGGCCTCCAATCTGCACGCGACTTCCGCCAAAGCCTGCGATGATCGCCCCTGCAATGATGGCGGTGAAAATACCAATCGCGGGTGCAGGAAAGGGGGTGATGCTTCCTTGAGGAATGCTGGCAATGCCGAGCGCGAGGGCTAAGGGAAGGGCGATGAGGCCCACGGTTAAGCCGGAAAGGATTTCAGTGCTCCATGAAAAATCCGATATCTTACCTGAAAAAACGTCAAGTAGACGCGGGTGGAAGAGAGGCTTTGGGGCTGATTTGTTCATGATTAATGCCTTATGTGGTCTTGAAAGGGACAATAAGCCTCCTATACCTTCTTATTTATTTTAGCAAGTGGTTTATTTTATCTCCGTATAAGGGACTATGCAGGACAATGTGGGTTAAAAAGGAACCCACATGGTCTTTCCCTTACTGAAGGGGAAGATCATGTGGGTCCGATTAAGGGTCTAGAGGAGTTAAATTTCTGGATCAGTCGAGTTGCAAGTGAACACGTCCTTGGTCAATATTGCTGTAGTAAGTTTCGTGGGTCTCGGGGTTTGAGATTACGAATTCTTCTACGTGTAAGTGACCATCGGAAACGAAGGCCATGTGTCCGCCGTATTTCTCTTCGAGTTCAACTAATAAGGTTTCGTCGGTACGACGCAGACGTTCCATCACAATCGGATGTACGGTAATGCGGGTAGAGAGTTCTTTGTTTTCGGCGATTAATTTCCGCAAGACTTCGTGGATATGGCGTTGTAGTTCCACACTCATAGAGAGCGCAGATTTTACAGTGCCACGGCCTTTGCAATAGGGGCAATCGACGTATGCGGCGGAAGAAATACTCTCTTTGGCGCGTTGACGGGTCATTTCCAAGAGTCCCAAATCAGAGATTTGCAACAGGTTGGTGCGGGCTTTGTCGATGCGGACACCTTCACGCAGGCGACGATAGACGGCCTGACGGTTTTTGCGTTGTTTCATGTCGATAAAGTCGATGACCACCAGACCGCCTACGTTACGTAAACGCAATTGACGGGCAATTTCTTCGGCGGCTTCGAGGTTTACTTCCAAGATGCTTTCTTCTTGAGAGTTTCCACCTTTATGGCGTCCGGTATTGATATCGATAGCGACCAGTGCTTCGGTTTCGTCAAATACCAAGTATCCGCCACCGGGCAACCAAACTTTACGACGGAAGGCGTTGTTCAATTGGCGTTCGATATCGAAGTGTTCGAAGATGGGGGTGGTACCGTCGTAGACTTTGATATTGCGTTGGGCATTACGGGCGATGCGGCTGATGGCTTTGCGCACCCGTTCGGCTTCTTCTTCGTGGTCGATGACGATGCGGTCGATGTCTTCGATCAACGAATCACGTACCAAGCGTTCGAGCAGGTCGGGTTCCTGATAGAGTTGGCAAGGAGTTTTCTTCTTTTGGATACCGGTATCAATTTGTTCCCAGCAATCCAGCAAGCCGCGTAAATCACGGGCAAAAGCGGTTTTGCGGGCGCCTTCTCCGGCGGTACGAATGATGAATCCCAAATCTTCAGGAGTGGACATGCGGCCGAGAATTTTCTTCAAGCGGCTGCGTTCTTTTTCGCCCGAAATTTTACGACTCACGCCTTTGAGGCGGGAACCGGGCATCATCACCAAATAACGACCGGCAATACTTAGGTTGGCGGTAACCCGAGGACCTTTGGTGCTGATGGCCGCCTTAGAAACCTGCACGATAATTTCAGTGCCGATGGGGAAACGTTTTTGCATTTCACCGGGTTGAAATTTCTTTTTGCGGGCGGAGCGTCCGCTACTGGAACCGACTTCTTCGGCTTCCAGACGGGCGGCATCTTCAGGAATCATATCCCAATAATGAATAAAGGCATTTTTCTTCAGACCAATATCGACGAAGGCCGCTTGGAGGCCATCTTCAAGATTTTGAATGCGGCCTTTGAAAATGCTGCCGACGATGCGTTCTTCGCTTTTGCGTTCTACGAAGAAGTCTTCGAGTCGACCGTCTTCCAAAAAGGCAATACGGGTTTCAAGACTTTCGACATTAGCGACGATTTCTTTCTTTGCTTGTTTTTTTTGCGTTTTAGTAACCATGAATATTTCCAGGTTTAGGGTGTGTCCCGGGTTAGCTGCGCCTCACATGTACGCTTTGCACGAGTCCCAATGCCAGCATCATGCTGACAACAAAGGAACCTCCGTAACTAACCAGGGGGAGAGGTAATCCGACAATCGGCATTAAACCTATGGTCATGGCCACGTTTATAGAGACGTGTACCGAGAGCATGGTAAGAATTCCGACGGCGATGAGACGTCCGAACATATCTGAAGCCCGCAACGCGGTGCGGGCCAGAGAGCCGAACAAAAGGGTGTAAAGTCCGAGCAGATATGCGGAGCCTAAAAAGCCCTTTTCTTCTGCAATGACTGAGAAAATAAAATCGGTGGGGGCAACCGTGGTTGGCAGGAATCCCAGAATATTTTGGGTGCCTTGGCCAATACCTTTGCCGGTGAGTCCACCTGAACCGACGGCGAGTTTGGATTGGGCCGCATTCCAGCTGGCGCCATTGGGGTCGCGGTCGGGGTTGAGAAAGACCAAAATACGTTCTTTTTGGTAAGGTTTTGCGAATTTCCATGCCAGAGGCACGCACATGACGCCCATAAGTAAAAGAAATCCGATAACCCGCCAAGGCAGTCCAGAGACAAAGAGTTGGGTCATGACCACACAGGGTAAAATCATGGCGGTCCCTAAATCGGGTTGTTTTAAAATCAAAATGAATTCAAATCCTGTCAACAGCAGAGGCACGATGATGATGCGGGGGTGACGGGTATTGCGCAAGGGATCGCCCAAATAGGCCGCCAGGGTGATCACCAAACCGATTTTGGCCAATTCCGCGGGTTGAAAGTTCACAAATCCTAAATCGTACCAACTTTTGGAATTATTGATTTCGATACCGAAAATAAGCACGCCAATGAGTAGGGCGATGCAGGCCCCATAGATCAGTCCGACGATATCTTTGTACCAACGGTAATCCACCAAGGTCATGGCAATGTATACGGGAATGCCCGCGAAGATAAAGGCGAGTTGACGAAACCACTGTTGGTCGATGAGAGCGATGTTTTCACCGCCTGATCCCGTGGAGAAAATGAAGGTAACGCCCGTGGCCAACAGCATGCCCGTGGCGATCAATGCGAGCCAGTCCATGCGTAACAAGGAATGATTGAGATTAAAAAATTTAGCCACTGTTGGGCCTCCCGAAAAGTGCCTGCATGAGTAATTTCATGCGTGGGCTGGCATCAATACCGGAGCCCTGTCCGGCATCGATGAGGACCACGGCGGCGATGGTGGGATTTTCGTAAGGCGCAAAGGCGATCATCCAAGAGCGATAGCGTCGATTTCCAGGGCTGCCAAATTGGGCGGTCCCGGTTTTTCCGGCGTAGACTAAACCATCGACTTGAGCCCGGCGGGCGGAGCCTTGGGGGCTCATGACGACATCGCGCATGCCTTGTTGAATAATGGAAACGGCTTCGGGGTCCCAGTGGAGATCTTCTCCGGGTTTCCGAGCTTCGGAAAGGGTGAAGGGCTCTTCTTCCGAGGCTCGGAAGCCTTTGAGCAGGGTGGGATGCACCAGGGTGCCCCCGTTTGCGATGGTGCAGACCATTTGAGCCATTTGGATGGGGGTGACATTGAGGAACCCTTGACCAATGACGATGTTCGCCACATCGCCTTTACGTAAAATATCGTTGTAGTGTTTCTTTTTCCATTCATCGGTGGGGAGAATGCCGGGTACTTCGTAGTCGACTTCGATGCCGGTTTTTTGTCCGAGGCCAACTGCTGAAAAGATGTCGTAAACGGGGCTGTAGCCAATTTCTTCGGCCAATTTCCACATGTAGACATTGCAAGAGCGTTCAAGGGCTTGGGTCATGTTCAGCGGACCGTGCCCGAAGCGGTTATGGCAGTGCATGGGGCTGGCGCCAGGGGCGGCATAATAGACGCCTTCACAGTTGATTAAGGCGTCAGGATCAACTTTGCCTGTGAGTAATCCGGCCAGACAAACCATGGGTTTGACGATACTGCCGGGGGGATATTGTTCGCTGACGGGGCGGTTGACCAGAGGTTTACGAGGATCTTGCCGCAAGCGATTCCACACGGTGGTGGGAATGAAGGGGGTCATGTCCTGCAAATCGAAGCGGGGTTGGGTAGCGAGGGCTAAGACTTCACCATTTTGGGGGTTCATGACCACGATGGAACCGGTTTCTTCTCCCAAAATACGTTCGCAGAGGCGTTGGATTTTGGCGTCGATGGTGAGTTGCACATCTTGACCGGGAATGGAGTCTTTTACATATTCTTGTTTATAGCGGAAGGAGGAGACGTCGATACGCACCAGTTCGCCACCGGCTTCGCCGCGCAGTTCTTCGTCGAATACTTTTTCGAGTCCGGCTTTTCCCTGCATTTCCTGAACGGAAGCGTAGTCAAATTTATCTTCATCGGAACGCGCTTCGGCGCCACGACCCACGTAGCCCAAGGTTTGGGCCATGAGGTCGTCGTAAGGGTAGGTTCGCACGGGTTCGGTGGCTAAATCAATGCCCACGCGGGGGGGCAAGCGCTCGGCCCAGCGGGCGAGGGCGCTGTCGTCGAGATCTTTCCATGCGATCAGCGGTAAAATGCGTTTGCGATGATAGTGATATTCAATTTCTTCGCGGGTCAAGGCTCGGGGAATTTCAATTTTTTCCGCCACGTCATCGAGTAAGGATTCGATACTATCGATGGTTTTGGATACGGGTCCTGGTTCCCGAAGTTCTTCGAGGTAGAGGGCAATATCGATCGAGGGACGGTTGTCTGCAATGGCGATGTCGTTACGATCATAGATCCGCCCACGGCTGCCGGGATGGCGAATACGGCGCAAGCTTTGATGGCGAATGGTTTCTTGAAAGGTGTGGCCTTCAACGACTTGTAAATTCCACAAGAAGATCAGCAACGCGCCCTGAATCGAGACCATTAATCCCAACATGATGCGGATTCGCAACCGGGAGCGGTTAAATTTGGCTTCGGGTTTCATGTCAGATTTCCCCCCGTCGTACATTGCCCATGGCATGGTCGAGGGTTTCAACGCTTTTGTACACCAGGGGGATAATGACAATGCCAAGAAGAGACATGCCTAAGGCTTTGGTTAACACAAAAGAAAAGGGGATGTCTTTGCGTAAGCTTCCACCTACCAACAAAATGTATAAAATAAAAGTAACCAGTACCGAACAGGCAACGCCCAGCATGATATGGGTGAACCAATGTTCACCAAAGACGCGGTCTCGATATTGGTGGACCAAAAGACCGACGGTGACGAATGCGAGCACGGAAAATCCATGAGGGGTCAGGTCGAGGCTGTCTTGAAGTAACCCGGCCAGAATGGCGGCTTCAAGGTAGAGGGTATTTTCACGACTCAGGGCGTAATAGATGACGGCTCCCAGCAAGAGAGGAGGTTTGGCTTGGCCCATACTTTGCCAAGAGGGCAGCATGCCTTGAATCATCGCGCAAGCGAGGAGGGAGACCCACATCACCAGACGGTTCATCATCGGGCCTCCGGTTCTTTGGCGACGATAAAAATCACCTCGAGTTGACTCAAATCGACAGCGGGTTGAACTTCGGCGCTTTGGTAGAGACCATTTTGGTCCATTTCCACGGTTTCGATGGAGCCCACTTTGATCCCTTTGGGGAACACGCCTCCGAGGCCAGAAGTAAATACTTCATCACCCCGCTGAATTTTAATGTTTTTATTGATGAAGGTGAGTTTGCACAAGACCCGGCCGCGCCAGGACATGCCTTGGCCTTGGAGGATGGCGAAAGCGCCTTTGTCCCCAATTTGGACGGCAACGCGGCAGGCGGGGTCTGAAATCAATAAAACGTCTGCGGTACGAGAAGAAATTTCGATGACGCGGCCGACCAGACCTTGTTCATTGATCACAGCCAGATCGGGTTGGATCAAAGGGGATCCGTGATGTTGGATGCGGATGGTTTGCCACCATCCGCTAATGTCACGGGCGAGAACGGTACTGGCAATGAGGTGTCGGTCTTGACGTTGTTGGAAACCCAACTTTTGACGGAGAAGGTAGTTTTGTTCACGGAGTTCGTCGAGCTCCATGAGTTGCTGGCGCAGCAACATGACCTCCTCTTGGAGGACTTGATTTTTTTCGGGCAGGCCACCCCAACCCCGAATGGCATCTCCCGCGCCGCGCATACGCGTGGAAAAGGAACTCGCGAGCTCCTGAAGAGGAGCCAGCAAATCCCGGGTTGCGTTTTTCAGCGTTCGGCTTACTGGCGACGGAAAATTGAACGTGATGATAATCATCACGCCCAGAACCAGCCAGAATATTAATCCTTTCCTTTTCAATTGTTTGTTCCTTATATGAGGAACCGACAATGATGGTGTGGAAAGAGTTTGTTAACTTAATCTAATCGGAAAACATGCTTTTAGCGTTCAGCAATAGCGTTTTTACGTAGGAGGTTAATTTCGTGGAGTACAACTCCGGTACCTTCGGCCACCGCGCTGAGCGGATCATCAGCGACATGGACAGGTAGGCCGGTTTGTTCTGCAATTAAGGTGTCGAGTCCCCGTAAAAGGGCACCACCACCGGCGAGTACTAATCCCCGGTCTACCAAATCGGCAGATAATTCCGGAGGGCAGCGCTCGAGCGTAATACGAACGGCTTCCACGATGGTGGAGACGGGTTCCATAAGCGCTTCACGAATTTCTTCACTGGTGACCATTAGGGTTTTGGGCAAGCCGTTGACCTGATCACGTCCTTTGACCTCCATGGTCATTTCTTCATCCATGGGGTATGCAGAACCTATCTCGATTTTAATCGTTTCAGAAGTTCGCTCCCCAATCATTAAGTTATAAACTCTTTTCATGTACTGGACGATTGCCTCGTCCATTTCATCACCACCAACACGGACACTACGGCTAAATACGATGCCGGCAAGAGAGATCAGGGCGACCTCAGTCGTACCCCCTCCAATGTCAACAATCATATTACCCGCAGGCTCTTGAACGGGGAGTCCCACGCCAATCGCCGCCGCCATCGGTTCTTCAATCAAATATACTTCACGAGCCCCGGCCCGTTCAGCGGATTCCTTTACCGCTCTTTTTTCTACTTCGGTAATGCCACTCGGCACAGCGATGATCACCCGGGGTTTGACCATTCGTTTGTTGTGCACTTTTCGCATAAAATACTTCAACATCGCTTCTGTGATGTCAAAATCAGCAATCACCCCCGCCCGCAATGGACGAATCGCCACAATATTCCCCGGGGTGCGTCCCAGCATTCTTTTGGCTTCTTCACCTACGGCGAGCACGCGGTTGGTTGATGATTGCACCGCCACCACAGAGGGTTCGCGCAAAACAATACCCCGGTCTTTTGCATACACGAGTGTGTTTGCAGTTCCGAGGTCAATACCGATGTCGTTAGAGAAGAGGCCGAGGAGCCGGGAAAACATGTTAAACCTGTTACGTTTTAAATCTTTATAGTGAGCGCGCACTATGGTGAGCAAAGGGCTTATCGTCAAGCGTTAAAGGATGCCGATTCACCTCCGGATGCCGTGGTGAGGGAAGGGTTGCAAATTCTGCACTTTTTACACAAAAGCGCAGGGGTGGGGGGGATGCTTGCGGGTCATTCGACGTTTCCGAGGATGACATCAGACGGGGAGCTGGAAGGGTATGATCGACCGCGCCAACATAATGAAGATGGCGACGCTAGATTCTGGGGGGGTGTTGCCATGGGAGTGGTTGTGTTTATCGTGGTGGCTTCATTTTATCGACTCCCCTCAACGAGAGGAGGGGTTTTGAAAAAGCCGGGAGGGTGAGTTGGGAGAGTGAAGAGGCAGAGCTGTAGGAAAGGACGATTCGTACGGAGGAATTATCCCCGTCTGACCATCCACTTGCGCAGTCGGTCCCAAATTTCAGTTTTAGTGGCAAAACGCAATCGGGGAGAAATGTGTCCGTTGACCCTGATTTCGTATTTCCGGTTGCTGAAAGGCAGGTCGGACAAAACGACTTCAAAGCGTTCCTCACGAAAATGGTCCTGGATGGTAATCGTGTAATGGGGTGAATTTTTCATATTAAAACTATACACATGGATGTGTGAAAGCTAAAGGAAAATTACCCCATAAATTTACGCGTGAATTTACCCCTAAATTTACTGGTAAATTTACGCGAGGGGGTATTGAGTCCCCCTATGAATTCCAAATGCTTGAATCGCAATCATTTAAAAAATCATATACGAACGGCTAAATTTACCAGTAAATTTACGGCTGTTTAATACTATGTTGAAAGTATCGAGATGAAATTTTGAAAAGCACAAAAGAAACTATTGACGAAGCGGTTGCAATTACGCTCGATCCGCTAGAGCGGCGGAAGTTGATTGTACGCTTAGAGAAAAACCTTCCTTTGTTGAGGATCTCAACCATAGGACTTTGCGTTATGTTTGTCTTTGTAGGATTGGGATCGCTTCTTAGTGGAGACGGCTTTGAAAGTGTTGCGTTGTTGATAGGTATCATGGCCTTGAACTGTTCAATTTTTGCGACGAAAACCCAACGGTTGATACAGTTGAGAGTAGAGGAGGAAAAATTTCAACAAAAGCCCTCGTCCGAACCTCGTTCCTCGGTCCGGACAGGGTAACGTTGTATGAGGAAAGAAAACTGAAAAGACGAATGCCTATTCCAGATCCAGGTTGGAGAGACCTAAGCGATGGTTCTGTAGCTTTTCGCCGATGGCTACATCCTGAACGTCTCCACGTTGCCTACCTTATCAAAAAAACTAACGGTTCAATTATAACCTGGACAGAATATTTTAGTAGTGATGAATTTAAACACTGCTGGATACAAGAGAACCCAGGTGGAAGCTTTTTTGATGATGATCGATTAGCAGAAAAGGAACTGAAAGGATTTTTAGCATGGATGAAAGAAGTAACAGCTGAGGAACGAAGCAACATACAACAACAACCCTCGTCCGAATCTCCTTCGTCGATCCGGACAGGTTAACGTTGTATATGAAAATTTCCTCAGCTAGGACAGGAAGAATTATGAAACAACTAAAGATGTATACTTTATTGTTAATGATTTTTATCTATTTGTCTGCAGGGTGTAGTGCTGTAGACCCTGAAGCGTACAAGTTTGATATTTCAGTCAAGGTTGAAGATGAAAACAGTGATCCTGTTGAGAATGCTGTGGTAAGGATTAGATTTGATCACACATATATTCAACAATCAATAACCGATAAGAATTTCCATAGAGTATCAGAACTTAGTGATACTGATGGAGTGGCGAGTATTAGTTCTAAGGGTAACAATAGAATATATATACATGTTGAACGTGAAAATTATTGGGATTCTTTCGGGAAATATGATTACTGGGAAGTGAATAAAGATGCGGAAGTTGTAGGTCTTGATTCAAGTCACATTCATAAAGAATTTATTATAAAACTAAAAAACAAAAAAAATCCCAGACCTTTATATGTTAATGGTTCAAACCTAATCCCTATGCCTAAATCCCTTTCGCCTATTGCTTACGATCTGGAGGAGTGTGATTGGGTGAGTCCATATGGTAAAGGTAAAGTGCCTGATGTAATATTTAATTTTACAAAACATAAATTTGACGATAGAGCTTATGAAGCAAAATTAACATTAACATTTACTAATCCGGAAGACGGTTTAATTCCCGTAATGAAATCTGATAATGAAATATTTACGAGTGAATTGTTATTAGGTCGTAATGCTCCTATTACGGGTTACATAAAAGAATATTCATTAGTTAAAGGATTATATAAAGAAAATGACCGTTATATTTACAGAGACGACCCCAAAGCTAGTGAATTAAATAATATTGAAGGGTATTGGTTTAGAGTCCGAACGAAAATAAACCCTGAAACGGGTGAAATTTTGGAAGCAAGGTATGGGAAAATTTACACTGAAATAAATTTCAGTGCCAGAAGTGAGGAAGTAAATACAAAAATAGGATTCATGTATTACTTCTCTCCTGATCAACTAAATTCCTTAGAATTCAATGGTGAAAGTTTAATTCCTGATGCTGACCTACAGGGTATGTATCGAAAATAATTCAACAATTTAAATCATTAGCGTACCATAGGATTGATCAAAATCTCAATTTTAAATGATGACCAGATACGTAAAAAAGCTTACAACAATACGTCCAAGCGAACCGCGAGTACACGGTCCGCTTGACTTGACGTTCTCCAATGAAAATGAAAAAGGATAAGCCCTACGTAATTGGGATCAGCTCACCTTCAGGTGGCGGTAAGACTGCGGTAACCAAAGCACTGAATGAAAAGCTGGTCGGTAGCACTGCTATCTATTTTGACGAATTTGACGATACGACGACCCACCCTGAGGACTTAATTGCGTGGGTGTCTAGAGGGGGAGATTACAATGAATGGAGGACTCCAGGTATCGTTTCTGCTTTGGAATCAATCATCGCAAAGAATGAAAGTAAGTTTATCCTGTATGATGCGCCACTTGGACGGGCTCATGATGAATCGGGGCGATACATTGATTTCATGGTGTTTATAGACACTCCGTTGGATGTTGCGATGGCACGAAGGTTTTTACGCGACAATCTCAGTGACCCAAGCCATGATTCTGAATGCGTATTACATAATTTAAAGAATGAGCTATCGGGGTATTTGAAGGAAGGCCGATTGCCATATCTTGAAATGTATAGGAAAGTGAAACCCAAAAGTGATATTGTGGTTGATGGATGTTTGTCTCTTGATGAGATAAGTGATTTGATCGCTCAAAATGTAAAGGAGAACCAAGAGGCTAAATGAACCTCCTTCGTCGGTCCAGTTGCCTTAAACGTTGGGAGAGTGAAGAATGAATATCGCCTGGCGAATGACAGACGGGAAATCAGAATACTATTATGGAGATATAGAAGGCTCGAAAGTTTCATCCCAAATCGGGCGATCTACGAATCAAGGCATGTACTCCTGGGCCATGTTCCATGAAGATATCGGCTGTGCAATATTTGGCGGAGAAACTGACTCACTTAATTCAGCAAAAAGTGAGGCGCAATCTTGGGTAAAACAATGGGTAAAACGATGAAAAGATATAATCCCAACCAAAAACGCCTGCGAACCCTCATACTTCGGGTCCGCAGCGCCTAGACGTTATGAAAATGAGTAATTATTGCCGAATGGTATTCAAGACTTTAATAATTTTGGCACTGTCTTCATGTGCTACAAATGATCAGTGGAGTAGTTTTGTATTGAATCGCTATGCATTTGATGGAGGTCCCCCCAGTAGTGATGATGAAAAAGTATTGTACTATATTTTTCCGGGTATGTATTTGGCTTCATCAATTGAAGGCCCAATATTATGTATCAAATCAGCAATCCCAGGGGAGTTGATGTCTGTAGGTGTGAAGCAGTATCAAGAGGAAGCTCTTTCTCTTTTATCGGAAAGTTATCAGGAAATATTCACTAGCAGCGGGGGATTACCAAAGGAAAGCAAATACAACATCTATGAACCTAATTCTAAAATGTTCTACCATGTTGTGGTTACGAAAAATGTGGTAATACTATCAGAATCCAAATACTCTATTGATCCTGTATACTGGAAGGCTCTGTGGAACTTTCTGGGTAATGAATTTGATGGCGATGCGAACCCTTCCGTTGAAGGAGACCCATTTGCAGTCAAACCAAATTGATGAAGATATTCTACCGAAAACATAACCATTTCCTCGACCGAACTTCGCAAGCTCAGTCCGGTCAGGTATGACGTTATCTCTGCAAATGAAAGGAAATGAATGAAAGTCGTACGTATATTTGTATTAATAACTGCCTTCCTGCTAATCATTAACGGATTGGGAAGCATCTGGCATATTATATCTGACAACCAATATGCTTGGACGGGATACGACAAAACTCACCTCTTCAATGCTTATTGCCTGACCATAGGAGCATTCACTTTGGTAACTGTCTGGATATTGTTTGAACTTCATGATTTACGAAAAAAAGTTGTTAAAAAAGACACTGAAAGATAACCAAAAACGCCAGCGAACCCTCATACTTCGGGTCCGCAGCGTTTAAACGTTCTGTATAGGAAATGAAAGAAATTGAATCATACAAACTCGCCGGAAGCATCAAATACTACTTCTTACGTTTGATTTTCGGGAAGTTATCAATGTTCATTGGCATAATTGCAATTTTTTTGATTTTATCAGAGTTACAGTCTCGAAATTTAGTTGGTGCACCCGGAACATATTTCATGGGGTTCATAATGGCGCTAGGGATCTTTGCGCTCTTTCGATTTGATTTTTTTATTTCCCGACAATGCCCATCCTGCAAGAAGAGGATGAAAAAGAAATACCTTGAACCGAAAAACCCTTCACCTCCATCAGAAGAGTGCATGGTTCTTGTCTGTGAAGACTGTATGCAATATATTGACCTTGGAGTCTCAATAGAGTGAAACAGAACAAAAATATTGAGCGAATCTCGTACCTCGATCCGCTCATCTAAACGTTCTCCATGAAACTAAAAATCTATATCACAGTTCTTGTCGGGGTTATTCTTGTAACAGGATGCACGTCAACTGAATCCATTTCAGGAACTCGATATGGAAACAATAACAAAAAGGTTTTGTACGTATCTGAAAGCAATCTGGATGAATATAAGTCACGCGCTCTCACGTTGCTGACCGAGGGGGGGATGATTGAAAATCCTGACGGTAGTTATCACTCGGTACTTAAAGAAAAAATAAACTTAGCCCGCGATGTTGGCTATACTTTCGTTCCGGGAAAACAACCTAGGATTTTCTTGACGATATTCATTCTTTCGCCGAAAAATCCAGATCAACTAGAACATCATGTACTTGTAGAGTTTGATGCAATTTCTGGGGAAATTCTAAACACGATGAGAGTCTTAGTTTATGGTTGCTTTCCCGTAGGAGAACAATGAGGCTAACTGAACCTCCTTCGTCGGTCCAGTTGCCTTAAACGTTCTGTGGAAAAAAATGAAAACACTTTCGATATTTTCAATAATTCTGGGATTTATTGCGATTGCTGCGTTGCCAGCTGTAGCCTCCCCGACAACCATGGGGGTTTTGGACATGGAAATATCAGGCCACCGTTGGGGTGTTTGGGTTTTGATTGATACGCCTTCCCACGATTATCTCTCTGAGGCTTTCCGTGAAACACAATGGATTAGCAACGACGGTTCAAATGAAAATCCGCAGAAATGGTACACATATTGGGTCCTCGGTTTTGGACCTTATGGCGCAATCTATTTATCCCAAACGGTTGGTTTTATTTTGGTAATTGGTTCAGTTATTTGGGTGAGTTTTACCATTAAAAGAAAACGAAGCAAACAGAACAATGCGTCCAAGCGAACCGCGAGTACGCGGTCCGCTTGACTTGAGAGTTATGGAGAAACAAATGAGAACCATTTTGAATGTCGCGGTTCTTTGCCTCGCAATGAGTGGCTGTGTCACAATGCAGGAGACGAAGACCTCCGCAGATCAGCCATCCCCGACCGTGCAGAATATCAGAGAGGACTTGACGGAAATCTCCAATCTTGTCGTGATTGGAAGCGTGATTGGAAGTAAGTCCCTTTTGGTGGAGCAGGCGCTCAAACAAGAAGACATCTTCTGCATAATTGAGGGCAATGAATTCCACGAAATATCAGTGCCCAAGCATCTTCAACAGAAGGCAACTGAGATTCTCAGGCGAGATTCCAAACAGAAGCAATATAGGATAATTTGGGAGACACCATAACAATGCGTCCAAGCGAACCGCGAGTACACGGTCCGCTTGACTTGAGAGTTAGATCAATAAAATGAAAATTTGGTTTAAAGCCCTGTCTCTACCTGTCACCTTGGCCTTTATATCATCGTCAGTATATACTAAGTTGATCTTATCAATGCCACGCAACAAGGAATCGTATATTGGCGGGGCCATATATCTAATTGGCTTTCTTGGAATCTACGCAATGGTTCTACTCCCAAGCATCATCGGGTGCTCAATGTGGGTTTGGTCAGAACTACGTACCCGGAACGCGAAGCGCAGTCTCATTTTCTGTAGTATAGCGATTCTTATTTTGACACTTATTATTCCAGACCAAATCATCAGAAGTTTTTGGGGAACTTGAACGAAACAACAATAACACCGAACGCACCGAGAGTACTCGGTCCGGACAAATTAACCGTTAGGCCCGTAAAAAATGAAATTTCCTATTACTACTTTAGCTTTTTTGATATCTAGCGTGGTCTTTTCCGGTGAATCGTCTCTCAGGACCGATGTTCATGAAGGTTCCGTCAATGGCTCTGAGCTTGTAAACTACAGAAAGACAACCACGCGTCGTGGCGAGAACGTGATTAAAGTTTTCGAGGAAATCGACTTAGATCATGATGGAAGTTTGGACACGAGGACTGAGATGCTGATGGATGCCGGAGAGACAATCGTAATCTTTACGCATGGGCCTAAAGGAAAATCATCATGCCTCATCAAGCCTGGAACAAAGGTCGGTGTTCACAAAATTGATGATGATGGTGATGGCCTTTTTGATAGGCTTTATATTACCGATACAGCTGATTCTGTGATTGAAGGATTTCGGCGAAACAAGAAAGGCTTTTGGGATCCAATGTCTGATGATGAAATCACTGAAATGAAGAACCTCTTCAAGAAAATGAATGATTTGATGAAAAATTTCGACTGACTTCTAACAAAAATATCGAGCGAACCGCGAGTACACGGTCCGCTCATCTAAACGTTATAGAGAGATGAAAAACTTGGAAATCGAAAAGGAATTCCTCGATCAACTCGAGAGCGATATTCTTCATTTTAGATGGCTTTGCCAAACCGCAGAAGAGGTTTCTGATCATCCGCATTCGGAAACTCAAAGTATTGTCCTCTCCACCGTTCTGAGAATGGTTGAGGGTGAAAAAATAGTAGTTGGGGAGGCAAAGGCGGTAAACGAAATGACTCTCATCTTTCCCTTTTCAGAGAAGGGTGCACTGTTGCTCGAAAAATTACAGACTTTGATCCGTGAATCTAGAGATGGCTGGGATAGAGATTTTTGCTTCTGGATACAGCTAACCAAACACTATAACAAATGACGCCTGCGAACCCTCGTACCTCGGGTCCGCAGCGCCTAAACGTTGATCCACTTAATGAAAAAACGGAAACTCATCTTGACTGGGATCTGCGTGGCTATCTATTTTGCTACATATCTGAGTATTCGGTCGAACCATTACTTGATTCACCGAAAAACATGGGCAAATGGCCGGAATTATCATTGGGTAGAGTCAGGAGAACTGATTGACGGCCCAAGTGCATTTATGGCCATTGCGCTGGTTGCAGATGAAAATGAGGAAGACTTTGATGCTGCAGAAGAACAGGTCATGAAAGCCATTCGAAGAGCCGAAAGAAAACAAACCACAGCTGGCCTGTTTTTCTTTCCATTAAGGGTTGCTGAGGCTGGTTTCTGGTTTTGTGTAGACTTTAGAGATTAAAATGCCAAGATCAACCATACGGCCAACTGAACCTCCTTCGTCGGTCCAGTTGCCTTAACGTTGGCATAACGAGATGAAGGATTCATGAAATATATAATTCCCACGTTTGGTCTTTTAATAGCAGTATGCTTGGCTGGCTGTAACACAACCAGATCGACTATAGCTACAACCAGAGATGACAGGAATGGTGATGGAAAGACCGACCGAATTTGGTTCTCCTACCTGAGTTACGCAGATCGAGACTACGGGTTTATAGACGAAGATTTTGATGGCTTGTTTGAACTGAAGCGCACCCAAGGTGTCGCCGTTTTTGAAGAGGAAATCGCACCTCCATTAGAATTATCTGAAATTGAAAATGAACATCCAGAGCTGTAATAAGCCAACAATAAAATCGTGCGAACCGCGAGTACGCGGTCCGCACATCTAAGCGTTGAGAGATGAACATGAAACGAATTTTAAAATATATCTACCTCGCCCTGTTATCCTTATGCTGTGTTCCATACGGACTTGGCCAGAATATCTATAAAGGCGAAAGAGGCGTAACCATTCGAAATGATTCGGGTCAACTGGCTACGATACATATTGTTGTAAACGAGGAACTCAAAGACTCAAACCCCACTACAACTGCTGGGAAAAAAAATAATGTAACTATAAAACCCGGTGAAGAGATCGAACTCATTTGGCCTCTCACCATAATTTTACCTCCAGGTCCTAGGTATATACCCGTAGTCAAAAATAAGGATGATTTATTCTATTTGACGACCGTTAACCGCATAAAATCTGGACAGAAACTTCGGAAAGCTGCAAAATTTAACGTAAGCGTTCAGACAAACGATAGCGGAGATCTCACACTTAGCTATAGTTTTTCAGATCACCTAAGCCCAGCATGGGATGAATCCGTTGCGGATGGTCCCCGAGAAGGGATTATATACCGTTTCGAAAAACTCGAAAATGTGATTTTAGATGTTTCACAACCAACACCGATCAAAGAGCCTTAAAGTTTAGATGAGGGATGATTAAATGCACCTTCTCAACAAAAATATCGTGCGAACCCTCATACTTCGGGTCCGCTCATCTAACCGTTCGATGGATTAAAATGGATAAACCTGAAATATATTCCGAATCTCGATCTAAGATGAATCGGGTCATCTTCATGACAATACTCGTAACCCTCACTGCATTCTTTGGACTACCACTTACGTTCCGAATAATTGCTAAAGCAGATTTCTTCAGTCCGTTTTTCTTTTTGCCATGCGTTCCTTTGGCTCTAAACCTTATCGGTTTAAACTTGGTTTTCCGCGATATCCTCAAGACGAAAGGGCTTATATTATATTTAACTCCATGCTTTTTTCTTACCCTCTTCGTTATGGCAGGTACTGCGGGTATGATGCATTTTTTCCTCGCATATGAGTGAGATAGAAATCAAAATCAAAACTTGAATATCGAACAATAAAACCCACCGAACGTCGTACCTCCGTCCGGTGGTTTAAGGCGTTATGAGTAATCGAAAACGTATATCTGCTGTGAGTCCCTCAATCCTCCTGGGAATATATTTTGTAGTCTTGATACTAAACTTCTTTTTCGGAAGCATTCATTATGACTCAGTTGCAGAAGCAGGAATCTACATTTTCATGCCTCTCATAGCATGTTCATTGCTTTGGATACTGTGGGAGTATCGAACATCACCGAAATCGCTGGTTCGTTTAGTTTCCTTAACCATATTGGCCGGATTGGTCATTCTCTTTTTGTCGAATCTTTCCTTTCGAATCGGAGCAGTATAATGGGAACAAATAGTCATAACAATGCGTCTAAGCGAACCGCGGGTACGCGGTCCGCTTGACTTGACGTTATGAATCAGAAACTACAGAATAACATATACCTCGTATTAAGCATCATTGTTGTTGTTTTTAACAATGGTTGTCGCACCTTTGAGGTTTCTGATTCAAATGAAACGAAATCCGAGGAGTATGGCTTCAATGAAGTCCACAACCTATCTTATCCAGACAAGAAAAGCCCAAAGTCATTTGGAGGTATCACTGCTGAAGATTTGGCTGATTCCGAAAACCTCAACATGCAAGAAAAAGTACGCATACAGGCGTTATCACAGGAAGTGAATTCATTATTTGGTAAAGCATTCTCAGCAATGGACCAGGGACAATGGGCACTTGCTGTTAATATATTATCTCAGGTAGAATTAAAATTATACGATAAGGAAATTTTTAAGGATGAGTTGCAGATAGCCCATTATGTGAAGTCGGATGCGTATTATCAAATGGCCAAAGATATCTATGATCGGCGCCGTGAAGGAGGGGATATGGAACAAGCAGAAAAATTTATAAAACAAGCCCTCGAAATCGATCCGGCAAACGAGAAAGCTGAAAATCTTAAATATGATATTTCAGTGTTTCGTAAACGAGTGCTCATGAGTGATTAAGAAAATGGGATGCTCTATGTTATTAGAGGAAGACTCAACGCCCAGAAAACAATGGAAACCATAACCAAACACCCGACTGAATCCGCTGCCGCGGATCAAGTCAGCTAAACGTTGAACTGTAAAAATGAATGACTCTGAAAAATGCTACTATTGCGGTGAGAAAGTTGCCGAAGCCAATGCATCTTTTACATGCCCGATGTTTAAGGAGGTACGAGGTAAGAATTTTCAGAAAACAGAACGCAGCACCATTTCGATTCCCCGATGTGGTCATTGTAAATCTATTCACCACAAATATCGGAATATTGCATTTTTACTGGGGTTTACGATTTCTTTAGCCTGATTTTTGTACCCGATAATCTATCAATTTAACCGGTCGCTTTGGTTTAGCGTTGGTTTAGGTTTCATGTGGTTGGGTCTCGGGAATGTGTTGGGTAATGTGCTTCATAAAGGGTATTTTTCGAGGAGGGTTATTCCTGGAAAATACGGCATTAAACATGAAGGAAATGTTCATACGGCTTCTGCGGTTTACGAAATGCAACATAAATCTTGGAGCTTGCATGACCCTGACCCAGGCTAGATTACTCAAAACACCGATCAAACCGAGGGTCCTCGACCCGATCATTAAAACGTTGTGCGTAAATAATATAAAAAAAATTCAACATCAGGTTCGGCTAGGGTATCCTGGCAAGGGAGAGGATGGTTCATGCGAGACGGCCATTCTTACCGTGACCGCAGATCACCTTGCACTAAAATCAGAGCACAGGCCACGATTGGAAATGTTCAATACGGAAATTGTTGAATTCAAGATTGATGGGTTGCTTCCTTTCCTCTGGCAAGCCATAGTCGTAGAGCATGTCGCCTTTGAAAAGATTGGGACACTTGTTTTTCATCCAACTGGAATGTCCTGCCGTAATTTGTTACGCAAAATCAAGAAGGTTGGGTTTCAACCAGAAGCTACTCCAGCGGTGGCGTGGAAGCAGGGACAACTGTTTCCCATAGACTTGGAAAAGGATAATGATACACAACAATGTGTCTAAGCGAACCGCGAGTACGCGGTCCGCTTTACTTGAGAGTTGAAATAAGGAGAATAATGAAATCGATATTTACCGTGCTAATACTTTGTTTGGGAATGCTTCTTTCTGGTTGCGGTTCGTCGGGTCTGCCTGAGCAGGAGTTGACCCTAATTCGAATTCAGACAGATACTGACAGACTTCCGAGTATTGAAGATTTAAACCCTGTATTGATTCTTCGATCAAGCGGACCTAAAGGGTTTATTCTTGGATTTTCAGGCGAGGTTGACCAACATATCCTTCTCGGAGCCCTTCCTGAATCAGCCCAAATTGTCATGCAGGAAAAAGTCACCGTCCTTAAATAAAGATGAGGCCATGAACCTATTGAGAGCCGCATTATTCTTCGGATCCCCTGAGTTAAATGTTCGCGTATGAAAGACAAGCACCACAGCTTTGAATCCCAACTGTCAAAGTTGTTTGCGATGTCAGATGCAACCTGGGAGAGACATGCTCATCCCTGGAGCGTCTGGACGCTGTTTACGGTTCTTCCTGTGCTCATTATTGCCATCTGGAGCCGGGTTTGGTTGGGGGGGTGGGCGTGGGGGCTGGTTGTGCTTGCTGTTTTTTGGACCTGGATCAATCCCCGCATGTTTCGAAAACCTATTTCTACAGATCATTGGGCCTCCAAAGCGGTGTTAGGAGAACGGGTGTGGATGAACAGAAAACAAGTTCCGGTTCCTCCGTGCCATCGCATTGCTCCGAACGTGCTCAGCGGGGTCACTGGAATAGGGGTGTTGTTTTTGATTTGGGGGCTGTGGAAATTGAATGTCTGGTCCACAGTGACAGGGAGCGTGCTTATCTACGCCGGGAAGGTCTGGTTTCTGGACCGGATGGTGTGGCTCTATGAAGACATGAAGAACGCGAACCCAGAATACTCACGTTGGCTACCCCATGAATCTACCGAACAAACGCCTGCAGGTGAGAACCTGAAGGAAAGGCCTGAGGAGGATTGTTGAATGAGACCTGATAAAATGAGTGCCATCCACCATCAATTACCTTTCATGGTGATGTTGATGCTCCTACTGCTCTGTTGCAGGGTTGGGGCCCAGGAGGCTATCCTTGATGTAGAACGGATCCCGGTCAAAGGGGAATCCTGGATTTGGTCACCTCTTTTTCAGGCCGCTTGGGAAAAGATAAATGCCTGCCAGCAGGGGCGCCTTGAAAAAGTGGTTCCGCCCAATCCTCTCATAACAAAACTGGAAGATTTTGAATGGGATGAGGATAAGGTGATGCCGAAAGATGGATATGCTGTATACGCGGGACCGGCGACGCCAGCCTTTGCCGAAGAGACCGCAGCCACTATCCTCAGAGACTTTGATATAAGGGTGGAGCCTAACCGAATTCCTGTTGTGGAGCAGGGGCTGGCGGCTTACGGGATTTTACTTCGGGAGCTGAAGTTTAAACAGAAATTTTTCCGTTCTGAAAATCGGCCACTCAACTTTCACTCAAGTACAGGAGAGGTGAAGGACGTTTCATTTTTTGGGACCGCAGGAAAATACAGTGCAACCTATTCTGATGTTGTACAGGTTCTTGATCATCAGCCGAAATCAGGTTCATTTATGTTAAGTATTTCTACCGAAAGGGAGGATGAAACGCTGATCATCTATCGACCTGAGAAGCCGCTTCGTTTTCAAAAGGCATTTGAGGATGTGAAGCTGGCAATTTTGCAGCCATTCAACGGTACACGGGGTGGTGCGACTGACGGTTCGCTTCATAGACAAGATGTCGTTATGATTCCGTATACCAGCTTTGAGGAGGAGACTTCTTTTATGTCAAAGTTGGGTGGTACGCTTTATTATGGCGACCAAGAGAAGCCTTGGAGAATTGTGAAGGCGTTTCAATTAACCAAATTTGAGCTTTTCGAGGCTGGAGCTCGCGTGCATGTGGAGACGGGGATTGGAATGGAGCCCTTTGGCGCGCCTCCCACACCACGACCTGTTGTGCCTAGACGGTTTATTTGCGATGCTCCCTTTTTCGTTTTTTTGTGGAAGACTGACGCAGAAATACCATATTTGGCTCTATGGATAGATGACTTTGAAAGCCTTACGCCCTTTCTCAAAAAGCAGTGAACATCTCCGTATTCATCACCTGGATAATCCGAAATACATACCGACTGACACTACCTTAAGGCCATGGTGCAGCCCCGGAGGGGCTAACGCGTTTAGCCCAGGGCAAGCGACGAAGGAGTGCCGCTCTGGGAAAATAGATAAATACATACGGGCCCCGGAGGGGGCCGGGCTTAACGGGGACTCAGGCAAGAACCCTTTGCAAATGGTCGCCCGCATCCCTCCGGGGCGCCCAAAATCCTCAGCCCTGTACCCGGGGCTGCAGTCGTTCCTCCTTTACCCCTGGGCTTACTGCGTTGCCCCCATCCGGGGGCATGTTTATCATCATTTTGATACCAAATAAGGCTTAAGTTAGTGCCATTCCAGACTGACCATAGAACTCCCTCTTAACATTCAGATCGCAAGAAATGATGGAAATGAAATGTATGATGGTGTTGGAGGAAATGTTGCGATATTAGTTCTGGGATGGTTGGAACTCCTGGTCTTCTGTCTTCTCACCATCCTGATTTATAAGATCATTAAAAAATTTAAACGCAGTATCGAAGCCCCGGTTAGTGAGACGTGTTCGCGTTCCTCACCCTGACCCTGTTATGGATGTAAATGGATGAAAAAGAAAATATTGATATTTAACATCGTGGTTGCGGTATTCTTTGGAGGGTATATTTTTCTTCAAAGGCCGCTGATGAATAGCAAACTTTCAACGGAAGCTGCCATAAATGGCATCGAAAGAGAGTTGGTTAAAACGGACTTAACTCCAAACGAATATGATCGATTAGACTTTTTTAAATTATGGGTTGTAGGCAATCAAAAAAGGTCAGAGAGATGTAATGAAAACGCGGGTGTCGCGGGGGTATTTGTCTGTTTGATCTTCATTGTAAATAATGTGGTGATTCTTTTGTTTGGAAAAGAAAAACAACTCTATGACAATGGGGTCAATAGAAGTTCCTCTGTTGATTCGGGTGCCTAGACCTTGATGTAACCGTGGGTTGTTGTCCGTGTAAGCGGGCTGAGTCTTGGGTTAGCGTTCGGCCCTCTGGGAGTGCGCAGGGCTTTTGATGCGGATTATAGTTTCAGGCGTTTGAAGATGGGTTCGGGAATGGAGCGGATGATCCACATGATGAAACGCCAGAAGGATGGTACGTAGACGATGTCGGATTTACTTTTCGTGATGGCTTTGTGAATGCAGATGCCGGCTTGTTCTGCGGAGATAAATAAGGGGCCTTTTTTGATGTCGGCAGTCATGGGGGTATCCACAAATCCAGGGAGGAGGGTGATGACGCGAATGCCTTTAGTCTGGAGTCGATTACGCAAGCCTTGCAGGAAGGTGTTGAGTCCGCCTTTGGCGGCGCCGTAGATGTAATTGCTTTGGCGTCCACGCAATCCGGCGACGGATGAAATAACGGCGAGGGTTCCGCTTCCTTGGTCGATAAATTTTTCTGCGCAGAGGGTGCAAAGATCTACGGTGGACTGGAAGTTGATCTGCAGTTCCTGTTTGATTTTTGAGAGAGAATCTTGGCAGTCCTCTTGATCGGGCAGGCTGCCGTGTGCGATGAGTACGCGGTCGAATGGGGCAGCTTGGTTAATGATGTCGGCAAAGGTGTCAGGCTTTAAGGCGTCGAATGCTGGAAGGATGGTGACGGCACTTGCTCCGCGCACTTTGAGATCTTCTGCCATGGGGGCTAGATCTTCCGGATTGCGGGCGGCGAGAAAGAGGGCGTCACCATCGGTGGCGAGGAGACGAGCGCTATGCTCGGCCATCGCGGAGGTGGCACCCAGAATAAGTGTGGTGGTGGAATTGGAGTGGGTCATGGTTAGAGGTCAATGGTCAGAGGTCAGAGGTCAGAGGTCAATGGTCAGAGGTCAGAGGTCACTTGTTAGGTATGCATGCGTCGCCAAAAGCTACTGCTAAATGCGGGGTCGATTTTTTCTGTGAAAGTGTTGAGGGCAGGGTAGGCCATTTTGAAATCTTCCGGGTTCATGCGGGCGTCTTTTGCGGGGTAGAGTGCACCGCCAGCTTGACGAACGACTTCGTCGAGTTCATTCATGAGTTTGAGGGTTTTGGGGCCGCGATTGGGGAAGTCCATGGCGAGGGTAACCCCGGCACGTGCAAAGCTAAGCAGGCCTTCTGGTTTTTGATCACCGAAGACTTTGAGTACTGCGAGGAAAGAGGCTTGACCGCTGTTGGCGATACGGTCGAGGATTTCATGAATGGGCCCGCGGTTTCCGTCACGGGGAACCACGCATTGGTACTGATAGAATCCGCGTTTGCCGTAGAGTCGGTTCCAGTTGTCGACGGCATCCAGGGGGTAGAAGAAAGGAAGAAAGTGTTCGGAGCCTGCTTGTCGTTCGCCTTTCACTTTTTTGGAGTAGAGGGCGTTAAAGATTTTTACGCTTTGTTTTTGAAGCAGCCAGCTGGGAGCGTTGAGAGGGATGGCCGCCGTTTTTTTGGCTTTCCAGGATAGGTCTGAAGCTTCGCTGGCGTGATTTCCGCGGATAAAAATACCGGAGCCTACACTTTCTCCACGGGCCAATCCATCGATCCATGCGACAGTGTATTCGTGACTGTGATTGGACTCGTCGGCCAGTCTGAAAAAATCGTTCAGATGGTGCATGCGGATTTGTTCTACCTCGATCATGGGGGAGACGATGCGTCTCAATTGCAAGGTGGCGAAGGTGATGAGTCCGGTGAGTCCGAGTCCGGCGATGGTGGCGTGAAAAAGGGAGGCGTTTTTGCTGCGGGAGCAGAGGGTGCGGGATTGGTCGGAGCGGAGGAGTTCGAAGTCGAGAACGCAGGTGCTGAAGCTTCCGGCTTTATGATGATTTTTGCCGTGCACATCATTGGCAATTGCGCCCCCTACGGTGACAAATCTGGTGCCGGGGGTGACGGGAAGAAACCAGCCTTTGGGTGAAGCGAGTCGCAGGATCTCGTCAAGTGAAACTCCGGCTTCACAACAAATAATACCCGTTTCTTCATCGAAGGAAATCCATCGGTCCATTCCCCGGGTAAGCAGAAGGGTTCCTTTGTCGTTGAGGCAACTGTCGCCGTAGCTGCGTCCGAGACCGTAAGGGAGGACCTTGTCTTCGACCGCAGGGAAAGCTGCCTTGCGTCGGTTAACTGGAAGGAGGGTGGCAGTGGTGTGGGGAAGGTTGCCCCAGGAGGTAGGCGTGCTCATGGGGGATATGCTACGCGGGAAGCAGAAGCTCTGCAAACAAAATTAGCGGATGTTGCGGATATGACGGGGGCACAAAAAAATCCCCCTGCTTTCACAGGGGGATTAAATTGGAGCGAGCGATGAGATTCGAACTCACGACAATCTCGTTGGCAACGAGAAGCTCTACCACTGAGCTACGCTCGCAATGTGGGAGGGTTGTACACCATGTTCGTGTACTTTGGCAACTGTAAAATTGAAAAAAAATCACATTCCCATTTTGACCAATTTTTTGAAGATTTGTGTGCTCAATTTTTCCATTTGTTTGAGGTCTGGAAATTGCTTTTCGAGGGCTTTGAATTCGCGATGATGGATGTGGTGTCTTCCTGTGTTGTCGGTGTAGGGTGGGGCGACGGCGTGGCAGAGTTCATGATAGATCAAGTAGTGCATGAAAGAGAGGGGGATCCATTCTTGATCGAGTAAAGGATGGATGTGCACTTGTTGACTATCGGAATGCCAACTGCCGAAGCGAATGCTGCGGCGTTTGCGTCGGCGGGAGGTTCCGGCTTTGCCCCAGGCGATGGTGGCTTGGGGTGGGGTTTCAAAATATCGTTGTTTGACGTAGTCGAGTTCTTTTTGAAGGTTGATGTATTTTCCCGGAACGGTGGGGAGGGGGCGACTCTTTTTTTTGCAACTGACGGGAATGTTTCGAGCGAAGGCTGCGACGGGTTTCCAATAGGAGGGATTTTGGGTGAGCAGGTAGTTTTCTAAATTTTCCAGAATGGGCTGAGGGGCTTCTGCAAAAGAGTGGTGCATGCGGATGGAAGCATGGCGTGGTCCCTGTTGTTGGATGGAGATCATGCTCCGCCGATTTTGGGTCAGGGTGAGGTCTACCCGATAGTGATGGTGTTGCGTCAGCTGATCTACCCAGCCTTGCAGGCGGGGAGGGAGGCTCATTTTTCGATAAGGTCGATCTGTTCCTGTAGAATATCTTTCAACGATTGTTCTAGTGGAATTTTAGGTTGCCATCCGCATTGGGTGCTGATTTTTTCGGTGCAGAGCATGGGGGTTGAGTCGGTGGGGCGGAAGAGGGCGGGGTCGACTTCCATGCTGGGGCGAATGCCTGAAATTTCGACAAAGCCTTCGATGAGATCACGAATGGGGCGCAGATGGCTTGAGGATAAATTATAGGCTTGGCCTGGGGTGCCATTTTCCATGATGAGGCGGTAACCGCGTACGACATCGCGCACATCGGTGAAGTCGCGTTGACTTTCGAGGTTGCCTGTTTTCATTTCGGGGGGGGCACCTTGAGTGAAGGCAGCAAATTGACGGGCAAAAGCTGCAGCGACAAAGCGGGGGTGTTGACCGGGGCCGATGTGGTTCCAAGGGCGGGCGGTCATGACGGGAATGCCAATTTGGTTTGCAAAAGCGAGGGAGGCTTCGTCGGCGGCTTGTTTGGTGATGCCGTAGAGGGTGGTGGGGCACAGGGGATCTGTTTCAGTGACGATATGCCCTGAGGGTTTGTGTCCATAGACCTCTGCAGAGGTGACGACGACGATACGGGCTTCGGGTTGATGGCGTCTGAAGGCTTCCAGCAGGCGTACGGTGCCGGTGACATTTAAATCATTGGCGGTAACGGGGTCATTTTCACAGAAAGGAATATGGGCTTGGCCGGCCAAATGCAGGCAGGCGTCGGGTTTGATCTGGTTGACCACAAAACTCATGATCTCGTAGTTTTGGAGATTAAAGGGGACTTGATGGTCGTTGGTGGGGTGTGAGCTGGGGCCGACGCCCTCGTAAACCTCATATCCGTGTGTCTTGAATTCACGAATGGCGTGGTGACCCACAAAACCGTTGGCCCCGGTAATCAATAATTTTTTCATGGAGGGGCTTTAAACAAATTGAGAGGCCGATGACGAGTTTTTTATGGGGCTGAGCGAAGGGAGCTGTTTGGGGTAAAGCGAGGGGGTGTGCTTGAGGGCAAAATTGACCCTGTGGGATGGGTGAGGGTAGATTTTGATTTACCTATTGCTTTAATTGGATGCTTAAATCTATAATTTTGGTGGTGAATGGCCGTTCTGTCGTAATTAAACCTCATGAGAGGAGGATTTTCGTTGACCATAGTAAGAGATACTACTAGGGATGCTCCTCGTATTTTTTAGACCTCAAGGAGTTATTTAAATGTCTGAAGTGATTCTGCAAAATGTTTTCAAAGTTTATCCGGGTGATGTCACCGCGGTTCGTGATTTCTCATTAGAGATTAAAGATAAAGAATTTATGGTTTTTGTTGGACCTTCCGGTTGTGGAAAATCAACGACATTGCGGATGATCGCAGGCTTGGAAGAAATCTCCAAGGGTACCATCAATATTGGGGGGCGCATTGTAAACGACGTGCCGCCTAAGGATCGCGACATTGCCATGGTTTTCCAAAACTATGCGTTGTATCCTCATATGACGGTTTACAAGAATATGGCGTTTGGTTTGAAACTGCGCAAAATGCCTCGTGCGGAAATTGATAAACGCGTTCGTGAAGCTGCGGCCATTTTAGGCATTGAAGAGCTGTTAGAGCGTAAACCTAAAGCGCTGTCTGGTGGACAACGTCAGCGGGTAGCGGTAGGTCGTGCGATTGTACGTCAGCCCAAAGCGTTTTTGTTTGATGAGCCTTTATCCAACTTGGATGCGAAAATGCGGGTGCAAATGCGGATGGAAATCAGCAAATTGCACAATCAATTGCAATCCACCATGATTTACGTGACGCATGATCAAGTGGAAGCGATGACCATGGGTGACCGGATTGTAGTGATGAAAGATGGGATTATGCAACAGGTGGACACACCGTTGGAAATTTATTCTAATCCTAAAAACCGCTTTGTGGCTGGATTCATTGGCAGTCCTCCTATGAACTTCTTCGACGGTGAGTTGGCGCAAGGTGCTAACGGATTGGTGTTCAAAAATGATGCCATGGAAGTGAAAGTACATGAAAAGCATGTGAGTGCGCTCACGAATGCGGGTACGAAAAAAGTCACCATGGGGATTCGTCCTGAGAATTTACAGGATTCCGTTTTGGTTTCCAATCCTGATCCAGAGACTTTGGTGAAATCTAAAGTAGAAGTGGTTGAGCCCATGGGGGCTGAAATCATGTTGTATCTTTCTGTGGGTGATAATGCCTTTATTGCTCGGGTAGATGGAAAAGATAAAGCGAAGTCAGGTCATGAAATCTCCATGAGTTTTGATATGGTTCATGCGAGCTACTTTGAGCCTGGTGAACTTGGACCCCGTATTATTTAAGTTAAGCGGTCGCTTTTGATCTTTTGAATATCTTGGTCATTATTATCCAACTCCTGCTGTTTTCAGCAGGAGCTTTTGTGGTCTTGGCGCTTTTGATGAGTCATTTGCGTTTCAGGAAGATGCAATTGACGGCCGAAGATCATGAAGAGGGGATTTTGCAGATCAGTGAAGCGGTGTTGTTGTTGATGAAGCGGCTCCGCAGTCAAAAAAATGCACAATTAGGCCTCATTTGTTTTGATCTGGCTTCAGTTTCGGATGAAGAGGCCTTGTTTGAGCGTCTCAAAGCTAGTGTTCGCAAGGAAGACGAGATCTTCCGTTTACCTGAACAGACCTTTTTGGGGCTGTTTGAGTGTCCGCCCGAAAACCTACCTGCTGTGGCGCAGCGTTTGATTCCGTTACTCAAGCGGGAAGGTGTTGAGGGTGCACAGCTCTCTATGCGTCTGTTGGATTTTGATGTCACAGCTCTTCAGGTGTGGATGGAGCAGAGCGTTGCAGGGAGAAAGGGGGCTGATGGGGTGGTGCTTCCTTCGGAGTGGCCTTATCAGCCGGAAGAGATGAGTCAAACGGCAGCGGTAGATGACTTGACGGGTGTATTGAAGGCCGACCGGATTCCTCGGGCGGTACGTCGTATGGCTGCGAGTCAACGTCGGGCGGGTCGGAACATGACGATATTATGTGCTGATGTGGATCAATTAGAGAGTTACAATGAAAAGTACGGGAGAGCGTTTGGGGATCGATTGTTAAAAGAGGCGGGTCGTCTATTGATGGATCATTGTCGAGAACGTGATTTGGTGGGGAGATGGGAGGAGGATTGTTTTCTATTGGTGATGAAGGGGGATGTTGCGGATCACTTGTCGGCTGCGATGAGGATCAGTGAAGAAATTAAACAGGCTAGGTTGGAGTTTGAGGGGGCACAGATTCGATTTTCGGTGGGCGTGGGCTTGGCTTCAATGCCTCAGGATGGTCGAAATCCGATGGTGTTGATTGATCGGGCCCTGTTGGCCATGCAGGAAGGCAAACAACGGGGGCGCGGGTTGTGTGTGGCGTATCAACCTTCTTTTTCAGAAGTTAAAACCAAATCACCGGTGGCCAAGCCTGGTCCGGAGTCATTTTAATGAAGGATTGTGTGCGATGTATTTAGGTGTAAATGTTGATCATATTGCAACGGTTCGTCAGGCGAGGGGTACCTGTTATCCCTCTCCGCTTGAAGCGGCCTGTTTGGCTGCGGAAGCGGGTGCGCATGGCATTACCGTTCATTTGCGTGAAGATCGTCGGCATATCCAAGATCAAGATGTGTGGGACATGCGGAGAGGTCAGCCTCTGCCCTTGAATTTGGAAATGGGCAATCATCCTGAAATTGTTGAGATCGCCTTGCAGGTTCAGCCTGATGAAGTGTGTTTGGTTCCTGAAAAGAGGGAAGAAGTGACCACTGAGGGTGGATTAGATGTGGTGGGGAATTATGAAGCTTTGTCACAAAGTTGCCGTCGATTTAAAGATGCGGGCATTGCGGTAAGTTTGTTTATTGATCCTGATCCTGCGCAAATTGCGGCCGCGGGTGAATTGCAGGTGCCGATGATTGAATTGCATACGGGGACTTTTTGTGACGTAGAGGGCGCGAAGCGAGAGCTATGTTTGCAGGAATTAATCGCCGGAGCGAGGCAAGCGCATGCCTTGGGAATTCAAGTGAATGCAGGGCATGGTTTAAATTTGGATAATCTGCAAGCGTTGTTTCCTGTGCCGCACCTACATACCCTCAATATTGGACACAGTATAGTTGCACGGGCTTTAATGGTAGGCCTGCCCAAGGCTGTAAAAGAAATGCTGGACATCATGTCTCAATACGTTTAACCCCCATATTATGACAGACTCACTTCCTCCTCCTCTGAATAAAGACTCCCAACCGAAAAGTAATCGCAGCTGTTGGTTCGTAGGGTGTGGAGGCTGTTTGGTAGTCTTGGCCCTCTTGGTTTTAATAGGGATGTTTATTGGTTGGCAGATCAAACGCAATGTGGTGGAAGCTTTTGAACCCATCGCGTTGACGCCTACGGAGGAAGCTCAGGTTCGTGAAACCCTGATTTCAAATAACTTACTTACTGCAGAGGGTGGCATTCCTGAAAAGTTTGAGATGCCCGATCACGAGGTTGTCTTGAGTGAATTAGAGGTCAATTATTGGATTGAGCAGACCAACCCCGAAGTTTCTCAACTTCTGCGGGTTGATTTTGAACCAGGGGTCTTGAAACTTAATTTACGGGTAGGGGCAGAGGGCCAGAAAAGAATTTTATGGATTTTAAGTCTGAAATTGGATCAAACAGAGGAAGGTATTCAGGTGAGAGTGGCCGGTTTGAAAATTGGCATGATCTCAGTTCCTTCTTACTGGATTGAGCAACTTCAGGAAGAAAGTTTTGGTGATGACCTCCTCTCGGATCCTGAGCTCCAAGCGCAACTCAATGAAGTCGTTGAACGCATCGACATCTTAAAAGACGAGATTCTGTTTGTACCCAAAATAAAATAACCCTATGGTATTGGTTTAACCTCATTCCACTATCGACATCTCCGCTTAATTCCCACAAAGTAGAACCCATATGAAATACGCGATTCTTGGTGATATTCACGCCAACCTTGAAGCCCTCGAAACTGTTTTGGCCGATGCCGAAGAGCAAGGGGTTACCCATCATGTTTGTATTGGAGACTTGATTGGATACAATGCAAACCCCAGTGAGTGTCTGGAACGTATTCGAGAGCTGGGGGCTCCGGTTGTGATGGGGAATCATGATTATTATGGGTCGCGAGACGATAAATTGGTTGGTTTTCATCCCATGGCGGCGGAAGTAATCAATTGGACGCGCAATCAATTGACGGATGAGCAAAAAGCATGGTTACATGATTTGCCGTATTCGCGCCGGGTGGAAAGCTTTACCATTGTGCACAGTACTTTGGACAATCCTCACAAGTGGGGTTATGTATTAGATCGCTATGACGCGGAGTCTAATTTCAACTACCAAACCACGTCGGTTTGTTTCTATGGTCATACCCATATTCCTGTGGCGTTTGAGAAAGGGGATGAAGTACGTTCGGGTCTGTATTCTAAAATTAAAATTAAAGTGGGCCGGAAATACTTCATCAATGTAGGCAGTGTGGGGCAACCACGTGATGGAGATCCGCGTGCCGCCTATGCGATTTTTGATATGATGAACAACACGGTGGAATTACGTCGTTTGGAATATGATATTTCAAAGGTTCAAGAAAAGATTTTGGCAGCTGGGCTGCCTAATAAAGTTGCGGCGCGTTTAGCGACGGGGCGCTGAGGAATTGATATGAAACTCTTTGTATGCTGGCTACTATTGACCTTTACGAGTCTGACTTTTGCACAAGTTGAAATCTCGACTTCATTGGGGGCCTCTACTTATTTGAAATATGAAGGGATTCCATTGCGGGTTGAGATTACCAACAATTCAGGGGAAGTGATACGCTTGGGGACAGAAGATACCGAAGATCTTTTGATCTTAAGGTTGCGTACCTTAGAAAACCGGGTTGTTCCCCGTACCAAAGTACCATTTTTTGAAATTCCTTGGGTCATTCCACCAGGGGAGACCTCAGTGCGGACCTTTGATTTAATGCAGTTGTTTATGGTCACGCAAGCCATGAGTTATCGCTGTTTGCAGGATGTGAAGGTGGTGGGGGAAAACTTCCAAGGTGCTCCGCTTCTTTTTGATGTTTCAAATGGCGTGCTTGAAGATTCTGTTAAGAGAAGAAAAAATGACCGGGTGTTTGAAATGATTAGCATTCACCGCAATGGCCGTGATGAAATCATGATGCGGGTCACGAACTATAACAATACCATGGTGTTGGCCACTTATTATTTAGAACGCTATTTGAAGTTTTATGATCCGTTCATCAAAATGAATAGTGTCGGGGAAGTGGCGACTCTTCATTATGTCTCTCCGCAGCAGGTGGTTCTCTGTAAATTTCAAGCCGATGGCATTCCGGTGGGCCGCACTTATTATCAGGCCTCTCCCGGGGTTCCCATTCGTCTTCGTGATAATGGAGAAGCGGGCTTCATGGTGGAAGGTGGGGTAGAAATGCCTTCACAACCTAGTGAGGGGAATCGGTGAATTTGATTGTGGTGATGACCGTGTTGGGACCTGATCGTCCTGGTATAGTTGAATCGTTGGCTGAACTCATTCAGCAACATCAAGGGAGTTGGCTGGAGAGTCGTTTGGCTCAGCTTCAGGATCAGTTCGCTGGGATAATTGAATTTTCGTTGCCCGCGTCTGAGCAGGCTGCATTTGAGTCTTCGTTGGAGGTGCTCAAGACGTCTTTTCAATTACAGTGTCAGTGGAGTCAGGTCGCAAATCATCCCTCCCAGTCTACGCGTTCTGTGCATCTGGAATGTTTAGGCCAAGACCGACCGGGCATTGTGTTGGCAATTACCGATGTTTTACATGATCTGAATATCAACGTGGAATCGATGGATACTTCTTTGGAAAATGCACCGATGTCAGGCGAAATTTTGTTCAAAGCCGGTTTTGAAGTCGGGTTGCCTGCACAGATTGATTTGAACGTGTTGGAATCGCGTTTGTCCCGCATTGGCGAAGAGCTGATGCTGGATGTGCAAATCGAGGATTGAGAGAAGGGGTTAGTTTCCTGTAGAGGGCTGTAAACGGGCCTGCATAAGGCTGAGAGGTTCTAGGGTCAATTTCGTGGTGGGTCCTTCTGAACCGTTTCTGAATTGAATGCGCAAATTATACTCCCCTTGGCTGCTTGTGCGAATAGGGGGGGGGATGTAGCCGCTGCCCATAGAGATTTGATTGCCTGCAATGACGGCTTTGGTTTTGACGTTGCAATCTTCATAGCGCAGATAATCTACACTGACGGCTTGTTCGCTGTATGCCGGTAATTCCTCGAGTATGGCCGGTGTTTTGGATTCACAAAACATGGTTTCGATATGTTGAAAGGAGACGGGTTGGGCATTGACCCATGACACGGATTTAATGCGATCCTGGGTTGCCACCGGGGTGCTACAGCTACTAAGAGCCGAGGCGCACAGGAACAGTCCGAGGAAGGTGAACGTTACTTTTCTGAATGAGACCATAGTTCTATTGCCTGGGGGTCAGGAGTGGTAAGGGTCGAAACGTCTAAAAGGATACTGTGGATCATGGTCCATCCCTGAGGAGGTAAAGAAAAGCTTTTTTCGGGAGTGCTGGTGAAGTTTGGGTGACCTTCTGCAGGAGCGTAATGGAGGGTGTTACTCAAAAATTGAGCGGGCATTTCGATTTCCCAGCGACTTTCCCATTGGCAGAGCAGGTCTTGCACTTGGGTAAATATGAGTTGTTCTTTTTTGAGAATGCGATCGGGCGGGGTTAACGCAATGTGGAGTTGAGGGGCTAAGAGTTCAGGATCTCCGGGGCCGGTAGCGGTGATGCGGGTGGTTTGTCTTAATTGTTCCCCGGAGGCGGAGAGTTCAATTAAATGAACGATTCTCAGGCTGAGCGGCGGACCAAAATTTTGAGTCAGCATGACGACCTGTCGTCCTTCGCTGGTACGCCATGCGCGGTTCTCCCATAATGGAGCAGGGTCGGTTTGTGCTGTAGCAGAAAATGCCGAAATTTGGATAGGCTTTTCTAACATTTCGTCATCTCCTTTAAATTTTAAGGAGACGATGCCTGCTGTTGCGGGAGAGACCCATACGGTGAGTCCCTCTGAAGAAAGTTGATAAATTTCACCCCAAGTCGGTTCAGAGATTTTGGTGAGAGGAGCAACGGGTACATCATCTGCAAAAAGAAAAGTTCCCCCCCACAAACTAAGCAGGAGGTAGAGAAATGAGAACGGGCAGCGCATGAGAATGCTATACTTGAAAAAGAGGTCCCTTGACGAGTATCAATTGGTGCTTTTGATTTTTTTTCATTTTTTTGCGGAAAACGGAGCTTTGCGTGCTTTCGGGTAGATGATCAGGGGACGTTTCCTCTGACATTACCCAGGATAAAATTATGAACCGTATGAATCATGTGCAACTCGTAGGAAAAGTAACTTTTGCCCCTCAGCTTCGAACCTTAAAGAATGGTTCCAAGGTCGCGAATGTGGGAATCGGTATTCCTGAAAGTTATAAAAATGATAAAGGAGAATGGTCTGGAAAGATGCATTTTGTGGATGTGGTCTGTTGGAATGAACAGGCGCAGTATATCGAACAAAATATCAGCAAAGGAGATGGGGTGTTGGTATTGGGGGCGCTTCAGTACGAACAGTGGGAAGGAAAAGAGGGAAGCAAGCATTCCAAATTAAAAGTCAAAGGCCAAAAAATTGTCCAGATTCCTCTGACGGATTCCCGTAGTGAAGCTTCAGGAAATGGGAGCGAAGAAGATTTATCTACATAAGTTTTGTTCTTCATTCACACGAATGGCTCTAAATCATGGAGCGATTCGTGTGTTAAACTTTTCACATAAGAAGCTATAGGCGCTGCGGATGTCCTCTGTGAAAATTTGAGGGTTGAAATCTTCCCTGTTCGGGGTCACAATAGAGATAAATAAAGGAGAATTAATATGACGAAAGTACCCCTCGTAGAAAGTTTCATGACCACAAAAGTGGTGACCCTGAGTCCTGATTTAAACATTTATGAAGCCATTCTTAAAATGATGAAACTTGATGTGTCTGGTGCCCCGGTAACGGAGGAGGGGGTGTTGCTCGGGATGTTATCTGAAAAGGATTGTATGGGCATATTTGCCTCGGCCGCGTATAGCTCGTTGCCCGGGGGAACGGTTGCTGAATATATGGTACCTCATCCAGAAACGATTGGCATGAAGGCGGATTTATTTACGGTGGCTGGTATTTTGATGCATCGATCTTACCGGCGCTTGCCGGTGGTGGATGAGGGTAAATTAATGGGGGTTGTTTCCCGAACGGATGTGTTGAGGGCCAGTGCTGAATTGTGGAAGCATCCGGAGGGACGTGATTGGTCTGATTCAAAATATCTCACCCGCGAACTCAAGGCGATGCTCTGGAAAAAATAAAATCCGATCCCCATTTGGAAAACTTTGGTATTTATTTGCAGGGTGAAAAAGATGCCTCTGCGCATACCTTAGACGCTTATTTTCGGGATATCTATCAGTTTGCTGCTTTTGTGTGGCCGGATCAACCCGCTCCCTATGCCTGGCCGACGGTTACCCGCATTCAGGCCAGAGGATTTTTGGTGGAAGTGCAGAAAAGTGGTGCCATGCCTACTACCACAGGACGTAAGCTTTCTAGTCTACGGAGTTTTTATAGATATTTGTTGAGGGAAGGCTTGGTGAAGGTGAATCCGTTTTCGGGTTTGCCGCAGCCCCGAAAAGATAAAAATCTGCCTCAGATCTTAAGTCCTGCTGAGATCGGTCGGCTATTGGATGCACCTCGTCTCCTGCATGAGGCGAGTGGTGCACAGGATGTGTTTCATGACTATCAAGTGTTGCGAGACACTGCAATTTTGGAAGTGCTGTACAGTAGTGGGATTCGGATTAGTGAACTGACGGGGTTGCGTGAAGATCGGGTGGATCTTATTTCGGGCGTCATTCGGGTTTTAGGGAAAGGAAAGAAAGAGCGGATTTGTGCGTTAGGGAATCCTGCGGTGGATGCCTTGTATAACGCGCTGGAAGGACGTGAACGCTTTTTATCTTTCCTGAATATTTACCCGGCACCGAAAGAGTTGTTTTTGAATAAGTTGGGGAGTGGTATTAGTAATCGATCCATTCAACGGATGATGAAGATCATGTTGGCCACTGCAAATTTACCGGTGGATTTGTATCCGCATGCTTTGCGGCATTCTTTTGCAACACATTTGTTGGATGCGGGTGCTGACTTAAGAAGTGTGCAGGAATTATTGGGTCACAGTAGTTTGTCGACTACCCAAATTTATACCCAAGTTTCAATTGAACGTATGAAGGAAGTGTATCATCGCGCCCATCCTCGGTCGGTAAAAAACTGAAGGGGCTGTGGGTGCTAATGCCTTGATCTATATGGACGAAGGCTTAGAGAGGACAGATGCAAAAATCGGAAATGAGAATAGGGGTAGATACTGGGGGAACCTTCACGGATGTGATAGGTCTGGTGAATGGGGAGCTGCGTTCTTGGAAATTGCCATCGACGCCAGGGCAGTTTGAGCGAGCGGTGTTGGAGGGGGCCTCTGAGGTTTCGAAAGGGGAAGCTGCCCGCTTGATTCATAGTAGTACGGTGGCGACCAATGCGTTGTTGGAGAGAACGGGTGCACGCTGTGCGTTGATTACCACGGAGGGCTTTAGGGATGTGTTGGAATTGGGGCGACAAACCCGTCCGGACTTGTATGCGTTGTGTCCACAAAAACCAGCTCCGCTGATTCCCCGTTCGCGTCGGTTGGAAATTAAAGAACGGGTGGCGGCGGATGGATCGATTTTGACGCCCTTGGATGTGGAGGCATTACCGGGTTTGCTGGATCAACTTCGGGACTTAGAGGTGGACGCGGTTGCCGTGGTCTTTTTGTTCAGTTTTTTGCGCCCAGAACATGAACAAGAGGTGGGTCGTTTTCTTCGAGACGCTGGATTCCAAGTCTCGTTGTCGCATGAAATTTTACCAGTGTTCCGCGAATATGAACGCTGTTCGACCACGGTGGTGAATGCGTATGTACAACCGGAGATGACTCGCTATTTGGATTTGCTGGAAGCGCAGGCCGAAGCTCTTCAGTTGCATGGATTGAAAATTATGCAGTCCAATGGCGGGATTTTATCCCCACAACGGGCGGGAGCTTTGGCGGTTCAAACCCTGTTGTCTGGCCCGGCGGCGGGACTTCAAGGTGCTTTAGAGCTTGCGAAGGCTTCGGATCGGGTGAAGGCCTTGAATTTGATTACCTTTGATATGGGGGGAACGTCGAGTGATGTGGCGTTGATCCAAGACGCACCAGGACTTACGACTGAAATTTGTTTGGAGTCCTTTCCGATTGGGGTACCTATGGTCGATGTGCACACGGTGGGCGCGGGAGGGGGATCTATTGCGTCGGTCGACTCTGGTGGCGCTTTACAGGTGGGGCCTGCTTCGGCATCGGCTGTGCCGGGACCTGCATGTTATGGTGCCGGTGGTCCGCCTACGGTTACAGATGCGCATGTCGTTTTAGGGAATATTCGACCTCAAAACTTTTTACAGGGGCGGATGACTCTTGATGTGGATGCCGCGGTAGACGCTTTAACCCAGTTGGGTCGTGAGATGGGGGGGCTGACGGCGGTGCAAGCGGCGGAAGGTGTGTTGCGTTTGGTCAATTTACATATGGAAAATGCCATTCGGGTAATTTCGGTTCAGCGCGGATTTGATCCGGCTTTATTTACCTTAATGGGATTTGGAGGTGCGGGTGGACTGCATGTGTTTGCGTTGGCGGAGGCGCTCCAAATCCCTCAGGTGATGGTGCCTTGCCATCCGGGTGTTTTGAGTGCATTGGGCGCTGCGGTGTCTTCGATGCGAGAAGAGTTGGGGGGCACGGTTATGCAAAAATGGGACAAGGAGAAGACTCCTGCATTTGTGGCCCAATGGGTTTGTGAATACAAAAAGGCCTTGCGCAAACGTTTTGAGTTTCCGGAGGCGTTGGTTTTTCAGTTGCGACTTGAGATGCGTTATGTGGGGCAATCCCATGAATTACAAGTGTCGATTTCACCGGATGAAATAGCTGAAGTCCCTGCACGTTTTCATGATGAGCATGCGCAACGGTATGGGCATGCTGAACGGGATGCCGAGGTGGAGTTGGTGACTTTGCGTGTAGAGGCCGAATGGCCTGCACCTGTGTGTGAGCTTCCGATCTTAGCTCCGCGTAAACCGGAAGATCTACCGAGTGAGCTGGATACAGGGGTGCATTTGCGGGAGCGGATACGGCGGGGGGATATGATTGTGGGACCTGCATTGATCGTGGAAGATTTTCATTCCATGCTATTGCCGAAAGGTTGGCGGGTGGAAGCTGATCAGGTCGGTAATTTATTGGGATCAAAAGTGGAGGGGGGCATTTATGAGTGATGAACGATATTCTGCTACGGATTTAGCGGTGATTCAGCATTTATTTTCGGCCATTCCCGAAGAGATGGGGGCGGTGTTGGGGCGTACGGCTTACTCATCCAATATCAAAGAGCGACGAGATTATAGTTGTGCGCTGTTTAATGCTCAGGGGCATTTATTGGCGCAGGCGGCGCATATTCCGGTACACTTGGGAGCCATGCCGCGATCAGTTGAGGCGGTGTTGGATGCGTTCCCTTCGTTGCAAGCGGGTGATGTGGTGATGCTGAACGATCCTTTTTGTGGTGGGTCACATCTTCCTGACGTGACCTTGGTCAGTCCGCTTTTTTTGAAGGATGCGGCTAATGTTTCAGGTTATGCGGCAACGCGCGCGCATCATGCGGATGTCGGGGGGATGACGGCAGGTTCGTTGCCCCACAGTACGAGCATTTACCAAGAAGGTTTGCGGATTCCGCCTGTGTATCTGATGAGGAGAGCTGTCTTGGAAGAGACGGTGATGACGTTGTTTTGTGCAAATAGTCGAAATCCTGAAGAGCGAAAAGGGGATTTACGGGCGCAATTGCAGGCGCATGTGCTTGCCGAACTTCGGTGGAATGCGTTGGGTTGTCGCTATGAGGCTGCAGAACTTGATCGTATGGGGCAGGCTTTGCTTGGATATGGAAAAAGGAAAATGCAGGCCTTTTTGAAGACCCTCCCACAGGGTAGTTGGGCGCATGAAGAATTTCTTGAAGCAGCGGATAAAGACCATGCTTTCACGCGTATCCATGCTGTGTTGAAAAATGACGGGGAGGGGGTGGAGGTTGATTTCAGTCAATCAGATGATGCGGTTTCGGGCAGTTTAAATGCGGTGCAGGCGATTTGTGAGTCTGCGGTGTATTATGTGATTCTTTGTTTGTTGGCGGATGCGACAGCGGGAGAGTTGATTCCGGTGAATCAGGGGACCTTTGCGTTGATTCGATGTAAAACCCGGTCTGGATCTGTGGTCAATGCAGGTTTACCACATGCGGTTGCAGGGGGGAATGTCGAAACCTCTCAACGGGTGGTGGATACGGTTTTGGGGCTATTTGCACAGGTTTTACCTGATCGGGTGCCGGCGCAATCACAAGGCACCATGAATAATGTGACCATGGGGGGGCGAGATGGCGCTGGGAAAAGTTTTTCTTATTATGAAACGATGGGGGGAGGCGCGGGGGCAGGACAAGGTGTTCGAGGGGCTGATGGTATTCAGGTTCATATGACCAATACCTTGAACACTCCGGTTGAAGCATTTGAATATAGTTATCCATTGACGGTATGTCGTTATGCGCTTCGGGAGCAGAGTGGAGGTGAGGGGGCTTTTGTTGGGGGACAGGGTGTGGTGCGTGAATGGGAAATGAACGTGGACACAGAAGTGACGTTACTTACGGAACGTCGTGCGCTTTCTCCTGCAGGGGCTGCGGGAGGTGGTGCCGGGAAGTCGGGTTGTCAAATTCGCAGAACTCAGGAGGGGAAAGAAGAAAAGCTGGCGTCTAAGGGCAGTTGGTTGTTTAAGCCGGGAGATCGTCTAAGAATTGAAACACCGGGTGGAGGTGGATATGGGAATCCTGAGGAATGAATTATCTTCCATGTCCGCTTAAATTTTCCTAGTATATTTTCTGCATGAGTTCAAAATCATCAGATTCAGATGCCACAAATCAACCGAAACGGTATTTGTCCCATCATGAAAAAGTTAGAAAAAGCCAATCTGTGGTAGATACGGATGTTTCGTCAACACGAGAGTCTGATTCTTCACCGCATAGTACTCAGGCCTTGTCGGAGAAAATGGCAAAGATTTCGTTGATTCGGGACTCGTCTACTCCCTCGGATTCGGCGAGGAAACGTTCTGAGAAAGAAAAGGGGAGTTCTTCGCTTCCGAATGCGATGGCACGTGCGCATCTGAAACATCAGGAAGATGAAATTCGGGTGTTGCTCAGCGAAGAAGAGGATGTGACCAAAATTCGGTTGCAACCCCAGGATGAAGAAGAAGATTTGATGGTGGAGGATCCGAATCCGGGGATTTGGAAGGGCTTGTATTGGTTCTTTTTTGGGTTTAGTCGCTATGCCAAGGGCATTTTATTGAATCAGCCGGTTCAAATCACCCTGCTCTTTTATTTCTTTATCGCCTTTGGTTCAATTCATTTTAGTCGAGGGTGGTTAAGCCCTCTTCCTCCACCGTCGCCGGTGTATGATGAGTTTTTTGCGTCCCAAGTGTTGGGGGGAGGCATGTTGCTGGGGATTTTGTTTTATTTGTTCCTTTCGTGGACGGTCTATTTTGTGGTGAATCATTTGCTGGGGGATATGGGGCGAACCTATGCCTTGAAAGTGGTGGTGAATGCGTATTTGCCTTTAGGGATTTGTCAGATTTTAGCGATGATTGTGGGTACGTTGCTTTTAGGAGAAGCGTATTGGCGTGGTTCCGTCCCCTTTAGTCATGATTTTTTTGTAAATTGGCTTCTGCCCGGTTTGTGGATTTTAGGTTGTTTTCGGGTTGTTCAAGTGGTGTTGGGCATGTTTCCGTTTAAATTCGCAGCCCGTTGGACGCTTGCTGTGGGGGTGTGTTTTTTGGCCACCTTACCGGTGATCATTTATCAAGCGGACCTGATTCAAAGCTATACGTCCCGTGATGAAGATGAAGAGTGGGAAGCTTTGGAAGAAGACCTTATTTTGTTTGCCGCTGAAACCCCTGTTTCGAGAATGGATGACATAGAGCCCCATATTGATTTCTATGATACGGAACGTAAGCGGGATTTATATTTGTATCGGATGCAGGTCTGTTATCTACAGGAAGATTATTTTGATGCGCGTGCTGATGCTGCAAGGTTAGACCGGATGGCGGTTCCCGGTTCAGCAGATGATCTCTTGGCAAAAGGGTTAAATTTATTTTTTCAAAATCGTTGGGATTTAGCCATTCCCCGCTTGCAGCAAGTGGTGGGGATGGATGCTGACAATGCGCATGCCCATTTGTGGTTGGCTTTGGCATTTGTGTCTACTGACATGACTGAAGCGGAGGAGCATGCTCAAGCCCTTATGGATATCGATCCGAATGTGTTTCATTTGCAGTTGTTGGTGCGTTTGTTATACGTGCAGGAAAAGTATGAAGAGATTTGGGAGGCGATGTTGGAGGTGAATGCGCCACCGGAATCATGGTATGAGGTGACGCTTCAACAAGGGAGTGTTGCGGCTGAAAAATTAGGAAAAGAACGTCGTGCTGAGTTTTTGAATTCATTAGCGATGAAAAAATGAGAGCGGGTCAGTTTCTCCATAATCTCGATTGATTGTGAGGGTGTAACCTGTAGAGATAAGCGCAGATTTTAAAGGAACCTTATATGACCCTTCGCCCAGAACGAGCTCGTGAATTAATGAAGAACTTTGACCGATGTCGCCTATTGGTGGTCGGTGATTTAATGTTGGACCGCTATGTGTCTGGAAACGTGGAGCGGATCAGTCCTGAAGCACCGGTGCCGGTGTTACATGTTACCTCTGAACGAAGTGTGCCGGGTGGGGCCTGTAATGTGGGGCTGAATATACAGGCCTTGGGTGGGCATTCGGAACTTTGTGGGTTGGTCGGAACCTGTGCGCATGGTCAAGAGTTACTGGCGCATTTGGATAAGGCGGGGGTGGGGACTTCATCGGTGCTGCGGGATCCGGCGATGGAAACCATTGTGAAGACGCGGATTGTCACGGACCGCCAACAAATGTTGCGCGTGGATCGGGAGTCTACGGACATTACGGAGATCGTTAAAAGTACGGCATTTGCTTCATTATTGGCGGGGGCCTTGGTCGATGTAGATGGGGTGGTACTTGAGGATTACGGCAAAGGGGTTTTACAGCAGGAAGTGGTTTCTCAAGTATTGTCTTATAGTCGTGCCAAAGGAATTCCGAGTGGGTTTGATCCTAAAGATAATCATGAATTGGATGTGAGGGGGATTACCTTTGCCACGCCTAATCGTAAAGAGGCCTTTACAGTCGCGGGTGTTCGTGACCGTCGTCCGGATTTATGTCCGACAGAAGATACGTATTTACATCAAGCCATGGATAAACTGTGTGCGTTATGGGAACCTGAAAATCTATTGATTACCTTGGGGGCTCAGGGAATGTGGATTCGGGAAAAGGACGGTGGATCTACCCATCTTTCTACACGAGCCCGGGAAGTATTTGATGTGAGTGGTGCCGGAGACACGGTGATTGCTACGACGATGTTGGCGTTGAGTGCCGGCGCCTGCTTTGTAGAAGCGGCTGAACTTGCAAATGTTGCGGCTGGAATAGTCGTGGGTAAATTGGGAACGGCGACCACGACGCAGGAAGAGATTTTAGCCGCCCTTGAGGATCAACCATGAAAACGCTCGCAGTGATTCCCGCCCGCTATGAGAGCAGTCGATTTCCGGCTAAAATGTTGGCTGATTTAAACGGATCGCCCGTTATTTTACATACGGTTCGTCAAGCGTTGAAGGCGTCGGCCTTGGACGAGGTTTTGGTGGCCACAGATGATGAGCGTATTTTAAAGGTGGTGGAGGATGCGGGTTTTCGTGCCTGCATGACGCGTAAAGACCATCCCAGTGGCACGGACCGCATTGTGGAGGCGGTGAAAGCGTTGGAGGTGGATTTAGTGGTCAATGTGCAAGGGGATGAACCTTTTATGGATCCCGAGTTGATTAACCGACTGATTTTTCGCATGCAGGCGGAGGATTGTCCCGATATTGGCACGGCCTGTACGCCTATTCTGCTGGCGTCAGAGTTGCATGAACCTTCGGTAGTGAAGGTCGTGCGGGATGAACAGGGGTGTGCACTCTATTTTAGTCGTAGCTTGATTCCTTTTGTGCGTGATGAAGATCCCGCAGTATTTCTAGGTAAAGGATTGTTTTTCAGGCATTTAGGTGTTTATGCCTATCGGAAATCCTTTTTAGAGGGCTGGGAACATTTGGCGCCCCATCCCTTGGAAGAGAGTGAAAAACTTGAACAGTTACGGGCCTTGGCCCATGGCGCCCGGATTGCTGTGATCGATGCTGATCAATCTGCACCGGGAATTGATACGCCCGCCGATTTAGAACAAGCCCGTCTTTATTTATCCCAACCGTTGGAATCCTAATATGAATGTGAAACATACGCGAACGATTGACCTTGGCCCTTTTTCAGTAGGAGGAGACAATGGATTGTTTTTGATTTGTGGTCCTTGTGTGATTGAAAGTCGGGATGTGCTGATGGAGATTGCGGAAGCGTTAAAGACCTGGTCTGACAAGGAAGGGGTTCCGATGGTTTTTAAAGCCAGTTATGACAAAGCAAACCGCACATCTTTGAATTCGTTTCGGGGTCCGGGTATGGAAGAGGGCTTGGTGATGTTGCAGGAAGTGAAGAGTCAGTTTGGCTTTCCTATTTTGACGGATGTGCATCTGCCGGATGATGCGGCTCCGGTATCTGAAGTGGCGGATATTTTGCAAATTCCGGCGTTTTTATGTCGTCAAACGGATTTGTTGTTGGCTGCCGCGGCCACCCGTGCGGTGGTGAATGTGAAGAAAGGGCAATTTATGGCACCCAGCGATATGAAGCCGGTGGTGCAGAAGATTTCTGAAAGTGGCAACAAAAACTTGATGGTTACCGAGCGGGGGTCCAGTTTTGGGTATAACAATTTAGTGGTAGACATGCGAGGATTGGTGGAAATGCGGGAGTATGGGTTTCCAGTGATTTTTGATGCGACTCATTCTGTACAACGTCCAGGGGCTGGCGATGGTTATACAGCAGGTGATGGCGCTTTGGCACCTTATTTGGCCCGGGCGGCGGCTGCGGTAGGGGTCGATGGATTTTTTATTGAAACCCATGTCCGACCTGAAGAGGCCCAATCGGATCGTGAAAATTTGATTCCATTTTTACAGTTGCCCCGTTTGTGGGAGCAGCTTCAAGGCCTCTCCGAGATGGTGAAGGGATAACTAAACTTCATTCGCGTGGGCTTTCGTCCACTCCACGTCGGTGAGAGGGACGAGGAGGGCTGGGAGTCGTTTCAGGTTGTCATCTGCGTGTAGGACGGTCATTTTGCCGTTTTGAGCTGAAAACAGGTGAACTTTCCCTTGTTGTCTTAAACTTTAAAGTTATGATGTACCCATGTCGGGTACCTGTTGTAAAAGGTCGCCCCGCAACTTCTTTCTAAACCTTTCGCCCCGTTTTGGGTATTTTTTCCTTCAGGAGCTATATATGAAAACTACAAAAACTACGTCGCCACGATCTGCGTTTACCCTTATTGAAATGTTGGTGGTTATTGCCATTATTGCAGTATTGGCTGGTTTGTTATTCCCTGCAATCGGAGCGAGTATGCGGAAGATTAAACGGAACAAAGCTGCGGCTGAAGCGAAAAATATAGCGACTGCCATTAATTTATATTACAAAACTAATGGATATATGCCTGTGCCTGCAGGGGATCAAGGGGCAGGGGTTTCTGATGCTGAAGTCGATTCTGCAGAAGTTATTGAGACGCTCATTGCAAGTGGCGCGGGCTTGGACTCAGAAGAACCCATTGTCGATGGCGTATTTCTTGATCCATGGGGTACCCAATACCGTATCAAGCTTGATTTGAATAATGATCACAAAATTGCGTTCCCAAGCTCCTCTGAAGAGTACAATCAACGGGTGATTGTTTATTCATATGGTGCTGATCGGAAAACGGCTAGCTCAGTCGAGAGTGAGGCGTTTAAAGATAATGTCGCAAATGTGACTCTGATGATTGATTGAGTCCGGCTCATTTGAAACAATCATCTAGACCAGTTCTCTGGTCTAATGACTTGCTGTTCTCGCCTGTATTTTCTAGTAGAGTTTGATGGCATCCGCAAAGAAAACGAAAGCAAGCAAAGAACCCGTTCGTACGGGGCGTAAACAAATTGTTGGAATTATCCTCATTGGTCTAACGATCATGTTGTTGTTCAGCTTGTTCTCGTATAATCCATGGGATGTTTCTGTTCTGCAAAGTCCTCCTGTAGAGCCTGTTACCAATATTATAGGTCTGCTGGGGGCCTTGGTGTCTTATGCGGCATTTGCGACCTTTGGGGTGGCGGCATATGTATTGCCGATTTTGACAGGAGTGCAGGGGGTATTGTGTGTGTACGGGGAAGAAATTCGGCCGGGAATGAAGGTGATCCATAAGTTGGGATGGATGGCGTTGTTGTTGTTTTGTGCATCCTGTGCGATGGAGTTGTTGCAGGTGCCTTTAACCCCCTTGATTGAAAATTTAAACATTCCCTTTGCTGGAGGAATGGTAGGTAACTTGTTTGGCAGCATGATTTTAATGAAGTTGCTAGGGGATATTGGCACCACGATCATTTTAACTGTGGTGGTATTAATTGCGGCGGTATGTTTGTTTGATTTCCAATTGACCGCGTTGTTTAAAAATCCTCGTGGAACCATGGGGAAAGTGTTTGGAAACTTGCAGAAATGGATGATTCCTCCCGATGAAGACTACGAGGATGAAGAAGTGGAGGATGAAGAAGAGGATAAACCGGAAGCTCTACCCGAAAAACCGAAACGTAAACGGCGGAAAAAGAAAGTAGAAGACCCCAAACCTGAAGAAGAGGAAATCGATACTTTTATTCCAGCAAGTACGCTCATGGATGAAGAGTTTGATTCTTTACCCGTTGAAGAACCGTTGCCTTTTATGCCTGAGCCTGAAGTGGAGGCACCTGAAATTCCTATGCCGGTGCCTGTTCCTACGCCGCAACCGATTTCGGATGAGCCTTCGGTGTTTAAAACCTCTGCACCCGCCCCTGCAAAAAAAGCCTCTGTTTCACAAAGTGATGAGGATTCGGACATGGTGTTACCAGCCCATGCCGAGGGGAGTCCTGCACAAAAATGGACGCTGCCCTCGATTAGTTTGCTCCAGGAAGTTGCGGCTAAAGTTGAATCGGATGGGAGTCGGGAAGAATATTTACGGAAGCATTTAGAAACCACGTTGAGAGAATTCGGGGTGGAAGCACGTATTACGGAAGTACAGCGTGGACCGGTGGTCACCAGTTTTGAAGTGTTGCCTGCTGCAGGGGTACGGGTTGAGAAAATTGCAAACTTAAGTAATAATCTCGCGTTGGCGTTAAAAGCGGAGAGTATTCGTGTTCAGGCACCTATTCCTGGCAAAGGCGTGGTGGGAATTGAAGTACCGAATAACAAAAGCACGGTGGTGTTGGCCCGTGAGATTTTGGAAAGTAAGAATTGGCAACAAAGTAGAGACTGGCGCAAAGGAAAAGTCGCTTTACCGATGTTATTGGGTGTAGATGTGAGCGGGAATTATTTGGTGGGCGATTTGGCGGCGATGCCTCACGTGTTGATTGCGGGGGCGACCGGTTCCGGGAAATCGGTGTGTATGAACTCCCTGCTGGCGGGATTATTGATGTCTCGAACCCCTGAACAATTGCGCCTGATTTTGGTGGATCCCAAAATTGTAGAATTTACAGCCTATAAAGATTTGCCGCATTTGGTGGTGCCGGTGATCACCGATCCCAAAAAAGTGGGGCTGGGCTTGCGGTGGGCGATCACGGAGATGGAAAACCGCTATAAGCTTTTTGCTAAATGTGGAGTGCGAAATATCAATGCCTTTAATAATCGGGTAGTTGCAAAACAAGGTGATTTGTTTGGCGCCGATGACGAAGAGGTCGAAGCGGCTCCAGAAACGTTGCCCTACATTGTGATCGTGATCGATGAGTTGGCCGATTTGATGATGGTGGCCCAGGCAGAAATTGAGAATTACATTGCGCGCTTGGCCCAACTTTCCCGAGCGGTGGGGATCCATATGATCCTCGCAACGCAGCGACCTTCTGTAAACGTCATTACGGGTACGATCAAGGCCAACTTCCCGGCACGTATTGCATTCCAAGTGGCGCAAAAAACAGATAGTCGAACGATTTTGGATTCGATTGGTGCGGACAAATTATTAGGGAAAGGGGATATGCTTTATCTTTCTCCCAGCAGTGCAAAATTAAATCGTGCGCAAGGGGCATGGACTTCGGATGATGAAATCAATGCGATTGTGGAGCATTATAAAGAGCAGGGGAAACCCAATTACGAAAATAAGATTACGGAAAAAATTGCCAGTAAAAAACCGGATTTACCGGAGCAGGATGAAGACAGCGAATTGGTGACCCAAGCGGTTGAAGTGATTCGTCAAACCCGTCGTGCGTCAACGAGTTCGTTGCAACGCCGTTTACGCATTGGGTATAATCGTGCGGCTCGGTTGATGGATCAACTGGAAGAGCAGGGGGTAATTGGTCCGCCTCAAGGGTCCGAACCTCGTGAAATTCTGATAGATTTAGACGAAAATGCGCCTGGAAACGGTGAGGAGTCAACATGAGTGCAAAAATTAAAACCCCAGGCCAACAGCTAAAAGCGGCTCGGGAAGAATTGGGTAAATCCCAGAGTGATATGGCGAAAATTACTCGTATTAGCATCCAGCAATTACAGGGGCTGGAGGAGGATCGTTATGAAAGCATCCCCGCGCCCATGTATGTTCGGGGTTTTATTAAACTTTATGCCCAAAAGTTGGGCTTAAGCCATGAGCCCTTGGTGGATCTGTATGAACGGATGCGCAAAGGCGAGCCCTTACAGGATGAGCCCGAGGCTCCTGCTCCTGTTGCGGAGGTGGCTCCCGACGAAGCTGTTCCGCAGGCTTTTCACAGGGCTCAGGCGCCTCAACATCCGCAAGCACCTCAGGTTGTGCCGCAAAAAGCGGTACCCTATGCCGCGATGGAAACGAATCCTGAACCCGAAATCTTTAACGAAAATTTTGCCACGCCGTCTTCAGATGCCTCAAGAATAGACTGGCAATCCTGGCTGTCCAAAATTCCTGATCCGCGGGAATGGTTTCAGTCAGACTGGATGAAGAAGCCTGAGCTACGATATGGACTCTCGGCTGTGGTGCTGTTGTTTGTCTTGGTGGGCGGGATTCGTGGTTGTCGATCGGAAACAGAAGAGGAGGCCTCCTCTTTGACGGTAGAAGATCCCTATTTGCGTCCGCCAGAACCTGTTTATTTTCAATTACCCAGCTCTTATCAATAACTTATGAATTTACCTAATCAACTTACCTGTAGCCGTTTTGTATTTTCATTGTTGATGCTGTTTTGCCTCAGCTTTTCATTTCCCTATGCCAAAACTTGGGCGTTATTTCTGTTTGTGTTGGCGAGTATCACCGACTTCTTGGATGGATATTTGGCTCGAAACAAATATGGGTGCACTGCCTTTGGTAAACTGATGGATCCCTTAGCTGACAAAGTTTTGGTGACAGTGGCATTGGTGGCGTTTGTCGAAATTCGTTTTGATTTGGCGTATCCTCAATATTCCTTGGTGCCTGCTTTTTTGGTGGTACCCATTTTGATTCGTGAGTTTATGGTTACCGGACTGCGTTTATTGGCCGTAGAACAAGGTGAAGTTATTTCTGCGGGTCCGATGGGCAAATGGAAAACAGCCTTGCAAATGGTGGCAATTATTTTCACGTTGTTGTCTCTTTCTTTAGTGGAAGACTTTATTTCCGGCATAAACCCCGATACCTTGAAGTCCATTGAATTTACGTTGCATTGGATCATTTGGATATTGATGGCGGGTGCAACCGTGATAACCTTGCTGTCCGGAATAGAGTATTTTACAAAACATCATCAGTTATTTACCTCGGAATCTCATGAAGAAAATTAAGCTTTATAGTTTGAGTTGTCTGCTTGCGCTTCCTGTGCTGTTTGCACAGGAACCTGTGGCATCTGAACAAATTACCGAAGAAGTGAGTTTAGTGCAAAAATTCACTCCCAATGTAGAAGAATTAACCAGTCGACTGGATTTGCAACAGATCATGGACAGTGGTGGGGTCATTCTTTACTTATTGATGGCCATGTCGGTGGTCGCGGTGATGTTGATTCTGGTGTTTTCTGTCTCCTTGCGTGGACGTCGTATCGCTCCGACTTCTTTTGTTCGTGAAATTGAATTGAGTTTAAAGAATGGGGATTACGAAGAAGCGGTAAATTCCTGCAAAAAGAATTCTTCTCCGGTTTCGGCCATCACCATGACGGCGCTTAGTTATCTGGAACGGGCGGGAGATGATGCAGATCCCGAGCTTTTACGACAAATTGTGGAAGGGGAAGGGATGCGGCAAGTGGGTCGTCTACAATCACAAATCACCTACTTAATGGATATCGGGGTGATTGCACCTATGGTTGGACTGTTGGGTACGGTGATGGGGATGTTGAAATCGTTTAGCGGGGTTGCGTTGAACATGGCTCAAGCCCGTCCTACGGTTTTAGCCGATGGGGTTTCCCAAGCCTTGGTCACTACGGCTGCAGGTTTGTTTGTGGCGATTCCTGCGATGATTGCCTATTCCTTTTTCCGTGGCCGTTTAGCAAAACTTACGGCGAACCTTGAGTTGGTTGCGGCTGAGATTGTCACCACGTTGGTTCATAGGAAATCAAGATGAAATTCGACGGAGATAAATCCACAGCTATCCAATTTCAGTTGGCGCCCATGATTGATGTGGTGTTTCTCTTGCTGTGTTTCTTTATGACCACGACCCTGTACTCGCAATGGGAGACGGAAGTGGATATCACCTTACCCACGGCGTCAACGGGTGGGAATTTGCAACGGATGGAGGGGGAGATCATTATCAATATCTTCGAAGAGGGGAATATGGTGGTGAATGGTCGTCAATTGAGTGAAGAAGATTTAGGTGATTTGCTTCTGAAGGTTTCCGAATTGTTTCCCGGTCAACCTGTGGTGATTCGAGGGGATGAAAAGGTAGATTACCAACATATTATGAAGGTGATGGATCTTTGTCGGACTGCAGATATTTTTAACATTAGTTTTGCCACGGGCATTCCGGAGTAATTTCTCATGAGACATTGCGTAGGCAAAATCTATGTTTTGCTTTGGTTGCTTCTTTGCAACCCGTTTACGCATGCGCAAGTCGCGTCGTCGTCTGTAGAAAAACAACGCTTGGCTGATGGTCTTTATTCCCGGGGCATGTATGATTTTGCTTTGGCCGAATATAAGAAGTTATTGCTTCAGCAACCTCCTCCAGAAAATTTAGATTTGTTAAATTACAGGGCGGGAGAGTGTGCCGCACGGTCGGGACAACTCGAGCAAGCGCGTAGATATTTTACAGAAGCCATTCGTGTGGGGCAAAACAGTTTACCTGCTCAGCGCGCACGCTATCGATTAGCCGATGATGCCTTTCGGAATGGCAGTCCCGAAAAGGCGGAGGCGTTGTTACGAGAGATTCAACAAAGTGAGGTGCATGTGTCCATTGATGCACCGGTTCGATTTACCTTGGCACAAATTCTGGAAACGCGGCAACAACTTCCTGAAGCCTTGGCTTTGTATCAAGAACTGATTGAAGACTATCCGGAGGATAGTTTATCTGCTTATGCCGCCCTGCGGGTGGCTGCCTTATCTCAAGGTGAAGAAAATGATAAGCGGCAGGCTTATCTACAAGCCTTGAAGCATCCTCCGTCACGAGATTTTGAAGTCGAGGCTTTGTGGGGCTTGGCGACTTTAGATGTCTCGGAGAAAAATTATCCTGAAGCCGCCAAAACCTATTGGAGACTTTGGGAGAATTATCCGGATAGTGCCCGGGTGCGTGGTGGCATGATTCATCTGGCATGGGCGCAATTGCAAGCTGGAGAATTTGAAAAGGCCTTAACCTTGGCGTCGAAAACTTCGGAAGAACGAAAGCAAACGGATGGAGACACCTGGCTGTATTTAGAAGCGGTTTCAGCCTTGAACCTTGGTGAGCTTGATGAAGCGGAGGAGCGCTTTGCCTTGTTACTGGACACGTATCCGAAAAGTAGGTTTCGTCCGGTGGTGGCGTATGAGCTTGCAGGGATTTACGCAGGCAAGGGTGCCCATGAAAAGGTAAGTGCATTGGGTCAGGATTTGCAACAGGTGCCTGGTCGTGAGGTGGAAGGGTTATGGTTATTGGCGGAGAGTGCACGAGGTGCAGGTGAGTCTCGACTCGCGATGCAATACTACACGCGGATTGCCCATCAATATCCCAAGCATGCTCGGGCTGCGGATGCCTTGTATTTTAAAGCTTTATTGGTGTTGGAAGCTGGAAATCAGCAATTGGCGGCCGAGGCCTTGGCTGACTTTAGCCGTCGTTTCCCACAAGATCCCCGTAGCGTAGATGCGTTGATTCAGTCTGGTGATTTATATCTGCAGTTGGGTAATCTCACTTCGGGATTAGACAAATGGAAGCAGGCCTTGCAGTTGCAGGATCCCCCTCAGGCCGATTTAGTATTTAAAATGGCCATGTTGGAGATACGTTTAGAGCGTTTTGCTGATGCAACCTTGCGACTGCAAAGTTATTTGGCGATGGCTCCCGAAGGGGAGAACGTGGCGGATACGCAGTATTGGTTAGGAGTGCTTTGGGATCAAAAGGGAGAGAAAGAGGCCTCGCAAAAAGCCTTAGAAATGGCTTTGAGTGGTAACTTGAAACCCGAGTGGCAGGCGCCTGCGCGGGTGAGATTAGGTCAGTCATATTTCAAATCAGATCAACCGCAAAAAGCATTACAGGCCTTTCTGCCTCTCTTGGGTGCTCCCGCTGAATCAGAGCTCTCTGATCCCTTGTTATTATGGCTTAGTTCTGTAGCTAACACGGAAGCGGATGTGAAGGCTCAAGAAAAGATTGCCATGGCCATGACCCATAAAAACCGGAAGCCGGTGACCCGTGAGTGGGGTTATTATGAATTGGCGAAGGTGTATACTGAAAAAGGAAATGCACAGAAAGCGATTGATGCATGGACATTGGGGTTAGCTTTTGTTTCTTCTTCTGAAGAAGCGGCTGAAGCACAACTTGCCCTTGCGGATCTCTACTTTGCGCAGCAGAATTATCCAGAAGCTATATCTGCATATGGAAAAGCTTCGGCCTTGGCCTCCCAGCTCGAACTTGGCAAGTTACAAGCTTTGGGGATGATGGGACAGGGAAATGTTCATGCGGCCCAAGAGAAATGGTCTGATGCTGCTCGGTATTATATGAGTGTTGCTGTCCTTTATGACGATCCTGAGCTCTCTCCCCAAGCGCTTCAGCAAGCTGCGAATGCCTTTCGACAAGCTGGAGAACTTGAAAAAGCAGCGGCTGCGGATGCAGAACGTTTGAAACGATATCCTGTAGTTCCTGCTATAGAAGTACCTGATGAAGAAACCCCCTAATAAAATTTATGTTACCTTATAACTCTACGAAGTCGGCCTCATGGGAAGTGAAAGCTCGTGCACACAAGTGTTCGGAGACGGGCGAAGATTTTGAAGAGGGCGAGATTTTGATGTCACGTCTTCGTACTGAACAGGGGGGATTGGTGCGGGAAGATTATAAAAAAAGCTGTTGGAATAAAGAGAAACAGGGTGAATCTCTGTTTTATTGGAAGACGCAGTATCGTTCACCGCCCCCTAAAAAAGAAGCGGCGTTTAAAGAAGAGAATGCAGAAGAAACTTTACGGCAACTGGTAGAAGAAAAAGATGAGTCGGCTGTAAATACCATCTTTTTATTGGCGGTGATGCTTGAACGTAAACGCATTTTTATTGAGCGGGGTGTTCAACGGGATGCAGAAGGGCGTCAAATACGTATTTATGAACACAAAGAAAGTGGGGAAACCTTTTTAATTCCGGATCCCGAGTTGACGCTTGATCAAATTGACGAAGTACAAATGGAAGTGGCGTTAAAACTGGGGTGGATTAAAGCGGAAGGGGAAGAGGAGAAGGGTGAAGAGGAGGAAGCGGTGGCCGCTCAACTCCATGTGCTCTTTTTAAGTACGGGAAATGCCTGCCGTAGTCAAATGGCGGAAGCGTGGGCCCGGTCGCTTAAGAGTGATGTCATCACGGCTTACAGTGCAGGGGTGGATGTTCAGAAGATTTATCCGCAAACCCTCAACGCCATGGCGGAAGTGGATCTTGATCTCCAAGAGCACAGTGTCCAACATATTACAGACTTCAAACAAACACAAATTGATGTGGTGATCACGCTGTGTGATCATGCGCATGAAACCTGTCCTTGGTTTCCTGAGAATGCCAAAGTGGTACATGTCGGCTTTGAGGATCCACGGCATTTAGCGAATACAGTGGCTGAAGCAGGGGGAAGTGAAGAGGAGCAATTTGAATTTTACCGTATTGTCCGTGATGATATTCGACGGTTTGTCGAAGGCTTGCCCGACAATTTGCCAGAGGCATAAAAAAACTGCGACCCGGCAAGGGTCGCAGAAGAGAGTTTCGCTAAGCGTACGCTTAGTATTTGAAGCGGAAACCTAAGAGTGCTTCCCAGTTGGAAGAGGTTATGTCGTTTCCGTCCATCCATAAGTTGCGATCACTGGCGAGGTAAGCCATTTCAGCATATAGATCGAAGGATTTGTTGAGGTCGTAGATAAATCCACCACCAATTTTACCGACCCAGCCTGTAGCATTGTCGCTGCCTTGTCCATCGTCCATATCTGTCCACATATATCCCACTCCGGCAACGCCGTAGAGTTTGAAAACTTCGCAGAGAGGATAGAATTCTTCAATACCGATCAATACACGGTCCGTGGAAGCATCTTGCGGCCAGGTGTGGGTGTATGAAATGAGCATTTGATCTAAGGGAAAGATTTTAGAGGCATATGCAACTTCAATTCCGTTAAAACTATCGTTGCCCACACCACCATTTGAATCAATTGCCCAAGCGACGCGAACATTTTGTCCGACGGGATCATGTTGTTCTAAGAGGGGTTGGGCATGGGTGATAAAAGGTAGGGCAAAAAGGCTGGTTAAAAGTAAAAAACGGAATGATTTCATAGTTGTCTCCTCAGTTGGATTTATGTGTGTATTCTTTGCAAAAAGTATAATTTGTCAATGTTGGATCGTCTAGATCCGGTGAAGATTTGTATGGCGCTTCAATCTGCTGTGTTTAAAATTCCTATATAAATTAACAGTTTTCGGTGCTTTAAATGGGTGAGTTGTTTTAGGGTTGCTCATACATCATATCATACAGGAATATTTTAGCAGGATTCAGACCAAATCTTCTCTGTTTTCTGATGTGTACATCCACTTGCATTTTTCGTACGAAAAGTCATAGCGTGCGAATGATGCAAGCGAAAGAAAATTTGATGCCGGAATCTTCGATTCAGTTTGGAGGAACCGAACGTTTATATGGAAAAGCCGCTTCTCTAAAGTTGCGCCAAAGTCGGGTGGCCATCATTGGGATTGGAGGGGTGGGAAGTTGGACGGCGGAAGCATTGGCCCGGATCGGGGTGGGCCAGTTAATTTTGGTGGATATGGATGAAATTTGTAGTAGTAACTTGAATCGTCAAGTTCATGCGACGGAGGGGAGTGTGGGCATTCCTAAAACGGAAGCGATGCGGAAGCGCATCGGGAGTATTTCATCGGCCACTCAGGTAGAAGAGGGATTTTATTTTTTTAATGAGAAGAATGCCGATACTTTTTTTTCGACGGCACCCGATGTTGTCATTGATTGCATTGATAGTATTCCTCATAAGTGTCTGTTGATTTCTCAATGTAAACAAAGAGGGGTACCGGTGGTGACGGTGGGGGGAGCAGGAGGGCGAAGAGATCCGAGTCAGATTCAACGGGTGGATTTGTCGCGTACTCATGGAGATGCTTTGTTGCATCGGGTGCGGAAAAAATTGCGTCAAAAATTTGATTTCCCGCGTAATACCAAAAAGAAATGGGGGATTCCTGCAGTTTTTTCTGCTGAGTTGGTTCATTATCCTCAATCGGATGGTTCGGTTTGTGCGCAACGAGAAGCTGACAGTAATTTACGGTTGGATTGTGAAAGTGGATATGGAACTGCGGGATTTGTCACGGGCACTTTTGGATTTATGGCCGCGGCGTCGGCTGTGGATGTGCTGGTGATGGACTTATAAAGGGGAACGATACCTTTGGGGGTTATGAATGCTTTGAGGGTATTACTGTGTTTTTTGAGGGTGTATGAGGAGGTGTAAATACTTTCTTCATCGTTTTTTCATCATTTTCCCTCATTTGATGGGTTGACCCTTCGAGGAAATCGGCGTTAGATACGGCAACCTTGAGGTTATCATGAAATCCGTTCTCGAAAAAAATGTCGTATTGGTTTTAAATCGGAACTGGCAGGCGGTCAATACCACCACGCCTGCACATGCCTTTTGTCAAATGGCTTCAGGAAACGCGATGGGGTTAGATATGGAAGGGACGGAAAGTATGTATCCGGTGGGGTGGGACTCGTGGGTTGATTTACCGGTTCGGCGATCGGATTGGTCTGTGGGAGTGGTCAAAGGTGCGTTGCGGGTTCCTCGGGTAATTTTGTCAGTACATTATGGTAAAGTCCCGATGAGGCATCCCAAATTTTCGTATCAGGCGATCCGGGATCGTGATAATGGTTGTTGTCAATATACAGGGCGGAAATTAGCGAAGGATGAAGGAAACATTGACCATGTGGTTCCACGATCGAAGGGCGGAGATACCAGTTGGAGTAATTGCGTGCTTAGCTGCAAACGGGTCAATAATCGGAAAGGAGATCGCTTGCCCAATGAAGCGGGTTTGCGTCTACTGAAGAAACCTGAATCCCCCCGGGTGATGCCCATGACTTTATTTTTGCGTAACGTGCATGACATTCCCGAATGGGAGCCGTTTTTAATTCAAAAAAACGCGATTAATTCTTAGCTGTTGGTCAGTGGTCAGTGGTCAGTGGTCACTTGTCAGACTTGGGGGATTATGGGAAGTGGGCTAGGGGTATAATCTTACGCGATCCCAAGTATCGGTGGGGTTGCGACTGTATACAAAACGGTCGTGTAGGCGGTAGGCGCGTCCTTGCCAAAATTCAAATTGATCGGGAATAATTCGGAAACCTCCCCAAAACTCTGGGCAGGGAACTTCTTTGCCTTTGAATCGTTCGGAAATTTCTTTAAACCGCTGTTCAAAGGTGTCTCGTTGATCCAGTACTTCACTCTGCTTGGAGGTCCAAGCGCCGAGTTGACTTGAGCGTGGTCGTGAGCGAAAGTAAGCCTCGGATTCTTCGCGGGAAGCGCGAACAGCTTTTCCTTGTACACGAATTTGCCGTTGTAAAATATGTTGGTGGAAGAGCAAAGCGCATTGGGGGTGGGCATCTAATTCTTGCGCTTTGCGACTGCCGTAATTGGTATAAAAAATGAGGCCGCGTTCAGGTGAAATCGATTTTAACAACACCATGCGTTGGCTGGGCTGGCCTTCGGGATCAACGGAACAGACGGCCATGGCATTGATTTCAGGGAGGCCGGCTTTTTTGGCTTTTTTCATCCAGGCATCAAATTGGATGAAAGGATCTGGGGAAAGATCCTCCATATGGAGTGTTTTAGAAACACAGCCTGCGGCATGAATATAAGCTTTTAGTCCGAACATGTGCACAACATGCCTAAATCATATATAAATTCAACTGCATGTGTGTGAAAATTCATGTGCAGTTGCTGAGTACAGGGGAGGTGCGTGGGGGTGATGAAGTCTTATCAATTCATTGACTTTCCCTCCAAAAGAGATGATGTTGTGAAGGCTATTTATGAAAATTTTTCGACTCATCTTTTTCCTGTCATACCTGATTTCCTTTTCCTTCCCTTTGTTGGCGATGGATGTGGAGGTTGCGGAGCGTTTGGCGGTGGCGCAACGGGAGTTGGCTATTGCGCAAGCCGCTTTTTTGAAGGCGGAGGCCCGTTTTGAGGATGTGCAACAAGATGCGCACGCGACCACGGAGCAAGTGTTGGCCATGGAGAGTTATGTGCGGGAGTTAAAAGAAGTGGTGGCCTTACGTCGAGAGACCTTAGTTGATTTGCGTGAGATTGCGGGGGTCAATGAACCAGAGGTGGATGTTACGGTGGCTGAAGGGATGGCTGAATTTGAAAACGCCATTTCTCAAGTACAAGAGATTTCAGTTCCGGAAACGGAACAGGATCGATTGGATCGTGAGTTTCTTGAATCCTTACAGGCTTTTGACGGGATGATTCTTGAATACAATCGTAAACTGGAAGACCAAATGGATGTTCGCATGGCCAAAGGGGAAGTGGAGGCGAGTAGACAGCAAAGTGCCGCGCAAGAAGCGGCAGAGTTATTACGTTCCATGGGTATAGATCCGGGAACGGGTGAAGCAGCCGGGGCTTCAACGGGAAAAACATCATCTTCTGAGACGGCAACGAATTCAACATCGGCTGAAAGTGGCACTGCCGCCTCCACGTCAACGAGTTCTGAAACGGAGGCCGGTCACACGGCGTCTTCGACTCAGGGGCCTGGACCTACGGCACAACAAGGGAGCGTGGGAAGTAATGGAGGAGGTTCTGCGCATCCGCCTCGACAGGATGAAGACATTGTGGCACGTCAACTTCGTGAAGCGGCTGAAAAAGAAACCGATCCGGTATTAAGAGAAAAATTGTGGAAAGAATACGAAGCATATCTGGATGGTCGTTCCTAATATTTTTAGGGGGGCTATTATTTTTGAGTGGTTGTGCATCCCCTGGTCGTAAGCTGGTGGGACACACCCCTATGCAACTTTCCATGACTCCTTATCAAGGGGATGAATTACTCAGTGTGGGGATTCAAGTTTTTAATCCGGGTGATACCGATCAAGACGCCTTAGAGGAACAGCATAGTAACATTCAGATCAGGAATACAGAAACGCAGTTCATGCCTTTTCATTTAAAAAACACCTTGGAGCAAAGTGGGTTTTGGGGTGAGGTGAGAGTGGTTCCCCGTGATGCGAAGGGATTGGATGTGATGGTGTATGGCAAGGTCATCGAATCAGATGGGGAGGATTTGGCCTTGGATGTTCAGGTCGTGGACTCGCAAGGATTGACCTGGATCGATCGAATTTATCGGGATCAATTAGACAAAGCGGATTATGAGCAAGTGATCATTGGGAAGCAGGGACCTTTTCAAAATATTTATAATGCAATTGCTAATGATATGGCGACGCAGCGCCGTCGAATGGATACCATTACCGTGAAGCAATTACGTCGCACCACTCAATTGGTTTTTGCTGCCGATTTGGTGCCCGGGGCCTACGGTGAATATGTACAAGATGTAGGGGGGCAGGTGATGGTGGTGAGGCTTCCGGCTGAAGATGATCCCCTGTGGCAACGGGTAAATCAAATTTCGGTACGTAACGAGATGTTTTTTGATGCATTGAATCATACCTACGAACCCTTTTATCAAAAAATGTGGAAGCCCTATGTGGAGTGGCGCCGTTATAATTTGGTTGAGCAATTATCTATTCGGCAGTCACGTAAGGATAGCATCAAAAAAGCGACCGCGGGTATTTTGATGATTGCGGCTGCTATTTTATTGGAAATGAATGATGTGGAAGATTCCAGTATTATTCGGGATGTTTTGGTGATTGGGGGAACACAAGTGATTATCAATGGCGTCAACATCTCTAAAACGGCAGAGATTCATCGAGAGACGCTCAAAGAGTTGGCTGACTCGTTTAGTACTGAAGCGCAAACCATTCGAATTGAATTGGAAGGTCAGACGGTTGCATTAACGGGATCTGTAGATGAACAAATGGCCCAATGGCAAAATATTTTACGGAAGTTGTATGAAAGTGAAAATGAATTTCCGGATGTGGATTTGACGGATGAATGATGATTTTCTTGAGCCGAAGTCTTTAGACGATTCCCTGGCGCCACAACCTGATGTTGTTAAAGGAAAAAAGTTTCCTTATCTTTGGGTGGTTGCACTTTTGGTCCTGTTGGGTCTTCTCGGTATTTGGATGTTGAGTAAAGAACAACAAAAACAGTTGTCGGTGTTGCCAACACCAACGGCGGTTCCCCTGCCGTCCCCGACGCCAGATCCTGAACTACGGGCAAAGGCTGAATCCGCTAAAGCGGAAGTGCTTGCTTTGTTAGGCCCTCTGCGTGCCACAGATCCTGAGCGTTGGGCTGCGGAATCCTGGTTGGAGATTGAGTCAGGATTGGATCAGGCAAATGAGTTCATGTTGGCATTCGCCTTTGAGGAGGCCGAGAGTCTTTATGCTGATATTTTATTGCCAGAGCTTGAGGCCTTGACTCAAGAGTTTTCCCAATTGCCTGAGAAGCTGATGCCGCAAGCGGTGGAGGCGTACGCGGCTGGAGATGCGGAGACTTCTGTGGCCTTGTTGTCGATTATTCTGTATGTAGATTCAGAAAATGCTGCGGCGAAAGCTTTGTTACCCCGTGCCAAGATTGCGGATCAAAGTTTTGCGTTGTTGACTACAGCAAATACCCATGCGGAAGCCTCTGCTTGGGAACTTGCATGGCAAGATCTTAATAAGCTCAGCGCGGGTGATCCTGCCTTTCCTGGAGTGGCCAGCTTAAAAGAGAAAGTGGAAAGCGAAATTTATCGGGAAGAACTGGAATCTCTTATTTCTCAAACGGTGGCGGCCTTGGCACAACAGGATCTGGAAGCTGCTGAAGCATTGCTCCAACGTGCTGCTCAATTTGATCCTAAAAACCCCATGGTTGTCCAGTTACAACAGCAGGTTTCGGATCAACTCTTGCAACAAGAAGTTCTGGAGCTACAAGCCAAAGCTGTGAAATATGAGCGGGATGAAGCCTGGAGCTTGGCGCATAAAACGTGGTTACAAATGAAGTCCTTGGATCCAGAAGCCCCTTGGGTTGAGGACGGATTGCAACAAAGTTTACGCTGGAAAATCATCGATGAGAAAATCACGCGGGGACTTGCACATCCGGCCAGTGAACAAAGTGGTCTGTGGATAGAGGAATTTAAAGATCGGGAGGGGTGGCCGATGGGCTTGCGTAAGCGTGCGGATGATTTGGAGGCATTGCGCATGTTGGTCCTCACGCCCGTTGAGGTGCGTTTGCTTTCTGATTTTGAAACCGAAGTGTCGATTTCAAAAGTGGGACGCTGGTCTCCCTTTAAAGAAAAAACGATTCAACTGAAACCAGGAAGTTATGTGGCAAAAGGAGGTCGTTTCGGCTATCGGGATGTGCGCATCACGTTTGAGGTGAAACCGGGTCAAAAAGACTTGGTGGTTGAAGTGGTTTGTAGAGAGGGTATTTGATGTCTGAAAAACGCCCCCAGCATGATGAGTTTTTACAGCCCGTCTCCTTGTCGGATTCGTCGGGTACAGCGCTCACTCACAAGCGGCCTATCAAATGGGGTGGGGTACTGGCCTTGCTTTTGTTGCTGTGGTCGGGGGCGGTGTATGTTTTTTTTCGAGAGCCTGTACCGGTAGGGGGGACTTCCAAGGTTGATCCGCTGGTTGTGGATAATGAGCAAGTTGTTCCCTCGGAAAATGAGCAGCCTTCACCCCCCCACGTTTCGGTCACCGCGGAGCCCAAGGTTTATCAGATCAAAAGTGATCCTGCAGGAGCTACCGTTTTGGTGAATGGACAGATGAAGGGGATGAGTCCATTAGAGCTTGGTGAATTGACAGAAGGAGACCGCATTCGATTTCAGTTGGCGGGGTACGAAGCGACAGAGCTTTCGGTAAGTGCTGCGCAGTTACGCTCAGGGGTTCAGGTGTCACTTCAGGTGCTCCAGGGGCGGGTAAACATTTCAGTGCTGCCTGCGGATAGTCAGTTGTTCTTAGATGGAAAGCGCATTGAATTGCCGGCTACAGGGATGTTAACCTTGCCCTTGCTTCCACATACGTTTCGTGCGGAAAAGGCGGGGTATCTGAGTCAGGAAAAGACCGTAACCCCCGCTCAGGCCTACGAGCGGGTGGTGTCATTGCGGTTAACGCCGGTACCGACGGCCACGCCTGTGAGATCCCCGGGAGAAGAACCCGAGGGACTACCGGTCGTGGTGGAGAATTCACTGGGTATGAAGATGATCCGACCTGATTTCCCTCTAGAGGCGACCTTGGGAAGTATGCGGGGAACAGCAGGCCGTCAAAGCAATGAAGTTATTCGGAAAGTTCGATTGACGCGGAAATTTAGAATATCTCAAACCGAAGTGAGCAATGCTCAATTTCGAAACTATCAACCCACTCATAACAGTGGGAAGTGGAAAGGGGTTGATTTGAACGCTGGCACACTGCCGGTGGTCGGGGTTCGTTGGGAAGATGCTGTGAAATTTTGCAATTGGTTAAGTGCGCAGGAAGATCTTCCTGCTGCATATGTGCAAACAGAGGGGAAGTGGCAATTTGCAGAGCGTCCGGGAACGGGATACCGATTACCTACGGAGTCGGAGTGGGAGGCCTTGGCCCGACATGATGAAGGGGGGAATCTATTTGGCTGGGGGAATGAAATGCCTCCTCCGGAGGGGAAATATAATTTAGCAGGGAAAGAGATGAAGCGTCAGATGGCAGATTTTTTAACTACATACCAAGATCCTTTTGCGGGGCCTGCGCCAGTGACGCAAGCGGGGCCAGGTCCTTTTGACATCATGGGGCTTTTTGATAATGTATCCGAGTGGATACATGAAGGCTATAGCATTCCCATGGTGAGTTCGAAGGTGATGATTGATCCGATGTCTGCCGTAAATATGACGTATCATGTAATCAAAGGCGCTTCGTGGCAAGATGCAGGGATCAGTGAATTAAAAACGGCCTTGAGACGATATGAAAATTCACCCGCTGATGATCGTGGCTTTAGGATTTGCCGATATATCGAATAATTTTTAAACGGGGTAGCCACTTTACGCAAGTTTTTAAGGGCGCCGCCATGAATGCTTGGAATCTCCTGGAATTGCTAACAAGGGTTACGTGCTCTTTTTTTGGGGGAAGCGTAGTTGTCGGCCTTTAGGCCACAGACCGTTGATGGGGTCGGTTTCTCTAGTCTGTGGCCTAAAGGCCGACAGCTACGTTCTGCACGATGGGGTAGGAGCTAACTTGCGTAAAGTGGATATCCCGTATTTTAAAAAAGAGGTTTCTCAAAATTTCCAAGCTTCTGCCTCGAAATCTTAATAGATTTTGTATAGTTACGAAACAAGATGTCATCAAATTCACCAGATCAGTTTTTAAAAGGTCATGCATTGTTCATCAGTGTGACTGGAGGCTGTGCCACCCTTTTGTTGAGTATCTTGTTGGGGGCAAGTATGGGCTGGGGATGGGTCATTTTACCGCCAATCCTTTTGGGACCATTGTTCGTTTCCGTATTTTTCTGGGTGAAAGGTTTACAGGAAATTCCGGCTTTTGCGGAGAGTGTTGGACCTGCAGATCCCGAAGAAATTGAAAAGTTGAAAGCTGAAAAATATGCGGCGGAGCTGATGGTAGAGCGCTATGTCATCAAATTACAGGAATTGGGGAATTCAGAGCAAAGTGCGAAGCAACAAACGCATCGTTTGTGGGAAGTCTTTTATCAGTTAAACCATCCCGCGGGTTTTTTGGATATTCGGGGGACGATTTTGGATGTAAATGCTTCGGCTATTTCCCTTTTCCGTCAGCCCGCAAATGTATTACGAGGAATGTCGTTGGTGGATGTCGAGGTGATGGGGGGAGATATCTTTTCTGGGCCTTTAGAGCGTGCGGCCAAGGGAGAGACGGTGCAATTTCAAATAGAGCTTCCTGATAAAGAGGAAGACACGCATCTGTTGGTGATGAGTTTGAAACCGGTGCTCAATGAGCAAGACCGGGTAGAATTGTTAATTTTGGAAGGGCACGATATTACGGAACGTATTCGGGCGGAAGAAGCGTTACAGGAGACCTTTAATCAATTTCAACAAAGTCAAAAAATGGAAGCCATTGGTCGGTTGGCTGGTGGGATTGCGCATGACTTTAACAACTTGTTGACCTCTATACTTGGCTTTAGCAATATGGCGATTGAACAAGTCTCTAAAGATGACGATGTGTTTGAAGATTTACAAGAAGTGGTACAGGCCGCAAATCGTGCACAAAATCTCACTCAAAAGCTCTTGGCACTTTCGCGTAAAGATGTGCCGGATAGTCATCCCATCGATTTGAATCAGTTATTGCGGGATTTGGACAATCTGATCAAGGTAACCCTGCATGAAAATTTAGAGTTGATTGTACAGTTAGAAAGTAGCCCTTGTATTATTCAAGTGGATCCGACTTCGATGGAGCAGGTGATTTTGAATCTTGCGGTGAATGCGCGTGATGCGATGCCTCGTAGTGGTCGACTTTATATCAAAACGACGCATGAAACGGTGTATGAGCATCAGGCTACGGCAGAAGGAATTGATGCCGGGGAGTATGTGCTGTTGTCGATTCGGGATACGGGGTACGGCATGGATGATGAAATCATTGAGCATGCCTTTGAGCCTTTCTTTACGACCAAAGAGTCAGGGCAGGGCACGGGATTGGGGCTGTCCACGGTATATGCGATTATTCAGCAGTATAAAGGGGTCATTCGACTGAACAGTGAGCCGGGTGTGGGGACGGAGTTTATGATTTTCTTGCCTAAGGTGGATCATGTTGAGCAAATGATGTTGGATCTGCCAGCGCATACCAACCTACCTCCGCTGCCGCGTGGAGATGAAACGATTTTATTGGTGGAAGATGAAGAAGGGGTGCAGCGAATGGCGCGTAAGATGATTGAGTCTTTGGGCTATACCTTGATTTCGGCTTCAGATGGTGAAGAAGGGGTTGAGGTTGCTGAATCTTACGAGGGCACAATCGATTTAATTGTGACGGATGTGGTGATGCCCAATTTGAGTGGTCCGGAAATGATTGATCGGTTGCGACTTTCGTTAGGGCATATCCCCCATTTGTATGTATCAGGTTTCACCATGGACAAGTTAAAAGAACATGGTGCGGATGAGTCCGAACAGTTTTTAATACGCAAGCCATACAGTCGTGAAACCTTGGCGCGCCGAATTCGAGCAACCTTAGATCTGCAATCCTAATCTTTAAGGATCTAAGCGGCTGCTTTTTTCCAGGTCGAGTAGAATGATGGGGAGGGGAGCTTTGGCGTAGGGGAGGTGGTGGATCTGACGCAAGTGTTCATTTTGGGTCGCTTCTGTAGGGAAGTTTTGGTCTCGAATTTCCAGTTGTTTTTGATCTGAGCAACAATTCCCCCCTTCGGTCTGATCAGGAATGCGCGGGTTAAATGCCAGACATCCGTAGGGTTTGTGATCTCTGGAAATGCTGCAGCCTTGAGGGCCGTCCAAATAAAAGGGGCAGGTGTAGGTACGACGTAATGAACGACGTCCGTCACCTAGTTCTTGATCTAAGCGAAATCGTTTTACACAAGTCTTCAGCGAGAGCAGTAGGTCTTCATTCCACCGGTTTTGGGATATCAACCATTCACGAAGGTCGACGGCTTCCACTGGAGTGATTTGCATGGAGTTGGCTAAGAACGTACAACAAACACCACTGCAGCTCCCGCAATGCGTTCCCGCATTTGCAAGAGAGCTCATGGCCTGTTTCAGCTCTCGCCGACGTTCAATGGGAGAGGGATTTATTTTTTCCCCTGTTGTGCCTTCCATGCTTCGTATTCTTTAAGCGTACCCGGATAATCATAAATTTTACCATCCCGAATATCAAAAATACGGGTGGCCAAACTGGAAATGAATTCACGGTCATGACTGACGAAAATTACGGTGTTTTCAAACAAGCTGAGTCCGTAGTTTAAGGATTCGATACTTTCCAAATCCAAATGATTGGTCGGTTCGTCCAAGGTGAGCACATTGCCTTGTTGCATGATCATAGCGGCGGTAATCAACCGTGCTTTTTCACCCCCACTCAGGACTTCGCAGAGCTTGAATACCGATTCACCTTTGAACAACATGCGTCCCATGGCGGAACGAAGTTCTGTTTCTTTTTGTTGATCATCCGTACAAAATCTAGACAGCCAATCAATGGCTTGTATTCCTGATTCCAAGACCGTCATCGGTTCCTGAGGGAAGTTGGATAATTCAACAGTTTCACCTCTTGAGATTGTGCCGGAATCTGGTTTCAGTTCACCACAAAGCATGCGTAACAAGGTGGTTTTACCCACACCGTTACTCCCGATAATGGCAATTTTTTCTTTTGAACCGATGGTGGCTGAAAAGTTTTCGAACAAGGTTTCGTCGTAGGCTTTGCTGATATTATCGATATCAAATACTTTGTCACCCAAGCGGTTTGCCGATTCGAAGCGGATGTAGGGGGAGACCCGAGAAGAGGGTTTCATTTTATCGACTTCGATTTTTTCCAGCTCTTTTTGACGGGAGGTGGCCTGACGCGCTTTACTGGCGTTCGCCGCGAAACGGTTGATGAAGCTTCGCAGTTCATCGATGCGTTTTTCTTTGGTGGCATTTTCGCGTGAGCGTTTTTCCAGAAGCATGGCATTGGTGGTCATGAAATCATCGTAATTTCCCGTGAACATCCGCATTTCCTGATAATCCAAATCTGCAATGTGGGTAGGAACGGCATTGAGGAAGTACCGATCATGTGAAATGACGATTACGGTACCTACGTAGCCTTGAAGAAATGTTTCCAGCCAATCACGACTGACCATATCCAAATGGTTCGTTGGTTCATCGAGCAGAAGAACATCAGGTTTGCCAAAAAGCACTCGGGCCAAGAGTACCCGCAATTTGAGACCCGCAGGCAAGGTGCCCATCGGATCTTCACGCTTTTCTTCGGGCAGACCTAAGCCATCCAACATTTTGGCGGCATCCGTTTCCATGGTGTATCCACCGGCTTCGCCAAATTCATCTTCGATGAGGCCAATGCGTTCTTCTTCTTCCGGGGTTAATTCTGCCGCAGTGTAGAGATGTTCTCGTTCGAGATGTAATTTCCAAAGTAATTCATTGCCTTGATAAACGGTGTCGACCACGGTTTGTGCATCAAAGGTATTATGATCCTGACGCAAAAAGCCCATGGTACAGCCGGTATCCAGTGCAACTTCACCTGCGGAAGATTCCAATTGACCGGATAAAATTTTCATAAAGGTTGATTTACCGGAGCCATTTGCACCGATCAAACCATAGCGGTTACCAGAGCGGAATTTGACGCTCACATCTTCAAAAAGGGTTTTTTCACCAAAGCGCATGGTGAGGGATACAGCGGAAATCATAACAAAACCTTGTTGGATTTAGAGAAAAAGAGAGGTGCTCCCTTGTCAAGAGAAGTCGGCTGAGGCAATGAAAATCCTAAGTTTTCAAGTGAGATCCTATTTGTAAAAATGCGATGGAAACCTCCTGTTTTGTTTATATTTCGAAAGAGCTGAGCTCTTCTTATGGGGGTACTGCACTGGTGAAAGTGAGTGTCTTTATTGCAAAGGATCTCCGAGAAAGCGGATGAGCTGCAAATGAATTCTTTTTCGTGGTCAAAAAGTGAGGGGGGGCTTTAAATTTGAGGAAGTGCTCGACGAAAGGGGCTGTGTACCCCTAAACTATTATTCATAGCGTTAATTTTGCGTGGTCCCGTCAATGAATAATCTTCATTTCTTAAGTATCTCGTTATAGGAAAAAATATCATGAAAACAGTTTTAGCTACACTCGTAATGACGATAACGGCCTTTCCTCTCTTTTCAGCAGAACCGGAGGTCACGCATGCTCAAGCGTCCCTTGAATCTGAGGAGGTAATGGCATCCCATCCAGGCCGTAGTTTGGATGAATCGGTTATGGCCGGACTGCCGCTGATTTCAGATTACGCGGAGGAGGTCATGAAAACGACGGCTATTCCCGGCTTAGCGATGGTTGTGATTTATCAAGATGAGCTTGTGCTGATGAAGACTTGGGGTACGCGACGCGCAGGGGAGGATTTACCCATCACTGAGGATAGTATTTTTCAGTTTGCCTCTCTCTCAAAGCCCATGTCCTCTTCGGTGGTTGCGGCCGCCGTAGATCAGGATTTGCTTCATTTTTCAGATCCCGTGGCGGCACACGGTGTAGATCTCACCTTGCACGATCAATGGATGACGGCCCATGTTACGGTGGCTGATTTGCTTTCACACCGGAGTGGTTTGGCGGATCACGCCGGTGATTATCTTGAAGACATGGGTTTTTCTGCAGATGTTATCCGAGAACGCGTGGGGCAGTTGGCCCCCGCTTATCCTTTTAGAAATGGGTATGCGTATACAAACGCCGGTTTTTCTGCAGGAGCTACTGCCGCGGCAAAAGCCGCAGATGCACCTTTCGATGAAATTGCGCAAAAATTTATGTTTGAACCTTTGGGGATGGCGAATTCGAGTTTTCGGTTTGCCGATTTCCGTGACGCGAAACAACGTGCATATACGCATGTGAAAACAGACGATGGCTCTTGGCAGCCGCTCTTTGTTCGAGATCCCGATGAGCAGGCGCCGGCTGGAGGCTTGAGTACTTCCATCAGCGATTATTCCAGATGGATGCGTATGCAACTGAATGAAGGCATGTTTGAGGGTAAACAAATTGTTTCGTCCGCGTCACTTTCTGAGACGTGGAGGCCGCATTCCCAAACGTCATACAACTCTGAGACTCATATGGCTAAATATTATGCGCTCGGTTGGAATGTTTCGCATGATCCAACCCTGGGGTTAAACCTTAGCCATTCTGGGGCCTTCATGCTAGGCGCGCGATCGGCTGTCTTTTTGTGGCCTGATGAAGATTTAGGCATCGCTATTGTCACGAATTCAGGTCTCAACGGCGTACCTGAAGCGATTGGATTGGCGTTTAAGGATTTGGTGACCTCAGGGAGTATTCAACGGGACTGGATTGGACTTTTGAATGAACAATTTGAAATAATGGAGGCTGACTTTGTTAAGTATCAGTTTGATGTTTCCACTCCTCCTGCATCTCCTGAACCTGCCGCATCATTCGAAAATTATGTTGGTAGCTACGCAAACGATTACTTTGGCCCTCTGGTGGTGAGCGAAAACGCTGGTGTTGTTTCCTTTACGATTGGACCGAAGCCTTTTACCTTTTCGTTGACCCATTGGGATGGGGACACCTTCCTTTTTCAGCCCATTGGTGAGAATGCAGGAGGGCCGGGCTCCGTGATCTTTCATCGCTCAGGCAAGGGGCCTGCAGAATCAGTTACCCTTTCGTTCTTGGATCAAGATGGCATGGGCACATTTATGCGAAACCGTGGGGCTGTACGTGAAGAGTAAACGAGGAGGACGTCCTCCTCGCCTACTGTTGTATTAGTTTCCTACAGGAATTGTGAGGATAGGCGTCTGACCTTGGGTGTCGCCTGTGCGGATGGCAAACATTTGCGAAGTGAGCATGAAGGTCGCTTTACTGAGTAAGTCGTTGTCCTTGATGTAGAACCAGTTGCCACGGTATTGGATAACGGTAGAGGCATTTTTGGGAGCTTTCGAGGAGCATTCCACGCGGAATAAACCTTCCAAAGGTCCGTTCCAGTCAAAGGTATTGCCGTTTTCATCAAGGGTTCTGGTTACGAGACCAGCCGCGAGGTCATCCTCTGGAACATTGACGCCCTGGGATAGAAAAAACAGTACACCGAGTAATGAGCGTGTATTAATTTCGATGGTATCTCCATCAGACTGGGCGTCGATGGCCGCTCCTGATGCGACATTGTAGATGTTGAGGGCGGGATCGAGTCCCAGCAATTCCCTCAACCGGTCAGCTTCTGCGTTGTTTCCTAAACGGGGCAGATAGATCACTGGAGTGGTCTGGTCTTTGTCTGCGATCTCTCCCATCTGAATGGTGTTCCCACGTTGAAGCGTGAAGAGGAGTTCAGATACTTCTCTAAAATCTAAATAAATGGGAGGGATTGTGGGGGTGGGGCCAGAAGCTCCCACCGCGTTGTTGATGCCATTGATGCGTTGAATCACCATCCGAGAAACCGTGTCCATGCTCCAGCCTGAATTGGTCAGGAGGGCAATGTCTTCAAAGGAGATGCGGCTGAGAAGTCGATTGAAAAACTCATCACCCTGAAGCGGGGTGTAGGAGATGGTAGGGCGTTCGGCGAAACTGACACCTGCATTCCCATTCAGGACATTAGGGGCGTCACCCGAGAGAGGAAAAGCACCTCCGATTCCCACGTTACTGCTCAGATCAAGCTGAGAGGTGATGGAGGAGGTTTCAAAAAAGAAAGGGGCATCTCGATAGCGCAAACGGACAATGTTGAGGAGAAGTTGTTCCTCTCCTACTTTTTGCATGGCAACGTTATATCCATTCGCAGTACCGCGATAGGCTTCTTGGGGAATGGAGGCGCATCCGCCGAGCAGGAGGGTTAGAAGTGCAGTAAGAGAGAAGCGGAGGGGGGAGGATTCATTTTTCATGTCTAAAGGGATAGGGGATTATTTTCGGAAGATTTCGAGTTCGTTGAGTGGGCTAAAGAAATGAGGCTAGTAGATTATTGCCCCGAAGGGAGGCGTCGGAATTTCTGGTCATCAAAGGTGAATGACGTAGCTTGTTGTCCTTCGCTGATTTCGAAGCTGGCTTCTTGCATGATGTTTAAGACGAGGGGAAGTTTGATACCTAAGGTTTTTTCATCAAGTATGGTGACGGTGCCACGATAGTGAGCCGGACCGCATAGCAACACGAGGGAAGAGGGTTCTTTGTCATCGCGTGCGACTTCCCACACACCATACAAATCGCTTGAATACTGGCCGACAAAGGCGTTAATTTGCTCAGGTGATAACTTTTTGTTGGGTAGGGGTGCTTGGTAGATGCTTGAAAAAAGCTCTTTAATTTGAGTACTTTGGGTGTAAATTTCCGGTTGAAAATCCACTTCTCCTGGTTGACCGAACATTTGTTGCAACAGCCCCGCCCTTACGGCTTCGGGGAGGGAGGTGAGGTTCATGTTGCTCAGAATTGCGATTCCAAACTTTTCCTGAGGGACGAGGACGATGAGCGTTCTTACGCCATCCAATGCGCCGCCTTTTTCTAAAATTTTGAGGCCGTTGTAGTGGTAAACTCCCCAGCCTGGTGAGTAGTCAAATCCCGAATTCTCGTCGATGGGAAGGAATTCGGAGAAGCTAATATCGCTGGAGATGACAGGTTCAAATATTTGTGTGATGGTCTCCGGGCTTAAAACTTGTTTCCCGTCAAATTCCCCTTCGTTTAAGAGCATTTGAATATAGGAGGCGAGGTCATTGGCATTGGATGCGATTCCACCAGCTGCAACAAAGACTTTGCTTAAGTTGTGGGGTACGACTTTAAAGCCATTGTCTTTCGGAATATGAGAGACGGCAATGTTGTCATTGCTGCCTTGGTTCAGTAGTTGCTCTGCCTTGCCGGTGTTCTCCATGCCTAAAGGGGTGAGGATACTGTCCTGAAGCACAGACTCAAAAGAGCCTTTTCCTGCTTGTGCGACCATTTCACCCGCGAGAAAGAAGCCGATGTTGGAGTACGCAGGACGGTCACGAAACGAGTAAGCGGGCTCTACAAAACGAATACGGTGTTGAATGTCGTTACGAGAAAAGCCCAAGTGATCAAAGATATCGCCAGAAAAAGCAGGGAAACCAGCGCGATGGACCAGAAAATCGGTTCCATTGGCCCATTTCGTTGCATAGGGGAGATTCATCTCAAAATCCGTAAGTACTTCGCTGGCAGCTATGTCCCAGGTTAAGTTTTTTTTGTCAACTTGTGCTCCAAATGCGGCTGCAGTGAATGTTTTGGATACACTGGCAAGCTGGAACAACGTTTCGTTATCTACTGGCGCACCTGTATCCGTATTTCGGATGCCAAAGCCTTCGGCGAGAAAGATTTCTCCGTCCTTGATGATGGCCACCGACGCTCCAGGAGTATTGTAGGTTTTCAAAGCCCATTCCATGATGTCGTGGATTGATTTCTGGGTGATCCCTGCTCCGGCTTGGTATCCCGGAAGCGCGATTTGGGGAGTGTCATCGGCTGTTACAGTGCCTGTGACAAAGAAAAGGCAGGACAAAAGAAAAGTATTTCGGATCAAATGATAAGGATTCATGTGTCTTTGAGAAGGTGAGAGGTGAAAGGAAGCTGCCCGAGGGGGGGGAGAGGGCGTGTATTCAGCGATCAGGTTTCGTGTCGCTCAAGGTTATACTTTGAAAGTTAAAAGCACGAAAAGGCAGATGTCAAGTCTGAGGCATTCTTGGGTGCATCCACTCTTTCGAAATACACGACTGGGAATAATGGTTGCTTAGGGTGTATGCCCAAACCCTTCCTCTTCACCTATGGTTGAGATGCGCATATAAGTGAAACCGTCATAAAACGAACCCATAGGGAGGGCGCGGTCACTCCAGAAATAAAAAACACCACTTTTGAAGGCCTCTTTGACCACTAAACATGCAGTCATTTTCGTTTGAGTATCGCTTTATGCATAGAAGTAGACTAGTAAACATCGATGGAAAAAAAACTTTTTGCTGAATTAGACCTCTCCGACAGTATGCTGAAAGCGGTGCAGGCCATGGGATTTGAAGCGGCTACGCCGATTCAATCTGAATCGATCCCGCCTTTACTCGCTGGACATGACATGGTCGGCCAATCTCAAACGGGCTCAGGTAAGACTGCGGCCTTTGCTATCCCTGCTATTGAACGTATTGATCCGGAGTCCAAAGCGACTCAAGTCCTGATTTTATGTCCCACGCGGGAGCTTGCTTTGCAGGTTGCTGAGGAAACGGCCAAACTTACCCGTGGTAAAAAAGGTGTACGTGAATTACCTGTTTATGGAGGTCAATCATATGATCGACAGTTGCGTGGCCTTAAAAAAGGTGCACATATTGTCATTGGTACTCCTGGACGTGTCTTGGACCATTTGGAAAAGGGCAGTCTTAAACTAAATGAACTCAAAACCATTATTCTCGATGAAGCCGACCGCATGTTGGATATGGGCTTTACCGAAGAAATTAATGCCATTTTAGCTAAAATGCCGGAAGAGCGTCAAACTGTACTGTTCTCCGCCACGGTTCCGCCGGGCATTAAACGGATTATTAAGAAATTTACAGAAGATCCTGTTTGGATCAAAATCGAAGCTTCTGAACTGACCGCTCCTGAAATTGAACAGGTGTGGTACGAAGTGGACCGTCGCAGCAAATTAGAGGTGTTGTGCCGTTTGATTGATTTTGAAGATGTAAATTATGGCATTATCTTTTGTGCCACCAAAATGATGGTGGATGAATTGGTCGAGCATTTATCTGCCCGTGGATATTTGGCTGATAAATTACATGGTGACATGTCCCAGCAAATGCGTGAACGGGTGATGAATCGTTTTCGCAAGAAGAATATTGAGTTCTTAGTGGCTACAGATGTAGCCGCGCGTGGATTGGATGTGAAAGACATCGAAGTCGTGTTTAATTATGATTTGCCCAATGATGGCGAAGATTATGTGCATCGGATTGGACGTACGGGTCGGGCAGGAAGTAGCGGAAAAGCCGTAACCTTGGTTGCTGGACGTGAAGTCTACAAACTGCAAAATATCATGCGTTTCACCAAAGCGAAAATCAAACGTGCAAACATTCCCACCGTCGATCAGTTGATGGCGCAGCGGGCGAACGTATTTTACGATTCACTTTGTTCGGTGCTTCAAGAAAAGAAATACCATAATCACGATGAGTTGGTGGATCGTTTGCTTGATTTAGGGCATAGCCCCACCGAAATTATTTCAGCGTTGATGGACATGTTGGATAAATCCAGTGGCAAGCCACCACCGGAAGAAATTCGCATTCCTCAAGAGGGTGGGGGTGGACGCAATGACCGATCTGGCCGCGAACGTGAACCTCGGAACCGACGGGATCGCGAACGCCGTGATTCACGGGAGTCTAGAGGTTCTCGAGATGCACGTGGCCCCCGTGAGCCCCGTGAGCCTCGGGCCCCCCGTTCTTCTTTTGAGGATGGTCGCCCAGAGAAAGCCTCCAAAAAACAGGATATTGGCCCCTCTCGTAAACTCACCTTGAGTGTGGGCAGAGAGCAACATATCAAACCCGGCGACGTGTTAGGCGTTATTTTGGGAGCTGCGAATATCAACCGCAGTAAAGTAGGGAATATCAAACTTCACTCGGGTAAAACCGATATCGATGTATCCGCGGATGTTGCGGATCAGGTGAAAAGTACCTTGAACGGTATTAAGTTCAAAGGCTATCGGTTGAAAGTAAGTGAAGGTTCCGGAGCTGATGAATAGGGCGTAAGTCTTCATCAAAAAAGCGATACCTCTTGTAGGGTATCGCTTTTTTTTGTGCCTGGGGTTCTTTTGAAGAAAAGAACCCTGGGCAGGATGGTTGAGCACTCGTTGGGATTAAATCTTCAGAGAGATCCCCGTGATCAGGGTGAAGTCATTCTTTTCGACGTCAGCGGCAGGGGCGTTGTTGTATTTGTCTTTTGCGACAACCCGTAATCCCAACCGTTCGGTGAGAGACGCTTCAGCACCTACTTCAAAGTTGATGTAAAAGTTATCGGTATCATCAAATTGGAGCACACCTTCGAAGGCCTGCCAAATTTTGGCATTGTCACCCAATTTTTGTTCGAATTTTTGACCCAAACGAAAGGCGAAGTATTCAGACTCTTCGTCACTTACGCTTTCCATTAAGTAGACCACGCTTCCTTCTGTAGAAAGGGTACGGTCGTCATTGCGATAAAAGTAGTAGCCTAAACCAGGACCGGCGTTCACCCGGTATTCGATATCGGCTTTTTCATCACGTTCACCATTAATATTGATGAAGCTGTAGGTCATATTTGAAATCAACCAGTTGGATTGAGCTTCTATTTTTGACCGATCCAAATTGGTTTCTCTCGAGTCGTTCCCTTCGTCGTCGGTTTGTTCTTGTTGTCCGTATTCGTAAGAACCCGCAATGATCAGTTCATGATTCTCTTTGATACGTTTGCTGTCAAAACCGAAGTCGAGGTCGCTGCTGTTTGTATTACCGCTGTTATAAGCCAGACCAAAGTTCAGGTTGGTTTCAAAGCCGGCTGTAAGTTGAGCTTGCAGGGTGGCAACAGAAAAAAGGGAGACTAAAAAGAAGGAAATTTTATAAATCATTAGATGGGGGGGGAGGTTAATTGTTCAATAGCAAAGCTTGAGATACGAATGTAGGCCTGAAAAGCAATCGGAACTTGTGAATATTTTGAAAAAAGGCACTCCTTACGCTCCTGCCTTGACCGGATGGAAATCTCGGGTAATAGAGAGCGCATGTCTTCATCTGAAAGAAAAATGATGCTATTTGTTTGTACAGGAAATACCTGCCGGTCTCCCATGGCCGAAGGATTAGCTGCGCATTTGTGTCGTTCTATTTCTGAGTGGCAGTTTTCTTCTGCGGGCGTGTTTGCGAGCGATGGTGCTCGCGCCGCGGAAACGGCAATTCAGGTGATGAAAGAGAAGGGCTTAGATATTTCTCAGCACCGTTCCCGATTGCTTACACCTGAATTGGTTGAATCTGCAAATGTCATTATTTCGTTAACGCAAGGACATCAGGATTTAATTTTGGACCGTTTCCCAGACGCATCCCGCAAAATTCACACTTTACACAGTTTTAATCCGTCGCTAGCTCATAAAGATGTCATGGATCCCTTTGGAGGGAATGCCGAGACTTATCGAAAGACCCGCGATGAAATTGAAAGTGCTCTTTCCGATCTTATTTTAGCGGTGGTCACATCCGCACCCAAATCCAACCCTCAGCAGGAAAAATTATGAAAGTCATTTTAGGTTCAGATCATGGCGGTTTTGACGTCAAACACCATGTTACCCAGTTACTAAATGAACAAGATATTCAAACCCAAGATGTGGGACCTGAGGAAGGTCACTCTGTAGACTATCCCGATTATGTGGATGCGGTTTGCCGGGCCGTATTGGATGGCAATGCCGATTTTGGTGTTTTGGTGTGTACCACGGGGATTGGCATGTCGATTGCCGCGAATCGTTATCCGGGTATTCGCGCTGCATTGTGTGCAAAACCTCAAACCGCGATTATGGCTCGTTCCCATAACAATGCAAATGTGTTGGTGTTGCCTGGAGAACTGGAGCCACCTGTATTGGCGACGATTCTGGAAGCATGGATGGTGAACAGCTTTGAAGCGGGTTCTCGTCATGAACGTCGGGTAAACAAAATTTCCGATTTGGCCGAAAAAGCTTATGATCCTATTGCGTTGAAGCACAGTGATCCTGAAATTTACAAACTGGTGAAACAAGAAGGCAAACGTCAATTGGAAAATATTGAGCTGATCGCCTCTGAAAATTATACCAGTCGTGCGGTTCAACAGTGTAATGGTTCTGTTTTGACCAACAAATATGCTGAAGGATATCCTGGCAAACGTTGGTACCACGGGTGTGAATTTGTGGATCAAGTGGAACAGTTGGCGATTGATCGGGCAAAAGAAATTTTTGGTGCGGAACACGCAAATGTTCAGCCTCACTCTGGATCTACAGCGAATCAAGCTGTGTATTTTGCGCTCTTAGAGCCTGGTGATACGATTTTGGCGATGGATCTTTCTCATGGTGGACATCTTACACATGGTATGAAGCTGAACTTCTCTGGTCGTTTCTTCAATGCGGTTCATTATGGCGTCGATCAAGAAACGGAATTGTTAGATTACGACAATATCGCGGCCTTGGCCAAGGAGCATCAACCCAAAATGTTGGTGTGTGGTGCGAGTGCGTATAGTCGGATCATTGACTTCAAGCGTTTGCGTGAAATTGCGGATTCTGTGGGGGCTTTGTTGTTTGCAGATATCGCACATATTGCGGGATTGGTGGCTGCGGGATGTCATCCTTCTCCCTTTCCTCATTGTGATGTGGTTACGACCACTACCCATAAAACGCTTCGTGGTCCACGTGGTGGCATGATCATGTGCAAAGCGCAATATGCACCCGAAATTGATAAACAAGTATTCCCCGGGGTTCAGGGTGGACCTTTGATGCACACCATTGCCGCCAAAGCGGTTTGTTATCACGAAGCGTTGCAACCTGAATTCAAAAGCTACTGTGAACAAGTGGTTCGCAATGCCCGGACTTTGGCGGCAAGTTTGGCTGAAGAAGGGATGCGGATTTGTTCAGGTGGAACAGACAACCATGTCATGTTGGTGGATCTTTCTCCTTTGGGCGTGAGCGGCAAAGATGCGGCGACGGCCTTAGATGCGGCGGGGATTACGGTAAATAAAAATGGAATTCCATTTGATACCAAAAGTCCGTTTGTCACTTCTGGTATACGTTTGGGCACACCTGCGATGACCACTCGTGGCATGAAAGAAGCCGATATGGAACAGATTGCCAAATGGATTGCTGAAATTCTTAAATCTCCAGAAGATAAAGAGTTGCAGAAGAAAATCCGTCAGGACGTGATTGCACTTACTCAACACTATCCTGTACCGTGAACATGAGGCGGCACCTAGGTGTCGTTCTCTTTCATATTCTGCTTTCAAATCCATAAACATATGAATATCTTTAGTTTATGGATTTGAATGATTTATTTTCTGGTGATGATGATTTGCTCAGTAACCTGCTTTCTGTAACGACAGAATGCTTTGTGCTGTTAGACAGATCTGGTCGTGTGAGGGAGGCGAATGCCTCTTTCTTTAGATTATTGGATGTTCCCAAAGAGGAGCTTGTCGGCAAAGCTCTTCTGGACTTGATGGCATTCGAGGATCAAATTTCGTTTACTGAAATGTGGGTTTCTCTGCTCCAATCCCACCGGGAAACGGGTGAGTGGCGCATTATGAATGCGCGGGGAACCTTCATTTTGATGGAGATGAATTTTTTCCAACATGAAAAAGAAGGTGTGCCCTATATTTGTTTGTTCTGTCGTAAAATTATATTGGATAGCGATGAACAAAAACTGAATCGATTACGCAACCATGCTTTGGCTGTAACTGCAAATGCCATGGTGATTACCGATGCCAAAGGTCTCATTGTCTGGGTCAATCAGGCCTTTACAAAATATACGGGTTATACTCTCGAGGAAGCCGAAGGGGAAACGCCAGGGTATTTATTAAATTCCGGTAGACAACCTGATTCCTTTTTTCAAGAAATGTGGGAAACGATTAGTTTAGGGCGAATTTGGCAAGGTGAACTGATCAATCGGCGAAAAGATGGGACACTTTATCCTGAAGAAATGACTATTACCCCGATGAAAAATGAAAATGGGATCATTTCTCATTATATTGCAGTCAAGCAGGATATTTCTGAAAAGAAAAATTTGCAGGAACTGTTTTTACGAGCACAACGGTTGGAAAGTGTGGGCACCTTGGCCAGTGGGGTGGCACATGATTTGAATAACGTCCTCGCTCCCATTGTGATGTCTGCTGATTTATTAATGGTGACCGTGACAGATCCCCAACAACTAGAAATGCTGGCTGTGGTTAAGGAAAGTGCGAAGCGCGGGGCCAATATTGTTCGCCAACTGTTGACCTTTATTCGTGGGGGTGTGGAAAATAAAGTGGAGATTCAGTTACGGCACTTGCTTAAAGATATTATTAAAGTGTATCGGGAAACCTTTCCCAAATACATCTCCATTGATGATCAAATCAGTTCAGATCTTCTACCCGTGTATGGTGATGCTACCCGCTTGTATCAAGTGGTTGCGAACTTAATGATCAATGCCCGAGATGCGATGCCTGAAGGTGGATGTTTGCGGGTTCACGTCGAAAATAGTTCTATAGATGAGGCGGAAGCTTTGGAAATTCGGGGGGCCATCCCCGGGCAGTTTGTTCGGGTGCGTATTCAGGATGAAGGCTGTGGGATTCCTGAAGAAATCCGTGAAGAAATTTTTGACTCGTTCTTTACGACCAAAGATACAGGAAAAGGAACAGGGTTGGGATTGCCTACGTCATTAGAAATTATCAAAAATCATAAAGGATTTTTAACTTTGGCATCAGAAGTGGACAAGGGGAGTACCTTTGATGTCTATTTGCCGGTGTTTCGAGGTGCGCTCCAAGAGGAAACACAAAATTTGCCTGTGACGATTCCGCAGGGGTTTCAAGAACGAATTTTGGTCATTGATGATGAAGTTGCAATTGGATATCTTTTAGACGGCACATTGTCGTCGTTAAATTATCAAGTCACAGTGACGTCAGGTGGGAAAGAAGGGCTTGCATGGTGGAGAGAAAACCGGGAGGCCTGCGATCTGATTCTTTTGGACATGATGATGCCCGAAATGGATGGATTGGAGGTGACCCAAACGCTTCAACGCGAGGGATGCAAGGTGCCGATTATACTTATGAGTGGTATGGTTTCTGAAGAAAAGTTACGCCAAACAGGGGTGGACCTCGAACGTGCTTTCATTTCCAAACCGTTTACAATTTTTGATCTTGTGACCATGATGAGATCCCAATTGGATTCTTTACCTGGAGACGTATGACTGCAGAGCCGTCCTTGTTCAAGTTGTGGGTGATCAGCACGCGACCTAAAACCTTATTTGCGGCATTGTCCCCTGTGTTAATGGGAGGCAGTATGGCCTTTGCTCAAAAGGGGTTTCATGCGGGATATTGGCTGGCTACTTTAGTGATTGCGCTTTTGATTCAAATTGGAACCAACTTTTGCAATGATGTGTTCGATCAACGTCAGGGTGCTGATACACCAGATCGGCAAGGTCCGTTGCGTGGATTGCATTCCGGACGTATCTCCATAAGAGCGCTCAGTACTGCCACCGTAGCTTGTTTTGTGGCGGTGGCCCTTATTAGTGCGGTTTTGATACAACGTGGCGGAAGTCCAATCATTTGGTTGGCCGTTTCATCCATATTTTGTGCCGTGTTTTATACTGCGGGTCCTTATTCCTTGGCCTACACCGGACTTGCGGATATCTTTGTGTTGGCCTACTTTGGTCCCATTGCGGTTGCGGGTACTTATTATTTGCAACTTCCTGAAACGGGTTGGCCACCTGTAGAAGTGTTTATTGCAGGATTAGGACCCGGGCTGATAGCTACAGCGTTGCTCACCGTGAATAATTTACGTGATGTAGATGAGGACAAGGGGAACCACAAACGGACCTTGGCTGTGCGTTTTGGTCGCACTTTTTCTCGCACGGAATATACAGTGTGCATGTTGGGTTCCTTACTCGTGCCGGGGATTGCGGCAGGCGTGGCGGGTAGGGGATGGGCGAGTTGTCTGGTGTTGATTTTGTTGGTGATGGTTGGACCGCTCATTCTGTTGGTACGCAAAGGAAATACGGGGGCTGAATTAAATCCTGTACTCGCGAAAACGGGCAAATGTCTTTTTTTGTATGCGATTCTTTTTTCAGTGACTTGGCCCTTGGGGAGTTAAATGCTGAAAAGCTACCCTTATCAGATTTCCTTTCAAAAGCCTTTGCGCTTGCCTGGGAATCAAGTGCTTCACGAGCGAAAAGGGATGTTGTTGCATGATCCTGAAACAGGAGCATGGGGCGATGCGGCACCACTTCCTGGATATTCTGTGGAGTCGCTGGCGGAGGTGCGAGAGGCGGTGGCCGCAGCGTCCCTTAGCGCTACAGGGCTACCCAGTTTACGTTTTGCGTTGGAATGTATGCGAAAACCTTGGGTTGCGCCCACGCAAGCGGTGGCGGTTAATGCGTTATGGTTTCCTGCGACAGAATCGGTGAAGTCCTTTTTAAAACGGATTTCCTTGTGGTCGCAGCCGGTAGTAAAAGTGAAACCCGGGGCCATTGCCGATGCGGCCGCGCTCCTCGAGGCTTATGCTCAACGACCTGATCTTGTATTTCGAATAGATGGCAATCGGCAGTGGACCCTTGAGCAAACATTGGACCTCTACAGTGCGTTACCTCACAACAGTATTGATTATTTCGAAGAGCCTTTGCGTGAGCCAGGACGCTATTCCGATTTATTTTCTCGAGCAGCTGTCCCGATCGCATTGGACGAAAGTTTGCTGGAATCCGGAGGGGGAGCCCTTGCTCAACTTCCGGGGGTGACGGCATTGGTGTTGAAGCCTACACTTCTGGGAAATGAGGTGGATCGTCTTCCGTGGATTGAAATGGCCTCGCGACAAAAAATGACGATCACCTGGAGTAGTTGTTTTGAAAGTGGTGTGGGACTGTGGCATTTGGCAGGGCTGGCGCAAGGCTTTGGTGCTGCCGGATTGGACACAAACTACAATTTCGTACGAGATCTCGTAAATCCGCGCCCAAGTGTGAACAAAGGAATGATATCTGTTGCCACTGAGGAACTCGTAGTTATTATGTGAATAAAGTTAGCTGAAGTTTTAGGAATTGACCTTTAGGTAATGATTGTCACATTGACTAAAAAGGAATCTATAAATGGCCGTATCTGTTGTAATAAATAATCTCGTAAAAACATTTGGTGAAACCAGGGCCGTCGATCATATTTCTTTGACGATTGATCCAGGAGAACTCTTTTTCTTATTGGGGCCAAGTGGATGTGGGAAAACCACGTTATTACGCTGTATTGCCGGCTTTCATCAACCTGAATCCGGGTCGATTCACATGGGAGAGCAGGAGGTGACGCGACTGCAACCGCATCAACGGGATACGGGAATGGTCTTTCAAAGTTACGCATTGTGGCCCCACATGACGGTCACACAAAATGTGGCCTTTGGATTGGAAATGAGGAAGGTGGGGAAAGCTGAAACCGCCAAACGCGTTGCGGAGGCTTTGGCATTGGTTCGGATGAGCGATCGGGCTGACTACAAACCCAATCAATTATCGGGTGGACAGCAACAGCGGGTGGCATTGGCGAGGGCTTTGGTGATTCATCCCAAATGTCTGTTATTAGATGAACCCTTGTCTAACTTGGACGCAAAACTTCGTTTAGAGATGCGAACGGAAATCCGACGCATCTGTAAAGAGTCAGGTCTCACCGCTATTTATGTAACGCACGATCAGAAGGAAGCCCTTTCTGTAGCCGATCGGCTTGCGGTTTTGAATGGGGGAATTGTAGAGCAATGTGGCACACCCGAAGATGTTTATTTACGTCCTCAATCCGTTTTTGCGGCAGGATTTATTGGAGAAACCAATTTTCTAGATGGCACGGTTAAAAAAATATTGGGTGATCGTCTCTTGGTGTCAACTCAGGAAGGTGATTGGGAGTCCAAGCACGGACTCGGCAGCTATGAGGTGGGAGATGAAGTGAGTGTTTCGCTGCGTCCTGAAACCTTGCATATTGGGGATGCTTCGGCAGGTCAACCCAATGTAGTAGAGGGGATTGTGCACGATACCGTTTATTTGGGTGAAGTGGCGCAGCATCAAGTAAGGTTGGGTGGTGATAACGGTAAAAACGTTAAAGTATTTGATTTGAATCCACGAATTATCGCTAGAAATGCTCCTCAAAAAGCTACCATTTGGGTGGATGCGCAGGACGTGGTGGTCTTACCTCGGGGGAAAGCTTGAAGTCTTGGACCGTGGTTTTAGCCGCAGGGTTGGTGATTGCCTTGCCTTTTATATTTCGCAAAGCGCCTTCAGAAGGGGCGTGGAAGGAGGGTGATCCTGTTTTGGTGATCATTTCTCCTCATAATGAAGCTATTCGTTCAGAATTTGCCAAGGGGTTTAGTAAATGGCGGCAGGCGCAGGGGAAATCACCTGTTAAAATTGATTGGCGGGTGGTCGGGGGAACTTCTGAAATTTCGCGTTATTTAAATGCGGAGATGCAAGCGTCATTTAAAGCGTGGTGGTTACGGCAAGGGAATGCATGGCCTTTAGGAGCGTCGGATGTGGTGACGAGTGCCCGTTTTGATCCCGAAGGACGTGATCCTGAATTATTGGTGTTGAGAGAGAATTTACGAGCGATTGATGATGCCCAAGAGTTTGGTACGGGTTTGGATATTTTTTTTGGTGGGGGGGAGTATGACCACAGCCAAGCGGGGCGCGAAGGGTTGACGGTTGCTCCTTGGCCCCAAGGGATTCCGGAACGGATTACCCATGACGCCAATGGAAATTTAATTTTACCTGAGGGCTTGAGTGGGGAAAAATGGATAGGTGAAACTTTTATGGGTACTGCGTTGAGTACCTTTGGCATTGTGGCCAATCTGGACCGACTTCAGGATTTGGGCGTCACTTCAGTACCTGTACAATGGGAAGATTTGGCGGATCCTGCCTATTTTAGGGAAATTGGCGTGTCTGATCCTACGAAAAGCGGAAGTATCGCCAAAGCGTTTGAGATGTTGATTCATCAACAAATTTTCATTGCGGTCGCAGCCGCAGGTTTTTCTCCACAGGACATTACTTTTTTTGAAGAAAACGTAGATGAAGCGCCCGAAGCCTATCATGCTGCAATTACGGAAGGTTGGGAGAATGGGGTAAATTTGGTTCGTTTGATTGGCGCCAATGCCCGATATTTTACAGATTCTGCCTCTAAAGTACCTATTGATGTGAGCATGGGAAATGCAACTGTGGGCTTGGCCATTGACTTTTATGGACGCTATCAAGCCGAAAGTAGTCGGAGTCCTGAAGGCGTGGAACGGATGATTTACCTGACGCCCATGGGGGGATCCAGTGTGAGTGCGGACCCCATCAGTTTATTGCGTGGTGCACCACACCGCGCCTTGGCTGTTGAGTTTATTGAATATACTGTGAGTATTGAGGGGCAACAGTTATGGAATTACGGTGTGGGCCTGCCGGGAGGTCCTGAAAAATACGCGTTACGTCGCTTGCCGATTCGTCGAGATTTTTACCCCTCCGATAATCCGGAAATTCAAGCGGCTTATGAACTTCATCAACCCTTTTACACGGATGATTTGGGACTGGCTTCGGTCAATCCTTATTATTTAGCTGAACAATTTGAATATATACCTCGCTGGACGGGTAAACATTTCGGCATTCATCGATACTTAATTCGGGCCATGTGTTTAGATTCGGGTGAAGAGCTTACAGAGGCTTGGCAAGCGATACAGGCTGCGGGAGGTCCCGCTGCGGTGCCCGAAGCGATGGACGCGTTGATGGCGTTGCCTCCAGAATTGAATTGGGACAGTGCCCTTGGAGGGGAATATCGTTCTGCGAATCAAATGGTGTTTATGAGAGAATGGGTTCTCTTTTTCAGACAACAATATCGCTTGGCCAAAGAACTAGCGGAGGCTCCTCATGCGTAAATCATCGGCGTGGATCATTTTTGGACTTACCTTATCTGTTTTTGCCATCGCTTTCATTTTTCCCTTAAGTTTAGTGATTAAGAATGGATTTGTGGGACCGGATGGGAAAATTACCTTTCGCTATATTTTTGGGGTGTTTCAGAATCCAATTTATTTGGAGGGCTTGCTGAACAGTTTGCGCTTGGCTTTGGGAACTACCTTTCTGGCCACCCTAATTGCATTGCCGCTGGCATGGATGTCGAACCGATTCCTTTTCCCCGGGAAAAAATGGGTGAATGCGTTGTTGTTGGTCCCCATGATTTTGCCTCCCTTTGTTGGTGCGATTGGTTTTCAACAAATTTTAGGACAATACGGGGTCATTAACAGTCTGTTTGGTTTAGAAGTTGATTGGTTGGGGCGGGGGAGATGGATGGGGGTTATCCTGCTGCAATCCCTGGCGCTATATCCTATTTTATTCCTCAATTTATCCGCAGCGCTCGCGAATATTGATCATGCGATGGAAGAGGCGGCTGAGAATTTAGGTGCGACCGGATGGGTGAAATTCCGTCGTATCACCTTGCCTTTAATTACGCCCGGATTTTTTGCGGGAGGCACGATTGTCTTCATCTGGTCTTTTACCGAGTTGGGGACTCCTTTGATCATGAACTATACCCGCTGTGCTTCGGTACAGGTGTATGATGCGTTAAAAGAGATTGGCAGTAATCCTTTTCCCTTTGCGTTGGTGATGGTGATGCTCACTGTAAGTGTGGGACTGTACTGTATCAGTAAATTCTTTTTTGGTGGGCAAGCCTACGCGATGCAAGGAAAGGCTGCCACGACCTTCACGGAGCATAAAGTAAGCGGCGTGAAAGGCCTGTTGGTTCTGTTGCCCTTTTTAATTGTAATTTCTTTTGCACTCCTACCTCATCTTGGGGTGATTCTTACCAGCTTTTCGGCCCCGGGGGGCTGGTATCGGTCCGTGCTTCCGCAGGAATGGACCATGAACAATTATAGCGAAGCTTTGGGTCATTCGATGACGGTGAGCAGTATTCGCAACAGCCTGGTTTTCTCATTGTTGGCCGTTGTGTTTAATTTGTTTTTTGGCATTGCGATTGCATTTGTGGTGGTGCGTTCGACCATTAAATTTAGAGGGGTGTTAGATGGCTTGGCCATGATGCCGTTGGCGGTGCCGGGATTGGTTATGGCCTCAGGATATTTGGCAGCGAGTTCATATTTTAGCAACTTGGATGTAGTGCGGAATAGCGATTGGCTTCCTCACTTGGTTGATGTGAAAACCAATCCGGCTTTATTTTTAGTGTTGGCCTACAGTATTCGTCGATTGCCGTATATGGTGCGGTCGGCCGTGGCCGGTTTACAGCAAACCAGTGCGGGCTTAGAAGAGGCCGCAGCCAATTTGGGTGCGAAACCTTTGGTGAGTTTGAAACGGATCACGTTGCCTTTGATTACGGCTAATTTGATTGCCGGAGCCCTGTTGGCTTTTGCCTTCAGTATGTTAGAGGTTTCTGACAGCTTAATGTTGGCGCAACGCCAAGATTTTTATCCGATTACCAAAACGATTTACGAACTCTTCCAGTTGATAGGCACAGGTAAATATATTGCGGCTGCATTAGGGGTGTGGGCGATGTTATTTTTAGCGGTTACCCTCGTGGGAAGCAGTCTTTTGCTGGGCAAAAAACTTGGGGCCTTGTTCAGGGTATAAGGGACTTGTACGCTCTTTATTGTGATGCTAGGAGCTCCGCATGGAGAAAAGAACCCTTATCATTGGTGATGTTCACGGATGCTTCAAAGAGCTGAAAAAGTTGCTCAAAAAAGTAGCTGCGGACCCAGATAAAGATCGTATCATTTTTATTGGCGATTTAATCAATAAGGGGCCGGATTCCCGTAAAGTATGGGAAATCTTTCGGGAGATGAAAGCCACCTCGATTATGGGAAACCACGAGTATAGTTTATTGCAACTCACTCAGGGTAAATTTCATAAACACAGTAAGTATTTTGATGTGCTCCGTAAAAACTTTGGCAGTAAGTTTGACGATTTTGTCGAAGATGTCTCCCAATTTCCTTTGTGGTTAGAAGATCATGAACTGATGATGGTGCATGGGGGGCTGGTGCCCGGACTGCATCCCGATCAAACCGACCCTTGGCATTTGGTGACTCTCCGTACGTGGGATGGGGAAGGGGAAGATCTTAAAAGTGAAAGTAATCCACCATGGTTTGATTTATATACTGGAGATGACTTGGTGGTTTTTGGACATTGGGCGGCCCTAGGTGGGGTGAATCTTCCCAAGGTCATTGGACTGGACACAGGTTGTGTTTATGGAGGTGCACTTACCTGTCTCATTCTTCCAGAACGCAAACTTGTGAGCGTAAAAGCTCAAAAGAAATACGCGCAAATTTAGGGGCGCCACGGCGGGGGCGTTTACACGCTACCCCATGAGTGTGAGGCCTTAGTGAGCCTTTGTAGGCCTTCGTTGGCCTTAGTGGGCTTCAACTGAATAACGCCAGAATTTGATGGGTTCTGTTTCTGCAGGAATGGCGTAGGTATAAATCAGGCGACTTAACTCAGAGCGTTCGCCTTGTTCCAAATTCGCAGCCGAATGCCAGGTAATGAGATCCGTGGAATATTGCACTTTGAAGGTTGCGGGACGATCTTCCCGACGGGGAATGCTGATTTCTACAGTATCTTCGAGGACGTTCAGTCGCAAATTGCTCATGTTCAGGTTTCCATTCGCGTCTAAGCCTTGGACGTATTCGATTAAATCAGGAATGCCGTTTTCATTGGCATCCACCCCGCTAAGTACTTCGTCGTCTCCTAGATTTTCCTGTTTCCATTGCTCCCAGGTGGTTGGGGGAGGATACACTCCGTCAACCGGTGCGGATTGAAGCACAAATGCGCCTCCGATGCCTCCCACCAATACTTCATCGGCGTTGGCCATATTCCAAGTTTTAGCAAGCGGGCTGCTGGGGTTGACCGCGGGCCAAACCCAATGTTGATTACGCAGTAAAATCCATTCTGCATTTTCAAGTGATCCTGAAAATCCCCAGATCCAGGTTTTAGCGCCGGGTGTAAATCCTTCTTCATCACCGCTCACGGTATAACGGCTGGTGAACCAGTGATGTTCCTGGTTGTAAAGCGCGCGTTGGGCTGGAATCCAGTTCTCGGCCCATTGATCCATATTGTCGACTGAGGGGGTAAAACCTTCTTTGAAAATGCCTAATTCAAATCGAAAGTTGGAGGCCATTTCCTCACCTTCGCTGGTGACGTTATAACTGCCGGGTACGCAATACCAGTCAATCATCGAAGCCGATACGCTTAAAGAAAAGAGGGTTGAGATGAGAAGGAGACTCATTTTCATCGCATCGCTCCTTTCCTACGGAATAGACCTACAAACATCAGGGCAGAGAATGAGAGGGCCATCATGATCCAAGTAGAAGGTTCTGGAATTAAAAGATAGGTTTGTACCAGGAAGTTTTCAGGAGCCACTGTGTATGCACCTCCACCTGCATAGAGACCACTGGAGTGGGCACCCCACACGACATCAATTTCTGAGGGTGAAGCATTGGCGAAGTCAGACGTTAACGACCATTGTGTCGGGGTCAAATTTCCGCAACACTCTCCACCGAGATCCGTAGGGAAGGTCCATTCACTTACGCGGCCTAAAAACCATTCGGAATCATTGGCCACCGCATCCTGACGGTTGTAAATCCAAATGTAGGCATCGCTGTTGAAGAATGATGCGCTGTTATCGGCGTTCACAGAGGAGCTGCTCCCGTCTGATTCTAAAAAGGCTTCGGAGGCGAATGCACCTACGGCATCATTAAAGGGGGCTTGATCAAATGTGCGCCAATGACTTTGCCAGTCGTTGTAGTTGGTTTCCGTGGGTGAAAAGGAATCAAAGGTGCCTAATGCGACGGTATAGTCTCCGCTAAAAGCTGGCGTGGGGTAGGCACTGGTGAGTGCTATCCCCCCACTGTCTACCATTACGCTCGGGTTGGCATTCCCCCAATTTACAGTGACTTCATCGGCCCATAGCTGGGCGGATGTAAAGATGAGAATGATGATGGCTAAATGTTTCATGGGGAAAGGTGTAAAAGAAAATTAAGGAGTCCAAGGCGCGGCGTATTGATAGCTGGCGTTTCCTGTGCGTGAATCGATGATGACAGCGTTGTCACGTTTAAAAAGAGTTTGTTCACTTATATCAGTACTGAAGATGTCTCCGAATTTAATCCATCCGGTGAAGGTCGTGTTATCTAAAAGTACATAGGTAAGGTAGCTGGTTCGTCCCGAGACCTCATCTCCACGCCATATCCAAAATTGATCTGAAAGTTTAAAGTCTGGATTTCCCTTGAACACAGGGGAAGCCATATTGCGCGAATTTGCAGATTGATCCACGGGGTAAGCTCCTGCCATCACATTCATGTCTACACAAACGGGACGGATAAAATCGTTTTCACGGACCTGCCCATATGCACGCAACGTTTTGCTAGCTTTAGAGTTCATAAATACGCCCACACCTGGGGGAATGATCACCACGTTTCCGATGTCGCTTAAGGTTTCATCGCCAATCAACACCCAATGAGGTGAACCACCATCATAAAGATAGTAACACTGGAATGTTGTTCCATCCCACAACGAAATTTGATCTGCGAGCGCTTGGTCGTTGTTCGCGGTCATTTGATCGACAGGGAACCAATCGTTTAAGTTTTGATGTTTGCGCAGCACAATGTTGTTGCCGACCATGAGGTCAGGAAGCTGTCCGGTGATGGTGTTAAACGGAGCGCTATTATCACAATTATCTAGATCTTGTGCCACGGTAATGCTGTTGTCTCCTGTGGAGACAATGTCAAAACGTTGACCTTCATTTGCACCAGAGATTACTTCGGCATAATAACTTCCAAGACCTAAAGCGGGGACGTTTTCAGTAAAGGTGAGAGTATTTCCCGTTGCGGAAATCACCTCTGCACTAAAGTGTGGGCAACTCAGGAAGGGGTTGTTGTAGGTGCGACAGGAGCTACCGAATTCACTATCGACCCACCCGGAAACTTTGCTGACCACGTTTTCATCTACAGTCTCATCGTTGTTGAAATCTGTTTCAATGCGTAAACGGACGAAACCGTTTCCCGCGCCTAAGCTCGTGAGGGTGGGGATGTCTAAGATGCTGACACTTTCTGTTCCATCTCCGTTGTCGAGCACAGTGGTGTTGCTGCCGTTTAAGGTGACGCTGCCGTCCCAGGTTGTGGGGGCTTCGAGGATATCTGCATATTCCAAGACATAAACGACATTGCTCGGCATATTTGTGGGGCGGATGAAAAGGCCTTCTAGAGTTGTACCCAGATTGAGGCAAAAATCAGGTACAGTTACGGTTCCACTTTGACTGTTAACAAAGCTTTGTCCGGTACGGCTTCCTGTAGATGTGTTTATGGTAATGAGGGATATGTCGCCATTGATTTCAAGATCCCCTCCATCGGCATCGGCAACGGCCTTGAAACCATGGGGAAGGGTTTGCCATACTTTATAACTACCTTGTGGTAAGTTGTTGAACGTATAGGAACCATCCGTCGCAGTTGTCGTGGTATCTACTTCATTATCATTTTCGTCGGTAAGAACAAGACTGACGCCTGCTTGTGGGGCATCTCCTTCATCATTTCCTGTTTCATCTATTTCTATGGAACCGGTAATGATTCCGTTGAATCTGTTGACAAAACTTTGGTTGGTGACGTCGTCGTTAGAGCTCACTGTAATCGGCGTTTGATCGCCATTTTGGGTGAGGTCTCCACCATCCACATCTTTTACGGCTATGAATGAAGAGGGGACATTTTGGTCAATGCGATAACTGCCGGGAGGAAGGTCTGAAAAGCTGTAGTCTCCATTGGCGTCGGTCGTGGTGCTGGTCACCACCGAGTCGTCCGCCAACGTAAGTAAGGTTATGCTGACCCCGTCTTGAGGACCATTACTGTTGCCGTCACCTGAGGTGTCGATGCCTACGGTTCCGGTAATGCTGCCTGGTTGATAGAATCCCGCATCGATGGTGTCCATGCGCTGACCCACGCTCAGGCTGAGGGTAGGTGTGATGCCTGTGCTGGCATTCGCATCAGAGTTTTTACTTCCACTGAGCCCGTTGGAGTCAGCATCTTGAATCGTGTGTTCATAACCCGCAGGTCCGGTAAACTTTAAGAGATACTCTCCTGCAAGTAAGCCCGTAAAGGTATAAATACCCAGAGCATCTGACGTAGTGGTGATCGGAACATCCTGTCCATTCAAAAGAGGATGGCCTTCATGATCCAAGAGGGCGATGGTACTATTTTCAAGACCGGTTTCACCTTCATCCTGAAGGCCGTTTCCGTTGGTATCCACCCATACGAAGCCTGCGATGACGGCTTCAGGGCTGTTGACAAAACTTTGGTTGGTGACGTCGTCGTTAGAGCTCACTGTAATCGGCGTTTGATCGCCATTTTGGGTGAGGTCTCCACCATCCACATCTTTTACGGCCATGAATGAAGAGGGGACGTTTTGGTCAATGCGATAACTGCCGGGAGGAAGGTCTGAAAAGCTGTAGGCTCCATTGGCGTCGGTCGTGGTGCTGGTCACCACCGAGTCGTCCGCCAACGTTATTAAGGTTATGCTGACCCCGTCTTGAGGACCATTACTGTTGCCGTCACCTGAGGTGTCGATGCCTACGGTTCCGGTAATGCTGCCTGGTTGATAGAATCCTGCCGCGACATAAGCGATGTCTTGACCGGCAGTAATGGAGATGGTCACGGTTTGGCCGCTGGCGGGGTCTGCATCAGAATTTTCGTTTCCGCTGATGCCGTTTTCATCAGCATTCAAGGGACTGAATTCATATCCTGCAGGTTTTGAAAAGTGTACTCTGTATGTGCCTGAGGGCAGGGTGCCTAAGCTGTAAGCCCCATTGGGGTCCGTTAGCACCGCGAGATCTTGTCCGTTTACATCCTGAATCGTGGTAGTTCCCGTGCTGTTCAAAAGCGTAACCTGCACATTCTCAAGTCCAGGTTCTTCGTTGTTTTGAATGCCATCCCCATTGGTGTCGACCCAGACAAAATTCCCTATGCTGCCGCCATTGACGCTGGTTTGCGCACTTGACTCAAGTGGAGAACTTACTTGGTCACTGGTGACGGAAGCCAGGTTGGTGAGGGTAGAGAATCCTGCAACGGACGCAACGGAGACATCAAAATTAAGTTCTAAGTATTCGCCAGCGGGAATTGTCCATCCCTCAGCAATGATTCCCGAAGGTGCCGCGATGGTACCGATAGCTGAAGGGATAGTGTAAGTGATGACCACGCGACCATCTGCCCCGTTTCCTGAAGCAAGACCATTGACACCTTCTTCACCACGTCCTCCACCTCCGCCACCTGGAGCACTACCATTTTGACCTACATTTCTTGATGAACCGCCATTCCCGCCCGCACCTTGCCCCGTCCCTCCGGTACCTGGTGCATTGTTCGAAGCGTTATTCCCATTGCCACCATTTGCCGTAGAGGTTGCGGATCCTCCGCCACCGCCGCCATGTTTTTTATTTGAGCTGCGGTTGCCGCCACTGCCACCTGCGAAACGAGTTGTTCCTATGCTATTTGCGATGGTTCCTCCCGTCTCTCCGGAGTTGGTTCCCGCAGCACCACCATCTGCACGCACCCAGGTGGTGTTTCCTATTGAAAATGTAGAGTCTCCACCGGGATTGGATGTGTTCGTGGTTGATTCTCCTCCTTCACCCACGGTTACGGTGTATACTTGTAAGTCTGATACGGAGACGACGCTACGGGCATAGGCTCCGCCACCCCCACCGCCTCGTCCATTTGATCCACCTTCATCACCACCACTACCTCCAGCTCCCCAGGCTTCCACGGTAAGGGAGCTTACTCCCACGGGTACGGTAAAGGTTCCTGAACTGTCAAAGGTCTCGGTGTAGTTTCCAGGAGCAGGGGCTTTACTTAACATCCCTTGGATGCTGTTTGGAGTGTAGGTCATGCCTGCAGGCAAGATGTCAATGACTTGCACATTCGTTTGGTCACTGGCCCCTTCATTTTCAACCCGAATGGTGTAGGACAATGTTCCGCCATGGTTCACCTGACCCACCGGAGAAACCGACTTGCTGATCACCAGTCCCGAAACATAAACAGAAACCGTATCACTATTGTTTGCGCTGTTGGCATCAGGGACATCTGAATGAATAATGTTGGCAGTGTGGGTGAGGGTATCTCCAATGGTATCGGCATCTACGTCGACCACATAGGTCATAGTGGCCGAGGCATTGACCGCTAAGGTGCCCAGGTCCCAGCGTTGGGTGCTGTCATTAAAGTTTCCCTGATCCGGGCTTGCAGAATCGAAGCTGAGTCCTGCAGGTAAACCCGCCGTGGAAATTTCAATTCCTGTGGCTTGGGTAGGGCCTAAATTCGTCACTGTGATGGTAAAGGTGGTTGAATTCCCCTCATTTACTACCGCATTTTCGATACGTTGACCTAACTGGAGATCTGCAGACAACAAGCCGGCATCGATGGTGTTGAGTGAAGTGTCGATGGCTACTGAAAAGAGTTCAGTTTTTCCGTCTGCTATGGATGCGTCTGAATTTTCCGATCCCGTTACGCCATCATTATCCGCATTCTGGGTGGTGAAGGCGTGGTTGGCAGGTGCCACAAATTCCACTTGGTATTGCCCATCGGTTATTCCACTAAATTCATAATAGCCCGGGTTGCTTCCTTCATCTGCTGTGGTGGTCGTGTCCAAAAGACTTCCTGCCGCATTGAGGAGGTTGACGGTGACGCCGTTGAGTCCCCATTCACCGCTGTCTTGACGTCCGTTTCCGTTAACATCCATCCAAACGAAATTTCCGATCATAGATGCGTTGACCAATCCGGCATCCACATAATCTGCGGTCTCTCCACCATTTAATGTGAAAACAGTTGTACGGCCTGTATCCCGAATCACATCAGAATTTTGGCCACCACTGACGCCTTGGTTGTCTTGGTCAAGGAGAGTGAAGGCATAGGCCTCACTGGTTTCAAATTCCAAAAGATAGTCCCCCCCCGGCACACCTTTGAATTGATAAAATCCCGAATGATTTTCGTCATCATCCGCAGTGGTGGTGACATAGGGTTGATTATTGTCATCCAAAACGGGATGGCCACTCGCATCTAGAATGCGAACCGTGATGCCATTGATGCCTGTTTCTCCACTGTCTTGAAGTCCATTTGCATTGGCATCGAACCAAACATAATCCCCGATTTTACCACTGATCACATCGACAGAAGAGGACAGGGCTACAATTTCAACGGCGTTGATGGTGGCCGCATTTTCAATTTGGATGGCACCATTTAAGTCGGCGTAATTTTTAACTGTCACCGCGTAGGTTACGGCCCAATTTCCACTGACGGGGAGATTCCCATTTCCGTCATTGTCATCGTCGAATTGGCTTAAATCAAAATCTGAGCTTAAAGGGAAAAAAGAAGCACTGGCGTTGTCTGGAATCGGGAGGGTAACATCATTTGCATTCACAAATGCCGTGCTTCCCAGATTATAAGTCACTGAGGCAGGTAAATGATCTAAAATGCTGATGTCGGGCACGGGGAAGCGGCTGGTGTTTTCAATGGCGACTTCATACTCCAACACATCCCCGGGAGAGATATTCCCGTCACTGTCGTTATCGATAAGCAAGACTGAACGTTTGGTGGCCACAAAGCTGGGGAGAGGGGGGACGCCGGTTCCCATGTCGAGGCCAGGCGCTCCCGTGGAGGCCACTGAGGGATCTTGTCCCCAGGCTGCGGCGAGCTTGATGTCGGGATCCAACACATAGATAAGCATTCCGGTTTGTTCGCCATCCGGATCAAAGATGCGTTGTACATCCAATTCGCGTAGTGAGTATGAGCTGTCATAACGAACGCCGTTGGCATGTGCAGTGGTACCCGTGAGAGGATTTGCATCATAATCCACATACACGGTGATCGCTGTATTACCGTTACCGACGGGGGTGACCCAAACCGGACTTCCGTTTTCGTTTGGGTTTATGGTGGACGTGGGATCTCTGCCAATCCCCAATCCCACGAGAACTTGTGGGGTGGCCGACCCTTGTGGAATCAACGAAAAGCCCCAGTCTGCGGATTGGTTATCACTGGCATCTGTCCCATTCGAATCGATGGTTGAAATGGCATAGAAAGGCGTGCCCGTGGCCTCGAATTTTGCTCCATAGCCATCGGTTAATACCTGAGAGTTAGAACCACCCGCGGGGACGGATAGAGTCGAGGTGACCAAATTTCCTGTTCCGTTTCGGGTGGTATAGGTGACCGCTAGCGTACTGGAGGTTGGATTAAATAACCACACGGTGGTGGCGTCTGAAGACCTTGTAGATACAGGCGTAACATATTTATCTGACCAGAGAGAGAGGGGGCTAAGGTGAATGAATCGACTCTCGTAGTTGGAGGTCACATCGCCGGTAATCATGTCTACTTGGACAGGGTTGTCGGATAGAATGCGTGCCCCTTCATTTACATTGCCGTTGACGTGGTAAGATTCCCCTTCAGTTAACGTAACCGTGGTTTCAAAATTGCCTGACGCATCAGCATCGATTTGAAGTGTGGCGCCATCTTGTCCCGCCATGAGATGTAAGCCCACATATTCAAACATTTGTTGAGAACTGGTATTTTCTCCAACAGGTACACGGTATTCTACCCCCCAGTTGGCGGTATCAAATACTTCATTTGAGCCTGCAAAGAGTGTGCCTGTGGTCGTGGCCCACCCTGCACGTACGACCGAAATGGTTTTGGTTGAGGCTAATTTATCTCCGCCTCCAAAAGGAAATGTACCTGAAGCGAAGGGAACGGCCACACTGGCCTCCAAGACGATGACGGTACCTGAATTGATGAGGTCTGAATTGACTCCTGGAGGAAATCCGTTGCTGGTGTCTCCATCTCCCCAAATTTGAGTTCCTCCGAGATTCGTGCTGCTATAAATATTGATGGGGTTGTCGATCACAGGATCATACCCATTTTCCCCCTGATCGTAATAAATGAGGGTATTATTTGCAATGGCGGCAATACTGATCCGATTAATGATGGGACTATCCGGATTATCACTGGGGCCACCATTCTCAATTTGTGTCAGCGCCTCCAAAAGCTGGTCTTCAGGAAGTGGCAAATAATAGGTCTGTGCCACATCTGAGTTTTGCCCGTAAACGTTTATGAATGCGGGTAATAAGCTTATCAGGACGATAAAAACTTTGTTTATGACTCTTGTCGTGGAGAAGAATGTAATGTTTGTCATGTTAGAGGTGAATGTATCCCATCTATGTAACATAGGTAATAAATGTAAATAATCAAAGGGCTAAATTTGTGGCTTTTTTTGCTTCTAATCAGCTTTAATTAAGTAGTTTATGATATATTACTAAATTAGGATACCTCTAGGTATGAATCTGTAGAATTATGTAGATCCTTGCGTAAAATAGAGGAATATTTCCTCATCATTCGACGTTGCCAGGTTCCCATCTTGGGGATAGATTCAGATCATGAATGATTTACAGCAAAGGGACATTATCCGAGAAATCGTAAAAAATGATCCTCGTTACCGCGAGGAAGCCTACAGTTTTGTCCGCGAGGGATTGGATTACACGGTTCATGAATTAAAAGACCTTTCCAAAGATGAAAGTCATCATGTGCGGGGGTGGGAGCTCTCGAAGGGGATTCGTGACTATGCGATCCGTGAATATGGACCGGTTTGTCTTCGGGTGCTTCGTTATTGGGGGATTCAAAGTTCCGATGATCTGGGTGAAATTGTGTACAACATGATCGATGCGCAATTATTGGGTAAAACGGACGAAGATCAAAAACAGGATTTTCATGGAGTGTTTGACTTTGAAACCGCTTTTCGAGATCCGTTTCTGCCTTCGAGTGCACGTGAAGATTCGGTGGAGTAGGGTCGCTCATGCCTTTATCAGATGAGCTGAAAACCAAGTTAGCAGCTCTTCCGGCTAAACCCGGGGTTTACCTGATGCGGGATCGCAATGGCAAGGTCATCTATGTGGGCAAAGCCAAATCCTTGCGCAATCGGGTACGAAACTATTTTCAGACGGCAACCAAACAGCGCTCAGATCCTAAAATTAGGGGGCTCATCAACAGCATCTGTGATTTAGAAACCATTGTGGTGCACAATGAAGCGGAAGCCATTTTGACAGAAGGCAAGTTGATCAAAGAGTACAAACCTTTTTACAACACCTTGTTTAAGGATGATAAACGTTTCATTTTATTAAGGATTCACCTGCAAGATCCTTTTCCTTCCTTTCGTATTGCCCGTATTCGTAAACCGGATGGTGCAACCTATTTGGGACCTTATGTCTCCTCTACGGCTGCTCGGGTGGCCAAAGAATTTGTAGAAACGCACTATGGCTTACGTCGTTGTCGTCCCTTAACTCCCGGGCCTGAACATCATTTGCATTGTATGGCGGATTTGTTGAGTTTTTGTTCTGCGCCTTGCATTCTGAAGATTTCTCAGGAGGAGTATAAACTCAGAGCGGAAGAAGCGGTGGCATTTCTCAAAGGGGAGCGGCGGGATGTGCTCAAGGACTTGGAAAAACAAATGACAGACGCGGCGGAGGCTATGGAATTTGAGAAAGCCGCAGCGTTGAGAGATACGCTGTTAAATTTGCGCAAAATTATCAAACAACGCGCCAGTGGCACCCACGATCAAGAACGGCTTTCTGAAGAAGCTCAAAGTGGCATGGCCCAGTTGAAATCGGAGTTGGGACTACCGACCTTGCCCCGGGTGATTGAAACTTTTGATATTTCAAATACGGGAGGGACCGAAGCCGTGGCCAGTATGGTTTGCTCGGTGGACGGACGTCCCCAGCGGAATCGGTACAAACGGTTTAAAATTAAAACCGTCACCGGCCCTGATGATCCCGGCATGATGGCTGAAGCGGCGCATCGGCGTTACAGTCGCTTGCTCAAAGAGGGAAAAGTCATGCCCGATTTGGTGGTGTTTGATGGGGGGATCACCCAGTTACGTGCGGGTCGTCGTGCTTTAGATGCATTGGGACTTCATGATTTACCTGCAGTGGGCTTAGCCAAACGCTTTGAAGAAGTGGTTTGGGATATTACCAATCAAGAAGCACCTTTGCGTTTACCTTTAAATTCTCCTGGGCTTAAAATTTTACGCGCTATTCGTGACGAAGCTCATCGTTTTGCACTCACCTATCACCGTAGTTTACGGGATCGTCGCATCCGTGAATCTTTGCTGGATGACATTCCGGGAATTGGTGAAAAACGTAAAATGGTTTTGCTGCAGCACTTTGGTTCGGTTCAACGGCTTAAACGGGTGAGTGTGGAAGAAATTGCTGAAGCGCCTGGCATTGGGAAAAAGTTTGCAGAAACCATCTATCATACGTTACATAGGTAAACGCATGTACCCTTTAACTTTTGGAGCACTATGAAACCGACTTTACTTGTCTTGGCCGCTGGAATGGGAAGCCGTTATGGAGGTCTGAAACAGATTGATCCTGTAGGGCCTGCTGGAGAGGTGATTTTGGATTACTCCGTGCATGATGCCTTATCCGCTGGATTTGGAAAAATTGTATTTGTGATTCGTCGGGATATTGAAGAAGCCTTTAAAACACAAGTGGGTCGTAAATATGAAAACCGTATTCAGGTTGAATACGCTTTTCAACAAATCGACGATTTACCTGCAGGGCAACCCGTACCTGAAGGTCGGGTGAAGCCTTGGGGGACATTACATGCCATGTTGGCGGCAAAATCAATCGTCAACGAACCCTTTGGGGTGATTAATGCGGATGATTTTTATGGACCCGGCGCCTTTCAGCTTTTGGCCGATGCGTTGAAGGCTCGTGAGTCTTCCTCGGGAGAGTTTATTCTGGTGGCCTATCCTCTGGCCCATACGGTAAGTCTTCACGGCACCGTATCCCGCGGAGTCTGTGAGGTTGAAGCTGACAAGTTGAAAAAGGTCGAAGAATGCCATGAGATTCATCCTGTCGCTTCGGGGATTGAAATAAATCGTGGTGGCCAAGTGGAAACGGTGTCGGGCGAGACCTTAGTGTCGATGAACACCTGGGGCTTTACCCCTGACTTTTTCCAACAGGCAGAAATTGGATTCGCGAAGTTTTTAGCTGATATGAAGGATCCGCTTCGCTCGGAATGTTACATTCCCACCATGGTGCAGGATCTGATGGATGCTGGTCAGGCAGAGGTGGAAGTGTTGGCGGCCACAGACCATTGGCTGGGCGTGACTTATCCGGAAGATAAAGAGGCGGTACAAAATGGTTTAGCAAAATTGGTCGAGGCAGGGGTGTACACAAATCCATTGTGGAGCTAAGCATGTCCGCTGAAGCGCGTTGCATCCTGCATGTGGATATGGATGCCTTTTTTGCGTCGGTGGAACAACGTGATTTCCCACATCTCAAAGGGAAACCCGTGGTAATTGGTGGCGCCGCTGATCAACGAGGTGTGGTGTCGGCGGCGAGTTACGAAGCACGAAAATTTGGGATTCACTCTGCCATGCCACTTCGTGAAGCCGGAAAAAAATGTCCGCATGCTGAATTTCGACCCGGGCGCATGCAGGCCTACAAACAAGCGTCGAAAGAGATTTTTCACATCTTTGATCGTTACTCCGCTTATGTGCAAGGCCTGTCTGTTGATGAAGCCTTCCTCGATATCACAGGGGTACTTCATTTGTGGAATCAAGACGAAGTCCGCTTGGGCGAAGCGTTGCGGAAAGATATTTTTGAGAGCTGTCAGTTAACCGCGTCGGTGGGGATTGCCGGAAATAAATTTTTGGCAAAATTGGCGTCTGATATGGATAAACCTGATGGGTTAACGGTGGTACCTCGAGAACCGGAGGCGATTCGTCAGTTTTTGGCGCCATTGGATGTGGGACGTATATGGGGGGTGGGGAAAAAGACCAAAGTGCGTTTAAATCGGGAGGGGATGTCGAGGATACATGACCTTCAGCAGGCCGGTGAGTCCCGATTGATTAAACTATTCGGAGAGAATGGAGGCCGGCATTTATTTGCTTTAGCAAATGGTTGGGATGAGCGTCCTGTTCACGATCGTGAAGCCGAGAAAAGTATTTCTAATGAACATACCTATACTGTAAATCAGGCAGATCGTTCTGTGCACCAGCAAACTTTATTGCGACTTTCTGAAAAAGTAGGACGTCGTCTACGGGCCTCTGGTTATTGGGCTGCTTGTATTCAACTGAAAATTCGTAGTGACGCTTTTCAGACCTATACCCGGCAAAAACAGTTGGCCGTCTCTACCCGTAGTGATCAGGAGATCTATGAAACCATTATCCATTTGTACCACAAATTTGATCCTCCTTGGCCTGTGAGATTGTTAGGGGTGGGGGTGACTCATTTGAGTGAGGAGCCCGTTGGCCGTGCAGCGCAACTCGATTTATTTACGCCAGCACCCGAACCCAAAGACCGCAAATTGGATGCCGTGGTGGATAAATTACGCAGTCAATATGGGCTGAAAGCGGTCAAACGTGGCCGCTGGGATTTAGAAGGGTAAGGTACAATACATATACTTCGGTTGAAATTTTTTTGTAAGGATGTATGCCTTTGTTGAGACACATTAACGACAATACTGTCAGAACCCCTTGATAGAGGAATTTTTATGAAACACACATTTTTATGGTTAACCGTAGCGGCAGCAGCCTTTCACCTCTCTGCAAAAGAATTAGATGTAGATAAGAGTCATTCTGAAATTCAATTCACCGTTTCCCACATGGTGGTTTCAAAAACCAAAGGGCAATTTAAAGAGTTTGAGGCGAAGGTAGATGTGACCGACGGTAAATTGGTCTCGGTCAACGCCACGATTCCAGTGTCCAGTTTGGATACAGATAACGAAAAACGGGACAGCCATCTGAAAAGTCCTGATTTCTTCAATGAAGCTGAATATCCTAACATCACGTTCGTTTCGACTAAAGTTGAAGCGGGAAAGCTTCATGGTAAATTGACCATTCTCGATGTAACCAAAGATGTGGTGCTCGACTTGGAATTTTTAGGACCGGTTACCAGTCCTTGGGGAAAAACGGTTTATGGGTTAAACCTTGATGGTGAAATTGACCGCACTGAATTTGGTCTCACTTGGAACAAAGCCCTTGAAGCAGGTGGGGTCGTGGTTGGAGACATGGTACATCTCAGTATCAGTGTAGAGTTGACTGAATAGTCTTTCTTCATCACTCCAAAAAGGAAGAACCCCGGTTTTGAGACCGGGGTTCTTTTCTTTCCGAGCTTCGGAAGAATGGTACCACCGCTTTCCGAGAGTCGGAAAGCGGAAACGAGAAGGGGAATGTAGGTCGATGCCCGTTTGTGTGTAAATTTTTTAATAATGGTCGTGTTCATAGGATGGGTCTCACATGTTATTCAAGGGAGGGGGGGGATTCCCCTACTCACAGAATGGGGGGAGTATTCAACCCACCCTGCCGAAGCAGAGCGGGTTGACAGGTCTTGGGTTATTTTTTAGGATAGCCTTTGAAGTCTTCGCCCACTTTGATGTTGGGGTATTTTGCAACACTGCGTTCGTACTCTTCGATGAGCATCATCTTGGGTGCGAGAACCCAGTCGATGGTTAAGTCAGAGTAGAAGAGGTTGTTGTCTTCGTGTGGATCGCTGCTCAGGTCATAGACCATAGGGAACTGCGGTTTGACGAAAGTTTTCTCTGCGGCCACAGGTGTTTCGGTATAACGGAAAATGATTTTGTAGAGTTTCCATTTGATGGACATTAACTTACCATCTGTACCCAAAAACATGTAACTGTCCCGGCCTGAACTATCACTTGTTCCCAAAAGTAATGGGGAAACATCGACACCGTCGAGGGGGCGATCTTTCGGTAAAAGTTCTGATGCACCTACCATTGCGGCAACGGTGGGTAACCAGTCTGCGGCTGCGACGATTTCATTGGTAACCACTCCAGCAGGAATTTTTCCAGGCCAGCTGACAATGGCAGGTACGCGCATACTGCCTTCGAAAGGCGTATTGGCAAAATCACCTCTAAAAGGACCGTTAGAACCGGGGCCCGTTTGAGGAATGAATCCGCCGCTTGCATTGTCACTGCTGAAAATGGTATTGTCTTCAATTTCCGCTTCCTTTACGGCGTCCATATGTTGACCCACATGATAGTCCATTTCGCCGATCATATCGGCCCATGTTCCACCATGTTTGGTAGAGGTTCCTGCAAAATTATCATTGACGATAATGGGAGGGTGCGCCTCTGAATAGCCGAGATATACAAAGAAGGGTTTCTTTTCTTCTGCATTTTTCTTAATGTACGCGGTGGTTTTGGGGATCAAGTACTTCTCGTCCACAATGGGGCGAACCTGGAGGTTCAGAGGCATGACTGCAGTTGATTTTTGACCTTTTACACCTTCCCAAATCATGGGAACGGGAATGCCACAGTTCTTTGAACAGAGGCCAGGCTGTGTAGCCGGATTCATCCCAACTGTTTTTGATGCCCCACCATTCGTCGAAGCCTTGGTCATTTGGCAGACGACCTTCTGTGTTTCCTAAGTGCCATTTTCCAAACAAAGCTGTGGTGTATCCCGCGTCAGAGAGTAATTCGGCAATGGTGTATTCCCATGGGGCCATTCCTGAGAGTCCTGCACCAGGCATGGGCACTGAAGAGGTTTCTGAACGAATGGGATGACGTCCGGTCATGATGGCGGAACGTGATGGGTGCACTGGGCCTCAACATTGTAATTTTTAAAGCGAATTCCTCCGCGGGCTAAGGCGTCGATACGTGGGGTAGGGGTCCCACCTCCGTAAACTCCAAAATTTCCCCAGTCGACGTTATCGACCAAAATGTAAACGATATTGGGTTTTTCTTGAGCAAATGGCCTAGGAGACTGAAAGTGCTGTGCAGAGCACAAAGGCACTTTATATTTTTTTGAAACGCGAATGATTCATCAGGTTTTCCAGTTTTTGATAGTGAATCATGATCCTCCTTTATGGGAGTTTTTTGCTGAAATGACATTGAGGACGGCTTTTCCACTTGCGACAACTGCAAAGCCTAGCTATTGAATTGTTATGAATTTTCCCGCAGTACGTTCACACTTTCTTTTGCTTTTTGCACTCCTTTGTTTCGGGAGCAGTGGTTGTACCCGTTATCAGGGATCTGATCTTACGGAGAAGGAGCATCCCAAGTTAATTGAAGCGCATGAACGGGTGACGTTACAGGATCTAGACGGGGCAGAAGAGATCTTGCTTACCTTTTTATATGACCATCCAGATTATGCCTTAACCCATTTACGGTTGGGTATGTTGTATCAGTCGAAAAGAGAGCCGATCAAAGCGGTGTACCATTTTCAACGGTATTTAGATGCCAGGCCCGAGAGTGAAAAGGCTGATATTATACGTCAGGTGGTGGATGATGAGAGTCGTCGTTTGGGGGCGATGGGCATGCAACAGCATGCTCCCTTATTGGATGGAAGTCCTGAGGCGCAGCTTCAGAGTCTTCAACAACAATTGTCCGATACCCAACAAAAACTTGCGGTAGCGGAAGTGAATCTCCAGCAGCTACGTGTACGTCGCGGAGAGGTTCCGTTTCAGGCCCCTCCGGATTGGGCGGTAGAGAAATTAGCTCTTTTAGAAGAAATTAGTGCGCTTAAATCAAAATCGGCCACGTCTTATGCAAACCCAGGTCAAGCGTCAGTGACTACGAATGACGTTCCTGTCGAGAACAACGTAAAGACCTATACTGTGAAGAGAGGAGATACGCTGGGGCGCATTTCACAAAAAATGTATGGAGAGGCTTCCCGGTGGCGGACGATTTATGACGCCAACCGAGATGTGATTCCCAATCAAAATGCACTAAAATTAGGCACAGTTCTGGTGATTCCCTGATGAATAATCCTCATGATACAGATTTTATAGATGCTGATTTAAATCAGCCCCGCTTCCCTAGGCCCGATTTGCATGCTGAAGATTTGGAAGGGCAAAATCAACTGGGTAAGATGCAACAACAACGAGCGCAGTTAGAAGAAGAGGTGTCGAGTGCGGCTCGAGAGCTGGAAAGCCTGCATCAGCAGCAACAAAATTTATTAAAGCGTAAGCAGACTTTGGAAAGTCTCCGTCAGCAACAGGGGGAGTATGTTGAAGAAAAGCAGCATCTTTCCCGGAGGATCCATCAGTGTTTAGGATTGTTGGACAAAGAAGAGATGCGGGTCGCGCAACTTCAAGAAGTTTATGCCAATAGTCGCACTCTTTTTTCCAGACTTGAGAGAGAGCTCTTGGCTCTCGGAGAGGGGGGGTGGTCAGAAGAAGAGTTTCAGCCTGAATTGATCCGCGTTACTGATGCGCTGGAAGGGGTACGAATGGAGTTTAAAAAAGGACTCACGCGGCTCGATGCCTTGGACTGGACCAGTGAACAATCGTCAGAAACGAAAGATCGGGGAAATCTGCAAAATTACGGGTTTACTTTTTGGTTGAAAGTGGGAGCTGGTATAGCTGTGCCCCTCTGTGTTTTAGGCGGTTTTACGGCCTTATTCGTGCATTGGATCTTGACGAACACGGCCTTTGGGCCTTAAGGTGTCTCGACATGAAATCGACCACGCCAACCTCATCTTTCCAGGGACCTTCTACAGGTCGGGCAAGCTCTGTTGGGTCGCGTCGTATCGTTAAAACGCTGCCTCGAGATATCCCCTTAAAACCTGAGCAACGCTATGTGCAACCTGAAGTCGCACATGTGTCGGTTTTTACAGGTTTGTTTTCTTGGGCTTTTAGTCAAAAAAAAGGCAAGCAGGGTGGTCGGGTGAAGTTAAACCGTCAGAGTTATGCTCCCGATGGTATTCAGGCCCCCACCTCGGCTTCCCGCACGCAGGCCAAATTTAATAACTACTTTGCGTTGGGTACCGAAAAAGATTTACGGCCGAAAGAAAAGAGTAGTCACTTAAATGTGCATCGCAACCGCTTGTTGTTTTTGGTGTTTGTGGCGGCTGTGATTATTTATTCGCTGGTGTGGATTACCCGATAGAGTTGCGGTCAGCAATGTCTAGATCTACGATGATTCAGCCTTTGAGGGATGCCGGATATTCGATTGAAGAGCAGGTGCCGTTGGCCGAACTGGGAACTTTTCATTTGGGAGGACCGCTTCGCTGGTTACTTCGTTTAAGTCACTCTCAAGACTTACTACAGGTTCGTCAACTCTGTCTTGAACATGACATCCCCGTCTTCTTATTTGGGGAAGGTAGCAATATTTTGTTTTCCGATGCGGGATGGCCGGGTTTGGGAATTCGTTTTGTACAACAAGATGCTGTTCCCCGAGAAGAGGCTCCTGGTGTGTGGACGATTTCTGCTGCCTGCTCTTTGCAGGATGTGGTGGCATGGGCTGTTGCCGGGGGCTGGGCGGGTTTAGAAGCTTTTACGGGGATTCCTGGGACCGTAGGTGGGGCCGTGGTGGGAAATGCGGGTGCTTGGGGTGTACAGATGGAACATGTGCTGACGCGGGTGAAAGGTGTGAATGCTGAAGGTCAGTTTCAAACCTGTGAGGTGGCGGACTGCAATTTTTCTTATCGCAACTCTGATCTTAAGCACAATGGCTTTTGGGTTAGCGATATCCAGGTCCGTTTGCAGGCTGGAGATTCTGCCGCTCTGATGCAAGAACATCGACGCATTCTTGCGTTGCGGGCCTCTAAGCATCCTGATTGGCAACGCGAACCGTGTATTGGGAGTTTTTTCAAAAACCTGGAACCCAGTTCTGCGGCGGAACGGCGTCAGGCCGCGGGTTATTTTCTAGAGCAGGTGGGGGCAAAAACTAAATCAGTGGGCGGGGCAGGTGTTTTTGCCGACCATGCCAATATTTTGATTAAGCGGGATGCCCATTGTCGTGCAGAGGATGTGGCGGCATTGGCGCGTGAGCTTCAGCAGGCCGTCAAATCTCAGTTTGATATCGATCTGGTGAGGGAAGTTCGCTATCTCGGTGAAATTCAAGGTGAGCAGAGCGCTACTGGATTTTATTAGCAGTGATGGATTGAAGAGGGCTCTTGTGCGTTGAGGAAAACGGACGCTATCTTCTTCGACTACTCTACAATGAGGTTTGCGATGATCGCATTGAGTTTGCGTCGTAAAACTTCGTAACTGAAAAACTTCTGGGCAATGATGTAATTCTCTTCGCACTGTGCTTCCCGTAAATCAGGATTATTGAGGATTTCCTTTACTTGAGTGACCAAAGAACGACGTACATATCCTTCCATCATCGGGAATTGAAATCCCTTGGGTTCGATGTCACGCGCAAAGATGTCGTAACGATTTATCACCACAGGTTTTTTAAAGTAGATGGCTTCAAGTAAGGCATTTCCAAAACCTTCGTAAAGGCTGGGGTAGGTCACCAAGTCGGCATGGGGATACAAATCCCAAAGGGTGTACACCTTTTGGCCATCAGGGGTTAAGCCTCGTAAGTCATCGACGCGGTCTGCGACTACACGTAGATCCACATTCGATTCGTGCGCCAATTCGTGCAACATATTGACGTACTCAAACCCTTCATCTCCGGCCGCATGTGAGATTACCAATTTACAGCGGGGATCATCTAACATTTCTACCAGTTTAATCGCGTGTTCAATGCCTTTTCGAGGCACGATTCGGGTAGGTTGTAGAATAAAGATGTCGTCCTCTTCCAGGCCCAGATCCTTCCGCACATCCAAGGCATAACCATCTAAAGGCGGTGGCGGATTTTTATAATCGATGACATTGGGTGTCAGAATGGATGAAACCCCACGGCGCCAACAGAGTTGCTCTTGCGCGGCTTGATTGATGACGGTGTGGATAATGTTGGGTAAACGAGGAGGGAAAGCAAAGTCCAAATAATCGGTAACGGCATTGATGGAGAAGCGGATGCGTTCCCAGGAAAAATCATGATGATGTGCAATGCAGGGCATTTGGGTTTCGGCCAAAAATTCTGTGATGGCAATGCCCAGCGGAAGATGCATGGGAATGGTGAGGGCATTTTCGGGCAACAGAATATCGATCTGAAATTTCTCCACAAATTCATAAAGGGTGCTCTTAAGATAACCTGCCAATTGATGAATGCGTTGACTGACCTCAGGGTCTCGCTTGGTTCTTCCCCATATGCGTTCGTTAATCCACTCATTTTCTTCATGTCCAAAAAAGGCTTCCGGGACCAACATGCTGAGTCCCGGATCTCGGTCTAACTCTCCTGCATACCAATGTGAAACATGTCCGGATTCCCAAAGTATTTCCGCCCACTTTGCACTTTCCAGTGAAACGCCATCCGTCCCGCTAAAGCGTGTAGAAACAAATCCGATATTCAGTGACATTTCAGAACTCCAAGTAGTGGTTTTATCATATCTCAACTTTTAAACTCATATTGCAGAAACGAAAACGTAAAACTACCCTTTAACTTAATGAGAATATAAAATTAATACATAAACGTAGTCAATATTCGTTTTTGTAGCATAAAATCGTTACATGTGATTTTTAAGAAATCACTTCATGACGAAAGGCGCATGGAGGAGTAGGGTATGCACAACTTAATGATAAGTACGATAAAAAGGATATTTATAAAATGACCCCTAATCCCACAACCATGATGACATTAGAACAAAAAGTTCGGCAATGTCAGGATGTCTTACTCGCAAATTTGGTCATGATGGCTGAAACGCCAGCGCCAACTTTTAAAGAAGAAGACCGTGTTCGTTTTCTGCTCGATCGTTTTCGAGAGGCCGGTTTGGATCACATCAGTGATGACGAAGTCAACAATGGGATAGGATATTTACCTGGACCGGAAGGTGCACCTACGGTTGCGGTTGCCGCTCATTTGGATACTGTATTTGACGCCTCAAGCTCTCACGCGCTCTCTTTGGGGAATGAACGTATTCAAGGCATTGGAATTGGTGACAATAGTTTAGGAGCTGCGGTGTTGGCGAGTCTCCCCTATTTAATTCGCACCTTAGATCTTAAGCCGCATGTTAACTTATGGTTTTTGGGTGTGTCTCGGAGTTTGGGTCGGGGAAATTTAGGGGGGATTCGTTTTCTGTTGGACAATACTCCGCAGAATTTTGATCAGGCCATTTGTTTGGAGGGTGCACCACTGGGTCGTTTAAATTTCACTTCCCTGGCGATGATGCGTGGAGAAATTACGGTTGAGGTTCCCGACGAGTATGACTTTTCCCGATTTGGAGTTATGGGCGCAATTGTCCATATGAATGACATCATCAACCGCATCCTTGAAATTCCACGCCCCTCCCGTCCTCAAACGTCTGTCGTGTTTGGAAGTTTGCATGGGGGGAATAGTTTTCATGAATTGGCCAGAACCGCCTCGCTCCGATTTGAAGTGCGAAGTGAATCGGGTGAGGTCGCGAAAATGATTGAAGATCGCATTGGCGAAATAATTGAAGAAGTGCGTGCGCGCAGTGGTGTGGAAATTGCCTTTAATAAAATTGCCCATCGTTTTCATGGTGGTTTGCCTTATTCGGATCCCTTGGTGCAAAAATGCCATTCGGTCATGGACGCCTTAGAGATTAAACCTAAAATTGGGCCCAGTATGTCAGAATTGGCCGCATTTATTGCCCGGGATATTCCGGCGGTTACCTTGGGAATTAGCAATGGCCATCTTATCAATACCTTGGAAGAAGAAGTGGAAGTCGAACCTATTTTTAAAGGAATTACGCAAGTGCTCGGGGTACTGATGTCGTTGAACAATGAAGGAGAAATACAATGAAGATCGATCAATGGCTTGAAACCAATTCTTTTCACCACTCTGAGTTTTGGGATGTCCGTCAACTTGTCGCGGAAAAAGAAAAACAAAATCTTAAAATTTCGCTGTGCATTCCCACCCTCAATGAAGAGAAAACCATTGGCAAAGAAATTGTAATCTTTCGATCTGAGTTAATGAGTCGTTATCCTTTGATCGACGAAATTGCCGTAATCGATTCAGGATCCAAAGATAAGACCTTGGAAGTGGCTGCAAATTTTGGGGCGGACACGTATTTCTCTGGAGATATTTTACCGGAGGAAGGATTCAAGCGCGGTAAGGGTGAAAATTTATGGAAAGCGATTCATCAATTGAATGGCGATATTATCGTTTACGTGGATGCCGACATCACCAACATTCATCCTCGTTTTGTAACAGGCCTTGTGGCTCCGCTTATTTATCAACCTCAAACCAAATATGTGAAAGCGTTTTACGATCGTCCTTTGGCCTTTTCGCAAGGGATTCGCCCTTCCGGGGGAGGGCGGGTTACTGAAATTTTGACGCGTCCCTTGTTCTCGTTGTTCTTTCCTGAACTCACGGCGTTGATGCAACCCTTATCTGGTGAGTATGCGGTACGTCGGGAAGTGCTTGAAGAAATTGCGTTTCCCATTGGCTATGGCGTTGAAATTTCACATCTCATCGATGTGTATACGCGTTGGGGACTTTACGCTTTCGCGCAAACGGATTTAGACAAACGTGTGCACCGAAATCAAGCCACGCGTGACTTAGGTAAAATGGCCTTTGGGATCTTGCAGTCCTTTCTGAATCGAACGGAACAATTGGGTATGATCGATGTGAAAAGCGACGTGTCCAAAATTCTCCGTCAGTTTCAGGTCAACGGAGAAGTGATTGAGCAAAATGAAATTACCATTGTGGAAGAAGAACGTCCTCCTATCAAAACCATCAAAGGATATCAGGATAAGTTTTTCAGATAAAAATATTCCCAGCATTTAAAACATGGTGGGAATGAATTTTCGTTGATCCGCATTGAGCCCTCAATCTGAGGGCTTTTTGTTTCGGAGTTGCGTTAGGTTAATGGTGGACGCGATTCAGGATGTACATCAACTGAGGGAGCAGTTGTTTTTTACGACTCACCACTCCTGGCAGGTCATAAAGGTTTTTATCGATGGAAGGATAATCGATGGCGGCGATGATGGCTGCATTTCCTGCGGTCAGCAGATAGCTGGCTTGGGTGGTAATGTCGGTAATCATCAGACAGGCAAAGTCATCATTACTGGTTTTGATGTACAGATTGAGTGTTTCCAGCAAGTCATCTTTGCGTTCCCAGAAGCGTTCCATGCCCAATTCTTCCGCTTGAGAGATTGAAATAATCCAGTCATTCTCGGTGTAGGTTTTGCGATCACTGGCCAAAACTTCTTCAGAAGAGCTAATCGAAAGTGTAGAGCCTTCTGCAAAAAATTCGCGGGCGTAGTCCTCGAGGTTGACAGGCAGATAATGACGCAACCAAGAGAGAATATCCCGATCGACATCCGTGGTGGTTGGTGATTTTAAAAACAAGGTGTCTGAAATGATCCCTGAGGCCATGCAGAGAGCGATTCCGGGTTCTGGCATGATGGCTTGTTGTCTGAACATACGTGCAATCATGGTGCAGGTAGATCCCACGGTGTCATTCATAAAGCGCATGGGTTCTCTGGACATTAATCCGCCACCAATGCGGTGATGGTCGATGACTTCTAAAACCTGTGCTTCTTGGGCACCTTGCACTGCTTGACCATATTCATTGTGGTCCACTAAAATCAACCGTGCAGGTTGGGGGTCGATCATGTCTGATTTTGCAAACACGCCATATAATTTTTCTTCATCATCCACCACGGGAAACAAATCCTGACTGGCATCTTGAACTTTATCTCGAATCGTGTGTAGGAGGTCGTGGTCATCAAACATGATGAACTCAGTTTCCATGGCCTGACTAATCGGTTTTGCGGTTCGCACCAATAAAGCGGTCATGGCCGTATCCAAGGGGCTGGAAATGACCACCACTCCTTTTTCTTTGGCTTTCAGCAGTAATTCGTCATTAATTTTAAAATCTCCTGTAATGACAATCACACGTACGCCCATTTTAATGGCTTCGAGTTGAATACTCGGACGGTCACCGACGAGGACCATTAACCGGTCCGTAGGATAATTTTTAATCCGCTCTTTAAATCCATCCCGACTCATGGCGCCAATGAACATCACGAGTTGTTCTTTTTTATGAATATCTACCTCGTTTTGAAAGGTAGCTCCCAACACAGAACGCACTTGAGAAAGGGTGGAATTCAAAATGCGTTGTTCACCTAAATCATGCTCATCCGGAATCAACATGTGCATGAGTTGTAACAGCGAAAGCATGCCAATGACTCTTCGTTCATTATCAATGACCGGAATGGCTTTTAAGCGATGCTGGTGCATGCGACGATAAACCTCCATGAAAGGTTCATCTTTTTGAGTGACCATTACATTGGTTCTGCAAATTTGACTGGTCGTGGGCCGAACATCCATTACTAATTTTGGATGGAGAATATTCGCAGTTTTAAGCACATATTTTGTGCGTAAGTTGGCTGTACCACAGGCTGCGGCGATCGCTTCAGGGAAACGGGTACGACGAAGCAAGTCCGCATACGCAATCGCAGAACAAATGGCATCCGTGTCCGGATTTCGGTGACCGATAACATAAACGGGAGGTGTTTCCATAAGGAATATATATCCTGTAAAGGGATGGGTTGCAACCCTCAAGCGGTCTGTAGCAGGCACTTAAGCTGATGAAGGGCAGGGATCTCCGTCTCCCCACCGTTACAAATAAATATATCGATTTTGAAAAGTGCGGAGAAAAGCCTTCACTGCAGGATTGAGATGCCTCGCGCTTTGTTTTATACAGTCATGATGGATAATAACCTCATTCATGTCACCATCGCCGGTTTATTGCCTTCTCCTGGAGGGAGTGGGGTGTTTCTGCATTCCGGTGACAAAGCGATGACCATTTTTATAGACCCCATGGTTACGCGCGCCTTGCAATGGGCCTTGGACGGGGTGGAAGCACCTAGACCGCTCACACATGATTTAACCCACTCGATTTTGGATGGGCTGGGGGTTACCTTGTTGCACGTCGTTATTCATGACATGCAAGGGGAAACCTTTTTTGCACGCTTACACTTGCAGCAAAAAAATGAATTAGGGCAAAGTTTTTTAGAAATCGATAGCCGTCCCAGTGATGCCATGGTTTTGGCCGTTCAGTGGGGGGCTCCCATTTACGTTAAGAAAGACGTTTGGGAAAAGGTCGAAAATATGAAATGGGCAATGGATCAATTGAGCGTTCGAGAAGGCGACGCGTAAGGGGACGTTGTGATCCTTTCATTTTCTTGCGCCTCAGGGAGATTGGAGTAAGGGTAGGGGCAAATGAACTTTATTCGCATCCATTTTTTAAGAAGGCTTGCCCCGCATTACGGACCTCATTACGGTGTGGCTGCGCAAGGATGTTTGCGTGGTTTAGGTTTAATCTACGTCATTTCATTTTGGTCCTTGGCTTCACAAATCGTCGCATTGAGTGGCAGTAAGGGCTTGTTACCGGCTTCGATTATAAAGTCATTTTTACGTGAACAATCCGGAGTGATGGCCCCTGCGCAATTTCCTAGCCTTTTATGGCTCTCTTCAGATTCGCTGATGTTACTCGCATTAACCGGACTTGGCGCCATCGCAGGGCTCTGTTTGCTCTACGGGTTTTACCCCTGGTTCTCCGCTTTGTTGAGTTGGGTTTGTTGGGTGTCCTTGCTTCAGTTTTGTCAACCTTGGATGTCTACGCCCAGTGATTACCTGACGGCTGAAGTCGGATTTTTTGCGCTATTTCTGCTTACACCTTTGACCCGATTTTATCCGCCACCTGATAAAATGGGCTCCCATATTACAGGCATCATATTTTTAAATGGCCTCTTATTTAAAGTCTTGTTTAGTAGTGGTTTGGCAAAATTGACCTTTGGCAGTAGTGCTTGGGCGGAGAGCACAGCCTTTTATCACTTCTTTGAAACGCAAGATTTTCCCAGCACAGCCGCTTGGTTTGTGCATTTGTTTCCCGCCACACTGTTAAAATATGGCGTATGGGGAATGATGTTTATTGAAATTATGCTCCCTTTTTACATCTTTTTGCCTCGAATATTTCGCAATATTCTTGCTGGAGCTCTGGGAATAGAAGCGCTGATATTATTGATTACCGGTAATCATGGAGCCCTTCCGCTCTTATTATTGTTGCTCGCGTTTGTGTTGATCGACGATGTGTCCTGGCGGAAAATTCTGCCAGAGTCCTGGGGGCCCTCCGCATCGATTCAAATGTATCAACCTTCCCTAAGCTCTTTCGCGCTTTTCATCATGATTTTACCCCTGATGATTTGGCAAACCTACAGTATGAATCCTCACAAAATATTTCCACCTTGGAGGCAGGTCGAAGATGTTTTGGGGAGTGTGCATGCGGCGAATACCTATGCGTTGTTTCCCACCGTGGAACCCACCCGTCAGGAGCTGTCTTTGCAGGGGAGTGTAGATGGTCGGGCGTGGGTGGAATACCGCTTTAAACTTAAGCCTACTGACCCTAGAAGTGCGCCCGGACTCTCTTTGATGCATCTTCCGAGATTGGATCAACAGTTTGTGCAATTTGCGGCAGGACTGAATAATGAAAGCAATGGTGATTTACCCCTGTGGCTCTATCGATTGATTGAGAATCTCTTGTTGAATGATCCAGGAGCCCAATCCCTGTTCCCTGTAAATCCATTTCCGGATCAGCCACCTCGTTTTATGCGACTGGCTCTCTACGAGTATAGCTATGCCGATCCCGTGGCGCATCGCGAGGATGACGTCTGGTGGACCCGGGAATTTGTACGTTTATACGGACCCGTATTTAGTTTGGATTCCGCAGCCACGCCACAAAAACTTTAAGTTGTGGGTGGGGGAGATGAGGTAATGGTCAGGGTTTGAATTTGTCGATTGGAGGCCTGTTTGATTTTGATTTGACTGCCTCCGCAGGGAATACTTTCCCCTTCCGCGGGAATCCGCCCCAAGGTTGCTAATAAATAGCCCGCGATGGTGTCATAATCTTCTTCTTCAGGAAGTTTAAGGCCTAATTCTTCATTGGCTTCATCTACAGGCATGGTGGCATCTACTTCGTAAACGCCTTCCCGAATTTGGGTAAAAGGCTTGGTTTCGTCATCATGCTCATCTTCGATTTCACCCACCAACTCTTCAAGAATATCTTCGAGCGTGACCACTCCGGCGGTTCCGCCATATTCATCAACCGCAATGGCGGTGTGGATTTTCTTTTGCTTCATCATGCGCAATAAATCACTGATGGGCATGGCTTCAGGCACAAAGGTTGCTGGATTCATTAATGACTTAATGGATTTGGCCATTTGACCCTTCGCAATCGCTTGAATGAGATCTTTTACATGCACCATCCCCAAAACTTCATCGTAATCATCATGAAACAAAGGGAAGCGGGAGTAGGGGGAATCTTGGATTTCTTTAATGGCTTCTTCAATGCTTAAGGTATCTTCCAGACCAATCATACGCACTCGGGGCGTCATCACTTCACGGGTAATGGTCTCTCCAAATTCTAGTGCTGAGCGGATAAAATGACGTTCTTCATCGTCTAATTCATGATCCCGAGTTTGTTCGACCAAGGTAAGGATTTCATCTCCGGCACTGGGTCGATTTCCACTATCTTCTGAGTGAGCCAATTGTAGGTGCAACATTCGTTCCACGGTGGAGATCACAATGGCCAATGGGAAGAGAACCCGATAAAGTAAATCGGCAAAGGGGAGGCCCCAGAGCGTTATGCGGTCGGCATAATATTCTGAAAGCACCACGGGCAAACTTGTGGCCAGCAAAATGTACAACACCCCGCAGAGCAGGATGAGCGGTATGCTCACCGCTTGTAAATGGTCAAACCAATCTTGATAGATGATGACCGCGGTTACAATGGTTGTAATTTGACAGGCGCCCGCAATGAGCGTGACCAATCCGGTGATGCCCAACCACTGTTTTTCCCAGCGGTCGGCATTGCGTTCAAAACGACTGGAGAGTTCCTGTAAGCGGGTGAGGCCAGCTTCGTGACTATGGCGGAAAGATCGTAACAAGGTATTAAAAAATGTCACACCCAACAAGGTGCCTATGCCAAGCGGTATATAAGTATTCATATGAAGTAGGGGTCCATTCCATGCAGGGCTTTAAATGAAGTCACCCATTGGTTTTCTAAAGTGAGCATCGCGTTTTTTCGTTCGGGGGTGTCATCTTCAGCCCCCATTAAATGGTGGCAACCATGGGCGATATACAGTGATAGTTCTTCATCCGCAGAGTCTCTCAATTTCCCTTCTTCCATGGCCTGCTGAAGGTTGACGATGATTTCGCCGGTGGCGGGGGCTTCAGGATATGCAAAACTGATGACGTCGGTGACGGTGTCTTTGCCAAACCACTCTTGGTTTAGTGAGCGAATGCTGTCATCCGTCAAGACCATCGATAACTCTTGCCACTGAATTTCAGGTGCCAGTGCGGTCACCTGTTCCATGATCCACAATGCGTAGCGAGTGAGTGCGTCCTCATTTACCTGAAACAAGTTTTGTTGTTGGATGATTTCAATTTTCATTTGAAGTAAGTACGGGCTCTTCAGGGAGGTTTAATGCCGCTTTCTTTTCTTTTTCAGCGGCGCCTTCTTTTTTCGGATAACTCACCCGGCCATGTAGCATATTGTTAAGAGAGAAAATAAAGGAACGACGGATTTGGTTGATTTGCTCCATGGTCAATTCGCAACGGTCCAGTTGTCCATCGTTAATTTTCTCTTTCACGATTTCGTTCACCAAGCCTTCAATTTGACCGGGTTTGCTTTTATCAATACTACGGGAGGCGGCTTCTAATGAATCGGCAAGCATCAGAATACCCATTTCTGCGCTGTGGGGTTTAGGTCCAGGGTAGCGATAATCCTCTTCTTTGATTTTTGATTTCTCCGCTTCTTCCGCTTGTTGACGTGCACGATGGTAAAAATATTGGATGACCCCTGTACCATGATGTTGCTCAATGCCATCCACGATAATGCCGGGTAATTTATAACGTTTGGCTAAACTCACGCCTTCTTTGACGTGGGAAATAATCAATAAGCGGCTCATACTGGGCGACAGATCATCGTGAGGATTTTGACGCCCCTGTGCATTTTCAATAAAGAATTCAGGTTTCGTGAGTTTCCCGATGTCGTGATAATAGGCGCAAACCCGTACCAACAAATCATTGGCCCCGATTTCTCGGGCTGCGGCTTGGGAGAGATGGGCCACCATTAAACTGTGATGATAGGTGCCCGGTGCTTCCAGGGCCATACGGGAGAGCAGGGCATGACTCATATCAGAGAGTTCGAGTAAACGAATATCTGTGGTGACGTTAAACATGATTTCAAAAGGACTAATCAACAGCAACACCACGACTGAGACCATTAAGCCTGAGAAAAAGGCCACCAATCCATTTTGTGCCACCATGGCCAAGGGAATTAAATCCATGCTGCCCGTGCCAATCAGGATCACCGCCTGAATGCCTCCAATCCATAGACCGGCACGAAATACATTTGAGCGACGATGAACTGCGCGAACACTAATGGCCGCGGTGAGGGCGACACAAATTCCACTGAAAAGGATTACCAGTTCCATATCGTGGCACATGGCATGGGCCAGACTGCTGGAGAATCCCACGGCCAGACCTAAGCGAGGTCCATACAAGATGGTGCCCAGCATCGGGGCTAATGCCAATGGAAGCATCGCTTGTAGAAAATGTCCGGGAATAATATTTAACTGTACCGACAAATAAATCAGTCCCTGACCACAGAGGAGGCTCAAGAGAGTGAGTACAACCCACATAAACAGGCGATTGGTTTTTTTAAAGGATCTGTTTTCAAGTAAATAGAGAAAAGAGAGGCTCACGGCCAAGCCCACGGCCAAATAGAGACCTTGGCCCAGTAGTTGGGCCATATTGGTGCTGCCATCTTCGAGGCTACGCTTCTTTAATTGATGAGCGTTTAAGTCTTCTACAACTTGTTTGGTGATGGGCATGCGCGCTTCCATCAAGGTGGTACCTTCTCGGCGAAGAATGCGGACCGGCTCTACCATGCTCATGGCTTCTTCATTGGCTTGGGCGCTGGCCACGGTATCAATTTCAAGGTTGGCTTCGAAAATCTCCAGTAACAGCTGCTCAATAAAGGCCGTTTGGGGGCCGTTTAAATTCAATTCTTCCTGCAGAGAGAGGGAAACCGAGACAGCGACTTCAGCAGGTGTGGGGAGGTTTCGAATATCGATGACCTCAGAACGTCCACCTAATTGAAGTTGACCTTTGGGGACCAGGCCTAAGAAATTGCTCTCGCGATCTTCATCGGAGATGAGTCCCAGCATCCAAACTGTTTCAACCGTTTGTTTTAATCGGGGAGCTAAATCCTGAAGTTGTTCAACGGTGAAAATCACGGAGAGACCACTTAAACTCTCCTGCAGACCTAATACGATGATCCTTTCGTTTAATTCTTCCTGTAAATCTGTGTTCTCGGGGTCTTTCGCTAAATCGATGGCTTTATTGAAGAGATTGTTTAGTTTGCGAATCGCGTCATTTAACTCCCTGGTTTCGACTTTTAAGATGTAAGGAACTTCTTTTGCCAGCCGTTGCTTTTTCAATTCTGTGGCCAACAAATCGACACTTTCGAAATCGACTTCGGCTTGTACGGTATTGGGAGCGGGTTGGCCGGGGGTCAGACCGCTCAGTACCACACCCCGACCCATATTTAAAATAATCAGCAGGGCGATGAGGGTAAACAAATAGCATAAGATGAGTTGGCTGCTAAATAAATGCTCTTTGCGCTTCGCTTGCTTGGTTTTGGCTTGGGTGCGCTTATGACGCGACCGGGAAAGCTTGGGTTTATCATTCATATTTTATTCAACAGTGAGGGTGGATGCGGGGTCACGCAAATTGCGGTACGCACGAATAATACGTTGTACCAAGGCGTGACGCACGACGTCATCTTCAGTCAAAGAAACCATGGCAATGCCACGGGTACGATCCAAGGCGTTCATCGCCTCGCGTAATCCCGAAGGTTTATTTCCGGGTAAATCAATTTGAGTGGGATCTCCATTCACCACGCATTTGCTGTCATAGCCTACACGGGTGAGGAACATCAACATTTGTTCTTCGGTGGTGTTTTGTGCTTCATCCAATAGGATAAAACTTTGATTTAAGGTCCGTCCCCGCATGTAGGCAAGGGGAGCCACTTCGATCACACCTTTTTCAATGAATTCGGTCACCATCGCGGCATCCAACATATCATGTAAGGCATCGTAAAGAGGACGCAAGTAGGGTAAAATTTTCTGCTGCAGGTCACCTGGCAAAAATCCCAAGGCCTCGCCTGCTTCAACTGCAGGTCGGGTGAGGATGATTCGACTGACATCTCCGCGCAACAGAGATGAAACCGCCATGGCCATGGCCAAGTAGGTTTTTCCTGTTCCGGCCGGACCTAAGCCAAAGGTGATGTCATGCGCGTCAATTTTACGTAAATAGGTGGCTTGTCCCAAGGTTTTGGGCAGTACCGGACGTTTATTGCTAACGACCTCAATCTTTAGTTCCAGCATTTCCCGCAATGCGGTTTCATTGCCATCGAGAAACTGCCGCAAAAGGTAATAGCGGGTAGGGCCCCGTAAATCGGCTCCTTGAGACCTGAAAAAACGTAGCAACTGAACAAAGCCTTCGGCGGCGTCAATATCCGCCTTATTTTCGGCGGTCAATTTTAACCAATTGTCCCGAGCCGTGAGTTGCACAGCAAAGGCAGAGGTCAACTCGGTTAAGAGACCTCCACGAGGGGCCAGCACTTCATCGCATTCGCCAGGACTGGAAAAATAAATTGTTTTTTCGATCATAATTGAGAGAACAGCGGCCCCGATTGAATGCGGGGCCGTGGGAATAAGTCTAATTGGATTGGCGAATTTTATATCAAGACCTTGCCAAAATGCAAGAACGAGCCACGGGAACTGTCGATCCTGTCCCGTGGTGTCACACACGTCACACCTGTGTCACATAATGGGTCATGTTGTGTCACACTGTCTCACAGGCCTGATCTTGTTTATGCGTGAATATTTTTTAAATATTTTACTATGAAGGGTTTGCATGAATTATTAAAAACTTGGCATGGCGGGTGCTATGTTGAGTTCACATAAATATTGATAACATAACCCGAACAAAAAGGAATTTTATGTCAAACAAAGTACTCGGAATTGATTTAGGAACCACCAACAGTTGTATGGCGGTCATGGAAGGGGGAGAGCCAGTGGTGATCCCTAACGCGGAAGGTGCACGTACCACGCCGTCAGTTGTTGCTTTCACCAAAGATGGTGAGCGTTTAGTCGGTCAAGCTGCCAAACGTCAGTCTGTTACCAATCCTTTAAATACCATTGCGTCTGTGAAACGTTTCATGGGGCGTCGTTTTGACGAAGTGTCCTCTGAATTGAAATACGTTCCTTATAAAGTCAGCAAAGCCTCTAACGGTGATGTGCAGATTGACGCCAACGGAAAAACCTACAGTCCTCCTGAAATTTCTGCAATGATTTTGCAGAAACTGAAAGCGGATGCGGAAGCATACTTAGGTGAGTCCATTACTCAGGCTGTGATTACAGTACCTGCGTATTTCAACGATTCACAACGTCAAGCGACCAAAGATGCTGGTAAAATTGCCGGATTGGAAGTCTTGCGTATCATCAACGAGCCTACTGCGGCATCATTGGCGTATGGATTGGATAAAAAGACCGAAGAACACATTGCTGTCTATGACTTGGGTGGCGGAACTTTCGATATTTCCGTTCTCGAAATTGGTGATGGTGTTTTTGAAGTAAAAGCAACCAATGGAGATACCCACTTGGGTGGTGATGACTTTGACCAAGCGATCATCACGTGGTTGGCAGACAGCTTCAAACAAGAAAACAGCGTAGACCTGACCAAGGACCCTATGGCGTTGCAACGGTTGAAGGAAGAAGCTGAGAAAGCGAAAATTGCTCTTTCAAGCTCCACCAATTACGACATTAACTTGCCGTTTATTACCGCAGATGCCTCAGGGCCCAAACATTTGAATGTCTCTTTGAGTCGTTCAAAATTGGAATCCTTGGTGGATGACTTAATTGCACGTTCATTGAAACCCGTGGCTTCATGTATCAAAGATGCAGACGCTTCCGTGGGTGAAATCAAAGAAGTCGTATTGGTCGGTGGATCTACCCGTATGCCTAAAGTGCAGGAAAAGGTAAAAGAATTCTTCGGCAAAGAGCCTCATAAAGGTGTGAACCCTGATGAAGTGGTGGCCATTGGTGCCTCTATTCAAGGTGGCGTACTTAAAGGTGACGTGAAAGACGTCTTGCTGTTGGATGTCTCTCCCTTGACCCTCGGTATCGAAACCATGGGCGGCATTGCGACACCATTGATTGAACGCAACACCACGATTCCTACCAAGAAATCTGAGATTTTCTCCACTGCGGCAGATAATCAGCCCCAGGTAGATATTCACGTGATTCAGGGTGAACGGAAAATGTCGAAAGACAACAAAACCATTGGACGTTTCAGTTTGGATGGTATTCCGCCTGCACCTCGTGGAACCCCTCAAATTGAAGTAACTTTCGATATCGATGCCAACGGAATCTTGCACGTAAGTGCGAAGGATTTGGGCACCGGTAAAGAACAGAAGATTACCATTCAGGCCTCCAGCGGACTTGATGATTCAGACATTGACCGGATGGTGCGCGAAGCGGAAGAGCATGCCTCTGAAGACGCAGCCCTCAAAGAAAAAGTCGAAGTCAAGAACCAGGCGGATTCCACTGTTTTCCAGATTGAAAAACTCTTGAAAGAAAACGAAGACAAAATTCCTGCGGAAAAACGTGCTCCGGTTGAAGAAAAAATTGCTGAACTCAAAACAGCCATTGAATCTGATAACACCGAGTCCATCAAATCCGCAATGGAAGCGTTGAACACAGAGATGCAATCCATTTCTGAAGAGCTTTACAGTCAGGCCGGACCTGAAGCTGCTGCGGGCGCTGCCCCTGGTGAAGACGCTTCAGCAGATAGCAACGACGACGGCGACGACATCATTGATGCCGAAGTAGTCGACGACGACAAATAATCGAATCCCTTAACCTAAATGCCCCGTTTCCTTTTGGAGGCGGGGTTCATGAAAATAACTAAACCTCAAACACGCAACATACAAGGAGTACAAGCGTATGAACTTCAAACCTCTCGGAGACCGCGTATTGGTCGAACCGTCTAAAGAAGCTGATCAAGAACTCGGTGGAATTATCATCCCTGATTCTGCTCAAGAGAAACCCCAGCAGGGCACTGTCGTGGCCTTAGGTACTGGCGGAAAAGATGAGAACGGAAACCTTAAAGACTTCAACGTGAAAGAAGGTGACACCGTTTTACTGCCAAAATATGGCGGAACTGAAATCAAACTGGGCGGCGTTGCCTACCAGATTCTGCGTGAGGATGATATCCTCGGCGTACTTAACTAATCTAAATCGCTATTAAGGAGAAATTACCAATGGCAAAACAACTCGTATTTGACACCGAAGCACGTCAGCACATCCTCAGTGGTGTACAAAAGCTGAGCAAAGCCGTCGCCGTTACCATGGGTCCAAAAGGACGCAACGTAGCGATCGACAAAAGCTTTGGCTCTCCCACTGTCACCAAAGATGGTGTGTCTGTCGCTAAAGAAATTGAATTAGAAGACAAGTTTGAAAACATGGGCGCCCAAATGGTGCGCGAAGTGGCAAGCAAAACATCTGATATCGCTGGTGACGGAACCACGACCGCAACGGTTTTGGCTGAAGCCATTTACCGCGAAGGTCTGAAAAACGTAACGGCTGGTGCTAACCCTATGGGCATCAAACGTGGTATCGACAAAGCGGTAGCCGCTGTGGTTGCTAAAATTGCAACCCAGTCCAAACAGGTGAAAGAATCATCTGAAATTGCTCAAGTAGCTACCATTTCTGCAAACGGTGACACCACCATTGGTGAAATCATTGCTGAAGCGATGGAAAAAGTGGGTAAAGACGGTACCATCACGGTTGAAGAAGCAAAATCCATCGAAACAACACTTGATGTTGTAGAAGGGATGCAATTCGACAAAGGATATCTTTCTCCCTACATGTGCACAGACATGGAATCCATGGAAGTGATGTTGGAAGATCCCTACATCCTGATCTTCGAAAAGAAAATCAGCAACCTTCAAGATCTCTTACCCTTGTTGCAGAACGTGGCTAAAACCAGCCGTCCGCTGTTGATCATTGCTGAAGACATCGAAGGCGAAGCCCTCGCAACTTTGGTTGTGAACAAATTGCGCGGCACCTTGAATGCAGCTGCTGTGAAAGCTCCTGGATTCGGCGATCGTCGTAAAGCTATGCTCGAAGATATCGCGGTATTGACGGGTGGACGTTGCATCACTGAAGACTTGGGTCTTAAACTCGAAAATGTAGTAATCGAAGACCTCGGTTCTGCAAAACGGGTTACCATCGACAAAGAATCTACCACCATCGTTGAAGGTGCCGGTTCTTCTGAAGGTATCCAAGGCCGTATTGGTCAGATCAAACGCCAAATCGAAGAAACGTCTTCTGATTACGACCGCGAAAAACTGCAAGAACGTCTGGCCAAATTGGCTGGTGGGGTTGCGGTGATCAACGTGGGTGCGGCTACTGAAACCGAAATGAAAGAGAAAAAAGCCCGGGTAGAAGATGCCCTGCATGCGACCCGCGCGGCCGTAGAAGAAGGAATTGTTGCTGGTGGCGGAACTGCATTGTTGCGCGCTCAAGCGGCCTTGGCTGATCTCGGACTCGAAGGTGAAGAAGCGATCGGCGCGGCGATTATTGCCAAAGCCTGTGAAGCTCCTCTTCGTCAACTCGTCGCCAACGCCGGTGGCGAAGGTGCGATTGTGGTTGAGAAAGTAAAAGCCTCTAAAGGTAACAACGGATATAACGTCGCAAACGGCGAATATGCTGATCTGGTGAAAGCCGGTATCATCGATCCTGCTAAAGTGACTCGTTCGGCTCTGCAGAACGCGGCATCCATTGCTTCACTGTTGTTGACCACTGAATGCATGATCACTGATCTTCCTGAGAAGAACGGTGGTGGTGGCGGTGCCCCCGATATGGGTGGCATGGGTGGCATGGGCGGAATGGGCGGCATGATGTAAATCAGCCGGTCATTTAGACCTTACCAAGGCTCCGCAGTTCGCTGCGGAGCTTTTTTGTAATATTCGTTAAACTATTTAATGTAATATTTGTAATGTAAGCAAGAATGCGTGTATTTTTTGTAATGTTTGTGCGATAAAGCTGTTGAAGATATGGCAAAACATTGTAATGTGCAAAATGCATTCCTAACCCTCATTCAAAAATCATACTCATGAAACTCTCACGCCAACTTTTTATCTTGGGCCTTTTTATTATAGCGCCTCCAGCCATTCTTCGCTCGGATGTCATTTTTACTGAAGATTTTTCCTCCAGTACTTTGGAACACGAATCCAATGGATATTTGGGGGGATGGTTTAGTGATCTCGTTGACTTTGATCAATGGTTAAGTGGAGATTATGGGGAAATTACTACAAGTGAAACCTTGAAAATTTTTAATGAAGCACCCAATACTACTAGATCAGCAGCCATTGTGTTATCACCTGACGCTTTTGAAACTGCGGGTGTAGGGACTTATACCCTTAGTTATGATATTGTGAATTATGCAGGTAGTGTGGGCGACTATGCCTCTGTAAATGTCTGGTCTGGTTCAGGATATGGCCCCCCAGGGGAGACCGGTAATGCATTAATCATTAATACCTTGTCATCTACCGTACCTACCGCAGGTAGCGCAATTTCTACTGAATTAACTTCCAATACGCATACCACTACAGGTACGGGATTTTCCATGAACTTTAATTGGGATGGTGTCAGTGCTATTGTCCTGAACTTGGGTGGATATAATGTGAACTATCCTCATTTATCCGTTGAGTATGACAACATTCAAATTTTTGGCGGAAATGTTCCTGTTATTCCTGAAATGAGCAGTCTGTGGTTAATGATCCTTAGTTTTTCTGGAATTATGGGCGTAACGGTCTTCAAACGCCACCGCAAAGCCTGCTGATCGCATAGCGAGATCCTGCGTTCTTTCTCCTGGTCCAAAACAGGGCGACGGACATAGATCAAAACGATGAACCTTGTCTCCACAGGGTTCATCGTTTTTGTTTGTGCAGTACGCATGAGCTACAGCAATGCGTTTCTGAGGATTGTATGTACGCGTTTACCGAGTGGTTCTCTATTGAAAGCCTTGGGGAATGCTGTTGATGGCAAAAGGACTTTCGTCGCCAAGAAAAAGCTCCCTCTCTTTGCAAATGCAAAGGGAGGGAGCCTTGAGGGGGATCTTCTAAGGAGGACTTTTATTCCATGGGTTTCCACCCACCACCCAGGGCCTTGAACAGTCGAACGGTATTATTACTGATCTGGCCTTCGCTGACCGCCAGTTCCCGTTGCAAGCTATATAGAGAACGCTGGGCATCGAGAACGTTATTGAAGTCGGTAACCCCATTTTTATACAAGTCACCTGCCACTTTTTCAGCCACTTGGGCGGCTTCCACCGCTCGCGTGAGTGCATCTCTGCGGGTGAGTTCTGACTGGTAATCCATTAAGGCGTTTCGCACTTCACGTACGGCATTGAGCACTGATGATTCGTAGCTTGCCAAGCTTTGCTCCTGACGGGCCTCCTGAACTTTGATATTACTTCGGATAGATCCAGAGGAAAAGATGGCCCAGTTGATTCCAGGAATTACACTGTAACGAAAGCTGTCGCCTTCAAACAAGGTGGAACTACTGATGGACTCTAAGCCAATCGATCCGATGAGGTTGAATTTGGGATACAGCTCAGCCGTCGATTGTCCAATCCGAGCGGTTTGAGCGGCGAGTTGCCGTTCTGCCCGACGAATATCAGGGCGACGTCTTAACAAGTCCGCAGGAATGCCGGTAACGTTGAGGGGGGCAATCGGAATTTGTTCTTTACCCGTGATTTCCAAGCTACCGGGCAGGGTACCCACCAAAACGGCTAAAGCATTTCTGCTGGATTCCATATTGGCCTGAATGGGCGGAATAGACGCTTTGGTGCTTTCCAGGTTGTAGCGTGCTTGTTGTACCGCAAGTTCATTGCTGAGTCCTGCTTCGTAGCGGGAGATCAATAAGTCCAAGGTGTACTGCTGTGTTTTTAAACTACTTTCTGCTACCGCCAGCAATTGCTGGAGGGTACGAAAGCTTAAGTAGGCACTGGCTGTCTCGGCGGCGATAGAGATTTGTACATCTCCCAGATTGGCTTGTTCGGCCTGCCAATCTGCGACTGCAGCTTCTACACTACGGCGGGTGCCACCAAAGAGATCAATTTCCCATACGGCATCGAGTCCCACATCGTAGAGGGTTTGCGTACTGCCATCTGAAAAGGCATAGCTATTTTTGGAACTCTTCGATTGGGTGATATCTCCATTCGCATCTACGGTGGGCCCATAGCCGCCACGGACCACACCCAGACGGGCACGGGCTTCACGTACACTGGCGATTGCAGATTTCAGATCGTTGTTGTTCTCTAAGGCTGTGGAGACCAACTGATCCAGTTGAGGATCCTCAAAACGGGTCCACCATTCCGCGATATCGACATCATATTCCAATCCGCCCAGTGGGGGAGGTTCCGGAGCTTCGTAATCAGGTCCCACCGACATACAGCCGCCAAGGAAAGGCAACAACGTCAGTAACACCAACAACGATGACAGATGTTCGAGTTTGCTTTTACCCGTTCCTTTTTTGGAGGAGCGCATGGACTCAAACAAGGCATAGAGTGCGGGCACCAACACGATACCGAGAGTGGTTGCCGCCATCATGCCCCAGAACACGGTGTGTCCAATGGCCTGACGACTTCCTGATCCTGCGCCCGTCGCCAACACCAAAGGCAGTACGCCCAGGATGAAGGTAAACGCGGTCATGAGCACTGCACGAAAACGTTGTCCAGCACCTTGTGATGCCGCTTCGAGGGCCGTGGCGCCCGCTTCGCGTTGGGCTTTGGAAAATTCTACGATCAGAATGGCATTTTTACTGGCCAAACCAATGAGTAGAATCAATCCCAACTGCGCATAAATACTCAGGGACATATGTAAGACATACAAGCCCGCCAAGGCACCACATACGGCGACGGCTACCGATAGCATTACAGGTAGCGGAATGGTCCAGCTTTCGTATTGTGCGACCAAGAAGAGGTATCCGAAAATCAAAGCCATGAAAATCAAGGCTGTGGATTCACCTGAGGATTTTTGCTCTTGGTAACTCAACCCGGACCAATCGATTTTATATCCTTCAGGCAGGGTGGTATTTGAGAGACCTTCAACCAAGGCCATCATGTCTCCAGAACTAAATCCGGGCAACAGAATGGCATTAATGGTGGCAGAGGAGAACTGATTGAAACGTCCCACCGACCGAGGAGCGAGTACGGTGTTGATCTCAATCAAAGATGCGAGAGGAACCATGGCACCCGTCGTACTTTTCACAAAGATACGGCCGATATCAGAGGCCTCTTCACGATAGTGATCATCCGCTTGAACAATCACCCGGTTCACTTGACCGTTTACATTGATATCATTCACATAACGTGAGCCCAACTGATTTTGCAGGGTGGCAAAAATGGAACTCACCGGAACATGCATGGCTTCGGCTTTTACCCGGTCAATATCCAAAAATAAACTGGGGGTGGAGGCGGTGTAAGAACTAAAGGCAAACATCACGCCGGGGAGGCTATTGATTTTACCGAGGAATTCTCTCAGGACCACTTCGAGTTTCTGAGGATCAGGATCTCCTGTGGCCTGTAACACGATCTCCAAACCGTTGCTGTTTCCCAATCCACGAATGGCAGGAGGCACAATTAACATAAAATCAGCTTCGGGAATGGAGGCCATTTTACCGGTGAGACGTTGTTGAATGGCCTCAATGCTTAATTCGGGATCTTCCCGTTCATCCCAATCTTTTAGACCGGCGAGGAAGAAGGCCATGTTTTCGCCGGCTCCACCGACCAAACTAAAGCCTGTCACGCCAATGGTGAATTCCATCCCCGGATCACTTTCTACAAGAGGTAATGCCTGATGAAGCACCTCAAGTGTGCGTTCTGTGGAGGCTCCCTCGGGTAATTGAATGTTTCCAAAGATCATGCCCTGATCTTCTTCAGGCAAGAAAGAGGTAGAGCTTTTAGAGAAAATATAGACGCTGCCTCCCAATGCGATGAGCAATACAAGTACGGTTAAGAATCGACGTTTCGCCAATCCCATGGCCACGGCAACATAGCCTTTTTTTCCACGTTCCAAGCTGGTGTTAAACCATCGTAGCGGTCCGTGTTTTTTCTCTTTAGGAATACGCAATAAGGAGGCGCAGAGGGCGGGACTTAAGGTCAGCGCCACCACAGAAGAAAACAAAACCGAAGCGGAAATGGTTAACGCAAATTGCTGATAAATCTTGCCGGTGATACCTCCAACGAAACCGACAGGAACAAAGATGGCTAACAACACCAAGGTGGTAGCGATGACGGCTCCTGACACATCTTCCATGGCCTGATAGGCCGCGGCTTTGTGATCCAAGCCTTCTTCATCCATGAGATGCAACACGCGTTCCACTACCACAATCGCATCATCCACCACCAAACCAATCGCCAGAATGAGGGCAAACAAGGTAAGGATATTGATACTGTAGCCAAAGATCATCAACACCGCAAAGGTGGAGAGCAGGGACACAGGAATCGCCAATAATGGAATCAGGGTGGCCCGCCAATCTTGGAGGAAGACATAACAAACCAACACCACCAAAGAAAAGGTGATGGCCAGGGTGAGGATGATTTCATTGATACTGGTACGAACATATTCGGTCGCATCGTAAGGCATGACCAATTCAATTCCTGTGGGAAATTGTTTTTCCATGTCCACCATCAATTCTTTTACTTGATTGACCGTATCTAATGCATTCGACCCTGAGCTACGATTGAGTCGCATACCTACAGCTGGAGCCGAGTTGTAAAATGCACTCCGCGCATAACTATCCGCGCCCATTTCAATACGGGCAATATCTTTGAGCCGAACGACCGCACTTCCATCCGCACGTACAATGATATTTTCGAAATCGACTTCTTCATTCAAACGGCCTTTGGCCATCAGAGAATACATCATTCGTGCAGAACCTGCATTGGGCGCTGAGCCCACAGACCCTGGAGAGGCTTGGATGTTTTGCTGACGAATCGCGGCCAGTACTTCATCGATACTCATGCCCAAAGCGGCAATGCGATCTGAATCCAACCACACCCGCATGGCGTATTTGGATCCAAAAATCGTCACACTGCTGACCCCTGGAATACGTTCCAAGGCGGGCTGAATATAATCAGAGGCATAATTGCTCATGTACAAACGATCATAACTCTCATCGGGAGAGTGAAGGATCAGGAAGCCCAAAAGATCTGAAGACTCCGCACTTACACTAACGCCCTGTTGAACCACTTCCGTCGGAAGCAGAGGGGTCGCTTGTTGTACACGATTTTGGACCTGAACTTGAGCAATGTCGGGATCGGTGCCAATTTCAAAGGTGACCTGTAAACTATAGCCCCCAGAACTATCTGAGGAGGAAGACATATAAATCATGTTTTCCACCCCGTTGACGGCCTGTTCAATCGGGGCGCCGACAGTGGCGGCCAATACTTCAGCATTGGCCCCCGGGTAGGAGGTGGTGATGCTCACCTGAGGAGGGGTGATTTGTGGATATTGTGCGACAGGCAGCATGAAAATCGACATAATGCCCGCCAGAGTCAGCACGATAGAAATCACACCCGCAAAACGAGGACGACTGATAAAGACGCTGGAGATATTAAATTTATTTGGAGGTTTATTCATAGCAGTTTTTCTAACCTTTTTATTCCATGTGTGCTGTTTCAGCGACAGTGACCGTGAGATCGGGTCTCATTTTTTGCATCCCCGCAAACACCACGCGTTGACCCACGTCCAGGCCACTTTCAATGATGCGTTGGTTACCAATGGTCGCACCGGGTTCTACCCGAACTTTGGCTACGGTATTTTCAGCATTGACCGTCCACACGTAACTACCCTCAGCATCGTGCATAACCGATTCCGTGGGTACGAGAATTTTCAACGGAGGTTCGTTGTCTTGAATTTGCACGGTCACGTAATTGTTTGCAACTAACAGGCGTTGTGGATTAGGAAAACGCACCCGAATCGCAATGGTACCGGTTGCGGGATTCATTTGGTTATCATCAAAGTCAATTTCACCTTCGAAAGGATACATCATGCCATTTCCCAAACGTACGGTGATTTTAGGATGGTAGTTGTTGTCATTGGCGTAGCGATGAAAGGCCGAGATGTATTCTGCATCTGGCAGGGCGACGACTACGCGAATGGGATCGGTTTGAATGACTGTGGCCAAGGGACCGGATGCCGAGGAAACCAAATTTCCCCGCGTAATCAGCGCGCGACCAATCCGTCCATCAATTGGCGAGGTGATTTGGGTGTAACCCAAATCGATTTTCGCTTGTTTGAGAGCGGCTTGTGCGTTGTGTTCCATGGCGCGATCTTCTGCCACATTGGCTTCAGCGGCATTGCGATCAGATTTTGAAACACTGCGTCCGTCTGTAGCATTTAACATCTTTAAATATTTGTCTGAGCGATCTACGGACGCTTGAGCTTGTTCCAATTCCGCTTCACGCATGGCCACCGTGGCTTCGTAGGAGGCTGGATCGATGGAGAACAATAAATCCCCTTTTTTCACCCGGCTACCTTCTTTAAAATGAACTTCATTCACAATTCCGGAGACCTGGGCCATGAGATTTACTTTCTGAATGGGTTCAACCAAGGCGATGTATTCTTGAACGACACTCGCGGGTTGGGTTTGGGTTTCAATGACCTTTACCAGTGGAGGGGGAGGGGCGGGGGGCGCATTCATGGCAGGAGATTTACCGCAACCCGCAAGTAAAGCTGCGATGAGAGAAGAAACAGAGAGGAAAGTTAATTTTGTATTCATAAGGGGTTCGTTTTAAGTGAGGTCGTTAAACAGAGAGTTAAATTGTTTTTCTAAATTTTGGAGCAGATGGGCCTCAGAAACGCACCCGATCATCAGCATGCGTATGGATCCCATCCACATGGCAATGAGCATGGCCCCGAGTTGCTCCGCATCGTGGTGAGCTTCTATTTTTTTGAGTTCTTGTAGACGTTGAATGGCCACAGAGTACATGCGGAAAGGGTCTGCGCCTATTTCTGCAAGTCGGGTACGCACTTCGAGTAAAAGTTCCTCTGACCATTCAATTTGAAATTGGATAAAGAACTCAAACTTCTTTAAAAAAGGATCTTTAAGCATATTTTTGGCAGTGTGCAGGTAGCAGTAGCGCAAGGTTTCGATCGAAGGTTCCAACTCGTTGGGATTGTCTTCACGGTGATGTTTCCGTTTGATGGCTTCTTCAATTAAGGAGACCAATAAATCGGGTTTGCTTTTGAAATGCCCATAAACCGCTCCTTTGGTTAACCCTATTTGATTTGCGATATCGACAAAAGTGGTGCGCGAATACCCCTTTCTTGAAAACACATCCAATGCATGTATCAAAATTTGTTTGCGCGTCTCTAATGCGTCTTTTTTTGTTCGTCTAGCCATCGTTCGGTTCCTTGTGTTTCAGGTGTAAACGGGAATTAAATATACCTTCAGGTAGGTATATAATCAGCAATGGCAAAAACGCAACGTATAGAATTGTTTTTTTTATCTTACCCGGGAATTTCCTTCGTTTTTGTATTGAGGCGGGTGTTGCGGGGGGGGCGCATTGCCTCATAAATATGACCTCAGATTTCTTCTTAAGAGAAGAAGGGTCAGGGGTCCCTAACAGGGAGGAAGGTTGGGCTTGGCACGTCATCGTCTCTGTTTGGCGACGAACGGCTCATCTTCTTACATCGTTTCCCTCACAAACTTTCTGAGGACCCGTGGTCCACAGAAAGTCATGGTTGATGTGTGTATGAAGGGGGGGGGCTATATCTTTTCAAGTAACAAACAAAGCATTCCGTTGGCCGGGATATTGAATTCATGGCTAAGGGAATGTTCTTTTTCGCCGAGAAGGTTACATTTGTAGAAGGTACAGGCTGTCGCAGTCTTAATTTCTACGCGTTGCTCTTCTCCATTGGCCTCAAAAAGATAGAGGTAAACGCCATTGTCGGTAGGTTTGGTGTAGAAAGGGATGGCTCCAGTTACACTCAAGTGGTTCCCCAAATTATGTTGATCCGTCAACTCTCCCCAGAATACTTTGGGTTGAGAACGATGTTTCAAACTTTCCAAATGCATCTCGCTTCGACTCAGTTTTTCATGCCCCAGTTTAATCGAATAGGTTAACTGATGCCGACCGCGATCCGTCAGCGGGTCTGGCACTTCATTTTTATCCGCATCTGAGGGAGAGGTTAACAAAGACAGTCCCAATGATCCCTCTTTGCAATCGAATCCATACTTATCATCAGACAAGAGTAAGAATGATTTTTCATCATCATGAATTTCCGCAAATCCCAAGGCCGGTACTTCAAATCGTGCTTTGTCCGTACTGGGACGGGTGATGGTTCCGGCGGCCAGTCCATAATCGACTTCTTGTGTATCTATACTGCTATCAAATCTCATTTTGAGAAATTTGTTTGATTCCCACCAATCGCAATTCATCGAAATTTGAATCGTGGGTTCGTCTCGATACACCCGAAAATCAATGGTGAAGAAAGAGGAGGGGAAATCAATGGCGGGTGTGTTCCAAAGGAAAGGCCCCATGATCTCATGTTTGTCAGGTTCGTAGACGAAACTGGAATTCACCCGGTAGGTTCTGAACAAGGGGCCATCATTCACAATTTCACATGATTCAATCTTCGCCTCAAAGGTTTTCCCCGTGAAGTGTATATTCCAGGTACTGTAGCCGATGGTGGGAATATCTTCTAAAATATCCAAGTATCCAAAAAGACCTTGCTCAGAAACGAGTTCCTTCCCGTTCACCTTGAGTGACGAGATCGCTCCTTGCTCCCGATCAAACTCCAGTTCATATTTTTCAGATTGGAAATGGGACTCAAAATCAATCTCGCTCGATTTCGTCGTTGAAACTTCTACACATCGATAAGCTTTGAAGCCCAGAGCGGGAAGATCTGTTGCTTTGAACCAGGTTTTGCCTTCGGCTTCTTGACTCGGGACAAGTTGATCGTTGTCATCATAGACGTCCACCTGAGTTCTTTCGATGGAGACATATGCATCGCGCACTACACTGATTGAGTTAAACACAGTAAAATGCTCTTCACTGTAGCCTTTGCTAAGTTGTTGGGCATTCTGTTCCCATTTTTTTGCAACCGCAGTATGTATTCTCTCGTATTCCTCCATGGAATCCATGTTGACCTGGGGCAAACTGGTTCCGGGAAGCACGTCGTGAAATTGATTGAATAAAACACCATCCCACAGCCCGATGGTTTCGGGTGTGTTATTGAGCTCTGCCTTTCCAGTGAGTGTGTTCAGGGTCTCGTAGGCTAGTAGTTCTGTCAATTCGCGCTCAGTACTACTGTTTCCTGCTTTGATTTCCCCTTGTACGGTGAAGGTTTTATGATGGGTTTCGAGAAACAATTCATCGTCCAAAACGGGTAAGGCCTCCATATCCATTTCTTTTTCTGCGATGTCGAGAAAGTCCGTGAGGGAGCTATAGGTAATATGGGGGTAAATGGTGATGTTTTTCAGCATTTCAATCCGCTCAAACATATCTTCGGTGGGGCCACCACCACGATTTCCTATGCCAAATAAAATCGGAATATGATAACTCCCGGTGGAGAGGTGAAAGAGGGAAATGCTCTCGGATAATTTTTCAGGGAGCACCGGATTGTAATGATCGGGGACAAGATGAATGGAAAGAAGTTTGCGACCGTCATCTGTTTTCCACCAGAACATTACATTTTCAAAAACACTGTATTCGCTGTAGCGAAGTTTCTGTGTGATGAAGGCTCGAAATCCCGCATCCAAATAAAATTTAGGCAGCGTACGATTAAATCCAAAGGCATCAATATTTAATCCGATGTCTATTTTTTTGCCAAACAATCCTTCGCTGACTTTACGGCCATAGTTGAATTGTTCTATGTAACTTTGAGCAGCAGGCAATTGACTATCGGGTTCAACAGCCATTCCGCCCACCAGCTCCAATTGACCACGATCCACATAATACTGCATTTTTTTCAGGAAGGCTTCATCTTTGGCCAGATCCTTCCACACCACGGCGGAGCTTTCGATAAAGACATAGTCCGGATGCTTGTCCATAAAGGCGAATTGATTCTCTAGTGTCCCCCGCATGCAGGCCAATGCTTCAGGGTAACGCCATTTCCATGCAAGATCCATATGGGAATGGCCGGTGAAGTGTACCGTGAATTTTTTCACATATGCTTTGATGAGCACCAGCTTCTCCAGTCCGCATGCCAAGGCCTGTAGAAAAGTGTCTACATCCTGTGTTGCTCTCAAGGTTTCTAAGGCCTCCTCGGCTTCAGAGCTCACGGCGTACAGTTCCTGCCGCATCTCCTCGCGCTGCTCTTCACTTAGTTCAGAGTAATTAAGGTCCACAGGACCGGACATATAGAGATTTTGGCGATAATTTTGGGTGTTTAATGCCCAAGCGGACATACGCATCGAAATACAAAAATCGCGAATTCCCTCATTAATTTTCTCTAAGCCTGCAAAGAAAATATAGGCCTTGGAAATGGAGAGATCGATATTGAAATAATTGAAATGAAGAGAAATACGGTCTTGATCCACATCCTCTTTCATTTCACCGCCCAGTGGCACATTGCCATGCAGAAAATATTGATCGTGATAACAAACCTGATTCCGATAAACCTTAAACAAACCCGTGTGATCCATATATAAAGTAAGATCACCCCATTCGGAGTTGTCCACGTACCGTGCAATTTCCGGCACTTCCGGTTCCGCATGAAAATATCCCGCTTCTTGCTCTAAACGTCCAAGAGTGATCGCTTCGGCGTTTCTCGCGTCATTTTCTTTGCTGTAACTCCAGTTCACCAGTGGGCGAAAGGCCAAATGCTCAATGCTATCGATGGTGTTGAATACGGTTTCTATTTGATGGGTTGGTTCAAGTGTTGTTCGCGTCATGATCATACTCTTTCGGATCTACAAGGTAGGGGAATGTTCTGTTAATTTGTTCTATTCATTTGGTAAGTTTTGTCTACGTTTCTCCTACGAAACTCACGAGATCATACCATTTTATATGCATGTTATATCTAGGCAGAATCATGAGGTATTAACCAACAGGATCAAGGTTGCGTACGAAGCTCCGTAAAGAGCTTAGGTTCTCTCAGACCTTGTTCTCTGGGGGGGAGGAGGTGGAGACACCTGCTCAGGTTGAGCGATTTTGTCAAAATAGTCCATGTTTATGGAAATATATCACATATGTATGGACTGTGAAAACGAGGGTCTTTAGGGCAGGCTACTGACCTGATTGACCCTCAACGCAGAATATGAGGTCTTCGTAAAAACACAATTCGGACGAAAAGAACCTACAATGCAAATGAATGATATGACCCCATCCATCACCACCAGCCTCCACCCAGATGCATTATATGATGATTTATATGAGCAAGCTGAGGTTGATATTTCGTCATATATGCCACTTGGAGGAACGTTTACGACGGAGGCTGACGACCAAGGCGTAACTCTGGCCTCAGAAAATGCCTGTATTCGTATAGATGCGTGGGCTGAAGGTATTGTACGTCTGCGCGTTAATCCTACGCACTCTTCACCGGTCTCTTCTCCCACGGAAGAGTTCGGATTGCTGGAACCACGTCCGGAAATTCCTTCATTTTCTACACGAGAAGAGGGAACGCTTTTCATCTTGGAAACCTCGTTGCTTTCACTTCGAATTGACACCGTAACCGGTGGAGTCGAGCTCCTGCGTTCTGCGTCAGGAACGGACAATTTGTTTACGGAATCCATGCTTAAAAGCGTACCCGGCACGGGCCTGCGCTTTGATAACTCCGATGCGGATACACCTGCATTTTATGCTGAGTTTGAACATGCGGATGAGGCCTTTCACGGATTTGGAGGACGGATCGCTCCGCCCAACCGTACAGGACAGACGGTAGATATTTTCAGTGTTAAAACAGGCAAGCGCAGTGGTGATTACGGTGGGTTTCCGTTACCCTATTTTATTAGCAGCAAGGGCTATGGGTTTTTTCTCAACAACCCATGGCCACATGTGTATTTCGATATGGCGAAAAGCGCAACAGATCGTTGGTCTGTGCACAGCCCTGGTGGTCCCTGCGATATCTTTTTTATGGCTGGTCCCACACAAAGCGATGTCGTTAAACGTTTTACCAGTATTGTGGGACGTCCCTCATCTCCTGCGCGCTGGTTAATGGGATTCTGGTGCTGTAGTTTAGGCTTTGCCTCTGGGGAGCAAGCGATCAAAGACGCGAAACAACTTCGTCGCGAAAACTATCCCTGTGATGTATTTGTTTTTGATGGTCCTTGGCGCAGTGGACTCAATTTTATCAATAGTTACGCCACCGGGCATGATTACCCCAGCTGTGATTTCGACTGGCATCCCGACTTTGGTGATGGGCCTGGAATGGTGCGGGAACTTGATGCTTTAGGTATTAAAACCGGACTGCATGTGAACAGTCGCTCGTTTTCACCCAAAGCCACCGAAAGTGGATTGGCTGCGGGATTGCTTCGACAACACGGTGAAGAAGTGGTGCCACGGGTAGGGGATGCGACTGCCGAAGCACATTACATTTCCCAACTCGAACCACGAGTGAAGGAAAAGGTGGCGATATGGTGGACGGATCATGCTGATCGTGTGAGTGGTGATGTGGTGCCCGGCATTCCGTCTCGCAATCTTTTTGGCCCTTTATGGAACCGGGTCATTGCCCGGATGATGCCTCATTCAGATGACAGTTGTCCGATGAGTCTTTCAAGGGGAGGGGGCATTGGATCGCAACGCTACGCTCTTCCATGGCCTGGGGATACCCGTTGTGGTGTGGATGCGCTGATTGATGATCTTTGGTTTGTGATCAATGCGGGCTTGTCAGGCTTCCCGTTCTCCAGTGCTGATTTGGGAGGTTTTGCTGTCCGTGGTGAACCCGGAGAGCCAGGCTATGAAACCTTAGCAGAGCGTGATGCAGAGATGTTTGATGACGAAAATATCGCCCGTCGCGTTTGCCAAGCATTGCTCTATATTCCATTACCTCGTATTCATAACAACTGGGAAACCACTCCTAAATTTCCGTGGAACTGTAGTGAAGAAATTCAACCGCTCTACAGAAAAGCGATCGAAGAACGCTATGCGTTGACGCCGTATTGGTATCATTATGCCCTCAACGCGGCGGACACAGGTGAACCGATTCTTCGTCCTTTATCCTATCATCATCCCGAGGATGTTGCGGCCCTGAATTGTGATGATCAATTCTATTTGGGTGAAGACCTGATGATGGCGCCCGCGTATCGGGAAGGCGAAGAACAACGCTCTGTATATCTTCCCGAGGGAGAGTGGATCAACTACTGGACGGGCGAACAGCATGTTGGACCTGTAACCCTTGAGGTGTCCACACCTTTAATGAGTTTGGAAGGCGTGGCGGTTTTCGTGCGGAAAGGTGCGATCATTCCTCGTCAACCTGTCACCCCATCTTTGGGAAATAAGTTGCCTGAATCGCTTGAACTCACTGTGTATCCCTCAGCCTCCGATTCCCAACGGGCCTTCAATGAAGGGAATGGGGTGCTGACGGAACTGCTTTGTCGTCACGAAGAAGATGGCCTTCGAGTGACTGTATCTAATGGATCTCCTCTCCGTCGTCCCTACACCATTCGCCTTCATGGTGATGAGCTGTATACGATACCTGAGGTTGATGCGTCGGAGGCGGCCCACTGTTCTCAAGCGGCTGTTGAGTTGACACTGCTACCTGGTGAACAAGTAAGCATCCTCTGGAAAAAGGAATTGTCTGAACTGGTGGATTAACCCACACGCAGGTCAAACCTCTTTCTGGAAAGGCGGGGGAAGGCATATTATGTTTTCCTACCGCTTGATTTTGACTGCAAAATGGATTCTGTAGATCTAGTTGTTATATACTCTATAGTGATTCCTTGACTATGAGTATGATTTGTTCTAGGTCTTATGTGAAATTGAATACATCTATCCATTTTTCTTCAAGCCCCATGCTAGCGTACAGGTGCGAATCGTAAATCATCTGTATGTACGCGTATCTCATCTGAAGGTGTGTGAGGTTTCTTCTTTAAAATGATCCAATGAAAAACACATCACGACCTCATCCTCATAAAAGCGCATTTACATTAATTGAACTCTTGGTGGTGATCGCAATTATCGCATTGCTCATCAGTCTAATTGTACCTGTGACCAGTAACGCGCTAGAAAAAGCACGTCGCTCGGCCTGTGCGAGTAACCTTCGTACTTTGGCACAAGGCTTAGTGGTGTATGCTGCAGATCATAAAGGGAATTTCCCTAATTATCAGCCAAACAGCAATTCTTGGCCTTGGGCTGCGGAATGGGCTTTGAAGCATAGTGATTTTTTTGAAGATTATGTAAGTAATGAAAATGCGTACTACTGTCCAACTGACTTGAATAACACGTCTCCTGCAAGTGAAGCCAAGAGGGCACGAACATACTTTCCTGAAGAAAATGGCCCTCGTCCTGCGTGGAGAAAAAATATCTCTTACAATTATTTTTATGGAGGAAGTGCCTGGGATCCTGAACGTATCTTTACTGGATTTAATGAAAGGGGAGGGTATCAAAATATCGCGGATATACCTGATCCGGCCAGCTCTACGATGATTGCAGACCTGATGCTCCTCGGACGAAATGTGCCGTCATCGCTTGATATCTCCACGGGATCGGATTGGAACCATCGCAATGGCACCATGGCGAAGTCTGGTGGAAATTTGGGATATGCTGACGGACATGTTGCATGGTTCTCACTGAAGAATGGTCTGCCTGATGAATTTGCTACCCGAAGTAATAGTCGTGTGTATGTGAATCAACAATCAGGTAAATAATCCCAAAAACATTTGAAGGTGTTTTCTCTTATAGTCTCTCTTTCTTCGTTTGGAGACGATGAGCGTATCTTTTGTATTTGTGTTCATCTTTTCTGAAATAACGTCAATTCACATGGTAAAAGAGTTGAGGTTTGTGCTCGCTCTCTCCTTTTTTGTTATTTATTTAACAGAATAGCCCTGTTGAGAGTGGTAGAATAGCACATGTAGATGCATGTATCTCATATGGACAGAACTTGGGGGACTTTGTATGATTTAGGGATGAATACAACATCCCATTCCTCCGCTTGTAAAAGAGCGTTCACCTTAATTGAACTCCTAGTGGTTATTGCGATTATCGCATTGCTCATCAGTATAATTGTACCTGTGACCAGTAAGGCTCTCGAAAGTTCACGACGCTCGGCCTGTGCCAGCAACCTTCGAACTTTGGCTCAAGGATTGGTAGTGTTTGCTGCCGATCACAAGGGCTATTTTCCTGATTATGAACAAAACAGCAATTCTTGGCCTTGGGCTGGAGAATGGGCCGTAACCCGTACTAATTTTTATGACGACTACGTAAGCGACCCACGAGCTTACTATTGTCCGAGTGATCTAAGTCGCGGCCCATACAGTGAAGGGGGGAAATCCAAACCCTATTTCCCTGAGAAACCACCCTACGCTCTCGGATGGCGCAGGAACATTTCCTACTGTTATTTTGCCGGAGCGGATGCCTGGAAAAAAGACCAGGCGAAAAAAAATCCCAATATACAATCAAGATTTCCCGACGGGAATAATCGGGGAGGATTTGAAAATTTGGGTGACATTTCAGAACCCTCTAGCTCAACTGTCATCGCGGATCTCATGAGACTAGGAAAAAATTCGGTTTCCGCAATGTCTGATCCGGTCACTTCAAATTGGAATCATCCCGGCAAAACGTATGGGGATTCAGGTGGACATCTAGCATACGCAGACGGTCATGTCTCCTGGTTCAGCTTGAAGGGAGGGCTTCCAGATAATTTTTACAGAAGTAGCGGTAGTGGAAAATATGTAAATGAACAACCTGAATAAACGGGTTTAGATCCCGATGGGTTTCGCCCATGAGGTGACTGGTGCTCAGGGGGATGATGTGAGATTCTCTCCCTGAGTGAACGACCAAGGCTTGATCCTTTTCAAGGTTATGCTAGTTTAAAGCTATGATTAATCTTAACCAGTTACTCACGCCTCCATCGCAGTCACAACGATTTGGCGATTATTTTGGAGGCGTCACTTGTGGGCGTAATGTTTCGGGCTATCCCAAGCATGAATTTACCCATATTGAAAATAATGGGACGAACCGCCGACTTCCGCTCTACGTACTCTTCGCGGGGCGGGATACGTCCATTCAAGGAGTCTTTCGTTCTACGCATGAACGAAACTTACTGGCGATTGAATTTATGATCAAAGGTCAAACTGCCTTTCGTCAAGATGGGCATGATTTTCTGGTCAAAGAAAATGAAATCATGATTGCACAGCCCTTGTGTGACACGACTTGGGCTCCTGCGCTTCCTACTGAGTCTGAAAAGATCGTGGTGGCACTCTCGGGTTCTTTATTAGGGGAAATCATTACCAAGTTGGGTCTACACACGACTCACCATATGGTGTTGCCTCGACCAGCCATGATTCTGAAGCGGATGGAGCATATTTTTGCGGCACTCTCTGCACCGGAACGTGAGAGTAGTGCCATCAATGCTGCGGCTTATGAGCTTCTGGTTACGCTTTCTAACGAGCATGAGCATGCGAATCAGCCCGAAGCCTTGCGGGAAGCTATGACCATGATCGAAGAGCGGTTGCACTCTTCTTTAAAGCTAGAGGAGTTGGTGCAAGAGTGTGGGCAAAGCGAATCTTCTTTGCGTCGCATTTTTAACGAACACATGGGTTGTAGCCCCATTGCCTACTACCTGCGCAGGAAAATACGATTTTCCCAGCACTTGCTCTGTAATGCCAGTCTGTCCGTAAAGGAAATTTCTTATAATCTGGGCTACCGGGATCCTTTATATTTCTCCGCTCAGTTCAAAAGAGCCACGGGAATGTCTCCCAGTGAGTATCGGGAACAGCATACTCGCGGGTTGGAATAGTACTCAGCTTGGAGATAAAAAAAGGGAGGGAACTGTGTTCTTACAGTCCCTCCCATTTTTTATGTTCTAATACGTTTAGTTGTCTTCTTTCAGAATCAATACATTTTCTGAAAGTCGAAGTGCAGGCCATTCCCGGGGTTGTTTTTTGACATTCGAGCTGGAAATACGGGTATGAGTCGTTTTCCACTCGTTTGCATCAGGGGTATCCCGATCATAGATCGCCAGTGAGTAGGTAATATTTTCTGACCCTTTCGCAAATTGATCAACGCCCAACAATGAGACCGGAATAGCACACTCTACCGTATAGCCACGATCATGGGTACCGACTGCCCATGGGAATGCGCCACCTTCGGCAGCCACAACTTCAAGACCTTCGGCGCCCACTTTGAATGTGCAGGCAGGCTGGCCATTGGCCGAAGTAGGGGAGATGAACACTTCACGATCTGCGGCTCCAAAATTGACATCTTGTGCTTCAGGCTGAGCACTGATGCGCAAGCGTACTTGATCTCCAGCATAGAGGCCGGATTCTGGGTTGTTATCATTTACAAATTTTTCATCATATACTTTTACGGCCATATAAAAATTGTCCGCATCCCAGGCGAGCCATACTTTAGCACTTAAATCATATTTGTGCATCCAGCTCGGAGCTACCAATTTAAATGAGGCTACGTCCGCCCATTCGGTTAGGTCACCATCTATGGAAGGCGCGGTCTTCATTTGAGGGATTTCACGCTCAATAAAACGGTCTGCTTTTGCTTGCAGGGTAAAGGCGGCACACATGCCTAATACTAAAAGTTTCGTCCATTGTGTTTTTTGCATCATTATATTCCTCGTTATGCTTATGTTAATATTCCTATGTCTATTTGAGTAAGATCTGGTGGGGGATCCCGTCTCAATCTTATGGATCATACCATGCGGATGAGCTTAAAAACATCAACGTTCAAGACATGAGAAATCATTGCAAGCATATGGTAAATTCAGTCAATTGCATGGTTCTGCGTTATGAAATATATAGAGCAGATTTGATGACGATTAAATCGGGTAGGGCACTTATGCTCCCCCCCCCAAAAAAACACCTGTAGGTCGTATAGACCCACAGGCGTTAAAACGTGGTCATGAAATGCGTTTATTTTCGACGACGGTTTGCCTCTACTAATGTCAGAGCGGCCAGTCCGAGTAACAAGAAGGTGGAGGGTTCTGGGATGGCATTAAATACCACTGCACCGGCGGCAGGCCTGGTGTTACCACCCGAAAAACCGTAGTTATAGGTCCCATCTGTAGGTGAAGTAAAGTAAGTGACATTTCCTGATGTGCCTCCGTTACCAATGTATTCTTGATCATAGATCTCGATTGAAGGCGTGAGTGGATCTGTTACCGGTGGCACGGTTGGCGTGATTGAGCCTGCTGAATTAACGGTGAACGTTCCAATAACCAAAGAGCCTGTCTCTATATCAATTAAACCAGCATTTTGTGTTGCAGATGATGAGAAGTCTGCTGGACCACCTGCAGCTGCACCCGAGATGCTTATCGCTGCGAAACCCATGGTACCAGCAGTTTCGGCAACATAAGAAACCACGACATCATCTGTAGTTGCGGTTGTGACATCCAAATAATATGTGGTGATCCGTTGTACGCCATTCGCGGTATTGTAGACCGAATTTAAAGAGATTCCACCAAATGTGATCCCGGAAATATCTCCACCTTCCATCGTCGTCGTGACCACAAGTTTTTCTCCGGCAGCAACCGAAAAGTCTGAGATCGTCCTGTCTGTACCCATAGGATTTTGCCCTGATGCATCCAGGTAAAAATCGCTATCTGAGACGACAATGGAAGCATGCGCAGTTGCAATGAAGGCAAGAAGGGTGAGGGTGCTTTTAATTATTTTCATATCTCAGAGTGTGGGGTTTAAACGGAAGTCTAATAAAGTACCCTTGACCATGTCAGAATTGACCCGGAAAGTCAATATCTGGAATAAAGAAGCTTTTTATATGATTTATTAAATGTTTACAGAGTATATTTTTTACGATCAAGGATGCTGGGGCTTGTTCTGCATCGCAGATTCATTCAAAAATTTTGTCGGGCAGGATGCCCTCACTCCTGTTTGCATTGCAGGTCTCGGTATCCGTGGAGCGAGGGCATCCTGCCCGATCTTTTTTGACTAAAAAATGGAGGGTCAACTGCACCCACTGCAGGCGGTTGTTTCTCGCTTGCAACAGATTTTCAGAAGAGGTTGTCGGGCAGGATTCCGCCAAATCGATATCGGTATCGAACTTGTTTGAGATGTTTATAAACATGACCCAGTGGTCACACAGTTAAAAATGGATAAAACAACACCTGTAGGTCGTATAGACCCACAGGCGTTAAAACGTGGTCATGAAATGCGTTTATTTTCGACGGCGTTTCACCACGACCAATGCCAGTCCCGCCACACCAAGTAACAAGATGCTGGAGGGTTCCGGGATGACGTTAAACACTACCGCTCCGGCGGCTGGTCTAGAGTTACTGTTGTTAAAGCCGTAATCATCCGTACTGACCGTCGTTGAAAAATAGTAAGCCGCCATACCTGAGGTACCGCCAGCTCCGATAGTATCTTCATTATAAACTGCTGTAGAAGTCGTATTTAAAGTAATTGAAGCGAATGAATTTTTTGTAAATGATCCGATTACTAAAGAACCAACCTCGGTATCAACATCACCTGCGAGGCGCGTTGCCGAGGATGAGAAATCAGCCGGTCCACCCATAGCCGCTCCATTAATTGCATAGGCCGCAAAACCGAAATGTGTATTTCCATCAATATCAGCCACGATGTTGGCCGTAGTTGCGGTCGTAACATCCAGGTAATAGGTCGCAACCCGTTGAATATTGTTTACTGTATTGTAAATAGGGATGAGTGAGGCGCCATTAAAGGTGATGTCTGAAATATTTCCATTTTCCATGGTGGTGGTCACCACGAGTTTCTCTCCCGCAGCCACGCTGAAATTGGAAATCGTTCGGTCATCTGTATCTGATGTATGAGTCGTCGCATCCAGGAAAAAAGCGGTATCTGAGATTACAATAGTAGCCTGTGCAGTTGCAATGAAGGCAAGAAGGGTGAGGGTGTATTTAATCAATTTCATAGCTTACAGGGTTGGGTTCAAACGGAAGTCTAACAAAGTACCCTTGACCATGTCAGAATGGGTATTGCAAGTAAATATGTCGAATTTACAAGTGATTTGTTTTGTTTCTTTGTGGATTGTGCCGGATGCATATGGACGTTTAACTGCAATGATTTCAGGGAGGGGGGCTGTCTCTCACGGGTAGAAGGGGTTGTCGGGCAGGATGCCCTCACTCCTTTTTGCGCTGCGAGGTCCTTCCGTTATGGAGTTTCACTTATTTTGGCTGAAACTGGAGCGAGGGCATCCTGCCCGATAATTTTTGACTAAAAAAAGGCTCAAATGACGAATCATTTGAGCCTTTTCATGTAGGATACCTAGATCTTATTGAAGGATCGTACTCCAGGCTTCTGGACGATCCACGGCGCCTACAGCTTTCACCCGGCAACGGATGGCTTTACCCATGTCAGCTTCCGTGAGGGTGTAGCTGTTGTCAGGTCCGTAGGTCAACGGATAACCATCCGCATACCAGAAGTAACGAACGTCCGTGATGCCGTCAGTGAGCTTCGGATCACAAGTGATGGTTTCACCCACCTTGAGCTCACCGGATAATTCGGGACGAGAGGTATAAACCGCAGGTACGAATTCAATGTCTTCTGTTTTCTGCAACACTTCGATCCAGTCGATTACAAAATCAAGCTGGTCAATGCCTTCCATTCCTTCAAAGGTTTTGAGTGCATAATCCAACTGTAAGTCGACTTCTTCCAGATAGACATCCGGGGTAGGGGCCCGTGAGATTTCTATCCATTTTTCGCCACCGTTCCCATCGGGAATAGCGATATTGGCATAGGTCATATCTTCATCGATCACAAATTCCCAAGTGCGGAATTCACCATCCCAAGCAAAAATATCGATAGGCATTTTACTTTTTTCTGGTTTCAACTCACCGCTATAAATCTTAAAGCGTTTGTGACTCTTGGTGTTTTTGGCGAAAATATTGTTCTCACCGCGATGGTAGGGGTAGTGATAATGACTGGAGAAGCCATTGAACCAATATCCGTTCTTGCCATCAAACTCAAACCAGTCGAGTTCGATCCGGTTGGCGGTACGCCACCACAAGTTTTCGGTACCATATGACCAAAAGGCCGGGAATAAGCCCGGAGGCACTTTCTTGGGATCCAGTTTGTCGAATCTAAACCGGATTCGGAAAACTTTAGGGCCGGCCCATGTATAGCCTTGGCCTTGATCATTTACGGTGTAGAGCGCTGAAGCCCACCAGTTCTTACCTTGTCGAATCAAGGATAGTTTCTGTTGCTGTTTTTCAGCATCATAGCCATAAACGTCAACTCCTTTGCCCGGAGTTGCCAATCTCGCTTTGGCACCCACTGCGGTATTAAATCCAGGACCCATCCACAGGTCACCGGTACCCGCGCGACTGTCTCCAAGTCGTTTGGCGCGGAAATCATCGTAAAAGACTCGTTCGAATCCTTCTGCTTCTACCCGAGGCTCTCCCTGGTGAACTTTGGCCAATTCTTTGTTGTTGACCACTTCACCCCACGCATTCCATTTTGGATCGTTATGTACAAATCGATCGGGGAAATCTTCGCCGTCCAAAACGGGGCGTTGATTGACATAAGGATGATCTGCCGGTAAGCGGGATTCAAAATCTAAACGATGGGCGGCCCAACCTGTGAGTTTCTGTACCATCGCTTGAGAGGGTTCAGTTTGACCCAATACCAACGCATCATATGCCCAAGCGCAGTTGTCCATTTCCTCTCCACCAATGTAAGATTTGGTGTCGTAGACTTCTCCCGCGGAGAAGCGGGGAGGTTGCGGTGTGGCTGTTTCAAGTGCGACGCCATTTACGGAGGCATACATCTGACCGTAACGGGTTCCAAAAACCACCACATTCCAGCTTTCACCATCGGCAATGATGTTGTCCGTGGTCATGATCCGACGATCAAGGCCACCACCTTCTTGTCCGCCCACATATTGAATGTTCAACCCTGTGGTTTTGTCATACCAAATTTTAGGAGATGATTTAAAGACGCCATTGCCTTTGTTTATATCCAACAAAACAGTACTGTTTCCGCTGCCGCTTTCGCCATCAATCCGAAAGGTCATGATTCCCCAACGGTAATCCCAACGTGCATCACGTAGCCCTTTGATCTCTAAACGTTGGCCTGAATTTGCAGCAAATTCTACGCCGCCGTTATCACTCAGTTTGTGAGGGCGATAGGAGGGACTGATTTGATTAGCGTTATAGCGGATCAGGCCACGGGCGACTTGCTGAACCACTTCACCTTCGGCTACGTCCTCTTGAAAATAGGCACTGCTGATCCACTCGGGGAAAATATCAATGCCCCATGGAATTTTATTTTCACTCTCAATAATGCGACGGGGAACTAAAAGTGATAACGTAGGCCAATCTCGCTCCTGTTCTTCAATGGTCACCTGACCATCTCCATCAAAATCGAATTCTTGATGCGGATAAACCGCATCTTTAGTGGCTAATTCTGCCTCACCATTTCCGTAGTCTGCAAAATCAAGGTAGTTTTCATTAGCGGCGGCTGCCACAGGCAAGGCCCCTCGATTAATCGCATTTTGTAATTCAGGGGTTTCCTGAAGAAAAACGTCCAACATTTCTTTACGTTCCACGGGATCGTAAAGACCATTTCCATCACCATCAAGGTCCAAAAGAACCGTTACGGGTTCCTCTTCAACCTCGATATGCTCTATTGTACCTTGTTGTTGTTGGCAACCGGTAAACCCCAATATACAGCTTAGTACTGCTATTCCTAGTACCTGATTTTTTTTCATCATACTCATCATTCCTTTGTGTTCCTTCAGCTCGAAGGGAAGTTTAAGCCACTCCACCATGGGGCGGCTGCGGATTAACGCATCCTCGTTGTTCAAAATTGTCTTCATCCATTGTGATTTATTCATATTTATGTCCTACACTCATCTATATATTATTTCAAATCGCACAAACCTCCATGCAGAGGAGTGTCGATTTCTTCTTATAAGGTGACATGAATAACATGGGGACTGCATAACAAGAGCTCAATTCCCTTTATATGTGATATGTAGGCAGAAATATAGGAAATTACTCCCTCAGTCATCGACTCAAGCTCAAATGAACGCTTAAGTAGCAAAAGGGTCAGGTTATTAGTTGTGTTGATTTATGGTTGATGGAGCTGCTGGGGAGGGGGCCATTCTCGGTTTCACGCCTGAGGGTTATTTGTTCTACGAAAACGAAGGGCTTTATGTGGATTTCTGCCTTATGTGAGGAATAGCGAATACATGAATAAGTATTTCACATATAATGCGTTTTGCATTACTAGGTTGAAATATCTTAAGTGCATGTAGGAGTCTTTTCCTTTTTTGATCTGATCCCTGTTTAGAAAATCAATACACTTCGCTTTCCTCAATTTTATTTAACCATGACTGCAGCCATTTTTTATCCTACCTTACCCTCGCCGGACGATGCGACAGACAGCATCCAAGAAGCCATTGATCTTTGTCACCTCCATGGAGGAGGGCAGGTGGTGATCCCTCCAGGTCTTCATCACATTTCCAGCTTGGAACTCAAAAGTAACGTAGAGTTACACCTTCATTCTGCGGCGATCCTACAAGGTATTTTTAATTCTCCGAAATATCGTGCCATCAAACCTGAAGAGCATGAGATGACCGCGCTCATTTTTGCATGTGACGCTGAAAATATCTCCCTTACGGGGAATGGCACTATTGATGCTCAAGGGTTCAAATACTGGGAAAAGCTAGATAAACCTCGTACGGGTCGCAAAGACTACGAAGAAGTAGGCGCCATCCAGTTTTGGTATCAGCATCTCACAAATCTTCATAAGCCTCATCGCCTCTTGGCTTTTCTGCGTTGTAAAAACTTGAAGATCCAAGATCTCCATCTCACCAACGCGGTTTCGTGGACCTGTCATTTGATCGGATCTGAAAATATTAAAATTCGTGGTCTCAACATCACGAATCCAATTGAAGGCCCGAATACGGATGGGATCGACATCGATGGGTCCTCTGATGTGTTTATTTCAGATTGCAGTATCACCACTGGCGATGATGCTATCGTGCTTAAAAATAAAAATATTTTCCCTCTTCATAAAGCCATTCGCAATGTCACCGTCACCAATTGTCGTTTCACTACGGGATGTAATGGATTCAAAATTGGAACAGAAACTGAAGATGATGTTGAAAATATCTGCGTCAGCAATTGTAGCATCTACAGCCCAGATGACTTTTCATTGATGAAGCGTTGTATTACAGGTATTGCCATCGAAAGTGTTGATGGGGGGCATGTCCGAAATGTGGTGTGTAGTAATATCACCATGATCAATGCCCGTACCCCGCTGTTTATTCGTTTGGGTGCAATGTTACGTGGAAAGCGCAGCTCAGCAGGATCTATCAAGGGAGTGAGCTTGTCCAACATTGTGGCCACGGGTGCCACGCATCCTTCCGTGATCTCCGGTATCCCAGGGCATGTCATCGAAAACGTGCAGATGAATCAAATTCAAATTGAAAGCAAAGGTGGATATACCGAGAACCCCGACGCGCTTCAACCTGTACCGGAACATCCTGCGGATTACCCTGAAGTCTTTATGTTTGGAACTGTTCCCGCATCCATTTTATATCTTCGTCACGTGAAGCGATTGGATATAGGATCTTTTTTCACGGAACTCAAACAGACAGACGCTCGTCCGCTCATTTTCAAAGATGACGTCGAGAACTTCAGTTCTCAGTGAGCTGAGAACTGACGCTGCGCATTTTCGTAACATATCTGACGTACCAACCCTTGCAGATAGTCCTCATCTCTGGGCAGCTCTCCTTGTTCCACCCACTGACCGATTAAGTTGCAAAGCACTCTACGAAAATATTCATGTCGTACCCCTGAGAGGAAACTTCGTGAATCCGTCACCATACCAATGAAATTTCCTAAAACGGCATAGTTTGCAACTGCCCGGAGTTGTCTTTCCATCCCGTCCCGATGATCATTGTACCACCATGCGGCCCCCAATTGTACTTTTTGAGTGACCCCATCTTCCACAAAAGAACCACACACACTTGAGAGGGCCTCCATGTCGATAGGGTTTAAGGGGTACAAAATTAATCGGGGAAGTCCTTCCGTAGTTTCCATCCCGTCTAATAAGGTACACAGTGCGCTCATGTTTAAAGAGCTGCCCATACAGGCATAGCCTCCCGAGGCCCCGACCTTTGTCGCTAAACGCGTACTGGTTTGACGCTGAGCACCCAAGTGTAGCTGCAAGGTCCATTGCCTCCGTGCAAATTCTCCACCTAACCATCGCATCCAATATCCTTTCCATTTTTCACTTTCTTCAACAGTGATGGCCTGGGAGGTGAGTGCTTGTTTTAAGCTGCTTTCGGCGGCTAAGGCTGACCCCGTTGCGCGTGGAATCTGATCGAGCCCAATATCTGCAAGTCGACACCCGCAGGCTTCAAACGCATCCAAGCGTATTCGTAAGGCCTGTTGTAGTGTCTCTAAAGAATCAATTGAAAACCCTACTGCAGCTTCTAGGGTCGATCGCCAATCTGCAAAACCTGCAGCCTCAATCCCCAAGAGAGCATCCGCGCGTAAGGAGGGTAGCAACTGGGGGCTGATGGATTGCTCGCTCGCTTGTCGATGGGGCTGCAAATTTCCTTCGCCACACCACGGATCCGAAGAGACCACGGTGCTTACGCCACAGCGCTTCAGCAAAGAACGCGCCGTGAAGCTTTGGCTGGCGAGTTGTTCATTGCAAAGGGATCTGATTTGAGAGGCTGAGTCAGATGTTAAAAGTATATCGATATCAAAAAATCGTTTTAACTCCAAACGTGACCAATGGTACAGCGGGCTGCCTGCCAGTTGCGGCAGGGTTTTCGCCCAAGCTGCAAAGCGCTCAGGTCCTCCCCGGGATCCCGTAATAATTTCCTCAGGAATCCCATGCATCCGCATTGCCCGCCACTTATAGGGGTCTGATGAGATCCATAGATCTGTGATCTCGGTAAATACGGTGTCGTTTAAAATACTGACGGGATCTAAATGGGTATGGAAATCAAGAATAGGACAGGCCGAAGCGACTTGTTCAAAGAGCTTTTTCCCGGAGGCATTGTGTAATAAAAAATCTGATTCAAGGGGGAAATTCATTTGTGTTCCAGTGAGATGTGTTGAGGGCTGGTGATGAGGCGCTGGATTCCTACCTTCCTCTCTGATCGGAATCCGTAGGAGCTGAGTTCTTAAACGCCTGCACAGGCCAAGAAACCACCATCGACCGGCACCGTAATGCCCGTGACAAAACCGGCACTTCGTTCATGGATCAGCCAATTCATGGTGCCGATTAATTCTTCTGCTTCACCGAAACGACCCGCCGGAGTATGTTGCAATACTTCCGCCCCACGTGGGCTCAAGCTGCCGTCTTCTTTATAAAGGAGTTTGCGACTACGCTCATTTACAAAAAATCCGGGAGCAATCGCATTCACGCGAATACCGGCCGGAGCTAAATACACCGAGAGCCATTGAGTAAAATTGATGATGGCCGCCTTGGAAGCTGAATAGGGGGCAATCTTCGAAAGAGGACGGTAACTGGTCATGGAGGCGAAATTCAAAATCACGCCCCCTCCATTTTGAGCGAGTTGACGTCCAAAGATTTGACTCGGTATCGCTGTGCCCACTAAATTGAGATCGACTTCTTTCCGAAAGATATTTAAATCCGCATTCAGAAATCCGATGGTGTCACTTCCTGAAAGCAATTCTTCGGGTTGAAACTTCGGATGAGAGGTGACGGTGCCGGGTAATTTTCCACCCGCGCCATTAAGTAAGATCTTACAGGGCCCCCATTGAGTGAGAATTTTGTCAGCGGCCTCTTGCACCGCAACTGAATCCGTTACATCTACACTCAAGGCGAGTGCGATACCTCCTTCAGCTTCAATTTCCTGCTGAAGCTCTTCCAGTCGAGAAAGGGTACGACCTAACAAAGCCACTTTCATACCCTGACGGGCAAGATCCTTTGACAACGCCGAGCACAACACGCCTCCTGCACCTGTGACGACGGCAACTTTATTTTCTAATTCCGGTGATTTCATTCTTCTTCCTAGGGTTGTGAAACGAAAAGGGTTTCGAGCTTGTTCTGGGTGGCCAGCAGGTTCTGTTGAAAGCTGGGAAGTTTGTTTGCGGTGAATTCTCCTCTCAGTCCAATCATGGTGAGGGCTAATTGTTCGTGGGGATGTGAAATGCCACAGGCAAGGGAGTCCAAGCCCATGGCATTAAAGCCAATATTTTCTACTTGTCCTGTATTTCGAAATTGATCGATCCGCTGCCTGAGTATTTCAGGACTATCGCAACCCCAATCGCTATCGCTGGCCTGCGAGATGATTTTTTCTATTTCTGTATCGTTGAGTCGCGCCAGCAAAATTGCACCACTGGAGGCTTGAACCACAGGGTAGGGGACGCCCACAGGGGCCAGTACAGCTAAAGGAACTCGTGGCTGACCCGCCGCAAGCGTGACTTGATTGCGATCCTGACGAATACTCAGCTTGGCGGTCATGCCTGTTTCCAACGCCAGTTCCGTTAAAACCGGTTCAGAGCTTGTCGCAATTTCTTGTAAAAAATTGACCGAACGTAACACGCCTAACAAACCAGCACCTAGTCGATATCCCTTTTCCCCATCTCCGCGGACCCAGCCGGCTGCCGTCAAGGTTTTGAGAATGCGATAACAGGTAGAGGTGCTGGATTTGGTTTGTTCTGCGAGTTCAGGCGAACTCACAGCCTCCCCATTTGCCTCTCCTAAGCAATGGATAATTTGTATCGCTTTTTCGACCGAAGGGACCTGATGATCTTGACTTGATTTGGGTTTGTTATTCATATTTGAATTTTGCTTATTCAAACATGAATTATTGTAGCTTTATTTCAAGCATAAATGGTGATCAATTAGTACAGCACATTACTCCATGCATTGGGTCTGTCTCGGGCGCCAACTGCTTTGACCATACAGCGAATTCGTTTTCCCGCGTCGGCATAGGTCAGGGTATAGCTGTTGCTGGGGCCGTAGCTAAGAGGGTAGTCGTCCGCGTACCAGAAGTAACGAACATCTGTGATGCCGTCAGTGAGTTTAGGATCACAGGTGATCACGCTTCCCGGTCTGTTGACACCCGTAATTTGTGGTCGGGCCGTGTACACATCTGGTAGTGTCATGATGTCTTCGGTCTTCTGAAAAACTTCTATAAAACTCACAATGAAGTCTAAGCGATCCTGATCTTCAGGCATGTTGTCATAAGATTTGAGTGCATAGTCCAACTGAAGGTTGAGCTCTTGTAAGTAGAGATCTGTGGTGGGGCAACGAACCACTTCTACCCAGCGTTCACCTCCCATGCCGTCGGCAACCGTCACATTTACATAGGTCATGTCTTCATCGATCACAAATTCCCAGGTCCGGAATTTTCCGTCCCAGGCGAAGATGGTTTCGGGCATTTTACTTTTTTCAGGTTTTAACTCACCGCCATATACCTTGAAGCGTTGATAACTCTGAGTGTTTTTTGCAAAAATATTGTCCTCACCTTTAAGGTAAGGGTAGTGGTAATGACTGGATAATCCGTTCAGCCAATATCCATTTTTGCCGTCAAATTCAAAGTAGTCAATTTCGGTTCGATTCGATGTTCGCCACCATAAGTTTTCAGGGGCGTAGGACCAAAAAGCTGGAAACAATCCCGGGGGAACTTCTGCAGGATCAATTTTCGGAAACATGAAACGGATTCTGAAGATTTTGGGACCCGCCCAGGTGTAGCCTTGTCCTTGATCGTTGATGGAATAAAATGCGCTACCCCGCCAGCGTTTGCCTTGTCGTGCGAGGGAGAGCCCTTGAAACATCTTGCTCTCACTATGTGGATATACATCAGGTTTATCCCCGGGAGTGACCAATTGGGCTTTTGCGCCAACCGCAATATTAAATCCTGGCCCTACCCATAAATCACCTTCGCCACTGGTAGAGGGTTTCACCCGATTTGCGCGGAAGTCATCGTGGAACACCCGCTCAAATCCTTGGAGTTTTACACGTGGTCCTCCTTGATTGACGCGGGTGATCGATTTGTCTTTGGTGGCCCGACCCCATGCATTCCATTTGGGGTCATTGTGCACATACCGCGACGGAAAATCTTCCATATCCAGTACGGGACGTGCGCTACGGTATGGATCGCTTTCGGGCAAATTTTCTGCGAAATTTAATCGATGAGCCGCCCAACCGGTTAACTTTTTGACCATGGCTTCCGAAGGTTCTGTTAAACCGAATACCAAGGCGTCCATTGCCCAAGCCATATTCCCTTGGTTAAATTCATCCCCGATATAGGAGTCCGTATCCTTTTGCCATTTGCTTGCAAAGCGAGGGGGTTGTGGACTGTCCGTATGCATAGGCACGCCATTCACAGAGGCGTAAAGTTGACCATATCGAATGCCACAGACCACGACGTTCCATGTTTTGCCATCCGCCACCACATTGTCTGCGGTGATCAGCCTGTAATCGAGTCCTCCGATATTTTCACCCACATATTGCACCTTAAGCCCTTCATTTCGGACATACCAAATTTTGGGCGTCGACATGTTGGATCCTTTTCCACGATTGAGGTCCACCAATACGGTGCTGTCCGACGATCCACTTGACGCATCAATACGAAAGGTCAGCAAACACCAGCGATAATTCCAACGAGAATCACGATGACCTTTCATCGAAAGGTAGGCCCCTGAATTTGCAGGGAATTCCAGTCCCGCTCCTATTGCAGATAAACGAGGACGCATGGAAGGAGAGGGTTGAATGGCGTTCCGTTTGACCACGCCCCGGGGCATATACTGATCCACTTCCCCCAGGTTGAGATCCTCCTGCATATACGCAGTGGTGATCCACTCCGGAAAAATATCGATCCCCCAAGGAATCTTGACTGAGCTGTCTACAATACGTGTAGGCACCAGCATGGACAGAGGAGGGCGGTTGTGTGCCTGTTCTGCAATGGTTACTTGCCCATCGGCATTGAGATCGAAATTTTGTTGAGGTAACAACTCATCTTTCCGTTCCTCGAGCGCTTTCCCACTGCTGTAATCGGCAAAATCAAGGTAGTCTTCATTGGCGGCCTTTGCCACCGGTAAAGCCGCACGGTTGAGAATGGGTTGTAGCTCAGGACACTCCGTTAAAAATAAGTCTAACAATTCTTTTCGTTCACGGGGATCGTACAAGCCATTGCCGTCTGTATCCAAGTTCCAAGTTTTTTCTTCGGGTACGGGAGTCGATTGAGGCCTTGGCACTGGGGTAGGGGTGGGCACTTCAATAATGGGCGTGGTCTCTTTAGGTTCAGTAGGAATCGGGGGGAGAGGATTACATCCCGTCAGCGCAAAGAGTCCCAAAATCGTGCATAACCAAAAGCTGCGGGTGTATATATTTTTCATTTAAATATCCATGTAAATTAGAGAAAGTTCGTTAAAAAACTTGTGGAGATTTCAAGCCTTGGACAATTTTATTCACATATGAAATACCGCCAGATGAATAAGGAATTCATTTCATTTCAACTGAATGAAGGGATATGGGATATTTTTCGGAGGAGATGTGTATTTCCGATTGTGACATGCGTTGCTTCTTCCATCTCTGGTTCGATGCATTTCTTAAGAGGTCTTCAATTTTGGTTCAGAAGTGTTTTCTCGTGGAAGCGAATTTTATTTGCCTGAGGTCTGGTTGTGTTACCTGTCTACTCTTAAATTTATGGGTTCGCCATGATCCTCTTTAATGGATGGATATGCTCTAATCTTGATTTTGTGACGCCGCAGAGTAGTAAGCGGGAATGGGTCGCACATTAGATCAGTACAAACAACTTCTCGATCCGTTACGCAGAGTGACGGATCATCTGACCAGTATTCCCGCAAACGAAAGTATGTGGGTTCGAGCTGAGCCCTTTTATCGGGTGGTTTATTTTTTGGAGGGCGACCTGATAGGGGTTTCTTCTGATGGGGAACGGTTTGAGATTAGGAAAGGGGATGCGCTGTTGGTGGGACCTTCATTGGGCTTGTCCTACACGGGGTTGGTTCCAGAGAAAGAAGTGAAAATACACATTCTGAAAGTTGAAATGAGAGAGGTCCGTAAAGAGGCTTCTCCCTCGCAGGACATGACGGCCGCCCCGCTGAAAGGGGATGACTTTCTTCAAGAGGTGAGATCGTGGATGAAGGGAATCCGTCTCCTCCCGGAGGCCTTAAACAAATTCGGAAGCTTGGAACTAATCAAACAGATCAAAATCGAATTGGAACAAGGGGAGAAATTGTCTCCGTGGCGGATCAGTGGACTGTGTATCGCTCTGATTTCTCCATTGTTTGAATCTCCGCATCAGGAAAAAGAATCTTCAAAGCCATTAAAGCCGCATCGGGGAGAGGCTTCTGTAGAACACGCCTGCCAACACATTCAACAATACGCTCATCATAAATTAAACTTGGGTGCCATCGCGTGGCAGGTTCAGTTGAGTGGTGAACATCTGGGTCGTCTTTTTCGTAAGTATCGTGGGATCACCGTGATGGATTACGTGAAGCAAGTACGCATGGAGAAAGTGAAGCATTTGCTCGAGACCACCAGCTTACCTGTGGTGGATATTGCTAAAAAAACCGGGTACAGCACTCCCAGTTTACTCTGTCGCCATTTCAAAGAAGCCACCGATATGACTCCGCTCGCTTACCGCCTACGCGCCCACAAACGCGAAAACTTTTTTCCCAGTGACTTTAGTGCGGGGGAGTCCTAGTTTCACAATTGACCGAGCCCCCAGTCGACATGTCCGCAACCCTCGACGGGATGCCCCTCCACCGCCCGCCAAAGCGCCGGGATTTGGAGAATTCGAAACGACTGCCCTCCCAATCAACATGTCTTCAGCCCCAACGGGGTGACTCTCCATAGCCCGGTCCGCAGGGCCGGGATAGGGAAGAGTAGAACATCCTGAGCCCTGAAAGTGGCGGCTCTCTCACTGCATGGCCCCCCGTGGATATGAGAGCAGAACTTTCAGGCTCCTACTGAGCGACTTTCGAGATTAGCAACGACGGCGCCGAGCCCTTATCACAAACACCCCTGCAAATACCAATACCAGTGCAATCGAAGAAGGTTCGGGAATCGTGGCCAGTCCAACCACTGAGGGATCTAATTCATTTTCACTGCTGTTTGAAAAATATATCCCGTAGGGAACAGTACTACCAGGACTACCAAAATCTGATAAGAACATGCCAGAACCTTGTACACCTACACCGTTTATGTCATTATCACCGCTACTGCGCAACACGTTCATCGTAAACAAATCACCGGGGCCTCCAGCACCCACATCCCCAAAAAGAACCGCTGTGCCCGAAATACGTTCGTTACTTGAATCAATCAAACCTAAGGCCAAGGTTTCGCCTGCACCATTTGATGCAAGCTCAGTGACAAAGATCAAATCCTCAGACGTTATCGCACGCCCAAAATTTACCGAAAGATATCGAGGAATATTTAAAATACCATCTGTAAGAATATTGTTACTTAACGCCGCTAAATTCGTACCGGGATCTTCTCCAGCTGTATAATAATACTGATTAGTAAGTGTTCCGGTATATGAAGCTGTGCCATATTCCAAATTTGAATACACCTGTCCTCCCACTGTTATAGAGGTAAAAGACACAGGATCGGTGACCGTACCTGCAACCGAACCTGAAAAGGTGGCCGCCGTAATGGGGGCAACCGCTGCCATTGAAACAGAGGAGAGGAAGATGGCTGCGACTGTGGCTGTGAAAGTTTTATGTATTTTTGTAATCATGAGGAAGATACCGGGGATGGATTTTTTGTTAAATGTTCGCTGTCGAATTTAACGTCCAGAACGGGTTTAGGTTTATTATTATAAATAACCTTAGCAGGTAAAATTACCTATGTATATAATCTTAAATGGATAATTATAGTCTGAAATTGATTTTAATGCCTAGAAAGGCTCAAATCCTAAATCTTCCTAAAATACAACAACTGAGATTTATTCATCCATATCTGCCGTCACTTTACAGAAAGCACCGGCATGACTGACCCCGCTCAGCTTCCGGCAGCGCGCCCACAAACGCGAAAACTTTTCCCCTGTGACTTTTGCGCGTTTGCGTTGTCTTTCCACAACGGCCCTCCCCGATCCACAGGTCCGCAAGCCCATCGGGATGCCCCTCCACCGCCCGCCAAAGCGTCGGGATTTGGAGAATTCGAAACGACTGCCCCCCAATCAACATGTCTTCAGCCCCAACGGGGTGACTCTCCATAGCCCGGTCCGCAGGGCCGGGATCTGAAGAATAAGAACCTCCTGAGCCCTGAAAGTGGCGGCTCTCTCACTGCATGGCCCCCCCGGATATGAGAGCAGAACTTTCAGGCACCCATCCAAGCGACTTCCTAAATCAACGACGGCGGCGGATCCCCACCACAAACAAACCTCCAAACAAGACCACCAACGCTAAAGAAGAAGGTTCCGGAATCACTGCCAGTAATTCGTTTTGATTCAAGATCGTATCTGAAACCCGAACTTCATCGATCTCTCCATTCCAAAAGCTACCGGCACTCGACCCATACGCACCCACCCTGAAAGTGGCGCTCGAATTATTTATACCCGTGGAAATGCCTGAAGAGATCGTCGATGACACCAGACTCCCCGCAGTCGACAAGTTCTGGTAGGTGAAATGAATATCATTCGTCCCTGTCGTTCCGTCGTATCCAACCGCAATATAGTAATCAGTCCCAGACGTTACCGTCAACCCCAAGGGGATGACTGAAGAGCCTCCTACGCCTTCGCCCATCAGTAGATATAATTCGTTACCAGAGGCACTACCCGTTCCTCCACTCGCGGCCACGCCAATTCCCCAACTGCGTTGATTTGATGCCGTTGTCCATTGGCTCATCACATACTGTGTAGAACCGCTGTAACTGTTTAAGTTAATATACGCCTCAGCAGTGAAGCTAGTCAGGCTTCCGAACGGGTCCGCCGCCGCCATGTTTTGTGTACCATCAAAGGAAGCCATCGAAGAATTGCTGTCGCCGGTTTGTGGAATCGGACTGCTGAAAGCACTGCCATCTCCAGTAGCGGGTATCACAGTCTGAACCGCGTTAAAAGCTGTAAAATCATTCCCGTTACCTGAAGAGTCGGTCACAAAAGAAGTATCATCCCCCATGCGGTAATAAACCAAGGTAGAGGCCGTAGCCATCTGGGTAAGGCCGAATCCAAATACAGCAAGCAAACCAAGCGTCAGATTTCGTTTCGCGGAGAAGGTGGTTTTCGTTTTATTCATAAGCTGAGTTCCTGTTTTGATCCGATACTGGACGTAAGTGGTCACTTTTAACGTCCAATACAGAAAAGGTTTTTTAATATGAGATAACCTTAGCAGGTAACTTCAGAGATGTATATGATCTGTAATAGACCGTTATTGTCTGATATTGATTTTATAGTCTAATATGCCTCAATTTCTAAGGTTCCCTAAAAGATTTTGAACCTAAATAAAATAGCAGTAGAAGTTTGATTCAACCTTCTCTGCCGTCGCTTTAAAGAAACTACGGGCCCAGCCGAGCCTAGAACGAGCGGTTCTCCAAAGTTCCAACTGCGGGAGCCATTTGATGATATCCATTAGCTCATCACATACTGTATCGTAGTGCTGAACAAGGGCACTTTTATAGGTTTAATCCCATTATTTGATCCCAAAAAAGCCCCTCCAGAATTCCGGAGGAGCTGAGAAAATGCATGCCGAGCATCAGGATGCTTTGTTCCGACCTCTGAGGACACCCAGAAAAAGTGCACTCATTCCGGAAATGAACATCACCCAGGTTGCGGGTTCGGGTATCGCAACCACATCCCCCCATTCGGTGGCCAAGACCAGATCGTCGACGAAATAGCTTTCTCCGCCTTCATTGGCAGCCCCCCGGAATCCGACATAGGAAAAATTTGATATCGTAGAATAATTTGTAACCTCTCCGACCCCCGGACCACTTAAATCGTCATACGTTGGGTTGATCCAAAATTTCATGGTGTTATAAACCTCACTCTCTCCTGAAACGCTTTTCGAGTACCTCACCACGAGATTATAGGCGGTGTCAGCGGAAGCGGGTGTCGGATTGGTAGCGATTTTATTTGAATGAAGCCTGGAAAACAGAGCATCCGCGGTTCCAAGACCCGTATTCAGGCGGGATGAGCCGTGGTTATTATTGGTATCTGTAGTGTTATCCAACCAGAGGGCAAAGAAATCCGAGTCTGGCGTTTGTCCCAGTTCCAGAGTGTAACTGACATACACCGTGTCACCACTGTAGGCGTTGTCCAGTTGCCGATAGGCGAAATTAACAGAATCTGGATCGGTGCCCGTAAACTGGGCCCCTTTGGACTGTAGGGTGACATTCGCAGCTGTACTTGTTTCGGCAATCCATTGGTTGGAACCCCAGCCGCTACCTCCACTCTGGGTGTTGAGGTCTTCATCCACCGTGTAGGAGAAATCATCCTGGGCGATAATGGCGGCGGTGACGGTCGCTGAATTTAGCGCAATGCCAAGTCCAAGCACGGAAAGCGAACAGAGCATCAGATTTCGTTTCATTGAGAAGGTGGGTTTCGTTTTTTTCATAAGCTGAGTTCCTGTTTTGATCCGATACTGGACGTAAGTGGTCACTTGTAACGTCCAATACAGGGAATGTCTTTAATGTGAGATAACCTTAGCAGGTAACTTTAGGGCTGTATATAATCTGCAATAGACCGTTGTTATCTGATATTGATTTTTTCAGCTAAACACCTGCAATGGGTGTTTTTTTAGGCAAGTGTTGGGCTTGTCCCGGCGCGCGCAGAACTCCTGATTCAGGAAAGGGGATCCCTCTCTCTCCCGCCGGATCGGCGGGGCCGATCCGACGGGAGAGGGGAGGAGGACGGGATAAAAAATTCATCCTTTGTTTAGATACGCTGCGCGCTGGGACAAGCCCAAGGCTTGAAACCCATTCCGGGCTGCGCCCCCGAAGTCCCTGATTTTGAACATACCCATCCCAACGATCTGTTTCAGAACGGGGTTATAGAGGCGGCGTTTTTTTTGCGCCCTTTGGCGACAAAAATATTTCCCCTATTTTTCGCAATTCAACTCACGGGACTTGCCACCCTCAACCGGGTCCAGTCCCCCTCATTGGTATTGTAATACAGCCGGCTCCCCTCGGCATTAAACACTGGATGCGGATGATTCCGCCGCCAAGAGTCGGCACCGCCATCGTTCCTGAAGTCGTCGATTTTCCACCAGCGATCCACTTCACAGCTGCCAATGAAAATGCCCCATTTACCAGCACCATCCTTTTCCCGATGACGCAGATCCGCATCGGTGGCAAAGCACCGGCCGGAGGGATGGTAAGTGGGGTGATTGCTGGGGGCCGTCTGCGAATACCGCGACTCTTCACCTTCCGGTAGCGAAATCAGAAAATTACCTTTTTCCAAAATGCCATTGCCATTCGGATGCCAGGAGGGATGTCCCCATTCCTTTCGCAGTCGGATAAACGACCGGGTTTTGAGATCAAAAATAATCATGCCTTCGCGATCACTTACCGATCCTCCCCGAAAGCTGGGACCGTTTCCCGGTCGTGCCACTTTGAAAAACACCTTCTCCCCATCCGGACTCATTACCGGGAAAAAAATGCAGAGGTCGTCCGTGCCGAATCGATTGTCGATCCATTCCGGATAGGTGTCGATCACGTCGCCGATGGTGACCGGCGTCTGAACTTCTCCAGTCTCTACATGAACCAACTGAAGGTCCCGATATTCCCCAGGGTTCCAGTGTTGACCATACACCGGCACCCAAGGATGCCCCTGAGCTCCAAACCCTAGTTGGCGGTCTTGTGCAAGCATCCGCGTTTCTCCGGTCAGCACATCCACCGCGGAAACCGTCCACCGTCCATCCGTTCCATCATGATACACCACAAAACGATCCGTGACCCATTGCTGACAGGCTCCCCGATGGGCATCCTCGGTCAGAAGTCCCGTAACCAGAACGTTCTCCTCACCCGACCGCCGGTCCAGTAGAATCAACTCTCCGCGTTCGCCGGCAGGGTCTGTGGAACTAAAAAACACCACCCACTTTCCGTTGGGACTTTCCGGAGAAGTGACAAAATAACTGTGGAGCGTATGCCGCGCCTGTTGAGCCCCCACGGGCTGAATCTGGACATTTTCCCAAGGGGAGGCTACTTGTGACTGCGGTGGTTCAGCTGACACGTTCATATGCAAAAGTCCTGTTCAAACTATGGGGGAGGGCGCTGTAGTTATTTGCGGCTTTTCAAACTACGACGACGGACACCAGAGATCAGGAAAAGGCCGGCAGCCCCCATGATCAGCACCAAAGACGAAGGTTCAGGAATCACAGTGACCGTCATCTCATCAAAGGTCAAACTCTGACTCCCCCCTCCAGACATGGCAAAAAAGGAAACCATATCAAAAGAAGTCTCCAATCCTGAGAGATCCACTATGCTTTGTGAAGCACTACCGTTAATTTGAGAGGTCAGTTGAATCGAAGTGGGCGAAATCAGTTCCACCCGGAATAGACCGGTGACCGCCCCTGTGCTGGGGCTGGTCAGATCCGGAGATCCACTGACCGCGGTTCGGGTGCTGCTTGTCCAGAGATTATTGTTACTGCCCGTGCGCTGATAAAATTCATCACTAGGTTGCGTGGCCATTCTCGGAGAATAGAGCGCCATATATCCTTTATCATCATTAAATGCCGACTGCCCTGACGAAGTCGAGTCGGATGTGACGAGGGTGCCCTTGGAATCGTAGAAGCCGACTCGAAACGCATTTTCTTGATTCTTAAAGGTGCCGGCTCCGGTGGGCGTAAAGCTGTAACTGACTTCAATCCCGTCACCAACATTACTCAGGCTCTGTGCATCGAAATTACTGGAAAAATAACTATATCCGTTCGCAGCGTTCAAACTATAGGTCAAGGAAGGCGTGCCCCCATTGTACACCAGTCCACCATCGCTGGCACTATTGCGGGTAATAAAGGTGTTTTCTCCGATACCACCGTCCAGCACCACATCATTAAGGTCAAAAACCACGGTGGCGAAAAGTGGCGCACTGCTGCAAATGAGCATAACGGAAAGCTGCGTAATGAGTTTGGGGACATTGGTCATGGGGTTACTCCAGTGGGACAAAGGGTTCTAAGATTTATGTAGTCTCTTTTTTTATTGCATCCTCGTGGGTGTACCCGCAATGTCTAAAAAATTCATACTATTGAATTTTCTTGTTCACGGGCGGAAATATGCGAGAAAGTGAACCGAGATTCACCATGCCAGACTCCCATTACATTACCATGAAAGATATCGCGTTACGGGCGAAGGTCAGTCCTTCTACCGTATCTCTGGCGCTACGGAACGATCCCCGGATCAAAAAGGCCACCCGTTTACGCATCCAAGAAGTCGCGGGAGAAATGGGATACCGTCGGGATCCAACCCTTTCCGCACTCATCGCGCATCGAACCCGCATCCGACCCACTGGAGAATACGGGACCCTGGCCGTGTTTCATGATTGGGACCGTCCAGAAGCAGATCTCCCTCCCTCCATGTTGCAAACCCTCCAAGGGATACGCAAAGAGGCCGATGTCCAAGGCTTTAAAATTGCGTTATTCAGAATTCCGGAGGATGACGACGATACCGGATTACGAACCCTGAACCGGATGTTGTTTCACCGAGGAATTCGAGGGGTTATCCTCGCCGCGATTCGCCGTCCCTCGCTTTGCCTGGAATGGAAACACTTTTCCGGGGTGGTGATCGGAGAATACTTTGACCGTCCGCTGATCCACAGGGTCGGTAACAGTCATGAAACGAATTTAGAATTGGTTTATCGTAATCTCAAAGCGCTCGGTTATCAGCGCATTGGCTTCTGCAATTCGCGCATCTCCGAAGAACGGAAACATCATCGTTATCTAGGGGCCTATTACAAATGTCTACATGTAGAAGGCAAAGACGTCGGCTCTCTTTCACCATGGCTCTACGAGGATAAACATGCGTCTCCACTGGACTGGCTGGAACGTGTCCGACCCGATGCCGTCATTTGCTCCCTGCCACATGAATTTGAAAAAATGTTAGCAGGAAGTCGCTATCGGGTGCCGGACGAACTGGGACTCGCGGGTTTCAGTCTGCCCCGAGAGGGCGATCCGCAAACAGAACCCTATGCGGGAAGTATTGTGGATTATACCCATATCGGAGTCACCGCAGTGCGATTGCTTCAAAGCCTTCTTCACAATAGTATCCGGGATATCCCTTCAGAACTTGAGCGCTATGATTTGAGGGTGGGGGCGGTGTGGAGAGAGGGTGAAAGTGTGCATGTGCAAACGACCCAGAACAAATAGACGCGCCCTCCCGGAGGCGGGCCATCCTGGCCCGGTTTTCCCGCCGCAGGATGCGGCACTTCCCACGCAAAGATTGAACCTCTCCCCACACATTTATCCGGATATTCCAAACGAGACTCTTACTCCGTTCTCTGCGTTCGCCGCAAATGTGATCGGCAGTCAATGACCATGAAGCCACAAAAAAACCACCAAACCCACAATGGGGTTTGGTGGTTCGAGTAACGAGAAGGATGAATTATCTTCTGCGACGACACATTAGTGCAATTGTCAGTCCTGCCAAGCCGATGAGGAGCCCTGTGCTTGGCTCCGGAACTTGCGTCACCACCACTTCTGTAAATTTTACGGGGGTGGATGTGTTTCTCACATAAAGATTGAGCGCATCAACGACGCCACCTTCAAAATACATATCGGTAGGCATCGTGTACACAAGTCCGTAGTCATCGCCTGTCGCACCGTTATACCCTTTACGGAGAAAGGTTGCGGTATAAATGTCTTTGCCGCCACCATCCTGACCATTCGCAGAGATCGTAAGCTTATAGTCGATCAATCCTGTACTGGTAATATAGGTAGGGGAGATGTCAGAATTCCATTGATTGTTATTGGCGCCACTCGCATTCGTGTAGGTGAAATAGCCGTTGCCCGCACCAGCAGGATGAATCACAAACCCAGCCTGTGCCCCATCACTATCTGTCAAATTCACCCCAAAACGATTCTGACTATACCGATCTTGAATCGACGCAGTGAAATAAACCGAAACGTCCCCATTGGCGAGTGTGATGCCGGTGCCAAAGGTTTTCGATGAATTCACGGCTTCGCTATTCCCTGGAGTATATGGTGTTAAAACTCCGTCTTCAATTTTGGCTGAGCTGGTCGTCGTCCCTATGTTGGACCAGCTATTGCTGTTATCATCAAAAGTCTCTTGAAAGAGGACCGTCTCTCCAGGTGACGTCACAATTGCAGCTTGAGTGGTACTACAAATCATGAAGGCCCCTACGAACCCGAGGGCGGCGAGCTTGTGTTTAAAACTTTTTTGAAATGTGTTCATCTGCTTACTCCAGTTGATTCGGTTTTTAAGTTTTTAATTTAGGGTTCCCGTGAAGCCTTAAACTAAACCCATATAGGGTATGCTGATACAATTTAAGAGCGAATGCTCCCAAAGAACAATGTACTGTAAATGTTATATTCCGTCTGAAGCATGTTCTATTCTGAATCAATAAGGCAGAGTCATTCGTTTGCTCTTGCATCAAATCTGTCGGTTGCATCTTAGAAATCCGACTTCTGGGATGACGGTGTAACAACAAGCATGAAGCCCTAGACCACACAAAAGTTATGCTAGGACTCTTTCATCCCCTGGGCGCAAACAATTCCCCCTCCCGCCACTGACCGGGAATAGACAATCGACAACTTTGTTCGGGCACCCCAAAATCAGCACTCTCCACTTTTCTTGCCAGGAAGTTAATCGCGCTGATGGCTTCCTGTTCCAGATTGTGAACCATCCCCGCTTCGTGGGTTTGGGCATGACAATCCAAACTGATCAAAGAGAGGTCTCGGGGAAGCGTCCATCCGTTTTTTTCTAAACACTGTTGGGCCCGAAGATACTGCGGATAAATGGAGGTCACAATCGCATCAAGTTTTCCTTTGCGTACCCAGGCAATGAAATCGCCATCAGACCATTCTTCATACATCAAGGGTTTACGAAAGTGAGTAGGGGCACTCTGTCGATTCACCAAGTATGCCCCCAAAGAACGATGCCGTACCCGTTCATCTACTTCAGTGTTGCACAAAAATCCTATCCGGCCATGTCCAGTGCTTTTCAACTTCTCCAAAGCCGTATTCATCACCGAAAAATAATCAGGGGTTACCCGATCCAACAGGGGACGTTGTAAATAGAGACGCAAGGCCACCGCCGCAAATTCGCGAAAATCAAAGTCAATCTCTTGGGTTTCAAACGGCATCGGGGCGAGAAGGATGCCTCTAATTCCTCGCGATAATAAGATCTGTTTTAATCGCTCTGGTCCAACCTTTGCATCAGCCAAGGTAAATTCTTCCAAACGATACCCCAGCCGATGCGCATGTGTTTCCATAAACTGAAAAATGTGCGCGTAAGATCCTTGAGGGCTTGACCGCCAGTCCGTCGGAGTTTTACCCGCCGACAATACCGCCAACACCGATCCATGACCAGAAGGTCGCCCTCGCTTACGTTCAGCAATTAATGCGGATACCAAAGGATTCGGACGATAGCCCATTTCTTCCGCCAACGCCCTCACGCGTTGCCGCGTGGTTTTGGGGAGGGCAGGGTCCCCACGTAAGGCCCGTGAAACGGTAGATTGATGTACCCCCGCAGCCTGCGCAATGTCCGCCATGCGCGGGGAGGGCTTAGGTGTTTGGGGATCTTTCATGCATTGATATGCATAATCCGCGGATTGACCCGAGTCAAGTCTACTGGCAAACACTGCTTATTATGAAAAACCGCTACTCCCTCTCTTTTCCTGTCCTTGTTTTTGTACTGAACACCCTCACCGCATTTGTCTTGCAGGCGGATGTCTTGGCGAGTTACTCGTTTACAACCGCCACCGGGAATCCCACTACCCTTGATACCAATCTCACTGACGGCGTTCTTTCCTGGGAAGGTAGTCTTTCTGCAGGATTCTCCAGTGGAACAAATTCCGCATACGCTTTTACCGCAAATGTTCCAGAGTCCTTGGATATAACTAAATACCTCGAATTCACGATTACAGCGACTAGCGGGAATGAATTCAGCCTCGATACTCTTGTCTTTGATTTAGGGGGGCGGAACTATAGCGCTGACAATGATTACCTGGTTACGGCCAACGTCCGTAGTGATCTAGACAGTTACGGATCCGACCTTGCGACATTTAATTATACTGTTCCTAAAGGCCTCAGCTCTGATAACTATGGTGAGGATTTTACCGTGAATTTTACTGGCAGCCAGTTTGATAACTTAAGCGAAATTACGTTTCGTCTCTATCCCTCCGATCAAAATGACAATGGAAATAATATCTACCGCTATGCCAATATCACCCTCAACGGCAGCACCGCGGTCATTCCTGAACCGGGAACCGCCAGCCTGGTACTGCTGAGTGTTTTGGGCTTCATCATGTGCGGCCGTTTCTCACGTCGTAAAAAATAAAGCATCATGGCCACCACCTCTCAACAACCACACTACGACGTCATCGTCGGGGGTGCAGGACCTGCTGGCATTGCTGCGGCCATCGCCGCCAGTCGTGCCGGTGCCAGCGTCGCCCTCATCGAACCTCAAAACGCCCTGGGCGGGGTTTGGACTTCCGGCCTGCTTTCGCTTATCCTCGATTCGGGAAACAAACCCGGGATCATGGACGAAATCCGCAGCCACCTCCGGCAACGATCTGCGATAGCGGATCATCGCGATCTCTACGACGCCGAAGCCATGAAAATCGTGCTCGACGAAATGTGCGAGGCCGCAGGGATCGATATCCTGCTGCATAGCAAAATTTCCGAGGCTGTGGTCACCGAGGCCTCCATCACCCACGTCATTCTCGAATGCAAAGAAGGCCGTCGCAGCCTTTCCGCCCATTGCTTTATCGACTGCACGGGCGATGGCGATCTGGCCGCTCGCGCGGGTTGTGATTTTGATTTGGGGCGAGATGAAGATGGCTTAACCCAACCGCTATCCCTGATGGCTTTGCTCGCAGGCGTTCCCAAACATATCCGCGAACAAAAAGGAAAGGGGACTGCCTCTTGCCTGCCGAAGCTAGCTTTTCTGGACATGCTTCGCGAAAGCGGATTCGAACCCAGCTACCGCCATCCCTCCTTATTTTCTTTGCCCAATGGGCTCTGCGCCTTAATGGCCAATCATCAGTACGAATTCTCGTCCTTGACCTCAGCCGACCTCACCAAGGCCACCTTGCAAGCGCGCCGGGAAATCAACCACACGGTCGAGGCCATGCGGCGCATGCCTGGAGGATGGGACCAGGTCCAGCTCGTTTCCACCGCCGCCCAAATCGGCATTCGCGAAGGCCGCCGCATTCACGGACTATACCGCATCACCCTTGAAGATGTTATCAGCGGTGCTCGTCATCCCGATGCCATCGCCCGATGTACCTACGGCATTGATGTACATAGCCCCAGCCTCAAGGAAGGGGGCTCTATCAGCAATCCCGAAAACGTCCGAAGTTTGCCTTACGATATTCCCCTCCGCGCCCTGATTGCCCGCGATTGTGAGAACCTGTTGATGGCCGGCCGTTGTATCAGCGGAGATTTTGACGCCCACTCCAGCTATCGGGTCACCGGTAATGCCGTCGCCACCGGCGAAGCCGCCGGAACTGCCGCCGCTTTATGCGCAGACCGGAAACGTTCACCCAAAGAGCTTCCTTTTGAAGACGTCTTGAATCAACTCCAAAAATTACGGGGCGAACGTGTCCCTTGTGTTCCGATCTAAGGCCAAGAGGGCCAAGATTTTACACTGAAGGTGTTGAAGGAATATAATAGGTATAAGAAAACATATCACATGGGATGACCTTTGATTTGTGTGCTTATATACCTTTATATTCAGGTGTCTTTATACAAGCAACCCCAGAAAAATTCATGAAGTACCCCAAGCGCCCCATCTCATTAAATCCACGTCGTTCTGCCCAGAACCACACCAGCACACGAGAAAAGACGCTGGTCAGCCTCTTGCTAGGTCTCATGGTCACAGCTTCCACCGCCTTTGCACAAGAGTATTATTGGTCTCCCGGTGGTACCGTTAGCGATTATCAAACCGGCGGTAGTGGTATTTGGTCCACCAGCGATGCCAACTGGTCAAGTGACGGAACCACTTTCTCGAGTTGGTCGAGTAGCACCGGCAATAATGCTTATTTCCAAGGGACGTCAGGCACCTACGACATCGACGTATCCGGGAATTTCTCTACGGGAGCCTTGGTTTTCGAGACGGATGGCTATTCGCTGTCTGCTAGCAGCGCGACGACCATGAACCTCGGAGGAGGCATTAGAGTCAATGACGGTGTTACCGTGACGCTCGAAAACAATCTGACCATGCTTCGGAATTATCAAGGGTTTTCTATTAGCGGGTCTGATACCGGCACTGGAACTTTAGTCGTCAATGAGACTTCCTCGCTTACCACGACAGGAAACGGCGGTAGCGGCAAAGGTAATTATTATCTGACTCAGGGAATCGAAGTTATTGTCGATGGTGGCTCAATGACTGCTGGGAACGGAAGCAGCGGAATTCGCCTTGGAGACACGAGTGGCACAGCATCAGCCAATGAGACGAACACCTTGACCATCAAAAACAACGGGACGGTTACGCTTGTAGGTACTGGTGGGCTCCAAGCCCGTGGCGTCAACAAGAATACCAGTAAGTCTGTTCTGAACCTAGATGGCGGCACCCTCGCCACCACTAAAATTGGCCGATCCAACACCCAATTCTCCCTGAATTTTAACGGTGGTACCTTGCAGGCATTGGCTGAGTCTACGAATTTTATTTATGATGGTGATTCTGCGGGTAACACCACCGCCTACGTTAAAGAAGGCGGCGCGATTTTCGATACCAACGGATTTGATGTCACGGTCACCCAGGACATGATTCATGGTGGCGTGGCTGCGATTGACGGTGGACTGATCAAACGGGGTGCAGGCACCCTCACCTTGGACGACAGCAATAGCTACACCGGGTTGACCACTGTAGAAGCCGGTACGCTATTACTCAGCGAGAATGGCTCAATCACCTCAGATGTGACCGTGCTAAGTGGCGGAATTTTTGGTGGAAGCGGCACGGTCACCGGTGACATAACCTTCGCAGAGGGTTCAAGCTATGCCTTCAGCCTCAACGATACCCTTACCACTTCCGGAAGCATCTATTTTGAGGGATTTGGCATAACCGATCTGGCCGGGTTGGATAGCGCGACGATGAACGGTATGTACAACCTCATTAGCGGCACCGTGAATACCGCGAATCTCGCCAACATCGGGTTAGAGAACGCTCAAGATCTTGGAGGTGGGAAAAAGGCATATTTCGAAATCAACAGTCTCGATGTGGTGGTGATCCCTGAACCTTCCACCTGGGCTTTGGTCATGATCAGCCTCCTGGCCATCATTCCCCTTCGTCGTCGAAAGTAAGGTTATTAGCGAACGATTGGATGAGTTTATGTTCATCCTCAACCCAAGCGAAGGACACAAACCCTTCGCTTTTGTTTTGCCCCCATTTTGGGTGCGATACCTCTATTCTTTTTTTGATAGCTTGCTCCAAAGGGCAGGTGATTCCTCATGGAGACGATTATGACATGAGAGATGAACGGTCTACATTTACTGGCGGCAATTTACATTTATCGGTCAATCCTTGAAGGAATAATATATGTATTAAACGTAATTTTACATGTAATGAATGTTGTTTTGGTAATTTTTATTCCCTTGGATTAAGAATCCATAGCTCTATCAAAACTCGTCCTACTATATCGCAAGCCCTTAAAAGGATGCCCATATATGAAAAAAAACCCTTTAAATCTTCGTCACGTAACTAAAACCTTATCTCTGATCAGTTTGGGCGCTTTCCTCACCGGAAACCTCTCCGCCCAATCACTCTGGACAGGCGCCGGAGGGGACGACAACTGGACAACTCCTGGCAATTGGGATACCAATGCGAGCCCAGCAGGGCAGGACGTTTCCTTCGGGAACACTGACAAGACAGGTTCCACGACCGTCAACAGCATTGTGGATACAGATGTGACCGTAAGTTCTTTATCCTTCTTGAATACGGGTTACAACAACGCTTCAGACTGGCAGGTGGTCGAAATTGGTACCGATCAAACGCTTACCCTCAACGGCAGTGGCCTCACTTCCCCAGGTAATGTGTTATTCGTAGGAGATCTAACCCCAACCCCTAGTCAAACCTTCACCCGCGCTAAAATAACCGGTGGCGGTTCGCTGGTTGTAGATGCGGTTAATGATAATGTTCTGCTGGCAAAAATCTCGAGTAATCACTTGGGCACGACCGAATTGGACCTTACTGGGTTAGGTTCTTTCACAGCCGATGTGGCCAATTTTTACGTTGGATTGGGGAATCGCACTTCTAATACGCTAAAACTTGCTTCAACCGGGGCGGGAACAAATTTCATTACGGCCGATAAACTGGTCATGGGCGACAGTGATGGGGGCACGGGTAGCGGTATGAATATTCTTGAGCTCGGGCGTAACAATACCCTGAATGTCGATGCCATTATGGTAGGGGCTCCTGAAGTTTTCGAGAATGACGGTCAAACCGCATCAGGTAAAATGGTTTTCCAGACCTTGACGGGCGGTGATACCCCCTCCGTGGTCATTCGCGCGAAAGATGGTGTGGGCCGAGCCGATCTGACGGTAGCCTATCATGATTCCAGCCAACAAGGATACCAAAACCTTAGCGGAGAGGTAGACTTTACTGGCGGAACCGTGGATGCGCTTTTAGGAGACGTACTTATCGGGCGTCATAACGCCTACTCAGGCAGTGGCCACACTGGGGGAGCCACTGGCACCCTGAGCATGGCGGCAGGAACCATTGATGCTACTGCTGTGGTTTTGGGACAAACCGAAGTACGCAGCAGTTCGAGCGCAGAACCAGCCTTGGGAATTCTGAATGTTTCCGGAGGAAGCTTTACGGCCGGAACCATGACCTTGGGCAATAACATTGGTTCTAACCTGAGCGATGGAAATACCTCAGGTAAAGCCCATGGCACCTTGAACATTTCCGGCACAGGAGCCGTTTCGGTGACCGGTGACCTCACCATGGGCAGCAAAACCGGTGGTAGCACCGACGTTACCGCCACGGTCGATATTGCCGGTGGTTCGCTGACCGTCGGTGGTAACATGGCAGAGGGCAACAGCGCACTACCCGAGATCACATCTTCCGTCAAACTCCACGGTGGTACCCTGGATATGACCGGCGGCACGGTCCAAGTCGACACCTTCACTTTGGAAAGCGGCACCCTGAAAAATGTGGGTGAATTCAACAGTGGTGCAGACCTGGTTAAAACCGGAGCGGGCACCCTGAATATCGAGGGGACCAATACCTTCACGGGCGCCACCCTCATCAATGAAGGTACCCTCGCACTGATCACCGCTGGATCTAATAACATCGCCAACTCTTCCTCCATTGTAGTGGCCGGTGGTGCCACCCTCGATCTCAGCGGCGTCGTTGGTGGCTTCTCCTTGGCTTCTGGCCAGACCCTCGGTGGTGACGGTGCCATTACGGGCGACCTGAGCTTTGACACGGGTGCAAACTATATCTTCAGTATCACGGATACCCTCACCACCGCCGGAACCATCACCTTTGATGATTTTGGCATCAACAATCTGGTAGGCTTGGATAGCTCTGTCATGAACGGCGTTTACAATCTGATCAGTGGCAACGTTAATGCCGCAAACATTGCGAACATTGGTGCCGAAAATGCCTACGAACTCGGTGACGGGAAAAAGGCATATTTTGAAATCAACAGTCTCGATGTGGTGGTGATTCCCGAACCTTCCACCTGGGCTTTGGTCATGATCAGCCTGCTGGCCATCATTCCCCTTCGTCGTCGGAAGTAAGGTTATCAGCGAACGAATGGATGAGTTTATGCTCATCCTCAACCAAAACGAAGGGCGGTAGCTCTTCGTTTTTGTTGTGTGATAACGCTTACAGATTTTCATCGCTCATGTGTTCAAAAGTCATCACAGATGATTGTATGCTCGATCTGGTTGAATATCGCATGAGATGAACTGTAAATGGCATATGTTCTGAGCTGACTATTTAGGGGCGTTTCCTAGAGATCCGTGTACACTTTCAGAATCCTTACTTGTCATTTAGATGATGAGCATTTTCCCACTTCAAAACCATGGCTATGACTAAAACTTCTTCTTACAATGTAACCGCTTATGGCGCTACTGGCGTCGCCTATGCGGCCGAAAAACTCACCCTCACCAACTTTCAATTCAAGTGGTTGAAGTATAAACAGGGCTCTCAAGCCACCGTTTACCGCGCAAAGGAAGGCGAGCCTCTCGATTCTGTGGGAATTCAACTCGCCATGGATACCGCCCATCAGGATGGGGGAGGGACCGTCGTCGTTCCTGCAGGTGATTATCTCATTGGCCCCATTGAGTTTCGCAGTAACGTCATCTTACATTTGGAACCCGGCGCTCGTCTTTGGGGAAGTCCCGACATGGCCGATTATGATCTTCTCCCCGGAGAAACCATGCCGGTCTACACCTTGGCCAAAGGCAATAACCGAGAGTCTGAAGGTCTGACCCGCGATAACCGCCGTCTGCTTTCCGCCCATCAAGCCAGCGATTTTGGCATCACCGGTAGTGGCTACATTTCTGCCCAATCTCCAGCCTTTGTCATTCCCTGGATGAACAGCCATCCCAGCGACTTGCTCTCTCTGTATCGCCCTCAAGACACCTTGCTATTTTATCAATGCCAAAATGTGTTGCTGGAAGGATTTCACTTACGCAATACCCCCGCGTGGTCTGTGGTCTTAGATTCTTGCAAAGGCGTGCGTATCGACGGCATTGACCTACACTGTTTCGATGTCATCAATTCCGATGGTATCGATTTGGTCAACACCTCCGACACCACCATCGCCAATTGTCGCATTCATTGCACCGACGATGCCATCTGTCTCAAAAACACCTTACGTGGTGTTACCATGTCCAACATCACCGTCACCAACTGCGTCCTCAGAACACTCTGCAACGGATTCAAAATTGGTACCGACAGTGCCGGGAATTTTGAGGATATCACCGTCAGTAATTTGGTGATGCATGGTGACGAGAGCACTGTAGGCGATCGGGGAGGGGTCAACCTCAACGCCCTCGATGGCGGAACGGTTCGCAATATCAACATCAGCAACTTGGTCATGCGTAACTTCTTTTCTCCCTTTTATCTCTATGCCACCGACCGCAGTGGCCAACAAAAAGCCTTGGGACTTGAAACCAAACCCGGACGCATGGAACGCATTTCCATCACCAACGTCCTGGCCGATGGCACCCGCTATCCCTGTTACGTGGTTGGTCACGCCGACAGCAAAATTCAAGACCTGCATATCGCCAATATCAACATACGCAAAAGCAAAGACTTCTACGACCAAGCCCCCGAGGCCCCCGTTCCAGAAGTCCCCAATGAATATCCCACACCCTTCACCTTCGGGAGTCGTGATGGAGGCGATCAATTACCCGCCTGCGGTCTGTATGTCCGAAATGCCGAAGCCCTGGTGATCGATGACTTTAAACAACGCAATGAACAAAAAGACGGCAGAGATCTCATCGTCACCGAACGTTGCGAAGACATCGAAATCTCACGCAGCCTTTGCCGTAACCCCTCAGCTTAATACGGGTTTAAAACATCATGCCCGACTCTGCGAAGAGTCGGGCACGAAAAAGACATAAGCCTTCACCGTTCAGAGGAAACCCGGGGATCAGGGAATGACTCAACCCGGCTCAGACGGAGAGGGGGCCTTACCCCTTACAAAGCACCCCTGCGCCAATCCGCCATGTTTTTGCCAATGATCGGCATGTAGTGTTCCGGATTGGCCAATCCATAGGGGTAATAGTAATAGACCAAATGTCCGGTTTTGGTAGGTAAATACTCAGGCATCCGCGATAGACTAATCTCTAACGTGGCCTCATCGAGTAATTGCGTTTCAAGCAAGGTGAAAGGCGTGCAGTCATTTTCTCTTGCCGTGGCAGCGAATTGCGCGTCGATGCCTCCCATAAGCACTTTATGTTCTCCGCCTTCCCCCACAGCACTTTCACCGGGTTTGTAACATTTGCCATCGCATCCAAATTGATCCAGTAGATCGATGGCGGCACAACTTTCGATATGTTCTTTGCTGCTATTGGCATAAATGAACGAAGCAATTTTTAAATCGGGATGAGTCTGCTTGAGGCGCTGATTGATTTTAGAAAAGCAATTTACCGTACCCGAGAGCATCTCTTTTTCATCCGCGGGATGACCCAGAGCATCGATCGCAGCTTGACTATGATCTTCCCCTTCCAAGGTTTTAAGTTCGTCCCACACCATACCAGTCGCCGGAAATTTCTCCAACATTTTCAACACCGTTTCCGCCACCGCATCGGGAACTTCCGGATGAAACACCGAGACTTCCGGACCAAAATATCCACGAGTACGTCCATCAGCTTTACGAGACCACCATTCTGGATGCTCAACCGACAAGTAACTGGGTTGACGTCCCCAACCCGCAACCAGACCGCCAATACGCGAAGGAATCAGCCATACATCCAAACCAGCTTCACGAATAATATCACAAACCATTTGCGTATTTCCACCTCTCAAATCTGAATCATGCACCCCCACAAAAACACCATCCACATGATGTTCAACCATCCAGGCAATATCTTCGCGCACATGTCGAGGGACCATACACAAATCTTGGCCATGAAAATAGTAGGTAGAAAGATAACGGCTATCAGCATGAAGGGTCATAGTTTAATTCCTGTTTTAAAACAAAGGTAAGAAGGCAACAGCAACCCTATAACTGATACCCCCCACCTGATCTATACTAAAACAGTGATTATTCCTCCCATAACCATCCCATACTTTCACCCATCCCACGATGACAATAGATGTTAAACCGCTATAACAATCTGTTGCGAAACTCGTTCCCCAAACTGTTAGTATCGAGCTCGCGCCCCTTTCCAATTCCGATATCAAGCTTTTAGCGTTCGTCAAGAACTACAGGGTGGAGTGGGGCGGGGGAAGGCCCTAGGATCTTGTTTTTTTTATCAAAGACCTCTATGTATAAGCTTCACTTCTGAGTCGTCTTTTTTGTGAGGTTAGGGTAAACTTGTTGTCCTCAATTTAATAAAATATATCTGCCACCGGGCAGAAATGCGAACAGCATTTGTTTACACATCGTTAGGTCTTTGAAGATGTGTATGCAGATGCTTTTTTTGTGAGGACAATTTATGAAAAAAATCAACACCCTCTTTTCTTATTTTTCGAAAGCAGAACTGCTCTTGTGGTGGACATCCATGTTTGCCATTGTGGTCTCGTTTTGTCTTTTTGATCGTAACAATACTCTCACCCTTTTGGCTTCGCTGATTGGGGTTACCTCGCTGATTTTTAATGCCAAAGGAAATCCCTTCGGGCAGTTCCTTATGATCCTCTTCAGCTTGCTTTACGGCATTATTTCTTATACCTTTTCTTATTATGGTGAAATGATTACCTATCTGGGTATGACCATGCCCATGGCCTTCTTCGCCCTGATTTCTTGGATGAAACATCCCTACCATGGAAATAAGGCAGAAGTGGAAGTGAATAAACTCTCCCGAACTGAGTGGGGGGTGATGTGGGGGCTTACCGTCCTGATCACCGTAGGATTCTATTTCATCTTGGAGTATTATCATACCGCAAATCTTCTCCCCAGCACGCTCTCCGTAAGCACAAGTTTCATTGCGGTATACCTTACCTTCAGGCGGAGCCCCTATTACGCCATTGGATATGCCGCCAATGACATAGTGCTTATTGTGTTGTGGTTTTTGGCGTCCCTGAAAGAGCTCTCTTATCTGTCCGTTGTGGTTTGTTTTACCGCATTCCTCATCAATGACATGTATGGATTCATCAATTGGCGCAGAATGGGGAAACGGCAAGCTCAACATCTCACCTTCACAGAGCTTCGGTGAAGATCCGCTCATGAATGGGGGGGGGGGGGGGGCTCAGGAGTCCTTTTCCATTTGAGTTTGATAATGCCTGAATCTTCTTCGACCCGATCCTGTCCAAAGGATCGGTGATCAAAACTGCAGACATAGTGGATGACGACACCGTCATCTTCAGAACTCAGGAGGGTGTATCTGTTTCGACTGTGATGATCCGAGTCTTCGAAAGACTCAGCGATTTTCAGAATCGATGTGGTTGGATTATCAGGCCAACCCTCAACCACAGCCACGCCTTCGCTCGTTTGCAGGATAGATGCAAAGCGTCGGTTCAAGGAATCAATTTGCCACTGTGCTTGGACGTTGCTTGTGCTTGTGGTCGTTGGTGTAGCCCATCTGCAACCGCCTCCACAGATCATGATGACGAGAAGGCCTGCTGTAAAAAGGTATTTCAAATACATATCAAAAAATAGAGAGGTTGTGAGACTTGAGGGTTGAGGGGAGGGGGCCATTGTCATGACTGTATGTTTTTAGGTGGCCGCATAACAGAAAAAGCAGATGATCATGCAGGTGAACACGAATAGAAAATAGAGGAAGATGATGCGGTGGAAATCGCAGAATCTCACCACGTCCGGTCTGTCCAGCTCTGCATATTCCCTACGCAAGATGAATTTCATTCCCGCAATATCTGTTCGTATGCTTTTATGCAAGAACCCGGGGGCAACCCTTTGGGCCAGCTCAGGATAAAAGCGTCGAAGTCGCATCCCCAATACGATTGTGGTGAAGACACCCACGCACCACAACGCAGCCGCGACGACCATGAGAAAAGCTGTTATGTATACGAGATGCATATTGAAGATCGTCTAGGGTGTAGGACGCGAAGCGTTCGCATCAGGTTTTGCTTCTGATTTCAATTTGTAACCTTCCTGCCTCAAGAAGGTGCCCAGCTCTGATAGATTCAATAAATTTTTAGATGCTAATTCCCCATAGAATCCTTCAATTCCACAGTAATTCTGTTTTGCAGTATAAATGCTCCCATTCGAGTCACGTATCACAACCGCATCGAAACCTGCACCCGTACAACATGCGTGTTCCAGGAGTACGAAATAGTGTTCACCTGAGGGTAGAGCTATTTTTTCGATGTCTTCACTTTCAGGTTTGGCACTCAGAGTGAGGATCGCACGGTTCATAAATCGATCGGCACGGGTTTTATTCCAAACTACTCCGATAGAAATCGACAAACAAACCATGCCAGATGATAAAAGTAGAGCTTTGGAGAATTGCTTCATTTTTTTCAGAACGTCTAGGAAAGTGGACCGTACCGACGTCAGTCGCTTCGGTCGAGGTCTTGATGGATTGTTTGGATTATTGTATCAATTTTCTTCTTAGAGAAGAAATCGGGGTCAAATTTGATTTTCTGTTTCCCCTGAGTGATCCGTGCAGAAAAGATCCACCCCCCGAGAATGCCATATTTCACCTCAAATTTCTCTCCTCGTTTTATGACGCTAACTTTTCCTTCGTTCCACGGCGCATATCCTTTTGGACCTACGATTATTTCATCAGTAATTTTGATGCGAAATTTCAGATTGCAGATCCTCATGAGCAACAACACTGCCAGAAAACCAAGCATGGATAATTCCACATGAAGGGTCAAATAGGGGAAATACTTAAAATTCTCCCCCCAAGATTCAGCATGATCATTATTCAGCGCAATATTCAAAATCCACAAGAAGAGTATAAACGTTAGGTTAACGAAATAAGCACGAAGATTACTACCTTGAATTATTTTCTTCATCTGTCTCTCAGCGTCAAATCAACCCGACCGTGCACTCGTGGTACGGTTGGATGTAGTGTTCTACTTCTTGTTCTTGTTTATCATGTCAGGTGCGTACCAAAACAATAGACATGCCATCATTGGAATTGCCATTCTGGAAGGATCGATCATGCAATTCAAAAGCTTTTCACTCGCTGGCGGATTCGACATGCTGATATTTGGATTTAGGAAAACACTTAGAAGGTGACCCATCGGTTGAGCCGCGGCTAGCATTCCTATGATCGCGATCAGACCAAATAGTACACTCATCATTTTAAATAAATTTCTCATAATTTCTTTTTAGAATGTCTAGGCAAGGGGACCGTGTACTCGCGGTTCGGTTGGACGAATTGTTGAAATTTGATTTTAAGATTCATTAAAGTGATTCAGCCCATTTCTTTAAAACTAAAACAAAATCTTCCAAATTCGTGGTTTCTGATTCGTTGGCATAGACCTTCACAGTTGTCATTTGATCGTTCCCTTCTTTGAGTTTCACTTTTGCCCGAAAATCATCTCGAGTAAATACTGCGTTCCATGAGCTTCGTTTGACAGAAAATTCTTGTAGCTGATACGAACCCATCGAATAATCTGGCATTACAGAGCTGATCAAGACGCCAGCTCCTAATGCTCCTGCAAAGACCTTCTCGCTATTCTTCTGCGCTTTCTCTGAGGAACTTTGGTTTCTCATCGCATTCTCAACCATCAGACCTGTCGCAAGTGACACCAAAAGTATATTTTCTTTCCGACGTCTTGCTTCATCCAAACGTTCTAGACTTGAAGTTACTTCGCCAGAATTCGCCCTGAGTGTTACGCTCCTTCCGCATCCGTATACCATTAGGCACAGTGCCAAGAGGAGTATCGTGTGGATGAACTTTTTCATATTGTGTTTTTCAACGTTGAGCTCACTCACGGAAGAGGCGCAGCCTCTGGAGTTGAGTGCCGCGTCTTGTTGGCTCCCTCTCTAGCCATTGGTAATACTTCTGAAAGGGTAAGATTCATCAACGCTTTCTCAGAGTTTTCTCCATTCTTTTGAAGCCACACACTTGCCTCATCTCCTGCCTTGCTTCCGTAAATCCGGTGAGAGTATACGATCGAACAAGCATCCGATTTCGTCATGGCAATTCTCGTAAACACGATCTCAATAAAATCTTTTTGAGAAAATAGAACAGCAATAAGGTGCTCCGCTTCTTTATCATCTGTTCGTGGTATTGAATTAACCCTAAGGACCATCGCGCCATGCTGCTGGTATAATCCAAGTACGTTGTTTGCGATACCCGCAAGATCTTCCCCTGATTTTACTTCTGGATAGAAATTTACTGTCAGCATATCCTTCCACTTACTGAGGTCTTCTTGGTCTTTAGGCGTAAACTCGTGCTGATTATTCTTGGACCATCGATGGAAATAATCCGTTTGGCGGAACTCTATTTCGATGTCGCTTGCGAATGAGATGCAGGAATACGTAAGAGCGAATAGTACGATTAGTATTTTTTTGAGATTCATTTTTACGTTAGCCAACAAGTACCTTTCCGGATGCGAAGAACAACCCAAAAAGGGGGGGGCTTTGAACTAAATCAGGTTAGAATTAATGTTAATGATTGTATAGTCCATTCGAAGATCCTCCTAAACAATTCTGTATTTAATATGCACTGACAATGGCTGATAGATGATACAGGTATGGCAATATGGGGAAGAGTTGGAAGACGCATTGAAGGTTTTTTTCTGGGATTTTGGCTTTGGGGGTCAACGTTCTCCTTTGTTGATGGAGGCACACAGCCGCAAAATCTAAAACTTCGCTTCCCCCGAAGGGTAGGGATAACCCTCAACCTTCAGAAGGTCGATGATTGCAGATTCAAGCTGGGCTTCGGTGAATTTCATAGTGCGTTGATCTCCGTCTCCGTCTCCAGCTCACGTAACTTTTTCCATAGCGAGGTCTCCACTTACGGTGGCAGGGTCCTGGTTGTGACGAAGCCCACTTGGGCGAGCGTTGGGGTTAAATTTCACCAAGCATGTTATCATGCTTGGCAACCTTCTACCGGAGGCTTTCGCTTTTTCATATTAACTGACCCTCAGCCCGGGGCTGGCTGTTTGCGGACGGGCATCTGTCCGGGCAGTCAACCGCCTCCGCCACTCCTCATAAATGAGTCGGTGCAGCACCACTCGCAAGTGCTACTATAGCCTATAAATCATATTAAATGATATTATTTATCTTGCATCCGATAAATTCGAATATTTAAATTTTTTTTAAATTGAAACAATGACTTCACTTAAAAACAAGTCATTCTCATCTTGAACACACAAGCTGTAAAATCATATGAAAACCAAAAAAATCCTCACTGGCATAGCACTCTGCCTGTTCGCCTCCGCTGCCAGCGCTACAATCATTGAATTTACTACAGGAGGCCAAAGTTCAAGCATCTATCCAGGTCAATCGTTCACAACGGGCGCTTTCGATGTAGGACAAACGGGTTGGGACTTTACTTCTTTTACGTGGCTGGACTCGGATGGCACGACCCCAGTTGGAGAAGGGACAATTTTTGTTTTCGCGGATCTGGCTAATAATACCAGTTTCACCCCCAACAGCATGTCGTCAGGCAGTACCGGATACGTCTCTCAAAGCGACATCTACGCCGGCAGTGCTTACAGCTTCTCATCGGCGGTTACGCTCGCCGAGAACACGAAATACTGGATACTCACCGATACGGCTTTCACACATGGACGCGCCGACACTGGGAGTTATTCCGGGGGCAACCGCTTTTACGCAGTCGACGCCACAACAAATTGGGGGATGAGCTCAAATGGAGATTCGAACTTCCAAGCAACATTGACTGCCGTTCCTGAGCCTTCAAGTATCGTGCTTCTTCTCCTTGGGACATTTGCTGGACTGGTCGCCTTTCGTCGCCGATAACCACCGTAGATGTTTTTGGAAGGTACCCCGGACCGTGTCTCTACAGAAGCAGGGTCGTTGCCTCATAAGTGATGATACCCGGCGTGGCTGAGCAACTCAACGCTCTACGGACACAGCAGTGGATTTTATTGCGGAAAAAGGCCGGCCCAAACAGAACCTTGGACTTTAAAGTTTTGTAATGGTCTTTCGTTTGGAGGCCTTATGGAGTCGGTCAAGGTCCCCGTTGATCAAGGCCTCTTTTTTGGTCCGGGTCCACTTTTTGATCTGACGCTCCCGGGTCATGGCAGATTTTTCGGTCGGGTGCGATTCGGAGTAGAGGAGGGTGACCGGGCCGTTTCGTTGGGTGTAAGTGGCTGCTCGGCCTTGGTTGTGCAGGAGGACTCTTTGTTCCACGTCTTGAGTGTACCCCACGTAGTAGGCCCCATTTGCGCAACGGAGGATGTAGACGTAATACATGTTTTCGGTCATTGAATTTATAAGTGTAAATCAACACTGAAAATGAACAAAGACCTTTTTGGGGAAAGGTTAAGGGAGGGTTTGAACAGAAGTTTGTGCGGAGCTGGTTGAGTCCTTGATCAGATCTCTTTTCGACTCGCTCCCTTCGACTCGCTTCGGTAAGCTCCCTTCGACTCGCTTCGCTCGCTCAGGGCCTACGGCAGGGCCTACGGCAGGGCCTGCGGCAAGGCCTACGGCAGGGCCTGCGGCAAGGCCTACGGCAGGGCCTATGGCAGGACAGCTTTCGACGCACTTCGTTTGCTCAAGCCTTTAAAGCCTTTCGACTCGTCCCTCACCCTGGCAAAAAGTTTTATTTGAGTATTGAAGACTTTGCCCTTCGATGCAGTCGTTCCTCCTTTACTCAGGACACCATTCGACTCGTCCCTCACCCTGGCAAAAAGTTTTATTTGAGTATTGAAGACTTTGCCCTTCGATGCAGTCGTTCCTCCTTTACTCAGGACACCATTCGACTCGTCCCTCACCCTGGCCGGAGGCCATGAGCGAGGAACGAGTCGAATGGTGGAGGCGGGGGGAATCGAAGCCCTCTCCCTGCACTGGAAACAAAGGGCGAAACTGACCCACTGTCACACATACTGTCACATGACATTCGCTTTAATAGTTTAGGGCAGGGGCCTCTACCGAAAAAAGTTGCTCAGCTGTTACTGGTCATTGAGGCATGGGACAGGATCCCAGAACATGTCTGTGATGCGATGGCTACACTCTCTGAAATGATTACTTCGGAGGGAGAATCTTGAGTAGGGAAGTTCGTATAATTTTGCCAGCAGGGTGCGATGAGAATGGGCCCCCCATTGCTCGTCGGAGTCGCTCCCGCTGGCGACCAAGCCAGCGGGTGCGGACATGGTAAACGTTATTTATACCAACAGCATCCGCAGGGCTTCGAATGAAGCGGAAACCATGGGAGAGGATCAAGTCACTGTTATTCACTCAGAACCACCGAACTGGATTACGGAACAGGGTGTCTGGAAAAAACGGAAAGATCTAGAACCGCGTTTCCCTAAACTTGGCAATGCTCGGTTTATTACTCTAACCATGGATCCCAACCGATATCCTGATCCGGAACAGGCTTATGAAATAGGGAAACGGCACATGCGTCAGTTTCTTTATACACTGGCCCAGGAATTGAACGGCGGTGAAAGGATTCGTTACTGTTGGAAACTGGAGATTCATAAAAACGGGTTTCCGCACTGGCATTTGATTCTGTTGTACAGAAAGAAAATAGATATTACCGTTGTCCGAGAAGCATGGGGAAAAGGAAGAATTGACGTGCAACAAATTCAGGGCGGACAAGATTTTTCTTATCTGTTTAAATACGCGACAAAGTGCCAAAACGATTTGCCTATTTGGATTCTTGAACGGAAACAGATCCGGTTCTTCCAGTCCAGCCCGGGCTTTCTGCTGCCGGATCCCAATGCAAAACCAAAATCTGAAAATCAGGATGCCGAACCTCAAGCACCTACACGGAAAAGAAGAGAATCAACTCTAGGGGAAAGATTAAATCGTTGGGGGCGTACCTATAAATTCAGAACTGAACATCAAATGGTTGTGTTTGTAGCGCATGATAGAAGTTTCTATGCGGATCTACTGCTTGCCTCCGCTCAGCACTTTGTGAGTGTGCCTGATTCGTCCGTGCGCGTGCATCCCATCAAAATAGAGATGGATGGTCATGTACTCTCAAAGCTTATCAAAAGGCTTTACAAGCGGTATAGGTTAGCTGGAGTGTTTTAACTGAGGTTTTCCGGGGGACATTTTATAATTTCATTGCAGGATCTTATCTGCGTTGCGTTTCGATTGCCATTTCAGGGGGCAGGGAACGCTTTTTCTTTCTCATTGTATGCACTTGATGGGGAAGTGTGTCGATTGAGCTATTCTTTCCCTTCTCTACCCAAGGAAAAAGGGCCGAAGCGGGCGCTTGCGCCCGCTCGGCCCCTATCCTTGTTAAAAAGGAATATAAGTGTCAATAGAGTTAAAAACTCCATATTTCATGCCACTCAAAGAAAACCACGCCTGAGAACCTTTGAATCCGCGAGCAGCTCTTCACCCAGGCACTTTAAAGGGAGACGTGCCTATTTACACGATTTATAAATACTTCCGCGCGACTAATGCATATTAAGAATAATTAATTAACAAAAAGTAAAATACAAAAACAATAAAATACTTCACGATGCAGTTTGATTAGAAATTGTTAAAGTAAAGGAGTTTGTTGATTCAAACGCTTGCAAAAGCTTAACACCTTCATCGCGTTTTAAAATAGCTTTAATTGTTTCCTTTTCATTATCGGGCATTCTTGCACCGAATATTACAGCAGTTAACTCAAAAGGCGTTGAAATTTCAGAATTAGCACTGTTTGATAAAAGTATTCTCCATTCTTTTTCATAAGACCATTCGATGGATTTTGTTTTTAAAATTCGAGAACCATTTGATAAAATATCTACCCAGAAATCGTAAAGAGATAAGGTAGGATATTGAGTTGAATATATAATGGATTCAGGCGTCATTAGCGGGTTCGTCTGCAGATCCGGGATATCGTACTCAAGACAAACTCCACGGTGATTATCGCCATAGTGAGCCCATAATAAGATTGAATCTGATAACTCACTCATGCTCATGATTCCGAAGCCCTTTATGAAATTTTCCACAAGCTCATACTGTGAATCCACAAAATGTTTTAGTTCTTCAGTAGTATGAATCTTAGGAGGGAGATCTTCGGAAACAAAATGCTCATCCCCCCCATTTTCAACTCTATGCTGTAATACAGCTCTAATTTCTTCAACTTGATCAACAGTCAATACAACTTTATCGAACTTACAGTCAAAAATATCATTAAAAGCTTCAGGTCCTGAAAGCCATATAGTTTTTTTGGTAAGACATCCCAATAAGTAATGAGAATATGAACAATACTTATAAAGCTTCATAATACTTTTCCTGTAAATGTACCGAAATTACAAATATTATACTTGTGCAAAATAAAATGAATAAATTCCATCGACAATATAAGACCATATTAATTCAGTAAAAGTGTAGGCATTTCCCCCGTTATTTTCCGATGCGGTTTTTGAGATGTTAAAAAATATTATTTGATTGGCGTAATTTTCACATTTATTGCTGTCGGCGTTTCAGATTTCCTCCATGATTTTTCCGCTATGAAAGTCAAATGATCTAATGCTGCTTGATACATCTTTTCATACTCACTGAGGCAGGAATCTGAATAATCCTCACTTTCTTCCAACTCCCCTGAAATTTGTTCAGTCCATTCCTCGGTAAAGACTTCTTCACCATAGAAAACTTCACATTCGGCCCGGAAAGATAATTCGATATCAGTTATATCCATTTTTTACTCCATATTGCATTTAATAATGAGCTTTATTTGGAATGTATTTTTCGAACAAAGGCAAGTTATATTCGGTTAGCAGAGTCTATTTCTGCCACCAAATGCCATGGTACGAAATTTTCTCAACTTTCCTCTTTCCTTCATAGTGCAACTAATGTTACTTTTGATACATGGATGAATATGCACGAAAAATTGGTGATGACCTTATCAGGGCATCAGAGACAGAAGGATTCACTGCTCAACGCAGTGTGATTGAAGAACTCTTCCCGTATATCTATGTCGCTTCAAGGCGAATGAGCCTGCGCGCGATTAGTAGATGGTTGAATGAAGCCCATGATGTAAAACTGAGTCAGGTTGCCATTTCAAGGGCGATGAAAGATCAGGAAAAGCACTGGGAACGAATGGCGGATTCAATCCAGCCATCCGCCACGATCTATGCTGAATGTCATGGTGAAGATCCAATAGAAATTTTACAGGATGAAGAACTGTTCAAAAGGCTTTTGATGTCACGGCCTGAAAATCTATGTGAAGGGGTAGATGATCCTGACCCCACAGAAAAAGAATATTTTGAAGCCACACGTACCCTTGAAAATGATTGGTTTTCATTACCCGAAGCCGTTCGGAATCAATGCAACCGCCATTTAGCTTTCTGGGAAGCCTGAGGGAATTATCATGAATGAGCAAGACACCGAATATTTGATTACTCTGCAAGAGGCTGCAAAACGGCTCTGCATTTCCTTGAGGGGCATTTATCGGCTTATCGCAAGTGATGAATTACCGCATCCTGTCAAAGTCGGAAATGCTTCAAGACTCTATGCTTCAGATATTGAAACCTATCTTAGTCAACTGAAAGAAACCTACAGGTGAAGCCATGAGCCATGTTTTCAAAAGAGGGAAGAAATATTCCGGGCGTTACCGGGTGCTAGATAATCCTAAATGGATACAGGTTGCATTGCATACAACCGATAAAAGGGTTGCTGAATCACGACTCCGTGAGATCCAGCGGGAGAAAGAACGGGAAGCCGTGGGAGATATTGCACCGTCTTTAATTCGCAAGGCTGCTCAACTATCATTACTAGAACACCTGGACAACTTTGTTGCGGATCTAGAGGCGAGAAAACGTTCAGAAGGATACATCCGTAAAATTGATCAGCGTATAAAATCGTTAATCAAAGACTGCGAATGGGAAGTAGTGGGACATGTGACTGCAAGTGCATTTACAGGTTGGCGAAGTAGAAAAGAGGCTTCCGCTAAGACACTGAATGCATATTTAGAGGCTTTGAACGTTTTTTTGGGTTGGATGGTTGAACAAGGTAAGCTGGAAAGCAATCCGCTCTCAGCGGTTAGAAAAGTGAAGCAGAGAGGCAAAGAAACTTTCACCCGTCGAGCCCTTACCGTTAAGGAATGCCAGAAACTTCTGAGCGTGGCCAAACCGGAACACCGACTAATGATTTTAATACCGTTGTATTCTGGGTTACGTCCTAAAGAAACTTCAGCTCTTCGTTGGAGTGATCTTCATTTAGACGAGGAGTCACCTTTTGTAAAACTACGTGCCGAAATCACGAAGAATTCAAAAACCTCGGTCGTACTACTTCACCCGGATCTGGTGGAAGCCTTCAGGAAAGAACAACCGGAAAATTTTTCACCCGCTCAACTGATTTTTCCTCATGGGGTGCCACGGAACCGTGTTTTTCAGCCCTATTATAAAGCTGCCGGAATTCCCATTATGGACGAGGACAACCGGAAAATGGATTACTATGCTTTACGGCATACCTGTTGCACTCTGCTTCACCTGACCGGGGCACCTGCAAAAGTGATTATGTCTGTAATGCGTCATAGCTCTATGGATCTTTCTTTTGACCAGTACGCGCATTTACAGGCGAGTGATACCAAGGAAGCTATTTCCGGTATTCCCTCACTCCTGCCTGAGGATCCACTGTCACACATACTGTCACATGACACGGTCTCAGAGGGGCAGGGGGTGTCACGGTCTGACAAAACTGAAAACCCTCTGCGACTTGCGCAAAGGGTTAAAGGTAAGGGTTTTAGACGTGGTGAGTCACAAACTGACACGACCTGTCAAAACACTAATAATGGTGGAGGCGGGGGGAATCGAACCCCCGTCCGAATACGAATCACGCCGACATCTACGTGTGTAGTTTCCGCTTTAATCTCACGTTCAAACTGTCCGGAAACGGACCACTTAAACGCCAGCCTCCTGTTGAATCTCGATCTGCAACCCGGTGGCCCGGTATTCGATCCAGTCCGCTGTCGTCGCTCTCATCCACCTAGCAGACAGTCGGTGGGAGAACGCGTAGCCTTACTTAGGCTGCGAGTGCGTAATTTTCATCGGCACTTGTTTGTTTTCCTATCCGGGATTTACGAGGTCAGAAAGGACCCTCGACACGCAGTCGTCGCTTCAACGCACCCGTCGAAACCTGTCGCCCCCAATTGGGATTCACTCGGTTTTCGGCAAAGTAGCCTGAAACACGTGGTGAATATGCTACAGAGAGGGGCTGTTGTCAAATGATATGAAGAGGAATCGCGTGGGGATGGTCAAGAGGGGGGAGGTTCTTGGCTTCGTCCCCGATTTCACTTCTGCGGTTTAGCCCCGGCGAATTTCTGATCCGGCAAAGCGCACTTGAATGCGGTACACTTTTTTAGTCCGACAGGTAATTTCACCGGTTTGTGGGTCAAAACGTTCGGGGATTTCAATGCGGTGTAGATCCACGACCGCCCGGTAGCCGCGTTCGGAAAAGACATCCAAGAGCATGGCCATGGCTTCGGGGGAATCCAATAAGGCATTTTCGGTATTGATGATCGCCAGTCCGGTAATGGCGTGACGTTGTACCACGGGCATAAGTTTTTGTTCTGCAAAGGCCAAAACCTCTTTGAACATCGCTTGATTGTCCATGGCGTAGGCATCTAAACGATGCACCAGCTCTTGTCGGGCATGGATCACAATCTCTTGGGCGAGGGGGATATCCCGCATGAGATCGAAGGTGATGGGATCCAGCTCTAAAGAACTCTGATATTGCAACTCTCGTTCAATATTGCGTTCGACTTCTTTGATGCCGCCTTGGGCATTAATGAAATGGTAGAAGAAACGTTCTTTGAGGGAGGTAAGTGCAGACCAAGTTTGCTCTTTAAATACTTTGTAACGACGACGTGCGGTTTCCTCTTCGAGGTCGGTGGCTCTGACTTCCTGAATGGTGCCGACGCCGGTTTCACGCACTTCTTCGTTGTGACGTAAGATATCTTTTCCACGTTGAATTTGTCGTTTAATGGAGACCGATTCTTCAACAAATAAGATCACCACATGGATAATGGGTTTTCTGAATTGGGTGGCCAAAGGGGTGTTGTGATGGGTGCGCCACAGTTCGTTCATCTGATGGGTGAGTAATTTTAAGCACTCTACCTGAACGGTGGTTCGGGGGAATCCATCTAAAATAGCGCCGTCACGGTATTCCGGCTTCAATAATTCGCGAAGCAGAATATCCACTACTTCTTTATCGCCTACCATGCCGCCGCTGTCTTTGATCTTTTGCGCCTGTGGACTATTGAGCAAGCTGCTCACCACGATGGGGTCACAGGTCAAGCCTCGTAAGTTGCTGATGAATCGGGTTTGAGTTCCTTTCCCTGAACCAGGGGCTCCTCCCAATAAAATCAATTCTTTGGGGAAGCGCAGGTTGTTGATGCCAAAGTCCCGAACCAAGCTTTCCCAAGCGGTCCGAAAGATCAATTGTGCATCTTTAATTTCTAATTCAGGCGTAGAGGTACGTACAGGCGGCTGAGGTTCAGGCATTGCATTAATCTCCGGCTTGAAAATTGATCATGAATCCCATGCTGTTCACCCGATCCATGACCTCGGTCACTACTTTGAAAGGCGTCGTGGGACTGGCGACCACTGTCACTGTACGTTTTTCTGGATCATCAATGGTTTCGAGGATGCTGTAGGTGACTTCTTTGCCTTTTAGTTTGAGCGAAATTCCTGAGGGGAGGGCTTCTTCCACGGCTACAGGAGGCTCAGGTGTTTCTTTAGGGGCAGGTACCGATGGTGGTGCCGGAGTTTCTTGCAAGGGCGTGCGTTCTTTTCCGGGGTTGATCTTGGATTGGATACGATCTTCCGGAGGTTTGGGAGGCATGGGAACGCTTTTGTCAGAGTTGCTGACGCATCCGGAAAATAAGCCAGCTCCAAGCACGGCGATGATGAGAAAGTGATGTGGTTTTTGTAACATTTTGAGTTCCTAGTTGAAGCTCCTTCATTTGTCGAAGGCGCTCGGCTTAGTCAAGGGCAATACGTGAGCTTGACCCCAAGGGTTTTTTGCATTTGTATACTCTCATGTTTAAAAAATGTGAACATTGTGGTGAAGAAACGCTGATGCTGAGCGAAGCGATTTATGATGGCTTTAAAAAAGTGGGGGAAACACAGCGATGTAGTGCCTGTGGCAAAAGCTCTGCCTCGCAGTCTCTCCGTTCTGCTCCGAAAAAAGATCCCTTGGCGGCGTTGTTTGGAGAGGATGCTGTCCCTGAGAACGTAACGATCTTTGATGTGGAGGAAGAGACGGCATGCATGTGCAGGAAGTGCATGCACTATGTTTTACATCCTTTCACACAACGCTGCGGGTTACATGACAGAGAGGTGCAGGCCATTGACAGCTGTGACGACTTTGTGGCCAAGGCCCAAGCTTCTTCTCCCCACTCTTCGTCGCCCGAGGGTCCTTTATTTGAGTAATCGGATCAGTTCTGTGGCCACTGCGGCACTGGAGGGTGGATTTTGGCCGGTAATCAAAAAGCCATCGACAACCACATAGGGTGTGAAGTTTTCCGCCGAGGAGTAGGTTGCACCTAATTCCTTGAGTTTCGTTTCCAGCAAGAAAGGCATTTCCTCGGTGAGGTTGACGGCTTCTTCTTCTGCATTACTGAATCCAGTCACTTTTTTCCCTTTAATGAAGGATTCTCCCTCTGCGTTGGTGGCCCCCACCAATGCGGCGGGTCCATGACAGACCAATGCCAGCGGGAGTTCTTGTGCAAGAGCTCCTTTGATCCATTCCTGAACAGTAGGATCGGTAGGAAAGTCGAACATGGTTCCGTGTCCACCTGCAAAAAATAGAGCATCAGGAGGAACACCATGATAGTCCTTGAGCGCCAGGGTATGCTTCAATTGTTCGATGGCTTTTTGTTCTTGCTCGGTAGGGGTTTCGGGCAAGCTACGCGGGTCGATCGGCGCTTCCCCTCCTTCAGGACTCAAGACGTAGACGGTATATCCGGCATCTACAAATATTTCGTATGGCACAGCAAATTCTTCCAGCCAAAGACCGGTAGCTTTGCCGTTTTCCATTTGACCATGACTGGTGACGATCAGAAAAATAATACCAAGGGTTTCTATAATTTGCATACCCTTATAGTCCCGCTATTATGGTTGTGGGTCAAATTTTTCTTGGAGATAATCGTAGGGATAGATGGAGGAACGATGTTCATCGCTCCATTTGACGCTGGCGGCGTATTGTCCCACAGGTAAAATTTCTGTGGGGTAAACATCGGGATCAATATCTTCACGTTTAACGATTTGCTCGCCCGTGTATTCGCTAACGCAGGCTGCGCATTTGCAGGCGTAGCGTAATTCAAAAGGTGGAATCTCTACAATGCGGCCATCGGGATAAGTTAATTCACAGTTTTGACCTACATTGTAGCTCAGCGAAGGAATTCCAGGGTTTTCCTGTTGCAGGCGGTTGATTTCGCCATGCACTTTTTCTGCGATATCGTAATAGATGCGGGAAACCGGATCTTCAGGCAATTTGGCCACCATGGGCAGTCCATCGTCACTCATCTTGGACAAACGGGGATCCAAGGGGAGTTCAAAGGTATGTTCAAACCCAAACTGCTGGATCAATTTTTCGCGGGCACCTTCTCCAAAAATACGGTGTTTCTCTTTGCAGGATCCGCATTCGAAGTAACTCATGTTTTCCACCACTGCTACGGTGGGAACTTTCACGGTATCAAACATTTGAATACCTTTGACCACATCCACAAAACTCAAGTCTTGAGGGGTGGTGACAATTACGGCCGCATCAATAGGCAATTGTTGGGTGAGGGTCAATTGGATGTCTCCCGTGCCTGGTGGGAAGTCAATCACCAGATAATCCAGCTCGCCCCATGCCACCCGGGTAGCCAATTGGCTGACGACTTGTGACACCATGGGGCCACGCAAAATGGCGGCTCCCCGTTGTTGATCGGGATCAATCCAGCCAAAAGACATCACCTTCATGCCTTGACAGTCCAGCGGTAAGATCAGACCTTCTTCGGTTTGGAATAAAGTGGTTTCTTGTGGACGGAGGAGAGTGGGGAGGCTGGGCCCGTAGATGTCGGCATCGAGCAATCCCACGCGCAATCCATAACGGGAGAGGGCGAGAGCGGTGTTCACCGCTGTAGTGGACTTGCCGACACCCCCTTTGCAACTGGAGACTGCGAGAATGCGTTGTACACCTGCCAACGCAGGGAATTGTGTGGGTTCTTTATTTGACATGCTCTTCCTGTATAAGTGAAGCGGTGAACTTCAAGAGTGCAGTGCAGGTAATTTATTGTGAAAAGGAGTGTTGAATGCTTGTGCAGATGTCTCCTTGCATTTATGGTAAGGTATGTATCTGAATGCCGTGGTAAAATTCTTTATTCTTCTCGTGTGGATGGGAACCTTTGGGTGGTTGATTCGCTATGAGGCTTTCCCTCATCTTTTTGATGACACTGTCGATGGGTATAGAGAGCTGGCACGTCATTTGCCTGCCTTGCGCGATACGTGGATGAAAGTGGAATCGGGCGGAAAGCATGTGGGTTACGTGAATTCATCCATTGAGATGGTTGAAAGTGAAGGCGAAGAGCAATTGTTGTTGAACACGCAACTCTTGTTGCGCATGCGCATCTATGGTGAATTGTCTTTGTTGCGTTTGAATAGCGAAGTGAAATTGGATGCCCGCCAGAAATTAGTTGCCAGTTTGTCGACTTTTTCCCTCGGGGAGCACTCAGGCCGACTTTCCATTCTTCCCATCGCAGAGTCCAAGAAATTTGAAATGTCGGTTCAGTTTAACGATTTTAAGATCCTGCGCCAAATTGATATTCCCAGAGGCGCGGTTATCTCTTCTCCCTTAATGGACGCGGGGTTGAGAACGGTCAAAGTGGGCGGTGAAGTGAATATCCGCACCCTAGACCCTTTTTCCATGAGCGGTGAGTTACATACGGTGGCGATTAAAGGTATCTCTACCTCGCAGCAATTGTTGCCCGGTGAAGACAAACTGTTGGAAGTGACTCAGGTGGAAATGAAAATCGGTGAGATGATTCTTCATGCGGAAGTCGATGAGTACGGGCGCATTGTGCGGCAGGATACCCCTTTTGGGGTCGAATTTGTTTTAAGTGAAGCCAGTCATGCGATGAAAATACCTCAAGGCAATTACTTAGATCCTTTAACACTCATGAGCACTGACTCCTTATCCTCCTTTATTAAACTCCCGGGTACCTTATGATTCGACTTGAAAATTTGAATAAACATTATGGTCAGCTCCACGCCGTAAATGAATTGTGTTTAGAAGTGCCTTCGGGGGAGTTGTTTTGTTTTTTGGGGCCTAACGGAGCAGGGAAAACGACGAGTATCAAGATGATGACCGGGTTGGTTAAACCAGACACAGGCCGGATCATTCTTGCCGATATTGATGCGGCAAAAGAACCTGTCAAAGCGAGGAGTCAGGTCGGCTACATTCCTGACATGCCTTTTATCTACGAACGATTGACTCCCATGGAATTTCTGTTGTTTACAGGGGACTTGTACCAGATGTCGCGCGAAGATGTACGAGAGAAAGCGCCCAGAATGTTAGAAATTTTTGGCATGACCGATCGGGCTCATACCTTGAACCGTGATTTGTCTCATGGAATGCGTCAGCGCGTGATCTACGCGGCCACCTTAATGCACGAACCCAAGGTGTTGCTGGTTGACGAGCCCTTTATCGGTCTGGACCCTCATAGCATTCGCTTAATCAAAGATTTGTTACGTGAGCATACCCGAAGAGGCATGACCGTGCTGATGACCACCCACATTCTGGCCATCGCCGAAGAGATAGGTGATCGCATTGGCATTATTGACCATGGAGAATTGGTCGCCTGCGGTACCTTGGACGAACTCAATACGGCCACGCCCGGTATGAATCGTCTCGAAGATCTCTTTTTGGAACTGACGCTTCACTAATTATTATGCGCGCTGCTACCTTACTCATCCGGAACCATTTATTTGAGCTGCAAAGTGCTGTGCGTCTGGTGCATGAGCAACCCAAACTGAAAGTTATTTTAATTGGATCGTTTAGCATCTGCTGGTTGGCCAGTCTCAGCTGGTTGTTTTATGAAGGCTTTGATTTCTTGTACCGCTTGGGTGGCGCGGCTTTCTTTTTGGTGCCTCGGCTTTTCACCTTGTTTTTTATGGGCCTGGGTTTCATGCTGATGCTCTCCGGCGCAGTCACGGGATATGCCAATCTCTTTCAAACCCCTGAGGTACGACGCTTGCTCACTTGGCCGGTCCCTATGCGGGATTTGTTCTATTACAGCTTGGTGAAAAGTACTTTAATGAGCAGTTGGGCTTTTTTCTTTATTATTATTCCTTTCATCGGTGCCTTTGGCTTTTACCGAGAGTGGAATTTGCTCATGTTGCTGTGGTCCTTGTTGTTTTCCATTCCGTTCGTGATGCTCTGCTCAGGCTTGGGGGTATTGCTTATGCTCTTGGTGGTACGATTTGTTCCTCGAGGACGCACCTTGGGTTTATTGGGCTTTTTGGCTTTATTGTATGCGACCTATTCCGCCGCGGGTTATGTAAGGGAATTGCAGGCCAATCAGAATGAAGACATGATGGTTCTGGTCAATTTTGTCCCCGGTCTACAGCTGGCTTCTTATCCGTTGATGCCCAACAGTTGGATGGCGCAGGGGATTTTGTCTTTTGCGAATAACGATCCCCTAAGGGGAGGGATCTTTTTGGTGTTATTGGCCAGTTCCGTAGGGGTGTTGTTTTTGTTCTTGGCTCGTTTGGGCAGTGTGATCTATCCACAAACCTTGCAACGTCAATTGGTGGGGTCCAATGTGTTGGCCCGTCAAGCGTCTTGGCCGTCGCGAACCCTTCAGGCCGTTTTTCCCGGTCATAGTTCACTGCGCGCTTACGGCATCAAAGATGTGCTTATTTTTATACGGGACCCGAGTCAGTGGACGCAATTTCTGATCTTCTTTGGGCTCTTGGCGCTCTACTTTTTAAATTTAGGCTCTTTGGGTTACAACGACTTGGATCCGGTGTGGAGCAATTTGATCGCCTTTCTGAATATGTTCAGTCTGTCTGCGGTCATGAGTTCCTTGAGCGCTCGTTTTGTGTTTCCACAAATGAGCTTGGAGTCTCGTACGCTGTGGATGGTGGGGCTGGCACCCACTTCACTAGGGCGATTAATGCTTAATAAATTTTTCTTGGCGACCATCGCGTTAACATTTGTGGGTACCAGCCTGGCCGCGATGTCCAACGCCATGTTGGAAGTGGAGCATGCTAGCCTGATTCTCAGCCGTTGCCTGATGCCCTCTGTGGCTTTTGCTTTAGCGGGTATGTCCACGGGACTGGGGGCCATGTTTATGGAATTAGGCCCTAAAACCCCCGCTCAAATTCTTTCAGGATACGGCGGAACCTTAAATCTGATTCTCACCTTGCTCACTGTCATCCTCTTGGTTTTAATTCCTGGGATTATTTCACATATGATGGTGCTAGGTGCCACTTTTGCGCTTCCGGAAGGTGTAATAACCCTTTTTACGTGCATTTATATCGTTTCTATATCCGCTTTTGCGGGTGGTGTCCCCTTGATGTTGGGTTATAGAGCGCTGTCTCAGCGGGACTTTTAGGAAGTCCGTGATTTTTAGTTGATGAATTTTACCTTTTTATGATTGCAACCGAGGACGGGGCACATATAAGAAGCGACCCAATTTCCTAATTAATACAACCTATTTTGATGAATTATCAGGAGTCTGCATGAGCTATCGTGGTCCTAAAGCCAAAAAATCTCGCCGTTTAGGCGTTGCCATTACCCCTAAGTCCCAAAAATATCTGGAGACCCGCGGCCATCCGCCCGGTCAACACGGTAAAGGACGTCGTCCTTCTAAATTGTCTGACTACGGTCGTCAGTTGATGGAGAAACAACGCATCCGTTTCCAGTACAACATGAGTGAAAAACAACTCCGTCTGGCTTATGAAAAAGCCTCACGTAGTCAGGATCCTACTCCTGATGTTCTCATTCAGTCTTTGGAATCTCGTTTGGATACCGTTGTATTGCGCGCTGGCTTTGCCCGCTCAATCTTTGCGGCTCGCCAATACGTGAACCATGGTCATTTCCTCGTAAACGGCAAAAAAGTTGACGTTCCTAGTTTCCAAGTGAAAATGGGTGACGAAATCTCAGTTCGTGAAAAGAGCAAAGCCATGGATTGCTTCAAAAACGCGTTGGCCATGGCGGAAAAAGTTCCGTATGTGACCACCAACGAAGCAGACTTGAGCTGCCGTTTAAGCAGTGTTCCTAGTCGTGAAGAAATCCCCGTGATTGGCGATGTCGCTACCGTGGTGGAATTCTACTCTCGATAAGCTTCAGGCTTACGCAAAGAAAGGCTCCGTTTTTACGGAGTCTTTTTTTTGTCCCTGTGATGAAAGATGTGATTTGCTTTTTCTAAAAGACAGATCAAAATGAGGGCACATGCAGACTCTCTCGTCTTCTCTCATTCTTCGCTCCGCCTCCGCTGCGGATCTTTCATCTTTGTTGGGATTAGAGCAGGAGGTTTTTCCTCCCCAACGTCAGGAAAGTCGAAGAAGTTTGGCTTTAAGTTTAAACAGTGCCTCTCAGGAAGTGTGGGTTTATTCAACTGCGACCTCGGATATTGCGGCGGCGATGACCTTGCTACTGAGTCCTCAGTCTATCCGGATTTATTCTTTGGCGGTGCGGTCAGTGTATCGAGGGCAGGGCTTAGGAGAAAGATTGATGTCGCATGCCGAACAGCGTGCCCGCACGCTCCATAAATCCTCTCTCCGCCTTGAAGCGGATGCCGATAACCCTCAGTTGATTTCTTGGTATCTCCGCCAAGGTTTTCTTCCGGTAACGGAACTTCCTGATTACTACGGACCCCACACTCGGGCGCTCCGTTTACAAAAACGACTAACCGCTGAGCGTGCATGACCATTCGCAACTTAATTATTGTAGACCATCCCCGTCACTGGTCCTTTGAAGATTTGCCGGCTGAAGTAATTTCGGCCCGGGATTATCTTAGCTCTGATTTCCCTGAAACCAAAGGTTCTGTACGTGTATTTAATCTCTGCAACAGCTATCGTTATCAAAGCTTAGGGTATTACGTCTCGCTGTTGGCCGAAGCCCGTGGGCAAGTTCCCCGCCCAGGTGTGGCCACCATTCGAGATGTGCGCATGCTGATGGTGGCACGTTCCTTTGCCGAAGAAATTGAGGACTGTATCAAACAGGCGTTTAAAGATCGAAAGGAGCAGGAAATCACCTTTCGTGTATTTTGTGGCAAATCTCCGTCAGCCGGAGTAAGCAAGTTAGCGCGCGACCTTTATCGGCTTTTTCCTGCGCCCATGATGGAGTACAGCTTTGCCATCAAGGATCAGCGCTGGCAACTCTCCTCCATTCGTCCCCTCAATATCAAGCATCTCATGGATGCTGAGCGCAGCCTGTTACAATCCTCTTTGCGAGAAGTGATCTTAAAACGTGAACGACACAGTTCACCCGGGAAGAAATACAGTTATGATTTGGCCATGGTGGTGGATCCCAAAGAAGCGCATCCACCATCGAATGAAAAAGCACTCCAGCTATTTGAAGAGGCGGCCCGCAGTACGGGTTTTTATGTGGAGAGAATTCAGACGGGCGACATCGGACGCATTAACGAATTTGATGCCGTATTTATCCGTCAAACCACGGCCGTGGATAAAGCCATCTTTCGATTGGCCCGCATGGCACATGCAGAAGGGTTGATCGTGGTAGATGATCCTTGGTCGATTTTGAAAAGTGCTAATAAGATTTTTTTGGCTGAATCTTTAGAGCGGGCCGGCTTGCCTGCGCCAGGCACCTGGGTGCTCACCAAACGTGACCTTAAAGCCCACGGCCTCGCTCACATCAGCTTTCCCTGTGTGCTCAAAGAACCTGATGGCGCCTTCAGCTTGGGCGTGCATAAATGTGTAGATGAAGCTGCGGCACTCATCAAACTAAAGGAAATGCTCAAATCCTCCGATCTCATTATTGCGCAAGAATTTTTGCCCAGCGATTACGACTGGCGAATTGGGGTGTTGGGAAATGAACCCATCTTTGCCTGTAAATATTATATGGCGGAAGGACACTGGCAAATTTACAACTGGGCGGCCGATGAGAAAAATGATCAGGAGGGTAATGCAGATACGGTGCCTTTGTATCAGGTGCCACCTTTGGTCATTGAAACGGCTTTAAAAGCCTCCAAAATTATGGGCGACGGATTATATGGGGTAGACCTCAAGCAAATTGGCGAGCGGGTAGTGGTGATTGAAGTGAATGACAATCCCAATATCGATTTTGGTGTAGAGGACGCAGTGGACGGTCCTGAGTTATACCTGAAATTGGCCCGATACTTTCGCAAACGGATTGAAGACGCACGGAATTAAGACGAGTATTTCATGCGTTTGAATCAGGGCTCGACTCATGAGTTCCGATAAATGAACTCGCGGAGTGTACGCGTGGTTCAACCCGAAACTCCCCATTCTGCTAGGGGAATGGAGGGTGGCAAGCTGTGGAATTTATGATCTGAAAGTGGCCGATTTTGATCTCTGACTTTTTACTTTCGACATCGGAGGTGCTTCAGGATACATTAGGGACATGAGCAAGGAAACCTCCCTCGAAATCGAACACGAATCCTATATGAAACAGGCCATAGAAGCGGCCTGTCAAAATCTTCAACGCCCTTTCGGGGCCTTGTTGTTGGATAGTCGGGAAGGGGAGGTGCTCGCCACCGCCGTGAACCGTGCCTACCGGAATCCGGTGGCTCATAGTGAGTTGGAAGTCATTCATGAAGCCACCCGAAAAGCGGGTGGCGATGTGCGTTGGCAGGATTGTATTTTATATGTGACTGCAGAACCCTGTCCCATGTGTATGAGCGGAATTCTGTGGACGGGTATACCGCGAGTGGTCTACGGAAGTTCTATCCAAACGCTTCGCGAACTGGATTACCGTCACATTGATTTGCCCGCGAAAGAAGTGGTCTCCCGTGCGAAGGGTGATCTTCAGTGCGAATTGATTGGAGGCGTGTTGGAACAGGAATGTGACGCGCTCTTCGCGGCCGCAATCAAGCTGGATAAGAAGTCACGCTAAAGATATTCGCGTCGCGAGACGGGAATCCGTGAGATAAAAAAGGCGAGCCTGTGAGGGGGCAGGGCTCTGTTACATCGCGTCGCTGAGTCCCAGCAGATCCAAGACCCGATCGAGGTCATCATTGGAGTAGATATCGATCTCCAATTTACCCCGTTGCTTTTTGCCGTTCGGCAAGCTCTTGCTGGGCACAATGCGAACACTGGTCCCGAATTTTTCATGTAATTTGTCTGTGAGGAACTGAACATGATCTGCCGGAATATCATTTTTCGATGTTAAGCTTCTTGGTTTTACAGGATTGAGGCGTTTTTTGATCTGACGCTCCAGTTCCCGCACACTCCAGTTTTCTTTGAGGGTGTTTTTGGCCAAGAGGATTTGCTCTTCTGGAAGCTCTAAGGCCAACAGCACTTTTGCATGTCCATTGCTGAGGCGTCCATCTGACACCAATTCCCGTACGGAAGGTGCCAGTGCCAACAATCGCATGGCATTGGCTACGGTTGCCCGTCCTTTGCCCACACTTTTGGCAATCGCATCCTGGGTCATTTTAAATTCTACGGCTAAACGGTGATATCCTTCGGCTTCTTCAATGATATTCAGGTCACGACGTTGTAAGTTTTCGACCAAGGCAATTTCAAGTGCTTCCTGGTCGCTTAAGGTACGTAACAGCACCGGCACTTTTTTCAGACCCGCACGTTGTGCCGCCCTGAAACGACGTTCCCCTGCGATCAATTGGTATCCCATGCCGTCTTCGGCACGTTGACGCACTAACAGGGGACTGAGTACACCCATTTCAATAATGGATTGGGTTAACTCCTCTAAGCCTTCTTCTTCGAAGCGTGTGCGGGGTTGATAGGGGTTGGCGGTAATCAAATGGATTGCCACTTCAGAAATGCCTTCCTTCACTGTTGCTTCAACGGGAGCGGCCACTTTAGGCTCTGGTGTTGACTCCGGTATGGGTTCAGATTTTGGGGCGACCTTGGGATCGAGTTTGGCTTCAGGCTTGGGGGCAGATTTAGCTTCTGATTTGGCAGGCGTTGCTTTTTTGGCGACAGATTTGCTGCGCTCTGTTTTTTTAGGAGCCGCTTTTGGCGTCGCTTTTTTACTGGAGGGAGGGGGTGTTTGAGGGGCGGGACCCGTGCCTTGTTGCATCAATGCATTGAGTCCTCGTCCTAATCCTTTTTTCTTTGTCGCCATGTTTTCTTCCTTCAAAAGTTGTTTGCCAATCTCGGCACAGAGGATTTTCCTAACAAATCCCCCGCATTACACAATCTATAGTTGCTTGATCTTTTCCATTTGCATTCTCAGGCTGAACAACTATATTCGTATATCCGGAAATACAGATGGATACAGCAAGCTCAACTCTAAATTTGTTCAAAGCACTCAGTGATGAGTGTCGTTTACGCATTTTACGTGCAGTTTCGCAAGCCGAATTATCAGTTGCGGAGTTGGTAAGAGTGTTGGGGCAACCCCAATCAACGGTTAGTCGTCACCTCAAACCACTGAGAGAAACCGGATTATTGGAAACCCGACGCAATGGGACCTCGGTTTTTTATCATCGTGGTCCCGCTTTCTCGGATCCTGAATTGAATCAAGTGATCGATCGGTCTTTGGCCCAAATCTCGGGTGCAAATGAAGATAAAGCTTCGGTTCGCCTGATCCTCAATCAGCGCATTTCCAGAAATAGGGATTTTTTCGATGATTTAGCCGGGCGATATGGATCCTTAACCGAACCGGGTGGAGGCTGGTCCGCCGTGGCGGCGGCCTTGGCTATCGGGTTTTCGGGATGCAAAGTCGCCGATGTGGGCGCAGGTGAAGGGGCGTTAACCCTTTCTTTGGCTCGTTTTTGCGAATTGGTAGTGGCGGTTGATTTATCGCCGCGCATGCTCATGACGCTGCGGGATACCGCCGAAGCCGCAGGACTAGGGGACAAAGTCCAAACGGAAGAAGGTGAGTTGGAAAAGTTACCGATTGAAGATGGTGAGATGGATGCCGTATTTATCAGTCAAGCCTTGCACCACGCCTCCCAACCTGCGGCGGCCATCAAAGAAGCCGCCCGGGTGTTACGTCCCGGTGGCCGTTTACTTATTTTAGATTTAATCGCTCACGAACAAGAGTGGGTGCGGGATCAATACGCCGATTTATGGCTTGGATTCGAACCCAAACAACTTGAACTTTATTTTACAGAAGCCGGTTTGCAAACCGGGGAGGTGGCCCAATTACCTGGTGCTACTCCCGATTTGCCGATACTGCTCATGACTGCCCAAAAACCGAAAATGACGAAGGATGGACTATGACGGATACACTCGATACAAAAACTGAATATATCATCAAAGATATCGCTCTCGCGGCTTATGGCCGCAAGGAAATGGACCTCTCTGAAAATGAAATGCCCGGCCTGATGGCGTTGCGTGATCAATATGGTGAAAGCCAACCCTTAAAAGGTGCCCGTATTGCCGGATCCTTGCATATGACCATTCAAACCGCAATGTTGATTGAAACCTTGCAAGCTTTGGGTGCCGAAGTGCGTTGGGCCAGTTGCAATATTTACTCCACGCAAGATGAAGCGGCCGCGGCTGTGGCGGCCAAGGGAACCCCCGTCTTTGCCGTGAAAGGGGAAACCCTCGAAGAGTATTGGGAATATACCGATAAAATTCTGGATTGGGGCCCTGATCTCTATCCCAATATGATTTTGGATGATGGTGGAGACGCCACCTTATATGTACACTTAGGTCTTAAAGCAGAACAGGATATTACGGTCTTGGATGCTGAGCCTGAAAGTGAAGAAGAAGCTGTCCTCTACGCCCAACTACGTAAAGCTGTTCAAAAAACACCGGGTCGTTTCGCAAAACTCGCGGCCTCTATTCAGGGGGTTTCCGAAGAAACCACCACAGGCGTTCACCGCTTGTATCAGATGCACGCCAAAGGCGAATTGCTGTTCCCCGCCTTCAATGTGAACGATGCGGTGACCAAATCTAAATTTGATAACAAATACGGATGCCGTCACTCTCTACCTGATGGTATTTGCCGCGCGACCGATATTTTGATGGGGGGTAAAATTGCTGTTGTTGCCGGATACGGTGACGTGGGTAAAGGCTGTGCGGAGGCCTTACGTGGTCAAGGGGCACGGGTAATCGTGACGGAAGTGGATCCCATTTGCGCGCTGCAAGCGGTCATGGATGGCTACGAAGTGGCTCAGATGAAAGATGCGTGCAAAGAAGGCGATATCTTTGTGACCACTACCGGTTGCTGTGATGTCATCACCGAAGCTCACATGCTGGAAATGCGTGAAGGCGCTGTGGTCTGCAATATTGGCCATTTTGATAGTGAAATTCAGGTTTCCGCTATGAAAAAATATGAGTGGAAAAATATTAAACCACAAGTGGATCAAATCACTTTACCCAGCGGAAATAAAATTGTGTTGCTGGCCGAAGGGCGTTTGATGAACTTAGGCTGTGCGACGGGTCACCCCAGTTTTGTAATGTCTAACAGCTTTACCAACCAAGTATTGGCTCAGATCGAACTGTTTAAAAATCCAGAAAACTATCCTGTGGGTTTATATGTCTTGCCCAAACACTTAGACGAAGAAGTTGCTCGTTTGCACTTACCTCGTTTGAATGTGAAGCTGGATACTCTAACCGAAAAACAGGCGGCGTATCTCGGTATTCCTAAGGAAGGTCCTTACAAACCGGATCATTACCGCTACTAAGTCATTCGCCTACCCGAATGAACCAAAGCCACGAAGGTCTTTCCTTCGTGGCTTTTTGATATTAAACATACTTCTTGCGGGTGATTATGGATATTTGCCAGGAAGAGATGTGATGGATCACCGAGATGTTTATTGCGTCGGCGGGTCTCTTTTTGCTGGATGGGTTAGCTATTTTTCGATACGCGTGGCTATCGTTATTCACTTTACCCAAGGACGGAAATTATGCGTTTAGGCCAGTTATCAAAAAAAATATGTGGAGCTTTTTTGTTTTTATTCATGAGCATCCCGCTGGTGGCATCCGCTCAAGCTGAGCTCTCTAACCGCATGGGCACCTGGGACATGGGTTTACCCTTTAGTTTTTCCTTATCCGATACCATCAATGGGCAAGGGGGGTCGCAGATCAAATTAAAAGATGGCTTTGGTTTTGGTTTCTTGGCGAATTATCATTTCACCAACCAATTCAGTTTGGGTGGAAGTTTTATGTGGGAATCCAGAGATTATACTGCCACGACAGTGAATGATGAGGGTGAGTCGAACAAATATAGCAACCTCATGGACAGCTCAACCATTGCCTTGAATGCGACCTACTACGTGTTGCCAGGGAAATTTACGCCCTTTATCTCGGGAATGTTGGGCTACAGCTTTGTCGACACCAATGTTCCTAACGGTTTGCCTGATACAAACTGTTACTACGACCCATGGTGGGGTTATGTGTGTAACAGCTATGTGCCTACCAAAACTGAAGATGGTTTTAGTTATGGGGTAGGCCTGGGTTTGCGTGGCGAGTTCAGCGAAAGCTTCGCGGTTCAGTTGAGCTATAATCGCACCTGGATGGATATTGACTACAATTCAGGAACGCCTGATTTTGACACCATTCGTTTAGATTTTATTCTCACCACTTATTAATCTAACGCGCGAGCGTTCTTACAGACGCGTTGAGTCCCGATCCTTTTATGGGTCGGGATTTTTTTTTGGTGGAGGGCCGCTTTTCAGAGTTTAAGCATTAGGAGGCTTGGCCGTTCTGCTCTGTCCGATCCAAGGTGGAATGAAGTTTTCCTTGATGGGTGATGGTTTCGAGTTGAAGGCCGGGTTGAAGATCTGCAATATCGGTGATCACTTTTCCATGTTCATCCCGGGTGATGCTGAATCCACGTCTCAACACTTGAAAGGGGTTAAAGGCATTGAGCTGTTGCTCGCAGCTTTTGAGTCGATTTCGTTGTTGTTCGACATGGCTTTTTAAAGCGCGGTGGCGCTGTTGATCTAGCTCATCCAGATGCCGTTGGCTTTCACGCAATTGGTGTTCCAAGCGATGTTGCATGACCAAGCGTTGTTCCGACAGTTTGTGCTGTGGCTCTTTCACCTCGCGCAACAGCGCCCGTTGCATTCGGTCTTCGTAACGAATCACTTTCTGACGATAGCCGGATACCAAATGTACCGGTTCGTGAAAGAGTTTGTGTGCCTGCAACTGGTTTAATCGATTACGTAAGTGCAATCCTTTTTGTTGCAATGCACTACGAAGGCGTTGTTGTAGACGGTTGACCTGTTGTTCAAACTCTTTTTTCTGTCCAACCACCAATTCTGCGGCGGCCGAAGGGGTGGGGGCTCTTAAATCCGCTACGAAATCACTGATGGTAAAATCAACTTCATGCCCCACGGCCGAAATTAAAGGAATGGTACAGCGTTCAATGGCTCGGGCCACCACTTCTTCGTTAAAGGCCCATAAATCCTCGAGGGATCCGCCTCCACGACCGATAATAAGCACATCTACATTTTGTGCCTGATTAAAATAATCAATGGCCCTGGCGATACTGTTTGCGGCCGCATTACCTTGTACGGGTACTGGCGCAATCAACACCTGTCGATCGGGATAGCGTCGATTTAGCACTTGAAGCATATCCCGAATGGCCGCTCCTGTTGGAGAGGTTACCATTCCTATTTTGCGGGGCAGAACTGGTAGCGGGCGTTTGCGGTCGGCATCAAACATGCCTTCAGCTTTCAATTTTTGCTTTAACAGTTCAAAGCGTTTTTGCAAATCGCCCAACCCGCTGTCTTCCGCCTGTTCGACCATGATCTGAATCTGGCTACCGCGTTCGTAGGCCGTAATCAATCCGTAGGCGCGCAACTTCATGCCCTCTTTGGGCAACACAGCGTCCGCTGCCCGACGCCCTTTAAACCAGGCCGCCTGAATTTGGGCATGTTCATCTTTTAAGGTGAAATAGATATGACCTGAATGGGGAGTAGAAACGTTGGAGCATTCACCCTCAATCCACACGCGACCAATGCCTTTTTCAAGCAATTGGCGCACTTGTCCGGTGACTTCCCGGATGCTTAAAATTTTAGGTTTGAATGGCTCTTCAGCGCTCATGCTGAATGCGCACCGCCTCCGCGAGGGTCGCTTTACCACTGCGGTCACAGTCTACGCGAAATCCTTCCAAAGAGACGTTTTCTTCCGCAGGTTCAAAACGTGCGGGTAATCCGGTGAGAAAACGCTTTAACACGGCTTCACGTTTGCAGCCAATGACTGAATCCTTTGACCCGGTCATGCCGGCATCTGTCAGGTAGGCGGTATGTTGATTGAGGATGCGTGCATCTGAGGTTTGAACGTGCGTATGGGTGCCGACGACTGCAGAAACCCGACCGGCCAAATGCCATCCCATGGCTACTTTTTCGCTGGTGGCTTCAGCATGCATGTCCACAAAAATGGGTTGATTTCTGGGGGCGAGTTTTAAAATTTTGTCGACGGTTCTGAAGGGGCAATCGCTGGGATTTAAAAACACCCGTCCGATCAAGTTGATCACGGTTAACGGACCTGCAGAGGTTTGTACGGTGACCCATCCTTTACCGGGAGTGCCGGGCGCAAAGTTGGCGGGCCGTACGATCCGTTCTTCTTCATTTAAGTAGTTCATGATCTGACGCTGATCGTAGGTGTGGTCGCCGAGGGTAATCACGTCGGCACCGGCATCTAAAAATTTTGCAGCCATATCTGGATTAATGCCTTTTCCATTGGCTGCATTTTCACCATTTACAATAATTACATCCACTTCGCCCCGCTGTTTCATCGGAATCGCAATGTCCATAAATGCCGCACGGCCGGCAGAGCCCATAATGTCACCAACAAATAATATTTTCATGCGCTTCTGATAGCGCAGCCAGCGTGAGGATGCAAGAATGCAATGGGGGATTGCGTAGGGACCTTCCCGAGTTCCCCTCTGCAAAGCTTTCGCTGGGGGTCAAGCCGTGGTCGGTTCCTGTTTTTTGGATAATATGGCCAATCCTATTCCTGCTCCCAAAATCATAAACAATGATAAAAACTGACCTGTACTCATCCATCCAAAAAATAGGCGCGCATCGGGTTCACGAAAAAACTCCATGGAAAAACGAGCGAAGGCATATCCAATCAAAAAGACCAGGCTAAGACGCCCTTGCTGTTGCTGACTCCATGGGCGGTTGCGCAAAAACCACAGGAGGGCGAATAACAAGAAACCTTCGCAGAGGGCCTGATAGAGTTGAGAGGGATGACGGGTGACCAGAAATCCATTTTCATAGGCCGCTTGCAGGGTAGGGAGGTCGTAACGTAAATGTCCCCATTCATTGCCCGGATTAAAGACCGTTTTCTCTAGAGGAAACACCATGCCCCAGGGAACTGAAGTGGGACGTCCCCAAAGTTCTCCATTGATGAAATTGGCCAGTCGTCCGAAAGCGATGCCGAGCGGAACCACTACGGCGAAGTTGTCACTGAGATGCCAAAAGGAGACCTTGTGTTTTTTCGCCCACCAAATTAATACCAAAATTCCCCCAATAATCCCTCCGTGACTGGCCATGCCTCCTTCCCAAACACGCAGAAGTTGCAAGGGGTCCTTGAGCAAACTTTGGGGTTGGTAAAAGAGAAAGTATCCCAAGCGTCCGCCAAGCATGATGCCGAAAATACAGAAGCTGGTGAGGCAATCCTGAAGTTGTTCGACGCTCACATTGAACAATTTCCGCCGGATCAAGACTTTGAGCAGGAGATAGCCCGCTAAAAAACCTGCCAAATATGATAATCCATACCACCGAAGTGCAAGGCTATCCGTCAGTTGCAGAATCTCTGGGTGGATACGATGGATGTAAGGCATAAATCGATGAGGAACGTTTAAAAAAGGGTGGGGCGTTTATTCGCCTTTGAGCTGTACCCGCACATAACGAGAGCGCAACCATCTCACCGCAAATAAATCCCACCACGTTTTTTTGAGGCGTCCCCAGTTGGTGTATTTACTGGTGCCTGCAGAGCGTGGTCGATGATTTACGGGCTTTTGCACGATCTTGGCTTTTTGCATCATGAACAATGAACCCAAAAAGCGATGCATACCATTCCATGGGGTAAGGGTCTCGGTAAGGCTTTTCTTGAAAATTTTGATGGCACATCCGGTATCTCGAATTTCTTCTTTCAAAATGCCGTTGCGCACGCCGTTGGCTAATTTACTGCCAATTTTTTTGGACCAGGTATCTTTACGTTCTGCCCGATATCCAAAAATAGCATCCGCATCTCCCAACATCTCCATCATGCCGGGTAAATCAGCAGGATCATTCTGACCATCGGCATCCAAGGTCGCGATCCAGGTGGAGCGTGCCTGACGAAAGCCGAGCCACAGCGCACCGGATTGACCTACATTTTCTGCGAGATCCAATAAACGGAGTCCAGGATAGGTTGCAGAGAGTTCTAAAATCTTTTCTGCCGTATCGTCAGTTGATCCATCATTCACAGCTAATACTTCCCAATTTGACGCCCAGTGATGCTCTAACACATCGATGAGCTCTTGAATGACGGGAACGATCGCTTCAGATTCGTTATAAATGGGTAAGATGACAGATAATACAGGTGATGCAGGCATAGAGTCTCTTCATCTGAAAAGCGGGGCTTTGTCGAGTCTTGAGTCGCGTCAGATGTAGACGCGTAAAGCAAAGTTTTTTATTTTGAGCCGACCGCATTCTTGCAACAAAGATAAAGTTTGTGATCAATTTATAAACAGCCCTTCCCATTTAGGGATGGAACTTTTTTGATTTTGATCCATAGTGACGTTTCTTACGTACCGAAAATAACCAAAACAATTTTAATAATGAAACGATTTTTAGTTCTACTCCCTCTTTTAACCATGCTCAGTGCATGTGTTTCGAATGTGAAACCCAATCCTAATATTTTAAGGGTAGGGATTTCACCCAATTCGCCTCCGCTCATTTATAAAACAGATGGTAAAATTGTCGGCGTTGAAGCGTCATTTGCGAAAGAAGTCAGTGAAAAATTAAATCGTAAATTGGTTTTTGTTGAAGTGCCATGGCCCAAGCAAATGGAATATTTAGAGAATGATAAAACGGATATTATCATGTCGGGAATGACCGTGACGCCCACCCGTGAATATCGCGTGAACTTCACCAAACCTTATATGCTCTCGGGCTTGACTCCTCTGTTCCGTCGTTCTGATTATGCGGCGTCTGGTTTGGTTCAGAGTATTATTCGTCAACAAAACAGCACGATTGGTACTGTAAAAGACACCACAGGTGAAATCTTTGCAAAAGATGCATATCCGAAAGCCACGGTTCTCGTTTACAAAAGTAAAGATGACGCGGTGGCCGCTTTGAAAAGTGGACGTATCAATATGATGATTCATGACGCCACCCAAGTTTGGTGGATTGCATCCAACAATGAAGCCGAATTGGTGGCCTTCCCTGAAATCATCAATACAGAGCCTCTGGCTTGGGCCATCTCTAAATCTAATATGGAACTGTTGGAACAGGTGAATGCGATCTTGGATCAAATGAAAAATGATGGTTCAGGTGAGAAGATTTTGAAAAATTGGTTCCCCGATACTTACTAACCTTTAGTGAGTATTCGATAAACAAAAAGAGACTCGTAAATCATACGGGTCTCTTTTTTTGCTCCTCACTTGGCCGTGAGTTAGTTGACAAGGTGCCTGTCGAGCTGCTTCAGATCTTTTGGCGTGTGGCGTATGCCCCTGAGAGTTGCGAAGCTGAAGGGGGCCTCTTCATCACATACCAAGGCGTCTGATGAAGAGGACTGATAATCGTATTTTAAATCGTTCCCGCAATGGTTTTAAGTCCTTTCAGATCTAATTTACCGGTACCCAGGGTGGGGAGAGCTTCTACCGCAATCCACGCCCGGCTGTCAGGTTTCCATAAATTGGGCACTGACATTTTTAAGACCTTTTCTTGGAAGGCTGCTGAATCACCCATATCTTGGTGATACACCACGATCAGGCGCTCACCTTTGCGTTCATCCGCAATCCCGGTTACGGCTAATTTATCCGGAGTGCAGCCCAGTGTTTCTTGAAGTGCTTCTTCTACGGCTGAATGGGAGATCATCTCACCGGCGAGTTTGCTGAATCGGGTCAGGCGATCGGTAATAATGATAAAGCCGTTTTCATCCTGCTTTACAATATCTCCCGTGTTGTACCAGCCATCCACTAAGACTTCGGCCGTTTTCTCAGGATTGCCCACATACCCTTGCATGACATTGGGTCCTTTCACCCATAACAAGCCGGGGGTTCCTTCCTCAACAGGCTCACCACTGTCCGGATCCAGAATGCGTGTCAATACATTGGGTAGAGGTTTCCCTACCGAGCCCTCGACGGCGCCTTGTTGCAATAAGCCGTCGGCCTCAACATTGGGTACATTGACTGCAATAACCGGTGAACATTCCGTAGCACCATAGCCTTCCAGTGGACGTACGCCAAAACGTTTTTCAAACATGTCTGCGAGTTTGGGTCGCAATTTCTCAGCACCTACGACCACCCACCGCAAATGGGTAAAGGATTCGGGTTTTATTTTACGTACCCAGGCCATCAAAAAGGTAGGTGTTCCCATGAGAATGGTCGATTGATTGGCTTCTGCAATCGCACTGATTGCATCGGTTTCAAGGGGATGATGATGATAGGCGACCCGGATGCCATTGGTGAGCGGAAACCATAGACCTACCGTAAAACCAAAGGAATGAAAGAAAGGTAAAACCGAGCAAATCGAGTCGGACGCTTGAGTACGCGCGACAACTGAGAAGCCGTCAATATCTGACAAAATATTGTGATGCGAAAGCAAGATCCCTTTGGGGTTGGATGTGGAGCCACTGCTGAACAAAATGGTGAGCGGATCTTCGGGGGCCCATAACCGATCACTGATTAACAGGGGAAGGGGGAGAAATTTTGCTTTGAGCAAGGCCAGAATTTTTTGTGTGCCGGAGAATCCGGTGAGCAAATCTTCTGCGTACAGCACCCGTTCGGGCAGGGGCGTTTCTGGAAACTTTTCTAAAAACTTCTTAGAGGTGATCAGGGTTTGTATACCTGCCTGCTCCATGGCGGAGGCCATCGATTTAGGTGAAGAGGTGTAGTTTAAATTTACGGCTACTCGATTCTCTAAGGTGATGCCGATATTCACCAAGGCACCACCTACCGAAGGTGGCAGCAATAAGCCAATTTCTTCAGGATCGCCGGCAAGGAGTTGGCTGAATTTTTTGCGTAACAGCAAGGCCGCAATTAGGGTTTTCCCGTAGGTGAGTTGTTTGCCTGTAGAATCGGCAATGGCAATGTTGGACCAGTTTCGACGTGCACAACGTGCAAAACAACTCCCGGCTGATCCGCGAATGGGCGCAAAGGCATCGGTTGCGGTCGCGGCTAAGTTTTGCACGGCCAAATGTACTTCTTCTGTTTTGCTGGTACAGGGAAGGGGGGCTCCAATCGCAACCGTAATCTGACGGTTAAAGTCTTTGGGATGAAGCAAAACGGGTTTTTGAAAAGCGTAACTGGCGCGGGATCCGAAACCTCCTTCAATGTAGAGGGGTAAAATGGGGGCGCCCGTTCCTTTTACGATACGTTCGAAGCCGGGTTTAAAGGGAAGCATGTGACCTGTGCGCGACAGATGGCCTTCAGGGAAAATCGCCACAATATAGCCTTGTTCAATTACCTTACGGGCGGCCTGCAACGATTTAAGAATAGCTTTCGGGTTGTCATTTTCGTGAATGGGGATGACGCCACCTAATTTCAGAAGCCCCCGCATCCACCAAGAACTTTCTTCTATATAAGTACGTGACATCACAAAACGGATGCGACGTTGCTGGATGGCGCAAATCCACAAAGCATCCATGAGACTTACATGATTCGCTACAAGTAATGCGCCGCCTTGAGCGGGTAAATTGCGTTCACCTGAGGTGCGCACCCGATAAAAACAGCGGGTAAGAAACATCAATAAAAAGCGCACAAAGAAATCGGGTAGGGCAATGTAGGAAACAATTGCCATCACAAAAACCAAGATGCCAATCACCAAAAAGTTTGTGGCAGCAGTGAGGCCTAAGGTCGCGGAACAAAAATGAAGAAGTAAGGCGGCCAACAGTACACCCATCCAGCTTAACCATCCCGAGGCTGCAATTATTTCCCCCATTTTTTCAGGAGGCGAACGGAACTGGATGAAAGACTGCACGGGCACCACAAATAATCCTGCGCCAAAGCCCATCATGAAACAGAACGCGTAGGCACCCCAAGTGGCGCCTCCAGGGATGGCCCATAAGCCGATACAACTCAGTGCCAGCAAGCCTGAACCGATCGGGACAATTCCAAATTCTATACTGTGTCGACTGACTTTTCCCGCGAGGAGAGACCCTGTTCCGATGCCGAATGCGACTACTAAAAAGAGAAAGGTTGCTGATTCTTGGTTGGGCATGCCCAAATGATGGGGACCGTAGGATAAGATATTCAGTTGCACAAAGGCCGCCACCATGAGAAAAAAAGCAGATCCCCATACAGCCAGTGAGAGAAAACCATCTTGATGAATGATTTTGATGCTTTTGAAAATGTCTTTGAAGAAAAACACACTGATTTTTCCTTCGCCTCCTGCCACAGCCGTTTTTTCAATGCGTGTAGAGGCTAACCAACCCAATACAGCAACTGCTACACAGGCCAATCCTGTCCATTTCCCCAACATGTTTTTAAATAAGGGGGCGGATGCTGTACCCAAAATCATGGCTAAATATCCGGCAGCTTGCATGAGACTATTGGCTTTTGAAATATTCTTTCTGCCCACCAGTTCGGGTACGATGCCAAATTTTGTTGGAGAGAAAAAGGCACTTTGCACAGACATTAAGAACATGCCCGCCAGTAACATCCACCGATTATGAAAGTAAATAGCCGCCGCCCCAAAGGTCATCACCCCTATTTCAAGCAATTTGATGTATTGTACTATACGCGATTTACTGATGCGGTCGGCTAAAATGCCTGCGGCACCAATGAAAAATAGAAATGGAAGTGCGAAAATGGCGCCTACGATCGCATTGACTTCATTTTGATCTTTTTCAGGCCATGCAATGACCATGGTGTAGATGACCGCTAATTTAAAGAGGTTGTCATTTAAGGCGCCGCCAAATTGAGCGAGATTGTGCCAGTGAAAGGTGCCGAGAGTATCTTGTGTTTTTTTCATGGAGCTATTCCTTGTTCGGTTAACCATATGACAAGCCTATCGCTTTCGGCAAGCTCGTTGATGTCCAAAGGTAAAACATGTCCGGAGGGTTCATCGATGACTAAGGTTTTGATGGGAGCGTTTACATCCTCAAACCATTGTTGTGCACGTGGGTTACTGACCACGTGGTCTTCTCCCGGAAGGACCAAGCAAAGCGGCATGTCTAACTCAGGAGATTGCGCTTCAAAAATGTCCATGGAGTCGAAAAGCATGTTGTAAAAGTTTTTGGGACTAAAAGGATCCCGCGCGGTTTTGGGTCTGGGCAGATTCACCCGGGCATGTTCTTCGTATTTGCTTTCGATGATCAGGCCTCGAGGTAAAACTGCATTTCCAATTTTGAACCAAGTTCTTGAGGTGAATAGGGGGCTGCGTTCATTGGAGATTGCAAACATCGGCGCATACAATACTAAGGCATCGGCCGTCAGCTCATGGTTTTGTGCGAGAACGGTGGTGAGGCATCCTCCCATAGAATGAGAAAGGACCACTACCTTAGGGTGAGTGAGTTTTAGGTCTGAAACTTCATGTACAATGGCTTCTTCCCAATCGTCTAAGTTGATAGTGCGTTTGTTTTCAATCGGTTCGTTCCAACCGGGTAAACGCAACGCTTTGACGCTGTAACCCCGCTCTGCAAGTTCAGTACCTAGAGGTTCCCACACATGAGGACCATCAGCAAAGCCATGCACAAATAGGAGCGCATTTTCGCCTTCGCCTTTTTCCCAAGCTTGTGCGAATTCCAAGATGCCATCCTCATTTCGGGAAACCGTTTTATCCCAGCTTTTATATCGATAATTCATCACCGTACATGAGCAGAAGGAAGTGACAATGAACAGTCCAATGACTGCGAACAAAAGTTTATTTTTACAGAGAATACATGTTGATGCTTTCATAAGATAAAGATGTACAGATGACATTAATATTGTCAAATAAATATAAACAATAAAATTGTCGTTCTTGTAATAAACCTTAAGAAAGCTCATATGAAAACCAGTAACGATCACTACCAAGACTTATTTGAAGAAATTAGACTCCTTCACAATCGGTTACGATGGCTGGGGGACCAAGTTCATGAAAAGGTGGGGCAAACCTCGGCAAAACGAAGTTTGTTATTCAGTTTATATCGGGAAGGGGCCTGTACGGTTCCTGATCTTGCTCGGGAGCGTTTGGTTTCTCGGCAAATTATTCAAACACAAATCAATTTGCTGTTGGATGAGGGCCTGGTGGCCAGTCAAATCAATCCCCGACATAAACGGTCCAAACAGATGGTTTTGACCAAGAAAGGTCGGCTTTTAGTTGAGAAAATGTTGGAAAAGGAAAGTAAGTTGCTCAGCGCGGCGGGGTCGCCGCTTGCCAATGAATCCTTGGCAGAGATGGTGGAGCATCTGAAAACAATTCGTGTCCACCTTGAAAACAGTAATATACAAAGCTAAAGTTCTTTGTTAATTTGACGGCAACCTTTGTGGAGTTTTCTTATGACTAAAATAGAAAAAATACTCGTTCCTCTCGTGCTGATTGCCGCCGGCACCATGTCTATCCTGTGGATCACTGAACATCAGACCAGTAACAAGTTGGCCATGGCATTGAAAGAAACGGAAATTAATTTAGAGAAGGAAGCCGCCACCAACCGCGGATTAAAAAAGGCCAATGCTGAACTGCAAAATCGCCTGCTTCAGGCCAAACAGGTGGCCAGCGAGCTTCGTGTGACTCCCAGACAGGTGTTTCCGGATATTGATGTCGAAGAAATGGATGATGCGACCTTCCTTACCGCAAATATTCGTGAGCCAGTAGCGCCAAAAGATCCACAAACACCCACCATTTTAAGTCCTGAAGAGCTGGCCGCTGAAAAGCAACGGGAAGAAGAGCGGGCGCAACGTGATGCGGAGCGTCAGCAACGTCGTGAAGAGTACGCTGCGCGGGTGCAGACGGACATTCAAAATCGCCGCGACTTCTTTAGTCAAATCAATACCGAAGGTCTTGCACCTGAATACATCGATGCTCACAATAAATTATTAGCTTCGCTGGACAGCACGCAACTCTTGATGGAAAAAATGGCTGATCCGGATCTTCCCAGGGAGGAACGACGTGAAATTGGTCGTGAGCTGTGGCAACAAAGTAGAGACATGGACGAGTTGATGGACATGCAACGCGATGTGTTGCTAAGTGATTATGCCGAATTGTCTTTGGGATTATCTGCAGGTAAAGCGGAAGAATTTATGCAGTATATGGAGACCGTCAACGAAATGACCTCTGGAAGTCCTATGCGTGGAGGAGGCGGAGGCGGTCGCAGAGGAGGCGGACGCTAAGTTCTGAACTTCCGAAGTTCGGAAACTCTCCATCTTAAACTTCCGAGTTTCGGAATAAAACTTGGCAAATGGGGCTTTGCGGATTAGGTTGTCCACATGTCTGAATCAAAAGCCTCTTCTGCACGAATTTTTGTCATCCATGGGAATGATGAGTATCAAATCGAAAAAGCCTCCAAAGCTTTTTTGGAAACCCGTTGTCCTCACGCAGATCGTGATGGTAGCTTGACGACGATTCGGGGGGATGTGGATACGGTTGATCAGGCCGTTGAGGCGGTCAAACAAACGCTTACTGCGGTTCAGTCGCTGAACATGTTTAGTCCTGAGAACGTTACTTGGCTTCGGGAAGTTCAATTTTTATCGGGAGCCGTTTTTAAGTCTGAATCCGTAAAAGAGGTGGTTGAAAAACTTCAAGAGACCTTGGGAAATGGATTAGGTCCTGAGCAACTGTTATTGATTACGGTTTCTGGGAAACTCGATGCCCGGTCCCGCTTTTTAAAAGCGTTGAAACCGGTGGCTGAATTTCAAGAATTTATGCGGGTGACCAAAGAGTGGGAAATCAAAGAGGATGCCATTCAAAAATTGAATGCTGATTTCAAAAAACGCGGCATGAAGGCTGATAGTCAAGCGATTCAAGAAATTGCGGTTCGGGTAGGGAACGATCCGCGATTGATGCAAAACGAATTGGAAAAACTGGATTTGTATGTGGGAAAGCAGCGTTCTGTAACCCTACAGGACGTAGAGTTGATGGTTCCCATGCAGCAGGAAGCTCAAGTCTACATGTTGGGGGACTGTGTGGGGAGTCGAAACCTGCCCAAGGCCATGGAGATGCTACAGCAAATGGAAACCAATGGCTTACCTGCCGTGGGTGTGATGGCTACCTTACATAACTCCCTGCGGGAAATGGCCTATTTAGGAGCCTGCGTTCATGGACGTGATGCACGGGTGGAAGAGAATGGTCGCTTTGGTAAGTTCATATTTACCAATCCCGAAGCCCAAGCAGGATTTCAATTGTTAGTGGGAGATAAAACCCGATCACCTTTCCGTTTATTTCAATTAGGCCGGCAGGCCAAAAATTTCAGTCCCCGCGAGTTGGATCGCATGTTGAGGTTTTCCGCGGAGACCTATGATGCCTTTTTCAGAAGTTCTACTCCGCCTTATGAGCAGTTACGTCAGTTAATGCTCCGAATCTTTTATGAATGTATGAGAAAAAGTGCATGATGAGTTTTCGCGTATTGTTTTTCTTATCGCTCTTAGGGGCAAGTGTGTATGGTCAAGAGCTGTACAGTGCTTTGGTTCCTTTTCCTTCATCAGCTCCACCCCCGCCACCTCCTCCTTCGGCCACAGAGTTAGCGTTACCATTTCCCATTGGTGAAACCCTCACTTATTCGATTTATTGGGGGGTTATTGGGGTAGGGGAATCTGTGGCGACCACGGAATGGGAGTGGATCCACGATCAATGGTTAATACGGATTCAATTTAGAACCCAATCCAATGGTGTACTTGCAAAATTATATCCTGTAGATGATACCATCAAAGCCTATGTGGATCCTGAAACCTTACTGCCTGTGCAGTTTCTGATGGATATCAATGAAGGTGGGAAAACGCGGAACAGCGAAACACTATTTAATTGGCAGAGAAAAGAAGCTTATTACACTAAATTTCATGACGACAAAGAGGACGAAGTCGTAACGATTGATCTGAAAGAAGGCACCCGTGATTTGGTTTCTTTCATGTATTTTATGCGTGAGACTGCTTTTGAAGATCAGCAGAACTATGAATTTGAAGTGCTTTCCGACGATAAGATCTATGAGTTGGAAGTGGCGACTGATGGGTATGACAAAGTGAAGCTTGATGAATACGGAAAAACCAAGAGTTTAAAATTACTCCCCGAAGCCAGTTTTGAAGGCGTGTTTATTCGAAAAGGCAAAATGGAATTGTGGTTATCGGCCAAACAGCCTCAGTTTTTGACCAAATTGGTCCTGGATACTCCCTTTGCGAATGTAAAACTTTTACTTAAAAAAGTGACCGGCCCTCAAGCAGATGCGTGGGAAAAAGAGCAGGAATAAATTCGAATGAAAGCTTATGACATTTACCTCTTTACAGCAGGGAAAAGAAGTCGTATGTAACTGCCCGACTTAAAAATCCGGAGAGGTGGCAGAGTGGTCGAATGCGGCGGTCTTGAAAACCGTTGAACCGCAAGGTTCCGGGGGTTCGAATCCCTCCCTCTCCGCCATATTAAAACGCTAAAAACCCCAGTAAACACTGGGGTTTTTGCTTTTTCAAGGGGTAGGGGTAAGACGGGGTAAGCGCACGAAAGCGCACTAAAAAACATCAAATGAATTACCCCCGCTTACCCCATTTATGAGCTATAACCTATTCACTCGACAGATCGAAGGCCGTCCATGCTGAATAGGTTTCCCATGTCTGGGACTGCCTTAAAGAGTCTGTCCCTACTGGTCCGTTCTGGATCGTGATATTTGCCACGCATACCCATTTGATTGATGCAAGATTCGATCCGGTGATGTTGGCAGACCCCACAGAAGCCGATGGCGTGCCTTCAAGAATAGATCCCGCAGCCGTTGGAGGCATTTCACTGACATTCGTATGAATACGGGTGCAAGTGAACCGTCTCACTACTCGAACTTGTGTAAGGTCTGCATTGCTTGGGTTATCCCGGAACTCTAAAGAATCCGGGCAATCAACAAATAGCCATGCTGTAGTCGCCATTAAATAAACCTCAATTTTATAGCTGATACTGCACGATTCACCTGTTCTTGATCCTCTGGATCAATCTCTAAAGCGTATGCCATGACATACATGCTTAGCGCTTCAGGATCGAATCCAGCTTTAACAAGAAAGTATTCGATAGCTGAATGGGCAAGCTTCACCTTGGCCTCTCTAAACGGTGCCTCTTTGATAGATCGTTCAATCACATCATTCATAAGCTCAGCTTTTCGCTTTTGCAGTTTGTCCATTTAAAGAATCCCCTGTTCGCGCAACTGATCTTCACGGTCTCGCATGCCTTCAGCGGATGTATTTGGGGTGGCGCTCATAATCCGCTTTGCAATGGCGCTGTGTTCATATTCGTTGTTTGAGATCCGACCATGCAGGGCATAGGCTGAAATATCTTTAATATGATTCTGGGGATTGCCCCCAGCTTTTTTAATTTGTTCATTCACACCGCAAAATGCTTTAGCCGTTGCAATGTCTTGGTCATTATCGGTAGGTTCTGTCATCATTCCCCCTCCACATCAAAAGCAATGACACCGGCGTCCACCGCTGACACTAACGTTTTATAGCACCCTGCAAGCTGTTCAGGGGTAAGATTCATGATACGACTAAGGCTGTCATCATCCCCCTTGAAATCGTTTCTAGCTGATTTAAACGGTTTCGCGCTTTCTTTACGTAAGCTTGTGATTTCCTCACCTACTTTTACCGCTTGATTCTCTAAATTCATTAATTTGAGAGGTTTAAATTTAAGCATGATCGCGGTTGCGTCCGTTTCAGAAAAGACTTGAGCCAATGCTGATTCAGTATCGTTAAATTCTTTGAGTACCTGGGCTTTCAGCTCTCCCGCTTCACCCTCCAAGAGCTTGACCTTTTCAGCACATTGAACGCCGGCCTCGTAATAAGCTTTCCGACGTTCGTTTTCGAGACGTTCGGCGGTCAGATCAAGTACATCCAGTGCGTTACGTCTCGCGGGTGCAAGTTCAACAGCGGGGGTTTTTGTATCAAATTTAAGCTTTACGCATTCTTTGATGGCGTTTTTAAATTCAGTGCTGGCAGTGATCATATTATTTGACATGGTGAGTTTCCATTGCGGGGTTTAAATTCGTCTTCCATAGGTGACATCGTAATCAATTTCCGTATCTGCGAATCAGGATATGCGCCACGCCTAGACGCCTTCCCGCAGTCTTTATCCGACCATTAGCAGCGGCGACAGAAAACCCTATTTTATGGGCTTCAGTTTGAAGGACTTTATTTGCCAAGCGAACGGCGACAAAAAATAGGGTGATCCCTGATCCGTCATCCACTTTCGACAAAGCTACAGCTAATTCATGAGCCGATCCTTCCAGCCCTGGACGTGTGACGACCTCGAGGGCGTCATCTGGGCATGTGGATTCTTTAAACTCCCTGAGAAGCTCTTCAGCGCTCTCTAGGTATTGTGCAGATGGATCATGCCTAAACAAATTTTCATACCCTTCCAAGAGCTCGGAGTTCTCCCATTCAAGAGATAGGCGTGATAGTCCAACCCGACCACGTAACGCACGAGGTGCAAAATCTCGAGAGGCAAGGGGGCACTTTGCGCAAGGCGTGCTTTCGTATGGGGTGTCCTTGTGAATGCCTTTTATGATTTCAGCATGGAAAGGACATTCATTGCATGAGTGTATGTTGTTTGTACGGTGTGCCATAAGTTAGAAAACCTTTGGAGGCTTCACCACAATGTTAATAGGCTCCCCGCCTGGGCCTGAAATTTCCTTGCGGTCGATGAAGTCGCCTTGAGATTTCCCCAGCAGTTCCGAAGCCCTTAGACGTTCCTTCATTTCTTCATCTTTTGAAAACATGGTGCGAGTCCAGAATCGTTGGCGGCCTTCCCGGGTGGCGATTGCAGCGCAAGTAGTTTCCAAGCGGAGTTTTTCCAGTGCTTCACGGATATTTGTATTTGTCAAAAGTCGTGAGCTCTGGGCCTGCGCCTTTGCATACCCAGCGCTACGGGTGGCCTCTAGAGCGTTTCCGCCATTGGCTGAGTAAGCTTCACAGAATCGCCGTTGCTTCTCCGTGAGTCCGTTAAACCATCGATCATTATCTTTCATGCCAGCTCCATGCTAATAAGTTAAGTCGTCCCTTCATGGAGGTGGCACCGTATTCAATTCTCCGTTTCTCGGATTACAACAATTTCCAACAAAGCCCCAAGTGTTGGATGGTGTTCTTATGTGGACCCCGTCAGGCCTCGCGTCGTGTTGCTGGTGAGCGTTTTGCGTTCTGGGCCGAACACATTGACGGGTTGGCCTGAAGGGGGCTTGTGGTGCAGCTTCTATGCTTTCTGCGTCATGAGCCTGAATCACTTGATTTAGAATTGAACCCTATGATTTCTGCATGATCCGTAATCCGTCGAATGATGGACTCAACAAGGGCAAGCCTTTGCGGTGTTGGTTCTGTGCCTGTCATTGTCTGGAAAAGACTCCGACCGCTTGCCTGCGTTGTGATAATAACCGGCCGTCTATTTTGTTCCGCATGGTCAATGAGATCAAACAGGCTACGTAAAACGGCATCCGTGAATGTCATCTTGTCGAGGTCGTCCAGAATCAGGCCATCGTAATGGTACTCAGGTTCTTCATGAATATCAGGGTCGAATTCACTATCTGGGAACCCCGTCATCTGCAACGGCTTCAGCGATCCTTTAGCCGTGGCCACACATCGGGCATAATCGACGGCACGCACAAAACGATAGCAAGATGCGCCTTCAAATACTTCGCTGAATTCATCCAAGCAAACACCAGCCATGCAAGCAGCGCGGGTTTTGCCCAATCCTGTAGGGCCGTACAAAACGAGCCACGGCTTCCGGTTTGGGTTCATGACCCATTGCGCCACGTTCTCAAATCCGTTTCGGTCAATCGAATTTGAAAAGTCTAATGGTTCATGGTGAGATCGAGGATAGTTACAAATATCTACCGGTCCGCTCCATTTTTTCGACTTTGATTCAATGAATGCAGAAAGCTGAAAGATAGAATCAATGTACTCATACCAGAGATCAGTAGGTATGAGGCATTTGTAGCCCTCGGTGTAGGGGAGTGATGCAAGATATTCTTTCCTTTGCAATTTAATGAGAAATCTTTTGTCGGCTCGCGCTCTCACATCCGCTGGTGTAAATTCCATTCCATCCAGGTTACTGTAGTCTGCGTTGTGATCGTTCATTATTCCCACCCCTCAAAAGATATGCCTGATGCTTTCGGGACCCCGCTAGGGGTAGGTCCCGAAGAAGCATTTAAGGCATTATCTTTTTTATTAACTAAGAACTCTCTCCCTTTAGGGAGAGTTCTTGTTATAGGGTGTGCCTCCTTTGACCCATCATCGGTGGCACACGGTGAACCTTGTGCCATATTAGACGTATGGTGCTTATTTTGGCACACGGTAACGGAGGGGAGTATAGTGAAGGTTGTTGTCTCATGTCTTCCGGTGTTTGGGTTCCGTTTTGTTGAGGTACGGATAAGCTTTAGCGTTCTTAATTCATTGATGCATCTGGCAACTGTACGGGTGCTGAATACGCTTCGCTGGGCTAATTGACCTCTCGTCAACTTGAACTTATGAGCGTGGGTTCGGTTTGCCTCCCGAAGCAGTACCGACCATACACCCCATAAGGTTGACCAGTGTTCAGGATATCTTTTTATCATTATATCCATATCCCGTTTTGAAGACGCAAACCACCCCCCATTTGAAGGGGGGACGGCGTTTTCATTTATGACCTTACCTTTACCGTCTGATTTGACGCCGTGGGCTTCAGGTTTATCCTGTTGTTCGTTTGGGGGCAGGCTCATGCTTCCACCTCACGGTTGCGCACATGCTCTCTCAACCCTTCAACATCTTCGAATGCGTATTCCAACAGCTCGGCTTCAGGGGGTTTCCTTTGGCCTGTTGCGAACAGATAGCCTTTGTATATGTTGCCAACATTCAGCAATGCAATTTCATCTTGCAGCTCTTCCAGGCGATCAATGATTGTATTTAGTGCTGAGGTTAGCATCACTGGATCAACGATTGATTTGGTTGCCACTTTTGAGCCGTCAAACTCGTTTTGTCCCTCGCTTCGGCGGGGGGCTTTTTTTTGTTCGTTCATGATATTTCTCATTTATTTTGGTTTAGTTTTAAGTGTCATCTTATTTTTCCTGTGTTGTGGGTTGTTGGTTTTTTGTTGTGTGAAAAATTAGGCGCTGGCCTCTTCGAAACGATCCGCTTCGGCTTCAATGAAGCGGTCTAAATCTTCAGGCCGTACCATGATTAAGCGGGCGGATAATCTGCGAACGGGAAGCCGTCCGGATGCAATCCAATTTTGAGCGGTTCGGAAACTCACGTCTGCATAAGCTGCGATCCCTTTACCACCTTTCAGCCATCCTGATTTATTAGAACTGCTCATGTTACCAGCTCCTCAAATTGTGGAACTCAGGGAAGAGTTCTTCTACGTCGACTTCTAACGCCTCTGCAAGTTTGCGGGCGGTGTCTTGGTTTACCTGCTTGCCTCCGCAGCGTTCTAAACGCCCATAAGTGCTAGGGTTCATCCCTGCTTTTACCGCCAGTAATTCCTGACTTAATCCTAATCGAATACGCTCTTTTTTGATGTCCATTGAATTTACTCCTTTTTATTGCTTCTACTACTAGCAATGAATTCAATTCACTTTATAGCATAGGGTTTTCGAATCTTACGGAGACCCATATTTTTGAAATGGTCATTTTCAAACTATTGCAGGAATTTCGGATATTTTTTGAACCTTCTATTTTTGAAAAAGTTACTTTCAGATAATGGAAGCGGGATTAAAATCTGTATTCTTTGATATTCAAAAATGTGATTTTTCTGGAATTTTAATCACATCAGAGATTATTCTTAACTTCAAATCATTATTATTTATGATGAAAAAATATTCATTTTTTTCTCGATAGGCACAAAAAACCCGCCTTTTTTAGGGCGGGTAGATGTGGTCAATATGTGGGGTGAAGGGTTAGGCTATAGCGTGATGCTTTCCCTCAATTAAACTATTGAGCATATGAAGCCGTACAAAAGCTCCGACAGTTAGGTTCCTTTCATCGGCAGCATTTTGAAGGTGTCGCATTTCTCCCTGCGTTACATCAAATATTACTTTTTCAGGCAGACTTAACGGTTCGTTGGTTTTGTCTGTCTTCTCTGTGTTGTGTGCGTTCTTCATGTTTTTCCTTTGGGTTGTGCTGAATCATCCAGCTTTGTTGATTTGAATAAGTTTGCCACCGGCCTCGGGGGTAGGGGTGATATTAAAAAATGCGCGGGCCTGTTCCGGTGTCGAACGGCCTTTGTAATGAGCATTGAAAACCCCCAGCCCGCCACTATGCCCCATCCATCCAGCAGCCTTATGCAAGCCGTGAAGCTCTCCCGCATACGATCCGAAGCTATGACGGGGCATGTCCGGCACCCAAGTTATGCCCAATTTCGTACAGGCTTCTAACCGCTTCGCCCTGAAACGATTTTCAGCAGGGCACACCCGACCCGACCCAGGGTATCGCGTTATCCATTTCCGCAGGTTATCAGTTATGGGAACTTCTCTAAATGTGCGGGTTTTGGATGTTGTCGCCGGCACTAGAATTTGACCTTCATCTAATCGGATACAGCCCCAGTCAAACGTAGTGCCTGGTCTTGTAAGCTCCAAGGGACGGATACCAGCAAAGAGCATTAGGGCAAATGTCAGTGCATAGCGATCGGGAGCGTTGTTTTCCAGCCATCGCAATACGCCTTCAGCCTGTTGAGGTGTCAGAATATCAGCAGGGGCCGTTTCATGCTTCTTCCGTTGCTTCACTTTGCAAACGATATTTTCAAACTGGGGTAGATGATTCTCGGCAAAGTTGAAAAGAGATTGCAATTCTGCACGGTGATTCAGGACTGTACGGGGTGCATGATTTTTGAAGCTGTTAATCCATGCGGTTACGTCCTCGGGTGTGATTTCCGAAACGGGTTGCTCTCCGTGGAATTTTAAAAAGGTTCTAAGGCGCTTTTTCTTCGTATCGATCGTTTCAGGCCTTGCAGGGCTCCCGCCATCTGTAGGGGTCTGCATTTCCTCAATGTAGCGGTCATGTGTTTCCTTCACCGTCCAAATCTCGCAATCGGCAGGGTGATGCTTAATCCAGAAATCAACCGCCATCGTTAAGCTTGCCCTTCCTTGCAACTTCTGGAGTGCATCCGCTGCTTGCTTCATTTCGCCCCCAGTCAATGCCATTGCAATATGTCCGTGTTTGTCGCGGGCAGCACCATCTTTTTTCAGATGGTCAATAGCTTCTTTTTTCTTTGAAAAGGTTTTGCGCCTCAACTTACCCGCTGTGGATCTCTCCGCGACAAATTTACCCGCTGTGGTCTTCCGTACCCGCCCGCCGTGGTGGGATTCGCTTTCAAAAGTTGGATCAAATACTGTTGCCATGTTGCACCTTGCTTTCTGTTGTGTTTTGGTGCGTATCATTTACCCCTATTTACCCCACAAGTTCAAGAAAATAATATAAACCAGTGTTTATAGCCTTTTCTCTTTGACAGTAGGGAGGGTTCGAATCCCTCCCTCTCCGCCATTTTTTTTGCCCAAAAATAAGGGTTGGGAGGGGTTCGAAGCCCCGGAACGGGGTGTTCGAAACGAAACGAGCTCGCGAGTGAAGTAAGCGCAATGTATTCCCATTGTGAATGAGCAAAGCGAATGTCAATCCCTCCCTCTCCGCCATTTTTTTTGCCCAAAAATAAGGGGTGGGAGGGGTTCGAAGCCCCGGAACGGGGTGTTTGAAACGAAACGAACCTGTGAGTGAAGTAAGCGCACTGTATTCCCATTGTGAAAGAGCGCAGCGAATGTCCATCCCTCCCTCTCCGCCATTTTTTTTGCCTAAAAATAAGGGTTGGGAGGGGTTCGAAGCCCCGGAACGGGGTGTTTGAAACGAAACGAACCTGTGAGTGAAGTAAGCGCACTGTATTCCCATTGTGAAAGAGCGCAGCGAATGTCCAGCTCTCCGCTTCTTCTTATCACATAAAGATGACAAAACCCCTTTAAACAAATGTTTCTAGGGGTTTTGTTTGATCTAGGTTCTATGCAGATGGTCTTCTGGTGGTTCGCAATGAAGCCAGATAAACCAAAAGAAATGCAATGACGCTGTAATCAAAAGGGGTTACGCGCTTTCTCTGACGACAATCTCGGGATCAATTTGAATGTCACGGTGGGGTTCGGTTAAGCGTCCCTCAATGCGATCGATCATGAGGGTACAGGCCCGTGTAATAATTTTGTCGAAGGGTTGATGTACTGTGGTGAGGGAAGGGCTCACTAGGGTTGCGAGATTAATGTTATCAAAACCGGTGACGCATAAATCTTGAGGGACGCGTAATCCCATGCGTTTGGCCGCGCGCATAACACCAATGGCCATCATATCATTTCCGCACACCATCGCGTCTACGGTTCCATCATGCAGCATGCGTTCCCCTAATGTTTCTCCGCCTTCTAAAGAAAAGGGGCCTTCGCACAATTCCCGTACCGGGGTAAGATTATTTTTTTGCATGGCGGTTTTGAATCCGTCTAAACGTTCCATGGAAACTTTCATGCAGCCCCCCCCGGAAACAAATCCAATCTTTTTACGGCCAATTCTTACCAAATAGTCAACCAGCTTGGTAATGCCTTCTGAATTATTCACCGAAATGGTGTCCACAGGGAGGTCATGGCTATCCCGTCCGATAAACACCGGAATGACGCCACGGTTAATCAGGGTTTTAAAGATCTCAAAGGCTTGGGGATTGCAGTCTCCTTCACAGGTGCTGTACAAAACGCCAGAGACGCGTTCGCGCATCATCATTTGCAGAACTTCATTTTCATCTTCACTGTTGCCGTAGGTATTGCCCAGGATGAGGTAATATCCTCTGGCCTTTAATACTTCATGTGCCACTTTCACGGTGAGGGCATAGGCTGGATTGCCAATGTCAGGGATGACCACACCGATCTTTTTAACGCGGGTTTTTCGCAAGGACGCCGCGGCAGTATCAGGTTGGTAGCCCGTGTCTGCGATAGCTTTTAAGACGTTGGCACGATTGTGCTCGCTGACAGGACCTTTGTTCATCACCCTGGAAACGGTTGCAACCGAGACGCCCGCGGCTTCGGCCACATCGCGAATGGAAGTATGTTTTTTTTTGTTCATTGCTGTCATGTGCAACATTATATATACTTTTTCAAGCGTATATCGTAAATAAGACAAATGAGGTATGGATTAATATTTTTTATGCGATCTGCACTTTTTGCGCTTAAGAGCAAGGGGCTGCTGACGGGTGGAAGAGTAGGGGAATGTATCTATAAATATGGAGGAATGGTTTCTAAAGAAAAAGAGGGTGGCGCGTTGATTTCATATGTGGCTTGCTCCCTTCAGAAATTGTATTAAGAGTGGGTGATGGCAAAAAAACAATATTGGTTAATGAAAAGTGAACCCGATGTCTATGGTATCGATGATTTGGAACGTGATGGACAGGAGCCTTGGGATGGTATTCGCAATTACCAAGCCCGGAATTTTTTGCGAGATCAAATGAAGGTGGGGGATCTGGCACTCTTTTATCATAGTAATGCCACGCCTCCAGGGGTGGTAGGGATTATGGAAGTGGTGTCGGAACCGGAAGCTGATGAGTTAGCTTTTGACCCCAAAAGTAAATATTTTGATCCCAAATCCGACCCTGAAAATCCACGTTGGATACAGCGACAAATGGGCTTTGTTGAGAAATTTCCACGGATGGTGTCTCTCCAAGAACTTAAATCCGATCCTGAAGTTGAAGAAATGTTGGTCGTTCGTCGAGGGCAGCGCTTGAGTATTCAACCCGTGGAAAAAGTGCACTTTGATTATGTTTGCAAACTTGCTCGAAAAAAGGACTGAGAAACGCGTCAATTCCCTGCGAATTTGTGCTTTTGAATCTGTAGACATACCGCGTATACAAATCCACTTGCATCCTGCGGGACTTCGGATATAGATTTTGCTTTAAATTTAAGGGTGTTGACTCAGCAAAAGGACTGGAATGAAGATTTATTTAGGCGACAAACTTGTAGACGAGGCAGATGCCAAAGTCTCAGTATTTGACCATGGTTTGCTTTATGGTGATGGGGTTTTTGAAGGGATTCGTGCGTATCACGGGAAAGTATTTCTGTTGGAAGCTCATGTAAAACGCCTCTATGAATCAGCCAAAGCGATTGCATTGGATATTCCCATGAGTGAACAGGAAATGGCTGAAGCGGTTTTGGAAACTTGCCGTGCCAATGAGCTGAGCGAAGGGTATATTCGTTTGGTGGTGACCCGTGGGGTCGGTACTTTGGGATTAAATCCCTACTTATGTAAAAAACCTGAAATCATTATTATTGCTGCTAAAATTCAGCTTTACCCTCAGGAACTTTACGAAACCGGCATGAAGGTGGTGACGGTAGGCACGGTTCGGAATCATCCCGAAGCCATTAATCCTCGCATCAAAAGTTTGAATTACTTGAACAACGTGATGGCGAAGATTGAGGCGATCAATTCCGGCGTACTGGAATGTATTATGCTGAATGCACAAGGTCAGGTGGCTGAAGCTTCTGGCGATAATATTTTTGTGGTTAAAGACGGTGTTTTGATGACACCACCGGTATGGTGTGGTGCTTTGGACGGTTTAACCCGTCAGGCCGTGATGCAAATTGCGAAGGATGCTGGTTACACGGTGAAAGAAAATGTCTTACAACGCTATGACTTGTTTACCGCGGATGAAATGTTTCTCACGGGGACGGCTGCGGAAGTGATTGCCGTGACTGATGTAGATAAACGTGGCATTGGCGATGGCACTCCCGGACCGATTACATTGGAATTACAAACCCGATTTAAAGAATTTGTTAAAGAAAACGGGGTTCCCATTTTCGACATATGAAATGTGACCAATGCGATAATCCAGCTTCCGTTCATTTGACTCAGGTCTTGAACGGAAAAATGCAAAAACTTCACCTTTGCGAGAAATGCGCGCAAAGTATGGGGGTAGGGCAAGGCGCTTCTTTTTCGATGTCAGATATTCTGCTCGGTAAAGGTGCTGGTGAACCCTTAACCCGTTCAGGGGGGAGCAAATCTTGTCCGTCTTGCGGATGGACCATGCGTCAGGTGAAAAAGGTTGGACGGATGGGCTGTCCGGATTGTTATGATACCTTTGAGGTTGAAATTAAGAATGTCCTGTCTTCCATTCATCAGGCCACCCGACATGTAGGGCGGCGACCCAAACACTTGGAACAAAAACTAAGTTTACGTGACCGTCAAGAAACCTTGGAAGCTGCGATTGCACGCGCGATTGAAATGGAAGCATACGAAGAAGCGGCTGCGTATCGCGACGAATTAAAATCTCTGATGCTCGCCTCTGATCCTGCGGAGAATGCTGATGACGCTTGATGAATTATTGGATACCCCCTGTACGTGGTTTTTTGACCATGCTCCCAGTGAAATTGCCATTAGTTCACGCATACGGTTGGCCCGAAATTTACAAGGGTTTTCTTTTCCTGCACATGCCAGTATGGAAGATCGTATCCGCATCCGTGCGCATGCTTTAGACGTGTTGCGTAAGAATGATCATTTCCAAGAGGGCTTTTTCTACGAAATGGATGATGTAACTCCTTTTCAGAAACAACTACTTTATGAACGCAGTTTGATCAGCAAAGACTTAGCGGAAGAGTGTCCACAAGCGGGGTTGGCGGTGAGTCAGGATCTGCGCGATGTGGTCATGATTAATGAAGAAGACCATTTGAGATTGCAGGTCATGCGTTCTGGCTTGTGTTTGGAGGAAATCTGGGAAGAAATTGCTTCGGTGGATGATGATTTGGAGGCGGCCATGGAAGTGGCGTTTTCAGAAGAATTTGGATATCTGACCTGTTGTCCCACCAACACGGGAACGGGGATGCGGGCAGGGGTGATGTTGCATTTGCCAGGCCTGGTTTTGATGGAAGAAATTCGCCCGGTGATCAAAGGGTTGGGGAAAATGGGCTTAGCCGTACGCGGCTTGGGGGGCGAAGGGAGCGATGCCGATGGATTTTTATACCAAATTTCTAATCAAATCACCTTGGGCCGTAGCGAAATCGATTTAATGCAGGATATCCAAGAAGTGGTTAAGGAAGTTATTGGCCATGAGCAAAATGCTCGGCTTCGATTAGCCGAATCGAAACAAGCTTGGCTGAAAGACCGGGTAGGGCGTGCCTTTGGTGTATTGCAAAATGCGCATGTGCTGGCGTCAAAAGAAGCGTTGGATCTGCTTGCGATGGTTCGTTTGGGCTTAGCACTAGAACTATTGGAATGGGATGAAGGCCACCAAGTTGAACAATTAATGGTCGATGTACGGCCTGCACACCTACAAAAATGCGCTAATGAAAAACTCGATGCAGAAAAAAGAGATATTTTTCGTGCAGAATGGGTTCGCTCAAGGCTTGCTGATTTAAAGAAAGGACGTAAACTCTAATACAATGAATAACTTTACCCCCAGAGCTCAACAAGTCTTACAACTGGCCCGCAAAGAAGCGGACCGCTTTAATCACGGTTACGTTGGAACCGAACATCTTCTCCTCGGGCTGATTGCCTTGGGTCAAGGCGTCGCGGTCAATGTACTCCAACGGATGGGCATTGATTTGGAAACTGTCCGTTTAGAAGTTGAAAAAGCGGTAGGTGTCGGTCCTGAAACCAAAACCATGGGCAATGTCCCTTTCACTCCTCGCGTGAAGAAAGTACTCGCGTTGGCAGGATCTGAAGCCCGTGCCCTAAATCATTCGTATGTGGGTACCGAACATATTCTGTTGGGTCTCCTTCGTGAAGGTGAAGGCGTGGCTGCACGTGTATTAAAGAATTTGAATGTCGATTTGGAAAAAACCCGTATAGAGATCATGAAGGAATTGGATCCAGGGTATGATCCTTCTGAAGACAGTCAAATGGGAACTCAGGACGGGCCTGCCAGTGAAAAAGGACAGGAATCGAAAGAGGCGCAAAAATCTAAAATGCCTGCTTTGGCTACGTTTGGTCGCGATTTGACCGAAATGGCCCGCAAAGGTGAGCTCGATCCTGTGATTGGACGCAGTGAAGAGATTGAACGGGTGATTCAGATTTTATGTCGCCGTACCAAAAACAATCCTGTATTGCTGGGGGAAGCAGGGGTCGGAAAAACGGCAATTGCCGAAGGCTTGGCGCAATGTATTGTGGATGGAGATGTTCCTGAATTGCTCATCGAAAAGAAAGTCGTCACCTTGGATTTAGCGTTGATGGTTGCGGGCACCAAGTACCGTGGACAATTTGAAGAGCGCATCAAAGCAGTGATGGATGAAATTCGCAAGGCCGGCGATGTCATTTTGTTTATTGATGAATTACACACCATTGTGGGTGCAGGTAGTGCAGAAGGGGCCATGGATGCCTCTAACATCATCAAACCTTCATTGGCTCGTGGAGAACTTCAATGTATTGGTGCGACGACCCTGAATGAATATCGTAAATTTATCGAAAAAGATTCTGCCTTGGAGCGTCGTTTCCAATCGGTCATTGTCAATGAACCCAGTGTATCTGAAGCGATTCAAATTTTGCATGGGTTGCGTAAAAAATATGAAGAACATCATCATGCTAAATTTACCGATGATGCCGTACGTGAAGCCGTTGAATTGTCTTCTCGTTATCTTACGGATCGTTTTCTTCCCGATAAAGCGATTGATTTAATGGACGAAGCGGGGGCGCGCGCTCACATCAGTAACATGACCCGTCCGGTTGAGTTGAAAGCCATGGAAGTGGAAATCGAAAAAATCAAAACTCAAAAAGATGAAGCGATTGAGCAACAAAAGTTTGAAGAAGCGGCCTCTTTGCGTGATCAAGAACGTGAAGCCAGAGAAGCCTTAGAAACCGCGCTGATGGAATGGCGGAAAGAACGTGATGAAACTGTGGTCGAAGTAGGAGACCAAGATATCATGCATGTGATTTCGAAGTGGACCGGTGTGCCTCTGACCCGCATGGAGGACAATGAAATGTCCCGTCTGTTGGACATGGAAACTGTGCTTTCGAATCAGGTGATTGGTCAGGCTGAAGCTGTGGGGGTTATTGCCAAAGCGTTACGCCGTTCCCGTGCTGATTTAAAAGATCCTAACCGTCCGATTGGGTCCTTTGCCTTTTTAGGTCCCACAGGGGTAGGTAAAACCTTGTTAGCCAAATCGCTCACCGAATTTATGTTTGATGATCCGAATGCCTTGATCCAAATTGATATGTCTGAGTACATGGAAAAATTTGCTTCATCGCGGTTGATCGGTTCGCCTCCTGGATATGTTGGACACGATGATGGTGGTCAATTGACTGAACAAGTTCGCCGTCGTCCTTATTCCGTGGTGCTGTTTGATGAAATCGAAAAAGCGCATCCTGATGTCATGAATTTGCTCTTGCAGATTTTAGAAGAAGGAAAGATTACGGACAGTTTGGGTCGTACGGTAGATTTCCGGAATACCATCATTATTCTCACCAGTAATATTGGTGCGGAGTTTACCAAGAAGAACATGGGACTCGGATTCATGCAGGCCACTGAAAATGGCAGTTATGATATTCTGAAAGAGAAAATGATTGAGTCTGCAAAACAGATGTACAAACCTGAACTGATCAATCGTATTGATGAAATGATTGTTTTCCGTCAATTGACCCGAGAAGATGTCGGTCAGATTTTGGATGTGGAATTGACCAAAGTTCGTGGACGTTTAGCCTCCAAGCGGATTACTTTGCGGATGTCGGATGAAGCCAATGAGTTTCTTATCGAAAAAGGGTATGATCCCGAATATGGCGCACGTCCTTTGCGTCGGTCGATTGAACGTTTTCTTGAGGACCCCTTGGCTGAAGAACTTCTGCGTGGAAAATTCGGAAAGGACCAGATCATTGACGTGACCGTTGAAGACGATCACCTGCATTTTGAACAGGAATTGGCTGAAACCAATTGATCTGGTTGTTAAATAGTCTGAGTTGGATTTTTGGGCACCTTCCTTTGAAGGTGTCCCAATCCTGTGGTAAAGCGATTGGGTTCATGGCTTGGCTTGTGAACAGTCGTAAACAAGAAATTTTGGAAAGAATCGAGAGTTGTCTCGAGGTGGACACGCCAACGGCGAAGGGGATTCAAAAACGGATGTACCTCAATCTAGGTGTGACCGTAGCTGAATTTTTACGCATGCCTCATATGAAAGACCAAGAGGTTCGGGATTTGATTAGTTATCAGAATGCTGAACTTGTACCCGAAGATCGAAAATTTATTGCCTTGGTGGCGCATACAGGCAATTGGGAAATCTTAGCGGCGACCACGCCTTTCTTTGGATATGGCAATATGAATGTGGTCGTCAAAAGTTTAAAACCTGAAAAGTTTAATGAGTGGTTGTGCAAGGTGAGAAGTCGGTGGGGAACAAAGTATCATGACCGCCACGGATCTTCCCGTAGTCTCTTGCGCGTTTTGAAAACCAAAGAACCTTTGGGGTTCGTTTTGGACCAAAACACCAAGGTGAACATGGGGATATTTGTAAATTTTTTTGGAAAACCGGCCTGCACTTCTGACGGTTTGGCTCAACTCGCAGCGATCAGTGGCTATACCATCCTGCCTGTATTTTGTCGGCGAGATACGCAAACTCTCAAGCTTATTGTGGAAGTCGGCGAAGCGATTCGAGGACCCGAAGATCGATCAGAATCTGAAATTTTGCGGGTAACCCAAGAGTGCACTGACAAATTGGAAACGTTTATCCGAAAATATCCAGACCAATGGATTTGGATGCATCGGCGTTGGCGCACGCAAAAACCTGAATGATTTGTAATGAGTCGGCGGCTTGCCCGATGGGTGAGTACACCCTCACTTAAGGAAAATATGAAATCTACACTTTTAACTATCGCGCTGTTCTTTTGTCTGTGTTCACTACATGCGGCCGAAAAATCTGTACACGACTTCAAGGTGGTCACGATTGATGGAGAAGCTGTTAACCTTGCAGAGTACAAAGGTAAGGTCCTCCTTATCGTCAATACGGCTTCTAAATGTGGATTTACCAAGCAATATGCTGATTTGGTAACACTCCAAAAAGACTATGCGGATAAAGGGGTTGTGGTGCTGGGCTTCCCTGCCAATAATTTTGGAAAACAAGAACCAGGAAGCAATGCTGCAATTGCTGAATTTTGCTCAGCGACCTATGGTGTGGACTTTCCGATGTTTGCTAAAGTTTCTGTTAAGGGCGCGGATCAAGATCCGTTATTTACTTACTTAACCCAAGTGGAAAATCCTGATTTTACGGGTGATATACGTTGGAACTTTGAGAAGTTTTTGGTGGATCAGGATGGACATCTCACCCGGCGTTTCCGTTCCAAAGCAAATCCCTCTGATACAGAGATTCGTGGCGCGATTGATGTGTTGCTGGTCGAACAAAACTAAACTTTTGTGGTTTGTGGCAAGCGAGCGACCTTCAACTCGCGCGTCTAAGCCTAACGGCTTGTGTGAATAAGACCCTGTCTGTAACAAAAGACATGGTTTTCTTTTGCGCGAATGTTGCGTGTTTTCGTACTTGAACATTTGACGAATGTGGGCATTACTCGCCCATGCCTATATTCTATTATGACCGAACCATTCCATTTGCCGATAGTGATGCTGCGGGAATTGTTCATTTTTCACGAATCGCCTGTTACGCAGAAGAAGCTGAGCACGCTTTTTTAATACAGGCTGGATATCCGATTAAGGTCAATTCTGCTCATGCCTATCATTGGCCCCGAGTGAATTATCAGGCGAATTATCTACGACCTTTATTCCCATTTCAGACAATTAAATTACAATTAACGTCTTCGAAAATTGGTAGATCATCGATTACCTGGAAGTGGTCGATTCATGATGAAAAGACCCAAGAGCTTCATTGTCATGGGGAGATGAAAACGGTGTGTTGCATGGTCCAAGGAGGTCAAATGAAGCCGGTGCCCCTGCCTGAAGAATTGCGCCGAAAATTGCTTAAGGCTTGAACAGTGTTCGGGTCGTTTCTTGATAAAGATCCACGACAGTTTGCAAGAGATCTCCGATAAAACCTGTGGGCATTTTGAAGCGTGGAGATGATTTTTTTTCGTAGGGTGGAGGGCTGGCAACAAAATCAGCCCCAGAAGATGAGGAGGTTTGTCCAAATTCTTGATTTTGGATGTTTTTAAATTGCATGTAGCGGTATTCTGAATTTCCAGAATACAGCATAAACCCTCCGATGACCGCCAATGAATACTGTTGGGTCACTAAACCGGCGACGATGAAGAAAATTGAAATCCATTTTCCAACGGTTGCGGCGATACGTGTGGCTTCTAAAGGGCCTTTTTTTAGCGAATACCATGCGCGGAAAACCCGCCCGCCATCCATGGGAAAACAAGGGATGAGATTAAAGACTAAAAGCACGAAATTGAGTAAAGCAAATGTGAAAAAGAGTGACGCCAAGGGGAAGGCCAAGGTGGCAGTGACCAACATGAAGGCAAGGCCCAAAAGCCCCAAAAAGAAGCTTACTAACGGTCCTGCGAGTGCAATTCTGATTTCGTGATGAGGATCTTCTGGTAAACTTTTTAACCGAGCCACTCCTCCAATAGGGCTTAATACGATATCTTGTACAGAGATGCCATAACGCTGAGCCACGATGGTGTGTCCTAACTCATGTAATCCCACACTGAGCAAAATGAGCAGGCTGAATAACAGCACAAATAATGGACTCATATGGGGTTGGTTGACCCAAAAGAGGAGAATGAAAACCGTAAAGTGGATCCGTATAGGAACACCACGAACGGTAAAAAGGTGAAAGGTTCCTAACATCGATCAGTCATTAACCATGAATGGAATACCAGTAGACATCTGCAATTTTCACCAAGAAGCCTACAATAAAACAGACGGTAGCAATTGTGGGAATCCGTTTGGCCAAAGCTGGATTCACTTTGCGGACGCCCTGTTCAAGCCCTCTGACAATACGTAACATGCCGTAGGCTGTGAACCATGCTAATGGGAGTAACAATGTGGATTCAACCCCTAAGAGTTCCACAGGTAAAAAACCTGTGCAAATGATTCGGATTACTAAATATGGAAAAATGAGACAAAGCAGGATTTTTTGTTTTTGAAGGATGGCGACCACAAAAGCGATGAGAATAAAGCCCCATGACCAGATGGGTGCATTTTGTATCAGGAGATTTAAGCCACCTTTCATGAATTCTGTTGAAAAGACTTCGGTTGCATACGCTGGCACGGGCAGATTGCCGGTAAGCGCAGGCGAGAGACCGCAAATCACCGCTAGGGTCCACAGGAATGCATTCAGTGCTTTGGCTTTAAGCGGCTGCTTTACAAACAAAAACCGGTAAAACAGTAGAGCGATGGCTCCCGAAAAGCAAACGGGAAAAATAAAACAAGCAATGCCCATGGTGAGGCCGGACGCAATGACCCAGACCCATGAATCCTCGTTGGCATACAGACAGAAAATCCAACTCGACAGCATAAATGCAGCGCCGGCATAATTGAGGAAAGGATTCTCAAAAAACGGAATAAATCCTTGGAGGAAAATGAAGGGAAGCCCCATGCCACTCACACCAGCGAAAGCTTTTACATTTGCTGCAGATTTTGCAGGGATCAACTTGCGAACGAGTAAACCCGATTGCGCCATGACCACGAGTAATGCTAAGGCTTCAAGTGAGACCAAAAACCCTTTTCCTGCAACTGAAAATCTAAAGAGGTCCGATTCTTGGATTTGAGTGAGGGGAATCAAAGCAAGCGCCGTCAGTAGCATCATCAATGGAAAGGTCAGTTGAGGCCATTGTTCGTTTTTACTCTGTGGGGTATAGGTAAGTCGATCACTCATAGTATGTATGTTTAAATGAGTTTTCCTTAATCTGCAAACTAGAACGTCTATGTATTTTCTCTACTTTCGGGGTGGAAATATTCTGGTCATTCAATGGGGAGGGTTTATGACATGCCTCATGCATCTTTTCCGATTTAAAATAATTTTTATGTTTCTACTGGTCTGTAGATGTAGTGTCGGGATGCTTTTTGCTCAAGGGTTGAACATCGAAAGTCGGTATAGTCCGTTGAATTCAAAACGCTCTCCCCGTAAATCAACCCAGTACATCATCCTCCATACCACTGAAGGTGGCGGTAAGGGTAGTTTGAACAAATTGCGGAAATATGGAGAAGCGCATTATATGTTAGACGTAGACGGAAAAGTCTATCGGATCATAGAAAAACACCGTATTGCCATGCATGCCGGACGGAGCATGTGGAATGGACAAACAAATTTAGACAATATTTCTATTGGGATCGAAATTGTGGGATACCATGATAAACCGTTGACTCAGGCCCAGAAACAAGCCTTGAGGGAATTGCTTCGGCAGTTGAAGGTGATTTATAAAATACCTGATGATCATGTGTTACCTCATTCTATGGTGGCTTATGGGCGACCTAACCGATGGCATTCGGTTTCTCATCGTGGCCGGAAGCGTTGTGCCATGTTATTGGGCAGAGATGATTATCGACGAGAAATTGGATTACTGAGTAAACCTGCTTTTGATCCGGATGTGCGTTCCGGTCGATTGAAAGTCGCGGATGATTATTTGAATAAAGTCTTGTTCACTGTGATCCCCATACCGGTGGCCATACAAGAACAAGTGGGGGCCACGATGATTGCGCGAGGTCGCTCGGCTTGGGATATTGCCAAAGAGAATTACAATTCGCCCGGAACTGTGTATATTTTTCCGAATGGCACCCAAAAAAGAGGTAATGAAATTACGGATTGGAATAAGATTCCTCCGGGTACTCAGGTGCGTATAGGCGAAGCGCTCCCGGAAGAAGAGCAAGAGACCGAAAAAGTGCAAGTGATTGGCAAAGATGGCTCCTCGGCGGCTGAAATTGCGGGATCGGCCATCAGTAGGGAAAGTACCATTTACTTCACCACGGATGGTCAAGTGAAGCAGGGGAATGAATTAAGTGCTGAACGCCTGCTTTCTCTTCCGAAAGGCACGGGCATGTTGGTGGGCTATGTTCATGGCGGTGTGATTCGCTCCAATCGCAGATCTTTTGATATTTGTGGGCCGCGTTGGAATCTCCCCACCACCTTTTACCGCTTACCGGATGGATCTATTCGCAGTGGCGATGAAATGGATGAGCGCTCTATTCCTTTGGGGACCATGGTGTTCTTTCAACCCTGATCATGAAAATGGACTATCGTCAATTTGAACTGGATGAAGGCTGGGTGGCTACGGTGGGCCGCTCTGATCGTGAAAATGATGAGCTCAGCTTTAAAGTGGCCTTCCCTCAAGATTATTGGCTTCATGCCAAAGGGTGCCCTGGATCCCATGTTATTCTTCATCATCTCCAAGAAAACGAAGCGCCTAAAGCGGTACTGGAAGCTGCTGCGAGGTTGGCTTTACAGTTTAGCAAAGCGAAGAATGCTAAGAAAGGGGCGGTTAGTGTGGCCAAAGTAAGCGATTTAGCCAAAGCCAAAGGGGCGCCTGCGGGTCAGGTAATTTTGAGGAAATCTAAAACCATTCAGGTGTATGTGCTCAAATCCTGAGCCCTAAAAAACCCTCAGTGATCTGAGGGTTTTGAGGTCAGGGTTGAAAACAACCCTGCGTTATTCGTCGGGGAGGCTTTAGGCCTTGAGGGCTTTAAAGCGGAAGGACGCAAAAATCGCTGCAATTCCGAACAGAATGGCAAAGACGCCTGCAACTTGAATAAACACTGCGGCAGCAACCACGGGTCTGGCAAATAGGATAATACCAAACAGAATGGAAAAAGCACCTGAAAGCATCATCCAGCCTTCTCCTTGAATGGCTTTGCGGTCACGAATCGCCACCACAATTTCTAAGGAGCCGGAAATGATGGATTGAATGGCCACCAGTAGCACTAAGGTTACCGCAACCAAACCGCCGATAAATAAGGGATGGGCAAGCATGAATATGCCCAACAGCAAACTGAGGGCACCCCGGAGGAGAATCCATTTTTTAGAATCCATCTTGTGAGAAACTGCAAAAATCAACGCCATGATACCGTCGATGATGAGGAAAATACCCAGTAACGTACAGTAGGTCGCCAAAGTTACACCCGGAACGCTCAGGGCATATCCACCGATAATGATGAGCATAATGCCACGGATGAGCAATACCCACCAATTTTTAGAAACTTGTTGGACCAATAATTCTGCGACAGGTGTAGAAGAGGTAGATAAATTATCCATAGAGATGACCTTATGTGAGGGAGGGGTTGTATTCGAAAAAGAACAACTTGTCTCTTTCATAAAAGTGACTCTGAATCAATTTGAATCATGCTCAAGTCGAGTATCCCTTTGATGGCTTGCATCAGGTAAACTTCATAAAAGGGAGGCTGTTGCTCCAGGTCATCTTATTCTGAAAACGCGGCTATCTCATGCGATGCTTGTATGGGAATACTGTATATGAGGGGGCGAATGAGGTCGAGGTCATGGGTTTGCACCCAGACTTCAACGCTTAAAAATTTCCCGGGAAGAGGGCTTTCATAGTGATGATCTACTTCAAACTGCAGTTGCAGTCCCTTTTTTTGCATTTCTACAATCGCTTCTCTAAATCTCCCCGGAATAAAACCAGCCGGCACAGCTTGGAGGTCTGTCAAAGGCAGTTCAACCGACTCAAAGATTAATTCAGTCCCTTGCTTAGGGAAAGAGATAGGGACCATACCTGCGAGATCCATTTTGCCGAGGTAGACCAAATATAAGTCTTCACTCGCGCACAAGGGAAGGGCTGTAAGGATGAGAAACAATGAAATGAATTTTTGCATAACGGACTCCTTGAGGTTGAGGTTCTATTACCCGAAAGCAGGAGTTCCGTACTTTTCCGCAAAAAAGTTCGTTTATTTTTTATCGGCCAAAAGATCAGAGTTCCAGTAATCCAACTTCTTGGTAGTATTTTTCTGCGCCAGGATGAAGAGGGGCGTTCCCCCCCTTTAGCATGCCTTCGGGAGTGAGACCTTGCAGTGCGGGGTGTTGCTCTTTAAGGCTGTCTAAATTTTCAAATACGGCTTTGACTACAGCATATACGATATCGTCGGGGGTGTCTGATCGTGTAACCAAGGTGGTTAACATGCCAATACTTTCAACCTCACCGGTTTGAATCGCTTGTGGATAGAGTTTCACAGGAAATTGAGTTTCAGCATAAAAAGGGGAGGTTTCGATGAGGCTCTCCATGCCGGTGATGGGTATGAAACGTACTTTACGCCGTCCGGTAGTGGCTTCGGTAATGGACCCATTGGGATGACCCACGGTGAAAAAATAGGCATCAATTCGGTTGTCTTGAATCATGCTGGCGCATTCTTTAATGGTCAATGATTCTGCTTGAATGTCTTCATCGGGGTCTATGCCTAAGGTTTCTAAAATTGCGATGGCGTTACCCCGATGTCCTGAGCCAGGACTTCCTAAATTGATGCGTTTTCCTTTGAGGTCCGCCGCGGTGACAATGCCGCTGTCTTCCGCGGCAATGAGGGTGATCACTTCTGGATGTAAACTGAAGACAAAACGCAGGTCGGTTTGAGGGTCTCCGTTCCAATTGCTGAGTCCGTTGTAGGCTTGATATTGCCGGTCAGATTGCGCGATGCCGAAGGTGATCGATCCGTTCATCACATCGTTGATGTTTTGAACTGAACCCAAGCTGGCCTTGGCGGATACGTTTAAGGTGTTGCCTGGTGCATCCTCTACCAATTGTTTGATCGCTCCACCCACAGGATAATAGACTCCCGTTTGCGAGCCTGTACCAATAGAGATAAAGCGTTGCGAATTTCCGCAAGAGCTTAAGAAGAGCAAAGTCAATGCAGCAAGTATGATTTTCATAGAGAACACTCTTCTCTATTTCAATGGCGGGTCAAGGCTCAAGCGCTGAAAAATACGATTCCCTTTGAAATTCACCTTTCCCTGTGGGTAATTTATGCTTAGATGACTCCACGATGAAAACCATTCTCTCTTTCTGTTCCCTCGTTCTCTTGTGTATTCTTTTTAGCGCTTGTGGCGAAAGCCCCTCCATGAATACGACCATTAATCAGGAGCGTTTTGAGGTCAGTAAAGCATATATGGATGCGGTTAAAAGCTTGCGCAGTTTTGCGGAAGCCCATGATTTGTTCGAGGATCCACAAATTGTCGCTTTTGACGAAGAGGTCTTTGAGGCGTTTCAAACTTTTATGACTTTTCGGAAAAGTCATCCTGAATTGAAGGGGTATTATGAAGAATCCGACGCCTTGTTTCAGCAAGCGTCAGAAGCAAAACGTGCAGGGGATAACGAGAAATATCTCCAATTTATTGAGCAATATAGTCTCGTGCGTAAGCAGTTGGAACGCCATGCTGACACGGTACCTGACCTTCAAGTCGCGCAAGCCGAAATGGATGAACTCTCGGTGCAACAATTAAAACTCTTGGCGGAAAAGGTTTCGGCGATCAATATGGAAGGTGAGGGGATTGCTACGCAATTTCTTGAGATACAATTACAGTTTCAAGAACTGCATTAACGCTCTGACTGCTGGATGTGGGCCTGTTGTTTCGCCACATCTCGGATCTGTTGGATGGATGCACCCGATGTTTCGGCCAATAATTTACAACTTTCATATTCAGGATAATAGCGTACCTGACCGTCGGGTAATAGATGACGTTTAACTTCCACAACTCCTTGAGGAAGGGGCACCACCACTACGTCCCGGTTGAGGATGCGCCGATGTCCATTGAATTGTCGAACGCCCAAGGTGGGTACGCGTTGCAACAAGTACGCTGTTAATTCTGAGGCGTGTGTAGGGTGGCAAAGCACCTGCAATTGATGAGCCGGCCGACCTTTTTTCATGAGAATAGGACTCAACCAGGCATCGAGTGCACCTGCGTCCAACAGATCTGAAAGTAAGTCCGCCCCTAAATCTTCGCCAGTCATGTTGTCGAGGTTGGTTTCCAAAAGGATGACCTCTTCTTGCGAATAGGATGGGGTTTCATGGGACTGACAAAGACTCGCCCGCAAGGCATTGGGTTGATCCAACTCACGGGTGCCTGCACCCAGTCCCGTGTTCATGGTGACCAAGGTGGGGAGTTCAAATTGTGGCGCTAATACAGAGAGAATCGCCGCTCCCGTAGGGGTGGTCATTTCTTTTTCGACCGGTCCTTGAAAGGTGGGCATGCCTTGCAACAGGGCTTGGGTGGCCGGTGCCGGTACGGGCAGGCGACCATGTGCTGTCTTTACGAATCCACTCCCCACACAAACGGGTGTACAGTATACGGCTGCGGGAGAGCATTTATCAATCAAGAGGGCTGCGCCGACTAAATCGACGATGGCGTCCTCAGCGCCCACTTCATGAAAATGAACCTCATCAAGTGGCATGCCGTGCATCGCTGCCTCTGCTTCTCCCAGTTTTTTAAACAAGCGCAGGGCGATCTCCCGGGTACCCGGAGTTAAGTCTGCTTTGTTGATCAGGTCGACAATATCGAGGTAGGCGCGATGAGAATGATTATGAGAATGACCCTGTTCGTGACGGTGTGTATGCCCATGACTATGGGGATGATCATGTGAATGTTCCTGCGCATGTTCATGTGAATGCCCATGACTATGCTCATGACTATGTGCATGGTCGTGATGATGGCCATGTTCAGCCTGTTCACTTGCGGGATGTTCACCGTTGATGGTGACGGTCGCCTTGCGACAGCGAATGGTGGAGCGAATAACGTCTTCAAATCGAACCGCCACATGGGCAAGCCCTAGCTTCTCAGGAAGGGCCATCAGTTCAGCTTCTGCATTCAAGAGTGGGGCCAATGCGCCCAGAAACATATCACCACTGATGCCCGAGAACGGTTCGAGTTTAAGAATCATAGTCTACTCTTAATCAATGAAGTGATTAATCAAGTAGTCACTGGCTTCAGATAATGAAGGCAGGATTTTGGTGCAATACCGAACCATCCAAGGGCTACAGTCTTGAAAAGGAAAGGGGCTAAATCCAATCACAAATTTACCTAAGTTCTGAGCGGCATAAAACACTTCCATGGAGGTTCCGATGGAGGTTTTGTTGTAATTGACCAACAAAATATCCGCATCACGCACGTCTTGCAGATCGAATTCTACAATCTCATTCGCACTGTCGACTTCGCGATCTTTAAAATTGCGACGCATGGGGTCGAGCAACTTAAAATGTCCCCCTAATTTCGCTTTTGCTTCTTCGCGCCATTCCCGAGCCAAGCCCAGGTGTTCATCCATAATGGGTCCGCTTAAATAGATTGTTTTCATATGAGAGTCCTTCTGTAAAATTTTATATATGGACGCTCGAATTCGAATTGCAAGCCCCGCTCGAATTTCTCATCAATTTTTCATACTCTTTTCGCTGACTTTAGGGTAGGTCTATGCCTAGATAGATATGATTTTTAAACCCCAGGAGAATCTATGAATGTGATTGGTGTTATCTTAGGTGGCGGAGCCGGTACTCGTTTGCAACCCCTAACCTCGGAACGATCTAAGCCTGCTGTTCCAATTGCCGGAAAATACCGTTTGGTGGATATTCCCATCAGCAATTGCATTAACAACGATATCAAGCGGATTTTTGTACTCACCCAGTTCAATAGTGAATCGCTTCATCGTCATATTCACACCAGTTACCGTTTCGACTCCTTCTCAAAAGATTTCGTACGTATCTTGGCTGCTCAACAAAGCCCAGGGGATGAAAGTTGGTATACAGGAACCGCCGATGCTGTCCGCAAAACCTTGACTCATTTGGGGAAAGAAAACCCTGACTATGTGGTTATTTTGAGTGGGGACCAACTTTACTCTATGGACTTTAAAGCCATGTTAGAAGAACATGTTGCCCGTGGTGCGGAAGTGACCATTGCCACGAAACCCACTGACCGCCGTGATGCGGCCTCCTTAGGTATTCTTCAATCGGATGAGAATATGAGGATTGTGAATTTTGTAGAAAAACCAGGAGACACCCCCGAACTTACTGAACTTCGGGCGCCGATGTACGAAAAAGAAACCTATCTTGCGAGTATGGGGATTTATGTATTTAATGCAGATGTCTTGAAACGATTGCTCAAGACCGATGCCCAAGATTTCGGGAAAGAGGTTATTCCGCAAGCCATTCATGATACCAAAGTTTACTCGTACATTTACGATGGTTACTGGCGTGATATCGGAACCATTCGGAACTTCTGGGAAAGCAGTTTGCAACTGACCGATGCCATGCCTGAGTTTTCTCTCTACAATACCAAACATCGTATTTATACGCGGATGCGTTATTTGCCTCCTTCCAAGGTGTTGAGTTGTGTGGTTAATAATTGCTTGTTGTCTGAAGGATGTATTCTCTCGGGACGTGAAGTCACCCGTTCGATTGTGGGGATTCGAGGCGTGATTGGTGAGGGAACCATCATGCGGAATACCGTGATGATGGGTGCTGATTTTTATGCAGATGAAGATGAACCAGGCGTGCATGAATACACTCCGGGGATTGGAAAGGACTGTCATGTCGAAGATGCCATTATTGATAAAAATGTACGCATTGGTGACCGGGTAGTCATTAGTCCTAAAGGAAAAGAAGATGGAAATTATCCGCTGTATTCTGTCAGCGATGGGGTGATTGTTGTACCCAAGGGAACCATTATTCCTTCAGACACTGTTCTCTGATTCATTGGAGAAGGAATGACGTGTTCGTCATCAATAGAGAGAGCCGGTGTTTTGACCATCTGCTCTCTTTTTTATGCCTAGAGTTTCTTAAAGGTTACGCGACATTTTTACATTTACCCGAACCCAGTTTCCTTCATGATAGAATGTAACCCCCAGACGTTTTTTTCTTGGTCTTTTACGGCCTATGGACTCTCTACTGGAACCGCATCGATCAAATACCAATGGTTATCGGAGCAGGGGAGCATCATCACCGCTCATCGTCAGTATGACATTGTGAAGCATGGGATCATGAGTGGCCGGTGGACCCAAGAGGAATCAGGACAGGTTATCGCTGTGGCTCAAAAACCCTCCCCGTTTTCACGCAGCTTTAACCTGAGGCATGCATCTCTTGAACTAACCTTGCAGGCCGCGACAGCGTTTACACGGAATTTTGAGATTTTACTTAAGGGGGAGGTCATCGGTCATATTCAACCCGCCCACATGTTTACTCGTCGCGCTACTGTCGTTTGTCCTCTGACCATCCCCGAAGATCTTCAACTATTTTTATTTTGGTTGGTGGGACTTTCCTGGAAAAGAAGTTCAGAAAGCAACGATTAACAATTCTGCTTGAAATGAGGGTTGGGGACTTTAGATATAGCGACATGCAAGAATCCCCTAATTTATCCATGCGCGTCCCTTTTCAACCCCAGGATATTCCGGGATTGATTTCTTTTTGGAATTTTCAACAATCTGGTGAGCAATTTGTGGCAGAGCAGGGAGAGCCATACTGCTTATACTCCCAGTCAGGACCTTTGCAGGTCATCGAGGATAAAGATGCTGCTTATGGCGGAAAAGCCTTAGTCCTCGAAGAGGGGCAATGGTTATCGATCCCCCGTAAGCAATGTCCCCGATTAGATATTCATGGTAAAGAGGGGCATCTCACGGTCATGGCTTGGATGAAACGCGGGAAAACAAGGGTTGACCATTGTGAATTTATTGCAGGGATGTGGAATGAATCCAATTGGGGACGTCAATACGGTTTATTTTTAAACATCATGGTTTGGGGGCCTCACCATCGTATTTTTGGACATCTCTCTCATGTAGGTGGTCCCACTCCCGGTTATAAATACTGTATGGATGGCAGTATGGGGGCCAGCGAAATTGAAACCGATACCTGGGTTTCCGTGGCCATGAGTTATGACGGTCAAGTTGGGTGTAGTTGGTTAAATGGATGCTTGGATGCCCATGCGGGACTGAATCCATATGCCATGGCCGGTGGACTTAACGACGGAGGCGAAAAAGGCTCCGACTTTACAGTTGGCGCGGTCGACCGTTCTGGTGAAATCGGCAATTATTTTTGCGGACATCTGGCAGCCCTTGCTGTCTATGATCGTGCCTTAACCCCTGCAGAAATACATCGTTTGGGTTATCCTGAAACCGTCGTGTAACTCAAAGAAAAATAGAAGAGGTATGGACAGGGACGTAGCCCCCTCCATACCTCTGATTGCGTTTAGGCCCCAAAGAGTCGAGGCATGGGCACGGGGTCTTTTCCCATTTGAGCAAAGTTCAACTTGAGCATTAAGTCCGCTTTGAGTCCTGCATATGCGGGGTCATCCCAGAGGTTATTCAACTCGTCTGGATCTTCCTGAAGGTCCCACAATTCACCGTGTGGTTGATTGAAGTATACGGTGAGTTTGTAACGCTCATTTACGTAGGTGTTTAAGAAGATGCTGTCGACCTCATGTCGGTTCTGCACCAACACATGATCTCGTAAGGGACTTTCATCTCCTTTAAACATTTCAGAAAAATCTACCCCCGCCATGGTGCGCGGTACGGGTAGTCCACAATAAGAGAGGAAGGTCTGGGGTAAATCGACCAAACTGATCAAATTGTCGCTGCGGGTGCCGGGGTTGGGTTGTTCGGGGGCTTTGGCAATAAAAGGTACTTTCAGCAGATCTTCATAGTGAAAGGCTCCTTTCGCGCCTAATCCATGTTTCCCGAGGAAATGTCCATGATCTGTCGTAAACACAACCAAGGTGTTTTCGGAGAGCCCGAGGGCATCGAGTTGGTCCAAAATTTTACCAATGGCGTGGTCGGTAAAACTTACCATGCCATAATAGGTTTGAATCTTTTTCGTGAAATCGGCATTTTGACTCCAAGTTTGAGGACGGTAGCCGTGATTCCCTTTGCCTGAAATATTCCATGGGCTGAAGTCCCCTTGAGGATCTTGTGTGCGCTGATGCGGTAAGGGATTATGATCATGTTCACCTGGGACCACATATTCGCGAATGATGTCTTCTTCCGTATACATAGAGGCCCATGGCTCTGGGACCGCGTAGGGGGTGTGTGGATCAGGAAAGCTTGCCCACAAAAAGAAATTTTCGTCAGCGTCTTTATGCTCCTGTAATTTGGCATTTACGCGTTCGCTCAACCAGGTGTTATAATGGGCTTCTTCAGGAATGGGCCAAATGCCATCGACCTGTTGTTTTTGATCGTAGGTACCTGCGGTAGGAATGTACCAGTCTTTCCAGTTTTCAAAGCCTTTGTCTTCCAACCAAAACCGGTAATGAGGTCCTACCCAAGCTTCCGTGGTATGATTGCGGGTGGTTTCAAAGGTATCAAATCCATAAAAGTCACCTTCCCAGTTGTCCCAGAACTCTCGATCCCCAAAATGATCAGGTGTTTCGTATGAAGGGAATTCTTCACTGCTACGTAGAGGCATAAAATGGGCTTTACCATAAAGAGAGGTCCGATAGCCGCCTTTTTGGAAAAATTCGCCGAGGGTCGGAACATCTTCTGGTAATTTGGTCCCCAAGGTGTAGCAACCGTGTTGACTGGGATACAGACCTGTAATCAATGATGAGCGGGTAGGGGAACAGGTGGGGTTGGGGCAGTAGGCCCGATCATAAATGGTGCCTTGAGCAGCCAATTTATCTAAATTTGGAGTTTTGATTCCGGGATGATTATAGCCCATACATTTCCAGTGATGTTCATCAGTGGTAATAAAAAGGACATTGGGTTTTGAGGTCATGCGTCTCTCCAGTTTACATTTTTTTGGGGAATCAGTGCGCAAACAGACTCCCTCCATTGTTTTAAGTGGGTATGCAGTTTTGCGCAAATTTCAGGCTCAGACTCTGCAAGGTTGTGGGATTCTGAAATATCCGTTTTGAGATTGTACAATTCCAATCGATTGCCCTCAAAAAACTCAATCAATTTCCAGTCGCCTTCCCGTACGGAAGATCCGGGACAGCCACCTTGATTCGAATAATGGGGGTAATGCCAAAAAACAGCACCACGCTCAAAAGGTTCTCCTTTAAATGCGGGCAAGATGTTCATCCCGTCGACATGTTGCTCGGGATGGGGGGCTAGTCCGGCCACCTCTAAAAAGGTGGGGTAAAAATCGGGGGTTGTGGTAACGGTATCCGTTTCAATCCCTTCGGGGATCACGCCGGGCCAAACGGCGATCAAGGGCTCTCGGGTGCCGCCTTCATACATCCAGCCTTTGCCTTCTGCCAAGGGAGCATTGCAGGTTGGAGATCCTTCACGTGTGGCCAAGCCGCCGTTGTCTGAGGTGAAGACGATCAAGGTATTGTCACTCAGCCCTTCCGCATCGAGGGTGTCAAATAACTCCCCTAAATTGCTGTCCAGGTTTTCCATCATGGCTGCATAACCGGGATGACTTTGTAGTTTGCGACGTTGAAGAGGGCTTCCGCGGTGTGCGAGTGTGGACATGCCTTCACCCCGTTCGATGGGATCAATGTGGTCGATGCCCATGGCTTTTGCTTTGGCTTCGTATTTGGCAATCAAGTCTGCGGGTGCTTCAATGGGGGTGTGCACGGCGTAGGGCCAATAATTGAGGAAAAAGGGACGATCCGTATCCCGGTTTTTAATGAGATCAATGGCTTCTTGATTTAAACGATCCGTCAAATATTCACCTTCAGGTCCTTCCTCCAATGTCGGGAATCCGTAGGGGGAGAAATACCCTTTTTTAGGATGTCCTTCCGTCCAACCGCCAATATTTACCTCAAAGCCCCGGTTTTGAGGCCAACTTCCTTGGGGACCCAAATGCCATTTGCCCACATGCCAGGTTTGGTATCCACCTTCTTCCTTCAATACGGTGGGTAAGGTATGTTCACTGGAGGGGAGTCTGTCAAAATAGGGCACGTCACATAAAGCCCCCACATTATGTCCACCTATGTATTGGGTAATGCCGACAGTTGCAGGGTATTTACCTGTCATTACGCTGGCGCGCGTTGGGGAGCACACCGGACAGGAGGCATATGCTTCTGTGAAGCGAATCCCTTTTTTCGCCAGCCGATCTAACTGGGGCGTTTCATAAAAAGAGGAACCATAACAAGTAAGGTCCATCCAGCCGAGGTCATCACAAAGAATAAAGACAATATTAGGTTTCATAGCTGATGCCGAACCTTGCAGATTGAGAAGCGCTTGCAAGGAAGAAGCACTACTGAATCAAAGACAAAAGAGCATGCACCCATGAGGAGACTCACTTCCTGTGCTGCGCGGTTAAAATATGCTGAAGCAGAGGGTCGCAGGCTTGTTCAATGAGGTCGAGCACATCTTCAAACCCGGCTTCGCCGCCATAATAGGGGTCAGGCACTTCACTACGTGATAGTTCTGGGGCATAGCTGAGTAAGAGGGATACTTTTTTCTTTGCCTCAGCAGAGGGGGCTCGTGCTATCAAATCGCGATAATTTTGTTTGTCCATCCCTACGATATAATCAAAGTGATCAAAATCGGCTACGGTGACCTGACGGCTTTTACTCTCTAAGTGATAGCCACGTTGGGTCGCATGTCGACGCATCCTCGCGTCGGCGAGAGCCCCTTCGTGCACACCTAAAATGCCGGCGGAATCAATGGTAAATGGGGTCTCCAACTTTAAGGCATCGACTTTGGCACGAAATACAGATTCTGCGGTGGGGGATCTACAAATATTTCCTAGACAAACAAAAAGAATCGCAGGAGCATTTTCAGGTTTCATGGATACATTTTTAGGATGCAATTTTTCATTTTCAAACGAAAATAACCTTAATAATCTTACTAAATTGTGGTCTTATAGGTTTCACGCCTGACAAATGTCAAAAAAGATTGATACAGGACTCTATTAGATGTAGATACGCATCCTAATGAGGCTATTATCTACAGGTAGTAAATATGAATGAATTAAACGGTTTGGCATCAATGGATGCGAACGGCTTGGCATATGTTGAAGCGTTGTACGAAGATTTCCGTTCGGATCCTTCTTCCGTGAGCGAAGAGTGGCAGGAAACCTTTCGTCAACAAGAGATCGGTGACCGCGAGGGTACGGTCGCAAATCCTAAACGTATTGAAGCCGAACTTACGCAACGCGCACGATGGGCTGACCCCCGTCGCTTAAATGGAAATGCAAACGTTGCGAGCACGGTTTCAACTGATGAATCATGGATGGCTAAGCAGGCCGCTGTTTTGCGTTTAATTCAAGCCTACCGCATTTTAGGTCATGTTAAAGCCAATACAGATCCCATCCATTTGCGCCAAACACCGAACATTGCCGACTTGGATCCTGCGAGTTTTGGATTGACTGAAGTCGACATGGATTTGGTATTCAATACAGGGAATTTGGTAGCGCCTGACTTTTTGAAATTACGCGATATTCTCTCATTGCTACAAGAGACCTACACAGGGTCGATTGGTATTGAGTACATGTTTATTTCTGATTCAGAACAGAAAAACTGGTTAATGAAGCGGGCCGAGAACACGCGTGCTCGTGAAAGCTTAAGCGACGATGAAAAGAAGATTTTACTGTCATCTCTCGTTTCTGCAGGTGGGCTTGAACACTATTTGCATGTGAAGTTTTCCGGCAAAAAACGTTTTTCTCTTGAAGGAGGGGAATCTTTTATTCCTTTGGTGCATGAAGCGATTCAACGTGCCGGGGCCCAGGGGGTTGATGAGGTGGTCATTGGTATGGCTCACCGCGGTCGGTTGAACTTATTGACCAACGTCATGGGCAAAGCGCCCAGTATTCTCTTTCAAGAATTTGGTGAACACGTCGCAGGTATGGACGACCAAATGATTGGCGATGTGAAATATCATCAGGGCTTCAGTTCGGATGTACAGACCCCAGGGGGCTTGGTGCATTTGGCTTTGGCTTTTAACCCCTCTCATTTAGAAATTATTAATCCGGTGATTTGTGGCAGTTCCCGTGCGCGTATGGAGCGGGCAGGGGATACCTCCTTGCAAAAAGTATTGCCGTTGATGGTGCATGGTGATGCTGCGATTGCAGGTCAAGGCGTGGTATATGAATCCGCTCAAATGTCTCAAACACGAGGGTATGGCGTTGGCGGGACCATTCATGTGGTGATCAACAACCAAGTTGGATTTACGACGAGCCACCCTCGGGATGCTCGTTCTTCCTTGTATTGTACAGATGTCGGAAAGGTCACCGAATGTCCGATTTTTCATGTGAACGGAGATGATCCTGAAGCGGTGATCTGGGCTATCAGAACCGCCATTGATTTTCGCATGAAGTTTCATAAAGATGTCTTCATTGATTTAATGTGTTTCCGAAAACACGGACATAACGAAGGGGATGAACCTTCCGTTACCCAACCGGCCATGTATCGAATTATTCGGAAACATCCGGGTACACCCAAGCTTTATGCAGACAAATTGATTTCAGATGGTGTGATTGAAGCTTCTGAATTTAAACAACTGCAACAAAATTATCGGGAGGCCCTGGATGAAGGGTCTCAAGTGGCGCCCAATGTGGTTCCCCGAAATTTACACACGAAATATTACACCGCTTGGCAACCTTACTTGAATGGGCATTGGGATGATGAAACCGAGACCGGTGTTTCGGTTCGGAAATTAAAACGATTAGGCTTAGATGCCTGCCGGTTACCTATTGATTTCTCTCTTCATCCCGCCGTACGGAAATTGATGGATGACCGCCAAACCATGATCAAAGGCGAAGCTCCTTTGGATTGGGGCTGCGCGGAAACCTTGGCTTACACTACTCTTTTAGACAATGGCTTCCGGGTGCGGATCAGTGGTCAAGACAGCGGACGCGGTACCTTTTTTCATCGCCATGCCGCTGTGCATGATTATCGAAACGGTAATCGGTATGTACCTTTACAGCATTTCGCAGAGAACCGTGGGACCATGTTCCGCGTGGTAGACTCTATTCTTTCTGAGGAAGCGGTTTTGGGATTTGAATACGGATATTCCATGACGGATCCGGGAACCCTGTCCATTTGGGAAGCGCAATACGGCGATTTTGTAAATGGAGCTCAAGTTCTTATTGATCAATTCATTAGCTCTTCACAGCAAAAATGGAATTTGTATTCTGGATTGGTGATGATGTTGCCGCATGGATGGGAAGGGCAAGGGCCTGAGCATTCGTCCGCCCGTTTAGAAAGATTTTTGCAATTGTGTGCACAAGAAAACTTACAAGTGATCGTGCCATCTACGGCCGCCCAAATGTTCCATGCATTGCGACGACAATTACTGCGTAAAATTCGCATTCCGCTCATTATCATGAGCCCGAAAAGTATGCTTCGACGCAAAGAGTCCTTCTCCACTTTACAGGAACTGTCCAAAGGCGAGTTTCAGCACCTTATTCCTGAATCCAACAATCGGATCAAGGATGAGGAGGTGACCCGCGTGGTGATTTGTAGCGGAAAACTATACTACGAACTGGTGCGGAAACGTGAAGAAACCAAATTGAAAAATGTGGTCATTTTACGATTGGAGCAACTTTACCCCTTCGATCACGAAGCCGTTTGCAAAGAAGTCAATCGCTATCAGAATGCCCCTCATCTGGTTTGGTGTCAGGAAGAACCCACCAATCAAGGTGCCTGGTATCAAATTCGTCACCGTTTACAACAGTGTGTCCGTGAAGGGCAAGAGTTGCTGTTTGCAGGACGTGTCGCTTGTTCTGCTCCTGCGGGAGGAAGTCCTTTACGTCATAATCAACGTGAACAGATGTTGATTCATGATGCCCTTGGTCTTGAAGTTCCTGAAATGACCTGACAAACAATTTTTAACTGAGCCCTTTAACTCTTACGTTCGAATTTATTATGAGTATTGAAATTAAAACCCCAGAACTCCCCGAATCCGTAGATGAAGCCACTTTGCTAACGTGGCATGCGGAACCCAACTCTCAAGTCACTCGCGATGATAAAATCGCAGATGTGGAAACTGACAAAATCGTGCTTGAAGTGTTTGCACCTGCAGATGGTATCTTGATTACGAAAGTGGCCGAGGGGGATATTTTAAAACGGAATGATTTGATTGCTGAAATTTCAGAAACAGCAGGAGCCGCCAGCCCAGCATCCTCTGCAGCACCTGCCGAACCTGCCGCTCAGAAAACAGAAACGGTCACGACATCAGTTGCGCCTGTCGCTGAAGAAAAAGCTGAAGAAGACGAGGAAGTTCATATTTCGGGTGAAGAATTAAAGGGGCTCAGTCCATCTGTCCGTAAACTCATGCAGGAACACAATATCCATCCTCGTAACATTGAGGGTCGTGGAAAGGGTGGGCGTATTACCCGCCAGGATGTGCAACACTATATTGATGTAACACCTGAAGCGAAAAAGAACTTAGGTCTCGGTAGCCCTGAGCGTGTGATTGATACCTCCGTCGCTCACAAAGCTCCCGTAGCCAAAACCGCGAAAGAAGATCCCGATTATGTGCGACGGGTTCCCATGACGCAATTGCGTTCACGGGTCGCCACGCGTTTGAAGGACGTTCAAAATACCGCTGCTTTGCTTACGACTTTCAATGAAGTGAATATGAAACCGGTCATGGATATTCGTGCGAAATACAAAGATCGTTTCCTCGAAGACTACGGCGTGAAACTTGGATTTATGTCCTTTTTTGTGAAAGCGACAGTGGAAGCGTTAAAAAAATTCCCCATTGTTAATGCCCAATTAGATGGACGGGATATCTTGTATCAAGAAGCCTATCATATTGGTGTTGCGGTTGATTCGCCCCGTGGATTGGTGGTTCCTGTATTGCGCAATGCAGAAGATATGAATTTTGCAGGCGTTGAAAAAGAAATTCGCGTGCTTGCAGGTAAAGCCAGAGATGCAAAACTTGCCTATGAAGATTTGATTGGCGGTACCTTCACCATTACCAATGGTGGCGTATTTGGTTCTATGTTGTCCACGCCTATTTTGAATGCACCACAGAGTGCCATTTTAGGAATGCATACGATTCAAGAACGCGCTTGGGTAGAAAATGGAGAACTCGTGGTGCGCCCCGTCATGTATTTGGCGCTGACTTATGATCATCGGTTGATCGATGGCCGTGACGCCGTTCGTTTCTTGGTGAGCATCAAGGAATCACTTGAAGATCCTGCTCAGTTGATGTTGCAACTCTAATTGAGTGGCCTCAAGCAAACGCGGATCTGTGGATCCGCGTTTTTTTTTGGTTACGCGTAGGAAGGTTCATCTCAAGTTGTGCTCATAAATATGAACCCTTTGCATTTAGGGGCTGCTGATGTAGACTGAGCTATGCAAAACACCTTTCGACATGGTTTGTCTTCATGAGTGCGTCTCCTCTACTCTTAATCACCGGTGCCAGTGGGTATGTCGGTGGACGCTTACTCGATAAGCTGTCGCGTTCAGGTTGTCGCCTTCGCGCCATGGCGCGTAACCCCGAAACCATTCAGGAGCGCTGGGGGCGCAAAGCAGAGGTGGTTCAGGGAGATGTGTTAGATCCTCAAAGTCTTCCCAAAGCATTGGCGGGAGTGGATACGGCATATTATTTGATCCACGCGATGGGGGGAGGTGACGGATTCGAAGAACGTGAAGCGGATTCTGCACGTCACTTTGGCCACGCCGCCAAAGAGGCCGGAGTTAAACGTATAATCTTTCTGGGTGGGTTATGTGAAGACTCGGAAACCCTTTCTCCACATATGCGAAGTCGTCATGAAACCGGACGTATCCTGAGAGAATCCGGCCTTCCGGTTTTAGAATTCAGAGCTTCAATTATTTTGGGGGCAGGGAGCCTTTCTTTCGAAATGATTCGTGCCTTGGTTCAACGTCTCCCTCTCATGATCACTCCCAAATGGGTTTATGTCGAAGCGCAACCCATCTATATTGAGGATCTATTACTGTATTTGGATGCTGCCCGCACGATTGACCTTCCTCAATCCGTGATTTATGAAATTGGAGGCGCAGATGTGGTCACCTATAAAACCATCATGTCCACTTTTGCTCAACACCGTGGACTGAAGCGTACCTTTATCCCCGTACCTTTCTTGAGTCCTTACTTATCGAGTTTATGGTTGGGGTTGGTGACCCCTTTGTTTGCCAGAGTTGGACGCAAATTAATCGAAAGTGTTACACATCCCAGTGTCATTCATGATCATGCGGCGGCTCAGGCCTTTTCCGTAAAACCCCTCGGGGTCGATGACGCGATTCGTCTGACGCTTGAAGAAGAAGAAAAAGGATTTGCCACCACACGTTGGTCGGATTCCCTCTCTTCGGGAAATACCCACCGCACCTGGGCAGGTGTTCGCTTTGGCACCCGTCTGGTTGATTCACGTTGTGAGGAGACGAAGGCGTCGCCGGAAGTCCTGTTTAAAACCCTCTGCGCGATTGGAGGGGATACCGGATGGTATTATGCCAATTTTCTATGGAGGATTCGTGGGGCCGTCGATGAGATCCTCGGCGGCGTAGGCATGCGACGCGGCCGACGTCACCCTCAAGACATCAGGGCAGGAGAGGTGATCGATTGCTGGCGGGTGGAGAAAATCGAGGTGGGTAAACGGCTTAGACTGAAAGCCGAAATGAAACTCCCGGGTCGTGCATGGTTAGAATTTGAAATTCATGAGTCCGATGAGGAACACACGCAAACCACGCTTCGCCAAACGGCCGTATTTGATCCCCAGGGTCTCTCAGGACTTTTATATTGGTATGGTATCTACCCCGTGCATGTCTTGATTTTTAAAGGCATGTTGCGGAATCTTTTGAAAACCGCTGAAAACAACACTTCAGATCTGTAAAAGGTTAACCTTATCCCTCCAGGCTTAAAAAACGTTTTGATGTTTATCAGCGCCTCAGAAAAAATTCATTATTGTATTTTCTCAAAAATCCTCGGGTATTGTTATGATTTCGTAATGTTTTTTGATGTATTTATGATAATTGATTGGTATATAAATCACAGGATTTATCAATATGCAAACCATCAAGCCTTCTATACTTCAAAGCGTTCAACTCCTAGAGTTAGCACCTGGAAGTTGCTGTACGGTCACTGAAATAGGGACCGAAGCACAATCCTCCCGTTTACAATCCATGGGCATTTGTCTGGGACGTACCCTTGAAGTGCTTAAATCCGGAGATCCGTTGATTGTGAAAGTCTACGGAACGCGTATAGGCTTATCTGCGCGATTAGCGGAAGGCATTCGCGTGGAAGCTTGTCAAGGTTCACAACGTTGCTGGGAGAAAATGATACCTCATGGATAATCACCCGGATCACATATCGAAACTGGTACTCGCTGGAAATCCCAACGCAGGGAAAACCACTATTTTTAATGCCTTAACCGGTCTGCGAATGCAGGTAGGCAATTTTGCAGGTACCACGGTAAGTCGGAAAAGTGGTGAATGTCAGATGGGGGACAGACGGTTAGAACTGATTGATTTGCCCGGGATGTACTCCTTGGAAGCTACCAGTTTGGAAGAGAAAGTTGCCGGTGAAGTTTTGATGGGGACCAATCCAAAGTTCCCCAAACCGGAAGTGGTGATTGCGGTGATGGATGCCACAAATTTAGAACGCAATCTTTATCTTTTCAGCCAAATTACAGAGTGTGATCTGCCCTGTGTGATTGCGCTTACGATGATTGACCGTGCACATCAGGAAGGGTTGGATATCGATATCCCAACCCTTGAGCGTTCCTTGGGGTGTCGAGTCATTCCCGTACATGTGGAGAAAAAACAGGGTGTTGAAGAGTTAAAAGAAGCGGTAGGAGAAATTTTCACCTGGGGACTGGCTGAATATCCGCGCCCCCATAAACCATCCGAGGATGTTAAATGTGGGGTGGGCTGTTCAGGTTGCCCCTTTCATGGACGCTTTACATGGAGTGAACAAATCGTTTCACAAGCCATTAAAACACGTCATGCTGCGCCCGGACGTTTGACGGATAGTTTAGATGAAGTGCTCACTCACCCTGTGATCGGATTGGGTGTGTTCTTAGGCATTATGATGTTGGTTTTTTGGGGAATTTTTTCGGTAGCGACCGTCCCCATGGATTTAATTGAATTAGGCTTTGAGCACTTAGGGGACTTCGTGGAGGCCCATGTGCCCACTGGAGATCTTCAATCCTTATTACGACATGGAATTATTGGTGGCGTAGGAGGAGTGGTGGTTTTTCTTCCCCAAATTTGTCTGCTTTTCTTTATGTTGGCTTTGTTAGATGATTCGGGATATTTGGCGCGGGCTGCTTTTGTGATGGATCGTGTGATGCGGAGAGTAGGGCTCCCCGGTACAGCATTTGTGCCGATGCTCTCGGGACACGCCTGCGCGATTCCGGCCATCATGGCGAGTCGGGTGATCTCAAATCCTCGTGACCGTTTGGTCACCATTTTGGTCTTACCCCTGACAAGTTGTTCCGCTCGGATCCCCGTATATGTGTTGATGGTTACCTTACTTTTTCCCAGTCAACCTTTGTATGCCGCCTTGGCATTGGTGGGGGCATACTCCTTAGGGATCTTCAGTGCATTATTTGCCGCTTGGGCCTTAAAGAAAACTATTTTGCCCGGAGAAAGTGAATCGCTCCTGTTAGAAATGCCTTTGTATAAAGTGCCCAATCTCCGTAACTCTCTTTTCCATACCTATGAAAAAGCGGTGATCTTTCTCAAGCAAGCCGGAACGGTTATTCTGTTGATCTCGATTGCACTGTGGGTGCTTTCCACCTATCCCAAAGCAGATCTTCCGGCGGATATTTCGCCTGCGGTGGCTGAGCAACTCCAGTTAGAAAATTCATTTTCAGGTAGAATTGGTAAAGCCATGGAGCCTGTCATCCGTCCTTTGGGGTATGATTGGCAAATAGGGATCGGCATCCTTTCATCTTTTGCGGCCCGTGAAGCCATCATTTCGGGCTTATCCATTGTTTATGGGATTGGAGAATCAGGTGCGGAGGACTCTCAACTGCTGATAGACAACTTACGCAACGCCACACGAGACGATGGCACGCCGGTTTTTACTGTGGCCACCTGCCTGAGTTTGTTGGTTTTTTATGTATTGGCGATGCAATGTTTACCTACGCAAGCTGTTACCAAAGCTGAAACGGGCTCGTGGAAATGGGCAGGATTCCAATTGTTGTATATGTCGGTACTTGCTTATGTGGCGGCCTTGGTCGTTTATCAAGGGTTACGACTTGCAGGAATAAGCTAAGCGATCGGTATCTTCTGATTGATCCCCCTATAACAAAGCACCGAGGAAGATCATATCTTGCTCGGTGCTTTTTGGGTTAATGGTCGCGATCCCAAGGGATAGCGCCTCACTTTTATTTATATCCCGGCAAAAATGCTTTTTCGGCACGGAACATTTCATTCCCCAGTTTTCGAATTTCTTCGGTACTGCAAATGGCAGAGGTGAGGGGATCCAACATCAAGGCATGAATCGCCGCTTCTTTACTTTTATGAATAGCGGCCTCTGCTGCCAAGTCAAACATCGCCAAGTTGCTTTGACAAAGTGCCGCCATCTGCGGTGGCAATTTACCGTACCGAATGGGTTGTACGCCATTTCCATCTACCAAACAGGCGACTTCCACACAGGCATCCGCTTGTAAATTACTGATCAACAAACCACTGCCATCTTTCGGTTGATTCATCACATTTCCGTGAATGCGATAGGGGGTATTTTTTTCCATGGCTTCGATGATCCAAGAGGCATATTCCCAACTACGCTTCCAATCAACTTCTTTGGTCCCTTTCAACAAGGCTTTGCGTTCGTTGTCTTGATCTTCACGCCATTGTGGCCAGTTGGTGGCATAGAAACGTGATCCTCCATCATAGCCGGAGCGAAGATATTGCTTACCTACTTTGTTCTTACGGTAATAAGGAAGGTATTCAGAAAGGTGTCCTGAACTTTCTGTGATAAATGCGCCAAATTGTGTGCACATATGTTTACGTACCAAATCACAATGATGTTTTGGACGTTCGCGGGGACTATGTCCATGAAAGGTATGCAAGAGTTCTGGATCAACAGTTCCTGCTTTCAACTCTTTCAATGATAAGGACAATTGCTCCTTAAAATCTTTTTTCAGACGGGGATAAATGTCTGTGCCCTTGTGCTCTAATTTGGTGAACCAGGCCAAGTGATTAATCCCTGCGCATTCCCATGATAATTCATCGTAGGGGATATCCGCATAACCCGCCAACAAGTTGCTGGTTCCTTGAACACTATGACACAGACCTACAACAGGTATGTCAGATACGCGACCTGCGGCTGTGACCATCATGGCCATGGGATTTGTGTAGTTGAGTACTGTAACTTTTGGACAATAGGTTTCACAGTCCTTTAAAATTTCTAAAAATGCGGGAATGGTACGCAAACCTTTAAACAGGCCCCCTGGTCCGATGGTATCCCCAATGCATTGGTCGACACCATATTTCAAAGGAATGTCATTATCCATTTCAACACATTGGGGACCATTTACTTCAATGCAGTTGATCAAATAGTCTGTGTCTTTCATCACTTCCGAACGTTCCGTGGAGGTGATGACTTTCCATTTGTTGGCACCGGCGAGTTTAATCAACTTACGCAACATCCGTGCGGACAACCGCAAACGGGATTCATTGATATCTACCAGAGCAAACACACCCCCTTGGTTTCCTGGTGTGAGTACAATGTCATGTAAGATACGAGGAGTGAAAAAACTGCCTGCACCAATAAAGGTTACTTTGATGGGACGTTTAAATTCTCCTGGCAAACCTGCCGCACTGGCATCTTGGGTATGAGCAGCATGACCTGCTTTTACAGTTTTTTTCGTTGAAGTGCTTTTCTTTTTTGCGGGACACATATGAATCTCCATAGGGTTGATAATGGATAACTTTTACACGAAAATTTATAAAGTTCCGATAAGCTTTGCTTGATATGATTTATGCAAAATGTGATGTCTGGGCTACGCATGAAATTTCAAACTCCTTTTCAATCTCTCCCGGACATAGGCCTGGTTCAAACCGAGAGTTACACGGATGAATCTTATTTTTGGGATAATTCAATTCGTGATCAGGGCCCCGGTGTGGTCATTCAACAAACTTTATCAGGTTCTGTTTTTTTTCAAAAAGAGGGGGAATCCCCGGCCTATATTGAACCCGGTTATTGCATGATGTTTGCATACGGAGAGCCGAGTCACTATACCTTAAACGAACACTGTGAACGTCCCTATAAACTCCGTTGGATTTATATGACAGGGAATTCGGGCTTCCTTTCCATTGTGAATGAAATTCGAGAACAGTTCGGGTCCAAGCTGCGTATGAGATCAAAAGGGGAGGCTTCCCAGCTCCTTCATCAATTACATGAAGACTTTGAACATGGCATGAATCGGGATCGGTTTTATTTAGCCGACAGTGCCCATCGATTACTTGTGGCCCTCTACCGGGAACAAATCGCAGGTGCACGAGGATATGACCCCATTGCTTATGGTCGGCACCTCTTGGAAACCCAATACCGATCTCCTCGAAACTTAAAAGAATGGGCACAGGAAATCGGGATCAGCCGAGAGCATTTTACCCGTGAATTTAAACAGCGTTATCAAGAAAGTCCTGCGCAATTTTTGCGAAGATTGCGACTCGAGCATGCTCAGGTGCTTTTACACAATCATACCCTGCGTTTGCCCGATGTGGCCACCGCGAGCGGCTTTGCATCAGAGCAAACTTTTTACAGAGCGTACAAATCATATTTCGGGGTGCCGGCAGGCACCCAACGAAAACTTAAACTGTGAAATCCATTTGGCGGGTATCCAACTCTATTCGGTCTAGGAACACATCCATCTTGTCTCCTAACTGAATCACCCGACCTGTTTTGCGGCCATTGGCGCGCGTACCCGTTTCATTCACTTCATAGTAATCATCTTGAAAAGCAGGGAAGGGGACCAACCCCCGCTGACCGCTTTCTTCAAGTTCCACCAAGACCCCTTTAAACATAATCGAGGAAACGGTTCCCGGGTAAGGACCCTTTTCACCTTTTTCCAGTTTTTCGGTATAGTATTGGAACATTTTCACCCGATGCGTTTCGACTTCCGCTTCGGCTGCAGCCCGTTCGCGTTCGCTACAATGACGACACAGGTCCCGTAGTTTTTTATCATGGATTGGTTTTTCTTTATTCTCCTCCAAGGCGGTTAATAAACGATGGGCAATCAAATCCGGATAACGCCGAATGGGAGAAGTGAAATGGGTATAGGTGTCAAACGCTAATCCAAAATGATCACCGAGCTCTGGACTATAAATGGCCCGGTTCATATTTTTAAGCAAGGTGAGGGTTACCGCTTGGCGAAGAGGTTCAGGCATTTCACGATGAATGATTTCATTCATATTCTCGGGAGTGACGTTTACCCCTTCGATTCCCAACTGACGTAACTGCGCGCCCATTTGATTGAAGTTTTCCTCATTGGGTTCTTCATGAATGCGATAGATGGCCGTGCCAAATCGAGCGGCCAATAATGCACCTACTTCGCGATTGGCCATCAACATGCATTCTTCAACCAACTGATAAGCTTCCATGGCCACCTTTTTGGAGAATCCTGTCACGTGACCGTCTTCATCCAAGATGCAACGAATTTCTGGCATTTCAAAAGCCAATGCGTTTTCACGGATGCGTGCTTTGCGTAATTTTCGGGCCAAACGTGCCAAGGCAACGACTTTGTCGCGCACCTCATCCGCAACGCCTTCCACTTGACCGCCCGTCAACAATACTTGAGCCTGCTCATAAGTGAGGCGCTGTTTACTGTGAATGACCGAACGGAATGAATCGACGGCTTTTACGGCACCGTGTTGATTTAAATCCAGCACCACTGTATGCGCCAAACGATCCTGGTGAGGTACCAAACTGCATAAATCATTGGTTAAATGTTCAGGTAACATGGGCACGACACGATCAACCAAATAGGCACTGGTACCCCTTAACAATGCTTCTTTATCTAATGGACCATTTTGTTTCACGAAGTGAGCAACATCTGCAATATGAATGCCTACCCGTAACCAGCCGGTTTTACCTGGTATTTCTTCAATACTTAAGGCGTCATCAAAATCACGTGCATCCGCAGGATCGATGGTGATAATCATTTCTTCACGTAAATCCCGGCGTTCTTTGATATCTTTATCGGTGACGGCACGGGAAAAAGAGAGAGCTTCATCCATGACAGGTTGAGGGAACTCAGAAACTAAATCGTGACCGCGCATAATAGATAAAATATCGACGCCTGGATCTCCGGCTTTACCCAATATTTCTTGTACTTTTCCCGACTCCAATTGAGAAGGGTCCATACGGTCTTCCAGAATAACCACAGCTTTATATCCAGATTTAGGTGCAAGACCTTCAAATCCAGTCACTCGTATAGGCCCCTGAATGCGTGCATCGTCAGGAATAACCTGCCAATTACCTGCGGAATGTTTAAGGACTCCCACACAAACGGTGGAGCCTCGCTCAATCACTTCGAGCACATTGCCTTCATAAAGGTCATCGCCTCCACGATTTCCGGCACCGGTATTGGGTACAATCTTTGCCAATACCCGATCACCATGGCGGGCGGTGTCCATTTTTGATGGTGGTATGAAGAGATCATCCAGTTTCTCGTCGGAATTTTCAGACTCCGAATCGAGCACGAGAAAACCAAATCCTTGAGGATGAATTGAAAGAACACCTTTAACAATGCGTTCATTGCCCTGTGTTTGATTTTTGAGCACGGCGTAGCGTTTGGTGCTATCTTGAATGATCACTCCTTGATCTTCTAATTCTTTAAGCATTTTTCGCACATGCTTGCGACGACTTCCGTGTAAGCCGAGTTGTGAAATAATGCCTTGAAGTTTACAAGGACGGTACTGTGGGCCTTTAATAAGGCTCAAAATGGATTGTTTTAACTGTTGGTTGTTCATGATAGAAAATAGTTCTTATGTTGAGTAAATATGTTATAAAAGCGATATGAAAAAAATCCCCTCACGCATTCTTTTTGTCAGTAGTGAATCCCGACCCTTTGCCAGTACCGGCGGTTTGGCCGATGTAGCGGAAGCATTGCCTAATGAATTGAATCATTTGGGAGTCAAAGTAGATCGGATCATGCCTCTGTACCGTAAAGTACGTGAGGGTCAGGGAAATGGATCTTTTCAGTTGTCGAAAACCCCATATACCTTGCAACTTCCCATGGGGGGCGAAACGATTCAAGCCGAAGTCTATTCCACTGAATGGAGTGGAACCCTGACATATTTTGTGAATTGTGAAGAATACTTTGATCGAAGTGAACTATACGCGCTTCCTCACCGGGAGTACAGCGATAACTTCAGCCGATTTTTATTTTTTCAAAAAGCGGTGGTGGCCCTAATCGATGTTTTAGGTCGTCCTTATGAGGTGTTACACTTAAATGATTGGCAGTGTGGATTGATTCCATTGCTGCTTGAAAAAGGGATATTAGGAACGGGGAGGGGGGGGCATGAAAAGACCTTGTTCACCATTCACAATCTGGCTTATCAAGGACTCTACCCTGCAACCGGATTGTACAAAACGAATCTGCCTGGTAACTTTATTGATCAATATCCCAGCTTGGAATACTACGGCCAAATTAATTTATTGAAAGCCGGCATCACCGGTTCCGATCGGGTGAACACGGTAAGTCCCACTTATGCCCGTGAAATTACGACCCCTGAATTTGGTTGTGGTTTGGAGGGGGTATTATCGTCCTTAGCTGTACCCGTTACCGGAATTGTGAATGGCGTGGATACCGAAGCGTGGAATCCAGAAACCGATCCCGCCATAGCCACTCATTATAAGAAAAGTGCGTTGGCCGGAAAAGAAGACTGTAAAAAAGCGCTCCTCAAAGAAGTGGGATTATCCTACAACAAAGAGTTGCCTACCTTTGTGATGATTAGCCGTTTGGTGGATCAAAAAGGAATCATCTTGATCGGAAAACTGATTGAACAATTAATGGCCTTGCCCCTGCAAGTGGTGATCTTAGGTTCTGGTCAAGAAATTTATCATCAATGGTTAGAGTCGTGGAATGAACGTTGGCCTGAAAAATTTAAAGGTGTACTAGGGTACAATTCAGACCTTAGTCATCGCATGGAAGCTGGCGCAGATTTCTTTTTGATGCCCAGCCAATTTGAACCCTGTGGACTCAATCAACTCTATAGTTTACGATATGGAACTGTGCCCATCGTGAATCGAACGGGTGGACTTCAAGATACCGTCACGGATTATCGGTTGGATGAGAAAGAAGGGAACGGACTGTGTATGAATACCTACAGTCCTGAGGCCTTGTTAAATTGTGTCCAAGAAGCCATGAGTTTGTTTCATCACAAAAAACAATTTAAACAAGTTCGCCAAAATGGCATGTCCAAAGATGTCACTTGGTCCAAGACCGCTCAGGCCTATCTGGAACTGTACCAAGACCTCATGTAAGAAAAAATTTATAATTAATCCTCACAAGGATGAATGCACATCCGACCACAATTTGGTGGTCGGATTTTTTGTGTTGAGGGTGATCAAATTCAACTTCGCGTCTCTTCGCTTTTCAGCGCTTTCGAAAGTGAATCAATGCTAGAATCCGATCTCTTGGCTTCTAGTGACATCGCTTTCGAAACCATCCATCTAGAGATTCACGGGGCATCTCTCCATGGGGATCGAAAACAAAAACCGAACAGCATCCACAAACTGACAGATCGACCTCAGGCATGACCATTTGAGTAGGCTCACAAAATGAGCATATCAGGCTGCTGAAAAAATAGTTTTCAACAAAACTTATAAACAACTTACGTAAATAGCTAAATAACAACAAGATATATAATATAGAATTATACATAATATATATTATGCGACGTTAAGAATCGCGCTGGAGCGTGGGGATTTTGATATGGATCCTTTTCCGTCTCTTAATCTAAACGTTCGTACACAGCCCTCTATGTGCGTTTAATGAGGTCTTCTTTTGCTCTAACTCTTCTCTAAACTTGATCTCGTTGCGCATACCACATTCACTGATGTTTTCCTCGTTTTCAGTAAGCGGTTGATTTCGATTAGACCTTTCCGTAGGTAATAGCTCTAGGCCTGTTTATGAGTTCTCTTGGGTGCAGATTTCAGAGGCTTTGTCCCATCGCATTTTGTTCACGTCATCGTCTCCAGACTACGATCAAACCCAACGGCCGCCCTGCAGAAATATCAACAGCCGTTAAAAGACCATCTTCACTTGGCCGTCATCTTCTAAGCGCAATTTTGCACTAAAGGGTTTTCCGGCTTTGGATGTGAAATCGTTTATTACATCTGTCACCCGTTCCTCTGTACACAACTGCTTCACCATACCTTGGGTAATATTTCTTTTGGCAATTTTGTTCCAAATGAACACCGGACAACCATCAGCTTTTCGATGACAAACATAGGCTTTAGGTGTGCTCACGATCTTGCCACCACACAAGGGGCAATCCGCGATCGCTTTTTGACCACTCGGTAGCTTACGAGCTTTCACGGGTTTCAGTTCCAACGTACCATCAGCACTGAGATGCAAACTTCCTAATCCTGGTTCACCGTTTTCATCTTTCATCGGTTGTGCATGCAAACTGTGTCCCATGTCCAAAAGTTCTCGAGCCAAGCTTCCGTCAATCTGCATGCCTTGGAATTCTTTCCACAACACAAAATCACATCCTTCTTTCCATTGGCTACATCCGAAACCTCTTTTGCCTTCGATCACGGGTGCCTGACATTTCGGACATTTTCCAAAACCTCCTGAAGCAATGGTATTGTCGTCTGCAAGCACCATGTGGGTGGCATGTTCGCGAATGCCCTGCATGAATTCTTCAGGGTTACCCTTCCCTATTTCGATGTCTTTGAGTTTCGCTTCCCAATCGCCGGTGAGTTCAGCTGACCGTAAACTGGGATCCTGAATCAGAGTTAATAAATGCCTTCCTGATTCTGTGCTAATCAATTGTTTTTTTTGTCGTCGAATATATTTCCGACCGATTAAGGTTTCAATGATCGATGCACGGGTTGCGGGAGTTCCTAAACCGCGTTGTTTCATCGCTTCACGCAAGGCTTCATCATTCACCAATTTCCCTGCGGTTTCCATCCGCTTCAACAGAGAAGCTTCGGTGAAACGCTTGGGTGGTTTGGTGGCTTTTGCCAGCATTTCTGGCTCATGCGGGCCTGACTCATCTTTGACCATTTCGGGCATGACCTGATCAGGATTCTCGTCCTGAGGATCTACTTTCTTTTTCTTTTGCAGATGGGGATAAACTTTTTTCCACCCCCAATCACTCACTACCGCACCCCGCGCTTGAAATTTTTCTTTTTCAACATGTGCTTTGACTGTGGTCACTTGCTCGATACAGGCTGGTAGCAAGGCGGCCAATAAACGTCGAACCACTGCCGCATACACTTTTTCTTGAGGGCCCTGTAAATGTCCAGGATTCCCCATGGTGGGTAAAATCGCATGGTGATCAGTTACTTTATTGTTATCAACCACTCTTTTGCCGGGTTTCAATTTATCAAGGGGCAGCTCGCTGATGAAGTCTTGATAGTCTTGAGGCAAACTGCGCAGTAAGTCAGGCAATCCTGCCGCTTCTTCGGTTCCAATATGTCGGCTGTCCGTTCGGGGATAAGTGAGCTTTTTGGCTTCATAAAGTTCTTGGGCGATTTGCAGGGTTTGATCGGCCGTAAATCCAAACCAACTATTCATATCCTGCTGCAGGCTCGACAGATCATAGAGTTGAGGCGATACCGTTTTTTTCTCATTTTGTGAGATCTCATCCACGACCAAAGCTTGATCTTTGATACCAGAAAGGACCTCTTCTGCTTCGGCTTGGGTCTTGTATTTTTTCTTGGGCTGATTGAAACGCGTCTCCCGATATGTCGTGACCAATACCCAGTAGCTTTCAGGTTTGAAGTTTTCGATTTCGATATCTCGTTCTGCGAGCAAGGCCAAAACGGGGGTTTGCACTCTACCCACGCTCCATAACACATTTCGAGATCCGTACTTAGCGGTGTGGTATCTGGTGGCGTTTAAGCCGATGATCCAATCAGATTCACTACGGCAACGGGCGGCTTGATAGAGGTTTTCATATTCGGACCCATCTCTTAAATTTGAAAACCCTTTCTTAATCGCATCGGAGGTCAGCGATTGTAACCACAAACGCTGTACGGGTTTTTTGTCTGCTTTTGCCCACTTTTGAATGTAACGAAAAATCAGTTCCCCTTCCCTTCCCGCATCCGTCGCACAGATCAAACTATCCGCTTGTTTGAATAATTTCCAAATCACTTTTAATTGATCCTGAGCACCTTTGTCACCACGGGGACGCAAGGCAAATTCTTCAGGGAGCAAGGGTAAGGTTTTTAATTCCCAACTCCTCCATTCAGGGAAATATTCATGAGGTTCCTGTAGCTCCACCAAGTGCCCTAAGGCCCAGGTAACCAGATACCCATTTCCTTCCATATATCCCTGATGACGCTGGGTTGCCCCAATTACCGATGCAATGTCACGTGCCACTGAGGGCTTTTCTGCTAGAACCACTTTCATAGCCTTTACCCTATTTTATTTTCAGTTGAAGTCGAGGCTCATATGGATTCTGACGATTATACAAAAATGAAGTATTCTTCAATTTTGGCGTATTTTTGAGGCCGATGACTTGAGTAATGCCTCTCTTCACTTAATTCTGAGCAGAAAGGTACTATTTTGAAAAAGCCCACATTTAAAACTGATGAACAAGGACGCATAATATTTGGTCGCTTTGAATATGTCTTACAAAGTTTGATCTTTTTGAGTCTTGTTTCATTTGCGATTGAGACCTTGCCGAATATCTCTCCCCAATTGCGAAAGTCTTTGGGTCGTTTTGAAATGGTCACGGTGACAATCTTTACCATCGAATACCTCTTACGTTTGTTCTACGGGAAGCCGAGATTACGGTATGCATTTTCTTTTTTTGGATTGATTGATTTACTCGCGATTGCTCCCTTTTATTTAAGCACAGGTTTAGATCTACGTTCTCTCAGAGCCTTTCGAATGTTGCGCTTGGTGCGCCTCCTTAAGTTGGTTCGTTACAGTGCTGCTGTTCAGCGTTACCATCGTGCATTTGTGATTGCGCGAGAAGAACTCGTCTATTTCGGGATCATTACTTTAATATTGTTATACCTTTCGGCTGTGGGGATCTATTATTTTGAAAATCCGGTGCAACCTAAAATTTTTGCGTCTGTTTTCCACTCCTTGTGGTGGGCGATTTGCACCCTTTCTTCTGTAGGATATGGAGATATTGTTCCCATCACAGCTGGGGGACGTGTCTTTACCTTTTTTGTGCTCATCATTGGTTTAGGTGTCGTGGCGGTTCCCAGTGGTATTTTTGCCTCTGCGCTTACTCAAGCCAAGGAAACTGAAAAATGATCTCTCCTTTTGTTACGCATGTAAATTTTCGCTTTTTTCTTTAACTCATTACTTCCTTGATTACAATTTGGGGCTTATTGTCTTTGGACATTCATATGCTTATTCCTTTTCTATTTTTACTCGCGCTGATCATCCTTCCCCTTTTTTGGGGAGTAGGTGCATATAATGGTGCAGAATCTTATGGATGCTGAATCAGGACTGTCCGGAACCCTGGGGAAATTGATGATGGTAGTTGAAGACTACCCCGACCTCAACGCTCATCAAAATATTGCGCAATTAAGTGAAGAGCTCACTCGCACAGAAGACCAACTTTCATTGGCGCGTCAGCACAATAAGCACTCAGTGATGAACGATAACACGCAGATTGAAGTTTTTCCTTCAGTCATCATTGCCCATATGTTCCATTTTGATCAGGCCTCTTCATTTGAGATGACAGACGAAAACGAAAAGGATCGCCCGGAGGTTTCTTTTGGTTGATGAGTTACGCATTCTCACTCCTGTTTCTGCACCTGCTGAGGCTGAGCTACCCCCGACCCGTCATTGGGTTGCTGGTAAAATCTGTAAATTAGCGGAAGTAAAAGCCGGTCATCTTGTTAAAATTATGGCGGTACAACTTTCTGACCCGGCTCGTGGAAAACTGTATGCACAAGGCTTGACCGAAAATCAGAAAGCCATGGTCATTCATAATGATTATCGAGGGCGGGTGATGCTGAATCGTCAAGGTGAAATTTATCTGTTAGGGCGACGGGAAACTTCCCAAATCCAAGTGCGCCCATTCACGAAAGAATCCTGATTTTTACATAAGCCCCTTAGGATCTTTCGGTTTGAAAATGTGTCTGGTGTGCTTTTTTAACAGCTTCTAAATCGGGTTGATATTTCATTTCTAATTCCGCACGCGCCATCACATCTTTGGCTTGGAAGTAAGTTGCGGATTTAAATTCAGCATCATGGTTATGGTGCAACGCACCTAAAACCGTCTGCATGCGTATCAGCACTTCCACACAGCTTGCTGCATCTCGAGCAAGCGATCGAAAAGCATCTTCAAACAAATCGCTCACCTTGATGCCCGGTACAAAAATACGATCATATTGGGCCTCCGTTTCATCCGCTTCGCTCCCTGCCCCCCAGGCATCAAGCAGTCGATGTAAGCTGGCCATCACATCTATGGCTGTGCCTGGATCGTTGATTGCTGGTGACATGGCTTTTCCTGCAATTTCAGACAACACGATCAACCCAAAACGTGGGTCTTCATCGAAAATACGATCTTTGCCGATCTCAAAAGCCTTGAGGATACGCTCGAAATCGAATTCAGGATCTTGAGCTTTTTCTCCAGATACTTTGGCTAGTGCAAGATGGGGACTCGCATATTGTCCGGGTAAACAAAGTACTGAAATTTGACAGTCCGTTTCCTCGGCAAGATGTTGTAACGCTTGAATATCCACACGTTGAATATTTCCCACTTTATGAGAGAAAACAGGAGTTCCTTCAGCGGGTTTTGATTCATCCAAGGGCTGCGCTTTGAGGTAAGGGTGCGTACATCGTCGTTTGAAAGAAAGCTGGGTAGCTTTTTCCACACTTGCAATGGTCGTGCCTAAACGGCCCAGGCGGGCAATACGATCCACCCACTTTACAAAGGAGTAAATTACCAACACGTAGACATAAATACATAACCCAAACAGTACGGTGCGCCCTGGCCCATCGAGTAAACCATTTTTAAGTGATACCAATCCTACGACGGAAAAAATAAAAGACGCGATAAATACCGACAGCGCATTTTGTGAAATATCATCAGAAATGACGACTGAAAAAGAACGCGGAGTTGCAGTGCTGCTTGCGGATCCGTAGGCGGAGACCATCGCGCCTACCGCAAATGTTGCGATGGCCAGCATGCCACCGGTTAGGATCTGAAGAAAGACTTCAACCGAATCGAGGCTGACTTCGGGTAAGTTTTTTGCAAAATCGCTTTGATCAATACAACTGGCCAGCACAATGCTCAATAGGGAAAGTAAACATGCACCTAAGGGTTTGACCCACAACCGTTCCTTCATCCGGTTGATGAAAAAAACAAAGCGGTCGTATGGAAGGAAGTGCGGCATGGGTGAGGGAGGATTTCGTATCCTGTGAGCTCACTCAGTCTGCAAGACTTGCTTGCAAAAGACAATGAATTTTCGTGACCAGATCTTTAGAACAATTCTGGAGGAGGATTGTCTCCGAACATGACTTCACGGAATTTTTTCACAATCTCGTCAACCCCTTCTCCCAATTCAGCAACTACCGCAATGGGGGTTTCGCCTGTTTCCTTTATGAATTTCTCCAAATTTTCATCCGCACTTTCTTCATCCATTTTGTTTGCGATCACAAGATAGGGTCGGGTTTCCAGATCTGAATTGTAGAGCTTCAGTTCTTTACGAAGATTCTTAAAGTCATCGACAGGATCACGTCCATCCACTCCGCCCATATCCAAAACAAAGGCCAGTAAACGGGTTCGTTCAATATGGCGGAGAAAATCGTGTCCCAAGCCAATGCCATCGTGAGCGCCATCGATCAATCCGGGAATATCTGCAATCCTTATGCGTTTGAAATCGCGATATTCCAAGGTGCCAATCAAAGGATTGAGGGTTGTGAAAGGATAAGCGGCTACTTTAGGATGTGCATGGGTCATTTTAGACAGCAGGGTTGATTTCCCTGCGTTGGGATATCCGACCAGTCCCACATCAGCAATTACTTTCAGTTCCAACCACAATACCCGACGTTCCCCTTCTGTCCCGAGGGTAAATTCTTTTGGTGCTTGATTGGAGGAGGTTTTAAAATGGATGTTACCTTTGCCACCCACGCCTCCTTTCGCAATTAACAATTCTTCACCATCGTCCATCACCTCGCCGAGGATAGGACCATCTTTTTCTTCAAGTCGAACCACAGTACCGCGGGGAACTTTGATCGTTAATGGTTGACCTTTTTTACCGTAACACTGGTTTGTGCCACCTTTTTCTCCATGTTCAGCCCGTTGATGTGGATGATCATAGAGATCCATTAACGAATCGATATTCTCATCACCGACCAGATAAACCGAGCCACCATTGCCACCATCACCACCACTGGGGCCTCCCAAGGGAACAAATTTCTCCCGACGAAAATACGCGGAACCGTCTCCTCCATTTCCTGCGGAAACGTAGAGTTTTACTTGATCTCGAAATACAATGGCTTTCATAGGAATAAATAAAAAACGCGGGCTCCACTGAGTGGATGGCCCGCGTTTTCAGAGTAGAACTGTTTTAGTTCTGTACCGCTGCTTCTAACTCACGGACATTCATCCGTTTGCCAGAGCGGTCGAAATATACTTCGCCGTCTTTCAGTGCAAACAAGGTGTAGTCTTTACCACATCCCACGTTGCGTCCCGCATGAAAACGAGTGCCGAGTTGACGAACTAAAATGCTGCCTGCAGTGACTTTTTCGCCACCGAAACGTTTAACACCACGACGTTGTGCATTACTGTCGCGACCGTTCTTACTGGTACCTTGACCTTTTTTATGTGCCATTTGAAACTCCTAAATATGAAACCGAATCAAGCAAGACCGGTAATTTTAACTTTGGTTAAAGACTGACGATGACCGACCCGACGTTTGTAACCCTTGCGGCGTTTCTTTTTGAAAGAAAGCAATTTGGGTCCACGGAACTGTTCGAGTACTTCGCCCTGCACTTTTGCAGAAGAAGTTTCATCGCCGATGGAAAGACTGTCACCGCTAGAAAAAGCAATAACATTGTCAAAAGTAATCACGTCTCCGGCTTCAACGTCTAATTTTTCGATTTCCAGAATGTCTCCTTCTGAAACTTTATATTGTTTGCCGCCGGTTTCAATAACTGCGTATGCGCTCATAAGATGGTCCTTAGTAAATAATCCCGTAGGATAAGAGGTAAATTGAAGGCTGTTCTTATGGACATTTTTGCTGAAAGGTCAAGTAAAGAACTCTAAAAAATGTTCGTTTATAGAAATAATTTTGCTGCAGGGTGTCCACTCTCTTCCACATACCCATATCCAAGGTTCTCCAAAAAGCGGTTGAAGTCGGGTTCTGCCGCTGTTGGAACTTGTAATCCTGCCAAGACGCGTCCGATATCCGCACCGTGATTCCGGTAATGAAATAGGGTGATATTGCAACTGCTGGGCAGGTTTTTAAGGAAAAGGTGCAGGGCCCCTGGTCGTTCGGGAAATTCAAATCGAAACAGGCGTTCGGGTTGATGCAGTGGCGCACGTCCGCCCACCAAATGCCGTAGATGTAATTTGGCAAATTCATCTCCGGTGAAATCCAAGGTTTTGAAGCCTTTTGCTTCCAATTCGGCAATGAAACTTGCAATTTCAGCTTTTTCATTCACTTGTATACCCACAAAGACATGGGCCACTTCTGATTGTGAGTAGCGATAATTAAATTCACTGATTCCGCGTTCCCCCAAGGTTTCGCAAAAGGCTTTAAAGCTTCCGGGTTCTTCGGGAATCGTTACGGCCAGCAAGGCTTCTCGCTCTTCTCCAAATTCGGCACGCTCGGCCACATGCCGCAAGCGATTAAAATTCATATTGGCACCGCCCGTTAAAGCGATCAGTGTGGGACGGCCTTCAGGATGCCGTTTTCGCCATGCTTTACAGCCGGCTAATGCCAATGCACCTGCAGGCTCTAAAATGGTTCGGGTGTCTTCAAACACATCTTTGATCGCGGCACAAATCGCATCGGTGTCTACTGTCACCATTTCATCCACTACTTCTTTGCAGATCTCAAAAGTATTTTTACCCACCGTTTTTACAGCCACACCATCTGCAAATAAGCCCACCTCGGTTAAATTTACAATTGCACCCGCTTTTAAAGATGCGGTCATCCCCGCAGCATCCACTGGCTCCACGCCAATAATGCGAATGTCCGGATACAAGGCCTTGAGGCAAGCTCCCACGCCCGCCAATAAGCCACCTCCTCCTACGGGGATAAATACGGCATCTATTTCGGGGTCGTGCTGACGCAACAATTCCAAGGCTATGGTCCCCTGCCCTGCGATCACTTCTGGATCGTCGTAGGGATGTATATAGACCATCCCTTTTTCATCACGGAGTCGCTCCGCTTCTCCTTGCGCTTCTTGATAACTATCCCCAAACAGAACCACCTCACCCCCTAAATTGCGTACGGCATCGACTTTGATTTGTGGGGTGGTACTGGGCATTACAATACAGGATCGAATTCCTAACTTGCCAGCAGACATGGCTACCCCTTGGGCATGATTGCCTGCTGAGGCACAAATCACCCCGCGGGCCCGCTCTGCTGCGCTTAATTGCCGAATCCGATTGTAGGCTCCTCGAATTTTAAATGAAAACACTGGTTGCGTATCTTCTCTTTTTAAGAAGACATTTGCATTCAATCGTTGGCAAAGACGAGGCGCCCGTTCCAAAGGCGTTTCAATGGCAACATCGTACACCCTCGCTTTGAGGATACGGTCGAGAGTGGCTTGAAGTAAAGGGGAGCATTGCATCAAAGCGTCATGGCAGATTATGCAACGAAATTCAATCCCGATCAAAAACCTCAGCGCTTGGGGGGCTCATTCGATTTTCGATCATTTCCAATTTCCATGTCGGGGCATTTGTGATCTCTCTTAAGTCTGAAAGCGTTTGAGCATCGCCCGATGTGATCAAAACATCCAAGGCTGCTTTGACCAAATCCTTGCGCGCTACTCCTTTGAGAAATTCAATACACACGATTGCTCTTTTACGATTGCACAATTCAAGCTAAGGAAGCGTCCATGTCCGAAACCGATGAAGAATTAATGCGAAAAGTCGCTGTAAATCATGACCAGGCTGCTTTTGTGGAGTTGATGAACCGATATCAGCAGATGCTCGTGAACCATTTTATTCGTCGTGGCGTATATCAAGAATATGAAGATCTCGCCCAAGACACTTTTTTTAAAATTTATAAAGCCAGACGTCGCTTTCGCAGTCAGGAATCTTTTCGTGCGTGGATGTTTACCATTGCCCAACGGGTATGGATTGACCATTTGCGCAAGTCCGGACGCCGCAACCGCCGTGAAGACGCTTTCAGGGCCGAGCCCACGGTCGACAAGTTTCACCCTAAACACCAACAAAAACACGATGCTGACTGGGGATTGGCCCAACTTTCAGACATCCATCGCGATGTGGTGGTCCACTCGGTATACGATCAACTTTCTCACGTTGAAATTTCTAAAATTCTGCAAATTCCGGAGGGTACAGTGAAAAGTCGTCTCCATAATGGTTTACGTCAATTACGTGAAATTTTTGAACAGGAGGCCTCTTCATGAATCCCGATAGCCACTTTATCCCTCCGCCGCTTGAACCTACGATTTCAGAGGACTTTCAGGCGGGTGTCTTTCAAAAAATCCGCAAGCGAAATCAACGTTTTCAAAATATGCAGAAAGTCGCCATCTTGGCTCTTTTTGCGTCCTCTCTCTTTATATGGCGGCAAAAACAGATGCCTGCGATTCGCGAAATTCCCGTCGATCCTTCCATGCGGGTAGCCTCAGCTGCCCAAGGCGTGGAATGGTTGGTGGAGCAACAACAGGCCGATGGCGCTTGGTCTGCCAGTAAATGGGGCGGTCATGATCGTTTTTCTGATGGGGTCAGTGCTTTGGCGACCCTTGCTTTACTCAACTCCCCCGAACCCATTCGTCGTGAGTCCTTGGATCGGGCTGTCTCTGCACTCGAATCCCGTTTGAAGGCCCAGTCCATTCAGTTAGAGCAGGGACCTCAATTTTATAATTATATTTTAACCCTCTATACATTGTCTGAAATTCAAAAACAGATGCCTGATCCGGCACGCCAAAGTTTGCTTCAGCAAAGTTACGCCACCTTGATTCGTCTGCAACAGGCTTCAGGTGGATGGGGCTACCCTGATGAAGCACCCATGGGCTATAGCTCCGAAACGGAAGCCAACACGGCGGTCACATGGTGGGTGGCACAATTGCTGTCTGAACGTCCTTCTCTTCGTCTTCCGCAAGCAGAAGCGTCTTTGTCACGTGCTCAGTACTGGCTGAGTCAACAACAACTGGCGAATGGTGATGTGAAGTATCAATCGGGAGGTAAACAAATCGCTGGACCCGAAGATGCTTTGTATTGGATGATGACGCGAAACGAAAACAGCCCCCAGCTCGCTCAAAATGATGCCTATCGTGACCTTTTTCGGCTGTCAGACTTAAAGGAGTCGGATCTTTATCAAGATTTATGGGCCCAACAGCAAGCCGATGGTGCATGGCGGAATCAGCAAGATCGTTGGTGGCAAGCTGGGGGGCAAGTCTACCTCACCGCGCTTTCCGTGTTGACCCAAGTTCCGGGTGGCGTTTAAATATCCCAAGGATAGTCGACGGCATGACCGGGTGCAATTTTCTCGGTAGATTCCACCCGTTCCCCCGCTCGACTGGGTGCTGTCCCCGCACCCGCGGGTCCTGCAGGATGAAGTCCTTCGGTCCCCTCTTCTTCTTCCTCACTCTCACTGCCGGGTAAGCTGATTTCCACCGGTTCAGGTGTTTCTGTAGGCATGGGCTCAAGCTTTTCTGCGGGAGGTAACTCCGTTCCACTTTCCGCAGCTGCGCTTTCGGTCTCATCAGGGGACATTTTTTCCGGTGCCCTTTCTTCCGATGAGCTTCCCTCTTCTGCAGGTTCTGCAATCTCTTGATCACGCCCGGTCCCATCAAAGATAGAAGGGTCTAACGTTTCTTCCTGAGCGCGGAGTGCTGTGATGAGAAAACAGAGGAGAAGTAAATGTCGTTGCATGATGTCATTAGATGCTAGACTTAATCTTCCTGCAACCACAAAGTTTGGTAGGCTGTGAGCTTAACCACCTCTTGGGTGGAATAGAGCACATTCGAAAAGAGATCTCTCATGAAATGGGCGTATCCTTGTCGGCGTAATTCTCTGACAGGAACTTCTTGAGCGTTTTCTGAGAAATTTGCAAATACAATCAAACGATGCCCTTCATGCCAACGTAAGTAGCCCAACACATGTTCGTTCTCCGTGTCGATGAGTTTCATATGATTCTCACGTAAGGCTTCAGTATGGCTGCGCATCGCAAAGGTCTGTTGCATGCTTTGATACATGTGAAGGCGCACAGAATTTTTACGTTTTTCTTTTTGAATCATCGCCCAATCCATTTCAGGGCGATGTACCCATCGGCTGTCATCGACTTTGTCGGGATCAGTGAGGAAGTCATAGTCGTTCAATACCCCCCATTCTTCCCCCATGAAGATCAAGGGGATTCCTCCAATGCTGCACAGCACACGGTAAAGCATTTGAATGCGCAATTGGGCCATTTCAATAAGTACAGGGTCCTGTTTTGTCAGCGCTTGTTCCAATCCTGCAAGCGACGCCATGGTTCCGCATACCCGCATATCTCCAGTACGTTCGTTTTCCTGAAAAGGGACGCCCGTGGCAAACGATCCTGCAAATTTGCCCGTGTAAAACTGGTTTAAAAAGTTTCGATGTCCCTCAGGGTCAATTCCAACTTCCCACGCATCTCCATTATCAAATGACCATCCAATGTCATCATGACCGCGCAAATAGTTCACCCACAAGGTTCCTGGTTTTAACTCATGTCGATGACTCAAGGTTTTCTTCAGTAAATTGGTTTTGCGGGTGGCGGTGCTTTCCCACAGCAAAGCCATTAAGGTTGGATTATACGAGATCTGACATTCTTCTCGGCTAATATATTTCACCACTTCATCTGGATGGACAATCGCCTCTGATTTAAACACCAATCCCGGGGCTGCAATGCGGCACACCGCATTGAAGGCTTGAATGAGTAAATGCGCTTCAGGAAGGTTTTCGCAGCTACTGCCGATGCGTTTCCAAACAAAGGCCACCGCGTCTAAGCGTAAAATTTCCACACCGGTATTCGCGAGGAAAAGCATTTCCGACGCCATGGCGCGAAACACTTCAGGATTGGCGTATTTGAGGTCCCACTGGAAATTATTGAAGGTGGTCCATACCCACTGTTGTAATCCCGTATGCCAACTGAAGTTTCCTCTGCGAATGGTGGGGAAGATTTCACGTAAGTTTTCTTCGTACTGGTCGGGTATCGTGCGGTCAGGATAGATATGGTAATAGTCCATATACTCCCGATTTCCTTCCTGTGCATGCAAAGCCCACTCGTGTTGATCCGAGGTATGATTGAACACAAAATCCAATACCAAAGAAATACCCTCATCACGGAACGCATCGGCCAAGGCCCGCAAATCATCCATGCTGCCTAACTTTTGATCCACTGAACGATAATCATTGATCGCGTATCCGCCATCACTCTGCCCTTCCCGCGCCTCAAACAGTGGCATCAAATGCACATAGGTGAGACCCAACTCTTTGAAATATGGAATCCGCTTTTTGAGTGACTGTAAATCTTCGCTGAACAAATCTACATACAATGAGCCACCAATCATGCGTTCAGAGAGATACCAGCCCGGATCATTTTCGCGGCGGATATCCAATTCATATAAGTCATCTGAACGGCTCAACCAGCAGTCCACCGCCGTGAGTAGAATGTTTTCGAGATAGTAAAAGAAATCATAATGGTGACCATAAAGCTGATACAACAGGCCAAATAGCACCGGCCAATGGCGCTCAAGACGTCCATCGATGATTTCAATTTTTTCCGCATCCGAAATTTTGGAGTTTTCAGATGCAGATGCGATCTTTGCAAGAATTTTTGGGCGGAGCCGACGCAAAGATCGCTCCGCCTCATAGGTCAAATCCAGCTCAACCATCTTCTGATACTTTCTCGTTAGGAATGACAATGGTATCCAGAAATTGATAATACTCCAAGCCTTCTAAAATGCCGGCCGCGTGAGTGGATTTCGCAAAATATACCCGGGGGTATTTTCGTAATTTCTCAAGTTCAGGGCTGTAATTGCCCACGACAACACCCAAAGTGTTTCCGGCCAACATTTCTTCATCATTCCCCGAATCACCTGCAATGAGAATGTTTTCCAAGGGGAAGCCCCACTTGTAAGCCATATGTCGAATGCTGAGTCCACTACCTGCACGGGAAGGGATAATATCTAAAAACATGCCTAAGGAAGAGATGACTTTGGTGCGAAGGTTGTTTTCACGTAAGATGCGTTTGATCGCCGCAAAGCTCGGTGAAATGCTGTAGTCTACTTTGTAACTTAATTTAAATTCAGACTGCTGATCCTCATTTTGAATGGTCAATCCTTTCACTGTGCCTAATACTTCCACAATGCGATCGCGCTCCCAACGGAAATCAATATGTTTACGCCAGCTGGTATCGAGGGTGTAAGATTTTCCATAATATATTTCGGTTCCTACAGAGGTGATCAGCACTTCAGGATGTGGCATATCATACTCTTCCATCAACTTGATAACTTCTTCGTAACGACGACCGGTGGCAATCCCAAAACCAATATTGTCCTGGGCGTTTGCGATCAGATCAAAGAAACGATGCATTTCTTCATCATTCCCCGTGAGCGTATTGTCGATGTCTGCAATGATCAGGCGATCAATTTGTGGGAGGCGCCGTGTTTTACGTCCGCGGGCAATTTTCGGTACGTCTGCAGCTCCATCTAAAATTTCTTTTAAATCCCGGAGATAACGCTCGGTATGTCGATCCCAAGAATAATGTGTGTACACATTTTTAAGACCTGCCTCTGACCACTCCTGCCACCGGTCTTTTTCTAAGAGCACCTGCATCAGAGCATGTTCGATTTGTTCGCCATCGAAAGGGTCGACCAACAAGCCATTATGGCAGTTTGCGATAATGTCACGGGGGCCTCCGTCATGTGTGGCCACAATGGGTGCGCCACTGGCGGCGGCTTCTAATAAGGTGAGGCCAAAGGGTTCGGTCATGGCCGCATTTACAAATACCCCTTTCGACTTGGTGATTTCGCGATAGAGCGCGGGTACATCATTTGAAACGTGTTGTTTCGGATAGGCCACTTTCCCATAAAGGTCATAGACATCAATGAGGGTGAGCACATTTTTTAATACCGTACGCTGACCGGAAGGCATGTCGCGAATGTCGTCCCGGCAGCCCATAATGAGTACCAAATTTCCTGCGCGTTGCAATTGAGGAGATTGACCATACACCTCTACCAATTTCTCTAAGTTTTTTCGTTCATCTGGTCGGGCCATCGCCACAATCATGGGTTTCGTGGTGTCATCAAGAAAGCGATGAATGGCTTCCATGATCTCAGGTTTTGTGTCCCCTGCTTGAGGCGGATGAAATGAACTTAAATCCACTCCAGGAGGTATCACCTCCATTCGTTCCGGCATATAGTTTTCATACAGTTCGTATTGTTCCTTCACTTCCTGATGGGTGCTGGTGCAAATTAGTGAACAGGTTTCTAATGCAAATTCTTCGGCTTCAATACGAGTGGAGATGTTGTAGCGCTTTTCAATTTTTTCTTTGGGTACGCCCGACTCCATCAACCGCAATGCTTTTACCCGGCCTAATGAATGTCCGGTGAATACAAAAGGAATTCCCAACAGTCGGGCCAGTTGTCCGCCACCGTATCCCGCATCCGCATAATGACCATGAATAATATCAGGAACGGTACGGGTGCGTTGAAAATGATTCAAACACTGATCCACAAACATTTCCATGTAGGGCCATAACTTCGTTTTACCTAAGTAACGTTTGGGTCCGAAAGGAATCCGGGTAATAAATGCCTTCTCTGCGATTTGCTCTTCCAATTGTGCGTAATCATCAGAGGTTCGGTCATCGATAATCTGACGTGTGATCAAATCGACTCTGGCCACGTCGTCTCGTTTAGAGAGTGCGCGGGCAAGCTCGAGTACGTAACGGATTTGACCTCCTGTGTCTTCGTCTTTTCCTAATTCCATATTCTCTCCACGAATTAATCCGTGAAGACTGATTAATGCAATTTTTAGGCCTGGTTTCTCAGTCATGAATATCCCTTCGTCCATATGTTAAATTTACTTCTACTTGAAAACTCTTTAATTTGCTGAGGTTTTATCATAGCGTTAAGCTATGCATGAACTCAATAAAGAAACTGAAATCATTCAACAGGTATTGATCACAGATCTCGATGGTACATTTATACCTCTCCCGAATTCTGAAAAAAACAAGAGGGCACTTTCTGTCCTTTCCGCGGCTCACGCAGACAAGGTCTTTCAACTGATTTTTTGTACGGGTCGACATTTTGCATCTGTGGCAGCGGCGATGGAGGAGTATCAGCTTCCCTCCCCCGATTGGATTATCTGTGACGTGGGCACGTCGATACATCAAAATGTTCAAAATCGGTTTCCGGAATTTAAGGCTTATAATGCGCATTTAAAAGATCTGACCCTTTCGTCCTCTGCGATGGAGCTCCATCCCTTGTTTGCTGATTTGGAAGGTTTAGTTCTTCAACAAGATGACCATCAAAAACAGTTTAAACTCTGTTATGAATGCACAACCGAGCATTTGCCCAAGTTGATGGATCAAATTTCCCAGCGGCTCATGCAACGAAATGTACCTTACGATGCTCATGGCAGTATCGATCCTTTTCTGGAGTGTGGTTTAATAGATATTTTACCCGCCGGAGTGTCTAAAGCCTATGCCATGAGCTGGTTAGAATCTGAAGCGGGTTATTGCTCGGATCAGGTTATTTATGCGGGTGACTCTGGTAATGATTTCACAGCCTTGACCAGTGGATGTCAGGCCATCATTGTTGCCAATGCCAGTAAAGGCCTGCCTGAAAAGGTCATGGCCGCAGCGAAACAGAGCCACCAAAGCTCACGTGTTTTTCTGGCGAGCGAAAATGCGACCAGTGGTGTATTGGAAGGTTGTCAGCACTTCGGATGGATGACGTGACCCCACCGGGGCACTGCATTCATCACCGGATCCCCTATGCTGTTGATTTTACATTCAGTTGTTTTCGGGTATAGTTATAGTAGATCTCATGAAAAAATACCCCACCATTCTTATCCGTGTGCTTTTGGCCTACAGTCTGTCATCGAGTATGGTGTTGGCGACTGATGCATCTCAAATACCGGATGTGCGTGTGGGGGATCATCCCAACCGTGTGTTGGAAGTGCTTGGAGAACCCACAGGGTTTATGGAATCCGGGGATATCGGGGTGTATTACTACGATTTAGGTCGCATTGAGATTGTGAACAACAAAGTAAGCCAGGTGGATTTAATCAGTCCTGCAGAATTGACCAAACGCCAGGAACAAGAAGCTGAGGCTCGGGAGGCTAATCGTATCGAGGGCGAAAAGCTCTTGAAAGAGATTACATCCGATGCCGCATTTGCAACCCTGTCGGGTACCGCTCAACTCACTTATTGGACTCAGTTCATGAAGGATTATCCTGATGTGAATATTTATGTCCCCTATACGCTCGCCAAAACTGAGGCGGATAAAGAAGCCGAAGCTGCCCGTGAAAAAGCTAAAATTGCCGAATTAGAACGGCGGGTATTGCTGGCTGAGCTGGAAGCGAAAAAAGCTACTGAACTTGCAAAGCAACAACGACTTATTAATGAACGGAACAGCTACAATTACGGTTTGTATCCCACGATTTACTATCCACAGTCGTATTATCGTCGACGTTATGATGCGCAAAATCGTCCTCCCCCGTCCAATCGTCCGCCAAGACCGGATCGTCCTCATTCGGGGCAACGACCTGGCATAGGAATAGGTATTCAACCGGGAAATGGGATCAACATCAATGTAGGCGTAGGTCGCTCGCGTAGTTCCTCCTACTCTTCCACCACCACCGAATATACGGATGGTTTTGGAGCACCCCTCTACTCCGAAAATATGATCATTCGGCGTCAGGAAGACTAAGGTCCTGCTTTCGTTTTCTAGCGCCACCTATTTTTGTATATTTTTAGACAAAAAAATGGTGGCCCGAGTCGGATTCGAACCAACGACACAAGGATTTTCAGTCCTCTGCTCTACCAGCTGAGCTATCAGGCCACCAAGAAAGTGGGAAATGCATTCAGGCTGCATCAGCCTCAAAAGTGAGAGGGCTTCTTACCCGAAGAGTGGCCTAGTTGTCAACTGCTGGTTTTAGATAATTTTCATTTTTGTTGGCCGCGTTTTGTAACTGCTCTACTTGTTCTTTTTGCTGATGAAATTTGGCCTTTCTTTCTGCGACCGCTTTCCGATCGTCTTTCAAAGGGTCAAAATTGAATATCCCTACAAAGAAATCAGCCATTTCTGCAAAATTAATGCCTAAACGAATCCCCAGTCCCAGACTTGCACTGAATTCAATTTGAAATAAATTAAAGTTCCCTCCCTCATCCATTTCCAGATCTAAGCGATCTCCATCATCCTTTTTGTTTTTTTGCCAGGTCACCGTATATTCATAGCCTTTTCCCCGATAATAGGCTTCATCATTGGGTTCGAAATATTTGGCGCTCACCAGCAGTAAATTTAGATCACCTGTTTCATACATACCTATCGCTCCAGACCGCAAACCCATGCCATGTCCTGATTGAGCGCCTACCCCTAAATTTGCTTTTCCCAATTGTAAATTGGCGTTTACCAATCCTGTTTCTCCTGCAACCGTAAAAATATCGGTCAAATCACGACTTCGGTCCGCCATATAGACGCAACTACTTGATAAAAGGAGTCCCGTTAAAATTAAAAAGTGCCGACATATGCTCACAATCTTGACCCTGAAAGATCCACATCATTTTTTCAATGGTATTTCAGCGTTTTGTGGATATTCTCTCTAATTATGACTCAGGCGTCTGCCGCCCAGTCCTTTCCGGACGTTTTTAAAATTCCCGCTCAGATGACAGAATCTTTTCTGCCATCCCAAACGTATTGTACCCTACCCGCCTGTTCCAGTACCGCCGCCGCCGCCTTGTTACGCTGCTGGATGAATTCCGAGCCTCAACTTACGGTTGTGGTTACGGATTCCGCGCGAAGTCTGGAGGCCCTGTATCAAGATTACCATACCCTCTCGGGTGGCGATTTATCGCATTGTGCCTATTTCCCTAGTTGGGAGGAACTCAAGGATAACGATTTACGAGGCGTATCTCCTGAAATCGCGGGCGATCGCTTGCAAACCTTAACCAAACTGCATCGTACAAGTGACCCTTTGTTGGTGTTTACGGATATTCAAAGTTTGATGCAATCGGTGCCTGCACCTGACTCGCTTGCAGATCGTACCCTCACTCTACGTGTGGGATCCACTCTTGAAATGGAACCCTTTTGCGAAGGGTTGTTGGAGCTGGGCTATGGTTTTGAACCCGAAGTCACCGACAAAGGTGAAGCCGCCAAACGTGGAGGCGTATTGGATCTTTGGCCTCCCAATCAACCTTTTCCTTTCCGCCTCGAATTCTTTGGTGATGAAGTGGACTCTATTCGCAGTTTCGATCCTGCCACCCAGCGCTCCTTCGAAAAAACAACTGAAATTCAAATTCTTCCCGCAAAGGAGTCTTCTTCAGGTGAAAGCGCTGATTTTACAGATTACCTTCCTGTCGCCACTCGTTGGTTTTGGTTTGAATACGAATCGATCGCTGATCATGCCGTACTCTATCAAGAGTCTTGCGACGAACCGCACCTGAGTTGGCCGGAACTACAACATCAAGTAAAACTTCATGCGAGCAGTGGCATGCTACGTACGGGATTTGGGCTTCAAGGTGATCCGCTCCCCTTGCAAATCGAAGCCTGTGCGGGTTTGGCCGATATTCCGCGACATGGTGACGTTTCCGCCCTCTTAGAAGTGGAACGTTCGAAACTCATTGATCAACAATGCCGTTTGGCTCAATCGGGTTGGAGTGTGATCTTTTGTCTAAATACCGATGGGTCCAAAGCCCGTTTTCTTGAAGCGTACTCACATCAGATAGAAGATCTTCCCGGTCTCCACTTGGTCAGTGGTATGATTACAGAAGGCTTCAGCCTTCCCGATCTGCATGTCTCTGTGGTGGGAGAGCGTGACCTCTATGGACTTCGAAAACCCATCCGCAACAAATACGATCCTCATGCCAGCACTCGCAAAGGTAGCGCGCAAATGGGTTCCCGTCTTTCTGGATGGACCGAAATTGAACCCGGTGAGTGGGTCGTTCATCTTGAACATGGAATTGGTAAGTATCTCGGCTTGTATGAAATAGAAGTGGCGGGTCAGTCCCAGGAGGTGCTCAGCATCGAATATGCGGACAATGCGAAATTGCATGTGCCTGTCGCGCAAGCGCATCTCCTCAGTCGATACATGGGCGTGGGGGGGACCGTTCCCGAACCGCATCGCCTTGGCGGCAGTAGTTGGGAACGTCAAAAAATCACCGCCGAAAAAGCGGTTAAAGATTTAGCCTCCCAACTTTTACAAACCCAAGCCGTTCGCGAAGCCCATCCTGGCTATGCTTTTGCACCTGACAATGCTTGGCAAGCCGAATTTGAAGCCACCTTTCCTTTTTCAGAAACGCTGGATCAAGAAACTGCCATTGCCGATACCAAACAAGACATGGAAAGGCCTCGTCCCATGGACCGGTTGATCTGTGGAGATGTGGGCTACGGTAAAACGGAAGTCGCCATGCGTGCCGCCTTTAAAGCTGTGATGGATGGCAAACAAGTCGCTATGCTGGTTCCGACCACCATCCTCGCCTTGCAACATTATCAATCTTTCCAAGAACGCATGGCAGCCTTCCCCGTGAAGATTGAAATGCTTAGCCGATTTAGGACGGCAAGCGAATCACGGGAAGTGGTTGCTCGTCTTGCGCAAGGTCAGGTCGATATCATCATTGGCACCCATCGCATCGTCTCCAAAGATGTGCGGTTTAAAGATCTAGGTTTGGTGATTATCGATGAAGAACAACGTTTTGGGGTTCGTCATAAAGAACGGCTCAAAGAAATGAAAGCGATGGTGGATGTGCTTACGCTGAGTGCGACCCCTATTCCGCGGACGCTGTACCTTAGTCTCACGGGTGCACGTGATGTCAGTAGCATTCAAACCGCGCCTCGCGAACGTCTACCGGTAAAAACCGACGTAAATGAATTTGAACCTGAGATTATTCGGAAATCGATTTTGCGAGAGCTTAATCGTGGGGGGCAAATTTTCTTTTTGCATAACCGGGTGCAAACCTTGGATATGACCCGCCGAAAATTGATGGAAATTGTGCCTGAAGCTCGAATCAGTATGGCGCACGGACAAATGCCTGAGCGTCAATTAGAAGATATAATCCGCCGCTTTTCCAATGGGGAATCCGACGTATTGCTGTGTACCACTATTATCGAAAGTGGGGTGGATATGCCCAATGTAAATACCATGATTATCGACCGGGCCGATCGGTTCGGCTTGGCGGAACTTTATCAATTGCGGGGACGCGTGGGGCGTTACAAACATCAGGCTTTTTGCCAATTATTACTGCCCAGTAAAGGAGGAAGCAAAGCCATTGCCCGCGAAAGGATTCGGGTGATTCGAAAATATTCCGCATTGGGCTCTGGTTTTAAAATCGCTTTACGCGATTTGGAGATACGTGGTGCAGGAAATCTTTTGGGCTCCCAGCAAAGTGGACATATCGCCAGTGTAGGTTTCGAACTCTACTGTCAGCTTTTAGAGCAAAGTATTCGCAAACTCAAAAACTTGCCCCCAGAGCGCATTGTCGATGTGAAAGTGCGTATGGATTTTCTTGATTTGCGTCCCGATGCGCCCGACAGCGATAAAGCCTGTTGTCTCCCCATTTCGTACGTAGAAGATGAAGCGTTGCGGGTAGAGATCTATCGTAGAATAGCCGGACTCGCCACCAAAGAAAAAGCGAACGAATTGGAACAGGAACTCACTGATCGATTTGGTAAGCTCCCCTATTCCGTTCGTAACTTACTGCAGGTGGCCCGCATTCGTATTGCCGCTTCCAAGATTGGCGTTAAAGAATTAGATGTGCAAAAAGAAAAGCTGTTGATGAAAAATGCGACGGGAGGTTATTTGCAACGCCGACACAAGATGCTGCGACTTTATCAACGAGATGTCCAAGAACGCCTGCAGGAATTACAACACATTCTTGATCACTGGAACGATGAATAAGTCGTTTTTGAACGATTAATTCGTGTGGGTGAGTTCTTTAAAATAGTCCAGGGTTGTATCAATACTCTGTTGCACATTGAAGTGACTGTCGATGCGTTGACGTCCCGCATTTCCCATGGCTTTCGCGGCTTCAGGATCCGCTTTAACTCGCATGATGCGATCAGCCAAAGCCGCCGCATCACTTGGAGGCACGACATAGCCACTTACCCCCTCTTCGATCAATTCTGCAGAACCACCTGTATCGGTCACAATTGCGGGAACTTCATACACCATCGATTCGATAACGGTTTTAGGAAGACCTTCTCTTTTTAACGCCGGCAGTACACTGCAGTCACAAGCGGCCATTAACGCCGGGGCATCATTTCGAAACCCTAAACAGTAAATGCGATTTTTCGCGGGGCTCTCTGCAATTTGTTTCGTCAACTCTGGCGCATCCATGCCTTTGCCAATCAGTAACAAATGTACCTCCGCATCCTGAGGAAGGTGGCCCATGGCCTCCACTAAAATGGGAATCCCTTTGCGTGGTCGGTTATTGGCTGTGCAATTGACCACAAAGGCCCCCTCGGGTAAGGCTAAGAACGAAAGATCTGCCGGTTGCTCTTGATACCATGACAGATCATGACCTTTGTAAATGGTCCTGGCCTTTTGTGGCTGATGAAGATGGTGTCGCAAATCGTCTCTCACACCGTTGGACACACAACTAATACCATTGATCCTCGGATGTAAGATGGTTAAATAACAGCTGGGATCATACCAGAAAATGTTGCCTGTTTGGCCACGATACGCCACCAATTTCACCGGCAAACCGCCCAAGGCAAAGGCACTATTACAAATGGCTTTGTTGTTAAACAAATAGGCCACATCCATTGGATTTTCTTTGTGCCACTTTCGTAAAAAACGAATATCTTTGAGACTCAAGCGCTTACGAGGCTCGTAATCGATCATGCTGATACCCGCCTGCACCCAGCGATCCCAATACACATTATCTCTGCCGGTCATAATGGTGACGGGATGACCTGCCCGATGGAGTCCAATGAAAATTTCAGCTTCCGGTCGAATACTGTTCAGGGGTTCCCCTGAGGAGGTCATAATTAAAATATTCATGCAGGATCCTTTTGCAAATAGGGCAACAATACGTCGGCCACTCTGGCGCCCCCGTCATCGGCAATCAGACGTTCACGTACCTCTGCAAGCCCTGCCAACATTTCGTCACGGGTTTTGGTCTCACTTAAGAGTGGACGCAAAGCTGTGCTCATCGCTTCCGGGGTGGCTTCGTGTTGAATAAATTCTTTGCACACTTCGCGTTCTGCTACTAAATTCACCATGCCGATGTAGGGAACTTTGATTACGCGTTTGCCGATGGCATACGTGAGAGCAGAAGTTTTATAGACAATGATCATGGGGGTTCCGAGCAAACAAGTTTCCAAGGTTGCCGTACCCGACGTAACCAAGGCCGCATCTGCACCTTTCACCAGAGCACGCATCTGACCCGGTACAATCTCCACTTTCGGTAACTCAGGATGTGCCTCGAGCAATTCGTGCATTTTGGTTTCGCAGACTTTATCTGCGGCCGGAATTCGGATTTGTAAGCCCGGGACTTCTTGTTGTAATAATTGTGCGGATTCCATCATGGGCAGAAAGATCCGCTCAATTTCCTGCAAGCGACTACCCGGCACCAAGGCCAACTTGGGTCCATCTTTCCAGCCGGTGCCAGGGGAGACCTGCATGGTTTCTTCCACCATGGGATGTCCGCAATAGTGGACAGGCAATTTATAGCCTTGAAATACTTTTTTCTCGAAAGGGAAGATGCAGATGAGGCCATCTAGCACTCGATCCATTTTAGGAATGCGATTTTTTTTCCATGCCCATACTTGCGGGCAGATGTATTGAATCACGGGGATGCCCTTCCCTGCCAATTTTTCAGCCAGTCTTAAATTGAATCCGGGATAGTCCACCAACAAAACCAAATCAGGTTTACGACTTTCGATTTCTTCCAGTAATTCAGCAAAGATTTTTTTGAAATATCCGTAGCGTTTCAATACTTCCCAAATTCCCATTACAGAAAGATCCCGAATATGTTCCCGGATTTCCATTCCTTCTGCGGCCAACAGGTCGCCTCCGTATCCCCATGCTGTCAGTTCAGGGAGTTGTGATTTCAGGGCGTGTAAAACTCTGGCCGCATGTGCATCACCAGAAAGTTCCCCTGCAACAATTAATATTTCTGTCATGCCGATGCCTCCAAAACCATGAGGCAAATACCGGCGGCATTCGCAGCTTTGATCACCGATTCTTGTTCCAGCATGATCACTTTGCCTGCTTCCATGGCCAAACAGCTACAGTCTGCTTTTTTGAGGTTTTTAATGGTGGTCATTCCTACCACGGGAATGTCCCAACGCATATCGTGACGTTCTTGAGCCACTTTCACGATCACGCAACCTGCCCCACCCAGTTTACCTGCCCGTTGAATCATTTTGTCTGTGCCTTCAAATCCTTCCACCGCGATGACGGTGCCTTCTTTGATCGCCACGGATTGTCCGGCTTGAAGTTTTGCACAACATTTGGCCAATTCGAGGCCCTGTTGAATATCCCTTTGTTGTTGGTCATCAGGTTGAGAGGTCGTTAAAGTGCCCGGTTTTACCAAATTTTGGGTCATAAAGTGATGGGCAGGCAACAAATCCACTCCCAAGGCCTTTAAATCGTCACCCACAGCTCCAAAAATGGTATCTGCATTCTTTTTAGGTAAGCGGGCCAGAAGTTCACGCATGGATTTATCCAGTCGTGCATTGAAAAGGTTTGAGGGAGTGATTTGACCCGCCATTACCGCTACTGGACAATGAGAGTCGATCGCAGCTTGTGTGAGTTTTGCATATTCGCCCACATACATCCATGTCACCTGATCCGCAAGCGGGACGATATCTTTCGAGGTTTCTCCTTTAAACGCTACCACTGAAATGCGAGTCACTCCTTCTGCACGAGCAGAGCGTATGAGTTCGAGTGGATAAGCCCCTTTACCGGCGATAAGTAGCAATTCTTTGTGCATGCAAGCCCCTTGTCACAGATTAGAGGCTTCGCCAAGTTTTAATGCATGTAAGGCGTCATCACGCCAATTACTCAAAGCGTTGGCCATGAGATTGCAGCCATCCGTCAGGATGACGTCCCCCCGGATCATGATGCGTCCAATGCACGACGCCCCCTTTTTGATTCCATTCATATTCTCCGTAGAAGGCGATTTGATCTCCCACAGAGATGGGATCGACTCGAGGAGCTAAATCAATGTTGTGGGCAATGAGAATGGTAAGAGAATCGTTTATCCGCAGGATAAATTTTTGGTGGCGGGAGCCTTGGGTGTCATCGGGGAGGATATGTACAATTTCCCCCTGCCCCTCGACCTGCACATTACTTTGCCGATTCTGGTAAGCCGCAACAACTTGGGACCCCTCATAAAGACTATCCGCAGATCGTTCAGAGTTTGTGGTCGCAGATGGAAACTGCAATGCCCCCTCCCGGTAGGCCAAAAAGAGGCCCACCAAGAGAAGGATAGCGATGGTTAAAGGGGACCGTTTCCGGCCCTTATTCATACCAGAGCCTGGTCCAGATCTTCGAGGATATCCTCAATGGATTCGAGACCTACAGACAAGCGAACCATTTCCGGAGGAATACCTGCTTCGACTTGTTGTTCACTGGTCATTTGAGAATGCGTGGTACTCGCAGGGTGAATGGCCAAACTTTTCGCATCGCCCACATTGGCAAGATGTGAGAAGAGTTTCGCAGACTCAACCAATTTACGGCCAGCATCTGCACCCCCTTTCACCCCAAAGACCACCATGGATCCACCTTTGCCACCCAAATATTGGTCAGCCAATTCTTTCGCAGGATCGCCTTCCATTCCGGGATAACGCACCCAGTCGACTTTGGGGTGGTTTTTCAAATGTTGCGCAACTTTTAATGCATTTTCACAATGACGCTCCATCCGTAAAGGCAAGGTTTCGATTCCCTGTAAGAACATCCATGAATTATCAGGAGAAATACAGGCTCCTAAATTACGTAATGGGATCAAACGCATGCGTAAGGCATACGCAACCGGAGCTAACATATCGGGTAAGTCATAAGCCCAACGCAGATCGTGGTAAGAGGCTTCAGGCTCGGTCATCAAGGGGAATTTATCACTTTTCCAATCAAATTTTCCTGAGTCGACCACGATGCCACCAATTCCTGCGTTATGTCCGCCCAACCATTTGGTCAGCGAATGAACCACAATGTCCGCACCATGCTCGATGGGGCGTTGCAAGTAAGGGGTGGTGAAGGTGCTGTCGACGATCAAGGGCAGTCCGTGGCTGTGGGCCACATCGGCAATGGCTTTGATGTCTGTAACTTCCAAACCAGGATTGGTAACGGTTTCGCAGAACAACAATTTAGTTTTGGAGGTAATGGCTGCTGCAAAAGCTTCGGGATTGGTGCCGTCCACCAAATTCACTTTAATCCCGAACTGGGGAAGAATGTCATTCAACATGGTGTAGGTGCCACCATAGAGATTGCGGGCAGAAACCACCTCGTCGCCGGCCTTACAAATGTTGATAATGGCATAAAAGTTGGCTGAAGTCCCTGAAGCCAATGCCAAACCTGCCGCACCACCATCTAATGCCGCAATCCGTTGTTCCAACACATCGGTGGTGGGATTCATTAAGCGGGTGTAAATATTTCCCAATTCTTTTAAACCGAAGAGATTGGCAGCATGTTCTGCACTGTCAAAAACATAAGAGGCGGTACGGTAAACGGGTACGCCGCGGGATTTGGTTGTGGGGTCTGGCTGAGTGCCGCCATGTAAACAAGTGGTGTCAAAACGCATGGGTGTGTCTCCTGTGGAAGGGTTAAAAATGATGGGGGATAATATGCACTAATGGAAAGTGGCCTCAAGCAAAAACTGATGCCGCATCCCCAAAGGTGTTTTTCTGCTTTTGTAGAGTTGGGATAGATGTAGGTCTGTCCTGCGATACTGGGCCGGGCTTCGGCACCTTGCGACGTCAGGGGCTCCGCTCCCCTCATGCAAATTTTTGACCAATCAGCCTTCACTCATCGCTTATATTGAAGAAGGCCTGAGGCTTTAGCGAAAATCTACTTCAATAGGTTGACGGCTACTATGGACGCTACAGCTCGGAGGCCATCCTACAGGGTTGATCATGTACTCTCCCCCATGGGGACAGGAAAAGGTGGTTACAGCGTAGATTTCCACCATGTCCTCATCCGACAATATTTCCCCCACGGGGTATTCCTTTTCCATGATCACCATCATCTTGGTAGCCTCGAGCAGCCGCAAATTATTTTCGCATTCTTTTTCTATGGCCTCTGAACGGGCTTGATGAAGGGCGGGTACCGCAATCACAATAAGAAGGGGGATGAGCAGTACAAAAAATGCTATTTGGATATAGCCCATGATTAAACCTGCAAGGGCCATCCCTTCACCCGTATATTGGTCGGGAGTTTGCTTGAATTTTGACTTGGCAATATGTCCACAAATGACAGCGGGAATCGAAGCAAAGGGGCCCAATAATATAAATCCCAAGATACCTAAGACCATGCTCGCAACGGCGAGTTCTAACGTTTTTTGGGGGGCTGAGGTCATCGGGCTGCTTTTAAAATTCTAGCCTGTAGAATACAGGAGTTGAGCTGGGGATGGGGGCAAGATAAGGAGGACTGGGAGTGGGGTCTATGGGGGTCCACGGGAGCGAAAGCTCTTGCGTGCTATAAAGGGTTCCCTCGCCCGTCCAATCTACTACGACTCCTGAGTGAAGCAGTACCGGTGGAAACAATTGGGGGGAGGCCTCTTTGATCTCAATGGCCACCACCCCGAGGTAATAAAAACCATCGTTGTTGGTGTTTTGGGATCCTGCAGAAATCGTGAGGATTATTTCGCCAGTGGCGTTCGGACTCATGTTGATGATTGATGCGGTAGTGCTGATATTTTCAGCTGCGTTCAAATCAGTAGAAACGGTCGTGCTTCCCTCCAGTTCATAATGCGTTTCTCGATTGTCCGTTGCACCCGTACGAGAGGCGTAAAATGTGAAGTCGTATACTTTTTCGCTGTCCAAATTTGACAAGACGAACACTCCCTGGTTATTGTCGGTGAAACCGGACCAAGCGTCTCTGTGTCCAAAGAAGCTATCTCGGGTGGCGCCTGTGTCGTATGGACCACTGCTGCTGCCACTGCTGTTCACGCCGGACATGGTGTCGGTCATAGAAAAAGTAATGCCACTACCCTCTCCTTCTGTATTCAGCAGAGATGCCGAATATTCGTATGCTGTACCCGTGCCGTTCCCCACAGTAGTCCGTATCGATGAAAAGAGTGCAAAGCTATTCCAAGTAGTTGTTGAGGTACTTGCGGTATAGGTGGTGCCAAAGTCGAGGAGGAGCGTTTGGTGAGCACTGTCGGTCAACACGGAGAAAGTGGTGTCCCTAGAAAGTGGATTCCCAGAGAGGTCGCTGAGCGTTGCGGAGCTTGAGACGAATACATTACCAAGGGTTGGGGTTTCTAAACTGAGCTCAACGGTAGTTCCATCTGCAGAGAGTGTCGCCTCTAAAATGTTTATGAGCTTACCACGGTTTACGACCTGATAGTTTGTGGGGATGCTGGCCTCTGTCGATGACATGGGTTCCGAAAAGTGTAAGCTGAGAGACTGTTCGTCAGGTCTGGACAGCATCAATAACTCCGGTTCTGTGTTGTCGGCTAACAGCGTAAGGAGTGCGGCGGAACTTTCAATTTCGAAAAAGCCGTTGTTTGCCTTCAAGGTGAAGGAGGCTCCCTGGGCCGAGGCCGGCGCGGCGTTCAGGGTGTAGCTGGCATCTGTGGCTCCCGGAATGAGAGTCCCGTCTTGATACCATTGATAGGTGATAAACCGATCAGAGTTCACTTCCGCACTAAAAGTGACGGGTTGATTCACGGGGATGGATTGTGACATGGGTTGTTGGGTCCATGCCCGTCCAGCTTCTGCATGGGCGGTCAGTTCCATCACTCCGAGACTTGTAAGGGAGTGGGTACTGTTGTTGTCCGGCCCCGGGCTTAAGCTGATCGAGATCTCCCCGTTTGCATCAGGATAGAGCGGTGACGTGGTCGCGAGAGTATTGACGTTCCCCGCTGGATGGAGGTCCACACTCAGAGTCCGATCACCTATTACATTATATCGGGTCTGAAGGTTTTCTCCTGTTTCCGCAACAGAAGCGTAGAAACTCAAGCTGTATGCCGTGGCGGGATCCAGACCTGAGAGTTTGAACTGAGGGCTAATGTCACTAAGTCCGTTTTGAAGTCCTGTATTCCCATAAAGGGCATCTGAACTGGCATCCGCCACATAAACGCTTGAGCTACTACTGCCTGAGCTCAGGGCGCTGTTAAACCTAGAGAGCATATGAAGGTTGATTGCACTATTGTTTCCATCCATATCGACCAACCCATTCAGCACGGAATGATTTAGTGCGCCTTGTGAAGCGCTGAGGTTATTCCAGAAGATACCGGAATTGGCGGTAGCTGTGGCGTCCGCACCAAAATCGATACGTATTTTCTGATCGATTATGCCTTTGTCCAACACCGTCTTCCATGCAATTTTTTCAAGAAAAGCTGCATCTTCATCAGGAATATTGAGGGAGAGCGCGTCAGTTTCGGCCGTTTCGTAGAGACCCTCTGGAGAGGCACGGTAGATGGCTGCATAATGGACACAGGCCGAGAGGTAGTATCCATAATCATTGCCGTGGTAGTTATCGCTACTCCATAAATCTATGTAATCGGGGTCTGACGCTGGCAGATTGCCTCCCGCATGGTTCCAGGCTTCTCCAACGGGGTTGACGATGACCGGAGTGTTCTCATGATGGGTTGCATTGAGAGAGTCTGCCAAGGCTTGATAATGGGTGATGAGTTCTCCGAGCATTTCATCTGTGCTCGCAAAATGATGGGCATCAGAAGTGCCCGAAATCATAGCATGCGCTTCTGCCCGGGCCCAGGTCTGATACAAATGCACTTGGGTGGATGCATTGTTGGACAGAATTGCATCGTAGAGCAAACGGCCATAATTGAGGTGGTCATTGATATTTCCCACATGAGTAGGTTGGGTAGAGTAGTTTTGCAAAATTACCCGTGTCCAAGGCATGGATTGGATCTCCGCCAGGCTATTTTCGTAGTGATATTGGAAATTTTTTCCGCCCTCAGCTCGAATGACGGTTGTGGGGTCTTCATGCCCTGCTGCAATGGCCAGAGCATCAAAAATGGTCGCCACACTTTGGTTGCCTCCCGAACCCAGTGTGAAACTATTCCCGATAAACAGGACCTTCTCTTCCGCAGTTGCCTCGGAGAGGAAAGTGAAAACAAGTAAAATTGTTATCAGTAGTTTTGAGGGCCGCAGATATTTCATAGTGGGAGATGTAGAGGTATCGATCCTATGAATGTACAAGCACGTGGCTATTGTGACGAGGGAAAAATACTTCTGCGGTCTGAATGAGTGAGGCATTTTGAGGGATGGTGCAACGATTTTTTTTATGGGAAAGCGTGATCCCCCCTTTTCAGTCTCATCATGTAGTTGTTTGAGATTAGTGATGGTTCTCTTTGCTTTTTCTTTAAAAATTATATTAAGGATTTACGTAGCTTCATTGTTAAGCAGAGTTTAAAAAGAAACGACAAGGGTCATTTATGTCACACACTCCTTTAGGAAATCCACGCAATATATATATCGTTGGAAAAGCGCGTTTTACCTTTTTCACTGATCGTTTTATTAGAATCGAATGGGATGAGGAGGGTCGGTTCACAGATGAAGCCACTTTTGCCGCTGTGCATCGTTTTGCCCAGGAGGTCGCCGTAGAGAAAACCGAAGTTGGACAAAAACACTGTTTAAAAACAGCCCAGATTGAAGTTCAGTATGAGGATCACGCTTGCCCGTTGAATCGTGAAAACCTGATCATTCATTTTCAAAACAATGGGCGCAAAGAGACTTGGTGCTTTGGTGAGGAAGATCCTGAGAATCTGGGAGGAACCATTCGCACGCTGGACAGAATGAAGGGAGGCCAGCGTAGTATTCGTAATCAGGCCAGAGAAGATGTGGGCTGGGAAGAGCAATTTCCGGACAACGGATTCATTTCGCGTGCAGGGTTTGCGGTTTTTGATGATTCGGAGAATGTCTGCTTTGAAGAGCGGGACGGTCATTTTTCAACCTGGCCGGTGGCCAGGCCTGAAGGTAGTATTGATCTCTATTTCATGGCCTATGGGCATGAGTATAAAACGGCTCTCCGGGATGCGAGTCACGTTTTTGGTCAGATGCCACTACCCCCACGTTATGTTTTAGGATATTGGTATTCCCGTTATTTCCCATTTACAGATAGAGATCTTCGTGAATTGGTTCAGGAAACCCGGGTTTTGCAAATGCCGATGGATGTACTGGTGATCGATATGGAATGGCACAAACCTGGTTGGACGGGATATACCTGGGACCGCTCTTATTTTCCAGAACCTGAAAAGTTACTCGAATGGTTGCACAGCCAGCATATCAAAGTCACTTTGAATTTACATCCTGCCGCCGGCGTGGCGGCACATGAAGACGGGTACCCCGCGTTTGCTGAGGCGATGGGCGTAGATCCCGCAACGAAGGCCTCTATACCCTTTGACCCCGCCGACCCGACGTACATGGAGCACTATTTCAAAATCCTCCATCATCCCTTGGAGAAAGAAGGGATTGATTTTTGGTGGATGGATTGGCAACAAGGACAGAGTTGCTCGATTAAGAATTTAGACCCGCTGATGATACTCAATAAACTTCATTACGAAGACCTTGAGCAGAACCGACCGGGCCAAAGACCATTAATTTTCTCTCGTTATTGTGGATTAGGTTCTGGACGCTATCCCATTGGTTTTTCAGGAGACACCTACATCTGTTGGGAATCATTGGCTTTTCAACCCCGTTTCACTGCGGAGAGCGCAAATATTCTGTATGGCTATTGGAGTCATGATATCGGTGGACACTATCGAGGAGAGCTTACACCTGAATTGTTCACTCGGTGGCTTCAGTTTGGGTTGTTCTCCCCTATTCTGCGTGTGCACAGTGGCGAGGATCGACGTCTTTGGGAGCAGGACTCTCCTTACCGCTGGATTATGATTGAACAACTTCGACGACGTTATGAACTGATCCCTTACATCTACAGTGAAATGAGACGGGGGCATGAAACTGCTGTCGCACTTTGTTATCCCCTCTATTACGATTATCCAGAGGAAGATTTGGCGTATCAATATCAAGCGCAGTATATGTTTGGTGAGAAAATGTTGCTGTCTCCCATTACTGCAGCTGGGGATCCCGAAACCTCCTTGGCAGAACAAGTCCTGTGGTTGCCTGAAGGCATGTGGATCGATACGGCTAATGGGGTCTTTATAGATGGGAACTCCGAATACACCGCTCTATATACACTTGAGCAAACCCCAGTATTCGTTCGTGCAGGCACCCTGATTCCGGGACTCGAAGGTGTACAACAGTTAGATTTCACCTCTTATGATCACCTTTGTATTACCTGCCATCGTGGAGGTGAAGGGCAGTATCGCTTGTACGAAGACGACGGGAGCAGTACAGATTATGAGGATGGCGCGCTCGTCACCCTCGACCTTTTACAGCGTGAACTTGGAGTTGATCGAGAGATCACCATTAAATCGCGAGAGGGGCATTATGACGGTTACCTTAGCCACAAAGAAATTAAACTCTCGCTACCACTTACTCCATATCCCCTCTCCATTACGCTGAACGGTCAGGAGCTTGAGGTGTCGGAAGTAGCGACCTATGAAGCGGCATCTTTGACTTCTGTCATTTCTATCGGTCGATTGGATCTGACACGACCACAGACCATTCACATCGTTTTTCCAGAGCATGATCTAAGTCTATTTCAAGGCAAACCGGGAGAGTTCGCTAAATTACTTACCTTGAAAAATGAATTTCAAGGTCTAGGTCGCAGTGGAAAAGTTTTGCTGGATGTAGAGGACGACCGTTTCTATTTTGACTGGATGGGCATCCTTGAACGCATTTCCTATTCCCCAGAAACTGTTTTGTCAGAATTGGAAACCTTCGATGCGAAAAAGACAAAGGTGCTGAAATGTATTGAACGATATCTGGGTGCGGCCCATGAAGTACTTGCGTTTGTAGAAAACGATTTTGAACGTGAGGACTTTGAACAGAAATTTGAAGTGCTTTGTTTTAATCGCAGCATCGAAGTTGTCATAAGTTGGTCACAAAAAGCCATCGTTACCCTGCCTAAACTTCGGAGAATGATGGAGGAAGGAATGTCCGTAAAGATCCAGCCGCTCCAAGGGTAACTCAAGCCCGTCAGCTTTTCCTGTATCGCATGGCCAGGATCTGACTTAGGCTTCGACGATCAGATGGGGTAATTTATCTCCCCCGATACTGTTAAGGCATTCTTTTAAGGCGGTGAGCCATTTGCGACCGGTTTTCCGGTCGACCCCGTTGATTTTGATTTGAGGAGGTTCGCCGGCGTCGTGAACCAGAGGAATTAATCCTTTGGCGACATGTTGCATGACCAACTGTTCCCCGAGTTCATGCCATTCGTCTAAGAGTGGTTTTAAGGTTTGTCCTTTGATGACCCAGCGTCCTTCATTTCCCCATACTTGACCTTCGTACACCAGCACGCCTTTTTCGACCAAGCGCCAGCTGCTAGGAGGGCATCCCACTTTTAAGAGCGGAGGCACAGCACGTAAATAATGATCAGGAAAATTTCGCTCTGAAAGTTTTTTGGATTTGGCAGGATTACATCCGCGTTCCAAGAGTAACCCCGTGAGGAGAAGATCTGCCAAATAATCGGTTTGGGTCCCCTCTCCGAGTTGTTCGGCAAAATGATAAATGCGTTGCGCCATCCATTCATGATCACTTAATTCACCGGGTAGTCCCGATTCACGCAATGCTTCGATCAACCGCAAACAGGTTTCCGGTAATTCTGGTTTAGGAAGAAATGAAACCATTACTCTTCGCGACCAATCAAGCTTTCCACTTCACTTAAGAACTGGTTTACATCGCGATACCGTCTGTAGACAGAGGCAAATCTGACATAAGCGACTTCATCCAATCGCTCAAGTTTGTCCATGATTTTACGACCAATGGCGATGCTCGGCACTTCTTTTTCGTGTTCGCTCTCAAGCTCTTTGACGATGGTATCTACAATATCTAAAATTTCATCTTCATCCACAGGCCGTTTTTCGCAAGATTTTTTAATGCCTTGAAGAATTTTGATTTGTTTGAAGTCTTCGGTGAGTCCATTTCGTTTTAAAACTTTCAAACCAGATCTGACCACTTCCTCATAGGTAGTGAATCGGTGTCCGCAGCCTAAGCAGAGTCGACGACGGCGAATGACTTCACCTTCTTTCACCGTGCGACTATCGATGACTTTATCTTCTAGTTCGTGACATTTTGGGCATTTCATAATGAAAGTCCTCATTATTCAGAAGAGTCTGGAATAAAACTTTTGAGGAAGGCATTTCATTACCATACTACATGTTGTAGTGTCAATGCTGTGTCATCGCCCAACAAACCACTAAATGTACGATCCTAAGACTTCCATCCACTTGATTATTCCTGTTTACCGAGATCAGGAGGCTTTGTTACATCTCCTCCCTCATTTGCTTTCCTTGGGATGGTCCCCTCTACAAATCACGGTGGTTGATGCCAGTGAGCAAGCCCCTTTCCCTATGGATAATGAATGGGGGATTCAAGTGATCCATGCCTTTCCTGATGCCTGTGGTCGTGCAAAACAAATGAATTTAGGGGCGAGAAGATGTGATGCTTTGGGGTTTTTGTTTCTACATGCTGATACCTACCTGCCGGCTGAAGCTCATTTGCTGATGACGTCGGCATTCCGCCAGGGATATGTCGGGGGTGGCTTTTCCCGTCGCTTTGACTCTGGCTCCCTGTTTCTCAAGGTGAGTTGCTTTTTGGCAGATCTACGTGGGAAGTATTTCGGCTGGTATTTTGGGGACCAGGCGATCTTTTGCAGTCGTGAAGCCTTTGAACAGCTCGGTGGATTTCCTGAGATTTCTCCCTTTGAAGATCTCGAATTTTGCCGAAAATTAAAACGCTATGGACGTTTAACCCTGTTGAAGCCGGGTGTGGTGAGTTCTGCGCGACGATTTAAGTCTCAAGGCGTGTGGCTTCGGACCTGGAAAGATGTTGGCCTTACGCTACGATATTTTTTTCATAACCTTCAGTTAAAATCCAATTAAAAAAGGTTGCCCATAGCCATTTCGCTGTACAGGGTCCGCCCATGAATTCTACGCATCCTCTTCTTTCCAAAGCGCAAGCCTATCTGCAAACCGACATCGATCAATTGATCGGGGTGAAAAATGAATTAGATCCTCATTTGGTTGAAGCCTTACCGTTGCTTTGTGCGTCTCTGGATGCCGGTCATAAACTTGTTTTTACGGGTATGGGGAAAAGTTATCACATTGGCGCGAAATGCGCGGCTACCTTTACCAGTACAGGTTCTCCAGCCGTGTTGATGCATCCGGCCGAAGCGCCTCATGGGGATTTGGGCATTGTGAATGATGGAGATGTGGTGCTGTTGCTCAGTTACAGTGGAGAAAGTCGGGAATTGGTTCAGTTGATCCCGCTATTACGCCGGTTGAATGTGAAACTTATTTCTATTACAGGGTCGAGTGACAATCAAGTCGCCCAAATGTCGGATCTCAATTTATGTGTACGCATTCAAAAAGAGGCCTGCCCCTTTAATTTGGCTCCTACGGCCAGTGCGTTGGTAACTTTGGCTGTATGTGATGCCTTGGCCATGTTGCTGCATGAGGAACGCGGGTTTACCCTTGAAGCGTATCAAAAACTGCATCCCGGCGGGGCCATTGGCGAGAGCTTAAGTCTCACAGTGCGCGATATTATGCGAGGCGAAGAGCGTTTGCCGAAGTGCAACCAAAATGAAAGTCTCCAACAAGCTGTGCTCACCATGACCCGTTGCAAAGCTGGGGCCGTAGGGGTGTTGGATGAACATGAAAAGCTGATTGGTATCTACACCGATGGAGATTTGCGCCGGAGTCTAGCCGAAAATAAAGATTTAAATTCCTGTTATTTGCATGAGGCGATGAGTCTGAACCCCATCACCATTTCACCGGACGCGCATGCCTCTGTGGCTTTGGATTTGTTTTCTTCGCACAATATTGATGATCTACTGGTGATAGATGAGCACGGTTTCCTCATCGGAAGTATCGATTTGCAGGACATGCCCAAACTTAAATTTTTCCAAAGCAAAGCATGAAATATTCTCTCTTGTTTTTGTGGAGTTGCCTCGGATGTAGCTGGTCGCTGTGGGCACAAGAGCCCTCTGTTGCCGCTGATCAGATGACCATGACCGAAGCGGTGGTTTTGGGCGTGGTTGAAGGGGTGACGGAATACCTGCCTGTCAGCAGTACCGGGCATCTCATTTTAGCCAGTCAAGCCATGGGTATGGGGGCAGATCCTACATACCGTAAGTCCGTAAATGCTTATTTGGTGGTGATTCAACTTGGAGCCATTTTAGCGGTAATGACTGTTTATGGTGAGTACATTAAAAAAATGTTTTTGGGGCTTTTGAATAAAAATGCGGAAGGCAAAAAACTGGTGTGCAATTTGTTGATCGCCTTTTTACCTGCTGCAGTCGCCGGTCTGTTATTGGATGAGTTTATTTCTAAAGTCTTGTATGGGCTTTGGTATGTGGTGGGAGCCTGGTTGCTGGGAGGGCTTGCACTGTTGAAGTGGAATGGAGAAGAAAAAGAAAATGCGACGGAATGCGCTCGTTTAGAAGAGCTCAGCTTGAAAAAATCATTTGTGATTGGATCCATGCAAGTGATTGCGATGTGGCCGGGAGTGAGCCGGAGCTTGGTCACGATAATAGGTGGTCGATGGGTGGGGCTTTCCTTACGCGATTCTGTGGTATTTAGCTTTTTGCTGGGGATGATTACGTTAACGGCGGCCACATTCTATAAACTGTTACAATCGGGTACAGAAATGGTGGATTCTTTGGGATTAAAAACTATTTTGATTGGCATTGTTATCGCATATTTTTCCGCGTGGATTGCGGTTAAAACCATGGTGGCCTATTTGAAAAAACATGGCTTGGGACTTTTTGGGATTTATCGGATTGCGTTGGCACTGGTTACTGCGTTTCTTTTAACCAAAGGACTTTTGAACGCCTGATGCTTCTGACCTTACTTACCATTTTAGTACCGGTCTTTGGGTTGATCCTCTTGGGGGGATGGTTACGTGTCCGTGGGTTTTTAGATGAACCCATGGAGAAAGCCTTCAATAAGTTTTGTTACTACATTGCGCTCCCCTTATTTATTTTTCTGAAATCTGCCCAATCCCCTACCTTAAACGCGGAAGCGTTGAAAACGGCAGGTGCATTGACCTTGGTCACCTTGGGCTTGCTGATTTGCGGAAGTGTGTGTGTGAAAGTGATCCGACTGCCTCAACGTTCTGCAGGTACCTTTACCCAAGCGACATTTCGGGGAAACTTGGCCTATATTGGGTTGCCCGTAATCGCTTTTGCCGTAAGTGACCGTTCGGCGGGAATACAAGCGCAGGCGGAATCATTGGCCATTTTGAGTATGGCCCCTGGGGTCTTTGTCTATAATTTATTAGGTGTCATGGTGCTGGAATGGGATCGACGCCATGAACGTCAGGGACATCCCCTCCTCTCTTGCGTTGAATCGACGCTTAAAAATCCACTGATCATTGCCTGCGTATTGGGGTTTACTTGGAATGCCTTGTCGTGGTCTCTTCCCGTTTTATTCATCAAAACAATGACCCCGATTACCCAGACCGCATTTCCATTGGCACTTTTGGCAATAGGTGCTCGTATCGCGGTTCTGAATTGGAAACAGGGGCTAGGTCCTGCTCTTGCTGTGAGTGTGGTTAAAAATGGTGGAGGACTGTTGCTCGGCTATGTGTTTTGTCAGCTGCTTGGCTTAGAAGGGCTCAACCGTTTGGTTATTTTGGTCCTCTCGACCTGTCCCACGGCCATTGCCAGTTACGTTTTAGTAGACCAATTAGATGGAGACCGAGATTTAGCAGCCTCTTCCATTGCGGTTACTCATCTGGGGTCTATACTTGCGTTGTCCGCAGCGCTTTGGATAGGATTATCACTATGACAACTTACACGCCCACCCCCCGTATTGAAAACTGTTGGCAAGCTGCATGTGAGGTTCAGCAACGTGCCTATGCCCCCTACTCCCAATATTTTGTAGGCGCGGCACTGCTCACCAAACAAAGTGATCAAATTTTTGTAGGTTGCAATGTGGAGAATGCCAGTTATGGGGCCACGATTTGTGCGGAACGTACGGCGATCCTTTCTGCGGTGGCTACCTTAGGAAAGATCGAGATCACCGATCTGGTGTTGGTGACCCGTCAACCCGCTCCCCCTTGTGGAATGTGTTTGCAAGTGATTTCTGAATTCTCGAGCCCTGAAACCCTGATTTATCTCGCAACCGCGGAAAAAATCTCGCATAAGCACGCTCTCAAAGATTTTTTACCCATACAATTCTCACCTCAAAATTTACAAAATGACTGATTTAATCCCCAATGTATTAGCCGAAAGATATGCCTCCGCCGACATGTGCGCCATTTGGTCAGGCGAAGGAAAAGTACGCCTGGAACGTGAATTCTGGGTGGCTGTAATGAAGGCTCAAAAAGATTTGGGGCTCAATATTCCTGATGGCGTGATCGAAGATTACGAAAAAGTGATTGATCAGGTAAATTTGGATTCGATCCGTGATCGGGAGGCCGTGACTCGTCACGATGTAAAGGCGCGCATTGAAGAATTTTGCGAGTTGGCCGGTCATGAGCATATCCATAAAGGTATGACCAGTCGTGATCTTACTGAAAATGTTGAACAGTTGCAGGTTTTTCGTTCGTTAGAACTTATTCGTGAACGTGCGGTCACTGCGCTGATTCGCATGACGGATTTAGCTGAAAAGACTACGGATCAAATTATTACCGCCCGCACGCACAATGTGGCGGCTCAACCCACGACTCTAGGCAAACGGGTGGCCATGTTTGCGCAAGAGCTGTTGCTGGGCATTGAGCGATTGGACAATCTAATTGACCGCTATCCGGTTCGGGGATTGAAAGGTGCCGTGGGGACTCAGTTGGATCAATTGACCCTGTTTGCCGGTGATACCGAAAAAGTGGCGGAAGTGGAACGTCGCGTGGTGGCACATTTGGGAATCTCCAATTGTTTGACCAATGTGGGGCAGGTTTATCCACGAAGCTTGGATTTTGATGCAGTAAGCAGTTTGGTACAATTGGGTTCGGGTCCCAGTTCTTTTTGCCGCACTTTGCGCATCATGGCGGGAAATGAAACCGCTTCGGAAGGTTTTGCCAAAGGTCAGGTGGGATCCTCCGCGATGCCTCACAAAATGAATAGCCGTAGCTGCGAGCGGGTGAATGGTTTTCACACCTTGCTAAAAGGATATTTGGGTATGGCTGAAGGTTTGGCCGGCGATCAATGGAATGAAGGCGATGTCTCTTGCTCCGTGGTGCGTCGGGTGATGCTTCCGGATGCTTTTTTTGCGATGGACGGATGTTTCGAAACTTTCCTGACCATTTTGAATCAGTTTGATTGGTTTGAAGCGGTGATTGATCGCGAAAATCAACACTACTTCCCTTTCCTCGCTACCACGACCCTCATGATGCATGCGGTAGGCCGCGGTGCTGGACGTGAAGAAGCGCATGAAGCAATTAAAGAGCACGCTGTAGCTACTGTATTAGATTTGCGCAATGGCGTGATTCACGAAAATAATTTGGGTCAACGCTTAGCTGATGATGGTCGGTTGGGTTTAAGTCTAGAAGAGATTCAGGATGTTTTTCAACATGCTGACCAGCTTATTGGTGCCGCAAAAGCACAAGTAGTGGATCTTAAAACGCAAAGTGATCGTTGGGCAGAGAAAATTCCAGCGGCAAAAGCGTACCAGCCTGCAAGCATTTTGTAAGATCTGTATGGAATGGGGATTGCAACTGTTTTGCAATTAGAGTTAACTTAAACACTTAATGATGACGTCTCATGTTCAATCCTATCTGAAACTCGTATGTTTTGGTTTCTTTACTGCATTGTTGATTTCTTTAATAATTACTCCGGTAATTATGAAGTTAGGCTTTGCATTAGGGTTTGTTGATCAGCCAGACGATAGACGCATTCATAAAACTCCGACTCCCCGCTGTGGTGGATTCGGAGTTTTTCTGGCCTATAGTATTAGTATCTATCTGGCCTGTCATGTCATCGATTTCCCGGAAATCGGCCCCTTAACCCGTGAATGGATTAAAGCCGTTATCCCCGTGAGTATCCCTTTAATTCTCTTGGGATTGATTGATGATCGCTGGGAGATGAAGCCCATTTTTAAATTATTAGGGCAAATATTTGTCGCGTGTCTTGCATGGCAGCAGGGCATAAATTTGGGGAAATTTCTCGGGATGAATTTTCATCCCGTCATTGATATTTTGGCCACCGTCTTTTTGTATGTTGCCGCCATGAATGCATACAACTTAATTGATGGCATGGACGGCGTGGCCGCAGGGTTGGCCACCATTACCAGTTTAGGCTTAGGCGCTTTAAATTTATTGATTGGCAATGAAGGGATGGCGGTGATGTGTTTTGCGCTCACGGGCGCCTGTCTTGGGTTTTTACGGTATAACTTCCATCCCGCCCGCGTATTTCTCGGGGATACTGGAAGTATGTATATTGGATTTATTTTGATGTCACTTACCTTGGTTGCACAATCGAGGACCACGGCGGCCATTATGATGATCATCCCTTTACTTACGATGGGGGTACCCATGATCGACACAGGGCTGGCCATTTGGCGTAGATCTGTTCGCAAAGCCATGTATCCTGAACGCAAGGGGAAAGTATCAGCTGCCGATAAAGATCATCTTCATCATCGGCTTGCGCGTAAAGGCCTCACGCAACGGCGGGTAGCGGTGACGCTCTACATTATTCAAGCGACCCTTTTTGCTGTGGGACTGATGGGGGTCTTTCTACAAGATTATCGCATCGCTATTTTCACCATTGCTTTTTTTGTGGGCAGTTATGTGATTTTAAGATATCTGGCGCATCTCGAGATGAATGATAGTGGTCGCTGGATTGTGGATGGTATTCGCCGACCGGGTAGAATGCTGTTGTTTAACAGCCTTCTGCCGCTTGCAGATATTTGTATTCTGGGCATTTCATTGATGATCCTTTCCTGGTTATTCGGGGACGCTTATCAGAAACTGGGTGTTATCCGTTTGGTGCGCGAAACCTCAGCCCCTTTGATCGCGGGTCCAATGATTTTGATTTGGGCCACACAATACTATCAACAACAGTGGATCCGAGCGAGGGCGCTCGATTATTTCAATTTAGGTCTCATCGCAACTGCAGGAATTTTAGTCGGCATCGCCATTTCCCCCCTTCCCCTTCAACATTCGTTGCGGGAAACTGTGATTTTTTCAATTATTCTGCTCTCAACATCTGTTCCGATGATGGTGTTTTGTCGTGCCTTTCCTCGCTTGGTACAAGACACCATGCAGTATTATGATCGTAAAAACTCTCAACTAGGGAATTCTGCGGATCATCGGGTACTCATCTATGGGGCGGGTTATGGTTATACGTTAATTACGCGTGCTGAAAGTTTTGATGATACCGCACGTCGAAATGAGTATTGTTTGGTGGGACTCATTGATGATGATCCCTCTTTACTGAAAAAAGTCGTTCATGGCCATAGGGTATTGGGGACGCTTAATGATCTTCCTCAATTGGTTCGTAGCAAAGAGATCAATGAAATACTGATTTCTACGCGCTTAAGTAATGCAAACAAAGAGAAACTTTTAGCCATCGCAGATGAATTTAATTTGAAAATCAGCAAACGTGTTTTTAGTCAAACTGTGATCAGAGACCATGTTGCAGAGGCATCAAAGGGATAATCTGCAGTCTCTCTTGACATGGGGATGAATATTTAACAATTCTTATCCGATTTCACAACCTCACCGGATACCGCACATGGAACCTTTCAATTACGAACCTACCTTTCAATTCAGCGAAGACACAACAGAATACCGTAAACTTAGTTCCGATCATGTAAAAGTGGTCGAGTTTGACGGGAAGCCCGTGCTTAAAATCGATCCTCAAGCACTCACGGATCTGGCCTATGCGGCCTTTAGTGATGTTTCCTTTTTTCTGCGTGCGGCTCATTTAGAAATGCTTGCAAAAGAGCTACTCGACCCTGAAGCCAGTGATAATGACCGATTTGTTATCTACACCTTATTGCAAAATGCGGTGGTGGCCAAAGGTGGTCAATTACCTTCTTGCCAAGATACAGGTACTGCAATTGTATTGGGGAAAAAAGGACAGCAAGTATGGACGGGCGGTGGAGACGAAGAAGCGTTGTCCAAAGGAATTTATCTCACCTATCAGGAGAAAAATTTACGCTATTCGCAAATTGCTCCACTCAGTATGTTCGAGGAGCAGAACACGCGTACGAATTTGCCCGCGCAAATAGATTTATTGGCTGAAGATGGCGATGCCTATAAATTCTTATTCATTGCCAAAGGTGGTGGGTCTGCCAATAAATCTTATTTATATCAACAAACCAAAAGTTTGCTCAACGAAGAGAGTCTCACCAAGTTTGTGACTGAAAAATTGTTAGACTTGGGTACCGCGGCCTGCCCTCCTTATCACATTGCGCTGGTTATTGGTGGAACCAGTGCCGAAACCACGATGAAAATCACTAAATTGGCCTCTTGTGGATATTTGGATCATCTTCCGACCTCCGGAAGTGAAGGTGGTCGGGCTTTCCGAGATACGGAATGGGAGAAAAAAGTGGGCGATATTGCCGCGAAATCAAAAGTGGGCGCTCAATTTGGTGGTAAATATTTTGCGCATGATGTGCGGGTGATTCGCATGCCACGTCATGCGGCTTCTTGTCCTGTGGGATTAGGCGTAAGTTGCAGTGCGGACCGAAATATCAAGGGTAAGATTACCTCTGAAGGTGTTTTTCTCGAACAGCTTGAGTATCACCCTGAGAAATATTTACCTGCGGCTGCACCAGACATGGCCCCTCCTGTCAGTGTGAATTTGGACGAAGGCATGGATAAAGTACTGCAGGTGCTGGATCGCTTCCCCATCAAAACCCGTTTAAATCTTAGCGGAACCTTGATTGTGGCACGAGATATTGCACATGCCAAAATTCAAGAGCTTTTGGATAGTGGGAAAGAGATGCCTGACTACTTCAAAAATCACCCCATTTATTATGCCGGTCCTGCGAAAACTCCTGAAGGGATGGCGAGTGGAAGTTTTGGTCCTACTACTGCGGGTCGGATGGATCCCTATGTTTCCAACTTCCAGGCTAAAGCCGGTAGTATGGTGATGTTAGCTAAAGGAAACCGGAGTGATGCGGTTACCGAATCCTGTAAAGAACACGGTGGTTTCTACTTAGGGTCCATTGGTGGACCGGCGGCGATTCTGGCACAAGACAATATTAAAGAAGTCGAAGTGGTTGATTTTCCTGAATTAGGAATGGAAGCCGTTCGTAAAATCAAAGTTGAAAACTTCCCTGCATTCATTGTTGTAGACAACAAAGGCAACGACTTTTTCAAGCAATTAGATTAAGCCTAACGGTTAGCTAACAGGAATTCGTTAAAACTTTATCATTTTAAGAATTGCAGTTGATCAAACCTAGAATAAGTACTCAAAACTTATGAGCGATACCATCCAACCCCTCCTCGAACGAATTCAAAAAGAAGGTCTGCAAAAGGCTGAGACCCAACGGGATCAGATCCTTGCAGATGCTAAAAGCAAAGCGGCCTCCCTGCTGGAAGATGCGAAAGCTGAAGCGATTAAAATTAAAGCTGACGCTGAAAAGCAGGCCGAAGCCTCTGTTGCCCGTGGGCAAACGGCCCTTGAACAAGCCGCGCGCGATTTACTTTTGAAGTTGCGGACAGAAATGGCTCGCCAGGTAAATACCGCAGCGGAAAAAGCAGCTACGGCGACCTTGAGTTCTGAAGAAATCTTAAGTCAGGTCTTGCCAGAATTGGCGAAGTCTGGGTCAGGGAACTTTGAACTTGAAGCTGGATCCGCTACCTCAGAAAAACTGAAAGCTTTATTGCCTGCCCTGTTACGTGACTCCGGAAAAGGTGGTGAAGTGGTGATGAATCCCAAAAGTGGTGCAGGCTTTCAATTGCGTTTTTCCGAATCAGCGGAAGCGGTTGATTTTAGTTCGCAGGCCGTTGCAGATTGGGTGAGCCAACTTTTGCGTCCAGAATTGAGCGCATTGTTACGTCCTCAGACTGATAAGGAATAAACATGCGGACGTTTCTGCTGTCTAGCTTTCCCTCCTTGAGCTTTGAAAGCCCCAGTCCGCTTACATTTACGGATTTTTTGGCGGAGTGTCGTCGGCATTTACCATCGGCCGAGTACGAAAAGTTAGATGCGATTTGTGCGACGCCGTCTACTGGAAACACTCCGTTTGCGAAAGCGTGGCAACAGACGAGAGCCCAATGGCAACGCGTGAATGAACAAAAGCGAAAAGAAGCCCTTGGACTAGAGAAAAGCGGGACGACATCAGCTGAATCGGATCAATTGATCCATGACATGAATGCCGCATGGCTCGCTTCCGATCCCTTATTGCGTGAAAAGGCGCTGTATAAAAGTTTATGGAACTGGATTGTCACCCAACGCAGGCAAGCCCCTTTTAGTTTAACCGACCTTATGGGCTATGCCCTTCAACTCCAACTCATCGAGCGCATCCAACTTTGGAACGAATCCGAAGGCCTCACCCAATTTAAAGAACACACCCATTCATTTCTCGAGCCGGTGCTTGAGGAATTACGCAAACAGGAACTTTCCACATGAGTGAATTAACCCAAACGTCTACTGGTGAAATTACCGGTGTAAATGGCAACCTGATCCGCGTCCGCTTCCCCGAAGCCGTTATGCAGAACGAAGTGGGATATGCCGTCATCAATAACTTAAAATTGAAGGCGGAAATCGTACGTATTCGTGGACGTGAATGTTGGTTGCAGGTTTTCGAAGATACTGCCGGATTAAAAGTCGGTGACCCCGTTGAATTTTCTGGAGAACTGCTCTCCGTTGAATTAGGTCCCGGTTTGTTGAAATCCATTTATGACGGCTTGCAAAATCCCCTCCCCGAACTGGCCGAAAAATGCGGTTATTTTCTTGAGCGTGGTCAATACATTGACGGTTTAGACCGCAGTGCGCAATGGGATTTTACCCCTGTAGTTCAGGTCGGAGATCAACTCGAAGCGGGTGAATCGGTGGGCACAGTACCTGAAGGTCTGTTCACACATCGGATTATGCTCCCCTTTGATTGGCGCGGTAAATTTACGGTCAAAGAAATATCTGAAGCCATTACCTGTACGGTGGATACGGTTATTGCCAAAGTCGAAGACAGTGCTGGTGAACTACGAGAAGTAAAACTCTTCCAATCTTGGCCCGTAAAAAAAGCGATTCAGGCCTATGAGGAGCGTCTTCGTCCCACTGAAAACATGACCACGCAGGTGCGTATTTTAGATACCTTCTTCCCTGTGGCGAAAGGTGGTACGTACTGTATTCCTGGACCTTTCGGTGCGGGTAAAACCGTACTCCAACAAATTACCAGTCGTCGGGCTGACGTGGATATCGTGGTGATTGCGGCCTGTGGTGAACGTGCGGGAGAAGTTGTGGAAACCCTACGGGAGTTCCCTGAGCTTGAAGATCCACGTACAGGTAAATCGTTGATGGAACGTACCCTGATTATTTGTAACACCAGTTCGATGCCCGTGGCCTCGCGTGAAGCTTCGGTATACACCGGTGTGACCATTGCCGAATATTACCGTCAAATGGGATTGAATGTGTTGATGTTGGCCGACTCTACTTCGCGTTGGGCACAAGCTTTACGGGAACTTTCAGGTCGTTTGGAAGAAATTCCAGGTGAAGAAGCGTTTCCGGCTTACTTGGAAACCGTGATTGCAAACTTTTATGAACGTGCAGGATTGGTACGCCTCAAGGATGGAACATTAGGCTCTGTCACGATTGGGGGGACCGTATCTCCTGCAGGTGGTAATTTCGAAGAGCCCGTAACTCAAAGTACGCTTAAAGTGGTGGGAGCCTTTCATGGTTTGAGTCGTGAACGCTCGGACCAACGTCGCTACCCTTCCATCGACCCTCTGGAAAGTTGGAGTAAATATCCCAGTTTGGTTGACCCTGAAAAATTAGATCAAACCCGTCGCGGTTTACGTGAAGGTCGGGATGTGGAACAAATGATGAAAGTGGTGGGGGAAGAAGGTACCGCCATGCCTGACTTTATCATGTATTTGAAAGCTGAATTTTTGGATGAAGTTTATCTGCAACAGGATGCCTTCCACGATGTGGATGGGGCCTCTTCTGCTGAACGTCAAACCCATGTGTTTGGCATTATTCATCAAATTTTGACTACTCCGCTCACTTTTGCAACCCGGGATATGGCGCGCAGTGAATTCCTACGTTGGCAACAAATGGCCAAAGACTGGAACCGGATTCCCATGGAAAACCCTGAATTTAAGACGGCTGAAGAAAAATTAATGGCCGCTGTCGAAGCCCACCGTGCGAACGGGGAGGAGAACTAAGATGCAAGCGCTTTATCACGGAATTGAAAATATTGTAGGAAACGTCCTGATGCTTCGTGCCCAGAATGTAGGGTATGGAGATTTGGCAGAAGTCACCTATGGTGAAGAAAAATCACTGGCTCAGGTAATTCAATTAGACGGAGATCAAGTGTATCTTCAGATTTTTAGTGGAAGTCGAGGCGTGCCCACTGATGCGACGGTTCGTTTCCTGGGTCATGGATTAACGGTACCCTTTTCTGAGGATCTGCTTGGACGTATTTTTGATGGTTCTGGGGTCCCTCGTGACAACCGTCCCGAATTGGATGCCGACCCCGTCGGGGTTGCGGGTCCTTCCGTTAATCCTTCAGAACGAATTATTCCCCGGAAGATGGTTCGTACTGGGATTCCCATGATCGATGTATTTAACACCTTGGTTCAATCACAGAAATTGCCGATTTTTTCGGTAGCGGGTGAGCCCTATAACCCCTTGCTCGCACGAATCGCCCTGCAGGCGGAAGTGGACGTGATTGTTTTGGGTGGCATGGGACTGAAATACGATGACTATTTGTTTTTCCGTGAAACCTTGGAAGAAGCCGGCTCACTCAGCCGTACTGTAATGTATGTTCATACGGCCGCAGATCCTACGGTGGAATGTTTGTTTGTTCCTGATTTATGTTTGGCTGTTGCTGAAAAGTTTGCACTCGAAAATAAAGAGGTGTTGGTACTGCTCACCGATATGACCAACTATGCAGATGCCATGAAAGAAATTGCCATTACCATGGAAAAGATTCCTTCAAATCGTGGCTATCCTGGTGATCTTTACTCTCAGTTGGCTGCCCGTTATGAAAAAGCGGTTGATTTTGAAAGTGCTGGATCTATCACGATTTTGGCAGCAACCACCATGCCTGGTGATGACGTGACTCACCCTGTACCCGATAACACCGGATATATTACAGAAGGTCAGTTCTACTTACGCAATGGTCGGATTGAGCCCTTTGGTAGTCTGAGTCGTCTCAAACAATTTGTGAACGACAAAACCCGTGTAGATCATCGTAAGATCATGGACCGGATGATTCAGCTCTATGCATCCTTCCGTTCTACTGAAGAAAAACGCTCAATGGGATTCCGGATGACCGAATACGACAACAAGTTAGTGAAATTTGGTGATCTGTTCGAAAAGAAATTGATGGATCTCCGGGTCACCCTTCATTTAGAAGATGCGTTGGATACTTGTTGGGATATTCTTGCAGAGTGTTTTGATCCTGAAGAATGTGGAATGCCTACTGAATTGATCAAAGAATTTTGGCCCCAAGGAAAAACCAGCGAGTAAGCGCCGGGTAGCGTATTCCCCGTCCCCTGCTCTATTCTTTACCTCTCTTTCTCTCCTTCACCTTTCTCCTTATGCCTTTAAAACGTACTAAATCAGAACTCAGAGTTCAGCGTGATTCCTTAAAACGGTTTCAACGTTATCTGCCGACCTTGCAACTGAAGAAACAGCAGTTGCAATCTGAATTGCGTCAAGTGGAGATCCAACGTGAGGATTTGGAGCTTGAACTCAGAAAGGTGCAACGGGAACGTCAGTCTTGGATGGCTTTGTTCTCAGATCCATTGCCTTTAGCTGATTGGATTCAGGTAAAGAAACTTGAGATCGGTGAACAACACATCGCGGGAGTCGATGTGCCTGTCTTGCAAAATTTTGAGATTGAAGAAAATTGTCCTGACCGTTTTACCAAACCGGTTTGGGTGGATGACGGTCTGGCGGCATTGCGTTTGGAAGTGACTTTTTCTGTGAAACTTGAGATTTTACGTCAGCAAGAAGCGTTGATCGAAGCTGAATTGCGCACCACGAGTCAGCGGGTGAATTTGTTCGAAAAAGTAAAAATACCTGAATCGAAACAAAATATTCGAATTATCCGTATTGCCTTAGGTGATGAACAAGTCGCAGGAGTTGCCCGTGGTAAACTTGCGAAAAAGAAAAATGAGGCTGCCGCATGATTACTCCCATGATCCATGCAACGTTGATTTGCCGAGAGGAAGATGTCTCCAATTTGTTGACCTCACTTCGTGACTTTGCCGGCTTACATTTGAAATTAACGCCTCAAGAAAATCAAGGCGTTGATGATCGAAGTGAAGAGCTGAAAGGTATTCGGAAATTAATTCAAAAACTTGAGTTGATTCCTGATGTTGTTGACCAGGATTTCGAAGGAGATGCTGAGGCGATGCTTGCCCATTGCCAACATCTGTTTGAAGTGGTTGAACGCGCAAAAGCCGTAGACCGTAAACTGATTCATGAAGAACATAGCTGGGCCCCTTTTGGCAATGTCCATTTGGAAACGTTGGCAGCCTTAAAACAGCAAAATGTGAATGTAGCCTTTTTCCGGGCTGCGGTTTCACCTGTCGATATTCCCGAAGGTTGTATCTGGCTTACCGCGGATCCGGGCTTTGGTGTGGCGGTAAGTTTAAACGATTTATCTCAGATTGAAACACCCGCTTTGGATATGCCCAGGCGTGGTCTGAGGCGTATCGCGGTGCTGCGTCAACACGTAAAACGCATTTTAGAGAACGCTGAAAAAGAATTGGCTACAGCTGCAGGTCAACTCTCCCATTTACAGGAATTTGCGGATCAAAAAGCGGATGAATTGGATTTTCTCAAAGCTGAAGCAGGCATGGCCGGTTCCGAATCTTTGGCGTGGATTGAGGGATTTGTACCTGCAAAGGATCTGCCGGAGTTAGAAGCAAAAGCTGCCCTGTGGGGCGCCGCTCTCCATAGCCGTGAACCGGAACTTGAAGACCCTACCCCTACACTACTGAAACAAAGTAACTTCGTAAGTTGGATTCAACCCGTGTTCTCCTTTCTGGGCGTCACACCTGGATATAACGAAGTGGATGTGGGATGGAGCTTCTTGATTTTTCTCTCCATTTTCTCCGGTATGATTATCGGGGATGCGGGATACGGTCTGGTTTTGATTTTGATGGTGCTCGGATTAAATCTAACCAAGCCCGGGACCAGGGGTAAATTTGCCAATTTACTATATCTCATGGGGGGCGCCACGGTGATTTGGGGCCTGCTGACAGGAAACTTTTTCGGGACGTTGGATATTCCTGCGGTCTTCCCTTCCCTTTCCCCTACCGAAGATCCCAAGGCGACGATGAACGTTTGTTTCTTGATGGGTGCAGGGCATTTAACCCTGGCGCATTTATGGAACCTGTGGAATAAACGCAAAAGTTTACAAGCCTTGGCTGAAATTGGATGGATTGGTAGTACGTGGACCATGTATTGTGTGACTGGTAAAATGGTGTTGGGTTGGGAGAAAATTCCAGACTTTACTACGCCACTTTTTTGGGGAAGCATGGCTTTAATCATCATTTTCATGACCCCTCCCAAAGCCTTCAAAGATCAGTGGGTCGACCACATGATGTTGCCCCTTTCTTTCGTGAACAACTTTGTGGACGTGGTGAGTTATGTACGACTCTACGCCGTAGGCATGGCGACTTATGCTTTGGCATCCAGTTTTAACAGTATGATCCTGGGTGGGAATGCGGAACGAGGTGTGATTGCCAGTGGGGTGATGATGATTGTTCTGATACTGGGGCATGGACTCAACTTTATCCTCGCAGGAATGGGGGTATTGGTGCATGGCATCCGCTTAAACACCTTAGAATTTTCTTCTCACTTAGGACTTACCTGGAGTGGGATTCCCTATGCACCCTTTCAGCGCAGAAACCCAAAGTCAGAAATTGAAGGGTAGCGCAAAGAATTTTTAGTGCCCAACGTTCATTTTTAAAGAAACCAATTAACCCATTAACCAATTATTAAACGAAGGAAATTATTATGGAACTGGAACCTCAAACCATAGAAGCATTAGGCCGTATCGGCGGAATCATCGCACTGAGTACCGCCGCCATTGGATCAGCTATCGGATCAGGAACTGCAGGCTTGGCTGCCATCGGGGCATGGAAACGTTCCTTCTTGCAGGATCGCCCTGCGAGCTTCCTGCTGGTGATTTTTGTAGGTGCTCCGTTGTCACAGATCATTTACAGTATGATTCTCATGAACAGCATTGCTGACCTTGCCGAAAATAGTGCAACAGCTGGTCAGTGGCCCCTCTTCCTCGTCGGTGGATTGCTTGCTGGTATTGGCATGGCGGCCTCCGCGATCTTTCAGGGCAAAGCTGGTGCTGCTGGCGCAGACTCTCTGGGTGAAACCGGTAAAGGCTTTGGTCTCTATTTGATGACCATTGGTATGGTAGAAACCGTTGCGTTGTTTGTATTGGTATTTAGCTTAGGTGTACTTCCTGAGGCTTAATCTCCATATAAAACGATCCACGGGTTCGCCCGAAAAACCCTACTGTCCTGGTAGGGTTTTATTTTGCCTACTCCCTTTGTGGGTCGGAGACATACTCGGGTTTGCTTTTGTTTGATTTTGCTACCACAACCCTTGGAGATTTTTTTGAACCAAATGAGAGGACCCACAGGTGGCCTCTCTCACTGATTCACTTTGTATGGGTCGGGAATATTCTCGATGATCGTTTGCGCAAGGTGAATCAATGATGCTAGGCTTTGTTGGTTCAGGCCTTTCTTTTGACGAAGGCACAACCACCCGTGTTGCATATGATATTCTAAGTTGTTTGGACGCTGTAACAGGAGATCGATGGTTTGCGGTTGCAGCACGGCGTAGGCCCATTCACGATCGGGACTCGTGACGTGAAACTGCTTACTGAATGCTTCAGAAGAGAATGAAATGTCGTACCCGCCAACGGAAGATTTCAGTTTATCCATCATGCCTTCAGGCCGAATAAGCAGCGGCTTGAGGTTGAAGGGAGGATGACACATGATCAGCGTACTTAGGTAATGTTGGCTACGGCGATTTTTGCCATGATGGTGGTTCACTTGATAATGATATTCACAGATCAGGAAGTTGCCGCCCGCAAGTTGACCGTGCATGCAATGACGGGCGTAACGTCGGGTTCCTTTGTGTAAGAACGAAAATTCTCTAAAGCGTTCATCAAACTGTAACACTTTCTCAGGGGAATAGCTCAGACCATTAAGCGTGGCAAATTGCGCGAGATCTTTTCGTCGATTTTGTTCCGCTTGATGCGAGAACATTCCGATGACGATCAGTATCCCTAAAATCAATAGCCCGAACAGTAGCATATTCGTTCGATGTAATCAGGTGTGGGTTTTCAAAGCTTTTTCCAATTGTTGGCAAACCGTTTCCAGTACTTTAATTCTGGACCAGGATTTGTCATTGCCTTCAACCAAAACCCATGGGGCTTGTTTATGATGGGTTAAAGAAATCATGTCATCAACCGCCACATCATATACATCCCATTTTTCACGGTTTCGCCAATCCTCGTCGGTGATTTTCCATTCTTTATAGGGAGTGTTTTGGCGTTCTTCAAATCGTGCGAGTTGCATTTCTTTATCGATTTGTATCCAGAACTTACAGACCACATAGTTGCTGTTGATCAACTGTTGTTCAAATTCGTTAATTTCCTGATAGGCTCTTTGCCATTCGGCATCAGTAGCGAAACCCTCAACACGCTCCACCAAAACACGGCCGTACCACGAACGGTCAAAAATCGTTACGCGTCCTTTACGGGGTAAATGTTGCCAAAACCGCCACAAGTAATGGTGAGCCAGTTCTGCTTTGGTGGGGGCCGCAATAGGAACGACTTGATATTGTTGAGCATCTAATCCTTGTACCAAACGTCTAATGGCCCCTCCCTTTCCGGCGGCATCTTGTCCTTCAAAAACTAAAACGGTGGAAAGGCCTGCCAATTGGGCTTTATGTTGAAGTTGGTACAGACGAACCCTCAACGCTTTCAGTTTGGTTTTGTATTCAGATTTTTCAAGAGACTTTGTGAGATCCATTTTTCTCAAGGATCCTCGGGTAGGACTCATTTTTTTGTCCCACTCTGTTGGCGTGAGGCTATTGTCCACTGGAGGGTTTTGTAAGCGATGACGCATCGCATCTCTGAGGGCACGAGCTACGGTGAGTTGTCGGGCGTAGCGATGTTTGCCATTGACCAGCAGCCAAGGTATGCCCGCCTTATCAGAAGCTCTAATGATTTTCGTCGAAGCTTCAATAAAGCGATCATACATGCCCCAATTTTCCCAAGCACCGGGTTTGATTTCCCATTCTGTATCTGGTTTTGACGAAAGTTCATTTAAGCGCTTCAATTGCGCTTTCTTATCCATATGCATCCAAACTTTGACCACGAGAATCCCGTTATCGGTCATGGTACGTTCAAACTCACTGATTTCTTTTAAGTGCTCTTTAAAATCTTTTTCAGACATACGACGATGCACTCTACCTAAAAGTGGTTTCGAGTACCAAGCGCTTAGAAATAATCCCAGCTGGCCAATCGCAGGGATATCTCTCCAATATTTCCAAAAAGGTGAATGTTGGGTGGCTTCTAGATCTTCAGCCGCATAGGCATGGGTAATGATCCCCCGGGGATCCATCCATGAATTTAAGGTGTTGACCATTTCGTGTTTCCCGGCGCCATCGACACCCGCAAATACCATCATGACAGAAACTTTTGAATTACGAAGCTCTTGTTGTAATTCCACTAATTCTCGACGAATCTCGGGTTCTGCTTCTTTGAATTCTTGTTTGGATACTTTGGGTTGACTCAATACGTCTTCCCAGATTTCTTTAAACTGTGTCATTAAACGATCCTCATAGGTTCATGCATCGGAAGCATTATTTTATAGTTTATTCAGGCGTTTTTACTTCAAGTTCTGCAGGTAATAAAATGAATACAGCTTGGTGGGGAGTATCAAAAATCCATTTTGCGGTTTCTTGAATCGATGTTGGAGTCACCGTCTTAACAAAATTATCGAATTCAAAGATCACTTGGGGGTCTTCTTGATGCCAGGCATAAAATGGTAACACATATCCCCAGAAACTATTTTCTTTGAGATCGGTTTCTCTTCTGCGCAACTGCCCTTCTCTTACTTTTTCTGCATAACTTTCTTCAAGGGCTGTCGTGGTGAAGTTCTCAATCAGGGTTTGAACGTTTTGAATCAAGGGCTCCACCCGATCAGGACTACATGTAAATGCGATGCGTACTTGAGCGAGGGGCGATGGATAATGTTGTGTAGGTGTCGCCGCAGAAACATGATAAGTGCCCCCTTCTTTTTCGCGTAATTCCTCTCGTAGGCGAATGCGCATGGCGGCAATCATTGATTGTAGACGGTGGCGTTCGGCGTAGTTCCATACAAAATCATCACGGGTCCAGACCATTTGGACTTGCGCAACGGGTTCCAGTCCTTTGTGCATTTCCCGGGTAATTTTATAATGGGGGAAGCTTTTCGCTAAGAACAGAGGTTCCACAGGCTCATCGGTTGAAGGTAAAGAACCTATCCATTTTTCCATCAGAGGAATGAAGGTTTCAGGATCTACATTGCCGATAAAGAGGAACGTGAAGCCCTGTGCCTGTTGAAAGCGTGAAGAGAAAAACGCAAGACTTTGATCCATGTTCATGGCGTCGACGTCTTCAACCGTTAAGGGCATCTCTCTTGGGTTATAATTTACTAAGGTTTGTTGCACTAAATCTGAAAATTCTTTTTTGGGATCAGATAAACGATTCCGAACGGATTCACGCATACGGGACTGCAATGCCGTAAAAGCCTCTGGATCTTTACGAACGGATGTGAGGCGTAGATGAACTAATTTTAAAAGTGTCTCCATATCTTGGGGGCTGGCGGATCCACTGATTTTATCTTGATCCTCAGTGAAACCGGCTTGAATGGATACCAGCTGTCCTGCGAGTTTTTTGTCGAGCTCTACCGCCGAGAAACTTCCCATTCCCGTAGCCTGAGCCACAGTTGATGCTGTGCGGGCGGCGATCCATTCTTGATCACTGGCGTAATTGGTACCCCCTGCCCGCCACGCCTGCATGAGGATTTCGTCTTGCTTAAATGTCGTGGGTTTAAGGATGACGGTTACTCCATTGGAGAGCTCGTAACGTTGGGTTCCGAGGGTGTCATTTTCGCTCATGTTGATGACTTTTCCGGGAACAGGGTCTGTGGCGATCAAGGGTTCATCGCTGATGCCGTCCTCGTAGGGTTCCAATGCCGTGGCCGCGACGAGTTCATAGAGATCGACCAGGGCCTCCTCGGAAGGTAAATAGTTTTCTCCCTCATGAGAGGGGCCTGTTGCCAAGATGACACGATTATCGTTATTGACCCACTGTTCATATATTTTCTGAACTTCGGAGAGGGTAATGTCAGGCAACACTTGTTGGTGAATGTTGAGCTCGGCTTCAATGCCGGGGACAAATTCACCCGTTAACGCATATTGTACCATTTCGGATGCAAGTTTATCACTTTCCGTATTCTCACGTTCCGCAACCAAGGTTTGAAGTGTACGTAAGCGACGAGCCATGGCACGATCTAACTCCGCCTGGGTGAAACCGAACTGTTTGGCGCGTTCAGCTTCGGTCAACAATACCTTGGCGGCTCGAAGATAGGCGCCTGTTTCGTCTTTTACATCTGCATAAAGTAAAAAGACGTCTCCTCCACGGGTATAGGGTCCCTGATAGTTTCCCCCTTGTAAAAAAGGAGCATCTGCGGATTGAGAAATCTCAGCCAAACGTTGGTTTAACATATCAGAGGCAAGCGAGGCCTTGATATCGTGAATGTATTCCGTTCGTGTGTTCACTTTCCGGCTGGGCATTTTCCACAACAGGGTCACGGAAGCAGAGGTCAACTCAGGATCGGTGAATGTCCCGACGATGGTTTCTGGATGGTCAGGATGAACAAAAGTTTCCCGTACCGGAGGATTCTCTGGAGCGGTTAAGTCTGAAAACAAGTCTTCAATGAGTGATTTGGTTTTTTCGACATCCAAATCCCCCACCGCAATCACCGACATTAATTCAGGGCGATACCAATCGGTATAAAACTGACGCAGGCGATCAAAATCAAAGTTTTCTAGAACGTCCATTTTGCCAATGGGCAAACGTTCGGCATAACGTGACCCTGAGAAAATGATGGGATATTGTTGGTCTCTCACTCGCGCTTGTGCACCACGACGGCCGCGCCATTCTTCGATGATTACTCCTCGTTCATCCTCCAGGGCCTCATCGGTATTGCTGATGCCTCCCGCCCAATCAGAAAGAATTAAAAAGGCCTTTTCAACCACTGCGGGATCATCTGTAGGCACTCTTAATTTGTAAACAGTTTCGTCGAAAGAGGTATAGGCATTCAGATCAGGGCCAAAGCCTACCCCCAAGGATTCAAGAAAATCGACCATTTCGTTTTTTTCGAAATTCCGGGTGCCATTAAAGGCCGCATGTTCAAGGAAATGAGCAAGACCCTGCTGATCCTCCGCTTCCAAGATGGAACCCGCATTAACAACTAAACGTAATTCAATACGTTTTTCAGGTTTTGAATTTTGGCGGATAAAGTAGCGGAAGCCATTATCTAATTCTCCGGAGATCCATTGTGGATCTTGTAGCCCCCCCTCCTCTGTGAAAAGCTGAAAACTGGTAGTGAGAACAAACAGTAAAAACAGACGGTACAGAAGAGTCATGGCCTACTCCTTTAAAATGAATACAAAAAGAACTTACGGAGCAGGAATGAGGTCGGGATCAACGGTTTGGGCATCGCTCCAAAGCTGTTCCAAAGCATAAAATTCACGCAATTCAGGGGTCATGACATGGACAATCACTTCACCAAAATCCAAGATCATCCATCCACTTTGGGAGTGACCTCCTTTGCGTGTCATTTTGATACGTGCATCTTTTCGAGCAATATCAACATCTTCGCTTAAGGCGTGTAAGTGAGGGGTACTGGTACCGGTTGCAATCACAAAGTAATCGGTGACCGTAGAGACTTCCCTCACATGAAGTATTTTTAAGTCTTCAGCCAAACGGGATTGTAAAGAATCTACTGCGATACGTAAAGAAAGGGGGTATGTTTCATTCATCCCCCTTATCTATGACCAGAATGCATAGAGGTCAAGTGAATGCAGGGGGAACTATAAGGTGGGGATGACCATATCTTTTCTGGCGGCATCGAGTTGCTCTTTAGTTGGCCTTTGATCCGCAGGCAAGGTTTCATCAGCGGCCGCCTGTTCTAATTGGCGCAAATAAGTGTCGTGTAGCTCGTCCCATGCACCAGAGCTTTTCATTTGTACCAATGCTTCTTTCAATTTAGGATCCAATTCGCCGTTAGCATCTATATTTTGACTTACAGGAACGGCATCTGCTTTGGCAGCCAACTCTGGATATTCCTTAGCCAAAGCGTCTAAACGCATTTTCTCGTTCCGGAAACGACGCCGAATCTCTTCGGGCATATTCTCATTTTCAATAACATCATGAACCATTCCCGATTTTTCCATTTGGTTTCGACGAGATAATTGTTTTCGCACCACTGAAAGATCTACCGTTGAGTCTGAAGGAGTGGATGAGGTATCTTTGTTGTCCTGTACCGCATATCGAAAAGAGCTTTGTCGTACTTCTTCGGTTGCGGATTCGGTTGCACGAGCTTCTTTCAGCGACGTATTACTTTTTAACCAAGATGAAACGCTCAGCCACAAAACGCACGCACTGATGATACCGAGAAGAAATAGAGAAGTTTTAGGTCGTTGACTCATTTAAAAATAGTCCTCATAGTTGATTTCTGAATCAATTACTGGAGTGAAAGGAGGAGGCGCGGTTAAGAAACGTTCATCGAATTGATGAATGGTACTATACCCTGAAACGAATCTCGTTCCGCTGAACTGCCCAAAGGGAGACACTTTTTCTGACACCATGCTTCCTAGAAAATACAACTTACCTCGCACCACACCATTGCCATAGTTTTTCAGTCCCAACTCCCCTTTGTCACTACCGCTTCCATTGGCACCTGTGGCAATAAATCCGCCTTGAATGACCAGGTCACCACTGGCACGATCAAACCAAATGTCATCTTTGGCAATTACGCCGAGTTTGTCTGTGGATTCCTCTAAATTTTGATTGTCGTAAATGATATGGTTTGGAACTGTAATTGTTCCCTCAGACCAGATGGTCATATTTCCTTTTAGGATATTCGCCGAGGCTGAAGAATTAGTATCGCCTAAAATTATATCAGCGCCTTTGTTTGGATTATGACGCCCCCCACCGGTGAGTTCTTCGACATACACCATATCAATAGACTCTGAATAAACGGCATTCCAATTATAGTTGCCAAAGAGGTCATCATTTTTGATTTCAAGAATTCCTACCTCTACACCTTGAACCGTATCCACTGAAAAACGTAGCTCGGTTTTTCCCTTTAACTTTAAGGTTACATTTTTAGGCATACTTGCCGGGTTTACCTTACGCGGATCAAGGGTATCTGGGTCTGCATTCAAGATACCTGCAATCGTAGAGGTTTGCTCAAAATCTACATCTAACAAAGCAGGTTTACTTACGCCGGTCTCATAGCCATCCTCATAGTCGTCCCCCCAAAACTGTAAATCGTCATAGGTTCTCTCCGAGAGCTCTACACCGCTTTTTAACGTGGAGGCATATTCAGGTGACCCGCCAAAATTATTTGCTTTGGTTTCATTTAAATCTGTAAATACAGGGCCATATTTTTCACCATTACTTAGGTTATATCCCATAATATTTTGGGTAGTCCCCGTCCAAATTTTACCATCAATTTCTTCACCGTAAATCCACCAATAACCACCAAAATCCTCATAGAAGTTGCCGTAATTTAAATAAGTTGGTCGATAAATTCTACCCAGATTTACCACTTTTGTGATTCCATTTACGGTTGCCTCTGACCGAACTGAAAATTCATGACCTTGGTTGTTGATGGGGGTTATCACTACCTCGGCACTTTCTCCGCCTAAGGTGTGGGTAATTTCACTTACTGATCCACCCATATAGCTCGAGCGATTAATCAAACGCGCAGCTTCCTCAATTCCACTTTCCGCAACAAAATGTGCTTGTTCCATCCAGACCTGACGTTGACTCACCCGCATAAGATGAACTGAATTTTTTAAGGAGACGGTGGTGAGTCCCATGACAATGATTAACACCACGAGTACCATGACCAAAGCACTGCCTGACTTGTTTTGACGCTGAATTGTTTTCATTATAAATTCCTCATTCTGATTTGAGTCTCAAGTACGGAGATTTTCCCCTGTGTGTCAGGAGCAACTTCAACTCCTAGTAGGATTTCATCCCCCTGGATTCTAAAATAACTATCGGTAACGTTTTCCCCGACAACAACCCCGTCTACATCTATAGTTTGGTCCACGGGATTAAAGGTGATCCATTGTTCCACGTCGTCCATGACTGTAGGCAGATCTTCAGTAGTTAAATCTACCGTATGCCTTACCACAGCTCGCCACCCTTGTTGACCGTCTGAACCGTTCACGCCCGTTAACGTTACCGTGCTCTCTCCTTTTGATGCGGTGCGTAAGCCCCAATAGGAGGCACCACCGTTGGCTAGTCTATTAATGACAAAAGAAGCTTCTTGACTGTTTAAATTGGTTCCCCGATTGAAAATGAAGCTTTTGCCATGCATGTACACATTGGTCCAAATTGCTGCCCCTAAGAGACCAAAAATCGTTACTGAAATTAATAATTCCACCAAGGTCATGCCTTCTTTCTTGTTTGATCTAGTGCAGTGCATTGCTAAACTCCGCTTGTAGTTCGACGGTGGCTGTTTTGCCAAAAGAGGGATAGGCATACGTCATCACTACCCGTTTTCTTTCATTGCTGTCTGGTTCGGTTACCACATATTGACCTGTGAGTCCTCCCCGAGAAACGCTGTGAGTCCCGATAGCTAAGGGGGCACTTCCATAACCAGCGCTTCCCACTTCTTCCAACGACGCTCGTGCTTGCTGTAAGGCATTTAGTCGATTTCTTGCGGACTCTCCTATACGATTGGCGCTGATAAGCATCCAAGCAACTGTGGTCATCACCATTGCAAAAATGGTAAATGATATGAGAATTTCTACGAGAGTCATGCCCGCTTTGGATGAATGTTTATTCATAAAATATTTTTTGTATTTTCTCGAAAATAAAGTAATTTACTATCCGTTTGATTGATGATCATCATCATATGATGATGTCCTGTAGTAGGTGTAATGCTGAAATTAGCAGGTTGCGTACCAAAAAAATAACCATCTGATTTTCAAAATAAAAGTAACGCATGTTATTTCTTTACCATTAAAGCTTAACTCAAGTGCTGGGATTACAGCTACAGTCATATGTTGTCATGTGAATCTGCGATAACCAGGGCCGTTATGCCTTGATTCACTACTTAAATATTTTTTATGAGAAATGTGTAAGCCCTTCAGGGGATTCGTGAAGCACCTCATGTGCGAGACTTCATTCATGGCTGTCGTTTTCATTTATTCGGATGGGATATATTTCTCATTAATACTAAAATATTCTAAAATGTGAGAGTAGCGTGAGAAATCGGACATCTATGTGTGTATTTTTCGGCACTTCGGACTTGCCACTATGGGATCATTTTGCAAAATGAAACGCACATGCACGACGCCCTTATAGCCTGTACTCTAGAGATCCCTGAACCCCGCGTACGAGAACGTTGGGCTCATCGTTTGCGCAATGAATATGGCCACCCTCTTTTGGTGCTCAATACCTGCCAGCGATTAGAAACCTATGGATGGAATAAACCTGAAGGCCTCCCTAAAAGTATTCAGGTAAACTGTATTACTGAACAAGACGCGGTCCGATATTTTGCGCGAATTGCCACAGGATTGGAAAGTCGTATTCTCGGTGAACTGGAGATCCTAGGTCAAGTTCGTCAGGCATATAAAGAATTTCATCAGAAGTTTGGAAAAACGGATGCCCGTTTGGATCGGGTTTTTCAACAAGCCATTGCGCTTGCCCGCAAAGCGAGACGTGAAAGTGGTATTGATCAAAATCTTACAGGTCTCGCCTCGTTGACGGCTCGTCGGATTATTGAGACGGTGCCTGAAGATGCGTTGGTTACGATTATTGGTTCCGGTTCTTTGTCGAAAGGTGTCGCCCGTTATTTGGGCAAACGTACAAATATGCCTGTTCGGGTAAGTTCCCGTTGCCCTGAAAATGCAATGAAGCTGGCCATGGAAATCGGTGGTTTTTCCTCAGGTTTAGATGAACTGATTCCAATGCTTCAGGATGCACAAGTTGTGGTGTCAGCCACCGCGGCGCCCCACCCCTTAATCTATAATCATCATCTTCCGAATACCCAACAAAGCAAACTTGTGATTGATTTGGGAGAACCCCCGGACTGTGCTCCTGAAATTCAAGCTCGGGATGATATTGAATATGTGGGGCTTTTGCAGATGGAATCTCATGCAAATACCAATACCTTAGAAAGACAGGCCCGCGCACGCCTCGCTGCGGAAATTATCGCCTCCTCCCCTTTGCTTTAAAGGGTCATTTTTTTATTAACTTCAACTTTAAAGGTGGTCTTATGTCCAACCTCCCCGATGCTCCAGATACTGACAAACCTAAAAAAAAGAAAGGTGGCTGCTTAAAAATTGGATTTTTAGTTTTGGTTGTGCTCGCAATTGTACTTCATTTTACCTTTGAAGGCGTTGCGAAAAATATTGCCAATAAAAAGCTCCCTGAAATTCTGCAAACCGAAGCGACTTTGGGATCTGTTCAAGTGGCTCTACCTGTAGGGCTGTTAGGAATTAAAGAACTCTCCATTGCGCAACCTGAAGGTTTTGAGGGTGAACAGCTGATTCAGTTGAATCAGTTTTCCGTATCTGTTCCTTTGCGAAATGCGATGAACCATAATCCACTTTTGATTCGCAAAGTTCATTTAGACGGCTTGGATTTCAATCTCATTAGCGATACCAATCACGTGTTGAACGTGACAAAATTGGCACCGCCTGCCTCTGAGGAGCCAGAGGATCTGAGTGAAGTTGATGACGACCCAAAAGAGGCCAAACCTTTTCCTGTTTGGTTGAAGCATTTATTAGTCGAAAATATCAATGTGCACTTTCAAGATTTGGCGAAAGAATGGACCATAAGTTTGACGGATATACGTTTAGATGTACGTAATTTACAAGTTGAGCATGACAATGGTACCGGGCCGGCTCTGGTTACTGGCGATATCTTTTTTCCTGGAGGAAAAGCTCCAGGGCACATGAAGCTACTGGCAAAAGTGGGCACGGTCACGCCCAGTAAACCTGATCATCCTCCCACCATACAGTTGGCGATAGGGCTTATGGGATTCGATCTTGATTTAGTGGCTCCTTTCCTCGCGCCCTCTCCTGCAGTCGCTAAAACTGCGTTTGGTGGCAGTGGGTTTGATTTTTTGATCTTTTTGCAACTTAATGACGGTAATACTCCTGAAGAACGCGCAGTCAGCGGTGAGTTTTTGCTGGTTACGGACAAAGGCCAGAAAACGGATGGTGAACTTAGTGGCACCCTTGCGGCACCAGAACTTCCCTTTACATCTTTATTTGCAGATATCTTGGGTAATCAATTTGGCCGTGTTGCAGGTATGGGCGGTAATGTAGCAAAAGGATCTGTTGAAGCGGGTAAAGCGGTGGTAGGTACTGGCGCCACGGCGGTAAAAGGTGCAGGTAAATCTGTCATCGGTTTTGCCGGAGGAGCTTTGAAGTCTGTGAAAGGCGTTGTGACACTTGATGCAGAAACCGCCGTAGGTGGATTAAAAGACGCGACCGTAGGTACGGCAGGAGATTTGAAAGATACGGTTACTGACACAGCTGGATCGGCGGTTGACGGTGTTGGCAATACTGCTGGTGCTGTCACCGGAAGTACCAAACAAAAAAAATGGTGGACCGAAGTAGAGCAACGCGTTGAGGAATTTGAAAAACAAGCGGATGTATGGTTCAATGAGAACCCCTTCCCTACAGCTGACGCACTGTAATTGCACCCCGCTTTGACATTGCATCCCCAGCATGGATGGTTATGTAGAGCAGAATTTTTGTAAAAAGGATTTATTTATGAACCGTACCAAAGCTTTAATCGCCCTGGAAGATGGCACTCTGTTTGAAGGTCGCGCATTTGCCGGCCCCGGTGAAATCGAGGGCGAGCTCGTTTTCAATACCTCCATGACTGGATATCAGGAAATCCTCACGGATCCTTCCTATAAAGGTCAAATTGTAACCCTTTGTTATCCCCTCATCGGAAACTATGGGATCAATAAAGAAGACATGGAGTCTTATCAACCTCACGCTGCCGGATTGGTGGTGGGAGAATGTAGTCGCATTCCTAGTAACTGGCGTTCCGCGATGCCGTTGCCCGAATATCTTGAACGTAATGGGATTTTTGGTGTGGACGGCGTGGATACACGTGCCATCACCATTCACATCCGCGACAAAGGTGCGATGAAATGTGTGATCTCTTCTACGGACTTAGACCCTGAAAGTTTAATCGCCAAAGCAAAAGCAAGTAAAGGCTTGGTGGGGCGTGATCTCGCTTCTGAAGTGAGTGTAAAAGAGAAAATTATTTGGGAGCCGCAACATCAGAAAAAGACGCTTAAACGAGTGGCAACCATTGACTGTGGTACCAAATATAATCAGTTGCGCATTTTGCAGAAATTGGGCTGTGAAGTCCATGTATTCCCTAATAATACCCCTGCAGAAGATATTTTAGCCATTAAACCAGACGGGCTTTTTCTTTCGAATGGACCTGGTGATCCTGAAGCCGTTAAACAAACTGTTTCCGAGATTCGGAAACTTCTTCATACGGGTATTCCGACCTTCGGAATTTGTTTTGGCCATCAATTGACGGCTCTCGCTTTAGGTGCTGAAACCTACAAGTTGAAATTTGGACACCGTGGCGGCAATCAGCCCGTGATGAACTTGGCTACTGGTGCGGTAGAAATCACATCTCAAAATCACGGCTTTTGCGTGGATAAAGATACCTTGAATCCTGCTGAAGTGGAGACCTCTCATATTAACCTCAATGACCAGACCTCTGAAGGCCTTCGTCATAAGAAGTTACCTGTATTTACGGTTCAATATCATCCTGAAGCTGCTCCGGGACCTCACGATTCCATGTACTTGTTTGATGATTTCATGAAGTCCATGGGCGTATAAGGCCCTCCTTTCCCCAGCATGGGCGACGCTGTACGCCCTTCCCTAACATGGGCGACGTTACACGATAGTCGCCCACAAAAAAAGCCCCGCAATCCGCGGGGCTTTTTCATGAAGCAACCAAGTTTAGTTGGCTGTTTCAAGCGCACGTACTTTCTCAGCACCACGGCGTTTGCTGCGGGTGGAGGTGTTGCGCTTGATGATATTGTTTTTCACTGCTTTGTCCAAAGCAGAGCAATAGGTCGCATATGCTTCTTTCACCTTCTCAAGGTCACCAGACTCGATGGCTTCATTGAAGCTACGGCGACTGCTACGCATACGGCTTTTGTAGGCTGAATTTCGTTTTTCGGCCTGAATACTTTGTTTCAGACGTTTTTTTGCACTTTTAATTTGTGGCATGGGTAAATCTCTTCGGGGTTGTATTAAAGTCTCTTCACTTACGTAAAGTCATAAAGGAGACTGCTTTCTACAAAAAAAATCCCTCTTGTCAATTTGATAGCACTGCTTTTTTTCTGCTATGACATGTTTAATGCTCTCGATGGAGAGAGAAAAGGTGCTGCATTTTCCTTTGTCACTTCTTATTAGCTGAAGGATTTGATGTAGACCTTTTCCTTCTCGAGGGAACGTGAGGGGGGTATCGGAGCTACTTGAAAAGCGGAACCTTTGCCGTTGGAGACTGGCGTTGCCGTTTAGATGTCGTGAAATCCAACGACAGGCTTACACTACTCTGATTACGAACCAGGGAAATCGTACATACATTTTACCGCGAAAAACCACAAAATGTATATATCAATTCTGCTTAAATACACGCTCATCATTTCCTAACTCATTGAAAATCAACAGCTTTATACATATGAGAAACGAAGCTGTTAATAACTATATTCGTTTGAGCCACTTATTTGTTGTAAGTTGATGGAAGTAAGGGGGTTAAGTTATTAACAGCTTCCTGTGCGTAACCAGAGTTTTTATCCACAACTTTTTATGGGTTGGCACTCTCGTCAACCATGAGCATGGAGACTTGGTCTAACGCAGATTGAATATTGCTGAATTCGCGGCGCAACGAGGTTAGTTTTTCTTCTTGTTCAGAGCTTTGCTGTTCAAGTTTTTTGCGTAAGTCCTGTAGATTCGCGATTTTCAATTTGAGCTCATCAATTTCTTCTCTGCTTTCGTCTAAGGCATCCGCCAGACCTTCGACGGGCATATTGACAGAGTGAGGGTTTGTTTCAGAGCTCTCTTCGGAAACCGTTGGAACACGGACCATGCCGTTGCATTCAGGACAGTTAATGGTCACGCCCATCCCTCTTTTGTCTATCGCCATGCTTTTGGAGCAAAAAGGGCATTCGAAAATTATATCATCTTCAGTGAATTCATTGGATTCATTGGCCGGCTTATTCATGATGTCTCTCCTGATTGGTTACTCTGATTTTTAGAATATACACAGATATTCAATACTTGTAAAAAACAAAACCGATTAACGGTTTAACCTTCAACTTTCTGTAAGATTTATGATACATTTAAAGTGTTCACGCTAAATGTTACTTATGGAAAAGGATCTTCAATCAAAACATCTTGGGTATCGGCCCAAAAACTTGAGTTGTTCTCAATGCGCTTCTTTAATTGATATTTCTAGTTTTAAGCCCTTGGATCATTTCTTTTGTCCTCAGTGTAATCAAGAAACAGTTGTCCCCGCAAAGTTGGGTATCTATGAAATTTGTGGCTTTTTAGGTCGAGGCGCAATGGGAAGAGTCTATCTTGCAAATGATCCTCTCCTTCACCGGGAAGTCGCGATTAAAATTTTGCGCGAAAATTTAAGCACCAGTCCCAAAATGTGGGCTCTTTTGGAGCAGGAGGGGAAAATCGCCGCGGGGATTACCCATGCAAATGTGATTCAGATTTACACCATGGGGAAAATTCTAGGGCGTCCTTATATCGTGATGGAGCTTGCGAACTATGCAAGTTTGTACGATCTCATGGCGCAAGGGCTGATCTCTGAGGCACTAGCGACTCAAATCGCTATAGATGTGATTAAGGGGCTACGAGCGGCCTATCAGCTTCATTTGATTCATGGAGACATTAAACCTGCAAATATTTTAATCACATCTAAACAGCATGCCAAGATCACTGATTTTGGATTGGCACGCTATCTTGATTATGATCAAGAGGTGGAACGTTGGGGAACCCCCTACTACATCGCGCCCGAAAAATCGGAGCAGCTCCGCGAAGATTTTCGTTCAGATTTGTATTCGCTCGGTGCGACGCTCTTTCATGCGATGGCGGGGTATGCGCCCTACGAAGGGAAAACGGGTGAAGAGGTGATTTCCAAATCATTGAAATCGTCTATTCCTAAATTACATAAGGCCAACGCATCTATCTCCAAAGAAATGTCCGAATTGATTTTTAAACTGATGCGTAAAAATCCAGATGATCGTTTCTGGAGTTTTGATCAAGCCTTGGCCTGCTTTGAGGATTTACAGGAGAATTGCTATAAACTCGGTAGCTGTAAGCGCCTCAAGTCGGGAGATAACGTGCATAGCGACCAGCAAAAGAGCTGGATTCATGGCTTGCGCAATTTGATCGTTGACGATGATGTGCCAGACGAAAAGATTTAATACTGTTCAGGAGTGAATGGAGCGCCGGGTACGATGGTATGTAAACGATATCTCCGGTAAAAGGCATCTCTGGATTCGTCTTTAATCAGTATAAGTTCGCCTGTACCGGTAAGGTTAGTTGCAATGGGAAGCAGGCTCCATTTGCTGTTTGGAATATTGGGATTGCGATAATAAACGCTATAATTCATCCCCTTTTCGCTTTTAAACTGCATATTAACGCCGGAATTATCCCGGGTAATTACCATTTGTACGGCTTCAGGAGCTTGTTTTTTTGCATCGACCCGCACGCAGCCAATAAATCCTGCGCAAAAAAGAATGCTGATGATCGTGATACTTCGTTTCATATGATCTACCCCACCCTTCATTTATTCTTGTCCCAAATTAACTTCTTCAATGGCCTGTGGTGCAGAAGATGTGGGGCGTTGTACCTCTTCACCCTCGAGGACCACACCCTCAGAAATGATTACGGTTTCTACGGGGGAAAGGCTGGTTTTGGGAGGTAGTTCCGCGGGCGCCATTTGTTTCTTTTTCCAGGGTTTTTCAGATGGGGGTAAATCACTGGCCTTGGTATTGTCATACCAACTGGATTGAATTTGTCCTGCAGATAAATCTTCAAGCTGCAAATCATAGCGTGTGGAGATCCATTCCCAATCAGCTTTATTGAAATTGTAGAGGCGACCCATTTGATTAATTAAGTCCGTAACATTTGTGTTTTGCAGATGAAGAGCTTCAGGGCTCCACATCATTGCATCTTCAATTAAAGTGGCCGTCAGGTTGTTTTCTGCGCCTACAATTAATACTCTTGAGGCTGGGTTTTTAAGAAAACTTCCATCTTCATATTTACTTTGTGGAACAGGTAACCATTTGTTGCCATCCCAGATGTGTAAAAACAGTTGATCTACAGGAGTACCCTCTTCATAACTCATCAGTAGCGCATGATTTTGTTGTGCCATGTCCATGCCTAACTGAATCAGCGCAGGTTGCGCAGGCATCAGTAAAATAGAAACTCCTTCTGGTGGCTTTTTACCCATTGCAAAAAGGGTGTTGGTGAGGGTGAGGAGGAGTAAAATGGCAGTGGTTTTTTTCATAGCAGTCTTTAGGTTTGTCTATATGAGATATCTAGGGGCATTTTTAAACATAAAATGAAAAAAGGTCAAAGCTGAAGTGCGCGTTTGCAATTTATAAAATTACTGGCATATTCATTGTTCACTTTAATCAGGAAATAATTATGGCTCAAATCACATTTAAAAACTCCCCTATTCACACCATTGGCGAACTCCCCAGCTCCGGAAGTGCCGCTCCAAGTTTCACTTTATGTTCTGGTGAACTCGAAGATGTTGCTCTTGAGAGCTTTCAAGGGAAAACCTTGGTATTAAATATCGTACCTAGTTTAGATACCTCCGTTTGTCAGGCTTCTGCTCGTCATTTCAACGAGATGCTCTCAAAAGTTGAAGACGTGGTGGTCGCAAATGTATCTATGGATCTGCCTTTTGCGCAAGGTCGTTTTTGTAGCAGTGAAGGTTTGGAAAATGTCATAAGTTTGTCTGCTTTCCGGAATGCTGGTTTTGGCGAAAGCTATGGAGTTACAATTACGGATGGTCCTTTAAAGGGACTGCTCAGTCGTGCAATTGTAGTTGTGGATCCTACTGGCAAGGTTATTTACACGGAGCAAGTTCCTGAAATTGCACAAGAACCTGCATATGAAGCGGTATTGAACCTTCTCAAATAAGTCCTCTTTCTTCTGTATCAGATGCCTTTGTATCTCTTCTTGTCAGATGATCAGACCTTATTGTCTGACCTAGAAGCTTGTTTGGCGGGGGAAGAAGGTCCTGCCAATATTTTACAAGCGCATTCTTTTGAAGAACTGGATTCTTACCAGAAATCCCTTCAGGGGGTTGAAGCGGTCTTTCTTGATTTAGATCGCTTTGACCCACCTGATCATGTGAGCTACCCTTTGATTTGTTTGGGGGATGCGGATACGGTTTATCCTCAAGTGCATAAACCGCTTCATGCCCAAGCATTGGTCACAGGGTTGCGTCACTTGAAACAACGTGCAAATCAAGAACATACTCAGGGTGCTGACCCGCACTATCATGAATTTATTGGACGCTTGGTCAAAGAAGTGGCTCATGATCTGAACAACCATTTTACTATCCTACGCGGCCAACTCCCGCTCTTGCAGCTGGATTATCCCGATGAGGCGGAGGTTTTTTCCGATTTAATTCATGCAACGGAAAAATCTACTGGATTGATTCATTTGTTAGAGGGGTTGATCCCTGATTGTCTGGCTGGTCCTGGAAAATTTTCCTTAACCGCGTGGCTGACTGAATTTGGTCATTTTGCAAAAAAAATATATCCCTACCCTTTTCGTATCGAAAATTCTGTAGAAGATCCTTCCCTTGAATGCGTGGGAGATGCCCCACTGATTACCTGCCTCTGTTTAAAAATTTGTTGGATTTTTAAACCTACCGAATCGCCACTTCTTTTTAGCATGAGGTCTAAAGCGGATGGATCCATTGAATGTAAATTTGTGTGTGAGGCGCTTGATTCATCTCAGGCCCTGGATCTTGAATCTTCGCTTTGTGCACTCAAATCCCTACAAGCATCCTTGGGCCTAAGGTTTCGTGCGTCGCATTCGAGTTTAAGTTTTATTCTTCGCACTCAAATTTAAGAATAAGAATTCTTTTTCCTGATGATGGAGTATCAGAAATGTTTTTTATTATCCTTATAAGGATAATGATAGCGTAATGTGTGATAAGAAAGATTTTGGAATAAAGAATGCTAATTCATGGTCATGAACCTTAACCGCACAATTCTAATTGTTGATGATGAAGCTCCCATTCGGAAGTTGAGCCAGCGCTTATTAAAGCGTAACCATTATGAAACGATGGAAGCGGCTAATGGGAACGAAGCTTTAAGTCAATACGAATCAAATCCTGAGCAGGTGGATGGGGTTTTGTTAGATTTAAATTTGCCTGACGGCACTGGTGAAGAATGGGCCGAGAAGTTCCGTGAAATCAAACCGGATATTCCCATTATCTATTTTACGGGATCTAATCCGCCTGCATGTAGGGGGGGCGTAAGCCGCAGCTATTATTTAAAAAAACCCTTTACTCCTGCCTCTGTATCAGAGTTGCTTCAGGAAGTTTTTCCAGAAACTGTTTAATGCTTCCTAAGGGTAAACGAGAATCGACTGCCCTGTCCGTGGTCTAAGGATTCCACCTCTACATCTCCACCCAAGCGACGGATAATCCGTCGCACGATAGAGAGTCCAATGCCATGTCCTTCTGATTTTTCTCCGCCGACACGGGTAAATTCATCAAAAATTTTGAGTCGCTGATCTTCTGGAATTCCCATGCCATTGTCTTCTACATTGAAGCGGTAATAATCAGGATTGTCTGGAATCTCATTCCAACTGAGTTTCACCTTTTTAGGTTCTCCACCATATTTGATCGCATTCGAAATATAATTCACCCATACGGCTTGTACCCATGAGCTCACGCCCACGGCATCCGGCCAACTGTCGGGTTGTTCTAAAATAACATTTTGTTTGTTTACCTCACCCATCATCCGGTCCACGGATAGTTGAACCACCAGATCCATATTTACTTTGACCAACTCAACGTCTTCACGGCGTACTTGGGCCAGTAATAACAGATCCTGAATGATATGATTCATGTGCTCAGCACTATCAATGATGCGTTCGAGATCCTCTTTAGGAACACCTGTGAGCATTCCTTCATCCTGAATGAATTTCGAGAAATTTATGATGAGATTTAAAGGATTTTTTAAATCATGGGCTACCGTTCGGGCATACGCATCCAAGGACTCATTTTGAGAGCGCAATTGTTCATTTTGAATTTCTAAACTTTTCCGGGTACTTCGCAGTTCAAGGTGATTGCGAATGCGAGCTAAGATCTCATCATTTTGAAAGGGTTTGGTTACATAGTCTACCCCCCCAGATTGGAAGCCGGTAATTTTGTCTTCCACAGAACCCAAGGCTGTAATGAAAATAACAGGGATGTTGCGTGTTTCTTCATCTTCTTGAAGTTTTCTGCACACTTCAAATCCATCGACATGAGGCATCATGACATCTAATAAAATTAAATCCGGCTTAACAAAAGATACCCGTTCTAGTGCAGAGATACCGTCTTCAGCAACCAAGACTTCATAGCCTACATCTGCAAGAAAGTTGTAGAGAACATCAATGTTGGTAGGGTTGTCATCCACCAATAAAATACGTGCTTGTGATTCCATAACTTTATCCCTTTGGCGTTTCATTGGTTTCTTCAGTATCTTTAGGAGATTCTTCTACTAAAGTTTCCAATTCTTTTAAAATAGCATTTACTCTGTAATGGGCACATAATGAAAGCATTCGTGAGCAAAAAGATGTGGTTTGATGATCATCATCCTGAATTTCTTGTAACCGGACTTTGAGTTGTCGTACATTCCCCGAACGAGAAAGCTCAAGTAATTCCTCTAGTAATTCAATGGGGGGAGGTATTTCTGACATGGTGACTTTTTGAATGGGAGCATTATCCTTTTGTACGGGACTGTCCCCTTCAATCCAAACCAAGCTCAGCTCTTCTCTCAAAATCTCTAATAAATCAGCAAAACGAATGGGGACCCCCACGAATGCATTCGCACCTGCGCGGAGTGACCGCTCTCTATCATTTGGCGAACGATGATTTGAGAACAACAAAACCACGGGCATTTTGTTTTCTTCATAGCGGGTTTGAAGTTTTGACATGACTTCAATGCCATCTAAATCTGAAAAATATAGATCGATGAGCACGACATCGGGTTGGAAAATATCACATTTTTCCAATAAGCTTTTTGAATTGCGAAGATGAAGGATTTCAAAGCCTACTTTCTGTAAAAGAGGCATTAACATGGTCGCAGTTTCTAATCCCGATTCTCCGATCAAAACTTTGCGCGCTTTTCCTCTATACCCTTTGATGTGTGTTGGAGAGTAAACCAATTTGCGGTGCTTAATATCTGGTTGAGGCAAATCGAACCAAAAGGTAGTGCCCTTTCCTAACTCACTATCAATATGTAATGACGAATTCATCATTTCCAACAATCTATTCGAGATCGGCAACCCTAAACCCGTACCGTGGTTTTTTTGACCATTGGTTTCGACTTGATGGAATGGCTGCATAATGGAGGTTAAGTCCTCTTCTGCTATGCCTACACCTGTATCTGTAATGGAAAAACGAATCCCATTTTCTAAAGGTTTCACCGACAGACCTACAGATCCTTTGTCGGTAAATTTCAATGCGTTTCCTAATAAATTTATAATAATTTGACGTAAACGAATTTGGTCGGATAAAATATCTTCCGGCAAATTTTTGTCCATATCTACTTCAAACTTTAATCCCTTTTGGGTGACTTGCTCTGCGAAGCTTTCTAATAGCGAGTCCATGAAATCTCCCAAATAAAAGCGTGTTTTTTGTACACTCATTTTTTGGGCTTCAATTTTAGTGAGATCTAAAACATCATTAATTAATTCCAGCAAACTTTCACCGCTCTTACGTAGACTCTTTACGACGTCTAAATTTTTCTGAGACAGTCCTGAATCCATCGATAACATTTGCGAATATCCCAAAATTCCGTTTAATGGGGTTCTGAATTCATGACTCATATGGGCCAAGAAATCACTTTTGGCTTTGGCTGCAATTTGTGCTTTTCGTTCGGCGCGTATGCGGTCATCGACTTCACGGGTGATTTCTTCATCTGCTTCCCGAATATTGTCGACCATGCGATTAAACGCAATGGCGAGTTCCGAGATCTCATCATGGCCATCCTCTGGTAAGCGACGGGTTAAATCTCCAGAGGCAACAGAATCTGCCACTTCTTGCGTGTTGGCCAATGCCTTGCTAATCACACGGGCTAACCACCATCCGGGGACCAATCCTACAATGAGAGCGATCACAATCACAACGAAACCCATGATGCTGGAGATGCCTGTAACTTTATTTGCGTCCGCACCAAGGCCGTCTAAAACCTCAGTTTCAGAGCTTAGGGCTTCTGATAAAATATCATTGATACGTTCCGCACTCTTGATGTAGATGCTTTCGTTTTCCGCATCAAATATTTCCTGTAACTCCAGGAGCTCTTTTCGCATGGCGATACTGAATTGAGCGTGTTCCGTTGTGGAGGCCTCTACGTAAGTTAACGTTTCCTTTTCAAGGGCTTGAAAGGCATTCATCAAGGCATCTTCGTTATCCCGAATTTCCCATAAATTCCAAAGTCCTAGACGGATTTTATTTAGGGAAGTAATTGCAGGGATACTCGAGTCATTGACCTGTGTAAATTTATGATGCACATAGAACGAGGTAAAAAAATATCCCACCCCCATACTTAACATCAGGAGTGACATCAGAATAAAACTTAGAGATATTTTGGTCTTCAGATACACGTTAAATTTATCATCGCTGAAAGAGTGGTAGAATGCAAGTTTAGCGACCTAAACTCTGATTCATTTTTAGCATAGGTAATAGAATGGCCAATGCGACAATTAAAATGAGCAAGCCTACTGAAATGATTAAAATGGGTTCCACCAGAGCCAACAATCTGACCAAACTTCTGCTCCAGGCACGTTGATGACTTTCAGAGGCATGTTTTAACATTCCGGAGAGGTCGCCTGATGCTTCACCCGCCCGTATCCATCCAGGTAAATCCTCCTGTAAAATGGGTAAATCAGATACGGCATCTACAACCCGTTTTCCTTGTGAAATTTCAGAGGACATTTCATTACAGCAGAGACTTAACCATAAGGAACCCGTGGCACGGCCAGCAACTTGAATGGCTTCAGGTAAGGCGACGCCTCCATCCATCAACAATGAAATGGTACGGGCAAATCTTGCCCGGGCCAATGAAGAAAACGTGAAGCCAATGATGGGTAACTTAAATCGTTTCATGGGTAAGATCGACTGGGGATCACGTATCCATTTTCGAATACCCAGGCCCAGACCAACAGCTAAAACCATAAACAGTATTATGCCGATGGGGTGACGACACGCGCGCCCAAAAAACAGGACCCCTTTCGTTAAGGCTGGCAGATCCTGTCCTAAACCGGTGAGTAATTTTTCGTAGACGGGTAATAAAAACCCTACCAATAAACCCAGAACCACAACGGAGAGTAAAATAATGACCGCGGGATACACCAGTGCGGTTTTTAATTGGTCCTGCATTTTGGATTCATCTTCAAGAAAATCCGCCAGTTCCACAGAGACTTCGGGTAGACGCCCAGCGGCTTCACCCGCCGCTAATACGGCCACTTCATCTTCGCGTATGCCCGGCAGGTGCTGTTGTAAACTCACACTTAAGTCTTGTCCCTCTTTGAGCAGGTCTCGAATAAGAGGTAACACATCATGCCCTGCCCCAAGTTCGGGGTGTTCTGATAAAATTTCCAGTGCGCGATCAAGCGGTAATCCCGCTTTCAATAACGCACCTAGCTCCCTGAAAAACATACTGCGACTTTGTACCGAAAAAGATTTTTTTCTCCGGCTTTGCGCTACGGTCTGCACACGACGCGCATAGAGGCCTTCCGCGAGCAATGTTTCTCTTATTTCTTTTACACTTAAGCCTTCTTTGCGACCTTTGACAGATTTCCCCGAGGCATCATAGGCCTGATAACTAAAGGTAGGCATGGGGTCTTAAGCTCCTTCTCCAAGTACCATCCGCAGCTCCGCTACTGACGTTTTTCCCTGATGCAACATTTCTCCAGCAGAGGTCCATAAATCTTTAAATCCATGTTCTCTTGCGGCCGATCTTAAAGATTCAACTGAGGCATGATCTCGAATTAAGGAACGTAAGTCTTCATTGAGTCTGAGTAATTCAAATACCCCATTTCGTCCTGAATATCCTTCGCGGCACAGTGCGCATCCCGTTGCTTTTTTCATGCCACTTGAATCTAATCCCCTAAGGTGAGACGGGAGATCGGGATGGAGATCTTGCACGGCGCAATGGGGGCATAAAACGCGAACCAGGCGCTGTGCCATGGCACCACGAGTGGCTTCGGCCACTAAAAAGGGTTCGATGCCCATATCCGTAAGTCGAAGAGACGCTGAAATAGAGTCATTTGCATGTAAAGTGCTTAACACCAAATGTCCTGTCATGGAGGCACGCATTACGATATCCGCGGTTTCTTCATCACGTGTTTCCCCTACCAAAATCACATCGGGATCCTGTCGCAAAATTGATCGTAAACCTGCAGCAAAAGTAAGGCCAATGCGTGGTTGGACGGCCATTTGTCCGATGCCCGGCAGTTGATATTCAACGGGGTCTTCAATGGTGAGCACGTTTTTACGAACTGTGTCAAGCTCCTGTAGCGCTGCATAGAGAGTGGTGGTTTTTCCACTTCCGGTGGGGCCGGTCACCCAAATGACCCCATAGGGGCTACGAAGCAGCCGCCGAAATCCATCCATGGCTTCCTCGGGCATCCCTAATTGTTCTAAAGTGAAAGTGGCATTTTCGCGTCCCAACAGCCGCAGTACCAAACGTTCTCCATCTGCGACCGGCAAGCAGGAGACCCGGATATCGACTTCTCGGTTCCCTACCCTCACTTTCGCATTTCCATCTTGGGGCAAGCGTCGTTCCGCAATGTCTAACCGGGCCATGATCTTAATTCTGGAAATGACGGCATCTTCTATACCTGCCAAAATTTCTGCTTGCGGGCTCAAGACGCCATCCACCCGAAAACGTACTTCCAAACGTTTACCGCGGGGTTCTAAATGAATATCGGAGGCACCCATTTCTAAGCCATCGAGGAGCAATCGACTGACACGGGTGGCCACTGGGGCATCGGTGGATTGACGTAATAAATCTTCCCGATCTTCATGCTGTGCCGCGATGGGTAGGTCATCAGGAGTCGCGAGATCTTCGGGTATTTCTTTTTTTTGTGCAAAGCATCGGTCAATTCCCGCCATCAACACCGCGGTAGGAATTAAGAGGGGTTCCACTTCCCCTTTGAAAATTACCCTTAGTTCAGGGACCTGACTCTCAATAGAAGGATCAATGCAACCCACATAAATTTGATCCCCATCTCGTAAAGGCAGAAATGGAACACTCCGCAAGAAGTCAACGGACAACTCACCTATAAGTTCACGATCAAACCAGCTCGATGGAATTTCTTCGAGGACTTGGCACTGAAACTGTTGAGCCAATTGACGCAATGTTTCGATTTCATCCTGTGAGCTCATGGGAGATTCCGAGGGTCTGATTCCGGGCTTTCGATTCCAGTTTGTTTCCGCCACTTATCCGTCATGGCATCATTTTCTTTTTCATCTGTGACGATATAAGGCGTAACAAAAATCAAAAGGTTGGTTTTTTCTTTTCGATCAGATGTACTTCGGAAGAAGAAGCCGATCAACGGCAGGCTACCCAAAATGGGGACACGATTCTCTTCTTTGTAGATATCTTCTCGCATTAATCCGCTTATAACGACCGTAGAACGGTCAGGCATGGTTAAAATACTCTCCACTTCCCGTCGGGCGATGGTTGGGGTTAAGGCGACCCCGCCTGTGCTTTCCGTAATGATGGCTTCAATACTGGGGTTCAACTGCAAGGTGATTTCCCGATTGGGATTCACTTGAGGTTTGATCTTGAGTTTGATTCCCACATCCATGCGATCGATATTTTGAACCACATCTCGGTTGGCGCCTGTTCCCCCTTCAATGGTCGAGGCCAAATACGGAATGTTGTTCACGACACTTACACTGGCTTCTGCATTGTTTTGGGTGCGTAAAGGTACGTGGGAAAGAATATTAACATCCTGTTGGCCTTCTAATGCGCGTAAAAGAAAGGGTAAGCGTGCGACTTCAGTTCCGTCAGGTAAGGTAATTGTTCCCCGGGCCAGACCAAAGGTTAATCCCTGAGGAAATACATTGTCGCTTAACAGTTGATCAATGGTACTCACATCACTGGGATTACTGCGACCAACGACCGTTGTAGATCCGTTACTGGGTTGATCGATCGCCGTCCATTCCACACCTAAATCTAAAGAATCCAGTTTGGTCACTTCGACAATCATCACTTCGACCATGACTTGCTGTTGTGGACGATCAATCTGTTCCAATAATTCTTTCACTGACGCGAAGGCCATCGGACCTGCATCGACCAAAATGGCGTTATTTACGATATCGGCTTCTACGGCAATGCTGTCCCGTGGATCGATATCTACACGTTTATCGAGTAAGGCGGTTAACTGAGAGGCTGCAGCTTCAGCCTCCATGTAATTTAAAAAGACGGCACGGAGACGACCCGAAGCGACGGAGTCAGCAGGTACATCTAATTGTTCCACCATCATTTGAATTTGTTTTAACTGCAACGGGCCCGCAGATGCGATCAAGGAGTTGGCCTGTTCTGCAGCCACCAAGGTGAAATCTGCAGGCTCATTGCCTGCACCCGAAATGACTTTTTGTGCACTTCTGGAAATTTGTTGCCCTGCACTTTCAGCCCCATTCATGGCCTGGGTGATTTGATCGGCCAACTCTCGGGGAGAGGCATATTTTAGAGGAATAACGGTCAAATTTGTGGATTGTCCCGGACGATCGAGTTCTGCAATTAAGTCTTCTACTCGTTTTAAATTTGAGGCTGTATCCGTAATGATCAAATGATTGGTTGGCGCAAAGGCAGAGAGAGAGCCCTGTTTGGCTTGGCGAACCATGGGTTCCAATAACGGACGTAAATCTGTGGCACGAATATATTCTAATTTGATCACACGCGTGACCAATCCTACACCGGTTAAGTCCTCTTCCGGTCCAATTACTGGAGACTCTAAAGGGTCCTCTCCCAACAACTTACGAATATGATAGGTGCCATCCCTATCTACGACGGTAAATCCACTTCCTTCCAATACCGCAACGAACAGCGGAAAGACTTCATCTTGACGAATTTTATCTTGAGTAATGACCGATACGCGACCCGTCACGTTTGAGTCGATGACAAACCGTTTTCCGGTCTGCATACTGACCACCCCTACCAAATTTTCTAATTCAACCTGTTTAAAGTTGAACGAAACGTAGGGGGTATCATCAAGTACAGGCTGTGCAAGCAACAACTGAAAAGGAAGGAGCAAGCACAGGAGCCACGTTTTCATCGGGTGATGCCTCGTTGAGAGTTTTCTACAAATGTTTCTAAATGCTCAATTTCAGGTGAGCGGGGAAGAGTTTCACGACTAATTGTTGCCATTTCTTTGGCTCCTAGTTTCTTACGGTATAATAAACGATATCCTTCAAGTAAGGTCCGAATATTTTCTTTGGGTACGCCATGACGTTCTAAGCCAATTTTATTCAGACCCCGAACGCGAAGTGGATTACCGTCAGCGGTCATATAAGGAGGAATATCTTGGACCACCTTGGAACATCCGCCTGTAATGGCCAATTTTCCAATGGTAACAAATTGGTGCACGCCGCAGAGCCCACCAATAATCGCCTGATCTTCAACAATGACATGACCCGCGAGGGTGGCGGCATTGGCCATAATCACCTCATCACCCAATATGCAATCATGGGCCACATGGCAATAGGCCATGATGTGACAACGATCACCTACCACGGTAAAATCACCATCAAAGGTGGCCGCATTTACGGTTACATATTCACGTAAAGTTGTGCCTGAACCAATTTTAACTCCTGGTTTCCCTCCCGTAAATTTTAGATCCTGGGTTTGGGTACCAATAGAACAAAAAGGCCAAATCGTGCATTGAGCACCAATCGTTGTGAAGCCATCTATGTTGACATGCGATTTAAGAACAGTTCCCTGCCCCAATGTCACTTCTGGACCCACCGTACAAAAAGGACCTATCACCACATCGTCAGCAATGTTTGCATCTGGATGGATGACAGATCTTGAATCTATCTCTGCCATGTTGCTCCTTAGGAACGCTCTACATGAAACATTAATTCGCCTTCGGAAACCAATTCGCCATTGACCTTGGCGGTTGCTTGAACCTTCGCCAAATTCAAACGAGCTTTGATCATGACAATTTCCATGATCAAGGAATCACCAGGACGAACGATCTTACGAAAACGCGCTTTATCAATCGAGCTGAAATAGGCGATTTGGCCGTCACGATCATTTCGTTTGTTCAACAAAATACCTGCAACTTGAGCCATTGCTTCCATTTGCAATACGCCAGGCATTACTGGATTTCCGGGGAAGTGCCCTTGGAAAAAGGGTTCATTTACTGTGATGTTTTTCAAGCCCACAATGCGTGTATCCCAATCGCTTTCTAAAATGCGATCCACTAACAGGAAGGGGTAACGGTGGGGGAGAGTGTTCATCACCTCATCAATATCAAAACTATCCATAAAATTACTCTTCAAAAATTTGCGTATTGCAGGTGTCCGAAAATCAGACACACGGGGAAAGAATCTATTCACCATATCGACGCAATGCCGTCAAATCAAAAAACCAGTGGAGAATATGTGAAACTACGCTCAAAATCTTAAAAGCTCACAAATGTGGAGCATTCAAAAATCAAGCCTTGCCCTTTCGATGGATCGAGATATGTGAATAGGGGTCTTTTGCCCCGGTAGCTCATCAGGACAGAGCGCAGGATTCCTAATCCTGAGGTAGTGGGTTCGAGTCCCGCCCGGGGCACCAATTCAGAAATATATTGATATGCAAGACGTTACCCTAGACATCCTGGAATCTCTCAATTGCCCACATTGCGGTGAGATCTACCCCACCCCACTCCCGGAAGTGTTTGAGGATGTGACCTGCCCCCATTGCAACGAAGTGAGTAATATCCCTGGCAAGTTTGGACAATTTTTGTTGTTTGCTCGCGAAGGTGAAAGTGTAACTTCTGTGGTTTTTGATGCCTATGACCCCAAGTTAGGTCGTAATGTTACCCTTAAAATTCTGAATGATATTTTGAGTAAAAATCCTGAATTGGTGGAGGCCTTTAAACACGAGGCCCTCGCCGCAGCCGCTCTTAATTCTACCAACGTTCTTAAGGTATATGAATTTGGCATTCACAATCGCCAACCCTTTATGGTGATGGAGCATATTGAAGGCAAATTTTTGCATGAAGTCATTCAGCATGAAGCGTTAAGCGACCACCGTATTCTCGAGATTACGGATGGAATTGTACAGGGATTAGAGGATATGCATGATCAAGGAATTATGCATGGGGATGTCATGCCTCGAAACATTTTGATTCATACCGATGGCTCTCCTCGGATCAGTGATTTCGGTTTGGCCCGTTTTAGTGGCTCTAGTTCAGGTGATTCACCGCGTGATCAATGGGAAAGCTGGTCTTCCCCGTATTACATGCCTCCTGAACGTATTGAAGGCGAAGATGAAGATTCCCGAGGCGATTTTTATAGCTTGGGCACTACCCTCTACAACATGCTTACCGGTGAATTACCTTTCTTTGATATGGATGAACAGGTCATTTTGAATCGTAAACTTAGCGAAAATCCACCTGACCCTCGTAGCGTAAAACCTTCCGTTCACGATGGGTTGGCCGAGCTTTGTCTCATGTTGATGCAACGAGATCCGGACGACCGCCCATCTCATTTTCAGGAACTGCGGCAGATCCTGACCGGACTTAAACAACAAATGCCCAGGACTGAACGCGAAATTCCTGAGCCTGAATTGATTCCTGATTACCAACATTTACACTACAAAAAGAAAGAGCCCTTTGCTGGTTTTGCTTTTGTAGTGTTATTGGCCATTCTGATTGCCATGATTATTTCACTCACCTATCGTAAAAATAATGCAGAAGGGATGGATGACGGCTCCTCGTCAAAAATCGAAACAGAAGGTCCCTCTTCCGCTCCACATTCGCCATGAGAAAATTGGAATCCGTGATTACGGATTATAACGATGTCGATGTTTGGGAAAGTCGCAACGGGCAGATCGATCTCAATGTGATTGGTGCGACTCATGCCACTTGGCATCCCTGGCAGTTAATGACAGGACATGCTTGGGACGCCATTACGGCCGCGGTTTTGCTTCATCCGGGACCCATTAATCGCCTGTTAATGTTGGGTTTAGGCGGAGGTACCGTTTTGCGTCAACTGAGGAATTTTCTCCCGGATACCCACTTTACTGCGGTTGAAATTGATGGGGAAATGATTCGTTTGGCTCAAAAATACATGGAACTCGACCAAACAGACGTTACTGTGATTCACGATGATGCCTTTGCTTACCTTGAGCAGGAAACCCATTGTTTTGATGTGATCATCGACGATCTGTATCGTTGTGGAACTCATGATGTGGAGAGACCTGCCCTTGTCGACGCCCCCTTGGTTCAGAGTCATTGTGAACGGTTAACGGACGAAGGCTCCTTGGTGATGAATTTTGTAATGGGTCGGGGGCATCAAAACATGCATCGTAGTGCTCGAAAAGCATTTACGAAACACTTCCCTTCCGTTCGTGCGATCCGTCCGCCTCACAGTCATAATGAGGTAATTGTCGGTACCCGTTCAGCGCTTCCGCTCAAAGGTCCCAGGGCTTTACGCAAAATAACACCTATGTTGACAGATTTAGAAGATCAAAAATTCTGGAAAGAACTGCGTAATTTAAAATTGCGTTGATTGCGGTGTTCCCGTACAAGTCATTTTCGAAATGGATCACGGGGCACCTATTTGACCATCCATTACTCAAACTAACTTGAAAACCCAATTTCTATCTTATGAGCGATACTGCTATCTTTATTTCAATTTCTGCTGATGAACTTTCCAGTAATGGACAACTTCCCGGCGATTTGCGCACTTTACGTAATCTCACCACTAACGATGAACGTGTTGTTCACCTTGAGGTGATCTCCGACGCACCTCTTCCCGAAAAAACAGCCACCGCCTTGCATGCCGCAGGTGCTTTGCTGACGGTATTGCCTTCCGCATCCGACAGTTCTGCGGCTTTGGTGGGCGGACTCATGTCTCGTTTGCATGAATTCATCTGTGCATACTCACATGTTTCTCAGTTCATTTTGGCGGGAAATGATTCCGATCGCCTGGTGACACCCGCCGCTTTCCTGCAACGTGCAGGATATTATGTCATCGTTGCCGGACCTGATCGTGGCCGTTTGGATGCGCTTCGTTTAGTGACGGATGATCTCGCCGTTTGGTCTGGACGTCAAAGCCGCCGTAATGACCGCAACGAAGATCGTCGCGACGATCGCCGTGAAGATCGCCGAGAAGAAACGGCCCCACAACTTGATCCCTATGAAGTGTTGGTTGATGAAGTTACCCGTGGTCGCGAAAAAGACCAACGCGTGCTGTTGACCTCTCTCAAACAACGCATGCGTCGCCGGATGCGTCGCTTTGATGAAACCCGCATGAAAGATCAGGAAGGTCGTCCCATGCGTAAATTCAAAGATTTTATTGCTGATGCTGCAAGTCGTGACCTTATTCAATTAGTTGAAAACGGAAATCGTAGCCATGTTTTATTACCCGGTGAAGAAATTCCTGTCGAAACTGAGGACGACGATAATAACAACACTGAAGAACGGGCGCCTCGCGCTACTAAATCCTCTTCTCGTAAAAAAAGCGAAAGTGAAGATTCTTCAAATGATGGTGAAGTCGATCCCTTGTTAGATACGGTTGATATGGTCGAAGGTGAAGCGGAAGCCCCTGTTGTTGAGCAAGATCTCGCGGAGCTTACCGAAGAAGACTTCGACGTTGAAAACGTAAATGAAGACGCACCGGCACCTTCCTCTGAATTTATTCAAGCCATTGAAAGTTTCATCCCTGAAAATGGGTTAACCTTACCTGACTTGCTGAAAGAAATTGCAGAGCGTAAAGAGAAATCAGAACTCGACTATACAAATCGTGAGATCAAGAAAATGTTACAAAATGCATTTTTCAACGAGTTGCTTGAGCCCATGAATGATGAGAAACCTCATCAATATATTGTTGTGGATGACTGGAAAGGCATCATTGATTTCCTGTAAAACGACTCCATAGTAATAAAATAATCAGGTGGCTCTATGACTATGTTTACCCAATCACGGATTAAACTGCAACAAATGCTCTCCCTTACACTGTTTTGTGGAGTGCTGGGGATGTCTGTGTTTGCACAAACAGATGCCGTGGATATTCCTCCCCCCTCCTCTGAGCCACCTGATCGTATTCGTATTCCTATTAGCACGGCACAAGAAAAAATTGCCAATCATGATGTGGGAAATGCTAGCGAAGAAGATATTGCCGCCTTTGCGATTGCGGCCCAAGCCGGTGGCTGGATTCCTGAGAATTCTTCAGGCTGGATTAAAAACGGAATGATGATTCGCATCACCGTGATGGTTCAAGGTAAAATCGAACACATTACTGAAGCCCAGCGTATCAATTATTCTGGTAAAATCGGACTTCCCCTCCTTCAAAATGTGAAAGTGGGTGAAATGGACCTCGAAAGTGTTGAGCAAAATTTGACCGAAGCATATTCTCGCTACTATAAAGAGCCTTTGGTCAATGTTGAGTTTGTAGGGGATACTGAAGATCCGAGTTTATGTCCCTGGGGCTATGTGACGCTGATGGGGAATGTACAAAATGCAGGACCTTTGTCCATGCCCGCGACGCAACTCCTCACCATCAGCGGTGCCGTCAAACGTGCAGGTGGTCTTGCGGCTTCCGCCAAAAAAGGATCTATCAAAATTTTTCGACCACATCCGGAGGAGCAAACCGTGGAAGTCATCCGCGTGAATTTGGATGAATTAACCAAGCAAGGGAATCAGGCCGAAGACGCAAAACTTCGTGCCGGTGACGTTGTGTATATTCCCGAACGTATATTTTAAGTTATGGAACTGATAGATCAGGAACACGAAAGGCATTTAGGCTACACCAAATTTCTTCATAATCAGACCGCGAGCGGTGTGATTTTGTTAATTGTATCTGTTTTTGCGTTTTATCTCGCAAACTCAGATTTTTGGGAGCCCTATAATAATATTAGTCATACCCATCTCAGTTTAAATATTGGGGAATGGCATTTGGATTTAGATATCAACCACTGGGTAAACGAAGGCCTTATGGTCTTGTTTTTCTTTTTGGTAGGGCTGGAAATTAAGCGGGAAATTTTGGTCGGAGAACTATCTTCAGCCCGTAAAGCGGCCCTTCCCGTGGTTGCCGCCATAGGCGGGATGATCGTTCCAGCACTGATCTATTCGTTATTTAATGTGTTCTCTCCAGAAACGCGTGGGGGCTGGGGCGTGCCCATGGCCACGGATATTGCTTTTGTGATCGCAGTATTGAGTATCTTAGGGAAACGTGTGCCGGTTGCATTAAAAGTGTTCCTCACCTGTCTGGCCATTGTAGATGATTTAGGGGCCATTCTCGTAATCGCATTGTTTTACACTGAACAATTTCATCTGGATTATTTATTGATCTCATTTATCTTCGTTTTTCTAAGTGCCGTGTATGGTCGCTTTAACGGGGGAAATGGTATCGTGTATTCCCTACTGTGTGTCGGTTGTTGGTATTTTATGTTGGAATCGGGTATTCATTCCACCATTGCCGGGGTGTTGATGGCCATGACCATCCCCATTAAACGTCGCTACAGTGTCGACCGTATCAATAAAGAATTCAAAGATAGTTTCGCTGAAGATGATTATGATCTCAGGGAGCATCATTTAGATGCCTTGGAGCGTGTGATCAAACATTCAGAAAGTCCCTTGAGTCGTTTTGAGCATATTTTGCATCCTTGGGTCGGCTTTTTAATTATGCCTTTGTTTGCTTTCTTTAACGCGGGGGTGCATCTGCCAACACATTTGAATGCTTCCCTGTTGGTCGAACCTCATGCCTTGGGTATTTTCCTCGGTTTGTTGATGGGAAAACCGCTTGGCGTATTGATCGCCTGTCGATTTGCCGTGCTCAAAGGCTGGGCCTCCCTTCCCACTGGTGTGGGATGGCGTGCCATGATTGGGGTAAGTTACCTTGCCGGCTTGGGGTTCACTATGTCCCTGTTTATTTCGGTGCTCGCATTTGAACCGGGTACAGACACCTTGGAAGAAGCCAAACTTGCCATTTTAGTGGCCTCAATTTGTGCCATGCTGATCGGAGCTCCTCTGACCTGGATTGGCCTCAGTAAAAAACATAAACCTTTAGAACCACAAGCTGTAACCGCATGATGAAATCTTTTTGGAAAATGCATGGAGCCGGTAACGACTTCATCCTCTTTGATGACCGTGACCTCACCTTCCCCGATCAGGACCACGACTTGATTTGTAAAATTGCCACACCTAAATATGGTGTAGGCTCTGAAGGCGTCATCCTTATTCAACCCTCTGAAACTGCTGATTTTAGAATGCGTTTTTACAATCCCGACGGATCTGAAGTGGAAATGTGCGGCAATGGAGCGAGGTGCGTGTCAAAGTTGGCATATGAAATTGGCGCCGCGCCTTCTGAAATGAAATTTGATACCGTCGCCGGAGTGATTGCCGCTAAAATTCTTGCCGAAGAGCAGGTAGAGCTCACCATGACGGAACCCAAAGATTTAAAACTTAACGGTCAATTAGAACTAGATGGTGAAGTGCTTACCTACCATTTTGTCAACAGTGGCGTGCCACATGTTGTGATTGAAGTCGATGATGTGGACAGTATCGATTTGCCTACTATGGGGGCGGCCATCCGCTATCATCAAGAATTTTCCCCACGCGGTACCAATGTAAATCTTATCGAGATCACAGGTACCGACAGCTTGAAAGTCCGTACCTACGAGCGTGGGGTCGAAGCTGAAACGCTCGCCTGCGGCACAGGCATGGTGGCTTGCGGTTTGATTGCCGGAACCCTGGGACGCGTTTCTACTCCTGTGAATATCACCTGCGCATCAGGTGATGTGTTGGGCGTGAATTATCGCTCCACCGACGAAGAGTCTATGGAAAACGTGACACTCACGGGTCCCGCAGTACATGTGTTCAAAGGTGAAATAAATATTGAAGCGTGATATAGGTACCCTCCCCTATAATCGCAGATCGTAAAAACGCCCGCTTCCGAAGTTCGGAAGACGGGCGATTCTTTTTTCCGAAGGTCGGAAAGGTTTAGGTGAGGCTAAAGCCGCCTCCGCCACCCATACCGCCACCCATACCGCCGCCCATGCCTTCACCCATGGCTTGACCGGGAGTTACGATTTGACTGGCTTGCTCGCGTTGCATTTCGCGCATACGGTCCATCATTTCCTGAAGTGCATTCTTGGCTGCAGGGCCAAAGTTTTTAACAGCTTCTTCAAGTGTCTCGGCTTCGATTTGGCCTTCAATCGGTAAGGCGCCGCCTTGTGTCATGATTTGTGTTTGTGCATGGTATTCAATTTTGCGCTCGCTATCCGTATTGCCGTCCAATGTGATGGGGGTCATGATGCGAATACTGCCCACCGTACGGTCGGTGATGGTTTCTTCACGCCACAGATTTTGGGCGTCAAATTCAATTTCTTCCATTTTACTCAGTGGATCAGACATAAATTTCCCTTGGGGTTTGGTTATAAATTAGACTGCTTTATAGTCTTCGCTTCAAAAATGTCAAAGGTCTATACGGGCTAGACAAATCACGGGTTGAGGCTTGCGGAAACACGGCATTCAGATTAGGTGAGAAAGCAGGTAAACACTTATAGGAATTTTTACATGAATTTGGACGAAACTGACGCAGATAAACGCCCGGAAAAAGCACCGGCAAAGAAAAAATTAACTCGCAAAGAAAAGAAACTCGCTAAAAAAGCGGAGCTGGCTGCTGCCAAAAAAGAGAAAGCTTCACAGGAAAAACCTGCACCTGCTCCTCAAGTAGTCCCTGAAAAAATTGAAGAAGTTGAGGTCAAATTGGATCCGACTCCCGTGAATGAAATTCCCCCGCCTGAATACAGTGCCTGGGAAAAAATTTCTCCACCTGCGCGCCGCAAAAAACAAATTTCAAACATGGAAAGTGGCTATCGTGAAGTGCTGAGTTTGGTGCAATCCATGCGTACCAATCAGGAAGTACTTCTCGATGCATTTAAAAAATTACCCGAAGCCGTAGAAAGTGTTCGGAAATTGGCGGATCACTCTGCACAGCAATCAGATATCTTGAAGGCCATGAATGATCAGATGGGCAACAGTGCGGCCGGGGAGTTTAATAAAACCCTGACCTCTATGGATCAAACCACCCAGCTGTTACTTGAACGTGCGCAACGATCAGAAGAAAAGCTTTACAGTATGTTGCGTCGCGCACAGCGTCGTATTGCTTTTATGACGCTCTTGGTCTTGATGTTGTTTTTCGGTGCCGTGGCTGCCGTAATGTTTATTGCTTTTCCTGATAAAGCAGACCGATTCCTTGAGAAATTAGGCGTGAGCCCCTCTCCTGTTATTGCAGAAGCTGTCGCGTTGGATGTTGTAGACGAGGTTGTCCTTGTCGATGATCTTACAGAGGCAGCGGTTTTGCGTATGGATGAGGAAGACGCTATCGCCCCCTCTGCATTAGAGAGTGCCGAAGTGGCTGAAATCAGTGAAACCCCAGAAGAAACGGTCGCTGAAATGGACGTTCCTGAAGTTTTAGACGCCACCGTCGAAGAAATTCAAACGCAACTACCTGAAGTCGACGACATCCTTCCCACCGAAGACTCAGAGGAGGTTGTAGACATTTCCGACATTCCTGAAGTTGAGGAAGTTATTGAAGAACAGGAGCTTACTACTGATGTTGTTGAGCCTGTGATTGAAGAAGCTGAAGTTGAAACGGAAGTCGTTTTACCTCAGGAATCACCTGCAAAACTCATTGTTGAATAATTATCAACATTTTTACTTTCCTTTAACACACTTTCATATTAAGCAGGCAACTCATTCATGGTGGGTGTAGCTCAGTTGGTTAGAGCGTCGGTTTGTGGTACCGAATGTCGCGGGTTCGAATCCCGTCACTCACCCCATGTTCAAGCCCCTCTTCGGAGGGGCTTTTTTATTGGGTTTAAGGGGGTTATGAAGATTTCTAAACAGGAAAGAATGGGAGGAATGGGTGGCTGATTTTATGATGAATGCGGACCTTGTTGTTTAAGAAATCTTGCATCTATTTAGAGAACTTGTTTGTTCTGTATTCAGCTCATGATAACAGTGTTGATTCCGGATTAGGTTTTATGGACTTACATTTGTTCACACACACTAGAGAGTACCCTTATGTTTACCTTTCTTGCATTTTTTAGATTCAACACCCTGCGTCGGTTGATATGGAGTTCTTTTCTTGGGATGCTCATTGATTTGCAGGCTCAAACCATTTCTCCTGTCTTGGCACCGCATGCGGATCAAGTGGAGATTGCATTGGATCGTGCCTTTGATTTTCTGATCTCTACCCAGAATCCTGATGGCAGTTTTCCAGGAGAGTACGGTAAATCTGCTGGTGTCGTCGCGCTTGCGGGGATGTCAGTTTTATCTGCTGGACATACTCCCGGGGGGGATAGATATGGAGAATTTATCAATCGGTGTATTGATTATGTGCTTCAGCAGCAAAATGAAGATGGCTATATCCTCACTTCAAATGGGAGGGACAAAGGGCTGTATTCTCATAATATCTCCACCCTGTTTTTGGCAGAGGTCTCCGGAATGATGGACCCGGAACGTGAACCCAAAGTGAAGCGGGGACTTCAGGAGGCCATTCAATTAATTATACAGTCGCAAGGTATTAAGAAACGGCCGGGTCACGAAGGAGGATGGCGCTATACCCCCCGTTCAAATGACAGCGATCTTTCCGTATCGGGTTGGGCGCTGATGGCTTTGAAAGCTGCGAGATTAAACGGAGCGATGGTGCCTGAAGAGAATATTGAGGCTGCGGTGGCCTACATGTTGGGAAATCAGCTGGAAAACGGCAGTTTCACCTATCAAAAGGGGAATAACAATGGACGTATCACCCTGACCGGCTTGTCGGTATTGAGTTTGAATCTGACAGGACATCATGATTCGCCTGAAGTGCAGCGGGCGCTTGTATACATCATGAAAAACTATAGGAAAATCCCCAAGAGTGAACTCGCCTGTTACGCTTTGTATTATAACACCCAATCAGCTTTTCAAATGGGTGGTCAATACTGGGAAGATGTGGGGAGTTGGCTCTATGATTATTACCTCCCCTTACAACAAGAAGATGGGTCTTGGGGGAAAAATGCAGCAGGAAAGAGCTCCTCAGAAAGTAAAACACCCGTGTATCGTACCTCCATGATTGTCCTCTCTCTTACGGTCCCCTACCGTCAGCTTCCTATTTATCAACGAGACGAAACCATAGACGAGTAGATCTGTGACCTGAACATGGTCTTTTTCCTCTGTTTGGGGGTGGGAGGATCTCCGTAGAGGGCTTGTAAATTGACAGGAAGCGGCATTGACGATTGGCTCTTGCTCAGGCATGTTGCGATCACTGTGACTGCACCTACCGACCCCTCTCATTTTGCTCAAGTCCCCCTTCAATGGGTGGGACCTTTGGCTTTTTCATTTCAAGGAAACCTTGAAGAAATCGAAGTTCCTTTAGCCACCTATGAATCCCCTCTTTGGCCGAGTACGGCTCGAGGTGCACGGGTGTCCTGTCGTGCGGGTGGCATTCGATGTACCTTGATTGATCAGCGCATGTCCCGGTCCATTTTATTGGAAGCCCCCAACGCTTCCGTAGCTTTAAGCATGGTGACTCAACTCAAGGCCACGCTTCCACAGCTTCAAACTGTTGTGGCGGAAACCTCCCGTTTTGCACAACTCATTGATCTGCATGCGCAGTTTGTAGGCAATTTGGTTTATTTGCGATTTGCATTTGAAACAGGCGATGCCTCTGGCCACAATATGGCTACCAAAGCTTCCGCCCGTTTGTTGGAATACATCCGTCTCACTTTTCCCGAAATGAAACATGTATCCGTCAGTGGAAACTACTGTACGGATAAAAAAACATCTGCTGTGAATGGCATACTGGGACGGGGGAAATACGTGGTCACCGAGGCTGTGATTCCTGAGAAAATTGTACGCAGGTACCTGAAGTCTACCGCTGCGAAAATTACAGAACTAAATATTCGTAAAAATCTCATCGGCACCATGTTGGCCGGTGGTTTACGCAGTGCCAATGCGCATGCGGCCAATATTCTTTTGGCCTTCTACTTGGCAACAGGTCAAGACGCCGCCAACATTGTTGAAGGCAGTCAGGCCATTACGCATTGCGAAGATCGTGACGGTGATCTGTATTTTAGCCTCACGCTTCCTAATCTTATTGTCGGGACGGTTGGAAATGGCAAAGGGCTTTCTTTTGTCGAAGAAAATCTGCAACGACTCGGATGTCTTGAGGATCGTGAACCCGGCGAAAATGCTGCCCGCTTGGCTGCGATTTGTGCTTCGGCGACTTGGTGTGGTGAGTTGTCTCTCATGGCAGCGCTCACCAATCCGGGTGAGTTGATGCAGGCCCACGAAAAATGGGAGCGTACATGAGTGACCCTACGAATCATCGCAAGGTAGAACATATTCGCATTCTTCAACAAGACCACGAAACGGATCGTCAAGGAAATCGCTTTGATGCGATTCATTTGCGACACCGTGCCCTCCCTGAAATTGATTTAAATGCCGTTGACAGTTCTGTTACTTTTTTAGGTAAAAAACTCTCTTTCCCTTTGTTGATCTCCTCCATGACTGGTGGGGATCATGCCGATCTCAAAAAGATGAATCGCAATTTGGCCGAAGCGGCTGAGCGCTGCGAAGTTGCGATGGGGGTGGGCTCTCAACGGGTGATGTTTACGCATCCTGATGCTGCAGACTCGTTTGCACTTCGTGAGGTGGCGCCAAATGCGTTGCTTTTTGGGAATATTGGTGCGGTACAACTGAATAAAGGTTTCGGATTAAAGGAGTGTGAAGCTGCGGTGGACATTTTAAAAGCTGATGGACTTTTTTTGCATCTCAATCCGCTTCAAGAAGCCATTCAACCCGAAGGTGATATCTGTTTCGCAGGTCTCAGTGCTAAAATTGCAGACATCAATCGCAGCCTGTCGGTGCCCGTTATTGTAAAAGAAATTGGCTGTGGACTGAGCGTACCAGATGCAGAGCTGTTGACTGCGCTGGGAATTCGTATTCTTGATGTGGCTGGAAGTGGCGGCACCAGTTGGAGTCGTATTGAGCATCATCGGCGTGATGCTGTGCATAACGACGGTTTAGGATTGTTGTTTCAGGATTGGGGAATCCCTACCCCTAAAGCTTTGGATGATCTCTCGCATTTGGAGGGGAATATGGGCGTCACTCTGATTGCCTCTGGTGGGCTGAGAAATGCAGTGGATATGATTAAATCTATTATTTTGGGTGCCAGTTTGGCTGGGATGGCCAAACCGTTCATGGAGCCTGCATTAGAATCTGCAGATGCGGTTGTTGCTGAAATTGAAAATTTAAAAAGAGCGTTTCGCACCGCCATGTTTTTACTGGGTACTCCCCATTTACGTGATTTGAAAGGAAACCGAGAATTGATCCTATGAAGCTTGACCTACCCGACGCAGAAACCCTGTATCATCATTTTTTTACCGGCTGGATTCCTCCAGAAGATCCTCGTCCTGCGCACTTGCGTAGCGATTTGGAACAAATCGAGTTAACGCCAGGAGAGCATATTCGAGTGCTGTCACCGTTGACTGATGAAGGCCGTCAACAAATGGATGCGCAGATTAAGCGGACGACTCAGGCGGCCTTAGCGGACATTCCTCATCTGCTCCAACGAGAAGATGCTCCTTCTTTGGAGTGGTTGGATGGCTTGGAAAACTATTTGACCCCTGAAAGAATACAAGAACTCCTGAGGGCCTCCAACCCTGAGAAAATGGATAATCCCTACTTCGTGTTATGTTGCGAAACCGGAGCGCTTATCGGTCATCTACTTCAACAGCAATGGCCACGACTGCAATGGTTAGGAGATTTTCCTTATTTTGAATCCAGTCTCTTTGACCTAAACGCTAAGGTGAGGTTTCCTGTGTTTCATTGGGCGGTTAAATGTCTTAGCGGAGATGAGCGTCATCCCCTCAAACAAAAAATAAAAGCCAGTATCGACTATTTGCGTGGAGACTAATTCGAGCACGATCAGTGCGGAAATGGAGTGACCGTTCGCTCTCGGGCAAAAGGCTGGTCGGATGCAATTCCCGAACTTTTGACAGCAAGAAACCATCGGATATTTGTCCGATGGTTTCAAGGTGTTTGTTTGAAAAGGGCACGTGAGCACCCTCGAATTCAAAACGATTTCACAATCTTAAAAAGGTGTCAGATCCACATCGGCTTCCAGTTCCAGAACCACTTTGGCCATGAGGTCAATACAGGCCTCAACATCACGCAGGTCCACCATTTCTGAAGGACTGTGCATATAGCGGTTGGGGATGCTTAACAGAGCTGTGGCCATGCCGGAACGACTCAATTGCATGGCATTGGCGTCGGTACCTGTGCTACGTCCTTCCGCTGAGATTTGTAGCGGAATTTTATGCTGTTTGGCGGTCGCAACAATGCGGTCAAACAAGCGAGGGTGCGTATTGGGTCCACGGGTAAGAACAGGTCCTGCACCCAATTTACATTCGTTTACGTGACGTTTAGCATCTCCCAAGCCAGGATGATCTCCAGCAAAGGTGACATCCACGGCGATCCCGACTTGGGCATCAATATCAAATGAAGAGGTAATCGCACCGCGCAATCCAATTTCTTCTTGCACTGTGGCAACGCTGTAAAGGGTTGCATCCTGTTTTTCAGTGGCGGCAGCAACCCGTCGTGCCGCTTCTAAGACAATGAAGGCACCAATGCGGTTGTCCATCCCCCGGGCGGCGATAACGTCTCCCTGGAGCTCTTGCATACCGTAGCCCAATACCATGGGGTCACCCACAGAAACCAATTTTTGCGCTTCTTTGCGATTTGCGACCCCAATATCTACCCACAAGTTTTTTAATTCCACCACGCGTTTGCGGTCCTCAGGCGACATCAGGTGAATAGGTTTCTTTCCGATCACTCCGGGTACCATGCCTTTGTTGCCACGGATTTGAACGCGCTGTCCTTGAGCGATCTGAGGATCCCAGCCACCGATGGGGTCTAGCCATAAGTAACCCTGACTATCGATGTGGGTAATTAAAAATCCGATTTCATCGCAGTGGCCTGCGAACATCACTCGCAAGTCAGAAGTACCTTTGACCACGGCAAGAGTATTTCCATGTCGGTCGCGGGTGACTTCGCTTGCGAAGTTTTGTGCTTCATCTCGAAACAAGTTGGCGGTGGGGCCTTCGTACCCTGAGGGGCTTACGGCTTCTAAAAAGTTCTTCAAAAGGTTCAGTGTTTTCTTTTTCATTTGTACCCTATCCGGCTGTAGTCCGGAATTCTGTTGCGTTTCCATGTGGAGAACATAAGTACTCTCCATCAAATTGAAAAAGAACTATACATGGAACCCACAATACTTCAACGCTCCGATCACTGCATAAGCCGTAATAATATCAGCAAAAACGCGCTCACCGTCCTCTACCGCTTAAATGAAAAAGGTTATAAAGCCTATTTGGCGGGAGGTTGCGTACGCGACCTTATGCTGGGCAGACAACCTAAAGACTTTGATGTGGCCACTGATGCCAGTCCTCAGGAGGTGAAACGTTGCTTCCGGAACTGTCGTTTGATTGGTCGCCGCTTTCGTTTAGCTCATGTCATGTTTCGTGACGAAATCATTGAAGTGGCTACCTTTCGTGCGCCGACTTCAGGCACCCTCCCCGATCCGGTTGAAGGTGAAGACAGTGAAACAGAAGAGGTTTCACAGCTGTCGTCCTCTCCTGATGTCGTTATCAATGAAGAAGGTGTGGTCATTCGTGATAATGAATACGGCACCCCTCAGGAAGATGCGTTCAGACGGGATTTTACCGTAAACGCGCTGTTTTATGACATTGCTGATTTCTCCATTATCGATTACGTGGGTGGCCTTGAAGATTTAAAGAAAAGGGTCATTCATTGTATTGGTGATCCAGAAGTGCGCTACCAAGAAGATCCGGTTCGGATGATTAGGGCTGTTCGTTTTGCCTCGACCTTGGATTTGAGAATCGAACAGAAAACCTACGATGCGATTCTCAGTCAAACCTCTCAAATGTTGCATGCGAGTCATGCACGTATGTATGAAGAAATTCTGAAGTTTTTCTACTCGGGCGCGATGGAGTCGGCATTTAAATATTGGAATGAAACAGGATTGCTCGATGTTATGTTTCCTGGATTTACAGAGTGGTATCGCGAAAAAGCAACTCCTGAGGAAGTTCATTGGCACCACATGGCTTTACAGCAGTTAGATAAATGGAAGGCTCACAATATTAAAGCGTCTCAGGAATTGGCCTACACGCTTTTCCTCGCCCCTTATATTTGTTCTGTACAAGCAGAAATTATGGCGCGTGGAGATCTCTCCCCTCGAAATTCATGGATGGAAGCAATTGAACAGGTTCAGCGTATTTTATCTGATCGTATTCTGATTCCGAAACGAATTGCCTTTAAGATTTTTGATCTGTTGTACTCACAAGACCGTTTTACGGATCGACGTAATGAGCAACGCACCATTCGTTTCTTGCATCGGAGTTACTTCCGGGATGCCTTGGTTCTGTTTAAATTTGATGCGTTGGCCAGTGGTATTCCTCAAGCTGACTTAATTGCAGCGTGGACTGCAGATTTGAAGAAGGCGCCTCCTCCTTCAACTCACAAAGATCGTCCGCATAAGCCGCGTCGCCGTCGTCGTCAACGTCGTCCACAACATTAAAAAAAAACTTCCAGCTTGTCCCGATCTTGGATCGGGCATGATGGAATAATGTCGCTTTCGACTTTAGAGGGATGAGGATAAGCCTTTGCTGTCGTCTCAAATCAGGCTGTGGATTTTGAAGTGATGTAGCGGAAAGTGACAGCTCTTAAAATCAAAACACAAAAAAAACCGCAACAGCGGTTTTTTTTGGTTTAAAAACGTGAGACGTTTTAGTCCTGATATTTACGCATAATCAGGGTCGCGTTGGTTCCGCCGAATCCGAAGCTGTTGCTCATCACGGTGGTGAGTCCCGCATTTTGCAAAGGTTTGTCTAAAACAATGGGCAGGCCATCAGCCGCGGGATCCAGATTTTCTACATGTGCATTACAGGCCACGAAATCATGTTCGAGCATCATTAAGCTGTAAACAGCTTCATTTGATCCCGCAGCACCTAACGCATGACCGGTAATGGATTTGGTAGAACTGATGTGAGGCGCATTCTCAGGGAAGACTTCTTTGATAGCATGCAATTCGGCAATGTCCCCTGCAGGGGTACTGGTGCCATGCGTGTTGATGTAATCAATGGGGCTGTCTACAGTAGACATAGCCATTTTCATGCAACGAACGGCACCTTCGCCAGAAGGAGCGACCATGTCAGCACCATCTGATGTAGCACCATATCCAACGACTTCACCATAAATTTTTGCGCCACGGGCTTTCGCATGTTCAAGTTCTTCGAGAACTAAAATACTGCCACCACCCGAAATAACGAATCCATCACGTTTTGCATCGTAGGGACGAGAGGCTGCGGTTGGATTGTCATTATAGCTGGAACTCAATGCGCCCATGGCGTCAAACATTACGGTGGATGCCCAGTAAATTTCTTCACCACCCCCAGCGAAAACAATGTCTTGTTTCCCGGCTTGAATTAATTCCATGCCGTTTCCGATACAATGTGCGGAAGTTGCACAGGCAGAGCTGATGCTGTAGTTATGACCACGAATTTTAAATGCGGTTGCCAAGCAGGCGCTGTTGGTACTGGCCATGGTACGGGGTACCATGTAAGGCCCTACCCGTTTGGCACCTTTTTCGCGGAATAAATCGATGGTGGCGGTTACATTCATGGTGGATGTGCCACCTGTACCTGTGATCAAACCACTACGTTCATTAGAAACCAATTCAGGTGGCAGACCTGCATGTTCAATGGCTTCGCGCATGGCGACATAGTTAAAAGCAGATCCATCACCCATGAATCGTAATAGTTTACGATCAACGCTTTCTTTAAGGTCCAAAGAGATCGGACCATATACATGACTCCGGAATCCTTTATCTGCATATTCCTGACTAAAGGCTAAACCTGATTTGTTATTAAGTAGTGAATCGAGCACCTCGGTATTATTATTACCGATACTACTGACAATTCCATAACCTGTTACAACTACGCGACGCATGTGTGATCTCCAAAAAATTTCTGAACTAAAATTGGGTGCTGAAAGAAGCGTATTTATAGGCAAATTCAAGTGTATTCGTCGATGAAAAAATGAGCTTTTCCGACGAAGGCATTTAGATTGAACTTTTGTTAAGTTGTTTACAGGTCGCGGTATAGACCTCTTCTATACTTATTTTCGAGATAAATTGATTATTTCCATGCTTGTAACTGCGATGATCCGGATAGCCTTCAGAGTCAGCTGGGGGACGTAAAACAATTGCTCCCTCTCCCCAGGGGCCCGTTTTTGCAGGATCGGTTGGACCAAAAAGGGCTACCAAAGGAGTGCCCACGGCTGACGCAAAATGCATAGGGCCTGAGTCATTACACACCAACACGTCCATTTGTTTCAGTTGGGGGCCTAGTGCTAAAATGGGAAATTGTCCACAAGTGTTGACGGCTGATTCCCCGAGTGCTGATTGGATGCGGGCACCCAAGTCTTGGTCCTCAGGACCACCGATAATGTAAATCTTCGCTTGTTGTTCTGCAATGAGACGACGGCCTAACGCTATAAAGGACGCTTCGGGCCAATCTTTAGCAGGCCAGCGCGAGCGCGGAGCTAAGGCAATTCGAGGAGCAGGTAAGAGGGGGAGCTGTTCTGCTTCAGGGAAATGTAAGGGGTATTCTATAGGTGTTGTGTTTTGTCCCAGATGCCGGAGCACATCTAGCAATTGATCTAATGCATGGGGTGATTTTGCAAGAGCCTGGGGGCGTTCTTTCGCAAACCAGCCTGACAGTTCGCGTGGAGAGCTACTGCCTATTTTTCGGTGGGCTCTGCAGAGTCCTAAGACCACACCGCTTTTAGTGAGTCCCTGTAAATCAATCGCTATGTCGTACTTCCGTTCTCTTAATTTGGAAATAAACACTTTACGATCCTGCCACCCTCCCCGTCTAGGGAATGCAATCACGCGATCCACATCATCATGACAGGAGACCAAGCCGACGTACTCGGGTTGGGTAACCCAGTCAATTTTACAGTGATAATGTTCGGCCAATAGATGAGCGACAGGTACGGCGTGAAAAAGATCTCCCAGAGCGCTGAGCTTGATCACTAAGATACGTTCTACTTCACCCATAATGGATTCAGCACTGCGAAAGCAGTCGGAGCATTATTGCATTTTGGGCGTGCATCCGGTTTTCGGCCTGATCAAACACAACTGATTGGGGGCCATCAATGACTTCTGCAGTTTGCTCGTATCCTCTGACTGCAGGTAAGCAATTCATGAAAATAGCGTCGGCATTTGCTGCTTTCATGATGTCGGTTGTGACCTGATAGGGCATGAATTTACTAACCCGTTCATCAAGTTCTGCAGGATCAATGTGGTAGCTCATCCAGCTGTCTGTATAGATCACATCCGAACCAGAGGCTGCTTCGTGCGCATCATGGGAAATGAAAATTTCCGAACCGTTGACTGCGGAAAGGTTTTTCGCTTTTTCAACGATTTCGGGTAAAGGTTCAAAGTCTTTTCCTTGAGGACAGCCAATGCGAATATTCATTCCGGCCATAGCGCAACCAAACAGCAAAGAATGGGTGACGTTGTTACATCCATCACCTAGGAAGCAGAGGGTTTTTCCTTTTAGGGAGCCTTTGTGCTCTTGAATGGTCAGCAGGTCTGCCATAATTTGACAAGGGTGACTGTAGTCGGTGAGCCCGTTAATGACGGGGACGCCAGCATTGGCAATCATTTCGGTTAAGTCACTGTGTTTGTAAAGGCGGGCTACGATTAAATCTGAAAACCGACTGACCACTTTAATGGTGTCGGAAAGGCTTTCCTTTCCTGCGCCTAGTGGACTGGTGGTGACGTCGTAATTGATAGCGTGTCCACCCATGCGAACGATACCCGTTTCAAAGCTCACGCGGGTACGAAGGCTGGGTTTTTCGAAAATCATAAACAGGACTTTTTGAGAAGCTGCCTGAGCATACGCACCTGGATCAGCCTTTAGTTGTGCGGCCAAAGCGAGTACTTCGGTCATTACTTCAGGGGTCCAATCGGTTAAAGATGATAAATGTTCCATAATTTCTTCCTGTTTTGAGCGGAAAGAGAAGCCTATACAGCCTCGAAGCTCGTGTGAAAAGCAGAAAGCGATATCGCTGTTAACGACTGCAGTAGATCCAAAGTCCTACCCCCACCATAACGACCACGCTTGTCCAACCGCTTATTTTACTCAATCGTATCCAAGTGGATGCACGATGAGAGGCCTGTTCCAATATATAACCGGGTGCGATTTGATCTCGATCTACCCGCGCTTTGCCACCAGTTAAAAACTCAAGTTGTTTTTGGATTAAGCTGCAGTTGCTCGATAAAAGATTCATTTGATTGAGTTGATCTCTTTGTCGCCTCAATAAGGAACGCATTTGATCTTCCAAATGAGATAATTCATCGATGTTGCTTTCTGAATCTTGAGTGCCCGCAGGCGGAAGTTTCGCTTTTGATTTTCGTAATCGAGGATTGGTGCCTTCGCGAATATCAGGGAGTTTAAATTGATAGTCACAGTCAGGGCAGTCCACAACGACACCCACCAAATCTGACGATGCTTTAATGGTATGTTTGCATTGCGGACAATCTATGAAGATATCATATGACATAAAGGTGCGTTTCGTAATATTCAGGAAGCGATTATGGTAGAGACTATACGTTCTTAAACTATATTATTCAAACGGCTACAATACAAAAAAAACCGAAGGATAGTCCTCCGGTTTTATCTTCTAAGTGAGTCTAACGTTTAAACGTTAAGTGCGATGGCGGAAAATAATCCGTCCTTTGGTGAGGTCGTAGGGAGACATCTCTACTTGAACTTTATCACCGGTGGTAATCCGAATAAAATGTTTACGCATTTTGCCACTGATATGGGCGAGGATTTCATGGCCGTTTTCTAACTCTACCCGATACATGGTTGCAGGTAGTACTTGGTTGACGACTCCGTCAACTTGAATGAGGTCTTGATCTTTTTTTGCTGGCATACAATTTTGTGGTTATGAAGGGGCTAGTCTCTATTCTATTATGTTTAAAATGGCAACACAAAGATTTAGCTAATGCTGAATTTATTTAAATTTATAGATTTACCCGCTTAAGGGATTGATTTTAGATTCAAATAGGACAAGAGAGATCTGATTTTTTAACAGGACAACCTTATTATGATGAAAAACCTAAAAGAAACCATTGGATATACACATAACGACGAGAGTTCGCCAGAATCAGAAGCGAACCTGATTCACTATATTAACATTAAATTGTCCGCATTGGATCTTCCCATCTACGGGAAGGATGATGACAACCCTTTCTTAGAGTTAGGCAAGAGTATTCTTGCAACGGCCAAAGCCAAAGACCGTTTGTTGGCAGATTACATGTGTCCTGTAGATCGACACATTCAAAATTTTCTCAGCTCCTTTTTTAAAGAGCATGGTATTGAAGAGGAGCAGTCTTGGCTTCCCCGTCAAAGTTTTGTGTTGGATCGCCACGGGATTGCCCGTGCCTTATCTATTCCCCCCGACCGTGATGATTTTAAATCAGATATCATTGAAAGCTATCGCACTGCGAATGGCGTGTTGCACAACCCCAAAAATGATCGCCGTACGACCAAGGGCGTCTTTCATGTTTGTGAAGAAGGACTGCCGATTCCGAACGATAAAAAGGCGGTTCCCGTTGTTACCTTTTCTCGTCTACTGAAAGCGGCCTTAACTCCACCAGAGGACTTATTGCAGTTGCCTTTCACCAGTAATCAAGAACAGAAAGCTTCTGCATGGGTTTCTCTGTTGTTGCGTCCTTTGGTCTGTCCTGCCGTTTCTGGCGTTACAGGACGTAAGACGATGGAAATTCGTTTCTTTGCTCCCGGTAACATGGTGGCAAACCTCGACTTTGTTGAAAGTATTTTTGGGAATGCAGGTAACCCTCTCCTTCCTGAAAATGATGCACGTTTAGATACGGCGGAGTGGTCTGGTCACACTGGTTGTGTAATTTTGGCTCCTCATTTGTTGAACTTGACCAAAAAAGAATTGGGGCTTCCTCATATTGATGATGCCACGGAGCGTCAGAAACGTGATCGCATGTGCTGGTCGGATGAAAATGAAAAGTACAATGATGGTACTGCATTCAAAGTAACCTTGCGAACAGAAGAAGGCGTCATTGTGACCATGATTGCAGATAACTATTTTGGATACTGCAAAAAAGAAGTCAAAACGCAACTCAGCTATGCGACCAACCTGTATGGGTTGACTGAAGAAGAGCATGCCGGTGGAGCGATGACCTTCCCCAGCTTCGATTTGGGCGAAGATTTCCGGCTGAATTTCATTAGCAAAAAAACGGTTGACCATACTTTTTCTGAAGTGATTGAGCGTCATGCTGATCGTATGGATGTGCAACCTGAAGGATATGGTATCGATAAGAATTATAACGATATCATCTACGTGCCTGAAACAGCCTATTTTGAGCTTCGCAGTCTGAGCATCACTTGGGAAAACGAACAAGGTCCTCAGAAAATTCAATTGAATCCTGAAAACACTTATGTGTTGCCGAGTGGGTACAAAATTAAAATGTTGAACCCCCAGACTGGACAACGCTGGCGTCTTACAGGGACAAATGCTGAAGGATTGCTTTGTCACAAACCTTGTACCGTTTCGGGTGGTGGAAAGTCTGAAATTTCTAAACCCATAACAGATGCGATGGTGAATGCTCCTGTGTTTACCCCTAATTTCTCCAAGGACATGGACATGGTGGAAGAGATTACCACCCATGACTATTCTAATCGTTTCAAGGCTCCTGCAGTTCCTGGTAAACCCAGCCGTCCTTTGTTGAGTCCTGACCGTTCCTTGGGTTCTGTGGTACGGATGTTGACTCCTAACCCTGAATACACGGATGAGTTTAATGCCTATTTGGCAACCATTCCTCATCGGGTGCGTGATTTGGTATTGACTGTAAAACGTTTCTATCGTCCGCATTGGGGCGAAAACTGGCGCGAACGTTTCAGTGTGGACACCATCAATGGTCAACAAGGCGTTGAGCTGCGTTATCGTCAGCGTCAAGTGATCGGGTCCTACGTGCGTTTAGGCTATTCTGAGGATAACTCCTGGCGTTTGTTTAGCTTGCGGAAGGATTTCTGGCCTGCCACCAAGTTGCAACGTGAAGATGATATCACTGCCTCGGTAGTGGTTCCCACAGAGCAAGTGAAAAACTTACCTGACCATATTAATTCCCCTTCGTGTAAGTTTGTTGAAAACTGTGAATTCCGTTTGTTCCAACGTCCTGATGATGCGATTATCCCGGGATACGACAAACACACAGAGTTTGATTACGCGACCAAGAAAAGTTTCTTCTCTAACTATGAGCCTTTAACCCGTGCTCAAGTGAAAGAAATGGTCGATGACGTGATTAAGTTTGAGCAATACACTCCTGAAATGAAGGAGGCCATGCGCGCCTTTGTTTTGGACGAAGACGGACCTGATTACTTTGTAAGTAATAACTGCCCTCGTATTGTGAACGGCGAACCCACCAAGAATCCACGTTACCTTCAAAATCGTCCGGACTTAAATGCCGAACGTGAAGAGTATTTGGCTGATTTAGGGGTGCGTCTCTATCGTCGTCTCCCCGAAAATGCAGCGGTGTTTAATCCAGTTGGCGCGGTATTACCCGGACGTCGGAACAATCCCCCGGATGTGGCTGCAGGTATTCGTCCGCTGGCCGTATTCAATCCTATTCACTATCAGGAACTTCCTGAATTGTTTATGGATTTTGTTGCAAGTCTTACCGGAAAATCTCCTTCCACGACGGGTGCTGGATCAGAAGGTGCTTTAACCAAAGCCCCCTTCAATGCGCTGTTGCCTATTACAGATTTGAACAATGCGCTGATCAGTTATATCCTTACCCAGAGTCACGCCTTCTCCACGGCGGCGGGTTATGTGGGTCATAAATACCGCGTGGATCACGACATTAGTTTGTTGGTCCCTGAATTATGGTGCCGGATGTATCCCCACGAACGTGATCCAAAATGGTTGATTAAAGAAGGATACATGGAAGCGCTTGAAGACTTCGAGTACGAAGGGAAAACTGTGTTGGCCAGTCGTCTGGGCTACCGGATTACGAAAAGTTTCGCTCTGAATATCTTTGGACGAATTTTCAGTCATCCTGATTCCGTATTGAACGAAGAAATGCTCAAACCTGAACTTCAGAGTATGGAATATTATATCGATGGTATTTCAAACATTGTTGAGGCCCAACGTAAAGCGGCTCTCAATTACTTTGAGGATGGTGGCATCGATCAGGCAATTCCTCCGTTGAAAGCGTTGCTCAACATTATGGCTTACGGTGAGTTTGAAGGTAAAAACCTACATGATGAAGATATTCGTTCGTTGTTTAGCTTAGAGTCCGTACTGGAAAGCGATTGGTATCAAGAACGCATTGAAGCTAAAGTGAAATTAGAAATTCAATCACTTGAAAAGCAAGCGGTATATCTGCATCACTATATGAACAAAGAACATCCGGATAATACCACGCGTCTTTCCATTGCCACGCAATTGGAACAGGTCAGTGCCCAGTTGGAAAAACTTCGCACAAATCCAGCATCCTATCGTGAAAAATTGGTAGGTACCTTGGCTTGTGATCCCTTTCTCGCACGTAAATCTTAATTAAAGGAATATATATGTCTACTATTTCAGTTAGTACCCTCGACTTACAAGCTAGTTTTGGTTTTGGAGACCGTATTGGTCTCGCCACTCCAGGGCACGTAGCGGCCCTTCAGCAATATGGTGAGGGCATCCTTCCTATCTTCCCTCAGCAATCTATCCGGGAAATGTCTCGGACACAACGTACACCTGAAGGGGTGATGGCTGATGCCCTTAACGGATTGAAAAGCTGTGGGTGGGAAGGATTGACCGGTGCAGATGCCGATCATCTTAAAACCGAAGAGGATGTCACCCGCACCATGAATGCTGGGTTTACCTTTTTCACGATCGATCCTTCAGATGTTGTGGATGAGAAAGCCGACACTTATGATCGTGATACCTTAACCGTCAAATTCAATGAAGTCGCCAGTCGCATCTCCTGGGTTCAGGAGTACGTGGGTAAATCAATTACTCTTGAAACGGGGTCGGTTATTGAATTTGATGAAACCTCAGTTCAACGTGCGGCTGTTAAATACGGTTTGGCCTTAATCAAAGCGTCTGAATTGGCTGCATTTATTCGTGAACAAGCGGAGTCTAAAAACCTACCTTATGAAATCGAAGTAAGTGTAGATGAAACAGATCAGCCTACCACCTTGGCCGAACATTATATCATCGCGGATCAGTTGATTCGTAATGAAGTTAAATTGGTTTCTCTGGCTCCCCGTTTTATCGGAGAAATGGAGAAAGGTGTTGATTTTATTGGTGATTTAGACGCTCTTGAAGCTTCTATGGCTGATCATAATGCCATTAGTGAATTACTGGGCCCTTACAAATTGAGTCTGCACAGTGGATCCGATAAAATCTCGATGTACACTCCTTTTGCTCGTGCAACCAAAGGTCGTTTCCATGTGAAAACCGCGGGAACTTCTTATTTGGAAGCGTTGCGCGTTGCGGCACTTAAAAACGAAGATCTTTTTGCCCGCATTGTTACCTTGTCTCGTGAGCATTACCTCACTGATAAAGCCACCTATCACGTACATGCCACGCTTGAGGATTCAGCTGAAGCCTCAGCTGTGAGTGCGAAAGAGTTGGAAAAACAATACTTGGAGTGCTGGGAAGATGTACCTGAAGGAATCGGCTTCACGGCCCCTGGACGTCAAATCCTCCATTGCTGCTTCGGAACTGTACTCACGAATCCAGAATTGGGTTCTGCCCTGATGGACACCCTACGTGCGAATCCTGAAACATATTCAGACGTGCTTTGTCTTCACTTCGGCAAACACTTGAAAGCGTTGAAAGCAGGAATGCTCTAAACCTTTCCTGACGAGACGTTCGTCAAATCAAAAGCCAATCCAGAGTACTCTTTGGATTGGCTTTTTTTGTGTGGATGTCCTGGAACCTTCCAGGGGCCTTGTTCGGGGTCAGGTGACTTTATTCCGCATCAGGTAATTTACGATATAGCGTGGCTAAACTCACTTTGAGAGTTTTGGCTGCGGCATCTTTATCGCCATGATGTTCTTGAATGGTTTCCATAATAAAACTCTTTTCCATTTCACGCAGAAAACCTTTTAATGAACGTCCACGGTGTTCGGTAGTGGAAATGCCCATCGACCCACTTTTACGTGGACTTCGTATCTTAGATCTCGTGACCACCCGTGCAGGTAAATCATCAACTCTCAACACGCCATTCTGGGCAAAGGTACAGCCGTGTCGAATGGCATTTTCCAATTCACGGACATTTCCGGGCCATTCATAATCTTCTAAAATAATTTGCACTTCTGGTGAAAGTTCAGGCATAGGCAGACCTGCTTTTTCTGAAATCATCTTCATGAAATAGTGTGCCAAAGGAATCACATCTTCTGTTCTTTCCCGTAAAGGAGAGATCACCAAGGGTATTACACTCAAACGATAATACAAATCCTCTCGAAATTTGCCTTCGCTGATCATCAGCTCTAAATCATCATTAGAGGCGGCAATTACGCGAGGGTCCACTTTAATTTCGCGTGTGCCCCCTACCCGACGAATTTCTTTTTCCTGTAGCACACGAAGCAATTTGCTTTGCAGGTTCATGGACATCGAACCAATCTCATCTAAAAAAATCGTCCCCCCGCTGGCGACTTCGAACAGTCCTTCTTTGTCGGTGCTCGCCCCCGTAAAGGCTCCTTTGACATGCCCAAAAAGTTCAGATTCCAATAAAGGTTCCGGTAAGGCCGCACAGTTGATGGGTACGAAATTAGATTGCTTTCGAATGCTGTTGGCATGAATGGATTTTGCAATCACTTCTTTACCGACACCGCTTTCTCCGCCGATGAGTACAGTCTGATCTGTAGGGGCTACACGCTCAATCATGGTGCAAATTTTCCGCATGTCCGGACTTTCTGCAATAATATCCGCTAAACCATGTCGAACATCTAATTGTGCTTTAAGCTGTTGATTTTCGTGCAGGGCTCTTCGAAATTCCAAGGCTCGCTGCACCGTAATTAACAATTCATCTACCTTAAAGGGTTTGGTTACATAATCAAAAGCACCCACTTTCATGGCTTCAACGGCAGTTTCAACAGATCCATATGCTGTCACCACCATGACGCTCATGGTCGGGTATAATGACTTGGCTATTTTCAGAAGCTCTAAGCCATTCACGGGTTCCATGCGAATATCGGTGAGCATCAAATCAAAACTTTCATTATTTAAATGTTCGACCGCTTTTTCACCTCCCAATGAAGGCTGAATTTCGAATCCTTGTCCTTTCAAAAGATTCGAGAGTACAGATAAAACACTGGGTTCATCATCAACAATTAATATTTTAGCCATAATTTATAGAGGTTTAAGATGCAGTTTCAAAAATAGTTACATCTCATGACTATGAATATCCTATGAGATTCTCATTTTAGCAACTTCAAAAAGAAAAGAATTTCCTTCCGTTTTAGTTAAGACTCTCTAAAAATATAGCGATGAACCCCTTTCGTATTTTCATTTGTAGCTGTTTGCTTTTTCAAGGATGTGCTTTGTGGAATAGGAAGGATGTGTCGTCTCCCCCTCGTCCTGCGAACATGGGCATTGTGCGTCAAGTAAATGGTCCTGAGCATTATTTCATCTTTGAAACGGAGCGCATGTTTCCTTCAGGAACGGAACTCTCTATTTATAGAGCTGGTCGGAAAGTGGGCCAAGGACTCGTACTTTCTTTTAGGGAAAAGAAGTTTCAAAGTGCGGATATTCTTTCCGGGGCGCCGCAACCGGGTGACTTATGTCAGCCGGTCGTTGTATTCGTTCCCGAGCAATCTCAAATGGGCCAATAGTGCCAAGGCCGCCGTTTCGGCTCGCAGCACCCTGCTACCTAAGGTTACCACCTGAGCGCCACCAGATTGAATCGCCTGCTGTTCCGCTGGACTGAAATCGCCTTCGGGCCCTATCCAAACTACAATTTTTTCAGGTAAGCGTTGAGGTAAGACCTCTGCCAAGCTTTGGGGGGTACCTACCAAACCTGCCAATAATTCAATCGCTGATTCAGGTAAATGTTGTCTTACGGTTTCGAGTTGATCCGCAAGCACGAGTTCGGGAACCCATGGATTTCCAGATTGTTTACAGGCTTCACGCATGCATTCCTGCCAGCGTTGATTTTTTTTGCTCTCTTTCTCCGCTTTGATTTCGGAGACCGCGTGCTGAGATTGAAAACGAATGATACGATTCACCCCTAATTCTACAGCATGTTTGAGCACTTCGTCCCATGCGGACTGTTTTAAAGCACCGATGACCAAGGTGATTTCAGGGCTCTCAGGAGGAATGCTGTGAATCTGATCCAGCTCGATACTCACCCGGTCGCGGTCAATGGTGGCCACCCTGCCCTGTGCGACCGTTCCCCTGCCGTTTAGCACAGTTACGGTTGCAGCTACTGAAATACGCCGGACACGGCTTAGATGGCGCCCCTCTTCTTTGCTCAATTCCAGCAGGCCCGGAAAAAGTTCCGGTTCGCTGGAAAAGCAACGAGGGGCAGTCATCCACGGGTGCATACGATCAGCTTTTAACGTTGCGAAGTTTTTCTAATTCTTCGCGACGGTTGGCGAAGGCTTCAGATTCTTTGCTGAACTTGGCTTGATCGGGATATTGTCCCTCTCCAAGTTGATCTTCGATTTGTTGAATCAGTTTTTTAGCTTTTCCGTGCAAATGAGTAGGTACTTCAACCAGTACACGAATATGGATATCACCATGTCCGTATCCACGTGGATCTTTTACCCCTTTGTTTTTCAGGCGTAACATGCGTCCATTTTGTGTGCCTGCGGGAATTTTGATTTTTGCAGTCCCTTCCAATGTCGGGACTTTGACTTCTCCACCTAGAGCGGCCGTTTGGAAACTAACGGGTAGCTCAATGATCAAGTCCAAATCATGGCGTTCGAAAATGGGATGAGCTTTTACATGCATAATCACATATAAATCACCTGCGGGTCCGCCCATGACACCGCCCTCACCTTTGCCTTTTACGCGCAAACGTGATCCGGTTTCAACCCCTGGGGGAATACGAACCGTAATGGAGCGTTTCCCTTTTACCTGGCCTGTACCTCGGCACTGGCTACAAGGGTTACTGATGACTTGGCCTGCACCTCCGCAATCGGGGCAGGTCTGACGCATGTGGAACAAACCATTGGAGGTCAATACCTGACCTTGCCCTTTACAAGTAGAACAAGTGGTTTTTTTGCTGCCGGGGGCTGCACCTTCTCCTCCACAACTTTCACATTCAACATTTACATTATAAGAAAGGTCACGTTTGGAACCAAAAACAGCTTCTTCAAAATCAATCTCGAGATCAAAGCGCAAATCGGATCCGCGATTCGAACTTTCGCGACCGCCACCGCCACCACCAAAGAAGTTTTCGAAAATGGATCCTCCGCCGCCTCCGCCACCACTGCCGAATGCACCCATAAAGGTCCGCAAGGCTTCTTCGAGGTCGACGCCACCAAAACCGCCTGCAGCCCCACCGCCTCCACGACCTGGACCAAATGCCGCATGACCAAATTGATCATATTTATGGCGTTTGTCTTCATCGCTGAGTACCTCATAGGCTTCGGTCGCTACTTTAAACTGTTCTTCCGCAGCGGTATCTCCCGGGTTTTTGTCAGGATGATATTTGATCGCTAGTTTACGATATGCTTTTTTAATTTCATCTTTGCTGGCGTCTTTGTTTACGCCGAGCACTTTATAAAAATCTTCTTTTTCTGCCATTATGCTTCTCCTTCCGCTTCGGTTGCTGGTGCGCCTGCAGAAACCACCACTTGGGCAGGACGTAACAAACGGTCGCCCATTTTATACCCTTTTCGGGTTTGTGCCACAATTTTGCCTTCTTCCACATCTGCACTGGGCATATGTGTAATGGCCTCATGAATATTCGGGTCAAAATTTCCCTCGGTCGCATCGACAACGCTTAAGCCATATTTTCCTAAGGTGTTACTTAATTGGCCGCGAACCAATTCAAAACCTTTTAAAGACTCTTCGGTAAATTCTTTGCCTTTGGAATTATCGATACCTAAATCGAAATGATCCATCACTGTCAGCAAATCGGTACACAGGTTTTCCACGCAACGTTGAGTCCATTCTTCTTTTTCACGACGCGTGCGTTTGCGAAAGTTTTCAAAATCGGCCCGTAAACGTAGGTAAAGATCTTTAAAATCTTCTTGTTCGGTCTGCACGTCTTCTTTTGCTGCGGGTGGAACCTCAACGACCTCTTCAGCCGCTTCTGTTGTATCAGCTGCTTCAGTTTGGGTTTCAGTTACCGCTTCTTCACCGAGGGGTGTTTCTTCAACTTTGCTTTCCAAAATTTCTTCATTTTCAGATTTTTCAGTCATTTTAAAGTCTCCTATCAATTTAAAAATGGTCGAGAACACATCGTGTTCCCAAAAGCTTGGGAAGATAACCACAACTTACCCAATTGGCAAGCGGGATTCCGCGACGAGTTGCGTTAATACAGTCCTAGACCCTGTTTTATCGGTCTTCAGACTGCAAAGCATCCAAATAATCCTGAACGTTGGCCATTTTGGGCTCCAGATAGGGTGGCGCCTGTTGAGCCACGCGTTCCAGTTTTTTGCGTTTGATCCAAAATTCTGGATGAGCCTGCAGTAATGCGATGGATTTACTGTGTTTGACAATACGATCTAATCCATCCACATATTTGGTTAAATATATTCCGGCTTTCGGCGATAAGGTTCCCTCCTTACCCGCAAGACAATCATTGTAATGGGAGCGGAATTCAAAACTATGGGACATATAGTGATCTCGGGACTCGAGGATGCCTGCTGCGGTTTTCTGGAATTTTTTCTGATGTGGGTCCAAAGAGTCGATGGTCATGCGAACCACTTTTAAAGCGGAGCCATACAATCCAAACCACTTTGCGAGCAAGTCTTCTTCAAATAAGACGGGTCGACCGGAAAGCCTTTCGAGGGTGATTTCACTTAGCCGCTCTACATGATCCCCGATCCGTTCCAAATGTGACATACAGCGGTTGAGATGTTGAATCATCAGCGCCTGCCGTTTGGATAGCTGATTTTGGGTAAGCAGGAGGACGTAATCCTCCATGGCTAATTTGATCTCATTGATGATTTCCTCATTTCGGCAAATTTGAGTGACAGTTTTTCGATCGATGGATCGGAATAATTGGGCATGAAGCAGTAAACTTTCTTCACAAATTACGGCAGCCCTACGCAGTTCTGCAATACAGGCCGTAATGGCTTTTTCCGGGCGGGTGATAAAGCGGTCGTCTAAAAAGCTTCCCTCTTTAATCGGCTGATTTGACGGGGTCATCCATACAATTGCACGCGTGAATATCCCCACAAAAGGAAGAAGAATGACCCCTGAAATCATCATACGGATCATATTGGCATTAGCCGCCTGATGGACTAAATCGCCCGGGAAGTATGACACCCATTTGTAGATCCAGGGCGCGAGAATCAGCGCCAAAAGGGTTGAAATGATGTTAAAGCATAAATGACTGACTGCGGTACGTCGGGCTTGAATATTTGCACCTAAACTACCCAGTAATGCCGTCATACAGGTGCCAATTCCCGCTCCAATAATCAATGGATACGCTCCCGTGATTTGGGTGATGGCTCCCGCGGAAATTAAGGCGAAAACCATGCCGATGGTTGCACCACTACTTTGAATGATGGCGGTTATTCCCGCCGCAATGGCCACTCCACGTAAGGCCCCTAACCCGCTGCTACCATCTACCATCGATAAAAATGGAGCCAGCGAATCTCTGTAAGGTGCGACCCCTTCACTCATGGTACTCATACCTAAAAAGAGGAGTCCAAAGCCCAGTAAACTTTTCCCTGCGGCTTTCCCTCGTGGGTTAGAGATGAATTGTGAACAGAGAAAACCGATTGTCATGGCCAAGAAACAGTATTCGCTGATCTTAAATGAAATGAGTTGCATGGATAATGTGGTCCCAATGTTCACCCCAAAAATGACAGGAATCGACTGCTGTAAACTCATCAGTCCTGCATTTACAAATCCAACCAGCATCACGGTGCCTGCAGAACTTTGTACCAAAAAACCTAAACCACTGCCTAAGACGATCCCTTTCATGCGGTTTTTGGTGGCATGATGAATCACCCCGCGCATGCCTTTTCCTGCCATGGACGTTAATCCCGCCGACATCATGTTCATGCCCAATAAAAAGAGTACCAGGCCCCCTAAGAGAGTGAAAATGACCAAGAATATTTCTTTTGAAAACATAAGTTCCCCTCATTACATCGTTTTATGGTCTGGGGAGGATCCCATCACTCATAAACTTCAGCATGGCTTGTCCGGCGGGATCTCCCTTTACAGAGGCTTGCCGTAAAATATCACTGTGGTCACGATCTGGCACAATTAGCATCGAGATGTTTTCATTTTCAGCCACTTTTTCCATGGCTGCGACAAAGTAGAGGTTTTCTTCTACACGTGCTGGCCAGTCGTCTCCACCGATGATGATGAAGATGGGGGGCATATCCTTCTTTAGATAATGAATGGGCGCCGCATCATCTGCGGTAATCATTTTAGAGGAAAGGCCTCGTTCTTCAGCGACGGTAAAATGGGTCATGGTTTGACCGCTCATGGGAAGATAGCCCCCGATGTTCTCGATGTTGACTCCCGCTTGTTTTAAATATCGTCGATCCATAGCGAGCATCGATGTTATATACCCACCTGCAGAATGGCCACCCACAAAGACTTTTTTGTGAGCATTTAATTCTTCTGTATGATTTACGGCCCAACGAACTGCGTTGGCGGCGTCTTCAAGATAAGTAGGAAAGGTGACTTTAGGATTGAGTCGATAGTCTGCCACCATAACCCCCACTCCTTGAGAGGCGAAACTTTGGGCTAATTTCGTGGTTAACCCGCTACTTTTGGATCCACCTTTAAGGGCGCCACCATGAAACCATACCAGCAATGGAAAGGGTTTTTCGGTATCTTGAGGTAAATAGAGGTCAAAAGTACATTGTGCTTTTGCATAGTCATCAGCGGGGACTTCTTCTTCGAGATAGGAAAGGTCTACTTGGGGACTGATGAGGTCGTTTTCAGCTTTTGCAAAGGAAGCGCATAACAAACCGATGAAAAGTGTAAGGAAAAATGGGGTCTTTGCGAAGTGTAGCTGTTTAACCATTGAGTGGGATTTCATGATCAAAATCTAATGCACCTTCCTATGAGGGCAAGGTGAAAATCAATCCATTTCGAGTAACACCCTTTTGAAACGTGGGCCTCTTCACCTCTTTGTTTTTTAAAAAAAGAAATGAAGATTATTTGATTAATCATCTAAACTATTTACAAAGCTTAAGTATGAACAATTCCGATAAAATTAACTTTATCTTTCAAACGGGTCGACACATCCACCTCCATATCGAGAACCAAGTTTTTAAACAGGATGATCATGAAAAATGCTTATTGTCGGAACTCTCAGCCATGCAAATGAAAGTGGCCATGCAAGTGCATCAACTCGAACCTGTTAGTTTATCTACTTTAGCTGATAGCATAGGTCTTTCGCATCCCTCAGCATCTGTGATTGTTGAAAAATTGGTAGAAAAAGAAATCGTGAGCCGTGAAACGGATCCTCGGGATCGCAGACGTATTCAACTCCGCATTCATCCTCATGCCACCCTGCCCATGGATGCTTTACAATTGCGTTTTCATGAAATTTTTTCCAAATTAGCCCGTAAGGTTGGAAATGAAAATTTAGAACGCTGGTATACCGTTGCATTAAAACTTTCCGAACTCATTGCAGATGAGAAATTATAAACTTATGAAAAAATTACACCCCATGCTTTTTGTCGCCCGTTTAGGGTGTTCTCTTGGTGTCATGATTCTTGCTGTGTTTATCGCAGGGGTTTTATGGCGTTTAAAACCTGAAACTGAGACGAAAGCGCCTCAAGAAGCAGTGTTGGCCGTTGAACTACTGACCGCGGAAGCCACGGACCTTACGGTAGCCATTGAAACGCAGGGCATTGTAATGCCTTTACGCAAAGTGTTGATTTCTCCCCAAGTGGGTGGGCGGGTGGTTGAAATGCCACAAGAATTGAAAGCGGGTGATTTGGTTCAAAAAGACCAAGTATTGTTGAAAATTGACCCCATAGATTATCAGACAGCCCTTGCCGAAGCTACGGCGACGCTCTCTCGCATTGAAGCCAATTTAGAAATGATCCGAATTACCGAAGCTTCGGATCGTCAATTATTAACTTTTTCAGAACGCTCTCGCGATTTGGCTCAAAAAGATTTTGAGCGGGTGAAAAAACTTTCAGAAGAAGGGCAAGCCGTATCGGTTTCTGTGGTGGAAAGTACAGAGCGGGCATATACCCAGGCCCAAAGTCAAGTATTGCAATTACAACAGTCCTTGGATCAAATCCCCAGTCGTATCAAAGAAATGGAAAGTGAGTTGGCTGCCGCGAAAGCGCGACATGAACAATCCAAACTCCAACTGGCACGCACCGAACTTCGCGCACCATTTCCTGCACGGGTAATGAGTTCAACTGTAGAAGTGGATGAAGTTCTCCAACCGGGCAGCAAGGTGTTTGAACTTGCCGACGATTCCATTTTGGAAATCGCTGTTCCTGTAACCGCATCCGATCTGCGGGATTGGATTCCTTTTGACCCGAGCTCAGCATCCGATCAAGGTTGGTTTCCCCCTCTCCAAAAAGTACCGGTGAGCATTCGCTGGTCGGAATCCAGAGGTGATAATGAGTGGCAAGGTCAATTAGATCGATTGATGCGTTTTGACGCCACTACCCGTACAGCGATGTTAGCCGTGAGAATTTCGGGTGAGCAACTTAAAACGCGTGACACGGGCCTCCCCCTCACCGAAGGGATGTTTTGCCAAGTAAGTATTCCAGGGAATACATTGAAAAATGTAATCAAACTCCCCCGTTCTGCCGTTACGTTTGATAACTTTTGTTATCTCAATGTAGACGGACGTCTGAAAACGGTGGCCGTGGTCATCGCGCGTGCCCAAGGAGAATACGTATATATTTCAGAAGGCATCAAACCGGGAGATCAGGTGATCACCACCCGTTTGGTTTCACCTTTAGAAGGGGTAAAACTTGTGGAAGCTGGAGTCTAATCATGCGTAAGCTTCTCTCGGCCTTTGCCTCGAATGTGGTGTTTGCGAACATCATGATTTTCCTCCTTTTCTTTTTGGGTATTGTGGCCACGCAACTCATGCGGAGAGAAATGTTTCCCGAGATGTCATTAGACATCATCTCTGTTGGGGTGGCCTATCCCGGGGCGGACCCGGAGGAAGTGGAGGAAGGCATTCTGCGAAAGATTGAAGATGTGCTGCAAGGAGAGTCGGGGATTAAAGAATTGCAGACCATCGCTAATGAAAATGTAGGTACGGCGGTCATCACTGTGGAAGAAAGTGCGGATACTCAAAAAGTTCTCGATCGGGTAACCTCTAAAATAAACAGCATAAGCACCTTCCCGGTGGATGCTGAAAATCCCGTCATCACGGAGTTGTTGCTGAAAGATCCTGTCATGATCCTCTCCCTCTCCGGAGACATGTCGGAGCGCCGCCTGAAAGAGTGGGCCGAGAAAGTAAAAGAAGACCTCTTGCAGGTCGAGGCCATCACCATTGTGGAAATATTTGGCGCACGGGAATATGAAATCTCTATTGAAGTATCTGAAGAACGTTTGCGTGAACATCAGCTCAGTTTAAACCAAGTCGTCCAACAAATTCGGGCTCACAATTTGAACGTACCCGGTGGACTAATTCGCAGTGATACGGAAGTCGTGCGCATTCGTACCATGGGCCGCAAATATACGGGTGAAGAGATATCTGAAATACCCCTTATCTCGAATGCCGACGGACGTACCATTACCTTGGGGATGGTTGCGGATGTGATTGATGGTTTTACGGAGGAATCTGTTCGACCGGGAATCGCAGGGGCCCCTGCCCTTTTTCTGTATGTCAAAAAAACCAGTCAACAGGATGCCATTGATATTTCGGAAGCCACCTTGAATTTCATCGAAGAGCAACAGTATTTACTTCCTGAAAATATCCATTTGGGATTGATTTATGATGCGACAGAAATGCTGCGTGCACGTATTAACTTACTGGTCAAAAATGGAGTCATTGGTCTGATTTTGGTCTTTTTCTTGTTATGGATTTTTTTAGATCTTCGTCTGAGTTTTTGGGCGGGTATGGGCATGCCCATTTCCATTGCGGGTGCCTTGGTTATTCTTTGGGCGGTGGGTGGATCCCTCAATATGATTTCCCTGTTTGGGTTGATTATGGTGTTAGGGATTATTGTTGATGATGCCATTGTTGTTGGCGAAGCCATCTACCATCATCAACAACAACCTGGAGCCGACCCCTACACTGCCGCGGTGAGAGGCGTAAGTGAGGTGGGGATGCCTGTGTTGGGTGCGGTACTTACCACGATCTTAGCCTTCATACCTCTGATGTTTGTGGGGGGGATTATGGGCAAATTCATCTCCATTTTGCCGGTAGTGGTTATCGCCTGTTTGGTGGTCTCTCTTTATGAATGTCTGTTTCTTTTGCCTGCTCATTTGGGGGTACACTTACCTTCGGAGAGAAAGGATGATAGTAGGGTACGACGATTTTTTAACACCCTGCATGAACATACAGGAAAACGATTAGAACGCTTTGCTGCAGGACCGTACCAACGTTTTCTCAATCTTTCCCTGTCATGGAGATATGTAGCATTAAGTATCGCCATTGGGATTTTAATCGTCACTTTCGGGGCGGTGGTCAGTGGACGAATACGCACCCAGATGTTCCCTTCTTTTGACAGTTTTATGCTTACAGCTGTGGTTGAATTTCCCAATGGGACGCCCATTGCAGAAACCGAAAAAGCGTTGGATCAAATTGATGCGGCTACCCGTAGACTGAATGAACAAATCGAAACCCATAGTGGTCTACCTGCCATCCAAAAAACGCTCCGATTGGCGGGACAAAATTTAAATGATCCCTATTCGGCTACGGCTGAAAATATCGGTTCCGTACAAATTATTCTTACGGAAAGTACCGACAGAGATTTAGGTTCAGAAGAAATCATGACGCTTTGGGAAAATGAAATTGGGTTCATCGCAGGTGCCGAAGCGGTATCTGTAGAAGAACTAAATGCAGGCCCTCCGGGGAAACCGATTGATGTCCGCATTAAAGGATCCGATCTTGAGGAGATGCGGGCGGTTTCAGAAGAATTGAAAATGATTTTGGCAAGCTTTCCGGGAACCAGCCAAATTCAAAGCGATATGCGTCCCGGGAAAAATGAAATTAGATTTACACTCAAACCTGAGGCTGTGAATTTAGGATTGTCCGTGGCGGAGCTTGGGAACCAATTGAATCAGGCTTATTATGGTGGTGAAGCTTTGCGTCTGCAACGCGGACGGGACGAGGTCAAAATCATGGTGCGCAATACCTATGCAGAGCGAAGTCAATTGACGGATCTTGAAAAGATGCGCATTCGTACGGCTGACGGACGAGAAGTGCCCTTGTTGGCGGTTGCTGATATGGAAACCAGTCCTGGCTTTGCAAAAATCACTCGTATTGATGGATTACGTGCAATTGGTGTGAGTTGCAATGTGGATAATAAACAAACCTCCTCCTCCATCATTATTGCAGAATTAGAAAAGAAAATTTTCCCGATGTTGTTGCAGAAATATCCAGATGTTTATTTGGAATTCCAGGGGCAACAAAAGGATTCTGCTGAATCTGTGAGCTCTTTGCTCATCGGTTTCCCCATCGCGTTGATTGGTATTTATGTGATTATTGCCACCATCTTTCGTTCCTATGTTCAACCTTTGATAATTATGGTCACGGTTCCTTTTGGCATCATTGGTGCGGTTCTGGGGCATTTATTTCGAGGGGTGGATTTATCCTTGATGAGTATGTTTGGAATCGTGGCTCTGGCGGGGGTCGTGGTGAACGATGCCATTGTCCTGATTGAGTCGTTTAATCATCATATACAAGAAGGACTCTCTGTAAAAGAGGCCTTGCATGAAGCGGGAAAACGTCGCTTCCGAGCAGTTTTTCTTACCACCTTGAGTACTGTAGGTGGGTTGACGCCCTTAATTCTAGAAAAAGATCTGCAAGCGCAGTTTTTAATTCCTATGGCGCTTTCCATTGCGGCTGGCGTTGCATTTGCTACCTTGTTAACCCTACTTTTAATCCCAAGTTTAATTTTAATTTTAAGTGATCTGCGTGTAGGGTGGCACTATCTCAAATATGGAAAACTTCCTGAAAGCCGCGCGGTGCTAGAACCGGCTCGACTACGAAAATAAATGAATTTTATGAAAACCCTTCTTGTCTCTCTCTTACTTTTTTCCCCTATTCTTTTTGCCCAAGATGAATTTCTCACACTGGAACAAGCGTGGAAAATTGCACTTGCAGAAAACCCCAGTGAAGAAATGGCCCAAGCCCGTTTAGAACAGGCTCAGGCCCGCTACAAACAAATCAAAAGCAGTTACCAACCTCGCCTTGGCTTGAGCGCTTCTGGATCCCGGGTAGAATATTCTGATAACACCCTGCTTCAATTGCCTACAGGCGTGAGCGAAACAGCAGATCTCTACGAGGCCTCCCTACAAGCCACTTGGTTGCTCTGGGATAATGGCACCCGCAAGAATCGAGTGGCCTCTGCTCGTTTGCAATCAGAAGCATCTGAAGCCTCATTGTTGAGTGTGCGCGAGCAATTATTGGCGCAAGTAGGACGTGCGTTTACCTCTGCGCAACTCGCACGTGCCAACCTTCGCATTGCGGAAGCCGATATGGAATTTCAAAACCGACAGTTGGATAACAGTGCCCGCAAAGTGAATGCAGGTTTAGACAGCCGTACCGACTTACTGAACTTTGAAATTCGAAAATTGGCGGCAGAAAGTACTGCCGTTCAACAACAAGCAAATTATACCAGTTCCATGGCGGCCCTTGGTGCCTTATTGGGGCAACCTGTGGACCAGCCCCTACCCCCGCCGGTGCAATTAACTCCAGAGGATAGTGGACTTCCGGCTGAAATTCCGGATGTTGATACCTTATGGAAACAGGCGCAAATTTCACAGCCCCAACTCAGAGAAGCACAACTTCAGGTCGATGCCAGTAAAGCCAATGTACGTGCGTTTAAAGGTGAGTACGGACCCGATCTTTCGGCTTTTGGAAATTTAAATGCAGATCGAAATGATGATCCGGCCTTTAGCGAGGGTGATTTAGGGAATGCAGTGGGGTTACAACTCTCTTGGGATCTATGGACCGGCAATGCCCGTAAACAACAAGTGATTGAAGCTGAAGCCTTGGTACGAGAAATTGAAGCTCAGTATCGTCAGGTACAGCTACAAGTCATTGCAGATATTCAACAGGCACATGCTGAATACTTGGCCGCGATTCGTTCAGAAAAAATCAGCGCCAAGACTTTCGAGTTGAGTAAAGAAAACCGAGAGCTGGTAGAGGCCTCTTATCAAGCGGGTCGTGAAACTTTACTACGACTGAATGAAGCCCAACGGGATTTTAATAATGCGGGTGTTCGTTACGTCAGTGCTCGACTACAACGGCAATTATCGTGGATTACACTTCAGCAAGCCACAGGTACGCTGAGAGCAAAAGTTCCTGAATAACTCATAGGGCATTTTTTTGCCTTCTATCCTCTCCTTGTATCCAAGGAGTTATTTTTATGTGTACCTTCTCCAGATTTCTTTGGGGGGTGGGGTATAAAAATAAGATTAGTATATATCTGGTCTGGTTTTATTTGTCTTGTTTTGCTATTTATCATTTAACACCTCCTGTGGGGTGTGTATGTTTTGTTTAAGCGTACGGTCATATTCCCTCTGAAAATAGTGATAAATTTCAATCTTCACCCTCACCAAACCGACATATGATTTTTTCTTCTCATTTCTCTCATCCAAAATTTAAACGCCGGGAATTTGTATCCCAACGAGAAGGGTCCGTGCTTTTGTTAACATTAATGGTGGTCTCTATTTTGTTGGTTCTGGTGTTATCGTTTATGGTGATGGTGCGGTTGGAGCTTGCTGGTTTATCGCTTCATCAACAGAAAATGCAGGCGCGCTTGAATGCTAAATTGGGGATGGAATTGGCCATGGGGCACTTACAAAAATTAGCGGGTCCTGATCAACGCGCCACGGCCAGGGGAGAACTTTTCAGTAATGACTCCTCAAATATTTCAGGGTTGGAAGTACCAGCGGGTAATCAAAAGATGATAGCGGTGTGGGATAGTCGATCATATGATGAAGAGTCGCCTGAAGATCACGCTTCAGCTGGTTTCCTCGGGTGGCTTAGCTCTGGGATGTCTGAGGGGGCTTCGCCCTCTTTTACAGAAGCCGCTCCTCAAGCAGGTGATGCAGATAGTATTTTAATGGTGGGGCCCGGCAGTGTCGCTCTTTCGTCTGACTATATTTATGCTCGTAGAATTGAGCATGATCACACTGTTGTTGCATGGGTGGTTGATGATGAGGGACTGAAAGCTCAACTCGGAAACCGTACGCCTGATGAGGTAGTTCTCTCTCCCTCCGGTGGTGGTGTTCTGCCGAGCGCTTTTGATTATGCAGTTTTAGAGGGTATGTCGGATCTTGTAGGTGCAGATTTCTTAAAAATGAATCGCATGAATTCTTTGGATGAATTGTCTCTGTTGGGGGCGCCAGTTCTTCTGTCATCTGAAAAATATTATGATTATACTTTTCGTTCAACAGGAGTACTTTCGGATGCTAAAAATGGAGGGTTAAAGGGGGACCTTACACTTGCCTTTGAAAACGATGTGGTCTTTGATCGTGTATTTCCCGATACCGATCAGGATAAATATTTACTCATAGACGATGATAAACTTTCGACCAGTACGGATTTGCAAACCAACGGGTATATCCACTGGCATATCTTTCGTGACTATTATAATTTAAAACGAACGATTCAGGAACGAAACAACACTCCTTTTATTGATTCCCATTTCTTTTCAAAAAAGGGATTGGTGGAAGCCGGGTTTGAGGAAGGCGCTGCCCGTGGAGTCCTCGCCCCTCATCAAATGGGAAGAAGTACTATGCCTGAAGATCATCTCGAACAACCGTATGGCGATATTGAAATTGCGGTGGGTACAGAAGTGATGGACCCGTTAACCAAACACAATCATGTAGGACCTATTCTATCTTTTATGCAACAAAATGCATGGGTGGAGTATGTCGCCCCCCCCACCCCAGCTGACAGCCCTACCCTCACCACCTATGTGCAACTATGGACAGGTTTCTATAATCCTTATAATATTGGATTGATGGTGAGGGGTCAGGGAGATGGCGGGGGTGCGGAGACGGGGCCTCGTTTGATAAAATATCCACAAGTACATTTCAAAATTCCCGATTTTCCAGAATTGAATGTGAGCGATCCCGGTGAATTTGGCTTGAATGATAAACGTGAAACCAATGACCGGGATCCCTTACTTTTGAATCCAGGCCTCAATCAGGTTTTTGGCATGGAAGGTTCCGGTGTACAAACGGACATGATTGATGGATGGAGTATTTTCGGTCCGGATATTCGCACAAACATCAACAATGCCTATGTTGAAACACCTTATGCACTTGCGGCTGAACCTAGTGCAGAAAACCATGAAGTAACGGTCACATTCCGGACCAAAAGTAATCTGGCCACTTCCATGGCCCACGGCGTAGATTGGTTTGCATTGCCAGGCGCACCCAATGACATGGAAATTTCCCAAATTATGTATGCGCCCTTTGCGTGGGATCCCGTAGATGGTTTCGCGGGGAAAGTGATCACGAAGCAAATTCATCTCAATGATATGACGGAAAATGTACAGTTTTCTGCGGGGTTCTTTCTGCGCACCAGCCGAGAATCTTCCAATGATGAACTTCGTCCATTAATCGATGGAAATATACGTGCACCTTGGATCAATCCCCGCTGGGATTCGCCCTTGGCTTTGAATACGGCCGCCATCTATTCAAACAGTAGTAGCGGGATTCCCGATCACTTATTGCCTCCTATGCAATCGGGAGGAGGTGGCACGGGCTTGGCATATTGGGGCGCCTCCCATCAACCCCCATTCGGTGCCACCCGGGTTATCTTGTTTGATGTGCCTCGTGAGGATTTGGTTTCATTGGGGCAGCTTCAACATGCTGCCGCCGGTCGCTTCAGTTATGAACCCTCCTATATTGTAGGTAATTCATATGCAAATCCGCGTATTTCTCAGGATGTATGGAGAGAAAGTGTATCCGATACCTTCAGCATCACTCATGGATTGAGCATGAATCGTATTGCGGGGGACTTTAATTTGTACGATGCGTCTTATCTTGTGAATCAAGAAATGTGGGACGCTTATGTTTTCACCACTATCCCTCAAGTGAAAGATAATTATACTCCTGGTGAAGCCGCCATCAATTATGCTGAATTACAAAACAAAGAACGCTCACTTCCCAACCCCAGATATATTCCGTATGAACCTTCAGGATCCACGTTTACCGCATCAGTATTGACGAATACAGGTAATAGCAGTGGTACCTCTGGTGCATATTTTTATAATGCCGGTCATGTCCTTGTTGATGGAGCCTTTAATGTTAATTCTACCTCCGTTGATGCATGGGAAGCCTTTCTTACGGGTACCTTAGGTGTTGCAGTGCAAGGGATCGATGAAGAGGGTCAGGTCATAGGATTTAAATCGGTGGACGATGATCGTGTAAGGTTTCCACGAGTGAAGTCTGTATTGGGTGACGGCATGGACACGACAAATTTAGATGATAATTATTGGATAGGTTTCCGTGAACTTACGCAAGACGAAGTACGTGAACTGGCATCAGAAATTGTATCTCAAGTCAAACGTCGTGGACCCTTCTTGAATATGGGGCAATTTGTGAACCGTTATCTGCGTACGGATGATTTGGGGGCTGCGGGTAGCTTACAAGCCGCCCTGAATGCAACAGTGAACAAAGATTTGGATTCTGATTTTGCATTGGATGCTGGAGGGATTTCAGCCGATGCAAGTCAGGGCGCAGGCTTTCCGGGTCAACTGTTGCAAGGTGATCTGCTCCAAGCACTCTCTCCATTGATGCAAGTTCGTTCAGATACCTTTAAAATTCGTGCATATGGAGAATATAAAAATGGAAATGACGTTGCACGGGCTTGGTGCGAAGCAGAAGTGCAACGTGTACCTGATCCTGTCGTCCCGACTACTGAAAGTTATGATCTTTATGCTGAACTGGCTTCTCCACAAAGTCCGTTTGGACGTCAATTTCGCATTGTCTCTTTTCGTTGGTTATCTGAGGATGAAATTTAATGAACCCACTACCCTCCCGCTTTAAAAAGTTATTAGGCCTTTTACCTTTTTCTATTCTGATCTTCGGACCTTTATTTGCCCAAAATGCAGAAGAACCTGCCACCCTTCACCTTCGGGTTTTGATGTTTAATCATGGTGGCCCTGAGCATATCTACACTTACGGGGTAGATGAATTGGAAACCATTCGACTTTCTTCGGTACAGCCTTCTCCGCCCGTAGAGGTGAAAGCAAATAACCCTTTACCCTTGTATTATACGGCGCCTGATCCCGAAAGTGAAACGGTTCCCCGACCTCATGCGGGTGTAAAAATTCCAGCTGGCATTCAACATGTACTCATTTTAGGAAAAGTTCAAAACGATAAAGTAAGTTGGGTCGCCATACCCGATAATCTCCCCCTTGCTGATTCCCGGGACTGGCAAATGATCAATGCATCCCCTGTTCCTATTGTCATTCGCATTGGCGAAGAAAGCGAAGCGATTTTATTGAAGCCCGGAAGTCAAAAGGTTTATAAACTGAATGTGAAACCGGGTGAAGGAGCTGCCGTTACGGCTGCGAGATGGGTTGATGGTGAACCAGAAATCTTTTACTCCACCTATTGGCCCGTGAAAGAAAACCAGCGGGGCTTGGTGTTGTTTCTCAGTGAGGGGGGCGGTGTTCAGGTCAAACGGATCTCTGAAAGACTCCCTCCTTCCTGAATAGACGAATAAAGGATGCCTCGGCACGAGCCTCGTCGTGTTGACCTGATGGCCCCACCATGTGTCATGGGGTGGTTGAATTTAAATCGAGAGCAGTTCTTGAACATCTTCCCAATCAAGCGATTTTAGCATCTCTGCTTCGGTGTCTAAGGTCGCGTCGATTACGGCTTGTTTGCGTTGCTGAAGTGCCAAAACTTTTTCTTCCACACTGTCACGGGTGATCAGTTTCAAACTGTAGACGTTTTTTTGCTGACCAATGCGGTATGCACGGTCAGTGGCTTGATTTTCTACGGCAGGGTTCCACCATGGATCGTAATGAATGACCATATCTGCACCGGTTAAGTTTAATCCTGTCCCCCCCGCTTTAAGGGAAATTAAGAACACGGGAATGGTGTTGTCTCCTTGGAAGCGACGCACAACATCCATGCGTTTTTTTGTAGAGCCATCCAAATAGCAGTAGGTTAAACCCATCTTCTCTAGTTCATTTTTCAAAATGCCCAACATGGACGTGAATTGACTAAACACCAGAACCCTGTGCTCACCATCGACAGCTTCCTCAATCATTTCTCTAAACATATCCAATTTGCCTGAGGGCGCTTTGCTGTTGAGCCCTTCCATTTTTAAAAGGTCGAGATGGCAACAGGCTTGTCGTAGCTGAAGTAAGGTTTTGAGTACTTCCATACGACTTTTTTGAAATCCTTGACTCGACACCATCGCTTCGAGTTTATCTTTAGATTTACTGACTAACTCTTGGTAAACCATTTTTTGATCTTTGGTCATGCGACAGTAAGCCACTTTTTCAATTTTGGGTGGCAAATCTTTGGCTACATCTTTCTTTAAACGCCTTAACAAGAAAGGTTGTAGTTTTTTGCGTAATCGCATTTGGGCATCTACGGCTTCTGCACCTCCCGATTTTATCGGTGCTTCGAAACGTTGTTTAAACAATTCATGTGTACTTAAATAGCCTGGCATCAAGAAATCCATGATCGACCATAAATCCATCACTGAATTTTCCACGGGTGTACCCGTAAGCACCAAACGATTCACCGCATTTACTTTTTTTACCGCCTTGGCGTTATGGGTATTTCTGTTCTTAATATGTTGGGCTTCATCCAACACCATGGCCGAGATTTCACTCTGCACATACCTGGCGAGATCCCGTTGAATGACGGCGTAACTGGTCACCCAAACATCCGCACTCTCCCTTTCATTTTCCCATACTTTATCCCGTTGATTGGGAGAACCTGTCAAATTAATAAATTTAAGGTCTGGCGTAAATTTTTCACCCTCTTCAATCCAGTTTTCCACCAATGAGGTGGGGCAAACAATGAGAGCTGGTTTTCCTTTGGCTTGTTCGTCATCACGATTTAGTTGTAACCATGCGAGTGTTTGTAACGTTTTCCCTAAACCCATTTCGTCGGCGAGAATTCCTCCAAAGCCACTCTTCTCGAGGAAACATAACCAGTTGATGCCTTCCTGCTGATAAGGACGTAAGGTTGCTTTCAAATTCGATGAAACTTTTACGACTTCCAGTTTCGCAGGTTGGTTTTGTTTCTCAACTTTCTCGAGCCACATGGGGGAGGCTTCAACATCCACCCCATCCAAGGTATCCAAGGTGGACTTTACATAACCTCCTTGTACGCTGGGTAAACGGAAATGCCCATCGCCATCCGCCACATCACCACAATCCCGAAACATTTCCAACATTTGTTGGGTGGCATCGCGATCAAACATCAAGGTGCGGTCACCCTTTTGTATAAAAGCATTTCCCGCAGATAATGCTTGGCGAATTTCTGAAAGCTTGAGGCTTTCACCTTCTTTGGTTTCGAAGCTACAGTCGATATCAAACCATCCATTACCGCCCCCTTCGCTGACCATTACCACGGGCATCAAGCTATCAGCTTGTTCCATGGACTCTGAAATGCGGCCCACCAAGTCGACCTTCCATCCTCGACGACGTAACAAAGGAATTCCAGAGGCACAAAACGTCATCACGCCTGAGGTGCCAACGATGGAGGCCATTTGATCCCCACGTTCTCCGCCAAACCCCAAAGTCCGCAGGCTATTTAAGGCTTCCATTTCTGCTTCGGGATTTCGGGTAAGGTAATGGAGAATATTTTCGGGATCAGGGATTACAAAATCATCAACGCTCTCTTGAGTTCCCGCCACCCATTCTATGCCTCCGTATACGGCATACAAAGTTGCCGCTAAACTTGCTGGAGACCCACGAATTTCTAATCGGAAGCCTGGGCGATCGGGTTCCAAGTGAAACCAAGTGGGATCAATTTCAGTTCGCAAAGGAACTAATTTTTTCACCATTTCCAATTCTTTATTTAAGAAACGAGGAATGTCTGCTCGTGGAATGCGCAAAGTTTGGCGATAAATCTCATGCAAGGGCCCGGGAAGCATGGGTTCTAAACGGAATAAGGTTTCGTTCAATAAAACCCATGGATAGCGTCCTTCGACCCAGTAGGCGGGAAGTGCATGTTCAAACCCGTCGGGTAAACGAGTTTGTAAATCCATTTCAAAAATACCGGAGTCTTCATTCATGTCCAAGGCAACAGAAGAAGGTAGTATTTCGGGTGAAACAAAGCCTTGTTGACCATCCAGCCAAATTCTCATGCCGAGCATGAGTTCCAGTACATTGGCCAAATCACTGGGGTTCAAGTCTAAGGTGTTTTGCACAGGACCTTCAGCAATATCTTCGAGGACATAGAGAAGATTGTCTTCCTGCTTGGGTAAACTCACTTGTAAATCTGAACGCACATTATGAATGGGCTCACGTCGTCCCTGATGTTCGATCATGATTTCTACAGGAACAGCTTCCTCCCACCATACATTCCGCAAGCCTCTGGGAAAGTTGAGGCAAAGTCTGATGGCGATCGATCCCTTTGTCCCTGCAGGCACGCGGGTCAAATAGTCCTCCTCATTGCTACTGGCTATCCTCTCTGCACGCTTCCGTTCCTCCATCAGTTTTTTCAACCGAACAGGATCGTTCTGAAGATTTAATTGTTCCAAGCACAACGCGAGCGCATGATGACAAAACAGACCCATCTCTTTGTTGTCACGACACGGACAGAGGTTTTCCGGCACCATAGATCCTTCGGGAAAGCGTACCGCACATACAATATCGCGTGGACGGGATTCAATCATACCTTCCAATCGACGGGGTAATGATTTCAATCCGCGTACACGTTCGTTTTCTACTAACGATTCTGCACGTCGATAGGTGTCGGGGGTGGCCCACTCTTTTAGTTTTGCTGTCGTGAAAGGATACATGAGCGGAGAAGTGTATTCAACTGCCCGACAGGTTCAACCCCATAGCGTCATAAAGTGCAAGGAGTCTGCTGAAGTCTATTAAAACATGTTAATGCGCACATATTCTTCGGTACAGTCGCAGGTATAAAGTACGGCTGTCCCCTCTCCGCCCGTGCCCAAGTTGAGGTGGACGGTATATCGATTTGAATTGAGGATTTTCGTTAAGGCCTCTGTATCTGGAGATGCAGGCGTACTTTTAATCAACATGGGGATATCATCATAATGAATATTGATATTCTCGGTATCAATTTCCACATCACAATAGCCCAATACATCTACCATTCGACTCCATGCGGGATAGGTCCCGGCCCAGCCGGTTTTGACCAAAAATGAATTGGCGATGGCTCTCAAAGCTTTGTCGGCATCGGCATCCGAAACTGCACCCTCCGCACGAAGTTCGATAAACTTGGTCATGCCTTCCCCATCCCAAACAATCTTCATGGCTAAATCAAACAGCACACCGTTCAGCGCAGTCTGAAATACTTCCCAGTCGGGGTGTTGAGGCGTTAAGGTGTTATGGGGGGCGTGAGCATTCGCCAGACAAATAACGGAATCATTGGTACTGGTGTCCCCATCAATGGAGATTTTGTTAAACGAAGTGTCTACCGCTACTTTCAAGGCCTGCCGTAAGTTCTCTGTGTCAATTGTGGCATCCGTACAAATGTAGGCCAACATGGTGGCCATATTGGGCTCAATCATGCCGGCACCTTTGCAACAGCCACCCATGGTGACAGGAACGCCATCGATCTCAATGACGGTGCTGCAAGTTTTGGGACGCGTATCGGTGGTCATGATGGCCGCAGCAGCCTGATTCCCCCCTTTCGGGTCCAGCTGAGCCGTCAACAGATCTATCCCCTTACGCACAGGATCCATTTTCATGGGTTTACCAATGCTTCCCGTGGAAGACACCAACACCTGATCTACGGGCAGAGCTAAGCGATCTGCGGTCCGTTGTGCCATTTCTTCCGCATCCAATTTGCCTTGAGCACCTGTGCAGGCATTGGCATTCCCGCTATTCACAATGATCGCTCTGGACGTACCCTTTTTCAGCTTTTGAATGTCCATGACCACAGGAGCGGCCTGAAATTTATTGGTCGTGAACATGCCCGCCGCGACGGTATCTTCTCTGTCCGAAACAATAAGCGCCATATCAGACTTTTGGGGATCTGCTTTAATGCCGGCATGAACGCCTGCTGCGCGAAATCCGGGTGCTAATATAAATGAGTCGGTATATTCAGGTATTTTCATAACAAGACTTAAGAAGAACGGGGTTGATCAAGATGGTGGAGATACGCTTCGGTGCGTTGTAATAACTCAAAATCGATTTGTACATAAATCAGTTTTCCATGATAGCGAATTAATTCGCCATTTGGACGCTGACGTAGGATGATGTGTTTCGGTTTATTATCTAAAATTCGGAACCCTTTTTCCGCGAGTTCGGCATTTACTCGCAAACTCAAGGCTTCTAATTCGGATACGGACATTAATCCCTGCTCCATGGCTGCTTGCGCATCGAGGCCGGGAACCCATGCGTAAAGGGAGAAGTATTGACGATGCTCCAATAAATGAATCTTCATCCCTTCTGGTTCACTTGCTTGATCAGTTTCCATCATGCGCAAGTGGTTATGAAAATCTGATTTCACCCGACCCAATTGCCAATCAGGTAAATCCTTCGGGGCGCAATAGATGGCCATGGGGCGTTTGGTTCGCACATGCAACTCAGATGGACCAAATTCGGAAGAACGCAGTTCTTCAACCAATCCAAACTCTTCAAAGGGTGAATTAAAGCTGGCGTCAGTGCGCCTCGATAGTTCAGGGAATTCCCCCGCCATTTTGCCTGGCACATCCTCAGCGATTCTTGAAACCTTCACCAGTAAGTCTAACGGTGCAGCCTTTTCGGGGTGAGAAGGGAAATAATAGACGGTACCCGTACTGCCTCGCAGACGGGTGCCCTCCTTTACAAAACGTTTATTTGTAAACCAATTTTCGGGTCTCAAGTGAGACAAATGATGCCAGCCCCAACGCGTGACATATAAAAAGCCCCCCTCGGCATCCGGATTTCGAATATAGGGTACACCAAAGGACTGGATGTGATATTCGATGGGAATTTTTGCAAAACTTAGATTCTCCTCTTCGGGAGTCAGCGGATGGTTTGCTTTACGAAGCTCTGCGTGTGGCATGGTAAAATTCTGCCTGTTAAACAAAAGGGAGGCAATAAAAAACCCCGCAAGGAATGCGGGGTTTTTCGAAGTCGGAAAGTTCCGATTAACGCTTGGAGAACTGGAAGCGTTTACGAGCGCCGGGTTGACCGGGTTTCTTACGTTCCTTCATTCTGTCATCACGTGTCAGGCAACCTTTGGCCTTTAAAACTTCGCGGTATTCAGCATCAATTTCAACCAAAGCACGGGAAATACCGTGACGCAATGCGCCGGCTTGACCAGATTTTCCGCCACCGTCTAAACGGGCTTGAATGTCAAATTTTTCTTTAACATCAACGTATTCAAGTGGTTGCTCAATGTAAGAGCATTGTACAGGATTACCGAAGTACTGGGTGAATTCCTTGCCATTTACAAAAATTTTGCCAACGCCTGGAGTCAAACGTACACGGGCCACAGAGGTTTTGCGGCGTCCGGTTGCGATAGTGGGCTGAGTTGCTGTCTTAGTTGCCATAAATATAAATCCTTCGATTAAACGTCGAGTACTTCAGGTTGTTGTGCCGCGTGATCATGTTCGGGACCCGCATATACTTTGAGACGGCGGATAACTTGACGACCCTGACGGTTACGAGGAATCATGCCCCAAACTGCCTGACGCACAATGCGTTCTGGATCACGTTCACGAACAAAAGAAGCAGGCTTCTTGGTTAAACCACCAACGAAACCAGAATATTTCTGGTATAATTTTTTCTCTTCTTTGTTTCCGGAAAGATGTACTTTGCTAGCGTTTACAACAATCACGAAGTCACCATTGTCTACATGGGGTGCGTACGTGGGTTTGTTTTTTCCGCGGAGTACATTTGCGATTTCAGTAGCCATACGGCCTACGGTTTTGCCATTGGCATCTACAACGTGCCATTTGCGGTCTGTTTCCGCTGTTTTGAGAAAAGTTGTCTTCATAGTGGGGTCCTTAAAAAAAAAGAATCGTTCAGCTGTTGTGCTGTTTAACGGAGGCGGGAAACTAATGAGTTATTGCGCTACTGTCAACCATCATTTCTGCTTTTATTTGAGGTTTTTTCATGAGGAAGCGCCTGAACATCCCCTTTTACAAATGCAGCTGATATGATGCCCGTTGGCACGGCGATGATTGCATAACCTAAAATCATTATCATTGATGCAAAGAATTGTCCTGGAGGGGTTTGCGGACTTATATCCCCATACCCTACGGTGGTGAGGGTCACAATCGCCCAGTACACACTCACGGGAATACTGGTAAATCCATTTTCGGGTCCTTCAATTAAATACATCATACTGCCCAATAAAATGACCAATGTAAGGACGGCAAAAAGAAATACTAAAATTTTTCGTCCGCTTTCTTTCAGTGCATTTGCAAGCAATTGGGCTTCTTTGAGATAATTGGCCATTTTGAGAATTCGAAATACGCGCAGCACTCGTATGACCCGAAAGGTGGTCAGCACTTGCGATCCAGGAATGAAATATCCCATAACTGAGGGTAGCCAGCCGATAAGGTCAATAATGCCAAAAAAACTACGGGCGTAAATGAGGGGGCGAGGACTACACCATAGACGGAGAAGATATTCGATTCCAAATAAGAGGGTGAAAATGAACTCTGCAACGGAGAGAGCGTTTCCATGAGACTGTGCGATTGAAGGAACGCTATCTAAAAAGGTAACGGTTACACTTAACAGGATGGCGCAAATGAGTAAAAGATCAAAAGCTTTGCCGGCAAAGGTATCCGCTTCAAATATGATACAGTAAAGTCGGGTGCGGAATTTAGAAGTGGACGAAGGCGCTGAGGTCATGTGTATTTCAGTATTTCTTGATTAAAAGGCACCTGACCAAAAGAGTTGCAGTCCGACATTTGCCCATTGATTGTCTGGCCATTCTATCACAGCTCCGGGAATTTCTGTGCTTTGTCCGCCTTGGATTGATTGATAATCTGCCGTTACCCTTATCCCCATTTGTTGACCTGGATGAGATAACTTTTTTGCAATGCTGATGTGAGACTCCCAGATCCAGCCCCCCTCTCCTTCTACTTCACTGTGAAATCCTTGGTTGTAGGCTTGGGTATCGAGTATGTATAAGTACTCGGTTTGAAAACCCATATTCCAGAGCTCACTAAGGGGGATTTCAAAAACTATGCCTGCGCCAGTTGCCCATGAGTCAATCTCTTCATTTACCTGATCGGTTGAGATTTCAACCAGAATACCAGAGGGGGCATAGTTCTCAAAATCATCCCTCATAAATATTTGGTACCGATATGAAATCCCGACATAGGGAATGAAGGTTCCTTTTCCAATTTTCAGCGGAGTGGGGGCAAGGCCGGCAAAGAGATCCCCCTGCCCTAAAACTAATTCATTTTTTTGGGCGATTATTCCATTTTCTGTCCAGGTTTCCGTTTCTGACTCAGATCCTAAAATCCGAACTCGTATCATCGGCATGATGTATTTTCCGCGAAAATCTGCCGTAAATCCTAGAGAAGAGCTTAAGGCCGACCACTCTGAATCGATGGATCCTAAACGTACGTCTTCCTGATATTCAGAATATCCAAATCCATAAGTAATCCCAAACACCCATGGGGATGTTTCGGCAGCAGATGAGGATACTCCTAAAAAGCAAATTAGCAAAAGAAGCTTAAATTTCATAATTCGAAACCTAAACCATCCTTTCCGAGGGGTCAATCGTTACCCTTGATTTCGTTAAGTGCCCATTCGCGTAACATGGAGGACGCTCCCACGGGATCAAAAGGAAGCTGAATAGGTTCTTTTACTTCATATTTCGCCACAGGGCCCGAAGCATCAAACCAACGCAACCATCCGGATATTTTGCCATCCCACGTATAGGGCCAAGTGGCAATCATTACGCCATCTTCGTTCCACTCTCGATAAGGTCCTGTGGGAATTCCCCGGGTATATCGGAGCTCCCAAACCATCTGTTCTCCATTCATTCCCCGCCATACCCCATGCCGATCAATGCGTGGTGATTCGCCAGAGGGATGAATGTTCGCCATGGGGCCCACTTCTTTTTCTGCGCCACGGCCGGGGGTAATGGTTTCGATTTCGGAACCACACCCCGTCCATAACAACAAAAAGAATAAAGGAAGAAGCTTCATCCTAGTGGAGGAAATGACGCATGCCCGTGAAGGCAATGGCAATACCATATTTATCACAGGCATCGACCACGTCTTGATCTTTCACGGAACCACCGGGCTCCACAATGAATTTTATGCCTGCTTCGTTGGCCGCATCAATATTATCTGCAAAGGGGAAGAAGGCGTCGGAAATTAAGATCACTTCACCCATAATCTTAGCGGTGAAAGCGTCTAAATCTAAATCGCCTCCCTCTCCGGCTTCATGCATGAGACGAATATTTTCTTTCGCACGAGCAATGGCCAATTTTTTAACCGAATCTACGCGATTGGGTTGACCCGCGCCCATACCTAAAGTTTGAAAAAGACCTGGCGCGTATTCACGAACCAATAAAATTGCATTTGATTTAACGTGTTTACAAGCGCGTACGCCAAACTCTGCCAAATCAGCCATGTTGCCCGGGAAGTCAGCTTTACTTTTCACTTCCCACGCTTCCATGACTTGATTGTCTCGTTTTTGTACCAAGACCCCACCGCCGATTTGACGAAGAGTGGGCGCATCTTTGGCCGCAACAAAAGGAGCATGCAATTTCAGCAAACGCAGGTTCTTTTTGCTGCTGAGTTTTTCAAAGGCTTCTGGTGTATAGTCAGGAGCAATGATCACTTCTACAAAGCGGGGAGCCAAAAATTCAGCAGCTTCCAAATCAACGGGAACCGTCACGGAGATGACAGACCCAAATGCTGAAACCGGGTCACCCGCCCAAGCGGCTTCTAAGGCTTGCACCAAGGTTTCACCGGTTGCAAATCCGCAAGGATTGGTATGTTTGATGATGGAGGCACCAGGTTTACCTACCAATTCACGGGCGGCTTCTAAGGAGGCATTGCCGTCAAGGTAGTTGTTGTAAGACATCGCTTTTCCGTGCAACACTTCGGCATGGGCAATACAGGCTTCTTCACCCGGGGCTGTCCGATAGAGGGTAGCGGCTTGATGAGGATTCTCGCCGTAACGTAACCCTTCTGCATCATTTAAAGTGACCACAAATGGTGCAGGACCCTCAACAGGGACGTTGTCAGCCAAGTAGCTCGCAATCGCTCCATTATATGAGGCCACGCGGGCAAATACTTTTTGACCCAAACGTAAACGGGTTGCAGGCAAGGTGTTTCCTGCATTTGCTTTCATTTCTTCAATCACCACTGCGTAGTCATTGGGATCCGTGATCACGGTCACATCTTTCATGTTTTTCGCGGCGGATCGTAGCATGGTGGGGCCACCAATATCGATGTTTTCGATGGCATCCTCAAAAGTGACATCGTCTTTAGCTACGGTTTCTTCGAAAGGATAAAGGTTCACGCACACCAAATCGATGGCGGCCAAATCATGCTCTTTCATGGTGGCTTCGTGTTTGTTGTCGCCCCGCATGTACAGCAGGCCGGCATGAACTTTAGGATGTAAGGTTTTCACCCGTCCATCTAACATTTCAGGAAATCCAGTGAATTCAGAGACATCCCTCACCGGAATACCCGCATCCCGAATCGCTTTGGCGGTACCGCCAGTTGACAATAAATCAACACCCTGTTCGTGGAGGGCTTGGGCGAATTCAACAATTCCAGTTTTATCAGATACACTGATGAGTGCGCGTTCAATCGGACGTGACATAAAATTCCTTAGCAAATGATGAGAAGTTAAAAGATGATAACCTTCCCTTAGCAGGCGAACCCGTGGGATAAAGAAAAAATTGGCGCAAGTCGGTGACAGGGCTGATTACAACTTGTAAATCCCGTGTTTTGCTACTATTATTCCCCGTTTACTCTCTCCTACCCTTTGAACCCGTCTTTGATCAGACGGGTTTATGTTATGAATACACTCTTACACGAAAACAAACATACCCTAAAGTTAGCTTTCCCGATCATTGTCAGCAATTTAGGTCAAATGTTGCTCGGTCTTACTGATACCGTAATGATCGGTCGTGTAGGTACGGTGGAGCTTGCGGCTGTTGCGTTGATGAATACCTTGGTTCATCTGTTTATGGTCTTGGGAATTGGCTGGGCCATAGCGGTATCTATTCAGGTGTCCCATGCGCATGGATCTTCTCATGCCACGGGTAAACGGATCGCGTTGGCGCACGGGTTTATTTTAAGTATATTGTTGGGAATCGTGGTGTGGATTGGAATGAAGTGTTCTATGCCCCTTTTCTCTCATCTTAAACAACCTGTGGATGTGTTGCAGGTTATGCCTGAATATCTTTTTTGGATCGCACCCTCTATTGCATTTATGATGCCGACGATGGTGCTAAAATCTTATGCAGAGGCTGTGAATCGTCCCTGGGGCGTGTTTGCAATACAGCTTGCAGGCGTGGCGTTGAATGTGTTGCTGAATGCGGCTTTGATCTTTGGTATGTGGGGATTTCCTGAAATGGGCTTGGCGGGTGCGGGATTGGCTACTTTTATCTCTAGGGTGCTCACTTTACTTGGATTGATCTGCTATTTGCATGGGTATTTCCCTGATGCCCGACTGACAGGAAACCGTCTTTATTGGAAAGAATGTAAAACGCTGATGATTTTGGCGACGCCTATCACTTCTCAAATGTTAATGGAATTTGGTGCCTTTGCGACCAGTGCCATCTTTATTGGGCAATTGGGGAGCTTGCCTATGGCGGCACATCAAATTGCGCTCACCTGTGCCGCCACAACTTATATGATCCCCATGGGGATTTCAAATGCTGTGGGGATCCGGGTGGGACATTCCTTGGGTTCAGGTTCTATAACCCGTTGTCGCCACATTGTAATGGGAGCTCAAAGTCTTACCCTCTTCATCATGGGGCTGTTTGCCATCTTTTATCTTACCTTGGGTGAGCACATTGCCCGTGTCTTTTCCCATGAACCAGACCTTATTGCTTTAACAGTATCTCTCCTGTCCATCACCGGCATTTTTCAATTGTTCGATGGTGTGCAGATTGTAAGTGTGGGGGCCTTGAGAGCGATGAAAGACGTCGCGGTTCCTACCGCATTTTGTTTTATAGGTTACTGGTTGGTCGCCATTCCCTTGGGGTATGGGTTAGGATTTGGGCTTAAACGAGGGGTGACGGGCTTCTGGATGGGCTTGGCCGCAGGCCTATTAATGGCCGCTTGCCTCATGAGTGTGAGACTGGCACTGTTATTGCGGAGAAATCAAAGGACGCTTTAACACTTCCAAGACCTTTGGATTAGCGTCGGTCCATCATATTGGTCCAGTTTTTTTATAAGTCATCTATTACAAAGACTGGGAAATATTGTCATAATTGAAAGGTGGAAATGTAGGAGTTGATGGACGGATATCTCTCGTTACTCATTTATGAAATCCTCCCACAGAGGGGTAATGATGAAGTATAATCGTTGATATTTAGTGAAATGTGATCATGAATCGTCTTATGTTTACAGGTTTTTCATAAGAGCTTTGTTGTTGTTATAAAAAAGCGAATGTCATTCCATACTTGAGCATTTTGACATCTTGCACTATGTTCCGGCGCTCTTGCGGTAGAAAACCCAAGAAAACTTAAGGAATTTTTTATGGTAAAGCATCTGGTAATTGTGGAATCGCCTGCAAAGGCGAAGACGATCAACAAATTTTTAGGAAAAGACTATGTGGTGAAAGCCTCCATGGGTCATGTACGTGATTTGCCCAAAAGTAAATTGGGTGTAGACCCTGAGGATGACTTCAAGCCTCATTACGTTAATTCACGCGACAAATCGAAAGTGATCAAAGAACTCAAAGATGCTGCGAAAAAATGTGATGACGTGATTCTCGCACCCGACCCCGACCGTGAAGGAGAAGCCATTGCCTGGCATCTAAAAGAACTGCTTTCGGGGATCATGAAGGATGAAGAACAATTTACCCGTGTGACCTATAACCAGATCACCAAAGCTGCGATTCAAAAAGCATTTGCCGCCCCCACCGAACTGGATTTACACAAAGTAGATGCCCAACAGGCCCGCCGGGTCTTGGATCGTTTGGTGGGATATCAGGTGAGTCCCCTGCTCTGGCGCCGTATTCGCGGTGGATCCAGTGCGGGTCGTGTGCAAACCGTGGCATTACGTCTGGTTTGCGAACGCGAAAAAGAAATTCTAAAGTTTATCCCTGAAACTTTTTGGATCTTTGGCGCAAATGTACGTAAATATGTGGATCCTAAAGACAAGTTTGAAATCAAACTCGTACGTGTCGATGGCGGAAAAGGTGAAGTGCGCGACGCTGAATTGGCCAAAGAGATCGAGGCGGAGTTGCAAAATTGCAGCCTCAAAGTGCAGTCTATCGCCACCCAACATCAACAACGTCGCTCTAAAGCGCCTTTCATTACCTCTACCTTGCAACAAGCCGCATCTAGCGCCTATGGGTTTCAACCCAACCGCACCATGTCCTTGGCGCAAAAGCTGTATGAAGGTGTCGATCTCAAAAATGGCGAAGGCACTTCGGGTCTCATTACCTACATGCGTACAGATTCCGTGCATTTAGCTCCCGAAGCGATTGCCCAGACGCGCGAATGCATCGAAAAACAGTTTGGCCCAGAATATTTACCAGAAAAACCCAACTTTTTCAGTAGCAAAGGCGGTGCACAAGAAGCGCATGAAGCGATTCGCCCCACTGATTTGACCCTGACACCAGATGATGTGAAACACGTCTTGGATGACCAGGAATTAAAGCTTTATTCCTTGATTTGGAAACGGACCATGGCCTGCCAGATGGCACCAGCCAAAATCAAACGCCTGACCATTGAATTTGATACTGACAGCACAAATCATGAATATCTCTTCCGCGCATCTGCATCAGAAGTGGTTTTCCCCGGCTTTATGGCTGCCTGGGGCAAAGGATTGGAAGAAGATGATAATGAAGAAGAAGGCGGAAAATTGCCTCCTTTGGTTGAAGGTGAAAAAATTGAACTGGTCGAATGGCTCAGCGAAGAGAAACAAACCCAACCTCCCAAACGTTTTAGCGAAGCATCGCTGATTAAATCTTTGGAAGAAAATGGTGTGGGTCGTCCCTCAACCTACGCCTCTATTGTCTCCACCCTCTATTCCCGCGAATACGTGGACCGTGAAAGCCGGAGCTTGCGCCCCACCACTGCCGGTATGGAAGTCAATGATTTCCTCGTCGGACGTTTGCCACATCTGTTCGAAGTAGATTTTACTGCTAAAATGGAAGAAACGCTCGACGAAATTGAAGATGGCAAAATGGGCTGGACCGATATGATGAAAGACTTCCATGGGAAACTGGGCGTCTGGATCGAAGAAGCTAAATTTGCCAATATCGATATGGATCAACTCAAGGTCTTGCTCGATCTTTGTGACGAAGTAAAAGAATTCAATCCTCCCGTAAAACGTGGCAAAAAAACCTATTCAGATGAAACCTTTGTGCAGGAAATGCGCGAAGCCATCGAAGCCGGTGAAGCCATTACCGATCGTCAACAGGACAACATCAATAAAGTGGTGGCACGCTACTACAAAAAAATCGATAGTTTGACCCCGGAAAAAGCGGAAGAACTCGGCCTCACCGAACTCATCGCCAAGGAAGCGGAAGCCAATCAGCCTCCACGCGAAGAGACCTTGAAAAAATTTGAATTGATGGCCAATATCGAATTTGCCCCCGCACGTAAAGTGGGCAAAAAGACCTACGATGATAAAGAATTCTTAGGTAGTCTTCAGGAACAAGTCGTCGGCAACCGTCGTCTCAGCGAAAACCAAATCAAATATTTGGATCGTTTGGTGATCAAGTATGCGGCTCAAATTCCTGATTTTGAAACCATTGCCCCTACCCTTGGGATCAATGACAAAGTCGAAGAAGACAATGAAAGTGGACCTTTGCTGGAACTCTTAAAACATGTTACCACCTTCAATGAGCCCACGGTGCGTGGACGAAAAACATGGGATGATAAAGAATTCGCTGAGTCACTCACCGAACAATTTGCAGCGAAGAAATCGTTGAGTCCACGTCAACGCGGGGCCATGAAAACCATGATTGGTCGCTACTCAGAACAAATTCCTGGTTATGATGAAGTATGGGAATCTTTAGGATTGCGCGATCCTTCTAAACCTCGCAGAGCCCCTGCGAAAAAGAAGGCAGCCGCAAAGAAGAAAACCACGGCTAAAAAGAAAAGTACCGCCAAGAAAAAGACAAGCGCTAAGAAAAAATCCACTGCGAAAACGAAATAATTTCGAACTCGAATTTGATTTCGTGTACATGAAACAAATTCCTAAATTAACCCCTTAACCAACACACGAATATGGCAGGACATAGTAAATGGGCAAATATCAAGCACAAGAAAGCTGCGGTAGATGCCAAAAAAGGTAAAGCATTCAGTAAAATTGCAAAAGAAATCACCGTAGCCGCCCGCATTGGCGGTGGGGATCCTGGCTCAAACATCACCCTGCGCCCTTTGCTTGCAAAAGCACGGGCTGTCAATATGCCTGCGGACAACATTGACCGTGCCATCAAAAAAGGAACCGGTGAAGGCAATGACAGTGTGCAATTTGATGAAATTGTTTATGAAGGGTATGCCGGTGATGGTGTGGGTATTATCGTACAATGTCTGACCGAAAACCGTAACCGTACCGCTGCTGAAGTGCGTCACTGCTTTAACAAAGCGAACAACAACTTGGGTCAAACCGGAAGCGTAAGCCGCAGTTTTCAACGGAAAGGTTTGATTACGTTCTCCACCGAAAATACTGACGAAGAAGCCTTGTTGGAAGCGGCCATGGAAGCTGGAGCTGCTGATTTTGAAGAACAAGGCGATAGTTTTGTGGTCACCACTGAGCCTACGGATTATCCTGCGGTTAGTGATGCACTTGAAAAAGCAGGATTCAATGCCATTGATACTGAAATGACCTTGGTTCCCGACATGCTATTTGAGATGACCGATGTGGAGAAAACCAAACAAGTCATGGCCTTCATCGAACAACTTGAAGATCTCGATGACGTTCAAAACGTATACACCAATATGGATGTGTCAGACGAAATTGCGGAACAATTAGAAGATGGCTGAGCTCGTTCGGATTCTGGGAGTGGATACCTCACTGCGTTCAACCGGAGTTGCGGTTATCCAATCCAACGGGATCCGACATCAAGCCGTCACCTACGGTCGCATTCATGCTCCCGCCTCTTGGCCTCGTAGTAAATGTTTAGTTCAACTGCAGGCTCAATTGGCGGAAGTCATTGCCAAAGAAAAACCGGATACGGTGGCCATCGAAGGAATCTTCTTTTGTAAAAATATTAAAACCGCGTTTATTTTAGGAGAAGCCCGAGGCACCGTTATTTGCACCTGTGCCACTGCGGGGCTTCCCGTTTATGAATACGCTCCTCGCAAAGTGAAACAAGGGGTTGTGGGAAGTGGAGCCGCTGATAAAACTCAAGTGGCCATGATGATCAAACGACTTTTCGCATTGAAAGAAATCCCCCAAAATGATGCCGCAGATGCATTAGCTATTGCCTATTGTCATGCAACGCAGCTACGGACTTCAGATCAAACGGGACAACAGAACTCGCTTTAGTCAGGCCTTGAATTTACGTGCCTTTTGAAGGCTAATGTTATGGTGCAAGTGCTGCGAGCGATAAAACCACGTCCACCAATCCCGGATCAGTCCCTACAGCTGAGGTCATGACCATACTTCTGGATCCTTTGAAGGCCTGACCATTGGTGAGCCCCAAGTCTTCAGGGATGGTTTCGGTTACATGCCATCCATCGCCAATAAACAACGGAACAATTACAATACGTTGTCCACGACAAAGCGTCCACGCATCTGTCACAAATGGGGCTTCATCGATGAAAGTGGTCATAATTTCTTCGCGGGGGTATTTCCGCCGTATGCGATCAGCCTGAAGGTAAATATTTCGACCGGAAGCAGGGTTCTTCTGTGTTCCGTGCCCCATCACCACCAAACTGTCCCCTTTTCGCCATCCAGCGTCCTTGGCATGCTTCAAAATCAGGTCAGCAAACAGAGGATGTGATCCTACCGCCGGGGTATAATAGACCTGGTGCGGGGCCGACTTTTGGTTTTTCTGTAAACAAGACGGGATGATGTTTTTAGTATAATACCCATCTGCAATAAAAAAGGGTACCACCGTAATCTTGTGGCTTTGCAGTGGTGCCAACACCTTGCAAATGCGCTGGTCTTCCTTTAAAAATCCACAACAGACTTCATCATAGAGCTTCCGCTTGCGAATTTCTGACACGATGTTGTCAAGGGGCACTCGGGTATTTCGATTTTTCGAACTTCCGTGCCCCACCAAAACCAAAGCGTTAGCCATGGTGCTCCACCCGACTGTCCAACATGTTTAATGATTCCCCAGGAGGATCATCAATCACCGTTTCTTCAGCCGAAGGCAACATTTCCAGATAGTCTAAGGTGTAATGCAAGCCACGACTTTCTTTTCGTCGTTTGGCGCATCGAATGACCAATTCGGCGACTGTAACCAAGTTCCGCAATTCGAGCACATCTTGTGTTACCAAATAGTCTAAATAGTATTCCCGTATCTCATTGCGCAAATTTTTAATACGTCGATGGGCACGGTCCAAACGTTTATCGGTTCTAACAATACCGACATAATCCCACATGCATGTACGCACTTCGTTCCAATTGTGTTCCACGACCACGGCTTCATCACTGGGCACGGCGTGATAGGATTCCCAATCAGGAATGCTCAGCGTGCGAGGAGGGTGTGTGGTTTCTGAAGTGATTTTTTTAGCCACTAAGCCGGCTGAAACCAACCCTTCTAATAAACTGTTACTGGCGAGCCTATTGGCGCCATGTAGACCTGTACACGAGGCTTCACCAATGACATGAAGTCCTGGCATTCGGGTCGATCCATCGACATCGGCTTCAACGCCCCCGCAAAAATAATGCGCAGCGGGTACCACAGGAATGGGTTCTGTCGCCATATCCAAGCCCAGTTCTAAACAACGCTGATAGATGTTGGGAAAACGATTTCTTAAAAATTCAGCAGATTTGTGGGTGATATCCAAGTAAACACATTTGGCTCCACTTCGTTTAATTTCATGGTCAATGGCCCGTGCCACGACATCACGGGGTGCCAAAGAACCACGAGGGTCAAATTGTTCTACAAATCGTTCACCCTTATCATTTACTAAAATGCCCCCTTCGCCCCGCACGGCTTCGCTAATCAAAAAGGATTTTGCTTTACGATGGTACAGACAGGTGGGATGGAACTGAACCATTTCCATATTTTTAATCGGTAATCCTGCCCGCCAAGCCATGGCAATACCATCCCCAGTGGCGATATCTGGATTAGAGGTGTATTGATAGACTTTACACGCGCCACCCGTGGCTAAAATGGTATGTTCAGCCTTTACAGCAAAAACTTCACCGCCTTCGCCCAAAAAATAGGCTCCGATACAGGTATTTACGCCCTCTTCTTTGAGCCACCCCGTGGTGACCAAATCAATGGCCATCACTTTTTCAAGTAAGGTGATGTTGGGATGTTCTGTCGCGGCCTTAACCAACCGCAAAATTACCTCATGTCCCGTAATGTCACCGGCATGGAGTACTCTGCGATGACTATGCCCCCCTTCCCGGCCCAAGTCATATTCATTATCGGTGTTGCCACTGCGTTCAAAGACAACGCCTACGCTTTCCAGGGCCCTAATGCCTTCTGGCCCCCCGTGAATGATCGCTTCTACCGCATCTTCATCACATAGGCCTGAACCCGTACTTAAGGTGTCTTGAATATGAGCTTCAAAACTATCTCCAGCATCCATCACGCAAGAGATCCCCCCTTGTGCCCAATCGCTACTTGAGGTATCTGCACTTCTTTTGGTTGCGAGGATAACTTTTCGATTTTTCGCGATATCCAGTGCGGCTCTGAGTCCGGCTATCCCCGTCCCCACGATGAGTACAGGTGCTTCAAGTGTTCGCATCATAATAACATTCCAACCATAATCTCATCATTAATAACGAGTAAAAAAATCCCGGGGAAAATCCCGGGATTTTTGGAGTAGGTTCATTAATGATTAATAATCCTCTTCGTCCTCATCCTCTTCGTCTTCTTGAGGAATGTCATCATCATAAAAGTCATCTTCTGATGTAGGATCTGTGGGATCAAGCCCTTCTTGTTCAATGACATCAATCATGCGATTGAGCGCTTCACTGAAATCTTTCAGTCCGGTAGCGGGTACAATGATGGTGTCCCTGTGTCCGCGGACCTCTTCCGTAATCCGCAACAAGATGCCACGTTGGTTTTCTCGTAGATCAAAGAAAAACTGTTTCCGTTCGATCTGTACTATTTCTCTGGCGATTGAATCTTCCATGTAGAGTCTCCCTCGATTTCTTTCTGTTCATTCACGTTCCGGATCACCTGATCCGGATCACGCTGGCGATTACCTCCATGTGCAGGAAATACGAACCAGTAAATAAGACCTACTCCTTTCCTCAAAAATTGGCAACAGGCAAGAGTTAAAAACTTCAGAAAACCTACAAAATTAGCATTCAGGACTTTTCTCTAAAACAATCTGGTTTCCACCACAGATCTGGCGTGACAGCTGAGGGGTTTATTCGTTAGAACCTCCCCCATGCCTAAAGCCACTTTTTTTAATCAATACGCGGGAACGCTTTCCCCTTATCATTCCTTGGGTCCCCATTTAGAGGGGGATATGTGTCGATTTACACTTTGGTGCCGAGATGCGGATACGTTAGACCTCTTTTTGTTTGAAAACCCTACAGATTTAAGGCCCATCAGAGAAATACACTTAAACCCTGACGTTCACCATTTTGGAGATTTGTGGAGTGTGGTGGTTCCTGGAGTCAAAGCGGGATGGTGTTATGCTTGGCGGGTAAACCGTGATACACACCGTTTCCCTGCGGATCAATTTGTCCTCGATCCTTATGCCCCCGCCGTGGCGGGACCTGTTCAGTGGGGACACAGCAATATCCGACACCCCGGAGAACCCTTTCATACAGGCAAAGCATTTCCGAAAGGAGTCATTGTGGATTCTCAATTTGATTGGGGAAAAGATCAATCGCCTCAAATTCCGTGGAACGAGATGGTTGTCTATGAAGTGCATGTGCGCGGTTTTACGGCAGGTCCAGCAAGTGGGGTCAATCATCCCGGAACATACAAAGGCTTTATCGAGAAAATCCCCTATTTGAAATCTTTAGGTGTAACCACAATTGAACTGCTTCCCGTATATGAGTTTGATGAAATGGAGTACTTTCATCAAGGAGATGCCCGTTCTCAATTACGTAATTATTGGGGCTACAGTACCCAAAATTTCTTTTCCCCCATGAGCCGTTTTTCCAGTAGCGGTAATCAAGGGGCTCAGGTGGATGAATTTAAAGCTTTAGTAAAAGCGATTCATGAGGCCGGCATGGAAGTGATTCTCGATGTGGTCTACAATCACACTTCTGAAGGGGGCGATAATGAATACAATACGGGATTCAAAGTTTTAGGGGAAGATGTCTACTACATTATGGATAGCAAAGAAGGTCGTCACACCAACTACAGTGGTTGTGGCAATACCGTGAATTGTAATCATCCGGTAGTCAGTCATCTGATTTTAGACAGTCTGAGGCATTGGGTGATGGAATATCATATTGACGGTTTTCGGTTTGATCTCGCATCGATTCTCTGTCGGGGGCGTAAAGGAGAAATGCTCAAACGCCCTCCTTTGATTGAGGCCATTGATGAAGATCCTATTTTGCGTGACACCAAAATGATTGCCGAAGCCTGGGATGCAGCAGGAGCTTATCAAGTGGGGTCCTTTCCCTCAAAACGATGGGCTGAATGGAATGGGAAATATCGGGATGATGTGCGGCGGTTTTGGTCTGGAGAACCCGGCCTACTCTCCAGTTTTGCTACGCGCTTATTGGGCAGTGAAGATTTGTATGCCGGTCAACCCATGGGAAGCTCGAAGACCATTAACTTCGTGTGCTGTCATGATGGATTTACCTTACGCGATTTGGTGAGTTATCGCGAAAAACACAATGAAGCGAATCTCGAAAAAAACCGCGACGGTGAAAAGGAAAATCACAGTAATAATTGTGGGGTGGAAGGTGAAAGTACCGACACTAAAATTGAAGCCTTGCGTTTGCGGATGCAAAAAAACTTTTTAGCCACTCTGCTCATCTCTCGAGGAATCCCCATGATTCCGGCAGGTGATGAGATGGGACGGACACAAAAAGGCAATAACAATGCCTATTGTCAGGACAATCAACTGAGTTGGTTAAATTGGGATCTAACACCTGAAAATCAAGATCTCCTTGAATTTTTTAAGAAAATGACGGAATTGCGGGCCTCCCTGCCCGCGTTGCAGTTTAATGGTTTGGTTCATGACCAAGGTTCTGAGATTGCTGCGGGGCGGGTACATTGGATTGGTCCTAAAAATCAAGCCCCGAACTGGAGAGAAGACCAAGCCGTAGGCTTGCGTATCAGTGGATTAGCGAAGCATTTACGTAGCGATAAAGATCATGAGGATGTATTGATTTTCTTCAATGCTTCCGCAAGACCCTTGCGTTTTAATATGCCTGATACTGATAAATTTAAATGGATCATGCGGGCATACACGACCGCTCGCCGGGTACATCGTTCGAATATGGGAAGCTCCATCATGGTGAAACCTCACAGCATGGTGATCTTTAGTGCGAAAGCAAAAGCGTTGCTTTAAAATTGAACACTCCTCACTCAAGGGGTCTCTATATTGTGAACCCTTCTTTATCTCTTTATTTGGAGCGTGATCCTCATGATTTTTGACCCAGTCTATTTTATTTTTGCCCTGCCCGCATTGCTGTTGTCCATGTATGCCTCAGCGCTTACGAAGTCTCGGTTTAATAAATACTCGAAAGTTGCCGCGTCAAGTGGGCTCACGGGCGCGCAAGCGGCCCATCAAATGTTGCAACGCGAACATATTCAAGATGTGGGAATTGAAAAAGTTCAAGGGTTTTTAAGTGATCACTATGATCCACGGAGCAAAGTCCTTAGACTGAGTCCTCAGGTCTTTGATGGTCGTTCATTGTCTGCCGTGGGGGTCGCCTGTCATGAAGCAGGTCATGCACTCCAACATGCCTCTGGCTATAAACCCTTGGCTTTGAGATCTCGTTTGGTTCCAGCAACCACGTTCACAAGTAAGCTCAGTATGCCCTTGCTGATGTTGGGATTGTTTATGAGTGGTTCACCCATGGGACAGAATATGATGATTGCAGGGGCTTTATTGCTCACCGTATCTGTGCTGTTTACCTTGGTAACCCTTCCTGTAGAGTGGGATGCCAGTGCGCGGGCTAAAAAAGTATTGGTGCGTGATGGTGTGGTCAGCCCGGCGCAAGAAGCTGATGCAAGTGCCGTACTTAATGCGGCTTTTCTTACCTATCTTGCTTCTGCTATTTCCGCAGTAATGACATTGCTGTATTGGCTCTACCGATCTGGACTTCTGAGTCAAAGACGTTAAGCGGCATTCATGGTGATTGAGCTTCAAAGCTACCTACGGGTTGATTCCGATTCGTGGAGGGACCCTTTTTTATCTGTTTTAACCAGTCACGAACTTTGAAATCTTCAACGAGTTCAAACTCGGTAAAGTCTCTATAGAGCATTGGCCGATACCCCAAAAAAACATCTACTTCGAATACCTTGTCGGCGCGTTTCACCAGCAATGAAATTTGCTGCAAAGGCATCTTTTGTTGAATCAGTTGAGAAAAAGTTTGATCAGAGCTGAATGTTTTCACTTCGCTGTCATCAACCCTGATGATTTGATCTCCATTTTTTAATCCTGATTTGTCTGCGGCAGAACCGTCGACGACGGAGAGGACCGCAATGTAAGACTCTGTCGCACGACTGGCACGACGATACTCAAAATTAATCCCTAAAAATCCCCTGGGCACATTAAATAAAGTCACTTTCGCCCATTTTTTTAACAAAATTTCCATGCGATAGATCACTTCAGGGTCATCTTGTTGTGGATAGAGTGACACCAATTGCGTCAGCAAATATCTGGGATACTTTTCGCCCCACTCTTCCAATCGAAGATTTGCGTGGAGTCGATCTTCATACTGTTCACTTCCCAATCGTGTAACCTCAGACTGAATCTGAGTAAGCTCTGGCAGAGACGAATACTCTTCAGCCCAAATTACGCCCCCCAGTACAAGCCACATGAGGAGGGCTTTGATCATGAAGAGCTTTCCTTGTGAAAGCTTAAACGCAAGCCTTTGCGTATGAAGGTGGGTGTATCTAAATCTGCCCCTTCGACAATCGTGGGTGCCATGCCTTTGAAGCGTTCTTTGTATCGCGCGGAGGTCGCGAGTTCAATCTCACCCTGCACCAACATTTTACGTGTTTTAAGTGCACTTTGCTCACCACCTGCTTCAATCTCTTCATCCTCTAATGCATTTTCTTCAGCTAACAACTCGAGTCCAACCGGTGCGGTTGACCATTGTTCAGCAACCATTACGACCAACGCAATATGAGATCCAAATCGTTCATCTTGGGCAACGCCGATTTTTAAATCAGCATCCGAACGTAAGACCCGTCGCACCTCTAAACTAATGCGTTCTAAATCGCTTACAGGAGTGAGTGGACCGCAGAGCATGCCCACCACCACGCCACCACTGTGGGCTAGTAAACTTCCGCGATCGATGAGAGGATGACTAAAGAGTTGATCCAATAAGTGAGGGATCCGATCTTCGCCATCGGCAGACACTGCAACCAATCGACAATATCCATCCGCACGTTTTAGGGTTTGAATCAAATCTTGAATGCTCAAAGGGATCAACCATCCGGAACGTAAAAGTACGGCGAGTCCGCCCATGGCCCGTCCAATTTCCATACCACATTTTTTAAGCAAACGCGGCAAAACCATACTGGGATCTTCTTGAGATTTTAATGCTTCTAGAGGAAACAACATGACGCCGTCACTGGTTTCTCTAAACTGCTGCAGGGAAGACTCGGCTAAGTTTCTGCGCGTTCCTCCCTCGGCTTCTAAGGGTTGGACCAACGCAGAGATGACAATTAACCCCGATTCGCGTGCACGGTCCGCCAGTGAAGGCCCTAGCCCCCCGCCGGTGCCTCCCCCTAAACCCGCAACCAAAACCAAGACCTTGAACCCTTGAAATAAACTGTAAAGTTGATCCTCACCAGCATCCAGGCATTGTTGAGCCAGATCAAAATTACCTCCTGTGCCCATGCCTCCCGTTAAGGTTTCACCTAACAAGATTTTTCGTTCAAAAGTCAAGGCATCCAGACTGCTTTGGTCTGTGTCTACCGCAACATAGGTCAACTCAGGAACACGCTTAGGTAAATGCGAAATTAATTGCCCGCCTGCATTTCCTACTGCAAGAAACAAGATAGGGAGATCATCCCTGATTTGAGGGCTGTTATCAGTTAAAAGTGGGGACGTACTCATGGTTTGCCAAACATTTTACGGATCAAGTTTCCAAATACGGGTCCTCGTGTAGCATTAGCTCCAGAACGAAGACTGTATTTGAGCATACCTACGGTAGCTGCAAATTCTGGGCTTTCAGAAGGTAATGCCAAGCCACTAATTTCACGGGGCACTCCGATATGGCAGGGCATTTGAAAGACGCGTGACGCTAAATCTTGAATGCGGGTCATTTGTGCGCCTCCGCCTGTGAGGATCACGCCTGCTCCAAAGTTTTTTTTGCGTACGTCTTTATCCACTTGTGCTTTGATTAATTCAAAAACTTCTTCCATGCGGGCATGGATGATGGTGTTCACGTCCCGAGAAAGGACTTCTTGAGCTCTGAAGCCTGTTTCAGGAGGAATCGGAATCCGACGTCCACGCGAACTTAAATCCACCATGGCCGCACCATATTTGATTTTTAATCGTTCTGCTTGAGCGGTCGATAAATTTAACCCGGCAGCTAAATCATTGGTCACATGATCGCCCCCTACCCCTAAAGAACCGGCCAAGGCAATAAATTGGTCGGAATACACCACGTAATCTGATGTCCCGGCCCCTAAATCAATTAAAATCCCCCCCACCTCTTTTTGTTGAGGGGTGAGGACGGATAATCCGCAGCAAAGCCCGGCAAATGCTACTTGGCTCACTTCCAGGGCACATTCCTCGGCCAAACGGAAAAGATTGCGTAGTCGGTTACTCTGTCCATAGAGAATGAGCATGTCCAAAGAGAGACGAGAGGCTTCCATGCCATCCGGATTTAACACACCGTCTTTGCGATCCTCGATGTAATATTTGCAGGTCAAGGTATGAATAATTTCGTGATCGTGCGGTAAATTAATCGCCCGGGCTGCTTCCATCACTTCTTCACGTTCGTCAGCCGTGATGATTCTATCCGGAGACAAGACACTCACCGTTCCGCGGTTTACGACCTGACGAATATGATCGCCACTGAACACCATTAAAACTTCCTGAATGGAAACTTGTGCATTTTTTTCAGCTTCAATAATCGCATTTTTAAGGCAGATTTTTGCATTTTCAAAATCGATTAATTCACTTTTGCGGACCCCACTCGAGGGATAACGCCCCACGCCGGTAATCATCAGATGACCGTCCTCACGAGGTTCAGCGACCAAGACTCTTACTTCTGAGGTGCCAATTTCCAAGACTGCAATCGGATGTGCCATAGTTATTCCGGAGCTCCAATTTTATTTTGACCTTCCGGACGCATATCAAGAAAGGTGATATTTAATTCACGATTTTGAATTTCATAAATTCCGCGGGATGCCTTCATAATCAGTTCTTCAATATTTCCTTCATTTGGAAAATAAATATTAAAGCCATCCTTTAATCGGAAATCTAAAAAGCCGGGGTTTCCGACATTCACATCCTGTACCGGGAGTAAGTCCCTGATGCGACCGGGCATATCGCGTAATGTGGTTAAATAAGGCAACACAGGGCCACACCTTCCCTCGGAAAGATCCCCTCCCTGTTGCATCATTTTCACATCGATTCCTCGAATTAACGGAAGATGTTTATGATCAAAACTTTTACGCAAAATGATTCCCTCTTCATCGAGCACCCAATTCATATTTCCCCCGACGCTTCCCATGCGGGCGATGGGTACCCGTTCATTTACGGTAATTGCAATGGTGTCCGGCAAAACGCGTCTTACCACAGCTTTGCGCACAATGGCCTGGTTCTCCATGCGTTTCTGCACATTTTGAATATCGACGTTAAACAAGTTTTCTCCCTCTTGAATCCCCGACAAACTTTTCAAAACAGGTATGGAGATCGCTCCATCAGAATTCACCACCACTTCTTGCAAGGTGAAGCGCTCATTTTTCATAAACAGCAAATCACCCATCCAACCGAAGAAAAGCCACAGGCCCCAGCCCAACATCAACAAGCACAGTCCACCGAACAAAAAGAATGCCCCAGTGGGGAGACCTGTTGAATTTCCACGAGAGGTGGATTTCACCTGTAACACGCTGTTTTTGCGTTTGGTTGTCCGTTTTTTCGTTTTTTTAATAGGTTTAGATGCCATATTTTTTACACTACCTCGGCCTGATTCAGAATGCGAACACAGAGCGTTTGAAAATCAATCCCGCAAGCCGCGGCAGCTTTGGGTAATAGACTCGTGGCGGTAAATCCGGGCAAGGGATTCATCTCAAGAACAAAAGGACTTCCCTTTTGATCCACTCGGAAATCGACCCTACCCAAATGGCGACCACCCAGGATATGATAGGCTTTTAACGCCAGGGACTGCAATAGGTTTGTGAGTTCATCGCTATAGGGTGCGGGAACCAAATATTGGGTGTCGTTGCGTTGGTATTTGGCTTCATAATCATAGGTGCCCGAGTGCGGATTAATTTGCACCACGGGTAGCACGTCCTCCCCCACAATACCCACCGTGCATTCGGTTCCCTCAATAAACGACTCTGCTAAAATTCTGCGATCAAATTTGCGCACACTTTCCAGCGCATCTGCGATGTCTCGGTGCTGTGTTGCAATTTCTAAGCCGATACTCGACCCCTGGCGCGGCGCTTTTAACACCACTGGAGCTGAGAGGCTCACCGTCTGACCGGGTTCCACCATTTCCCATGGTGCCATGGGGACATCTACCGTTTGTAAAAGTGCATGGGTTACTTCTTTGTCAAAACTGCGTGGCATTTCCCAACTTCGAGATCCCACATAGGGGAATCCCAGTTCCTCTAAGCGTCTTTGTACAATTCCGTCTTCACCCATTTCTCCATGAATTACAGGAAAAACGGCTTCTACGCCTTCCGGTACCGTAAAATTTAAGGTGCGAACATCGACTTCTTCTACCTCTAATCCCTGGGTACGTAAGGCCGTAGCTACCGCGGCTGCTGATTTTAACGAAACGTCACGTTCCGAACCAGACCCGCCTTTCAAGATCGCAATTTTATGAAATACTGATTCAATCATATGTACCATCTACCCTATGGCAGGTCGGAAGATCAATTCCGAACTCGAATTTAAGCCGTGTGAATAAAATTGTTTACCTGAGGGTTTTATGATTGATGCTCTTACATGAATCTTCTGAAATTTATTCAACCTGAATCGATCCTTACTGGCGTAGACGCAAATGGGATTGAAGATTTATTGCGTCAACAAGCCCAGGCCATTCATACCCATCTGCCTGACCGTATCCGCAAAGAGAATACACTTGATGACTTGGTTGCAATGTTACTGGAACGGGAAGAAAAGCAAAGTACGGGATTGGGAAATGGGATCTTGGTGCCTCATGCCCGTGTGAATGGTTTTAATCATCTGGGATTGTGTATTGCCGTTTTGGCCAAACCGCTCCCCTATAAATGTATTGATGACTTGCCGGTTCAATTGTCCTGCATGGTGATCGCGCCAGCGGAAACACCCAATATTGTGATCAAAATTTGGTCTACGTTGGCTAGATTACTGAATGATCCTGCCGTTCATCAATATTTTTTAAATGCTCCTGATGCGGAGACCATCTACAATTACCTAAAAGATTACGACTTAAACCTGCAACTCAGCGTAACGGCATCGGATATTATGCTGCCCCCACGAGTAACGCTCACTGAAGATACTCAGTTGCAGGATGCGACTCATTTGATGTACAAACACAAAGAGGCCTGCATTGCAGTGGTGGATGACGAGGGGATTTTGGTGGGACAGCTTACCGCTGATAATGTGTTTTATTACGGAATGCCTGAATTCTTCACCCAACTTCAAAGCGTTTCTTTTGTACGTAATTTCAACCCCCTCGATAAATATTTTCAAAATGAAAATCAAATGACGGCTTCGGGGATCATGGATAAAGAAGTCGCAACGGTTCCTCCCACGGCGACACTCATTGAAGTCATTTTCCAACTTTCGGTGAAGAAACGGCTCAAAGTTTTTGTCACCGCACCCAATGGGAAATTGCTGGGGGTTATTGACCGACTTTCTGTATTGGACAGAGCTATTAACTTTTAACTTACGATCATGCCTGAGCCCACCACGTTTATTCCTTCATTGATCATCTTTTTGATCGCCTATTTCTTCATTGCCACCGAGAAAGTCGATAAAACGATAACCGCAATCTTAGGGGCCGCGCTCTTAATTTGTACGCATCAAATTCATTATCATGCGGCCGCAGAAAGAATTGATCTGAATGTGATTTTCCTGCTTATTGGCATGATGATGTGTGTAAATATTCTTGCATCTACAGGGCTATTTGAATGGATTGCGATCGTAACTGCACAAGTTACTAAAGGAGATGGCCCTCGACTGCTTATTTTAATGTTGTTGGTCACCGCTGTGCTTTCGGCCTTTTTAGATAATGTAACCACCATTATTTTGATCGCTCCCATTACGATATTGATCACTCAATTACTGGAAATCCCCACGACCCCCTTCCTCATTTTAGAAGCTATTTTTTCCAATATCGGGGGGACAGGTACCTTGGTCGGAGATCCGCCCAATATTATTATTGGCTCCAAAACGCATTTAACTTTTAACGATTTCTTTATAAATTTAGGTCCGATTGCGTTGATTATTCTGTTGGTTCTGGGTTTGATCGTGAAGTTTCGTTTAGGAAATCAATTCAAAGTTTCTGAAGCTGCAAAAAGTAATTTAATGCAGGCGGAACCGCAATTGGCCATTATTCATCCCAAACGATTAAAACTGGCACTTCCCTGTATGGGCTTGGTGTTGCTGGGATTCTTTTTAAGCCATACCATCGGAGTAGATACAGGCATTATTGCGTTGGCAGGTGGTTTTTTGATGTGTTTGATCTGCAAACAGGACATTCATCATGCCTTGGCTAAACTGGAATGGAGTACCATTATGTTCTTCATTGGGCTGTTTATGATGGTGGGTGCACTCGAAGAAAATGGACTATTTGAAGTGTTAGGCAACCATGTGATCGATCTCACAAAAGGGAATTTATTGATTACCGCGTTAGCGGTTTTATGGTTCAGTGCCCTTGCCAGCGCCTTCTTAGATAACATCCCTCTGGTGATTTCCTTTATTCCTATTTTAAATTCCATCATCCCAGGGTTTTGTGAAACGGCAGGGCTAGACCCCAACAGTGCAGAAGCCCTTCAAACGATCGCCGAACCTCTCTACTGGTCCTTGGCCTTAGGTGCATGTTTGGGCGGTAACGGCACGCTGATTGGTGCCTCTGCAAATGTTGTGGTCACTCAAATTGCCCGGAAGAATAAGTACAAATTGAGTTTTGGAGATTTCTTTAAGTTGGGTTTCCCCACGCTGCTGATCAGTGTAGCTATTTCTAGCCTGTATATTTACTTACGCTATTTTAGATTTGTGGGCTAAGCAGCTGCTTTTCGGAGATGTCGACCAGTGAACGTTGAAAGATGTGTTCTATCTGTTCTCGAATGACTTCAGCCACCCTGTCCATGTCGGGGCACTGATCTCCTAAGACCGATTTAAATGACGCGACGCGCTCTCCAACGAGCCCACAGCCTACAATCAAATCAAAGGCTCCTAAATTCGGGCGTACGTTTAAACTTAAGCCGTGTGAAGTGACCCAGCGTGAGAATTTAAATCCCACGGCTGAAAACTTTCCTTCTGCACACCAAGCCCCAGCTTTGCCTTCCTTGCGAAAGGCATCGATGCCAAAATGAATTGCGGTTTGGAGGGAGACTGATTCGAGCGCATGCAAATAACCATGTGCCCCCATTTCATTTCGACTTAATTTAAGTATGGGATAGAGTACCCATTGACCCGGACCATGATAGGTGACGTCTCCTCCGCGTGAAGAGGTAAATACAGAAATGCCCTCTTGAGCCAACGCCTCCTCACTGGCCAGCAAGAAAGAGCGTCGACCCCGACGTCCCAGCGTGATGACAGGTGGATGCTGTAACAGGAGGAAGGTGTCAGGAATTTCGTCTGCGAGCCGTGCTTTCACGAGCTCTTCCTGCAAAGAAACCGCTTCCGGATAAGGAAGCGGTTTGTCAAAAATACAAAATCGTGAAGGCGTCATTCCTTCGGGAGTAACTCGCGGTAAGCCTCTGCTGTGAGTAAGGCCTCTAAGGCTGCGGGATCCTCAGGTTTGATTACAAACAACCACCCCTCACCAAATGAATCTTCATTAATTTTTTCGGGTGAATCACTTAACGCATCATTGGCTTCCACAACTTCACCTGACAGCGGAGCGTAAACATCAGAAGCAGCTTTTACTGATTCAACAACCGCTACTTCATCCCCCGCTTCAACCGTGCTCCCCACTTCAGGTAAATCAACAAAGGTAAGGTCAGCCAATTGGCTTTGAGCAAATTCGGTAATGCCTACACGGCAAAGACCATTTTCTAAACGTACCCACTCGTGACTTTCGGTATACTTTAAATCTTCGGGAACTAGCATGTTATTGTCCTCTGAGAGAAAATGGAGGCGTGGGTCGGATTCGAACCGACGAATACAGGATTTGCAATCCCGCGCATTAGACCACTCTGCCACCACGCCATTGGTGAGCGACGCTTATACAGCAAGACCCCATTGACTGTCAACAATGAGGGGAAGAAAAATGTCATTTTTTATCATCGGCTAAAATGCGTCGAAGACTTCGAATATTGAGTGTCACCTGACGGCTGGCATTTCCCTGCATTTTCTCTACTTTTTCAAAGACTTCTAGCGCCTCTTGATTTCGTCCTAACTCTCGAAGAATCAATCCCTGTTGAATTAAAATACTTACATCAAAAGGAGAAATGGTGCTTAAGTTTTCAATTAACTCCAAAGCGAGTTCATTGTTTTGTTCACTACGCGCTAACTTTACCAACCCGGCCCGTGCGGATTTATCATAAGGATTCCGTGCGATGGCTTGTTCATATGCTTTCCGACTTTGTTTGATCAAGTCTTGTTTTTGTTCTGGATCATGCATGAAGAAGGCTTGTTGATTGTAATCGTCTCCTTGCAAGGTCCATCCTAATGAATTCCAGGAATCCCAAGTGAGAATTTCTTCTGCATATTTGGCCTTTTGCTCCAGGTCTGTTGCCATTTTCATTTGATGCTCCGCCCAACTCGCCATCATCATTTTCACAACAAAGGGAATCAGTATTAAACAGGCCACAGATCCTGTAAGACTGTATAAGCGCGTAGTATTCCACGACGTGGTTTTGACTGGCGACCAAACACCTTGTTGTAGGCCTACGCCATACAGTAATCCTAACAAAGAAACGAACAGGAATCCGTTTGCAGGGATATGGAGATTAAAATCGAATATGGCATGTGCCATGGTGCTCGCCATTAAAGCCAGCATCATGATCGGGATCATTGCGCTTTGATCCGATTTTGTTTTGACGATGGCTTTTATCCAAATGCCGACCATCCAACAACAGAGGCCCAGAATAAAGAATGAAGCCAACCACCCATATTCGGCTAGAGTATTTAAAAATTCATTATGAGCATATTCTAAATAGAGCCGAGAACTATTAAAATGTTCCCGGTACTGAGGAAAGGTGTGAATGTAAACACCCGGTGCCGTTCCCCAAAATCCTTCAGCTTGAATCATTGACCAAGTATCCGGCCATATTTGCGTAATCCGAATATTGGTATCCACATCCCGAACCATGCGTGCCCGCATCGGAGGGTAAAATTGAATTAACGCATAAATGCAAATGAAAGCGCTTAGGCCGATGACCAACAAAGACCCTACCGTTCGCTTCCACCCTTTCCGCAAGGCTTTACCAAATAAAATAACGCTCAAGCCCACAAAGGTTCCAATTAATCCTGAACGGGAATGAGTGAGTACTTGTATGATTAGGCATGGAATCAAAACGTAGGCTGCAAATAAGCGTAAACTTAGCCGTGCTTTGGGGGTGAATAAAATCCCCAATGCCAATACCGTTCCCATTTGAATGAAATGAGCAAAGTGGTTGGGACAAATAAAGGTGCCACTGGCGCGCATACCATATTGTGCAGGGCGTGGGAGCCACAGCACCATGGCCGATTCGTGCCAGTGTAGGGACAAGGCCCATAAGGCGTGAGCCAACACTGTGGCTAAAAGGAAAAAAGCGACCAGGGTCCAGGTTCCTGATTGATTCCCGAGATCAGAAAAAAGACCATAAAGAATCCAGGCTATAAATAAAAACCCCATTTCCGTCCATGTTTCATAAGGAACGGAAGAAAAGAATGCAGCCCTTATCCCCACATAGAGGAGGAGCAGTATCCAAAAAAAGAAATCCCTGGGTAAGGCGAGGGTTTTATGAGTATGGTTACTTTGCCAAAATGTAAAAAAGAGGAAGCCTGAGCCTAAGAGCAACAAGGGAATCAAGAAAGGTCCCGCAGCCCACATTCGGGTTCCCCCAAAGAGGGTAACCATCCCCAAGAGTGCACTGAATAAAGCTAGAATCCAAAATCGACGAAAGGTCGGAAAGTCTTGTGTAGGTGATGCTACACTCCCTTTCCGACGTTTAGATTTTCTTCGGCGACTACCCATAAACCTTTAAAACGTAGAACGGCCCACTGTGATCGTGTCACCGGTCAATAACTCGAAGTCTAAATTCGGATTTTTTCGAATACGTTTATAGTTAATGATCACTTTTTCATTGTTACGAACCAAAACCACCTCATTTGAGGCCCACTCGGTAAAGTTACCCGCAGCGACGATGGCTTGACTTAAGGTCACCCGGCCTACCAAAGGGAAACGTCCAGCCTGCCGCACTTCACCCCCAATAAAATAAAAGTTATTGGGCACAACTACGCGTACAGTTAGATCTTTATAGATTTTTTGACGCTCCGTGTATTCGGCTTTGATTTCACGTTCTAATTCGGTGGCACTGAGTCCAACGGCTTTGACACTACCAATGAACCGTAATTTAATTTTACCTTCATTGTCTACCAAAGTTTCGATTTGCTCATTCAGACCTCCGGAACCCGATAAGGTTACAAATAACGCATCTCCGACTTGTAGATGGTAGACATGTTCTAAGGGTTTGCCGGATTCAATCGGATTGCCATCTTCATCAAGTTCAACCACCTGATTGTCCCCTACCCGTATGACTGTAGGCATATCTTCATCATGGTCAGAATCTTTGGAGAATAAACGGGCAAAGAATCCTTTTTTCTGTTCCCCAGATTCTTCGTCCTCTTCGGAGACGTCTACGTCTTCATCTGCAGAAAGGTCCTCATCAGAATCGGCCTTGGGGGACTCTATGAGTACAGGGGGCGCTGAGATCATGACGGGAGGTACGTATTCATATTCTTTACGTGAACCTTCTTCGGGGGGGGCGCTTTTACAACCTGTAAGAAACAACAGCCCCATAAACAAAGTAGAGATGAGAGAGAAATGAATTTTGTTACCTGTCATTTAGAAACGCTCCTGTGCAGGGCCTTTAGAACCTGTATCCCGTTCTTCTGTATCCTCAACAGGATCAGAATAGTGTGTGTAATAAGAATTGTAATAATAATAATCATCGCGGAGAATATTGATATTGTTTAATACAACACCGGCAATATTTCCACCAACATTTTCAACCAAACGTTTCGCCCGTGCAGACATTTGTCTGGGGTATTTACGGTATTGAACGACTAGCATTACGCCATCAACTTCACTGGCCAGAATAGAGGAATCACTAATTCCCATAATCGGTGGTGAATCAAAAAAGACGTAATCATAGCGGGCTTTCAAGTTGGTAATCAAATCCCGAACCCGCTGTGTGTCTAGCATCCCAACTGAGTGTTTAGGCAGCTGACCACTGGGCAGGAAATGCAAGTTATCGAAATCTGTAGTTTTGATGGCGTCTTCAATCGGCATATCGCGCATTAAAACATTCACCAATCCATATCGATTAGAGACGCCCATGATTTTGTGTTGCACTGGACGACGCATGTCTGAATCGACAATAAGTACTTTATCTCCCATGGCCGCACACACGAATGCCAAGTTAAATAGGGTCGTAGATTTCCCTTCCCCTACTCCACCAGAAGCTACCGCAAAGGCGCCACCAGATTTCCCATCCCTGGAAAATTGGAGATTCGTTCGCAACACGCGATAGGATTCAGAATGAGGGCTTTCAATGCCTTCAATATTTAAGGTTTTCACCTTCTGAGGTATAACGCCAATCACTGAAGTGTTCAAATAGCGCTCTACGTCATCCACGGTTTTGACTGAGGTATCGAGATACTCAATGAAGAAGGCCAGTCCCACACCGCAGAACCCACCCAAGAAGAGGGATAATGCAATATTTACGACGTAATTGGGGGTGTAAAATTCATTGAGATCGGCTGGAATGGCACGTTCAAAAATTTCGATCGGCACCCGAGGTAGTGCGACATCAACACCTTCTTGGGCTGCACGTGCTTGCAGTGAGGCCAAAATAGATCTTTTCACCCTCACTTCACGTTCAGCACGTTCAAAAGGTAAAAGTTTGCGACTTTGTGCATCTCGTTCAGCATCTTCAACCAATTCTAGTTCTGATTCCAGTGCATCTACCCGACTTTTAGCCACCAAATAATCTGTTTTAAGACCGGCTTTAATTCCGTTGATAGCACCCTCTAACTTTTCGTTAGTTCTTCTTAACCCTTCTTTCACTTGACGAACGTCCGGGTGATTTTCACCTAAGTTCTGTAGCTGCATTGAAAGTTGAATTTCGAAATCAGTTTGTTGATTTCTCAACATTTCCAAACTTTGATCGGGAACGGTCATCAACAATGAATTAATGAGGCCTTCCCCTTGCAAATTCTCCAATTGTTCTAAACGGGCTTTCCGTGTCAACATATCCACACGGTACGCCATTAAGTCAGCTTGTAATTGACGGACCCGTTCTGATTCAGCCGTAATACGCACGCCGTAATTAATCGTATTGAGATCCAGTTCTTCACGAATTTCTTCTAAACGGTCTTCCGCAGCAATCACCTTTTGATTTTCTTCTTCCATTAATGTTTCTAAGGTGTCTAATCCTGTGCGTACTTGAGCAATACTTTGTTCAATACGTTGTTCACCATAGACAATCGCAATTTCATTTGCGATGCGGGCGGCTTGTACAGGATCAGAAGAAACCGCAATAATATCAATACTGTTGGTGTTGCGATTTTGTTGGACACTGATGCGATTTTTCAGGATTTCCATAGCCTTTTTGCGAGGCAATTCTCCGCCTGAATAATTGAACTCTTCTGCGTATTTTTGGGCGAGATCCAAGTTCTCTAAGACGGTACCTAATACGGATTCAGATCGTAAAATCTCCAATTCGGTAAGCAAGAAATATGGATTATAAGAATTCCCTCCCATGCTCCGCATATTAAAAACCTGAAGATTCTGTGAGTCTTCATTAATTCGGATGCGACAAGTCGATTTGTAGCGCTTGTCCATAAAGTTGGTAACAATTACGCCCGTTATCATCACCATCACCATCACAATGAGAATGATTTCTTTTCGGGATTTAATCACCCTCCAATAATCTAGAAAGTGGAGTGAGTTTTCGTCCTGTGTGTCCTTCAAATGATCCATAGTACCCTCGAGGTCTTACCCTGATAAAAAACCGGCGTACGAGCGGTAAAACCAGTACGCCGGAATTCTAATTAAAAAGATTCAATTCTTAACTTGAGTCAAATTAGAAGTTGTACTGCCAGCCCAATGAACCACGATTACGGTCATAATCGCTGTCAGGACGAACTTCGGATTCCAATTCGGTGTAAGTGTAATTTAACACTAAGGAGTTACGAACGTTCAATTCGTAGCTTAATGTTGCGATAAAAGTTATGATGGTTTCATCACCTGTAGAGTTTACTTCAGGATCATAAACGACTGTAGCATTTCCTTCGGAGAAGTTGCCTAATGAATAATAGCCCGCAAGGTCTAAGGTCAGCAAAGCTGTCAGATCTGTGGAGTAAGAACCGGAAGCTACGAAACGCTCTTGTAAGGTGAAGGTGTTCACAGGTGACTTCGCTTGATTGTAACCCAGGCCCACTGCAAAACGATTTCCTTTCAGCGGTTCATAACGCAATGTTGCATCCACATAAGGATTGTCAGAATCTTGCGCATTTTCATCCGTTGGTTTTAAAGACTCATATCCACCACGAATTTCACCCGTAAATTTTGGGTTGAAGGTTTTGTTATATGCCAAACCTGCTTGAGTCGTGTCTGAGGAACGGAAGTTATCTTTGTATTGCAAATCCGAATAACGCAGTTGCAATGCGAGGGTCGAGCTTGGATCCATTACTTGAATTACATCAAATCCAGCAGTGGCATCCTGATAATCACTGGTTTCGGCCACTTGATCATCAACATAAGCGTAATCTACGTAACGTCCGCTGAATTTTAATGAGGTTTTTTCAGGGACCACTTGGGTAACTACTGAAACATCAACAGCATTGAAGTAATAATCATTATTGTTCCGGAAAGTAACGTCCCCTGTTTCAATAGAGGGTTCATCAGAATAACGGAAAATGTAACCTACGTTCACGCTGGTACGGGGAGTGAAATCGTGACTTAACTTAAAGTTTAGGTCCTGATTCCAATCCTCTTTATCTCCAGGACGATCTTCATAATATTTATAGGTCGGGCTGTAACTTAAACCGAAATAAGTGTTTCCGCGTTGGGTATCCAGCAAGAATTCGACTTGTTCTAGGATCACCCAACTTGAAATGATTCCTCCGGGAGAGTCTGCATTGGTCGTGTAAACGTTATCATCATACTGCAGGCGAACATAGTTCGTAATATCTACAGGGAATGGTTTTTTAGCATTTTGTGCGTGAAGCGACATGCTGCTGCTTAACAGGAAACCTAGGAGGGTATATGTGATGTATCTCATGTATTTAATCGGGGTTACTTAAAAGTTGGTAGGGTGTAAGGTTTTCGACCGAAATAGATTAAGGAGCAGAAGGAGTTACGTTTCCTTGTCCACCAGAATTTTCATTGGCAATCGCTTTCAAGGTCTGCTCTAAATCAGCTTGCGACACAGGGATATCTGATGCGTTGTTACCCGTAGGGACGTCTGCAGTCAGCAAAGGATCTGATGAGTTCACCAGACCAATTTGATGGAAACGTCCAGCGTTGCCTTTTGCGTTTAAGGTGTTGGCTGAAACGATATCTTCAACGTCTACGCCGTATTTCTCAATTAACAAATCTACATATGGACTGTTATCTGTTCCCGCGATTTGTGCCTCTGATAATTCACTTTCTAAACCAAGAGCTTGAACCAACAACCGAGCAAGATCACCAGGTAATAAGACAGCATCTGCATCCCATCCTCCTGTGGGGTTTACACCCCGTGCTGATAAAAGTTGCATGGCGCGTGCTTGTGTACTGGCACCAGAGGTTTCGGTGGTCAGACCCAAACGACGTGCAATGATTACCGCAGCTTGACCTTGCGTAAGGGTATCCTTAGTTGTTTCTTCTTCCGCAGCAGGCGTTTCTTCGGCAGGAGCTTCTTCAGCAGGAGCTTCTTCTTGAGCGACAACAGGTTGCCATGCAAGAAATAGGATGCCACTTAAAAGAAGTAAAAAGGGTTTGCTAAATGTGGGCGTTCTCATGATGTTAGACTCCATTGAAAGGTTAAACGGAAAAGGATTTGTATTAGATAAATCTAACGCCCATCTCCTTTGCTTGTCAACAAAATTGGCGGGACTTATTAAAGAATTATTTAAGGAAAATTGACTGCATGCACATGTTTACTGACAAACTTTCGCAACCGGAACAACAACGTTTACTTCAGCATTTACAACAATCCTCATACGAATTGAAAAATGTGGCCTATGCGCAGGCGGCAGGAAAGAAACCCGGACTCAATATTGTGCTCTATGAAAGTGGTAAAGTGGTGGCTCAAGGAAAGGGTCTCCCAGAATGGATTGAATTTTGTTTGGAACCCGAAATCCTGCAACGTTGTCTTCCCGCATCAGGCTCTGCCCCCTCCTCCCCTCACCTTGAAACAGATACCACCACACATATCGGTATTGATGAAAGCGGGAAAGGTGATTTTTTTGGTCCCTTGGTGGTGGCCGCCTATCACCTCGTCCCTGAAAATTACAGCTCTCTAGATCAATGGGGTGTTCGGGATAGTAAAAAAATTAGTTCAGATGATAAAATCGCTAAAATTGCTGAAAATCTTTTACATCAAAGCAGTGCTCACTGTGAGGTACTGTGTTTTTCACCAGAACAGTATAACCCTTTAGTAAAGAAAATGGGCAGCGTAAATCGCTTGCTGGCCTGGGCCCACGCCACCGTTTTAGAGAATTTATTAGAAAGATTTCCGGAAACAACTCTCGCAGTTGCGGATCAATTTGGACCTGAACACCAAATTAAAACTGCACTTAAAACCAGAGGAAAACAAATTGAGCTTATTCAGCGCCACCGTGCGGAGTCGGATCCTGCAGTCGCCGCCGCTTCAATTTTGGCCAGACACCGTTTTGTCTTGGAAATGAAAGAACTCAGTCGTCTCAGCAATTGCACACTACCTAAAGGCGCTACTCATGTTCGCCCCACTGGTGAAGATTTGGTCCGGCGCGCCGGCCCTGAAATCCTTACTCGTATTGCGAAAACACATTTCCGCACCACGCGGCAAGTACTGAACGCTTGTGGTTTTGCTCCTGATTTGTTGGGCACCCCTGAGCCCAAAGCCTATAACTATCGCAAGAAAAAATAGCGGAAAGGTGAAGACGGAGGTAAAGGAACTTTTTAGCCCCCCTGCTCTTCTCTTTGCACTCTTACGATGCTTGTTGGTGCTCGCGTACAAGTTTCGGAGCATTTCGGGTGTTGTAGACCCCTTCTTCACTGAAAATATGCCATGCGAGCGTAACATCTCTGGCGGTCGCTTCTGCTTTTCCTTCTAAGGGATAGGTGACGCCTAATTCATCGTATTTATAGGACGCCATTTGGTGGAAAGGTAGAATTTCCACTCGTTTTACATTTTCCCATCCAGAGATGATTTTCGCAATTTTCCGTAAGTGCGTTTCAGAATTATTTAAACCAGGCACCAAAACAAATCTTGCCCAAATGGGTTTGTCTAATCGCTTCAACCGTTCTGCAAAATCTAATGTGGGTTGTAGAGGTTTTCGTGTAACCAAACGATGAGTTTCATCATCTCCCCCTTTCAAATCCAATAAAACCAAATCGACCTGATCAAAAAACGAATCAGGGCTGCGATCATGTAAAGCGCCTGAGGTATCCAAGGTGGTGTGCAATCCCATGTCTTTTGCGCCTTTGAAAATGGCTTCAGCAAAGCGTGGTTGCATCAAGGGTTCACCTCCACTGATGGTTAATCCCCCTTTTGCTCGCTTGAGGAAGGAGGCATAACTTTCCAGTTCTTTGAGAATATCTTGCGTAGGTGTCAGTTTTCCATGTCGCAACAACCACGTGTCCGGATTGTGACAGTATTGACACCTTAACGGGCATCCATTCAAAAATAAGACAAAACGAATGCCCGGACCATCTAAAGTGCCTCCGGTTTCGATTGAATGCACATACCCTTGTTGCGCACTACAAAGTTCACGGTTGAGATCTTCAATTCCTGCGGTCATGCATTTTTCTGCAATTCGCGGATTTGTTCACCCATCTGATTGCGTATAGTGTGTAAGCGTCCCAGCATTAATGCACAAATTTGCTTCATGGTACCATAGCCAAATGCAGGATCACGGTCACATAATTCGCGAATGGCCGACGCATCAAATTTCATTAACATGGCGCCATCACGTGTTTTTGCAGAAAAGGCCCAATGATATGGAGGTACCAACCAAGACCAACCAATCAGTTCCCCCACATCTATCATTTGTACCCATTGTTCTTCATCAGTTGAAAGGGTCGCATATAAATCGACGGTTCCTTCCATCACAATGTAAAAGTTCATCGCCGTAGACCCTTCAGAAAATAAATACTCACCAGCATCGACACTAATGACTTCCATATGTTCTGCGAGTTGATGTAGATAAACTTCACTCAAACGTTGAAAAACGGGGTGCTCTTTTAAAAATTGTACATTTTCATTCATAATCTAGTTTTCTCCATAGGGGATCATACGATTCCATAATCATAGTGGGAAGCAATTAAAGCGAAAAACATTGTTCAGACCATTCTTTTTCGAGTAGGAAACATAAATGAAGTATTCGTCATTTGGATCTATCGCCTTTGAAGTATGCAAAACTTTGATCTACCTTTTGTTCTGCTTGGTCGTGGTTCTGATCATCTACACATGCAGTCGGTGGATCACTTTAGATCACTACACCTCTGTTTCAAAATCAGAAGTGCTTGAAACGATTTCTCTTCCCTCAACCTCTGACGGTGAATCTCGATTACGCTTTAGGGTGAATGCGTCACCTGATCAAAGCCTTACCCTAGATGAATCGTGGAGTACTCTGTTGCCTTTTAGTGAAAGGAAACAAATTGAATTGTTGCTGTCTACCCGTACCCCTGCTGAACAAAGTGAATTTTTGGATAACTTGGAACAACTCATCCTGTCGATTCAGGAAGAAGAGCTCCCTAGATCAGACCTGATTCAACGCTACCATACCCTCAAAGTTGAAAAGTATGAACATCCTCCTGAAATGTGGGGGCTTCCAGCGCGTATCGTGCTCCCGATTCAACTGGCGTTGTGTAGCCTGTTACTTATTTTTCTTTGTCTATGTGTGGTGCTTTTGAAGGTTGAAAAGAACACCCGTTAATTGAATATAACCTGCAAATTGAAATACAGTTTGCCGCGAAAAGCCTTTAGTAATTCCGCACCCGCCATTCGGGGAAGGTGGGTTGTAAGGCCGGCAACTCCGTCTCTACCCCTATCGATATTTCTCCCAAAACCTCTCCTGCATCATTGGTCATTTGTAGAATGCGTTCGGGGAGTATGCCCCCTGCTTGTTGGAGTTCTTGCCAAGTATATGTGCTCTGCGCCTCTCCTCGAATGGTTTCAGGCAATTCCCATGTTGCCCATCTTCGTGTTTGAACCTCAATGGTGAATAAACGTTTGTCTTCTCGTAATTCCCAATTCTTAAATAAAATCTGTGGAACCCGTTGAGGACGGGTTGTATCGTCTTCCTTCAGAGGAATGGATTTCATCACGGAACGATAATTGCCTGTTTGCACGCTGAGTTCTGTCCATTTCGTAGGTGCGAAGGTTTCATCGAATCCGTTCCATGTAACTTTTCGAACTTTGACATAGACGTTACGAGGCGCCTCCAACCACAAGAGCACCTCGGTCACCACATCGTGCATCACAGCATCGGGACTCTCGAGATAGTGGGTAAGTGACTGGAGCAACATCTCTCCTGTAAGCTCAGCTTTTTCCCATTTCTGCCAATTACTTTGGAGCTTCCTGTAGCGTATTGCATCCGCAGCAAAACGTTTAAACTGAATCTGTTCGTTTTCAGCAAAGCTGTGAAAAGGTTCACTTCGTTCATATAACGCATCCACCACGTTTAAATAATCGTTGGATTCCGATAGATAAGGTTGTGAAATTTGGTCATAGGCATCCTTTCGTAGTGCGAGAAAGGCCTCTTCCCATAAGCTTAAAGCTTTTCGTTTGTACTCTGCGAGCTCGGTGTACTTATGCGCCCATTTATCAATGGTAAGATCCATGTCTTGAAGCGCTTGATTCCAATCCCCTTGATTTAAAACCTGTTCTAAGAGGGTTAATTCAGATCGTAAATTGGGAGAAATCGAATTCTCTGTGGGTTGAGTGGATTGCCATAAGGAGTTTACGCTGAAGCCAACCCCGATAAGTATCATGATTAAGAGCCCTAGTTCGAACGACCGACGGAGTTGATACAGGACCTGAATCTTACGAAGATCTAAAACTCCGGAATGTAGAGCTGTAGTGCTTGGAGATACCTGGGACCGTTTCTGCTTCAGATCTTTTGCCCTGCTCCCCCACCAACACGCAACAGGCCAAATGCTTTTGCATACCTTGTGTAGTGCTTTTCCATAGAGGTCTTCACAACCCGCATCTGCACACCATCGCCATACGTTCACAACCTCTTCAGCCTGCCCTCCTGAAAGATCAAATGTGTGCAATGGCCTTCCGGGAGTAGTGGTTTCAAAGTACGTGATCCACGCTGAGAGTTCTTCTGTCGTAGGACTCAACTTCGTAGAACATATTGCCAATGGACATCCCGTAGGTTTTTCCAGCCCCAAGCTTAAAAATATCTCTCTGATTTGTGAAGCGTCTTTAACGCCTTTTTCAACAAGCAGTACCCATGCCTGCGCATGGAGCAAAAAACTTCTCATCCTTTGCTCGGTATGAGCACTTGATTGAGAAGGGTTCTGTCCTGAAGCCTCTTTCGTCACGACTTCAATGAGTCGTGATGGTTCTCCTTTTCGTGAGAGCCGAAATATATATCTGGCTAATTCACATTTATTCTTAGATAAAGGTTCGTTTGCAGATTTAAATTCTCTTGCGGCTTCCCGTTCCGATGCGTGGGGACGCCTTTTTTTGGGATGAGGCAGTTGGCGCAATCGTTCAACGGAACTGTGAAAATCGTCTCCGAGTGTGCAGGACGCGAAAGCATCTAAAAATAAGGGTATTGCGGTCGTGTCTTCCGCAATAAGTCCAACCCTAATCAGGGGTTCATTAAAAAACACCTGTAAACTCACCACGTCATCTGTGGCGGCGGTGACCAGAGGTTCTTGATGTATTCGAGGAGAGCGATTCCGGAGTTCCTTCTCCTCCACCCCCTCTTCACAGACAAGGAGTTCTCCCGAAATTTCTCGACCACTGAGGGTCAACTGAAAGGCCTCATTAACCCGCCATTCGGTTAGGTCTGCTGAATCGCCATGAAGAAAACGGGCTGTACCGTTGGCACGAAATACGAATGCACCGGACTCCCAGATCAGTCGACAAAAGATATCTTGTTCACAATCAACGACAATGGCATTCCCCGCATCTGACCGCCCGATGCTTATCGGCAAATCTGCAGCTGACAAAAGAAGGTCCACTTCAGGAGATTCAGAAGACGTTAAATGCAATCTAAGCATGCCTTTTCTCCACAAGCTTTGGAGAAGTCATCGCAGCACTTTCGAGCGTCCTGAAAAACAAATACACCGTTAAAAACATTTGAAGAGAAAAGAGCCCCATGATGTATATTTTTTCAGGGAGTTCCACGGACTTCCCCTTCCCTGCATACATCAAAATCGTTAAGGCCGGACGAGAGATGAGTCCCGCAGAGCCTAAGCTATGAATGGTGAACTCGACTTCATTGAATTCAGGATCGATTTCTCTCAAGGCTGAGAGAGAAAATCCGTCAGGTATCGGACCGTACAAATGTGCTTGTGCTTCCAGAGTGGATGCCCCGTGATATCCAATACGATTGAAGAGGAGATGCGGGATGAGCAACAGCGGAACCAACGTGACGGCCAAAGCTTCACTTCGGCAAACTGCTGAAATCATTAACCCTATCAACCCACCTGTCCACCCCAACAATAACAACGTGCCACTAGCCGCATACAACATTTCTTTGCTCAGTAATTGACCGGCTAATTGCAACTCCCCCCAAGAGAATGTACTTAGTAAAGCGAAGGTAGCGAGAAACAGTATCATCTGTAAACTTGCAACTTGAAGGACAAAGCCGATTTTCCCCCACAAATAAGCTCCTGGAGATAAGCCGGATCGCAGATCCCTTTGAAACAAATTACGTTCAGAAACCAACTCCCGCACTCCAAAATTCATCGCTAACCACAACAAGGCAATGGTGGAAAAGAGTAACACGCTGGCATAACCAGGATTTCCGGGACGAAGTTGAGACAGCAGTATGAGGAAAGCTAAAAGGGGCGCTAAGGCCAGCGACATTCCCAAATGGGCAGGATTGCGTATTAAACGTTTCCAGGATCGACCACACACCGTCCCCAGCTGTGACCACCGAAAAGGTGCGAATCCTTTATCACCAGAAAAGGCATCTTGCAGATTTTGAAAATCCGCTGTAGATGGCGCGACGGTCCACCTGCAATCAGGCCCATAACTTTCTAATAAATCTGCGGGACTTAACCCCGAGGGTTCTCCCTGATACACGCAGGAACCGCAATCAATTTGATTCCTTAGGGAGCGCAATATTAAAAGATGATCCAACTTTCTGACCAAACTTAAATCATGCGTCACACAGAGAACGGTGGTCCCGGAATGTGCGATTTCACGTAGTTGATCCATTAAGCGGTCTTGGATGCGTGGATCCAATCCGGAGGTGGGTTCATCCAAGATCAATACTTGTGGCAAATGCAATAACTCCACCGCCACATTTAGACGTTTGGCTTCTCCACCTGACAACTGTGAAACCAACTGTTGGCGAAGGTCGGTCAATTCTACTTGCTCTAAAAGGTCTTGGATATCGGCCTCTTGAGCGTCTTTGCGTAAACGGTTCATGTACTGAAGCGTTTCTTCAACGGTTAAATAAGGATAGAGTTGATTGTCTTGAGGAACATATCCCAACTCAGGATCCTCTATGCCTTGCCCATGATAATTACTGTAAACCAAGTGACCTTGATCAGGAATTAACTCACCCAATAAACAACGGATGAATGTGGATTTCCCGCAACCACTGGGTCCCATTACCCCCACCAATTGACCCGGCTTCACCGTCAAGTGGACTTCATCTAACACCATATGTTCTTCGCGTTGTAAGCCTAGTCCATGAACCTGTAGTCCCAACGGGCCTGCCACATCCTCCCAGACCCCTTGAGCGGACAACCGAAAGTGTTTATCGTGAATTCGCAAAAAGGGTACTCCCCTGATTTCATTTTGTCCCTCAAATGCAATCTGGTTGATGTAAGGGTAAACGCCCTCTGGACCGGAAATTTTCTCTACTCTAAATGCGGAGGCTTGATCAGAAAGCCATTCCACTTGAACCCGTAAGTCTACATGTTTTTCTGACGGAGCATCCGTGATAACGCCCAACGATGACAAAATCACCTTGTCGCCTAATGCTTCCCATCGATGAAGTTTCATAGTCAAAGAACCATTATTCTGCAGATGGATCTACTTCACAGCTGTATTCCAATTCATATTCCGGGCGGGCACTTTGACTTACCTGTAGCACCCAAAAATCTTTACCTCCGGAGGCGTAGGTCATGCCACCATTCAATTGAGCGGAAGCCACAATTCTCAAGTCAGGATTGTACTGAAAATATCCACGGGGGGTCCAATCCGCTTGTAATTGATGTCCTTTTTGTGTGTTTCCTTGTAAATAGAGTTTACCCGCTTCTACCGTTAAAGGAATGAATCCCTGATCAGCGGTCTGCCGAGAAAGGGTTACCGTGCCCTCGATGCGCGAATTCAGTATCATGGGCAATCGAATCGGCAACGCGGAGCCATTCACCAACCAAGTTTCTCCTGCGTTGACAGCTTCATCCGGAAAAATATAGGGATCAGGGAAAGGATGGAAATTCATCAAAAAGGACTGCTCATCTTTTGATAATTCTTCGAAGGAGATTTTCTCTCCCGTCTGATATTTTATCAGTTCTAAATCCCGAACACCTTCTCCATCTAAATAGCGCATGCGAACCACGGCACCTTCTAAACTTTCGACTTCTTGCACCCACTGATCAGGCTTGAGAAGTTCTTCAACCAACTGACTGTCTACCTTCGTTTGTTTAAGTATGTGGTTAATTTGTTTTTGTGTAAGTTCAATGGCCCCCGCAGGAACGGGTGTCCCATAAAATGCAGCACTCACTTGAATGGCGTCTTGAATGATTTTGTCCAATTCGAGCTCAATGTTCGCATCAAAAGCCATTTGTAAGAAACGGGATTGGCGGATTGTGAGTTCCAAGGACATTTCTTTACCGTCATTTTCCAACACCTTCATGTCGTATTGAAATCGACCTGTAAGTAAAATGACCATTTCTTTGCGAATCCCCCAACGGGTATGTTGTCCCGGGACCTGCAACTTATAATCTGTTGTCGCCCGATACACTTTACCGGGTTGATAAGTTTGCTCTAAACGAAGAGGATTGTTTAACGCAGGTGGTGGAGGCAATAATAAGGTTTGCAGAGAGGGCGTTGCCTTCGTTGCACTTGGGACAAGCTCTTTATCCCGTTTTGTGTATAGGGTCACCCCCACCACCATAAAAGCCACGATCACTAACGCAATTATTTCATTCTTTTTCATCTAGAAATTACCTTCATTCGAACTCTTTTATTTCTCTTATCCTTCAAACATTGACGGACATTTTACAAGCACGAAAAAACCACAGGAAAACACCTCGGGTGCTGTGGGGGTCAACATTATGAAGAGGAGCGGCAGGCGTTAGCGAATGCCCCCGCCAGTAACTTTCACAAAATCACTGATTTTGTTTTCGATTTCTTGCCATTCCTCTTCGGGTTGAGAGCCCTGAACAATTCCGGCTCCCGAGTAAATATTCACCTGTTTGTCCTGCACCATTCCTGACCGAATCGCCACGGCAAATTCGGCAAAGTCTTCACCGAAACAACCCACAGGTGCCGCATACCACCCTCTGGAAAAGGGTTCTAATCTGGTTAATTCTCTTAAAGCATTTTCACGGGGAGATCCTCCTACCGCTGGTGTTGGATGCAAGGATTTGATTAATTCGGCATCATCGACTTTATTTCTAAGCACCGCGGAAAGCAGGCTAAGCAAATGTTGTTTACGCTCTAATTGTAACAACTGGGGCTGCTCTTCGGCCTCAACCGTATCCGAAAGTAAATGCAATTGCCGCATCAAGTCTCTCCGAACCAACTCTTGTTCGTGACGCTCTTTTGTACTTTCTAATAGCTCAGCACCTAAGCGCTGATCCTCCTCCTCATCCTTTCCTCTTGGCCGTGTTCCCGCCAAGGCCTCCGTTTTTAAGGCGCGCCCTTCACGACGATAAAGGCGTTCGGGCGTGGTGCCCATAAACGCGGCACGTGGTGAGGGTTGAATCAGGAAATGGTAACAATGTGAGGTGACCTGTTCGAGAATGGCGAGGATTTGTACGGCAGATACCAATGACGCAAAATGGTACTCCGCTTTACGGGCAAGCACCACTTTATCCAGAACCCCATTATCGATTAAATCCAATGCCGAACGCACATTGGCATCCCACCCTTCCCGTTCAGGAAAGTCCCGTCGACAGATTAAGGTGGGCAAAGCGTCGGGCATATGTGTCTGCGCATGAATGGCCTGCCATTCTTGGATCAAAACATTCACCGGAACATTTACATTTCGCCGAAAATATAAATTGCAGGCCAACACAATTTTATCTTCACTTTTACAAATTTCTGCAAAGGGAATCCAAAAGCGGGTTTGTCCCATTTCGGGCCATGGTGCTTCATCGACCGAATGTTCCGAAAATGAAAATCCACCGATATACTTCGGTTTCGAATTTCCAAAATGGGAAAGAACCTCTCGACCTTTAGCAAACAAGGCTTCAGGATGACTGACGGTTCCTACAGAACATTCGTGGCAACTGCCCACTCCGGCAATACATTCAGCACCATCTCGGGCAGACCAATAAGCCAGACGTTGAAATCGTTGTGCGAGTAACCATCTCAAAGGATCAACGTCTCCTAAGGTTACCTCAATTCTTACCCCACGCTGTTGAATGTGGTCAGGGGCATTCTCCCAATCTTTGTATGCCCTGCGGATACGCATGGGCATTTCGGATACTGCTTTACGAAGACCGCTGTCAGGCCTGACGCGCATGTTCATGCATCTCCAACCGGTTTCACTGCGGTGTACAGCGTCGCGACACCAAAAGTCATCGCATCCGCCTGAACTTGTTCAAAACCGGCTTCTCTCATCAACTGACAAAAGGCATCCCCACAGGGAAAGGTTTCCACGGTTTTGTTTAAATAGTTATAGGCATAGGCATCCCCACTTACCCATCCCCCGAGTTTCGGTAGTACATGTCGGAAATACATAAGATATCCCCAACGGATAACTTTGTTGGGAGGCAGTGAACATTCCAAAATACACAACTTCCCTCCCTCATGTAAAATGCGTTTCATATCCAACAGGGCCGTTGGCACATCTAACACATTACGTATCCCAAAACTAATGGTCACAATGTCTGCAGTATCATCTTCAGCGGGACACGCCATCGCATCACCAGTGAGAAGTGTAACCTGTTTTTCTAAGTTTCGCTCTTTGATTTTCCCCCGGCCGACCTCTAACATTTCTTCAGAAAGGTCATATCCCACAGCCTGTGAAATTTCGGCATCCCCCTCCAGCAAAAACAGAATCTGATCTGCGGTTCCCGTGGCTAAATCGACCAGCATTAAAGGCTTATCTTTGGGAAGATGTTGACGTATGCGTTTACGCCAACTGACATCTCTGCCAAAGGACAGTGAGCGGTTTAAAAAGTCATATCGACCGGCAATGCGATCGAACATTTTCCAGACGTCCTGACGGCTGGGTGATTCAGAAGTAGAGGTGGGTGTTTCCATAAGCTTGATTTATGTTGCTAACATAGTAGAATTTTTTCCCGATGCAATCACAGATCCGTATTCGAAATTTAGAAACTCTCCAAGAACGCTATCCCCAGGAACCCGAAATATGGGCTGTGGACGTGGATCGACAGTGTATTTTTCGTTTACGTAAGCAGCAAAAGCCAGATAAAGCACCTGTTTCCACCAGTCGTTTCGGACTCGGAAATGTAAAAGGCTCTCTCAAAACCCCTTTGGGACCTCATCGTGTGTGTGAAATCATTGGTACCGATGCGCTTTTAGGTCAACCTTTTAAGAGCAGAGTGCCGTTCGGAGCACCGCTGCGCCAATGGACCCAGGGAGAAGGTGATGCCATCCTCACCCGAATCCTTTGGTTGGATGGTTTGCTTCCCGACCTTAATCATCACAGCAAATCTCGATATATTTACATCCACGGCACTCATCAGGAAGAAAAACTGGGCTCACCGGCCTCCCAAGGTTGCATTCGTATGGGTAATGAAACCCTTGCTCGCTGGACGAATGACCTCCAACATCACCTGCCTTTGGTCTGGATCGGTCACATGACGGACATTTAATTTCTTATCCATTGCTTCAACTATTTTATTCCCAGCGTTAAAGGTATCCCTATGAAATCCCTATGGTCACTTTGCTTTTTTTCTTTCCTTTGGACAAACGCCCTTTCAGCTCAAACCCTGGATTCATGGCCGCGACATGTCACCACCGCTTCTGGCATCATGACGGTCTATCAACCCCAATTAGACAGTTTAAAAGGCGATGTCATTACCGGCCGCGCTGCGGTCGCCTTTAAAGCCTCCACCAAAAGTGAACCCGTCTTTGGTGCCATATGGATAGAAGGTACTGTTTCCATCAATAAAGAAGAAAATATGGTGAATTATCGCAGCCTCGACATCACAGAAACCCGTTTCCCTGAAGGCTCGGAACAGGCGGGGATTGATTTCCAAGCCGCTATAAAAGAAGGCATGAAAACCTGGGAACTCGACACCACGTTTGAAGCGCTGAAAACATCTCTCACCGCATCACAGGCAGAAGTTAAGGCACAGGAAAATTTCAAAAATAGCGCCCCCGAGGTAATCTATAGAGATCATCCCGCCCTGTTGGTCAATATCGAAGGCAAAACCCAATTGAAGCCGATTGAAGGAACGCCCTATCAAAATGTGATCAACACCCCCTACCCCTTGTTGTACAACCCCAAAACTAAATTGTATTCTTTAAGTGTCGCGTCGGGTATCTGGTATAAGGCAAAATCAGAAAATGGGCCTTGGACCATCGATTCAGCACCAGCTGCCGATCTCGTAAAGTTGGTGGAGAGCCGCCAACCAACCGAACATGAAACGGAACCGCCTCCTCAACTTGACCCGAGCACAACCCCCGAAATTATCGTTGCGCACAATCCTACCGAGTTAGTGGTAAGTGAGGGAGAAGCCGTATTTATTCCTTTGGTGGATGATCTGCTGGTGATTCAAAACTCACAAACCCCGGTGTTTATGAATGTTGAAGATCAAAAGTATTATCTCAACATCAGTGGACGCTGGTACCAGTCTCAAAGCATGATGGGTAAATGGACCTATGTGGATGCTGAAGCTCTACCTGATGTGTTTTCTCAAATTCCTGCTGACAGTACCTTTGCTGATATACGAGCCTATGTATCCGGAACTGACGAAGCGCTAGAAGCGGTCATGGATGCGCAAATACCTCAAACCGCGGCTGTTCAACGGGGGACTGTTGACCTCGAAGTCGTCATGGATGGCCATCCAAAATTCCAAGCCGTTGATGGCACCTCTCTTTTCTATATTATCAATGCTTCCGAAACCATACTTACTGATCGCAAAACCTTCTATTTAGTGAAAGATGGCGTGTGGTATATCTCATCCCAAGCTCAAGGACCCTGGGAAGTTTCGGATCATGCTCCTCCCGGGATTGCGGGTGTACAACCCTCCAGTCCTGTATATAATGTGAAATACGTTTATGTCTATGCCTCTACCCCAGAAGTCATCTATGTGGGTTATACCCCTGGGTATGTTTGTAATTATGTAATGGGACCCACCGTCGTGTATGGAACAGGTTGGGTCTATCAACCGTGGGTAGGGCCTCGTTATTATTACCCTCGCCATGTCACTTGGGGATTCTCAGCCCGCTACAATCCCGTCACCGGTTGGGGCTTTGGTATGAGTTGGAGCTCAGGTATTTTTACTTTTAGTTGGTATAATAGCGGATATTGGCATCATAACCCGGCTTACGGACCTGGGATGTGGGGACCAGGACGTTACCGTCCCTCCACGGCCATCATCAATACGGGTGACGTAAACCTGAACATCAATCGCAATTCATTCAGCAATAATATTCAAAACAATCTGAATATTTATAATCGTGGAGATCAATTGGCGAAAATTGAGAATACCATTGCAACAAGGCCAAACCGCCCCACGACACTTCCTGCAAATGTGCCTGAACGTCCGAACAGCTTGCCGGGAAATCGTCCCACGACCTTACCCGCAACTCGTCCTGAACAGCTACCGTCCACATTACCCGCAGAACGTCCCAACCTTGGAGATTTGGGTGATAATAATGTATTTACGGACAAGGATGGGAATATTTTTCAAAACAATGACGGAAACTGGCAAGAACAAGTCAAAGGCTCTTGGCAGAATGTCGATCACAGTAAACCTATTGTAAAACCTGAAACGCGTCCGGTGACCCTCCCTGAACAAAGGCCTCAGATTCAACGTCCTCAACAAAGCACAACCCGACCACTACCCCGTCCCTCTACATCAAATTATTCTCAAGGAAACGCCATGCAACGACAGGCACATGCACGCACGCGGGCAAGTGGTGCCGGAGGAGCAACACGCACGCGTTCCCGCTGAACTAATTTTTGTGAAAAGGGTCAGCGAGAGGTTATGTCGCCCTGCCCTCGTTGCGTTTGGTTTGATTACTGCATCTTTTTTGAAAGAGCAGGCGCAAAACCGATTTATCGTTCGGTCAATACGGGAGGTAAGCTGTCAGCATTTGCAGGAATTTCATCAGTTAATTTTTGGGCAATCACTTGACCATCCAGTCCTTCAAGTTTTGCATGATATTCCAAAACCAGCCGATGTTGGAGCACAGGAACGGCTACGGCTTTAATGTCTTCATAACTTACATTTTCCCGTCCATTGATCAATGCGCGTGCGCGACCCGCCGCTGCCATGCCAATCGCGGCCCGGGGACTGGCACCGTATTTAATCGATTCCGCCGTCTTCGATTGACCCTTATGTGTGGCATGTACCAATCGTGCAATATACCCAGCCACCACTTGGGGAAGATAGACCCGTTTGGCTAATTGCATCATTGCCAATAATTCATCAGGTTGTAAAATTTGTTGTCCTTGCGCTTCGTCCCCTAATTGTCGATTTTCGACAATACGCTGTAACACGTCAGGGCCTCCAGCCTCGATGTTCAATTTGAATAAAAACCGATCCAATTGAGCTTCCGGCAAGGGATAAGTTCCTTCGAGCTCAATGGGGTTTTGTGTAGCCAAAACAAAGAAAGGTTCGGGCAGGGCGTGGCGAATGCCCATAGAGGTGACCCGATGTTCTTGCATGGCTTCCAATAGCGCTGATTGCGTTTTCGGACTCGCACGATTAATTTCATCAGCCAAGACCAACTGGCTAAACAAGGGCCCAGGTTGGAATACAAATTTCCGTTCCCCATCCACATCCTGTAACATGGGATTTCCCGTAATATCTCCTGGCAATAAATCGGGTGTAAACTGTACACGTTTCGACTCCAATCCCATGACACAACTTAAGGAACGTACCAATTCGGTTTTGCCTAAACCAGGCAAACCTTCGAGGAGTAAATGACCACGGGCCAACATGCAAATGACAACTTGATCGATAAGGATTTCCTGCCCAAATAACACCTCATTGAGGGCTTTACGTACCTGTTTGAATTTTTCGGACGTGCTTTCAATTTCTTTTTCAGTGAGGGGGTTTTGCATGAAGATCCGGGTTGCGGTTAGTTGAAAAATGCTTTGAGTACTTTTTGTTCGGAAGGTAAAAAATCCTGATCCCACACCACTTCACCACTGCCGCCAGGTGTTACGATTTGCCCCCCGCTTTGGCCTACATCTACACGATCGTCATCGTGTTCTGTTTCTCGAAGTTCCAGCAAATCCCCGATGCGGGCATTTTCTAACTCCCCTGGAGTTAACGCCATGGGTACTATAGGTTCTAAAATACTTTCAAAATTTGCGAGCGTCAATTCACTGGGACCACCACCTTGGCCCACCCCTCCTCTACCAGGGGATTCACCAAAACCTTGTACGATTCCGGCCTGCACCAAAGCTTGTTCAAGTTGTTGTGCATTTTGCATCAACTGCTGTTCGAGTTGCTGTAACTGTTGTGCATCAATTTGTTGAAGTTGCGAGAGATCGACTTGTTCAAGTTGTTGCATCATTTCGGGGGTTAACTTCAACCCGCCCTCTTGCAATTGCGCTTGCATCTGCTGCAAAAATTCCTGCATGGCCTGTTGCTGAGGCGTGGACAGTTGCATTCGTCCTTCATGGGCTAATTTCAACAAAGAAGAGGTGTTGCTCATCGCATCAGACAAACGCGTGGCGTCAGATCTTATTCGGCTACGCAATCGATCGGTGGCCTCCAAGCTAGCAGGATCGTACCATTCTTCCGCAGGTTTTTTCCGTAGGAGTTCCAATTCACGTCGTAGGGCATGAGTACTTTCGGGTTCAATGACTTCAAGTTGTTCCCATCTGTCAGCTAAAGCATCCATCGCGGTCCAATCAGGAGGTTCTTTTCTGATCGATTTCGTGATTATTTTTTGTGGAGGCAAAGGTAAGTACTGCGCCAAAAGCACCCCGCCGATACAGAGGAGCAAAGGAAGCACAACGGGAGTCGTTTTCAGTTGCAGCGGAAGGGGGCGATTTGCAGGCATCGGGGGCCACTCTCCTACACCTTGCCATGCGGAAACCAATCGATGATTCAACTGCCAACCTACATCCAAACGGGATAAAGCGGTTTCCATAGAAATGAATTTAGGAGCGGCAAACATGTGAGCCCATAAACCAGAAACCACTAACAATCCGGCTCCCAGCGCGAGTGCAGGGGTGATTTCGACCCGTTGCAAGCGCAATAACCAAATCAAGAAGGCGCAGAGGCCAAAGGCCATCAACATCAATCGGGAAAAATAGACCCAAAACCAGCCTGCATTTACGCGATCACGCACTTTACAGGCTGTACGGTTCCAAGGTTGAGGGATAGATGAGGGAGCAGACACAATGAAAAGACTATGAAAAAAACACCAACACCTACAAGGACATTCGCTTTTACATGTAAGATAAGTTGAAGTCGGACAACTAACAGAAGATTATCCTTTTAATGCTCACCCCCTAGGACACCACTCACATGACTGAAAAAGCTTTAACTCCCCTCGATGAACATAACCAACGCTTGCAGCAAAATGTGCATCCCGAAACCTGGCAAAATCCAACTCCTTGCGGACGCTATAATCTGGTGGTGATTGGTGCGGGTACTGCAGGTTTGGTGACTGCATCTGCCGCCGCCGGATTAGGAGCAAAAGTGGCGCTCATTGAACGTTCCTTGATGGGAGGTGATTGCTTGAATGTGGGTTGTGTGCCTTCTAAAGGACTACTCTCGGCCTCCAAACGGGCTGCGGCACTACAGGGAATGAATGAATTTGGCATTGAGGTTCCTGAGGGAGTTCATGTTGATTTTTCAAAAATTATGACCCGGATGCGAAAACTCAGGGCTGACATCTCTCCTGTCGATTCAGCACAACGTTACAAAGAGTTAGGGGTTGATGTCTATTTTGGAAACGCGCGTTTTATCGACGCCAGTCACATTGATGTAAATGGTGTTACCCTTGAGTTCAGTAAAGCGTCCATATGTACTGGCGCCCGAGCCGCGGCCCCTGACATTCCCGGTCTGGAGCAGGTATCTTATCTTACCAATGAAACTATATTTTCATTAACCGAACGTCCAAAACGTTTGGGAATTGTAGGTGCGGGTCCTATCGGTTGTGAAATGGCACAAGCTTTTGCACGATTAGGAACGGAAGTGACCCTACTCGCCTCATCCAAAGGCATCCTTCCCCGTGAAGATCCTGATGCTGTGGCTGTGCTTGAGTCTAGTCTAAAGAAAGATGGCGTGTCCATCTCTACAGAAGGTAAAGAACTCCGAATTGAAAAAACAGAGCAGGCCATCAAACTCAGACTCCCTTCGGGTGACCTTGAGGTTGATCAACTCCTGATTGCGGTAGGACGCAAAGCCAACGTAGAGGGCCTCGACCTCGAAAAAGCGGGGGTTATCTATTCCGACAAAGGAGTTCAGGTAAACGAGTATTTACAGACGACTCATAAAAATATTTATGCCGCGGGAGATGTGTGTACGGACAAGCAGTTTACCCATGCCGCAGATTTCATGGCACGAAATGTAATTCAAAATGCATTGTTTTTTGGACGGAGCAAAATGTCATCCCTGTTGATTCCTTGGTCAACGTACTGTGAACCTGAACTCGCTCAAGTGGGCATTACCTCCCAACAGGCTCATATCCAAAATATTGAAATTGACACTTTTATACAAGAATTCGAACATGTTGATCGGGCCTTACTTGAAGGAGAAGGCGAAGGGTTTGTGAAAGTTCATGTCAAAAAGGGAAGTGACCGTATCCTCGGAGTCACCATTGTAGGAAAAGATGCAGGAGACTTGATTTCATTTTACACCTTAGCGATGAACAACAAAATCGGACTTAAAAAATTAGCGGGGAGCATCTACCCCTACCCCAGTCGTGCTGAAATCGTACGTAAAACGGGCGACGCCTATAACCGCACTCGTTTAACGCCTAAAGTGAAAGCGATGATGGAAAAATTTCTTGCATGGCGTCGCTAGAATTTCAAACAACATCCGGAAGCGCTGCGGCCTCGCGTAGTTTCTCCAAATCACATCCTACAATGGACTCTAGATGTTGACTGATCTTTTCCGCACGCCACTCCCACCACGCAATGGTTAAAAGTTCTTGAATACAGGAGTCCTCGAAACGATATTTCAATACCTTCGCAGGATTTCCGCCGACCACACTGTATGCGGGCACATCTTGCACCACGACGGATTTGCTGGCGATGATGGCTCCACTCCCCACATGAACCCCAGGCATCAGGGTTGCATTATACCCAATCCATACGTCATGATCGATGACCGTATCCCCTTTCGAAGGAAGGTCCCCTGCTTGGGGCGTTGCTTTTTCCCAGCCATGTCCAAAGATGAAAAAGGGGTAGGTCGAAAAACCGGACATCTTATGATTTGCCCCATTCATGATGAACGTTACATCTCTGGCAATGGCGCAAAACTTTCCAATAATCAGCCGATCCCCAATAAAGGGGAAGTGATAAAGAACGTTATTTTCAAATCGTTCAGGACCTTCAGGATCATCATAGTAGGTATAGTCTCCGACCAGGATGTTTTCGGAATGAATGAAGTTCTTTAAGAAGCCCACCTGAGGAAAACCTTGAATGGGTTCTTTTACATCAGGATGGGGACCTTTTTGCTCCATATGTATCCTTCCGACGCCCTTGCTTTTAAATTTTCAAAACCATGGCACATAAGGGAGGCAATGTCAGATTGATCGAATGCTCTTTACCCATCCAGGATATAGTGTCTGTATGTACACCACCTGCATTTCCTAAATTGCTACCGCCATACACTTCGGAATCCGAATTGAGGATTTCACGATAATATCCTGCCTGAGGCACCCCTACCCGATAATTTTCACGAGGAACGGGGGTGAAGTTCAGCACCACGACAATGTTTTCATCCGGGGCTTTCCCTTTCCGAATATATGACAATACGCTTTGTTGACTGTCATGAAGATCAATCCATTCAAATCCAGAGCCCTCAAAATCAAGTTCGTGCAATGCCGGTTCAGATTTGAACAGATGGTTTAAATCACGGACCAAATTCCGCAGTTTGAAGTGAGGATCGTATTGGGTCAGATGCCAGTCGAGCTGATCGCCATCTTTCCATTCAGACCACTGACCAAATTCACAGCCCATAAACAGTAGTTTTTTGCCCGGATGCGTCCACATATAGGCATAAAGTAACCGAAGGTTTGCAAATTTCTGCCACACGTCTCCTGGCATTTTATCCAACATACTCTTTTTGCCATGCACAACTTCGTCGTGTGAAAAAGGAAGGATAAAGTTTTCGTTAAAGGCATAGATGAGAGAAAAGGTGATCTCACCGTGATGGTGTTTACGATAAATGGGCTCTTTCTCAAAATATTCCAAGGTGTCATTCATCCACCCCATATTCCATTTCAGACCGAAGCCGAGGCCTCCAAGGTATACGGGACGGCTCACCATGGGCCATGCGGTTGATTCTTCAGCAAAGGTGAGAAAACCAGGAAATTCGGCGTGAACAATTTCATTAAATTTCTTTAAGAAACTCACGGCACCTAAGTTTTCGCGACCTCCAAATTCATTAGGAACCCAGTCGCCAGCTTCACGGCTGTAATCTAAATACAACATACTGGCCACCGCATCCACGCGGATCCCATCCAAATGATATACTTCGGCCCAGAACATTGCTGAGCTCAACAGGAACGTGCGTACTTCATTGCGGTCGTAATTGAAAATCAAGGTCCCCCAATCCCGGTGCTCACCTTTTCGTGGGTCGGCATGTTCATACAAATGAGAACCGTCAAACATGCCCAATCCATGAGGATCCTTGGGGAAATGAGCAGGAACCCAGTCGAGAATTACGCCAATGCCTTCTTGATGGCAACGGTCCACAAAATGTTTAAAATCATCGGGCGAACCAAAACGCGAAGTCACCGCGTAATACCCTAAGGTCTGATACCCCCAAGACCCATCAAAGGGATGCTCGGTGATGGGCATGACTTCGATATGTGTAAATCCTAAACTTTTCACATAAGGTAATAGATCATCGGCCAACTCGTGGTAGGTCAGAAAACGTTCTTCCCCATTTTCTTTTACCCGTTTCCACGACCCTAAATGACACTCATAAATTGAAATGGGTTGATTTAAGGGATTGGGCTGGGCTTTACGTTCTTCCATCCATTTCGAGTCTTGCCATTCATAAGCATGTACATCCCATACCCGTGAAGCGGTGCGTGGTCGTAATTCCCCTGAGAACGCATAAGGATCAGCTTTGTGGTTTAATCCACCACCTTGTCCGCGGATTTCAAATTTATAGAGATCCCCCAAAGCTAAACCAGGGATAAATAATACCCATATACCTGAAGCTCCTAAGGTTTGCATACAATGTACACGACCATCCCAGCGATTAAAGTCGCCAATAACACTCACACGTTCCGCACAAGGTGCCCATACGGCAAATTTGACGCCAGATACGCCATCCATTTCAGCCGCATGCGCCCCCATGGTATCATAGGTGCGGTAATGCGTACCTTCCCCAATCAGATATAAATCATTTTCAGGAATGGTGACATAGTAAGACGGGGCGTAGGGATCTTCATAACGAACGGGATCCCCTTCACGTTCAGATAAAATAAGCTGATACTTCGTGGGCAATGACTCAAAACGTGCTTCAAATATCCCGTGTGGATGAACACGGGTCATCTCCTCAATCCCATCGGCTGATTGAACCTGCATGGATTTCGCATGTGGTTGAAAGGCTCGAATAATCCCAGAGCCACCCTCCTCAGGAATGACGCCTAACACCCCATAAGGATTGTAGTGTTTGGCCTCAACCAAACGGATGATATCTTCAGGGTATGCGGGGGCTTTTTTTACTTTTTTATTCGTTGCCATATTCTAGGTTCTCCGTGGAATAACTTAACTCTGCCATGCTCCTGTACACGCGTCAAACCTTCAACAACAGAAGATATGAAAAACATTGCGCTCGGGATTCCATAAAGAGAAAAGAACGATGGGTTCCTCCTATTTATGTGCATGAGTTCCATCGAGATCCCCCGCCACGAGAATACAAATAACACCTCACGAGCCCCCCTTCGCTAAATTATGGTTCAAAACTTGTTTTTTGCCCACAGATCTCTAAGTGTTCTGGATGCAAAATTCCCACAAAAAGAAAATTTTGGTTACCGGTGGCGCGGGCTTCATCGGCAGTAATCTCGTTCGACTGCTTGTAACGGAGAAAAACTGTAGTGTCGTCAACCTGGATAAATTGACTTATGCGGGGAACCCTGAATCTCTTCAGGATCTCGAACAACATCCTGATTACGATTTTGTTCAAGTGGATTTATGTGATGCCGATGCACTCCAACACGTTTTCACAACCCATCAGCCCCACGCAGTGATGCATTTGGCGGCCGAAAGTCATGTGGATCGCTCCATAGATGGCCCCGGAGAATTCATCCAAACCAATGTCATTGGCACATTTAACCTTTTACAGGCCTCCTTGGCATACTGGAGATCTTTGGAAGGATCTCATAAATCGGACTTCCGTTTTTTACACGTCAGTACCGATGAAGTCTACGGCTCTTTGCCTGCGGATGCCCCTGGATTTAACGAAAAAACTGCCTACGACCCCCACTCTCCTTATAGTGCCAGTAAAGCCGCTTCAGACCATCTTGCCCGCGCATGGGCCGATACGTACGGATTGCCGGTAATGGTCACCAATTGTTCTAACAATTACGGCCCTTACCAGTTTCCTGAAAAACTCATTCCGGTGGTCATCCTTAAGTGCCTGCGTAATGAAGAAATTCCCGTTTATGGTAAAGGCGAAAACATTCGTGATTGGCTGTATGTGGGTGATCATGCCGAAGCACTTTACACGGTGTTGATCAAAGGACGTCTAGGCGAAACCTATAATATCGGTGGCAACAACGAGCGTCAAAATATTGAGTTAGTGAATACGCTATGTCGTATTCTCGATGACCTTCGCCCTGGAGAAAAACCTTACGCTGAAAATATTCGTTTTGTCACGGATCGCCCCGGTCATGACATGCGTTACGCCATCGATCCGACCAAAATTGCCAGTGAACTCGAATGGTCCCCCAAAGAAACATTTGAAAGTGGATTCCGCAAAACGGTTCAATGGTATTTAGATCACCCTGAATGGTGGCAACGTATTTTAGATGGACAATATCAGCTCGAACGATTGGGCACGGAGAAGAAAGCATGATTGTATTACTAGGTGGCAGTGGCTACGTGGGTGGCGCGTATCAAGACCTTTTTAAAAAACGTGGCATTGAGTATGTTTCTCTCTCCCGTTCCGAAGTCGACTACAGCAATGAGAAAATTCTTACCCAGTGGTTAAAACTACATCAACCCGACTTTTTGATTAATGCCGCGGGATATACAGGGAAACCCAATGTGGATGCCTGCGAAGCAGACAAACATAATTGTTTGTTTGGCAATGCCGTATTACCGGGCATCATCGCCCGCGCTTGTGCGGAAGTGGGCATATCTTGGGGACAGGTGTCCAGTGGGTGTATCTACAGTGGATCTCGACCTGATGGCACTGGGTTCACCGAAAAAGACATTCCTAACTTCTCCTTTCGCACCAACAATTGCTCCTTTTATTCAGGTACCAAAGCTTTGGGCGAAGAAGTCTTGAAAGATGAAGAAAATGTCTGGGTTTGGCGTTTACGCATTCCGTTTAATGAAGTGGATAGCCCCCGTAATTACCTAAGTAAATTAATGCGTTACGAACGATTATTGGATGCGTCCAATTCTATCTCCCAATTAAATGAATTTGTGGCCGCCACCTTCGCTTGCTTTGAAAAACAAGTACCCTTCGGCGTCTATAATGTTACCAACCCCGGTCATGTAACCACCCGTGAAGTGGCTGCATTAATCGAAAAACACGGTCGTGCGCCCCATAAATTTTCTTTCTTTGATGATGAAGTTGAGTTTATGAAAAAAGCGGCCATTACCCCACGGTCTAACTGCGTGATGAATGCCGACAAACTCGCAAATGTAGGGATACATCTTACACCTGTGCGTGAGGCGATCGCGCAGGCCTTGGACAACTGGGTCCCCGAAAACTAACCCCGACGGAGCATGGATATGAAGCGGAAAGGAATTATTTTGGCAGGAGGATCCGGTACCCGATTGCACCCCCTCACCCGTGCCGTCTCAAAGCAGTTAATGCCCATTTATGATAAACCCATGGTTTATTATCCTTTGTCCATGCTGATGTTAAGCGGTATTCAAGAAATACTCATTATCAGCACTCCTCACGACCTCCCTCATTTCAAAACTTTGTTTGGTGATGGCTCCTCTTTAGGTCTGTCCATTCACTATGCAGAGCAGCCCAGTCCTGACGGATTGGCACAAGCTTTCATCATTGGTGAAGACTTTTTGGACGGAGCGCCTAGCGCCCTTATTTTAGGGGACAATCTCTTTTATGGACATCAACTCGAAGATTCTCTTCGGGCGGCGGACAAAAGTGAAGGAGCTACAATTTTCGGATATGCCGTAGATGATCCCACAGCTTATGGTGTGGTTGAATTTTCTGACGACGGCACCGTCCTCTCCATCGAAGAAAAACCTGAACAACCTAAATCAAGTTTTGCCGTACCGGGTATCTATTTTTATGATAAGGATGCATCTCGATACGCACGTGAGCAAAAACCTTCCAAACGGGGTGAATTGGAAATTACAGACCTCAATTTACGTTACCTCAAAGAGGGTAAACTCAAGGTGGAATTACTGGGACGTGGTACCGCATGGTTGGATACCGGTACCAGTGATAATTTAATTGCTGCTTCGCAATTTGTGCAGGTTATCGAAAAACGCCAAGGACTTAAAATTGGGTGTCTTGAAGAAATTGCCTGGCGCAAAGGATTTATTACCAAAGATCAACTTAAAGAATTGGCCGAAAATTACGGAAAAAGCCAATATGGAAGTTACCTTCGCAAACTGGTCAAATAAAGTTATCCTGTCTAAGCGACCTGATGGTAACTTCTTTTAGAAACCACTTCTTGTAGAACCTGCTCTAAACGATCAATACTCTCCTCCCATGCGAAACAGGTCTCCACAGCATGACGGGCTTTTTCGCCCATAGATTTGCACTTTTCTTCGTCATGCAAGAGGCCAAAAAGCATACCCGCCATGACTTCCGGTGAATCGGCAATAAAGGCATTGTTTCCTTGTTCCACAGGGATGCCCTCCGCGCCAATAGATGTACTTACGACTGGTAAATTCATGGCCATGGCTTCCAAAATTTTACCGCGTACACCTGAACCTGAAAGCACAGGGCATACATAAATCTTACTTTTAGCGAGGAAAGGTCTCAGATCTTGTACGCCACCGGTAACAAAAATGCGTTCGTCTCTACGCGCATGCCTGCGCATACCAGATGAAGGGTCTCTACCAACCAAGTAAAGTTTAACTTCCGGGTCTAAACCTCTGAGAATGGGCCATACAGAGCGCAAAAACCACAAGCACCCAAATTGACTCTGATCACTACTGAAACGAGCCGTAATGATAATGCAGTGCTCCTTGGGTAAATCGGCAATGGGTTTAAACATCTTACTACTCAAACCTGGACGAACAGTGGTAATCCCCAAAGTGCTGTCCTCCTCTAACAAATCAAATCGTTCTTGATCCGTTAAGGTCAAAACCCGATCCATGTCACGGTAGAGTTCAAATTCCAGCATGCGCATGTGGCGGTATTCCATCCACTGTTTACCCCACTTTAAACTCGCCTCCATAATATCCATACGACGGCGACTGCCCAGCGTGGGTGAATCATGACAGGAAATAATTTTGCGCACCCCGGGTAAATAGGGGTTTTGATGTAAACACTGCCCCATCGCGGTAAATTCAGCGATAACCACGTCATATCCTCGCCTCGCGACTATTTCACCTACCCTCTTTTTCATGGCGCCCGAATGGTAGCGGAAAAACGACGAGGGAGAGGCATATTTTCCCATGGTAAAATTGTCGGGTAGCACACGATTAATCCACGGGGCCCGAATTACTTCCAAATCTAATAAATCAGAACGAACCTCTCCTAAATATGGAGTATCCTGCTCTTCATCTACGTAACAAATTAACCCCACTTGATGTCCACGATCTCGAAGTCGGGTCATTCGTTGATAAACCATCTGCATCCCACTGTAAGCGTGGGCATGAGGTAACCGCGGAGATAAAATCAGGATTTTCACGTTTCAGTTCCTTCTTTCACAAAACCAGTTAACAAATCCTGTAATTCTTCCGGACTGTAATCAGAGAGAGACTGCCCCGTACTTTTAAGTAAATCCTGTATCCACTCACAAAACGCGGTCAATTGAGCATGCTCCTGCTCTGAACCTTCATAACAGGTGTACTCTTCTCCACGGGTAATCCGCTGAATTTGATCATTTGAATGTGAGCCTATAGCTAACATCCGGCTGACTTGTTTGCGCTTCTCTAACATATGGTCACAAATGTAATGCAAAAGTTGAGGGAATCAACGCTGGAACAAAGTAAATATGAAAAATACACTTGGCATAGTCCCTGCTATATAATCACCACATGAAAAACGTTCGCCTACTTTTAAGCCCATCAATACAGCATCACATAAGCTTATTCCTATCTTTAGGAACTTTACGTACTGTTTGTAACGTTGGATTAAAGCTGTTCTTTTTGTATATTGGTGAGTCTTTTCTGCATAAAACCCTTTTCACATTTTCAAAAATAAGAATTTAAGAGCCCTAGGAGTAAACTATGAGTGAAGAAATAAAATTCCGTTGCCCTGCCTGTAACCGTAAGTTGAGCGTAAAGCCTACAGCTGCGGGTAAAAAAATTCACTGTCCTGCTTGTGATGCCAAAATTCAAATTCCTGAAAGTAGTAGTATATCGCAAACAGCTGCTCCTGAAAGCGAAGAGTCTAAGATGCTGGATGACATCAAGAAGATGCTCTCCGAAAAAGACCAGTTACAGAAGAAGTTGAAAGAACTGGATCTGAAAGATGCCGAAATAAGGGAATATAAAGATAAAAACGTAGAATTGCAGGACAAGATCAAGCTGGTCACCGCTAAACTTAACGATGCTGAAGATGCGACAGATGTACGCAACATGCAGTTGAAGGACACGCGTGAGAAATTAAAGAAAATTGAGAGTGAACTGAAAGAACTTGAATTACGCAGCTCAGGAGCTCACAGCGAACTTGAAAAATCAAAAACACAGCTTCTTGAAGCTGAAAATGCCAAAAAAGCCTTACGTATTGAGTTAGATGAACGTAAAGTGGCTCAAAAAAAGGTTGAAGCTGAGATCTTAGACCTTCGCGAAAAAAGCAAAGCCGAAGCTGAACGTGCTGAAGGACTCAATAGCGCCAAAGCAGAATTGGCTGAGAAATTAGAAGCGGCTGAAAGTAAACAGAAATCGTTGCTCAGTGACATCGCGGAAAGTGAACAGAAGATTTCTAATTTAGAAGAAGAAAAAGATGCGTTGGCTAGTAAATTAACGGCCACACAGAAAGAGCAATCTGAAATTGTCAGCAGTACGGAAGCACTTAAAGCTGAGTTGGCAACACTCCGTAAAGAACGGGATGCCGCACGTGGCGAAGTGGAAACGTTTAAAGCCTCTGTTGAAGAACTCAAAACGCAACTTGAAGATCTTCAATCAACAAGCAGCGATAAAGAAAACGCTTTAAACAAAGCTCGTTCTGAATCGGAAGCTTTACGAACCGAACTGGCGGCCCAAAACAAACACCACGATGAATTGCAAATTGAACTCAATGATTTGCAAAGCCAAATCACCTCTCTCAACACGGCCACACAAAGCCAAGTGGCTGAACTGAAAGAAAAAGAGACTCAAGAAAAAGATTTGCGGGGTGAAATCGAAGATCTGAAAGCCCAACTTGGCGATAAGAGTAACGAACAGGTAGCTTTAGCTGATCAAGCTCAGACCTTCCGTAATCGTCTGTCTGATGTGGAAGCTGAGAAAAACCAGGTCCAAGAAGAAACCAAACAGCTCAAAGAAATTCTGGAGAAAACTACAGAAGAAAAGGAAAGTTTGGTAAGTCGCATTCAAGACTCCTCTGAAAAGCAAAAGGCCCTACAGTCAAAGATTGATGAATTATCGAGCCAACTGAAAGAAAAAGAATCTAAAACAGGTACCCTCTCCCAAGTTGCAGAAGCCGCACGTAAAGAACGGGACGAACTCTCTCAAGAACGTGATTCGCTCAAACAAGAGCTGGACAAATTACGAGAGCAACTTGACGCCATTTCTGAAGAAGCCGGTTCGCATAAAAACCAACTTCAGGCCAGTGCAGAAAAGGAATCCGCTTATACGAATGAAATTGAATCACTGAAAAGTAAACTGATGGCGGCTTCTGAAAGTCAACAGAAGTTAAAAGAACTTCGTGAAGCTGATATTGCTCGTCAAGAAGCTCTCGAGGTCGAAAAGAATCAACTTGTAGTTGAAATGAACAAACTGAAGTCGGAACTCGCGGGTCGTGAAAACACCACGGCTGAGTTGAAGACTCAATTGGAAAGTGTCAGTGCGAAAGTGCAGGCATTAGAAGCTGAAAAAGCGGAATTCAGCGAAAAAATGCTCCAGGCGGAAGAGAAACGCGAAGGACTACAACTTAAATTTGATGAACTGTCCTCAGATGTAAACAAATACGTCGTCGATTTAGAAGTAAGTCATAAACGCGAAAAGGAATTAAGTTCTAAACTTACTAAATTTAAAGCCGATAAACTTCGCGACGGCGATGTACGTCAGGAACTGGAATTAAAAATTGCCTCCACTGAAAAAGAACTTAGCGAAAAAAACAAAGTCCTCGATGTGGTCCAAGAGGATCTCAATAAAGTCAAAGATGAATTCTCAGGTAAACTCAATGAAGCCCTTTCAAAAGCGCAAGCATTGGAAGCCGAAAAGGCTCACTTAAAAAAACAAACTGAAGCACTGGAAGCTGAGAAAGTTTCCTTGAGCGAAAAAGCTCAAGCAGCCCAAGATCAACTCAACAGTGCGAAAGAAAAAACAGAAAATTTGGCCGAACAGAATGCGGCCCTTCTTGCGGAAAAAGAAGCTTTGGAAGGCCAACGCTCCGAAGTAGAAGAAGACGCAAAACGCAAATCGGAAGACCTTGAGAAAGCGAATAGTCAACTCGCAGTCTTAAATAATCAGATCAAAGAGTTGCAAGCCAAAGCCGATCAGACAATCGAGGGTAAAGTCGCTCTTGAAGCGGAATTGACTGAATTAAAAAGTTTACGTGAAGCCGAAGCCCAGAAAGTTGCAGAAGCCCAAGAACAAAAAGCTGAATCAGAAAGTAAAATTACCGACCTTCAGCAAAGTTTAGATAGTCTGCATCAACAGTTAACCGAAGTTAAAAAAGCGCGTGAAGAGGCCGCGGCTCTCGCCGATCAACGGAATGAAGAAGTCACCCGGTTAAAGGAAGATCTTGAGAATGTTCATTCTATTGCTGAGAAAGCTGAAGTAGAAAAAATGGAACTGGAAGCACAGATCCAAAGTTTAGAAGAACAAAAAATATCTACGGGTGAAAAAGTTGAAGCTTTAACCACCAAGCTTTCAAACACCTACGATCAGCTCAAAGGATTGGAGCAAGGAAAAGCCACCTTACAGGAAGAGTTGGAAGCGGCTCAACTCGCCAAATCATCAATAGAAAGTACGCTCGCTGAAAAAGCTCAGGCATACGAAGAAATGGAACGGTCACTTGAGGAGTTGACCCTAAGCAAAGAGTCCACCCAACAAGCCAAGCTCTCTTTACAAAAAGAACTTGAGACAGCCCTTGAATCCAAATCGAATTTGGAAAAAACTTTAGCCGAAAAAAATTCAGCCCACGAAGCACTTGAAGCACAATTAAAGGACTTAAACTCCAGTAAAAGTGCAACCGAACAAGCCAAGGCAGCTTTAAAAGCTGAATTGGCTGAGGCTCAAGCTCAAGCCCAGGATTTTAAAGGTCAATTGGATGAAGTGCAAACTCGTTTGCGTGATTTGAGTGACGCGAAAGCAGCTCTTCAGGCAGAACGGGACAACTTAACGACTGAAATTTCAGAGAGCCAAGAGAAGTTGACTGCACTTGAAGCAGAAGTGAAGAGTCAAAAAGACAGCAACAACGCGCTCTCAGATAAAAACAATACGTTAGAAACTGAAAAATCTGAACTGCAGAACGAAAAACAGGAAGTTCAGAAGAAACTGGATCAAGCCTTAATTCAGCAAACTGAATTTGAAACCATTCATGCTCGGCTGATGGAAGAGGGTCAGGAGTTAATGGACCGTCTGGAGATTCTTAATGGAGTTAATACTCAGTTAACAGAGAAATCTGATGAACTAGAGATGGAACTCGAAGATAAGAATGAGAGTCTGGAAACCTTACAGCGTCAGCAAACAACCCTAGAGAAAACTCGGAATGATTTACAGGAACGTGTTTCTGAACTGCAGGAAAAAAACACAGCCCATAATGCGAAAATTCGTGAACTGGAACAGGAAGTTCGCACGCAAACCGATCGTTATGAGGAAACGGAATCTGCACGTCAAGAACTCGAATCCAAACTGAATACCCTTCGGGAAGAAAAACTTGAAACAGACGCCACTCTCAGCGCCCTCCAAAATGAATTAGGAGAAGCGCGTTCTGACATCGAAAAACTTGAAGTCGAAAGAGATAAAATCAGCCAAGATTTAAAAAGCGCCAAAGAACTTGCTGAAAAAGGACGTGAAGAAACGGTTCGTCTCCGTGAAAAAGTGACAAAAGCAGAACGCGAAGCTGAAGAGAGTTACGAACAGTTAAACTCTACAGCCGAACAAATGCAGAAAACGGCAAAATCTTTGGTGGAAGTACGTAAAGAAAACAAAGAGCTGCAAAATCAAATTGAAGAAATGATTTCAGCCCCTGAAGATACTCGGGAAGCTGAAGCGTATCAGACGAAAATCAATGGCATGCAGTCCACCATTGAGAAACTGGAAACGGAACTTGCTGAAACCTCTAAAAGCACCAGCTCTCAACTTCATGAAGCCTCTTCTAAATATAAGGACGAAATCTCTGCACTCAAATCCAGTTTGGAAACGGAAAGAGAAAGTCTGGAAGAACTGAAAATTCAATTACAGAATTTTCAAAGCAAAGCCAATTCTTCAGAAACACGTTATAAAGAATTAGAAGCTAAATATAAAAATGAAACCCTCGCGTTGAAAGAAAAGCTTGAACATCAAACCTCAAGCAATTCCGACAGCGACCAAAAAGCGCGTGATGCCCTAAAAGAACGTGATCAAGCTAAGGTTCGTTTAGAAAAAGCTGAAGCCGAAATTCAATCCTTGATGAATCGACTGAATGAAACCGAGAAAGCGGGTGATACCGCAGCATCTCTGGAAGCTCGTGTCGAAGGCCTTGAAGTTGAACGTGAAGAACTCATGCGACAAAACAGTGAAGTTGCTGCCAAAAATGAACAATTGCGTAAAGATTTGGCAGAGTCCGAAGAAAAGGCCAAGTCCCTTCCCGAACTCGCACAGTTACGTGAAGAAAATCAGGACCTTAAACAACAATTAAGTGATACCGTTGCCAAAGAGATGACAGAAGAAGGTCTCAACCTCATGGATGAAATTGAGGAGCTGGAACAACGCAAAGCTTCATTGAATCGTGATTTAGCCCAAGCCAAAAGTACCATTATGGATGCGGCAAGCTTCATGGGTAAAATGAAGGCCAAGGATGATAAAATTGACGCCTTGATTCAGGAAGTAAATAAATACAAATCCCAAGCGGGACTTGAAGCCGATGAGGATAGCAGCAAAAGTACCCTTAATGGTAATGCGGCACCCGGCTCAGAAGCATCCAGACCCGTCACTCCCCTCCGTAGTTTTGGACGCGGAGTCCCCAGTCCAAACAAACAAGGTAAAGATGTAAGTAGTAAACCTGGAAAAAGCGCACAACGGACCTCATCTACCGCGTCTGCGAAAGTCCTGCCCAAAGGGGACAGTCGGAGTAAATTTGCTAAATCTCTGTTCGGTAATGTGAAAGATAAGAAATCTGGAAAGTAAGCGAGGACTTGCCTCTGCGGTTTGTTTGCTTTAAGCAGACCGCATGTCTACCGAACGTTTAAAAATTCTTGAACATGCCCCCATGGGAAGAGATGCGTGGCTTCTACGCATGGAACGCCCCCAATGGAATTGGCAAGCAGGCCAGCTTATTAGCCTTTGTGGTGCGGATCCTTTAGATCAACGCGACTACACCATCGCTTCCGGAGAACAAGATGAGACCTTGGATGTGATCTATCGTCATATTCCTCACGGAGCGGTAACCCCACATTTGAAAGCTCAAAAATGTGGAGATATCATTCCTGTACAAGGTCCTTATGGTCGCTTTACACTACGTAATCCTGAACATCCCGTGATCTTTTGTGCGACGGGGACTGGGATTTCGCCTTGTCGGGCTTTTATGCGTAGTTATCCAAATCTATCCCTCACCCTTCTGCATGGGGTACGTTATCCTGAAGACCTGTATTTTAGAGAAGAAATGGATGCGATTACGTACCTTCCCTTTTGCTCTCAAGAAGCCTTTCAAGGGAAAACCGGAAGGCTTACCGAAGCCTTACGTCAATTAACCCTTCCTCAAGATGCAGCCTATTATCTCTGTGGCGCCAATGAAATGATCTACGAGGCTGAAGAGATCTTGATTGAACGCGGAGTGAACAAGATTGATATTTTTCACGAGCCCTATTATTATCGGGCCTACGACGAACTTGAAACCACCCCAACAAACACATGAATACCCAAGACCAAACTTATCCGACCATGGTGTCTTCCGCTTCTCCGGAAACGCGCGCCTCATTTATCCGTCAAACCTATTCACATTTGGCCGGTGCCATCTTGGTTTTTGTAGGAATTACGGGCTTCATTTTAAGCACGCCCTTGGCCGCACAACTCACCCAACTGATGTTCTCGGGTAAATACTCATGGCTGATCGTCATGGGGATGTTTATGGGCGTTTCCATGTTGGCCAATAAATGGGCCTTTTCGGGGACCTCTTTGGGAAAACAATATGCCGGTTTGGCTCTCTATACTGTGGCCGAAGCAATTATTTTTGTTCCCATTCTGATGATTGCACAACTTCAGTATCCCGGAATTATCGCGCAGGCTGGATTAATGACGGGCCTCATGCTTGCAGGATTGACCACAATTGTCTTCCTCACCCGGAAGGATTTTAATTTCCTCACCCCTATTTTAACCATTGCCGGTTTTGTCGCCCTTGGGGTGATTGTGTTCAGCATTGTAATTGGCTTTGATTTAGGTCTGCTCTTTTCTGCACTCATGATCTTATTTGCCACCGGTGCCATTTTGCGTGACACCTCTAATGTGATGCTTCATTATCGTACTGATCAATACGTGGCTGCCAGTCTGTCTTTATTTGCCTCTGTGGCCCTGCTCTTTTGGTATATCTTGAATCTATTGATGCGCCTTCGGGACTAAGCGTCTACTTTAGCAGTGAAAAAACATTCCCGGTGCAATCGTTGCGCCGGGATTCCTTTATCTGCAAAGTACCCCAGGACCGTTTCAATCATCTGGTCGAGGCCACAGGCATAGATGTGAGTCTCGTCGTGATACTCCACCTGATCTAAGACATCCGTCACCCGTCGCGGAGCAGGCCCACGACGACTTAAACAATATTCTATGGCAACGTTTGCAGGGAAATCTGTCTCCACAAGTGGCTCTCTCAAACCCCAATATATTTTCCGGGGTGCAGCCATGCCTGATCGGATTGCAGCTAAAAAGGGAGAAATACCTGTCCCTGTAGCAAAATAGAGTTGATCACTTTCTTTAGGCTCTGCTGGTCGAAACCAGCCAAAGGGGGGACTGATTTTGAGTGTATCCCCTACCCGTTTACGGGTGAGCTCATCGCTCACCACACCAGCTGTAAACCGTCGCACCCAAAGTTCTAACCTCTCCGTTCTGGCATCGCCACTTAGACTATAGGGACGACTTACACCACTCGCATCTTCCTTATAAACCGCAATGCAATCGCCAGGAATCCAATGTTGAATCTGGGTGCAACGAAGTCCAATGACATAAACCTCATCGCCGATACAGCGGTTGGAGATCACCTCTGCAATTAGCTGAGGTGGGGCATCAGCTATCTGAACTTTTCTTGGCATATTCTACAAACCTGAAGTCAAATTCGTTTTTTTCATCTGCATGAAAATGCTCACAGCCGATTTCTTGATAGTCAGAGAGATTCCACTCCGGGAAAAAAGCATCTCCTCCCTCAACATCCGTTTCCACATGCGTGATGTAAAGACGTTGCGCCTGGGGTAGACATAGTCGATAAATTTCTTCACCACCAATCACAAATAGACGTCGAGCCCCTTGGACTTTCGCCTCTGCTTCTGAAAGCGTATGAACCACTTCGGCCCCTGTAGCGATGAAATCTAATTGACGAGTTAAAACTAAATTCTGCCGTCCCGGCAGTGGACGTCCAATGGAGTTCCATGTTTTGCGTCCCATCAAAATGGGAGATCCGAGTGTAATTTCTTTAAACTTCTTTAAATCAGCAGATAATTTCCACGGCAATTGATTATGCTTCCCGATGACCTGCTGTCGGTCCATGGCCACGATCATGACCCATTCGGTTTCATTCATACGGAAACCTCTGCCATAATATGTGGATGTGATTCGTAATTTTCTATGGAGATGTCCTCAAAAATAAATTCAGGCAGCGATTTCCGCAGGGGATTTAAGTTTAACTGAGGCAAGGGATAGGGTTTTCTCGTTAATTGCAAACGTGCTTGATCTAAATGATTTTTGTATAAATGCGCATCCCCTAAGGTATGAACAAAATCTCCGGGTTCGTATCCTGTCACCTGAGCCATCATACAGGTTAACAAAGCATAACTTGCAATGTTAAATGGAACCCCGAGAAACACATCAGCACTTCGTTGATACAGTTGGCAACTCAATTTGCCCTCTGCCACATAAAATTGAAACAACGCATGGCATGGCATCAACGCCATTTGATCGAGTTCCCCTACATTCCATGCGCTCACCATCAAACGACGCGAATCAGGATTAGTACGAATTTCGTTTTCGACCCAATGAAGTTGATCGATACTTTTCCCATTAGGTGCTCCCCACGAACGCCATTGTTTGCCATAAACAGGACCTAAATCCCCATTTTCATCGGCCCATTCATTCCAAATGCGAACTTTGTTCTCTTGTAAATACCCCACATTGGTATCTCCTTGGATGAACCACAACAGTTCATGAATGATCGATCGGGTATGTAATTTTTTGGTGGTAACCATCGGAAACCCCTCCGCTAAATTATAGCGCATCTGATAGCCAAAACAGCTCAGCGTACCGGTACCGGTGCGGTCATCTTTATCAATGCCATGATCTAAAATGTGTTGGAGAAGATCCAAATATGCTTTCATCGCCTACCGTTAGCTACTTAAGTCTCAATCTTCAATCTAATTTGCCCTTTAGGCTTCCGCCTTCTTTATCGGGAATTAGTCTCCTGATATTACCATTTCTTTGATCAACTTTGCTTGAACAAAATGATCCAATTGATGCGTTTGAATCCACCAAGTGGCCACTTCCATGAGGGCTTTAGGATCGTCATTTTTATTCGCGAAAAAGGCATAGAAAGAGAGACCCACTTGGTCCCCTTTACGCGCGATTTTTTGATCACAAACCTGGATCATTCGTTTTCTTAGTTCGGCGTTCATATTTACTTGGATTTAGACGTTTAGGACATTGGGGTTAATTTTCATATAGCAGGAGCACACAAGAACTCATCACAATTCACCCATTTCCTTGACTAAGTCCTGGAAGTTGGTGAGGTAGACAGCCTATGACTCCCTTCCATGCCATTCAAAGAACCGACAAACAAGGAAATGCCCGTTGGGTATGGTATTCCGATGTGGTTGAACTGTTGGAAACTGCTGAATACCATGAAGTAATTCCTACACTTCGTCGACTTGAAGCCGCTGCCAGACAGGGTTTACATGCTGTGGGATGGATTGCGTATGAAGCAGCTCCTGGTTTCGACCCACACTTACAAACCTATCCTCTCCCTCATGGTTCCCCTTTGCTCAGGTTCACCCTATATCGAACGGAACACCTTGGATTGCCTCCACGCACTGTTTCTGAAGCGGCAACTACTCATTTAGAGCCAGAAGTTTCAGAAGCGGACTTTATGAATGCCATCCATTCTATTCATCAGGCTATAGCTAATGGAGAAACCTACCAAGTCAATTTCACCTACCCCTTCAGTGGCACCCTGGACGGGGAAACCTGGGCTTTATTCAGAAAACTTCGACAGGCCCAAGCTGCAAAACATCAGGCCTATATTGAAGAAGCAGACCAAACGGTCATCTGTGCGTCACCTGAACGTTTTTTCAGACATGAAGGTTCTGAAATTATGTGCAAACCCATGAAAGGTACTGCAAAACCTGGGGCAGAATTTGAATTGGAAGCCTCGATTAAAAATAGATCTGAGAATATCATGATCGTGGATATGATACGTAATGATCTCGGGAAAATTGCCATGAAGGGCTCGGTCAAAGCCGATCCCTTATTTGAAATTGAATCATATCCTAGTGTGGTTCAAATGACGTCCACGGTCACCGCAAGGGGGAGCACATCCCCTGTAGATTGGTTGTGCGCACTCTTTCCTTGTGCTTCAATTACGGGAGCCCCTAAACGCAAAACCATGGAGTGGATTCGTCATTTAGAAAACGCTCCCCGGGGAATTTATACGGGAGCCATTGGAGGCTTTTATGCGGATGGCGTTAGTGAATTTAATGTCGCCATTCGTACGGCGATCTTAAACAAACAAACGAATACTCTTCGCTATCATAGTGGATGTGGAATTGTTTGGGACAGTGATCCCCAAGATGAATATAAAGAGAGTTTGTTGAAAACTGCGGTACTCAAACATCGTGCAACACCATATCACTTAATCGAAACCATGCGCGCAGAACCCGTCATCGGTATTCCGTTGTGGCCCTATCATCGGCAACGCTTAGTGAATTCTGCGGCCAGCTTAGGCTTCGAATTAGATACGAAAGCTTTAGAGGCTGAAATTCAAATGCTCGAGGTTCACGAAGTTCAAAAAGTACGAATAACGTTATCCATCGAGGGGCAGCTTAACATATGTTGTAGTCCTTGCCCCGTGAACAAATCTCTCATGAGTTTTCGCCTCGACACTCAAATTACTTCCTCTCAAAACGAAAGTTTAAAACACAAAACCACCCGACGTGACCTCTATAATGAAGCTCGTAAACGCTGTGCAGATGTTGATGAAACACTACTCATCAATGAACATGGCGAATGCATGGAATTCACAATTGGCAATCTGGTCTGGGAGAAAGATGGTCAGGCCTACACCCCGCTACGAGACTCTGGATTACTCCCTGGGGTCGCTCGCGCAGCCGCCTTAGCAAAAGGCAGCCTGCAAGAAAAAATATGCCGACCGAAAGACCTGGAGCAGGCGGATCAACTCTATTTACTCAACGCCTTGCGTGGTAAAGTAAAGATGGAGTGGATCAGATAAATCGGCTACGACCCTTTTAAAGATACGTAGCAGGTAAACTCATCTAAGGGCGCTAGATCTTGAGCTTCTATTTTACAAAAAAATAGAGGGTCATTAATCTAAATCAATTTGGGGTTCTTGAGGGTCTTCATTATGAATATAACTCCAGATTTCGTCTGGGCTTTCAGCAAAATGTATCAGATCTAAATCTTGCGGACTGATCACGCCTTCATCAACTAAAGCGTCAAAATCCAGAATGCGTTCCCAAAAATTCCGTCCTACCAAAATGACAGGTATGGGACTTACCGTCCGGGTTTGAATTAAGGTCAGACTTTCAAAAAGTTCGTCCATGGTTCCAAATCCTCCAGGAAAGGCCACCAAGGCTTGTGCACGCATTAAAAAATGCATCTTCCGAATGGCAAAATAATGGAAGTTAAAACACAATTCGGGACTGACGTAAGCATTGGGCGCTTGCTCGAAAGGTAATTCAATATTGAGTCCAATACTTTTGGCTCCTACATCAAAGGCACCACGATTACCCGCCTCCATAATGCCCGGCCCTCCCCCAGTGATGATCACATGGTTACACTTTTCGTTATTTTGACAGTGGGATGACACCAAGGCCGCGAAATCTCTCGCCGTTTTGTAATACGAAGAATGTTCTAACTTTTTGACCGCAACCCGAACCGCACGATTAAGCAAAGGATCCGATGGATTTTCAGCCAGTGCATGTTGTGCAGCGGTCAAATGCGCTTCGGCGACATCCGGAGGCAGTGTTCGTGCACTACCAAATACGACAATGGTAGACTCAATATGTTGATCCTGCATTGCCAATTCAGGTTTCTGCAATTCTAAAAGCAAGCGTACGGGACGCAACTCATCCCTATCCATCAGTTCAGGATCTTTAAACGCCATTTTATACGCAGGGGCTTTCAATAAATCTTTTTGAGCAGGACTAAGTTCGTGGGATGCAGCCATTGTATTCTCCTTAATTGTGGTGGGAAAGATGAAATTTTCAGACCGCCAGGTCTGTTCTTGCAATAAGAAGTCGAAGGGTCAGCGACTTAAGCATGTGCTTTTACAGGTCTTTTCATTGCCGCACAACAGGTTGCGGGACAGACATCCTCTTTAGCAGGTAACCGTCCGATACAGCGCCGTTCAGGCCAATCCTCTAAACGCTCTCGAATGAGTTCAACGATCATTTTCACCATCCGGGGGTCATTCCCAGGTGTGGCAGCCCGTTGATAAGTCATGCCCAATTCAGCAGCATGATCACGTGCCTCCAAGTCTAAATCAAATAATACTTCTAAATGATCTGATACAAATCCTAATGGAGACACCACTACTGATTTTACTCCTTGAGAACTCAAGTCATCTAAATGATCACAAATATCGGGTTCCAACCAAGGCATGGCAGGCGGACCACTGCGACTTTGATAAACTAAATCCCAATCAGAAATTTCTAAACGCTCAGCAATCAAGCGCGCGGCTTCATGTAATTGTTCCGTGTAACTTGAAGAGTTGGCCATGGCCATCGGAATGCTGTGGGCTGTAAACACAACTTTCGCATCCGCCTGATCCGCTTGGGGCAATAAGGCCATAGACTGCGCAACTTGATCTGCCACCGTCTCAATAAACAAGGGGTGATTAAAAAATACGCGTATTTTATCAAATTGGGGTACCGCGCCCGTTAATGAGGCCTGTGCATCCATCAGATTTTCCCGGTACTGACGACAACCCGAGTAACAGCTAAATCCACTGGTAATATATACCAATAGGTTCAAATACCCTTTGTCCTGACATTCCTTCATCACATCAGGGATAAAAGGAGCGGTATTTCGATTGGCCAGTAAGACCGGAAGATCAATATGCTGTTGTTTCAGTTCAGCCTGAACTTTCGCCAAAAGATCACGATTCTGTTCATTTATGGGACTAACTCCCCCAAAAAGTTCATAGTGATGAGCCACTTCCAGCTTTCTTTCTTCAGGTACACCCTTACCCTTTAACACATTATCCAAAAAGGGCATCACCTCGTCCATGCCTTCTGGACCGCCAAATGAAACTATTAAAACCGCGTCGTACTTCATATGTAACCTCGAAAAAGAATTGCAAACGTTGGAAGCTACATTAACTTCACAGGCACACATGTCAACAATCCCACTATCAAATACCGCCTTAACCGAAGAAGCCCTCTATGGGACTCACGCTGTCCTCGAAGCCATGCGCTCCGGGAAACGTCGTGTGGTAGAACTTCAACTCGACGAAAACGCTTCAAAAGATCGTTTCTCACCTCTTATTCGCATTGCAAAAGAAAATGGAATTCGAATTCATACCTGCTCAAAACATGAGTTGTTTGAAAACTGTGGTACCCGCCAACATCAAGGCGCTGTACTTATTACGACCAGCTATCCTTACTCTTCGCTGACCGATGATGTTTTTGAACAACCTCGACTCTTGCTGTTGGATAACATCGAGGATCCCCGAAATGCCGGTGCCATTTTGCGTAGTGCGCATCTTTTTGGATTTAACACCGTCCTCCTACCTCTCAAAGGAGGAGCCGGTATCTATCCTTCTGTGGTTAAAACCAGTGCGGGCGCTTCAGAACATCTCACGATTATTCAAGCCGCCAATAGTACCAAATATTTTCAGCGCGCACGAAAAGCAGGATATCGCACTGTCGCCTTGGATGCCAAAGGTGGAAACGTTCTCTCTGAAATTCCGGTTGACGATTCGCGTCCACTCCTATTGATAATGGGAGGAGAAGATAAAAGAATTGGTCAGTTTATTCTGAACGAATCTGAAATCGTTGCCCGCATTCCTCAACAAGGAAATATCAATAGTTTAAATGCGTCCGTGGCTGCCGGAATTGCATTGTATCATTTTTCGCAGCTGGAAGAGCTTTAATGGAACGAACCAAATCCAAAATTCCTTTAGATGAGACACGGACCTTAAGCGAAGAGGACTCCGATTGGGCCAGCGAGACGACCCTAGGGTCCGCAAACCCCACCATGGTGGAAACGGCTACGCCTTACGGCATTCAACGTGACCGCGAACGTCTCATTGAAAATTTTGAACAAGTCATTGATGAACAAGTCATTTACTATCCCGTTTGTTATCGTTTCGCTGAAGATATTGGGCGAGGCCGTCAAGGTGTTGTCTATTTAGCACATCGTCAAGGGGGCCGTGGTTGCTTAACAAAGCATGCGATCAAAATTTTCGATCCAGGTATCTATTCTTCCCCTTCCGTGTATTGGACCGATATGGGACGTATCGCCAGTCAGATTTCAGTCATGCAACAACTGCGGAGTCCGAATTTGGTTTCCATGGAAACCTATGATGAAGTCAACGGCATCGGTTACTTGCAGATGGAACTCATCAATGGAGTGGATTTAAGGTACTTACTTACCGGAAACCGCATGGATCAAGTGGAAAAAGTAACCCCTCCCCTGGAATGGAAAGTCATGAAAGACTGTATTTTCCGTGAGGAAGATGGGGCACGTGCGTTGCAACCCGGGGTCGCCATTTATATCATGCGTATGATGCTGAAAGGCTTGGAAGCTTTGCATGAAGCGGGCTTCATCCATTCCGACATCAAACCCTCTAATGTCATGGTGGATCAATTTGGTTATGTGAAAATAATCGATTATGGACGCGCGGTTAAACCCAATGAAAAAGTCTCCATTCTCTTAGGCAGTCCATTATACATGGCCCCAGAAAATCACCGACGCGAACCTGCGACGGAACAATCGGATATTTATGGTGTGGGCATGGTCGGTCTAGAATTACTTCGGGGAAAACCTTTGGTCGATGCTTCGCATATGACCGAAGAAGACCTTTATAATTTCAAAATGGATCTTCCAAACCGACTTTACGACCTTTTGCCTCCCCATGTGAAAGAAAATGAGGCCTTTGTGGAAGTCTTAAGTAAATTTGTAAATCCTGATCCCGACAAACGTTATCGTGATGTAATTGTGGCTGAAACTGAACAAGAGGGATTACGCATTGTTCATAAGCAGCTTATCGCACTTGGAAAAGATATCGATTATGTACGCGTCCTCGGAAGCTACATGAGCCGCCTTTGCAAGATCAGACGTGGTGAAATCGAGGTGCCATAAGCCTCTCGAAACACAAATTTGCAAACAAGGATTGCCACCCCCCCCCTTTTCAGCTTAAACACTTGCTCACGATTTTACTTACCTTTTAGGAGAATAACCTTTTATGAACATCATTCACGTATGTGCAGATCCCCAGCCCATGGAAGACGCCGCATCTAAACAGATTGCAGCCTCCTTCTTCTCAAGCATTATCAGCCTCAATGAAAATGCAAAAATTGTGAATGTGGATTTAACTCAGGAGCCACCTGCTCCTTACACCACTGAAGAATTTCGTAACTTTTGGTACCCCGTACTCATCGATGGATATGTACCCACAAAAGAAGAAGAAACCGCTTCTACTTATGCCATCGAACAGGCCGAAATGCTGAAAGAAGCCGATATTTTAGTACTCACCATGCCCATGTGGAATTACAGCATGCCGGCCATGATGAAATCTTGGATCGACCATGTATTGGCTCCCGGATTGCTTTATGACATCACAGACGAAGGCAAAGCACCCAAACACCAAATTAAAAAATTGGTTCTTTTGGTCAGCTCACATCAAGTCTTCACCGAAGCTGATCCACGTGATGGCCTGACCCCTGCGATTGAAAACTCTTTTGAAGATATCGGCATTGCCGACGTAAGCGTGATTTGGGCTGATGGTCAAAATCCCAAAACCCACGTAGACTTCGAAAGTCGTAAAGCCATCGCAATTGAAGCTGCCGAAGAAGTGGCCGAAGAAATCTGCGAAGACTTCCAATAAGTCTACTCTATGACTGGCTCGGGTGTTTTCAAAAGCATCCCGAGAACATACCAGTATTCATAACGGGCGCGAACCTGCTGCAGGATCACGTCCGTTTTTTGTGTCTGGGCCGCAACCCACTCTTTTTCAGCATCACTCAATTGGGTGGCGTCCGTTCTTCCCGACGGATACAAGCCCGTTGCTAAACGCAACCGCTCTTTTGAAAGCACCAACTGCGCATCCGCAATTTCCATCTCTTTTTCTAAGGTTTTCAATCGACTGTGAATTTGCAGCACCTCCCGGTTAATTTGCAATTCTGTGGATGCCACTTGTAATAAAGCCGCTTCAACCTGTTGGGCCTGTTGTTCTGCTTGAACATTTAGTACAAATCTATCCACATTTCGACCGGCTTGGATTCCAGCAAACCACTCATTCCCATCACCTTCAGATACGGGTTTGTAATTCCCCACTAATCGAACGTCCGGGTAAAGCTGTCGTTCATTGATGGATAATTGACGACGAGCATTGGCATATGTAGCCAACGCTTGTTTACGTTCAGGACGATGTTCACGAGCCAACTTTTCAGATTCAGCCAACGAGGGTAAGTCCAAAGGTTCAAGCTCCACTGAAGCGAGTGGTGGTAATTGTTCATGAACCCGCCCCAATAATTCAGCAAGTGAAGCCCGGGCAATCACTAAAGACTCTTCTGCTTGCCTGAACCGTAGTTCCGCTTCCTGATGCAACATCTTCATTTCCAAAAGATCTACAGTTGTGGCACTCCCTTGACGTACTTTGACTTCAACCAATCGAACCAAATCCGCAGCCCGAATTAATGCCGCCATTTCTAAGTCCACACGGTCGGACTGATTGAGCGCAATCGTAAAACTATTCACGACTTGAAGAATCAAAGATTCCGTTTGTCTATGTAAACCTAATTGCGCCAAAAATAATTGATATTTGGCCTGATCAATATCCTGATATGACATTAATTTGCCGAAATCTTTAAACAGTGGTTGTTCAATTTGAATCGTTACCTCTTCTCCATTTTCACCTGACTCACGAACATTCCATATTCCTCTTAATTCAAATTGCGTGCCGGGACTGAATTTTTTCTCCACCGAAGCTTCCGCCGTAAATATACCCTGTCCATCACTGTTCGTATTTGCAGAAAGCAACGGGAATAACTTCCAACGGAAATCTGACTCCGAAATACTTACTCCAAATTCAGGCAAAGTTGCCTGAATTTTATCAGTGGCCAATTCAAAATTATTTTCAATAGCTTCCGTTATCGCGATATGTAATTCCAAAGGCTTTTCTTGAGAAAAACAGAAGGAAGCACAGCAACACACCGTGCTAATTTTACAGAACAAATAAAGAATTTTCATCGCAAGACATTTATATTTTTATTAAAAAAATATGCCAGTTATAAGATAAACAAAAAGAGAGACAGATGAGGGAATGAATTGGAATAACCTGCACACATCTTTACACATCTTCTTCACTATTCATTCCTCATGTATTAAATACCTAAATAAAATTAGTTTACAAATTTCAGTCATACATGATAAAGAAACAGCCCTTATATCATTCATCACTCTTCAATAACGGAAAATACTCACATGGAATATAAAGCTGTAAAGAATACAAAAAAACCGGGTCGTCCACCAAGTGAATCTGTTTGGGTTAAAGATGAAGCCGGAAACTTGCTGACCAATGACAAGGGTGAAGTAGCCTATCGTCCTGCGACAGCAGAAGAGCTGAAAAAGAAAAAATCAGTTCCCAGCAAAAAGCGCGGACGTAAAGCGGGTCGCCCCAATAAAGAGGTCATCAGCTCTGAAATAACCAGCAAATCCCTCTTATTGAAAAAAACCTACAAAGACCTCTCTGCAAAAGAACTTGAGAAAGTAAAGGATATCGTAACCAGTATGGTTGAGTCTGCGCGTGAACAGGAAAAGAAAGCGATCCAAAGCACCATAGAACGCCTACAAAGCAAACTTGAGAAACTGGACTAATCTGACCTTTCACCAGCACCAGATACACCGTCCCCTACTCGGACGGTGTTTTTTTATTCCTTTCTCCTTACAAACTGAGCGGATTGCCTTGATTTATTCGCCCCTACATGGAAAAAGATTCATTTTTTAGAAGACCTGTTATGCCAAACCAAGAATTCCTTTCCTTACTTAAAGATGTTGGAGCCCTCCGCGAGGGTCATTTTCAACTCGCCAGCGGTCGCCATAGCGCCCATTACGTTCAAGTTGCTCAATTGAGCCAATACCCTGCCAAACTTCAACCCTTGTTAAAAGGCGCTAAAGCTGACATCGATGCCTTAGGCGAAATTGATTCAGTCTTCTTCCCTGCGATCGGGGCCCTGCCCGTAGGCCAGTTACTGGGCTTAGCCCTCGAAAAACGTGCCTTCTTCGCTGAACGCAATAAGGACAATGAAATGGAACTCCGTCGGGGCTTCGAAATCAAACCCGGCGAAAAACTTCTTTTGGCCGAAGATGTTATTACGACCGGTGGCACATTAAAAGAAATTGTGAAGATGGTAGATGCTGCTGGCGCGGAAGTGGTTGGCGTATTCTGCATCATTAACCGTTCCGGTAAAGATACGTGGCAGGGGTATCCCCTCATCTCTCTGCTCGAACTCAATTTTCCTACCTATGCCCCAGAGGATGTACCACCGGAACTTGCTGCAATTCCGGTTTACCGTCCAGGCACCAAAACCGTTTAAAGACTCAAGGACACGATTATGAATGCTGATATTCCAGAAGGTTTAACTTATGATGATGTGTTAATGGTACCTCAACGTAGTGCCATTTTGCCTGCAAATGCCAATGTAAGCTCACGATTGACCAAAGACATCGAACTGAATATTCCTTTGGTTTCTTCAGCGATGGATACGGTAACCGAAGACCGTCTGGCCATCGCCTTGGCACGTGAAGGTGGTCTTGGCGTCATTCATCGTAACTGCACCATCGAAGAGCAGGTTACCATGATTCGTAAAGTGAAACGTAGCGAAAACATTGTCATTGATAATCCTCAAACCATTGGGCCCGACATCAAATTGTCTAAACTCATTGATATTATGGGTGCCCGCGGGGTAAGTGGATTTCCCGTAGTGGACGGCGAAGGTCACTTGCTCGGCATTATTACCCGACGAGATATTGGACACCCTGTTCCTTCGGAAGAAACCATAGTATCAGACGTCATGACTCCTCGTGATCGTGTCGTAACCGGCAAACCTGGTTTTTCTCTCGAAGATGCACGCGCCGTTTTATACAAACACCGTATCGAAAAACTTCCATTAGTAGATGAGAACGATAAATTGGTGGGCATGATGACAGGTGCGGATATCGAAAAAAGTACCCAATACCAATCAGCCTCTAAAGACGCCCGTGGCCATCTCCGAGTAGGTGGAGCGATTGGTGTAGGCCCCGACGCCTTAAACCGTGCTAAAGCCCTCATAGACGCAGGCTGCGATGCCTTATTTATTGATGCGGCTACTGGACATACCGAAACCACCATGCGGGTGATTCGTGAAGTGAAAGCCGCACTCCCGGGATGTACCTTGGTGGCAGGTAACGTGGTCACCGCCGAAGGTGCTAAAGATTTGATCGATGCAGGTGCGGATGCCATCAAAGTGGGGGTTGGGCCAGGATCCATTTGTACTACCCGGGTAATTGCCGGAGTCGGAGTTCCTCAATTCACCGCCATTCAATGGGTTGCACCGGTTTGTCGTGAACACGGTATTCCTTTAATTGCCGATGGCGGACTTCGGTACTCTGGTGATGTCGTCAAAGCCCTCGCGGCTGGTGCCGACTTGGTTATGGTGGGCTCGATTGTTGCCGGTACAGACGAAAGTCCCGGTGCGTTGGTGCGCATGCAAGGCCGGAACTATAAAGAGTATCGGGGTATGGGAAGTACCGGAGCCATGAAAAAAGGCAGTGGCGATCGCTATGGTCAAAACTCATCCGGCAAACTGGTCCCCGAAGGCGTTGAAGCCCGTATCCCTTACAAAGGATCACTCGCAAATGTAGTTTTCCAACTCATTGGTGGCGTTCGTTCCGGTATGGGCTATGTAGGTGCCAACAATTTGACAGAACTCCGCGAAAAAGCCAAATTTGTTCGCATCACCGCTGGTGGGTTACGTGAAAGCCATCCCCACGACATTTTCATGACCGAAGAACCTGTAAATTACAGCGCTTCTTAATCACACATTTCTTAAGTAGGTATTTTCATGGACGTACAAATCGCCGTTTTAGATTACGGATCTCAGTATTCACAATTAATTGTCCGACGGGTTCGGGAGCTGGGTTATTACGCCAAACTCTATGCCCCTGAAACGTTACCGACCTTGCAAGGTCTCTCCGGAGTGATTCTCTCCGGTGGTCCCAGCTCAGTCACGGATGACGATGCACCGGACGTTGATTTCGACTACTTGACCTCCTTGAACTTACCTGTACTGGGTGTCTGTTACGGAATGCAACTTTTGAATCAAAAGTTTGGCGGCAACTTGAAACCGGGAACCACCAGTGAATACGGTCCCGCTAAACTTCGCATCGAAGACGATAATACCCTCTTTACCGATGTAATCGAAAACTCGCAAATTTGGATGAGCCATAGTGATACGGTGGCGACCCTCCCCCCTGGCGCTAAAATTTTAGCCCGGAATGAAGACGGTCAACCTGTTAGCTTACAATTTAAAGAAAATTGGTTTGGTATTCAGTTCCACCCCGAAGTGACCCATAGTCATGACGGCAAAAAAGTGTTACAGAACTTTCTGGAATGTCTCGATACGAAACCCGAATTCGATGTCGAAGCGTTTAAAAAAGAAATTTTACGCGAAATTGTCGAAGAAGTAGGCGATCGAGAAGTGGTTTGCGGTGTGTCCGGTGGTGTTGATAGTACCGTTTTGGCCGTATTACTTCATAAAGCGGGCGTAAAAATTCACCCCATCTTTGTCGACAACGGATTGCTTCGCAAAAATGAAGTCGAAGAAGTGGAAGCGCAATTCAAAGAAGTGGGGGTTGAAATTGATACCGTGCATGCTGCCGACCGTTTTCTCAATGCTTTAGAAGGTGAATCGGATCCGGAAACCAAACGAAAAATCATTGGCAATATGTTTCTCGATGTCTTCTTTAGTCATGCGGGAGACATCCAACTTTTTGCTCAAGGCACGCTCTATCCAGATGTCATTGAAAGTGCAACCAGTGGCTCCAGTGCTTCTCGTATCAAAACCCATCACAATCGGGTAGATCGGATTATGGAACTTAAAGCGGAAGGTAAAGTCCTCGAGCCTTTGGCAGAATTATTTAAAGATGAAGTCCGTGCACTGGGGCGTTCAATGAACATCCCTGAACGAGCACTCATTCGCCATCCCTTTCCTGGCCCGGGCTTAGCTGTACGTTGCCCCGGTTTGATCACTCGTGAAAAACTGGATATTCTTCGTGAAGCAGATCACATTTTTATCTCTACCTTGCAAAGCAGCGGATGGTATGACAAAATTTGGCAGGCCTGTACCACCATTTTACCTTCAAAATCTGTAGGAGTAAAAGGCGATGTGCGGGCATATGAATATCCTATCAGCTTGCGTGCAGTCATCAGCGAAGATGCGATGACGGCCGATTGGGTGGAAATTCCTTATCCCATTCTTCGTGAAATCTCGAATAAAATTCTCAATGGCGTCAAAGGCGTTAATCGGGTTCTGTTTGATATCTCCACTAAACCACCCGCCAGTATCGAGTGGGAATAATTCCAGGAGACCACATATGAATAAACAAAAACTTTTATTTGCCCTTATTACCCTCATTGCATTCGTACTTACCTTTTGGAGTGGATTCTACCTCAAGCTTCACGCTTCGGAATTATCCAAACCTGCGATACTCGGATGGGGCGCCATTTTCGTGGCATCTGCACTCACGGTAGTGCGTGGTATTCGTTATATGGGCCAAAAATAAACCTAGGCCCAAATTTATGAACTTCTGGTCGCGCAGAGATGGTCTCACCTTTCTGCTCACATTTGTGGTGGCCTTGGGGGTTTACACCTATTGCCTGCCTTCGAGTATTACCTTGGAGGATGCGGGCGAATTAGCCGTTGCTGCGGATTACTTAGGGGTGCCCCATCCACCGGGATATCCCATTTGGACCTTTTTGGCTTGGTTCTTTCAATGGGTTTTTAACTTCGTTTCTTTTCGGGGATATCCCAATCCAGCCTGGCCCATTGCCTGGATGAGTGCGTTTTTTGGCAGCTTGGCCTGCGGTGGCGTGGCCGTATGTATTCGAAAACTTTGTACTGGACTCTCTTCCCCTACCCCAACACCTACACCTTCTCTACAGCAACTCATCATTGCGGAATGCAAAGGGGGCGCCTTCGCCCTCCTCCTTTTCTGCCTCATTCATTTCAGTCCTCGTTGGGGAAGTCTTCTAGGTGGCACCCTCTCCTTTCTGTTTTTCAGCTTGCTCCTTCTGCAGGGAGTGACGCCTCAATGCCCAAGATTTCATTGGCAAAAATCCTGCCCTCAAGTGGGGGATCTGGGGCATTATTTCATGGGATTTTTGGCAGCCAGCCTCAGTTGGATCTATGCCTGGTACTGGTTGATCACCCCACAACTTTCCTTTGTTTTCCCCTTAGCTCTTTGTGGATGTGTGGTCCTGTTTGCCATCTCCTTTTCTATCCGTTGGATCTTACAAAAAGCGCTGCAACAAAACGCATTGGCTTCAGATATTACGCGAAGTGGGTTTGACCTTCTTATTGCTACGGCGGGTGGGCTGTTGCTGGCCTTCAGTCCACTGATGTGGTCTCAGTCCGTCATTGTTGAAGTCTACAGCCTCAATGCTTTTTTCCTCTCCTCTCTGCTCCTTATGGTTCTGTGGTATATTCACAGCCCACAAGATAAACTCCTCTACCTTACAGCCTTTCTCTTCGCTTTAGGCTTAACCAATCACCAAAGCCTGCTCTTTCTGGTATTTTTTCTGATTTCAGGAGTGGCCGTTGCCCAAAATAAACATCTACTCAAAGACGGACTGTTTTTAGCAGGTCTTGGGGCATTAGGTTTCTGCCTACTCAAAGCCCAACAATATCACCATCTCAATGATGCTCAGGCGCAAAAGTTTTTCGTTATCCTGTGCGGACCTGTTCTCCTCTATTTAACCACAATAGCTTTATGTGGAAAAGGAATCTTCCGTTCTTGGAAACAACTGCTGTGCCTTGTGGGAATGGGCGTACTGGGTCTTTCTTTTCATTTGTACATGCCTTTGGCTTCAGACCAAAATCCTCCCATGAATTGGGGTAATGCACGAACCGCCGAAGGATTTAAACATGCCCTCACCCGCGGTCAATATGCCAAATTCAGCGTGGCAGAAAACTTTAAACAAATCTTCAAAACCATCACAGCCCCTCAACCTGAAGTTACTGATGATCCAGACGCACAAAACATCATTACCCGGGCCTACGTAAGCCGCACCCTCTTTTTCCGCATGCTCGGAAGTTTCTTTTATGATACGAATTGGAAATATTCCATGGCGAATCAATTCAGTTGGGAGCTCCCTCTCGAAGCTGATGATCCGACGCGAGCCCCTCCAGCTGAAAAAGTCATTCCCTTGGCTTTGATGGGCCTGATTCCTCTCTTTTGTTTTCAATTGTGGCCAAGAGAAAGTCGGGGCTGGTTTATAAGTTCGATGGTCGCGATGTTTTTTGTGACTCTGGTCTTCCTCACCATTCAGTGGCCCGAATTGAACCACAATGATCTCTGGGTGAAACGGGTACAGTATGTTCAAGCTCACGTGTTGTTTGCCGTTTGGATGGCCATGGGAGCGGCCATTATGAGTTTATTGTTGTATGCCATCTTGCCCAAACCGCAGGTACTTACGATTTGTTCCGTATTTTTCTGTGCGCTGTTCATCGCATTCCCCTTGCACAAAGATGCAAAGGATTTTCGCCATATCGAACAACTCGGCACATCAAATTTACACAACCATGATTACGGCTGGCAATATGGTTTCTATCAACTGAAAGGTGCCCATGGAATTTTGTTAGATGAATTGGCTCACCATAAAGACCCCCAAGCCCTGCTCAATTCGTGGGCACTTGACTACCTTTCCGACAGAGCGTTCCCCTCAGATAAACAAGAACAATTGATTCAGACAGCTCCTTCCCACCCGCTCCCTTTTTCTGAATTTAAACAGAGCGTATTCTCACAACTGGATTTATCGACCCCAGAAAAAAGAGTGATCAAGGAAGCGGTCACCATGGCCGCATTTCGAATGCTGTCCGCGGAAGAGCAACAAGCGCAATTACGCTACCTTCACCGCCCTTTACCTGACTGGGATTATCCACCTGAAATGGATCAAAATGCGATTCTGTTCGGAGGAACGGATCCCGGACGTTTCGTTCCCACTTACATGATTTTTAGTGCCGAGTGTCGCGAAGATATTTATCTCATCACTCAAACAGCACTCGCAGACCCGACCTATCAAACCACCATACGTGATCTGTATGGGGATCAAATTTTTGTGCCGGATTTGGTCAATGGCAATCAAGCCTTTCTCGACTACGGAAATAGTTTACGCCTTTTCCATCCCGAAGCTTTTTATGCCTTAATGGGTGGAGGTGAAAACTTATCGGTGACAGGCTCAAACGAGGTTCATGAGATCAACTCTATTCTCGTGAAGCAAATCTTCGAGCAGAACCAAGCACAACACAGTTTCTATATCGAAGAAGCCATCCAAATTGAGTGGATGATTTTTCACCAACGCCCTCATGGGTTGATTTCTAAAATTGAACCCACTCCTCGCGCATTAACCCAAAAAGAAATCGACCAAGATTTTGCATTTTGGGAGTGGTACGAAGAACATCTCTTTCAATCCTGGAAAACCCTCCCCCATGAACGCAATGGCTTTCAACGCGACTTGCCGGTGCGTAAAAGTTTTTCAAAATTGCGTATGTCACAAGCGTGGAATTATTTTTCGCGTGGAAAGTTCGATGAAGCAGAACGAGCCATGGATCAAGCGCAACGGTTTTATCCTGCGAACCCCGAAGCCGCATTTAGGGCTGGTGACATGTACATGCGCATTGGCAATTTCAAGAAAGCTGAGCAAATCCTAAATGACTTTACCCCTCACGACCCCACCAATCGTCAGTTGGTGAACTTTAAAATATCCCTCCAAAAACTTCAAGAGCTCGAGGAGACCCGGTCTGGATTACATCAAAAACTCGATCAAGAACTCTCTGGCAATACGGTGGTTCAGATCATGCAAATTGCAGGACAGTTTGAGGATCAAGAGGAAGTCGAAGAGATGGCCGAGTTGTTATTACAACTACCCGGACTCCATGTGGATTTTTATATTCATATGGCGGCCATCATGCAACAGCTGGAGAATGAAGAATACTACCAAAAAGCTGTTGAAAAATGGGCCGAAGTAGACCCCACTGACGCTCGAGCTGAAATTGATTTAGCGGTCATTGCCCTCTCGCAAAAACGATATCAGGATATGGTGGGTCACATGGTGAGAGCAGTGCAATTAGATCCGGTCAAAAGTCGCAATCAACTTGCACAAGACCCCCGTTTGGTCGATATCCGTCATTGGCCACAGTTCCAACGATTGGTCTCCCCTACGTCTTTAAAGTAAAAAGCGACCTTCATTTTAATCGATGAAGCCATGGAATTCAACGGAGGGCTTAGCGTGCGGAGTATTGATGTTTAGCCCCCCCTGTGATTGACTGTCCATCCTCGGTTTCACCATGAAGGATCTATGCGCAAACTAAAGTGGATTCATATCAGGAAGCCTTCTAAAAGGTACCTCATTCTCTTTCTCCTCCTCATTGCACTCTTTTGGGGCGGGCGGCCTGGGCTGCATTTGTTATGGACCCATCTACATGACCAGCATGATGCGCCGTCTCCAGCTCAGGGCTTTTTAGAAGATGCCAGCCGGCTGGATACGGTGGAAATTGATCATCTCTGGCAACCGTCTCTCTCTTCTGCATCTCCAGAAGAAGAACTTGCCGACGTACTTAAACACGCAAGAGCTGAAAACCGTAAAGTAAGTATTGCGGGTGCTCGTCATAGCATGGGAGGACATACGCTTTATCCCGGAGGAATCGTTGTCGATATGCTGAAACTCAATCAAATGGACTACGATCCTGAGACACATATTTTATGGGTTCAAGCAGGTGCCAAATGGGAGGATATTCTGCCTTATCTCCATCGCTACGGACGGTCCATAGAAGTCATGCAATCCAATAGTTCTTTTACAATAGGTGGATCCATCAGTGTCAATTGCCACGGTTGGCAAGCAGGTCGTCCCCCCATTGCTTCTACAGTAAAGTCCTTTCGTCTCATGCTCGCAAATGGCGAAATCAAAGAATGTAGCCGGGAACAGAACTCCGAACTTTTTTCGCTAGCACTCGGCGGGTATGGTCTTTTAGGCATCATTATCGATGTACAAGTGCAAACAGTTCCTAATCAAATGTTAGCACGAACCCAATATCTTGTCCCTACGGCAGAATTTCCAGAAAAATTCCAGCAATTGACCCAAGAGGATCCTGAGATTCAGTTTATGTTTGGGCGCATGAATATATCACCAGATCATCTGCTCGAGGAAGTCCTGTTGAATGTCTACACCCCAAGTACCCTTACCGAGATCCCCGATTTAAAAGATTCCGAGTTTCGGAAGTTACGCAGAAATGTTTTCCGAGGATCGGAAGCAAATACGTATGGAAAAAATTTGAGGTGGAAGGCAGAAACCCAATGGGAACCACGCCTAAATCAAGGAGCCGTATCCCGGAATCAGCTTCTAAATGAACCCAGTGCTGTTTTTCAAAATTTTTCTGCAGAAAGTACCGATGTGTTACATGAATATTTCATCCCTCCTGAACAAATAGGGACCTTTATTCAGTCATTACGCGAACTTGTTTTGCGCGATCAACCTGAATTGCTAAATGTAACCATTCGACATGTGGAAGAGGATAACGACACCTTTTTGAGGTATGCCGACCAAGCCATGACGTCATTTGTATTGCTTTTTGTTCAGGAACGAAGCCCGGAAGCCGAAACAAAGATGAAAAAATTCAGCCAAGCGCTCCTTGATGATGTACTTGCTATAGGCGGACGACAGTATCTCCCCTACCGTTTGCATGCAACTCCATCACAATTTCGACGCGCGTATCCGATGGCCGATGATTTTTTCAAGTTGAAATTAAAATACGATCCTGAGGAAAGATTTCAAAATCTCTTTTATCTTCAATACCACCCGATCCCATAAATCTAAAATAAAGAATTTACACTAAATGAATCATTTAGGCTGAATACCCTATAGTACCCTTGAGGAATTACCTATCCCAAAGCCTTGAGCATCAAGTGTTTTTCATTTCCTCTACTCGAAAGCAAATGATAAGAGCTTGAACCATAAGCTAACACAGGTATAAGAAGCTCGTTTTGAAAGATCCCTCTCCCTTTCTTATCTTCTTCTCTTTATCCAGGTATATTTTATGTGCGGAATTGTAGGCGTTGTCACGAATCCACAAGAACGAGCAGCCTTGTCCTTATATGACGGTCTGCTGATGATCCAACATCGAGGCCAAGATGCTGCGGGTATTGCCACATGTGATGGTAGTAGACTCTATTTAGAAAAAGACAACGGATTGGTCCGTGATGTCTTTGATCATTCCCAAATGGAAACCCTCAAAGGCAATATGGGAGTTGCGCATTGTCGATACCCCACCGCGGGATCTTCAACCTGCTCTGAAGCTCAACCTTTTTATGTGAACTCACCTTATGGATTGGTGCTTGCCCATAACGGTAACCTCACCAACACCAAACAGTTAACCCAAGAATTATTCACGAATGATCTTCGTCATCTCAATACCAACAGTGACTCAGAAGTCCTGTTAAATGTGTTTGCACATGAACTTGCGGTACGCGGTCAACTCCGCCTGAGTGAAGATGATGTTTTTGCTGCCATCTCACAGGTGCATAAACGCTGTCATGGTGCATATGCGGCCGTCGGTATGATCCTCGGATATGGTGTAGTCGCATTTCGTGACCCTAAAGGAATCCGTCCATTAATCATCGGTAAACGCCAAGACGCAAACGGATTCACCTCCTATATGGCCGCCAGCGAAAGCGTTGCCCTCACCGCCAATGGCTACACGGTCATGCGTGATGTCGAACCCGGCGAATGTGTAATCTTTGATTTGGCCGGGAATTTTTATGCACATCAATGTGCCCAAGACTCGAAATTGCATCCCTGCCTTTTCGAATATGTTTATCTCGCCCGCCCCGACAGTATTATTGACGGGGTTTCTGTTTATAAATCCAGATTGCGGATGGGTGAGTTTCTGGCGGAAAAAATCGTACGTGAATGGAGTCATATCCATTTTGACGTTGTCATCCCTATACCTGACACCAGTCGGACTTCGGCCCTTCCCATTGCCCATGCACTGGACATCAAATACCGTGAAGGCTTTATTAAAAACCGCTATATTGGACGTACCTTCATTATGCCGGGGCAAAATGAACGCCGAAACAGCATTCGCAAAAAATTAAGTCCCATTCCTCTAGAATTTAAAGACAAATCGGTTCTCTTGGTCGACGATAGTATCGTTCGTGGAAACACCTCTCAACAAATCGTGCAAATGGCCCGTGATGCAGGTGCCAAAAAAGTATATGTAGCTTCTGCGGCCCCCCCAGTACGTTACCCCAATGTTTACGGAATCGATATGCCGGCATCTTACGAACTGATCGCACACGGTCGCAATGAAGAACAAGTGGCTAAAGAAATTGGTGCCGATGGGGTCATTTACCAAGATCTCAAAGATCTCGAGGAATCTGTTCGTCAGGGCAACGAAGAAGTAGGCGATTGCGAAGGGTCCTGCTTCGATGGCAAATATGTCACAGGTGGTGTGGATGCGAACTACTTAAGAGAAATTGAAATGGCCCGTAATGACGGAGCAAAAAATCAGTTTCAGCTGCCTCTCCCTATGGGAAAATAGTCTGAGACGCTTCCGGGAAACAAGAGGGCCAGTCTGATCTGATAGGCATATTGCCTTCAGGTCAGATAGAAGTGACGCCTTAGAATATGATGGCCGCGAAGGCCAGTACCATCATGCAGGATCCAATCAGGGTCTTAGCCAGTGTACCCAAGATGCGTCCCCAAAAAGCGCTCTTGCCTACCCGTAACTGTTTTTCACGTGCAGAACCTTTCCACATTTCGCCAAGCATAGCGCCAGCCAACGATCCTAGGCCGCCTACTAAAAATATTCCGACAATGCCCCCCAGGATAGGTACGACTGCATTCCCCAATCCGAATCCAAAAAGAGACCCGGCCATGCCGCCGATCATCGAGAGCATCATCGCGCGGCGACTTCCCCCCGCTTTCCCTGCACCTAAAATTCCGGATAGGAATTCCAAGCCTTCACCGCTAAGGGCCAACAAAAGCAATGCCACCAAAACACTAAAAGGTATCGCAACCTGCATATCTTGGTTCACCATGAAAAAATGAGCCACAGAAACACCAAAAATCACCCAATTTCCGGCCATTCCAAATAAATTAAGTATAAACCCTCCACATAAGATCACCACGACCAGAATCACCCATAAGGTGATCGACCATGCAGAAACCAACGGAAGAACGGCGAGAGGAGTAAATAAATTTTGCATAAGAAAAGACGAACAGATCTTGCTCTGTTCGTCTCTAATTTGGATGATTTCATAAATAAATCAACCTAAAGAAGTTTAGCGAAAACGCTTATTTCTTAGATGTTGTTTTTTTTCTCTTAGCCTTCGTTTTCTTTTGAGCAGGCGCTTTTTTAGCCACCGCTTTTTTAGCGATCACTTTTTTGGCGACTGTTTTTTTCTGAGCGACACTTTTATGTTTGGCTGGTGCCTTTTTTGATATCGCCTTCTTCTTTGCAGGTGCCTTCTTCTTAATCACTTTCTTTTTGGCCGGAGCCTTTTTAGCTACCGCTTTCTTTTTAGCTGCAACTTTTTTGGCCACTACTTTCTTTTTTGCTACAGCTTTCTTTTTCGCTACGGCTTTCTTTTTTGCCGGAATTTTTTTAGCAGCTGTCGCTTTTTTGGCGGCTGGCGCTTTTTTGGCCGCTACTTTTTTCTTCGCAGGTGCTTTCTTAGCGACAACTTTCTTTTGAGTTACTGCCTTTTTGGCAACTGCTTTTTTCTTGGCCGGTGCTTTCTTGGTCGCTGCTTTCTTGGTCGCTGCTTTCTTTTGGGCTGGAACTTTTTTAGCCACCGCTTTTTTAGTGACAGCGGCTTTCTTGGCTACAGCCTTCTTTTTAGCCGGCACTTTTTTGGCGACTGTTTTTTTCTTGGCAGTTGCTTTCTTTGCCACAGCTTTCTTTTTAGCCGGCACTTTTTTAGCTGGCACTTTTTTAGCCGCTGCTTTTTTCTTGGCAGGTGCTTTCTTGGCAGGTGCTTTCTTGGCTACAACTTTCTTTTGAGCCGGTACTTTTTTGGCAACTGCTTTTTTCTTAGCAGGTGATTTTTTTGTGGAAGTTTTCTTTTTAGCTGGCACGTTTGGATCTCCTCAATGTGAGTTTATAATTTCGAAACTGTGTACGAATCGTATTGACTATAGTAAACGCTCTTAGACGGATTTGGTCAAAAGCCCCATAATGTCTGAAGTTAAATATAATATTACGCCTACTTTATTAGGCAAAGAGCTCGGAACTATTTTACACACTCGAACAAGGGTCAAAAAGTAAATCAACTGATCTCAGCTTTCCGGCTAAACTTCTGGTGAAAATTCAGCAGGACCGCGAAATGAACGTAGAAAAGACTTCTTAGTTTTAGCAACAGATCGTGCGTAAACATGATGCAATAAAGACGGCACGCAACTCATGATACGCCACATCCAAATCATCATTGATGATCTGGAACTGATAACATCCCGCTTTTTCCATTTCTGCTTTCGCGTTGGTCAGGCGATGTTCAATAACCTCAGCAGCATCTTTTCCACGACCTTCCAAACGTTCTCTCAATGCATCAAGATGTGGAGGAGAGAGGAAAACATCCACAAATGATTTTTGCATGATCGGATCCACATCTGCACGGCCTAAATTATCCCGTATCAAATCAGCACCTTGCACATCCACATCCAGCAGTACTGATTTTCCTGCATCAAAGAATGATTTCAGAGTTTGGATACGAGTGCCGTATCCGTTTCCATGAACTTCTGCATATTCTAAAAATGCACCCTGCTCTACTTGTGATTGAAAGTCCTCACGACTTAGAAAGTCATAATCAACACCATCCACTTCACCACTCCGTGGTGCACGGGTTGTTGAACTTACCGAATATCTCAACTGAGGAAACTCAGACAGCAGACGCTGACACAATGTCGTCTTGCCTGTGCCCGAAGGGGCTGAAATCAAAAACAAAATGGGATGAGGCGTTTCAACAATTTTCATTCTACGTTCTGTACCTGTTCACGAATTTTCTCGACCACTTCTTTGCCTGACAATGCTAAGCGATTAATATCAGACCGAGAGGCTTTGACAGATAAGGTATTCAATTCACGAGCCAATTCCTGACATAAGAAATCTAATGCACGACCTACAGGTTCTGCTTGTACTATTTTTTGCCGCATTTGTTGGAGATGCCCTTCCAACCGATCCACTTCTTCCTGAACATCAGATTTCTCGGCCTGTAATGCAATTTCCTGCAATACCCTGTTTTGCATTTCCTCAGAAAGGTCACCCAATCCAATTACCGCATCACGAATTTTTTGCGATTGCATCTCACGGGCTTCAGGTAATAGCGGGCAAATGGTTTTTAACACCTCCTCCAATTCATCACAGAGCTCACTGAGAACTTTTTGTAAATGCGTTCCTTCTGTCGTACGCATCGATACCAAATCAGTGATCGCTTCCGTCAAGGCCTCTTGTAAAAGTGGCCAAATATCATCGTGATTACTTTCCGCTTCATCTTTCTCTTCCAATACCCGTGGGAATCGAAAAACGTCGGTCACAGAAGTGACTGGAGTTAATCCCGTTTCGGCAGCCAACGCATTGAGTTCATTCAACCATTCCCGTACACGATCTTGGTTTAAATGAATCTGTCCCGTCTTTTCTTTAGATTCAACCAGCACTTTGGCTTGAACCCGTCCACGGGCGCATTGGGCTGAAATAATTTTCTGACAACAGGCTTCAAAGGGCGCAAGATGTCGGGGTAAGGAAATATGCAAATCTAAGTTTTTACGATTCACAGAGCTGATTTCAACTTGAAGTGAAATCCCCTCTGCAGAACGACTCGCCTGACCAAAACCCGTCATGCTTTTCATTGTCCTGAAGCCTCCAGCTGACGTTTTTCCCACGCAGCCAACTCTTGAACATCCTTATCTCCGCGACCCGAACAGTTAACAATCATGATTTGATCTTTATCCATTTCTTTGGCCAGTCGAATCGCATAGGCGACCGCATGTGCACTTTCGAGTGCCGGCAAAATGCCTTCCCACTTACTGAGATTCCCCAAGGCATCAACGGCTTCTTGATCTTTAATTTCTGTATACTTCACCCGCCCCAAGTCTTTCAACCAGGCATGTTCAGGTCCAACGGCTGCATAATCCAAACCAGCACTCACCGAATGGGTTAGACTAATTTGACCCTCGTCATCCTGTAGCACATAAGTTTTGGTTCCTTGCAAAATTCCCAACATCCCACCGTTAAATCGCGCAGCATGCTCACCGAGTCCACTTCCAAGCCCACCAGCCTCTACTCCGGTCATTTGTACTGACGCATCATCCAAAAACGGAAAAAACAAGCCAATGGCATTACTCCCGCCACCGACACAAGCGACCAAATGGTCGGGTAAACGCCCTTCTTTTTCTAAAATTTGTGCACGTGCTTCTCGTCCAATCACAGATTGAAAATCACGGACCATCATCGGATACGGATGCGCACCGAGAGCAGAACCAATAATATAATGGGTGTTGTGAATGTTGGATACCCAATCTCGCATGGCTTCACTAATTGCATCTTTCAGGGTTTTTTGGCCAGAGGTCACCCCGACCACTTTAGCCCCTAAGCGACGCATACGGTAAACATTCAACGCTTGGCGTTCCATATCGACTTCGCCCATATAGACCACACAATCTAAACCAAACATGGCCGCAACCGTCGCGGTGGCCACACCGTGCTGACCCGCACCCGTCTCAGCAATAATCCGCGTTTTCCCCATACGACGTGCCAACAAAACTTGTCCCAAACTATTATTAATTTTGTGTGCACCCGTGTGACATAAATCTTCACGCTTCATGTAAATTTTAGGGCCACCCAAAAATTCGGTCATCCGTTTGGCAAAATAAAGCGGTGTGGGACGACCTACAAAATCTTTCAGCAAATCAAACAGCTCTTTTTGAAAGCTTTCATCCTTTTTGGCCTCTTCATACGCGGCGGTCAATTCATTCAGAGGCTGAGAAAGAATTTCAGGGACAAAACTGCCACCATAAGGACCAAAATGACCACCGGAATCCGGTAGTTCTGTAAAAGACGAAGGAAGTTGTGTGCTCATGTATATAAGAAGTTACAAAGTTAAGAAAGCGCTACGCGCATTCGCAATAAAATTTTGGACCGCGTCCATGTCTTTCTGACCAGGTATACGTTCCACTCCGGAAGAAACATCCACCCCAAATGGACGGACAGTTAAAATAGCTTCTTCGACAGTACCTGCTTTCAAGCCTCCCGCAAGCAGAACCCGATGTCGGCTTTGGCTGATGAATTCACGGGCACGATCCATATCCACTTGCTTCCCTGTGCCCCCGGGCATTTCCACCGTTCCAGAATCAATTAATAAAGCCTCAACCTCTAGATCAGCCAGATCTGCGGGCAAACGATCCAAATGCAAGGCTTTCCAAACACTACGATCGACTTGATGGATAAAGTCTGCATTTTCTTGGCCATGCAATTGAACGACATCCAAGCCTGCGATCTCAGCCGTTCGATTCACCTCATCAACGGAGGCATCCACAAACACCCCTACCTTACGCGTACCTTCAGGTACAAGCCCTTGGGTCCACATGTTCACTTGCTCTGGAGACACCGCACGAGGGCTTTTCGACCAAAAGATAAAGCCGACGGCATCCGGTTGCAGTGCCAATGTCGCTTCCACATCATCTGCTTGGGCCAAACCACAAATTTTCACAAAGCCCTTCATCGCCCCATCAGATCCTTCACTGCAATTTCTAAATCTGGTTTGCGTAAAAGATGCTCACCCACCAAAACGCCAGAAACACCTTCGGCCTGCAATCGCTCAATATCTGCATGGGTGCGAATACCACTTTCACTAATCAAGGTTACGGATTCAGGAACCCGTGACATCAAGGATAAGGTATGACTTAACTTCGTTTCGAAAGTCTTTAAATTACGGTTATTGATACCGATCAAGTCAATCCCCAAGGCCAAAGCACGGCTGAGTTCTTCGCCATCATGAACTTCGAGAAGGATTTCTACGCCCGCGTTCGTAGCACAAGCGCACAAGTCCAGAATTTCTTGATCAGATAAGACCGCAGCAATCAATAAAACCGCTGAGGCGCCAATGGCACGCGCATGCCAAATTTGCCATTCATCCACCACAAATTCTTTGTACAACATAGGCATATTCACTGCAGCACGAACGGCTGTAAAATGATCAACCCCGCCACCAAAGAACTTTTCATCCATCAATACCGAAACCGCCTGCGCCCCTGCCCGTTCATAACATTGTGCAATTTGAGCCGGCTCAAAAGGTGTGCGAATAATACCCGCACTGGGACTGCGATGTTTGACTTCGGCGATCAATCCCATCGAAACGGATCGTAAGGCCTGGGCAAAAGCAGGCGGTACCGGAGCCTTTAAGGCTTCAGCATGTACAGACTCAAGAGGAAGTTGTGACCGTTTAGCCACAACTTCCACTCGTTTATGAGCAATAATTTCATCCAGAATATTCAAATTAACCCGTCCGGTTGTGTTTCAAATATGCTTCAAGGAACGGCATGATCTCTCCATCCAACACCGATTGAGCATTGCCCACCTCGGCACTGGTACGGTGATCTTTTACCATAGTGTAGGGTTGTAAAACATAAGAGCGAATCTGACTTCCCCAGGCGATGGCCCCTTTGGGGTCATAGAATTTCTCCACTTCTTTACGTTTTTTATCCATTTCCCATTCATACAACTTCGCACTCAACATTTTCATCGCATAATCACGGTTGGAATGCTGACTTCGACCTGACTGACATTGCACCACAATCCCCGAAGGTAAATGGGTGATCCGTACCGCAGAATCTGTGGTGTTTACATGCTGTCCCCCCGCACCACTGGCGCGGAAAGTATCCACCCGCAAATCACTATCAATGATTTCGACATTTACGGTCTGATCAATTTCAGCCACTACATCTACCGCCGTAAAGGAGGTATGACGTCGCCCTGCAGAATCAAATGGGGAAATACGCACCAGACGATGGACGCCCCGCTCCGATTTGAGCAGACCGTAAGCGTAAGGACCTTCAACCAACATCGATACACTTTTAATACCGGCTTCTTCTCCGTCCTGAATATCCAAAACCTCATGTTTGAAGCCCTGACGTTCTACAAAACGAACATACTGGCGATACAACATCGAAGCCCAATCACAAGATTCAGTACCTCCGGCACCAGCATTAATGGTCAAATAACAACTATTGGCATCAAATTTTTCACCCAAAAGAGATTTCAATTCCATCTCTTCGAATAATTTTTCAATGGTCGCCAATTGAGCAGTCAGCTCTTTGTCACCGGCTTCAATTTCAGCTGGATCTTCTTCCATTTCCAAAAGTTCGAGCATGACATCACAGTCATCCAATCGATCCATCATGGCATCAAAAGGGTCAATAATGGCTCGTAAGGTATTGGCTTCTGATATCACCACTTGGGCTTTATTCTGGTCATTCCAAAATTCAGGGTCCGCAGCTTTCTCGTCAAGTTCCGCTAAGCGTGTTTTACGGGTAGCGACGTCAAAGATACCCCCGCATTTCTTCTAATTTGTTGCGCCATTCTTTTAAATCCATGTGTACATTTTCTTGCATAAGAGTCTCCTGTAAAAACAATTGTAAAATAAAGCCCCTTAGAGCTGGCCCCTCGGGTCCCCTAAATTTTCTAAAGATCAACTACTGGAAGAGAGTCCAAAGACTCATCCAGAGAGGTCGGATACTTCAAAGTTTGCTCAATTTTATTATCCGCGTCACAAATCACGACTTCGGAATAATGTGCATCCATTTCAGAAGTTTCCATCAGCGCCATTGCGAAAATAATCACTTTGTCCCCCTGATTAACCAAATGGGCTGCCGCACCATTGATGCCGATGATTCCGGAACCCGCTTCACCCTTGATGACATAGGTTTCAAAGCGTGCGCCATTATCTAAATCGGCAATATTTACGAATTCATTGGCTTTCATGCCCGTGGCACGCAACAAATCTTCGTCAATAGTGATAGAGCCCACATAATCCAGATTGCACTGGGTGACGGTGGCTTGATGAATTTTACCGGTAAGTACTTTTTTTAACATAATTTGCTCAAAATGAAGTTACTTACTTTACTCAAAGAATCCCTGCTGTCCAGAAGTTCGTCACAAAGACATTCTGTATTTTTATTGCCTATACCCTTCCTTACATTTTCCTCACTTTTAAGTGTCGGCTCTCCGCAGATCCATCAGCGAACACGGCCCGAATCTCATAATCCCCTTGTGAAAATGAATAAACCAGTGGTTGATGGATCTTTCGTTCTCCAATCCAACGCTCATTTACAAACCAATGTACCACAGTTTCCCCCTCTCCCATGGCTTCCAATCGCACATGAATCGTTTCGTCATCCAGTAAAAATAGCTCACTTTCGGGTGAAGGTGAACATATCCGGGGCTGAACTACTTTGGGTTGCGCATGATTTAGCTCTGTAACCCCCATCACCACTTCTTGACCGTTCCACTGTTGAATCGATTCAGGAGCTTGTGGCCATGGTTCCTGTTTATCATTCATCAATCCCATCACCACTTCTCCTAAAAGGGGCACTGCATGTCGCGAACCACTCAGTCCATCCACACCAACCCCATCCATGCGACCTACCCAAACCCCCACCACCCATTGAGCATTCCACCCTATCGCCCAGGCATCTCTCGCACCATGCGACGTTCCCGTTTTGAAAGCCAATGCAGGACGCGATACCTCACCCATGTGGCCATACAGCGCATCATTGCGTTCAGGTCCACTTAACATGCGACTGATCCAATAGGCCACCCCCTCAGAATACACCCGCTCTCTGGTTTCCAGCCCCTGATCCTTCCCTTGCGCGACAAGCCCCTCACCGCCACGGGCAAATACACTGTAGGCTTCAACCATCTCTAACAAGCTTACCGTAACACCTCCTCCCAACACTACCCCTAAGCCTACATCTTCACTACGTACATCTTTGAGTTCCATTCCTGCAGAACGCAGGTCACTTAAAAAGTCATCCACCCCCAATTGACCCACAATATGTAATGCCGGCATATTTAAACTTCTCACCAACGCATCCTGCGCTGAAACATCATGACTCCAACGCTCATCCATATTTTGCGGACGATAATCACGATATTGCTGGGGCAAGTCTTCTAAACGGCTTTCCGGGTTTAACCATCCCTGTTCCATCGCCATCGCAAACGCAAAAGGTTTTAAGGTAGATCCCGGAGCACGACGACGTGTCACCGTATCCACATTTCCATGTAAAGGATGTTCAGGATCCCATCCCCCTACCCACGCACGTATCCATCCCGTCTGTGCATCCATGACCACAATCCCTACCCCATCGGTTTCTGCATAGAGGGTCTCTGATCTTTTCCTTTCCAGGATGGCTTCACATTGTTGCTGGACTCCAGGGTCTAAGGTGCTGTGGAATCCCCCTCCTTTAACCGCATAACGCCGACGGATCCATTCCGTGAAATGAAAAGCCCGTAAGGGAGGTTCTACCCATAATCTACCTTCGGAAAGTATCGGCATTTCCGTCAACATGCCCTCCTCCTGCATGCGCCTCAGCACGGTTTCTCTACGTCTTTCAGCTTTATTTGGCGCACGGTCAGGACGAAAACGGCTTGGGCTTTGAGGTAAGCCCATTAATAACGCCGCTTCTCCAGCAGATAAATATTCAGGTTCTTTGCCATAATATCGACGTGAAGCACTCGCAATTCCTTGTCGATTTCCACCAAAAGGCGCCCGATTTAAATATTGCTCCAAAATGAATGCTTTGTCGTAAAACAATTCCAACTGCGTGGCCCGAAATGCTTCAATGAATTTTGTGCGTAAATTTCGGGGACGTGGCTCTATCATTCGAATCACTTGGGTTGAAAGGGTCGACGCACCCGAAACCACATCCATGTGCAACACATTTTGACCCATCGCTCTGACTACCGCAAGAGGATCCACACCCGCATGTTGATAAAATCGCTGATCTTCTACCGCAATCAAAGCCGGACCGACCCAAGAACCACAAGCTTCTAAAGAGATCCAATCACTGTCCATTCCTCCCTCACCTAAACTACGTCGCAGCAATCCACCCTCCTGATCTAAATATCGAATATTTTGCGGATGCTCTTTTAGTTTTTCATGTGGAAAAGGAACAAAGAAGACCAAGGCAAACCACAGTCCCAGCCCTCTCAGTCCCCAAAGGACACCTTTACGCACGTTCACCGTTTGACCTCCAAGAGTGAAGGCTCGCCACGATAAACCACGCCATCATCATACATATCCTGCCCCCATAAAGCCGGAAAAGTGTAACGACCAGGACTTACCGCCCGCACCCGGATATAATACACCCGACTTGCAGAAGAAATTTCATGTGGAAAAAGAAGTAAACGGTCATCACGGACTTCCAAATGACGAGCCGTCGACACCTTTTCCCTTACACCTTTTTGCATATGTGTCCATGCCTTGACTTGTTGCGAAGAAGCCAAAGCCTCTATCCCCGCAGGTAAGGGTTGATCTATCACCAAATTTTTCACCCGATGCGGCAAGTCTGACACTTTTAATCGCAACATCAACATCTCACCTGAAGTCAATACCTCACCTTTCTTCACCACCTCGCCGTTCAATCGTAACAACTGACGATCGACTTTAAAGGTATTTTGAACCGCTGCGGGTTGCAAAGGCATCCCTTCATTTCGGATTTCAACATAAACGACTTTTGCACCCGTATTTCGTATAAGGCCCTCTGTAACAGGAGCTAAAGAAACCTTCTCTTTATTATTCAGGTGTAATATAGTCCCCTCCTTGGTCTGCCACAAAACATTGAAATCCCCCTCTTCTACGGGCCACGCCTTCTCATAAGCCGTAAACGCTTTAATCACCGATGCATTTTCATAAGTATGCGCCCAGCGACCTTGTGCATTTCGTTTTGACAAGAGTAGTTCAACCAATGGATAAATCCGCGCATCCTGGGGGTTCACCTGTAACAATAACCATAACAATTCAGCATTCCCCGTGGTTTCACTACGCCAACCCACGCCAAAACTCACCTGCGAAACTCCGTCAAGCATTTCCAAGGCTGTGGTCCCTCTCCCACTTGCCCACATCGCTTGCGCCGCCATCACTTTTCCATAACTTCCCAAGCTCTCTTTTCGCTCGCGCAGTCGTTGCAACCATCCCGCATCTAACTCACCTGCTTTTGCCAATACGTTACAAGCTTGCGCAATGGAGAGATTAGAGCCCCCCTCTTGATTTTCCCAGGCGGCCGAAAGTAAATAGCCTCTGGCCCATTCGATCGCACGGCGTAAAGACCGCTCATCCACTTGATAACCTTGATCCTGAGCCTCAATCATAAAATTGAGCGCTGCAAAACTACCCGGAACAGACAAAGTGTCCCGATGTGTCCAATAGCCGAACCCACCGTCCCGTCGTTGCTTTTTCCAGAGTTCAATCAGTCCTGCATTCACAATTTCTTCAGCAGAATCTGTCGCATCTGACGACCATTCGGGCATATACAACGCCACCGAAGCGGCACTCACCGTTTGCTCCACACATCCATACGGATAACGCAATAAATACATCCGTGCCCCCTCCAATTGTAACGTAGGCATCGCCGAGACCTGCAGAGAACGAAGAGAGGTGCCTTTGTACATATCCATTTGTGGCATTACCCTCATCTGCTCACCAGGTGCCAAAAGCTGACGCTTACTGTGTACTTCAAAACTTTCCGACGGACGTACCGCCAACTCGATTGAATCCTGCCAAAATTCATTATCCACCCGAATCCCCATCGTCGCCTCCGCTTTCCCGACTTCGGCCAAAGCTTTAACCGTCCATGACAATTGCACCACCTCTCCCGGCTCCAACTTTAACACTCGACCCTCCGAATGAACGGATAACGGCCCTTTCACTGTAGGCAACAAGGTGATGGATTTAGAGTCATCGGATCGATTATGTAATCGGAAAAGCCATTGCGTCTCGTCTCCCGGTGATAAAAACAAGGGTAAACTTTGTTGTACGATGACCTCACGTCCTACCCGCGACTTCGCTTCGGCACTTCCCATGCCTTGAGGAGAAACTTGTACCGCCATCCACCGCACTTGACCACTAAACTCTGGCATGTCCATGTGAACCGTAAGTCGGCCTTCTTCTGAAAATCGTTTATTCCCCGACCACCAAGACAAAGGCTTAAAGCGCTTTGCATCCACGGGATTGAGCCGTTTGCGAAGAGCCGACCCCATACCTCCACCCATTTTTGAATTCCCCGCAAAAAACTGAGCCCCGAGTTCAGGCATCAAATCATCGAAGCTATCCCACTGCAATGATATCGCACGCCTCAAGGCCATAAACCATTGGAAGGGATCGGGGGTTTGGAAATCGTCTAACAACAAAATACCTTCATCCACCCCGACCACCACTACTTCGGCTCCGGGTTCACCCTGCAATGCAAGTGACACCGTTTCAGAGGGGCGCAATTGATCCTCAACCTCAATCGACAATGGATGTAAAAAAGTGTCTTGATTGAGATGCATCGCGACCACCCCATCAGAGCGCACAACAGGTAAAACGCCCTTCACAGGTTGCGAGCGAACCACTGTCGCCCGCAACCAAAGATTTGATGCAGGCACATCCGGTACTTTAAAAGTCAACAACTGCGATTTGTCCTGCATTTCGACCGATCGTACCCAAAGCCCTTCAGCCCCTTCTAAACTTAATAACAGATTCCCTGCAAAAGGAGCCGTCACTCGAACCGTCGCCTCTTCGCCCAAATCATATCGTGCTTTATCCAACTCTAAAACCACGCGATCAGCACGTTCTGGACGTTGGGAATATTCCCCGACACTTACCGTATCAGAACAACTGAACCCCGTCTGAAGATCACGAAAGGCCACCCGATAGGATCCTGCAGCCACTACCGGCAGTTGAAAAGCCCCCTCTCCCGAGAATAAACTCACCTTCCGCGTACCTTCCAACACATCGACGTCTTCGGAAAACCATGTGTAGCGACCTTTTGCATCCCGTCGATATCCTGACTGACGATTTACCCGATACCAAGCCATTTCCAACTCCGTATCACCGTCGAATTTCTTACCCTCAGCATCAACAGACACCACATTGACAGATAACAAGTCTTCCTTTTCAGCTACAAGAGTCATGCCTACATAATATGGGATCCTGTCCACCCGCCGAGAGAGGAACGTACTGGCTTCTCTACCTGAAAATTCAGTAACAGAGACGCCCACCACCGCCCGCAGCGTTGAAGGACCTCTCTTATCTTGCGGCACCTTCACGTGCAGAGAAACGTGTCCCTCTTCATTTGTCTTAAACTCCCGAAGCGGACGGGTCCACTCTGCAAAAGCAGGCTTCCGAGAGTCGGAAAAAACATGTTCAGGATATTCCGAACTTCGGAACAGTTCAGATTGAAGGGTTAACACTGCTTTGCCTTGATGCTGGGCTGCAGCCCCGCCGTACAACATGCGTGCATGAATATTCACCACAAAATCTTCAGGAACAGAACGCTCGCCATGGGGAGTTTCAGCACTGACCACCACTTGGGGTGGCACAAATGATTCCAAATAGAAAGCCGTCTTTCCCCATCGCGCGGCATCCTCACCGGGTAAAGAGATGCAAAGTTCATAACGACCGTTGGGCCATTCGGGTTGCAACTGAATTTCGGAGCTGACCGTCCCGAGATCAGACAAGTTTTGTTGCGACTCCCACACAATTAAACCCGCGCTGTTGATTAATTTCCACTGTACAGGAAACTCACCGGGCAACGAAAAACCTGGACCGCGAACAATGGCTCGGGCGTTGACGATTTCTCCGGGACGATACATCCCACGCGCAGTGTACACAAAAGCTTCATTGCCACTGAGTAAATATGGACGAGTCCCATTTTTCCCGGGGAAAGCCTGACTCGACACCAAACTCAATAATGCAAACGAATCCCCCTTTTGCCCCATCAAAACTCTTGGGGCCCCTTTCTCTTCTTCATCCAACCACTCGAGCGTTAACACTCCATCAGCATCCGTTTTACCCTTTGCCAAAAACTGACGCGTCTCACTCCATAAACTCACCTCCATCTCCGGAACCCCACTTGCCGTATCTAGTGATAGCGCCCAAACCCACAATTGATCTCCCGTTTGACGGGCCAGCAACCCTGTATCACTCAATGCCACAATCCGATCGATCGACTGCTTGGAATTACGACCTCGAATTTGCAATCGATACACGCCTTGACCCGATTGCGCCAGACTTTCAGAAAGATCCACAAAAACCGAACCACTTTCAATCTCCTCCAGACGTTTTGCATACACCACCCGTCCTAATTTATGTTCGGGTTTCGATGCCGAATACCCATTATCCGATCCACTAGCTCGTAATGCATAATCAACCAAATTTGAGGCATGCACCCGATAAAGCGAAACATCCAATGCACCTTCATTTTCAGTGAGCACCTCGATTTTCGAAGCGCCCTTCGCATTCAAAATCCACCCCTCATGAGCAAACTTCAATCCCGGAGACCGCAACGGCATCATCAGTTCACGACTGACTTCATGTTTCAAGCGCCGCCCCTGTATAGATTCCATTCCTTCCAATAAGGTAATGCGATAGGTGGTCCCGGGAACAAAATCCCCACGAATAGAACAACTTTGACGACGCCACCATTGGGATTTACCTACACTAAATTGAACGTTTGGTTCGATCTGCAAACTATCTCGCACACTTTGCAAAGAGGGAATATCTGAAAAGTGAAGTTGTATCTCACCTGATCCAAAAGTGGGTTGTTTCACCTCCACACCATTCAGGGTAAATGTACGAATATTTTTAAAAGTATAACTTCGATCCTGCTTCAAGCCTCCTTGAGGACCGTGAACGGAATACAGGCCTTCCCGAAAGACGACCGTTAACGCTTCTTCTCTCAACCATGAAGTAGTGACTAAAAACTCATCGGCATAAGGGGTTGGTTCAATACTGAAAGTTCTTTCATTTTCATTAGGTGTTAAAATCTGCAAATACGTCCGCAAAACATCAATATCCACAGCGGTATTCAACTGTACACGTACTTCAAGATCACCCGACCCCTCCTCATGATAAGCATTGGCAGCCACCACATCTAGAGCCGGACCTTCTAAAGTCGTGACCTCATTTAAGGAAAATACCTGATGGTGTGCATTGGTGGTTAAGGTTTGCACTTCCATCACCATTTCACGTGCTACTGGCCAATCCTCCAATGGTGAAAACGATAAGTGTCGTTCGGAGGTCCATTCAAATTCTCCCAACATGGGAGGATTTAATCCTACAGGTGGATCAGACAACACCTTGCCCACCATTTCAGGAGTCACAACATCTTGGTCCCATAACCAGGTCACTTTTTCACGACCCAACAACGTCTTTCCTTTAGGGAACGTCTCCACCAATACGGGATCTCTGCGTTGAATTCCCTGTAGATGAGCCTCCCAAATTCTCAAGCCTTGCCAAAGACCAAAGGCATTCAGCACAAAAAACAAACTAACAATACACACACGACGCACAGATGATGACATAGACTTCCTCCAAAGATTTCATCCATCATGCCATGCAAATGTGACTCAATTATGACCAGCCCCAATATTTACCCCCACTCTCTATCAAGCAACGGTTTTACAGCTAGGGCTGTGAAGGCGTCCAGTGATTCACTTTATTATTCCATAAATGCCCTAAAGCTTCATCCGAATACATTGATTCAGCAGTGCCATCGGGTGCAACAAACGCCTGTACACGACCATCGGCCCAAAGAATATTGCACACGCCGTTATGGCGAGGATAAGGGTATCCATTCCACTTATCGAACCATGGACGACAATAGAAATATCCTACTGGCGCTTTGCCACGGGTATCGGAAGGCGTCACGTGGATGCCATTGTTAATCCCCGCGTCCATCAAAACAACGGTTTCAGCAGGATCATCCAACATGGTCAGATCTACTGGGGTTGCCGGAACTAAGGAGTTGTTAACCTTGCTTCGTCCTTGCCCGCTGAGGCCGATCCAGTTGTATGCGTAACTAATTTGGCGGGCTCCCCTTGTGCTCCGTTGCTTTTGAGCATCTTCCGGACAGAAAAGCGCGCTTGAAACAGGATCGCCATCCGCGGTATTGTAGATCAACTCCCCCCAATCAAGCCCATCTTTTTCGAGTGGGGGAAACGCCCTGTTGTCAGCAATATACGTCATGAAAGCCACACCATTCTGGTGAAGGTTGCTCATGCAGGCCACCGCTCTTCCCTTCGCAAGGGATTTCTTTACCACGGGTAAAATCAATGACATTAGCAACGCTAAAATGGCAATCACTACCAGCATTTCAATTAACGTAAACCCACGACACCACACGCTTTTCACATCAGATCGGGTCGCAACATTTAGGTAACAAGGCTCATGACTAAGCTTTTTCATAAGAATGTGGTTCCTTTTCTCTGACGCGGGCGTTGTTCCTACCAGGAACGCAACATCTGCATCAATGATTAACAATAAATGTATATATAATAAAGACTACCTATAAAAAGCAAACTTTAACTTTATAGTTTAGAGAATAGACCTCATCAAGAGGTCACCAAAAGGTGAAACGAAACGCATCACCCATTTAGTCTAAAAGAAGACCCTTCATGGAAGAATCTGAAAAAGCTGCCCCCCCCATTTTCAAAGCCACCATCTTAACTTGAAGCAAAAAACTTCAGGTAAATGCCCCAAAGAGAAAAGAACAAACCTGAGAATTTTGCTGGAGTACTATTTGTTTTGACGCACAGGAAAACGAGCATAAATCTGCTACTGTATTTTAACAACATATCCATACCCCCCGATGAAAATTTTTATGAAGATCAGAACCTCTACCCTTTGCCTCTCCCTCCTCCTCGGATTAACCGCCACAGCCTTTTCATTTGCAGAGGCACCAGCACAGGAAGATCCATCCAAAGTGAAATCTTACTTATTTGTTCAGAATGCGGAATCAGGTGCTTTTAAAGATGGGCGCCTCTCTTTTAACGGAACGGCACCGGTAATTTTCTTCTCTGACAGACCCTACCGCGTTTCAGGCCACACCGCTCTCTCGACTTTTATAGGAACATGGACCTCTGGGGATGACAGTTTCGCTAAAAACCCACCCAACGCCGTGCTCTCTATTTTGGGCAATGAGGTTGAAAGTTATGTGGTCGTACTTTCAGATCCGCAACTAAACGACACGGGCGTATCGTATAAAGTTGAAGTTGAAGAAGGAACCATTCCCGCAAGCTTCCAACAGGCCTCTCTCTTTATCGATAACGAAGCATGGGCTGCTGTTGGTGGTGTTGTGGTGGGTCGGGCGGCAGCCAGACGTTCACAAGAAAGAGAAGCCGCAGCCTATTCTGCCGGTCAAGAATCCGTTGAATAACATTTAGCGTTTTCATGACCTCAGGTCATTCTACATACCCCCGAACCTTGCTTGCAGAGTTCGGGGGTTTTATTATCCTCACAACAAACCCACGTCACCAGCTTGACGAGTGCGCTTGGAAACCCTAAAAGGTTCACATGACCGCAAAAATTTTAGATGGAAAAGCAGTAGCCGCAGAAATGCGGGCCGAAATAAAAGCAAAAACCGCCGAATTAGTCTCTCAAGGGTATCGTCCCGGATTAGGGGTTATTTTAGTAGGAGACGATCCTGCCAGCCGCAGTTACGTCACCGCAAAAGAAAAAGCCTGTGAAGAAGCAGGCATTTTAAGCCGTGAAATTCGTATGGCAGCCTCAGCCACCAAAGCTGAAATTCTGGCAGAAGTTGAAAAATTAAATGCTGCTGATGATATTCATGGGATTTTGGTACAACTACCCCTACCCGACTCTTCCATCGAAGAAGAAGTCCTTAACACCATACTTCCTGAAAAAGATGTTGATGGCTTCCATCCTGTCAGTGTAGGTAAAATGATGCTGGGACTAGACACCTTTCTTCCCTGCACACCTCATGGAATCCTTCACCTACTCAAAAGATCAGGAATTGAATGCAAGGGTCAGCATGTCGTCGTCGTCGGACGTAGTAATATTGTAGGACGTCCCTTAGCCAACCTGCTCAGTCTGAAAACGGACTTAGGCAATGCCACGGTTACTCTTTGTCATACCGGCACCCCCGACATTGCAAAATTCACGCGCGAAGCAGACATTGTTATTGCGGCTGTGGGTCGTCCTGAAGTGATCACTGCAGATATGATTCGCGAAGGTGCGGTAATCGTTGACGTGGGTGTCAACCGGGTTGAAGATACCAGCAAAAAAAGTGGCTATCGTCTAGTGGGTGATTGTGAATTTACTCCCATGCTCGAAAAAGCTTCAGCCATCACACCCGTACCCGGTGGTGTGGGTCCCATGACCATCACCATGCTGCTGTTTAACACCTTAGAGTCGGCAAGTCGTCAACTCGCGAACGCTTAATCACATATGCAAACCATCCACCGCTATATTCTCCGGGACTATCTGGTGAATTTCCTGATGGCCCTTTCGGTCATCACTTTGGTGCTCTATTTGGGCGCAATTATGCGGGGATTGGATTACGTCGCACAAGGGGTTCCGGGTGGTATTCTGATTTTGATCTTCACCCTAAATGTCCCCTATATTCTCACCTTCAGTATTCCCATCAGCACCGTGGTCTCGACCTTATTGCTATTTGGTAGACTGTCTATAGATGGCGAATTTACAGCCATGCGTTCAGGGGGGCTCAGTACCTGGCAAATCATCTCGCCGGTGGTCTTAGGAGGCACCCTGCTTTCATTGGCCTCGTTGCTCATTCAATACGAAATTGCTCCAGAAAGCCGCTTTGCCCGGAGAAAAGCCTTAGCCAATATCGGAGAACTGGATCCCGTGGATCTGCTCGATGAAGGACGTTTCGTACGTTTCCCCAGTTTGGAAATTTATGTCACCGAGAAAAATGGTCATTTCCTCAATGATGTAGAGGTTTACGAACTCAATGAAGAGGGGCAAACTGTACAAACCATTCGGGCACAAGACGGAGAGATTAACCTCTATCCTGAAGATAAATTGATGCGGGTAAAGCTGAATCAAGTTCAAGTACAACACCCTGATGCCGAAAACCCATCCGATCTGACCATGGCCCGTATCATCGATATGGAAACCTATGAATTTGATGTCAGTTATCAGGAGCTCATGGACAAAAACCGTATTTCCCGCAGCATCAAAGATATGCGGGGAAAACAGTTAACCAACGCTATCATGAATCCAGAAGAGGTGTTCGAAAAACTCGATCCGCTTCGTCAGGAAAAAAACAGAATGAAGGCTTTGGTCGAATATCACAAACGCATTGGATTGAGTATGGCTTGCCTCAGTTTCACCTTGGTGGGTATTCCTTTAGGCATGACCTCTAAACGAAAAGAATCCAATCTAGGTATCCCTATTGGACTGGGAATTGTTATCGCTTTTTATGCTTTCATTGTCGCCGCGGACAGTTTGCGTGACTTCCCTTGGCTCTTTCCTGATTACATTATTTGGATCCCCATTTTGATTACCCAAATCGGTGGAATCTTGCTTATTCGACGCATTCCCTGATGTTCTAAAAAAAAACGGTAAGGTTTTAGCGCACAGCGCGAACCTTAGACATGAACACTTCAGTACTTATTCTCGGAGCCGGTGTATCCGGATTAACCGCGGCGAAATGCCTTCAAGATCATGGCGTCCATGTCAACATTGTTGAAAAAAGTCGTGGCGTGGGGGGAAGAGTAGCCACCCGTTGGGCGGGTGATCGGGATCGTATCACCGGACGCTGGGATCATGGCGCCCAATTTGCAACCTTTCGTAATGCGCAACTGATTGCCCTGTTGAAAAATTGGAAGGCCTGGGACTTGATGGACCCGTGGATGCCATCGCATCTCGACCCTAAACTTTTTCGAACCCGTCCCCTGTTAGGTATGAATGCCTTTGCCAAAGCCTTGGCTCAAGACCTCACTATACACCACTCCCAGCGCATTCAACATCTTGAAAAAACAGAACGGGGATGGTGTGCAACTTCAGATACGGCCAAAACCTTCGTCGCAGATTACCTTATCAGCACCATCCCCTTGCCTCAATTTTTGGAGCTAGCCTATGGGTCAAATCTGTCTTTGACAGATAGTGAAGCACAAACCCTCGCTCAAGTCACTTACGACCCTTGCCTTACGCTTTTGGCCCAAACCGAAGGACCTACAGGTCTCTTAGGTAATGGATTAATCAGAATTAAATCCGGCATTCTAGAAACGGTGATCGACCAATATCAAAAAGGAATCTCAACCAGCCACACTCTGGTCGCACACTGCAAAGCGAGTTTTAGTTCAGAGTGGTACAATCGAAATCGTCTCACGGCAGCATCTCTCATTCGTGCGTCCTTACAAGCTGAAGTACCCGCGCCCATAACCCAAGTACAAATTCATGGTTGGAAATTCGCTACGCCTAAAAACCGCATAACCCAGCCCTCTATGACCTTGAACAATGGTACGCTTCTGGCGGGTGACGGTTTTTCGGCTGGAGAGGCGCAGTGTTCTCAAAACCTTCCTCCCCGCATCGAAAGCGCCATGCTTTCGGGTCAAGATGCCGCCCAAAAGCTCATCAATACAATCAGCTAAAAACGCTTTTCAATTCTAGGATTGAATTTCACTTGTTCCAATTGCGAGTAGGGAATCAAAAAGTCTTCTACCCACCCTTCCCGTTTGAAACGCAACCCCGTGGGCTCACTACCGATCAGCTCTGCAATAAAGCTTTCAGAACGACCATTTAACAGCACGTGAACATGAGAAGAACGTATACGGATTTCCGGTTTATTTCTGTCATCATTTTGCCATCCCCACACGCGATCTCCCTCTACAGCTAAGGGTTCATTCATTCCCGTCATTTGAAAAAGCCACTGGTCATCATCATCGATACCTTGCCACTCTCCTTTCAAAACATCTCCATTTTTAAATAGCAGGAGTTCTCCCTCCTCAGGAAGAGCATTCGTGTCATTCGCCAAGGTTCCCTCAAAACGATAAAGAAGAATTTCTTTGACCAATAATTTTGGATTCCCCGCAGCACTTTCTATCATCAATTCGGGGACAAAAGTGTCTGTGTTTGGAGGAAGGGATGCATTCCCCCAACTTTCGACAACCCGACCATCCACTTTGGCATGGTAAAGATTATGTTGAGCATCAAACAAAAGTTCTAATAACAAATCTTCCCCTCTTTTCAGGGGAACTTGGGTTTCTGATTGCAGTCCTCCTCTCATAAAACGAAGATTCCGACCACCACGAACAAAGGAAACCATGCCTTGTTCTATCCGAAACAGCAACGTCTCCGTCTTACGCGTATCTACAAGATCCACCGTGGGCAGATCCTCAAGCGAAAGTGCAAAAGTAGACCCCAAAGCATTGTCATGAAACGAAAACCGAAACTGCATGCCGAAACTCCCATGCATTCGTGGTAAATTTGTCATCATCGCAATCTGATTTTGAACCAGCCATCCTTCTATACTCTCCGACACCGTTCCCCCGTCAAGAGTTACACTCGATCCAAAAGGATCAAGATTTTGACTTTTAAAGCGCCATGTCTTTGGATTCCCAGGACCATCATATAACACCAGATTTTGAGGAATGGCAGGTGTGATCTTTTTAATAAATTCCGGCATAAGTTCTAAGGATTGCGCCCATTGTGTTTTGAGCACTAATCGCTCAGCCTCCGCCTCAATCAGGCGTCCGTTGATTCGCTCATTACCATTAAATTCAAACATCCATTCCCCGGACAAGATGCGAGATTTCGCTTTGAAATCAATCGAATGAATATATTTTCCATGCACCCGAATTTGTTCCTCTTGCCAAGGAAGCTGAATCAAAGCAAAAGAACCTTCTTGTCCCAAATATTCCCCTATAATCCGGTCTCCATTTAAAAGCCACACCTCACAAGCTTCGCCCGCGAATGAAGTCAAAGACCAGAAAACGACACATAACCACAACAAGATCTTCCGCTGTTTCATGGAGTCGTTTCCTCAAAAGAAAGACTTCGGATCGCCTTCACAGGAAGTTCTATTTCGTAGTGGATACCCGCACTTACCCCTCTGCCATATAACTTATCTGCTTCTACACGATCAACCTGTAAATGAAGTCGATCAATGATGTTCTGGGTTTCGACCAGAACAGTATTGATGGGTTCTGTAGTGACATCTTTAGCGTCTTTCGTCGGCAAATGAATTTCAGAAATATTTTCCTCTTCAAAGGTCATAAGTTCAGAGGAGGAATTCTCCTTAAAAACAAGTGTTCCCCGGTTCAAATGCTGTAAGGTTCCTGAAAAACGCCGACCATCATCAAGCAAAATGTTATCATCTACGGCCACAGTGTCCTGTTCTTCATTTATCCCCTCTCCATCCCACTGAAACAAACGCAGCGAAACCACGTTCACGACCCCTACCCCATTATGAAATCTAATTTGCATCGGTGCAGAAATGTCATCATCTTTATCGAGCCCACCATAGCGCCACTCATGAAATAATTCCCCATTAATGTATAATTGAAATTCTTTTTTAATCTGATCTCCGAAAAGCCTCACATTTAAATTCAAAGGACGGTCAGGAAAATCTTTTCGCCAGTTTTTGACCCTGAAGCGATTTTCTTTTTCTTCTTCAAACCAAGCACAGGAGATATGATTACCTGAAAACTCAAGTACCAAACGTTGATTCCGTTGTTGAGCATCTCTCCGATTCTGAAAAAGTGTCACTTGAATCCCCTCTTTGCCACTTCCCGTTTTGATCATCGTTTCCAAACGAAATTTCTCAGGGATGATTACAGCCTCTGATGACCATGCATTTCCTCCCCGAAATAAATCACCCTCTCCTGTAGGGGGACCATCATACAATACATTTTGGTTGCTCAGATAAAGTAGTGATTTCACCCCAGCCCGAGGTAGGACCACTGGATGGCCCCAAACCGGCTCGAGAGAGAACCCTTGTGGCGTCAGCTCAATCGTTTTTGACCACAACACATCCCCATTATGCAACTCGACCAGTAGACCCTCTTTTTGTACATTCACCATTTCGATGGCGTTGTGATATTTGGACAAGTGATCAAGCGGAATCTCAACAGCGTTCTCCATCCAATAACTGGAAAAACGCAGACTCTCAGTAGAGATCGCAGTAATCTTTCCTTGGAAGTGACTACCCTCTTTGAGGATCAACTCTCCTTCCTGCTCCGCCAGGAGGGGCCTGAAAAGGCTCACAGCACTCCATAACAAAAGTAGAGCTATGTTGAATTGTTTAACGTTCATAGATCGGCATGAGTCGGTAATTCAATGCCATCGCCAACAAGGCACTTGCGGTTGAAAAGGTGGTGCCACGTGGACCGTTCCAAGAACCATCCTGTGCTTGGGTGGCATCAAAAACCCGAATCATTTTCTGATTCCACAACTGCCATTCGCTCATGTCACCTTGAAACAGCGCCTGCGATAAATAATAGAATTGGTAATAGGGATAAGATCCATTGTTTTCATTTTTATGCGAGCGTACATACATAAAATTTCGCCGAGACGTTTCTGATTCATAATCATCATAAAGACTAAATACCAAAGAACTGATCGCGGTTCTTACCGTATTTCCACTGTTAGAACGTCCACTATATCCGACGCCTCCATCCCGAGTGGTCATGGTTTTATAATAGTCCAGACCTCGTTCAAATGCTTTTTCGGGTACATGTAACCCCGCATTTTTAGCAGCATAGAGCGCGACCATTTGCGCTCCCGAAACGGTGGTATCCGCATCCTTTGATATGGGGGTATATCGCCAGGCACCCAATGGATTTTGTTCTTGTGATTCTAAAATTAACTCAACGGCTTTTTGCAAGGCCGGTCCCACATCAGGTTCCTGCAAATGTCCGTAGAGCTCAGCCAAAGCCAAAGTCGCAAAGCCATGATTATACATGGAATTTCCAATGTATCCTGTGTCATCATTTTGTTGAGTCAGAATGTATTGCGCCCCTTTTTTAATCACATCTCTGTAAGGACCATAGTTCGGATCTTCTCCACTCGCCAAAAAAGCCAACAAGGTAATACCGACGACACCGGGTTGTTGTCCCATATTATCCGCCCAACTACCTTGACTCGTTTGCGTCACCGCCAAATAGGCTAAGCCATCTTTATAAAACGCTTCTAACTCAGAAGGAATCTCCCGTCCAATCTGCAAACCGGAAAGTGGATTTTGTGCCCACAAAGGCGACAGCCACATCATCATTAAACACACGAAGGTCTTTTTCATATTATTCCCCTCCTTCTTCAATAGCTTCAAAATACCGATCCATCATACCACGATAACGACCCGGCCAATTCCCGGGATCACTCGATCCCGCACGCTGCGACGCTTTGCCGCCAGCTTGTGTACCCGAGGCTGAACCAGAAATATCACCTCCACCCGGATCACCAAAGCCTGTTGACCCTTCGCCTCCATTGAGACCGGGTTGTCCCTGCGCGGACCCCGCTTGCATCATTTGCATGATCGCCTGCATCATTGCAGCAGAATTCTGTTCCGGCCCCTCACCGTCACTCGGCGGAGGTTGATCACCCATACTTTGATCCAGAGCCTTCGCCAACATTTCGATAATCAACGTTTGCGTGGCAATGCTTTCTTGGCCTGTATTAGACTGGCGCAGTTGCACGCCCACATTCATCATTTCACCAGAAGCCATGCTGAGTAATTGTTTGGTTTCATTTTTTACGACTCGATTTTCGAGCGGTTGCAAACTGTGTGCCAATTCATATTGGCGATCGGATAATACCACAGCATCACGATCAAAATTTTTATTCTCCGCGTAACTCTCATTCAATGCGCGTGTATGGCGGCGTAATTTTTCTTGTTGTTCCCGTCCACGAATCAGCGCAATCATGGTTTCCAAGCTTTCGCCTTCTTCGTCTCCTCCGCCCCCGCCACCGCCTTGACCGCTGGGATCTTCCTCTTCAGTGAGCATATCCGCCCACAACAGGAATAAACGATTCCATTCTGTCGCTTCCACCGTGGTACGTCCCAAGGTATTGTTCTCAATGAGTTCCTGCAACGCGGGCAAACGAACGGTATATTCTTCCGCTTTCATGTCCTGGGTGACCTGTCGCAATTCCTGGGCCTGTGTCCGTCTGTAAAAGCCTTCCAAATCATCAAAAATGTAACGGCTTTCCCGGTAAATACCCTCCTGAATTTCCGCATTTTCCACAATCTGCGTTTTCAAGGCTAGCGGTAACTGATCCGTCGTCAACCCAATGGTTTTCGGCAAAATTGTATTCAATGAATCGCGAACCTCTCGTTGTTTTTGCGCCAGTACTTTAAAGCGATTGATGAAGCTTTCAGACAACGAATTCACAATGGATTCATTTAAATCATCTTCCCCCTGCTTCATCGCCTCCAACGCTTCCTGTTGTTTTTCAATGGCTTGTTCCAGCTGCTTCTTGCGTTCAGTTTCTGAACCGGGAACCTGTTCCTGAATAATCGTATCCCCACCAGAGGCGGAGGGCGAACCAGCTGAAGAGGACTCTGTTGAATCAGCAGACCTAGATGGATCAGAGGGATCAGAGGGATCAGACGGAGCAGACGGGTCAGCAGCGACACTCTCGTCTTCCGGGTTTGTAGAAGCAGAAGGATCAGCAGGTTCACGATCTCCTCCTTTGGCTTCACTCGCATTCTTTAAGGCCTCCGCCGCATCGGACATTGCAGGCAACGCTTTGTTCTTCAAATTTTCAGCAATTTTTGCCCAATCTGCAATTTGCTCGTCTTTGATTTGATCGTTTTTGGTGGCTTCACCCACCAAGGATTCCAGCTGACGATGCGTTTCCATCAGTTGCTCAGCCCGAGCCAATTCATCCAAGGCACGATCCAATAATATTTCCGAGGTAGAGTCATCTGCTAAATCTTGAGGATCCCGCTCTGCCGTATTTTTATTCGCTTCCAAAGCCAACGATTCCTGTCGAATGGCTTCATCCAATTCTGCCAATATACGATCCATTTGTTGGAGCAAAATCTTGGCGTGATCTTCTTTACTCAATACGAGAATTCGGAAACGAGCACTCTCACTGGGTTGACGGTCAGGATAGGCATCCACAGCCAATGCCACCAACTCGATCATGGAACCAGGCCCGTAACCTAACCTCTCAGGAGAAAATACTAACTTCTCCGTTCCTGTGCTTCCGCTCATTTCCATTTCTTCAATCATTTCGGCCGGACCGTCAACTTCAGCCTGCTGCTTAAACCGTGCCCACACTTTTTTGAGGCCAAAGTCATCACGGGCACTTACATCGAATTCCAAAAACTCGTCCTGTAACACCGCAACCACCGATTCCATACCACTCATGGAAACGGAGGGCGGAATATCCGCCTTCGCGATTAACTCAACTGAAGCAGGTTGACGAGGGTGCAAGCCCACCGTATCCACCCATTCAACTTCGAGATTTAAATTCGTATTCACCGTGATAAACGGCATTTCAAAACGCGCCCCTTCAATCAACATCGCTTCAGTTTGATCCATTTGTACGGAAAATAAATCACGACTAACCATGCCTTTCATCGACACCTGACTTCCTTCAGGTACTTCTAAACGACGTCGACGCATCACTACTTCTTGAAGCGCTTCTCCTAAATAGTCAGGCCATTTGACCGAAGCCGACATTGCGACCAATTCAGGGCGTAAAAGGGGGGTGATGGCGATTTTTGTTTTGGCATCCCCCGCCACTAAGGTCAATTCCCGTGCTTGGGTCATGCCTTCTACCGCAACCGTCACCTTACCCTGATTTAAAGAAACTTCTGCTTTTTCCGTTCCATTAACTTTTGATAGGACTTCCTTCACCTCTTCATTTTCAACATGAGACACGTGACCTGTAAGATCAAAAGTTTCGCCATGGGGTACATTAACGTGTTGAGGAAATCCGGTTAAGCGCACAAAAGTAAAGCGTTCAATGGATTGATGAGGTTTCAACCACCGTTGCAAAGAATTAAAAGCCGCTTCGGGTTTGATCAAAGAATAAACCGCCACCACTACAAATATACTGACCGTTCCCACCAAAATCATACGCAAGCGCCGATAATCGAAACGTTCTTCAGCCCTCACGGCTGACAATTGGGTCGCCACTTGTAAAATCGCCGCCTGACGTAATGCCGGGGACCCTGACCATGATTCATTTCCACCATGAGCCAATTCAACCGCACCCAATAAACGATCCCCTACCCTTGGATCCAATTTTCCCATAAATTTTGCCAACCGCGCGGGTCCAGGTTTATCAATTACCCACCGCTTCACCCACGGCGCCAAACAGATCACCATCAAAAGAGGAACCGGAATCGCCAGAATGAAACGAACCCAAGCTGGCGTGGCCCAAATGCGATCAGAAAAAGACAACAAAGCAAAACTAAACAGAGGAATTAAGGCAAGCAACCCTATCAAGGTCAAGGAGTTAAGGAAACGCCATCTCCGTTGAAAGCGATGGAGGGCTTGCTGCAACTCTTCAGGTAACTGAAGGGATGTATCGGTTTCACTCATATCCAACCCTGCCTTTTTCTAAGAATCCAATAGATTCCAAAAAATGAAAATAATGAAATCACCCAAAGGGGATGCTGCCAAATTCGTTTGACCGTCAATACTTTCTGCTCGCGGGGCAAGCGTTCCAATCGCTCTAACAAAGCCACCGCATCTTCGCGCATCACCCGTTCGCCCCCCGTGATTTGGGCCAACTCTTGTAAAAACACAGGTTGAGAAGGCAGACCCACTTTTTCGGGAATATCTCCTTCGACCATAAATTCGGAGCTAAACCAAGGCACATCGCCTCCATCTATATCGAGCAGTTCTACCTGAACCTTGCCAGGACCCTCAGGAACCCAATGCGCCTGGTAGCTCCCACCGCCTTCTAAGCTGGTTACGGAAGGTGAAACCACTTCCCCACGTTCGTTCACCACACGCAAACGGAAAGGGACCTCTTCACTCAGAGCCATGGCCCCACGTAAAGACAAGGTCATGGTCACATCCTGCCCCACTTCGGGACGTTCGGGCTGGATGAACAAACGCGCGCCTTCATCGCCAAACATATGACGTTTATGCGCCATCCACCGCACCACTTGCCCCCAGAAACGGTAGTGGTATAAATCCTCTACTCCTCGGCGCCAGCGCCATGCACCATCCGTCCCCATGAACAATACATGACCCGTACCAGCGTCCCGCGTGACCAACAACGGAATCCGTCCATTATCATTACGACGCGAATTATGCGTAGCCAACACCTCAGATCCTACCCGGGCACGGGTCACAGGCGCATACCAATAAAAGCCAGGAAGTTTTCGCCAAATCTGTAAATTCCGCGCAGGCGAAGAACTCAGTTGAGTGAGCAAATGGTCCCGGCCCTCCCGGGTTAATTCCATGCGCATTTCTAAATTCATACCCACACCATGAGGCAACGCCGTGTCATACTCAACCGGCAATAACCCTTCTACAGCTGTATTTAATAAACGAAGTTGCCCCCCTCTTGCTCCCGGCAAAAATACCAGACCACTGCCTTGTTCACGCACCAATAGTTCTAAGGCCCGTAAGTTCTCTTGGCTTAATTCATGATTTCCAAGTCCAACATCTCCAAGGAAAACAACATCGTATTGGGACCATGCATCCCGGGATTGAGGGAACCCATCTAGATAACCGGGACCGGATTGAATCCCCAACTCAGGCAGATATAACAAGGTGTCGACATGAACACCTGGGTCGCGATTTAACGCATTTCGCAAATAACGTATTTCCCAACGGGGTAAAGAATCAATGATCAACACCCGAATCAAGGTCTTGCGAATATCTACTTCGGCCACCATGCGATTGTTATCGATAAATTCTTCAAATGGATGCGACTCTACTTCTACGGTCAACTCAACGGGGCCCTCATTTCGTGGAGTCCAACGCAAGGCGCCTTCTTTATTCAGACCCGAGGGGATGGTCAGCTCCTGACTCGCAACTTCAATTCCATTCGCCAACAATACGACCCGTACAGGTACATCATCCTCTAAGGTATTGCTCACTTTATATGGCAGTACCAAGGCTTCATTCATAATAGAGTAAGAGGGATAATTCACGTCATCCAAAATCAAATCTGGCAAACGTGTTTCTTCACCAATCTCCACAGCATACACCGGGATATCCGCTTCCGCCAAACGTAAAATTTCGGGGAGTGGCGCTTCCACAGCATTGTGTAAACCATCAGAGAGCACCAATACCCCGGCCAATTGTTCAATCGCTCGGGCCGCAGCCAATGAGGCTTGAAAATTGGTTTCTTTAAAATCCGGTTTGTCCGCGTGACCCATTTCAATCACTTCTAATTGAACGGCATCTCCTAACGCACTCCAAGCCTCACTTTCCATCAACGCATTGAGCCACTCTTTTCGACTCATGACTTGTCCACCCGATTTGATATCCCGTGTATCCATCGAGTCCGTTGCATCTGCAATCACAGCGATTCGAGCATTTTCATTTCGAACCGACCGAGTGTGTCGTTCGGGTTGAAATAAAGTAAACAGTAACAACAACGCACCCAAAAACTTAATCGTTTCGGTCAACAAACGATAACGCGAAAAGTGTACTTGTTTTAAATGATAAACAGAGATGATTAGATAAAGAAGGAAACAAAGAATCCCCGCAGTTATCATGACACCACTACTATTAAAAATCCATTGACTGTCTACGACACTCATGCTGCGGACCTCCAGGTGGTGGTCGATTTTGACGGTCTACGAATATTGCGGGTCAACAACCATGATTCCACGACCAGAAACATCAACCCCACTAAACTGAGGAAAGACGTGAATTCAAAACGGCTGTTCAAATCCGTATCCACTCTGCTGTGATCTTGAAAGGTTCGAAAAGTCAAGGGAGTCGCCCAGTCTTCTAATTCACTCAAGGTGAGTTCTTCTTTACGATCCTCTTGTAACGGACGATTAAGGGCTAACACTCCGAGCTCATGTCGATAGCGTCCGGTATGGAGTAAAGGCGATGCACCTTCACCATCCAACGATTCCCAGTCGACGGTTTCAGGAATCACCACGGCGCCTAAGTCCTGAACCCCTGACAATCGATTGCCTTCCGCACCCTGCATCATCATTCGTTGCAACATGGGGACCAACACATACCCTGCATCCAAATTGGAAGATCGTGGATCCGGAACCGTAGCTAAACGATAAAGTACGCCATGGCCTACATCTTCACGCACTAACAGCGGATCCCCATTTTCCAAAGTGGCCAACACTCGTGTATCCTCAGCACTGCTGTTCAAAGTTACCGCTTCATAGACGCGCACCAAATCTAAGCGTAAGGGTTCACGTTGTTCGGTGGCAAATACCCCATTTTGTTCTTCCCACGACATTACCGCGACTCCTTCGTTCCCTTCCCCTACGGCCACTAAGGCTTCCTCAGGAGGCAAAAGCAATAGAACGCCCCCTTGCTCAACCCAAGCCCTTTCTGCAGCAGATAAAACAGCCCCATCTTCTGCAACCTTAAAGTCTAGTTGATCGAAAGGCGTCAGTACCGGATCGACAATTTCCCTCAAGCCAGGTTGAGGTAATAATGCAGCTTTCATGATGCTATCCACATAAACATCATTCACCGTGACCGACGCTTGTGTCGCTCCATGGTCTACCCAACTCACGGCGACACGGTTGTCCGCTAAATTGCTATCAGCAGGCAAACTGAACAAGGCATGCACTTGGCTTTGCCCTGCCTCAACTTGTAAAGGTTGTTCCCAGGTAAAACTGTGTCCCTCTACTAACATTTCTTCACGCAACGACAAACCACCATACTCAATTTGCACGGGAACGGTTTCGGGTTGATCCGTGTCTCGCAACAACCGCATTTGTAACGTTAAGGTCTCCCCATCCCATAAAGGTGCTTCCATTAACTGAATAGCACGATTCCCACTATCGGGAACGACTTCCGCTACATCCAAAAGCCGTAAGGTAATTTGAGTATTGATCCCCGCCCATTCACTCCAATCAGGAGGATTCGCCCCATCGGGTAACCAGGCAGAACTTTGACGATCGGTAGGAATCCATACTTCAGCTTTGTTGACCCCTGCGCGGGCAATTTCCTGCAAGGCCGCACGTAACATGGCTGAAATATCGGCAGAGGTTGAGGTTTCTGACACCATGGGCAACCGATCCAACTCGATGCCATGGGGCAATGGGGTCATTTCTCCCGTAGCTGAATCCATCCAAATCACCCGGGATCCAGGGCCTAATTCGGAAAGTCCTTGTTCTAACAATGCCATGGCCCGTTCACGTCCGGACACGCCACCCCGCAACTGCTCCATACTGGCAGAACGATCAAATAATATAATCACCAGATTAGAACCTGAATCGAAAAAACGGGCCAAACGGCCTTTGGATTGTAGCCGCGCCAGCGCCAGCAGAAACATCAACAACATCAAGCAACGTGAGGCTAAAATAATCCATTGTCGAATTTTCGCCCGACGCGAGGCATCCCGATCTGCACTGCGCAAAAACATCATCGCCGCCCAAGGCACCGTCTGATAGCGTAAACGGTTGAGCAAATGAATAATCACCGGCAAGAAAGCCAGAGGAATTAACCATAAAAACAGAGGAGAGAGTGCGCTCATTTACGGGCACCACCCTTTTTCCCAAACATCCCGACATGTCCCAAAATGTAAGACGATAGTGCCTGTTCAAACGTTTCGTTCATGAGGGTCTGTCGATAATCAATTTGAAATTTACGACAACCGTCTTTGAGGGTATCCAAATGACGGTGAATGCCTTCCAAATACGTCGCTTGCATCACACTAGGATCCGCAACCAAATCAGCCCCCCCTTCCAAATCGACAAATCGCACCGGACGGGTGAAATCAAACTTCAATTCTTGAGGATCCAAGAGATGGAAAAAGGAAACATCATGCCGACAGAAACAAAGATGTTGCAATGCATCCAACAAATCAGGTGCGGGCATGAATCCATCAGAGAGCACCATGACCACGGCCCGCCGTTGAACCCGTTCGGCCAAATCATGCAATGCACCTACCAAGGTAGATTCACCACGAGGTTGCATCCCTTCCACCAAGTCAAAATAGGTATGCAAATGCGAAGGAGCCTGACGGGCGGGTAAATCCACCTGCTCTTCTTCATTACAAGCGTGCAAGCCTACGGCATCCCCTTGCTGAATCAACATATAGGCCAAGTGACTGGCCATCTTACGGGCAAAATCAAAGCGGCTTCCCGCACCTGAATCAAAAGCCATCGACCCGCTGGCATCAAGTACGACATAACAACGTAAATTGGTATCAGCCTCAAATTCTTTAATGTAAAAGCGATCAGAACGGGCATAAACCTGCCAATCAATGTGCTTAGGATCATCCCCTTGCACATACTTGCGGTATTCCGCAAACTCTACGCTCGATCCACGAGTGGCCGAGCGATGAATACCCGTGATCGACCCCAACATGGGGTTGTTCACCTCATAGGTCATTTTGGAGAGCCTTGAAAGCACTCCCGCATCCAAAAATGGACGAGAACTGTGGGCTTTACTTGCCACGGATTAAAGGTCCAAGGCTTCTTCCTTCAGGCGAGCAATCACATCCGCAGATGTAACCCCTTCAGATTGGGCATGGAAATTTGTTAAAATGCGGTGGGTTAACACAGGCTCAGCCACAGCATTTACATCTTCAATTTGCACCAACATGCTCCCGCGCAATACTGCGCGTGCTTTGGCTCCCAACACTAAATATTGAAGGGCACGTGGACCCGGTCCCCACATCACCATTTCGTTCACCCACGCAGGTGAACCAGGCTGACCTGGTCGCGCAGCTCTCACTAATTTTACCACATGATCATAAACATGATCCGCCACTGGAACTTGACGCACCACTTCCTGCGCCTTCAAAATTTCAGCGCCAGTCAAGACAGGCTCTAATGTTACATTTTTGCTACCCGTGGTTTCTTTCGCAATCCGTAATTCTTCTTCATAATTTGGATATTTCACCTCAATCATAAACATGAAACGGTCCAATTGCGCTTCAGGCAAGGGATACGTGCCCTCCTGCTCAATGGGATTTTGAGTGGCCAAAACAAAGAAAGGTTTTTCGAGATGAAAGGTATGGTTCCCGGCATTCACCTGATACTCCTGCATGGCCTGCAATAACGCGGCCTGTGTTTTAGGAGGTGTACGGTTGATTTCATCCGCCAATACAATGTTGGCAAACAATGGGCCTTTCATAAATTCAAATTCACGATGACCACCCTCTGTTTCCTGTAAGATATCGGTTCCTGTAATGTCGGAGGGCATTAAATCAGGGGTAAATTGAATACGACTAAAATCGAGCGACATCAAATCCGAGAGCGATTGAATTAACAAAGTTTTTGCCAAACCAGGTACCCCGACCAACAGGGCATGACCACGTGCCAACAAACAAATCAAAAGCTTTTCCACAACCTCATCTTGCCCAATGATCACCCGACCAAGTTCGGTTTTCACCTTTGCCATTTGATCCCGCAGGGCTTCAATTGCTGCTACATCATCCATTTCAACCTGAGATTCATCTTGTGACATCATTTGATCCTTAAATATATTCTGATAATAATTGTGTGCACGACCATGTGGAAGATTTTCGCAGAATCAAATAGAAAGCACAGGAATTAAAATATATTTCATCACCCCCACCTCTCGCTACTTGGAAAACCCCTCCACTCCGCAGGTTGTGTTCACTCTCATCCCGTTACTTGATCCGTCTTAAAATAGGATTTCTTTTCCCGCTCCTGGTTTTTTCGCATATCTCCACCCCTTCAATCCAGAAACGAACCTCATTTTTAAAATAACCATTAAAGCGCTGCTTAATTTCTTCTGCTATCCGATCCGACCATCCGCTCCCTTTGACCACCTGTAATTTCACCTGATCCCCGCCCGTCTGTATCAAACAAAAATCCAACACGGCCTCCCGCCATTCCAATAAAATATCATAGGTGGCATCCAATAAAAATCCAGAAGAGATCTCACGACCCGAAGGCATCAGGAAACTATCATTTTTACGACCTTGTAGATTTATCAACTGACGAAATCTCCACCCGCAATCGCATACACTTGACTGGAGTTCCCCTAAATCGTTTTGCACATAACGGATCATAGGCATCGCAAAATTATGTAGTTGGGTACCGACCAGCACCCCTAAATTACTCCCCGGTTCTGGAGGCAAAGTTTCCATATAATTAATATCTTCAAAAACATGATACTTCCCACATGTACATTGGGCGGCAATACGAGTCAGCTCTTCCGAGGAGTATTCATCCAACACGGGGCACCCCCATCGCTCGGATATCGCATCCCGTTCGGCCTGGGTTGACATTTCAGAATTTACGGAAATGCATCTTAGTCGTGAGGTCGCACGCTTGCTTAATAAAGGAGCAATTTGTTTAAGATGCGAGGGATAACACACCAATAGTTCAGGCCTAATGGCCTCTATTTTGGCTGCAATTTTATCCACCTCCTCCAGCGTCGACACAAAGTGCATGGGGAATAAGCCAAATACGGAAGATAAGGGATATGGGGAGGTGTAAATATATAATTGACGATGCAGAGGTCCATACCTAAATCCCATCCGGTAAAGTCGTAATCCAGCAAGCATAAAGGTGATCATGGCCTGACTATCATAACAAACATCAAGCACCTTTCCGCTGGAACCGCTGCTTCTGGAAACAATTAAATCATCAAGATTCGCGCCTTTCTTTAACATACCTTCTGGGAAATGCTGTATAACATCGTCTTTGGTCACGAGAGGCAAACGATGAAAGTCATCCCAACTTTTGAGGTCACCTAATTCAAAACTGGCAGCCCCATAATGTGCACGGTAAAAAGGAATTTCTTTCATCGCATGAGTCACCAATTTTTGAATACGCGCAAACTGCCAGTCACGCATACGTTCAGGCGCCCAATAAGGGGATTGTTTTAAAAAACGTCCACCATTCACAAAGGATTTAAGTAAGGTTACGCGTTCATTTAAAGTGAGTGTTCTCATGTCGTTCCTCCTAAAAGTGAGCCCCAATACCAACTATACATTCCAATCCAATACAGTCCCCACATCGCCAGAGTGATCCCGGGATGGACGATTATTTTCTGTTTGAACAATGCCCCCACCCCGCCAAAGAGTAAAACAGCCCCCACCAAACGACTGAGTCGCGCAGGAAAAGAAAACAGAACAAACCAAAGCAACGGAACCCTTTCAGCCGACTCGACCGCATAGACCTTATACGGAATCCCAGAGAAAGGCCCCAACACCAATCCCGCGCCCCCATGTTGACTCAGAGTCAACTGGACCTTTATCCACATTTCTTCTGTAACAAAAGGCACCGCATCTACCACCTGCCGGGCCATCCGGGGAGCTTCCAAAGTCCAGAGATAGATACACACCCCTCCCAAAATCGACCCCACGATCATCCATCCTAATTGTTTCCACGCTTTACGAAATGCAAAGAGAGCCGTGAGACTTAAGAGTAAATCTGGCAGGATAAAAAAGACCGTGGCTTCCCCAAATCCCCATGCAAAGGCAATCCAATATCCAGCCGACCCCAACAGCCATCCTAAATATTGTGGGGACGCGATCATTGAATTCCCCGATGTTTAATCCCTTCACCACTGAGGCCCGGCCATGGTTTAAATTTAAGTGAAAGAATGCGTTGCTGCGGATCTTCATCCCAAAAACAATAAATTTGCTCCCAATCTCCTTTGAATTCAGGTTGTACATCTCCTAAGGCTTTAACCAATCGGAAATAAAGCTCTTCCACCCATGCTACAGACCTTTCTAGGCCTTCCCTAATCTCCAATTCCAATTCCAGTCGTTGACGACCCGCATCGAAAATCGTCCGAGCCCGATAAGCACCCGTTAACTCATCTGAAAATTGACGTTGCTGCATCACGTTATCCAACATCGCTTCGTTGATATTGGTTCCACACAAGATCAGACAGGCATCTGACCGCCCCGTGATCGCGAGAACATCGGGTAAAGTCGCCAAGACGTCATCCGCCCCTTTTGGTAAAATGGGTTTTACAATATCCAAAATGGCTTTCCAACTCATCAACCTCACCCCATCATGAAGGTTATAGCGTATCAAAGGAATCCCTTGCCATTTGGTGATGCACAATTCACCTGCCACATTTTCTAAAAATGCAGTTTCGTCCACTAAATGAAATAAATGAGGTACCACACGACCAAAGCCCAAAGCGTCCCGTAGCTCAGGATCTGCTTCACACCACCCGCGAATCAACGCCGAGGCTGGGGATTCATGCCCCAAAACACCTGTATCCGCACTCCCGAAAATAGAGAGCATCTGGATGCGTCCTTGCGGTATGCCCGAAGCCTGTGCAAGGTCGAAACGCATGGACTCGGGAAAGGCTTCTCCAATCACCAGAAAGCGCATCCGTTCCAAAGGCAACGGCATTCCCATCGCTTCGGCACGACTTTTCAAATGACCTATGGCCGAAGGACAAACCAGCAAGAGGATTTGATCGGTGAAGGGTTTCGAAGCATGAATCATGCGAATAATTTCTTCATGTTGATTACCCGGTGAAAAAACCGAAAACGGATAGGGAGAACGCTGTGACAAATTCTTCATCGCCCATGAAAAATGATCTCCTCCAATCCAACTGCCTAATGCCAATCCAATAATGGCCATGGTCCGCCGTTCATGAATTTCAAAAGACGCTTCAAGAAATCTACGTAGTCGTTCACCTCCATCACTTTCCTCACTTCGTAACTGTGGCCAATAAAAAGGTTGACCAGAAGATCCGGAAGAACTGAATACAGAAAAACAGTTTTCAACATCCGGCGACAACAAATCCGCATAATCGTAATCAGAAAGATAGGATTTTTTATCTGTGCAAGGCAGATCCTGCCAACGGTCAGGTAACTTGGAAACGCCACAATAAGCCTGGTAGGCAGGAACGCTTTCCAGTGCACGTTTTGCAACTTGATCCGCGAGGGATGCGTTGCCAAGAGAAGAAAGATTTAAGGAAGGGTTCATCAGCTAAAATAGAAACGTACGAGGTGAAAGAACAAGGGGGCGGAAAAAATGATCGAATCAATTCGGTCCAACATGCCACCATGACCTTCGATAAAAGATCCAAAATCTTTCACTCCCCGGTCGCGTTTGATGGCAGACATCACCAGCCCCCCGAAAAACCCCATGATGCAAATCAGCAAAGAGAACAATCCCGCTTGCCACCAAGAGAAGGGAGTGATTCGATACATCGCCATTCCCACTAAACTGGCAGATAATATCCCCCCTACGAAACCTTCAATGGTTTTACCAGGACTCAATGCTGGTGCGATCGGATGTTTGCCGAGGGTTTTGCCCCAAACATATTGAAGCACATCACTCATTTGAACCACAATCACGAGGAAGAAAAGTATTTTGGCATTTTGATCCACATATCCGGGAATCTTCAGAAAAAGCAAAGCCGGGGCGTGGCTGACAAAATAGACGCACACCATCAACGCCCACTGTACCAACGCCGTGCGGGCCATATAATTTTCCGTATCCCCCGCAAGCGCATTGCGAATCGGCATCCATAAACATCCGTAAACGGGAATAAAAATCATCGACATGCCATACCATCCGATGCCAATCAGATAATATTGAATGGGCGTAATCACAAAAAACGCCCAAAATAAGGAACGATGATCTCCCCGTCCGGGAGCGATCAACGTTACAAATTCTCGAAGCGCTAAAAAGGACATCAGGGTGAAGAGTGCAAGGGTCATTTTTGGACCCAGCAAAACCGCCAGACTGAAAAAGAGACACATCACCCACCAGGCTTTAATCCTGGCATTCAAATTGCGGATCACGGCATTGGATTGTTGATTTCTTTTCTCCAAAACCCAGCCAATAACACTGGCAATACCCAGCAAAAGAAAAAGTACAGCCAATAAAATTTTAAGTTGTGGGTCCATAATTACAGCTCTCTTTTTAGGGTTAATACCGCTTCACGTGCGCGTTGCAGAAATTCACTCCGCCCTTCATTCGGGATCAAGGGCAATGGATCTCCAAAAGTCAGGGTACAGATCAACGGTACCGGTAACACTTCCCCTTTGGGAAGGACTCGGTTTAAGTTCTCCAAATACACAGGGATATATTCCGCATCGGGAAATCGGGTGACCAAATGATGCAGTCCACTTTTAAACACCCCGATCTCTTCTCCTTTTCCCCGAGATCCCTCAGGAAAAAAGATGAGAGAATCCCCTCCTTCCAATACCTCACATAATTGCTTCACGGGATGATTCTCTTTGGTACAATGCGTCCGTTCAATTAACACCGCCCTAAAAACTTTTTGGGAAAGGTAACGGCGGAAACCATACTTCTTCCAGTAATCCCGTGCAGCTACGGGTCGGGTTTTAGATCGCAGATCCGGTGGGAGCACAGACCAGATCAATACCGCATCTAAATGGCTGCTGTGGTTGGCGAAATAGACCTGCACCTTATCAGGATCAGGAGCGGAAGCTCCCGTCCAAAAGGTTTGGGCTCCCGTCAATAATCGTAGTCCCCCCCGGAAGAGTAAATCAATCATGCAGAGGCTTCCATTTGCCGAACCAAACGATGCAAACGACGGACCACAGTTAAAACAGTCCCCACCACGATAACGCCCAATCCGACGACCAGCGCTTCAGGTACAAAAGCCGCAATGATCAAAGAGAGCGTTAACACAAACATACGGTGTTGCTTGGCCATGGGCCCGCAGAAATCCTGATCAAATCCCAAAGAACCACCCAGCAAACGCAAATAAGCCGTACTCACCGAAAGGAGCGCCGCCATCCAGCCCAACCAAATAATCCCTGACGCATACCCCGCCCCAACCAAAAATAACGAATCTTCAATACGATCCGGGACTTCATTAAAAAGATCACCCAGTACACTTTTCTTATCATGCTCGATCGCAATCAGCCCATCCAACATATTACAGAGCAATCGCAACTGAACCATCAATGCCGCTAAAAGAAACCAGCGCCCGGAAACGAACATCACGCCACTGCCAAGGAGGGAGATGAAAATCCCTATTACAGAAATTTGATTCGGACGTAATCCAGTTTTTGCGATTGCGGATGCCAGTACGGTTGCCCATTGCTTACTACGTGTTTTTAAAGGTCTTCGATTCATCAACTCCTCCTATGGTTTAACTTAAAAAACTATATGACAGTTATATTGTCAACTTAAATGAACCCAAATGTTCATTAGAAGAAGGAGGCTGTGTTTCAAACCGGAGAATGAGACTAGATGAACGGCATCGTTGTGGATCTGCCTCACAAAGCAGCGCCCACAGTTAGAAAACGTTGATGACCTAGTTTATCTTGCCCTGGGACTTCGGCGCTCAGGAGATACCGTCGGATCGTAATCAGGGTTATCCATGGGCATTTGTACCTCTAGTTCTTTGAGTCGACGGCTCATCTGTGCTGCGAGTTCTTGAGTCATTTCGGGCATTTCTTTTGATAAGTCGTATTCTTCGCGCCAATCCTGCTCGAGGTCAAAGAGCTGTACGTTCCCGGTTTCAAAGTCATGAATCAGTTTATAATCGCCCTCAATGATGGCCGATTGGGGTTTCTGTCGTGGACCCTGTCCGTAGTGAGGATAGTGAAAAAGGAGCGGTTCCAGTCTACTGAAGGTCCCCGAACCGGTCAGTAGTGGCACCAAACTGACACCATCGATACTTTCACCAATTGACCTTCCTGCATACTCACTGAAGGTGGGTAAAAGGTCGTATCCAATGACGGGTACCCTACAAAATGAACCGGCTTCAATACCGGGCCCTCGCACAATCAACGGCACTCGAATCCCCCCCTCATAGAAGTTACCTTTACCGCCATTTAATGGCAAATTCTGAGGATTGCGCGGCGTCGCGGGGCCACCGTTGTCAGACATAAACACCACGATCGTGTGATCAGCAAGATCCAGCTCGTCGATTGCATCGAGTAACATACCGATGCTGGTGTCAAGATCCCAAGTCATGGCGGCCATCTCCACATCCTGATGTCGTTCCCCCACAGGAAAAGACCTGAAGGTCTCCCGCGAACCCGCTAGACTTTGAGAAGGACTATGGACGGCATAATGCGACAGCTGTAAATAGAACGGCTGGGTCTGGTGCGCTTTCATAAAATCGATGGCGCGGTCAGTAAGACTGAAAATACCCTTAGGATCTTCGCCTCCCCCACCCATTTCGTTTTCAGTGGGACCATCGTGCACATCAAAACCATGTACACCAGGACCTGAAACGCCGAGATGCCATTTGCCCAAATGAGCCGTCGTGTAGCCCTGCTCTTTAAGCACTTCGGCAACGGTCAGTTCCGAAACCGGCAGGTCAGTCACCACCCGCGGTGAACCCAGTTTTTGATACGATTGAGAACGCCCACCACGGCCCGGTGTTGTCATATGAAGCTCAGCAGGCGTTTTTCCGGTGAGTATGGAAGCTCTACTAGGAGTGCAAAGCGCAGCCGGTGCGTAAGCTTGCGAAAATCTCATTCCCTGAGCTGCAAGTTTATCAATATGGGGTGTCAGGTAAAAATCACTTTTCGTTTGCTCATCGCCTTCGATCATTTCAGCCGAACTGCCCACCCAACTCATATCATCCACCAGAATAAAGACGAAATTCGGCGACTGGGCCTGAAGCAACAGACAGGACAACATCATCAACATGGCCCCCACTTTCAACCACATTACCGGCTCCTTTTCACAGGACCTGAAGGAGCCTCGTCTATCATGATCCATCCGTCACCGTTTTTATCCAAGTGGTCAAAATGCGCAGGGGGTCCACGAAATTCTGTACGTGCAACTTTGCCGTCACCATTCTTATCTTCACGCATCATAAATCCGGAAGCTTGTTCTGGTCTCTGAACCTGCGCATCGACTGGTTTTTCAGCGGCGGTATTTCCAACATCAGCAGGTTCCTCAACAACAGTCACCACAGTTCCTCCCCGCACAAGGCGAACCATATTGTCGATATGAATGGCGTCACCTTGTGGGCCGCGCCCCTTCGGAAAACGGGAGGCATCTCCGGTTTTAGGATCGCTGCGTTGACAACCGGCACCATGTACATCCATCCACTGATTGCGCATATAGCCCATCGCCCGTCCGAAGGCTACGTAAGCCGCGGTTGATACCCCACGACTACTGATATGGGTGGTCGAACTCCAATACTGCGCAAAATCTTTTTGACCCTTTTCATTTTGAATTTCCGTGCACTCGAAAACAGGATCTATCGCGGCCGAATCACTACTATCCGGACTGCGGGAGTACTCCACCAAACTTTGCAACTCCTTGACAGAGGGTAGACGCCAATCACCATAACCGGCCAGCCGCTGTTTTTCAGCATACTCGAGTGCGCTGGGCCAATCCATTCCCATCCCACTATCAGATTGCATCCACATCAACCCCGTGGCTTCATCCGTCACTGTGCCATCACCGTTGTCAGTAAACTTATTTTTCCCATAGTCAGGATTGCCTCGCACATAGAGCGTATAGAAGAGGGTCTCTCCCCGGCGACTGGTCACGGGATAACCTTTGATGCGACCATCGGCAAAATTGACACCAAACATGGTCTGGTTTCCGCCCATTGTCGTGCTTTGATAAAGGGTTGAAGTGGCCCACTGCGAATCAATGATTCGCTCTCCTTTCATCGGATCGCCATATTTAAAGTTAAACACAGAACGGTCAATAAAAGGAGTAAGTCCCTCGCTATCAGTGGCCATTGGATCCGGATCAATGCCATTAAAATTGATCAACGAATAGAGTTCTTTGACTGTGGGGAGGCGCCAATCCGTGTAACCACCAATCCTACACGTCTTTGCACCAGCCACGGCCTGTGCCCAAGTCATTTTCTCACCGGGATCTTGGGTCCACATCAAACCCGTCACTTGATCAGAGATGGTGCCGTCACCTTGGTCTAGGTACGAAGGAGGATTGACGCTAAATTGTGCATCCTGTCCATAATAGTGATCTCCCGGAGAGGGAAAATCGATTATTTTTTCATCGTCATAGCAATGTATTTGCGCACTATCTACCACAAGATAATTCAACTCTGTAGCCATAGCGGGAACCACCAAGATTCCCATCATCCATGTTGTAAATTTTTTAACTTTAGATCGATTCATTATATTTCATTGAGGTGTATCTGCTCTCCAGCCTGACAGCCAGAAGCTTGCTAATCTGAGGTTCAAAAATCCGTATAAAACACCTAACGTATCTACGCTGAATTTATTGTATGGACTTTTCTAAAGGCCACAAACTTCAGGATCCCCCTTGGGGGCATAAACACAGAAAACTACACCGCTCCGCCCTATCGGCCCTCAATTTCATCGACAAGGTCTCTCCCCATCGCATTCCCGTGAAAGATCACCCCCGATCACAGCCGACTACATGAGGGAGTCATAGGTCATGTTGGCAGAGCATGACCCTACAGTAGAGGTCGTAACAGGTATAGCCGAAAGGAGTGTGTCATCCCTTCAGCTGAAAATGAAGTGTTAGTGGAAGCGCTTTGGTACTGTGCAACACAAACCATAACGACAGAACACTCCTCTACAAAAGAGGCCTCAGCGACGTTTACGCAACCCCATGCATAATCCGCACACACTTAACAACATTAAAGCTAAGCTACTGGATTCGGGAATAACCGTGATACTTCCAGTCCCCCCATCTCTAAAATTCGCATCAAAACTGCTGTTTAGGTCCGCAAAAGTATAGGTCCCCGCCGCCAGCGCATTGCCCCCAATACTTACAGAACCAAAAGTATGATCCTGATCCAAAATCATCTCCCCGTTCATGGTCAGACTTTTCGTAGGATTATAGATGTCATAATCCACATCGAAAGCCACCAAGGTATCAATAAACACACTCGCATTCCCCAAAGATCCATCTCCAGATGCGACAAAACCATACGAGGTCACATTTTCAGTCCCATACTGATTCACCTGCCATAGGCCACTAAAGTTATTAGACACACTGGAAATTTCCAATCGATCACTGTTGCCCAGGGTAATGTCAAAAACACTACTCCCTGTAATAGACGCTGAGATGGTGGCTCGGCGATAACTGCTTCCTGACGCATCATAGATAGAATCAGAGAGCAATGTAATGTTACCCGCAATTTCAGAAGTTGTGATGCTGGGCTGTCCATGAATAATCTTCCCTCCATCCAAAATGAGATCATTTACAGTATACACCCGACCAGCCCCATTGGGCTTCAACAACAAACTTCCCCCCGTTTCTAAGGTCAGAGACTTTCCATTAAAGGTAGAACTCGAGGTCGGGGTCCGCAGGGTATACGCATTGTTCACATAATCATTCGTTCCACTAGCAGCATTGCCATCTGACCAAACATCATTTCCCCCAGTAGTTGCTTGATTCCAATGGGTCCCCGCTTCCTCCGATCTAATCTGAGTGATGACAGCAGCCTGTAAAAGCGTGGCCCCACAAAATATCGTAAGAAACAGAGTAAAACAGCTTTTGGTTGAATAGTTCATATCGAAATTTTGGGAAAGAAGTGAAAACATCATGATTATATCTCAAAATATAGATATGAAACTACGTAGTATCAAGATATATATTTACATTATTTAGATAATGCTTTCTATACGTGCATCAGTAGCGCTTATCCCCAGCAGATATGAGCGCTACAGCTTTGGTAGATCCACAACGTGTCATACAATGCGTCGATCTGCTCGGAATTTAAAGGAAATCTTACGCTGCGCGTTGTCATGGGATGTTTCTGTGTTTTTATAAAGAAGGACGATGCCCTCACCGTTCGCATTTCAACCCACGCGGACCGTGAAGACACCCTCCTGACCATGTAGTATATTTATACGGTAACGATGGCTTTTCCGACCGTGCGTCCGGATTCAATTTGAAGGTGAGCCTCCTGCAACTTTTCAAAAGGAAAGGTCACAGAGACATGCGGCTTCAAAGTGCCCGCTTTCAGCATACCGGCCAGAGTGTTCATATTTTCACCATTCGATTGCACCATCACAAACTCCAAGGCCACTCCAGCGGCATCGGCCGTGGCCTGCAACCCCGCTTCAAAGGTATGCGTAGGCAAGGATACAATCTTTCCGCCTGACTTCACGACCTTAATGGAATTTTCAAGAATATCGCCTCCCATCCCATCGAGTACAAAATCAATGTCGGTTAGAATCTCTTCAAACTTTTGCGCACGATAGTCGATGTGCTCATCGGCCCCAAGCGACAGGCAGAATTCGCGATTTTTCGAAGATGAGGTGGTTATTACCGTTGCGCCCATGCGCTTAGCTATCTGAATCGCATAATGGCCGACACCGCCGGAACCGGCATGAATCAACACCCGATCGCCCGAATTTACACGTCCAGTCAGCACTTGCAACGCGGTCAGTGCCGCCAAGGTCGTGGCAGCCGCATCCTCAAAACTGATGCCTGCCGGTATCACCGCAAGCTGGTCGGCAGGCGCAGCCACATATTCCGCATAGGCTTTCCCATGTCCCACAAAGTTGACCATGCCGAAGACCTTGTCACCGACGTTGAAATCCCTTACCGCCTCCCCCACTTCTGTGACAACACCGGAAATGTCCCAGCCGAGAATGACCGGACGTTCTTCAGTACCAAGGATCATGCTCAGGGCAGCTTCGTCGGGTCTGACTTTCACATCCACAGGATTAATGCTGATGGCTTTGGTTTTCACCAACACATCATTGGCCTGGATGGACGGTTTTTTGATCTCGCTGAGAATCATATTTTCAACGGGTCCTGCTTCATTTAATACATATGCTTTCATGTTTTTCCTACGGGTTTTGGGTTGTTTGTTTAAAAAATAGACCGGTCGTCTAGTTTTACACTAAAAAAAAAGGTAGTTAGATGGTTACTTCATTCATTCTGGATTTAATCCGTTCACAGGCATGCTCAACGGGAACCACGGATTGATTAATGACGGCGCGCTGGGTGGCCCCGTTCCACAAATCCTGAATCAGTTGGGCTTCATGAGCACTATCCACCTTTTCACTGATAAGTTGTTTATCGATTGCTTCGTCCAACAATTGTTTAAAAATACCGATCCACTCTTCAAAACCTTTGGCCAATTCCTGTCGCATGGGATCACTCAGATCCGACACTTCGGCAGCCAACTTTAGCACCAGACAAGGAAATTTGCCCGGAATGGTTTTCAGATGGGCCACTCCCCCATCCAAGTACGCAAACAGACGAGTGATCGGATTTTCGTCCACATCTTCAGAAAGCAACATCTGGCGTTTCCTGACTGTCGTACTTTTCACATAATGCTTCAGCATTTCCGCTCCGAACTGTTCCTTCGACTCAAAATAATGATAAAAAGAACCCTTTGGAACCTTCACCGCATCCAGAATCTGCTTCAGGCCAACCGCGTGAAAACTCTTCTCGAGCATCAGTGCTTCTGCGGTTTCCAATATGCGTTCTTTTGTGCTTTGTTCTTTCATGACGCCCTCTAAATAGACCGGTCGTCTAGTAACGCAAGTCAAAACATCCTTTTAAATTTTCAAGCACAACGCTCTACGAAAACGGCAGCCCCTTTTCCACATGTCCCCTGCCTAAATATATAAATGAGCAAAATAGACCCACGACCTCTGGTCATAAGACTTGGATCGTTGCTTATTTCTTTTGAGATTTATAATGCTGGGTGATCATGGCCAAAAAACTGAGGAGCAGCAGGGTAACGCTCGAGGGTTCGGGGATCACGGTCATACTGCCTGTGCTGTAAATATTGCGGGTGTCCCACTCCAGACCATCCTCCAAGTCGGTGCCCGTAATAGAAGAAAACGTTCCGCTGACGGTATCCCAATTTGTGAAGATGGTAATGGAATCTCCCCTCACACCTGTGTAGCCGGTGTTGTCGAGGGCGAGAATGCCGTCGATGATCAGGGTGTTGCTGCCATTACCGTTAAGAATATCGAACGCCCCCGGATTGATGCCGGTGATTTCTATGTTGAGACTGGCGCTATTTTTAAGGGTCAGGTCGTTTGTAAAATGAAGCGTGCCGGGACTTTCTCCGGGGGCCAGCGTACCCGCAACAGTGACCAGACCGTTCAAGTTGCCACTTCCCCCCAAGGTCCCCCCTTCATTGAAGGGTGATGGCGCTTGCAGTGGTTCCATGCGATCGGCATCTAAATGAACGGAAAATCTCCGGCAAATCTAAAGGAAACGCTCATTTTCCGAATTCTACGATCGCAGTTTTCAACTCGTCCATTTGGTTGGGGCCAAACCATTGGACATGGCCATCGAGAAAGACGGTATTAATTCCTCCACTGTGACGAAAATCGCCTGTCCATAAAAAGTCATCCCCTTTAAAACCTCCATAACAATCACCACCTTGACGGTGGGCTGAATCCATAAGGAGGACACTCATGCTGGGTCGGGTGTGATTATATATTGGAGTGGCCGTTTTCCAGTTGTACCCCGCAAAATTCATCATGTAGCTTCTGTAAACTTTTCCATCGGGATAGGTGTCGAAGGCCGAAGGACATAATTGGATCGTTCTCTGGTTGATGCTGGGCCAACTATCTCCAACGTAATTGAACACCAGATGAGACCAAGAGTTAAAAACGGGATTATTTCCCTGCGCAGGTAGCCAGCCTTCATGTTCAGTTGCGTAGCTCAGGATCACGACGCCCAACTGACGAAGATTACCCGCGCAATTAATTTTCTTAGAATGGTTTCTTGCGCGAGTAGTGACGCCTCCGAGAAGCGTCACTAATAGGGCGATGATTGCAATGACCACCAGCATCTCAATTAAAGTAAATCCGTGTAAACGACGGTACTTGGTTGCCTTTTTAGATGTAGAACTGTGGTTTGAAGTAAAAAAAGGAAAAGAATTCATATTGAAACGTAGGTGTTGCAGTCGGGAGCTCTAAATGAGGGGAGAACTATTAGCTTAACCGAATTTAGGGAAATGAAGCAAAAACCATCTTATGTGTTATTACACAAAATATATGAATGATTCTTCCAGATTTCTCCCAAAGAACACAAAGACTACAAATCATCCAAAGGGAGACATTCATCTCACATACAAAATCAGACCGTCAGACCCTATCCCAAGAGCTTCTACCAGCTGAATCTCGACCTCCCCTCCATTAAGGACGGGCTGTGAATTATGTCATTTTCAATTGAGGGTTTGAATTTCTTTACGCTCTCCTTTACTTCCAGTCCTAACTCAATTCGAACACGAAGGTAACTGACTTACCGCTTGCAAATGACCTATATCGGACTATAAATTTCTCTTCCCCAATTTATCAGGAGTTTTATCTATGGAAAATGTCATCATTATTGGAACCGGCGCTGCAGGCCTCACCGCAGCAATTTACACCGCCCGAGCAAATCTTAATCCTTTGGTCATCGAAGGGCGTGAACCCGGCGGACAACTCACCACCACCACCGAAGTTGAAAATTTCCCCGGTTTTGAAAATGGCATTATGGGTCCGGAACTGATGGACACCATGCGTAAACAAGCCGCCCGCTTTGGTACCCGTTATCAGTACGGTCTGGTTACCGAAGCTGAATTGGCTGGCGACGTTAAAAAATTGACTTTAGATTCAGGCGAAGTTCTCGAAGCGAAATCTGTGATCATCTGCACCGGTGCTTCGGCCAAATACATTGGATTGGAATCCGAGCAGAAACTCATCGGATTCGGTGTCACCTCCTGCGCGACCTGTGATGGCGCTTTTTATCGCGATGTCCCCGTCGCCGTAGTCGGAGGTGGAGATTCCGCCATGGAAGAAGCCACCTTTCTCACTCGTTTTGCCAGCAAAGTGTATCTCATCCACCGTCGCGAAGAATTCCGAGCCTCCAAAGTGATGATCGACCGCATGCTCGCCAATGATAAAGTGGAACCCATTTACAACACCGTGGTTGAAGAGGTCTTGGGTGTTGAAGAGAAATCCGTACGCGGTCTCCAACTCAAAAACACTCAAACCGGTGAATCAACCGAATTGAAAGTAGATGGTCTGTTCGTTGCTATCGGACACAAACCCAATACCGATCCATTTGTGGGTCAATTGGAAATGGATGAAACGGGCTACCTCATCACGGATTCCACCAAAACCACAATCCCCGGTGTGTTTGCCGCGGGTGATGTACAGGATTCGGTTTACCGTCAGGCGATCTCCGCAGCCGGCACCGGATGCATGGCCGCGCTCGAAGCAGAGCGTTACCTCGAACACCACGCGTAATATATGAGTGCCCCCCAGCAAGAAAAGCGGCCCTTGCGTCGCTTGTATCGCTATAGTTTAAGATACAAGTGGCGCTTAACGCTCGGCATGTTACTTGGCGCCCTTACCGGTGGCAGTATTTTTGGTATGCTGGGGCAAATGAAGGATGCAACTGACGAAACCTTCTCTTTCGGCACCGTAAGCCTTCCCACTTTATATATCGCATGTGCAGCACTGATTCTGATTTTTCTAGTCAGAGGTCTCTGCCGTTATTCCTCCGTTTACTTAATTAACTGGGTTGGATTCAAAATTGTGGAGCAACTCCGTCGGGAAAGCTTCGCCAAACTCCAAAAACTGCAACTCGGTTTTTACAGTAAACATAGTTCTGGCGAGTTAATGTCTCGTGTCACCAACGACACCACCATGGTCCAACATGCCGTATCAGGCGTGGTCACCGACATTGCCACCCAACCTTTCGCATTAGCCGGCTCTCTCGGGTATATTATTTACACCGATTGGAAATTGGCCATCTTAAGTTTGGTCGCCTTCCCTCTCTGCATAGCACCGGTACTTATTTTCGGACGTAAAGTACGGAAATATGCCCGCCAAAGCCAGGAGCATCTCGCCGACCTCTCTTCAGTGCTCCAAGAAAACGTCAGCGGTGTCCGCGTCGTAAAAGCCTTTTGTACTGAACCCCATGAAGAAGAAAAATTTGATCACGAAAACCGCAAAGTTTTCGGAAGACTGATCCGCATTGTGTTGGCGCGGAACGTGAATGAACCGCTGATGGAAACCGTTTCAGCCATTGGCTTTGCAGGTTTGTTGGTTTACGCCAATCAAAGCAATATGACCGTAGGTGAATTCATCTCCTTTGCCGCAGCCTTGGCCATGATGTATCAGCCCATTAAAATGTTGAGCAAAGTCCACATGGAAATCCAAAAAGCCATGGGATCTGCAGAACGAATCTTTAATTTATTGGATGAACCGGTCGACGTTGTTGAGAATCCCGAGGGGGAAGCCTTACAAGCGCCCATTGAACAGATTGCTTTTAAAAACGTCTGCTTTTCGTACAACGACGAACAAGTCCTGCACAATATTAACTTATCTATCCGCGAAGGCGAAAAGGTCGCGTTGGTGGGGAGTTCAGGTAGTGGAAAATCTACCTTGGTTAGCTTGGTACCCCGTTTTTATGATCCCAGCTCCGGCTCTGTTTCTATTAACAACACGGACCTCAAAGACCTTACATTCAAAGGCCTGCGTAATCAAATTGCCCTCGTCACCCAAGACACCTTTTTGTTTAACGATACCATTGCCAAAAACATTGGCTATGGTGAAGACACCATCGATATGGAACGTATATTAGACGCGGCAAAAAGGGCCAATGCACATGATTTCATTGAAGAGATGGCTGAGGGATACCAAACCCGCGTTGGGGAACGGGGCGGACGTCTTAGTGGTGGACAAAAACAACGCCTCGCCATAGCCCGCGCGATTTACCGTGATGCCCCTATTCTCATTCTCGATGAAGCAACCAATGCATTAGATACAGAAAGTGAACACTTGGTTCAATCCGCGATTAATCAAGTGATGGAAGGTCGAACCAGCATCGCGATCGCCCACCGGCTGAGCACTATTCAGCATTCAGACCGCATTTTGGTCATGCAGGAAGGGCGTATTGTAGAGGAAGGAAATCACCAAGCCCTCTTAGACCAAAATGGGGTGTATCGACGCCTCTACGACATCCAGTTTTCGGCCTAAGTACCTCTGATAAATCCCCCAGAGCAGAGCTCCGAGGAGCAACGTCGTCTTTATGCCGACAATCCTGGCGAACCGTTTGATCTCATTACCCTTCCCCAAAAATAAGGGAAATCTCTTTGACTTGGGGTCTAAGTAATGGACTTGTAACGTGACAGACAAACCTACCTCCTCCAATGGATGCTGCGTTTTACCCCCCAACACCTTTCAAAGCTTCGGGCCTACACAAGTCAGGAGATACATCATCACTTGACCCTCTGCGCATTTCCAAGCTTCGGGCCTACCCAAGTCAGGAGATAATGTGATGACCACCACCACTTGACCCTCTGCGCCTTTCCAAGCTTCGGGCCTACCCAAGTCAGGAGATAATGTGATGACCACCATCACTTTACCCTCTGCGCCTTTCCAAGCTTCGGGCCTACCCAAGTCAGGAGATAATGTGATGACCATCATCACTTGACCCTCAACACCTTTCCAAGCTTCGGGCCTACACAAATCAGGAAATAATGTGATGACCACCATCACTTTACCCTCAGCGCCTTTCCAAGCTTCGGGCTTGCCCCGGAGTGCGGAGTATTTGTTCCCAGAAAGCGGTCACCTCCCCTTCCCCCCCCCTCGCTGTCGGGATCTGGTCCTCATGGACCGGATCCCGAACAGCGAGGCGGGGATCTATTTTCTATGAAGTCATCCTTTTAAGGATATTCTTCGAAACCAATTGTGTCAGAGGCTACCCGAGACGGAGCGCGACAGTCAGTGATCCCTATTTTCACATCGAAACCTATGCCTGCCTCCAGTGCCCCCCGACCACTAACCAAAAAAAAAGATTCTCCCGAAGGAGAACCTTTTTGGATCGAAAAGCGTGAAGGCTTATTCGTCATTTTTCAGTTTTTCAGCACGAGCAGCCATAACTTCTTTCGCAATGTTATTAGGTGCAGCTGTGAAGTTTTCAAACTCCATGGAATAAGTCGCTTTACCAGCACTCATAGAACGCAATGCGGTAGAGTAACCAAACATTTCCGCGAGAGGAACGGAGGCATTTACCACGCAGACTTCTCCACGAGTATTCATGGCACCAATGATTCCACGACGTGAGCTCAAATCTCCGATAACAGAACCCTGATATTCATCAGGAGTCTCTACTTCAACTTTCATCATGGGTTCCAGAATCTTAGGACTCGCTTTGCGGATCGCTTCACGCATCGCGTTACGAGCAGCAATACGGAAAGCCATATCACTTGAATCAACGTCATGGTATTTACCGTCTGTCAAATTCACACGAACACCTACTACAGGGAACGCCGCCAGAGGACCTTCATTCATTACGTCCTGACAACCTTTGTTTACCGCAGGAATATATTCACTAGGAATGTTTCCACCTTTGATAAGGTCATTGAATTCGTAGGTCTCTTCTGAGTTAGCTTCCATGGGCTCAATGTTACCGGTCACTACCGCGTACTGACCAGAACCACCGGATTGTTTCTTATGTGTATAAGAGAAATCGGTAGGCTGCGTGATCGCTTCACGATAGTTCACCTGAGGAGGTCCAACTTCTACCAAAGCTTTGTATTCACGTTTGATACGTTCTACATAAATCTCGAGATGCAATTCACCCATTCCACTAATAATCGTTTCCTTGGATTCTTCGTCCGTATGAACGCGGAAAGTAGGATCTTCTTTCATGAAACGTTGTAACGCTTTAGACATCTTATCGTAGTCACCACTGTCTGGGCAAGAAACGGAGAAAGAGATCACAGGTTCAGGAACGAACATTGACTCACAAGTCAAATCAACGCCCACATCAGTAAATGTATCACCCGAAGCACAATCGACACCTACCATGGCCACAATGTCACCCGCAGAGGCTTCATCGATATTTGCACGGTCATCAGAATGCATCCGCAACAAACGGCCCAAACGGATACGTTTGCCGGTACGGGTATTTTCGATGGTCATCCCTTTTTTCAGGGTGCCTTGATAAATACGGGTGTAGGTTAACTGACCGAAGGTTTCTTCTGTAATTTTGAAGGCCATGGAAACCATGGGCAAATCAGCTTTAGGCAACAGTTCAACCTGCTCATCTTCAGAACCTACTTTTTTCGCAAAGTTATGAACATCCAATGGACTAGGCAAGTAACGGCTTACGGCATCCAACATGGGTTGTACACCACGGTTTTTGAAAGCAGACCCCATATATACAGGTACCAATTCGTTAGCAATTACGGCTTTACGAACAGTGCTGTGGAATTCTTCAGGAGTAGGTTCTTCACCTTCCAACAATTTTTCCATAATGGCATCGTTGAACATAGAAACCGCTTCCATCATGATTTCACGTTTTTCTTCAACCGCATCCACCATATCAGCAGGCACTTCGAGTTCTTCGATAATTTCACCACGATCACCACGATTGTAGTAAGCTTTACGGGTGAACAGATCCACGGCACCAGCCAAATCACCTTCAATTCCGATAGGTAATTGGAACATCACTGCGTTCAAATGAAGTTTCTCACAGAGATCAGAGGTTACTTTCTCAGGATCTGCTCCGGTACGGTCCAATTTGTTAATGAAGGCCAAACGGGGTACGCGATACCGTTTCATCTGACGGTCAACCGTGATGGACTGGGACTGAACGCCCGCCACACCACAAAGTACCAAAATCGCACCATCAAGTACGCGCAAGGAACGTTCTACTTCAACGGTGAAGTCCACGTGTCCAGGAGTATCAATGATGTTAATTTTGTTTTCTTTCCACGCTACAGTTGTCGCAGCGGAGGTAATGGTAATCCCTTTTTCTTTTTCCAGCTCCATATGGTCCATGGTCGCGCCATCGCCACCCCCACGAACTTCTTCAATTTTGTGAATCGTTCCTGTGTAAAAAAGGATACGTTCGGTCAACGTGGTTTTACCACTGTCAATATGGGCGGAGATCCCGATATTTCGGGTCAATTTAAGGTCTTTACTCATAATCTTGGTCCATTGGGCGTTAAGGCATTCAAAAAAAATAGGGAAAACAGAGTTTTCCAACGAGAGAGCGGGATTCTATGAGGGATAAAACCCCCTTTGGCAAGTCAGAAAGATGGGAGAACGAGAGGAGATCACGACAAAACGGTACATCTATCCTGAAAATCATTTAAAATTGAGCACTTCTAAAAAATAACCTTCTATATAGAAACGGAAATCTCTCTATACGTAAACAGGATCACCGAATTCATTTATTCGACGTTTATTTCTACATCCCCGCATCAGGGAAGTCATAAATATGTTCAAATAATTCGACCAATTTTTTCAATTGAAGCTCTTCATCGGGACCTTCTACTTCTATCTCAACTTCTGATCCACAGGTGAGTCCTAAAATCATCAAATCCAACATGGAGGTTAAGTGACAACTCCCATTTTCAGCATGGGTGACCTGCATCCTTCCCGGATAATCACGTACAGTTTTGATAATATGGGTCGAGGGACGACAATGGATCCCTGCTTCATTCATGATTGTGGCTTTAGCTTTAGCGCTCATTCCAATATACTATGTGCATTTTTTACAGGAGTGCAACTGTGATTTTTATTTAGCTTCACTGTAAGATCCTGTTGTACAGCTCGTCTTATCCATGTTAATTGAAACCTCAACTTGGAGAAACATCCCTCATGAAGAAAACACTACTAACTCTTTTGGCCTCAGCCTCTCTCTTTGCGACCACCCTGCCCTTGTTCGCAGATTCTGTAGATGAGATCAGCAAAAAGCATTACCAAGCCATGCTTGAGGATCTTACGATTTACATCAATGCGAACCCCCAGGCCACCGATATTGATAACGGACGTAAGAAAGCCATCGAAGCAGCGTTCTATGCAGAAGATAATGAAGCGCTCTTATCACTACTCGAAGCTCAATTTAATGACCTACAATCTCAAACACCCCTTCCCGCAAATGAATTGGCTCAATCGGGTATGATGTTGGTGCAATTCAGCCTTCAACAAGGAAACAAAGAACAAGCACAAGAAGTTCTGGCAACTTTTGAGGAGTTAGCAAAAACCGACGGCAACCCTGTTTACGCACAGGTGACCGGTATGATTACCGCCCAATTAAACAAACCGAGCATTGGGGATACCCTTGAGTTAACGGGCACCACGCTTGAAGGTAAAAAATTATCTCTAAGTGATTATAAAGGCAAAGTCGTCATGGTGGACTTCTGGGCGACCTGGTGCGGCCCCTGTATTGCAGAAATGCCCAATGTAAAAGCCGCCTATGCCAAATACCATGACCAAGGCTTTGAAATCATTGGTATCTCTTTAGATCGTAGTATTGATCCGCTTGAAAACTACATAGCCGACAACGAACTCGCATGGCCCATGCTCTGGGACAATGATCAAAAAGAATCCATTGCGGATAAATTTGCGATCACATCCATCCCGAGCATCTTCATCCTCGATAAAACAGGAAAAGTTGTGGCAGTGGATACCCGCGGTCCTCAATTAGAACAAACAATCGAAAAACTACTGGCTGAATGAACCAAGCATCAACTCTTCTTGAATTCTTAGTACAATCCGAACGGATTGTCATCTTCACCGGCGCCGGTATCAGTACCGGCGCCGGTATTCCTGATTATCGGGGGCCCCAAGGCATTTGGAAAACACGTCCCGAAATCACCCTACAGGATTTCATGGAAGACCCAGAAAAACGGGAACAATACTGGACCTTTAAAAGCGAAGATTGGCAACAATGGAAGGATGTTGCCCCTACGCCAGCCCATCTTGCGATAAGTCAACTTGACCGTTTAGGCAAATTAACCAGCGTGATCACCCAAAATATTGACAGTCTACATCGTCGGGCCGGTATCCCAGAAGACAAACTTGTCGAGTTACATGGACGCATGGATGAAGTAGTCTGCATCGCATGTGGATTCAAAGATCTGGCTCAAGACTGGTATGAGGCATGGCTACGTGATCATACTCTCCCCCTCTGTCCGCACTGCAACCATTTTCTAAAACCGGGCGTTATTCAATTCGGTGAAATGCTGAAAGAAGCCGATATGCAACGGGCCCAACTGGCGATGCAACATCCAGACCTCATCATCGCCATCGGTAGCACACTCTCCGTGCAACCCGCTGCCAGTTTTCCCATTATGGCCGCTCGAGCCGGCATCCCATATCTCATTATCAATCAAGGTGAAACGGCACATGACGGCCTCCCGCATGTGGCTTTACGTTTGGAAGGAGATGTGCAAAGCATTTTTCCAGACGCGGTAAATGATGCCAGCGCCATGTTTGGATAAATACGTGGATAGAAGATGGAGGATCCGTCATTCTGATCTGAGAAAGCTCATCTTACATCTAAAAAGGGCATCCCCCATCTTGCGTCATTCCCCTCGTATTCTTCATCTAAATCAAGACCCTAGACTTGCATCTTGCCTGATAATGGATTAGACAAAAATTTCACACAATTTAACGAAATAAGTTCTGATATGAAAAAATCTCTACGTACCCTTTTGATCTGCGCAGCCATTTCTACCCTTCCGGCCTTCTCCCAACAACATCCTCCGGGCATGTTGGGTGTAGCATTAGATGAAGTCGTGGCTGAACAAGTAACCGCATTATCGTTACCTGGTGAATATGGTGCTTGGGTAAAAGCAGTAGGTCCAGAGAGTCCCGCAGCCAAAGCCGGCATCATGGACAATGATGTGATTGTTTCCTATAACGGCCAACGAGTCGAAAGCGCACGTGCCTTGCAACGCATGGTGCTCGAAACACCTGCAGGTCGCAGTGTAGAACTTCGCTTAATACGTGATGGAAAAGCCGCGTTGGTTCAACCCACCCTCGGTGTTGGCCAAATGCCTACCTATTCCGCCGCAGCCCCTCGCGCACCCAAAAGTTTAGGTGTAGGCATCGAAAACATCGCCCCTGCAGTAGGTCAATACTTAGGATTAAAGGATGGCGTGGGTGTCATTGTCCGGGCGATCAAAGAAAACTCTCCTGCAAGTGAAGCAGGGATTCTTGAAAAAGACATTTTAGTTTCTATTAACGACGTCGGCATCACCTCAGCTGAACAAATGGCCGCCGAATTAAAGAAAAGCACGAGCTACTCTGCCACCATCAACCTCATTCGCGGAACCGAACTGCAAACCCTTGAGGTTCAGCTCTAATTTCACCCGGACTTCATTTTGATAGACCATGATTCTCTTCAGGAACTAGGCTGGCAACCCTTCTTTTCTACCCAGCTTTCCCAAGAAGAGGCTGAGACCCTTCAACCTGCCCGGGTCATCGAACAACATCGATGCGATGCAGAAGTGGATAATGGTGAGGAACGCCTGCTGATTCCACTCCTCTACTCCTCCCCTAAAATGGCGGTAGGTGATTGGGTGCTTTTATCTGCACCCGATAAAATCAGTAGACTTCTCGATCGGAAGAGTTTATTTACCCGCAAAGCCGCGGGTACAAAAATCGCTCCCCAATTAATTGCATCCAATGTAGATGTTTGTTTCATTGTCTGCTCTCTCAATGCTGACTTTAACCTTAATCGTATCGAACGCTACCTCAGTTTAGCACATGAAGCACGGGTCGAACCTGTCATCGTATTGAGTAAAGCAGACCTCTGCGATGACCCGGCCCCTTTCATTGACGAGGTGCAAAAATTGGATCCCGCACTTGCGGTGGAAGCCGTGAATTGTTTGGATGAAGAAAGTACCCGTCACCTGAGCACCTGGTGTAAACCAGGTACAACCGTAGTGCTCATGGGCTCATCGGGTTCTGGGAAATCAACGCTCACCAACACCTTGCTAGAAGAAGAGATCCAAGACACTTGGGAAATTCGTGAAAATGACGCCAAAGGTCGTCATACCACCTCGCGTCGCACCTTGTTTCCAATGCCAAATGGTGCATTAATTTTAGATACTCCGGGAATGCGGGAGCTACAATTAGCCGATTGTGCGGATGGCGTAAATGCGACCTTTGCGGATATTGAAGCCTTAAGTTTAGAGTGCAAATTCACGAACTGTGGTCACACAAATGAACCGGGATGCGCCGTGAGACATGCATTAGAACATGGCGAAGTGGACCCACGAAGAGTCACAAACTTCCAAAAATTGTTAAAAGAACAAGCTCACAATCGAGCGACCTTATACGAACGGCGCTCCCATGATAAATCCCTTGGAAAAACCTATCGTCGCGCTCAAGAAGAGGCCCGACTAAAAAAATCTCGATAGTCCCGTGATGAAAGCTCCAAAGCATTCATTCACTTCAAGACCCCCTACGCGAAAAGGAAAGTGAGATGATTGCCTTTTGCCACACCTACAAAACGGCAGGAACGTCTTTTAACACCATCCTGAGAAAGCATTTTAAGTGGAGACATTTTGATAGTCCGGGCTTTCAACATCAGGCCTTATCTCCGCAAAATTTAAAAAACTTGAAATGGATTTACCCTCACTTACAGAGCATCATCGGTCACACCATTCATCCAGATACCGACCTACAGATCGTTGAACCCGATATCCAATATTACACGTTTTTACGTGACCCTGTTGCTCGCTCCATTTCACATATTACTTGGTTCTTGCGCTGGAAAGCCCATGCGGGAGTTTTTGTTGATGATTTTGAAACCTTGGTAAAAAAATGGGCAAAAGCTCCGGAAAACAGAAACCGCCAATGCAGACAACTTTGCCAAAAAGGGACCGCGGAAGGTGTCCAACAGGTGGTCAGGAATTCACCCTTCCTCTTCTTACGAGTTGAATTCTTTGATCTTTCCCTTTTACTGTTTCGACACTGGGTGGGTGAACCCGGCATGAACCTTTCCTACCAACGCAAAAATACGCTTCGCGATCAACACGACCGTCTACAATCGCGTCATCCTGAGTACTTGAAAAAAATCAGATTATTTCAAAAACATCTACGAGCAGATCCTGATCTTCAGTCAATTTTGAAAGAAGCGAATAGAGAAGATCAAGCCTTATACGACTGGGTCGCATCAGACATTTGGCCTCAACAACTCCAAGCCTATCCTGGAGATCTTGTAGCAGAAACCCAAGAATTTCAGCAAAGTCTAAAAGAAAACAGTTCCACTCTACCGGAACCCCTTCTGTCCAGAATGCATCGGAATTTTGTTCTCAAGCCCATTCGACCGCTGCTCTTGCCGAACCGTGAACCCCTGTCCGCGAAACAATCCCCTTGGTTATAAAACCACCCCGGCAGCGCCCTCCATTCCAGGGGTCATTTCTCAGCACTTCACCGACACCCTTTTCGCTTTTAATTCGTTCTCTGCTGACATAAGACCCCTCCATGGCGAGAAAATTTTTAGAAAGAGCTGAAACCTATCTGTTGGGGGTCGTAGATGGCACCAAACGTGGAACCGGGGCATCGTTGTTGCGATTGACCCTCGGGGGACTTTCTTATGTGTTTGCCGCCATCGTGCAATTTCGACTTTGGGGATATCGCATCGGCCTGCTCAAACACCATACCTTAGGCTGCCAAGTCGTTAGTGTAGGAAATCTCACCGTAGGAGGAACAGGTAAAACCCCGGTGGTAGAATTGTTGGCACGTTCCCTGGCCGAAAATGGACGAAAAGTGGCCATCCTCAGTCGTGGCTACAAAAAGAAAAAGAAAAAGCGTGGATTTAAACAACGCTTTCGGGATTTGTTAGGCGGAAAAGTCGATGTAGAAGCCTCCTTAGTGGTTTCGGATGGAAAATCCCTCAAAGTGGAGCCCATTTTCAGTGGAGATGAACCTTACATGCTGGCAAAAAACCTGCCTGGCGTTTCTGTAATTGTAGGGAAAAATCGGGTGATGTCGGGTCAATATGCCATACGGAAATTACGCTGTGACACCCTTATTCTCGATGATGGATTTCAACATTTAGCCCTCAAACATCGACTCGACATCGTATTGGTCGACCGGACAAACCCTTTTGATAATGGTCGCACCCTTCCCCGTGGCCTTTTGCGTGAACCCATTCGTAATATCAAACGGGCCGGATTTATTTTTATCACCAAAAGTAATGGCGATGGTGCTAGAGAACTCAGCACCCAACTTCGAGAACTCAATCCCACCGCCGAAATTTCAGAATGCAGGCATTGCCCCCGTTTCCTCAAACATTTATTCAAAGATGTCAAAGAAGATCTAACGTGGTTAAAAGGAAAAAAAGTGATCGCCCTTTCGGGGATTGCGGTACCCGCTGGATTTGAAAGAGAATTGGTCAATTACGGCGCTACAGTGGTCGAACATATTACCTTTGCCGACCACCATCGCTACAGTCTTCAGGAAATTTTAGACATTGTCGAACATGCCTGCGAACTAGGCGTTGATGCCATTCTTACCACCGAAAAAGATGCAGTGCGTATTCCTCATCTGGAAAGACGTGACATGCCACTCATCTATTTGCGGGTTGAAATTGAAATGTTCACCGGACAGGAGGAGTACCATGACTGGATACGACGCATCTGTCTTGAATAGCCCTGACCTTCGATTGTTACTCATCGTGCCCAATTGGTTAGGCGATGGCATCATGGCCATGCCCGCGGTTCAAGTGCTCAAACAACAACTGCATCCGAATGCGCAAATTTTGATTGCAGCACGACCGGGTCAAGTGGGCTTGTGGGAAATGCAAACGGCTGTTCATCAAGTGATCCCTCTTCCTGCTGGCACAAAAGAACTTTTTAAATCAGCCAAAAAGCTTCGTGCCTTGAAGTGTACACATGCCATTGTGTTACCTCATTCATTCCGTTCCGCACTTTTACCCACCCTTGCCGGCATCCCGCATCGTAAAGGCACTACTCACCAATGTGGACGTCCCCTGCTCATCCACCATGGCGTAAACCTTTCGGAGATGGATGCGAAACATCAACAATGGGAAATTGCGAAGTTGCTCTTACCGGATCCTTTGCCTGAACATTTACCTCCACCACAAATAAATCCTCCTGCTGAGGCTCTACAAAGGGCTACCGATTTGTTGGCCAATTTGCCTCAGCCTATTTTAGGATGCATACCCGGCGCAGCCCGAGGCCCCTCCAAACAATGGCCCGGTGACCGTTTCCAAGCCTCAGCCCAAACATGGATTCAAGCCACGGGTGGAAGTGTTTGCTGGTTGGGAACTCCCGCAGATGAAGCACTCTGTGAAAGCCTCAATGCTCCATTTGGGTCACAGGGCTGTTCCCTTGCAGGAAAAACCAATCTTCACGTCTTCACCGCCCTGCTCCAACAATTGTCCTTGGCACTGGTCAATGACAGTGGAGGCATGCATCTCGCCGCCGCGGTCGGCACGCCTTTAATCGCCATTTTTGGCACCACGGACCCACAAAAAACAGGTCCATTATCTTCAACTGCAACGGTTCTACAACATAGCGATACCCGAAACCGATCCATTGATCGTCACAGCGAAGAGGCCGCAAGCGCCCTCGCCCGTGTCAGCATCGACGAGGTACGTGAACAGATCCTTGCTAATCTCCCTGCTACCCCGTAAAGCACTTATATGAAACGTCCTGAAATATCCGCTTGCGTCATGACTTTCAACGAAGAGCATAACATGCGCCGTTGTTTAGAAAGTCTCACTTTTTGTGATGAAATTGTCATTCTCGACAGTTTCAGCACCGATAAAACTGTCGAAATCTGTAAAGAGTTCACCGACAAAGTCTACCAAGAGGAATGGAAAGGGTATATTACCCAACGCAATCGCCTGCGTGAAATGGCCAACAAAGAATGGGTATTGTTTTTAGATGCTGATGAAGAAGTCTCTCCCACCCTTAAGGATCAAATCCTGTTTCACTTCCGCTCAGGCACCGAAAAATATATGGGCTTCGAATTCCCCAGACAGGTTTTTTATCTGGGCAAGTGGATCCGCCACGGGGAGTGGAATCCCGACATCAAACTGCGTTTGTTCCGCAAAGACAAAGGTCATAGTGGAGGACAGGAACCACATGACATGGTGATTGTAGACGGACCGGTCAAAACGCTTACCGGAAAATTGTGGCACTATACCTATAATGACCTTACCCATCATCTGAATGTGGTGAACCGTTTCTCAACCATTAGTGCAAAAGAAATGTATCGTTCCGGACGTAGTTTTCACCTTTGGGATCTGCTTACCCGCCCCCCCACTCGTTTCATTAAAGGATACATCATCAAAGCGGGTTATCTAGATGGGTTGCGCGGCTTCATTATTGCCATCATCGTGGCCTACGGCGTAGCGATCAAATACGCCAAACTCTGGGAATGTGAATGGGAAGCCATCATGGACAAGGAATATCGACCCAAAGATGAGGACTAATTCACGCATCTTCCGGAATACCGGTCTGGTAAGTTTGGGAACCCTGAGTTCTCGCCTACTGGGCTTGATCAGGGAAATGATGATGGCTTGGGTATTTGGAACCGGAGGGGTGGGTTCCGCATTTGTGGTAGCCTTTACCATCCCCAATTTATTCCGCCGTCTTTTCGGTGAAGGTGCTTTATCTGCAGCCTTTATTCCCAGTTTTATTCGCATACAGAAAAGCGAAGGAGATGCCGCCGCATGGCAACTGACGCGTAACGTTACCTCCTTATTGATCCTCATTCTCGGAAGCATTTCTTTTGTCGGAATGTTAGGCTGTACCTACGCCTTGGCTTGGGAAGGATTACCCCCCAAAGTCGTCGATATCTTTCATTCTTTGCGTATCTTATTGCCCTACATGATATGGATTTGTCTAGCCGCCATCACCATGGGCGTGCTCAATGCACATCGCAAATTTGTGGTTCCCGCTTTCGCCCCCTGCCTTTTAAATGTCATTTGGATCGCAGTGTTATGGGGAGTAGGATTTTTCCCAGGACTTAGTGAAGAAGATAAAGTTGAACTCATCTGTTGGTCCATTTTAGTGGCAGGCATCCTCCAGTTCGCAGTCCAACTCCCTCCTATTCGCACATTAGGATATCGACGCCCTGAAAAAATAGAGCCCTTTGCTCCGGAAGTAAAATCAGTGCTCCGTTTAATGGGCCCGGCCGCACTCGGGGCCGCCATCGTACAAATCAATGTCGTGATGGATCGCATCCTCGCCATTTGGGTCGCCGATTATGGTCCGCTCGCGCTCTCCTATTCCGAACGGCTCATTTACCTTCCCTTGGGACTCTTTGCCACCGCCTTAGGTACCACCCTCCTCCCTGAATTTTCGGACTTGGTTCATGAAAATAATCGGGAAAAAATTGGAAGGACCCTCGATCAAAGTTTACGGGTACTGATGTTTGTCATGATCCCGGCCGCGGTGGGATTAGCCGGATTAGCCACCCCCATTGTCAGTGCCGTTTTTGAACGCGGTGAATTTGACAGCACCTCCACCTTGGTCACCTCACGCGCCTTGTTTTTTTATGCCCCTGGACTGATCGTATTTAGTGCTTCCAAAATTTTCATCCCTCTGTTTTATGCGCATAGTGATACCCGAACTCCTGTAATGATCGGCATCGTGACCGTTAGTGCAAATCTAAGCCTCAATCTCCTGTTCATTCTGATTTTACCTCCAGGATGGAAACATGCGGGCTTAGCCATGGGAACCGTTCTCTCGAGTTTAATCCAAGTCATCATCCTCTCCCTCCTGGCCCAAAAACGTTTTGCCCATATCCATTGGAAATCGATTTGGAATTCTTGGATTCGACAAGCCTTGTGTTGTATTCCAATGCTCATCGGTGCTCGTGCCGTGTATTCTTTGTTCTCCACCTGGCCCCAGTTAATTGCCGTAGGCCTCGCAATCCTGACCGCAGTTATTCTTTACGGACTCTCTAGCCTTTTGTTACAATGCCCCGAACTCAAGGAACTGCGTAACAAGTGAACCCTAAACATTGGCATCATGACCCTGCCCAGGAGAACCACCCTTCCCCTTGGATCACAGTGGTCAGTGTGGGCATCGGTACCCTATTAGGCATCAGTATATTATGGTGGATCATCAAACCACTTTGGTTGCCCCCAGCACCGCCTCCCTCACTGCCGACCCTACGGGGAATAGTCATTTCTGGAGAAGACCAACTTCAAGACGGCATTGATTTAGAACAAGCGACCGAACTTCTTATCGATGCCATTATTCAAATCGAAAGCCAGGGCAATCCTCAGATGGTAGGATCCGTCGGAGAACGGGGCCTTATGCAAATTAGAGAAAGCACCTGGAAAGAAGTCACCCAAAAGCATATGGGAGGCGCCATCCCTTTTTCTCGGGCATTTGAACCCGAATTGAACCGTAAAGTTGGACGATATTACTTGGGGGATCTGCAAGTATTTCTGTATAAAAACCACCAAGAATGGTCCTCAGACTTACGTTCTTTGTTATTGGCCTGTTATAATGCCGGTCCCGAAAGTGTCCGAAATAAAGGTTTTAATATCAAACACATGCCTAAAACAGTGCAGAGTTATGCAAACCGAGGTTCGGCATTGCACGACTGGTATCTTAGGGGCGACACCGGTGATTTTCATCAAATTTTAATTCAAGCGGCCGAACGAGAACCACAAGAACCTTAATCGCCCATGGAATCAACGCGATACGGGCTCAAGATCAGGATTTTCTCGACAGTCCCCATGCATCAAACTAGGGTTGGGCTTATGTATAAGATTTACATTATCACCCTTCTCTTTTGTCTCAGCCCATTACGTGCTCAAGAATCAATCCCCCCAGAAATCCTGAGGGCAGAAATCGAAGAACTGCAAACGGTCATTTCCAGTCTTCGTTCAGAAAATCGCATGCTCAAAAGCCAAAATGAACAGTTGGTAAATGACGTGCTTCAGCTTGGGCACCGCATCCAAGCCTTACAAAAACAAGAGAATGTCCCGCCTCCCCCGCAACATCACCCCCAAAGAGAGACCTCACCTGCAAGCATCTCCATTCCACAGCCCCTCGTAGAACCCGACGTCGAAGAAACTCCACCTGAGCAAGTCATCACTGGAGGTCAATACAACGTGCTTTACGTTAATCCCAATTGGCATTACCTCATTGTCAATGCGGGTAGTAAAAGTGGTATTCATGTGGGCGATATTGGGTCGGTCATACGTAATCAAACCATTATTGCCCGAGTAAAGGTCAGTGACACAAAAGACAATCAACTCACTGCCGATATTGACTTACAATCCATGGCCGAACGCGGTATTTATCCCCGCAAAGATGATCAGGTAAGATTTCAATGAAAGAACGTCTTGAGTTAAGCATCCCCCACTCCCTTTGTGAACGTGCTCAGGGGCTCGTCGCGACCACGCCCGAAGGTCGCATGGCGGCCGTCATCTCTTGGGCCGAAGCCAATGTAGAACGTCAGGAAGGCCCCTTTGCGGCCGGAGTTTTCGATTTGGATACGGGCGCGTGTATTTCCGCGGGTGTCAATCGGGTTCTCTCGTCGGGATGCAGTGTGGCCCACGCCGAAATTATGGCCCTCATGTTGGCTCAACAAGAGCTCTCCTGCGTCAATCTTGCTGAAAAAGGACGCTATGTGCTAACCACCAGCGCCCAACCTTGCTCTCAATGTTTTGGTGCGGTGCCTTGGTCTGGAGTCGTCAGCATGGAGTTCGGCGCCTCCCGAGAAGATGTTGAAGCCATTGGATTTGATGAAGCCCCCTGTCCTGAGAACTGGAGAGAACTTCTCGAAGAACGCAACATCACCATCATGGGACCCGTACGACAAACGGAAGCAGCTGCAGTTTTACAACGCTACGCCCAACAAGGCGGCAACATCTATTAATATGAAAGACGAAGTTAACATCAAACCCGGAGCAGAATTCACCCGGGTTGACCAAGATTTTGAATTATCTCTCCGGCCCACCCGTTTTTCAGATTACGTTGGCCAACGTAAAGTGACCGAACGACTGGAACTCATGGTGGAAGCGGCCAAAGGTCGAGGTGAAGTATTAGATCATGTGCTACTTTCCGGTCCTCCCGGATTAGGAAAAACCACGCTCGCCTATATCTTGGGTGAACAAATGGGCGTTACGGTTCGGAGTACCTCAGGTCCTGCAATCGATAAAGCGGGAGATTTAGCCGGACTACTAACCGGACTCGAAAAGGGGGATATTCTGTTCATCGATGAGATTCATCGCATTCCACGTGCGGTTGAAGAATACCTCTACTCAGCTATGGAAGATTTCGTCATCGATATTTTAATTGATCAAGGACCAAACGCTCGTTCCGTACGCCTTAATCTCCCTCGTTTCACCTTAGTGGGCGCCACCACCCGAACGGGTCTACTTTCAGCCCCCTTCCGGTCACGTTTTGGCATGAACAATCGTTTAGATTATTACGACCATTCAGATTTGCAATCCATTGTAAAACGTTCGGCCCTATTGCTCAATGTGGATGTCGACGAAGAGGGTTCTCTCGAAATTGCCTCTCGAAGTCGTGGCACCCCACGTATCGCCAACAATCTTCTGCGCTGGGTGCGTGACTATGCTCAGGTTCGTGCCGATAATCACATTACCCGTGACGTGGCAGATCAAGCACTTAAAATGCTCGAAATTGATAAATACGGTCTCGATGAAATGGATAAACGTTATCTGCAAACCCTCCTCGAACGGTTTCAAGGCGGCCCCGTAGGTTTAAGTAATCTTTCGGTATCTGTAGGGGAAGAAGCCGGAACCCTCGAAGAAGTATATGAACCTTATTTGATACAAGAAGGATACCTGAAACGGAGTCCCCAAGGGCGAATCGCTACCCCGCTTTGTTATGAACGTTTTGGGATGAAACCCTCTCCATCGCAACCTGAATTGTTGTAAAAATGAACGACAGACCTACGCCAACCCGCGAAGACTTCAGTACGTTCTTCAAAGCCAAACTTAAGCAACTTCCCAACCGTCAGGAATGTGTATGGATCTCCGATGTGGTTCCCGTGGAGGCCTTAGCCGCCGCCTATCCTCTCGGAGTATTTCCATGGCCGGGAGACGACCCTCAACTCTTTCCATGGGTCAGCCCACGTAGCCGTGGCGTCCTTCCCTTCGATCAATTTCATCTGGGGAAAAGTACGATCCGACAAATCAAAAAAGCTGAGTTTCAGATCACCTACGACCAAGCTTTTGTCGACATCATCAATACCTGTCATCACTTTCATCTTCCCGAGAGTTGGATACATCCCCTCATGCGTGAAGCATATATAGAGGCCCACCATCAAGGAATTGCCCACAGTGTTGAAGTTTGGCAAAACGGAAAAGTGGTCGGAGGACTCTATGGCATGGACAGCGGGCATTTCTTTTCAGGTGAAAGCATGTTTCATCTCATTCCTAATGCGGGTAAAGCCGCCATACAGTTTTTAGTTGAACAACGACAAAATCTAGGAAATCAATTTCTGGATATTCAACAATTGACCCCTCACATGAAAGTCATGGGCGCAGAAACCTGGTCCAGAAAACGCTTCACGGAAGCGATCAGCCCGTCGGGGAGTTAACGGGCTTGTTCTTGACTTAACTGCAGGAAGTAATCCCGCACCAACTGACGATATTCGCGGGGAATGCCCATATCATCCAGAGCTTCTCCATCAGAGGAGCTTAATGTTTTCATTTTACCCCAATCAGCACGAGTCATTCCAATATCCGAAACCCATGCAGGCATCGTTTCATCTTCAATACGATCCGCATGGTTCGACATTCCTGAGGAAGGATCACTAAAACTTGAAGGTGTGGATGGAGAAGGCGTTGTATTCGATGGAGGAGCGGTCATCCCCATAGATTCCGCTAAGGATTGACTCATCTGGGCCAAAGCCGCCGCAGCCGCAGCCGCTTGAGCCGCGGCTTCACTTTGGGAGCTCGCGGTATCTTGTGTCGCCGCTTGAGCCGCCGCTTGTGCTGCGGCGGCCGCGTCAGCCATTGCACTCGGGGTCGCAGGAGCCGCAAGCTCTTGACCCGCAGAGATATCTGCTAAACTTTGAGCCGTTTCGGCCATTTGAGCTGCACTTTCAGACATGGCCTGATTAGAGGAAGGTAAACCCGGTTCGTTTGCAGCTTCAGTCATGGCCTCTGCCGCTCCTTGCGCGTCTTGTGCCAGTTCATGAAGTGCCTGAGCTTGATCAAGCATCCCTGCCTCAGCAGCAGCCACGGCGGCCGCGGCCGCTGCCGCTGCCGCATCGGAGGCTAATTGACTGGCATCCAACGCTTCACGTTGTGCTTCGCTACGATCGGTTTGAGGTTGAGCCTCAGAAGCCACTTGTTGTTTTGCGATGGCCTCCTCTTGTGCGGAAGTCGCAGCTTGCTGTGCGGCTGTTGCCGCTTGTTGCGCCTCTTGAGCCTGTTCAGTGGCTGCTGCGGCTTGTTGTTCAGCAAGTTGTGCTGCTTTTTGCGCCTCTGCCGCTTTTGCTTGATCTTCAGCACTCCCACTTTCAGCCGCGGCAACTTGTGCGGCATCCGCAACAGCATCCGCTTGCTGAGCAACTTCGTTCGCCTGATCTGCAATTTGGGCAGACTGTTCTGCAGTTGACGTTGCAGATTCTGCAAGTTGCTGTGCATTGGCCGCGGCCTGTTGGGCGTCCACAGCTTCGGATTGAGCTTGAACGGCCGCTGCTTGTTCATCAGTTCCAGCCGCTTCAGCAGCCGCAGTTTGTGCATCCATGGCGGCCTTCTGGGCATCGAGGGCGGCTTGTTGAGCCGCGGCAGCTTCTTGTTGAGCTACGGTGGCATCTTCACCGGCAGCCAAGGCAGATTCAGCACGTTCCTGCGCATCTAATGCAGCTTGTTGTGCGGCCTCAGCGGCCTGTTGTTGTGCAACCGCATCACTGATCGCCTGATCCAGTTCAGGTGTAGAAACCGCCAAAGCGTATTCTTGACGCTCAAGTGCACGCTTTTGTGCCTCATACGCCTGTTTTTGAGTTATGGCGGCCTGAACTTGTTGTTGCGAAGTGCTGGCATAATCAGGTGCCTCTGATTCATCCGCTTGCTGACGCATTTGCGCGGCCGCACTCTGCGCTTGGTCCGCTTGCTTTTGATTCAATTTTGCAGAGAGTTGTAACGCATTGGCCTGCTTTTGGGCCTGAATCGCCACCGGACTTCCACCGGCTTCTAAATGACGCAAAGCATCCCGTTGTGCTCGTTCAGCCTGAGCTTGGGCCAGATCCGCTACCTGTTGTTCTTTTTCAGCGGTGGCTTGTGAGCTGGCCATATCTTTCCCTGTCTTTTTAGACAGAATGGATTGTGTACGCATCACATTTTCTTGAGCCAATAAGGCCTGTTTTTGTGCCGTTAATGCCAGATCTTGAGCCAGCTTCCATGGAGGGACTTCTAAATCTTCAGCCAGTTGTAACGCTTCGTCAGCAAGCTCAGCGGCATCCGCCAATTCATCTGCCGCTTTTGAGGTATGCTCTGCCATATCGAGGGCCGCCTCTTCTGCAGCACTCATCTCATTAAGTTCTTCAGCTAACGCAGCTTGTTGTTCAGCCCACTCTTCACGAGTCTCTTCCCAGTTATCGGCGGCAACTTCTTCAGCCAAGGCATCTTGTTGACTCATCATTTCCGCTAACTCTGCGAGTTTAATCGCCGCTTCAGCCATCTGATCCGTTTGTTTTTCCAAGGCCTTCACTTTATCGAGTGCTGTGGTCACATACACATACATCTGCATGGCCATGTTTTTTTGCTCTGCGTTGTCATCACTCAACGGAAGCTTTTCGCCCTGTATGCGAATTTGTGTCATCTCATTATCCGCAACTGCGGTAATTCCTTGAGCGATGGGATCAAACATTCCTCCAGCCAATTGCATCGAAAGCTCACGCATGCCCGCTTCCGTAGTCGCCCCTTGAGAACGGGCCTTCTCCGCATGATCCATCGCGGCATCATTTTGCTGTTCATTTAAATTGATACGTAAACTGGTAATCTCTTGAGTAAGCGTTTCCAGCTCAGCAATCAGGGTTTTTAAAGAAGCCGATGCGACATCATACTGACCTTTCACTTGTTGTTTGGCTAATGATTCAGCATCTCGTTCCAAAATCAAGGTGATGGATTCGGAAACCCCTTTATTAGGTCCATTCAAACTTTGAGGTAAATTATCATAGCCCACCACTTCAACAGTGATACGTGATGCCCCCCCTAAATCTAAACTTTTCAATTGAACGGGAAAACGGCCGGTCCACTGACCTGGTGAAGTCATCTGTGCATCCTGCGTGAGCACAATTTTTTTATGTCCTTGTGGAGAGAGAACCAACTCGACTTGCTGAAGACCATACTTATCTGATATCCGATAATCAATGGTCACAAAACCATCTGTAGGTACTTTCACTTCCCTACTCACAGGACTTAGGATTTCGACGTCTGGAGCTTCGTCATTTACAATAGACAGGACATGACTTCGCACGGGATTATTTTCAAAACCGTCAAGACTCGTCATTTCAACCCGCCACTCCAGATCCCGCGCAGGTGCTTTCAAATAAAAATCCCATCCCATCATCTCATGACCATCGACTTTTTCAATTTTCCCCTGGTTGAGTTCATCATCTCCCAAAAAGAAATGCGCCGACGCCATGGGGGTATTACTTTGAATGAAAACCTTCACCTTACTTCCAGCCAACGCCTCAATTTTTCCAGGAGACATCTTTTCCGTATATGCTTGAAGACCTGTATAGGGAGGTGGAGTTATGCTGACAGTCATTTCAGATATTTCAGGACGGGGATACACATCCACCCGATAAAAAGACGTCAAGGCATGACCCGAACGAATCCGATAATCAAAGCCTTCGGTCACCCGAGGAAACCCTGTACTGAAAACTTGTTTCTCACCCTCAATTTCTGTTGACTGCATTTTTTCGACCAACTCAGGTCGCCCTTCCCAGCGGGTGCGTAATTCCACGTCACGTGTGGTGGCTTTGTCTAATTGAACTTCAATGGTTAAGGGATCGCCTGCCGCCAAACGGATATTCTCAGGTGTGACCGTAAGTTGGCCAGATAAGGCCCCTCCTACCCGCGCAAATGGCGCAACGGCTCGTACCAACAGCCGTGACGAAGGACCGGGCCACACCACAAAAATCAATAAATATACAAACCCAATTACACCCAGAGCGACCATAAACCGTTTGGCGGATTGCATGGTAAATAATTGATGAGGCAAAACCACGTCGGCATCTTTTTGAGCATCTTTCACCAACTGCTCAAGTAACACCGGTGAAAACTCCTCCCCCTTCTTAAATTGTCGGCCCAAAATCTCCACCGTGGAACTAATGCGTTCATCCTGTAAATTCTCACTTCGGGTTTCAATAATGCGGGCAATTTCAGATAAACTTAATTTTCGTTTCAAAGGACGAATTAAGTGCCAATAGATTGAAGCCCCAATAATTGACAACGCCGCCAAGGAGAGAAACCAGCGAATCCCGATGGAGAACAATAGGGTCGCAGCGTCAATGAGCATTACGCCTAAAATCGTCAGCAAAGAAATAGACAATACCGCAAACAGTCCTCTGAGAAAAAGAATGCGTCGAATACGGTCGGATGCAAACTGTAGTTTATCCGCAATCGGCTTGGGAAGATGATCGACCTTTAACGTTTCTTCATCATTCATAATAAACCTCCTTTACGACGTAATAACCATTCAGCTGTAATCATGGAGATCAGCACCAAAAACAATAACCAGTGATCCCATAACGTAATATCTGCGCGTTCTAATTCATTATTAGAACTGGGACCAAACGCATCTTCTAAAAGTTGAAGATCGGTTAAGGGAACCACTTCTCCTTTTCCTGCTTTTGCAATACGCGCAGCAGTATCACCATCTGCAGAAAACTCAGTCCATTCGACAGGATTTAAGGCTGTGGCTACTCGAAATTCAGTTTCAACAGCTTCAGAACCCTCTAACTTCACTTTTGATTTCGCAGAGGACACCAACCGAATGGGATAGGTGCCAGGCTTTTTAAATGGTCCAATTTCCACATCGTACATCCCCTGCGATTCAGGACGATATTGCAGGGTATGACTCGAGATCTTCGCCCCGTCATGATAGACATCCACATCAAAAGCTTCTTCAGTTACAGGTCGATAGTCCGCTTGTAAAATTTGGGCGGTTACCTTAATTTTCTCTTCTGGTGTGTAGGTAATCCCATCTGTTCCCAAACGAATAAATTCATTCCCCGCACGTAAATTCTCTCCAGCCCCCCAGGTCATTACTTTGCCCCAAAATCTATGATGCAAGGTGTCTCCTATTCGATACCGTAACCGCCAGGTACGATCATAATTCAACATCATCACTTTCCCCAACCCATAGGACTGAATCACAATCAAACTGTTATTCTGCTTCACCTCATTCATTTCACGAATGCGCGCCGCGGTATCCGCAGGACTTTGATCCGCGGTCACAAAATCAACTTGCCGAACGTTAGGAGGTTCCGCATATGCTAAAATGGTTGCGCCGGGTTTCACCCCCGAACTATCAAAGCGCCATTTCATTAAGGGTTGATTTTCCCATACCTGGTCACTTTCCGTAACACTACTTCCCAATTGCATAATGGGATGGCGCCGTCCTTCCAGGGTCGGTACAATCGAGTAGGCTGTTTCTGGAGCATAAAACATCGGCCCCATGGTTTCCGTGTAAGTTACAGGTAATAACTTCGCTAAGTCAGCATTCTTGAATTTATGAGGCATGTAGGACCACCCTGAAATGACAATCAGGGCCGCTCCACGTTCCCGCACACAATATTCAATATCCTTAATATTTTGAGGCGTAAGATATTCAGGAGAGACATCTCCCAATATGATCACGTCAAATTTCCGCCACTCCTCACGTGTTTCTGGTAAATCAGTGGCTTCGGCATCACCAAATTCACGGGAGGCAGACGCCACCACTTTGGGTCGTGGCGGACTGAGCTCATCCTGAGGCCCAACTCCATCGGGTTCCGTTAATACATATTGCAAGTGTACAGATTTATCCCGACCATAAAACAAATTGCGCAAATAACGAAACTCCCAACGTGGTCGGGTATCCACGAGCAACACATTGGTTCGATCCTCTGAAACTGCGGTTTGGAAATCCCAGCGATTGTTTTCATGGATGACCTCATCTTCCATCTCTTGAACCCGCACAGAGTAGGCCAAAATACCATCCATTTCAGGTTCATCTTTAAATTCAATTAAGCTGCGATATTGATCATCATCTTCGGGAACTTGAACCAACTGTTCATCTAACACGGTATCACCCTGCAGAAACTTCACCTTGACCTCTTGACCCGCAACCCCGTAAAGTTTGAGATTTACGTCTACGGACAAACGCTCCCCTTTGAAAATCGATTCGGGGGCATCCACGGAAGTTACAGCCAAATCATGGCGTGGATTTTCACTCCCGACAACCACAGGGAACACGGGAACAGATCGGCTCGCTAATTGATACGCAGGTGATTCAGGATTTCCACGCGCCGTATCCCTAAAGTCACTAATCACCACCACCCCCGCCAACTGATCGGGAGGAATATTAACCAGTGGATATTCAATCGCACCCGTTAATTGCGTTAACCGTTTCCAATCATCACTGGGCTTTAAGTCTGCCTCTACATCTACAAGCTCAACAGAATTACCCTCGTCACCTTCAGTCGTTTCTACGAAGGCTATCGGATCTGCGGTAGCAGCAAACTCCACCAATCGCACATCATAATTTTGATTTAATAAGGCCAGCAACCCTGAGGACTGATCATCTCCAAAGGTAATATCTTTTGCCAATTCAGAACGTTTGGTTTCCTGTAAAGCCTCTAAGGACGCACGAGTTTGAGGGTCCAATAGCGCAAAAAACTCATCAACCGTTTTATGCTGCACATCTTGCTGTGTCATCTTGCCTTCAGGACCAAACGCTTTTGCTTTGAGGATCCCATGATAGATTCCCAACTCAATCCATTCTGAGGTACTACGTTGAGGGTCCGACAAATCCATTGATTCTGATTGGTCCACCAACAATACCACAATCCGGTTTAAGGCACGTTGGATATACCGCTCCAACACAGGTTCCGCTAAAATCAAAAGTACCAAAGCCACAGACCCTATTCTCAATGCCGTAATGGCCCGACTGATTTTTACTGGTGCGACCTTGCGTTCTAAGCGATAAAAGAACACCACCCCTTCTATAACAACCGACCCTAACAACGCCAAGCCCCACCATGACCATGGGGTGGCCAGGGTTAAAAATAAGGACAGGAATTGAAAAATAAACCAAATGGCAACCGTTCCCAACAAAACGCGTACAAATGGAAGCGCAACGTTCTGAGCTGAAGACATTTTTTTCCACACATGGGAAAACACCCATATGGCTAAAAAGATCAACGCAAGGAACACCACCACAGATCCAGGGAGTGACTCAAAAAAGGAAGGAGAAGTTGAAAGTGTTTCAGGCATAAGAAGAGGTTACCCTTTTTTAAAAATATCTAAATGCTTGAGAAAAGAAGCACGGGGTTGATTGAGTTGCTCAAACTCCACGTTCAAGCTCTCCCCCATTTTACGGCGAAGCGCGATCCATCGGGTCAGGGCAATTTCTCCAATCAACAACAGAAATAAGGTCAACGCTATGGGACGCCAAAGTTCACGACCAAAGCGGGCACCCGCTACGGCACTCATCAATTGCTCCGGCGTCTCCGCTTCTTGCCATAAGACATACTTGCGAATTCTTTCACTATCCGCATCAGTCAACTGCACAATCCGCCCCTCCTCTCCCTGCCGAGTGAAGACCAAGGGTAAGGTTTTCTCCTCTGTAAGCCATGGGTCTAATGGTGAAACAAGAGGTTCAGGCACGGTCAAATAGAGCAGCCCTGGCGACAACACCGGCGGAACTTGTAACAACAACATTTGCTGACCTGACTTTTCGTCACCCACAAGTTGAAAACGCCCTTTTTCAGTATGCCCAGAACTGTCCATTAACAGCGGAGCACTTAGACGGGCATTGAGAGGGAGCACCAATTGACTCCGTCTGGCTGTATCCGTGGACGGGACCAATCCTGATATCGAGACGCTTGCACCCAATTGATAAGGTGTATTCAAATCCCCCCTACCACTGTCAGCCAAATCAGCCACTAATTGATGTAAAACTAACACAAAGGCTCGCGAAGAGGGCAATGAACTATCACGGCTATCCAAGCCCGTAGCCACCTGTATTACTTGTCCCGCGCCTAAGGGATGACTCACCAAATACGGATCATCGTTGTTCAAACGAAATCCCACTTTTGAATGCAGATCCCCCCCCTCTTCAGGAAAAACTAATTTCCAATATGAGCGAAAAATCACTTGTGACAAATCCATACTTTGATCACGTAACATTTCCAATGATGGATGATCTAACGTAGCGGTCGCTAGTCCCAAATTTTGCGAAAGATCTGTACCCAAATAGAGATGTTGGCCTAATGTTGCGGGCATGACCGGATAGGAATTGATCCCCCATTGGTTATAAAAGTTCGCTTCGGATTGCGGACCATGCGCCACCAAAAGTCCGCCACCCGCAATCACAAATTTTGAGAGCCTCTCCGCAGCATCCTGAGGAAGCCGTGGCACATCCAACAACATAATGACCGCGTACTCATGATAGTTCGTCAACCGAGGGAACTCAGCCGCGCTCACCACCTTGGGTTGCACCAGCATGTTTTCGGTATCCGTATTTGGCGCTAATGCCAAGGCCGCAAAGGCAGAGGCGCGATCCATAAAGTGAGGAGCGGGATTCCCATCGACCAACAACACCTTCACATGCGCAACAGGACAAACAATTCGCCAGTCCCGATTATCCACATTCAAGTCATCTTGACCCGTCAACTCGACTTCCAACACATGTGCACCGGTACTGCGAAATTGATGTTCAAACGTTATCGTCTGCGTAGCATTCGGAGACATTTGCCCCAGCTCTTCATTTTGATACACCTCCCCTTCTACCCGCATCACCACACTGCCAGGGGTAATGGCTTGATCACCATAATTCGAGATAGTGACTTCAATGCTCACCGGACGGTCCAACCCAATCAATTCTCGTGAGAAGGTAATATCACTGATGCCCGCATTGCGGATTTGCGCGGGTAAAGCCAAGCGCCTCAAAATGACTGATGGATTGCCAGGCAAACCTTCTATACTCTCTTTCACCGCCTCCCACTCACCCTTTTGACCTTGTAAATTCCATCCCGCTTGCTGTCCATCTCCCAACAAAATCACTTGTTTTGCCACATTATTGCCACGAGCTAAGGTCAAGGCGGCCAATGAAAGCGCTTCAGGCACTTTCATCGTTCCTTTCGATGGACGAATCGCATCCAACGCCGCGACGACCGCCTCGCGGTCACTCAAAGGATTCGCAATCGGTGCGTAGGGAATAGATCCCCCCACCACTAAACTAAATGCAGAACCCGCCGGAGCCGTTTCAACCACTCGTTTGGATTCAGCGATAGCGGTATCAAAGTTCCGTTCACCATCGACCACTAAATCCATGGAATCAGACGCATCGATCATCAACGCAATGTCACGACCGCCATCCCCTCTAAAAATACGGGCCTGTAAGGTTTCTTCAAAAATCAACGCCATACCTGAAAGCACAATAAATACTGACGCCAAAACCCGTAACCGTCTTCGCCACTTCACAAAAGTGGTTAACACAAAAGATCCTGCAATAGCTGCAGTAGCCATCAACATCATGGGCAATACCACAAACCATGACAACCAAGACCCCGGCGTGACAAAGGGTCGTGCCGCCACCAAGGCCAACAACAATACCAGCAGACAGCGCAAGCACATCAATAAAAATTCTTCGAGTAAAATTTTACTACGCCTGCTCACCAAAGAATCTTTCAAGAAGCGCATTGCGCCCCATTTTACGGGTTTGGCCGATTTCCGATTCAAAATATGTATAATGATCGGTATGGCCACGGCCAAGGTTCCCAACAGCATGTAGAAATTAAAAAATGCCATAATTACCTGCGATTACGCCGTTCCATATAGTCTACCAAAACTTGATGAATATCTTCTTTGGTATTCACCGGCACATATTCGGCTTTCATTTTGCCACAGTCTTTTTCAAGTTGAGTCACGAATTTCTTTACTTGTTCAATGTACTGAACCCGTAAACTATTGGGATCTATGGGCAATTCAGAAGAGATCCCTTCCAAATCTTCAAAGCGGAGAAATCCACTTAATGGGAATGAAATTTCTTCTTCAGCCATTACATGAAAGATCACCAACTCATGGTTGCGATATCGAAAATGATGTAAGGCTTTAACCATTTCATCCGGGTCATCAAATAAATCACTGATCACGATCACCAATCCCCGGGGAGGAATACGTTCGGCGACTTCATGAAAAATCTCAGATATTTCAGTTTCGCCACCGGGGGTTAATTCATGAATGTGTGAAAGAATACGGCGTAATTGTTTCCCCTGACTACGTGCAGGTAAATATTTCCGAACCTTGCTATCAAAAGAAACCAAAGACACGCCGTCTTGTTGACCTAAAAAAAGATAGGCCAGCATCGCACTCATCCGCTGAGCAAATTGGAACTTTGAAAGACGCTTCCCATCCACTTCACAGGCCTGATCCCCAGTATAATCCATCGATCCTGATGCATCCAACAAAATGGTGGCACGAAGGTTGGTTTCCTCCATGAATTCTTTCACATAATATCGATCATTACGGGCATAGGCTCGCCAATCTAATTGACGTAAATCATCTCCACGTACATAGGGACGATGTTGAGCAAACTCAGACGAATACCCTTTATTAGGACTGCGATGCCGACCCGTCAGCGTCCCCACCATTTGTTCCCGGGAAAGAAACTCCAATCGGGTAACGGTACGGATCGCTTCAGGTGGCAGCAGCCACATGTAATCCGGCTCCTGTTCTTTTGAAGATGAGGCCATGACTTAAATATCGATGGTGGAGGTAGCCTTTACATGTTCAATCAGCTTATCGATCACATCATCACTGGTCACTCCGGAAGCTTCCGCATTAAAAGTGGTTAAAACACGATGACGTAATACAGGTTTAGCAGCTTTAAATACATCGGCGGAAGTTGCATGATAACGACCATTCAAAATGGCATAAGCTTTAGCAGCCAACACCAAGTAAATACCAGCACGAGGCCCCGCACCCCAGCCCACCATTTCTTTCACAAACTCAGGAGCATCGGCTTCCTTGGGACGCGTCGCCCGCACCAAATCCCGAGCAAGATCAATTACATGATCCGCAGCCGGGACCCGTCGTACAACTTTTTGCAAGCGCAACAATTCTTCAGCACCCAAGGCCACTTCCAATTCAGCTTTGTACGTACCTGTAACCTGACGAATGATCTGACTTTCTTCTTCAGCACTAGGATAATCCACAATGATATTAAACATGAAACGATCTAACTGCGCTTCAGGCAACGGATAGGTACCTTCCTGTTCAATAGGATTTTGCGTCGCCAATACAAAGAACGGTGCAGGCAAATGATAACTACGGTCACCAATGGTCACCACCTGCTCCTGCATGGCTTCCAATAACGCAGCCTGCGTTTTGGGAGGCGTCCGGTTGATTTCATCCGCCAAAACCATATTGGTAAATAAAGGACCTTGTACAAATCGGAAATTGCGTTTGCCCGTAGCCTGATCCTCCTCCAAAACATCAGTACCCGTTATATCAGACGGCATCAAATCTGGGGTAAACTGAACACGTTTAAAGCCTAAATCAAGCACCTGACTTAAGGTGCTCACCAAAAGCGTTTTTGCCAGCCCAGGTACCCCCATCAATAAGGCATGACCCCGACAAAGGATACTCACCAGTACTTGTTCAATCACTTCGGATTGACCAATGATGACCCGACCCAATTGGTCCGTCATTCGACCATAAGCCGCATTCAGCTCCGCAATAATCTCCAAATCATCCGCATCCAAATCTGCGAGTGACGGTGGAGGGGGGGACGCTTTCTTTTCGGTGGCCGGAGCAGGAGTTTCTGATGAAATTTCCTCTTGAGGCATCTCCGTCATCAATGTTTTAGGTTTGGTTTTTACCTGAGGAGTATCCTCATCGACCAAAGCAGACTCAATTTCATCTTCAGATTCATCCGGTTCAATATGAGATAAGGTCAACGTACTGGTCGAACTATTTTGCTCACGCATGGTTTCGTTTGTAAACGTATCCAAATCCTGCCCCGACAAGGTTTCATCTAAGTGAAAAACCACAACACTTTCACCAATGGTAATTTCATCCCCTTCCCTTAATACGGCGGCATCCGTTTCTTCATCATTCACAAACAGACCATTTGAACTGTTTAAATCATAAATCCACCATTGCTTATCTTGGTAACGAATCGCGGCATGTTTGGTGGAAACCCGAAAATCAGGAATCATCAAATCACAACCCGGATGACGACCTATAGAGAGTTCTGTAACATCAAGATTCACCGCACGAGAAACCAAAGGGCCCGACAAAAATTTAAGTTGAGGCATAAATGACTATTCCAAAGTTACGAAAGCAATGAAGCTAAAAGTATACTCCACCACATCTAGTTAAACATATTACAAATCAGAAGAATGATATAAACAAAGGTCGATTCTTCTGTCAAGACTCTATCATTCAGCGCGCAGAGTAAATAATTTATAAACGCCATAGCGTAAATTTCAGGAGACCTCAGCTCTACAGACCAGTGTAATATATGCTTTAAAAGACACCTGTTTTCCAAAGAACTCCACCCATCACCCCATAAAAAAAAGCCCCAGAGTCAACTGGAGCTTCCTTATCAGAAAAGGTCAGGGGCGACCCTTTCCTCATCTTTTTTGAAAAACAAAACTTACTTCTTCGCATCAGCAGCGGGTTTTGCTTTGCAGGTATCGCATTTACCTTCAGCTTTTTCACAAGAATCACATGATTTCTTTTCAGTAGCAGGCGCCTCTTTCTTAGCAGTTGAGCAACATGCGCTGCCTGCATAGAGTGAGCTGGACAATGCGACAATACATAAGGGTAATAATAATTTTTTCATAATAAGTCTCCAATTATAGGATTTTCAAGTTTCACAAAGGCGGTTAGATACACCTAGCCTATCAACTTAGTCGGGAGTAAAGCCATTCCATTACAAAAAATCCAATTTATTTTTTCAAAAAACATTGATTATTTTTCTACTTTTGCATTTGACCTGCGAAGGTTTTTAACTATATGTCCTGTTCCCCCAATTTAAAGTACTTCAATCAAGGAACATTAATTATGGCACGTAAAGCCTGGATAGAAAAAGAAAAACGCAAACAGAAGACCGTAAAAAAATATGCGGAACTTCGCAAAGAACTGAAAGAAAAAGGTGATTACATTGCCCTTTCTCAGCTTCCACGTGACGCGAGCCCAACTCGTTTGGTTAACCGCTGTCAGGTAACAGGTCGTCGTCGTGCTTACATTCGTCGCTTCCAACTTTCTCGTATCACTTTCCGTGAACTCGCTTCTCGTGGCGAACTTCCTGGTGTGACCAAAGCCAGCTGGTAATCCTACCCGCTCCTCTTCGGAACAAAGCCCCGCTTACTGCGGGGCTTTTTTTGTGGCCTTTCCTTGTGACTCCCCACGGCCAGCCCCTACAGCGTCACCCACCGCCTCTTTGCGAAATGCTGTTCGCCTACACCAGCTCCACCTTGACCTGATCCCCACATTTTAACCCAAAAGCTTCTGACGCAGATCCTTGACTCACCGCAATCTCTAAAAATCCATGCGAGCCAATCAACAACAAGGCTTCACCGCTATCAACATCTCCATAAGTTCGATTAACGCCACATAACTTTAAGCCCCCATCAAAAGCCGTCACGCACAAGTGCTCTTGACCCGCATCTCCCACCAGCAAATTCGTGACCACATTTCCAAATTGGTCAACATGCACCACGTCCCCTTCTGCTCCTGACTTCACTTCTACATTCTTGGCCCAGTCCTCCCATCTGGGCAACAACTCAGAGCCACAAACCCGTTCTAATTCACCCTCCTGCACCATCAAGGCCGCAGCATGTGCAAACAAATCTCGTCCATGAAAAGTGGTGCTGGTTTGATCAGGATGCCAAGAATCATCAGAAAGTTTCCACGCGCGCACATCCGTCCCTTCCTGGATCATCCACGAAAACACGCCATTATCCGGACCAATCAAATACTGGGAATCCACCTGTAAAATTATGGCATGACGGTCTGTACCCACCCCGGGATCCACCACCACGACATGCACAGTTCCACGAGGAAAAAATGGAACAGCAGTGCGCAGCGCCCACGCCCCCGCCCGAATATCTCCCGCCGGAATATGATGCGTAATCTCCTCAATCCGCACCTCAGGAGCAACTGAACGTATCACTCCTTTCATAGCACCCGCATAACCATCTCGCGTACCGAAGTCCGAAGTGAGCGTTATCAAAGGTATGGGGGGAACTGCATTCATGAGGTCTTTATTGTCCCCCAATTCAAGGGGATTGTCCAGAGATACTTCTGGACCCCCATTTTATCTAAGTAAAAAGGATAATATGGTCCATTTACACAGAGGATATCTACCAAAATATCAGCTTGCTCATGCAGAAAACCCTCCGCGACGCCCAAGGTTACAATCCTGGTTCTTGAGCTTCCTCTGAGCTATCAGCTTCTACTGTAATTTCCTTAATTTTGGGCAGGTATTTTTCTTTGGCCAAACGCCAGAACACCACCAAAAAGGCCGTCAACGGAATCGCCAAAATCAACCCGATAATACCACTAAGCGCTGTTCCCCAAAAGAACATCGCAAAAATGACCGCCATGGGATGCAAACCCGTACTTTTTCCCATTATTTTGGGGGTTAACACATAGCTCTCCACCACTTGCACAATACCCATGACGACCAATACCCCTATCAATAACCCCAGTCCACCCTCAGGCTGGAACCACGCCAAGGGAATGGTAATCATCAACCCAATCAAACTACCTAAATAGGGTACCAAGTTCAAAATGCCCAACAGAAGCCCCAGGATAAATCCATACGACAATCCTACCATGCTAAAGCCCACCGCCATCAATCCACCTTGCGCAAAGGCAATCAACAATTGACCACGAAAAAAGGCCACCACAATTTCAACAAACTGACGGATCAAAAAGACCACATCATCCCGATGATCTTTTTTAAGAAAGGGCAGGAATTCACCAATTTTATCCAGAGGAAACGGTGGCGCAATCAGTAAAAAAATCAAATACACAGGCAGGACGGCCCAACTAAACAACCCCACCAAAGAACCCGCAAAACTCATCACCCCTTGCGCCCCCCCTGCAGCCAAATTGAGTAAATTTTCAGTTTGTCCCATCACAAAGGATTGAATTTGATCCCAACCGCCTAATCTATTTAACATTTGCTGTACCGCAGGTGCATTTTCAACCACCCAAGCCTGCAGGGAAGACCAGGTTTCAGGAATACTGGTCACCATCTGATTTAATTGGGACACCAACAAGCCCCCAAAAACACCAAAAATCAGAAAGGCGGGCAACATCAATAGAAGCAAGATCACCCCCACCGCAACCGCTGGAGGCATTCTCCAGTTTTTCATAAAAAATTGATACACAGGTCGTAACAGTAGACTTAAAATACCCGCGGTAGCCAAAGGCAGAAACACACTTGAAAATTTACTAATAAACAGCACCACTCCCCAAAAGGCCACCGTAATGAGCGCCAACAATGTAAACAGGGCCAACCCAGTAATGGCTGAACTGATGATCGTCTTTTGACGGGAGGTAAATGGAATATTCATGAGCATCAACATGCCTACTTTGAAAAAATTGTCTAGTGTAGAGAGGCTTATAAAATGAAGAAGACTTTCTAATTCACGAATACGGGTTTGCAGTACCTGAAAAACAGGGTAACAGAGGAAGACAATGAAATTTTCTTCTGCAGAACACCCCGCCTTTACCCTCATCGATCAAAAACCTCTCCCCATATGGAATTGCCATGCATTTGTCTATCGCCACCAAAGTGGTGCAAAAGTGCTGTCACTCTGCACTGAAGATGATCACAAAACCTTTGGCATAATCTTCCCGACCCCTCCCATCAATCATACGGGACTTCCACATATTTTGGAGCATTGCGTCCTCTGCGGCAGTGAAAAATATCCCGTAAAAGAACCCTTCAAAGAGATGCTCAAAACCTCTCTGCAAACGTTCCTTAACGCCTTCACTTATCCCGACCGCACCTGCTATCCGGTTTCCAGTCAGAACTTGCAAGATTTCTACCATTTGATGGATGTGTATTTGGATGCCGTCTTCTTTCCCCGCCTTACCCCCGCCGTACTCGGACAAGAAGGCTGGCGCTTACAATGGGACGAACAAAAGCAATTGGAATTCCAAGGGGTCGTGTTCAATGAAATGAAAGGGGTTTACGCGAGTCCCGAATCAAGACTGGATGAAATGGTTCGTAAAGAACTCTATCCGGATACCCCTTATCGATTTGATTACGGCGGGGATCCTTCTCACATTACCGATCTCAGCTTCGAACAATTTACTCAGTTCCATCAAGATCATTATCATCCCGCCAACGCCATCGCGGCCTTTTACGGAAATGATGACCCTCTCGTACGATTAGAGAAAATTCATGACGTTTTCGAACAGGCTCATAAAGCAGAGCTCCCTTCCCCCATTCCCATCCAAGCCCCTTGGCATAGCCCCAAAAAAGTACATGCCCCCTATCCCACAGTAGAAGGAAGCGACGAAGGTGCATTTGTACAACTGAATTGGTTGCTCGAGGGCGACGCGACAGATGCCATGAATCAGCAAATGGCTTCTCTGGCCGCCAGCCTGTTACTCAATTCTCCGGCGAGCCCTTTACGAATCGCTTTACTCGACAGTGAACTGGGCGAAGATATCATCGGTGGCCCTACCCTATATTTACAACAACCGGCCTTCAGCGCAGGATTGCGTGGCGTAGAACCCGGCAGCGAACAGGACGTATTTGATTGTATCATGACCTGCCTGCAAAGCGTGGTAAAAGAAAACTTCAGACCTGACCTCATTGAAGGCCTGCTCAACACCACTGAATTCCAAATGCGGGAAATGAACAGTTCAAACAAAGGACTGGCTGCCATTCTTAACGCCGCACAACCATGGATGTATGGAGGTGATCCCCTGGAAGTTTTAGATCCAGAACCTCGCATGAAGCTCGTTCGCAAAAACCTCAAGGATAACCCTCGCTTGTTTGCAGAGTGGGTTCAGAAAAATCTTCTTGAAAACAATGCCCGGGTTGAATCCATCTTGACACCGGACGATTCGTTAGAAGCAGAAGAAAATCAACGTGAAAAAAGCAAACTCGCAGCCATTGATGCCGAGCTGGCCCAAAATGAAGTCCAACGTTCCGAAGTAATCGCTTTGGCCAAAGCCGTCGAGGATTTCCAAAAAATCCCCGACGCCACAGATGCCACCGCCAAACTACCCAAATTGAGCATCAAAGATATCACCCCCTTACCTGCACCTCCTCCATTTGCTCAAAAAATGATCGCAGGCGTCCCCCTCAGCACCACGGAAGTTCATAGTAACCGCATTGCTTATTTACAGTTAGCTTTTGATATTCATCACTTAAATCTGGAAGAGCTCGCGCTACTCCCCTTGTATAGCCGCTGCCTGACCGAATTAGGGACCGCTAAATCAGACCACCTTCAGTTCAATGAACAAGTGGCCTGTCATACCGGAGGCATCAATGTTCAATTTGAAACCTCTGCCACCTATCACGCCGACCAAACGGTTGCCTTGATGATGATCAAGACAAAATGTTTGGAGAGTAAACTAGACCCCACATTAAGTTTATTATCTGACATGCTTTGCACCCCACTTTTAGGTCCTGCCGACAAAGTACATCAACTGCTACTTGAAGAGCGCTCCAATGAAGAATCTGATTTAATTCAATCAGGCAACCAGGTCGTCAGTCTGCGTTTGAAATCCGCTTTTTCATCCATGGAAAGGGCTTCGGAAGAAATGGATGGTGTAGGGTATCTCTTGCGCTTGCGTGAATTTGAAAAACTCAGTCCCGATTTATTGAAAGCAAAGATCACCGCCCTGCATGAAAAACTAGTAAATCGTCAACAACTGAAAATGCATGTGGGTGGCGATGCCGTTACCATCGAAAATGCGTTAAATCGTGTTCAGATTTTTTTACAATCCCTACCGGAAGCCCCGCCTGCCGATTCCGAGCTCTGGCCCCTTCTCGAGGGTCACCCCCAGGAAGGATTGGTCATGGCCAGCCCTATCCAATTCGTCGGATTAGGAAGTAGATTAGATCTCAGCGCGACGGGAAATCATTTCAGCCATTTCGTTGCCCAACGTTTAATCAACAATGATTATCTTTGGGAACAAGTTCGTATGCGGGGCGGAGCATATGGATCATCCTGCAGCTACTCGCATTTAGACGGCATGCTTATTTTCACCAGCTATCGAGATCCTCAACTTGATCAAACACTCGATATTTACCGCGCAACCGGCGAATGGTTGCAAAACCTCAATCTGAGTTCTTCTGATTTAGAACAAGCCATCATTGGCACCATTGGTAAAATGTCTCCTCCAGAAAGACCCGCGTCATTGGTTGCCAAAAGCTTCTTCCGAAGTCTTATAGGTCTTACTCACGAAACCCGCGAACAGTTCTGGCAAGAAATCCTTGAAACGACCCCCCAACATCTACACGCATACGGAAAAGCCATCAGCGAAGCATTACAAAAAGAAAGTCGTATCTGCATCCTCGGCGGACAAAAAGCGCTCAGTCACTCAGTACGGGACCTCCACCTGACACCGTTGATGTAATCCAAGACTCTCGCCCAAGGTCATAGACGGTTAAACCACAGACCTCATGACGGTACAGCCATAATAAAAATCACGTAAACCAAGGTCTTAGCCTTGATTTACGTGATGAAAGGTCAGCCCCTCGGGGAGGGGCAGTTATTGCGCAGGTCTCTTACAACGTAATCCAAGTGGCGTGTGTTTTCTCAAAGGATTCGATGTCCTCCAAGTAGGTCAAAGATTCCTCGATATCATCGAGCCCCTTCAACAATTTGTTTTTCACACTGGCATCGTAATCGAACTCAAAACTCAGGTCTTCTTCACCATGCAAAGTGAGGGTTTGTTTTTCTAAATCTACTGAAGCCTCAAGGCCTTCCTGACCATAAACAATCTGGAAAATCTGCTCTACTACATCTTCAGCCAACTCAATGGTAACAATGCCATTTTTCGAACAGTTGTTTTTGAAAATATCTGCAAAGCCGGGAATATAGTCATCCCCTTCTCCACGGAAAGGCGCAATGATCACTTTGTACCCATCTTGAGCCAAAGCCCAAACTGCGTGCTCACGACTGGAACCACAACCAAAATTGTTGCGGGTCACCAGCAAAGAGCGGTTCGCATAACGCGCCTCATTCAATTCAAATTCAGGATTGGGATCACCATTCAAAACATAACGCCAGTCAAAGAAAGCACTGGGACCGAAACCGGTACGCGCAATGGATTTCAAGAACTGTTTCGGAATGATCTGATCCGTATCCACGTTGGCACGGTCCAAGGGGGCAAGTATGCCACGGTGTGTTGTAAAAGCTTCCATATTAGTTTCCTCCGTTCCAATCGCGAATATCGACAAAATGTCCAGCTACAGCAGCGGCAGCTGCCATTTCAGGACTGACCAAATGGGTCCGTCCGCCAGCACCCTGACGACCTTCAAAATTACGATTTGATGTTGATGCACAACGTTCTTGCGGCGACAGTTTGTCAGGGTTCATGGCCAAGCACATGCTGCAACCCGCCCAACGCCACTCCGCGCCAGCCGCTTTAAAGATTTTATCCAAGCCTTCCGCTTCCGCTTGTTTGCGAACCTGTTGAGAACCAGGCACCACCATCAAACGCAAATGATCAGCTTTCTTTTTACCGTCCAAAACTTTAGCGGCACGACGCAAATCTTCGATCCGAGAGTTGGTACAACTTCCGATAAAGACAATGTCCAATTTGCTATCAGTCAATTTTTGACCGGCCTCCAAGCCCATATAGTCCAACGCTTTTTGAACATCGCCCGCAGAATACCCAGGAACATCATTCAAACCGGGAACAGGAGCATCGACATCGATCACCATGCCGGGACTGGTTCCCCAACTTACTTGAGGCGCAATTTTAGACGCATCAATCACCAAGGTACGATCATAAACCGCACCTGGATCACTGGGTAATTTCTTCCATTCTGCCAAAGCTTTATCCCATGCCTCCCCTTTAGGGGCGAAAGGACGATCTTCAGCCAGAATATAATCAAATGTAGTTTGATCAGGAGCAATCAAGCCGGCTTTAGCGCCACCTTCGATGGCCATATTGCAAATGGTCATCCGTGCTTCCATGGTTAAGGATTCAACGGCTTCGCCGCAGAATTCAAAAACAGAACCGGTCCCACCCGCAGTACCAATGATGCCAATCAATTTCAACACCATGTCTTTAGATGAAACGTGGGGTTGTAATTTACCCGTAAATTCCACTTTAAAAGTCTTCGGTTTTTTCTGACGCAAAGTCTGCGTCGCCAAAACGTGTTCCACTTCAGAAGTACCAATCCCAAAAGCCAAGGTGCCAAACGCACCGTGAGTGGAGGTATGTGAATCACCACAAACCAAAGTGAGACCGGGAACCGTAATGCCCATTTCCGGACCGATCACATGCACAATTCCCTGATGGTCATCACCGATGCCATAGAGATGAATGCCATTATCCTTACAATTGGTTTCCAGCGCCTCAACTTGAGCTTTAGAAATGGGATCTTTAATGGTCAACCGAGAATCATCGGTAGGTACATTGTGGTCCATGGTAGAAAAAGTAAGTTCCGGATGACGCACACTGCGTCCCGACAAACGCAAGCCTTCGAAAGCCTGCGGACTAGTCACTTCGTGTACCAAGTGACGATCAATGTAGAGTAACGAAGTGCCATCGGGCAAATCGCGGACCAAGTGACGGTCCCAAATTTTTTCGAAAAGAGTCTTAGCCATATGAATTTCCTGTGAATTAAAGGGGACAACTTTATAACTCAAAATCCCTTTCATGCAACAGAAAGAAGCGACAGAATGCCTTTCAAATATTTTTTTGAAAATATTCAAACAAAACACTTGCCAAAACAAGTCTACCTGTAGTATGTTCTCGCCTCCAACTTAAAGGAATCCCTCACACACCTGGAGGAGACAAGATTCCAAGAATTTCATTGCGGGATGGAGCAGCCAGGTAGCTCGTCAGGCTCATAACCTGAAGGTCGTAGGTTCAAATCCTACTCCCGCTACCAACCTACGCGTCAGGCCGGTTCTCACTAGAGAACCGGCCTGCTTGCTTCGATGGGCACACCATGATAGATTTTAAGTCTGTATAAAGTTTACATTGTTCAGAACATCAATGATCCAACCAAGAAGCACAACGGGTTTACCAATCAGGATTCACCCCTCCGGCTTTCAAGTCATAATGAAGACATCTCCCCTTCCACGAGCCCCTATTAACCATGGGAAATCATTTGGTTTTGGAATTTCAGAACAACAAATGACTCTTGATTTCGAACGATATTTAAAAGTGAATCCAGCAGAGCCTGTGCGGCAAGACGCCGAATGCCCTGCCCACCGAAGCCGAAGGCGCTGACGGAAAAACCTTGCCAGATTGATCCGCCATCATTCGAACATTCATAATATCCATTGGCGCCGCCATAAGCACGGGCAGAAAATAAAGCTCCACGGAGTCGGTATCCCCTTCATGGAAGATTTATAAGGCCTAAGGAAAATGTACCGAATGTGGACGCGGTACGAGTGAAGAGATAATCACCACTCGCACCATTGTTTCCGGAAGTGTAGACCCAAGAAGGCCCGGTGGTGTTGATGATGAACGTGCCAAAATCCTTCATGGTTCCCCCAATGTATCGTCGAGTAACAATCCACTGGATAGATCATCTCCTGGTGCAACGGCTACATTCCAACGGAATAAAAACGACAGAATGCCAGCAAATGCCCCCTTCTAATTGGAAGATTCGATATCGACGCTTTCACCCGCCAAAGCCCGCTTCACCTGCTCCCCCCAAAATGGAGTCGGCGTGTATTGCCAATCCAATAATAATCGCGGACTGGCTTTGGGATGGAAACACCACGCGGTCCAGTTAAGACGATTCTCCTGGATGGTCTGCAGCATTTTAGGAACCCAAGTCTGCCAATCCTCCTGACGTTCCTCTGGCATCCAGGACATTTTATTTTCGTCCGCACCAACTTCTCCCATCAAAATGGGATGAACTTTCGACACTTCCAAAAACTTCTCCGTCCAGTTGGATTTCCACGGGTAGACATGCGTAGAATACATCACCCCATTTCCGCCAGGATGCTCTGTTATTTCAAAACCTTTCAAAATGCCGGACAAGTCATAGGCCCAATCCAACCCTCCAACCACAACGATGTTATTCGCACCGGTTTCACGGACGGTATCAACCATCCCCTGCATTCCCACCGCCATAAACCCACGGGCATTATGCTTTTTCTCCTCTTCCGTCAGAAAAGCATCTTCATCTGCGGCAGAGGTTTTATCTTCTACAAATCCACCATTCCGCCAGATTTCCCAGGTCGTTCCATGAGGCTCATTCAACAAATCAAACAACACGGCCGGATGATTTTTATAACGTAGCGCCGCATCTTTCCAAAACGCAAGATCCCCTTCACGAGGTGCACGGTAATGATGCAGATCCAACACGGTATACACCCCGCGGTTGGCCGCAAAGATAATCATATTGTCCACTGTCTGACGGTAATCCTCAGACTCATCTCCAAACCAATATTTTGATTTTACCGGCAAACGAATCACATTAGCACCCCACTCTTCGATCGAAACTTCGGCCGACTTCATTACATTCTCACCGTGCTGACTCCATTCCAGACTGGCAATATTTACGCCCTGCAACCAAACTTCATTCCCGTCAGGATCCACCAAATGGCGACCCTGAACTTTTAATATCGGCGGCCATTGGCTTTGATCCGCAATTTCAGGTGCCACCGTTAACCGCGCTTTCTCCGCAGCTTTCAGCGCTTGCTTTTCACGCAGAGGATCAGCAGGAATAGGCTTCATTGAAATATCATCCAAATCCATCGTCCCGCTTTTTACGTTAAATAAACTGGGCATAAACTCCAAATATACGGCATCTTCCGAAACCAAAAACTGACGACTCTGCTCCCGCCATCCATCGGTAGAACGACGAGTATACGGTGGACTCACACTACGTTTCGATCCATCTGCATCAACCAAATTCATCATAATCCGCGCATCATACCATGGTTTGGATCCAGGTTTTAAATCCAGAACTCTCCAGCGCCACTTAAGCTCAAACGCTTCCACACCCGCTGGCAATTCCATTTTGCTATAATACATCGCCAATTCATCAGGTTTGGCATCGATCCGCATAAAGGTATTGCCATCTTCCGTCACATAAGAGCCACCCCCCCAGTAGTCCGGCCGACCATCACCGTTGCTATCGACCTCGAAATCCCCATTCGGAAACAGGTCTCCGTTCGATGCTAAACGTGCGGCCGCTTTGGCTTTCGTCTCTTCGATCTTCTTCATCGCAGCGGCTTTGCGGATTTGTGCCGGATCTTGATCCGGAGGCAATTGAGGAATCGGCCTCAAAACCACGTCGTCAAAATCATAGGTCCCCGACTCCACCCGAAACAATGACGGCATAAATTTTAATATCCGAGCATTTTCAGGCACGTTAAATCGAAGCTCCTTCTCTTGCCAGCCCTCTGTATTTCTTGCGGTATACGGAGTGGGAGGTTTCGGCCCAACCTTACCACGATCCGCATCCATGTACTCCATCATAATCCGGGCATCAAACCAGGAGTTTTTCCCCCGCTTCAAATTACTCACCCGTTGCTTCCACGAAAAATGCAACGCTTCCGTCCCCTCCGGCAAACGAATTTCCCGATAAAGCATCACTGTGGAACCGGGTTCCTGACTTTCGATACGCAGAAAAGTATTTCCTTGCTCCTCCACCAAAAGGGCCTGTTTTATATTCGGCCACCCTGCCATGCCTTGTTCGAAATCAGAATCAATCAGAGCTTCACGCTCCGCCTTCAGACCCAGCGGAAGCAAAAAAAGGATGAGGAAGGGTAATAACCAAGTGCGTTTACGGATAGCGTGTGGGAATTTCATAATGCTCCTTAAGCGGATTGAATTTGATTCGATATTTACCGAAGCTTCGTTGCTCGGGTTTGAATAATTTAAATAGATATATATCTTTTATACATCAATCATATATCTAACAACAAGTCTATTTCTGAAAAACCTTTAGTCAGCGCAACTGCTTTACTTCAAACTGCCGTCCATTAAGCGCTTCTTTGGCCAGTGCCCCCCAAAAAGGAGTCGGCGTATACTCCCAATCCAGAATCATACGAGGCGTAGCCCAACCGTGAAAGGACCAACCTGTCCAATTTATGCGATACTTCTGAATAACCCCCAACATATCTGGCACCCAAGTCGCAGGATCTTCATGTGCTTCATCCGGAATAAATGGCATTTTAAAAACATCGGCACCTACCTCTCCCATAAAAATGGGATAATGAGCCGCCACATCCAGAAAAGCTTTTTGCCAGCCACGCTTCCACGGATACACATGGGTCGCATACATAATGCCATTCCCTTTGGGATCGTCCAAAGCGAATCCATCTATCACCCCCGATAGGTCATACGACCAATCCAAACCACCGGCAATGATGATATTCTGAGCTCCGGTTTCACGGATTTCATTCACCAGATGTTGCATACCGGGCGATTGAAAAGAAACCGTTTTCTGTTTTTCCTCTTCCGACAGAAACGCGGATTCATCCACTGTAACTTTCACTTTTTCCCTCACTTCCCCTCCATTCCTCCAGACTTCCCAGGTGATGCCATGAGGTTCATTGATGATATCAAACAATACCGCGGGATGATTTTTGTAACGTTCAGCCAGATCTTGCCAGAATGTTACATGCTCCGGCCGCACTGCCCGGTAGCGGTGATGATCCAACACCAAATAGGCGCCACGATTGGCCACCGCGATCACAATGGCATCCACCTGCGCCCGATAGGCGGCCCCACCGTCCGTCTGGGTATATTTACCTCCACCCCGTCCATACCAATAGTCATCTTTAATAGGAAGCCTCACCACATTCGCATGCCATTCATCCACCGCCACTATGGACGAATACAGATTACCATGTCCTTCCGGCATAATCTCCAAACCCGGAATCGCCAAACCCTGCAACCAGACATCCTCCCCTCGGGTATCCACCAAACGATTGCCCTTCACCTTCAATTCCAAAGGCCAGACATCAGGATTCGGCGCTTCCGCTTCAGGATTTTTCGGATAATCTCGAGGTTTGGTATCTTTCACGGACGCATCAGAAAATAGACGAAAAGGAATCAATCCTGCAAAGCAGATTCCCCATAAGATGGATCGGGTTTTGTTTGTTTTCATTGCAACCCACTATCACAACAAAACACTTCTTTACTAGATCATAAATATATATATCTTATATATTTACTTTTCAAATGACGATTGTAAGGTTTTTTGCAAATGAACACACCCAAAACCTCTCCTCTTTTCTCCCCTTGGCAAAATCCCCACAACGGGGTCACCAGCTACATTCTCACCACACGACCCGCCCCCGCACAGCAAAGCTTTTACTACACCCATCCCAGTTTTAGTGATGACGGACGCTTCCTTTGGTTGACCTGTGGATTTCCTCCGCCCGGAGGCCGACACTGCCAACACGTCCTCGGCGTTGTTGATTTCGAAATGAATGAAATCAGTGTTTATCCGGAAACCCAGTTCCCCAGCAACGAACCCTGGATCAACTACGAAACCGCTGAGGTCTATTGGGGCAACCATTTAGACATCTGGAAGCGCGGCCCACTGCCAGACGACCCTATCCAACATGTTAACCAATTCCCCGAAGCCCTGATCAAAGGCAAATTCCATCGTCTCTCCACCCAATCCACATTTTCACCCTACAGGCATACGGTCAACATCGACGCCTCTTATAAACGCGCCGACGGATCCCATGTTACCATCATTGGAGAAATGCCGCTTGACGGCAGCCCATTCATCCATTGGCAAACCCTTCCAGGCTACTTTCATCATGGATTATTCAGCCCTACAGATCCAGACATACAACTCATCTCACATGAATACTGGGCAGACCAACCCCTCTCTGATACTTTTGATGGCAATCGCCCCTATCACCGCATGTGGCTCATCCGGAAAGGCGAAAAAGCAAGGCCTGTACTTCCGGAACCTGTAAGTCACAGTGGTCATGAGTGGTGGTCACCGGACGGAAAACATATTTGGTACGTTCATTATGGTGTCGGGATTAAACGAGTGGAAATTTCGACCGGAAACGAAGAACTCATCCAAGCCGGGGCCTTTTCACACGCCCATTCAGATCAAAGCGGCCGCTATCTGGTTATGGATCAAATGGATGACCCCAAAGCACCTGATTGCCACGTCATTTTCATGGACACGCACACTGGCAAAATGACAGAGATCGTGAATTCCCCGAAGCTTCCAGACAACGCCACACAGTGTCTACACCTTCATCCGCATCCTCAGTTCTGCCTGCATGACCGTTACATCTGCCACACTACCACCGTTCACGGCCGGGTAGATGTCGCCCTAATACCCGTTGCAGACCTGATTTAACCCAAAACGTTACCCCTCCCTTTCATATACAGCTTCAAGACCAGTTCCTAACAAAACTTCTGAGGAACTATCGGGGAGGATTTGCCGGCTCACGCTGCCGAATCTTCCGCATATCCCGAGCGGATCGACCCAGATGCTGCTTCACCAGACGGGTGAGATAATTCGAATCGCTGTATCCACAGATACGGGCGATCTCATGAACCGAATGATTCCCTTGTTGCACCATTTGCAGAGCACGATGCAGACGCAGCCGCTTCAAGTAGTCATTGGGAGTGACTCCGTATTGACGGCGGAACATTCTAAACAACGTGGTCCTATGAATTTCCAATTCGTCCGCCAGAGACTGCACGGTTAAATTTGGATCCGAAGATCCTTCATCCATACGTAGCTTTGCCCGGGTCATCAGCGAATCAGGTTCCGATTCCATTCCCTGCGAGGCCCGAACCAGAATTTCGTGCGCGACAATCGAAGCCTGACATTCCCCTTCCCTGGAGCCAAGTTGCAGTGCGTCACCTACCTGAGAAAACAAGTCACGAGGGCAAGGACAGGAACGAAACCTCCCCTCATGGAAACCGAAACCTTTCAACCACTGCACACAATTCGCATGATCGAAATCGACCCAGCAGTAGCCCCAATTTTCTGATGCGGATTCAATCCGATGTTCAGTGTGGGGAAAATAGAAAAACAGATCATCGGCCTGGACTGGAATTCTGCGGTCCCCGAGCTGAAACACCCCCTCTCCCTGATACACCCAAAAGAGCTGCGCGAACCAGTTTTCCGCCCAGAATTCCTTCCAGTCCCGATTCAAAAGATAACTTCCCACGGCCATGACCCCCAGCGGCAAATGCTCCCGTGGGGTGCGGTTCGCCCGCTTTACAATCCAGGTACTTTGATAATCACGTTGCAACATAATTCCATGTTATGAAACATTTTTACGTTTGTGCAATCATAAACGACAATGATAACATGCATCATAATGCAATTTTCTGCATACTCAACACCACCCTTATCCCACAACCCACATCAACCCAGGAACATCATGAACACAAAAACATCTCTCTCTCGTATGGCGCTTGTCCTATTCAGCGCGCTCTATGCCACCAGCTTCCCATCGCAGGCCGCGGATTACACTTGGGGCGGCGGAGACCTTCCTTATACCGATACTTCAACATCAGGTTGGAATGGCGGACCGCCGGATCTGTATACCGCGGGTGACAACGCGATCATCAATTCCGGTACAGTCACTTATACACCTGGCGGCGATTTTGAAATCGCGGGGGGAAACACCATGACGATGAATGGCGGGCTATTCACCCAGACGGGAGGAGGGGCCTATATAAAAATTGGAGAACAGTCGGGTGCAGGTACCCTCATCATCAATTCCGGAGCAGAATTCAATATGGGAAGTAGCAGCCGGTTGGTATTGGGAGATTGGAATAAAAATTCTTTAATCCATGTGAACGGGGGAACCTTCGACAGTGATGGCGCTCTAATTGAGGTCGGTAAAGGATCAACCACTACCGAATCAACGCTACGACTTACCGGGAATGCAAATGTCATCCTTTCCAACATCACCTTAACAAACAAAATTGAGGCAAACGGAGGTAATTTAAGCTACAACAGCCTGAACTTCAATACCAGCAATGCTTCGTTCAGCATTAACGGTTCCACCGTCACCCAAAGCGCAGCAAACTTAACAGTCGGCACTGGTGCCACCTTTTCATTAGCCAGTGGCAGCCTCTCTTTGACGGGCCAATATCAGGCCACCGGAGGAAGCAGCAGCATTTCCGGCGGCACCCTGAACGCCACACAACTCTCCCTCACAGGAGATGTAGTCGACTTTTCCGGAGGCATCATCAATCTGGACGGTACCAGTTCAGAAGGCATCAGCGCTGGAGCCGGGGATTACCTCAACTTCACCAGCGGCTCTCTGGGATCGCTGTTTATCGACAACCTCGATGTAACTGGCCTAAACACCCTACTCGGCGACGGACGCGTCCGTCTCAACGGCGTAACCAATGCCTCGCAATTTTCGTCTTCAGTGCAGGGAGACGGTTACACCATTTCCGTTATCCCCGAGCCCTCCACTCTCATGTTATTAGGTTTAGGTCTAATACCAGCAATCAGCTTCTGCAGACGCCGAACTTCGCTTCGTCACAAAGCATAATTGCCCAAAACCTCATATCCTACACCCCTACATCTTCGCATAGGTTAGATACAGTAAGGATACGAGAACAAGACCGGGGCTTTTGTAACCTGAACAGGTTGCGAGAGCCCCGTTTTTTTGGTTTTCGCCCCCAAAAAGATCAAAGCGATAACTCCACCCTCTCCAAGTGAGCGCTAGCACACCCCAGCAACCATCAATCCCTTCACCTTCCCCACACCAGGTCTTACAAATGCCCGAGAGCGGTCAGCAGGAAATCCACAACTACCAGCCTCCTCATCGCAACGCACATTAGCAAAAAACTAGTCCACCCCCCCCCCACGCCCTACTCCAGTAAAGAAAACACAGCACACTCAAATAGCTATACCTTTGCTATACAATTTAAATCACAGTCTATATTTACGAAATATTAACAGCATTTACTAAGGAAAACGCGCTGAAAGAAAAATAGTTCATTTTCTGATTTAACTTTTAATAACTATACCACTAGTATATTAATAATATATGAATAATCGCCTACACCCAAACTATCTGCCGAAGAAAAGAAATCCTTCGGGTCCCCTCACTCGGCCGCTTTTGCGAAAATCGGGTTCAGTACTGCTACTGACCTTGTTGATCGTTTCATTGCTGTTGGTCATCAGCTTAGCCTTCGCCACCTATGTACGGATCGAGCTTCGGAATGTTAATAATAACCAAAACCAGCAAATTGCGCGTTTGAATGCACAGTTGGCTATAGAGTTGGCCATTGGAAGATTGCAGACGCAAACCGGAAGTGATCAACGGGTAACCTCCCCGGCAGATTTGGGTATACCAACCGGCGTTTCAGGAGATCTTATCTCGATTGAGAATTACTGGAACACTCAACGCAATCCAAACTGGACCGGCGCCTGGATCAACGGAAACACCTCAAATTTCTCACCAGAAAACCCTAAAGAATATAACGCATCTCCTCAACTACTCTCTTGGCTGGTCAGCACCCCTACAGCTTCAGCCGCAACCGATCCCAAAACCCGAATCACGAACCTACAGCAAAACAGCAGTCCACTCGATCTGTTAAAAGCTGAAGATGCGCAGGAACACGTCCTCCTGGTATCTCCGGATCCGGAAAAATCAGGCGCTGCAGCGCTAAAACGAGCTGTTACCGCACCCCGAGTTGCGTTGAACAATCAAGCCTCCGGGCATTACGCCTGGTGGGTCGGTGATGAAGGGGTCAAAACCCGGGTGGATCTGATTGACCCCTATGCATCAAAAACCGACACCATCAGCACCTTACGTCGTGCAGCATCCGCCCAGCGAACAGGCGCTGAAGCCATGACGGGTCTAGCTTCGGACTATGTGCCCAACAACCCTCAACTCAACCGCATCATTCACCTTTCGGAATTCGCATTTCTCGGAGGAGCGTCCAGCTACCAAAAGGCGATCGATTCTCATTTTCACGACCTGACGCTTTACTCCAGAGGTGTGCTTTCCGACACCAAACACGGTGGATTAAAACGGGATCTAACCTACCTTCTCGGTCAGGAATCCATCGATGATCTGCGTGAGGCCGTGGACGTCATTTTCCCGACGGTAAACGGAAACGACGCCATTTCCTCTTCACAGTCCAACCGTATCCTGAACGAAGTCGTGACGCCGTTGGTCACCTACCCTTCCACCTTCACAATCACGACCAATATCCCCGATGAAAATCCCAGCATGTTCGCCTATACCCCGACCTGGGAACAGCTCTGGTCATTTTACAATATGGGAAACCAAACAGGAGACGTCCCAGCCGGTGCATATAATGGATCCGGCCAGGCCGTCCCTAGCCGTCACACCCGGGTAAACCACGGCATCCATCCCTTGGCCATTCAGGGAAAACTATTTTACCAACTCAGCAACGTCACTGTGGGTGAAATCAAGGTGGACATGCGCCCCCTGGTCGTACTGGCCAATCCCTATGCCGTCGATTTAGCTCCCGCCGAATACACCATGAAATTCAGGCTGAGAAATAAAGCGGAGTTACACTTTATTGAACGGACCAACGGCAATGCGGAACCCGATGAATCCGAACTAAATCGGGATGAATCCGCCACGGACAGCACCCTGAAAGTGGCCCTGGACAACGGGGGGTTGGGCGAGATTGTCTTCACCATCGACAGTGGCGTTATCCCGGCAGGCGAAGCCCGCGTGTACACCTTGGACTCCGATTATGACCTGCCCACAAACTCAACCGATCAAGCCGCATTCGAAGTGCGTTTAGTGAATGATTTTAACCCCTCCTATTATTTGTCCCTCCGCACCGAGCACGAAATTCCAGAAAGCTCCCCTCAAACCTACGCCACTCTCTTCACCCCCAGTCCGGGGATTTCATCCGCCAAATTATACCTCGACTACGACCGCGCAAACCCCAACGACCGACAACTCCTCCAGGAAGCACAAACCCATATCTCCAGCGCCACCGAAAATAGAGACAGTGTCTTCTTGGTGTACCCCACCCGATTCAATCGGGAAGGCGGCGGCCTCTCCTACCGGTTATTTGACGCCTTCGCAGGAAGTCAGGGTCAACATTCCCTTTTCCTACAGCAAAATTATCGTACAAATGCCATCGGCGGATACCACGGATACACCAGTGAAACCCACTTATTGCAATGGGCCCGCGCCATCATTAAAAAAGGCTTCCCCGGAAATGAAGGATACTTCAACGCCGACTTGCTAGGCTTAACCCAAGACGTAACTTTCAAAAACATCCGCTGGGGGGCAGTGAATGCCGGTGATCCCTCCAGCAGTTACAATACCTCGGGCCCCTACGGACTGGGAGCCGATGTAGGCTTTCGCAACTGGATGTACGACATCCCTACCCCCGACGTTCCCCTTGCTTCAATCGGACAACTACAGCATCTCAACATCAACTCCTTTATCGATGCTGATAGATGGGAAAGCTCTTCCAAAACCCACAACACTCTGGGCAGAAATCATCAAATCGCCACCACCGTTCAGTCCTGGCAATCCAACTACACCATCGGAAATTCATATGCCAACCCCCGGGTGAAACGCAACCGACTGATGGACCGGGTCTATAGCGGGTTTCATTATGACGGATCCTATATCTGGAATGACATCCTTTGGGACCGCTTCTATTTTTCAACCTACCCTACCCAGGGCAACTTTGATTTCGAAACGGATACCCTGACAAATTCCAGATACCAACCCTTTCGCGACCCCTCCAGTGTCCCCTGGGATGATCCAGACGGCTTCCGGGGAGACGGGAACCCTGACAATCAGGCAAACAGCCGCATGGCGGCCAGCAACCTGTTAATCGAAGGGGCATTCAATATCAACTCCACTTCCGTTGACGCCTGGAAAGCCCTTTTTGCGAGTATGCGCGGCGTGGCCAAAGGGAGCGAAACCGACCCCAATGCCCCCTTCGCCCGCACCCTGCTCAGATACGGCGCCTCAACCGATGCAGAAACCGCCAACCATGCAAATGCCTGGAACGGAATTCGGGATCTCAACGAGAACGAACTAACCCTTCTCGCTGAGGAAATGGTAACCCAAGTCCGGCTCCGCGGACCATTTCTTTCCATGTCTGATTTCGTTAACCGGAAAATCGTGGACCCTGGAGATGACCCAGAAAATCTAGGTGTCAGTGGCGCCTTGCAATCCGCCATTGATAAAGTCCTGAATAAATGGAACGACGTGGATCCACTCTTCCAAATTCAAACCAGTACCCACGAAAACCATATTATCGATCCGGAATACCGCGCCACCACCGTGGTAGACGGCTTCCCGGGCTACCTCCTCCAATCTGATGTACTTTCCGTAATCGGACCGGTACTGACCCCCCGCTCAGACACCTTCCGGATTCGTGCCTATGGCGATGCCGGTGACGCCCGGGCTTGGTGTGAAGTGATGGTTCAACGTATACCGGACTATATAGATACGGATGCAGATGAACCCTTCGAAGACCCCCAATCTAACATCAATATTGCTTTCGGCCGTCGATACCGTATCGTCTCCTTCCGTTGGCTCACACCAGAGGAAATTTAATCATGCTCAGCTTCCGCTTTTTGTTTTCACTTTCCATTTTATGCCTTTTGACCACCAAAGTCACCGCACAAACATCGGATAAATCACCTCCGCCCGTACAAGTGCGCATGCTTTTCCTGGACGAATCGCAGGGACAAGGCTATTCCGTAAAATTGGAGGAGGGGTTTCAAAAAGTGAGCTCTTATCCCTATGCCATCAGCAATATGATCTTGCGGCCAGCGGGCAGTGAATTGGAAGTGTATAAAAATCTGCCTCCTCCCCCACCAAATCCACAGCAGAATATTCGAAACCAAGATACCGAATCCCCCCGCGTAAAAATCGCGACTCTAAAAGTCCCGGACAAAACCACCTCCGTACTTGCCGTGATCCGGCCCGGAGACAGCAAGGCGGACACCCATGTAGCCTTATACAATAGTGACCTGCAACACTATCCGGAAAATGCGATCCGAATAATTAACTTAGGCCTAACGCCCATAGCAGCCTCCATAAATGATAAAGTAAAAAAAATAGCCCCTGGAAATTTAGCCGTATTCACCCCCAACCCTGATCCCAAAAACCGGGTGGTTGTCCAGGTGGCACAACAAGGGAAGGATAACTGGAAGTATATTTATGATAGCGTGCAGGTTCTAAAACCCGGAAACCGGGTTACCGGGGTCGTGGTATTTTCACCCAGCGGAATGCGACATACATATACGGCCCTCGAAATTCAAGAGTTTGGAGAACCTAAACCACGTCATCAGTGGTTATCATATATTGACACGCCTTAATCCCTCTTTCCTGGCACAATAATGAGAAGCGCCTGACTGTAAGCCTCAGCAGCCCTCGCCCCAACAGCGGGTGAGAAGCGCTGGCAACACAGACATGGTTGCCACCCTCAACATGTCAGCATATAATCAACTAAGACATATGCGAACGGCTAAGCCCCAACCAGGGACAAGATCTCTTGGACGGGATCCTGATTGATGACTGATTTTACCCCGTCAAAAGACGGGGTATTTTCGTACCTTATTCAAGAATGCTCTTCAGTAGGTTCATCTCCGTAGAAGAGCTTCAAAGTCGTGGGAGTAAGCCTTGACTGAGGAATTCACGGGTGGTCATACCCGTGACCTGTTTAAAAGAGCGAATAAAATTTGCGGGAGTCGAAAAGCCCAACCGATTTGCGGTTTCTTTTACACTGAGCTGTTCATCGAGCAACCATTGACAAGCCAACAGCATTTGCTTTCGTAGGATATATTGATAGGGCGTCAGCCCCGTTTGTTGCCTATAGAAGCGACAAAGATTTCCACGACTCATTCCTAACGCTTCTGCGAGATCGATTAAATCAATCCGCCCTTCCGGTAAACGCTGATGAATTTGGGTTTGGATGTGTTTGATCAAAAGGTCTTCTTTGCTTTCGGGTTCCCCGGCGGCTGCACTGGCCAAGGCACTCAGCAAATCCATCACCAAAGCCGAGGCTTCACCTGCCGTCATAAACAGGAGCGAATCTCGTTCTTGCGCTAAAAACAGAAAGCGCTGAAGGATCGAAGATGTCATAGGTAGTGATACCACCCGCCCTAACCGTTTTCCAAATTCCCGCACCAGTCCTGCCAAGGGATCTGCGTTAAAATTGATATACACAAATTCCCACGGCTGAGTACCATCAACGGGATAATGATACGCAATGTTCGGATCATGAGATTCACAGAGAAACCCACAGCCTGCAGGCACGGCAACTTCACCGTTTTCATCCGAAAATACGCCTTCACCCTTCAAGGTATATTGAAAAATACAACAAGGTTCATCTATGGTACGCATCGCACCCCGCTGACCGTAGTCAATGCGGCAACGAGTCTCCAGCCCCATGCGTATGGGATAAGCCAACCGTGAAGCTTTTGATCCATTCATGACCACATCACGAAACTGAACTTTCTCCAACCTTACAGATTTATGAAGCTCATCCATTTGTTAACTTTTGATATCTTTCATGAAAAAATGAATATATTATGTGCTTTTAATTAAAAAATTCGATGAAAGAGTAAGCATAAATGATATAAATAAAACCTTTTACTTAAACTCTTTCTCCCACTTTTCTCCCCATCATGATCGATAATCCTGCTGAAAACGGAGAAAAAACCTTTGTCCACACCAAGATATTCTAGTGGAATACATATGCCCACTCACGCCCATTCCCCCCTTCACCTTCTTCCCCGGGATCATTCTCCTGTGCGGGTGGCATTGGCGGGCCTCGGCAGTATGGGCGTCATCCATCTCAAGGCCCTCACCTCGCTGCAGGCAGGTATTTCAGAAGCCTATTATAAAGCAGATTTACCTCAACAAATCAAACGTATGAAGATCTGCGCCCTTTGTGATCCCGATCTTCATAAACAACAGAACTTCCCTAACATTCCGTTTTATCAAGAGTGGCAAACGCTTTTACAGGAACAACAGCCTCATATTGCCCTGATCGCCTCCCCCACCCTCAGCCATTTTGAATTGGCTAGCCAGGCCCTGGACGCAGGTGTTCATACCTTGGTTGAAAAACCCATCACCCCGACCCTCCAAGAATGTCAGACCTTAATTCATAGCGCAGCTACGCATGGTTGTCGACTGTTGGCCGGGCATGTCGAGCGATACAATCCCGTAGCTATCAAACTACATCATTTAATTAATGATGAGGGACTTCAAATTCGCCAGTACCGTTTCGAACGAACCCAAGCACATCCCTCTCGCATTCCTGATGACATCATCATCGATAAACTCATCCATGATCTAGACTTGGTTCATTATCTATTTGGGTCTGTACAAAAAGTAGAGGTACGCTCCTCGCGCATCATCAAAGATCGTATTATGGAAATGGAAGTCAGTCTACTTCATGAGGAAGGTGTAAGAGGACAACTTTTCGTATCATGGTTGGTACCCGACGATGCGCCCAAATGTCGTCAGGTTCACTTACAAAGTACAACAGGTGATCTTTTTCAGGGTGATTTTATTCAAAAAAGGCTGTCAGTCAATGATCGAGACATCGCCTGTGATGTTCAAGGTTGGATTGCCCCCGCAAACAATCAAATCAAGGATCAGTTGGTAGATTTTTTTGCCTATTGCCTGGCACCACCCCCGCAGATTCCACCTCCCTTACTCTCCCCTCAGGAAATGGAAGAATCCATACGCATTATCGAACACATCAGGAGTATCAGTTATCATGTTTAAAATTGGAGTAATGTTAGAGTCGTTTCGGTTGAGTTTAGAAGAAAGCATACAAGCGGCTGCCGCATTGAACATCGACGGTATTCAACTCTACGCTACGGGAGGTGAAACCCACTTTTCAAAATTACAGGGGGCAAAGCTTGAAGCTTTTCGTCATCAACTGTCTGATGCAGGTCTGGAAGTCGCCGCCGTCTGTGGCGATTTCGGTGGTCATGGCTTTGCCCTTGCCTCAGAAAACACCCCGAAAATAGCGAAGACCCAACAGGTCATTGACCTTGCGAAAAAACTCAACTCATCCGTAGTCACCACTCATATTGGTGTCATACCCTCAGATCCCTCACATCCACGTTATGCACTCATGCAAGCAGCCTGTAAAGAAATAGGCCGTTATGCTCATGACCTTGGCATCACCCTCGCCATTGAAACCGGACCTGAACCCGCAAAAGTGTTACGTATGTTTTTGGATGATCTGGGTCCTGATTCCGGCGTGGGTGTCAATTTTGATCCCGCAAACTTGGTCATGGTTTGTCGGGAAGACATTCCCCAAGCCGTCGAAACTCTGGCACCCTACATTGTGCATACCCATGCCAAAGACGGTTGTAATCTTAAAGAGCTTGACCCAGAAATCCTCTATGGCGTTTTTGCCGGTGATCCTGCCCCTTCAGGATTTTCCATTGAAGACGTCATCCTCGAAACCCCACTCGGTGAAGGAGAAGTCCCCTTTCAGGACTACCTCCATGCGTTACGCACCCATGGATATACAGACGGATACTTGACCATTGAACGGGAGGTAGGCGAACATCCTCAGCAGGACATCGCCACCGCCGTTAACTTCTTGAGAAAGCTTTAAGCTTCATCATTCAGGCATCAATTTGCCACTCAGGCTTACCATCGTACACCCAACGATAATAGTCAGCACGTTGCAAACCCGACGCAGCTTCATCATCTATAAATACTTTCGCATGAGGATGATGTTGCAGAATGGAGGCAGGAACGACAGCCGCAACCGGGCCTTCCACCATGGCGGCAATCGCCTCTGCCTTGGCTTTACCAAAAGCAAGCATCAAGGTGCATCTTGCATCCATAATGGTGCCAATTCCCATGGTGATACAATGCTGAGGCACTTGAGATTCATCACCATCAAAAAAGCGGGCATTATCTTTTAAGGTCTGACGTGTCAGTGTTTTAATCCTTGTACGTGATGCGAAAGAAGATGTCGGTTCATTAAACCCCACATGACCATCTGATCCAATACCCAGCACTTGCAAATCAATGCCTCCCGCCTGGGTAATCGCTTCTTCATAGGCAGCACAAGCGGCGGGGATATCCGGCGCCATGCCATCAGGAATATGCACTTTTTTGGGGTCTATATTGATTTGGCTGAACAAATTTTTCCACATGAAGGTGTAGTAAGATTGCTCATGATCACGAGGCAATCCAATATACTCATCCAAGTTAAAAGTAGTGACTTCACTAAAATCCAAGTTTTCTTCCTGATGCAGACGGATCAATTCCTGATACAACTTCAAAGGGGTACTCCCTGTGGCCAACCCGAGAACCGCATTAGGTTTCTCTCTCACCAAACGTGCCACCCATCGGGCGGCGGTGATACTGGTAGTCTCTGCAGTTTCTTTGATAATCATTTCCATGAGAAAATCCTCGCAAGTTGTTCTTTTCCGGCCTGCAGGGTGCATCCCTGATCAAGCACTTTTTGCCATGCGCCTTCTTCCCATTTTCGCAAACGATATAAGGTCGCAAAAGAAAAGTCTGGAGCCGCCTGACCCTGACCACCCACCAATTCCCCACCACGACGCACGTTATCCTGCATCCACGCGGGTAATAAAAGATGATAAGGATTTCGAGAGACCTCTTCAACATGTAAAGAAATAGCCCCTACCAGATCCGCAACCGTCTTCGCATCGCCTTCGACCATGAGATTAGGGTCATCCATTGCGCCCCAAAATTCTGTTTCCACTACGGTGCAGCTAAAATCAGGCTCCATTTGTTTTAAAGCATCTACAACCAAATGATGGGTCGATATGTGTCGGGAGTTCCAATCTTTTGCATGAGGGAAGAAAATCACTTCAGGTTTATAGTGTTTCAAAATAGACACCACATCTTCACATCCTAAGGCCTGATAGTCCTCGTGTTCCTGATGAATCGTCCATCCCAAATATGCACAGGCATCGGCCAATTCAACCGCACGACCTGCCTGACGTTCGGGATTGCTGCCAAAAGTGACGGGCACATTGATAATTTGCATCCCAGCCTCTCTCATTAATCGAAGGGGCAACAAGCCAACAATGCATTCATCATCAGGATGAGGCATAAACAACAATACCTTTGATGTAGACGCTACACAAGGAGTACAACCGGATACCGATAAGCCTTTGGCGGCATTAACGCCTGCTTCAATATCTTCTACAAATTTCAAATAAGGATTCATATAACTTCTCCAATTTTGGGCAGACTCGCAGCCGCGACCGCCTGACCATGACGTTTATTTTTTTCACTCAAAGTGACGATTTCAATCTGTTGATGCAAGTGTGGAAATCCTCCACGCAACACTTCTTCAGCTTTTTTGATGATCACAGTGCCTCCCTCCCCACTGGTCACCCTTCCCAGCAATAGAATTTTACGAATTTCATAAAAGTCTGCATAATGTGCGATGGCATATCCCAAATATGTTCCAATAGTGGCATAAATTTTTTCAGCCCGTTGATCACCTGCAGCCATCAGTTTCTGAACTTCAATTAACTGTTCTGGGAAGGGCATTTCAGAGGGCAACTCAATCCCGGCTAAGGGCACCAAACGCGCCACGGCCTGTTGAGAAAAATATTGTACGCCACAGCCTAGATCACCCGACCATTCATCTGCAGGAGCATGGGAACGGTAATCAATGGGTGCAAAAGCCAATTCATTTAACATGGGAGTAATATTCCCGTTTACGGTTACATAGCCCACCGCCTGACTCGTCCCCATGGCCAATCCTAAAACGCCGTTTTCATTTAAACTCATTGAGCCGGCTAAGGCTGTCACTTCACCATCGTTTACCACATCAAAAGGAATATGGTCCCAGCGCGCTTGCAGATCAAAAAAGATACGTCGCACCTTGTTTTGAAAATCTTCATCAGATACGCCACGAAAAAGGGATGCCACCCGGACTTCATTGTTTACATACACACCTGCGGAACTTCCACCAATGGCATCCACACGAGGTAAATGAGCGGCAGCACGTTCCAGGGTGTCTTGAATTCCTGCGATATGATAACGGGGATCTGTTTCAAAATACGGACTCCATTCGACCTCCTCAGAAAAAACAACTTCTCCATCGATCACTGCGGCGCATTTGCGATCAGACCCCCCAAGATCAAACCCGATACGACAGCCATCCAAATGGCGACCCAGGCTTACAGCCTGTTCATTCGCGACAGGTAAATCCGAAAAGGCACAGGATTTAACTTCTAAGGGTTGGAGATACGTTTTTTCACCAAAAAATTCGTAATCAAAGGCTCTCGCTCCCCCCGGCGCATAGATAGAGGCTAAGGCTGAAGTATACTCATCACAACCAGCAATCAAAACCGTAGATCCACCACGTTGCCATAATAGAAATTTCAAAATACGTTCCAAATAAAATAGGGTCCGAGATGTATTCTCAGCCGTCAAAGGTAAAATTTGGGTCTCAAAAATCGTACAGGTTTCATCGGGTCGCACCAAGGCAATGGAAACAGGTCGTCCTTGAGTGGATGAACTTACGTCAGTTTGATAGGCAAGGTTCCATAAAATGGCGGGTTCAAATTCAGGATCGAGAATAGGAGTAAAAGCGTTTTGATGGGTCATATGGTCCTTTTTCATTTAAAAACTCACCATAAGCGTTCATTCCCAGCACATAAATAATAATTAAGTGCCCATTATGTTTAATATTTAACTATATTGTCTTTTTGTCGAATTTTAGATATAGCGGTCATATGGACGAACACTTATTACAGGTAATGGAACCTGCAGATTATTTTACTGGCATAGGAACCAGCACCCTGTCCCTGCCGAGCCACATTTTATTTTTCCTCAGAAAAAACAAAGAAAAGCTGCAGCAGAACGCCTTACATAATCGATCTCATCATCGAGCCCTGCTCTGTTTTAACCTTCAAACCGAAGGGGTTGTACACCTTGATCATCTGGAACTACAGTTCAAACCCGGTCAAGCACTGCTGATCCTCCCCTACCAATTTCACCACTACAGTCAGCTGAGTTCCCACGCGCTAAAATGGTTATTTTGCAGCTTTGAATTAGCGTCAAAACACTTTTTAGAACCCTTGAGAAATCAGGTGCTCACCCCCGGAGAAAAATCCCAGCAGCAACTGGAAAGTTTACTCAAAGAATGGCATGCCCCTTCCTCCTCTCTACAAAGCGCACAACTTCAATGCGCATTATTGCGATTATTATTATGTTTACGGCAAGACAATCAAGAGGGTCGCACGAATCCGCCCTACGCATCAGAAAACAGTCTCATTCGTAGTGTAAATGGCTGTTTGGAAGAATGGAGAAGGCAAAGTATCACCATTGCAGATCTCGCAACAGCCATTGGCTATTCAGAATCAAGATTACGGGTACTGTTTAAACAAGCGGCGGGAGTACCTTTAGGTGCTTACATTCACAATTATCGCATTACCCGAGCGATGGCCCTGTTAAGAACCACCCCCCTCTCCATTGCCGATGTGGCGATGGATGCAGGATTTGGATCTCCCCAAGCCTTCAGTCGTATTTTCAAAAGCGCAACGACCTTTACCCCCCGGGACTACCGCGCCCAGGCCCAAAACAAATGACACTTTTTTCTCCTAAGGTCCAAATCGCCCAAATCACACAAGACGGGATCTACGCAGGATATTCAGCTAATTCTAACAAAATACCTTCTGGTCCACGAAAATACACTAAACGTTTCCCGGTGACCTCATAAGTGCGCACCGAACTTAAAAAGCTGACCCCTTCCTTTTTCAGGCGGGCAACCACATCATCCAACGCTGTCACCGCAAAAGCCAAATGACGAAAACCAGGATCATGCGCAACTCCGCCATCGACAGGTTTATCCGAATGTGGCGTCTCATATCGAATTAATTCCAAACGCATTCCTGATCCGGGAAACGCTAATTTTACATATTCAGCATCGACGTCCTTTAACCCCACAATTTCAGAAATCCACTCCCCTGATAAACCAGCCCTGTCTTCAACCACAAATCCCAGCAATACAAAAAAATCGCACATGAGATCCAAATCACGCACCACAATATTTAAATGATCAATAGACGTTATCATAAACATGGTCTTTGCCCGAAAACCCAAAGGAAGGAAGTACAATAATGAAAAAATAACAAGAAACCAGCAAATGGATTGACGTAGAAAATATCTGTAAGGCTTTAACGCACTCCTGGAAAATTATCGACCCATTGAATGGTGAAGTCTGGGAAGGTTTCAACCACTTGCACTTTAAAGTCGGGAAAGTTATCGACGATCTGCCATTCACCCGTGGCATCGGCAAAGGCATTGACACGCTTCACTTTAAGGTCGGGAAAGTTATCCACCACTTTGACTTTCACATCAGGAAAATGCGAAACCAATTGTATGCGTCCAAAGACTTCAGTAGGTTTGGGCACTTGTTTGGCAGAACCGTTGCATAAAATCAAAAAAACGGCAGCAAACAAAGGATAGACATAACGAACAGCTAGAGTGGTTTTCATAAGAGTAGAGGGGGCTGAAGAGTTACAATACGCCTATCACACTGTCGGAAACAAAGATGGACGAAAAACATGTAATTCCACATATTCTATCGCGTTTCCCTTCAGCAAAAATCAACTTGTATCGTTTTTGACTCAAATTTAATCCCCTGTATGTAAAACCCGCGGACGATCCCCAATTTTGATTGATGAATGAGCCCATGAATGATTAAAGGGGCACCATGATCACCACGTTTACACATCCTCGTATTTGCGATTTTGCTTACGATATTCACCTACATATCGATGGGAAACCTGTGGAAATTCTTCACACAGATGAAGCCAACTTTGCAAACGTCATTTACGATCCCACAGATGGGCCGGTTGTGGTGGAAGTTTCTTATGCCGACCGTATTCCGATCGACAAAGTCGACATCCGCCCCTTAAATCGTGGAATCAACGCTCAAATTCACGCGGCTTCTTTTACATTTACGCTCCATCAGCCTGACAAATTGAGTTTAGAAATTCCTGGCAGACTCCCCCTTTTCCTCTGGGCCAACCCACCAGAAACGGATCGACCCGATCCTGACGATCCGCAGGTGATCTGGTATAAGGCAGGTCAAGTTTACGAAGTCGGTGAATGCTTACTTAAAGATGGACAAACCCTCTACATCGAAGGGGGCGCCGTTCTCCGGGGAAAAGTACGCGCCCATAACGCATCTTCGATTACCCTCCGAGGTCATGGTATTTTGGATGGTGGCTACTATTTTCATCCCGCCAGAGAGTTTATGCATCAGGCCCGCTTCCACCGTTGCCAACAGGTGACCGTGCGCGACATCACCATGATTCATCCCAGTGGATGGATGTTAGTGCCGGTCGACTGCGATGACGTAGATATTTTTAATGTAAAACAAATTGGCGAAGTCATGAGTTCCGACGGCATCGATGTCGTGGGCTGTCGCAAAGTACATATCCATGATTGTTTCCTCAGGAATAATGACGATTGCGTTGTGATCAAAGCTTTTATAATCGGCGCCCAAAACGGAAACCGTGTGCCCTGTGATGGACGGGGAAATGTAGAAGACGTTTTGGTGGAAAACTGCACCTTCCTCAATGCCCCTTCCGGCAACGCCATGGAAATCGGTCACGAACTCAATGTGGACTATGTTCGCAATGTCACCTTTCGCGACATCGATGTGTTGTGCGTACATGGACAAGGCGCCGTATTTTCCATTCACAACTACGCCCAAGCGTTGGTGGAAGATATCACCTTCGATGATATTCGAATTGAGCATTGTTACGACAAATTGATTGATTTCCGCATCTCGCGCTCACGTTATTCAGTTGGCGACATTACCGGCCGCATTCGCAATGTCACTCTTCGCAATATTAAATGGAGCTTAACCCCTTCTAATGCCGGCTACACTGTTTCTATGATTGGCGGATGGAGCCCCGAAGCTGACATTCAAAATATCAATATCGAAAATTTCTATATCGACGGACGACGTATCACATCCATCGATGAACTGGAAATCACAACCCGTTATGCCAGTGGTCTGGTATTACGTTAATCATCTCCATGCAATTAAACTAATTTTCTCCGACACATCACCCCCATCATTCCACAACATATTCTATGAGCATACAACTCACCTCCCAGCAAACTTTTCTTTTTATTGGCGACAGCATTACCGATGCCGGACGCAAAGATGAATCTTACCCACATGGATCAGGATACGCCCGCATGTTTTCTGATATTTTGAGTATTCGGGAACCTGCTAAACGAATCCATTTCATCAACCGGGGCATCAACGGACATACCGTCGACGACCTTCGTTCTCGCTGGAGCGACCATGTTTTGGCCCATCGTCCTGATCAACTTGTGATCAAAATTGGTATTAATGATCTTAACCGTTGGCTCCAAGATCCGGTGATCAATGAGAAACAATCTCCAGAACAATTCAGAGCCATTTACGATGAAATCATCACCATCACCCAAAAAGAATTACCCGACACGCGCATTCTTTTGGTTTCCCCCTTTTATGCCAGTCTAGAAACAAACCCCCATGCCTATCGTCATAAGGTATTGAGCCATCTCCCTGAATATATTCAAATCGTAGAAGACATCGCTCGTAAACATCAGCTATCTTTCCTCAACCTTCACCATGAAGTCCAAACCTTGTTGGCGGCAGGCTTACCTCCCGATGTTTTTGCCGAAGATGCGGTCCACCCCTTCAGTCCAGGGGTGTTGTTTATTGCCGAAAAAATTTATTCCGTACTTTCATAAAAAGAAGAACGTAAAAGGATCTTCGCAGCCTGCGCCTGTTAAGGTGCAGGCTGGGGCTTTAGCGTACAACGCATACCACTGCGAAGAGATTGATCTTCGTTTTCCAATACCAAACGAATCCTCACGGTGCGACTGGCCGCATCGATCACGGGGGAGATAAAATCAACCCTGCCTGTTTTTTCGACTTCATTTTCCAACATCAAAGGCATTTCCTGTCCCAAAACAAATGCATCGGTTTGCTCCAAAGGCACATTAAACGTGACATGCAAGGGGTGCAAGGCCGCCAAGGTCAACACTTCGGTGTTGGCAGCGGCAATACTCTCAGACAACTCGCGATGAATGCGCAACACCACCCCGTCGAAACGTGCTCTCAAGGTGCGTCCATCGATTTGAGCATAAATCCGATTCACCCGTTCTTGCGAAATCAATAAATCAGCCCGGGCCCGCTCAAATTCATCAGGCGAAAGATTGCCTTGTTTTTGCAATAACTCAAATTGCGAAAAACGCAATTTTTGAAGTCGTAACTGCTCAACTGCAATATTCAGATCATGGAGAAGGATTTTATTATCCAAACGAGCCAATACCTGTCCGTCTTTTACGGCATCCCCTTCATTCACCAACAATTCATCCAACACGCCCGCCTCAGAAAAAGCAGCCTGAGCCAATCGGGAAGGTTCAGTATAGGAAAACAATTCTTCAGCGTGAGAAACCGTTATCCACCCACACACCATGATAAAAGAGAGCATTTTTAAAGTCATATGAGAACCTTAGAGGTTACGTTTAATTTTGTCTAACCATTTGTCTTCGCGCATCACGGAACGGCGACTTCGAAAAGAGTCTTTTTCCAACAAGGCCTGTGCACGATAAAAATATTTGGCTTTGGATCGAATAGGCTTTTGCGCGCCCCGCCCTGCCAGCACCACGGGATGAAAAACCAAATCATCCTCCCAGGTCACATAAAACCGACTGGAACCAGGATCCCCCTGGCGCCCTGCCCGTCCGGAAAGTTGCCGATCAATTCGTGCGGATTCATTTAATTCAACCCCGATCACATGTAATCCCCCGGCATCCGAAACCCCTTCTCCCAAAGGCACATCCGCACCTCGCCCCGCCATGTTGGTAGCAATGGTCACACGTCCCTTTTGCCCCGCTTCGGAAATGATGCGGGCTTCATCCGCGTCCTGACGTGCATTCAGCAGCACATGGTCAATCTGTTCAGCCTGCAATCGCTCTGAAATTTCCTCACTACGCAATAAGGTACGGGTACCTATTAGGACAGGACGTCCCCGTTTCAACATGTCACGAACCTCGCGCACAAGTTCATCCATCATGTCCGCCCGGGTCTTGAAGACCTTGGGAGGATGATCTTTCCGCAATAAAGGGCGGTGTCGAGGTACCAGCACCACATCCAAACCATAGACCGATTTAAATTCAGCTTTTTCTTCATAAGCCGTTCCGGTCATGCCACATAAAAACGGATACATTTGATAAAATCGTTGACGGGAAATGGTTACTTCAGAACTGGTTTCATGCGTAATTTCTACGCCTTCTTTGGCTTCCACCGCTTGATGCAATCCACTTCGCCATTTGCGATCACTAAAGCTTCGGCCCGTATTTCCATCAATAATTTCCACCGCCCCGTTGCGGATAAGGTAATGCACATCCCGAGATTGTAATTTATGGGCGCATAGGGCCTGTAACACATATTCATGCCATGCCCGTTTCATCAAGGATGCGGGAAATGTAGGTGCATGGTCGTATACCTCCACCATTCCCGCCGGAGTGAACGAAGGTCGACCCACTGCATTACAGATGTAGGCTTTGCCCTGTTCAAGGGAAAGCGCTAACTCATTGGCCTGTCGGTACACCGCAGCCGCAGGATTTTCACCCGAAGGAACCGCAGCGCTGATAATCAAAGGTGTAATCGCTTCATCAATAAGAACACTGTCAATTTCATCGATAATCGCATGTGCCAAAGGTCGTTGCATGGGCGGCGCAGACTGCGGTAAGCTTTGCCCCAACAACGAAGAACGCCACTGTTCACCGGCTTGAGGAGGGCGACGGGAAAGTGAGGCCAATTGATCTCTCAAGAAATCAAAGCCAAATTCATAACCCGTGCCATAGGTAATATCTGCGGCATATGCCTCACGTTTGGGATCGTTAGCCCCCCGCTCGGGAAGCAGCGCAGAACTAAGTCCTAAAAACGCAAAGATAGGTTGCATAATTTCGTGGTCACGTTCGGCCAAATAGGCATTCACGGTGGCCACATGCACGCCCCGACCTTGCAGAGCCAACACGGCAGCAGGCAATGCCGCCACCAAGGTTTTTCCCTCACCCGTAGCCATTTCCGCAATATGTCCTGAAGCAAGAATCAACCCTGCTTGAACCTGCACATCATAGGGGCGCATCCCGACCGCACGCAGGCAGGCCTCACGAACGCAGGCCATGGCCCAACACAAGTCTTCACCACGTAACCGATCTTGGTCATCCTTTCGAATCGCATGAAATGCTTCACGAAGTCCTTCATCAGAAAGTGCTTTGCAACGAGGTTCGAGCAAACCAACCCTGCGAACGGATTGCGTCCAATCGGTCCCCCCTTCGAATTTAAGCAAAGAAAATGATGCAGCCATAATCCCTCAAGACTCTTTGCCAATACGGGCGAACACGATATCGAGGAATTTCTCGTAGGCTCGAATCGTACGTCGCCAAATACTCAACGAATAGGTGGAGTTAAAGCGGACATGTGCGCGTTCACCAGCACGCAACGAAAGCGCTTCATCACCGGCATATTCCACCACCCCCCAAAAGACGGGTTGAATCAATTCATGGGGATGATCTCTACTCGGTTTTGAGTTGGCTCGTAGAGACAATTCGCCACCCGCGAGCACCGTCAAGGCCTGATAGTCCGGAGTGGTGACCGCTCGTCCAGCCATCCGAGAGAACACCCCGGGAATGGCACGAAAGCGTCCTTCAGGCAAAATCCACACTTCCCTCCCCAATTGCATACGAAAATCCTCAGCATCCGTCACGGGGACAGGCAAAATCCATTCAATACGTGATGGTTGCGCCAAACGAATGATCTCATTGCCATTACTGAGGTACATGTCTTCCATACGTTGAAGATCTGGCGCCAGGACAATGCCATCCGACAAAGCACGCACTTCGAGACTATCCACTCGCTTTTGCAATTCGTGATACTGTTCACGCAAGCCTTTCAACGTAGCTGCTTCCGCTTCGGCTTCTGCAGGTTTTCCAGATAAAAACTTTTTCCGATAACGGATTTCCTGATGGTTCACTTCAAGACGAAGGGCCTGCAAACGATTTTGAGCTTCTAAATTTTCAAGGCGGAGCAACTTTTGTCCTGCCACTACGGCCTCTCCATCTCTGACATAAAATTCTGCGACGCGCCCCGGTAGATCTACCCGATGAATTTCTTCACCTGCATATTGGGCCACAGCGGGGGACGTAACCCGCGCCTTGAATGGAACAAACAAAACCATGCCGAACAAAAGCAGCGCCAAACCCGTCCGAAAAAGGAAAGTGGGCCAAGGGAAATCATCCCCCCCACCATCGTTCCACTTTTTAACCGTGCGATGAATAAAATTGATCAGCGTTACCAGGATCGACAAAACCGCAATGACTAATCCACCTCCACGAAAGAGTAAGGTCGCTCCGAGCAAGAGCGTTGCCATCACCAAAATACGCCACAGCAGAGCCAGCAAACCATAACTCACATAAAGAAGTGGAGATTTCCCACCCGTCTCAGGGGTAGAATCGCTTTTGCGACCCAGAAAGATGCGGGAGGCCACATAGCGCAACCATGCGGAAGAGCGCGTACTTAAATTCGGCACCCCCATCAGATCCGACAAGATGTAGTACCCGTCAAACCTCATCAATGGATTCATATTAAACAGAATGGTGGTCGCTCCCGCCATCATCACCGTATTAATGGCCAAATGGCGTACCAGCGCATCACCCGAAAGGGTCCAAACTCCAGCAGCAATCCCAGCGAGAAATAATTCACCATACATGCCCGCGCCAGCCACCTGAATACGTTTCCATCGTGAGGGGAAAGCCAAACTCGAACTTGCGTCCACATAACCCAGGGGCATCAACACAATCAATAACATCCCCGCTTCCCTGACCCGTCCGCCATGGTGAATACAAACCAAGCCATGCCAAAACTCATGCCAAACCTTGAGGATGGCCCAAACAGCCATTAACCACAACCAGTTTGCGGGGGCAAGTATCCCCACCGCATCTTGCTTCCATTCCTCCCGATGCACAAATATCTGCAACAAACCTCCCACAACGGTAATCATCCACAGCACAAAAAAGAAATGGCTACAAAAAAAGGAAGCAAGCGGTTTGCACTTTTTTAGAAAACGATCAGGAGAACCTAAAGGGATACGAATAGAGAGTAAGTTAAAAAAACTGCTCACAGACGCCGATAGTTTGCGGGAACGATTTTCATCCAACACATCAATCGGAACATTCCCCCCGAGGTCAGCCAAACGATGTTCAACCAACCACGCCAAAAGCGCCAGTGAAGAACGTTCACTGAGGGCTTCTGATCCAGACTCCAAGGCCGCCCGGGCGCAAGCTTCGGCAAAGGGCGTTTTGCCATCCAGTCTGCGCATCAGGGCGTGTTCAGCTAATCCAATACGGTGATATCGTGAGGTGACAGGATCTTCCAACACACAGCATCGCTCTCCAGAAAACTCCTGAAAAACAAAATGCAAATCATCACGCAAACGTGGATGCAGAGCGGATATTTCTCGAACATTTGCAGGCCGATCGGCACTCATTACCAGAACACCACACTTCGTACAAACTGAACCAAACGGCGGGAAAGTACCCAAGCTAATGGAGCACGTGGCCCATCGATTACGGCTTTACCATCCATTCCCGCCCGAAGCTCAATCCCTTCAATGGATTCCATGGGGACGGAGACTTTGAACACATTGCTGGCATGGGAGGTTTCCGAATGGGGATAAATGCGTTCAACTTCACTGTTCCAACTTTCCCCGGGAAAAGCCACCACGCGAATACGCACGGGAGCCCCTTCCTGAACCAAAGATACATCTCGGCTGGGAACCCATAATTCAGCGATCATGTGATGTTGAGGGCCAATTTCAAACAGGACTTGACCTTGTTTTACGGGTACGCCTGCTGCGCGTTCTAAATCACCGGCCAAAACCGATCCCGCAATAGGCGAACGAATTTCCAAGTGTTCACGTTGGTGAGCCAGCAGTTTAAGTTCAAGGTCAAGACCTTCCACTTCCAACTGTGCCATTTGCGCATCCGCAACGGGCGCTTCGGGATCAGTCATCGCCAAATCGCGACGACGAATCGCCCGTTCCCGCGATGCACGCAGTTCAGCTTCGTGCCAATTTAACTGTTGTTCGTCGAGACGTGCAAGTAAGGCTCCAGGTGCTACCGTATCACCTGGACGAACCACGGCTTCCTCCAATACCCCATCGTAACGGGCAGAAACCACCCGTCGTTCAACAGGTTCAAGTGTGCAATCGACCCGAATGGGCATCGACACGGGCATACATAATAGAAGAATGATGGCCACCACGGCGCACAGCATGGCCCTGCGACGATGACGAGACGCTTTTTCCCAGAGATGATGCCAAAGACGACGGAGACCACGAGGTTCCGCCTTTTCAAGACGATCTAAAAGTAAGCCCATAGGATGGGCAATCGATTGCAGAAAACGTTCGACGGCATCGGAAGGTTTTACGCCTTCCGCCCATGCCATCAGTAACGCCGAACGCGCGGATTCACCTGGTTGAGAGAGAGGGATAACCTTGATGCTTCCTGCGCGGAGTTGATGTCCGAGTTCAAGCAAAGGACTTGCACTCGCGGAACCAGAACCTGCAGATTTATTCGCATCTGAAGGCCATTGAAGAATACACTTTTCACGAAAGCATTCTTTCACACAGGCCAGCAATAAGTCAGCCAATCGTCCTCGAGGATCAAAATGAGCAATACCAGCCACCGCATGTAAATGAGGGCGGTCCCTGCGATTAAGCAACACAATGGCAGAGTGAGTCGCCTGCATGTGTTTGCGAAGATCCTCGGCCAATTTCAAACTTGCTTCATCAAGATAAGGGGCCGAAACGGCCGCAGCAGACATTTCCACCCAAGCGGCGCTATGACTAAAGCCTTCAGCTTCGGCCAATTGACGTTGCCGGATATACAAAGCCAACACGTAGCCCAACGCGGCTTGGAAAATGGCGAGGACCCGAGGAACCTCGGATGCATTTTTAGTGCGCAGGATAAGTCCCGCCACCAACAAACAAGCGCCAGCCTCGCCTACAGGCGAAGCGACACAGACATGCGCATCAGGTTCTGAGAGGGTTTTGACTCGTGTACGTTTCTCAGGAAACGCAGCCCCCATTTCAGCAAGCAGTTCATCAGAGAGCGATTCACGAAATCCGTTATCCGGTCCAGACCAAACAAATACCTTCCCTGCCCCACCTGGGAAGAGAAGGCCAACGCATTCACCACCGGTAAGGGCAAGAATGAGTTCAAGGAGAGGACGAAAGTCAGAGGGTGTTTTGGCAACCTGCAAGCTCCGTTGAGCAAGAGCAACAGGTGCCGTAAGTAGATCAAAACCCTTTACAACTTGGGCCTCAACATGATCCTCAGGTGCGGATGCACTCATCCGAACCCCTTGAGGTCCGGAAAGATCGCTCATGATTTAGCAGAGGGACCTGTCGATCCAGCATCAATCCGTTTGAGCGTCTGCTGCAGAGCGGAAACCAAACGACGGGCTGCACTATGGGACATGGCAATACGCGTATGAATAGGAATCACCGATTCACCTGTAGCAGGATCAGGCAGAGGGCCAGAGGAGAAATCCAAAAAGATTTCTTCAGCAGAGCCGTTTAAAACCACTTGGTTTGCATAACGAGCGGTGTGATCTTCGTATTTAACGCGAATACGTTTTGAGGTGGAATCTGTGTTTTGATTTTTTGACATAGAGGTAGTTGGGGTGGTCATATTTATATTTGTGTAAGCAGTTTTATGTAGAAATGCGATATCAATTCTATTTGAATCAACGTCCGGTTGGATGACCGGGAGCGGCCAGTGATTCATAAGCATGGGCGGTATTCCCTAGTCCAATAGGCGTTCCAAGCAATTCAGCCAAGTCTTCGAAACTTGTACCATCCGCTTGAGCCGCTGTCGCCGCAGATCCTTTTTGCTCACTAAAGAACTGTCCTGCCTGTAGCGACGTCGCGTAATAAGGTCGTGCATTATAGCCCGCTTTGCCATTGGCAGAATGTTCTGGAGGCGTCTGATGAATCAATACCGACTGAGGATTCTCTTGAATCACCACATTGGGGAATGAAGCCATCCAGTTACCACCAGAATCAGCAACAACTGTCTGAGTACCGATCTCTTCACCCTTCGCATTGTAAATGGTAATAACAATGGTGGAGCCAGGCTCGGCGGCACCACTATAAATCGGAGCGATTTGTAGTGGTGGCTCTTTTTCAGTTTCTTCAGTCCGGAGGATAATAATCTCACCCTCTCCATCACCCACAAAGGGAGAAGGAATGATGGAGAAATTATTAAAGATATCGTAGGTGAAATCTACTTCAGGTGTGCGTGCATATCCGAAGTCCATATCACGACGACTTTGGAAACCACCTAAGGAGAATGAACTTCTGCCATTGAGATTTCCATCAGGATCAAAGGTGATAAACATATCTTCAGGCACGGTACTGGGATCAATGGTAATGGTGTAATTACCACCAATGAGGTTCGTAAATAAATACTTACCATTTGCATCTGTGGTTTGATTCAGGGTCAGGCTATTGCCTCCGAATTCGTCCCCTCCGTTGAAGGTAAGACTTACCTTCACTCCTGGGATACCCGCCTCATCACCATTTTGAACGCCATCCAAATTAGCATCATTCCAAATGTAATCGCCTACAGAGGCTTCACCACGGTATCCGAAGTCCACGTCTCTACGGTTCTTCGATCCATTTTCGAGTGAAAAGGCTGCTGTGTTTGTGGTGGCAATGCCATCCAAGTCATAAGTTTCCACCCATTCCGCAGGTGCGACAACTTCGATGATGTAATCGATCTCAAATACATTTCCTGATCCGTCATCATATTGGGTAGGCAACTCTGTAAACAGATATTCACCATTTGAGTCCGTAACTGTGGAAATGAGGAAGAAATCATTAGCATCTAGATAACCATTGCCATTGTCATCACGCCAGAGGTTAACTTCAACCCCAGGTAGACCAATTTCAAAGTCATCTTGAGCACCATTGTTGTTCACATCCCACCAGACGCGATCTCCAACGGATCCTTGACCCACGATCAGAAGATCCTCATCTGTATCCACATAGGTGTTCGGATCATTTGGATCCTGTGGATTCAAGGGAGTTCCTGTCCGTTGATCGTTTACATCATCACTAATACCCGCATCATCACCGGTCACATTGTCATCAAGACTGGACCAACGAATTTCACCAATATTTTCAATAATGCTATCACCAGGAGTTCCTACAATTACATTACCACTCAACGTAAGGACAATTTCTTCACCTAGATTTAAATCAAAGTTACTTGAGGTATCCAATTGATTGGTAGCTGTATTGAGCGTGAAGTACGAAAGAACATTCGTGGTTCCATCCAGCAGAGCGGAGATCAGAGTGTAGTTCTCCAGTTCCGCAGGAAGTGGATCATGGAAGACCACATCATAGGCATTCGCCAATGACTCGGCACTGTGACGAATGGTAATAGAGTACGTCACCAATTGACCAGCAGAAACATAATCATCCAAGTCATCACTGGATTTGATGATTTCCAAATCAGGTTCAACCACATTGACCGTGCTGTCATCACCGTCGGTTTCATCAGGATCGGTGGTATCACCATCATTGTTGAGATCGGCAGCGACTTCGACATCGTTGGTGAGGATGGTTTGACTTCCATCCAGACCCACGTTTCCAGTTTCGTTAAGAACCAACACATCGTAAGTGATGGTGAAGCTGGAGTTTTGGGCTAGTGAACCATCGTTTTCAACGATGCCGTTACCACGATCACTAATGACTTCTAAGCTTTGTCCGGTGAGGGAGTTTGCATTGAGGTTGTTAATGATCAGCCCGTCAGGGTTGCTGCCGATGGTCACAGAGTTAGCGACCAGGATGGTATCATCAGGCAGGGTATCGCTGAAGTTCACCACGGTACGACCTTCGGCGACCGTAACGGTCAAGGTGTAGGTGATGATCTCACCGATAGTGGCTTCGGTTTTGTTGGCTTCTTTGACGATGTCCAAGTAGCCGCGAGTGGTTACATCGACATTGTCATCGTCGTTGTAATCATTGATCGGATCCCCTGCTCCGGTTCGTTCGTCGGAGAGGTCATCGCTGATGCCATCTTCGTCACCACGCAGTTCGTCTTCGAGACTGGACCAGAAGATCAAGGCTTCGTTGTTAATGGTCGCACCGACATTGGTGTTATCATTCACCCGAGCGTTAAGGGTGACCACTAGTTCCTCACCGAGGGCCAGATTGATGACTCCGGGTGTAGTCAAAGCTGATCCGGTGAGGTCGAGCTGAGCACTGACGTCAGTGGCACCCACTACGGCAGAGACTAAGCTGTATTCACCGAGCAGTGAAGGCAAGCTGTCGTTGAGCACAACGTCCCAAGCGGTGGCAGTAGAGGCATCGGTATGACGAAGCGTAATCACGTAAGTGACGGTGTCACCTGCGTCGAGTTGGCTTACATCGTTGGAGACTTCTTTAATCACTTCGAGTTGAGGCTCAACTACGGTGACAGTGCTGTCATCTTCATCTGTTTCACCAGGTCCGTCGGTATCACCGTCGTCATCAAGATCCGCAGAGGCTTTTACATCGTTGGTGAGGATGGTTTGACTTCCATCCAGACCCACGTTTCCAGTTTCGTTAAGAACCAACACATCGTAAGTGATGGTGAAGCTGGAGTTTTGGGCTAGAGAACCATCGTTTTCAACGATGCCGTTACCACGATCACTAATGACTTCTAAGCTTTGTCCGGTGAGGGAGTTTGCATTGAGGTTGTTAATGATCAGCCCGTCAGGGTTGCTGCCGATGGCCACAGAGTTAGCGACCAGGATGGTATCATCAGGCAGGGTATCGCTGAAGTTCACCACGGTACGACCTTCGGCGACCGTAACGGTCAAGGTGTAGGTGATGATCTCACCGATAGTGGCTTCGGTTTTGTTGGCTTCTTTGACGATGTCTAAGTAGCCGCGTGTGGTTACATCGACATCATCGTTGTCGTTGTAATCATTGATCGGATCCCCTGCTCCGGTTCGTTCGTCGGAGAGGTCATCGCTGATGCCATCTTCGTCACCACGCAGTTCGTCTTCGAGACTGGACCAGAAGATCAAGGCTTCGTTGTTAATGGTCGCACCGACATTGGTGTTATCATTCACCCGAGCATTAAGGGTGACCACTAACTCTTCACCGAGGGCCAGATTGATCACTCCAGGAGTGGTTAAAGCTGATCCGGTGAGGTCGAGCTGTGCACTGACGTCAGTGGCACCCACTACGGCAGAGACTAAGCTGTATTCACCGAGCAGTGAAGGCAAGCTGTCGTTGAGCACAACGTCCCAAGCGGTGGCAGTAGAGGCATCGGTATGACGAAGCGTAATCACGTAAGTGACGGTGTCACCTGCGTCGAGTTGGCTTACATCGTTGGAGACTTCTTTAATCACTTCGAGTTGAGGCTCAACTACGGTGACAGTGCTGTCATCTTCATCTGTTTCACCAGGTCCGTCGGTATCACCGTCGTCATCCAAATCCGCAGAGGCTTTTACATCGTTGGTGAGGGTGGTTTGACTTCCATCCAGACCCACGTTTCCAGTTTCGTTAAGAACCAACACATCGTAAGTGATGGTGAAACTGGAGTTTTGAGCAACTGCACTACCGTTTTCAACGATGCCGTTACCACGATCACTAATGACTTCTAAGCTTTGTCCGGTGAGGGAGTTTGCATTGAGGTTGTTAATGATCAGCCCGTCAGGGTTGCTGCCGATGGCCACAGAGTTAGCGACCAGGATGGTATCATCAGGCAGGGTATCGCTGAAGTTCACCACCGTACGACCTTCGGCGACCGTGACGGTCAAGGTGTAGGTGATGATCTCACCGATGGTGGCTTCGGTTTTGTTGGCTTCTTTGACGATGTCTAAGTAGCCGCGAGTGGTTACATCAACATCATCGTTGTCGTTGTAATCATTGATCGGATCCCCTGCTCCGGTTCGTTCGTCGGAGAGGTCATCGCTGATGCCATCTTCGTCACCACGCAGTTCGTCTTCGAGACTGGACCAGAAGATCAAGGCTTCGTTGTTAATGGTCGCACCGACATTGGTGTTATCATTCACCCGAGCGTTAAGGGTGACCACCAGTTCCTCACCGAGGGCCAGATTGATGACTCCGGGTGTAGTCAAAGCTGATCCGGTGAGGTCGAGCTGTGCACTGACGTCAGTGGCACCCACTACGGCAGAGACTAGACTGTATTCACCGAGCAGTGAAGGCAAGCTGTCGTTGAGCACAACGTCCCAAGCGGTGGCAGTAGAGGCATCGGTATGACGAAGCGTAATCACGTAAGTGACGGTGTCACCTGCGTCGAGTTGGCTTACATCGTTGGAGACTTCTTTAATCACTTCGAGTTGAGGCTCAACTACGGTGACAGTGCTGTCATCTTCATCTGTTTCACCAGGTCCGTCGGTATCACCGTCGTCATCCAAATCCGCAGAGGCTTTTACATCGTTGGTGAGGGTGGTTTGACTTCCATCCAGACCCACGTTTCCAGTTTCGTTAAGAACCAACACATCGTAAGTGATGGTGAAGCTGGAGTTTTGAGCAACTGCACTACCGTTTTCAACGATGCCATTACCACGATCACTAATGACTTCTAAGCTTTGTCCGGTGAGGGAGTTTGCATTGAGGTTGTTAATGATCAGCCCGTCAGGGTTGCTGCCGATGGCCACAGAGTTAGCGACCAGGATGGTATCATCAGGCAGGGTATCGCTGAAGTTCACCACCGTACGACCTTCGGCGACCGTAACGGTCAAGGTGTAGGTGATGATCTCACCGATAGTGGCTTCGGTTTTGTTGGCTTCTTTGACGATGTCTAAGTAGCCGCGTGTGGTTACATCGACATCATCGTTGTCGTTGTAATCATTGATCGGATCCCCTGCTCCGGTTCGTTCGTCGGAGAGGTCATCGCTGATGCCATCTTCGTCACCACGCAGTTCGTCTTCGAGACTGGACCAGAAGATCAAGGCTTCGTTGTTAATGGTCGCACCGACATTGGTGTTATCATTCACCCGAGCATTAAGGGTGACCACTAACTCTTCACCGAGGGCCAAGTTGATGACTCCGGGTGTAGTCAAAGCAGCGCCGGTGAGGTCGAGCTGAGCACTGACGTCAGTGGCACCCACTACGGCAGAGACTAAGCTGTATTCACCGAGCAGTGAAGGCAAGCTGTCGTTGAGCACCACGTCCCAAGCGGTGGCAGTGGAGGCATCGGTATGGCGAAGCGTAATCACATAAGTGACGGTGTCACCTGCGTCTAATTGCGAGACGTCGTTGGAGACTTCTTTAATCACTTCGAGTTGAGGCTCAACTACGGTGACAGTGCTGTCATCTTCATCTGTTTCACCAGGTCCGTCGGTATCACCGTCGTCATCCAAATCCGCAGAGGCTTTCACATCGTTGGTGAGGATGGTTTGACTTCCATCCAGACCCACGTTTCCAGTTTCGTTAAGAACCAACACATCGTAAGTGATGGTGAAGCTGGAGTTTTGGGCTAGTGAACCATCGTTTTCAACGATGCCATTACCACGATCACTAATGACTTCTAAGCTTTGTCCGGTGAGGGAGTTTGCATTGAGGTTGTTAATGATCAGTCCGTCAGGGTTGCTGCCGATGGTCACAGAGTTAGCGACCAGGATGGTATCATCAGGTAGGGTGTCACTGAAGTTCACCACGGTACGACCTTCGGCAACCGTGACGGTCAAGGTGTAGGTGATGATCTCACCGATGGTGGCTTCGGTTTTGTTGGCTTCTTTGACGATGTCTAAGTAGCCGCGAGTGGTTACATCGACATCATCGTTGTCGTTGTAATCATTGATCGGATCCCCTGCTCCGGTACGTTCGTCGGAGAGGTCATCGCTGATGCCATCTTCGTCACCACGCAGTTCGTCTTCGAGACTGGACCAGAAGATCAAGGCTTCGTTGTTAATGGTCGCACCGACATTGGTGTTATCATTCACCCGAGCGTTAAGGGTGACCACCAGTTCCTCACCGAGGGCCAGATTGATGACTCCGGGTGTAGTCAAAGCTGATCCGGTGAGGTCGAGCTGTGCACTGACGTCAGTGGCACCCACTACGGCAGAGACTAAGCTGTATTCACCGAGCAATGAAGGCAAGCTGTCATTTAAAACGACGTCCCAGGCCGTGGCGGTGGAGGCATCGGTATGACGAAGCGTAATCACATAAGTGACAGTGTCACCTGCGTCTAATTGCGAGACGTCGTTGGAGACTTCTTTAATCACTTCGAGTTGAGGCTCAACTACGGTGACAGTGCTGTCATCTTCATCTGTTTCACCAGGTCCGTCGGTATCACCGTCGTCATCAAGATCCGCAGAGGCTTTTACATCGTTGGTGAGGGTGGTTTGACTTCCATCCAGACCCACGTTTCCAGTTTCGTTAAGAACCAACACATCGTAAGTGATGGTGAAGCTGGAGTTTTGGGCTAGTGAACCATCGTTTTCAACGATGCCATTACCACGATCACTAATGACTTCTAAGCTTTGTCCGGTGAGGGAGTTTGCATTGAGGTTGTTAATGATCAGTCCGTCAGGGTTGCTGCCGATGGTCACAGAGTTAGCGACCAGGATGGTATCATCAGGTAGGGTGTCACTGAAGTTCACCACGGTACGACCTTCGGCAACCGTGACGGTCAAGGTGTAGGTGATGATCTCACCGATGGTGGCTTCGGTTTTGTTGGCTTCTTTGACGATGTCTAAGTAGCCGCGAGTGGTTACATCGACATCATCGTTGTCGTTGTAATCATTGATCGGATCCCCTGCTCCGGTACGTTCGTCGGAGAGGTCATCGCTGATGCCATCTTCGTCACCACGCAGTTCGTCTTCGAGACTGGACCAGAAGATCAAGGCTTCGTTGTTAATGGTCGCACCGACATTGGTGTTATCATTCACCCGAGCGTTAAGGGTGACCACCAGTTCCTCACCGAGGGCCAGATTGATGACTCCGGGTGTAGTCAAAGCTGATCCGGTGAGGTCGAGCTGTGCACTGACGTCAGTGGCACCCACTACGGCAGAGACTAAGCTGTATTCACCGAGCAATGAAGGCAAGCTGTCATTTAAAACGACGTCCCAGGCCGTGGCGGTGGAGGCATCGGTATGACGAAGCGTAATCACATAAGTGACAGTGTCACCTGCGTCTAATTGCGAGACGTCGTTGGAGACTTCTTTAATCACTTCGAGTTGAGGCTCAACTACGGTGACAGTGCTGTCATCTTCATCTGTTTCACCAGGTCCGTCGGTATCACCGTCGTCATCAAGATCCGCAGAGGCTTTTACATCGTTGGTGAGGGTGGTTTGACTTCCATCCAGACCCACGTTTCCAGTTTCGTTAAGAACCAACACATCGTAAGTGATGGTGAAGCTGGAGTTTTGGGCTAGTGAACCATCGTTTTCAACGATGCCATTACCACGATCACTAATGACTTCTAAGCTTTGTCCGGTGAGGGAGTTTGCATTGAGTCCGTTGATTGTGAGTCCGTCAGGGTTGCTGCCGATGGTCACAGAGTTAGCGACCAGGATGGTATCATCAGGCAGGGTATCGCTGAAGTTCACCACCGTACGACCTTCGGCAACCGTGACGGTCAAGGTGTAGGTGATGATCTCACCGATAGTGGCTTCGGTTTTGTTGGCTTCTTTGACGATGTCTAAGTAGCCGCGTGTGGTTACATCGACATCATCGTTGTCGTTGTAATCATTGATCGGATCCCCTGCTCCGGTTCGTTCGTCGGAGAGGTCATCGCTGATGCCATCTTCGTCACCACGCAGTTCGTCTTCGAGACTGGACCAGAAGATCAAGGCTTCGTTGTTAATGGTCGCACCGACATTGGTGTTATCATTCACTCGAGCATTAAGGGTGACCACTAACTCTTCACCAAGGGCCAGATTGATGACTCCGGGTGTAGTCAAAGCTGATCCGGTGAGGTCGAGCTGAGCACTGACGTCAGTGGCACCCACTACGGCAGAGACTAAGCTGTATTCACCGAGCAGTGAAGGCAAGCTGTCGTTGAGCACAACGTCCCAAGCGGTGGCAGTAGAGGCATCGGTATGACGAAGCGTAATCACATAAGTGACGGTGTCACCTGCGTCTAATTGCGAGACGTCGTTGGAGACTTCTTTAATCACTTCGAGTTGAGGCTCAACTACGGTGACAGTGCTGTCATCTTCATCTGTTTCACCAGGTCCGTCGGTATCACCGTCGTCATCCAAATCCGCAGAGGCTTTTACATCGTTGGTGAGGATGGTTTGACTTCCATCCAGACCCACGTTTCCAGTTTCGTTAAGAACCAACACATCGTAAGTGATGGTGAAGCTGGAGTTTTGAGCAACTGCACTACCGTTTTCAACGATGCCGTTACCACGATCACTAATGACTTCTAAGCTTTGTCCGGTGAGGGAGTTAGCATTGAGGTTGTTAATGATCAGCCCGTCAGGGTTGCTGCCGATGGTCACAGAGTTAGCGACCAGGATGGTATCATCAGGCAGGGTATCGCTGAAGTTCACCACCGTACGACCTTCGGCAACCGTGACGGTCAAGGTGTAGGTGATGATCTCACCGATGGTGGCTTCGGTTTTGTTGGCTTCTTTGACGATGTCTAAGTAGCCGCGAGTGGTTACATCGACATCATCGTTGTCGTTGTAATCATTGATCGGATCCCCTGCTCCGGTACGTTCGTCGGAGAGGTCATCGCTGATGCCATCTTCGTCACCACGCAGTTCGTCTTCGAGACTGGACCAGAAGATCAAGGCTTCGTTGTTAATGGTCGCACCGACATTGGTGTTATCATTCACCCGAGCATTAAGGGTGACCACTAACTCTTCACCGAGGGCCAGATTGATCACTCCAGGAGTGGTTAAAGCTGATCCGGTGAGGTCGAGCTGAGCACTGACATCAGTGGCACCCACTACGGCAGAGACTAAGCTGTATTCACCGAGCAGTGAAGGCAAGCTGTCGTTGAGCACCACGTCCCAAGCGGTGGCAGTAGAGGCATCGGTATGACGAAGCGTAATCACGTAAGTGACGGTGTCACCGGCGTCGAGTTGGCTTACATCGTTGGAGACTTCTTTAATCACTTCGAGTTGAGGCTCAACTACGGTGACAGTGCTGTCATCTTCATCTGTTTCACCAGGTCCGTCGGTATCACCGTCGTCATCAAGATCCGCAGAGGCTTTTACATCGTTGGTGAGGATGGTTTGACTTCCATCCAGACCCACGTTTCCAGTTTCGTTAAGAACCAACACATCGTAAGTGATGGTGAAGCTGGAGTTTTGGGCTAGAGAACCATCGTTTTCAACGATGCCGTTTACAGCGTCACTGATCACGGTTAATTGCTGGTTAGTCAGCGTGTTGTCATTAAGACCACTGATCACCAATCCATCAGGGTTGCTGCCGATGGCCACAGAGTTAGCGACCAGGATGGTATCATCAGGCAGGGTGTCACTGAAGTTCACCACGGTACGACCTTCGGCGACCGTAACGGTCAAGGTGTAGGTGATGATCTCACCGATGGTGGCTTCGGTTTTGTTGGCTTCTTTGACAATGTCCAAGTAGCCACGAGTGGTCACATCGACATTGTCATCGTCGTTGTAATCATTGATCGGATCCCCTGCTCCAGTTCGTTCAGTAATATCGCCATCATCATCACCGGCCAATCCATCATCCAAACTCGACCAGTAAATAGAGACGCTATTATTAATCGTAGATCCAACGACTGTAGCAGATTTCACTTCAGCAGACAGAGTCAAGATCAAGGTTTCACCTAACTCAATATCTAAATCTCCAATGGTCGTAAGTGATCCATTCGCCGCTAAATTAAAGCTAGTCACCACGGTAGAGCCATCGAGTTCAGCACTCACCAATTGGAAGTTTTCAAATTCACCCGGCATCAAATCCGTCAAGATGACATCATACGCATGAGCAGAACTGAGGTCGTCATGAGAAACTTCGATTTGGTAAGTCACGGTATCACCGGCATCCAAATTGGAGGTGTCGCTGATCACCGTTTTTTCAACAGTCAATTCAGGTTCAACCACGATCACATTCGCAACGTTATCATCATCATCAGGAACATCATCAGCACTACCATCTACAGAGTTAGACAGGACAACTGTGTCTTGATTTCCAGAGACATTGTCTACACGAACTTGATAGCTGTAGCTGAAAGTTCCGGTAGCGACGCTGCCGGTGGCATCATTTGCACCAGGATTAATTACAGAGGTAAAAGTTTGATCGACGGAATCCGTATCAAACCCATTGATCGTCCACCCTGCAGGAGTGGTAAGAACAGCACTACCCGCTACAAAACTAACCCCAGCGGGTAAGGTATCATCCAGTACAATGTTATTTGTGGTCCCTTCGATCACTTCGATCGTAACCGTATATGTGATAATTTCACCAATACTCGCGGTTGGACGATCTGCTACTTTCCCTACTTCAAATGGAGTAGGAATTTCAAGACTTGCAGAATCACTCAAGGCATAATCGTTCAACGAACCGCCAATACCATCAGCACCCGTACGTTCTCCGGTTTCACTACCGGCCGCCCCTGGGGTCGCACTTCCTGTAGGATTAAAGGTGGTACCATTTGCACCAGGTAAACTGGTAAAGGTCACATCTGCAGGATTCGTATAAACATCACCAGGATTTACAGAGTTCCGTAAACGATTGGTTGCGATAATGGTCCATGTTTCGCCAACCTCGAGCACATCGAGCGTTGCAGAAACGGAGTCAGTACCGGTATTCGTCGCAGAAGTATTAGGAGTACCTGCACCCGTGCTACTAGAACTAATTCCGATTAAATCAAATTCAGGGGGAAGGCCTAAATCGGAAAGCAAGACGTTATATGAAGGCGCATTGCCATTATTGGTAATGGTGTAGGTGATATCAAATTCATCACCCGCATCATATCCGCTACCCGCAGGAATGGTTTCCGTGAAAGAAAGCGCAGCTTCACGAACCGTAACTGTTAGGGTATTCGAGAGGCTTTGTCCTGTGCTTTCAGGAGTGCCATCACCATTGGCGTCCACTTGCAACGTCGTCACTTGCGTGGGATCGGTTCCTGGATTATTATCTTGATCCATGAACAATCCAAAACGGTTATCTAAAGTGGTGCCATCTTGATTTGCAGTCGTATTCAACACCAAGGCATTGAATTCGATGATCCCGTATTCCACGTTGGCATCATTATCATTATTTACAATGTCACCCAACTGGAAGTAGATATCAGTTCCATTACCAAAATTTGTATCACTTCCCGTAAGAAGTGTACTCGCAGTTAAGCCACCAAAATTTACAAATGTAGAAACATTTTCAGTTGAGAAGGCCGCGGTGCCATCATTCATGAAGAGCAACCCGTCAGGTAGCATATCAAACACCACCACATCGTTAAGCGTACCTTCAAACAATTCAAATTTCAGTTGGTAACGAACGATCTCGCCCACCAACATGTCTGACCCGACACTGCCAGCCTCACTACTACTCACCAGAGTTTTGCCAACAATCGGATCATAACTATCACCAGTAATGGTGACTTCATCACCGACGGCATAGTTATCCAAAATCGCAGCATCATCAGGAGGCGTATTGTCTTCTGGATCTGCGACCCCTCCACCGGTACGTTCACCCGTAACCGTACCATCAAGTGAAGTGTAATGCGCATTGGCATCATTGATCAGCGTTTGACCTGGCACAAAAGTATTTTGCACGGTTGCAGTGTATACGATGGTCACCGTACCATCTACAGGAATATCAAAGGTTCCGGAAAGACCGGTGCCTCCACCTGTAATGGAAACGGGTAAGTCAACGGTTGCGCCACCGGTAGGCGTCGTAGACACGATCGATGTGGCCAACAATCCTGAAGGAATCACATCCGTTAACAACACTTCAAAAGCTGTACTGGTGGCGCCATTTGCCGCCAAGTTATCCAATACCACCGTGTAGGTCACCACATCTCCGGCATCCAAACCTGTCGCAGGAGTTACGGTTTTATCAATAGTTACCCGAGGTTCAACAATCTCTACATTGGCAACATTGTTATCATCATCAGGAACATCATCCGCACTGGCATCCAAAGTGTTGGATAAAGTATCCCCATTTTGATTTGCCAGAATGTTGTCCACTTTCACCTGATAGGTGTAAGTGAAACTTCCGGTGGCCTCAGTCGAAATCGCATCGTCGGAACCGGGATTGATCACCGTGGAGAGGACCTGATCTACTGAATTAGTATTAAATCCAGTAATGGTCCACCCTGCTGGCGTAGTGAGAACGGCACTATTGGCGACAAAACTGACCCCTGCAGGCAAGGTATCATCGAGTTGAATATTGGTGGTCGTACCTTCAATGACATTGACGGTCACGGTATACGTAATCACTTCGCCGATGGTAGCTGATGGACGATCAGCGACTTTACCTACTTCGAAAGGAGTTGGAATACTAAGTTCAGCACTATCGGTGACTTCATAATCATTGAGCCCGCCTGTACCATCTTCACCTGTACGTTCACCCGTTTCGGTACCTGCGGCCCCCGGGGTTGCACCTCCTGTCGGATTTGTGGTGGTACCATTCGCACCAGGCAAACTGGTGAAAGTCACATTCGCAGGATTGGTATAGGTATCTCCCGGGTTTACGGTATCACGTAGTTGAACGGTGGCCGTTATGGTCCACGACTCACCCACTTCCAATAAATCCAAGATAGCAGAAATTGAATCAGTAGCCGTGTTCGTCGCAGAGGTATTCGGGGTGCCTGAACCCGTAACCACACTGCTGATGCCTACAAGATCAAACTCAGGAGGCAGTACGGTATCCAATAGTTGCGTATTATACGCAACAGCATTTCCGGTATTGGTAATGGTGTACGTAATTTCAAATTCATCACCTGCATCATATCCACTGCCCGCAGGAATGGTTTCGGTGAATGACAGCGCTGCTTCACGGACGGTAACCGACACGGTATTCGACAGACTTTGATCCGTTGATTCGGGAGTACCATCAAAATTAGCATCTACCTGTAAGGTGTTTACTTGCGTAGGAGCGGTTCCTGCATCAGCATCTTGATCATAGAATACTCCAAATTGGTTAGGAAGCACCGTGGCGTCTTGATTACTGGTCGTATTCAAAACCAAGGCATTGAATTCAATCACCCCATATTCCACATCCGCATCGCTATCATTATTGAGCACCGTACCCAATTGGAAATAGACGTCGGTCCCATCCACAAAAGTGGTGTTGCTGCCTTCTAATAATGAACTCACGAGAAAGGTACTCGTCGAAGCCGTCGTATCTACATTCAGGGTGCTAAAGGAAGCTGTTCCATCATTGAGGTACTGCAAACCATCAGGCAAGACATCGAAAATGACAACATCGTTCATGGTGCCCTGATATAACTCAAAACGAAGACTGTAGCGTACTACTTCGCCAACCAGAACAGAGCTGCCGACACTCCCCGCTTCACTGGTGGAAACCAAGGTTTTTCCTACCAGAGGTTCATATGGTGCAGACGTTACCGTGACGTTGTCTCCCACAGCATAATTATCGAGAATCGAGTCATCAGACTGATAACTGTCATCCGTAGGATTGGGCACATCCGCACCCGTACGTTCGCCAACGACCGTGCCATCCAAAGAAGAGAAGCTTACCGCGGCAAGATTGTTTAAATCCTGTCCGGGGATGATATCTGCGCCAACAACCGCCGTATACGTGATGGTGATACTTCCACCCACGGGTATTGTGAATTCAGCACTCAGGGTATCGGTTCCTACACCAGTGGCCGCTACGTCTACCGCTGCGCCCCCAGCCGGAGTAATCGAATCAATGCTGCTAAGGAGTAGTCCCTGAGGCAGGGAGTCTGACAGAATCAAATCATGCGCTGTAGAGGTTCCTGAATTCGATATAACGATTTGATACTGTATGTTATCACCAACCGTTACATCCCCACTGGCGGATAAAACGGTTTTGTCTAAGCTCACCACCGGCTCAACGACTGTGAGGGTAGCAGTGTTATTCGGATCGGTTTCACCTGGATCAGTGCTATCCCCATCATTATTGAGATCTGCAGATGCATTCAGGGTATTGATCAGTTCATCCGCGGCTTGATTCCCGACCACATTGAGTACGCGGGTTTGATAAGTGTAGGTAAAGGTGTCTTCATCTACCGTTGAACTAACATTAGTGGTGCTGCCACTTCCTGCTGGATTAATAATAGTAAGGGTCTGGGATGCAGAATTATTATTAAATCCTGTAATCGTCCAACCTGTGGGTACATTGAGAATACCGGAATTTGCCACCAGCTCCATCCCTGTAGGCAAGCTATCTGTGAGGGTGACCACGGTCTGTCCTTCAGCAACCGTGACCGAAATCGTGTATTCAACAATCTCACCAATGGTTGCCGTCGTATCCGCCAAAGTTTTTTCAACTTCCAGAACACCTACTGTCTGAGTAGATTCCACATCAGAGCGCTCATAAGTATTTGGTGGATTATCTCCAGCGCCAGTACGCTCATCAATGGTGCCCGAATCATCACCGGTAAGTCCATTTTCTAAACTAGACCAGGTCACACTTGCGGTATTATCAATATCAGTTCCCACCACCAGTGCATCACGCACATCTGCAGTTATCACTAACACTAAACGTTGGTCTTGGGTACCATTGGTATTCAAAAGCAAGTCAAGGGTGCCTGTCGTGGTTAACGCACCAGCAGCCGTGAGGTTAAAACTCCCCAATACATTGCTGGTGTTCAGACCATCTGTAATCTCCGCGCTCACTAGAGAATAATTCTCTAATTGACCATTCGGGAAAAGATCCTCGACTAATACATCGTAAGCATTTGCGGCACTATCTCCACTATGCTCAACCACAATTTGATAGGTAATTTGATCACCCGCATCTAATCCCGTTACATCATTGGTAATGGATTTATCGATTGTAAGATCAGGCTCAACCACATCCAAAGTTACAGTGTCAGGAGTTGAGGTTTCACCAGCATCGTCATGATCACCATCACCATTACGGTCGGCTTTCACAACCGCGGAGTTCGTAAGTTCTGTCCCATCCTGATTACTGTCTACGTTGACCACTTTCGCAGCATATTCGATAGCAAATTGTCCCGTACCTGTTGCAGCAGTTGCAGGAATTTGAACATCGACAAAAGAAACGGTTAAAAGACCACTACCGGCATCAAAAGTATAATCTGCAGCAGCAATAGATGCACCATCCGTATAGGAGGTTCCTGACGTAGCCCCATCAGCGCTTACCCCAGGAGTGATGATTCTGAAAAGCAAGCTCGACAAGTCAGGCACTAACCCAGCCGGTAAGGTATCTTGCAACGTGACCACAGAGGTAAGACCTTCTTGGAGCGTGACAGTCAGTCTGAACTCTGAAGTTTCACCAATCGCAATATCATTGCCTGTGGTGGCTGCAACATCGGTATCGATCAGGGTTTTATCGATGGCCAAGGTTGAAGGTACGATAACCTCAGCATCATCGGTATCTGTACGTTGACGTTCACGATCCGTGCCGTCATCCACACCATCCGTGTCGTCGATGATGTCTTGTTCCTGTGCACTGGTCGCATTCGGAAGTGTATTGTATCCAATAGTAGTGTCATTCGTAAATCCATCACCTGGGGCCTGTGTCGCACGTATTGAGCCACTGAGAACAATGGTTAACGATTCACCTAACAACAAATCAATTCCCGCCGCATCTGTACCGAAAGTATTGCCGCTTAGCGTGAAGCTAGAGGAAACATCTGTTGAACCATCTACCAAAGCCGTAAACCCGGTAGGAATAAAATCGGAAGGAATCAAATCATCTACAACCAAGTTATAGGCATTTGCCTGACTCGCAGCAGTATGCGCCACGTTGATCGTATATGTAAAGACATTGCCTGCGTCTCCTGAAGCAATGGACGAAGCTTTCGTCACATTGAGTTCAGGTTCAACTACCGTGGCCTCATCACCACGCGCATCAGGATTGGCAACACTATTTTCATCCACCAATACATCACCGCTTAACGTTCCTGCGGTCCAGTCCCCTTCAGGAGTAAGGGTCGTGAGTCCAGGAGCCAGACCATCGTTGCTGGGTACATCCAACACCAAAACTTGGTAAGTGAAAGAGAAGGTATTGTTATTGATATCATTGTCACCCACAACTTCGATCGGATCGAAGGTGAAACGAATACCATCCCCATTTTCAAAATTCCCAGGGCCTTCAATATTTGTAACCGTAGGGGGCAGAAGACCTGTGCCATTCAGCGCATCTGTACCGGTTCCTCCATGCGCATCATTAAGAGAATTAGCGGCAGGATGGAGATTGCTCACTATCACGGAACCCGGGATAAAGGCATAACCATCAGGAAGCTCCATATCGATGACGAAATCTGGGGTCACCCCTTCAGGCAACGTAGTGGTCACCCGATAAGTAACAATTTCGCCAATGGTCGCATCTTCACCCGTTGTTCCGGGTTCAGAGGTATCCACAATAGACTGTGAAACCACAGGCGCAAGAACTTGGGTGGAGACCACAGTGGAATTCGCCGCATAATTATCAAGCAAACTATTGTCAGGGGTAGCTGCATCAGGATTTGGATCATCGTCCCCTGAACGTTCATCCGGATTTACCCCATTGGTAGACGTCCAGAAAACATCTGCACTATTCGGAATGGCCAAGCCTGTCGTGACCGTATCTTTTAACACAGCCGTTATGGTCAGTACAACTTCACTGCCAGTATTCATGTCCAACGAAAATGTTGGATCTACACTTAATTCACTGCCGACAATTTGAAAATCACCAAGTGTTGGGGCCACAAAGGTCCCCCCTGTGAAACCAGTGCTGACGACGTTGGCAATCGAAAGAGACTCCAATTGACTATCAAAAATATCACGAACCAACACATCGTATGCAGCTTGGCCGGAAGCGTTTCCAATCGTAATGGTATAGGTAAGGGTATCACCGGCATCCGCACTCGGATTATCAACGGATTTATTAATGGTAAGCGTGGGTTCCACCACGGTTACTTCAGGATCATTCGCAGCATTTGAATCGGTAACAACCCGATCCGTAGCAGGTCCCGTATTCGATGCGCCATCGGGATCCAAGAAAATTAACCGCGCAGTATTGGTGCGAGTAATGGTTTCTTGATTTTCAATGATATTGGTCACCGTAGCCAATACACGAATAACAAAAGAATTTGCATTCAAAGCAGATTCCCCAACCGGCAAGGTAATGTCACCAAAATCAAGCGACAAGGTGCCGGGTCCATTCTGGACAGAAGAAACAGGCGTAGATCCGAATGTCCCACCAAAAGCCACCGGAGAAAGTGATGCAGATCCATCAGTAATCACAGAAAACGAGTCGATACGAAGTCCTTCAGGAACCACATCTTCAACCCGAACACTTTGCGTCACACCATCTGGAACCGTGACCACAATATCATAGGTAATCTGCTCGCCAATCACCACTTCAGCAAGTTCCGAACTCGCAACGGTGGTGTCATCCGCAGAAATACTTCCGTCTTGGAACGATTTATCAATCGTGGGAGTAATAATGGTTAGCGCTAAGGGAGCAGAGTCCCCTACGGCATAATTATCACGGATGCTGTTGTTCGAAGGAGAACTGTTATCGGCAGGATCGACAACATCAGAACCATCGCGTTCACCAGCATTTGCGCCGAGATTAACCGTACCATTATTTGCATCCGCATTTCCAAGCTCAGAATCTGTGCCAGGATTTAAATCCACATCGGCAGTGCCATAGGTGGCTGCAATGGTAGCGTCTGTGGTACCATCATCACCAGGTAAACTACTGTAGAACACATCAACATCATTTTCAATTTCAGCACCGGACAACGCACCGGTAACCACCCGAACGTTCACCACTAATGTGATGCTATCCCCAGCATTCAACCGATTAAAGGTAAGATCAATACCATCCGCATTAGATGCATTGTTCAACACCGTGGTCCCCACCGGTAAGGTGGTGGTCACATCATTTCCGACGTAGGACCCTAAAGTGCCTGTAGGGAAGTTAACCAATTCCAATTCTACTGTTGGATTTGAGGCCGTAATCGCATCTAAAATATCGCGTACCTGAACATCAAAAGCAGGTGCAGCATTATCGCCAGAGGCATTATTAGTTACCACAATCGTGTAGGTGAACTCATCTCCCGCTTCGAGAGGTCCTGTCGTTGAGGCGGTTTTATCGACCACCAAATTAGGTTCGGCAATCTCTACTGAAACAATATTCGACGTATTCCCTACTGGGGTATTCCCATCTTTTCGTGCATCAAAATAGTTATCGAGTGAGGTGTCACTTTGATTTCCCGTGGTGTTCAGTACCAAAGCATTAAATTCAATCACCACATATTCTGTCTGTGAATCGTCGGTGTTGTCATTAATCAAGGTGCCAAATTTAAAGCGAACATCCGTACCACTATTGTAATTATCATTGTTACTACTTTCTGTCGTAGAAATAGCGCTATCGGGAAGCGTAAAGGTCGGTTGAACGAGCGTGTTTCCTAAATCAAGACCTGCAAGGGTTGAAGAACTTAGGTTATTCGAAGCCGACACAAAACCGGCCATTGCAGTCCCATCATTAATAAATACCAACCCTGGGGGCAAACGATCCACCACTTGGAAATCATTGGAGGTTCCTTCAGGAATCTCGACCAATAGTTGATACCGAATGATTTCACCAATGGCTACCTGTTCCGTTCCTGATGAATCATCCGTAAAGTTTTCCGAAGTCGTAACAATCGATTTTACATTTACATAGGGAGAAATGGTCAGCTGGGTATCATCAGAGTCTGCATAGTTGTTAAGAACTCCTGCATCCGTCCCCTCTCCGTCATCACCTGTACGTTCGGTAGAATGAGGGTTGTGCGTTGAGCGATCGCCAGGAGTACCATCCAAACTCGACCATGTTACATCAGCAGAGTTGGTAATATTTTGACCCGGGGCCACATCGACATCTAAAATGCCACTTACAATAATTTCAAGTTGAGAATCCGGTCCTAAATCAATGTTACGACCACTGGCCAATGAGAGCGTGTTGCCCGTGAAGACAAAATCTGTGATATCCAAGGTATCCAGTCCCCCATCCGTCACCGAGATCGTGCCACCCGCGCCACCACTTGCATTTGTGAGACCCGCACTTACCACGGACAACGAACCAAAATTGGGGGGAACTACATCATTAAGCGTAATATCGTATGCCGTGGGTCCGCCACTGGGATTGGTGATACGGATACGGAAATATATCGTATCATCATAATCAACACCCGTTAACGAATCCGTGTAAGTCACATTATCAGTAGAGGTTTGCTTGTCTACAATCAGCTCAGGCTCTACCACGGTCACATCTTCAGATTCTACCGAAATATCATCTGAACCTGCTGGGGCGAACAAGGAATCATCTACCCATGTCCACGACAACTCTGCAGCATTGTTCAACTCTGTGCCATCTTGATTACCAGGGCTACTGGGAACAGTATTGGTATTTACCACCACGGCTTTGTAAATAATCGTTATGGTTTCGGATGTTGCGTTGTCCGTATTTACATTGGTGACATCACCAAAATCATACGTTATCAGGTTTGCGGTACCGCCTCCTGCATTGCCAATGGTCACATTCGCTGGATTAACACCTACCCCTGGCGTATTCGTTGCGGTAAGTCCGGAAGAGAGCACTACAGAATCAATCTCCACAAAAGATAAGCCGGGATCCATGGTATCAATCAAACGTGCATTTTTGGTCGTCCCTTCTGCAATCGTTACGACCAAGGAATACGTCACCACTTCACCAATTACCGCTTCAGTGTTGCTGTTATTATCTTCAACAAATTCAGTGCTAATCAGGGTTTTTTCGATATCAGGAGGCGCAATCACCAAAGAAGCATCATCACTTATCACTTCATTAACATGATCATCTCCACCATCAATACCTGCATAGTTCGTTAATGACGCAACGTTGATCACCGTTGAACTGGATTGGGCATCAGTATCTACTGTCAAATCATAGAGAATGACGAGACCGTTTGAACCATTGGCTACTGTGGATCCGGTATTGACATCATAACCACGACTGACCCCACCCGAAACGGTATCACCATACAAGTTTCCTGAGGTGTAATTGTCGGTCATCACCACTTCAAAAGCTTTGGTGACATTATCCCAACTAAGGGTGTAGTCTGTGTTCAGCGTTAATAAAGTGCCATCTCCCCGATATACTTGAAAATTGGTAGCCGCCACAAAAGCACTTTCATCGGCATAATTATTCACATAACTACCGCGTAACGTATCAGTGATGGTCACATCAAATGCATCTGAACGACCGGTGTTCACCGCAGCAATCGCAAATCGAACCAAATCACCAGCATCCACATCCGTGGCGGCCGTCAAATTGAGATCACCAATTTCAGAGGCCGCCCCTGCGCCCGACAAAATACCTGTAAAACCAGCACCACCCATATCTGCAAAATCTAATCCGCCCACAGTGCCTACAGTCCCCCCTTGTGTGGACGCGACGATCCCTTTATAGACATCTTCAATAACTGGCTGATTGAGCACGATTTGCACAATAGCATTTGCCAAAGATTCGGTTCCGGGCGTTTGCGTATTTTGCTCACCTGACTGGACTTGGTTTGTAAGGTATAGTCCATCACCAAAGGGAGCATCATTCACCGTTACCGAAACCAACAGATCCATGACTTTTTCATCATTGACCGTATTGATAAAATCGCCCCACTGTACTTGGAAGGTATTTGCATACCCATCAATAGAGATGGTCGGCGTGGCCGGAGCAGGATCCGTAACCGTATTCAAAGTGTGACTGGGTCCATAGGTAATCACACCGGCACCATAATTAGGAGTCAATCCAGGCAGGTTATCATCAAAAGACCATTCCGAAATTCCACCAGCGGTGCCGTCTGCATTAACATCGGTTACATCAAAAACAGGCAACGGAAGATAATCTGTAAATCGGAGTTTCTCTACATCACCGGTTGGAATGGGATAGGTAAAACGATACGTCACCACATCACCGGGACGCAGATTCACATTACCATCCGTATCAAGAAAACTCGTTAAATCTGTATTTCCATTTACTGCGTAAATGGTTTTCTCGACTTCTTCAAATTCAATCGTGGCAGACGCAGCGGAATCATCGGTGGTTTCAACCCCTACTTGGGGAGCAAGATTATCATCCAGATCTAATAATTGTGCCGTTATCGTCACTGAATTATTTAACACATCTCCGGGGTTTAACGATTCTTCACCAGAAGGAAACGTATCCGTGAATTCATCGAGAATGATCGCACGGTAAACAATTTTTCCAGTTGTGGCACCATCATTGTACAAAGGTAAATCATTATCCACAGTGCTGCTTAAGTTATTGGGATCTACACCGCCACCCAATAAATACCCATTCGCCTGCCCACGGAGAACCAACTCATCCGAAATCCGGAATTGCAATGCGGTTGAACCGTCATTTGGAGCGGGATCCAGCGTGTAATTACCAGAAGCCGTCGCACCCGTCCAATTTTGGTCAACCGTCCAACTGGATGCATCCATCGCCAAGGGCGAAAGCACAAAGGTATTGCCATTGATTTCAAGCGTGGGGATAAATGAACTATCAAAACGAAGACCATCCAGCATCACATCATCAATGACAATGCCATCCACGGCGAAATAATCAGACAATTGAAAATCAAGTGAGAACTCTAATACATCACCGGGCGTTGTGCCAGGAGTCGGATTGGTGTACCCTTTTTGAATAGTCAGCGGAGACAACTCCAAATCTTCATGCTCAAATGCAGCATCAGGCGCCACGGTTGCGGCCGCAGTGGCGAGAGAACTATTATCAAAACCTGAGGTAACATTAAACCCGAGAACCACATTCGCATCACGGGGATCCATGGTAATCCATTCCGCATACCCATACGCCTGATTATCTACAAAGACATCTGAACCTTGGTCGGGTTCTAGTACAGGATCATCCCCCGCATCTATACTGCCATTACTGTTTGAATCATAGACACGAGGTGCATAAAACTCAATCGTAACACTGGTCTCTGAACCACCGATGGTATCACTATTAAACACAATCTGAAGTGTCCCGCCGGTGCTCGTCGTCGAAGGTGTTTGAATCAGTTGATACTGGTTAGCTCCGGTACCTTCAGTAATCACCACGCCATTGTGTATGACCGTGCTGACCTGGGTGAATTGTAGTTCATCTGCCAAATCGTCAAACACGTTTAAGTTGTCTAAGACTTGACCATCCGCCACGTCCACATTGATGGTGTAGGAGCGAAGATAGTTTGGACCTGTCGCCGTTTCATCTTCAGGACCACTGTAACTTTTGCTTAATTCCGCAACAGTGGTATCTACTGCAACCTGAACAGCATCCGGAGTCCCAATGATACTGGGATCAACCGAAGGATTAAATAAAGGGTCGTCTCCATATGAAAATCCACCCACGGCGGCTAACTCTAGCGGAGCACCCAAGTCTGCAAAGCTACTAATATCAAGCCCCACCGTCACCTCAGCGGGTGGCTGATCCGGGACAAAACTACCAAAAGGTAATTCAATAGTCAGCATTTGATCACCTGAAGTGAAGTTGCCATTCAACATCGCATAAAAAGGACTGTTGACATCAGAGGTACTCACATAAATGGGTTCACCTAAACTACCCACGGCAAAAGGATGAATCACCCCCAAGCCTCCATTCGCCGTATCATCCAAAGTGATGACTTGATAATCAACGTTAACACCTAAGTATTGAGGAGGTGTGGTTAAGGTAAAGCCATCATAAAAATCACCCGGCCCTACCCCATTGGTATCCCCTGCATTCGGATTCGATGGATCCGCAGGATTCACAATACCATCCGCCCCCACTGTATCGATAAACAGATCAATCCAAGGCCCATAACCCGCACCTGTACCTGCGTTATCAAATGAAAGCGTAATCTGGGTTTCCTCACCCAGGTCTACAGATGTAGGGGCATCTATCGTTACTACCGGAACCGCCAAATCTGCGAGTTGAAGATCCAAGGTAGACGTTAAGGCCAAGGTTTCAATCACCCCGGTGGAAACCTCCAAATCCCAATCCCCCCCACGATTTTCAGAACCTGTGGTATCTGTCGACGCTGCGACATCAGCCCCCGTCAATGAAGCCACCCTGTTCATCAACAATTGTCCCTCAGGATTTGAGGCCACATCACAACCATACAACAAAATATCGGCATCTTCAGAAAAATATGTCCCCCATTCGCGCAATACGTCAGCCAAGGGAGATCCATCCTCAAGCGAGGCAGCATCTAAACGTAAATCACCCAACAATAACCCAGTACCATCCGCGTGAGAAACCAAATGAAGTCCGTCAATCTGCCCGTTTTCCAACGAAAATTGAGCGAGACTATCTCTGATTTTCTCTAATGCATCTGTACCACGCTCTAAGGTCTCCACCTTTAACAAGGTTCCTTCATCCGCAGAACTTGCCAAATCTTCAGGCAACAAAGATTCTTCAGGATGACCCGACTCGGATACTCGTGAATCTACAATCAAAATCTCTAAACGTGGACGATCTTCAATCTCTTGACTCACCTCACTGGGTTGCTCGGTATATTCGGAGACGACTTCTGCATCAGCCACCACCTGAACCATTTGCGCATCCATCCCCGTATCTTCAGGCACTTCAACATTCTCCACGGGCATAGCATTGTACAGCACGCGATCTTCAAGAGTTTCTATTTGCAACAGCTTATGAAGTTTTTGATTTTGCTTACGATTGGTTTTACGCATAATTTAAGTTCCTATTCACAGATAATATATCCTGCATATTCAGACAAAATAATAACACGCTTGCAAGAACATTCTGCAATATTCTTACATTACGTAACATACGTAATATTCGTAACGTATGCCTTGACAATTCTAAATTTTTAAGGTTTAAATATTTAAATTATCCGTATAGGCCTAATTTCCAAGAATTCCAAATCCTAATCCATTAGAAAAACATGACAGAACCATCTCTTGTCGGCAATCCCCTCTCCTCAAATTACATAAGAGGGAAGATCAATTCTAAACGAACACCTCTGATGCTTCTTAGCACGGCTCTGTTCATGATCAACAGCGGGTGCGCCTCACCCGAATCATCAAAAATCGCCCAAGAACAAGAAAAGATTGTCTCATCCATGATGCAGTCCTACCAACGGGAAGCCGTGTTGATGTCCGAAACAACCCTTTCTATGGAAGCACCCCCTGCGGAACTCGAAATCCCGGCGGATGAACCCTTATTAGTACCTCAACGCTTAATGGACCCCATCCCTTCTAAAGAAATCGGTCTTCAAGAGCTCTGGATGAGCGCATTGCAACATTCCTCACAAATCCGTGTATTTGCAGAACTTCCTTTAATTCGGGAAACAGCCATCCAAGAAGCAGAAGGCCTGTTTGATGCTCAGTTGTTTGTCGATGGACGCTATTACGATCGCAATGACCCCGTAGGCAGCAGCCTCACCACCGGCAACGAAGCCTCTCGCTTCCTCGAGCAAGAAAGTCGCTACTCCGCAGGAATTCGCAAAAAATTTGCTACCGGTACCGAAGTTTATGTGAGTCAGGACCTCAATCACATTGAAAATAACTCGATCTACCTGCAACCCAATCCCCAAGCAGGGGCAAAACTCCTCGTGGGGGGCGTACAACCCTTGTTGAATGGTGCAGGAATCCGATACAATACCGCTATTATTGAAATTGCGCGTATGGATACGGAATTGGCTCAAAATGAATTTTTGCGTCAGATGGAATCGCATCTTTTGGAAATTTCACGGACCTACTGGTCTTTACAGATGTTCCGCGGCGTGGTGTTGGCAAAACAACGCTCCTTAGAAGAAGCAGAATCCGTCCTTAATGAGTTGGAGTCTCGTGGTGAATTCGACGCCATGAAATCACAAATCTTACGGGCCAACGCTGTAGTATCTGAAAGACGCGCTGACCTCATTCGAACCGAAAGCGCCATCAAAAACGCCACGGAACGTATTAAATCATTAGTGAATGACCCTGCACTTCGTGAAGCCGGTTTATTTGAACTCATTCCTACCGATACCTTTTTTGACGAGGCCATCACAGTCGATATGAAAGATGCCAGCCGCATGGCTTTGGAAAATCGCCCTGAAGTTCATCAGGCTTACTTGCAACTTCAATCTGCTGTTTTGCGTCGTGAGATGTCCATCAACGAACAACTCCCTACTCTGAACGCCTTTGCCGAAGCCTATCTGGCCGGTATTGCGGATGATGACTACAACGACGCTTGGGACAATCAATTCGATGGGGAAGGACCTGGGTATATGGTAGGTCTTCGCCTTGAAATCCCTATCGGTAACAATGAAGCCAACGCCATCAATACACGTCGTCGCTTAGAACTACGTCAGTTAGGTTACCAACTCCAAACCACCCTCGAAACCATCCTCTTGGACGTAAAAATTTCAGTACGTGAAGTGGAAACCTCCTTACGTGATTTGGTGGCCAAACAAGAAAGTATGATCGCCTCGCGTGAAGAGCTCGATAATCTTAGAAAGAGAAAAGACTCTTTGATTTTGGGTGGCAAAGCCAATGCTGTTGAACAACTAGATCTCCTGCTCGACGCTCAAGAGCGTCAGGCTTCTGCTGAAGAAAGCTTCATGCAATCATTGGCGGCCTATCAAGTATCTCTGATTTCATTGCAACGCGCACAAGGCCTGCTGTTGTCAGAAGAAAATGTGCAAACCGCTCGCACCACTAGCGAGGACGAAGACGCCGTTCGTCGTTTAGGTGAAGGTCGTAAACTTCCTCAAATGGAAATCAATATTGGTGATCCAGAACCGGTAACTCCTTGATCCCACCCTCTCCGGTACCCCGTCAAAAATGATGAGGGATACCGGTGAATGGTTCTAGACCCCCAGCTCAGGAACTCGTTCCTGAGCTTTTTATTTTGCCCCGAAGCCTTCAGTTTGCGGATCGGACAAGTTCAACTCCATCCGGTAGGTCAATCCGGTGGATCACATTCCCCTTTTCATCACGGCTAAATTCAGCACGAATTTCACCACGGGGCGTCGGCAATACCAAACGTGCCCAGTCAAGCCCACCCGGTTGAGGATCATGAATAATTTTTCCCCACCCCGCTTCCACGGGACGTATCCCAAACAAATATCGTGGAATGATATTTAAGGGAGCCGCGCCCCAAGCATGATTCCAGTCCAAATTGTTTTTGTATTTCCAGTCCCACGCTTCGAGCGTTATGGTCGAACCCACCTGGATCATATTCCACCAAGAGCGATCATGCTTCGCCTCCATCAATGCCAGAGCATCATCAGCCTTTCGCATTTTATATAAACTCTCTAATAAATACTGCGCCCCGTAAACAGAACAACTCATGCCTTTTTCAATCACAAATGCTGTGACCGTTGCCTGAGCCTCTGCGGGCACCAACCCAAAACATAACGGGAAAAAATTGGCATGTTGAGCACAATGACTGCCCCCTTCCCCATCGCGATACAACCCTCTTTCTTCATCAAAAAATACGAGCTGGAAAGTTTCACGAACCTTCTCCACTCGTGCCCGCCAAGTAGCGGCCTCCTCTTCCAAACCTAAAACCGTCGCCATTTTGAACAATAATTTATAATTTTGAAAACAAAACGCATTTACGACCGTGTTGCATTTACAGGTTTTATCATACCCATCATCTTCCCCATATCCCCCTTCGGTAAAGGAGGCCGGAGGCCAATCCACTAAATCTTTAAACGGTTGAGACAACCCCACTCGTGTAAACTGATCTAAGGTCGGCTCATCTGTTTCCACCAACCCATCTCCTCGATCCATAAAATAGAGACTGCGGTCTTTTAAGGTTTCATAATGCTCCGCCAAAAACACCAAGTCTCCACTCTGCATATAGTCAGCCCAGGCCATGAAATTAAAATGCAACACCCATTCCGTGGGCCAGGTGGGATGTTGCAACAAATACCGCAAACTCCGTCGGGCAATGGCAGGAGCGGCATCCACCGCATAATGACAAAGTTGATTGATGTACGCATCCCCTTCGTACGGAATCCGCTCCCGGTCACCATCCACATAAATTCCGGCAAAACTCGTAGCCTTGATGCTGTGTTTACATAAGCTCCACACCTGATTTAACACTGTTGACGAACTGGAAAACGAAGACGCGCCTTCATCCCATGGCACATGCACCATCACTTGACGAAGATCATCTACGCCCGGCGCCTGCGGACAGCCATTAAGTCGCACATAACGAAAAGGAAGCACTTCACCGATTTCGGGCGGCATATGAATCGCCTGAGGCAAGGTATTGCGTTTATCAGGACGAATTTTTACCTTATACCTGTGTGTACCCGCATTCAAGGTCAGCATACTTTTCCGATAACGAATACATCCTGCAGGTGATCGATCCACCTCACCCGACGCATCAAGTTTTTCAGCAAACTCGACCTCAACCTCTTCACCACCCTGCCGCGAAGTAAGGACCACTTCCAACCTGCCAAATCCTGCCTGCGGAAAAGTCACCATGTAACCGCCCGCGACCGCATCCACACGTTCAGGAGCACAATAACTTTGTCTCAGTTCGGAGACCTTCACACAATTATCCACGGTCTTTTGAGAAGGGTTCATAATGTCGTCTCGTAAAAGAATCCATGCGGAAATAAAAACAAAAAAATCCCCGGGACTTGCCCGGGGATCATCAACTACACTTATGCCAATAGCTCACGAGCAACGGCAGCCACGTTTGAAGCAGTCATGCCTAATTTCTCCATGACCTCAGGACAAGGAGCTGAAATACCAAAACGATCGATGCAAACAGCCTTCCCTTTTAATCCAAGGTATTTGCCCCAAACCAGAGAAACACCTGCTTCTACCGCAACGCGGTTTTCGCAACTGGAAGGAAGAACACTTTCTTTGTATTCAGCAGACTGACGTTCAAAACGTTCGAAACAGGGAAGTGACACCACCCGAACACCTTCACCCAATTCATCTGCAGCGCCTAAAGCATGCTGCATTTCAGAACCAGAGGCCATAATGATGCATTTCAACTCACCCTGTTCAGCGCGAGCAATATATCCACCTTTCAACGTCCCTTCCCGACGGTCCGCAACAGAAACCGCATCATTTGCAGGTACATTTTGACGGGTCAAGATCAAGGCCGTAGGCCCATCTTTACGTAAAGTGGCGGCCGCAAAAGCTGCTGCAGTTTCTTCAGCATCTGAAGGACGAATCACATCCAAATGAGGAATGACCCGCAAACCACTCACCGTTTCTACAGGTTGATGGGTAGGTCCATCTTCACCCACACCCACGGAATCATGCGTGAAAATATACGTCACCGGCAGACCGGCAAGTGCAGCCAAACGAATGGAGCCCCGCATGTAATCAGCAAAAACCAAGAACGTTGCCGCACTGGGACGGAAGATTCCGTCATAAGCAATACCGTTGCAAATCGCGCCCATGGCATGTTCACGAATACCAAACCAAATATTTCGGCCCGCAAAATTCTCTCCGGAAAAATCGCCTCCATCTTTGATGTAGTTCTTGGTGGATCCGTAAAGATCGGCAGAACCTGTGATCACCTGAGGAACTTCTTTCGCCACAGCATTCATCACCACGCCACCTGAGGCACGGGTTGCAGATCCGGTACCAGCCTCAAATTCAGGAATCCGACTCAACAGATCGGCAGGCACTTCGCCACTTACCGCAGCTTCCAATTCAGAAGCCAAGGCTGGATTTGCAACTTTCCATGCATCATAAGTCGCTTGCCAATCTGCATGAATCGCCTGATTCTTTTTAGCAACCTCAGCAAAGTGTGCACGAACATCGTCGGACACATAAAACGTTTCCTCAGGCAACCCAAGGGTTTGATGCGCTTCGGCCGCAAATTTGGCACCACCTTCTCCATGACCCGCAGCGGTACCTTCTACTTGCGTAATTCCTTTACCAATGATGGTTTTCGCAATGATCACTTTGGGTTTTCCATTGTCATCCGCTTTGGCTTTGGCAATCGCAGTACTTACCGCAGATAAGTCATGACCATCAATGGTCACCGCTTCCCAGCCCTGGGAAACAAAATACCCTTCGGCATCTTCGCTTTGCGTTTGAACGGCCATGGCATCCAAAGTCACATCATTGGAATCATAAATCAGAATCAAGTTATCCAATTTGTTGTGACCCGCAAAAGCAATAGCTTCTTTGGCCACACCCTCTTGGAGGCATCCGTCGCCGTGCAAAGCAAACACATGCTGATTAAACAAGGTATGCTCAGCGGTATTATACAACGCAGCCGCACGTTTCGCAGATAACGCGTACCCTACGGCATTGCCAATACCTTGCCCCAAAGGACCTGTGGTCGCCTCAACCCCTGGTGTATCGCCAAACTCAGGATGCCCTGGGGTCTCTGAACCCATTTGACGGAAACGTTTCAGCTCATCTAATGAAAGATCATATCCCGCCAAATGCAACCACGAATAGACAAACATAGAGCCATGTCCACCGGACAATACAAAGCGATCTCGGTTCAACCATTTAGGAGCGGCAGGATCAAAACGGAGACCACCACCACCAAAAAGTACCGCACCAATTTCAGCACAGCCTAAAGGCAGGCCTAAATGTCCTGAACTACAGGCATGAATGGCATCAATCGCCAATCCACGCGCTTGGGCCGCAGCTTTTTCAAAAATAGGGTTCTGATCAGTCGTAAAGGTATTCATGATGTGAGTTCCGGGTTGATCTCTGAACGTTCAGAGACAATTTATAGTTAAAAACGAATTAAAGGAGTGCAAATTCCTCTTATGCTGGCCAACTACTAAAATTCAGACCTGTTTCATAGAAAATATCTCTATTTCTTTCCCCCGATCTCTAAATCTCCTCAAGCTTCCTCATCATGTAACCCACGCCGGTCGAAACTTGAGCGCAAAAGCCCGCCTTCCACAATGGGCTCTCCTACAAGTTCAGAATCTCTCACCCCAAATCAGGATTGCTATGAAATGAAAATGGCGTAACCATGATCCTGCTCATGATTCATCAAAATCCATTTATTTCAGCATTTATTGGGGTTCCCGAGTGGGCCTGGAAAAATAACCTTCGCCATTGGTTGGCCACTTCCCCGCTCGTCCCCCATTTCATTCAAGATTTCTCTCCCATCAAAGGCTATGAATTGTTCCGACAACTTCAACCGGGAGATGTCGTTGTCGATGCGGGCGCATTCCCGGGCGATTACGCATTGTTTGCAGCCAAACGTGTCGGCCCACAGGGTCATGTGTATTGCTTGGAACCTGAAGCTCACAATCGGGAGATCCTCGAACGGAACATTCAGAAATCCGGATACAACAATCTCAGCGTGATCCCCAAAGGTTTGTGGGACAAGACCACCACCCTGCAAATGGATGCCCATGGCCTCGCGTCACAAATCCAAGAAGAACATCCCGGGGATCAGAGCATCGAGGTCATGCCCTTGGATCAATTAGTAACCGACTACAATATTCCGCACATTGATGTGCTTAAAATGGACATCGAAGGTGCAGAACTTGAAGCACTCGCAGGTGCCCAACATACCTTATCAACCTACAAACCATACACCTGTGTGGCCTCCTATCATTGGGTAGGAGATGACAACACCTCCGCCCGTGTCGAAAGCTTGCTCAAACAAGCCGGATTAGAGGTGCATACGGATTACCCCAAGCACCTCACCACCTACGGATGCACGCAAAAGCAGTTTTGACTTTTCCCTGAGTTGCGCCATATAGAACAACACATGAAGGCTAAAAATATTCTGGTTGGAGTTTCTGGAGGCATCGCGGCGTATAAAGCGCTGGATGTGGTCTCTACCCTCCGCAAACAAGGTCACAACGTCCAAGTGGTGATGACCAAAGCCGCCACCCACTTTGTACAACCCCTGTCGTTTGCCGCCGTAAGTGGGCATCCCGTTTTGCACACCCTCTGGCCCGAAAAGGCACGCACCCTCAAAGAGGAATATCCTCATTTATATCCCGCCACCGAAACCGATCTGTTTCTACTCCTTCCCGCCACGGCCAACACCCTCGCAAAAATTGCCGGAGGCTTTGGCTCAGATTTGTTGAGCACCTGCTGTCTCTCCCTGCCCGCTACCTGTACAAAAATCTTTTGCCCCTCCATGAATGTGGAAATGTGGCACAACGAACAGGTACAAGAAAATGCCCAAAAGTTAAAAAGCAAGGGATGGGTGCAACTCGGTCCGGAAAACGGTCACCTCGCCTGCGGCATGACCGGCGAAGGTCGTTTAGCATCCGTTGACACGATTTTGACTGAAGTGGCGAGCCAGCTTTCCGAACATCAACCACTGGCAGGACAACGCCTCCTCATTTTATCAGGGCCCACCCACGAGCATTTGGATCCCGTTCGCTACATTGGCAATCCCAGTAGCGGTCAAATGGGCAAAGCCTTGGCCCTGGAAGCCCAACGCTTAGGTGCAGAGGTGTCCTTCATCTCCGGTCCGGTTCCTCCAGAGCATCTGCCTCAAAACCCTAAAATCACCCTCCATGCTGTCGTCAGTGCTTTGGACATGCTGGAGACCGCTCGTACCCAACTTCCCCATGTTAATGCCATCATTTACGTCGCAGCAGTTTCGGACTATCGACCCGAAACCACACTCGACGAAAAAATGGCCAAACAAGACCACGCTTTTGAATTACGTCTGGTCCCCAACCCCGATATTGCGGCGACCTTAAACCAAGAAAAACCAGCGCATATTTTCAGCATAGGATTCGCCCTGCAAACCCATGAGGGCGAAAAGCAAGCTATACAAAAACTCAACGCCAAAGCCTTGGATGGCATCGTGCTGAATTATGCGGACTCCATGGGCTCCACCTCTGGAAACTTTAGCTATTTGGCCAAAGGCCAAACCCATTTCGAACCCTGGGGGGCTCTGGACAAACAAGCAGCCGCCCACAACATTATTGCCAAACTCCCTGCCCTCTCGTAATTATGGATGATTTAAGTCTCTTATCCGCAAGCAAAACCCCCGTACCCGCCTCACCCGAGGAGGCGAAGTTAGAAACCTTTGACAACTCGCATCCCCAACGCGAGTACGTCATCACCTTCGACTGCCCCGAATTCACCTCCCTTTGCCCCATCACCGGTCAACCTGATTTCGGGAACATCACCATCGACTACATTGCTGATAAAAAATGTGTCGAAAGCAAATCTCTCAAGATTTATTTGTTCAGTTACCGGAACCATGGTGCGTTTCACGAAGAAGTAACCAATCTCATTTTAGATGATCTCGTGAAAGTATGTAAACCCAAATGGGCACGCGTCACCGGAAATTTTCGTCCGCGTGGAGGCATTGCCATTCATGTCGTCGCTGAATCAGGCACCCGTAATACACCATCCTCATGAAAAAAGCCCTTCTCCTTATCGCTGTCCTCCTCCCCCTTTTTTTCGCAGGCTGCGCCAAAGAATCACTGCCCCCCGAAACCATTGAACTCTCCGTCAAAGGCATGACCTGTCAGGACTGCGTTGATGGTATCACGGGTGCGGTCACCCAACTCCCCGGCGTAAGCTCCTGCACCGTATCTCTGGAAGATGAGAATGCAGTTATTGCATTCGCGCCTAACAAACTCACTGCGGAACAAATTGAAAAACGAATCAATCAACTGGGATTTAAAGCCTCCATTTCCGAGCACTAATTCACAGCTGTAAGTCATCTCAGACCCAGCGGGGAAGAAAGGAGAGCGCCTGTGCTTGCCTTCCCCACTAGCGATTCTTTTCTTTGAGTTTTTGAATTTGGCGTCGTTGATATTTATCCGGACGCCCCACAGCCAATCGCGGTTCTGATTTAGCCGCAATTCTTCTCTCCTCTGAAGCTCGTTCACGGGCCCGTATGCTGGCAGCACTTTCTTCGTACAAGGTTCGTGCCACCGATGCCGGTCCCCGTTTATCCGATAACTTCACCACCGTGATTTGGTAGATCTCCATGCCCACACGGACCTCCATTTCTTGCCCGAGCTGCAAAGATTTCCCCGCTTTAGAACGGGCGCCATCCACCCGAACTTTCCCCCCTTCAATGGCTTTCTGCGCCAAAGGGCGGGTTTTATAAAATCGAGCGGCCCATAACCATTTATCTAAACGTACTGTATCAGCCATCAATGATCCTTTTCGTATATACTACCACCAATAAATTCGCGCAACAAGGAATGGGGAGGCACTTGATCCTGTGGCGTACCCACAATCATAGCCAGAAAATCCTGTAAGCGTCGTGCTTCACCATAGACATCATCCGTAGGTTTCACCGAATGGAGCAACGGTTCCGCATAAGGTTTCAACACGGCCAATTCATAATCTAAACTACTGTTAAAAGTGACATCCGCCTCCTGTTGAAAAGGAAAAATCCATCTCTTTTCACCACCGCGCACACTGGGCCACATGCTCAGCGTCTGTTTCGCATTGTGCCCCCGGTGATTGAAGTCACGAATAATCCGTCGAATCAATCGTAGATCCGTGGTCGACAAGCGGTTATGATTATCCAGCTTGAGCTGCGTCAGTGCATTGATATAGACCTTAAATTTATGCGATGAAGGTAACTGGGCCGTCAATAGCGGATTTAAAGCGTGAATCCCTTCAATCACCACCACCTGATCTTCTTCCAGCTTCAATGTATTTCCTAAAAATTCAGGACGCCCTTCTAAAAAATTAAAGGTAGGTAACGCGATTTCCTCCCCCCGGTCTAACTGCGTGAGATGCTCATTCAATAGTTCCAAGTCTATGGTATCAATGTGCTCAAAATCATAACTGCCATCCGGATGCTTGGGGGTGTATTTCCGTTCTCTGAAATAATTATCCAGTTCCAGTCGCACCGGACGCAAACCGTTCACTTGTAAATGCACCATCAACCGTTTGGAACTGGTGGTCTTGCCCGCTGAACTCGGACCCGCAATCAATATCCATTTCAGTTGATCATGATGGCGCGCAATGCGGTCCGCAATATCCCCCAAATGTTTTTCATGCCGTGTTTCCGATATGCGGATAAAAGCTTTCTCTTTTTTCTCTGCAACCAAACGATTTAAATCCCCCACCGTATTTACCCCGATCACCCGTCCCCATTGTTTGTGTTCTTGAAAGACCTGGAACAAATGAGCCTGTTTTTCAAAATCAGGCAAAAACAATTTCTTCTCTTCGCGATCCCACTGCGGAAACTGGATCACAAACCCAGGTTTGTACGCTAAGATTCGAAAAACCGGCACCGCGCCCGTTCGAGGCGCCATAACCCCCAGACCCGCATCGGCAAATTCCCCACATTCGTAAAGCGTAATCATGGGAGGATTACGGTACTGAAGCAAATTCAGCTTATCGGTAAAGCCTTGATCCAACAGTCGCTGTTTCGCATCGGCATAGGAAATGGAACGGCGCCGAATAGGTAAATTATCCGCAATCACTTTACGGAGACGGCTTTCAATGCTGGTTAATTCTGATTGACGAATCCCCGGATTGCCATTGATTTGAAAACTACAATAATAGGCATCCCCTAAACTGTGCTCCAACGAAAATCGGGCCTCTGGAAAACAACGGGTCACCGCCTTAGAGAGCAAAAAGGCCAAGGTTCGACGATAAATACGAATCCCATGACGGTTTTCAAAGGTGATCGGCTCTACATCACAGTTCATCGACAAGGGGTAATCCAAGGAACAAACATCATTATTCACCAAAGCCCCCAAATAGGGAAGACCCGTCACCGAATCTGCGTCACCCTCAATCCCCTCTCTCACCTCACTGTAAAGAGGTAACTCTAAGCTGTTCTGATGCGTGCGTTGAATGGTTATCGTCTGCGTTTGCGGATCCGTCATGTTTTATGTGTGGTTACAGATTGTCTTGAGTTATAGATGGAAATAAGAGTAAAAGAACACTCCACCATTTTCATTCTTTATAACGTTTCAGAAGACAACCATCATGCAAGCACAATTTGATCCCGACAGCGCAGCCGCATGGCAGATTCGGCTGTTTAAAAAGTCGCTGACCAAACAAGTCCAACTGCACAATCTCCAACGATTTCTCTCACCAACTGAACATAAAACCTGTTTGGACATCGGTGGAGGAAATGGAATATTGCCTTTTATGCTCCGCAGAAACGGCGGTCAATGGGTAAGCCTTGAATCTCACCCCCCAGCGGTTGCCGCCATGAAGGAACTCTTCGGAGAGGATGCCGCCCACGCCATCGTCGGTTCTGAACTCCCTTTTGAAGACAATTGCTTCGATACCATTGTCATTATTGATCACCTTGAAGAATTTAAAGATGACGCGATGTTGCTCAAAGAATGCCATCGTTGCTTACATGACAAAGGTGAATTATTGATTCATGTCCCCTACCACAAAGCCTTTTCTCTAAGCCGGATCCTGCGCAAAATCCTTAAATTAGATGGCGATGAGGACCCGCGCATCCGCGAAGACTACCGCTTGAAAGATCTCTATGAAATTACAAAAAACGGCTATGATATGGTTGAAAAACAAACCTATAGCGGTTTTTTTGTAGAATCTGGAGATACCTGGTTGCAATTCTTTAGCGGAAATCATCGTCGTGGCCATGATGATATTCAAACAGGATCACAGCAAAACGCAGATCAACAGCTGTTGCGGAAATTTGCGAAAACCTATCGTATTTATTCCCTCTTTTATCCCTTTATGAAAATCGGGCAAGGATTAGATAAACTACTCGCATTTACCTCCAATCATCAATTGGTCATCAAGGCCCGTCCCCGCCCATGGATTGAACGCAAAAGCGTGCATATGCGTGATGGACGTTCTATTGCCGATGCCACCATCAATACCCGTATTGGCAGTGCTGCAGACCTTACGGACCCTAAAAACAACCGTTCATCGACCTAATCACCTTCGGGCTGATGTAATAACTCAATACGACCTGGTAACATCTTCACCCGAAGTTCGTTGAAGGCATACTGCTCTCCGTCAATATTTAATAACTTTCGCGAAGGCGAAGAGATACGAAAATCGGAAAGACGCCTGAGGATCACCCGGGCGTCTTGTTGATGCGTACCGCGTAAGAGTTTCGCGAACAGTGTAAACAGAGAAAAGCGATGGGGAATCGCTTTCAAAATGAAGATATCCAAGAGTCCATCATCTAATAGCGCATGGGGAGCAATCTTAAGCCCCGTACCAATATTGCGCGTATTTGAGGCCACAATAAAATCGGACACAAAAGATTCATTCCCGTCTTCTGTATAAAAATGATAGCCCAACGGTTTATAATTCAGGATCGTTTTAAGGGCGGCTACGTTATATCGCTGACCTCTAAAAAAGCGAAAACGCTCAGCGACCTCGTTGATTTCGGCAGGTAATCCGCATCCCACCATGTTAAATCCAAAATGGATTTCGCCGTCCATTTCCACTTCAAAAACATCCAAAAAGCTACGATTTCCAATAAAAATATCGGCAATAGCTTCTGAAGCATGGCTACAATCCATATCTTTCATCAACGAATTTCCAGTACCCGAAGGAAGAACCCCTACGGGTATACCAGGATGATCTTCACGTCTTAACAATCCATTCACGACCTCATTTAAACTGCCGTCACCCCCAATAGAGATAATGGCATCTACCCCTTCAAGCGTATGCTGCTGCAGAAAGGTTACCGCATCACCAGCGCGCTGGGTGGTAAAGACCTCATGGGTCACACCCTTATGAAGAGCGACCGCTTTAAATAAGTCTAATGCTTCACAGCCCTTTCCCTTACCACTATGGGGATTTAAAATGACCAAAAAATGTTTTAGCATGCTTCGAGTACCTTGAGTAACGCTTCGTTTCACTTCTAACCTGACCACTCACATGAAGCAACGGATCTGTACAGCGTTACTCCCAGCATTTTTTTTTGGCAAAAGTAGTATTCTTAACGAAAGTCTATGCCTTTGCCTGGGCTTGTTTTGCGGCTTTCTTTTTGGCCTGAAGCGAACGCGCCTTCTTCCATTGCAAGAAAATTAAAAGCCCAGCCACGAGCAACAGAGGAATGGCGACCAAGGGACGACTCGCAATCCACGCAATGGCAATCACGGTGAGGGAGATTACCGCAGAGCTAATGAAGGAGAAAATCTTGATGCCGCCACCCAGTAGACTGCCTATAAAAGGAATCACATCTCCAAGTACCGCAAATGGACTCAATACAGTAATCATACCAAAGGCCATCAGAAACCATCCCCCTACTCGGATCAACCAAGTCATCATGTTTACTTCAGCTTTGGCCTGATCCAACATTTCTTCAGCAGTAAAACTTCCCCGGTCAACATCTAAATAAGGACCACGACTGGTGGGCCAAGACTTCAACTCAGCCCCATACTGACCCGCAATAATAGAAATGGTTTCCTGGGGAACCACTTCAAAATGAATGCGAATATCGCCAATTTCAGGTGTGAGAGCACTTTTTCCAATGAAAATAACCGAATCCTGCAAAATCGCATTCTCAGGTAATTTCGCAGTTTGAATCACATACTTTTCATAAAAATTGATTTTCCGTATCGCATCTCCCCCTAATGCAAAACTCCCCACATAAACTTTTTGAGCCTCTTTTTTCCACCCTTCTGGATGCATGGTTGCGGGATTCTCATGACCACTTTCTTTAAAAGAGTCACTGGAGATCAGTCGATTCGACCAAACCTTATTGTAGCTGTAAGTCGTGGTTTTATCGGTACTTCCCCCCGTATTTTTTTTAGTGGTGGTCTGTTCATTTTGTTGCCACTGATACATTTCCACCACGCGACGAAGTCGAATCGCATTGGCCTCCACCTCGAACATGGGATCTTTTAAAACCGCCTGGGTTTCTGCTTTTCCCGTTAAGTGAACCGCTTTACCCTCATGAGCTTTAGAAACTGTATCTGAAGGAATCGAAACCACAGCCTTGCGGGTTTCATTGATCTTTTGGTAATTTTTTACCGCATTCCCTTCGTTCCACCACAACAAACCTATAGAGAACAGAAACAGCACCACACCGAATACTACGTTTTTAATCGAGTCCATGAGGCGATTGCCCCAACTTTGGTGCACAACTTCAGTAACCATAATTTCCTCCTCTCACTCTGCGCTTAAATGTCATCCATTCCAGGAATAGAAACACTGCCTTCCCATGACTCAGGCATCGCCCAAGGCATAGTGGACAATTCTTTTCCTTCTGAAGGAACTTCGGTGATGGTCACCGTATTCTCTACTGTAATGGCCAAAACCAACTGACCTTTGAAATCGGGGCGAATCATGGTGGTATCAATCACCATGACGGCTTCAAATTTCTCCCCATTCACATCCTGCCACGTGACCGTGACTTCTTTAGGGATTTCCCCTTTTTTGGGTTTTGCGGCCGCTACTTTACTGGGGGCAATGCGGGCAAATTCATATTCAGTTTTGTCATCCAACAGCACCTGAACATTTTGAACCGGCCATTCAGGATTGTCGTTACCGACATTCACCTGATATTTCGCACCGGTCGCACAACCCGAGAGGATCAATGCCAGAAAGAGACAGTAGCAAAAAGATTTCATCTTATTGCATGCGCATGGGCATGATCACGTAAAGGAAAGAAATATCTGATTTCAAAACACCGGGACTTAACTCGTCACTCAGTTCCAAATAAACTTCATCCCCATCCAATACCCGCAATGGGGCTAACAAGAATTCAGGGTTGTAAGCGATGTTCATGGCGGGGCCACTGTATTTAATCGGCACGCGCTCTTTGGCCTCCCCCACATCAGGAGTGGAACTCAATACTTGCAAGCTATTCTCTTCAAAAGAGAGTCGAATCGAATTAGACTGTTCGTTCGTCACCAAAGATACCCGACGTACCGCATGCAACAACGTTTCACGTTCAATCGCAATCCGCTCCTCACACTGCGCGGGAATCACTTGCTGATAATTCGGAAAGGTTCCGTCAATCAACTTGGAAACCAAACGTAAGTTATCAATTTCAAAAATGACTTGGTTTCCAGCCGCAATCAACTTGATCGACCCTTCATCATTCAAATTACGAAGCAATTCATTGATTGCTTTTGCAGGCACCACAATGTCTAAGTTGTTTTCAGCAGGGAAATCCACTTCGTTTTCGCACAACGCCAAACGACGTCCATCCGTGGCCACTACGGTCAATTTTTTATCGTTAAAACTGAATAAAATACCATTAAGCACGTAACGGGTTTCATCGACAGATGCAGAATACTGCACACATTTGAGCATGTGCTTTAAGGTTGCAGGATCCAAGGTGTAGGCCTGATTTTGTTCAGGTTCTGGAATTTCGGGATAATCATCCGCAGAAAGCCCCATGATTTTGAAAAAACTAGATCCACATTCGATGGTCGCGCAATCCTTAGCGTCAACGGAGAGCTCAATGGGTTGAGAAGGTAATTCACGAATCACTGAAAACAAACGTTTTGCAGGAATAGTCGTTACCCCAGCCTTGGAGACCTCTGCAGGAATTTGTGTACTAACACTCAATTCCATATCAGTGGTGGTCAAACTCAACTCACCTTCTTTAGCTTCTAATAAAACATTCGCCAAAACCGGAATAGTGCTGCGGGTACTCACCACCGACTGTACTTTCGTCAGGGCTTCAAACAGATCATCTCGATTTAAGGTCAGCTTCATGCAAAAATTCTCCAAAGAGGGATAGATAGTATTCAATTGAATTGCGGAAAATACTACTCAAAGGTCTAGGAGTATCAATGCCAAAATGAAGGAGTTTGCGATAATTACAACCCTTTCACACTGTTTCAGTGGCAAAGATACGGTTATGAAGCCTTCACAGCCTTTTCTTGAACCAAGATGACGGTCAGGCAAATCAAGATGAACACTAATTCGAAGCCTATAAATCCATAGAAGCCTGTAGCCATCGCGGTAGTGAACCCGTAGGAATGTAATCCCACGCCGAGTAAGTTGACGCCCAACCAGGCCACCATCACCATAATGCATCCCACCACCGTGCCTACCGCGGTACCTACATCACGAATCAATCCGGCCACCCGGGCATGATAGACCACCGCCGTCCATAACACGATCAACAGCGCACCATTTTCTTTGGGATCCCACCCCCAGAATCGACCCCAGGATTGATCAGCCCACACCCCACCGAGCATGGTCCCCAAAAAGGCGAAGGTTAAGCCGAATCCGAGCAAACCTTCCATCGGAAGACGCACAGTCTCCAATGTTTTTTTATCTTTGCCCAACATTTTAAGCACTAACCAAATGTGACCGAAAACACCTGCAAACCACACACCCGCATAGCCCGTGGTTACCGCAAGCACATGCGTACTCAACCAAAAGTTTGACGCCAATACAGCCACCACTTTATGCATGGTGTCCCCTTCAGCTGCAAATCGATCTGCAATGAATAAAAAGGTGAGCGCCACAAAAGATCCTGCAAATAATCCTAAGCCATTCTTTTGAAAACTCTCAACCAATAAGGCCAACAGCAAACAAATGAGCCCCACGAAAAGAAAGGTGCCGTATAAGTTGGTTACCGGAGGACGTGCCGTCAAATAGATCCGCCACGCCAATCCGCTGAGATGAAGGACCAACGCAATCGATACCGGCACCCAAGCTGCTAATCGTAAAATGCGGTTGCCACTCAGTAAAGCCGCCAAGGCAATGAAGAAACCAAAGATATAAAACACTTTGGCCCGTACAAAATAATTGGCCCGGTTAAACTGGGCTTCTTTCCCCGTCAAACCGGTTTCCCGAACATGCTTCATTCTGGAACGGGAAAATTCGGTAATCATTTTCGCGTCATTAGCCACCTCATCCCAGTCACCAGCAGCCCAAGCCAAGGCCATGGCCCCGCTTCGTTCTGCAGCATTCACCAAGGCTTGATCACCATCAGGACTGGATAAACCATCCATGGGCGCAATCCAAATAGACTCCCCATGTGGCGCTTCCGGTAACATCGTTAACGGCAGTTCCGAGAGATTTTGCTGAAACATAAACATCATCTGCGCCAAGGTAAAAGCATCCTGTTGCGCTTCCGTCCACTGCGTAGGATCCTCTTGCGCCTGCGCCTCAATCATCAGTGGAGCCAAACCACTGATACGTTTCCCTAACTCTAAATAACTAAATGTATCTTCTCCAAGTTGCACCTTCAAAGCTTCACGAATCTCCGGACTCTCCAGGCGTAAATCCTCTAGAGGACGCGCAAAGGCAAAGACCTGACCCAAGGCACGATAGGTCAATACATTCACATAAACCCGTAAAGCTTCACGCTCGACCAAATATTCTTTACTTTTGAGTGCTTCAGGATCGGCATCCTGCATCGCTTGCGCCCGACGGGCGATTTCTTCTAATTTCATCACCCCCGGCATCAAATGATGATAACTAAAGCGGCGCGTACTGGGTTTCCGCTCCCCGGGCAACATTTGAAAATTTTCAACCCCGATGGCCGTCAGCACTTCCGGGTGATTAATCAGAAATACAGCATCATCTTCGGTACTTTCAGGTACAAACAACAAGCGCCCCATCCACGAAATTGCAGACTCACCCTGATAGCTTTTACGTCCTGAAAATTGGAGCAAATGCAAACGAGCAAAACTATCCAACGGCATCACCCGGCCATTAAACAATACCGGAATTTCCCCTACAGCTTTCAAAACTTTTCGAGGAGCCCGCGCCGCATCCGCGTCCTCTGCAAAAGCAGGCAAAAAGAGAGAAAAAGTCAGTAGAATCAAGGTAAGAAATTTCATGCTTTTTTCCTCCGGCGTTTAAGTTGCATCCATTGCATCTGGAGGAAGTGCATGGCAAGACCTACCGAGGTAATCCCGGTGGCCCAATAAGGGACCAATCGACCAAAGTTACGAGTGACCGCAAAAACGGACATCTCTGAATTATCCGTCACCGCAAAAGATTGCTGAAAGAAAGTCCAGCCATTGATCCGGAAAGGTTCATTCATTTTGATGATCACATCCCGTTCGATGTCTTCACCCAAATGAACCGTAATTAAACTCCGATAATCCTCAGGTGTTTCGGTGCCGGGATAATAGCTCCGGCTAAAATCATTTAAGACCATAAACAAAGGCAATTCATAACGTTTGCGCCGAAGCATGATAAAGCGGCCACTGCCATCCTCAAGCTCTAAGCCCAATGGACGCTGATCCCGGGGGGTCAATACGATTTCTTGAATCCCCTTCGCCCCTTCCACCTGCAACCGAACCCCCGGGGTATGTTCCTCGGGTGTTTTCAAACGGTCCAGTTCTTCTAACGCCACAAATCCAGCGGAATTGGAAGGCGTCACCTCTAAGGTCTCCTCCAACTCTACAGCCTGAAGCCCTTTTGCGTGTTCATAGTTTTCCAAAACTTTAAAAGTGAGTTCCGAGTCTCGGAAACTGAATTCACGTCCCTTCCGAAGGTCGGAAAGGTCGACGGCCTGATAGGCCTGCACCGCATGCAACTCATTACTATAAGAGATTTCCCATTCCGTACGACTCACCGCCGCATTGCGCCCTTCCCCTTCAAACAAACTCACTGTAGCTTCGATACCCGTCAATTTGGTGAAAAATCCGCCCAACAACATCATCATTAATCCAATGTGAATCAACATCAAACCCGGCATCCGCCATCCGGCTTGATAGTGGACAAAGAAAGAAAATAACAAGTTGATAAACAACAGGGTCATCACCAGCATCGCCCCCGGAAGAGGCAAAATGCCTACAAAAAATATGTAGGAATCAAAGAAACGGTGTTGCGCTTCATAAATGCCATGATCTACCTGATAAACCGTCCCCCAAAAGGTCAGCACAGTTAGCCAAAACAAACAAAATACCGTCAGCCGTATGGAGGCAAACATCATTAATTTTTTCATTGTCCGGCCCCTTTCTCATCCAAAGATCCTGCCAATTGCAAGAAGTCTAATTTATGTGCAGCCACGATGTCGGTAGGTCCCATGAATTTCAAAAATAAGGTACGGGAGGGTTGCTGATAAATCGCGGCAATAATGGTTTGCTCTTTGCCCAACGAGATAGACTCATCTACAAAGGTAATAAATTCAAAGTGTTGTTTGCCATCTAAATGCGTAATGTCCATTTCCGTAGTAGGATTCAGTCCCACCTGCCCACGCCAGCGGGAAATGTTCGCAGGCATGGATCCCGCAGAACCAGAAAGCGCAATCAAAGTGACCAATGCCTGAGGTTTGTCAGGCTCAGGATAAAATTCGGCAATGCGCATGCCCGACCCTGCTTTGCTCTCCCAACCAGGAGGTAATTCCCATGCCACATCATCCACAACAGGTGCCGCAGGCACTTCCCCTTCACGGCCCGCCATGACATTGGCACCCGCAGCCCCCATAGGAGGATGCATTCCTTCTAAACTCGGATGATCTGCAGGCAGGTTGTCCATGGTCGGTGCAACCGACAAGGGCGCGGCCCGCATAGGATCCGTCGGTGTCGCAACCTGAGGAGGCATCATCCGGGATTGTTGAGGGAGTTGGACCACTTCGACATATTCACGTACCTCCACTTGGGAGCCGCAACTACTGAGAAAAAGGACCGCGAAAACAGGAATCGTTAAATGTTTAACAGACATAAGTTGCGTAGAATAGCCTGCTTCTCCATGTATTCAAGTTAATCAGAGGAATTTTCTATACCGCCGTCATCTTTCAGCTAAAAACCTCATATAATGAAGGAAAGTCTCCATCGAAGAAGCTTCAAATTTATACAAAATCCTCAGGAGAGCCTCAAAAATATTTTAGTAGCGTCAAAACAGCTGATCTTCCCCAAAGAGCCGGTATCGCTTTTGACTCGCAAACAGCTTGATTTTTCTTTATCAACTCTCCTTTCCAATTTCTCTAACCCTTCTCCGTAATGAAAAAACAAAATCTCTCCTATAAAGACGCTGGTGTCGACACTGAAAAAGCTGCAGAACTCGTCGGCGATATTGGTGGCATGCGCAATCGCACTGAAACCAAACATAAGTTGATGCAATCTTTTGGTCTCTTTGCCGCAAGTTTTGACCTTAGCCCTTGGAAAGAGCCTGTGATTCAGGTGGCCTGTGATGGCGTAGGGACAAAAATCCAATTGCTTATGAAACACGATATGCCCGAAGTGGCGGGAGTGGATTTGGTCGGCATGAATGTCAACGACGTCCTCACCTCCAATGCCATGCCGGTACTTTTTTTAGATTATGTGGGCATCAACAATATTGAAAGCGCCCCTATCGGTCGCATGATTGATGGTCTGACAAAAGCATTGGCCGATTGTGACTGCGTGCTCGCGGGTGGTGAAACCGCAGAAATGCCTGGATTGGTTCACGAAGACATTATGGAACTCAGTGGTTTTGTGGTGGGTGTTTCCGAGAAATCTGACATTTTGAACCCAGAAGAAATCGAAGTGGGGGACATTGTGCTGGGCATTCCATCCAACGGCATTCACGCCAATGGTTTTAGTTTGGTCCGAAAATTAATGGAAAATGATCCGGAGTTGATCCCCAACGAACTTATTGCCGATCTCTTAGCCCCCACCCGTGTGTATTATCCTGAAGTAAAAGCCATGCAGGATGCAGGCATTCGTCCTCGCGGAATGGCCCATATTACAGGTGGCGGTATTCGCGAAAACTTTGCTCGTATTCTTAACAAAAAAGGTGCAGAGCTCACGTTGCCCGAATGGAAAAACCCTGCGGCACGTCGCTTGGTAGATGCCATTCCTCTCGAAAATGCCATTCATGCCTTTAATATGGGTATTGGCTGGATGATTGTCGTGTCTCCCGAACAACTCGAAGCCACCAAGGCCACCTTACCTGAAGCTATCGAACTCGGCACCATCACCGCTGATGAAACCATTAACGTTGCGGTGCCTTGGGCATGAGCTTGAAATTAGGAGTCATGGCCTCCGGCCGCGGTTCAAATTTTTTGGCGATTCAAAACGAAATTGAACGCGGAAATCTGGATGCAGAAATTGCGTTACTCATCAGTGACCGCGCTCAAGCCCCTGCCTTGGAATTGGCAACCGCACACGGCATCGCAGCCCAAGCCTTCCCTTACGATAAATCCGATCGCAGTGCCTTTGAAAAAAAGGCAGGAGACGCTTTTGAAGCCGCAGGATGTGCTTACATCATTCTCGCGGGCTTTATGCGTATTCTTACCCCTGGATTCATCGACCGTTTTGAGCATCGCATTTTAAATATTCACCCCTCCCTCCTCCCCAGCTTCAAAGGATTGCATCCCCAACAACAAGCCTTGGATGCGGGTGTGAAATTTAGTGGCTGCACCGTACATTTGGTCACCCAAGAACTGGATGCCGGTCCGATCCTCGCCCAAGCCGTGGTTCCTGTAGAAGAAGAAGATACGGAAGAGTCATTAAGTCGCAGAATTTTGGAACAGGAACATCAAGTCTATGCACAGGCCATCCAGGTTCTGATAGCAAAACACCATGCCATGGCATAACGAACTTATGATAAAATTTGTGCTGTATGTTGGACTGTCCATGACCTGTTTGTGTGGGAGGACTCAGGCCCAAAACAACCCTGCGATTGATTTCCTCACCCAACAATTTCAAGAAGCGGCCAAGCAAAGGGACGAAGCGCGCAAAGAACTCTTACAAACCGAAACCCAATCCGCAGAACAAGTCAAAGCCTTGAGTCAGGCCCAACTGGATTTGCAAAAGAGATTAAATCTTTCGGCCAAAGAAATGTTGGAACTTAAAGCCGCTGCGGAAATGACCAAGGTATCGGCACAACGTGCGCAACAAGAACTACAAAAACAGGATCAACAGATCCAAATGCTCAAACGCCAACAGCGTGAGGCCCAACAAAAAGTTCAACAACTTTCCGATCAGTTAAGTGCCCAGGCGGCCTTCCAAAACCCTCCCCCTTCTGACAGCGCCGAACTGGAAGCACAACGGGATGCACTAACCAAAGAACTGGCAAATCAGGCACAAACGCTCAACAAACTGCAAGAAACCAGAAACTTGAGGGCTACTGAATATGAACAACTCAACGAGTTAAATCAGCAACTCTCTCAAGAGCTTTCGGCTTCGAAACGTGCCGAGTCACTGGCCAACGCCAAATTAGCAGCGCTCAATTCACGCCTGGATAATTTACAACAGGAACTGGCCGATCAATTTCTAGAACGCAGCAAACTCGAACAAGAACAAGAACGATTGCATGACGTCATTGGAGAACTCCATATCGAATTATTGGAAATCGAAACCAACACGGTTCCTAAATCTGAAATGGAAGCTCTTGCGCAAAAGTTAAACCAAACCCGCGAAGAAAACCGCATGCTGAAAGAGGAATTGGCGAATCTCAATTCCAATCCCCAACAAGGCCCGGCCCTCGAAGCCGTCAGCAAACAACGCGATCAATTACAACAAAGCGAAAAAAATCTTTTAAGCAAATTGGACGAATTGGAAAACCGTTTGGAAGCCGAACAAAAAGCTGGAAAAAACCTCATTAAAGAAAATAAATTTTTGAAGGCGCAACTGGAAGATGCCGACAAAATCAAATCCAACATGCAGGCGGAAATCGACGAATTGGATTCCATATTAAAACAGGCAAAAGCGGCGGGGATTCAGGAGGACGATCTGGAGGATGTCGCTTTGCTGGTTGCAGAAATGGAACGCGAAAAAGAGATGTTCCGCAAAGAAGCCATTAAACATCGCGAAAGTGTCGACCTCCTCCAAAAAGAGTTGGATAATCAAACCTCGATGCAAATGCTGCAAATCAGAGAATTGCAAACCATGTTAAATTTGCAACTCGAAGAGATCACCTCTTCCCAAACCAAAATCAAAGCCCTCGAAGCTCGTTCTAAAAATTTAGATGTCGTCCGTATTCAAAAAGCGGAATTGATAGCGGAACAGGAGCGTTCTCAAGCTGATATGCGCACGCTCGCAAAACATATTTATGAATTGCGTACACAAGCGGCCGCCAACGACAGGCTTCAACGACAAGCCAAACAGGCCATTGAAAACAATCAAATTTTGGCACAAGATATTGATGAAATTCGTACTGAGATGAAACGGGTGAAACGTCTCAATGACGCACTTGCGAGTGAATATGATGCCAAAGATGAACGCATCAATAAAATGCGCTTGGAATTGGAAACCGAACGGGCCCGTCAGAAAGCCCTCGAGTATGAGAAGAATCAATTGCTGGAACAAATCAAGGCATTGAAATCCGTTGAGGAGGCCCCCTAAATGCCCAGCCCTCGTTTCATCCCCACCCCCAAAGGTTGGCACGCAAAACCTGAGCAGTGGACGTCTCCCGAAAACTTTGATCAGCAAGCATTTTCTGAACGATGCTCAATAGAGGCCTCTCTACATCCTGAGGGATACAAAATAGAGGTTAGCCCCGAGGGCGTAGCCATTCTTTTGGGCTCAGCTCGGGCAGAGCCATACGCCTGGCAACATTTTGAACAGTGGATGGAACTCAATCCCCTCCCCTGTGGTTGCCTAGAGGATGAACCCAGCTTTCCTCGCCGGGGCTTTATGCTCGACGTAAGTCGTTGTAAAATCCCCACCCGGGAAAGCCTGCAAGCGTGGGTCAATTTGCTGGCAAGATTCCGCTACAATGAGTTGCAACTTTATACCGAACACAGCTTCGCATATACAGCACATCAAACAGTTTGGGCCGACTCATCGCCCCTGAATAAGGATGATATACTCTGGCTGAAATCCATTTGTACAGATGCAGGAATCGAATTAGTCCCCAATCAAAATTGTTTTGGACATTTCGAACGCTGGCTCAAACACAAGGCCTATGAAAAATATGCGGAATGCCCGAATGGGTTCATAACCCCTTGGGGCGAACGACGGGACCAAGGTGCAGTGTTAAAACCAGATGCAGCCTCTTTTGAATTCATCACGGGCTTGTTAGATGAATACCTTCCCTTGTTTGAAAGTGACTGGGTCAATATTGGTTGCGATGAAACTTGGGAGTTAGGACAAGGCGCCAGTCAAGGCCGCTGTGAGCAAGAAGGTCTTAGCCATGTCTACACCGAGTTCGTCGCGAAAATCATGCAGTACGTTCAAGACGTACATGGACGTCGCTGTCAATTCTGGGGGGACATCATCATTAAAACCCCCGAAGAACTTAAGAATCTTCCCCGCGAGGCCATGGCCTTAGAATGGGGCTACGATGCTGATCACCCCTTTGAAGCAGAAACCACTTGTTTCAAGAATTCGGGATTAGATTTTATGGTTTGCCCCGGAACCTCCAGTTGGTTATCTTTCACCGGTCGCACTCAAAATATGCGGGAAAACATTCAAAAAGCAGCCCAGGCCGCACATAAAAATGGCGCCTTAGGCCTGTTGCTCACCGACTGGGGAGATTGGGGGCACTTGCAACAATCACCCGTGAGTTTTCCAGGCATTGCGTGGTGCGGACTACATGCATGGCATCCCGAAACGGCCACGTGGCAAGACATGATCCACTGGTGCGATCAACAAGCCTTTGACCAGCACGCTGGAGATTGCCAATCTTGGCTCGACCTTGGTGAAATCTCTGACCTGCTTCACATTGAAACCAATAACAGCAATGCCATTTTTGAGATTTTAAAACATCCGGATAAAACCACGGGTAAAACCACAGCAAAACACTTTCAAGCATGCCTAGACGCCCTGCGGGAACTGAAAGCCCCCAGCACGTTTAGTGATGAATGGACGCAAACCATCCGAAACGTTTCCCTATGTCTTCAAACCGCCCTGCATCTAAAAGGCTGCGATCAGAAAGACCTTCCTCAGCTCTATAAAGAAACACTTTCGGGGCACCAAAAGCTCTGGAGGCAAAGGAATCGTGAAGGAGGGCTTGCGGAAAGTTTATCAAGGTATACGGAAGTGGGCAATAAACTGAACCTCGGAGAAAAATCATGAGCGACCCTCAAGACATGTTACAAGACCTTTTTGACAAACAAATGTCGCTGAATAAGCGCATTGGTGTCAATCCGCCCGAAATGAATGAAGAAGAGCAAGTGCAATGGATCCTCAATTACACCCGCGCCGCGTCTCAGGAAATGGCCGAACTCATTGATTCAGTGCCCTGGAAATGGTGGGCCAAGTATCAGGAATTCGACGTTCAAAATGCGAAAGTAGAAGTGGTGGATCTCTTCCATTTCCTGATCAGTTTGGCCCAAGTGCTGGGGATGGACGCCAAAGATGTCCATGACCTCTACAATCAAAAGAACAAACTTAACTTTAAGCGTCAGGACGATGGTTACACCGTCAAAGACGAAAATGACAACCGCGATTTAGGTTAAACCAGGACCTTGGGGAGTGCGTACTCCCCTCCCAAAACCTATCTCTCACTCACAACACCTCTACCCTGAAATAAACTATGGAAGCTGGAATTGTCGGATTGCCCAACGTGGGCAAAAGTACCCTATTTAATGCCATCACCGAAGCCGGTGCCGAAGCAAGTAATTATCCTTTTTGTACCATCGAACCCAATGTGGGAATCGTCAATGTACCGGATCCTTCCTTGGAAATCCTCAAAACGCATATCGATTCAGAAAAAATCTTACCTGCAACCACACGTATTGTCGATATTGCCGGATTAGTAAAAGGCGCATCTGAAGGCGAAGGACTTGGAAATAAGTTTCTCGGAACCATTCGTAATGTAGACGCCATTCTCCAAGTGGTTCGCTGCTTTGAAGATAGCAACATCACGCATGTGGACGGGTCGGTTGATGCCATTCGCGACGTCGAAACCATTGAAACCGAACTTATGCTTTCCGACTTGCAAGTGGTAGAAAACTCCCTGCAAAAAGTTAAAAAGCAGGCCAAAAGTGGAGACAAAGACGCGCTCAAATATCAAGAGCTTTTGGAGAAATGCAATGCCTGCCTCCAAGAAGGCAAACCGGTACGCACGATCGAAATCGCAGATCCTGAAGAACGCAAGCTGATGAAAAGCTTGGCTTTGATTAGCGCCAAAAAAGTGCTTTATGTCGCCAATGTGGGTGAAGATGAAGTCGAATCCGGCAATGAACAAACACGCAAACTGGAAGCCTATGCCGCTGAACGTAACAGCGAAGTAATTCGGGTATCCGCACGAATTGAAGAAGAATTGGTAGAACTTGACGAGGCGGAGCGTAGTGAAATGCTGGAATCCTTGGGCATGGAAGAGCCGGCCTTGCATCGGATTGTCCGCGGTGTTTATCATCTCTTAGGTTTACAGAGTTACTACACCGCCGGACCCAAAGAAATCCGCGCCTGGACCATACCTCAAGGCGCTACGGGGCCACAAGCCGCCGGAGTAATTCATGGTGACTTCGAACGGGGCTTCATTCGGGCCAATATCTATTCCATTGACGACTTGGTGACCTACAAAACCGAAACGGCCATCAAGGAAGCAGGAAAACTGCGTGTAGAAGGCAAAGAGTATGTGATGCAAGTGGGTGACGTCTGTCACTTCCTCTTCAACGTGTAATCGCCATGTCCACAGATCCGGTCGCCATCCATAAACATATCCTCTACGAAGCTTCAGTTCAAGATACGGAAGTGGACCTAGACTTGATTGACCGTATGACCCAACGGGCCAGTGGCAAACAAGCCCTGACCCTACGGGAAGACTTCAGCGGCACCTCCCTCTTAGCTTGCGCCTGGGTCGATTCTGACCCAGAACGCGAAGCATGGGGCGTAGATTTACACACACCTACCCTTAACTGGGCGCGTAAACACCGTCTCCCTATGTTGGGAGACGATGCAGAGCGGGTTCATCTCCTTGAAGAAAATGTACTTACGGCCCAAACCCCTCAAGTGGATGTGGTGGCCGCACTGAACTTTTCGTACATGATCTTTAAACAGCGAAGTTTATTGAAGTCTTATTTTCAAAGTGTCTATGATAGCCTCACCGAGAAAGGCGTTTTCGTGTTAGACCTCTTTGGCGGTCCCCACGCCCAAGACGTGATGAAAGAAAAGAAACGGGTCCCTGCAGGAGTAGATTATAAAGGCACCCCCTACCCTGACTTTACCTACGTATGGGACCAAACCTCCTTCAATGCCGTCACGCAAGAAATTTGCTGCCATATACACTTCAAAGGTAAAAAGATCATCCCCATCGAAAAAGCTTTTACCTATGAATGGCGCTTGTGGTCGATTACCGAAATCACCGACCTCTTAACTGAAGTAGGCTTTGTCACCGTGGAGCCTTACTTTGAAGGCTGGGATGACGAAGCTGAAACCACAGATGGTCAGCTTAAAATTCGTAAAAAATACGAAAACATGTTGGCCTGGATCTGTTATCTTTCTGCTGTGAAATAAGCGAAGTCATGGATGAGATACCTGCATTTGAACTGGCCGCCCACTGGCACAAAGGCCAAGTGCGCAAAGGCTTGAATGCAGAACCCTTTGTATCACATCCTTTACGGGTGGCTCGTCTGCTGATCCAATTTGGCGTATACGATCAAGACATCCTCGATGCGGCCTTACTTCACGACATCCTTGAAGATACCGACTGTCCTGAAATCCTCATCCAGCAGCAACTCAGTCGCAAAGTCCTTCGTATTGTCAAAGAACTCACCGATGACAAAACGTTGTTGAAATCTGCCCGCAAACAACATCAGGTCGAAAGAGCCTCCCTGCTCTCTCCAGAAGCAACCCTGATCCGTCTGGCAGACAAAATCGACAATGTGGGGAGTTTATTAAACGATCCGCCCGAAACCTGGAGCTGGCAACGTCAACGTGATTACGTGGCTTGGGCCAATCGGGTAGTCAAAAACCTTAACGCTCCACCAGCGGAACTCCTTCAAAGCTATCAACAGGTACAAGCTCAGGTATGGGAACGCGTTACAGGTCAAATACCTCTGTAACCTGAGGCGAAGGCACCCTCAGTGCCCTCAGCTTCGCCCTGGGTAATCCACGCTCCGCTGTCCACCAGGGACATTCTCAGCATCAATAATTGTTGCAGGCTCTTCACCTGCGGCCGCCATCATGGCCAGAAGAGTTTGCTTCAACTCAGCTTTGAGATCTTGATGTGAGTCACAAGAAATAATATTTCTCAATTCATATGGATCCGTTTGCAGATCATAGAGGAAGGTTTCCACATATTCAGGAGCGGCCCCTTGAGATTTGTAGCGCGTTTCATCAGCAGTCACCGCATACTTCCAGCGACTGGTGCGTAGCGCACGACCAGGAGGCATGCCCATATCACCAAATTGAATAAAGGTCGCATCAGGCCAGCCCTGAGTCTCATTACGCGTGAGCGGAAGCAGTGAGCGCCCCTGGACAGCCTCAGGAATTTCAATACCGGCCGTGTCCAATAAACTTGGCATCAAATCTACCAAACTAGCGGCTTCCTTACGTTCGCCTCCTCCATTCCATTGTGGCCCCCAAATAGCAAAGGGAACCCGTACGGAGCTTTCGTGTGGACTGCGTTTATATTCATGATTTCGGGTTTTAAAATGACAGCCATGATCACTGATAAAGACCACCACCGTATTTTCTATTAAACCAGTAGAATACAACGCATCCATGGTACGCCCCAAGGCATCATCCAAGCGTTTAATCATGCCGCAATACCCTGCCCAATCAGAAGCGGCGGTTCCATCGAGTTTGGCCAAATCCGGAGGTAAGGGTGCGTAACGATACTGCTCCGCCATCCCCATGGCTGCGGGATAAGAATCATCAGTATTTTGATGGTGCGGTTCTAAATAGGAATGAAAACATAGAAAAGGTTGTTGATCTTGCGCCCGCTCATTTAAATATCTTATCATCACATCTGTTTGCGCATCCACACGATAACCAGGTAAATCGACAGGCTCATTTTCTTCATTCCACAACCTAGCCGAATAAGGTCCACTCACCATTTCAATGCAATTCCCCCCCAGCCAATCCTGAAATCCTCCGCGATTTTCTTGAGGGACCGCATCCCTCCCCGTGCCTTCTGATAAATGCCATTTCCCGAAATAACTGGTTCGATACCCGGCCGCATTCAATAATTCTGCTAATTTGGGAGCATCGGGCTTCAGTCCAAGTCCATTTCGCCATACACCCGTGGTCGTCGCGTATTGACCTGTCTGCAAACAACTGCGGCAAGGACCACAAACAGGTTGCGGGGTCACCGCTTCTTTGAAAAAAGTTCCCTGCCTTGCCCAGCGGTCAAAATGTGGCGTTAACCCTTGCGTATACCCGTTAATGCCTAAGGTATCCCAACGTTGTTGATCGGTAAAAAAGACGAGGATATTGGGTGGGGTTGATGTGCTCATAATGGTGAAAAGGGTGAGGGTTAAAACCAGAACTACCTGAATATCAAATTTCATTCATAGAAAAAACCTCAAAAGTTAACATGTTTAAGTTGACCCCCACAGTAGATCTCCAAGCCCCCTCCTTGAGGAATTCAGAGCACAAAAAAGCCGGATCACAAGACCCGGCTTTTTACAATCAGCAGTAGAAAACTTATTGCATCAACTGGAATTCAACCCGACGGTTGAGAGACCACGCGGATTCATCAAATCCACTCACAGCAGGTTGCTCTTCACCCATACTCAATGTTTGCACACTGGTAGAGGAAACGCCCATGCTAATCAGTAATTCGCGAACAGCCAAGGCACGACGTTCACCCAAGGCAATGTTGTATTCACGGCTGCCACGATCATCAGTATGTCCTTGCACCACCACGGCCATCATGGAATTGCTGATCAAGGTGTCGGCAACCGCATTAATTTTAGTCACTTCACTCGGAGCAACGGTATAACTATCGAAAGCGAAATAAACCGGCGCGTAAGCAGAGGAGTCCACGATGGACATGTTTTCGATTCCTTGACGGTCACTAGGCAAACTGGTTTCATTCCACCCATCATCAAATTCAGACACAACCACCAAATCATCCGTATAAAGCGCATCGGAAATATCACTCTGATCAGGCTTGGTTTTGCGACAAGAACTGGTGAAAAACACGAGGCCGAGGAGAGAAATACTGAAGAAAAGTCTGAATGCTGATTTCATGATATGTTGAAGAAGTTGAGCTGTGAAGTGTGTAAGAAAAATATAAATTACGGACGCCAGTCAGGCATATACCAATTCCCGCGCCCCTGCAATAAAGATTTGGCTCCTTTGCCCTGCATGTCAAGTAAGTACAGGGAAGATTGACCTCGAATTGTTCGGGAAGCTACCAAATGGTAGCCATCTGCCGCCCAGGAAGGATCTTCGTAATCGGCATCGGGTGGACTGACAAACTGCACATCGCCATTGGCAGGATTCAATACCGCAATTTGAAACAAACCACCACGACGGCGGGTAAAGGTAATTAACCCATTATCCCCCCAATCCGGTGAAAGGTTTTGTCCGCCACCATTGGTAACCCGTTTCGGAGTACCTCCATTTGCGCCAATCACATACAAATGCGGGAGGCCTTGGTGACCCGATACAAAAACAATCTGACGTCCATCGGGTGACCAACTGGGACTCGACTTAGCCGTCATTCGAGTATTGGTTAAACGGGTCAGAACCCCTGTGGTCAAACTCTTCACATACAATTCGGGTTTCCCGTCTTTGGATAAAATCAAGGCGATCTTGCGTCCATCCGGAGAAATGGCGCCACCACTGTTCATGCCCGACGAACTGGAGAGCTTGCGACGACCTGGCGGATTGAGCCGTTGCTCATATATATCAGGAAATCCACTGCGAAAACTGGTGTAGGTAATACTTTGCCCATTGGGTGCCCATTCAGGTCCTAACACTACTGCCCGATCCCGGGTCAGTTGAATCATCCCCCCCCCATCGGGATACATGGCATAAATCTCTTTATTTACCTGCCCCTGTTGCTGTCCCACAAATACTATACGTTTGCTCGCGAAGCCCGGACGTCCCGTCAACATCTCGTTGATTTCATCACTCACCATCCGCGCCAATCCTTCTACCTGATCAGGGGGAACTGAATAACGTTTGCCAAATTTGCGCTGACCACTCCCGCGCTCCACCAGCTCCACCGTCACGGACAGGTTGCCCCCCTCGGGAACCACAGATCCGCGCACCTGAAAGTCTGCAGCACTGGGCGCAACTTCTTTAAACATCGCAGGCATGGTCAAATTTTTGCGAAAACTCTGATAGAACTCCTGAGCCGCCCCTGCCCCAGCAGAAAAACCGGAAAAATCAAAACTACTGTCTGACGAACCCGATTTCACAATGACAATACGTTCCTGGGCAGAAGCCAAGCCGAGTAAAAAACAACTAAGCAGTGTAAGATATAAGTGTTTCATGGTGTTATTGGGGGAATTTAAATTCAATTTCAAATGTGCGACTGCTGCCATCGTAACTATCGGGTAAGGGCTTGGCAAACTTAACAACAGACAAAGCTTTTAAAACCGATTGATCGAATTCTGAATTGCCTGATCGTCGAATAATCCGACTGTTGCCGATGTTGCCACTGCGCAACACTTCTACCGACGCAATTGCATACAACCCCGAGTTTGAACTCAACTGTGTTGGTTGTTGCCAGGCACTGAACAATCGATTGTACAACTCCGAAGAAACCCCACCAAAGTTAACCGTTGCCCCGTTACCAGCCCCCACCGAAGCTCCCCCCGCACCTCCCACCGTGGGTAATCCACTCCCCATCATGGCTTCAATCTGTTGTGGACTTAAGGTAGGAACGGCCACCACTGGGGTTTGATTTTGCTGCTGCATGATACGCGCCCTAATTTGTTCGGGGGTGAGCAACTTCGATTTGGGTGTCGGAGTGGGTTGGGGTTTGGGCGTGGAGGCAGGTTGAGGCGTGGACGTGGGAACAGGCGTAGCCTCTGCCTGAGGCGTGGCAGTCGCTTGTGGCGTCGGCGTGGGCTGGGGCGTCGCGGTGGGAACCGGCACCGGAGTAGCCTCTGCATACGCCTCTTCTTCCCTGGGGTCCTCTGGCTCCGGCTCTTCGACTTCCGGCGGAGGAGGAAGCGGGATCGAGGCTAAATCCACGGTGATAATTTGCTCTTTTTTCTCAAACCACTCACAACCTTTGATCAAAGGAAAGAGAAACAAAAGTCCCAGAACCACCACATGCCAAGTAATGACCTTAAAAAAAGCCTGAAATCGCGTCATGCGCCCCCCGATCCATCTCCCGTTCGGGTCACCAGAGAGATTTTCTGAATGCCATTTTCTTTTAGCAGAGACATCACTTCTACCAATTGTCCATAGGGTAAATCTTCATCTCCCCTCAGTAAAATGGTGGCATCGGGTCGATTTTCTTTAAGATAACGAAGTTCTGCTACAAATTGATCTTTGTTCACTTCCCGTTTATCTACAAACCACTGCCCTTCGCCATTAATGGTGACCGTGACATTGTCTTGATCTTCTATGGGATTCCCTTGGGCTTCGGGAAGAGATACCGGCAACCCCGATTCCAATAATGGAAAGGTAATGATAAAAGTAATCAGCAAAATAAAGGTCAAATCCATCAGCGGGGTGAGATTAATCTCCCCGATCATTTGATTTTGCAGTAATGACGTCTTCCTCGCCATGTTTAGTTTTCCCGCACGTAAGCGTGATGGAATTCCCCGATTAACTCTTGTACAAAATTATCCATACCCACGGTTTCATTGCGCAAAATCACACTTAACTGGTTGTAGCCGACCACCGTAGGAATCGCCACGATCAACCCCACAACCGTAGTTAACAGCGCTGCGGAAATGCCGGGCGCGACCGTACTTAAAGTGGGCGCACCCGTTACCGCCATCCCGTTAAAGGCATCCATTACCCCCCAAACCGTACCCAAAAGCCCTAAAAATGGGGCAATCGTAGTGGTGGTGGCCAAGACGGACATGTCTTTTTCCATATACAAAACTTGATCCGCCAATTCACGCTCCGCCGATTCGCGGATAATCTGCAATTGTGAGCTGTTGAGCAAATGGTGGGCCTGAGTTCCATTGAGTAAATCCCCAATATCGGCTTCAGCAATCCCCAAGGTTCGAGCTGCAGTTTGACAGCTACGCAAATAAAGACAGTAAGAGGGACTGTCCGGATACCGTTTTTGCTTCAGGAAAATGGCTAAGGGATGACTTTCTTTCCGGAAAGCGGACACAAAGCGTTTATTTTGGCCTACGGTCCGTTTAAAAGAGCTGAATTTAAAAGCCATTGCCGTCCAAGACATCACCGAACATAACAGCAATACCACCACCACCGTTTGTCCCATCAATGAAGAGGATACAAAACTATCAATAAGAGCAAGTTGAGAAATAAGAGGTTGCGAAAGAATCGTCATGGGCACTTCTTTCCACAGCAAAGCCCCTACGGTCAAGGGCAAGATATGAATACCTGTGTTTATTTTTTCAACGCGTAGTCAGAATCTCGTATAGCTCATCCACTGAGCCTGCGTTAAGCACATCTCTACGAACATCTTCCCGATTCATCAAGCGACTCAATTCAGCAAGAAACTGAATATGAGGACCCGCCCGGTGACTGGGAGAAATGGTTAAAATGATGATACGGGTGGGTTCCCCATCCTGTGAATCAAAATCCACCCCTTCGGGGATCAACCCTACCGCGGCATACAAGGCCTCGACCGTATCGGTCTTGCCATGGGGAATAGCCAGACCATGATGCATCCCCGTGGTCATTTTCTTTTCCCGCTCTAACACCGCCTTCAAGGCCGCTTTACGGTCTGTAATTTTGCCGGACGCCACCAAGAGATCAACGAGTTCGGTAATAATCGCAGGCTTATCTCTGGAGGTCAGAGACAAACAAAGCGTATCTTTCTGAATGACTTTACGAATATTCATAGGGTGATTATGAATCGCATCTGAACAAAGCGTTCAGCTACGTGCAAAGGCTTTTTCCAATTTAATACACTTTTTATTCAGCTCTTCATCAGCTTTGCGGAGAGTCAACAAACGTTTGATCTGCAAACTAACCGCCGCAGCGGAGCCTAAGCCTAAATAGGTCGCAATTTCTTTTTGGGTCATCGCGGAATATTGATACAAAAAGTTTGAGATGACTGGACGTAAAATGCTGGCATGACGCTGAACAAAGAAATCTTGTTTAGACACGCCAAACACTTTGGCCACTTCTTCCACCACTTTGTTACGGGAAATTCCTTGAACTTTTTTTCCGTATTGACGAAATCCTTTTACCTTTTTCCCTGCCAAAATCGCTTTATGTTTTTGTTCCATTTCTTCAATAAACGCTTCGGATCCAATGGCAATAGGAGATTTTTTCATAAAAGCCGTCCAGCTCACAGCTTCATCTGCCAACAGGGCTTCACAAGCCGCCAAATGCTTTTCAGCCCGTTTTTTGACTGGAGATCCGTAACTGCGTAACAATTCAGTAGGATGAGTGATGCCGGTCTCGCTCTCTCCCAAAGTGAAAGCCAAACTAGAAAAAGCGGTTTCTTTTAAAAACGTCACTTGGGCAGCAGGCGTTAACGGGCTTTCCAGATCCAGAACAGGGTAACTGTGCACATATTCACAGGCCGCAGCCAGTGCCGTCCCTTTGTCCAAAACCTTCGCGCGGTATCGATCTTTCATGATCGAACCACTTTGCACGTAATGCTGACGAATGTGCCGGGCAAATGCAGTCTGTACACCTTGTAAAAACAGGCTCAAGTTCGCACGCGGGGTTTCAACCACCAGGGTTGCAGAGTTCGCACCCAACGCATACGCGTGTAACAAAATTTGTTGTTTGAGAGCAATGAGCTCTAGCAAATTAACAAAATGCTCTGCATCTTCTTTTTCAACAAACAACCCAAGTCCATCCACTCCACTCAACGTGACAAGATAACAGGCATTCTCAAATTTCAAACGGTAAGGTCTCGCCATAGAGATAATTCCAAAAAAATATGTTAAGAGTTAGGTTTCGTAAAAAACATGAATAATAGGATGTTCCACTTAGGCGGGAATTATAAAAAACCAATTGGAAAAGTAATTTTTCATAAAGAAAGCGGAAACAATGTGGTAAAACCTGACCCTATAAATCATAAAAATACAATGACACAAACAGAAAAAAAACGATTTAAAGACTGGTTTGACCAAGAAGCCGCAGAAGCGCTCGCCACCCAATTATCTACAGTATATCCTTCATTTAACCAAAAGGGCTTTATAAAGTCCGCGACATTAAATATACATCGTTTAGAGATGGGAGACCGGGTAAAGCAATTCTCTGAAAGCATGGCCCTCTTCCTCCCCGACGATAAAAAAGAAGCCTTGGAGATCATTCACCGTAGCCTCCCCCCTCTTCTTCCAGACGTCACCGAAATCACCCAAGGATGGTTGCAATGGCCGGTGGGTAACTTTATTGCCGATTACGGCCTCCCACATCTTGAAACTTCTTTTGCGGCCATGATTGACCTTACCCAATGCTTCACTTCCGAATTTGCGGTTCGTCCATTTATAGAGGCCTATCCCGAAGAATGTTTGTCTCGATTGCTTGAACTTTGCACGCACCCCAGTCCCCATGTACGAAGGTGGTGCTCTGAAGGAACCCGCCCCTTGTTGCCCTGGGGCAAAAAATTAAAGTCCTTAGTACATGACCCCTCTCCCGTTTGGCCTCTTTTGGAAAAACTCAAGGATGATCCTGAAAAATATGTTCAGAAATCCGTCGCCAATCATTTAAATGACATTTCAAAAAATCATCCTGACTTAGTGGTCGCACGCTGTGAGTTGTGGCTAAAAGAGGCATCTCCTGACCGACAGTGGATTGTAAAACATGGTTTACGCAGCCTCATCAAACAAGGTCATCCCGAAGCCCTAGCTCTCATAGGATACAAACCCGTCAAGGCCCTCGCCTGTAAACTGACGAGTACTCCCGAAGTCCTTTCCATCGGAGAACACACCCTTCTTGAGTTGACGCTTATGAATCATCATTCACAAACACAAAAATTGCTCATCGACTATGCGGTGACCTATGTGCGGCAAAAAGGAAAAACAGGACGCAAAGTATTTAAATGGACGCAAATAACCTTAGAACCGGAAGAGCACCGTTCGCTCACTAAAAAGCATTCCATGCGCATGACCACCGTCCGAGCCCTTTATCCGGGTGAACATCGGGTGGAAATTCAAGTGAACGGTCAGCCTATGGCCACGACTGTTTTTCAGTTAACAGTTCCCACGTAAAGAAGACCGAAATATGGAAGCTCTCTCTGTTTAGATCGGATCCCAATAACGGGTATTTTTTCCTTCAAAATTGGTCAGGGTCACATAGTCACCATCGCGTCCCAATACATAATCAGGCCCCACCGGAACTTTTCCCCCGCCCCCTGCCGTATCTACCATATAGGTGGGTACCGCATATCCGGTCGTGTGCCCATGCAAGGATCGAATAATCTCCTGACCTTGCGCAATGGAGGTCCGGAAATGTGCGCTACCTTGAATAGGATCGCACTGGTGCAAATAATAGGGTTTACAGCGCACACGCAACAAGCCTTGATTGAGGGCTTTCATCACCTGGGGATCATCATTGACCCCTTTGAGCAATACGGTTTGCCCACCCATCGGAATCCCCGCATCCGCAATGCGGTTACAGGCATCTCGAACTTCCATCGTTAATTCATCGGGATGACTAAAATGAATACTAAAGAAAAGGGGATGAAATTTTTTCAACAAACTCAACAGCTCATCGGTGATCCGATAAGGTAATACCGCCGGGACTTTGGTGCCAATGCGTAAAAATTCAACATGGGGAATGTCTGAGAGACGTGACAAGATCCACTCCAGCCGGTCATCGGATAAAATTAACGGATCACCCCCACTCAACAACACATCACGGATTTCAGTATGGGAGCGAATATAATCCAAGGCCTTTTCCCACATCGATTTTTCAGGCAGAAACTCGCCTCCTCCCACCATGCGGGCACGCGTACAATATCGACAGTAGGTGGCACAAAAATCAGTCACCAGAAACAGCACTTTGTCGGGATAGGTATGTACCAAACCCGGCAAAGGACTATGGGCATCCTCACCCAACGGGTCTTCACATTCATCACCCGTCACCTCAAATTCATCCAAACTCGGAATCTTTGTGCGACGCAAGCCTTGCAGAGGATCTTCACGATCTAACAATGCCGCATAATAGGGCGTAATCCCCAAAGGAAGTAAGCCCTGACGTTTTTGAATCGCAGATCTTTCGGAATCAGACAGGCTAAAAATGCGTTCAGCTCCTTCCAAATCGCGAATACGATTCCGTAATTGCCAGCGCCAATTGCACCATTCTTCATCAGTAACTTCAGGATAGAACTGGGATTTAAATGCGGAAACCAGAGGGTCTATTATCATGACAAAGGAAAAGCCGGACCCGAGAGTCCGGCTTGGAGGAGAATCATTTAGGTGAATTAATCAAGCAGGGGGAATTCAACACTGCCAATGTTATCTTTATTGTCGTTGTCTTTAGAAGTATCGGAGCCAAATTTACGATCAGGACCCGCAGAAACGACAATGGCTGTTTTGCGATGTTCTTCATCGGTCTCATTCAGATATGCCAAGCGTTTGTCACGGTTACGATCCAATAAAATCCGAATTTGTGTACCCCACGGATCCAAAAATGTACCATCGTCTGTGGCAACATCCGTTTCGAGGAACACCATGCCTTTAGGATTTAACCCAGTATCATTATATCCCATCAGCACCTTCAAAATTTCCTGAGAAACGGAATCAGTTGATAACGAACCATCACTACTATCGTACCCACTTGCTGGAATAGGCAAACGACCATTGTATTCATTGTAATACATCATGATAGCCGTTTCGACACTCTGACATTGCGTCCGAGCACGGGTTTTCTTGGCTGTGGACAAGGCTGCAGTTACTGCAGGAAACAGTAAACCGGCAAGCAATCCGATAATAGCGATCACCACCAACAATTCAATGAGGGTGAAACCGGTTTTAGGTGTAGGGCGTTTAGTTGTCATAATCATAAGCTTTTACAGTGCTCCATTACGGTTAGTAAGGTCATCCACTTCTCCAAATACCGTGCGTTTGGTTTTATACCCTTTTCCATAGCCACCGTCGGGTCCCGTACTGCCTATGAGATACACAAATGGCGATTCATCAGGATCATATTCATAAATAATCGGTTTTCCCCAGACATCCTTAAAGTATTCAATGTCTACACCGTCAACGGTTTTGGTACCTAAGTCAAATAAATCAAAGCGTGTATCGGGATACTTTTCTTCATACCAGTCCATAAATCCTTTAGGATCCGTTGCGGTAGTGCGATATAATACCATTACTTTCCGCTTATCTTGGTTTTCACTTGAGTTAAAACCGATGGCATCTGTCGACGGAGGGTACTGACCTTCATCATTTTTGTAAAATTCAATTTGCGTCATCAAGTCTGCAATTTTTGCCCGACCACGAACATCCGCCGCTTTGCGTTGCACCACACCCGAAACGCCAAGCACTATCCCCATCAAAATGGCAATAATCGCCATGACGACCAATAATTCGACCAAGGAAAAACCCTGTTTTTGTTTGAGAGATGTTTGGGATTGTCGCATAGAAAACTCCTGTTGTAACTTGATAAGTAAAGTCTACACGAAACCTGCCAGTAGGTATAGTCTTTTTTTTGTGAACCCTGACATGTCCAAACCCGAACCATCCGAATTAAGCGGCCACGTAGAACGCATCACTTTTCATAGTGAAGATACTGGCTTTGCAGTTTTGAAGGTCGAAGTCAAAGGCGAAAAAGAACTCGTCACCGTCGTGGGGAAAATCCCCAACGTCTCCGTCGGGGAATACTTAGTAGCCGCGGGCGATTGGATGATGGACCCCAATCATGGTAAACAGCTACGCGCCAGCACCATAAGAACATCACCTCCCGACAGCATCGAGGGCATCGAAAAGTTTTTAGGATCCGGCCTTATTCATGGGATTGGCCCTGTTTATGCCAAAAAACTTGTGGAAAAGTTTGGGAAAGAGGTGCTCGACGTTATCGACAGCCGTTCAGCCCGTCTGGAGGAGGTCGACGGTATTGGCCCCACCCGACGCAAACGCATCAAAAATTCCTGGCAGGAAGTGAAAACCGTCAGAGAGATCATGACCTTTCTGTTGAGTCATGGCGTCAGCACCTCCCGTGCCTTTCGTATTTACAAGACCTATGGCGAAAAAGCCATGCAACGGGTACAATCCAACCCCTATTGTTTGGCCCGGGATATTCGCGGCATCGGCTTTAAAACCGCGGATCAAATTGCCTCCCACTTTGGTATCGACCCCAACAGCCCTCTTCGTGCCCGCGCCGGACTCGAACACATGTTGCAGGAAAACTCTACTCGCGGACATTGTGCATGCCCACGCGATGAATTGGTCATGAACACCTCCGCGACCCTCAACATTGAAATGGAAGCCTTGGAAGAAGCGGTTTTACACGGCCTGGCCGAAAAACGACTCATTTTGGAAACCAAGCATAGCCAAACCCCGTTGGTCTATTTAGCCGCCTTACACCGCGCAGAAATGGATTTGGCCATGGATCTGCAAAACCTGAACACCCAAGCCCCTCCTCTGGAAGATGCCGACCCTGAAAAAGTGCTGGAGTGGGTTCAGAGTAAATTGGGATTCGACCTAGCCGACCTTCAAGCCAGTGCCATCAAACAAGCCCTCCACAGTAAAGTGATGGTCATCACCGGCGGCCCCGGCGTGGGTAAAACCACCCTAGTGAATGCGCTGATCAAAATTTATGAAGCCCGTAAACAGAAAGTGCAACTCGCAGCCCCCACCGGTCGGGCAGCCAAACGCATGCAGGAAACCACCGGTCATTATGCCCAAACTTTACACCGACTTTTAATTTTCGACCCTACAAATGGTGGTTTTAAACACGACCGCGCAAATCCGCTCAAAGGCGACGTCTTTATTATCGACGAAGCCTCCATGCTTGATTTGGTGCTGGCCAACAAACTCATTTCCGCCATTCCGAAAAAAGCAGTACTTATTTTGGTGGGCGATGTGGACCAGCTACCTTCAGTAGGCCCCGGCTCCGTGTTGCGCGACATTATGCGTAGCGATACCGTCCAAGTATGTAAACTCACTGAAATCTTCAGACAAGCAGCTGACAGTCAAATCATCACCAACGCTCACCGCATCAATAAAGGTGAATTCCCCCACGGATGCACTCCGCAACACCCCGGTGACTTTTATCATATCGAAGCTGAAACACCCGGAGAGGTGTGGACCAAAATAAAAAGTCTGCTGTCAAAACGTATTCACGCCAACTTTGGGTTGGACCCACGCAGAGATGTGCAAGTCCTCACCCCGATGCAACGAGGGGAGCTGGGTGCTCGAAACCTCAACCAGTCTATTCAAAGCCTATTAAACCCACACGGAGAAGGGATCGAGCGCTTTGGCATTCGGTACCAAGTGGGCGACCGCGTCATGCAAGTCATGAACAATTATGAAAAAGAGGTGTTCAACGGCGATATGGGCACCCTCATCGCCCTCGATCGGGAAGAGCAAACCTTATGGGTCGATATGGCAGGCAAAAAAGTGGACTACGGATTTAACGAATTGGACGAGCTGACCCTCAGTTACGCCGTCACCATTCATAAATCTCAAGGCTCTGAATATCCCTGTGTCATTCTGCCGCTTCACACCCAACATTTCATGATGCTCCAACGCAACCTGCTCTACACGGGCGTGACCCGAGGCAAACAACTGGTCATCCTCGTAGGCCCCTCCAAGGCCATTCGCATGGCCTTGCAAAACGCCGACAGCCAAAAGCGGGTCAGCTTACTCGCCGAGAGGTTGAGAGAATATCAGTAAACAAAAGTTCAGTCGTCGCCACACCCCTCAGGCAAGCTGAGGGGCGGTGTTTTTTTCTCTGAACAGCCCTTACGCAAAGTCGTTGCTCCAATCAGGCAAGCTGAGTGGCGGCAGGGGCAATGAAACACCCCTACACTTCCCACCAAAACCAGCTCCCCTCAGCAGGTTACTTAAAAGGAAACAGAGATAACCGGACTCCAAAACCAGCTCCCCTCCACAGCTTGCCTGGGAGGAAGCAGGACTCTGCGTAAACAACTCACCTCCCCACAACACCGCCGCCCCTCAGCTTGCCTGAGGGGTGTAGCGACGACTTCCCGTTTCGCGCTCCCCACAGCTTACCTGGAAGGAACCCGTACTCTTCGCAAACACCTTCCCTCCCCAACATCCCCAACATCCCCAGCATCCCCAGCATCCCCTTCATTCCTTCATTCCTTCTATCCTTCAAAACAGCTCAGCTTGCGTTTGCTTACTCGGTGGACGATGAGTACCCCATTGTACCTCCTCCTCTCCCCACTCCTGCAACTGTGTATTGGTCTGACTAAAGGGTTTACTGCCGAAAAATCCGCGATAGGCCGAAAGGGGTGAAGGATGAGCCGACTCAATCACAACATGCCGCTCCCTGTTAATCACCGCCGCCTTCTTGCGCGCATAACTGCCCCATAAAATAAACACCAACCGCCTCGGATGATCATTAAGTCTGTCAATCACTTCATCCGTAAAAGTCTCCCACCCTTTTTTTTGATGTGAACCCGCTTCGTGCGCACGAACCGTTAACGTGGCATTCAACAACAAAACTCCCTGCTCCGCCCAGCCGCGAAGATCACCACTCTCAGGAATGCCCAGCTGTAAATCATCCGCCAATTCCTTATAGATATTCCGCAACGAAGGCGGCAAGGGTACCCCCTTCGCCACCGAGAAACTCAATCCATTCGCTTGACCCGGACCATGATACGGATCCTGACCCAATATCACCACCCGTACCTTTTCCCAAGGCGTTAGATTCATGGCAGAAAAGATATCTTCCGACGGCGGATAAACCGTCTGGCCTCTGGCTTCCTCCTCAGCTAAAAACTCCTGTAACTGCGCAAAACCTTGATTCGCAAATGCATCTGACAATACGTCAACCCAACCCGACTCCGATTCAGGCCTTAATAAATTCGTTTTTGTATCACGCGACATAATTGTATCCTCATAAAAGGAGCATAACTTTCTTACAGATGGAGTATTGAGCTTTGAACAACAGCAGAATAGAAACAAAAGCAGTATGAAGAAAGACAATTGCTCACAGGAATTTCCACTTGAAAACACATATCATTGGCCCGCAAACGGTGAAAGCCGTCCATGGACTGAATTTTGGGTGACCACTTTCAGTCGGCAAGTCGGCCAATTCAAATCGGTCAATATTTTGTTCAGTTCAGATAATGGACAGCACTGGAAGCACCTCCCCATGGAATGGTCCTGTGTCTTAGGAGATCAGGATGTGTGGCACATTGGCTTAGGATGCTTTCCCGCGGGCACACAAATTCGTTATGCGGTAGAAGCCGTAGATCAACAAGGGCATTCTTTTTGGGATAACCATTATGGCAAAGACTATTACGCCTATATCGGATCCGAAAAAGACCAACCCGTAAGTAACTGAACCTTGCTGACCCATAAAAGAAGTTGTCTGCACACGCGGATTGTGTAAACAGTCGTCTATCTTATTTATGACGTCGACCCTCTCTTCCCCTTTTCAACTTCTCTGCTGTCGCCCTAGTGGTGAAGAGCTCCTCCAACAAGAACTCGAAGCCCGCCATGGCATCTTCAGCAATGTCGCCGCTTCCGGTTTCATTCAGCTCGAAGGACATGACCTGCCTGCAGAGCCCCTCATTTTCGAATGGCAACGCCTTCCCAACACACGCTTTTTCCCCTTACTAAAAGGCGAAAGCGTTCCCGAACAGTTAACTGAAGCCGTATGGACCTTTTTTGCTGAACAACCTAGCCCCTGGGCCATTCATTTGCTGACAGTCGACGATGGAGGCGCCTCCCGACTCGAAGGCATCGCCCGCGAACTCACCCGCCGTGGCAATCAACTTCACCCTGGACTCAAAAAATGGGAACGCAAACCCGGCAAACTTTTTAAGCAACAAAAAGGCATGATTTTACAATGGGCCTGCACCGATCGGGGCTTCTTGTTTTCCAGTTCGTCACCCACAGAGCTCACGGCCACTGAACCAGGTGGACGCACCCGCATGAAAATGGATTCTCGTGCCCCATCCCGTTCCTACCTTAAAATCGAAGAAGCCTTTGTTCGATTAGGACGCGAACCCGAAGCCGAGCAAACCGTCATCGATCTGGGTGCAGCCCCCGGAGGTTGGAGCTTCGCCTTCGCCAAACGCGGCTGCCAAGTGACGTCCATTGACAACGGCCCTCTCAAAATTGACGACGCCTGCATTCGTCGCATCGAACATTTACATCGTGACGGGCTCACCTTTCAATTGGGAAAACTTCAACCACCCGTCGATTGGCTCGTAGGCGACATGCTCATTCCCCCAGGCAAAGTTTTAGGCCTTTTACGCTACTGGGTTGACGGTCATCACTGCAAAAATATAGTGATGAACGTCAAACTTCCCCAAAACAATCCCCTGCCCGCCATGGAACCTATTTTGGAGTGGATGAAGAGATACCCTGAATTACAAGTGCGTCAGTTTTATCATGACCGCAGGGAAGTCACCATTTTTGGTGCCGTAAATTCATGAAAGGTCATCACCGCCGCTCCCAGTAAGAAACAAGCGCATACTTGATGTGCCACAGCCAACCCAATGTTCATCCCGCTGACCAAGGTGAAGATCCCCAATACAAATTGTAGACTTACCGCAATCAGCAACAAATTGACCGCCAATTTTTGCCGTTCCATCAGACGCACGCGCATCGCGAGCGCCCACAGCACCACCGCCATAACAAATACCGCCAATCCCAAATGACGGTGAACAAACTGCACCAAAACCGGATTATACACCAAGTTCCGAGCGAAGGAACCGAAAGCCGATGCATTTCCGTCCATCGGAAAAAAACGTCCTCCCATCATCGGATAAGTCGGGTACATATAGCCTGCCCGCAATCCTGCCGTGAACGCACCATACACAATCTGCAACGTCAACAGCCCCAAAAAGAATCCCGCGAATATACGCAACCCTTTTAGCTTGTCGTAGTTCTCGCGACGATGCGTCCAAAAGGGCATCAAATCAAGGATCAACCACAGCAGATAGGCAAACACAAACAAAGCCAAACACAAATGCGCCGCCAACCGGAAATGACTTACATAGGGCAAATCCGCAAAACCACTGGTCACCATAAACCATCCCAACACCCCTTGCGCCGCTCCTAAAAACAACCCAATCCACAATTTAATCTGCCAAGATTTCGGCATGGGGGCACGCAGTAAAAAGTAGAAAAGCGGTAAGGCGTAGACAATGCCAATAAGGCGTCCCAACAAACGGTGCGTATACTCCCAAAAATAGATTTTCTGATAATCCTGCAACGTCATTTCCCGATCCGCACTGAACTTCTCAAACTGTGCCCCCGCCTTGACTTTGTACGCATCAAACGCTTCCTGCCACGCTTCCGGCGTTTGGGGGGCAATCACCCCTTTCACCGGCTCCCACCTCACCATCGACAACCCTGATTCTGTCAATCGGGTAATCCCGCCCACAGCCACCATGAGCACAATGAGGGTACACATCATCCACAACCAGATGGCAACTTGACGGGAGGCGGGAAAAGGCGCGTTGGGAGCAAGACTCATGAGCTTAGATCCGGTTGGGAGCTTCAATACCTAACAAGTTCAACCCATCCGTCAGCGTATCGGCCACCAACTTGATCAAGCGCATGCGACTTTCCCGCACCCCGGGTTCTGCACGCAAGAATGGTATACTTTGATGATACGTGCTGTAGGTTTGCGCCAAATCAAAGAGATAGTCTGCGAGCAGATTCGGACGATAATTCCGAGTGGCACTCAACACCGCCTCCCCATAACGCGCTACCTTAAGACCTAACTCACGTTCCAAAGGTTCGATCAATTGGAATGGAGCTTCTTCAGGCTTTCCTTCTGGAAATTGGGCAGCGTATTTATCCAATACCGAGCGAATACGCGCATGGGCATACTGCAAATATGGAGCGGAGTTTCCATCCAACGCCATCGCTTTTTCCCAGGTAAAGGTGACTAAACTCTGAGGATTTTGACTCAGATCCGCATATTTAATCGATCCAATCCCCACAGCTTTTGCTACCGCTTGTTGAGTTTCAGGACTGAGATGCGGACTACTGGATTGAACCATTTCCAAGGCCCGTCGTTCCGCTTCATCCAACAACGCTTCCAATTTAATCACATTGCCTTCGCGGGTACTGAAGGTCGCCTCAGGCAAACGCATCAACCCAAACCACACATGCTCGAGATTTGTTTTTACGCCCAACTTTTTCGCCACATGGAAGAATTGTTGAAAGTGACGCTGCTGACGTTCGTCGGTCACATATAAAATAGTGGACGGAGAGAATTCTTCGACCCGACTAAACACCGTAGCCAAATCGGTAGTGGCATAATTAAATCCACCATCCCGTTTTTGCACAATGCACACGCCTAGCTTTTCCTCTTCCAAATTAACAATTTGCGCCCCTTCACTCTCTTCGAGTAAACCAGCCGCAGTCAATTTTTCCAAAATACCCGGCAACGCATCGTTGTAAAAACTCTCCCCACGTTCGAGATCAAAACGCACATCCAGTCGTGCATAAATTTTGTTAAATTCAAGCAGACTCAACTCCACAAATTTTTTCCACAGCGCCAGATTTTCTTCATCACCGGCCTGCAATTTCACCAACTCTTCCCGAGCCGCCGTCAACCAAGTTTCATCTTCCTTGGATTTCTGATAACTGGCCACATACACCCGCTCCAACTCTGCTACCGGAGAGGCTTCCAAAGCCTCTTTATCCAACAGGTTTCGATACCCCATTAAGATTAACCCAAACTGAGTCCCCCAATCGCCCAAATGATTATCGGCAATCACGGTGTATCCGCATGCGCGATGCAAACGATCCAACGCATTACCAATCACCGTAGAACGGATGTGGCCGATATGCATCGGTTTGGCGACATTGGGACTGGAATAATCCACCACCACAGTTTGGCCTTCGCCAATAGCGGGAACTCCCCGACCTTCTAACGTTTCCAACTGAAGCACCCGTTCGGTCAACCATTCGGAAGATAAAGTAAAATTGATAAAACCCGGTCCCGCTAATTCAACCTTTGCCAAAGCGGGATGACCTTGCAATTCCTCCACAATTTTTTCAGCAATCCCACGCGGTGCCTGGCGCAACGCTTTTGCCAACTGCATGCAATCATTACATTGATAATCTCCGTGGCGTGGGTCAGCCGTTCGCATTACCGAAGCTTGAAAATCTTCAGGCAACACTCCCGGAAAAGCATTTTCGAGGCTCAGATGGACCGCTTGGGCCAATTCTTGATCAATGGTGGTTATTTTTTGCATAAATCGTTCCTTTTCTGTCTTGCATCAGAATTATTTGAGTAGAAAGAGTGTCCTTATGCATTCGTGCATTGAAAATCAACAAACAAGGACAGGCACATGAGCGCCAAAAAGAAAACCACATCTAAAAAAACAACAACTGCGGCCAAAAAAGCCCCAGCAAAAAAAACAGCGGCCAAAAAAGCTCCGGCTAAAAAAGCACCTGTTAAAAAAGAACCAGTTGCTAAAAAAGCTCCGGCTAAAAAAGTAGCTGCCAAAAAAGCACCCGCCAAAAAGAAAGCGACTGCCAAAAAAGCTCCGGCGAAACAAGTAGCGACTCTTTCTGCTGAAGAACGTTATCAGCGCATCCAGTTCGAAGCCTACTTAATGGCCGAGAAAAATGGATTTGCTGGCGATGCGACAGGCTATTGGTCAGCAGCTGAAGCAATTGTGGATGCGCAGTTCGCCTAATCGGCAACACGTATACCTCTTAAAATCCTACACTTTCGAGTGTAGGATTTTTTTTGTCGAAGACCGACACTCCCTCAACGGACCTTTCTTATTTTCGATTTCGCCACAAACGCTGATCAGGATTTTCCAACAAACGTAAAGACACGCCTTGCCAAGCTTCCTGCGCCAATAAATATTCTAAGATCAGGGCCGAGCCATAGGCATCATACAAAGCGTCATGCGCCATCCGATCAGGAAACTGCGCTTGCATCCGCGGCAGTAATCCAAGCGCACACAACACATCTTCCAGCTTATACGAACTCAGCGTCGGCCAAGCCGCACGACTTAACTTTAAAGTATCGATCCAAGGGCCAAAGCGCTCCATGGGCAAAGACTCACGAAGACATTTTTTTTCTGTTGCACAATTGTGCGCCACCAGCGGACGGTTTTGACAGAGCTGACGAAACGGAGACAGGCATTCTTCCATACGTGGAGCCTGCGCCAATTCAGAACGCAACTGCGCATGACGTCCAGGAGCTTTGGGATGAAAAGGACGGGGGCCCACCTGAAGCAACGACTCCCAAAAGAGAGGTTCCGCATCGCTCGTACAAACCACCACCCCCACCTGCCAAGGATCCACGGGATATCCCGCCACAGACCCCGTGGTTTCAAAATCAATCGCCGAAAATGTAAAAGGAACTGTCATTCACCGATCTCTAACGGAATTCTGCTTGTGAATCAACGTTCTGTGACTATGCTTCTTGCATCATTTACCCAAGGAAAGTTATGTCACATCACCCTTTAGCCGGAAAACCAGTCCCCGCCCATCTCATTCCCAACATCCCCCGCTTGGTGGCCAATTACTATGTTCGCCATCCCGAAATGAGCATCGCCGAACAACGTGTAAGCTTTGGCACCTCGGGTCATCGTGGTTCTGCCAATGACAACCGCTTTAATGAAAGCCACATTCTGGCCATCGTGCAAGCCGTCTGCGAATATCGTGAAATTCAAAAATATAGCGGCCCCTTGTTTTTGGCCATGGACACCCATGCGCTTTCTGAAGCGGCATGGATCACAGCTGTAGAAGTATTGGTGGCCAATGGTGTACAAATCTGCATTCAAAAAGACGGACGCCCTACCCCCACCCCTGCTATTTCCAAAGCCATCATTGAATACAACCAAACCCATGAGCATCAGGCAGACGGTATAATCATTACGCCATCTCATAACCCTCCCGAAGATGGTGGGCTCAAATACAATCCTCCCCACGGTGGTCCTGCAGACTCTGATGCCACCCAATGGATTCAGGATCGTGCAAACGCCATGCTCGAAACCGATTTGGAAGATGTCAAACGTCGCAGCTTCGAACGCGCGATTAAAGATGATCTGGTCACGGAGTTTGATTACGTCAGCCCCTACATCACCGGATTGGCAGAGGTATTGGACATGGATGCCATCTCCAACTCAGGACTCAAATTAGGAGTCGATCCACTGGGCGGCGCATCTTTAGACTACTGGGCCCCCATCGCGGAAACCTACGGCCTCAATTTGACGAATGTAAATCCAGCCTTGGATCCCTCCTTTCAATTTATGCATATCGACGCCGATGGAAAAATCCGCATGGACTGTAGCAGCCCCAGCGCCATGGCCGGACTCATTGCCATGAAAGATGATTTTGATATTGCCTTCGGATGCGACCCCGATGCCGACCGCCATGGTATCGTCACCCGTAGTTCCGGACTCCTCAATCCAAATCATTACCTTGCGGTGGCCATTGAATATTTGTTCACCCATCGACCCGAATGGCCTGCAAATGCAAAAGTAGGTAAGACCTTGGTCTCCAGCTCCATGATTGACCGCGTGGTCGCAGGCATTGGACGCGAATTAGCTGAAGTCCCCGTCGGATTCAAATGGTTTGTCCCCGGACTCTGTGACGGATCCTTTGGATTTGGTGGCGAAGAAAGCGCAGGCGCCTCTTTCCTTCGTAAAAATGGAACAAGTTGGACTACAGACAAAGACGGACTGCTTCTCAGCCTTTTGGCTGCAGAAATTACGGCCAACACCGGCAAAGATCCGGGAGAGCGCTACAACGAACTCGCTGAGAAATATGGACGTCCTTACTATGGTCGCAGCAACGCCGAAGCCTCAGCGGAAGCACGCAAAAAATTGGCCAGCCTCACCGCAGCAGATTTCAAAGCCCAAACCTTGGCTGGAGAAACGGTAACCGGCACCTTCACCGAAGCTCCGGGCAATGGCGCCAAAATTGGTGGCCTGAAAGTGGTGACTGAAAATGGTTGGTTCGCAGCCCGCCCCTCTGGCACCGAAGACATTTACAAAATCTACGCCGAAAGCTTCAAAAGCGAAGACCACCTCAAAGCCATCCAATCCGAAGCCCAAGCACTGGTATCAGAGGTAATTGCCTAAGTTCCTCATGAACATATATGGCTGAGGACATACACGCAACGAAGTCCTCACCCACACGCTATCCCCACAATTCAGATTCCTAAAGAATCCGTATTTGTGGGGATTTTTTGTGCATACGAACCTTCACAAAAATCTAGTTTAATCATAAAAATCGTTAATTATCCAACCTTCACAATAACATTATTGTACTAAACAATACATACACACCAAATATTGTCCTATTTTATTTGCTCCCCACACAAAAGAGTACGAATGGTAGTTTATGGAGCTAGCTTATGGAGACCAAAAACTTTTGTAACAAAGATTTTCTAAAAAATATTCCTCCTTGTTTAGAGGGACCTGAGGGACGTTGTGCCAAGCGTCACGGGCAAATCATGGAAGCTTTAGCCGGATTGGCAAGAGATTTAGGTCAACGCGTACCTTTACGAAGTAAATTTGCTCAGTGCTTATCAGTACTAGAAGCAGAAACCGGACTTTCAAACAGCACCCTCATGTTACTCTCCCCTAATGGAGAAGAATTGAGGGTCGAAGCCTTAGGTGCCAGCAAACGTGGAGCGGAACATCCTGCAAGATACAAACCGGGAGAAGGAATTACAGGGCAAGTTTTAAAAACAGGTGAAACAGTCCTGATTTCAAATTTAAGTCGCGAACGAAAATTTAAAGATCGAATACATCAGCGTCGACAATTGGGAAATATTGCCGTGGGATTTATTTGTGTTCCCGTCAAAATAGAAGACACCACCGTAGGAACCTTGTCTGTAGATACAGTAGCCGATGACCCCGTTCGCTTGAATGAAGGCCGCTTACTATTAGAAATCCTCGCCAGTATGGTTGCGCAAGATGTGATGATGCAAAGAATGGTATTGCTGGAACAGGAAATGGCGCTTCAAGAACAAAGTCATCGCGAAGCATTACAAAACGGCAAAGTCTCTGGGAAAATTGTCGGAGATAGTTCCGCCATGCGAGAAGTGTTTCAACGTATCCAACAAGTGGCAGTGAGTGATACCACCGTATTGATTCGCGGTGAAACGGGCACGGGTAAGGAATTGGTCGCCACGGCAATCCATGAAGAAAGTCCCCGTAAAGAAAAACCATTCATCAAAGTCAACTGCGCAGCTCTCAGTGAAAGCCTGCTCGAAAGTGAACTCTTTGGACATGAAAAAGGAGCTTTCACGGGCGCGCTGTATCAACGCAAAGGTCGATTAGAAGAAGCCGAGGGTGGCACACTGTTTTTAGATGAAATTGGTGATTTTTCACCAGCCATTCAGGTGAAGATGTTACGGGTGCTTCAGGAAAAACAGTTTGAACGAGTGGGGAGCAATCAAACATTAACGGTGAACGTTCGCATACTAGCGGCCACCAATGTCGATCTTGAGGCTGCCGTAAAAAACGGAAAGTTTCGAGCAGACCTCTTTTATCGTATCAACATCTTCCCCATTCACGTTGCGCCGCTACGTAAGCGTAAAAGCGATATCTTGTTACTGGCAAATTATTTTGTAGACAAACACCGTAAAAAAATTGGCAAACCTCTTCTCCGACTTTCTACCCCTGCTATTAATATGCTTATAGCTTATCATTGGCCCGGCAATGTACGTGAATTAGAAAATTGTATAGAATACGCCATTTTAATTACAGGCAACGAAACCATAAAAGGTCAGGACCTGCCAGCTACTTTACAATTCCCTGGTCATATCGAAACTGAAGAAGCCATTAGTTTAAAAGATCGCGTGGAAGTGGTGGAACGTGATTGTATTGTCGATGCACTGAAACGTTACAATGGAAATGTCACCGGTGCCGCACGGGAACTCGGCATTACGGCTCGCATGGTTCGCTATAAAATTCAAAATTTAAATATTCCGGCACCGGACACATTTAAAAAACAAAAATAAGCTTTCGCTGGTGAACTCAGTGGATGTTGTAGCACCACATTCCTTTATATAAAAGAGGTCAATCAACCATCACTATTGATTGATTTAATATCTGGCTCATCCTCGCAGGAAAAAATAGATATCAGGCGCCTGTTGGTTTTCACAAAAATTTCACGCTTAAGGGTAAAGCTGACAATATTGTTAAAAAAAATTTGCGCGATAAGAGCCAACATGGAGAGATGAACCATGGCTAGCTTTGTATTTATAAGCTTATCCTCTGTTTCATAGCAAAAGGATGAATGTGGCATGGGCTTTGCTAAACCAAACAGCATCCTTTTAAACCATTCACCTCCAGGAAATCTGATATGAAAATCTCCACGTCCTTACATGCCATTCTCAACAGTCAGGCGGAACACGAACGGTTTGCATCCGCCTCATATTTGGCACTCGCTCATTGGTGTAACGATCAAGATTACAGTGGCTTCGCCAGCTTTTTCCATGCACAAGCCGAAGAAGAAATTGAGCACATGCTTAAATTACAAACCCACCTTCTCGACCGAGGCGTCTGTCCAAAACTAGAAGCTTTACCCGCTCCCGTCACGACCTTTTCAAGTCTTACACTTGCCGCCCAACATGCCCTAGCACTTGAAGAAGAAAACACCAAAGGAATCGAAACCGCATACGCAGCGGCCATCGAAACCAATGATTATGCCGCGCAAGTTTTGCTCCAATGGTTTATCACCGAACAAGTCGAAGAAGAAGCCTGGGCTCACAAGATGGTCACCCTCTGTAAAAGAGCTGAATGCAGCGGCGCCATCTATAGTTTAGATCGACACATCAGCAAAGACTTATCCGAAAACGACGCCTAGAGTAGTGTTCCATGCCCATACCTCCTCGTGATTCTCATTCCTTACGGTTCATTCGCACGGCCCAGCGACGAGACATCGATCGCTGTTGCGAATTACTAGGACAACTTGCGAAAATCGAACAGGGGTTTAAGCATAACCCCACCCTTCAGAGAAAAGGACTGGAAGCCTTACTCTTACGTGAAGATGCTGTCGTTCTCGTTATCGGTATGGGGGAAGTGGTGATAGGAATGCTTAGCTGTCAGACCGTCATCAGCACTAGCATGGGTGCTGAAGTTGGTTTGGTGGAAGATGTGGTCATCGATCAGATATTCAGAGGACGCGGGCTAGGTTCAGCTCTCATACATGCGCTTTATCAATGGGCTGAATCACACAATCTTCGACGCCTCTGTTTGCTTGCAGAAGGCGACAATCACTCAGCACATGCTTTCTATGAAACCCATCACTGGCAGAAAAGTACGATGCATGCATGGTATGTAGAGATGCCCAATGACTGAGTTAAACGCTCCTTCAGAGACAAACAAACCCACAGATGCCAGTCGTTTATGGTATGATTTACACGCCTCAATTCCAACCCGTTGCCGTGTGCCGGCTCGATACATCGCAAGTATTTCATTCCAACAAGACCCCATTGATTTAGAAATTGAATGGGTTCGTCAAGAACATGCAGGCTTCTTCGAAACCCTAAGTAGAATTCCAAGCCCAGCAGAACGTGCAACAATATTTCATAATTACGCGTTGTTTCGTTTTTGGGCCAATGAACCCATGGAAAAACGCCCCCATATTAAAGAACAGGCCCGGCGTGGGTATATTTCCTTACTCAGAGGGTGGGGCTACGACAGCAACAGTCATTCAGGTGCCGTACTTAAAGGCTGGGCAGAACGATGCTTTGGTCTACGCCCAATATGGCATGGGCATTTACTAAAAGAACCAGATCAGGATGAACTCTATTACAGTGAACGGCTGCGTGGACATCTCTACGGTATAGGCATGCAACTCGATTTACTCTACTGCTATTGTCAAGACGAGTTAAAACAACGTCACCCAGACCAACAACACTTAACTTTATATCGTGGGTGTTATGATCCTGAACAGCATATCATCACCCGAGACGACCAAAGTGAGATTGTAGAATTTAATGCAGTCAGTAGTTTTTCTGACAATCGTGAAGTCGCGTGGGAGTTTGGGTCTACCGTTTGGAGCGTAAAGGTCCCCCTATCAAAAATCCTGCTTGCCCCTGGCATTCTCCCTCCTCAGTTATTGCAAGGAGAACGCGAATATTTAGTCCTCGGCGGACATTACCGCGTTAAACAATTGCTCTATTAAACCCACCATGCCCGCATTCGTACTTCCCTCAATCCCTCCTGCATCTTTCCTAAAACAAAAGGAACAGAAATTAACGCTTATCGACCGTATATTCGGGGGTATTTTCGGATTATTATTAGGGGATGCTTGTGGTGTACCGGTCGAATTTTCCCCACGTGCGGAACGTCTACATGATCCAGTAACTGATATGCGAGGTTGGGGATGCCATGCACAACCTCCCGGACATTGGAGTGACGATGGTGCATTAGCCCTCGCCCATATTGCGGCCTTTATTGATACCCAAGGTTGGCAACCCGAATATCACATCCAAGAATTTTCGGCCTGGTATGAAAAAGGGAAACATTGCGCAGGAAGAGGAGTATTTGACATTGGGGAATCAACTTCACGCGCCATTCTTCGTCATTTAAGTGGGAATCCATGGTACGCTTGTGGGTGTCGTGGGTTGTTTGATAATGGCAACGGATCGCTTATGCGCATCCTTCCTGTAGGCCTATGGCTTTGGCAATCCGACATCGAAACCCGGGCCCAAGTACTTTCTGAAGCCAGTACGCTTACCCATGGACATCGGCGCTCGGAGCTCGCATGTATTTGGTATGGTGAAATATGTGCCGCCATGCTTGCAGGAAAAGACTTACAAAGGGCCCACCACATTGCCTTTCAAAATACCCGACGCCTTCACATCGAAAAAGAATGGCAACATCTTATCCCCATTAGTTCAGGCGCCTGCTACAAAAAATCACGCAACGAAATTACAAGCAATGGCTATGTTATTTCCTGCCTCGAAGCTGCATTGTGGTGCCTCGAACAACACCATACTTTTAGGGACACCATTCTCGAAGCTGTAAACTTGGGTGGGGACACCGACACCACCGCGGCCGTTTGTGGAGGTCTCGCAGGTTTGCGGTATGGCTATTCAGGCTTGCCTAAAGAATGGTTGGCCTGCCTGCCCCGCCAAAGTTATGTGCACGACCTCGCATTGGATTTTGCTGATCAAATCACCCGTTCCCCCCTTCTTTTCTCCTAAATTGTCCCCCTTCAACTAAAGGAAATGCCATGAAAATGATCGAAGCCATTATTCAACCCTCTAAACTAGAGGCCATAAAAACTGCACTAAGTGAAGTAGATGTCATTCGATTGACGATTGGTGATGTTCAAGGTTTTGGACAACAAAAAGGCCATACTGAAGTCTATCATGGACACGAATATACCGTAAATCTTCTGCGTAAAGTCATGTTACGCATTGCGGTGAACGATGAGTATGTTGAACCCACCATTGATGCCATCATCAAAGCCGGACGTAGTGGTGAGGAAGGTAAAATTGGCGACGGCAAAATTTTTGTAATGCCTTTAGAAAACTGTGTACGTATCCGCACTGGCGAACGCGGTACAGCTGCAATTTAGCCCTCACCCCTACCCCACTTTTGCCATAATAAAAACCCAGAGCCAAAAACGCTGGGTTTTATGCTATAAGAATACACTCCTGAAAATTTACCGTAGCTGTGACGGTATCATCATCAACCGGTCAGCGTATATTCCGCTTTGTTTTTCTCTAGGATCTTAATGTAGTTCGCGCGTTCAAAAGTACTCGGATCCGCAACCGCACTTTGACTCATGGAACCTTTCAGTTGTTCGACCGATACATATTCGTGTTCGTCCATCCACTCGGTCAATCCATCTATCAGACTGCGTACATGTCCAGGTCCTTTGGTAATGAGACTTGAAGCCGTCATGGTCACATCTGCACCCGCCATCAAATACTTCAACACTTCCACATGTGTTTCCACACCCGTGCTGGCCGCCAAGGAAGTATTCAGTCGGTTTTTCAACACCGCAAGCCACAAAAGAGGCAACCGAATTTCATGCGAAGTACTGAGATTCAAATCTGCAGTTACCTGCAAAGATTCCAAATCATAATCGGGTTGATAAAATCGGTTAAACAACACCAAACCATCACATCCGGCCTCAACCAATCGTTTAGACATATTGGCCATCGAACTAAAATAGGGACTAAGCTTGATGGCTACAGGAATATCCACAGAGGCTTTAACCGCTTTCAGGATATCCACATAACGTTGCTCCACCTGCACGCTACTTTCGTTAAGATCGGTGGCCACATGATACACGTTCAATTCCAACGCTTGCGCACCCGCTTCCTGAATGTTGCGGGCATAATCAATCCACCCGGTTGGGGTAACCCCATTCAGGGATCCGATAATCGGAATATCAAGCGATGCTGACGCGTCCGAAATTAGATTCAAATACGCATCAGGGCCCACACTGTATTCTGAAGCTCTGGGAAAAAATTCCAGAGATTCGGCAAAGCTGTCAGTCCCCATGCTTAGCATATCTTCCAAACTTTCGGCTTCGGCACGAATTTGTTCTTCAAATAGAGAGAACATCACAATCGCACTGGCACCGGCATCCTCCAATTGCTTCATATGATCCAGACGTTGAGAAAGTGGTGATGCTGACGGGACAATGGGATTTTTCAGGTCTAGTCCCAGATAAGTTGTTTTGAGATTCATAACGATTTTCCAGTATGGGTTTCAATAGTAAAAGTTGCTTATACGCCTTCCGCCATACGCTCATAGAGCTTCCAGCGATCATTGATATACGCCTGCCCTTCTTTCAGTAATTGACTGGCTCGTTCAGGATCACGCAAACTCATCATACGATAGCGCAACTCATTATAGGCATATTCCTTGAGCGGAATCGACGGAGGTCGGCAATCCAACTGAAAGGGATTCTGATCGGTATTGGCCAGGCGGGGATCGTAGCGGAAGAGTGGATAATGTCCGCTGTCCACGGCGAGCTTCTGTTGACGCAAACCGCCTTTCATATCAATTCCGTGGGCAATACAATGTGAGTAGGCGATAATGAGTGAAGGCCCGTCATAGGATTCAGCCTCAACAAAAGCACGTAAGGTCTGACGCGGCACGGCCCCCATCGCCACGCGGGCCACATAGATGTTTCCGTAACTGGCCGCGATCATGCCCAAATCTTTTTTACCTTGGGTTTTCCCTGCTGCCGCGAATTTCGCCACCGCGCCAATGGGCGTTGATTTCGACATCTGTCCACCGGTGTTAGAATACACCTCAGTGTCGAGCACCAACACATTCACATTTCGTCCACTGGCCAACACGTGATCGAGACCACCATATCCAATATCATAGGCCCAGCCATCCCCACCTATGATCCATACACTTCGGTGTACCAACATATCGGCAAGGGTTTCAAGCTGACGCGCATCCGGTGTTTCGATGTAAGCTAGTTTTTCTTTTAACAAGGCGATTCGGTTGCGCTGCTCAATCAGTTGCGCCTCAGTTTCACGACCGGCCTGCAATACTTCATCTACAAAAACATCACCCAATTCCGGGCGGAGTTTGTGAAGAAGCTCAGAGGCAAATTGCTTCTGACGATCAATGGTCAACCGATAACCCAACCCAAATTCTGCATTGTCCTCGAACAAGGAATTACACCAGGCGGGCCCGCGTCCATTTTTATCCGTGGTATAAGGTGTGGTCGGCAGATTTCCTCCGTAGATGGACGAACAACCCGTAGCATTTGCAATGAGGGAACGATCACCAAAAAGCTGAGTCATGGCCTTAATATAAGGCGTTTCACCACAGCCCACGCAGGCGCCCGAGAACTCAAATAAGGGATCAATAAACTGCACATCACGGGGCATATTGAAATTAAGGGCGCTACGATCATTCTCGGGAATAGTGTGGAAGAAGTTCCATTCTTCGCGATTATCTTGAATCAGTGGATCTTTATCCGTCATGTTAAGCGCTTTTAAGCCTACTTGAGATCGATTTTTGGCCGGACAAACTTCCACACAAACACCACAACCTGTACAATCCTCGAAACTCAATTGCATGGTAAAGCGCCGTTCCTCTGGTAGACCAGCCCCCCTCGCCTTGGCGGCTTTAAATGTTTCCGGAGCATCCGCCAATCGAGACGCATCGTAAGTGCGGCTACGAATTACGCCATGGGGACAGACCATACTGCACATACCGCACTGGGTACAAACCTCGGGATCCCAAACGGGGACCTGCAGGGCAATATTTCGTTTTTCCCACTTCGTGGTACCAACCGGAAAGGTACCATCCACCGACATTTTGCTTACCGGGAGATCATCTCCGCGATCAGCCAACAAGGTAGCGGTTACGTCCTTCACAAAATCAGGGGCCTCATCTGACACCACAGAAGGCAATTCGTGACCATTTATGTCCAAAGGAATTTGCACCTGCTGTAAATGGGCCAGCGAATGGTCCACTGCGGCAAAATTCTTTTCGACAATAGCCTGTCCCTTTTTTCCGTAGGTTTTCTGTATGGCTTGTTTGATTTTATCAATCGCCTCCTCACGGGGAAGCACCCCGGAAATAGCAAAAAAACAGGTCTGCATCACCGTATTGATTCTGGTGCCCATGCCACTTTCTTTGGCCACCAAATATCCATCGATTATATAAAACTTGAGCTGCTTTACTGTAATCTGTTCCTGAACACAGCGGGGAAGATGTTCCCAAACCGTTTCAGGGGAATAGGACGTATTCAGGAGGAAGGTACCTCCTGGAGCCGCATGTTTTAATACATCGGTTTTATCCAAAAAGTTAAACTGATGACAGCCAATGAAGTTTGCGGATTGTACCAGATACGAAGATCGAATCGGTTCGGGACCAAAACGAAGATGGGAAACCGTACGCGAGCCCGCTTTTTTGGAGTCGTAAACAAAATACCCTTGGGTGTAGAGATCGGTTTCACCACCAATGATCTTGATGGTGTTTTTATTCGCGCCCACCGTACCATCAGAACCTAATCCAAAAAACATGGCCCGAGTGGTATCATTTTTCTCAGTGATAAACGAAGGGTCATAATCCAAACTGGTGTGACCCACATCATCATTGATACCAAGCGTGAAATGATTTTTCGGTTTTGCTTTCATCAATTCATCAAACACAGCCTTCACCATGGCAGGGGTAAATTCTTTGGACGAAAGACCGTAGCGCCCGCCAATGACGCGTGGCATAGACGCGAGGGGCAACTCACCCTCCATCAACGCCTCGCCTAAAACGGTTAAAACATCCTGATACACCGGCTCCCCTGCTCCCCCTGGTTCTTTGGTCCGGTCCAATACGGCTATCGATTTCACAGCTTTAGGTAAAGCCGCCAAAAAATGCGCTGACGAAAATGGACGAAAAAGATGGATTTGAATCATCCCCACTTTTTCACCTTGGGAACGTAGATACGCCACGGTTTCACGAACCGTATCCGCTCCTGACCCCAGCAAAACGATCACCCGTTCGGCATCGTCCGCCCCTGCATATTCAAACAAATGGTACGCCCGCCCTGTTAACTCTGCAAAGCGATCCATATACGCCTGCACAATATCCGGCATGGCGGTATAGAATGGATTAACCGTTTCGCGTCCCTGAAAATACACATCAGGATTTTGAGCCGTCCCGCGAATGACCGGCGCATCAGGCGACAGCGCCCTCGCCCGATGTGCGAATACCAACTCATCATCGATCATGGCTTTCACCACATCATCTGGGATGTACTCAATTTTCTGAATTTCATGTGACGTACGAAATCCATCAAAAAAATGCATAATTGGAATACGCGCTTTCAAAGTCGAGGCCTGAGAAATAAGAGCCAAATCATGGGCTTCCTGCACTGAGCTGGAACAGAGCATACTCCAACCTGTAGTGCGGGCAGACATTACATCGGAATGATCCCCAAAGATTGACAACGCCTGAGCGGCTAAGGAACGGGCGGTCACATGAAACACCGTAGGCAAAAGCTCTCCCGCAATTTTGTACATGTTGGGCAACATCAGTAACAGACCCTGTGAGGCCGTAAAGGTTGCGGTCAACGCGCCGGTTTGCAGCGCCCCATGTACAGAACCACTGGCCCCGCCTTCACTTTGCAACTCCACTACATCCGGAATCGTCCCCCAGATATTGGTCTTTTCCTGACTGGACCATTCATCCGCCAATTCCCCCATGGTTGAGGAAGGGGTGATGGGATAAATCGCGCAGACTTCATTGCAGCGATGCGCAATGCTGGCTGCGGCTTCATTACCGTCGATACTGATCTTGTGCGTTTTCATATGAGAGGGAGGTTGAGTGATGTAAAGGTGTGACCATCGGAATATTTCAAACCAACGGGTTCATGGAGCTAAGCTTAAACGGTGAGATTGATGGCCCCAACAGGACAGGATTTCGCTAAACTTCCCACAGAAGCGTGAAGATTTTCCGGTACTTGGGGCTCTTTAACATTTGCCAGATAGGTGCTGAGGTTGATTTCAAAAACTTCAGGGCAACTGATAACACATTCTTCGCAGCCGGTACAAAAGTTGGAGTCGATAGAGGCAATCATAGGTCTTATGGGTTTTGAGGGTTATTCTGCTGAGGATAAAGAATCCATTGAATCAATGGATATGCAAAGGGTTAGCATAGGCCATGCCAACAACCGGGAATCAACGGCAAAAATAGGTGTAGGCTTACCCCACAACCCTAAATAACGATTAGAGCAAAACCCTTTCACCTTCAGTCCAAAAGTTTTTCTGACAGATTTGTCAGTTTGTTCTGCCCCGGGGAAAGAATTGTTAGTATCCGGAACAGAAAAAAGACTTAGAAAATAAGCCAACCTTTAGATAGAAGCCTCTCTGTTGTAAGGTTAAACATATTCAGGTCTGAGGCTTCAATAAGCCGCACCCACAAAACAGGAGAGTCATTCTATATGACCACAATAATAAATATATTCCTTATCTAAAACCTGTCCCTAATAGAATATACGACAGTTTCCGATCTTCGGAAAACTTAGTATGCGAAGTTCCGGCAGTCGGAAAGTAGGCCATCCCTATTCTTCGTTTATAAATTTCGACCGAGTCATCACCTATTAGATCCAATGACAAGCCACTCATAAAGAGTGTTTTGATTATCCCGGCATCCGTCCTGCATCCTCAAAAACCCATTGACTCAAAATTTGTTTAAAGTCAGACCCTATTTATCTATGCTTTGTAAATAAATATATAATCCAAGTAGAGGAAACTTTCTTCCCCTCCATTAAAAACCTGTCAATATTGTCAGATTATTTAGGGTAAATCATCCCAGCTCTGCCAACTGAATATTTAGTTTTACCCTATAAATACTGAGGTTTTACATATTTTCATCACGACTTCAGCTTTCACCTGAGGAAGTTGGCACAGCCGTTGCTATGGGATCAATCGCCGATAAACTTAAACCCCATAACATCACTCGGAGAAGAACATGACTACAGCAGTACTTGAACCTGAAGTTGAAGCCTCAACCAAAAAAACCTTCCGCAAAGTTGCCATTTACGGCAAAGGCGGCATTGGTAAATCCACCACCACTCAGAACACCGTTGCTGCCCTCGCAGAAATGGGTCGTAAAGTAATGGTAGTGGGTTGCGATCCTAAAGCGGACTCCACTCGTCTCTTGCTTGGTGGTCTCGCCCAGCGTACGGTTTTAGACTCTCTTCGCGAAGAAGGTGAAGACCTCGAACTCGAAGACATCATGAAAGCAGGGTACCGTGAAACGCTTTGCACCGAATCAGGTGGACCTGAACCCGGTGTAGGTTGCGCAGGACGCGGAATCATCACTTCTATCAACATGCTCGAACAATTGGGCGCCTACGAAGATGACAAAGCTCTCGACTATGCATTTTACGATGTACTCGGTGATGTAGTGTGTGGCGGATTCGCAATGCCCATTCGCGAAGGGAAAGCCGAAGAAATTTACATCGTGGTCTCCGGCGAAATGATGGCCATGTATGCCGCCAATAATATCTGCAAAGGGATTGTGAAATTTGCCGAAGCTGGTGGTGTACGCCTAGGTGGTTTAATTTGTAACAGTCGTAATGTGGATCGCGAAAAAGATCTGATTGTGGAACTGGCCCGTCAGTTGGGAACCCAAATGATTCATTTCGTGCCACGAAACAACGACGTACAACGTGCAGAAATCAAACGTAAAACAGTCATTGACTGGAACCCTGAATGTGAACAGGCCGATGAATACCGTGCATTGGCCCAAGCCATTGACGCAAACAAAAAGTTTGTAGTCCCCACCCCTCTTGAAATTGAGGAACTTGAAGCCCTGCTGATTGAATTTGGCATGTTCAACTAATCCATATTTGTACTACACCAACGGAGAAATTCCATGAGTAATGAAACCCCCTCGCTTGAGGACCTCAAAGAAGAGCTCATTGCAGCCTACCCCAAAAAGGTAGCTAAAAAAAGAGCTGTACAGATTGTAACGAACGACATCACTGAAGACGGTAGCGTTCCTGAGATCAAAGCCAATACTCGGACCGCCCCTGGGATCATTACACAACGTGGCTGCTGCTATGCGGGTTGCAAAGGTGTAGTACTCGGCCCCACCCGGGACATAGTGAACTTGGTTCACGGTCCGATTGGTTGTAGCTTCTACGCCTGGCTCACCCGACGTAATCAAACCTTACCGCCCACCCCTGAATCCGAAAACTTCATCAACTATATGTTCTCTACAGACATGCAGGATAACGAAATTATTTTCGGAGGTGAAAAGAAATTGGCCGAGGCCATTCGGGAAGTCTACGAAAACTTTCACCCCCGAGCCATCGGTGTTTTCTCTACTTGTCCGGTGGGATTGATTGGAGACGATGTTCACACCGTATCCCGTCAGATGTCCGAAGAATTGGGCATCAATATTTTTGGATTCTCCTGTGAAGGATACAAAGGTGTCTCTCAATCTGCGGGTCATCACATTGCCAATAACCAGTTATTTAAGCATGTAATTGGACGTGGGACAGAAGCTCCTGAAGGTAAATTCCGAGTAAATCTCCTTGGAGAATATAATATCGGAGGTGACGCCTTTGTGTTGGAAGACATCTTCGAACGTTGTGGTATTACCCTTTGTTCAACTTTCAGTGGAAACTCTTCCATCGATCAATTTGAGCGCTCGCATTTGGCGGACCTCAACCTCGTCATGTGCCACCGGTCAATCAACTACATTGCGGAGATGATTGAACTGAAATATGGCACCCCATGGTTCAAAGTAAACTTCATTGGACCAGATGGATCTGCCAAAGCTTTGCGAAAAATTGCGGAGTATTTTGATGACGATGAACTTCGTGCAAACGTGGAACGCGTCATTGCCGAAGAAATGATCGCGGTCACCGAAGCACGTAAACGCTTTACTCCACGGCTCCAAGGCAAAAAAGCGATGCTTTTTGTGGGGGGCAGTCGAGCACATCACTACCAGGATCTGTTCACGCAAGTGGGTATGGAAACGATTAGTGCCGGTTATGAGTTTGCACATCGTGATGATTATGAAGGACGCGATGTGCTTCACTCCATCAAAGTCGATGCGGACTCTCGTAACATTGAAGAACTCACCATTACCGCGGATCCAGAAGAATACCGTCCTGAATATACCGACCTTAAAAAAGCACGGGAAGAAGCAGGTATGGAGTTTTCTGATTATAAAGGCATGATGCCCGAAATGAAAAAGGGTAGCCTCATCATTGATGATATCAGCGAACACGAAACCGAAATTCTGCTCAATAAAGTCAAACCGGATATTTTCTGTGCCGGAATCAAAGAAAAGTACGGGGTGCAAAAATTTGGCATCCCTTGCAAGCAGCTTCATAGCTACGACTACGGTGGACCCTATGCAGGATTCTCCGGAGCAGTAAACTTCTTCGAAGACATCGACCGCATGGTCAATGCTTCGGTCTGGAAACATCTAAAAGCCCCCTGGGCCAAAGGAGCATGAGCGAAATTTCGTATTTCACTTCTTCATTTAAGGAATCATTATGACACTCTTACGACATACCTCTACTGACATCAAACCACGCAAAGCCTTGACTGTTAACGCGGCCAAAACCTGCCAACCCGTGGGCGCGATGTATGCGGCTCTCGGCATTCACCGTTGCCTACCCCACAGTCATGGCTCCCAGGGCTGTTGCTCTTATCATCGTAGTGCCCTCACCCGACATTACAAAGAGCCGGTTATGGCCGCCACCAGTTCATTTACAGAGGGCGCCTCTGTATTTGGTGGACAGGCCAACTTACTTAAATCCATCGAAACAATCTTTGATGTCTATGCACCCGACATCATTGCGGTTCACACCACCTGCTTATCCGAAACGATTGGGGACGACATTCCTCAAATTGTCTCCAAAGCAACAGATAAAGGGTTTGTCCCCGAAGGCAAATTGGTGATCCACTGCAACACGCCGAGTTATATCGGATCTCACGTGACGGGCTTCTCCAATATGGTAATGGGCATGGTCAAATACTTATCCCAAACCACGGAGAATACGCCTGGTACTTTCAATGTCATTCCGGGATGGGTTGAACCTTCCGATATGCGGGAGTTAAAACGTCTGATGTCCGTAATGGATCTCAAAACGATACTGTTCCCAGACACCTCTGATGTGATGGATACCCCTCTCAATGGGGATCGTGAATTCTATCCTGAAGGTGGCACCACCCTTGAAGAATTGAAAGCGACGGGTGATAGTTCGGCCACCTTTGCGTTGGGTTCATTTGCCTCCAAAGCGGCCGCCGATGCATTGACAAAAAAATGTAACGTGCCGGCTGAAATCTTAGATCTGCCCATTGGTCTGCGGGCCACGGACCGTTTCATTGATGCGGTTCGTACCACAGCAGGTATTGAAGTGCCCAACAGCCTTACCCGTGAACGCGGTCGTTTGGTCGATCTGATGTCAGATATGCATCAGTACTTCCACGGAAAACGCGTGGCCTTGGTCGGAGATCCGGATCAATTGATCGCGTTATCTGAATTCTGTGCAGACCTAGACATGCGTCCTGTGTACATTGTGAGTGGCACGCCTGGCAAAGCATTTGAAACCAAAGTACTTGAGCGTTTGGAAGAACGGATACCCGAAGTGAAAATCGCCAATGGCTCAAATGCCGACATGTACCTGCTCCACCAATGGATCAAGCAGGAAGCCGTAGATCTGATCATTGGTAACACCTACTGCAAATACATCAGTCGCGATGAAAATATTCCCATGATCCGTCATGGATTTCCCATCCTCGACCGCGTAGGTCACTCCCTCTTCCCCACCGTGGGATACATGGGTGGCATGCGTCTCTGCGAAAAGATATTGGAAGCATTTCTTTCTAAATTGGATCGAGAATCACCTGACGAAAAAGTTGAATTGGTGATGTAACCCACCATCTGTTTCCGACAGAGGCACCCGTGCAAGCGGGTGCCTTTTTTTGCACACAACAGTCTTTCAAATAGACAATTATTTCACCCCTATGGGATATCGGTCAAAATTGTCAGATTTTTTTCGACCCCTTTTCCAACACCCCCATCTTTTACAGCCAAATAGCCTATATTTATAAGCTTTTCAGGTCTGGAAAATATACTTGGCATCCCATTTGCTAAATTCATTGGCATGACAACCACACCTCCAATTCCCAACTCAAACTCTAGTGATATCTCGTTACTAGAAGACCGTAGAGGATCGGTCCACGAAACCGGAGAAGCTCCGGTAGACATGCGTTGTGGATTGGCAAGTTTAGCTGGAGCCGTCAGCCAGCGTGCCTGTGTATTTTGTGGGTCACGGGTTGTACTCTATCCGGTGGCTGACGCAGTGCATATTGTGCATGGCCCCATAGGCTGCGCCGCCTACACCTGGGACATTCGAGGTTCTCTTTCCTCAGGTCCAGAACTTCATCGGCTTAGTTTTTCTACCGACCTTCGCGAACGTGATGTCATTTACGGTGGAGAGAATAAACTTAAAGCCGCTTTGTTAGAACTCATCGACCTTCATAAACCCAATGCGGCTTTTATTTATTCCACCTGCATCGTGGGCATCATTGGAGATGATGTGGAAGCGGTTTGTCGCAGTGTAAGTGCTGAAACAGGTATTCCGGTGATACCCGTACATTCCGAAGGATTTAAAGGGTCCAAAAAAGATGGATATTCAGCTGCCTGTAATGCGCTCATGCGTCTCGTTGGGAACGGAGACACCACCGGCATCCCCCATTTAAGCATCAATATTTTGGGTGACTTTAACCTCGCGGGTGAAATTTGGATGATCAAAGAATACTACCGTCGCATGGGAATCGACGTGATTGCCACGGTCACCGGTGATGGACGAGTAGCGGATATACAACGTTGCCACGGGGCTTCACTCAATGTGGTTCAGTGCAGTGGATCGATGATTCATTTGGCCAAAGCCATGGAAGAAAAATATGGTATCCCCTTTATACGGGTCTCCTATTTTGGCATTGAGGACATGTCACGCGCCCTCTACGATGTGGCTGAACATTTTGAAGACGCCTCGCTCAATGCAAAAGCAGCCACTTTGATTCAAGAAGAAGTCGCGGTCGTGATGCCTCACCTACGGGAACTCCGCGAAAAACTAAAAGGGAAACGGGCGGCGGTTTATACAGGAGGAGCTTTTAAAGCCTTTAGTTTAGTACGCTCCCTTCGGTTGCTGGGCATGAAAACTGTGATTGCCGGATCACAAACGGGCAACAAAGCCGATTATCAGGAGCTGGCCGAGCTCTGCGAACCAGGCACCGTACTTTTGGACGATACAAACCCTTTAGAACTCGCAAAATACATGCAGGAAAAGGATGTCGATTTGTTTATAGGCGGCGTCAAAGAACGTCCCATTGCCTACAAGTTAGGCGTGGCCTTTTGTGATCATAATCACGAACGTAAAATCGCTTTGGCCGGATTTGTCGGGCTCTTGAATTTTGCCAAAGAAGTTGACGCGTCTGTTAATTCTCCGATTTGGAATCTGGTGCCTCGTCGCCGCAAAACTGAGCCCACGATATGAAATCAACCGCCCTCAACAAACCTAAAGCGCCCAGCTATGCCTCTAGTTGCAATGCTTGCCGTCAGTGCACCCCCCTCGGTGCGTGTTTGGCCTTTAAAGGTATCGAAGGGGCCGTCCCCTTTCTGCATGGATCTCAAGGCTGCGCCACCTATATTCGTCGTTACCTCATCAGCCACTTTCGTGAACCTATCGACATCGCCTCATCCAGTTTCAGTGAAGATTCTGCAATCTTTGGAGGTGAACGAAATTTTCGCAGAGGTATTGGAAATTTAACCCAACAGTATCATCCCAAAATCATCGGCGTCGCCACCACCTGCCTTTCCGAAACCATTGGAGACGATGTACCTTCTTTTCTACGTCAGATCGATAAGGACGTTTCCGAAACTGAAAATCAGCCCAAATTAATCCATGTTTCTACCCCCAGTTATACCGGCAGTCATATTGATGGATTTCATGAAGCCACTCGGGCAGTCGTAAAAACATTTGCCACTCGGAGTCCTGTAAACAATCGTTTGGCACTATTTCCGGGCATGATCTCAACCGAAGATATCCGTAGTCTCAAGCAAGATATCAAAGCCTTCGAGTTACACGGAATTTTAGCTCCTGACTATTCAGACACTATGGATGGTCCCGCATGGGAAAGTTATCATCGTATGTCTCCTGGAGGCACCCCTCTTTCAGAAATGACCCTTTTCGGAGGTGTTAAAGCCGCCATCGATTTCACCCATGTGGTAGCAGACAAACAGTTGGCGGGTGCGTATCTCCAGGATACATTTGGCGTAACCCGTCATCGACTGCCCGCACCTATCGGGATCTCCGCTACAGATGACTGGTTGGACCTTCTCTCAAGCCTTTCAGGCATAAAAATTCCTCTATCATATGAAGAGCAGAGAGGACGTTTGATCGACGCCATTGTAGATGGTCATAAATACCTCAGCAAAGTACCGGTGGCACTATTTGGAGAAGCCGACCACGTGTTAGGACTTTGCTCTTTTATATCCAGCTTGGGGTTGGATATTCAACTGGTGGCCACTGGAGGAAAAACCAAAGGGTTTGAAGAGGCTGTACACCAAAATATGCAAGGTGACAGCTCTCCCGAAATTCTTAACGGAAGTGATTTCAGAGATATTGAATCAGCTGTCGACCGTCTTTATCCACGACTTTTGGTGGGAAATTCCAAAGGCTATACCTTGGCCCGCCGCAAAAATCTTCCATTGCTAAGAACGGGTTTCCCCATCCATGACCGCTTTGGCGGACAGCGCTTACTTCACTTCGGTTATGCAGGCGCACAACGTTTGCTCGACGAGCTCATCAACACCATCATCACCCATCGCCAATCCGAATCAGATGTAGGCTGGACCTATATTTAAACCTCACTTTTTAAAATCCAACACCTCAACCTACGGCAACTGACATGATTACACTCAACACCGAAAAACACCCCTGTTTTAATAAAGAAGCCAAAGGACAGTATGGTCGCGTACACCTTCCTGTTGCACCACGATGCAATGTACAGTGTAACTTCTGTGACCGTAAATACGATTGCACCAACGAAAGTCGTCCTGGGGTTTGCAGCGCGGTACTCTCACCCCACCAAGCCTTAGATTATTTGGATAATATTTTAGACAATGATCCTCGAATTACGGTGGTGGGAATTGCCGGGCCCGGTGATCCATTTGCAAATGTCGAGGAAACCATGGAGACCATTCGTTTGATCCGAAATAAGTATCCTGAGATCATCCTCTGCCTTTCTTCAAATGGACTCGGGGTTCCCGATGTGGTCAAGGATCTCGCCCGCTATGAAGTCAGTCACGTAACCATCACCGTGAATGCGGTCGACCCCCGCATTGGTGCAGGCATCTACAGCTGGATTCGTTACAACAAGAAAGTATATCATGGCGAAGCTGGGGCGGCTTTGTTGTTAGAACGTCAGATGGATGCCATTCGTCTACTCAAAAAAGAAGGAATCACGGTGAAAATTAATAGTATTTTCATGCAGGATATTAACCATGAACATTTGCCGGAAATCGCACGGGTCACCAAAGAATTGGGGGCGGACATCCAGAATATCATCCCTCTCCTTCCGGTAAAAAACACCCCCTTTGCACGGGTCCCCATCCCCAACCCTACCGATCTTTTAAACACCCGCGACGCCTGTGAAAGTGAAATCCTGCAGATGCGTCACTGTGCACGTTGTCGTGCAGATGCGGTGGGACTACTCGGCACACCTAACACGCCGGAATGCACACGACTATTGGAAGAAGCTTCAAAAAAACCATTGCGTCCCGATGAAGTACGCCCCTACGTCGCTGTGGCCACCCACGAAGGCGTTTTGGTCAATCAGCATTTGGGTGAATCTAAACTCCTGTGGATTTATAATCCAGAAGATGGCAAGCTGATCGAGCAACGCATAGCCCCTGCCCCTGGAACAGGCAAACAACGTTGGGTAGATTTAGCCCATTTACTTCACGACTGTGCCACCCTGTTGGTCTCAGGAATAGGCCCCCAACCCATGGAAGTCATTGTCAAAGAAGGACTACGGGTCACCATCATGGAAGGCATTATTGAAGATGCCTTGTTGGATATTCACAGTGGCAATCCCATCAAATCCCCGGTGAGAAAATTCAAATGTGGCACCGCTTGTGCAGGCACAGGTACGGGCTGTGGTTGAGAATCTTCATCATTACAAATGAATAAGTTTAAATCGCAGATCTCAGGTATCAACTCTCACATCCTCCATCTCAACGTTCAAAAATCATTAGGCTTAAACCCATAAACCCATATATTATCATGAGCAAACCCAGCGTACATATTATTCTCTGCAACAGTTTTCGTCAGACGGGTGAACCCAAAGGCACATGTTTCCGTAAAGGAGATGGACTGTTGCAATACATCGAAGAAGAATCAGTTGATCGAGGCATGGATACTCTGGTAACCAGTACGGGGTGCCTCAAACTCTGTGAAAAAGGCCCTATCTTGGTCGTTTATCCCCATGCGTGGTGGTACGGAGATGTAGATGAAGAAAAAATAGACGATATTCTCGACGCCATTGAAGCTGGTGAACCTTGTGAAGGGCTGATCTACGATGTGGAGGAAGCGGTCCCCGCTTAAGCGAGATGAACAAACCACACTTCATCGATTCAACCTTGCGCGACGGAGAACAGACCCCAGGTGTTTGTTTTTCTCGCAAGCAAAAACTGGATATCGCCCAGCGTCTTGATGAAATAGGGATTTCTGAAATCGAAGCCGGTACGCCTATCATGGGTGAGACCGTGCAAAAAGATATTCAATCGATTATGGCCCTCCATCTGCATGCAAACATCAGTGTGTGGTGTCGGGCTCGTATAGAAGATTTGCACGCTGCAGAAAAATGTGGTGTGAAAAATGTACACATCGCCCTACCCGCTTCTGATCGCCTCCTCTCAAGTATGGGGGTAGATTTCACATGGCTATGTGAGCAAGCCACAAATGTGTTCACCCATGCCGCATCACGATTCTCATATGTATCTTGTGGTCTGATGGATGCCTCACGTTGTTCACTCGATCGGTTGAAAGTCCTCATACAATATGCCGAACGTAGTGCGGTGAAACGTATTCGCTTAGCCGATACCGTCGGGATTTGGAATCCTGCGCAAGTCAGGGAAGTATTCCTCGACATTCGAAAAACGCATCCCCTCATGCCGCTTGGATTTCATGGGCACAATGATTTAGGAATGGCTACCGCAAATGCCTTAACTGCCATACAATCGGGAGCGACTTATGTGGATGTCACGGTGAATGGATTAGGTGATCGTGCAGGAAATGTTCCCTTAGCCGAACTGGTGATGGCCCTTGAACTTTCCGAAAAGATGAACACGGGGATACGTACTGCATTTTTAGCTTCCCTCTCCCATCAAGTTTCGGCCGCATCCAAAGTAGGTATTTCTCCAGATAAACCGGTGGTCGGAGAGCGAATATTCAGTCATGAATCGGGCATTCATGTTAAAGCCCTCTTAAAAGATCGTACGAGTTTTCAACCTTACCTCCCCGAATGTGTAGGACAACCCTCAGAAAGAATCGTCATCGGATCCCACAGCAGTCCTTCTATGCTCCGACATTTGCAATTATACCCCCAAGATTTCCCGACCCTACAGAATCCATTAACCCGACGAGGAACCTACGCATGAATGCCAGTATAATCAGTGAAAGCCCACTCCGTAAAAAAATGACGGAAATGGATGAACGAGAAAAAATTGAACATGTCATTAACGAATGGAGCCGTCCCTTCATGAAATCAGAAGGAGGCGATCTCAGCATTGAACGTGTCAGCGGAACGGTCGTATACGTTCGCCTACATGGTGTTTGTGCTGGCTGTGCCGCCGCCGCCATCACTCTGCAGTACATGGTAGAAGAACCCTTACAGAGTTTTGTGAATCCTGATATTCGTGTCATTTCCATTTAGAGGTTCATCATGATTTCACCACCTACAGGGTTAACTGAATGGCAAATCTTTTGGCAAGACGGTCAAACGTATTCCAAACTATGCGCATCAAAAGTGAAATATTTCACCAATGAAATTCGTTATAATATCGCAGGCATGGCTATCGAAAAATTAGTGATGGGATTTCTGATGCGTCGCAATCAATTGCCCGAAGGACATACCCTTCGGGATCTAATGGATGCTTTGGAAAAAGAAACCACTCTCCCTCAACACTTGGGACATGGCATTCGACTCATGGATAATTTCCAACAAATCTGTGCCTTTGATACCTATACCCGAACCGTTCCCAATGACCATGAAATGGCGAATATGGTTGAACAGGTATCCGCCTTAAATTCACATTTAACTCTAGAACTTGAATGAAAAGTTTGCTCCTGCTCTGTTTGTTTATTTCGAGCCTGCTTCATGCCCAAGATCTTCAGATTGCAGTCGCGTCAAATTTCGCCTCCACCCTGCGGGATCTGGTGAATCTTTTTGAGTTAAACAGTTCATATGAAGTAGGTATCTCACCAGGATCTACGGGTAAGCTATATGCACAAATCCTGAATGGTGCCCCTTACGATCTGTTTTTTGCAGCCGATTCAAAACGTCCTCAACTCTTGGAAGAACAAGGGATTAGCCTTCCCCATCGTCGTTTCACCTATGCGACAGGTCAGCTGGTTTTATGGAGCCCTGATTCAGAAGTTGTGGATACATCTGGTGCAATCTTATCGAAGGGAGACTTTAACCATTTATCGATCGCCAACCCCAAACTGGCACCCTACGGGTTGGCGGCTAAAGAAGTGTTACAAAACTTGAGCTTGTGGGATGAGCTACAACCGAAACTGGTACGGGGCGCAAACATCGGCCAAACGGCACAGGTCGTCCACAGCGGCGCGGCTGAACTTGGATTCATCGCACTCTCACAAATTCAGATTCCAGGCCAACAGATTCAAGGATCTTACTGGCGTCCTCCTCAGGAAACGTACACCCCCATTCATCAGCAGGCCGTCGTGCTCAAGCACACCCCTGCGGCCGAAGCCTTTATTGTGTTTCTACAAAGCGAAAAAGCCCAAACCTTGATTCGAGCCTACGGCTACGAACTTCCTCAGGAGGAGACGAATGCTCTTGTCTCCAGCAGACCTTGAAGCCTTAGGGTTAACCCTCAGACTTGCGGCATGGGTAACGGTATTACTGTTATTGATCTGTACGCCCTTGGCCTGGTGGCTTTCCCGCGGCTCCGGCAAAATACGTACGGTGATGGTAACCCTCAGCTCTTTGCCCATGGTACTGCCCCCTACGGTCTTAGGTTTTTACCTCTTGTTACTTATGGGCCCCCACGGTCCCGTGGGTAAACTTTTCATTTTCTTAGGCAGTTCGCCACCTACTTTTCGTTTTACAGGTTTGGTGATTGGCTCCATTTTTTATTCGTTTCCTTTCGTCTTACTCCCCCTGCAAAATGCTTTTTCAGCCATTGGACCTTTACCTTTAGAAGCCGCGGCCACCTTACGAGCAGGTCCAATAGATCGTTTGCTGACCATCGTTTTACCTATGGCACGTCCTGGTATTTTCACTGCAGCGGTCATGGGCTTTGCGCATACCTTAGGCGAATTCGGGGTAGTGTTGATGATTGGTGGCAATATACAGGGAGAAACGCGGATCGCCTCTATCGCCATTTATGATCATGTGGAAAGTTTAAACTACCCACAAGCGCATACCTTAGCTGGCATATTAGTCACCATCGCTTTTGCTTTGTTATTTTTGGTGAATCGAATCAATCTTCCCCCCTCCAGAGAGGGTTCATGAGCCTTCATCTCAATCTTTCATTACAAAAAGGGGCATTCACACTTCATAGCAAGTTAGACCTGCCCGTGGATAAACTTATTGCTCTTTCAGGCCCTTCAGGATGTGGTAAAAGCACCCTATTGCGTGCAATAGCGGGTTTAGAATGGGCTGAATGTAATGAAATAACATTCAAAAATGAACGGTGGCAAAGCCCAAGTGCTTGTCGTCCACCACATCAACGAAGTGTAGCCATGGTTTTTCAAAAACCTGCACTGTTCACCCATCTTAATGTTAAAAATAATTTACGTTACGCCTGGAAACGACGGGATCAATCTCACCCTGAATTCCCTATCCAGGAAGCCGCAAAGTTATTAGGAATCTCTCATCTGCTGAAACGTTCCACTTATTCATTATCGGGGGGCGAAGCCCAGCGGGTGGCCATCGCCCGGGCATTGGTGGCCACGCCATCATTGTTACTGATGGACGAACCGCTCTCCGCGCTTGATGAACAAAGCAAACAAAGCATTCTTCCATATTTAGAACGTATTCATCGCTCCCTTCATTTGTCCCTGATCTATGTAAGTCATTCTATAGAAGAATTGGCCCGTCTTGCTGATTATATTGTCATGATGGATCAAGGCAAAGTCATCAAAACGGGGGAAGCACAGGATCTTTTATCTGATCCCCATTGCGGATTAGGTCGACATGAACATGCGCAGTCCATTTTTGAAGGGACGACGCAGGCCTATGACCCACACACGGAAACCTGCACGCTACAAACCGCAATGGGAAGGCTCCAACTCTCAACAGCTCCCCAGGCTCTAGACCAAAAAGTACGCATACGCATCAAAGCCTGTGATATTTCCATAGCCCTTCATCAAGTTGAACAAACCAGCATTCTAAACTTACTCCCCGCAACCATCAAAAGCATTACTCCTGTTCACACGGGACAGTGTCTCATTGCACTTGAAGCAAAACAAACGCCCCTTCTTGCCCGGATTAGTTCGCTTTCAGTGCAACGCCTACACCTAAATCCAGGAATGGAGGTCATTGCCCAGGTCAAAAGTGCGGCACTCTTAGGGGAACTTTAATCCAGTCTAGGCCTTCAGAGAGTAAAAAGCATAAGGTAAGCCCATGCCTCTCTGATCAAAGGATAAGGATATAGTGTAGTATTTTCAGTCCAAGCAAGCCCTACGAGTGCAAGAGGTGTCAGTTGTCTTGCTTTTGAGAGGTAATTTGGCACCTTCTGCTGAAGAACTTTTAAAAGAACACTTCACTAATCATTCCTCATACGAGTGCAAAATAACAGGAGAGCCTCATGAAAAACACATACCTATTCTTAATCCTTATTAGCGCCTTACTTTTAGGTAGACTTGTTGCCGAGGAATACACCCTCCCCTATGAATTAACCCTCATTCCTGAGGCAAGATTGGCCATTAGTGATGTCTACGACTCTCCTGGTGGAGACCGAGAAGAGTCCATAGCGAGATTTGGTAGCAAAAGCTCTCGTGAAGAGGTGATCGCCTTTTATCGCAAGGCGCTTGAAGAGGCAGGATTCACCATATACTCCTCTTCCGACAAACCCACATACGCCATGATTGCGGGCAAACGAAATGACGACCGCATAACCATTTATTTTAAAACGGAAAGCGATTGGGTGGAAGCAGATGAAAGTGAGATTTCGTTCAAAGCCGTGTATAACAAACCCTAATCAGGGCTACCGACCGCTCTCGATTTCAAGATAAAAGACTCCGTGGGATCAAGTCTACCTCTCTCTTTACACCCGAAGGAGAAACGTAGCTTGATCCTTATGCTGTCTTTACCTTTCTGTATTTATATCGTAAGCAATCTCGCATTTTTCTATCCTTAACCCCTACAACGCCACCCTGCTATGTACGCCCCCTATACAAACGAAATCGAATCTAAGCTCTCCGAATTAACCTTGGCTGAGAAAATTCAACTCTGTCACGCTTCGACCAAGTTTTCGGTAAAAGGCATCTCCAGAGCAGCTGTACCCGATATGATCATGAGTGATGGTCCTCATGGAGTTCGGAGAGAAATCTCCAAGGACAGTTGGGATCCTGTTGATACTGAAGAAGATTATTCAACCTATCTCCCCACCGGTACGGCTGTCGCCGCCACCTTTAATCCGGAAATGGGAGAACGTCACGGTACTGTTTTAGGAGCGGAAGCACGCGAGCGCGGAAAAGATATTATCTTGGGCCCTGGATTTAACATTGTACGTTCACCTCTCTGCGGACGAAATTTTGAATACTATTCCGAAGATCCCTACCACATTGTCGCACTGGTGGGCGGAGCGGTGAAAGCCATTCAAGCACAGGGCACCGCAGCCTGCGCAAAACATTTTGCCTGTAATTCACAAGAATTAAACCGCAATGGCGTAAATGCTCTGCCCTCAGAACGCGCCCTCCGTGAAATCTATTTACCCGGATTCAAAGCCGCCGTAGATGCGGGCGTCCTCACCATCATGGGCGCTTATAATTTCTTCCGCGGACAATGGTGCTGTCAAAATGACACCCTGCTCAATGAAATCCTGAAAAAAGAATGGGGATTCGAAGGCTCCGTGATGTCCGACTGGAATGGGGTTCACAAAAACAGCTACGAACCTGCCTACAACGGTATGGACATCGAAATGGGTACCGAAAAACCTTATGAGGACTACTATCTTGCCAGAGGATTCCGTGAGGCCATTGAAAATGGTGAAATTGATGAAGAAATCCTCAATGATAAAGTCCGCCGCTATCTTTATGTGATGTACAGCATTGGCGCCATGGGTGAAAAGAGCGCCACCCGTCCTCAAGGGGAACGGAATACCCCCAAACATCAACAAGAATGCCTTGCCATCGCCGAAGAAGCCATGGTCCTGCTCAAAAATGAAGGTCAAACCCTTCCTTTGTCCCGGAACATAAAAAAACTGTTGGTGGTGGGAAATAATGCCACGACCCAACATCATGCCGGTGGCGCGAGTTCGGCCGTAAAAGCACTTTATGAAATCACGCCCCTCGAAGGAGTGCAGAAATTCTTGGGTGACGAGGTTGAAATTGAATATTGCCCCGACCCCTCTCCCGGAGCGGGCTTTGCCATTCCCACCACCGTGCTCAGTCCGGCGGATCTTGGTGCAGGGGTTAACGGCTGGAAAGGTGAACTCTTTAATTCGCGTCATCACAACCACCCCGACCAAGTGATCCAACATTTTGCGGTAAATGAAATTGACTACGCCTGGGAAAAAGAACTTCCTGCAGAGTTACTGGCGCAGCATGATTGGAAAGTTCACTTCACAACCACGCTTACCGCACCGGAAGACGGGATATATACCTTCATCCTTACCGGCTGTCACAATGCGGGTATGACCCTCAATGGCGCGGAACTCATCATTCGATACGAAGAAGATACCGACCCCGAAGTCACGTCGATCAAAGTGGATTTAAAACAGGGCGTAGCATACAAACTGATGGTTCACATCGCTCCTTGTTTCATCAACCTTTCAAAACAAGTTGCTCTTACTTGGATAAGCCCCCTTGATGCCTCAACAACCTCACTCGGAGATTTGGAAGCCAAAGCCCAATCCGCGGATGCCGTTATCTATGTAGGCGGTCTCAGTCATCAATTAGACACCGAAGGTAAAGACAAACCCAACATGGCCCTCCCGGGTATGCAGGACGATGTCATCCCCGCCCTCGCCAAAGCCAATAAAAACTTTGTAGCCCTCATGACTGGAGGTAGCCCTTACACCATGCCGTGGGTAGACGAAGTTCCTGCGATTCTCCATATGTGGTACGCAGGAATGGAAGCGGGAACCGCCGCTGCCAAAATCTTATTTGGAGAGGTCAATCCCTCAGGAAAACTCCCCTTCACCTTCCCCGTTAACCTCCAAGATAGTCCGGGACATTATCTCAACGATTACGATAAAGACGTCTGCTATTACAAAGAAGATATCTACGTGGGCTACCGTTGGTTTGACCAACGCAAAATTGAGCCCTTGTTTTGCTTTGGTCATGGACTGAGTTACAGTAGTTTTGACTATAGTGAATTAAGTATCTCTACTTCGGCGGACAGCCCTGCAACGGTGAGTTTCAAACTCACCAATACAGGCAAGGTTGCCGGTGCCGAAGTGGCCCAACTTTATCTCCACGACTGTGAAGCCTCAGTAGGTCGTCCACCTCAGGAACTCAAACGCTTTCAAAAAGTCTGGCTTGAACCCGGAGCCTCTGAAACCATCACCTTTACGCTCAACGAAGAAGACCTCAGCTTCTTCCATCCCACCCGCCGTGAGTGGATTGCTGAAAAGGGTGAATTTGAAGTGCGTATCAATTCCAGCAGTCGGGATAATCGCCTCAACGGCACCTTTACGTTTTAATTCCTCCTTTATCCCCAAACCTGATTCCACCCTGTGAGCGTTCACGGGTGGAATGAGATCAATTTCCCTCGATCGAATCCACCCTCATCTCTGCACGCATATCCGCCTGCGGTTCCCCCAAGGTTCTTCCTTATGAAATATATTGTCACCCATCCGGGTAGTGCTCACAAAGATGACTTTCTGGCCTGCAGTGTCCTGGCCGCCGAATTTAAGCTTCCGATTTTCCGTCGCGACCCTACCGAAGCCGAAATTGCAGATCCCGAGGTCTTTGTCATCGATGTCGGTGGACACCATGACCCCGAACGCCTGAATTTTGATCATCATCAATTTCCCTCCGATCATGCCCCCAGTTGTTCCTTGTCGCTGGTGTTTCAATATCTCGGGGTGTATGACGATGCACGACGATTCTGCCCTTGGATGGAAACCGCTGAATGGTTGGATGCACGGGGCGCACGCCAAACCGCTCAATGGATGAATGTGGATCCCTTTGTGGTGGCACAATTGAGTTCCCCCATTGATTTTTCGCTGCTTCGTTACTTTGCAGAGGAACAGGAACTCTCCACGGAACATCCCATTGCCACTTTGATGGCACGCATAGGTGGCGACCTCCTCGACTACCTTCGCTCACTGCGTCGTAATTTAAATGAACTCAAAAATTGGGTGGAATTTTGGACGATCGGGGATGTGGAAATCTGTTATTTGCCCAAAAATGAACACATGCCTGCGGATCTGGCATCCTCATTGACCATGTTCGTCAGAGAACAGGACCGAGAAATCATCGGAACCGTTTCACCCGATAAACGGGGCAACGGATTTGGTTTAACCCGCTTTGATGATGACCTTCGGCTCAATTTCACCCGGATCGAAAAAGAAGAAGATGTTCATTTTGCTCATAAACAAGGCTTTGTAGCCAAAACCTCCGCAACCGATCCTGAACGACTCAAACAACTGGTGGCCCAATCGCTTGTATGACGCCTCCCTCATCCCCCCAAGTAGTCGAAGAGCAATGGCTACTGGAGGAAATCGCTGTACACCTTCTCAGTTTTGCGGTCCTGGAGGGGGGGCAGACGGTGGATGACCCGATTGTGGGGGGCCTGCGGGCGCTTCATCCTCACTCAGAAATCCATCCTTATTTTGGTCCGACTGAGTAAAATGTACCTCGGGTCCATCAAATTCAGCTTTTGACACTTTGCCATCCCCATCTTGATCCAACCGAACAATAAAAGCTGCGCCAGACAGATCTTTAAAACCTGGCCTATCAGAAATTCCCGCTTGAGGTCTTTCCCCCGGATTCATCTGTGGAACGAGAGTTTCTGGGTTATGTTCCACCGGCCGTACAAATTCAATGAGCGGACCTGAAGTTCGGGCGACAGCATCCCCACCACGTACCAAGCGTACATAATTCGCATAGCGCTCCCCTCCTTCTCCATTCGGTCCATCTTTGATTTTGGTATCAAACCGAACAGCACCCGCACCATGGGTATCTTCTCCCTGAGAGTTCACTGCACGACCAAAGGCAACATACCAGGCATAAAAGTAACCAGGGTTGCGACTGCTGAACTGGGCAGAGGTACTGCTCCAATAATATCCGTAATCGGTAAGCCCCATTTCATTGGTGATCGGGGTGCTACGAAACACAGGATCAATCGCAGGCAGATCCCCAGTATAACTCACAATGCTTTGTAATTCTTTGATGTTGGGTAAACGCCAATCGTCATGTCCCGCCAACACGGCACTTTCCGCATACGCCAAGGCCTCTTTCCATTCCATCGGAATCTCGGAATCCATTTGCGCCCAGGTCAGCCCTGTGGCTTCATCCGTAATGGTGCCATCTCCATTGTCAACAAAAGCATTGACGCCATACACCTCCCCCCGTACCGCACGCACATGTTTCCCTCCCATCGGTCCTTTTCCTGAGGGATACGCTTTAATGTGACCGGTGACATGATTGACCCCAAAGGCGGAATGGACACCTCCGTGAGTAGTGCCTACCTTGTAATCCTCTGCACACCAAAATTGCTCATCCTTTCCCATATGCCCCGTCGCTAGTGAGAAAAATGTAGTATCCACATACGGCCAACCTGTCGAAAAATCACTAATGGAGAACAATTCCTTTAATGTCGGTATACGCCAATCATCATAACCACCTAATTTCAATTGATTACAATACGCAATGGCTTCTTCCCAGGAGAAACCTTCAGGGCTGGGAACCTGCTGCCACATCAAACCGGTGTTCAGATCGCTGACCGTTCCGTCCCCCTGATCTTTAAACGAAAAGGACAGCCCTTGGTATTGCGCATCCTGACCATAAAAGGCCTCGCCATTTTGCGGATAACTTATTTCGGATTTGTTAGTATACGTTCTGATTTGGCCTGTATCCACCAACGGATATGAAAGCTGGTCATCTGCGAGGGTTGAGCTTGTGATCAACATAAAAATCATGCGGGTAAGACTGCTAAATATATTTTTCATAAAAGTTTCCTGAGAATATGGGTTTAAATATGAAGGACTGTAAACCTACAGCCCGTAGGTTGTGCGTAAGTCAGATTCTGACGGTAGTGTTTCGTAAATCTCTTCGTTGGGGCCTTGCCAGTGACCATCTGCCGTCTGTATCAATTCAACCGGCGTTTTCGATCCATTGGTATTTTCGATCCACAAGGTGTGAATCGTCGGACCACTCGTCTGCGCCTCTGTTTTTGCGCCGCCGGGCAAGCCATAAACAGGTTCCAATTGAGCCTCCGTAGGAAAAGTCGGGTAGTATTCCCCTTTAGGACCAATCCACTGTCCGTCGTCTGCGGGCTCGAGTTTCACTGGAGTTTTTGATCCATTTGGATTTTCCAACCACACCGTAACGTTCTGTGCCCCACTTGAGGCAGGTGCTGATGCAGCGACCACAACCCCTTGAGCACGTGGAGAAGCCACTACCCGATATCCACCACGCACTTGTCGGTAGTAGGTGTTGCCAATGACGTAATAGGGTTGACCTGCAACCACTTCCACCTGACACCCCAGAGGCAAGGCCGGAACCAAAATACCTACAGGCGCCTCAACCACCACATAGCCGTCGACATTCCATTTCAAAAATACACCTGCGTGAAAAAAGAAATTCCCACCTCCATAGGTCAACGAAATAGCTCCCCGAGGAACCGAAGGAACCTGACGTCCGGGAGTGTCCATCCGAGCAGCGTTTCGATTCACAGGCCTCGGAACATCCCCTTGCCCCGGCCCTGGCGATTTAGGATTCGCAAATACAGTTGTCGCACCTGCAAGTATAAGCAGGGTGAAGGTAATTTTGAATGACGGGTGTACAGTATTCATGAGGTTCTCCTTTTCTGATTACATACTTTTAAGGTATGACCCGCCACATAGACAGATCGTGTACCTTTCGTTTTCGTTCATGATGTAAATATACACAATCCAACCTTTAGTATTGATGAAGACTGAAACCCCTTTTTCACGTTAGCGGTGCGCTTTGTGTTCCCCCCAAAAAAATGGAGATTCTCCGCAGCACCAATCCTGCGATTTCATCTTCAGACCCTGAAGCTAACTTCGGCTTGACATCCGCCCCACAATTTCCAATGAAGTCCATTCATCCGTTTCTCTCACTAGCTCAAACCGCTACTCACATTCATTGTTCACAACTTAAAGTCCTTGCTTCTAGTTGATAGGGCATCACCATAACTAAACCACATGAATCCCCCTATTATTACAGACGAAAGTCAGGTGCTCCCTTACGATCTTCCTGCCCTCTGCCTTCCCGAAACGAGTAAAGAAAATTGGTCACAACGGCGCAAACAACTCCTGGCCCTCTTTTCCGACCACGTTTACGGACGAACGCCCGCCCTGCTTCCTGATATTTCACCACGAGTGAAACTTATTGAAAGCGCTGAGGTCTCTTTGCCAACTCTAGCCCTCCGTCGACAGTTCCGAATTTCCTTCTCGGACGCCTATTTCAATCTACTCATGTATTCCCCTTTGGAGCCCGCATCCGGCTCCGCACTTTTTCTGGGCCTAAACTTTGCAGGAAATCACACCATCAGCCCCGATTCTGCGATTTTACTTCCCACGGGCTGGGTCTCGGATATCGCTGAAACCTATCCGGAAAACCATCGTGCCACCGATGCCGGACGTGGTACCCGCTCCCGACGCTGGCCTGTTGCGGAAATCCTCCGTCGCGGTCATACCCTCGCGACTCTCCATTGCAGTGACCTTGCCCCCGACCAGCCGGAGCACCCCCAAATCAATGCCTTCAAATCACTCTTCCAAACCTCTCCTGACCCCGACGCAACCTGGGGAAATATCGGTATCTGGGCTTGGTCGCTTTCCCGTGCTTTAGACCTTATTGAAACTCTGCCTGAGTTCAAAAGCTCCCGCGTCTGGGCTCTGGGTCATTCCCGACTGGGGAAAACCGCCCTCTGGGCCGCGGCACAAGACCCAAGGTTCTATGGCGCAGTGTCCAACAACTCTGGATGTCTCGGTGCCGCCATCAGCCGTCGTTGTTTCGGAGAAACTATTGATCTAATTTTGGGGAATTTTCCACACTGGTTTTGCCCACGTCTCTTACAATATGCCCACCGTGAAGCAGACATGCCCCTCGACCAACACATGCTCCTCGCGTTGCTTGCCCCACGTCCCCTCTACGTGTCCAGTGCCAGTGAAGATCTATGGGCTGATCCCCGGGGTGAATTTCTCTCCACTCTCGCCGCATCGGATGCCTGGTGCCTTCATGGTTATCGTGGACTAGAACCCGGAACGCCCCCTCCAGCTGTGGGTAGCCCTCTTCACCATGAGCGCATGGGCTATCATATTCGCCAAGGTCCCCACGATATTCTGGCGAGTGACTGGAATCACTTTATGAACTTTGCCGAATCGTATTAGATCGCCCCTCAATATATGAGGATTAAAACCCGTTTTGCTATCGATAGAAAAAGCGTTTTACCCGATACGCTGTTCCAAAATAAACACTCACAAAACCAAAAGGAAGAAGAGTGAAAATATTATTTTTTGGGGATCTATGCCCCACAGATGAAAATATGGATTTCTTTTTAAAAGAAAACATGGATGTATTGTTTGGCGATGTTTTAAGCCTCACAAAAGACAAGGAGTACATTTTTCTAAACTTAGAATGCGCCATTACGGAGTCACCCCATTCCATTAAGAAGATAGGACCCTGCTTAAAAGCACCCTATCAAACGGCTAAAATTATAAAAAATCTAGGTGTTACTCTGGTAGGATTAAGTAATAATCATGTGTTTGATTATGGAAAAAAAGGCGCAGAGGACACGATAAAAGCTTTAGATGATTCACAAATAGAGCACACCGGATTTGGCATGAATTACGAAGATTCACGCAAGAATTTTGTAATGAAAAACCGAAATGAAAAAGTTGCGGTACTCGCGGTTTGTGAGCACGAATACTCTTATGCGCTGGCTGACAGAATGGGTTCACGTCCATTTGACCCCTACGATACCCTTGATGACATTCGAGAAGCGAAAAGAAATGCAGAAAAGGTAGTGGTTATCTATCATGGAGGTAAAGAATATTCACCATATCCATCGCCCAGACTACATAAGCAATGCCATGCCATGGCCACGGCAGGTGCCGATGTTATTTTATGCCAGCACAGTCATTGCATTGGGGGCTATGAAAAATATAAACATTCACACATTTTATACGGGCAGGGAAATTTTCTTTTTACCAGGCATAATCATCCCATCGACATAAGAAAAAATGCACTTGCAGTGGTTTATGATACGATATCAAACGAGATGGCGTTTACCCCCCTTATCACCACAAAAACAGGTGTCACCCTAGCAAAAGATGAGCAAAGGGAACACATCCTTTCACTTTTCAAAACCTACACTCTTTCATTACAGGACGGAACATGGAAACAGGGCTGGGAGGAATTTTGTCGGAATGAAAAACCAAATTATTTAAAAATATTTAGACAAGAAAATACGGAAGACACACCGGGATTTGATGCGATGTTCGCACACTACCTTGATTGTGAAGCACATACAGATGTCCTCAAAGAGAGTTTCCCCTCCAGTCATCTCACAAACGAGATATAAAGAGTGGGGCTAACGTTTAGAGAGTGGAACGCAAAGCGTACTCAGCAGTCAAGGATTATCAATGATCCCCGATGGATGCCCAAATCATGGAACACCATTTTGGGTATGAATGACAAGCGATTACCCGCTTAACATTTCAGATAACCTGCAGGAAAATAGCCCATAAAAGAATCCTACGGCTCAGATCATCTCGTTTCACAGGCTTTAACCCCGGCTCCAGAATTAAAGCACAAAATGCTGTAACCAAAGCCGAAAGAAGACGACTACTCAAGCACGTGGGTTGCGTACAAGCTGATGTAAAATATCGAGGTTGTCCAAGACCATCCATACACCTAAAATGCATATCTGAACCAAAATTTTAATCTACCTCATGAAATACCGTCTTTTTCTCACCACCTTGGTCAGCGCCCTCCTCCCTTTGGTTGGAGCGGAATCTACCACCTCCCCTCAGGAAACTTCTCCTATGAACGAACCCAGTTTAAAATCTCAATTAGAAAACCGTAAACAAAATTTCAGCAAAACAGCTCCGGACGATCTCAAAAAAATCTATGCCCATGGCATTGAGTCTGTTGAAAAAGAAGGCGTGGTCAAACACGCCAAACAAGTAGGAGAACAAGCCCCAAATTTCACCCTCAAAAATGCCACAGGTGAAGACGTTCAGCTTGAAAAGTTGCTCAAAAATGGCCCTGTCATTTTGACCTGGTATCGTGGCGGCTGGTGTCCGTACTGTAATTTAACCTTAAACGCCTTGCAAAAAGAACTGCCTTCTTTTGAGGCAGAAGGAGCCACCTTGATCGCCCTAACACCCGAACTGCCAGACAATTCCATGTCCACTGCTGAAAAAGCCGAATTGGAATTTGTGGTCCTCAGTGACCTCAACAACAAAGTGGCTCATGACTATGGTATTGTGTTCGAACTTCCCCCTGATCTGGCCACCATCTATGAAAATAAGTTTTCGTTATCTACCACGAACGGAACCCATTCAAACGAACTTCCCCTTGCGGCCACTTACGTGATTAAACCTGATGGTACCATCACCTACGCTTTTCTCGATGCGGATTATCGGAACCGGGCTGAACCTGAAGAGATTCTCAACGCCTTGAAAGAGATCCAACCCTAACTCCTTTACCCTTACTCCGCGCCCCCTCACACACCCGGTTGCCCAGCACCGGGTTTTTACTTGTAAAATCCACCTCGAGACTCCTCAAGACACCTATGCCCCCCTCGCCATGCCCCCTCCCTTCTTTGCACCTTTAAGAAAAAAATTTTAAGAGAAAGCCATAACAATTCATAAACCTATGGCTCGTAAATTTTCCATTGCTAATGACGATTTCATCTTATAGGTTGCGGGCCATCAGCAACTGTTACTCTCTGAAACGCACAAGGAACAAAATATGGCCCCGCTAGACAAAAGTTTACTCAATGAAAACCCCGATGAAGTGCTTTATGGATCTAATGATCTGGCACATTCCATGCCCAAGACTAAATTCCCTACGGATGAACATAGCCCACGCCATGCCTATGCGCTTGTTCATGACGAATTGATGCTCGATGGAAATTCACGTCAAAATTTAGCAACCTTTTGCCAAACGTGGACCGAACCTGAAGTCAATAAATTGATGGATGAATGTATCGACAAAAACATGGTCGATAAAGATGAATACCCACAAACCGCGGAGATCGAAGCCCGCTGCGTGAACATGTTAGCCGATCTCTGGCACTCTCCCGCCGAACATGCCGTCGGCACCTCCACCACCGGATCAAGTGAAGCGGCCATGCTCGGAGGCATGGCACTTAAACGTCAATGGGAAGCTCGTCAAAAAGCTGCAGGCAAACCTATCGATAAACCCAATCTCATCACGGGTCCGGTTCAGATTTGCTGGCATAAATTCACCCGATATTGGGATATAGAACATCGCGAAATTCCTATGGAAAACGGACGTCTACTCATGACCCCCGAAGAAGTGCTGGCACGCTGCGATGAAAACACCATTGGGGTAGTCCCCACCTTGGGCGTCACCTTTACAGGTGAATACGAACCTGTGAAAGCTGTATCAGAAGCGCTTGATCAATTCCAAGCTGACACCGGCATCGATATTCCCATTCATGTTGATGGTGCCAGTGGTGGGTTTTTAGCTCCGTTCTGTGCCCCGGAATTGGAGTGGGATTTCCGCCTCCCTCGGGTCAAATCTATTAATGCTTCCGGACATAAATTTGGACTTTCCCCCCTGGGCGTGGGCTGGGTGATCTGGCGCGAAGAGCAAGATTTACCAGAGCAACTGATCTTTTGGGTAAATTATTTAGGTGGGAATATGCGCGATATCGCGTTGAACTTTTCTCGTCCCGGTGGACAGGTCGTCTGCCAATACTACAATTTCCTACGCTTAGGTGTGGAAGGTTACAGAAAAATTCACACGGCCTGTTACGAAACCGCACAATATATCGCCTCAGAAATTGAGAAATTAGGCCCCTTCGAAATCATTTATGGTGGAGAAATGGACCGGGGTATCCCCTGCTTGTGCTGGAAACTCAAAGAGGATACCGATCCTGGATTTAGCCTCTATGATTTGGCCGATCGCTTACGGGCCCGGGGATGGCAAGTACCGGCCTACGCACTTCCAGCCAACAAACAGGATCTTTCGATCCAACGGATCTTGGTGCGACATGGCGTCAGCCGGGATTTAGGATCGTTGCTGGTCAATGACATTAAATCTGCATTGGCCCATTTGGATAAACATCCTGCTCAAGATCCCCTCACCCATGAAGATGGCAGTGGCTTCCACCACTAAAGCCTCCTGATACTGACACAAGGATACTGAAGATGGGCAAGAAGGAACTCGCCACCGCCACCCAACACGCCAGTCGGCATTTGCCCGCCAGTAAAAACTGGGAACTGATACAAGCCGAGGGTGCGGGACCATTCATCACCCGAATCGTGCATCGTTTACCTGATGGGTCCTTGCACACCTGGATTGCACGAACCCACCGCAAATGCGGTGGGATTCGGCGCGGTCTCACAGTCAATAGATGGGCACCCTCCGAGTTAGGCTGGTGGATTTCCATCTTGTTTATGATCGGATCCTCCTGTTTTGCATTAGGAAGTATCATCGGCGTTCTCCCTCAAGCCTTTGACGCTATTCTTCAACAGCCCACGGTCGTGAATTCGATCTTTTTCACAGGATCCCTGTTCTTTACCTCTGCGGCCTATTGTCAATTGCTCGAAGCTGCAAACGCCGATAGACGCGCCGCCCAAGCACGTGGAGAAATACCCAACGAAGCATTTTGTTGGATGGGATGGAAACCCACACATATCGGATGGCTCTCAGGTTTTATACAGTTTATCGGCACCTTGTTATTTAATATGAATACACTAGATGCCTTGTGGCCTGGACTCAACTGGTTTCAACAGGACGTCCTGATTTGGGTACCCGATGTCATCGGGAGTATTTGTTTCTTGGTCTCCAGTTGGCTGGCGGTATTGGAGTGTTGTCACGGCATCGCGATTTGGAAAATTCAAGGCATAAGTTGGTGGATTGTGATGATCAATTTACTGGGGTCGATCAGCTTCGGTATTTCGGCAGTATTTGCAGTAATCTTACCCCAAGCGAGCGATGTACTGGGGCCTTACGCCGCAAATCTTTGGACATTTATTGGCGCGATTTGTTTCCTTGTGGCGGCCCGTTGCTTACTTCCAGAAATGGCTCAAAACGCTTCAACCTCTACCTAACACCCTCATGGATCTCACCCAATTCAGCTATTGGATCGGTATGGCCGGTATCACCGCTTTTGCGGTCACCGCGGTTTTGGCCCTGGCCACACGACAAATCGATCTGTTTAGCGCAGTCGTTTTAGGGATCATTACCGCTGTGGGTGGTGGAACCTTGCGCGATTTAATACTGGATGAACCTGTCTTCTGGTTATCTGACATCACTTATATTTGGGTGGCCATGATCGCCAGTCTGATTGCCTTTTGGGCCGAACCCCTGCTCACCCGCAAAGAAATCCACAGTCTGCTCCTCTATGTCGATGGATTCGGAGTGGCCATGTTTTCAATTGCCACCATCAACAAAGTGTGGAACTTGGGATATGGCTTACCCTTGGCCCCCATCATTCTCGGCATCGTCACCGCCATCGGTGGTGGACTGCTTCGTGATGTGCTTGCGGGACGTCCCACACTCCTCACCACCACGGAACTCTATGCGACCCCTGTGTTGCTGGGGTGCACCCTTTACGTCGGCTTGATCTACCTACTGCCTGATCACCGTCTCGTCAGTGCGATCTCTTGCGGAGCGTTGATTTTCGGAATACGTGCTGCCGCCATTCACTGGCATCTCACGGTCCCTTCCTGGCTCATCACCAAGATGAAACAGAATCGTTAGTGCTTCCTTCTGACCCCTTCTCCATTGTGCTCGGGACGTACGAACTCCTTTCTGCATCAAATCGCGTACCCCTATAAAACGTTCCCCAAAAATTCATGGGGTTAAGATTTCTGAAACTGCACAATAAACCGACTGCCTTTCCCCAGATCACTGAATACAGCACATTCGCCATCATGGTTTTCTGCAATCTTGTTCACCAACGCTAAACCGAGCCCTGAATGCCCAGAAGAACGCGATTTATCTATCTGATAAAAACGTTCGAAGATTTTATCGTGATATTCTGCCGCGATCCCAGGCCCATCATCTTCTACTTCGAGTTCAATGAGGTCTTCCAAATTACATAGACGTACCACGACCCTTCCTTGGCCACTGTGGTGACTAATGGCATTCTCGATAAGGTTATCGATCAAAATGCGTAAAGCTGACGCATCCCCTGAAATTTCGGCCGTGACCAATTCCCCCATCAGCACAATATCGTGTTCACTCGCCACATGCCTAAGCGTCCCCATAGACTCTTCCACAATGCACTTCAAATCGCAGCGTTCTTTGACTTCAACAACAGACGAAATTTCCTGACGTGCCAACAACAGTAACCCTTCCACCAATGCCTTCATTCGCAACCCTGCTTTCTGACAAACTTCGAGTGACGCTCGGTACTCCTCTGGAGCACGTTTCCGTTTAAGCATGCGCTGGGTTTCGGACAGAATAACCGTTAACGGTGTTCGTAATTCATGCGACGCATTACCTGTAAATTGACGTTGACGCTCCATAGAAGCCTCTAATTCATCAAAGGTATGATTCAAAACCTGACCTAATTGATGGAGTTCATTTTGATCACCAGCCAAATCAATTCGTTTGTCGAAATTCCCTTCAGCAATTTCCACTGCAGTCTCCGAAATTTCTTTCACAGGACGTAACGCACGCCCCACGATCCACCACCCACCGGCTAAACCAACCAACCAAAACCCAGAGGCAAACAGGACAATGGACACCGCAAATTGGTCCATCTCTTTTAAAGAGTGAGATGATTCTTTACCGAAGCAAACACGAATCCCTCCAGGGGCTCGACGCAAATGTTCCCGAAAAGGACCTCTAAATTGATTGCGCTCAAAATCATCTCTTTTGAGCCTATGGGGGAAGGTAAAACCTTCAGGTGTATTTTCAGATGCAAAGAGAACAGCTCCATCACGATCCGCGAGCGCAAAATAATAATACCCAGGGTCCGTATCGGAAAACTCTTGTAACAGGGAAGAAGAAGGATTTAGGCTTTCCTCCTGAAGTTGTGCCAAAAGTTTTTTGGGATCGGGCGGTGGCTCCTCCCCCTCGGCCATAGGTCTTTTTTGAGCTTGGGGGTCTTGACGGAAAACGACATCAAAAAAGCTACGTTGGCGATCAACGATTTGTTGATCGATCAAACGTATACGGTGGATGCGTGAAAGTCGTAGCACGGCCAAACTCAAGCCTGCCAACGCAATAAGTAACAGGGAGGCATACCAAATTTGTAAGCGCCAGCGTATAGAATTTGTAGGGAGTTTCATTCAACAAAGTATCCGTGACCACGTCGGGTTTGAATCAGGTCCTTTCCAAGTTTTTTACGTAAGTTGGATACGTGTACATCCAACAAATTGGACATGGAATCATCGTCCTCATCGAATAAGCGTTCGTAGAGCAACCGGCGACTCACCACTTCCCCACGATGCAGGGCCAGGTATTCCAATAGACTATATTCACGAGGGGTTAGTTCCACTTCTTGTTTCTGCTTCTCAACCTTTCGCATTGCGAGATTAAGTACGACATCACCAAAACTGAGAACGGACTGGCTTTGCCCCCGGGAACGCCGAATCAAAGCGCGAACCCTCGCAATCAATTCATCAGCATCAAAAGGTTTTACCAGGTAGTCATCCGCCCCCAAATTGAGTCCCTTAATGCGATCAGGAACTGCATCTTTGGCGGTCAGCATCAGTACAGGAGTGTCCACTTCAGGGCGCACCTTTTCCAACACCTGCCATCCATCTAATTTGGGCATCATCACATCCAATACCGCCGCATCATAAATGCCTTCAGACAATTTATATACTCCGACTTCACCATCCTCGGCATCATCCACAGCATATCCTTCATCACGAAAGGTCGCCACCAGGGAATGCCGCAACAACTCGTCATCTTCTACCACCAAAATTCTCATAAACTCACCTGAGTGTAAAAGGATGATTTTTTTATAAGTTTCGTATTCATCAGTACAGGCCTTATTCGTGACGGAGAGCATCAATAGGATCCAGACTAGCCGCTCTACGTGCTGGGGCAAAGCCAAAAACGACCCCGACCACCGCCGAAAAGATGAAAGCGATGATATTGATTTGGGTATTAAAGATAAAGTTCACCTGAATCATCGGGGCCAACAAGGTGCAAAACCCTAAGGCCAATACGATCCCCATGGCGCCACCCACACTCGATAAGGTGATCGCCTCCACTAAAAATTGGAGAAGAACCTCTTTCGCAGTTGCCCCAATCGCCAGTCGAATTCCAATCTCGCGGGTGCGTTCTGTAACCGACACCAACATGATATTCATAATACCGATCCCCCCCACCAACAAAGAAACCCCAGACACCGTAGCCAACAATGTGGTCATCACTTGAGTAGAGGAACTTAAGGTTTCGGCAATTTGACGTGTATCCATCACCGAAAAATCGTTTTCTTGATTATCCTGAAGGTTTCGGCGTTCACGCAGTACAGTTTCGATATTTTCAATCATCCAATCACTATCCACCCCATCTTCAGCAGAAATGGAGATCATTCCAATATCGTGTGCAGACGTTTGCCCTAATAAGCGACGGCGCAAGGTACTCAAAGGCACGACCAAGGTATCATCCTGGTCCCCCATCCCCACCTGACCCTTTTCTTTCAAAGTACCTATAACTTCCACCGAGGCTTTGCCCACTCTGATTTTCTTCCCAATGGGATCTTCATCCGCAAATAGATCATCCACCACGGTCTGACCAATCACACAAACGGCCGCACCCTTCTTAAGGTCATCATCGGTAAAGAACCGACCACTCTCCAAGGTCCAATTATTGATTTCAAACCAACCAGGGTTCGTCCCTGTCACCCCACCCATCCGGGCATTCTCTCGATAAATGGCGCTCGTAGATGTATTTCTTACCGGTGCCACAGCGGCAATGCCAGGTACTTGCCGCAACAAAGCATCAACATCCGCCTCCGTAAAATCGGGAACTCCAGCCGAACGGGAACGAGGACCAAACCCCGCGCCAGGCCTCACCATGAGAAGATTACTACCTAAACTCGAAATTTGTGATTTCACCGCTTCAGTCGTCCCCTCTCCCAAGGTCACCATCGTGACCACTGAAGATACGCCAATGATAATTCCAAGTACAGTAAGAAAGGCCCGAGTAAGGTTGCGTCGAATTTCTTTTAGGGCAATCGAAAACGCATTATTGATCATCGCAAACATAGTAGAATTTCCTTTAGTGGTTTTGCTGATCGTGAGCAATAAGTCCATCGAGGACATGAATTTGACGACCTGCGAATTGGGCGACATCCTCTTCATGAGTCACCATAAGAATGGTGATGCCTTGCTCCTGATTAAGTCGGGTCAATGACAACATGATTTCATCCGTAGTTTTTGAATCCAGATTACCCGTAGGCTCATCCGCAAATAACGTACGGGGTTGTGTGACCATCGCACGGGCAATGGCCACCCGTTGCTGCTGTCCTCCAGAGAGTTCTCCCGGTGTATTGCGTTCCTTGTCAGCCAAGCCCACACTGTCCAACGCTTCCCGAGCCAATTGCCGACGTTTACGTCGTCCAATTCCCCGGTAAAGCAAAGGAAGTTCAACATTTTCTACCGCACTGGTTCGGGCCAACAAATTAAACCCCTGGAAGATAAAGCCCAATGCATAACGGCGTAACAAAGACCTCTGTGTTTTATCCAGCGATTCAACGTGAATACCCTCATAGCGGTAAGATCCAGAACTCGGGCGATCCAAGCAACCCAACAGATTCATCAATGTAGATTTACCAGAACCACTGGGCCCCATGATCGCAACAAATTCACCGCTGAGAATATCCAGATTTATTCCTTTAAGCGCCTCAAAGGAGGCATCTCCTTCTCCGTAGATCTTGTGAATCCCTTCCAAATGAATCAGGCTTTTCGTATTCATGACTTTGCAGGCTCCTCATAGAGAATCACCTCTAACCCGGCCTCAAGTTCGTCAGAATCAATCTCAGTAACGATGCCGTCGGATAATCCCACTTCCACCGGAATCGGACGGGGATGTCCATCGACCATTACCCAAATCTGATTGGAACCTGAAGTCGATTCTCCTTTCGAGCCCGTACGCTTACGATTGGCGCTGGCACTGGCACGTGGAGGTTTAGGCATCATTTTATCGAGAAAACTTACTTTTTCTGTGGTTGAATCTGTTCCCCCAACCCTGCCCGACCCCGGGCCACCACCTGGAACTGTTGCACCATCAGGAGGACGAGGACTAAACCGTAAGGCTTGCACGGGGACCACCCACACATCACTCTTGGCTTCCACGTAAATATCCGCTGTCGCGGTCATGCCAGGACGTAAGGATAAATCATCATTTGCCACATCTAATTCGGTTTCATAGGTGACCACATTGTCCACAATTTCAGACCCATAAGACACCTTCGTCACCAAAGCAGAAAATGATCGTTCCGGCCAGGCATCCACCCGAAAGGTTGAGCTCTGCCCCTTCGCAACCACCCCAATATCTGCTTCGGCAATCGCGACTTCTAATTTCATCGACGAAAGATCTTCAGCAATCACAAATAATTCTGGAGCTGAAAAACTGGCCGCCACCGTTTGTCCGGGTTCCACACTGCGACTCAGCACCACGCCATCTGTGGGCGAGGTAATAACCGTCTTGGAGAGTTCGTTACTTTTGATATCCACCAAGGCCTCACTTTGACTTACAGAGGCCTTTCGGGCCGCCAAGGTTGCCGTAGCAATTTCAACCCCCGATTCAGCGTTTTCCATGGTCGCCCGAGACGGAACCTTTCCTCCACTGGCTTCGCGCAATTCTTGAGCGCGGGACAAGGTGCGTTCAGCCTGCTTTAAACTTGCTTCTGCTTCAGTCACGGCAGCCTTAGCCGCAGCCAGTGACGCCTGACTAGAACGCAAATCATTTTCAAAGGTCGTGCGATCAATCTGTGCCAGTTTCTGCCCTTTCTTCACCACATCATTGGTGTCCACAAACACTTGTTCCACCAACCCTGAAATTTCACTTCCCACGGTCACTTCATTGGTGGGTTCCAAATTCCCCGTGGCGGTGATGGTGAGTCCCACTTTTCCGCGTTCAAGGACTTGGGTATGAAACTGGACCGCAAATTCGCCCTGCGTGTCAGGACGTCCCCACACCACAAAGGCGACCCCACCGATTCCAAGTACCAACAAAGTGCTGAGGGCCATTTTCATACGACGATGACGAGGATGATGCGCGGCAATGCGTGTTGCCAAGTCTGTTTCGGATTCGATATTTTTTTTGCTCATAATGAATTCCTGCGTAAGGATGGGTTACTTGTTTTGAGGAACGGACCATCCGCCCCCCATGGCCCGATAAAGTTGAATATGCCCATTTAATTGTTTAATGTGGGCGTTGATAAGACTCTGTTCTAAACTCAATTGAGAACGCTGTGATTCTAACACCGAAAGGAGATCCACTTCCCCCGCTCCAAACTGTTGCTCCGCAATTTCTACGGATAACCGAGCCGCATCGGTTGCGGTTTGCGCCAAGGTGATTCCTCGGGTGGAGGTGACAATAGAGGACAGCGCATTTTCGACTTCAGACAATGCCGTCAGTACTTGACTCTCATAAGAAAGGTACGCCTGACGCAGGTTGATATCTTGGAGCTCAATCTGTTTTCCAATACGACCGGCATCCCAAATAGGTGCCGTGAGAGACCCCACTAGATTTGACACCAATTCCGTGGGATCCAATAAATCGCCGAGACGGTCTTCATCTAAATTAATCGACCCAAATAAAGTAAGACTGGGCAAACGTTCTTTTTCAGCAGCAGATAAATTTGCCGTGGCCGCTTCAATACGTAAGCGAGCCGCTTTGATGTCCGGCCGTTGATCCAACAGTTCCGCAGGAAACTCACATTGAATTTCGGCAGGTAGCGTTGGGAGTACGGACGATGTTTTTAATAAACCGTGCAAGCTCCCTGGCGTATCGCCACAAAGCACCGCGAGCGCATTAAGATACTCTTCCATATTTTGTTCTAACGTAGGCAAAGCGGTTCGCGCTTGTTCTAAAAACACAATCGCCTGCTGAACTTCCAAAATATTCACCTCTCCTGCCGCCTCTTGCCAACGAATAATTTGCAAGGTTTGTTCACGCATATCAATGGAATCGGTCAAAATTGCGTATTCTTGCTGAACAGACCTGAATCCTAAATATGTCTCGGCAACCTCTGCCGCCAACAACACTTGAGCCGCATGAAAATCCTGTTCACTGGCTCTCAGATCCGCATCGGCACTGTCAATCACATCAGACTGTTTGCGAAACAAATCCACTTCCCAACTGGCAGAAAAATTAGCTCCATAAGACTCACCCGTGGTGTTGCTGTTCTGTTTCAAATCGTCTATGCGGTTACCACTGCCTGACACACCCGCATCCACATTCGGCCACAAGGCCGAACTGGCGATTCCTTTTTGCGTACGAGCCGTTTCAACATTCAACAACACCGACCTTAAAGTTGGATTATTTTCCAAAGCTGACGCAATCAACTGATCCATGATCGGATCTTTAAATTGCCTCCACCACTGGGAAAGATCACCTGCATCTTCTACAAGTTGCACAGACACCAAGGATTGATGCCAGTCCATCGGGACCTTGGCATTAAGCTCATCAGTCGATTTTGTAGGTGTCGTCGTACAAGAGCTCAAAAAGAGAACGCCCGCCGTGCCTGCGGAAAGAGCCCTCAAAAAGAGGTAAGTAAATATGTATGGAGACTGTTGATTCATATCGCTGTTCATCTGGGGTTGCGTAGATGATGCGACTATACAGAACCAAACCTTTAGATTACATGAAGGCCCCTATTTCTTTCTTAATAATTTTCCCGCCATTAAAACATCGATGGCTGAAGGCTGATCTTAATCGATGCTGCCCCCACAGCTAGATCCCTGCCCCGCAGTACAGCCAAAACAATGGGGCGCGGTACGAATTTCCGTTTGCTTCCAGCGACGTAAATCCAGATCCCAAAGATATTGCGCTTCTCCGTTAAAACCGGTGTGCATTTCCATTTGTTGATTAAAATCGCAATCAAATACCCGGCCCTCCCAATCGACCGACAGCGTGTCCCGACACATCAAGCCCTGTATCGATCCTGGATTAAAATTGTCTTTCAACAACTGTAAATACTCTTCGTAATTCCCTCGCTGCTTTAAATAGGATGCAAAGCGACTCACCGGCAAATTGGTTAAGGCATATAAATGATGAAACTGAATGCCGAAATGTTCTGCCAATTCCTGTTTGTACACCGCTTCCAATTCCGCTTGATCCGGGGGTAAAAAAGCGCCATTCGGATTATAAACCAAGTTCAACTTCAAATGATCGTCAATACCATATCCAAGACGATTCAAGCGTTGAAGGGCTTCAATACTTTCATCAAAAACGCCATTCCCACGTTGCGCATTTACATTCTCAGGCGAATAACAGGGCATAGACGCCACGATCTCCACCTGCTTCTCCCGTAAAAATTCAGCCCCCCATTCATAACCGGGTTGAAGCAAAATGGTTAAGTTACAACGGTCCATCACCTGAACACCTCGAGAACGAAACCACGTCACCAACTCGCGGAAATGCGGAAACATTTCAGGAGCGCCCCCCGTCAGATCTACCACGGGTAATGGATTGTCTTCAGACCAGTCCATGATTTTTTCCATACATGCCCGGGTCATGATTTCTTTGCGGGTCGGCCCCGCGCCCACATGACAATGTACGCAGGCCAAATTACACATTTTTCCTACATTGATTTGCAGGATTTTTGCATCTGAACGTTCCAACCATTTCCCGTGCTGAGTAAGCACATCTTCAAAACTATTCGTAGACTTTTGAATCATAATTCCCCCTTATTCACAACAACCACAGTCATGACCAGACGAAGCCGCATAGTCAGGATCAGCATAAAATAACCCAAAATGTTGTTCTCGATTACCCAGCACCTTGAAGTGTTTGGCAAATCGGGACTGTGACAACATCGCCGCCGTATTGCCACTTACCAACACCGGACGGTTACGTTCAAATACATGATCGGGATCTAACGGAAATTCATGAGGATAGCCCTCCAGACTTCCTTGATAGATAGCGATTTGCCCATAGTCCTCAAACCGGTCTTCTAAGTCCTCCAATTTGAAGGCTCGAACCGTCACCGAATCAAACCCAATCATCCCTACTTTGTTTTCCACTTCTGGAGAATCAATCGACAAGCGGCGACGAGACATCACCCGAATATCCGGACAACCTACAGAGGTCATCACCCTGCGAAAATCTTCTTCATACATCGCACCGGAGAGACATTCCCCATGCAAAACCGGATCAGTCTTCAACGCGGCCGGCACCCGACGCGAGGCAAACACATCAGAGAAATACAATTCGCCACCCGGCTTCAATACCCGAAAAATTTCTGCAAACACTTTGGCTTTATCCGAGGATAAATTGATCACGCAATTGGAGATGACCACATCCACCGAAGCATCCTCAATCCCGAGGGCCTCCAACTCTTCAATTTTCCCGGAGAGAAATTCAACATTTGGTTTTTCATACCCAAAACGTTTCATCTGAGAGCTCACATTTCGTTGTGCCACCTCTAACTGCTCACCCGTCATATCCACTCCCGTCACGAAACCCGTTTCGCCGACCAATTGAGAGGCCACATAACAATCACGCCCAGTCCCACAACCCAAATCCAACACGCGACATCCCGCTAATTCGAGAGGCAAAGGTGAACCACAACCATAAAAGCGACTCATCACTTCATCATTCACTTGGGCCAAGGCCGCTTTTACTTCCGCACTAATTTCATCACTGTCACAACAGCAGGCGTCGGTTTGAAGGTCGTCACTATGTTGCAACACCTTGCCATAATAATCTGAAACAGCTTCAGGATTCAATTCTTCTTCATTTTGATACATTCGAGCATACTCCTCTTAGGTTTGTGGATAAGTCGACCCTAGCCCTAAATCCTTTCATAAAAAACATTTTTTCATTTGATTCATGAAGAATGCATTGCAGAATAAATAAAACTTCACCTTAAAAGTAACGTAGGAAATACCATGACCGATTCAAATACACCCGAAGATGCCCGTACAGAAACGGAGCCCATCGCTCCACCACCTACAGAATCAACCACAACTGAAAATGTAGAAACCGAATATATTGCACCTGACAGAGCGCTTGCCTCGGTAGGAAACCGAGTACTGGCCGCACTGATCGACGTCATTATAGCCAACATGTTTATGCTCTTCGTGGGCGCACGACTCGGGTGGTTAATTGGCCTAGCTTACATGCTCACTCGTGATGCTTTACCTTTCTTGGATGGTCAAAGTTTAGGCAAAAAACTCATGAAGCTCCAAGCCGTGATGGCCGACACCAACCAAGCCCTCACCGGAAACTGGGCCGCATCTGCCACTCGAAATATTCCTTTTGCAGTACCCTTTTTCCCCTTGGTTGAATTCTTCATCTTACTCAACAATAAACAAAGTCAACGCCTCGGCGATCAATGGGCCAAAACCAAAGTTGTGGTCACAGAAAGTACGCCCGCAGCCTAGATCCATTCATCCCAAATATAATCAACCCCGTCTTCATGCGTAGGCGGGGTGTTTTTATGTCGAAAAGGAGCTCTGGTACCCCTCTCTTTGCGGATGCTCCTGCACCAAACAAAAGGACACAGCCCTTATGGTAAAAGGTCTGGAGGACGCTTCGTAAACAACAACAAACTCAAGCCCCAGCAGGCCCATACGAATGCACGAGGGTGACGATGATAAAAGGTAGTTTCTTTTACCAGCGGGATTTGAACATCAAAGGTTGCCGTACTGCGCACCTGCTGACGACCATACAACGGATCTTCGATCTTCTTCACCACCAAGCCACCCGTGTTGATCCATGCACTCACCCCTGAATTTGTGGCACGTACCATGGGGCGTCGTTGCTCTACGGAGCGAAATACCGCATTGGCCAAATGCCCCTGACTTCCCCACAAGGGATCAAACCAGGCATCATTGGTTTGATTGATCAACACATCCGCACCACCAGCGGCCAACTCTCTGGCCAAAGACGATACCAAATCTTCAAAACAAATCAAAATCCCCACATGGATATCCGACTCTGGTAAGGACAAAACCCCATTTAAATCTCCAGGGGTTACATCTTCAGGCATGGGCGTCAGCGAACGGAGAAAAGGAAAGAAATTTGCAAATGGCATATACTCCCCAAACATCACCAAATGTTTTTTGCGATATTGACTATCCAGCATACCATCGGGACGCACCATAAACGCACTGTTGTAATACATGCGCTCAAATTCGCCGTTATTCTCTACCAACTCATAATCCAAGCTTCCCAACAGCAAGGGTGTTCCCGACCCCACCAGGCGTCTCGTCATCTGGGTGGCAATTAAACTGTAGCGTAACTCTTCGGGCACCGCGGTTTCGGGCCAAATCAACAAATCTGGTTCTGAGATCAACACCAACTCAGAGAGTTTTTCTAAGACCTCGAAATTCTCTTTCGCCAATTCCGGAGACCATTTATTCGACGCCAAGGGCTGCACCACCCCTACTTTCAATGAGCGAGTGGGTTCATGATGTAAGCGACGCAATTCACGTCCACCCCACGAAAAAGAAATCACCAGCATCAACACCGGCAAATACAATTCGGGATGCATACGTCGGGGTACCCGTTTTCCCATGCATTCAAACAGGCCTAATACGGATAACGCGATTCCCAAATTGAGGGTAACCACAATAAAACTTACCGCCAACGTGCCGCCCAACGTCGCCAATTGGATAAGACTATAATTTTCCCATTGGCTCGCCCCCACGGCATTCCAGGGAAAACCTGTCAGTAACCATCCCCGTAAGCTTTCAAGCGCACACCACCACGCCGCCCCACCCAACACAAAACGTAACCCCACCACGGGTCGATCGGGTTGCCATCCTTGCAAAAAACGTCCCCACACCCCACCCGCAGGAATCCAATACAAGGCACAAAAAGCCGCCAATACCACCGCCCCGGGAATGGTGACCAAACTCAAAAACCATAAGGACGGTAACCAACAAACCAGACCGGCAAGGTATGACAACCGTCCCCGAGCTTCGGGATAAAGCCGCAAAGCCCACACAAAAGGAATCAGGGCAATAAAGGCCAGTTCAGATTGGCCCAGCGGAGGGAAAGAAGCGAACAGCAGAAATCCGGAAACTGCAGCCAAGCAGAATGCGATCAGCTGATGAGAGTTCAACTTCGCTTCCTTCACTTCTATGCTCTCCGCATTATTGACCGCAGCATTTTTTGTATTTTTCACCACTGCCACAAGGACAGGGATCATTGCGACCTACTTTAGGAAGCTCTCGGGTTTGCGGGGTCTGCATGGAACGCTCTAAAGTCTTTTCCATTTTTGCTTTTTCATCGCTTTGACGACGAGCAGACGTGGCACGAGCCTGAGCTTCTTGTCCAAAAGCAGATGATTGAGAATGAGACTCCATGGTTTTCAGATTGTTAAGGAATTGCTCAAGCGATTCCAACGAAGCGGTGGCACGAAAGGCGCGCTGAGCCACTTCATCATTAATCTTTTGCATGAGATCCGCAAACATCGCATAGGCTTCATGTTTGAATTCCAAAATAGGATCACGCTGACCGTAGGCACGTAAGCCCACACCCTGACGTAGAGAATCCATCCCCCGCAAATATTCCTGCCAGTGGGTGTCAATCGCTTGTAACAAGATATGACGTTCCATGCTTTCAATGGATTCAGGCGGCTCAGATTGAATCTTCAGATCATAAGCCTGATTCACCCGTTCAATCGCAAGGTCTGCATAGGCAATGGCTTCAAAAGGAAGCGCGCGCAAATCATCAGGACGCAACGCTATCGGGAAGGTCATAGAACACCAATCGGCAAATTCAATTGCGCCAACTTCTTCGCCTTGATCAATGGCACCTTGAGCATGTTCTTCAATTACTTCAGCCAACATATCCAGCAAATGTGCACGTGGATTGTCTCCGGTTAAAATTTCAGTACGCAACCCATAAACCACTTCACGCTGACGGTTCATAACATCATCGTATTCCAAAGTCCGTTTACGAATACCAAAGTGATATTGTTCCACCCGACGCTGTGCACGTTCGACGGATTTATTTAACCACTTATGTTCCATCACCTCGCCTTCTTCAATGCCCAATTTGGACATGATATTGGAAATACGTTCTGCACCAAACAGTCGCATCAAATCATCTTCCAGCGACACATAAAAACAGCTCATCCCGGGATCACCCTGACGAGAACAACGACCACGTAACTGACGGTCAATCCGTCGTGACTCATGGCGTTCGGTACCAATCACATACAAACCGCAGGGATTCTCTTCGATCCATTTTTGCAAAGTCATGCCATCTTTTTTATCGTGGAGAGACATCTGGGATAACACTTCTTCCCGTTCCATTTTCACCACCCCTTCCCCGAGTTTAATATCAGTTCCGCGACCCGCCATATTGGTCGCAATGGTAATAGAACCCGGTTGTCCCGCTCGGGCCACAATTTCAGCTTCACGTCCATGGTTTTTAGCATTTAAGACGTTATGAGGAATGTTCTTTTTCAGTAACAGACGGCTCAACTCTTCAGAAGATTCAACCGTAACCGTCCCTACCAAAACAGGTTGCTTGTTACGATAGGCTTCTGTAATTTCAGCAACTACTGCGTTAAACTTCTCACGACGTGTACGATAAATACGGTCATTCAAATCCACACGACGTACCGGACGATTGGTAGGAATCACCAACACATCCAAATTATAAATTTGCATAAACTCTTCGGCTTCAGTTTCTGCCGTACCCGTCATCCCCGACAATTTTTCATACATCCTGAAATAATTCTGGATGGTCACCGTCGCAAGGGTTTGCGTTTCGCGTTCAATTTTCACGCCCTCTTTCGCTTCAACCGCCTGATGCAAGCCATCACTCCAACGACGACCCGTCATCAAACGTCCCGTATTTTCATCGACGATCACCACTTGATTATCTTGCACCACATAATGAACGTCATTTTCATAGTTGGTGTAGGCGCGAATCAATTGGTCAATCGCATGAATACTTTCACTCTTAGTGGAAAATTCCTCTTGGGCACTGCGGCGTCGCTCAACCCGCTCTTCATCACTGATACTTTCATCTCCATCCAACTCAGACATAATGGTCGCCAAATCAGGTAAAACATAGGCATCGGGATCCTGAGGAGAAATGGCTTCTGTTCCTTTATCCGTCAATCCGGCATCATTGCTCTTTTCATCAACGGTAAACAACAGATCCTGACGCAATTCACGCGCCAATTCTTTATAGGTTTCAGTAAGAAATTGGTCATTTACTTTTTCTAATTTCCGCCGCACATCATGGTCTTCGAGCAAAGCTAACAATGCTGGATGTTTCGGCATCCCTTGATGTACCCGATACAGATTTTTCTGGATTTCATCTACATTCTGCTCTTTTACAGGTTTCGCCAACTCGGTCTGAATGTTTTTCACAAACCCATCCAACAAGTGGCGTTGCTCCCTCACCAAACGTTCTACCATCGGTTTCAAGGACATGAACAACGCTTCTGAAGAATGCTCAGTAGGTCCTGAAATAATCAACGGCGTACGTGCCTCATCCACTAAAATACTGTCAATTTCGTCGATAATGGCAAAATGATGACCGCGTTGCACCCGTTCTGCAGGGGTGTAGGTCATGTTATCCCGTAAATAATCAAAGCCAAATTCAGCATTGGTTCCGTAGGTGATATCTGCTGCATATTTTTGCCTACGTTCAATAGGGTGCATGCCACTTTGAATACAACCCACCGTGAGGCCTAAGTAATCAAATACCAGGCCCATCCATTCAGAATCTCGCATGGCCAAGTAATCATTGACCGTTACCACGTGAACACCATGTCCCGTGAGGGCATTTAAATAAGCCGGTGCGGTAGCAACCAAGGTTTTACCTTCTCCTGTCGCCATTTCGGAAATACGACCCTGATGCATGGCGATACCACCAATCATTTGCACATCATAAGGGACTTCCACCCAAGTCCGCATATTGCCAGAAACTTCATATTCAGTCCCCACCAAACGACGACAAGCATTTTTAGCTACAGCAAACGCTTCGGGCAGGATGTCATCCGTGGTTTCACCATCTTTCAAACGTTGCTGAAATTCCTTGGTCTTATCTTTCAGTTCTTGTTCAGAAAGCTGCTGATAGCTTTCTTCCAATTCATTAATACGCGCCACAATTGGCCGAAGACGTTTTAAGTCCCGTTCGTTCTTACTCCCCACAATTTTTTTCAGCAACCATTTCATCAGCAATTCATCCTTGCATGTTTTCAAAAAGAGCCAAGACCATAGCCTGCCTTTACGTCAATGCAAGCAGAGTTTACTCCCCAGAAAGATCAACCAGACTTTAATGGCTCACATACACACCCGATCACTTGTACTTCCTGAGGTAGGGGGAATCCACGACGACCATTATCCCATAGCGCATCTACACGCACCAACGACCCAAGGAATAGATGAGAAAGCAGGTAGTGCGATTCCACATAACTAGTTTTATAGAAATAATGAAACAGCCCCTTGCACCCTCAACATAAGATACATACGTAAACAAACGCATGATCCTCAAAGGCGGCATAAAAAAGGGATCAGAGTAAATCTGATCCCTTCTTCTTCGGCCCTCTTTTGAGAGGGTTACCTACAGCGTTAAGCTTTTCTGCGACGACGCGTCATCAACATTGCACCACCTATGATAACCATCAGGGCAATGCTGGATGGTTCAGGAATGGCAGTCACAACCAAACTTTGGCTACCCCCAATACCATCAACAACCGAAAAGGACCATACGCTTTCATCAACACTGGGGGCCAAGCTCAATCCGGAATCAACAATTCCACCCGCAGCAGTTAACACCGTCCAGCTACCGGACTGTGCGCCACTGTTAAAACCGAGATCTAGAAATGAACCTGAGGCAAATTCGGCTTGACCCGAATGGGTGCCATTCGTTCCGGTACCAATGTTGATAAGCGTTGTGCCTTGGGATGTGCCACCATCAATGCCAAGTGATAAGGTAGTGCCAGCCCCCTGCAACCAAGCGCCGTTGTAATCGTCTGAGGTGCCACCAATTTGGATAGAACTTTCAGCATCATAACCATTGACTTGAAAAATACTCGAGCCGGATCCTCCAGTAGAAAGGGCAAACGCCTCTTTGGTAAGAAGATCGCCTGCAGTAAAATTATATAAAGCTGTGCTATTCGAACTTCCGAGGGAAATTGAATTTGGGTTATCACCACCAAAGCTCATGAGTCCTCCTGTCTGATTGACTGTTCCCTGAGAGCCTCCTCCACCACCAATACTAACCCATTGCTGACCAAGCGTAAGCGATCCACTAGAGATATTAAGAATACCTACGCCTCCATTTCCATAACCAATTCCTTCTCTTGTATTCCCACCATCTTTTGAAGAAAGATTAGCCCCGTTTATATTAAGCGTACCCGGACCTTCATGACCATCGTGTGCATGACCCACTCGTAAATAATCATATGAATATGTGCCTGTGTTTGCAGTAGATGGCCCCGTTGTGGTCAAGTTATTAATAATGGGAGCTTGAGACGCGTAATTTGGCAAGCCACCAGACCAATTTCCTGCCGTTTCCCACAGGCCGTCTCCACTGGCATTGGTCCATATGGTCCAACCCGCCTGAGCGCTACTGCAAATCAAACCCGCCCCAACAAGGCATAAGGCGGAAAAAGTAGTTTTTAGATAGTTTTTTGATGAACTCATATTTGTGATTCTTTATGTTTTCTCTCTAAACATTCTGAATAAAAACTTAAGCTTTTAGGTGCAATACACCTCACATGTATTATCCCGCCAAACCCATATAAGATTCCTTAACTTATGAACTAAAAACCAAGCAGCTCAAACCAAGAGTGGAGTTCTCAAGCTGAAAAATAAAGGAGAGACCAGCACCCCTCTTTTATAAAGTGCACGAGGAATTGTAATCGCATCTTGACCTCTCTGCCATTATGGTTTTGATAGTTATACGATTTTTAAACCTGAAGGAGACAAGATTATGGGATTTTTGGACAAACTTCGCGGCGAAGTCATCGATATTATCGAATGGTTAGATGCCAGCAACGACACCTTGGTCTATCGATTCGAACGCTACGGTAACGAGATTAAATGGCACGCCAAACTGGTGGTGCGTGAAGGTCAAATGGCGGTCTTCATCAACGAAGGTCAACTCGCCGATGTCTTTAGCCCCGGCACCTACACCCTCGACACCAAAAACCTTCCCATTTTGGCCACCCTGAAAGGCTGGAAATACGGCTTTGAAAGTCCTTTTAAAGCTGAAGTCTATTTTGCCAGTACGCGCCAATTTACCGACTTAAAATGGGGCACCAAAAACCCTGTGATGCTACGCGACGCCGAATTCGGTCCCGTCCGTCTTCGCGCCTTTGGTTCTTACGCCATGCGCATCCAAGATCCTGCCGCCTTCATCCGGGAAATTGTGGGAACCGACGGAGATTTCACCACCTCCAAAATCCACGAACAGCTTCGCAACATGGTGATCACCCGCTTTACGGATTTACTGGGTGAATCTAAAATTCCTATTTTAGACCTCGCCGCTAATTACAACGAACTTAGCGAATTCATTCAGAAAAACCTTGGACTGGAATACGGGGAATATGGCCTCGAACTGACCAAATTTCTGGTAGAAAACATCTCCCTTCCCCCGGAAGTGGAAGAAGCCCTCGACAAACGGAGCTCCATGGGCATTTTGGGCGACCTCAATGCCTACACCAAATTCCAGGCCGCCAACGCCATGGAAGCCGCCGCAGAAAACACCGCAAACGGAATGGCCGGTGCAGGCGTCGGTTTAGGTGCCGGTATGGCCATGGCCAACCAGATGACGGGCTCTTTCCAACAACAAGCTCCACAACAACCTGCCGCCATGCCCCCTCCCGTTCCCGTCGCCTCATTTTATGTGGCCGTAAACGGACAGCAAACAGGTCCTTTCGACCTCAACACCCTTATGGGACAAAAGAACAGCGGACAGTTTACCGAACAGTCTATGGTATGGATGGCCGGCATGCCCAACTGGTTGCCTGCCTCGCAAGTGCAGGCCCTCGCGCCTCTGTTCCAAGCGCCACCTCCTCCACCCCCTCCCGCCCCAATGCCTCCACCCCCCCCCGCAGGTTAATCTAGGCGCGGTACCATGGATACCCTCCCTCCGCTTCCCTCCGACAACCCTCAGCCTCCTCCCCTGGAGGAGGCGCCGCCCGAAGAGTCTTCGATCACACCAGACCTTCCACATGCACATGTAGAATTTCCTTGTGAAAACTGCGGAGCGCGGATGGATTTCTCCCCCAGTTCGCAGAAAGTCACCTGCCCGTATTGCCAACATGAAATGGACATTCCTCAAAATGAGGATGAAATCGAGGAACTGGATTTCCATGCCTATGTCACCCAAACCCTCAAAGCGGAAGATACCGTTGATGCCCTCACCGTCACCTGCGCTACCTGCCACGCAGAAACCACACTAGAGGAAAATGTAACAGCGACAAATTGCCCCTTTTGCGGAAGTGCCATCGTTACCGATCCCGGACATCGACGCGTCATTCGCCCCCGCAGCTTGCTCCCTTTCCGCGTCGAAGATAAAGAAGCCATGGGATTGTTCAGAGAGTGGATTGGCAAACTGTGGTTTGCCCCCACCAAGGTCAAACAATACGCCCGCACCCATAAGGGAAATCTTTCAGGCGTGTATGTCCCCTACTGGACCTATGACGCCAACACCATCAGCCACTACACAGGAAAACGAGGCGATGATTATTACGTCACCGAACACTATACCACCACCGAGAATGGAAGGTCTGTTAGTAGAACGCGTCAGGTAAGAAAAACTCGCTGGCGAAACGTGAGTGGCAACGTGTTCCGAAGCTTCGACGATGTGCTTGTACTCGCCAGTCATTCCTTACCCGATAAACATATCCAAAAGCTGGAACCCTGGGATCTTAACGCCTTGGTGCCCTACGACCAAAACTACCTCGCAGGCTTCCGAGCAGAAGCCTATCAAGTAGACCTTGAATCCGGTTTCACTGAAGCCAAAAATATCATGGAACCCGAAATTCGTCAGGAAGTAAAACGGGATATTGGCGGCGACCACCAACGAATCAGCTCCCTTACTACCCAGTACAAACAACCTACCTTTAAACATATTCTGCTCCCCGTGTGGATCAGTGCCTACAGCTTCAAAGGAACCACCTACCGATTCCTCGTCAACGCCCGTACCGGCGAAGTACAAGGCGAACGCCCCTACAGCGCCATCAAAATCACCTTTGCTGTCATCGCTGGACTGCTCCTCGCAGCCATCATTGCTTACGTAGTGTACAAAAACCAAGGTTAGAAATAATAACCAACAGTCTTCTGTCACCCGTTGTATGGTGTTTTTTCACCACAAAGATACGCAAAAAAGAACACCACCCCTAAACCCCGGTATGCTGGGGCATACAGTAAAAAAGACCATCGCTCACCATGCGGAACGGGGTTTGGGGGAAGCCGTACCTTTTGCGTTTTTTTGTGACAAAAACACCACAACCCCAAACACATACGCCTTCGCCGCAAGAGTTAAATCCATTCATGCATTTCTAATACTTTTCTTCACCTCATTATTCTTAAAAATCATATATGATTTTCTTGCATAACTAAAAAGAACCTGTATTTTACCATCTAAGAAATTATGAGCTTTGATTTTTCTATAGTACGAGAGTTACGTAAACGCGCAGGCCTCACCTTAGCCGACGTATCCGAACAGTCGGGTATTTCCCCTTCCGTGATCTCCAAACTGGAACGCAACCAAACCGCAGCCGAACTGGATACCCTGTTTCGACTGAGTCGGGTGTTTGATTTAAATACCACTGACCTGATCTCCCTCGCAGAGTCACGCACCGCCCAGAAAATATCGTCACAACCCTACGTATCGGGCGACTTTCATTTTCAGCGCATTCAATACAACAACTTAAAAGCTTTCAAAGCCACCGCCCCTAAAGGCGCAACCATTCACCGGCCCGAAATTCACAGTGATAACTATGAAATTTGCTGGATGTTTAGAGGCAAACTCCTCATCCAACTCCCCAAAGAACGTCACGAAATCTGTAGCGGAGAAAGCCTTCAGTTCGACGGTGCGCTCGATCATACCTACGAAGCCCTTGAAGACTGTGACTTCATGATCATCCACTTAAACAAAGCCAACCGATTTTAATTCACCTTCCACTCAACTCTCACATCTGTAATCCTCCATCAGAATAATCCCTATGACTCCACAAGACCTCCTCCCCAAACTCGATGCCTTTTGGCAAATCTCTGGCGAAAAAATCACCACCCTGCAAAAGGAATATGATCACGCCAAAGGATCCCCCGTTTTCACCATCCAAGGTAAATATACCACCCGTGGATGGACCGAATGGACGCAAGGCTTTGAGTTTGGATCTGAAATTCTTCAATTTGATGCCACTGGCGACAGCTCATTTCTCGAAGCCGGTAAAGCCAATACCGTTAAATACATGGCCCCTCACGTTTCCCATTTCGGGGTGCATGACCACGGATTTAATAACGTCAGCACCTACGGAAATTTACTGCGCTTGATGAACGAAGGCAAAATTCCTGAAAACGAATGGGAACGCAACTTTTACGAATTGGCCCTCAAACTTTCCGGAGCCTCTCAAGCCCGTCGCTGGACTCAAATTGCCAATGGCGAAGGTTACATCTATTCTTTCAACGGACCCCAATCCTTGTTTGCCGACACCATTCGCTCTTTGCGGTCACTGGCCGTGGGATATCAATTGGGACACCCTTTAATGGAAGAAGGCGACAAAGCCATTTCCCTGCTCGACCGTTTGGTACAGCATGCCCGAACCACCGCGAACTATACTTTATTTTACGGCGAAGGCCGGGACGCATTTGACATACGCGGACGCACCGCCCACGAAAGTATTTTCAACTTAAACGATGGCAATTACCGTTGCCCCAATTCCCAACAAGGCTTCAGCCCCTTCACCACCTGGACCCGTGGTCTGGCCTGGTGTATCACCGGTTACGCCGAAGAATTGGAATTCCTCGCCACCTTAAGTGATGACGAATTGGCGCCCTATGGCGGACGTGCGGAAATCGAAGGTTTCATGAAAAAAGCGGCACTAGCTACCTGCGATTTTTACATGGCCCACACCAGCAAAGACGGCATCCCCTACTGGGACACCGGCGCCCCAAATCTGCACAAACTCGGCGACTACACCCAAGTAAATGCAGACCCCTACAACGACTACGAACCCGTCGACAGTTCCGCAGCTGCCATTGCCTGTCAGGGCTTAATGCGTCTGGGCCGTTACTTAGGTGCCGACGGTCAGAAATATTTTGACTTCGGTTTGAAAGCCTTCAACACCTTGCTGCAGGAACCCTACTTAAGTAATGACCCCAGCCATCACGGTTTAATTCTACACAGTAACTATCACTTGCCCAACGGCTGGGATTACATTCCCGAAGGCAGCAAAATTGCCAATGGTGAAAGTTGCATGTGGGGCGATTACCATATGCGCGAAGCCGCCCTCTACGTACAACGCCTCGCCAAAAACGAGTCCTATCTGAAATTTTACCTGAATAAATAAGGACAAAAACATGAGTAAAAAAGTAGCAATCGTTACCGGCGGATCTCGGGGAATTGGCCTGGGAATCGTAAAATGTCTGATCAAAGACGGCTTCAGCGTCATGCTCAACGGCGTGCGTCCTGAAGCATCTGTAGCAGATCTGATGAAAGAACTCAAAGACAGTGGCGCCGATGTGGCCTACTGTGCGGGAGATATTTCAGACCCCAGTGCGCGCGAAAATATCATCGCCGCCACCAAAGAAACCTTCGGCGCATTACACGTTCTCGTCAACAATGCCGGTGTCGCCCCCAAAGTGCGCGCCGACCTCTTGGAAGCCACCGAAGACTCCTACGACTGGGTAATGGATGTAAACCTCAAAGGCCCCTACTTCCTCACTCAACTGGCCGCGCGTTGGATGATCGAACAAAAACAAGCCGATGAAAATTGGAGCGGCAACATCATCAACGTCAATAGCATCTCTGCCACCGTGGTTTCCGTCAATCGCGGCGAATACTGCGTCTCCAAAGCCGGCCTGGCCATGGCCACCGGACTGTGGGCTGCGCGTTTGGGTGAATTCGGCATTCCCGTCTACGAAGTGCGACCCGGTGTCATCGCCACCGATATGACCGCAGGGGTCACCGAAAAGTACGACAAACTCATCTCCGAAGGACTAACCGTCACCCCACGTTGGGGCATTCCTGAAGATATCGGACTGGCCGTTGCCTCCCTCGCCACCGGCAACTTCCCCTACTCCACCGGTCAAGTCATCATGGTGGATGGTGGATTAACCCTACCCAGATTGTAAAAAAAGGATGGGATGGATCACAGGTCCACTCCCATCCCAAAATCGAGATCGGAAATTTCGATTTCGATTTCGATTTCGATTCTCCCAGCCCCAAAGGGGCAACACTCCACAACCCGGTCCGAAAAAGCTTTAAATATCAATATCCGTGGAATCCATATCCAACGGACTCTTTCGGTTTTGCAGGGTCCTACTTGGAACGGTCTGGGTGTAAATCATCGCCTGCCATGAGCTTGATATTATCCTTAAGCTTGTCGAAGTGGTCGAATGGTGGTCTTCACATCACTGTGCCCCATCATTTCCTGTATCGTCCTGATATCATAATTGGCCAGCAGCAAATGGCTGGCGAAAGAATGGCGTAGGGTATGGGCGCCTACTTTCTTACTGATACCTGACTTCCAGACTGCATGCCGAAGCGATTTACTGAACTGGCTGTCATGGACATGATAGCGTTTTTTCAATCCCGACTCCGGTACCAGCGTCAGGGTTTTTGCGGGAAAGAAAAACTGCCATGGCCATTGTTTACAACGTGATTCCCATTTTACCGGACTTCCCTCCGGCGCAAAAGAACCGGCAAAACCTGCTTCAAGATCCTGATCAAATTTCGCTCGAATCTTAAGGAGATGCTCCTCCAGTTTTTCAATTAAACAATCTGGCAGCATGACGGCGCGGTCTTTACGCCCCTTACCACGATGAATGGTCAGTGTCTTATGCGCCAGATTCAACTGACCTACCCGAAGTCGCAGTGTTTCCGCCAACCGCAGCCCGCAGCCGTACAGTAGCTGGGCAATAAGGAGAAACGGATCCTCCATGCGATCTAAGATGTCGTCCACTTCCGGACGAGAAAGTACGACCGGCACATAACGTGTCCGACGAGCGCGCTTCACCCTATCCCCCAATTCATACGGTCGTTTCAGAATATACCGGAAGAGAAACAAGAGCGCGTTAAAGGCTTGGTCCTGCGTGGTGGATACGACATTTCGATGGACAGCCAACCAAGTGAGAAAGCGCTCGACATCCCGGTCGTCGACCTCAGGTACCGGTTTAGAATTCAAAAATTCCTGAAACTGAAGGATCCAATTCCTGTAGGTTTTTCCTGTTGTCTTCGCATACTGCCGAAACCGGATCACCTCTTCAAGTTTCACCAAAACTTCCCCCCATTCGGACAATTCCACCGCCTGATCCTGCTCCCGACCTTTCGCGGGAAAATGTTTGGCCACTTTACGGAAAAGCTGAATGCAGGCCGAGGCCTGTTTTTGTTGGAGATCAGACTGACCTTTGGAGGAAAGTTTCTGCAAATAAAGAACTTCTGTCTCAGGGTCACGGGTCGAATGGTGATATTTATGGCAGAAATCCAAATAATATCTTAACCATTTAAACCATTCCACCTGTTCGGGTCTTGAGATCTTTCGTTTATCCAAACCTCGCCGAAATTCAGAAACTAACACATCAGGTATCTTTTTCATACTAAACATATGTATATATCTAAATGTATAGTTCAAGAGGAAAGTGTAAAAAAGAAATGACCCATTAATGGGCAACTTATTCATAGCGTATTTCTATATATTCTATTGCCCTTGAGTTTTTCGGGCAAATATGCGAAAGTTCATCACGAAACAAAAACAAAACCAATAAATATTAATATTTCTGGGTATAGGGAAAAATAAGCACCAAATCAGGTGCATCTCCAGACCCGGAGAATCACTTGTTCAACTGTAACAATGAATGAATACCGCAAAGCTTCACTTATCACTCATGGGGCACCATATCTCATATTTATGGGGCTTCCTGTAGTGATTTTGGCTGCGACTGATACCAGACAGAACGCTGCCCACATATTACTTTGGTTTTGTGGTGTATTCATGTGCGCAATGTTAACCGCAATTGTGGTGGGGATTGTTAACCAACGTTTAAAGCGTGTGAGTTGGGCCGCTGTTTATACAGAAGCATTTTCTGTTTTACTTGTAGCTTCAATCGGTGGTGCATTCCCTACATTCTGGAACGAAAATTCTCGCGAGTTCATTACAATGGGGGGGTGGATCTTTGTTTGTGGTATAATCCCTACAATTTTAACTGGAGTACTTCATTATGGATCCCTTGAAAAAATAATTGATATTGAAAATGCTGAACCATGTTCTGGTGAGAACGCTTCGCGTCCCACAGCTTAACGTTATGGAGGAATGATATGAGACGGATAGTGGTAACAGCGATAGGGATAGCCGTAATGGCTCTGTGCTCGTGCTCAGTAAGGGCGGCACAAGATGACCATGCTGATCAAGGTGCCTCCAAAGCTCAACTCAACAAAACCAATCCATCAGCGACCATCAATACGGAACTTGCTCTGAAAGCTCTTATAGAGTCAATAAAAGCCGGAGATGAAAAGAAGAATGTGACTTTGGTCGGAGTGCTTAATCTAGGTTCTAACCCCAAGTTGGATCCTTCGAAGCTGACTATCGGCAATGCCTCCGTACAATTTGGTCACCATCTGGACAAAGATAAGTATGACAAAAAGACTGTCTTGATTAAGGCAGACATCCGAAATGCTGACGGACTAACATGGGACGCCCAAGTACAGGGTAACATGATAGTGAATGTTCAGCATGTCGAGATAGTGGAGCAACCATAACAATAAAACCCACCGAGCGTCGTACCTCCGTCCGGTGGTTTAGACGTTCTTAGGATGAAATAAGATGAAAACGAAGATCATAAAATTCACATTTGCGGCACTTGTCGCGATTACTTGTATGGCGGGTGAACCGAAAGATAAACCCGATAATGGGATTGTTGTTTCCGGTGAACTCCGCGCTATCCAACTGATGAAGGTTCGTAGTGTTGAAGTTTTCCCTGGTAATAGAACAACACTGGAAGAACTCTTCAAGGATCTCGGGGGTTTCACTGAGTGGTCAGCTAGATTTACGATTATAAAGAAAGACGGAACGGAAATTTACTTTCATTACCTTGACTACAAAAAAGATTCTTCAATTAGAACAATGGAGCTAAATGATGTTAAGAGCGTGAAGGTACGAATGCAACACTAAGAACAATGCCTCTAGACCGAACGTCGTACCTCCGTCCGGTCAGAGCTACGTTGACTGGGTAGAGAAAAAGAAGGCATTTGTGAAGCTCGGCATCGGTATCGGGATCGCAATCGTAAACATGAGAAGCCCATTTGCTTCGTTTTTCGATGCCGATCCCGATTGCGATCCCGATACTGGTTTACCCCATCTGAATGGGTACCCGTTCAAGAAGAAAAAACGAATATCCATGACACCAGAAAAAAAAATGATCAAAATAATAGTCAACCATGCGTCCAAGCGAACCACGGGTACGCGGTCCGCTTGACTTGAAAGTTGTCTGTGAAATGAAAATAAACATACTAGATAATCTAGGTCACTTAGCAGAAATCTCGGTTCTGAAGGTCATTCTGCTAACAGGTTTCATGCTTCTGACTTCATGTTCAAGAGTTTCTGTTCAGAAGTTCGAATTTAACCTCGCGGACGGCAAAGGTTTCATTCGGGCTAACCAAACCGCAGCTGGCAAGATCTACTTTGAGATCAATGCTGATGAGGCTACCCTCAATGAGTGGTTCACTCCATTTTTGCTTATTTACGAGGATGCGACAGGAAACCACTTCCAGACAACCCGTTTTAGATCTGGGGTGTCTCAGGCGATCTGTACTTTCCATCTAGAAAACGTACCCAGTGAGGATATCATCCAGGCGATTGCTGCGGAACTGGGCATCTCCATCCAGATATCAGGACAAACCCTCATCCTTGAAGGAGAATCCGACAGTTCCGGTGAGTCTAAGCCGGTTAGTTTCCCACCTGCGAACCCGGTTCTAAAGGATGGCACTGTGTATTATGCCTATGTTTCTGACCGGGAAGCACCACAGGATGAACAAAATATTCTCCAATTTGAATACGAAGCAATATACGCTGTACCTGCTGAATTAAGGTACGACCACGAAGCACGAGAGTTGAACAGCCAAAGGTTGAGCCCTGTCGGGAAGCGTCGGAATCCTGTTTGGGCCCGTGATGGGGCTAACATCGCCTACTTGGACCTAAGCAAAGGCCGTGATGACAGCAGGATTGCCGTCATTAATGTGCATACTGGTACCGAATCCTATGTGGAGAGGGTCCATCCCACGTCTTTATGGGGGGGGCTCTCTTGGGATGAGTCTGGAAAGCATCTTGCATATCGCAGTGTCGAAGGGAATCTTTGCACATATAATTTCGAGACCGGAAAAGAGACGGTTCACCTTTCATCCGTAGCGGAAGGTCTCGCAATCTCACCTGATGGTGAATACGTCTGTTTCATGGTGCGGGAAGGTGAAAATTTGAATGACACGGATGGTTGGCGCTTCAAAATTATGTCACTGAAATCTGACGAACTCAATGTGGTTGGAGATATCGATGACAGGTTCGGCATTCTGGGGTCTTTTTACTGGAGCCATGATTCCTCTTATTTACTTTTTAGTGGTTTTGGTCTAACCCCAGAGGGGAAAAGGATGGACCGTAAATGGTATCGCTACACCCTGAAGACTGAAGAAATCCAACCATACGAAGGTGATTTCCGAGATATCTATGATCAACAGTACCGATACTGGATTAGGCCCTGATCAATTTTTAATACCAAAAGACAACCATTCCCGCCTCCGAACAAGTCGGAGCGGGTCGACGTTCTACCGGATATGAAATGAAAGAAAGAACACATCAAATACTCAAATCGTTCTCATTGTTCACGCGTTTACTTGCGGTCGGCTTCATTATTGGTGCGGGAACCTTAGCTATTTGGGCAACGAATATCGGAATTTTAGACGATGATGTTCGATTAAGATTTTTCTTCATGTTCGGGACACCTGCCATTATAATTCTAGGCCACATTCCTGGACTGGTTCTTCAAATTATTGATGGTGTCTCAAAACTGAAATCGTATAAGCATAGTACTGTAGAACAAAACCCCTCGTCCGAATCTCCTTCGTCGATCCGGACAGGGTAACGTTCGATGTAAAAAGGAGAAGGGAAATGCAAAAACTAACCGTCATCACTTCAGTACTCGTTTGTTTAATGGCGCAAGGTACAGCATTAGCGTACCTCATGGCCCCGCAAACATATAGCAACATGTTCGAACTTGCTGATGTCGTGGTGATTGCTACGCCCCTCTCCACCCAAAATTCGGGTGCAGATTTACTGCTAGAGGTAGATCAACCTCAGGAAGTAAAAGATCTAATGATTACTGTGGAAACCAAATTCCAAATTGCCTACGTTCTCAAGGGAGAATTAGATGCCAAAGCGATTAGGTTCTTCCATCTAAACTTAAAAGACAAAAACGAAAAGCCCTTGAGATTCGGGGCTGTTGGAACATTTTTTATGGACTTCGAAGATGATAGATACAGAAAGAAATCCTTCATACTTTTTTTGAAAAAACGTGAAGACGGGACTTATTCTCCTGCGTGGAGGCTCATGGAAGGTTCGCGGGCAATTATCGCTGTAGAGAAGGACGGAAGGTTGTAATAATTCGAACAATCCCCGCCACCCAATGAATCGGTGCGGGTAGGCGTTAGATGCAGAGAGAAATGAATAAATCAGACCTTGCTAAAGAATGGTGTAACCACACAATTATTAAGACCATCTGCTTTAGCACTGATTTGGATGACGGTGCCTGCACGCTTATCCTTGATTTAGCTGTGGACGAAAAAATTGGTTCAGATGCTATATCAATAAAATTTGACGGAGTTTCAAAACTAAGAGTCGGTGAGATCGGCGGTGGCATCAGCCAGCTTTGCCGTCTTGACGTAATTGATATTCGAGAACAACAGTGGGACAGATTAAATTATCGGGTATTGGATTACGAATCTGAGAGAATCGGCTTCATGTGCCGAGACTTTCAAATATTGAAAAAATACAGGATCTAACAAAAAAATGGAGCGAATCTCGTACCTCGATCCGCTCATTTAAACGTTATGCACAAAAGCCTCATAGCCTTACTGGTGTTCCTTGCTCTCCGTAGTAATTTCAGTTCTGCCCAGGAAACTGGGCAGAGCGCAATGCCACTCGATACATGGTTTAGGATAAGTGAAGGAGAAAATTGGAATACAAACCTTCAAATTACGGTTTCGAAAAATCACATCTGGCTTAAATCAAGTACAAAGGTTGTCTCTCAGTCAATTTCTGAAACAGATTACCGTTTAATCACTGATGCTGCGGTGAAGATGGTGACGAATGGCATAAAGTCTACGCAGCAAGCTCCACAGGACCATAAATGTTACCTGAGGGTATGGGATAAAAAAGGCCAAACCACCACAAAGTGGACGGGGGAAATAACTGACACTAAAATTATCATGACTATGATCAACAGTCTTATGGGAGAGAAGACTATTGAGGAGTTCGTTGCGAGAAGAACTTCATCAGAACCCAAGATTGAGCTCCCTGAACGGATTAAAGCATTAAGATGCACGGAAAAGGGAAGCTTAAACAGATATCCAGTTAAGACATACAATGAATCAAGCGGTGAAGAGATGATTACCCTGTGCGCTTACCCCCAAAAACAGGACCAGGGTCTTAGATAGGATCTGTAGCCCAGATATGGTACAAACAAAGGAAAAACCATGGGTAACAAACGCAGAAAATTCTCTAATGACTTTAAGGCTCGTATAGCCATCGAAGCTCTGAAGGGTCTAAAAACCACAGCACAAATCGCCGCCGAACATAAGTTGCATCCCACGCAAGTAACGGCATGGAAATCGCAACTTCGAGATTCTGCATCAGGGGTGTTCTCGTCATCGACTTCGACAGAAAGCAAAAATGAAGAGCAGCTCACCGCCCCCCTGTATGAGGAGATCGGTCGACTGAAGATGGATATAAAGTGGCTTGAAAAAAAGTTATAAGCCTTCCTGTTTCTGAACGCAGAAGCTGGATCGGTCCTGATTCAAAGATTTCGATCCGTCGTCAATGTCGGCTGGCTCAGATTCCTCGTTCAGGCTATTATGCCAAACTCGTCCCTGACACGGAACTCAATCTCGAGCTGATGCGACAGATAGATGAACGTTATTTGAAGCACCCTGAATATGGGGTGCCTCGAATGACTGACTGGCTAAAATCGGAAGGATACAAAATTAATAAAAAGCGAATATATCGTCTGATGCGGAAGATGGGGATCTATGCCATTACCCCCGGGCCGCACACCAGTCGGCCGGCACCGGAAAACAAAATATACCCGTATTTATTGAGGAATGTTCCGATCGAACGAGTAAATCAGGTATGGAGTACCGACATAACCTACATTCCCATGCGCAAGGGATACCTGTATCTCTCTGCGGTAATGGATTGGTATAGTCGCTATGTGTTGGCTTGGAATGTATCCAACACGATGGAAGCAGGGTTTTGCACCTCCACCTTAAACCGAGCCCTTGAATATGGGGTACCGGAAATCTTTAATACGGACCAGGGCAGCCAATTCACGAGCGATGAATTTACCGGTACACTGAAAGAAAAAGATATATTAATCAGCATGGATGGGAGAGGCCGTGCGTTGGACAATGTATACATCGAACGCCTTTGGTGGACGTTGAAATATGAAAATGTTTATCCCAAGGTGTATGAAACAGGAGAAGACTTATACGAGGGACTGGAGACATATTTTCGATACTACAATCATGAAAGAGACCATTCATCCCTGGGGAAGAAAACCCCATCAGAGATATATATTGCAGGAAACGGATTGATATGAGAAAAGAAATTCAATGCGCCGATTCATTCCACCCTCAGCCCTTCGGGCTGCCCCTCTGGGGACGGGTTACATGAATCGGCGCATTGAAAGAAAGGCTGGCACCGAGGCCGGTCGAATTAAAACAAACCGGGCTCAGGCTCTATCTAAGAAACTCGGTCCCGTGGTCGGGATTTGGGGGCAAGCGCAAGGGTCCCTTAGAACTGGAACCTGATACCTAGAAATTCAGGGCCTATGAAGAATCTGACATTTAGCCTGTTTTAGCTATTCTCATCAGAGTCCGCCACTTCTCATTCTTCCAGCATGGCGTATTTGCCAAGCAATCTGCCTGTACTTTGGGAGATCAATATCATCCATGAGTCACTGCCAATTTTATTCGTCTCACTACGGACTAGACTGACAAACCAGCAAGACTCAGCCAGAGCTATATAGCCGTAAATTTTTGTTGAACCCTCAGGGAAATCATCGTCAATTAATACGACTTTCTATCCTGAACCTGCTACGGTCAATGCGATAGCTCCAGCTTGATCCCTTTCTGTGAATTATTCTGAAACCGTCAAAGGATACAACCCTCCATTATCCGGGTTCATACGAATCAGCACATCCACCATGACAGCCGCAACCTTGTCTTCGATCCCCTGAATCTTACTCTCCCTGGGGCCAGCAACGTTTAATACCGGATGCCGAGGTGGAGGTGGAAATTCTTATTCCTCGATCTGACCCAGTAACCAAGAACAGATATGCTTTACCACCAGTTTGGAGTCCGTACCCTTGAGATCCGCCACATGGCAGGATTTCCCATGCTTGGCTGCGAAATCGACAGTCCGTTTTGTGCCTCCTGAAACCGGACCATAGGTGAATACCAACGTACAGTCAGTGTCCCTGACATTCCACTCCGTACGTTGGAGATAGTTCTTTGAGTCGGTTTCCTTCAGGTCATACTTGCGCGGTATAGTCCCGTCCTCAGCCAATCGACCTTTTGGACACCAACCTCCATGCGGGACGTGTCCGTAGATTGCAGCATCTAAGGCTCCGCGATCGGCCCCCGTCTGTCCTCCTGAAACAATTTTAGTAATCATCCCAAAAAAATAGCACTGGTATGCCATCCCGGCAATCAGAATTTCCTTGCATACAATGATTCTCGACAATCTTCGAGCCTAACGACATCCTGCAACCTATGAAACGTCTCTATCATATCTGCTTGGTTCTTTGGGCTGTCTGCAACATTGGCTGTTCAACTGAACAACAGTCGAGCTCACCACCTGCACCTGCCCTAACTGTCGTTAGTTGGAATCTCGAGTGGTTTCCCGGCAAAGACGACCAGACAGCCGCAAGGCGTATGAAGGAAGTTCATCAAGCACTCATAGAGATCGATGCCGATATTTACCTGTTTCAGGAGATGGCTGATTTTGAATCCGTAGAGCAGTTGGTTGACGGCCTGCCCGGATATGAGGTTCATGTAGTTTCAAATTTTAAGTACGGTAATCGACCCGCAAAACAGCAACTGGCAATCGTCAGCCGATTCCCTGCCCATAGCGCGTTCGCAGAGACCTTCAAAACACCAGAAGGCTCCAGAGCTCCTCCACGGGGTTTTTCTTTTGCTGCACTGGAAGATTAATGAGAGGCCTTTACTCATTTACACTGTGCATCTGAAGGCCAACGGTGGCGACCCTGCTCGGAACATTAGACTGAGAGAAGAATCCGCTAGGCAATTGGCCGATCACGTCAAGGAAATGGAAGTCCTGTATCCGGGTGCGGCGGTGATAATCGGTGGGGATTTTAATCTGCTACTTAATCAACAGGACATGGCGCACGAACAGACGGTGGAAATTCTAAAGGCGGCTGGCTTCGTGTGGGGCTGGGAAGGCGTGGAGATGAAGGACCGCGTAACCTGGCCCTCAGACGGGCGGTATCCAGATGCGAGCTTTGATATGTTCTTCGAACGGGGAATAGATGGACAGAGTTCGGTGCTAAATAAGTACGAGGGATTGTCCGATCACTTGCCTGTAGTTTTGATTATGGAACCTTGAGTGCAGAAAACATTTTTGAAACAGCCCGCAGGTCTTCGTCAATTGAACGTTTCGGATTTTGGCCTTCAACAGTCAATGTGTAAGGGTCCCCGTCAAGCGAACACAAACCGATAGAATCAAGGCGGAAAATTATTGAACAATATTTACTCAAACACGCTTTGAAACACTGTAACCAAAATTTAAGACTCTAGATTTTAAACGCCCCAGCTTCCAGGGTCAGGTCACCACCTGTTAGTATTCTAACCCTTGGGTTCCAGGATTTCAATCCCGCCTTCACTAAGTAAGGACGGACGAGGTAGTCAAAACGTTACGCAGAAAGTTTTTCAGGGGTGGATCGCAACAGACGCAGAGCATTGGCAATCACAATGAGCGAAGCACCCATGTCGGCGGAGATAGCCATCCAGAGGGTGGCCAGATTGGCCAATGCTAATCCCATGAACACCAGCTTCAGCCCCAGGGCGAAGACGATGTTCTGACGAATAATGCGCAAGGTTCGCTGGGCGTGCCGCACGAGCCAAGGAATGCGGGTGAGGTCATCGGACATGAGGGCAATGTCCGCCGTCTCGATGGCGGCATCGGTTCCGGCGGCTCCCATGGCAATCCCAAGGCTGGCGGCGGCCAGCGCGGGGGCATCGTTAATGCCGTCGCCCACCATGGCGACCTCCTTGTATCGGCGGATGAGTTCCTCAACAGCCTTCAGCTTCTCTTCGGGCAGGAGTTCGGCCTGGACTTTATCAAGACTCACGGTTTTGGCAATGGCATTGGCCGTGCCCAGGTTGTCGCCGGTCAGCATCACGACTTGCTGGAGGCCGATGGTCTTGAGATCGGCGACAACCTGCGCCGCATGCTCACGGATGCTGTCGGCAACACTGATGAGTCCGTATACATGTTCTTCATTTCCAATGATGACAATGGAGTGCCCGGCATCCTCCATGGCTTCTATCTGCTGATGCAACTCTGGAGTCTCCAATTTCTTTTCGTGTAAGAAGCGATGGCTGCCCAGCCAAAACGCACGACCGTTGATTGTCGCTGAAGCACCCTTACCCTTGATCGCCTGGAATTCTTCGGCCTGGGGAACGACGATTCCTTCCTTTTCTGCCAACCGCAATATGGCTCGCGCCAACGGATGGTCGCTGTGAAACTCCATGGCGGCAGCGTGTTCCAGCAGTTCATTTCTTGTATGGTTGTTAAGGGGAATGATCTCCTGCACTTCGGGTTTGCCGTGAGTGATGGTTCCGGTCTTGTCCATCGCAATAGCCTTGAGTCGGGCGGCGGCTTCCAGATAGGCACCACCTTTGATCAATACGCCCGCACGTGCGGCCGAGGCCAGCGCAGCCACGATGCTGACGGGAGTGGAAATCACCAGAGCGCACGGACAGGCAATCACGAGAATGACCAGCGCCTGGTAAAACCACGCTCCCCAACTGCCACCAAAGAAGGCTGGCGGAATGATGGTGATGAGTACGGCCAGCAGAATCATGGCTGGCGTGTAGTAACGGGCAAATCTCTCGACCCACTGCTCGGAGGGTGCACGCCGGGACTGGGCCTCCTCCACCATATGGTTAATGCGCGAAAGGGTTGTGTCGGCGGCGGGCTTGGAGGAGCGGAATTCAATCGCCCCGTCTTCGTTGATTGTACCCGCAAAGACCTCGTCTCCCGGTTGTTTTTCCACCGGCATGGACTCGCCGGTAATGGGGGCTTGGTTAACCGAGGTGTTTCCTTTACTGATGATACCATCTAGGGGAAACTTTTCACCCGGGCGCACAAGCACGGTTACACCAACAGGCACATCGGCCACCGGTTTCTCCATGATGTCCCCATCGGACGGACAAATATAGCGGGCCTTCGCAGGTGTCAGATCCATGAGAGATTGTATCGCGCGGCGGGCACGGCCGACGCTCCAGGATTCGAGCAGCAGGGAGAAGGAAAACAGGAAGGCCACGGCAGCTGCTTCAAAATATTCGCCGATCGCCAACCCACCAACCACAGCAATGGACATGAGCAAGTTCATGTCTGCCCGGAACCTGCGCAGGGCACTGACCGCCTTGGGAAAGACATACCATCCACCGGAAATTATAGCCCCGAGATACAATGCAATACTGAACACTGGAACACCATGATAATTAGCTCCCTCTCCTCCGGCCAATGCATCGTAAAGACTCCCGTGTAGCGTGGCATGCGAAGCAAACCCGGCTGCCGCCAGAACCCCGCTGAGGATGCACAGGATCTTGCGACCCTGCCACTGCCGGAAGCCCTGCTCTTCTTCGACACCTCCTCCATTTACCGGCTGTACCTTTAGGCCGGCCTGCGCGACTGCTGCATGAATCTGCGCTTCGCCCACGGTCTCCTTGGAAAAGGAAACGGTCATGGTTCCGTTGAGCAGATTAAAGTCGAGTTGATCGACCCCGTCCAGCTTGCCAACGGTTGCCTTCAGAGCAGCCACTTCCTCGGCGCAATCCAGCCCGAGAATGCGGTAGGTTTCATTGCTGTCGTTTTTCATCTCATTCCTTCATCTTTTGGGGTAGGTGATCGGATTCTGTATACGGACACTCCGGGTGATATCACTGATGAAAATCTGCCCATCCCCGCGCAACCCGGTGTGCGCGGCTTTATGAATAGCCTGGACTACGATCTCTTCAAGGAGGTCTTCACAGACCACCTCGATTTTGACATGCTTGGATGACCCGGTGATGTCATCATCGGGAGATAGGCCCGAGCTTGCTTCTTTTCCCCGGCCAAATCCAAGTACTTTTGTATAACTTGCGCCATCCAGTCTGTCGATTTGATGCAGGGCGCGGGTGACCGCATCCAGCTTGATGGTTTTGATGTAGGCTTTTATTTCTTTCATTTTGCAGCTTCCTTTAGATTTCTTTATTGGGATTGATGGCGAACCATTTGTACAGGGCGGGAACCACGAGCAGGGTGAGCAGGGTCGAGCTGACCAAGCCTCCGGTCACCACCAATGCCAAGGGCCGTTGCACCTCACTTCCGGTTCCGTTGGCAAGCAATAACGGCAACAGACCCAGTCCGGTCGTGATCGCCGTCATCAAAACCGGCCGTAAACGTCGACAAGCAGCTTCCACGGAGGCAGCTCCCACCTCCAGGCCTTCCCTCAGCAATTGGTTGGTGTAGGTGATAAGGACCAAGCCATTTCCCAAGGCAATGCCAAATAAGGCAATGAAACCAACGGTCGCGGGCACGGAGAGGTTTTCTCCGGCAATGAGCAAGGCGGCAATCCCGCCCACCAGCGCTAGGGGAATATTCAACAGGATGAGCAGACTGTTTTTCAGGGAATCCAGAGCGGCATAGATCATCAGTAAGATCAGCAGAAGCGTAATGGGGATGACCACCGCGAAGCGTTTATTTGCTTCCTGCTGTAATTTGTAGGATCCACCCCAGGTAGTGAGATAACCCGTGGGCAACTCCACTTCGTTACTAATCGCGATTTCCGCGTCTGCCACAAAGCTCCCAATATCCCTGCCGGACACATTGCACTGAATGGCAATAAACCGCTGCCCCCGCTCCCGGGTGATTTGCCGTGGACCTACCCATTCTTCAATGGTGGCCACTTCATCCAGCGGAACCAAGGCCCCGTCCGGGCTGCGGATAATGGTTTCGCTAATGGTGTCAATATTCGAGCGATAGGCCTCCGGATATCGCACCAAAATTTCGTAACGGCGAATCCCCTCAAACACCAAACCGGCGTTGGAACCACCGATACCGGTTTGAATGACCCGTTGGATATCTCCCACATTCAGATTATACCTGGCTGCTGCCGCACGGTTAATCCGAATAATCAACTGTGGAGAACCCGTCACTTGATCCACCTGCACATCCCGCGCTCCTTCCACTTCACCCAGCGTGGCCGCAATCTCATTGGCTTTAGCCAGGAGGACATCCAGATCTTCACCGAACAGTTTGACGGCCAGCTCTGCTTGAACTCCTTCCAGTAGTTCATCGACCGACATTTCAATCGGCTGGGTATAGTTCACCACCACGCCCGGTGGTTTGCCAATGGCCTCGCGAATGACTTCCACCATGGCTTCCTGATCAAAAGGCTCCCGCCACTCTTGGGGTGGAGTCATGATGAGATACAGTTCCGCGGCATTAATGGGATCCGCGTGTGCACCCACCTCCCCGCGACCAATTCGGGTCACAACCTTGGTGACTTCGGGAACTTCAAGAATTCGCCCTTCGATCACTTGCGTCATTTGTTTTGAAGTATCAATAGAAATGGAAGGAGCCATTTTTAATTTTACCACCACCGTACCTTCGTTAAGTGAAGGGGTAAATTCGGTTCCGAGTTTAGGAAACATCCATACCCCCATACCGAGCAATGCCAACGCACCTACCACCGCCACCCAACGCTGTTTCACCAAAAATGTCACCAGAGGACGATAAGGAATTTGGAGCACACGGACAATGAGACTTTCTCCGTTGGTCGCGTGATTATCATCGTCTTTTGCTTTTTTGGGAGCACGCATAAAGAAATAGGCCAGAATCGGACCCACCACCAAAGCATAAACAAATGCGCCGCTCATCGCCAAGGCAATCGCATAGGCCAAAGGACGGAAGGTTTTACCTTCCACACCCGTTAGGGTAAACAGAGGGAGGAAAACCATGATGATAATAGCCACCGCAAAGCCCACCGGTCGGGCGACTTCCCCACAAGCTCTCACCACAATGGCCATTTTAGATTCCCGGGGTGAGCCAGATCGCAAATGTTGATCCACATTTTCCACCACCACAATCGCACCATCCACCAGCATTCCGATGGCAATGGCGAGACCACCCAGCGACATGAGGTTTGCGGATATATCAAATATATACATCCCCAGCGTGGCAAACAATACCGAAAATGGAAGTGCCATGGCCACCACCAAGGTAGGCCGCCATCCACCCATAAAGACCAATAACACCAGTGCAACCAATACAATCCCTTGCGTCAATGCAGAGGTCACGGTGTGTACAGCAGAGGCGACTAGCGTCTTTTGCTCATAATACGGTACGATATTCACGCCTTCTGGCAGACTTTTATTAATTTGTTCAATCTTATCCTCAACGGATTGAATAACGGTCGATGCATTCGCACCGAAAAGCTTGATCACCTGTCCGGAAACCACTTCGGTGGTTCCATTTTTGGTTTGCAGTCCTCGCCGAATCGCTTTCCCTTCCTTCACCTCGGCCACGTCACCCACCGTAATAGGAATGCCATCCGAACTGCCCAATAAGATGGAACGAAGATCCGCAATCGATGTGGCAAGACCCACAGACCGCACCACATATTCCTCGTTGTTGCTTTCGATAAACTGAGCACCAATGTTGAGGTTATTATCTTCAATGCGCTCGATGACTTCATTCACGGTAAATCCGTAACGTTCAAGCGCAAGCGGTTCCACCTCCACATGGAATTGCTTTTCGAAACCGCCAATGCCCAGCACTTCCGTGACCCCTGGAACATTCTGGAGATTAAATTTAATGATCCAATCCTGAATGGAACGTAACTCGGTCAGAGTGTACTGACCCGTGGTATCTTCCAAATAATAGAAGAGCACCAACCCCATTCCGGTAGAGATGGGCCCCATTTCGGGTTCCCCAAATCCTTCGGGGATCGATTCACGCGCTTCCGTCAATCGTTCGCCAACCAGTTGCCGACAGAAATAGATATCCATGCCGTCTTCGAAATAGATGTTCACCACCGAAAGACCGAAATTCGAAACCGAGCGGATGTTTGCAACCCCGGGAAGACCATTCATGGACGATTCAACCGGGAAGGTCACATACTTTTCAATTTCTTCAGGAGCCAGACCATCGGTAACGGTGAAAACCTGTACCAGATTCGGTGACACATCCGGAAAGGCGTCCACCGGTAATTTTTTGTATCCCCAAATGCCGGCAGACATGACCAATACTCCGAGGACCAAAACCAAAAGCCGCGAATGCAGCGCAAATTCAATTAAACGTTTCATAAGATTATTTTCCTTTTGGATCAGTGACCGTGGCCATCGCCAAAATCTTCTTTTTGCGAATCGGCTTTCAGAAAAAAGCCACCCTTGGAGACATAGCGTTCACCGGGGGATAATCCTTGCTTGATGGCCAGATGGGTGCTGTCACCCTGACCGGGTATGACCGCTTTTTTTTCAAAGCCGTGACCATCTTCGGATTCCACAAAAATCACTCTTTCATCGCCATACGCGATCACCGCAGTCCGAGGCACAACCACGGGAAGCTTGTGTGCATCCAGGAGAACATTGCCAATGACAAACAACCCGGGACGGTACGTATTCTCAGGATTAGGCAATGCGACCCGGGCCAAACCAGTTCGGGTGGTTTCGTCAATCACTGGACCTACGTAAGAAAGTCGACCTTCCGCTTCGGGATATTCATGGCCGGCAGAAATACGCACGCCCTGATCTTGATGTACTTTCGGCAGATCTCTTTGGTAAACCCGCAAGTCCACCCAAATCACTGATGTGTCTGAAATCGTGTATGCGACCACACCCGGTTCAAGGCTTTCTCCGGGGGTAATATGAAAAGAAACTATCGTTCCATCCAACGGGGCGATAAGTTGGAAAGGACGCAAGGTGTCATTGCTCTCTACGGTGGCGAGGACATCCCCTTGTTTGACCAGGTCTCCCAATCGTTTTTCAATGGAGGTCACGACCCCGGTAAAACGGGGGCTGACATGTCCCATCCGGTTTTCATTCATTTTCACCTCCCCCTGTAATCGGAGTTCTTCATGAATGGTTCCGGAAGCCGCAGTCTGCACCTCGATGCCGAAATCCTGGATATCAATTGCGGAGAGTTCAATGACCCCGCCATGATCGCCTTCTTCCTCGGCGTGATCCTCATGATCATCGTCGTCTTTTTCATTATGGGCGGATTTATCCGTGTGCTCGTCATGCTCTGCATGGTCATCATGCGGGTCTGCCTGCATCTCAAGGGGAACGGATTCTTCTGCGTGGTCATCATGATCCTCATGCTCCTGAGCTTGCAAGGACAGGAAAGGGCCTGCACTCAGAAACAGGCAGGTGAAGATTGCGGCAATCAATTTGGGGATAGAATAGTTTTTCATTAGTTAGGTATCTCGTATGTAGAGTTTATTTTAAAGGGGTGGTACGGGTAAGGGTTTCAATACGGGCCTGGGCGGTGGCGTAACGGTGCAACGCGTCCAGATAGGCTTCGCGGATTTCAAACAAGGTGGCACGGCTTTCGAGTACCGAGAGCAGATTAAACTGTCCCCGCTCATACCCGGCTTCCGTTTCAGCCAACACCTGCTCCGCACTGGGGCGAAGATCTTGTTGAAGACTTTTAATGTCCGCGTGCGCCGCACCTAAGGCTTGATAGCTCTCGGTTAACGTGGAACGCCATTCGCGTTGCCTCGCCTCTGCTTCAAACGCAACTGCATTTAAACGGGCCTGGGCACTGAGAACATTTCCCTGATTTTTATCAAACAGGGGCAACGGAACCTCGATACCAACCATAAAAGCCACATCCCCGGCCTCTTCATTGAAGTAGCGCGCACCCCCAAAAATTTCGAAATCGGATTTTGCATATGCCTGTTCCAATTCTAATTCTGCCTGATGGGTGCGGGTGATGAGATCATATTCTTGCATGGTTAAGGTTTGAGAGAAAACGGTCAATAAGACTGGCAGCGACGGGAGTTGTGCTTCCACATGAACAGAACCGGTCACTTCAAATGCAGCAGAGTTCGGATCTCCCCAAAGTCCGGCCAAATGAGATTTGGCAGCCACTAGAGATCTTTCTGCCTGTTGAATCGCCACCTCCTGCCTGCGCACCGCCAATTGCGCTCGGGACAAGTCCACCTGACTCGTCCGCGCCGCCTCGACGTGCCGTTTGGTTTCTTTTTCACTGCGTTCTGCCAGTGATAGTTGTTGCCTACGAAGATCGATCATTTCCTGCATCATCAGGATTTCAACAAAAGCAAAATGAACCTCGGATTCAATTTCAGCCAGCCGGAGATCACGTTGCCAAAGCACTCTTTCACGTTCTGTCCGGGCCAAGGCTGTACGTTTCGCCCGTTTTCCTGCGGTTTCGATTAGCTGACTCATTCCCAGTGTAATTTCAGCGCTTTTCACACCCTCAAAAGGTCCGGTTCCTAAAATATTCTCCAGTTCAGCACCCACCACCGGGTTGGGTCGAAGATCTGCTTGTACCACTTGGCCCTCTGCCTGCGCCACATTCGCATCTAAGCGCCGCAGCTCGGGATCGTTTGCCGTCACTCGGAGGAGGGCATCCTCAAAACTGAGGGACGGAATTCCTTTCGGTCCTGTGTCCTGCCCGAAGAGTGTGCTCAGTTGAGCCGTTAAAAAAATCAATAAAAGTCGTCTGTAGATAAAAAAATTGTGCATAAAAAATCCTGATAAAATTAAACCAAAACAATCTGAACGCAGATTGCTCAAATAAGCCCTCTAAGTGAAGAGGTGCTTCGCGGTGTATTTTATCAGGAGATCAAAGACGCAATTGCGTCATTTGCACAGTATGCACACTCATCGCAGTCACCTCAGGGGGTGCTTGCGGTTGCACAGAAAAAAGATTTTCTCTTAGTGAGAAGAAAAGGTCGGTATCTAGATGACCCACATATTCAAACGGATTAATAAAACCATCGAACTGGGAATAATCAGGTCTGGATAGAGATGAAATCGCCGCTTTAATTTCAACATCGACACAGGTCTCAGCCGCACTGAGACAGCTTGCCTCGAAGTCAGATGCAAGTGTTGAAGTTTCACAATCTGCATCACCCGAAAGCCCCACTTCCGAATGCATTTGTAAATCCTCATGAATACAAAGCAACAAACCACCCACGGCGCCAAACACGGCGTTCCAGGAAAAAAGGATTAGAAATGGGATGATGATGCGTTTGTATTTCACTAAGGTAATCTCTTAATATCAATTCCTTGTTTTGTCAACCAGCGCAGGAGTGCATTCGTATATCACAACAATGGTGACGACCAGAGTAATGACCTTTTGTTACGGGTTTTTCACCTGCCAATTGGTTTGTCACAAAACCACACTGCAGCATACAGGACCTTGTCATCCCTGACCTGCGCATGTTTCACCGTCGATAGCATTTCATGAGTTCTCCTTGTTCAGGTTTGGATATAAATCGCGCATCCAAGCCATCGGCGTCCAGTCGCCCGGCGGCAACGTCTGGGAATCGGTAATGTCTCCTGTGGTATGCTTCCAAATCGCAAATGGTCCAGGTGATGTCTTCAGTCCGAATTACACAAGAACATCCGAAGGTCCCGCGCTCGGAGAGGAGGACGTAAACCAGCTTGGTTGATTCAACCACCAATTCCATAAACGGGATACCCAATCTCTTTCCCGAGTTGTCTTAAGTGCTTTTGATCGATCCTCTTCAGACATCTGTAAAGGAGTATTTATCATCCATATCTCTTCACGAAAGGTGATATATGCTTCAAAAAGTTCGGGTCCATTTTTCAGTGGGGCCGACTCGGACAAAGGAGATTGAGCGTAAATATTCGGACATAAAAAATCCCATCATTTAGATTTTAGATGATCAAATTCATCCCCTCAACAGGGTCACAATCCAGTGCTTTACAAATTTTGATAAATTCCCATAAGTCTAATCGTCGCTCAAAAGCTTCTACCCGCCCCAAAGCTGAATGATGCCATTCAAGTTTATCGGCCAAATCCCGAATAGTTAGTCCTTGTTCAATTCTTGCGCTTACCCCCAAAAACAGGACCAGGGTCTTAGATAGGATCTGTAGCCCAGATATGGTACAAACAAAGGAAAAACCATGGGTAACAAACGCAGAAAATTCTCTAATGACTTTAAGGCTCGTATAGCCATCGAAGCTCTGAAGGGTCTAAAAACCACAGCACAAATCGCCGCCGAACATAAGTTGCATCCCACGCAAGTAACGGCATGGAAATCGCAACTTCGAGATTCTGCATCAGGGGTGTTCTCGTCATCGACTTCGACAGAAAGCAAAAATGAAGAGCAGCTCACCGCCCCCCTGTATGAGGAGATCGGTCGACTGAAGATGGATATAAAGTGGCTTGAAAAAAAGTTATAAGCCTTCCTGTTTCTGAACGCAGAAGCTGGATCGGTCCTGATTCAAAGATTTCGATCCGTCGTCAATGTCGGCTGGCTCAGATTCCTCGTTCAGGCTATTATGCCAAACTCGTCCCTGACACGGAACTCAATCTCGAGCTGATGCGACAGATAGATGAACGTTATTTGAAGCACCCTGAATATGGGGTGCCTCGAATGACTGACTGGCTAAAATCGGAAGGATACAAAATTAATAAAAAGCGAATATATCGTCTGATGCGGAAGATGGGGATCTATGCCATTACCCCCGGGCCGCACACCAGTCGGCCGGCACCGGAAAACAAAATATACCCGTATTTATTGAGGAATGTTCCGATCGAACGAGTAAATCAGGTATGGAGTACCGACATAACCTACATTCCCATGCGCAAGGGATACCTGTATCTCTCTGCGGTAATGGATTGGTATAGTCGCTATGTGTTGGCTTGGAATGTATCCAACACGATGGAAGCAGGGTTTTGCACCTCCACCTTAAACCGAGCCCTTGAATATGGGGTACCGGAAATCTTTAATACGGACCAGGGCAGCCAATTCACGAGCGATGAATTTACCGGTACACTGAAAGAAAAAGATATATTAATCAGCATGGATGGGAGAGGCCGTGCGTTGGACAATGTATACATCGAACGCCTTTGGTGGACGTTGAAATATGAAAATGTTTATCCCAAGGTGTATGAAACAGGAGAAGACTTATACGAGGGACTGGAGACATATTTTCGATACTACAATCATGAAAGAGACCATTCATCCCTGGGGAAGAAAACCCCATCAGAGATATATATTGCAGGAAACGGATTGATATGAGAAAAGAAATTCAATGCGCCGATTCATTCCACCCTCAGCCCTTCGGGCTGCCCCTCCGGGGACGGGTTACATGAATCGGCGCATTGAAAGAAAGGCTGGCACCGAGGCCGGTCGAATTAAAACAAACCGGGCTCAGGCTCTATCTAAGAAACTCGGTCCCGTGGTCGGGATTTGGGGGCAAGCGCAGTCTATCCTGCAGTTCAAGAGCTTCAGTCTCCATTAATAAATATCCGTACAGCATACTACGAAGATGGTGGTTCCAGATCAATCTTCATAGAAGACTCACGCGGTGAACAGTTACATGTCATGCTGCCACATCCAATTTCTGATACTTCAGCATATGGAAAGCTTTTTATAGGAAGTTACAAAGATGGAAATGAAATCGATGAGACAATGTACCCAGATACACGAAGAGTTTTGTTGGAAATAGTTGAAAGCCGATCTGAACGGCAACTTGAAGACCTGGGTGTGAATTGGTCTTTGTCGCAACATGCTTTAGATAAAATCCGTATTTTAACTAAATCCGTTTTAGGATATTACAAAGATGATCGATGACACAACAAAGACATCGAGCGAACCGCGAGTACACGGTCCGCTCATCTAACCGTTGATCCACTTATGAAAATGAAAAAAATATTTTGGATGACCACCGCACTTACACTTGGCTTTTTCGCCTTGGGGAAGGACGAGGACGAGGCAGAAGCAAAAGATTACACTCCACTTGTTTTCGAGCTGTCGTGGTATGATGCTGGAGCTAGTGAATCTGGGGGTATTGGGTTCAAAGATATTGAGGATCAGGGCTATTTCAGCTTCGCTACCCCTGTTCCTTTGGTGGAAGTTGCCGAATATTACATCAAATATTTCAGCGAGGATGGATGGGAGAAAATTGGAGATTATCCAAAGCTGAAGGCGACAAATGAAGGTTGGGATTGGGGGGGAGTCTATGGCAAAGGGGGAATTCTTATTTATTTTTCATGCCATGGATCATGGGCATACGGTGTTATGGCAGAAGACGGCAACGTAAAATCATATGGAATAAACCGAATTAATATTAGAATTTTAAAAGGTGATGTGAAAAATATTTTCGGGAGAGACCCAAAACTCAAAAAGTTGAACCCAGATGACTTGAACGAGTATTTAGAAAAAGAAGCTAAAAATGATCCCAATAGCAAAGCTCGATGGGAGGCCGATCAGGTAGGCCGAACAACAGCAAATATAGCCCACAAAACCTATTTAGAACAGTATGAGATGATGGCCGAATGGGAGCGATTGAGACGAATGGGTGACAATGACCCAGGCAACCCATTTTCGTCTGCAAATGATTCATTCTCCAAATCAACCGAAACAAAAGATCAACCATCAGCGCCTGCGAACCCTCCTACGTCGGGTCCGCAGCGCTAAACGTTATACCCTCTACCCTACCATGAATGAAACTTTTGAATACGAATGGACTCCGAAACTTGGGAAAGCATCCCTTGATGCATATTTCAGAACGCTTGAGGGACGCCCGTGGTTAATGCTAGCTGGTGGGTTATTCTCGTTTTCAGCGGGGTTCTACTTCCTTTTTGCAGATCCTGAGGAGCCCTGGGGTGTCGTTTGTATAATTTTCGGAACAGTTTTCATCTTGAGGCCTGTAAAAATGTTCTTTTACAAGAAAAGGCTTTGCAAAGATTCTGTTCGGCTGGCTCCGACTTCAAAAGTCGCAGTTGTAATCACTGAGGATCATTTGGCGATAACGTCTTCTGAATCAAATAGGACCATAAAATGGGATAGTTTTACTAAAACAAAACTGATAGATGGTTTTTTGATGTGCTTCTCAGGAAAAATTTTGGCCGCATCAATTCCATTGAGTATTCTAGATGAAAAACACATCGAATATATCAAAAAGAAAATACCACGATAGAGCAAAGTATAACAATTCCCGCCAGTGAACAAGTCACTGCGGGTGGACGTTCTGATGAAAAAGAAAATCACAGCAATTTTACTACTCGGCTTACTGTCCGGATGCGGAAAACTTGAACTTACAAAATCTAATGCTGATGTTGTGGTAATCTGTCGAGCGGTCGTGACGAAATCACCTTCAGGTAATGTATTTCAACTAGAGCCAGTTGAAATTTCTAAAGGATTTCTGTCGCCAAAAGCAGTCGACCCCAAAACGGGCTTTCTCTTGTGGAGTAAAACACTACCCACTAATGCTGGTGCGACAGGCTATTATGAATTGTATCTAAAAGAGGGGCTTCGTAAGCCACCAGCTACCGTAACCTCCATACGGCAACTATACTTAACGGCAATGAAAAGCGTGCAGTACCAAGATTCAGAACAAAAGGCTGGTGAGAACGCTTCGCGTCCCACACCCTAATCGATCGGTAGAAAAATGAATTCACTATACTTGATAGGCGTAATCGTTGTTGTTGTTTGGATCGTGTTTTGGTCGGTCGAGAGAATTCGTCTGCGGAGTTATGCATCTCGATCTTGTCAAGGGCGAGCTTGGAAGAACGTGTTCCCCACCGCGAGGAACGAAGAAATAAGAGATTTCCTAAGCACATTCATTGATGGATTTGCGCTCCCTCGGCGCTTGAAACTCAAACTGAACCCGGAAGATAAGCCTGCTGATATTTACAGGATCGTAAGTGCTGGGATCGATTCGTTCGAGTTCGAGAGTTTCGGAATGGAATTAGAAAGAAAATTCGGGAAGGGCTTGGATGAGAGAATGGATGACACTTGGACACTCGGAGATATCTTTAGCCATGTGACCTCTAAGACCGATCAAGGCGGTGGTATCAACTCCGTTCCGCTGCGCTCCACTTCGTGATACACCTTTACGTTGTTGGAGGATGTGAAGAATCAAAGTCATGAAAATTATTATAAAAATTTGAGTGGGTACAATTTACTCGCCTTGTTGATCGACGCGGTAGTTCTCAGCGATGGGCTAACCGTGACGGTGGCTTTAGGAATAAATACCGAAGGTGAAAAGCGCATATTAGGATATCGGGTGGGTAGTTCTGAAAATCAAGTGGTCTGTGAGGATCTGCTAACAGGGTTACGCCATCGTGGACTCAAAGAGCCCGAGACCCGTTCTTTACTGGTCCTCCTCGATGGATCCAAGGCCCTGCGCTCCGCGGTAATCAACTGCTTCACGTCTCCGAAAATCCAGCGTTGCCTCGTGCACAAAGAACGGAATATAAAAGGGTATTTACCTCGGAAACACTGGAAAGGACTCGCCTCCTATTTTCGAAGGATACGAAAAGCCCAAGGAGAAGCGTCCGCCCTTGAGATTTGCGAAGAGCTTGAAAGTTTTTTATCCAATAAGAACGCGCAGGCCTTCGAAAGTTATAAAGAAGCCTCGGCAGATTTTTTAACCCTACATCGGTTGAATGTACCAAATACCCTCAACGTGAGTTTTTCATCAACAAACAACATTGAGAACGTGTTCAAAAATCTCCGCCGTCATATAGGCCGCGTCTGCCGATGGAGAGAACAGAGTTCACAGGCGGATCTTTGGGTGTGTAGTGGATTAATGCTCGCAGAAAAAGGGTTCCGCCGAATCCATGGGTACCAAGAAATCCCAGCGCTAATCGTCGCATTAGAAAATGACTACCAACAAGAAAAAATTGCATGAACTCAACTCCCCACCTGATACCCCTCAGAGATTTAACAACGAATGGGACATCCCCGATGGGTCACCAACTTTCACCAGCAAGCCAGAGAGACAGCCCTTCAGGCCTCTCCACTCTATATCATCCCTCAAACCAGCCCTAACGGACTGGCCTATGGAGAGCCTCCCCTTCGGGGATTTAATTCCTGCCTCCAATGCAACTCACCTCTGACCATTGCCCAATGACTATTGACCAATGGCAATTGACTACCTCCACTCCCTTCCCCAAACCTTCATATCCTTCAATCCCTTCGTGGTACCCCCCCCTTTTTTCCTCCCCCTGAGTCCGGTACGGACGCCTCTCTCACGGCAGGGTAAAACACCTTCACGATCTGAACCAGTAAGCCAGAGAGACAGCCCTTCAGGCCTCTCCATTTTAGATCACCCTCAAACCAGCCCTAACGGACTGGCCTATGGAGAGCCTCCCCTTCAGGGCTTTAACTCCTGCCACCAACACAACTCCCCTCTGACCATTGCCCAATGACTATTGGCCAATGGCAATTGACTACCTCCACTCCCTTCCCCAAACCTTCATATCCTTCAATCCCTTCATGGTAAAACTCCCCTTTCCTCCCCCAGAGTCCGGTACGGACGTTTCCCCAAAGCCCGGTCCGCGAGGGCCGGGAAATAAACCACAGCACAAGCTGAGTCCGGTACGGACGACTCTCTCACTACACCGCAAAACACCTTCACGATCTGAACCAGGAAGCCAGAGAGACAGCCCTTCAGGCCTCTCCACTCTATATCATCCCTCAAACCAGCCCTAACGGACTGGCCTATGGAGAGCCTCCCCTTCAGGGCTTTAACTCCTGCCACCAACACAACTCCCCTCTGACCATTGCCCAATGACTATTGGCCAATGGCAATTGACTACCTCCACTCCCTTCCCCAAACCTTCATATCCTTCAATCCCTTCGTGGTACCCCCCCCTTTTTTCCTCCCCCTGAGTGCGGTACGGACGTTTCCCCAAAGCCCGGTCCGCGAGGGCCGGAAAATAAACCACAGCACAAGCTGAGTCCGGTACGGACGCCTCTCTCACGGCAGGGTAAAACACCTTCACGATCTGAACCAGCAAGCAAGAAAGCCGGCCCTACAGGGCTCTCCATTCTAGATCTTCCCTCAAACCAGCCCTAACGGACTGGCCTATGGAGAGCCTCCCCTTTAGGGCTTTAACGCCCACCACCAACACAACTCTCCCCTCTGACCATTGCCCAATGACTATTGACCACTGGCAATTGACTACCTCCACTCCCTTCCCCAAACCTTCATGTCCTTCAATCCCTTCATGGTAAAACTCCCCTTTCCTCCCCCAGAGTCCGGTACGGACGTTTCCCCAAAGCCCGGTCCGCGAGGGCCGGGAAATAAACCACAGCACAAGCTGAGTCCGGTACGGACGACTCTCTCACTACACCGCAAAACACCTTCACGATCTGAACCAGCAAGCAAGAGGGTAAACACCAAATCTCACCCCCAAAAAACAGACACGATTCAACTGAGCCAAGCACAACCTCCCGGCCCTAGAAATAGACCCACAGCCAAAAATAAGGATAATTTATTCAATTTAACGACGGTTAAACGCATAAAATCCAGACAGAAAATTCGGAAAGTTGCAAACTTTAACCCAAGCGTTCAGACCAACAATAACGGTGCTATCTCTTAGCTATAGTTTTTCAGATCACCTAAGCCCAGCATGGTATGAATCGGTTACGGAGGGTCCCCGAGAAGGGATTGTATGCCGTTTCGGAAACTCGGAAATGCAATTTTAGATGTTTCAAAACCAACAGCAGTCAAAGAGCATTAAAGTTTAAATGAGGAGATGATTAAATGCACCACCTCAACCCAAAACAACTGCGAACCCTCACACTTCGGGTCCGCATATCTATTCGTTCAAAAGCAACGTGCCATTCTTCCTGAGCCGGTACGTTGAGAATGAAAACGTTTATTATGTTGCCGTTTTTCAGTTTTTTCCACGACGGCAAACCATCAGCATAACCACACCTGCCAATCCTACAAGCCATAAACTTTCAACTTCAGGTACGGCAATCGCCTCATAGCTAATTCGAGCAGAAGGTGTGGAAGCGGTGGGATCATTGTTGGTGAGGATTTGATAATATCCCTCCATCGATTCGTCGATAGGAACGGTAGTTTCATCAGGAGACAACCGCAGATAGATGTATTTTCCCGCGTTCGAACCATTTTGATAGATCTCGTTCAGCCATGTGACCAGAGCCGCATCGCCGGAAGCGTCCGTATGCAACTGGGCGCGATAATATGTACCCGTCGACGGCATAATGATGTCATTTTGAATCATGGTATTCTCAGGGTCAGCATTCCCATCGTAATAGTCGGCAGTGGTCACATTGAGGCTGTTGTCCGCATGATCCAAACCATACAAATCTATCGAAACGTTGACCGAGTTCGTTTTCGAATACGGAGAGATCTGTAGATCCGCCGAGGTGAACGATCCTCCAACACCAAGATCCGGCAGTTGGAAAGGAAGAACAAGAGCATAGCGATTGCCGCTGGACTCTCCGATTCTTGCCGCCCAGTTGAAACTCCCTGAATTAGCCTCAACGCTGAGTCCGGAACCACCTGACACGGCCCAATATCCTTTTGCAATGGAACCATTATCATCACCATACTGAAAATACATGGCATCTGTTACCAGCGCGGCATTAACCATTGTCCACATCCCGCCCGCGGCGACTGTTAAAAGAAACAGATACGATTTTACATTCAAAGAAGCCATAAATTTTTTCATAGATTAACCTTTAGACATGTTCAAAAATCATCTTTCAGAGATGGCAAGAAATCTCCCGTCAGATATTTTATCTATACATAAATACTTTCAGTTTCTTTTGACATAGTCAAATGAAATTCAAAAAATGATAGAAATTTTCGCACTTCGAGGGCGAAAAACAGCATCAGGGTTGAGGGATAAACGACCATGGAGGTATTCTTGTGGAATTGAGAAGTAAGTAAACAGAAGCCTAATTTTCACCTCCACTCCCTTCCTCTCTGCAACACGATGTAGACGATCCTATGGATCAACTGGAAAAGGAAATGGCATATAGAGTCACTCCAAAGAAAACAGACTCAATGGGGAGGCCTGGAACTGACCGCAGAGAGCCAACACCAAATCTCACCCCCCAAAAAACAGACACGATTCAACTGAGCCAAGCACAACCTCCCCCCTCCTTCACCGGAAGGTTTCCCCCCTACGCAAACCACTATTCAGAACTAACAACGTGGTCCAGTATTTCCCCTCTACAAATCTAATGAACTCTAACTTATCAAAACTCCGATATTGTGCAGGCTTATTCTTATTTTTACACCAATACGTTAATAATCACCCTTTCATTCATCGTCATATTCCATTTTTGTATTAAATGTAATTTTAGCACATTTTTGTGTTTTGATGCGCTGGAAAAAACAGCCTCTATTTGTATGAAATACACTCACGTCACCGAACAAGTTATTGAGCGTGATGTTGAACATACCAGACAAAGGAAGCTTATGGCCCCCCATGATCAGCACTTAACCCTTCGACTTTCAGATCGGGATACCGATTGGACCCAAACCAGTTCAATTACCCAAACCAGTGTCATCCATCACTACCCGAAGAAAAGTTGTATCGATGTCATGGAACGAATCGAATACTTTTTGAATGCAGAATCAGGCTCGGTAGTGCCCAAAAATGGCAGAATGCTCCACACCCGAAACATCGTCCATTCCAAAGACATCAAAGCTGATGAAGAAGTGGATTATGAGCTCGTCGGCCTTTTGGGTGAAGGAGGCATGGGCAAAGTCTATGAAGCCAGACAAAATGCGACCGGTCGCATGGTCGCCATTAAAATCTTAGAAAACACCGATCCACAAGTGCGTTATGAATTTGCACGCGAAGCCATCATCAATGCAAATTTAGAACACCCGGGGATCATTCGTGTATACGAATTAGCCATCAGTGAACAATTCGGACTGTTTTATGCCATGGAGCGCATTGAGGGAGAACCTTGGAGTCATGAAGTGGGCTCGCAAAGCATGGAAGAAAAGCTAACCATTTTCATGCGTTTACTGGATGCCGTTTCTTATGCACATGCCTGCGGGATCATTCATCGGGACTTAAAACCCTCCAATATCATGCTGGGGAAATACGGAAATATTCTTTTAGTGGATTGGGGGCTCGCCCTCAGCCAAGAAGAGATTGATGCCTGTATTAAAATTCCAAATTTATACGGTAGCCTTTCTTATATGGCACCTGAGATGCTCAGTACAGAGACACGGAATTTGGGCATTCATTCGGACATTTATATGTTGGGAGCCATTCTCTATCACATCATGGAAGGCAGACCACCTCACGACAGCAGCGGGGATGTCAAAGAGCGGGTGCGATTAATCAGATCCAATAAAATCGAACCCTCAGAAAACTTTCCGCTCCTGAGTAAAATCATGCAGAAGGCGCTTTCGACAAAACCTGAGGATCGGTATTTAACCGTTTCAGAATTTCATGCCGCCATGGAAAACTACCTGCAAAACCGAAATGTCTACGCATTGGTTCAAAAAGGAAACGAACATTACTGGAAAGGAAAAGACGAAAAGTCCCTTCATTCGCTCTCCAGAGCCCTCTTCGCTTATCAGGATGCTTTGCTGATTTTGCCCAACAGTCAAACCGCCAGAGATTCCTGCCTCACCGCCGAAGAAGCGCTCGCAGAAACCGCATTGGCCTTAGGAGATATTGCCTATGCAAGTCGCATGACCGCTTCAAATAACTTCATCAATCCTGACTTAAAAAGAGAAGTAGAACTGGCAGTTTCACGTCTACAGCGCAATCAAAAGAGAAGTCATGTTTTAGCCATCGTGGCCTCTGTTTTCGGAGGACTTCTGTTTGGTATATTGGTTTTTGGACTCTGGTACATGCGCCATGAAACTCAAAAGTCAGAAGCCGTTGCTACGCTTTCAGAACCTCAACGCCTCAGCGACAGTCCCTGATCACCTTCACGAACGCATCACGATCAACACAACTTTTCATCCAAAAGCATCACAGGAGTTAGCCCGCGCGATTAACCATCCACGCGCTGAATCCTTCAATCCACCCGAGCAAAACCTGTTGTTCGTCCTGAGTTAACCCAAGACCATCACACTGAACAAAAGCCTGCTTATAACAATCCAGCCAAGCCTGGCGGGCCGCTTCATCTATCACAAACGGCACATGACGCGCCCGCATTCGTGGAGGACCATGTTTTTCGATATACAACCGTGGCCCCCCCATCACCCCCGCCATAAATTCAGCTTGTTTCTCAGAAGCTTCTTTTAACGCCTCCTCTTCCACAGGGAACAGAGAGGCAATCGAGGTGCCCTTAAACAATTGATACTGAATCCATGCCATCTCATAAAGTTTCTCTAAACCAATTTTATCAAAAAAATGTGGCGCCGAAATCTGAGGAGGTCCTTGAGGAGGAACATAAAGTTGGGAATCCATCAACAACCCATACGATGAATGCAACGAAGCACAACCCCCACTTTCATAAAAATACTCTTCCCCATAGAGCCTCCTGACACAAACCCTTATAGATTTGCAACTCCAGCTCAGTAGGTTTAAAGTGCGTGCATGGAGTCACAAAACAACAAAAATATTCTCATCACGGGCGCATCAGGATTGCTGGGCACTGCAATCACCCCACAACTTACCGAAGCATGGACAGCCTTACGCCATGGAGATGCCGGATGGGATCCCGAAAATGGAAACATAGACCCCGCCTGTTTACAGGGCAAGACCGCAATAATTCACCTTGCAGGTGAACCCATTGCCGCAGGAAGATGGACCCGTAAACAAAAACAAAAAATTTATGATTCCCGGGTGAAAGGAACCCGGGCGATCGCTACAGCCATCGCCCAAATGGAGAAAAAGCCCGAATGTCTAATCTGCGCCAGTGCCATCGGCATCTACGGTTCAAGAGGAGAAGAACTTCTTACCGAGACCTCATCCGCAGGAGAAGGCTATTTACCTGAGCTTGTAAAGGAGTGGGAAGCAGCCACTGAACCCGCCCGGGCCGCCGGAGTGAGAGTCGTACATTTGCGACTCGGGGTAGTGTTGTCCACGGAAGGCGGCGCTTTAGCCAAAATGCTCCCTATTTTCAAACTCGGACTCGGTGGACGCCTCGGTTCGGGCCGTATGTGGATGAGTGGGGTGCATATAAACGACGCCGCAAACGCCTTTGTGCAAGCCTTACGCTCCAAAAACATGTCAGGTCCCTACAACTTAACCGCCCCCTCCCCCTTCCGAAACTCGGAATTCACTCAACGGCTCTCTTCCGAACTTCGGAAACCCGCCTTTCTTCCCGTCCCCGCCTTCGCCATCAAAATCGCATTAGGTGAAATGGGAGAAAACCTCCTCCTCACCAGTAGTCGCGTTCTCCCCAAAAAATTACAGGCAAGCGGATTTACGTTTCACTACCCCGACGTCGCTCACGCACTAAAAAATTTGTTAAACCAAGACAGCCTGTAATCGTTTACACGACTTGTGCTTTGCAAGAACTCAGGAGTGTGTTAGGCGCAGAAACATGACTGAAATTTCTGAGACTACCCGTTCCCGTTTTGCCGACTTTGGCATTGATATTGAATCCGCCATGATGCGGGCGGCCGTGGTGCCCATCTCCATGCCCTGCTGGCAATTTGATGATGTCTCCGGTTTGGAAAATGTGGGTGCAACCTTGCGTGGAGGCGGGATTGCAGCCACAGGCACCTATCCCGGCAAACCTCGTACTGGTGAAGAACTCCGTCAGGATATCGAACTCGCGCTTTGCCTTTGTCCGGGAATTACCCGTTTAAATTTACATGCCTGTTACGCCGAACGTGCAGACAGCTCCGTTGACCGCGATGCCTACACCGTCGCGGACTTTAGTCGCTGGATGGAGTGGGCCGCCGAATTAAATACGGGCCTCGACTTTAACCCCTCCTTTTTCAGTCATCCCAATGCGGACAAGGGCTTCACGCTCTCAAGTCCAGATGAAAAAACCCGTCAGTTTTGGGTCAATCATGGAAAAGCCTGTCGTAAAATTGCAGAAGCCATCGGTGAACAACAAGGAAATCGATGCACCGTCAATGTATGGATCCCCGATGGATATAAAGATCTGCCCGCAGATCGTTTGGGTCCCCGACAACGCTTAACCGCCTCCTTAGATGACATCTTTTCCGTAGCCGTAAACGAAAACGCCATCGAAGATGCAGTAGAAAGTAAACTCTTTGGCATTGGCTCTGAAGCGTATGTGGTCGGATCTTTTGAGTTCTATTACGGCTACGCGCAAAAAAATCAAAAACTCCTGTGTTTGGATGCGGGACACTTTCATCCCACAGAAACCATCACCGATAAGATTTCGTCCGTACTCATGTACCTCCCGAATCTTCTCCTTCACCTGACACGTGGCATGCGCTGGGATAGTGATCATGTCGTCATTTTGGACGATCTCACCAAAGAAATCATCGACGAAGTGGTGCGGGGGAATTATCTCGACCGCGTTCGCATAGGCCTCGATTACTTTGATGCCAGCATTAACCGCATTGCCGCGGCCACCCTAGGCGTACGCAGTACCCGCAAAGCATTGCTCATGTCCATGCTTCAGCCCCATGCGAAATTAAAAGAACTGGAAGCCGCCGGAGATTTCACGGCTCGCCTTTGCTTGCTCGAAGAAATCAAAACCCTCCCCTTCGGAGAGATTTGGGAAGCCTTCTGCATCCAGCACGACTGTCCCGGTGAATCTGAATGGCTCAAAGAAATCCAGGACTATGAAGAATCAGAATTCCCTCAGCGGGCATAGAAATAGAAGCAAAGCTCCCAAACCCAACACCTCCCCCTTTTGGTTCATTTGCAGATGAACGAGAGATCACTCACCACCCTTGAGCACTAGAAGTCAGGCCATCTGCCTATAATTCCTATGCCTCCTGCTTGACAGTGGACTTCATTTGACTAAGGTGCCAGCCGATTTTCTAAGATATGACTGCTCCATTCGGGAGCACTAAACCTCAAAGGACAACCTACACTATGGCGACGAAAAAGACCCAAAAGCAATACGTATATTTTTACGGATTTGGTAAAGAAAACACCGAAGGTGACAGCACCTTTAAAGCTATTCTCGGCGGCAAGGGCTCAAACCTTGCAGAAATGGCGAACGCGAACCTCCCCGTTCCTCCTGGATTTACGGTTTCCACCGAAGCTTGCGCATACTACAGTTCACACGACAGCAACTATGCCCCCGGCATGGAAGCTCAAATGAAAGCGCAATTGAAAAAACTCGAAAAACTTTCCGGCAAAAAATTGGGTGACCCTAAAGATCCCCTCTTAGTTTCAGTTCGTTCCGGTGCTGCGGTTTCTATGCCCGGTATGATGGACACCGTATTGAACCTCGGTCTCACCGACAAATCCGTGCTTGGATTCATCAAAAACTCTGGCAGCGAACGTGCGGGCTGGGATTGCTATCGTCGTTTCATCGACATGTTCGGTGATGTTGTTATGGGCCCCACAAGTGGCTTAACTCACGAAGATTTCGAAATCGAATTGGAAGCCATCAAAAGTAAATATGGTGCCAAAGAAGATACAGAGTTGACCGCTGAGCAATTGAAAGAATTGGTTGGCCAATACAAAAAAGTGTATCGCAACAAAGTCAAAAAAGCTTTCCCTCAAGATCCATGGGAACAGTTGAGCCTCTCCGTTCAAGCTGTATTTAACTCCTGGAACTCAGAGCGCGCTGTAAAATATCGTCAGATCAACAAGATCACAGGCCTCCTCGGTACTGCGGTAAACGTATGTAGCATGGTCTTTGGTAACATGGGCAGCGATTGCGGAACAGGCGTAGCCTTCACCCGTGACGGTTCTTCCGGTAAAGCCATCCCCATGGGCGAATACCTCATCAATGCTCAAGGTGAAGACGTGGTTGCGGGTATCCGTACACCTAAGAACCTCGACGAAATGCCTGATGAAGAAGAAGAAAATGCCATCTGGAAAAAAGCTCACAAAGATCTTTTGACCATTATGCGCAAACTCGAGCGCCACTACAAATACCCACAGGACGTTGAGTTCACCGTTGAAAAAGGTAAATTGTGGATGTTGCAAACACGTAACGCCAAACGTACAGGTCTCGCGGGTATCCGTTGGGCGGTAGAAATGGCCACCGGTAAAGACGTGGAAACCGGCGAGAAATTGCCTAAATTGCTCACCAACAAAAAAGCGTTGGCCACCATCTCCGGCGATGACCTCGAGCAATTGCTCTTCCCCATCTTCGACATCAAAGCAGAAGCAGAAAACACTCCTTTGTTGAATGCACTTCCTGCCGGTCCTGGTGCTGCAGTAGGTAAAATCGTATTTGAAGCGAAAGATGCTGAAGCCATCATCAAAAACAACCCCGAAGAAAGACTTATCCTCGTTCGTCAAGACACCAGTCCTGAAGACGTCGGTGGTATGTGGGCTGCGAAAGGTATTTTGACTTCAACAGGTGGTATGACCTCACATGCAGCGGTCGTTGCACGTGGTTGGGGCAAATGTTGCATCTGTGGCGCATCCGATCTTAAGATCAATGCCTCCAAAAAAGAAATCAAAGTAGGCGACAAAACCTTGAAAGAAGGTGACTGGTTGTCTCTGAACGGTTCTACCGGTAACGTATATCTTGGCGAACTGCCCACCATGGATTCTCCTGTGGTCTCTGCTGTTGCAGGTAACGCCGCCGCGAAGAAACACGCGATCTACAAAATGTACAAACACGTTTCTGATTGGGCCGATGAATTCCGTACCATCAACGTTCGTGCAAATGCTGACTCTCCTGCAGATGCCATCATGGCCCGTGCCTTTGGCGCCGAGGGAATTGGTCTCTGCCGTACCGAACACATGTTCTTCGAAGGCGATCGCATTTGGGACATCCGTTCTTTCATTTTGGCCGACTCAAAAGACAGTCGCGAAAAAGCCCTGAAAAAACTCCTGCCACATCAGCGCAAGGATTTCGAAGGTCTGTTCCGCGCCATGAAAGGTCTGCCTGTAACCGTTCGTTTGCTCGATCCCCCCTTGCACGAATTCCTGCCTCACTCTGAGAGCGATCAGCAAGTAATGGCTGAGCATTTGGATGTGGAATTGGACTTGGTCAAAGCTCGGGTTTCCGAGTTGCACGAATCCAACCCCATGTTGGGTCACCGCGGTTGCCGTCTGTCTGTTACCTTCCCTGAACTCTGTGTGATGCAGACCCGCGCGATTATCGAAGCGGCATGCAACGTACTGAAACGCAGCAAAATCAAAGCAGAACCTGAAATCATGATTCCTTTGGTGGGAACCAAAGCCGAAATTGATTACTTGGAAAAAATCGTACGTGCAACTGCAGAAGAAATTCTGGAAAAACGCGGAGCGAAAATTCCTTATAAAGTCGGTACCATGATCGAAATTCCACGGGCAGCATTGACCGCGGACGAGATCGCCGAAACTGCTGAATTCTTCAGCTTCGGTACCAACGACCTCACCCAGTTGACCTACGGCTACAGCCGTGATGATATTGGCGCATTCCTCCCTGATTACCTCAATGAGAAAATCTTGGATGTGGACCCCTTCCAATCTCTCGACCAAAGTGGCGTAGGCCAATTGGTCCAGATGGGTGTTCAGAAAGGACGGAGCACCCGTCCAGACCTGAAATGCGGTATCTGTGGTGAGCATGGTGGTGATCCTGCTTCTGTGAAGTTCTGCGTGAAAGCCGGACTGAACTACGTGAGTTGCTCCCCTTACCGGGTGCCCATCGCTCGTGTAGCCGCGGCTCAAGCAGCCCTCTAAACTTGTTCAAAACAAGTCTTGAAACCCCCGCCTTTCGGCGGGGGTTTTTTTGTGTGTAAGTGCGGAACTTTACCTGATCAATCACCATATTTTATTAGCAAAATAAACCTTTATGATAAAAATATATAATCTTTTGCATAAATAGCACAAGCCAATTCCCTTTTAGAGCCATGGAGGCACATGATAAAGGATAAAGGATAGAGTCCTCGCTTTCTAACGATACCCTTCTCCTTAGGTCATAGGAGTATCGGCTATGTCTTTACCTCTAGTACGCGCTTTCCCGCCACCAACGGTAAAAGATAAGCGCAGGGGACATTGAATAAAAACACATTACCCTCGAGGAAGATCTACCCATGAAAACAATTAAATTTAAACGCATTCGTTTTTTGATGGGCTGCCTCTTGAGTTGGGGGACTTTTTTAGCCATAGCAGAAAATACACCGCCCAACATCCTGATCATTTTCGTAGACGATCTGGGATATGAAGCCGTCGGTGCACATGGAGGCCTGAGCTATGCCACTCCAGAAATCGATACCATGGCTTCTGAAGGCTTAACTTTTACTCGGGCCTATACCAGCCCCGTCTGTACTCCCAGCCGCGTCAGTCTTCACACAGGTCTCTACACCTCAGACCACGGATGGACCGATGTTCTGAATGTCCACTTAGGTACTTCGGATAAAGTGGACTTTACAAGCTTACACACCTTTGCCCAATTAGCCCGCGATGCGGGATACGCCACCAGTGTCACAGGTAAATGGCAACTGGCCACCTACCTCTATCACCCCAACCACCTGATCGAAGCAGGCTTTGATTCCTGGTGCTTTTGGCAAATATGGGATGGTGAAGCCAAAACCGAACGTTACTGGAATCCCAGTTTAAATCGTGACGGAAATGTGCTGGAGGATCTTGAAGATGCATTTGGGCCGGATGTGTTAAAAGAGTATGTGATCGAAAAAATGACAGAGGCGAGAGATGAGGAAAAACCTTTTCTCATTGTCCATAACGAAATGCTGCCCCATACCCCCATCGTATCCACTCCAGATGATATTGCCGCGGGACGTCCCATGTCACTAGAAAATATGATTGCGTACATGGATAAACTTACAGGCGAACTCCTTGAGGAAATAGAATCTCTGGGCATCCGCGAAAACACGTATGTATTTTTCATCGGTGACAATGGCACTGATACCCATGCTACCCGTCAAACCATAGAGGGCACCGTTACAGATGGGAAGCGTGACTTAACCGATGGCGGCACCCATGTCCCCTTCATCGTCTGGGGTCCCGCATCGATTCCCCAAGGGGAACGCGCCCATGATCTCGTCGACATCACCGATATGTTCCCCACCATTTGTGCATTGGCAGGTATTCCCATTCCTGAAGACATTCCCTACCGGGGCCGAAGCATTGTTCCCCAAATGGCCGGCCGACGGGGTGCTCCCCGTGCTTGGGTTCATCAAGGGATTGGAAACAAACAAAGCATTTTCGACGGCAAATGGCGCTTACGTTCCGACGGCCTCTTGCATGATGCCCGTGCATTGCCTATAGAGACGCAGGTAACCAGTACCAGCGCTGACAGTCTGCAAGCAACCAACCGCCTACAATATCTCTTCAATAGCCTCAGCCTAGCACAGGGGGGGAGCAGTCCCGACATTATCATCGATAATGATGCCAGCTCTGGTGTCACCTTCACCGGCACCTGGCAAGTCTCCACTTATTCTTCTGAAAATTATGGTATCGACTACAGCCATGATCAAAATAGCGGACAAGGGAATAAATCGGTGCAGTATGCATTGAACGTGCCCACAACCGACACCTATGAAATATTCATGCGCTGGCCATCCGCCAGCAATCGCGCAACCAATACCCCTGTTAGCATTACCAGCGACAACGGAACCTACCAAACCACCATCAATCAACAAGCGAACGGTGGCAAATGGGTATCACTAGGTGAATTCGTTATTCATGCGGGAACTGGCAGCGTTAGCATCTCTAATGAAGCAGCCAATGGATACGTTGTGGCTGATGCGGTGGGTTATTCTGCGGCGGGTAGCTTACCAGAAGAGGCGTACACGACATGGGCACGCAGTCAGTTTGGACCGGCGTCTGTGGATGATCCAGAACAAGAGGCTAGCGTTTGGGGCCACAGCGCAAACCCAGATGGTGACCCCTACTCTAATCTTGTAGAATACGGACTGGGACTTGACCCCATCAATCCTCAGGATACTTCAGCAATTGAGATACGTTCTCTCAACGGAACACCTACATTTTATACCGTAATTCGTAGCGGCGCTACTGATTTAACCCTATCACCACAGGTAACGTCTGATCTGAATTCAGACCTGTGGACGCCCTTGGTAAATGAACTTATTGAAACACAACGGCGCGTTCTCAATAAAGACTTTGTTGAAGTTGAACTCACCCCTCCTCTGCAAAACATTCCCCCCAAAAACCTCTTCCTTCGTTACGAGGTAACAAAATAATTTTTAAAGAGGAGATGGGGTGTCCATACCTTAAATACAGACTTGTCATATGCTTTCCTGTGCATAGATTTTTGTGTTCATCGATAGAAACAAAACCACATGCACCCTCCCCACCCTTTACCAGAACCTGCGCAAGCGGCTTTGATGCGCTTAGAGAAACTCTGTCCCATGCGCTATCAGGACTTCAGCTTCCAACAAAATACCTTACAGATTTGGACAGCATGTGATATCGACCCTTTGCTCAATGCGTTGATGGAAAAAGATCCAGACCACCCGGATGTTCAAGACGAGCGCATGCCGTATTGGGCGGAACTGTGGCCCTCTTCCCTACTCATGGCAGAAACCATCGCCCTCCGCCATTCACACTTGCCCTCTGGCCCTTGGTTGGAATTAGGCTGTGGTCCAGGACTACCCGGCATCTTGGCCGCACAGTTCGGACGCAAAGGGGTCTGCAGCGATTACATGCAAGAAGCCTTGTGGTTGGCAGAATTAAATGCCCATCAAAATGGCTGTGCCGATCATATCCGATTTAAACGTTTGGACTGGCGTGAACCTGATCTCTCTGAACATTTCAGATGGATACTCGCCGGTGATGTCGCCTACGAAAACAGAAATTTTTCACCCTTACTCAAAACCTTTGATCAGCTATTAAGTCCCGATGGAGAAATCTGGTTGGGAGAACCCGGTCGCTCGGTAGCTCGTCCTTTTTTCCAAGCCATTGAAGCGGAGGGATGGCAACGCGAGGTGATCGGACAACAGGCCGAACTCTCCCTCCATCGTATTTGGCGCACTTAAATAAACCAACGGAAAAAGATATAGAGGATCACCAACGAGATGAGGCCACAGGCTATCATCCATTTCATCCCCTTCTGCTGAAGAAATTGTTGCACTTTCGCTTCCTCTTCCAGCCGATACCAGCGTCGCTCATTTTCGATATTCCTGCGCTCAAAATTCTTCATCACATTTTCAATCGCCGCCGAGACATCATCAAAAGAATCAAACCGATCATCCGGTTCATTCTCCATTAATTTCATCAACAGCTCAGCAGTTTCATCTGAAATATGGGGCGCAAATTTTCGAATATCAGGTTTGGGCTTTTCAAAGCGCTTCAACACTACTTCTTTAGAGGTTTTCCCTGGGAAGGGAGGATATCCTGAAAGAATATGCCAAAAGGTCGCACCCAAACTAAATTGATCTGAACGCGCATCCACTTCCTTGCCCCGTGTTTTTTCTGGCGCAATGTATAAGGGTGTACCCAGAATTTTATCATCACTTCCTCCGCCCACTCTGGCGATACCAAAATCCGACAACTTGGCTGTGCCCCCTTCATCCATCAAAATATTGGCGGGCTTAATGTCACCATGCACGACCCCCTTACGCTCCCCATCCGCTAAACCAGCGGACATTTGCAACATCACATCCAACCATCCCATTTCACTTTGTTCCGTTTCGGAATTGATGCAATCGTCCAACTTGATCCCATCTACCAGCTCCATTACAATAAACGGCTGATCTTTTTCCTGACCAAAGGTATAAATGTGAACAATATTTTTATGATTCAAGGCCGCCGCAGCCTTCGCTTCTCTCAACAGAGACTCCACAAAAGTTGGATCTTTTCCAAACTTTGGATTCAACACTTTGAGGGCTACCTGACGATTTAACTGCGCATCTCGGGCCAAGAAAACCGTCCCCATTCCCCCGCGCCCCAATTCATTTAAGAGATAGTAATTCCCAAAACGTCCAGGAACCGTAACCACACCTTCACAGGCAGGACATTGAATTTCTTCGAACACATGAAAGTCAGAAACTTCTAAAACTTCACCACAGTGCTCACAAGAACTGCGTCCGAGTTTATCAATTCGAATAATAGTATTTGCAGCAGGTTCTTCAACACTTTCCATGGTAAGCCCTTTCCACCTAGAATAAATCTTTGGTTACTTGTTGGATTTCTTTCTCATTCAGCGCCTGATCAAAAATCAATACTTTGGATTTCCGCAAACGACTTCCATCCCAACCGATTGAACTGTTCTGATTAATTCCGGCACCGAAACTCACCAGATCAAGCCCCGTTACTTGGTTAAGTAAATCAGGATCAAATTGAATATCCCCGATTTTGTCCCCATTCACATAAACAGACAATTGATAGCTGGGGTTACTGCCATCTGCATGAAACCCATCCCAACTCAGCGCAAAGGCTTGATATAATCCAGGCCGAATCTTCCCACTGGAAAATGTTTTTTCAAACAGAGTTTCTTCGCCATCTCCCCAACGTACACGCAATTCAGGGTCTCCCGACGAAGCAGGCAGAATTTCAACCACCATTCCTTTCACAGGACTCTGCGCACCGGGTTTCTTACTTGAGCTAACGTTATCGGCACCAAAATGAAACAACACATCACTTTGCTTGGAGTTAAGATCGGCCGGATCAGATGTTTTCATTCTGGCGATTAACGTAAATGAACGTTGTGGAAGGACTTGAACTCCTGAAGCATTGACCAACATGTGGTTATTGGGAATCAGCACCATGGCTTTATTATCCGACACATTCCATTTAACGGATTGGTTATTCACTTTGTTCAATTTACCATCATCCGAAACCGAATTGATCTTAAATAAGGGGTATCCTTCTGAAGAGCGAATGCCAATTCCCGCAAGCAAACTTGCCGCCTGCGCTTGTGAATCACCTTTACGAACATTTGGATTGCTCAGGTCCACTTCTTCAACGGGCATCAATTTTTCACCAGGCACATGAATGACCGAAGCAATCGGTTGTAGAAGATAAGGCCAACTCGCATTGGGTACATTCAACTGCGCATAATACTTGAAATGTCTTCCCGAAGAATTGGCGTCTCCCCCCAAGAGAAGTCGATATCCTTTCGCTAACTCCGCCATGTGGGAATAATAGGGATCAGATTTCTTCATCGCTTTTTCAAGGTCTTTATTATCTACATTTCCCAGCGCATAATTTGCCAACAACTGCGGATCTTCGGAAGGCGGTTTATCGGCATCGTAAATCAGATCTTCCGTTGAGGCCACTTCTTCTAAAAGCTCTTTCGCTCTCTCAGGGTATTGTGCGTAAAAGTACATCCCCGCTTCTAAAAACTTCGCCCATGCCAATGCAGCGTGTTGTTCCGGAATATGTTTTTCTGCCGTGGCCATTTTTTTCTCAGCCAAGGTGATGTTCTTATCCTTCAGAGCCTTAACCGCTTCAGTCAAATTTCGAATTTCCGAACGGGTAAATGGTGCGGCCAACGACCGTTGAGGTCCCAAATATTGAATTTGAGGTCCCTCTGCAGACTTGGTTTGTTTCCACACGATTACGCCTATGACCGCTGTAACCAACAAGGTGATCACCAAAATAATGGGAATCAACGGGTTCATTTTCTTGTTCTGTTTTTCATGCAAACGCTGTTCTTCGCGTTTACGTTGCTCTTCAGCCTCTTTGGCTTCTTTCAAGGCCAAAGATAAATCAGACAACAAGGAGGCATAAGTAGGATAACGACGGTTAGGATTTTTCTCCATCATTCGACGAATCACTGCCGCCGTTTTCTCGGTAACATTCTCATTAAAATCGAGCAGATTGGGGGTCTCTTCTTTTAAGGCCGCCACCACAACTTTGGTAGGATTCGCCCCATCAAATGGAGGCTGTCCAGCCAAAGCATGAAAAATGGTTCCACCTAAACTGTATTGATCGCTACGACTGTCCTCCCCTTTCTTACGGGCTTTTTCGGGCGCGATATAATACGGCGTACCCCACACTTCAATTTCAGCACCCGGTTCCATAAATCGGGCCAAACCAAAATCCACCACTTTGGCGACCCCATGCTCGTTCATTAAAATATTTGCTGGTTTAATGTCCCCGTGTGTAAGACCTGCTTTATCCGCAGCATCCAGTCCCTGCGCCACATCCAAGGCAATTTCCAACGCCCGAATTTCAGCAATCTTCTTACCCCCTTCCATCATTTCATCCAGACGCTCCCCTTCCAACAACTCCATCACAAAGTAAGGTTGCTCGTTCACCCGTCCAAACGCATAGACCTGAACAATATTCCGGTGATTCAAGGTCGCCATCGCTTGGGCTTCCCGCTGAACCGTTTCCAACATCTTCGGATCAGAACCATACTCTTTGCGAATCACCTTCAACGCCACCAAGCGTTGTAAGCTTTCATCCATGGCCAAATAAACACAGCCCATGGCCCCCCGACCCAATTCTTCAATCAGGATAAAACCTCCTAACCTTCCGGGCACTTGGAATTTCTCATTGCACGACGGGCAAGTGATCTCCTCAAATACCTGAAAATCAGAGACATCCAGTTCTGCATTACAGCTAGGACAGGCTACATTTTTGACGGACTCGGTAAAAATACCCAAAGAGTTGGCGTTTCGGTTCATATCTGTATAAGGTTTCAAATCATGGGTTCATGATGATTAAGTTAATTCTTGCCCTTATATTACACAACTTACAATCCTCTAGCAGAAAAAAATTACGAATGCCTAACGCTTCACATCCCATTAACCAAATAATGATACCCCAAGATCTTGGCCAAATTCGCTTTGATCGCTGGCTATCCGCTCAATTTCCTGACTACTCTAGAAGTGAGATTCAGCAATGGATTAAAAACGGATTGGTCCTCAGCAATGGCAAAAAAATTCGCCCGGGCTCTCATGCGGTCCCCGGCATGAAACTCGACATTCAAATCCCCCTCATCGTGCAGGATCAAGCCCCACAAGCGGAAGACCTCCCGCTCGAAATTTTATACGAAGACGCAGACCTCATCGCCATCAACAAACGTACCGGGCAAGTGGTTCACCCCGCACCGGGCCATTTAGAAGGCACCGTCCTGAACGCCATGTTACATCACTTCCCCGATATGGCCGATGCAGGTGAAACCCACCGACCGGGTCTGGTTCATCGTTTAGACGTCGGCACCAGTGGCGTTATGCTTTTCGCTCGCAATAGCGAGGCCCTTGAAAATTTGCAAAATGCCTTCAAAGCCCGACAGGTCTCCAAAATGTATCACTGCATCTGCCATGGCATTCCTGATCCTTATCAACAAACCTGCACCCAAGCCATCGGTCGACACCCTGTACATCGCAAAAAGCGGGCGGTAGATGGTCTCAGCCCTCGCGATGCCATCACCCACTTTAAACTCTTAAAAGGAGTGGCGGGCGGAAATGGCGGTTTGCTGGAAGTGAAAATCGAAACCGGTCGCACCCATCAAATCAGGGTTCACCTTTCGCATGTCGGTCATCCCGTCATCGGGGATACGGTCTATGCCGGAAAACAAGCCCAGTTTTCCGCCCCATGGCCCAAAGCGGAACGGGTGATGCTCCACGCCAAGCAAATCGAATTTCCTCATCCTAAAACTGGAGCGCTTTTGAAGATTGAAGCTGAGTATTCGTCTGATATGGAGTCTTATCTGTCACTGTTATGAATGCGCCAACCTCCTCATCCTCACTTTTGGAAACGCTAGACTCCTATTTAAGGGGGCTGGAAGAATCAGGTATCAGCTCTGTGGAGCTAACGCAGGGATTTCCTGTGCTTGAAACGGTACCCGTTGCGCCCAAACCCCGTCAACAACCCGCGCCCGTACCGGTGGTTGAAGCCGCGGCGCCTGCCCAAAAACCTCTCATGCCACCCCCGCCTCCAGCGAAACCTGTGGTGGAAGCGGTCACCCAAAAATTGGTGTGGTGTACCTTGATGCGTATGGTGGAGTGCGAAGACCAAATCGCATCCACCGAAACTACCGTGGTTTTAGTCACCTCTGCGGAAGAATTCGAAGAGCTTAACGGAAAATTACTTTTGCAAATCTTAAAAGCGGCAGGCTATGCCCCGCTCGCCACCCCCATGAAACTCACCCATCCCGAAGATATTTCGGGCGCAGGCACCCGTATTTTGGTTATGGGAAATGAAGCCCTGCACAAAATAAGTCCCGCAGGCATGGATTTAAAAATCGTCAGAGGCATGTGGCAAAACACCCCCTATGGGAAATTAATCTCCACCTTCCCTCCGTCCGTGTTACACGACAATCCTCCGGGTAAAAAAGCCGTCTGGCAGGATCTGAAGAATTTATTAAAAGATATGAACTTAACGGTGCCCGATTGGGCCCGCAAGAACGCTAAAAAATAAACAAGCCCTCTAAAAAGAGGGCTTGGGCGAATGAACGCTAAGCTCACTCTCTACTAGCGATAAAACGAAACTCGCAATTAAGCGCCTTCGTCATCGATGTTCACTTGCATCGTATCCGTGATAAAGGTGTTCTTTTCAGGATTCAAATTGCTCAGTGAATTTTCTACCGAGGCCAATTGAATCATATCCCGCAGAGGCGCAGCAAAAGAACCGGGGTCCTGACGGGTAATTCGTTTCACATGCACACTCGGCGGAAGTCGCAAGGTCGAAATAATATGCTCTTGTTGGTCGGGTAAAGTAAATCCTTTACTGCAATGAGGGCAACGCCCCCGCTTATCCTGATCCACATCACGCACCCACAATTTCTGACCACAATACGGACAACTCATTTTGAAATCCGTTTCATTTTCATTACGGTAAATCAGAACCAAGGTCGGTGTGAATTTCCCTGCGCCATGATCTGCAAGTAATTGATCCAGCTTTTGCAAAGACAACACATCCACGAAACGAATTATCCCCACATATACATCAAATGATTTATGATCCGCCTCCCCGCTACTGGCTTCATGAAATGAAAGTTGCCGATTAGAAAAGGTAACCGTCTGGCATTGGTTTTCTTCAATACACCCAATATCTTCGCAGAACCAACTGCTCATTTCTGGATCTGTCGAAAGCAACCCTACACGTATAATCTGAGATGATGATGTCATATCCAACGATAGTAATAGGCCCTACCTAAGCTGTCAACTGGGATGTTTCTTTATCCTTAGTCCTCTCTGGGGCAGCAGAGACACAGGGGAAGAAAATAAAAGTCGATGCACGAAAGAATACAAGACCAGCACCTCCATCCATAGAGCTCATAAAAACAACTGTTTTATTTCAAAAAATCACATCTCTTTCGTTTTCAGCTCCCGGAGCAGCAGGGCCTGAAACCAACGAACATGATAAATAAATCAGGGAGAATAAAATTTACCGCGTAGCCTCCGGGAGCCGTAGCGATGCCCCACAAACTCAATTCATCACTACATACCCGTCCCAGTGAGAGGTAAAAGGCAGCCGCGGGTGAGCTGCGCGTAAATGAATCGCCCTCCATGGATGGAACAGAAAATCATCTACCCTCACCAGGGAGTGTGATGACTACTTATCTCTGTACTTCCTGAAAATACCACAAGCAGAAACCAGTCTCACTAGAAAATCCCTTGCGACCTTTGAACTTCCGCTTTAAGAGAACATCTCATGAACCCTTACTTACTCACGGTCCTTTTTCTTCTTATCGGCTTCACTCTTTTCCACATCTGGATTCACTGGCTGAATCTCTCGGCCTTGGTGCCCGAAATTCCAGATGAATTTCAAGGCGTCTACGATGCTGACAAATATGCAAAAAGTCAGAATTATCTAAGAGAGAACACCCGGGTGGATCTCTTTACCAGCGTACTCAAAACCTCCGTACTCGTGGCCTTTATTCTGCTCGGAGGCTTCAATTGGATTTACAGCATTGCCACTCAAGCCACAGAATCCATGATTTTGCAAGGGCTTGTATTTGCAGGGGTTTTACTGCTCATCAATACCCTTTGGGGCTTACCTTTCCAATTGTATGACACCTTTGTGATCGAAGAAAAATACGGTTTCAACAAAACCACACCCAAAACCTTTGTCATTGATCAAATCAAGGGATTGTTTTTGGGCGTACTTATCGGGGCTCCTCTTTTCGCCTTGCTGATTTACTTTTTCCGTGAAACCGGCGGCCATGCCTGGTGGATTTGTTGGGTCGCAGTAACGGTGTTACAACTGATCCTGATGTATATCGCGCCCGTTGTCATTTTGCCCTTGTTTAACAAATTTGATCCCCTCGAAGAAGGCGAACTGCGTAGCGCCCTCGAAACCTATGCCCAAGATCAAGGCTTCCAACTCTCAGGTCTCTTCAAAATTGATGGATCTAAACGGAGCACCCGAGCCAATGCCTACTTTACCGGTTTCGGCAAGAATCGCCGCATTGCTTTATACGACACCCTGATCGACAACCACAGCAAAGAAGAACTCGTCGCCATTCTTGCGCACGAAGTGGGACACGCCAAATGTAAACACATCATCAAACAATTGGTGGTGGGCATTTTAAGTACCGGATTTTTATTCTGGGTCATGTCCTTGTTCATCAGCCAACCCGGGCTTTATGAAGCCTTTGGCTTACCTGCATCCTCCCCCTTGCCTTTGTATGCCGGACTGATCTTCTTTAGCTTCCTCTACTCACCTGTCAGCACCCTGTTGAGCGTTCTGACCAGTGTGATGAGTCGAAAATTCGAGTACGAAGCCGATGCCTATGCCCTCAGAACCACTGGCTCTGCAGAGCCCCTGATTCAAGGACTTAAAAAATTATCCGTTGACAACCTCTCCAATCTCACCCCTCACCCCTGGCTGGTGTTCTTGGAGTACAGTCACCCGACCGTCCTCCAACGCATTCGTGCCATGCGAGCGCTGGATCAGGCATGAAAAACGCACGCCTGCTTTTTCTGTTCGGTTTTGTCATGCTGTTTATCGGTACTTGGCAAGAATCAGCCATAACCGGAAAAGATGAATTTTGGGTCACCATGCGTACGCCCATGGAAATGATCGAAGACCACAGCTACTGGACCCTTCGCCTCAACGATGAAGTCCGGCTCCAAAAACCACCCCTCATCTATTGGTTTATGACCCTTTGCTACCAGACCTTGGGCATTCACCTCTGGTCGGCACGTCTGGTAGGCGTTCTCAGTGGCGCGGGTATGGCCACAATTACCGCCCTTTTCCATCAACGCCTGTTCAAACGCTCAGGCTTTTGGGCGGGCATCGCGGTGCTGGCCACTGCCGGAGTCGCCGTGGAAGGCCGTCGCGCCATGCTGGATATGCCCCTAGGTTTCTTTAGCCTGCTCTGCGTCTACTTGGCCCTTGCCGCATACCAAGATCGCAAACATTATTTATACGCCTGTTCAGGAATCGCACTTGCGGCAGCCACCCTCTCCAAAGGTCCCCAATCCTTATTGTTTGCCGTACCAGCCCTGCTCATCGCTTACGCCCTGCTTCCCCAAAAACCATCTGGAAAATCACTCATCCTCCCCGCCATCCTGTTCAGCACCTGCTTCTTGGTGCTTACGGTGCCCTGGCCCTTGTCGATGCGAATTTTACATGCCGATTTTATTGCAGAATTGGAAACCCAAATCGTGGGCAACCGCCTGAGCAAAGTCAGCATCAAATCCCCCTTCAATGCCTTGGGTGGTGCCATGTTGCTGGTCTTCCCCTGGAGTTTTATTCTCCTCACCGGACTATTCATCAGCTTCAAAAAAACCACAGAAAACAAACGAAACCACAAAGCCCTGTGGTTATCCCTGTGGTTGATGTCCAGCATCCTTCCTTTCTTTTTTATGCGCTCCTTTGAGCGCTACATGATCCCCATTCTGCCCTGCGCCTCCATGATCATCGTGTGGACCTTGGACCAGTTACGCCCTCTCCCACGACGGGCACTGCTCATGCTCTCCACATTTTTATTGTCGCTGGTGGCCGTGGTACTGGCGTTGTTTGGCCTGTGGTTTGAACTCAGCTTCTGGTCATCCCTGTTTACCCTAGGACTGGTGCTGTGGATGCTCTGGACCGCCTGCCATAAAAACGCCACCTACAAACCCTTGATTGGTGCCGTTTGGGTGTTCACCTTTAGTTTAGGCATTCTCTACCCTCAATTTGAAGTCAACAAGATTCCCAATGACCTCCCTTGGGAAGAGTTGCAGACCCACCCCGTCGGCATATACAGTCAATACTCCCAACCCGCCATGCTCTCCATGCGACTCCAACGCAGCGTGGATTTTCCTTTCGAGGAACGTTTGGTGAACAATGGGTACAATGGGTACATTTTCACAACCCATGATCAGTTCGACGATCCGGAGCGTGTGGACACCCTCAGTTACGCCCTGCGCTCCGCCAATATCCCCTTCGAAGTGGTCGGAGAATACCCCGTTTTCTTCAGCAGACGCAACTGGATTAAATTCACCAGACCCGATGCCGGACGCAGCGATTGGTTCACCGCGATTCAAAAACGCGATTTATCAGGACTCAAATCCAGTGTAGTCTATGTAAAAACAGGTGATTTAACCCTCCAACCCCCCAAATAATCCTAAAACGTTCACTTTTTGGATTGCCAAGTTAAAAATAGTCAACAAACATAGCCTATCGGGATTTTTCAAAGTGATTGGAACCCCCGTTACCAAATATAAACATTCAAGGAGAAGAGTACACATGGCAGCTAAGCCCAAAACTAAAACACAAATCATCGCCGCCCTCGCAGAAGAAACCGATCTGAGCAAAAAAGACGTAGTTGCTGTATTGGAAAGCATGGTACAAATGGCGTACAAAGAAGCGAAACTCGGATTCACCATCCCCGGACTCGGGAAATTAGTTGTGGTTGACCGCAAAGCTCGCGACGGACGTAACCCTGCTACTGGCGAAAAAATCCGCATTCCAGCAAAGAAAGTGCTGAAATTCCGGATCGCCAAAGCTGCCAAAGACGCTATTGGTTAATGGAGTTTTCTCATGCTTCTCTAAGATGAGAACATGTCATACTTCGAACCCCGGCGCACAACGCCGGGGTTTTTCTTTGCCTTTTTTGTTTTTGCATCCATAGAAAGAGCTCTCATGAAAAACGCATCCCCCCTTGTGGACACTCCCATCTCCGAACTGCTCCAAAATCGCAGTCGCCCCTTGCTTTCCTACGAATTCTTTCCGCCTAAATCAGAAAAAGGAATGAGTTCATTACAGGATGCCACCGAAGGTCTTATCGATACCCATCCCGATTTTGTCACGGTCACCTACGGCGCGGGAGGCTCAACCCGTGAACTCACGTTTGAAATTGCAACCCTGCTTCGCCGTTTTGGCTATGGTCCCATCATGCCCCACCTCACCTGCGTGGGAAATACCGAAGCCGAACTCCACGAAATCGCTGATCAAATCTTTGCAGAGGGCTATCGCAATATCATGACCCTCCGCGGAGATCCGCCACAGGGACAAGAAAACTTTGAAGTCACCCAAGGTGGCTTGGCCAACGCCCGTGATCTGGCCCAGCTGTTGAAAGCGCGTCACCCTGCATTTTGCTTAGGAGTCGCCGGATATCCAGAAGGCCATCCCGAGTCTCAAGGCCATGCCATCGATATGGATTATTTAAAATCCAAAGTGGACGCCGGAGCCTCCTTCATCACTACCCAACTTTTTCTCGATAACGATTATTATTATCGTTTTGTAGACCGTTGCGAAAAGGCGGGGATCACCCTTCCCATTTTACCCGGCATCATGCCTGCATTATCTCTGGGGCAAATTCAACGCATCACCAGTATGTGTGGAGCCACCCTCCCCAACGCCTTGGCTGAAAAGTTGACCCACGCAGGTGAGGATAAAGAAGCGGCCATGAATTCAGGTATTCTATGGTGCACCGAACAAATTGTCGACCTTCTCCAACATGATGTTCCCGGCATTCACCTCTACATTCTGAATCAAATCCGCCCCGCGATGTCTTATCAACTCGCCAGAACGTTTATCGAAATGACCGGCATGGAGCGAAAAAAATGAGCAGCCCCTCCGAAAAAAAAGACGAAATTCCATTTGAAGAAGCCATGAAACGGCTCGAAGTTTTGGTCCAACAAATGGAAGGAGGCGAACTCAGCCTCGATCAAATGATTACCCATTTTGAAGAAGGCTCAGCTTTAGTAGAAAAATGTGGCCAACGCTTAAATGAAGTTGAACGTAGAATCGAAAAATTGGTTAAAAAGGATGGAGAGATTCGCTCTGAACCTTTTGACCCAGAACCTACCCCTTAAAATATGAAACTGCTTAAAATAACCCTCACCTTCATCTGTTCTCTGATGCTTTGGAGTTGTGGCAAAACGGAGACCGCCCCTCTTCTTAAAGCAGATACCGAGGCACAGATTCCCCCAGCACAACTCATCCCGCAGACTCAGATCGACTTTAAAGATGCTGAACCCCTGCAAGTCGCCAAGGCACTCAATACCGCCATGGCCGACACTGTTGAGAAAGTCCTGCCATCCGTGGTTGTTATTCGCACCGAAGGCACCCAGTACCTCATCGATGGATTTGGACGACTTTTAAAAGAGGCCCAACGCCCCGTAGGCCAAGGATCCGGGGTGATTATTGATGAAGCCGGCTTTATCATCACCAACAATCATGTGCTCCAAGGCGCAGAACGCATTGAAGTCATTCTCCAAGATGAAACCAGCTACGACGCGGAAGTTGCCGGACGTAATGAACAACTGGATATTGCCGTACTCAAAATCAAAAGCAAAACAGGCGAAGCGTTTCCAGCCATTGAAGCCGGAAATTCTGATGCCATTCGGGTCGGTGAAATGGTCATGGCCATTGGCTCCCCTTTCAGTTTGAGTAGCACCGTCACCAACGGGTTGATCAGCCAAAAAGGGCGATCAGAAGCCAACCTCCCCATCGTGGACTTCATTCAAACCAGCGCCCCCATTAATCCGGGCAATTCGGGAGGTCCCCTGATTGACGTCGAAGGCAAACTTATCGGAATCAACACCATGATCCGTACAGGCAGCGCTGTCAGCCAAGGAAGTATCGGCATCGGCTTCGCAGTTCCCTCCAATCAGGCCCTTCGGGCTGCGGATTTGATCATGGGGGGCACCTCCCCCGAAGAACTCCCCTGGTTGGGAGTCATGATGCAAGATACCCGCTTCGGCGTCTTGTTCAGCAGAGTGTTCCCCAACAGCCCCGCCTTTGATGGCGGCCTGATGGCCGGAGACCTCCTGCTCTCCGTTGATAAACGAAGCATTCGCAGTGGCGGCGAGTTGAGCACCCTTATCCGCCTCACCGAACCGGGAGATGAGTTGACCATGGAAATTTTACGCGGACGCGAAAAATTAACCAAAACCATCATTCCCCGACTAATGCCCCCCTCTGGCGTCACCCTAGAACCCCTACAGGATTAATCGACTCACCCTCACAAAAGTACCGCCATCATTAATCTTTTGTGCTACACCACCTCTGACTCAAGCTTTTCTGCAGAAGAGCTTGTCTTTTTATCGGATAAATCATATATGATTTGCAACTTGATGAAATCACGTTTGAAAACTTAACCCAAGCATTGCTCATGAAACTACTCTTTTTAAAAGAACAGGACCCCACCGAAACCAGGGTTGCGGCCTTGCCGGAATCTGTAAAAAAACTCGTCGCGCTTGATGCCACCGTCCAAGTGGAAAGCGGACTGGGAAACACCCTTCACATCGAAGATAGCGCTTACAGCGATGCCGGTGCGGAAATCATCACCGACGTCGCAGCCGCCATGGCCGATGCAGATCTGGTGATGCGCCTTGGAAAACCTTCCGGTCCCGAAGGTCTTAAAAAAGGTGCCATTCACATCAGTTATCTCGACCCTTTTGTGGATCTTGAAAACGTGAAAAAATTTGCCGAAGCAGGCGTCAGCGCCATCAGCATGGAAATGATTCCCCGTACCACCATCGCTCAAAAGATGGATGCTTTGAGCTCTCAAGCCAGTTTGGCTGGTTATTCAGCCGTCGTACAAGCCGCTTCAAAATTACAACGCAGCTTACCCATGATGATGACCCCCGCGGGAACCCTTTCCCCCTGTAAAGTGTTTATCATTGGTGCCGGAGTTGCCGGCCTGCAAGCCATTGCCACCGCGAAACGGATGGGCGCTCGGGTAGAAGCCTTTGACACCCGTCCCGTGGTAGAAGAACAAGTTCAATCCCTCGGCGCCAAATTCCTCAAAATTGATTTGGGTGAAACCGGACAAACCGATGGCGGATACGCCAAAGAGTTGACCCCTGAGCAAATTGCCAAACAGCAAGAAGCCCAAGGCAAAGCCATTGCCAAGTCTGATATTGTGATCACCACCGCGAAACTTTTCGGACGTCCAGCCCCCCGCTTGATCACCGACGAACAAATCGCAGCCATGGTCCCCGGTTCCGTGATTGTCGATATGGCCGCTGGTTCCGGCGGAAACGTCGAAGGATCAGAGCCCGATAAAGATGTGGTTAAACACGGCGTCACCATTATCGGCGACACCAATCTCGAAGGCCGTGTCCCCTACGATGCCAGCCAAATGTACGGCAGCAACCTCTTCAACTTGGTCCAGCATTTCTGGGACAAAGAACAAAAACAGTTTACGCTCAATCAGGACGACGAAATCATCAAGGGTGCCTTAATCACTCATGACGGCGCCGTGGTTCATCAAATGATCAAAGAAAGGATCTAATCATGGAAACAGATACAACATTAATTGAACAAGTGAGTAGCCATATTGAGGAATTAAAAGCCTCATTGGCCGGACTGGAATCTCAAGTCCATGAACTCATGGACATGGAAAAAGCACAATCCGCTGTGGCCACGGTCACTGAGTCAAGCAGCTTGGGACTCACCTTGTTTGTCTTCGCCTTGGCTATTTTCCTCGGTGTAGAATTGATCACCAAAGTCCCCTCACAGTTGCACACGCCACTGATGTCCGGGTCCAACGCCATCTCAGGCATCACCATTGTGGGAGCCGTCATTGCGCTGCAAAACCTGCCTCAAGGCAATATCATGATTCCGATCATTGGTTTCCTCGCCGTGGTCACCGCCACCATCAATGTGATTGGCGGTTATTTAGTCACCGACCGCATGCTGGGCATGTTCAAGAGCAAGAAGGGAGGAGAATAACATGCAACAACTCGTATATATTGTCGCCTCTGTCTTGTTTATCATCGGGCTGAAACGTCTGGGATCTGCAGCCACCGCCCGTCAGGGAAATTTCATTTCCGCTGTAGGGATGGCCCTCGCCCTCTTGGCCACCTTGGTGGACTCCGGTTTCTCATGGGGATTCATCATTGCCGGTATCGTCGTCGGTGCCGCCATCGGCGCCATCTCCGCCAAACGCGTCGCCATGACCGGCATGCCCGAAATGGTTGCACTGTTTAACGGCTCCGGTGGTATCGCTTCTGTCTTTGTAGGCTGGGCTTCTGCCAAACCGGATATGGGCGTTGCCGAAAGTATTCCGCTTTATTTGGCCGTACTCATCGGTGGGGTCACCTTCACCGGTTCCGTGGTGGCTTACTTAAAATTGTCTGAGAAAATCAACGGCAAACCCGTGATGTTCAAAGGACAGCAACCCGTCAACATCGCGTTACTTGCACTCATCTTGATGTGTGGTGCGTTGTTCTGCATGAGCCCATCCGGCTTTACAGATCCTTGGTTACTCCTCGCGATTCTCTTGAGCTTCGCCTTTGGTGTCATGGTGGTCATCCCCATCGGGGGTGCAGACATGCCCGTGGTCATTGCGCTCTTGAATTCCTACTCCGGACTCGCAGCCTGTGCCGCTGGTTTTATCATCGGCAATACGGTATTGATTGTTGCCGGAGCTCTGGTTGGTGCTTCAGGTATCATTCTGACCGGCATTATGTGCAAAGCCATGAACCGTAGTTTGAGCAACGTATTGTTCAGCGGATTCGGTTCAGCTACCGCCTCTTCCGGTGGTGCCGCCGTGGAAGGTGAAGCCAAGCCCATCTCTGCGGACGACACCTATTATATCCTCGAAGCCGCCAGTTCGGTCATCTTTGTTCCTGGATACGGAATGGCCGTGGCCCAAGCCCAACACGCCGTAAAAGAACTCGCAGCCCTGCTCGAAGAAAACGGATGCGAAGTCCAATTCGCCATTCATCCTGTGGCCGGACGTATGCCCGGACATATGAACGTACTCTTGGCTGAAGCTGATGTACCTTACGAACAATTGGTAGAGCCCGACGATGTGAACCCCAACATGGCCATGGCGGATGTCGCCATCGTAATTGGTGCCAACGACGTGGTCAACCCAGCCGCACGTACAGACGAAACCAGCCCCTTGTGGGGAATGCCCATCATCAATGTGGACATGGCCAAAACCTGTATCGTGCTCAAACGTTCACTACGTCCCGGTTATGCCGGTGTAGAAAACCCCCTCTTCTTCTGCGAGAACACCCGAATGCTGCTTGGCGATGCCAAAGCCTCTGTTCAGGCCCTCGTCTCTCAGTTCAAAGAAGGGTAACTCCGTTTTTCAAACCAAAGGATCATAGGCATTCTTGCCTGTCTCCACAAAAAAGCCTGTGCAGGTCCGCACAGGCTTTTTTTTTATTCCCACCTGTAACTCCGTTTTTCAAACCAAAGGATCATAGGCATTCTTGCCTGTCTCCACAAAAAAGCCTGTGCAGGTCCGCACAGGCTTTTTATGACTGACGCAAAGAAACCAAACTAACTCAGTTCAACCTCAGCCGTTTTCGCTTCACCCTCAGGACTGGTCCACGTCAAACGATAACGCCCGCGGAAACCTCGGAACGAAATCGTCCCCTCATCAGAAGCTTGAACCTGCGTGCGCGTCTTCCACTCTTTATTTATAAGATCATTTAACGCATGATAAGCCAGCTTTGGTTCCATATTGCGCTGAAATAATCCAGATACAGACGGTTCACCGGGCGCACCGCAGTCGTCGACCACATTCCACCAGGTAATGCCCATCATATGTTTAACACTGAACCACAGACGGTAAAAATTACGTGCAATCACAGCCTGAATCGCTTCACCATGCAGGTCACCACCCGGTGCGGTAATCGTCAGCTCACTCATATGGATGGGTAGATTCAGCTGACTGAGTCGATCCATGGTTTCAAAGAGCTCTTCCGGGTCATGATATTTGAGTCCTTCAGCAATGGCCGTACATTGCTCAGGTTTAAACATATGCAATTGCGCACCCACCACATCCACTTTACACCCACGTGCCTGCAACGTTTTCACTTGATTCACATAGTTATCACCCAAATTGTAATCATTGATATTAAGCTTGGCTGCTTCAGGCAAAATCTCTTCAGCCAACTTGAACGACCAATAATCATAATCCCCCGGCATCAGACCATATCGACTCTTGCAAATCTGGTCCCCAGGAACCATCACCCCTAGCCCATAATCTGTTGCACTTTCATTGACCACATCCCAACTATGAATCCGATCTTTATACCGCTGAGTAATGTCGGTAATGCGTTTAACCATCTGATAATTTAACTCTTTTGTAAATCCAGGCAACATCTCTTCAAGTTCTGCAGGAGTAAACTGGTTAAAATAAGCATCCATATCCTTAAATGACGCTCCATTGGCCTGATAACGTCCATGGCTACGATATTCTTCAGGCAGTTTTTCATTCAGCCAATCCGGTATATGCCAGCCTTGATTTCCCCAGGTCAAGGGATGCCCATGCAAACGCACCCCTTTCTTTTCACAAAAATCCACCACGGGATCCGTAGCAGGACGACGCCAATGTGGTTGTTTTTTCGGCTCTTCCACTGCATTCCAAAAGTCGGCCGTATCCCGCGCTTCACCCACAAATCGAGGTTTCCCCTCCTCCATTTCAAAAACCTTCCAATAAAAGGCGATGGTGGCCGAATTAAACAAGTCACCATAAAGCGCTTGGTATCTTTGGTTACACTCATCCGAGCCCAACTGATTGAAATTAAAAATATGAGCACCAAAAATAAAGTCGTGCGAAACCTGTTCTACCTCCACCACCGCCCCCGGAGCGACATCGTCCAACGTAAACACCCCATCAGCTTTTCGATTCTGCTCAATCCCTTCATCAATACGGGCTTGAACGTCGGGATTCCATAAATCCCAATACGCTTGGCTCATTTCCTTGGCCTGCTCTTCTTCACTCATTTTAGCACTTCCGTAGTCCTGCATAACTCATCTCCATTCTGATTTTAATCAGATTTATTATTCATTATTGTTGAATATACAATTTATTCAAACACCAACAAAACCGTTATAACTTACTGTTTTAAATAAAGTCAATTGACAACAGCCATTAAATGCGATTTAATATTCAGCATTACTGAATATCAGGAATTATAACATATGACATTCAAGCCCGTAAAATCTGTTGCCAAGGCCATTCAAATTTTAGAACTTCTCATCAAGCACAGTTCTGAAAACAAAGTACTCACACTCTCCGATGTTCACGCCAGCACCGGAATCCTCCCTGCAACCGCACATAACCTCCTTAAAACATTAGAACATTGTGGCTATGCGCAACGCCGCGCTCACGGACAATACAGCGAAGGAGAGCGTTGCTACACCTTATTGCGCACAGGCGGAATCATTCGCAAACTGAAAGAAACCAGCACCCCCATTATCGAACAAACCGTCAACGACCTCAACGAAAGCCTGCTTCTGGTTTCCATCGTCAACGGAAAGCGGGTGGAACTCATTCGCAAACTAGCAACAGATGACACCACCAAGGCTCCCAATTGGAAAGCAGATGAACATATTTACCAAATGCGTACCACGCGCGTCATTCTTGCCTGGTTCTCTCTCGAACAACTACACTTCTTCATCGAACGAGCCGGACTTCCATCAACGAAGGACTGGCCCGAATGCGAAAACAGCCTCAAAGGCCTCACCCGAGAACTTGAACTCATCCGCCACAAAGGAGGCTGCAATGACAACAACACACACCCTAGCTCATTCGTAGCCATCGCCGTTCCCATTTTAAGCAGCACCAACGAAATCATCGGTTCTCTAGGGTGTTACGCCCCACGCTCACGAACAGACATGGCACGTGCCACCGGAATCTTTCAGCTCATGCAAGACTGCGCCAACCGCATCCAAACCCAACTTTTCAGTTAACCGCAAAACTCCTCTCATAAAATCTTCTCAGGATCCTTACAGGATTATTTTTGACTTCACTGCGTACTTTAAAGATAAGAACGCTCTTCAAAACCCCCTGCCACAGCCTAAGGCATTCACATAAAGCTCTTTCCGACGCACTTATCTTCGACCCATCTTCACCTTGAAAATACACAACGGTCAAACCGACAGAAACCAACATGAATACAGAACAAACGACCTTTGATTTCAATGTAGATAAACTAGGACCTTGCAACGTCCCAAGTCCACTCAAATTAAAAACACATCAATACATACGTGAGGAACACCGCACCCTGGTCAACAGCGACCTCAGCACCCTCCTCAACTCAGACGGCGACCTATCCTCTCTTCCATCCATGGAAACCGCAGGCCCCCACGCAAAAATTTTCCACCCTCATTTTTTATCACGGGTAGCCATTGTCACCTGTGGCGGACTCTGCCCCGGCCTCAATTCAGTCATTAAAGGAATTGTGGAAACCCTCACCCAAGAATACGGAGTGAGAGAAATCTACGGCATTCCATACGGATATGCAGGACTGGCAGACCCACAGTCACATCCTCCGCAGATACTGGATGCCGATGGCGTTGACACCATCCACATGGAAGGAGGCTCCATTCTCGGCACCTCACGAGGAAGCCAAGACGTTAAACGAATGGTACAAAATTTAAGCAGCATGAGAATTAATATGCTTTTTGCCATCGGAGGAGATGGCACCCTCAAGGGAGCCAGCCATATCAGCGAGGAAATTAAAAAACAAAAGCTAGAAATTTCTGTAGTAGGCGTCCCCAAAACAATCGACAATGACATTCAATTCGTCGGAAATTCTTTTGGATTCGAAACCGCAGTTTATCAATCCACCCCTGTAATTACAGCAGCTCATGTAGAAGCCCGTTCCGTCTACAACGGACTCGGCATCGTGAAACTAATGGGCAGAGATTCAGGATTCATTTCCGCTTACGCCACCCTCGCCAACCCCGTCGTCAACTTTTGCCTGGTTCCCGAGGATTCCTGGCAATTAGATGGAGAAAATGGCCTACTCAAAGCCGTAGAGAGACGCTTTAGAAGAAAATCGCATGCTGTCATCATCGTTGCAGAAGGTGCAGGACAACACCTCTTCCAAGACCTCCCCGACAATCGGGATGCTTCTGGAAATCTATTAAAACAAGATATTGGCGCTTTTCTCTGTGAGAAATTTAAAGACTATTTTTCAGAGAAAAAAATCCCCACTTCTCTTAAATATTTTGATCCCAGCTACTCTATTCGCAGTATACCCGCATCCGGAACAGACCAAATCCAATGCCATCGACTAGCCGAAAACGCGGTTCATGCAGCCATGGCAGGAAAAACCAATATGGTCATCGGATACTGGAATGAGACCTTTGTCAATGTGCCCATTCCCGCAGCAACCTATGCCCGCAAAAAAATTGATACTGACGGTACCTTATGGCGTTCGGTGATGGCCTGTACAGGGCAAGCCAAATACTTTGACCCTTCCCTCAAAGCCTAAAGCCACATTCCAAAACGAGCGCGAAGACTTAAAAGCGACACCCTCACCACCCATGAACACAAAAAGCCTGTGCGAAACCGCACAGGCTTTTCAAGTAGATAGAAACAAAACCGTTACTTACACAGCGTCCGAAACAGTGGTTGAGTCATCCAGTGTATGAATAAACAATCCACTACGCAACTTAGGCTCAAACCAAGTGCTTTTAGGAGGCATAATCATCCCTGCATCAGCCACATCCATCACTTCCTCCGTACTGGTAGGATATAACGAAAACGCAACCGCGGCCTTCCCTTCAGTAACCATTTTTTGCAGCAAGACATCGCAATCAAACCCACCCTTAAACATGATACGATCACTGGTACGCGGATCCTCAATACCTAAAATGGGATCAAGCAAATCTTTCTGCAAGATACTGACATCCAAAGCCGTTACAGGATCGGCACCCTCAGGAGCCGCTTTCACCAATTTGTACCAGCTTCCTTCAATAAACATGCGTACATCGGTACGACCACTTGATTTACCATTATCCGCCAAAGAAACCTCGAATCCGGCTTCACGAATTTTCTCCAGCACCTCAAGAGTGCTTTGACCGTTCAGATCTTTCACCAAACGGTTATAAGGCAACACCAACAAATCATCTGCCGCAAACATCACTGACAAGAACCAGTTGTAGTTTTCACGGCCCGTGTGATGAGGATTCGCTGCTGCAAAATCTTTAGAGCAACGCGCAGCACTGGCCGTACGGTGATGACCATCCGCCACATAAGAACAAGGAATCTCTGCATACAACGCCGCAACTTCCGTAGCATCTGTTACCGGCCAAACCGTATGACGAACCCCATCAGGACTGGTAAAATCCACCTCTGGCTCACCGGCTTGAATTTTTTCTTTAAGCACATTCAACGCTTCTGGCGCGCGCACCATTAAAAAGATAGGCCCGGCATTTGCTTTAAGCGTAGCCACATGACGTGTGCGGTCATCTTCTTTTTTCTGAAGTGTGCGCTCATGTTTTTTGATCAAATCCTGCTCATACTCTTCGGTATGACAAACCCCTACCCAACCGCTCTGACTGTGACCTTCAATTTCTTGACGGTACAAATAATAGGCTGGCGCTTCATCCCGACGCAACCAACCATTGGCTTGAAACGCTTCAAAATTTTCAGCGGCTTTATTGTAAACAGCATCACTGTAAAGATCCGTGCCCACGGGCAAATCAATTTCAGGCTTGTTGATATGCAGAAATGAACGAGGATTGCCTTCAGCCAAAACACGAGCCTCATCGCTATCAATCACATCATAAGGCTGACTGGCTACTTGAGAAGCCAATTCTGTGGGAGGACGAAGAGCAGGGAACGGGTAAAATTTCATAGTAAATCCTTTGAGGGTTTAGAAGACCGCTCTCATATCACCTCCCAAGAGATAGACAAATGGAAAGTGCCGTTAAACCAGAATCACACAAATACCCCGCCACAAATCCACAGCCCCCTTCACTTTCCGCACAAAAAAAAGCCCTTGCAGATGCAAGGGCTTTTAAATTGGCTCCAGCGGTAGGACTCGAACCTACTTTTTCTCTATATTCTAAAGGCTTTTTCTCATTTTATGTTGTTATTATGTTGTGTTATTATTCCCGAAATGCATTTTATATGGACAAACACGAACTTAGGCGAATTATGGCGAACAAAAGACAGAAGGGCTCAGGCTCAATTGTAAAATTATCAAATGGAGGGTACGGATTCCAGGTCATCGGCGCCAATGGGAAACGGAAAACTACTTCCCTGAAGACAAAGAACCTCCGTGAGGCAAAGCAGAAAGCAAAGGGGTTAACTCGTGTGGCGGTCGCAGAGGACACAATCGAAGCAATGACGATTATCTCCGACGCCAAGAACAACATCAACAGGCGCCCTCTCCCACTCGCTGATACATGGGATCTGTTTTTAGAGACGAACCCCACTTGCGGAGCGGGTACACTAAAAATGTATAAAACAGGCTGGAATAAATTTGCAAAGTGGATCCAAGAGAACCGGCCTGGCGTCGATGACTTGGCAGACCTCACACCAGAGACGGCGCAACACTTCCTTGACGCCGTAGTCAAAAGCGGTCTGAGTGATTCACGATACAACGATATCCGGTGTGGGTGCGGCCGCATCTGCAATGAAATTCATATCCGTAATCCTTGGGTAAAAGATAATATTTTTCCAACTGGTAAAAATGCCGTGAGAAAGGGGCCCCAGCAGGAAAAGAAGCCATTCACCGCGGAACAACAAACATTGCTAATCGAAGCAACGAGAAACACAGAATTTGAATACCCTGAAGAATGGCCTGTCCTATTCGCTCTTGGGTTGTATGCAGGAATGAGGTTGAAGGATGCAGCCTTATTGAAGCGGGAAAATGTGCGTGATGGACTCATCGAGTATAAGCCATTCAAAACGGTCAACACATCCGGTGCAGAGGTAAAAGTGCCAATCCTACCAGCATTGAAAGAAGCACTTCAGCCCGTTATGAAAAATCAAGATTACTTACTGCCAGGTATCGCGCATGAGTACAACCATTGCAAAAGCTGGGTTGATAAACGGACGCAGAAAATTGTAATTCAGGCAGTAGGGAAAGTCGAACAAACTGCAAAAACACAACGTAAGCAAACCCGCTCGCCTTATGGGTTCCATTCCTTGAGGCATACCTTCACTGTATGTGCTGCCCTATCAGGCGTGCCGGTGGGATTGTTAAAACAGATGACAGGTGACAACATAGGAACGCTGGACAAATACTATGCAAAGGCCGGCGCATTAGATATCAGCGTTCTGTCACCTGCATATAGATCTATCGGCACATCGGGAAGTGAACGTGAGGAATTGAAGGCACTGGCTGACAATCTTTCACTCAAAGCCGTGCGATTTTTACTTAAAACAGCGAGAGGGATTGAAGCATGAAAGAAACAGATACCAAACCAAAGGCATTAATAAGTTTACCGTTTAAGCTTCATCCAGCCCACATGATTCCAGATGATACCCGCACACGTATTCTAAGTGAGATCGAGCGAATGGGTATTGAACGGGTAAAGGGTGAAGCTTTCCTTGTTGCACTCTGTGAAGAAACGACGAAGTATGCCTCTCCATTGCGTGATCTGGCAAACGGTGAACCCACCCGGAAAGAGGTGAAGCGGGCACTTGAACAGCTGGAAAAAGCGTTAGCAAGAACGAAGGATTCAGGGGCTATGAAATGGTTAAATTACGCAAAAGGACAAACATTATTCAGTGACTTTCCAACATCTGGGCGGATGGTTCACGCTCTGGAACAAATTACCCGTGAAGCTATTCAGGAAGTAAATAAAGGTACCGTCCGGAAAGGCCGCCCAGAAATGAAGGAGAAAACAGACATCGTCGCGGATATCGCCCAAAAATTTAAGGACGCAACAGGTGGGGAAATAACGGCAACCGAGGGAACGGGTTTTGACTATATCTTACACACTGTTTGGGATTGGTTATGCAAGAAATGGAGGGTCGATAACACATCTCCAAACTCTTTCAAAAAACATATTGAGGCATATTTAAAAGAACGGCGAAAATAGGGCAAACCTGCCCTATTTAGACCATGTGCTATTAAGCCAATAAAGGTTCATGATGCTCCCGCTAACTAAAACAGGAGTGTCAAATATGCAGACAACTAAACCATGCCTCATCACCGCGGGGCCACAACATGAGCGGTGGATTCGTATACCTTCACGGGGGTATTGCACGAACACCGGACTTTCACGGTCACACCTCTTTCAGCTTATCGCGGAAGGGAAAATCAAATCCCGCGCTTTAGTGAAGCCGGGGAACACCAGAGGCGTTCGTCTCGTCTGGTTGCCCTCAGTGTTTGCTTACATTGAACGGGAGGGGCAAGCGTGAGCGCAACATCAACTGACAAATCCGTAAAAACGGTGATGAACGTGCTCTCCAGCCTTCAAGTCTCTGGAATGATAAGTGACAAAGATGCGAAGATCATCGCCGAACGTCTAGAGGGAGCGAAAGCAGAGACCACAGCAGAGCCAGGGGAATGGCTGACAGTGAAGCAGGTCTCCACCAACTTCAAGACCTGCCCTGCTACCGTGCGACGCATGTGCAAGGCCGGACGGCTTAAGCATCGATACCTTTCTAAAGGATCGCCTAAAACGCTACGTATTCATTCAAGCGAATTAGAGGCCGGTGCGTGAGCGCATTCTTAAAACTAAATTTTGGTCAGGCTTCTCCTGATCATTAAACAAAAAACACAACAACCCACAACACAGGAAAAATAAGATGACACTTAAAACTAAACCTAAATAAATGAGAAACATCATGAACGAACAAAAAAAAGCCCCCCGCCGAAGCGAGGGACAAAACGAGTTTGACGGCTCAAAAGTAGCAACCGAATCAAGCCCTTCAAATGGGGGGTGGTTTGCAACGTCCAAGCGGGATCGTCGTCAAATCATCGCCAAGCATCCCGAACATGCCGGTGCGTTAATTTTGATTTGGACAGAGTTGCTTGATGAGGCGAACCGAGTTCATAGCAATTCATTTAAATTGACCCGTGCGCAACTTGCTCATCGATGCGGTGTAAGTGTTAGTCTTGTCAATTATCGGCTGAAAGAATTGACCAAAATGAAGCTGGTCAAAACATCAGCAAAGATGGACCCTAAAACGCGAAAATTTAAAGTTGCAACAATTACAATAAAGCCGTCAGTATCCGCATCCACTACAGTGGCCCGTACTCACAGCAGTGGAGACGGAAAACCGTGTCCACTGGAAGTCCCTCAACCCAGTGGACAACATATAACAACCTTTCCCTCCTCCGGAGGGGAAAGGTTAGTTAATAAAAAAGATAATGCCTTTAATGCTTCTTCGGGGCTAACTCCTGACGGAGCCCCGAAAGCATCAGGCATATCTTTTGAGGGGTGGGAATAATCATGAGCACATTCAAAGATTATATCGTTTCCATCTTGAAGCTTGAAGCCTTCAGCGATTGCTCCCCTTGGGAGGGTTTTATGAATAGCTCGATCGATCCAGATTGCGAATATCCATTGTCTCACCATGAACCCCTGGATTTTTCCAATTCGGTTGACCGAAGCGGGTTTGAGAAGGTGGCGCAATGGATCATGAACCCAAGCCGGAAGCCGTGGCTTGTTTTGTATGGCTCTACAGGATTGGGCAAAACCCGCGCTGCTTGCATGGCTGGTGTTTGCTTGTGTGAAGACGGCAAAGTATTTGAAGCTGCAGAAGGTTATCGTTTTGTGCGTGCCGTCGATTATGCCCGATGTGTGGCCATGGCTAAAGGATCGCTGAAGCCGTTGCAAATGACGGGGTTCCCAGATAGTGAATTCGACCCTGATATTCATGAAGAACCTGAGTACCATTACAACGGCTTTATTCTGGATGATCTTGACAAGATGACATTCACGGATGCCGTTTTACGTAGCCTGTTTGATCTCATTGACCATGCGGAACAAAATAGACGGCCGGTTATTATCACAACGCAGGCAAGCGGCCGGAGTCTTTTCCAGACAATGACAGGCGCAGAACCAACACAGCAAAGGCTTGCCCTTGTGGAGTCCATCATTCGACGGATTACGGATCATGCAGAAATCATAGGGTTCAATTCTCAACCATGTGAGGTGTTATCATGAAGTGGAAAATCTACAAAAGGATTGAATCACAGCATGGTCGTACCGATGGCGCCCAATGGCAAAATTACATTGTGCAGACGGAAACAAGGAAGTTCTATCTTGCTTACAACGGCACAGAAAATCGGTTCGCGGATCATCCAGACAGAAGAGCTGTTGAAAAATACCAGGATTGTGACCGAGTGCTTGAAAGTATCAAGTATGATGCGAATCTCCACAGCAAAGAAGGCCTGCCTGAAAGAAAATGGATAGAGGGTGTGTTCTAACATTCCGTGACACTCACCGTCATTACGCTTATGGCAAGTGATTCATGCTCATGACGCAGAAAGCATAGAAACCACACCACAAGCCCCCTTCAGGCCAACCCGTCAATGTGTTCAACCTAGAACGCAAAACACTCACCAGCATCACGACGCGAGGCCTGACGGGGTCCACATAAGAACACCATCCAACACTTGGGGCTTTGTTGGAAATTGTTGTAATCCGAGAAACGGAGAATTGAATACGGTGCCACCTCCATGAAGGGACGACTTAACTTATTAGCATGGAGCTGGCATGAAAGATAATGATCGATGGTTTAACGGACTCACGGAGAAGCAACGGCGATTCTGTGAAGCTTACTCAGCCAATGGCGGAAACGCTCTAGAGGCCACCCGTAGCGCTGGGTATGCAAAGGCGCAGGCCCAGAGCTCACGACTTTTGACAAATGCAAATATTCGTGAAGCACTGGAAAAACTCCGCTTGGAAACTACTTGCGCTGCAATCGCCACCCGGGAAGGCCGTCAACGATTCTGGACTCGCATCATGTTTTCAAAAGATGAAGAAATGAAGGAACGTCTAAGGGCTTCGGAATTACTGGGGAAATCTCAAGGCGACTTCATAGACCGCAAAGAGATCTCAGGCCCAGGCGGGGAGCCTATTAACATTGTAGTCAAACTGCCTACGTGCTCCTAAATTATGGCATACCGTACAAACAACCTACACTCATGCAATGAATGTTCTTTCCATGCTGAAATCATAAAAGGCATTCACAAGGACACCCCATACGAAAGCACGCCTTGCGCAAAGTGCCCCCTTGCCTCTCGAGATTTTGCACCTCGTGCGCTTCGTGGTCGGGTTGGACTATCACGCCTATCTCTTGAATGGGAGAACTCCGAGCTCTTGGAAGGGTATGAAAATTTGTTTAGGCATGATCCATCTGCACAATACCTAGAGAGCGCTGAAGAGCTTCTCAGGGAGTTTAAAGAATCCACATGCCCAGATGACGCCCTCGAGGTCGTCACACGTCCAGGGCTGGAAGGATCGGCTCATGAATTAGCTGTGGCTTTGTCGAAAGTGGATGACGGATCAGGGATCACCCTATTTTTTGTCGCCGTTCGCTTGGCAAATAAAGTCCTTCAAACTGAAGCCCATAAAATAGGGTTTTCTGTCGCCGCTGCTAATGGTCGGATAAAGACTGCGGGAAGGCGTCTAGGCGTGGCGCATATCCTGATTCGCAGATACGGAAATTGATTACGATGTCACCTATGGAAGACGAATTTAAACCCCGCAATGGAAACTCACCATGTCAAATAATATGATCACTGCCAGCACTGAATTTAAAAACGCCATCAAAGAATGCGTAAAGCTTAAATTTGATACAAAAACCCCCGCTGTTGAACTTGCACCCGCGAGACGTAACGCACTGGATGTACTTGATCTGACCGCCGAACGTCTCGAAAACGAACGTCGGAAAGCTTATTACGAGGCCGGCGTTCAATGTGCTGAAAAGGTCAAGCTCTTGGAGGGTGAAGCGGGAGAGCTGAAAGCCCAGGTACTCAAAGAATTTAACGATACTGAATCAGCATTGGCTCAAGTCTTTTCTGAAACGGACGCAACCGCGATCATGCTTAAATTTAAACCTCTCAAATTAATGAATTTAGAGAATCAAGCGGTAAAAGTAGGTGAGGAAATCACAAGCTTACGTAAAGAAAGCGCGAAACCGTTTAAATCAGCTAGAAACGATTTCAAGGGGGATGATGACAGCCTTAGTCGTATCATGAATCTTACCCCTGAACAGCTTGCAGGGTGCTATAAAACGTTAGTGTCAGCGGTGGACGCCGGTGTCATTGCTTTTGATGTGGAGGGGGAATGATGACCGAACCTACCGATAATGACCAAGACATTGCAATGGCTAAAGCATTTTGCGGTGTGAATGAACAAATTAAAAAAGCTGGGGGCAATCCCCAGAACCATATTAAAGATATTTCAGCCTATGCCCTGCATGGTCGGATCTCAAACAACGAATATGAACACAGCGCCATTGCAAAGCGGATTATGAGCGCCACCCCAAATACATCCGCTGAAGGCATGCGAGACCGTGAAGGTCAGTTGCGCGAACAGGGGATCCTTTAAATGGACAAACTGCAAAAGCGAAAAGCTGAGCTTATGAATGATGTGATTGAACGATCTGTCAAAGAGGCACCGTTTAGAGAGGCCAAGGTGAAGCTTGCCCATTCAGCTATCGAATACTTTCTTGTTAAAGCTGGATTCGATCCTGAAGCGCTAAGCATGTATGTCATGGCATACGCTTTAGAGATTGATCCAGAGGATCAAGAACAGGTGAATCGTGCAGTATCAGCTATAAAATTGAGGTTTATTTAATGGCGACTACAGCATGGCTATTTGTTGATTGCCCGGATTCTTTAGAGTTCCGGGATAACCCAAGCAATGCAGACCTTACACAAGTTCGAGTAGTGAGGAGGTTCTCTTGTACCCGTATACATACGAATGTCAGTGAGATGCCGGCAACGGCTGCGGGATCTATTCTTGAAGGCACGCCATCGGCTTCTGTGGGGTCTGCCAACATCACCGGATCGAATCTTGCATCAATCAAATGGGTATGCGTGGCAAATATCACGATCCAGAACGGACCAGTAGGGACAGACTCTTTAAGGCAGTCCCAGACATGGGAAACCTATTCAGCATGGACGGCCTTCGATCTGTCGAGTGAATAAGACACCGCCACCCCAATTAATTACAAAAAACATACCTATCGGAGCAAATCAGCTATGAGTAAAGATTTAAGATTCAACATCTTGGTGAAGGAAAATTTTGACAAGGCCATGGGGAACGGTAAGCGTGCCATGAGAGGTCTGCTACACTTTTCTGGAGGTATTGCTAAAAGCATTCGGGCCACGTTCCGAGGGCTGTTTGATTTCCGTACCATCCTCGCTGGAGGTGGTCTGCTTGGCGGTTTTGGTGTATCCGTCAAAAAAGCGTTTGACGTGGAGACGGTTCAAACCCAGTTAAAAGTCGCACTCGGAAACGCAAAAGAAGCGAAGAAGATCTACAAGGAGATGGTTAGCTTCTCCGACTCCACCAACTTTGATGCGGATGAAGTCACCAAATTAGGCACAAGCCTGATTGCTACCGGATCGGCTGCGGGTGATGTTATTGATGAGATCAAGATGCTTGGTGATATTGCGGCAGGAACATCAACCCCCTTGAATGAATTGGGTAATGTCCTGATTAAGATTCGTGGTAAAGGAAAGCTTCAGGGAGATACCATGGATATGTTCATGGAACGTGGAATCCCTATCGTAAAGGCTTTGTCAAAGGAGCTCGGGATTGCTGAAAGTGAAGTTGCTGACTTTGTGAGCTCGGGTCAAGTAGGCTTTCCTGTGGTGATCAGTGCCCTTAAATCGATGACGAGTGAGGGCGGGCAATTTCACAACATGATGAAGGAACTCTCGACCCAAGGAAACGGGTTGATCTCTACCTTGAACGGGAAATGGTCGAGCGCTTTGGCTGACTTTGGATCCCATTTTTCAGAGTTAAGCAAGGGCGCCATCCAAGGGCTGATCGATCGCCTTGATACGTTGCGGAATGACGGGTCAATCGAGCGGTGGGCGGCGAATGGTGCAAAGGCTGCGAAGGTGCTCGCAAATGTGATGGGCGATATATTCAGTGGCGACCAGGCTGAACGGTCAAAAGCTTTGGGTGATATGGGGAAGGTCGTAAAAGCTATGTTCATGGATGCAGGATCGGCATTCATGAATGTTGTCGAGCCAAGGTTTTTAGCATTGATGGATGATTTATGGTCAAAAATCCCCAAGAAGGGCGAAGTCGTGAAGTCAATACTCAAGACTAATGTCGATTTTTTCACGGGAAAGACTGTATATGATGCGGGGAAATCAGCTTTAGGGATTGGTAAAAAGGCCAAAGAGGTGACTTCCGAATTTAAGGAAAATGACACCGGCAGAACTAAACGCATACTTTCTGAGTTATCGGGGGGGAGGCATGAATCCATTGCCCAAAATGAACAAGACCGGATTGCAAAAGAGGCAGGTAAGAAGCTGGGGATGTGGCTGAGAGATCCATCGTTGATGGTAAAGGACGGCGCTGATATAGCGGGGCTTAGTGGATTCATTCCGAAAAATGGCACTGGTGGTGCTCAAAGTCACGTTGCAAGTAATGTACTTGGGGGTAATCAGGTCTCACTTTCTGAAATCTTCAGCCGTATGCAAGACAACGGGAGCATGAAGACTCTAGGATCGATCAACAACCCAACACATGTGCGTGTCGTTGATCCTGTATCCGTGACTGAATTGAAATCAGAAGAGACGTAATACGGCTCCCCTCGGTTCCTTCAGGGTACCGAGCTTTTTTCGGTTTGCCTCCGTGCTCTCCTCATCAGGGATGGAAGCGATTGCCTGAGCGCGGGAGGAAAGTTTCTTGGAGATTCCTACGTCTGATAGGGTGGGGCGTTCTACTGGTTCCCCACGGGTACTGGTAGGGGTTGATTGATACGGCTGTCCGCCAGTAGCTAACCCAACCGTCTCTTTCTGCTCCTTGATCATTTGCCCTAGCCGTCTCTCGGCGCGACGAGCTTCATGGTGGGGCGCTAAGATTTAGACGCCTTCATATGCTTGACATCTATATGTGTTTCTGGCATTCATCAACAAGTCTCGGCAAAGACACCACCAATCGACATCTTAATCCCTCTTTAGCCATTTTGGCCCGTGTAGCGTTGCCCCATTGCGGGCACGGTGTCCTTTGGTACCGTCTTTGCCGAGTGCTCACGGGCCTCTTTTTGTACCTGGTCGGCAAAGCCGGGGGGGAGGCCTGATATAACTAAAGGAAATATCATGACAGCCCCGGAAAAAATGACAGCCATCAAAAAACACAAGGCAGTAGTTGATTTAGAATGCCAACCCGAGAAATGGGAAAAGGCAATTCGTATTTTTGAGGAAGCCACAAGGGTGGTATTAGATAACGAAGTGAATGAAAAACTGATTCAGCATATCACAGGGCAAGCTATTAAAGAATACAGTCCTCATGGCGAATCAGGCATGCAAACCCTTCTTGACTCGCTTGCCGAGCTATCCATAAGTGAATTGAACACTGATCATACGCAACTCTACATTACTGAGGATGCGGTAGGTGGAAGCGGTTCAACAATGGAGAGCAATATCGGAGCTATAAAAGCTGCAAGGGGTTGCTTAATCGGAGCAGCTTCACTTGCAGGGACTATGGCGGGGGATGATCCAGAACTGACTGAAAAACTATTCAGACACCTACAAGACGCTGAATACGAGTGTGAGCGGATCATAAGAAAAGCTGAAGCCGGCAAATCAATCACTATAGAACTCACACGGGAAGAAGCAGACGCTCTTGAGGCTCGTGCCATGGCAAGTGAGAAAACACCAGGAGTGCAACTGCGTGAAGATGCATTAAGGCATAAAGCTCTTTCTCAAGTAGAGGCTTGATCCTGAAGAATAACTTACCCTTTACCCACAACTAAAAATAACGGCTCTCTTAATCGGGAGCCTTTTTTATGGAACGCATCGAAATGTGTTGTGTTGTGTGTTGTGTTATAGGTCGCGAACTATGGCAAATAGACGTTTATTATGACGAACACGCCCCACCCTTCCAATATACGTTTCAATCAATGTTTATAGGGTTTTAGGCAACAAAAAACCCCCTTTTGCAAGGGGGTAAATTGGCTCCAGCGGTAGGACTCGAACCTACAACCTAGTGATTAACAGTCACCCGCTCTACCATTGAGCCACGCTGGAATGTGTGTTTCTCCGTATCGAAGAAGGCGTAGAGGTAATGAAATTCTGACAGGAATCAAGAGGAAAAATACTTTTTTTTCAATCTATTTTAAAACAGCCTAAATCCACGATACTTTTGCAATCCTGCTCGCACTTTTTTGATTTTTCTGTTTTACATATTGCATGAATTTATCTGGATTATCTCGTGGCCTTTTTACTTTCGCGGCCTTTGTACTGGTCATCGCGGGCTTACGCTCCGCAGGCAGCATCATCATTCCATTCCTTTTGGCATGTTTTATCGCTCTGATCACTTCTCCCGCAATGATCTGGATGAAAAAAAAGGGCATCCGCCCCTCCTTTGCGGTTTTGATCATTATTTCAACCGTTTTATGTGCGTTGTGGCTGCTGGTGCAAATTGCGGGATCATCCATCACGCAATTCGCAGGTGATTCAGACCAATACCAAATTCGTCTCAAACAAATCACAGTGGGATGGATCAACTGGCTCACAGAAAAAGGAATCGATGTCAATTCCGACACCTTCAACTCCTTGATCAATCCCGGGAAAGCCATGACCTACGTGGTCAACACCCTCACTCAGTTTTTAAAGGGGATGCTGACCAATACCTTTATGATTTTATTAACCGTGGTGTTCTTGCTGTTAGAATTAGCAGGCTTCCCCAACAAGTTACAAATCGCCCTGGGGGTCAACCACGCCAGCGTACCCGCACTCAATCGGTTTTCCGAATCCCTCAACCGATACCTCGCCATCAAAAGCATGGTTAGTTTGGGAACAGGCTTGTGCGCCTACATCCTTTGCCGCTTCATCCAGTTGGAATACGCCCCTTTGTGGGGCATCCTCGCCTTCTTACTCAATTACGTTCCCAATATCGGCTCCATCATCGCGGCCGTTCCTCCAGTTATGTTAGCGCTGGTGCAACTGGGCACCCCTCGCGCCATCGCCACGGGCATCGGCTACCTCTGCATCAATGTCATCATTGGCAATTTAATAGAACCCAAAGTCATGGGCAAAGGTTTGGGACTAAGCACCCTCGTGGTGTGGATGTCGTTGATCTTTTGGGGATGGGTTTTTGGCCCTGTCGGCATGCTACTCTCTGTTCCCCTCACCATGATTATTAAAATCGCCATGGAATCAAAAGCGGAAACCCAATGGATTGCCACCCTCCTGGGCACCGACCCGGGCGAGTCGGCATTAACCGACGCCTCTCTTTCAGAACCTTCTACACCTTCAGAAACGAATGACTAAACCCACCCCCACCCTCACCCAACCCGGGATTCCTGCCTTTCACGTCATGACCAAACCGGTCGGACCCATCTGCAACCTGAACTGCACCTATTGTTTTTACTTGGAAAAAGAAAAACTCTTTGGAGAAACCGAACAGTTTCGCATGGCCGATGATGTGCTCGAAAACTACATCAGCCAATACATCGAACAGCAACAGGTTCCTGAAATTTCATTTGCCTGGCAAGGCGGTGAACCCACCCTCCTCGGCGTAGACTATTTCCGTAAGATTGTGGAACTTCAACAGAAACACGCCAACGGTAAAAAAATCACCAATGCCATCCAAACCAACGGCACCCTGCTGAATAATGAATGGGGTGAATTTTTGGCAGCAAACGATTTTTTGGTGGGTCTCAGTATCGATGGTCCTCCCGAACTCCACGATGCCTATCGCGTGGATAAACGAGACAAGCCGTCCAGCCACTTGGTGATCCGTGGACTCAACATCCTGAAAAAATATAAGGTAGAATTCAATACCCTCACTGTCGTTAGCCGTAAAAACAGCCAGAAACCAGCCGAAGTCTATCGCTATCTCAAGGAAATCGGATCGGGATATATTCAATTTATTCCACTGGTAGAACGTGATGCCGACGCCGTTGCCAAAAACATGGGGCTGGATCTTAGCCAGCCTCCCGAATTGCAAAAAATTGAACGCAACCGCATGGTCACGGACTGGAGCCTCATTCCCGAAGACTACGGACAGTTTTTGGTCACGATTTACAATCAGTGGGTGCGTGAGGATGTAGGTAAAACTTTTGTACAATTCTTTGATGTCGCTCTGGGCAACTGGATGGGCATGAGCGGTGCCTTGTGCGTCTTCAGTCCCACCTGCGGAACCGCCATGGCCCTCGAACATAATGGAGACCTCTACTCCTGCGATCACTACGTCTATCCGAAATACAAACTCGGAAACATCATGAACACCTCCATCAAATCCATGGTGGAAAGCAAAGAACAACGCGCATTCGGCCAAGATAAACTCTCCAAGTTGCCTAAATATTGTCAGGACTGCTCCGTACGCTTCGCCTGCCACGGAGAATGCCCCAAACATCGCTTCATGAAAACACCCGCTGGCGATCCTGGACTTAACTACCTTTGCCCTGCCTACAAACGAATCTTCACCCACATGAAACCCACCATGGACATCATGTGCCAACTGCTTCGTTCCGGCCGCACCGCCGCCGATGTCATGCAAGCCGTGGCACAACATCCGGAATTGGCCCCCGTCGAAACACCCAAAAGAAACGACCCTTGCCCCTGCGGAAGCGGACGTAAATTCAAAGCCTGCTGCGGCAAATAATCAGTTCCGTTAAAATTTTGACGATTACCCTATTGCTATAAATGGCATTATGGTGTAATGGTTAAGACATGAATCAATTTCATACATTGATTATCCGCTTTATTGCATATATAAAATATGCATCTGCAACCTTTTTGCACCATTTCAAGGCTAACCGTGTACCTGTGCTTATGAATACAGGTACCCTACCTTCTCTCAACCCGGTGGCCCCTTTTTCCCATCCCCTTCATCCCCCAGCCCTAGGATCTACTCCATGAAAAATATCGACTTTATGCTGACCGCCTTTCGTGACGGTTTTCAATCTGTATATGGTGCACGCGTCTTCACTGATGACTTTATTCCCGCGGTTGAAGCCGCCAGAGATGCCGGCATTCGTTATTTTGAAGCAGGAGGAGGTGCACGTTATCAGTCCCTCTATTTTTACTGCAATGAAGACGCCTTTGATATGATGGATCGCTTTCGTGAAGCGGCCGGGCCCGATGCGAACCTGCAAACCCTCGCCCGAGGCGTCAATGTGGTTGCCCTCGACTCACAACCCGCAGACATCGTCGATCTCCATGCCAAGCTATTTAAAAAACATGGCATGACCACCATTCGTAACTTCGACGCCCTCAACGACTACCACAACCTGCTCGACTCCGCAAAATCCATCACCCAACACGGACTCAAACACCAGGTTTGCGTAACCCTTATGGCCCTGCCTCCCGGATGTGAAGGCGCACATGATCCAGATTTTTACGAGAAAACCCTCAAAGAAATTTTAGATTCAGGCCTCCCCTACGACTCCGTCTGCTTTAAAGATGCCAGTGGCACCGCCACGCCTGCCGTGGTATACGAGACCATCAAACGGGCCCGTAAAATGTTGCCCGACAACACCTATATTCACTTTCACACCCACGACACCGCAGGCACCGCCGTCTGCTGCAACAAAGCGGCCCTGGATGCGGGGGCCAACGCTATCGACCTCTCCCTCGCCCCCTGCTCCGGAGGCACCTGCCAACCCGACGTACTCACCATGTGGCACGCCCTGCGCCATACCGACTATCAATTGGATATAGATGTTGATAAAATTCGTGCCGTCGAAGAAACCTTCCAAGACTGCATGAAAGACTATTTCTTACCTCCGGAAGCCACCCGCATCGAACCCATCATTCCATGGTGCCCCATGCCCGGAGGCGCGCTCACCGCCAACACCCAAATGCTACGGGACAATGGCATCATGGATAAATATCCTGAAATTATCCGTGCCATGGGCGAAGTGGTTTCCCGCGGAGGATTCGGCACCTCCGTCACCCCGGTTTCCCAATTCTATTTCCAACAGGCCTTTAGCAATGTGATGTTCGGCCCCTGGGAAAAAATATCTGAACCTTTCGGTAAAATGATCTTAGGATATTTTGGCAAAACTCCTGTGCCTGCAGATCCGGAATTGATCGCCAAAGCCTCGGAACAACTCCATCTCCCTCCCACCACAGAACACCCCATCGATCTCAATAACGCAGATCCCAAACGCGGGATCAAAGCGGTTACCCAAACACTCAAAGACCATGACTTAACGGTAAACGACGAGAACATCTTCATCGTCGCAAGTTGTGGGGCAAAAGGCATCACCTTCCTCAAAGGAGATGCCACCACCGCGGTACGTAAGAATGAACCCGCCGCCGCTCCAACGCCTGCACCCACACCGTCCGCAGCATCCCCTCTCAAAGAGGCCTCTCCCTCAGAAACGCTTCCCCCAAAAGAAACACCAGCCCCCAAAGTCCAAAAAGGGAAAGGACTCAGAGAAAAAGTGAGACTCAACCTCCTCACTGACGGATCCGTGTTGCAACTTAAAGCCATTCCCGGCGAAATTCTTAAACCTGGCGATACTTTGCTCATTCTCAAAACCCACAAAGGAAATAGGGTCGTCAACGCTCCCGAACATTGTATTTTAGCAGAACTGTGCGTGAAAAAAGACGACGAGCTGAAATCCGGTCATACGGTTGCCATCCTCAAACCGCTTTAAGCTGTAAGGCTTTGCCCTTGCATTCACGATAAAGTTCACTAAGGAAAACCGCTCACGGGCCTGTAGCTCAGTTGGTTAGAGCTGGAAACTCATAATTTCTAGGTCGTCGGTTCGAGTCCGGCCGGGCCCACCACTTTCACATCCCCTTTTCCGACCCTCGGAAAAGGCGGATTTTTTCCTTCCGACCCTCGGAATCCCCCTTTGGAGACTTTTATGAAAACCCCCATGCTTGACGCATTCAACACTACTTTGGAAACCCAAAAAGCCCATTGGGTTGCGCCATACGAAAAACCTGTCGAGAGCGACACCCATCAATTTCTATTATTTTTGAAACCCGAAGTCACCGCTCAACATGAAAATGTAGATGTGGGCGGTATCTTGAAGATGACCTGTGAACGGTTGAATCATTTTGATGTAAGTGTTCATGCCATTCGGATTCTCCCTGCCGCCTATTTGGCAAAAAATGCCATTATGGATCAGCATTACGGCGTCATTAACGCCATCAGCAAAAATGGCGAAGCCGCACTCACCGAGCAGGCACGGGAAAAATTGCATGAAGTTTTTGCAGAAGACTTGGCCAACGGTGCGCAAGTATTGGGTGGTCATCAATTCCTGCAGGCCCAACCTGAATTCACCCCCCTCTCTCTTTGCACCTTAAGCGATAACCTCGGCACCACCAAATTGGGTGGAGGCAGTTACTGCATGCGCTTGAAATTGGATGGCGAACTCTTTTTGGTTTTGAATCCTTTCCACGCCTTCCAATTGGTCCCTTTTACCACCCCCGGACGCGCCATCATCGCTGCCGAATGCCGGTCAAATCAGGACTGGGACGTTCTTCGCACCCAACTTACAGGCAGCACCGACCCCTCCAAAGCCGAAGCGGGCAGCATTCGTGCCGAATTATTGGCCCACAAAGACGTATTCAACTTAAAAGACGTCAATCAAGGTTCCAATGGTGTTCATTTATCCGCAGGCCCTCTTGAAGGCATGGTGGAATTACAACGCTTCTTCACCGATCACGATAAAGAAAGCCGCTTAGAACTTTCCGATACCATTTTTGGTGCACAACTACTCGCAGCGGGCATCAGCGAAGATCGCCTAAAAGAACTGGCATCCAATCCCGAACTTACCGTAGACGGACAAAACATTTCAGCGTTTGATCTCACCGAAGAAGTAAACGCTGCAGAATCAGTAAAGAGGTTAATATGAGTACCGATCCCCTTCCCGCATGGGCCCCGCGCCAAGCGGCCGTCATTCTCGCAATGTTAGAAGCTACGGAAGCCGGAGTTCGTGAAGGACAACCTGCTGACCGGGTGCTCAACAATTTAATTGCCGGCAATAAAAAATATGGCAGCCGGGATCGTCGTTTGATTCGTGACGCCGTGTTTAGCTGGTTTCGCTGGCATGGCGCCGTGGGTGATCTGCCCTTGGCCAAAGGTCTTTGTGTGGCATGGGCCCTCGAAGCCCGCGAATGGCCTCCCGCCTTCCGGGCACTGATGGCTGAGTTATCTTTAGAGGTTCCTGAAATTGACCCCGAGCTGGATTTGGCCGGTCGCAAAGCGGCGGTTGAACAGGCTCTGTCCATTGACTTACCTGCCGTAGATCAATGGCTTCCCGTTTGGTGGAAAGAACAAACCAGCCACTTAGGTGACTATAACGACCGCCTCGCAGAACATTTTCAACGTCCTCCCACTTGGTTGCGCGTCGACAAAGATGCGCGAGCTGAATTGCATGACAAACTCATCGAAGACGGTGCCGAATGGGCTGGAGAAGCCTCCCCTTGCGCTTACGCATTTGATGACGCAGGTAAAGTCAGTCGCTGGATGCAAGCGCATCCCGGCTCTTTAGAAATTCAAGATCTCAGCAGTCAGCAAGTGGTTCGCATTTGTGATCCACAAGCGGAACAGCACTGGTGGGATGCCTGCTGCGGCAATGGTGGCAAGAGTTTACAAATTTTGGATTACGCCGATCGCAATGTCGATTTAACCTGCACCGATCGTCGCGAAGAAGTTTTAAGCGAACTCATTCGGCGCGGACGTCGTCATGGCTTGAGCAAGGTTCGTCGTTACGTACTGGATTTACTGAAGCCGGATTTAAAATTCCCCAACGTGGACTTTCACGGTATTTTGGTGGATGCCCCCTGTTCCGGTACAGGAACCTGGAGTCGTAACCCCGATGCACCCTGGCGCACAGAAGCCTCCGACATTCAACAAGGTAAACGCCGTCAGCTCAAAATGCTGGATGCTCTTTCCCCTGCCCTGAAAAGCGGAAGCGTTTTGGTCTATGCGGTCTGCAGCTTATGCAAAACCGAAAGCATCGAAGTCACCGAGGAATTCTTGGCCGCTCATCCTGAGTTCAGCCTCTCTCCTTTTGCGCATCCCCTTACCGGCGAAGCCACCGAAGGTAGCGTCAGCCTGCTCCCCGGTGAAACCAAAGGTGACGGCATGTACATCGCGAAATTCGTGAAAAAGTAACCCAGGTCCAGCCACCTGAGATCACCCAGGGCTCCAGCCCTGAGTGATCATGATAAAAGAAAACCCGTGCAAAACAGCACGGGTTTCTTTTTGTAGCTTTCGTGTGAAGCTTATCGTGTCCGACGACCGCGTGGTGCGGAACTTCCTTGACGACCACGACGATTTTCAGGACGGGTACGACTACGGTTGTTATTCCGTCCACCGCCTCCACTACGACCACGACCCGGCACTTTAGGCTTCAAGGTCGAATACCGTGCTTCATCACTGTGGAACTCATGCTCGAGATCGCTGGGGATCTCCATCCCAATCAATTTCTCAACCGAATTTAAGTAAGAACGATCTTCAGGCGATACGAATGAAATGGCATCACCCTCGGCACCCGCACGGGCCGTACGACCAATCCGATGCACATAGGTTTCAGCTTCAACAGGCATATCGTAATTTACAACGTGACTCACGTCATCAATATCAATGCCACGGGCTGCCACATCCGTCGCAGCCAATACTTGAAAACGTCCACGTTTGAATCCGTCCAACGCTTTGGTACGGGCCGCTTGACTTTTATTGCCATGAATCGCCGCCGCAGGAATTCCCGCATCACTCAATTGCTCAACCACTTTATTGGCCGCGTGTTTCATCTGCGTGAACACAATCACTTTTTCGATCTTTTGCTCGCGGATCAATTTCACCAACATTTTCATTTTGTTGCCGGGCTGAATAAACAGCACTTTTTGATCGATACGTTCTACCGTGGGTTTGTCAGGCGTAATAGACACCCGTTCCGGATTGCGAACCATGGTTGACGCCAATTGTTCAATAGGACGCGACATGGTTGCAGAGAAAAACAAGGTCTGACGTTTTTCAGGCACATCCTGCAACACTTTTTTAATGTCGCGAATGAAACCCATATCCAACATACGGTCCATTTCGTCCAACACAAAGATTTCCACTTTGTTGAGTCGAATATAATTTTGGTTCATCAAGTCCAACAAACGACCGGGAGTCGCCACCAAAATATCAATACCTTGGTTTAATTGTTTCACTTGGTGAAATTGGTTTACGCCCCCAAAGATCACAGCATGTCTTAAGTTAAGAAAGCGTCCATAGGTTTCAATGCTCTGACCAATTTGAGCCGCCAACTCACGGGTCGGCGCCAAAATCAATACCCGGGGAGAGCCTTTATGCACTTTAACCGGATTCCCTTCCAAAAGTTTCAGAATGGGCAAGGTAAAGGCTGCCGTTTTGCCGGTACCGGTCTGAGCGGTACCAATCAAATCTTTCCCGGCAGCAATAATCGGAATGGATTGTTCCTGAATAGGCGTAGGCGTGGTGTACCCCGCTTCCTTCACACAACGTTGTAAGTTGGGAGAAAGTTGGTTGAAAGCGCCTTGCAGTGAAGAAGTTCCCTGTTCAGGGCGCACAGATGAGTCAGACGTCTGAGACGTCAGTATAGAAGATGTCATGTATATTTTCCAAGTCCGGGATGAATTAAATTACCGCTCACAACCCGCCGGACACGTGGAAAGCAAAGGGCCGAAAAAGATTCGGCAGTGCGGAAGCATTTTCCGCGAATAGGCGGGGCTTCTAGCATACGTTTATAGTCATTGGCAAATCAATTCAGCGATTATTTAGCTAGGATAGGAAATATAAATATGGACCTCAGCGTTCATGCAAGCCCTTCCCCGCCTGCAAAGCCTTATCTCCATAGTTGATTTTCTGTAAAAAGAATGGATGTTCCTCATCGCCCTGTTAGGAAATACTCTATGATCGAAATTCTTGCTTTTATTACTGATACCCTTTGGCCCTTAATTCTCTCAATTGGTGCGGTGCTGTTGTTATTTGGAGGTACCGTTTTGGTACACGAATTAGGACACTTCCTCACTGCAAAATGGTTTGGGCTGCGCATTGATGCCTTTTCCATTGGTATGGGACCTGCACTGTGGCAAAAAACCGTCAACGGCGTGGTCTACAAAATTTCGTTGTTACCCATCGGTGGCTATGTGGCCCTGCCTCAAATGGATATTACGGGGTCCGCGTTTGAAAACGAAGATGCCGCCAAAGGCGTGTTAGAACCCATTGCCCCTTATAAACGGATCATTATTGCAATCGCCGGTCCCTTTATGAATGTCCTGGCCGCCTTTATCCTCGCCACCATCGTGTGGGTGGTCGGTAAACCTGCGGATCCAGGCCCCGGACCTGCACTCGTCGGCACGGTTGAAATGGAAACACCCGCCTATGAGGCAGGTTTGCGCGAAGGCGATCTCATCCGTAAAATCAATAACGACAGGATTAAATTTTGGGCGGATGTGCAAATTTCTTCCATGCTCAATGATAACATCAACATGCAAGTGATTCGTGAGAATGAAGTAGTCAACCTCTACGACATTCCTACCGAACTCAATTCGCTTGGATTTAGACAAATACTGGGCGTCTATCCCATCGAAAGCGATTTGTTGTTTATTGAAGCCTTTAGTATCTCTCCTGACTCCCCCGCCCAACGAGCCGGCATGCTGGATCATGACCGCTTGATCTCGATCAACGGCAAAGACATCAATGAATCCACGGTATTCATTAATGAAGTACAAGGGGCCGAAGGCGAAGCCGTCACCATCGTTGTTCAAGCCAAAGGCAGTGACGAAACCCGCACCATTCAAGTGGCGCCGGAATGGAATGAAGATCATCAGCAATGGCTGGTTGGCATCATGCTCCAAGGGGAATTTGAAACCGTTCACCCTACCCCCTTGAGTCAAATTGACTACTTCCAAGGATCCATTTTTAGAACCCTCAAAGCCTTCACCCGTCGTCAAGAAGTCAAAAAAGCGGCCCAAGGCGTCGGTGGTCCCGTCATGATCTTAAATGGCATGCACACCCAAGTGAAAATGCATCCCATGCAGGCCCTTTGGTTCACGGCCCTGATCAACATCAACTTGGCCATCATCAACTTATTGCCCCTGATTATTTTGGACGGTGGTCATATTATGGTCGCCTTGTTTGAGATCATTACCGGTCGCAAAATCTATCCCAAACTCATTATGGCCATGGCCAATGCCATGGTGGTTATTTTGATCACCACCATGGTGTATTTGAGCTTTCGTGATGTCGTACTGATCCGCAAATTGAATCATTCATTTGATGAACCCGTCGCGGCAGAAACCGCGACACCTGAAGCCGACGCACCCGAGGCGACAGACACTACAGAAACAGACGCAGTGATGCCCTAAAGTATGTTTGAACCTTTATCCTCCACCAACACCAGCTTTACCCACATCCCCTTACATGTAAGGGGAGAGCTGTATGTGAGCCCCATGCCTTATGGTCGTTACGACAGCGATCGGGTTTTTCGTTTTTTCAAACAGGAGGAAATCCAACGCGCAGTGATCTTGCTCAGTGACAGTGAAATCAAAAAACGCTGCAAAAAAGACCTCAAAAAACTGTACAAAAAGCATAAAATCGCGGTTACCCAATTCCCCATGATCGATTTTCTGCAGCCGGGACATGGGGACATGGATCAACTGATTCCAGACATCGCCCAACGTCTCAGAGATGGAGAGCGCATTGTGGTGCATTGTCATGCGGGCGTCGGACGTAGCTCGGTGGTAATTGCCTGTTTGGTCGCCGTGATTCAACACACCTCGATCGAAGATTCCATCGAACACGTCAAATCCCATATGGAAACCAATATTACGGTTGACCAAAAACGCTTTATTGCGGGCTGGATCGAACGGTTGTATGAGTACAGTCCCGAAGATCCTTTGGTCATTCGCAGTGCTGAAGTGATCACCACCGGTTCAGAGTTGTTGCAGGGACGCACCCTCAATCAACATGGCTTTCGTTTGGGCGCACTGCTCACCTCTTTCGGAATCCCCATGATTCGGGAAACCGTCTTGCCGGATAACCCCACCGCCATTGAAGACATGGTTTTAGAAGCCGTAAGCCGCACCGATTTGGTCATTGTTACCGGCGGTTTGGGCCCTACCGACGATGACCAAACCCGTGAAGCCGTGGCACGTGGATTACACCGCAAGGTGATTGATCATGCCAAAGCCGATGAACATTTAACCAATTATTTTGTGCAATTGCGCCGTACACCCACGAAAAAACAGCGACGCCAAGCCCAAGTGATCGAAGGGGCCACCGTCTACATGAATCCCGTAGGTATCGCTCCCGCACAGCATTTAAAACTTAGTACCAGCCGACATTTATGGCTCCTACCCGGCCCTCCCCGCGAACTCGACGGTCTGCTCGAAAGCGCCGTACGCCCTTGGCTAGAACAGGCCATTACCCGTCGCGACCACCACCAGGCCATATTCAGAATTGTGGGACAAAGCGAATCAGCGATTCAAGATAAAGTACACAAAATGAACAACTTCCGTGAAGTCCAGATCGCCTACTGCTCAACGCCAGGCTCTGTCGAACTTCGCTTCACCGGCACCATCGATCGCGTAACCGAACTCAAAGCCCAGACCCTGAAAGCCTTCGGACAAGACATCCTAAATGAAACCGGGGACTTCATCGAAATCGAACTGAGTGAAAAACTCAAAAACCGGGGTGAGAATATTGCCGTAGCAGAATCATGCACCGCTGGGGGCATCGGGGAACGCATCAGTTCAGTCCCCGGAAGCTCTGATTATTTCTTGGGGGGGATCATCGCCTATGCCAATGAAGTGAAAATCAACGCCTTAGATGTTTCTGCCGATACCTTGGAAAAAGTGGGCGCCGTCTCAGAAGAAGTCGCCCAACAAATGGCCGAAGGCGTTCGGAAACGTTTTAACTCCGATTGGGGCGTGAGCATCACCGGCATTGCGGGCCCTGGCGGAGGCAGTGAAGAAAAACCTGTGGGCCTGTTCTACGTGGGGATTTCCGGCAAACAAGGGACCCGCGTACGCAAATACCTCTCAGGGGGCAATCGATCTCAAATTCGTGAATACGGCATACAACGCGCGATGACCGATTTGTGGCGAGAATTAACGGCCAACCCCTAAAAGGGTTTATCCACTCATATAGAAGCGTTTACACTCATCACAGATCCTATATATGCCGCCCCCATGCTGTGTAATCCGTCCTTGCCTCGAAAATATATCCAAAAATTATAAGGGTTTATCCCTTTGCCTACGTTTGTAGTTATTATGAAAGCAAATATGACCGATCCTTATATTGAGTTAGCTAAACATCGCGACATCCCTAGCTGTCCAAAGAATTTGGAAGCTCAGGTTTTGCGACGTATCCGACTCCATCAACAAGATCTAACTCCCTCGCGACTTCCTTTCAATCTGAGTACAGCCATGGCCTTTACCATGATCGCGATCTTGTTCACGGCCACAGCCACCCTTAGCCTCAGCAGTGCCCAAAACAGAAAAGCTACGCAACGGCAATACGCCATCCAAGCCTTAGATTTTGATGTATTTCACAATCTTACGCTTCAACCTGCTGCACGGAGCGTACGATGAGTTCTCCATCTAAAGTAAATATGGCCCTCTTTGCATTTCTATTGCTAATCATTTGCATCCTCACCTCTCTACTCACCTTAAGTTGGACAAAGATCACGCCCAAAGAACTGGATACAGCGCCTCTAGGACATCATTGGCTCCATCAAGAATTATCCTTGTCAGAAGCCGAAAGTGCCAGCATCTCACGGTTTGAAGCCGACTACCAAAACGAACGTGCCGCCCTCCTCGTTGAATTTAATCAACAAATTGATAAATTGGCAGGATTACTGGTCACCCAAAATCAATGGGACGCAACCGTCGAAAGTCAAATCCACGAACTTCACAACGTTCATGGACAGCTCCAAAAACTTTCGATCATTCACTTTTATCAGATGCTCGACGTACTTCCGCCTGAAAAGCAGGAACAACTTCGCGCCATCGCCGTGCAAGCTCTTAGCGTGCCCGAGTAAAATCTGAATGGATTCAATCGACCCCGATTTAGAGGCCCTGCGCCTCATGCAGCAGGGAGAGGAACAAGGTCTCCTCATGATGATGTCCCGTCACCGTGAAGGACTTTATCGTTTCGTCTACCGCTTTGTCCGTAATCAGGAAGATGCCAACGAGCTCACGGAACAATGCTTTTTGCGGGTCTTTCAACATGCATCTCGTTTTAAACCTAAGGCAAAAGTCAGCACCTGGATGTATAGCATTGCCGGTAATCTCTGCCGTGATTTTTTGCGAAAAAACAAAAAGAGAAAAGACGAGTGCTCCCTCGACCAACCTTTAGGAGCAGAGAAAAAGTTTCGCTTACTCGATATCGTCGAAGCGGAGGCTCCTACCCCAGAAGCGGCGGCTATGACCCGAGAATCCCTCCTCATCATCGAATCAGCGATTGATGCCCTGCCACACCGCCTGAAAGTCCCCTTTATCTTTTGTGTGTTGGAAGATCATAGTTACGATGCCTGTGCCGATCTGCTTAAAACCAACCGTAAAGCCGTGGAAACCCGTATTTACCGGGCCCGTAAATTGCTCCGAGAACAATTAGGCTAAGTTTTTTGCAAATAAGTTAAGGGTTCCCGTCAAACCCTGCGTTGTAAGGGTCTATGCAACGCTTTATCTTACTATTGATTGGATTATCAGCTCCCGCCCTTTTCGCAGAGGAAAGCTTGAAGGGAAACAAACTCGAAGACTACCTGCAACGAGCATTGTCCGCAAATCCTGACCTCCAGCAATTTGAACATCGCTATCAGGCCGCGAAACAACGGATCCCCCAAATGTCGGCACTGCCGGATCCCATGTTGCAGGTCACTCATTTTGTGGAACCCATCCAAACCCGTACCGGTCCGCAAGAAAATGCAGTAGTCTTCAATCAACGCATCCCTTGGTTTGGCAAAATTAAACATCGTGAATGGGCAGCCTCGGCAGAGGCAGAGGCTCTGTGGTTTGCTTATCAAAATCGTCAACTACGGTTGGTAAGAGAAGTAAGTACGCTGTTTTATGAATACGCTTACCTTCAACAGGCCTTACACATCACCCGTGAGAACCTTGCCTTATTAAAAAGTATCGAACCCATTGCGGAAACGCGGGTAAAAGCAGGAGCCAGCCTCAACAGCCTGTTACGTCTAAAGGTGGAAATAGGTAAAACAGACGACCGCTTGCAATCGCTTGCGCAAAAACAGGTGGCCCTCTCAGCCACTTTAAAAGCCATGCTGGCGCTACCTGAGGGGGATCTTTTACCTTGGCCGATGGTAGACGAAACACAACTCCTCAGCTTGAATCCTGAAAAGCTTCAAGCAGATCTCCTCCGTGAAAATCCAGCCCTACACATGCTGGAACAAAAAATCATTTCTGCAGAAGCCCGTAAAACTCTAGCGGATTTAGAACGCTATCCTGATGTAGTTCTAGGGGTAAATTATATGCAAATTGGGGATTCAGAAATGTCCCCTCCGCCCATGGATTCAGGACAAGACGCTTGGGGCGTCACCGCAGGAATCAGCATCCCTCTGTGGTGGAATAAAAATAAAGCCACCCGGGCAGAGGCACAAGAAAACCTCAATGCTTCGGAACAAGAACTACGACAAAAACAAAATATGTTGAAGGCTGAACTCACAGCCTCACTGACCCTTCTCAACGATGCTCAACGTCGATTAATCTTATATGGCGACGATCTTTTAGACCTGGCCCAGCAATCGGTGGACAATAGTTTCCGGGCCTATGAAGTAGATCAAACCGGCATTTTAGAGGTCATCGATAGCGAACGGTCACTGCTTGAATTGCAATTGCTTTACTGGCGAGCGGTCTCTGATGCTTGGCAACAACGTATCCGGATTCAAACTCTGGTAAACCATCCTCTCGACGGAGTAAATTTATGAAAAAAATGAAATCAATATCCATCATGGCCGTCCTCTTGAGCTTGGGACTTTTCCTCGGGCGTTATGTCCTCCCGGTAACTACAGATCGTGACCACGAGTCCGCAGTTCCCATCTTAACAGAAGCGCATACGATTTGGACCTGTTCCATGCATCCGCAAATCCAACAAACGGAACCGGGGAGTTGTCCGATTTGCGGTATGGACCTCATCCCCTTAGAAAGCGATGCCGATTCCGATACGGGTCCCCGCACATTAAAAATGAGCAAAAGTGCGATCGCCTTAGCGGAAATACAAACCACGGAAGTCATGCGAGCCTATCCAGAAGCGACCGTCCGTTTGGTGGGCAAACTCGATTATGATGAAACCAAGGTGAAATCGATTACCGCCAGATTTCCAGCACGGATCGATCAACTTTTTGTGAATTACACAGGTATCACCGTAAAAAAAGGAGACCACCTTGCAGACGTCTATAGTCCCGAACTCTTGTCCGCTCAACGGGAATTTCTAAGTTCGGTTCACAGCAATCCGGGGAGTAGCATCAGCAAAGCTGCCCGTGAAAAACTTCGGTTATGGGATCTATTACCCGATCAGATCGATGCCATCCTCGAGAACGGTGAACCTTCGGATCATTTCATCCTTAAAGCCCCTATGGGAGGTGTCGTGATCACGAAAAATGTAAAGGAAGGCGACTACATCAAAACCGGTGAATCGCTCTTCCGCATTGTTGATCTTAGCTCCTTATGGCTCAATATGGATGCCTATGAATCGGAGCTAACCTGGTTGCGTTACGGTCAAGAGGTGAACTTTAGCGTAGAAGCTTTTCCTGGAAAATCATTTAGCGGGAAAATTGTATTTATCGAACCCGAAGTAAACCGGAAAACCAGAACGGTTACGATTCGTGTAAATGTGGACAATCAAGAGAGAGACTTAAAGCCTGGCATGTTCGCCAAAGGTGAGGTTCAAATGCTCATGGCTCAGGCCGGACAAGTTTACATTCCCGAATTTGCAGGAAAATGGATTAGTCCTATGCATCCGGAAATTGTAAAAGACGGACCGGGGGAATGCGATGTTTGCGGGATGGATTTGGTTCCGGCTGAAACATTGGGATATGTAAATGAACATCCAGAATCAGCCCCCCTAGTCATCCCCTCCTCTGCGGTCCTTCGCACAGGGAAACGTGCGGTGGTTTATGTAGAAAGTGTACATACCGAACATCCTCAATTTGAAGGACGTGAAATTGTGTTGGGACCAAAAGCAGGCGACATGTATGTGGTCGTCTCAGGCTTACAAGAAGGCGAACGGGTGGTCACTCATGGGGCATTCAAAATAGATAGTTCGTTACAGATTCAAGCCAAACCCAGCATGATGAATCCCCAAAGCGAAAGTCTTCACTCCACAACCGATCCTCATGCAGGTTCCAATCTCATGCCCCAGATAAACATCGAAGACCTAGAGAAATTACTTCCCTTCTATTTGAAGATGCAAACTGCGTTAAGTCAGGATGAATTACCGAAGGCAAAAGCTCAGGCGAAAGCAATGATGGAACTCACAGGACACCGCGGGGCCTTATCTGAATTGCTACACCATATGACCGCAGCCGAAAATATCGACAGCTTTCGCAAACCCTACTTCGACCATTTATCCCAGGCATTTATTGCCGCAATTGCAGACAGCCCTGCCCAAGAGATCCAGCCTCTTTACCGTATGAATTGCCCTATGGTCTATGGAAATACCGGAGCGGACTGGTTGCAAGCAACAGATGAATTAAGAAACCCCTACTTCGGTTCCGCCATGCTCTCTTGCGGAGAGATCACCGAAACATTCGGCAAATAAAGTTAGCAGCCTATACATATCATGATCAATAGACTTATACGCTTCTGTCTGGAAAATAAACTAGTGGTACTTCTGTTTACCATTGGGCTAATCTTGTGGGGACTCATGGTGGCTCCTTTCGATTGGGAATTTGACCACCTTCCCCGCGATCCCGTGCCCGTCGATGCGATTCCAGACATAGGCGAGAATCAACAAATTGTATTTACCGAATGGATGGGACGTTCTCCTCAAGATATTGAAGACCAAATTTCTTATCCCCTCACCACCGCGTTACTCGGGATTCCTCAGGTCAAAACCGTACGCAGTTATTCGATGTTTGGATTTTCATCTATCTACATTATTTTCAAAGAAGATGCGGAGTTTTATTGGACCCGTAGTCGTATTTTAGAGAAACTAAATAGTTTACCTGCGGGAACATTACCTGCAGGAGTCTCCCCTACTCTAGGTCCCGACGCCACCGCGTTAGGTCAGGTATTCTGGTATACACTTGAAGGTCGTGATCCTGATGGAAATCCCACTGGGGGATGGGATTTACAGGAATTACGCAGCGTACAGGATTGGTATGTGCGTTATGCCTTACAAGGGGTCGATGGCGTTTCGGAGGTCGCTTCCATTGGTGGTTTTGTAAAAGAATACCAAATCGATGTAGATCCCGCAGCTCTCCGTATTTATGACATTTCGTTGGCTGAAGTATTTGAATCAGTTAAAAACAGCAATCTGGATGTGGGAGCACGCAGCATCGAAATCAATGCGGTGGAGTATGTAATACGTGGCGTAGGTTTCATCAAAAACCTCGATGATCTGCGACAAACGGTGATTACCTCACGTGACAATGTCCCCATCACCTTAGATCAAGTCGCGGAGATCGAATTTGGTCCCGCACTACGCAGAGGAGCGTTAGACAAAGCTGGTGCCGAAGCCGTAGGCGGCGTGGTGGTCACCCGCTATGGAGAAAATCCCCTTGCCGCCATTGAGCGGATCAAAGAAAAAATAAATGAAATCAGTCCAGGCCTCCCTCAAAAAACCTTGGCCGATGGCACCATAAGTCAGGTAGAACTGGTCCCTTTTTACGATCGAAGTGAACTCATTCATGAAACCTTAGGCACTCTAGAAGATGCGGTAGGTCAGCAGATGTTAATCACCATCCTTGTGGTGGTCCTTATGGTGCTTCATCTACGTTCCGCAGCCTTAATTTCGGCTATTCTTCCTTTGGCCGTTTTATTTGCCTTCATCGGCATGAAACTCTTTAAAGTCGATGCCAACGTGGTGGCCCTTTCGGGGATTGCCATTGCCATTGGCACCATTGTCGATATGGGCGTGGTTTTGGTCGAAAATATCCTCAAACATCTAGACGAAGCGGACCCAAAAGAACAACGACTCGAAGTCGTCTATCGCGCCTGTTCCGAAGTAGGAGGCGCCATCACCACCGCCGTCACCACCACCATTATTAGTTTTCTTCCTGTGTTCACCATGGTGGCCGCAGAAGGAAAATTATTCAAACCGCTCGCTTATACCAAAACCTTTGCGTTGGTCGGTTCCATTGTGATTGCCTTAACCGTGATCCCTCCTCTGGCACTCGTGCTCTTAACCCAAAAGAATCCCACACATAAAAAGATCCTTCGTCATAAAAAAGTGAAACAGTGGTTTCGCTGGATCCTGTTGGTGGTTTCGGTGTTACTGGTGGTCATTCTGTTAGCCAAGGACTGGAAACCTTTAGGTCCAGAATATCTGAGTCAAAACCTGATCTTTGTGTTTCTCACCGTGGGGTGCATGCTGGGGGGCATCCATTTGTTTATTCATTTTTACCCTCGCATGTTAACAGTCGTCTTAGCGTTCAAAACCCTATTTCTAAGTAGTTGTGTTTTAGTGGTAAGCTTTGGATTAACCATTTGGTTAGGTTGGGGATCCCTGTTTTCGTGGATGCCACAATGGATACAAAACAGCTCCCCCTTCGTATCGGCGAGCCACGCCTTTCCAGGTCTAGGAAAAGAATTTATGCCCGACCTCGACGAGGGTTCTTTTCTCCTGATGCCCACCACCATGCCTCATGCCTCCATGGGGGAAGTTTTAGATGTTATTCAAAAACAAGATATGGCCATCAATGCCATTCCTGAAGTGGAGCTGGCCGTAGGGAAAATGGGACGAGTGGAAAGTCCTCTTGATCCGGCGCCCATTTCTATGATTGAGACTGTGATCAGTTACAAATCGGAATATGTTTCGGATGAACAAGGTCATGTGCTCACTTTTGAAATCGATAAACCAAGCGGAGAATTCAAACGAGACGCCGACGGCGAATTGATTCCCAAACGGGGTGGACGACCTTTCCGTCAGTGGCGAGATCATATTAAAAGTCCAGATGACATTTGGAATGAAATTGTAGCCGCAGCCAAAGTACCGGGCACCACCTCGGCCCCTAAACTACAACCCATTGCCGCACGAATTGTGATGTTGCAAAGTGGCATGCGCGCCCCCATGGGCATGAAAGTATTTGGTCCAGATTTGGAAACATTAGAATCCGTCTCTTTGGAAATGGAACGTTTGCTTAAGCAAGTTCCCTCGATTAAATCTGAGGCCGTATTTGCGGATCGCATTGTAGGAAAACCCTATGTGGAAATTGAAATTGATCGTAAAGCCATCGCGCGATACGGCATTAAAATAAAAACCGTTCAAGATGTGATCGAAGTAGCCATCGGAGGCAAAACGCTGACCCAAACCGTGGAAGGACGTGAACGCTATCCTGTTCGTGTCCGTTATCAGCGGGAATTACGTGACAGCTTTGAAGAGATTGAAAATATTCTGATTGCCGCACCCGATGGCACCCAAATACCCTTGAAAGAATTGTCTAAAATCGCCTATGAACGTGGCCCACAAGTCATCAAAAGCGAAGATACTTTTCTAATCGGGTACGTCATCTTTGATAAAAAAGCAGGCTTTGCAGAAGTCGAAGTGGTGGAACAGGCTCAGGCCTACCTCCAAGATAAAATCAAAAGCGGAGAGTTGAGTATCCCTGCGGGCGTGAGTTATCAATTTACCGGTAGTTATGAAAATCAGGTTCGCGCAGAAAAGCGTCTGACCATTGTACTGCCTTTGGCTCTGTTTGCCATTTGGTTGATTCTGTATTTTCAATTTAAACACATTCCCGAAACCCTGATGGTCTTTAGCGGTATTCTGTTCGCATGGTCCGGTGGGTTTATTCTGATTTGGTTCTACGGACAGCCATGGTTTTTAGACTTCAGTGTATTCGGACATAACGTAAGGGAACTTTTCCAAATGGGCCCCATCAATTTAAGTGTCGCCGTTTGGGTCGGTTTTCTTGCCCTCTTCGGCATTGCCACCGATGACGGGGTGTTGTTCTGCACCTACCTTCAACAAAGTTTTAAAGAGCGAAGCCCCCAAAGTATTGCGGAAATTCGAAAAGCCACCGTGCAAGCCGGGTCGCGTCGGGTACGCCCAGCCATGATGACCAGCGCCACCACCCTCTTGGCTTTACTTCCGGTACTTAGCTCTGTGGGACGCGGATCAGACATTATGGTCCCCATGGCCATTCCCTCATTTGGAGGCATGTTACTGGCACTCACCACCGCCTTTGTTGTCCCCACACTTTTCTGCACGGTTGCAGAGATGAAACATACATTCACCACCCGAAAGGAAACCTCCTCATGAAAAATATATTCCTGGCACTCACGTCCTTACTCCTCAGCACTAGTCTATTCGCCCATTCGGAGACGTTTACACCGGAGCTTGTTGATACCCTCCTCCCTTCATATTTAGAGATCCAGTCTACGCTTGCGGCCGACGATTTACCTGCAGCCCAAGCCGCAAGTGTGCTTTTAAAGCAAACGGTAGCTCAGCTTGCCCCAGACGAGGAAAAGAATGACACTCTTATGACGTTAAATAAATCGGCAGAGGCTATTTCAAAAAGCAAAAATATCGCTCAAGCGCGAGAATCCTTTCGGACCCTCTCCCTTACCATGATCCCTCTCATAGAACATGTTGGTATTCAAACCAAGCAAGCGCTGTATGTCGCCCATTGCCCCATGGCGTTCAAAGGACAAGGGGCTGATTGGATTCAAACCACTCCCATCATCGCCAATCCTTACTATGGCTCCCAAATGCTGCGCTGTGGAAGTATTCAAACCCAGCTCTCTCCCATCAAAAAATAAACAATTCCCTCTGCAGTCATTCATTTTCGAATGAAACGTCTCGCGGAAAATCCTCCGATACGAGCACAGGATCATCTCATAAAAGATGATCCTATGTTTTTTTTACAAAATCAGCACCGCTTTCGTAAGCGGTAACAGGCTGCGGTTTTCAAGAAAGGCATTCCCAATTTAGGTTGCAGCAAAGCCCCCCATTGCAAATCGTCCGTAAATCGCCCATATTCAAACCTAAAGTAGACCTTGATCCGAATATGATCTGGAATAGCATCTTCATTCCTGTACCTTGTCGTTATCCATTCTTTTTTAAATTATTTCCAGGAACATTGAGCAAATACGCTTTCGTTTTGTCTACGACCTTTCTATGTTGTTTCTCTACCTCTTTATATAATGACTATTCAAATCCTTCGACTCCCCCTCTGGCTTCTCCCTTCCTTCATATTTTTTACAGGTTGTATGCACAGCCCTTCGGCCTTGGAACGCCAAGACCGTAAAACCTATGCGGCCTTTCAACGCTCTGTAGAAAAAGCCATCGCCTCCGCAGGTGAATCCGTGGTTTTCTTTGAAGTCGAAAATGCAGGAGGTGGCGGACACGGTCAAAAAACACGAAAAGTCAATTTTTCCGGTCTGGTTCTCACCAAAGAAGGTCATTTACTCGCGCCCTTTAGCATTCCTCCCGATGGCGAAACCCGAGTAGAAGCCTGGGTGGGAGAGCGACGCTATTTGGCCCGTAGTCTCAAAGTGGACGACAGCTTGGGCATGACCATCTTAAAAATTGAAGCCTTTTCGGATCTAACCCCTATCTCCTTGGAGAGCAGCACAGAAATTGTTCCGGGGGAGTATGTCTACACCGTCATCGGTACCGACGAAGATCGGGAATTTGAAAACTTTGTCTTTCAGGGTTTTGCCCAAGGCGTGGTGCAAGGTCGCTATCGTCAATACAGTTTAAGCCCCGTGCCGGATATCGCCCGTGGCGCCCCTTTATACAACAGTTACGGTGAACTCAGCGGTATCGTCGCCCAAGCCAATGCCTGGGCCATCATCGACATTGCTCAAGATATTAAGGATCTGCTCAACCGTGCGGTGAACGGGAACGGCAACGGAGATGAAAATAAGTCTGAAGAAGGGTGGTTTGGCGCTATTCTCGGCCCCATCAATCCGGATTACGCCCGGTTGGTTGATTTACCTCCCAGCGGATTATGGTTAAACTACGTGTTTAAAGACAGCGCAGCCTACGATGCAGGCTTCCGCAGTGGAGATTTGCTGGTGGAACTCAACGGCTCTCCCATGCGTATGACGGGTGCACGCGCCTATCGATATTTCCTCCAAACCCTTCGCCCCATGGAAGGTAAACCCTTCTCCGCGGTGGTCATTAGGGATGGCAAACGCATCAAGGGCAAAGGCGTCTTACAAAAACGACCTGAACCCGACACCTTGCGCGCCGAAGATCTCGGCATCACCGTAAGTGAGATCGAAGAGTCCATGGTCGTTCGTTACAACCTCTACACTGATGAAGGGGTCATGGTCACCGAAATCAAATCGGGTAGCCCTGCAGCCACCGGCAGAAGTTTTGGCGAACCCCTGCTCACCAGCGGAGATGTCATCACCTCCATTGGTGGCGTACCCACACCCGACCTTGAATCCTTCGGAAAAGCCTTGGAATCCATCCGTAAAGATAAACCCTCGGCCTTACTGGTCACCTTCCAACGAGGTTCCATCACCGGCATTGAAGCCCTTAACCTTCGCATCGGCTCCGACAAAGGAGATCAATAATGAAAAAACATCTACCCCCCCTCTTGTTGCTTTCTGCGCTGTGCCTCGGAATACAGGCCCAACCGCTCTTAAATCCAGAACCAACGGCCGAAGCCCTCCCTGCTGCCAACCTCAATCCTGTCAATATTCCTGAAGAAATCATGCAGAAGGTCGACCCTTCCGTGGTCTCCATTCAACACGAATATGCGGGAGGCACTGGGTTTATCATTTCTGAGGATGGATACATTCTCTCCAATGGACACGTGGTCCTGGGCTCAGATCCGGAACAACCCACCGAACCAGCCAAACGGATCACCGTCATTTTAAGCGATGAACGTAAATATTCGGCCAAAGTCATTGGATTCTCTATGGACCCCGACGTGGCCCTGTTAAAAATTGATCCCTCCACCCCACTCAAACCCGTAGAATTTGCCGATAGTCTCGCCGTATCCGTGGGTCAACGCTGTTTTGCGGTAGGAACCCCCGTAGGCCTGAAAAGAACCTTCACCAGCGGGATCCTCAGCAATATCACCCGTACCGATTTAGGAACGGAAACTGTAGTGTTCCAAACCGATGCGGCCATCAACAGTGGTAACAGTGGTGGACCTTTGTTTGACAGCCAAGGTCGTGTTTTAGGCATCAACACCTACGCCAGCCGCGGACAAAACAATCTGGGATTCACCATCCCCATTGACGTGGCCTTGGAAATGATTGACGATTTCAAACTCCACGGCCGTTTTATTCGCTCCTTGGTTCCGCTCTATTTTACCAATGAGATTTATGACGAACTCGCCCGCGCCCTTCAGGTCGAAAACGGTGTGCTGATTGGGTATGTGATGGAAGGATCCAGTGCCGATAAAATGGGCATGAAATCCGGAGACATCCTCATCAAAATTGATGGCGAGCCGGTTTATGCCAAAACCAAAGCCGATTTATTGACCTTTGAATGGAACCAAACCATTCAACCCCCAGGCAAGAAAATTGAATTCACCGTCCTTCGCGGCAAACCCGGTGAGTATGAAGAAGTGACCTTGGAAAGTGTGACCGAAGAATTTGACCTCTTCCCTGCACACGGTCGTCATGTGGGAGAACTCCCGGAACATCGCTATGCCACCCTCGGATTGGGTGTCGAGCGCCTCACCGACCTTCATCGTATCATTCATGAAGTGCAACCCGGCGCCAACGGTGTTTTTGTCAAAACCGTGATGGAAGGTTCTGTCGCCTCCCGGGCTGAAATTAGTCCTGGAGATGTGATTTATTCCATCAGCGGTCAAGAAGTCTCAGATATTGCCACTTTTCGCAAAGTGCTCGATCTCGAATTGGCCAAACGTGAAAAAGCGATTCCCGTCTCTATTCACCGCAACAAACTAAATCTCATCACCGCCATGGCGCCCGATTATCTCATGCATAAACGTGAAGTCATTTTGATTGCGCCCGCAGGTGACAATCCGGATCTCGACCTGATTCGCCGTGAATTACTCGCCAAAGGAGCCACCGTCAAATTGGCCACTCCGGATGCAGTCGACCTCCCACGACAAGCTCCCCTTCCTCCGCTCAAAGCGGATTTGGCCATTTCAGATCTGGAGAACGAAGAAAACGCGAACATCTTGATATTTACAGGTGGTGAAGCCTCCAAAACCTTTTGGAAAGATCCCCAAGTGTTGAACGTCGTCAAAATGGCATTGGACAACAAAGATCAAGTCCTCGCCTGTATTGGTGAATCTACCCTCCTGCCCGTTTTGGCCACCGAAGGGAAATTGGAGCAGAAACTCACCCTGCCCAAAGATTTGTCCGGTCAAGCCGTCATGCGCGGTGCGAGTTACACAGGAAAAGAAGTGGAATCCGAAAAGAAATTGGTCACCACCACGGGTACAGACAAAGATGTACTCCGTGCATTTCTACAGGAAGTAGCCAACATTCGCTAATGAAACCCTTTCCCAGATGGCCACTGAACCCCCTCGCCTTGTTTAAACGCGAAGCGGATCATCTGCGTCTGGGACGATGGGGTGAAAAACAGGCTGAACGTTACCTGCACAAACAAAAGCTCAAAATATTGGGTCGACGTATCCGTGTCGGAAAACATGACGAACTAGACCTCTTGGCTCGGGAAGGGTCTATTTTAGTGGTAATCGAAGTCAAAACCCGATCAAAAGAGGGCCTAAGACCTGCAAAAGACGCGGTGGATAAAGAAAAACAAATCCGACTCAACCGCGCCGCCCTCACCTACGCCAGAGCTTGCACTCCCCGCCCTGAAGGCATTCGTTTCGATATTGTAGAGGTGATCGGTCGACCGCGACAAGGCAAACCCGTGATTCGACATCATCCCGGCGCCTTTGGTCTGCATCACGGATTTCGTTACTGAATCCGAAAATCCGTGACAAGCACGCTGAGCAGGCTATGATGCCCTCCACTTTTTTAAAAAATACGCCTATGAAAAAACGACACTTGCTCCCTCTTTTATTTTTGGTCAGCTTTCAACCGACCTTCGCCCAAACCACAAATTTGGAAGACATGACCACCGAAGCTTATCTCTCCATGATGGATGCGGATAATCTGGTAAAAGCCAACAAACCTTCGGAAGCCTACACCCTTTATCAGCAGTCGTTGCAGTCTTACCAGGCCATCAAATCAAAAGACCCCACGTTCAAACAGCAAATTGTGGATTACCGCATTGATCTGCTCACCAACAAAATTGAAGATCTTAAAGAACAACTCCCCGCGAGCGAACTCGTAGAAATCACCACCATCTCCCCTGTAAGTGATGATGATGGGGATTACAAAGCACTCTATTTGGAAACACGGGAAAAGATGGTCGCCGATTCGTCCAGAATACTGGAACTCGAAAAAAGAAACATCGAATTAACCGTCGCCTTACGTGAACGCATCAAAAATCTTGAGCAAAATACCGTAGTGATACGAGATTTGGAAAATCAACTGAATGCCGTTCACACCGAAAAAAGCAAAAGTAACGCTGAATTAGAGCGCAATCTCAGCAACATGGAACGATTTAATAAATTGCTTCAAGCCCGTGCGGATGAATTAGAATTGCTCAACCAAGAGCTACAAGGCGAACGGGATATTCTGGATGAAGCCGGAAAAAATCTAAGTGGTGAATTGGCAGTGCTCAGCAGAGAATATGATGCCCTCACTGCTGATTTGGCCGATGCCAAAACCGAACATACCCAAATTCAGCAAAATCTTATTTTGGCACGTAATCAATTGCGCGATGATCTGCAGCGTAAAACAGAGGAGTTCACCAAAGCGCAAGCCGAGAACGCAGCCCTACAACAAAAAGTAGCCGGCATTGCCCCCCTTGAAGCAAAAATCGCCGAGTTACAGAAACTCAATGAGACCCAAGCCAGCAAAATAAAGGAACAACAAACCTTGTTGGCCGAAGTCAATGCCACCATTGCCCAATTCAAGACCACGGCAGAACAGGCAACGGCTCAACGGGATGCCATGAAACAACAATGGGAAACGGTTGAACAAGAAAAAGCGGATTGGGATGCGAAATACAATAAACTGAAACAAGACTATCAAACCGTGACCCAAAACATCAGCGCAGCCTACGAAAAAACCGCTAAAGTTCAAAATGACTTAAACAAAACCACTGAAAAACTGGAAGCCGCCCAAGCGGACAAAGTCGTGCTCGCCGAACACCTCAAAAAACTCGACAGCCAAAATAAAACATTGTCAGGCGAAAATAAAAATATGGACGCTATGCTGTCTAAGTTGCAAGAGCGCTATTCGGCCCTGGAAAATGAAAAAGAAAACTTAATTACGGTTCTCGACGCCAAAACCAAACAGGCCAATACCTCAGCATCCCAAAATAAAGAGCTGCAATCCTTACTCGAGAAAATGAAGGAGTCCCATCAGGAGCTCAACCAGTCAAATCAGAAATTGGAAGCGGCCCTTACCGAGAAACAGAAAAATATTGACGACCTCAAAACCATGGTGAAAAACCAACAAGAGGAGTTTAAAACCCTGACGCGTTCTGCAGCAAATCTACAGAAAGAAGGTGAAGCAAAAGATAAAACCATTGCCTCCCTGAACGGTAAACTCGAAGACATCGAAGCGTTGAAAACCATGATCGACCAGCAACAAAAAGAGTACCAAGATTTAATGCGTTCTACCGCAGATCTTCGTAAAAATGCTGGTGAGAAAAATGAGACCATCTCAGCGCTTTCTGACAAATTAAAGGCCACCGAATCTACCTTAGAACGTACCGAAGAAGCCTTGGACAATGCTGAAGATGAAACCAAGAAGTTGCTAAGTGCACTGAAAAAAATGAGTCAATCCAGTGATAAACTTACGGAAACAAACGAAAGTTTGTCTCAAAAATTGTCTGAAACCGCCCTTTCATTGTCTGAAACCCAAGCACAATTAAAAAACCTTGAAACAACCTACAGCAAGGAATCGGTCACCAGCAAAAAAATGGACCTGCAAAACCAAAAACTGAGTGAGCGTTTAGCACAAACAGAACTCATCCTTAAATCTACGCAAGAAACCCTTGCGAATATGGAAAAAGCAAATGATGAGTTGAACTCACAGCAAAAACCGCTGACCGAAGAACTCAATGAACTGAAAGAGAGCCATCAATCTCTCAGCCAAGAGCTCGCTCAAAAGAACAACGCATTGACCGAAACCAAAAAAGAACTCCAAGGCCTACAAACCGCGTACAGTGGTGAGGCGGTCACCCGCAAACAAGTGCAGCAAAAGTTAGAGGAACAATCACAACAAGTGACCGAGTTGCAGTCTCAAAAAGATCAACTCACCCTCAGTCTCAAGCAAGAAAAAGAACGGCGTACTCAATTGGAAAAAGCCACTGAACAGCAAATGAAGGCATTGGCTGAACGCATGAATGAAAACAATGCCCTGCGTCAAAAAATCGCAACCTTGACCGCTGAAGTACAAGCCGACAAGGGTGAAGAGTAAGCCGCGTCTCCCTTGACGAAACCGCAAACTGCCCTGAAGCTGAACTCATGAATCCCATTCCTGAATCCATTGAACAGTGGTTTGCCGACTGTCCACGTGCCCTGACCGCATTTAGCGGCGGGGTCGACAGTTCGCTCGTCGCATGGCTCGCCCACCACTTTTTAGGCGCAGAAAAACATCAAGCCGTGATTTCGGCCTCCCCGAGTCTCAAACTCAGCGACTTGGATCAGGCCAAAGATTTTGCCAGAGAAAATGGTATTTCCCTGCAAATCATTGAAACCAAGGAAATGCTCAATCCTGATTACGTGCTCAATCCCGTCAATCGCTGTTTTTTTTGCAAACAAACCCTCTATCAAGAATTAGAAGCCCTCGCGTCAGAACTGAGCCCCTGCTGGATACTTAATGGCACCAATGTGGATGATTTAGGGGATTATCGTCCTGGTCTTCAAGCCGCCCAGAACTTCGAAGTGCGCAGTCCCCTTTCCGAATGCGGACTAAATAAACATGATATTCGTGAGTTGGCTGAAGCCTTAGATCTCACCTGTTGGAATAAACCCGCCGCTCCTTGCCTCAGTTCCCGTATTCCCTACGGACAACGCGTGACCCTTCCCAAATTGCGTCGCATCGAACAGGCGGAAGCCTGGCTTCACACCCAAGGATTTGACATTTGCCGCGTGCGCCATGAAGAACCCATCACCGCCCGCATCGAAGTAGATGCCGATCGCGTAGATGAACTCAAGAACTTGAAAAGCTCGATTCAAGAGGCCTTCACCAACATGGGCTTCACCGAAATCATTCTCGACCCAGAAGGCTTCGTTTCTGGGAAACTTAATCGCGTCCTCAAAAAGAGCTAAGCCCCGTTAGCCCCCCCCCTCCGTCAACAGTCGCCCCACCATGCGCTCGGGCTGAAATTCACAGCACTGTTTTTGTTAGCTTCTCCCCCAATCCACGGGAATTCTCCTTGCACCTTGATGCAATTTCCTTCATCACTCATGCATGAAAATTGTCTTAAGCGCTGACCTACATCTGGGCCGTACCTCCACCCGATTACCCGAGACCTGGCGTGATGCCGGACGGAGCATTCGCGCCTGGGAACGTCTGGTAGATGCGGTGATTGCAGACCAGGCTGATCTTCTGTGCTTAAGCGGGGATATTTTAGATCATCGCAATCAGCTGTGGGAAGCCATGGGACCACTTCAGGCCGGCATTCAGAAACTCCACCAGGCAGGCATCCGCACGTTGGCGGTGAGTGGCAACCACGACGCAAGCTCCCTGCCTGAAGTAGCCGCCCAATTCCCCGAAGAAGCGTTCACCCTACTCGGCAAAATGGGAACGTGGCAACGGGTCAAAATCCAAGACCAAGGCCAAACTTGTTTATATGTCGATGGCTGGTCTTTCCCTACGTCTAAAGTCAACCAAGACCCCACCCTCCACTACCCCAACACCCCCAGCTCTGACGGCATTCCTGTCTTGGCCATGGTGCATGGAGATCCTGGCGTCCCCGACTCTCCTTATGCCCCTCTCTCCATCGCTCACTTGCAATCTCTCCCCGTAAGCGGATGGCTCTTAGGACACATCCACCGCCCTCAACTCACTTCAGGCTCTCCGTGGGTGCTCATGCCCGGATCACCGCATCCTCTAGATCCTGGCGAACCTGGAGATCATCAAGCATGGGTCTGTCAGCTGGACCAAGGTGTACTCAGTCCTCCTCAACCCTTTTGCCCGGCGACCCTGCGTTATGAGAATATCGACATTCAAATCAGTTCCCAAGAGCCCCCCAGCATAGACGGCCTCCGCAAACACATTCAAACAGCCGTAGATGCACTGCCCGCCACCCTCATGAATGTACTCCGCATTCACTTGTGCGGTCGGGTTGCACAAGTGGATGCCTGGCGGGCCTGTTGCGAAAACCTAGAATCCTGGGCCCCAGGGAATTTCATCATCGAAAGCCTTTCTTTCGATTTACATCCCGCCATCGACTTAACCGAAGCCTCGCAAACCGGACCCGTACAAGCTCTTTTGGTTCAAGCACTCGACCAACTACCCGAAGACTTACAAGCGCGTCTTCATAAACGCTGCGAACACATCAATCGACAAAATGAATACGCAGGCAAAGAGTTACCCGAGCTGCTGCTGGAACAACTCCCCGTATCGTCGAAAGTGGAAGCCGTCCTCCTAAAAGCCATGGAGCAACTGACATGACCAAAGAACCGAATGCCCCCTTGGTGATCGATTCCTTAGAAATTCGTCATTTTGCAGGGGTTCGAAACGAAAACGCTTTCAAACTACAAAATCTCTCTCCGGGGATTAATATCATCTACGGGCCCAATGGTTGCGGAAAATCTACCACGGCCCGCGCCATGCAACAACTGATTTGGCCCGCTTCGACCTCAGAATATAGCGACCTCCACGCTGAGGTACACTGGAAAGATCAACGCTGGGAACTGTTAAGCAGGGGAAAAGAAGTCAAAGCCCTTTCGGGCACAGAAAGTTTACCTCATCCCAGTTGGGCTCCACCCGAAACCCGTGGACGCTACCATTGGTCCCTGCAAAATTTGCTCCAAGAAAAGGATGGAGAACTGGCCCGCCAAATTGCCAAAGAAATGGCCGGGGGCATCGATTTTCATGCCTTGGCCATAGCATTAAAATGGGAAAAGAAACCCGCTGCGCCCAATAAATTACATCAAAACTATTTGGCGGCAGATAAAAAACTGCGTGAAACCAAAGCCCTGCAACAAGCCCTTAAACAGGAGAGTCGCACCCTCGCCGATCTGAAACAACGCTGCGAACAAAGTCTGTTGCAAGCTGAACAAGCTCCTCTCTTGGCGCAAGCACTTGAATTTGCAGACAAGACCCAACGTCTCAACAGCCTACAAGAAAGCTTATCCCAATTTCCTCCACACTTAAAAACCCTCAATGGCGATGATGCCGATAAACTAGAAAGCCTGCTTAAAGAACAGCAGGATCTCCAAAAACAACTCGAGAATCTCAAACGTCAAAAAGCGGGTTTGGGATCAGGCGAGGAAGAGTGGGCCACCGTAAGTGAACAGGATTTTCAAAAAGCAGGTAAAGAACTCCAAAGCCTACTCGACCATATTCAAGAACTCGAGCGGGCCTCCCGTGAGGCCGAGGCTGATTTCCATGCTGCAGAAACAGAGCAGCAAACCTTGCACGCCTCCATTGGCATCCATGCCAGAGCCGCGCTGGAACTCGCAGAGGGATTTAAATATCCACAACTTCACGAATGGATTCGCCTGATCTTCCGTCAAATAGCGCTGCAAGAACGTATCACCCTGCTACAGGAAGCTCTGCCAGCGGAAGACCACCTCACCCTCTACGACCCAGATTTAATTCGAACAGCACGTAGCAATTTAGAAGCATGGTTAAATCAACAAAGCCCTGCCAAAGCATCCTCATGGTCTGGCTTTGCACTCAGTATGTCCTCGCTGGCAGGCTTGCTGCTCTATCTCTGCCTTGAAAAAGGCTTTTCGTGGTTATGGACCCTCTTGCTGCTCCCGCCGCCACTCATTCAGCTTCTCCTCCAAAATCTACGCACAACCCGGCAAAGTCTACAACTCCAACATCAACATCCCAGCGCACTCCCTCCTCCCGAAAGTTGGGAACCTGATGCAGTAACCACCTATTTAAAAGATATGGATCAGTGGTTACGAGAGTCACATAAAGATCGCCTGCATCAGATTGATCGCCGCCGACTGCAAGAGGCCGAAACCCAAGCCGCCACTGTTGACTCCGAAATTCACCAACTCCAAAGCCAACTCCAAACGGCAGGACTCTCGCTGGAAGCGGATCATGAATGGATGGCCCACTTTTTAAGTACCGTCCAAGCTTGGCGTCAGTTACGCGTAAAAACCAAAGTGGAAGAAGACAAATGGACCAGCGTGGATGAACAAAAAAAACAAGCGGAACAAAACTTGAGGGATCGTTTAAATAATTGGGGGCATCGCGAACACGCTCTCCAATTAAGTGTTGTGGTCGAAGATCTGCGACAACGTATGGACAATGAAATTGCGCGAAGACATCAGCAAAAAGAAGTGGATCTCACCCTCAGACACCTACAACAATTGCTGAACAAAAACCAACAGGACTGTAAAGAACTCTGTCAGCGAATTGGATTGGACTCCCCTGATGTAACCACCTTGCGTCAATGGGTGGCACTCTTACCCGAATGGAACCAAACCTTCCGACAGTCGGAAGCCATCAAGGACCGCCTTTCCGACCTTCGGAAGCTCATGGGTGACGAGGAGGCCCTCCTTTCTACCGACCCCGGGGAGTTGACCGCACGCTATCAGGCCTGTGAAGAAGCCAAGCTCACAGAACGCGGACTGCGGGAGCAGATCAGTAAACTGGAACAGCGCATCGACGATCAAATTAAAGGGCGTGGGGTTCACGAAGCCGAAGAAGCCTTGCAACAGCGTAAAGAAGCATTGTTAGCCGCAAGAGAGGCACAGATCGACACCGAAATCGGCATGGAAATTCTCGACTGGTTACAGGAACAATGCCGGAGCCGGGACCGATCAAAAGTTTTACAGGAAGCCAATCGCAATTTGACCCTCTTCTCCAAGGGCACCTTACAATTACAGCTTTCAGACGAAGGAAATGGCAACGAATTTTCTGCCGTCTCTCCGGGGCATGCACCCAAATCTTTGGATCGCCTGTCGAGTGGAGAACGCACCCAACTCCTCATGGCCGTACGGCTCGCTTTTTTGAATTTAAATGAACATGCCCCTCTCCCCTTATTGGTGGATGAAGCCTTGGGCACCACAGACGATCAACGGGGCGAAGAACTGATTCGCGCCCTCATCGAAGTCAGCAAGCAAGGTCGGCAACTCTTTTATTTTACGGCCCAAGAAGATGAAATTCAAAAATGGAGACAAGTGTTGACTGAAAGAAATGAGCCCGCAAAGCTCATCGATCTTTCCGAAATTCGAGGTCAAAGCGAACACCAAAACTTAAGCCCACTTTTACCTCCATCCACCCCAGTTCTGAACTTTCGAAAAGGTAAACAGGAAAGCACCAAAGCATGGGCCCAACGGTTGCAGATCCCGGGATGGCATCCCCATCAACCTGTGGAGGAACTCTCCATGTGGACCTTCACCCATCAGCAACCTGAACTTTTACACACCCTGTTTGAGCATCATATTCACCGAGTGGGACAATGGATCATTTTTGAACAGAATAACGCCCTTGCAGGACTTGTCTCCAAAAACATTCAAACAGAGATTAATCAACAAATTCAGATCCTTCAAATTATACAGCAGTATTGGCGTATAGGACGCGCAGCCAAAGTTGAAGAAGCCGTCCTCTCCCAAAGCAACGCCGTGAGTGACAAATTCATCGAAGACGTACTCGCCAAACTGCGGGAAGTCGACGGTGATGCCCAAGCATTGATCCACGCCCTGGATCGCAGTGAAGTAAAAGGGTTCCGGCAAAACAAGATTAGAGAACTCGAAAACGAATTTATAGACCAAGGATTCATCAGCAGCGAAACCCCATTAAGTGCTGCCGAAGTGCGGGCCAAAACTTTGAGCCATTTTTCTGAGACGCAGATCAACGCACAGGTATTCAATCAACTGATGCAACTCTTCTTTACTTCAGAACCCGAACCAGAGCAAACCCTCTTCACCTTGCAGTGAACCAGCAACAGCAGAGACAGAACCTCAGCCCTCTGCATTACAAGGGTCAGGATTTAAAGCTGTTAATTCTTACCAGTTCTTGATAGCGGCCGAATTCACACTCCATGACCAGTCCATTTCGAGTGTAGGTCAGGATGATATCGTCGACATCTTCGACAGATTCTTCATCAGGCGCTCCCAAGAGGTTCTTGAGCTGATCACAGGTCAAGCCCTGTTCAATCCTGCGTCCATCTGCTGTGGTTACAACGACCTCTCCCCAAGTGCAGCCAATGTAGGTGATGCATCCCTCTTCACAGTCAAAACAAAGATCTTTGTATTCCAGCGTGTAGTGATTCCTTTCGGAGGAACGAAAGCTGAGCGGTTTACCCAACACAGCAATGTTCTCAATTTCATCACCTAAGCTGAGCTTACCGAGTGACCCCGTCTCCGGAACAAATGGCGTAAACAGGTCTACTCTCTTTTCCCAGTGATCAAAAAAGTGCTTCGATTTTCTAAATAAGTTAAACATTATATTTCCTAACCCCGAGAGCAGGGATTTTTGTGTGACCTGAAGAAACCTCTCCGCGGCTCATGGGTAAACGGGGTTTCGATTTGAGTCTTTGTTTTTGACGTTTAAAAAGGAAATCACACTTAATGCACAAACAGCCAAGTTTATGCTGAATGGATTAAAAGCATTCGTAAACAGGCTGGGTAAAAATATAAGAAGTGCAATCGTGGCTAAAATACTAAATATAATAGATGGATACAAGATTTTTTTTGAGTTCATGAAGACCACTAATAAAATGGAATAGAGTATTTCTAAAATACCTGTGACCATCAAAGCCAGATTCTTTTCGAGAAACGGCATAAGCACATTGTTCATAAGAACTTCTTGGTCACTTTTGAATATAATTTTGGGGATCAAACCATGGTAAAACCATATGAGTGCTAGTGACAGTCTTGCTATATAATTTGTCATTTGAAATTCAGGTTAACACTTTACACACCGGAACCAAGGCTACGGTGCTGGGGCAAATCATAAATAACAGATCGGCTACACCTCAACCCAGTAGAATCGACACAGGGACAGGACTGAGGCTTATCATTTCTTGGAGCGGATTTTATGAATAAACAGGGCACAAAATCCAATCACAACCGCAAGAAATGCCGCAAAGAAATGCCGCAAAGAAACCCGGCATAAAAAAGGAAAGCCCCACACCGATCACAAAGGTGAGTCCTCCCTACAGCATCGCATATTCTCCATCTATTTCGGCAATAAGTAGATGGCGACCGCAACGGCAAGTATGGCAATATAACTTAACATGTTTTCAGGTCTCCTCTGTGTTTATCGTTTACGTCTCTAGGTCTTTCCGTCTTTTCGAGGCATGAGTTAGGCTGTAAAAGGGCCTTATTTACTGGGTACCAGAGGGTTCACCTCTATTCCTTTTCGAAGTCCATGGGCCACTTTCGGCATAACCAGGTGCCCCCTTTCCTTCTACGTTCCAATGCCCTGTGAGGACCCCGGCCTCTAATTTTCCTGTCCAGGTCGTTTTGGGCAACACATCATAAGGCGAAGTGGAGTGAGGAATCATCGTCAACTGAAGCTCACCCTCTTCGAAGGCCCCTTGAATGTCTGCTTTTGTTTTGTTTGCGTCATGAAAAACAGCTTGACCAAAAATCTCAAAACCGTTTGAGCTCAGCTTCATGTCAAAAGCCTCACTTGTATGTTGTTTGGGATCATGCCATGAACCTGACCACGAGCCTGAGATGTCTTCAAAAACATCAGGGCCGTTTACGACTTGCTCCTCAGCACTCCCTGGTTTGGGTTCTTGAGAGCCACATCCACTCACAAACAAGATACTACAGAACAAAATCCAACCAAAAGCCCCTTTCATTTTAGTTCCCCTCCTCTGACTCGAGCGTCACAAACAAGGGGGATACGCCTTCAACAGACACACCGAGTACATTGGTCTGTCCCATGGTCTTCAGACTAATCTCAGCCCGACCATTGGTAGCGCCGACCCTACGACTGCCACGGGAGGTTCCTAGATTTTCTATCAGCTGACCTTCACCCGCGAGGGTAAAATGAAAAAAGTCTTTGGCGTCCAAACAAGGAACACCATGTTCATCGACCAGTTGAACCGTAATCGTTTTGGTGTTTTCATCCCCCTCTTCCTTGATCAGACGTATCGCAGCCGGAGCTCCCCAGACCTCACTTTGGAAATTCTGGCTAAGGGTATCTTCGACCACTTGTCCCTCCGCATTTGTGCCTACCGCACGTAGATCATTTTTGCCCTCTTGAAATTGAACGTCCCACCGCAATCCTGCTGCAGGGAAGTCTTGCGCATCTCGTTTCCGAAGCCCCTGACTCTCGCCGTTAAGGAACAACTCCACTTCCGCACAGTTGGAATATACTTTCACCCAATTCGTGCCCCCTTTTTCACCCCAACGAACGGGCCAGCTATGTCCATAAATGCGAAGCATGGGCTCACGGGTCCAATAACTTTGAAAGACATAATACCCTTCTTTCGGAGTTAAATCACGTTCAACGACTCCCTTTTGATTGACGTAGGGTACGGGATTCTCAGGACGAACCGGCGTAGAAAAATCTTTAAAGGGCCATTGAGCGGTCCCCGTCAGTTCCGGCATGGTTTCTTGTTCTTTCAAATGCCAATCGATCAAATCACAAAAATACGTTTCAGTCCAATCCGTATCCTTGCTGGCCCGCGCATCTCCGCCGGTGAGAAAGTAGTCTCCATCTTTTTCATCGGCACCCTGCCCCGCCTCGATTTGTTCCAATCCACGCGCTGAATTTTCAGTATGACGCCCCGCATGATTGTCCCCACCCCATTCCACATGTAAGAAATGATCGACCTTGGCGATTTCATCCAGCGTAGCCTGTTTGTAATCCGTGTAGAGTCCACGATACCAACCCGCCCAAATACTGGGAGAATAGACATCCACCACATCGGCACAAAATGCACAACGACGAATCGCCGTTTTCCGTGCAGGATCCATGGCGTGAGAACGTTCATGTAAGAGCATCATGAACTGACGAATTTCTTCTTCATCAAATACTTCAAAATCTGCGGGCCAATCATTTTCATTTCCTAAACCCCAAATCATCACAGAGGGATGATTCCGATGTTGAGAAATCATATTTTCGAGCATGGAGAGACACTGCGCCCTATAGCCCTCGCCACCGATCCCTCCCCGACACCACGGAATTTCTTCCCACACCAAAATCCCCAGTCGATCACAACAATCCAACACCGCTTCTGATTGCTGATAGTGACCCAAACGAATAAAGTTCACGCCCATGTCCTTCATCAACTTCATTTCTTCTCGAATCAATTCTTCAGGCATGGCTTGCGCCAATCCTGCATGATCTTCATGGCGATGGGTGCCCTGCAAAAGTAGTCGTTCGCCATTGAGAAAGAACGGCCCATTTTGAATCCATTCAATTTTCCGAAAGGCTGTCACAAATTCTCGGGTGGTCACTCCCCCTTCACTTTCTAAGTCTACCTGCACCTCGTACAAAAGGGGATGCTCTGGATGCCAAAGCGACACATCTTGAATCACAGCATTTACCAATACTTTTTCTCCTTCCCATGCCCCTGACCTGAAGTGTTCGTTGACCACAACTTCCCCGTCGGGAGAACTCACCTGTATGCGAACCGTCACCGCGCCAGGACTGGTCCCTCGAAGAGAGCCCACGAGTCGCAAGGTCCCCTTCCCCTCCATAACTTCCGGTTCACAAAAAACCTGATCCCACGCCAGTGAGGGTAAATAACTCAGATGTAAGGGACGATAAATCCCGCCATATAAATTAAAGTCACTGACATCCGAGGGAATCGTTTCCAAATCACGTCGATTATCGCAGTGAATAGCGACAGGAACCTCATCACCTCCATATTCTTGCAGGTATGCGGCCGCTGCATCCGTGATATCGGCCTCCCACTCATCATAAGCCCCTACATGGCGATGTACTGCTGTAGTATGAACATAAACCGTGGCCCGTTGCCCCGTTCCTTCAAAATGCAAAAGGGTCCGCCCGTCGACATAGGGATTATCGAGTTTCAATTTACTGCGATACCAGCCATCGCCTTCATAATAGGGCACATCCGGATCCACACAGTCAAAGGCATTCCAACAATGAGGTAAGGAGACCTTTTCCCATGATAAATTAAAATGATTGGTATATTTTTCTCCGCGCCAACACTCCCAGGGTCCACCTAATCCGTTGCGGGTAAATTCGAGTGCGTGTATGGTTTGTTTTTTCATAAAGATCCTAAAAAGTTTCGTAAGAAGTAAATATAATGAATGTGAAAATTAGTCTTTGATCATGGCAGAAAGCGCCTGATCAATGACGTCCAAATAGGGATGCCATTTCCTCTCCCATTCCAGACAGAGGGGAAGAGTCGTATCGTTCACAGCAAACAGGTCAAACAGTTCTGCCAGAGGAAATGCCCCCTCCCCGGGGCGAACATACGTGAAAGGATGACGCGCACTGGGCGCCAAGTAACCGTCTTTAAAGTGCACATGTTTGACATACGGGGAAATGGCCTGCCACGTATCGGATAAGGTTTCCTTATTTTTAAACCAAATGTGCCAACTATCCCACAACAATGCCACCGGAGTATCTAAACGTGATTGCAGGGCCAAACAATTATGGCTGGAACATAAACTGTCATGTGTTTCCACGAGGAGATCACAGGCAAACCCATGAATCTGTTTTTGTTCACGCCACCACTCAATGCTTTCCACCAACTGTTGAAGAGTCTCATTCGAGGCTTCCGCTTCAAATACCCCACCATCAAATACCCGTAACCACGGACAGTTCATCGCATCGGCCCATGGCGCAAGGGCCAGCAATTCCTGACGACCTTCATCACTGTCCGATATCAAACGACAGCTACTATCCACGACCTGCACCTTCATACCCCAATCACAAAAAGACGCATGCACGTTCTGTGGAGACCCAAACTGTTCCGTAAAATAGGACGCCAAATCTAAACGATTTTCTACACCACGCAACTCCACCATGCCTATTGAATATTTCTCACATAAGGCATTCAATTCGGGTAAGGTCAACTCCAAGGCACCCAGTGTGGAAATGCACCGTTGATGCTGGGGCCACACGACACATCCTGTCCTACTCCACCTCTGCGTTTCGTGTAGGGTCATGGGATACGGGAAGTCCCCCACGACTTGATCCCGTGGGCTTTGATTGCGACGTGCGGCATATTCAACAAGTGAATCTGTGAGTATCCCCTGCGCGATCAACTCTTCCTCCGACACTCCCCCCAGATCTTTCACCTCGGAGAGATGCTGATCCAACAAAATCCGCATTTTTTCCAAAACCACTTCCGACCCTGAGTCCTCCACCAAATTATGAAGGCAATGCGGGTCCGCAGTGATGTCGTACAATTCTTCATCTGGTTTTTCCACCTGAAAAAACACAGCGGCATCTCCTTGCAGATCCCCTCGAGAATAGCGCTCGCGCATCACCTTCATCACGTCCTGTTGTTCCATATAATTTTGGTACTGAAACCATGGCAATTGCGGAGCAAAATTTTTGATATAATGCCATTGCTTGTCTCGAACAACCCGAACCCGGTCGAAAACTTCATCCATCCGGTCCCGCCCGCCAAATACACATTCCCGAGCAGCCGCCGCCTGTTCTCCTAAAAATATTTGACCTTGATACGTGGAGGGAATGGGTGCTCCCGCCAGTGACAGCAAGGTCGGGGCGATATCCACCCAGGCCACCATTTTATCAGACACCGTTCCGGGTTCCAGATGTCCGGGCCAGCGAATAATCAAGGGCAAATGCAAACCTGCATCATATCCCCAACGTTTTTCCCGTGGGAGTCCACGACCATGGTCGGATAAAAATATCACCACCGTGTTGTCAGCAAGGCCTTGATCTTCCAACCATTGCAAACGTTTGCCCACCTTCGCATCTAACAGGCTGTAGGCATTGTAATACTTGGCCACTTGCTTGCGTAAGGCGGGGCAATCCGAGAGATAAGGAGGCAACTCCAACTGATCCGGATCGTGAGGCACCAAGCCCTCACAGTCTTCAGGGTAAGCATCAAATACGTCATCAACGTGGGGAAACATTCTGCTCTCATGTGTTTCACCAAAATTCTCATAAAGCATGAAGGGTTGTTGAGGAGCAGGCTTCTCATACCAGTTCGAAGCTTCATCTCTCCAGCCCGCTTGTGGTTCAAAATTGAAATCCAACTTGGTGTTCCAGTTGACATAATAGCCCTTGTCTTTGAGCTCTTGAGTAAAGGTACGTGGAGGCCTCGCCAAACAACTCCGCATATGATGATTACCCAAGGAATATGGATAACACCCTGTAACCATGCCGCCGCGACTGGGCGCTGAAACCGGCGCATGGGTGAACGCATGGGTAAATCGCATCCCTTGAGACGCCAAGCTATCCAAATGCGGCGTATGAGCATGCACATCGCCGTAACATCCCAAATGCCTCCCCACATCCTCCCCTTGCAACAACATGATATTCAACGGCGTTTTCATAGGCGGAAACCCTAACAAAAATACATTTGGCTTATCGAGAGTTTTTCAGCACGAAGTTCTCTCCATACTTAAAACGAGACTTAATTCTTACAACGTAAGATATGCACGGTGATTTCGGGGGGACAATTTAAACGTAAATCCAGAGTGGACGCGCCAATACCCCTCGAGGTATAACCCTGTAAGCCCCCCACTTGCCAGCGACCCTTTATCATCTCGCGGGGACAGTCTTCAAGATGTGCAAGTACCGGAATTCCCCCCGGTAAACAGAGTTGCCCCCCATGAGTGTGTCCGGACAATTGTAAAGCCACCCCCACCTCTTCAGCTTCCCGCCACGACTCTGGAGAATGCGCAAACAGCACCGTAAAAGGAGCATCATCCTCCTTTAAAAAATCGCATTCGTGTGCTTGATAAAAATGAGGGTCATCCACGCCCGCCAAACGAATCTTTTCCCCACCCCGTTCCAAGATCACCGCTTCATTCATCAGGGCCTGAATATTCATTTCAGGAAAATCTAACAACAACTCCACATTGTCGTGATTACCCAAAACCGCGTATACCTGTTCCCCTAAATAGGGTCGGGTTTTGCGTAATTGTTGCAGGGATTCTTCATAAGGGCCTGTGGTTTCCCCTCGAAAATCGCCCGTGAGCGCACAACAATCAAAACGATGTGGGGCGATCAAAGTTTTTACAATCTCCGGAAGCTCGGGAATAAAATCAAAATGAAAATCAGAGAGTTGCAAGATACGATACCCGTCAAAGGCCGCGGGTAAGTGATCAAAAAACCACTCTTGTTCCACCCACTCAGGTTTCCGCGCCAGTTGCTTGGCTTTGGCGTAGTGTCCTATCATCCACAATCCCGTGACGATACTTTTCCGATACAGTTTTCGCATCCATGGACGACCCGATTTGGCCTGATTCGTGTACAGCCTTAATTGTGCTTCCAACCGACGGGTCAACTGCTCTTCCCCTATGAGATCGGCAAGTTGCACATAATCAGCCTTTTGGTAATGACTTTTTTCGCGCAAACGTGTGACCAGAGTGGCTAATCTTGGATTCATGCGCTTTCGAAAATCGTTCCCACTTGCAGTCCATACCCATTCAAAAATGATTTTCCATCCATTCCTTTTTTCCCGGGAGGCTGCACCATCACCAAACGAATCGCACCCTCCCCACAAGCAATGAGCGGTCCGTCACCCTCAATCGACAAGACTTCACCAGGACGGCCCGTGCCCGTTTCGAGTCTGGACTTCAAAATCTTGAGGTTTCCTTTATCTGCCAAAGGAAAAAAGGCTCCTGGCCAGGGTTGATAGGCCCGAATCCGATTCTGGATGGTTTCTGCAGATTCCTGCCACTGGATTCCGCCATCCGCTTTGGAAATTTTGCCACACTCTACCACCAAGGCTTCATCCTGCGGCGTCGGAGTCAACGAGTCATCGCGGAGACCTGCTAAAAGTTCTGGCACCCACGACGCAGCCAACTGACTAAACCGTTCATGCAATGTTTCGCTATTGTCTTCTGGTGAAATCACCAAAGGCCCTTGCATCAGGAGATCACCCGCATCCATCTTTTCGCTGACCTCCAACACGCTCAATCCTGATGCGGTAAGACCGTCAAGCAAGGAACTTTGAATGGGGCTCGCCCCTCGATAGGTCGGCAATAACGACGGGTGAAAATTGATCGACCCTCGGTGAGGCTGATCAAAAACCGATTTGGGTATATATTGCCCATACGCAAACACCACCGAAAGGTCAGCATCCAAGGCCGCGAGCTCATCCTTCATCTCTCCGATTTTTTCAGGATCAAACACCTTAAGCCCCAATTCCAAGGCACAAACTTTCACCGCGGAGGGGGTTAGTTTACGTTTACGTCCACTGGGTCGATCAGGTTGAGTGCAAACAGCTACCACGTCACAATCAGGTTGTGCGTGCAAAGCTTTCAGAGCCGGTACGGCGATGGGTGCGGTGCCAAAGTAGAGAATACGTTCTATTTTCATACCCCTCCCCTTAAAGCTTCAGCATCCAAATGCCAACCACGAGAAACAGAATTCCCATCACTAAAAACAGAAAACTTGAGGGGTGCTTCTTGATCCAGAGCAACGAAATCAGGCTTTGCAGGCCACCGATGATTAAAAAAAGGATGCCAAATATGTCAAATGTGTTCATGAGAAGTCCAATGGGGGTAAGTCACATACCATAAAAAGAGTGCCTGAGCAGGCGCGGTTGGCGCCAAATGATTTCGTTCAGGGACATCCAACATCGCTTGAAGATCCTTAGGGGTCATTTCTCCAAGTCCTACTCTCAACAAGGCACCGGCGAGCTGTCGAACCATTTTATACATAAACCCATTGGCTTCGGCCACCATACAAATTTCGGGTCCCGTCTGAATCAACTCCATTTTATAAAGCGTGCGCACAGTGCTCTCCTCAACGGTCCCGCGATTTGCGGAAAAAGAGAGGAAATCATGTTCCCCTTGCAGCAGTGACGCCCCAAGCTTCATCGCCTCCATATCTAAAGGCTTGCGTATATGGGTTCGCGTAAATCGTAAATCAGGGGGCACTGCTTTTTCTGCATACACAAAGTATCGATATTGTTTCGAAAGCGCATCAAATCGAGAATGAAAATCTGCAGGCACAGTGCGCACCTTTAAGACCCGAATGTCATCGGGCAACAACCCATTCAACGCCTGTTGCCATCGATGGTCGGAAAAATCTCGAACGACATTTACATGAAAAACCTGACCACGGGCATGCACCCCCGCATCTGTGCGCCCACTCCCCTGAATGCGGGGACATTCTGAGGGACACAACACCGCCAAGGCTTTTTCGATTTCGCCCTGCACCGTTCGCTCGCCAGGTTGCACTTGCCAGCCCTTAAACGCAGCGCCATCATAGGCGACTGTGGCCGCAATCCGCTTACTTTCCAATTTTGAAGTCATACTCAGCCCTCAATTCTAAATATTCGGTTTGTTTGGTCACCAGTTGAACCCGGGCATTTTCTAAATCATTTTGAGAGCGCACAAATTCCAAAATTCCAATTTCGCCATTGTCCCAGCGATCCTGATATAACGTAAACTGTTGCTCTAACACCAACAGCCTTTCAGCGCTCAACACCACGGATCGTTCCGCTTCGACCACCTGCACCGCGATCGATTTAATTTGTTGTTCTACTCGTTGCTTCACCGAATACAAGGTCAGCTCGGATTGCTTCAAGTCATTTTCCCTACGTCGTGCTTCTGCACGATCACTGCGATCCAACCATGGCAATTCCAACACAATTTCCGCCCGCATATTGGAATCTGAAGATGCAGGAGCATCATTTTCTTCCATGGATAGCGCGGCACGCACTTCAGGATAACGACGTGTCCGGGCCACCTTCGCTTCCATATGGTTCAACTCCACATCCATACGCGCATTTAAAATCTCCTCATGATTCTCCAACGCACTTGCTAAATCTTGCTCCATATTAAAGGGGCGTATTTCAAATACCAACTGCGTATTCACATTCAAGGGTTCCGCAACCGGCAACCCTACCCGTTCCGTTAAAAATAACCGACTATTGGCAATTTGTCTTTTGGAAGAAATCACCGCCAATTCATTTTCGGGGATCTGCAATTTTGCGGTCGCAATGTCCAAAGGATCTTCTTTGATCATCGCGTGTTCCAAATTCTTTTTGGACCGTTCCACCTGTAGTTCCCGTAAATGCAAAGTGAGTTGATTGCGTACAACCGCATAAAAATCATTGGTCACCCCCAGTCTTAATTGCCGCTGTTCCAAACTCAGAATATTGGCCTGTTTGGCTTTTTCAATCCATGCCCGTTCCAAAGGAAGTTTGGCTTCTAAAAAGGTTCCTCCTCCCAACAAGGTTTTGCTGAGACTTAAGGCATAACTGGTATAATCCTCATTATCCAATACTTCCCGACGTGCGGTCAACGCCACATCTAAGTCAGCAGGCAATTGTTGCCGTAAAACCGCGGTGGTTCGCTGAGGATCATCCTCATCTTGCCAGGCCTGACTGATTTGCAAACTCGGATCATAAATCGCTTTCACCACTTCAACCGCCTCCACCAAATTGGAATAGGTTAAGCGCTGCCGCGCAAGCGCAGGTGAATATTGCACGGCAAAACGATGACAGTCCTCTAAACTATACACCTCAAGCGTTTCTTGTGCATGCAGTGAACTCACGAAAAATCCGCAACAGAGTGTAATAAAAAATAAACGATTCAAAATAAACATGATTAAGGTGACACTGACGGAGGTTGAATATTCGGGTGTGGCGCAGCCGGTTCAGACACAACTGCTGCCGGAGGAGGACGTGGAGGCATGGCCGTAGGCTGCGGGGTCGGCATAGGCGTGGGAACGGGCGTAGGGATCGGCGTCGGTAGTACCACAGGTGTGGGCGTAGGCGGAGGCAATTTCCGCAAAAACTTCAGTTTCATGGCCACATCTACCCGATGCGAGGGCACCGGAATTTCACGGCTTTCAGGATGTAAAAATACGGTCTCCTTTTTAAACATCTCTCCCGTGAAGGTGTTCCAAAATTCGACCTCATACTGCCCGTCCTCCATTACATCCGGCACATAGATCCAGCCCGGCCCCGAACGGGGATACGCATCGTCATTCATCCCTTCCGCCGGACGTGAATTCCGGCTACGCGAGAGGCCTGCAGAATAAATATACGCCATGGCCTCACGGGAATTCGCTTTGCCTACCGCAAGACGCAGCGATAAGGTATTCCCTTTATTTTCCTTAAATCGAACAGGCCAGCGGGATTGCTTATAGTTTTTACCGCGTAAATCTTCGCCGGCCATGAATTTAGACGCAGCGTTGTAGTGCACAAATAAATCGTGATAATCCACCAAGTTATACCACCAGAACCCCCCAACACCTGAAAGTTCCGTCACCATGGAGGCCCACAATCCGCTATGGAATTCAGCAATCAAATGCGAATCCCGATTCCGTGAGGGCGTCCCCCCCCACTCTCCAATCAATACGATTTTATCGTCTTGGGCGTACTTTCTAAAAAAGTCGGCATAGCCATAAACTTCTCGCACAATCCCCTGCTGAAACACATCTCGCCGTTTATCCAACTCAGGATAAGGCACCCGAACCTTGCGAGGATCTACGGAAGGTAATTCAGGTCGGACCATGTTGAAAAATCCACTATAGGCATTGTTATACACCACTGAAATTTCAGGCAAACGCCAAAAATCTAATCCGTTTTTGGGGTTGGAAAAATGCGTAGAGGTCACCCCAGGATGCGCATTCGCTTGCTTCATGTACGCAGCCGTATCGTTGGTCCATTTTTTTAAGGGCTCTCTATACTCATCTGTTTTATAGGGTTGAGGGTGATAGGGACGAAGATTTTTATTATTGATGTCCCGCATACTCCTGAAGTAACCTTCGGTCCATTCTGTCTCGGTCAGCATGCCCCAAAAAGCGACCTGGGTACTGTGTCCAATCCGGGCAATCAAATACCGCATTTTATACGCATGCCACTTCAACGCCTCTTCGTTAGTCAAAAAATGACTGGCGTAAGGGACAGGCCCTTCATCAGGCGAAAAGGCACTCCATGGATTTTCCACCCATTCCCGATCAATACTCGTACTAAACGTTCCATGGTTAGTGGTTTCAATATTGAGATAAATCCCCTTTTCTTCCGCCAATTGCATCATGCGATCCAAGCGAGCCGCATTTAATTGATTAAAATATTTGCGCCCGTGATAGCCTGTATGACGCGAGTTCCACTCCAATCCTAACCACCAATTACTGATCCACACCCGCCCAAAGTTTCCACCATTATCTGATAAACGTTGAAACCAGTCGGCATAAATCTCCGTACCTTTATCGTCAGCACCTTGTAAGGTTTTCCGGAGACCTTCATCGTAAATAGAAGGACGTCTGTCAGTTGGACTTCGAATGGTATGACCCAAAGGATAAAAGAACTCTCCATTTTGGAATTCAAAATATCGGGGATCTTTCTCCGATTGACGTAGAAAACCTCGATCATCCTCCGCGGCCGTCGCCAAAAATGTACCCGATTTTTCAGCGCGAAACGCCTTCCCACCTTCCGGAGGCTGATAAATCACTTGCAAACGCCAGGCATGCTCACCTTCCATCCACGGACGAAAACGAACCCGCCAATCAAAGCGGTCTTCCAACTGCCAGGTTTCAACCTCATTTATATAACTGCGTTTGACCTCCTGATTAAAAAATCCGGGTTGACTCACCCATTCCCCCGTCGGCAATTTCACCTTCAAATCCACTGCAATTTCTTCCGGATCATATGGATTTTGAAAAAAGCGATTGAGATCAAAAATCCATTCCATCATCTTCAAGGCCCTGCCTTCAGCGGGAGGCGCTTGAAGATGGGAAATCACCAAAGGCTTTTCTGCTCCACGGATCACCAAAGGCGCAGAGACGGTCAGCACTTGTTGAATTTCAAATCGGGCGGTCTCGTCCGGCTGGTCCGAAAAGACCCGCAACACCACTTCACGAATATTCATGCGCTCCAATGGCGTCCATTTGCGATCGGGTTGCTGAAAACAGGTCCATTTCGATGCATCAGTTAAATCTAAAAATACCCGATTGACTTCGCGATTATGTAATTCAATCAATGGCGACGCAAAAACCAGATCGGGTGACGTGCGCACATGGAGCTGCATCACCGGAAAAATACCTTTGCGAAATTGAGCATCTACATCTATCTGCAATTGCTCCCGTGTACTCCAATGTTGCATCAACGCTACAGCCGCATCAAAGCCCTGTTCCGACGCTCCCACCAAGGCGACGCCTCCTGGCGCATCTGTTTTCAAAAATTCCTTTGCACCAAAGAGCTGATCAGGTTTATGCCATCCCTGTTTCCCTACCGCCAACGCTCCCGTCACTTGGCGTTGCGGTAATCCGGGACTCACCCCGTAAATGTTCACTCCCGGCAACTCACGTTGTAGGCGGTCACTCAGTGCTTGAATCCACGCCGTATGAACTTCCGATCCCCGTGCGACCTCAATGTAAAGTCCGGTGGTTTGTTCATAAGCGCCGTAACGATTCCATAAATACACCGCACGACGCACAATGAGATCCTGCCATTGAGACGAGGCCCACAGCTGGGAAGGGTCTGACATCTCACCCCCATTGGCAAGATTCCATGGATGATCCTGCCAATTCAACTGACTGCGATTATCCAACACATGTTCGGTGACAATTCGTATCGGTCCCTGATGCGAAGAATTTGTTAATACCTGCTCAAATGCCGCCGCCCGCGGTTGCATAAATTCACCCAAGCCCGCATACATTCCCCAAGCGTCTGTCCAATCCAATCGCGGGGTCCATACGCCTGTGATCTCAGTGCTCCCCCAGTTTTCCGAGTCAGCAGACCATATCCAAACGTGATCTACATCAGGCAAAGTCTTCCAAAAATCCCATTCATCATCGACAGCAGTTGACGTTTGAACTCCCACAGGAGCAGCCCCCGCAGAAATGTCAATCTCCCCTACGAAAAAGGGAGCGCCCATTCCTTCACGCGGATGAACAAACACTTCCATTTTTCCAGCCACATTTGCCGTCCATAAGGCTCGAAATACTGGACGCAACCAAGGAACATCATCCGGTGTTTTTCTACCGGGCACCTGGCGACGTCGATACTCCTGCACCCAAACCGTCGGCAACCAGACCTGTTCCTCTCCTGAACGAATTTCGATCTGTGGCGCTAGCGCTGGATCAAACAAATCCCCTCGCCATTCACGGGGTTCGACGGCAATGGACACCACCTCTCCCGCTTGTACCTTTGCAGGGAATTCCCTTGGCAAAAAGTCAACCACAACGGGCGCTTGCTTTAAATCCAGCTCAAGTTTCCCCACCCGAATGACACCTTGCTGGGGTGCGGCAGAATAAAGTCTCAAGCCCCATTTCTCAACACGCCTTAATAAATCTTTCCCAAAAACCCGGTCACCATTACTCAAGTGCCAGTCAATACTGTCATCACGCAAGGAAAGAGTGAAGTGTTGAAGCTCTCCGGATAAAACCAAATCATTCCTTGATTCAATCCAATGTCCTTCTTCCGTTTGAATAAACAACGAGAGCAACAAAGGTGTGTCAGGAGCCTCCCCTATATACTGAACGGAAAGCGACAGTTTGTCCATCCCCCGCCAATCCGCGTGAATCTCTTCCGTGTAATAGTGCGTAGGAGGCAGTTCAAAGGACCACTCCGTGGCATGCCCTAAGACGCTCTGTCCTATTATCCAACAAGCTAAAAGAAAATATTTCATGGCAATAAATAGCTTTTCCCCAGTTGAAAACGCAGTCGTTCCTTCCAGAGTTCAGGGGAAATAGAGCGATCGACAAAACGCAATCCATGCGCACGGGCTAATCCTTTAAGCGCTGAATCCAGCACATCCTTCCATTTTGAGCTCGTCTCATCATATACAGGGCCAAACAAGAGCCCGTCCTTGTAAGACAACGTGGATTGCAACTGCTGTAACAAAAATTGCCACTTCATAAACCATGTTTGTGGAGACATCCCCCGCTCCATGTCAAACAAATCCATTTCCACCACCAAAAAATCACAGGAGCTCTGTGCAGGTGTCGCCAGTAAATAGCCATGTACACGGAACCATGCGTCTGGATGAGGAGGAATCAGCTCTAAAGAGCCATCCGACTGCATCTGCGGCAAAAAGACCTTCAAACTGGAGTTTTCAGGGAGAAAACCCACAACAGCCCCCAGCGAAGGCTTGTGGGATTGCATGGCTTTTTCAATTAGGTGAACCGTTTCCCAGCGTCGATCCAGTGGCGTGGGTAAGCGATGATCCGGCATAAGGATAACCGGCGTCTCTCCATGAAATAAATAGCCGTCTTTTTCAGACAAGGTCACCGCATCTCCGGGGCAAATAATCTGAAAGACCCAGGCCTGCTCAGGAGACGCCTGATAAAAACGCATTACAGCCGACTCATCAGGAGAAAAGGTGTATTCGATTAAGGAAGAGCTTGAGGGAGGGAAAACCCGTGTCTCTTGGCCATTTTGCAACACATGTACCGGGAGTTGAGCATTCCGGTGCAAATGAAAAGACAAAGGACTCTGCCTAAACACGACTTCGGGAAAGTAGGGTATTTCAAGCTCAAGGTCGTCGGTGAACACCGGCGAGGCACAAAGGGTTCCAATCAGCAGTATAGCTACCGCCAAGCTTTTACATAATCTGAGTAACATTTTTCTCGTCCAACTAACCAACTTACGCTACCTAGTATGTATCTGATTAGTATGAAAGAACAAAAAACAACCCATAGCGGTTTTACCCTAATTGAAATGTTAGTGGTGATTTCCATCATTGTCTTGTTGGCATCACTCTTGTTTCCCGCCATTAATAGTGCTTTGCGCAGATCTCAACAAACCAAGTGTTTGTCGAACCTCAAAAACTTTGGCATCGGGTGGAACGCTAATTATTTAGAAACCATTTCAGGCCCGCATGAAAATGAAATGGATGCGATATTTCCTTGGCTATCTACCATGGTACCCGACTTTTTGGATTTTGGTAATTTGCGTTGTCCCGCTGATGAAAGCAAGGGTCGCTACGGCAGTAAACCTGAAGAAAATGCTGAATTTTTCGCCATGGATAAAGAGGGATTCCCCGAAACGGACGATAACAGCAACAATCCAGCATCGGGTCAATACGCCCAACGCAATGAAGACGTAGAATTTAATTCCTACATGTACGAATTTAATGACGCCACCATCAGCTGGGGGTGGAGTAATTATATTCTCGGTTCTGGCGACCACAGCTTTGCCACCGAAGAGCTCGTAGACATCAATGGGGACGGACGCATCACTTGGGGTGAAGTCAAAGTGACACAATACACCTATGGCGACACCTTTTCCATGGGAGCCTATGGCCCCAGTCAATTCCCTTTGGTCCGTTGTTTTCATCACTTTAAGGACAAAGTCGTCCGAGTGCGCAATTTAGATAATCCAAACGCTCCCACCGTAACCACCTCTGTGCGGGTGATGAATCTCGCAATGGACGGTTCCGTATTTATCAGTGGCCTTCAGTGGGAATATCCTCTTGAGCCCTAACCCCGTAAAGTATGTTATGAAAAAAATCTTCGGCTTATCGGTTCTGGTGGGGATGTTGCTCATACTTGCGGGCTGTCAGGCCCCCCAACAAAGTAGTGACAGCCCCTCTGGCCCTGCGACCCAAGCCATCGCCAATGCCAGAAGACTCTATAATCAAGGCAATCTCTCGCAAGCGCTGATCGCCTGTGTCGATATTGAACATAATTATCCCGACAGCCCTGAACTCAGCTCACTGAAAGCCGAGATCATGACCACCTTGAACGATCGGCGCACCCAAGCACAGATTCAAAACCGGGACGTTTCGCTCTCCCGGGGAATGCTTGAACCCTCTGAAGCCGCCAACATCCCTGACACCTACGGAATCCGTCGCTATATCCAAGGCAATGACAGTAGTCATATCCGCTCTGAAACCCCCATGATGAAAGTGCTCAATGAAGAAATGACCCTTCATTTTGACGCAGTAAATCTCAGTGATATCATCACCTATTTGGGCCAGGAAAAGCAGATCAATATGATCGCGGACCCTACCCTCCAAACCCCTCCCGTCACCATTCACGCAGCAAAAATCACCCTCAAAGAACTTTTTGATTACCTCTCGCGAAATATGAATGTGAGTTTTCACTATGGCTCAGGGGTCATTTGGGTGACCCAAGCCGAGGAAGCCCTGTCGGGTACCCCTTTATACACCCGACTCTACCGCTTACGAAATGGCTTACCGACCCAATTCCTCACCGAGGAAGGTGTAGATGTTGAATCCTTGGCCGTGCTCGAGGCCATTGATCGTTTTATCACCTTCCCTGAAGGGGGCGATATGCTTTTCGATGCTAACTCGCAAATTTTACTGGTCAAAAACACCGAGCGAAACCTGAAAATGGTCGATCAATTGGTTGAAGCCATTGACGTCACCCCGCCCCAAGTACTCATTGAAGCCCGTTTTATTAGTACCAATGTAAGTGATTTACGCGAACTCGGCATCGATTGGTTACTGGAATCCAACGTAGTCACCTCTGACACCAATGGCAGTCCACGCACCCAAATTGACGCAGGGGGCAATGTAAGCTTCAACGATTCGCTATATGAAGGCCAAGGACTCACCGCCAGTTTCACCGGGATTCTCACCGACCCACAATTTCAAGCCGTTTTACACGCCTTGGAAATTGAAAGTGATGCCCGAACCCTCAGCGCACCCAAAGTCATTGCCATCAATAATCGCCCCTCATTTATTCGAATTGGTCAAGACATTTCCTACGTGGCCGACATCACCATTGAACGCGAAAGTTATGGAACCGGTATTGATCGGGATGAATTATTGATTCAGGACCCCGTGGTTGAAGTGCTTGAAACCGGCTATGAATTACAAGCCACTCCCAGTGTGGGCTTAAACCGTCGGGACATCAATCTTCGCTTGCGACCAGAGATCATTGAGCTCATTCGCTTTCGAGAAGTCACGCAAACTGTAATCAATACAAATACAGATGGGAGCAGCGATGAAATATCCGCCCCTGTATTTGGAGGCATCGAGTTTCCTGAGGTCGCGCGCAGATTAATTGAAACAGAAGTCGTCGTACAAAGTGGCGAAACCGTAGTGATGGGCGGACTGATGCGTCATCGTGATCAGGAAGACATTCAAGGTATTCCCTTTATCAGCGCCATCCCCTTTCTGGGGCAACTTTTTCAGAAAAAAACCATCCGCCAAGAAAAAGAAAATCTGTTGGTTTTTGTGACCGCCACCCTCATCTCAAAACGAGGCGAAAATTTAGTACCCATCAATTGGGACGCCCCTATGGAATCGGAAACACGTGGCAGGGCGATTCAAGACAATGGTCCTCCAGACGAAACCATCTCTGAATAATCGGCATGCGAAAACCAGCGAAATCAGTAGTCGGACTGGATATAGGCCAGCACAGCATCAAGCTGGTCCAGGCCTCCGCAAATGGTCAAAAACTACGTATCCTCCGGGCGGAAGAAATTCCTTTGCCCTTAAATGCGTCCGAAATCGGAGCCGTATTACATCGGTGGTGGGATGAATCTCACCTGGGACACTGCCCGGTAGTCACCCAAGTGGGGGGAAGTCGGGTCCTGTATCAACATCTGAAAATGGAAGCGGAAGATCCCCGCGACTATGCGCAAGTCGCACACATGGAAGCTCAGCGGTTTAGCGAAATGACCGATTCGCAAATGGAGGCCTCAGTATCCCCCGCCTCCCGTCTCAAACAAGAACGCAATCTACTCTTGTGCATGGCCCGACCCGATTTATTAGAAATGGCGCTCGCTCCCGCACTGTCTGCCCACCTCAATTTGGTAAATGCCTGTCCCGCCCCCGTCGCCCTCTACAATGGCTTTACCAGTTTGGGCGAACCCATTCATCAACCCACCCTCTTTGCTGATGTGGGTGCCACCCACACCGAAGTGATTATTGGCGACGGACAAGGCGTACGTTTTGCCCGCAGTTTTTCATTAGGGACCGGTCAACTGACCCAAAGTCTGGCCTCTCAAGCCCATATTTCATTCGCCCAAGCAGAACGTCTGCGCATCAAAGCCCTCTCTACCGCCGAACTCTCTCCAGAACTTGAGGGGATTCTCGATTCCTTTGTACGTCAGTGGAACCAAGAACTCAACGCCTGCCTACAGATGTATCAAGAGTCCGCAGGGAAAGCACACGACAACGAAGACATCCGTCGCGTCATGATTTCAGGCGGAGGTACTTTATGGAAACCCCTACAAACGGCATTGAAACAAACGCTTTCGCTGTCCGTCAGTTTCCCAGGCCGTTTACCAAATCAACAAAGTCAGGAGAGTCCATCCTTCATCATCGCCTGCGGATTGGCGGCCGATGGATTGGGGATCGCCCGCGCCCCCTCCTCGCTGTTGACCCCCCAACTGCGACAAGGACTCAACCGAAAACGCAATAAACAATATTGGGTGGCCACCAGTGTATTTTCCGTAGCCGCCCTCGCCATGTTCGGAGCCGCTACCCAGATCTCTTTTCAGCGGGAACGAAAGCAGCTCGACAAACACAACGCCACCCTCCAACGCTCAGATGCCATTCGCCAAGAAAGCGAAACCCTGTTGCTTAAAAAACAACAAGTCGATACTATGATCATGCCATTGGCCGACTTTGTATCCAATAGCACCCGCATCCGCGATTTAACCCTTTTTATTGCCTTAGAAAAAGATCCTCAAGATTTCCTGACCTTTCTTGGAGATAGTGAATCCTACCTGCTGATCAGACTCGAAAGTGCTGACGACAAAGAAAAACGCACCCTCAGCCCTGCCCGTCGTTTGGCTCTTCAACAACTGAACCGCCAACAAGCACAGGCCATGAGGGATGCGCGTATGCAACGCATCATTGTCGAAGGATTCACGCAAAAAAAAGATCTCTCCACCGTGAAAATTTTGATCGAAAAATTGTCCAGCCTTCCCACCGTTGAACGTGCAGATTTGCTTCGCGATGATTTGGTCTTCCCCGACCCCGAACATGAAAAATTGTGGGCATCCAACGGCTACAGCCGTTTTGTCTTAGATCTGCGCTTAAAAGAAGCGACCCTCACCGTGGAGGACGCGTCCAAATGAGTATGGAAACCCAATTGAGCGAACGGCAATTTTTCCTGTTATCTCTCGCAGGAGTATCCGCCTTGATTCTGATTTTATTTTTCGGCGTCCTCCGACCCAAACTCGTGGAAAGAACCCAACTTAGAGAGGAAGTCGCCAGCAAAACCCAACTGCTCCAATCCTCCGGATATTTGTTAGGCGAAGGTCCGTTGCTGAAGAGAAAACAGGAAATAGAATCTCAAGTCACCCTCTGGCTCAACGAATGGAAAGTGGTCACCGAACACCTCTCCAGTTTTGCAAATCAAGCCGAATGGCAATCTCAAGATGTCGCCACCATTGATTATAAAACCTATCTCTATGACATCCGCAGGAGTCTCAGTGAAAAAGCGGAACAGCAAAATATCTCCGTACCCACATATATGGGAATGACCGATTTACTGGAAAGTAACGATGTGGCCCGTGAAAAGATGCTTCAACTTTTGGCCGTGGAAAAGTTAGTCGATACCTCAATTGAATATGGCATTGCAGATATCCGGAGCATTGTCCCGCTTACCCCCATCGCACATACCATTGGCAATACCGACGTGGTGTACATGGAAGAATATCCCTTGCGAGTCATTTTCGAAGGTCCAATGTCCGGTTTATTCCGCCTCTGGGAAGCCATGTTCCAAAAAGAAAAAGCGATGTTGCTCCGCAATATTGCCATGGAAAAAACTTCGCTGAAGAATGCCGATGAAGTCCGCATGACCGCCACCTTGAGTTCGTTTTTGTTTATGGAAGAAGCTGAAAAGCTAAATCCCCAACAAGGCAAAGCCATCGTCAAAACCAAAGCAAGGGGTCACTAATGCCCTCTCCCATCAAACATTTTAAGGCCCTCAAACACGGAGATCCCCAGGCGGTCGCCTTCACCGCCGTGACTGTGTTTTTCATCAGTGTATGTTGGTTTAGCTGGACCTTTTTGACACCTCAAAAAACGCCGCCTCTCCCCCTCGGAGAAGCACGAAAAAGGGAAGCCGCTCCCGTAATCCCCGCCTCTCTGAGTGAGGTTTTAGAAAGCCAACAGGTGTATTTAACTCCAGGAGATATCCCCAATCCCTTTTATAGAGAACCGCCAAAAGCACGTTCCCCACGGAATAAAGCTCCTAAAACCGCAGCAATCCCCCCTCGAATTTCCCCACAGCGTCCTCCACAAAACACCGCAACCGGAGTCACCCCGCCCCCCTCAAGCCCTTTGCCTAATCGCCCGCCAAGCGCGCAACAAAGTGCGTCAGTACCTCTGATAGAAAAGGTGATGCGTCCGTTGACCTTAACCTATCAAGGGATGTTAACCCGACCCGATCACAGCACAGTGGCCTTGGTTTCGATAATGGAACAAGATCGCAGTCCCTTTGTCAAAGTGGGAGATAAAGTTGACGTGTTCACGGTTATAGAGATTACGCCCGAGCAAATCCAACTTCAGCAAGCAGACAACCCCCGCATTTCGCTTCCTAGAGGGAAGTCGCAAAAGTTTGAGGTCCCCTTATGAATGACTCTCCCTATGCCAACAGTATGCGCCCCAGTCCCGAATCCGCGTGGAGGGAGCTCGGGCATCGATGGGTAGAAAAGGGAAAAGTGGCCTTTGAAGACTGGACCCGCATTCAACAGCAAGCCCAACTCAGTGGCACCAATCCTGGCGAACTGTTGCAGTCCAACCAAATGGCAACCGAAGCGGAAATTTTGCGGGAATTATCTGACATCACCCACATTCCCTTCAAAGGCCTGCATGAGTTTGAAGTTACCGATGAGTTAACCGCAAAGATCAAAGCCAAAACCGCACTGCGCTATCAAGTTATGCCCGTGCAAAATGACGCAAACATCATCACCTTGGCCAGCTCGGTCATGCCTGAATCCATGATGGAAGACAGCCTGAAAATGTTGCTGGGCGGTCAAATTCGTTGGGTATTCGTATTGGAAAGTGAACTGCTCAAAGCCCTGAGCCATTTTTATGGACTGGGAGCGCAAAATATTCACGAGATCATCACCACCACAGAACTGGACGAGCTGAGTTTTGAAGGTGCGGACATTGGAGAGGGCTCCGAAGAAGCCGGCATGATTGAATTCGTGCACAACATCATTCTCGAAGCCATTAAAATGCGGGCAACGGATATTCATATTGAGCCCTTCGAAGATCATGTGGTTTTACGTTACCGCATTGACGGACTACTCCAAAAAGTACCCTTGCCCGAAGGCATTGCCAAACTCAAACGCTCCATCGCCAGCTGTATTAAAAGCATGGCCAATATGGACATTGCTGAAAAACGCAAACCCCATGATGGACGCATCAAAGTTCGGGCCATCAATGAAGAATTTGATTTGCGGGTATCCGTTTTACCCACACGTCACGGAGAAACGGTCAATATGCGTATCCTCAGTCGAGGCAGCATGAGTATTTCACTCGCGCACCTGGGCATCCAAGACGAAGATTTGCCCATGATCAAATACTTGGGCGCACTGCCCCATGGTATCGTCTTGCTGACCGGACCCACCGGAAGTGGCAAAACCACCACCCTCTACGCCATGCTCAATGAACTCAAAAGCGATGAGGTGAAAATCATCACCGTAGAAGATCCCATTGAATATCAAATGGAAGGCATCAGCCAACTACAAGTTCATTCCAAAATTGGCCTCACCTTTGCCAGTATTTTGCGTTCTATTTTGCGTCACGATCCCGACATCGTACTTATTGGTGAGATTCGCGATGCGGAAACCGCCGACATTGCAGTACGCGCCTCACTCACCGGTCACTTGGTTTTGAGTACCCTTCACACCAACGATGCCCCCAGTGCGGTTACCCGTTTGGTCGACATGGGCATTGAACCCTACTTGGTCAGTTCTTGTTTGGAAGGCGTCATCGCCCAACGATTGGTTCGTCGAATTTGTCCCAAATGTGCAGTGCCCGACAGCTTGGATCCGCCCTTACTCCCCGAACTCCAAGCCCAATTCGGCCCCGAGCTTGATCTCTCCGGAATCCGCAAAGGTACCGGTTGTGCCGACTGCAATTATACCGGTTACCACGGACGTACCGCCCTGCATGAAATCATGATGATCGACGACGACGTTCGGGTTGAAATCATCAGCAACAAACCCGCAAATATCATCAGAGAAGTCGCCGAGAAAAAAGGTCTCACCAGTTTACGTCAAAAGGGATGGAACATGGTGCTCCATGGTCAAACCTCTGTCGAAGAAATTCTCAGGGTCACCCAAAAACAATCCTATCATTCTACCATCTAAACCCCTGAAATCAGGGGTAAAAATAGGCTGTACCCGCTTGCGGTTTCGCGATAGGTCCCCTATCATAGATTTTCGCATCATCAGTAAAACTCTTCATAAGAGTCCTGAAAAGTTGATCACCACAGTAAAAGAATATGGATTTAGCAGTAAGCACAAGATGGAATGCCTCCCGACATAAAACGGGGGAAGCCATGGTAGAAGAAGTTCTTCAACTCGGGCTCTCCCGTATGGAATTAGGCTACGACACCCGGGTAGATTTACTCCCCGGCATCGAAGCCATGCTCGATGCCGGCACCATCACCGTCAACAGCGTGCATAATTACTGCCCCGTCCCCATGGGAGCTCCGCGCGGGCATCCCGAACTCTGGACTTTTGCAGATTTGGATCAACGCGTACACGAATTAGCCGTGCAACACACCCTGCGCACCATGCAATTTGCTGCAGATATTAACGCTAAAATCGTGGTCATTCACTGTGGATATGTACAACAGCGCAAAACCTCTACCCGTGACCTCATGGATCTGGTCGCACGGAATCAATTTAACTCTCCACGCTACGAAAAGCAGTTCATGAAGTTCATTAAAGAACGAGATAAACGCGTGGGAAAACATTTAGACCAAGTCCGTAAAGCCTTAGAGTATTTATTACCTCACGCCGAACAGTTGAACGTAGAATTGGGACTGGAAAACCTGCCCACCCTCGAAGCCGTGCCCAACGAAGGCGAAATGGAACAATTGGTACAAGAATTCCAACATCCCAAATTAAAATATTGGCATGACATGGGACACGGCCAAATTCGGGAAAACCTTGGATTCATCAATCATATGCGTTGGTTAGAGCGCCTCACCCCCTGCCTTGGCGGATTGCATGTTCATGATGTGGCCGACAAACTTCAGGATCATGTGATGCCTCCCGATGGTGAGCTGGGTCTGGAACGTTTCCGTCCCTACTCCCTCATGGAATTACCTCTGGTGATTGAACCCTCTCCCCGCGCCACCTTTGAAGAATTACAGTCCTGTGTCGCTTGGCTGAAACACTGGTGGGAAGATGCCCCCCAACCCGCGCCCCGCGAAGAACAGTCTCTGCCTTCGGACCCAAGCCAATCCTAAACCGAAGTGGCATGGAAGACCCGCATCTTCCGTGCCTCTCCTTCGTAGGCAATGCACCCATGCAGCCCCGCGCCGGGCGCTAAATCCACATACTGCCAGCCATCTGCACAGGTCGTATCTACAGCTTTGACATCTACCGTCAGCCCATGCCCCGAGGCTTTGAGGCGCGCCTCTTTGCGGGTCCAAATCTTTAAAAAGGCCTCCTTGCCCTCATCCCAAACCCCCACTTGCTCCGCCTCTGAATAATAGCGCTTGGCCAATGCGGTATAAGGTAGATCACGATGCTGACTTTCCACATCCACCCCAAGCTCCACACTCTGACAAAGTGAAAGCACCAAGGTGCCGCCCCCATGACTAAGATTAAAATAAGGCGCATCTACATGGTGACAAAAGGGTTTTCCCTGTGGCCCCAATCTTAGATCCACACGGGGCAAACCCGTCCACGCGTGGAGCACACTTCTCAACAATCCCCGTCCAGCCAAAAACCCCAGCTGATCCGATTCAAATTGAAATTTTTTCAAACGACAAATTTCTTGAGGACTCAAGATCTCATGAGAAAAAAAGGTACGCACCCGTTGCTTTTCTAGTGGAAACACCAAGGTAATCAGGTCTTCCGACTCCCGGAAGTCCTGCAACTCTCTCTTTCCGATCTCAGGAAAACCCGGGATCATCCTCGCCTCAGAAAGAAAGCACACCACATAGGATTAGTACCACCGACATCCCTACTCCAGAGAATAGGGCGATTTTGCGTAATTTCAGATTCGTTTCCAGCTTCTGAATACTTCGAATCCAATAATGGGGATACACCACCAAAAACATACTTTTGATGATCAACGCATACACCAACAAGCCCACTGCATAGGAAGCCAAAGGCTCTTGCCACCGTACGGCAATTAAGATCGATTGACCCGCCAACAACATGAATAAACAGATCCCACGCACCGACAACAAATCAGGAATAAAGGTAATGATCAGGTAAAAAACCGCAGGTACCGCAACCCACAACGCTTTTTTGAGTTCATTAAAGCGTCCAACATCCACGTTATTGAGCTTCAGTGCAAACCATATCAGGCAGATCGCCACCAATATCCGACCCGGCCACACCGAACGGGCAAAGCGTCGAAAGGCCGAAAAAGTCGCGTCCGGCTTCAGCAGGCACAGGCCATACAACGCCAACAGCAGGACACCACAGTAAATAGAGACAAAAGGAGCTTCAAAATTCATGAGAGCATTCCCTTATCCCACTCCCGCGCTATATCCAAGCGCAATCACGGCTTGTCACACGCCCATCCGCCCCTTCCTCGATAATCACAGACCTCGTTTTCCACGAAGACGCCTTTGCGCGGGTGGTTCAAGAGCATTACCAGCCCCCTCCTCCACCTCCACCGCCGCCTCCACCAGAGAAGCCTCCACCACCTCCACCTCCGCCACCAGAAAATCCACCACCACCAGCACCGTGACTGCTCCCATCACTCAAAAAACCCGACCCGTTTGTACTTCCATAGGCCAACACAACGCCCCCCCAAACACCCACCCCATAAATGCGGGAATAGAAACGATAACGCAGCCCATAAATGCCCGCTTCCGCTCCAGAGATTTCGGCCCCACGATAGCCAGGAATCGTAAGTTCATCTAATCCGAGCAACAATCCCTCTGCAAGGGCCACTTTCAGATCTTTCAACCATTGATTCTCCACTCCAAACGCCAAGGCATAGGGATACATGGCCAGCGCCTCTGAGCTCGTGAGTCGCTCCTCGCGCAAGGCCTCCTGCAAGTGTCCTTGTTTTAAAAACTTTTCAACCCCGGCCAAGTGATCCCGAAGAGGTTTACCTGTTTTCGTGGGTGCTTTCATCAGTCGTTGAAATAAGAGCAAGAGGGGGAATTGGGCCACCAATAAAAATGTACCATTCCACGAACTGTACACCGCCATCCACTTCATGATCCAAAATCCGAGCATCCCCCACAAGATTCCTCCAAAGAGCAACAGTCCTTTCTGTAACCAGTGATGAATGCGGTAGTTTCTCGAAGCCAACCGGGTTTTGAATGAAGGAACCAAGGAAACAGCCGACACCATCCAAATGAGAAGTAAAAGCAACGTAATGCTGTAATCACTTGAATAGGCCTCATCCCCATATTTTATCGCCGTAAAGCATCCACAAAGAATCCCAGGCACTAAAAACCTGCGATGAGTCCTAAAGGTGTGGCCCCAATTTTGTTTCAATGCTTGTTCCACCGATGCTTTACCCAAAATAAGTTTTTCGGCCCCCTTTCCTTTCAGTGGCACCGTACTCTTCCCGTCATCAAAAAGGTCTTCAAGAAACCACTTTTCTTCTAAGTAAATGCGATATCCTTGAGCTTCCCCTTTGCGTAAGGTAAACACCCCCCGCTTGTGTTCTACAATCTCTAAACGCCCTTTGGAGGCCAACCCTGTGAGTGCCGTGGCCAAACAAGTATTGTCATAGCCCATATTCATCACATAGCGTACCGCGGCGGCTCCCATCCCCTCCGGCAGATCAGGACGAGGCTCAACGAACGCTTTGCGATCACGCCCCACCCATATCCAACAGACGAAATAGAGCATAAAAGACATCAACAACCCGCCCCCAGCAATGCGAATTAACGTTTGATGACGCCAATCCGACTTTAACAATCGTCCCATACGAACAAAGAGATTCCCCGGATGAATCAGACCGGCCTCCCAGATCAATTCAAAGGTAATGCCTTCATTTGAAAACAGGGGTTTCTCCAGGGTAATGACAAATTCCCGATCGGAAACTCTCTCCATAGTTGCTTCGCGCTTTCGCCTCCCTTTCGCCCCCGTCCAACACTGAAATTGAACCTCCTGCCCTGCGAATGACTCAGGTAGCTTTATGCGAATATGAGCCTGTTCAATGGGAAAAGACCACTTGTGTCCAATCGCATTCAATCGCAACAGGTCTTCTTCTTTCCCATAAATCACCTGTCGATCTGTTTGATATCGAATACCAAATTCATGCAGTCCGGGAGGAAAAAGTTTCTTTTCATCTCCGATATACAGACGAAGCCCCTCAGCCTGAGTGGCATAATGCCATGCCACCGCTTCTTCATTAGCCGTCACCTCCAACAACTGAAAAGTAACGGCTTGTGTCCCACCTTTACCATTGGGTGATCGCAACGGAAAATCACGATAAATCCCATGACGTACCCGACCACCAGCACTGTGAATTAAAATCGATTCCTCAATCAGCAGGACGCCATCTTCCTGCAACTCAAGATCCACATCATAAGCCTCAACCCATTCAATTTGTTGAAACAGTTCAGCAAACAATGGGGTTAAACTGAAACACAGCCAGAACAGAATCAGACGCATTACCAGCCTCCTCCGCCACCACCGCCGCCACCGCCACCAGACGATCCCCCTCCTCCACTTCCACGTCCGCCAGGAGCGGCCGCAGCGGAAGATAAATTTGAAGCCAAGCCCGCCCCTAAAGCACTGGACATCGCCCCCAAGGATGTAAATCCATGACCACTGTAGTAGTGAGGATGATAATTTGTTGATCGTGGGTCGTTGAGCGAAGCCAGACGATGGGCAAATGTTTCAGCCCACTTTTGCTCTACCCCTAGCGCCAATGCATATGGCAACATGGCATCAAAATGTTCAGGCGTCAGTGGGGGGGCATGCATGTTGTGGAGTCGATCGACTTCCGCGGTTTGCAAATACAATTTTAAGCCCTCCAGTGCATCCATAAGCTTACGCCCTTCTTCCGTCGGCGCCTTCATCCATTTTGCAAACAACAGCACCAATGGATACTGAAGCAACAGCAAGCAGGTGCCCACGACCGAGGTTTGGCTAGCGAACAGTCCTCCGACAAACACTTCGGCCACCACAAAAGGAATCGCAAAACACGTGGTCATCAGCGCAGCAAACAAATGGCGCATCCCAAAGGCCTGAATAACTTTTTTCCATGCGAGAGAGAGCACACTCAAGATGCCCATCACCCCCAAACTCCAAACGCTCAGCCACACTAATAAAAAAATCACCTCTTCCGTTTGAGACAACCATGCAAAAGCTCCCACGGTACCGAGAATCACCAAGATCCCGGGAATCAAACACTTCCCATTGCTGAGGAAGTGACTGCCTAAATATTGTTCTTTGCATACCTCTTCCACGGCCTTTCTTGCCAATTGTAGTTTTCGATAATTCGCCTGTTTCACTTGAAAGCGTTCCTTCGAGCCCAACAACAATTGAAAGACTTTTTGCTCTTCAGCACTGAGCGGAATATCCAGTGGCGTTTCTTTCCACAGTTCATAACCTGCGGAGGTGCGTTCGGGTTGATGTATGCGTAAGCGCCCCTTGGACGCCAAACTTACCACCGTTGACGCGAAACAGGTAGCATCATAACCCATACGCATCAAATATCTTGCGCCTGCAGGACTCACCCCTGGCGGGGCATGATACAGAGGAATAATGATACCCGAAGACGGATCTCGTCCGTAGAGAATCCAAAAGAAGAAATAACACATAAATGACAGCAGTAATCCCCCACCCGCCACAGAAACGTAAGGATTGTTTTGTAGATCTTCTTGTAGAAATCTTGTCCATTCTTCCCACAGCGTAGGTTCAAGTATCAATCCTTTGGGCCAAACCATCGAAAAAGTCAGCCCCTGTTGGGGTGCCAGTGCTTGGGTGGTCGTGATCATCACCTCGCGTGCTCCTACACGTTGAATCTCCGCGTGCTGCTCTTTGCTTCCCTTACTTCCCGTCCATACCTCCCATGCCACATCGACATCAGCAAAATTCTCTGGAAAACGAATGCGTACCGTGGCCTGCTCAACAGGAAAATCCCACTCCGTCCCTATGGCATTATAATAGAGCTCGTCCTGATCCTCAAAAAAGCCCAACTGCCGACTCGTCTCATACCGAAACGTATAGATGTAAATCCCGGGCGACAACAGAACATCTGCATCCCCCGCATACACACGCTTCATACGGCCTTTGTTCTCCACCCTCCACGGTTCAGGTTGGTGATCCCGCTCCACCGAATGTACCTGAAATCCAACCCGGGTGGTCATGCCTCCAGGACCGTCAACCTTCACAGGAAAATCGCGAAAAATTCCTCGTTTGATGAGATCTCCTTCTGACCGTACTTCGATTTGTTCTTCAATGAGCAAACGACTATCCGCCTGTACATCGATGAACACGTTATAAGACAAAATTTCTTCACGGGCACTCAGTAGCACCGGCAAAAATAGGCAAAACAGAAGAATGGATTTCATCATATTAAAACGAGTGTTCAGGGCTAAGCGCTTCGGTGGCGGAATCCACTTCAAAATAATCCACAGGTTTTGCTGAAAGCCAACCGGCACACAACACTCCGGGAAATTTCTCGATGCGATTGTTATCGTTGCGCACGCAGCCATTGTAATAACGTCGCGCCATCTGTAAATGAGCTTTCACCTCCACCAAAGGGGGGATCAAATCATGCCGACGTTTCAACTGAACCTCCATTCCCGACCAACCCTCTTGCAACAACTGGCGATCGCGTACCCACGGGTTATAAAACCAAAGCAATGAGGCGATAAAGATACCGAGCAAAATGAGACTGAACCAAAGCATGCTTTGGTTAAATCACATTTTGATTCAGAGTAAAAGCAAAGCTCATTCACAACTTCTACCCACAGCCCTGACAGCTCTGCGGATATGAAGTGCTCCAAACGGGAAAGTCTTCGCCCTAAGCGTGTAAGTCAGGCCTTTAGGGAGATAAAAAACCCACCCCCTTCAGGAGTGGGTTGGTCAGGTTAAACCCGTCCGAGACAGGTGTCAGTGCGGGTATCCACGCGCACAATTTCACCAGCGGCCATATATTCGGGCACTTGCACAATCAGACCCGTTGACAACGTGGCGGGTTTGGTACGAGCAGTAGCCGAAGCACCTTTGATAGAGGGATCACATTCCGTGATTTCAAGTTCGACCGTATCGGGCATCAACAAGGTGAGCACCAATCCATCTTGAATCAAGGCGCGAATGCCATCCATATCCGGAACCAAGTAGGGCAAAATATGATCGATTTCGTTCTTAGGCAATTCATACTGCTCGTAGGTTTCGTTATCCATGAAAGTATAATCATCACCATTTTGATAAGCAAATTGCACGTCAATGGTATCCACGGCAACTTCTTCTAATGGATCTTCCCCTTTCATTACCACGTCGTTTTTATTTTGGTTCACCAAATTACGAAAACGCATTTTATACAAAGAGGTCCCCCCTCGAGCTGAAGGATTCTGCACATGCAGAGACTCCAAACGATGTGGAGCGTTGTTTAATAAAATGATGTGGGTTTTGGAAAGGTCGCGTACTTTTATGCTCATAATAAGAGTCCTGTGTCTAAATATTGGGTAAAGTCAAGCTTAGGCGAGATTGGGTGATAACCAACGACGAGCTTCAGCCAAGGTCATTTCTTTGCGTTCCGCATAGGCACGCAATTGATCGTCACCAATGATACCCACATTGAGGTAATCACTTTCGGGATGACTGAAATACCATCCGCTCACCGCTGACCCCGGGGTCATGGCAAAACTTTCGGTTAAACAAACCCCAATTTCTTCTGCCGCTTGGGTCAGTTCAAATAAGGTCGCTTTCTCAGTGTGATCAGGACAGGCGGGATAACCCGGTGCTGGCCGAATGCCTTGATATCGCTCACGAATTAAATCCTTCGTGCTTAACGCTTCCTCAGGCATGTAGCCCCAGTATTCGCGCCGCACCACCCGATGCAAATATTCAGCCAAAGCTTCTGCCAGTCGATCGGCCAGGATTTTGACCATAATGGAATTGTAGTCATCTTGATTTTTTTCAAATTCAGCAGCGATCGCATCGGCCCCAATCCCGGCCGTAACCACAAAGCCTCCGATATAATCCTGCAGACCACTCTCCAGAGGCGCGACAAAATCAGATAAACAGCCATGCGGCAAATCTTCACCACTGCCGGCCTGACGACGCAAATGGTGCAAGCGGGTAATTTCGGTGGAACGGGTTTCGTCAGTATAAACCGCAATATCATCATCATCGACCGTATTCGCCGGCCAAAAACCGCAGACCGCCGCCGCTTGAAGACGACCACCCTCTACCAAGGTTTTCAACATGGCTTGGGCATTCTCAAACAGATCTCTCGCCTGTTCACCGACCACATCATCCTGAAGGATTTCAGGATACGGCCCATGCAAATCCCATCCAGAAAAGAAGGGTCCCCAATCAATAAAGTCTACCAATTCAGACAACGGAACCTCTTTCAGCACCTTGGTGCCCGTAAAACGGGGAACGGGTGGCGTGTACGAGCTCCAATCTATCGGTATTTTGTTTTCGCGGGCGGCTTCAAGATCCACCATCACCCGAATGCCTTCGTTGCGTCGATCGCGGAATTGTTGATACTCCGCTTTGATTTCTTGCACATACGCCGGCTTGTGCTCGTCGGACAATAATTTCGAAGCCACGCCTACGACGCGAGAGGCATCAGGCACATAAATGACGGAGTGTTCATATTGAGGTTCCACTTTGACCGCGGTGTGAATTTTTGAAGTGGTTGCCCCGCCAATCATCAACGGAAGCTCAAAGCCTTCACGTTTCATTTCAGAGGCCACATACACCATTTCATCCAAGGAAGGCGTAATTAATCCACTCAAACCAATAATGTCCACATTGTGAGCTTTGGCTTCTTCTAAAATACGGGCGCAGGGAACCATCACTCCAAGGTCAATCACTTCGTAATTGTTACACTGCAACACCACGCCGACGATGTTTTTACCAATGTCATGTACGTCACCTTTCACGGTGGCCATCAGCACTTTACCTTGTGCCTTACGTTTTTCGCCATCGGCATCTTCAAAGAAAGGCTCAAGATAGGCCACAGCTTTTTTCATCACCCGGGCGGATTTCACCACCTGAGGCAAGAACATTTTACCGGAGCCAAACAAATCACCCACCACGTTCATCCCGTCCATGAGCGGACCTTCAATCACTTTCAAGGGATGCCCCAGCTCAACCCGAGCCGTTTCAGCATCATCTTCAATGTATTCCGTAATCCCCCGAACCAAGGCATGGGAAATCCGATCCGTAACCGGAAGTTCACGCCAGGAGAGATCTTCCTCTCTCGTTTGTGTTTTCCCGGCATAGTTTTCTGCAAACTCCAATAAACGCTCCGTCGCATCTTCATTTTTATTAAAAATCAGATTTTCGACCAAGGTTTTCAGTTCGGGTTTAATTTCTTCATATACCGCCAACTGTCCTGCATTTACAATCCCCATATCCATGCCCACTTGCACCGCATGATACAAGAAAACGGAATGAATGGCTTCGCGAATAGGATCATTTCCACGGAAACTAAAACTCAAGTTACTGATGCCCCCACTGATGTGCACCAGCGGAAAGCGTTTCTTCAGTTCTTTGGTCGCTTCAATAAAATCGATGGCGTAATTTGCATGCTCTTCCAGTCCGGTACCAATGGCAAACACATTGGGGTCAAAAATAATATCTTCCGGACGGAACCCTATTTCGTTGACCAAAATTTCATAGCTGCGACTCAAAATGGTAATCCGACGCTCCAAGGTGTCAGCCTGTCCATCCGTATCAAAGGCCATCACCACCACAGCGGCGCCATAGCGACGCGCGAGCTTGGCCTGTTCACGGAAAGGTCCTTCCCCCTCTTTCAAGGAAATCGAGTTCACCACACAACGCCCCTGCACACAACGCAAGCCCGCTTCAATAACCGCCCATTTCGACGAATCAACCATCACGGGCACTTTAGAGATGTCAGGCTCGGCCATGATCAAATTTAAATAAGTCTTCATGGCCTCTACGCCATCTAACATACCCTCATCCATGTTTACATCGATGATTTGTGCACCATTCTCTACCTGTTGACGCGCAATATCGAGAGCTTCTTCATAAGATTCTTCCTTGATCAGTCGCGCAAATTTACGGGATCCCGTGACATTGGTGCGTTCCCCCACGTTTACAAAATTTGTGTCCGGACGAATCACAAAAGGTTCGAGTCCACACAAACGGGTATAGGGTTTCACTTCCGGAGCTTTGCGGGGTGCATAGCCCGAGACCGCCTCGGCAATCGCCCGAATGTGATCAGGCGTGGTACCACAACACCCACCAATAATATTCAAAAGTCCGTCACGCGCAAAACCCTCAATCACCCTGGCCATTTGCTCAGGAGTTTCATCGTATTCACCAAATTCATTGGGCAAACCCGCATTGGGATGACTGGTAATGGACACCGGGGCCACTTTAGACACTTCTTCCAAATGAGGACGCAGATCTTTGGCTCCCAAGGCGCAGTTGAATCCCACGGCAACAGGATTCAAATGACTCATCGCATACCAAAAGGCTTCAGGGGTCTGACCCGACAAGGTCCGTCCTGATTTATCCGTAATCGTTCCTGAAATCATCAACGGAACAGGTTTCCCCCACGCTTCCAACACTTCTAATACCGCAAAGCCGGCGGCTTTGGCATTCAGGGTATCAAAAATGGTTTCAATCATCAGAATGTCCGCGCCCCCTTCCAATAGCGCCATCGCCGCTTCCGCGTAGTTCACACGCAGTTCTTCAAAGGTTACATTTCGCGCACCGGGATCTTCCACTTCAGGTGAAATGGAGGCCGTACGACTGGTTGGACCTAAAATACCGGCCACAAAACGAGGTTTTTCAGGTGTCGAATATTCATCCGCCAACTGACGTGCCAACCGTGCCCCTTCTCTGTTCAATTCAGGGACAATGTCCTCCATGCCATAATCGGCTTGAGACACCCGGGTACTGTTAAAGGTATTGGTCTCTAAAATATCTGCACCCGCTTCGAGGAAAGCACGATGTATGTCTTTGATCACCTCAGGCGCGGTGAGCGTGAGTAAATCGTTATTGCCTTTGAGGTCCTGCCCCCAGTCAGCAAATCGTTCGCCACGGTAATCCGCTTCAGTCAACTTTTTACGTTGAATCATGGTGCCCATGGCCCCATCCAAAATCAGAATGCGCTGCGAAAGGAGTTGAGTAAAGTTTTCAGGTGTGATCATAGCTTATGCATATATCCGGATATACGGATATATCAATACCAAAAAACAGAGCGCCCTTATTTTTACACGTAGATGCGCTTAACGCATCGATGCTTTTTGCGCCGCATCTTCAGACAACGCTTCATTGCTCAGCGCAAAACGATACACTTTCCCCATCCATGGATGCTCATCCTTTACTTCGTTTCCAAGCAAAAGAGTCATTTTCTCCCAGGTGGAGAAGTCACCTTTCAGGGAACGAACATCTACCTTTACCCCATCGCGATAACAAATCGGCCCTTTTTCACTATAGGAGAAAACCAATCGGGTACGTTCCCCCGCCTTTAGTTTCCCCAAGTTCAATACAGGATTCGTGCCATTCGAGTGAGTCTTTGACGTTCGTAAACGCATGATCAACTCATCCATTTGCTGACATAAGGAGAAATCGCGTTCTCGTCGGTTCTTGGAGTACCCGATAATACGAGCATAGCGTGTCTGGTCGAGTGAATCGACCTCGAGATCAATCATCAGGGTTAATTGACCGGTTTGTTTTACCGCCTCCCATAAACCATCTCCCCCCTCGGCCACCACGGCCCTCCCGCCATTGAATTCTAAAAACTCACGCTGAAGCACCACTCCCTTGGTCATGGTCAACTCAGGTTTGGTCTGAATATCACCTGTAAACACGTAAACTTGACTGGTACGATGAGGCATCCCCCATATCAGTCGAAATTGTTCATCAACAGGGACGGGCTCCAACCTTTCAACAGGCTCGGCAACCACTTGTTCGGAGGATAGACGATTCACTTCCTCTCGTACGGCCAAAGCATCCTCGATTTTATTTTCCTGTGTCAGCTTGGTTTCATAGTTTTGCATATGCGTAATAAATTTGCTGCGCAACTGCGTAACCTTTTCAAGATGTTCTTCATCGATTATTTGTAAGGCCCGTTGGTATTGCCCCCGCACCAGCACTAATTCCCCATACAAGTCCGCAGGAAGGTCAGGTAGGACTGTTGATGCGGTAACGGCCTCCTGCTCAGCCTCCACTTGTGTCTTCCCGTCCACATCACCGGCATGTTCGTAGGTGCTTTTTAAGCGCTCCAGACGTTCCACATACATGTCTTCGAGCGCCGATACCTTTTCATCATAGTCTTTGGTGAGTTTATTCAGACTATCTTCATAGAGATATCGATAAGTCAACAAAGCCTCGGGTGCTGCATACAGTGAGGAAAAACTAAAAATCAGTAAAAAAAGGATAGCGTTTAACAGACGTTGCATCATTCAAGAGTAAGAAGATTTCATCAGATATCAAGAAATCGTTTATCTACGACATGATCAAAAAAATCAGCATGGGATGCTTAGGGCTCCTCCTTTTACCCGCCGTCATCGGTTTATCGACCCTGGTCTACCATGGCCTTGTCGATCTACAAATGCAGCCGGAAACTTCCCATCAGCTCTATTCCTTTCTTGTAGGCGGACTCATCTGGGTGTTTATTTTCTTTGTGGTAACCCGTCCTGTCCGTAGCTACATCTTTGCTCATGAAATGAGTCATTTGCTCGCGGCCTGGATGACGGGCGTCAAAGGCGGGCAATTACGGGTCAGTCGCGAAGGCGGAAGTGTCGAAGTAGAAAAAAGCACCCTCTGGATTGCGCTCGCACCCTACATGATCCCCTTTTACTCTCTCCTACTGCTCGCGCTTCATGCCCTGGCACAACTGTGGTGGGATCCTGAGCTGTGGAGACCTTTTCTGCCCTTCGCCTTGGGTATCACCTCAGCCTTTCATTTCACCTTCACCCTCTACACCCTTTCCGTCACCCAAAGTGACATCACCCCCTACGGACGGATAGGCGCCTACAGTTTAATCATATGCGTCAATCTCAGTGGATTATGCCTGGCGCTCTTTTTCATCAACACCCATCCCGCCCACGCGGACCTCACTCTTTTCCTTCAACATCAAAAACAGAGTTACCTGTTTTTCGCCCGAAAGCTGACGGAATTATATTTTTATATAAAAAATGCAATAATTCAGGGCTGACTCCGTTGGTGGAGTATGTAACGATTTAACTATGGAGGACACAAACCTTGAACACCTACTTCAACTCTACCGCAAAGGGGATCTCGATGCGCTCGGACGCATCGTGGACCAAACCCGCGCGCCGCTCTATCGTTTCATCTATGGAATGGTCAGAGATCCGCATGTGGCTGAAGACGTGTTCCAAGATGTGTGGATCCGCGCCATCAAAGGGCTTCACCGCTACCAAAGCGACCGACTCCTCTCCTGGCTCTTTCGCATTGCACGCAACCGGGTCATCGACCTCAGCCGCAAACGCAAACCCGACTACAGTCTACAACAACCCATGGGCTCAAGCGACCAAGCCAACGCCACCCTCGAGTCCTTTATCCCTAACAAAGACAAAGGCCCCAGCCACCAAAATGAAAACCGCGAATTGGCCATCCGCATTCGCGATGCCGTGGACAGCCTGCCCGCTGAACAACGGGAAGTTTACCTCATGCGAACGGAAGCAGATATTCCGTTTAAAGTCATTGCCCAAACCCAAAACGTCTCCATTAATACGGCCCTTGCCCGCATGCAATACGCCTTACGCTCTTTGCGCGAACTCCTAGACGACGACTATCAATCTCTTTATGCCCAAAGCAGGACATCATGAATACACGTGAAATCGAAAATGCCCTTTTACTCAGGGACAGCGGGGAATTATCCGCTGAAGAATGCAAAGCCTTGGATCTGGCTTTGGCTGCAGACCCCGCCATGCAAACGCTTGCCGAAGAAAATCAAGTGTTACAAGCCGCGGGCTCCTTCAGCTCCGCCGAAATTGTGCCTCCCCTATCAGAGCTCAGTCGCGAACGCATTTTAGCCTGCGCCCAAATTTCAAAACCACGGGTGCTGCCCCGCCTCCTCGCCTTGGCCGCCCTGTTGATCTTAGGCCTCAGCCTCCTGCCTCATCTCTCGTCATTTTTACAACCTCAAAACATCATCCTCACCGCAGAAGTGGTCCCCCTCCGCCCTGCTTTGGACTTACAAGACCCCATTTTAGATGAATTGGATCTTATGGAATCTGAGCTGACCCTTTGGACGATGATCGATGTCGAAGACAATGCATTTTTAGAAAATGAAAACGATTGGGCCGAAACCCTGATCGCATTGGAGGACACCATATGAAGCCTTTAACCCATACCCTCCTCTTGGCCAGCCTTCTACCATTGGCCCCCTTGTTTGCACAAAACCCAGAGCCCAGCCCCAACCCGCAATCCCCGCGAGCGGAACAGCAAGGCCAAGGCCGGAAAAAGAACCATATGGTCGACCACTATTTGGAGAAGTTGAAAAATGAAACTCCGGAAGAATACGAACGTCTTAAAACCTTACGTCAGGAAAATCCACAGGCCTTTCGTTTAGAGTTACGTCAAAAAGCCTATAATAAGGGTGCGGGAGGACGTAGATCTGTTTCCCAAAGAGGTCCCCATCCCTTGCAGGAACATATCGATGCGGTGAAAAATGCGGACAGCCCCGAAGCCAAACAAGCGGCGATCGTTACCTTGCGCGCAAAAATCGCAGAACAGGTAGAAAATAACCTCGCCGAACGCGAAGTGGCCATTGAAAAATTCAGGAAACGACTTAAACAGTTGGAAGCACAAAACGAAAATGAACGCGCTCATGAAAGTGAAATCATTGACCATCATCTGCAGCGTCTTCTAAAAACAATTGATCAACCCACAACGTCTCCCCCCTCTTCAGAATGAGTAAATGGACACCCGCCCGCATCCGGGCTCTCAAAGGCAAAGATCCCTTTGCCACCGTCACCGTTTTTGATTACACCAGCGCTTTATTTGCCGACCGTGCGGAGTTCCCCTTCTTACTCGTCGGCGATAGTTTAGGCATGACCGTGCTCGGACATCAAAGCACCCTCCCGGTCACCATGGACGTGATGGTCCATCACACCGCCGCCGTTATGCGCGGGGTCGCACAAGCCTTGGTCGTGGCAGACCTGCCCTTTTTAAGTTATCAAGTCTCCGATGATCTCGCCGTACAAAATGCAGGCCGCCTCTTACAAGAAGCCGGTGCAGATGCAGTAAAATTGGAAGGAGGCGCAGAGCGCTGCACTTTAATCAAACGTCTGGTGCAAAATGGCATTCCCGTCTGTGGTCATATCGGACTTACCCCCCAGTCCGTCAAAACCATCGGTTATCAGGTGCAGGGAAAATCCGAAGCCCAAGCCGCTCAACTTAAAAAAGATGCCTTAGCCCTTCAGGAAGCCGGTATTTTTGCGTTGGTGATTGAGGCCTGTCCCGCAAATCTCGCCACCGAAATCACAGAGGCATTGGACATTCCCACCATCGGTATCGGTGCGGGTGCAGGATGTGACGGACAAGTATTAGTCTATCATGACCTCTTAGGCCTTTTCCCGGACATGAAACCCAAATTTGTAAAACAGTACGCCCAATTGGGAGCAGCCACCACCCAAGCGCTCAAAGCCTATCAGTCCGAAGTGAAGTCAGGAAGCTTCCCCGGACCTGAACACTGCTACTCCTCTTAACCTAACTCAAGCTTCACACAGTCTGCAGGCCCCGCCCTCCACTGGTCTGCCACCCGAAATCCGGGCACCCACACTATTTCATCACCACATAAAATGACCGGCCAAATCGGCCTCACTTTTGCCGGTAATTGTTGATTGATAAACAGGTCCGAAAGTTTGGCGCGCCCTTTCATTCCCAAGGGTTGATAGTGATCCCCAGGCTGTGGCGAACGCAAATGAAGTGATTGACCTACCGGAGGGGGCTTCATAAAAGCCGTCAGCGTGCGATTAAAGTCTCGGGCTTGCGAGGCCTTCACATCTACCGACAAAGCAGAGGTAATCTGTAAGGGACGCTGCAAGGGCTCCCACCAAATTCTCCCGGGACAGGTCAGCGTTTGTTCTTCAGGAATTTTCAGCGCGGTATCCTCACTCAAAATATTTTGGTCCACCCGAATTTTCGCTCCTGCAATTTCCCAGCGACGCGCATGCGGAACCTGACGATTTAAGTCCTGCAAAATTTCATTAAATTGTGGAAGCCCCATGACCCCCACATCAGCCCCCTTCGACTGTAGCCATCCCATCAAAATGCGTTCCTGCAAAACTTCCGGTAAAAACCGCCACGACTCCACGCATAAATTGCCATCCACCAGACAGCTCTTGCCCCGCTCCTGCGCCTCATGAGATACCCATGCATCCAATTTACGTTGTTGATCAGCAAAAGCAGCCAAATGTTGAATCACCGCCGGATTCAAGCGCTCTTTCATCAACGGTAATATTTCATGGCGTACACGGTTACGTAAATATCGATCATCCTGATTCGACGCATCGTGAATGGCACGTATTCCCCATGTGCTTAAACAACTTTCAATCTCTGAGCGACGCGTAGATAACAAGGGGCGTAAGATCGAAACCGATTCATTTAATGGACTCAGCCAATCCATCCCTCCCGCCCCACGAGGCCCCGTCCCCCGCGCTAACTTTAACAGAATCGTTTCCGCTTGATCATCCAAGTGATGCCCCAAAGCTACACGATCAGCCCCCACCTCACTCGCCGCTTGCAAATAGGCTTTGCGACGCAAACGCCTTGCTGCCATTTCAATCGACTCCCCCGTTTGTTGCTGTTGGGGCACGTCCAATTCTTGAACCAAACAGGGTAAGCCCAAAGTCCATGCCCGTTGACGAACCTCATGTACTTCTTTTGCACTTTCAGGACGTAAACCATGATCACAGGTCAACACCGACAACTCCAAGCGCAATTCCTCACGCACCGCCCACAATAAATACAACAAAAACAAACTGTCCGGACCTCCGGAACACGCCACCACCACCCGATTCACTTCCCGGGGGAAAAACGAACGATGTTGGGCCAGTTGGACAAAAGAAGAAATAAAAGACATCCCCAGAGTGTACTCCCCCCATCACTGCCTTTCAAGCTCTTATAAAACAAGGGAGATCAAACACCGCCCCCCTTCAACAGGTAGCGCTCTCATCCAAATTACCTCATCCGACCCCGATAACAAAGCAGGCATGATGATGTCCATCGTTTCCATCACCTCATCCACCGGCACAATCAAGGACACAAAGTCACTTAGCGCTTTGGACGCCGGCGAAAGCACAGTAACAAGCTCAACGCACTCAGCCCTAAAAGACTTAAAGTCCCGGGTTCTGGTATAAGTTTAATTTCACCCAAAAAGATGCTTTCGGTGCCACTCCCATTTTTAACCACCAGTTGACCATTCAGCTTTGAAGTCCCCGGAGTAAATCCACTAATGGCCGTTAAATCCAACACCACAGTATGCCATGTATTCGCGGTAAGCGCTGCGCCACTACCAGGCGCCCCATTTACCGTCCAATCCGTTGAGTTCGCATTTCCGTAGTTGAAACCACCTGCATCTGTCCCCACAAAAAACGACCCTTGATTCGCTGTGGGAGCAAAATAGGCGATTTGAATCGCCGTTTCATCCTCAGGAACCGTGAACGAATTCCCACTGTAAAAGCTCAGCCCGCCCGACCGGTATCGGGAACCATTCAACGGACTAAATCGAATCGTATTTTCGCCCAAATACAGTTGAGTGCTATCGATCACAATCTCAGAATTAATGTCATTATCTACCCAAAGCGCACCTTCTTCCACTACCCCAGCCCCCATTAATATCGTTGAGGCAGACAAAGTCGAACGCATCAGTACGGAAATGAATACAAAAGCGGATATAACGAGAGGTTTAGAGAAAATAATCATAAAGGTTCCGGGAGTGCATTTTTAGTAGAAGGTACCCCATTCTCTTTTATGAAAGCAAGAGATTCCTCTTTGGATTTAGAAGAGGAAACTCAACATCATAAAAAAACCCCGTAGATCCGAAGATCACGGGGTTTGAGGGAATCCCACTGCGTTTTACAGATTTGGATTCACGCTGGACCAATCAGCCAAAGGAGGCAATACGCCCATTTCAATGACTTCATCACGCAGTTTTGTCAAATGCGCGTAAGACGCTTTAAGGGCTTCCGTTTCTTCGGGCAATCCGGCCGGCATAGAAAGTTTTAGGCCTTCTCCCGTCAGTTCCGTTTCCATGGCCATCATGATTTTTTCAAATCCAAAATCATTCACATATCCACCTACGGGCCAAGGATAACCTTCGCCTTCAATTACGCCTTTCACCATCAATACGGACTGATGAGCAGGACTCTGGAAAGAACTACGTCCACGCAGTTGAATAATCTTTTTACCACCCTGACAAACGTTACCACGAATTTCATCCCACTGCTCTTGAGTGAGTTTGTCCGTACCAATTAAGTCGGTCAAAGGAGTGCCTTGCACTTTAGCGGTAGACGCAAATACAGCCATCATTTCACCGTGTCCACCATAGGTACGGCACCCGGTTACATCACTCTGAGGCACATTGAAGTGCTGAGACAGTGCTGTTTGCAAACGAGTGGAATCCAAGGCCGCCAAGGTCCCCACTTTAGAGGGGTGCAGACCGGAATGAACCAGTGCCACCAATCCTGTGATGTCGGCAGGATTGAAAATCACCACCAAAAACTTCAAATCGGAGCAGTAACTTTTAATGTCTTTACCCAATTGCTCCGCAATCTCAGCATTGCCCTTCAGCAAATCTTCGCGCGTCATGCCTTCTTTACGCGGAGCACCACCAGAGGAGATGATGTATTTTGCGTCGGTTAACGCTTCTTTAATGTCATCGGTGTAGGTGAGGTTCGCTCCGGGAAATGCACAATGATACATTTCTTCGGCAGCACCCTGTACGCCAGAGAGATAGGGGTCGTATCCACAAACATTGGGACTTAAGCCCATGGTGAGTACAGCTTGCATCATGTTGGAGCCAATTGCGCCACCCGCGCCGAGAATTACAACTTTGTCTTCTGTCAAATATGCCATATGTGGTTTCCTATAGAATGAGGGTAAAAGGGTTTATTGAAAAGCAACCCAAAGATTCTAATGGTTTATTTTTAGGAATTGCAATCCTTGAGTCAACTTTTGCCAAGTTTTCAAGTTTTGGTTTGGACGAATGCCCAGAGCTGTGACAAAGCAATCCGCCATGGATCCAGAAATCCCCACCTTCTCAATGAAACCGTCTCCGCACTCGGAGCCTTCTCGCCCCTCATTCCCATGGAAATGGCCGGCATTAGCTCTGCTGATGCTTGTGCTTGTCGGCATCGGACTCAACCACCGCCACACGCCTCAAGAGGAAAGCGCCCCCGTGACCGAAGAAGTCCCCCCCCCCGTGCTCACGACCCCTCCGGAAGAAATTGCCATCGCCCTGCCTCCACCGCTACCTCCCTGGCCCCTGTTCAGCCATCCCAGTCCTCAACGCAATTGGGATGCCCTTGAGGATCCCAAAGTCTACCAACCCACCGGATCAGGGCGCGTCGCTTCTGCCGGATATGGATCTGTAAGAACCAACAGCTCCGGGCGCGCCACCTTCCACGAAGGTGTCGATATTGCCCCCACCGAGCGGGACAGCCGGGGACGCCCTCTCGACCAAATTTTTGCAGCTTCAGATGGCGAAATCGTCTACATCAATCGACACGCCGGCAATTCCAGTTATGGCATTTACATTATCATCCGCCACCAGGATGATATTGGAAAGGTCTTCACCCTATACGCCCATTTGGCTTCTGTTCCTGCAGAAATTAAAGTCGGCCAAAGCGTCAAAATGGGAGATCCGATTGCAATCATGGGACACAGCTCCACCTTGGGGATTCCCGTGCAACGCAGTCACCTCCATTTCGAAATGGGTATGATGCTCAACCCCTCTTTTGACAAATGGTATAAAAAGAAAAAAATGACACCTAATCATGGGAAATACCACGGATTCAACTTCGTTGGCTTTGATCCTCGATACATGCTCACCTCCCTTGCCGGTCAAAAACAAATTCCCTTTTCCTATAAAGAAACCCTCTTAAATAAAGCCCCGGCCTGGCACTTACTGGTCAAAAGCCATAACCGCCCCCAATACTTCAACATGTATCCGGATTTATGGCAAGGCGCCCCTTACGCAGGAAAAGTCATGCTGCTCTCCCTCTCCGAAAGTGGCATCCCTCTCTCTGGTCGTAACGCTACGGACGAAGAAATCGCTCAACTCGGAAACAACAAAACAAAAGTCCTCTCTGTCGACAGTGATGTTTTAGGAAGAAATGGACTCAGACACGTCACCAAAAGTGGCGGCAAATGGGTACTGGGTAGTAATGGTAACCGTTGGTTGGAGATCCTGATGTATGATGCCCGTTAAAGGCATACAAGAACTTCGTCCGGCTCTCATCGCGGTGGGCTTTTTGCATCTGGCCGCGACCACATTTCATTTTGACATCTCTCTAAGCACCTACATCGCTATTTTTTTGGCAGCCTTCACCGTCTATAGCGCAGACCACCTGCTCCCCGGCCGAAGCAAATGGACCTGGCCCTGCATCCTCACCCTCGCCAGTGCGTTCGTGGGTAGCGCCATATGGTCGTCACAATTTAACTTCGCAATCATGCTGGGCTACATCCTCTTGGCCATCGCCTACGTGTTACCACTTTTTCCTCAGCATCGACGTCTTCAAGATTTTCCCAGAGGGCGAGTCTTGGCCGTAAGCCTCGGATGGGCCTGTATGCCTTTGGTCATGACCTCCTTTCCTTTTGATGCTGAAAGTACACTCTATCTCCTCGGATTTGCGGGCATCATGTTGCCCGCAATCTTGTGGAGCGATCTCTCCGATGCCCACGAAGACCAACAACAGCATCGTATCACCTGGTCTCTGATGCTTGGAGAGCACTCCCGGAAACTTATCATCCTCGCCTCGCTTATTTTTTCTCTCTGCTGTTTCGCATCCTCCACCCTCTTTTATGGCATACTCTCCATGCCCCTGCTTTACCTGATTGCCAGCCCCTGCTTTCACCGTCACCCTCAGCACAGTGACTGGTTTCTGCTCTGGCCCCTTTTCTTGAGCCTCATTCCTTCCTCTGGCTGAACCTCCACCCCATCCCCCCCCCATGAATGCAATCAACGAAAAATTATGCCCCTTCTGTAAGGGAGACAACCAATGCAACGCACACTGCGAAAGCCCATGCTGGTGCGCCAACGCAAGCTTTCCTCCAGAAATCTACAGCTTAATCCCTCCCGCACTCAAAAACAAAACCTGTATTTGCCCACAGTGCTTAAAAGCCTACAAACAGGATCCCTCAGCATTTAAACTCAGGTATGCACCTAAGGCATAAAGCACAGCTTACAAGGGCTGCACTTTGGGCCAATCGCTTTCCGCATGCCACAAACAAGCAGCATCACCTGATGCGGGATCCCGTTGATCCCAGGTATTGACAATAATTTCGTCAGGCAACACCGAAGCATCTGCAGACAACAAGGGATCATTTGTCTTCTTCATCCATTTCGCCAACACCTCACGACAATGCGCCTTGATCTCGGCATACACGGCGTCCGAAGCCACATTGTGCACTTCACCGGGATCCTGCTCTAAATCGTAAAGTTCTTCCGCGGCAACCTCTTCAGCAAAGCGCCCCTCCCTCAACCACAAATCTTTGGTCAAGCCCCGATCACAATTGGGTAAAATCGCAGGATAGGGACTGGCAAAATTCCGTATGTAATTCCACTTTTTACTTCGCACACTGCGTTTAGGTTCAAAAGCCGCGTGAAAGGTCACCTCGGCAAAAATTTCATCATGAAGTTCATCACGGGATGTGCCCGTCAATAACGGCACTAAGGAGCGGCCTTCCAACCAAGCCGGCGGCTCAAGCTTGAGCAAATCGCACAAGGTGGGAAATACATCTAAATGCGAAACCAACGCCTTAATTTTATTTCCTTCGCGAATACGATGAGGCAACCTCATCATCAACAACACACCCGTTCCCCGGCCCGTCAAACTGCATTTCATCTCCGGGAACGCGACCCCATGATCCGTGGTCACCAGCACCAATGTATCTTCCGCCAAACCCGAGGCCTCGAGTTGATCCAAAATCTGCCCATAAAATCCATCCAATCGTGTGACCGCATTTGCGTAATCTTTCCAATCACGCTTCACATCCTCCTGCATCCCTAAATGTGCAGGTGGCGCTTCAATATCATTCGGATCTCCATCTCCATCACCCGGATGGTGATACTCTTGATTAAATCCATAACTGTGTCGGTGCGTTTCAAAGAAGCCCGCATCCAAAAAGAAGGGTTCCTCCTTTTGATACTCCTTCAAAAAACGGCTGGCACGTTCAACCACCTCTTCTCCACGATGACCTTCCCCTAAAACCTCCACATAACCATGACTTTCATCGTCTAAACCAACATGCGACAACCCGGCTTTAGCCGTATGAAAACCATGCCCCTTGAGGAAATTCGCCAAATGACGTTCCGGGAAATTGAGAGCCCCGCCACGATGCGCCAAGGAAACCATCCCTGACTCGTGAGCCGACTGACCCGTCAATAAAGCAGCCCGACTAGGCGAACAGGTTGGCGCCGCACAATGAGCATCTAAAAAGAGAGCGCCTTCATCAGCCAATTTTTGTAATCGTGGTGTTTCAAGACTATAGCCGTAGGGGGCAATGGACCGGCCCGTATCGTGTGAATGGAAATAAAGAATATTCATAAGGGCTCACTTTAATCCATGCCCCTAAAGATTTACAACCTAAAATCATTTCTCTCACCGCCGGCCCCTCTTTAGCATTGTCATCAACGAGGCCGATAGGTATGCACGCCATATGAAAACACACGTTACTGCGATCACCAACCAAAAAGGCGGAGTGGGAAAAACCACTACCAGTGTTAACCTCTCGGCGGCACTCGCGTCTAAAGGCAAAAAAACGCTCCTCATCGATTTGGATCCTCAGGCCAATGCCACTTCAGGCTTGGGATTAAATAAACTTTCTGAGGAAAGTATTTATCCTGTACTTTTAGGAGAGCAGGCGCTCGTAGACGTCATTCAGGAAACCTCGATCCCGAAACTTCATGTCGCCTCCTCTGAATTAGATTTGGCTGGAGCCGAGATTGAAATCGCACGCATGGATAACTACTTATATCGCCTCCGCGAGGCCCTCGTCCCCGTGATTGAAGCAGAAACCTATCACTACATCATTTTTGACTGTCCCCCTTCTTTGGGATTACTCACCCTCAATGCCCTTACCGCGGCCAGAAGCCTTTTGGTCCCCTTGCAGTGCGAATATTACGCCTTGGAAGGATTGAGTGTGATTATGGATATGGTTATCAAAATTCAGGAATCCACCAACGACCGCTTACGGCTCGACGGCATCCTGTTCACCATGTTTGACAACCGTACCAACCTTTCGAGAGATGTGGTCGACGAAGTCCGCAACCACTTCCAAGACGGTTTGTACAAAACCATGATTCCACGAAATGTCCGTTTAAGTGAAGCACCCAGTCACGGCGAAAGTATTTTCAGCTATGCGCCAAGCTCTAGTGGCGCCAAAGCCTACCTCGACCTTGCAAAAGAGTTCATGAAACGAAATTGAAAACCTTACCCGAATTCACCAACGTTGTTTTTCGAGAAGACCCGCAACTCGCGGATCGTTGTAAACTGGATGTGTACCTGCCTGAAAACCAAGAGAGCTTCCCTACCCTGATTTGGTTTTATGGAGGTGGCATGGTCGAAGGTGAAAAACACTTGCCCCCCGGTTTAGAAGATCAAGGTGTCGCCGTGGTGACGCCTAATTATCGCCTCTCTCCGCAGACCACTCACCCGGGCTATATCGAAGATGCGGCCGCCGCTGTGGCCTGGACTTTCGAAAATTGCGCCTCCTTTGGTGGCGATCCGGATCGGGTGTTCATTGGCGGACTTTCCGCAGGTGCGTATCTCGCAAGTATGGTGCAGCTAGATAAAAATTGGCTCGCCCCCTACGGCATCGATCCCGATCGTTCCTTAGGCCTTATCGCCTTGAGTGGACAACTGATCACCCACTTCACCATTCGACAGGAACAAGGGATTCCTGCACACCACGTAATCGTCGATGAATTAGCGCCCCTTCGTTTTGTGCGCGCCGACGCCCCTCCCATATGCCTGATTACCGGTGATCGTGACCTCGAATTACTCGCACGATATCAGGAAAATGCCTACTTTCAGGCCATCCTTACCTTGGCAGGACACCAGCAAAATGAACTCCATGAACTCCCAGGGAAAGACCACGGAGGCGTGGAACCCGGCGGACTCATTCACAGCCTGAACTTTATTCGCAAATACGACCGCGTTTAAATTCCTTGCGCTTGCAATTCCTGCAGCGAAGGAATGTCCTCAAACCTCAATGCTTGCTTCAGTAGGTCGTAGCGCTTTTGATCCTCTTCCGGCAAAGCCTCCCCATGCAAATGCGCGAGGCGATAAGTCAGCGTTTCAAGCTCAACCGAGGCATAAGGAATTTCCGGTTCGGGAATGACATCTTTCCATTGTTGACGATGCAAAAATGCGGCCGTGGCACAAAAGATAAATCCTGTCACGCCCCCCACCAAATGGACTTCATAAGCGACATTATTTCCATAGGGCGTTAGGATAAAAAACAGATGCGTAGAGAGCAACAAGGTCGCCAACACCGAAGCCCGAACCGGAATCATCACCGGCAAAATCACATAGATACGTTTGGGATATAACGCCACCACCCCGCCCAATAAACCAAAGATCGCACCCGAGGCCCCCACACAAGGCGTGATCTGCCCCTGCATCACATACGAAATCAAAACAAAGCCCAGCCCACCCAGCCATCCACTCAAAAAGTACAAAAATAGAAAAGCCGTTTTACCAAAGGTCTCTTCCAAGTCGGGCCCCAACAAATAGATGGCCAGCATGTTAAACACCAAATGCATCAGGCCACCATGCAAAAACATGTACGTAAAAGGCGTCCAAAACATTCCCTGATTTACCACTTCAGAAGGAAACAACCCAAAGGTCGTCAGTATACGTTCCGTCCCCACCATAGGAAACCCAAACATATCTCCAACCATCGTCATCATGTAAACCAAGACATTGACTAGGATTAAAGCCCGACAAAGGGGCGAATAGTTAAGTTGAGGATCAGGTCCAAAGGTAAATGGCATAATTATTTCAGATTAAAGCAGATAGGTTATTGCTATCTGTAAGATGTTTTTGGTAAATTCTCAAATATGAATATTCAAGATCTTCCCCAATATCGACCCTTACATAAAATCCCCAAAGGTGGATTAACCGAATTATATGTATGTACCGACAAGGAAGGCAAACGTGTCGTTGTTCGTTTCGTGAAGGAACAATTTAGGAAAGACAAGAATATCATCAAGTCGTTCAAAAAAGGTGTAGACTATGTTTCGAGCTTTGACCACCCCGGGATCATCAAAGTTATCGAAACCGGCAAATGCAAAGGCTTTCAGTACATGGTCATTGAATACCATAAATCAGAAAATCTGCGCGAATGCATCCTCCACCAAAACGCAATTCTCAAAACCAATTCTCTCACCTTATTGCGTAAACTGGCCGCAGCATTAAATTACATCCATTCGCAAGGCTACCTGCATATGGATTTTAAACCCGAAAACATCCTCATCACCGAGGACTCCGGCTTAGTCCTCATCGATTTCGACCTCTGCTTACCCCATAAAGGATCCAAACCCGTCAAACTCAAAGTCCTCCCGGGTACCCCCACCTACCTCGCTCCGGAAACCTTGCGCTATAACGAAGTAGACGAGAGTTCAGAGGTATTCTCCTTTGGAGTAGTGGCCTACGAACTCCTCACCCATCACAAACCTTTCGAAGCCAACAGCGTGACCGAATATAAACGCGCAGTCGCCGACACCCGCATCAAAGCCTACCCGCTCCATGAACATCGTCAGGATATCTCCAAAAAGCTTGAAGCTGTGATTGAAAAATGTCTGGCGAAAAAGAAAGGAGAACGCTATCCAAGCATGGCCTTGGTCCTCAGAGACTTGGATGCGTTGTTATGACCCAAATTTATGTAAATCGTTCCGGTTCGAATAAAAACCGGCTCATCCCTTTTTTGCTTGTTCTGTTGGTGATCCTCACCATCGGGTTTACTTTTTGGGTGCGTGCCCGCAACACCCCCATCGCCTCCCCTCCACCAGAATCCTTGGCCGTTCTGGTAGAACACCCTGCCGAAGCAGCCCAGCCCCAGGCCACCGCCGCCCCCGCAACCTCTCTGCCCAACTATTCGTTACAGCAAATCGAAGCCATGGTGGCTGAAGGAGAACTCGAAAAAGCCCGCGAAGCCGCCATTGAACGACTCTCTGCCATTCAAAATGCTGCCGAACGCGCCCAAACCGAACAGTTGCTCGGTGATCTCAATATCCGCATGGTCTTTTCCAGAGCCCCCATGCAGGAAAAAGTCACCCATATTGTGGTTCCGGGAAACACCTTAGGCGGCTTGGCTCAAAAATATGGCACCACCAAAGAATTAATTGCCATCAGCAACGGACTGCAAAACAATATCATCCGCGTCGGAAAATCATTGGTCATTCTCCAAGGACAATTTTCAGCCGTGGTCGATAAAAGCAGTAACGAAATGGAACTACGCCTCAACGACCGCTTTTTTAAACGGTATCAAGTAGGGACCGGTACCGACAGCAGCACCCCTGTCGGCGATTACGTCATCACTCTCCGCCTTCGACATCCCGTATGGTATCGCCCCGATGGCGAATCTTTTGCCTATGGACATCCCGAAAACCTCTTGGGCACACACTATTTGAAATTAAACACCCCCGGGATCGGCCTCCATGGCACCTGGGCTCCCGAAACCATTGGCTCACAATCAAGCGCTGGTTGCGTCCGCTTCCAAAACGAAATGATCGAAGAGCTTTACAAAATTTTACCGGAAGGTACGAAAGTCCAAATTGTGGACTGAGAAACCTCAAGGAGACAACTATGGCAAATTACGTATTACCTTTTGAAAAACCTATTTTAGAACTGGAACAGAAACTAACGGAACTTCGCGGATTTAGCGAAGATCAAAAAATCGACATGGGATCTGAGATCGAAAAGATCGAAAAAAAGATCAAAGATACCAAAGTCAAAATTTATTCAGGCATGACCGCCTGGCAGAAAGTCCAAATGGCCCGTCACCCCATGCGTCCCTACACCCGGGATTACATCGGTATGATGTGCACCGACTTCAGAGAGCTTCACGGCGACCGCCTCTATCGCGATGACCGCGCCATTATCGGAGGCACGGCCAACTTTCGTGGACGTCAGGTCATGATCCTCGGCACGCAAAAAGGCCGGGACACCAAAAGCAATTTAGAGTGCAACTTCGGTTGCCCCTACCCCGAAGGCTACCGCAAAGCCCTGCGTTTGATGAAACTCGCAAATAAATTCGGCATGCCCATCTTAAGCCTCATTGATACCCCAGGAGCCTTTCCGGGTCTCGAGTCTGAAGAACGACACGTTGCAGAAGCCATTGCCGTCAATCTGCGCGAATCCTTCACCTTTCGGGTACCTTTTATTTCCGCGGTGATTGGAGAAGGTGGTAGTGGAGGCGCCTTAGGTATCGGCGTCAGCAACCGCATCCTTATGCTTGAACACGCTTACTACTCTGTGATCAGTCCCGAAGGCTGTGCCGCGATTTTATGGAAAGATCGTGCCTACGCCGACAAGGCTGCAGAAAATTTAAATTTAACCGCACCAGACCTTATCCGTTTGAAGATTGCAGACGAAGTAATCTCCGAACCTTTAGGCGGCGCACATCAAAATCCTGAGCAGACTGCAGAGAACTTGGCCGATGCACTTGAGAAGCATTTAAACCAGTTAGATGCCCTCACCATTGAAGAAAGAATCGAAGATCGTTATCAGAAATTCCGCCACATCGGCGTCTACTCCGAAGAAGCTGTATAAAAAGTTTTAAAGAGGGGTTGACAATGGCCTCTCTTCCGCGTACTTCCACGCGTCATCGGGCGACTAGCTCAGTTGGTTAGAGCATCTCGTTTACACCGAGAGGGTCGGCGGTTCGAGTCCGTCGTCGCCCACCACCTTTAAAACCCTGTGAACGAAAGTTCACAGGGTTTTTCTTTTTCTTATGACCAAAACAGACCTCCATAAATGCTTTGTAGAAAAACTTTCCCAGCAATTGCAGGAAATGACCGAAGCCACCCGGAACGCCATCTCTGATGTCACCAATCCGGAACACAAAGCCCGTAGCAAATACGAAACCTTCAGTCTCGAAAGTTCTTATTTAGCCCGGGGGCAATCTCTACGTGTTGAAGAGCTTCGCGACTCTTTGGCTAAACTCCGCGCCATGCCCCTCAAACCCTTTGCCTACACGGATCCCATTCAAGTCGGCGCCGTCGTCATTGTCATGGACGAACAGGGTGAAGAAGCCGTGTATTTCATCAGCACAGCCGAAGGCGGTGTCGAAATCACCACCGAAGACGGTCCCGCAAATCTGATCACGCCCGCCTCCCCCATCGGCAAAGCCCTCATGGGCAAACGCGCAGGGGATCTTTTCCAACTCGGCAATTCCACTAACCTGAAAACCTTTTCTATTTTGTTTGTGGAGTAAGCGCATCTCTTTCGCTGGATTCTTGCAATAGCATCAGAAGCCCTTATGACCCCTCTCATGCACCGTTTGCTTCTCACCTTCCTCATTGTACCCCTCAGCCTCCTCTTCGCTCAACCAGCAGATGTAGAGAGCATGCTCTACGAAGTGGATCTGAGTATTTTAGATAACCCTCAGGACAAATCCACCACCTCCCATCACGACGTTCCTGCCGATCACCTCTTCTTTCAATTTGAAGCTTTACCCACCGAGGCCTTACAACCACCCCTCGCAGAAAAAGATGCCGATGCGGATACTGACGCCGAGACACAGAGCGATGAAGAAAGCGCCACGACCCTCATTCCCTTCACCCTGCCAGAAGCCACCTACCTCATCGTGCCCAATACCGCGCGGATAGACCAAGCCTACCTCAGCTTGGCAGAAGCCCTCCATCTCATGGAACTCACCCCCACCTTCCCACTCAAAGTAGTGTTGCATGCCGATGGCAACTACTCCGTCGCCGTGGCCTTAAAAGAGGCGCCCACCTCTCCGCTCCCCCTCAGCGTAGACCTCAGCCCCCTACAGGAAGCCCGGTACGTGGCTGTGGAAGCCGACATCCAACAAATCAACAAAGAACACCCTCCCGTTCTAGAAGCCTTCACACGCCTCCGTGAGGCCGCCCATCAAGCTCACATCACCATCGACCGCTCAGAATTCTATTTTTTTCCGCTTTCTCCCGGTAAGGTTTGGTTCGCTTTACGCGTCAAAGAATAAAACCCGTTGGCATTCCGCCTATAAAAGGAGTACTCTATAATGATGAAATCTATAATTCTTTGCGCGATATTAACTTTAACTGGAGGCGTAACCATGGCCGAACAAACCCAACCTTTAGCAAAAGCCTCTTTTGGTGCAGGATGTTTTTGGTGTGTCGAACCTTTTTTTGAACAACTCAAAGGCGTTGAATCCGTTCGATCAGGATACCAAGGGGGTTCCGTTAAAAATCCATCTTACAAAGAAGTGACCTCAGGAAAAACCGGCCATGCCGAAGCCGTGGAAGTCACCTACAATCCTGATATCATCAGTTATACCGACTTGCTTGAGGTCTTTTTTGATATTCATGACCCCACCACCCTCAACCGTCAGGGCGCAGACCGCGGCACCCAATACCGCTCCACCATCCTCTACTATACCGAAGATCAAAAAGCTCAGGCAGAAGCCGCAATCAAAAAACTCAACCAAGAAAAAGTTTTCAGCAACCCCGTAGTCACCACCGTAGAAATGGCCGGCCCCTTTTACGTCGCCGAAAGCTATCATCAGAACTACTACGCCCAAAACCCCACCGCGCCTTACTGCCGCTTGGTCATCGCCCCTAAACTGAAAAAAATTCAGTTGCGCGAAGATCTGTTAAAAGACTAACTCAGGCCTTTAGCCCTTTTTTAAAAAAAAGATTCACTTCCCCCGTTGGACGGAACCTTTCAGCGTTCCATCCGACGGGGCTTTTTTTTTTACCAAGTCCACCCCACGCGGGCCGCAGGTCCAGGCCAACCTTCCACATCCATTTTTGGATTCTCATTGTGTTACCCACACAAATCCGCAACAATACTCCCTTGAGGGAAATTATAGTCGCGAGAAGGAAGGACGCATGAGAATCACATTTTTATTGGTCGCAGCATGTACACTATTATGCCTCGGCATCACCCCGCCTCTCTTTGCTGAATCATTCACCCTGCAAGACGGTTCGGTTGAAGAGGGAACCGTCCTGCGCATGGAAGGTCAGAAGGTCTCCATCATGACCTCAACCGGCGTCAGCGTTTATGACCTCATGGACTTTGACGAAAACACCCGCACGCAACATTTTTCGGCACTCCTCCCTCCGCCTGAACAAGACCCTGATCTCGCCTCTCCCCAAACAGAGGGCGCAAACAATAAAAACCCGGACGAAACACCCCCCTCCTTCATTCAAGTTCATTGGCCTCTCCTCAATTACATCCGCTTTTACAGCATATTTCCCATGCTCCTGTTTGGCGGACTGCTTTGTTTTTTTGGGCTACGGTTTTACCGACAATTAATGGCAACATCCGGGGTGATACTCGGACTCACCTTGGGCTGGCTCATTGCCGTCCCTCTTTTGAAGTTAGAGAATGATCTCCTTGCGGGTCTCATCATGCTGGCCGCCGCAATCATAATGGGCTTCATCTTCTTGAGTTATGTTTATCTCATCGTGGTGCTATACGGCGCAATTTTTGGACTACTGCTCACGATATTCATTGTAAAACCTCTGTCCATGATCGGGATAGAAAATCTCCACCTAAACACGGCACTTTTGTTAATCTTGCCCATAGTCGGCGCCGTACTGGCCTTCACCAACTTCAAGGTCATGCTCATCCTCGCCACAGCCTGCATGGGCAGCACCCAGGTTGTAAATGCCGCATACATCTTGGGGGCATCCTTGCTGAAAGGAATCCTTAACGACTCTCCTGATGTGATTATGCCTTTGGTCTTGGACGCAAAAGAAACCCCACCCGTTTTAATGGGCCTACAAATTGGATATGTGATAATCTTCATCCTCGGCGTGATTTTCCAAAGAGTAAACTCAAAGTCAGGACAACACGCTGATCACTTGCCACAAAGCTTTATGACAAGAAATGAACCCTGAACACAACCCGTCAGCAAGGACTTGCAGAACCCTGCTTTGCGCGGCATGGGTGATATTGTGCGCGACATCCTGCGCTTCAAAACCATCGTCATTGAGTGAAAAAATTAAACCTCAGATTTTTCCAATAACTTCGATAACCAAAATTGTGGTTCATAAAAATCCACGCTTCCTCAGTCCTGGTGAACCTTTAAAATTGGAAATAGACGATCCGAAACTCATCACTGAAATCGTTTCGTATTTATATCCAGGTCGCACAAGTGATGTTCTTTGGGGTATTCCTCCAAAATGGAGGATTGAATGCTGGAGTGAGGACAACACGGTCGTGACCTTAGGCATTGAAACTGCATATTGGAGCGCAGAAAAACAGCATGTATCTGGAGAAGTGAAAGAGGGATTCGATGCCTATATGTCTCGTCTCTTTTACAACGCCATTCCCGCTGACATCAAAGTTCAACAGGTCACAACCCCTACCCGATCAGGGCTCTTGTTCTAACCCTTTCATCTCTCCTCTTGAACACTCCCAACAAACGCTCCACCTCTCACGCGGGCCCTAGGTCCGGACCCACTCAGTTCCTATGCAACTTTGGCGACAACGCTCTTAGAGGAGCCACCATCCGAACAAGGCAATGAGGATCATACCCAGAATCAAAAAAAACATGAATCGCACCAGCTCTTTCATCGTGTGCTCCCTACAAAGGTTCCACCATTTTTCTGACACAACTCACGCATCAGCATAGAAAATAAGACACCGGTATTCCCACTGCTATTACTCGACATCATCACCGCCGGGAATCCAACCGCATGGATCCGCACCCGTAAATCTCCATCCCGACTATGATTGCTACGATCCACCCGTTGCATCACCCGTTCCATATTGTTGATGCCTCCACTAAATTCATCTCCCAATACAAACAAACTGATTTGATCCTCATCATTGGCATAACGTCGCACCGCCTCTTCAATACCTTCCACCGGCGAACTGTTACTAAAGGGCCACCAGGTCCGCAACACCCGCAATACCGCATTCCGCCTCCCCGGCGTGTCGGGGATCCACTCCCCCGCATACTGCGGAAACATGTATTGCCCCATATCATTCATCACCTGCATGCCTTTCAACTCAGGATACATATCCAAAATCTCTTCCATCTTTTTCATCATCTGCGGCCAAGAGGCCTGCACCATGCTGCCTGAAGTATCGATAATGAAAATCACATACTCACTGTCCACCGGTATCCCGCCGATCGGCTGATCCACATCCAAGGGACGGCTTTGCTGCGCCAACAAACGTTTCATCTCATCCGTTAGCTTTTGCCTCGCCTCCGCCAATTGATCTTCAATCTTGTTTTGCACCGTCGACATCTCTTTGCTGGCGGCAAACTCTCCTTTGATCTCCGATAAATCTCCCTGCAATCTCGCCAAACGCTCCTGCTCTTCACTTAACTGTTCTTTTTTTCCGGGTAACTCCCGATTGAGGACCGTCACCTCTCCCTGCAGTTCATATTTCTGCTCCTGCAAGTCGCGCAACAACCCACTGAGATCTTCACGAACGCCCTCAATCACCGTAGGCTCTCCCGCCTTACTCAGCACAAACAACAAAATAATCGCACCAAAGCCACAGCTGATACTGTCCAGAAAACTTAAACTGAACACCTCGATTTCACGTTTACGACGTCGCCTTCTCATGGCCAATCCTCCGTCACCGTCAAAAAACTCCCCTGTGTCGTCACCGCCAAACGCCAGTAACTTTCCGCCGCCAAAGGATCACCTTCCATATAAAACAACAAGGTATTCACCGGAATATGTGGAGGCAATAAACGTTGCGCCTCTTCAAAAAAGCGTTGCCGATTCGGTCCCGTCACCCGTTTGCGAAGCGTCGGTGCCGAACTTGACATGGTGGGCAATCCATCCGCCAACAAAATAATGTTGTCCGGAAGCGGATTCATAGCCGCAGCAAAGGTAAATGCATTTACCAAACTCGTCCCCCCCTTTGGAATTTCTTCAGCCATCGCCTCCGACATTTCTTTGCGCAAGGCGGGATCCGCAGCTGACACCCAACCCGTATCATCCAACAAGGGTCGGGCCTTATCGTTGTACACCACCACCTGCAAATCCCCTTGCATCGGTAACTGCGCCAATAACCAATCTACGGTTCTGCGCGCCTGCAACCACTTCGGAGCAGACTTCTGCTCCTCCTCTGGCAAATTACGAACCCTCAACACATCCACCACCGTGTCCGCCAGCATCGACGCAGATCCATCCACCAAAATCAACGTTCGATTCCCCTTCAGTTTTAATCCCGTTAGATATTGGCGCGTACCATCCCCCGCAAACGCCATCGCCGCTTCACCCGGCTCTTCCGATTCCGCCCCCCCTTTCAAGCGCTTGATCCCCTCTTCCAAACTGAGTAAATCCGTTTTCAATTGGTTCACATGCTCTTTAGTCGCCAGCGTCTGTCCTTCCTGCTTGGCCAACTCTTCTTTGGATTCCTGTATAAGATCGATGACCTCCCGACTCAGACCCTGCGTTTCCACCGTTTCCTGAATGACCTCATCCAACGCATTTCGGGCCAATACTTTTTCTTTTTCCAAATTTAAGATTTCAATCTCAACTTTATCCACTTCCCCCCGCAGATCTTTCACCTGTTCATCCCGATTGCGGGAGGCCTGCGCATTCACCAACACAAACAATAAAATCACCGCTCCAAATCCACAGCTAATACTGTCGAGAAAGGAGAGACTGAAAATTGAAAATGACCGTCGGCGCACCATAAAGTTTAGGCCTCCGGCACATGGATCGCCAGCGCGTCTCGTCCATCAGCAAGTTGAACCCGCTGACCCAGCACCAGTCCGGCCCTCTCCCCCACCGGCTCCGCAATCCCGTCCACCACCACATGCGTGACCGGCAATGTTGTTTCGGCAAATCCCTTTCCCACCGGCAAACACTCCTTCCACCGCGCACCCGGTTCCGAAAGATCTCCCAAGCGACCCTCAAGCCCCTGAGCGGAGAACACTTCAACAAAGTCCGTCGGCCATCCCAAACCATGCACCAACATTTCAGGCCCTTTGCCCATGGCCGTGGCAGGCATCATCGCATGCAGACTGCGCAACTGATCTGCTTCAGACGAAAAGTCCATGGTCACTCCGCCAGCCGAAAAGGAGAAATCTCCTTTCCCCTGATGCCATTGCCACCAACTTTCAAATAAATCCTGTTCCGTTTCTCCTGTGTGGAGCGGATCCAATCGATGACTCTCCAAGGCCATCCTCGCTATTTCACGCGACTCACGACGATAAAAATCCATCACCCCCGCCTCCGCAACCTCCGTCACAGCCCCCAACCGCCATCCGCCCTCCGAGCGCTCTAAATTTACTTTGGATAACCGATGCCAATGCCATTCCCATCCCACCGCCTGATCCACCCTATCCCCCAAAGCTTGATTTACCGCCAACACCCGGGGCATCAACACCCGAACATCCATCTGACATGACGCCGCCACCCCGAGAAAAACCTGTAAATGCTCCTTTTGCCAATGCGCGGGCGTCAACACCATCCATGTCCCCTTCTGCGCATCCGGACAAAGCGCCTTCAGTTGTGCCGCCGCCAGATCTGCGCTGTGACGCATCCCCCCCGGCAATCGAATCGGATTCAAACTTAAATTTTCCCAAACCTGAAAACGCACCGACTGCGGATCCCGACGACACATCCCAAATGCCTCTTGGCCATGCACCCACTTTCCTGCAACAAAAGCAGACAAGCCCGGCGCATGACGCCCATCGACCTCACCCAAATCCAAGGGATTTAAATCTAAAATTCTCATGCGCGCACTTCCCGGGTCACATGCAAGAGATTGATCAACTTGCTCTCAACCTCATCCTGCACATCCAACACATACCGCTCCTGTTGCAACTGCAATTGATGCACCGCAAACATGAGAAAAATACTCAGCACCAGCGCGATCAAGGTTGAATTAAAGGCCGTACCCAAGTTGTCCGTCACCGGCCCAATATCACCTTCCACCGCGGATTGCGCTTGAGATAACGCCATGCCAATTCCCCGAACCGTTCCAATAAATCCAATACTGGGAATGGCCCATGCAATATAACGAACCATACTCAATTCAGATTCCTGACGCTCCCCTTCAGCCATACAAAGCTGAGTCACCGTTTCTGATACATCCTGAATATTTCGTGTGGATTCAAAACGATGAAGCGCCGCCAGCAAGGCCCGCGGCATAAGCGCCCGTTGCTCAGCCGACGGCAACGACTGCAACCGTCGGGTCAATTCCCGGGCATCTTCTGGTAAAATTCGACGCCCATCCTCAATTTGAACAAAATCCTGATCCAACAACGCCGTATGCGATTTTAGCTGAATCGCCTTGTATCCCATCAACGACAAGGCCCACAAAAACAAGATCATACAGGCCTCCTGTTCGTAATCCTTCAGAATAATTACCAAAGGAGCCGTTTCACCCATGGTTTTTTCTTCCAAGGATAACTCAGACTGCGTCGCGGCCCACGCCACCGCCTTCGGACGAATCAACCACGCATAACTCGCATGCACCAAAATGACGATAACCGCGAGGGCCATCAGTTGAAATTGAAATTCTTTTTGACCTGCTTTGGATCTCATATCCCTTTCCCTGAAATGTTATATCTAGACAATCGACCACAGCCTATCCCACATCCAAACGATCGTCCAGCATGCGCCGCATGAAAAGACAAGAAAACTCAAGAGTGTATCCCCAGACAACTTCCCCCCCGAATATCAGTGTTCTTCCGTCTGTATCTGTGGTTAAAATGAATAAAACCCATCACCGCCCAACAGTGCAAACGCTGTTCCGTTGTTCATCCCTTCCAAGGAAAATCGTATGAAACCCCTCTTCACCGTGACCCTTTTACTGTGCATCTTATTTGCTGTGAGTGGATGTGGACCTGCATTTCTCCCAGGCCCCACCTCAAAAACAGTGTTCACATCTGATATTGTGGGAACCTGGCAATATCCCGCAGATTACGGGGAGACCACCGTAACGATTGAATTCAAGGCCGACCACAGCTTTGTGCAAACCATTATCCCTGCACCTCCAGCCCCACATCAAATCCACACCGGCACCTGGGCCCTCGACCATAACGCCCCCCAACTCACCCTGCTAAAACCCGTATTTGGAGACTCCACCCAACCCTGGATACTTGAAGCGGCCTCATGGTGGATGATCGACAGTGTCCGCAACCCCGATCTATCCGTATCCATCTGCGGAGCGGCGGATGACCGCGATCCTGATTCTTGTTTTGAAATGAAGAAACTCCCCTAAGCCAGACAATTGGGGTTAAACGCCTCTCACCTATCGCATTCATACTCTTGCACGATTTCCTTTTTGAGCGCGCTTGATGTACAACCCAATTTCGCGTATCAAGTCCCCATGATTTACACAGCCGTCGGATCCCCTACCACCGTTTTAAGCCATGATGACCTCCAAGCCTTGCTTTTCAAAGCACTTGAGGACATCGGTCCCCGTAAAAAAGTTTTGGCCGTACCTCCCGACTTTACACGCTTGAACTCTCAAGCAGGTCCCCTCACCTGCATGACCCACGAATTTTATGGTGAGGCCTTGGTCGATGTCATGCCCGCACTCGGCACCCACGTTCCCATGCCCGATTGGCAACTCGACCGCATGTACCCCACCGTCCCTAAATCACTCATTCGCGAACATGATTGGCGCAATGATGTGGTCACCGTTGGCGAAGTTTCCTCCGAATTTGTCAGTGAAGCCACCGAAGGTATTTACACCAAAGCCTGGCCCGCACAAATGAATCGCCTGCTTTGGGAAGGTGAACACGACCTCATTCTAAGCCTCGGTCAAGTGGTCCCCCACGAAGTCATCGGCATGGCCAACTACACCAAAAATATTTTTGTGGGCACCGGAGGCGTAGCCGGAATTAACGAAAGCCACTTCATTGGCGCCGCTTACGGCATGGAACGCATGATGGGACGGGCAGACACCCCTCTCCGCCGCATTCTCAATCAGGCTGCCGACCAATTTTGCCAACACCTCCCCATTTTGTATGTTCTCACCGTGATCGGCCCCGATGACGATGGAAAATTGGTTACCCGCGGATTGTTCATTGGCGACAGCCACGATTGTTTTGAACAAGCTGCGGCACTTTCCCTCAAAGTAAACTTTAACCTACTCGATGAAGCCCCAAAAAAAATGGTGGTCTACCTCGATCCTGAAGAATTCCATAGCACCTGGTTAGGAAACAAATCCATCTACCGCACCCGCATGGCCATTGCCGACGAAGGCGAACTCATCGTACTGGCTCCCGAAGTGGAAACCTTCGGCGAAGATCCCGAAATCGATCGCTTGATTCGCAAATATGGATATCGCACCACCCCTGAGGTAATGAAAGCCGTTGAAGAAAATGAAGAGCTGAGAGACAATCTCTCGGCAGCCGCTCACCTGATTCATGGCTCTAGCGAAAACCGCTTTAAAGTTACCTACTGTCCCGGAAAATTAACCCAAGCCGAGATTGAAAGCGTGGGATACGAATATGGCTCTTTAGAGGAAATGTCCGAACGCTATCCTATCGATGAACTCAAAGACGGATGGAATGAACGCAACGGCGAACGTTTCTTCTATATTTCCAACCCCGCTCTAGGACTTTGGGCGCATAAAGACCGATTCTAAAGGTTTCCGAATGTCGGAAAACATGCTCCCTGCACCTTCCGAGTTTCGGAAGTTATTTCCCGAGGCCATGCGCGTTATCGACCGCTTGCAGGACGCTGGATTTGAGGCCTACTTTGCGGGCGGCTGTGTGCGCGACATGCTCCTGGGGCGCTTGTTTAAAGATATCGATATCGCCAGCTACGCCCGTCCAGATCAGGTAGAAGATCTCTTCCCCAACACCCATGCCATCGGCAAAGCTTTCGGCGTCATACAAGTGGTGGAAGGCCGGGAAGTGTTTGAAGTGGCCACCTTCCGACAGGATTTAGCTTATCAGGATGGACGACGTCCAGAGGGCTACGAACCGAGCTCTCCGCAAGAGGATGCCTCTCGAAGGGATTTCACCATCAATGGCATGTTCCTCAATCCGCAAACCGCAGAACTTATTGATTTTGTAAACGGACGCGTAGACCTCGATGACGCAACCCTTCGCGCTATCGGCGATCCTGTCATTCGTTTTCAGGAAGATCATTTACGCCTGTTACGCGCCATTCGCTTTGCCTCCGTCCTGGAATTCAAAATCGAAGACCACACCTGGCAGGCCATTCAACAAGCCGCGCCGCTTATTCAAAAAATTTCCGTGGAACGCGTGCGGACAGAATTTGTGCGCATCCTCACCGAATCCCCACAGGCCGGACAAGCCTTGATCCTCTTGCGGGAAAGTGGATTGCTGGCCTTTATCCTCCCCGAACTATTAGCCTGTGTGGGCTGCGAACAACCACCCGAATATCATCCCGAAGGCGATGTTTGGAATCACACCGTCATGATGCTGGACGAGATGGAAGATCCCTCGGAAGCCTTGGCGCTCTCCATTTTACTTCATGACATCGGCAAACCCAACACCTACAGCCAAGATGAAAGCGGGCGCATTCGTTTTCAAGGGCATGCTCAAGTGGGCGCCGAAATTGCCGAACAGTGGCTGACAAAAATGAAAGTCAGTAAAACCCTGCGAGAAACCGTAGTGGGCATGGTTTATCGTCATATGGATTTCATCAGTGTTCCCCAAATGCGCAAAGCAACCTTGCGCAAAATTGTCGCCAGGGACTGTTACGAAGATGAACTCGAGTTACATCGCATTGACTGCTTGTGCAGCAATGGCATTACCGCCAGTACACAGCGTTTGATTGAAGCCCGCAAAGAATTCGAACATGAAGCCTCCCTCCCTCACCCTTGGATCGGCGGAAAAGAATTGATCGCCTGGGGGGTTCCCCATGGGCCAGAAATCGGAAGATGGAAAGATCTGGCCTACGAACAACAACTCGAAGGAACCTTTCCAGACGCTCACGCGCTCGGCTTATGGTTGCAGGAGAGATTGAAGGACGGTGCTTGAAACTTCCGGCGTGATCTTTGTGAGCGACACTTCGCGCAAAGTGACCGACCCACTGCCACCGAAATACACCCGGGGCTCAACTTGCAACGCTTCCGTCAGCACAAAACGAATCACCGTTTCATCCAAGCCTTCGGCTAAAATTTGATGTCCGAGCGATCGTTGACCCAAATCAGCCATCACTTCTAACCGCAAAGGTTTCGATTGCTCCACATTGGACCAGCGTAAATCAAAGCGACATTCGTAAATCCCCGGAGGCAAATAAGGGTACCAGCCATAAAAGAGGTAACCGGGTAAATCATTCTCAGCATCCGCCACCCGATCGGTGCCCTGATTGCGAGAGGTTTGACGGGAATGATGACTGTTGTTGGCCAACCGAGTCGGAGCCGACCATTCTGCAGGCACTTGATTTAAATCCACATTCGGCTCTAAAATCAATTCATAGGCCTGCCGATCCGAAAACGAAACCGCCAAGGCCCGACGGTCATCGGGTTCAGCTTGCAGACGCAACACCGAGCTGTCCCACCCTTTCACATTCAGCGCCAAGTTCGCACGTAAGGTTTCATTTTCCCGCACCTCACTGGGTAAAAACACCAACGAGTTTTCAGGTAAGGCATTTACTAATTTGGCAATTTTCCATGAAGAGGCATTTTGCTTTTGGATTTCCTGCGCTTTGGACAAACTAAAGGGCACAGAAAAATAAAGTCCGATCAATGAAAATAACGTGAACAACAAACAACGACGCAAATGATGTTCCTGCATTTTCCGCCAGATGCGAGACAAGCCTAAGCCACCGAACAATAATAAAAATGGAAGTAATTCGGCATAATGTAAGGGACCGACAATCGAACGTCCGTCATCCCAAAAAGCCATATAACCAAACATAACACTCATCAACACCCCAAACAGCACCCCACTCCAGCGGCGACTCCAGCCGTGCACACCCAACAAAAACCACAGCAATAAGGTCGCGGGAAACGTGCCCAGCATCCACGCATCCAGCTCTCGTAGATTTTGCCACAACAAAATCCATCCGCGGATAAGCGTATGATGAACCATATCCACGTCGCCTCCTTGGGTACGCCGCTCACCAAACCCCCATTTTTCACTGGGTTCATGTTCCAAATAGGTCACCAGAAAGGGATCACCTGTCGACACTTGATTGTAACGGAGTACAGCCCAAACCCCGAGCGAACATGCAATCAAAAACAGGAAAATCCCCGCCCAAGAACGACCCTCCTTACGGTTACGCTTCAACTCTAATAACGTATCCACCATAAAAGGAATCAAAATAAAAGTGGCACTGAGAGGACGAATTTGTAGCAACGCACTCCAACAAAATCCACAGAGGAAAGCCCACAACAGACTCCGCTCCTGTCGCCACTTCAAATAGCCCAACAAAAACAAACTCGCAAACAGCATCCCACTGGTTTGAGGAAGTAACGTGCCATGCAAAAAAAGAAAAAATGGAGAGGCTAATAACAAAATCGGCATTAAAAATCGGGGCATACGTAAACGCCATCCGATCCCATACACCGCAATCATGGTCACCATCGCCGAAATGGCCGTCATCACTTGAGGCCAGCCCATCCACACCCCGGGTACCAGCCAAAAAGGGTGACCGGGCGCAAAACGAGATTTCCAATCCTCATTGGGGAGAATGGTCATAGAATCATATTCGACCAATTCCGTGTAGCCCTGCGGATTGCGACTATGTGTGCCATCCAAAAAGTTCCCGGCTTGAAACAACGCATTCCCCTCTTCCGAAAGCAGCAACTGATTCGAAAAGACTTGTCCGGAAATCCATAACGTCAATCCAAACGCCAGCATCGCAAACAGCATCATTTCAAACATGCGCTTGGGATGGGAATCTAAAGGAGGGCGAGGTGTCAACATAAACAAGAAAAGCAGGGATGGGAAAAGCCTTCCTTAAAACAATCCCCCCGTCATGCAAGGCGGAAACCTATCCCATTCAGAAACAGAATGGGTGTTCAGCCCAGAACGACAACGGGCAACTTAATCAACTTCACGTAAACTCATCCACAAAGAGGAAAAACCTTTCACCTTCTTCGCTGCGCTTTTCCGTTTGCAACCAAAACAACTGCGGAATTCATTCATCATTGATTCCAAGTAGTCAGCACTTCCTACCGCCACCCCCCGGGAAAAGGTCTGCATCCGACCCTCAAGCCGTTCATGGAGGGGGACCACCCCCTGTTTTTCATATTCCGCAATGACTTGTACCGGATCGAAACCTTTGCGCTGACGAAATTTCTCTTTCACCTGCAACACATCCGCTTTGGACGCCCCTTTGTTCACCAACCAGATGCGATAAGCCGCCTGCACCTCCTGCCAATTCCGGGGTAGCGCCCTTTGCATCTGCTCCTGAGCCATTGTTTTCCCAATATCACGCCAGTGCTCAGACGATTGAGACACTTGTTTCCTGCGTAAATTCAAGGCCACTTGGGGCTGATGCCCTCGAGCCAACCGCACCAAAACCTCTAACCCTTCTCTGGCCGTTGAATCCCCCTCCATAGACGCCCCATAACCACTCCACGCATAAGCCATCGGATCATCAACCAGTCCTGCCCGCAAAGGGTTTAAATCAATGTAAGCCGCCACCGACATCAACGCCAGAGGATTTCCTTCCACCACAACCGACCGATACCTAGCTTCCCACAATGTGCCCTTTCGTCCATGTTTTCGGTTATACCAGCAGGTAAACGACTGCTTCAACACCCGCATAAATTCAGGTAAATTCCCCATGCGGGCCACCACCACCGCATCCATCTCCTCTTTCACTTCACTTCGTTGCTTCTGATAAAACGCATCCCAGGCCAAGACCTTTTCTTCCGGCCAAATCCCTTCTAACGTAGTGCGCAACTCCGCATGATCCAAATCCACAGCCCCCGGAACCCACAACATCACATGGAAATGATTATCCATCAAACAATACGTAATCACCGACAAACCCGAAAAGCCCGCCCATTGACGCATCATACGCACAAACACCCTCTTCTCCTCATCCCCAAACATAAAGGCCTGCCCCACCGTCCGACTCGTCACATGCACAAAATACCCCGTATTTTTGGGTAATATCCGCAATCCCCGCCTCCGCTTTTCCCCTACACCCGCCCACACCGTAGACATATTCTCCCACACATGAGCTTTTTTCACCTGGTCATCATTTTTCATACCTCACCCTACCCCCATCCCCCCACTAAAATCAACAAAAATATCTATATATCACCTGTTGCAATATCAAAAACATCTATATATCACCTGTTGCAATATAGCCAAATATTAAAAACCTCTCACGATTGTGAGAGGTATAGGATTATCGAAGAGTATCGATATAGACTTTGATTTTTTGGACCGCAATCTCCAGCTCATCCATTGAGGTGGCGTAACAGCATCGTAAATGCCCTTCTCCACATGCTCCAAAGGCTGTTCCAGGTACCGCCGCTACTTTTTGGGACTCCAACAATCCCAACGCAAAATCTTTGGCCGTGATGTTGAGTTCACGGATTTCAGGAAACATGTAAAAGGCCCCTTCGGGTAGTCCACATTTGAGTCCCATATCCGTAAAAGAGCTGTGCAGGAAATTACGCCGACGCCAGTACGACTCTTTCATCCGGGCAATATCTTCTTCAGGATTTTTCAAGGCTTCGTACGCCGCTTGTTGACTCATCACCGGTGCACAAAGCATGGTATATTGATGAATCTTCATCATGGCTTCAATTAACTCATGTGGCGCACAAGCATATCCAATCCGCCAACCGGTCATCGCCAAAGCTTTAGAGAATCCATGCATAAAAATGGTTCGCTCTTTCATCCCCGGCATGGTTGCGATGCTAACATGCTCGCGATCATATGTAAGTTCGGCATAAATTTCGTCTGTGATGACGATTAAGTCTTTTTCCACTGCCAAAGCCGCAATTTCTTTCACATCTTGAGCCGTCAATCCTCCACCCGTCGGATTATTAGGAAAGTTGAGCATCAACACTTTGGTTTTGTCTGTGATCAAAGGACGTAACTTTTCAGCCGTCACCCGAAATCCATCAGACGCATCAGTTTCTAAAATAACGGGCACCGCATAGGCCAGCTGAATGAGTGGTCGGTAAGAGACATAACACGGTTCGTGATAAATCACCTCATCCCCTGGATTACAGAGCGCACGAATCGCTAAATCCAAGGCTTCACTCACCCCAACCGTCACTAAAACTTCTTTGTCTGGATGATAAGACACCCCAAAGAACTTTTCGACATAAGATGAAATGGACTTACGTAACTTGGGCATACCCAAATTGGAGGTGTAGCCCGTTTGACCTTGTTCTAAGGAGTAGATCGCCCCTTCACGGACATGCCAAGGCGTGGTGAAATCGGGTTCACCAACTCCCAGACTAATGACATCATCCATCTGCGAGACGACATCAAAAAAGTCCCGAATACCCGAGCGGGGCAATTCAGAAACAGTGGAACAAAGGCGGTTAAGGAGAGACTTGGAGTCGTTCGGTTTCATTTGTAAAGTCCATCAGCACACCATGGTGCTTATAAGTTTTTAATCTAAAGTGGGTAGCCGTTCCGGTGACACCGGAAATGCTGGAAAGTTTTTCGCTCACAAATGAAGCGACGGTACGGAGATCATTCCCCTCCACAAACAACATCAGATCGTATTGACCCGACATTAAGTACATGGAAGTCACCTCGGGATAACGCGCAAGACGAGAAGCAATGCGGTCAAAGCCCCCTTCCCGTTCGGGTTGCACTTTGACTTCAATCACCGCAGTAACGGTATTGTTATCAAGCTTATCCTCATTCACCACCGCCTGATAGGCACGTATCAAACCGCTTTCTTCCATGGCTTGCATTTCTGCGGCCACTTCGTCGGTCGTCATCTGAAGTTGACGCGCCGCGTCTTCCAGACTGATCCGGGCATTTTGTTTTAAAAGGGCAAGTAAGTGATTCATAAGCAATAATCCTCCATGTTTAAGGAAGCCGGAACATACTCGGGAAAAGTCCACAGCACAAGATCAAAGCAAAACAGGGATGAGGCATGGAAGAACTCAACATTTTGGCTCGCCCCCAGCCCCCCTTTAGTTTAGGTGACACCTATACAAAGCTAACTCTCGAATGGAATACTTCAATGGCATCTAAGAAAAAATCAGCCCCCCCGAATCCCAGACAACATTCTTCTCAAATCACCGAAGGTCCTGAACGCGCAGCCAGTCGCGCGATGCTACACGCCGTCGGATTTAGTCGTGAAGATTTTCAAAAACCACAAATCGGCATTGCGTCAACCTGGAGTATGGTCACTCCGTGTAACATGCACATCGATCAGTTGGCCCGCGAGTCCAACAGTGCTGTCGATGATGCCGGTGGTAAAGGCATCATTTTCAACACCATCACCATTTCTGACGGAATTTCTATGGGAACCGATGGCATGCATTATTCGCTGGTGTCCCGCGAAGTGATTGCGGACTCCATCGAAACCGTGGTCGGCTGTCAAATGTTTGACGGTGTAATTGCCATAGGTGGATGTGATAAAAACATGCCCGGATGCATGATGGCCATCGCCCGCTTAAATCGCCCCTCCATTTTTGTGTACGGTGGCACCATTCTTCCCGGAAGTCACAAAGGAAAAGATGTCGATATCGTCTCTACCTTTGAAGCCGTAGGCGCCCATGCACGTGGTGACATCGATGATGCGGAACTGCAAACCATTGAAGAAGTGTCCATCCCCGGCCCAGGATCCTGTGGCGGTATGTACACCGCAAACACCATGGCCTCCGCGATTGAAGCCTTGGGCATGAGTCTTCCGGGCAGTTCTTCTCAAGCCGCGATTTCTCCTGAAAAATCCGCTGATTGTCGGGCCGCCGGTGAAGCCATCCTACAGTTGATCGAAAAAGGCATTACGCCCAAACAAATTATGACCAAAAAGGCCTTTGAAAATGCCATCACCATGGTCTGTGCATTAGGTGGTTCCACCAATGCTGTGCTCCATTTGTTGGCAATGGCGTGGACCATCGGCGTGAAATTGAGTCTCGATGATTTCACCCGTGTAGGCAAAAATGTGCCTGTACTGGCTGATTTAAAACCCAGTGGCAAGTACGTCATGAACGAGCTGGTAAAAATTGGCGGCGTACAACCCTTAATGAAAACCTTGCTCAAGGCTGGTTTACTCCATGGCGATTGCATGACCGTAACCGGCAAAACCTTGGCCGAAAACTTAAAGAGCGTCAAAGCGTATCCCAAAGGTCAGGATGTTATCCGTCCGTTGAGCAATCCCATTAAACCCGAAAGCCATTTGGTGATCCTCCGCGGGAATCTCGCTCCAGAAGGCGCAGTTGCAAAAATCAGTGGAAAAGAAGGTCTGAGCTTTAAAGGGACTGCAAAAGTATACAGCTCCGAAGAGAAAGCCCTCAAAGCAATTTTAGATGGTACCATCAAAAAAGGTCACGTCATTGTGATTCGTTTTGAAGGTCCCGTTGGCGGCCCCGGCATGCGGGAAATGCTCTCCCCCACCTCCGCCGTCATGGGCAAAGGCCTGGGCAAAGATGTGGCCTTGATTACAGATGGTCGTTTCTCCGGAGGAAGTCACGGTTTCGTGGTCGGACACATTACTCCTGAAGCCGCAATCGGCGGTCCTCTGGCTTTGGTCAAAAATGGAGATGAAATCTCCATTGATGCCGAAACCCAAGAACTTACCTTACACGTAAGTAAAAAAGAATTGAAAGCCCGCCAAGAAAAACTGAAATTGCCTAAAGCAAAAGTAAAACGGGGCGTATTGGCCAAATATGCGGCCACAGTGACCACGGCCAGTGAAGGCGCGCTCACCGACAAAATCCTGCCACCGCCCAACCGCTTGCGCTAAGCAACGCTCTGAACGCTCAGAGTGCAACCTTCAGTTCTGAATTTTGTACTCTGAAGATTCTCCCTTACCCTTCCCCATCCTTAGCTCCCCTCAAAAATGATTACCCATATTGTACAGTGGAAAGTAAAGTCTGAAGCCGCCGGTCTGAATAAAGCAGGCATTCTCGCCAAAATGAAGTCCGACTTAGAGGCCTTACCCCCTTCCATCGCGGACATCAGCTCCTTATCAGTCGGCCTCAATGAAAAACCTTCAGAAACCGCGTCGGATATTGTTTTGATTTCAACCTTCGCAGATTGGGAGGCCTTGGATCGGTATCAAGCTCATCCCGAGCATGTAAAAGTGGGTAGCTTCATTAAAGAAGTAGCGGTTGAAAGACGGGTCGTTGATTTCGAACAGTAACCCATGTCCCACTCCCGTCTGACCCGATGTGCATTCTCATGCCTTTGCCTGCTGTTTATCTGCAGTGGCTTTCGCTTTGAATTACTACAAATAGGTGCCTGGAGTGAAATGCTCGTCAGCTACACCAATGAGGGCTCGATCTCTGACGCATTTGAAAACACCTTCAGTGGTGAACAGCCTTGTGAAAAATGCAAAGCGCTGACCCTCGAAAAAACTCAAAACACTGAAACAAATCCCACAGAAGCGCCCTCTGAAGCGAGTCAAAAACTCGAACTCGCGCTCAACAGTTTCAGTCAACAAATTCCCCCGCCCCACACCGGCAGACGCGCCTATAACACGGCACATAACATAGAATTATCTACGCTCGCAGGGGCACCCGTGCCCCCTCCCCCTATTCGTTTTTCCTGACATCTCAAAAAAAACAACTCTATGGACCACAACGACGTGGTCCACTTAAACTTTTAGTATCAGGAAATTATGACTATTTTAAACTCTGCGGTAAAAACAACCGCACTCTTCACGCTGTGCACCCTTTCTTTGACCCTTTTTGCACACGAATACGACAATGCACGCCCTGACAGCCACGCGCCCATAGGCGTCACCGGCGACCACCTCCATCAACAAGGCGAATGGATGGTAGAATATCGTTACATGTACATGCGCATGGATGAACTTCGTCAAGGAAGCGACAGCATCTCCAACCAAGACGCCTTTCAAGAAGGCTATGACATGGTTCCAAATCAGATGACCATGCAGATGAACATGTTCATGCTGATGTATGCCCCCAGCGATTCCGTCACGCTGATGGGGATGGCCATGTACAACAGCTCCGAAATGAGCATGACCACCAACCCCCATAGTGAGAGCATGGGTGGGCACGGAGACATGCACGGACATGATCACAGCTCTGGTGGCTCCCATGAAACTTCCGGTTGGGGCGACACTGTCGTCAGCGCCTTGGTAAAACTTTGGCAACAAGGAAGTCATCAACTTCATGCTGAAATAGGCTTCGGCTTACCTACAGCCAATGTAGAAGAAAAAATGGATGGCGTTTACCAAGCGTATGGCATGCAACTGGGCACCGGCATTTGGGACTTCAGACCTGGTCTGACCTACACCAGCCAAGCCGACAGCATGTCTTGGGGCGCTCAAATCAAAGCGGCCATAGCCCTTGAAGATGAAAACGATGCCGGGTTCCGTTTTGGAAATGCATACGAAGGCACCATGTGGATTGCAAAACCTCTGGCACAAGCTTGGAGTGTATCCGGACGACTGACCTATGAAAAACAGGAGTCCATTTCGGGGCATTACAATGGTCCGCATCCTCACGCAGCTCCAAATCATTTTCAACAAAACTATGGTGGGGAACGTTCCTTTGCGGCATTGGGCGCCAACCTTCGCATTCCCGAGGGCAAACTCAAAGGTCAGAGATTTGGCGCTGAATTATCAGCACCCATCTACGAAAACCTCAACGGCATCCAACTCGGTGTAGATTACAACTTCACCATAGGGTGGCAATTCGCGTGGTAAACACAAAGGTTCGTTAAAACAAAGGCCTGTGGGGAAACACCCCACAGGCCTTTTTTGTACTCAACGCGACAAAAAGAGTACCAAATCGTATTTTAACTGTTTTTTAGAGTTTCTTGCTTTTTTTCTTTTGCATGAAGAGTAGTTTGAAATCCCTACCCAACCCTCCAAAAACTAAAAAACTGAAACTGAAACATGACTGATACAACTATACCTGTCAAAATTAATCCCTGTCACAACATGACGGTGGACGAAATCCGTGAACTGATTCTCTATCATTTGCGCTTTTCAATCGCCCAAGTCCAGAGCTTAGCTACCACTGAAGATTGGCGCAAAGCCGTTTCGCATGTGGTGAATGACCTGTTGATTCAGCGTATGATTTCTACTCAGTCTGCTCATCAACAACATGATGCCCGTCGGGTGTACTATTTATCCCTCGAATACTTAATGGGACGCCTGTTGGACAACAATTTGTACAACGCAGATATTCACGACAAAGTTGTAAGCGCCTTAGATGAGTTGGGTGTTGATTATGATACCCTGCGCGAAGACGAGAACGACATGGGACTTGGCAACGGTGGTTTGGGTCGTTTAGCGGCTTGTTTCCTCGACAGTATGGCCACCTTAGACCTCCCGTCAATTGGCTACGGGATTCGCTATGAATTTGGTCTGTTCCGCCAAGAGTTCATCAATGGTTATCAGGTAGAACATCCTGACAACTGGCTTCGCTTCGGAAACGTCTGGGAAATCATTCGTCCAGAATATTCACAAACCATTCCTGTGTACGGAGAAGTTCAAAGTGAATTTGATGATACCGGTCGCTATCGTTCCAAATGGATCAATACCCGTAAGATTGTCGGCGTCCCCTACGATGTCCCCATTGCCGGCTACGGTACCGAAACCGTAAACTTCCTTCGTTTATGGGAAGCCCGCGCCTCTGAAGATTTAGACTTAGATGTATTCAACCGTGGGGGCTATGTGGAAGCCGTTTATGAAAAGAATATGTCTGAAGTCATTTCCAAAGTACTCTACCCCAATGATTCTACCGAAAACGGAAAAGAGTTACGCTTGGTGCAACAATACTTTTTTGTGGCCTGCTCGTTGCGGGATATCATTCGTCGTTTTAAACGCGAACATTCCAATTGGTCCGTATTCCCCGAAAAAGCGACGATTCAGCTCAACGACACCCACCCTGCCGTGGCCGTACCTGAATTGATGCGTATTCTTCATGATGAAGAAGACCTGAGTTGGGACGACGCATGGGGCATTGTCACCCAAACTTTTGCCTACACCAACCACACCTTGCTGCCCGAAGCCTTGGAACGGTGGTCTGTACCCCTGTTTGGGAAAATCCTGCCTCGTCATCTACAAATTGTCTTTGAGATCAATAAACATCACCTCAAAGAGGTCGCTGCTAAATGGCCTGGTGATCAGCAAAAACTGCGTGACCTCTCTTTGGTGGAAGAAGGAGATGTGAAACACTTACGTATGGCGCATCTGTCTGTGATTTCGTCCTACTCAGTCAATGGAGTGGCGGCCTTGCATACGGAACTTCTCAAACGTCATTTGTTCTCTGACTTTAACGAATTGTTCCCCGGACGCATCAACAACAAAACCAACGGCATCACCCCACGTCGCTGGTTGTTGGCTTGTAATCCCGAATTCGCCGATTTGATCACAGAAAAGATCGGATCCGAATGGCCACGCGATTTAACCCAAATGGAAAAATTAGAGCCTTTCGCTGACGATGAAGAATTCTGCACGCGTTTCATGGATATTAAGTTCCGCAATAAAGAAAAACTCGCAGCCATCATCGAAAAAGATTGCGGAATTACGGTGGATCCACACGCCCTCTTTGACGTTCAGATCAAACGTCTGCACGAATACAAACGTCAACATTTAAATTTAATGCACATCCTCTACCTGTATCGCCGTTTGTTACAGGAACCGGATTTTGATATTGCTCCTCGCGTCTTTATCTTCGGGGCCAAAGCGGCACCGGGATATGAGTTAGCCAAAACCATCATTAAATCCATCAATGCTATCGGCAAAGTCATCAACAATGACGAACGCATCCATGGTAAATTGAAAGTGGTCTTCCTCCCCAACTATCGCATTAGCTTGGCAGAACGGATCATTCCCGCAGCAGATTTATCCGAACAAATCTCGACCGCCGGCAAAGAAGCCAGTGGAACAGGGAATATGAAACTTTCCCTCAACGGAGCTCTCACCATCGGTACACTGGATGGCGCCAACATTGAAATCAAAGACGTGGTCGGTGACGAAAATATCTTTATCTTCGGCAAAACCGTAGAGGAAGTAGAAGCCCTCTGGAAACAAGGCTACAACCCCCACGATATTGTTGAAGAAAACCCCATGATCAAGACCTTGCTCGAGTGGATTGGTAGTGATTACTTCACACCCGGAGAACACAATGTCATGTTGTCCGTGAAACAAAGTCTGACCGATCACGGCGACCCCTACTTGGTGTTGGCTGATTTCAATGACTACGTTCGTGCACAACATGAAGTGGACATCGCCTACAAAGATCCAAAAGGCTGGGCCCGCAAAGCGGTTCTGAATGCCGCACGCGTAGGCATGTTCTCCAGTGATCGCACCATCAGTGAATACAATAACGACATCTGGAAGCTTGATCCCGTAACCGTTACGGAAATCGCATGAGCTACCACTCACGCAGACAAGCGCCCGGTTATTTATGGTTAGACGCGGAATTCTCCAGCCTTGAGCTGGAGGATGCCGAGATTTTGCAGGTGGCTCTTATGGCCACCGATGCAAATCTGAAACGTCTCGCCCCGCCTGAAAAAGATGTTGTTTTGTTCATTCAACGTGAAAATGACCGCGGCATTAGCCCCTGGGTCAAAGAACACATCCCGCATATTGTCAAAGGCTGTTTAGGTCCCCAAGCCGTCACCTTGGCCGATGCGGAAGTGCGTATGTGTGGGTATATCGATAAAATTATTGGTCCCATTCAGGAACAACCTGGCGATCGACCGATCATTGCCGGCAACTCCGTGCATAATGACTGGCATCTCTTTCGTCGCTTGTTACCGGGCATCTTGCGCCGTAGCCATTACCGTCTATTGGATGTCTCCACCCTTAAAACGCAGTGGACGGATTTCTGGGATCAACCCCTTCCCCCCAAGGAAGATCCCGCATTCATCAAACGTTACTTCCCTGAAGCGCACCTGAACGAAGACATGGGGCAACATGACGCCTATTTTGATATTCAAGCCAGTATCGCGGAATTGGCCTATTATCGTTCTAAATTGAAAGTGGATCTGCAGTAAAGTTCCGACAGTTTTACGATCAGAGTTCAGCGTTCAGATCTCAACGCTGAACTCTGAACGCTCCCCCCCCCCCTCCCCGGCCTTCTTTTCGAATGATGATTGATTTTTTTGAGAGAGCCGACAAGCTCCGCTCATGAGTTCAGCTACTGATTTACAAGATATTGAAGATCGCGAGCAAGGCCCCCGTCATTTAACCGGCAAATCGGGCCTCTTGGTAACAGCGCTAGCATTTAGCTGGTCCGTCTTCCAATTACTCATTGCCAAAACGTGGACGCTCAACGCCGAAGTCGTTCGTTCCGTTCACCTGGCTTTCGCGATTGCCTTGGTGTTTTTATGCTTCCCCATGTTTCGCAAGGGCCGCCTTCCAAAACTCAGCCCCCGCGATCGCCTTCCTTGGTGGGACATCCTCTGCGCAATCGCCGCCGCCTTTTGTGCCCTCTACATTGTCTTCGACCGCGAAGGATTATCCCAACGCATTGGAGCTCCTCTCTTACGTGATATGCTGGCGGGAGGATTTCTACTACTCTTTTTGTTGGAAGCCGCCCGACGTGCCGTCGGTCCCGCGTTGCCCTCCGTGGCCGGCTTTTTTATTTTCTACAGCCTCTTTAGCGAATATTTCCCGGGGGTATTGGCCACTGCCGCCACCCCTCTTTCGCGCATCATCGAAACTTTGTCCCTTACCACCCAAGGTATCTTTGGGGTTCCGTTGGAAGTGTCCGCAAACACTGTATTCTTGTTTGTGCTCTTTGGTGCACTGCTCGAGAAAGCCGGAGGGGGCAAATACTTTATCGATTTGGCCTTCAGTCTTTTGGGCGGATTCAGAGGGGGGCCGGCCAAAGCATCTGTGTTGGCCAGCGGCCTCACGGGCATGATCAATGGTAGCAGTATTGCCAATACCGTAACCACAGGAACCTTTACCATCCCGCTCATGAAACGCGCAGGATATCCCGCCGTCAAAGCTGGGGCGATTGAAGTGGCTGCCAGCACCAACGGACAGCTCATGCCCCCCATCATGGGAGCCGCGGCCTTCATCATCGCGGAAACTTGTAACATGCCTTATGCCGCCGTAGTGAAAGCGGCCTTTTTACCTGCGACCATCTCATATTTAGCCCTCTTATACATCACCCACCTCGAAGCACTTAAACTGGATATTCAACCTATCCCCCGCTCCGAACTTCCCCATTTCCGTAAAACCTTTTTCAGCGGCATTCACTTTTTAATTCCTCTCATCGCTCTGATGTATCTGCTCATCATCGAACGGCGGAGCCCCAGATACGCCGCCTTGGTGGGGATCCTCACCCTGATCGCCGTCGTGGTGATTCAGCATCTCGTTTCCGAAGGTCGGAAAGGACTACGTACAGCACTTCCGATCATCGGAAACGGCATGGTCAGCGGCGCAAAGAATATGATCACCATCGGGGTGGCCGTCGCGGCCGCCGGTATCATCGTCGGCGTACTCAGTTTGGGCCTAAGCAGTCAAGTCACTGAAGTCATTCGCATCCTCTCCGGAGGCACCCTCGCAGGCATGCTAATCGTCACCGCCTTGGTAAGTCTCATCTTAGGCATGGGACTCCCCACCACCGCCAACTACATTGTGATGGCCAGCTTAACCGCCAAAGCCATCGAAGTTTTGGCGGTTGGATTTGGCTTGGACATTCCCCTCATCGCCATTCATCTTTTTGTCTTTTACTTCGGTATTTTATCGGATGATACTCCGCCCGTGGGGCTCTCGGCCTATGCCGCAGCCGCTATTTCTAAAGCCGACCCCATCAAAACCGGCATCCAAGGCTTCATGTATGATATTCGTACCGCGATTTTACCCTTTATGTTTCTGTTCAACCATCGTCTGCTCCTGATGGGCGTCAAAGGACCCGTGGAGATTTGCGCGGTGGTATTTACGGCTTTAGCAGGCATGTTTGCTTTTGCCGCCGCCACCCAGGGCTTTTTACGACGTAAAAACCATTGGTGGGAAGGCGCCCTATTATTGATCAGTACCTGGATATTATTCAGACCGGGCTCCATGGATCATTTCCTCCCCTTGGGGGCCATCGCATGGTCAGTGGTCGGCCTTTCTGTCTACGCCGCCGTCTTTTTCATTCAAGGAATGAGCCTCAAAAAAATGGCTTAGGCTTTTTGATAGCAGTATTGACGCACATGAATTAACTGAGTGTCAAATCCTGCTTCACAGTAACACAAATAATACTGCCACTTGCGAATAAAGGCATCGTCAAATCCCAAGGCCATCACCTGCTGACCATGAGCCATGAACGCGGTGCACCAGCGACGTAAGGTCTCGGCATAGTCTTTGCCAAATTCAAAGGCGTCAACTTCCTGCAAACCCCTCTCAGAACAAAACCCCTCTAAGAGTGCAGGACTGGGTAAATGTCCGCCGGGGAAAATATGTTTGCGAATAAAATCAACACTGCGGTTATAGTCGGCATATCGTTCATCGGGAATGGTAATCGCCTGTAAGGCAAATCGTCCACCTGATTTCAATCGCGACGCGACGACATCAAAATATTCGGGCAAAAATTCATGTCCAACCGCTTCAATCATTTCAATACTCACCACATGATCAAAGCTCCCTTCGACATCTCGATAATCCTGAATTCGAATCTCAACCAGATCCTCTACTCCCGCAGCCACAATGCGTCGACGCCCTTCCTCGGCCTGCCGTTCCGATAAGGTCACACTGGTCACCCGACATCCACTTTTGCGCGCCATCCGAATGGCACAGGCCCCCCAACCACTGCCAATTTCTAACACGTGGTGCTCAGCATTGAGTCCCAATTGATCAATCAGCCGATCAATTTTACGAAGTTGCGCCGTCTCCAGACTCTCATCCTTGTCCGCAAAAATGGCCGCACTATAAGTCAGACTTGGATCCAAAAATGTTGCATATAATTCATTACTCAGGTCGTAATGTTCCTGAATATTTTTGACGGCATTCTCTTTGGTATTGCGACGAAGTTTATGAACCAATCCATCCATTTTCCGAAGTACTTGAGAGGTTCCTTTGGCGAACAAGCCCATGTCCTGCTGACTCTGGGCCAGTATCCGCAACAACGCACTTAAATTTTGCGTCTCCCATTTACCTTGGATATAGGATTCGGCCAAAGCCATGCCGCCCCCCAACAAAATTTCTTTTGAAAGTCCATGCTCGCGAAGATGTAGATCCGCGTGGTCTTGCGCCCCCTTACCCAACGAAAAACTACTCCCGTCCGCAAAGGTCAACTGAAGCGTCCCTCCTTTTAAAAATTGGAAGGTTGAAATCAGAATGCGATCCCAAGAAGAGAGCTGTGCCATTTCAGAATACGATGCATTTAAGAGTTGTGAGGAATCCATGGGAAAAACACCGGGGTTGTTTGTTGATAATCACGGTAGGCATCCCCTCTGGATTTAAGAGATTGTCTCTCAGTATGAGGGATACCTGTTACGAAACGAAGAAAAACGTACATAAAAATGGGACCCAAAAGCGTCAGTATCCACAGCGGACTCCCCACCGCCATCAGCACATATCCAAACCACTGCACCCATTCACAAAAATAGTTCGGATGTCGGCTGTATCGCCACATCCCCCGGCGGCACACTTGTCCTTTCATGGAGGGATCTTTACGAAAGCGTGCCAATTGACGGTCCGCAAGGGATTCCCCCGCAATGGCCAAGCAGGCAACCCCAAGTCCCAAAACATCCCAAACATCGGGAGAGGCACCCGCACGCCTGGAAACAACCAATGCAGGTACCATAAACAATCCCACCAACAGCGCCTGCCCCAGAAACAGCCCTAGAAAATTCCGATCAGCAGTCTCCCCCCAATGACGTCTTAAATTTTGGTAACGCGTATCTTCCTTCGCATTCCCCCACAGACGATCCAACAACAAATGACTCGCCAACCTTCCCGCCCAGAGAAATAGCAACAACGAAACCAACAGCGCCCTCCACGAGAAATCAGAACTCCACAACATCACCACGGCAGCCATCACCATGCCTGCAGACCATCCAAAATCGACCCACCCCGCGTTTTGAATACGGGTGGCATATCGCCAAAGCACAAATTGAAGCAACGTAGAAAGTAAAATCGAAAGTAAAAGTGGTGCCAACATACCCACAGTTCGCCTCCCCGAGCGGAACCTTACAGCGCCGAAGTCATTTTCATTAAAAATCTCTACGACAGCGTCCCTTCTTGCATCTTGGCAAGATTGGTGCAGAATATTCACATGCAATCCTTCCCTAAAATTGATCCTGATCATCCAGAAAGCAGAACCTACTGGAAACATAAGCTAACGCCTGAACAATTTCGGGTGTGCGTAGAACGAGGAACCGAACGACCCTGGTCTGGCGAATACACCGATGAAAAAACAGCCGGCCTTTATCACTGTGTCTGTTGTAAAGCACCTCTGTTTCGCTCCGATGCAAAATTTGATTCAGGATGTGGATGGCCCAGTTATTTTGAACCCGTGGCTGAAGACGCCATGGAAGAAATTGCTGATCATTCTTTAGGCCGGGTACGTACAGAAGTACGATGTGCCACTTGTGGTGCCCACTTGGGACATGTCTTTCCCGATGGACCGCCCCCCACCAACCTCCGCTATTGCATCAATTCGGTCTGTATCGATCTTGTGCCTTCTTGTGATGAAAACTAAAATTTCCGTTTTCTTCTGTGTCTGGATCCTTGCGTCATGGACCCGGGCCGATGTCAAACAAACCTACACCCAATACTGTACCGTCTGCCATGGCGCAAAAGGACAAGGGGGCCTAGGCGCCTCATTCATCGATAACGAATGGAAATATGGCAGTAGCGACGAAGAATTGGCGGGAATCATCAAAAATGGCATGCCCCAACTGGGGATGCAAGCCTTTGGCCACACGCTGAGTGATGAACAAATCCAAGCACTCGTCGTCTATATCCGCGAACTAAATACTGCAGCCAATAAACCCAAAGCGCCGGAAATCAAAGCCGGCATCAGCCATACCCAACATCAAAAGTACCGTAGGGATGTCGTCCTCCACAACGATCAGAAAATGTGGGGGATTTCTTTTTTGCCGGAAGGTCGTAAAATTATTACCGAAATAGACGGCCCCGTCAAAATCATCGAAGCTGATGGCACGCTCGGGCCTGCGATTCAAGGTACACCCGCGGTGGTGCGCAAAGGCCAAGGCGGCATGCTCGATGTGGCAGTTCATCCCGATTATGAATCCAATGGCTGGATTTACTTAGCTTTTGCTGAAGGAAACCAAAACCAATCAATGACCTCCGTGGTCCGAGGACGGGTAAAACAGAATATTTGGGTGGATCAAGAGCTCATTTTTAAAGCCAAAGAAAAGTTTTACAGAGGGAGCTCACATCATTTTGGCACGCGAATCATCTTTCAAGATGGCTACGTCTTCTTTTCGATTGGAGATCGTGGTGCCAGCGATCAGGCCCAGGACCTCAACCGCCCCACGGGTAAAATCCATCGTGTGCATGAGGATGGACGCATTCCTGAGGACAATCCCTTCGTCACCAACTCCGACACCCCCAGCATTTGGTCCTATGGACACCGAAACCCACAAGCACTGGTACTCAGACCCGGAAGCCAAGAAATCTGGTCCACGGAACACGGACCACGTGGTGGAGACGAACTAAACCTCATTCGCAAAGGTCTCAATTACGGCTGGCCCGAGGTCACCTTTGGTATTCATTACAATGGAAAACCCATTACCGCACACACCCAACTCCCAGGCATGGAAGCACCTGTTATGCACTGGACACCCTCGATAGCCACTTGTGGCATGGCCTTTGTTGATGGGGAACACTACCCGGGTTGGGCTGGAGATTTACTCGTCGGCGGCTTAAAAGCACAAGTGATTGAACGCTTACGCATCGGACAACACGGCATCGTCGAACGGGAAGTCATCATGAAAGATCAAGGTCGGATTCGCGACATCAAATCTTCACCAGACGGAATGATTTATGTCATCCTCGAAAGCACCGGCAGTCAATTGGTACGTTTAGTCCCTGTTTCATAAAAAGATCGACAGGCCCTCCTCCACTACATAGCAAATTCGCATGTCTACACACAAACGAGAAAATATCTGGGTCAATCTGATCCTCAACGTTGTCCTCCCATCCTTACTGCTGACCAAAGGTGGGAAATGGTTTCAATTGGATCCGGCCCCCATCTTGATCATGGCCCTGTCCCTGCCACTGATCTATGGTATCTATGATTTCATCACGCGCAAAAAAATCAATATGTTCTCCATCATTGGTTTTATCAGTGTATTGATTACGGGCGCGGTAGGATTGTTTGAAAACATTCCCACCCAATGGATCGCCATCAAAGAGGCGGCGGTTCCCCTGCTCTTCGGCATCGCGATTTACGTATCCTCTTTCACCAAAAAACCCTTGATCCGCTCATTGTTATTTTCCCCTGAATTGTTTGATGTAGATCTCATTGAAGCCTCTCTGGATGAAAAAGGCACCCGCAAAGATTTTGATCAAGTGATGTCCTCCTGCACAGGATGGATGGTCGGCTCCTTTGCACTCAGTGCTGTTTTAAATTACGCCTTAGCCGAATGGTTGGTAAAAAGTCCATCAGGCACCGAAGCGTTTAACAGTGAAATTGGCAAAATGACGGCCCTCAGTTGGCCGGTAATCGCCCTCCCCACAACCATCGTGATGATGGTGGCCTTGATGAAATTGATGAAAGGCATCGAAACGGCAACCGGACACCCTTTGGATGACGTGTTGCACCCCGAAGTTCGGGAAAAACTCGCGGCTAAAGATGCGGCGCTCGAAAAAAAACGCGCCGAAAAAGCCACACCAAAAAATGAAGGAAACGAGGGCGCATGACCGCGAAACGAAATACCAAGCAGAAAAGTGCGATTGAAGAAGCTTTTACAAACATCCAACGCCCTCTGAGTCCCACGGAAGTTTGCGATCTTGCCCGTAAACAAGTCCCCCGCTTGGGAATAGCCACCGTGTACCGTGCGATTAATGAAATGGTCGAAGAAGGACTCTTACGTCCCGTAGATTTACCCGGCCAAAATACGCGTTATGAGAAAGCGGGGCTTCATCACCATCACCATTTTCACTGCAGCAGCTGTGACAAGGTATTTGATTTAGAAGGATGTTTCCTGAAAAAAGACTTAAATCTCCCCAAAGGATTCGATGTTATTCAACACGACATCACCCTGACGGGACATTGTCCTGACTGTAATCATGATTTCTAACTTGCATCCCAAGCAAGTGGTTTTTACTATAGGAAACTATTACACTTATTTGGAGAAGATTAAATTATGAAAACAACGACTTACCTCACCCGTGGACTTATCCTCGGATTGCTCATGGCCGCCACCACCCCTTCACATGCCATCTTGGATAAATTCTTGGGAAGCGGTGGCACCGAAACCGAAGAAGCCAACAACCCAGCAGCGGATAAAGATAGCTACAAAGGAGTTAAACACGCCATCGGTGTAAAAGACTTCACCAACGATTCAGGCTGGTCTGGACAATGGAACCTTGGCAACAACCTCGGCATCATGCTTGAAAGTGCACTTTATGACAGCGGACGCTTTGTTGTCGTCAGTCGGGATAAAATTGACACCGTATTGGACGAACAAGATTTAGCAGCCAGTGGACGCACCGCAAAATCAACTGTAGCCAACACCGGACAGCTTCGTTCCGCAAAATATATTGCTACCGGCGCCATCACCACTGTGGAAGCAGGTACCCAAGGTAGCGAAGGTGGCATTGGGTTTAAAGGCATTCGCATTGGTGGCGGAGGTAGCAAATCTACGATTACCGCAATCATCACCCTGATCGACACCTCAACAGGTGAAATCATCGCCAAAGAACGCGTCACGGGTAAATCAGGATCCCGCAAACTAAAAGTGGGCTACTCCGGAAACGGAATCAATACAGACCTTGGAGGCTTCAACAAAGAACCTGTCGGTGAAGCCGCTCAAGATGTCATTGATAAAGCAGTGGAACTCTTAGTAAAAGGCATGAAAGATGTGAAACTGGATGGAGCTGTCGTCACCATTTCAGGTAAAAATGTGGTCATCAACCGGGGTGAGCAATTCGGAATCTCCCCAGGTGAAGAATTTGTGGTTCAAACCAAAGGCGAAGTCCTGATCGATCCTGATACAGGTGAAATCTTAGACCGATTAGAAGGCGAAGTCATCTGCACCCTCAAAGTTGAAAAGGTGAAAGAAAAAATAGCCTATTGCAGCTTGGTCGATGGCGAAATGCCTGAACGTGGTGCAACCGTGGTAATGAAATAAGTACCCATAGTCCTTCACACACAACCGCCTTCCGGTCTTCGGAGTGGCGGTTTTTCTTTGCCTCCCCTCTTAAAGACAACAGCCTAAAAACAATACGCGGTGAGTCTCTATGAATGATACTTTTTTTCTCGCGGAAAAGCCCCAAATACCTTACTGTGACATATTCAGAAGCCTAACTATTCGAATTTCTCCATTCCTCATCTAAAAATATACGTCAAAAGAGTAGGTCACCCTTATTTTCCACGTAAATTTATTCTATTTTAAGCATCAACTCCCCATTTGATTGAGTCACAACCATGGAAGCATCAAAAGTATTTACCGTCAGAAGTCATGTCCTTGGCCTCCTTGAATCAGGACAAATCACGGAAGGTCAGCAAATTCCCCCAGCGCGGGATTTAGCTCATGAATTAGATATTTCCTTTGCCAAAGTACAACATGGCATCGACGCCTTATGTCGCGATGGTTTGCTGGAAGCCCATCCCCGTCAAGGGGTGTTTGTGCTGCAAGGATGGCGTGATCGCGTACTTCAAGACAACTTAAGCGTGTTTGATAAACTACACCGACTTCCGTGGCTTCCCGGATTACTAGACATGATCCACGAAGAGATCCCTGATTTACGGATCACCAAACACTTTAGTCGTAGTATTTTAGAAATCAAAACCACCCTGCATGTATTGACCCGACATGAAGAATACATGGATTTGTCCACTGCCTTGGAGGATTGTTACCCTGATAAATCAGTCTTTTTTGAAAAAGCATTTGATCCTTTTCGCATCAATGGCCGCTTGGTAGGTATCCCCTTCTCCTTTTCACCCCGTGTCATCTACTGCAACCCCAAGCTGTTCAAAAAGGCCACATGCACCTTGCCCGCTCACGGATGGACCTCTGAAACCTTTCTCGAAACCATTCAAACCTTATGCAAAACGCTTCCGCCGGAACAAGTACTCAACTGGCACGGCTACCCCTTCCTTTGGATGACCTTCGTTTTCCGTGCAGGCGGTCGCTTATTTGACCCCAGCAAGCCTGATCCGGTGTGTATAGATCATCCCAACACTCTCGCAGGCCTGCATTACTTCAAAGCAATCGGAAAAGCCCTCGGTAAACGACCCGACTACGACGATGACAAATGCAAAGAAAGCTTTGTGAACGGAGAAACCGCCATGTTTATCGCCGACCGACTGTTCACAAACCGCATTAAAATCTCAGGATTTGAAGACTGGATCACCGTACCCTTGCCCTCCATTCCCGGAGGACAAGATGTCACCGCCCAAGCGACCGATTTGATATGCGTACGAAATTCATGTTCGTCTCCTTTATTGGTACGCAAACTTGTGCGCATGATTTTATCCGAACCCGTTCAAGACCGTCTCGCTCAAGAAAAAGCCAGCATCCCAATTCGACGCAGTTCTGCCTTTAAGAGTTTTGATTTAGACGACACCAGAGAAGCCATCCTCATCACCGAAATGACCAAAGTGTGTAATGACTTTCATTTGGCTTCCCCCTATCCCGGGGAATTAGTCCTCAAAGGCATCCAACGTATCTTAGATGATAATCTCGACATTGACAAAGGCTGTAAAGAACTCGCATCCTTGGCCCGCACCACCTTGGGCATCCGCAACATGATCCCCGAAAACTCGCCAGTCGTTTCAGAATTCGCAGTCCCCTCCAAGCGCATTCCCCCTCCATCTGTCTAAGCCAACAAAGAGCACTGCGTTCAGTGACCTCCCCCTCTCCTTCGCCCATAAGCACATCCTGATACGGTCACAGCGCATCAGTAACGCACTCCCCGAGGGCCCAGCAGACTTTTTAATCGAAAAAGCCCCTTATATTTTGCCCTCAAGAAAAGCTTACCCCATTATTAACGATGGGATTTTGCTTGTATAAAAACGGAGGATAAACCCTTAAAATTAAGCTATTTCCTCATCTGACCTATATTTCAAAAAAATTTAATCTAAAAATATTCAAATAGTTAAAAACAAATAACAACTCGATCTAAAGAGCATATAGAACAATTAAAACAGTCTTTTCACGTAATTTACTATTGACCATGTCAAAGAAAAACCTCTAGGATAACATCAAGCATACTTCCCGCCTATTCAACACAGCACATCCACAGGAACAGACATGAATCCATCCCCCTACATCTCAAAAATCATTACGGCTACACTGATATGTCTTAGTTGCGCAAACCTGTCCCCAGCAGGAATCCTTTTTCAGGATGGATTTGAAAGCCCTCCAGAAACCGTAGGGGCCGCACCATCTCTTTGGACTGCAAATGGGACGGGTGTAAATGTAGTCGCTGACGTCCTCAATGGAGGCGTAGGGGCGAATAGCTTACTTGTACGAGGTGGTGTGGAGCGCAGACTCGAACTTGATGCCCCCATTAATATTGAAGACACCAACAGCCTAACTATTTCTTGGATTTGGCGCCAAAACAATTCATTTGAAGCCAGCGATGGACTTAAAGGGTTTGCCGTAGATTTTGGCAATGGCTATGAAACTGTCTTAGTGGATATGGGGGTAGCAAATGGAACGAACACATCCTATGATGGAACCACCATCACTTTAGAAAATGACCCGGGCAATATTGCGACCCCCTTCATATCATATAGTGTCACGATTGATTCCTCCTACTATACCAGCGCAACCACCATGAAACTTCGTTACACCACCTATTCAGGAGTGGATGCAGAAACCTCAAACTTTGACAACATTACCGTGACCGCTGTTCCCGAAGCAGAAACCCTGGGATTATTACTCATGGGCTTCACCATCCTCATCTTTGCCCGACGCAAAGCGAAATAAGTCGATAGATCTGTTAAGAGCGCGAAACGCAAACAGCTCAGCTGTTTGCGTTTTTCATATCCTCCCATTCACCTCTCGAGATCCTGCTCATTCACTTCGCCTCATGGTCGCCCGCCATCCTTAAATACACCTACTTTACTTCACTTTTATCTTGTTGACATAGTCAATACGTGCAAAATAAAAAGCTATGTGGATCATCATACTTTTACTCATAGTGAGCATTGCGATTACCGCGATCTTGTCAAAACAAAACCGTAAATGGCAACCCGCCTTAATTGGCCTATCCCTGCTCCTCTGCGCGAGCGGCATTATGTGGGTTATCCGTACACGCGCCGAGAATCAAAAACAAACCTATCATACCGTGTGGGATGAATCTATTGGCTTTAAATTTGGGCAAGCGATATCACAAACGGGTGTAAATTCAGGCACCGTACTGCTTCTCGATGAAACCATAATAGGCGCAACCAACCCCTTAGCAGAAATTCATCTTCAAGGCTTTCAAGCGGGACTCAGTAGCACAGACCTCTCAATCGTAAAACTCAATGCGATGGACCTCAGCACCCTCAATGAACTTTCAACGGAGGGCCTTCCCCCAGAAATGACCCCACAAGGTCCCGCAGACATTTCGTATGCGCAATTGATGGAGGTCATCAGAAGCCATGACCAAGTGGTGGCCTTGGTCTCTTTTGTAGGCCTACCTGCATCCATGAGTAACAGACAATTAGCAAGCCTCCCCCCGGTCTACGTTTACGGACTAGAACAATCGACGACCAATTTATTGGATGATGAACTGCTTCAAATTCCCTCAATAAAAGCCATTGTTCGTCACTTACCCAGCGCACAATTAGGGCTAAAACCTAAGAGCAAAGATTTAGACGATATCTTTGCTGAAAACTTCCAGTTCAAACAGTCCCGCTGATCCAGGACTAGGACTCTTCAACCAAAGCCACCTTTCAACCCTCTCATAGAGAGGGCTTTGTTTTTGCCCATACGCAAAGACTTCTCATCCCTTCCTGCAGAAGAGTGCACACCCACATCGCGCCAGCCTCTTCGCGGTCCCTCACCTCCTCCCTACGCGTACAGCCCTCATCCGAAGCCACCGTATCCCCCTTCTTATAATTTCGAATACCTGAGTCCGCCCCCCCCCCTGTTGTACTTACGAAGAATAGAGCGATACAACAAGCGTGAGCCTCCCATAAACAGGCCACATTCATAACCCCCAAATGATCCAGATCTTCACAGGAGATCACAAGCCATACAAACACGTCCCCGACCCATCCACAGCAGCCTCTCATGGTACATGTTAGAGCAGAGAAACCCAAAAAAGGACCCATAAGGGCCCTTCTGTTTACTCAACATGCTCATGGCATCAATTTTCTGGTGGATAATAATCAGGCAATGTCCATGTCGCCCAAGCCTGAAGATAATCTCCACCGGTTTCCCGGGTAATCTGGCCCACATGCCCATCAGCAAATGCAACATTAGCATGCCCATCATGACGAAGCCACATAAAGGCATAATCCCCCCCAATAATAGAGGCCTGAACTTCTACACCGAAATTTTTAAAATAAAATCCACTAAAGGCCTCCCCCAACAATATGAAACTTGCAGGCTTCTCAACCCGCATCATCGAAATATAGGTCAAACGGCTCGTTTTACCTGAAAATTTCCACAAACCAAGTGCATCATATTCAGTACCTTTATAGCCACTTTTCTGCCCATCTCCTGTAAAACATGGTTCATTAATCCCATAAACCAAATCCTGACTCGCATTGATCTGCCGTTCTTTTCCTGCGCTGAGGGGACAACTGTAGGGTCTGCGTTTGATGATTCCCTGCTCGGCCTTGTAATCACCCATGTAACCCGTCCGACTTAAAATATAAGGCCACCCCGTCCAAGTTCCATTCGAATCGGTGGACGGATTATACCGAACGGGTACTCTACCATCATGATCCACAGCAAATTCCAGTAAAGCTGAAACACAATCCCGAATATTGGACTTACAACTAATGTCCATCGCTTTTTCTTTTGCACGACTCACCATGGGTACCAGCAATCCAGCCAATAAAGAGATGATCGCAATAACGACCAACATTTCAATTAAAGTAAAGGCCTGCTTTTTGTAGCTACGTCCGCCATTCAACTGCGGGTTCTGAATTGTATGAGATGTCTTCACAAAGATAATGGGGAATATAGTTTAGTGTCTACAATGAGGTAAATACCTGTTTAACGGTATCGCATGAACGTAGGTCAAAGACTTGAAACGAGGAGCTTTTGACATAGTCACAAAATCAGCTTAATCCTTTTTGGTGATTTTGGCAATGGTTCTTTTGCATATTTTTTAATCTAAATTTAACAATCGTCACTTGTTCAAAACAACTCATTTACAAAAGAACCAGTCAATTCATTCCTCTTTTGAGGTTTTTTACACCGATCGTTCAACACGGCTCCATCCCCTTTCAAGGTATCTCATTGACTTTCTCACACAACCTTTTACCCAAACCTTGTCCGGATCGATTGCCGTATGAACACCCATAAGCTTCTTGTTTTCCTGCTTACATATTTTTAATTTGCAGGAATTTTAATCAAAAGCTCATGGGTACGAGGACGTGAATCAGGAAAGATCAAGTTACGCTCCAACAAAGTGCCATCCAAAATAACCTGAAGGGTTTTCACTCCCTCATCGCGTACATAGCTCACCTGATAAGTGGATCCCCGCCAACGCCGTACAGCTTTTGCGTCTCCCCACGCCTGTGGCAATTGAGGATCGACACGCAGGCCTTCCGCTTCCGCACGCAGACCAAAGGTGTAATCCAACACGGTACGATAAAACCACGCGGCCGTTCCCGAACAAGAGGACTTCGTGCTCATGCCCGCATTGTAATCGCAAGGAAGACCAAAATACGAATTGGGAATGTACAAGGGCAATTGACCCGTTCGTTCCATGGGATTGTTTTCGGCTCCACTAATTAAATTACGCAATAATGCAAACGCAGCTTCGGGGCGCTGGGCTTGATAAAGTGCGTAGGCGTAAAACGTCACCGCATGACAATACACCGATCCATTTTCCAGACGACCCGGAATCTTCTGGGTGAGCTTGCCAATATCAGGTCGCATACGCGTGAACGCCGGAGCCAAAGTCATGGGCCCCGAAGGCGTATCTAATAAATCGGTCACCGCCTGAATACAAGATGTACTCCGTTCTTCGTCGGCAACCTTGGCCATCAAAGCCCAACTTTGTGCATTGAGAAAAATGCGCCCTTCTTCGTCCTGATGAGAGCCAAAAGGCTTTCCTTCATCAGTAAATCCACGAACATACCATTTCCCATCCCACGCCAAGGCATTGATTTTACTGCGTAAATCATCCGCCATCTGCTGATACGTTGTCGCGAGTCCGTCGAGTCCCCGATCTTCGCAAATCGGAGCCCAATGATCCAAAGCCACGGCAAGGGCTTCACTCAACCACACAGATTCACCTTTTTCTTTGTACCCCGCCATGTTCAAAGGATCATTCCAATCCCCCTGTCCTATGCGACACAATCCCCGTTCGGTCCGATCTCTGAGTAACCAGTTTAATCCTCGGCAAATATGCTCAAATAATGAAGCCTGCTGATCGGGATCATCCGCAAAGGGAATCTCTTCATCTAGGATCGCAGCATCACCCGTTTCATAGATGTAATAGGTCAATGCCGAGGGTCCCCAGGAATTTATATCCTTATGAGGAATGGTGTTAATTTTAATTTGCGTAGCCTCGGGCTCCAAGGGCATACCATGAGGGATCCAGCCATCCTGATGCTGAAAGCCATAAAATTGAAGAAAGCGCTTGCGACTAAACTCAGGGTCAATCAAGGCCCCCGCCATGGCGTCCTGCAACAAATTCCGCCCTTGAGGTGCAGACATAAATCGCATCGCACGCACCAGCATCAGACTTCGCCGTGACTGCCAATGATTCATGTAGGCATTAAAATCACGATCAGGAGATTCAATCTCCAAGGCAGGAGCGAAGGCCTCATCACGTGACTCTGCGTCAGCCAATGCTTTTTCAAATCCACCCGGCACAACATAGGCCTTGGCTTTTTGAATATCTTCTTCCGTCATGGCCGGACCAAACACAAACTGAAACGCAGCACCTTCGTCAGCCTCCAAAACCATATCGTAGTGCATGATGGCCGCCTGCTCCACATCGGCATCAGCCCACGGATGGGGCGCACGCAAAGCGCGCTGATGAATCAGGGCATCCGGTTGCGCCATACTCCCACTACCGATAAAATCAGGAATGCTACACATGCACGAATCGGGGGCGCGATCACTTAACACAAATGCCTGATTCCATCCTTCTTTCAGTTTCGGATAATCTTCATGTTCCACATAGTATGGAAAATGGGTCACAATCACCCCCTGATGCTCGGGATCGTATTCCGCCGACTGCCTCATCCACGATAATTTCCCAAAGGGCAGATAGCTATACAGAGCCAAGGTTCGCGAAGTGGACGATAGATTTTTCACCTCCACCGACCACACTTCAACCAGGTCGGTCGCGGGGATCGTTACCCGTACCGTGCACTCGATATCATATAGGGAAAGCTTCCACATCAAATCCGATTTCCCTGCAGAAAACAGAAAAGTATCAGCCTTCGTGCGAATCGGACCTTGAGGAACCGTCCACAGCTCACCACTCTCAACATCCCGCAAATAAAAGCACCGCAGGGGTTGAGAATAATGCTTCATATCTGGCATTAAATATCCATTCCGAATCACCTTCCCTCTATGGTCGATCTGCAAATACATGCGATCATTCCAGAGATCTGCATCAGCAGATCTTAAGAGGGTTGGATCATCCAAATTGAAACGACGTCCGTCAGAACTAAAACCCGTCTGTGTATTTTCCATCATCTTCTTCTCAGTTTACCGTTCGTTGCTAATGATCAAATAATCGAGTTGATTCCCCACTTCACGCGGACGAACATGCAAGGTATTTTTACCCGCTTTTAACTCGAAGGCCATACCATCCGTTCCTGCGCCACCTTGTAGGTTTTGAAGATTCCACGCGGCTCGACCGGCCTGCGATAAATTCCATCGCGTGAGCGGTGCATCATTCATCGCCGCATACATTGAATCCTTTTGAATACCATCAGGTCCCGGAATCATAATATTTGCGGTAATAAAATAGAACCCATCCTCTGGCACTTCAAAGGTAAAGGTCAGTTCACTATCTGACGCTTCAGGTTTATTAAAACGAATTGGAGCTTTCACATCAAAGGGAATCATCATGTACGCACCACCTCCGGCCGTTTCATCTTCAAATTTCTGATAACGTCCCATGACTTCAGCATCTTCGGCTTCTAACACCAAGTGTACCGGATTCGCAGGCCGCACCACAACTTGCACAGGCACTGTCCGATAAAATCCACCCGAGCTTTTCACCGTGAAGGATCCACGGTGCAAGCCAAGATCCGCAGGAGGATTTGTAACTTCTACCGTCAATACTTGATGCTTGTTGCTGGTTGCTCCGGAACTCGGCGTAATTTTCAACCAAGCAGGTTGGTCAATAATTTTCCATCCTGCACCCAATTTTGTGGGCGCCGTCAAACGAACCTCACGAGAAGAGGGATCCGCAGATCCACTTTCAAACCCCAAGAAAGCAGGTATAAACATCAAGCCATCCGGACGTTGCGGAATCGGATAAAAATCTTTTCCCTGCTCGTAGGCTCCAATGTCTGGAGCATCGCCAAGAAATCCATCATTAACGCCAGGCAACACCACACCTTGATCCACTCCCGCCGTGTTTGCAACCAGACGGTAATCTCCACTGGCCGCATCCATAAATTCAGGCTTCGACCAAACGGCATTTTCATAATTCCCTTGGGGACCCGGCACCACAGATTCAGCAGGAAGCATATCATAGTCCAGGTTATAGGCTTTGGTGGGGCCGCCTTTTAAATAACTCACTTCCGAATACATCGCATTGTTTCGAGAAATAATCGGAGAAGCACCTTTACCAAAATGTCCAGTACTCAACCCTGCATTACTGCTCATAATGGTATTATGAAACAAAATGGAGGTGCCTTGATTTTTAAATTTAGACCCACCCATTTTGAAACCGAAATTGACCCGGTTCCGCTCTTCGCCCAACACAAACACATTGCGATACACGTAAGAAGGCCCATGCAGATTGGGTGCACAACTGATCCCGCAATAGGCCCACTGAACCCAATTGTTAAAGTAGCGCACATTGTATTGCCCACCATCCAACTCCGTGCCATCGTCATTGGAGAACGCAATAAGGTTGCCATAGATATCCGTATCGCGGTAGGGGCCACCTTTTTCACGGTTATTCCACATGCTTTCAATTCCATCATTCCACCAGTGGCCTTCGCTCCCCACAATATCGTTGTAACGAATCACATGGTTTCCTTCAGAGTTATTCATAATCACCCCTTGAGGTCCTAAAGGATGTCCATACTGCCAAGAATTAGCAGTACCATTGGCCGCATGAATGAAACAATTCTCGACCACAACTTGTGAAGCTCCGGGCGCAATCATCACCCCGGCCTGCCAGTTGATGCGCTTGCCATTTTCATCCACATACAACCCACCTTTGGGCAATCGCGTCGCTGAACGCGTCCCCGGGTCTCCCCAATGAGCAATATCACAATGCCGTATGCGAATGTGATTTGATTTGGTAACAACGATGCCCTGTTCGCGACCACCGCGTACCGTCACATTTTCAAACAAGACATAAGCTGCATTTTCAAAACGTACGGCTTGTTTTTCACTTTTACCCGTTTCCAAAATGGTTCCTTCAGGTGCACCCACATAACGGACCCATCCATCCGCACTTCCCTGATCCGAAATCAGCAAGGCCTCTGTCGATACCCCTGCAGGGAGCTGAACCGTACGCGCAACCGGTACGTCATCTGTCCAGGTCCTAAAGGTAAGCACTTCCTTTTTCTGCGCTTTGCCGGCTTCAAACTGAGGATCGGCAATGTACACTTCAGCAACATAATCCGTCGCCGATTTCAAATCCAATAAACTCCCCCGAAACTCTGACGTACTGGGCACAAACACCAATGACTGCCCTCGTACCCATTCCTCGGCATTCTTTTCACGATAACGCACCTCGGCCGTAATCTCTTTGCTGGGGTCCCCCTTCAAGGTCAACGTAAGACCTGCTGACGCAAAAGTTGTGACCACTTCACAGCTTTCAATAGCTGGAGGCACAAACACTTTTTCACCTAAATCGGTGAAAGAAACGTTTGCAAATTCAACAGTTTTTCCTTCGCTGTTCGGATAGAGAAAATACCGTAACAGCACTTCTGCCATATCTGCATCCCCTACATAAAACTCCTTAGAGAACTCCTTCCACTCCGTGGTACTTTTTGCCGTGGGGTGACGACTCAATTCCTTCTTGTTTTTAAACAATTTCAACTGGAAAAATCCGATCCCTTTCCCAGAACTCTTCATTGCTCCGTCTAAGCGATAAATGTGGTTGGGTTGAATCGCAAAACGCTGAAGAACTTGACCTTGCCCTTTCTGGGCAGGGCCCAAAGTGACCTTTAAGACCTTGGGGTATTTTGCAAGATCACCTGCAATCACTTCAATCTGATCCTGATTTTTAGGAATCCGCCAATTTGCAGGAGCACCTGCATCATTTAGATTCGAAAAATCACCATTTTGAATAAGCGATGCATCCGCAGCCCAAACCTGCCCCATGCACAAACACATCAACATCATTATCATATTCCGAGTAAACATCATCATATCTATTTCCTGTGAGGTTCTAAGTATTAACATGCATAGGGTATGCCAGATAACCCTTGACTATGTCAATAGCCATTTTGCTTAGATTCATAAAATCATCCCGCAGAAGTTTATCCCCATACCTGACCGCAATCCGCATAGTCCCGTCCTTCTGTTTACGCCCCATATGAGGACCGTTACCCACAAGATTTATATATTCGCCACTCACAACGCCCCCATCAACTCTACCTGCCCTCTGTCTTGTTCAACTCCTTCTTTTAACGTATAGAACACCCATGGCTCAAAAGTGGACATTGGCTGAACTTACCGAACTCGATATACGCATGCAAAAACGCATAAATTCCGATGTGGAATTTTTGTGTGACCTCCCCGACAGCCCCCCCACCAAATCTGAAGCCTTATACGCCTGGCTCAAGCAGGATCAAAAAAAGGATCCCGAAGCCTCTCGACTCGCAGCACTGGCCATTCATTCCATCACCTTACTCACCCTCAGCCTGTGCATTTTTTCATTTTTGGCCGGCCTCAGCGCCACCGCAACCCTGTTGCGTAGCCACGAGAGTCCCTTGATGAATGTCAGCAGTTATTTGGGTGTGCTGATTGGATTTCAACTCGTTATGATTGTCCTGTTGGGGGTTTCTTCCCTCTTTTTCAGGAAACAACTTTCCAACGCTCAGCGAGTGCTCCTGCCACGTTTAATTAAAGAAATTCCCTCGCCCCTTTCCATTCGCGCCTGGGGATGTCGAATTTTCAAAACCTTCCAAGCCTCCGGCATCGCTTTTAATCTCGGCGTCCTGCTCATGACCTTCGGCAAAGGCTTGACCCATGATCTCGCCTTCGGATGGGCCACCACCTTAAATGTATCTGTGGACCGCATTTATCATATCGCCCAATGCCTCGCCCTTCCCTGGGGCCAACACTTCGTGCCCAGCCTCGAACAAATGAGCCAAAGCCGTATCTTCAGCTCCGAAGTGATGATCTATCAACGCGAAGCCACCGCAGCGTGGTGGCCTTTTTTACTGATGTGTGCCTTGGTGTACGGACTGCTCCCCCGGGTAGGATTGGCCCTCTGGGGACAATTTCAATATGCACGCATTCTCAGAAATCCAAAATTGGATTCACCCGACAGCGAACGCCTGTATGTGGCCCTCACCCGCAAACCCCTGAGCTTCAGTAGCGATCAAAAAACAGGAGCCCCTAAAAATACATCGCTAAAAGAAGTCAGCTCATTTAGTCCCCAAGCCCCTCTACAACTAGAACTCCCCCAAGAAGTCGCATCCCTCTTATCCAAAGAGGCCTTCTCCACCTTAATTCAAGCCCACACTGACATCAAACTCGACCCCCTGGCCACAGGCCTGTTAAAAGTCATGGAACTGTGGCAGCCCCCCTTGGAAGAAACCTTACGTGAACTCCGAAAACTGCGAAGTCAACGAGGTGAAAATGCCGACATTTTAATCCTCGGTCTGGGCCTCCCCAGCTCCGACCCCCAAAACCCTTTCCTGCCTCCGGACCCTGCGGACCTGAAAATTTGGCAAAAACGTCTAGGAGAACTCAATGATCCTCATTTAGGACTCATCCCTTGGAGGGTAAGCTAATGTCCGTACTCAAATTTGCCGTTTTGGGCCACCCCAATGAAGGAAAGTCTTCCGTCGTCTCCACCATTACTGAAAATGAGCGGGTCAATATCAGCTCCACCCCCGGAGAAACCACACGGGCCACCACCTTTGAATTGTCCTTTGACGGTCAGGTTGCGCTGGAAATCATCGACACCCCCGGATTTCAAAATCCTGCGACCACCTTGCACTGGTTCGAAAACTGGAAGGGAGAGGAAAGTGAAATGGTGGAGGCTTTTATCGATGCCCATCGAAATGATCCCGCCTTTCATCACGATTTAGAACTCATGATCCCCCTCAAAGAACGGGCCGGCATACTCTATGTTGCCGACGCCTCACGTCCTTTACGGGAAATCGACCGCCAAGAAATGGAAGTATTGCGTTACATTGGCCTCCCTCGTTTAGCTTTGTTGAATTTCAAACGTGAAAACCGAAGTTTTCTCCCTGAATGGGAAGAAGCCCTCAAAAGACGATTTAACCTCATCAAAGAATTCAATGCCCATCAAGCCACCTTTGCCCAACGCATGCAATTGTTTGATGCCCTTCAGCATTTGATCCCCGAGCAAGCCAAAGACCTCAATCTCATCCAGCAGCATATGAAAACCATCTGGCATCAACGCATGCAAGATGCCGTGCTCGAAATTGAAGCGCTCATGCTTAAAGCCCTTCGCCATCAATACAAAAAACGTTATCAGGAATCTATCACCCTGGAAACACAACAATCCCAAGCCATTGCGGCATATCAGGCGGACCTGATCCTCCTAGAATCACGTACCCGCAAACAATTACGTCGCATTTATCAACATGAAGCCTTGCCAGGTAGAGACGAAAATTTGGATGTGATGAATGATGAACTCTTTGCCGAAAAAGTGTGGAAACTCCTCGGACTTTCCCGCCAGCAATTGGCCATGACCGGATTAATCACCGGCGTCGCGGCCGGCGTAGGCGCCGATCTCGCCACTGGGGGCATTTCGTTCGGAGTCTTCACCGTAAGTGGCGCCGTTTTAGGCGGCATCGGCGCGTGGGTGGGCGCTCCGAAACTCGGAAACAAACGTTTTCCTTTTCCCGGACGTCGGAAGTTGGCCAGCGAAAAAATTGTCGTGGGCCCCTGTAAAGATCCACAACTCATGTTCATCTTGCTCGACCGCTCCTTGCTCTACCTCCTTCGATTGATGAACTGGGCCCATGCCCGACGCGATCATGAAGCCTTTTTATCCGGCTTGAGTGCCGAAGCGGGTTTGGTGCGTAGCTGGCCAGACTCCTTGCGCAAAACCTTCAGCCACTGGATACGCATCCAGTCAAAACCCGGGCATGCCGATGCGGGTGAAATTTCTAAGAAATTCAAAACACAACTTCTGGAGTGGTTATCCTCTCAAAACTCGGAGACAACATGAACACCTTTACAGCCACAGACTTATCCCCCCACCCCGAAGGCGGACGCTTCAAAGAAGTCCACCGTTCGAAACTCTCCGTAACCAACCAAGCCGGCCAACAGAAATCCGCCCTGACCCATATCTATTTTTCCTTAAACCAAGGCGAGGTCAGCCGTTTTCATCGGGTGGCGCAAGAAGAAGTGTGGAATCTCTATAAAGGAAAGGTGCGGATATGGTTGCTCGATCCCGAAACCCTGACGATCACGTCTACCGAACTTTCCGAAGCCAACAACTGCTATTGCACCGTCATTCCTCCAGGGTTTTGGCAAGCCACCGAACCCCTCAGCCCAGAGGCCTTGGTCGGCTGCTCTGTGGCTCCGGGTTTTGACTTTTCAGATTTTGAGCTCATTACCCCTGAACACCCCCTCTGCGACCCCTTGCGCAAAGCCAAGCTTTCCCATCTCCTTTAGTCCATGTCACTCACCCTGCTCTTCCCCCTCATTCTTCTTGGCGGATGGCTGGCCAGCCGCTTATTCACCAGCCTCAAGCTTCCACCCGTTTTGGGTATGTTGCTTTGCGGCATCCTCCTCGGTTCATTAGGAGATAAGGTGTGGCCCGCAGGGCTGATTGAAATGGAGCCCTTTTTAAAGAACTTCGCGCTGGTGGTGATTCTGTTACGGGCAGGATTAGGTTTACGCAGAAAAGTACTCAATCAGGTAGGTCCCACCGCCTTAGCTATGAGTATTCTGCCCTGTCTATTTGAAGGCAGCACGCTGACCCTCCTCCTGCATTATTTCCTCGAGTTCAGTTGGCCCATCGCGGGCCTCACTGCGTTTATGCTGTCGGCCGTCTCTCCCGCGGTGGTGGTGCCCGCCATGCTCAATTTATCCGAAAAAGGCTACGGACAAAAAAGACAGGTCCCCACCTTAGTGCTCGCAGGGGCGTCTGTTGATGATGTACTGGCCATCACTTTTTTCTCAGTATTCCTCGGCATGGCTAGCCAGGAAGGCATCCACTGGACCAGCGGTCTCTGGGAGCTTCCCCGTTCACTGATCTTCGGCATTCTTCCCGGCATTGTGCTGGGACTGGCCTTAACTTATCTGTTTAAAAAACATCACCAAACCATACGCGCCACCGAAAAGACCCTCATTCTCCTGATGTTCGCGCTCTTGTTAGTGTACACCGGAACATTGATGCATAGCGCAGCCTTGCTGGGCGTTATGACTGTGGGCTTTCTCCTGCTCGAAAAAGCCGAACCCGTGGCCCACGAATTGGCCGCCAAATTAGCCAAAATTTGGATTTTTGCGGAAATCATTTTGTTTATGCTCATTGGTATGAAGGTGGACCCTAAAGTCGCCATGCAGGCAGGACCCGAGGCCATCATCCTCATCACCCTCGGCCTCATGGCCCGTTCCATCGGAGTATGGGTGGCCACCCTACGATCCACGTTAACCTCCAAAGAAAAGCTTTTCTGTGTGTGCGCCTATTTGCCCAAGGCCACCGTCCAAGCCGCATTAGGCTCCGTCCCCCTCTCCAAAGGTATTCCCGGCGGTGAAACCATACTGGCCCTCGCCGTGCTCTCCGTGCTCTTCACCGCTCCCATTGGCCTGTTGGCTATTCGCATTCTCGGACCAAAATTATTGGATGAAGACGGTACAGAAACGCTCTAAATCCATGTTAGGCCCTCCATGAAAAAATTACTGATTCTCTTTTTCGGACTCTCTTTACTGATTCTTATAACCTTCGCCCTGTTTGGAGATCATTTTGATTTTCTCTTTTCCGGTGAACAAGGACGAACCTTTTTCGAAAATGCAGCCCACTGGGCGGGCCCCATTGGTGCCGGATGCTTGATCGCTGATTTGTTTCTCCCCATTCCCACGACCGTAGTCATCGGAGGCATGGGCGCAACCCTCGGTCTGTGGGCTGCCGCATTTTGGGGCTGGCTCGGACTGAGCCTAGCAGGAATCCTCGGCTACGGATTAGCCCGCTGGGGAGGCCAACGTTGGGCCGATAAATTGGCGAGCCCCAGCGAACAGACACGCTACCGTGAACTCTTTGATCAGTGGGGTGGTTTAGCCGTAGTTCTTAGCCGCATGCTTCCCATTCTTCCTGAAGTCTTAAGCGTGCTCGCCGGACTCTACGGCATGCATGCCCGACGATTTGTATTGGCCGTCACTCTCGGATCCATCCCCCCCGCCATCGTCTTCGCCTGGATTGGAGAAAAATCCATCGATCATCCCGGCCCTGCCCTGTGGGGAATAGTGGGGATAACAGGTTTACTGTGGTTGCTCTATACCCAACTGCTCAAACAACGCTCACAAACATCCAAGCGACCTGCTGAACCATCCGCATGAAGCAGATTTACCTACATTTAGGTCCCCTTCAGCACATTGGTATTCTTTAGGAAATTTGAAACAGGCAAGCCCACTAAAAAGTAATATTGGGGAGAACGTAAATGCCGAAAATTATGCAGAAAACATGAATAAAGATTGATGTCTCTATGAATATAGCATTAATAGACGATTGCGAAGCGCTCACAAAACTTAACATCTATGAAAAATCAAATCCCTGAACCTGTATTTTTATCTGCCCCCAAAGCTGCGAACCTCTGTGGTGTGAGCCGTAATACAATTTGTTGTTGGATTCGTGACGGGAAATTACCTTCATACCGTACTGCCGGTGGGAAATACCTCATTCGCCCCACAGACCTGATTCAGTTTATGGAGCAAAACCATATGTTTGTTCCTCCTGTGCTTGAAGATATTGCCTCCCAAGATGAGCAAAATCAGCATCAGGAAACGGCATCTCAAGATCTGCGCGAAACGTCACAGGAACCCGCCATTTTAGTGGTCGATGATGATCCCGTCATGCGTGAACTCACCCAACGCTCTTTGGCCCCTCTCGGCCTCCCTCTGTTACAAGCGGAAAACGGCTACGATGCCATGCATCAATTGACCAAAAACCCCCTCATTGCTTTGGTGATTTTGGATCTCATTATGCCCGGACAAACCGGGGACAAAACCTTTTTAGAAATCCGTAAAACCTTCCCCATGTTACCCGTCATCGTTTGTACGGGACAAGACTTGGATGAAGCTGAAAGCATGTTCCAAGGCATCAAACCCGACTTGATCATTACCAAACCCTATCAACCCTCTCATTTGATGAAGTCTGCGGGAACATTCCTCTCTGACCTCGGATTTTAAGCATGAAAACGATTTTAGCCTTCTCAGGATCTTCGCGCGAAAATTCTCTGAATGCACAACTCCTCCAAAAGGCCGTCAGCATGGCGGCTGAATTAGGGGCGAGCGTGGAAGTGATCGATTTGAAAGCCTTAAACCTTCCGCTCTATGATGGGGATCTGGAACAAACCCAGGGCTTACCCGAAGGCGCAAAAGCCCTCAAAGAAGCCATGCAAGAAGCCGATGGCTTTCTCATTGCCAGCCCGGAATATAACTCCTTCCCCACCCCTTTATTGCTAAACGCCCTCGATTGGGCTTCTCGGGCAGAACAGCCTGATGAAATTCCAATGCGGGCATTTAAAGGCAAAACCGCGGGATTGATCGCCGCAACTCCCGGCCCCATGGGAGGCCTCCGCAGTTTATCCTTTTTACGCAGCAAACTCCAAAACATGGGTGTGACCGTTGTTCCGACAATGACCGGCGTTGGTGGTGCCACCATCGATTTGTTTGCTGATGAAAACTTTGCGACCGGCCAACAAGGCCGTCGTTTGCACGCAACCCTTTCCGCCCTACTTCACTTAACGCTTTGATCCTTTCATGAAACAAAAGATTATTTTCCTCGGCGATAGCATTACCGACTGCCAACGCAAACGTGACATTCCCTCAAACATCGGAGTGGGCTACGTTTCCATCATCCAAGCCGCCCTCTGCCAACGTTTTGGCGACACCTATACCTGCATCAATCGTGGCGTTTCAGGTGACCGCGCCAAGGATTTACGCCAACATTGGCAAGAACGCTGCATAGACAATCAAGCCGACATCTTTTCACTCTATATCGGCGTCAATGACACCTGGCGGAGATATGACGCCAACGACCTCACCCCTACCGAAGCTTTCGAAGCCGATACCCGTCAATTATTAGACCTGACTTTCGAAGGCACTCCTGCAAAACCTGCCAGCAGTATTCTCATTCAACCCTTCGTACTCGATGTACCCATCGGCACCAAATCCCATTGGCGTGAAGAAGATCTAGATGCCAAAGCCTCGGTCATCCGAACCTTGGCCAACGAATACGGCACCCGCTTTCTCCCGCTTCAAGAAATTTTAGACGAAGCCATCACCCACTTGGATGCTGAGTTCTGGGCTGCAGATGGCGTTCACCCCACCCCCGCAGGCCATTACCTCATTGCCAGTGAATGGTTGAAGCTGATGGAGCCTCTGCTCAAGTAATCACACCCTCTGCGCCAGGATCCTGAGCAACACAAACAGAACGGCGACGCCGTTCTGAAGTTTGGGTTGTGAGGGCCTCGCCCCGCGCTTAATCCCAAATCTCGGTATAAATCCCGCCGCCTAACAGCACTTCACCATCGTACAGTGCGCAGATCTGTCCCTTCGCAATCGCCCGTTGAGGCTGGTGCCATTCAATTCGCGCCACTCCCTCTGCCAAAGGCGTATACGTGATGGCTTCTGACTGTGCACGATAACGAGGCCTCGCTTGAATTTCGCAGGCCTCTACAATCGGCTCACCCGTAAAAGAAAGCTCACGAATTTCACAACTCGTAGAATACAAATGCGGTGTATCCCGCTCATCAAATGCGATCACCAACTCACGGGTCTCTTTGCGTTTCTCCACCACCACATAGCTTTTCTTGTAAGTGTTAGACGCCACCCCAATGCCTTTACGTTGTCCCAACGTATAAAAATGCAATCCACGATGGGTCCCCAAAACTTTGCCATCCTGAGAGACAATATTCCCCGGTTCATCCGGTAAATACGCCGATAAAAAGTCAGACATTTTAATTTGTCCAATAAAACAAATTCCCTGACTGTCCTTTTTGGTGGCCGTAGACAACCCAAACCGTTCGGCAACCGCACGGACATCAGGTTTCAACAGATCACCAATAGGAAAGCGGGCCGCTTGTACTTGATCCGGCTTCATCATCGCCAAAAAGTAGGTTTGATCTTTGTTGGGATCCAAGCCCATCAAAATTTCACGTTTCCCGGATGCGTTTACCCGACTGCGCGCATAATGCCCGGTCGCTACAGTATCAAATCCCTTCCCCAAGGCCCATTCGCGAAACACCCCAAACTTAATCTCCCGGTTACACATCACATCCGGATTCGGCGTAATCCCCTCTTCGTAGCCCTTCAATAAATAATCCACAATGCGGGATTTATACGCGTCCATGAGATTGACCACTTCGAATGGAATCCCCAAGGTCTCCGCCACCGCAGTGGCATCTTCTACATCTTGCTGCCAAGGACAATCTCCAAGGATATCATCCTCATTAATCCAGTTTTTCATGTAAGCCGCAGAGACATCGTAGCCCTGTTCCAACAGCAAAGCTGCGGCAACAGAACTATCCACGCCTCCGGAGAGCGCTACCATGATCTTCTTTTTCGACATGGCTCTAGTTCACAACAGGTTGAGTTACGGGAACAAACTCCCCATCATCCGCTAAAGGATCACGGTTTTTACTCACTTTCTTCAACAACTGTTGTAAGGCTTTTTCAACCGAAATATCCATAACTACTTCACCTTCTGTACTCACAATCACCCGTTTCAACTGAGGAATACGGGGCGATACACTCGCTTCCATGTAAAAGGGCTGAATGTAAATAATACGTTTATCAATGGGGATAATAATCATTTTACCCCGTTTCACTTCAGACCCCTGCTGATTCCAAAGCGTGATGCTTTGCGCAATATCTGTATTCTGATCGATCAAGGCATTGATTTGAGGCGGACCATACACCTGGCTCCCTTTGGGGAAGGTGTAGAACACAATCTCACCATAATGCTCCGCATTCGACCGAACCACCCCAAGGGCACGCAAGTTATCACGGTTAATCGGCAACAATGGTGTCAGCAGTAAAAATTCGCGTTTCCCGGGTTCGATTAAGTCCAAGGTAATGTAATACGGACGCATTTTAATCAGCGAGTCCTGATGCGAAATCTCAGCAAACTGCAGCTCATCTTCACTCTGGTAATAAGTCTCCGGATTTTCCTGATGATACACGGCATACATGCGCATTTGAATATCAAACAAGTTACGAGGGTAACGAATTTGAGCCCGCAGTTCCTTCGGCATGTCATCAAGAGATTTGATCAATTTGGGATACATCCTCTGATACGCCAAGGCAATCGGATCGGTAGGATCTGACAAATAGTATTCAACCGATCCTTCATAGGCGTCTACTACAATTTTAACCGAATTGCGGATGTAATTCAGGTCCTCTTGAAAAGGTTGTGAATTGGGATACCACACACTGGTCGTATATGCATCGACAATCCAGTACAGACGATCGGGTGTTACCACCAAATAGGGATTGTCATCCAACTGTAAAAAGGGAGTAAGCTCTTCAATGCGATCCACCACATTGCGGAGGAAATGAATACGACTGGTCGGCAAGGTTTGATTGGTTAAAAGCACATTCCAATCTTGGAAATAAAGCGCAAACAACGCCTTCTTGAATAAATTCGAAATTAAGACCCCACCCGTCCCTTCATAATCATTGGAAACGGAGACCCCATCTTCACCACCCGGATAATGGAACTCCCGACTCTTATTCGGCGCAATCACATACTCCAGATCGGCTAATCCATAATAAATACTCGGACGATTCACCTCAAAGCCCACCTTGGATTCAGGCGGCATATTGCTGATAAACCAGCTCACCTGCTCTTCCCCCACTTGGGCTGCGGGCGTCATCACCAAGCCATAGCCATGCGTATATTTTAAACGTTGATTGATCCAGTTCTGTGCTCCATCAGGCAATAAACTGGTAGTGATTTCACGGCCAGACAAGTAAACCTGATGCAAATCCCCTTCAATCATATACCGGGCAGCATCCACACCGGTAAACTGATAATAAGGACGCATGGCCTGTAATTGCTGATAAACATCCATCAGCAATTCATTGTCCCATAAGGGCACATTTTCCAATTGCTCATAGCCCGAATTCGCCTCAAAGGGCTCGTTAACATCTTTTTGTTCGTAAATGCGCTTAGTGACATTTTTCAATTGATATGCCGTCAGCGTAGAGTCGATCGTTTGCTTGATAAAGGGACTTTGCTTTGCCAACTCATTCGGTTTTACAATCACACGGTTGACAGAGGCAAACAAGGGATCAATCCCTTTGAAAAAATGTGCGGTCACGGCCAAGACCAAGAAAACCACCACCACTTTGAAGCCTTTTTGGCGGAAAATCAGCGCAATAATCGAAAACGCCAAGGGCAACATCATAAACGCAGCCAGTCCGATCAACGGCAACTGCACATAAAACTCCGTAAACCCGGGACCATAGAACAAATCCATATTCTTCGTCGTATACTGCAGCATCAACGCTTCAATGCCGTAGCCCGTAGCCAAGGCGATAAAAATAAACATCACCACAATGGACAAATGCATTTTCGCCCCGTGGTAGAGCCTTTGCCCATCTTTGGATAAAACCTTCAACTCTGCCGCATATAAAATGACCAATCCTAACAACATCAGGAACAAACAAATCAACAAACGACCATACACCAACTTGATAATGGGCAAGGCAAACAAATAAAAGGTAACATCCAAGCCAAACAATGCGTCTGCATTTCCCGTATTCGGCGCATAAAAAAACAATAAAAAGTTTTCCCATTCACGGAAAATAGGGAGCGCCAAAGGAATCGCCAGCAACAGCGCCACCGGCGTATAGACTTTCATAGATCCACTACGAAAGCCTTGAATTACTTGTTTAACTTTAGATTCTTTGTGGAACTTGGTGACCCCGAGATAACGGGACGCCACCCAAAAATTCAGAAACAAAATCACAAAGAAAAATAAGGTAACCCCCACCAGAACAATGTATTTGTACCCCATTTTTAAGAACATGAATTCCAGATACCCCACGGAATCGTACCAGAACATCTTCACTAAGAAATCGACCACCACAGTATTGATCAGCAAGGCCAACACACCCACTACGAGTAAAATGGGGATCAAAATACGCAAAAATTTTGGAATTCTTTTCATAACAGTCTTTTAAAGACAACCATGCCGAGGTGCAAGGGCAATGTATCAAGAGCTTTAAGTTCCTAAGACCAGGCCAGAGAGCCCACCCACTTCACAAAGGGAGCCTACGGAATAAACTCTCCTTAAAAGCGTGAAGCTAAAAGCGCCTGCGCCTCTGTCAAATCTTTTAAAATTTCATCCGCAAACATCGCCATTCCCGGATCAACCGGAAAAAATTCGGGTACCAACACCGCATAGGCTCCCGCGCGTTGCGCCGCCTCAATCCCCGGAGCCGAATCTTCAAACACCGCCGAACGCGTGATCTCACACCCCAAGCCTTCAGCCGCCCGTTCAAAAATTTCTGGTTCGGGTTTACCGCGGTCAATTTGATCCCCTGCAATCATGAAGGTAAAAAAATGATCCAATCCTGTCCTCGCTAATTTATCATGCGCCTGTGCGATACGACTCGAGGTCGCCAAGGCCATGGGAACCCCCTGCCCTAACAACCACTCCAACAGCGCTCTCGCTCCGGGTTTGATGGGAGGGGGCTTTTCTGTGACCAATCGATGATAATGAAAGTTCGCTCGCTCCAGCAACAAAGTCACATCCTGTTCCGGCAAGTCCGCCTGAACCATGGCCGTGATGTCCTGCATATTCCGCCCCACCATCCGCCGCTTCACCTCTTCGGATACAAATAAGCCCGTTTCTTCTCCGGCATGATCCCAAGAAGCCGCCCCAATACGTTCCGTATCGATAAGCGTTCCATCCATATCAAAAATGACTGATTCTAGTTTGTGTGTAAACTTTTCCATATTCCTGCTTTCCTCAGAGGATTTTACGACTAAATCAACCTTAGACCAAAAATATTGACCAAACACCATTATGAACCTCGAAAACTTACGCTTCCTTTCCCCGGATCAAGTCCGTCAACTCGCCTCAGAGTTTGGCACCCCTCATTACGTCTATAGTGAAGACCTCCTTTGCCAACGCGCCAAAGAAACCTTGGCCTTCCCTCACGCTTTCGGACTTACCGTACGTTTTGCCATGAAAGCCTGCCCCAACCGCAATGTGCTTTCCATCTTTTCGAACATGGGTCTCCATATCGATGCCAGTTCAGGCTGGGAAGTACAACGCGCCATGGCCGCCGGTATCCCCGCCTCTCATATTTCTTTAAGCGCCCAAGAACTCCCCGCCAACCTCGGCGAACTTCTCGACCTCGGCATTGTCTTCAACGCCACCAGCTTAAATCAAATCCGCCAAACCGGCGAATTGCGTCCCGGACGCGAAATCGGGGTGCGTTTTAATCCCGGTCTAGGATCCGGTGGCACGAACCGCACCAATGTGGGTGGACCCGCCAGCTCTTTCGGCATTTGGCATGAACAAGCTGACGAAGCCATGACTTTGCTGGAGCAGTATCAACTCAAATGCGTACGCATTCATAGTCATATCGGCAGTGGCAGTGATCCCGCGGTGTGGCAACGCGTTGCCGGACTCAATTTAGAACTGGTGCGTAAATTCCCCGATGTTCACACCCTCGATTTGGGTGGCGGATTCAAAGTAGGCCGCATGGCCTCCGAACAAAGCACAGATCTCCAGGAAATTGGTGCCCCGATTCGTGATGCGCTCAAAGCCTTCGCCACCGAAACCGGACGGGAGTTACATCTCGAAATTGAACCCGGCACCTATTTGGTTGCCAATGCGGGTGCCATCATCAGTCGCATCCAAGACAAAGTAAATACCGGCGAAGCCGGCTATACCTTTTATCGACTAGACACCGGCATGACCGACGTCCTGCGTCCCAGCCTGTACGGCGCCCAACATCCGCTGATTGTCGTGGGTCGCGATCAAGATCTTGTCGACACCCATGAAGCCATCATTGTCGGGCATTGCTGCGAGTCAGGTGACATCCTCACCCCCGCCGTCGGTGATCCCGAAGCCTTACAACCACGGCGAGTGCATCAAGCTGAAATCAATGACTACCTCGTCATCGAAGGCACTGGCGCCTACTGCTCCGCCATGTGCACCCACAATTATAACTCCTTCCCCACTTCTCCCGAAGTGTTGGTTCAACAGGATGGAAACTACAAAATGATCCGGAAACCCCAACCCATTGAAAGCCTCTGGGAACGGGAAATTTAATTCGGACTTGTCAAAAGCCATGAAATCAATTAACAACCCCTCATGAATTTGAAAAAATGCTGGCGAATTTCAGGACCGGGTTCCGAACGATGGTGAAACTTTCACCGCCGCTCGATTGACCCCGGTGTGCCTTGGCATTCCGGGTTTTTTGTTTTAATTTTTTCAATTTTCTTATTTAACACTTCTTATGATTTCTCCTGATTTACCTACTTTTTTAGATCGCGCACAACACGGAAATTTAATCCCCGTGGTACGCGAAGTCCTCGCCGACCAAGACACTCCGGTATCCGCGTATGAAAAATTGCGCACCGCCCTTCGCAGCCAAGACCCCCAAGCCTGCACCTTCCTGCTCGAATCCGTGGAAGGGGGCGAAAATATCGCCCGCTATTCCATGCTCGGTGGTATGCCGCGGGGAATTTTAAAAGCGAAAGACCGGCGCGCAGAATACCATGCCGATGGCAAGGTCACCGTGTTCGACAATGTGGATCCCCTCGCCGTCCTCGAAGATCTGATGTCCGCCTATCACCCCGTACCCGATGCTAGCCTCCCCCGTTTCACCGGCGGTGCCGTCGGCTTCCTCGGATATGATGCCGTCGCCCAATTCGATAAAGTCCCCCTGAGCCCCAACCCGGGCATGGACTTTCCGGATATGGTCTTCCTCATCGCCGACACCGTCATTTTGTTTGACCAAGTACGCCATACCATGAAATTGGTGGCCAATGCCTTTGTAGAAGATGACGCAGAAGCCGCCTACGCTGATGCGCTCTCCCGTCTGGATCAATTGGCTGAAATGTTGCAAACGTCCCTGCCCCGACGCATGTTGGATGCCCAAGTGCCCGCCCAGGATTTGCCCTTCACCTCCAATACCCAACGCGAAGACTTCGAAGCCGCCGTTGAAAAGTCACGCGAATACATTCGCGCAGGCGACATCATTCAAGTCGTTGTCTCCCAACGCTTCGCCGTAGAAGGTCAAGACGATCCCCTGCAAGTCTATCGCGCCTTGCGCTCCGTCAATCCCTCCCCCTATATGTTCTGTTTAGAATTGGGCGATGTGGCCCTGGCCGGATCTTCCCCCGAAGTCCATGTGCGCAATGAAGATCAACAAATCGATATTCGCCCCATTGCCGGCACCCGCATTCGGGGTAAAGATGAAGCCGAAGATCTTTATCTCGAACAAGACCTGCTGGCCGATCCCAAAGAACGGGCCGAACACGTCATGCTGGTTGATTTGGCCCGAAACGACATCGGACGCGTCTGTGAATGTGGCTCCGTTGAAGTCAACGAGTTCATGATCATCGAACGCTACAGTCACGTCATGCACATTGTCTCTAATGTCCGTGGCAAACTTCAACCCGAGAAAAACTCTTACGACCTCATGCGGGCCACCTTTCCTGCGGGTACCTTAAGCGGAGCGCCTAAAATCCGTGCCATGGAAATCATTGCCGAATTGGAACCCGATCGTCGGGGACCTTACGGAGGCGCCGTGGGATATTTTGGGTTCGATGGTAATCTCGACTGTTGCATCACCATTCGCACCTGCTTTTTTGCAGGCAACAAAACCTACGTCCAGGCTGGCGCAGGCTTGGTTGCGGATTCAGTTCCCGCCACCGAATTCGAAGAAACGGTCAATAAAGCCAAAGGGATGATCAAAGCACTCTCTTTGGCGCGCGGACATCAAAACGGAGAACAGGCATGATTTTAGTCATCGATAACTACGATAGCTTTACCTATAACTTGGTTCAGTACTTAGGGATTTTAGGTGCTGAGGTACGGGTCGAACGCAATGATGAAATTGACATTGCCGGAATCGAGGCCTTACACCCCGAACGTATCTTGGTCAGCCCCGGCCCCTGCAGTCCTGCCGAAGCCGGCATCAGTGTCGAGGTCATTCAACATTTCGCGGGAAAACTCCCCCTCTTTGGCGTCTGCCTCGGACATCAATCCATCGGACATGCCTTCGGTGGAAAAGTCGTTCGAGCCGACCGCCTGATGCACGGCAAAACCTCTCCGATTCATCACGACGGTACCAGCGTATTTAAAAAGATGCCCCAGCCCTTCGATGCCACCCGTTACCACTCCTTACTCGTGGAAAAAGCAAGCCTTCCCGATTGTCTGCGGGTGACCGCATGGACCGAAGAAGGTGAAATTATGGGGCTCGCGCATAAAGAGCTTCCTGTTTTTGGCGTACAGTTTCATCCCGAATCCGTGCTCACTCAGGAAGGCATGACACTCATGCAAAACTTCCTAGACCTATGAGCCCCAAACACAAATGGACCTGGGGATTAATCTTAGGTTGCCTTTTAGCCACGGGCCCCATCTGGGGGCTCGTCGGCACCATCATCGGCATGATCCGCACCTTTGCCTCCGTAGCACAAACCGGATCAGCTGAAGCTACGGCAAGCGGAATCAACACCGCGCTTTATACCACCGCTGCCGGAGTAGTCCTCTGTCCCTTTGGCATCGCCCTGATTATCGTTTCATCGATCAAACGTAGCAACGCCTGCAAACAAGACGCCCTGACCGCGAGCGAATCCCTGTAAAATTGTCAGACCACACCGGGTTGTTTTTCAAACACGGTTACTCCGGGTGGAATGTCAAACCATGCCTGCTTTTGACTCACCCAAGTGTGCATCGTAGGCTGAATCACCCGCGTATCGGAGATGGACGCAATTTTCAGTTTAAGCGTTGAGGGGTCAGCAGGATTATAATGATAAATGCGGTTCCCGCAGTGGGGACAAAACTTTGCCGCATTCTCATTGCCACTGTCGGATCCCCGACTCCACTCCTTCATTTCCCCTGTGAATTCTATCGAATCCGCAGGAACGAGCGCGGTAATGCTAAACGCACTGGTAGAAAGTTTCTGACATTCAGTACAATGACAGGCAATCATCTTCAAAGGCGCGGCTTTGAGGATATAGCTGACCGCGCCACATTGACACGCTCCTGTTATAGGATAGTTCACTTCACTCATCGTTTCTCCTTACGTAACTCAAGGCCCACCAAGGGACTTTCATAGGTCATGACCTGAAAGACCTCCCAAAGAAAGCCCAAAAAAGGGAGAAGAAAAATAAATAATTTTTTAAAAGTCTCTCCCGCATCTTATTCAAAAATCGTCGCCCATGGCCCTTCTTCCCTGCGCATAAGATTGCATACCGCTCACGCCTTGCAATTTCAGACTTCTCCGTTTATTCATTTGGACACATAAAACCCTGAATGGTGAAAACATGAGTCATGACGTTTGGAAAGAATTCGAAGATAATCAAATTACCCACTCCGCAGCCCATTATTTAATGGCGATTAAGCAATTACTGGAAGACCACGGCTACGCACGGGTCACCGACATTGCAAAATCATTAAATATTACCCGGGGTAGCTGTTCTATTTCACTGAAACCCTTGAAAAAACGGGGCTTAGTGGTCGAAGATGAAAATCGTTTTCTCAAACTCAGCGACGAAGGCCAACGCCTCGCCGAACTGGTCGAACTGAATGACAAACTTCTCGAGCTCCTGTTCGGGGAAGTGCTGGGGGTCGATCAAGACCAAGCCGAAATTGATGCCTGTAAAATCGAGCACCTCCTCAGCATCGAAGTCAGTACGCGCCTCAGCGCCTTTGTAAAAGTATGGCAAAGTCAGGCACCTGAAGTGCAAGCCTTTAAAGAATTACTCAAAAAATCACGACACCACTGTGCCGGTGATTGTGATGAATGCGATGTTTGCGGACAAGTTTGCATTCAACCCGCGGATAAAAACACCTCTGATCGTTTAAAAATATGAGCCAAAACCCCCTGCTGACCTTACAACATCAACACGGTCCCCTCCCGCTTGACTGTGTACAAACTGAAGATTTTGTCCCTGCAATCGATGCAGCCCTTGAGGACGCCCGCAAAAATATTGCGGCCATCACCGAAAACCCCGCGCCCCCCACCTTCGAAAACACCATTTTAGCCCTCGAAGCCTCAGACGAATGGTTGGACCGCGTTTCTTCTGTATTTTTTCATTTGTTGCATGTGGATGCAGATGATGCCTTGCAGGCCCTCGCCCGTGAAATTCCTCCTAAGTTAAGTGCGTTTCGTAACGACGTGGTGATGAATCGTCAACTTTTCGAGCGTATTGACACCCTCGATCAGCAAAAAGCCTCTCTCTCCCTTTCCGATGAAGAAGCCATGGTGCTGGAAAACCACCTGCTGTCCTTCCGCCGCAACGGTGCATCCCTCTCCGAAGCCGATCAAAAAACCTTGCGTGAAATTGATCAGGAACTCAGCACCTGCTCCCCGACCTTTTCCGAACACGTACTCAAAGCCACTCAAGCCTTCACCTTGTGGACCGACGACGAAACCGTCGTAAGCGCGTTGCCTGAATCAGCCCAAGCCAATGCCAAAGCACTGGCCAAAAAAGAAGGACGCGACACTGAATGGAAATTCACCTTGGATGCTCCTAGCTTCATTGCCTTTATGACCTACGCGCCCGACGCAGACCTGCGCAAAAAAATCTGGCAGGCCTATGGATCCCGTTGCGTGGAAGGCGAATTCGCCAACCAAGATCTCATTCGTAAAATTCTGGACCTGCGTTATCGTCGCGCGCAACTTTTGGGATATCGCGACCACGTCCATTACACCTTGGAACGCCGCATGGCGGGTAACCGTGAAACCTTGGAAAAATTTTACGCAGAAATGCTCCCCGTGGTGATGCCTGCCGCCCACCGCGATTTAGAAGCCGTGCGTGCCTGCAAAGCCGCAGAGGGCGGCGACAGCACCTTGAATCCTTGGGACTACGCCTATTACGCCGAAAAATGCAAACAGCAGACCTTCGAACTCAATCAGGAAGAACTACGTCCGTGGTTTGAATTAGAATCCACCCTCAACGCTGTCTTTTCCTTAGTCAAACGTCTGTTTAGTGTAGAATTCATTCCCACCGATACGCTTCCCGTCAACCATCCTGAAGTACGCTGTTATCGGGTGCAAGATGTAGATAACGGCGAAGAAGTCGGTCACTTGATGATTGATCCCTTTCCGCGTTCCACCAAAAAACCAGGCGCATGGATGGTGGCGTTATTGGGTCAAGGTCGCTGGCAAAATGAAGTCAAACGTCCAACCGTCGGCATCGTGTGCAATTTCACCCCCCCTGTAGAAGGAAAACCTTCGCTGCTGACCATGGACGAAGCGCGCACCCTCTTTCATGAATTTGGTCATGCCATTCACGAACTGCTCTCCGATTGCCATTGCCGCTCCGTGGCCGGAACCAATGTCTATTGGGATTTCGTCGAATTACCCTCTCAATTACTCGAAAATTGGCTTCAAGAACCCGAATTCCTTCGAGAATACGCCTTACATGTCGACAGCAAAGAGCCATTGCCTGAAAAGTATATCGAAAAAATACAGGCCTCCAAAACCTTCCAAAAAGGATATGCCGCGGCCCGTCAACTTACTTTTGGTTTATTGGACCTCGCATGGTACACACGTCAACCCGATGAATTGGGCCCGGACCTGATCGCCTTTGAACAAGAGGCCACCCGCGCCACCGCCCTCTTCCCCTTCCAGGAAGGCGTGGCCATGTCCCCCAGTTTTCAGCACATTTTCTCAGGAGGATATGCCTCGGGTTACTATAGCTATAAATGGGCTGAAGTCTTAGAAGCGGACATCTTTGACGTCTTCCTCGACAAAGGTCTCTACGATCAGGAAACCGCAAGCGACTTGCGCAATGAGATCCTCAGCCAAGGAGGTAGCCAACATCCCATGGAGCTGTTTAAAAACTTCTATGGAAGAGAACCCAATCCTGAAGCCTTACTCAAACGCGACGGTCTCATCGCTTAATCGTCCCCCTCTATTCAAGTGATCCTATGACTAATACGCTCTCCCTCTTGGCCGCACTGTTTACCCAATTCCTCACACAAACGGCTCCTTTGCCTGATGAAGATACCGGCGCCGCATCCATTAAACCCCAGGCCGAAGCAAACTTCGCAGCCGTTTCGGAAAAAATTAATGGAGTGGAGGGCTTTTGGTCTGCACCTTTTGTCGTCGCCGATTTAACCCAAAAAGAGGTCACGATCTGGGGACAACATACCGGCATGAGCACCGGTGAACCCATAGAGTTTTTTATCATCTCAGAATTAAGCGGACATGATTATGAATCTTTAATGATCAGCTTTGCCAAGCCCAGTGACATTCATCAGGCCCTTGAAAAAATTGGCGCAGAAGCTGGTGGCCCCGTCTCTCCCGATGAACACCGTTTTTGGCCACGCGGCAGTCGCATCGTTGCAGAAATCGAATGGATCACCAACGGCCAAACCCAGCCTCAACGCATGCCCGTGGAAAGTGTTGTCCTGACCGATGGCAGCCCCATGGCCCTTACCCCATGGGTCTTTACCGGCTCCCCCATGCTTCCCAATTTCGAAAAGGAAGGCAGCTTTATCTATGGCGCGGATCTATACTCACCCAATAGCATCGCCTCCACGTTCAACTTACAAAGCACCGTTTTAGATCTGCCATTCCAGGGAAGCAAAACGCAGACCTACGGCAATTTTATTCGAAATCCCGCGGTCGACGCCCCTAAAGCGCAACCCATGTTGATACATCTACGCCTAGCCACCGCTGAAGAAGCTCCCGCAGAAATTGATCTTCACCTGCAATTCTCAGGAGAGGAAGGACACTTGAACATCGACGGCATGCCCGAAGAACTTCAAGCCACCGGTTTGGCGGAACTCGGCGCATTCATGAATACACGTGAACATGAAATGCATTACCTGAGCCCTGATTTTGGTCCGGAACTGTCCATCAGTAAAACCACCCAACTGGCACGTGAATTGCAACTCCTCGAAACCCATGTCCCCAGTGTGCGTATCGAACCTCCCGTCGACGGTCAGTTTTTTTTCAAAGCCTTCGTGCCTGATCCCCGCTACCGCACCCGCGATAATCGCCCCACCCAACCCATCGAACTTCATTTCAGTCAAGCCGGCGGACAAAAATGGATGGTCACCCTGAGCGAACTCGAAGAAGTCTGGGGAGACGGCATGGAGTCGAGCATCGTCGAAAAAGTGATTCCCTTGGACAGCCCCGCCGATTTTGAAGCCTACTTGCAAAATCCCGAAAAACAAAAACCCGTGTTGTTCGTGTATACCAAAGGCAATTTAAGTTATGGCGAGTTGCAAAAATGGGTGAGTCCTGTGTTAGATCAATTTCCCATCGTCTTTGTCTACGAAATCGAGGACTAAGTTGAGATGCGGACATGGCATCTCTTATTGATTGCATTAATACTCTGGATCCCTTCCGCCTGGGTCCCCCCTCCAACGCGTCAACAGGAACTACGCGTCCTCATTAGCGCACGGAATATGCTGGAAAGCGGAAATTTTCATCGACCCGAATTCCAAAATCAACCACGATTCAGAAAACCGCCCATGGCTTATTGGATCGCCGCAGCCGGCATGGGCATCAGCGGACAAACCCAACAGGCTTGGGCCGGACGATTTCTCTTTTTGCTCTGTTCCATGGCTGCATTATGGCTACTGATTCAAATTTCGGGTCCCGCAGGCATTCATACCGGACTCATCGCCGTGTTCAGTTTTGGACTCTGGCGCTACGCCCCTCTGGCTGAAACGGATCTCATTCAAGTCATGGGCATTCTGCTCTTCATGTACGCATGGAAACAACAGTCGGGTTTGCTGGCAGGCTTAGGCATCAGCTTCGCCTGTTTATCCAAAGGCCCCGCCGGATTAATTATCCCTTTAATCTGCATGCTGTTCTTGTTTCGCGTTTATCGACCTCGTCCAAAATTTTTGTGGACCACTTTAGGTATTCCGCTCTTACTCATTGGTGGATGGATCTTGTTTTTGATCAATCAGGAATCCGGATTGACTCAAATGCAAAGTGATCTTACCGCAACCTTTGTCGACAGCGCCCACCGCAATCCGTGGTACTATTATTTTTATACCCTGCCCTTGCTGATGTTACCCTTGGGACTGCTGGTCTGCTTACCCCAACGCAAAAAGGCCCAGAATGCTTCACTGGAAACCCGTACCGCATGGGTATGGTTTGCGGTCACCTTTATTTTGCTCACCCTCACCGTCAGCAAACAACGCCATTACGCCTTGTTACTTCTACCTTCGGCAGCTTGGTTAATCGGCATGCGACTTCATTCCCGTAGCTTACCCAAAACCATTTGGCCCCTTAGCGCCGCCATCCTCATTTCCATCGCCTCCGTCGCCAGCCAGTGGCAAAGTGAAGACCGCCAAAATGCCCTCTTTTTACAAAAGGTGTCTCCATACGTTCAGTCTGTGGACACCGTACATGTGGTAGGGATCAACTCCGCCATCTTTGATTTTCAGTTGGGACGACATGTCGAAAACACCGACTCCCTTGAAAACGCGCTAGCGCGCGCAAACCCAGGTGATGCGATCGTGGTCATTCAAAAAAACACCACGCCACTGCCTGCACTATTGCCTGTCCGACAAGCAGATAATGAAGTGTGGACCCGACGCTTCTATATCAAAGAGACGTCGCCCGATCTTGACAGATAGCCTGTGAAACGCGAAGAAAGAGCCCATGAAAGCTCTTTTATTTTCTCTTCTTTTTCCCTGCATCTTATTTGCACAAACTGAAACCGCTACGGCCCTCCCCCCTGTAGAAGAAATCGTCCATGATCTCACAGATTTGCATCTACAAGATGCCTCGCTTGAGGATCAATCCGAAGCCGCTCCTCCCCTGTCGATGAAAGAAGAGCTTGCGACCTTATCCGCGCTCAATGATTCGATCGAAATACGAGAACAACAACGGGCAAATATTTATACCCGAATGAAAAATGCGGAGGATCCCGTAGAACGAGAAAAAATGCTGCCCGAACTCCAAAAAGTTAACAGTCAGCTTTCGGAACTGTATAAAGACTTTCAAAAAATCGCGGTCAAAACAGATTTTTCGGATTTTGAAAAAGAAGCCCCCAAGGAATTTAATTGGCAAACCGAATTAGGACAGTTGCTCGAACCCTTCATGAAAGAGATGAAGGCCGCCACCAAAGATTCACGGGAAATGGGTGAACTGCAAGACAAACTGGAAGAAGCCACCACCAAGAAAAAAACATCCCTAGAAGCCTTGGAAAGCTTAAAACCTCTGTTGGCCGCAGAGCAAAACCCGCAGGTTAAACAACGCCTCATCGGTTTAAATGACCTCTGGAATGATCGTTTACGTACAGCAGAGAACAATATCACCACCAGTGAATATCAAATCAACCTGCGACAAAAAGACAAAGAATCTCCGCTGGAGCAGGCCAAAGGCATGGCCTCAGGTTTTGTCCGTACCCGAGGACTTAATCTTTTGTTCGGGATGCTGGCTTTTGGTGGCATTTTTCTTGTCATGAACGGCATCCAATCCCTGTGGTCCAAATATCGTCCCTCCCGCAAAAAAGGCCGCTCCTTTTCAGCCAGACTTTCCAGTCTGATCTGGAAAATCCTGACCCTGATTATTGCCATCGGCGCTATGCTCGCCACCTTCAATGCCACCGGTGATTGGTTCTTGGTCAGTTTAACCATCCTCTTTTTGTTGGGCGTAGGATGGGCCGGCATGAAAACCCTCCCCGGTATGGTGGAGCTCTTCAGAATGATGTTGAACATGGGTGCCGTGCGTGAAGATGAACGCCTGATTTACGAAGGCCTCCCCTGGAAAGTAAACAGCATCAGCTTTCGAACTGAACTTTTAAACCCCCTCTTAAATGGCGGCGTCCTCACCCTTCCCACCCGCATGTTGGTCGGATTAGTCTCTCGCCCTGAAGGAGATGATGAAGAATGGTTCCCCACTAAAAAAGATGACTGGGTTCAACTCTCAGATGGTGTATTTGGCAAAGTGGCTTATCAATGCCCTTCCAACGTGCAAATCGTGACTCCTGGCGGCAGTCAAAAGGTTTACAAAACAATCCAATACATGGAACTCGCCCCCATGACCTTGAGCACCGGATTCCGTAAAGAAGTCGTCTTCGGGATCGACTACTCTCATGTCAATGACGCCGTCACCTTCATTCCTAAAACCATGAAAGAGCATCTCAAAGGCGTGCTTTCTCAAAAATTAGGCGATAACTTGAACCATCTCGATGTGTTCTTGGAGAATGCTTCAGAATCCGCCATTCAATTCTGCGTTATTGTAGACTGCAAAGGTGAAGCCGCCTCTCAATGGCCTTATCTTTCCATGTGGGTCCAAACCGCATTGGTCGCGCTTTGCAATGAACAAGGATGGAAGATTCCTTTCCCACAATTGCAGCTACATACCGATAAATAATCCCCGGTGAGTCGCCTCCGTCTGTTTCTAACCTTCCTTTTTGCCACGGCCCTCCTTGCGGGAGGGTTCGTCTTCTGGATGGCAACCCAACCCGCTACAGGGAACAGCACCTATACCGTTCAACCCATCGATTTTGCCAAATGGACGCCGCTCTTAGGGAAACTCGAAGCCGAAAACCCCATAAGTTTTCGGGCCGAACTGGATGGACTCTCCAAACTTACCTGGATAATTGATGACGGCACTCCTGTACAAACAGGAGAACTGGTCGCACAATTTGATCCCTCTGAATGGGAAGAGAAAAAACTCACCTTGGAACGGGATCTGGAAATTGCCCAAGCGGAATTGCGCTCCCTTCAAGGCGCCACCCACCCTTTGGAGATGCAACGCTTACAACGAGAACTCGGCAACTTACAATCCGAACTCGGCGAAGAAGAAACCTTAGCCAAAGACACTCAGGAGCTGGTCAACGAACGACTCTTGGGCGCAAATGAAATGGATCGCCATCGTCTCAAGATAGAAAACCTTTCGGCCGATATTCAAGCCCTGCAAACGAAAATTGACCTGACACAACGCATCCTGCATCCCGCAATTGAACAAAAAGCACAAGCACGGGTTATGGCGGCAACCACCGCCTTAAAGCGGGTAAATGCCCTGTTGGAGAAAACCAAAGTGTTTGCTCCCACCGAAGGCACTATTCACCTGCCTTTGGTCAATATCGACAGCGAATTCCGTCAGCTCAGAGTCGGCGACGGCCTCTACAAAAATCAAATCTTTTTGCAGTTGGCCGACCTCACGCACTTGGTCATTCAGTCCGACGTCGGTGAAGCCTCCTTGCCGGATGTAGCCCCCGGCCTGAATGCCATCGTTCATTTCCCCGCCTTGCCCGGCAAAGAATTCACCGCCGTCATTAGCAAAGTAGGCACCCACCCCCGGGGAACCCCACAACGCTATCCCGTCACCTTAGAACTGGTCGCACAAGACCCTGCCTTGCGTCCGGGCTTAACCGCGGAAATCGAAGTGCTGGCCTACCTTGTCGAAAACAGCCTTTCCATTCCCCGTCGTTATGTGCGCTATCAAAACGGTGTGGCAAGCGTGCACATCCGCCAAGGATCCAAAGAGCGCTGGCAGCCCATCGACATTGCGGATGGAAATGCTGAAATGCTGCTCATTTCAAAAGGAGTGAAGCAAGGAGACCTCCTCTTAGCCCCATGAACAGCCCCCGCATGGAATTAAAAGGCGTTTATCGACATTTTGAAACGCCCAGCGGAAACCTTCAGGTCTTGCAGGATGTAAATCTTCAACTCTTTGCCGACGATCGCATTGTTCTCTTTGGACCGTCCGGATGCGGTAAAACCACCCTGCTCCATCTCCTGGCACTGTTAGATAAACCCTCCACAGGCACACTTCTTTTTCAAGGCAAAGACACCGCGCCCTTGACCGAGAAACAACGCTGTGCTCTCCGCGCACATGAGCTCGGTATGGTCTTTCAACAGTTCCATATTCTGCCCCATCATAGCGTCCGTGATAATGTGCGCCTTCGCACCCGCTACCTCCAAGAGTCAGCGTCACTCGACCAACGATGCGAGCAGTTACTCGAAGACATGGGCCTGATGCCTCATGCGGAAAAACCCGCCCGTTTCCTTTCTGGTGGTGAAAAACAGCGCCTCTGTATCGCACGCGCACTGCTGGTGCAACCCTCCCTCTTTCTCGCGGATGAACCCACAGGAAATTTGGACGCAAATAATGCAGAGAAAGTAAAAACCCTGTTTGACGATATCTCCCGCCAAGGCGCCGCAATGATCATTGCCACCCACGATGAACGATGGCTGGAGTTTGCCACCCGCTTTTTCTATTTTGAACAAGGTCAGCTGAAGGAACGCCCGCTGTGAATCCCTTGACGGATATTCTCAACGGATGGAAAGCCCGCCCTTTGCCTGTCGCATCCTTGATGATGCTCTGTCTGATGTTGAGTCTACTCACGGGCAGCGAATTATGGATGCTCGAAAAAGCCTCCTCCGAAGCCGATACCCTGCTCCAAGCTTGGCCTCAAGATGCCTCTACCCTCCTGCTTCCTGCACAACCCAACCCCGAAAAACTCATAGAACTGACCCAAAGACTCCCTGCCGGAAGTTGGTACGGTCTACGTATCAACGCCTCCACCGCTTGGGTCACCGGCACCCTCCCCCCCGACTTTTTTACCGGTCAAGGAAATGGATTTTCTCCCCAAGACCTCCACGCTGGAGAAATGGCCGTGTACCTCTCCGCCTACGCCTATCCACAACAAATTCCCGGGGGGCTGTTTCCCTTTGAAAACCAAGCCTTCAGAATCTATGGCGTAGGTCAATTCCCCCTCTCCGTCGACAAGGTCATCCCCTTACGCTCCCAAACCGCCTCCATCGCAGAACTACAACAACTCAAAATCGCTCTGCCCGCATCCACCGTGGAACCCCTGATCAAAGAATTTCTCCAGTGGCAAAACATCCAATTGATTGACCACCGCGAAAAACAACAATTGGCTCAAGCAGGTTTTCAAAAACTAAAACGCATCCTCACCGGCATCACCATCGCCGTAGCCCTGTTGATTGCAGTATTGCTACAAGCGCTCTATCAAGCAGAATTGCGTGAACGCAAAACTGAATTTGCCCTGCGGCGTGCTCTCGGGGCTACCCCGCAAAACATTCGAAACCAGATTTTAGGGGAAGCCCTGCTCGGCAGCGTACTCCCTTGCCTACTCGGTTACCTCTTTTTTCTCCCCCTGGTGCCCTTGGCCCCACTCCTCAGCGCCATGATCCTCGCACCAGCCTGGATTCTCTTCTGCGCCACGCTTCCGGCCATGCAAGCCGCCAAACTCATCCCCAGCGAAGCCCTCAAAGGGGAATAACGATCCTTCAGCACTTACGCTATTTTCTTCCCTTTTAGCGCAGACCTTATAAATTAACGACCTTATGTCAAAAAAACGAAAAAAAGACGCTGTAGATGCCGTGGGCGGATACCAATTTGGAACCTTTCAAGGAGTCTTTACGCCCAGTATTCTCACCATTCTCGGCGTGATCATGTTCCTCCGCTTTGGATGGGTACTCGGCAATGTGGGGCTCGCACAGACCCTGTTGATCGTCACCATGGCCACCTCGATCACCTTTTTGACCGGACTTTCCCTTTCCGCCACCGCCACCAATATGAAAGTGGGACAAGGGGGCGCCTACTACATGATTTCCCGTTCCCTGGGCTTAGAAATTGGCGCCGCCATTGGTTTACCTCTATTTTTAGCTCAGGCCTTAGGGATCGCGTTCTATATCTCTGGTTTCGCAGAATCCATCGAAGACGTGGTCAACTTGACCCCATGGATTGAACGCTTACCTGAGTTTATGCAGGGCATCAGTGAAGCCCGCTTCATTTCGATTCTCACCCTCAGCGGCCTCACCTTGCTGGCCTTAATTTCAGCAGACCTCGCACTCAAAGCCCAATTATTGATTCTCTGCGCGATCTTTGCTTCTTTGGTATCCTTCTTTGCTGGCGGACCGCCCGTTGATAATGCCGTACTGCCCGGGGTCGAGGTGCCGATGAAGGTCGATTTCTGGCTGGTCTTTGCGGTCTTTTTCCCTGCCGTGACCGGAATTGAAGCCGGTATTGCCATGTCAGGTGACTTGAAAGATCCCGCAAAATCGCTTCCCCGGGGCACCATCGCCGCGGTCCTCACCGGATACGTGGTGTATATGTGCATCCCCTTGGTATTGGTTTACTACATCAAAGATGAAAATATTCTCCTCACCCGCCCCTTGATTATGGCCGAAATTGCCCGTTGGGCGATTCTCATTATGGTGGGCGTCTGGGCCGCCACCCTGTCCAGCGCCTTGGGGGCATTACTGGGCGCGCCCCGCACCCTTCAGGCCTTGGCCAATGACCGGGTTCTCCCGCGCTTCATTGGCAAAGGCTACGGCAAAAAGAAGGATCCCCGCATCGCCACCGCCATTTCATTTGCAGTCGCCATGCTCGCCATTTTATTGGGCGATTTAAATATGATCGCGCCTGTCCTCACCATGTTCTTCCTCACCTCTTACGGACTGATCAACCTGTCCGCGGGATTAGAAGGCCTCATTGAAAGCCCCACCTGGCGCCCTAAATTTCGTTTCCCTTGGTGGGGATCTCTGATCGGAGCCATGGCCTGTTTTACCACCATGATCATGATCGATATTGGTGCCTCCATCGCCGCCCTCTTTGTGACCAGTTGCTTATACGTGGTGATGAAACGCCGCAAAATCAGATCTCGTTGGGGAGATACCCGCAGTGGCGTGTTGATGCTTCTGGTACGTTTCGCCATCGAACGTCTACTCAACCGTCCCACCGATGAACGAAACTGGCGGCCAAACGTATTGGTTTTCAGCGGATCCCCTCAAAGCCGTTGGCATTTGATTGAATTGGCCCAAGCCCTCGCCCGCGGGACCTCCTACCTCACCTTGGCCACCATCGTGCCCAGTGAAAATTGGACCTCCGAACGAGTCATTTCCTTGCGGAAAAGTATCACCGATTACCTACAAAAGCGCAATGTAGACGCCATGGTCAAACTCTTCCCCTCCAAGGAGATTTTACCCGGAGCAGAAGCACTCGTCAAAGGCTATGGCTTTGGTCCCATCGAACCCAACACCATCGTCATGGGCGAAACGCGGCGACCAGAACAGATCCCCGCCTATACCAACTTCATCCAGCTTTGTTACAAAATGAAGCGCAATTTGATTATGGTGCGTACCTTGGATGAAGAATCGGAATTGCCCACCCAACCCCGTATCGACATTTGGTGGCGCGGACAACAAGCCAACATCGGCCTCATGCTGACCTCGGCCTATCTGCTCACCCGCGGCGGACGCTGGGCCAATGCGCGCATCGTCCTTAAACGCATGATCAAAGATGAATCAGAACGCAAAGACATCATGCTCTACCTACAACAGTTCAAAGAAGAGCATCGCCTGAATCTCGAATTGGAAGTGCTGATCGCCGACCTCCCCAAACCCTTGGAAATGATTCACCGCTCTTCTGCAGATGCCTCGCTGGTTTTGATTGGAATGATGCAACCTCAACCCGATGATGATCCTGAGGTCTATCAAAATTATTACCGCAAAATGCTGGAAGATACGGCAGGACTTCCCTTGGTACTGGTGCTCTCCGCCGAGAATATTAACTTCACTGAAATTATCGGCATGGGCTAAACATTCCTTTCATATTTAGATTGCCACCGACAACTGGGCGCGCATGCTTGACTCATGAATCCCTCACTATTTGAAGATCACCTCAACTATATTTTAGAGTGGTGGGCCCCTTTCGTAGACTGGGAAAATGGAGGCATCGTCACCTATGTCCATCCCCTGAAAAAAGTAGAGTCCACTCCCCGACGGGCCCCGCTCATGCACCTGCGGCAGCTCTACAATTACAGCGTAGGCTTTGAACACGGGCATGCCCAAAGTGAACACATCGCCCACCATCTTTACAACAGTCTCTACAGCTCCTTCCCCAAAAGATCGGGCAGCTTACTGGTGGGAAACAAAAGTCAAAAAATTGAAGACAACAGCATCTCAAGTTACCTCAACGCCTATCATGTGATTGCCTTGAGTCGCTACGCCCTCGCGTTTAATCACCGGGCCGCGGCGGAAAGTGCCCTCCAGATCTATAAAGAACTCGATCTCCTGTTCACCGACTACGATCTCAAAACGCTGGGCACCTGGGATACCTTTGACCCGACAACCCAGCAGCGATCAGACAAATCGGACAATGCCCATATCCATCGCTGTGAAGCAGCCCTCAACCTCTTTCGCGCACTTAAAAAAGTCGCCCCCGATCAACTCGAAATCGAAAAGAACTATCTGCAATCCCAAATAAAAGATCTTCTCTACTTCTTCGATACCCGCATATCCCGTCCCGAAGACGGTCTCACCGTGGAGCACTTGGCCGACGACTGTAGCCCCTGCGCCGAATTTGACTACATTTACCAAAGCCTCGCCCACGGATTTGAATGGCTGGGCTTTTGCTTCGAAATCGAAGCCCATTGCGAAATCACCATTCCTTTTATGGACGACCGTATGCGTCGGCTCAGCTCCCGCACCCTCGAGAATGGATTGGCTCCCAACGGTTGTTTCCGTAATGATTTTTATCCCGGCTCTAAATCCGCTCCTTTATGCGCTACATTCTGGCCTCAGGTGGAATCCATTTTAGGAGTCCTCTGGGCGCGCAAACGTTGGGGAGAACAGGCTTTCCCTTTGGAAAAAGCCCAACGCATGATGAATTTTTATCAGCAGTATTTTTTCAAATCAGAGGCCTTGGGCGGGGGCATCCTTACCACCGTATCAGAAAATGGATGTCCCATCAGTTTGAATACCGGGCACAACTTTAAATGTGATCACCATGCCGTTCGCATGGTTGAAAAAGTAATCGACTACAACCTCCTCTCCGGAATCCCCCAATGAGGGATAAACCCGCAAGTTCCGGCCTGAAAAGTTTGCTCGCCTATTTGCGCCCCCACCGGAAACGCTTCTTAAAAATCAACCTCTTTTACCTGTTCAACTCCGTCATGAACCTCATTCCGGCGGCCACCGTCGGCGTGTTTGTGGATGTGGTCATCAGCGAAAGAGATACCCGTTTTTTCGCCTTAAACATCAGCCATACCTGGTTTGAGGAACAGTTTACCCGTCCCCAAATGATTCTAGGCTATTTGGGTACCATGTTAGTGCTTATCCTCATCGCCAATCTCTTCGGCGTGGTGATGTGGCGACGCATGACCGAGCTCGTTCAACAGGTCTTGCTTGAACTCAAAATGGATATCCGCACCCATTTAAACCGACTGAGCATGAGTTACTATCAGCGGGAACAAACCGGCGCCATCATGGAACGCGCACTCGGGGATGTGCAAAAAACTGAAACCTTATTTAAAACTTGGTTTTTTCTGTTCTACAGTTTGTTGCAATTTGTAATTGCCCCCATTCTCATGCTCGCCATGTCTCCGGCACTATTTGTGGCCGTCTTACTCCCCACGCCCCTCATTGTCTATTCCGTCTACACCATTCAAACCAAACTGAAACCGCTCTATCGGGAACTGCGCCAAAAAGAATCCTCTGCCACCTCCATCATGCAGGAAACCGTCAGTGGCATTCGGGAAATCAAAGCCTACACCATGGAAGATCATTCCAATGCCCGCTATGAACACGTGCAGGAAAGCGTGCGCAATCAACACATCGACATCATGAAAATCTTTTCAGTGAGTCATCAAGTGCAATACAGCACCCAGGATCTCGCCCTGGTCAGCATCTCCACCTTGGGCGCATGGATGTTGATGGACGGCTCCATCGCCATTACCGCGGGAACCATCACCAGTTTTATCGCCCTCACCGGACACTTTTTTAATCCCATTCGCAGTTTTGTCGGCATGTTTGAAACCATTCAACGTGGCATGGTCTCCTGGGAACGCATTCGAGAATTCCTCGAAGAAGATGCCCAAGAGTGGGATCACACAGGTGGAAAACAACTCCCACCCGGAAAAATAGCAGGTCAGGTCACTTTTGAACATCTCCACTTCGGCTACAATCAGGAGAGAAAAATCATTGATGACTTTTCCCTGCAGGTTCAACCCGGTCAACAAATCGGTTTGGTAGGTACTACCGGATGCGGAAAAAGCACCCTCATGTCATTGCTCCTGCGCTTTTACGAACCTGATCAAGGGCGCATTCTCATCGATGGTCATCCCGTCAATGATATCAATCGACGCAGTTTACGCAGTCATATTGGCATCGTGTTTCAAGAAACTTTTCTCTTCTACGGAAGCATCAAAGAAAACTTGTTGTTTGTAAATCCTGACAAAAGCATGCAAGAACTCGAAGAAGCCTGCGCCGCCGCGGGTATCCTCGATCGCATCCACGAACTCCCTTACGGATTCGAAACCATGGTCGGCGAACGAGGACAACAACTCTCCGGAGGCGAACGCCAACGCTTCTCCATCGCCCGATTATTGCTCAAAGATCCTGCCATCGTCATTTTAGACGAGGCCACCAGCGCCCTCGACACCGCCACGGAAATGCATGTGCAGGAAAATTTCGACCGTCTCCTCGCCCAACGAACCGCCTTTGTCATCGCTCATCGACTCACCACCGTCAAAACTTGTGATCTGATTGTGGTATTGGATGCAGGAAAAATCGTCGAACAAGGCACACACTCCGAGTTATTGGCAAAACAGGGCGTCTACGCCAAACTGTGGCAACAGGGAAATTGACCCGAAAAGTTTGCCAATCCCCCTCTTCCCGATTACAGAGAGGACATGCAAACCATCACTCCCCAAAATGACTCTTTTCTGAAAGCCTGCCGAGGCGAAGCCGTCCCTCACACCCCGGTGTGGTTGATGCGCCAAGCCGGACGTTATATGCCGGAATACATGGCCCTGAGGAAAGACTATCCCATTCTGGAAATGATGAAAAACCCGGAATTGGCGGCCGAAGTGACCCTGCAACCGGTGAATGCATTTGACATCGATGCCGCCATCATTTTTGCGGACATCCTCACCTTGCTCGAACCCATGGGATTGCAACTCGAATTCATTCCCGGCCGCGGCCCCGTCTTTCACAATCCCATCAAAGATACCGCGGATATTAAGGCCCTCAAATCCGTTGACCCTGTCAAACAAATTGATTTCACCTTGGACGCCATTCGCCTCTCCCGTGAATTGCTCAAAAATAGAATCCCACTGATCGGCTTTTCCGGTGCCCCTTTCACTTTGGCCTGTTATGCCGTAAACGGCGGCGGCAGCAAAGATTTCGACGATGTACGTGGATGGATGTTTTCCAATGTCTCCCGCTGGCATGAGCTTATGGATCGGCTCACCGATGCAGTGATCGTGTATTTAGAAGCTCAAATTGACGCCGGTGCACAAGCGTTGCAGCTTTTCGATAGTTGGGCCGGTTGCCTCTCGGTTAACGATTACGAAACCTTTGCCGCCCCCTGGACTCGTAAAATTTTCACAGCCCTTGAGGGCAAAGTCCCCACCATCCACTTTTCGGCCAATGGCGGACACCTCTTGGAACAAATTGCCGACATGCCTGTGAATGTAATCGGACTCGACTGGCGGGTAAACCCCAGTCAAGTGATGGCGCGCATCGGAAAAGATCATGTCTTCCAAGGCAACCTCGATCCGGCCCGACTCCTCGCATCCGACGAAGCCGCCCTTGCAGGTGCTGCCGAGGTGCTCAAAAACCTCGCTCCCGCCAAAGGCCACATCTTCAATCTTGGACACGGGGTCATCAAAACCACGCCCCCCACACGCATCAACAAACTCGTGAACGAAGTGCATCGGCTCTCTCAAAGCTAACAGAGGCAGCCTTGCCTGTGATCCTCCACGGCTACACCTAACTTCCCCCCCACTCATCCACCATCCCCATGACGCCTCAGCAAAACATCGCCATCATCGGAGGAGGAATTGCCGGACTCGCTTCGGCCTATTACCTCAAAAAAGCAGGTCACCAGGTTACCCTGTTTGAAGCCAGCAACCATTGGGGCGGAAAAATCATCAGTAGAACCGTCGAAGGCTGCCTGCTCGAGGGTGGGCCCGACTCTCTGCTCACCGAAAAACCATGGGCCCTGGATCTTTGTCGTGAACTCGGAATAGAAGACGAACTACTTCCTTCAAACGACGCACAACGCTCCTTCTCCATCCTGCACAATCATCGCCTCCATCCCTTTCCCGCGGGATGTAAATTATTCATTCCGCAAAAAGTCACCCCCATCCTCACCACCCCCCTGTTGTCCATTCCCGGCAAAGCACGCATGCTGATGGAACCCTTCATCAACCATAAAAAGCCACAGGAAGATGAAAGTTTAGCTGATTTTACCCGACGTCATTTCGGACAGGAAACTCTCAACCGCCTGGCCGGCCCTCTGCTGGGAGGTATTTATGGTGGTGACCCCGAAGACATGAGCATGGCGGCCACCTTCCCCCGCCTGCGCATGCTCGAAAATAAACATGGCAGTCTGGTCAAAGGCATGGCCTCCATGATGAAAATGGCCAAACAACGCGAACGGGCCGGAACCGCACCTTCGCTCTTCACCTCCTTAAAATCAGGCATGCAAAAATTGCCCGACACCTTAGCGGCCCATCTCTCCGACCACTTACGCCCCAACCATCGGGTAAAAAGCCTTCAGAAAAATGGCCAGGGATGGCTGGTCGATGGCGAAGCCTTTGACCGAGTAGTCATCGCCCTGCCTGCGGTACAGGCGGCAGAACTCTTTGCTGAACTCGATCCCGAATTCCATCAGCTGCTTCAACGTCAACAGACCTCCTCTTCCGCCACACTTTCCTTGGTTTTTGATCGCAAAGATCTCAGCGAAATCCCCGGCGGATTTGGATTCATGTCCTCCCATCCCTTACAAAGTTTACTGGTAGGATGCACTTGGACCGGCACCAAATTTAACCATCGCGAAGCAGACGATCGATTTATTTGTCGACTCTTTTTAGGAGGTCCTTTTGCCCATGAGGCCATCGTCGCCCGCGATGAACAGGCCCTCGTGGCTCCCGCCCTGGAAAAACTCAGAGAGATCTGCCCCTTCATTCCCGCCACCCCACGTGCACATTGGTTGCAATTCTGGCCCAACGGAAACCCCGGTTATCAATTGGGACACTTAGACTGGGTCAAAGAAATACACACCCACACTGAAGCCCTCGGCAACCTACACCTCCTCGGCAGCAGTTACCAAGGCGTCTCCGTCTCCGACTGCGTTAAACAAGCCCAAGACCTCGCCAGTCAGTAACACAGGCCTGCCGGCCTGTGCATCATCGGCGGCTACGCCGCCTGATGCAAGCCCAAGCCCAAAAGCCTAAGCCCTAGCCCTCAGCAGAAATGCGTTCCATTCCGCCCAGGTAAGGACGCAGGATCTCAGGCAGCACAATCGAACCGTCAGCCTGCTGACCTTGTTCCATGATCGCCACCAGCAAACGGGGCAAGGCCACGCCCGAGCCATTCAAGGTGTGCAAAATTTCAGGTTTGCCCTGATCTTTGCGATAACGAATTTTCGCACGACGCGCCTGGAAATCTTCGAAGTTACTGCAGGAAGACACTTCCAACCACGCCTGTTGTCCGGGCGCCCACAATTCAATGTCGTAGGTTTTCGCAGATGAAAATCCGATATCGCCCGTGCAAAGGGTGATCACCCGATAATGTAGACCTAATTTTTGCAAGACCGCTTCCGCATGTCCGGTCAGTTTTTCCAACTCAGCATAAGACTCAGAGGGTTGCACAAATTTCACCATTTCGACTTTGTCAAACTGATGCAAACGGTTCATGCCTCGGGTCATTTTGCCCGCAGCCCCCGCCTCACGACGGAAACAAGGAGTGTGACCCGTTAAGTTGCAAGGCAATTCTGATTCATCAAAAATATGATCGCGGTACAGATTGGTCAACGGCACTTCGGCCGTAGGAATTAACCATAAATCATCTTCGGGAATCCGATAAAGTTCTTCCGCAAATTTGGGTAACTGACCCGTACCGGTCAGCGCTTCGTCATTCACCAACAACGGTACCGCCACTTCAGTGTAGCCATGCTCGGAAGTATGTAAATCCAACATGAAAGAGATCAGTCCCCGACTCAAACGCGCGGCAGGACCCGTTAAACAAGAAAATCCGGCACCACTAATCGCGGCCGCCCGTTCAAATTCAAAAATGCCTAAGGCTTCAGCCAATTCCCAGTGAGGTTTAGGCTCAAAGTCCATTTCAACCGGAGAGCCCCAAGTGCGAATCACGGGATTATCCGCTTCGCTATGGCCTACAGGTACAGATTCATGTGGGAAATTAGGTAAAGACAGCAATTGCGCATCCAAGTCTTCGATGACCTGAGCTTTCTCTTTTTCAAAAGCCGAAATCTGTTCACCAATCTCACGCACAGCCGCCATGGCCTCGGAAGCATCTTCCCCCGCCTTCTTCTTCATACCGATTTCTTTGCTCGAAGCATTACGCGTCCGTTGCAGCTCTTCCAATTCAGTAATGAGCTGACGACGACGTTCATCTTTGGCCAACAAGGCATCCACATCCACATCCAGGCCACGGCTGGCCCACTTGGTTTTTGCGGCTTCGGGGTTCTCTCTAAGAATTTTGATGTCTAACATGCCGATTTCTTTACGGATACCCAACGCAAATGACAAACCAAAACCGCGTTGGTTGTGTTTCAATTTGGTTAAGCGACAGCTTCATTCCCCTGCCTTAGATGGGGCAATTGCGAGAAGCGCCCCCTCAGGGGGCTCATCCTCATTTGTAGCACCCACACAACAGCCTGCTCAATTTTGATTTCTCTCTTGACCCTACACCCTTTGCCACCATGTTAGATCAAGCCCCATTTCACCACCTTCACTCAATACCATGCACTTCAAACGCTACGGCACCTCCTATCATCCCCTGATTAAAACCGCATCAGATCTCCAAGAGGCTCTTCAACTCGATGAAAGCCTGTGGGTATCCACCAGCGCGCCTATTCGGGCCTTTCGCATGGACCCCGAGTTTCTAAAATACCTCGACAGTGATTTAGATTCGCGGGTAAAGTGTGGTGAATTAGAAGAGGCCACCCACTGGCTGTTTGCCATGCTCAAAGAGCATTCAGGCATAAGCGAAGCCTCTACCACCTTAAAATTGGAACACTTACAGGAACAAAATCCCGAAGCCCTGGAAATCATTAGCCTACTCAAACAGATCGCCCCAGGCAAAACGGCAGTAGAGCTCAAAGAAATTCGTCAATGGCGGAAACGTCTCGAAGAAAAGCCCGTCAGCGAAACCGGTGTAGTTCTTCCTGACGCAAGTTCAGATGAAAAAATCCGCAGTTTTCTCAAACAGTTGATTGACGTCACGGGCGGGGTTGCCCATCCCTCGGGCAAAAAAGGAGTTGATCGCAACCTGCTCGATGCCTTCCAAAAATCCGCTGATGCCCGCAAAGCCTGGCAAGCGCAACTTCTGGAACTTGACGAGAATGGATGTTCTAAAATCTTGCCCTTAGGAGAAGACACTCCCGCCGCCTTTGCCATTTATCAAACCGTCAAAGGCGCGATAGAACACTTCTTCAGACTCTGTGACGCCGTCAATTTAGACCCCGCGGCCCTACAACAAAGCTGGCCGGGATTGCCCAAAGAACTCAATTGGGAAGATGCCACCGCCCTGGACCTCGCTTTACGCAACGCCCCCATCGCCGCCCCCAACGAAGAACGCATTTTACGGTTCAACAAAGAGATCAACCCCGCATGGGCACGCGACCTGCACGATTTCCGTCAACAAGTCATCGTCCCTCTCTTTGACCGTACCGACGAAGTGATGACCCCACAGACCTGGAAAGAACTTTGCGTGCGCATGGATGAATACGGTCGCTGGAAAGACGCGGAAGCCGGCAAAGAACTCAGCAGCATTTCCGAAACCGATTTAATCAGCTACAGCCAGCCCGCGTTGCGCGACGCCGTGCTCGCCCTCATGGATCACCAAGCCAAATCCGCCATTGACCTCAAAGATGTGCGTCGGGCAGAAAAGCTGGCACTGTATCAGGGATACATATTAGAATTCAGCAATAACTTCATCGCCTTTCCGCATCTCTACGAACCTGAAATCCGTGCTGGATTTGAAATGGGCACCTTGATTATGGACGGCAGACGCTTTAACCTTTCCGTCGAAGTGCCCGACCGCGCTGCCTACCTCAAAGGGATTGAAGGTGGCACCATGTTCATCATGATCGTGGAACTCGTCCACACCCTACGCAAAGAAAAATTTGAAGTCGCAGTACCCGCGACTTCCGGACATCAAGGCAACCTCAAAGTAGGAAAACACGGCGTATTTCAACATGTGGACGGCAGTCAGTGGTTTGCCACCGTGGTACATATTGCCGACAATCCGATCAGTTTAGGCGAAGCCATGATGGAACCCTTCAAACGCCTCGGCAAAGCCGTGACCCAAAAAGTTGAGTCCATCACCCAATCCGCCGAAAAGAAATTAGAACAAAGCGGAGCAGATGCGGTCACCAAAATTCAAAGCAGTCCCGAACCGACCCCAGCACCAGCATCCTCAGGAAATATGTTAGCAGGCGGAGGTATTGCCATTGCCGCCTTGGGATCTTCCTTTGCATTTATCACCAAAATCTTTGCCGGGCTCCAACCAGCTGATGTGTTAAAAGGATTACTCGCCGCAGTACTCGCCGTGATGATCCCCAGCAGCATCATCGCCTGGATCCGACTCAGCAAACGCGACCTCAGCGTACTGCTCGAAGGCGCAGGCTGGGCCATCAATTCCCGCATGCGACTCAATCAGACCCAATGCAGAACCTTCACATGTAAACCAAGTTTCCCAGAAGGCAGTCGCTTGATAAGAGGACGCGAATGGTGGCTCTGGAGAATCCTCTGGATAGAGATCGCACTCTACATGCTCCTAAAGATGTGGCGTTAATAGAACGTGAGCCCTGTCTTCAGGGTCACCTCTCCCTCAGCCCGTCCACATTTTCTCCGAAAACCTAAGTGCTGCTTGCAGGATACGGTGACCTGAAACCAGAAAAAATGCCTCACAGCGAAATCGTGAGTCCTGCTTGCGGAACGTGAGTCCTGCTTGCAGGGCGTGAGTCCTGCTTGCGGGGCGTGAGTCCTGCTTGCGGGGCGTGAGTCCTGCTTGCGGGGCGTGAGTCCTGCTTGCGGGGCGTGAGTCCTGCTTGCGGGGCGTGAGTCCTGCTTGCAGGGCGAGCGGGGATCTAAAACCAGAAACAATACCCCCACTGGGAAAGCGTGAGTCTCGCTTGCGGGGCGAGCGGGGATCTCCCTCAGGCCAAGCTCATCCTCCCGCAAAAACGTGAGTCCTGCTTGCGGGGCGAGCGGGGATCTCCCTCAGGCCAAGCTCATCCTCCCGCAAAAACGTGAGTCCTGCTTGCAGGGCGAGCGGGGATCTCCCTCAGGCCAAGCTCATCCTCCCGCAAAAACGTGAGTCCTGCTTGCAGGGCGAGCGGGTATCCTGAAATTTGACCTGACATCCCCCTCCCCAACGAGTCACAGACCCAAAAAAAGCCCCGCAAATGCGAGGCTTTTTTGATCCGACAAAAAGAAAGCTTACTTTCTTTTTCTGTAGGCAACCAATCCAACGAATGCCATAAATAACATGACAATGGTTGAGGGTTCAGGAATTGCTATAATCTGTTGATTAACAATAATTCCTACAGGATTAAATGTATTCCCCGTTGTTGGATTAGCTGTGGTAACAGTTAAACTACCATCTACTGCATTATTTGCATTTCCGCCAAAATTACTACTTTGACCATATAAATCTCCAATCGCCGGAGAATTTGTTTCAAAAACACGAGTGTATAAATAACCGCCTGCAAAAGAATCATCAATATTGATGTTTGATGCAGGCCCAAGGATAAAACCATCTAAAGAAAAACCATTAAGTTCTTGAGAATACAAAACCACTTCTGATCCTGTTGGTAAAAGTGGATTATCTGGGTTTAAATCAGAAGTCGTCTCAGAAGGTGTCCATATTAGTTGTGCAAAATAATTAGATGGAGCTGGGGTTGTTCCGTCTGCAAGTAAAATCTCGCCACCAGCCAAAGTATTCCATGTAATAGTAACAGAACCAAATGTTGTTGTAGCTAAACAACCCAGTATACAAAGTAGGTATAATTTAAATTTCATATTATGTGTCGCCTTAGACAATGTTAATCATTAGTTAAAGAATAATTCGGGGTACTTACGATATCCACTCCTGTCGCCACTTGAAGGAAAACAGCGCTTCCTACTGGTATTGTGACATTCGGAGGGTTCCAAAAAGTAGGTGTAAGTTTCTGAACAAAAACAAAATTACTTTGCTCGGGATCCCAAAAAGCAACTTGATCCCCAGGATTTGTTGCATCTTGAATACCTGAATTCTCAATGGTTATTTCAGTTGGATAGGGGTTTCCAACGGCATTAAAACCTGGTTGAAGGGTAAGAATTGTTTCAGGATATTCCGTATCATCGGGCACCTCTCCAGAGAGGACTAAGTCTTGGTCAGTTGCACCAGCTGGTAAAACTACATAGAAACCTATACCTCTCACTACATTCTGATTTGGAGGGTTCCAAAACGAAGGTGTTAGTTTCTGTACAGTTTTATATTCCTGAATACCAGAATCCCAAAAATAAACGATAGTCCCGACGGCGACATCTGGAAGCAAATCTTCAACACTGGGGGTCGCATCATCCTCAAAAATAAAAGGATACTGAACAAATATAAATTTTTCAGCCATAAGTGTTTTCTTAACCATCCCCACCACATTAGAATAAACTGCTTCTTGAGCTTGAACAACTGAAGTTGCGGCAAAGGCCAATGCTAAACTAAATAATATTTTTTTCATAATGTGTAAGTCCCTTCGTGTTTGAGGTGCTATGTTTCTGAAAACGTACACACAGAGATGATTGCCATCAAGCTGAAAAAAAGATAAATGATACAAAATTTTTGCACAAAGCGTAACAATGAACCAACAATACTTAATTCTGATCCTTTCTTACCTCCTTGGGTCCATTCCTTTCGGACTTTTAATCAGTCGCGCCCGTGGGGTCGATATTCGCAGCAAAGGCAGTGGCAACATTGGCGCCACCAATGTTTTTCGTATGGTAGGCAAAAAATGGGGCCTTCTATGTTTCTTCTTTGATTTCCTTAAAGGCTTGGTCAGTGCCAAAGTCCTCCCTCTCCTTTTGCTCAGTCCTGAATTTTTAGACAGCCACCCCAACTTCCCCCTGATTGCGGGTGCCTTGGCGATTGTGGGTCATAACTTTCCGCTGTGGCTTAAGTTTAAAGGAGGCAAAGGCATTGCCACTTCAGCGGGTGTGATTGTCGCCGTCGCTCCGCTCTGCATCGCGGTGGCCGCCGTGGTCTGGGTGGGTAGCATGCTGATCAGTCGCATCGTTTCCCTGAGCTCCATTTTGGCCGCCATCGCGGTAGCCGTCTCCGCCTGGGTGTTTTATGCCGACAATCCCCTGCTCGCCGGCATTCTCACCGCCTTGGGCGTGGTGGCGGTCATTCGCCACAAAACCAATATTCAGCGTCTGTTAAAAGGCGAAGAGCATCGCTTCGGCAAAAAGAAAGCCGCCCCCTCCTCTCAAGAAGAGGCCACATAACTTCCCCGTCCCGACTTTAGGCGGATTCCAAGGAAAACCTTCAGGTTTCCGGGTTTCATAACCCGGGTTCCCCATCTGCTCAGCAGACAGAATCCAGCGCTCCCAGGTGTAGTTTAGCGCCGAAGGTGCGACTCTATACCAGCCCAGGGTAAAACCCTGGGGACTGTTTTTGTAATATTTAAACACTGAAAGTGTGGCCCTATATTATTCAGATAAAGTGACTTATAGGACCGCACTTTCAGCGCTACACCAAAATTTTATTCTCATCCTGGGGCTTCACCCCAGGCGAGTATAGGGCTGCACCTTCGGCGCTGAAATCCGTTTCCAAATAAATAAACAAGCCCTCAACGAGAAACGGGAACTCGGAGAGTTGATACTGGAGTATGATCGCAATCGGTATCGGGATCGAGCTCAATACATGCACGCTTCGGATTTCGATTTACCCGTATTCACTCCCGATGATAAGGATGATCTGCCTTGAGGGTATAAATCCGATAGAGTTGCTCCATCCACACCAGCAAAGCCAGTTCATGCATCAGGGTTTGCGCGCCTAAACTGAAACAATGGTGGGCCTGATTTCGAATTTCGGCCGGAAGTCCGTCTGATCCGCCAATCAGCACCGCCATTTCCCGCACCGAATCCAGTTCCCATTCGGTCACCTGTTGGGCCAGCGCCCCCGTGCGAAAACTTTTGCCCCGTTCATCCAAGGCCATGACTTTAGCGGATCCAATCACTTTGTTAAAAGCGGCCGCATCCCCTTTTTTCAGCTGAATCATTTCCACAGGTGCAAAGGGTTGCACCCGCTTGAGGTACGTTTCCAGCCCTTCCCGCACCCAGGGGAAAGAAGGTTTACCGACAGAGATGATTTTCCATTTCATAATGAGGAGCCGTTGAGAAGGAGGAGTGAGATCGCAGAACTAGAAGGTTTTTCAAAGAAAAACCAGATTTATCGAAGATCACTCCGCTTGGGGGGGCTAATGCCGATGACGACAGCCATTTCGATTTTGTGGGTGGAAACGGTAAACGCAGGGATAGAGGGACGGGGTGATCCCCGGAACATGACGCCCTATTCCCCATTTAACTTGACGCACGGACGGTAAATACTTTATGCACCTAGGCTATGTCATCATCCCTCCCCGGTATCAGTCTCACAGGCAGTCCAGAAGACGCCTATGCTCTTTGGAACACCCTGCAATCCATGCCTGTGGATGAAGATTGTTCTCAACAATCCCCCGAACCCATTCGGCGCAAACGCACCACCATTGAACGGCCTGTCACCGTTCAGGGTCCCGGCACCTTTTTTGGCAAAGAAACACGTACCCTTGAATTGTTACCCACTGACCGCGAAGGCTGGTGGTTTGACCGTGCGGATCATCCCGACTGGTTGCGCATTCAAGTCGCCATTCATAATGTGTGGACCACCGGTCAAGTGGTGAGCAATATCGTTTTGCGCTCAGGCCCCCCTCATAACTACGTGCGCTTGGTTGAACACATCATCGCTTTGCGCATGGGCATGCAGGTCGACAATTTGATTATCAAGATTGATTCCGGCGATCCCCCGCTTTTCGATGTCGGCAGTATGCCCTTGGTCGATGCCCTCGCATCCGCCGGCAAAGTCGACTCCTCCATTCCGTTAGATTACGTCACGGTCAAACAACCCGTCGCCTTTGCCACCCCGGAAGGCAAACTGTTGTATTTTGAACCTGCTGATCCTGCAAATCCTCGTCTGGAACTCGATTGCGGTATTTCTTTCCCCAACGCGATTGGCGAACAACGCATCAAAATGGTGGTCAACCCCCAAACCTTCCGACGGGGCGCGCATGCGCGAACCAACACCACGGCCCAGAAAAAAATGATCTGTCAGACCGTGGGCAAACTGTTTGCGGACGTGCGTAATTTAGGCTACACCGATAAAAACGTACTCATTGCAGGCAAGAAAAAATATCACAATGAAGCCGGACTGGTCGTAAATGGCAAAGCCTTGGAAGCCGTTTGGCATCGCGCCGTTTTAGATCTGTTAGCCGCCATCGCCCTCATCGAACGTGGTGTATTTATAGGCAAGGTCTCTTCCTACAAAGCGGGTCACACCATGGATGTGGAAGCGATCAAAGGATTGTACCGACATGACTTGCTCGAGTACGTCAGCCTCCCCGCTCAGTCCTAACTCATTCCCTAAAATAAACCCATGAGCGAATGGCCTACTCCTCCCCTCCAAGTCGTCTTGGTTGAACCCGAGATCCCCCCGAACACCGGAAACATTTCCCGGAGTTGTGCGGCCACGGGAACACGCTTACATTTGGTGCACCCTTTAAGTTTCAGCCTTTCAGAAAAGAGTGTACGTCGGGCAGGACTCGACTACTGGCCCCATGTCGATCTCCATGAGCACGACTCTCTGGAAGCCTGTTTGGAAAAAGTCCCGCATCGCAAAGTCTGGTATCTGAGCACCAAAGCCACCCGCTGTTATACGGAAGCCGATTTTGGCCCGGGAGACATGTTGGTGTTTGGACCCGAAACCCGTGGATTATCCGAAGATGTGCTCGAAAAAGCCGGGGCGCATGCACTCATCATCCCCATGCAAACCCACGCCGTGCGCTCTCTCAATTTAGCCACCTCTGTCGGAATCGTCCTGTTTGAAGCCCTGAGAAAATGTCGGGTTACGCCGTAGGCGTATCCGCCATCCCTTCCTGCACTTGACGCACAATCTCTTCAGGTGAAACCCAGTCCCCCTGTCCAATGCCTTCGCACTCCTTGCGACAACGCTCCCAAGCTTCATCGCTGCGTACATTTTTGATCCAAAAGGGATAAGTGCGACATTGCATGGGCTTGACCGGATGAATATCGCAGCGGTTGTGGTTAAAAAACACACAATCGCCATTTGGTTTTTCTTTTAACAGCGTCTCCCCCTCAACCACCCGAACTTCCGACGCTCGGAACGCGGCTTCGGACTGCTTCCGAAACTCGGAAATGGCCTGAATTTCTTTATCACTCACCCGGACCTTGCCCGGAGTGCCCGAACAGCACCAGCCACATTCCGTGCAGCCAAATCTCACGCCCTTGGCGAGAGCTGAAGGCAATTGCGAGGCCGCACTTTGCTGATGGTACGCATTCATGAACTCAGCACACTTTCCAAGAGCTTCCGTTTCTGTAATTCATGCTGTAGCATTATAAAATCTTCGTTCACCTTCCGATAAAGCTGTCGGGCATCTTCTGCCCTCTGCGCTTTACAGGCATTTTCGAGCTGTAGCAGTCGTTCACACATTTGATCCGCGGCCACATTTAATAAAGCACCACGTATGCGATGGGCATCTAAACCAGCGGGCACCCAATCCGCTTGCTCTATTTTCAGCTGCAAGAACGGCAACTCTTGTTGCGTACCTTTTACCACATCCGCAATGATACTTTGTACCAACTCAGCATCATCCAATTCCTCTACCAAAGAAAAATGATCACCCATCACCTTATATTCATCAGTTGTACTCATGTCCATAGTCAGATCTTGTTCAGGGTTGCCGGCAGCAGCAGTGGCGGAGGGATGAAGAAACAGAGCCAAAATTCGTATGAACTCTGCTTTTAAAATGGGTTTAGACATATAGTCATTCATGCCAGCTGCCAAACAAAATTCACGATCACCTTCCATGGCGTTCGCCGTCATGGCCACAATGGGAACTTGAGGATTCAACACCTTCGTGCTCTCGGACCTGATTCTGCGGGTCGCCTCCAGACCATCCATGACCGGCATTTGAACATCCATCAACACCAAGGCATAGGCCTGCTGCTCCAATGCACGTATCGCTTGATCCCCCGAATTCACCGCATGCGCCTGCACACCCAATTTTTTCAAGATACCCAAGGCAACTTGCTGGTTGATAGGATTATCTTCAGCCACCAATACACGTGCGTCCTCATAGGAGACCGACGGAATGGAGGTCGGTGGTCTGGAAGATCCGGGAAAGTGAGACGAAGATCCTGACAAGGCACTGAGGATCGCATGAAGGGTATCTTTCTGAGGAACGGGCTTCATCAATACCGCAGCAAAACCAACTTGATCTATTAAAAATTTCGATCTGGAAATTCCCGCAGACGACATCAGGATCAACTGTGTCTGCCTGAGCGCCGGATCGGCTTTCACTTTCCTCGCCAATGTCACACCATCCATCTCGGGCATGTGCATATCGAGAATCGCAATGTCAAAAGGATCCTCCGCAGTCACCGCATCCCGCAACACGGAAAGAGCCTCAACACCTCCCCGCGCGTTTTTCACGCTCATCTTCCATTTTTGCAAACGTTTGGTCATGATCTGCAAATGGGTGTGATTGTCATCAATCACCAACACGCGAACCCCTTCCAGCCGCTCCGGGAAATCGGGAGATTCGCGATCTACCACGCTTGATTTTTCCAAGGGAATCTCAAACCAAAATGTAGATCCTTTGCCCTCTTCACTTTCCACCACGATATCCCCCCCCATCAATTCCACCAACTGCTTGGTAATCGCCAACCCTAAACCCGTTCCCCCAAAGCGACGGGTGATCGACGCATCCACTTGGGTGAATTTTTCAAACAAAACGCCTAACGCTTCGGCAGGAATACCGACCCCCGTATCCCGCACACTAAAACGAAGGCGCAGGGTCCCTTCGTCTTCCGCCACTTTTGTCACGGCTACCACCACCTCACCTTCCTGCGTAAACTTAACCGCATTCCCACCAAGATTCGTTAAAATTTGGCGTAATCGTCCAGGATCCCCCATAAAAAACTGCGGTATATCGGTGTCAATATCGTACAAAAACTCAACATTTTTTGTTTTGGCCCGTACGGACAAACTTAAGGCAAAATCTTCAACCAGTCGATATAAGTCAAAATCCATCGACTCCAATTGGACATGCCCCGCCTCGATTTTTGAAAAATCGAGAATATCATTAATCAGGGTCAGCAGGGACAAAGCCGAACTTTCCACTGAATCCGCATAACGGCGCTGCTCATCATTCAGCGCCGTATCCAACAATAGCCCGGTCATCCCCACCACACCATTCATGGGGGTACGAATTTCGTGACTCATGTTGGCGAGGAATTCACTTTTAGCACGATTGGCCGCCTCTGCGGCCATGGCGGCCGATTGCGCTTCCATAAACGACGCATTAAACAGTTTTTTGGTTCGAAGTTGTTCGGCGTAGGCCTCCTCTAACTTGCGTTCGGTTTCTTTTTGCTGGGTCACCTCTATCAGGCTGCCATGCCATTCCATCGCATGCAACGGATCCTGAGACAGGTGCAACTCAAACCAACGACGCGCCTTCCCCACTTCGCTTAAAGGAAAGGTATGGATCTCAATGGGCTGGGATAACTCCGGCTGAAACAAAGAGAGAAAATGTTCTTTTTCTGATTCTTCAAACCTTTCGAGGAGCGCATCGATGTTTTCCAACACGGATTCTGGCGCAATTGCAAAAATCGACTGAATGTTCTCACTCACATAAACAAACTCAAAGCTTCCTGAGGGAGTACAACGAAGCTGAAAAGTCAGACCTGAATAATGAGCACAAACCTGCTGTAAATGTCGGGTACGGACATTTCGTTGCGATTTCAGCCTTCCTTTAAATTTAGTCATAAACGTAAGAACCGTCTTCCTCATCATTACATGATGCAGGAATTCGGAAAAAATGACCACCTTTTTTTCTTTATGACGCTATTTAGAACAGCCTCTCTCCAAAAGAAGGCGTCAAAACCAGCGTTTTCAGGACTCAGTGGCAGTCGTAGAGCACTCAGACGTAAAACCGAGATCCTCATAAATCGCGCTCAACGCGGCGCGCATGCGGGCCTGATGAGTGTCTTCCCCCGGCAGGCCGTTGAACAACAGACTCACACAAAGATCAAATGACGGATCACAAAAGGAAGCCGTACTTTGATTGCCACAATGACCAAAGGCTTCACGACTGGCATAGTTCCCGAATTGGTAAGGCGTATCTCCGGGAGCATAAAAGTCGGATTGACGCATAAAGCCGAGTCCCCAATCAATAGTACGTCGAAAGGTTTTATCCATCATGCCCACGCGATGACGATCCACCAAGGTACGGGCCGTTTCGGGTTTCAAAATTCCAGACTCCCCTTTCACCATGCGTTGCAACGCCTCGTAAAATAATATAAATTCACGGGCGGGACCTCGACCATTGCCTCCCGGACGACAACAGGTCACCGACTCACGACTACACAATTCTTCCAATACCACGGGCACGCCAAAATGAGTATCATACACCATGGCCACCCGATCCTCCCAGTCCTCATACAGGTCGTCATCAATCCCCACCCAGCAACTTTCCATGCCTAAGGGCAGAAAAATTTCTTCGCGCACAAAATGCTCATAAGGTCGTCCATCGATCACGCGAATCAGTTCACCCAACATGTACCAGGCCGAATCCACATGATAGCCCGCCAATTCTCCCGGCGCCCAGTGAGGTTCCGGTTTGGAATGGCAAATCATGCCGATAATATCTTCCCAGGGTTTCGGACGCCATCCCAGAGTGGCTCCACGAATCCCCGCCGTGTGGGTCAACAAATGACGGGGCGTAATTTTGTCTTTTTTGCGGGAGGCAAATTCAGGAATCCATTCCGCCACCGGACGCTCCAAATCCAATAGACCACGATCCATTAAAATGCCACAGGCCACTGCCGCGACAGGTTTACATGCGGACAACCACAGCATCAGCATATCTTGTTGCAAGGGCTGAAAGGCTTCATTCATCCCCATCGCCTCCTCCAACAGCCGTTCACCTTTCACAGAAATGGCGACTTGAGCACCAAAATGTTCACCCGCTTGAATGCCTCGGGTGATTTCATGTTTTAAACCTTCAAAAGTACTCACAAGCCATTCACCACATTTTGGGGGTTGCCTGACATCCACGCACGCACGTTTTCAGTCAGAATTTCAATTAATCGACTGCGGGCCTCATCGGTCGCCCAAGCGATATGCGGGGTAATCCAGACATTCGGGACATTCAACAAGGGATGATCCGCAGCAGGCGGTTCAGAGGATAACACATCTAAATACGCGGACGCCACATGCCCAGACCCCAAAGCCTGTGCGACAGCGGATTCGTCCAAAAGCCCTCCCCGTCCCGTATTGATCAGCACCGCACCCGCTTTCATCTCTTTCAGAAAAGCCTCATTCACCAGCTGATTCGTTTCGGGGGTCAACGGACAATGAAGAGAAACAAAATCTGATTGTGCAAGTAACTCTGCTCGACTCACAAAGTCCTGCCCCAATGCTGGTTTACCCTCCGGATGTGGCGTCGTGGCCAGCACCCGCAATCCAAAGGCCTTCGCAATCCGGCAAACCGATTGGGCAATATCGCCAAATCCCACCAGCCCCAGCACTTTTCCTCGCAATTCTTTTTGCGGAGTTTTGAGGTAACAAAAGTCCTGATTCCCCGTCCACTCTCCTTGACGAACCGAGTGGGCATGTACATCCACGCGTCTCGATTCATGGAGTAAAAATGCAAAAACCAACTCCGCAACGCTATCGCTACTATAGGCAGGAATATTGCAAACCGGTATCCCCCGTTGACGGGTGGCCTCTAAATCTACAGCATTGGTTCCGGTCGAGAGCAAACATATCAGTTTGCAATCGGGCAAAAGTGAAATAGTTTGTTTGTCCAGTGGCACTTTATTCGTGATGACAATGGTCTTTCCAGCGCATCGCGATAGGACTTCCTCAGGACCTGTTCTTTCATAAACATCTACAGTACCAAGACTTTGCAACGCCGACCAGTCGAGAACTCCCTGGTCAGTAGTGAAGGAGTCTAAGATACAAATGTGAGCGTGAGTTTTTTTCATAGCATTATTTTGAACACACATAGAGCATAGCAGTCTATGAAGGTAAAGAATTTGATTATACACTTTGTTCGGTAGGCTGGAGGCGGTACTCTTCCTTCCTCTCCTCCTCATAAGCCGTCTCCTCCTACCGAACATCTTTTTTATGCATCACCCCGTGCTATCCTTCAGCGTTTCCTGTCTCGCTTTACTTATTATCAGCTGCGGATGGAGTGCTGAACCTCTAGAGGGTCCGGGGGTTCCGGCGCAATTGGAAGCCACCGTGCGCCTATTTTCCGAAGATTTTTCTCCACGCTCTTATGTGGACGTCAAAAATCTTGAGCTGGCAGCCTCATTTATCGAAAAAAGTTTTGAGCAATCCCACGCCAAGGTGGAGATACAACGCTTCACGGTCAGAGGCATCGTTTATAAAAATATTCGGGCCATCTACGGAAATCCCGAAGCGCCGCGTTGGATCGTGGGCGCACATTACGATGCCCACAAAGGTACCCCGGGTGCCGATGACAATGCCAGTGGCGTCGCCGGCCTGATCGAACTGGCTCACCGTCTTGGAGAAATGCCCACGCCACCCTCTGTGGAAGTGGTGGCCTATTGCCTGGAGGAACCTCCTTTCTTCGGGTCAGAACAAATGGGCAGTTATGTTCACGCAAAATCACTCAAAGAAAACAAAACCCCTGTCGTAGGCATGCTGTCCTTAGAAATGATAGGCTACTTTAGTGATCGCAAAAACAGTCAGCATTATCCCCTCCCCAGTTTGGCCAAGGTTTATCCTGATCGGGGAAATTTCATTGCCGTGATCAGTCGCATGGATCAAGTCGCGTTCACCCGTCAGGTTCACAGCGCGATGCAGGCCGGCACCGACTTACCCGTGGAATACCTCAACGGACCGGAACAAATACCCGGCATTGATTTTTCAGATCACCGCAACTACTGGACCTTTGGCTACCCAGCGGTCATGATCACCGACACCGCCTTTATGCGCAATCAGGAATACCATCGCAAAGGCGATACAGCAGACCGACTCGATTACCCACGCATGGCCAAGGTCATCGATGCCGTCTTCCATCTGCTGACACGACCTTAAGCCCGCGTCAGCCCTCTGAGCCGGCCTTAGGCATAGGAGGGACTTCTGCTGTAGCTTTTTTGCGGGTCACCCATAACACCACTGTAAAAATGATCATTACCGGCAATGCTAAAATAATGCCGAGAATGAATGAAGAGAGCACCGTCACCCCAAAAGCAGACCACGCGAGCCCGTTACGCTTTTGTTTGAGCCCCATCAACAAGGGTACGACACCCAACACACATCCCACAAACAGTGCACCTACCAGTACGCCTACAAGATATCCAATTTGTTCAGGGTCCATCTCTCTCTCCATTTATTTTTTTGTTTTTGCACCACGTTTGCTGGCGCGTTTCTTTGATTTTCGGACAGCGGGTTCAGCCATGCCCAGCAATAAGCCAAACTGAATACTGGTCACCCAAATACTGCTCCCCCCCTGGCTGATGTAGGGCAAGGTAATACCCGTGATGGGTAACAAGGTCACCACGCCCGCGATATTTACCAGCACTTGCACCGCCAATACGGCCGTGATGCCTGTGGCCAACAACCCGGGGAAACTTTCACGTTGCAGGTTGGCCACTCCTGCACAACGTCGCAAGAGAAATCCAAACAGAAAGAGTAGCAGTAGACAGCCCACATACCCCAATTCTTCCCCGTACACGGCATACACAAAGTCAGAACCTGCGATGGGAATACGATCGGGTCGTCCAGCGCCTAAACCTGTACCCGTCAAGCCTCCGGCATACAACCCGCTCAAGCCCTGCAACACCTGCCAGCCACTGCCTGTGGGATCGGCAAAGGGATCCAGCCAGGCCTGTAAACGGCGCGCGCCGTGATCCACATACTCCAACACCAACCAGCCCCCTCCCGCCATCGCGCCAATCAGCAGCACCCCCCAACTCCAAGAGCGCGTCACCGAAATCAGCATCACCACCAGCATCAAACTCAGCAACACCAGCAACCCGAGATCTCGTTGCAGCACCAACAATCCACACAACAGCCCCCAGCCCATGAACAACTGCAGTCCGGAAGCCCAAGGAGGATGCCAACAAGGTCGTGCGTCCCACTGACTTTCGTTGCGCGAAAAATATCCTGCCAACGCAAAGGGAATAAACACTTTGAGCAATTCACTGGGAGTTAATCCTCCCGGACCGTAAAAAGCCCCCCTGAATTGACTTCCCAATCCGATCAGGCCGATCAAAATCGCCAAAGACAACAAAAAAGCAAAGGGCCAAAACCAGCGCATATTGGAAATACGTCCTTTTCTCGAAAACCACCACGCCAACCACAACCACACAAATCCAAGGGGTTGCACCAGATGACGCCAGCCCGTGAGGTCTTCGATACTCCCTTCCATGCGGCTCCGCACCAGCACCCCAATCGCACTGAGCAGCAAAATTAATTCAGGCAATACCCGCGATCCTCGGTATTTGCCCCAATGCAACATCAGGGTCAAAAAGAAGGTCGACAACAGCCACAGCAGAAAAGGCAGCAGATCTGAAAGATGTAAACGCTGTCCCGCGCCCGCCCGAACCCCCAACACCAACATCATCCCGATGACCATCAACAACAGCGTACCACCCCAGCGAATGGGGGAACGCTCCTCTGCCACGGATTCCGTGGCCTCTGTCTTTTTCTTTTGCGTAGCCATCTTAAAGCTTCAGCCATCCCTCCTGCAGCGCATCGCGCATAAGATCTCTGGCAATCGGCAACGCCGCAGCCGATCCATATCCACCGTGCTCCACCAACACACAAAAGGCCCAACGGGGTTCACTCACGGGCGCAAATCCTGCAAACCAGGAATGTGACAACTGATGTCCACCTGTTTGCGCAGTTCCCGTTTTCGCCGCCACGGGTAATTCCGCCATTTTCATTCCCCGCCCGGTGCCTTCCTGAACCACTTTATACATCATCCACTTCAATTGATCCGCTTGTTGAGGACCGCACAAACGTCCCAGAGGTTGCACCACGGCATTTCGTTCCAAGGTCGGTTTCACCACCACCCCTTGATTAGCCACCGCCGCACAGATCATGGCCACCTGTAAAGGACTCACCAACAGATCTCCCTGTCCAATACTGAATTGCGCAATTTCATAGGGATTTTTATCCGTAAGATCAGGTATATCCGCCGCCTTCACTCGCAAGGTGGGTTCAGATCCTGGCCATAAATAAAACTCCCGTGCCAAGCCCGCCGCTTGAGTGGTGCGCAGGAGCGATGCCGCACCCGTATCCACCCCCAATTGGGCAAAAAACACATTCGACGATTTAGCCAAGGCCGTACTTAAGCTCATCGGACCATATCCCCGCCAGGTCTGCCCCTTTTCTTTGGCCGCGTAATATTCATGATCACGGATCGGGGGATTGGCGGGAGAGTTGGTGTATCCTTCCGGCGGCGCCGCATACGTACCCTTAAATCCATTCTGTAAAGCCGAAGCGGCAATCAACACCTTAAAGACGGATCCCGGGGGATAATGACCCGTAATCGCACGATTCATCAAAGGCGCATCCGGGACTTTCCCCGAAAACAAGCCGTTGTAGAGTCGATTGGGATCATAATCGGGATGACTGACCAAGGCCCGTATTTCCCCCGTCTTGATTTCCATCACCACCACCGCCCCCTTTTGATCTCCCAACAATTCAGACGCCCGACGCTGCAAGCCCAAATCCAAACTGGTATACACCGCCGGGCCTTCGGCGAATCGTTCCCGATCTAAGACTTCAGCCCCCAAAGCCTTCCAATCTTGTTTGGATTCCAATTTTTGTCCCAACAAACTGCGTTGAGCCGCCGATTCGACTCCGGTTAACCCATAAACCGGATCGTTGTATCCCAAAACATGACCGAAGGTAGGACCATAGCGGTGAAAACGTTTGGTAACACCTTTCTCCGAAACCCGACTTTCCACCAGGATCCGATTGTTATGATCAAGGATTTTACCGGCCCGAATACGGTGCGCCGGGTTAAATTCCCGACGATCATACCGCTGCATGAAGGAGACAAAGGCTTCATGATGGCGTCCCATCAATTGCCACTGCGCCTGACGGAAAGCAATGCCACCGAAGCAAAGTAAGATCAAAAAGGTCCAAAAAGAGCTCAATCTTGGCAAAGAAACCCGAGAACGGTTCGAAGATGTATCCCACTGATATCGGAACAAACTCCACAATAACCCCAATAAAAACAACCATCGCAACCCCGAAGCCACCAATGGCCAGGCGGCATCGCTGAAGATCTGTTGCAGGAAGTCAAGGGAGGGATTAGGTGGCATTTTCTATATCGATTGGACTGAACGAATGGTAAGTCTTCCTTGACCGAACGAGATTAAATCGACAAGTGTTTTCGAATCTTTCAATTGAAAGTCAAAATTTAACTTAACCCACACTTCCTAACAAGGAAAGAGGAACCCTAAACACTATGTCTGAATTTGTGAAAAAAAGTTCATACGATCAATCTGAAATGATCAAAGCCGGAGAAGGTAAACTTTTCCACCCCGACTCTGCTAAATTGCCTTTGCCTAATATGTTGATGGCCGATCGCGTGGTCGAAATCAATGAAACCGGCGGTCGCTATGGAAAAGGCGAAATTATCGCTGAATTAGACGTACATCCTGACCTATGGTTCTTCAAATGTCATTTCCAGGACGATCCCGTTATGCCTGGGTGCCTCGGACTCGATGCCACTTGGCAGTTCACTGGATTTTTCCTCGCATGGCAGGGATATACCGGACGCGGACGCGCATTGGGCGTTGATGAAGTCAAATTCACCGGCCAAGTCCTTCCCACCAACAAAATCGTTCGGTACCACGTTCACATTCGTCGCGTACTCGCACGTAAATTGGTCATGGCCATTGCGGATGCCGTGGTATCTGTTGACGGACGCGAAATCTACACCATGAAAAGCATGAAAGTAGGTGTATTTAAGTCCACGGAGGACTTCTAAACTGATTCGCACCGATGATGGCAGCCTCACCCTCCGGCATCCGGAGGTGGGGGAAGCCTACCATTCCCTCGATGGCGCGGATACCGAGACCCGGTTCAAATTTATTGAGCCCTCTCGGTTAAAAGAACGCTTAGAGACGGAATCGGTACGACTCTTGGATGTCGGATTTGGATTGGGACTCAACTGTCGGGCCGCCTTAGCGGTCACGGCCAGCTTCCCTTTGCAGATCGACAGCCTCGAAACGGAGACACAGGCCCTCGATCGGGGCCTGTTGTTGTTTCCTGAGGATCCCTTGCTCCTCCAACTAAAAGCCACGGGGCAGTATCAAGTGGAAACAAAACGCGTGGATCTTCATCTCGGGGATGTCCGCCAGACCATTCAACACTTGCAAGGTCCGTACGATCTCATTTTCCACGATCCCTTCAGTCCGAATCGCAATTCAGAATGCTGGACCGTCGATCTCTTTGCCCACTTTTTTCAACGTCTAAAACCAGACGGTGCATTGCTTACCTATTCGCAATCGAAAATGGTGCGCATGGCCTTACAGGAAGCGGGGTTCATCGTTCAAGACACCCACGCCCCTTCTCCACACCGTGGAGGCACCATCGCCCTCAAACAAGGCGAAGGACTCATTCTCGAATCCACGCCCCCCTTTCGCGACCCTACCCTCAGCGCCAGTGGTCACGATATTCGCAGTCAACGCGAAGCCGAAGTCCGCGCCCTGCGAGAAAAACCTAGGACCTCCTAGTCCAACAGCGAAACGCGACCGGTCTGCACGTCGTACATGGCCCCGATAATTTTGATCTCTCCGGATTTCTCTAATTCAGCCAACACCGGGCTCCCTTTCCGAATATTCTCCACAGTCAATCGTACATTCTGCTGGGTCACCGCTTTTACGAAAGCCGCGTTGGCGGAAACCCGGTCTTCTACTTCAAAGCCTTCAACCGTTTCAATGGCGGGACGAATCTTTTCCAATAACGCAGTCAAATTCCCCAACTGAACTTCGTTGATCGCACCACTGATTGCGCCACATCTTTCGTGCCCCAACACCATCACCAGTTTTGCCCGTGATAACTTGGTCGCAAATTCCATCGACCCCAGTTGGTCTCCATTTTCAATATTTCCGGCCACCCGCCCCACAAATACATCGCCAATGCCTTGATTAAACACCAACTCAACCGGGACACGCGAATCCAAACAGGACAGGATCACCGCTTTAGGATGCTGACCCGTCGCAGAGGCCTCAATCCGAGAGACAATATCGCCATCGGTAAGCTTACCAGTGATATATTTTTCATTCCCGGCCATTAAATCGGCAATAACATCATCAGGCGTGAGCATTTCTTGTTCGGCTCGGGTTATTTGTGCACGTAGCAACGAAGAGGACATCAGAAAACAAAACAGAAGGAAAGCGACGGTATTTTTCATAGGGGGGATCTCAAGGGGTTTCAAACCTACAGCGACATATAAAAAGACCTGAGATTTTAAAAAGCAACACTTATCCCGCAGAGAAACAAAAGCCCTCCTACACGGATATCGTCATCCATGAGGAGGGTTAACCAACACTACTTATCAGGAAAGACCTGTCTTAGGCATAAAACAAGGTCGCCCAGCGACGATTCGCAATCAGAGCTTGTTTGCGTTCTTTCCACGCTTCAGGAGATCCCGCAATTTCCGAGAGTACCATATCCAACTGACCTTCCAAACGAGATAAGCCTGCGACATACACGTAGGTTTTATCGCATTGAATCATGGCCCACACCTCTTCCGCATGGGCGCGAACAGCGGCCGCCATGTCCACCGGCTCATCCAAATGTGGACGAGGGCTCAAGGCGTGAATCGCCTCAAACGTTTCTTCATCATAATAGAGGGCCAGATCATTATTTTTATCATTTAAGTACAACTGATCCATACCGGTATTGGCGCCATAGAACAGACGGACTTTCCCTTTCCAATCTTTGCGTTCGCTGTAGATATGCTTAAGGAACGCACGGAAAGGCGCAATACCGGTTCCCACACCGATCATCAACAGGTTACAACTTGGATCACGTGGTGCGAGGAACTGACGTCCGTAGGGTCCCACAATAAGAATTTCATCCCCGGCCCGCCGGTCGCACAAAAATTTTGACGCCACACCCGGATATTCTTCACCACTTACTTCATCCAAGTAAAAACAGCGGCGCACACAGATCGCGATTTCTGCTACATTTTGTTTTTCACCCTGACGGGCATTGGCAATGGAATAGAGACGCATATGATGGGTGTTACCAAAACTGTGAGGTCCCGGAACCAACACGCCTATACTTTGACCTTCTAAATAATTAAAGGTCGCAGAAGAAATGTTTAAGGTGATGTGACGGACTTCCGCAGAATCTTCTGAGGTAATGCGTTCACTGCGCGCAACCACAGCGTGATAAGGATGGCTGATATCATATTCGGTGAGGTTCATTTGGACTCCTGGTAGTTGGAATTGGAAGGTGAGAATGAGAAAAGATTCTATAAAATAAAGGCAGAGCTTACGGGGTCGTATGTTCGCTGGGTTTCGTTTTTTGTTTTTGGGCTTCGGACTTCAACATGCAGTGTTTCCAGTTGGCGCAACCACAGGTTTTCCCACACTCTCCCCCCTCTTCCCGATAGCGACCTAATTCAGGATGTTCTTTCGCGTAACGACGGTTCACCGCTTGCAACCACAGCCAAAAGCCGCAGAGCCCAAAAATCGTAACGGAGGCAATCAGGATTTGTACAATCATCCTCCCAACCCCGCAAAGCCCATAAAGGCGAGTGATAATAATCCGGCGATCATCAAACTCATGGCTGCACCTTTCGCAATCGAAGGCACATCCGCCAAGTCGAGTTTTTCCCGCAGACCCGCCATCAACAATAACGCCAACGTGAAGCCTGCACCCGCCCCCAAAGCAAAGGCCAGGGATTGCACAAAGGTATATTCACGTGCGGTCTGAAACAGCGCTAACCCCAAAATGGCACAGTTGGTCGTTATCAAAGGAAGAAAAATACCCAAAGCACGAAACAAGGAAGGACTAAAGCGTTTCACCGCCATCTCCACCAATTGCACCGCAGAGGCAATCACCGCAATATATGAAATCAATCGCAGGAATTCGAGTTGGTAACGTGTCAGTAAAATATTTAAACCAAAGGCACAAATGGAGCTGACCAGCATCACAAAGGTCACAGCCACGCCCATATTTCCAGCAGTTTTGATTTTACCCGATACGCCCAAGAAGGGACACAGACCCAAAAACATGGCCAACACAAAGTTGTTAATCAAAAATGCGTTTAAGAAAATAAATGTAGGGGATTGCGGATCCATCAGATGACCTCCTTCTGAGCTTTACGTTCACGCCACCACGAAAACAACATTAACCACCCCGCCAGCACAAAAAACCCACCGGGAGGCAACACAAACACCGACCACGTTTGGAAACGTTCGGGCATAAGGTGCATACCAAACAAGGTGCCGCTGCCCAAAATTTCACGCACCACCCCGAGGCTTAACAAGGCGATCGTAAAGCCCAGTCCCATCCCCGCCCCATTGATCATCGCTTTTAATGGTTTTTGTTTTGAAGCATACGCCTCAGCCCGTCCCAGAATAATACAGTTCACCACAATCAACTGAATAAAGGCCCCCAACGCTTTGTAGAGATCCAAACTAATGGCTTTGATTCCATAATCGGCCATGGTCACAAAAGTGGCGATAATAATAATGTAGGAGGCGATACGCACTTGTTTGGGAATTACCTTCCGCAACAACGACACCAAAAATCCGGAACAGATCAACACAAAGGTGGTCGCCAACCCCATCGCCAACGCATTGATGGCAGAATTCGTGACGGCCAAGGTGGGACAGAGCCCCAACAACATCACAAATACCGGGTTATCTTTCCACAACCCTTGGGTGAAGGTCTCCATGGTCAAGGGTTCATTGCCTTTCACACTCATGGCCTTTCCTCCAATGCGGTGGTCAATGGAGGAATCCACGCCTCCGTACTTTCGCTTAACGCTTTGCCAATGGCTTTTGAACTTACGGTCGCACCCGAAATACCATCAATTTGCCAGGGCTCCGTCTTCTCGCCATGTTTCACCGTTTCGATGGGATGAACCAATGAGGCGTCCAACGCGGTGAAATTTTCACGAAAGGCTACATCTTTTTCAATGCGGTCCCCAAGCCCCGGTGTTTCATTGCTGGAAAGCACTTGCAGTCCCACAATTTGTTTTCGAACGGGATCATAGCCATAAAGCACCCGAACCACATCGGCATATCCACGCGCTTCTCCAGGTAGCGCAAACCCAACCCGCTCGCCCTCTTCATTCAGTCCTGCATAAAGGTTTGGACTCTCCAAACTTCCGGCATCCACCTTTCGTAATCCCTGATCATCCAAGAGATAGTTTTCGCGTTCCACCGCGCCGGGCAATACTTCAAACACCGCAGCCTCTAGCGCTTCACTTTCGTTTTGCGCAATCAGAGGTTCCGTGATTTCATAGGTCAGGGCCAACAAGATCCCTGAAAAGATGGCAATCCCACCTAAGGTACTCACCAACTTGAAACTGGAAGCAGATGCACTCATGCGGCTTTCTCCTTCCGTTTCCGCGTAAACCCGTAAATGCGGGGTTGCGTAAGATTGTTTATCAAGGGAGTGGCAGCATTTCCTAACAAAATTGCGTACATCACTCCCTCATTTAAGCCCCCAAACAATCGAATCATCACGGTGAGGCTTCCAATGAGAATGCCGTACACCCACAAGCCCACGGGAGTGACCGGAGAGGAAACCATGTCCGTCGCCATAAACACTGCCCCCAACATCAATCCTCCTGACACCACGGTAAAAAAGGGCGAAGGATAGAGACTTGGATCTTTTAAATAAAAGAGGCCTGACAATATAAATGCCGAACCCAAAATCGCCACTGGGACGCGCCAATTTAACATTCTCCGAAAAGCCAAATACAAGCCTCCCAATAAAATCAACAGTGCAGAACTCTCTCCTGCGGAACTGGCGAGTGTCCCTAAAAACAATTTCAAGGTATCCACTTCGACATGATCAAATTTCATCATGGCCAAGGGCGTAGCCCCACTGTAGCCATCAATTTTTAAACTTTCGACCCACAGATTAAATCCTGCAAAATCCGGTTTCAAAAAGGGTGCCGTCAGGGTGGTGGGGATGAATTCAAGAAAACGACGATGTGCCATACCGGGGGTCCAAGTCGTAATTGGCACGGTAAAGGCCGCTTGCGCAAAAGCACGCCCCACCAAGGCCGGATTAAACACATTGTATCCCAGGCCACCAAAAAATAATTTTCCCACCGCGATCGCAACAAAGGCCGCGACGGCAGCCATCCACAACGGAAAACCAGGAGGTAAAATCAAAGCCACCAATAAGCCCGTAATCACTGCACTCCAATCACGAAGGGTAGAGGGACGTTCCCCTGATTTGCAAAAGAGATGCTCCGTGCCCACGCAAACCACAACTGAGGTCAACACCAAGGCCAACGCTGACAACCCAAATTGTACAATTGAAAACAATACCACCGGCATCAAAGCATACACCACATGACGCATAATTTTATCTACCGAATGCATCCCCCGCAAATGGGGAGAAGTTTTAAGTTGCACCGCTTCACTCATGATGCTGCCGCCTTGGTTCGGTTTACAGATTTGGCCACGCGGAAATATTGCACCAACGGAATCGCCGCCGGACACACATAACTACAGCTGCCACATTCAAAACAATCATTTAGATGATAACGCTCGGCCATGGTTTCGTATTGCGCTTTGTTGGCCAGCCTTCCTAATTCACAGGGATTCAGCATCAGAGGACAAGCATCCACACATGCCCCACAACTAATGCAGGGGAAGCGTTTCATTTGCTCTTCAGTGGTCAATTGATGTTCATTCAGGATCAACAAACCGCCACATCCTTTGGTAATGGGTGTATCTAAAGAGGATACCGTCCCTCCCATCATGGGACCTCCCATAATCAAATGCCGCGCACTGCCTTCGAATCCTAATTTTTCCAAAATAAATCGTAGAGGGGTGCCAAGCGGTACCAGGTAATTTCCGGGCCGTTCTATACCCGGTCCCGTCACCGTCACCACCCGCTCAATCACACCTTGTTTCAAGGGCAACAACTGCCCCATTTGCGTAGCCGTGGCGACATTAAATACACCCAAGCCCACCGCGGAAGGAAATTTACCCGAAGGAATTTCCCGATTTACCAAGGCTTTGGCCAACATTTTTTCGGCCCCTTGCGGATATTTGGTCTGTACCGCTTTCACCGAAACCGTATCCCCTTCGCTCAACACCGCTTCAATGGCCGCCACCGCATCCAATTTATTTTCTTCGGTGCCAATGATTGCCCGCTCAGCGCCTAAGGCTTTCATTAAAATGCGGGTGCCCGCCACCAAATCTGCAGCCTGCTCCAACATCAATCGATGATCCGTGGTCAGAAAGGGTTCACACTCACATCCGTTGATCAACACGGTATCAATGCGACATCCTTCGGGGACGGACAATTTGACATGGGTCGGAAAAGCCGCGCCACCCAACCCCACTAAACCTGTGTCTTGAACCGCCTGCATAATCTCAGCGGGTGACATTGCGTCGACGTCCACCTCAGTACCATAAAGTACCTCTTGAGGATCACCGGGATACACATCCAGCACTATACTCTGAATCATGCTCCCCCGCGCAGAGGGCATTAAACAAATATCTTTGACCACCCCCGTGGCCGGCGCATGTAAAGGGACGGAGACAAATCCATCCGCACGGGCAATGGGTTCTCCCCTCACCACTTCCTGGCCTTTGCGTACCAAAGCGACCGAAGGTTTGCCGGCATGCTGCGATAAGGGCAACACCAACTGCGGAGGAAAGGCCAAGCGCTCTATAGGCTTACCTGCCGTGAAGTGTTTGTTTTCCGGGGGATGAATTCCGTGTGGAAAACTTCCGCGCAGGAAATGTGAGAGTGAAAAAGAAGTGGACATGAGAATGGGATCAAAGGTTAGAAGCTACAGGAACGGTTTGGGGATGAAAAATCGCATCCCCCACCCTCCCAAGTTGCCACGAACGACAACCCGGGCACCGCACCTTCTTTAGTTATATTTCTCCGCACGTTTGATTAATTTTTCGAGATCCTTTTCATTCGGATCCGCGGGAGTTCCGGGATGAATACATTTGCCCGTGCATTTTTCAGCCGCCCGCACAATGTCTTTGAAGGGACCTCCACGAGGATCTTTGACGAAAGCTTTTTTGGAGTCGTCATATTCGAAGATCGCAGAATTGATGGTCGTACATTCATCGCAAGAACTGCACAGACTTTGGTCAATCCACGCCGCTTCAAATCCGGAAGCTGCAGGCGCATCCGCCGCGGGAGCCGGAGAGGCCGCCGTGAGATCAGGTAAACTCACATCCCCTCCCAACATCGCCATCAACCCTTGGGTCAATTTTTGAGCCGTTTCAGAACGCACTTGGTCGGCAATCGCTTTGGGATCCACTTTTTTAGTGAGGCCCGCCAACGATTTCAGGGTTCTCCAGAAGTCCAAACGCTCTTCGGTCGACAACACAATCGCTTCGGCAACCAAGACCCGCATAAGATGGTTTTTCTTATCCAAGGTCCACACAAAGGGGAATTTGCCTTCGCGTTCTTCCTCAGACAACTGAATGAAATCAGCCAGCAACACCATATTGTCATTCCAGGTATCCTGAGGCGCCACCCGGAAATGTTTCCGGAAGCGTGCTTCCGATACCGCAAAGTCAGCGAAGGTCATGGGCAATTCCAATTTCTGGGGCGTGCCGTCTGCTTCTTCGTAGGCCAGAGTGTAGGTCGGCCAATCACTGTCCAAGGCAGGATTTCCTTCCAGGCTAATGCACTCTTCCCAATCTTTTCCGGCATCCGGGTCAAAACGCATCAGCGGATACGCGCGGGATTCCAAGGCCATGCGGCTACGGGTCACCGAGGAGTCATCGGGCACCCCATGTTCGGGCTGACAGACCGCATACACATTGAACAGTGCAGGACGACGAGCATTGATCCCGTCAATAAAGCCTTCGATCAAATGTGTGTAATTGGAAGTATTGCCCTGGAAGATAAAGGCGGTACGGTGAGCAGCCCCAATCAGGCTCATCTCCTTGCGAATCTCACTCTTCCCTTTCCACGATTTACCATAGGGAGCCATATCGGAAACCTGCCCCATAAAGCCCGAGGTACATGCCTGCCCACCGGTATTGGAATACACTTGCGTATCGAGGACCAATACTTTGATGGGACGACCCGTCATCAACATCCGGGAGAGGTTTTGGAAACCAATATCATACATCGCACCATCCCCCCCTACCGCACAAAGCGGAGGACAGAGGAAGTATTCTTCATCGGTAAACAAGTTCCAATTGAAGTAACGCAACTCGTCAGCCAAAGCATCCAAATCCACATCGCCCGCCAAGGCAGCCTTGGCCATACGAATCACTTTAAATCCATCAGCCATCTTGCACATGTGACCTTCGAATACACCCATCGCCACGGATGGAGAATCCTGGAACAAATGATTGGCCCAAGGAAAAGGATAGGGATTATAGGGCCAAGAAGAACCGTAAACGGACGAACACCCTGTGGAGTTGATAAAGCCCAACTTCGCACGGCCATTTTTGCCCGGGCCTTCTTCATAGCGCCATTTTAAATCTTTGAGTTTGGCAATCAGTTGGGTCATGGATTTCAACCATTCCTGGTCAATCGGACTGCCCGCCTGCCCTTCGTCCAGCTCTTTGGCCAAATCTGAAAGCTTCAGATCTCCCGTTGAATGACTGGCCAACGATTTTTCAATCGCACTCAAATTGCTCACATCCACCGTAGCGGCCAATTTTTCCCGAATGAGCCCTTCCAAGGAGGCAATCAAGTCATTGATTTGCTCCAGATGTTTTTTCACCCGAGGTTGCATCAAGGCGGTCATGCTACTGGTAAACAAATGCAGAATGGTTTTTTCACCACAGCCCGTACAGGCGCCATCACCACAAGCCATGGATTGATAGACTGACTTATCAAGCAACATGGTTTCCATGGCCCCGATTTTCTCGTCCATATCCTCCACCCGAATAAACTCTTTGGGCGTGGAAGGCAATTCATTCCAAAACTCCCAATCTTTACGGAGTTTCTTAACCGATTCGGGGGTTTGAGGAGCCACCCGCAATGCGTCATCATTACACACATCCACACAAAGCATGCAGCCTTTGCAGGTGTAAGGATTTACAGTGATGGCAAACAGTCCACCGGAACCGGGTTGTTCACTCTCTTTCTGATTATAGTAGGGTTTGGTGAGGGAGAACTTAAATCCACCCATATGCTTTTGGAAGCCTTCAAACGCCTTCTTCAAGCTTTCACGCTCTCCACTGGGCGTATCCGCCAACATGGAGGCAATCGTTTCATTCATGAGCGCATTCACATCTACGGAAGAATCCGTTGCACCGGAAGTGGCATTGCGCATTCGTTTTTCGAGCGTACGCAAGGCTGCAGGTAATTGTCCCGTTTCCATGCCTGCACGGGTCATGCCTTTCAATGCCGTACCAAAGGCATCTTGAATGGTGCAGGCCAGTCCAGGCAAGGCTGAGTCAGGGCACACCGTATAACAGTCACCACATGCGGTACAGTTTTCAGCCACCCACACCGGATGATTGAAACGGATACTGGTCATGTCGCGGAACACGCCTGTGGCCGCAGGTATCAAACTCACCGCATTAAAGGGATCCGCCAAGTTGTCATTGGGTTTACCACCCGCATAAAAACTTCCGGTTTGCTCCCAGAAACGATGGATATCCGTTTTGGCATCCGAGCTGGCCTTCATACGTTTCAAGGTCACCGGCATATTGACCGCTTTCTTGATTTCACGTTCCGCCGGGGTACTCACTTCCAAATCAGGAAGTAATTTCAGCTCGTCAAAACCACGACGGACCACTTTCATATTATTCTCAACCACCCGTGCACCTTTGCCACCAAATTTTTTGGTCAACTGGGCACGAATCGCTTCAAACAAAGTGGCTTCGGTTAGTTCAGCCGACGCCATCACAGATGAAGCTTTAAAAAAGGCTCCTTGAAATGCATTTCCCTGCATCCGCAATTGTAATTCTTCATCGCTCGCTTCTTCACGGGCAACTTTAAACGCATCCACATAGAACACTTGGATTTTCTTTTCTTTGATGAAACGCTGATACTGAACAGGTATCGCAGCCCATACATCTTCCGGGGTTTTATGATCGCTCTGAATAATAAAGACCCCACCCTCTTTTAATCCAAATAAAGGATTGGAGTGACCAAACACATTAGGGTCAGGGCTTAAGACCACATCTACATAATTATATTCGCAGTTAATTTTGATGGGCTCAGGAGCCGCAGACAAATAATAGGTTGTAGGCTGTCCTTTTTTCTCAGAACCGTATTTAGGATTGGCCTTGATATCATAACCCAATAAATGATTCAGCGTAATCGCGAGGTTTTTACCCGTAGTAATCGCACCCCAACCACCCACAGAATGCATTCGCACTGTGATCGCGCCTTTGGGAAGCAAATCAGGATTTTCAGATCCTTTGATCGCCAAGTGTTTCACATCGGGATATCCCTCCCGAATTTGTTGCATGTGAATTTCCTGTTTCGGTGTCGCGCCTTTATCACGTAAAAAGTCGATCGACAGATAGAAGAACTTACGATGTTCTCCTTCGGGCAACATATTTTCAACCGCCGCAATGATCCCTTCGGGTTGTAAATCACGGCTCCCCATACCAAAACAACCCGAATACAACACCGGTGCATCACTCAATTTCTTGTAAGTGCAATGGTGAGGATAAACAGGTGTCTTTTGCATGCCGTTCTCAAGGCATTTGCTGATGGTGGCACGGATTTCCCGGATCACGGGTAAATCTTCCGCCAAAGGTTGATCGGTACGTTCCAGGACGGCGACCCCTTTCCGGCCTTGAATCAATTTGCCAATTAAATCACTGGGGAATGGGCGCCACATGGTCAAATTCACCACGCCGACTTTTAACCCGCGGGTCTCACGCAAGTAATCAACCACCGCTTCAGCGGTCCCAACTACGGAACCTTGCCCCAGGATCAAATACTCAGCGTCTTCGAGTTTATAGCCACTCACCCGAGCATATTCGCGACCGGTCAGTTCGCCATATTCTTTCATGCATTGATCCGTGAACTCACGAATGTGATCAAAGAAGTAAGGACGTTGCGCGGCCACTGACTGCATGTAGGCGTCCTGATTTTGCACACAACCCGCCACTACCGGATTATCGACATCCCACAGCTCAGGGACCCGTCGGCGCTGTGGTCCATACATCATCCGTTGCGCCGCAGTGGGAGTATCAATCATATCTCCCGGGTGACCCAAATATTCTTCGATCAACGCACGTTCAGGCACGTTCAAGGTTTCAATCAAATGCGTGGTTAAGAATCCATCCTGCCCCACCGCACCTGGCGTTAAAGAAAGCTCTGCAACTTTGCGTGAAATCAAATTCAAATCCGCCGCTTCCTGCGCACTCTTGGCCATTACTTGAAAGAACCCTGTATCATCCATCAAATGATAATCATCATGTCCCGCATGTACATTCAAGGTGGACTTGGTGATGGCCCGACAGCCGACATTCAGAATGTAAGGTAAACGTTTACCCACCGCGGCATAAAGAGATTCGTGCATGTAGGCAATCCCTTGCCCCGATGAAAAGTTTGACGCCCGTAATCCGGTCATCGACATCCCTGCGGTCACCCCTGCCGCCGCGTGCTCCCCTTCAGGTTCTACAAAAATCAAGGGGCGACCGGAGATATTGATATGCCCGGCCCCGGCTTGTTCTGCCCAATATTCTCCCATTTGCGTTGAGGGAGTAATCGGATAGGCACCCGCCGCATCGCTGGATTCGCGTTCGCACATAATCACGGCGGTATTGCCGTCCATGGCTTCGGAGATGCCGGGGTATTTAACGGTAGACTCAGTGGATTTGCTCATGTTCTTTTCCCTTGGGGGTTCGTTTCTGAAAGGATGGGTAACGGTTCTTTGCGAATGATTTTTTTCGCAGCCGCACCTTTTTCAAATTTTTGTTTCTCAATCCAAACGATGGCCCCCGTGGGACAGCGTTCGATGGGAAAACGGGTTGCCAATTGATTTTTGCGATAATCAATGGTCGCCAAATTGTTTTGCAATGAAATCAATCCCTCCGGTGCATCCGCAACGCAACGTCCACAGGCCGTACAGGCCACCTCACATTCGGCCAAGGCCTGATCACCTTCCGCCAAACTTTTGCAGGCCACAAATAACTGTTGACTCACCGGCATCAACGAAAAGAGGTCTAAGGGACACGCCAACACACAGTCGTTACAGGCCACACATTTATCCTCATCCACGACCGGTAAACCCTGTTCGTTCATGTGTATGGCATTAAAGCTACAAGAGACCTCACAATCCGCCAAGCCCAAACATCCCCAGGCACAGGCTTTGCCACCGCCACCCGCAGCCACGGCCGCCCGACAAGAAGCTTGACCTTGGTAGTTTGCTTTGAATCGCGCCACATTTTTCCCACCGGCACAGGCCAATCGCGCCACGACTTTTTCTGAAGACCCCGCATCCACTCCCAAAAATGCCGCAATCTCTGCCACCCCCTCTTTGGAACTCACCGTACATTGGGAAGGAGGGACCTCTCCCTTCACTAAAGCTTCGGCAAATGGCCGGCACCCAGGAAATCCACAGGCCCCACAATTGGCATGCGGCAATTTTTCTTCAACTTCATCAATCCGAGGATCTTCCTCGACCGCTAACTTTTTTGAGGCCAGGGCCAATACCGTTCCGAGCACGATACCGAGCAGTGCCATGAAGCCTGCAGCAATGAACAAAGCGGTGGTCATTTCACTCTCCAGTGACGAGAAACATACCCAAAGTTATACTTTTCATTTCGCATACAAGATAACTCTTATCCTATATGATTTAAACTTAGCAAGTGCATAGCAGGAAAAAATGAATATAAAATTTCGATTTTAGAGTATGACCGATTGATTTTTAGACAAGCCCCCCTTTCCTTTTCCCTTCATGATCAACAACCTACCCTCATGAACCTTTCTTTTCTTTAGAAAAAAAGTAATATTTATTTTTTCCCTCAAAAATAATTTTTTTTCTACAAAAAGGGCTAAGCGACGGTTTACACGCCCATCTAATTCGCCCATTTACGGTAAGCAGCCCTTTCGGAAAAATGCGCAGTCAGATCCAATTCCGGATGGAAATCCTTACCTTCAGAAAACACATAGCTCTGTAAAAACGAGAACTCTCAGGTCTTGGATTCAAGACGAAGCAAAAAAAAAAATTAAACCCCACCTTTTCACCCTCTTGTATCACCATAGGAACCCAAGACGTCGCAAACCCAAGTCGCTGTAGAAATATTGCACTAACTCTTTGTAAGATCTTTCAACATGAACACGTCTCATGTGCATGCCCAACTCAAAATTCCCCCTCAGCATAAAACGGTTCAGTATCGTTCTTCTCGTGATCGCATTGGTTTTAGCTCTTCGATTCTTGCCCATTTCTGAAATCTTAACCACCTTTAATGAACAGGTTTCGGGATGGGGGATTTGGGGGATTTTTGCATTTATAGTGGTCTATATCGTGGCCACAGTCTTTATGATTCCGGCCAGTATTTTAACCTTGGGGGCGGGTTTTGCTTTTGGATTGGCAACGGGAATGGTGACCGTCTCCATCGCCTCCACCCTCGGAGCCACAGCCAGCTTTCTGGTCAGCCGATACCTTGCCCGAGATAGGGTAAAAGCCAAATTTGGTCACCATGAAAAATTTGCCGCCGTAGATCAGGCTGTCAGTCAAGAAGGATGGAAAATCGTGGCCCTGTTACGTCTTTCACCGATCTTTCCTTTCAATGCGTTGAATTACATTTTGGGTCTAACAGGTATCCGCTTTCCCCATTATGTGTTGGCAAGCTGGGCGGGAATGTTACCTGGAACTCTCCTCTACGTCTATTTGGGATATCTGGGCCAACAAGGACTCGAAACGGCTACGGAAGCCACACCTGCACAACCATTGCGCTGGGTATATTTGGCATTAGGTCTATTGGCCACTTTAGGGGTCAGCTTTTATATTACGCGTTTAGCGAGTAAAGCCATGAAAAAACAAACCCTTCCTGATTTAGATTCATGAAAAAGCTATGCCTCCTTTTGTTTTGGATGAGTGCTCTCAGCGCTGCAGAGGTCAAAGTACCTGCACATATTGATCATAGCCCCTTCACCGCCCTCCTACAAACCTACGTAAATGACCAAGGGCTTGTGGATTATAAGGCCTGGAAAAATTCACCCGAAGACCTTGCCCGTTTTGAAAACTACTTGAAACAATTTGCCTCCACGGCCCCACAAGCGAAGGATGAAGATAAAATCGCCAGTTTACTCAATGCTTACAACGCCTTCACCCTTAAACTCATTCTAGATCACTACCCGATTGAAAGCATTCGACTCCTCAAAGATCCATTTGGTGCACCACAGCATTTGATCGGGGGACGAAAGGTCTCCTTGGATGAGATTGAACATGATACGCTACGACCACTCATCGGCTGGAAAGTACATGCCATGGTCGTCTGCGCCGCACGCAGTTGCCCCCCTCTGTATTCTGAGGCCTATTCAGCGGATGACTGGGAAAATCAAATGCACAGCCGCTATCGCGTTTGGTTAGCCCGTACTGATTTAAATAGCTATCAACCCGCATCCAATACGGTCACTATCTCAAAAATTTTCGACTGGTATGCCGATGATTATGAGGGACAAAATGCCCTCCCCCTTGTCCTTACCCGCTATGCACCTGCCTCCGCAGAAGCATTCCTCCAAAAACAAACCTATAAAATTCGTTACCAGCCTTATCATTGGGGCTTGAATGATCAGTCCGATCTTGGGAAGAACTATAAACACTCCATTTTTAAAACCCTTTTCTAAAACTATGCTCGCATTTATTACTGGTTCGGGACTTTATCAGCATCAAAATCTTCAAACAGAACTCGTGGACACCCCCTATGGGTCAGCGACACTCCAACGCGGGACGATCAAGGGTAAAGAGGTCCTCATGCTCTCCCGACATGGCGAAGGTCACCACAATCTACCCCATCACATCAATCATCGTGCAAACATTCAAGCCCTGAAAAATGCTGGTGCAACCGCCATCATCTCTTGTTCCGTCTGTGGCATTTTAAATCCAGAATGGTCTTTGGGAAAACCCCTGCTTTGTACGGACATTTATTTCCCGGAAAACCGTTTGGGAGATGGCAGTACCTGCAGCCTGTTTCAGACGCCCGGAGAAGCGGGCCGTGGTCATTTATTAGCAGGCTCTTTACTCCACAGCGCCCTCACACAAGCCATCGGAAAAATCGCAGGTGACGCACATCAGGGCTGTTATGGAAACGTCCTGGGGCCACGTTTTAACACCATTACTGAAATCAAAGCCTTGCAACAAATTGGCGTGGATTTCATTTCACAAACCTGTGGACCCGAAGCCGTATTGGCGAACGAAGCTGAACTCCCCTATTCTCTGGCCGCCTTTGGCATTGATTACGCAAACGGAGTTGTCGCATCGCCCACCCCGCTCGAACTCCTCCAAGCTAACTTGGAACAAAGCCAAAACTGGTTTTTAAAGTTGATTGAAGAGCTCACCGAAACAGACGAAACATGGTCCTACGAAAATTTCATTTACCGATTTGACGGATGAAAATCTTACTTTTCCTCAAAGCCCCCCGTCCCGGCACTGTTAAAACCCGTTTGGCCAAAGACCTCGGAGAGGATCAAGCCTGCGAGGCCTATAAAATGTTAGTGCGCAGGCAACTCGAAAACCTGCCTAAGGATGCTGAACTACTCATTCATTTTGCACCGGCGAATGCGCACGCAGAAATGAACGAGTGGCTAGGGCCTCAGCACAGGTACATTCCCCAATGTGAGGGAGATTTGGGTCAGCGCCTTTCTTTTGCCGTAAAACAAGCTTTTGAGCACCATACCTCCCCTGTATTTTGCATTGGATCCGACTGTCCTCAGTTAGAAACCGGTCACTTTATCGAGGCCAACAACCACTTGAAAAAAGATGCGGATTTGGTGTTAGGCCCCACCGAAGATGGCGGATACTATTTAATAGGCATGACCCGCTACATGCCCGAACTGTTCACCAACATTGCGTGGAGCAGTGAGCATACCCTCCGTGACACCCTCAAAGCCGCAAACGCGCTTAACCTTTCCACGGCATTACTGGAGCAGTTGTGGGATGTAGATGAACTCTGCGATTGGGAAAGAGCATGCAAAGCCACATTCTTTTCCCCCTCCAGATCATGAACAGACCTTGATTAAACTCATCGCTACGGTAAATTTTATGCATGAGCACCCTCCCCACCCCCAAAAAACATAAGCTTCTCAAGAGCTTCCTTCTTTTCCTTCTTCTCCTGATTGTTCTCGGGGTCATCGCCGTACAACCCTTTTTCATTCAAGCAGTCCTCCTCCCTCAAGTGGGAAAAATGACGGACAGTCGGATTGAGGTCGAAAACCTCTCCCTCTCCCTCTTTTCTAAACTCAGTGCAGAAAATGTAGTGTATCAACCTCATGATGGCTCGCTGGAAGTCACAGTGGAGGCCGTGCATGTACACTACGACCTGATCAAAATCATCAAAGGACAAATTTGGGTAGACGAACTCAACCTTACGCGTCCTGTCATCCAGGTCACTTCCCTAAATTCTACAGATGAAGTCCCCGAAGAACCTTCAGCCGATACCAACGCCAAGCCCTTAAATTTACACATTCAAAATGTCAGCGTTGTCGACGGATCTATCACCCTCCCCCTCTCCGATCGTCACTTGACTATTCAGGCCCTCACCTTTGATCTACCCCAGTTCATCAGTGGACAAGCCCTTCATCCCACCATCACCGCAGAGATCATTGCCTACGCAATCGAAAATCCCCAAGAGGTCTTTATGCAGGGCACCCTCAGCGCGGATATGGAACTCTCGCTCAATGCGGACATGATGCCCACCGCCATCACAGGAGGGATCGAAGCCCTGTTGGGAGAAAACCAAGCGGGCGTTCCACCCATGAAAGTAGCGGTGGATGTAGATCTCTCCGTAGAGTTGGACCAAGGAACGCTCCATGCGAACAAGCTCACCGTCAATGCCTACCAAAACGAGAAAACGTTATTAGAAGTTTCCTTGTCTAAACCCACCCTCGTGGACTGGACACAACAACCACCCGCCTTTACCGACAGCGAATTGATCGTAAAACTGCCTCCTGTCGACCTCACCAGTCTCCCCTTCGCAGAACTCTTACCCATAAACGCAGGTATTGTGCACGTAAACAGCATCGTAAATATCAACGCAAATGGACAAGAGATTACCGGCGCCCTGCAAGCAGGAGTCGAAAATTTAGTCATGCCCCCACAAGCGGAGCAAGGAGCGTTAATGGTATCCAGCCTTCAAACCACAGCTAAGTTCACCTGGCATGCAACAGAGTCTCTACAAATCCAAATGGATGCCAGCAGCTCAGGAATTCAACTTCCTGACAGTCGCAAACTCCCCTCGCCCTTAACCTTACAGCTCAAGGGAAATGCAACCCCCTCTCAACTTGAGTTAGAAACCTTCGCGCTTTCGTGGTTGGACAACCCCAGCAAACAAAATCGCATCCAAGCCACTGGTCGTATCCATTGGCAAAACCTTGATGCGATGATCCTAGAACTGGATATCCAAGGCAATGAATTGAATTTAAACCCTTGGTCAGCATTCATCGAAGTCAGCACCGCATCCCCTGCCGATGCCTCAACAAAACCTTCTCAAGTCCCCCCTGAAGTCACTCCGGCAGAGAACACCATCTCGCTACAAAAACTTACCGACATCACCCTCCCCTTGGATCATGCGCAAATCACTGTAGGCATTGATCACATCCTCTACAAAGATATCCAACTCGACACCCTGGCCTTTAAAGCCTATGCCGAAGGGAAACAGGTAACCATCTCCCCCATGGAGGTCACGATTAATGGCAGTCGTTTGGCAAGCTCTGTAGATGCCCATTGGGCAAATGATTTATTTTCACTCATCCTCAACAGCGAAGTAACGCCCTTAGACTTGGCACCGATTGTCGATTCATTCATGCCTGATAAAATAGGAGCGGTAACCGGTATTGTACAGGGAAACACCGCCTTCACCATCGAAGGAGACAGCGTTCTCGATCTGTGGCAAAGTTTTAAAGGCAACATCAACTTTTCTTATACGGATGGAAAAATTCGTTTGCTGGATAGCGACCCCGAACAACATACCGCCCTGTTACAAACCAAGGCACTGGTAACGAAGCTGGTGACAGCACTGGCCGACGCGCTCTCCCTGCCTCCCGAACAACTCATGGCGCCGGAGATCCAATCCGTAACCTTTAAAAGTGAAATTTCGGATCAACGGCTCAGCTTAACCGATGCCTCCGTAAAAAACACAGAGTTCTTATTAGAAGTCAGTGGTGACATCGCCTTAAATCAGGAAATAGGACTATCAAAAATTCAGGACTTACCTGTCGTTTTAGGACTCAGCACCAACCTGGCGAAACGAGTCAAAATCTATCGAGAAGAGCGCTTGCGGGATGATTACGTTGTCTTGCCCTCTTTCATCAAAGTAGAAGGAACCTTGGCTGAACCTAAAATCACCGTGCGCAAATCAGTGATCACCGGATTGATTCTCAGTGGTGTCACTGAGCGGAATGAAATCGGAAATGACAACGTTCAAGCCGGCCTCGATCTACTCGGAACCTTACTCACCGGCGAAGCCCCTCCTGCCAAACGCAGCCCGACGGCTTCCACAAGTGAACCCATCGAGGAGACAAACCCGCAAAGCACCCCCACCCCATCTCCCACGCCTACGAAAAATGAGAAAAAAGTCGAAGCCATCAGCGAAGGCCTTCGACTCTTTCAACAATTCCGCGCTACCCCCACCCCGGTCCCAAAGTAAATTCCGACATAGGCCCTGTAATCGAGCACAAAAAAAGACGGTCACGATGACCGTCTTTTTTCTGCAGTTGATTTCCTAAAATTAGGACGCCGCAATCTCGTGATCGAGATAGGTGCTCAACTTTAAGTTTTCCAAGGTGTCCACAACGGCAACACTTCCACCGAAATCTTGGAAGGTCGTAAACACATCCGGGAAAGAAATGGTCGGAATGTCAGCGGTAATGGAAGACTTACACGACTGCGCACTGGTCGTCAAAGAAATGCAGTTGGATGCCACTAACTCATAATCTTTGGTCAAACGCAACCAAGCATCTGCACGGGGATAGGGCTCCAAATCTTTGCTGAAAGGATACAAATCAATGCCCAAACCTGAGAGATCCAAACGATCGGCAAGAGCGTCGCGGGCCTGTGGAGGCAAAGAGGTCATGCCAATTACTTTCATGTTCCGCTCGCGGGCCTGTACGATAATATCGCGTAACAGATCGGAGACTTGAACATTCCCTGATTCGAGATGCATTTTAATGCCACTCACCAGTTCTTCTGAAACCTTTTTGGGTTGGCCTTTTTTGACGCCCAATCCATTTTGGAACTGTTCAATGGTTTTGTGTGGGCCCATAGAAAGACCAAAACGTGAATAATGAACAGGAGTTAATTCCACGTCATCAAAAATACTTTGCAACACTTCGTATGAAGCATCACGCAGGGTGGCGACCAAATGGTCAAACTCGAAAATAAAAGCGGTGGTCTGCGTTTCTTCAGCAGATTTTTCGGCAGTATCGTTCAAATGAACCTCCAAAATTAGGGTAAAGTAAGGGCGGAACGTATAGATGTTCATAGCTCAATGTCAAGTGAATTGGGTTCATCCTCGCCCAAACGCCCTCCCTTATCCCATCTCTTTCCACGCCCCTCCCTTCCTTTTCTCTTCAGATAATCCGCCTTCCCTATTGAAATTTCACGGAGGGTGATGAATATAGACCTCTGTGATTGATATTCTTCCTCATACAAATACCCCTCAGCATCCTCGTAAACTCGGGGGAATTAACGCACGAATGGTGTTACTGACCCGTTGGATGCTCAATACCCTTTCCTTTATTGCAGGCGATCTCTTGGCGTTGTCTTGGGCCTTTTATTTGGCAGGACTTTTGCGGGAACAATTAAAGGGCGGACACATGACTCCAGAATGGGCCTGGTTCATTTCAGGATTCTGGATCATTCTCAGCATGGGGATGAAACTCACACCAGGCTGGGGATTAGGCGTGGTGGAAAGCATGCGCCGCATCTATTTACTATTGATCACCCTGTTTGCGGGCACCACCATCGCACTGTTCCTTACCAAATCCACGGATTCCACCAGTCGCTTAACTGTGACCATGGCCTTTATCTTTTCAGGATTTTTGATTCCGTTTATCCGCACAGGTATCAAGCGTCTGCTCCTCAGATATGACCTCTGGGGCATGCAAGTGGTGATTTACGGCCGCAAAGAAAAAACCATTCAGTTGCTCAAATTATTAAATGAAAGCAAAGGAATTGGCTACATCCCCGTCGGCATTTTTCTGGTAGCCCATAATCAAGACACTGAACTTGAAGGTGTCCCGGTGTTATCCAGCTACGAAGATCCCTATCCTTATGCCCAAGGCGCCATTTTATTGGAACCCTCCACCTTTCGGGATATCCGCCCCGAGTTTTCAGAACAAGCCGCCCTTAGTTACCGCACGGCATTAATCGTTCCTGAACTCAATACCCATGCACCCAGTTTATGGGTCACCCCCCGGGATTTAGGAGGCGTTGCGGGTCTCGAAGTCTCGACCAATTTGTTAGACCCCTGGTCCCGTCTGCTCAAACAAATCAGCGAAACCTTGATTGTCCTCCTGCTCTTACCCCTGTGCGCGATACTCCTGCTCATCGTGGGGCTGATCATTTTCATATCTGACTTCAAAAATCCCTTCTTTTTGCAAACCCGCATCGGTATGGATGCGAAACCCTTCCGCATGTGGAAGTTCAGAACCATGCGTCCGGATGCGGAAAACATCCTCCAACAAAAATTAGATACCGATCCCGCGTTTAAAGCAGAATGGGAAACCCATTTTAAAAGCAAACATGACCCCCGCATCACTTGGGTGGGTAACTTTCTCCGCAGCAGTTCTCTCGATGAGTTACCTCAGATTATTAATATTCTCAAAGGGGATATGGCTCTCATTGGTCCTCGTCCCCTTCCCGCCTATCATGACGACGAACTGCCCGAACTGGTAAAAGATTTACGACGACGGGTGCGCCCCGGCATGACCGGACTCTGGCAGGTTAGCGGACGTAGCGACAGCGGCAATGAAGGCATCATCCGCTGGGATTCCTACTACGTTCGCAACTGGTCCATTTGGTTGGATGTCGTTATTTTGGTGCGCACAATTAAAGCCGTACTCGACAAAAAAGGTGCATATTGAATTATTTACGCTCTCTCCTTCTCTGCCTGTTGTCTTTTCGCCTCTGCGCGCAAATGCCCTCAGAATGCCTGCTCATTATCAATGGCCGCTCCTTGCAGGCCATGGAAACCGCCCAAAGCTATGCAGCCCTCCGCAACTTCCCTGCAGAACGTATTTTGGTCTTGGAACCGGAAATCTCCTTTTTCCGAAAAGAAAACGGTATGCCCCGATGGACCGTCGACGAAGCCTCTTTTCGCAGCCAACTCCTGGAACCTGTGCTTGAAAAACTGGACGCACTCAATGACAGCAGCCCCACCGCACTCATCCTGAGTCCGGAATGGCCCACCCGTGTGTCGGGGGCAAACCGTCCAGAAGTCAGCAGCACCGGATTTTTATCCTGTCGGGGCAACTTGCCTGGCGGAAATTTGATTAAACAAGGACGCGCCATTTCTCCCTGGTTCGCTGCCCCTCCCGATACCGCTCAAAAAATGGTAGGATTGATGCGCTACCCACTGGCAAAACCCATGGATCCCGCCTTCCATCCTGCCGCCATGCTCGGTGTGTATTATCCGCCGGAAACCACCGAAAAAATGCAGCAACAGCTTAAAACTGCTGTTCAAGCGGATTACAGCATGCCCGTGGGCAGCATTGTATTCGAAACCAATAACAATGTGCGGAGCAAAACCCGGCTACACCAATATCTCATGGCAGAAAACAGACTGGAAGCAAAAGGGATCGATGTCGAAATGGTTACCGCACAAGGTCCGCTTCCTTCAAAAATTATAGGGGTGATGGGAGGCGCGGCCTCTTTTAACACCGCCCGATACAAAAAAGCCTTACAGCCCGGAGCCTTTGCCGATCACTTGACCAGTTTCGCCGCAACCTTTGATGTCAGCAGTCAAACCAAACTCACTCAATGGTTAGATGCCGGGGCCGCGGCCAGTGCAGGAACGGTCACAGAGCCCTATTCCATTTGGATGAAATTTCCCGAAGCGGCCGTTTTCGAACGTTATTTACGAGGCAACAGCCTGCTGGAAGCCTTAATGCAATCCATCGCATCCCCCTTTCAAGTCCTCATCGTAGGAGACCCCTTATGTCGGCCTTGGGCCGCGGAGCTCCCCGAACTTACCCTCGAAACCACCTGGGAGAATCAACAACTTCAGATCGACGTATCAGGCATTCCCACCGGACGTAGTACCACCCTGCACCTCTTTGCAGACGGTCAACGGGTTCCAGGAAACGGCCCTCATTGGACTCTCAACACCGACGCTGAAAACACCGGGCCTGAAATTGACCTACAACTACACGCCCGCTATCTTTGGGCGCCTCCTCAGTTGGGAACACTCAGAGAACACATTTCCACCCCTTACCCCAGCGCCCTGACTCTAAAAGGTAGTGTCAAATCAGACCGTGTCCGCCTCAAACTGAAAAGTCCAAGCCCTCTTATGATGGTCGACGTCTATCGGGGTCTGGATAAAATTCATAGCCAATCCGTAAAAGGTAAAAGCCCTGACATCGAGTTAGGACTCAATCAAACAGGCACGGGCCCCATACAGGTACGCGTAAAAGCCGTCGATGCGACAGGGAAAATGTCCTGGTCCAATTACCTCGACTTATCTCCCAAAGCCCCCTGATCCACCCGCGGGTCACAAGATCCAGCCCCCGTCCTCCCTTCAGGGCATCTCCTCCGGAGCTCAAGGCATAAAAACAAAGGATTTTACTTAAAATAACGTGGACAGGCGTACTTCATTCCTCTATAGATCTCGCCCTTCAACCCCTAAAGATAGCAACTTCCCCAATTCTACATGTCAGAATCTCCAGAGAAACAACTTATTTTAGGCCTTCCCAAAGGTAGCTTAGAGCAGTCCACTTACGAACTGTTCGGCAAAGCCGGTTTTAAAATTAAACCCAGCTCCAGAAGTTATATTCCACGATCAGACGATCCAGAATTGCAAATTCGTTTACTCCGCGCTCAAGAAATGAGCCGTTATATTGAATTAGGCATGCTGGACGCCGGACTGACAGGTCATGATTGGATTGTTGAAAATGGATCGGATGTTCACCAAGTTTGCGAATTAAAATACGCCAAACAAGGTCGCAACCCTGTTCGTTGGGTCGTAGCCGTTCCGGAAGACTCTGACATTCACTGTGCCAAAGACCTCGAGGGCAAACGCATTGCCACCGAAGCGGTCGGCATTGCAAAAAGTTACCTCGCGAAACACGGCGTAACTGCAGAAGTGGAGTTCTCTTGGGGCGCTACAGAAGTAAAAGCCCCTGAGCTGGTGGACGCCATTGTCGAATTGACCGAAACAGGCAATTCACTTCGCGCCAACAACCTTCGCATTTTAGACACCATCCTCGAATCCAACACGCAGCTCATTTGCAGCAAAGAGGCGTGGAAAGATGACTGGAAACGCTCCAAACTCGAGCAACTCTCCATGTTGCTGACCGGCGCATTGGAAGCCGAAAACAAAGTTTTACTGAAATTAAACGTGCAAGACAGCAATGTTAAAAAGGTTGTGGAGATTCTTCCCTCCTTGCACGCGCCTACTCTGAATTCACTTTCTGAGTGCGATTGGCACTCCGTGGAAACAGTGGTAGAGGAACATATTGTGCGGGAGATTATCCCGAAGCTGAAGGCTGCCGGAGCTGAAGGCATTATCGAACTCTCGTTGAACAAGATCATTCCCTGAACCGGTATCGGGAAAACTTGCTTTAACCATTTAACTCAAGGACGAAATTATGGGCTCAATTAAAAAACAGCGCCGGAAAAAAATGTCTAAGCATAAGCGTCGTAAGCGCAGAAAGCTTGACCGGCATAAAAAGAAATAAGTTTCATTGAAATTTATTTAAAAGAACCTGAGGATACAGGAAATGATGAACTCCATTCTTTCCACTCCTCAGGTTTCTTTTTGTCTACTCCTCGCCTTCACAGGACTCCTCTGCAACTGTAGTTCGCCCTCTGCACAAGAGCACTCCTCCCACAACGGCGACACCCTACAGTTACAACCCTCGCCCCTCCTCCCTCAAGCAGAGTCCGAACAGGCTCAAGCCTTGGCCGCTTTCAGCGTCGCCATCAATCGTGAACTCATCGGAGATACCGAAGGAGCCTTAGACGCCTACGAAGAAGCCATCCGCCAAGACCCCGAGAACGATGCCCTGTATATGGTCGCCTCCCGACAGTTGCTCCAAGCAGGTCGCAGTGAAGATGCTCTCCTCCTCATCCAAACCCTACTGGAAAAACATCCAGAAAACACCACCGCCAGACGCTGGTTAGCCAAGTGGTACCTTTTAAATGGCGACCAAGAAAAAGCCCAAGCGGAACTGTCGATTGCACTCAGCTACGCCCCCACCTCAGAAATACTCTACCTGGAAGCCATTCAATTGGCCTTAAGAGAGAAAGATCTCAACGAAGTCATTCGCATTAGTCGACTCGCCACCCAACAGGCGGATGACCCTCTGAGAAGCTCCGAGATCCTCGTCAATTTGTTGTTGGCCGAAAAAGAGAATGCGCCCGATCTGAAAACCATGCTCGATCTTCAGGACGAAATCGACAGCGTTCTCACCCAAGCCATTGAAAAATTCCCGGAAGAAACACGTTTCCCCCTACTTCAAGCAAGCATAGCCATTGATAACAATCAATGGCCCTTGGCCTTAGAAATCTATAGCCAACTCGATCAACAATGGGATAGCAGCGAAGAAATTCGCAATACCATCATCAAACACGGCATCACCCAAAGTGGTGGCGGGATGAAAGGTATTCAAAACTTTAATGCCACCCTACAGGCCCAATCCGAAACCGAGCTCAGTCTCTATTTCATGGGCGTGATCAGTGAACTGCTCCGTGACCCAAAAGCTGCGATGACTTTTTACCAGCAGGCCTACGCACTTGCCCCTGAAAACTTTGCGACCCTAAGAAAACTAGCCCTGACCACCTACCAGAATGATCAAAACGTCGAAGCCATGGCGCTGCTCGAAAAAGCATTGGCCCTACATCCAAATGACCCAGAAGTGCTCTTGCTCGCCGGTCAAATGTCTCTCTCCGTAAAGAAGTTTGATCAAGCACAACGCTATCTCGAAAAACGATTGCTCCGCGCCCGTCAAGGGGAAAGCCTCGACAACCCCTCCGAAGTCCATGCGCAATTGGCCATGAGCCACTTAGCACTCGATCAAAAACAGAAAGCCGCAGACGCCATGGTGGAAGCGGCCACTACCCCCGGCAATCTCGAATGGGTGTGGCAATTCCACCTTCAACAACTCTACCAACTGCAGGAAACCAATCCAGAAGCCGCAGAACAACAACGTAAAGAATTAATCCTCTTGCTCGAGGATCTCTCCGATCGTTTACCCGAAAACCCTGAAATTGAACTGCTGATCGGGCGAAGTCATGCGTATCAAAAAGACTATGCAGCCGCACTCGACGCCTTTGTACGTTACGAAACCATCGCCCAAACCTCCGAGGAAAAAGAATTCTGGTTGAACGAAGCCTTCTATTTTGATTACGCAGCTGCCTGTGAACGGAATGGCCAGATCGAAAAGGCGACAACGCTTTTTGAGAAAATTATCGCCGACGCCCCTCAACATCACCCTTCCCTCAACTACTTGGCCTACATGTGGGCCGAACAAAATCAAAACCTCGAACAAGCTCTGGCCTACTCCAAACGCTCCAACAAACTCGATCCCAATAACGGATCCTATTTGGACACACTGGGATGGATCTATTTTCAGCAAGGTAATTACAAAAAAGCCTATAACATCTTACTCAAAGCAGCCGAACTGACTCCGGAAGAATCCGTCATTGCTGAACATTTGGGAGACGTGACCCTTAAATGGGGACGCCCCTGGGAGGCACGTGCCTATTACCGTATCGCCCTGGAATTAGATGCCGCAGAACGAACAGAGATCGTGACCGCCTCCTTACGCGAAGCAGAAAATGCCCTGACCCGCTCATTTGCGCCAGACAGTATGGAGCCTCCCTCAGAATAAATCGCATCTTTGATCAGGAATCCAACGGGTTGAACCTTGCCAAAAGCTCTCCAGAGTTTAGAAGCATAGACCTATGCGTATTCTGGATAAATATCTGCTAAAAACCTTTATGATGCCCTGGCTGAGTTGTTTGCTGGGCTTCACTTTTCTGTTTGTCATCGTCGATCTCGTCGAAAGCCTCAATAAATTTGTGGATGGTGGCGCCTCCCTGATTGATGTCGTCACCTATTACCTGCGCTACGTCCCTTCCATCTGGATCTATGTGGGCCCCATCACCCTCTTATTGGGTTTGCTGTATGCCTTGTATCAACTGACTCGCAATAATGAAATTATCGCCATGCGGGCCAGTGGCATCTCCTTGTATCGCGTCCTCTACCCTTTCATTATCTTGGGAACCTTGGTCTCCATCTTGTCAATTTATATTAGCCAAACCGTCGCACCCGAAAACTTGGCCTGGACTGATCAATATCTCAACAACTTGGAAAGCCCTGATTCCGATACCCTACTCCAACTCCGCTTTAAAGATCCAGAGAGTCATCGTACCTGGGATATCGAAAGCTTGAACTTAAAAACCCAAGTCTTGAGCGGGGTCACCTTGAATCAACGTCGACCCGAAAGCGATAGTTTGGAGTACGTACTCAAAGCAGAACAAGCCGTTTGGATCGACAACTATTGGTTTTTCCACAATGTGGCCCTGCAACCCTACAATGAAAACGGATACAAAATGGGCCCCTTGGAAACCCGAGCCGTTTTGCCCAAGCAGGAAATCACCGAATCTCCAGAACGAATTATTCGCGAAACCATGAGTTTTGATTATATGACTTCTGCAGAAATGAAAAAATACCTCAGAGAACGCCCCGCCATTTCTGAAAAAACCGAAGCCAATTTGCGCACGCAAATCCAAATGCGACGCGCACACCCTTGGTTATGCCTGGTAACCATGCTTATGGCCGTACCTTTCGGCACCCAAACCGCCCGTAAGGGAGTGTTTACCGGCGTTTTTCTCTGCTTATTTCTGTTTTTCGGCCTCTTTTTTATGATGAATCTGTTCAAAGCCCTTGGTTTAGGCATGAAAGTAGCTCCATGGATAGCGGGATGGACGCCTACCATAATTTTCGGTGGGATCGGCGCTTATCTCTTGCGTAAACTGCGTTAACCACACATCATACCGACAAAAACACTCTCTCATTCTCGAAAATACTTCTTATGAATACACTGCTCCACTTCATCTATCAGGCCGTAGAAGCTGACGCTTCAGACATTCATCTCAAGATCGGCAGGGGTCCCATCTACCGCCTCGAAGGACAACTCTATAATGCAGATGCGCCTCCCGTTACCCAGGAACAGATCGAAGACCTCATCGAAACCATGTTACCGCCCAAACTCAAAGCAGTGTACGATGAACAACAGCAGGTCGATTTTTCCTGGAACCTGAATGACCAAACCCGGTTCCGCGGAAATTTATTCAACAGCAGTGGCGAACCCTGCCTCAATTTGCGGTATGTCAAAAATGCGCTTCAAACCTTTGAAACCCTGAATCTCCCTTCTCAGTTGGCCCAAATCGCCATGATTCGCCGGGGAATTGTATTACTCTCCGGAACCACAGGTTCCGGAAAATCCACCACCTTGGGCGCCATGATCAACTTCATTAATGACCGTGAATTCAAACGGATCATTACCGTCGAAGACCCCGTAGAATATTTATTTCAAGACAACAAATCTTTGATTTCTCAACGTGAAGTCGGCTTCGATACCCAAAGTTTCCAAACCGGATTAAAAGCCGCCCTGCGTCAAGATCCCGATATTATTATGGTGGGGGAAATCCGCGACAAAAACTCCGTTGAAACCGCAATTACCGCCGCCGAAACCGGCCATTTGATTTTCTCTACGGTCCATACCGAAAATGCGGTCCAAGGAGTGCAACGTATCTTGGACATGTTCCCCAGTACAGATCGTCATCAAATTCGACTCGCCCTGTCACAAACCTTACAGGCCATCATCTGCCAACGCTTAATCCCAGGAACCAACGGCAAAGCCCGTCCAGCCTGTGAAATCCTTCGCACCAATGCCCTGGTTCGCAAATTGATCATTGAAGAAGCACCCGAAAAAATGCAAATCGTCATCGAAGGTGGCGAAGATGAAGGTATGATCTCCTTTAACCAGTCCTTGTACAAAATGGTGAAGGCAAACGAAGTGTCTACCGAAGTAGCCCTTGAATATGCATCAAATCCTGAAGCATTAAAAATGAACCTCAAAGGCATCTTCCTCGATACAGGCAAACGGATCGTAAGCTAATCTTACTTTCCTCCTTGCATCTTTAAAATAATCGATGATACATACGCTTGTTATGCAATTCAAACAAGCGATTTACACCTCTCTGCTATCACTCTTCAGCCTCAGTATTTGGGCTGAGGCCCCATTAATCATCTACAGCCACCGCCACTATGAAGCGGATGAAGCTCTCTACGTGGCTTTCACCGAGGAAACGGGCATTCCGGTTCAAGTGCTCAAAGCTGGCGCAAATGAACTCATGGAACGGCTAAAGGCTGAAGGCGCTTCCTCCAAAGCCGATCTGTTTATTACCTCCGATGCCGGCCGCTTGGGTGAAGCCAAAGCCTTGGGACTTTTGGCTCCCATTCATTCTGAAATCCTTTCTACAAAAGTGCCCCAAGCCTTTCAAGATCCCGAAGGCACTTGGTTCGGATTTTCCATGCGGGCCCGCGTATTCGTTTACGCACCGGAGCGGGTGGACGCCTCTACCTTGAGCACTTACGAAGCTCTGGCCGACAAACAGTGGCGTGGACGTATTCTCTGTCGCTCCTCCAACAACATTTATAATCAATCTTTGCTCGCCTCCATCATCTCGGCTGACGGCAAAAAAGAAGCACTAAGCTGGGCCACAGATGTTCGTAAAAATATGGCACGACCTCCTCAGGGAAGTGATCGTGATCAAATCCGGGCTGTAGCCGCAGGCTTGGGGGACCTCGCCATCGTCAACACCTACTATGTGGGTCTGATGCTAAACTCCCCTGACCCCAAAGATCGTGAAATCGCACAAAAGGTGAAGATCTTTTTTCCCAATCAGTCAGGACGCGGCACCCACGTCAATATTAGTGGAGGCGGCATCCTCGCGACATCAACTCAAAAAGAAAACGCCCAAAAATTCTTAGAATTCATGGTCTCCGACTTCGTTCAGAAATCTTTCCCCCTCAACACCTTCGAATACCCTGTGGTACGAAATATTGCATGGTCCGATTTACAGAAATCATGGGGAACCTTCAAAACTGATCCCCTGAATCTAGCCAAATTATACGAGTACGGCCAACAAGCGGTCCTGCTGTTTAATATGGCTGGATGGGAATAAGCCCTCCTCTCCATGAACAAGCGGACCTTTACATCCCTCCGGCATGAAGTGGACCTGTGGTCCATTGCGGCCGGAGGAATTTGCCTGTTGATCCTCTGTCCTCTGATTGCAGTCCTCTCGGGAATGGGCCATGCGGCCCCCATGTGGGAGCACCTCAAAGAAACGGTTTTATCAGACTATTTGCTCAACACTTTATGGCTCACCCTCGCGGTATCCGTATTGGCCATTTTCATGGCCCTTCCCGCAGCATGGATCCTCAGTCAATTTTCATTTCCCGGACAAAAACTTTTCGAATGGGCCATGGTCTTGCCCCTGGCTGTCCCCACGTATGTGGCGGCATTTGTCTATCGCCAAGTCCCCGAAGCCGCGATTCCCCTCCTGATTCAAATTCGCAGCCGTTGGGGTGTAGATGCCTTTCTATTTGCTGAAGGATTTATCCGCAAAGGTACACTTACCGTTCTCATGGCGGCCGTGTTATATCCCTACCTCTACCTCAGTTTACGCACTGCATTTATGGTGCAACGACGCGGCGTCATCGAAGCCGCTCATATTTTAGGACGCAGTCCCGCTTCAGTATTTTTTTCGGTGGCCCTTCCGCTGGCCCGCCCCGCCCTGATTGCCGGAGTCAGTTTAGTCATCATGGAAGTCATCAATGATTATGGTGCGGTGTATTTCATGGGCGTCCCGACTCTCACGGTCGGTATATTTAGAACCTGGACCGGATTGGGTGACTTAACCTCCGCCGTGCGGCTTGCAGGAATCATGGTCTTCGCTGTGTTCATACTCTTAGCTCTCGAACAACTACAACGCGGCAAAGCCCATTTTTCAGAAAAAGAATCCGCACCCGCCCACAGCAATCAACGCAAATTACGCCCTGTAAAGGCGACCCTCGCCTTTCTCACTTGCCTTGTCCCCATTGGATTAGGATTTTTAATCCCCTTCATACAGCTGCTCTATTGGGCCGGCCTTAGTTTTGCACACAAAGGTCTTGGACAACTACCTTGGACGCGCATGGGCAACAGCCTGCTTTTGGCACTGCTGACCGCTGTACTCCTCACCGCCTTGGGCGTGATCCTTAATTTCGCCCAACGCCTTCACCCCGTCCGGGCCTTAAAACTGCCGATTCGACTGGCAGGAGTCGGATATGCCATTCCCGGAGCTGTGGTTGCGGTAGGGGTAATGATTTTTTTAGGCAAATTCTCTCTCATCGGCAGTGTCTACGCCATTTGTTTTGGATACGTGGTACGTTTTTTAGCCGTGGGGTTGCAACCCATTCGGGCCGGAATGGAACGCGTCTGCGGCAGCTTGGATCAAGCATCGCGCGTGCTGGGACACTCCCCCACCCAAACCCTATTTAAAATCAATCTCCCCTTAATCCGCGGCACCTTGATGGCTGTGGTTATGCTGGTGTTTGTCGACATTCTCAAAGAATTGCCCATGACCATGATCCTGCGCCCGGTAGATTTCGACACCTTGGCCACCCTCGCCTTCGGCCTGGCCCAAGAATCCCGCATCCAAGAATGCGCCATTCCATCTCTCATGATCATTTTTCTGGCCGGAACGGGTTTATTTAGTTTAAACCGCCTCCTCACGCCCCCTCCTTCTCATACCCCATGACGCTTGCGCTAGAACTCGACTCCATGACCCGCCGCTACACCTCCGGAAAACCTCCGGCAGTGGATGGGATAAGCTTGTCCGTCCATCCCGGTGAAACCATCGCCCTGGTCGGAGAAAGCGGTAGCGGAAAATCTACCCTGCTACGCCTCATTTGCGGACTCGAAAAAGCTGATGCCGGACGGTTGTTTTTGAAGGGAACCTGCATCGCGGATAAACACATCTGGACCGCACCCGAAAAACGAAAAATTGGACTCGTTTTCCAGGATGGCGCTTTATTCCCCCACCTCACCGTCGAAGAAAATATTGCCTACGGCCTACAGAAATCCTGTCGCAAACAAAAATGCCAACGGATCGAAACCTTGCTATGTTTGGTAGGCATGGATGGATTTCAAAAACGTTTCCCTCATGAATTATCCGGAGGAGAACGCCAACGTCTTGCGGTCATTCGCTCCTTAGCTCCGGAACCTGACGTTTTGTTGTTAGACGAACCCTTCAGCAATTTGGACCCCGCTTTGCGCAGACAGTTACGCATCGATGTCATGCGCATTTTAAAAGAAGTAAACACCACCGCCATTATGGTGACACATGACAGTGAGGACGCCCTGCATGTAGGCGATCGCATTGCCATATTGCGCCAAGGGAAGTTAGAACAAATAGACAGCCCCCATCAGGTCTATCACCATCCTGTCAGTGGATATAGCGCACGCATTTTCGGTGAAGCCAACCGCGTAAATGATCGATGGATCCGACCCGAAGACATGTCCCTCATTCCCGTCTACGCCCCCGGGGCCCATCCCGTCATTATTGAAGAAACACACGATGCCGGCCGCCATTGCGAAATACGTGTGCGCCCCCAAGAAGGGCATACTAACGACACCTGGGTTCTTTACGACGCCCCCCAAAGCCATCAAAAACCTGGCAGCCCCGCATGGGTTCAATTTAAACAGGAGCGCCCTTAATGGATATTCCCCAAATCACTCCCGAAGACCTTCCCGATAACCATCACTACCTCATCCTCGATGTTCGGGAAGTACACGAATGGGATTTCGTCAACATCCCTGGTTCCGTGCACCTCCCCTTGGGACAACTCCCCCTCCGCCATCAGGAATTGCCTCAAGATCGTGCCATCCTCACCCTCTGCCATCACGGGATGCGCTCTCAACAAGCCGCACGCTTCCTCAAACAAGCCGGTTTTAAAGAGGTTTGCAATCTCTCCGGAGGGATTGACCGCTGGTCCGTCAAAAAAACCCCCCAGCTTCCTCGATACTGAGTAAGCTTTGCGGTTGCGGTTTTGTGGAAAAGTCGTCAAGGGTTGGTCTTCAAATTATAGGAGAAACACAATGAGTCATAAAGTAACTGTCATTGGAGACGGAGGGTGGGGAACAGCCCTCGCCATGGTATTAAATCGCAATGGTCACCAGGTCACCATTTGGGGACACGATCAAGACTATATTGAACAAGTTCGCGAACGTCAGGAAAACTTTAAATATCTCCCCGGCGTCAACATCGACCCCTCTATTTCATGGAGCGCCAATCGCGATCAGGTCAGCGCCAATACCGATGCCTTTGTCATTGCCGTCCCTTCCAAATTTTATCAGCCGGTGTTAACCAGTTTTCATGGTATGATTCCCCCCAGCTCTTCTGTAATCTCGGTATCCAAAGGGCTTTTGGATGACCGGAGACTCAGCGATTGGGCCGCCGAACTCTTAGGTATCGCCCAAGTCGCGGCGCTGTCAGGCCCCAGTCACGCCGAAGAAGTGGCCTACGCCTCTCCCTCTGCCGTTACCGTCGCCTCACCCAACACCGAATTGGCCGACTTCTTTCAAGAACTGTTCAACTCTCCCCGCTTCAGAGTCTATACCTCTCAAGATATCGTCGGAGTTGAACTCGGGGGTGCACTCAAAAATGTCATTGCCATCGCCGCTGGCATTAGCGATGGACTCGGATTTGGCGACAATACAAAAGCGGCCTTAATCACCCGTGGACTTGCCGAACTGGTTCGCCTAGGCGTCGCGGCCGGAGGCAAACCCGAAACCTTTGTCGGACTCAGCGGAGTGGGCGATTTAATGGTGACCTGCGGGAGCCAACACAGTCGTAATCGCGGTGTGGGGGAACGCCTCGGAAAAGGGGAAACCATGGCCGAAATCGAAGCCACCATGACCATGATTGCTGAAGGGGTCTTTAATGCCAAGACCGCCAAACATTTAGCAGATTCCCTCAATGTAGAAGCGCCCATCACCACGGAAGTCTATAAAATCATCTATGAAGGTGGCTCCCCCTCTGAGTCGATGGAATCCTTACTTTCACGCGACCCCAAACCGGAGTAATCGATGTTTTGGTTATTAGCGGCCTGCCTGTTATGGGGTCCCTCCTTTGGATTGACCCCCATTCTCATGGGTGAAAAAGCAGGGCAATACGGCATGGACCCTTACCTGCTCTCCGTATTGCGCATGCTATTTTCCTTCATCTTATTCGCTCCCTTAATGTCCGGACAAAAGATCAGCCTCCGCCGCAAAGGCCAATTGGCGATGTTAGGTGGGCTGCAATTTGGTCTGATGTATTTAGCCCTCTTCGTTTCCTACAGATTTATGACGGGATACGAGGTGGCCTTGGTCACGATTTTCACCCCCATTTACGTCAGCCTCCTCGACAACTATTTGACCAAAAACACTTTTAAACTCCAACCCGTGTTATGCGTGTTGCTGGCCGTGATCGGGGCGGGCATCATCCGTTACGCCAAACCTGATTTAGATGGTGAATTCTGGATAGGTTTCGGCATTATGCAACTCTGCAACCTGAGTTTTGCCCTCGGACAAGTCCTCTATCGGCGCATGATGAAATCATCAGAAAAGTTGGACGATATGCATGCCTTTGGCTGGATGTATCTCGGCGCCCTGCTGGTCACCCTCATCGGTTGGGGGGCCCTCGCCCCCATCAAGGACAGCCTGCAAAATCTGCAACAACTGCCCCTTTCCGCGTGGGGAATCATCTTGTGGTTAGGCCTCATCCCCTCCGGATTAGCCTTTTTCATGTTTAATCATGGAGCCTTACAAGTCGATGGCGCCACCCTCGCCATTATCAACAACGTAAAAATCCCCGTGGCCCTGATCATCGTGTTGTTGTTTTTCAGACAAAGCGATGTCATTGATTCTTGGGGACGCTTCAGCATCGGTACCCTCTTCATGCTCGGTGCACTGTGGTTAAACCAACGTCCCCTCAGCCGTTTATGGATCAGATAGACCGCTTCTGTTTGTAATCAGTTCCCTCAAAAGGCTTGCAACCCCTCCTCCTTTCTGAAAAGGGAATGCAGCCTTGAGCATCAAGGCCCCGATTTGTAGCTAAAACCCATTTTTGAAGGACTTTTGTATGCCCAAACGCGAGGACATCCATAAAATCATGCTCATTGGTTCCGGCCCGATTATTATCGGCCAGGCCTGCGAATTTGACTACTCAGGCACCCAAGCCTGTAAAGCCCTCCGTGAGGAAGGCTACGAGATTGTGTTAATCAACAGCAATCCCGCCACCATCATGACCGATCCGGACATTGCCGATCGGACTTACATTGAGCCCATTACGCCTGAAGCGGTTGAGAAAATCATCGCCAAAGAACGTCCGGATGCTCTTCTCCCCACTTTGGGAGGACAAACCGCACTCAACACCGCACTGGAAGTGGCCAATCTCGGCATTCTGGAAAAATACGGTGTTGAAATGATTGGGGCCAATGCCGAAGTCATTCACAAAGCGGAAGATCGGGATGCCTTTAAAGAATGCATGATCGAAGCCAATGTCGAAACCTTGATTTCACTTCAAGTCCACACCGTAGAAGACGCCTTGGCCGCCGCCGATAAAATTGGCTATCCCGTCATCGTTCGTCCTTCTTTCACCATGGGTGGAACTGGTGGAGGCACCGCAGATTCCCCTGAAGAATTACGGGAAGTTGCCGCCAGTGGACTTAAACACTCGTTAAACACCACCGTACTTATCGAAGAATCCGTCTACGGCTGGAAAGAGTATGAAATGGAAGTGATGCGTGACCACAAAGACAACGTGGTCATTATCTGTTCTATCGAAAACTTGGACCACATGGGCATTCATACCGGTGACAGTATCACCGTCGCCCCCTCCCAAACCCTGACCGATGTGGAATACCAAGCCATGCGTGACGCCTCTATCCGGGTCATGCGCGCCATCGGCGTGGAAACCGGCGGATCCAACGTACAATTCTCCATCAATCCCAAAGATGGCCGCATGATTGTGATCGAAATGAACCCTCGGGTTTCCCGTAGTTCAGCCTTGGCCTCTAAAGCCACCGGCTTCCCCATCGCAAAAATCGCCGCAAAATTGGCCGTGGGATATACCCTCGACGAATTGCCCAACGACATTACCCGGGAAACCCCCGCCTGTTTCGAGCCTACCCTCGATTACTGTGTGGTCAAAATTCCTCGTTTTGCTTTCGAAAAATTCCAGACCTCCAAACCCAGCTTGGGCGTCAGCATGAAGTCTGTGGGTGAAACCATGGCCATCGGCCGAAACATGAAAGAAGCTTTCCAAAAAGCCCTGCGTGGCTTGGAACGTGGATTCGATGGCTATGATCTGAAATGTGAAGCCTCTGTGGCCCACGAAAAACTGGAAGGCAAATTCGCTATCAATAATCCAGACCGTATCTTCCGGATGAAGACCGAAATCAAAAACGGGATGTCCATCGAAGAACTCTACAAACGGACACATATTGATCCATGGTTCTTGGATATGCTCCTCCAAATTTGCGAACGCGAAAAAGAAATCTTGGACGCCCCCGAATTGACCTCTGAACTCATCAAATCTGCAAAAGATGATGGATTTTCTGATGCGCAAATCGCGGCCTTGCGCGACATGACCGAATTGGAAGTACGTAAAATACGCAAAGACTTTGGCATCATCCCTAAATACCGTGTGGTCGATACCTGCGCCGGTGAATTTGAAGCCTATACCCCCTACTACTACTCCAGCTACGGAAGTAGCGATGAATATCGTGAATCCGACAAACCCAAAATTATGATTTTGGGAAGTGGTCCCAACCGAATTGGCCAGGGAATCGAATTTGATTACTGCTGCGTTCATACCGTAATGGCCTTGCGGGAAATGGGCTACGAGACCATCATGGTGAATTCCAACCCTGAAACCGTCTCCACCGATTACGACACCTCAGACAAACTGTACTTTGAGCCCCTCACCTTCGAAGATGTGATGAATATCTACGAACGCGAAAAGCCCGAAGGCGTCGTGGTACAAATGGGCGGTCAAACCCCCTTGAACCTTTCCGTGCCTCTGGCTGCGGCCGGTGTCCCGGTCTTAGGAACCCCTGCTGACAGTATTGACCAAGCGGAAGACCGTGAACGCTGCCGCATCCTTTTAGATGAACTCGGACTCAGACAACCCGAAAGCGCCACGTCCATGAATGTGGATGACGCGGTCGAAACCGCCAAAAAAATTGGGTTGCCAGTGATGATTCGTCCCTCCTATGTGTTAGGTGGACGCGCCATGATGGTGGCCCGCACAGAAGATGAAATTATTCCCTTCGTGAAAGAAGCCATCAAAGCCGCCCCCCATCATCCCGTTTTGATCGATCGTTTTCTCGAGAATGCCGTAGAAGCCGATGTGGATGTACTCTGCGATACCGAAGACGTCTACGTCGGTGGGGTCATGGAACACGTGGAAGCGGCCGGCATTCACTCCGGAGACAGCGCCTGTTGCACCCCGCCCTACTCCCTCTCTCCCCTTATCGTCGACCGCATCAAAGATGCCTGCGGACGCATTGCCTTGAAACTTAAAGTCAAAGGCATGCTCAATGTTCAGGTCGCGGTTCATGACGGTGAAATTTATATTATCGAAATCAATCCACGTGCCTCACGTACCGTGCCTTACCTCAGTAAATCCACTGGAATTCCAATGGCAAAACTGGCAGCCCAGGTTTCCGTAGGTCGGAAAATTAAAGAGCTGGACCTTCCGGTATTCGGAACCCCGAACTATCATTGGTATGCCGTGAAAGAAGCGGTATTCCCCTTCAATCGTTTTGCAGGTGTCGACCCCATTCTCAGCCCCGAAATGAAATCAACGGGTGAAGTAATGGGCATGGACTATGTATTCGAAGCCGCCTTTTGGAAAGCCCAGATTGCAGCCGGTCAAGCCCTGCCCAAAGAAGGAACCGTCTTCCTGAGCGCCAATAACGAATCCAAAGACTGGATGACCGATATTGGCATCACCCTACATGGACTCGGCTTTAAAATCATTGCCACCGAAGGAACGGCCAAAGCCTTGGCTGAAAAAGATATTCCTACCGAAACCCTGTTTAAGTTGGCCGAAGGAAAATCACCCAATATTCGTGACTACATGGCGGAAGGGAAAGTAAACCTCATCATCAATACCCCCAGTTCGGCGATCTCGAAGAAAGACGAAATCACCATTCGGGCGGAAGCGGTGACCCGGGGCATTCCCATTATCACCACCAAGTGGGGCGCCCTGCCCAGCATCGCCGCCATTGATTACATCAATAAACGTGACTGGACGGTTACCGCCCTTCAGGAATACTTCCTGGCCTCGCCCAGCGGAAATAAATTCCGCTAAACAGCAAAGATCTCCCCGAGATCCCAAGCCACAAAGCATTTAGTCTTTGTGGCTTTTTTCTGCACCCGTACCGGGAATCTTACAGCAGGAATATCTTTACCGCCGTCACTACGAAGAAGGCACCCTTCACTTTCGTTCGAAAACAATTTCACCATCTTTCTGAATAGAATAGGTCAATCCACTGAGTTGACACACTTTATCCAACACCTCTTTTAGCGATACATTCGTCATAGTGAATGAAAGTACGGGTAACGCATCAAACTCATCAATTGAGCCCTCTGTTTTTTGTACGAACATCAACCCAACAGGATCAGCAGCCTCTACATGCGTAGAAGGGATGTTCACATCATCAAGAACTGAAACATCAGGTTTCGGCGTTGCCTGCTCATCAAACTCGCGTATGCACTGTACAAGAAACTGAAGCGCATCGGTACTATCCGCCTGCTGAAATTTCACTTCATCAATGACCGTTTCATCAAGCTTCTTCGCCGTTTCTTTCTGGGCCACCGTCCGACAGCCTAAAAGCAAAGCCACCATCACCCCCAAGAACAGCAGTTTCATTTGAACCGCGTCCTCCTTAAACCGCCTGCCAATAACTCACCGTGCTGGCACCATAATTCTTCTGTTTAATACACGTCCATGCGGGATGTTCCGGAAAGGTTAAGCGCGAAGAACTCTCGATCACCAACAAGCCCTGCTTGGCCAAAGCTCCCGAACGATCCACTGCAGACAGCAAATCATTGTACGCACCATTGGCTTCAAAATGCACATAGGGAGGATCCACAAAAATCAAATCAATGCCATTCACCGCACCCGACTTCAAATAGCGATAACTGTCCGTACAATGGACTTTCATTTTCGACTCCACTCCGGCCCGGGGCAGTTTCGATACGTTGCGTTCGATATTTTTAGCAGTGCCATTATGTTTTTCAACAAAATCTACTTTGGAGGCCCCCCGACTGGCGGCTTCCAAACCCATGGCCCCACTTCCTGCGAATAAATCCAAGACCACAGCATCTTCAAGTCGCCCTTGCAATCCACCAAATACGCTCTCACGGATGCGATCCGTGGTGGGTCGAGTGCGATTGCCTTTTAATACGTCTATGGGGATTCCTCCCGCACGGCCTCCGGTAATTTTCATTTTAGTTTTTAAACCTATATTTAAGGATGCACCAGATCGCACGGACCCCGTCTTTCCAAGTAATTTTTTTGCCTTCCTCATAACTCCGACCATAATAACTGATCGGCACTTCGTAAATCACAGCGCCACTTCGGGCAATTTTAGCCGTCACTTCCACTTCAAAACCAAATCGATTTTCTTTGAGATCCAAGGCCTTCAGATACTCACTTTTAAAGACCTTGTAACAAACCTCCATGTCCGTGAGATTGATGTTGGTCATCATATTCGAAAAGGTCGTCAAAAACTTATTGCCCAGGGAATGCCAGTAATACACCACCCGGTGACTCCCCCCCCCTAAAAACCGTGAGCCGTATACCACATCCGCACGCCCTTCCAAAATCGGATTCAACAACGCAGGATAATCTTCGGGATCATACTCCATATCCGCATCTTGAATCAAAATGAGATCGCCTGTCGCCAACTCAAAGCCCGTATGTAAGGCAGCGCCTTTACCTTTATTCACCTCATGTAAGGCCATACGCACATCTTCATATTTGGCTTCAAGTTGGGGTAACAACTCACGGGTACCATCTGAAGACCCATCATCCACCAACAAAATTTCACGCTCCAAACCCGTGTCAATACTGCGAACAAGTTCGACAATTGATTCTAAGGTTTCGACTTCATTATATACCGGAATTACAATGGAAAGTTTCATAGGGTTTCCCATAACTGAATCCTATAGAGATAGACAGGTTTATTTGATAAATTGAGCTCAGATTGCGGAAAAACCTATTGTCAACCCGCAGGGAATGTGAAACATTTAGACTCACACAGGAGATATCATATGAGCACCATTTTCAGTCGAATTTTATCGGGAGAAATCCCCAGCGCCAAACTTTACGAGGATGAAAACTTTTTTGCGTTCCTAGATGTTCGCCCCATTCGTGCAGGGCATGCACTGCTGATCCCCAAACAGGAAGTCGATTACATCTTTGATCTTCCCGATGAGTTGCTGCAAAGCATGCTCACCACGGCCCGCCCCATTGCCAAAGCCATCGAAAAACATATTCCCTGCCAAAAAGTAGGGCTCATGGTTGCCGGACTAGAAGTACGGCACTGCCATCTGCATTTGGTGCCCATCGATGATGTGGGTGATCTAAACTTTGCCAAAGCGACCCCCGCTGAGTTTTCAGACTTGGAAACCTTAGCCGCCCAAATTCGCAAAACCATCTCCCAAGACACATAAATCCCACCCCAGGTCCTCCCATGAAACTGACTTTTCTCGGCGCTGCCCGAAATGTTACTGGCTCTTGCACCATGATCGAAACCGGAAATCATCGCATCTTAATTGACTGCGGGTATTTCCAAGAACGAAAGTTTCAGGACCGCAACTGGGATGAATTCCCCGTAAACCCCGGATCCATTGACTTGGTGCTCATGACCCATGCCCATTTGGATCATTGCGGATTACTCCCCCGTTTGGTCGCCCATGGATTTAAAGGAGATATTTTGGCAACCAGCGCCAGCAAAGATATCATTTCCATTATCCTGCGTGACAGTGCCCGCATTCAACAAGAAGACATGCGCCAAAAACAAAAGCGGCACCAACGCCAAGGCAAAGAAGCCAAATTTGGCTACGATCCACTTTATACCGTAGAAGATGCCGAACATGCAATCTCCCTACTTAAAGACGTTCCGTTCAATGCACCCATCCAAATTTTTGACAACATTCACGCCTGTTGGTACGAAGCCGGACATATCTTAGGTGCCGCCAGTATTCGTCTGGAAGTTGAAGAAAATGGTGAAACAAAATCAGTGTTATTTTCCGGAGACATTGGACGTAGTGACATGCCCTTGTTACGAGACCCCGCTTCGCCTCCCGGTGCGGACACCCTGGTCATCGAATCCACCTACGGAAACCGCACCCACGCCCCCAAAGAAGATATTCCCGGGCAACTCGCGGATATCATCAACACCACCCACGAAATGGGCGGAAACCTGATCATTCCTAGTTTCGCAGTCGAACGTACCCAGGATCTGTTTTACCACTTCACCGAATTGCTGGCCGCCAAACGCATCCCCAACACCCTCGTCTTTTTAGATAGCCCCATGGCCGTACGCGTTACCGATGTTTTCCGTAGACATAAGGAGCTCTTTGACAAAGAAAGTCTCGCCCTGCTGGAAAGCGGTCACCATCCCGTAGACTTCCCCGGCTTAAAAATGGCCAAAAGTCGTACCCAGTCCAAAGCTATCAATTCAATCAAAGGCACCATTTGCGTGATTGCCGGTAGTGGAATGTGCACGGGAGGACGGATCAAACATCATCTGCTCTCCAACATTTCCAGAGAAGAAAGCACCATTCTCTTTGTGGGCTATCAAGCGGAAGGCACCCTCGGACGTCATATCCTCAGCAAACCAGAAGAAGTACGCATTATGGGCCAAATGTGCCCGATCAAAGCGCGCATCGCCCAAATCAACGGCTTCAGTGGTCACGCCGACCAAGTAGAACTCAAACACTGGATGTCCGGCCTCAATCCACAACCGAAAAAAATCCTCATCAACCACGGCGAAGAAAAAGTCGCCTTAGGATTTGCCCAAGATCTCGAACAGGAAATGGGTGCCCAATGCCACGCCCCTGAGTACCGCGAAACCATCGAACTCTAATGCCCTCGCCACAGCGAACACCCCTCTCTGGGTGTTCGCAGGTTTTAACGTCTACGTGTAAAACAGCAGCCAAATGAAATCCCTCAGCACCGATCCATTCCAATGGATCACAAGCGCTTTAGGAAATACCATTGGCGGACTTTTGCTGTACGTCCTTTCCTATTCATTAGGGGCATTTGCAACTACATGCGACCCTTGGATTTTCTTCTGGGGATTCATGTCCCTCCCCATTTCCTTCATCTTCGGTTGGGGCTTCATCTTTGCACCCATCACCATTTGGATCTGTTGGGCAATTATTTTCGATATACATAATAAATATATCCTCTGCTCCATCAATATGCTGATTGGTGCCTTCCTATCCGCAATTGGATTTAATGAACCTTTTCCTTGGCAAGGATACATCATCCTCGCCCTCCCCATTGGGGTCCTCTTTCTCGCCTGGCACAATCCCGTAAAACAATTCATCCATTATCTCCGCCACCGGAAATATGATGGGATTGAATTCGATGAGACGCCAGAAGATCTTTCTGAGAACTGAAACGGCTTCCATCGAAATGAAAACCGCTATAGGCCAGAGCCTACAGCCCTCAGCTCTATTCTTTTGCCCTCCCCACAATCATCGCTATCGGAATCGGGATCGAAAGCCAAAACCCAAGACCACCTACGCGGGAACCACAAGCTCTTTCCTTCCTCCCCCTTAAACCAACAACTCCCGCATCACCCGCACTTCTTCCCCCATATCATCGGGTTTGAACATCGAGGACCCAATATCAAAAACATTGGCCCCATGATCAAAGCAAATTTTGCAGGTCTCACGGTTCAACCCGCCATCCACCGAAATATCCAACTCCGGACATTGCGCCCGCAACGCTTGAATGCGTTCCAAGGGTTCTGAAAGAAAGGACTGTCCCCCGAATCCGGGAAAGACGGTCATAAACAACACTTCATCCACCAAGGGCAATACCTTTTCAATCGCAGACAACTCGGTACTGGGATTCAATACAATCCCCGCCTTCACCCCTTTGTCACGAATGCGCTTCAAGGTTTCGGCATGATCATACTCCGGCTCAATATGCACCAGCAAACTGCTCGCACCAGCATCACAAAACGCATCCACATACTGATCCGGGCGCATCATCATCAAATGTACGTTCAACGGAATGGTCACCGCTTTGCGCGCCATCGCCACCACCGCAGGACTAAAACTCATATTGGGCACAAAGGCTCCATCCATCAAATCAATATGCACCGCATCGGCACCGGACTGTTCCACCCGAACACAGGCATCATACAAATGCCCGACATCGGCAGCCAAAATCGAAGGATAAAGTTTTACCTGAGTCATTTACAGCGCCTCCCGCATGGCTGTAATTTTTTCAAAAGTTTTCACCACCGCTTGATCCAGCGGAATGGCTTCAAAATCTTTATCCGTACGTGCTTTGAGTTCGACTTCACCTTTGGCCAAGCCGCGTTCACCGATGGTCAATCGTAAAGGCAGACCCAACAAGTCGGCATCTTTAAATTTAAATCCGGGACGTTCTTGTCGATCATCCAAGAGCACGTCCACGCCCTGCGCTTCCAAAATGGTTTTAATATCCAACGCTTTTTGCATGCAGTTTTCATCTTTGGGACTCAACACCGTGATCAACAACTCAAAGGGCGCCACCGAAATGGGCCAAATGATACCGAATTTGTCATTCGATTGTTCAATCACGGCTTGCAAGGTGCGACTCACGCCAATGCCGTAACAGCCCATCACGGCCGGATGGCTTTTGCCATTTTCATCGAGAAAATTTGCACCCAGCGCTTCAGAATATTTAGTACCCAGCTTAAACACATGCCCGACTTCCACCCCACGTTTTTCCACCAAACGGCCTTTGCCATTCGGAGCCAAATCGCCTGCATAAGCCAGCGCCACATCCACAAATTCGGTAATACCGCAATCGCGTTCCAGATCAAAATTCTTCAAGTGTTTATCGGTTTCATTGGCACCGATCACCCCACCCTTCAGCCCTTTCAGACTGCGGTCAACGATCACGGGAATGTCCAGTCCCACCGGACCGGCAAAGCCAACTTCAGCCCCCGTCACTTCACGAATCACTTCAGGATCAGCAAGCTCGGCACCGGGCAACACTTTGTTCAATTTGATTTCATTCACATCCCGATTCCCAGGCAGCAACACGGCCACCGGTTTTTCGTCGGATACATAAATCAAGGTTTTGACCAACTGACGGGTTTCAATCTCCAATAACTTCGCCACGTCCTCGATTTTGCCTACAGCAGGCGTTTCGACAGCGGCCAAAGCCAATTCAGCGCCCGCAAACACCATGGGTAAATCACAAATCCCTTCCGCCCGTTCGAGGTTGGCCGCATAAGAACCGTCATCGGCTTCTAAAATGGCATCTTCCCCCGCATCACAAGGAATCATAAATTCATGAGAAGAGGATCCGCCCATATCGCCCGTATCCGCATCCACCGCCATCGCATGCAAACCGCAACGTTTGAAAATACGCACATAGGCATCGTACATTTTTTGATAACTCACATCCGCCGCTTCAGAACTCACGTCGAAGCTATACGCATCTTTCATGATAAATTCCTTGCAACGCATCAGACCAAAACGGGGACGAATTTCATCCCGAAATTTACTTTGGATTTGATAAAAATTGCAAGGGAACTGCTTGTAAGAGGTGATTTCGCGCGAAACCAAATCGGTGATAATTTCTTCGTGCGTTGGACCCAACACCATTTCACGATCCTGACGATCTTTCACCCGAAACATCACATTTTTGAGGCCTTCATAGCGTCCGGATTTCTCCCAAATTTCTTTGGGATGCATCACCGGCATCAACACTTCCTGTGCACCTGCACGATCCATCTCTTCGCGCACAATCGCCTGCACTTTGCGCAACGCCCGCACTCCCAAAGGCATGTAAGTGTACAAACCACTGCCCAGACGACGAATCAAGCCCGCCCGAAGCATCAACTGATGAGAGATAATTTCCGCATCTTGCGGGGTTTCTTTTAAAGTGGGGATCAACAAGTTCGACCAACGCATAACATTCCTTTTGAGGGTATAAATTCGTGCGCACCCTGCCCAAACAAAGCCCGTCTGGCAAGCGGAATATGCCATTCCGTTAACAACGGGACCGCTCCCCCAGGTCCGCATTCCTTCAACCTCCCCCCCCTGTAGCTATCGGCGTTTACGCCACAGGCCGGAGCATCCGCCCCACTTACGGACTGTGGCGTAAACGCCGGCAGCTACCCTTCACCACATAAGCCAACTCGCGAACCATTGACAAGTCCCTCCAAACAATCCCAATGAGAAGAGCATTTCATCATTCAACATCACTTTCCCACAAGTACGAATGAACAAATTTTACAGTTCATCAACGACGAACGCCACTTCGTTAGAGCTCATCCTCCGTTCCAATCCCTTCTCCTTCGCCGCATCCCAAATCAGGATTTCGTATCTGATTGTATATCGACCAGGCATCAGAAACGGATTTACGGTCGACTCAGACAGAAAAGAGATAGGTCTCCAACCAGATTTAAGTGGAATGGAGGGCGCTTCGGAAGGCAACTTTGCGGGAGGAAATTGTTCATGAGCATAAAAGGAGAACATAAAACCCGTTTGAGGGTAAAGAGGAATAGATAACACCGCAGGAAAACCGCAAACAAACATTTCTAATTGTGTAGGTTCAATATCCCAAAGCCTTTCCCCATTCCTCCAAACCACCAAATTCCCTTTGTGGGCATAAGTAGGAGGATTATACATATCAAGGGAGAATAACTCTTCAGATGACTCGACTTGAGCCCCCCCTTTGGGGCTCGTATTAGACACTACAACAGTGAAAAAAGGATCATGTGCACCCGATTTTTCTAAATCGATCTCAAGTCGAATCTCAGCATATTCGATCATACGAATCGCATTCTGTTCTTGAGTAGAGGGCCCTGAACTGAAACCGGAGTGGGAAGGCATGCTACTACATCCACAAAGAACAATCACAGATCCTAAGCCCATAAGGCATCTCTTCATCGATAGTACTTTTATAAACATCTAATCATTAAATATGGATTAAAAAACCTCATCCATTGGATGAGGAATTGTAGCTGTCGGCGTTTACGCCACAGGCCGGAGCATCCGCCCCACTTACGGACTGTGGCGTAAACGCCGGCAGCTACAATCCACAACTCGATTCTTGAGAACCTTCACACTTTGCGAATGATCACTTGGGCCACTTCACCGTTGAGCTCAAACTCTTCGCCTTCGGTGGCCTCCTCAAAATCAAAAGCCAAAGCCAAAATCTCAGTCATAATGAAGTTCCGATGTTCGGAAACCGCAGCCTGCACCACTTCCGAGCCTCGGAAACGCACTTCAATACGGTCAGAAACTTCCAAGCCTTCGGTTTTACGCAGATTTTGTAATTTGCTCACAAATTCACGGGCCAACCCTTCCTGTTCGAGTTCAGGTGTCAGCTGCGTTTCCAACGCAACCACAATCTGACCTTCGGATGCCACCGCCAATCCTTCGCGAGGATTACGGGAAATCAGCAAATCGTCCGCTGTCATTTCAAAAGGCGTACCTTCCAAATCAATGACCAGTTTTTCGCCACCCAACACATTGGTAATTTCATCCGTGGTCAGTTTGCCCACGGCAGCCGCACAGAGTTTAATTTGTCTACCGAGTTTGGGTCCCAAGGTTTTGAAATTCGGTTTCGCACTGTAAGTCGCCAAGGCCGTTTCGTCTTCACCAAACCAAACTTCCTTCACATTCAGTTCTTCCATCACCAAATGTTTGAGGTCGTCAATGTTTTGCTTAAGACTCATATCACGGGTCGCCACATGAATACCTTTCAAGGGCATCCGCACCTTAAGATCATACTCACTGCGTAAACTGCGCCCCAATTGCACCACGGTTTGCACCACGGCCATTTGCTTGTCTAAATCCGCATCACGATGTTTGCCGGCAAAATGAGGAAAATCACAGAGATGCACCGATTCGGGCATATCTTCAGTACGCAAATTGCGATAAATGGATTCCGTGATAAACGGCACGAAAGGTGCGCCTACTTTGCACAAAGTCACCAACACCGCATAAAGGGTTTGATAGGCCTGATGCTTGTCATCATCATCTTCGCTTTTCCAGAAACGACGACGGCTACGACGAATATACCAGTTGGTTAAATCTTCAATAAAGTGAACAAAAGGACGTACCGCAGACTGGAGATCGTAATCATCCATCGCCTCGGTCACCTCTTCAGTTAATTTCTCCATGGATGACAAGATCCAGCGATCCAAGAGGTTTTCACTTTCAGAAATTTCTCCCGGTTCCCAGCCATCGGTATTGGCATAGGTCACAAAGAAACTGTAGGCATTCCACATCGGAATCAGCAAATCACGCATGATTTGTTTTACGCCGTCTTCAGCAAAGGCCAAATTCTCGGCCCGTACCACTGGCGAATAGATCATGTACAAACGCACGGCATCCGCACCGTATTTGTTGATTACTTCGTTAGGATCCGGATAATTTTTCAGGCGTTTGGACATCTTTTGACCGTCTTCAGCCAACACCAACCCATTCACCACCACGTTTTTATACGCAGGTTTATCGAACAGAATCGTGCCCAACACCATCAAGGTATAGAACCATCCACGGGTCTGATCCAACCCTTCTGCAATGAAGTCGGCAGGAAAACGATTTTGAAATCCTTCAGGATCATTAAACGGATAATGCTGTTGCGCATAAGGCATGGCTCCAGATTCAAACCAGCAGTCCAACACCTCAGGGGTACGACGGTAGGTTTTGCCATCTTTTTCAAACACCACTTTATCTAAAATGTGTTTGTGCAAGTCATCGACTTTCACACCTGAATATTTTTCAAGCTCTTCGATCGAGCCCATGCAAATGCTGTCTTCACCATCTTCGGAAACCCACACCGGAATACAAGAACCCCAAAAGCGATTTCGGCTGATGTTCCAGTCATTTGCATCACCCAACCAATTGCCAAAACGTTTGGCACCCACGTATTCAGGCATCCAATGCACTTGATCATTTAAGCCCTGCATATTTTCGCGCAAATCATCCACTTTGACATACCACGCTTCAATCGCGCGATAAATCAGAGGCGTGTCCGTACGCTCACAGAAAGGATAACTATGCTGAATCGTCGATTGATGCACCAGTTTGCCTGCATCTTTCAGAGTACGAATGATACCTTTATCGGCATCTTTGCAAAGTTGTCCGGCAAATTCAGGGACAAGAGAGGTGAAACAAGCTTCGGCATCCAAGGGATCAACCAATTCAATGCCGGCATCCCGGCAAATACGATAATCGTCTTCACCATAGGCCGGAGCCATATGTACGATTCCCGTACCATCACCCGTACTTACAAAGTCATCATTCAAGACCTGGAAACTATTTTCGTGATCCGCAAAGTAAGCAAACAGAGGCTCATAGCCCTGCCCTTTCAAATCAGATCCTTTTACGGTTTTCAAAACTTCGTAGGCGTCGGCTTTAGGGAAATACGAAGCTAAACGCGCTTCCGCCATCACATACACCACATCGTCAGACAGGTCTTTTACCGCGACATAATCAATTTCAGGACCTACACAAAGAGCCAAGTTGGCAGGTAAGGTCCACGGCGTCGTGGTCCAAGCCAAGAAATAAGCATTTGCACCAAACAAGGACTCATCACTCAATTTAAAGCGACAGGTGATGGCCGGATCCTGCACATCTTTGTAATTTCGATTGGCTTCAAAATTAGAAAGCGGCGTGGTCAACTTCCAACTATAAGGCATGATCCGATGCGCTTTGTAAATCCGACCTTTGTCCCACAATTGTTGGAACACCCACCAAATAGATTCCATAAAATCGGGATCCATGGTTTTGTAGTCGTTGTCAAAGTCGACCCAACGCCCCATGCGGGTGACGGTTTTACGCCATTCGTTCACGTAGGTTTGCACCATAGAGCGACACTTCTCATTGAAAACATCAACCCCCGCTTCCACAATCGCAGTAGTTCCCGCAAGACCCAAGGCATCCTGGGCCAGGGCTTCAATCGGCAAACCATGACAATCCCAGCCAAAACGACGTTCGACATACTTCCCACGCATGGTTTGATAGCGCGGCACAATATCCTTAATCGTTCCCGCTAACAAATGGCCATAATGCGGTAAACCAGTAGCAAAAGGAGGTCCATCGTAGAAAACGAATTCTTCGTCGTCAGCACGTTGGTCCAAACTTTTTTGAAAAATGCCTTGGGCTTCCCAAAAAGCCAGCATTTCTTCTTCGTTGTGGGGAAAGTCAATTTTATTGGATACAGGGTCAAACATGGGATTCACCTAACGAATGCTCCGCAAAATGCAATGCGAAGTTAACAGAAGACGGAATCACGAAACACCCTGTTTGAGCTGCATCCTTGAACGCCAAGCTTCAAAGGGGTACAATTCAGGCTATGAATACACCCGCTTCCCCCCTCCTCTCTCCCGATCGCATTGCATCCGAACACGCGACCTTACCCCAATGGGCCCTCTCCAGCGACGAAAAATCGATCTCCCGCAGCTTCAGCTTTAAAAACTATTATCATACCATGGCTTTTGCAAATGCCGTCGCATGGATCGCCCATCAGCAAGACCATCACCCCGACATGACCGTCAGCTACAATAAATGTACGGTCACCTACAGCACCCATTCCGCGGGAGGCATCACCGCCAAAGATTTCACCGCCATCAAAGCGGTTGAAAATCTAATAACGGGCTAATTCGCTCTCCAAACTCCAAAGGTAACTTTGCAAGAAATACGCCTGAGGCGTGTGGGGATATTTTTCCACAATCATTTTGCCTATCTGCACCGCGGCTTCCCCTGAGTTTCTGATTTTAGAATTGTAACGGTGCTCATAGGTTGACAAAAAAGGATCGCCTTTCTTTTTGGCAATACCTGCATCATACGCGTCCAGCTCTTTCTGGAAGTCAGCAAAAAGCATATCAACCTGCTTCTCCGTCATCACCTCTTGATTTTGCGCCAATTCACCTGCGGCCACCCGCGCTTCCTGCATGACCGCCTGCACCTCTGGGTCTTGCTCAATTTTTCCATTGCGGGCAATCGTGGGCAATCTCATCCAATGGTAATATTGGATATAAGGAGTACTTCCCTTGCGCGCACGCTCAGCCGTGAGCATAAAAAACCACTTGTAGGCCATGGGATGGGTCTCTTCAGTTCCCGTCGGAATGAAGAAATCAAACTCAGCCGGTGGCCGGGGCGGATCCAGAAAAGTCACCACTTCCAACCAATCCAAGGAGCGGTTCAACACATCAGCAGGCGCGCCACTGTGCTTGGCATCAAAGGCGAAAATAAGCAAAGGACACTCAGGGGTGAGTAAGATACGGGCGCGATAGGTTTCCAAGAAATTACTATCTTTATCCCCAATCGCCGCCACCACCGCAACCCCCTCCGGGTACTCTTTATAAAAGTCATTATTTTTATCATAGCCCTCTTCTTCAAACCCGTAAGCCGCAGCCGCCCCTTGCCAAATTAATCCTCGAAAGCCTGGTCGGGCCGCAGGCATAAGTGAGGTCATGCGCGCACCTCCCGAAAATCCTGTCGCAAATTTGGCCCCGGGCAACACCCGAACCCGCTTCATCACATCATCATGGGCCGCAATAAAGTTATTGAGTGAATTTAAACTACCGTTTTTCGAATCAACCAAACCAACCACCACCCATCCGTCCTCCATATACCGACGCTTTAACTTGCCAGGCCCCGCGCCGCCTCCTGGCGACGCGATAAAGATCACCGGATAAAACAGCTCGGGATTTTCGTTATACCCTTCGGGTAAATAGAGTTTATAACGCATCCCCTTCACATAACCCTCCCCCGATGCATCCTTACTGGTCACTTTTTCACTAAATAAAATCATATCAGGCATCGGCTTCACCACATCGCAGGTGATTTCTTGGCCTGAGCGAAAACTCTCCCAGCCTCCTTCCGGAGCAGGCACCGGTGGCGGAATTGTATTGGCGGCGATCGCTTGTGCGACCTGAGCTTGTTGCTGTATTTGACGTTGCGCCTGCACCAGCGCTTTCGCTTTTGTGATCAAAGGCTCATTTAACTCTCCCGTCATCGCCGCCATGGTTTGAAAATGATCAAATCGTTTATTTATCCACGCCACACGTACTCCCACCAATGCACGGGCCATTTCAGGCATCGTGGACGCCAAACTCAGCTTTTGGAACACCGTAAACTGATCTAAACTAAAATTTTCTTTAATACGCCCCCCTCCGGCAACTGTGCGCATGACCGTTACTTGGTCGGGAGGATTCAGGGCAATCAACATCCCTTCGCGTAGCCCATCAGATCCCTGATACTGAATATTTTGTCTGCGAAAGGCCTCTAGCCCCGCCATAACATAAACATTCAATTGGCTCGCGTCTTTCAAGGCATCACGAATACGTTCCATCTCCTGCCGCCCTTCAGGCAACCAAGAGGGATCAGACAACGCCTCCGTCACGTAGCCTTCCCCTCCGATGAAATCCCCCTCTAACACAAAGCCTGAAATTCTCAGCAAGGTCTCGGCTTTGCCTTCCGGCGCTCCCGACAGCTCTTGCGTCCATCCCAGCGCCATCACGCTCCAAACCCATAATGCGAACCATGTATATTTCATAAACACATGATTCCAATTTATACTTTAAACAATCAAGAATATTTCAGTATAATCCATCTTAAATCCATGACGTTTATCGCCATAAGAAAGCTTCGATCACCTCGCCGCCCCTACTCTTCCAACTGTTTATACTGATCCGTCGGTTCTCGGGCAGAACTACGATTCGACTGGAAAAACAGTCGATCGGCAGTGGACATGTACTCTTGAATCACGGCTTCCGTCCATTTAATCGACGGCATGATGATATTTTCCTGCCCCACAAAGGGTGGATATTTCATCTTAAAGGTCAGGCGCATGTAATGATGGAAATACAGCTCCCACAACACATGAAAGGGTTTCACATCACCATGCTTTACCGCGCGATCTTTGGCCCGCAAAAACACATCGTAATCTGCAGCCTGAATGCGCTCATCCCACTCTCCGATCAAATCCCAGCCCCGTCGCGTCATCAACACATTGAAGCCCGCAATCCCTTCAGCCGTACAGCCCGCATATTTTTTGCGAAGCCTTCGACAAAACCTTTCATACTGACCCAAGAAAAACACGCGATGCATCAACTTCAGAGAGCGGTATCCATTGCTGATTTTTAAAAAAGGATACCGAATCGCATACCAGCTTTTAACATGCACCCGGGTGCGTTTTTTGGTCATCATTTTATTGGTACCAATCGCCGAGGCAAAGTCTAAGCCCTGCTCCTTCATCAAGGCAATGGCACGCGTATCCCAATCGGGACAAACCAAAAGATCATTATTCAAAAAGAATAAATACTCATATTGGGCCAGCGCTGCCCCTTGATTTTGGCAGTGAGGATAATTGAAGTTGGCCTCATTGCGAATCACCGTCGCCCCGTGCGCACGAAACAAGTCGCCACTGCCATCGTCCGACATATTGTCCACCGCAATGATCTCGTACGGAAGCGTGGTGTATTTCTCAATAAACTCTAAAAAGAGTTTATTCATGCCATACTGATTATAAAAACTGGTGATAATGCTGATCATTGTTCTGCGTACATCTCTTGCACAACTTCAGCAATAATACCAATGCCCCGTTTCACTTTTTCGGGATCCATCGCCGTATGAACCCGGATGCATTCCGACTGTTCTGTCGGCGATTCATCCAATCCATAGAAAAAGGCATCTCCGGGAATTACCAATACACCCCGTTTTTTCAGACGTTGATACAAGCTCCGCGATCCACCAGGCAATCCGGGAAAACGCACCCAATGAAACATCGATCCCTCGGCTTCATGACGCATCCACGGAACAGACTCGCCCAAAGCCTCATGCCACCATTCCCCCGCCTGCAGGCTATGTTCTTCGTAAAAAGGTCGAATATATTTCTGACACAAGCCTTCCAGTTCCCCACTCAGCAAGAGCGGACGTACCAAGGCCTGCCCCACATTGCCATTGGCCAACCCCACCACCGCATTCACAGAGGAAAGCAATTTGATCACGGGCGCATCAGCCACCACGATCCCCGTACGGGTACCCGGCAGTCCCAATTTGGACAAACTCATGGATAAAATGATGTGAGGCTCCCAAATCGGTTTCACGTCCCGAAACAAAATCCCCGGAAAAGGTGCCCCGTAAGCATTGTCGATCATCAAAGGAATGCCTTTCGCTTTGGCCAATTCCGAAAGCTGCGCCACTTCTTCATCCGTGAGCACATTTCCAGTGGGATTGGTTGGACGGGAAACCGCCATGGCGGCAAAATCCTCTCCAATCTCCAAGGCCTCAAAATCGATATGATATTTAAACTGATGCGGTCCCGTTTCTACGAGTTTACCATGCACAGATTTAAACAAAGTTTCATCAATCCCCTGCTCTGCATATCCAATGTATTCGGGAGACAAGGGCAACAAAATCTTTTTACCTTCCCCCCCCAACAGATTAAACAAATAATAAAAGGCCGTCTGACTGCCATTGCTAATGCCTACGTTTTCAGGGCCAATGCCCCAGTCATAGCGTTCATTTAAAAAATCGACCAGAGCCTGAATAAAGGCAGGCGATCCCTGCGAGGTATCGTATTTTCCCAACACCGCATCCAACTCTTCGGGACGTGCCAACAGGGCCGCCCACTGCTCGCGGAAACAGGCCTGCATTTCAGGAACGGGCGAAGGATTCCCTCCACCCAACATGCACAGAGTTTCATCTCCGGAGGCCATGGCCTCTCCGAGATCATTCATGAGTTCAAGAATACCGGAGGCCTGCGCAAAGCGGCTGCCGTGGGCTGACCATTTCCATTCCATAATTATCGAACCGCCTTAGCTTGCGCCATTGCTTCAGCCGCTTGCGCGGTGACCGCAGTCCACTCTTTGTCCAAAATCTGCTGACGCGTGGCAATCCAGGATCCCCCAATGGCAAAGACTTGTTTCAAGGCCAAGTATTCACCCATATTTTTGAGGTTAATACCGCCCGTGGGACAGAATTTGATCCCTAAATGCTGATAAGGCCCAATCAAATTCTTCAACATCGAAACGCCACCCGCGGCTTCTGCGGGGAAAAACTTCATAAAGGAACAGCCCAATTTGTAGGCCGCTTGCAAATCACTCGGCGTCATCACTCCCGGGATAAACGGAACCCCTTTGGCATTAAAAAAGGCAACCGTTTCCGGATCGCATCCCGGAGCCAACGCAAAGGAGGAGCCACTGTCATAGGCACGCTGTGCCGCCTCAGCGGTGACCACCGTTCCTGCGCCTACTTTCATTTCGGGCAATTGGTCAGCAATGCGAGCAATCGATTCGGCAGCCGCTTCCGTTCGGAAAGTGATTTCAATGATATTGATCCCCCCCGCCAGCAAGGCTTCGGATAACGGCACCGCGTCATCCGCGTTGTCCAACACAATCACCGGCACCACAGGATAAAGATCAAAATCAATCATCGTTGCACCCGCCCTGACGCGTTACCGCCCATGAGATTCACCACTTCGTCACGCGTACTATAATTCACGTCACCCAAAATCGAATGCGCCAAACAAGAAGCCGCTACCGCATAGGCAATCGCATTTTCTGGTGCAGACAACTCATCATCATTCAATGCACAAATCAGTCCGGCCGCAAAGGAGTCGCCTCCCCCTACCCGATCCACAATGTTTTTAATTTCATAAGGCTGATAGACACCTTCCTGCAGGGGCGCATAATACGGCGTGTCCGAGGCCACATCAAAGAACATCGCCCCCCAGTTATTATGAGACGCCGACAGACTTTCACGCAAAGTGATGGCCACTTGTTTGACATTGGGGAACATCTTGACCACTTCACGGGCCACTTCCGGATATTTTTCAATCTGCAAACTTCCGGAATGAATATTTTGATCTTCGATCTGAATGTTTAACACATCCGAACAATCTTCTTCGTTGGCAATCACCACATCCACAAAAGGAAGCACCTGACTCATGGTTTCGCGGGCCAAAGTTTTGGCATCCGTCCCCGGTTTCCAATCCCACAGTTTTTTACGGAAATTCAAATCGCACGAAACCGTAATGCCCGCAGCTTTGGCCGCTTGGGCGGCGGAGATCACCGCATCAGCCGCCGCTGCGGAAAGCGCAGGTGTAATCCCACTTAAATGCAACCACGCGGCATCTTTGAGCACCTCATCAAAATGGTACGTCGCCGCTTCCGTTTCACTAATGGAAGAATTCGCACGATCATATACTACTTTGGAAGGACGCTGATTGGCCCCCGCTTCAATAAAATAGAGCCCCAAACGCCCCCCCTTCGTGCGCACAATTGCGGAGGTATCCACATCCAACCCTTTCAAAAAGGAAATGCAGGCATCTCCCAAATCGTTTTGAGGCAAGGCCGAAATAAACCGTGTGGGCTTCCCCATCATGGAGATCGATGCAGCCACATTGGCCTCCGCACCTCCAAAAGTTAAATTTAACGGACCAGGCAAGGCCTGCTTCAACCGGGCAAAGCCCTCGGGTTGAAAACGGCCCATAATTTCACCAAATGTACAGATTATTTTTGTCATGTGCAGATCATATATGATTCAGAGAGTAAAGGCAACGAGAAACAAATCGCAGCCCATGAATGCTACATACGGTTTCAGCATCACTTTCATATAAAAATACGGAATAAATTTAATTCCCCGAAAAAGAAAGCCTCCCTTCATCTCTCCAAAAATCGTCAATACAGTATTGATCTGTCGCCAACCAACGCTATCACACATACATGAAAATTTACATTATCGGTGACAGCATCTCCATTCAGTACGGCCCCTACCTTAAAACTTATCTGCAAGGAATCATTCACTACAGTCGAAAAGAAGGTGAAGAAGAAGCTCTCCTCAATCTTGATGAGCCTCAAGGAGCGAACGGAGGCAACTCAGAGCGCGTTTTGGACTTCCTGAAATCAAAAGCCCAATCAGATCCTATCGATGCCGACCTGCTCCTCATCAATTGTGGCCTCCATGACATTCGAACCAATCCCCAAACTGGGGAAAAAATGGTCTCCATTGAGAACTACGAAAAGAATTTAAAAGAAATGATTCAACTCGCGAAAGAGATGAAAACCACCTTGGTCTGGATAAATACCACGCCCTGTGACGAGAAAATTCACAATGTAAATATGGGCGTTCACCGATTTATCGCCGACTGCGAAGCCTACAATCAAGTAGCGACCCGGCTGATGAAAGAAGCTGGCATCCCCATCATCGATCTTTTTGGTTTTACACAAAACTTAGGAGACGACCTTTACTGTGATCACGTGCATTTCAATGATCACATCCGCGAAAAACAAGCCAGCTTCATCGCCGGATGGCTGAATGCATACCAAGCTTTAAAATAATACCCCCAGCTTCCGAAATCACGCTTTGTTAATTTTGGGGGGCGTTTTGCGATCGGGATAACAGCGCCGGCACAATTCACAGACCGTGCCGTCACAGCCCCGGGCAGTACAGAATTCGCGCCCATAAAAAATGATTTGCAAATGCAACAGGTTCCAACTCTCTTTGGGAAAAACCTTTTTGAGGTCCATTTCGGTTTGCACCACATTTTTGCCTTTGGTCAATCCCCAACGTTGGCCCAAACGGTGAATATGCGTATCCACAGGAAATGCGGGATGGCCAAAGGCTTGCGACATCACCACCGATGCCGTTTTATGTCCCACCCCCGGCAAGGCCTCCAATGATGCAAAATCATCAGGCACCTTTCCCTCATGCTGATCCAGCAAGAGATGAGATAGCTCGGAAATCGCTTTAGATTTCCGGGGCGACAATCCGCAAGGGCGGATAATTTCCCGAATTTTTCCCACCGGCACCTTAATCATTTCCTGTGGGGTCGACGCCAACGCAAATAACGCAGGCGTCACCTGATTCACCCGAATATCCGTGCACTGCGCTGACAACAACACCGCAATCAACAGGGTGTAGGCATCCGTATGGTCCAGCGGAATCGGCGGATCAGGGTACAGTTCCTGTAGACGCTGCCGCACCAAATCTGCACGTTCTTGCCGGGTCATCTTTCCCAGCGGGGGCTATCCGCCAAAATCACAGACTCATGCCCACGAATCGGAAAACCCGCCATCAGCGGCCAACCACGTGGCAAAGGATTCAAATCCATGATGGGTTTCCAACTTTGGAAATTGCCCCGCACCAAATCAGATTGATAAGGACGATTGCGACTGATCATGGTCATATACAGACCATTCACCGGTTGCAGACGGTCATTTATTTCAAAAAATTGATCCACAGACACCGGCAAATACAAGGACAACTGTCCACCATACCAAGCCGTGGCCCAAGGCATATCCGTGCACAACAATTCTTGGGGTTCAAAGAAATCGGAAATCAACGAAACATCACTCGCCCGATAAGGAGGATAACTACTGGGTTTCGGAGGCATCAAGGTGACCAACAAGGGAATGGATTGCAAAAAGACAAACAAAGTCACCAAGGACAGGGTCACAATCTGCACTGTAATCTGCATGCGATCAAGCATGAGATAAAAGAAGGCCGTGCCATACAGCAACACCAGCGGATACAACAAATGAGCCACTTGAAATTGATCCCGACCAAACAGCCCGGCAGCAAAGATTAAGCACAGGAAGGACAGCAAAATCCCCCATCTCATCACCCTGACCTGCACGCGCTGAAAATTGTAAAAGTAGGTCACCACAAACAAACAAATCGCAATACCCGAGCCCAAAGGAACTTCATCCAGTTCCATCGCTTGTTGTGCAGAGGACAGTACGCGCACCACGATTCCACGGAAAAGCGAAGCCCCCGCATCATTGACTTCACCATAACTCCGTTGATAAAAATCCTGAACATCCCCATGCAAAGCATAATAGGGCGCCAACCCAAAGGGCGTACCCGAAACCGACATATTGCGCATAATCCACGGAGAAACGCCAATCAACAAAATTGCCACCAACACGCCCACCGGAAGCCATGCTTTTTTACCCAGACCTAAAAACAACGCCAAGATATATCCGGGGATCAAGGCTACCGACGCATATCGAGTCAAAAAGAGCAACAACAACGCAGCCGATCCCAACAGGATGGGCAATAAAAGTTTTACACCTTTCACCTCTTCATGAGCAGCCGCCGTGAGGACCGACACCAAACACCACATCGCAAACACATAACACATCAGCGCAAAAGAGATTTCAGTCCCCGATACCGCACCCGCCCACACTTGCGCACTCAACAGAAAGATGGTCACCGCCGTAAAGGCCACCCGCGGACTGAACAGTTGTCGGCCCATCAGATACACAAAGAATGCCGAAATAAAACAAAACACCAAGTTAATGGGGATGATCACCCATTGTTCAGGTGCATATTTGGCCGCCACCGCCTGCGGGAAAGAGGTCCCAAACACTTTAAACACTGTTCCCAACAACACGGGATAAACTGGCGCATTGACCAAATCAGGTTTACCCGCCAACAAGGGCTCATTGGGAAGCTGGGTTAACTTTCCTTGCTCCTGCAAGAAATAAATATCCCCGGGACGCACCACCCGGGTATGCAATTTTCCACTTTCAGAAAAGCTACGCGCCAGCTGCGCCTGATCCATGGCCCGGGGACTGTTAAAGCCCTGATACTGCGTCGCCACAAACAACAAGGCGATCAAACCCATAAATAAAATATACAAAGACGATTTAAGAATCGCAGGTCCAACTCCTACTTCTAAGTGGTACACCAGATTCTGTGCGCTTGAATTATACGTTTTCGCCATAAAAAATATCTCCTAAAGTGGGAGACAAGATAGAGGGTTCTTGTTGATCCATCAAGGGAAGAAATCAACTGAATCGACTTTGGGCATTCGCTTGATGAATCCGAAAATACAATTTTCGAGGTTTCCCGGGCAAGGCTCGGATATATTCACAGGGCAATCTCCCCAATTTCAAAGGGTTTTGACCTGCCTTCACTGCCAAAAATGAAGCCTGCCGATCCGCAAATGCCGTGCGATACCCCAAGTCAGACAACATCCCCGCCGCCAGCCTGCCCCCCACACCCCACGGAAAACAAAGCTGATGAATCTCTTTTCCCAAATGATGCTCCAAGAGTTCTTTGGAACGCGTTAACTCAAAACGAATCGCAGACACACGATCCTCTTCCGTTTCCACCTGCAAAAAATATTTCTGGAACAAATACGGGGCCGCATCAGGATCATTTCGAATCGCATCCACAACCAGTGGATCCACATCATGTCGCAACGCATCACTTAAGCGCGAACGCAAGGGCAACAAGGGATGAAAAATACGTGAGCGTGACAACAGCTTCAACTCTTCACCCGGATCACTCACCATCGGCCACCTCAACGGATGCATCCGCGTTTCCGGCATCACCAAACACTCAAATTTATCATGCGAAAAGATTTTCCCATGCGACCAGCCATTGGACTGAACCTCCACCCGTCCCCCATCACTCAAGGCTTTTAATTCCTTCCACGAACAAAAGAGATTCTCCGTACGATCCACATCCGGGTCATGCTCTGGTTGACCCCAAACCGGACGCAACGCTTTTGAGTCATGAATACGCCCCGGAATCGCATAGGTCACCGCCGTAAAATTATAACGCTCCAAAAGCGGCGCGGCAATGGTCCACAAACTCGCCCAGGCATGATCAAAACACAACATCACCGCTTTAGGATCCGGCGGCTTGTCCCCACGCAAAATCGCCTCCAATTCCGCGCTCTGCACCGTATGATAGCCATTTTCCATCAAATAAATGAGAGAAGGTTCAAATTCCTGACGGATCACAGAGGAAAAACGGAACACGGGCAGTTGAGCCCCTACCCCCGCCCCAAACACAAAGGCCGGCCATTTTCCCTTTAAAAGCTCAAGCGGTTCCCTCCAGGCACTTTCGCGTTCACTGAATGGGACCTGAGATTTCATGCTTAGAGCCCGCGAACAATATCCCCAATCAAGCGAGGACCTTTATAAATTAATCCGGAATACACCTGCACCAACGCAGCCCCCGCATCCATTTTTTCTTTGGCATCCTCCGCAGAGAAAATCCCGCCCACTCCAATAATGGGCATTTTACCATCCAAACGTTTAGAAAGTCCGCGAATAATTTCTGTCGAACGTGCCCGCACCGGCGCCCCACTCAATCCACCAGCCTCTTTGGCAAATTTATGTCCCTCTACCGCAGTACGATCCAAGGTCGTATTGGTGGCAATCACCGCATCCATGCCCGACTGCAACAAGGCCTCTACAATAAAATCTAATTGGGCCTCATCCAGGTCCGGCGCAATTTTCACCGCAATCGGCGTACGTTTACCCGTTTCTTTCTGCAACGCATTGCGGGTATCCGCAATGGAACGCAAGAGACCTGTAAACGCATCCCCTTTCTGCAATTCACGCAGATTGCTGGTGTTGGGGGAAGAAATATTCACCGTCACATAATCCGCCCGTTGATACACAGCCCGCAAGCCCAATACATAGTCCGCCTGCGCCCTTTCGATGGGGGTATTAAAATTTTTACCAATATTGATGCCGACAATCCCACGGTACCGGGCATGACTCAAATTATCTAACAAGGCATTTACCCCTGCGTTATTGAAGCCCATACGGTTGATGATGCCTTCGTGCTCCGGCAAACGAAACAAACGTGGCTTTGCATTACCAGGTTGGGGTAAAGGGGTCACCGTTCCCAATTCCAAAAAACCAAAGCCCAAAGAGGCAAAACCATCAATACAAGTGCCATTCTTGTCCATGCCGGCAGCCAATCCCACCGGATTTTCAAAACGCAACCCCATCAATTCAACGGGTTTATTCGGAATCTCCCCCGCCATAAAATGAGCTTTGCCAGGGCGACAGGTTTTCTGCAACAGGACCAGGGTTCGTTCGTGAACCTTTTCAGGGTCCATTTGAAAAGCGAGAGATTTAAAAAGAGGATAGATCATGAGACGCCTTTAAACAGGACACAGCAGTTGTGTCCACCAAAACCGAACGCATTACTCATCGCAACCTTCACTTCTTTTTCAACCGCGTGATTCGGAGTGACATTTAAATCACAATTCGGATCAGGGTTTTCGTAGTTAATCGTCGGAGGAATCATGCCACGATTAATCGCCAAAATCGAAATCACCGCTTCAATGGCCGCCGCTCCGGCTAATAAATGTCCAGTCATAGACTTGGTTGAACTGATGCTTAGCTTCCGGGCATCTTCTCCAAAAGCCTGATAGATGGCTTTGGTTTCACCCGCGTCATTTAATTGTGTGCTGGTACCATGGGCATTGATGTAATCAATCTCTGAGGGTGTCACCCCCGCTTTTTCCATGGCCAAGCGCATACAACGCGCCGCCTGCCGCGCCTCCGGATCAGGTGCCACAATATGATGGGCATCACAAGTACGCCCCGCACCCGCCAATTCGGCATAAATCCGTGCGCCCCGTTTGCGGGCATGTTCTTCACTTTCCAACACCAATACCGCAGAACCTTCCCCCATCACAAAGCCACTCCGCTGGGCATCAAAGGGACGGGAAGCCCGCGTAGGTTCATCTTGAAAATCCCGACTTAACGCACGCATCGCCGAAAAACTACCAATCCCCATTTCGTTGATCGACCCCTCGCATCCTCCCGCCAACATCACATCCGCCTCACCCCGTTTAATCAAATCCATCGCATCCGCCAGCGCATGATTCCCCCCTGCACAAGCCGTAGTCACCACATAATTAGGGCCATTTAAGCCGTATTTGATGGCAATATGACCCGAGACAATATTCAAAATCAACTGAGAAACCATAAAAGGCGAAAAGGCTCTAGGACCCTTTTCCGGTAAGGCCATGCCCGCTTTTTGCGCAATGTGTAACCCACCCGTGCCACAGCCCATGACCACCCCGGCCCGTTCCGAATCGATGGTATCAGGATCCAGTCCTGCATCATTCCAAGCATCAATTGCTGCGGCAAAACCATAACGACTGAAAGGATCCATTTTCTTGGCATCCTTTGCAGGCATATATTTTTCAACCTCAAAATCAGTAACTTCCGCAGCAATCTGCACAGGGTAAGCCGACGCATCAAAACTTTGAATGCGCCTCACCCCGGATTTCCCTGCCATCAGAGAGTTCCAGAAAGAATCCAATGTGCATCCCACAGGAGAGATCACACCCATACCGGTTACAACCACTTTACTCATAGTCTGCCAGTTAGCAGGAAAGCAAAGGGGGGGCAAGGTTCGATATACTTATAACGTCACCGAGACATTTATGTGTCGAAAAATGGCCCCACCCCCAATTGCCTCTTTTACAGCCTTGCTTTTTCAAGCCCGAAAGGCTTTAGGCCTGAATCCACCCTCGGACGCGACCTGCGCAGCTCTCTTCAGGAAGGGGGCGCACAACTCACCCTTTTCCATCACCACAACAAATCCCAACTCCTGCCACTTTCGGATTGTTCCCCATCACTTCGATTGCTAACACCCTCCCATGAAACCGATCATTCTCCAAGGCTCTGACGCCATCTCCCCTTTTCGCCTTTCCGAACTTCGGAACCGACTCGAACAAGCCCTTCCGACCTTCGGAACCCTCGAGATCACCGCCACCGAAGTCTATTTGCTCGAAGTAAACTCCCCTGAGCTCCTCACCAACGCCCCCGAGACAAAGGAGCACACCCACGCCCTACTTTCCGCATCGGGCGAATTCACAGCCAAACCTGGATTTTTTGTTACCCCCCGCATGGGCACCATTTCCCCCTGGTCCTCCAAAGCCACCGACATTTTTAATCACTGCGGACTCGAAGCCATTCAGCGCGTCGAACGCGGCATTCACATTCAACTGAAAAAACAAGATGGCAGCATCTGTACCCTCAGCGAACTCAGTGAGGTGTTGCCCCTGCTTCACGATCGTATGACCGAAGGGGTCTACGAGACCCTCGATCATTTCTTTGACCACTTCGAACCCTCGCCCTTGCGCACGGTTCCCCTCATCGAAGAAGGCCCCGAAGCCTTCAAAAAGGCCAATGTCGACTGGGGCCTCGCCCTCAGTCCCGACGAAATCGACTACCTCGTCGCCGCCTACCAAAAGATGGAACGCAATCCCACCGACGCCGAATTGGTGATGTTCTCCCAGGTCAACTCCGAGCATTGTCGTCATAAGATCTTTAACGCCGACTGGATTGTAGACGGTGAAGTCAGCGACAAATCGCTGTTTGCTATGATCCGCAACACCCACAAACTCAATCCCCAAGGCACCCTCGTCGCCTACTCCGATAACTCCGGCGTACTCGAAGGCGTGCCCGGCGACTGGTGGGAAGTGAATCAAAAAGGCGACGAAAAAGCCTACCGCAAAACCGCCACCACCCTCGATATCCTCTGCAAAGTGGAAACCCATAACCATCCCACCGCCATCTCCCCCTTTCCTGGGGCAGCCACCGGCGTGGGCGGTGAAATCCGCGACGAAGGCGCCACCGGCATCGGCGGACGTCCCAAGGCCGGCCTCTCCGCCTTTATGGTCTCCAACCTTGAAATCCCCGGCTACAAACTGCCCTGGGAAATCGATATTGCTGAACATCCCGCCCGCATGGCCTCCCCCCTCGACATCATGCTCGAAGGCCCCATCGGCGGTGCCTCTTTCGGCAACGAATTTGGACGTCCTCAACTCTGTGGCATGTTCCGTACCCTGCAACTCGAACACAACGGACGTCACCGCGGCTACCATAAACCTATCATGACCGCCGGCGGCATGGGCAATCTCAAACGCGAACACGTCGCCAAAAAAGATATTCCCCCCACCGCCCTGATTATTCAACTCGGCGGACCCGCCATGAAGATCGGACTCGGTGGCGGCGCCGCTTCTTCCATTGCGGCCGGATCCCAATCCGAAGATCTCGATTTTGATTCCGTGCAACGCGGCAACCCCGAAATGGAACGACGCTGTCAACAAGTCATCGACGGCTGTATCGCCCTCGGCGAAGAAAACCCCATGCTTTCCATTCACGATATTGGTGCCGGCGGACTATCCAACGGCCTGCCCGAATTGGTCGAAGCCACTGGCGGACATTTCAAACTGCGCAACATCAACAACGAAGACATGTCCATGAGCCCCATGGAAATCTGGTGCAACGAATCTCAAGAACGTTACGTGCTCGGCCTCATGCCCGATCGCCTCGCCGACTTCGAAGCCCTCTGCCTTCGCGAACGCTGCCCCTTCGCGGTGGTAGGCGAAGCCACCGACGACGGACACCTCATCCTCGAGGACAGTCACTTTAAAAATGAGCCTATCGACCTCGAAATGGGCGTATTACTGGGCAAAACCCCAAAAATGAAGATCGAAGCCCAACGACTGATCGAAGAACACGCGCCCCTCGATCTCAGCAAGATCGATTTGGCCGACGCCATCGACCGCGTACTGCGTTTCCCCGCCGTGGCCAACAAAACCTTTCTCATCACCATCGCCGACCGCTCCATCACCGGCATGGTCACCCGCGATCAGATGGTCGGACCCTGGCAAACCCCGGTGGCCGACGTCGCCGTCACCTCTTCCAGCATGGACAGCACCACCGGCGAAGCCATGGGCTTAGGCGAACGCACCCCGATCGCCATCCTCAATGCCCCCGCCTCCGGCCGCATGGCCATCGGCGAATGCCTTACCAACATGGCCGCCGCAAACATCGCCGACATTGGCGACATCAAACTGTCCGCCAACTGGATGGTGGCCGCAGGCGAAGCCGGTGAAGATGCCAACCTCTACGACACCGTCAAAACCGTCGGCATGGATTTATGTCCCGCCCTCGGCATCTGCATTCCGGTAGGTAAAGACTCCATGTCCATGCGCTCCTCCTGGCAGGACAGCAAAGGACAAGAGCAAAAACAGGTCTCGCCTTTGAGCCTCATGATCACTGGATTTTCCAAAGTAACGGACGTCCGCAAAACCCTCACTCCCGATCTCAAAGAAGTAGGCTCTCATCTCCTGCTCATCGACCTCGGCAACGGCAAAAACCGCCTCGGCGGCAGTACCCTCGCCCAGGTTTATAATCAAGTAGGAAGCGACGTACCCGATCTGGATGATCCCGCCGCCTTCAAAGCCTTCTTCGCTACGGTCCAGCAACTCATTTCCGACAACGCTATCCTCTCGTACCACGATCGATCCGACGGTGGCCTCCTCGCCACCCTCGCCGAGATGGCCTTCTCCGGACGCAAAGGCGTAACTGTCGATCTGTCGGATCGGTCAGATCAGACGGATCCGACCGATCCCTTGGCCGCCCTCTTCTCAGAAGAACTAGGCGCGGTCATCGAAGTCTCCGAAGAGAACCTCAACCACGTAATGTCAGCCTTTCAGGCTGCAGTGCCGAGACTTTCAGTCTCCGACCTCGGAAAGACCACAAGCACGCAAACCCTGCTCATCACCCAAAACAACGAACTGCTCTACAAAGAGACCCTCAGCACCCTCAACCGCGCCTGGTCCGAACTCAGCTATCGCATGCAATCTCTCCGCGATAACCCCGAATGCGCCCAGGAAGAGTATGATCGAATTTTGGACGAGTCTGACTCCGGACTCATCATCAAACCCACCTTCGATCATTCATCCGCTATTACCCATTCGCCATCCGGGGCGAAGCCACGCATGGCCATCTTCCGCGAACAAGGCATCAACGGTCAAAACGAAATGGCCTTCGCCTTCGACAAAGCGGGCTTTCAATCCGTGGATGTCACCATGACCGATCTGCTCGCCGGACGCGTCGACCTCAAAGACTTCCAGGGGCTCGTCGCCTGCGGCGGTTTCTCCTACGGAGACGTGTTGGGCGCCGGATCCGGCTGGGCCAAATCCATTCTCTACAATCCACAACTGCTGGAAATGTTCCAAAGCTATTTCGAACGCCCCGACAGCTTCACCCTCGGGGTGTGTAACGGATGTCAGATGATCTCCCAACTCAAAGATCTCATCCCCGGCGCCGCCGCCTGGCCCGCATTTAAACGCAACCGCTCCGAGCAATTCGAAGCCCGCGTAGCCAACGTCGAAATCCTCAAGTCCCCCAGCCTCTTCTTCCAAGGCATGGAAGGCAGCCTGCTCCCCATTCCCGTCGCCCACGGCGAAGGCCGCGCCGATTTCGCCAAAACAGGCAACCTCGAAGCCTGCAAAACTCAGAACTTAACTGCCCTACGCTACATCGACGCACAAGGCCCCGCCACCACCTATCCTCAAAACCCCAACGGCTCCCCCGAAGGCCTCACCGCCTTCACAACGGAAGACGGCCGCGCCACCATCCTCATGCCCCATCCCGAACGCTGCTTCCGCAGCGTACAAATGAGCTACAACAACGGCACCTTCGCCGATGAAGCTGGCCCCTGGATGCGGATGTTTGAGAATGCTTACCAAAACACCCAATAATGCCATGAACGGCATCGCTCAAAGAGCAAAACCTGTGACGTGTCCGGCGAAGCTCGCAGAGCGTAGACAGATGCCGCATCCCGAACGTTGCTTCTGTAGCGTGCAAATGAGCTACAACGACGGAAACTTCACTTCAGAAGAAGTCCCTTGGATGCGTATATATGAGCATTTGATACCAGTTCCAAAATATTAAGATGAAGAATGGTAGAAATAAACTTTGCTGGTGCGGTAGCGGTAAAAAATACAAACACTGCCACTTAGATAGAAATAGAAGCAAACCAGTAAAAATATGGGAAACAAATGAAGTCTTATCTAAAGCCTTTACACATAAGGAATGCCTTTGTCCTGAAAATTTAAAAACCTCATGTACGGGAGATATAATTAAGGCGCATAGCGTACCAAAATCTTGGCTAAAAAAAATATCAATTAATGGTCATGTACTTGGATACAAAAAAGATTTAATGTCCATTGCTCGTCACAAAGGGTTCCCTGTACCTGAGAAAATAGGCGTTAATAAGGCATCAATTTTCACAGGTTTTTGTAAATTTCACGATTCAAATATTTTCAAAGAAATTGAAGACTCTCCTTTTATAGGGTCCGATGAACAATGTTTTTTATTAGCTTATCGAGCTGCATGTAGGGAATATTTCACTAAATACTGTGCAGTACAAGTAATTCCAGAAATGAGGAAGCAGGACTCTGGAAGAGACATTGTTTTTCAGATTCAATATCAATCCCTGCTGGATAAACATGAAGAAATGTCAAAACTTGGATTAAAAAACATAAGTTCGGAAAAAAACTTAATGGACAAAGCTCTGGACTTAAAAGATTATTCCGATGTCGAATATTATTACCTAACCTTTAAAGGGACAGCTCCCATATTAAGTAGTGGTGGAGTTTTCATCACTCATGATTTTCACGGAAACGAGCTACAAAATCTTGCGGATATTAACATTTCACCAAATGCATTATATTATTCGGTTGTACCCTTAGGTGAAAGATTTTCAGCCTGTTTCGTATGGCATAAAAATAGTCGTGAAAGTTGTCTAAAATTTATAGACTCCCTTCACACTCAGCCAGAATACAAAATAGGGCCCTGTGTTATCTCTTTTTTAATAGAATTTTGTGAAAACAATTATTTTAACCCATTATGGTGGGCAGCTTTGAGTCCAAACGAGCACTCAACCATCAACAAACAATTTTCAAGGGGGATTAACCCTCACGTTTCACGTTTCAAAGATTGTCTTCTTAGAAACCAATTAGACTCTATTCAGTGGGAATTGTTAGATATTTCTTCAAACGTGGAGCCACAATCATGAACACGTCCATACCACATTGGGAGGAATCACGCCTCAAAGGAAACTCTAGGCAGCATAACAACCCTCTACTTACAGCGACTACAAAAATGGAGGGGGGATTACAGAGTGATGGTACTCGTCTTTCTCCAAGCAACACAGCCATACCCTTTACTGAATATTTTTTGACACTCATATTAAATGACTCTTAGATTCAGTCTTGAGAGCCTTCAAATCCCAGTTTGTAATCTTGGTTAGTCTCAAACCGCCTTCTGTCGGGATCACGGTTGTGCGGTTCCTCATCCAGAACAGTTTTTGTAAAAGAAAAGTCACCACATGATGAAAACACAAACCGGCTAGATTGCTGTATCTGAAATTGATTTTTATAAATCATGTGCTCGGAGCACTCAAGAGCCTTACGCTTTCCATCAAAATGCTCCGCATGCGCAAATCCATGCCTATCCACCATCGTAATAAGGTATTTAGGCGATAACGGGAACATGATCTCTATTCCATCACATGCAATACCGTTCATTGACCTATACTCATCTGATAAATGCCCTCTTTTAACAAATGGGTTATCAGAGGTGATAAACTCTTCTCCTCCATAAGCTTCGTCAATAAACCAAATATGTCTATAAAGGATCATTGCTGCTTCATTGAGCTTTTCAACATCTAGTAACGCCCTGTGCTGCGCACCACGAGCAACCTCCTCTGGTGAAGCCCCCCCAAGTATTTCTTCATCTGGCGGAAGATGAAGCTCAGAGGCTGATGCCCATTGCTTGGTTAATATCAGCATTGTCTGGGCCATCTGCTCATTTGTAATCCGAACTTCTTTCGTTCTGAACATCTGCACAGCCATGTAGAACGATAAGAAATGTCGGTCTTTTGGTTTCAGCTTTCGAAACTTTCCTGTATCAAGTGCCGAGATGATGGCCCTACAACGAATGTCGTATTGCCCTTCTATGTTTCCTAATTGCTTCTCGATAAACTGTTTGTCTCCGGTAATCTGGCCTAACATTTCACTGTCATAAAACCGTCGCTCTGCAGCGACATTGCGTATGTTAGGTTCGAAGGAGCGGTTCTCCTTTTTGTCAAACACGTGTATCCTATTACCTTTACTGGTAAACCTTCTCAGGTACACCTGTGGTACGTAATGTTGATTGATGATTTCGTTTTGAGCCATATAATTTTGAGCCAGTCTTAGGGGTGCGCCCATGAGTAATGCCCTACAAATATTATACAATACGAGAAAAGGCAATGATAGCTTTTTGCAGCATAGGCTAACGGACAATCAGGTTCCGAAAGGCAGAAGGCACGCCAAGGGCTCAGGCTTTGCATGAAGTCATTTTGATTAGTCAGAACAATTATGCTGCCAGGATTCCAGACCTATTTATGACTAAATACAATGCCTGCCCCCTCCCCTTCCTAGTAGTGGAGCTCTTTTCGATGTATTTTGGGCGCGGCCAGGAATATGAGATAGAAAAATTATTCATATTTCCGACTAAAACAAGGCGTTTTTATCGAGAAGATGCGTCACATTCATTTTTTGATTCAAAATCCTTGGCAACATTACTTTATAAGAGCAATATCTTTAAAACTTGGATAACCTTGAGTTAGATTGAACCTGGTTCAGTAAAATTATGACAGAAAACATACCGCTTATAAAAACAGGATTAAAATTGGGTGAACTTCATGCCGAAGCTGATGAAGTGATGCTTCAAAATTGTTTTATAGACAATGGTATTTATTCCGAAATAACAGACACAAACTCTCAACAATCAATAATTGTTGGACGCACAGGATCTGGAAAAAGTGCAATTATTTACAAAATTAAACTTTCACAAGAACACACCTCATTTATTGATCCAAATGATATTTCCGCAAGATTTCTGGAAAATTCAAATATAATTCAGTTTTTCCACCAACTGGGAATCAAAATTGATTTATTTTACAAAGTTCTATGGAGCCACATATTAACCGTTGAACTTCTAAAATTACGATACAATATAAAAAGCCTAGAAGATAACAGATCATTTATAAGTAAGCTTAATGGCTGGGTGCAGAGAAACAGCGTTAAACAACGCGCACTTGAATATTTTTATGAATGGGGAAACAGTTTTTGGTTAGAAACACATGAACAATTAAAAGAATTAACAAGTAAATTTGAGAACAACATTAAAGGTTCCTTGGGGACAAAATACGCCAATCTTGATTTATCATTGGAAGGTGCTAAATCCCTAAACGAGGAAAGTCGTTCGGAGATCATAAGAATAGCTAATCAAGTGGTTAGTAAAATTCAGTTACAAGACTTAAAAAAAGTACAAGACTTACTTGCTGAAAATGCATTCGACGACCCACAAAAAAAATATTTCCTCTTAATTGATCAACTTGATGAGGACTGGGCCGAAACCGATACTCGCTGTAAATTTATAAGAGCTTTAATCGAAGAAACAAAAGATTTCAGAAGAATACCAAATGTGAAAATTGTAACAGCTATCCGAAAGGATTTATTAGATCTAGTTTTTGATAAAACTAGGGGTGCCGGTTTTCAAGAAGAAAAATATGAAGCATATATATATAACATTAGCTGGGTAAGAAAAAACATCACAGAACTGCTGAATACCAGAGTAAAGCAGGTCTATAAAATGAAATACACGAAAGATACTGTACGGTTTTCTGATGTTTTTCCAAAACCACAGAAACATGAAAATATAACAGCGATTGATTTCATTATAGAAAGAACCTTGTTTAGACCAAGAGACGCAATACAGTTTGCAAATGAATGCTTTGCCGGATCTACTGGTAAAGGTCGAATTACTTGGCGTGCATTGCGGAGCGCTGAAACAAAATATTCGCTCAAAAGACTAAAATCCCTTTCTGAGGAATGGCAAGAAATTTACCCAGCACTTAATCAAACCATAGAAATTCTAAGAGGATTACCCACCCCTTTTGTCAAAAGTAACATCTCCTCTGACTCGGTGCATGAATTAGCATGTAATCTTCATGAACTAGATCACTCTGATCCCTGTGTTCAAACGGCAGTTAGACTATATGATACTAATGCAGGCATAAAGGAATCTGACTTAGTTAACATAGTTCTTTCTTGCCTTTATCGTATTGGTGCGATCGGTATCAAAATCAGCTCATCAATGCCAATTTCTTGGTCTCACATTGACGCTCCAATTTTGCAAAAAAGTGAAATTAAGAGAGTTAACAGTATACATGTTCACAAAATGCTACACAACGCATTAGAAATTAAAATAAATAGCTAATAGGGGACGGGGTCACGGGGTACCGGGGTCACCCATCAAAGGTAGGAGGTCAATACACAAAATCCCCCTAAACCCGAAAAAACAAGATCATCCTGTTTGGCCGGGCCAACGTTTGGCTACGAGAAGAGCGTTGGCCTCTAGTTCTTCCCCGTCTGATTTGTTTCAGTCACCCGTATGGTTCTCAGGGAAAAAGGGTCAGCCCGTGAGAACGTGCATTCTCTCTTTCATTGCTATGGTTTCTGTATCACTGCTTTTTGCAAAAGCACTCACATTTCTAGATGCATTGCTTCGGTGCCCCATGTTGAGCCGGTCTGCGATCCAGGTGAGGGTCATCGAGGTGTTTTGATTTAAACACCAGGCCACGGCCTGTTTAACCCCATCGGTATTTTTAAGGCCACACAACTCCTTCTCCCTCAGTTTCAGTTCAGTCAGGATTGCCTTCAATAATTCTTCTGCGCCGTGCTCATCATGAAGACGTTTGACCTCTCCCCGGAAATTATCCCCGCTTTCCTTATCCGCGAGTTGCGTCAACAACCCGTCACGAAAACGCTCATCCCCCAAATACCAGCCTCTACGGATTTGTTTGAGCACCTTCTCTTCCTCCTCCAATTCCGCTGGGTTACCTCCCCCTTTCATTTTCTTCTTCAGAATGGCCTCATATCCCCTCTGCGCATCCCGACCACTGGCAGGCAGACCGTGAGTGCGGTAGACTTGACTACACTGCAGCCATGGGGGTCTTTTACAAAATCCAATGTAAGCCGGATAACTGCTCCAGAGATATGATTCCAACGGCTGATCATAACCAATGCCACAGAGATGTGCCCGAAAGGGATTGAGATGAATATAACTGCTGACTGTTCGGAAGTACTCCAGGTTCCCCTTTCCAAACTGTACCGGATTTGCTTTGTAGCGTCCCTGATATAAATGTCCACGGGTGTGATGCACCGCATTGAAGCGTTGGGTGTAAGATCCCTGAAACCACTTCATCCCCGCCACCAAATTCGCCTCCGGGGTTTGCAGCAACAGATGATAGTGATTGCGCATCAACACATAAGCGTGAATCCGCCAACCCGTCATTTGCTTGGCTTCTACCAGGGTCGCCAAAAACATCTCCCGGTCTCCATCATCCTGAAAGAGATCTTCTCCATGATTCCCCCTACACAACACATGGTAGGAAGCCCCGGGATATTCAAAGCGTGCTTGTCTTGGCATGACTGAAATATGCAGGACCCTGCAAAAATGGCAATTCCTAATGCACGTTCTCACGGGCTGACCCCTTATACGATCCGACAGCCCCCCGACGAACGAACAAATTCCCTTAGATGTGAAGGTTTGAGAATGCTCAGGGTAGCTGTCGGCGTTTACGCCACAGACCAGACGACCAGCCTTATCCCCAATTCTCCGGTCCGGGCCGTAAACGGCACCAGCTACGTTTTAAGCCAATACCAATGGGCATAAAATTCAATACTGATTCCAAACTCCAACGGTTCCCCCGAAGGTCTCACCGCCTTCACGACACCCGACAGACGGTTCGATGAAAGAACATGGGTTACAAGTAATGCAATGACATAGGTTCCACGCTAACGAGGGCATATGGCCTAGAAAGAAGTAAACCACATGACAGAACGCGCCCGATGAGTGCTTTCAGCAGAAGACGGAACGTATACCTTGACCGAACGGGCTGAACAGTACGGCATTTCTAGAAAAATAGCCCATTTACGGGCAGGGATTCGGGCTGTAGGCCCGCAACGATACCAGCCCGGTGCGAAGCGCTGGGTGTAAGATACACATAGAAGGATGTCGGGCTGTAAGCCCGCGCAGATCATCCCCCCTGCAGGGATCTCCGCGGACCTTCGGCCCGATTTCTCAAGGAAAATGATCGGTACCCGGCGCTACGCACCAGGCTGGTATCGTTGCGGACCTTCGGCCCGAATCATAACATAACTGCGCGACCTGAAAGGATTTCAGATTGCGGTAGCCGCCGTGGACATCCAGGAAGAAGATCTCCTCAGTTCTAAAAACACCCGCTCGGAAAAACAGGCTATTGCCTGACTCCTCTAAACCAAAACCACGGTGACCGGGGTTGGATCGCCGAGAGACTGCAAATGGAACATCGGGGTTATGCTTCCAAAGCGATGAGCCAGTTTCGGAATTCAGAAGAAGCTGAAGTGGTGGAGTTAAAAGCAAAAATGCTACAGAGTACGGCCTGCCCCCGCCTCCTGCCTGCCCCCATCCGGTGCTCATAAATTACGCTTTGCTTTTGAATGGGCAAGGAGAGAATGTGAATGTGCCATTAGTTGCCAGTACATCTCGATTCCAAAACTTACGCATTGACTTACGCCATCTGCGCACCATGAATAATATCCATGGAATTACCCTCTCTTTCAGTCCCCAACTGGTCCAGTTTATGGTGTGAGACCCATTGGGCATTTGCCGGTGCCGTTCCGAGTGTGTCACTCGATAGCCCCTATGTTGAATCTGGATATCGGGCATGGCTCATGATTAAAGGGGAAGGTCATTTGAAGTTTCAAGGGCAAACCTATGTGGCAAAACCTGGCAACTGGCTTTTCATCCCCAGTGGAGAAGGCACGCAGCACTTCACACAGGGTGCGCAAATTATCTCCATTAGCTTCCGGGCCCAATGGCCTTCGGGCGAAGCTCTTCTGGAGGCTTCAACTCCCCGCCATCTGGATGTCGCTCAATTACCTGACCTTAAAGAACGTGCCCTTGCTTTTGCCCGCGCTTGCCACCTGCATCCGTTGCTCCCTCATTTCACCTTAAACAAGGACAACCTTCCTCTGGGGGGACTCTGCCAGATCAATGCTTGCCTCTTTCATTGGTTGGAACTTTTCATAGAAGCCGCAGCGCAGGCTGGCTGGCAAGTGAAAGTCCCCAGCGACGTTGATCCTCGTTACGCGGATGCACAGAGATTGGTGAGCAACCACCCACTCGCCCATCCGTTCCGCACGGCCGACCTCGCAGATAAAGTCGGTTTAAGTATCAGCCAGCTTAACCGAATCTTTGCGTTGCACGCCGGACAAACCCCGGCCTCCCTCCTCGAACAACGTCGGCGTGAATATGCGCAAAGCAGAGTTGAACAGTCCAGCATGCCCTTCAAAGAAATTGCCTACGCCATCGGATTTTCAGCCCCCGGCCATTTCACCACTTGGTACCGCAAGACCTTTGGCACAACCCCATCCCGTGGACGGAGTAGATCCCAGGATTCTAGGAATGCCCCTTCTTCGTCTTGAAAGATGATACTTCCCGATAAAAAGGGGGGTAAATTTTCACCCGAAAATACCACCCCCCCCTAGATGCGCAGATTTCGAAACTAAATGACCAAGTTAAGTAAGCACTTACGCTGGGTTGAAATAAGGTGGAGCATGTAGAGTAAGTGAAGTTAAATGAATACGAACCTGATCATCAGGCAGTCATTCAAATCGAAATACCCCATTACATGCTTATGAAAATACTCAAACTCTACATCCTGCCCCTTCTCTTCACCATCAGTCTCAGTAGCGCTTCGGCAGGGGTTGTTATGCTGGATTTCAACGGCACTGGCGGCGACGCTGGCCCAACGGCATCCGCCACAGATATCAGCACCGACGGAGGCTTCACCATTGATTCGGTCATCGCCAATACTGGCAGCGACATCGCTTCGCTGAGCGTGGGCACCGAGACCTTGTCCATCAGCTTTTCTGGTGTAACTGCCGGTCGAGATCGCGGGACGGATAAATTCACCGATTCCACCACCGGGGATGTGCTCACCCCGTATTTCCGGGACATGATCTTCAACAGTGGAGGCACGTTGGGAATTACAGTTTCCGGCTTGACCATTGGCAATCAATACCAGTTCTATTTTCACGCCGTGGACGCGGATTTTACGCGTACCATACCGGTAACCAGTTTGGGGAATTCTGGAGCCCCTCTCTCTGTAGGAACCGTATCTTATACGATCTCACCGAAACCAGAACTTTCGAGTTTCTCTGATTACCAAGTCAACACCGGGCTCTATACAGCTACGGGGGCTTCAGAAACCTTCAGCATTACGGGCGGGACAAGCAACGTTAACGCGCTGGCGGCCATGACCATCGTGACCATCCCAGAGCCTTCAAGCATGGTGCTCGTAGGGATTGCGGCAAGTGGTCTTATCTTCTTACGCCGTCGTAGACGTTAATCACGCGTAGAAAAAGAAAATGTCGTGCCCTTTTCGCTATGCGAAGAGGGTACTTTTTTTACTGAGAATGTTTTAAAACGCATTCAACACCCTAAACTGATCGGACCGACCCGTCTGATCCTACCGATCCGATAAGCCCCCAAAGAACGCACAAGCCCCTTGGATGCAGATGCTTGAGAATACTCAGGGTAGCTGTCGGCGTTTACGCCACAGACCCGACGACCAGCCACTCCCCATGGAAACGCTTACCGCAAGTCTTAGGTCCGGGCCGTAAACGGCGCCAGCTACGTTTTAGTCAGGTCCAAGGCAACAGGCTCAGCCCTTGCATTTCGTCATTTTCATGGGTCAGAGCGAATGCGCGTCAAAAATCCCAGACCTACTCATGACTAAATGCAAAGCCCGCCCCCTCATCTCCAAAAAAATACCTGCGATGACCGAAGGGTGGATCACAGTGCGACGGTAGCTGTCGGCGTTTACGCCACAGACCCGACGACAGGCCTTCTCCCCAATTCTCCGGTCCGGGCCGTAAACGGCGCCAGCTACGTTTTAGTCAGGTCCAAGGCAACAGGCTCAGCCCTTGCATTTCTTCATTTTCATGGGTCAGAGCGAATGAATTTTCAAGGGTTCCGGACATGTTCCAGACGAAATGCAAAGCCCGCCCCCTCATCTCCAAAAAAATACCTGCGATGACCGAAGGGTGGATCACAGTGCGACGGTAGCTGTCAGCGTTTACGCCACAGACCCGACGACAGGCCTTCTCCCCAATTCTCCGGTCCGGGCCGTAAACGGCGCCAGCTACGTTTTAGTCAGGTCCAAGGCAACAGGCTCAGCCCTTGCATTTCATCATTTTCATGGGTCAGAGCGAATGCGCGTCAAAAATCCCAGACCTATTCATGACTAAATAGAAAACTTGCCCCTTTTCGTTTACCTCCTAAGCTTCTCACGCCCTCTAGAAGCGACGGCGCCACCGCCTCACGACCATCCACATCAATCCCCCCCCAAGGAACCAGAAGGTGGAAGGCTCAGGAATCACCTGAAGGGTAACAGCTTGAATGGAGACAAAATTTACGGAATAATCTGGGTGCTTCTGATCAAGTAAATAAGTAAAATTCAGGACCTCCGCAGAGTTGTCAGGATTGTACGCAACCGAAAAATATTCCGTATATTCATCCCCCACCGCTCCATTCCCCATCTGGGTGATCAAAGGTCCGCTACCAACGCTGGCATATAATTTGCCATATCCGTAATACGAGGTCGTATACAAATTCACTTGATAGTATTGCCCCCCCGCCAAGTACGGGAGATCACTGATACTCAATCCCAGCCCTGAATCTGTTGAATGATCATCCTCATTATATACCCCGGTAATCCGGCGATCCGAAGGACCCGCCAGATCATTCGCTTCGTCTGAAGCTGACCAATAGAACTGACTCATATCCAGAGATGTAGATTCACGCCCCCTTACACTATATCCGCCAAATTCCGGTTCAATGTCACTGATGTTCCCCATTCCTGATTTCTTGATGAAAGCAGGTGAGATTGAACTCTGACCTCTTTCGAAGCTATGCCAAGCAGCCCAATTCGTCGTCCCCTCAGCCGTCAGGTCCGTGCTGTCAAACACCAGTTGCCCCGTAGAGGTGAGGTTCTGTAACATCCCTCCCCTCAGATGGAGAAAAAGCCCAAAGAAAATAAACAGGGCAAAAGTTGCACGTGATATAAGCATAGGGACTTAATAGGTCATCGACGGGACAATGTCCAGTTATCTCAAGCCTCATTTCTTGCCCATTACTTTGTTAAGCTGTTCCCTCACAACAATAACCCGTGGCCAGCCCTCTCTTGAAAATACGCCCCCCCGTCCCCAAACTTTGAGGGCTGATACTTTTCATTTCCTCTACTAGATGCGTTCCCTTGCCCTACGGGAACGGATTCCGACCACTCCGATCATGGCGAGGCTAAGCAGTACAAGAGACGAAGGCTCCGGTATGGTTGTAACGCCAAAAACATCATATTCTCTGATCACACCTACCTCATTCTGACCATTGCTTAAATCCCTAGATACGATAAATTGAATGCCGGTGACGCCGGACGCCAAGATGCCGGTACTGTCGTCAGTGAGCGTAACTTGCGTCGACCCCTCATTCTCATCACCATTGCTATAAGGATCATAATTTACTGAATATAAATGGGTAAAAGCAGGAGTTGTGACGGTAGAAATGTTGATCACGTAGTTCTGTTCTGAATGTTTCCATCGACCATCGCTCCACCCGTAAATTGTATTGATTGAAGTAATGTCGTAACCAGTGGCGCTGCCGGTAAGTGTGTAGGTCAGCGTCACAGATCCGGCAGTTGGCCAATACGCCAAACCGCTGTTATTTGTTCCGGTCCCATTATGGGCACCATCCGTTGCGAAATTACTATGAGCCGGCGTAGAAGCATTGAAAGTATCGAGGGTTGCCGAGTTCAAATCGATGAGATCAGAATTACTGATATTCCCATCGTAAAAGGACTGAGAGCTTCCGTTTGTTACGGAGGTGGATATAATCGCAGCATTGGCGGAAAGGGTTGTCAGGACCAAGCTTGCCATTGTAGCACGGAAACTGAAAATATGGTTTTTGATGTTACTATTCATTTCAAATGAAATGGGCATAATAAAGGGGTGCAGTCAATATGTTTGTATATGTGTCGTAAACTTTTTCACGCATACATGTGCGACAGGTACTTACACCTATATGAGTGGAAGGGGTAGCAACAAGGGTCAACATCGTAGTTTAAGTGAAAAACCTGCCCCGACTTTCCTAGCCATAGCTGCCCCAAAATGGATGCAAAAAAAACTCCAAGAGCCATGGAACCCCATATTTCGGCCCTGTTCCCTCACGACTATTACCCGTGGCCAGTCCCCTCCTCTCTCCCAGACGTTTACGGCTGCGGACTTTATGGATGATGTATTCCCCTATCCACCAGGTCCACACTGTCTACCACGTCCACTCTCCTGCGGGAGGCCTAATGAAACTCCCCACCTACCCTCGTCAAATATCCCCTTGACAGTATCTATTAAATTCAAGAAAGTGACATATTCACCCATCCCCTTCTCCAACCCTATTTTCTTTTAAAAAATGACTACACAGCCTTCTCTTCATACCTTCTGTGGTAAATTTTTGCTGGCTGTAAGCTTAAGCGTGTTTGCCGCAGACTTTACCCAAGCGCAGACCTTTCTTTTAGATTTAAATGACAAGGCTGACACGGGTGACGGTAATACATATAGCGGGGGGTACCCCGGCGGACCCAGTGCATGGAATCAGTACGCCACCCCCGCTGACATGCAAGGTGTCGCTCTTGCGGATTCAAGTGGGAGCACCTCCGCTGGGCTTGAAATTTCTTGGGAAGGAACCATGAAAGATTCCAGCAATGGCAACAGCAACACCTTTAACAATTCAACCGGTGGTCCCTCTTGGGTGACCACTGACGGCTCTTTGGCCAATACTGGGGCTGCAGCCGACTATTTCTTTACCTCCACGGGCAATAAAACATATTTCACCATTACTTTCGATAATCTCACCCTGGGTGACGAGGTGAGCATAGACCTCTGGTTCTCCCGTGTAGGTGAATCGAATGCACGCGGGTACTATGAGTACTCCTTAGACAACGGGAGCAATTGGAACGGCTTTACCGTGCTTGAAAAAGACGGTTCTCTATCCACTACAGATGGATGGGATACAAACACCACCCATTCAGTCACTGGAGAGGCCTGGGAAGCGGGACGAGATGGGAATAATCAAGGGAGATATATGAACGCCTCCTCTCTAATTATTGGTTCTTCAGAATCACTGCAAGTTAAAGTCAGTGATCCTGTCGCTGGAAACTGGAGTTCCTTGGGGGCCGCCCGTCTAACGGTGATTCCCGAACCCTCCTCAATTGCACTCGTGACAATCGCCTTCCTAGGTCTTCTCGGTTTTACACGCAAAAAAGCTTAACCCCCTCCCCCTCCTTCAATCCGGCGGGATCCTTTTCGATAAAACCTAACAGGCTCAGCTATTCATGAGTGGAGACACCGCATCTTGTGTCAGCCTTCCGAACCATGAGGACCCGGTTAGGAGGAGAGGTCTGAATGGTCTCAGCAATCTCCGGATTTCGCGGCAGTGACAACACGCGGACTAGCGGCGACGCTTCAGCATAAATGCACACATGAAGGCAATACTCCCCAAAAGTAGCACAATACTGCTGGGTTCCGGAACGACTGAGGCGCCGGACATGGAAATGTAGTCAATCGCGCCATACATATTTGAGCCGCCCGTGTTATCAAAGTAATACAGTCGCACCTCTGCACTCTCCATATCCTGATAGGCCGGAGCACTGAGGTCGGCCGTATAGTCCGTAAATGTATTCGACGTAGGTCCAACCACCGTATGGGTGGCGGTGCTGACGGAACCGGGCATAAAAACCACATCGGGGAGCGAACTGAAATCGGCACCTGTTTCACCGATACGCAAATTCACAGAAACGATTGAAGTGTTCGCGTTGCCGTCGCGTCCGCCTAATGAGAATGCGAACGACGTGAAGTCAAGGGATTCACCCGGAGTCGTGGACGTTAATGTGAATGCGATATAATCTGTATCCGATTGAGCTGAAGGCGTAAAATTTGACCGAAATTGAACCGTTTCTCCACCAATGGTTGCCCAGCCACCATACCCAACCGGGGTAACCGTTGTGCCGGATACATCGCCCGTGACACTGGTCGGATCCCCCGTATTAGTAAAATCGTAAGTAATATCGAAGGCGCCAGCCATCAGGCTGGACGTGAACAGGGTGGCAGTCAGCGAAAGCAGGGAGAGTTTCAATAGTTTCATAGGTTTTACAACAAATAGGAAATCGCTTATTCGCTTTGTGAGCGTGAGGCGTTTTCTGGGTTAACAGGGGGGGGCTGCTTAGAGAAGCATGAAGGAAAGGCAGGGTACAAGTCAAGCAAAAGCCACCTGTGGCAGATGGTGAGGGGCGTTGCCATTTCCTGCGTCAGCCTTCCGGGCCCGGAGACCCCGCGTCCTTCTGAGACATCTCATTCACCGCGCTCACTTGGTTTCCACATCCTCACGCATCAATTCAAAAGGGCCGGCAGGTAAACGTTCCCGGTTGGATAAATTGGCCTGCACAGGATTCATCTGCCAGGCGTAGCGCACATGCACGGGTTCCGGCACAGCATCCGAAAACACCCGCACGGCATCCTTCCCTTCGATGCTCGCCTGGGCTGGGACAAAAACGCCATCTCCGCCAGCCACAGTGAAGCCATGTAGCGCGGGGCCATTCAAGGCACGCAACCCGGTCCCAATTTGGCTAAACCGTATCAACGCTTTCCCTTCTGCAAACTGAACCGATTCCGCCTCAGGCCCTCCTCGTAAAAGCAGTCGGCCATACACATCGGTCAACGCCCAGCGGGCTAAACGACGGGCCACTTCCTGTTTGTTGAGGGGATGTATATCATCCGCCTCACCAATGTCGATGGTTACGGCCAATCCGCTATGGGGTAATTCACGGACCAGTTGACGCTGGGATTCCCTCAAGCGGGCCCAGGCACTATCCGAAACCTCGAACTGGGGTTGTTGGTAATTGGCGAGTTGCACCACCCCAAATTCCAAATCGGGAATGCCCCACCACAGCCGCCAATCTTCAATCATCACCCGCAAGCGCTCACCGTATCGAGCCGGCTCCCAGCCCGCATCCGATTCGCCCTGATACCAAATCGCGCCACGGAGGGCATAAGGTGCGACAGGCCCCAACATGCCATAGGCAAGATTTGCAGGACGGTTTTGATCATCGGGAGAGAGTGGTCCTTTCGGGGCATCCTGCCAATGTTTGTATTGCCACGGTGGTAACACATTCCCCACGCGGGTTTCAATCCGAGCAGTCCAGCCCGGCCCTGCCAATGTAAGTTCTTCAGTCTCTCCTCGAAGAAACATAGAGGCAGACGCGCCGACAAAGCCCCCAGTACTCCAGCGATCAAATACCCGCACCGTGATCACAAGTTCATCCCCCTCCGTCAACGCCGCAGGAACTGGATAAGTTCTTACCCATTTATACGCATCGCCCATACTGCGATCTGTCCCTCCAACCCGCACACCATTTACCCAAGTCTGCTCGTAATCTGCGATGCGCCCCAAGGAAAGGGTTAATGCTTGGCCGCGCATGGATGCGGGTAAAGAGACCGTCCGCCGAAACCACACCGCGCCATCCATTTTCCCATAAACTGCTTCAATCGATGTCGGGAGAACCACAGCTTGCCAGTCCTGCGTATCCACCCCTACGGTATGCCAATCTGCCGCTTTCGGGTCCACCCCCGTATCCAAGGCTTCGAAAATGAATCCTTTTTTCTCCATCCACGCATCCCGCTTTACTTTCCACGCCGCTTCCCTTTCGTCGTAATCGACCAGCATCTCTTCCCATTCCAGCGCTTTTTCGGTCAGGAGCGGATGTGAGTCCATCGCCTCATTCCGCGTCCAGGCAATGGCAGGTGTGCCTCCCCAGGAGGCATCGATCAATCCCAGCGGCACATCCAAAACCTGCCGCAGGTCCCGTCCGAAAAAATAGCCCACCGCACTGAAGTCTGCCACGGATTCAGAGGAGGCCACCTGCCATAGCGCCGAAGCAGAAAATCGGGGTTCCTGCGCCGTAGCCCTCTCCACCTTGTACAATCGAATTTCAGGGTGAGTGGCCATGGCAAGTTCAAGATCTCCGTCTTTGCTACTCAAGGTGCGGAATTCCATATTGGACTGCCCTGAACACAACCACACCTCCCCTACCAACACATCCTCGAACACCAGGGTTTGCGTGCCGTCACTCACCTTTATCCGCACTGGATCGAAAGAGGCGGGACGGGGCGGAAAATCCACACGCCAGCGACCATCCAGCCCCGCGACCGTCTCCATCTGCACGTCACCAATGTCCACCCGAATCGTGTCTCCCGGCTCAGCTTTCCCCCACACGGGAACCGTGCGATCCCGCTGTAACACCATATGGTCAGAAAATATATGTGGAACGGAAAGTTCGGCACATAAAAAAAACGGAAAGAACAGGAGGAGTGTAATCAGATAGTTCATAATATGCTATATATAGTAAAGGCTCCCTCTATTCACCGGAGACCGAGGGATTTCAATAAAAATGAGGGCTCAATCGAATGAAACGACCCTGCCCCTCCCGTATTTCAACCACGAAAACTTGAAAACACTTTGACAACACACTTCAAATCCGACAAACAACATCCACTTGTCATTTTGTACGTGGAAAGCAAAACGCTCAGCATTCCCCCCTCCCCACACACACAACAAACAGCCACCATGAAACGGAATCTCCACTTCTTGTCCAAAACCACCCTTGCTAAAATCGGAATGGCGACGGTCTTTAGCCTCTGCGCCTGCGCAACCTCCCATGCCGCGGTTATCAGCTCTGGTCTTGTCGCCGAATACACCTTTGACAGCGGGAACGCGAACAACACCGGCCCCTTGGGAACTGACGGGGCTGATGTAGGATCCCCCGTTTACTCAATGGTTGCAGGTCGGCAGGCGCTTACCGTTTCTGACGGTAATTATGTACAAGTCGCAGCCGATCCGGACGTCTATTCGGGGAACGAAGCCCGAACCGTAGCCATGTGGCTGAACGTCGGCGCTTTTACCGACAATACCAGCCCCTTCCGATCCGGAATCACCGGCACTGCCGGAGATGACTTTTCCATCGAACTTGAAACTGATGGCCAGTGGACACTCAACCGCTGGGGTGGCGATATTGAGGAAAATGCTGCGGGTCCCGTCGGCGAGTGGCATCACATTGCCCTCACTTTCGATGGTGTTGATCAATTCACCTCTTATATAGATGGTGTCGTCAGCAAAACCGTGACCTCGACCTTTAATACCCCCGAGGGGATCCTCCGTTTTGGAGGCCCTCGCATAGGCAAGCCGTCAGAAGCTGGGGATGCAGATTTATCGGTCGATGACATTCTTATTTATAACCGCGCCCTTTCAGCCTCTGAAGTGCAGATGATCGTGGCGATACCTGAACTATCAACCTCGATGCTGGCACTCATCGCCACCTCCCTGGTTCTGTTGCTGCGACGACGTCGCTAAGGGCGATCCTTTCCAGGGATGAAAGCGATGTAAGGGAGGCGCTCGAGGGATCCATACCCCCATCCGCCTCAAATCGGCCTTCATTCTCGATAAGATCCAGTAAATGGCGATGGAAAGAGCGCGACAGATTAGTTTAAACATGCTGATATCAGTGCCCTTAAAAAGGGTTGAAAACCACCCGCTTTCATTTTAGCAGCTAACAGCTGATCGATGAATCCTTTTTCTTAAAGGTGGCACCCTACTATATTCATAGGGCGTATTCACCCCAGCGCCTACATCCAAGATCTTATGAGCACAACCCCAGATTTGATTGAACTCAGCTCGAACCCAGACTGCAAGATGGATTGGACGCTCGGGCTCACCCAACGCGCTCTGAAGGTTCGTTGGGAGTGGCGACGCTGGTGCAAACAAAAGAAACATCTTTTCCAAAACCTCCATCCTGAATTCGAAACCCAGGATCCCTCGGGCGCTTTTTTTAAGTTTGTGTTCACCGGTCTTACCGGGCTCTTCATTTGGTTGGCGCTTGAAAACCAAGGGCGCGAACAAATCATTTGCGGGGTACTTGCGGGGATCTGCGGACTCGGCATGGCTCTAAATATTTTCAGACAGCGAAGCCATCGGACCCTCATCAAAAATCGAGACGGTTCATACGCACTGATGATCGCCCACAAAGATTTCGACCCTGAAGCCCTACACCCTTTCCTCGAAGAACTACAGTCTCGAATTCAGAGTGTCTCGGCCAGTCCTGACAGGACCTAAGCTCAGGTGTGCAATCTGGTAGAGTGAAGCGCACTTGAACAGGCTCAACACAAACCTATCACGCCCTCCCTCAACTTCATCTTAACCCCGACGATGGCGTTATCTACCATTCAAGTAGCACCGGAACAACAACCAGGAAGCCCCTCCCATGAAACAATTTACATCTACCCTTTTGGGCATAGCGACAGGTCTCCTATTGCTCTCAGGTCATCTATACGGACAACCAAACACGGATGAAGTACAGGGCGTGAACAGAGAGAGCGACGCGCAATTAAGCCGCGCAGTCGACGAGCGCAAACAGTGGCTCATTTCTTGTTTCAATGAGGTAGAGGATATCAGTGAAAATCCAAAAATAGGCATGCCTGAAGCTTTGGCAAAACTTGTATTGAGCCATGGGACTGATGAGGAAGCACTGGACTATGCATCCAAGGTGATGGATTTCACTTCGCGGTTTGATCGGGGTGATGCTTATGGATCGATCTTCACCTATCCCGCACTTGCACAATTCCTCTATCTCTTCGGTGACCAATTGAATGAAAGTCAAACGGAACACCTCAAGACTTCCCTCACCTTTCGAGCGCGTGACCTACTGGGACATGGTACTGAAAATCATGCGGCAATGCGGATCGCAAGCGGATATCTTTTTGCACAATATTTCCCAGATGAAACATGGCGAGATGAAGGAGGGAACAGCTACACCAGCGCGCAAATCATGGCAGACACCAAAAAGAAATTGCTCGAACGCGGCAAAGGGTTTTACCGTGCAGGCAACAATGAGGTGCTTTCCCCTACCTACGCCATCGTCAACATCTACCCGATGCTCAATTTAGTGGATTACGCCAAAGATCCTGAAGTACAGGCGGCCGCAGAAGCCATGGTGCTCTACCATGTGGCTTATCTCGCACTCAACGATTTCGAAGGGCATCTCATGCCACCCTATAATCGTGAAAATGTGCCACAGGATCGGTTTAATCCGACGCGTACCCGTGAATACCGAGCCCCTACCCTGCATTTGCTATGGTTGTGGTTTGGGCATAACCAGGTGGTGCCAGAAGATTTCACCATCAGCATCGAGCCCGCCTACGCCCTGTTTCTGGCCCTCTCCAACTGGCAACCTCCGACATCTCTTGTGAGAGTTGCCCAAGGGGAGAATGCGCCATATGCCACCCGTAGTTCCATTCCCTTTTTCGGATATTGGGGAAACAGTGTGCCTCATGAAACTTACCGAATGGTGTGGCGGGACACGCAATTTGCCATCGGTACCGGCGTACAACGTTTTGCGCCAGATGAGTTCTATCTCGACTACTCGATGTTTGCCATCGCTTGGTCCTCAGCGAACCGCTTTAACTATTTGGAGTGCATGCACCCCTACTGGCGCAGTAATCTGGGTGAAGACTACTGGATGAAAGGCAAACACTCGCCATTCCAGCAGTCCTTTGTGTATAAAAACACAGCGATCACCCTGTTTGACATTCCCCAGGAAGACCCTTGGGCGGGTGTGGGTGTGCAGCAGCGTTGGCCAGAGGAACGTAACCAACATACGGATAATCTTATTGCCCTGGGACAGTGTCGTTTTCCTAAAAGTGTCGATGAGGTGGTGAAAACAAACGACTGGTATTTCCTGCGTGAGGGAGAGGTCTACATCGGCATACGCGTCTTAAAGCCCGGTCACGCATATCTTACAACTCTTACCGGCGGAGGTCTGGACGACTTTAATGTGATTAAGAGTCGCGAACGCAAAACCGGGTTTGTGTTTGAGCTGGGCAGCGCAGAGACGCACACAAGTTTTGAAGCCTTTAGAACCGCACTCCTCAAAAACAAACCAGAGGTCGATTGGGAAGCCATGGAGGTAAGCTACACCAACAGCTATGGGGATAAGATTCACATGGTTCAGCAGAGAAAACCGAGCAAAGAAAATCCAAAATATGTATGGTTGTTACCAGAAGTAGAGGTGAATGACACCCCCTTCACATTTACAGACTGGCCCCTCATGGAGTCACCCGACATTCTGATGAAAGATTCTATTCTGCGTATCGGAAACGGCAAAAACCAGATCGTGGTCAACTGGACCGGAGAGCTCCCCAGTATCACGCGATTCCAAGAATAACATCTTCAAGAGATCAGCCCACACACTTGACTCTTTTGAATATAGAGGGCCAGGCTTTCCATGCACTGAGGCCCCTTTATCAACCACCCTTTCAAGGTCGCCCTTCGCCCGAAAAACTAGCGCCGACGCACCATAAACAGCCCCATTCCCGCAATAAAGATCAACAAAAGCGAAGAGGGCTCTGGAATTTGAGTTAATGACAAGGCGCTAAAGTTCCCTTGAACATTATCATCACGCGTGATGCCGATGTATTGAATATCTACAGCACTGTTATAGCTGTAAAAGGGTAAAGAGCCTACAAGATTATCACTATCAAAAGTGACGGTACCAAAATTTGTAGTTCCGTTGTAGCCCCCTTCCGGCGTGAAATCAAATTCGATAGAAAATGTACGTAGCCCCGTCCCTGTTATCGCGTTAATGCTGTTATCGGCACCTCTTCCCACGAAAAAATCCGATGAGTCATTGATTCTACGTGTGAGCGCAGTGCCTACCGCATAGTTTTGGTCATCACTGGCAAAATCGTCACTTAACGCGATGGCGCCGGTGAAATATCCTAACGAAAGAAAATCGGTTGCATCGCCCCCCGAAGCGGGATTTAAAGTTGCCGTGAGGGTAAACTTACCAGTCGCGGTTCCCAAGTGATCCGTAATATAATCCCCCAAAAACAACCGAGCCGCGTCACTGTCAGTTCCTGTAACACTCCCATCGGCTTTAAAATCTGTCGAAGCCACCCAGGTAGCGGAGCCACCTGCCGCAGTAATCCCCGGGTTAAATACGGTGGCCGTTTGCCCATTCAACTCTGCAGAAGACAACCCGCTGAAATCATGTGAAACCAACACGATTTCGCCACAGAGTAGGGATGAATACAGCAGAAAGATGAGAGTGGTAACGGTTAATTTTAGTGAGAAAAATGTCATAATGATGGTCCCTGAATTTCATCAAGACTATGAATGGACCGCAGGGAGCACAAGAAGAAATTCAGTATAATCAGATAATACTCTTTTCGCTCTTTTCCCTCTCGAATTTGGGCCAAAGAGGCTAAAATATATGCACAATTTGGCTTAGGCCACAAGTTTCAGCAGGTTCACGCCCCCCTTCCCCTACAGTCACATCATTTCCGCCAACGGTTATTAAACAACCACCGGTGGCTACAGATCCTCACCTATTTCCGGCGACGCCAGATCAAAAGAGTCCCCAACGCTAAGCCTACCAACATGAGGGAGGAGCCTTCGGGAATGACGGCCACATCAGTAATACTGGTCCCGAAGCGGAATTCATCCATACTGAGGGAACTGGTCCCCCAAGAAGCTAAAGCGACACGATCAAATGAGAGAGAGTCGACGGTAATGCTCGCGTCAGCTGAACTCAATAATTCGGCGGTAGTGGGATTGCGCCAAATATTAATGGTATCGTCCCCTCCGTTGACCAAATTAAACTCCACCACAAAAAATTCGGCATGGGTATTCCGGGCACCCAGCGTTTCTGAGACGGTGTCATTGTTTGCGCGTGCCCAGACGTCGGCGGGGTTCCCACCACCGTCAGCTGAGAGGGCACCCAACTGAAAGGTACGAAAAGAATCGTGATTCCCTCCAAAATTAAGCTCAAATGCCATATATCGGGAAGCCACAGTGCTTGAATCCTGACGGATAAAGCTCATGTAAAGGGTTTGAGTGGTGGCGTCACTATAGGTCGTATCAAATTCCCGGTAAACCCGGCCACTCCCACTGCCGACCACTAGATTCCCGGCCACGGACGAAGTTGCATCGGTCCCAGTCAAGCTCCCTCCCGAGAGGACATTCCAATCAGCCGAAGTCCATGCGCCCCCCCACCCTGCATCTAAAGCAGAACCTTTGCCAGAGAGCGATTCACCTCCAGCGTAGTCAAACTGATCGATGGCAATCGGGGCCGCAAAGACCCAACCACCCAGCACAAATACCACGCTAAATAAAATTTGAGTTTTAAAGGGATATATATTCATGCCTCGCTCCATTTACAATTATAACAGTCAACATAACCCAAATAAGCTACCCGCCTGAACGAAGAATACAATTATATTTCAGCGCAAGCGTCTCAGATCCAAAACCTGAAAAACGATCCAGATCTTCAACTTGCCCAGGACCCCCAAATATTTTTATCACTTTTTCGTGATTATTCCTCAAGAAATGTATAATAATCATACATGTCAAATTTACCCCCCTTCAACTACGATCAGCGCCTAGAAGAAATCACCCACTCCAACGACCTCGCGGTCAAAACACCCAATTCGGGCAGCTGGCATCATACCAACTGGTATTGCAAATACCGCGATCCGATTATTACCCCCGCTCATGTCCCCATCACCTGGCGCTACGACCTCAATCGCGAGCGCAACCCAACCCTTTTGGAAATCTTGCCCATTCAGGCAACCTTCAACGCAGGTGCTATCGAGCGCGATGGCCGCATTGCCATGATGGTGCGGATAGAAGGACATGATCGCAAATCATTTTTCGGGCTGGCTTGGAGTGATTCAGGCGTCGACGGTTTTACGTTCACAGATCATGCCATCGTGATGCCTGAAACGGAGACCCCGGACGTCAATGTTTACGACATGCGCATGGTGGAACACGAAGACGGTTGGGTGTACGGACTCTTCTGCACCGAACGTAAGGACCCGCAAGCCCCTCATGGCGACTTGTCCAGCGCAGTAGCACAATGTGGTATTGCCCGCAGTAAAGATCTGCTCTCCTGGGAGCGCCTTCCCGATCTAAAAAGCAATTCAGCTCAACAACGAAACGTGGTATTGCACCCCGAATTTGTAGACGGAAAATATGCATTCTACACCCGTCCGCAGGACGGCTTTATCGACGCCGGATCCGGTGGAGGCATCGGATGGGCGCTCTGCGACGACATTACTGATCCCGTAGTCGGTGAAGAGCGGGTGATGGAATCCCGAGCCTACCACACGATCAAAGAAGTGAAAAATGGTCAGGGGCCCGCTCCCATCAAATCTTCCATTGGTTGGATTCACCTTGCCCATGGCGTCCGCGGAACCGCCACCGGACTTCGTTACGTTCTGTATGTATTTGTCACCGACTTGGAAAATCCCGACAAAGTGATCTACAGCCCCGGGGGCGCGTTTATCGTTCCCGAAGGAGACGAACAACTAGGTGACCTCTCCCACATTGTGTTTAGCAATGGCTGGGTGTGTCGTGACGATGGCACTATCCTTATTTATTACGCATCATGCGATACCCGCATGCATGTCGCCACCACCACCCTCGACCGACTCATCGCCTATTGCCAATCCGTTCCTGCGGATCCCCTACGTTCCTTCGCATGTGTAGAGCAACGTAATGCCTTGATTGATCAAAATCTAGAGTAGGTCAACAAACAATGATTCTGCATATCTACCTCGTCCAAATCGTCCACTAAGTCCACGAAAGCTTTTCTGACACAATCACACTAAGTCTCCAGCAATGGTTATTAAACAACCACCGCGGGCTACAGATCCTCACCTATTTCCGGCGACGCAAAATCAAGACGTATCCCAGTCCCAGACTAATCAACAAGATGGATGAAGGTTCAGGAATCGCAAGGACTTCGGCGTAAGTCGTGGCAATCCGGAGATTATCGATGTAGACGAAATCACTCTCTAAGTTTAACTGATGGGTTCGGAACGCCACCGAACTAAGGGCTGAAACTCCGGAGTTCCCGGTTTGAGAACCGTAGTTCGCAGCAGGCGCCCCCGTATTTTCGGTTGCCAAATCCACAAATACTTCCGCGAAGTCATAATTGCTGGCATGTCCAAGACCCGTTTTGGAAAGTTTTAAAACAATCTGATGTACTTCCCCATCATCGACAGCAGAACCGACAAGGTTTGTGGTGTTACTTGAGCCCCCTACCCGCGCAAAAGCTGGATTCCCAGCAGCGTTGCGCATTCCAACACTTCCGCCTTTTGAGTTATCCGCAAGCCCATTATTCAGGTAGATCTGAAAAAACTCATCACTAGCAAAGTCCGTAGCTTTCAACTGAAAGCCGAGATACACGCTACCGGTTTGCGATGCAAATAAACGTTTTGCGATGGGGTCCGTGGAACCGTCATCCGTAACCTGCATTGAAACACCTGCGCCTGGAATATCGCCCGACTGAGTAGTGACGTCTCCGGAATCGGCGGCCCAAGCGTTCGTCCAACCAGTACCACCATTGACCCCAGACAAATTCTGGCCTGCGGTGTAACTATTGAAGTCATCTGAGGCGATAAGCGCGGCTTGTGCGCTAGAAACAAGCAAACTTGTGGTGATCGCAAAAAGTAGGGTAAAAGTATGTGCTCTCATATTGTTATGAAAACGTACACGCCAGGACTTGCTTAGTCAATTGTAATCCCAACCCTCAAGTAATCATGCGTATATCTTTTAGTAGAAGTAAAATGGAATGGTTATTTTTTTACTTTTTTGATTGCGACAATCCCCCTGTTGCATCACAGTTTCTAGCGATGAAAACCTATTCCATAAACGCCCCCCATCACCGCTCCCTTTCACAGCAATGGCAGCGCCCTCAATTCGCGCTCCGGAATAAGGGGCTCATTCTCTTAGGCATGGGCATGCTTGCCCTACTTTCATCAATCAATCCCGCCCAGGCCGCATTGACCATTCTCGTAAGCGAAAGTGAAGGGGATGTTGTTTTCAGTTGGAATGGCATTATCGGGGACAGCGGAACCGGAACAGAGACGGAGAGCACTTTCCCATCCTCAGACTTTATTGATCCAAACAACAGCAACAATACCTACGCATGGTCGGCTGCTGACCGAAGTACGACCACAGTCAGCGGAAGTGCAGGAAATTGGGAAGCAACCTTTACTTATGCGGGCAGCACCACTTCAGTTTATGGAACCGGTGGTAGTAATTCTGGGGGCACGGTTAGCGGTGGTGGTCTCCCGTTTACCCTACACGACAATGGAACCCTTTACGTCAATACGGTAACGGACTCTCTGGATACGTCCGTATTTCAAGGCACCTATACCTTTACGGGGAGTACCCTCTCAAGTCTGGGCCTTTTCAATACATTAGCTACCGCAACCCCGCTTACCTTCTGGGAAGCGGCGACAGGCGACGGATCGATTCAATTTGTGGTAGTTCCCGAACCGAGCACCCTGTTTCTAGTGGGAATATCCCTATCCCTCATGGTATGCTTCCGGCGCCACCGTAGATCCTAACCCAATCCCCCATGCTTTTGTTATAGGCGGAAGAGAGACTTCAAACACATCAGCCGTGCTGAACGTGACTTCCCGGAGACAGCGGCACCCTTCCCTACGCAGCTTATGTTTATGGAAGATGTCACAATCCTGCAGCAGCCCTCCCGCACCAGGAGGGCCCAATGAAAAACGGGCATCCGCAGTAGTGCAGACACCCGTTGATGTACTTGAAAATTCCGGGTTCAGCGGCGGCGGCGGACTGCGAGAATACCGACCAAACCGAGGAGAACCATCAGCGCGCTGGAAGGCTCGGGAATCACGGCAAACTGAATCCCATTAAGAGGGACTTCCTTATCGGTCGCCGCCGTACCATCAAAGATGATGACCACAGGATCCAACCCGTTGGAGACGAACTGGAAGGAGCTCCGGGTGGCATCGATCCCCGCAGTGTTGAGATTGTTTAACCCACCATTCCCCCCCTCAAAATTGGCGTTCCCAGGGGTGCCATTTTCGGAGAAAGAGGTTCCTCCAGGTGTCGTTTGCACAAAAACTTTAATTTCTTCGGATTGAGCAAATTTGGAATCCAAGTGGTATCCGAAAGCGTTGTAGGTGCCCGCCGCGATGCCCGAAAGGGTCAGACGTATGATACCAGCATCGTTTTTCACGAAATCCTCTCCCAGCCAAACGAGCGATTCAGTTGATGTGCTGTCTCCCTTATCTCGCCAATCTATCCCGCCGACCGTATTGCCAAGGGCATTGAGGTTGTTGATTGTGAGGGTAATTCCGGAACCGATGAGCGTCGGCCCATAGTTTCCGTTGTCGTCGCCTGCGGGCGCTCCGGGCAGGTCGAGTGCACCCGATTCAACGCGTTGGCCGCTGCGTCCAATATCAATAATCACATCTGCAGAGGCGTAAGGACTAGCTGTGGCGGCCAAGAAAAGGAGGCTGGTGACGAAAAGTGCTGATTTGGCGGATGGGATATTCATAAGTACTGATTAGGATGCACAGGAATAGAGAGCAAGAACATACCATTCGTGGAGCACACCCTTTTTCCGCACACATGTGCTTAAACGAGAAAAAGGGAGTCAGCCATCCAAGTGGACGTTGTGGACCGAGTGGACTGGATGAACCCAGCAGGTTCACAAAAACCGTAGCCCTTCACTATTTACACCAAGAAATATTCCTTTACAGCTATCCCATCCCCACCGCCCAGACATCGCCCACAGCGCCTACATCCAAGACCTTATGAGCACAACCCCAGATTTGATTGAACTCAGCTCGAACCCAGACTGCAAGATGGATTGGACGCTCGGGCTCACCCAACGCGCTCTGAAGGTTCGTTGGGAATGGCGACGCTGGCGCAAACAAAAGAAACATCTTTTCCAAAACCTCCATCCTGAATTCGAAACCCAGGATCCCTCAGGTGCTTTTTTTAAGTTTGTGTTCACCGGTCTTACCGGGCTCTTCATTTGGTTGGCGCTTGAAAACCAAGGGCGCGAACAAATCATTTGCGGGGTACTTGCGGGGATCTGCGGACTCGGCATGGCTCTAAATATTTTCAGACAGCGAAGCCATCGGACCCTCATCAAAAATCGAGACGGTTCATACGCACTGATGATCGCCCACAAAGATTTCGACCCTGAAGCCCTACACCCTTTCCTCGAAGAACTACAGTCTCGAATTCAGAGTGCTTCGGCCAGTCCTGACAGGACCTAAGCTCAGGTGTTCAATCTGGTAGAGGTGAATGACGCACCCTTCACATTTACAGACTGGCCCCTCATGGAGTCACCCGACATGCTGATGAAAGATTCTATTCTGCGTATCGGAAACGGCAAAAACCAGATCGTGGTCAACTGGACCGGAGAGCTCCCCAGTATCACGCGATTCCAAAAGTAATCCCTGCTGTTTTGGGTAAATCTGGCGTCTGGTCTGAAAATCCTTCGCCGCTTTCGCCCAAACCGCACCCGATGATGCGTATAACGACGCCTAAGGAAAAGCGCTCAGGCCTACACGATAGACATCTGAAACCTTTCAGGCCCCCTTGTTCGACATGAGCATCGGGTTTCGGGAAAATTCAGGTATGCGCTCGCAAAACCTTTCACCCATACCCTCCGCCGACGGAACAAGAACCCTTCTTTCAACAAATCCTATATGGACTTCGTGAAGTCCATAAACCGATACCACAGCTTTTTCGGTGGAAAACACCTGCTCAAATATGGATACTGCAAAAATAGTTATACAATTTTAGCGAGGCTCCAATAGGCCTCAAGCCTTTCTCCAGATCATCCCCGCCTCAATGTAGTGCTCGGGGATTCTCCGAACAAATCCCGGTAGTTTCTGGAAAAATGTCCCATATGGAGGATCCCCCATTTGTTAGCGATTTCCCTGATCGAGACCGAATGCGCATTCGAGACCATCAAGTCGCGTCGTACTCCGTTCAGACGTTGCCGTTGGAGGTAAGTTCCGGGAGTGGTGTTAAATGATTTACGAAACATCATCTCCACCCCTCGGCGAGACATGCCAAGCTCTTGGCAAAGTTCATCCAGGTGGATGGGGTGGGTGATGGTTTCTCTGAGGAAATCTCGTGCTTGGCGTAAACGTTTTTCCGTGTTTTCAGTCCGTGGTTTTAATCGAGGGCCCTCGCCTGCGACCGCATCGCTCAACACAGAAAGAAAGCCAATGAGAAGTTGCGATTCGAGTTCAGCCCTCGCCGCATGGGAGGCAAAGGGTGCCCCCATGTCGACGAGGCCACTCTTCACCTCAGCCAATAGGCGACGTAACGCCAGTGGAGAGGATTTTTTCACCTGCACGCCCGCACCCGTTTTAATAATAGATTCTGGAATTTCAGGGAACATGCAGGCCACTGTCTTGAGAAAAAGGTCTTGGGGCACGGTGAGGGTGGCATTTGAATAGCCAACGGGGATGTAGGCATCGAGCGGGGCACCTGGCGGAAAAAAGGCCATGTAGCCCCCTTGATGTTCTACCCCGAAATTGAAGGATTTTCCTTGGCGGGGGCAGTCCAAGATAAACACGAGGGTGAAACAAGTGCTCGGCAAGATTCCCTTGAAGAGAAAGGAGGATCCCAAGGTGACAAAGTCGATGCAGGTTTCGGGGAGAACCGCCCGAGAAAGGTAGGTCGCGTTATCTGTCCGTTCGAGCAGGCAGGGTTCGAAGGTTGCCGACCGGATAGCGTGTACCAATTCTTCAGGATTGTTCACCTGATGGGTGGTAATTTGCGCTAGGGGTTTATCCATGGTCTTCTATCTTGTATGCTTCCCGTCATCACAAAGGTTCAGTGCGATATTGGGATAAAAGTTTTCCTTGTTCCTTCCTGTAACCTCATTCAGAATTGGGTCAACCAAACTTCTATATCATATACAGGATACCTGTGGAGTAATAATCATTATGAACCTTACACAACGTATTAAAATATCCATTACGCTATTTTTAGTAACCATTTTTTCAACATATTTGAACGCACAAGATGTGCTGCCTTTCCCGCCGACTCCATCTGCAAGTGTAGCCGGACTTACGATGCAGACATCCACCTATCATAAGAGAGTGGATAAGGATCACCTTCCTAAAGACGCTCCCAACATTCTCATCATTCTTATTGACGATGCGGGCCCCGCTACTCCATCAACCTACGGAGGAGAAATACATACGCCAAACCTCAGTAGGGTTTCCGATATGGGAATCTCCTATAACCGATTTCACTCTACGGCAATGTGTTCTCCAACGAGAGCTTCTATCCTAACAGGTAGAAATCATACAGTTGTCTCAAGTGGCCAAATCGCTGAATTTGCCAACGACTGGGATGGGTTTAGTGGGACGATCCCTAAAACTTCCGCTACCATTGCTGAAGTCTTAAAAGACTATGGATACAACACCGCCGCATTTGGAAAATGGCATAATACCCCTGCTGAATTAACCACATCCAAAGGCCCATTTGATTATTGGCCTACCGGCTATGGATTTGAATATTTTTATGGGTTTCTGGCGGGGGAAGCTTCCCAGTATGAACCCTCTATGGTTCGTAACACCACGCTGGTAGAACATCCTAAAACTACGCAAGGACATGATTACTATCACCTTACAGAAGACATTACGGAAGATGCCATTCATTGGCTAAGGGAGCAAAAGGCTTTTTCCCCGGACAAACCCTTCTTCATGTATTGGGCTCCAGGAGCGGTTCATGGGCCACATCAAGTGGCTAAAGAGTGGGCCGATAAGTACAAAGGTAAATTTGATGATGGCTGGGACGAGTACAGAAAAAGGGCCTTTAAAAGACAAAAGGAACTGGGATGGATTCCTCAAGATGCGGAGTTGACCGAGCGGGACCCCACAATGCCAGGCTGGGACAGTGTTCCTGAATCTGAAAGAGCATTCCAAAGTAGATTGATGGAGGTTTTTGCCGGATTTGGAGAACATACAGATCATAATGTGGGCTTACTCCTTGATGAAATTGATAATCTGGGGGAGTTGGACAATACGATAGTATTCTACATCTGGGGAGATAATGGCTCATCGGCCGAAGGGCAAGAGGGCACCATAAGCGAATTGCTGGCACAAAATGGGATCCCATCCACGGTCAAAGAGCAAATTGATGCTTTGACTGAACTAGGCGGCCTGGATGTTTTGGGATCTCCTAAAACGGACAACATGTACAATGCCGGTTGGGCCTGGGCAGGTTCCACTCCTTACCGATCAACAAAATTGATCGCAGCACACTTTGGGGGTACACGTCAGCCAATGGCAGTGGCCTGGCCTAAACATATTAAACCCGATGATACGCCACGACCACAGTTCCATCATGTTATCGACATCGTACCGACCATTTATGAAGTAGTGAATATTGAGGAACCTGTGGAGGTGAATGGTTTTCCTCAAGACCCAATCGATGGGGTGAGTATGGCATACACTTTTGCAAACCCAAAAGCTGAAGGCACTCGAAAAATTCAGTTTTTTGATATCATGGGAAGCCGAGGCCTTTACTACGAGGGTTGGTTCGCATCGGCCTTTGGTTTGCGAAACCCTTGGGTTCCCGGCCTTCCTGCAAATGCAGCCACTTGGAACCCTGAAGATGATACGTGGGAGTTATACAATATTGATGAAGATTGGAGCCAAGCAAATAATTTAGCCGAAACAAATCCAGACAAGTTAGCGGAAATGAAGAATATGTTCTTGGTTGAGTCGGCCAAAAATAAGAACCTGCCCATTGGCGGAGGGTTATGGTCGATCATTTACCATCCCGAAGATGCACCTTCTACACCTTATACAAGCTGGACTTTTAGTGGACGAATCGTCCGTATGCCTGAGTTTGCAGCACCCAAACTGGGTAAGTTTGATAATAATGTAAGCATGGAAATAACCGTTCCCGAAAATGCTAACGGTGTCTTATATTCCCTTGGCGGGTTTTCTGGAGGCCTATCCTGCTATGTGCTCGATGGCTATTTATGTTATGAATACAATTTATTTGAGATTCACCGGACACATATTAAGTCCAAAACAAAATTGCCCGTTGGCAAGGTGAATATAGAAGTTGTATCCAGATTAACTTCTTCAAAGAGAGGCTCTCCTTTGAATGTTACCCTTAAAGTGAATGGGAAAGAGGTTGCTAAGGGCCAGGTGCCTATTACCGCTGCAGTTGCGTTCACAGCAAATGACTGTCTTGATTTCGGTAGTGATTTGGGTTCTCCTGTATCTATTGATTATTATGATGAAGCTCCTTTTAAGTTTAATGGAACCATGGGGACTTCAAAAGTTTGGTATCCAGAAAATAAATAAAATCTCTTCACCTCACAACGGCCTCTCTGTACTTGTTGTTAGCGAGGGCATGACGTCAATCTGGTGAAGCTGATTGAAACAGATCAATTGATTACCCTATACTTTTAAAAAAAAATTAATTCTTAACAGCCCTTAGGGGATTTTAACTAAAACACGAAAAATATGAAAAAAATAAAAACAATCCCAGCAGGTCTTTTGGTAGCGACCATTATGGCCTTTGCATCAGTCACACCCGTATCTGCTCAAGATAAACCCAACGTGGTTTATATTTTAGTAGACAATACAGGTTGGGGAGACTTCTCCGTTTATGGAGGAACCACTCCTACCCCGAATATTGATAAGTTGGCCTCTCAAGGAATGCGTTTCAATAATTACAACGTAGAAGTACAATGTACCCCTACCCGATCAGCCATTATGACCGGAAGACACCCTGTTCGTTCAGGTACCTACAAGGTGCCATTTCCGGGCGAAGGTAAAGCCGGTATGGCTCCTTGGGAATACACCATTGCGGAATTGCTTTCAGATGGTGGCTATAAAACGGCCTTGTATGGAAAATGGCATTTGGGCAATGAACAAGGTCGTCTACCTAATGATCAAGGCTTTGACGAATGGTGGGGTTATCCCAACAGTGCAGATGAATCAGGATACAGTTCATATCCTTTATTCAACTTAATCGTTGAAGAAGTAAAAGCCAAAAATAACGGTGAGCTTCCCTTGGACTTACCTCCACAAATCTTGACGGGAAAGAAAGGCGAGCTTTCTACCAAAGTAATGCCTTTTGACTTGGCGTTACGCCCTGTGATTGACCAGAAATATAACATCCCGAAAACTGTTGATTTCATTAAGAAAAACGCAGGAGGCAAAGAGCCATTTTTTGTTTACCTCGCCTACTCCGAAGTTCATCCTCCCATAATTGCTAATCCTGATTTTGCCGCCAAATCGCCAAATCGTGGAGGCGTTTATTCTGACGTTATTGCTGAAATGGACGTAAGAGTGGGTGAAGTGGTGGCCGCGGTTGAAGCAGCGGGCATCGCAGACAATACCATTATTATCTTGGCGAGTGACAATGCAACTGGCGGTCTGCTTGGTGCTGGAGGCAACGGTGGTTCCAACGGTCCTTGGAGAGGCGATTTTTTCAATACTCCTTTTGAAGGAAGTATGCGTGTACCCTGTATCGTGCGCTGGACCGGGAAAGTTCCCGCCGGTGCCGTAAATGACGAAATGTTTGCCGCGGTTGATTGGTTGCCAACCCTCGCCGGCTTGACAGATTTGGTTGCTAAAGTACCCACAGACCGTCCTATTGATGGCGTTGATGCTTCCGATTATTTATTGGGTAAAAGCAAAACGACCGGTAGAACCAGCTATATGTTTTTCGGAGCAGATGGCAAACTCATGTCACTGAAATGGAGATACTACAAAACCGTTTTCAGGTTTAGTGAAGGCGTGGGTAGTCCCTATGTTCAGCCTCAACTTCCGTTGATGTATGACTTGTCAAGTGACCCAGGAGAGAAGTTTAATCTTTGGGAAAGCACGTTGACAAATGGCTGGGTATTTGCCCCAACCTTAGAAGAAATCGGAAAATATGAACGTAGCTTAGCGAAGTATCCCAACATTAAAGTGGGTGAGGATTTCACAGGCTATAAAGCGAAAAACTAAAGGATTGCGATTCTATCAAAACCCGCCCTGCTCACGCAGGGCGTTTTTTTTTGCCCCTTTCAGAGTTACCATAACCCCTTCAAGCTCAACAGGTAACTTCTTTTATATAAATTCATCTAACTCATATGGGTAAAAATATAAAACCTATTTTTTTGATCATCATCAGTTAGACATTCCACAATTCGTCAAACCGTAAACTACGTAACCATTGAAGACTATTATGAAACAACTCAGCACGAAGTTCATCACTGGGACAGCCGCACTTTTACTTGCAACCATGGCTGTTGCCGACCCTAATCCAGAACGCTAGGCCTATTTTGGCGAAACGCATTTGCATACCAGTTGGTCTTTTGACGCCTATATTATTGGCGATACCAAAGCCACACCCGAAGATGCGTATAACTACGCCAAGGGGCAACCCATTAAGCATGCGCTGGGCTATGAGATGAAAATCAAGCAGCCTTTGGATTGGATGGGGGTCACGGATCACTCTGAATACGTGGGGGTCATTCAAGATGCGAATACGCCTGGATCCGCATTGAACAAATCAGAATTAGGCCAGAAACTGATTGTACACGATAAATCGGATATTCAACGCATTTACCTCTTTTTGGGCACGACCATGGTCGAAAACAAACCCCTTGCACAATTGGTAACACCTGAGCTGATCTCCTCTGTATGGGACAAAAACAATGCCATGGCAGACGCAGCCAATGAGCCGGGTAAATTCACCGCTTTTAATTCATACGAATGGACCTCTACTCCAAATTATCGGAACATGCACCGAAACATCTTTTTCAGAGACTCCAAACATCTTCCTGCGATGCCATTTAGCTCATTTGATTCGCAAGCGCCTGAAGATCTTTGGGCGTGGATGGATAAACAGCGCAAAGATGGGATTGAATTGCTTGCTATTTCACACAATGCCAACGTCTCTGACGGTTTGATGTATCCTACAGAAGTGGATATGAAGGGTCGTCCTATTGACAGCGCTTGGGCCGAATCACGGATGCGTAATGAACGCCTGATTGAAATGAAACAGATTAAAGGCGCGTCTGAAACGCATCCATTGCTTTCTCCAACCGATGAATTTGCCAACTTTGAAATCATGACCTTTTTATTAGGTGGACCTGAGGGGCGTTTCCCGAAGATTCCGGGCAGTTACGCTCGTGAAGCGCTCAAAAACGGCATGGCGATGCAAGAAAAATTAGGCATCAACCCTTACAAATTTGGTTTTGTAAGCGGTTCTGATTCACACAACGCCGCCGCACCTTATCGTCAGGACAATTTTTTGGGGGGTCACGCATTAGAAGATGGCGGAATAAAAGAACGGATGGCTGGCCACGTTTTAGCGGGTGCCGATATTCGAATCATGAATCCTGCGGGCTTAAGTGCTATTTGGGCCGAAGAGAACACGGCGGTTTGCTGGTCTTCGATGTTGAATTGATCGACTTCAAATACCCCCCGGCCCTTCAACTGGCACCGGATCCTTCGGGATTCGGTGCTTTTTTTTGGACTCAGGTCTTGGCCATAAATGCCTCCAGCAAATTTACTGCAAAAAGGATATTTCTTGCCGATACAGATAAAGTGTCCTCTCCTTCTAAAACAGCGAAGCTGAAAATACAGTTGTTCATCTGCATAAAATTCAATGAAGGCGGTGAATTCACCTTAGGCGAAGCAGATGTTCATTTACATGATGAAATCCCAAAAGAGACGGCTTCAGCATAGAAACCGAAGGACAAAGGCAAGCGATTCAGGACAATCGAGAATTCGATTGGTCCATCTTCGTGTATAAAATATTAGTGGATCTGAATGCCATTCAAGACAATGAGATCATCATCAGTGTCACTCCCGCCAAGTGACATTTACTTATGGGTCACGCGAGCGGACGGCACATCGACTAAAGGTTGCCAACGCCAAGCGCGGCTTCCGCAGTTCAGATAAGGCGACCGTGCGATAGCCGAACGTACAAAATGCGCGAGCGTAGCCTGTCCCCCGCACAAGCAGAACCCCGGAGTGGACTCCGGGGTTCTTTTATTTCCGAGCTTCGGAAGATAATCTAAACTGCTTTCCGACGCTCGGAAAGCGGCTTTTTTTTCTCCCTTAAAGCGGGAGAGAGATGGTGGTGAAGACTGCCGTACCTTCCACCCGATTTTTTGCTTCAAACTCCCAATAAGCGCGAAGATTGATATAAGCGGCCTGCTCACCCATGCTGAAGGAATAACCAATTTCTGGACCAACGGAAGCGACGTTTGAGCTCCGGTTGTCGTTGAAGGCATGTGGGCTGGAATCGCTTGACAGTTGACCATACACATAACCAACCAAGCCGACTTGCCAATTGGGGTTAAGAAACTGAGATACCGCCCAATCCAAATGGATATCTACGCCGTTTTGGTAGTCGGTATCATCGTTTTCGAAGTTGTAGGTGACCCCCAAAACTGCGGATAATTCGTGGCCTTTGGTTGGATCGAAATAGGTATAGCCTCCCCCCACATCAATCGCAGCGTGTCCAATGCCTAAATTGGCCAAATTGTTTGCGTCGTAATCGCCTACAGGAATATCGCCGGTAATATAGCTCATCCAATTGTTTGTGCCATTGGCCCAAGCAAGGCTCACAATGGGATACAAATCTGTGAATCCTGTGGTGGAATCACTGGCACTCCGTTTTTCAGACATACCGTCTAAAATGGCGCTGACACTGGCGTCAGAACTGTTTTCGCCCCAACCAAAGCCTATACCCATATTGAGCTGACCACCCCAAACTTTGGTTTTAGGTGCGTAAGAAGGTTGGATCATGATAATGGGAACCGTGGAGTCTAATTCCGCGGTTAATTGATTGCCCCGTTGCAGATCTTTGCCCCCTTTGGCGCCACCATCATAATAGTAGCCCATAATAGGAACAGACCAGCCTGGCGTAGCAGGTACGGCGGCGAAACTTGCATATTGACCCGAGAACCAAAAAGCGACGCCACCTTCATCGGCGGTTGCTGTGGAACTGAAGCAAATCAGAGCGGATACGAAAAGAGGAAGGTAGGTGGATACCCGCTTATGTTTACTTTTTGTTTGGGATGTCTTGTTCATAGAATGGTCTCAGATGTTGTAAAAGGAATAAAGCCTCCCCCAATCAACGAATAAGGGAGACGGTAAAATTTATTATTTGAAGTGTTTTATAGCAAGTAAAATGTTCAAAATGACTCCGGCGAAAAAGGATAACCATTCCTTTTTCGCCGGGGCAAAGTCTATGCTGCGGTCTGATCTATTTCGTGGCTTTAACGTCGCAAACTTTTTCTCCGCTTTTGTAATATCCGCCACTTAAGGAATTGTAACTGTTAAAGGTGATGGCGAACATGCGGTCACCTCCTCCCATCAAATCAGCTGAAGCCGGAGGTGTGATGTTATCCACACTACCCGTAAAGCTTTCAGAGAATGCCGGATCCGACAGGGAGTACGTGCCACTGATCTGATTTCCCTTTTGACTGATTTTCATCGTCAAGCTTCGGCCACAAACCGTACCCGTCCACGTGCCGGCATAGGTTCCCATGGCATCACCACTGTTATTCCCGCTGTCATCACTGCTACTTTCATTACAGCCTGTTGCAAGACAGAGCATCACGGCCAAACTACATAAAAACAATCCTTTCACTATGCGTATCATTATTTATTTCCTCGATTTTATTTATTACTCTTCGTTCCAAAAATTCTTTCATCCTCTTCGGGGCCTCCCCCCTCGCCAATGCTTCTTTCATGCAAGCATTCTGATTCGCTCATGAGGTCGCACGGATAACGTTGAAGCGTTTAACCAATAGCAGAGAGCTTAATCTATAGTCAATAAAATGGCTAATATGAAAAAGGATCGAGGTCAAGGGGGAACCGAACAATGAAAAAAATAGATCCGCTCAACCCTTTTAGCCATATTAAAATTCGATCCATAGAGGTGGCTGTAACGGTTAACGTTTATACCACAATCCTGCCGAGCACTTTCGAGTAATCCACAGACGAGCGCGAGCAGCACCAAAGCGGGGTTTGCGGAATACGCCGAATAGATTTAGGTGGGCAAGGAGGACTTTGTGGACGAGGTAAACGCCGCAGGGGCAAAATCTCTATGCGTGAACAGATGGATATTTTTTCAATAGCAGATTCCAATTGCATTCATCGTCAATAAGACTAAAATTTCCTTTCGTAAGGGAAACTTTTTAATGGAGTAGCTTATGAAAAACAGAGTGCACGGGTATAATTTAAGTCAGATCGGATTAAAATTTCCACTGTGGGTAATGCTAGGGGTGTTGTTCATGACCATCGGATTTGCCACCCGATTCCCTGCCGTCACTTTCGACAATAATCCGGAAAATATGTTGGCCGATGATGAGCCGGTGCGCCTACGTCACGAGGAAGTGAAGGAGCAATTCGCGCTTTATGATTTTGTCGTGGTGGGGGTGGTCAATGAAGGACCGGAGGGCGTGTGGAATCCGGAGACCTTACAACGGGTAGATCATTTAACCCAGCAATTACTGAGTTTGCGTCAGGAAAATGGAAAACCGGTGGTGGACGATTTTGATTTACAGTTGGCACCGCAAGGCAAACGGGCCCAACTTTTGGCAGCGGCGTTTAAACAAAATCCTGAGCGGCTGTTCCAAGCGGATGGTAGCTCAGCCATCATCAAAGAGGAACTCATTGCGCCGAGTGTGGTGGACACCCTTCATCAGCTTGAATCCGGGATGTTGGATATTCGTTTTTTGATGCAAAACGTTCCGCAAACCCAAGCAGAAGCGGATGCGTTGTTTGCCGAAGCCATCGGCAATCCTCTGTATCGAAACACCATGGTTTCCGAAGACCGCAAGGCCTTGGGAATTTACATTCCACTTAGTGAAAAAACATATTCCTACAATGTGTCCACTTTGGTGGAGGCCCTGACCGCGGAGTGGCCGGAAGAGGATCAGGTATATATTACGGGCTTGCCGGTGGCCGAAGACACCTTCGGAGTGGAGATGTTGGTACAAATGGCGACTTCAGCCCCCTTGGCGGGAGTCATGATTTTTTTACTGTTACTTTTTTTCTTTAAGCGGCCAACCCTGATTGTGGCCCCGATGGTGGTAGCCATTGTCTCCGTGATCTGCACCATGGGTCTGTTGATTGGTCTGGGCTACGATGTGCATATTATGAGCAGCATGATTGCGATCTTTCTGATGCCGATCGCGGTGGCGGACTCAGTGCATATTCTGAGTGAATTTTATGACACTTGGCCACAGATTCGCGAAAAACGGGCGACCATTGAGAAGGTGATGAACCACTTGTTTATGCCCATGCTCTTCACCAGTCTCACAACCATGGCTGGTTTTGCATCCTTGGCTTTAACTCCTATTCCGCCTGTAAAAGTTTTTGGTATGCATGTGGCCTTCGGGGTGGGGCTGGCGTGGATCCTGTCCGTGGTGATGATTCCCGCTTACATTATGTTATTTGTGAGTGAAAAAAGTTTAAATTCAAAATCACAACCCAAACAAAACGCTTCAGGAAAGCACCATGATGTATTGGGCAGCTTCCTGAAACGGCTGGGTAGCATATCGGTAAACCACTATAAATCCGTTTTGGGGGTGATGGTCATCCTGTTGGGGTTTGCTTTTTGGGGAATCTCAAAAATACAAGTAAATGATAACCCCGTGCTTTGGTTTACCCCGTCGCATCGCATTCGCGAATCGGATCGGGTATTGAATGGTCATTTTGGTGGGACGTATACCGCATACCTGACTTTGGCGGCTTCAGCGAAAGATGCACACCCCTCCCCTGCAACCGAAATGACCCTGGTCTATCCCGAGTTAACCACCGGCCCTCAGGAAAATACCTGGTCAGCTTGGCGGGAGTGGGCACGGGCAGAGGATGATCAGAGTCAACAACAATGGGATCCACTTTTGGATATCCTCGACCGCTTGGACATAGATACCTTGACCGGGTCTACGTTAACCGACGCGATCACCCGCTCAGGTGCCCTCCCCGAAAAAATCAAAGCCCAAGCGCTCGCTATGGTATCCGCAAGCGAGGACTTACGGGGCGAGGACTTGTGGGGGGAGATGCAGGATCAAATTGATCAGGCACTGGGCTTCCGTTGGGAAAATGCGGTCACCCAAGTACAGGCGGAAGCCGAGGCGCCCGCATTTAAACGTCCGGATGTATTGGCCTGGGTCGAAAAGCTACAAGACTCTTTGTCCAGTGGCCCCAGCGTGGGAAAAAGCACATCGGTGGTGGATGCGTTAAAGAAAACCTCCTACGAACTACAGCGTGACGGCAATGATGAGGATTTTGACCTCTATTATCAAAGTCCGGCGTCGGTTCAGGCCGCGGGACAGTTTTATATTCAACTCTCTCAAATGAAGAAAAAGGACAGTTTGTATCATCTGGTGACTCCGGATTATGAACAGGCCAACCTTTGGTTACAATTGCGCAGTGGCGACAATCAAAAAATGCAAGACGCGGTCAATGAAGTGGAAAGCTTTGTGGCAGAAAATCCTCCTCCCATTGATCTGAAAATTGACTGGGCCGGCCTCACCTACATCAACGTGGTGTGGCAGGAAAAAATGGTAGGCGGCATGTTGGAGGCGCTTGCCGGCAGTTTTGTAGTGGTGGTGGTGATGATGATTGTGCTCTTCCGCTCGGTGATCTTCGGGGTGCTGTCTATGTTGCCCTTGTTGTTAACCATTTCGCTGACCTATGGCCTGATCGGTTGGGTCGGTAAAGATTATGACATGCCGGTGGCGGTACTTTCATCCCTGACCCTAGGCATGAGTATCGATTTTGCCATTCACTTTTTGCAACGCGCCCGTGAACTGGTGCGACAACAAGGTAGTTGGCAAGAGGTGTGGCCCCATATGTTTGCGGAACCCGCCAAAGCCATTAGCCGCAATGCCATTGTGATTGCGGTCGGATTCACCCCTCTATTGCTCGCCCCCCTGATGCCCTATAAAACGGTGGGATTCCTGTTGGCGACCATTATGTTTGTATCCTGGTTGGCCACGTTGGTGTTGTTGGCTTCGCTACTCAGCGCCTTTCAAGGCTTTCTATTTAAATCCAACTCCAAGGAGACCTCCTCATGAAGATACACATTCCCTTCTATATGATTTTGCTAACCACCTGTAGCATCATGCTTGCTGACGAACCTTTAACGGGAGATGCCGTGGCTGAAATGGCAGAGCAAGCCGCTTATTACGCCGGGAAGGATGGCAAATCCGACGTGCACATGGTGATCACAGATGCAAACGGACAGGAACGTATTCGCGAATTCAGAGTGCTGCGTTTAAATGGCGAAGACAACAAACAAATGTTTTTCGTCTATTTTAATGAACCTGCGGACGTTCGTGAAATGGCCTATTTGGTACATAAACAAGGTGGGGGGGCCGAAGATGACCGTTGGTTATGGCTACCGGCCATCTCAAAAGTCAACCGCATTGCACCCGGGGATAAACGCACTAGCTTTGTGGGATCGGACTTTGTCTATGAAGACATTAGCGGTCGTAGTTTGAATGAAGACCAACACGAGTTGCTCCCCGGGGAAGCTGAGTATTATGTCATTCGCAACACCCCCAAAGATCTCTCGAAAGTAGATTTCGCCTCCTATGATGTCTGGGTGCGTAAAGACAATTTTTTGCCGGTCAAAGCGGAATATGTGGACGAGGAAGGTAAAGTCGTCCGCAGGGTGACTGCCGATAAAATTGAAGTCATCGACGGCATTCCCACGGTAACGCAGTCCACAGTTGAGGATCTGCGCCGGGAGAGTAAAACCGTCAACACCTTCAGGAATGTGGCGTATAACATCGGATTGAATGAACGGTTGTTCTCGGAGCGCTATTTGAAACGGCCCCCGCGGGAGGCCACCCGGTGAACAGGAAACTCATCGCGCTGTGTATCATGGGGGTGTTCACAGGGGTGTTCACAGGGGTAAATGCAGGTGAGTGGGGCGGTTTTATCGAAGGCCGTCTCGGCACCCGGTTACAGGAAGACCCCCTGGAGAAACAAGCTTCGGTGGAAGATCTGCGGGCGCAAGTGGCGACCCGCGGCTTTCTGGGTCCGGTGGATTACGATCTCTGTGTCGACTTTCTCTATAACGGGCTTAACCCTGATTTAGAGGATGTAAATCTGGAAACAGGAAATGGCTGGATCGATCTGCGTAGCGCAAATATTTTATGGGCTCCCGTCCCTTGGATGGACCTTAAAATAGGTCGTCAAACGCTGACCTGGGGAACCGGTGATTTAGTATTCCTCAATGATCTTTTTCCCAAAGATTGGGTTTCCTTTTTTAATGGTCGGGATGTGGAGTACCTCAAGGCGCCCTCGGACGCGGTATACAGCGCCATGTATTTCGGGGATTGGATCGTGGATCTCGTTTGGTCCCCCCGTGCAGATACCGATCGTTATCTGGACGGAACCTATATGTCCTTTTATCCTTTCATATTTACAGCCGACGATCCCTTGCAAACCCATCGACCTCATTCAGGTGACGCCTCTCTCCGAGTGAAAACAACCTTGGGTGACGTAGAAACCGCGCTCTACGGCTACTACGGTTTTTGGAAATCTCCAGCGGGTTTTACTGCGGAAGGTGTGGGACTCTTCCCTGATTTACAAGTAGTGGGAGCATCTGCACTCACGCCCTTTGCCAAAGGCATTGGGAATGTGGAAGTGGCGTACTATAACTCCAGCGAAGATTCGGATGGATCAAATCCCATGATTCAGAATAGTGAAGCCCGTTTTCTGCTGGGCTACCAACAGGAACTTCAAACAGACTTGAGTATGGGGGTACAAGCATACAGTGAGTGGTTACAAGACTATGAGGCCTACACAGAAAATATTCAACCCGGGGAACGTCTGCGTGATGAATGGCGGCAACTGTTGACCTTGCGGCTTACCTGGTTTCAAATGAACCAAACCTTAATGCTTTCGAGTTTTATTTTTTATTCACCGACTGAGGTGGATGGCTATGCCCGTCTACTGGCAGAATATAAATGGAGTGATACCCTCACCCTCAGTGCCGGTGCCAATATTTTTGCCGGGGAAAACATGGAATCATTCTTTGGTCAGTTTCAGGACAACACCAATATGTATGTGGCCCTACGGCGGTGGTGGTAAGACCTGTCCCGCACAAAAGAAAAGGAATCGACCACAAAGGTATTTCCGTAGCGGGCCCATCCCACCCCCTTCTCGCACCTTCACCATCACAAGTGATCATTGAGTTCTTCAAAAGAGTCCTTAAGAGTCGTTTCAGATCCTTATCTGTAGTAGGATGTCGAACAATCATGAAACATAAATCACAGGGATCCCATGAGAGATTATTTTGAGTCTTTAAGCGAAACAGTTGAACCGGATGTATTTACCCCATGGCAGCAAGTAAATGTAGAGGTCTATGCCTTTACCGACTTGGGAATCAAGGTCGCCATCAATGATGAATACACCGGATTGGTTTATGGCAATCAGGTCTACGACGGCTACCGGGAAGGCCAAAAACTTAAAGCCTATATAAAATTGGTCAGAGAAGATGGTAAGATCGATGTTTCTTTCCAACCTCCACACAGTCAACATGTGGCTTCTACCGCAGATAAAATTATGGCACACCTCAAGGCTTCAGGTGGAAAAAGCGATTTTTGCAACAAAAGCCATCCCGAAGATATCGAGTACGAATTTCAAGTAAGCAAAAAAATATTCAAACAAGCCCTCGGAAAACTTTATAAACAGAAAAGAATTCTGGTGAAGGATCACGGAATAGAACTGGTAAAATAAAAGCACAACCGAGTTACTACAGGGAAAACGAAAAGGTCAGTACGCCTCGGACCAACCCATTTTGCCCCCCTCCGCCTTGCATGTCTAGAGGTCGAAATTTGTGGGCATCAACACAATATCACGAATGGTTATGTTCCGCGGACGTGTGAGCATAAACATCAACACCTCCGCAAGTTCGCCAGGGTCGATTAGACTACCCGATGCAATGGCTTCTTTGAGTTTTTCTTCCGGCCAACCGGAGACGAGATTGGTGACCACAGGCCCCGGTGAAATCGAGCCTACACGGATGCCATGCTTAAAGACCTGACGTCGAACCACCTGCACAAAACAATTGATCGCCCATTTAGAGGAAGCGTATACCGGTTCCCAGGGTGTCGGATAGTGGGCCGCCAGCGAACTCGTCACGATGATATCGCCTGTGCCTCGCTCAATCATGTGCGGCAACACCGCATGCACGTTCTTCATCACCACATTCACATTGAGGTTGAGCATCCGGTCGATCGCCTCGGAACTGGCATCGACCAAATCTCCGCCGACATAAAGGCCCGCGTTGGCATGCAGTATATCAAGATGGTCAACCTGTTCCAGTATCCTTGGCAACATGGCCGCACAACTGGCGGGATCAAGCAAATCAATCATGAGAGGAATCACCCGATCACCATAGTCTTGATGAACCTGAGCCAGCGCAGCTTCATCACGATCGATCACCACAACCCGGGCGCCTGCATCGAGCATCCCCTTGGTGCTGGCAAGTCCAATTCCAGAGGCGCCTCCAGTGACGGCGGCAACTTTATCGTTTAGGGGGCTATTTTGCTGACTCATGATTATTTATGGGCTGTAGGTTATCTATTGTGTTCGTCGAGTGCGCCTTCTGCAGTAAACCTTGCCTTTGTACGCACGGTGCAAAGGGGGGATTTTCAAACAGAAAACGAGAGGGTCCATAACATGAATTGTAAAGGAGTCGGGACCCAGAGTCAAGTGACGGACTTCCCGGGCCAGGATGCCCCGCCACCTGCCCCCACCCTTACTTCGATTTCTTGGCACCCACCGGTTTGGCATTTCCGGCAAAGGCCACATTGACGGGACGCCCCCCAAATTGGGTCGGATTTTCTTTGAAATAGGTGATCAGCTCATGAGAGCGCTCATACAACACTTCGAAATAGCTCTGCATCTCCACAATATTGATCCGCCCCAATTCAATGGTTGATCCACATCCATTAATCAACTCGCTCAAACGCTCTTCAGTCAGCTCATTGCGTTTGCCTAAATTCACCACCAACTCAATCATGCCCTCGGTCATGTCACGGGGCACATGTGTTTCACGGGCTTCACGGCCGGTGATGCCGGTTGCGGTTTTCTGCTTGGGTTTTACTTTCTCCGGCTCAGTGCTGAGCTCGGGCGTCACCCGATAATAGTCCACCGTTTTGCGTACCTTCTTTAGCTGTTGGGGATCGATTTCTTCAGAGAGGGTGAGCGTAGAAAGCCTGTCCGCAATTTCATCGAGACTGAGATCCACCGTCTCTGAATTGTTGAGGAGGTTTTGCAGTTGAATGCGTCCAATTTCTTCGCCGGTGGGAATGGGAATATTTTGAAAAGTTTGACCGAGAATCTTTTCAATGCGTTCGAGTTTATATTGTTCTTTGGCATGTAAGATCACCAAGGAGACCCCACTTTTACCGGCACGCCCGGTTCGTCCGCTTCGGTGGGTATAGGTGTTTTGCTCGTCGGGAATGCGGGCGTGGATTACATGCGTCAGCTCATCGATATGCAGTCCGCGGGCGGCAATATCCGTGGCCACCACCAGTTGAATCTGATGGGTATGAAACTGCTTCATCACCGCTTCCCGCTCCTCATGCAACAGATCCCCATGCAAAGCTGCGGTCATAAATCCATCGTGGTTCAAGCGATCTGACATCAACTGGGTATCCACTTTGGTGCGGCAAAAAATAAGGCCATAGATCTCGGGAGTGGCATCGAGAAAACGGCGTAATCCGGCATAATGATCTTTCGAATGCACCAACATCACCTGATGTTCCACCAACCCGGAGAGCGTGTTCCGCTCACCAATGGTGATTTCGTGTGGATCATCCATGTAGGTGTTCATCATACGCCGAACCCGCTGTGGCATGGTGGCGGAGAACAGCAGTCGCTGGGCCTCACGGGGCACTTGATCAAGAATCAAATTAAGATCCTCCTCAAAGCCCATATTCAACATTTCATCCGCTTCATCCAAGACCAGGCGTGTCAGGTCAAAAAGATGCACTTTCCGTGACCCCAGCAAATCAAGTAATCGTCCAGGGGTGGCCACCAGGATGTGCGCGCCGCGGTCAATCCCGTCGAGTTGTGGTCGAATGTCCGCGCCCCCGTAGAGCGCTAAAGTCCGCACATGAGGAAGTGCTTTGGAAAAGTTTTGCATGTCCTGCGCAATTTGGATGCAGAGCTCACGGGTCGGGCAAAGAATCAGGGCTTGGGTGTTCTTATTCTTCGGATTGATCCTTTGAAGCAGCGGCAATCCAAACGCAGCGGTTTTGCCTGTCCCGGTTTGAGACAGCGCCACCAAGTCCCGCCTTTCCTTTAACATAAAAGGAATCACTTCACTTTGAATCGGCGTGGGCTGTTCAAATCCCATTTCTGCAATGCCGTCCAACAGCTCTTTCCGTAAACCCAAGGGGATAAATGTCATCGTTCTCACCAACTCTTTCTCTGTGTTTATGCTCGTTCACAAGCGAAGTTTCAATTTCTTTAACGTTAAGGAGCAGATCCCAAGAGTCAACAGCGCCCGACAATTCTCATGCAACCGGGTTGTTTTTACTTTTCAATCCCTTGCCCTCTCCCCATAACGCACTATGGCCCGTTTTCGTCAGCTCTCAATTCACCCTGCACGGTGCAAGCCGTGAGCAACACTTCTGAAACATTCCCCTACCCTACTTGATATGCGTTTCCTGAGATGCCTTTGCTTCCTGATCCCGTGGCTACTTTCTGCCGACTTGCTTGCTCAAGCACCCATTCCCCCTGCGGATTATTACGTTTCGCCCCAAGGACGCGACAGTTGGTCGGGCAAATTGCCCACGCCCAATCTTCAGAAAAGCGATGGACCCTTCGCCAGTATCGCCCGCGCCCGGGATGCGGCTCGGGCAGACATCGCCGCCGGCCTGCGCAAAAACCTCCGCCTGCATCTAGGTGAAGGACACTATTATTTACCTCAAGGCATGACTTGGGGACCTAAAGATGGAGGCAATGAGGATTTTTCGGTTACCTACGCGGCACAGCCGGGTGAACGCGTGCAACTTTTCGGCGGACACCCCCTCGAGAAATGGGACCCATATGATGATGAAATTTTTGTAAGCCCTCTCGCGCCGGGCATTTCAGCCGGACAGGTTTTTGAAGATAATGTGCGTCTCGATCTCGCCCGCACACCGGAACATGGTTATTTCGAATTAGAAACCCCGGTCGAAGGACAACGCAAGCGCGCCTTCCTGTATCGGGACGGAGATCTGTCACCCGCGGAATGGGATATTTCCAGTGCCACCGTTTTTCTTTGGCCCGGTGAGGACTGGTTCAGTGTCGAAAAACCTTTGAGCCACATCGATCCTCAAACCCGAACCCTCACCATGGGCAATGAACAGGGATATGAAATGAAACCCGGCAACCGCTATGTGATCCGCAATGTCCTCGCCCTGCTGGATCGACCCGGCGAAGCGATGATCGATACCTCTGCGGGTAAGGTCTACGTCTGGCCTCGCAAAACGCCGCTTCAAACAGCGCAGTTTATGGTTTCAACCGCTCCGGGCTTACTCAGAATCGAAGGAACTCACACCCAGCCGGTTCGGAACCTCCATTTTGAAGGCCTATACTTATCCATGTCCGAGGGAGACGGTGTGATCATGAACCATGCAGAGAACTGCGCCATTCGCTTCAGCCGCATCGAAAACGCAAAGGGACACGGTGTACGGATTTCCGGGCATTCCCGAGCAAATCGCGTGTACGGCTGCGAGATTCGCGAAAACGGACACCACGGCGTTTCTCTCTCTGGTTTGGGACCAAAGACCCGCGAACCGAATGTGGGCTTTCACCGGGTCGAAAACAATCACATCCACCACTGCGGACGCCTCGTCGGTCACGGCTACGGGATCCAGATCTCTTGGTCCGGCCACAACGAAATCCAAAACAACTGGATCCACCATCTTCCCCGTTACGGGGTCAGCATCAAGGGTGAACGTTTTCAATCCTTGAAAAAGACGCTCCCTGAAGTCACCTGGGAAAATCACTACGATTATCTCCACGCCCGCAACAACCGTATCGCCTTCAACCACATTCATCACAGCAATCAGGACAGTCAGGACGCCGGGGCCATTGAGGCCTGGGGGCCGGGACGCGACAACGTCATCGATTACAATTTGATTCATGATACGGGCAATGCACAATTCGGTCTGCAAAGCGGGATTTATCTCGATGACGCAGCCGACTACTTTACCGTCACCCACAACATCATCTACAACGTGCGCGGGGCCGGTAGCGACCAACCCATTTTTGCAAAAGGCATCGGCAACATTATTCAAAACAACATTCTCATTGTCGATCCCACAAACGCCACCGCCATCCGCTCCTTCACCATGATGGACGAACGCACAGACCATCATGAATACACCCGGAATATAATCGTTTTTGAACCCGCTTCGGATGTGCCTGCAGACTTTGGTCGACTGGGGCAAATCGTGGGGCATCTCCACGATCAAGGAACCACCCTCACCTGGCAACAAGCCATCCCTGAAACTGACGCCTACGCCATCTGGATGCTTTACGCCGCTGAGAACACTTTCGAGAACATGGACGACCGAACCACCTTGGTTGCGGATGATGGCGAAGCGGTCTTGCTCACTCAACTGCCCAATACCGGGGACTGGGGAAATGCCCTGTGGCAACGCGTAGGAAACATTTCCCTGAAACAAGGGCTTCGCAACCTGCAATGGACCAATGTAAAAGGAGGCGGTTTGAATTTGGATGCGCTGGTGCTCAGCAACGATTCCAACTGGAAACCCGATGATCACAACATCGTGCCCTCCGCTGCGGGCAAACATACCCTGTGGTTGCAAGCGGAAGCGGCCAAAGAAATCCGCGAACCCAAAGAAGGTCGAATCATCTATGGCTTCGACAACTGGAGCGATGACCGGGTCAGCGCATCCGACTTCAATCTCTTCTGGAATCCCAGCGGGGGGCTGACCATGCGCGGTGGACCTGCCGATAAAAATTTCGCAAAATGGAAAACCCTGTTCGATGGGAAATACGACAACCAAAGTATCGTCGCCGATCCCCTATTTGTAGATCCCCTCACCCATGATTACCGCTTAAACCCTGAATCCCCAGCGCTGGAACTCGGCTTCGAACCCATCGACAGCTCACGCATCGGTCTGAGAGCGGATTTCCCCGCACGATTTAAGTGACAGATCCTACGGCCATCTTCGAAATTGAGGAGCGGCCGTAGCCGGCGACAAGATTCAGGTCCAGGATGTCCGCCTCCGTGATCATCTCGCCTTGACAGCCCACATCATTTCAATCATATCTTACCCTTAATATCCTAAATATTCCCCCACATCCCTCTGATTTGAGTTCATGCCTAAAAACCCATTCCCACTTCCTCAGAAGAAGCGGTCATCCCAAAGCACAGCCCCGGAAAATTCAGATGCAGCACGGGTACCCACCTCCGGGATAGACCGGCGGACCTTCCTCACCTGGCTCAGTGGAGGTGTGATCAGTGCCGGCACTTTGTTGACCATGGGAACGGGTGCATTGAGGCTCTTAGTCCCCAATGTCCACTATGGAGAATCCACCCGCATGATCTTGGATTCCCCCGAACACTATCCCATGGGCATCACCTACCTGGAAGAGCATCAAGTCTACTTGCTTCGAAAGGGGGATACCTTTCGCGCAATGTCGGGACTGTGTACACACCTCGGATGTTCGGTAAATCTGTCGGCCTCCGGACGCGAATTCCTCTGCCCCTGTCACGGCAGTCGTTTTGATCAGCAAGGCCAAGTACTTCGAGGACCGGCATCACGTCCGCTTCCTTGGTTAGGGATGGCATTGACAGTAGATGGCCGGCTGGTGGTCGATCGCTCACGGGAAGTATCTGAATCCGAAAGCCTGCGAGTCTAAGATGCGCTCACCTTGGAAAAAACTGACCCGCTCCCTCTTTCCGCAAGGCTGGCCCCGTAACGATCGCGAACGCTTTCAAGCCATTCGTGCAAACCTCTGGTTGCATGTGCTCCCCGGTCGGGTGCGAACAGGCAGTCTGCATCCCCGCGCAACACTCGGGTTGGGCCTCATCACCTTCAACTTGTTTGTCATACTCTGCATAAGCGGTGTGCTACTGATGATGGTCTATACACCTTCGACAGACTTGGCCTATCGCGACATGAACGACCTCGCCCATGTCGTTTCTGGAGGGCGTTTTCTACGAAACGTGCACCGTTGGTCCGCACATCTCATGGTGCTTTTTTGCATTCTGCATCTGATTCGGGTATTTTGCACCGGCGCCTATAAAAAACCACGTGAATTCAACTGGGTATTAGGGGTGATCTTGTTCGGATTGACCCTGGGCTTGTCGTTCACAGGATATTTGCTTCCCTGGGACCAACTCAGCTACTGGGCCATTACGGTAAGTGCCCATATTCTAGATTACGTACCTCTCTTGGGATCACCACTCCGTCGCCTACTATTAGGGGGGGAATCGGTCGGACAGGCTGCTCTGCTCCGCTTTTACGTCTTGCACGTCTTTGCCCTGCCCACCATCACGTTCCTCTTGATCGCGGTGCATGTTTGGCGCGTGCGTAAAGATGGTGGACTCGCCTGTTCGGATCCCAAATTGCGTGGCGAAAACGATCCGGATGCGACCACACAGGTTTTGACCTGGCCTCATTTACTTTTACGCCTTATCCTCGTCTTCCAAGGCACGCTCATCGTCGTCTTCATCGCCGCTTTGCTCTGGGACGCCCCCTTGTTGGAGATAGCAAACCCCGCACATCCCCCCAACCCTTCTAAAGCGCCTTGGTACTTTCTCGGACTGCAGGAAATGGTCGCCCACAGCGCCTTCTGGGGAGGCTTTATTATTCCCACAGCGTTGGCCGTCATTTTGCTCATGCTCCCCTATGTGGACACCCAAACAAAAGGATCCGGTTTTTGGTTCAGCCGCGATCGACGCCTCGCAATAAGTCTATTTGCTTTTTGCCTGTTCACTTTAGCCTTACTGACCATAATCGGACTCTGGTTTCGAGGTCCCAATTGGACCTGGCAGTGGCCTTGGGGAGGATAAAACGAATGACGCTACAAGCTCCAGCCAAACTGATGCCATGGTTTTTAACCGGAAGCATGGTGCTTTTTCTATTAACCCTCGCCGTCTTTATACAAGCCAGCCACCAACCCTGGAAACCGTATCAACGTGCCTTTATTCACTCTCTGCGGGAGAAGGCAGAAACGCCGGCTGAATTCAACGCAATTAAAAATTTCCAGATGGGCATCCGTCAAATTGAAATTCCCGCTCTGGGACGCATCGATCGTTGCACCACCTGTCACCTCGCGGTGAATCATCCCGATTTCATCAACGCGCCACAGCCTATTCGTTCCCACCCCTATGCGGAACATCATTCCTTCGAAGAATTTGGGTGCACCGTCTGCCACCGTGGAAACGGATTAGCGACCTCCGCGGATGCCGCACACGGACTCACCCCCGATGCCACACAGCCAATGTTACCCACGCGCTTTGTCAGCGCCTCCTGCCTGGCATGCCACGATCTCAATTCCTTACCCGGCCAGGAAAATCTCAAAGCCGGGCGCCAGCTGTTTGAAAACAACGGATGTCTGAGTTGTCATGCACTCAATGATACTGGCGGTCGCATCGGCCCCGCCCTGGATAATGTGGGCCTAAAATGGGACGCGGATTGGCTTATGCGTCACTTCAAAGACCCTCAATCCATGTCACCAGGTAGCGCCATGCCACCCGTACAATTAGATGACCAGAACCGCGAATTGCTGGTGCTGTATGTGCTGGGATTGGTCGATCAGATACGCGATCCCTTTTTCCTTTCACAACAGATTCTCCCCACTCCCGAAGCCGGACGTGATCTGTATTATCGCAAGGGATGTATCGGTTGTCATGGTCTGGATGATGAGGGGGGAAATCTAGGACCGGATCTGAGTCATCTGGGACAACGGGGCAAAATATCCCGCTTGCGTTATGTTCTCAAGGTCACCCTCCCAAACGCCACGATGCCACACCCCGACCTGCGCCCCGATGAACGAGAAGCCTTAATTGCTTTTTTGCTCAAACTGAACGAACCCGATCAATAGAACGAAGTGCCACATCCTGCGGCGGTCTTCATCATTTGGTTTTCCGGGCCAAGATGGCCCGCCTCCGCGACATCTATTTCTAAACATTCTCTTCACCTTTTTTAATAAAGAGTAAAAAAATCCTTCCCCTTTCGATTTCAGCTTAATATACCTAATCTTTAAATAGTAAAGAATCCGATCATTATAGTTTAAGTCATTTCACACTAGTAAGTATAAAATATGAAAACACATTTATTCTCTCATAAAATCATACCTATTCATTGCCTTAGCGCCGCCATCATGATTACCCACCCTTCAGATCTCCACGCCGAATCCGCCCCCCCGCCGACCGAACAAATTGACGGATACCATGAATTCAATTACGGAAACGGCACCAAGAAAGGCGTGGCCAACTGGGTGCAAGCCATCCGAGTCACCGACCCCATGCAACGTTCGGATGTTTCAGGACAACTCACCGTAAGTTTTGTCGCCGAAAAGATGACCGAAGCAATCGCCATGAGCTGGACAGCCCCGGAAAATCCCGCACTAACCCCACCCGAAGCCTGGGGACAGGATCTGAATTTGACCCCGGGTGGTATTGACCTGGACGACCAAGGTCGTGGCTCTTTTGTTTTTGATGCCGACCTCTTACCCAACGGTCCCATCAACGTGCGCATCTATGCCCGTAACCCGGAGGGACTGAAAGATATTTTCGAACTGCAACTCTTTAACACCGGTGGCGTAATCTGGAACCAGGGCATCCCTGATTCCAAGCCACCCGCCATTCGAGGCAAAGATTTTCAAGTGGTGTTTGAAGATGATTTTGATGGCCCCTTGTCGATTTCCAATGATGGCAGAGGTCATACCTATTCGGCCCACAAATCTGGGGGAGGAGATTTCAGTGCGTGGCAGTTTGCAGATGTACACGATGAAAACAACCCCTTCGATCAACGAGGATCTTGGTTGCGGATTGCCGCCCGCAAGGTCGAGCATTCAACCAGAGGCCGCAGTGGCATCCTCTCTTCCGTCGATAACAGTTTTCAAGGTACCTGGGCCAAAGCGCCCTTTTACATGGAATGTCGGTTTACCGCTCAGGCAGCGATCGGGTCATGGCCAGCCTTCTGGACTCTGGCCCCAGCCTCGGGTCATATTGCTGACGAACTGGATGTCGCTGAATTATATGGAGGAAAAGGTCCGGGAAATCCCAATCACCCCGGCTATTCAGTGGTCAGTCATTTCTGGAAACAAACCAATCCCGATGGATCCAAAAAGAAAGGGGTCAGCGCTCGACCTGAAATCACAACCTTGGGAGGAAAATCCTACTGGTCAACCACCTTTCATACCTACGCCGTGCTGGTGGATCTGGAAGAAACGGTCTATTATTTTGACGATATCGAAGTCCTCCGTCATCCCACCAACGACGTCTCCCGGGACAACCCTCACTTTTTCTTAATCAACTACGCGCTGGGAGGCATCAGTCGCTGGCCGGTGGATTTGACCCGTTATGACGAAGGATCGGATATGTGGGTGGACTATGTCCGGGTATTCGCCAAAGAAAAAGTTGCCCCCGGATACAGACCGGATGTGGGTCTGGAAGAAACCATCACACATGGCGGCATCGGTTTAAATTTCGCTGTGGAAGGAGCCTCCGCAACCCAGATGACCATCGATGGCGTGGCGGGTCACGAGGAGTATCGCCAACAAAACTGGAACAACTTAAAAGGTTCAACGGGCAAGCATACTGAACTCATGGACCAACGGGGCCAGCAGGTCGATGGTCTCACTGCCGAATGGCAGGCCGCAGAAGGCGCCTCACGCAAAACCCTGTACTGGGATTTCAAACACGCCAATATGGAACTGATGAGCGGATACCTCGAAGGACAAGGTTCCGCCACCGTCACGGGGATTCCTTTTCCAAAATACGATATTCTGGTCTATGTCACCATGGATTTCTATAAAGGAATGGGCACAGGTTCCGTGACCCTCAAAGGGGAAGAAGACCAGACAACCTTCTACCGCACCAAAGCTTCCAACGGAAAATTTGTAGTCTCAGGGGCCACGGATATTGACACAGCCGAGGAAGCCAATACCATCCGCTTCCTCGGACGTAGTGACGATTCATTTACCCTAAGCTGGGACGGAAATCTTAAAGATGCCCCCACCGGCGTCACGGGTATTCAAATCATCGAACGTCCCTAAACCCATCGTGGTCCGGAGCCCCATACCGGGCCACGCACCTTCTTCCCTCTCCCACACTATTTAAGGAACTTGACTATGTTTGACGCTGCCACCCTTCGCAAGCCGTGGATGGACCCCTCCTGCACAGGGATCCAACGCCTACCCGGACGTTCGAATCTTCTCCCCTATCCCTCGATCGAATCCGCTTTGACCCGCGATCCCGCCTCGACGCCTTGGAGAATGGATTTAAACGGGAAGTGGCGTTTCCTTCTGGCTCCCCGTCCCGAAGCTTTGCCCCAAGATTTTGCAGCCACCACTTGTGACGATAAAGCCTGGAAGGAATTGCGGGTCCCCTGTAACTGGAACCTGCAGGACGTCAATGATCCGCCCATTTACACCAACCATGTCATGCCTTGGGAGAACACCCCACCCACCGTTCCTGACGACAACCCCACTGGGGTTTACCGACGAAGCATCACCGTACCGGCCAATTGGACGGGCCGCCGGATTGTGTTGCATATCGCGGGCTTCGAGAGCGTGGTCGTGGTCTACGTAAATGGAGAAGAAGTGGGGCTGGGGAAAGATAGTCGCCTGCCCTCCGAATTTGACATTACTTCTTATTGCACTGCGGGTGAACGCACCCTGATCACCCTCATGGTCATCCGATGGAGTGATGGATCTTTTCTTGAAGATCAGGATCACTGGTGGATGGCCGGCCTGCATCGCGATGTGTATCTCTATAGTCAAAGTGAAACCCATATTCACGATTTGCAAATTCAAGCCGATTACGACTACGAAAAAAGCTCTGGCCAACTTCACTGTCTTGTAGAAGTTAGCGGCGATGTACAAAAACTTGACGGTTGCACAGTGGAAGGTCGCTTATTCGATTCGCAAGGAAAAGAAGTCCTCGAAGCGCCATTGATGGGAGATGCATCAAGTGGACTGACCTTTCTGCGTGATGACATCAAACGCATCGGACGCGTCAAATCAATGGTTGAATTGACGGCAACGCTCGAAAACCCCGCCCCCTGGTCGGACGAAACCCCTTCCCTCTATCAGCTGGTGGTGTCCCTACGGGATCCCGAAGGAAAGGTTTTGGAATGTACCACCGACCGTCTGGGCTTCCGTCGTATCGAAATCAAAGACCGGCGTATTCTCGTCAACGGCAAAGCCATCTTCTTACGAGGCGTCAACCGACATGACCATCATCCACGCTTCGGCAAAACAGTTCCGGTCGAAACCATGATTCAGGATCTGGAGTTACTGAAACGCTTTAACTTTAATGCGGTTCGTACCAGTCACTATCCTAACGATGCGCTGTGGTATGAGTTGTGCGACGAATATGGTATCTACGTCGTGGACGAGGCCAACCTGGAATGTCACAACTATCAAAATCCCCATGTTTGGCATTTGGCCCGCGACCCCGCTTGGTCCCTCGCCTTCCTCGACCGGGGACAACGTATGTTGCTACGGGATAAAAATCGTCCCTCCATTCTGATGTGGTCTTTGGGCAATGAATCCGGCTACGGTGCCAACCACGATGCCATGGCCGCGTGGATGCGCAGCTACGACCCCACCCGTCTGATTCACTACGAGGGTGCCATTCAAGAGTGGCGACAAAACGACGGATGCAGGTACGGCGGTATCGACTATGAACACGGTCAAGTCGGTACCGATGTCATCTGTCCCATGTATCCACATCCCGACAAAGTAAAGGAGTTCAATACTCGAACCCAGGATCCACGTCCATTTCTGCTCTGTGAATACAGTCACGCCATGGGCAACTCCAACGGGTCATTACGCGAGTACTGGGAGGTCTTCGAAAACACCCCGGGTTGCTGTGGCGGTTTCATTTGGGATTGGGTGGATCAGGGACTTGATCAAGTCGATGCGGATGGCAACCCCTACTGGGCTTTCGGCGGTGATTTTGGCGAGCGCATCCACGACTTTGATTTTTGCATCAACGGCCTGATTTGGCCAGATCGCAGCCCACATCCGGCAATGTACGAACACAAACGTCTCGTACAACCTGCCGCCATCCAACTCCTCAGCCAACAAAGCGACCATATCGAAATCGAAATTCGCTCCAAACGTTGTTTCACCCACTTGGATGAGCTGGCACTCAGCTGGCAGCTACGGGTAGATGGCATCTGTCAGCTGTCTGGAAAAGTCGACACCCTCGATATCCCCCCCGAAGAGAGCAAAAACATCTCCCTTCCGGTGAAGATGCCCGAAATTTATGCCGGTCAGGAAGTCACCCTGGACATTACCCTGGTACTCAAACAGGATAACCGCTGGGCCGAGGCCGGTCATGTCGTGGTTACCGAGCAACTCCCTCTTTCCGTAGCTGCAAGCCTGGAGATACCCGCCCTCCGTTCAAAAAGCGAAGTGACGCTTCGTAACGATGGCGCATCAACAGACGAGCTCACCTTCGCGCTCAATGCACAGGGGCAACTTCAGAGCTTCAAATTTAAAAACAAGGAACTGTTGGCCCGTCCCTTTGAACTCTGTCTCTTTCGGGCAACTACAGACAATGACTGCATCCGCGGTTGGAGCGGTCAGGAGAAAAAACCGGGAGGACGTTGGCTCGCTTACGGCCTACATCAACTCCAACACCGGTGCATCGAGAGCACAGAGAAAGCTGGAAAACTGATTGCACACTGTGAGGCAACGGGTTTACAGGAGTTGAAGCTAGCCTACACCCTCAGTTATCAACTTTCGCCTCTCGGTGTGCTCAGTGTGGAACTACAGATCGACCTACCCGAAGCATTGAGCGATGTCGCCCGAATCGGTCTCTACGGCGCACTGTCCAAAGGCATGGAGCAAACCGAATGGCTGGGACGTGGACCGGTAGAAAACTACTGTGACCGTCAAAGCGCAGCCGACTTGGGCCGCTATACGGCCAGCGTCGATGACCTCTACACTCCCTATATTCTTCCCCAGGAAAACGGGCATCGCGGAGATTGTCGCTGGCTTTCCGTTTCCGATGGAGAACAGGGTCTGCTGGCAGTGGCTGAAAGCTCTTCCGCAACGGGTTTTGGTTTCAATGCCGGACATTTCGAAATCAACGAATTGGCCACCAACATTCACCCCACGGACATGACCCGCTCAGAGGAAACCTTCCTGCATCTCGACCTCCTTCAACGTGGAGTGGGAACCGGGAGTTGCGGGCCTGACACCTTGGACGCCTATCGGATTCCCAGCGGCCCCCACCGCTTTTGCGTCCATCTGGCCGCGGTCGATAATCGCCATCATCTCAATGACTTGGCCAGAATGATTCAGGCCAGCCTCTAAAGATCATCATCCTACGGGCATTCGGTTTTCTTGCAGAAGATGAAACCGAATGCCCGTTTGGGGAAAAGGACTTATGCCCCGCTCTTCCGGCCACAGCCCTAGCACATAATTCAGGGAGTGAAATGGGGCGAATACCTGAGCCGGATCGGCATCACCCACTTCCGTACAAAAAGGAGCCTCTTCGCCACGAGAGGGCTTTTGAAAAGAGCGGGTTGCTTGGATGGATCGAGCAACATAAAGCCACGCTCAATAGCTGTGGTTGACATCAAGAAAAAGTGGTCCAAAACTTCAGAAGTTAAGCTAAAAACGTGAAGGAACTGGGCTCTGACCCGCAGGCTAAAAAAAACATGTATTTCTGTGTAAGTAGAGTTTTTTTCAAACGAAAAACTAGTACTACCTCCAATACAAAATATGAAATATTATAGCCAAAGCCCATTTTTCCTCACAATTGCCACCTCTATGCTGTTCATCAGCACCCACACCTTTGCCCAATCCAGTCCAGCAAAACCTTTAGATATCGTCGTTTCCCCTGTGGTCTCCCGCGAAGGTTTCGGAGAAACCTTGGAAGCTCTCGGCACCACTCAAGCCAATGAATCCGTGGAAATCACCTCGAACATCACTGAATTTGTGCGCGCCATTCATTTTGATGATGGGGATACGGTAAAAAAAGGTGACCTCTTAATCGAACTGGAAAATGCAGAAGAAAGTTCGGCACTCAAATCAGCCAAGGCTTTGATGAAAGAACGGCGGGCCGCGTTCGATCGTGCCACGGAGCTGGTACAACAACAGGCTTTATCCACCGCCACCTTGGAAGAACGTGAAGCTTTGCTGCTTCAAATTGAAGGGCAAATCGAGGGATTGGAAGCACAACTACAGGACCGCATCATCCGCGCACCTTTTGACGGCGTGTTGGGACTGCGTGAAATCAGCCCCGGGGCTTTGGTCACCGCAGGACAGCTGATCACCACCTTGGATGATCTCAGCGAAATCAAAGTAGATTTTGATGTCCCCTCCCTGTTCCTTTCGGTTCTTCATCCCGGGTTGCCGATTGAAGGTCGCGCGGACGCCTATCCGGATGAGGAGTTTTCAGGAAGTATCCGCACCCTGAGTTCCCGAATTGATCCGGTGACTCGAACGATCATGGTTCGTGCACTCATTCCCAATGAGGAACTTCGCCTGCGTCCGGGATTGCTGATGTCGATTCAGTTAACCAAAAATCCACGGACCAGCCTTATCATTCCGGAGGGAGCGGTGGTGCAACGTGCGGACAAAAGTTTTGTATTTGAAGTTGTAGAAATCGATGGACAAACCGTGACCATGGAGCGGGAGGTGAAATTAGGCACCCGCATTCCAGGTGAAGTGGAGCTTCTTTCCGGTCTGGATGGAGGTGCACTCGTCGTAGTGCATGGTCTCATGCAAGTGCGTTCCAACCTGCCCGTCAATGTGCTCGGAGTCAAAAAAGGGGACGAACCCCTCGCCTCCTTTCTAAAACCTGCAGCCGAGTAATTTCCCATGCTCCTTTCTGACATCTCCATCAAACGTCCGGTTTTTGCATCGGTCCTCTCGCTCTTGCTCATTGCATTGGGCATCGTCTCTTTTCAAATGTTGCCCCTGCGGGAATATCCCGACATCGATCCGCCCATCGTTTCCATTGACACCACCTACACCGGTGCGGCCGCCAGCGTGGTTGAAACCCGAATTACCCAACTGATTGAAGATCGCATCGCCGGGGTGGAAGGCATTAATTTCATCAGCTCCAGTAGTCAGGATGGCCAATCCCGCATATCGGTAGAATTTTCCACCGGTCGGGACATCGATAACGCAGCCAACGACATTCGGGATCGCATTTCAGGTCTGTTGGATCAGCTTCCCGCAGAGGCCGATCCCCCGTCCATTGAAAAAACGGACTCCAGCGATGATGTGATCATTTGGCTTTCACTGACCAGTGAAAAAATGAATGGACTGGAACTTACCGATTACGCCAACCGATATCTGGTCGACCGCATGTCGGTATTGCCTGGCGTGGCACGCGTACGCGTGGGGGGCGGACTGGAATATGCCATGCGCGTTTGGCTCGACCGCACCAAACTTGCCGCTCGAAATATAACGGTTCAAGATGTCGAAGAGGCCCTGCTCCGACAAAATGTGGAGTTACCTGCTGGGAGCATCGAATCCGACACCCGTCAGTTCACCGCCCGAATCGAGCGGAACTATCAAAGTGAAGAAGATTTCCGTCAGTTGGTCATTGCCCGGGGCGAAAACAACTACCTGGTGCGCATCGGCGATGTGGCCCGAGTGGAAAAAGCCGCGATTGAGGATCGCACCCTCTTCCGCGGAAATGGCAAACCCCGGGTCGGCATCGGCATCATCAAACAATCGACGGCAAACACCATTGAAGTTGCCCAAGCCGCCATTGATCAAGCCGAAATTATTGATCAAAACCTACCCGAAGGCATGAGCTTGGCCCCCGCGTTTGACACCTCGGTATTCATCAGAAACGCCATCCACGAAGTTTATCTCACCCTCGCCATGGCCATTTTCCTCGTCGTAGTGGTCATCTGGTTTTTCCTTGGGAACATCCGAGCCATGCTCATCCCCGCGGTAACCATTCCCGTTGCCTTGGTCGCGACCTTTACCGTGCTCCTGCTTATGGGATTCACGATTAACTTGCTCACCCTGCTGGCAATGGTGTTGGCCATTGGTTTGGTGGTAGACGATGCCATTGTAGTCTTGGAAAACGTGAGCAGGCGCATTGAAGCAGGCGAAACCCCGTTGGTGGCAGCCTATCATGGATCCCGTCAGGTCGGATTTGCAGTGATCGCAACTTCCGTAGTGTTAATAGCTGTATTCACCCCCATTGCCTTTTTGGAAGGCGACTTGGGACGCCTGTTTTCCGAGTTTGCCTTGACCATGGCCGCGGCGGTATTTTTCTCCACCGTGGTAGCCCTCACCCTCTCTCCCATGTTGGCGTCTAAGCTACTGACCAAGACCAAGAAAAATCGACTTTCCAACAAAATTGACCGCGACTTCGAGAAACTTCGTCAGGGATATCTGCGGGTATTAAGATTCGGTCTCAAACTTCCCATCATCAGTATTGCGATGTTTATCGCACTGGTCGCTGGCGCCTACTTTTTCTTTAAAGCCATTCCCTCTGAATACGCGCCCAGTGAAGACCGTGGAGCCTTCTTTGTGCTGGTCAATGGTCCGGAGGGCGCTTCCTTCAGCTACACCAAAGAATACATGGATATTGTGGAAGAGCGCATGCTCAAACATATGGATTCGGGCGAAGTGCACACCGCCATTACCCGCGCGCCCCGCTCCAATGCCAGCTTTAGTGATGGCATGATGATTGCGGTCCTCTCTCCCTGGGAAGAACGCCGTTCCGCTTGGGAAATCATGGACGAGGTACGTGGCGAACTTTCAGACCTCACCGGGGTACGAGCTTTTCCAGTGATGCGTCAGGGCTTCGGCGGGGGTATCCAAAAACCCGTCCAATTCGTGATTGGAGGTGGCACCTACGAAGAGCTTACCGAGTGGCGCAACATTCTGCTGGAAAAAATTCAGGAGGACAATCCCGGATTTGTAGGTATGGATTCCGACTACAAAGAAACCAAACCGCAAATCAACATTGCCATCAATCAGGATCGGGCCGCGGTACTGGGCGTAAGTGTTACCGCCATTGGCCGTACCCTTGAGTCTATGTTGGGTGGACGGCGGGTGACCACCTTTATCGATGACGGTGAAGAATACGATGTTATCGTCGAAGGCGAACGGGATGCCCAAAACACCCCTACGAACCTCGAAAACATCTATGTTCGCTCCGATACCGGACGATTAATTCCGCTTTCAAATTTGGTAACCCTTACCGAATTCGCCGACTCCAGTTCGCTGAATCGATACAACCGCATCCGTTCCATCACCTTGGAGAGTAGTTTGGTTGACGGATTTGCCTTAGGCGATGCGTTGAACTACCTCGAAGAGTTGACCCATGACTATTTGCCTGAAACCGTGGTCATCGACTACAAAGGTCAATCCCTCGACTTCAAGAAAAGTGGTAGCTCTATTGTGTTCGTTTTCCTGTTGGGCATCTTTATCGTCTTCTTGGTATTGGCGGCGCAATTTGAAAGTTACATCCATCCTTTTGTAATTATGTTGACCGTTCCCTTGGCCATCACAGGCGCATTGGCCGGTATGTTTTTCTTTGGGGCCACCCTCAACATCTATACCCAAGTGGGATTGATTATGTTGGTGGGACTGGCCGCAAAAAACGGCATCCTGATCGTCGAATTCATCAACCAGTTACGCGATGAAGGTATGGCCTTTACCGAAGCCGTATTAGAAGCCTCCTCGGTCCGCCTGCGCCCGATCATTATGACGGGCATCACCACGGCCGCCGGATCCCTGCCCTTGATTTTCACGTCCGGTGCGGGAGCCGAAACCCGCTCGGCCATCGGTATCGTCATTTTCGCCGGTGTACTTTCCGCCACGGTGTTCACGGTGTTCATCGTTCCCGTGGCCTATCATCTGCTTGCAAAAAACACCGGGTCCCCCGGGGATGTCACCCGGCAATTGAAGGAAGAAGAATCTACATTTATACTCGAGGAGAGCTCTTCATGAAGCCTGCAATCAAACGACTCTTGCCAACCTCCCTGCTCCTTCTCGGTGCCTGCACCATGGGACCTGACTATAAAAAACCGGAAACACATCTGGAAACGCCTTGGGCCGAAACACCCGAAGGGCGAGTCAGCGAAGCAGATATCAATCAAAAATGGTGGAAGCGCTTTAACGATCCCATGCTCGATGGCTACATTGAACAAGCCATGCAGGAGAACCGAAATTTACGCGCCGCCGAAGCACGCATCCAACGAGCACGGGCACTCCGACGGGAAACCGACGCCGCATTCTACCCCACCCTCGATGCTGAGGGCGGACATACGCGTCAACGCAACAGCGCCGCCACGACAAGCGACGGGTCACGGACCAGCTCGGTTTATCAAGCAGGCCTCAATGCCTCTTGGGAAATCGACATCTTCGGGGGGACCCGACGTGCAGACGAAGCCTCGGAAGCCAGACTGCAAATGACCGTGGAAGAAAAACGTGGACTACAACTCATGGTGCTGGCAGAGGTCGCCCGTAATTATTATGATGTTCGCGGCATCCAAAAACGCATAGCCATCACCGAACAAAATATCGCCTTACAACGCCAAACGTTTAATTTGGTAAAACAACTCTCCCAATTGGGAGAGGCCAGTGAATTTGATCTCGTCCGCGCCCGGGGTCAACTACAAGCCACTCAATCCCAATTACCAGAACTCGATGCCGAACTCAAAGCTGGCATTTATCGTTTGTCTGTACTCCTGGGGCAAGTGCCTTCAAGTCTTTTGGCTGAAATGAGCGCATCCGCCCCGTTACCGGGACCTCCTCCTTTGGTGCCTGTAGGGCAACTTTCAGATATTATACGCCGACGCCCTGATATCCGTACCGCTGAACGTGAACTGGCTGCCGCCACCGCCGATGTGGGTGTCGCCACTGCAGACTTATTTCCGCGTTTCGTACTCTTAGGCAGCGTCGGACGTACCAGCAACAGCATCGATGGTCTGCGTGACTCCCCCAACAATCGTTTTGGGTTCAGCCAATTTCTACAATGGCCCCTCTTTCAAGGCGGAGAAATCCGTGCACAAATCCAAGCCGAAAAAGAAGAAGTCAATGAAGCGCTCGCGCTTTATGAACAAACTATTTTAGACGCACTGGCCGATGTTGAAATCTCATTGATTCACTATCTGCGAGAACTGGATAAAAAAGGGATCTTACAAGACGTCAGACAGAGTCGGCAACGTTCGGTTGAATTGGCTCAGGCCCGCTTTAACCTGGGCGAAGAAAATTTCTTATCCGTACTGGATGCGGAACGCGAACTCACCCAGGCAGAGAACGAATTGGTCGACAGCGAGATTCAATCCATGCTCCGACTCATCACCCTCTACACCGCCCTCGGTGGAGGCTGGGAAGCATTGGAACCCTAGATCTAGACGATCGTCATCAAACAACGAATACTGAGGAAAAGGTTCACCTCTTCCCACCGGTTAGCCCTGGATCCAAAGCCGCCCAGCACTTCCTTTTTTTTCACTCATCCATCAGCCACAGGTTAGTCATGAGACAGGTCAACTTTTGATTGCGTACAGAGTACCAAGAAAATTCCTCCCAAAATTGCGAAAGACGCAAACAACAAACGTGGGGTAATGGCTTCGCCCAGGATCAAGACAGCTCCCAATGCAGCGAAAATGGGCACACTCAATTGAAGGGTTGCGGCATGGGTCGCTTTCAATTTTGGTAAGACCATATACCAAACCGCATATCCTATACCTGAAGCCAGTCCACCCGATGCCACGGCATACCCATATCCGGCAAAATCAAAAGAGACGCCTTTCGACATCCATAAGCTCATGGCCACGCTGAGGGGAGCCGCACGTAAAAAATTTCCTGTGGTGACGAGGCTGGGGTCAAACGCGTTTCGTCCGCGCAAAGAGTATATCCCCCAAGCAACACCAGCAATGCACATCACGACCGACCCCAACAGAGGTGGCGCGGAGAGTCCCGGAAGCAAGAGGCCGACGAGTCCACCAAACGCCAAGAGCACGCCAATAAGTTGCAGATGATGCAGGCGTTCTCCCGTCCAAAATCCATACCCCATCATGGTGGCTTGTACGGCAGCAAAGAGTAACAAGGCACCGGTTGCGGCAGGCAAACTGACATAGGCAAATGAAAAACCAGCAGCATACACAAACAATGCAATAGCCGAGGGCCAGTTCCCTGAAGCAGTACCCCCACCCCGTCTCTTCCCCAGGAGTAGCCAAAGCACGGCCGCCGCGGAGATCAAGCGAACGGTGGTGAAACTCGCCGCGTCGATATCAGTGTCTTTGAGAGCGGCCCGACAAAGTAAAGAATTGCCTGCAAACGCAATCATGGCCATTGATGTAAGTGTAAACAGACGAAATTTATTCATGTCGGGGCGTGTAGAATCGAAGGTACAAAAGTTTAAGTTGTGGGGTGTCCAACGAAAGGCTGTTCGATTGCGGGTTGCGATGAACATCAGACCCCATGGAGCGCTTCGTGAATAAGAACGGATGAATGCATAAGTTCTTACGAAGAAGTTACATAAAAAAACTACTCAAAGCCCTCAGTTCGTCCTCTCAACATCTAACTATTTTTCCACAAAGGAGGAAGAAGGAGCTTCAGATTCTTGTGCATGAAAGGATGCAAAATACAAGCGGAGTCATAAATCCTCACGAATAACACATCGTTAACGGCAAATAAATAAATCCAATAATCTTGTTAAAGCCCCAGTAATTCAAATAAAATGAAATCCTTGATGCCCCCCCCTCCTCATGGAGGGATCGACCATTACACCCCCCCACTCATTATGAGGAGAAATATGAACGTAAAAATCCAACATTGCGTGAAAGCGTCATGGAGAAGACCTTACCCATGATTCTTCAGTGGGATGAGTCCTTTGACATAGGATCCGATACCCTTACGGGAGTAAATGATGCTGACTACACACCTCCATTTACCCTGACAGCCACCCTCGATAAACTAACGATCGACATTGACCGTCCGCAACTCTCTCCTGCGGATATCAAGAAACTTGAAGCAGGAATGAAGGGTGCCGCTGACGCAAAATAATCGACCTGAGTAGATTATTTCCCCCAACAAAAGTGCAGGCCGTTCCCCCAAAAGGAACGGCCTGTTTTTTCGTAGAAGAGGATGCCGTTTTGTATCGCCCCCCTCTCCTGACTACAGGCCTCAGATCAAGAATGGCCGGCACCGACTCCCTAAACCGATTTAACAAAAGAGCCTGCCTTGCATTTAGTTAGGGATATCGTAAATATTGTCCCTCATGAAGCACTCCTTATCTCTAGGTCCTATAGAAACAAACTCCCTCCTGATTTTCGGAGGTTGTTATGGGAACCTTGAAGCCGTACAGGCCCTCTTTGCAGTAGCGGAAACATACGGAATCGCAAACGAGCACATCATTTGCACCGGAGATCTGGTGGCCTACTGCGCGGACCCACTAAAAACTTCAGAGCTCCTCAGAAGAAAAAACATTCGCATCATTCAAGGAAATTGCGAACAAGCCTTGGTGAAAAATGCGGATGAGTGCGGTTGTGGATTTGCAGAAAACTCAGCCTGTGAAACCCTTTCACGTTACTGGTTTTCATACTGTAAATCGCAAATGAATGACGAACTCATCCAATGGTTTGATCGTCTACCGACCCATTTGTATTTTGAATTTGGCGGCCGACGCTTTGCGGTGGTTCACGGAAGCCCCAACGGGGTGAGTGAATTTATTTTCGCGTCCGACCCTGAACAAAAACTCATGGAGTTGATCCAAAAGTCCGAGGTAGATTGTGTGATCAGTGGCCATGCAGGCCTTCCCTTCACTCAAGTCCTTGGCGACCTCTGTTGGCACAACGCGGGGGCTATAGGCTTGCCCGCCAATGACGGGACACCCCGCGTTTGGTATAGCCTTATTCGAAAAAAAAAGGACGGTATTGTTTTTGAACATAACGCCCTTCATTACTCTCCCCAAGCTACTCAGGAAAAAATGAAACTTGCCAAACTACCACGAGAATACGCTCAGGCGTTGGCCACCGGTTTATGGCCTTCCATAGACATTCTTCCGGAGAGAGAAAAGCATCAAACCGGAATCGCGTTACCTGAGCGGAAAATCGAGTGGGCCTTCTCATGACAACGAATGCGGTGGGTATTCTGTGGATATTAGCACTCATCTATATGGGAGTCATTTGGTGGCGCAGCCCTAAAAACGTCGACTCCTCCGGCTTTTTCACGGGTCGACGGGCTGATGGTAAAGAACCATCATTAGGTTTACTGGTCGCCAGTGCGGCCATCTCGTGGATTTTTGCCAAATCCATCGTGAATGCGGCCAATCTCTCCAATACGTTTGGATTTCTGGGAGGACTGGGCTACGGCATCTATTATTTGAGTTTCATTGTGGCTGGGGGTGCGTTTTATCTGATGCGCACCCGCACATCGTACACCTCCCTTCCCGCGTTCCTACGCGGCAAGTATGGACGGGTGGGCATGCGGTTATTTTTGCTGGCGGTGGGCATTCGTCTTTACAATGAAGTATGGTCCAACACCAAAGTCGTCGGTACATTTTTCGGTGAAGAAGGATCGTTACAATACTGGTTAGCCGTTTTGGTATTTACGGTGTTTACGGTGCTTTACACTTGGCGCGGCGGACTTCACTCAAGTCTACTGACCGATGCCATTCAAATGATGTTCGCAGGAATCTTGCTGATCATCATTTTGGCTGTGATCGCTCCTCCCTTGGCGAAAGACTGGCCGCAAAGGTCTCCCGAGATCGCTGACGAAGCGTTGACATTCTGCCTACTCGCTTTTGTACAAATCTTTAGTTATCCCTTTCATGATCCCGTACTGACAGACCGGGCCTTTATCACGAATCCTAAAACGATGCTCAAAGGATTTATTTTGGCAGGTTTTCTGAGTGGGCTCTTCATTGTGCTCTTCAGTCTGGTAGGGATTTTCGCAAACCATCAAGGCTATACGGGCGACAATGCCGCCTTGACGGTATCGATGTCCTTGGGACTGCCGATGTTGTTAATTTTTAACATCATGATGCTCACGAGTGCAGGATCCACTCTCGACTCCACCTTTTCCAGCGCCGGTAAATTGGGAACACTTGACTGGAAAACCCGCCATCACAGCGATAAACGAAGCCTCGGTCATGCCAGAGGGTTGATTATTGGATTGGCCATCTTCGGAAACCTCCCTTTGTTTGCGATATATATGGGAGATCATGTAGGGCCTGCCATTCTCGCGGCCACCACCATTAGCGGGACCATGGTCATGGGACTGGCCCCCATCATTCTTCTCAGTTTTATGCCCACAAGTGCAGTAAATTTTCATCTGGCATTTTGGCCAGGATTGCTCCTGGGTGGATTATTGGCTTTTTTACCCGGATGCTTCCCCGAATGGGTCGCCATCGGTTCGGGGAAATATGCCCTCTCAACAGGGGTGAACATTTACGGTTTAGCCATTTGTACCACCGGCTTTATTCTCGGTAGCCTGATCACCACCCGCTCTAAACCAACACGCAGGATATAAAAGCACAGAAGAGACCAGTGTGGCTGCCCGCATTTATCTCACTGCGTAGATGTAACTTTCTGCCGAAATGAAAATCCTTGCCGTTGACGTTAAAGTAGCCTATCTTTTCAAATAGACTTGTGGATTTTCCATAAGGAAGACTTGGCCTTCCCTCTAAGGTTGACCGTTGATTCAACAGCCCAAAAGTAGCAGAACAGATCATAGAGACAAACCCCCAACCCCTTCACATCCATCATGAAATACTCTCACACATTCAAATCACTTTTTTCTTTATGGATTCTGTTGGGCCTGATGGCCTCATCTGTACAGGCGGATAAGTTATCTCTTACCGTGGTCGATAAAGGTGTCGAAATCGACGCAGGGTCCACGGGAAAATTCATCATTGGAGCTCCACCCCTCACTCTTGAGAACGGGAAAACAGAAAAAGCAACCTTCACCGTCAACTCAAAGAGCAGCGGTGAGGCCACCTATCCCTGTGGGGCAGAACTTAAACTTCAAATAAAAGGCGACGAAATTCAATACGAATATGATATTCCAGATAATGGAAAATCTTTTATGTTCGATATGCTCATCCCCATTAAATTCAATCAGGGCGGTGAATATGCCTTGGGCAAATCAGAGCTTCAGGAGTTTCCGGAAGAACATCAGGGACAATTTTTAACTCAGGGAAATGGTAAAAGCGCCTTCACCTTATTGAATGCAAAAGGAAAAGGCTTCAGTCTTGAAACTCAAGGCCATTGGCAAGCGCTTCAAGACAATCGTGAATTTGATTGGCCCATCTTCGTGTATAAAGTGTTGGTGGATCTTAAGGCGGCCCAAGGCAAAGACATCATCATCACCATCACCTCCCGCTAAACCCCTCTGCTGAGGCATCCTGGCAACGACGAGGGCCCCAGGCCTTCAGCAGCGACCCTCATGCCGACCGTTTCCCACAGGATGATACGACAGCAGGGGGAGCGACATTCCATAAACCGCGCACAAAAGTGTTTAAATCCACTGCTTTTCGCGGGCGTGATCAATAGCGGCTTGAGAGTTTTTAATGGCTTTAAAATGAGGATGTTTTTTCTCGAGTGCACTGAGTTCTTCATTGCGAAGCCCCAGCAGGGTGACATTCCGAATATAAATCCCCAGAATACGGTCGGGATATTTTTCTTGGATATGCAGGTAGACTTCGGGGTCGTGCTGACCGCTGTCTCCGATAAGGATAAACGGCAAATCGGGAAACAGGCGTAACAACCGTTCAATGCAACCGGTTTTAAAAGGGAAATTTCTTTCCAAAAACCATTGGTTTTTGGAAATCCCCATATCGCGCAACAACATCGGTGCGCGGGGGATGTGATTGATTCTGCAAAACTTCTCCAACAAATCATATAAATTGTAAGAACTGCCGGAAATGAAAAACAAAGGATTACGATCTTGTTTGTTAAGTTGCTGATACAAATCGACAACGCCTTCAAAGGCCACCCGGGATTCAGCACTATTAAACAACATCGTGGAGAGCATTTTTAATTTTCGGACCACATTGGATTGCATCACAGTATCATCCATATCCGAGATGATGCCAAACTCACTGGAGCCATCCACCAGAATCACCTCAGCGATACTGCTCCGTTGAAATGAGAGCTGATGCGGAACGGATAAGATTTCCAATTCTATCTTTTTCCAACCAGTGCCCAAACTCGAAAAATCCCCCGTAAACTCAAATTCAAAATACCCTTCCTCGTCACTGGTGGCTTCCAAAACCTGTCCCCCAAAGCTCGCTTGTAAACGTACACCAGGAACTTCGTAGCTGAAATAGCGTCTCCACGCTTTTTTAAAATTATGCCATTTGCCCTCTCGCTCTTTGCTGGGTTCATGAATGGAGGAAATTTTTTCTAACACCCGCCCCATTAAAACGACTTTTGAGGCATGCCCATATCCGCGATAGGGATAAATAAATACCGGGTGGTTGCGCCGCAGGCTTCGCCGGATCCACGCCCGTGTTTTGCTCATGAAAAGTTCGAGAGTGAGTATGAGAGGATGTGTCATCAGGTAAGGAAAAAGGTTGGCGACGAAGTTACCGCCTCTGCGGCAGGTTGCAACTGCTTTCCTGAGGTACAGATCATGGGTGTCCGGTCATGCAAATAGCCCAAAAGTCTTTACCTTTGTGGAACACGGACATGTAGGGCCTTTTTCATCACCTCAATGGTAACATCGGTTTGGTCGGGGATAACTTCGCCATCGATTTGGATGTCGGCAGCGTCTTGTCGTTTAATGTGAAATGAACTGTCCCTAAACGTTTCGACCATATCCAACTCTTCTACACCACCCTCTCTTAACTTTCCAATGGAGGCTGTGAGCCGCAGCATATTTTCTTTTTTAACTACGACCAGCTCCAACAATCCATCGTCCTCTTGGGCATCTTCAGAAACCAAATCGACCTCGGTATAGGTTGATAAATTAGTCACGGACAGCAACATGGGTTCCTCAAAAGTGATTAAGGTCCCATCGGAACCGGTGATTTCATGGGCTTGCGGGGCGTACGCAAACGCAGTAATCCCTGCCGCAGCGAGATACGTAGGAATGCCTCTGGTGGGCAGGTCTTCAAACAACTTGATCAGAGAGGCCTCCCAAGCAAAGCTACAGGAAAGTACAAACGGAACCCCATTTGCGGTCCCCACATCAATCACCCGATCCTCACCGCCTTTGAGCGCTTTAACCGCTTTAGCCACATCTTGAGGAATATTAAAATGTCTGGCGAAACCATTCACACTACCCGTGGGAATAAAGGCCACCGGAATCCCGTGTTCAACAAGTGCCGGCAATAAAGAATTTAAGGTACCATCCCCTCCGGAGCACAGAATCAGTTCTGCACCCCAGGCTTTGGCCTCTGCAATTTTAATCTGCGCATCCTCTTTATCTCTAGAGAGTTGAAAGAAAACTTGATTATCGGAATCTTCCCAATGCTCATGAAGAGCGCGTATCGTATCTTCTAAAGTATTTCCGGAGCCGGAATGCGGATTTAGCAACGCGAATATTTTCTTTTTCATATGCAGTTCGAGGAAAAATGAGGAGGATCTACATCATCCTACACGCAATCACCGAAAGCACAACGAGGGACCTGTCGCTTCCTACGCCGGTCTTCTGAGCTAGAATGGCCCAGCTCCAAAAAGTTTCTTCCATATTCTGCTTGGCATCTGTCGACAGAAAGGCAGGTTCACAGCCCTTATGACACAACAAAACATCAAAACCCCTGCAAACGTGGCGAAAGCCCCCGATGACGCGGTAGTGACCGAAAGCGGTCTCGCGTCCACCATTTTAACTTCCGGTACTGGTTCAGACAAACCATCCGCAACCTCCACGGTCACCGTACATTATACGGGATGGAAATCTTCGGATGGTTCTATGTTCGACAGTTCCGTCACCCGTGGAGAGCCCGCCAGCTTTCCGCTAAATCAGGTAATCGCCGGCTGGACAGAAGGCCTTCAGCTCATGGTCGCCGGTGAAAAACGTCGCTTTTGGATTCCTGAGGATCTCGCCTACGGACCTGAAGTACCCGGAACCGGACGTCCCGGTGGACAGTTGGTATTTGATGTAGAGCTGATCAGCTTTGAAAAAGCCCCTGAACCCATTCAGGTTCCTGCCGAGGCCCAAAAAACAGAAAGTGGCATTGATTATGTGGTTACCCAAGCCGGTAACGGCGAACAACCCACCGCCGACCACACGGTAGAGTTCCATTTCACCTTTCTGGATCCCAATGGCAAACCCGTTCAGTCCAGCCAACAGTCCGGCCCACAAACGGCCCCCATGGAAAAACTACCTCCCTTTTTCACCGAAGTATTCGCCCAGCTACAAGCAGGTGGCACCGCGGACACCTATATTCCCGGAAATTTATTAGGGGCCCCCTATGAGCTGGTAAAATGTGAACTTGAGCTGCTGACCGTAAAAGAGTCCATCCCCGCACCTCCCGTACCCGAAGATGTGGCTGCGGTACCTTCAGATGCACAAAAAACCGATTCAGGATTGGCCTACAAAGTACTCAACTCCGCAGCATCCGATGAAAAACCAGCCGCCAGCAGCACCGTCACCGTCCATTACTCTGGATGGGAAACCAATGGCGAACTGTTTGACAGTTCGGTCGTCAGAGGCGAGACCACCAGCTTTCCGCTGAACCAGGTCATCGCCGGATGGACAGAAGGACTGCAATTGATGAGCAAAGGCGACAGCTTCCGTTTCTGGATCCCTGAGGATCTGGCGTACGGTCCAAAACAGGAAGGTTCCGGCCGTCCCGGTGGGTTGCTGGTCTTCGATGTCGAACTCGTCGACTTCAAGTAAGCCCCCCCCCTGTCCTTCACTGAGCACCGGCCCCTCGGGGTCCGGTGCTTTTTTTGTGACCGTCAATGTCGGCCTTCAGGCCACAGACCGCTACCCCCACCATCCAAAGTCTCAAAAGAGGCCGTAAACAGCTCCAGCTACACGTCAGTTTTAGGATGTCCTTTTCATATCCAGATGGGACGGTGGCGGATTCTTGCGATAAGCGCTGGGAGTCATATCCGTATGCGTTTTAAAGGTATGGTTAAATCGGGAGAGTGTAGAAAATCCAACTTTTTCAGAGATGAGCGAGATGGGATCCCGGCTATGTTGGAGGCGTTCGCAAGCATTTCGGATACGGATTTCGGCTAAATATTCACGAAAGCGAAGTCCGGTACTTTGATGAAAAACACGACTAAGATGCTCAGCACTCACCCCGCAAATCTTTGCGACCTGCTGAAGCCTTAAAGGTTCGTGATGAAGCGTTTGTATTACATCGCATGCCTGTAAAATCATCGGAGGCAAACGCTCGGTTTGAGGCAGAGGATTGTGAAGCCTCTCCACTTCCCTCATCGCACTTTTTGCATGCATACGAAGGCTTCTCTGCCAAGCTTTACGTGCCTTTTCGCCACAAACAGGCAATTCTTCTATTGCACTTTTCCACTCCACCCATGAGAGATGCACCCCATTCTTCGCCAGTTCTGTCCAAAAAAGACGGCTCGCATCTTCCGGAATTTCAGGATCACGACAGGCCGAAAGCAACAGATATCCAATCGTTTCTTTTGAAATATGTAGAGGAACGGCCACCTCCACAAAAGGGAAAGAAATCTCGCTTTGCCCTGCGAGCATTTGATGACGTAACCGAGTCCATTCTCGAGACACTACCGGAAATTTTTGACTAATCGCGTGTAGTTTTAAATAGGATTTACGCGGAGCCTGTAGGCAAGAATTGCCCCAAACATCCAAATACAAGACCTCCATTCCACTCATTTGATGAAAATCCGACAGGATTCCCTTAAATGAAGAAGATCTTAAAAGCTTATTATGTAATACTTTAGATATCGTTTTAGGCATAAATAGACCCACTCACGATAATTGATATCAAAAAACAGTTAGCATTGTCAATTCCGGGGCTATTTTGAGAGAGGGAAATCAAATAGGATATACACCTCTTTAAAACATGAACCCAGGAATGATGATGAATGTGAGTAAATTTGTAGAAAAATTCAAACTGCCCCAAATCGCGGTGGACCTTTTAACTGAAGCCCCCTCCGTTCAAATTGCAGAGAATGTAGACCAGCTCTTGACCTTGGCACTGCGCGATGTCGGTGAGGACGGATACCATAGGGTGAGTTATGACATTCCTGGAAAAGGTTTGGTAGAGGAAGTAAACGTTTGCCGGGTAAAAAATGGCATCAGTGCGAACTACTTAGATCCCTACATGCGTAGAAGAGATCCGGACTGTATGGTCATTGGTGATGACGCGCCCACAGACAAACCCACCTTTTTAAATCGCTATGGAAAAGAGTTTTCCTCTTTAAGATCAGATACCTTTGCATGGTTAAAAAAACAGGAATTGGCCTGCTTCGGATTTACAGCTGGCATGCCGGGTAAAGGAACAGATGCACTGGTAATTGCACCTGCAAACGCTGGATTTTTCGCCTTAGGCTTGGCCATGCTACAGGGCATTTCCCATCCAGACGAATTGCCCCCTGATTTTGCACCGAAAGCGGTGATCTATGTGGCACCACCCTTCCGTCACACCCATTTGGAGGGGAAACAGGTGGTGGTACACAATCGTTTACCAGACATGCATGAATTGTTTAGTTACAATCTCTACCCGGGCCCCAGCGCCAAAAAAGGGATTTATGGCGTATTGTTAAATCTGGGCGAAAAAGAAGAATGGATTACCATGCATTGCTCCGCAGCCCAGATTGTTACCCCCTATGAAAATCGAATTGGGATTTCTCATGAGGGAGCCAGTGGCGGCGGAAAAAGCGAAATGCTGGAACTGCCCCACCGTCAGGAAGACGGCACCTTGCTCTTGGGGAAAAATAGTGTAACCGGTGAATCCCGAACACTAAGCATGCCGCAATGTTGCCACATTCGTCCCGTCACTGACGATATGGCGCTTTGCCACCCCAGCCTCAATAAAGGGAACGGTAAACTAACCCTAATGGATGCGGAAGATTCCTGGTTTGTACGGGTAAATCATATCAACCAGTACGGCGTGGATCCGCATTTGGAGAAAATGACCATTCATCCGGACCGTCCCTTACTCTTTTTAAATATTGACGCCAAACCAGATGCAACCGCCTTAATTTGGGATCATATTGAAGACGAACCAGGCACCCCCTGCCCCAACCCCCGGGTAATTATTCCTTGTGAAAGTGTACCCAATATTCATCGGGGAACCTTGGACGTAGATATCCGCTCTTTTGGTGTGCGTTGCCCGCCTTGTACCCGTGAAAATCCAAGTTACGGCATCATGGGGATGTTCCATCTGTTACCCCCTTCTCTGGCGTGGTTATGGCGTTTGGTCGCTCCGCGAGGACATGCGAATCCAAGCATTGTGGATACGGGCGGAATGTCCAGTGAAGGTGTGGGCTCCTACTGGCCTTTTGCCACCGGCCGTCGAGTGGATCAGGCAAACTTGATTCTCAAGCAGATTCTGGAAACCCCCAAAGTGAAATATATTCTGGTACCCAATCAACATATTGGGGCCTGGGATGTGAGCTTCATGCCCCAATGGATCACCCGCGAATACATGGCGAGACGCGGTGGTGCACACTTTGACCAAAGTCAGGTAAGCCCCTGTCGCTGCCCCTTGCTGGGCTGGTCTCCAAGCTCCATTGTGGTGGAAGGACGTCCAATTGGATCTTGGTTCTTCAATGTGGATAAACAACCTGAGGTAGGTCAAGAGGCCTACGACGAGGGCGCAAAAATTCTTCAAGCATTCTTTGCCCGCGAACTAAAACAGTTCCAAGTCAAAGACCTGCTACCTTTAGGTCAGGATATTATCCACTGCTGCTTGGACGGCGGAAGCATCGAACAGTATGCAGACTTAATTCCACATGCCACCCTCGGGGATGCAGACTGAAAACCCATCACTCATTGGGGGCGCAAATTGCGCCCCCATTTTTTTTTAGACCTTACATGCTTTTGCCCCAGACCTTTTGATGATCATAGAGCCATCGCCCCCCATCCATCGCTCCCCATGAGGGGTCACGGCATGGCCAGTGGCGCTGTCCAAGCTTCGGGCTGATCTTTGGCACCCACGGCTTTTACTTTGCAACGGATTTCAGCACCCTCGTCTTCCGGAAGCAGCGTGTAGGTATTGGACTTGCCAAACCCGCGTGGATAACCATCTACGTGCCAAAAATACCAGACATCTTCTACGCCCTCGAGCTTGCTGGTACAGGTCACGACACTGCCTGCAGTAGCATTACCTGTCAGCGTGGGCCGACCCGTAAAGGGCGCATCGGGAGTGGCATTGATCTCTGATGGGGGCTGAAAGGCCTCCACACTATCGATCACCATGTCATAACTCAACGATTCATCCATCCCCTCCCTTCCTTTGAGGCTGGTATCGAGATACATATACAAACGCTCCAGATATTCAGGGATGGTATCGACGCGAGCCACTTCAACCCCATCGACGTTGATATAAGTCGTATCTGCTTCAATCCAAACTTCCCAAGTGTGAAAGTTGCCATCGAAGGCATTGATCCCACAAATATTTTTCCCTGCAGCCATCTTCAAACTGTGAATCTCTTCGGGGGTATTTTTCTTCTTCATGGTGTCGTATTCGGAATGTCCAAATAACCCCTTGAACCGTCCGTGATGCACATGCGTTCCACCGTAATTGTCCCAGTCATCATCCAATTCGATAATATCAAACTCAATACGTTCACCGGTTCTCCAGAAAAGAGATTCGACATTGTAAAACCACATCGGACAGGGGAAAACTCCGGGACCAACATTCTTAAATTTCGCACGCACCCGAAATCCTTTGGGACCGGCCCAGGTATATCCAACCCCCGCCTGGTTGACACTCGAGAATTGTGAGTTCCGCCATTGGGTAGGTCGGCCATTTTTCGCAGGCTCGGCGGCGTATAAACGCATGGTCAGGTTTTGCGCTTCAGGATCGAGGACAACTACCTCAGGAAAGGGACGATCACTTCCGTTCTTACTAATGGCTTTGCCACCCACAGCACTATTGGTTCCCGGAGAATACCAGATCTGTTTCCCCGCCCCAAAGTCATACGTGCTGTCCCCCACAGAAGTACCGTTGATACTTTTTTTACTCACTTCAGCCGGCACTCGGAAATCGTCAACGAACACCCGCACCCAATCCGAGCGGTCGGGTTGCACCTCTGCCACGGGTTGGCCTTGATAGGCCCAGCGGCGGGATTTATCATTTACCACTTTCCAGTCGGCAAAACGTTCGTAATCAAAGGTGTAACGTTGTGGAAAATCTTCATCATCAATCACAGGAGAGAATGTGGCTGTGGCAGCAACGCCTCCGGGAAGTTGAGCGGCGCGGCCGAGAGCCCACGCTTCCATTTTCTTCACCACAGCTTCAGAAAGTTCAGACTGCCCGATCCACAGGCCATCCAAGGCCCAAGTGGGCGTGGAGGCACGCTTGTCTCCGATCCGACTCTCAATAGTATCTTCCGTTTGTTCCGTCGAAAAACTCACATGGGGAGGAGATTGATCGTAGGCCTGACCATTGACCCGAAGGAAAAGATGACCATGACGACGGTAGGTCAGCACCACATTCCAACTTCCATCAGTGGAGACCACATTGGCTGGCGTTGTCAATTCATGCTTGTGGGTCCCCCGATAATAGACCTGAATGGAATTATTCGATTTATCGTAATCAATCCGCGGGGTCCAGTTACCGGAGCGCCCATTCACTTGTGGACCATCGTTAACCCGCAAGAGGGACGCGACATTATCCGAACCACTGTCAGGATCGACTCGAAAGATCACCAAAGACCAACGATAGAACGCTACAGCATCCAAGTCTCTTTCAAAGCTGAGATACTGAGTCGCATCGGACGAAAATTCAATACCCTGACCTTCACTCAATTTAACGGGTTCTTGCCCTGGCGACGCAGTGGCCTGTGCATCTTTCACCATAGAGACCACCCCCACAGAGTCGATCGAACTGACGGGACCTGCGTCGACATTTTCTTGAGTGAACGAATGTGCGATCATCTCGGGAAATGCATCAAGGGTCCAGGCTGCAGGAGTGACCTCAATAAGATAGAGATGGTCTGTAACCGAAGCGCCATCACTTGCGCTTTCTCTCACCAGAACTTCTTTTGTCCCCGCCGCGAGCTGGGAAGCCGTACGAACCAAATCTCCTTCGACATCTATCCCAAAAGAACCATCACCTTCAACAATCGTTCGGCTCGCTCCCGGCGCGAGCACAGGTAAATCTATTACCTTACGATTTCCCAAAAGTGGTGCAGTGGTGATGGTCACATCTGGAGATTTTTCACGAGAGGTTGATATGTTTTTTGAGCATGAGGTAAAAACCACAGCCAACAGCATCGACATAAAGAGGGGGGCGCGTTTGTGTTTCATCTGATCAATATAATCCTTATATTTATGAGCATAATTTCTATTCCGAATCACCGACATAAGGCATTTAACAAGGGATGTCCATACAACAGACCAGACCATCACATGTGTTATTCCGTCAAGCATCAGCTAAAGACTCCGAAACCTGTCGCGTCTTTAAGGGATCCATTTCTATTCCGGGTAAATCGGCATTACAAAAATCATGACCCGCATCCCCCCGAAGGCCGTACACAAAACAATAACATAACTCATCTATCAGCCCGGCCCGAATGGTTACGAAAAGCGCGGGGCGTCATACCGGTATCAGCCCGCAAGGCCAGATAAAAAGCTTTAGGGGTGGGATAGCCAGACTCAACCGCGATATGCTCATTACTTAGATCAGAACTGCGCAGCAGAAATTTCGCCCGCGCCAACCGTACCCGCTGAATCTCTTCGGAGGGACTCTTCCCCGTCGACTCCCGGAATTTCCGATTCAGAGTACTCTTCGACACCGGAAAACGCTCAAGCAGATCAGAAACCTGAAGTCCCCGCGGAGCCTCGTCACGAATGACACAAAGAATATCAGCAATCAGCGGATCATGAAACGCAACATGGGTGGATTCGCGGGTGATCACTCCGAGAGGAGGCAGTCGCTCCCCAAACCTGGGTAACGTCTCCCCTTTCATCAGCAAATCCAACCGACGCGCGCCCTCATACCCGATCCGATACGCACCGGGATCTACGGACGACAGGGTCGGCCCCGCCACCGTACAAAAAGTGTCATCATTGCCCGCGCCAATTACACTCAATTGACCGGGAATCAAAATGCCCGCTTCGAGCGCACAATTCACCACTTCCCGGGCCAACATATCGTTGGTCGCAAAGATACCAAAAGGCTTCTTCCATCCCTTCAACCACTGAATCAGCAGGGAACGATCCGGCGGTGAGACCACTTCGAATTCACCACCCTCCAAGCCCGCTTCGTCCACACAGTGCTGAAAGGATCTACTCCTGACATATGAAAATCCAGAATCTTTAAAGCCCACCACCCCCATCCGCTCAATTCCGTTCTCACGCAAATGCCGGAAAGCCATGCGGGCGACCTCTTTCCCTTGAGTGGTCAAAAACGGAATCCCCCGACTCCCAATCCCCCGCCAGACCAAACCAAATTTAGGACCTTTGAACTCAAGACATGCCTCCTGATCCGCAAGTTTCAGGGGACGCAGCAATAAACCATCACACCAATAAGGAATATTCACCGGGTCCAGCCCTTGACTCTCAAAGCAAGGAAATACGATTTCCCAATTCGCGCGTTGCCGTGCGTATGCCGCTGCCCCCCGCACCATCTCCCGACCTTCACCGGTGGAGACGTCCATCAATATCCCAATATGTCGTAAGTTTGATGCCATGTTGCGGTTCCTTTATTCACTAGCTATGTATGATTTGGGCGATATCAACACATTTTAGACTCACATCGCCATTGTTCCAAACATACAAACACTCTAAACTACGTGATAGATTAAATTTACCCTCCCATCTTTTGTAAAATGAATATTCTTCCCTCCCTCCTTCGCCTTTCCCTTCCACTAGTCTGCTCCGCAACCCTTACGCTTCAAGCAGGCACCATTTCGGTGAGCAACTACAGCTTCGAAGCCCCCGATACGGACACCTTCAAAAATGAAGTCACTGACTGGATTCATCCTTCTACCCGGGTTGCAGTTCAGAAAGTAAACGGTAACTTCCCCACGGCTCCAGACGGAGATCAGTGGCTGATCGTGGATTCCCGAAAAGTGAATTCATCGTCAGAACCCGGTTATGTGTTTCAGAAAATTGGCACCATCGACGAAGCCCTCACCTACACCCTCGATGTGGTCATCGGGTCACGTTCCGACCTGCCTCTCCCCGATAATTACATTGGTGGATTTTTTACGGATGATAACGGGGTATTTTCCACGGGTAGCGGGGTTTCTCTCGATGGAGACGGAACGCTCGCCACATTTGATAAAAGCGACTACCCTACCTTGCCAAACTTAACCGCGGCCACCATCGATGGTGGCACCTTTTGGAATGCCGCCGGATCCGGACTGCAAGGTGAAGATCTTTACATTGGTTTTTACATTCCAATTGACGACAACAGCGGCAACACCGTTAAACAGGTTATCTTTGACAATGTGAGAGTCACCACCGTACCCGAACCCTCCTCTATCATTCTGGTATTGGGCGGACTGCTCACCCTATTTGCGTTCAAAAAGCGCTAAGAACCACGTGCATATCAACGCGACTGTAGCTGTCGGCCTTCAGGCCACAGACCCGTCGACCTGCCCCACATCCAACCACCCCAAAGCTCCGGCCCGGGCCGTAAACGGCTCCAGCTACGTCCGTAGCTGTCGGCCTTCAGGCCACAGGCCCGTCGACCTGCCCCACATCCAACCACCACAAAGCTCCGGCCCGGGCCGTAAACGGCACCAGCTACGTCCGTAGCTGTCGGCCTTCAGGCCACAGGCCCGTCGACCTGCCCCACATCCAACCACCCCAAAGCTCCGGCCCGGGCCGTAAACGGCGCCAGCTACGTCCGTAGCTGTCGGCCTGCCCCACAGCCAACCACCCCAAAGCTCCGGCCTGGGCCGTAAACGGCTCCAGCTACGTCCGTAGCTGTCGGCCTTCAGGCCACAGGCCCGTCGACCTGCCCCACATCCAACCACCACAAAGCTCCGGCCTGGGCCGTAAACGGCGCCAGCTACGTCCGTAGCTGTCGGCCTTCAGGCCACAGACCGAAGCTTTTCACCTTCTAACCTGACAAAATACGCGAAGCGCTTAAAAGAATTATACCGCACACCCGCCGACATAGCTGGCGCTTTCGCATAAAGCATGTTACCCTCCCGCGGCTTGGCTTATAGCTTTGTTGCTTAAAACTACAGCGATTGACAAATCTAACAAAAGGTAACGGTTATGGCAAAAGGTAAAAATTCTCAAAAAACTGAAAAAAAAGCTTCTGTAAAAACGTTGAAAGAAAAACGGGCAGAGAAGAAAATTAAAAAAGAAAGCAAAGGTCGCGAGTAAACCCTCAAACGCGAAGTTAAAGGCCTCCTCTCAACCCTGAGGCCCCAGTGACCCCCTTTTCGAAAGGGAGCACCCCTCAGCCCTGTCTCAAAAGGTGAGACCGGGCTGAGGAAATGCGATCAGCTCAACTTATAGCGCTTCCGCGTTGACCGTGATCGGAACCGAGAAGCCGTTCTCGAGTTTCACCAGAATAGTGGCTTCAAGTTTATCACCGGAAACCAGTCCCGCAGTCTGCAAGGTCAACGTCAAGGTGTGACTGCTGTTCGAGTTGAGGGTTCCGGCGGCAGGGCTCACGCTCAACCAATCCACAGTATTGTTCATGCGGATTTCATAATCAAGAGCACTGCCGAGCACTCCCGTACTGAGCACCACATCCACTGGCGTAGTGGATCCACCCGCGGTTCCGCTCAATTCAACAAAGTACTTGTCAGCGGTAATCGCAATGGGCCGAATGGGAAACAATGAACTATCGGTATATTCAATCGCCCCCTGATCCGGTGCGGAGCCCAGATATTGATCGGCGAAGTTAAACAAGGGCAAGCCGTCATCAATGCCCGAAGAACCACTGGCCAAGCGGAAATCTCCCGCCGCCACATTCACAAAGGTCGGTGGATCATTCAGGATTCCGTTAGGCTCCTGCCCGGCAGCATAAGTCACATTCGCAGTGGCCTGACCGAGCGTAGATAAGTTATCATAGTCAAAACTGTTCCATGGATTTTGCTCCGAATCGCGGATCGTCTGATTATAATTTGAATGTGAATGCGTGGTATGAATGATGTTATTACGTGTTTGAGCGAGAAACATCGCTTTGTTCGTATCGCTACCGAAGCCCATTCCGACAATCCCATTTCCTCTTCCGTGGATGGTATTGTGAAAGAAAAAGCTTTTCCCTTTAGAGTAGGTACTTCCACCTGCGAGTTTCACCATACCAAAGTTGGTATCGCGGTCATCCCCTTGGTTGTAAATTAAATTTTGAAACACATAAGAGGGTCCAATCGTACAAGGGGCTAAACTCAGTCCCACAAAACAACTTTCGATACGGTTACCGAAAAAGCGGGTATTCATTTGACCGCCATCCATCTCGGTGGAGTCATCATTGGCAAAGGCCAACATGTTACCATAAACATCACTGTCCCGATAAAATGACCCACGACCACTTCCGTTGTTCTCACCTTCGATCACATCGTTCCAGCGAATCTCATCACTGCCAATCAAGTCGTTATATCGCACCACATAATGGCCCTTGGTAATAATATTGTACGTATTGGTGATATTATGCACGTAAATCGCACAGGGGCCGGCAGGATGATTATTTCCTTCCCAGTTATTTGCAGAACTACGCGGATCGTGCATATAACAACGTTCCACCGTAACCCGTGAACTTTCATGAAGGTATACTCCGGCATCTTTATTGATCGCCCGATTATTACCACCATTCATATCCGCCAAGGTTTCATAACTATAGGCGCCAGACACATAATTGGCTTCACGGGCCCAACCAGACATTTCGCAGTTCACGATACGAATTTGATCGGACATCTGCACCTGTACGGCATGACGACGACCGCCCTGAATATCCAGTCCCTCAAAGATGAGGTAGCTGCTGTTGAGAATTTTTAAGGCCACATCATAGGCATAAGTGCCATCGATATCATTCAAACCTGTGCCCGTAATTTTAATCCACGCATCCGGTTCTCCATGCAGATCTTCAATCAAGAGCTGACCACCACTATAGAGACTCGCCACAGAGATGGTTTGCCCAATATTCGGTTCCGAATCCCAGGTGGTGATCGATGCCCCCGCTTCATCAAAGGGCACCCCGTTGGCTTCCAGCACCACTTGCACTTCATAAGCCGTATCTTCATTTAATCCCACAATACTACTGCGGTATTCTCCACGGACATCGTCAAACTCCGGTGCATACGCTTCATACCACTGGGATGTGCCCGCTTCGCGATAAAAGACATGTGCCACCTCGTCTGCCACCTGTGCTTCACGACTCACATACACACTGATCGCGCCATAAGTCGGCACCAAGCGCACAGGCAAATTACTCGATTCTAACAGATGAACATCATCGAGATACAATTTAGCCCCTGAATTATTTTTAGGAAAAGACACCCCAATTTTCGCATACGCACTTCCCGCAGGGGCCAGATAATATAAACTGGAAAATTCCCGATACGGCGCAGAGCCTTCGATATCAATCACCGTCGGCGTAGTTCCGAGTCTGGTGGTTCCATCCGCAGCATAAAATGAAAAACTAACAGTAGGACTAACCGATACGGATTCAATAGCCGCTTGTATGAAGAGTCTATAATAGGAACCCTCGGTCACCGGAATCAAATCATGACTGTAAGTTTTATAAAAACTGGCACCGCCAATTTTTACCGCCTGAGACCCAGAGGCCACAATCGACGTTTCTAAACTCACCCCTCCATTCCAATCCGACACCCCACTTTCCATTCCGGGATCCGGTGTTAAGTTTGTCAATGCCTGGTCTATGAAGCTTGAAGAAACCAGCTCTGTTTCCTCAGCTTCAAAAATACGAATGTTCGAAAAAGTGACGTCTACATTTGCATCCAGATCATCATCTCCGATAAAAGTCAGATAAGACATGTTGCCCGTAAATACCGTCCCTATGGGCAGAATAAAGGTCTCAGATCCGGAACCTGCGACATATGAGGTCTCAAGGGGTAAAAACGAGGAATGCGACTGACTCCCTGCAAATTGAATATTCGTAAGTGATGTCGCGTAATCGTTATCGGAATCCATGCCGATACAGATTAACTCGCCCACATTTGACGCTTCTACGGTCACTTCTAACATGGTGTTGGGCGTAACCTCGTAAGCATAAGCATACTTTCGCCAAAAATTCCCCGTAAGATGCAGAGCCGTATTACCCGCCTCTAAACTCATGCTCCCTGTAGTGGACTGCCCTGAATAATCAGAAAAATCTGTAACATCAAACACCAGCACACCTTCTTCAGGCGTATCTGCATCGGTGGTAATCTGCAAATCATCCAAATAAGTCGTGCCTGTCCCAGGATAACTCGCCGCAAAATAGAAACGTGCATATTCAGCCCCTACCGGCGGATAAATACCATCCAAATAATAAAGCGCATAGGAATGCGTGTCTGTCAGAGATAACAAGTGATGACTGGAAATTTGCGAATCGGTCGCGTCATAATAACGAATCTGAAACAGACCACTTGAAGTGGCATTGTCCGACGCGGCCCAAAATGACACCGCATATTCTTTCGCAGGGTCACAACTAAACTCATACCAGGACTGCTTCCAGTAACTGCCATGACTCATGGCCGATGCATTCACCCCTTCAGCCGCATTGCTGCTCAAACTGGTGTGCCCCTTGTACCAACCCGTATACCCACTTTCAAAACCGCCATTGGTATTCACCGTGACTTCCTTATGTGAAAATACATCACAAAATAAATCATCGAAGTACACTTTGCCATAGGTGCTATTGCTCTGTGACACATACAATTGAATTTTCGCATAATCAGCCGTTACCGGCACAACAACCGAATTTGTTACATAGGTCCACTCCTGAGTACCGGTCACATCCCCTGCGCCCGCAGAAGAAATAAACTGATCTCCACTATCATAAAAAGACACCCTCATCCCTCCTGAATTTACAACCATATCTTCTGATTTCAGATACCCACCGTAACTCATCAGCTGCCCCGGTTCGCACTCCACCGTTTGAGAAACCATTCTCCAATAGAAGGTCTGATTAATTCTTCCGGATTTTACACCCGTATGAAATACAGTCGTGTCTGAAGATATGCCCGACCATTGAGACGTGCCGGATTCAAAACCTGGGTTTTGCAGAAGTTCAACCGCAAGGGTTGCTAATGGTAAATACAGTAAACAACAAACAGTCAGTACGAGAGAAGTCAGAGTACGATTCATGATCTATCCGGGGTTATCAATGTGAGTGCGTCAGGCGGGAACCAGGTCGCAAAAAATCAAGGGAAAGGTCCTCAAGGAACAAACCAAAGAAATAACATCTATCTGACATGGTCAACAGAAAAAACAAATAATGCATCATAAAAGGTTAAACTTAGCTGTTTTCCACAACATTACACCTTTGAAAATACTATTATTACAAATAGTACATTTTTGACATGGTCAGTTAATCAATCACGAGCAAGGACCTTCAAACCTCTCCGAATATTGTATTACCGTTACGGTCATCCCCCTATTTTACAAAAAATACTTTTGCTTTCGTACCACGAAAAAAAAATTGAATGCGACAGTCAACTGACGCCCCCCTCATTTGCATTTTGTTTTCGGGAGAGAGGCGAGAAGAAATATACCGTAACCAAGACCAGCTATGGCAGCCAGTAAGAAACTTATCTGCAAATCCCAAAGTTTTGAAGAAAGTCAAAAACTGACTGACATGGCCTTTCAGTAAACCTTCACATTTTTAAAGTAGCCATTGGCCGTCGGCGTTGTCACATCGTGATCATTTACGAACACCATATACAGCATGGCGCCCGTGAAGTACTGCCCTACCGGTATCGTATAGTGCACCCAGTCACTCCCGGTATGGGTCGCAAATGCTTGAATGGCCCAGGTTTGGGTTCCATGCAGTTCAAAAGTTTTTTCAGCGCCAATGATATTGTTGGTATCGAACCCAATGCCATGAATATCGCCTTGGGACGTACTCTTGTAATCAAATTCCAAAACCGCATCAGACGTAATCGTATGCGCGAAGTCGATTTTCTTCCATGAGTTACCGCTCAAGTGCAGCGTGGCACCGGCATCCTCAACCACGACCGCACCGTTATCCTGACTTCCATCGTATGAAGATACCGTTACGGCGCTGAAGTCTATAGCCGGAGCCGACTCATGCAACTTAAGGTTGCTGAATGTGACGTTTGCAGACGCATTTGCATCATCGTCACCGATGAGTCCCAAATAGGTCACTGAACCCGTAAAGTAGCTACCCACAGGGATCAGATACGTCTGGTCTCCCGAACCTGATATATAGGTCGGAGAGACCTGCCAGCTCCAGGAATCGTAGTCATCATTCACATCACTGCCCCCCAAACGAAATACGCGCCTCCCAACGAGGGGATTCGCGTCATTGTCCAATGCAATGCACATGATTTCACCGACGTCGCTTGCATTGACCGTTACTTCCAGAACGGTGTCTGTGCTGACGGTATAATTAAGTCCAAAGCACTTCCATATGTTACCGGTCAATGTGGCACTGTCGCCTGAAGGACCTATGGCACAGCTGCCCTGTATATCTTGAGTGCCGTAGGAAATAGGATCGCCAACGCTGGTCGCAACACCATTTACCGCCACATGCAAAGTCGGTGACTGTTCATATAACTTGATGTTGCTGAATGTAATATTCGTAGATGAATTTGAATCATCGTCACCGATGAGTCCCAGGTAACTCACGGCACCCGTAAAGTACGTCCCTACCTCAATTTGGTAGGTCACATCTCCAGAGCCCGAAGTGTAAACCGGAGAGACTTTCCAACTCCAAGAGTCGTAGTTAGAATTCACATCACTTCCGCCAAAGCGGAATGCGCGCCTCCCGGAAGTTGGATTGATGTCAGTGTCCAACGCAATGCCGGTGATTTCACCGGTATCACTCGCATTGACGGTGAACTCAAGCATGGTGTTTGCGCTGACCGTGTAGCTAAGTCCAAATCGCTTCCATATATTACCGCTCAATGTTGCACTGTCGCCGGAGACGTCCATAACGCAGGTTCCCTGTATATCTTGGGAGCCGTAGGATCCAGGTTCACCAACGCTGGTCGAAACGCCTGCCACGGTCACGTTTAGCACGCTGTTTAGCACCTGCGTTCTGGCGCTCGCTGAGCTACTGTTGGCGGAGCTGTTGTCCACCGCATCAAATGCCGACACGGTGTACGTATATGTGGTGTCAGGAGACAATCCAAAATCACTGTAACTTGGCGTTAATGATACATCAATCCACTGCAGATCACGGTGGATATCATAACCTTGAACTGCCACATTGTCTGATGACGCGTCCCAAGTCAGATTGATCTGACTGCTCGAAACCGCGGTAGCAGAAACATTCTGTGGTACACTTGGAGCTTCCGTGTCTGGAAGTCCCAATTCTGCGGTCCATGCTTCTGGTTGATCCAGCAGAGAAACCGCTCGCACCTGACACCTGAGAACCTTGGTTTCACTTTCAGCATCTTCGACGAAGGTAGACTCCGTCACCCCCACAATGGGTTCGCCATTCTCATACCAACGATATTCAATCTGTGAGGCCGTTACGTTTGGCGTACACGTGATGACATTGCCGGCCCCCCGGGTACCTGAAAGTATTGGCAGCGCATTAAAAGCCACAGGCACAACTTCCAAATCCCGCTCCCGTTGCTGAACTTCGATCCAGTCGATCGTCATGTCATAAATTTGCCCATCTACAGCCTCATTTTCCCATTCCCGCAAGGCCCAGTCCACCATGATGTATCTTCTAACCAACATCCAAGCTTCCGTCGGCACCCTCGCAACCTCTTTGTCATCAACAATGATATAGCTGTAGTCGTCTTCAATCCGGTATTCCCATATGTGATATTGTCCATCGTATATGTCTACGGTCGGTACAAAATTATGGCTGGAATTGAGGGTGGTCCCAATAATCTTATCGCTAAGATCCGTCGACTGGCGGATTTCCGGAATATTGTACCCAAGGCTTCCGGTATGGATGTGTTGAGAGGTGTTGATCCACTGGCCATTGAGCCCATCATATTCCATAAAATCCAACTCAATGCGATTACGTGTACGCCAAAACAGATGCTCGGTACCATAAGACCAAAAAGCCGGGAAAAACCCAGGACGCGGCGACGCCATCGCTGGGAACTTGCAGCGGATTCGAAAGCGTCCTTTGCCCCAAGAACGCCCCTGGCCTTCCCGATTTACGGAGCTAAATGCGCCAGTCTTCCAATTGCCGTTCACATCCAATAGGCGTAATGTCAAGGTCCCGATATCACTCCCATCATGAATATAAGTAGAGGGTGTGGCCGACTTTTTCTGAGCCTGTGCACTAGCCCCCACAACTGACCCGATATGGGTGGGGGCAAACCAAACATCACTGGGTGAACCACTTCGATCATCTACCACCGTATCATATGTAAAATCATCAAAAAATACCACGGTGTAGTCATTGCCATTCCCATCATCGAGACTCGGTGGCGGATTGCCTATATTTACGGTTTTGGTTGCGGTACTAATAGCAGCCCAAGTGTTCCAGACACTCTCGTCAAATTCAAATCTAGCAGGGTCATCATTCGCGTCCAACGCATTCGGGGCGGCATTTTTATAAGGATGATTTGCAGGGAGCAATGCCTCCTGACCTACCCGCCAATGCGCCCATCCTACGAGCTTGTCCACTTGTGCGTCATTTAATTCACTTTGCCCCACGATGGCGCAATCAATGGCCATGTCCGCGGCCAATGTACTCTCTCCTGAAATGTTATTGGCTCCCAAATAGCTGGGGGATGAATCAAGGCAAACATCCATACCAGTAAAATCTACAGGTGCCTGTTCCACACCGTTAATCCAAGCATGAAATTTACCGCCCCTTCGGTACCCAACCATGATATTCCAATCGGCAAATGAGGATTGTATCTCTTCTTCCTGGATGACCGAACCGGACTGATTATTTAGAAGAGAACGATAATGTTCACCGCTTCCATTAAACTTGACCGATGGCTGGTTATGCCAGTTGCCGCTGGCCGCGCCATTCACGGTAAGCACCGGGACATTCGCGCTCACCCCGGCCATGTCTGCCCGAGAAATAACCACCCACCAACGATGCAACCAAACCGCATCACGATCGGTAGCCCAAGAGAGATTTTCGGAGGTACCTCCTGCAAACAAAACCCCTCCATCATTGGCTAATTTGGTTGCGGTTCCCGTTGCGGTTTTAGGTTTAACCCCGCCTGAAGTCCAACTTGTGACCACACCTTGGGAAAGGTCCTCCTGGCGGAAATCAAAAACGATTGTTTCCGGAACGAGATCAGGAGACCATGCACCAAATACCGAAAAGGAGAACCAGCATAGACATGTACATGTCATCGAAATTAAAATACTCTTACTACGGAAATTTCTTACAATTACGTTCATGGGGATCTCCTTTAATATTGTATATACGCATCCGAACAGCCTTCCAAAAACCCACCTAGTCTTAATCGAAATTCAAACCCATGAATTTTTAATAAGCGCCCCTAAACTGCAGAGGTTAAATGGATAATCAGACAGCCAGGAGTCTGCTTGCGCAAAAGAGCCCCCCTTAGCTTAGATAACGTTTTTTGTTTTATACTATAATAAAAGCTATACTCCCCTCATTCTATCAACGACCAAAACATGCGTTATTCTGCCTGATGCATGTGTTATTATTTTTAAAATCGTATCCCATAAATTTTTAAATACGCGATTCCCCAAGCCCTCACCCCATAAACAAAATCTATTACATCCTTCAATACAGGTTTAAGTTTCCAACTGATTACAATCAGCTTTAGGGTCATTTATTAAAAATAAATCCACGCCTTAGGCAGATCGATTACGCACCCTTATTCGCAGAAAATTTCCAGTGTTTGTTTCCCCGAAATGGAGAGCAAAGGAATATCCAAACAACCCTCATGCACACTGAATCCTCTAAACTCACCTCCATTTCGTTTTACCCGATATCCGGGGGACACCGGCATACACACCACGCAGATCGGTGCATCCCCACCGGGAATGGACTGCACCGTTAAGTTCAGGGTCAGCGACCGCAAATCTGCTGACCACTGTTGATCATGAATCCAACTGCGAAACCCGGTACTGATGCGACCGGGCACAAAATAGGCCGCAAACAAATTCAACACGGGCGAGGACAATCCACCAAAATGATGCCATCCGGCACCACGCCCAGATTCCACCATAAAATGTTCAAAACACGCATAGGCATCCAGGGTTTCACGTTGCCACGTTTTTAAAACTTTTTCGGCCAACATTCGGGCAAACTCAGCTCGCCCCGCATCTAAGGCCCCACGCCAAAAGAGATATTGATACGGTACCCAAACCGCACCATTCCAATATCCTTTGGCTGAATAGTACGGCGCCCGCTGATCAACGGTGGATAGCCCCAAGGGGGTTTGAAACCGGCTTTCATTTGCCAGTGCCGACCAGATTTTTTCTGCCCGCAACGAATCACAATCTCCGGTCAACACCGGCAAAGCACCATCTAATCCCTGATTAAAACTTTCTCCACTTTCCGGGTCCCTGAAAATTCCCACTGCGTTCCCCGAGGTATCATGCTCCAGATAACCATACAATCCAGAAACTTCGTCCCAGGCATACGCATCCATATCCGCAGGTATGGCCTCAACCAGCTGACGCCAAACGTCAGAGGGCTCACCCAATTCTATAGCCGCCATTTCCATGATCCGAGCCGCGATCGCCACATGTGTACTGACCACCATGGGACAAATTTGAGCACGGCGGTCTTGATGCTGAGTCAAGTACGCTTGTGGAGGATAATCATCCCAACCACCGGAATTGTAAAACAACTCCCAGCTTTGCAACAAATGGTGGTCAAAGGATCGGGTGGGAGAACGCGAATCGATTCCTGATAAATATTCTAAATAGCTTTTCAAACGGGGATAAAAGAACGCCAACATCTCCCGATCCTGGGTTTTCTGCCATAGATCAAAATATACATAGAACTGTACCGGTACTGGGGAACCATGATGCACATAAGCCGATTCGGTATCCCCCACTTCGGTCAGGTAGGTATTCAGCAACTCCACCGCACGACGCGGACTCATTTCCCCCATGCCCAAACCTATGAAACCACAATCCCAAGTGTACAAGGAATCCCACCACCGTCCCGGCGGATGATGACGAATATTCTGACCTTTAATCCGAACCGGATACACGACATTGCTAAATAATACAGCAGCCAGTCGCTCCACCCCAAAATGGTAGTCCTCTCCTCTCAACGACACGCCGGCCACTTCACTCTTCGTCGCATCATGTGGAACGGGCCGACAGGGTGACGGACCTGAAATCGTATAACGCTGAATCACCCGATCCATAGCCGGCACCGAAACCATGGGCAAAATCATCTCAACAAATTCCCCCTCCCCAGCAGCTGTAATCACATCTGACACATGATTGTGCATCGACAAAAGCAGGCAAGATTCCAGATCCCCCTGAAGTCGACGTATCCACAAAGCCTCCTCCACTTCAACCTCATACCCCTCCTCAAGGGCCGGCCAACTCAATCCAACCGAACGACCTTCCGCATACACATCCGGTGGCGCGCCCCAATCAGGCATCAGCAAGGAGGCCGAAACCTCCTTCGAGGCATGCAACACCCATCCGTCAAAGGTGAGCGCCTCTCCACCCGGGAATCGAAGTTCACAGACCTGGGTTCCCTCCGGAAAAGCTATCGGCGGACTCAATTCACCGGACACCAACATCAGCGACATTTTTTGTCCAGCGATCACCAACTCGGCCAACACCTCCGGGGAGGAAGAAAGCACCCGCAACTGAAAGCTTTTCCAATCTCCCCCCTCAGGAAAGGAATAAAAGACACGGGCATCCCGCTTCCGATCCGGTGGCCAATACATCCCCTGCCCGTCCACCAATCCATCCCCCAAGACTTCTCCCTGACGACGTGCATCATTCGCCAAACCTTCACAACCGGACAACCCGCCGAGGGTAGCATGGCGATAGGACAATGCATCTAGCCATAAGCTATTTTCAGGCAACTGAATTTGTGCGGATTGAATGTATTTGGGTGACCAAGACCCGGTGGCGAAAGCTTGTAACCCCGCCACCAAATGCAAACGCACATCATGAGCAAGTTCAGTCTGATTCACGAGTGCAATGCTAATTAAACAGCGTCCATCGTCATCGCTTTCAAAGGAAATGTCAGCATAAAGTTTGTCCTTCGGTAAAATCTGTTGACGATAACTGTAACGGCGTAATTCTGGGTCAGTCTGCCAAGGTAAATATCCCGCTTCGCGCAAAGCTGCGGGCACATGAAAACTTCTCCGGTGCAACTCAGGAACCACCACCCAATCCACCCGAACCCCTGCCGGCCCCGGCAAATGGCTTATCCCGAAATAACGTTTGTTGTAAGGCCCCCATTCCCCCAATGAACAGTCGTGTTTGCCGACCAAACTTTGCACAGGAGACCGCTGCCATCCAAAGGCATCATCGGCGTGAGCATACGGAAAAAAGGAGAGCGTGTGATCTGTTGATTTCATAAGGGAACCTCAGTTCCGTCCATGGCAGTTTATAAAAACATCAACAAGCCCAAATCAAATTTAACCTCCTTTTGTAGCTGTCGGCCTTCAGGCCACAGACGCGCTTTAAGTCTCAACACCTGAGCCCCCGTTCTCTGCGCTGGACCGTAAACGGCTCCAGGTCCTTGTCGCGCCATATCCCCATGGAATCCCCAAACCCTTTCCGTATGCCCTTTCCGGGAGACCCGCTATTTGACCATCTCCGGAAGATCTTCGGGAGAGACCCCTTCTCTTACTTGAATCGTGGCCAAAACTTTGGGTACATACATTCTGGTTTCGGAGGGAAGTCGGGATTGGATCCCATTGTAGTCTTTGCTGGAAGCCTGCTTTAATAAACCAGAAACCCTACCTTCTCCCGCATTGTAGGCGGCCAGGGTTAAAGGCCAATCTCCAAATCTCCCATAGAGTTTTGCAAGATAACGGGCCGCGGCATCAGCGCTTTTTTCAGGATCAATTCTTTCGTCCAGAGGTGAAGTGGAGAGCCCCATATAACGGGCGGTAGCAGGCATAAATTGAAACAATCCTCGGGCACCAACAGGACTTTGAGCCTTGGGATTGAAACTGGATTCTACTTCGGCCAACCAAACCAATTCTTCAGGCACACCATATTTACGAAACAGAGGTTTCACCTGCCTCGCCAACGCCGCCGATCCTTTGGGAGCCGTACGCTCACTCATTTCACTGACCCAATACTCGTAGGAGACGGGAGGCACATATGCATGGGCAACCGCGGGTCTCGCGGTAGGCGCAAGCGACACCTGCGGTTTTGCAACCGGACGTTGAAGGAGTTGGGGGGTGTGGGTCTTTGCAAACACGAAGTAATCTCGTCGTTGACTCAACCAGTCGACATAAGGTTCTGCTTCCGGAAAGGAGGAAAGATAAGCTTCTACCTGGTCGATGTAAGGCAGCCATTCCTGCAATTGATTCCAGTCCGCTTGCCCCAGAGCTTTCTGAATCCGCCCTGTCGCCTGTATGGCCCAGCGTTGTACCTTTTCCGATGAGGCCAGTTGCTCGACCCCTTGTTGAATTTGCTGAACACCCTCATCCACAGCATCCCAGTCAATTTCATAAGGAAACTGCTGCGCAGCCCCCTGAGAAAAAGTAAGAAAAGAAAGCAAGAGCAGGCAAAGTTGTTTTTTCATATGTTTCATCTGGGGAAAGGTCGCCCAGACCCTCCGGGATATCAAGTATTCCCCCTCAACTTTACCCGCAGTCACAACAACAGAGGTCACAACCACAGCCACAATCCAAACAGCCATCGCTACAACAGCATCCATCACAATCAGAAGCACCTACATCAGAACTACCACAATCACAGCTGCCGCAATCACAACAATAAATGACATCGCACCAGGAACAAAATCCATTTTGTCGGGCCTCTTTGCGTTTCTTACCTGTTGTGGAGCTCTGCTGCATGCGACCGTTTCCGGCCATGATGGAAGCGCAGGTTTTCTCTAAATTACGTCCGAGTATCAGTTCCACAAGCTCTCGGTGACTAAACAGCGGCAACCCCTGCATCGCAGATCTCATCGTCTGTAAATCCCGGTTCACCATTTGGGGAACGGTAGTAAGCAATTGAGGTTGCACCAAAAATGGATTAAATTGCCCATCCCCTTTGTCCCGCTTTTGATCTACCCACGCATCCATGGTGTAAATCACCCGTCCCAGACATTGCCCAATTTGCTCCAATGACTCACCTGCCCTCTCATGACTATGGGCGAAAATTTTGCCAAAGGAAAAAGAAGTCGGACGACTCAGGTCTTCCAGGTTTGCTTTTCCGCTTGTTGTGGCAAACTTTTCGATAAGGCTTTGCTCGCTGAGCGCCTCTTGTACACGATCCACAGGAAATCCAACTTGATTCAAATGATCTTCGGCCTTCGAGAGAGCACCCGAAACGATCCCCCGCAATCCGCGGACAGGAACTGCGCTACACCACAACCGCCGATCCTCCACTTCATCATCCAGTTTGGCTTTGAGTCCACACATGGTGATCGCAGCCGCATAAGAGACGCTATCCCCTTTTTGCACCACCCAACGGGGTTTCCCCAACGGATTGCAACACGTGGCCGACTCGGGAACAGTCTCTGTCGGATCCAAGGCATTCCCCAAGATCGAAAGAAAGGTTGCATCTCGATTCACCAAGAAACGCATAGGCAAACCATAATCCTGACGCAAACGGTTGCATAACCCACAGAAGTGAGCGCGGTAAACAGAATGCTCCTGACTACGACAGGATGCACATGGGGCAGTGAGAAATCCAAACATATGCCATTACCTTGTTCACCCCTCACGTAATTGCCAAGAGTAAACTGCCGCCCATGAGGTGTAATTTCAACGAACAAACTTACTTTCGAGTAAGACCTATGGACACAGCAAACCTCATAAACCACAGCAACGGATCGACAATGAAATAGGAGAATCCATCCCTTCAGAAGCCTACCCATACCCTCTTCAAATACCCCAACACCCTTTGCTCTCGTAAATGCGCCCCACTTCACTTAAACCCTTACAAACATTACCACTTTACTCATTTTAAACTGGTTCTACCTGCCCCATTTATTTAGAGGACAGATCGTTTTTACTTCCTCACAATTCTAAAGGAAACATTATGGCTCAAGGATTTGTTATATTAGTAATAGGGATGGCGACCGTTTTCGCGTTTCTCATTCTGCTCGTTTTCGCCATGCAGCTTATGGCGGCCGGCTTTAAAAAACATGCACAACTCTTCCCCGGTGAGGTGGAAGACCGAACGGTGTATCCTTCAGATCAAGACGCCGTCATTGCGGTCGCACTGGCAGCAATCCGGGCCAAAAAAGGCTGAACAATTTTAAGATTAAGGACAAGATTATGGCTAAAAAAACTATTCACATTATGAACACCGCGTTCCGCGACGGTTTCCAATCCGTTTACGGTGCCCGCGTACTCACCGAAGATTTCCTTCCCGCAATCAAAGCCTGTGCAGAAGCAGGACAAACCCATTTTGAAGCTGGAGGTGGCGCACGTTTTCAAGCCCCCTTCTTCTATTGCAACGAATCCGCATTTGATATGATGGATAAATTCCGCGAGGCCGCCGGACCGGATGCGGATCTACAGACCCTGGGTCGTGGCATCAATGTGGTGGGTCTCGACTCCCAGTCACGCGACATCATCGACCTGCATGCCAAAATGTTTAAAAAGCATGGCATGACCACCATTCGAAACTTCGACGCCCTCAACGATGTCAACAACCTCTACGACTCAGGAAAATCCATCAATGCCCATGGCCTCCAACACGAAGTTGTGGTCACCATGATGGAACTTCCTCCCGGATGCAGTGGTGCGCATGACGTGGCCTTCTACCAAAAAACCCTCGAAGAAATCCTCAAAGCAGGTGTACCCTTCGATAGCGTTTGCTTCAAAGACGCCTCCGGCACCTCCGCACCCAAGAAAGTTTACGAGACCATCAAGATGGCGCGAAAACTCCTTCCCGGCGACACCAAATTGGTTTTCCACTCTCACGAGACCGCTGGCGTCGCCACCCTCGGCTATATCGCCGCCATCAAAGCCGGTGCCGATCAGGTAGACTGCTCCATGGCGCCTGCCTCTGGCGGCACCAGCCAACCCGACGTCGCCACCCTCTGGCACGCCCTGCGGGGAGAAGACTACGAACTGGATGTCGACATCGATAAAATGATGAAAGCCGAAGCGGTCTTTAAAGAGTGCATGGCCGACTACTTCATTCCCCCGGAAGCGAAAGCGGTAGAGCCCATGATTCCGTGGTCCCCCATGCCCGGTGGTGCCCTCACCGCCAATACCCAGATGCTCCGTGACAATGGCCTTATGGACAAATACGAAGCCTGTATCGAAGCCATGGGCGAAGCGGTTCGACGCGGTGGTTATGGTACCTCGGTCACCCCGGTTTCTCAGTTTTATTTCCAACAGGCCTTCAACAATGTTATGTTTGGCCCCTGGGAAAAAATTGCGGATGGCTACGGAAAAATGGTGCTCGGCTACTTCGGAAAAACCCCTTGTGAACCAGATCCGGAAATCGTAAAACTGGCAGCGGAAAAACTCAACCTTGAGCCCACCACAGTCAACCCCGTCGATCTCAATGATGCCGACCCCAACAAAGGCGTAGATGCAGCGAAAAAAATGCTGACGGATGCCGGCATTACCGATCATTGCGACGAGAACGTATTTATTGCCGCGACCTGTTTGCAAAAAGGCATCGACTTCCTACTGGGCAAATCCAAAGTGAACGGCGTGCGCAAAGGTGCGTCTACCCCAGCAGCTCCTGAAGCTGCCGCCGGTGGTGATGGTGCCTACACCGTAACCGTCAATGACAAGACCTACGAGGTTGAAGTCAAAGGCGACACCGCCACTGTGAACGGCAAAGCCTACGACATCGATGTAATCGACGGCATAGCCCCAGCGGTCAAAGGAGATACACCAGCGCCCTCCGATGTAACCCACGTGAAAGCACAGGTCCCGGGGAACGTAATTAAGGTTCTAGTTAAAGAGGGCGATCAAGTGAAGATAGGTGATGTATTGCTGATCATGGAAGCCATGAAAATGGAGATCGAAATCAAAGCACCCGTTGCAGGGAAAATCTGCGAGTTGAGCGTCCAAGCTGGCGACCAAGCAAACGGTGGCCAAGAACTCGTCTCGATCAAATAAGGAGATCTTCCACATGTTCACCCTCAAAAATCTATTGGGATCCCTCTGCCTTGCGATGCTACTCATCGCAAGCATGGTCCAGCCCTGTTCTGCCGCTGAATCTTCATCCCCTACAGAAGAGCTCTCAGTGAGTAAAGGCTTTGCAAAACTCTGGGAATCTACTGGCATCTACCGGTTTATTCACCCGGAAACATTGGCAGAACAGGAAGCAGCCTACACGGATGCCGTCATCAAAACCGTGGAAGCAGAAATCGCGGCAGGACACTTTGCCAATGCGCATCACGTGCTCGAAACCTCTGTTCAACACGGCGTAGATCCCGACATTGTCTCCGAACTCAGCCACAAGCTTCAGGCCGCAGAAAAAGAAGGCTACAGTCCACATCATCTGCTGCCCGTAGGTGCGGGACAATTCGTGATGATCTTGATCGGTCTGTTGTTAATCTATCTGGCCATCTCAAAAGGCTTTGAACCCTTACTGCTCCTACCCATTGGATTTGGCGCCATTCTCACCAACATTCCAGTTGCAGGTATTGCCATGGGCCCCATTCCCGGACAACCTGCAGGCTTCCTCTACTACTTCTATACCGTCGGTGTGCAAACCGGGGTTTTCCCCTTGCTGATCTTTCTAGGTGTAGGCGCCATGACCGACTTTGGGCCTCTTCTCGCAAATCCTAAAACGGCCCTCCTGGGTGCCGCAGCACAGTTTGGCATCTTTGCGGCCCTCCTCGGTGCACTAGCATTGACCCATTGGACCGGAGGCATGATCAACTTCTCCTTACAAGACGCCGCCTCCATTGGCATTATTGGGGGCGCAGATGGCCCCACCGCGATCTTTCTATCCTCCCGACTTTCCCCCAACTTGTTGGGTGCAATCGCAGTAGCCGCCTACTCCTATATGGCGCTGGTGCCGATTATTCAGCCTCCCATTATGCGCGCGTTAACTACAAAAGAAGAACGTGGAATCGTGATGAGACAGCTTCGTCGCGTCTCCAAGGCCGAAAGAATCGTTTTCCCTCTGTTGGTCCTCTTTCTTTGCATCCTGTTTTTACCCTCAGCCACCCCGCTTATCGGTATGCTGATGCTCGGAAATCTGATGAAAGAATCTATGGTCGTCGATAGATTATCTGACACTGCTCAAAACGCCCTGATCAACATTGTCACCATCATGCTGGGGCTCGCAGTCGGCTCCAAGTTGGCGGCGGACAAATTTCTTAACGCGAACACCCTCGGCATTCTGGCCCTGGGATTGGTCGCCTTTATGATCGGCACCGCTTGCGGTGTACTGTTGGCCAAACTCATGAACAAGTTCTGTAAAAACAAGGTGAACCCTTTGATCGGATCTGCAGGCGTATCCGCCGTTCCCATGGCCGCTCGGGTCGCCAACAAAGTGGGTCAGGAAGAAAATGCGAATAACATCCTCCTGATGCACGCGATGGGCCCCAACGTCGCAGGAGTGATCGGCTCAGCGGTCGCCGCAGGTGTACTACTCGCCCTGTGTGGCTGATCGACTACAAGAGGGTCTGTCTGATCTACCGGATCAGACAGACCTGCTTGTCAGTGACAACACCCAAAAATGCCAACGCCTTGGCCTCTCAAAAAACATCTTCACGATGTTTTTTTTGTGCCCACACCTTCCCAAGCATCAAAACACAGCAGACCATTCCGACAGACCATACCGACCAGACCAACCTTAAGATAGACATCTAATATCATCCGATTTATCCCCTCAGACCTCCACTCATAAATCGATCCCACACTCTTTTTAAAAACCCAATAAAAATGGTGTCATTCACAGCATACCGACGAAAATACGGATCCTCTTTCCGCCTGATAAATCTTTTAAAATCTGACGCCTCTTTTCAATCGACATAAGCCATACACCTCCCTACTTTTAAACACATCTTCTCCTCTTCAGTCAGCTTAAAGAATTTAAGGTATGTTTAAAAAAAGTTTAGTTTTCATTTTCTTCGCACTCAGTGGCATGGCGGTTACGAAGCTTGTTGCGCAGGACCTCGCTCAGGAACCTTGGGAGAAACCCGCGGAATTGTATCGAGCAGGAGAATATAAATCTGCGTATATCGCTGCCGAAGCCGCGTTGAAAGAGCATCCTAATGATCCCGTGTTGTTGCGACTAATGGGCATGTGTTTACTCGATGCAGGATATCCCGACCAAGCGGCGGCCTGGTTAAGAGAAGCGGTCATCCTATATCCCGAAAGTGTATCTATGGCTTTTTATCTAGCACATGCTTATGCCTCGGGAGGGTATTATGATGACGCCCTCAAACTCTCTGAACAAATCATCGCTCACGCACCTGATTCCGAATACGCCGAACGCTGTAGAATAGCCCGGCCCGAACTTTTATCCCTGCAACAACATCGGGGGGCCACCTCAAACGCTGTGGACCGTTTCGATCTCTATATTCGTGTCGGCTGGGAATATGATGATAACGTGCCCGCACGAGCTAAAAATGACCCCGTGGGAGATCCTCAAGGTTCTGGACGCTGGACCAGCTCAACCTATATGGCCTATTCTCTTATCGAACAGCAAGCGGGCAATCTCCCCTTCAGTTTCGACCTCGTTTTTTCAGGCTATGCCTCTCTTCATGATCAAAAAGAATATGAAGCCTATAACGTAAAATCCTATAGTCCCGGCTTTGCGATTTCCAGTCAAGGTATCCTCGCATCACGTTACTACTTCACTCGGGTGAGCGCCAGCAGCACCCACACCCAACTCGACAACGAAGACTACAGTCAAATCGAAGACATGAATGGAAGTATTTATTTACAAGTTTCCCCGAACTGGACTCTCGGTGTATTGGGGGGCTACTACTGGAAGGATTTTGATGGCGAAGTCGACTATCCGGAATACTATGACCTCGATGGTGAGGAATGGGTCGCGGGCATCAGTTCCGATCAACGATTTTTCAAAGACTGGTTGCAGTTAACTCTGGGATATGGCTATGCCAGCGCCACCACCGGAGGAAGCCAGTTTATCCAGGAAAGCCATTCAGGAAACGGATCCTTAAACATCATTTTCCCCTACGAGCTCACCCTTTTGATGGGCCTGCGCTATCAGCAATCTGATTATCCGGATTTTCTGCCTGAACCGGAACGGTTGGATGACATTTGGACCTTCAACGCGACCTTGGTTAAATCCTTTCAGGAAAACCGATATAATATTGAACTCTCATACACCGCAGTTTCAGCAAGTTCGAATATGGACTACGCAGAATATGACGCCACCATTGCCGGACTCGCCCTGAGTCTAAATTTATAAAGGAGCGAACATGAAACCCCTCTGGATCTCCATCTACATCTTCAGCCATTTTTCATGCATGATATTTGCACAAAGTCCCGCAGAGGATGCGGCCATCGACCGCAAAATAGGGATTCTCGATCGCCCTTGGTCTTTTGCGTGGAATCCTTACGGAACCTTTACGTTTTACCAACAAAGGATCGGCGTAAACACAGGCGGCCAACCCTTTGAACAGCAGGTTGAGAGAGCGTTAACCTCCCCTGCCAGCCTCATTAAATCCCTACAACCTGCTCCCATAGCTCTCCCTCCTAAACAGAGCAGTAAACCGAAAGTGGTCACTCCTCCCGTAGTCATCACACCGCCCGTCGTCGTCTCCCCCAATCAAGCCCCTAACCAAAACCCGAATTCCCCCCCCAACCAGAACCCTAACCAAAACTAGGGTTTCGAAAAACATTTGCAGATAAAAAGGAAAGGTACATGAAAAAAGTCATCAGCGGTTCTTTGGTTTTCGTTTCGATAGTTTCTGTGGGGATTCCCCTGAAAGCCGCCCCGGCCAAAAGTGGAACCCCATCTCTGTCAAAACAGATTTCAACACCGGTTAAAAAAATTCCTCAAGAAATCATCGCGCCTCCCCCAGTGCTACTTCCTCCCGCGTTGCAACCGTCCTTGCCTCCAGTACATCCACCGATCCCCCCACCATCGGGTGGACAAAAGAATGGAGCACCACCTCCCCCCTCTCTCCCCGCGGGAAAAAGTGGCATCCCTCCCAATATCAAAGAAAACCTCCCCACCAATACCAACATCATGCCAGGAAGGATATCGGGCGCACCCACCAGTGGTGCAAAGATTCCTCCTCGAAATGAGGCGGGAAAAGTTTTGGGTGCAGCCATGGATGGCGTGAATCCTACAGGCCTTCCTCATGGAAAAAATTCAGGTTTACACCCTGGAGGCAAAGTCTTTGGGCCAGCCTTGGAAGGTAGTGCAGCTCTGGGAGCTAAAACTTCAGCGACGATGGCAGGCGACAGAATGGGATCCGCAAAAATGGCTGAAGAAACCATCAATGGAGGGCAACTAGACGGATCAAGAATGGCGGGTGGAGCCATGGATGGAGGAAAAATGCCTCGGGGTAATATCATGGGTCAGACAAGTGATGTATTTATTCCCGGTCCCATGTCAGGAAATGGGGGGAACGCTCCAGGGGGTGGCAGAGGTGACGTCTTTGTGCCAAGCCCCACATCCGGGAGCGGTGGAGGACGCAGTAGCGGAGCCAGGGGGGACGTTTTCGTTCCAAGCCCTACTTCAGGAAGTGGTGGAGGCACCAGCAGCGGCGCACGGGGTGATGTGTTTGTGACAGGCCCTGGCACCGGAAACAGCGGTGGCAGCTCAAATGGTGCCAAAGGTGATGTATTCACCATGGGTGGAAATGCAGGAACAGCCGGGGGCGATAAAAGTGGTGCCAAAGGCGATGTATTTGTCGGAGCCATGTCAGGAACTACGGGTGGGGGCGCGACCAAAGGAGGCCGCATCGATGTGTTTGTGGCAGGTCCTACAAACGGAAAAAATGGAGGCACCTCCACCGGTGCCGCCGACGTTTTTGTGACCGGCCCTGGCACGGGAAATCGTAACGGCGCGGCAGGGGCTGGGGCAAAAGGTTCAAGCAGTGGAGGCGGAACGAAAGCCAGCTCTGGCGCTAAAAAAACAGGCACAAATGCCGGAGCCAAAAATACAGGAAGTTCTGGCGCTAAAAAAAACGGTGGCAGTTCTGCAGCCAAAAGTTCTGGCAGCTCTGCGGCGAAAAAAGGTGGCAGTTCCGGTGCAGATAAAGGAGGAAGCTCCGGTGGAGATAAGGGTGCCAGCTCTGGGGCCGACAAAGGTGGCGCTGAAAAAGGAGGCGGTCAGGGTGGAAAAGATAAAAAAGGCTCCCTGCTCAATGCAGGTATTGCAGGTGGCGGTACGACTTCTGGTGAAGTAATGGGGGGGGGTGCCATCGGTGGAGGAAATGTGAATGGAGGAGCAGAGGGCGGAAGAAATGGTGCCGTTCAAGGTTCGGGAGGCAGTGGTGGCACAGCTCCTGTGGTACAACCTCCGCCAAGTGTGGGCATTGAAGTCGAGGTTTCGACCCAAGGTCAGATTCAGGGAGCAGACAGCCCTTTAAATAACCAAGGCACCCTTAACTCTATCGAAGCAGAGTTTATCCCCCCTCCTCGCTGAGTCAGTGGCCATGCGAAAAGGAGTGCTGAAAATTTTGGCGTCACTGTTTATCGTCTGGCATGTGGCGGCGATGGTGATTGGTCCCGGTCCGGGCTCATATCTGATGTCGAAAGTCTACCCTGTCTGGCGACCCTACCTCCGCTTGCTACATTTAGAAAACTATTGGGCCTTTTTTGCACCTGAGCCCAGTGCAGGGAAATGGGTCCGCTATGTCATCGAGGATGATCACGGAAACTTACATTTTTTCAAATTGGCAGAAGAACTTGACCGGAACGACCCCCTCTTTTTTAGACATTCGTCTTTGATTACCGACATTACAGAGCCCCCCAGCGCGGGAACCCTCGGTATCGCGGCCGCTCTGGGCCAGAAACACCAAGACTTAAACCCGACCCGTATTCAATTCGTCATCGGATGGCAATTGCCCATCCGTCGTGAAGCGTACTTGGAAGGAAAACGGCCTTATGATTCCGAATTCATCGAGTTCGAGTACCTCACGCCACTGGTTTTCCCCATTGAGTTCCACCCCAGTCCCCCACCCGCCCCCACAGCAGATCCAGAGACATGAAAAAGCTCCTCCACAAGCTCTGGTCCTCCTGGGACACTTTTTGGTTTTCCCCCATGGAGACCACCGTCCTTGACCTTATCCGTATCGGATTGGGGATGGCGCTGTTATGGAATTACGCCGTGTTCACTCCGGAGCTCAACTATTTTTACGGAGTCAATGGGGTCATTCCTCTCGAAGCTCTTCAGACCTTGCGTGAAAATGACCCCTGGCTTCACTCCTATTTATACGCCTTTCCAAACGACCTCAGCCTTCGCATTTTTCATAGCCTTCTCTTGGTCTGTTTAAGTGCATTCACCCTCGGGTGGAAAACATCCTGGGTGAAATGGTTCGTCTTCATCGGACATGTCAGCTTTCTCCATCGAAATCCAAGCATCTATTACGGGGCGGACAATATCGCATCCAGCTTGCTTTTTATCCTCTGCCTCAGCCCTATCGGAAAAACACTCTCTTTGGATGCCCGGCGCTCCCCTCCTGCAAAACCTCAAGCAAGAGCTACCGTGTGTATTCGTTTCATCCAGCTTCAGTTATGCATTCTCTATGCATTGGCCGGACTTGAAAAACTCAAAGGCGATACCTGGTGGTCAGGAGATGCGGTATGGATTGCCATGAATAACTGGGAATTTTCAGCGGTAGCCCCCGATCTCTTTGCTCAACATTATGTGTTGATCAACTTATTGACCTATGGGACGCTGGCCTTTGAAATTAGTTATGCCTTTCTGATCTGGAACCGGAGCTTCCGCCCCTGGTTGCTCAGCGCGGCGGTATTGCTTCACATCGGCATCGGCTGGGTCATGGGGTTATGGTGGTTTGCTCTGGTGATGGCTTTAGGGAATATTGCATTTTTGAATCTCCCTTCCCGCATTCCCAAAGACCTCCCTGTCGACGCGACGACCTAAAAAAATCACCCCACCGAAATGGGGTGACCAGAAGCGAAAGATAAATCGTCTCAACGGGGATTAAAAAACATACCCCTCCGCCAAGGCCGTGTAGGTTTCGATTTGTTGACGCTCCCACTCCGCATCGTAGCCCAATTCTTTGGCCACAATCGCAGCCACCGCAGGAGCGGCAGCAATCGATGCTTTTGCATTGAGCAACAAAGCGCGGGTGCGACGCGCCAGTACATCCTCCACCGTTCGGGCCATTTCTTCGCGCACATGCCAGACCACTTCCCCTTTTTGATAAGGGAGATCCTCATGCAGTTTTTCGCTGTAGTCGGAAGACTCCTTGATCAGATTTTGAATCTGCAAAGCATCAGATCCATAAACCTCAAGGTTAGGTCGTGGAGCCGGTGACTGCGTCCATCCATGAATTTGCATTTCTTCGGTTTGACAACGCTTGTGATCAAGTCCGCCCAAAGTTTCCGCCTGATCAATCACGTCTTCTGCCATTTTGCGGTAGGTGGTCCACTTCCCACCCGTCAACGTGATGAGCCCACTGCCACTCACAATGATGCTGTGATCACGTGAGAGCGCGGCAGTGTCTGATTCATCACCCGACTTCACCAGCGGACGCAATCCTGCAAAAATGCTCAACACATCTTCCGGTTTTGGATCCTTGGCAAGATATTTACAGGCATGTTTAAAGATGAAATCCCGTTCTTCTTCGAGTGCTCGAGGTTCTAAAGTATGGGTATCCAGCGGTGTATCCGTGGTGCCCACAATCACATGATCATGCCAGGGAACCGCAAACAGCACCCGGCCATCTTCCGTTTTGGGAATCATAATCGCAGCATCTCCCGGCAGGAAACTTTTGGGAAGCACAATATGAATGCCTTGACTCACGGAGATGATCCCCTTCGCCGTGGGTTCATCCATTTGGCGAAGTTCATCGACAAAGACTCCAGTAGCATTGATCACCGTTTTGGCACGAATCGTAAAGGTCTGATCTTGCTCGAGATCGTGAATCTTCACACCAGAGACCACATCATCTTCCTTGGTTAAGCCCACACAACGACAGTAATTGAGCATGGCCGCACCAAGTTCTTCTGCAGTTTGCGCGAGGTTGATGGCCAAACGAGAATCATCAAATTGTCCATCATGATAAATCACCCCGCCCACGAGATGGGTTTGTTCGACGGTAGGAATCAGTTCGATGGTTTCTTCGCGATTTAAATGTCGCGAGGGTGATAACCCCAGTTTGCCTGCCAGTTGATCATAGACCTTCATGCCAATCCCGTAAAAGGGACCTTCCCACCAAGAGTAATTGGGAATAACAAACGATTGGGGGTGAACGAGGTGAGGCGCATTTTGGGTCAATCGACCGCGTTCACGTAAGGCTTCGAGCACCAATGAAATGTTGCCCTGTTGTAAATACCGCACCCCCCCATGTACGAGTTTGGTTGAGCGACTGGAGGTGCCTTTGGCAAAATCGGCTTGTTCGAAGAGAGCGACGCTGTGTCCGCGGGCCACCGCATCTACAGCGGCCCCCAAACCCGAGGCGCCACCACCAATGACCACCACATCGAAGACCTGGTCCTGCTGTTGGATGCGATCAAGTGAGATTGAACGTTTCATAAATATTCCTTGAGTTGAATGAACTTAAATAACTGAATAAACTGAGCGAAAAAAAGAGGGACCCACAAACCAGAGCGTATATCACCATACCGCTCTGATTTGTAGTGGGGAAAGGTAGACCGGAGAGACATTATTCTTCCACGATTTCCTCCCATTTTTTAGAACGTTCCAAGGCCTTATTCCATCCCGCAATATAAGGCGCCATTTCTTCAGGTTTCCGCTGTGGGGTGAAAGAACGTTCGGTTTCCCAGCGTTGCGTAATCGCATCCCGACTTTCCCAGAACCCAATGGCCAGACCTGCGAGATAAGCGGCTCCGAGCGCGGTAGTTTCAATACATTTTGGACGAATCACTTCGGTCTGCAGGAGATCCGCTTGGAATTGCAGCAAGGGATCACTCTGGCAAGCGCCCCCATCCACCCGTAATTCTTTGAGCGAAACCCCACTGTCTTTTTCCATCGCGGTAATCAGATCCGCACTTTGAAAGGCGATCGATTCAAGGGCTGCCCGACAGAAATGGGCTCGATTGGTGCCTCGGGTAATACCGAGCGCGGCCCCACGTGCATAGGGATCCCAATGAGGAGCCCCCAATCCGGCAAAGGCAGGCACCAAAAAGAGGCCTCCGGCATCTTTCACCGATGCGGCAAGATGATCAAGTTCTTTGGCGGTACGCACCAATTGGAGTTCGTCGCGAATCCATTGCACCACCGCCCCACCAATAAAGATGGAACCTTCCAAGGCATATTCGGTTTTATCACCGATGCGCCATGCGACCGTAGTCAAAAGGTTGTTCTTGGAACGAATAGGTTTTTCACCCATGTTCATTAACAAAAAGCAACCGGTGCCATAGGTGTTTTTGGCCATGCCGGGGCTGAAGCAGGCCTGTCCAAACAAAGCCGCGTGTTGATCCCCGGCAATACCCGCAATCGGCGCACCACTTGGATACAAATTGCTTTCGACATAGCCGTACACTTCGGAACAGGATTTAATCTCAGGAAGCATGCAACGCGGCACATCAAACAGCTCAAGTAACTCATCATCCCAGCCATCCTGATCAATGTTGTAAAACAGGGTACGACTCGCATTGGTGATATCGGTGACATGAACCTTACGACCCGTAAGTTGCCACACCAACCATGAGTCGACAGTACCAAAGAGAAGCTTGCCCGCTTCCGCTTTCTCACGCGCACCGTCAACATTTTCAAGAATCCAGCGCACCTTGGTGCCCGCAAAATAAGGATCCAGTCGCAGCCCTGTTTTTTCAGAAACCATGGCTTCGATGCCTTCATTTTTAAGTTTGAGACAATAATCCGCAGTACGACGATCCTGCCAAACAATGGCATTGTAAACCGGTTTACCAGTATCTTTGTCCCAGACGATGGTGGTTTCCCGTTGATTGGTCACCCCCACAGCAGCAATCGAATCAGAGGAGAGATCCGCACGGGAAATGGCTTCGGCGGCAGTGGAACTCTGACTCGACCAAATTTCCATCGGATCGTGTTCGACCCAGCCGGGCTTGGGATAAATTTGCGTGAATTCTTTTTGGGCAGAAGCCATGACTTTTCCGTCGTGATCAAAAATGATCGAACGAGAACTGGTGGTCCCTTGATCGAACGCGAGAATATATTTTTGTTGAGACATAATGTTAGGGTGGGTTGGTGGTTAGAGAGCGAGTAAAACAAACAGTTGTGCACCGACGAAGCCGCCGACCAAAGGTGCCACGATGGGCACCCATGCGTAGGACCAATCTGAGCTCCCCTTTCCTTTAATCGGCAAGAGGCTGTGGGCGATACGAGGCCCCAGATCTCGGGCAGGATTAATGGCATAACCCGTGGGGCCTCCCAGAGAAAGACCGATGGCTAACACCAGCATACCGACCAGCATGGGACCAAACCAGGTGCCCATGGTTGTGGCCCAGGCCAGTTGTGTACTCTCCGCTCCAAACGCAACTTTGCCCAATGCCAGCACACAAAAGACCAATACCGCGGTTCCAATACACTCTGTAATAACCGCGGGAACCATTTTGCGGATGGCGGGTGCCGTGGAATAACAGGCCAAAATCAAATCGGGATCTTCGGTTTCTTCCCAGTGGGCATAGTAATTGAGGTACACCAGCACCGACCCCAGAATCGCACCCAGAATTTGGGCAACAACATAACCGGGAACCAGCGCCCATTCAAATGCCCCTATGGAGGCTAAACTCACGGTAACTGCAGGGTTAATGTGCGCGCCAGAAATCCGCCCCACCGCATATACCGCAAGAGCAACACCCAAACCCCAGCCAAAGGTAATCACAATCCAGCCTCCATTCTGGCCTTTCGATTTAGAGAGCAACACATTGGCAACAACACCGTTGCCAAACAGAATTAAGATCGCGGTGCCAATGAATTCAGCTAAATAAGGATGCATGGGAATATTTTGGTTTGGGATGAAAAACACAGAAGGTACACCTTTAGAATACCTTGAGTTATAATTTTATGCAATAGCTTATTTATTAACTACTTACATAAATTTTATATTGTGATTCAAACCCATTTCCAAACAAACAACTCACATAAATTGGACTAAAAGCCGACATTTCCGCCTTTTTTCTTGTATATCCCAAGTTTTTCCAAGATTATTACTTGGGCTTCGCAAGCCCACTCCTCTTTTAGCTCTAAAAATAAATTTTAATTTATGCTCCCTTCACAACGTCAAGAATTCATTTTACGCCGCATTGAAGCCAATGGATCCGTTAAAAGCATTGAGCTTGCTCGAGAGTTTTCAGTGACCAACGAAACCATTCGAAAAGATTTAGAAGCCTTAGCGGCGGCCAAGCGGGTGATACGCATACATGGGGGGGCGACCCGGGCAACAGATACGCGACATGACCTCCCCTTACCCGTTCGTCAGGCCGTGAACCGCTTTGAAAAGTCGATCGTCGCTAAAGCCGCTGCGCAATTGATTGAAGCGCATGACACTCTTTTTCTCGATGCCAGCTCTACGGTTTTGACCATGACCGATTACATGCCGGCATGTCCACTGACCATTCTTACCAATGCACATCACGTGATTGTCGCCCTGGGAGGACGTCCCGACTATGATCTCATTTGTACGGGAGGTCAATATGCAGAGCGATCGCGTTCCTACGTGGGTGCCATGGCCGAAGATGCCTTAAAACGATTTGTCATCAAATGGTTGTTTATGGGCGTAGATGGCCTGCATCATCAGTTCGGAGCCTCGGAGGTAAACCCCGGTCAGGCGGTGCTCAAGGAGCGGTTAATCCCGCGGGCAGAAAATGTTTGCGTGGTCTGCGACTCAACAAAGCTGGAGCAAAAGAGCCCTTTTATTTTTGCATCCATTCAAAGTTTGGATGTGCTGGTAACGGATGACAATGCGGATCCGGGCATCTTAAAATTATACGAAAGCGAAGGCATTCGTGTAATCACCGCGGCCATGCCTCATGAAGAGTGAGACTTCTGGCCAAATCTGGACAAAAAAATCCCCAGAGAACCACTCTCCAGGGACTGTTTTTTGTAATGCCCTTGTTTAAAGTGCGGCAAAAGCTTTATCAAAATCTGCAGCCGCAGCATCCGTAAACACAAAGGTCTTGCGGATATACGCCAAGGTGGCTTTTTCAGTATCGGTTACACCCTGCCCATCATTTGCAGATTTAAATAAGGCGGCAACCTCATCTTTTGAGAGTTTACCTTCGCCAGCACCTGTGGTGTGAAATTTTGCCAACTCCAGCAATTCTTTTTCATATTGTACGCCATCAATTTGAACATAAGCCATGTGAGCTCTCCTTTGTTGTGATTATTCAGTTACAGAATCCCCATGCTCGGATACTTCAAAAAGATTTCAAGAAAGAATGAGGATAGATCAGCGAAATACTTCAAGCTACAGTAGTATAGACCGTCGTTCCCCTCTCCACTCACCGAAAAACCTACTCGGCCCCAACTCAAGGCCTGAGGACTCTCTTTTGACTATTTACTACCGCTTATATCACAAACTTTAGCACCGTCGTGGAAGAAGCCACCACTGAAAGAACTAGTGCTGTTAAACGTGATTGCAAGCAAGCGATCTTGATCCCCCATGAGGTCCGCGACCCCATTGCCATCAACCGTGCCTGTAAAAACATCCGTAATATCATAATCCGGTAAAACGTAGCTTAAAGTAAGAGTTGATCCCTCTTGAGAAATATCCATGGTCAGTTCCCGTGCACATACTATAGCGTCCCACTCCCCCGCATAAGATTGGACTTCTCCACCATTGCTATCACCACCATTGCTATCACCACCACCCGAATCGCAACCTGTGCCAAGACAAATCATAAAACCTAATACTAAAAATGACATCCCTTTCACTAAACGCATCATCATATAACTCCTTTAAATAGCTTTAGAGAATACGACTGAAATGAAAATCACGTCAATAGCTATACAAAAAAGAGAAAAAGATTCGATGGATAAAAGAAATTGTGAAGCAAGAGGCTGATAACATTTCCTTGTTTTTCATCAATACAAGCGAAAAAACACCAGCGGAGCTTAGGCTCTTTTCCTACCGACGACCACCACGCCACAACCTAACAAAAACAAAAATACGCCCGCGGGTTCAGGCACACTCACCGCAAGCAGCTGATCAAGTTGCACATTGAATTTTGCATCTGCCGCACCACCCGAATCATAATAGTTTCCTTGAACCAAATAGGCGGTGATGGCAGCTAAATCCAAACCAGGAACACTACCGGGAGCGGCAATCACTCCATCAGCAACATCTACACGCCCTGAATCAAAGGTGCTGGTATTGTAATACGAGGCCGAAAAAGTATATCGCATATACGTACCGTCGGCATCAAATAATAAAATTTGAATGGACCCGGCTTCATTATCCGCCAGCAGACGTGCACGGAGTTCCAATTCAGACATGCCCGACAGGTCAAGACTAAGACCGTTTCGCCAAGCGCCCCCACTCACCGTCGGATTTCCGCCAGCAATCGGAAGGACTTGCTGCCCCGTAACAGACCCATCCGTAAAATAGTCAAATTGAGCCACCGGTGTCGCCCAAGAAGCCCCACCATATGGAAAACTTAGAGGATTAAAGGAATCAAAATCGGTAATCAGCACATCTGAATACGTAGGACGGATACAACATAGCGAGAGCATCCCCCCCCACACAAAACAGCTTAGTTTGTTTAGAAACGTCATAGCCACACTCCTTACAGAAATCATATCGCCTCCTGTTAATGAACGCTCTCAGAATCAAGCCCTCACGCACCATGTCTTTACGTAAGTTATCATGAGAGACCCAAAAAACAGAATGAAAATGTCAGGCTATTTACGCAGTCTCAAACGCCCAAGCCATCATTCTCATCTCAAAAGGAAATAAACCACCTCATTTGATACAACTGAGGAAAACCGAAATCAAAGGGAAAGGACCGATCATTTCCTCAACCCATATAGACGATGTTAGCGCTACAGCTGAAGGAAACGAAGGCTTACAATTGGAACTTGAACTGCATTCTGATAAGACATTCAAAAAGGAACTGCACATGATCACCTATAGACAAGCCTCCCTCTCCGAACTCAAGTTGGCCGTAGATTGGGCCACCACAGAAGGCTGGAACCCCGGACGCCATGACGCCGAAATCTTTTATGCCAGCGATCCATATGGTTTTGTTTGCGCAGAGCAGGCTGGCGAAATTATCGCCACAGGTTCCATCGTCGCTTACGAAAAGGCTTTTGGATTTATGGGGTTTTTCATCGTGCGACCCGATTTACGGGGACAAGGGATCGGACGCGATTTTTGGACATGGCGACGAAATCTCCTGCAAAGTCGTTTACAGCCCCATGCCCCCATCGGCATGGACGGCGTATTCGACATGCAATCCTTTTATGCCCGTGGCGGTTTCACCTTCAGCCATCGCAATTTGCGCATGGAAGGTAGAGGCATAGCGGGAAGCGCTTTCAAGAATCTGGAACCCTTATCCGAACTCCCTTTCGAGATGATCTCCGCTTACGACCACAAACATTTTGGTTTTGCACGACATACGTTTTTGAAAGCATGGATTCAGCCCCAAGAGGGATGGGGCTACGGAGCAGTCTCCGGAGAATCACTCACCGGCATGGGGGTGATCCGTCCCTGCGTCAACGGATACAAAATAGGCCCCCTGTTTGCCGATGATGCTCAAACTGCAGATGACCTTTATCAAGCCCTCTCAACTCATGCCAAAGGCCAAACGCTCTTTTTGGATATTCCCGAACAGAACCCCGCAGCCCAAGCCTTGGCAAAACGATATCAACTGAAAGAAGTTTTTGGCTGCGCTCGCATGTACAATGGACCTGCCCCCCAACTTCCCTGGTCACAAATTTACGGTATCAGCAGCTTTGAATTGGGATAACAATGACGGTGTACGGGGACAAGATCTTCCCTGCGTCGCTCACAACTTCAGCCTCAAGCGTCGAATAAGTCCAATAGACTCAAAAAACAATTTGAAAGCTACGGGCAATCTGGGTATGTTAAAACCATAGACAATTCGAATATAGTAAAATCCTTCAAAAACCTCAGTATTTTGAGGATCCTTTAAAATTCCGCACTCCTTCTGGCCATTTCTTGTGACAACATCTGACCAACTTTTCTATGGATTTCCCTTCTGCACCTCTCAGAAGGTTGACCAAAACCCCCTCTGGAAATTACAGAAATGACCGATATTCACTATCATTCAAAGCTTACAGGCGGCCCGAAGAACATCAGCGTTGGTACACCGGTCACAAAGAATCACAGCGACCACCCAACAGCAATTTTCACTTTTCTCAAAAAAATTAACAACCCTTATTTCAGGAAACGTACATGAAATCTAAACATATTCTTTACCCTTGCGCCCTCTCGCTCTTCTTTGTGTGGCTCACTGGCTGCGCCAGCACGGGAGAAAGTGCTCAACGTGATCAAACCACGGCAAATATTGCAAATTTCTCTCCCCCTCCCTCTGGCACCAAAAAATTGGTCGCGGCAGTGCCTCCCTTTGAGATGGATGATAAAAATATTTATGGATACTCCGTCACGGGTAACGAACTCAGTACGATAGCTGCGGATCAAATGACCACTTTGCTATTTAAAACCCGACGCTTTGATGTGATTGAACGTGCACAACTCAATCAATTACTGCGGGAACAAAGTCTTGAAGGCATTGTAAAAGACGGTGAACTGGCGCAAATGGGTCAAATAGATGGCGTAGATTATTTGCTCTTAGGAAAAATCACAAATTTCCGTTTTAAACGAGAAAGCACCAGCACCGATTATGGAGTTGCAGGTCGGGTTTCCCGCGAGCTTTTAGATGGGATCACGGGAGGTTTCAGCAAAGACTCCACTCGCATCACCACCGAGGTGGGGGTCGACATCCGTTTGGTGAATCCTGAAAATGGAAAAATCTTAATGGCAGAATTCAGTGAATATGAACGGACCGACACCGCCGATTCCATGGGCATCCGCGTTGCAGGAATTGGAGGAGGTGGAGACTCTAATATTCAACCAGGTAAAGATGATGCCGGACAGGTCCTGCGTTTGGCCTTTGCAGATGCCTTGCATAAAGCGATGCCTCAAATTGATCAAATCATGATTGAGCAAAGTCGTGCAGAAGCCGCAGCGTCAGCCGTGGCGCCCGCCTCCTCAACCATGGCCCCGGCCCCCGCCTCAGCACCTGCGAGCGCTCCCGCCACTGCCAGTAAATTTTGCGGGAATTGCGGAACGCCCCTTGGCGCCAATTCTAAATTCTGCTCCTCTTGCGGCACCAAAGTGCCATAAATCACGAGCAATGATGCTACAAGACCTTTAACCGAAAGGGTCCCCACCCGTCTAACATCTCTAGGCGTGGTGGGTATTTTTTTAGTTCGCCTCCTTTACATACACGCCTCTCTCTCCATCAACGTCACCCTCCTCTCTCTCCTCACAGCGCAAACCCAGGAAACCTTATGCCCCTTTACTTCAAAACAAGATGCCGTCATCTTCTCCAGTCTTTAGGAGCCGTTGCCATCACCTGCCTGCAGGCCTTACTGGTTTCTGTCATGGCCTTTCCTCCATTTTTCAGCGCCACGAGAGTCTACGCGCAAACACCGGAAAGGGTATCTGCACCTCCCGCCTCCACACAAGCCAATATGGAAAATTTGAAGGACTTTTTTAGTGCCATAAAAGATATGCAAGAATCCTTATCCCGGGACGATTTCGATCCCGTGACCGTGGTGACCCGGGTGGGAAATGAACCCGAAGCCCTTCGCAAATGGGTCGCAGACCACATCACCTTGGTCTCCTATGAAGGACACTTGCGCTCACCTTCCGCCGTGATGATGGACGGATCTGCAAATCAAATCGACCGCGTGGTCCTCTTGGCGCAGCTCTTAGAGCTGGCAGGCCATTCCCCCCAAATTTCTATGGCGGAAGTACCTGCGGACTGGGCAAAGCAACATATGCCCATGACCTTCACTGCAGACAGCACGGTCCGCACGGCGTTGCTCCCACAAACCATGGACATTCCCGCTGGCGTTTCCGATCCCACCCAAATCTCGTTATTAAATGAGTATGTCAGCTCGCGTACCGAAACCTTAATCGAAGTCGCTCGCCGTTCCGAAAATCAGCTTCCCCTTTTCTCGAAAGCACTCAGCCCTGCATCAGCAAAAACTGTCGAAAAAAATCCATCCCCGCATACCCATTGGTGGGTGAGCGTGGAAACGGACCAAGGCCTCATTTCTCTGGACCCCAGTTCCGCGCCCGCACTTGAAGCTCAACAAAGCTTCTCCCTTGCTGAACTTCCAGCAAGCTACCAACAAAGCGTTCAAGTCGTCGTGCAAATCGAGCAACTCAAAAAAGGAAAACGAACCGAAAAAGTAGCCCTCTCTCACACCTTCCTGGCCGGACAAGATGGCAATAATGATTTTCAGGTGGGCTTTACACCCAAAGACGTCAGCATGGACATTTCCGAGTTTACAGAAAATCCTGATCAAGCGACCCAAGCGCTTATCGAACAGTTTAAGAATGAAAGCTCTTGGATGCCTTACATTCGTTATGCGGGAGAGACTTTTTCGGAGTCAGGGTTCACGGCGAATGGCGAATTGGTCAATAGTTTGGCTAGCTCCGCCCAAGGAGATAAAATTAATGAAGCTGCCGGCCTGCTCGGGGGACTAGGACAACCTCAGGAACAAAAAGATCAATTTGATGCGTCAAAAGGAAAACTATCCCGGGTAACCATCGCATTTATTTTAAACAAACCCGGGTCAGAACCTGAACAGGTGAAACGAGTCATCTATCAACTCAACGAAGATGCCGCACAAGCAGCGGCTCAAAATGACGCACCCATTTCCGCAGGAGTTGCACTGGCCAGTGTAACCGATGTGCTTATTCAAACCTCTCTATTGCGGCGCAATTACGTCTCCGATAAATCACTGTCCCGCACCTTGGACAACCGGAACGCCACCTTGGGTTCTTTTCATTATGAATCCAAAAACGACAGCAAGAAAATGCAAGAATCTATGGAAAAACTGACGGTATTCCCGCAACAAGTCTATGATTTCGCCCTGACAAGGTTCATGCTAAATCCACATCAGAATCTGTTGCAAATTACCCAACCCCAGTTGATCGCGTTCCAACAAACCATCCGCACAAGTGATCAAGGGGAAGGACTGGTCGTTCGCGGCTTTGATCTTATTCAAACAGAAATAGATATTCTTCCGGGAATTCAAGATGCGGCCGTCTATCGATTGGAGCAGGGCGTTGTGGATGCTTCCCTCGAAGCCGTGTTAGCAAATTCCAGCGAAACGCATGCCTTTTCGGCCTCTCAACTACTCGAACAACTTCCCCAAGATCAATGGGTTTGGATACATAATCCAGCAGAACTCGCACAGTTAGGGCCCTTGTCCTCAGAGGTGGAAACCCTGTTAAACAGCTCACTCGCAAAAGGAGAAATTCTGTTCGTGCCAAAAAGTTTGGGGACCCTGCCCTCCTCTCAATCCGCCTGGTGGGAAATGAATCCCGAGAATGGAAAGATGATCGGCAGAATTGCAGAAGGGGGATGGGGAGGATCCTCCTCTGAATATCTTGTAAATCTTTTCGCCGCCAAAGCGCAACTCCTGCTATTAGCAGTTTCGGTGATGATGTGTTCGGATGCACCGGGTTTTGCCTGCATTTTCTGTAGCATCGTTTCCGCAACCCTCATCATTGGCTCTATTTTCGCTCCGGGGATTGGGGCGGCCATTGCCATTGCCGTTGGCGGAATGATTGCAAATCTAGGGTGTACCATAGGACCTATGTTATGAGCTTCCTGCAAAAATATTTGTTTAATAATCGCCAACATTGCGCAACAATCTGGAGCCTACTTCTCCTCTACAGTTGTACAATCGCCTTTGGTCAAGACCTGCTATTTACCTCAGATACAAAGGGCAAAATCTTCGCCTGCTCTTTCTGTCCCCAAGAAGCCCCCACCGGGGGCTTTCTGCATTCGAGCACACTGATCAAAGCCTTTCAATCTGAGCATCCAGATGCTGTTTGGTATGATCTCGGCAACGCCTTCACGGGTGGAGATCTTCCTCCAGATCAACTGCATATCGTCACCGAGATTTATAAAAATCTGAATGTAAATGCCATTAACCTATCAAATGGGGATTTTCGTTTTGGCGTGAACGTTATTCATGAGTTGCTCGCAAATTCCGGCCTGCCCGTGATCTCGGCAAATATTGTCTGGGAGGATAGCTCCACCACCCTTTTTCCCGCCACGCTTTCCGTGTCCGAAGGAAAGGAGAGCCGTACAATAATCGGCCTCACGGAACCCCCAGCAGGTCGTCAATTTTTGCCCCAGGTCAAAAAACAATTCGATGGCGTTGATGTCTTGGACCCTGTAACGGTCTTGCGCAGCCAACTGGAACAACTCCCCGCCAACCGCAAAATCGGCATCCTCTACCATGGCAGTCCACAGGGACTCCGAAACATCATTCGTGCGGCGGAATCACTGCCCCAAAAAGATCTTTGGATTGCCGCCCCTCAATCTGCGGTCAACGGCATTCAGCCTCCACCGGAATCCATCGTGTTGATTGCAGTTTCTGATACAGGCGATCACCTGACCCAAGTCGCAGGAACGCCTCCTCAACAACTCAACCCTCTTCCCATCCATTCACAAATCCCTGCAGATCAGGACTTGGAAAAACGTCTCAAAGCAGCCGAAATTGTCTTCCCTCACACCGCGCCACTCCCCGAGGTCTCTCCCGAAACCCATCAGCCACTCAGCAGTAAATCCTGGACGCCTGGCACCCAAAACAAGCTCTCTCAACACATCTCAAACCGGGGGATCAAACTTTCGGTCCACAGCCTCGCCCTACAAGAGAAGTGGGAAGACCAAGTAGCTTCCCCCGGAAAAATCTTTGCGCTCTTAGAGGTTTCATTTGAAAACCGTCAATCCATCGACCTCATTTTAGAAAAAGACTATCCGGAACCTTTAATGTTCGGAGAAATGCGCAGCCAACTGTTCTTAAAGCTCAATCAAAAGCTGATCATTCCTCTCCGTGATTTACCCGAAGAATCCCCCGGAGTTTTGCCGGCAAAATTCGTGCTCTCGGAATCAGGATCAGAAGTCACAGGTCTGTATGTGTTTGAAATTCCTGAAATCGAAATCACCTCAGCCGCTCTCCTCTACGCTCCTGCTAAATTCCCCATGTTAACGCTTCATTTATTGGGGAAAGAAACGCCTTTGGTGAAACAAAAACCGATTGCGGCCTCCTCCTCTCCAGACTACCTTCATCTGGAGGTCCTTAGTTTGGAATTAAAACAGAGCCTCCAGGGTGAATCCGCACCCCCAGGTACCCAATGGGCGATAGTGGACCTAATCGGACACAGCTTACAAAGCAAAAAAATCGATGCGCTCGCCGTAAATGCCGATGCCAACTTAACAGACCTGCAGTCCGTCCCCGTGCCGGTACTCTATCAAAAAGCGCCTCAAATGCTTCAACTGGTAATCGATGGCGAACACGCCTTTGTGCGTAACCCTATCCTTTCCACCTTAGCGCCAGAACCTGTATTTCCTTCCGCAAGCCCCACGGGAGGTCGCGCGGTCTTTTTAGTTCCTCAAGACGCCAAGACCTTCGACCTTTATTTAGGCTTTCCCCAATTCAAAACGGAAAAAGGCTTTTTCCAACCCGCCCCCATCACGCTTAATCTAACCCCCAATCAAAAGCCTCCCTCACCTTCCCCCGTGCTCGCCAAAATTGAGGATAACCCGCTTCCTCTCCAACTACGGAAAGTTCAAACCAACGAAGCGTCCACCCAAGTCGCCATTTGGACCACCTTGACGAACATCAGTGATCAAGGGGGCATGTATCAGGCCTCTTCGCGCGCAACCCTACACCTCACCAACGGTGATAGCGTCAAACCGACACGTGTGGAACTCAAAGCAGGCATTGAAATGCCCGAAACCGTGTGGATTCCGGCAAATAAACAAGCGCGCAGTTTCGCCTATATTTTTGATATCACGCCTGAAACAGAAGAGGTTATTTTCAACTACGGAGGCGTATCCAAAGCCGGGCAAATCACCTTAAACCTGTCCGAGCTGTCAAGACCCGAGCCCCCTCTCACTTTAGCCGTGGAAGAAAGTGATACAGCCGGTGAAACCTTTTCTGTAAATCCTGAGATTCCGTCCGCCCCTTTGACCCCAATCCATCAAAGCCACTTCCCTATTCTTACCTGGGAAAGCCCTCAGAAAGAAAACAAAGAAGATATTGTAATCATTCCACCAGCGGATGGGAATGTCGTAGCACGATCAGCATCCCTCCCCGAACTACAGCTAACCGCGCATCGATTTTATCTGTTGGAGAGTTATTACACCCACACAGCAGAGGAAGGCGAAGTTATCTTAGCCATTGACCTTGAGCTCACCCGCCCTCCCCAGCAAACAGAATCGTTCACCCTGCCCGATTTAGCTAAAGTACTCCCCATTCGACTCAACGGTTCCTTGCTGTTAAATATGAAAGAATACGGGAACACCGATCCACAACTTGCCAATTCCATCACCTTTACACCTGACACCCCATCCGTCCGAAACTTTGTATTTTACAAAGTCCCTCTCGAATCCTTAGGGACCGTGGATTTACTTTTTACACAGGAAAAAGGCGCTCCGGCCGTAATTCCCCTTATTCAAAATGTGGAAATGCCTCTACAAGAACCCGTTCAACGCATCCAAAATCAAATCGCGGAGCTGGGATTATACGGATTTGAGTATCAGGAAACCTTCCTCGGAAAGCTCTCTTATAATGGAGGTTGGCTGGTCGTCGATATTCGAGGAATCAGCAAACTTCATCACCCCACCGAAAATCCAAATGTAGATATCGCTGAAATCCATCCAGTCAAATGGCGTGATTGGAAGCCTCGCATGCAAGTGATAATAGATGGCAAACGGTCTCTAAACGTCGATAGGTTTATGTTCGATGAAGAAAGCCGCCTCTTACCTGGTGTCGTTTCCGGAGGACAAATGGCTTTTAAGCTCTCCCCGGATGAATTTGTGGCCGCCGAGTCCATACAAGTGCAATGCGGATTTGCCCCCACGGCCATCCCCGGCGCGTCCGTCACCACACCTGATACAATTTACTTCACCTTAAAAGGTGACCCTAATTATACCCCCCCAGTACGAGATCGCTGGCAAAGCCTTGCTGATCTTGATTTCACCTTGGATATGATTGAGGTAAGTCGCCCTGAGATCGTCAACAAGAAATCAGCTCCCATCCAATCAGAATGGATAAAACTCGAGATAGGAATCACCAGTACTGCGAAACAAGGACTATTCTTTAAACCTGGAGATTTATTGGAACTAACTGATCTGAATCGTGTGCATATCAAAGCTCATCCCTATACGTGGCAAGGTCCGGAAGCGCCACCGAACAATGGCTATGAAACCTGGATTCCTCAAGGGGGCTATCGCGAATTCAGCATGTACTGGCAGGTAAAAAAAGAGCAGAACCCCGTACGTCTCAAAGTAAACGGGATTCGACACTACCGCTCTATCAACTTGTTTCCTGAAGAACACCCAGAGGAAGAAGCCTTAACCAACCCCGATATAAATTTAACCCTTGCGGAAAACGGTCTCATGGTCCTGCCCCCCCAAGCCATCCCCAAAGGCATTGAAGGGGTGGGATTAAAGCCCGAGCAGGTGAATCATGCCATTGACAGCGGTAGAGATTATCTTTGGTCCCGACTTAAAATTGAGATTGAAAAACATGGCAGAATCACGCAACGGAGCGAAAATTACCCCGCAATTTTAGCCTTGGTGCACTGCAAGGCCCATTTAACCTATCCCGAATTTGACCAAGCGTTGCGCCAATTTATCAGCGCGCTCAATGTAAGAGAAACAGGCACTTATAAAAATGCGATCATGGCCATGGTGATTGAGGCCTATGGTGACCCCGTTTTCTTACCTAAAATGGAAGAACTGGCTCACTTCTTTGTGGAAACGCAGGGCGAGAATGGTACCTGGAACTACAACGCGTCATCTCCCCAGCATTTTTATGCCGTTCCCGATGTTTCATCAGAACCTGCCCCCCCGCCCCCTGTCCTGCAAGTCATCGGAGGTGAAGTTCCTTCAGAAATCACCTTACCCGAAAATCCGATTGAGCGCACCCAGTCATGGGAAATGGGGAAATCCGGTGATCATTCCGTCACTCAATTTGCAGTGCTGGGTTTATGGTCCGCTGAACGCAGCGGCATCCCCATTTCAGATGAAGTATGGCAACGAGTCCTCTCCCGCATGTCGCTGAGACAACATACCGATCTGAGCCAAACCTATCTGGGAGGATTTTCTTATACGGGCAAATCCAAGGCCTACGGATCGATGACCGCCGCCGGTATTTGCATTTTGGCCATCAGCATGGATCGCTTGATGAATGACCTCACGCCTCGAGAACATTTGCGCATCCGAAATGGGCTCAGCTGGTTAGTACAAAATTTTATGGTAGAAGAAAATCCACTTTCCCAAAACCATAACTATTATTACATCTACTCCCTCGAACGGGTGGGACAAATTCTAGGGATCGACTTTATAGGAGAATTTGAATGGTACCCCCTTGGAGCAGACTATTTGGTAAAACAACAAAGCCCAACGGGGGCTTGGCCGACGAGTAAAGGTGAAGATGACCCCATGCTCACCACATCTTTTGCTTTGTTATTTCTTACCCGGGCTACCCCTTCACTAGACTTAGATCCCCATAACAAACCCCAAGGACCAGGCATGCTTGAAACCCAAGTCATGATACCCGACATCCAACATCAGGTTTACCTCATCCTCGATTCTTCAGGATCTATGCGTCCTCAACTCAATGGAGTCAGTAAACTCGATATCGCCAAAACAGCGATTACAGACCTTGCAGCCTCCCTCCCCCCAGGAACACGCATCGCCGTACGTGCCTACGGACATACCAAACGAGCTGTCGATATAGGCGCCGAACAGGACACGGAATTAATTATTCCATGGATGGAGACAAACCCGGATCAACTATCGGCCCAATTGGCATCCCTCAGGGCTCTGGGCAAAACACCGCTGGCCTTAAGTCTCACCCAAGCCCTCAACGACATCCCTTCAAATAATAAAGGTCAAACCATGGTCGTGTTATTAACCGATGGCGGCGAAGATAACCGCAAAACCGATCCCGTCGCAGCCGCTGCCGCGTACGCCAAACGAAAGGACATTGAATTTTTCATCTTAGGATTTGATATCAATCGACCCGAATGGACCCAACAATTAACCGAAATGGCCAAAGCGGCCCAAGGAATTTATTGGCCCGTTCAACATGCGGAACGATTGACCCAAGATCTGCAATCCATTGTTGTTCCTCCTGTTCCTGAATTCAACATCATCGATGCAAATGGAGAAAGCGTTGCGCAGGCCCTGTTTGGAAGCGCCCCGATCTCTTTGCCGCCTGGAGCGTACAGACTTGAAGCCTTGGACCCTGCCGTCAACTTTGAGACCTCCTTTCATATTCGCGCTGAAGGAATAACTAAAATCACACTGGATATGGGCCAACTTCCTCGAAGACCACTTTCAGCGCCTTCAACAACATCCAAAGCCATCTTCCCCCTTACTGAAGGAGAAGAACAGCTACGCTCACCCGCCACCAAAGCCAGTTTCTGCACCTCATGTGGCAACAAACTAACTCCAGGAGCTCGCTTCTGCACCAGTTGCGGAACCCCCATTAAATAATTCCCCCACTCATGCGCTATTCAAATAAAAATGCTCAGATACATCCCTCAGCAGGTCTTTAGGCAGAAGCGTTCATAAAGATCATGGTCCATGTTCTATAGGTCTGGGGTCTTGCTCCATGATTGACTATCCTCAGCTCGAATGGTTGAAGTAGATTTATGAAACTCTTTCAATGTGAACAGTGTGGGCAAGTGCTCCATTTTGAAAATACAAAATGCGAACGCTGCGGATTTCAGGTAGGGTTTGAAGCCTCTACGCTCCAACTACGATCCTTTACCCAAAATGACCGCCGTTATTGCAAAAATCATGGCTTCGGGGTCTGCAATTGGTTGGTCGCCACCGATACCACATCTCCCTTTTGTACAGCCTGTAAGTTAAATCACTACATTCCTAATTTCCAAGACGATGAAAGCCTAAAGGGATGGCGGGAAATTGAATACGCCAAACATCGTCTGGTTTATAGTTTATTGCGTCTGGGCCTCCCCGTAAAAAACAAATCCACCGACCCGAATACGGGCCTCAGCTTCGACTTTATCGATCCTGATCAGGTGGTTCCTGATGATGCCGAAACCATGACCGGTCACCAAGCAGGGATCATCACCATCGCCATCGGAGAAGCTGACCCAGTAGTGCGTGAACGAAATCGCGTGAATATGAAAGAGCGCTATCGCACTTTGTTAGGTCACTTGCGCCATGAAGTCGGACATTATTATTGGGACCTACTCATTCGCCCCTTTCCCGACCGACTCAAAAGTTTTCGAGTCCACTTTGGAAATGAATCAAGGGACTATGCCGAAGCACTCCATCAGTATTACAATCAGGGTCCGCGCCCGGACTGGTCGCAACACTACATCAGCGCATATGCCTCCTCCCATCCTTGGGAAGACTGGGCTGAAACATGGTCACATTACCTGCACTTGGTCGACAGCATGGAAACCGCATATGCACTCGGGGTTTCACTCTCTCCTCGTTTAGGAGATCAGGAAAACCCCATGGCCATGGTTGCGGATATCGACCCCTACCTCTCTATCCATTTTGATGGCTTTCTAAACAAAGCCGTGGCCTTAACCTATGCCCTCAATTCTATCAATCGCAGTATGGGACACTCTGATGTGTACCCCTTTATTCTAAACCCTGCGGTCAAACAAAAGCTGAGCTATATCCACAACGTGCTGCAAGAGGTTCGCAAGTCCTAAGCTCAGTACCCGCCCCTACTTTTATAGATGCTAAACGTGATTCCCGACAGGCAAAACCCATCCACACCTGTCCTTAAATAAAAAGATATTACTCTTTGTCATCGGGCAGAAATGGACCTTCATGCACCTTATAAACTACGACGGATCAGCACATCCCCTATTTTACTCATAGCCACCACCTTAAAGAATCTCACATACTTCACAAACAGTACAAAACCCCACCACAACCTCCATCAAGTGAAGTTTTAAAACACAACAATCAAAAAAACTTCAACACAGTGAATATATAAGGCAAAACGCGACCACGATGTATGAAGGTCGTTATTAATTTTTAATAACCGACACCTCATTAACACTCAATTCTTTTGAAATATCACATATAACTGAATGAATACCACATGGATCAGCCCTTGTTCAACTGCAAGAGCTACCCTGATAATCAATCCAACACAATAAAAGTTGTCTGAACATCGACAAGAGACTCAGGGTGCACCGCACTATTCTCAGAAACGATATTCCTACTTCATTTCTTTACGTCACTACGGTGTTGTGGATCAAAAGTTACCCCGCTTTGCTTCAGCTCCCAGAGAGGTCAAAATGATGTTCGGACTCATCCATCAATGAACATCAGGAGACGACCATGAAAGTTGAATTTAGAAAAGTACGTTTAAACAGAGCTCTCTGCTCCATGGTCTCTCTGGCGTCATGTTTACTTCCCCTTCAGGGTTATGGCAATTGGTCGCCCGATCTCGTTCCAGAAACAGTTGTAGTTGACTTTCGTCAAGAGGACCTCGTAGATGGACCGGTTACGACCTGGACTTCTGGGGGGATTAAACCCAAAACCGCAACCGGCACCGCCACCAAACTCGCGAATAACGGAGGAGTATTGTTTGAGGCCGGAACCTCACAAAACCTTTCATGGTCTACCGACAGAGATGCCGTCTGGTTACATCGCTGGTGGGTCGTCATTTCCCGTGCCGATATGGATGGCGTTGGGGGCAATGTTCCCGTTCTAACCGTTAATGGAGCGGGAAACGGTTATTGGCATCGGCAACCCGTGGTAAAGTTTTCAGGGAGCGACGGTAGTTTCCGCAGCATACTCAACAATCATAATGGCGCCACTGTCCAACTGGAAGATGCCGAAAGTTCGTTTACAGACTGGAACATCATGGTCGGCTTCAGACGTGGAGGTCAATTCCATGCGTGGATCAATGGCGTCGAACAGGCCCCCATCGCTTTTACGGGCATGAACGTTTGCTTGGACAATTCACCCAGTTATTTGGGTGCAAATAATATTTCGGGGGAAAACATCTTGGCCGCAGATGTAGCCATTGATTGCGTCCTTATTGGTCAAAGTGAATTGAATGATGCTCAGGTAGATAAATTAGTGGCATGGGCACACTGGCGCGCAGGTCGTGAAGATCTCCTGCCTTCAAATCATCCCTATAAAAACACTGCGCCCAGCGGTTTAGACGCCAATGACAATCCCTCCCGTTTTACATTTGATCAGAGCACATGGGATTCGTGGGCTGCGATCAGCACGGCAACCAAAACCGTCAATATTGGCAATCCTCCCCCTAGTCTTGACGATGGAAACGGCGATGATTATTCCGTGGTATTTTTTGATGATTTTAAAGTCGATAGCGTTGTAGATGATCGTAGTGGATCTCCCAGTGATATTTGGTTTGCACCTACCCATATTGGCTCCGTGGTGGGAGCAAGCGCTTTGGCCCAGTATAAATGGAATACTCCCTCGACCTACATTCATGACGATACAGACATCGGCACCATGACCTTGCGATTATTAGACGTAAACGGGAATTGGAAAACCGGTGCATTCAGTTCCGTGAATCGAGAAGGCCAAGGTCGCTCTTGGGGCAAAGGTCGTTTTCGGATTCGTTGCAAATTCCCAGCTGCGGAATGGCCTCGTCCCGGGTTCTTTCCCGCTTTTTGGTCATATGGGACGGAACATTTATTCTGGCGCACACGCAATCGGATTGAATTAGATTTCTTCGAATATGACGGACTGAACGGTGAGTGGCTCAACACCTCCCAACACATTCACGCAGGTAGCCTCGCCTACAACATTCCCGAAATTCGTCAGTCTCCGGACATCAGAGATAAAATCATTGGCACCCCTCTTAATTCGGGAAAAAACTTTGTACCCAGCATCAATATTTATGATGGTCAATACCATATTTGGGAGTTCAGAATTGAAGATGACTACAGCTATATTATCGTGGATGACAAAGAGGTCGCACGCGTTCCTACGGAAGCATGGATGCTCGTGAAACGATATATCATGGTAGATTGGGCATTACGGGAATGGGAAAATGCTGCCGTTGATGGGGAAATATATGACATGACCATTGACTGGATCGAAGTCCAACAACGGGAACGCGACCTCGATGACGTACCGAGTGCTTTCAACACCCTCCCCATCCTTACAGGTACCCGGGGGATCGGGAACACCATTACCTGCACCCCAAATGTTAGCGCATCTCAACTTGAGTACCGCTGGTATAAAAATGGAGAACCCATTGTGGGAGAGACAGGCCCCACTTTTGTCGAAGACGCAGATAGCGTCACAAAAAATCTACGCTGTCACGTGAGAGCCGTCTCTCTGCTCGATCAGCCTGAAGCATGGTCCGCGACCCTCACCTTACCGGATACCGAAGCGCCCACACCCCCTCAAAACCTTACCGCAACTGCAGTATCAACCAGTCAAATTAACCTGAGTTGGGATGCCTCAACGGACAATGTGGGTGTTCAAGGATATGACATTCTTCGCGACACACAGTGGATTGATGTAGCCTTCACTCCCAGCTATAGCGATACAGGATTATCGGCAAACACTACCTATACCTATACTGTGGCAGCATTCGATGCAGAGGATAACACATCCGCAAATTCCGCAACCGCAAGTGCCACCACACAAAGCCTGGGAATTTATCGCACTTGGGACGGAGCGGGAACTGACAACAACTGGTCGAACAGCGCGAATTGGTCAGGAGGAACACCCTCGGGAGGAAACATTACTTTTGGCGCAGACAATCGTGCCGCAGTAGGCGTCGTCACAAATACTGTGGACGTGGACACCACCATTTCTTCCTTAGCCTATACCCATTCAACTGCGGATCCCTTTGTAAATAATGAACACGCCCATACCACAGAAATTCCAGCAGGTGTGACCCTTACCCTTGATGGAAGTTCCTCCCCAGACAACGTTTTGTTGGTTGGAGGCAACGAAATCTCCGGCCAATACAATAGCTACGTCACCATGACAGGAGGAGGTGATTTGGTCATCAATGCGCCTACTTCTGATTTCCTAGCCGCAAACGCATCTTTGAATCATCTCGGCAATGTATATTTAGATATGTCAGGTCTTAATTCATTAACCGCAACGGTCGATAATTTTTATGTAGGCTTCGGACGGCGCGCAGGAGTAGAGATGACTTTACCTTCTTTTGCGAATGGAACGAATTCCATTACCGCCTCTGTTTTGGTCGTTGGTGATTCCGACGGTAATTCGGCGGCCGATGGCAGAGTAGACCTCAACTTGGGACGATATAATGAAATAAATGCAGATGAAATTTATGTAGGAGCCCGCTCGAATCCATCCGCTCAATATGCATCAAGAGATGGTTATATCCAGTTTCAGGAATTTACGAGCGGCGCAACCCCTACGCTTAAGATTCGTGCAAAAGATGGCGTATCCCGGGCAAATCTCACCATGGCTGTGAATGGAGCCTATTCCAACAAAATGAATACACGGCATATTGAAGCGGCATTAGATTTCACGGCCGGCAGCGTAGACGCCCTCTTGGGAGATGTACAAGTGGCACAACACCAAGGTTTCATGCAATATGGCAACCCTGCAGGCGCAGAGGGCACCCTCTCCATGAGTGCAGGCATCATCGATGCCAGCTCCATCACCTTAGGGCGCTCAATCAATCGTAGTGCCAATTCAGCAACCGCTTCAGGAATATTGAATGTAAGTGGAGGTGTTTTCACAACAGGTACTATGATTCTCGCCGACAATCATGCGAGTAGCGGGAACGTACAGGGCTCACTAAATGTATCAGGAACAGGCTCCGTTGAAGTCAGCGGCGACCTCACCTTGGGGAACCATCAAGGTTCCGCCGCCAGCATTTCAGCGACGGTTACCCTTACGCAAGGTACCCTCACGGTTTTGGGAAATATGGCCCCCGCCAGTGACTCGCTTACGATCACATCTAATGTTATCCTCGACGGAGGTAATCTTATCGTAAGCAATCCAGCAGAGAATGCCTCCCTCATCATAGAGCAAGGAACCCTACAGCTTAGCACCGGTAGCGCCACCATTGACGTCTTGGACCTCAGCAGTGATTTTGCAGTCACTACTTTTGAAGCAGCAGGGACAAACGTAGGTGACTTCGCCGAAGTGCATGTCAATCAAAGCCTGGAATTAGGCGGTAGCCTCGTCTTTTCGGCCGTGGGAAACTACATCCCCGCAGCGGGAGACAGCTGGACGGTCATCACGGGTAACGGTACTCGGAATGGTGAATTTGAAAACACCGTGCTTCCTGCGGGAATGACCATCACCTATACCGCCAATGGCTTTATTCTGGCCATGCCTCCCCTTGTAGGCATGGGGGAAGCCATTTGGACCGGACTGGGATCAGACATGAAACTCACTACTGCAGGAAACTGGGACACTTTAAGTTCTCCTGCGAATATGGATCTTATTTTCGACAGTGATGATCGTACGGTCACCGGTCAGGTAAATGCACTTGTAGATGCAAACCTTACCATCTCCTCACTCGCGTACACCAATTCAACCAGCCAATCCTACGCGAACAATGCCTATGCACACACCACGCAAATTTCCGACGGCGTAACATTGACCATTGATGGTAGCTCTGCTCCGGATCAGGCATTTTTGGTGGGAGGACATGAATTATCGGGCCAATATCACACGACGGTTACCATGACCGGCGGAGGAAATTTAGTCATCGACACCCCTGGCTTAGATTTTAAAGCCGCCAATCCTTCTCTCAATCATTTGGGCATGGTCTATCTTGATCTTTCAGGCCTGAACAGCGTAACCGCATCCGTAGACAACTTCTATGTAGGTTTCGGTCGTCGTGCGGGAGCTCAACTGGACTTGCCCTCCGCAGAGGGTGGAAGCACTACCCTTACCACGAACCTGCTGGTAGTGGGCGATTCAAATGGTGACTCCGCGGCAGACGGACAAGTGGATCTAAATTTGGGTCGCCATAACGTCATAAATGCCGATGAAATCTTTGTCGCGGCTCGGGTCGATCCCAACGCCAATTACGCCGCCAGGGACGGATACATCCGCTTCCCAACCTTCAGCACTGGTACAAGCCCTACCGTTAAAATCAGAGCAAAAGATGGTAGCTCTCGTGCAGAGTTAACCATGGCTGTTAACGGCGCCTATTCAAATAAAATGAATACCCGACATGTGGAAGCCCATATAGATTTCAGCGAGGGCAGTGTGGATGCCCTACTGGGCGATGTCCTGATCGCACAACAGCAAGCCTACATTCAATATGGGAATCCTGCGGGTGCAGAAGGAACGTTGAGTATGGCCGCGGGGACCATCGATGTGAACTCCCTTACTTTGGGTCGTTCCATTTACCGCAGCTCCAGCCCAGCTCTCGCTTCAGGTACCCTAAATGTCAGCGGGGGTGTCTTCAAAGCAGGCCACATCAGTTTAGCTGAAAATGTGGCCAGTGGCGGAAATGTACAAGGTGCCATCTATGTTTCAGGCACGGGTGCAGTTGAGGTAACTGGAGATCTCATTATGGGAACCCAATCGGGTTCGGCCCCTTCCGTCACCGCAAGCCTTACCCTCAGCAACGGAAGCATGACAGTAGCAGGAAACATCGCCCCGGCCAGTGATAGCCTCAACATCACATCGGATGTGATCATAGACGGTGGCGATCTCTGGGTTTCCAATCCGAACCATGATGCCACCTTAACGATCGAACATGGCACCCTGAGTCTGACCAAAGGAAGCCTCAGCTGTGATATCCTGGACCTGAGTAGTGATTTTGCCATAACCTCATTTGAGGCCGCGGGAACGGCTGCCGGTGATTACACCCAGATCGTCGTCACACAAAACCTTCAATTGGGTGGTACTCTCGTCTTCACAGCTCTCGGCGGATTCTCACCCAGTTCAGGCGACTCGTGGACCGTTATCAGTGGCAACGGCACGCGGAACGGTGAATTTGACTCCACCCAACTACCCGCCGGCATGGTCATCACTTACACGAGCAATGGCTTCACTTTATCGATGCCCTGAGGCCAACTGCGACGCTGAAGTCAACGGCGACTGTACCAACAGGCACCCCAAGGATCATTCGAGGTCAGGAATCGAAGCCCATGCATGCACTATCCCGGACTACATGTTACGGACACCTCTATTTCTTTTTCATGCAATGTTGAGAGAAGAGCTTGTGAAACTTCTGATTTTCAACAGCGGAAGATCGATGATGCATTCGCACTTAAACCCACAGAAATCACCTCAGGACACAGTCATATGCCACGAACTACCGAGGGGCAACATCCGGTAAAAGGCACGTTCTCTCGTGGGATCAAAATAAACAACAAATCACCTTCAGCGGGCTGATGCTAACGCCGACGCGCAACGACGAAGAGCCATAACCACTCTGCCCTTAACCGCTGAGCCCATTGCGCTTTCTTATTCGCGATCCAAATTACAACGCACAGCATTTGCAAGTCTTTTCATCTCGTAAGGTTTTTGCAAAAAGTTCACCCCTTCTTCCAATACAAAATCTTCGCTAATAAAATCTTTGCTGTACCCACTGGTATACAGAACTTTTAAACTGGGAATTAACGTCTTGAATTCATCAGCGATCTCCCTCCCTGTTTTTCCACCCGGCAAAATCATATCCGTCAAAAGAAGATCAATTTCTTGATGATGTTTTTTCCAGACCTCACGGGCTTCAGGCCCGGACGCCGCTTTGAGGACCTTATACCCAAACTTTTCCAAAATCAACGTGGCCATCATCAACAAACACTCTTCATCTTCTACCACCAAAATGGTTTCATGCCCTTTTTCCAGTTTCAAAGCTGTCGCGAGTGGAATTAATTTTGATTTCACCGTACTTACAGGGAGATAAACAGAAAAAGAGGAGCCTTTCTTCAGCTCACTTTTCACGTCGATCCATCCTCGATGCTGCTGCACAATAGAAAAAATTGTAGCCAAACCAAGACCCGTCCCCTTCCCTACATCCTTGGTAGTGAAATAAGGTTCGAAAATACGTTGCATCACTTTTTCAGTCATACCACAGCCATTATCAGACACCGATAATTGCACAAAATGACCGGCGTAACCGTCTTTAAATCGTTTACTTTCCTCTACTGAGAACTCCACGCTTTTCGTCTGCAACGTCAACTTCCCCCCACCCTGCATCGCGTCCCGGGCATTCACAGCTAAGTTTAAAATCACCTGCTCCATCATCCCCACATCCGCATCTACAAGCGGAACCTTTGACCCTAACTGTAATTCTAAATGAATATCCTCTCCCAAAATTCGTCGAAGCATTTGGGTAACATTTCCAACCAAATCATTGAAATCCAAGGGTTTTAATTGCATCACCTGCTGACGACTAAAGGTCAACAATTGTCGCGTTAGGTGGGACGCCCGTTCGGCCGCACGCTGAATTTCACGCGCAGAATTGGCCAACTCCTCATTTTCAATCTCAGGAATCATCATCCCCACCCTTCCCAAAATCACTGACAAAATATTATTAAAGTCATGGGCCACTCCCGCGGATAACTGCCCCATGGCCTCCATTTTTTGGGCATGTCGCAAACGTTCTTCCAGGCTCTTTTGTTCCAAGGCATAGCGTAATGCGCGGGCAAGGCTGTATTCCGATAATTGCCCCTTCACTAAATATTCCTGAGCACCTTCCCGCAAAGCACTCAACCCTGTCACTTCATCATCCAAACCCGTCAGTACAATGATGGGTAAATCATTTGCCCAGCGACGGGCCTGACGATAGGTATCCAGCCCCTGACTATCCGGTAAGCCCAAATCTACGAGCAGTGCATCAAAAGAAATGTCCGACTTCAATTTTTCATGTAGTTCTGACAAACGCTCGACATGCGTAAGAGAGAATTTCACCTGAGCGGAGTTATTTAAAGCCTCACGGATCAACAAAACATCCACAGGATTATCTTCAGCCAGCAGGACTTCCACCGGTCGTTCTGGATCAGTATGAGCAGGTTTCGCTTGCTTTCCCAGAGAGGCTGAAAGTCGTTTTACCGAACATTCGGATGGCAATGTCACAACTTCAAACCAGTAATTTTCTATGGCGAGAATGATTTCAGTAAAACGTTCGAAATCCACAGGTTTTGTGATGTAACTATTGGCATGATGCCCGTAAGCACTGACCACATCTTCATCCGCTTCCGAGGTTGTCATCACCACCACGGGGATATACGCGAGAAAGGGATCAGATTTAATTTCCTTTAATACTTCACGGCCATCCATTTTAGGAAGGTTCAAGTCCAAGAGGATCAAATCAGGACGTCGTGCCGAACTGTACTTCCCTTTGCGTCGCAAGTACGCCATGGCCTCAACCCCATTTTCTGCGATATTGAGACTGTTTAAAATTTTGGCCGATTTAAGCGCCTCCACCGCGATCAAACGGTCCGTAGGACTGTCTTCAACCAGTAGAATTTCAATAGGTCTCGAGGGAATACTCATGGTATCAATTCTCCAAAGGAATGGTGAAATAAAATGTAGAGCCTTTTCCTAAATCAGACACTACCCAGATACGCCCGCCATGACGGGCAATGATTTTTTTACACAGGGCCAGCCCTATGCCTGTACCCGTATATTCATTGCGGGTATGAAGCCTTTGAAACAACATAAAAATACGATCAAAATACTGTTTTTCCATTCCAATACCATTATCACTCACGGAAAATCGCCAGTTCCCCTTATCTTCTTGTTGCGCGTCAATATGGATTTCCAGCGGGTCATCTCCCTGATATTTGATAGCATTCCCCACTAAATTTTGAAACAATTGAATCAATTGCACAGGATCTGCCTTCACACAAGGAAGTCTTTCAACCCTCACCGTTGCGCCACTTTCATCGATCGATAATTGGAGATTCTCTAAAGCCGCCTTAAGACAATCCTGGCTTTCAACCATGGCGAATGTTTTTCCCCGGGTTCCCACCCGTGAATACGCGAGCAAATCGCGAATCAAATTCTGCATGCGATCTACACCATCGACAATATGAGTAATCAATTGTTCCGCATCTTCATCCAGGTGGTCGGCATAGCGTCGTTGAAAAATCTGCACACAGCCCGTCACCGCCCGTAATGGCTCTTGTAAATCGTGCGAGGCAACATAAGCAAACTGCTCTAAATCGCGATTGCTATTCTCAAGCAGTTCTTTTTGTTGCGTGAGTTGCAGCTCCATTTCTTTTCGATCAGTGATAAATTGCGTAAAGAAAAGCAACCCTCCAATGCTCCCATCAGATAAATACCACGGACGTGCCTCCCATTGGATCCATTCTATACGTCCATCGGGCTGAATCATAGGATCTTCATCACAAAACTCTACCGCCCCTTGTAATACCCGGCGATGCACCTCTTTCCAGTGATCGGGAAGTTGAGGAAAAACCTCATAATGACTTCGCCCGATGAGATCTCTTCCCGTGAGGTTATAATCAATGATCCAGCGTTCACTGGTCTGTAAATAACACATGTTTTGATCCATCATCGCAATGGCTGCAGGTGCATGTAGAACAAAATCTCGAAGTAGTTTTTCACTCGCACGAAGTTTCGATGCGTATTCTTGTTCGGAGGTCACATCTAAATTCACCCCCACCATACGCAAGGGAATCCCCTCTTCATCCCGGTGAATAACGGCCGCACCATAGAGATAGCGTACCGTAGCATCAGGTCTCAAAATTCGAAAAACATGTTTAAAGTCTTTTTCTCCAGCAAGTGCTTTATCCATCGCCTCTTTGGTTTCCCGCAAATCCTCAGGATGCACCATGCTCATTCCACGTTCATAGCTGATAGATCCCTCTATCCCAAACAGGTCACGCATGGTTTGATCCCAATTCAACGTATCCCGTTGCAAGTCCCAATCCCATACCCCAATGACGGCAGCTTCACTGGCCAACTTAAACCGCTCAGTCAACCGCTCCAAATTTAATCGTATCTCTTTCAGTTCGGTAATATCCTGAAAGGTACCCGCCAACCGAACAACATTTCCTTGGTCATCCCTAAAGGCTTCCGCACGTGTCACCGCCCAACGGTGGGCTCCGTCAACCTTCACAACTTCCAGCTCTAAGGTATATCCTTCTCCCTTGGAGATGGCTTGAGCAATCCCGATTTCTAAACGTCTCCACGATTCTGCGGTAAACCATTTCTCAAGTGATGAATACGCGGGAGCCCCTTTTTCAGAATCAAGCCCTATAATGTGAAACAGTTCATCACTCCACTGAATCTCACCCGTCTCTACATCCAATTCCCAACTCCCCAATAGCGCAATACGTTGGGCCTCACTCAATTGCTCCGCATTTTTAATAAGTTTAGCATTAGACAATTCTAATTCATGCGTACGCAACTCAACCTGTTGTTCCATTTCATCATGAGCTCTATGGATGGATTCCTGCGCATGTTTAAGTTTCGTAATGTCAGCACGAATGGCGATAAATTCTCTGGGGCGTCCTTCCTCATCGAACAACGGGACAATCGTCGTATCCACCCAAAAATGCCCTCCCCGTTTCTTGCGATTTTTCACCTCCCCCCGCCACGCCTTTCCACTCAAAATGGTCCCCCACATCTCTCCGAAAAATTCTTTCGAATGATGACCTGAATTCAGAATGTTATGGTTGCGTCCCAGAAACTCTTCTCGCGAATATTCTGAAAGCTCACAAAGCTTATCATTAACAGAAATAATGCGCCCCTCTACATCCGTGGTGGTAACAAGGGCATGCTCATCCAATGCATTTTTAAAATCTTCAATCGCTTTGAAAGAGGCTTTCGCCTGAGTCTCAGCCTGCCATCGATCATCTATATCGGTATGTGTCCCAAACCACTTTATAATCTCTCCCTGTGCATTTTTTTGAGCGACGGCTCGGGATTGAAACCAACGATAAACACCGTCAGCCCGCTGAATCCGAAACTCCTCATCTAAAGGCCGTCCATGACGACAGGCCTCTTCCCAGCGCTTCAGCATTCGGGCACGATCTTGTGGATGAATCCTCTCCATCCACCCGTCTCCTAACTGCGCACCCTCGGGGACACCTGTATAACCAACCCATTGCGGACTCAAATAATCGCACTGTCCATCCGCCCGACAAGTCCACACCAATTGCGGCAAGGACTCGATTAATTGTTGATGTCGCAGATGCTGCTCCTTGACATCTAAATCCGTTCGGTCCACCCAGGCCGCTGTGAGCCAAATCACAATCGAAAAGAGGATCACATTACTCATGGCCAACAGGGCCAACCCAAATTCAAACTCAAAAAATCCGGCAGTTTCGAACAACAACAACAACATCCACCCCACAGCAATGGGAACCAGAAGTGCTAGCGGAAGTAACCGACGCGCCAGTCGCCCCCCACGACTTTCCCGAGTGAACAACTGTACATAATCCTCTCCTTTTCTCGCGCAAAGTATACCCAACCCCAGCATCATAAACCCCAAAGACGGAAGCAGGGACATTGAATAAAAAAAAGAGCGCACATACAAAAAACGCACTCCATAAACATAGGTCGTGAAGGCCAGTAACCCCATAAGAGACACCCATAGCGCACAAAGGTAAGCGGGTCGCCATCCCTGCCAACGCCATCCGTCAATCGTCAAAAATGCACAGCCCAACCATAAAAAATTGAACGCCGAGGCCTCCGACATTCGCCCTCCCAAGACTGCAAAAACAGTTGCCGTACTCTCAACCAATGACAGACAAGCCAGCAGTATCAGACTTCCCGCACACCCTTTCAAAATTTGTCGCGAATACAGCCAACAACGGGGAGGATTTAAAAGAACCAGCGAGATTCCGCTCAGAAGGAAACAAAAGACAGTGAGTAAATTCTCCCCCCGGGGGGAGATCACCCTCAGAAAAGGGAGATCAATCACCCTCCCCACCCATATCATCAGCGCCAACACACAAATCCCCCAGCCTAACCCACAGGAAAAATGACGTGGGGTTGGGGCAAATGGATGAGGAAATAATTTAGACATAGGGAAAATAGAAAAATGGACTATTTTAATCAACAGCGTTAAACAAGAGCGTACCTCAATTTATGAGTGGGGACCAATACAAATCATACTTATGAATATATGCTTCCCTCCTCTTTCAATCAGGGCGTCAGCTTTTAAAGCACAAGGAAGGATGAGAAACAAAAATTTAAACACCACCAACACTTTGCCCTTAAGTTCTGGAGAAAGATAAAAATACGCGTATGCATTTCCTATGAAAAAATGCCCCTACTGTGCAGAAGAAATTCAAGACGAAGCCATTAAGTGTAGATATTGCTCCGAATTTTTGGACGGTAGACCCCCGCCCTTTCCCTCAGAAAAAGAAAAACGTCCGTGGTATTTCAGAACCTCTACCCTCGTCATGGGACTGCTCTGTGTAGGGCCATTTGCGTTGCCTCTGCTCTGGTGGCGCCCCAACACCTCATGGACCCACAAAGTCGCCTGGACCATCCTCACGATTGTACTGTCCATTCTACTCAGCATGGCCACCCTCAAATCGCTACACACCCTTCAAGAATACTACGACATGATTCTGGAGATCTAGGACGCTTCCGCCCTCAAGTCCCGGACCTCTCCAGTACAGCCCCATATTCTATAGGGGAAAGCCCAAAAAGATATTCCAACAACTTCCTCTTGACTTCCCATTGCTTTATATTGATTCTAGGTAGTATCAAAAACAACATCTACCCCTCTATTTTTATGTTTCACTCCCCTCAGCTCAAACTCATCACAGTAGGAATATGCCTTTTTGCGGCGGTACAAGCAGACAATATCACCCAAAAAAGATCGAATGAATCAGGAAAAAGTTGGGCAACCAATGCCGATTGGGATTGGACCGCCGCAGGGGTCACCGCCGGTGAATACGCGGGAAATGACTTCATCACCCCTGACACCATGACCGTCCGCACCCCGGAGGGAACCCATGTCACCTTTGCCGGGGACAGTTTGACCGTTTATGGAACCCTGGCACTTAAAAGTGGCAATAACACATCCGCGACAAAAACGGTGAATGACTTACGCCTGGCAGGAACCATTTCAAATTATGTACCCAGTTACAGCAGTACGATTCAAACCTTGACCGGAAATTTAAGTATTATTGGAGATTCGTTACTTACGGGAACCACCTCAAATGCACGAAACATCACGGTGGCCTCTCAAGTGAGTGGTGGGACGGGGTTCACGGTGAATCATACAGGGAATGCAGGTGCGAAATATACCTACAGCAATGCCGCCAATACTTTCGACGGCACTTGGCAAGTAACCAGCGCTAAACTTATTTTCGACAATGGAGGCGCGACGGGCACAGGGGATGTCATTGTCGACGGTGGCCTTTTCCAGATCAATGACAGTTGGAATGCGGGCAGTAGTTTAACTGTAAATGGCGGTACTGTTGATTTCGGGGCAAATGACTGGACCGTTTCGAATTTAAAAATGGGTGCCTCCTCCCTCGGAAATGGAAGCTACGATGCGACAGCCCTCAATGGATTCGGAACAGGAACATTCACGGGTGCAGGCAATATCATCGTCATCCCTGAGCCTTCCAGTCTGATCTTGCTGGGAATGGCAAGCTTCTTGATTTTCGCCTTCCGTCGCAAATAAGTTTAAGGGACAAGTGTAGGTTGCAAGCTAAACCCATCCATCGTGAGTGAAAGGCTCGTAGTCGTTAAGTATGCCGTGGCAGCAGCGCGACCTGAGAACAGAGGTGGTACGAAATCGTCTGCACCCAAACGGTAACGAAAAGGTGGAAAGGTTAAATGGTACACCAGCAGTACGCCACCAATCCCATCCGAACTGTAATTGTAGGAAACAATGGAACCCGAATCGAATTGAGAAGTATACGTTCCTCCTCCGGTATCATCAAAGACATAAGTGATATCACCGAGTTCCTCATCTGTACTACTTGAATACACATTCCTAAAAGTTAACGTATAGTTGGCCAGACGACTCGGCAAACAGATGAAATCACTGTAGTCCACTAAAGACACCGCAAAAAAGGCCAAGTCCATGCCTGTGGTTTCAGCAACCAAAGGAAAACTTGTCAACAGGCCATCTCCAGGTCCACTATATCGAGACTGTCCGCTCCAACTTTCCAAATCTTCGGAAACATAGACCTGTGCCTTCGTCTCTTCCCCCTGATCAAACAGGAGTGTGGCGGAGGTCCCATCATGAGTAATCGTCACGTCCGGCACAAATAAGGCAGGCACACCTTGTTCATGCTCGTTAAAAGCCTCTGCCGCGGCCCCCACGCGTCGTATGCTCACAGACACAATCGATACGGGAACCAATGGTCTACTCGAGCCATCCACTGCGACTGCATTAATCGCATCACAGATGGCTGTGCCGGAAACCACTGTGCCAAACACTGTATGCAGTCCATCTAACCAAGCCGTGGCCGCAGCTGTAATGAAAATTTGAGACCCATTACTATTGGGACCCGAATTGGCCATGGATACCCGGTAAGCTTGATCATGTGGTAAACAGAACTCCACTTCGTCCGGGAAAGTATACCCCGGGCCATCCGTTCCCATGCCATTGGGAGAACCCGTTTGACTCATAAAACCCGAAATCACCCGATGGAAAATAATGCCGTCATAAAAAGGATCCCTTCGCAATACCCCCGTGTCCATATCCAACCAAGCCGCACTTCCCTCCGCCAAGCGAATAAAATTCGCCACCGTCATGGGCGTGTTTACATAGTCGAGTTCGATGCTGAACGAGCCCAAAGACGTTTCTACATCCGCGAAAATCTGAGCATTGAGAGTTGAAGCTGATAAAAAAAGTAACCCAACGAGGGACCAGAATAAGTTTTTCATCGCCGGATCATTATTCCCAGAAACAAGGGTTTCAAGATCAATTTCATCCACCTAGGTCACAGAGGCATACATAGAGCCATTGACCAGCTCAACACGGGGGGAATCTCAGCCCATCAGCCCTCAATTACCAACTCATAGGCATCCAAAAGTCCTGGTAAACCGGACAAAGAAAACACCGCCTGCTTCATGCGGTTTTTCTCAGGATGGATGCTGTAATTCCAGGAACTGCTAAACCCGGCTTTCTCAAGAGTCGTAAAAGAAAAAATCGCACCCGTCAAATCACAGGCATCAAACAACGCAGCGGTTAAATCACATTCACTAAAATCCACTTCACGTAACAAACTCTTTCGAAAAACCATCTCCCGCAACGATTTTTTATAAAATACGGCATGCGTGAGACAACAATCCTCCATCGACATGGCCAGACCGAAATCATGACACAAATCAAATCGCAACCCCAATAATTTGCAGCCCCGAAACTTCACCTCATTGAAGGCGGTCCCCTCAATCACCGCATTGCTCAAATCGCAGTCCACAAATTCACAATCAAAAAACTTACATCCGGACAGGTCGACCTCTCCCAATTGACAGTTTTCAAAGCGACAGGACGTATACTCGCCAGTTAAAAATGGTTCAGTACGAAAGTCCCGCTGACGAAAAATTTGCTGTTCATGATAATACATAAAATCAGTGCTACGAAATAAACACCGAAGATCCACTCCCAACTCAGATTTTTTCAAATCACATCTCCAGCCATGAGTCTTGAGAAGCTCACTTTCCCCAAAGCTCTTGAAAGAGCTCCCTCTGTAACCTCCCTGATAAAAGTTTATTCTTTTAAGCTATGACCGTTTCGCCAGACAGCAGGCACCTGCAAGTTGGTTGCAATCTCAGGAACACCCCACTGCCCTGTTTGAATTTGCAAATGTAATAAATCGAAAGCCCTGCTCCCCAATTCACCCCCATCTTTGATCAGCCCACTCTCCCCATAGCTCCCGACACGCAGGGACACAAATCCTACATCCTCCGGCATTTGCAGCCCTTGCTTGCGTAGAGTGTCAAACAGGTAAGAATCCCAAAAAATAACCGCATCCAACGCTTCCCCTTTTATCCATCCCACCACATCGTCATCAATGTGATCCAAAATTTTGACCGCAAGATGATCGAAAGCGTCATGTTGAGATTGAAACAGAAAGGTACTCCGCCACATATGCCCCTCTCGAAGATCAACAGATTTCAAAACACAAAACCCAATGCGTTTGTATTTTCTGTGCCGCAACTCTCGACAAGTCACCTCCATATCTGCCCGATGATCAAAGCGGACAGAATGAAAACGTGGCGCCCGTAAGTTCAGGCCAATCGTAATCGTGGCGAATTGCGTCCAATCAAAATGCAGACGAGGCATGATTTCGAAATTTCCACCAATCAACAACCCACGTACCCCCTGAGCGAGGAGTTTATTCACTTGGCGCTTCTGAGTTTCAGGATCGGTATTCACGCAGAAAGGCCTCAGAGCATAGCCCAACGCTTCGGCACGTTGTAAGGCTCCACGCCAAGATGCACCATGCAAGCTGTCATCATAAAGACTCTGCTCATCTGCAAACCACGTGACAAACGCAATATTACAATAGGACTCAGCTTGTACATGCTGCCAACGCCGCTTGTTCAAGGCCTGAAGCATGGGGTCCGCCCGATAATTCATCTGCTTTGCCAAGGCTGTAATCTTGAGCGTGGTGGCCTTACTGATCCGTGGATGTTGCCGTAAAGCCAAGGATACCGTCGCCGTGGAGACACCCGCTTCGCGGGCAATATCTTTAATCGTGGTCATGTAACCCTCATAGGTTATGTGGTTAACTTGAAAAGCAATTGTCTGCAATATAAATCATGTTAGCATCACAACCATGAAAACCATTTCCTCCATATTTTTGTTCTCTTTGTTCACTACGATTTTCTGCGGTCACGGCCAAGCGGCCATCATTCTCACAACCGCAAGCGGTAACGGTGCAGATTCTTACGTAAACTTTGGAAGTTACCAAAATACAAATTTTGGCAGTGCCACAAGTGCACAGGTCGTGATGGGCTCCGCCAACGACTATCTACGAAAAGCTTATTTACGATTTGATTTAAGTTCAGTTACCGGTCCCATTACCGAAGCCACCCTCACCTTTCACTTTTCCAGCCCCAATAACGCTACCGGAGGCGGCCCCTTGAAACTTTACGGTCTCAATGACGGGGCTAGCGGTGAAGATTGGCTAGAAAACACAATCAATTGGACAAATGCCCCCGCCAACGCGGGTGGTGCAAGCTTAACGGCTGATGCCACCGAACTGGCCAATATCCCCTATGTGAACAGCACCACCGCAACCATCGAATTCACCTCGGAAATCTTAAGCTTTGTTCAGGCTGACACCGATAACTATGTCACCTTTATCATCACAGGCAACGGCAGAAGCGGTGGGCCTGTTCGTGGCTCTGTATTTACCAAAGAACATGCCACAGAAATAGCGCCTACCCTTACCATCATTCCCGAACCATCAACAATGGTCCTGTTACTTCTATCCCTCACGACATTGATCTGCTGTCGTCGTCGCAAGGAGTAGCCCCGGGCAAAGGTAAGGCCTCTCTGATGAGGATGCAGTCATTCCCTTGACTTATGTCTCGCATTCCCTCAACGAAGAACCATGTCCTCCCCCCAGCATACGATCACAGAGATTCACAACCGTCGTCTCTACCTACTCATCGGTCTGTTCCTTCTCGTCTTCACAGGAACGATCCTGTGTCTGCTTCGGTTGCAGAAAGCAAACAAAACAAACACCTACTTAGCTTTTCACGCCGATGCCTTTACCCCACGACCATGGGCACTCGCAACCTGGACTTCCCTCACAACCCCTGACCCAAATACAGACCCTTTTGATCTACGCTTCGATCCTCAAATCACCTTATTAAACAACCATGTTAAAGACGGAACCTCACCTACCACGAAAACATCTTCATGGTTTGAAGTGAACCTTCTTCAAAAGAACCCTCAACCCGAAGTTTATGATGGAGATACCGAAATCGTCTACATGGAAAAGGGCCGCGCTCCTTTCCTCGATGGAGAAATCGAAATACTCTACACGGGTCAAACGCTGATAGGCCCCGAAACCCTAGACCCTCCCTACCAAACAGAAGAAAATTATTGGCCCAGCGCTAAACTGCAACTCTTCGACATCACAGGTACTAAAATACGTAAACAAAATTTGCAGGACATCCTCTCCCCCTCGGTTCTCAATTACATCGAGCAAACGGCGGTCAACTGGGGAAAAACCTACGGATTTTCTTTTGGCATGCGTTACCCTGCAGGTCAGGATATTTTAATCACCAAACCTCGTTTATACGACCCTGACAGTTTGATAAGACTCAACAACGGATATGGATCCAGGTCCGAGGTTTCATTTATGCAGACGGCGACGCAAGTCCCTCTGCTCAGCGGAGAATCAATCCTAGCAACTCTGGACATTTTTCATGGACCGATCGACAGCGTTCGCATCGAGCACCCTCATCAAGGATCAGAGGTCCTCGGAAAACATTTCCGTGCTCAAGTACTGTTTTTGATGCAAGGAGGGGCTGAATCAATGAGCATGGGGCACCCCAACGCTGCGGGGAACCTTACCTTACGCATAAACACAGATCCCTCACGTAGAGAGGCCCATCTCACCAGTCTGGGGATAACCACCACGCCCAATAAAGCTCTCGACCGTATCATCATCGAAGCCGTTCACACCGATGGTGAACTCACTGAATTTAAGCATCGAAGCTCGAGCCACGGCATTTACGTTCTGGAAGCAAAAATAAAACCCGAACACATCAGAGAGCTACGCTTCCAGTACCGTGAAGGTGCCAAACGCGTAATCACCGAAATCCCTCTTTGGGCCATGCCCGAGGACGCGAAACAGGTAGAGAATCTTTTTGATCAGGTTATTCCCCTCACCCGAATACGTAGCGAAATGGAATGGCAAAGCCAGATCGCAGATTTCACCCAGTTGGACATTGTTTTCTCCGGTATGAATATGCTCCCAGAAGAGCAGTTTCCTCTCTCCTTTGAGAACCTGACGGTAAGAGAACTCCTCGAAGCCTACCTGCTCGCGTATCCCGATGTTGAGGTGAGCATTGATGAAAGCGCCATGAAGATAGACTTTCAACAGCCCACCATCCGACCATCCCTCTGGAATCGAGTGAAATTTCGCTTGCGTCCTTTAAACCCCTTTCGCTGGTTTTAATCCGGGGGTTAGCGCGCCTTCTGCCACACGCTCACAGCCTTGACCAACTGAAGCAAGGAAAGCGCGGATCCCAGCAACATGCTGGTGATCAAAATCGCAGCGACCCATTTAGGCTCCCCCCGGCTTACGGCCTGCCAACTCACGGTCGCCCGCCAAGTAAATACCCCACAAAGCATCAGGGTAGTCATTCCTGCGGCGATGAACGGCAACACGCGACCGCCCTTCAGCATCCAGAATCCCCAAAGCGCACTCAGGCTTCCAAAAGTACCGCCCGAAATCAATGCCGTCTTGGCCGCCGACGGGTTTGACGCAAAGCCCATCACGCCACACAAAAACAAAAAGAGGCCATAACCTACATACCACCGACCGATCTCTATACTGATTTTTTTCATGCGGCATGTATACGGTCGATTCTTCACTCGTCAAATCCCTGTAGTAGAAAATCACCCAAATACGTGGTTTCAAAATGAAGATCATGACCCGTAGGGAGAATCACAGACAAAAAAAGAGTACGAACGGGAATGTTCGTACTCTTCGCAGTTAACGAAAGCCACTCAAACACAGGAACCTGTATTCATGGCTTGATCGATCGGAGCTTAAAGCTCAGTCCTCCGGAAAGGTCGCTTCGTAACCCAAGGCGTTAATGCTATTTTGGATTTCGTCCATAGAAATCACGCGTGGTTGATATTCTACCACCATAGATCCTTGTTCAGGCCACGCCTCGCAAAGCCCGACCCCTTCAAGACTTTCCACGGCCAGCAGCAGCTCATCCACCCCTTCTTGGGTCGTTAAACCCGACACATTAAACATCACAGTTTGTTGGGCTTCTACAGGAAATGAATTCCGGCCACAACTGGCGCACACCAACAACAAAATGACGAAGGGTAAAGATAAGATATTTTTCATAATTTTTCTCCAAGGTTTTCAACGAACAGGAAGCTGTCTACCATCTCAAGCATCCAACAAACCCACACGACAATGTGTGTATATTTTCTTTTCAGTTAAAAAACCGAAAATTTGCCAGCAAACAATATGCGCGATTTCAGCATCGAGTACAAGTTTGATTTAGAGCTTTGACTGAAAAGATACGCTTTTGGATACAAATCAGAGGAAACCCACACTCTCCTTACAAAGGCTCAAATCGTTTAACGGATCGATGCTCTTCCCCAGATCGACGGATGCCTCAAAAGCAACATCCGCCGGCAACCAGCCATCAACGTTATTGTTTTCGATACACGTGCACGTGATCTACCAACACCCGTGACATCTCGCGTATGTCGTCATCATCAGAAACAAAGGGGCCTTCCACCCGTCCATCTCCTTTATCATCCCACCAGGCTTCTTGAGCAAACTCGATGGTAAGCAACATCATCATATCCACAGGATCTGAGGGGATATTTTCAGTAAATGTATAGTAAAGTTGACCATCCACATAACACTTCATGTAGCTGGTCGTCCACTCGATGCCGTAGGTATGATAGTCGGAATCTTCCACATCCACATAGTTTAAAGAGTTCAACTGAGGATCAGTTCGGGTCTTTTCAAACATTTGGGATTCGGAGCCCCCCCATTGCTTCCAATGATTCGCAACATTAAAACTTTGATGCGCCCAGTCATCCTTACTTTTAACGATCTCGATGACATCGACTTCTGTGCCATCCATGGGGGTATCATTATAGGCACGAGTCCGGGAGAATAACCAAAAGGCAAACCAAGTAGAATACCCTTTCAGCTCATCCGTGCGTACCCGTGCAGACAGATAAAGCGGACCGCTTTGAGGACTCACAAATCGCCCTTCCCAACGAACGTTATTGGGCTCCGAACTGTCCCAAGCCGCAGGATACCCCGTCTGCAAAAATGCCGTCTTCACTTTAGGTCCATTCTTGTTGAGGTCATTCTTATCGCTGATCGCCCGAATCACCAACTGACCACTTCCATTCAACCAATGATTACCTGTTTTAGAGCTATACATCTCTGCGGTTTCTCGATCACCATCCGTCGTGTATCGCATCGGCCATTCAGGAAGATGGTGACTTCCTCCTTCAAAATATTCGTGCGGTCCGCCTCCGAGGTACGGGTACCAGCCCACCACTTCACCACTTCCAGAGAAGTCATCCGATAACGCTTCATCCAAAACCCACTCTCCTTCAGGCAACCACTCACCCGAACTCTGGTCCGCCTGAACTGTGACATGATACCGCACTTCTTCTTTTAACTTTGACCAATCACTGTCGGCGATGAAGGCCTGCCAAATATAATGCGTGCCCGCAGGAGTAGAGGCAGGAATGGTTAACGTATAATCTTCACTTCCAGACCCCGCACTGATTGTACTCCAGTCAGAGGCCACTTTGGACCAAGAAGACGTAAGAAATTGCACCATGGAAACACCATTTTCATTTATAGTGTAGTTATTCGACACCTCATATGTTTGTCCCGCAATCAAAAGATTGGGTGCATTCAAACTGATTAAAGAGGGTGGCGATCCTATCGAAACCGTCCACACAATATCCTTTGCCAGTTCACCCCATGCCTCATCCCACAACACCACTTGCCAATGATAATTCGAACCGGAGATCGCAGAATCAGGAATCTCAATGCTCAACGTTTTCGACGTAGTGGTCGAAGCCACACTTTTCCAATCCCCCGCAAGTTTATTCCAAGAGGAATCGAACAATTGGATCATTACAATGGACGACACCGTCGTCTCATAATTTGCCGTTAGCTCATAGCTTTCTCCGGGAGTAAGTGTCAGCGGAGGATTCACAAGCTCAATCGAAGCAGCGACCAAGGTCATGCTGGAGAGCATCACCGCTACCAGCGCAAAGCGAGTAGTATACATACACGAAAACAAAGAACATAATTTCATGGGAACCTCTATGGGATGGAAAGAATACATATGGGCTCTCAGGTTAACTTTAAGCCCATCAGGTTAACTGAATGTTATTCCATCCGATCCATAGAGATGAAAGAGAACTGTTGTTTCGAATAGAATTTCTATTCGAAACAATAATTTACTTCCATTTCCGACGCTTTTACAAACTTTTTAATGACTGACACAAACACCACGATAAAGATCATCTCTTCTCCATAGATCTCTCAGGCCCTTACTCTCGTTTGGATGTTTTTGCGGATACTTTTGATTCTGACAGCGAGCTGGGGCGCGGGCGTGAACGTCGCAAACGACGACTCCTCACCTCCGGAAGTGAATTTCTCTCCTGTACGGTCGTCGCAGAAGGAGTCGCCTCTAGTTTCCCCCTACCCGACTGCCCATCCTCAAGTTGGAACTGATGCTCAACCCCACGAAAACGAATGCGAACACTCCCCGTCGAAAAATCACCAGAGACCAAGGTGAATTCAGAAGCATCAGCATCTCCTTCCATTAATAAGTAGGCCGATTGATCTCGTAAATTTTGAATACCTACCCGTAAGCCTCTACGATCTTGGGTAATCATCGTCAGGCGATATTCACTCGACCATGCGGGCGCAGCAATTACAGGTTTTGAAGGAGGGAGCTCCTGAGCTTTCACTTTTTCAATCCCTAAAAGCTGTTTGTCCAAAATCAATTGATAGCGCCCCAACTCATCCCCTTGCGCCCAACTCATAAGCGAAAACCCAAAAATATACACGCAAAACAGCTTTAACATACCTGAAGTATAGAATCTCCCACGCGAGGGTCAATGATAGAGCTCGAATAGCGCCCCTCAAAATCTCCGGACTCTATGGGGCCACCGTTTTGAGTGTGCCTCTCTTAAACAACAAGTAAACAGCTTAGTTAAGGTGCAGTTATTGTGGTTTGAGATGAGGAATTCCCTTATTCACTATAATTGCAAAATAAGCAAAGGAGTGCTAATAAATTAAGAATGCAGCAACCTGCCCCCATCATCCCGCCACCTTGTCACATCTCGTTGATAAGATGAAGCCCCAGACCTCCCAGGAGAAGCCTTTGCATCCAAATACCCTCCTTCAAAAAGAAACGGATGCCCGAACTCAACGCGATCTGTTGTTTGAGATCTCAGCAGATCTCTTGTGTATAGCGGGCTATGACGGGATACTGAAACAAATCAACCCGGCATGGACCCACTGTCTTGGATGGACGGAACAGGAACTCCTCTCCCAACCTGTCATAAATTTTGTACACCCTGACGACCGAGAACTCACCTTGTCCGCCCGCCAAACGCTTACCAAAGGCCAAGATCTCAAAAACTTTGAAAACCGATATCTCTGCAAAGACGGATCATTTCGTTGGCTCTCTTGGTCTTCCCTCCCTTATCCCGCCAGCTCCTCCGTTTTTTGTATTGCACGCGACATCACCCAGTCAAAAGAAGTGGAACAACACCTCCTCCGCATAAACCGCATTGAAAGTGTAGGCGTCCTCTCCGCCGGAATTGCACACCATTTAAACAATGCACTCACGCCGATCAGTATGACCTTGGACTACCTCCATGCGAAAGAACGAGATCAGGCCCATCGCAAAATGATTTCGGTTTCCCAGGAGAGTCTTCATCGGGGCATTCAACTGATTCAACGTTTAGTAAAGTTTTCCAAACCACAGCCTTTGCAGTCAGGACAGATTCATGTCCCCGCCCTGTTAAAAGGACTGATGGAGCTCCTCTCGGAAAACGTACCCGATTCCATTCAAATCGAACAACAGCTTCATGAGCCTTTGCCTGTACTGGTGGCTGATGCGAATATCCTCCAACAAGTTTTCGTAGATCTCATCTTAAACGCAATCGAAGCCATGCCCCATGGCGGTAAAATCCACATCTCAGTTTCCTCTGTCCTGCGTGAACATCCTGAAAAGTCCATATTTCACCAGAACAGCTCCGAACATTTTGTTCTTTTTGAAATCAAAGACAATGGGGTGGGCATATCGGAAACAGACCTTCCCCGTATTTTTGAACCCTTTTACACCACCAAGAAACACGGCCTAGGAACAGGTCTGGGATTATCCACTGCAAATACGGCCATTCAAAATCACGGTGGATTCCTCACCATTGCCAGTCAAATAGATGCAGGAAGCACGGTTGAAATCTACTTACCAGTGACTCCTCCTCTCTAAATTTATCCACAACCTAACAGCCCATTCGTAAAAACGACCCATGAGCACTCTCCACTTCCATCGGTCAAATCCAAAAAATCACACAAAAACAAACTCGCTGCAGCGCAAGCAGAAAGGTCGAAAGAATGCGAACCTCAATAGAGCTATCGACCTCAAGAGCCCTCCCCAAACTCCAGCGGACGTTGAAGCCGCAGAGCTTCTTTCAGAACGGGCAAATACCCTCTCCCATGGTGCTGGGGTTTTGGCCTCAATTATCGGTGGGACCTTTCTGATCGTCAAAGCCTCATTGACACGGGATCCGTGGAAGATCGTATCGGTTTCCATTTTCGTAGCCACGCTCATTCTGCTCTACTCAGCCTCCACCCTCTACCATGCCACCCGTCGTCCGCATGTAAAACAACATTTAAAAGTCCTCGACCATGCCTCCATCTACCTCCTGATTGCCGGAAGCTACACCCCATTTACTCTGGTGGGACTCAGGGGAGGATGGGGATGGAGTTTATTTGGGACCATCTGGGGATTGGCGATAGGCGGCGTCATCTTTAAGTTTTTCGCGGCTGGTCGTTTCAAACTAATTTCGACGGGAATTTACGTCGTCATGGGCTGGTTGGTCATCATTGCCATCAAACCCATGATCCATGTGTTTGATCCTGCCGTTTTGCTTTGGCTTTTGGCCGGAGGGCTTGCTTACACAGGAGGCACCCTTTTTTACCATAACCACCGCCTCCTCTACTCCCATGCCGTATGGCACGGCTTTGTCATCTGCGGCTCCGTCTGCCATGCCGTGGCTGTAGGATTGGTCATAAACAGTTGAGGTACCTGATCGAGGAAGCCAAGCTCATCTCATAAACATTTTTAAAAGAAGCCTCCCCCCTTTGTCATGGGAGAGGCTCCTCTCAAATATCTCTTCTGATATCGCAGGGAAAAGAGGATTCAGTTATCTTCGTAAATCCGAATATCTGAAAAGATCACATCGATATCCTCTCCAGCATCATCATCCCCAATGAAGGTGAGGTACGACATGCTACCGGTAAACACTGTTCCAATGGGCACAATGAAGGTCACCGGACCAGATCCCGCAGAGTAGAGCGTATCGACTGGAATAAAGGAGGCATGCACCTGACTTCCCGCAAATTTGATATTGGTTTCATCAGTGGCATAGTCGTTGTCAGCGTCGAGTCCTACACAAACCAACTCACCCACATCACTCGCATCTACAGTAACTTCCAACATGGTGTCAGCCGTCACCGTATAGGGAAATGCATATTTCCGCCACGTATTTCCTGTCAGATGAATCGCGCGGTCAGAGGCTTCAAGGATCATGCCCCCGGCACTGGACTGACCTGCATAATCAGAGAAATTCCCTGAATCAAATACCAAGGCCGGCACCGGAGTATCCCCCAAGCCATCAAGCTCTAAAACGGGCTCATTCCCGATACTTTCGCGACTGTAAAATGACACCATTTTATTTGTATTCGACGGTTGGTATAACGCAAACGACACGACACCATCCGTTGCAGCTTCCGTTTGCACATAGGCCGTGACATCAATTTCATAACTTTCATCCACCGTACCCGCATCAATGGTTGCAATCACCGTGCCTACCGAAGCTTTCGTATTCCAGGTCATGGTCGATTCATCCCAACTATCATCACTCAGCTTGCGAATTTCCACCCACCGTGAACCGGCACCTTCGCCACCGATTTGCTTCACTTTGAGTTTCAACGTGGCCGCCGTCATACTGTCCGTAACCGCAGAGAGAGGAAAGCGAAGATATGCGATACGTGTGTAATCAGGGTCGTTCGTATCTTTCACCAACATATATTCGCTTGATCCAAAATTGGTCGTCGGATATTTATCATGTACATAGGTGTCAGCCTCAGGATAAATCGCTTCAATAACTGGCAGGCCGAGATCATAGAAATACCCTTTGCTATCACCATATGTGACACTGTTCAGGTCATCACCACTACCATCCCATACCGTAGTAGCATTCACAAAGTTAGGATCTACCCCACTGCCAGGACGATAGGTCACGGTTCCGGTTCCCAAAGTCACATTCCCAGACTTGAATGAGCCACCAGCTCCTGAAAAGGCAAGAATACTATCGGTCAAAGTCAGATGACCTGACCCCTCCTCATATGCCGCAGTACCCGCATCCGCATAAAAGGTGAAATAACTGAAGGTGGGTGACCCATTTTTGGTCCATGCCCCAACCCCGCCATATCCACCCGTAGGGTTTCCATTCGAACGCCGATATGGCGCCACGGCCACACAATTTTCAGCACTACCTCCCCCCCAAAACCGGAACCCACGATAATTCCGTACGGACACACAGTTGGTCAAGGTTGCGGTAGGTTTGAGATCAAAGCCTCCATCTTCATTATTGATCGCAAGACAATCGTCAAAACTCACCCCGGTGGTGGTGTTTTCAACCACGAAACCATCACCATTCCAATAACTGATCCCTTGCGCATTTCGACGATGATTTGCCGCCACACAATTCACAAATGAAATATTTGTATGCGCCCCCCCATTGTTGAGAATAAATCCAAAAGGAAACGCTTCTGAATAATCCCACCATGACGTATCCCCATCGGTTAAATCTGCAATACAATCTTCAAACACTACGTTATCACAGCCACGATCCAACCTAAAGCCATGCTTCGTGTATTCCGTAACCACCACATTTTCAAAACGTGAATCATCCAAATAACTCAAATAGACCCCATGACGGACATCATGAATCAATAAATTTGAAAATACATAGTGTGAGGCGGTACTCGAGGTACTATTTTTAATCGCATATTGTACACCACTCAATTCCAGATTATCCACAATCCAGTAACTTCCTGAAACATTTACAATCTGCCACTGACCACTATCAGGATTACTTCGATACCAATTGCCACTCCCTGTGAAATGCGGAATACCCGCTCCCGTGTCCACGCCCACCACACTTTTCCACGCGGAGGATGTACCATCCGATGACAAACCCAAGGTCGTGGAACCATAATTCCCAGAACCCAGGAACAAGCTATCCCCCGGCCCCATGGTAGTGTTGAGGGTTGTACTCATTGAACTTTTCGCCAACGCATTGTCCCAATCGGCCCCGCTTTTTGTCCCTGCTCCGGAAGGGGTCATATAATAATCTGCGGCATGTACAGCGGACATGAGTGTACATAATATGAGGCTGAGCTTAGCCATCGTGTTAACGTTCATGAGGTCTCTCCTGATTCGATGTTGAATTTCACGAAACTACGTCATTTTGATTCTACGTAGATCCACATGGGGGTAATTGTAGACCATAGGTTATATATTGATTTCAGTGCAAGAGATTTTTTCATCACGATCCACTTTTTTAATCTCTGACACATTATATATATACAAACATTCAAGAGGTTTAACTTCTGACGTTTTCATCATAAAAACCCAATAATCACCTCTTCAAAATCCACCTTCACCTCCTCACATGAGCCCTCAATATTTCATGAAAATGAGGACTGAAAATTTTGTGAACTTTTTTTTTATTCTACAAAAAGCACTCTTTCCTTAACGACATAAATATTACAGCTTTATCTTCTCAAAGAAAACCACCCCCAAACGAAGAGTGCCTCTTATATCTCATTTTTCACCGCAGGAGTCCCCGCCCTACTAATTGTGATTCTAGATAATAAAACGTCTAAATCCACCCATCAGATTCCCCACCAGCGGGTCCGTCGATCCCGCTTGACTTCCCTCGCTCATTTTTTCATTGTCTAAGTATTCCCATTCTTGCTTACCTACACGTCTGTCACCTCCACCCTATGCCTTCTCAAACAAAAACCGCAACCTCATCGGCGTCCACTCTCTCATGCCCTCACTGCAACAGCAACCAAGTCGAATTGACCCAGCGCGGCTGGTGGGCGGACATGCTTTTCTTGATTTCCATGTTTTTTGTCATGTCCCAAGTAACCCAAGGGGAACTCTACAAATGCAAAAGTTGTGGAAAAACTTTCAGATCCAAATAACACCCTCCACCCCAGCCCCCATAAATCATGATACAATGGATTGATGTCCTCCTTTTATTACCTGTGGCCGCTGGATTCAAAAAAGGACTAAAACGGGGTCCGGCCGAAGAAGCGTGGAAGGCATTCAATACCTTTGGCGCCACCCTATTGGGTACAGGTACCTTTCTGCTGTTTCAAAATCATTTTACCCAATGGGCTCACTCCACGGGCCTGGGCAGTATCACTTCATTTTTAGCGGGCTTTGGAGGAAGTTTTGCCATCCTTCGAATAGTAAAAAAGAAAGTTAAACAGCTCCTGGAAACCAAATTAAAAGATCGGGCACGTTGGATCGGAGGTCTTCTCGGCGCCCTGCGTATGGCCGCCTGGTCCTTGGCAGGCCTCACCGCCAGCATCCTCTCTCCCATCAGCGAATCCGTGGAAGCCCACAGTCAACTCGCCAAAGCATTGGCATCACTGATCGGAGTAGAGAACTGAAAAGGGAGGAACGCGCCCCCCCCCGTCAAAACTTCTGAATCTATGGAGGAAATAAACGAAAGAGCACATTTACCTTGTAGATTAAATTTGAGACAGTTAAATTTAATGAAGAGATTTGTTCCATGTCTTTCCAAGACCGAACAATTTCAAAATGTATAAAATAAGGCATACCCCATGAAGCAATATCTAAGAAAATCAGCTCTTCTTTTCCTCCCTCTGGCAACAGTGGCGATGACCTCACCTGCTGAAATTGTGTTGCTTGATTTTGGTTCTACCTCTTACCAGACTTCCGGAAATTGGAATAACATTACGGGTATCAATGAAGCAAATAATAAAACCAGCCTCATAAATTCAGAGGGGACGGCGAGTGGCATCTCTCTGAATATATCTACGGGGAACTTTTCAGGAACAACAACCTACAATGGCAATGTAAATGCAGATGCATCAATGTTTGATGCGTTTGAAGCCGCCTCTGTGATTACAGATGCCGCCTGGGTCAATTCAGGCAGTACGGGCACCCTCGCTTTCGGTGGCCTTGACAGCAGTCTAACCTATAATTTGACGATTGTTGGAGCACGGGACAATCCGAATGAACGATTTACCCGCTATAGTGTGAGTGGTTTCGGCTCAGAAGTTCTGCAAACCACAGGTGATGATCCTCAGGCAGGTCTTGGGGTAAATTGGAACAACAACAGTGTAGTAACGATCAATGGCATCACCGGTGTCTCATCCTTTGATTTGACACTGGTGGGAAACTCGACTGCTGATTTCTCAGGTGCCAATACTTATTCTTACATCAACGCCTTACAAATTGAAGCCGTGCCCGAAGCCTCCACCTTTGCCCTTCTCGCCTTAAGTGGCATCGCGGCCATTGTTTTCAAACATCGCCGGAAATAAGCAAACAGTCTCACCTTTATAAAAAAGCTCCGTCTTAACGGAGCTTTTTTTTCTGCACTTCATCAGTCCTTCGGAGGCCCACCTGCTGGTGACCCCTGATCCTCAACTCGTCCAAGTGCATCGAGGAGCTCAGCTTCTGTAAGCTCAAGCGAAACCGCAGCCGGAGCTAAATGGGGGGGACCTTTTTGAGGGTCTCCCCATGCCGTGATCAGCATCTCTTCGCTGATCCCCAGCTTTGTGGCAGCAACCCCTACAGGGACGAAGAGGCAAAGCCTCTCGGCGACGTTATCTACTAAAAGTAAGTCTGCCCAATGCCACCATGCCACATCCCGATCTTCGTCCCGACGAACGCGAAGCACTGATCGCTTTTCTGCTTAAACTGAATGAACCCCTATTCGATCACACCACGCTTGAACCCTAAGGATTTAAAGAGAGGTATCGCCCTCATCAAGCAAGCGGGAAATCAAATGCTGTTTAAAGCCGTCCAAGTCTTTCCACCTGACCGCACAACGAACGGGAGAGCCCTCCTGTTGATCGATGCGGGTGAACCCTCCATCCTCAATTCGAATGGGTAAGGTTTCGATTTCGACCCACTCTTCACTGTAGGCCAGATATACCGCCACGGTATCAAACAAAATACTAGAGGCTGTACTGGAGGGGTAATTCATCCAGGTTACGCTATCAAAGAAGATATCATTGGCTTTCATCAGCTCTTGAATCAGCGGATCTGTAGACCGACGTATCCGTTGGTAATCTTCACCGGTAAGTTTCACGCGTCCACAAGTGTCCACCGGCGTAATGGTCATGTCCCAACCCGATTGAAACACTTCACGACAGCAGGAGCAAAACGTTCGTACATTGGCTTCAGAACTCGGCGCAGAAACACCATCATAACCGACATAGACACTGCCGTGCATGCCGACAAATCGGGAATGGTGAATAATTTCAGGATCGCGTCTCAGCGCTTCCGCCAAGGTATTGAGCGGGCCAATCGCAATCACGGTTACGGGACCGGACGCAGCATGAATCGTATCAATCACCGCTTGCGCACCATCCTCAAGCACCGTGCCTGGATAATTTTCTAAGGGGTAGTCCCTGATCCAAGGGTAAATATGGGTGGCATCCTCTTTGGGCTCCTCACCCGGCACTGGCACCCCAATGCCAATAGGAATATCTGTCCTCCCAGCACAGTGTAACACTTTGGCAGCATGTCGCGCTCTATGGATGGGATAATCCGAACAAGTGGTGACCAGTTTCACATCCAATTCAGGGCATCGTAACAGCATAATCAACGCCCAAGTGTCGTCAACGTCGCCACCAATATCCGTATCTAAAATTACAGGGATCCGTTTTTTCATGCGCGACGTCATACTAAATTTGAAAGATGCAAACAATCATCTTTCTAGGGTTCACGGAACTTTAAGCTCAACTTTCAGATGAAAATGAGGACCTCTTAATTTTGCAGAATGGACCATGCCGAAAAGTCTTTGAGGATGAGCGCTCAGAATACGAAGAATTTCTCAAAAAAATGGGTAATACTATAAAAACAACGAACATTCCCATTTGTATCTCGATACGATTGACAGTAGGTTTCAGCACTTACGCTGACCCTCAAATACCTAGCTGCCCTGAGGGAGTCGAGCCGGCCTCCGAACCTTGAACCAAGGACGCATTCCCTGAGATGATCGTTCATTCCTTTACCCAAGAAGAGGCGCCCGAAGGCCCAGTCGCATGGGGGCCAAAGGATCAACATCACCTGCTTGGGCCTTAGACGGTCTGTGGATCGGACAATCTGAACTTTCCGAATCTACAGTAAATAAACGACAAGCCTGGACCGCGACGCTCACGGTCAGTAAGACAAAGCCCTCACAAATAACCGCAGGCCACAACATCCATTCAAGCTTGTGGCCTGCGCATCATAAGGAGAAAGGCACCGATCCCAACCCCATGCAAACAAACGATGTGATGTCCACGCCTATAATTTTACGGCCGCTCCGCCGGGGCCTTGCCCTCCGGAGGCCTTGTATCCTTTGAGACCCCCAAGGCAGTGAAAAGCTCAGCTTCCGTAACCCCAAGCGAGGCTGCGGCGTTTGCGAAATTTGGTGGACCTTTTTGAGGATCTCCCAATGCCGTGATCAGCAGCTCTTCGCTGATCCCCAGCTTTGTGGCAGCAGCCCCTACATCAGGTCTCCCTCTTTCTCCCCTGGCTCCTCCACCCGGACCTCCCCTACTGATCTCACCATCCTTAAACGCGACCACCCGATCCGGATCAACCACGGAAGGATCGCCCTTGGGGCTTTCTCTTACCGCACCACCACGAACCAAACGCACATAATGATAGCGGTGAATTTCGAGATCTCTCTCGCTAAAGTACTCTTTCGATTTGGGAACAAACACCACCGAACCTGCGCCGTGTAAGTCATTCCCCTCCGGATCCGTATTGTAGCCTGCAGCCAAGACCCATGCATAAGCAGAACCGCTTTCTACAGCCCCGTCACTGCCTTCGATGGGATTTGAGGTGCTCGACCAATAGAAGGGATAATCCCTCTGACCTTTGACATTTGTGAGCGTAGTAAGCTTGAACACAGAGCTATCCATAGCCGGAAATACACCTGAATAATCTGCAATACTTTGTAGCTCCTTCACATTCGGCAACCGCCAATCTGTGTAGCCCGCCGTGGTGGCCGCTTCCGCATAAGCCAAGGCCTCTTCCCAATTCATCCCCTTGCCACTGTCGTCCTGACTCCACATCAATCCCGTCGCCTGGTCACTTACCGTTCCATCACCGTTGTCCACAAAGTCGTTGATGCCATAGGCGGTATTGCCACGAACCGCCCGTACAAATCGTTTGCCATTCATCGCTTTGATATGCCCGGTCCATGCATTCACGATAAAGGACGGGTCTCCCTGCACTTGCCGGTTTTGATATTCGCTTTCGACCCAATAACGGTTCCGGGTCCAAATATGTTGCTGACGTTGATCCGAACCATCACCCACCAAATGAAAATAGTCCGTATTGACCCAGGGCCATCCCTGTGAAAAATCACGGAGCGACCACAATTCTTTCACCGTAGGCAAACGCCAATCATTATACCCACCCAGCGTGAGCGATTCGCAATAGCTGGAGGCCTCTTCCCAAGAATAATCAGAACGGGATAGCTCTTGAGCCCAAATTAACCCCGAGACATGATCGGTAATCGTACCGTCACCGTTGTCAGTGTAACTGGGAACATGACCCGTATACTGGGCATCCTGACCATAAAACGCCTCCCCTTTTGCTGGAGGGTCCATTTGACGCACATTCCCGTAGGTGAAGCCCTGATGAGAGTCAACAATCGGGTACGACCCTTCGACCTCAACCAGCTTTTCGGGTGTGGCCGCCAAAGCAAAACTGGCATAACCACTGAAACCCACCGCAATGCCTGCGACAATCAATACTTTTACTTCCAAGGGTCTCCGCCCCCCTTTTGTGGAGAAGGTTCTGACTTCTGTTTTCGGTCTCATCGTTTTATCCTCTGTTTTCGTTGGGCTACTCATGGAGCTGTGCCACAGATCCTCTCGGAACAAACGGCACAGCGTGAATCATGAGGGCACTATACCCGAAGCTACCTTTAGTTTTTATGAAGAACAAAGGATGCCATCCTCACTCCGCTTGCAGTCGCCAAAACCCTTTCCGATCAGGATCCTCAAGCTGTACAGGCACCGTATGCGAGGTGTAATCCCCCCAGAATTCTTCAAGTTCACCCATCGAAAACCACTCATCAAGGTCTACTGAATGTAGTAAGCTATACCGACGCCCCGGGAGCAATAAAAAGGTAAGACTTGCCGTGGAGCGATCATAGCTAAGGGACGGACTTACCGGATGGGCGAGTCCCCAGTCCACCAAGGCCCGTGCTTTCGGTGCCTCTGAAAGATCTTGATTTTGAAATTCATAACTCCCAAAAAATCCATAACGCGAATGACCCTCAGTGAGTTGGAAATGAAAAAATTGGTCCACCCCCACCTCGTTAAGCATGTCGAGATATTCCAAATATCGATCATACATGCGTGGATCGCGATTGGTGGCCGACATCAATTCAATAAGGGTTTGATCACTGGAAAGACTGCTGGGAACCGTCCAGTGCTGTCCCCCTTCGTAACAAATGAGGCGAACCCCATGAAAATTGGCGATCTCCTTTTGTTCTTGTAGGTCAAGGCGCTCAGCGGCAATCGCGTCAATCGATCGGGTGGTGACAAGATCATCAACACTGGGATACCCCGTGGCATCCAATTCAGCCTGTTGAATACCATTTCCAAAATAGGGTGCGACCGCGAGCGCATCCGCCCGAATGCCACTGGGATTAATCGCTTCGTCTCCTAAAGCCTCTAACCGCAGTTGAGAAACCTCAGCACTGGTGGCCCACGAAGGCATCACATTGATGATACGCTGAGGGTTATCGTCAAAGACATCTCGAAAAAGTTGCCAAATCTGAGCCGATCGCATCGCCGTAAACAGATGCCCTGCTTCCACCGCATTCGCCGAAAGGTTTAACCCCAGCCCCTGATCTCGCGTGTAGTAGGTTTGCAAAAATGAACTTCCATTATTCCAGGTCTCATTGGAATATTCGAGATACACTTGAAGTCCAGGATCAAGGCTGTCACGCAAAAGCGTCGCGAGGTGCGTCACATACTCATCGTCAACCAAATGAGGCACACAGATCCACGGATCTTTTTGCGTAAGGTTCGCAAGTTCAATGAGGGTTTCATACGAAGCGAGCAAAACTGCAGTACGGCCTTGAGAATAATAATCCGCACCCGGCACCTCATCCCATGACGTAATAGGGTTAGAATTGGTCTGCCCCCAATCCATAAATCGAAGGGCTGAATAGGGGGCAATATCTTCAAGAAAATCGGGATGAAAAGTGGTGCTTTCATCAAATCCTGGCAGATGAATACCAATATTCCGAACCGGATCTGCCGGATCAGACACCAGCACATTCAAGATCAAATTGGCGCCCGGATCGGTAATCACCAAAGTGCCATCACTTGAAAAAGTCTGGTTCCCACCCGCCGGACCCGTAAATCGCAAGGTCCCTGTCCCATCAAAGGTGACCTGATGGTTTCCTGCCACAAAGTTGGGTAGATTCGAGCGCACCGTCGTCAACACCCCCGATCCATTATCATACGGAACTTCGAGCGGGTACCCTTGCGGCCCCAGCTCCGGAGCATCCCCTCCCGCGTTGGCCACCCACCGTCCGCCATAGCGCATAAGGTTGGTAAAGGGCGTGTAGGTCGCCCAGTAAGTGATCTGAGGTAGATTGGTCGAAAGCTGTAAATGATCCTCAGCATTGGGAACGAAAGTTGCCTCGATCTCTGTGTTCTCTGTCATGGAAAGGGTGAGCGGATTAAAGCCTCCCGAGGCCGTTCCGGACCAGCCCGCAAAACGATGACCTTCCGGAGGAATCGCGGTGAGAGTGACTTGTTCGCCCTGAGTAAACAGCGCCGAATCGGGAGAGAGAAGAAGAGAACCCCCATGTGTCGCAGACGTGGAGAGCGCATAAACAGGACCAGGATCCGTGATCGAAAATGCACTCAAACTCGTCACATGATTGTTGTAACGCGCCGCATGTGCATATATCCGAATCTCAACAGGCGAACTCAAATCATCAAAACCCGTCAGTGGAAAAATGAAGGTGAAATCCTCCCTCCCCTGATCCGCATTTTCAAGCAAGCGAGAACGTTGCACTGGCGCGAGAAAACCATCCACACTGGTCAGAACCGCATATTGTCGCGCGGCATGCCAAGTAGAACGTTCTATGCTGTAACTCAATCGTTTTCCACCCAGATCAATCGGATCGGGCGAACTGATCGAGATCGTGAGATATTCATCTTCCGCAATGGCGTCAGACAATGACGTCAAATCAATATCGTTAGGTGCATCAATGGAAAATGCCAATCGATTCGGAATCCCCGAAGCAGGTAGAAGCGCAGGACTCAAGGTCCATCCCGTCGTACTCACCTGCGGAGCAAGCTGCGTCGTTGCCGTAATCGGAAGCTGAGATGCAGGATCCGGACCCGTAAAATCAGAGCGAATCAGATCCTGCCCCATCAATCGAATGCAGCCACATATTCCAATGAAAAACACAGATATCGTCGCGCGAAAAATTCTGTTACATTTGAAGTCAAAGCTCCCGAATTTTGTAAAAGTACTCATGAGTATCATTTCCAGTTGCAGCTTAAAATTAAGACATGGCCATGATCCGGGAAGACCACAGTGCCATCCTCATTCCATCACTTTTAATGTTATATTGATGACCGAAAACGATCGGTACGATGAACAGACACTTATGCTACGGAAGCAAACCCTAAAAGTTACAGCTCCAGAAGAACTCTTTTCCAACCACACAAAAAAGCCGTGAAATCTGTAACCATCACAGATGCCACAGCTCAAAGAGAAGTGAAGGATTTACTTGGTTTTCACAAGGCGCTTACTGAAGAACAACGCCCAGAGGGCTAGTGAGAACAAGACCAAGCTGGAGGGTTCAGGAATCGCATTTGGCGATGCCAAACTGTAGGTATCTCCTTGATCCAGTTGCATGGCGTAGGTTTGGGCATGCTCGCCTGTTTCAAACCGTAGATCAAAGTCATGAATTGTACTACCGAAACCACTTAAATCCCATTGATATGAATAGGTTGTCTGCGTGACCTCAAAACCACCAATAGTAGCTGAGGTAGATCCCAAATCCCACGTAGTCGTGGCCGCTCCAATCAAAGTACTCCCATTTAGCGTCAGACTTGGCCCTGTCACCACGCCACCACCCGTACCGGGTGCAATGGCAATTGAAAAGACAATGGTTTCCAAGTCAGTCAGTGCGCTTAAATCAGAAAGCGACAACACCGCCCCCCCGGAAGTATAGAGGGAAGAACTTGCGGGATAAGCCGTGCCACTTACTTTCATCAATTGAGCATCCGCCTCCCCTTCATTCGCGACCATAGGGTTGGTCCAAGCCGCAGCACCGGGATAACCGCCTCCATGAGTGACGGCGTCATAATAACTATTGTTTAAGCCTTCCCAGCCATTGAGACTCGTGGTCCCGGTAAGCCCACTGTCAATGAGAGCCCCCGAAATCAGGCTAGAAGCACAGAACAGTGCCATAAAATGTAAACAAGCAAAGGATGAAGATTTTTGTATGAGATTCATAAGGGTGAAATGATGATGGTTGAGATTAATCACATAAGTACGAATTGTAGGTTTATATAAATATCTTTTGTTATACATATAAAACAACTTGTGCTGAATACCCTAAGCATCGCTTCGAAGTCAATCTATTTTGATAGCTAATGCTAATTTTTGTTTGGTATATAAAACAAATATAAAGCCAGCAACAAATGGCGCCGTTGATCACGCGTTCTATCACCTACATGGGAAATGATTTCTGCTGACATCTTCTGCCCTAAACGAAGCGGCCCTCTTTACCTGGGATCATCAGAGAAATACCCAAACACAGTACATCCCCTCGGGATCAGGGTCACGATTTGAGAATCACAAAATTTAATTCGCCCGATTCGTAATTTTCCATTGATTCTTACCCCATTTCCATTCATCATGTATATAATTCGAACACAAAGAGATAGCCACATTATCCGTAGAGGAAAGGTGCGCATTTCCTCATCCGCCCTCACCTCAGTAGCCTCAACCTGGAGCACAAATATCATGAACGATCATTTTGCAAAATCAGAGAGAAGGCACCCATTTTGAAAAGAAAGATCACGTCGTACAGGTTCGTAGAATGATCCATGAATATAACCATCGCTTCGACTGCCTGTTGGAGAGCCTCCCGCTTGCACTTTGTATTTTCTCGGATGAAACCACTCAAGAGATCGCAAAAATCAATAGCAGCTTCTACACGCTCTTTGGCTACACACAGAAGGATATTCCTACCAGCAAAGACTGGTTGACTCACGCATATCCTGACCGGGCTTATCGCAAACAAGCCGAAAGCGAATGGCAGAAAAGTCTTAGATATTTATCCTCAACCCAAACCCGCCCTCCTCCCCTGGAAACCAGGGTAACCTGCAAAAATGGTACCTCCAAAAATATATCGTGGGGATTCGCCTCAGCAAATGAAACGTATTACGCCTACGCTTTTGACTTTACGGAACAAAAGAAAACTGCAGAAACCCTGGCACTACACCAAGCAAGACTTGAGCAGGAGGTATTAGACAGGACAAAAGAACTTCGACAAATCGTCAATGTCATGGCCGGTCGAGAAAATCGCATGATGGAGTTAAAACGCACCATCTCCCAGCTATGTGAACAGCTCACACAAGCCGGCATCACTCCCCAGGACCTACCTGCCGAAGAAAACACTCCCTTGATCAAGTCTTCAAAGGCAAGGTCATGAATCTGTTTCAAATTTTGACGCCGCTGACCTATTGGATACTCGTGGGACTATGGCTCTATATCTTGGGATTTCTCTTCCTCAGACTCCGCCGTTCGAACTTTGAAAAAAGTTTGCCGAATATACTCATCATCGTGCTGGGCATCGATGCACTCAGAACGGTACTTGAAAGTATATTCTTCGGTTCATGGTTTACGTCAAAATCCGGTTTTCTTCCTATCAGTGTCTACGATTTTCTGGTCCGACCCGAGATTGTCATTATTCCCAAAATCTTAAATGTCATCACCGCACTTTTGATTATTGGCATCTTGTTATACCGATGGTTCCCCGCAGAAAAACGCGATCGAGAATTACAGGAACGCAATCTACAAAAACGCACACGTCAACTCAAAGAAAGCGAAGAACGCTTCAGAATGATTTGTGAATATGCGCCCGTCTTAATTGACTCATTTGATGAAGCAGGAAAGTGCATCGTGTGGAACAAACAGTGCGAAAAAACTTTTGGCTGGACGATGGATGAAATCAATGCGCATGAAAATTCACTGGCCCTGTTCTATCCTGACCCCACGGTATACAAAGAAGTAGAAGCCGCGACCATGCGGGATCCCGACGGATGTTTTAAAGAGTGGCACCCTCAAACCAAAGACAATAGAACAGTGACGATTAACTGGGCGAGCTTCCGGCTTCCTTCAGGCACCATCATTAGCATGGGACACGATATAACTGAAAGAAAACGCGATCAAGCACAGTTGGTATTGATGAATGATGCGCTTGAGAATTCACTCAATGCTTTTGATATTGTGAATGCAGAGGGGGTTTTCACTTATGTAAACCAATCTTACATTACATTATGGGGATACGAAAATGCAGACGAAATTGTCGGTACCCCTGCATCAGCACACTGCCAGGATCCCACTTTCCCACAAAAAATAATTAAAGAACTCTACGCAAACGGTAAATATGAAGGTGAACTTACCGCCAAACGTAAAGACGGTAGCATTTTTGAGGCACTCATCTATGCCAGGCTAGCACATGACAGTAACGGGGAGGCCATCTTTCCAACGACCTTCATCGAAATCACCTCACTGAAACAAGCGCAGCAAGAAGTCCTGAAAGAAAAGAATCGCTTGCAATTCGCCTTAGAAGTCTGCCAAACAGGGGCCTGGGATTTAGACTTGGTAACGCTTTCGGCGCATCGCACCATCGGCCATGACCGTATTTTTGGTTACGAAACGAAAGCTCCTGAGTGGCACTACAAAAACTTTCTCTCTCATGTCGTGCCCGAAGATAAAGAAGAGGTGGATCGAAAATTTCAATACTCATTTTCCAATCATTCCGACTGGAATATCGAGTGTCGTATTCGCAGAACAGACGGGGAAATTCGATGGATATGGGCCGTGGGACGTCATGCAAGCCCCGTAGATGGAAAAGTGCGATATATGGGAGGGGTCGTTCAAGATATCACTGAACGTAAATTAAATGAACTTGAAGTCCAGAAAGCTCATGATTTGCTGGAGATACGCGTAGAAGAGAGAACCGCAGAACTCAAAATCAGACAACAAGAAGCGGAAGACTTGAACCGGGCGATGATCAATATGCTCGAAGATTTAAAACAAACGAATCAAGGACTGGAAGTGGCAAAAACAGCACTACGTTCAACCAATCAAGAACTGGAGGCCTTCTCATATTCCGTATCTCACGACCTGCGTGCGCCCTTGCGTGCCATCAATGGCTTTGTGCAAATTTTACACGAAGATTATGGTGAACACCTCGATGACGAAGGCCAACGCGTCTGCAAAGTTATCAGCGACAGTGCCCAAGATATGGGCAGACTAATTGATGATCTGTTAGCCTTTTCACGCGTAGGCCGGGCCACCCTACAATCACAAGCAATCGATATGGAAGAACTCGCCCAAATCACCTTTACCGAGATCTGCTCTCCTGAAGAGCAACAACGCATTGACTTTCACCTTGACCCCCTCCCCAAAGCCCTGGGCGATCAGGCGCTGATGCGACACATTTGGATGAACCTCCTGGGTAATGCGGTGAAATTCTCATCCAAACAAGAAAAAGCCGTGATCTCTGTTCGTGCCCAACAGAAACAGGATGAGGTCATTTATGCCGTACACGACAATGGCGCCGGCTTCGATGCCCAGTATGCTGATAAACTTTTCGGGGTGTTTCAACGCCTACATCGTAGCGATGAATTTGAAGGGACAGGGGTGGGATTGGCCATCGTACAGCGCATCATCAATCGACACGGCGGACGGATTTGGGCAGAAGGAAAACCGAATCAAGGGGCGACATTTTATTTCACCATGAAAACGGGAGAGGACTTATGCTCAAAACTGAAATCGTAGATATCTTACTGGTAGAAGATAGCCCCCAAGACGCGGAACTTATGATTCGCGCGCTCAGAAAACGAAATGTCGCCAATCCCCTCTACTTGGTAAAGGATGGCGCAGAAGCCTTAGATTTCCTTTTCTGTAAAGGGGACTATTCAGACCGCAGCCTCACAGATCCCCCCCGGGTGATTTTGCTGGACCTTAAACTCCCCAAGGTCAGCGGTCTGGAAGTGCTCAAAAAAATTAAATCTGATGAACGTACCCGCACCATTCCCGTGGTGGTCGTCACCTCTTCCCGCGAAGATCCTGACATTAAAGCAGCCTATGAGCTGGGCGCAAATAGCTACGTGGTCAAAATGGTAGACTTCGACTCGTTCCTTGAATGCATGAGCAACATAGGACTCTATTGGGTCTTAGTAAATCAACCCCCCGTTTAACCCCAGGGTTAACGTATAGTTAAAGGAACAGACCATGAGTACCCCAACCCGTATTCTTTTAATTGAAGACTCTTCTGCTGATGCCGAATTGGTTGAACGTGAAGTACGTCGCACCTTACCTCATAGCGAATATATGTGCGTAGAAACGGAACAGGACTTCATTGCGGCTTTGAGCTCCTTTACGCCCGATATTATTTTATCAGACTATACCCTCCCCCAATTCAGCGGGATGGCGGCTTTGGAACTCGCCAAAGCAAATGTGCCCGAAATCCCCTTCATTTTAGTAACAGGTTCCGTCAACGAAGAAACGGCCGTAAACTGCATGAAAGCCGGAGCGTGGGACTACCTTATTAAAGAACATATCACCCGTATTGGTCCTGGCATTTTAAATGCAATGGAACAAAAACGTCTACGGGATGAAGCACGATCTTCAGAACGTGAATTACGCGCGAGTGAAGAAAGATTGCGCACCACGCTCGACTCTATTGGAGATGCGGTCATCTCAACGGATGCGCATGGGCGTATTGAATTAATGAATCCTGTGGCTGAACAACTCACCGGGTGGAGTTTTGTCGAGGCTTCCGGAAAATCAATGCGGGAGGTGTTCATCACCTTCAATCCCAACACCGGGGCCCCCATCCCCAACCCCGTTGACCTGGTATTAAAATATGGAAAAATCGTAGATCCTATCCAGCATACCCTCCTCCTGTCTAAGGAGGGAAAAAAAGTACCGATATGTAATAGCGGCGCCCCTATTTTGAATTCTACGGGAGAAATTTCAGGGGTCGTTTTGGTCTTCCGCGACCAAACGGCAGAACTCGAAATCCACAGAAGCTTAGAAGAAAATGAAGCGAGGTTCCGCAACTTGCTACAAAGCATGGAAATCATCCCGGTGCAAGGGTACAACGAAGCACGCGAAGTGATCTACTGGAACAATGCAAGCGAGCGCGTGTATGGGTATAGCGAAGCAGAGGCCATGGGACAAAAGCTTGAAGACTTAATCATCCCTCCACAAATGCACGAAGAAGTGATCCAACAGTCAAAAAAATGGTATGCCCAAAACGTAACCATTCCCACCACAGAACTCGTGCTACAAAATAAAGCCGGTCAACCCGTACAGGTATTCTCATCCCATGTCATGCACGTCACCAGCTCTGGGAAAAAAGAATTATTCTGTATCGACGTAGATTTAAGAGAACTCAAGGCCGCAGAAAACAAAATGCGCACATCGCAACAAATTACCAAAAGAATTATCAATAGCATCCCCGTCCGGGTCTTTTGGAAAGATACACATCGTGTATATTTGGGGTGTAACGAAGCCTTTGCTCGCGACGCCGGCTTTTCAGATCCCAAAGAAATCATCGGGAAAAATGACATCCAAATGGCCTGGGAAAAACAAACAGAACAATACCATACCTATGACCGCCGGGTAATTGCAGGTGAGTCTATTTTAGATAAAGAAGTTACCATCATCACCCCTGATGGAAAAAAACTCACCCACCTTATGAGCAAAGTCCCCCTTCGAAACACTCAAGGGGAAATCTTCGGCATCCTGGGATCATATGTCGACATCACCGAGCAACGTCAGCTTGAAAATCAACTGCAACAGGCTCAGAAAATGGAATCCATCGGACGACTCGCAGGTGGCGTAGCCCATGATTTCAACAACCTATTGATGGGAATCATGGGATACACCGACATCTGTAAAGACCAAGCCGGTGAAGACTCTGACCTGATCGAATATCTTGATGCCATCACCGAAGTGGCGCAACGCTCCGCCGCCATCACTCGGCAACTACTCACCTTTGCCAGGAAACAAATTGTACAACCCAAAGAACTCGATTTAAATGAATCCATTGAAGGCATGCTTAAACTCCTTCGGAGGTTGCTCGGCGAAGACGTGGAAATTATGTGGTCCCCTGGACCTGGGCAGATGACTATCAAAATGGATCCCTCTCAGATTGATCAAATTTTGGCCAATCTTGCTGTGAATGCTCGTGATGCGATTCAAGGAGTCGGTAGCCTCATCATTAAAACCGAAGCCGTTATCATCGACGAAAAATATTGTGCAAAACACGAGGGAACCCTTCCTGGAAACTACGTAAAATTGAAAGTGACCGATTCCGGATGCGGAATGGACAAAGAAACCATAGCGAATATTTTTGAGCCATTCTACACGACGAAAAACGTGGGACAAGGTACAGGACTAGGATTGTCCACGGTCTACGGCATCGTCAAACAAAACAACGGATTCATCAACGTCGATAGTGCACAGGGAAAAGGAGCCTCCTTCAATATTTTCATCCCCCGAATCAAAACAGACGTCAGGGCTCTCAAACCCAAAACTCTCTCCAAAACCCTCCCCCAGGGGACCGAAACCATTCTCATTGCCGAAGATGAGAAATCCATACTCATAACCAATAAATATTGTCTTGAAAGTCTCGGCTACACCGTACTCGCCGCCGAAAGCCCCGAACACGCTTTAGATCTCGTTGCGAACTATACTGGAAAAGTCCACCTTCTACTTACCGACGTCGTCATGCCCGGTATGAATGGACCCGACTTGGCAAAAAAATTAACGGAAAAGTATCCTGATTTAAAATGTCTGTTTATGTCAGGCTTCACCGCCGATATTATCACCCGAAGAGGCATCTCCGAAAAAAACATGCACTTCATGTCTAAGCCCTTCGGAAGCGAAGAACTTTCCAACAAAGTACGGAAAATTTTAGATGAGAAAAGCTAACGGCATCACGGGAGGAGGGCTCGATAACCTAACGCACACTCCCCTTCAACCTAAACCCTTCTCAACACATAACGAGTCAACCGGTAAGCCAACATCCCCGAACATAAATTCCCTAAGGCCAGCCCTCCGACCAACCCCATGAAACCGTAAAAGTGACTTCCCACAAAACTGAGAGGCATAATAAAGAGAAACACTCGGCAGAGATTAATCATAAGTACCGGTTTGGGTTTTCCCATGGCATTGAGCAACTGACTCATCCACAAGCTAATATGCAAACCCGCATGTCCCAGGGAACCCACAATCAGATAGGTTGTACTTAAACCAATCACCTCAGCATCACTGCTAAACCAGCTCGAAATCCAACGCGCGGCGGGCAACATCACCAAAAAGGTACATCCAGCATATACCAAAGCAAAACGAATGCTGATACGCCTAGTTTCCTGAACCCGATCATGGGCATTAGCTCCAAAATTATGCCCGACAAAGGGTACAATGGCCATGGCATATGAGATCGCGATCATAAACACAATCATTTCAATACGCGTACCCGTAGCCATCGCCGCCACCGCCTGGACCCCACCCACGCCGGCAGCCAGTCGAATATAAAACCCTTGCGCCACTGGTGTGAGCGCCTGGGTGATTGCCGCCGGAACCCCCAACTGAATAATATTTTTCCATGACTGAAGTAAGCGTCGGATTTGAGGAAATTCCCAATCGATGAGATGATGTTGATAGTGCAACAACAAGAGCGAAGCCATGGCTCCCGTTCCCCGCGCTATCACCGTGGCAACCGCCGCACCCTTGATCCCCATCGCAGGGATCGGCCCCCAACCAAAAATGAGCACGGCATCCAAGCCCACATTTAAAACCGCACAGGCAATCATCACGATCACAGGACGTAACATATCCCCTGCTGCACGCAAACAACTATCACTGACCGGAGGCAAAATGGCGAATACCGCCCCCATAAACCATACTTGCATATAGCCTTCTACCAATGAAAGCACCCTACCCTCGGCACCTAATAAGGTGAAAATACGGGTAATCGAAAAATAACCCAGCGTGCTCACCACTAAGGTCCCACAAATGGTTAATACCAAACCGTCAGATACAGTGCGACGCGCCAACGGACGGTTTCTCGCACCCAATGCCCGCGAAATTATCGAAGCCGCCCCCGTCGAAAATCCAATAGAGAGCGCACCCACAATCATTACCACTGAAAAAGTAAACCCCATGGCCGCCAGTTCTTCCGTCCCCAAACGGGAAACAAAAAAAGTGTCAGTGAGGTTAAACACCATCATCGCAAACGTGCCTGCAATTGTAGGCAAAGTCAGTCGAAACAAATGCGTTTTCACATCGCCGGTAAGCAACTTACTCATCATCCCATCCAGGGAAAATAGTTATCATCAAAATTTCAAAACCCATATCGCACCTTTATCCTCATGTGATGTCTTTAGAAAAAAGACCTTTGGCTTGGGAAACTTACTTAAATAGGCAAGACCCCTGCCTATAGTCTCTCTTTTCATGTTTTGCCAACACGTTATGCAACCTTTCGTGTTGTATCGATAAACGATTCGTTCATCAGCTCAGCTTTCAACTCCCGCCCTCCCATTCCCTCCGGACAAAGTCTCGATCTTTCTCTAAACTTCATTTAGACTCCTCCCATGACCAACGAAGATAAAGCGCATTTGAAAAAGTTACTTGAACAAGAAATTGCAGCCGCCGACCAAACCATTGAACGTCTCAAAGAAGCCAGTCAGGCCGTCGCACCCGATAATGCTTTGGGTCGACTCACCCGCATGGAAACCATGGGCGATCAGCAAATGAGCAAAGCAAAACTCTCTAAAATGCAACAGCGTCGCTTGGAACTTAAAAATGCTTTAGGCAAATTGCCGAACCCGTCCTTTGGCCTTTGCAATGCCTGTAAAAATCCTCTTCCCGTAGAAAGATTATTGGCTGTACCTGAAGCCTGCGTGTGCGTTCCCTGCTTAAATAAACTTCAGAAGAAAATACAAAAAAGATAATTCCACATCCTCCCACCTGCCTTGTTCTTTCTGTCGCAATCATTAAAACCATACTAGAACTGCACTAGTCTTGATTTTAATGCGAATTATGGTATTCAACTCTAATGAGTTTCACATGTACCCGTCGTTTCTTTGCACCTATATCGGTATGGGTCGCCTTGCTTATGCCCCACACCCCGTCCTGGGGGGATCGACTTTCAGATACGCTCGCAGCCTTGAATACACATCTCAATGGTGAGCGTGAGCTTTCTGCGGTCGAACTTCAACAGGCGACCCGATATCTTCAAGAAGACCTGCATCAGTTAACAACAGACAAAGTAAAAATCCAAAAAGCATTGTATGTCGTTCAGAGATATGAGGATCAGCGGGGACCCTTATTTATCTCGGCGTCCACCCGAGGTGGCTTTCCCCGGAATCCCACAGGCGGATTGGAGCTTGAACGTGCACTTTTCACCTTACAACAGGGATTGATCGATTACGCTTATACGCCCGCGAACGTACAAAACTTTTTTAAGACCTTTGAGGGGGCTAAATTTAAAACTTCTGCTTTTTTCCCCGGAGCGGTGTCCCCACCTGACGACCCCCAGGTCGTCAGGTCTCCACTCATCAATGCTTCACAACCCGCCGTGTGGGGTAGTCCCGTTATGGGACATCAAGAGCCCGCTCGTCGTCCAACCGGTTATTATGTAGCTCCGGGAAGTATCGTCATCGTCCGCGTCCCCCAGGCCTTGGTCAACCAAGGCTATGCCATCCGTGTGGGCGCACACTCGTGGGATCTCCAAAAGAAACCCACCATTTCACGGTTAGATCGGGTATCCATTGTGTACCCTATCACCCAAAGGGATACCTGGGTTACCCATCCCTTAGGAGGGGGAATTTACATAGAAGTCCCATATTTAGCGTCTGCGGGACTCGTAACCCTTCATGTTAAAAATGCGGTAAGAGCACCCTTTTTCTCTGCCCGTACATTCTCACCTACCCGCCTGGAAGATTGGCAAACCCGCGAACGCTTACATCCCGCGCCGTGGGCCGACTTCGAATCGGACAAATTCATGATGCAAGTCCCCACAAATTGGATCTATGCCTTTGATGACCCAGTGTCTCTTATGCAAGACTGGGACAAAGCCATTGATGCCGTGACGTCGTTATTCGGACTCGCCCCCGTCCAACCCAAAACGGTACTCTATCTCCAAATCGATGTCACCATGCGCGGAAAGGCCAACTACCCCGGATACCCTCAATCCAATTACCCCTACAATCCTCTAAAAGATGAAAAAGGACATTCCGGTCATTGGATGCTTCGCGGTCCTCAATATACGGATTGGACGGTCTTTCATGAACTGGGACACGCCATGGCTTTCACCAAATTTAGAGGGGAAACTGAAGCGGTAGTAAACTTACTTTACGTTGCAGTCATGAATCAGAAATTTGATGTCGATCTCAATCGCGCCTTCGGAAATTCTATACTGAAAAAACAACAAATTTCCTTGGATCAGGCCGCGATCACCTGGATGGTCACCGAGAATTTCCGCCAAGGCCATCCTATGAATATTTCCAATAAACCAGGGGATGAAGTGAAATATCAACATCGCGGATTCGCCAAGTATGTGGAGATTGTTCACCTCTTTGGCTGGGAGGCACTTTCTCAATTCTGGTATTCAGTGCATCAAGACTACATGCAAGGCATCACCTATCCCCGCAATACTGATCCTACTGACAGTCGTATTTTGCGTATGTCACTCGCGGCAGGCGCTGATCTCACCCCCTTGATCTATTTCTGGGGCGTACAACCGGAATCTCCCCAAAAACTAGCCAAAGATATTCACAAAGCAGGTCTCAAACCCTCCCCCGCGATCCTCGAACGCTTGCGTCATTACCAAAGCCTTATTCCCATGGATAATGAGGCCTTCCGCAAGCATACCGATCTCATGTATCCCAAGGGCCTAGGCACACCCAAAAACCTGCTCTACGCCGAGGGCTGGTATTCCGTCTGGGTGACTCAATACAACGCCACTCATGGGGCAGCTGCCCATGCCGCTCTCCAAAAAATCATCGATCTCTATTATCCTTAAGCCCCGCTCTGGACTTTTCGTATGCAGTAGCCCTTGCAATCTACTCCCAACATTTTAAGCAGGCCCCATGTTGGAGTTTGAAGAACAAAATATCCAGATTCTGGACCACACATTTCGACTCGCCTATGCCCGCGAATTCCCTACCGATAACGACCCTTGTTACTGGGCCTCGTTGTGGCCCTCTGCCTTGGCTTTGGCCGAACATGTTCTGATCGACAAAGAACTGGCAGGGAAACGCGTCCTTGAAATCGGCTGTGGCTGCGGATTAGCGGGCATCGCCGCAGGCAAATTGGGTGCAGAGGTGACCGTAACCGATCTCGAACCCCATGCCTTGGCTCTGGCCGCTGAAAATTGGCAACTAAATGAAATATCCCCTGCGGCCCTTCACCCCCTCGATTGGTGCGAGCCCACCACTCATGCGCAATACGATGTCGTCATCGGCGCAGATATTCTCTACAGTCCCTCAGATTTCCCTGATCTGGTACGCAACCTTAATACCCTCCTGGATGAGGAGGGCTCACTGATCATTTCAGAACCGGGGCGCCCCCATGCCCACAATTTTTTTGCCCGCATGCTCGAAGCCGGATATAAAATCAATACCCAACACTACCCCATCTTTCTCCACGAAGAACATTTTGAAATCAGCGTGAGCGAACTCCGCTAAAGCCCCCCCCTACTCTCACATTCCGGCAGATCAGAAACAGCACACCCTGATCCTTTCTCATGTCTGCACCACTGCGGGTCTACACCTCAGCTTTTTCTGGGGACGTCCACCTTTCCTTCACCTCGATATCAAGATCGATCGCAAGCAGAGATCTCTGCAAGTGATACAAATAAATCCGGGCCACAAAGATCAGCCCAGCCGTCGCAAACACGGGAATCAGCTGTTGAAAAATCAAGGGATAAAATAAATCTACAGTCAGGGCACCCTTCATCACATAGCAGGCCTGCAGCAAGGTCATTATAAAAATCAGTACGGCAAGTTTCACCAACCAAGCCGCACTTTTAATGGAGTCTTGTATATTTTCGAACAAGGGTAAATCAGATCCTTTCAGTTGAGGAACAATACGGGTATGTTGTTTCTGTATAATTTCGCTATAATTCATTTTTTATACTCAGTACGAAAAGCTTGTTTACAAGAATCGTGAGCTTCTCACGGAATGAACAGGGACTCAATGGTATTCGAGCGCCATCTGGATTCAAAAAATCATTCGACCCTCTACTCTTGCGACGATTTTAATTCTTTCAATTCCCGATGCAAAGCCGCATGCAAACTACACTGAAAACAATAGCGCATCAACATGCGGGTGCCCCACAACAAAATCAAGAAGCTCCCCAAGGGAAAGAAAATACAATCAAAAAGATAGCCCGCAATCAACTGAATCGTCCATAACGCCATCTGTGAACTGCGAAGTTTAAGATAAGTGGTGATTTGCTCCAGTCGCTCAGGAATCTGTTTGATTCGTGCCATCACCCCTTCGGGCAATTCATCATCTTCAGGAAACAACTGCGCACCCGTTTCTTCGAATCCCTGCTGCGCGGCATCAATACTGGGTTGCGTGATCCTCTCCGACAAGAGTGAGGCTGAAAAAATAGATAACGGTAATAACAAATACACCACCAACACCCCGAAAAAGCTAAGAAGCAAACTGTCTCTCAACAACCGGGGTCGCTTTTTCCATAAGAAGGAAACCCCCAAAACCCCAAAAAACAAAGCCAAGATGAAGGCATCTAGCAAACTCACCGCATCCAACATGTACTGGATGGACAACAACGAAATACAGCCCAGCATCAAAGTACGCCAAGCGATATCCACATAATCATAGGCCGACTGCACCACATCCCCAATTTGTAAATTTAACGACACACCCGCACTCACCCCCCCTGTACTGCCCTCCACCACGGCCAACCCCGCCTTCAAACCAGACATCACGCCAAAGCCCACCAAAGCCTTTTCAAAGGTGTCTTCCAAATACCGTTCATTTCGTTCCTGCAACACATCTATCCCCAACGTCCCCACCGAGCTGGACAGCAACCCACTTACCGACAATAGGGCCATGCCGAAGCAAACTACGGCCAACACCATTCGCAAAGGAGTAGAATTTATTCGCATAACCATCTACAATACTCCTCTGCAATCCCCTCGGGGTCAAAACAATCCTCTGCTTTTTGTCGCGCAGCCTTCCCCATTCGCTCACAGGCTTTAGGATCTTCGATCAATCGCGTAAGCTGCGCATCAAAACTTTCTGCATCTTCAGGCTCAAACATCCAGCCCTGCGCTCCCTCCTCCACCACCCCAGCCACTCCCTTCAAACGGGCCGCCACTATCGGCAATCCACAGGCCATGTTATGCACCAAAGTACTGGTCACATGAAAATGATCTCCCGGTAAACCCTTACGAATCACTAAACCGATATCAGAGGCCTGCAAGGCGACCGAAATATCCGATAAACCCGGCAACCATCCGGTTAAAATGATTCGCGACTGCAATCCTGCCTCCGCTACGTTTTCTTGTAACAAAGACATTTCCGCACCATCCCCAATCAACAGTAATTTAAGCTGAGGAAAACGATCACGTAACCGATCCATCGCCTCCACCAGAAACAGATTCCCTTTGTTAGGATGCATAATGCCATGATGCACCATCACAACATCGCCATCTTCGATACCCCACCGTTGACGAAAGGAATGTCGCAACGGGGCCTCCTGTAAAGGATGAAACAACTGTAGATCCACCGGGTCAGGTACCACAGCAATTCGATCAGCGTCGACCCCTTTGCTGATCAAATGCTCCCGAGCCGCGTCCACCCGAGTAAAAATACCTGTCAACTTACGCCAGGCATGAAGATCCCAGGCCTGCACCACCCGCCCCAGCCCTCGTAAATGCGCTTGGGGTTCCCAATAAATTTCGATAAAAAAATCATGCACCGTAAACATCAACTTGCCTCGAAACCCCATCCGCAACAAAGGCGCACTGAGAGGTAAAGTTTCATCTACAAACACCCGTTCAAATCCTTGGCGTTGTAATCGCCATCCTAAAAAAGGCAGCCCCAGCAACCACAACAAGGCTTTTACCCGCTTATCCCACTCGGAAGCCCTCCGCACACGAAACAACCCCTCATGCACACGCACCTGCCCCCTTAACTCCGACGACAAAGGACACTCACTGCGGAATCCAAAATGATGCACCTCCATCCCACGCTCATTGAGCTTACGAATCAGCTGTGGCAATGCCGGCAAAAAATCGACGTGCTCGGCCAATCCATACCGAAACAACAATGCGACTTTTGATATTTTTCTCGTTTCCATCACACACATTCAAGCAATTGCGTGAGTCGGGTAATGACAATATCCGGAACAACTCCCGCCACCCGTTCATCCCCTTCACGCAGACGCAAGGATCGACGATCACCCGCAAACAACGCCGTCTTCATCCCCACTTGCGATGCGGGCGTGATGTCATTCAACATATCATTTCCCACATACAAACATTTTTCAGGGGCAATCCCATCCAAACGGGAGAGCAGCCCTTCATAAAGTCGCACAGAGGGCTTGGCTTCTTTAAGCGTCCACGACCACACACAATGTTGAGGCGAGAATCCATAGTCTTCCATTTTTTTACCTAACAAAGCCGGAAAAAGACAAGGCGTAAATACTTGCGCATTACTCACCACCCCCAGGGTTAACCCCATCTGCTGTAACCCCTGCAAACAACTGTCTACCCCCGGCATCGGCCACACCGGATTCAGGCGACACTCCACATCAATCGCCAGTTGTTGCACATTTACATTCACCGCCGCTTCCCGACGCCACTGCTCCCAAATATCTAAAATGCGTATTTCAGGATACTGCGTTCCTTTCACCTTTTCCTGTTCATGATCCAACGCAATCAATTCATAAAAACGCGCCAAGGCTTCATCCGCTAACTCAGGCGAAAGCGCCACCCCTTGCTCCCGAAGTGCTTCAATCAACGCACCCACTTTGGGATTTTCTGCCACCGTGCCAATGTCACCTGAACCACTGAGAAAACAGGTACCGTAAATATCAAAAATCACCGCCTCCACCCCTTGTAAATCAATCAGCTTTGCGGGTTGATCCGTCGCTTGGATCTGCAGAGCTTTGCTTAGACGTTGAATCCGATCTGTAAAAAGCGCTTCCATGATCTTATGTCCTTAGTAAACAAACTCGTTCCAAACCTAAAAAAGCATCCCGAACCCGATCACCATCCGCGTACCTCACGGGCGCCGCATCATGCAAACACCCATACAAGTTTTGCAGACGTTTCAAATAGGGCTCAGGACCGTATTGATTCAAAATCACTGCACGATTTTCCGCAATCGGTTGAGGCGAAAACGGATCTAAGTTCTGACAAAACCCAAGGGCGTTCACTTCCCTTAAAACCTGACGTTGCGCTACCTCATCCAAACGACCAAAATCAATCATCCCCTCGCGCACCCAGGCCCGTTTTAAATCGGAAATGGTCACGACCGCTTCCGCGCCCATAGACTTGCGCCAAGCCAAAATCAGACCCAAAGCCCTCGACCAAAACTCCGCATCCACGGCATCAACCGGAACCGGTAACTCTGCATACAAACCCGACAAATCCACACCGTCTTCACTGAATCCCGCGGTAATCTCCGGCAAATTCCTCCCCAAAACGCTTCGCCCCATACCATAGGGTTCTAAAAAGCTCATGCCAAACCCTTCACCCACGCTGGTAGTGATACACGCATCGGACCACGCCACCACCTCATGAAAGGATTTACCCGACATGCCTACCCCCCACTGCACCTGAATGCCTTCAGCCTCAGCAAACGCCTGCCAAGGTTTAAAAAGTTCAAGTTCTTTAGGATTTTCTGGCAGTAAAGAGGTCGCAAATTCAATCTCTTCCCCCCAACACGCGGCCCAATATAAAAATTCACCCACATTTTTCCGACGAATCGCTCGGGTTAAATACAAACATCGCTGGGGAGGGCTTTGCGGAGCAGAAAACGTCTCGAAGTCTAACAGCGGATTCGGCAACAAATGAATATCCTCCGCCGGCACCCCGCCCTCTCGTAAAACCGTGGCATCTCGTTGTTGTAATACCGCATACTGGATATGGGGTCCCACAGGATAAAGTCGGTCAGGAAACCCAGGAAATTCATTCCGTAATTTTTCTAAATTTGCAGGGCGGCCATCTTCCGCAAAATCATGAGGTTGTAACACCAAGGACTGCCCCTGTTCCGCCAAGGAACAAAACACATCCGTCACCATCGGATTTTTACCCAAACTATGATTGTGCAGATGCCAAATATCGCCCTCGCGATACAAATCCTTCAGCGTTTGTTTCAGCTCTTCCGGCGAACAGGAGGAGGCTCCATCCGCATATCCCAAACCCGGAAGTACCCGAAGAGCCACCCCTTCCGGTATTTTTTCCGCGGAGGCCTCTCCGCTCAACAGACAAACCTTTTCTCCAGCGTCGCGCAAAATCTCAGCCGCACTTAACATTACCCGCGTCACCCCACCCCGCCGGAGGTGATGGTGGACCAAGTAAATCGTACGTGGTTTAGAGACCTTTGACATTTTCAGTGATCTCCGCGACCGAAGATGCGGTTTCCCAAATACGCACCGTAAAAGCATCGACTTGTGTTTCTGATGCAAAAGCCGGACGCAACCGCTCCACAAACATCCCACAAATATTTTCAACCGTTGAGGGCTTGGGAATATAAATGCGCTTTAAATCCATGCGCTCCAACAGCTCTCGCACTTCTTGGTCATCTTCCTGACATAAAAACGCATGATCCAATTCCTGTAAAAACGGTTTCACTTTTGCGGAAATCTCAGCAAAATCGATCACCATACCCGTGTCGGGATTAATCTCGCCTTCAACCTCAACCACCAATCGATAGGAGTGACCATGCAAATTTTTACAGGCGCCGTCATGCAACGGCAGACGATGCCCCATTTCCCAGCGGAATTCTTTAGCGATTTTCATTTTATAATAATGGCGAGTGAATGATAAAAGATGATAAAAGCTCTGCTTATCATAATATTCAACTTTGGCAAATTCCAACTCACTTCGGAATCATCCCCATACAGAACGTATCACTTCTCCATCTGTAATTCCTCAACCCACCCTTTCCATTTCTGAAAAACACTAGACCCCTCGCGCGTTCGGATCCCAAATATACTTATGGATCTGAAGCTGAAGTCGCACCGGCAACCCGTCGTCCAGAATCCATTCCGCAAGATCTGCAAAATCCACTGCATCCCAAACAGGAGAAAACAAGACTGGGCAAATCTCATTGAGCTTCTCCCGAAGCACCAACTCTTTGGCCCATTCGTAATCTAAACGGTCCTTGATCACGAATTTCAATTCGTCACCAGCAGTGAGCAATTTCAAATTCTCCATGCGATTACGCGCCATCATGCCCGACCCCGGACATTTCAAATCCATGATGCGACGCACCCGAGCATCCACGCCTGAAATGTCTAAACTTCCGGAGGTTTCAAGCATCACTTCATAGCCCTCCTCACACAAGCGGTGCATCAATGGCAAGGCACCTTCCTGAAGTAAAGGCTCCCCACCCGTAACTTCCACCAATTTGCAAGGATATCCCGAAATGCTATCCAACACTTGGTCGATACTCATTTCCTTGCCTTCGTAAAAGGTGTACTCAGAATCACACCACGCACAGCGCAAATTGCAAAAAGAGAGACGGATAAAAATACAAGGCCAACCGGAGCGCTCCCCTTCTCCTTGGATGCTAAAAAAGATTTCGTTAATTTGAAGGTTTTCAGACATTATACACAACTCAGCAAATGGTCTCATCAAGGTCATCTTGCAACGGTTTCCCGTTCTGCACCTCAATCAAGACCACTGTAATATTGTCAAACCCACCGGCTTCATTGGCGGCATTGGTTAAATCTGCGGCAGGATCCACACTCTTTAAGGAAAGTAATTCAGCCATCCGCGCATCGGGAAGCATGTTGTAAAGTCCATCACTGCACAACAAAAACAAATCACCACTTCTTACGTTCACGTGATTGCGATCCACCTTCACATCATCCCGCACACCTACTGCACGTGTAATGACCCCCGCCATAAACATCGGAATCATTGCAGTATCACTGATACCCGATTCTGCAGCCAATGAATGATCCACCGTCATCGGTAACAAACGACGGTTTCGATAGCGATACAAACGGCTATCTCCCACATGCATCACTGTCGCATCCCCCTGCCCGTTCATATTAAAACAAATCACCACCACCGTGGTCCCCATCCCACTGATACCCCTCACTTCCGCTTCCTGCTTAATGATGCCACTGGCCTTCAGAATAGAAGCCTCAACCAAATCAAGAATTTCACTATAACTACATGCGCCAGGTTTCAAATCGGCAAAGGCTACGGACATAACCTCCACAACCTTTTGACTCGAATAGTCTCCCCCATCCACTCCCCCCATGCCATCGGCAACCAAAAACACGCCATGACGGGCAAAAACACCCAAAGAATCTTCATTACGCTGACGCCGCTTTCCTACATCTGTCCTACTAAAGATGCGAAATTGCAGAGGATTATCCGATGGAGTCGCGGAATCATTCATAGGTAATAAGTAATAAAGGTGAAGTTGGAGCAAATCATAAGACTCGTCATATAAAATTCATACCCTTCCCTTAAGAAATAGGCAATAACGGATTACACTAGGGTTATGAACGTTTTCGTCTTAAGTCATCCAAGGATAAATATAACTCCCGAGACACCCACGCATCCGTCGCGGCATAAATAATTTGCTTCTCGCTTAATTCTTTGGTCGCCCAGTTCGAAACTTGTGCACCCTTACTGATCCGTCCATCTAACAACAACGCCGCCAAGGGACGAAGACCCGTATTTTTAAACCTTAATTTTTCGGCCATTTTACCGACATCTTGAAATCCTGCGGGTTCAAAATCCTTTAACTCCCGCAATTCCACCACATCCCGCGCAATCGCCACGCCAGCTTTCACAATCGATTGCGTCGCCAAAATCTCAAATAACGCCCCCAATTCGGGCAAACGTTGAAGTTGAAACATCCATACATGTTGAGCCCCCCCCAACTGCAACAGACTCGGTAAATAGGACTCCCCTTTGCGAAATGCCGGACGCGTTTCCGTATCAAACCCCAAAATCCTTTCTTTCGCAATTTCTGGAAGCGCTTCTGCCAGCGCTTCTTCGGTATGGATTAATGAATAAGATCCTTTATACTCTATTAAAGGCTTCTCATTGATTTCTGCTTTAGTTATGGCGTATTCCATGCAAATTTCCTTGTTATACTCTACTTTTCGAGATCGCTACCCTGCACATCCTTTGCGGGGCTTGCAACTCTTCAGCCTACTTTTTCTATGTACGGTAGGCTGCGTCAGCACCCCCCCTCCCGATCTAAACGTCCTCATGCCCGAGGGATACTATAAATTTGACTGCCCCATTGTCTATAAAAATGGTCTCGTGCAACTGACCCACGAACAGGGCAAAGCAAAAGTTCAGCTACTCGGAGACTTCACCGGCAGCTTTTATTTGACCCTCGATAAAAACCGCAACATCAAGTTCTCCAACAGTGAAATGAGTTATCAGGACTTAAATCGCAGCTTCAAAGGAGAAGGTACCCTGCTCGAACCGGGCGTGGCATCCGGTGAAGCCGTCGCCTGGATTAAAACCGTAGGCCCCATCAGCCGCAACCATCGCGAAGGACTCTGGACCCTCAACCTTGCCACCCCTCAAGAGATCGACTCATTCCTCCGTAAACAAGACGCTTACAACAAAAGACTACAACGCGCCATCGAGGCCGGATTAGAAGTCGACTGATGAAATCGAGAGATAGCGTGATTTTAGCTGTTTTTTTGGTTGCACCCCGCAGGGACTTCGGCTAAGTACCTGCCTCCACTTTCAGCAATTCCCGTCTCAAGTATAGTCGGGCACACGTTTTAAAAGGATTTATCATGGCTAAATTAAACACCCGTGGCGCTAAAAAAACCACATCCGGCAGCAGAATCACTCGCAAAGGTCTTCCTAAGAAGTCTGGTGGCATTGGTCTGAACACCACAGGTATCAGCAAACGTACCTTCAAAACTAACGCTCAACGCAAAAAAATTCGTTTTACGGATGGTACTGTTCGTACAATGTGGGTTAAGGTTTCCGACCTCAAAGCCGGCAAATACGACAATCCACGTAAAGAAGATTTCCTTATTTAACCTATTTCTGGAGTTTAACTATGCCCCGCGATCTCATCAAACTCGTTTCCACTGAAGGAACTGGTCACTTCTACACCATGACCAAAAACCAAAAGCTCAAACCTGAGAAAATGGAAACCAAAAAATTCGATCCGGTTGCCCGTAAACACGTGGTATATCGCGAAGCCAAAATCAAGTAAGCCCTCTTACTTCGACTTTGTACACCCCGCTTTTAAGCGGGGTTTTTTGTTGTGGATGCTCGACCCGCCCTCCCCCCCGCTATTGTACCGCTACACGTTTCATTCGACTCTTACCCCCACCCACCAAGGTTACCCGACTTTTAGAAACGCCTGCCGTCTCCGCAACCAAGCGCAACAGTTCTTTATTCGCCTTCCCATCCACGGGTGGCGAATTTAACCAGGCCACCCAAGTGCCATCCGCCTGCTTCTCCATCCGACTCTGCGAGGACTTGGGTTTCACTTTAATCGAATAAATTTCAGAAGCCTTCATTTCTCCTCCATCGATTGTAATACAGCATTCCAAGTTTTGACTGCGTAATAAAGAGGTTGATGATCATCCAAACTCAACCCAAACTGCTTTAAAGACCGTTTCAATTGCGCACGCCACTCCCGTCGATGAATACGCTGATGCGCCTCTACTTCCTTCAACAGACTTTTCGAGCGACTCAACCCTGCTTTACTCAACTCCAAAGAGTGCTTTAACTCGCTAAATTTAGCATCCAGCATTTCTTTGGCTTCCCGATAACCCGCTTTGTGATCCTCCATCACAAACATCGGACGCTCTTCCAACACCTGCCCATCCCCATCTAAAAATTTTAACTCACCCAAATCACTAAACCGGTACTTTAATTTGGGAACATCGGGTGGCATCAAAGGCACGGGATCACGTACATTTTCGATCCGATACATCGGACGATCCCCACAGCTTTCCCCAAAAGCACGATCGCCCACCCGAGGCGCACCATAAATATACAACCCCGTCGCCGCGGGAAACCGTGAAAAACACAAAGAGGCCAAAGCCCCGCCCATACTATGTCCCGTCAGCCAAATGGGGCGTTCAGGATCTTCAGCCCACACCGCGTGTAACAGCGCTTCTAGCCCCTGATCTCCAGACCAAATTTCGTCTAATCCATCCAAAAAACCAGCATGGACCTTCCCCCCTTTTTCAAAAGATACCGGTAAAGTGTTCAAATCGGTTTTCACTTCATGAAATGCAGAACGACTCTTTAACTCCGTCCCCCGAAACGCCACCACCACTACTTCGGTATTGGCCGAAATCATACATTCCGTCCCCTTTCCATTCAAAAACCGAAACGCATCAAAACCCGCGAGCTTCGTCGCCAGTCGCGCAAAACCGGGATGACAATAAACCAAAAAGGAAAACTCCGCAAACCACCACGCGTTGACAGCCGAATATGCCAAGACCCTCGGCTCCATCGGAAAATCTTCCCCATGCTCAAAATACACATGATCCATATCCGGAGGAATCAAATCACGTTTTTTAGGATCAGGAAGTGCTTTAATCATGACTGAATATTTTCACTGAATGCTCCTCAATGTCAAAAGCTATTCATTTCTAATGTAGCCGTCGCGGTTACGCCACGGGCAGGAGCAACGGCAAAACCAACGCCCCTCAGAAAAGCGAAATCATACCCACATTCTCAAAACACCACAACAAGCTCCCCTCCTCAGCTTGCCTGGGAAGAAGCAGGACTATGCGTAAACAACCCACAACGCATTTACCCCGCCGCCCCTCAGCTTGCCTGAGGGGTGTAGCGACGACTTATCGTTTCGCGCGATATAAGCTAAATCAATTGAGCGCTTGGCACCATTCCCCACCTCCCTTCGCTCCCTCCCCGTCTTTCGTATCCTCCCCATCCCAACACCAATCCTCCCCGTCCCCCTACAAAAAACGCGCCAACGGACGATCGGAATGCGCGAGCAATTTCTCCAAAGCCACAGATCGATGTGAAATCCGATGTTTCACTTCCGCCCCTAACTCCGCAAAACTTTGATCATATCCCTCAGGATGAAAAAGTGGATCATAACCAAAACCAGCTTCCCCACTCGGTTTTTGCGCAATCTGCCCTTTGCACTCTCCACGAATCACCCACTCCTCCCCCTCAGGTCCACAAAGCGCCAACACACACACAAATTGGGCTGAACGATCCTCCTGATCTGCCAATTTTTCCAACAACAACTGATTATTCGCCGCATCATCACCATGCTCACCCGCAAAGCGCGCGGAATGAATCCCAGGGGCACCCCCTAAAGCATCCACCGCCAAACCGGAGTCATCAGCTAAGGACCATCCTCCAGTAAAATTACGCAGGCCACGCGCTTTAATCAACGCATTGGCTTCAAAACTATCCCCGTCTTCCACAAAATCGGGAACCCCCGGGACATCTTTCAAGGAACGGACCGGCATGCCCAACATCTCTGAAAATTCTTCACATTTGTGGGCATTGCCACTGGCCAAGGTTAAGGTAGGTTTGCTCATAACTTGTTGTGCTCCTTCGCATAAGTTTCCCGCATGAATGCCCGAATTTTCATCAACGCTTCATCTTGAAGCTGCTTGATGCGCGCACGAGTCAAACTGAATTCGGCCCCCACCTCATCCAAGGTGTAGCCCTCGACATAGCGCCGTTTTAAAATAATTTGCAAACGTTCAGGCAAGCGCGCCACGGCCTCCCACACTTCGTTTTGTTCAACCTCTTTGGCCGAATCAATGTGCTGATGATCCGCCACCAAATCATGCAACGAAGATTTGGTATCACCCAAAGCCGCATCCAATGAAAGTGGCGTTCCCGGCATACGTTGCCACTGACGCACCATCGGCAATAATTTCTTAATGCGTTCAGGCGGCAAGTGTGTCATTTCAGACAAAATCAATTCAGAGGGATCTTCCCCCTGCCGATCTTTCCACAATTGAATGACCTGTTGAATTTTGATCATTTCTTCACTGGGACGAATGCCCAAAGCTCCAGAACGAATATGATCGCGGAAATAATTGCGCAAACGATTCTGAATCGACCGCTGTGCATAGGCATAAAAAGGAACCCCTCGGGTAAAATCAAACTTACGGATCGCATTGCCCAAGGCCCGTGAACCCTCTTGCAAAAAGTCAGAAATCCAAATCTGCCCAATCCAATAAAAGGGTTTCACACAAGCGACAATCAACGGACGATTCGCAATAAACAATTCTTCCTCTGCCGCTTCCATGCGATGCACACAGCGAAGAGTGTGTTGGATCGCGTAACTCCAAAACGATGGATCTTGAGACTCGCTTTCTGCCAATTTACGAATCTGATAACAGCTCCAATATATTTCACGAAACAACTCGTCCACCATTTCAGATTGTAAAATTTCCACCTGCCCACGATCGGACAAAAAGCGGGTAATGGGCAAGGTATCACCGTCGGAACGTCCGTAACGACGTGGCTGACGTATAGAGGTCGGTTCGTATGCCGGATCCTCAAATTCAGGCAACTCGATGGTTAAAAACGGCAAACCAATCGCAGTGTCTTGCACTTCCGCCCGGTCCATATCCATTTGGCTATCTATCTCACTCATGAGTCTCTTCCCATAGCGGATTCGCGAGTGTCTGTCCCTTTAAAAATTCATCAGCAAGCCCCTGAAGTTCCGGAATCTCTGTCCACATGCGCAATTGTGCCAGTGCGGGAGGTATAAACTGGAGAAAACGCTCATTTCCTTTGAGCGCCCCCAAGCGTCCGTAAGCCCCTAAAGCCTGTAACAATCGCTGCTGTGCCCCCAAAGCATAGATCTCTTCGGAAATCGGATGCGAGGTCTGGGCATTATAGACCGCCAACAATTCCAGCTGTAACTCTTGAGGACGATTGATGTAGGGATCAGCCAATATCGAGCCCAAATCATAAGCGGCAGCCCCTAAACGCATGCCCTGATAATCAATCAGCACCCAATCGGCGCATTTCATTAAGTTCGTACTCTGCAAATCGCGATGCACCAAAACCTGTGGCTGCGCCGTCAACCCTTCCGACGCTCGGAAAACAGATGCAGGCAACTTCCGAAGTTCGGAACCCTGCCCATGCCGCTTTAAAAATTCACGCTCAAAAAATTCACACTCCCACTTGTAAAGAGATGCGTCGAAGGGCGCCTCCAGCTCAAGTGTCTTGGGCACCTCGACAGCATGTAAGTCAGCCACCAGTGCCAACACACTTCGCATGTCTTGCAAATTTCGGGCGGCGGAGCCCGTTTGCAACCGGTCAATCAAATGCTCAGAACCCAGATCTTCCACTTGCAACCATCGATCCTGTTGCGCGCGACGAAGGATGCGCGGCACCCGAATCCCTTTGCGATGAAGGAAATGAGTGTGCCCCACAAAACGTTTATTTTCAGGTCGCCCTTCTCCACTACAAATCAGGATCTCTTGATGATCCGCAAAATACAGACGACGAAATGAACGATCAGAACCACGCACCGGCAATAGTCCCACCGCCTCTACCTCAGAAACCCGTCGATGTTCATCTGGAGAAAGTCCACGATGAGGCGCCACCACAAGCCCCTGAATCCCTTCCCCCTTTCGCAGTCGCGCACCCGGTCCTACAATCGCTTGATCGAGTTTGACTTGTTTCGACACGACGGCTCCGGGAAATACCACGGATCCTCCCTGCGTGGCCAATAACTGTTCGGGGGTGCCCACATCCGCCCATTCACTCTTAGGCACCGTCACCCCCATAATGCATTCCCCTGCGGCCAAAGCAGCATCGTAGGCATCAATCACGGACGAAAAGGTCTGATCAGGCAAATAGGGTAAGATCCGTTTTGAGATCAAATGCAAGCCACTAAAAGTCATCCCCCCCGCCCGAAAATCAATCACCCGCCCTTTCTCCACTTTCACCGTACGGGGTCCACTTTCTGGCAACATCCACAAACAAGCCACAGGATTTTCCTGTTCATACGCGTCAAGCAAGGGAGTGGGATCGAGCTGTTGCCACACATCAGCATTGCAAACCCACAAGGGCTCGTCCTCAAAAAACCACGCCATCCGCCGCAATCCCCCACCTGTCCCCAGAATATCCGCTTCAAAAGAAAAATTCAGTTTCACTCCCGCGGGACAAATCCCAGGAAGCTCTGCGACGATCTTTTCAGCCAAATGATGCACATTCACCAACACCTCTTCCACGCCCCAGCGTTGTAACTGTTCGAGGACGTGCACAATCATGGCCTTGCCATGCAAAGGCACCAAAGGCTTGGGACAATCCAAGGTCAAAGGCAAGAGACGCGATCCGAATCCCGCCGCGAGTACAATCGCCCGGCGGGGGTGTTTCAAGCTTTCGCTCCCGGCTTTCGTAATTCAAATCCAAGCAAACGACATTCTAAGGGTCCGTTATACAGCATATGCTTTTGTGCCAACTTGAGTCCAAAACGTTTGGCCAACGGTAAATTACCCGTAAACACCAAGCCCTGTCCTTCCCGATCCAAGCTTTTGAGCCATAAGCCTATTTCATGGTAGAGCCCCGTCAAATCGTCTTCTTCCAAGCGCAGCCCGTAGGGAGGATTCATCACCACCCAACTGGATTCCTCGGGCACAGTCGATTCTCTAAAATCACAGACCTCAAAATTGATCAAGTGCTCCACCCCAGCGTCACGCGCGTTGAGTTTGGCCACTTCGATCACCGTAGGATCTTTGTCACTGCAAAAAATCACCGGCACTTCCCACTCGGGCACCAGTTCCGCTTTGGCAGCCTCCACTTCTTTTTCCCAGAGAGTCTGGTTGAAGCGTTTCAAAGAAAACAATCCAAAATGATCACGCAACAAACCAGGTGCACGATTTTGAGCCAGCCAAGCCGCTTCGATGGCAATGGTGCCGGATCCACCCATGGGATTGCACAAGGGTACATCTTTAGGCCAACCGCCGGCCAACAATAGAGCCGCGGCCAGTGCCTCCTGCAAGGGAGCATCGCCGGCACGACTCCGGTATCCACGTTTGGAGAGCGGACGCCCCGCCAAATCGAGAGAAATCGTCACTTCTTCATAGTTCCAGTGCAAATAAATAGAGGCCCCATGATCACTTGGACCTGAATCCGGACGACGGCCGTACTTATCCCGCAAACGATCCATGACCGCATCTTTCACCGTCAGAAAAGCAAAACGTTGATCCCGAATTTCTTCGTTATTCACGTATCCATGGATGCGCACATAGCCATCAGGACCCAAATGGTCCTCCCAGGCAAAGTCTGCAATTCGGCGAAAAAGTTCCTTGGGGGAACGCGCCAGACAGGTAATCAGGGGAACGAGAATACGGTGAGCAGTTCGCAGGCGTAAACAAAGGCGCATTTGCTCCTGCAAATCTGCCTTAACCAGAACAGCAGCAACATCTTCCGATGCTATCTCCATGCCCAACGCCTTCACTTCAGCCGCCAAAATGGGGGCCACACCTTTCGCACAAGTTAGAGTAACGGTTTCTTTCACCCGCGCAATCTGCCACGCCTCTACCCGACAATCAACGACAAACAAAAAAAAGCCCATCTCCGAAAGGAACTTATTGGTTCCAAATTCAGATCATGGTAAACCCTTACCCTTCCGAATAGCTTTTCCGCTGAAACCAGCATACCTAGATGAGAGATACCTTATGATGATGTTTTTAACAACTTTTCGACCATTTCGCGTTCAGCTCGGCATCTTCGTAAGCACCCTTTACGCCTTTGCGCCCCTTCCCGCCCAAACCATCTCTCCCGTATTAGCCCCCCATGCGGCGCAAGTTGAAATCGCGCTGGATAATGCCTTTGAATTTCTGATCAAAACCCAACAACCTGACGGAAGTTTCCCTGGTGAATACGGTAAATCTGCAGGTATTGTGGCCTTGGCTGGAATGTCTGTTTTGTCCGCAGGACATACCCCAGGCCCTGACCGCTATGGCGAATTCATCAATGGGTGTATCGATTATGTGCTGAAACAACAGAATGAGGACGGCTACATCCTCACCTCGAACGGCAAAGATAAAGGCCTCTACTCTCACAATATTTCAACCCTCTTTTTAGCCGAAGTTTCGGGTATGATGGATCCCGATCGGGAACCCAAAGTGAAACAGGGCCTCCAACAAGCCATTCAAGTCATTTTACGTGCGCAAGATGTAAAGAAAAAATCAGGACACGAGGGAGGCTGGCGCTACAGCCCTCGCTCCTCCGACAGCGATCTCTCCGTCTCAGGCTGGGCCTTGATGGCCTTGAAGGCTGCCCGACTCAATGGTGCCATGGTCCCCAAGGAAAATATTGACTACGCCGTCAAATACATGTTGAGCACCCAAATCGATAATGGAGGCTTCAATTATCAGAAAGGTAAAGGAAATGGACGCATCACGCTCACGGGAATGTCCGTACTCTGCCTCAATTTGACCGGACATCACAACTCTCCGGAAGTGCAACGGGGCCAAGACTATATCATGAAGCATTACAAAAATATCCCTAAAGATAATTACGAATGCTACGCCTTGTACTACAATGCCCAATCCGCGTTTCAAATGGGAGGAGAAAACTGGAAAGCCTTGGGAGGCTGGTTATACAATCGGTACCTCCCCCTCCAAAAAGCAGATGGATCTTGGGGTCGTGATGCATCCGGAGGCAGTTCTGCAGAGAAAAACACGCCCGTATATCGTACATCCATGATCGTGTTATCGCTGACCGTGCCCTATCGTCAATTACCCATTTATCAACGAGACGAAACCATAGACGAGTAAATGAAAAACTTTTTCAAGCCTGCATCCCTGAACGAGGCGCAACAAACCGCCAAAAAAATGGTGCAAGAGCTTATCCGCCCCCACCGGAAGAGCGTGATCATCGCACTCATCCTCAATTTGGTGGTCGGCATATCGGTCGCGTTCCAAAATGTGGTCCCCAAATACATCATCGATGACGCCCTCTTAAAAGAAGGCTTGAGCATTAATGAAAAAAAACAACGCCTGCTCATGTATGCCGCATGTTATGTTTTCGTCGGCATCGTCATGCGCGCTTGGCTTTGGCACGGATCTTTACGCATTTTCGGCAAAGTTCATGAAGACTGCGTCTCCCAATTACGGGCACGCTTTTTTAATCATGTTAATCGACTGTGCATCTCTTTCCATCATCGACATAACAGCGGTGAATTATTCAGTTATTTGTTTGGCTCCCCCTTGGGCAACATCCAACAATACTACCGGCAAGTGGCCATGATGTTGCCCAGTCAAGCCGTCAGCCTCGTCATGACCCTGCTCTTTTTAGGCAGCTGGGATCTCTTGCTCACCGGCATCATTATTTTATCCGTGGGCGTCCATTTTGCCGTCCAAACCCATGCGCGCTTGCAAATGCGTAAAATTCACCACGATTACCAACAAACGGAAGCGGCCGTGAGCGGTAAAGTGGCAGATATGTTGCGCGGGCATCAGGCCATGAAATTGCATGCCGTGGAGGACAGTGCCGCCAGAGACTTTAATAAAGAATTAGTAGTCATCCATCAGAAAGCCTACCGACGAGATGTGCGGAGTCATCTCCAACAAGTCAAACAGGAAAGCGTGCTCTACGTAGGCTACGCCATTTTATGTATTACCGCGGGATGGCGCTTTCTCGGAGGAGAGATCAGCCAAGGTCAACTTACCGCGTACTTAACGTCCTTCATTGCCTTACAAGGTCCCCTGCAAACCTTCTTCCAAATTGCCCTACTCAAAGGTAGTTCTCAAGCGAGCATGGAGCGTCTAGGCAACTTATTGGCCACCCAAAGCAGCACGCCTGAACCCGAACAACGTTTTGAAGAACCCCCACGGAATGGAGATATTCAGCTCAACGACGTCAGCTTTGCATACAACCAGACACCCGTGCTCCGAAATGTAACGATCACCATTCCATACGGACAAAAAGTCGCCCTCGTCGGCCCCTCCGGCGCCGGCAAAAGCACCATCGCCCAATTGCTTTTACGCCTCTATGATCCTCAATCGGGGAACATTACTTTTGACAACATCGACCTGAAAAACATTCTAGGCAGTGAACACCGTCGGCGCTTTGGGGTCGTGCCCCAAGATCCTTATATGTTCAATTGTAGTTTACGTGATAACCTCACCCTGGTGGATGCCCATGCAGATGACGCTAAACTTCAAAAAGTATTAGAAGAAGCCAATGCCTGGGAATTTGTCAAACAGATGCCCAACGGACTCGATACCCTGCTGGGAGAAGGAGGCTCTATGATCTCTGGAGGTCAACGCCAGCGACTGGCCATCGCCCGCGCCCTCCTTACAGATCCCTCTTATTTCGTTTTTGATGAAGCCACCAGCGCCTTGGATACCCTCAGCGAACAGCTGATCAAAGAGGCGATGAATCGGGTAACCGAAGGAAAAACCGCCATTTTTATCGCTCATCGCTTGGCTTCTGTTGAAAATCTCGACCGCATCCTCGTGGTGGTAGAGGGTCAAATCGTCCAAGATGGCCGTTATGACGAACTCGCGGTCACCCCTGGCACCTTTCAAGATCTTCTTAAAACCCAAACCCTTCACTAATGCCCAGCCTTTGGAAAACCTCACGCGGTCAGGACACTGGACACAACAGCACAAGGTTTCCTAAAGCCCTGGACTCCTTCAGAACCACAATAACTTGATAGGATCTAAGGCCGTGTCATGAATACGGACCCGTCCAATCTCTCCCCAAAAAGGAGAACTGGGTTGGGAGGTCGAACCAATGGATAAGGGAAGATCCGTCGACTTAAATTTTCGAGGGGTTACATGATATACTTTTTTAGACATCTCGCCCTCATCTGTGATGTTCTTCACATACAAGGTGACCTTGCGATCATCCATGACCAAGGCCACATAATAAACTTTTTGAGAGATAATCTCAGGCCCCGTACACCTCTCCCTTTCACTTCCCTCTTTCGCCATATAAAAGATCATTCTCTGGTTCTTAACGCCCAGAACCCAAGACGTACCCGGACTCTCTTGGTTCCACTTTCCGATTAACGTTTGAACCGCTTCCATCTCCGCATTCTCCACCCGAAACAAGACCTCCACCGTCATCGTGTTATCCGCCCAGCGCCCATCATCTTCAGAGAATAAAAACCCCTCTCCATAAAACCGGGCAACCGTTTCCATCGCCGTATCGGTTTCTTTCGGAGAGATATCCCCCTCCGTTTTTGATAACGTTACTCCAGCACCTGAACTATCTTGCAAAAACCCAGGATTTTCACTGAAACGCCAATCCGCCACCATCTCTGCGTGAACACCGCAGATCAGTCCCACCACCACTCCAAACACAGCCATCATTTTCATAACATTACTCATAGGGAGCAAAAGCTAGACCTTCCCTCCTCTACACGCAACAGGAAAAACAAACCGATTCACCGTATTTACGTTACATATCATGGGGAAACTCGTAAATTTCCCCGATGTTTTTCTTCAGCCCTCTCCCGAAAGCCAACCAGAGCGCGCCCCTAAAGTGAGCAACGCCTTTTTGTGCCCCCCAAAAACAGCGAAATCACTCCCAGTCCCAACATCCAGATGGACGAAGGTTCGGGAATCGCTTGCACTCCCAAAATCAAAGAGGGATCCACCGAAACGGTTCCCGTCTCGCTAATCGTCATCTGGGTAATACTCCCCCCTATCGCAACCCCAAAATCAGTCAGATCCAGTCCAATTACCCCCTGAGTCCCCCCCGAACTGCTATTGACCACCGAACCAAAAGTCATGGTGTTCAATTCATCAACCGTAGTCACACCACTATGCGGAGACGGGGTCGCAAACCAATTGCTGGTCAGTGAAATCGATTCCGTATGCACATCTCCCCCCGTGGGCACATTCGCGTCACTCAGTCCGGAAATGGTGTTTCCATCAATGGTCACACTAAAGTCATCACCATTGAAAGCCCCCCAGTCAAAAATGACCACATCAATCTTACCACTGCCTGTATTTAAAATGGCCTGATCGAAGGTGAAAACAATTTCGTTGATATTCAGCATTGCAGTGTCGAGTCTGAGATCAGACATCACATCAGAGCGCTGGCCGACCGCTGGGGCTGAGGTCGTAGATTTTCCAGCCATCAATTGCACCTGCCCTGAATCAGTAAATCCCGTCATCTCACCATTCACCATCGACGTGGCATCGTAAAGGACGCCGTCAATGGTGATCGTATCTAATATCGGACCCGCAGGTACGGCCTGCCCCTTTAAACTGAAATTTGTGATTTCGCCAGCCGCTAAAATTCCCGCACTCGTCGCGAGCAGGACCGTGGATAAATATATAAGTTTACGCATGAGATTCTCCGAAAGGTTTTAAGTGTCTCAACCATAACACGTACCCGTTTTTCGCAGAAGACTTCTGTAACATTACCCGTAATGTTACAAAGGACGAATGGTGTTCCCTTCCTTCCAAATACCGTCGATAAACATGGTTTTGGGACTCTGAGGCAGCCCACGTTCATTGCGCATCAATTGAGAGGTAACCAAATCACATCCGGCAGCCCCCAATTCATTCCAGCGCCGAATCACTCGCGCATGACGCGACGCCTCATCATCGTTCCCCAAAGCATCTACATACCCCATATCCTCCGGGAGCCGAATCCCCATCTCCTGCAAGGCCTCCCAGAGTCCCAGCGACCCTGCTTCAACCACAGCATCCGGTTGCTCCTGTTTTAACCATTTTTTAAAAGCAGGGTCATAGGGAGATTGGTGAATAAAGGCCTCACATAACCAATGTTGATGACGCATTTTATGCATGGCCAACGCCCCACTCCAGATATAATTATTTCGCATATCCGACCCCTGATCAATACATACGCCAATTCGTTTATACCCTCTTTTTTTAAGTGTTCGAATGGCCAAATCTAAACAGGTGGCTAAGTTACTACAAGCACGATGCATTTGTGGACGTAACACTGTGTGCCCCAATGTGGCACAGGCAAAATCATCCCAGTCAAAACAGATATGCTTTTTTAATTTAGGTAAAGGCGCAAAAACAATGCCCTGTACCCCGCGGGCAATTAAAACCGAACGTAAGCGATCCTTGGTCATACCGGGTTTCCCTGCCCAAATCAACATCGCCGAATAGCCCAACAACTCCCCTCGTTGCTTCATACCTGCCCACAATCCTTTTAAAAAATCGGCCTGAAAGGCTTCATTTTCGTTGGGATGATAATACACAAAAGCAATGTTTGCTGATTTCTGTGAAGGACGTTGCATCCGTAACTGCTGCATATGAGCCGATAACATGGGATTTGGACGATAGCCTAATTCTTCCGCAATTGTTTTTATGCGTTCCCGTGTCGCCTCCCCCACTCCTGGTCGATTGCGCAAGGCCACCGAAACCGTATTTTTGGATACCCCAGCCCGACGCGCGATTTCTTCCAACGTTACCGGTCGTTCACTCATAAGATCACCCTATGTCCTCTGGTTAAAAAAACATAAGTAACGCTTTCAAGCATTACCCTTCCGGCATCAGAGTTGCCCAGGTCGTTTGAGCAGCGGGCGTTTCATCCAACACCCAAGCCAAACGAAGCCGGGCAAGATCCAAAACCTCTTTGAATGCAGGATCCATGATCACATTCTGCGTTTCCTCAGGATCTTCACTCACATGAAACAGGCGCTCATGAGGACGAGATGGATCTTCCGATCCTTTTTCACGAATATATTTCCACTCCTCCGTTTCGATCATGCTCCACGTTTCATATTCAGAAAAGACAAAATCACGCAGGCGATCTGTCTGACCCGTCACCAACGGCAACAACGATTTACAAGGCACCCGATCATGAAAAGCCGGCCAGCGTTTAGACAAGGCGGCCTGTGGATCCACCCCTGCCGCGTCGAGAATTGTAGCCGTAATATCGGTCAACTCTACAGGACTTTTTATCCGCCGCGCCTGCAAATCTTGTGGATGACGAATCACCAAAGGCACCGTGGCAGACTCTTTGTACCATGAACTTTTTTGAAAGCGTGCATGGTCCCCCAACATCTCCCCGTGATCGGAGGTGAAAACAATCAAAGTGTTCTCCATTAAATTTTGCGCCTCCAGTTCATCCAATAACCGACCCACCTGATCATCCACCAGACGAACCATGGCTTTATAGGAACGGCGCAAGCGGTACATGCGCTGTTTGGTTTCAGCATCTAAGTCAGCCCCCTTCCCTCGAAAATCATCAACCTCAAGGTAGGGTTCTTTCTCAAGATATTCGGCAGGTGGATCAAAGGGCGCGTGCGGACTGCACAAGGATGCAAATAACATAAAGGGGTGATCATCAGGGCGCGTACGCAATACCTCCACGGCTTTATCCGTGGTCACCACATCGGAATAGAGCTCTGACGGAAACGGCCATGCCTTGCCCGTAAATTTCACATCCTTGGCAAAATTACTATTCGGCCCTTCCGCTTCCACAAAATCACGCACACCTTCCAACAGCCCTTGCTCTTCCAACGCCACGGCCCAGTCACAACGATTTTTCACCACAAGTTGTTTGCCCGTCGCTTCCCACACCTCATCAAATCCAAAAGCTTTAAATTCTTCATGCATCGACGCTAAATCAAGCCCAGCTCCCCGCGAACGCGACCAAGGCCACGTTTGCAACCAATGAAACTTACCAATGCCTGCCGTATAATACCCAGCCTCTTGTAGGGCCCGTGCATAGGTGGGATGTTGCGGTGAAAGATCTCCGGACATGCGCAACATGCTCAACTGATGCGGATATTTTCCAGTTAACACCCCACAACGCGCGGGTGTACACACAGGAGAAACAGAGGTACAACGATCAAATACCGTGCCTTGCGACGCCAATCGATCCAGCTGAGGCGTTTCGCATTTGGACAAAGCATGCCAGCCTACATGATCTGCACGCAATTGATCACACATCAAAAAGAGAATATTCATAGCCATCCTCCCAACTCACCGAAGATAGCGATGCTTTTCAACATAAATGCAAACTATTATAAAGCACTGAAGGTCACAGCCCTTTTGCTTTGCCTCACTTCGCTCAGTAAAATCATCTTTTCAACCTATAGAACCCCCTAAATAAAATTGTATTCATAAATCATATGTTTTAGTTTGACCACTTTTGTTTGGCATATATAACAAACGAATGAAATATTACATTTTGTTTTACATGCATTTAACCACAGTACTCGCGAATCTTTCAGCATCGGACAGACTTATATCGCTGGGAAGTCCCGTGACCGAAACCATAATAGCTCTCGGGGCCGCAAACGCACTTGTAGGTATAGACGACTCAAGTCAACAACCTCAAGAAACCAGCCCTCTCCCCACCGTGGGATATTACCGCATGCTTTCAGCAGAAGGCGTATTATCCTTACGACCTTCCCTGATTTTAAGCACAGAGGATGCAGGACCACCCGCAGCCATTCAAAAAATCAAACGCACCCAGATCCCTTTCATCACCCTCACTTCAGAAAAAAGTTTGGAAGCCGCGGTCAAAAGATTTCAGGTCATAGGTGAAGCGCTGAACAAACAGGCCGAAGCAGACATCTTAGCCCAACCGCTACTCGAACGGATTGCCCATCCTCTCCCGCCCTTGGATCCCGCCCCTCACGTTCTCTTTATCTACGCCCGAGGCAGTGGCGCCCCCAATGTTTCCGGTTCAGGAACCGCAGCCGACGAAATGATCCGCTTGGCAGGCGCCACCAATGCCGTCACCGAGTTTAACGGCTATCGCCCCCTCACACCTGAAGCGCTGGTCACCGCATCCCCAACCGTCATTCTGATGACCACCCATGGTCTCGCCGCCATGGGAGGAGAACAGGGACTCTGGAGTTTACCTGGCATTACCAGCACACCCGCCGGCAAAAACAAAAACCTTGTTATCATGGATGACGCACCACTGCTAGGTTTCGGACCTCAGGTAGTGGACGCCATTGATCAACTTCGTAACGCATTGGACAACTAACTCATGTCACGTTTAAGCTCTCTTACCCTTAAAACATGGTGGTGGTTGCTTCCCCTTTTAGGGGCAACCCTTCTCCTCGCCATGTCCACGGGAGCTTACCCCCTTTCCTTGCAACGGGTGGCCCAAATTATCATCACCTGGATTTCTCAGGCGGACATCTCCGATACCGATAGTTCCGTGCTCTTCTCTATTCGCATGCCTCGCGTATTGTTCGGAGCCCTTGCCGGTGCCGTGCTCGCTTTAGGTGGCGTTTGCATGCAAGCCCTTTTCCGCAATCCCTTGGCAGACCCCGGCCTTATGGGACTCTCAAGTGGCTCCGCCTTGGCCGCAGCCTTGGTCACCCTTCTGGCAAGCTCATTCCCCGTCTTATCTCATCCACTCACCTTGCCCTTGGCTGCATTTGTGGGTGGTTTGGCCGTCACCGGCGTGGTCTATACCATTTCAAATCGCGACGGACGCTTACGGGTGGACTCTATGCTGCTCATGGGCATCGCCATGAATGCCTTATGCGGTGCCCTCCTCGGATTAATCATGGTCATGGCGGATGACACCCAATTGCGCAGCATCACCTTTTGGAGTTTCGGAAGCTTAGGTCGTGCCACCCTTCCGTCCACCGGACTCTTGACCCTCAGCATGATGCTGCCGGTTTGGGGCATTTGGAAAATCAGAAAAGCCATGAACATTTTGTTGATGGGTGAAACCGACGCCATGAACTTGGGAGTAAAAGTTGAAACTTTAAAACTGATTTTAGTCACCTCGTCCTGCTGGATGGTGGCGCTGGTTGTCGCCCAAGCGGGTTTAATTGGATTCGTCGGGTTGGTCATCCCCCATATTTCCCGTCTACTCTTTGGGAGCTCCCACCACCAATTGGTCCCCTCCTCCCTCTTACTGGGCGCTATCTTTTTACCCTTGGTCGATACATTTTGCCGCACCATCAACGCACCTGCTGAATTACCCATCGGCATGATGACCGCCCTCATCGGCTCCCCCTTCTTTATTTTCTTACTCATTCGCCAACGAGAAAACACATGATGGATCTACAACAGGTGAGCGTGATTCGAAACAAACGCCACATTCTCAGTGAAATCAATTTTCAATTAACGCCAGGCCAAGTCAGCGTGGTCATCGGATTGAACGGCGCAGGAAAAAGCTCCCTCGTCCGCCTGCTTTCGGGCGCATGGAAACCCAGCGCAGGCCACATCCTCTGGAACCAACAGCCCCTTTCGCTCTTAAACCCCGCCACCATTGCAAAATTCAGAGCGGTTGTAAATCAACAGTCGGATTTACGCTTTGAATTCAGTGTTCGTGAAGTGGTGGAAATGGGAGGCTACCCCCACCGTTCCCTCTCAAAAGCCACTCGTGAAAAGGAAGTAGATCAAGCGCTCACAGAGGTGGATTTACTCTCCTTTGCAAATGCCTCCGCCACACGGCTCTCAGGTGGCGAACAAAAACGCATGTTACTCGCCAGAGCCTTGGTGCAACTCCATCTCTCACGAAAAAATGGCGACGGGTTACTGATCTTGGATGAACCCACAGCCCACTTAGATATTCGTCATCAAGAAAAACTCCTCGAAACCATTCGCGCACGCGCCGCTGAAGGTCTCACCGTGTTCGCAGTGTTGCACGACCTCAATCATGCCACCAGAGTTGCCGATCAAATCATCCTCCTTCAACAAGGAAAGCTCTTAGCCGCCGGGGCCGTTCAAGACGTCATGACACCCGCACTCTTATCACAAGCATTCGGCACCCCCCTCGAGCAAGTTCACTTTCAGGGACGACTCCCTCACTGGTTACCCGTGAATGAGATTCCCTCTCTATCAACCCGTCCTCATCAACCCTCCACACCAAAGGAACCTTATGAACAACTCTCTTTTGCAAAACCCTGAACAAAATGTACATCGTCAAACGTGGATCTCTCAACCCGAGCGATTCGAAGGCAAACGCCAAATTGAAATCGCAGAGGAACTAGGCCTTTCCGAAGGTGAATGGGTAGATGCCTGTCACGGACATGAAAGCCAACGCCTGATCGACGATCCCAAAGCCTTCATCTCCGCCCTGCCTACCTTGGGAGAGGTCATGGTATTAACGCGTAACCCCTCCGCCGTCCATGAAAAAGTCGGCCACTTCGACCATATCGAATACTTCGACAAAATGGCCATGGCCCAAGTCGCCAACCACGACATCGATTTACGGATTTTCCTTCGCCATTGGCACCGGATTTACGCCATCAAAGTTACTAAAAATGGCCACCTGCAACAAAGTCTCCAAGTATTCGATCGCGAGGGACAAGCCGTCCATAAAATTTTCATGCGTGAGCATACCCATGAAGATGCATGGCACTCACTGGTGACCTCAATGGAACACCCCTTAAACACCCCCTTTATAGCCCAAGCCTGCACCCAGCCCTCCCATGTTGACCCTGCGTCAATCGACGTAAAAAGCTTCAGAGAAAACTGGGACATCATGAAAAGCACCCACGAGTTTTTCGGCTTATTGCATCGCTTCAACATCAATCGTATTGATGCCTTACGCATCGCAGGAAATAAACGGGCCATAGCGGTTAACCCAAACAGTTTGCTCGCACTCTTGGAAAAGGCCGCCAGCCGTGAAGTCCCCATTATGGTGTTTGTCGCGAACCGTGGATGCATTCAAATCCATACCGGACGGGTACACAAAATCGCCCAATATGGTGACTGGGTAAATGTGCTCGACGAAAATTTCAACTTACACATCCGTGGGGAACAAGTGGCCGAAGCATGGGTAATAAAAAAACCTACCGTGGATGGCATCGTCACCTCACTCGAACTTTATGATGCCGATGGAAACGAAATCGCCATGCTTTTCGGAGAACGGAAACCCGGCATCAAAGAACTTTGCTCCTGGAGAGAGCTCGTTGCGGAAATGCCTCCTCTGACAGAAGCCTAACGCCACACAACACCCCTACTCATCATTCACCCCAACAAAAATATGAACGTAAAAGTTTTCACCTTCTTGAGTTTGCTCATGCTTGTCGGACTCGACAGCATGGCCAGTCAAGTCACTTTCAATACCCCCACCCTCGACCGCTGGATGTACCCTTTTAACGGTACACCTGGCAGTCGATCCTCTGGCCTCACCTTCGGGGCCCAAGGCAATCCTGGATTTGATGAACGCGACGCACAATTTATTGTAGGATACGACACCTCAACACAAATTTCAGCAAATCAAGGCGCTGCAAATTATCAAATCAACTCTGCGACCCTCACCCTCCAACACAATGGAAGTGATTTCATTTATGATCCAACCTATGACTCCTACACCACCTATCTAGACAGTGGCGCTACGGGTTATCAGGCGGATGCCGATGCAGGTCGTCCCATGGAACTCTTCGGCCTAGGATACCGAAATGGGGAAAGTGCGAGCACCTTCACCGAAACCAGCGCGTTCAGCCCTCCTGGAGCGCCAGCGTCTTCGGTTCGCAATGCCTACGCCCTCGGATACAACGGTGGCAGTGCCGTCGATGTCTCCAATAACTTGGATTATGCCCATGACGGCGCCAGTGGATTTGACCCCATCCTTTTTGGCTTAGGTCAAGCCATCGGATTAAGCGCAGGGGACACCATCTCTGCCGGACAAGACATTCAGTTTTCCCTGAACCTCTCCTCTCCGGAAGTCCTCGCCTACCTCCAAGAGAGTTTGAACAGGGGAATCTTGAACCTTGCAGCCACCTCACTGCACAGTGCCAGCCAAGGAGGACCTAGCGTGTATCCTTCCTTTGACACCAAAGAAAACATTGTAGGCCAAGCCGGCATCTTAGGTCTGGATGTCACCATCATTCCTGAACCCTCCATGTTTTTCCTCTGGGGAATGGGAGGCTTTCTCTTACTCCGTTTGTGGAAATCGCAGAAGCACGTGAAATGAAAAAGAACGGTTTCACCCTTATCGAAATGCTCGTCGTGCTGGCGATCATCACCTTACTCTCCTCACTGGTAGTTCCCGCCGTGGGGGGAGCAAGGCGCAAAGCCATGCGACTCCAGGAAGTCAATGCCGGACGCAATTCCGGTCAGGCTTACATGCTCTATGCCACCGATCATCGTGGCAAACTCATGCCCGGTTACGCCGATCTTCCCGCAGAAGATAAAGAAGGAAACGAACTCTCCACCCCCGTAAATGCCCGTTACCCATGGCGCCTCGCTCCTTACCTCAACTACAACATCAGTGGCGTCTATCTCCTTCATGGTGATCAAGCACAGCAAAAAAACGAAGCAACCAAAGACTATCAATATCGCATCAGCGTCTCTCCAGCTTTGGGGATGAACGTATTTTTTGTAGGAGGAGATTTTTCTGGCAACAGCGGACAAGGCTTAAAACCCATTCCGGCACATGAAAATCTGTACGGAACCTTTTGCATCACCAGCATCGACCAAGCCCTCTCTCCCTCTTCATTCATCGTCTTCGCTTCCGCACAAAAAACGGTCAATGGCACAAATGAACGAGGCTACTTTCAAATCACGTCCCCCAACCTGCTGAGCAGTCGTTGGAGCTCAGCATGGGATCCAACCGCATCGGCAAATACCTTTGGATTTGTAGATTTGCGGTGGGACAACAAAGCCGTAACCGTCATGCTGGATGGCAGCGTGCAGATGTTAGATGAAGCACAGCTCCGCGATATGCGTTACTGGTCAGATCAAGCCGCCAGAGCCAATGACCCCGATTGGAAACTTACCCGAAACTAATCAAGGTATTTTCCCAAACCTAAACCCAAACAAAAAGCCGAGGATGAAATTCCTCGGCTTTTTGTTCAAACACTCCCCAAGCTACGATACCGCGGGAGCCACCATTTTATGTTTGGAACGCCTCTGCGTAATCCATCGACGTATCAACCCTCTTCTCGGTTCACAAATCCACACCAAGATAAAAAGCAATCCTACCACCGTGGCCATCATGCCCGAAGTGCTCGCAGATTCGTCGATGCCAAACCATGAAGGAACGATCACCGCGGCAATATGTCCCAACACCGCACTTACCGCTCCGAAGAGCGCGCTCAGAGCCAACATCACCCCCAATCGATCTGTAATCATCCAGGCACAACAAGGGGGCACCACCAACATGGCAATCACGATAATACTGCCGACAGCTTCGAAGGATGCCACCGTGGTTACCGCCACCATCATCATCAAAAAGTAATGCATCACTCCGGCATGAAATCCCGTAGTAGTGGCCAGCTCTGGATCAAAAGCTGCAATCCGAAATTCCTTAAAGAAAAGGACGATCAGAAATAGATTCATCAACATCACCGAACCTAAAATCACCAAGGGACGTGAGACGTCCCTCCCCGCAATCGTAATCATATCCTGAGCCGAGAATTCAATATTCCCCATCAACACACAACTGGCATCCAGATCGACTTTTTCAGAAGATTTGACAATCAGCATCAACCCAATCGCAAATAAAATGGTGAACACAATTCCCATCGCCGCCCCACGATCCACATTGCCAAACTGACTCACCCATTGCGTAAACACCGCAGTGAGTAAACCCACAATCGCCGCCCCAATAAACATAGGTAAGCTCGAGCGACTCCCCGTAAGGATAAAAGCCAGTGCGAGGCCAGGTAATACAGCATGACTAATCGCATCTCCCATCATACTCATCTTCCGAAGGACCAAAAAGCAACCGGGTAAAGCACAGGCCACCGCACAGGTGATCCCGACCAGAACAATCCACGTATCCATTTCCATCCAAGTCATATTAACCATCTCCTAAAAGTGCATGAGGATTTTTCGGCAACTGCATTCTCTGTGCAGTCCGATTCAGTTCTTTTTCCAATTGTCGGACGACCGAGGGACCCAACACATGTTCAACCCGATCCGCATCCCGATCCACATGTCGAGTAGCCACATCCGCAAAACGAATGAGATAAAGCTCCCACAAACGATGATTTCGGGTGTAACGTGCCGCTTCAGCAAATCCAGCTTCTGAAAGCTGCACCCTCTCAGAAGTCACCATTTCGACATGATCCTCTTTCCGAGCAATCGAAATAAGTTTGCGCAACTCGAGCGAAGTCCAAGACCGTTTTTCCATCAAAGCCGCCACAGGGAATGAGACATTTCTCCCCTCTTCCGTAACTTCCAGAATTTCATAGGCTGCCCGTAGAAAATGCTGACGCCCAATTTTTTTCCGCATGCGAATTTGCCGCGCTTTAATTTTACAGACCCCTCTGGCGGTGCCGAAAAACATACTAAATAAAAATGCGATCCCGGAGATAAGCACAATCACCGCACCGGCAGGCATCCTCGGCAACAACGCACTAAACGAAGCCCCCAGCCACCCGCAAATACCTCCAATCACGCCTGCCAAGATCCACATCACCCGATACTTCTCCGTCCAAAACCGGGCCGCCGCCGCGGGAATAATCATAAAGGCAATAATCAAAATCAACCCCACCGCTTGCAAGCCCACCACTGTCACTGCGACCATCAACCCCATCATTAACATATCTAAAAACTGTACCGGCCAAGACAATGAGCGGGCGAAGTTTTCATCAAAACAGACTAAACTAAACTCTTTTTGCAGGCCAATACAAAGCAGGAGCGTACAGGGGGTAATCCATTTTAAAAAAGTCAAATCCTGATCAACCATCGAGGCTGTTTTCCCATAAATGAATGACTCCAGTCCCGCAGCAGCCCCACCCAAAGTTTGCGCCAAACTCAGAAAAACTATCCCCAAACCGAAAAAGACACTCAGCACAATTCCCATCGCCGCATCATCTTTGATCCGGGAATTATTGCGGATGGCCGTGACCAGTCCCACCCCCAACAATCCCGATATCGTCGCCCCGACCAGCAACATGCCCAGAGATTTCCCATTGCCCCCCATCATGGTCAGGACAATAAACATCAACCCAATTCCGGGCAAACAAGCATGCGACAAGGTATCACTCATCAACGAACGTTTGCGTAAAAGCAAGAAGCTCCCCGCAAAACCAGATGCAATCCCCAACAACATGGTACTGAGGACCACCAACCGCGTATTATAGTTCTGCAGGGAAATGACTTCCCATATATCAGAGGAGACAAGTGCGAGCATCATGATTCAGTCACCCCTTTGGTCTGCTTTAACGCCACCCCAACTTCACTGAGCGCACTCAAGGTACCTCCGTAAGTGGCCTTCAAATTTTCGGCCGTAAACACCTCTTCCGTGGGCCCCGCTTTGACCACGCGTAAATTTAAAAGTAGCACCCAGTCAAAATATTCTTTTACCGTGGCCAAATCATGATGCACCACCAGACAGGTTTTCCCTTGATCCTTCAATTCGTGTAAAAGCGTGACAATGGCCCGCTCCGTGGCCGCATCTACCGCAGCAAACGGTTCATCCATAAAATAGAGTTGCGCATCTTGTGCCAGCGCTCGGGCCAAAAAGACCCGCTGTTGCTGTCCGCCCGACAATTGACTGATCTGACGATGCGCATAATCAGCCAACCCCACCCGATCGAGCGCCACCATCGCTTCTTGTTTATATTTTTTACTCACCGGACGACACCAGCCAATTCTGCCGTAAGTGCCCATGGCCACCACATCCAGCGCAGAGACCGGGAAATCCCAATCGACACTTTCACGTTGTGGCACATAGCCCACCAAACGACGATTCTTCTTATACTCCTGCCCATACACCATCACCCGCCCCGAGGCCCGTGGAACCAGATCCAGACACGCTTTAATCAGCGTACTTTTACCGGCACCGTTCGGGCCGACGATTCCCACCAACTTGCCTTCAGGAATATCGAGATTGATATCCCAAAGAACAGGTTTTTCATTATAGGCGACCGTTAAGTCATCAATGGCAAGAGGGACGGAGGAAGAATGAGTAGTGTTGGACATGAGAGCGTTTCTTTAGCTGTTGTGAAGAATAAGGAGAAGCATACTGATTTATTTACCTTGTGGAGTGGCAAGTTTTCCCTGCATCCCCTGTTCAGGAGCGACACCTCCCAAGGCACGTGTAATCACAGTCACATTGTGATCGATCATCCCGATATAGGTTCCTTCATAGGTTCCTGGTTTGCCCATGGCATCGGAGAATAACGATCCACCAATGATCACAGGATGATTTTGAGCCTGCGCCCCTTCGACCAATGCCCGGATATTTTTGTCAGCAACAGAGGTTTCGACAAACACCGCAGGAATATCATTGGCCACCAGGAAGGTAATTAGATTTTCAATGTCTTTCACCCCAGCTTCTGATTCAGTGCTAATCCCCTGAATGCCCTTGACTTGTAAACCATAAGCCCGTCCCATATAACTAAACGCATCATGCGCCGTCACTAAAACCCGTTGTTTCTGAGGCACGGTAGCCAAGCTGGCCTCAGCATAGGCATCCAACACTGCCAATTGCTCACGATAGGCTTGCGCATTGGCTTTGAATTCATCCGCATGCTCAGGATCCTGCTCACAAAGTCCGGCTTCGACCACATTGACCGCCGCCATCCATCCCTGGACATCCATCCACACATGAGGATCCAAGTGATCTTCTTCTGTATTCAGCACATAATCGCTGACCTCTTGAAGATCTTCTGTCACCGGATACACCGCCTTTCCTCGACGAGACATTCGTACCAGTACATCTCCCATCTTTCCTTCCAGCATCATGCCATTGTAAAAGATGATATCTGCCTGCTGCAACTTCATCACATCATTCCGTGTAGGCCGATATAAATGGGGATCCACATCGGTGCCCATGATGGTCACGACATTCGCCCGATCACCTGCCACGTTTTTCACGACGTCGCCAATCATGCCCACCGTAGCAGCCACATTCAGTTGAGCCTCATGTGCAAAAACACTGCCTGAGATCAGACCACAAAGTAATAATTTCAATAATATTTTCATAATTCGTAATGTGTACTTTGATCGCTCAAAGTAAACTCCTTTTTTTGGTTTTGTTTTTACTTTTTCGTTTGATGGATTTGTTTTTAAAATGTGGCAGTTAAACCACAAGAAATCACATAGAGATCTTCTAATCCCTCATCCTCGGGATAACCTTCCGCATCCTTCTCCAGCGGGAGACTGACTTGCCCCCCGATATCTATATGGAGATGCTCCACCACCACATAACTCGCGACGAGCCCAAGCGTGGCGTTATTGAATCCATTATGCCCCTCTACCACATAGCCTTCATTGATCCCGATCGCGACAACAGATGAAAACACCCATTTTTCAGTCAGCACCCATTCCTTCCCCACCCCTAATTCAATAAAAGTCCCGCCCGCTTCCACGGCATAGGTGGCACCAAAAAAGGGGGTAAATCCACCAGACACTTCCCTCGCGATCTCTGCGGAATATTCCTGATCATTTTCAGAATCCTGAGGAAAAGCCAAATAGGTATAACCCAGAGCCAGATCTATTCCCGACAAGGACTTGGCCCAACTTACCGAAAAATCAGATTCCGTATACGGAGTCTCCACTGAACTCCCATACCACCATTCAAATCCAAATACTCCCGCAGTGGTCTCCAACTCGGTAGCGGCAAAAGTGGAGAGAAGCCCCCCTTCTTCTAAATTATTTCGACCTTCAGAAATATAACTACTTTCCCATAAAAACCCCATGACCGCAGAAGGAGCTTCTCCATCAACATGTGCAATCGCTTCACCATGAATATCCCCTCCTTCCCGTATCCCTATTCCCTCATGTGCACTTGCGGCTTGTGCGATCACAGCCCACCAAATCAGTAGATAACTTTTCTTCATTTTACAATTTTCCCTATCATTTTAAGTTTAGATTTATTTGCTCACCTAGAAGCATGACTGAACACGTTATACGTCAAAAGTTTTACAGTACAAGATAATTAGTTTGATTAGTCAAAGTCCAAACACGAATCATCCTACTTTGACTTTGTTTTACTAAAGAACCTGTGTAATTGTCGGCAGATCTTATGTCATTTACCACCGAAAATTACCTTAAAACGATATGCCAGATGACGGAACGCCATCCGGATCAACCCCTTGTACGCCTCGGTGAACTCGCGGAAGAAGTGGGCGTTACCCCGGGCACCATTACCACCATGATCCGTGGATTGGACAAAAAAGGTTTGGTCAATTACGTAGCCCGCTCTGGTGTAGAACTCACCGCAAGCGGACGAAAAGAAGCCCTGCGCATTATTCGCCGCCACCGCATCATTGAATCTTTCTTAGTCGAAATCATGCACATGGACTGGTCGGAAGTGCATGAAGACGCCGAAGCCCTGGAGCATGTGGTTTCCGATCGATTTCTAGACCGTATGGATGAAATGTTGGGCTTTCCCGAGAAAGATCCCCATGGCGACCCCATTCCTGCCTCGGGAGCGGACCTGCCTACACACAAAAATGCACTGCTCTGTGACGTAGCACCCGGAAAATATGAAATTTGTCGGGTGGAGGACCAAGATCCCGCCTTTTTAGAGTGGATTGCAGAAAGTCAGTTGCGGCCCGGTCAAAACTTCGAACTACATCATGTAGATCCCATTACCGGCATTTTGTCTTTAAAAATTCCCAGCCTTTCCGAGACCTTACCCCTATCCACCGAAATTGCGGGAAGAATACGGGTAAAATAACTCATGAACAGACAACGTCTCCTTCGAAAAATGAGTATCGCATTGCTAGTGCTGATTGTGGCATTGGTTTGGAACACCTTTCGCGCAAAACCCATTGCAGGCCCCTCCTCCCCAAATGGATACCGCGTACAAGTCGACATTCGTGAAAGCTTCAGCAAGCCCACAACGGCACATTTTGCAGATGTAAAAATACTGCAAAACGGCAAAGTCCTCTGCGAGTGGAAAGATCCCATCGGTCAAAAAACACTCGCCAACGTAAACAAAATGGTCGAGAGCATGAACTGGCCTAACGACCAGACCCTTAGCTTTCAGGTAAACACGGGCCAACTCATACGCCTACGGGTGCCAGGGCCCCATCCCAACACCCCATAGCTTCCGCACTTTCGCCGGTGAGATTTACCAGGCCAACTCAATCATCAGCGGATCATGATCGCTCGCCCGCAAAGGCAACTCATTAGGGAAGGATTCAGGAAAGCCCGCATTTAATTTTAAATACGCGGCAAATTGTAGTTTCTCCACCGCAGCTTCCGACAGGAAGAAATGATCCAACACATTCGCCACCCCGCGATAAATATAACTGTACGCATTCGCAGGGTTTTCGACCACGATTCGATCGTATACATTAAATAACCCCACCTCATATAAGGGTCCCAATTGATCAGAGGGCGGATCTAAAGGATCATCTGGCCGAGGAAATACATTTAAATCTCCACCCACCAAAACCGTCGCTCCCGGATCCAACTGCAGGATCAATTGGCTCAATTCAGCATTCACAGCCGCTTGGGCACGACGTCGATCCACTTTGTAATCAGGTCCAGAACTGAAGTGATTGTTCTGTATCCAAATCCGTTCGCCATTTCGTTTATCTTCTAAAAGCAATACTTGTACCGCTCGAGAAAACACCGCTTCCATTTCATCCGCCCCCCCGGGAACGCCTGTAAACACGGCATTAAACGCTTTAGGATTCGCAATAGTAGCGCTCATCGGCAACCAAACACGATCTTCCGACAACTGAGGTTCGTCACCAAAGATCCCCATATATTCTGAGGGATCTACAGCCTTAAAATTCTCGGTCTGTACCAGCCACGCGCAAATAATGCCCCGACCATCCGTGGCCGCACGATCGACCATCACTTCATACACGGGACCTCCCATGGCCACAATTTCCAACGCAACTTCCTGCAAGGCGTCGATTTGCCCATCCGCATTGTTTTCGAGGCCATACACCATCTCCCCCTCTACAATTTTGCCCACATCTTGATCCTCCGCTTCCTGAATCATCAAAATATCAGGAGAATGAAGGTCTTCAACGATTTGTAAGGCAATTTTACGCACCCGTGCCCGGTAAATTTCATCCGTTTCAGGAACATAATTTAAAGGGAAACGGCTCCCCGGACAACCACTGTCATCATGAAAATCACAGAAATCAAAAGGATCGTTTACAAAATCATATAAGTTTTCCACATTGTAAGCGGCAATACGCAATCGAGGGTGGGCCTCTTCTTCAGCCGGTAAAACGGAATCCTCTTCACTCGCAGGCACAAACACCGGCAAACGATCAACTTGCAATACATATTCTCCCCAAGTGTACACCATTCCACCGGTTAAGGCTGAAGACAGTTCTTGCCCCACTTGCGTAGGAGGCAACGACAGCTCTCGATCGTCTAAACGCTCCACCAAGCCCGTACTACCAATCACTAAAAACATGCCATTCCCATCCTTTTCTAAACCCTCAGGTACAGTAGACATTGGATGAGCAGGACGATATTGACGGCGGGCCGCTTTATTCTCCGCTTGCACTGCGGGATGAGAATGAGGAATCACCCATAACTGCATATCGTAGGTGCGGTTGTTGGGATGCGTCCCACTCACAGCCACACTCCCTTCAGAAAGACGAAGCCTCATGCCTTCATGCCGTTCCAATAAGCGTTGTCTCGCACTGTACGATGCAGGAAGCTCCAAATCGACAGGTTCAATGAGTTTATCGACATCCCCACCTTTTTTAACCGCTAAAACCTTCGCCTCTGAAAATTCAGTCTGTCCATATCGCTCGTGAACGGTCCCCCGCAAGGTCACCACATCTCCCACTCGCGCCGTATAGGTGCCTTGGGGCAACATCGGTAATGCAGGAACCGACCCCAAATAGACAAACAACCCATCAGACGTTTCGGCATCCCCATCGGCATCTTCAGGTAAATTCTGAATCAACATCCCATAGACATCAATCCCTTTCATGGTACGCCACCGCAAAAGCTGGTGCACGACGCCACGGACCGTAAGCGTTTCTTTATTTAATCTTGCCCGATGTTTTTCAGCATTTTCATGTTCTGTCACCTTCCCTCTTATTTCACCAATAGGCATCAAATCAGGATAGGCTTCTTCGGCACGACACGAGAGCGATAGCAGGCAAAACCCCATCAAAAGAGCAGACAAAAACCATCGCGGAAATATATTCATTCGACCATCATTCATAAGATGAATATGACAGTCCGTTCAAAAGGTGCAAGGCTGGGGACGCACTATTCATCAAAACTCTTACCATTCGACAGAAAAGGCTTATCGCCTGAGAAGGCCTTTCGCATCGGGTGAAGATTGAAAAACCCGGTATAAATACACCAACAAGGGCACCACCAACGACAACACAATCACCAAGCCAATATTCAACCAAAAGATCGTAATCGGCGGTGCTGCAGCGTTCTGAACGGTTAGAGCAGTCCCATCATCAAAGCGAAAGAACACGGGATAATCCATATGCACCCAACCCGTTAGAAAAGCAAGGGTTTGCAAGCCGGCAGCAAAACGCGCCTGCCATCCCCGGCCATTTTTTAACGAAACCACCATCCACACTATTGCCGCAAAGGCCACCAATTGGGCCATAATTTGGAAGGCTGAGAAAAACTTTTCCGGATCCACAAGTAAATGCAACGCTCCCCAAATCAATACCGCCCCACCACTGACAAAGGTGGCGAGAAAAAAGTATAAAATCCTCCGTATCATCACCCTGCGATCCGGCTCTGTGTCCAGTTCTCCGTAGAAAAATACCGAGGCCAGATATCCAAACACCGCATTGACAAAAATAGCACACAGTCCTCCCATCACCGTCAGCCAAGGATGCAGATAGAGTTGTGCATACCCAAAATCGGGATGGGTGCTTTGCTGAGGCAAATAAGCCAAGGTTGCAGCCACCATAAAGCCAAAAAATGTGGGAGTAAGCACCGAGCTCACGCGAAACACCACATCATACGTTTTTAAATTTTTGCCAGGATCGGGATCGTACTTGCGAAAAGTGAAAAAACTTCCTCGCAACAAAATACCCAACAACGCGAGACTCAAAGGCAAATACAGCACCGTACACATAGTGGTGTACACCTTAGGAAAGCCCACAAACATGATGACCACTACGGCGATCAACCACACATGATTGGCTTCCCACACCGGGCTCAAGGTCGCTTGTAGCTTTTTCTGTAGCGCGGGATGACGCCCTAAGGTCGCCTCTAACAATCCCCCCCCGAAGTCTGCGCCACCAAATAAGGCATAAATCGCAATCACCGTAATCAAAAAGGCAAAGGTAAGTTCCATTAGACCTCCTCCTCCCGAGCGGATTCAATTTGAAACCACTTCCATAACAAACCAAAGGAAAGAAATCCTAAGACGCCGTATAAGCCAAAGATGACGATAAAATTCCAGCCCAAGCCGGGAACCGCTGTCACAGAATCTGCCGTACGCATGATGCGATAGATCACCCAAGGTTGACGCCCTACCTCTGTTACAATCCAACCCGACTCCAAAGCAACAAAGCCAAGAGGCGCCAAACAGAGCAACAAACGTTGCCACCATTTGCATTCAAATAAATTCCGTTTTTTCCACTTAGAATACAACCAAACAAGAGAAACTGTGAGCAAGAGCATCCCGATACCTACCATCAACTGAAAGGCAATATGAGGCACCAAGACCGGAGGACGGTCACCTTCAGGAAAAGCATTCAACCCTTTCACTTCAGCGTTAAAATTTCCAAAAGCCAGAAAACTCAATCCACCCGGAATCTTAATCGCATACTTTACTTCCTGAGTTTCTTCATTTGGGATGCCCCCAATAATCAGCGGTACCCGAGTAGCGGTTTCAAAATGAGCTTCCATGGCGGCCAATTTTTCTGGCTGACGTTTCGCAACCGATTTTGCACTCAAGTCACCCGTAAACGGCATGTAAAAAGAACTCACCACCAAACAAGGCATCAAATAGGAACAGGCACGCAGATGAAAGGCCCTTCCTGTGCCCCGTAACAGCCCCAGACAATGTACACCCAAGGCCGCAATGCTCACCGCCTGAAATGCAGCGCCGAGCATGTGAAGCGCCTGTAAAGGCCAGGCACGATTAAACATCGCCTTCCAAGGGTGAATATTCTCGGCTTGCCCATTCACCCAGTCAAATCCCGTCGGCGCATTCATCCATCCGTTGGCCGCGATCACCAATAAACCAGACATCAGACCACACACCCCCATCATCAACCCAAAAAACAAATGCCGACGTTCAGGGATTCGACCCCACCCATACATAAAAAGGCCCATAAAAATCGCTTCCAGAAAAAATGCGGCCCCTTCTAACGAAAACGGCATGCCGAATATAGGACCGGCATGCTCCATGAATCCCGGCCAGAGAAGCCCCAACTGAAAACTCAATGCCGTACCACTCACGGCCCCAGTAGCAAAAATGATCGCACTCCCCTTCATCCACGCTTTGGTTAATTGTAGGTCAATGGGGTCGCGATGCTTGAGGTATCGACGATAGGCTGCATACATCAAGAATGGCATCACCATTGATATGGCGGCAAAAATAATGTGAAACGCCAAAGAAAAAGCCATTTGGCTTCGAGCCATAAGTAAATGATCCATCTCGCGCCTATACCCTATCTTCAACGAGAAAGCAAATAGAACAAAACGGCTGAGCCCAATGAGCCCCCAGAGCAAACAGAAAAAATATAGAATTATGGGTTAAATAGACGATCCGGCGTCTCTGCCCCCTCCCTTTTTCATAGGCCTTTCACCCATACAGCAAAAGTGCCACTTGGGGGAAGAGGGATAAATGCCCCTCTTCCCGTGTCCCCACGCACACTACATTCTTCGGAGACACTACGCTTCTTCAACCACGAAAACCGACGGACGAGCTCTCCCATGAACATCCCGTGGGTGTGGAATCTTCAGCATCCCATAGTCCGCAACGACATCAGGGGCTCTTCGTTGTGTCCCCTTGCATGACGCTTCCCCTACCTCTTTCAAATAACGACAGTTGGAATAGTTTGGAGCAGTCCCCTGAAAAAGGGAAAAAAGGCTCTCACTCCTTTTCGTCAGTACCGATATAATGAAATATATGGGCAAAAAAAACCACCCAACTAAAAAGTGGGTGGTATTCAAAGGTGTGAAACACCTTATATCCGATCACTTACCAACGGTAATGTGCAAAAGCACGGTTGGCCTGTGCCATTTTGTGGGTATCATCACGTTTTTTAATGGCTGACCCAGTGTTGTTATGCGCATCAACCAATTCATTGGCCAAGGCATTTGCCAAAGGGGTTCCTTTTTTAGCACGTGAATACTGAATGATCCAACGCATCGCCAAAGAACGGCTACGAGGGGTAGAAAGTTCCATCGGTACTTGATAAGTTGCACCACCTACACGACGGGATTTCACTTCCAACTGAGGACGCACATTTTCGATGGCGTTCTCAAAAACCTCTACAGGGTTTTCTTTGGTTTTTTCCTCTACTTGTTGCAGAGCGGTGTAAATGATTTTTTGAGCAATGGTTTTTTTACCTTTGCGCATGATCTGATTTACGAAGCGTGTGATCTCAGAGCTTTGAAACTTGGGATCGGGGAGCACTTCGCGTTTAACTGAACGGTGACGTCTTGCCATAATATTTCCTAAATACGTTTTAAATTAGCTTTTTGCTTTAGGCTTTTTAGTTCCATACTTGGAACGGCCTTGATTACGTCCATCTACCCCTAAACAATCAAGGGCTCCACGAACGATGTGATAACGAACACCGGGAAGATCGGGTACACGACCACCGCGCACCAACACCATACTGTGTTCCTGCAGGTTGTGGCCTTCGCCGGGAATATACGCGGTAACTTCTTGACCATTGGTCAAACGTACACGAGCAATTTTACGCAACGCGGAGTTAGGTTTCTTGGGTGTCTGGGTTTTGACCAACAGACAAACTCCACGACGTTGCGGGCACTGCTGCAACGCACGTGATTTACTTTTTTTCTTGATCGGACTACGTCCGTTTCGAACAAGCTGATTAATGGTAGGCATTCTTTTTTCCTAAAATGGTTGAAATCGGGCTGGAGGCCTTAACACAAAGCCCCCCCGCCTGACAACTCCCTAACTTAACTTTCAATTGATTTTTTTTCGTCAAACATTTCCTCTCCTAACAAATCATCGGCCGAAATCGGCTCCGAAGCGTATTTGAGACGAATATCACGGTACATTTCAAAGCCGGTTCCGGCTGGAATGAGATGTCCCATGATTACATTTTCTTTGAAACCACGGAGGTTATCACGCTTGGTAAGCGCGGCCGCCTCGGTCAATACCCGGGTTGTATCCTGGAAGGATGCAGCGGAAATGAAACTTTCGGTTTCCAAAGCGGCTTTGGTGATTCCCAACAGTACGGGAGAGGCTTCAGCAGGACGACGTCCCTCTTCCACCGCTTTCGCGTTGAGATCTTCAAAGGTCAGGCGATCAATCTGATCACCCGGTAACAGATCGGTATCACCCGCATCGGTGATTTTCACTTTGCGGAGCATTTGACGCACAATCACTTCGATATGTTTGTCATTAATTTCCACACCCTGTACCCGGTAAACGGACTGAACCTGGTTCACCAAATACTCTTGCAACGCACGAGGTCCGCAGACTTCAAGTAGTTCCTGTGGGGTCACAGGTCCTTCAGTCAATTGCTGACCTTTTTTCACATGGTCACCACGGAACACCACAACGTGTTTGCCCATAGGGATCAAGTGCTCTTCAGACTCACCCGTTTCTGGGTCATGAATCATCAGACGGCGTTTGCCACGGGTAGATCCTTCAAAGTCCACGGTTCCATCAATTTTGGCGATTTCCGCCGCATCTTTTGGTTTACGAGCTTCAAAGAGTTCCGCAACTCGGGGAAGACCCCCAGTAATATCGTTGGTACGAGCAGCTTTACGAGGTGTTTTAGCAACAATGGTACCCGCGGCCACGTCCGTGCCCTCTTCCACCACCACCTGCGCTCCAGAAGGAATCGCATAGGCGTTCAAAGTGCTTTCGGAGTCATTGGGATCCACAACGATGATTTGCGGATGCAAGTCTTCTTTATGTTCCAGAACAACCGTGTTTTCCAAGTTGGTTTGTGCATCCAATTCCTTACGAATCGTCACCCCTTCGATGAAGTCATGGAATTTGACTTTACCTGTGTGCTCGGAAATAATCGGCACGTTATGGGGATCCCATTTCATAAACGCTTGGCCTTTTTTCACCTTTTCGCCATCTTGAATGAAAATCTGAGATCCGATCATCGTAGTATGACGTTCCAGTTCACGACCCTGCTTGTCGAAAATACCGATAGATCCATTCTTATTCAGAACGGTCCAACCGTGCTCTCCATCATCCATGGTCACCGGCACCGCACGTACGTCGGTATAGCGAAGGATACCTGCATTTTTGGCAGAAACTTCCGGATTCTTAAACACACCACTCGCAACACCACCTACATGGAAGGTACGCATGGTTAACTGTGTTCCAGGCTCACCAATGGACTGCGCGGCAATAATACCCACAGACTCACCGAGCATTCCTTTGTCACCCGTTGCAGGATTGATCCCGTAACATTTGATACAAACACCCCGTTTGCTTTCACAGGTCAGCGCTGAACGAATTTTCATCACTTCAATACCTGCATTATCAATGCGGGCACCAATGATTTCATCGATCAACTGACCTTCAGCAACAATAATGCGACCGTTAGAAGGATCTAAAACGTTTTGTTGGGCTGTACGACCAATGCAACGCTCTCCTACGGAAACCAACTCTTCGTCGCCTTCCATAATGGATTTCACTTCAATACCATTTACGGTACCGCAGTCATCTTCCACCACGATAATATCATGAGAAACGTCAACCAATTTACGGGTAAGGTAACCTGAATCAGCTGTTTTCAACGCCGTATCGGCCAAACCTTTACGAGCACCATGGGTACTAATAAAGTATTCCAATACGGTCAAACCTTCACGGAAGTTGGACAGAATGGGTCGTTCGATAATCGCACCTGATGGTTTGGCCATCAGTCCACGCATACCGGCCAACTGACGAATCTGCTGTTTGGAACCACGAGCTCCAGAATCTACCATCACGAAAATCGGATTGATATGATCTTGGTTGTTGTTGTATTCCATCGCCCGGAACATCACGTTGGTGATTTCTTCAGTCGCATGCGTCCAAATATCTACAATACGGTTGTAACGTTCGCCGTCGGTAATCACACCTTTCCGGTACTGAGACTCAACATCAGCCAACTGCTGATTCGCAGCGTCAAGCAATTGATGCTTTTCTTCCGGAATGTTCATGTCGATGATACCAATGGAAATACCGGATTTGGTCGCTTGATCGAAACCGAGCAATTTCAAACGGTCGAGTACTTTCACCGTCTCAGCATGACCAGCGGTCTGGTAACAACGCCAAATCAAGTCACCCAAGGTTTTCTTGGTCACAACTTTATTGAGGAAACCAAGATCTTTGGGCCAAATTTCATTGAAGAATACCCGCCCTACGGTCGTTGTAATCACAGACTTTTCAGAGTCACCAAAAATGGTTTCGGTCTGATAGTCAGGGTTCTTGTAACGAATACGGGTATGCGTATGCAATACACCTTCATCATAGGCCGTATGAACTTCATGAGCATCTGACAAAATAGGCAGGCGTTCGTTTGGATCAATTTTTCCAGTACGCTCAGCAATACGATCGTGTTGAGAATGCGTGGTGACATAGTACGCACCCAAACAAATATCTTGCGAAGGCGTGGTGATCGGACGTCCACTGGAAGGAGAGAAAATATTGTTACTCGCAAGCATAAGCAGGCGGGTTTCCAATTGAGCTTCAATCGATAGAGGAACGTGTACCGCCATTTGATCACCGTCAAAGTCGGCGTTATATGCAGTACAAACCAAGGGATGAACCCGAATCGCAGACCCTTCAATCAATACCGGCTCAAAAGCCTGAATGGAAAGACGGTGAAGTGTGGGCGCACGGTTCAAGAGTACAGAATGTCCTTTGGTCACTTCTTCCAAAATGTCCCAAACTTCATCAGCTTCACGCTCAATCAATTTCTTGGCTGAACGAACTGTGTGCACAATACCCATCTCTTTCAGACGACGGATAATGAAGGGTTCAAACAGAACCAACGCCATTTTCTTGGGCAAACCGCACTGATGCATTTTCAGGTCGGGTCCTACCACAATTACGGAACGACCGGAATAATCCACCCGTTTTCCGAGCAAGTTCTGACGGAAACGACCTTGTTTCCCTTTGAGCATATCACTCAAAGATTTCAAAGGACGGTTTCCAGGTCCCGTTACCGCACGACCATGACGTCCGTTGTCGAGCATCGCATCTACAGCTTCCTGCAACATACGTTTTTCGTTACGGATAATCACGTCAGGAGTTTTCAACTGCAACAAGCTTTTCAGACGGTTGTTACGGTTGATCACACGACGATACAAATCATTCAAATCAGAGGTCGCAAAACGCCCACCTTCCAAGGGAACCAATGGACGCAGATCCGGAGGAATCACTGGCAGCGCTTCCAAAATCATCCATTCAGGACGTGTATCGGAATCAAGGAACGCCTGCATGGTTTTGAGACGTTTGGTCAATTTCTTCAGAATTTGTTTAGAACCCGTATTCTCGATGCCTTCTTCGATAATTTCGATTTCAGCCGCAATATCAATTTTTGAAATAAGATCACGTACACCTTCAGCACCCATTTTGGCTACGAAAGCACCTTCGCCGTATTTGTCTTCGGCTTCACGCATTTCCATTTCGCTCAAGAGCTGCTTTTCTTCCAATGGAGTATCACCGGGATCTACCACGATATAATCTTCGTAGTAAAGCACACGCTCAAGAGCACGAGCAGTCATATCCAAAACCATACCTAAACGCGTCGGGGTACATTTGAAGAACCAAATGTGAGATACCGGAACCGCGAGTTCAATCAGACCCATACGGTCACGACGAACACGGGATAAGGTGACTTCTACACCACAACGATCACAGATGACGTCTTTGTGTTTAATGCGTTTGTATTTTCCGCAGGCACATTCCCAGTCCTTGGTAGGACCAAAAATACGCTCACAAAACAAGCCGCCCTTCTCAGGTTTGAAGGTTCGGTAGTTGATGGTTTCAGGATTTTTAACTTCCTGGTATTCGCCGTTGCGGTAAGCCCAAGAGCGGATGGTCTCCGGGGACGCAATGGAAATGGTGGCGTAATCAACGCCTGTGTCGTTCAGGCTGGGGATGAGGTTATGTTCTGTATTTTCCACCGTTAGGTTTCTCCGTTTGCAAAGTTACTATATAAATTGTCAGATACCGGGAAGGTTCCCCTTCCCGGCGGTTGGATGTGTCGATTAGGCTTCCTGCTCGTGCTCAACACGGATGTCGAGTCCCAGAGCCATCATTTCCTTCATCAGAACATTAAAGGATTCCGGTGTTTCGGATTCCAACGAGTTTTGACCTTTCACGATCGCCTCGTAGATCCGGGTACGTCCTGCAAGATCGTCCGACTTAACAGTCAATACTTCCTGCAGTGAATACGCGGCACCATATGCTTCCAATGCCCATACTTCCATTTCCCCGAAACGCTGTCCACCGTACTGCGCTTTACCACCCAGCGGTTGCTGAGTAACCAAGGAGTAAGGTCCCACCGCACGTGCATGGATCTTTTCGCTGACCAAATGGTGAAGTTTGAGCATGTAAATCATACCTACAACCACTTTCTGGTCAAAACGATCACCCGTACGGCCATCATAAAGCGCGGTTTTACCCGAACTGGGTAAACCAGCCTGTTCCATCAATTCCCAAATCTTGGATTCGGGAATACCGTCGAAAACAGGTGTTGCAGCATGTAGTCCCAACTTGTGACAGGCCCAACCCAAATGAGTTTCTAATACCTGTCCCACGTTCATACGAGAAGGTACGCCCAAGGGGTTCAATACGATATCTACCGGCGTTCCATCAGGAAGGAATGGCATGTCTTCTTCTGAAACAATACGGGCAATAACCCCTTTGTTTCCGTGACGACCCGCCATTTTATCTCCAACCATCAATTTCTTTTTGCTGGTCACATACACTTTTACGCGTTTGACCACACCAGGATCGACTTCGTCACCACTTTCCAAACGGTCCATGTTGCGGTCGTACTCTTCTTCGAGCTCTTCAAACTTGCTGTTGAACTCGGAGATGATGCCTTCGATCTTGATCTGAATCGGACTCGGATCAATTTCGATGTTTTTGTGTGCCGCTGCCAATTTACGTAGCAAGGTCTTGGTGATCTTCCGGTTGGCCGGAATGATGATCTCATCGGTTTTGGAATTGATCACATCCAAAGGAATTTTTTCACCCAAGAGAATGTTACTCAAGGCTTCGGTCAAGGCTTCGGTGATTTCAGAAGATTTGTTTTTGTGATCTTCGTGAATCGCTTTGGCCTGACGACGTTTTTCACTTGGTGTCAATTTGCTTTTCTTGCTGGAATTGCGAGAGGCAATTTTCACGTCCATGACAATACCTGTCGTTCCAGATGGAACGGTCAAAGAGGTATCACGAACATCAGCAGCTTTTTCACCGAAAATTGCACGAAGCAATCGTTCTTCAGGAGCAAGCTCGGTTTCACTCTTCGGTGTGATTTTACCCACCAGAATGTCACCAGGTTTTACTTCAGCACCCACACGAATAATACCGTCATGGTCAAGATTCTTTAAGGCTTCTTCACCCACGTTCGGAATATCTCGCGTGATTTCTTCCGGACCCAATTTGGTATCACGGGCATCACACTCAAATTCTTCAATGTGCAATGAGGTGTAAACATCGTCTTTGACCATGCGCTCATTCAACAGAATCGCATCCTCAAAGTTATATCCGCACCAAGGCATAAAGGCGACCAGTACGTTACGACCTAAGGCCAAATCGCCCATGTCTGTCGCCGCACCGTCAGCAATGGTTTCACCCAAGGCAATCTTTTGTCCAACTTTTACGATGGGTTTCTGATTGGCACAGGTACCCGCATTGGTACGCATGAACTTACGCAATTCGTAGTGTTCGTACTCATCTTCAGGCGTACGTTTACCCGGCATGGTTCCGTCACGACTGATGTAAATTTCATCAGCAGTTACCCGAGCAACCGTACCGGCTTTCTCAGCAATCACCACCACACCTGAATCACGAGCTACCCGGGATTCAACTCCGGTACCCACATAAGGACGATCGGTAACCAACAGCGGTACCGCTTGGCGTTGCATGTTTGATCCCATCAACGCACGGTTAGCATCATCGTGTTCCAAGAAAGGAATCAATGAGGTCGCAACCGATACCATTTGCTGTGGAGATACATCCATGTGGGTTACTTCGTCACGGTGAACCAATTCAAATTCACCCGCACGACGTACAGAAACCATTTCGTTTACAAAGGAACCATCTTCATTCAACGCTGCGTTCGCCTGGGCGATGACAAATCGTTCTTCATCATCAGCGTTGAGGAATTTGGCTTCGCGACTTACTTTTCCGTCGATGACTTCACGGTATGGACTTTCCATAAACCCGTATTCGTTTACGCGGGCATACGTGGAGAGAGAACTGATCAAACCAATGTTGGGTCCTTCAGGAGTCTCAATCGGACAAATACGACCATAGTGAGAGGTGTGAACGTCACGAACTTCAAATCCGGCACGTTCACGACTCAAACCACCAGGTCCCAATGCAGATAAACGACGTTTGTGCGTCAATTCAGACAGGGGGTTGGTTTGATCCATAAACTGAGACAACTGCGAACGACCAAAGAAGTCTTTAATCACAGCAGACAAGGCTTTTGGATTCACCAAACGTTGCGGAGTCAGCTTTTCAACTGTCGCATCAATCATGGTCATCCGTTCACGAGCCAAACGTTCCGTACGGGCCAGGCCCACACGAACTTGACCTTCCATCAATTCTCCAACCGTACGTACACGACGACTGCCTAAGTGATCAATATCATCAATGAAACCTTCGCCCATTTTCAAACCGACCAAATATTTCACCGCTTCAACGAAATCTTCTTTTTCGAGAACGCGTGAATCAGGGTTGGCTTGCAAATTGAGTTTTTGACGAATTTTGTAGCGCCCTACCCGACCCAAGTCGTAACGGCGGGGATCACCAAAGATACGTTTCAACATCTGCTGCGCATTGGCAACAGAGGGGGGATCGCCCGGACGCAATTTGGCGTAAATGTCTTTTAACGCTTCTTCCATGTCACGGCTGGGATCTTTCTCAACCGATTTCAGGAAAATTCCTTCGTCTTTGCTGATGTCGATAACGGAAACAGATGTGTAACCTGCAGCCGCAATCTGAGAAACCAAATCCAAGGTCATGGGTTCGTAACGACGAGCAATAATATTGCCGGAGTCTTCGTCCACAATATCTTCTTTAAGTACCAAGTTCAACAGAGCGGACTCTTTGATCTTCTTGGCGACAGAGATTTTTTTGAAGGTGTAAAAAATACTCAACAATTCTTCATCTGACGAATAGCCCATGGCCCGGAACAGTGTCGGAGCCAAAACTTTCCGACGACGACGTTTCCGATCCAGATAGACATAGATCAGGTCATTGGTATCAAATTGAACTTCAATCCAAGATCCACGGTCAGGAATAACGCGGAAGGAATAAAGGGTACTCCCATTGGCGTGAGTGGATTCTTCGAAGCAGATACCGGGAGAACGGTGCAATTGACTCACAATCACACGCTCGGCGCCGTTAATGATGAAACTACCATGACGGGTCATCAACGGAATGTCGCCCATGAAGATATCTTCTTCACGAACTTCATCCCCATCTTTAAGACGGAAGGTTACATAGAGAGGAGCCGCATAGGTCTCACCCTCTCTGAGGCATTCAACTTCTTCGAATTTTGCGGGTTGAATGTCGTAACGAACATAATCCAGTGTGCACTGGCCGTCGTAACTCTCAATGGGGAAAATCTCCTTAAATACTGCTTCAAAGCCGACGGAATCCCGTTTGGCGGGATCCACACCGGCTTGGAGGAAATCTACAAAGGATTTCTTTTGGATATCAATTAAATTGGGAGGAGTGGCGACTTCTTCAATATTGCCGTAATTTGTGCGTTCAGCCATATATTCAACCTTAACTGGAATAGGAAAACAAGGGGAAATAGAAGTCTGCATATCCTAGGGGTGGATATACAGACATAAGAAAGGGGTCATCATCCCGCTATCGCGAGATGATGCCCTTTTCAAGAGTAATCAAGTATTTTTTACTTGACTGTAACAGAGGCACCAGCAGCTTCGAGCTTGGTTTTGATTTCCTCTGCTTCTTCTTTAGAAGCACCTGCTTTCACAACTACGTCTGCAGTTTCGGCCATGGTTTTGGCTTCTTTCAGACCGGCACCAGTGATAGCACGCAGTTCTTTAATCACAGCGATCTTTTGACCACCTGGGCTTGTCAATACAACGTCAAATTCGGTCTGCTCTTCAGCAGCTCCGCCAGCGTCACCACCAGCAGCAGGTGCAGCAGCAGCAGCAACCGGAGCGGCTGCGGATACGCCGAGGCGATCTTCCAGAGCTTTAACGAGTTTAGATAATTCGAGTACGGAAATGGTTTCGATCCAATCTACGAACTCAGCCATTTTACCTTCGAGCACAGGTGCTTCAGTTTTAGTTTCTTCGGACATTTTAGATTCTCCTTAAGGATACTTAGTTGGTTGAAATTTAATTTTATAAGAGGTTTTTGATATGTTTACGCGTCAGCCTTTTTGGCTTCAACCGCTTTCAACACATACAAGAGAGAAGACAATTTGGCATTGAGTACGCCAACAGTCTGGGACATCGGTGCAGCCAGAGTTGCAACCAATTTGGCGCGCATTTCGTCTTTCGACGGCATATCAGCCAGTTCTTTCAGTTCGCTTTCAGAAAGGAAAACCCCTTCCAATGCACCCATTTTCAGAGTGGGAACTTCATTCGCTTTGATGAAATCGCGCAATACGCGAGCCACATCAGTCACTTCACCGGTTCCGGTTACCATCGCTGTCCGGCCTGTGAGGCCTTCTTTCATTTGCTCGCCACCGACTTCATCAGCCAAGTGTTTGAACATACGATTTTTAACGATATGGAATTCCGCATCCACTTCACGAAGTTTACTCCGCAGGGCTTGAGCTTTTTCCACATTCATGGAACCATAATCGGTCATGATCACGAATACAGACTCTTCCACGCGGCCGCGGATCTCGTTCAACATTGCTTGTTTTTCAGGTCTCATGGGGGTACTCCTTAGCTCTGGTTGAGTTCACGGTTTTCCAGAGCCAATCCAGGGCCCATGGTACTACTGACAGAACATTTTTTAACGTAGATGCCTTTAACAGCTTGTGGTTTCGCAGCCAGTACAGCTTCAATAACCGCTTTGCCGTTTTCGAGCAATTGATCTACTTCAAAAGAAAGTTTTCCAAAAGGCACATTTACGTTACCGGCTTTGTCCATTTTGAACTCAACCCGTCCAGCTTTGAACTGTTTAACAGCCGTGGCAGTGTCTTCGGTTACTGTGCCGTTACGTGGATTAGGCATCAGGCCACGAGGACCGAGTACTTTACCCAATTTACGAACTTCAGTCATGGCTTCAGCAGTCGCAATGGCGATGTCGAAATCGACCCAACCACCCTTCACTTTTTCCACCAAGTCCATAAAGCCTACTTCCATCGCACCAGCGGCGGTTGCAGCTTCCGCAGCGTCACCACTAGCGAATACAATAACTTTAATGTCTTTACCTGTACCGTGAGGTAAGGTGATACTGCCCCGCACAGCCTGATCGGATTTCGTTGGGTTTACACCCAAACGGAATGCCATTTCAGCCGTTTCGTCAAAACGTGCATATGAATTCTTTTTCAAAAACTCTAATGCTTCGTTCATGCCGAAGGCTTTATCAGCAGCTAAATGCTCGACAACTTTTTGATATTTTTTACCATGTTTTACCATTATATCACCTCAATTCCCATACTACGGGCGGTCCCGGCGATCATCAATACTGCGGCATCCATGCTGCTAGCATTCAAATCATCCTTCTTTTCTTCGGCGATCGCAACCAATTGGTCGCGGGTGACTTTCCCAACCTTATCACGGTTAGGGACCCCACTGCCTTTCGCAATGCCGGCTGCTTTTTTCAGCAACACTGCCGCGGGCGGGCTCTTCAGCGTGAAGGTAAAGGAACGATCCTGATACACCGTGATTTCCACGGGAATAATCAGTCCGGCCTTGTCCTGCGTCGCCGCATTATATGCTTTGCAGAATTCCATGATGTTTACACCCTTCGCACCCAATGCGGGTCCGATAGGTGGTGCCGGGTTTGCTTGTCCGGCAGGAATCTGCAGTTTAATTAGTCCTGTAACTTTTTTAGCCATTACGGTAATTCCAAATTAGCTTATTTTTTCTACTTGCCAGTACTCGAGCTCCACAGGAGCGGTACGGCCAAAAATGGAGACGGTCACTTTCAATTTTCCACGAACAGGATCGATTTCGCCCACTTCGCCAGTGAAGTTTTCGAATGGTCCGTCGTTGATCTTGATTGTTTCGCCTTCGGTGAAATTGATCTTCGGAGTTGGTTTCTCTTTCTTGTCTTCCACCTGATTCAATATGGAATCCACTTCACTCTTTCTCAATGGAGCCGGTTTATCACCACCGACAAAACCAATTACACCTGGAGTTTGCTGGATAAAATGCCAGGTACGCTCGTTGATGCTATAGTCTTCATTGTAGAGAGCCAATTTGCCCAAAATGTAGCCGGGATAAAATTTACGAGTCAATTCCCGCTTTTTCCCCATTTTCACTTCGGTCACTTTTTCAGTCGGAATGAGCACCTCTTCGATGAGATCACCCATTTCTTCAATTTCCAAACGACGCATCATATTTTCACGAACTTTAAATTCGTGTCCGGATAACGCCTGTATCACAAACCATTGTTTATTCATGGATGTTATTTCCTTTGTTATCAGCGGATTAGAGTAGCACCGTCACTAACCAGCGCAAAACCGCGTCGGAAAATGATACAAATGCACCCATGATTATAAAACTCACCACCACAACCATCGTGGACTGGCGCAACTCTGACCATGTAGGCCAATTACATTTCACAAGCTCCACTTGCACATCCCGAAGGAAGCCGCTGAATTTTGTGAAGGGATTTGATTTTTCCATAAACGATGAGTTTTGTAGATCGTGGTTGAAGAATGAAGGGACAAAAAAAGACTGGCAGGTCAGGAGGGCCTCGAACCCACAACCCCCGGTTTTGGAGACCGGTGCTCTGCCAATTGAGCTACTGACCTGGCAGAAGTTGGGCGGAGGATTTCCTCCGCTTTAGCGAATTCCACCCCTGCCCCACTTTAAAAGTGGAGTCAGGAATGAAGTCCAGAGAGATTTACTTGATGACTTCAGTCACACGACCAGCACCAACGGTACGGCCACCTTCGCGAATCGCGAAGCGCATGTGCTGTTCCATCGCGATCGGCTGAATCAGCGTCACGGTCATAGAAACGTTGTCACCAGGCATAACCATCTCAACGCCTTCAGGCAATTCGATGTCACCCGTTACATCCGTTGTACGGAAGTAGAACTGTGGACGGTATCCTTTGAAGAATGGAGTATGACGTCCACCTTCGTCTTTAGACAATACATAAACCTCGGCTTGGAAAGTCGTGTGAGGAGTGATCGTTCCGGGCTTAGCCAAAACTTGTCCACGCTCAACATCTTCTTTCTTGGTTCCGCGAAGCAAGCAGCCCACGTTATCACCAGCTTGGCCTTGACCTAATTCCTTACGGAACATTTCAACACCAGTACAAGTAGTGGTCGCTGTGTCATGGATACCCACGATTTCGATGGTTTCACCTGTTTTGATCATACCACGCTCAACACGACCGGTTACAACCGTTCCACGTCCTTCAATAGAGAACACGTCCTCAATAGGCATCAGGAAAGGAAGATCAACGTCACGCTCAGGCTCGGCAATGTAGGAATCAAGTGCGTCCATCAATTCAGTAATGGAGTTACAGCCTGCATCATCTGCAGAAGTAGCAGCCAGACCTTCGGTAGCAGAACCTTTCACAACGGGAAGGTCATCACCTGGGAATTCGTATTTAGAAAGCAATTCGCGAACTTCAAGTTCAACCAATTCAAGCAATTCTTCATCGTCTACCAAATCAACTTTGTTCATGAAAACAACGATGAAAGGTACACCTACCTGACGTGCAAGCAAGATGTGCTCACGAGTCTGAGGCATAGGACCGTCTACAGATGATACAACCAAAATAGCTCCGTCCATTTGCGCAGCACCGGTGATCATGTTTTTAACATAATCAGCATGTCCAGGACAATCTACGTGAGCGTAGTGACGGTTTTCGGTTTCGTATTCAACGTGAGACGTAGAAATTGTTACAATTTTTGTAGAATCACGACGACCTTGTGACTCGGAAGCTTTAGCAACTTGGTCATAGGCAATGTCTGTCGCCAATCCTTTGAGGGACTGTACGTGCGTGATAGCAGCAGTCAGAGTAGTTTTACCGTGGTCAACGTGACCAATGGTGCCCACGTTAACGTGAGGTTTTGTGCGTTCGAATTTTTCCTTCGCCATGGTAGTGTGCCTGTGGTTTGGGTTAGTTGTTAGTGTAGTGAAAATGATTCCCAATACCTCGAAACGAACAACACCCCTATCCGACACATGACAAAACACAACGTGGAGCCCACGAGCGGGATCGAACCGCTGACCTCATCCTTACCAAGGATGTGCTCTACCAACTGAGCTACGTGGGCCGGTTTTGTCAGAAATTTTAGCCTCCCGTGATAAAGCGATACATCGCAGTCTCTCGGTACATCGGATATGAATTCTGTTCACCCCGAGCCCGTCTTACAAATGAATGCAAGTTGGGGTTTGGAAATGAGCGCGCACATTAATCAGGAATTTACTCATCTGTCAAAGGCTAACTGAATCTTTTTTACGATTAATTTCATATTTACTTTCTGAGCCGTTCATCTCCCCTCGTCCCCTTTTCTTTCTCTCCTTTCCTCAGGCCACTTCCCCTACCACATTTCCCTCTCTCCTACGCCCTGACCCTCACGGCCCTTCCTGCAACAGCTTTGTTAATTTCTTATGGTCAGGCATGGCCGCACTATATTCTTTGGCCAGACGCTTGGCCTGCTCCGGATCACCCACTCTCTGCTCAAGCAAGACCGACAAATGCGTCGCCGCCATGGCATCTGTCTCCTGAACCTCTGACCACAATATCTGATCTTCATCATCCACAATCTCCTGAGCAGGACGCACCTGCAACATAAGGGCTGCAGATTTTTGAAAATCAGCTTTCGCTTTCAACAAAACCGCTCTCTGCTCTACATTATCTTCATTTATCTGCCCCTTCTCCCCTAAGGATCGCGCCTGCTTTAAGTGCAGCATCCCGCGCATCAAATATAATTCAAATGAATCAGGGTTGTTCTGCAATCCTTCAGCTAAAAATTTTGAGGCCGCCTCCGCATCTAACTGCTGAATCCAATAGGCGCCCACTTGATAACCTTTTACATAATGAGGGTCTGCCAACGTCATCATTCGAAACAGAGGCACCACCTCAGCGTCACTCGCTACACGATGAGCCTCCCCTGGTGCTTGCCACGGCTTGATCGCTCGATGCATCTCTCCCACCCATGCACGAAAATCATGTTCAGCGGAAGGAATCACCGTCAATTCTTCGTGTTCATGCCCATGCCCCTCATGTCCTTCATGTCCCTCACCATGGACATCTTCGTCATGATCTACAATATGTTCGTGGTCATGCCCTTCGTGCATCGCATGCTCATCTTCACCGGCCTCATCATCAACTTCGGTCCATTCTGAAACCATTTCAGAGGCTTCAGAATGCTTTTCATGCTCATGCGGGACAAACGCGACCCCATAATGCAGGAAGTTCTCCGTCTGCATATAAAACATATCACTGAGGCTGGTCCGAAATTCGCCCAGAACAATCCCCAAGGCACTGTGATTCATCTCCTCTTTGGCCTGAATATTTTTAGACAGCCCCCCCTCATACCTTCGAGGCTTTACCTGAGGTGAGATCAACGCCACCAATAACCACAGCCCCAAAACTTTGATGTACTCACCCTTCTTCATAAGGCCCTCCGAACAAAAAGTCTGCGAGCGACATCTAAACTTAACACAATCCACAAGCAGACATAAGCAAACATCCACAACGACTCCCCCCACGGCACCGCGCCAATGCCATCGGTAAAGCGTGTCGCCAAATCTACACTCCCAAAACGAGGCAAGGCATTGAATACCGGCCATTTCTCCGCCCCCCACTGACAAATCGCATCACCACAAAATAGCATAAAAATCACCATCGCATGCGAAACACCTCGGGGGAAACATAAACTCACCGCCAATGAAAATGCCGACACCCAAGCCAACAGCAATGGCTGAATCATCAACAGCTGCATCAACAATCCTCCCGACAAATTTTCAACTTTCGGAGCGCAGAGCCATGCCAACAAAAAAAACATCACATACACCAACCATCCCCCCAAACTACAGGCCAGCCACTTCCCTAACACCAAGACCTCTCGATCCAAGGGTTTCGCTAACAAAGGATAGATCGTGCGATTCTCCATTTCTGACGGAAACTGTCGTAGCGCCAATAATGCCGTGAGTAACTGCGCCAACATTCCTGCCATATATAGTCCAAGATTCAGCATAAACGACGCAGCACCAACCCCGTCCATTCCCTGTTGCCGCACAGCCAAAGAAACCAAGGCGTAACCTCCCATCACCAAAAAAAGAATCCACAACATTTGACGCCGCAACACTTCAATCATGACCCCACGTATCAACCAAGCCATTTGCGTGAAACGATTCATAATTTCCTCCGCTGGAAAAGGGCCACCGTGATAAGGATATACCCCGCACTAAAGATGAGCGCATACACCGTCAACTGCCCCAACACCCACCACGACACGGGCCCCCACACTTCGCCATGCACATTTTTCTCCGACAAATCAAATAACATAAACTGAGGCAACAACCAGGTGAAAACCAAAATCACCCCACGCAGTAAAGCGCCTGCGGGTTCGTACATCTGACTCGAAAGCGTCGCCCATGCAGTCGACAGGAGATAGAACAGCGAACCCAAAGTAATCGCCGCATCTAAATTCACCAAAATCGACAGCAAGAAACAGAAACTCGCCAGCACCAGAAATAACTCCACTTGGAGCACGCTATGCTGCAACAACAACATCGGATACAAAGGTGCCCCCATCGAAAGGCAACCCATCATGTAGATAATCAAAAATAATCCAAAACAAAACACAGCTGCCGCCCATACCCCCAACAACTTTCCCAAAATGAAAGTTCCCCGATGCAAAGGTCTCGCCAAGAGCGGATAAATACTGCGGGTTTCAAACTCTCGCGGCAATTGACGCGAAGCCAACACAATCACCGTAAATGCCGTGGCCAAACTCATCACATGTAATGCCGTTTCCCGATAAAATTTACTTAACGACTCCAATCCAAAAAAACGTACTTGCCCCAAGCCCACCAGCAAAAGACAACTGATCACCACGATCATGTAAATTTCTTTGCGACGAATCGCCTCCAACCATACTCCCCGTGCGATCAAAAGCATCTGCCGGAACTTCATGCCGTTTTCACCTCTGACCGTACACATTCAATAAAGAAGGCCTCCAAAGAACGCCCCTCACATTCCTGCTGAATCTCTTCCAAAGACGCATCACGAATTAATTGACCTTGATGAATCATCAACACCCGATCACAAAGCGTTTCAACCTCCCCCAACTCATGCGAACTGAAAAATACGGTGCGACCCGCCGCTTTAAGCTCTTCCAAAATCCCCCGAAGGTCATGACGCCCTATAGGATCCAAACCAGAGGACAACTCATCGAAAATCAACAAATCAGGCTCCGCAATCAAGGACTGCGCAATGCCCAATCGCTGTTGCATCCCTTTAGAAAAACTTTTGAGCAAATGCTCTCCCTTCCCTTCCAACCCCACCTTTTCCAGCATCGGAGGTATGCGCGTCTTTAATTCAGACCGACTCAACCCACTCAATCCTCCATACAATTCTAACAGTTCACGTGCCTTCATAAAGGGATAGTACAAAGCCACTTCAGGCAGATAGCCGATACGCTCACGACTCGCCGTCGTTCCCGCTTTCGCCCCCAATACATTTACCTCACCGCTATCCGGAAAACGAAATCCCATCAGCATTTTAAGCGTGGTCGACTTGCCCGCTCCATTCGCGCCAATAAACCCCACACACTCACCCGCATTTACAGCAAAGGACACTCCTTTCAACGCTTGGGTTTTATGCGCGCCCTTGCCGTAGCTTGCACGCAAATCTTTCACTTCGATAACAGGTTCTGTAGAAGAATTTTTCATAAGCAATCACCCTACAAAAGTAGATGTCATTCAATCAATCATAAAATCAAGATACGGCAAGCGTTTGCTTGAGAAATCGAGCACTCCCGAACGTACGGACCGTTTCATTTTGTATCAGTTCTGCCTTCACGTCATACAAAGTGCGGTATCGCTTTTCGACCCACACCCGAATTTTCGCAGGCAATCCCACTTCAACCGATGAGCGATACCGCAGGGTTAACTCACAGGTGGCACCGTAAATACCTAATCCCATCAATGCACAGGTCATGGCTTGATCGATCAAAAATGACTGTAAACCACCATGTACCATATGATTAAAACTTGTCATTTCATCCGTAAACTCCACGTGAGCAACCAACACCTGCGGCGTTTCTAATTCAAATTCCAACCGATATTCAGCATGCGTACAAGCCATACACTGCGGATGCCCCTCGTGGCGCAACGATTCTAAACGCTGTAAATTTTCCTGCGGCATGCTTCCGACCTCAACCGCATGTGCAGAGTTAGTGGTCATGTTCTTTTCCATGCGCATGTTCCCCACAATGGTCATGATCATGACGACAAAGTGCACTCTCAGGAAAGGCCTCATACTCGCCAAGCGCGTACGCATGAAGAACCTCCGCCACCTCCGTCCCTCCCGCGGCTTTGACAATTTCCAATCCCGCTTCCCGACATCGTGTCAACGCACCCTCCCCCATACTGTGACATATTAAAACCGCACACCCCTGCCCTACTAATGCCGAAATCGGGGCACACTCACCTGCTTCCTTCATCGATGCACTCTCACAATACTGAAAAGTTTGTAGAGCAGGATCCACCAACATAAACCCTGGTGACTTCCCAAAGTGGCGACTCAGTTGAGAGGCAGGACCTCGATTATGGAGGACCGGAATGGCCACCAGACCTTTGGGGTGTTGTTCTGTTGTTTTCATCATTTTCCTTATTCGAAATAGGTAATCGCCTGACCTAAATGTAAGCCACCAGCCACTACCGCCTGTAAATTGTTTTTTGCCAATAACTCGAGCGCATGAGAACCAAAACGCCCTGCAACCACCCGAGTAACTCCTTGCTTCTTCAAAAAGGCCACCGTCAAATCTGCTGCATTTCGCTTCACCCCAAATCCAGGACTTTCCACATAACGAGGGACCGCCCCTACCTTCGGCACTAAAACAAAACCCGGCGACCGCCCAAATATCTTTTCCACAGGAGAAGAAAGGTCATCATCACAACAAGCCACCGCAATCCCTCCCCGCGGTTCAACCGCACCGCTCTCACAAAGGCCACACGACCACTTTAGTTCGGGTTCAACAATTAACTCCTCGCCCGCATCCAGACAAAGGGGCACCCGCTGCTCAATCCCCATCGCAATTCCACGACGCGCACGTTCCAACATGCGACCCGCGGTACTGCGGGAAACCCCCATTTTTTCAGCCGCTTCCACCAAATGAAACCCCCGGCCATCCACCAATCGCATCATCTCAAAATCCTCAATCGCAATCTCCACAGCCTCCCCCTCCCCTGACGCCCAACCCGCAGGGCTATACATCACTGCAGAGGGTAACTCTCTCATTTTTCGCGCTTTTTGTGGTCGGGCCATGTTCAGGCCTCCTTTCTGTAAATACTTAATAACTCTTTTGTATATTATGAGATTATTCCCATAACTTGCAAGTTATAAAATACGCTTTCATGTTTTCACCTAAAACTTCGAGCCCTCCTCCCTTCACCACCTCCCCCATTTTCCCCATCCCTCCTGCCAAAATCGTCTACTCACTGCGCTCAAGAGAAACTTTTCATCGTTACGCTTTGGAAAGCCTAATTTTGTTACAGGCCCTACAAACACATTTACCTGTTTTAGGAATCCACTTTACCAAATCGCAGGTCATTTGTCCGCAATCTTCACATTCAACAGGTTGATTAAATCTATTTTGAACATTTCCCGAGGACTCTCGCACTACACTTTCCTTAAATTGTAACGTTGAAGTACGATAAGACATCCCAGAAGCAACAGGAGCCGATCGCTGAACAGAAGCTTTTTTGTCTTCTTCCCTCTTTTTTCCCCTTTGCTTTTGTTGCTCTTCAAAAACGCGTTCAGCGTCTTGATCTTCTTTAAAGAACAACTCCCCAGTTGCATCATCAAAGAATGCATCATCCAAACCACCACTTCTCAGTACATCCCACTCATACAAGTTGGGTTTATGGAGAAGAGAAAGTCCTCTGAAAATTTTCAAGTCCTTATGGCCAGTTAAAAATTGAAGGTGTCCTCCAGACTTTCCTTGCAAGACCACATCATAAATGGATCGTTTACGAAATGCTCTTTGTGAAGCCGTTAACTCCAAGATATCATCAGTGTGAAATTTCAAAACCGATGCCGTGTGAAGAATAACAGGCAAGATGCCCTGTTTTTCAGCAGCATCGAACCTCTCTGTCCGATCCCGAACCTGACGATCAACAATCCAATAGCCAAAGCGCTTGCCGTTTTCACTCTCAACCAAAAAGTCCCAATACACCTCTTTCCCAGGCATTTCCAAACGGCAATCCATCTGTACGTTTCCGGGCATTTTAGATTCCAGCCATTGATAAAGGGTGGTTTTGATATCCAACACTTCCGCAGACGGTTCCTTAAACGGACAATCCGCCAAGGTTCTATGGGCAAAATGACGCCGACGAACGTCCCCGTCCCGCAAGTTAATATCCTGACCGCAGTGCGGACACACCAGTTCTCCCCGCTGGGTTAACCCCCGTAACAGCTCCCCCTGCTGCTGCCACTTTGCATCCAGGATATTCACCATTCCCGCATCTCGCTTTATCTTAGCAGTAAACATCTTTTTCTTTCGGTGGAAAAGCCGACCTCAAACCAGTGAACTCCATTCAAAAATATATTTTGTAACCGACGCAATCGCCATGGCCAGACCAAAACTCCATAGCGTGCCAATCAACACATATTCAGCCAAAGGCTGTTGTTTGGCTTCCTGAAAACGAATGATAGACTTCGCCCCCACCAAAAACCCCACCCCACCCGGCTGCCCCATAAAAATCATCAAAAAAATGAGTGCCCTCTCCAACTTCCCAATCATCGCGCCACCATTCTGCAATCCCTCCCCTAAAGCTTTCTTCAAATTTTCATTTTCTTCACAAAGTTGATCCGCCACACATCGAATAAAATGCCCGGCACCCCAAACCGTCAACCCAAAGCCTGTCACCATGACCATCAGTTGAACCCCATATAAAGGCGTAACCATATAATAGGGCGGCAGCAGAAGACTCACCGCCAGCAAAAACACGACATGCGCAAGTTGATCACATAAAAATGCCTTGAGACCCGTGCCACATTTACACTTAAAGAAATCAATCAACCCATGGCCTAACATGACCCCGATGCACAGCCCCCAGGCACCCCATTGTTGTACACATACATACGCCAACACCCCATGAATCCCCGCGTGCAGCATCAGAATCCTCATTTTCCGCTTCTTTTCCGTCGCCATCCAATCCGGTTGCAAAAGGAAATCCCCTAATACATGGGCACACAAGAGAGGAATTATCCAGTTATTCATACGTCATTCCTTTAAATTGCATTACGACCACTGCAGGATTTCATATAACAGTACAACCCATGCAATTTGTTTTTCAGCCATACAACCTCAAAAGGTTGTTTTGGCAATTTACAACCCTTAAAGGTTGTTTTCATCATTGAAGATTTCATTTACGGTGTCCAAAACGGGGGAAATATGAGATTTCCAATGCGTGCGCCGGAAAGCTTTTCCGACGGCCTGAGGAGTCGGCGAGGACCCATCGGTCTTTTGCGCCCATGGATGCAGGGCAGTTTCCTCCTGCGTCCAACCCAAAATTTCTCCCACCACCGCAAATGATTCAGTCGAACTCCAAGAGGAAATAGCCAAATCCAAAGGAGGAAGCGTTAATGCATCCCATTTCGCAACTTCTTTACATTTCGACAGCAGCTTCCATCTGATTTTCCCCTGAGCAGCCACCGCAAGTGCATCCCCCGAGGCCTCAAAGGCATCTCCTTGGGATTCTGCCAAATGCGACGGATTGAGGACGTCAACGGACCCCATCCCGATACCCACGCGACTATCTGAATTATCACTCGCAGGACAAGCTTTACAAACCGCCCGCAAAAATACGGCAGCCTCAAGCGCACATGCAGGTGACTTCAGGGCGACTTGCCATCCATCTCCTCGAAAAACTTCTAAAGTTCCAATAACCTGATCGGGAGAATGGGTTGAAAATTTACCCCAAAAATCCTTCATGCCTGCCAAGAGATCTTGAAGCTGGCTTGCGCTCAACTGCCGCGAGCCCATCACGTCCCCTGTGAGAACAGCATACACCTGCGAGCATTCAGAATTTTCTTTAGAAAAATAGGACATAACTTAGAAAATAGCAAAAAAAGATGACAAGCAATTTCAAAATTCCTCAGAGAAGCTTTAAAGTGGACCTCCCCCACTTCCCTTGCTATGGAGACCCCGAAACAAAATAAGGATTATATATGAAAACGGTTGTGTTAATTGGCGATGGGATGGGTGATTGGCCCTGCCCCGAATTGGATGGTCAAACCCCCTTACAGGCGGCCATTGCTCCCAACATGCGAAAAATTGCGGCGGCAGGTAAACTCTACCTCGCCGACACCATCCCCCCCGGCCTCCCCCCCGGTTCAGATGTCGCAAATCTAGGCCTCCTCGGCTACGACGCCCGCGAATTCTATACTGGCCGCGCCCCGATCGAAGCTGCTGGCGCCCACCTGCCCTTAACCGAATCGGATGTCGCCTTACGCTGCAACCTCGTTCATATCGCCGACAACAAAATGGTCGACTATTCTTCAGGTCATATCTCCACCGAAGAAGCCGCCCCCATGATCGCGACCTTGCAAGAAAAACTGGGCCGTCCCGGCTTAAGCTTCAATACCGGCGTGCAATACCGACATTTGGTCATTTGGGATGGAGGTCCTACCGATCCTGTCACCCAACCCCCACACGATATTTTAACCCAAGACATCAGCAAATACCTCCCCCACGAAGGACGCGCACAAGAATTGCTCGACCTCATGGAGGCCTCCAAGGAAATTTTAGCCAGCCACCCTGTCAATATCGCCCGCAAAGAACGTGGCGACGTACCAGTGACTCAAATTTGGCTCTGGGGTCAAGGCCCCGCCCTCAAACTCCCCACCTACAAAGAACTCTACAACTTCACCGGTACCATTATTACCGCCGTAGATTTGGTTCGTGGCCTCGGAGTGCTTGCAGGACTCGACACGCCGGACGTACACGGCGCTACCGGGTGGGTAGACACCAACTACCAAGGCAAAGTCGATTTCGCTCTCCAAGCATTGGAAAGCCAAGACTTTGTTTATGTCCACGTCGAAGCTCCCGACGAATGCGGACACGTCGGCGATGCCAAACTCAAAACCCAAGCCATTTCTGATTTTGACGCCCAAGTCGTCGGCCCCATTTGGCAGGCATTGGAACAAAAAGGTGAACCCTACAAATTATTGGTCACTATGGACCACCGTACCCCTGTCGAAATTCGCGGACATTCCGCAGAACCCGTCCCTCTCGCGACCCTCGAAGGTCCCGTCGGCGACCTGTCTGCTGAATGCGAGTTTGATGAATTCATTCACGAGGGTCAGGTTGATATCCGCACCTTTGAATGGATCCCCAGCTGGTTGCGCGGAGACGCATGAGCGACGCAGATTTTTCCGGTATTCAAGCCGGACTTTGTCATGATTGGCTCACCGGAATGCGCGGGGGCGAACGCGTATTGGAATTGCTGGCCGACGCCTTCCCCGACGCCCCCATCTATACCTTGATCTATAACCAAGACGCCGTATCAGACAAGATCAACACCCATCCCATCCACACCAGTCCTTTGCAGAAAGTGCCCGGCATTTTCGATTCCTACCGTAACTTTCTCCCCCTCATGCCGCTCATGACCAAGGCATGGAAACCTTCCGCAGATTTGGATGTCGTGGTCAGCACCAGCCACTGTGTCGCAAAAAGTATTCGCACCTCCCCCGGCACCCGACAGGTCTGCTATTGCTTCACCCCCATGCGATACGCCTGGTTGTTTCACGAAGATTATTTCCCCAACCCCCTCAAACGTGCATTCTTAAAACCATTATTGGGCGCATTACGAATTTGGGATAAAAAAACTGCCGTTCGCGTGGATCGTTTCGTGGCCATATCCGAACATGTTCGAACACGCATTAAAGAGTTTTACGGACGCGATGCCGACGTGGTCTACCCCCCTGCCGACACCACCTTTTTCAGCCCTGGCGACGCCCCGCGGCAGGACTATGACTTTCTCATCAGCGCCATGGTTCCCTATAAAAAAGTAGACCTTGCCATTCGCGCCTATACCGAAAGCGGAACCCCGCTTAAAGTGATGGGAAGTGGATCAGGCCTCGAAGAACTCAAAAAAATGGCAGGACCCAACATTGAATTTCTAGGGCGACAACCCGACGAAGAATTGCGTAAGCACTATCAGCAGTGCCGCTTCTTAATTTTCCCGGGTGAAGAAGATTATGGGATCGTTCCCGTCGAAGCCATGGCCTGCGGAACCCCCGTGATTGCCTATGGACGCGGTGGGGTTACCGAAACCGTCGTCTCTGGAGAAACCGGCTGCTTTTTTCACCCCCAAACTCCGGATGCGCTCAACAAAACTTTAAGCGAAGCCGCCGCAATCAACTGGGATCGTGCGAAAATCCGTGCACGTGCCGAAAAATTTGATGTCGATCATTTCATGCAAGGCATGGCGAAAATACTCAAGCCATGAATGCCCGTCGCCGTGGCCTGATTCAGGCCTATATCGCGGTGATTTTCATGGGCGCTGGCATTACGGTTGTTCAAACCATTCCTCTGCCTCCACCCACCTTGGTGTGGTACCGCGTCGCAGTAGCTCTCCCCGGATTACTACTTTACGCGCTTATCCGCAAAAGCCCTCTCGCCGTCCCCAAACGATTGTGGCCCAGCGTAATTGCGGTGGGCCTGCTTACGGGCCTGCATTGGATCAGTTTGTTTTTTGCCATCACCTACAGTACCGTCGCCTTGGGCATGATCAGCTTCTATACCTTTCCGGTATTTGCAACCTTGCTGGAAGCCTTCATCCAAAAACGAAAACCCCTGACCCGTGATTTAATAGTCACAGTGATCACCCTCGGAGGAGTGATCTTACTCACGCCTCTCACCGGCGCTTCCAAAGACTATTTACCCGGGGTATTCATCGGCATGCTTTCAGCAACCTTATGGGCGGGCAGAGTGGTGCTGGTTCATCATCGACTCAAGGAACTCCCGGGCATCAGCACCATGCTGTGGTCGCTCACCGTGATCGTACTTGGCCTCAGCCCCCTTACCCTGCAAGCCCCACCCCCCTGGCAGTGGCAAGCCTCCACCCTTTACGGCGTGTTGTTTTTAGGTCTCTTCGTGACCGCCCTTTGCCACACCATCCTGTTATCCAGCCTCCGAAATATCTCAGCCACCCTTATGGGGCAAATTTCGCCGGTACAAATCGTCTCCGCATCCATTGTAGGGTGGTTGGCACTGCAGGAACCCTTAACGCCACGCATCATCATCGGAGGCTCTTTAATTGCCTTCACAGGTCTGATCGCCGCGAAATTCTTTACCGACAAACCTGCAACATCCCGTAGAAATCTACGACAACCGCACTAATGCCAGTGCCAGTGCCGCGACCCAAGGCATCACCCCAAACTCGCCTGCACATAAAGCCTCTTTGACCTCACTCCGCGTGAGCAAAATCTTTTCCTGATCCTCCAAATCATCGTTGACTTCCCCGCCAACATACTGACACAGTTCCGCCAAAAACAAATGCCCCGTTCCCGATCCGCGATTGCCATCAATCGGGTACGCCCCCAATGCGGTCCACTCCGCCGACACCAACCTCGTCTCCTCAGTTAATTCACGTTGAGCGGCCACAATCGGATCCTCCCCCGCATCGATATAGCCACCCGTTATCGCCAGCGTAATTCCTTTCACCGCATATTTCTGTTGGCGAAAACAATGAAAAAGCCCTTCCGTATCCACCGCCACCACATTGATAAAATCGGGCGTCTTTACCCACTTCCAATCGGAAATTTCTTTCCCTCCAGGCAGTCGCAAATGATGAGACTCAATCGTCAACCACGGCGAATGCTCAAAAACGGTTTCGCGGGATAAACAGGTCCAAGGCTCAATCGTCTTCTTCATTGATCCCTTCCACAGGGGCATCAGACACTGGGGCCTCAGACACCAAGCCTTCAAAGGACAACAACAAACTTACCGGACGCGGGGCCGCATGAGGATCGGGCTGGGATTGAAAAAAGATCTGATAAAAATTATGCGAACTCAACTTTTCCTTCAACTCGACATAACCGCGCGTATCGATCAAAAAATCCATCGCCAAATCGGGAAAATTGACCACTTCATATGGTGCCAATATGCCAAATATTACTGCAGGCGTCACCCTCATTCTGGCCAAGGGCGGGTCCTCGCGCAACAGAATCACATGGGCATTGAGTGCGGCCCCTACCACAGGAAGTTCCCGATCTTCAGGGTCCAAACGTGCCCGCGCCATCTCCACCGTCTGCACACTCGGCGTTTGAGTGACCGCTAACGTAATCGGCACCGCATCTGCAACCGCAAAACGATAACTGTCCCGATTATGCCGAACATGGAACTGCAACTGCATGGGCGGACGCCCCAATTCGGTTAACATAGAGCTGATTTTCTGATGCGTCTGTTCATCCGCAATCACGATCACCTGATGCGCGTCAGCATTAACCGAAACTCTTTGAGGTTCCGGTACCAATTGCCTAATTTGCCTCTCCACCAATTCAGGCGTCGCATACTCAAAGGAATGCAGACGGGTAATCAGCTCAGTAGCCCATAAAAAACTACAACCATAAATACCGAGAAAACAAAGAAACAAACTACGCATACCCCCCTTGTTGCCTTAAATCACAGAGCTGTCCAGTACCGAGTTATGAGAATTGAAGCTTGCCCAATCGGCTTTGGCCTGATTAGGAAACGCCTTCAACATTGAAGTCAGGAATTTATTTATGTCCAATACGCCCACCGCAACTACCTCTCATCATGAATCAGAAGAAACCATTCAATGGGATAAACATTTCCGCTGGTTGGCTCCCGTTACTGCGGTCATCCTCTTAGGCGCGACCGCATTTATGTGGAACCAAGGTCAAAAAAATAATATCCGCTCGGAAGTACTCCAAGCCTACACCCAAGCCACCACGGCAGATGCACTCGAACTTGTGGCCGATTCCTTTCCTAAACAACCCGAAGCGCCCCTCGCACGTTTACAAGCGGCCTCGATGTACTTTAATCAGGGCAACTTTGAATCCGCGTTGACGCAGTACGAACTTTTTGTTGAAGCCTACCCTTCTCATCCCATGGCCTTCAATGCCCAATGGGGGGTGTGGATGAGTCAGGAAGGACTAGGCGAACTGGAAACCGCCATGAGCGGATTTCAAAGCGTGACCTCAGAGGATCTTTTGTTCCAACAAGCACTGTTGGGCCAGGCCCGGATTTTTGAGAAACAGGGTCAGAATGCAAAGGCTTTGGCGATTTATGACTTGATCCAAGCCGACTACCCTGAGAGCGCATGGTCAGAACAAGCCCGCGTATTCGGGCAAGTCGTTAGCCGTAAGCTTGAACGTTCAACTGACGAAAGCGGCGAATAAGCCGCTTCGCCTCTTACGCACTTTCGCCATCAACGCTGGTCAAAAAGGCGTTGACTTCACGTAGCGTGCCAAAACGCAATAATTTGCGGGCATGACGTCGGGCTTCTTCAGTATGTAAACTGCAGAGAAACGCCTGCACTCTGGGAATTTGTTGCGGATCAATACTGATCTTGCGCACCCCAATCCCAATCAGGAATTTAAGCATATCTTCATTCAACGCCATGTCTCCACATACGGAAACATCTACGTCGTTATGAATCGCTGAATTCACAATACGATACACCGCCCGCAATACCGCGGGGTGATGGCAGACATACATCGAACTGACGGATTCATTGGTCCGATCAACGGCCAACAAGTACTGAATCAAATCATTGGTACCAATACTGAAGAAATCAGCAGCTTCCGCCAATTCATCAATGATCTCAACCGCCGCTGGCAATTCAACCATCAGCCCTACTTGAGGATTGGGGTTGTAAGGCAAGCCTTCGGATTCCAATTCCATGATGCACTCCATCATCACCTCTTTGGCTTCTAAAAAGTCATCCACCGAGGAGATAAACGGAAACATAATTTTCAGTTGACGATCGGCACCCGCACGCAACATGGCCCGTAACTGCTGTTTGAATATACCTAAATTTTTCAAAGAGAAACGGATGGCCCGTAGCCCAAGGAAAGGATTAGCCTCTTCGTCATGCTGGTGATACGGCAACTTTTTGTCCCCCCCCACATCCAAGGTGCGCAACACCACTTCTTTCCCGGGCATCCCATTAAAAATGCGTTCGTAAATCAAACGTTGCGCTTCTTCACTCGGGAATTCATTGCGAATAATGAAAGGAAACTCACTGCGATACAGACCAATTCCTTCAGCCTGATTTTCAATCGCAAATTCAATATCACTCAACAAGTTTACATTAGACAGCACCTTGATTTTGGTCCCATCCATGGTGAAGGTTTCAGGCAATACAGACTTGCGTTCCGTCTCCTGACGATTGACCAGCGAATCATACTGCTTGAGGACCGCCGGCTCGGGATCGAGAAACAAAGTGCCTTGATTGGCATCAATCAAAATCAAAATGCCGGGTTCCACATCCAAGATGCGTTCGTTTTCGACAAACACCATAGGCACCCGCAAGGAACGCGCCAGAATACTGATGTGAGCCGTTACGCCACCTTGTACAATGACGATCCCTTCCACATTCTGGGCCGCAAATTTCAAAACATCCGAGGGCACCAACTCTTTGGCAATCAAGATTTGACCCGAATAATCACCTGAATCTTCACCGTGTTGCTGAATATTACGCAACAGACGGTGACCCAAATCTTTCACATCCAGTACTTTTTCCTGCAGACGTGGATTTTTACTCTTCGAAAATAAGCCAATATAGTCGTTCACCACCGAGGTGACTGCTCGATCAGCAGAGGTACCCTGCGCAATCAATTTGCGCATTTCCCCACTAAAACCCTCATCTTTTAAAATCAGCAAGTGCGCATTAAAAATCAACGACGCTACGTCACCTAAACGTTCCTCCATGCGATTTTGCAAAATAGTCAACTGAGAGATCGACTCCTGCAACGCAATTTCAAAATCTTCCAAGCCCGGAGAAGACACATCATCCGTTTCACCCGGAGCAACCAACACATCATATCCGTGACCATCTAAAATCACAGCCGTTCCCCGCACCACCCCAGAAGAGGCCGTGACCCCTTTTACAAAAGCAGGTTGCTTATGAACCTCTTCCACCTTAGGCTCTTCGGGCAAACGCTGTTCAGCCTCATGCAATGACATTAACAACTTGGCGTTTTCAATCACCACCGCCAATTGAGATGAAATGGCACGCAGCGCTTTAATATCATTTTTATGAAAATAATTGGGTTGCGGATCCTGAGTCACCAACACCCCTACCCGCATCACCCCACGCAATAAAATAGGCACAGCCAAAAAGGCTTCATAGTTCTCTTCGAAAATCCCTTCGATGGGTTTGAAATTGGGATTGAGTGATCCATGACCTTCACAGATCGGGCGCAATTCCTTCATCGCAGTTCCCACGATACCTTCGCCCAGCTTCAAGCTGACTTTGCCGACACCATCTGTATTCAGCCCCTGCGTCGCGGCCAAAGTAAGCACTTCGCGGTCAGCATCATACAAATAAATACTGCACACAGCCGCGCGCATGTGAAACGCAACAATACTCACTGCAGACTGCAAGAAATCAGAAAGGCTTTGGCTCTTTTCAAAAAGGCCAGCCAACTCTCCAATATCACAAATTAAATCGACATTATCTTTTGCCATGGCGGGGCTTTAGCATGAAACCCCCACTAATTCCAGCGCGAAGCACCTTATCTGCACCTCACCCAGCTTCACCTTACCCTTGATAACGTTTACATTTAAGGTTAATTCAATTTTCACAGCGACTTTTCTGTTCTATTTTTGACCGATTTCCCTGCAAAACATGCTCCATCCTCCGCCCATTCCCCCTCCAGGAATTACCATAAAAAGAGTTAAAAATAGTCCTCTGATCCACATGCGTGATCATGTATCCCTAGACGGTAATATAAACGGACCCAGCCTCATTCCTGTACCGAAATGGATCGAAAGCCCCATGGGGACACACTACCTCTATTTTGGACATCACGGAGGCAAACACACATCCCATGGGCAGCGCCATGCCCATGGAAGGCGACAGCATGTACCTTTGCTGCACCCACAAACAAGATGCCCCCGAACGCATCCTCTGCGTACGGATAGAAATGAACCACGACGGGGAAACCTGGAGGAAATCTGCACCCGTCGACGTCCTACCTCCCGCGACCCGTGAAGAAGGTATACACTACCCTCTCACCCCTTCCAACGCGGGCTACGCCACAGCTACTCAGGAACTCAGAGACCCCGCCATCTATCGCGAAAGAAATCTCATTTATATGCTCTACAGTTTTCGAGGAGAAGAAGGTCTTGCTCTCGCCGAAGTCTTCATCAAAACTGTGAAGTTCCAAGCCCTGGCCCGTTCTCAATCGGCTCGCCAATCCGAAATCAACAGACTTAACCCCTGCATCACCTCCACATACTCATCACGACCAGCAAGATTCAACGTCTCTAAAGGATCATATTCCAACCTGAATAATTCGCGGGCCTTCACCTCACCACTGGCGTTATGCGTCCATTCAGTATAGCGATAACGATCCGTCACCACCGTGTAGCCCACAATGACTTGTTCAGGATCCTCACGCTTACTCACGCCCCACACACTAAAGGCCGCCTCCTTGCCTCCAAGCGACGGAGTACGCAACCAGTTCACGCGACTTTCCCCATCGATTTCCGCCGGCTGATCCAACCCGCAAAGCTCACAGAGGGTGGGGAAAATATCAATATTTTCAGACAAACCTGCAATGCGTCCGCCCACCTCCGTTACGCCGGGCGCCCTCACCAACATCGGCACATGATAAGAAGTCATAAACGCCGTATGCTTGCAAAACAGATCATGCTCTCGCAATTGAAAGCCATGATCGACCATAAACACCACCACCGTGTCTTCCCTCAAACCATTTTCATCTAAGGCCTGTAACACCTTACCAACTTGCGCATCTAAAAAGGACACACAAGCGCGATACCCTTGCAACAAGCGCCGATCCAAGGCTTCCGACAAAGGCTCCTGACCATAAGGCACATCCACGTAATTTCGCAATTCAGAGTAGTGGTAGCCCTTCGTATATTCCGGCATATCCTCGGGCATAAAATCATTTTCAGGAAAAGGAAGCATTTCAGGATCATACAGGTCCCAATAGGATTGAGGCGCTACGAAAGGTAGATGGGGTTTGCGCCAACCCAATGCGAGAAAAAAAGGATCTTCGGTATTTTTAAGCTCCCTCAACTGCTCAACACCCCAAGCCGCAATCGCACCATCGGGATATTTTTCTTCATCCGGTGGCCCGATTTCCGTGCAGGGGCCCCGTCCACCAAGGGGATCCTCAGGCCCCAAACCACGCGCTTCCCGCTCCCGACTATTTTCATCGATCAGCTTACGGGAGGCCTCCGTTAAATATCCCCGCCCAAAAGCCTCTCCCGTGGTTTGCGTATACCCATCCCCAAATTGAGATTCATTATCAGATCCATGATGATACACCTTACCCGTGCCTTTCACCCGATAACCCGCTGAAGCAAAATGCTGATTCAGCGTCGGGAGATCCGGCATCAATTCCGCAACCGTCTTACAATTATAAATCTGGTGCTTAAACGGTTTCTGTGAAGTCATAAAACTCGCACGGGAAGCCATACAAATCGGCACCTGACTTAAATTGCGCTCAAATAAAACTCCCTCAGACGCCAAGCGGTCCAAATGCGGGGTTTTCATTTCTTTATGACCGTAACACCCCAACAAGGGTCTCAAATCATCTACCACCATAAATAAGACATGAGGACGTTTTTTCATAACCCACATGCATAAACGGATTACAAAACAAAGTCATGCTTAAACCCAAAGATCCCCATCCACATGTAAGACTTCGCTGCACTCAAGCCCTCAAATCGACTTAAAGTCGACTCAACGAATATAATCCAACAAAAAGGCGGGGTCTGCAGCACGATTCACCTCTTTGCCCCCAATATACACTTGGATGACCGCGCCGTAATACGAGCGATCCGGACTACCCTGCCCCTTGGGCACGTCATAAGCCGCGGAGAGATTATCAATACGCTGATCTCCGGCCAAACCTTCGTCAATGTCCAGCTGAATCCGAGGTTCAGGAATCGCCGCCAACATCACCTTCGATCCTTGTTGTTCGAAAAAGCTCACCACCACTTTAATCGTCCCTTTTTGAACCGCAGGGGTGCCACTCTGATGTAGCAATTCAAAATAAAGCATGCGAAATTGATCATGACGTGGCCCACTGGGAAAACGCTCCATGCGAATTTTTTCCACTTTGATCTGCGGAATCGCCTTCACCATCTCATCCTCTACCTCAGGAAAAGCAGGTGTGGGTAAAAAGGTAGACGCTCGCGGGGTCGGGATCTTCCGTGGGGCGGTGGGAATTTCTTCACTCAACAACGCTTTGCGACGTTTCATCACCTGTAATTCCAAACGGGCATCCATGTAGTCCATCGAGGCTGGCCCCGTTTCTTGCATGATCTCTTCCCACAAGGCAATACTCTCATCAAACGAAGAGCTTCGCCCATACAGTTTCGCCAATTCCATTTTAGCAGGTAAAAATTTAGGATCTTTCCTTAACGCTTCTTGCAAAAGACGTTCAGCATTCAAATCATCTCCATCTTCCGCAAATTCACGTGCGTCACGCGTAAGTTCATCCAGCGATTTCCCTACCGCTTCCGGCAAGGGGGTGGGCGTAGGAATCAAGGTCGTAGTGACCGCCGGAGTCGGGATCGGCGTCGGATAAATAATCTGGCTGATCGGCGTCGGCGTCGGCACCAACTCTTGTTGAGCATTGGGCGTGGGCAACGGCGTCGCGGTGGCCCGCAACAACGCAACATCCACATCGCTCCGCAGCGAACGTGCCGTACCAAACAAAAAGTAAGCCTGCCCCAATCCACCCAAAACAATCGCGCCTAAAGTAATCCACTCCAATACGCCTACTCGCCGTCGCTGTTCTGGCGTAGGAAAAGGAATCAATTTATAAAGAAATGTCTGCCCCCCCAGTTGAATCTGATCCCCCGGTTGCAACAGGGTATCCGCGTTCACCAGCGTACCATTTACCCTGACCTCTCCACCTTCGGGCCCTAAACGTAGCAGTCCCTGACTGTCCTTCAAGTCTATCGTCGCGTGCACCTCCAGCACCCCGTCGCCCGTCATAGGCACTTCATTTGCAGACGAAGCCCCCATCCGGAGAGTCGACTCTCGGAAGCTATGATCGATCCCTTTTTCAGGACCATCCAGGATTTCAATTCGAATCATCATATCAAAAACGGCGTCAAGGTTACGGTTATCGTGCGTTGAGCTTGACCGTAGCCAATCTCTTCGACAATGTGCGCACCGTATGAAAACGGAACACAAAACACCAGTCTCTTTAGAAACCCTAACCGCTCTCTGCAAGCGTCGCGGGTTTATTTTTCAAAGCTCAGAAATTTATAACGGCCTGAATGGCTTCTGGGACTTCGGCCCGCTAGGGACCGAATTAAAAAACAATTTGCGCGATGCGTGGTGGCAGGACATGGTCCGCAACCCACCCCTCGGACCCGATGGCGAAATGATCGATATTGTCGGTCTGGACTCCTCTATCATTCAAAATCCTAAGGTTTGGGCGGCGTCTGGACATTTAGGTGGTTTCAACGATCCTATGGCCGATTGCCGTGAAAGCAAATCTCGCTACCGTGCCGATCACCTTATGGTTTACGTTCCGGAATCAGGTGAAGGCACTGCTTTTGCTTTCCTCGAAGGTGAACCTTCAGTTGCCGAAAAACGGATCAAGAAAAAAGCCAAATCCGACCCTTCCGCTTACAAAGTGGTTCCTTACAACGAATTGGACCCTGCCCTCATCCCCACCGTTTGGGGCCCGGACGCCCAAGAGCCCGGCACGCTTACCGAGCCACGGCAATTCAATTTGATGTTTAAAACCTTTATTGGCGCCATGGCAGGCGAAGGCGACGAAAATACCGCGTATTTACGTCCCGAAACCGCCCAAGGCATCTTCATCAATTATAAAAACGTGGTCGACACCATGCGGGTAAAACTCCCCTTCGGTATTGGTCAAATCGGCAAATCGTTCCGTAACGAAGTGACTCCACGTAACTTTATCTTCCGTTCACGTGAATTCGAACAAATGGAATTGGAATGGTTCTGTCATCCCGACGAAGCCACCAAATGGTACGATTTCTGGGTGCAAACCCGTCTAGACTGGTGGGAATCCCTCGGGGTCGACATGCGTAATCTTCGCCGTCGTGATCACGATGAAGACGAGTTGGCCCACTATTCCACCGCCTGTGCCGATGTGGAATACCAATACGGATTCACCGCACCTGGATTTGGCGAACTCGAAGGCATTGCCCACCGCGGTAATTACGACTTGTCCCAACACCAAGAAGCCTCCGGCACTAAACTCGAATACTTCGACCAAGAAACCAACGAAAAGTTCATCCCGCATGTGATTGAACCTTCTTCCGGTCTCAGTCGAGGGGTATTGGTACTCTTGAACGAAGCGTATACCGAAGAATTTGTTCCTAAAGGCAACACTGAAGGCGGTCCTCTCTTAGCCGAACCCGGCACCCGCCCTCCTGAAGGCTACGAATCCCGAGTGGTCCTCAAATTTGCGCCACGTCTGGCCCCTATCAAAGTTGCGATCTTCCCCTTGCTCAAAAATCGTGAAGAATTGGTAAATAAAGCCAAAGATCTCTACGCCGATTTGCGCAAAACCTGGCCCGTATTCTACGATCAAACCGGTGCCATCGGACGTCGCTACCGTCGCCAAGACGAAATTGGAACGCCCTACTGTGTGACCGTCGACTTCGACAGCCTCGAAGATGATACCGTAACCATTCGGGATCGGGACAGTATGGAACAACATCGTATTCCTATCACGGAACTACGCAGTTGGTTGCAAAGTAAGCTGGTTTAAGATTGCCAAGAGCCCTCTCCCCTTTGTAGTCTCACCTTGCACATGACTGATCCTTCAGAGAATTCCCAAGAAGAAAAACCGACCACCAGCTACCGGACCTGTACGGCCTGTGGCTGTGGTATTCATCAATCAAGGGATTGTTGCCCCGAATGTGGGGCCTTTCCCGATGAACACCACATTCCTTCTCCAGATAAGGCCACCAACCTTACCATGACCACGGTGATTATTCTGATCTTAGGGCTCGCCCTGTTTACACTTTCGCGGGATCGGGAAGCCGCAGCACTCAGGGAATCTGAAACTTTTTCAAGGTTAAGTAACGACCGTGAAGTAAACAACTTCACTACCCCAGTCGCTCTCCCGACACCTCTGCCCCAGCCCACGGCCATCCCCGTGGTTCCCACAGCACAGCCCCGCCCTCAACCACAAGCCACGGCCACACCACAACCGCAAGCGCAACCACAAGCCACAGCCATACCTCCCACCCCTACCCCCGTGCCTAAGCCTACCCGGCCCAGCACGCTGGATTTAAAGGATCAGTATGCCGCGAAGTATCGCAATCAACTGAATGAAAAACTTCCCATGGCTCAAGTGGGAGACAGCATTCGCCTCACGCTCAGGGACAACCGCACCATTGATGGTGTGATCACCCAATTCGAACAAAACCGCCTCTCCCTGCAAGCCACCAACGGCATCCTCTGGATTTCCTACCGCCAATTGGCCCGTAAATCACGAATGCAGGTGGACAAAAGTGAACGCGACACTTGGGTGGAAGAAAAAGCACTGGAAGAAGTCCTCAAAGGTCTGCAACACTAGGAGTACCGGTTGCAAAACGAAACACTACAGGATTTAATCCAACAAAAAGAGAAGCTGGAAGCTCAGGTCTTTGCACTGCGCATGGGAAATGAATTCCCCACTGAGCAACAACTCTCCCTGCCTCTCGAGGACCAGCCTGTTGACCCTGAACTTGCCGCAACGCTGAACACCCTTTTCCAGATCCAGCCCAAAGGACGTAAAGAATTTCTGCGCATGGATATTGATATCCTTCGACGCGTTTGCAGTAGCCGGGAATCCGAACAGATCTTTAGAGCTTTTGGTGTCCTCTATCTGGCCACACCCGTCCGCGTAAAAGGCAAAATCGTCCACGCCCTTTTTTCCGGTCCACTCAAAGTATGTCCATGGACGCCACAGGAAAAAGAGACCTTGGCCCAGTTGTGCGGTCTCTCGACCTCAGAACTCCCCTCCCGTTTAGATCAATCCCCGATTTATGCCCCCAAACAAGTGGAGATGTTGTTGCGCCAACAAAACAAGGAAGCACAATGGCTCTCCTTGTTACTCAGCACATCCCCCGCGCATCCAACCACGACACCGACATCGACATCGGTCGGCATGGAGTTATTACAACCAGGCTTTGCCGATCATTTAGACCTGTTGTTTTGCACCGTGCAACGCGAAGTCAAACATCCCGCCCCCCTTAGCGATGAAGGCCGTAAACGCCTGCAAACCGTCGCCCAACGCGGACGCCACTTGGCATCCCAAATTCGTCAGATGAGCGAGGACACCTTTGCCAATACCGAACAAGTGTCCGTCCATCATATTCTCGAAAAATGGGCAGATCACTTTGGAAAACAGCACCCCAGTTTACGACTGAATTTACGCTTGCAAGCCAGCGAATCGCTGATCGAAGCCAACCCCCATCAATTGGAGCATATGCTCTTCACCCTGATGGCCAGCATTGCCGACGGCCTGCCCGAAGCCGCTGCGGTCATGGGAATCAGCACTCGAAATGACCTCAAAGACGGCCTGCCCGTCCTGCATTTGGAAATTCGAGATGGAGGCGGACTCGCCACCTTCGCAGGTGTAGGTGGTGAGATCGATCATCGTGTGCTCTCCGAACAAAATGAAGCCGCCGCCGAATTCTCAGATTGGTTTACCCTTGCCTCCCGCATGGATGCCGAACTTAAAGTGCTTAAAGAAGAAAACATCATCAGCAGAGCTGAACTCTTCCTCCCCTTAAATGCGCAAACGTGTTCACCCAGCCTCGACGGAAACCCTGACGGATTTCAACTCTGGATCGTTGAAGATGATGACCGCGAATACGAAAGTCTTTTGCATATGTTAAGCTCTGCAGGCTTCAATTGCTCCCGCTTTACCAGCGCCTCCGATCTGCGCACAAACTTTTCTTTGGCCAACAGTTCACCCGACATGGTGATCCTTAAATATCACCTGCCCGACCAACGGGGTGCCGAAGTGCGCAGCTGGATCTACGAACAAGATTCCAGTTTGCCCGTTATCCTGATTTCAGGACTGCAAGCCACCCACCCCGGGATCGCTACCGCAAACTCCCTGCCCTCTACCCTCTACTTGCAAAAACCTTTCGACTCACAAAGCTTGCTCGATATGGTGCGCATGAATCTCGACGACACTCTACCTGGATAATCCTATGCCCGATGCCCCCTTTCAAGTCACCCTTGAGGTTCGTGATTATGAATGCGACCTCCAAGGTATTGTCAACAATTCAGTATATCAACAATACCTCGAGCATGCCCGACATAAATTTCTCAAAGCTAAAAACATCGATTTTGCAGCCCTCACCGCCCAAAAAATCCATCTCGTGGTCATCAAAGCTGAATTGGAATACAAACAATCTCTCAAGCCCGGTGATGAATTTACCGTATCCGTAGAAATGGAACGCGAAGGCCGCATCCGCTGGGCCTTTGTCCAAGAAATCCGTAGAAAGGCTGATGATAAATTGATGCTCAAAGGTCGTATCACCGGCGCGAGTTTAAATGAAAGAGGTCGCCCCTGCTTGGTCGATCAGTTGGAACCCCTCTTTAATGACCTATGAGTTCTCCGCAGGATCAAATCGAAGCCCTACGTTCGCAACTCAACGACCATAATTATCGCTATTACGTCCTGGCTCAACCCGAGATCAGCGACCGAGAATACGATGAGTTACTCCGTGCCCTAACGGAACTCGAAGCCCGCCACCCCGAATTTGCCAGCGAAGATTCCCCCACCCAACGCGTAGGCGGCGAAGCCCTCTCAGAATTTAATACCGTGGCCCACGCGGTTCCCATGATTTCTTTGGCCAATAGCTACGATGTCACTGAAATCCGCGAATTTGACCAACGTCTGCAAAAATTACTGCCCGGACAAGCCTACAGCTATGTCGTAGAGCCCAAAGTCGACGGCGTGGCCATCAGTCTTCGTTATGAAAACGGTCGCTTGGTGCAAGCCCTCACCCGTGGAGACGGACGTCAAGGTGACGACATTACCGCGAACATTCGTACCATCACCTCCATTCCCTTGCACCTAAGAGGCGAGGCTCCGGAAGTTCTGGAAGTGCGGGGCGAAGCCTACATGACCCGAACCGGCTTTCTCAAATTGAATCAAGAACGGGAAGAAGCCGGCCTCGCCCCCTTTGCAAATCCTCGAAATGCTGCAGCCGGCTCCATCAAACTTTTAAACTCCAAAGAAGTCGCCAAACGCCCCCTAGACGCCGTGTGGTATGGCGTCGGAGACCTGCGAGGTATCCACTTTGACACCCATCGGCAGTTGCTCGAGGGCCTACAAAACTTTGGTCTCAAAACCCCTCCCCTCACCCGGGACTGCGCGAATATCGATGAAGTCGTCATCGCCTTAGACGAAAATTTAAATGCCCGCCATAAATACGCCTTCGAAATGGATGGCGCCGTCGTCAAAGTCAACCAACGCGATCTCTATGACGAGCTGGGAAGTACAGCCAAATCGCCTCGCTGGGCCATGGCCTACAAATACGAACCCGAGCAAGTCGAAACCAAACTCCTCAGCATCACCATCCAGGTGGGACGCACCGGCGTGTTAACCCCCGTAGCCGAACTGGAACCCGTGTCCGTTTCCGGCACCACCGTCAGTCGTGCCACCCTGCACAACTGGGATGAAATCCAACGCAAAGATGTGCGCGTAGGCGATACGGTGGTCATCGAAAAAGCCGGAGAAATCATTCCCGTCGTGGTCAAAGTAATCACCGACAAACGACCTCAAGTCACCTCTCCCTTCCCCGAACCCACCGAGTGCCCTGTTTGTGCGCAACCCGTAAGCAAACGCGCAGGCGAAGTGGCCTGGCGCTGCGACAATCCGACTTGCCCTGCCAAAAGCCAAAGTTGGATCAAACATTTTGTCAGCCGCAAAGCCATGAACATCGATCATCTGGGTGAAGAACTGATCAAAGTGCTCTTGGAAGTAGAACTCATCTCCGACCCTGCCGACCTCTACACCCTGCACCTGAAAAAAAGTAAATTCCTTCACATCGACCGCATGGCCGAAAAATCGGTTCAGAATGTTTTAGACGCTATTGAAAACAGTAAACAAAATGATCTTTGGAGACTGATCCATGGTCTCGGCATCCCCCAGGTGGGCGAACGAACCGCGCAAATGCTTGAAGCTCATTTTGCCAGCATAGATGAACTCGCCCACGCCAGCGCCGAAGCTCTCGAAGCCTTGCCTGATATTGGTCCCATCGTGGCTGAAAACATTGTCACCTATTTCCAATCTCCCGTTCAACAGCATTTTGTCAGCCGACTTAAAGCCGCCGGGGTCAATTTTGAACGCAAAGCATCCGCCACAGAAACCGTAGACAGTATTCTCAGTGGCAAAACGGTGGTTCTCACCGGAAGCCTTACCCAACTCACCCGGGACGACGCCAAGGAATTGCTGCGGAAACTCGGGGCAAATGTCACGGGAAGTGTATCCAAAAAAACCGACCTGCTCATCGCTGGTGAAGCCGCAGGATCCAAACTCACCAAAGCCCAATCACTGGGCATCGAAATTTGGTCGGAACAGGATCTGGTGAATTGTGTTCCCAAGGACAGCCCCCCCGAAGAGGCCGGCCAACTCGATTTGTTTTAATTTCCGACCTCAATTCAAGGCTCTGAAAGAAACAACGTCTTCCACAAAACACTCAGTATTCATTCCAGCCTTTGCCTTCGAAAATTTTAGGCATACATTTTTGAATGCGAGCTTGTCGGGTTTTCGATTGTTTGGCGGAGGAAAAATAAATCAAATACCCCCGTTGTCTACCCGGCGTAAGCGCAGAAAAGGCTTCTTCAAACTCTGGATGCGTTTCACATATCTGCAGTAATTCTTCAGGATACGGCATCTCAACCGCTTTCACGACGGGTTTGGCTTTCCCCGAAGCTTCCAGCGCAATCGCCTGCTGTATAAATGCGAGGATCGTCTGTTTTTGTGTAGTGATGGAGGCTACATCGTGAAAACGCATCACGCGGGCAATCTGTGAATTTTCACCCGATTTTTCTAAAAGCCCTGTCGCGTCGTCCAGCTCATGGCCTCGAAAAAAGGACAAGGACACATTCCCCTTTAACGCCCCAAGTATGATCACATTTTTGCCCCCGAGGGTGTAACAAGGCGCCCCCCACTTGATCTCTTCGGTTAAGTCGGTCTCTAACAACAGGGCCCTCAACAACAAGAGTTCTGCGCTCCAGCGATGCACTTTACACTCTGGCGTCCCCCCTAAGGAACACCGCCCACAACCGGCCAACAAATAGTCATCAACAGTCTCAGGTTTAACAGTCATACCCCAACAAAATGACCGACACCGGAAAAAAGTGCAATGCTAATGCCCAAAGAATCAACCTTTTCTGTTCGTTTTCAAAAAGAGCAAACCCGGGTCCAACGAAATAAAATCTACATCTCGAACCTAAACATCTCCACCAGCCTGAGAACAGGTCGTGCGGTTAAATGACTCTCACGTCTACCGGAGATTTCGCCCAGGCACTTTTCCCATCATAAGTATGAGCGGTAAGATTGCGAACCTCTCCATCATCCTGTTGATCCCAAGACAAAAATCCGGCTTGTTTATCCGGTCGAGCATGTTTCATGGAAACCGATCCGCAATTTAAACACAGGGTTTCAGGGGTGATCCTCGGCCGAACCGCCCAACGAATATGGTGATGTCCATGCATATACACCGCAGGCGCCCCTTCCTTCACCACTTGAGCCAACTCATCATCCCCCAATAATTTATGATTGTTGGCTTCAGGAAATTCAGGTGGCGAAATATAAGGGTAATGCCCCGCGAGCAACACCGTACGCCCCTCCGCGTTTAACACATCAAACATAGCCCGTAAGCGCTCTTGAGCCTCAGGGGTGACTTTGCCATTAGACGCAATCAGAAAGGGACAGGAATGATTTACCCCCAGCAAACTTAAACGATCATTCAAATCCAGTCGGGTCACCAAATCCGTATGTACCCAAGGCAGACTGTTTTCCAACACGCGTCGCCGCGCCACCCGGGTCGTATACACATCGTGATTCCCCGGAATGGCAAACAAACGCTCCCCCAATTTCTCCCGCAAGGGTGCAAACAATTCATCAGCTTGCTCAAATTCTGACTTCAAGGAAAATGAAGAGAAATCCCCTGTAAATACCGCAACATCCGGCTCTTCAGCCAGAATCGCATCCATCGCGGCCTGACGATACGCAGGCGGGAAAAATTTAGAGCGATGCAACAATAAGTTAAGCGGACCTAACCAACGTTTCGGATAATAAAGTTCCGACCACATCATCGGGGTCCGATTCCAAACATGAAGGTCGCCAAAGTGAATCATTTTCATACACAACTTCGTTAGCAACCCCTCGCTATAAATTCAACTCCCAGCTCACCGCGGAGTTTCCATCAGCAAAAGCCACGTTGATTTCATTGATTTCCACAATCCAGCTCCCTATACTTCACAATACTCCACAAGGTTAATTCCTCTCCTTTCCCCAAAACACTGGTAAAAAATGAACACACGACTCTTGTTATGCCTAAGCGCTCTTTTCATCTCCCCTGTGGCGATTCATGCGGATGTCATTTACGCAACCACTTTTCCTGAAGCGACCAACACCGCACCTACCGGATGGACCGTTTTAATAGGAGGGACAGGTTCCACCACCTCAAATGGATGGTTCATTGATGCCGCTCAAGAATACAGATACTCTCAAGGCAACTCAACCGGAGGCGTTTCCTCCTACACCGGAGCGGTTTCCGGAGGATTCGACGCAACCGACCTCAGCGACGTGACTGTTGAAGCCACCTTCAGAAAGGCCACAAATGGCTATTACGCGGGCCTTATTGGACGCGGAACCGGTACAAATACCTTTTACCACACCCGTCTCGCAGGAAATGACTTTCAACTATACCGGGCGAATGATGGCACCTTCACCCCATTGGGATCGACCGTAACCTTGACTGGTGGCGACATTTATCCGGGCGGGGTGGCATACCGCATGAGCCTCAGCATGCAAGGCACCCAAATCACCGCTCAATTATTTGATGAATTCGACTCAGAAGTAGGCATGATCACCGTCAATGACAATGGCGTGGACGCCCTCAGTAGCGGCTACACCGGCGTGCGTGCCCAAAGCCCCACCGTGTACGAAACCTACCAAATCACTGCAATCCCCGAGCCGACCTCCGCGATATTGGTACTCATTGGACTCAGCTTATTGCCCTTCACCCTTCGCCGGCAACGTTCGCGCCATTAAGTAAAGAGAGTCAAGACTCCTGCACTTCAGTTCTCTTATAAAACGTCTACAAATTCGGACTGTAGGGCTTCAACATCTCCGGCCCCGACGATGAGTACCACATCGCCTGCTTTAAAGTGGGGTGCCCATTTCTTCACCAATGTTGCGCGATCAGCAAAGGCCTCGACTTGATCATACTTCTCTCGGCATCTCTGAACCAGCAACTCACTCCCCACCCCTTGACTCGCCAGTTCCGACGCCGCATACACCGGCAACATCGCCAGCGCATCCGCCCCCGCAAAAGCATCGACAAAGTCAGCCAATAAATGCTGAGTGCGACTAAAACGGTGAGGTTGAAACACCACCCACAGTCGGGCTGGATTCAAACAGGCTACCGACGCCATCACGGCCCGAATTTCAGTGGGATGATGGGCATAATCCTGAATCAACATCACCCCATTTTTATCCACTTTCTGAAAACGACGCGCCACCCCTTGAAATTTTTCCAAGGCCTCACAAGCTTCCCTCACCGAGACCCCAAACGCCGCCGCACCCGCAATCGCCATCAGCGCATTCCAGGCATTATGTTTGCCCGGAAGACACAGACGACAGGTCGCCAGCTCGCCCTTATACTTAAGCTCTAAATTTTGCCCCATGGCATCGCTGGTTGCCGCGCACAATTGTAGATCTGCCTGTGCCGATTCGCCCACTCGAAAAATCTTCGAGTGTCCCTCACAAACCCGTTCAGCCAAAACATCCCCTTCCCTTATCCACACACGTTCACAGTTCCCGACAAAGCGACGGTAACAGGCCAACAAAGCGTCCTCACTACGGAAACGTTCAATATGATCCCATTCCACATGTGTCAGGAATCCTACTTCAGGCGCATAATACACCAGGGTGCCATCACTTTCATCAGCCTCGAACACCAAACAATCTCCATCCCCGCGATCAGCCACCCTCCCCGGCAGTGAAGTTTCGCCCCCCACCGCATACCCACTTCCTTGTTGGGTTTCATATAAAATCGACGCCATCATCGAGCTGGTCGTGGTTTTCCCGTGAGCGCCCGCCACCGCAATACTGCGGTAAGCATGGCTATAGGCAGCCAAAACTTGTCCTCGTACAAATACCGGAATCTGATGCGCCCGCAAACGATCTACCTCCACATTGCCTTCCCCTAAGGCCGGAGTACGAATGGCAAAATCAGGAAGTGGAAAAACCTGTTGTGCATCATGCCCCTCAAAAATTCGAACACCTTCAGCGGCCAACTGACGCGTCAACCGGTTCGACTGCGCGTCGGATCCCGACACCGTACATCCAGCCTGCATCAATAATCGCGCCAAGCCCGCCATGCCGACCCCACCAATCCCCATCAAATGAACCCGCCCAGGTTGCCCCAGGAAACGCGCAATTCCCTCAGCCATTTAAGGCAGCCTCCATCACTAAATCGGCCAACTGATCCGCAGCATTAATTTTGGCCCAACCCCGCATGGCATTGCGCATCCGCTCCAATCGTTCAGGAGTGTACATACACCCTTCCACATAATCCGTCAGCCATTCCACTTCTAAATCGCGCTCCTCAATCAAATCCGCAGCTTTGATGCGGAAAAACTCCGACGCATTGGTGTATTGATGATTTCGGGCGGCATAAGGATAAGGCACCAACAACGCCGGAATACCGAACGCACTCAGCTCGGCACAGGTAGACGCACCCGCCCGACAAATCGCTAAATCAGCCTGTTCATACCACTGGGTCATCTGAGGTTCAAAAGCCTTCACCACATGCGGCACCCCTGCTTTTTCATAACAGCTGCGCACACTTTCCTCATCGGCCTGACCCGTAAAATGGATCACGAAAATATTCTTTTCTTTGGCGTACACATCCCGCAAGGCCCGACGGGCAATGAGATTCAACGCTTTGGCCCCACGACTCCCGCCCATGCAAAGAATGGTAAAGGGGCGATCCTCTTGCTCCCGTTCGGTTTTTGCCGCCGCGGCTTTGGCTAAATCCTCACGTAAAGGCATGCCGGTTAAATGTAACCGCGCTTTGCCTTTCAACTCATGCCGCGTCATTTCAAAGGTGGCGCCCACCCGCGAAGCTTTGCGGGCAAAATGAGAAACCATTCGTCCAGGAATGGAGTTGGCTTCATGTAAGACCACCGGAATCCCCAATTGCATCGCGGCCCGTACGGGGCCCATGCCTGCATAGCTCCCCATGGCCAACACCACATCCGGCTCATCTTTACGCATGGGACGTTTGGCCCGACGCCCAGCAGAAAAGTAATTCCACAAGAAAATATGCGCTTTCCGCCAGCCCCCTTCCCAACCCTTGGCATGAATGGTAATCTTATCCCATGGGGTATGCTCCACCGCTTTGGCTTCAATATCTTTGCCCGCCAACCACAAAGTTACCCGATGGCCACGTTGATGCAGAACCTCTGCAGTGGCCAAGCCAGGGAATATATGACCGCCCGTACCCCCACATGCGAGAGCTACATGAATTTTTTTATCCGCGTCTTCCATATGCATCCTTTAATCCAATCAAACCGCTTTTGTCTACTATGCGATCAAATTGTTTTGAACCTCCGTCCGCTTTCACATACGTTCGCATTCTTATGAAAATCACCCCACTTACCGCGAATACTTTTGCGTCTGATGGAGGCGCCATGTTTGGTTTGGTCCCCAAAGGTATCTGGCAACGCCTCTGCACACCCGACGATAAAAACCTCATTCCTCAACGCTGTAATGCCTGGCTCATTGAAACCGATGACGGCAAAAAAGGACTGATCGAAACCGGTTGCGGCGATCCTCAATGGTTTTCCGAACGCGAACGTGAGATTCATCAACTTGAAGAAACCTGGCTCTTACCACAATCCCTCAAGGCACTCGGCCTTCGTTTTGAAGATATCGATTTTATCCTGCTCTCACATGCCCATTGGGATCATGCAGGCGGGTTGATGGATCCCGAAGGAAATCCCGTTTTCCCCAATGCCGAAATCTTTTTACGTGAAAACGAAGTGCTTTGCGCGCTGGGACGCGATCCTCTGCTCTACAAATCTTATCCCGAAAAGATTTATGAAACCTTTCAACGTCTTTCCGATCGCGTCTTCCCCGTGCCCGACGATGACCCCGAAGTCCTGCCCGGCATCTACATGTTACCCGCAGCCGGTCATTCAGAAGGACAAGCCTGTATCTATTTTACTGAGGCAGAATTGGCCGGGAACGAAGGCAAAACCATCTCCGCACTGTTCACCGGCGACAATCTACCCGGCAAACATCATCTGCGCATGGTCTTTCAAACCGCCTATGACACCTACCCCCTCAAAACCCGCGCTTGGAAACAGCAATGGTTACCCCGTTGTGCCCAAGATGATGTCATGCTGATGTTCACCCACGATCCCGATGTCTTTGGCGCTTGGATTGATGCCGACGAAAAACATGAATATGTGGTGCGGGACGTTTACACAGGCGAAGCATGAGCCAGCCCACCCCCTCACCCAAATGGCTGATCATCCAGTGCGCCGCCCTCGGCTGGAATCTTTTTGATACGGAACACCCCCAACTCGGAAGTTTTGACTTCAAACCCTTAGATCCTCTAACCCCTGGTCTAACCTGCCCTGCCCAAGCGAGTTTTCGCACCGGCAAACCCGCCGCCGAACATGGCATGATCGCCAACGGACTCTACCATCGCAGTCTGCGACGCCCCTTGTTTTGGGAACAGGCCTCCGCCCAAGTAGAAGGCCCCCGCATTTGGGACGACTTCCGCAAGCAAGGGGGAACGGTGGGCATGATGTTTTGGCAACAAAGCTTGGGCGAAGATGTCGACCTCGTGCTGTCTCCCCGTCCCATACACAAACATTCAGGTGGCATGATCCAACACTGCGCCTCCAAACCCGAAAATCTGTATCAACGCATTTGCGACAAAATGGGCAAAGGATTTAACCTCATGCACTATTGGGGACCTCTGGCCTCCCATAAATCCAGCGAGTGGATTGTCAAAGCCACCCAAGCCGTTTTAGAAATGGAGGACATCTGTCCTGATGTACTCCTTACCTACTTACCCCATTTAGATTACGACACCCAACGCTTTGGCCCCCATCACCCCAAAGCCAAAGCCGCCTTTGCCAAAACGGGCGACTATTTGCAGGCCCTCAAACAATCCGCCGAAGCCAAAGGCTACAAAGTGCTGGTGTGGGGCGATTACGCCATGCATCAGGTAAACGGCCCCGCAATTTTCCCAAACCGTTGCCTACGCGAAGCCGGTTTACTCGGCATGCAACAGGTCAAAGGCATGGCCTACCCCGATTTATTCTCCGCCAAAGCCTTCGCCATGGTCGACCACGAAATCGCTCATGTCTATGTGCCCCACGCTGACGATCTCGAGACCACCAAAGCCCTGCTCGAAGGCCTCGAAGGTGTAGAACAAGTTTTCCGACCTTCGGAAGTTCCCGAACTCCATCATCCGAACCTCGGAGAACTCGTCGCTGTCGCCCAACCCGGTCGTTGGTTTGCCTACCCCTGGTGGACAAACACAAAAGAAGCACCCGATTTCGCTACCCATGTCGACATTCATAACAAACCCGGATTCGACGCCTGTGAATTATTTTTTGGACGTCTCCCTTGGCAAGTCAGTCAAGACACCAGCAAAGTAGGTGGCTGTCATGGTGCCGGAGGCCCCACCGCTTGGGCCTGCAGCGACCCCCACTTTACCCCACAAGAATCGGGCATCACCGGCCTCGCTAACGCGCTCAAACAGAAGTTGTAGCACCTGTCAACGCGCTAATCTTCGCGGACTTTCAGCCCGATACAATGTTTTAAAATCCATACCCAGCGCTACGCACTGGGCTGGTATCTTCGCGGACCTTCGGCCCGAGTATAGATGCAAACACATAACCCATCATCGGGCCGAAGGTCCGCAACGATATCAGCCCAGTCCAAGGAGCGAAGCGACGTAGGGCTGGGATCTACGTCCCCTTCATGATCGGGCCGAAGGTCCGCGAAGATCACCCCATAATAATTACGCCGTCGGCGATTTCTGGCTTTGGATCCATGCCCGCCCATTGACTCACAAAATCAGCCTGATCCGCGGCAAAGCGGGGAGAAATTTCAAAACAGACTTCAGGCAACCCACTGTCATCACCAGCGATTTCGACCCCGGCAGCTTTCAGCCAAGTGGCAAACTGTCGAAGCTGATCTTCATTACAGGTTTTGGGGGAATCCACCCCTTCCGCATTTTTCACTGGAGAAAAATTCTCGGCACGGGCCCCTTCAATAATCACTGGATTTGCGGCCAAAGGCAACGCGTCGAAAACAAACATCTCAAATTTCACCCCGTTGGGTCCATCGGGTTGAATCAACTCCCCCGCAGCATTCACAAACGGAATCTTTTTATCGGCACGATGGAAAGGCAATTTCACTTCGGCCCCGGTTCCGCCTACCCGATCAATAAAGTCACGATCAAACACATGAATCGCCACCGAACCCGCATTAAAGCGCAAGCCACCATCGGCTAACGTTTCCTGTTGTTTTTCTGCAGGCAAATCACTGTATTCGATCACCACCATTTTGCCGTCCTGCATGCAAAAGTGCCCTACTTTTTCTAAAGCGTAGGCCTTGGGAATCATTTTGGATGAACACTCGGAATTTCCTAAGAGATGGAAACCCACGAATGCAGGATCCAAGCACGGCACCAGCGGATTATCCACTTGGAAATAGGAAATACAGTCAATCCCCAGGGCTTTCATTTGCGCGGTAGCCCCGGAACGCACCAAAGCCCGTAAAGACCCACCGTGCCCATCGGGCGTCATGGTAATGGTGGATTTGTCGGACAACAAAATTTTGCCTTCGCGATCCACCGCCGGCACCAAGCCCTGAACAATAAAATGTACTTCGTCTTTTTGGAGACCAAAATATGCATTTTCGGCGAAAGCGGCCACCGTGGCATCATTATTAATTTCACTGGTCAAAATATACCAATGAATGGCTTTGCCATAACGTTCTGCCGTCCGGGCAATTTTCTCAGCAAAGACCTGAAATAAGGTTTTTTCCGTGACCGGCGTAACCGGAAAGGTCCCTTTGGGTCCGTCATACCCTAAACGTGTCCCCTGCCCTCCGGCCACGGTAAAGGCGGCGACCCGTCCCGCCCGTAACGCCTCTTCGCCACACTCAGTAGCCGCGTCCCAAGCGACACGATCACCACCATGTTCTGGCAATGCAATATAGGGTGCGGGTTCTAAATTATCAAACCCATCGTGATCCTGCACGTCGCCTTGGATGTGCTCTGCCACCAATGCATTCACTTCGTCCAAATCAATCCCCGAGGCCCGTTCCAAAAGTTTAGACTGATCGGAGACGGAAAGTTCTTCCCAAAATCGGAACACATGCTCTTGTCCGGCTTGAGCAAATTGAAGGCGAAGATCATTTAAAGAAGGGGAAGTTGTCATAGGAGACCCTGTAAACCATGCGGAAAATTCTTTCAATCTTTCCCGATCAGGAAATCATAGCCCCCAAGATCTGCACCCGCCCCAGCGCTTCATAAAGATACGATAGGATCCACACTTCCCCAACCCTCTTCTTTCACACCACCCCTGAAGGGATGCAAAATGCTCTTCGTATCCGCAAGAAAAAGTCTAAAGCCATCTGGCCCTTTAAACATCGGTGCCCTACTTCCTTTTCTTCGTAAAAAGGGCGGCAAATATTCAGACCTCCCAATTGACTATGTCAACAAGATCAGCTATACCGAAGCCCTCTTTTAAACATCCTGGGAGTATCTTTTATGCATTGTAATTCTTTAATGAAAAATCGTCACATCGACTTATTGGACGGAATGTGGGATTTTGTATTTTTGGGCGAAACCGAAGCCCCCGAATCTTTGGATCCAACCGAGATTTCTTACAACGACCGTATGCCCGTCCCTTCCGCATATGATGCATACCCACGCTATGCAGGCGTACGGGGTACCGCCGTTTATCGGACTTTCTTTACCACTCCTCCCAAGCAATCAGGATTCCTTCGCTTTTCAGGCACCGGCATGTGGAACCGGATCTTCGTTGACGGCGTGGAGCTGAAAACGTTTTCCCTTCCCTACACCCCGATTGACCTTCCCTTCCCTGCATCGGAACAATCAAAACGGGAACTGGTCGTCATCAACGACAACCGATTCGACGCTCAACGTGTCCCCCTCCAAGAGTACTATTACGACTTTTACGCCTATGGCGGCATCTACCGTTCTGTAGAAGTGCACCTCCCGCCTCCCCTTTATATTACCGAAGCCAGAGTGAATCCGGTCGACCTCAGCTCCGGTGATGTGGACGTAATCCTGTGGGTAAACGACAAAACGCAAACCAGCTTATCTCTTGACGTATGGGTAGACGAAAACCAGAACGCTCAACACGAAGTTGTGCTCACTGAAGGTGTTGGCACCTTCAGATTCAACATCCCAAGCCCCAAACTTTGGACCGCCGAAACCCCGCATCTCTATCAAATTTCTTTGCAAACCGAGCAAGACGCTTGGGACACCCGTATTGGATTTAGAGAAATCACGGTTGAAGACGGACAAATTCAAATCAATGGAACCCCCGTCAAACTTCTAGGCTATTGCCATCACGAAGCGCACCCGCAATTTGGTCCGGCCCTCTCCATTCAAACCCATGTGCAGGATCTTCAACTGATGAAAGACATGGGCTGCAATTTCATTCGGGGCAGCCATTACCCCATGGATCCGGCCTTCCTCGATCTCTGTGATGAACTCGGTTTTTACGTATTCCAGGAATCGCTGGGCTGGGGAAATCGGGAAAAGAATTTCAGCAACGAAGACTTTCACCAGTCACAACTTGAGCAAACCCGGAAAATGATCCGCAGCAGTTGGAATCACGCCTGCGTTATCATTTGGGGTTACCTGAACGAAGGCGCCAGCAATGAAGAATTTTCAGGACCACTGTATCGCGAACTCTATGAACTGTGCAAACAGGAAGATCCGACCCGTCCTGCCACCTACGCATCGATGTATCCCTTTGAAGACCTCTTCTTTGAACATTGCGATTTGATTTCCATCAACAACTATCCCGGATGGTATGCCCAATTGGACAAAGTTCGTCCCTTGGACGAAATCGACGCCTTGTTTGATAAGATTTTCATCCATCTGGAAAAAGCAGGACTATCCCACAAACCTTTCATTATCAGTGAAATCGGTGCGGGCGCCATCTACGGCTGGCGCGATCCCCTAAAAGCACACTGGAGCGAAGAGTATCAACTCGATTATCTGGACACCATCTGCAAACGGGTGGTCGAAGATCAACGCATCAACGGTGTAGCCTTATGGCAATTCTGCGATGGCCGCACCTATTCAAGTGCCCAAGCCTTACAACGTCCGCGGGCCTTCAACAACAAAGGGACTTTTGATGAATACCGTCGTCCAAAAATGTCCTACGCGGCGGTGAAGAAATACTTCACATCCTTCAAAGGCTGAACCACATCTTGCCTGGATCTCAGGGAGACTTCACTTGCAACACGGGCCGAAAGTCCGCGGTGAACCCAGCCCAGTGCGAAGCGCTGGGTTAGGCCCACAACCGAAAACTATCGGGCTGAAAGCCCGCGAAGATCATAGGTGATCGTTGCGGACCTTCAGCCCGAGTCGTTCATTGAAGAATCGATATCCAGACCCAGCGCTTCGCACTGGGTCTGGATTTTTTTTAAAACCTTTAAACCAAGACGGCACTCCAAAGCCAAAGTTGCAGCAATGACCTAAATACCGACAGCCACTGCCTCAGACCGGCCCCGCCTAGACTTGAAAAGTTAGAGGCACTACGGGGTACTTAGCAGGGAACCCGGAAGAGACAATTATTCAATAGAGAAGCTTGCTGGATTAGGTTTAAAGATAAGCGAATGTATATTTGCTGACAACGCACCCATTGAAGCCTGAAAGGCTTATGTACCGTAGCCCTCCCTTTCAGGAACCCACATTCAAAACGGTCGTTCATCCAGAGTCGCCAGAGGCACAACAAGCACTCCCGCCAGCCTCCCCCTTCGACTTGACCAATGCAGAGTCACGACAAAGAAAACCCCCGTCGAAACGGGGCCGTAATAACTGTTCCAAATTTAAGTATTGCCTGAGGAAAACGGAAGGAAAAACCCTCAAGCACCCCCAGACAATATTAGGGCTTTATTTCTTTTTTCTGCTGAGGCCAAAAAAGGCCATCATGCCCAAAATGACCAGCGCACCCGTACTGGCTTCAGGAATGGCAATCACATCATTCAGAGAAGTACCATAACGGATTTCATCGTAGGTCGTGGTTAGCTCACCACTCAAAGAATAATTGCTCGCACCGGTGTTATAATTAAGACTAAACTCAGTTGCAGACAAGCGCATTGAATTATTAGAATTAAACAGAATATTCGCAGCAGCTCGGGTATCTGTTGAAGTAAAACTGGCATGGGTCCCCATATCAGCTTCGAGCCCACCACCATTCTGCCAAGCCACAAAACCAGCATTATCAAATACCCAAAGAGAAGCAGTCCCCCCAACACCACCTACGTTTGTAAATTTTGAAATATAAAGGTAAGTGCTCCCCACATCTACCAAGCCGTTCCCCGAAGAAGTATCAGCTTCATAACCAACACTAGGTCGATTCCCTGATGAACCTGCACGGTTAGGAGCCACAGTCATCGAAGCGCCTACTTTTGTTGCACTGCTATTTACATTGGAAGTGGTTTGAGAGCGTATCTCTGTTCCAGCACTTCCATTTGACATAGTGTTGGCCCCAATATTAGCCAAAAAACTATGGTATATGTCCCCAGTTGCAGTTGAGTCAAAGCCAACAGAGGTCAGCACATACTCTTTGGTATTATCAATCTCGGGCGCCAAAGACATCGTTAACGATCCACCCGAACTCTGGTAACCCGTAAAACTCAAGCTGGTGGAATTATAAGTAGCCGTTTGTACATTGCCATTGCCGGAAGTACCCGTTGAGGTTGCATAATCCCCTGTCAATCCCAAGGCATTAGTCGTGATGCCGTCCATTGCGCCACTGGAGCCTCCATAATTAAACCCTTCATAGACCAATGGGGCCCCGGAGGCTACGCCACCCGCAAGCAAAGGCATCAACACAAGACAGGCGCAAAACGATTTAGAGAGGTTTATTTTATTCATAGGAGATTCCGGGGTTGACGGTTCATATTCTTAGCGAGTTTTCAAAAGTAAAACACAGACCAGCTGACTTAGTCAAGAGCGTTATCGCGACGATCCCAACATAATTTTCAGTACAACCCTTTGACCCCTCGAGAGCATTCATTCAGAGCTTAAGATCTGAATCTTACACTGTAAGCCTCTTCCTCCCACCATGTTAGCCCCCAGAGAAACGAACAAAAACCCATTCATATCTGTTATTTTTCCGGAAATTAACCTCATAACAATCAGACGTATAACACCATTAACCCCTTCGACTTACTTTAAAGGAAATGAAGATATACCTGTTCATGAAGTACAAAACAGCCTCCTGAAAGCTGACGGGGTACATTCAGCGAAGCTACAAACATATTTTTGGTTTATATTTATTGATTTACAGCAAGTTAGGTGAGATAGTCACCTCTTTAAATCACAGATCCCCCACAGGCTATTCTCCAGCGGTTACACCCTAAACTCATATGGAAGCATCAAAAGTTTTTATCGTCCGAAGTCATGTACTCCAACTCCTTGAAACAGGAAAATTAGAGGAAGGACAACAAATCCCCCCCGCCAGGGATTTAGCACTGGAGCTGGATATTTCTTTCGTTAAAGTTCAGCAAGGAATAGACGCCTTATGCCGCGACGGCATTCTGGAAGCACATCCACGTCAGGGCGTGTTTGTATTGCCCGGCTGGCGGAACCGAATCCTTCAAGACAACCTAAGTGTATTTGACAGCCTGCATCGCCTGCCGTGGTTACCGGGCCTGCTTGAACATATCCATGAGGAAATTCCCGACCTGCGCATTACCAAAGAATTCAATCGCAGTGTTCTGGAAATGAAAACCACGCATCATGTATTGGCCCGACATGAAGAATACATGGATCTTTCATCGATCCTGAAAGAGTGTTATCCAGACACTTCCGTATTTTTCACCAAAACGTTCGAACCGTTCCGCATCAACGGACGTCTGGTCGGAATTCCTTTTTCCTACTCTCCCCGAGTAATTTACTGCAACCCGAAGTTGTTTAAAAAAGCGGGGTGCACCATTCCAGTCCACGGATGGACCGAAGAGGAAATGCTCCAAACCATCGAAGAGTTGAAACAAAAACTGCCCACAGAACAAATCATCAATTGGCACACCCAATCCCACCTGTGGACCAACTTTATTTTTAGAGCAGGGGGACGTCTTTTCGATCCCTCCCTCCCCGATCCCGTACGGGTCGATAGTCCAGAAACCCTCGCAGGGCTCAGATACTATAAAGAACTGGGCAAACGCTTAGGGGATCGTGCTATTCATGATGATGACGCTTTTCTCAAAGGAGAGGCGGCCATGTATATTGCAGACCGTCTTTTCACCAACCGCCTCCACTTGTCCCAGGTCGAAGACTGGATCGCCGTCCCCCTCCCCACCTTTCCAGGAGGACACGATGTCACCGCACAAGCCACAGATTTAATCTGTGTGCGAAACTCCTGCTCCTCTTTTTCTCTGATCCATCAATTTGTACGTCTAATTCTCTCCGAAGAAGTTCAGGATTACCTCGCCACCGAAAAGGTAGGCATTCCCGTTCGGCGCTCTTCGGCACTCAAAGGCTTTGATTTGGACGATCCCCGCGAAGCCATCCTCCTTACCGAAACCCCTAAAATTTGTAATGAGTTTTACATCAACTCTCCCTACCCCGGCGAACTGGTTCAAAAAGGAATACAACGAATATTAGGTGAAGGACTTGATCTTGAACAGGGCTGTAAAGAACTTGCAACCATGTCTCGAACCATTTTAGGCATACACAACGTGCTCCCCGCCAATGCCACGAGTGCGTCGACCTTCGCACGCTCTTCATAAAAATCATCGGTCATCAGATCCCGATCCCCCTCCCCCTTAAGCGCTAAAAAAGCCTGAGGGGGATTTTTTTTTACCCTCGCGCAGGCTTAAAACCTGTTCATCAGGTGCGAAAGCAAAAGATAAAAAACACGCAAACCGTTTTCATCTTCGAAGCCTGACAACAACCAGATTTGTAAAAACCCTCAAAAATCTTTTTTTGACATAATTCATAATTTTCAACCGAAACATCGAATTTTAAAGGAAATATTGCCTATTTCGACAACTACCTACGGTGCAAATTAAACCTAAATCCGTGCATTTCCTTATTGACCATGTCAGAATATACATAGTAGGTTTTAAACATAAATCAATCATCCTTCCACAGTTACGCTCTGTGGAAAGACAACAACTATAGGAGACTCCCACCATGAAAATAACCGCCACCCTTTTACTCCCAGCTCTCTGCCTGCTGGCCTTCCCGCTATTCACCCAGGCCGATGTACTCTTTTTTGATGGCTTTGAAGACGATGCTGTGGGTAGTGGAAATACTCTGGATAATTGGACTCAGAGCGACACCACACGAGTCTACGCTGTGAATTCTACCAGCCATACAGGAGCCAATAGTTTATTTATGCGACATAGTGGTACTCGTTCCCTTACTCAAATCAACGCAATTGATATCACGGGCACTTCTGGTCTTCTTGTATCTTGGTGGATGATGCAGGGAACCGATGATCAAGAAAGCAATGAATCCTTTATTTTCTCTATGGATTTTGGAAGCGGGATGCAGACCGTTTTAACAGATAAGGGCGAAGCAGATGGTGGCGTTTTTAACTATTCTGGCACAGAATTGAATAACCCAACAGATACAGGAAAAGCTACGTCATTCGTTAAATACAGTGTATCGATTGATTCTTCTTACTATTTGGGTGATTTAGAAGCTACAGCCGTTAAATTAAAATTCTATAACCAAACAGGTAGCAATAATGAAAATCTCTACATTGACGACATCAGCATCACCGCCGTTCCAGAACCTACTGCCGTTACCTTATTAGTGATTGGCTTTGCCGCATTAATGATCTGCCGTCGTAAAAATTAATCTTCCCCAAACCATACTTACCTACAAGAACCCCGCCCTGCGGGGTTCTTTTTTTTACTAAATCCAATCCGATTTAAAAAGAACGGCCACAATAAAACATCAAAACTCAGTCTTTCTCCCTTGTTGACATAGTCATAATGTGGGAAAATTTCCCCACTACATCCCCCCTCTCGAATACATATTTCGGCAACACGAACAATTCAAACCTACAGGACTCCCCATATGAACCCACATATCCAAACATTTTTAGTTACCCTGCCCATCTTGAGTGTTTTCGTTTCACAACCTCTACAGGCTACGACATTGGTATATGAAGGATTCAATTATGGTGACAGCGATGGCGCGATTCACGGACAGGCCGTCGGAGGAGGAGCAATCGGACTAAATGGAAGTTATACAACAAAAACTGATGCTTCAGGACACGCAACAGCCACTTATCGGTCAACCGGGTTGAGCTTCACGGGTTTACCCACCTCTGGTGGTGCACTGGAAATGTCAGTGACAGCATCCCTTGACAATACCAAAGAATACGCACTGACGCATGTCCCTTTTACTGCAACAGCAACCGGAGATATTTACCAAAGTGTTCTGGTCAACATCTCGGCGAATAGCATATCTGGAGGTTATGGAGACTCCCTCATCCGAAATCAGGACACGGCGAATATGCAATCAAATGGCAATGGTGCAATGTCAGTTTATGCAAATAAACCAAGCAATGATACACCTGCTGTCGGATATGATTCATCAACTAGTAATACGGGCTTGGGCCTCACCCTTGATACCACTTACATTTTGATTAATAAATTCACCAATGTTGGAGACGCGGGAGGCGGGAAAGCCTCTTTATGGATTATGGATAATGACAGCTACAGTGACTGGATGAGCTTAGGAAATGGACTTGAGGCAAACCTGAATACCTATGCCGACACCAGTGCATCACGTAGTAGTAGCAATCAAATTGATTTTGATACAAGTCGATCATTACGAATTTCCGTCGGAGATTTTTACGTCGATTACAATTCAACAAGTTCAAACTATAACGGTGCTGGTGAGTTAACGGTCATTTATGACGAACTCCGTTACGGCACCACTCTCGAGAGTATTACCGTAATTCCAGAACCTTCCACGTTTTCTCTACTTCTTCTGTCTGGTTTAGGATTTTTTACAATGTTACGGATGCGCAGGAAAACATCATAAGTCCCCAATGGGAGCAGCATACATCAGGGTCTTTGAAGATTCAATGCACTTAACCTGCTGACGACCACCATAAAAATGAGAGCGCAGAGGTGAAGTTCTTTTGGAAAACACTGCCTTTCAGTGAGGTATCGTATTTCCAAAAGCTTGGACTTATTCAACAACCTTCTATAAAAGATGGCTGCAGGAACATCACCTCACAGGAACACCTGCGCATCACCGACATCACTCAAGATGTCCTGGAAGGACATTGCGAAATCACCTTCACCCATCACACCAACCAACAAAACGCCTGAAAAGAGGACCGTAACATTCGGTCCTCTTTTCAGGCGTTTCTTATTTCTTAGCCCTTACTTTACAGGTTTAAGCTCCAGCCCACCAAACCACACTTTGCTCCCTTCGTATTTTTCATAATTCCGCCAGCGGCACAGCACGATAATTTTGGTCGCCCGTGAGGCATCAAAAGTTTTCGAAAATGCCTCCCACTTTGTTGGAGTATACTCAACGTTAATGCGTTCCAACTCCGAATCCCCATCGTACAATTTCACTTGCACGTACCCTGCCCGATTCTCTTCACTTTTAAACCAGCCACTTAATTGCCATGTATCTGGATCTGTCTTTTTGCGGTAGACGGATTGAGAAAGGGCACCATCATTTTTTTGCACCTCGCCAATCTGCACTTCAATGGCGACCTCTATTTCTTTTGGCAGGCCTTTGCTTTCAGAAGCTACGGATACTCCCTTGGGCGAGAGCCTCCAGGAAGACAGCCCCGCAGAATCACCACTCAGCTCTAAGTCAGGATTACTTAAAACATTCTCCGCATCACCAGCCAATAGCAATGCACAAAACAAAACACTCACAAAACCGACAGTCATGCGAAGGAAAAAACGAGGAAGATATATTTTATGTGACATAGTCAATTAAGGTACCTTTTTTTGGATTTTTTGACAATACCTGATTTTAATGAATATGAAAAAAACGTCGCAAAGTGCGCTGCGCCCATATGCTATCGGTTGCGAGGCCGTCAGGAGAAACCAGCGCCCATTTTTACAAAAATCGCTGTAGCAGAGTTTTAGCCCTGACCTCCCTTATGGTTCGTTGCTGATAATGATTTGGTCGATTTGATTGCCCACTTCACGTGGCAGTAAACGCAGCACATTCACACCGGCTTTGAGCTCAAAAGCCATACCATCCGAACCGCTTCCACCTTGGATTTTTTGAATACTCCAGGCCTCCCGACCGGCTTGTGACAGGTTCCATCTGGTGATTTCTCCATCATTCATCGCCATATACATCGAATCCCGTTGGGGACTGTCAGGTCCGGGAATCATCAAATTTCCAGAGATGTAATAGCGTCCATCTTCAGGTACGCTAAATGTAAATACCAACTCACTGTCGACATCCTCAGGGTCATTAAAACGCAAAACCGGATCGGCCTGATACGGAATCATCATGTACGCACCTCCACTGGCACTCTCATCCGCAAATTCCTGATAGCGGTTGCCGACAACTTCGGCATCTTCCGCTTCCAACACCAAGCGAACCGGGTGTTCAGGACGCACCAGAACCTGCACAGGAACCGTACGGAAATAACCATCCGAGGTGCGCAGGGTGAAGGAGCCACGATGCAGTCCTAATTCTGAGGGTACATTTTCAATACTTACGTCCAAGCGTTGATCCTTCCCTCCAGTCGATCCTGATGCAGGGGTAATTTTCAACCACTCGCTTTGTTCGACGAGCGTCCACGAACGGCCCAAGCGTGCGGGGGCTTTTAAGCTGACGGTCAGGGTTCCGGCTTCAGAAGCACCACTTTCAAAACCAAGAAATGCAGGAACCACATACAACCCGTCTGGACGAACAGGTACCGGATGAAATGTTCCATCCCGTTCATAGGCGCCCATATCGGGGGCTGCGCCCGCAAACACATCATTCATCCCGGGAATCAATATCCCCTGATCCACCCCGGGGCTCCCCGCTTTTAAACGATAGTCACCACTGGCCATGTCTTCAAATTCAGGCAGCGCCCACACCCCATTTTCATAATTCCCCAAAGGACCGGGGATAAAGCTGTTTGGAGCGATCAGATCATAATCAAGATCGTAATCCTCAGCGCCACCTTTCAAATAAGCGACCTTCGCATACACCGCATTATTCCGCGACCACACAGGGGAAGAACCACTGCCATAATGCCCCGTACTCAATCCGGCATTTAAACTATAAACCGTATTGTGAAACAACAGAGACATTCCCTGATTTTTAAACTTTGCGCCCCCCATTTTGAATGCAAAATTTACCTGATTCCGCTCCTCACCCAACACAAACAGGTTGCGATACACATAGGAAGGGCCATTCAAGTTAGGCGCACAACTGATGCCACAGTACGCCCATTGCACCCAGTTATTGAAATAACGGACGTTCTGTTGTCCACCATCCAGTTCGGTCCCGTCATCGTTTGAAAACGCGATCAAATTGCCATAAATGTCGGTATCCCGATAAGGCCCACCCTTTACTTTATTGTTCCACATCCCTTCAATCCCATCATTCCACCAGTGGTCTTCACTGCCCACAATATCGTTATAGCGAATCACGTGATTCCCTTCCGAATTATTCATGATAACCCCTTGTGGTCCCAAAGGATGACCATACTGCCAAGAGTTTGCAGTTCCATTGGCGGCATGAATAAAATTATGCTCGACCACAACCTGCGATGCACCGGGGGCGATCATCACGCCGGCTTGCCAATTGATACCTTTTCCGTTTTCATCCACATAAAGTCCTTTGTTCGGTATCACAGGGTCGGCAATTTGCCCCGGGTCTCCCCAGTGAGCAATATCACAATGACGAATACGAATGTGGTTTGATTTGGACACCACAATCCCTTGGCTCGCCCCGCCACGAAGCGTAACCTGCTCAAATATTACATAAGCGGCATCGTCAAATTTCACCACCTGATTTGCCGTCTTCCCAACATCCAAAATGGTCCCGTCAGGATGGCCCACATAACGAATCCATCCCTCGGCCGTCCCCTTCTCCGAAATGGTCAATGCCTCATTTGAAATACCGGCAGGCAAGTGAACGGTTTTGACAACCGGCACATCTGAGGTCCAGGTTTTGAAAGTGACGATCTTTTCATCCAAAGCAACGCCATCTTTATACTCCGGATCAGAAATCAACACCCCGACTTCATACGCCGTACTTTCTTTTAAATTCAACAGACTGCCCCGAAATTGCTTGAGATGCGCAATATACACCGGATCCAACCCTTGTTGCCAAGCCTCCTGCCCGACTTCACGGTAGCGGAATTTGGCACCAACTTCTTCTCCCACATCTCCCGCCAATTGAAGCTCAACACCGGCAGAGGAAAAGGTACTCACCACTTCCACAGTTTCCACACTCGGGGGCACATAAACTTTCTCACCCAAATCTACCAAAGAAATTTTTGCAAACTCTACCGTGGTTCCCTCAGTTTTTGGAAACAGGTAATAGCGCAACAACACTTCAGCCATATCCGCGTCCCCTACATAAAAATCCCCGGAATAGGTTTTCCACTCTGTGGCACTTCGTCCCAAATTCTGACGACGCTGCTCTTTTTTATTTTTATATAATTTGAACTGAAAAAAGCCTGTTCTGTCAGCCGAACTTTTCATGTCTCCAGACAAACGGTAGATGTGATTTTTCTGAACGGGAAAACGCTGTAAGATTTGTCCCTGATACTTTTGTGTCGGTCCCAAAGTCACTTTCAAAACTTTTTCCGCAGGTTGCCCTTCCCGCGCGATCAGGTCTACGTGATCCTCGGAGGAAGGAATCGTCCACCCTGCAGGTCTTCCCTTTTCATTCACGGCACTAAAATCACCATTCTTCAACAAGGACCCCTCTTGCCCCATCAGGGAAAATGTAAAACTCCAAACCAAACAGATCCAACCCATGTGATGTAATTTCATAAAAGAATTCCTCTACGACAAAAAATTTTCAGAGAATCTTTATGTCAATTCCCCCTGACTAAGTCAACAGCTCGTCACCTAAAATTGACTACTCACTCCAGTCACATCCCCCCAAAAGCCGCAGGTGATATTTCATTCAACAAATTTTGAAAAGTCATTGGCAAATACAACTTATTGAATTAAGTTCATTCGAGAACCCTTCTGTGTTCGTGAATTGGCGATTTCCTCGACCTTTCTATGAATACGGGGGCTGTTGCCATCAGGTAGCTAAGATTCTGCCCTTTGCGAAGGGACCTTCGAGGCCACCGGCTTGCCCCCCCTTTGAACTCCGGTTCAAGGACTCAGCCTTAACGGCATGGCAGGGTTCTTTTTTTTTGATAGTACATACAACGACCTACGTGGTGATACCCCACTCATGGTACCCAAGGACTCATGCGATGAAAGTAATGGTTTTATATGCAAATGCAGGAAATGGTCATAGACGGGCTGCCGAAGCACTAGCCGCCATCTGCGAACAGGACGAACGCTTCAGCGAAGTAAAATTGATCGATGCATTGGAATACACCAATAAGGTATTTCAGGAGCTCTATGCCAATCTGTACATTGAAGCCGTCAAGAAAGCTCCGGCGCTATGGGACTACTTTTTTAAAGGGACCGATCAGGCCTGGACCAAAGAAAAAGGTCGCATGCTCTTACATCGTATGCACGGACTTCCCTTGACCAAAGAAATTCAACGATTCAAACCTGACATCTGTTTTTGCACCCATTTCATGCCCTCGGATATTATTTCCACCATGCTGCGTAAAGACATGATCCATACCGACCTCAATGTGGTCGTGACCGATTACTACGTACACGCCTCTTGGCTGGAATCCTACGTAAACAATATCTATGTGGGCAAACCCGAAAGCAAAGAACAACTCGTCCGTCTACATTTCCCTCCCGCCCGTGTGGAAGCCCTGGGTATTCCGATTGACCCCTTGTTTGAAAAATGTGGAGATCCACAAGAGCTCTGCAAAAAACACAATGTGGATCCTGAACTGCCCTTGATCCTTTTGAGTGGCGGCGCTTTTGGCGTCATGTCCGGCGAAGATATGGCCCAGATGCTGAGTGGTATCACCCAGCCTTGTAATCTGGCCATCGTTTGCGGGAATAATAAAAAACTACAGGAGACCATCAGGAAACATATTGAAGCCCACCCGGTTGAACATATTAACTATCACGTACTGGGTTTCACCAAAGAAATGCACGAATGGATGGCCATGGCATCCCTGTTCATTGGCAAACCCGGCGGACTGAGTACCTCGGAATGTCTCGCCTGCGGTCTGCCCATGCTGATCTGGAATCCCATTCCCGGACAAGAAGTGTTCAACTCCATTTATCTGCTCGAAAATGGCGCGGCGTTCCATCCTGATAACATCACCACCCTGCCTTACCGCATCGATGAATTGCTGAAAAATCCAGAAAAATTAGAAAAAATGAGACAAAATGCTCTCGCCCTCTCCCATCCTTCGGCCGCGCGGGATATTGTCAATCATGCGGTGGAACATCTCGACGAAGGGGTCATTCGCATCTCCCATGTGAAATGAAGACGCTCGGTTCATTTCCTGATGACTTCATTTGGGGCAGCGCAACCTCGGGCCATCAGGTTGAAGGACAAAACCAACACTCCAATTGGTGGCATTGGGAACTGAAAACGGAGACCCAACCGCATTCCGGCAGGGCCGTCGATTACTGGAACCGTTTTGAGGAAGATCATGCCCTCATGGCCGAAATGGGACTGCAAGCCTTTCGGGTGGGTATCGAATGGGCCCGTATCGAACCTCGGCAAGGCGAATTTGATATGGAAGCGGTAGCCCGTTACCTGGAAATCTTCGACTCCTTGAACAAACACGGCATTAAAATTTGCCTGACCCTCCACCACTGGGTGGTTCCACAATGGGCCGCAGAAAAAGGTGACTGGCGAAACCCCAATATGGTCGCGTGGTTTCTCGAATATGTACGCTTTGCGGTTGAACAGTTTGCGGCCTATCCTTTTCAATGGGTGACCCTTAACGAACCCATGGTCCCCGCTCTAGCAGGATATCTGTCCGCGGACTTTCCACCCGGCCGTCACAATTATTTTGAATTCAGGAAAGTGGTCCGCAATATGTTACAGGCCCACGCTGGGGCCTACCAATTGATTCATCAACAAGATCCCCAAGCCATGGTGGGCGTGGCGATGGCCTATCCCGATCTACAAGCGTGGGGATCAACAGGACTGGCAGGGGCCTACGAACGCTTCATTGCGGGACTCGCAAAACGTTTCATTTATCAGGCCTGGGATGACTCAGTCAAAACAGGCAAAATTCATCCACTCTTTGGACGTGGAGAGATCGCAGGCCTGAAGGATTCCGTCGATTTCTGCGGCATCAATTATTACTTTCGCATGACCCTACGCTTTTCATTCAAACATGCGCGCAGCTTGTTTATTGATCAAAATGCGACCCCGGAAGGTATCGAGAAAAATGATTTTGGATGGCAAATTTGGCCCAAAGGAATTCGCACCACCATTTCCAAGGTTTGGCATCAATTTGCCAAACCCATCGTCATTACCGAAAACGGAATCGCTGACCGCAATGATGAAAAACGAGCGCACTACATCACCAGCCATCTGAAACAGATTTCCCTCTGTCTGGAAGACGGCATTCCCGTGCAAGGATACTACCACTGGTCCTTCATCGATAACTTTGAATGGAACGAAGGCTTCGACATGGCCTTCGGTCTGGTAGCCGTTGATCCCGAGGATCCTAACCTGACCCGAAAGCCTCGTAAAAGCGCCAGCATCTACAGTAAAATCATCCGAGAAAACGGGCGGGATTTAAATCCGGTCCTTTGAGATCACCTCAAGAGCTCGCCTGCACTGCGGCACCCAAGGTTTCAACCCGCAACAAAATCGCAGTGCTTAAAACGCACCAAAAAAGATCGAACTAAAGGTCGTAATGGGTGAGGTTTCACGGAAGTCATCCACGGTGGCCCGCGCTTCATCCACCAAGGCCGTTACTTTCAAGTACAAGGCATCATCGTTAATCAACAGCCCCATGGTACCCGACTCTTTGGCCAGAGCATTCGAAACTTCTTTCAACGAAGCCACCGTATCCCTCAAGTCATTGTAGAGCTGATCATCTTCACTCAGCAATTTACCAATCACTCCTTGGCCTTTCTGTACCCGATCCATGACAATGCGAACGTCTTCAGACGCCGCACTCATCTCTTTTAAAATTTTGGCCAAATCATTATAAGCGGCTTCATCTTCAGACAAAAATTTGCCCATCGACCCTTTGCCTTCAACCAAACGGGTACTAATTACTTTCGCGTCTTTCGCCACCTTTTGAATATCCTCCGCCGCATCTCCGAGCTGGCCCATCAGGCCCATGGTTTCTTCGTAGAGCGCATCATCCTGAACCAAACGACCGACCGTCCCTTCGCCATTACTGATTTTCCCAGTAATATCCGCCAAGTTTTCGACCATGACATTGATGCTGTCCAGGGTGCCATCATCCACCAAAGAGGATCGAATCATTTCGACGACTTTTGCAGCCTCCCGTAAGACATCTTTTGCGGGTTCCCCCACTAACGCGTCCATTTCTTCTTCCGTAAGCACATCAAACTGTGGAGATCCTTCGTCCACCACCAAACGCATCCCACCTAACATCGAGGAAGCTTCCACATAAATTTCATAATCGGAATAAAGTGTAATTTTCCGTGTAAATTTCATCCGCACATTCACCCCAGTCCCCTCTTCAGGAATCCGGATGTTTTCCACGTATCCCACTTTCACTCCACGTAAGAAAATAGGCTCGCCTTCTTTGAGGCCCCCAATATTTTGGAACATGGCAGACAGGTGATAACTCTTTTCAAAGAACTTATTCTGGCTGATCACAATGGAAACTGTCAGCAGTACCACCAGAATAATGAACATAAATGCACCCACTACAATTTCTGTAGTCACATCGTTTCTTTTTTTTGCTTTGCTACTCATGAGAGGGTCCTTTCTGGAAATTCTTCAAAAAACTTAGAACTTATACACTGTGAATCAAGGAAGTTACGCACCACTTCATTCTCAGACTTTAGGAAATCTTTCGGCGTACTTACTTCAGAAACCCGCCCTTGGTGCAACATGGCAATTCGATCTGAAATGGTCAGCGCTGAAATCATATCATGCGTTACCACGACAGACGTCACCCCCAAATCCCGCTGCAGATCGTGAATCAATTGGTCAATGGTCCGCGAAGTCACCGGATCCAAACCAGAAGTGGGTTCATCATACAATAAAATCAGAGGTTCGGTGACAACTGCCCGGGCCAACCCTGCCCGCTTTTGCATGCCCCCCGAAATATTCGCCGGTAGTTTTTCAGCCGCAGCCAACAAATCTACTTTTTCAAGCACACTGACCACCTTCTCCTCAATTTCTTTATCTGAAAGTTTGGTGTTTTCCCGTAAGGGCAAGGCCACGTTTTCAAATACCGACATCCATTGCAACAGTGCAGCGCCTTGGAATAAATAACCAAACTTCTCCCGCATCCGCGCAAGTTCCGGACCGTCTTTATCGAGTATATTTTCGCCATCAATCAAGATTTCACCCGAAGTGGCTTCCAACAAACGCACCATGTGCTTCAAGGTCACACTTTTCCCAGCACCCGAGGTTCCCACCAACGAAATGGTCTCCCCTTTCGCCACATTCAAGTTCATGCCGCGAAGCACAGGCTTCCCGGAAAACTCTTTTACAACATTCTTAAAATTTATCATCCGTAAAATATTTTGGTAATAATGAAACCAGTAACCAAAATCACGAGGAAAGAAACCACCACGGTGGATCGCGTCGCTTTACCTACGCCTACCGCACCACCTTTCGTAGTCAGTCCCTGATGACAGGCAACCATATTGATAATGAACCCAAATACGGTGGCTTTGAATAAGCCAGTATACAAATCTTTATTCCCCGCATAAATCACCACATTATCCAAGTAAGCCTGCAGCTCAACCCCCAGTTGCGTGATGGCAATAATCGCGCCCCCGGCAATCGACAAGATATTGCTGTAAATGGTCAATAAGGGCATCATCACCATCAGTCCTACCAAACGAGGCATCACTAAAAAGCGTACAGGATCGATGGACATAATTTCCAACGCCGAAATTTCTTCGCTCACCGTCATGGTGCCCAATTGAGCGCCAATACTGGCCCCCACCGATGCTGCAATAATCAGCGCAGTCATAAAAGGTCCCATTTCCCGGAGCATCACCACGGTTACGGCACCACCAACATTCACTTCCTGTCCATATTTCTGCAGTTCTATTCCTGTTTGAATCGCAAAAATCATCCCATTGAACAAAGCCACGACCGACAACACGGGCAAACTACGGATCCCCGTAAAAAAGAGTTGATAGGCCACTTCAGGACGCGATTGCTTTCTGAACATCTGCGGAAACATCATCAATGCCCGCATATTCAAAATAACAGCCTGCCCCACCAACTGACAAAACGCCAGTCCACTATGTCCCCATCGGGCAAACATACTGCAACATTCCGGGCATTCGTAAGTGTTCTGGTTTATCATTGTGCCAAATCCTTATCGCCAAAATGAAAAAGGTACAGGAATTGCCAGCGTTTTTTCTCTCCCACCCGCTGACGACCAATCAATCCCTTGAATAATTGGAAATGCTTCTCGTCCTCATTACGATCTCGTTTGTAGTTAAAAAAGGGAAAAAGGCTTCGGTATTGATAATCATCACCTCGTTTTGCCGATCGATAAAAGCCCCATAAGACTTCTTTATCCACCCGATCATCTACCCGCGCATACACATAGACCTGCCAAAAAGCGGCATAGTTGCGTTCAATCGGTCCGCCCTTCATGGGGTTGAAGTCAAAAAACGCAAAGCGATGACTGTCGCCACTGTGTTTAGTCGCATTCGAAAACAACGGCCATATTTTTAAATAAGTCGTTTCTCCGTCGGGCGTAGGCGACACCCATTCGGAAGGGTTGGCATAGTAATACTGAACAAAGGGAAAGAAGTAGAACTTCTTTCGAGTGCCCGTATCCCGTTCCGCCGATTCGTAATGCCCCAACGGCCACAGGAAAAATTGCTGTTTGTATCCGGCACTTTCTTTACGACCATACAAAGGGAACAGGTAAAATTTATCCACCACCCCACTTTCTTTTTGGAACAAAGGCCAAGGGCCATAAATTCGATTTTGCTCTTCCCCCACCGAATATCGAAACAAGGGAGGAATGAACCACCAAGTTTCCTGATCCGACAATTTCATGTGTCCAAACAGCGGAAATAAAATCCACCCCTTGCCCAACGATTGCGGAATCATATAATTCACTTGGGTATAAAATGGCCATAAAATGAACGTTTTGCGTCCCACGTTTTCATATTCCGTAAAGCCATAAAAAGGAAACACCCGCATGCGTTTCGATCCCGGCCCCGTGGTTTTGGAGAAAATGGGCCATAAAAGCGTATTGGTGACCATTTTCTTTTTGTAACTACGAATCGCCAAAGGGAACAAGGCAAAATCAATCCGATCCCAAAAGGCAAATTCCCGAATACTGCCTCCCAGGGGAAACAGCGCCATATAATTCTCCCCATTCACATCACGCCCTTGAAAATAGAACGGTAACAACCATAAACGCCAGCGAGAATTTGAATCGTTTACATCCCAGTTCCACCCGAAATTCAGCAAAAACCGCCAATAGGAACTGTTTTCTCGAATGCGGTACACATAGAGGGGCCATACAATTTCTGTACGCCGGAAATCTTGGTCTTTCTGCAGCCAGGTATGAAACAACGGACGCAACGCTAATGCCGTATCTTCTTCGGGGGATTCGATATATTCAACAAAAGGGCCCAAATACCGTTGGCGTTGATTCCCCGAAACATCATGCCATTCTGAAGCAAAAGGCCCCCAGTCCAGCTCTATGACCTCATCCGCCTGGAGCCCGCCCAGCATCCACGCCAGCAGCCATACATATCCTGAAATGAGAGTCGTCTTTTTCAAATGCCGCCCAATGATTTAGATACAACCTGTGCAATATCAGAGGCCAAAGAATTGGTCATCGCCACCGTGGGCCCTTCCACCATGACCCGACACATGGACTGGGTACCACTGTAACGCACCAACACCCGCCCTTGATCTTTGAGGGTTCCGGTTGCGGTATCGATCGCCTGCTGAATCGACTTCACCTCTTCCAAAGGTGGCTTGTCCGTTACATTCACGTTGATCAATTTCTGTGGAAACAAGGTCATCACTTGCGATAAGGATGAAAGTTTTTTCTTTTTACCCTGCATGGCCCGTAACAATTGCAACGCGGCAATAATACCATCTCCAGTGGTATGAAAATCTCGACAAATCAAATGTCCGCTGGCTTCTCCCCCCAAGATCGAATCCGTTTCCAACATTTTTTTAAGGACATAACGATCCCCAACGTCGGATTGACCTTGCTCAATACCCAATTTCTCCATGGCTTTCACAAAGCCAAAATTGCTCATGACCGTGGTGATCACCCGATTGTTTTTCAAACGCCCTTCTTCCTGCATATGCTGGGCAATAATGGCAATAATATGATCTCCAGTCAGCTCATTACCCCTTTCGTCCACCGCAATCAAACGATCCCCATCCCCATCAAACGCCAAGCCAATATCCGCACGGGTTTCTTTCACTTTTTCAATCAAATCATCGGTGTGTTGGGATCCACAATTGTCATTGATGTTGATGCCATTGGGTTGATGATGAATCGCAAACACTTCCGCCCCCAATTCTTCAAAAATAATCGGAGCCACTTTGTAGGTGGCACCATTGGCACAGTCCAACACAATGCGCAGCCCTTCCAAGGAAAAATCCTGAGGAAAAGTGTTTTTACAAAATACAATGTAGCGTCCAATCGCATCATCAATCCGTTTAGCCCGTCCAACTTCATTGGAGGTGGGACGCGCCTCTTTTACTTTGCCCGATTCGATTAAGGCCTGAATTTCATTTTCCATTTCATCTGGGATTTTAAACCCGTCACCCCCAAAAATTTTGATCCCATTGTCTTCGTAAGGATTGTGGGATGCCGATAAGACCAAACCCGCATCGGCCCGCATGCTCATCGTGGTGAAGGCAATACCCGGCGTAGGCAGTGGACCCAGCAACAACACATCCACCCCCATGGAACAAATTCCCGCCGAAAGTGCATTTTCCAGCATATATCCGCTGGCCCGGGTATCTTTTCCAATGACAATCCGACGACGAGCCGTTTTGGAAACATGTTGCTGACTCAGACAAACCTGTGCCGTCGCACGACCGATTTCCAACACATTCTCTGCCGTCATACTGCCCACATTGGCAATTCCCCGTACTCCGTCTGTTCCAAATAATCTTGCCATGTTGTTCTCCTTTATGAGCTCGCCGTCAAAACGGCAAATCGTTGTATTTCGGTTTCGAAAAAATCTTGTACATGTTGCTGTTGCGTTTGAGTCAACTGCTTCACTGTTTGAATATAGGTCTCTCCACTCCCCTCTAGAGCGTCTACCAGCGATTGCAACTGCGTGGAATCTGCAATTTCCTGACAGACCGCTTCCAAGGCCCTCCACCGTCCCTGCCATTCCGCCTCAGGCAATAACCCCAGCCACTTGCGAACTTGCTTCATGCGTTCGGCGATCGCCGCATCCAATACCCGTATGGCCCCCTGCAAACACGCCACGGTATAAGGATCATCCGACATCAGGGGCAATCGAAAATACTGGTACCAACTGCGTAACGCGGAGAGCGAGGCGATATATTTCACATTTTTCGCCCATTTGGACTCCGGGTCACGAACAGCTCCCACCCGATAAGCCTCCCAACGCTCCCGTGGGACAGCAGACTGATACAAAAACCCCGGCTCTAACAAATCCTGACGACAAATACTGCCCGCGGCTTGGATCACCCCAAAGGTCATTTCCACCGGCCCCACAATCCCCCCCTGGCCTCCCAAGAAAATCGGGGGCTGATTTAACAATACCCCTTTCGAGATATCACCAATCAACGACGCGGTGGCTTTGTCATTATGCGGCGTAAAATTAAAATGAATAAAGGAAGACCCGACCTCCGAATGATTTTTGCGACTGGTGCCCCCACTCATCATCACATCACAAAAATTGATCAAACTCCCCAAGGTCACGAAAGGAAAGAGGATGGTTTGTTTTAAACCCACCGCATGCGCAGCACTGGCCTCTTCCTCAAATAAACAACCTGGACGTACATGCGCTGAAGCCCCCACTGAACTACCCTCGAGGAAAACAGAGCCCTCAAAAAAACCTCCTTTTAACTGCACGCCCTTGCCCAATTGACAATGGATCAGGGTGACCGGCGCTTCAGCGCCCAACACCACATCAGGACCTATAGAGGTTAATTCGCCCTGAATCCGACATCCAGGATGAATCACTGCAGAGGCGTGAATACGCTCAGGATCCACCTCTTCCGAAATCCATACCGAAGCAGGATGAGGAAGCTGGACACCCTTGTCCAGAAGTTGTTGCAGTTGAGTGGAAAAGGTCATGATGAGGGCGTTCCTATGGCAAAGAATAAAAAGTTAAAGCTGATTTCGAAGTTCTCTTAACTTTTTAAACACCTCTGCCGGTTGCGCTGCCGAAAGTCCCAACGCGGCCGCAAGGACCGGATCATCTGCATTTAAAAAAGGATTACTCTGCCGTTGATCGGCTAAACTCAGAGGACCATGCGGACGGGAAGGGAGGTCTGATTGAGGCAAGTCGGGAAAGAGTTGGCGACGAAAAAGGGCATTATCAGCAGCGTAGTCATGTCCGCAACAAAGAAAGAAATCATCAGGTAGGGCCCGTAAACGTTCAAGGGAGTGCCAAAACCGGGATGCCGGACCCGCAAACATGCGTCCACAACCATTGTGAAACACACTATCGCCACAAAAACACAGCTTCAACTCAGGAAACACATAACTCAAATCCATGGGCGAATGCCCCGACGTTTCCAACACCTCCACCCGCAAACCCTCCACCTCCACAACCTCGCCATCCTGAACGGCACGCCCCATTGGCAATCCAGAAAGGCCTGCAGGTTTATAAAAAGCACAGCCCGTCTCTGTCAACACCTCACCCAAATCCACCACATGATCATGATGGGCATGGGTCAACAATAACGCCTTCAGCTGCCAGCCCCTTTCACGTAAAACCGTTAACATAAATTTCCCGTCAGGAGAGTCCACCGCAATCACCTCAGAGGCACTCGTTTGCACAAAATATCCAAAATTATCCCCACGAAAAAGTCCGTAATGGAGCAAAGGGAAAGCTTGACCTTGAGAGGGAGACCCAGAGATCAAACAGGACTTACAAGGTTGTTGCCGTATCATTTTTGCCGAATATGAAATAAAAATTATATTGTTTTAGTTATCAAGTTAAGAATTAGACAAAAAAATGTCAGAATTTGAATCGTAATCAAGAAAATTTCTGTTACAATCCCAAACCTAAATTCCGAACAAGACCCCGATGAAGACTTAGGGTCTAAAGACAAAACACAGGTACAACCCGGCATGATAATACTGCACGCGAGCTACGCGGATCACCAACTACATATTTGGGGCGAAAAGCCCGTAGACGATCTTGAAGGAGCTTCAAAAAACAGAGGCAAGAAATCACCAGCACTCTTCCCTTATGACGCAGGGGAAGAAACGCTCAAGGAAATTCTTTGCGAAACCTTATTTGATCGCTCCATTCGCCGACAGGAATCCGTAATGCGTACCGTGTGGTTACCCACATCCGGTTCAACAGCCATTGCCTCCAGTCCCCTTTTAAGCAAAAATCCCGTTGCTCACCGCGACGTCACCTTCCAACCTTGGAAAGTCACCACCTTAAGCCTTCCCTTAGAAGGCACCATCGGCTTTTTGGCCGCATTTGTAGGAAAAGAGCTGCTGAGTTCTGGCGTAATGGGAGGCAATGACCTTACCTTTTGGACCCGAGTCATGCGATTTGCCGGTGGATTGGTTGCACGTCAGGAATACCTGCCCGGCCTCGAAAAAACCATTAATGGTAAAATTGAAGCCCTATGGGAACCCATTTTCCTCGGTTCAGATTTAGATTATTTAAATGAATTAATCGAAGCGATGCCCCATTCTTGTGGATGCATGCAGCAAAGCAAAGCCGATGATGGCATGCCTCAATTATATCCCACCACCATGGTCAAAGGTCTGATTACGCAGATTGTGGATTATTTGGCACGTTACTCGATCTTTACCCAGCAACAATCCAGTTGGCCCAAAAGCTTCCTCGAAGATCCGGGTACAGAGTTTGACAGCATGCACGACCACTGGTTGAACGCACTGGTCACCGAAGAACCTGTTTTACCCGAAGACGAAGCTAATTTGGAAGAACTCTTCCGTCAGGTTCGCCAATGGCGTAAACCCATTTCTTTGTCCACCAACACCCCCTTCCGTCTCTGCCTGCAGCTAGAAGAGCCTCCACGTCTTAAAGATGGCGAAGATTCATCAAAAGCCGCATGGAAAGTAAACTTCTTCCTTCAAAGCTATAACGACCCGGAACTGCTGATCCCTTCCGATCATGTGTGGAAACCCACAGCCGCCGAAGCCAGTGTCCTCAATACCGAATATTTTGACGCCAAAGAATTCCTGCTCTCTTCCTTAGGTATGGCCAGTACCATCTGCCCTCGCATCGAAGAAAGTCTCCATCAGGACGCGCCGACGGGCTATAAATTGGATACCGATGGTGCTTACGAATTTTTGACCGACCGCGTACTGGCACTTGAGCAAGCTGGTTTTGGGGTGATTACCCCGGGCTGGTGGACGCATAAAGGATCCCAACACCGTTTGGGAACCAAAGCTATCCTCAAAGGAACCGGCGCCACCAAGATGAAGAAGGGAACGACCTTCAGTCTGGATCACGTTTTGGAATTTGATTGGCAAGTCACCCTCGGTGGTGAAAAAGTAAGTCGCGAAGAACTCTCCTCTCTTGCCAAATCCCAAGTCCCACTGGTTCAAATGCGCGGACACTGGATCCAACTCGGCGAAAAAGAAATCGAGCGGGCCATGAGCCTCACCTCTTCCGAACATAAAGCCAAAGCCTCCTTGCGCGATGTCGTACAAATGGCCCTCGGTTCTGCGAAATCCCCCGAAGAATTCAAATTCGACGGGATTGAAGCCTCCGGATGGGTAGAAGACTTCCTCAAACAACTCGACGGCTCCTCTACATTCGAAGAACTCGACAAACCCGCAGGTCTCATTGGCGATCTGCGTCCCTACCAGTTGCGTGGATATTCATGGCTGGCTTTCCTAAAGAAATGGGGACTCGGTGCCTGTTTGGCCGATGACATGGGTCTGGGTAAAACCATTCAAGCCCTGACCTTGATCCAACGGGACCATGAAGAAGGAAACCGTAAACCTTATTTAATCATCTGCCCCACCTCCCTCACAGGGAACTGGCAGAAAGAAGCTGCGAAATTCACCCCTGACTTGCCCACCCTGGTTCACCATGGTGTCAATCGGAACAAAGGAGCGGCCTTTAAAAAGGATGCTGAGAAATACTCCATCATCATCAGCAGTTACTCCCTGTTACATCGTGATATTGAGATTCTCAAAACCATCGATTGGGCCGGTACCATCTTGGACGAAGCCCAAAACATCAAGAATCCCAAAACCAAGCAAGCACGCTCTGCCCGGGCCATCAAGTCCGAATACCGCGTCGCCCTCACCGGTACCCCCATCGAAAACAATGTGGGCGACCTCTGGTCTATCATGGAGTTCTTGAACCGTGGCTTCCTCGGCACCCAAGCCGACTTCAAAAAGAACTTCCTCTTACCTATTCAGGCCAATCGCGACACCCAGGTGATCGATAAACTGAAAAAATTAAGTGGTCCCTTTATCCTGCGTCGTCTGAAAAGTGACAAGACCATCATCAAAGACTTGCCCGGCAAGATGGAGATGAAAGTCTACTGTAACTTGACCAAAGAACAGGCAGCCTTGTACCAAAACTTGGTCGACGATGTCGAAACCGCTTTAGAATCCACCGATGGTATACAACGCAAAGGCTTGGTGCTCGCAACCTTGACCAAACTGAAACAAATCTGCAACCACCCTGCGCAGTACCTGAGTGAAAAGAAAAACTACGTAGAGCGTAGCGGTAAACTCGCCCGTCTCACTGAAATGCTCGAAGAGATCATTGAAGTCGATGAGCGTGCACTGATTTTCACCCAGTTCGTTGAAATGGGTAAAATCATGCAGCAACACTTGCAGGAAACCTTTGGACGCGAAGTGATCTTCCTCCACGGGGGCGTCCCGAAAAAAGCACGAGATCAGATGATCGAACGCTTCCAAGAAGACCCCAATGGACCTCATATCTTTGTGCTTTCCCTGAAAGCCGGGGGTACAGGATTGAACCTCACCCGCGCCAATCACGTATTCCATTACGACCGCTGGTGGAACCCTGCGGTAGAAGACCAGGCCACGGACCGGGTCTATCGTATCGGACAAACTAAAAACGTACAGATTCACAAATTCCTCTGTACCGGCACCCTCGAAGAGCGAATCGATGAAATGATCGATCATAAAAAAGGCGTGGCAGATAGCATCGTAGGCAGCGACGAAGGTTGGCTTACCGAACTATCCACCGACGACTTGCGTAACCTCTTCCAGTTGCAAAAAGACGCCATCGGCGAATAAACACCTAACTTTACAAACGACGGAAAACGATTATGCCAGAAACCCAATCACGAGGATCAAGACCTCTCACCGCCCACGGAGGCATTCGCGCCCAAACCAAAAGTCGCAAAGTCGGCAAAAATTGGTGGACCAAGCGCTGGATGGCTGTGTTGGAAAATCATTACATGGGTGCTGAACTCCCCCGCGGACGGGCTTACGCCCAAGCCGGACAAGTTCTCGCCCTCAAAATTGAAAACGGCACCGTCTCTGCCACCGTTCAAGGTTCTAAAAAGAAACCCTTGAAAGTGGAAATTAAATTCAAAGCGGCACCCAAGAAACAGTGGGATAAACTCTCCAGTATCCTTTCCAGCCAAGCGATTTTCGCAGCTAAACTGCTTTCGGGTCAAATGCCCGAATCCATTGAAGAAGTATTCGAAGAACAGGGCATCGCCCTCTTCCCCGTAAATATTGATGATCTGGAAACTTCCTGCTCTTGCGGAGGCAGCGGACTCTGCCGTCATATCATCTCCGTTTATTACATTTTGGCCGAAGAATTTGACCGGGATCCTTTTCTGTTTATGCGCTTGCGTGGATTGGAACGGGACAGCCTGATCAACGACATCGGATCTTCTGTAAAACGTGGACGCAAAAAAGCCACTTACTTGGAACTCGAACTCCACAGTGGCCCTCGCGAAGTGGGACAAGCCTTCACCAATGAAGTCACTCACTTCTGGAACGGCGGTAATGTCAACGAAGACAATCTTGGCGACATTCGCATCCCTCCCAGCCCGGGCGCACTCTCCAAACACCTCGGACACTTTCCCATGTGGCGTGGTGAAGAACGCTTCCTGGATGCCCTCGAGTTGGTCTATAAGAAGGCCTCCAACAATGGCATGAATGTATTCATGGGCGACTGGTAAGCCCAGCCCCCACATTCATCAAAAAAACCGGAGCGAAAGACCTCCGGTTTTTTTGTGCCCTCCCCCCATCCTCGGCTCAACCAGTGCCTTCCACATGTTTGAGAAATAATCTCAAAATTTCAGTGTGATATTTGCTTTTGCGCAATAACAAAGACAGATTCCGTTTAAGATCAAGAAAGGGCGTAGGCAACTCTACCAACATCCCAAGAGCGAGCTCTTGCTTGAGCGCGAGGCGCGACAGACAACTAATCCCCAATCCACTACGGACCAATTGCTTGATCGCTTCAGCATGCCCCAACTCATGACGAATATCCAAGCTCCCGGGCAACATTTCGCTTGCACGTTGGAACACAGCCCGTGTTCCCGATCCAGGCTCCCGAAGAATCCATTTGGCCCCCACAAGATCCTCGGGGGTTAACGCCTCTTTTCCCGCCAAGGGATGCTCAGGCGGAGCACATACCACCAACTCATCCGCTTGCCAAATCCGCGTTTCAATATTCGGATGGGTACAGGGCCCTTCAATAAAGGCAATGTCATTTTCACAGGCCAACAATGAGTCTATAATCTGATCGGAATTACCAATTTGAAGCGCAATATGCATATGCGGATTTTCAAGACAAAAGGAAGACAGCAATCCAGGAATTAAATAGTTCCCAATCGTCGTACTGGCGCCTGTTTTTAATTCGCCACCCGTTTGATGACTCAGCGCAAACATCCCTTCAATTTCTCCAGCCCGCTGCAAAGCCTCCTGCGCTTTGGGGAGCAATTGCTTCCCACTGTTATTGAGATGAAGTTTTTTACCAAAACGATCAAATAATTTTTCTCCCAATTGACGTTCCAATTCGCCCAAGGCCATGCTCGCAGCCGATTGCGTGATCACCGCATCTTCCGCCGCCCGACTCACATTCTCCCATTTCGCGATGGCACAAAAGACTTCTAATTGACGCAGGGTAATATTCATTAGGACATTATATCAATTTTACTTATAAGTACTAGCATTATTATGAATTGGACTGATTTTACAACTATGCGTATGATCTGACCTCATTCAAAACACAGACCTATGAGCATCAAGACATCACCTCAACGCATATTACCCGGACTCATCATTTCTCTACTCTTAGCAGGAGTGGCCATTAAAATTTCAACAGTCATCCCGCAACCAGGTGCCGTTTGTTTGGCGATTCTCTTAGGGTTGATACTTGGCAACCTTTTGCCTTCACACTCTCTCTGTAGCGATGGATTAGATTTTATCGAACATGCCATCCTTCCCCTGGCAATTTCCCTGATGGGATCCGAACTGCAACTACAGGTGTTGGCCACGACCGGTGGGGCGGCCATCCTGGCAGTACTTCCCCCCATGATCCTCAGTATTTTGATCGCCGTCCCCTTGGGAGGCCTCTTCGGAATGAGCGCGCATAGCTCACTAATGTTGGGCATTGGAAATTCCGTATGTGGCTCCTCGGCCGTCTTGGCGGCCTCCCCCGTTCTCAAGGTGAATAAACCCGAAATAGCGGTGGCCATTGCCGCAGTAAATCTGATGGGAACTGTCGGCATGTTCATTCTGCCGGGCTTGGCCGAAATGTTACAACTCTCCACCGAACAAACCGCGAATCTCATCGGCGGTAGCCTTCAAGCCGTGGGCCAAGTGGCCGCATCAGGCTTTTCTATTTCAGGTACGGTGGGTGATCAGGCATTGATAGTGAAAATGCTACGCGTCATGATGATTGGCCCCATCGTCCTCCTCTTGCATCACATCTTTCACCCTCGAAAACGACAGGGCATCCACCCCCTCCCCCCCTTTCCTCGATATATCATCGGCTTTCTCGTTTTTGCGGTCATCGGAAGCTTGATCCCCTCGGATCATGCCCTTCTCATCGGAACCAAACAGCTCGCCAAGAGCTTATTGGTCATCGCCATGGTCGCCGTCGGCAGTCGCATTCACTTCCGGTCTTTACTCACTCACGGATCAAAGTCATTGGTAGTGGTGATCCTGCTAACGTTGCTACAAACCAGTGTATTGCTGTTCCTCATACGATGGGAAATCTGAATTTACCCCAGGTAAACCCGTAGCAAAACACAGAAAGCTCGTTGCAAATGATAGACCTGACCCATAAGATACCCACGAACAAAACATGAGAACGCTCGCACGCTCTTGAACACTCGCCCCCCCAAAAAAAAACTGCGAGCATCTTTTACTTACGATAAGGATATCCACATGGCAAAATTTGAACATATTCGTCATCAACCTCCATTGGTCTTAGCAGAAGAGCGCCCATTGATCGTGGCCTGTAGCCCTCTGAGTAGTCATGTCAATTTATCGACCATTTTGCGCATGGCAGGTTGTTCCGGCATTCAAGAAGTCATCGCGACCGGAAATGCAAAAATTAAAAATTCGATTGCCCGAGATAGTGCTGAAACGGTAAAACTTACCGTAAAAAACAGCTTACCGCCCGTGCTTAAAAAACTCAAAAAAGAGGGCTATCATCTGGTGGGACTCGAACAAACCACCAACTCCACCATCCTCTCAGAATATGCCTTTCCCAAAAAAACCGTCATCGTTGTCGGTTCAGAAAGAGAAGGCCTGTCTCAAGAGAATTTGGATTTACTAGATGCCGTTGTCGAGATTCCCGTTTGGGGCATGCCCTTTTCCTACAATGTCGCCACCGCGACCTCGTTAGCCATCTATGAATATTGCCGCCAATACCCCACAGGCTAAACCCTAGCAGAGCCAAGACCCGAAATATCCCGGACTATTTTTCGCGAATAAATAACACTAGGCGCTTTCTTTTTACTTACGTCCCGTCCAAGAAATGGGTTCTGCGCAACGCTACAATATCACACAGGACAAAAGGGAATGCTATGAAAAAATTCTTCACAGGTTTAAAAGGATCAGGATTACTCATGGGACTCATCACCATGGTGCTCTGCGCACCACGAGTCGCGGCCTGTACCCGTGTGGTATATTTAGGCGAACAGGATCGGGTAATCACTGCTCGGACCATGGATTGGAAAGTAGATGTCGCCAGCAATATGTGGATCTTTCCCCGTGGCATGGCGCGTTCAGGTCAAACAGGTGAAAATTCTATCAGCTGGACCTCTCAATATGGCAGTGTCATCACCTCAGGTTTTGATATCTCCACCACCGATGGCATCAACGAAAAGGGTCTGGTCGCGAACCTGCTCTGGTTGGTGGAGTCGGAATACCCCACCTTTGATGATGAGAGCAAACCGGGCTTAAGCATTTCGGTGTGGGCCCAATATGTACTCGATAACTTTCCCGATGTGGCTTCTGCAGTCAAAGCGCTTGAGCAAGAGCCCTTCACCTTGGTTAGCGCAAACGTCCCAGGTGAAAACCGTTTGGCCACCTTGCATTTAGCCTTGTCTGATGCCTCGGGTGACAGCGCCATCATCGAATACATTGACGGCAAACAAGTGATTCATCATAACCGTGCCTATCAAGTCATGACCAACTCCCCTCCTTTTGACCAGCAGTTGGCACTCAATGCGTACTGGGAACAAATCGGAGGCACCACCATGTTGCCAGGAACCAACCGGGCGGCCGACCGCTTCGTTCGCGCCTCCTTTTATGTCAATGCCGTTCCTCAGTCAGGAAATGCCCAAGAATCATTAGCCAGTATGTTTAGCGTCATCCGAAATGTGTCCGTGCCTTATGGAATCAGCACCCCTGATCAACCGAACATTTCGTCTACCCGCTGGCGCACGGTGGTTGACCATAAAAACAAGCTCTACTTTTTCGAATCCACCATGGGACAAAGTATTTTTTGGGTAGATTTACACACCATTGATTTTTCAACACAAACGGGAACGGTACGGACGTTAAAACTGGGTGCAAATCAAAGCAACCTGCTCTCCGGCCAAGTATCCGAGCAGTTTATTGAAGCACCCCCTTTCGAATTCTTGGGGTACTGATCCCCCCATATTCGATCGAAGAACACAGGAGCTTCATGCCCTTACACTTCACCAAACGCTCTCTATTTTTTAGAGAGCTCCGGTGAAGGCGGTACAATTTTGACAGGTTCTTCGCCGGTGATGATTCGGTTACTCCGATTAAAGGTGGCGTAACTCCATGCCCATTGCATCAAAATCAGCACCCGATTTTGGAACTGCACAATCAACATCAAGTGAACAAATAACCATAGCAACCATGCAAAGAATCCACAGAACTGACGTTTTCCGATCTGGGCCACCGCGAAAGGCCTACCCAATGTTGCCATGGTCCCTCTATCTTTATAAACAAACGCCCCCTCAATCGGCTCGGACTTCGCCAAACGCGTAATCGTCTCGGCCACAAAGCGTCCTTGTTGCATCGCAACAGAAGCCAGTCCAGGTAAAACGTTACCCTCTGAATCCGTATAAGTTGCAATATCCCCAATGGCAAAAACCTCGTCTTGACCGGCGACTTGGCAGGTCGCCGAAACCGGTAAATGACCCGCGCGATCGGTTTCAATTCCTAACGCATCCCCGATCTTTTTTCCGAGAGGATTGGCATGCACACCTGCACCCCAAAGCACGGTATTGGTCGCCACCACGCACTCCCCCTCCGGTCCGGACAACCGAACCTCATCCTCCGTCACCTCCGTGACTTTGGTGTGGGTGTGAACTTCGATCCCTAACTTGCGCACTTTCTCGGCTGCACGCGCGCTGAGATCATCAGGATAATGCGCCAAAATATGTGGCGCGGCTTCCACGATCATGATCCGGGCATCTTTGGGTTTAATGTGACGAAAATCGTGCGTAAGCGTATGACGGGCAATGTCGGAAAGCGCCCCGGCCAGTTCCACTCCCGTGGGACCTCCCCCTACAACCACAAAGGTTAACATCGCTTTACAGATCTCAGGATCAGGCTCTCTTTCCGCAGCTTCGAAGGCAATGTAGATACGACGCCGAATCTCGGTGGCATCGGTAATGGTCTTCAGCCCCGGCGCAAATTTAGCCCATTCATCACGTCCAAAATAACTATGGGTGGCCCCCGCCGCCAGCACCAGGTAGTCATAGTCCAACTCCCCATCGGCAAGAATCAAACGTTTATGCTCGAGATCAAAATCCACCACTTCCGCAAGCAACACTTCACAGTTGGCTTGCTTGCGTACAATCGAGCGGAGCGGCGTGGCAATGTTGGCCGGTGAAAGCCCTCCCGTCGCCACTTGATAGAGCAAGGGTTGAAAGAGGTGATAATTGTGCCGGTCGACCAAGGTCACGCGGACCTTTGATTTAGCAAGTCGCTGGGCAGTTTCAAGGCCGCCAAACCCACCGCCGATAATAACAACATGAGGAACTTCAGTTTGAGGAGATGGATTCATGTAACGTTGACTAAAAAACCTCCACGCGCTTGGCTAGCCTAAAATCGCCCCCCACTCTTTCAATTCCACAGTTGCTACAGGAATGAACTTTTGATTAGATGAACCCATGAAACCGTTTGCCCTCCTTTGCATCATGGCCCTTTCATCTTTTGGTCTGTCCGCGTGCACAAAGCAGTACACGTCCACCGCTCTCCTGGAGTACTCCGTTCGTACGGACCCCCTGCAAGGTATAGACGCATGGATCGATCAACAGAACAGCATCCTACCCGAAGGCGTCACCCTAAGCCGACTCCGCCAGTCTACGTTGCTAGAGGTTCGGAGTAAACATCCCGACCCTCTTTTCGCCGCCCAACAAGCGAACGAAGTGGCCATAAACTTAGAGACCACCAGTCCAGAGCAGGGCTTCAGTTTAAAACTTGTAGACGCCGCAGTTTCATCACACTAAAAAAGGTACCCGAAAAATGACCCAGGATTATTTTCACCACAAGGCCGAAACTTACGACAACGACCCCCATAAACTTTCCAGTATCGAAAACATTGCCAACGCCATCCATGCAAACATTACCTTAACCCCCAGCATGCATCTCATGGATTTCGGGTCAGGTACAGGATTGTTACTCGAAAGCATTGCGCCCTCTGTTCAGAAAATCACTGCGGTAGATGTTTCAGAATCCATGACCCATCAACTCGCACAAAAGCGCGATCGCATTGCCTGCGACATCGACATCCTGAAAATCGATTTACTCACATCAGACCTGACCGAAAAATTCGATGGCATCATTTCATCCATGACCCTGCATCATATCGAAGATGTCCCCGCCTTATTGGCAAAATTATATACCCTTCTTGAAAAGAACGGATTTATCGCGCTGGCCGATTTAGAGAAAGAGGATGGCAGTTTCCACTCCGACGACACCGGAGTGCATCATCAAGGATTCGAACGCGAGCATATGGTCGAGATGGCAACCCAAGCCGGATTTCGCGAGGTCAGCATCGTCGATGCAAGTATCATGCGCAAAGCCCAAGGCGACTATCCCGTATTTTTACTCACCGCCAAAAAATAATCGGTCAACAGAGCTCTAAACTTTCACCACCATCTTACCGTGGTTCGCTCCTTGAAACAGGTCTAAAAACGCCTGCGGAATATTTTCAAAGCCCTCGACCACCGTTTCTGAAAATTGTAATTTCCCTTGCTGAAGCCATTGGGCCAGTTGCTGCACCGCCGCCGGAAAATGTTCAGCATAATTGCTCACAATAAACCCCTGCATCAACAGGCTGTTTTTGATCAGCATCATCTCTACCCGCGGCCCCATAGGCACAGAGGTTTCATTGTAGTGCGCAATCGCGCCACAATTGATAATGCGACCCAAACGGTTCATGTTGCGATAAACGCCATCAGAGACACTCCCGGCCACGTTGTCAAAATAGACATCAACACCATCGGGACAACTCGCAGCCACCGCCGCTGCCATATCATCCGTGGTCTTATAATTGATCCCCGCATCAAACCCATATTCAGTTTGAAGCGTTTCGATTTTTTCATCCGACCCTGCAATCCCCACCACCCGACATCCTAAAATTTTACCGATCTGCCCCACCACAGATCCCACCGCACCCGCCGCTCCGGAAACCACTAAGGTTTCGCCAGCTTGCGGTTTGCCAATTTCCGACAGACCACAATACGCCGTCAAGCCTGTCATCCCCAACAAGCCTAAATAGGCCGAGAGCGGTGCAGCTTCGCCATCGACCTTCGTGAGCCCCTCCCCTGTGGAAACTTGAAATAACTGCCATGCCAAGGACCCCATTACATAATCACCCTCCGTAAAGGCAGCATGATTCGATGCCGTCACTTTTGCAACGACGCCCCCCGTGATGGCTTGCCCAAGTTCAAATGGAGGAACATAGGATTTTGCATCACTCATGCGTCCCCGCATATAGGGGTCGACCGACACATAACAGGTCTCCAACAGCATCTCTCCATCCGCAGGGACAGGCATGGCTTCCGTTTCAAAAGCAAAGTTGGATAAGGTAGGTGTGCCCGTAGGACGATGAGCGAGGATAATACGTTGATTCATGGGAAGTCTCGGCTTGTAGGTGAAGGGTTCTGGGAAGGATCAAGTCAGATTGAAACTGACGCCATAAGAGTACGCCTCTATCGCGAAAGATCAAAGGAAGCTCCTGCTTTTATTCTCATTGCAATCTCAGCAAAACATTGTAGATTTTAGCCATCGACAATTCATACGGGAGATGTGGGGAGCTTCGTTTGAATCATCATGGATTGACCTGCAATGACATGCTCCCCCACACCCGAAAACCAAAATCGTCGAAGCCCTTTTAACCTCTAGCCATCATTATATCTATGGACGTAGTCTATATCGTCGGACCTGTTATCCTCATTGCCGTTGTGCTCGCAGCCATGTGGCTCGACCGCTGGAGCGTGCCCGTCATTTTGATTGCCCTCGCTGCCGGTATTTGTTTTGGCAGTGACGTTCTTAATCTGTGGAATTTTGATAACATTGCTCTCACCAATCAAGTTGCAAATTTAGCCTTGGTCTTCATTCTCTTTTACGGAGGGTTTTCAACCAAGCGCGCGGACTTTAAAAATGTAGCCTTACCCGCGGGAGGCTTAGCCACCTGGGGCGTCGCCCTCACCGCAGCCGTTACTTTTGTCGTCTTACACTTTGGATTTGGGTGGGCATTCGACAAAGCCATCCTCCTCGCGGTCATTGTATCTTCCACGGATGCGGCAGCCATTTTTTCAATTCTCCGCCGACAATCTTTACCCAAGAAACTATCGTCCACCGTCGAAATCGAAAGTGCAGCCAACGATCCCATGGCAATTTTGCTCACGGTGGCTGTCGTAGAAATGCTCACAGGCAGCCAACAACCTGTGCCCATGATGGCACTGAGCTTCCTGTGGCAATTCGGGGCCGCGCCCCTCCTCGGCTGGGCCATCGCTCGAGGAGCTGTATGGGTATTCAATAACCTTACCCCCCAAGACCGCGGTCACTTTTATGTGCTCACTCTTGGCATCGTACTGTTGGTATTTGGGATCGCGCAACTCATCGGAACCAGTGGCATGTTGGCCGTATTCATCACCGGCTATGTCATTGGCAATCGCTCTTTCGTACACAAACAAGGGGTGGCCAATTTTTCTTCCGCCATCGCCACCATCGCGAATATTGGCATGTTTGTGCTCCTCGGCCTCCAAGTATTCCCCCGTCAATGGGCAAACATTTGGCAGGAAGGTATTCTCCTCTTTTTGGTCCTGACCTTTGTGGCACGTCCGCTTGCGGTTTGGATCTCCACCCTGGGCATGCGCTTAAGCTGGAAATATAAACTCTTTATCTCTTGGGCAGGCCTCCGTGGTGCGGTCCCCATCGTGTTGGCTACCTACCCCATGGCGGCAGGCCTCGCCGTCGGCAACGAAATTTTTAATTTGGTCTTCTTTGCCGTTCTGTTGTCGGTGGCCTTTCAAGGAGGAAGTTTGGGGGCACTGGCCCGTGGGTTAAAACTAACCGTACCGGCACGGCCACGCCCCCTGTTTCATTTGGAACTTGTCACCATGGCCGCCAGCGATCTTGACATGATCGTGATCGATTTACCAGGGCCTCGAAATAAAACGGGCCCATGCATCGCCGAATTAAATCTACCTCAGGGCGCAGTCATCACCTTGATCACCCGTGGCAAAGAGCTGGTCATCCCCAAAGGATCCACCCTCTTAAAAGGCTGGGATCAAGTAAGTGTATTGGCGCATGCCAACGAAGAGGGAAATATCCGGTCACTTTTGATGCAGGCTTTTGAGCCCCCTCCTCCCAAACAGGACGACGTGGACACCCCAGCAGCCCTGGAGATCAAAACGAAATCCACCCTTTAGGGGATCGTATGCGTACATGGTTTTATAAAAATCTTGGCGACGCGATGTTAGCCCGATCAACCGTGGACCAAATTGAAAGTCTTTTTCTTTCCACCTATAAACCATCTCCGTACGCAAAAGAAATGGCTGTATTCATTCGGCACGATGCGGAGGGACAACTCCACTGCATCGTCAAAGTTTACTTCCCTCCCTCTCTACAGGCGTTGGCGAAGTCGGTAGATGCAAGGCCATGCCCAAAACCTTCTCCCCATGATCTGGGGCTGCTGGTCGGTTCAGATGAGGCCAAGGAGTACTACTTTCCAACATAAATGGAGGCGAAGACGTCTCTACTTCACTTCTTCTGCTTCGTCACTCACCCGCAGCACTTCTTCGATGCTGGTGTTTCCTGCCAACACTTTCCCCCAGCCATCATCCCGCAAGGGAATCATGCCTTCCTTCATGGCTGTCTTTTTAATACGGCTCGCGGGGTCGCGCGCAATGATATGCTGACGAATATCTTCACTCACCGGTAAAATCTCATAGATGCCTGTCCGTCCACGATAACCCGTATTCCGACAAGCTTCGCAGCCTGCGGCTTTATAAATTTTTTGCCCCTCTGTGACAGGAAATTGAATTTCCTGCAGGTAATCCGGCGCATAATCGGCCTCCTCTTTGCACTCCTGACAAAGCGTACGTACCAGTCGTTGCGCAATCAACGCTTCAATGGACGACGCCACCAAAAAGGGTTCAACCCCCATATCCAACAACCGGGTAAATCCACTGGCCGCATCATTGGTATGCAAGGTACTGAAAACCAAATGCCCAGTCAGTGCCGCTTGCACTGCGATTTCAGAGGTCTCCCTATCTCGAATTTCTCCGATCATGATCACATCCGGATCCTGACGCAAAATATGGCGCAGTCCCACGGCAAAAGTCAGACCGATCTCGGGTTTCATTTGAATCTGATTAATCCCCGGAATTTCATATTCAATGGGATCTTCACAGGTCAAGATTCGTTTATCTACCGAATTGATCGTATTGAGATAGGTGTACAGAGACGTAGATTTTCCTGAACCTGTCGGACCAGTAACCATTAAAATTCCGTGAGGACGGGTAATCAGCTTCTGAAGTTTTTGCGCATCAACATGCGTGAGCCCCAACTTTTCCATTCCTAACAAGGTAGATTGACGCATCAATAACCGCAAACTCACACTCTCCCCATAAACGGTCGGCATGGTCGATACCCGAATATCAATACTCTCCCCTCGAATACGCAAACCAATACGTCCATCTTGTGGCAAGCGCTTTTCAGCAATGTCCATATTCGACATCACCTTCAGTCGCGAAATAATGGCCGCCTGAAAGCGCTTCAATCTCGCGGGTAAAGGCACCTGAACCAGCACCCCGTCAATGCGATACCGAATCCGCAAGTCCCGTTCCATGGGTTCCATATGAATATCTGTCGCGCCTTCCTGATGTGCTTCCCAGATAATCTGGTTTACAAATTTCACCACGGAAGCCTCTTCGTCTAATTCTTCAGGATCAGCATCCAACAGAGCATCTATATCCCCTTCACCATCCTCGGCGAGCATCTGTTCAATGGTTTCTCCCCCCACCCCATACAGACGTTTAATCCCTTTCTCAATTTCAGATAAAGGCGCCAGCCCCAAACGTATACGTTTCCCTGAAGCAAGCTGAAGCGCATCCACCAATCCGGGTCGAAAAGGATCACGAACCGCAACCCTCAAGCCACCATCTTCTAACGCCATGGGCAAAACTTTATAATGATACACCACTTTGGCGGGAAACAGAGCCAACACCTCAGAGGGAGGCATCACCTGTGACAACGAAAGAAAAGGAATTCCCATGGCCTGGGCCAATTTGGGCAGAAAAACCTCTTCGGACAAACCCGAATTTTCTAAACAACGATGGAGTAAACTACCCCCATCATGTTCACGGGCCTTTAACAGGCTGACCGCTTCATCAGCCGTAAAACAGCCAGTACGTTCTAAGAGTTGCGAACTTCGAGAGGAGCGTTGTATCATAAATATTTCCGATTATAGCTTTGGCAATACGCCTTCATTCACTAATTGAGTGTCGGATTTTTCAGTCAACGAAATAGGAAGAAGCGGTTTACCCGTACGAACCGCATCCATTTGTTGCTCTTGCAAATGATCATTCAGTTCTTTCGTCGTTTCAAATTTGCGAATGACAGGCTCGGGAGTGGCTTCTTTGTTCGTGGAACGTTGACGAAATCCCCTGCGACGGTCGCGAACCGATGAAGTGGTCGTAGGCACAGCTTCGGCATGCCCGCTAGAAACCAGGGCAACGGGTCCCGTCTCAATCGTGAAAACATGCTCCATTCCCCTAAAACGAACCCGCGCGGTACCCGAGCTATAATCACCCGAAACCAACACAGGTGCATCATCATTCCAAGACTGACCTTCCACCAACAGAAATGACGACTGATCCCTTAAATTTTGTAAACCGATGCGTAGCCCCGTCCCATCTTGAGTCATCATGGTCATGCGGTAATCACGGGCCCAGGAAGGAGCCGCCTGCGTAACGGCAGGAGCAGGCATGACTTGTGGAACCACCTTCTCCACCCCCAAAAGTTGTTTGTCCAAAATAAGCTGATACGCTCCCAGCTCGCTTGCAAACGAAACAGAAGTAACCGAAAATCCTAACAACAGAAAAAACCACAGGGTAGACATGGCAAAACTATAGGGGGCCGCGCCTGTGTGGTCAATGCCTTTTATGAAAGGAGCAGAATGAGATTGATTCATATAGGCGTTAACGAATCACCCTGCCTTTTATTGCCTTTCCTGCTCTGAAAAATTGCTTCGCCTCACCAGCGCTCGGCGAAGCATGTTCAAGACAAAAAAACAGTTAACGAATGATCAAATCACTTACACCGCGGCCGCGTTGAAGGCCCGATCACCGGCATCTCCCAAACCGGGCACAATATATCCCTGTTCATTGAGTTTTTCATCCAAAGCACAGATGTGCAAGGCCACATCCGGAAACGCTTCAGCCACTTTTTTCACCCCTTCAGGCGCAGCCAAAATCCCCAAGAAATGAATCTCTTTTACACCCCATTTTTTTAGGTTTTCTAAGGCGGCACAGGCAGAACCTCCCGTCGCCAACATGGGATCCAGTACATAGGCCACATCCACCGGTGCATTGGGGGGCAATTTATCGTAATAGGTCACGGGTTTAAGCGTTTCTTCATCCCGATAATAACCCAAATGCCATACCTCGGCTTCCGGTAACATGGAAAGTAAGGGATCCACCATACTTAATCCCGCACGTAAAATGGGTACAATACCAACCCGACAATCTAACATGCCCGCAAGTGTTGAGGTAAGAGGGGTTTGAATCTCGACCTGTTTAAGGGGCAAATCCCGAGTAGCGTCTAAAGTTAACAAGGTTGTTAACCTCAAAATGGCTCCTCGAAATTGTTCAGGGCTGGAATCTTGATTCCGCAAAACACGGATGGCATTTTCAGCCAGAGAATGACGTTGGAGGTATAAGGAAGGGTACATAACTGCCGTCATAAGCGCCGCCCTCTAACATTCAATGCAAAAACACCTGCGTTGTTTATTGCACCTATGAAAAAAACCAATAAATGATAAACCATGACTACTTCAGGATCCCCCTTCCCTTTACCCCGCAGCTGGGAAATACCCGAGCTGACTCAAATCAACCGCCTCCCCGCACGTTCTTTTCATTTCCCCTTTCCGGATGCTGAAAAAGCGGCGACACGCAACCCCGCCAAATCTAAATGGGTCACCAGCTTAGATGGCGAGTGGAGTTTTAACTATTTTGAAAAACCTGAAGAGGTCAATCCTGATCTTCTAGGTAAAAAACCTACCAAAAGCACGAAGTCTATCCACGTCCCGGGCAACTGGACGGTTCAAGGTTGGGACAAACCACATTATACCAATGTGCAAATGCCCTTCGAAAATACGCCTCCCTGCGTCCCACAGGAAAATCCCACGGGACTTTACCGCAAAACCATCTCCATCCCCAAAACCTGGAAAAACCGACGCACAGTTTTACATTTGGGAGGCATCGAGAGTGTCGGCGTGATTTATATTGATGGGGTCTTTGTAGGCTGGAGCACAGACAGCCGCCTCCCCGCAGAATTTGATATCAGCCCTTACCTCGTACCCGGCAAAGAACATCAATTGGCTATTTTGGTCATTCGTTATTCCGCATTCTCTTACGCCGAAGATCAAGATCATTGGTGGATGGCCGGCCTCCATCGCTCCGTGAAACTCATCAGTACGGACCAGGTGTGGATTGAAGATATTTTCGCAAAAACGGGCTATAAACACCAGAAAAACACAGGAAGTCTCGATCTTGACGTACGGTTGGGACTCACGGGGGCTCCAGGTCAGAAATGTCGTGTCGATATCCAGTTGGATGACCCGCAGGGAAAACCCGTATGGAAAAAACCAAAGTCGGTCGATGTTGATGGCACCAGTTATCGTTTGGGCGGTTTTACCGGCCACTTTTCAAAAAACATTGAAAACTGCGCCCCCTGGTCTGCTGAAACACCCCAGCTCTATACCTTACACCTCAGTCTTCACGATCAGGAAACAGGAGAAATCATCGAAGCCACCTGCATTCGCATCGGCTTCAAAACAGCCAAAATTAAAAATGGCCAACTCATCTTTAACGGTCAACCCATCCTCATTAAAGGCGTCAACCGACACGATCACGACCCCGATCATGGCAAAACCGTAGACCGTAAATGGTTGATTGAAGATGCAAATCTGCTCAAAAGCCACAACTTTAATGCTGTGCGTACTGCCCACTATCCAAACGATCCGGAATGGTTGGATATTTGTGATGAAGTGGGGCTCTATGTCGTAGATGAAGCCAACCAAGAATGCCATGCAAATTACAACACCTTGGGACACGACCCCCGCTGGCAAAAAACCATCATCGAACGTTCTGAACGCATGGTGATGCGTGACCGAAATCATGCATCCATCTATGCCTGGTCTTTAGGCAATGAAACGGGTTACGGACTCAATCATGATTTAGCTGCGGATGCGGTGAGAAATTTGGATGATTCCCGCCTGCTACATAATGAAGCCGCAGATCGCGCAAGCTGGACGCAAGGGCGCACGGAGCTTACGCCGGGGGGCGAACGGAGCAACGATTTTCGTTGCCCCATGTATCCCCAAATAAGCACCTTTATCTCTTATGGTAAAAATCCTACCGATACCCGACCTTATATTCCCTGCGAATACTCACATGCCATGGGCAATAGTAACGGTGGTCTCAAAGAAACCTGGGATGCCATCTATAAATACCCCATGTTACAGGGTGGGTATATCTGGGATTGGGTGGAACAGGGCCTCCGTAAAAAAGCTCCAGACGGTACCGAGTTTTGGGCCTATGGTGGAGACTTCGGTGATGAACCCAATGATGTAAATTTCAACTGCAACGGCATGGTGCAACCCGACCGCAGGCCCAAACCCGCCATGGCAGAATGCAAAGTCATTTTTCAACCTGTGTTGGCCACCTCTTTCAACAAAAAAACGAACGAGGTCTGCTTCCTCAATCGCGATTTCTTCCGCAACGCCGATTGGCTGACATGGATCGTTTCGATCACCTGTAATGACAACATTGTTTATGAAGCCGACTGGGGTGCAATTAAAATCGCACCACAGAAGTCTAAAAAACTATTACTCAAACTCCCAGAAGTGAAAGCCCAAGCAGGTGAAGAAGTCGTCATTCATTTCAGAGGGATGGCGGAAGGCTTGGAAATGTGCCAGTCTCATTTCGTACTTAGTCGCAAAGCACCAAAACTGAAAAAAGGCGACACCATCGCGCCGACAGACCTCTCTAATTTTGGTCTCAAGGCATTGCCTGAATTACATATCCTTCGTGGCTACCTCGATAACGATGGTGTCAAAGGCAAAGAAGAACAATGGACCGCTGAATGGAAACCTCTGGGACGTTGGCGAAAGGCCGGCATCGATCAACTCAGCCTTGCAGACGAACAAACAACCTCCACAGAGGAAAGTCTTCAGGTCGAACGCATCTACAACACCGCGCATCTCGAAAAAGCCATTCGTCACAATCAATGCCTTCAGTTCTTTGCCGGCGGATGGATAAAAATGGAACAGAGCTTTGATATCGACAGCTCCCTCCCAGACCTCCCTCGCCTGGGGGTAAAACTCGAATTACCCCATGAACTCCAACAAGTCGCATGGAGGGGACTTGGCCCTCTTGAAACCTATTGCGATCGAAAGGCTGCGGGAATACCGGGTTGCTACAAAGGAACCGTCACAGAACAATTCTTCCCCTATGTGGTCCCTCAAGAAAGTGGAAATCATGAAGGCTTGCGTTGGATTTGTGCCCGTCGAGAAGATGGTAGTGGCCTCATGGCCTGCAGTACCCAACCCTTCTCTGGCTCAGTATTGCCTTACAGTTCTGAAGAAATTATCAACAGCTACCATCCCTATGAATTGCCTCAAACCGAGCGAGTGCATATGAACCTGGACATTGCACAACGAGGGGTAGGAACCGCCAGTTGTGGTCCCGATGTCTTGGACCAACATAAAGTTCAGCCAGGATCATACAGCTTCACGTGGTGGTTAAAAGCATTGCAACCCGGGGAAAAACCAGAAGACCATTACCCACAACTTCCTAAATAAGAAACCACGACAAACCAAAACGGCACTCACAAGAGTGCCGTTTTTTTTACATCCCCCCCCCACTTTGCGCGAGCTCTTTATTTATTGCTGATATGCGTCGGGGATCACCAAGTTGTAACTCTCGATCAGACGTTGTACTTCAACTTCACTGGCCAAGTCCGGATGGGTAATACTCGTCGACAAACGCTCAAGCAAGGCCTGCCATGCCCACTCCTGACGTAAGGAGGACGAGCCTTGGGGTTGCTTATCCAAATCCAAGGTGAACAACAGATCGTGTTCTCCACTGGCAGAAGTGCCCACAATTTGGAAAGCCACTTGTTTTTGTGATTTGGGCACCCGACCAATCATGATCAACGGGCGATCCAAATACAAATGGCTCAATTCAGCAGGATACACTTCGGGTTCTTGAGCCCCTGTAAATTGCACACTTAAATTCATTAAGACCGGACGACGCACTTCTTCAGCACCTTGCAACAAGGTCGCAGGCAACGCCTCTGTTTGCGGAGAGACCAGCGAGGCCCCTCGATTACGGTAACTGAGGAAATCGAGTAACAAACGGTTTACCCTTCCCCCTGCACCCAGACCAAACACAGATATCTTCCCTTGGTTTTCATTGGAAAATTGTTCAATAATCACCGAACTATCCGTCATCCCTTGCGTGGGAACACCGTCAGTAACCAACAAGGCCAACATCGGACGTTGAGGGTTACGCGGCAACTTTTGAAGCGCATCCAAAGAAGCATAAACATCAGTTTGACCGTGCGCATGTAATCCCGATAAAAAAGTGCGCACCTTCGCTTTACCAAAAACATTTGCCGTGACACCTTCCGTATCCAGCAGTTCCACTTGATCACGAAACGCAATTACATTGGCGGTATCCGTATCGGACAAGGTTTCAAGCGACGCTTGGATTCCCTGAGCCGCCAAACGCAATTTCCGCTCCGTCATACTCGCAGAACAATCCACCAAATACACCACATCCCGAGGCAACACGGGTAAAGCATCTAAACCCTGGGGCAACAATTGGATCTTAAAATAACGCAACTGATCATTTTCAGGGTCGTCAAATACCCGAGTTTCTAAGGTGAGCAAGGTTTCCACCGCATCCAAATCAGTAATTTCAGCGACCGACTCAATTTCAGGCATCTCTATTTCGGACAAGGTGTCTGGGGTCAATAGATCAGGATTCCCAGGACCAGCCGCCGTTTCCAACCCAAACATTCCCGGCAAATTATCAGACACTTCAGGCGCGGCCACCCGGGTTTGAAATGAAGCCGTAAATTCACCCGCACCGGTTCCGAGATCAGGCACAATACCCGGCAAGGTAATATCGGGAGCCCCCGGTTGATTATCTGCGACCGCTCGAAAGCTACGAGGCAACACATCCAAGGTTTCAGTTACCCGTTGATCCGTAATCGCCATCACCTCCTGACGAGGTTGCCAATCTGTAGGTGTTTCGGCCATTTCGGGACTCTCTTGCGAAAGTGCCGCCGAGCGATGCTCGATTTGCGGTTGCGGCAAAACCACCGGAGCCAAATTCAAAAAGGCATCTGCAGCCTCAGGAAGATCAATGGGAGATTCCGTGGCAGGCAAAGCCTGGGACACCGGATCAAAACGATCCAATAATTTAGGAAGTTCCTGTTTCATCCGTTGGGGATCACGAGGCTCCACCCGTACTGATTGGCGATTTTCCCGTGCGGGAGTTTCCCCGAAATCACCCGACCCCAAAAAGAGGTTGGGATTGAGGCGTACCAGCCCCACATGCAAGCCAGCAGACAACACCAGCGCTCCGGCCCAAAGCCAGATCGCAGTTTTTTTAGGTGTTATCAATTGGGTAGCCATAGAGCCTATTCAACCGAATTCCGTTGAACTTGGCAAGTTTTTAGGCGTTTTGAAGCGCTAACAAAAATTCAGGGTTGGTCTTCGTTTTCTTGAGACGACTCAACAGCACTTCCATAGCCTCCACTGCAGGTACGCCGTTCAAGGCCTTGCGCAAGACCCAAACGCGTTGCAATTCATCGGGATGCATCAGTAAGTCTTCTTTCCGGGTGCCGGACCTCGCCACATTGATCGCGGGATACACCCGTTTTTCAACCAAAGCGCGATCCAAAGACAATTCCATATTTCCTGTACCTTTGAATTCTTCGAAAATCACTTCGTCCATCTTGGAACCTGTGTCCACCAACGCCGTCGCCAAAATGGTCAAACTTCCCCCACCCTCAATATTTCGGGCCGCCCCAAAGAATCGTTTGGGTTTTTGGAGAGCATTGGCATCCACACCACCGGACAGAATTTTGCCACTGTGAGGTTGCACCGTATTATAGGCACGGGCCAAACGAGTGATACTATCCAAAAGGATTACCACATCTTTGCCATGCTCCACTTTACGACGTGCCATTTCAATCACAATTTCGGCAACCTGCACATGCCGATCTGGGGGCTCATCAAAAGTAGAGCTGATGACTTGCGCTTGGGTATTGCGTTGCATGTCCGTCACTTCTTCGGGACGCTCATCAATCAACAAAATATACAATTCAGCTTCGGGATGATTTGCAGAAATTGAATTGGCAATATCCTGCAGCAAAACGGTTTTTCCTGTGCGGGGCGGCGCCACAATCAAACCGCGCTGCCCTTTACCTATCGGTGTAACCAAATCGATCACGCGCATCGACAAGGAAGGATTTTCAGCACGCTCCATCACCAAACGTTGATCAGGGAATAAAGGAGTCAAATGCTCAAAAGGAATCACCCCACGTTTGCCTTTTTGTGGAGGTTCACCATTTATTTTATTCAGGACACCCAAACCAAAGAAACGATCCTTAGGTTTAGCAGTGCGGAGATCCCCTTCAATAAAGTCGCCATAACGCAACCCATATTTACGAATCTGAGATGGCGATACGAAAATATCTTCTGTGGTCGAAAGATAATTATAGAGCGGCGAGCGGAGGAATCCAAATCCATCCTGCATGATCTCCAAAATCCCTTGTACAAACACGGGACCATCTTGATACATATTGGCCAAAACAATCTCATTGATCAGTTCACTCTTCCGCAAACCGGCGGGATCTTCAACGTCCATCTCCTCGGCCTTGCCGACCAACTCAGGTACCGATAATTTTTGAAGATCAAACAAATTTAAAGGGGGACCGTTCTTCTCTTCAGGCTCAGGAATATAATCATCCATGCCATGACGGTTTCGCCGATTATTGTTTTTCTGTGGTGCATTGTTGGATTGATTGGGCCTGGCACCCCGACGATTATTCCGGCGACGTCGGTTGTTATTATTCGGATTATTTTGATCACGGTGCCCACGAGAAGATGAATGACCTTCCTCATTATTGTGAGTTTCCGAAGACTGACGTTGACGGCGAGGACGATCATTGCCCCCTTCCTCATCACGGCTCCGACGATTATCCGTATTTCGTTCTTTAGCAGTGTCAGATCTTTCGCTGCGTTCAGGGCGCTCAGACCGTTCCGAGCGTTCAGATTTCTCCGCTCGGGGAGTGCGGGCTGGCCGTTCTGAGCTTTCTGTCGTTTCTGCTTTTTCACCTTTGTCCGCAGCAGGTGCGCGACGGGTTCTCCGGGGCGCCGTTTCAGGAATGGGCGCCGGTGCGGGTTCAGCATTTGCAGCAGCGCTCTTCTTGGGAGCCGCTTCTTTGTCTGCTTTTGGCGCTGCCTTCGGTGTGGTTTTACGCGTACGACGTTTCGGAGCTGCTTTTTCTTCAGCACCGGTTGAGGGGGAAGTGGTTTCGTCTGACATGTTCGGTAATTCTCCTAAGGGGTCATCTCGTTCACCCATTCATCGACCTGCACATGCAGGTCATCAAGGGTGGTTTGATTGTTAAAAGTCCAGTTTGATTTTTCAGCTTTCAATCCCACCGGTAATTGTGACCGGATCCGGGAAAGGGCTTCTTGTTCGTTAAAATTTCGGTTTTGTAAGCGTTGAATCATGACAAGTTCAGGGGCTTGCACACAGATCACACCATCAAATTCATTTTCCAGTCCTGCTTCGTAGAGAAGCGGGATGGCCACCACCGCCAAAGGTCCCTGTTGATCCTTAAGCCACTGTCGCCAACGTTTTCCAATTTCAGGGTGCATCAAACGGTTGAGAACCAATCGTTCCGACTCATTGCCAAAAATAATTTTGCCAAGAACCGCTCGTTCAATTTCCCCTTGGGAATTTAAAATGTGTGAACCGAAGTGTTGCACTACCGCATCAGAAACAGGATTACCCGGTTTCAAAAGTTCATGGGCCACCTGATCAGTGTCCAGCACTGGGATTCCCCGTTGCTCAAGTCGTTTGCTTACTTCAGTCTTTCCGCAGGCAATACCTCCGGTAAGTCCAATTCGTGTTGTCATAGAAATATTTTCGTCCGGTAATCCAAACGGTTGACTTCTAACCATTCCCTCTCAAAAACAAATCCTCATAAACGTGGCTGACTTAACACCAACTTCAGCATCTGCTGAGCAGGTTCATATTTCCAGTAATACGAGAGCGCTTGCATCGCCTTCTCTTTGGCCCGCTTCATATCACCCATTTCATAAGCCATCATCGACATACGGGTCATTGATTCAGCAGCATTCACATCTTCTTCGGAAATAATCTGATAAATTTTATAGCGAGGGTTACTGTAAATGGGCCGAAACCAAACCGCTTTTTCGGGTTCATTTTCAAGCACATAAATCGCTGATCCCGCCGGAGGTTCGAGCGCATCCACCATGTAACGCGGTGAATTTCGAGGATCGATGTCTGAGAAATTACCCATGCTATGCACGTAGTATTTTGCACCAAAAGTTACGGCCCAATCTCTGAATTCTTTTTCAGAATGAAGAAAGAGTTGCTCATAAAATTGCTGTACCCGCTCTCGAATGCCCGGACTTTCAAATTTGGGATGCAACACAATCGGAAACCCGGTTTCTGCGAGAATGGAGGCACTGATACCGAAGTTTGCCAATACAGGCTGCACCTCAGAAAGTTGCCGCATCTCTGCGCTTAAGCTTTCCAAATAACCATAAGCCGCACCTGGGCGTCCCCAGCGGTTCCCTTTCGGCAACTCACCTGAACCGCCCATGGCCTGCGAGATCATTTGCATTTGTTTTTGTTGCTCCAGCTGTATGCCAGAGGGTTTTGGTTCAAAGAACAGAAGGAGGTAGCATTCTACCCCCATAAATAAAAGGAGCCCTAAAAGAGGCAAAATCCGCCTTGTCAGTATACTGTCATTTTGTTTTGCAGAAGCAACCCAAGCGCCAATGCATGCCGCAATAAACAGAATAAGAAAGACATGGAAACGGAAGAAAAAGACATAGACGATTAAGGTAAAGCCAGCGTAAAAGTATTCCGCCTGGAACCGGCACCGCCCACGTATCATCCCCCAAATCAGCGATAGTAAAGATATGCCGAATAAGGTTATAGCTATGGGAAAATAGGATTTTGTCAACTGCCATGTAGAAGAATTCAATGCAGGGGTCCACATGATACGTTGCGTATAGGTCAAAAGCGCCGGGTTTTCAGGTTTCACATTTAAATACCGCAACTTGGCGTACAACAATTCTCCAAAGTGGGAATAATTATCTACAAAGAAATGCCCCAAAAGGAACCATAGTCCCCAAAAAGAGACCGGGAACACCAAGAGTTTCCAGCCTTGATCACTTGTAGGTATCCATCCTACAACGGCTCGGGCCAGCAACAACGCCATCACCGGAGAATAAAAGAACCCATGCGCTCGTAAGTAAGGATTGCCCATCGACACCACCACCAAACAAAGAGAAACCACCGTCCACAGCACTCGGTCATCCTCTGATTTCGTTTTCCCCATCAGTAGAGAGCCCCAGCCCCACACCACCCAAAGTCCGATGATATATTGAGACAAATCCCAGCTACACTGCGCCAAGGCAATGGCCACTCCGGAGAGACAGGCCGCACTCCATTTCGCGCCTTTGCGTTCTGCCCGATCAAACAACACCGTTGCCAATAAAAACAACACAAATAACGGGATGGCTACGTTTTCTCGGGATAATTCCAATCCACTCGAACGAACCGCGAAGGCTGGACTCACCGCGAGTAACAGCCCTCCCGCGAAGCCTCCCATCATGGACCTAACGTTTAGGCCAATCCACAATGCAGCCAAGGGAATCGCCAAACAGAAAACTCCTGCCGACGCCCACCGCACACGTTGAGCAAAAGACCAACTCTCCGGTAAGAACTTTGCGATGAAAGTATAGACCTGTTCAGCACCTACACTGTAGGTCTCCCGCATCACCACCCCTTCCGGCACCTGCACTTTTTCATCCACTTCCGGCAAACGACCGTTTTCGTTTACCATTTGGGTCATCCGAAACTGCAAGGCACTTTCCATGAGGAAAGGTGCTTCTTCTCCATTCATGGTTCGCGTTTGCTGATGGAAGACCGCCCTGCGAATCCCCAAGGCGCCCCCCCATAACAGGAGAAGACAACAGAAGATTCCAAAAAAACGAACAGGAGAACTTTTCATATCATTATTAGTAGAAACAATGAAGCAGCTGCAGCAATTTCTCGCTGAGCTGCTTCACCAGTGAAGTCAATTACACTTATTGTATGGCAACAGGTCCACCACTAGAAGTGATGCTGCTGCTTCCTTTTCCGGAAACCAAATCCTGCTGTTCTTTACGATTCACAGAATTACCCGCGGGGTCAACCAAACGAGCGGTTACGAAAATTAAGAGGTTACGTTTTTCAGAACGACGACCTTCACTGCGGAAAAGACGACCAATGATAGGCAAGTCACCCAACAGGGGTACTTTGTCTTCATAAGTAGTCAAATCTTCACGAATCAAACCACCCATAACCACGGTGTGGCCATCCCATACAATCATGGAAGTGGTAATGTTACGTGATTCAAATACAGGTTGTGGAATGTTCACGAGGTATTCAGTGCCATCGCCTAATGGAATACTAGAACCGTACTGCAACCAGTCCACCAATTCCGCAATCTCAGGAAGCATCACCAAGTTGATGGTATAGTTATCCGCGTTTACAGTAGGCGTCACATTTAGAATCACACCAACGTTACGGGTTTCGAATCCACCTGGCTCAACGGTAGGAGGCAGGAAGATGAAACTATCACCGGTTCCGCCACCATCCACATTCACATCATTTTCAGTGATATCGAACTCTGTAGGATAAATAATCTCACGTACAACTTCGATAATCGCGTTTACACCATGAACGGTGGTCACTCGAGGTGAGGACAGCAAGTCGGAGTTTCCTTTTTGATCCAAGGCTTGAATCACAACTTGCAATTCAGGGTTGGTCAAAATTCCAGAGAAGGACATAATTTCACCAAGGAAATTATTACCATTGCTGCTACTACGACTGGTAGGCTGAACGTTGTCAGCGGTAGAGTCAAAGTCGAAGAAACGAAGACCTGAGGTTACACCTTGTAAGTTTTGATCCGCAACCACCCGAGGACGGGAAGCCACAGCACCAGGTCCATCTTGAACCAACAGTTCAGCGTTGTCTGTTAAGATCCACTCAAAACCAAGTTCTTCGAGGTCACTTTGCAGTACTTCAACAAAACGAGCTTCAATTTCAACTTGGCGTGGCGCCACGTTAATCTTTCTGAGTACTTCCTCAAATTGTGGGAATTGATCAGGGGTTAAGGTCACCACCAACTGAGAAATCAATGACTCATAAGCAATGTCTCCACCATCAGGAATTTTCACACCATATTTGGAGAACAGTGAATTCAATTCTGGTCCGGAACCTGAAGGAGCGGCTGCAGAAGAACCAAATGGATCATTGGAGCTCGCAAAAGGATCATTGCTGGCACCAGCGTTCATCCCACCACCCGAACGGGCAGCCATATTACCAGAAACCACGACCCAACGGGTAGGATCTACAGGATAAAAACGAGTGATTAAACGACCACGACCTTCACGCTCAATGATCACCATGTTCCGTTCAATACGATAGTAGAGACCGGAAATGTCGGTTACGGTTTTCAACGCGTCCAACAAAGTCACATTACGCAATTCTAAGGTAATCGGAGGAATGGAACTTTGGGCAGCAACAGGAGCCGCAAGATTTCCAGCCGGAGCGCCGAAACCAAAGGGATCAGCAGCAGGTGCAGCCCCAGAGCCAGCGTTTGCAGGTGCAGCGCCTGCACCCATTTCTGGATCCATAAAGATAATATTGACACCAATACCATCAGGGTCTTGCTCACGACTGGCCTGAACCAAGAATTGAATCACATCAGAGATGTCAGCACGTTGGAAACGAATTTCTTCGATTACAATGTTGTTCAATTTGTTTTCTAAATCGGATTCAGCAATTTCAATATCACTGCCACTGACACTCATGATGTCTTTGGGTCCGCGTTGATCAATGTTCAAAGGTAATAACCAACGTTTTTCCGCATCATCCATCATTTTCATGACGGTGGATTTGCGTTCTAAACTGTGAGCTTTCCAACGTAACTCAGCTACTTTTTCAATATAGCGGAAAGCGTCATGATTGTAGCGATCATAGGCCAAGACCTGTTCGAAGGTGTTTTCTGCCGTATCATAATCGCCGATTTCCATTTCAGCACGACCACGTGCCAATAAGGTTTTGATCTTCGCTTGGGCGTTGACGTATTTTTCTTCTTCTTGAATGGGGCTGATTTCTTTTTCATCCGCAACCCGTTTCTTGTAAACCGCAATATCTTTACTCAACATCGCAGGTTTGGTGTTCTCGGGATTAATTTCAGCAGAAAGTTTCAAATAACGTTCCGCTTCATTCAGGTTTCCACCTTCCTTACGACGGTTATAAATCGAGAGGGCCATTTGGAAATACGCTTCAGATTTCTGATCGCGTGCCATGGTCAACTCTTCCTGGAGCATATCTACGTTTTGCATTTTGGATTGAGCCAAATCATAGAGCTCAACCGCCAAGGCCCACTGCCCTTTGGTCATGGCTACGTTTGCTTTGGCCAAGGCTTGACGCCCTTCCATAGCGGCAGAGTAGCGACGAACACGCTCTTGTTCCGCCAAAGCAGCGGCGTCAACGACGCGCTCCTGATCAGTAACAAGCGTAGGATCAAGCAAATCAATGGTTGTGGTATCGTCAACTACGACTTCCGCAACAGCATCAACTTCTTCAACCGCGGCGGGTGCCTCTTCAACGAGAACATCCATTTCCTCTTGAGCGTTGACTGGAAAGTATAGGTAGCTCCAGATACTGCAGCCAATGATTAACATCTTACACATACGATTCATAAGGGCGGTCTCCTCTAAACACTTCTGGTTAGTTTGGGTTTTTTGCATTTAAATGGTTTTGATTATAGAGTGTTGATAATAAAGATAATTCTTAGCTTATTTAAAAAGGAGGCTGGGAGCCTGAACCTTCAAACATGAAGCCTCCCATGATGTCCTCTTCAGTGGGTGGAGGCTTTAATGCATCCAATTCCTCTTGAGTCGCTTCGCGAATCGTACGTAATTTTTCGTTTTCAGCACCTGTATCATTGAGCTTTATTACGACAGAGGCGCTGTTGATGTCAACGACCATATAGGATTTCTTATCAAGGTCGAAGGTTTGATCAATCCTTACCTCTTGACTCCATTTGGGTCCCATGATCAATTCAAGTTCTGCGGTACGTTCGGTCATTTTCCCTTTCCGCTCCTCCCCTATTCTTCCCAGAGAAACAGAATAGTTTCCTGCCCGAATCACGGCACGGGACTGATCCACATACTTACCATCGATGAGTGTACGTTTTTCAGTGAACGATTCCGCTTTAAATTCATTGTTACGCCCAAAGGTACTTCCTACTTTGACATATTCTGTACGAGCAGTGCTTTCATCTGGATAGGTCCATTTCATTTGCAGGGTGTATCCGGATGACATTTTGGCAGTACCACGTAATTCAAACGAAATACTGGTTTCAGACACACTGATCAAGCGCAGGTAATCAACCAAAGGAGGATAGCTGCTTGAATCCGTAGGATCAGTATCGCGCTCAAATTCAACAATGGTTTGGAATCCATCATTGTCCTGGTCGAGATAAATATCTTTAGGATCATTTGGGTTCATTCCCCATTGCAATTCTAATTTGTCGTTGATGCCGTCTTCATCAGTATCCCGCACTCGTTCCGTTTGCTCCCACTTGCAGTAAGGACAAATTTTCGCATCTTTGGGGATCAAGGTGAGGTCATCTGGATTCATGCACATTACACGAACTTCAGGTGTAAAGGCATTGGTGATGACTTCAAGTTGATAAGGGTCATCGGTTAAGTGGTTAATGAAGCTTTGCACCCCATCCGTATCCACCGCCAAGTCCACTTGACCACCAGTCGTGGATGACACATTCATGTTCTGAAATTTACTCGTGCTATTGAGCGCCATGAATACAGCCCCCGCTAACACCAATAACAGAACGACTAATAAAACTTTTTCGCCATGCTTTTTAATAAAATCCATGATCAGCGGCCTTGTTCGGTTTCAGAATCTTCGTTTATCAAGCGATACACCCGCACCACCATATAAACATTTAATAAATCGCCACCTACCATATTTTGACGACGTTCAGTCAACCCCGCGATACGGATGTCTTCTTTAGGTTCCTCCGGTGCAGGACCTTCTTCAGACATGAACATACGTTCTAATGGATTGGTCCTTCTTTCGGGACGACGTTTAGGAGCACCCGCAATAGGGGTTTTGTTTCGCTTGGTCCCAATCAATGGCTTTAAATAATGCGGCCAGAGCTCTTGGTTAGAATTGGTAACGCCCAGTTCTTTCACCACTAGTGTGTTTGGATTTCCCATGAAGTTATTTAAGGTCGTCCATAAATAGTCTTCATACACGCGATACTCCACTCGGTAATCCTTGTAGGTAAACATCCGCTCTTTTTCAGAAGGTGCCCCCTCTTCATTCATGCCAGCTCCTGGAGGCATCGCACCCGAACCACCCGGAATGTTATTCATGGCATTCATACCCGGCGCAGAAAAACTTGAACTGTTGAATGCATTACGACCTGGAGTGACCGCACTTTTTTCTTCTACAACCGAAACGGAAATTAACTCACTAATACCCGATTCAAAAAGCAGATTACATAAGACTTCCATGGTCTGAAGCTCAAGCAACAGGTTGGGAAGTTCCGAATTGACCGGTAAAATCCCATTGCGAATGTAGTCCGTAAAACCAAAATCTGGATCTACGAGAATGACGCCATGCTCCCCTCCTGTAACAGATTCACTTGCGGTCTTCCGTAAACTTGACGCCCAGGATTTGATGTAACCACTAAAGTTGGATCGGCTCACTTCCTGAACCTTTAATTCGCCTTCAGCAATCAGATCTTTCAATTGATCGCGTTGGGCGACAACTTTCTCCTGTTCGGCTTTCAAAAGCTGAAAGTTCTGCTCGGAAGGAAATAACGGCTGACTCTTTAAACTAGCTTGCTTCGACGTGAGACTTTGAATCTCAGACTTTACATCTGCGTTCTCGGAACGGACAGATAAAATCCAAAACAGTAGCGCAGAGGAGAGCACAACCGTGACACCGCCGGAGATGATTAATAACTTATAGCGGGTCCAATTCATAATTCCACCGGGTTCTTAAGTTGAATTTCGATTTGAAAAACAGAAATGCTCTTCAGTTTATCGTCTGGTTCTCCACTGGGGGATAAGTCAGTAATACCGAGACTAAATTGTGTATCTTCCCTAAAGGTTTCTTTAAGTTTTTTCTGATATCCTGTGATCTCATCATTCACAGGTAGCTTGTCTACATCATATAAATCATCCTTAAAGAAGGATCCAATGATGATCAATTTCTGATTAGGCTGCTGTTCATCTGGACGAATTTGCGTAATCCAAACCGCTTCGGGTTTGTCTTTCTCAACCGCTTCCAATACCCGGCCCCACACCATTCGTGAGTCCACCACATTGGTTAATGCAAGCAAATCTTTTTCTACGGAAACAAAACCACGTCTCTCGGCTTTAATTTTAGCATCCCACTCTTGCAGGGTGCCCACTTCCGCATCCAATTCAGATAAATACGCTTGGTTCTGTTTGAGTTGCGCATCATTCCCCCAGCCCCATACGCCAAGGGATGCCACCACTAAAGCGAAACAAACGGCAAAAACGCCTTGTTTCTTGCGGAAGATCCGCTCACTCACAATCGAAGGCGGCAACAAGTTCATCTCCATGATCGCAGAACCGGCTTTACGTTTCGCCAAGCCCACGACTTCACTCAATAAATGCCAGTCTTGACTGATGGCTTCGTCATCAATGTGATTACCGATACGCACACATTCAAGAGGATTAAAGTATTCAACCGGAATATCTAGTTTCTCATTGAGAAACATGTCGAAGTAACTCATCACCACCGAACCACCGGTCAGCAACACCCGATCAGGTGCAGAACCGTGTTGTTGACTACGATAGGTGTTGATAGAACGATTGATTTCAGAGTGCAGTCGGGTCATCGACCCACGAATGCATTTGGAAACTTGGTCAGCCTGCGGGTCTTCTAAAGGTTCATAGGCCCCACCCAAAGCCACCATAGATACTTGCTCTTTCAGCTGTTCCGCTTCACCAAATTCTAATTTAAAATCATTGGCAATGGATTGGGAAATGGAGTTACCCGAAACAGGGAAACTACGACTCCACACCTGATCACCTTCCGTAAAGATTACACTGGTGGTTTTCGCCCCCATGTCCAAAATCATGGTACAGCCTTCCTGACTCGGGAAGCAGTTGCGATATGCATTATAAATGGAGGCAACTGAAACATCCACCAAATCGGTTTCAAGACCACAACTGTGAATGGTCTCTGCCAAGTCTTCAACGACCTGTTGCTTCACAGCCGCCAACAACACATCCATATCCCCGTCTTTACCTTTGAGGATTTGACGGTCCCAGACCACCTCATCTAGATTAGGAATATTTTGTTTTGCTTCGTATTCAACAACTTGCGAAACTTTATCTCCAGAGACCGGAGGTAATTTTACGTAGCGCGAAAATACATGCATGCCAGACAATGACAGCGAAACCGGACCCGGTTTGATTTGCAATTCCCGCATCAACTCTTGCAGAGCCGTGCCGGTATATACCATGCGGTTCGCTTCATCGCCAGGATCAATACCTACGGCACGCGTACCATATTTTACCAATTCGAGTTCATGGTCTTTCGCAACATGAAATTCAGCGAGTTTGAGAGTGCTTGCACCCACATCCAATGTAAGGATTCTTTTCGACATATGAAGCCCTGGGGTGATTAGGGTTGAATTGTGTTCTGTCCGTCGATTTCGACAAAGATATATGGTGTTTTATCTCTGGAGAGCAACGGGGTCGCATTCGGGGTTTGACGCGTCCACCACTGTGAAGCGGCACTCGAAGAAGGTTCTGCAATTCCAGCAGCGGGTTCGCCATCAATCGTGGCCACCACGGCTACGTGGGTAGGTTCTCCATAACGCGCCAAAGTGTAGGGATCTAAATACATACTCAGGTTCCCTTTCTTCACTTGGGGAACATTCACAATGGTAACGGTGCCACTGAACATATTTACGGGTTGAGCCCCTTCGGGAAGATTTTCGGGTTTCCCTTGCAACACCACGTACATGGTAAAAGTGATTTCATCTGTCCATTTCAGTCTCGTATCAAATTCAACGCTCACTTCGAGCCATTGTAAGCTACCATCATTTTTGGTGGATTGACCGCGGACATCGACCGCATATCGAGGGGAAGCAATTTTCTCGGCTTCCACAGATCTGATTTGGATCATTTCACTTGGCGTCAGTTGCGCAGAGGGTTGCGCAGATAGTTGCGACTTAAGCGCAAAAGTTCCTAACAGTAAAAAGCTTAAAACGGCCGTACGCCCAAATTTAGAAATCATAGGAACCTCTTGGAAATAAAATGAATGAATCATGAAGTGTCACGACATGTAATGGAAGAATAGGTCATTGGTCAACCTTGGAATCAGCAAGAATCCTAAAAAAATTCACTTAATCGGGTGACGAAGTATTTTCATCAATGGGAAACGCCCTTTCACATCGGGATAGGCATCCATCCATAAAATCATCATTTCACCACTACGGTTCTGCACCCTTCCCCCGGGACTTCGGGCTTCCGACATTAAAATTAACCCGTAAAGGTGATGGCCGATATCCACCCTCTCTAAAATTTCCTGTAAAATGGCTTCTGCTTGATGCCGATCCCTTAGGTCTGCGAGCAAAGCGGCTTCCAACGCGCTGCTCCAACTACCACGTTGGTTCCCATTTTCATCTAAAAGTGTCGCGGCCACCAAATTTTCTGCAAAAACCTCAGCTTCTGCTACGGAAAACGTATCAGCGCCCAGTTCTTCCGGATATTTAAAACGTGGCACACCCACAAATGCCGCAGTCAGCGGTTCGACGTATAACCCATAAGGATTAATACGGTCTCGTCGCCACTCACCGGGTTCCCATTCGGGAGATCGGGTATGCTGCAACCACCACTGCCCTTCTTCCGAAAATAAATCCACACTTCGCCATGGACCATCCAAGGGGAAATATCCAACCCACCCTTCCTTCCATTGCCCCTCTTTCCCTACAGGGGTCCATCGCGACCAGCCATCCGCAAGCTCTTCGTCCGCCTGCGCATCAATCGCCACCGCATTTACGGCGGAAAGTGTAGATGATTCACGTGGCACCCACAGCTCGGGTTGGTAATTTAAACCAGGATCCACCACTTCTAAGCTCAACGTCACGCGTTCCACCCTTCCGGACGCCGGCACGGTCATCGCGGGCATTTCTAATTTTAACCCCGAGGGCAATCGATCGGCAATCCCCCCACCCAGTTGCTCTAATGTCAAATTCTCTAAATTCCAATCAACTTCTAACACCGCTCCTACGGGCTGAATTACCTGATAGGGTGTCACATGGAGCGTTAAAATGGCAAATGCGGTTTCGGCATCTCCTCCCGGAACATCAAAGGTCCAATCATCCTCCGAAGCCACCGAGGGCAAGGACAAAGAGGCCGAATTCCCATTGCGGGCTTCTAATGCTGGTGTCATCGCCACTTCATAGCGGTTGGTGTTGAGATTCCCTTCAAAAGGATACCAAATCTCGACATCCACTTGATGGGAGATCGATATCACATCATTCCCAAGATTCGTCACCGTCATGGAAGCCGTCACTTCGTTAAACATGGGTACCGGCACCGCACTCAGTCCATCAGGATTGCTGGGCAAGGTTTTGCCATCCCGAAAGTCTATAAAGGCTTCGGCCAATGCCACGGCATCTCGCGTGGGATACAAAACCTTCATCACCTCCAAGACCTCGGCATCCGTCCACGCCAAGGGATGCATGGACACTTCCGCCGCTCCCATCACGGTGTTGGTTTGCCAAGTCGAACTTGAAAAATCGAACCATCCCCGGTCCCGTGAATAATTTCCAGGCATAAAGGCCTCTGCCGCCCCCGGATGTTTGGCTTTAAATTCCGTCGCAGACAAATAGACCTCATCTAGAGGCCTTGTCTCATCAAAACCCAAATGCCCCACACTCCATCCTGACAGCCCTTCCGGATCCAGCAAACCTGTAAGCGGTATCAGCCCCCACGCATAGGCACTGTGAACGGTGGTACTCTCGCCCAGAATCACCCACTCCATGTGGTCGAGCTGAGCCACCACCTCCGCGGGAAGGGGCCACCCCAACTGCTGAATCTCCACTTCAGTAAAGGCTCCAGTCAACACGCCTCCAGTCCCTCGAGAAACCAAATCCACAAAGCTCGTCGGAGACAAGGTTACTTTTCCCTCCAAAAGTCGTGCAGAATGCCTCATTTCCAATGCCGCCAACGCTTCAGATGTCGCCAGCTCCAACGCTTCACGGGACAGATAATGTGAAGTCGTAAACCCGGACACCTGCGCTTCTATCTTGATCAAACTGACATAATAAAGCACCAACGTTAACATCAACGCCAACAACATGAGGGTTAAAATCAAGGCCGAGCCCTGCTGTTTTTCATGCGTTTTCATGGGGTCACCCTTAGATCTGGGCCACCCACAAAATCGGGTCGACTGCGGAAATGCGTCCAGGTTCCTTCTTCCTGCCACAGGCGCCGGAGAGCATTGTCCACCGGATCAAAGACCAAAGGAACCGGCGTCGTGGTAAGATAAAGCTCCACATCAACCACTTCCACCTGATTACTGACCACGCCACTGACCATCCCTTCCGAGGTGAATACCTTCACATCCACCTGAATCAGATCATCTGCGAGCACCTCGCCAACCAAATCATCACGCGTGATCGTCGTCCACCATTCGCCTTGAATCCCCCTGCGGTTGCTCGCGGCTGCAGCATAACGCACCCAGGTCTCCAGTCGATCTTCTCCTGCATCATTCCCCGCATGTTCCTCGCGCCAATATTGCACCCATTCCGTTTCAGTATCACCTTCCGTATCGGAGCGATACTTTAAGAAGGCTAACATCAACTGCGGCGCTTCTGCAGTGGCATCTCCTACCTGTACAGGCCAGTGCTCATGCATAACCATTGACCGCAAGTCATCATCCATTACCCGACGAATACGTTGTACATTCCGATGTAACCGGCTTTGCCTTTGCCCGAGTGTAACGGTGGATGTCACCGCAGTCACGCCGCGAAACAACAACAGCATCACCATCAAAAACAAGGCAACCGTCACCATCACCTCAACCAAGGTGAAGCCACGTTTTGAATCTAACCTTCTCTTCACCATGCTTGTGCCTGCACATAGACTGTTCGCGTAAACTCGGTGAAAGTGGGTGAAGATTCGGGTCGAATCTGCAATCGCAGCTCCACTTCGCTGACAGAGGTCGTCGACACCTCGACCTTATAATAGAAGAGAGGAAGCAACTCATCTACCCCATCCGTATCCGGCCAGCGCCGCTCTCCTTCGCCAACATGAAATGATTGCGCCCCCAAAAGAGTAGGCAGACGATGCTGCTCCTCTTCGCTGAGGGTCCCCCCCTCTTCGTGAGTAGAGATCGACCACGCCATAGAATCAAATACGGCCGAAGCAAACGTCTGCATACGATCTTGATCACGTAGTTCTCGACTAAACTCCGAAATCCCGGGTAATAATCCGAAAATACTGATCAAGCCGATCGCCAACACCCCCAAAGTGAGTAACAATTCTATTAAAGTAAACCCATGGCGCGAAGCAATCATGGCAACACCTCTTCCACCCGAACAACGCCACTCATCGGGCGAAAATGTATGCGAAATAGATCATAGGGAGCCTCCTCATCTTCATCCACCAAAGAAAGATACCCCCAATTCATTCCACCGGCAGCAAACCACTTTCCACGCTCCAACAACAATGACGTCGCTTCGGGTTGACGTGCGGGACCTGAGCAAATGCGATTTTGAGGGGTGAACTCTACTAATACGCGAACAGGCCCCTCCACCAAACTGCCTTGCACATCATCAGGAAACGGATTGGCCAACAAACGAATCGGATCGGACGCGATTAAATCGATTCCGGCGGAGGACTCATCGGGAGCAAACACCACCCCTATCGGCAAAAACTGCCAATGATGTAAGAGCTGAGGATCATCCAAATCTTTAATAAAAGTATAGGCACGCATGGGAAGGCCTGCGGGCAAAGCACCATGATCCGCGATCACCAAATAAACCGATTCATTTTCAGACAATGCCATGGTTTGCGCCAATTCCACCTGTAGCGCTAGCCGGGTGGCAGCTTGATGTACGACCTGATGGTTTTTAGATGAACGCAATGCGGACAATGTCATTCCGCTAAGAAGCAGAACCACACTGATCGCCACCAGCATTTCAATCAAAGTGAAACCCCGGGAATATGGGGAGGGAATCAAACGCATAAATAATAGAATCCGATAGACGGCCGCCAGCCTGAAATATGGAGCTCAATATGCAGAAAACAGAGCCCGGGATCAAGCGTAAAGCAGAAAACAGCACCTTGCTATCCGCATACAGCGCTGTGATTTATAAGTACGGAGCTCTACTCCACTCTTGCACAGTGCCCTTAACTTAACTACAAAAACATCATGGAAACCTATCTGAAATTATTAGAAAACAACCGGAAATGGGCGAAAGAAAAACAAACCCATCAACCCGAATTTTTCAACGAACTCGCTAAATCTCAAACACCGGAATTTATGTGGATTGGATGTTCGGATAGTCGCGTGCCTGCCAATCAAATCATTGGCTTGCTGCCCGGAGAAATTTTCGTACATCGTAACGTCGCCAATATCGTCTCTCATGGAGATTTAAATTGCCTCTCTTCCCTGCAATACGCGGTGGATGTGTTACACGTACGCCATGTCATTGTCTGCGGGCATTACGGCTGCGGAGGCATTTGTGCTGTGGACCAGAATTTACGGGTGGGCATCGTCGATAATTGGTTGCGTTATATTCACGACATCAAACGTGAATATGCAGAAGAATTATCAAAACTGGATGACGAAGCACGGGTAAACCGTTTGTGTGAATTAAACGTACTCACCCAAGTGCGAAATGTATGCGAATCCACCATCCTGCGCGACGCGTGGGCCAACGGAAAAGAAGTCGCCGTCCACGGATGGATCTACAGTCTGGACGACGGCATTCTCAGGGAACTCTCCGAGGTGCAACATAAACCCCAATCTGTAGTCGCACTTAAAATTTAAAATCAGACTCCCCCCCAAAAAAAAGGTTGCATGTTCTCCTCAACAGGAGGACAATCAGGTTGTATTCCAACTTTTATACAGGCACCCAGCCTAAAATAAAACACATTCCCCACAATGTGAAACGATAAAGGAGACAACATGAAGAAGATGCTACTTGGATCAACCGTCCTGATAGGACTCACAAGTCTAACCTTACATGCACAAGATGTAAACTTCAGCGGATACTTGCGTGCAGGTGTTGGCGAAAATGTTGAAGGAGGCGCAGCCACCACTTATGGAAATGGCGCAACAGGTCACCCGGTAGGTCGCTTAGGTGACGAAGCCGACACCTATGTAGAAATTGGATTAGGGTCAACCGTCTGGGAAGATGGAGATCAATCTTTCCAAATTCAAACTTTACTCGCGGGGGGCACCACCGAAGGAGATCTCGACTTACAAGGCAACTCCTGGCAAGGCATTGGTGGCGAAGGCCCATGGGGAGGACAGCGCGCTTCTTTTCGTGAAGTTTATGCTGCAGCCGATCTAGGAGGATACGGCATCTGGGCAGGTAAACGCTATCACCAACGCAAAGACATCCACATCTTGGATTTCTACTACGTCAATGATTCAGGGTACGGTATCGGGATTGATGAAATTCAAACCTCCTATGGAAAATGGAACCTCGCCTGGATCCAAAATGCCGAAGATTGGCAAGACGATTATTCCGGTGGTGCGAATGGAGACGATTGGCGCCGTATCAATAAACTAGATCTTCGGTTACAAGATATCAAAGTCTCCGAAAAGGGCAGCTTGGAACTGATCGCCATTTATGGGCTCACAACCCTTTCCGATGAACAAAAAGCCAATACCAAAGGCGACTCCGACAATGATGGATTGTTCCTCACCATAGAACACACCCAGGGCGGATTACCCGGTGGAGGCTTCAACAAAGCCATCTTCCAATATGGAGATGGCGGATTCGCCACCATTGGTGCCTTTCAAAACCATGCCGGCGAAGTAATGGATGCGGTAGAAGGTTCAGGGTGGCGATTGATCGACTGGGGTGTCATTGAATCTGGTCGCTGGAACTTGGGATGGAGCACCATGTATGCACAACGTGATATCACCGAAACCATTCCGGATACCAACGGACATCTCGCAGGCGAAAACGAATTCTATAACGCCGTCATTCGCCCCTCTTGGGAATGGAATACGGTCATGAGTACGGTCTGTGAATTAGGATACGCCAATAACAAAAAAGAAGGTGGCGATTGGGAAGATCTTTCCAAAATAACCCTCGCACAACAGTGGCAAGCCGGCACCAGCTTTTGGTCTCGACCAGCCATTCGTGTATACGTCTCTCATTATATGGGCGATGCTGTAAAATTACGGGATGCAGAAGGGGTTGATCAACAAACCATGTTTGGCGCACAGGTTGAAGCATGGTGGTAAGTCAACGCATTCTTATCCTCAGTGGCCTTTTGCTAGGCCTCACCCATGTCTGGGCAGAAAATTCTGCCCAGACGGACATGCTGCAGTCGGCGCCCCAACTCCCCGAAAACCATGTCACTACTCCACCCACCGTTTCAGGCAAACACCTACTGAACTTTACCGAAGAAAGCCCCACCCTTCTCTTTCAGGAACAAACACTTCCCTACGGAACCTTCAGGTTATACTCCGCAGAAACAGGCAAAGTGCTGATTGAAAGCGAAGCCAGCCAAAGTGTTGTGCCTCCAGAGGTCTATCTCTTTTCAGCACAAGGTGACCTTTTATCCTCTCTCTCCTTCGCTGACTTTCAGGCTGAGAATCAATACTTCTTAAAACCTGACCGCTTAAGCGCTACCCTTTCGCTCAACCGATTTCCCCATCAGGAACTTACACTCCTCATTGTACCCGCGGCATCTCAACTCGAAGGGTTCAGTGAATTTGAAAGTCCTGCCAATCTCATGGCCGCTGCCCAAGGAAATGCACGAGTAATCAATGAAATGCGAAAAGTGCCACACCAACGCTTTGGAAAAATCGCACTACACTTTAAAATAAGAAAACCTAAGGACGACACACTTCTCACGCCACAGAACGACAGTTTGCCCTCTGGAGCTCCTCCAGAACAAAGCGCGGACTTGCAGACCTTAACCGTATCCGATGAAACCATCGCTCTTTATCAAAAGCGCATTCAAGCAGCACGAGATGCGGGAGACCTGAACAAAGCAGCCCAATTAAACCGCGAAGCCAGCATGCTCGGCATTCCCGTTTCAGATCTTCTTAAGGAGTGAGCCCCCCCCCTTTTCTTTCACCCTTCCCCACTTAACCACCCCCCAAAAAGGAGATGAGACATGAAAAGATTGCTACACTTCACCCTGTGCGGAATAGTCGCCCTCGGTTCGAGCATTGGATATGCTTGGGAACAAGATGAGTTGCTTATTTGGGTCAACGGAGACAAAGGACACCGGGGCCTAGCAGAACTAGGAAAAGCCTTTGAAGCTGAAATGGGTATTAAAGTTAAAGTTGAAGCCCCCGAAGGCCTCACCGATAAATTCCAACAAGCCGCCAAATCAGGAAAAGGACCCGACATTCTGCTCTGGGCACATGATCGTTTAGGCGAATGGGCTGATGCCGGGTTGGTTCAACCCATTGACCCCAGCAAGAAAATTAAAGCCGAAAATTATCCTCTGGGATGGGAAGCCTTTACCCATAAAGGGAAAATTTGGGGATACCCTCTCGCATTTGAAGCCGTTTCCCTGATTTACAATACCGATCTTATTTCAGATCCCCCCACCCAAATCAAAGACATGGCAGAGGTTGATGCCGCGGTGAAAAAAAAGAACCCCAAGGCCATGACCATCCTCTGGGACTATAATAATACATATTTCACTTGGGGAATCTTGGCATCAAATGGAGGCTACGTTTTTAAAAAAACTGAAAAAGGATACGACACCCAAAATGTAGGGGTCGCCGAACCCGGAGCGATTCAAGCCCTTGAAGAAATTGTGGGATTGATCGACCTCGGGGTCATGGCCAAAGGAGGCACCTACTCTGTCATGGAAAGTAAAATGAACAGTGGTGAACTCGCAATGATGATCAGCGGTCCTTGGGCTTGGAGTAATCTTCAAAAAAGTGGCATCAACTTTGATCTCGCTCCCATACCCGGGTCGGGTGGCAAACCTGGCCAACCCTTTGTAGGCGTATTGGGAGCCATGCTCAATCGTAGCAGTCCCAACGAAGACCTCGCGGTAGAATTCATTGAAAACTGGCTGATGCAACCTCAGGGCCTCAAAATGATGAATGACGATGTCGCATTAGGCGTGCCTTCCAATATCGCGTTCTACGAAGTCGTCGCCAAAGAAAATCCACTCATTGCCAAAACAAAAGTAAATGTGGACAATGGATCCCCCATGCCCAACGTCCCCCAAATGGGCAAATTCTGGTCTTCCATGGAAGCCGCACTCCAAAATGCAACCAACGAACAAGCCACCCCCAAAGCGGTGCTTGAGAATGCAAAAAAAACAATTCTCAGCAAGTAGCCAGTGCCCGTAGGCGTTCCGATAAAACGGAACGCCTACTCTTTTATCTACGAATGGACATCACGCTATGAATAAATCCACCACGAAACTCATACAATACGCACTGGCGGCGTCGGTACTCCTGCCCCTCTTTTACGTCAATTTCCTTATGTACATGAGTGGAAACATCCTCATGGCCATGGGCATGTTAGGACTTCTCGTTTTAGGAATATTCATTTATGCCAGCCACAAGGGCTACGTCTATCGCTATCTTTTTCCCGGTCTACTGGGCTTCCTCATCTTTGTCATTTTCCCCCTGATTTACACCTTTTGGATCAGCTTTCATAAATACGACGCTCGAAATTTACTGACCAAAGAACGGGTGGAACAAATCCTCCTTTCTGAAACCTTTGAACCCGAAGGCGCCCTCGGCTACGCTTATAAAATTTATCCTGGTGTATCCTTCAATACATATCAACTCGCCTTAACCCCCAAAGATGGGCCAGCCACAGCCGAACAGCTCCCTCCGATGTTTCTCTCCCCCGAGTTCAGCTTACCACTTGTAGACGACCCCCAGATCCTAGACCTTAGCCTTAGTCCTACCCCGCCCTCAGGAGAGGCCTTAACCCTCGGAGAGATTACCCGCGGAAAACTCCACGTAATGCTCAGAGGCCTCAAATTAAAATTACCCGATCAACAGATCGTTGCCCTTTCTTCCCTTCGAGAATTCTCCACTCAAAAACCCGTGTGGGAAAAGACGAAAGACGGTGGATTTAAAAATTTACAAGATGGCACCCTTATCCATGCCCAATCCAATAGCGGATTCTTTGAAACAGAAGATGGAGAACGCGTGGGCGTCGGATTCAGAACTTGGGCAGGGGGAGAAAATTATTCGCGAATCATCAATGATGAGCAAATCAAACAACCCTTTGTTCGTATCTTCTTTTGGACCTTTGCGTTCGCGTTTTTATCTATGCTCACCACCTTCGCACTAGGTATGTTTCTTGCCGTACTCCTCGAATGGGAAGGATTAAAAGCACGCACCCTTTATCGCACCCTCCTCATCTTCCCATATGCCGTACCCGCGTTCCTCTCCATCCTCACCTTCCAAGGGATGTTCAATCAGGAATTTGGAGCCGTCAATGAATTCTTAGGCGCCCTTTTTCACATCACTCCGGAATGGAATACCAATCCTTGGTTAGCAAAAACCATGATCCTCATCGTGAATCTGTGGCTGGGCTACCCCTATATGATGATCATCTGTACAGGCAACTTACAATCCATCTCCAAAAGCATCTACGAAGCAAGCGCCATTGATGGCAGTACCCCATGGGCCAACTTCAAACGCTTAACCCTCCCTTTGGTTTTACCCCCCATGATTCCCGTGTTGATTGCCAGCTTCGCCTTTAATTTTAATAATTTTAATCTCATCTTCCTGCTCACCGGCGGGAGCCCCAAGATGGTGGGGGGCGCGGGCATAGCTGGAGAAACGGATATTTTGGTAACCTACACCTTTAATTTGGCCTTCAAAAACTCAGGAGCCGACTATGGCCTTGCCAGTGCTATTGCCACCATTCTATTTGTAATTGTAGGCATATTGGCCTGGCTAAATCTAAAGAAAACTCAAGGGAGCGCCTCATGAATTCCGGATCCAAACGCCTGACCCGAAAACTACTGGCTCATGCATTTTTAATTCTATTCATTATGATGATTATGACCCCATTTCTAACCGTCATCGCGTCATCTTTTAGCCGTGGAAACTTTGCCCCCAGCAAACTGATCCCGACTGAGATAAGTTTAAATCATTGGAAGTATGTCTTGGGTATCCCCTATGACGAAGTGGTCAATGTCACTACCGGAGAAACCCGCACGCTCAAAGCGGATGTGGTTCCGATTCGCTGGTTCTGGAACTCAATCAAAATTTCAATCATCGCTTCAGGAGGCATCCTTCTCCTCTCAGGCACCTGTGCATACGCCTTCGCCCGCATGAAATTCGCATTTAAAAATCAAACCATGACCGGATTGCTGATTTTACAAATGTTCCCCATGGTTCTGGCTTTGGTCGCCTTCTATACCATACTCGAATTCATTGGGCAATTCGCACCCCGCATGGGGCTCAACACCCATGCAGGACTCACCTTGATTTATCTAGGAGGCGTCTCCATCTATATTTGGATGATTAAAGGCTACTTCGAAACCATTTCCACCAGTATCGAAGAATCTGCACGTATCGATGGTGCCTCCCCCTTCCAGGCCTTCATCCTCATCTTACTCCCCATGAGCGCTCCGATTTTTGCCGTGGTCTTCATCCTGTCATTTATCTCTTATATGTCAGAATACCCTGTAGCCTCTGTGGTCTTGCAAACCGGAGACCAATGGACCCTCGCCGTCGGTGCAAACTCTTTTCTCTACGAACAACAAAAACTCTGGGGACGTTTTTCAGCACTCGCAGTATTGAGCGGCATTCCCATCACAGTTTTATTTATCATTTGCCAACGTTTCCTCGTCAGCGGCCTTACCGCCGGCGGCGTGAAAGAATAATCCATCCCTCTAACCACAAGGACCTCTACTCATGGCTGAACACAACGGAAAAGTTGTCATTAATAAATTGGAAAAAACCTATCTGGATGGGAAAGGTAAACCTGCCTTTACCGCAGTAAAAGGAATTGATTTAATAATAGAAGATGGTGAATTCATGGTGCTAGTGGGACCTTCTGGTTGTGGGAAATCCACCACATTACGTATGGTGGCCGGCCTGGAAGACATCAGTGAAGGGACCATATCCATTGGCGATACCGTGGTGAATAAATTAGAACCTAAAGACCGTGGCATTGCCATGGTCTTTCAAAATTACGCCCTCTACCCCCATCTCTCCGTTTTCACCAATATGGCGTTCAGTTTACAACTCAGTAAGGTCCCTAAAGCCGAAATAAAAAAACGGGTAGATATCGCTGCTGAAATTTTAGGTCTATCCGATATGTTAGAACGTAAACCGAAAGCTCTCTCCGGCGGACAACGGCAACGCGTTGCCGTAGGACGTGCCATCGTCCGCAATCCTAAAGTGTTCCTCTTTGATGAACCACTCTCAAATTTGGACGCAAAAATGCGGGTGCAAATGCGGACTGAGATCTCGAACCTGCACGAACGCCTGGGCACCACAATTCTCTATGTTACCCACGATCAAGTCGAAGCCATGACCATGGGAGACCGAATTTGCGTGATGAACGCGGGAGAGATCATGCAAGTCGCAGACCCTCTCACCCTTTACAAACATCCTGAAAATATGTTCGTGGCCAGCTTCATTGGTAGCCCTCCCATGAATCTTATTCATGGAAAACTGAAGCTGGACAACGATCAAGCCTACTTCATCGAAAATGAGGGAGACACCCATCCCTTAGGGACAATTAAATTAAAAGGTCCCTCCGCACAAAAAGCTAAAGAAATAGGGAGTCGACCCGTCGTATTGGGCATTCGTCCTGAACATCTTTACGAACGCAGTCAGCACGAAAATGAAGCGGAATTCACCGCACCTGTAAGCTTAGCAGAACCCATGGGCGCGGAAACACTCTTGCATATGGATATGGCCAATCATCGCTTAATCGGTCGCATCCAAAATGACCGACTGTTTAAACGTCGGGAAGAGGTGACCCTCTATCTTCATTTGGACAAATGTAGCTTCTTTGATCCCACAACCGAACAAGTTTTGTGACCCATGATGTTCAAGGAATGTCTGGAGCATCTTTACGGGGATCAAACTTAAGCTCGGCCTTGATGTTATAGCCAACCTCATTTTTAGCTTTCAGAAGAAAGGTAATTTCTTCCGGTAAAAAGTCCATGTCCACCCCAGCCTTCAGCTCTTCCCAGCTGATCTTTTTTTCATTGAGCATCAATTCCGGCTCTTTGAACTGACTGACCGTTTCATTGGGAGTTATTTTAAACACATAATCCACTTCGAAACGATCGAGAATTTTTCCTTCACCCGTTTCAGAATCGAGTTCAAAAATATAACGCATATCCAAACTGCGCACTAAAATGCGGTTCCCCTTCTCTTTCCAAATATAGGGGGACCCTTCGCCAAAAGGTTTACCATTGAGCGTGAGGCGAAGCTGTCCCGTTTCCTGTTCATAAATCAGTGTAGAGGCCGCTTTTTCTAGCAGTCGAAACCCATAGGGCTCCACGGTAAAACTCAACTGACCGGTCACCGTTTTGGCCAGTGCTCTCAACTCGTCTTCACGTCCACCTTTTACCCCTACTTCAACACTCGGCGTCAGCGGGTCTTCCCCCACATGAATCACCGTTTTAAGTCCACGTAACTTTTGAATACGTTGCTCAAGCTCTTCCTCCGTAGCCCCCACAATCCCCATGCCCTGCCCCTGCTCCCGAGCTGCTCGAAACAAACCCAGGGATTCCTCAAAATGATCCGCCGCTTTATCGAACATTTTCTTTCGTTGATAGAGCTCCCCCAGATGTAAATACGCATTGATATCATACACATCATCTTGGGGCGCAATCGCCAAAACCTGTTGCCATTCTTTAATGGCCAAATTGACTTTGCCCATCTCTTCCAACATCACCGCAGCCAAATAATGAGGCAACTCTTCCTCAGGATCCAATTGTATGGCCTGAGCCTGTAATCCTTCTGCCAAAGACGGCTCGCCCAATTGAGCAAGTGCGATACTCTCCACATACAACATTCTTGCATCCCGAGGAGCCAGCCGACCAAAGGCTTGGCTTTGAATTTTCAAAACCTCATATTCCTTTGCTTTCTTCAGAACGATCATCTCCTTGATGGCCGCACGAATAATTTTTTCTCGATAGCTTTCCGAGAGATGCTCCAACGCCAACGCTTGTTGATAATCAGATAATTCCGCGGATTGCATCAACGCATCCGCTAAAAGATGAGCCTCTAATTCCGTGGCAGGCTGAGCAGGCAAGGCCTGAATAATTTTCTCCCGCCAGCCCACTTGATCCCATTGCGCTTTTAAGAGCGCTACTGCCGCTCCAGAGGCGTTGCCCTGAAGCTGACTCATAACAAAAGGCAATGCCTCCTCTCCATACGACGCAACAATCGTCTCCATTAACTCCGCCAAAGCCCCCTCAGATAAGTTTTCACAGTTGAGCACATCTTTTTGCAAATCTTCGGGCCAGTCAGGGGGCACCCCTCGCTCCAAGTACGGCAATAAATACAATGCGCGGGCCTTCACCTCTGGATCAGCATCCTTTGTCGCTTCCCTCACGCCGGGCAATGCCCGAGCCCCCATGCCCCACAGCGCCTCGGTAGCCGCCTCGCGCTGTTCATAGCTCTCCGCACCCAATTGTTCAATCAACTCATCCACCTCCGCCGAAAAGAGGGGCGTACTCACAAAAGCCATAAGGCTACACAGGGAAAACAGCTTCTTGATCATCATGTTCATGGGAAATCAGGGGCCCTCTTTCGGGGATCTATCGTTAACGTTACATTCAGCTCCATGCCGTCATCCCGTATACCGCTATACTGTATATTCATTTCTTCAGGTAAATAATCAAAAGGGATACCCTGGGGTAGCTCTTCAACGCTAAAGGATTCATCATTTACGGTGATGGACCCTTCCGCCAAGTCCTTCATGCGCTCGTTCAAAATCAAATAACACGTGTACTCTAATTCAAATTGATCAATAAGTTCACCCCGTAGCGTTTCTGGGTTCAACTCGAAAATATAACGCATATCGAGCGCCTTCACCAACACCCAATTGCGCCCGTCCTTGGTCCCCTCCTCCCAAACATAGTCGACCTTTTCACCGACAACCTCCCCTTTCACCATCAACACCAACTTTTCTTTTTCGGCAAGGTACACCAAGGTAGACGGCACAATTTCGAGTAAACGCAGCCCAAAAGGCTTCACCTCCAGCGTCATTTGAGCCCCTGTAAGATCCGTCATCTCCCGCAACTCATCAAAACGCCCCTCCTTCACCGCAATCCCACAACGCAACGCTACCGCATCCTCACCCATTTGTTTCTTCAAGGCCTTGGATCTCAACTCTTGGATCCGTTGCAAAAGATCCGCTTCACTCCCTCCATTCAGCGTGCCCGAAAGGCCTCGATCATTGAGTTGACGAATACCCATCATCGCATGTTCATAGGCCTCTGCAGCCTCATCATAGCGCTCCATTTTCTGATGGTAATCCGCCAAATGAAAATAGGCATTTACATCATGAAGACCTCCATGAGGCGCGACGGTTACCACCACGGCCCATTCGCGAGCAGCGAGATAGCGGTGTCCAGATTCCTGTAACATTTCGGCCACTTGATAATGCGCAGTTTCATTTTCAGGATACAAAGAAAGTGCGTAATCACAGTACACTTTTGCCCCCTCTTCATCACCCAAATGCCATGTAGCCAATCCTTCCTGATAGATGTACGGAGGAAAATCGGGATATAAAGCCGACAAGGCCTTTGCTTCCGTTAAAAGGTCGGCGAACTTTTTATCCCGGTGCAAACGTTGCAATACCTTCACCCCCTCCTGAACTAACTTCTGTTGATCAGATGGCGAAAGATACGGCAAGGCCAACGCCGCCTTCACTGCGGAAAAACTGCCCTTATTCTGGTAGACCTGATACCACAAATCCGTTTCCAGTTTATTTTGGGGTGGATGCGGAAGTTGTTGCATGAACCTGGGTTGATAGACCTCCTGTTGCACCATCAGATCAAGGTGTTTCTTCGCAGTGCTTTTGGCTGGGCCGCGGAGTTGTCGCACTAAAAAGGGCAAGGCCGAGGGTTCATCATACGCCAACAGTTCTTTCATCAAATCAGTGAGAACCTCCTGCGAAGCCCCATCGCTGTCGATCACCTTTTGCTGAAGTTCCTGAGGCCATTCCGGAGAAACACCCGCACTAAAAAATTTCAACAGCTCCTGGGAGCGACGGCGAATTTCAGGATCCTCACTTTGGGCTCCAATGACCAAAACATCCATCGCCTGAATATCCATCTCCCACAATCGCTGACTGGCGGCCTCCCGCTCTTCAAAAGTTTCAGCACCCAACTGCGCCAACCAGTCCTCGGCCTCTCCCGAGAACAACGACAGTGTGCAGAGGCAGACCCCAACAAAAGGAACCCAAAACTTCAAAGTTGTCGCCGGGTTAAAAGGCTACGGATCATTTCATGACGTTCCTCCGCAACCGAAACAAGGCTCTCTGGCTGACCCGCCTGATGATACCAGTACCGGGCATTCGACAGGTCCCCCTCTTCCCGATGCAAATGCGCATGCACCCACGCCCCATCTTTTTCATCACCCTCCTGACAGCGGTCATGCGCCAACGTCCATTCTCCTTTCTCTGCGTACCATATCGCCTGCACTGCGGAAGACCATGTAGCCTCAGGATGGGAATGAGACGCGACATGTTCAAGGAAATCGGAAATATTCATGACTTAAACCTCCTAAACTGATAGAAAAATTCAATGAAAAAGCATCTGACAATCGGGACAATCCTCCCTCAAGAGATCTGAATTTTACGCAAGATCATTTTCAACAACGGCCAGGCCAATAACACCACCAAGCCAAGTGACACATCTCCAAATGCACACAAGAATGAAGCCTGTAACGGAATCAACATCGACAACCACACACCCGTGTTTTTAGGGGATAACTGATGCGTACGAAAGATCTGTTGAAGATTGTTCAACGTTAAAAAGATCAAGAGCCCCCAGGGCAACAATACCCACGCTGTCCACGCCCCTAAAAGAATGGCCAACACCGGAGCTCCAAGCCACCACAGGCTCAGTCCAAGCGTGAGAGGCAGGATCCGCTTACTTTGTTTGTTTTCCAGATCGGCCAACAGAATTATCATCAGAATCAAATAGCCCCAAAGCACCCACAGCGGCCATAACAACCTCGTTTCCCCAGGAGCACCTGCACCCATCCACAATACCAAAATCCGACAGCCCGCCATCAAGCCTCCACTCAGCCATAAATGGAGATGCTTGAGCGTATTGTAGGCCGTCACCATCCCCAACAGCGCCACTTGTGCCCCACAAGGATTCAACACCCAAGACAGCATACACAACGCAATGCACGCGCTGATAGCCACCTTCAAAGGAATGTCCCCTTGAGGAAGCGGACGTTCAGGTCGATTCACCCTATCAGCCCTCACATCCACAACATCATTGAGCCCCATACCAAAAAGGTACGCACAACAAACAGCCAAGGTCTCCCCATACGACACGCCCCCCCCGACCAACGCAGCCCCCACCCAAACATCCCCAGGAACCGTCAGTACCGCGGGTAAACGTAAAAATCGAATCCAAGAAAGACAAGAGGAGTAGAACATTCGCCTCTTAAATGCCTTGCAAGTCCCGCTGGCAACACTAAAAGACAGCTTCCCCGAGGGAACTGAGACGTATTTTCCGATGCATTCTGCTTGACGAGAGCGTTATTATCCCTATTTTGCACCCCTTTCACACAAACAATTTCGACCAAGGGAAAACCCGTGAGCACGCTTTTAGAAAAAATAGACGCAGAAAATCGCAAAGAAGAAACTCCTGTATTTGCAGTGGGCGATGCCGTTAAGGTACACGTTCGCATTCAGGAAGGTAACAACGTTCGTACCCAGATCTTCTCTGGAACAGTCATTGCCCGTGATGGACATGGCGCTACTGAAACCTTCACCGTTCGCCGTATTTCTTACGGAGAAGGTGTTGAAAAAGTATTCCCCATCCACGCACCTGTGGTTGAGAAAATTGAAGTAGAACGTGAAGGCAAAGTACGCCGCGCTAAACTTTATTATGCCCGTAAACTTAAAGGCAAAAAAGCTAAAATCACCTGAGCTCTTTCAGATGGATACCGGCTTCTTAGCCGCAGAACACGCCGCCCTCCACAGCGGCGTTTTTCTTGTTGCGGGAGTTGATGAAGCAGGTCGCGGACCGCTCGCAGGCCCCGTGGTCGCGGCCGCAGTCATGTTCCCCTGCCATGTACTACAAGGAGAAGCCCAAGAAATCATCCCGGGCATTCAAGACTCCAAAATTCTTTCCTCAAAAAAACGAGCGGCCCTCCTCAAAGAGATCCTCGCCTACCCGGGCGTCCAAGTCGGTATCGGAAAATGCTCTCCAAAGGAAATCGACCGTCTGAATATTCTGCGTGCCACCCATCTGGCCATGAAGAAAGCACTGCTTAAGTTGCCCGATACACCTTCCCTCGCATTAATTGATGGTTTACCTATTCAAGGATTGCCCATGGAGCATCGCGCCATCGTGAAAGGGGACCGCAAATGTTTCTCTATTGCCGCAGCCAGTATCGTGGCCAAAGAAACCCGAGACGCCATCATGATCAAGATGGAGAAAAAATATCCCGGCTACGGCTTCGCACAACACAAAGGGTACGGCACAAAAATACATCTTCGTGCCCTGGAATCCTTAGGCCCCTGCCCCATCCATCGACATAGCTTCGCCCCTGTTCGACACGCTCAAGCTGAAAAGAACAGCTAAAGCCCTCTCTACACTCGGTTTTCTTGATGCCCACAAGGTTCAGCCCGCCCCTGACGAAGTCCGCATTCAACTAAATCTGACGTTCCGGCCCTACGTTCTCCGGCACCGCTATCTCCACGCAGCAGTCCACATCAGGCATGCCGGCACAGGCGGCGCAGTCCCACCCATCTCTCCCACAGACACCGAAACCGATATTTGAATCGCTTCACGGCCATCAGATTCATGCCGAATGGAAATGATCAAAAGTCATTCACGAGGTAAAAATTGGCAATGGACAACTCGAACAAATCTGCATAGGTTGGGTTGAAATCGCCAAAAATGCCATTAATACTTGCGGAAGGCTGTCCATACACTCTCAAAATCAAAACCCCATGTCCACACAGACAGACGCACTGTATATGGCATGCGAGCCTGACGAAGGCTCTTTCCTTCAAGGTCGAAGACAATAAAAAAGCAATGGATCCAGCAGTGGCAGCCCATCTCCCCCCCCTTTTTCAACACCGCTAGAACTCAGATCTACACCTCGAAAGCTTTTACGGCACCCTACAACAAAACAACGGATCCATCCAAGTTCACCCAAGCCCCTCCGGAGGTACACGCATGGAAATACTCCTGCCCCAAAACCAAGCCCCCCCCAACGAGCCCTCAAAACCTCAGCCCATTCGCATTCTGATGGTAGACGACGACAAACATATTTTGAGACTTGGAGATATGGTTTTAAAACAACTTAAACACGATGTCATCATTTGTGCAGAGCCGTCAAAAGCCCTCAGCATTATCAATGAAAACAGGGATATCACCCTCCTGATTACCGACGTTTTAATGCCCGGAGTAAGCGGACAAGAATTATACAATCAAGCCAAGGAAATCATCCCGTCATTAAAATGCATCTTTGTCTCAGGCTACAGTTCCGACGTCATCGATCCCGCACAACTCTCCTCCCCCCATTGCCGCTTCCTCAATAAGCCTTTTTCTGTCGATACATTAGGCCATGCCATCAAAGCTCTTTCAGCACGCTAGCACTGCAAGGGTAACTCCAATCGAAAGATCGCACCGCCTTCTTCCCGATTCCTGAGCGTAAGAGATCCCCCATGCTGCATGGCCAAATCTTTCGAAATGGCCAAGCCCAAGCCCAAGCCAAACTGCCCCCCCCCACTTTTCGTGGTCACATTCGGCTCAAATATTTTCTGCATCAGGTGCTCAGGAACCCCACAGCCATCGTCCCCGATCTCCACCCAAACCACATCCTCTGTTTGCCCACTCCGAATCAAGATCTTTTTCCCAGGCTCGGTCGCTTCACATGCATTGGACAGTAAATTCGTTAAAATTTGATTCACCTCTCCCGGACGGCCATGCACCACAGGTAAAGTCTCTACCTCTAAGCTCAGGTCATAATACTTAAGCTTATGATTCAAAATCATTAAGGTATCCTGGATACATTTCCCCAAATCAACCCCCGCATCTTCGGGTTCATCCTGACGACTATAACTTTTTAAGCTTTTCACCAAACGGGTAATACGTTCGTTGGCAATCTCAATGCTGTGCAAAGAACTTCCCAGTTCAAACAACCGGATATGCTCATCCACACGATGCCAGCGAGATTTCTTTAAATCCTTTCGTAGCCCCTCGAGTAATTCATCAGGAAAGCGAATCAATCGCCTCGCCCGCGCTCTAGACAAATCCGGATATTGTTCGATTAAGGCGCTCAACTTCACCCGACTTTCAGAGGTACTCACGAAGGGAGCGGCCTGACCGGCCTGTAACAACCTTAATTCATCAGGTTTATCCTGAACAAATGCAGACAAATCTTCACTCAGACGGCTCACACTTTGCATCAATGAGGTCGAAGGATTATTAATCTCATGCGCAATACCGGCTAATAATTGCCCCATGGTTACCAACTTTTCCCGATGAACCATCTGATTGCGGGTCTGTTGCAGATCTTTGACCGCTGCCTGTAAGGCATTGCGTTCATGCTCAAGTTCTTGCGTAAGTCCAGCAACTTTTAAATTCAAGCCCACCAGACTTCGATAGCGATCACTCAGATTGGCGACCAATAATTGAAGGGTTAAACTAGAGAACTCCGCATCTTCGGCAACAGTGCGATCAAACAAGTCCCGGTCTAATTTAAGATACTCTACCTCTCCAATGGCCTGAGAATCTGAAAAAGAAGGATTTCCGGTCCAAAAAGAAAGAATACCAATCAGAGACCCTTGTCGCAATAAATCCAACTTTTGGGCACGGCCATCAGGCCCAGCTTTGGATAATTGAACTTCTCCTGCCAGCAGAACACAAAGGGAACGATTCTTATCCCCTTCCCTCATCATCCATTCGCGAGGCTTCAATCGCAGCGTCTCGACGCCCGCATGCCTGGCCCATGCCACCAGTCCCTGCAATGCTTCAGAGGTCGAGGATTTCATCAGATGCGCATCCGATGTAGGCATAGCCTTAACGATCTGCAGTGAGATGTTTACGCATCAACTCTTCCACGATATCCATATCCACATGCTTGAGATAAGGTAAAGGGTTGATATCTTTGACCACCAAATAATGGGACAATTCCTGAATCGCAACTTTCAAAACCTCATCCCCATCCCATGGTTTAGAAATGTAATGAGAAAGCTCAGCTTGATTCACGGCTTTGACCGTCGCTTCCAGTCCTGCCTGCCCCGTGAGCAACACTTTCCGCGTAAACACCCAGCGATCATCCTTTTGTAGATCCACCAACAACTCCACCCCATTTTCACCAGGCATAATGTGGTCACAAAAGATCACGCCGGTTTCGTCACCACGATCTGCAATCTGCTTCAACAACACGCGCGCTTCTGCAGCATCCGCAGCCGCTTCCACCACGCAGACATCCTCCATCGGCTCTAATTCACGAATAACCGCATCCAAAACATCCGCTTCATCTTCAACACATACAAGTACTATTTTTGACATCAGTTGCTCTCCGATTCTGTAATTAAAGCATCAGAGGCCATATATAAGCCCCAAATAACAAGGTGAAGATTATGCCAATAATCCCGACCAACCATCCTGCTTTGGCTAAATCCTTGGTTTCGATCAAGCCCGTGGCCAATGCAATCGCATTCGGTGGAGTTGAAATAGGTAAAATCATGGCAAAACTCACAATAATTCCGATCACAGCAATGGGGATAATCATCGCGGCAGGACCTACGGCAGCATCCGGCGCCAACATCGCAATGGCAATCGGCACCAAAATCGTGGCACTTACCGTATGAGAAATCAAATTCCCCACCGCATAGCCCACCAAGGCAAACAACAGGATCAACATAAAGGGTGAGAACGCATCCCAAGAAACCTGATTAATCATCCAATGGGCCAAACCTGTGCTTTTCAAACTCAGGCCCAGAGAAATCCCTCCGGCAACCAACCATAAGACTTCCCAGGCATGACTGCGAATATCATGCTTGTCGAGTATGCCCAAAGCCGGCAAAAACACCATCGGTAAAAAAGCGATGACCGCTGAAGGAATCCCATGTAATTTTTCGGTAACCCACAGCAGTACCGTCACGGAAAAGATCACGTAACAGCCAATCGCTTTAGGGGCTAAATTAAAACTCCCTTCAATGCTGAGTTCAAACTTCTCTAATTGTGGTTTAAACATACGGCACATGCCCACCCACGAAAGGAGCAAACACAAGACCACCAATGGCGTGGCAATCATCATCCAGGTACTGAAAGGAACCATCGTCCCCTGCTTGGCCAATGCAGCAATCGCCACCGCATTAGGAGGCGTACCAATCGGAGTAGCGATTCCTCCGATATTGGCACCTACCGGAATAGATAATGCGATCAAACGACGGAAAGGGTCCGTGGCAGGTACTTTCGCCACAATGGGCAAGGCAACCGTCATCATCATCGCCGTCGTCGCGGTGTTACTCATAAACGCAGACAAAATCCCCGTTACCAGCATCACACCCAAGGCCACCCGCGTAGGAGATGTTCCAAACGGCCTCAATAAAATACGGGTCAAATTGCGGTCAAGTTGATATTTCTCTGCAGCTTTGGCCAAACTAAATCCGCCCAAAAACAAAATCAGAATCGGATGCGCCATCGTGGCATAAAAATCCTGATAGCGCGGCGCCACATAGTCACCACCCGAAGCTTGGGTCAGCGCCTTCAAAAACAAACTTTTATCTGACAACAACAAGACCTGAGCTAATATGATCGATAAACTGGTTACGTAAATCGGAATCGGCTCCATGATCCAAAAAATCGCCGCAAATGCGAAGATTCCTAAAGTAATATGTCCAGAAGGGCTCAAGCCTTCAAAGTGACAAAACGGCAACAGCATAAGACATCCCAGACCCAAAATCAGGCCAAGGATTTTTTTAACAGGGAATTTCATTTTTTTCCGGAAGCGTGTGGAAGTTGAAGGGTGTCATCATGCATTTCGACCAAATGCCCCTTTTCAATCATCCAACGGAAGTGCGAAACCAAATCCGCGGGAATCTCACCATCTTGCTTGGCGACAGCTTGTAGGGCTACTTGGGTATTACACCCAGGATTTGCCGCCACATAATCAATAATATGGCGAATTTCATCCACTACTTTTAAATCATCAGGCAAGGGATGTTGAGCAATGCCACTCACCATCAATTCTCCGTGGTGACGGAAAACATGCAAGCGCATATGCTTAAAGGCAGGACGTAATGCAAAAATAATTGAATTCGGGCGATCATGCTCACGATTCAAATGAAATTTAGTTAAGCTGAGCAAGCCGGGATCAGACATTTTGTCAAAAAGATACCCAGGCATGATGGCACGTTTGGTTTTCTTGATCAATTTAGGCATATGATGCTGACGGAAATCAGCTTCGGCCTCTTCACGTGTCCAATCGTAAGGACGGTTATCTTCCACCGGTGTGGCTTCTGCTTCAGCAACAGGAGCCTCTTCTGCGGTCTCTTCTGCGGCCACAGACGTCTCAGCCACGCCCTCACCTTCAACGACAGGGCTTTCAGCCACCACCGTCTCTTCTGCTACAGGCGCGTCAGCCGTTTCAGCGCCAGCATCGGCAGGCACTTCTGAAACTTCAGGAACAACAGGAGCTTCTTCAGCAACAACTTCCGCAGCTTTTTCTTCAGCGGCAGGAGCGGGCTTTTCTTCCCGTTTCTTTCGATAAAAGCTTTGCACCGAGACATCTTTTTTCCAGGCCTCAATATCCGCTTCGTCATGACTCATTTCAATCTGACGACTGAACATTTCCAACGGCATGTCCTCAGCCACTTCACTGCGAAGGGCTTCTAACCGCGTCTGATAGCCATGCCAATTGGGAGGACCGACCAAACGACCACTACGACCGTGACGCCCTACGCATACAAAATTACCTGCAGGAGGTGCAATTTCACGATCTTCACGTTCGTAAGTAGCCTCCATGCCGTGGTTTAAAATGTATTGCTCACAAGCTTGCTGATCGGAAAACACCATTCCATTTGCGGTACACACAAATAAGTGGAAATCTGTAGCGTCTTCACCCACATTGTCTTTCACCGTATATTTCATGGAAATAAACGAAGCTTTTTCCATAAATTTACCCGCAACCACTTTCAGCGGAAATGCGCGATGAGACTGGCGAATGACTTTCACCACTTTACTCAATCGTTTTTTCTCGGGAATAAAATCTACATGTACCGGCACCCGGGGGGCCCGTTCTTGATAGCGTTGTCCGCCATATCCACCTTCTCCACGGGGTCCGCGGGAATTGTTGTCACGGAAATCTTCTCCACGACCACCGCCCTCTTGAGGCGTGCGACGGGGTTTCACCCGCACACCTTGCATATTGGGACGAGAAGATTTCGGCACCCGAGGTCTTCCGCCTCCATCACGACCACGTCCGCCCCCTTTAGAGCGGTGAGTAGGTTCAGATTGGGTGACACCGGGTTTCCCCTTAGCCCAATCGGGAGTTAAATCAAAACTTCCAAATAGGGACTGGAGTTCTTCAGGTTTAGGAGCATCAGGATTTTCAGATTTTTCAGATTCTTCAGACATGGCACGGGGATCTTATTTTGCAAAACTTCAAATAGCGTGTAACTACGATTAAGTTACAATCAACAGACTTGCATCCAGAAACGGATCATGCAAGACAATCAATCAATGAACATGACACATCAAGACAAAGATCCCAATTATTCGTTAGAAAAGTATTCCAGCGCCATCACCCTCGGAGATATGGAAATATTCGTTTTCCCTGAATTACTTTATTCTTTGGTTTTAGCGAACATCATGTCACCCCGCATTTGGGCATGGTTGGAAGAGGATTGGGCTCAAAAAATTCAAGGCAAATCCTCAAATCGACGCGTGCAACGCCTCAAACAATACATCATGGATGCCTACGATTTTAATCTGGATCTGGATACGTGGGGTCTCACTACCAAAGAACGGGAAATGGAACGCTTTTCTTCAATTATCGATCCTGAAATCCTCAAACGAAGCAATGCCCTTTTTGGCTACGAAGGGGATAAATACTATTTTGACCTCGATATTCGGAAACATTTTGGTCTCGATAATTATACCGACGATATCATTCCCTATTGGAAAACGGAAACCATCGAAGCCATGGATGCCTTTCGCCATAAAGAGGGATACAGCATGGGTGCTGGCGAATGTGTGTCTCTTTCTACCCTCTACGCCGCCGCCATGTTTATCGTCGGTGGAGTGGCACTCGAAGATATTCTACTATTGGCCACCCCACTCCACTCTCAAAACTTTGTGAATTTGGGCGAAGGTGTCATCACCAACAACCGCAGAATCGTCACCAAAAAAATGTGGTTCAATGGCACCGAGATTTCATGGAAAGCCCAACGCGCGATCCGCAATGAAAAAATCACCATCGTGGCCAACAATACCGGATACATCCACACCATGTATCCCGAAGCCACCATTGACCCCGCCTCCTACCAAAAAAACATCGACAAACTAAGTGAGTACCTCACCGTTAAAATCGATATGGAGATCCTCTCCAACTTCCTGCGCCAACACTCTGAATTGCAGAAATGCTTCCAAATCCGTCAGGACCGTCATGGCGGACACCGCTATATCGAAGCTGAAAAAGTTTATGCCTACGAACATGGCAGTAGCTATCGTGTCAATGACGATACCCGCGATAAACTCTTGGATGAAATCGATGGCTTCGAATTTTACACCTGCCCTATTCAAGGCCGCATCGTTCTCAATACCTTCGAAGACTTCTTTAAACAAAATCCGGACCTGGATTTAAACGATCCTAAAGATCTGGCCATCCTGATGGATGCCTTCAGCTGCACCAATGCCAAAGCGCGCAATGTCGGCCAATTATTAGTCGAATTTTGCCATATCGAACCCCGTTTCCCCGAAAACCGCACCTTTGTGCCCAGTCCTAAAATTGAGCTCAAAGCCGAATGGGGCCGTGAGAAAATCATTGAAACGCTCGAAGGCATGCGCGAAACGAATCCAGTAGTCGATCTCGCCTTCTACGCCTATCGCGATCTCACCAAAACGGATTGGAAACCTTTCCTTAAAGCGGCCTTAGAACGTAACCCCGTGGTTATCGATGCTTTGCGCAAAGTTTCAGAATCAGACGCCGTCGAAAAGATTTGCGCCTTACCCTCTCATTCGGTCTATGACGAAAATCGTTTAGCGCAACCCGATGAAGTATGGAACTTCCAAACAGGCGACGGAGCGGAAAAAGCCATCACCTTGGCAAATCTTTTGAAACATCGTCACCCTGAACGCCCCGTCACACTGAGCTTCACTGGCGATAAAGTCAAAGTCGCGTGGGATAACCAAGAGCAGATCTTAGACAGTATCAAAGGCCTTCACCAAGAACTGGAGCTTTAAGTGTCTGATTTCTGGGTCAACGTGGCCGGCTGGATTCCGGCCATCACCCTACCTGCCGCTACCTCCCTGCAACTCATCAAATTGTTACGCTCGCGCTCCACTCAAGGCGTGAGCGTGCTCACTTGGGTTCTGTTCGGAATTGCGAACTTGGGTATCTATATTTTCACGGAAAAATATTTTGTCATCCAATCTCTGATGGCTCAACTGCTCACCGCGATACTGAATTTCATTATCGTCGGGGTCATTTTGTTTTTGAAACAAAAAGAGCAACACGACTAGGCTGTTGCGTTCAAATTCATACGGGCCAAAGGTCCGGGCCAGCACTTACTCATACAACAAAAACCTCCGCCAGTGCAGAGCGCATCCTCCAACCTCCCCCCCCCTCAAATGCACCACCCGTATCCTTCGTCACATTCAAAATCTTATGAGGTAAAACGAACGTCGACTTCTGGATATTTTTGATATTCAGGCCACAAAAATCCTGTTAAGTTTCCCTCCATGGATTTTTTTCATCACGCCATTTCTTCCTTGGGGAACGCAGCACCCTATGCGGCCTTGTTCCTGTTTATACTCGCAAATTTCCTGGTAATTTGGCGACTGGAAAGCTTGGCGGCCAAAGGCGTGGAAGGCACCGTGCTCGGGACGATTTTCATGCCGTTTTGTTCAGGCATGGGCAACATCATCTTCGCCTTGGTCCTCGCCCGACACGGCGGGGCGGGCAGCGATGTGCTGATCAACTGTCTGTTTAATAACATCACCAATCTCACCCTGCTGATTGCCGCCCCCGCCCTCATTTGGAAAATGAGCGGGCTCTCTTCCAAGAAGGGAAAAGCTGCGCAACAAGCCTATCACATCGGACGATTATCCCTCTCGCTCAACTTGGTGGCGGTGCTCTTTTTCACCCTCATCACCTGGTTGCTGTCTGCAGATGGTTCGTTGAGCCGTATGGACGGATTTGTATTTCTGGCCCTGTTCATCTTTTGGCTGTGCTTCCACCTCTACGACGTTCAAAAAACCAACCTTCTCCAGAAAAAACGTTATCCCAAAAGCCTACCCCTCGAAGCCTTCCTGCTGTTGCTCTGCGCCGCCACCGTCGTAGTCAGCACCGATTGGCTGGTGGAATGGTTTCAGCAACAAGATCATTCCTGGGCACCACAACATCTTCTGGGATGGCTCAGTGGTGTACTCATGGTCCTCCCCAATGCGTTACTGGCCTTTTATTATGGAGCCAAAAACCGGATGGACGTGGTGTATACCTCTCAAGCAGGCGACGCACATATCTGCATCCCTCTTTGCATAGGCCTTTTTGCAATTTTCAGCCCCATCCCCAGTAGTCCTTTTCTCCAACAGAGCATGCTGGGGCTGATGGCCTTAGCAGGCATACATCTCTTCTTCGTCACTTGCGGAGGACGACTCCCCCGCCCTGTCGCCGCAGTCCTGATCATGGCCTTTGCGGCCTTTATCTATTTAGGTCTGGCCTAACTCACAGCACAGGATCACTTAAAAAAGTCTCCAACAATTCATTAAAATGAATTTGGGAGATTTTCCAGCGTGGGTCACCCGTAATATCACCCGTGCTTTTCCCTGTATTGTTAAACAACACCAAGACCTCGGGGCCCGCAACCATATGGGCATCAAAACCAGAGCCCACCCCTTCATGAGAAAAAGCAAAATCGCCTAACTCCAATCGTCCGGGCTTCAAGGTATTTCGAAGTGAAGCCATGTCTTTGGTGAACGCAGCCTGATACTCATCAGGACGCGGTCCCTCATAACTCAGCACCTCCCAACCCGGACCCGCCTTCGCCACCAAAAACCATTCATCAAACACCGGCTCCCCAAAAGGCTCCGCCATCTTTGCAAGGGTATTTTCAATTTGGGCGTGGGCTGTAGGTCGTTCCATAAAGGTATTCTCGGGTTAATTGCTAAAGGAGGAGACGAGAAAAACCTACCGTGAATCCTCAGAAATGCCAACCCTTCTTTGGCCAAGAGTTTGAGTTAAGCCTCACCATTCAGAAATTTTTCAATATCCAACAACTGCTCCCGACTAATCACCACTGGATTTTCCAACCAATCCTTCCACACCCCTGAGATACGACTGGGATCGGAGATATTTTCCGCAGCATGCCGTAACGCTTTCCGAAAACTTTCCATCAATACCGGCGTTCCTATAAATAACTGGTCATCCGGAAGCCATTCGTGGGCGCGGGCATCGTGAATGGTCTTGCACACCTTTTCATCAATCCCTGTGAGGTATACTTTCCGGCCATCTTTCTGGAAACTCTCTGAAAAGTCCAAAATGGCATTCCAACTTGAAAAATCAATGGCGTAGGTTTGACGAATCCGCAACACCATGACTTCCGGGTCTTGAACTTGCGTAATTTCGTTCAATTGTTCCAAGAGCTCATGCGCCACCGTATAACTGAGATCCCCATGGAGAGATAATCCAATGATCGCACTTTTTTCATGATGCGACCCCGGACTGTAAGGCAACTCTTCAAAGGACCCATCCGGTTTCGGCAAAATTTCTTTCAAATGCAAAGAACGACTGCGTTGTAACAACAACAAAGCCGCCAACACAATCCCCGTAAAAATGCCATATTCAATTTTGACAAATACCGTCACAAATAAGGTGGCCACCATGACCCCCACATCTAAACGGGAAGTCCGCCACAGCCGTTTAATCCGTTTGGGATCAATCAACCGAATGCCAATATAAAGCAACAGCGCGGATAACGACGCCGCAGGAATCAGATTAATCAGACCCGGCAGCGTGAGCAAGGCCAGTGCGGTCGCGAGGCCAAATACCACGTTGGCCAAAAAGGTGCGCGCGCCCGATTCCTCAAGTAACAAGGATCGACTGAAACTGCCTGACCCGGGAATGCCCTGAAAAAAAGCACTCACAATCATGCTGAGTCCCTGACCAAAAAATTCCTGATTAAAGTTCAACTTCTGACGATGCCGTACCGCCAAGGTTTGACCAATAGACACGGCTTCAATCAAGCCCACCACCGCCACCGCCAATGCACCGGGAGCCAAGGCAGGAATCGTTTCCATCCAGCCACTAAAAAACGGAGAGACAAAGGAAGGCAAGCCCGTGGTCACCTTGAACAAATCCTTTACCAGAATTAAATCATTGCCAGGCACCACTTGACCATAAAGCACCCCCACCCCAATCGCGAACAAGGCCACCGGAAATTTTTTAGAATATTTGGTCAGCCCAAACATGATCAGCAAGGCCAGGCCACTCACCGCCAACGCGTGCGGGCTGGCATCCCCCACCCGACTGAACTTATCAAGCGTCGCAGCCGGAAACCAACGTGTCGTACTTTGAGAAATACCAAACAAATCGTGAACGCGCCCCAACGCAATCATACTGCCCACCCCCACCGTGAATCCAAGAAAGGCCGACTCAGGCACAAAATGAATCAGATTGCCCATCCGTAACAACCCCATCCCCAAACGAATAAGCCCCACCATCAAGGTAAACAAAAATACCATCTGCAAATGATTTTCGCTTTCGATAAACGACAACATCACCGCCGCAGTCAACAAAGACGCTGAATTACTCGGCCCTGTATTTACAAAAGGAGAGCTCCCCCACAACGCGGCCACCATCGCCGCCACCATCGCACCATACAAGCCGTGAATCGGAGGAACATCCGCAATAATCCCACAGGCAATGGCTTGAGGAATTGCAAAAATAGCTACAGTAATGCCCGCTAACAAATCCCCCCGCAAAAAAGAAAACTTGTATCCACGCAACACCGAAAGGAAGGGTGCGGGATGTATTTTTTCTAAATCAGGGTAAATCATAGCTGTCTCATACGCCTTTGATCATTTTAAGACAAGTCAATGACTTCAGATTCTATACCCCGTAACGACTACTCGCAACCCGGCACAACTTTCACACCGAGACCTCGGAGGCATCAAGCTTTATTCTCATGATCAAGATCAGAAGTCTCCTTCACCGCACCCGCGCCCAATGCATGCACCAAGATGCGTTTAATCGCAGCTTTTTCACCTAAGGTATGGGTCACAATTTTCGACCCTTCAGAGATAAACATAAACGCAATTCTGATCAGTACCCACATCCCAACTCCTAAAACCAACACCGCTAAAATTTCGGACAACGGAATACGTTCGTTTCCTATCATGGTTTCAAAAGCCCTCCCCCCTCCCATCGCCATACCCCACCGTTTGATTAGATCCGTTACTTTTTCCGGCGAACGAAGCCCTTCCACAATCCAGCCAAACAATCGAATCGCATACACCACCCCCACCAACATCATGGTCAACCCCGTCAGGGCACTCAATCCACGCACCCACTGCGAGGCGGACGGTAATTTTAAGCCATCATCTACATCTTCCATCATAGGGCATACTCCTCAGTATTGTTGAGCACACCAGCCTAGGCTTCGCTATTTTCCAACTCAACTTCTTTTTGAAAAAAGTCGATTACAGAAAAGCGCAGGTAGGCCGTTATGGGCAAGCATTCTTACCCTTAAGGAAGTTCAATCCTGAATAAAATTACTCCACCCGCGTAAACACGAGTTCAGCATCGCCTTCGGGCACAGTCGTTTTCAGACTTAAAAATTCAGAGTCTAAGGTATAAGAAATTTGTTCCGTCTGTCCGTCATCCGTGAGCACGAGATTCCCATCCGCCCTCACCCAACTCCCACTACCAGATCCGGAACGACCATCTTTCATCCACGTATACGTATAGCTACCATCGCCATGAAAGGTCAATTGCTCCACCCAACTATCAGGCAGATCGGCTTCACCCGTTCCTCCCGAAGAAAACATCACCATCATGGAACCCGCTTGCCAGGTCCCCGTAATCGAACTGTCAGAATCCCCATCGCAGGAGTTGAGAAAAAGTAAACCTACACCCAGCAAAAGAACCAACGTTAACAGAGATTTTTTCATCGTGTGCCCTCCTCTACGGATATGGTTTTTGAAAACTCAGCCATACGACTGTTGAGCCCTATGATATAATTTTGTGTTTTCTTCGATTGAGCACTCTTTGGGGTAGCCGCAGGAATGGCCGTACTCGCGGGACTTGCAGGAACTGGCGTAACGGTCGCAACGGGTGCCGGAGTTGCCGTAGGTGACACAGGTGTGGGACCCGGTGTCGCTGTGGGCGATGGAAGGGATGTGGGCATGGGCGTGGGCGCAGCCGTGGGCGTGGGTGTGGGAGCAATCCCTCGACACAAACTTGACGACACGACGGCCGAAAATAAAACCAGCCCCATAAATCCGGCATTCTTCTTAACTATAGTTTTCATACCTAAAACATACGCTTCACTTAGAATTCTTACAAGACATATTTTTAGAGGCACACTTTCCTCACCTTCTAAAGCAATCACCCTCCCTGAGGGGGAAATCACATAACTTAAGGTCCCTCGAGAAGATCAACATCCTGATCCACCGCCTCAAAGGAGAGAATAAGCGCCACGAAATGGGGCATATCCTCATACGGCTCCTCCCGCATCACTTTTTGGATTTTAAAAGTCACCAAATAGCTTTCCCCTGCCTTCACAGGCACACTCGCCAATTGCTCTGGCGTAAAGATCCATTTCCCTATCTGGTATTTAGTTTCTTCATCTATCTGCACGTAGGCATCTGAAAACACCAGAAAGCGATCACTGACCATCCGTACCGTAAGTTCAGCCACAAACTCTTGCCCTTCGATTTCTGAAGGCGCAGGCCCTAAGAGCCCTTGCTCAAAAAGATCAAGCAGAACAGGGTCTAATTCTTTAGAAGGAGTCACAGCCTCTACTTGAAAAAAGCCCAAAGCGAGGAGAAGCAAACAACGCAAAACTTTCATTCACATCCCCTTAGCACATGGAATGAAAACCAATCATATTCCCTTCAGTATCCTGAGCAAGGCTTATAAAACCATGCTCCCCAATGGGCATTTTTTCTTTCACTACCGTCCCCCCATTCTCGCTAACGCGCGAAATTTCCACCGCACAATCTTCAGAAGAAAAATAAACCAAGGTGCCACCAGATCCCGGCGTAAACCCTTCCATTTTAACCAACATACCACATGCACCGTAGCGGGTCATGCTCTCCTCTTGATCCGCAGGGAAACTCCACATTTCCATACCTGATTCACCGGTGGGCGAAGGCATCATTTCCATTTTCATATCCAACACCGCTTCATAAAATGCTTTCGCACGGGCCATATCTGCTACGTAAATTTCAAACCATACCACGGGGTTATTTTTCATCATGTTTTGTCCTGCGAAAAAGGGTTAAAAGAGGAGACTCATATCGGAGATCTGCAACCAGCCACCTAAATAAATCCCGTAATGTGAGCGTAAAGTCCAGAATAATTCATAGCTTGCTACAGGTTTCAATTAACCCACCCGTCCCGTGTTTAGAGTTTGGTGATTTATTCAATTAAACACAAAAAGTAGCAACGCTACGGCACTATACCAGCCATGGATGAAACCCATGGCCTCTATTTTCCACATAGCCTAAGCACTGAAAGTGCGGCCCTATAACCTCAACCAGTGTGGTTTATGCCGACGCCTAATCATCAAACTCCAATCGTTTACCTAAACTGATCGCCTCATCGACTTGAAATCCCAGACCCTCATAAAATTTGATCACTTTCGAATTTGACGTTCTTACTTGTAGGTTTATTTTTGGACATCCCGCTTCACGAAGGAGCCGTTCAGCCTCATCCATCATTTGGGTTGCGCATCCCTTCCCTTGCTCTTTTGGAGCAACCGCCAAATAATTGATCCAGCCGCGATGTCCCTCATATCCCACCATACAAGAGGCCACAATCTCTCCCCCCGCTTCCCCCACTAAAAACCATTCGGGATTCACTTTTAACTTCCTTTGAATATCTCGGACCGGATTATTTTTTAACGACACCAAGCCACACGCGACCCAAAGCTCAATCACTTTCAATTCGTCAAAACTTTGGTAAGGTCTTATCTTCATAAATTTTTCCCGCAACGCATGTTTAACGGCTAATTTTAATCAGGCGAATATTTCTAAATTCGACAATATTATCAATAGGCCCCACCACAAATACCAGGCGTGCACGCACTTCACGCTTGGTAACCACCCACTCATGGCTAAACGATCTCCACTGGCCATCGGCAAGCGCTTCTCCAAAATGATTTTCATCTGCAATAAGCGCAGCATAAGGGGCATCAAACTGCCCCAGCCATACACTAAACCGATAAGCAACCTTTGCTTTCGTCTCAAAAGACAGGGCGTAAACCTCCCCTTCCTCAACTTCAAACGGCCCATACCGCAACTCACTATGCCAATGGGCTCCCTTGGCGTTAGATACAATCAGTTTTATTTCGTTGTCTTTTATATCGGCTTGGGTTGACACCTCACAGTGCTCGACAATCGACCAAGCACCTGAAAGGTTTTCAATCTCTGAATATTTCACATGGCTAACTTTTTCATTCATAATTTATGCAAACCTCTTGAGTAGCGATTCATCTACAAGCAGTTTAATGGTAAGATGCACTATCAATGAGCGTGAACAGATTTAATTCATTGAAGGTGCTGAGCAAATATCCACTTATAAAATTCGTCATTGTTATAAGTTTCAGTCCAACTGTCGTGGCCCACACCCTCATAGATCGTAAATTTCGGGTTTCCACCAGCATCCTTTAAGCTGTCGATCATGGCCTGTCCTTTCTCCAGTTTAACGGAGGTATCCTTATCTCCATGAAATGCCCACACCGGCGTGTCGACAAGTTTCCGAGCGTCTTCAGGATCACCTCCCCCACAGATGGGGGCGACGGCGGCAAAGCGATGGGGCTCAAATGCCGCTAACGACCAAGCACCATATCCACCCATACTTAATCCCGTAAGATAAATCCGAGATTTATCGACCGCATATTTTTTCTCCACCTCATCCAGAAGTCCAGAAAGCACCTCTGTATTCCAATATTCCCCTTTAGGGCATTGAGGAGCGACGATGATCACCGGAGTTTCAGCTTCTGAAATTTTCTTAAATGGACCATGTTTTTTGACAATTTGAAGATCTTCCCCGCGTTCACCTGCACCGTGAAGAAATAAGACGACAGGAAGCGGCTCACTGGGACTGTAGTTCGCGGGTAGAATGACCAAATAGTCATATTTATAGGTGATAGTGATCGGTACAGAATAGGAGTCGGAGACCTCTGTACCTTTTGTCAACGAGGTCATAAAAATGAATAGAGTCGCCAGGAGATGGATGAATTTCATTGTTATTTTCAGTTAGAGTTAAGGTTGCTGTGCCGCATGCATCAGTCACCTAGGAAATCAATGGGGATACTCGTGATGGTTGCAGGCCTGTACATAAAAGCCAGCGCAGAGCTTCGCTGATTTGTTTTCTCTAGGGCCTTCTTAAACTTTAGAACCCCTGCTTCAGGGAAGATCGGAAACCGCAGCCTGGCTTTGCAAAAGCGATACCGCGTCGGCATGTCCCTGAGCGAGGGCTTTTGCCAGCGGTGTTGTCCCCGCCCCGGGCACCCGCTCTCCCCCTTCGCCTTTATTAACATTCGACCCTTTTTCCTGTTCGCAGGAATGACGCAACGCCTTCAGCGTTGAATCAGAGGGTGGACGAATGTCCCAGGATAGACCTCGTACCTCGGTTAACTCTGGACTGACAGCATTAACGCCGTTGGCGTATCCATGCAGAGTGTTTGGATCGTGGAGGGATAACGCAACCCAATACCCTAGGAAAAGGTCCCCCACCCCATGCCAACGCTGAAGGCGTTGCGTATGCCCATCGGTATGGCCACAGCAAAGCCCCGAAGGTGGCGACCCTGCACAGCCCAGTGCGCAGCGCTGGGTATGGCAACCCAAAATAAATTTAAGCCCTGCCTGCCCGTAGGACGGGTCAACGGCCAGGGTAAGTGGCGACCCTCTCACTGCATGGACCATTAGACATGGATGTAAAACCTTCGCCGAAAAACCCATAAACACCTTCCACCAACATACCGACGACGTTTTGGGTGCAAGGTGCAAGGGCTAACCATCTAGAATGAGTAGTCAACTCTCAAGTCAAGCGGACCGCGTACCCGCGGTTCGCTTGACTTGAGAGTTGACTACTATTTTGATCAAATTTTTTTCGGGTGTCATGGATATTCGTTTTTTCTTCTTAAACGGGTGCTTATTCGAATGGGGAGAAATCGGGATCGCAATCGGGACCGGTATCGAAAAACTGAGCAAATGGGCTTCTCATGTCTTCGGTTTCGATCCCGATTGCGATCCCGATGCCGAGCTTCACAAATTCCTTCTTTTTCTCTACCCAGTCAACGTTTAGGGTGTGGGACGTGAAACGTTCCCACCAACCAATGGTTGTCATTTATCCCATATGGATTCCAAACAGTCCATCATTTTGTGTATGCCACAATTCATCGCATCATTCGCAGTGAGCCCAAGCCCCTTCAAAATCAATTGTGGCGTATTTTCTCTTTGCGAAGCAAGAGGTGTAAACAGGTCTATTGCAATTGGAGTGGCATCACAGTGAATTTCCTCTTGAGCTATAAGAACACCTTTTCGATAAATCAAAATTTCACCACCAAACTCACCATCTGCGATGGTCAAGTTACTGCCTGGATCTAGATCCAACCTTTTCATCTTTCCGAACCAATGTTTCATTTTAAACAATATAAAAACATCGGCATCAAAGTCAATTTTGGAGGAAACAGTGTATGCGTAGGCACCTCCACTTCTTATGATAACATCCCCAAAATCTTTTGCTAAATATTCAGCGTGATTTTCAACAGGCGAAACTGATCCTGTATATAGATATTCCGTTGTAGGTTCTTTCTCCGTTTCAACTTTTGGCCTGAGATCTCGAACGCAAATCGCTAACCTTGAGTTTATCGGCAATTCAGGGCTAAGAGCCCAAGGTAGTTCATCACTCCTAGGATGGGGTGTTGAGGTGCAAGCTGCTAGAAATATCGAAAAGAAAATCGAGACTGATATTTTTGTGTATGGATTTAACATTTGTTACTAATGCTGTGACAACGTCTACCCGCACCGACTTGTTCGGTGGCGGGAATTGTTAGTTTTTGTTTTCATATACCTTACTATCGCAACGTCCATATTTGAATCAATAAAGCTGAACTGATCTTTCATGAGCTCAAGTGCTGAATCTGTATTGAAGCCCCCAGAACCTGCACCAATAATTGGGAAAGCAACGCTCAAATAGTCCTGATTAATCGCTATTTCCATGGCGTTGCTCACAGAATCGCGAATCGAGGATTCTGAGGCCCGCCAAAGCATATTAATACCGGCCACATGAATGATTCCCTTAAACGGCAACCTTCCTGAGCCTGTCAGTACGGCACTTCCCAGAGGTATGGAACCTCTTCTACCAAGCTCTCGAAATGGAGAGAAACCTCCACGGTGCTTGATTGCACCTGAAACTCCCTGAGGGATCAGAAGCCACCACGGAATGATGTTGCGATTCCATGCGTTCACGATGGCCTCCACCTTTTGTTCAAGTAAGTCACCTTCTACAACACGAACTTCCATAAGAGAAACCACAAGGTTGTGAGTACACCCAGCCAAAACAAGCATCCAATAGGACCACTAGGATGAAAAAACATAAGTCGCCGATAGTGCCATTCACACCACGAGCCAGTATAGGGGACGGCCCCAGGGAAGTGGCGAGTGTGTCCTGGCTTGCCGCAAACTTGGCATAGACCACAGTAGCCTCTGGGCACACCCTGTTCTTCAAGAACCTCTGGTTTCTTCTCCCAGAGGTCGCAATAGCAATTTCTATTCTTTGTGTGTGATTTCACATTTTCCAAACTAACGTTTAAGGCAACTGGACCGACGTAGGAGGTTCAGTTGGCCGCATTGTTGGGTTGTCATTTTTTTTATTCCAAACACACATAACAATGTCTTGAATTGATTTCATTTTTTCCGCTTCTGAGTTCTCAATTTTTATATCAAATTCATCTTCAAGAGCCATAACGATTTCAACATCTACCAAGGAATCGTATCCCCAAATGAATTTCATTTCTTCAGAGAAGTCATCTGTGTTCGTTATCCTGGAAAAATCGGCTTCAAACTGTTCCTCAAATATCCCCCTAACTCTGATTGGTATTTCTTTGGGTATACCTTGGTCTTGAAAATAGGTGATATAGAAATCTTCGTCGCTGAGCTTAGGCCTCCCGCTGAAATACGATTCGAGCTCTTTAATTAGACCATATTCCGTGAGAAGGGTAAACCATTCACGTTTTCGACCAACGTTGAAAAGCAAAGACACGATCAATATGACGATGATCGTTGCAAATAGCCATAGGTTTAGGTTTTCCATTTCATCTCTTACTCAACGTTAAGATGAGCGGACCCGAAGTATGAGGGTTCGCTCAATATTTTGGTTATGAAAAAATACATAAATTGATTAAAACTCATAACTATTCTCAGGAAAAAATGATTTACATAAGGCATCCCAATAATCTGGGTTCACCAGAACACGGGTCTCAGAAAAGAGAATGAACTCTTCAACCATATGAATGTGGTAATACATTCCAGTATCACGAACATATATATTGTATGAATTTTTCTTAGGAATTTCGGAATCGTCTCCAAATATGCTCCTATAATCAGAGTTGATTTGATCTGCAACCCAATCAAATTGAAGTGAAAACAACAATACAATCGCTTCTCCTGGATTAGATGAGGAAATGGTGATTAAGGGGATATCTACTGCAGATGATAACTTCATACCCGGCACTATTAAAAGAGGGTTTTCATCTGAGAAATCATTGTTAAGAATATTTCCGTGATGCTTCAGCTTATAACCGCTCCAAGGTTCAGTGGTCGCGCAAGAGGAAATCCAAATGCTCACCAGAAGGCTTGCTGTGATTCTGCATAATTTCTGAAACTGGATACTCATAATGTTAGGGCGCACCCGACCCGGAGGGTTCGGTGCCGTCGATGGTTGACCGGTCCGACACGAGGTTTCGTATGGTATTGGGCTTTCTTCTCATGTCGAGGATCGCGATAACCACGGCTCTTTCCTCTTCGAGCTCATAATAGATCGCAAAAGGAAACCTTTTGGAAATGAGTCGGAAGCACCCGTATCGTTTAGAATGAATCCCGGCATAATGCTGAAGAGAGGACAGATCCGACAGCAGGCAGTCCACAAAATAGTCTCCCAACCCAACCTCTCTTTCGTTGTAAAACGACTCCCCGGCATGGAGGTCGAACTCCGCCTCGTCCAAGAGTTCCACATTCCTGAAATTCACCGGCCAAATCGCTTTTTGAGGTCGGTCAGGGAAACGGTTTCCGCCTCACCACTGCGGTAACGTTGCTGCCGTTCCAGAACGACCTGCTCATGCCAGGCTGGCGATTCGGGTTCTTTTCCCGCATGGCAAATGCTATCCCACAGCCGTTCCATGGTTTCGACCTGCTCGGTCAGGGACATTGATTGGATCGTTTCCGTTGTCATAAAGTAATCCTACAGGGGTTTACCCCTCCAGGCAAGCATTGATTTTCCGCCGCAACTATCATGTTTTTCTGTGATCAACGTCCAAGTCAAGCGGACCCGAAGTATGAGGGTTCGCTTGGATGCATTGTTAGCGGGTTTTATTTCTTTTCCATTACTAAACGTAACCGGTTCCATTTTTCGGTTGCTTCATTATTATGTCTCAAGACATAAGTATAATTACCACCAGAAAGAAGTTTTTCCCCGACGTAATCTTCAGGCTGTAGCACGGCTTCATCGCCATTAATCCATGCCTCCACGTAGGCGTATCCATACGCTTTATCGATCTCTCGATATTCGGTTGCTTGGCCTGGAAGAATGTCCCCATAGTTTTCTGTCTGTGAAGGAAACTGAACTATTACTCCTTTCAGTTCAACGTCGCTTCGATTTTCGATACGGATCATAACTTCAGTTTGGCAGCCGCACAGACAGATCGCCATCACCAGCATGTATAGCTTATTCATTGTGGTTTTCATTCTTTCATAGCTAACGTCTAGCTCTCACGACGAGCGCTTGCGCTCGTTGTGAGAAGCGCCTTGTTCGGCTTATATTTTTTCAATGGTTAGTTGGTTATTTTTTCGTTTCGCAAAGAGGTTTAATCCCGATACCGACTCCTTAAAATAGTCTAAGAAAATCACGTCTGAATCAAATGCGATGAAGGATTTATTTTTTTTGGATATGGCTAAAAGTGACAGTAATGGCATGTTTGCTCCATTCTGTGATGTGGATCCAGATATTTGTAATTCGTATTCCTCTCTGTTCTTAAATTTGATTGTTGAGTTTTGTAGTAGGCAAAAAATGCATACGATTAAATCTCCTGACAGCTTCTTTATTACTGAAATGATTTCGTCTTTTTCAGCGATTTTCCTTTCTGAGAATGCCATGGCGATCCCCCTGCAGAAGGAGTGTGCATCTTGTGGCATGGGAAAGGTAAATGTGTAAGTTCCTGACCCATCTTTTCTTGTTTCTTTGGTTTCTTTAAGTGTTCCGATTTGATCGAAGACGATCCCTCGATTCCTGGTCGTGTGAGCGAAAGCATCGCCGAGGTCACGGGCAAGACTGTTGATTGGAGCTATTTCTCTGATCGTGAGGAACAACGCTCTTATCGTATCTTGGTCAAATTCACCTAGCTTGAAATTTCGCCAGCAAGCTTTGAGTGAGTCGTCTATTTTTCTCATTCTATTCCGCCGAACGTCTAGGCAACTGGACCGACGAAGGAGGTTCAGTTGGCCTTATGGTTGGGTGTTTTTCTTCCATTCGCTTGTTCTGAATCGTCGACGGATTTCTCGTTTCACCCTTGCCACCGCGGCATATTGATCGCCGTCAAGTTCATGTGAGCATAGGGAGCAATTTTCACAGACAAACTGTGTGAAATGAGCAGAGTCAAGAAAGCTTACGTCACGGTAGTCTTGACGCTGTTCATGGTAAACAAGTTCTGCATCACATTTCGGGCAGAAGCACCAAAGATTATTTATATGCGCGGCACCACCGGACCAGCGCCAATGAACTCCAAAGATGGTGTCATGATTATAGGATTCTTTCTCAACATTAGTTGCCCTAAGTATTGCTATTAGCCATCGAATTATGGTTGCGCATGCAAGTAAGATCAAAACTGATAATAGCCAATTTGGAACGGTTGTTGTCACTGTCAGCCAGTGCCAGATAGCCACAAAAGGCTTCGCTACAGCTCGCCCGAAACCAAGAAGAAGCCCTCGAAACCAAGAACTAAGGATCCCAGCAAGAATAGCTCCTCCCACCACTGTTGTGATGACTCCATTCCGGATGGCATGGCTGTTATTACTCATAATATTCTATCACCCAACGTCTAGGCAACTGGACCGTGTACTCGCGGTTCAGTTGGCCTTATTGTTAGCTATTTGTGATTTAAGGCTTTTGTTATCTTTTTCGCTTTTTCTTCGGTGAAATTACCAGTGATGACCGCAATATCTCCAGGGATTTTCTCCATTATTTTAGGCGCTGTCAATATTTCCCCATCAAACATAAAGACCATAAGACTTCCAGAATTCTCATCCGTTACAATGGATTGTTTCTTTGCCCCTTGTTCAGTGTAGGTGACAATGATCTTTATATGGCGTTTCGTTGCGTTTTGGCTAATACGAACATCTGGGTCAATTTTTTTGATCTGGGCTATTTCTTCTTTAGAAAGATCAGGCATTGACCAGTTGTACTCAGCTGATGAGATCATATCAGAAGTGATTTCTGGATTTGGTGAAATCCAAATGTCCATACCCTCATGACGTACCTTATCCCATCCCTCAACAGGCTCAGTTTTCCCAATTCGGATTTCAAAGGTTCCGCCTGAATAAACATTCGTGAGAGATGAAATTATTACGAGAAGTATAAGAAGAGGTATTTTCATATTTTTCTATAAGCTAACGTCCACCCGCAGTGACTTGTTCACTGGCGGGAATTGTTATACTTTGCTCTATCGTGGTATTTTCTTTTTGATATATTCGATGTGTTTTTCATCTAGAATACTCAATGGAATTGATGCGGCCAAAATTTTTCCTGAGAAGCACATCAAAAAACCATCTATCAGTTTTGTTTTAGTAAAACTATCCCATTTTATGGTCCTATTTGATTCAGAAGACGTTATCGCCAAATGATCCTCAGTGATTACAACTGCGACTTTTGAAGTCGGAGCCAGCCGAACAGAATCTTTGCAAAGCCTTTTCTTGTAAAAGAACATTTTTACAGGCCTCAAGATGAAAACTGTTCCGAAAATTATACAAACGACACCCCAGGGCTCCTCAGGATCTGCAAAAAGGAAGTAGAACCCCGCTGAAAACGAGAATAACCCACCAGCTAGCATTAACCACGGGCGTCCCTCAAGCGTTCTGAAATATGCATCAAGGGATGCTTTCCCAAGTTTCGGAGTCCATTCGTATTCAAAAGTTTCATTCATGGTAGGGTAGAGGGTATAACGTTTAGCTGTCCGGACCGACGGAGGAGGTTCGGACCAGTGAATAGTTGATTTTCAGTTGGGCTTTAGTTGCTTTTCTATCCAATTGGGATTGCGTCTACAATCCAAGATCCGAAATACGAGAGGTGTCGTTTCTTCAAAGGCATAGTAAATTCCATAAGGGAATCGCCTAGCTAAAAGTCTATGGTATCCAAATGTCTTTGCGTGAATTCCTGCATATAAGGCTAGCGAATCTATTTAGGAAAATATGCAATCCAGAAAATAGGCACCAAGCCCTTCCTCTTGTCGGTTATAGAATTCATGTGCAGCAAGGATGTCTTGCATTGCGGGTGGGAGTATCCGTACCTTCATTCGACTTTAGCACGGATCTGTTTTTTGGCATTTTCCCAATCAATGGAAGCTACCTTACCAGCTTTGTAATCTTCTTCGGTTTTACGTAACTCATCCTGATGCCATGCTGGTGAAGGAAGGGATGCATCATCTTGAACCAAATCAGACCAGAGGGCTTCAATGATTTTTAGTTTTTCCAAATTGGGGAGTTGATGGAGTTCTGCTGTAGTCATATGTTTAAATTACACCATCAAGACAAGCATGCAAGCACTTTGAGGGTTTGGGAAAAAGTAAAGATCAGTCCTCACTTCTCAGGAAGGATCGATGTGAGTGTAACCGTTATTTGATCGTCGTAACAGCCTCACCCCGCTGAAGGGTCAAACTTGAAAGGAGTATCTGGATCGTAGCTTCCCTAAGGGACGTTGATGCCGAACCGGCGGAGTCACCAAAGGTAACAAGTTACGCTAAGGATACTGGATGAATGGATTCGAGACCGAACTCTCGGTCGGTTCATTCTGGTTCTGCCGACTTTCAGGAACCGCCGTATGCGGACCCGCATGTACGGTGGTGTGGGGGCCGGAGGCTAGAAACCTCCGGCTACCCGATTAGGCCAAGCTCTTAGATGCTAGCAAGATAAAGCTAAACAACCGATGAAATATATAATCTATTTGAGAGCTTGTTTGTATCTCTACTTGCCCAACCTCACTATGGCGAATATGAAACTTATTACCAATAGTGGTTAGTGCTTTTGCTTCTTCGTTTAATAGTTCTCTAAAGTTTTCTTCGGTTGCGCACTTTTCCAGAAGAAGCGTTGCTGAAGCTTTCTTATTTCCAGGATTTAGTATTGTTTTAATTCTTTCCCACGCATCCCACAAACGCTCTAAACTCTCGCGTCGTATAGTTTCGTTAGGGTTTAAGAATTTGTCTCGTGATTCTTCCAGCATTCGATTGAGAGTAGAATCTGAAGTGCTGAATCTAGCAGTGTTCAGTGCGTCAGATAATACTTCAGGTGCCAACCTGATAATACTCCCTGTATCTTTTAGCTCATAAGAAATTCCATTTCTTGAGAAAATACGATTCACTCTGCTCCTGAAATCATCTTTCCCTTCATCGCAATCAAAGCTCAAATGGTAGTGGTTAAAATAGCTGTGATGAGAACCTTGAATGGGCTTTGAAACGTGTTCATAGCAAAACTGAATGAAGTCCAATACCGAAAGGTAATTAGGTGAGAACTTTTCTTCCTTTGCCATCCAGTCATCAGAATCTGATTTTTTTGTAACAAAAGGATATTCAATATTTGGAACTTCGGCATTTAGGGCTAATTTAAAAGCTTCTTCATTAGTAGCGTATATTCCCTGACCATCCGGACATTCTTCTGGGAAATACTTTCCAAAGGCACCAGATGCAACCAGTCCATTTACCAATGCCACAATTCCCCCCCAAACATTGGGAGGGATAATCTCAACATCTCTAGGCTTAGAACCATTTATTTGATCGCTATAATATTCCATACATCCTCAGGATGGCTACAAGTCTTGGGTAACACGGTGGCCTAACGTCTAGATGTCCGGACCGACGAAGGAGGTTCGGACGATTTTATTGTTGTCCACTTTTTTGGCACATTTTGCTTCCTCAAGTTCTTTCCATAACTCTTTAAATGGTTTAGCCTCCTCGGTATCGGCTTCAGGTCTCATACATTTCCAATAAAAATCATGGAGTTCCTCTTTGTCAAAGTTTTTGAGCAACTCGGGTAGGTTGTGGAGGTGATCGGCCTGCTTTGCGCACTGGTCTGGGTTGCCTGCGTATCCGTTGTTTCGAATATCAAGTAATCCTCTATATAGGATTTCGCAATAGATCTCGAATCTGCTTTTCATTTTCTTTTCTGGGACAACGCTCAAGTCAAGCGGACCGCGTACTCGCGGTTCGCTTAGACGCATTGTTCACATTATTTTTGTTTGTTATTTATCAGATAAATTCTTTCAATTTCTCCCAAGTCCAATTTTTGGATATATTCTTCAAGCGATTTCAGAAGAATACCTTGTATCTCAATCGTGTGGTTCTCCTTCTCCGGCCAGCCATGTCGAATGAGACATTCGTAATCAAGATCGCAATCTTCGATTAAATAGTCTTCGACCATGTCATAGAGTTCATAGTCATCTGTGGTAACGCATGGGTCACCATTTTCATTTTCATGAAGAAAGATATGGGTACCATGATAAATTCTATTCATTTTAACCAGTGAACGTCCACCCGCTCCGACTGGTTCGGAGGCGGGGATTGTTATCCTCAGGTTTCTCGGTTTCGGTTTTATGGCTTCAAGTAAGTGATCTGAGTTATGGCTTAGGTGGCGTAACGGTAGTTTTCACTTCTTCTAGGATCGCCGATTTTCCACCCGCATAAACGACCACTCGTTTTCCGTTAGTAGGAGTTTTCTCTTTCAATACGATTTCTGAATAATCGCAGTCCGTTGGGAAAAGAACGATTGTTCCATTTGCATCTGTCTTCCAATCGAGGTTCTCAAAATCGACATCAAAATTGGTTCCGTCTTCTTCTATATCCTTTTTAAGCTGATCTAGATCGTACCCTTGAGGGAGTCCTTGCGGATATTTTTCAATTATTAACGCAAATGCAAACTTCCAAAGTCCGCTTATATGTGCTTCGCGTTTTTGCTCAAGTTGGTCAACTTCCTCGTTTTTAGTGTTTACGGCATTCTTTTCAACTGCGTTGTCAGCATGGATTCTCCCACCCGATACGGAGAGTGCCAATAAGATAGATCCGAGTGCGAAACGTTTGATAGACATGGTCAATAAGGTCCTTCTCGTGTGTTTGCGGATAACGTTTAGATGAGCGGACCGAGTACTCTCGGTTCGCACGATTTTATTGTTGGCTTATTACTGCTCTGGATGTTCATTTTCAATTTCAGATAATTCTAATGGAGGTGCGATTTCCTCTTCAAAAACTGCGACACCTTGGGTGCGCTTCAGTTCAAAAAAGCCATCAAAATCTTCGTCCATAAACCCGTAGTCTCGATCTGCGGAACCCAAGTAGGAGAACCAAATTCGGTCGGTCTTTCCATCACCATTCCTGTCATCTCTGGTTGTAGCTATAGTGGATCTTGTTGTGTTACAGCCAGCCAAGCATACTGCTATTGATAGACCAAACGTGGGAATTATATATTTCATGAATCATTCATCTCGTTATGCCACCTTTTAAGGTGCACCGGACCCGAAGGGTTCGGTGCCGTCGTTTGTTGACTCGCCAGTTGCTTGTGCACATTTGCGCGATACGAATCGAACGAAGATCATTATCCAGGGTATTATCACATAAAAAATACACATCATGTGAATAACTACCCATTTCCATACAGGTCTGAATCTTGGAGAATCACCCAGTTCGGGACCATCTCTTAATGCTTCACCTAGGATTGGCCCAATGAGAAAAAAGAAAAAGAAACCACCTGAAAATGCAAATACTAAAAAGTGAGAGGCAGCATTGGGTTTCCAATTTACTGCCCACCAACCCCGTTCAACTGATGCCGACAAAGCTAACCACCCGAGTCCGGGAAAGACTGCAAAAGGAATCATGAGGTATGTGATAAATTCCATTTCTGTTCAGTGGCCTTTATAGTCAACGTTAAAGATTTGCGGTCATTATGGCGTGCAACGTCATAATGTACGCAAGATCTTTTGGTTACGTTTTGCTCTACTGGCCTCAAATGTCAAAAACTCTTTGACTGATGACATGTCCTTTTCTCCAAAATCAACAAGCTTCGAGCCCCTCTGACTGTTACACTTCGTTCTAGTCGTCAGTAGCAATTCCCCCATGCTCTGAACGCTAAAACAAAGTGTAACATATGTATAGTAGTGCTCGCAAGCTTTTATTTTTTTAAATGTCATGTCATCTGTCTAAGTGTCTTTTGTCCATAGACTTAAGTAGATCACAATCGTAACAAGTGATTCTCCGGGTCTGGAGATGCACCTAATTTGGTGCTTATTTTTCCATATACCCGGAAATATTAATATTTATTAGTTTTGTTTTTGTTTCGTGATGCACTTTCGCATATTTGACCTACACTCTCAAGGGTAATAAGATTCATAGCTCTAAAATAGGGAAAAGGGACCCGTCCACAGCAAATAGACTTTTCCATCCACCTTCCGACCTTCGGAAAGAGTCCCTTCCCTGCGTTCCGAGCCTCGGAAAGCATCAGAGAATCTCCCCGGAAGTTCTGCCGTCGACTTGGCCGTCTTCGGCATGGTTGGGCTCCCCTATTTCGGTTTGGCGGGAGAGGTCACATGCGTGGGCCGTGTATCGATCGCAGCTGCTTCTGAGCCCTTATGGTTAAGGAAGACGATAAGGGAGAGAATCGCAACCGCCGACAGAATGGCAGGGGCAAGCCCGGCCCCTCGATGTTGTGGGGACAAGCGCTTCCACGCCCGCGCCACGGTCACCAGGCTCACAAGGCTCGTCAACACGGCAAGAAATCCCAAAAGCAGGAACCATACGACCGCCACCGCCACTTCGGCAAGGCCATCCTGTCCATGTGCGGCGAACCGTGGCACGGTAACCGCCGCGATGACCAGCAACACGTAGGCTCCCAAGCTGATATAAATGCGCTTGTTTACGTTCATGACTACCTTTCCTAGGGGTTGGCTGCAGACAATACAACCGTGAATTTCTCTGCTTAGAGGAAAAGGATATCCATGACTTCAGTAAAAAAAATCATATCCCATGTTTCTATAAATATGATTCGAGATCGGATCGCTTAAAGGGCTTTAGAGTATTTTCGGTTTAATTTGACTTATTGCGGCTGTAAGTCGCACTCTCCAAAGCCCGGTCCGTCAGGGCCGGGTGTAAATATAAAAATACATTTGAGCCCTGTATGGGCGACCCTCTATCTGCATGGCCTACAAGTGAAAGAGTCGCCCATACAGGGCTCACAATAGTTAGAGTCCATTGTTCCTAGCCCTCACGGACTAGGCTTTGGAGATGAGTGCTTTCAGCACTAAAAACAGTTCGTTAAATGACAAATCACCGTCAAATATAATAGAAACTGCTCTAGGATAAAAGCCAACGCAGCGCTTTGCTGAGTTCTTCCCGCCAAGCAAACAGAGAATGCTCCCCGTTGTAGAGGTGAAGATGAACCGTCCCTCCATTATTTTCTAAAACTTCTGCCACCTTCTTTACTCCCGCAATCTGGGAAATTTCCTGAAGCATGCCACTGTGCGAATGCGTTACGTCCGTCTCTGTTTCACGATCCCCCACACTCAACCAGAATCTTGCGGGTATCGGTGCACATGCGCGAGACATCTCCGCAAACCATTCAGGTTTCCACCAATGCGAACCCGATTGGGACAAGCAACACCCAAAGTGATGCGGATAGTTAAGGCTCAGATAAGTCGCCATAAGGCCACTCAAACTCAAACCGACTATGACATGACCTTCGTTTTGGATCATCGGCACTTCTGCTTTTAACCACGCCATAAGTTCTTCGCCGATAAAATGGGCATAAGCTGTATTACAAGTGTAATCCACATGCCGGGCTGCCGCACTGAGATGCCCCACAAATGCAAAAGTCATGCGCGGGTGATCCAAACTTTCACATAGGGCATTAAGGATGGGCAGCGCATCCATATCCCGCCAGTAGTGTTCACCATCCAGGAACAGACAAAGTCGATGGGGTTCCTCTGACGAACCGCGCTGCAGCCGAACCAGCCGCGAAATGTCCGAGTTCGCACCCCTAACCATATGTTCTTCCAGTTTGATGACTGACCGTGGATTCGTTTTCTTCAAATAACGGTCGCTTTCGATTTTCCAATCCACCCAGCCAAGGTGATGGTAAAAACTGACGGCACGGCTACTTTCATCCCTAGGGGTCGTAAGCCAGATTTCCGACCACCCATGAGAAAAAAGCCAGCTCTCAGCTTGGCGCATCAGTTCCTTTCCAATACCTTTCCCTGCAAACGAAGACACGACCGCGATAACCCACAGTTCCCCATTGAGACGATTGGCCATTGAAAACCCAACCGCCTCCCCTTCGCAGAAAGCAATCCAACCCGCATAGCCATTCTTTAAGCGGGCAAGTACTGAGGCAGGATTGATGCCAAGCGCAGCCAACGCTTCGGCCCCGTCCGCATTCTCCCAAGTCGCCATGCGGATCTTAAAGAGTGCCGGTATATCAGTTTCAATAATCTGTCGATAGATGATCATGACAGCGCGGGTGAAAGCTTTGTATTTTCCATCATATAATTGATGAGGGTTTCTCCCCGGAGACTCACCTGCTGTTCGCGTGTAACTATAAATCCCTTCTTTTCAAAAACGGGTTTCGCACAAATTGAGGCTTCAACGAAAACGCGGGTTAGGCCTAACTTCATACTCGCCTTGACCGCATGATCAATCAGCGCAGAGGCAATTCCTTTTCTCGTTTCCTGAGGATGCACATACAAGCAATCAATATGTCCATCCGAGTCCAACTCTAAAAAACCCACAACTCTTTCATCTTTGATAAACACAAAAGGGTTTTTCTTCGCGCAACGCTTCTCCCAATGTTCAGGATTCGGTTTCTTTTCTGACCATGCATTGCATTGTTCAAGGGTATAAACATCGCAAGCAATTTCATGAATGGCCTTCGAGAAAATAGAAGCGATCGCGTGATGATCTCCATGTTGGTAGTTGCGTATCATGTAGTCCAAAGCATTATGTGATGTGGCTCAAAGCGCAGGGAGACCAAATGATACAGGTCATGAAGGTCTAATTTTTTGATCATTTGTTTTCTCTTTAGATGGTTCAACTTACAGGTATTTCCTTCGCGCAAGGGCGACAATAAAAAAGCCTCCTTAAACCGATGTTAACACATTCCTATTCTCGCGTAATCGTCCTAGATCTTCCGCTAGGGCAGACGTGTCCACGCTCCTTAAAAGTCAGCCGACACCTCAAAGGTCATTTTTTCTTTGCTGATCCAGTGATAAAATGAAATTTTTTCTGCATGTAGACACAATCGCGGCCCACCATCTCCGGGACTGTAAATGGGATCCCCGACAATCGGACAGCCCAGCGATAACATATGCACCCGCAACTGATGACTGCGTCCCGTTTCCGGAAATAACCGCACCCGGCTGATGTCCCCTTCCATCCCTTCCACCCGATAACGCGTCACCGCAGCTTTCCCTTTTTCATGACAAATAAAATAAGTCGGAGGATCATTTTTTGTCCAGTCTTTGCGGATCGGGCCATCGACAACGCCCGACGCCTCAGGTAATTTCCCATGTACACACGCGACATATTCTTTATGAATACGCCGATGTTCAAACTGTCGTCCCAAATTCCCCTGAATCTCTTTACTACACGCAAACAGCATCAGTCCCGAAGTATCCCGATCCAGACGATGCACCAACAGCACCTCACGATCAGGAAACTGATCCTGTAAACGGCCCCATACACAGTCTTGCAATTCAGGCTTTCGTCCAGGAACGGATAAGAGTCCCGAAGGTTTATTCACCACCAACAAATTCCCATCATCAAATAAAATGGGGATTTCCGCGTTCATCACAAACCTGTTGGGGGTTCTTCAGACAATAAATTTTCAAAATTCTGTATATGCGTGGGTTCCCGCTCCTCACGATAGCGTCCAGCCAGAAACAGCTCAAAATCTACGGCCATAAACTGAGCCCAACTCTCCGCCTCTTTACCTGGCAAAGTTGGATAAAATGAAATGCCACAGGCCCGTGCCGCTTTTAAATCACCCGGCGCATCCCCAATCAGGATCACCCGCTCCGGAGGTACCTGCGCTTGCGCCATCGCCAGTTCCAACTGATAGGGTTTCCCCCCCACATCAAAGCCCGCAATCCCATCCACCAACGGGGCCAATCCCGCCCCACCCCACTCCGACTGCAAGGCATGATGCGGACTCAACGACACCACCACCAAATCAGCCTTTTCTCGCATGAGCTTCATCGCCTCCCCCACCCCCGCAAACGAAGGTACCGCCCCCATATTGTCGGCGATGTCTTTATTGACCGCCACACTCCACTCCAGCACACTTTGCAAACGCGGATCTTTTTCAGCCGCGACCTTGAGGGTTTCATGATGCAAATTTGCTTCCGACTTCACCCATTCCCCCAAAGGCTCCACCCAATCCAACTCGATCCCCGATGCCGCATACGCCTTCGTCGTCAACAGCAGTTCAAAGGTGCGATGCAAGGCCACAAAACGATTACTGCCCCGCAACTGCGAATGAAGATTCACATGATCCGCCATAGTCACCACTTCATGCCGAAGCGATTCCAAGCCCCACTGCTTCATAATCAGCGGATGAAAATGCCCGTGTTGCTTCACCTCCATGGTGTCAAACACACAACCATCAGAATCGATGGCAATCAGAAAATCGTGATGAGATTTAAAAGTGAATTTCATAATGTATTAATCGGTATCGGTATCGGGATCGCAATCGGTATCGAAACCACTGCCCCCGACCCCATATTCGGTTCCGCACTCTTGAACAGTATACCCCCTGCCCCCCATTTTACTTAACATCGCCACCATGCGATCTAATTCACCCTTTTTTTCTCTACTTCGTTCACGTGACAGTGCTGCGCCAACAACAAGTACATCCTGAATCGCCGCACACTCCAAAGCCGAACCACGCGCAATTTCGTAAAATCGTCGCCGGTCCGGCTCGGTGGTTTTGCCATTGCCTTCGGCAATGTTCAAAGGAATAGACTGACTCGCCCGCAACCACTGGTCACGCGCGGGTCGGTGAACGCCACTTAGGTTATATGATTGCTCATAAACCCAAGCGACATATCCGATTGAGAGACGATAAACATCGAGCTTTTCGTGACCAAAAGCCATATAATCCGTGTGTTGTAGTTTCGATACCGATTGCGATCCCGATACCGATGCCGATTTTCACACCCCACTAAAAGCCTGGAAGCCTCCATCGACGGGAACTACAATGCCCGTAATGAATTTCGCGCCATCAGAAGCCAACCACACCAAGGTGCTCAACAAATCTTCAGGTTCACCGTAACGGGCTTGCGGCGTGTGATCGATAATGGTTTGACCACGTGCGGTCAAAGAACCATCTTCATTGGTGAGCAAGAAACGGTTTTGTTCGGTCAGGAAAAAACCCGGAGCAATCGCATTCACCCGAATCGCGGGGTTCACTTCCTGAGCCATGTAAACCGCCAACCATTCCGTGAAATTGTTTACGGCTGCTTTGGCGGCGGCATATCCCACCACGCGGGTCAACGGTTTGAAAGCCGTCATCGAAGAAATATTAATGATATTTCCAGACTGTTGCTCTTTCATGATTTTCCCGAAGATCTGACAAGGCAACACCGTACCAATCAAATTCAATTCAGTGACAAATTTAAAGGCTTCAGGTGCCAAATCAAAGAAAGTGTTTTTCCCGGGCATGGCGGTGGCATCCGGATGATTGCCACCCGCGCCATTCACCAACAAGTCTACACGACCCCAGGTATCCATCACCGTTTTTGCCGCCGCTTCGAGTGAGTCCTGAGAGGTCACATCACCCGCAATTGCAATCGCAGTGCCACCGGCAGCTTCGATCGTCGCAGTCAAATCTTTGAGTTTATCCGCATTGCGGCTCAACAGAGCCACTTTGCATCCCCGCGCGGCCAATTCTTTGGCCATTTCAGAGATCAATACGCCGTTGGCGCCAGTCACGACAGCCACTTGGTCTTTTAAATCAAACATGCATTTACTCCTTAAACGTCGTAAGTGGAAGCGGAAGTGTCACCACCCCGGCCCGTCCAATTCGTATGGAAGAACTCACCGCGGGGTTTATCCACACGTTCGTAGGTATGCGCACCAAAGTAATCCCGTTGCGCCTGCAAGAGGTTCGCGGGTAAACGCTCCGTACGATAGCCATCAAAATAAGCCAACGCCGCACCAATCGCCGGCATGGGGATTCCCAAATTCACAGAAGCGGAAATCACCCGACGCCAAGAAGCCTGTGCGGTGTGAACAGCGTCTTTAAAGAAACCATCCAACAACAAGTTACTGAGTTCGGGATTGTTATTAAACGCATCACGAATGTCATTCAGGAAGGCGGAACGAATGATACATCCACCCCGCCACATCATGGCAATGCCACCGTAGTTCAACGACCAACCGTATTCTTCGGCCGCCGCACGCATCAATTCGTAACCCTGTGCGTAAGAAACAATTTTAGAAGCATACAAGGCCTGCTTCAGATCTTCGATCATTTGCGCTTTGTCGCCATCAAATTTGGAGTCGGGTCCTTGTAATACTTTAGACGCTTCAACCCGATTGTCTTTCAAAGCGGAGAGACAACGTGCAAATACCGCTTCACCAATCAAGGTCAGGGGTTGACCCAAATCCAAAGCGGAAATCGCGGTCCATTTACCGGTGCCCTTCTGACCCGCCGTATCCAAAATTTGGTCAACCGTGGCATTGCCGTCTTCATCACGATATCCCAGAATATCACGCGTAATTTCAACCAAGTAAGAATCCAATTCTCCAGTATTCCACTCGGCAAAAATGTCATGCATTTCATCGTTACTCAGCCCCAAACCGGATTTCATCATCTGGTAGGTTTCGCAAATCATCTGCATGTCACCATATTCAATACCATTGTGAACCATTTTCACAAAATGACCAGCGCCACCATTGCCGACCCATTCGCAGCAAGGCTCACCTGACTCCGTTTTGGCACAAATGCCCTGAAAAATCGGTTTCACAGCTTCCCATGCTTCGGGAGATCCACCCGGCATAATGGAAGGTCCTTTTAAAGCGCCCTCTTCCCCACCAGAAACGCCAGAACCAATGTAATACATGCCAGCCGCTTCCACTTTAGCCAAACGACGATCGGTATCGGGGAAATGTGTATTGCCACCATCAATAATGATGTCCCCTTTATCCAATAAAGGCATGACTTGATCAATAAAGGCATCTACGGCGCCTCCAGCTTTAATCATCATCATCACCTTACGAGGTGCTTTTAATGAACTGACCAATTCTTCAACGGAGTGAGCCCCGATGATGTTTTTCCCAGCCGCCCGACCATTTACAAAGTCATCTACTTTGGAGGTAGTGCGGTTAAAGCAAGCGACCGTAAAGCCTTTGCTTTCCATGTTTAAAATGAGATTCTCGCCCATGACAGCGAGTCCGACAACGCCAATATCAGCCTGAGACATATGTAGTGCTCCGTAGGTTATAGATTGTATATGATTGCTGGGAATTGCATTAAAGCTTCCCTTCGCGTCTAGCAAGGGAAATCGAAAGCGGAAGGAATGCATTCTGCCTTTGATACATTTCCGTTTGATTAAAGCTTTAATTTTAAAAGAATATCACATCACATTGAGTTTATATAATATATGAACTGAATTGTATGAAATGCCTGCTTGGCTCTGTCTATTTCTGGTTTTGAACACTACTGCGTTTACGATCATCATGGTACACACCGACGATGACAATACCGGGCTGGAGAATGTCGGCTCATCCGCGGTGGCCGTTTCAGGCATCATTGGTCCCATCCATTCGAACTGGATGCGACAAGGATCGGCGGGACATCTGGCGGGATCACATGATAATATGGAGGATCCTGTTTCAGCAAAAACACCGTTTTTCAGTTAGCAAAGTCCATAAATCCCAACCTTATTCAAATGAGGGTGCCCAGGCAATCACACAGGAGACCATCTTCCCCCCCCGTGCTTAGTTCAATCCTGAAATTTCTCTTCCGTTTGGGTGGAGGCAAACGTCACCTCCCGCAAATAAGGCGTCTTTGCCTTCTGATTCAGTTCCCCATAGAGCTGACGCATCCGCGCCTCCGCAGGTTTACCCAACACCGTAAACCCTTTGTCTCCCGCTGGATCCGTTTTGAAATTAGGACGCTCATTCTGCTCATCCCACTTCCACCAATACAGTCCATTCCACCACGGCTCTGGAGAAAAACTGCGTAAAACAGCCTCCAAATAATTCGCCTGCTCCTCACCATCGAAGGAAGCGTCCGATGTCCAGCCCGACGGAGTCTTGGCTCCTCCCACTGAACTGGTGCACCCACATTCGCCAAAAGCAATCGGCTTGCCATAGGCCTCAGCCATCCGACGGAAACGTAAAACCTGCGGTGCCAACATCGCCATCATCTCTTCCACACTCGTCCCCGGCTTCTCCGCCCCCCGTTCATAACAACTGAGTTGAAGCATATCGAGATCTCGCCACCAATGATCCGCCCGTGCCAGTTCCCGATCAAAATCAATCAGCCCCGTGTGCGTGGTATGACAACTGGTGACCGGACCATCATAAACCCCGCGCACCGCCTCAATCACCTTTTTCCAGTGACCGTGCTGATTCACCGTACGATCCAACTCACTATCTAATCCATAAAGTTCGCATCCCGTGTCTTGCGCGATGCGTGCATAATGCACACTGCGGAGCGTCATACTCTTAAACCAACGCGCCCAATGATCCGAAATCCGTCCGGGAATCCGTTCCCGGTCCGGCTGAAACCACACTTGCAGCCGACCATTGCCGTCCTGCGTTTCGAGCATCGGCCGCAAATTCACCCGCAACCCCCTCTCATGCATATAGGCGATAAGCGTATACAATTCATGATCGTTCGGCGTAACCTCAAAATCGCGATATTGAAGAGTGGTATGCGACGAATCCTGCATCACAATGGGAGTAAGTACCACCCATTTCACATTCGCCTCCACCATGCGATCCACTTGATCGCGCGCCCAACCACTCCCCAACACACCATTGCGTGCGTAGAAGCCAAAAGTAACACCCGTTTGGGTTTCGGTAAATGCAGGAGAAGAAAAATGAATCATATCAATAGAAAAGTAAAGGTTACTCAAACGCGACGACGAATACACAACACCAACAAAGAAAACCCACCCAACAGCATCAAAAGGGTAGACGGCTCAGGCACAGCCACCACATCACCTAAGGTCGTGCCGTAGCGAATCTCATCGGTGTAAAGAGATGACGAATTACTGGCTGTAGAATAAAAGGCCAACTGCAAATAGTCATCAAATTCATAGCTGCCCGAGGTGGCGGTTTTGCTTGCAAATCCATCGGCAGAGGCCGTTAAACTGGCTTCGTCCCCTCCTCCAGCAACCCAGGCCTCATAGTTGCTCTGGGTAAACATCCAAAGTGATGCCACCCCCGGGTCACCACCCGTAAGCGAGCTTCCCACATTGGTAAATTTTGAAACCAATAGATACGTGGTCCCTTCGCTATAGGCAAAACTCGACTGGGAAGAATAGTCCGAACCATTGTATGAAATCTGTGAATGCTGACCCGATCCTGAAATGTCAGACGCCACATTAAACCAAGACGATCCTGAGCCACCCGTCTCAGTAGCATTCAGGCGAACCTGCCCTGTTGTATTTACACTGTTTAATGCCTCAAAGTTGAACAGGTAACTTCCCCACAACTCTCCACTCATCGAGGCCGTATCCAAAGCCGCTCCCACATAGGAAACACCAGACTTGGCCGCTCTCTGATTAAGCGAACCCCCTGTCGTAGCGAAAAAGCTAGAGCCAAAACTCAATCCGGCCGTACGATAATTTGAGACCGCAACCGCCGTCCCTGAACTATTACTCGCTGAATAGTCGCCGCTTAATCCCGTCGCGGTTGTGCTTGTGCCATTGATGGGCGTGTTGTCAGCCAAGGTATAGTTAAAACCTTCATGCACCAAAAGCGCAGCTTTTACAGGCAACAGCACACTTAGAAGTGACACAGAACCTATGATCATCGAACGGAGATGTATTTTCATGGCTTATACCTAACACGCAAGCCACAGGCACACAACAGAAGCAATAGTCAACCGTTGACTTAAGGTATTTTTAAACATACTTCTTTCGTTATGTCCATCACTCTCGCTACCATCGCCCGCGCCTGCGAGGTCTCCACCTCCACCGTTTCTCTCTCACTCCGCGATCATCCGCGCATTCCCGACGCCACCAAAGCCCGCATTAAAGCCACCGCAGCAGCCCTCGGTTACAGCCCCAACCGCTCCGTCTCACGGGTAATGACCGAAATTCGCTCGGGAGGAAAATCCCCCTCTTTTAAAGAATCACTGGCCTACTTCACAGCCGATGTGACCCACCATCTCCGTGCATACGAACAACGCATCTACGCAGGCGTCTGTACCCGCGCCCGGGAAATGGGCTACGGTATTGACCGTTTTGAACTGGGGGAAAAAGGTCTCAGCATGCCCCAACTGGGTAGAATCCTCAACTCCCGGGGCATCAGAGGACTCATCCTTGCGCCTTGGCCCCAGGCCCATACAGAACTTGATCTCGACTGGCAAAATCTCGCACCTGTCGCCATCGGTTATACCTTAGAAGCCCCCAATATCCACCGCGTCAGTCGCGACGTCATGCACACCCTTCGAGGCGTATTCGCCAAACTGACCTCCCAGGGCTATCAACGCATTGGTTTTGTCATGGAACGTAGTCACGAAGCGCGCATGGAATTCATGACCCTCGCCGCTTACCAGTTAAATGCCTTTCTCAGTCCGGAGCCACAGCGACTCCCCCCACTCGTAGAAGATAACCTCAGCCAAGACAGCTTTCACAACTGGATCTCAGTCCATCAACCGGATGTCATTTTCACCATGCACACCCCGGTACTCAAATGGTTACAAAACGGTGGCCACCGCGTCCCCAATGACATCGGACTTTTCGCCTTCAACTGCGAAGCGCCTGATTCAGACTTGAGCGGCATCTATCCCGCATACGAAGCCATCGGCGCCGCAGCTGTCGAACAAGTCGCCGGCCTCGTCGAACGCGGTGATTTTGGAATCCCCACCCAAGCCTCCACCCTCATCGTCCCCGGCATCCCCTGCCCCGGAAAAACCCTTCGCCTTTAAAGACCTCCCCTAAACGTCTTCCCATAAAAGACACATGAGAGATGGTCATCGTTTAGAAACGATCCAGCACCTTATTCAAAACTCGACGAAAAACCGGTTCGCCCTGTTGATATTCAGCATCCTCAATCTCATTAGAAACCCACCATCCATGAGGAATAACCTCCTCGAAAGTTTCAGTAGCCCCTTCTTTATCCAAAATCGTAATCGCATGCACTTCGTTTACTGAAGAATAAATCCTTTCATCATCAGAGAGGGTGTAAAATTCGGCCCGATAAGGGATATAAATGAGCCGGTCTTCGTAGGCGAGAGATCGCATATCGGAATACACAATTTGAGTCCCATTTCTGTTCGTGCCATATTGAGAAAAATATGTACTCTCTCGGAGAGCAAACGTAGGATCCATCTCTAGAAATATATTCGAATTCGATGTTGAGGCCCTAAGAATTCGCTCAGCTTCGGAGCTCTCCACCTCAAAAGAATACGCGTTCTCATACGCAATCTCGGAGAGAGCTTGGCGATTAAAACTGACATTCAATGGAAAAAATACGCGGCCGGTCGCAAAGTCAACCGTGAGCCAAGACCGATGTTTACGAAGAGTGGCTTCATGGGTTTTTCGATAAGTGCCCCCATGGTCTTTAACTCCGCGATTCAGCTCCAGCACTTCCTGACCATTGCTAAACACCTCCACATCATAATACGACATCTCACGAATCCCCCCTCCCATATCCCTCGGCACCGAAAAGTTGCTGGATCGATAATAGATTTTATCAACAACCCCCACCGGAAATACACACACATAGTCGCCAGTATGATGAGCCACAGCTTTTGAGTCAGGATCCGCGCCTTTCGGAATAGACAGCAGTTCAAATGAGCCTTCGACTTTCACCAAGGTACCGACCGGCAACCCTACTTGCTCATACTCAGAGATAAAAAGTGCCAATTCCGGGGACAGCTTATCAACATCAACCTCCTCAACACGTTCAGCAACGGAGTGAGAGCCTCCTCGGATAAATAGGAGAAGACACACAGCCAAAGCCGCTATCCAGACACTTGTCAGTAAAAGTATTTTTTTCATCAGGGGCTATGCTCACAACAGTTTTCAGAGGTCATAAGCGTAGACCGATGAATCTACCTTTCCAATAGCAAACCTCAGATATACAGCATAGATCAGCACTGAATACACCAGCCCGGAAGCAATTTTTGCTTCAACACTTCGGACCCAGAGGAGGAACTCGTCGATGCGACACCCCATCGAACCCGAAAAAAAGGGTTCCATAGTCACCTCAATCAAGACATGGAAAAGGCTACGACATCCGCAATGTCATCCGTCCCCAGCAATCGCATCAGCAACCGATCCATCCCCAGCGCGATGCCTGCGCATGCCGGCATGCCACCAGCCAAAGCTTGTAAAAAGGCCTCATCCAAAGGATAAACCTCCTGCCCCCTCGCTTTCCTTTCCCGGGCACAGCGTTCAAATCGGGTCCGTTGCTCCGCCGCATCGGTTAATTCCGTGTAGGCATTGGCCAGCTCCACTCCCCCGAGATACATTTCCCAGCGATCCGCCACCTGCGAATCCTCCGGACGCATCTGCGCCAGCGCCGACCGTTCTGCAGGAAAATCTTTAACCACTACCGGCACCTTCTCCTCAGCCAACACCGGTTCTACCTTCTCTACCAAATCCAAATCAAAGCGGTCCTCATCAAAATCCGCCACCGGATCCCAGCCCGCCAAATCCATAAATAAGTCTCGCACCGTATAAATTTTCGGTGCAGCGCCTAAATCCACCCCGTCAAAAACCTCTTTCCCAAGCCGCTGACACAACGCCCCTAGCAACTCACAGGTTTGCGTAATCAAGGCCTCAGAAGTCACCCCCGTCCAATACCATTCCAACATGGTGTATTCCGGCAAATGACGCGAACCCCGTTCCCCCTGACGAAAACAGGGGCCCACCTGAAAAATTTTCTCATACCCCGCACACACCATCCGCTTCATATGCAGCTCCGGGGAGGTGCGTAACCACGCATCACCCGAAGGCTCCGCATCAATATGGTCCTCCATCGCCGGCGTCTGCACACGCAACGGAGTCTCCACTTCAAGAAACCCCTGCCCTACAAAAAAGGCCCGTGTTGCCGCCATCACTTGGGCACGCAAACGTAGGGCAGGAAGTTTTGATGACAAAATCATAAAAGAATCAATGATTTAGATCGAACGTCCAACATTCAACGCTCAACAATGAACATCGAAGTCCAAAAAATTCGATATTCAATGTTCGATGTTGAATGTTCTACGTTCGTTATTTCTTATTCACGCGATCCGCATATTCACCCGTACGGGTATCAATACGAATCAAGTCACCTTCATTAATAAACAAAGGAACTTGTAACTCAAAGCCATTGTCAACAGTCGCAGGCTTCATCACGTTGGTTGCCGTATCTCCACGCGCACCCGGCTCGGTTTCGGTAATCACCTTTTCAACAAACACCGGTAATTCCAAATCAATAGGCGTTTCGTTGAAAAACAAAACTTTACAGGGCATTTCTTCAATCAAGAAGTATTTCATGTCCCCCACCACATCTACATCCACCGTGACCTGTTCATAGGTCTCATCGTCCATAAACACAAAATGATCACCATCTGGATAAGAATAGGACATATCCTTCTGCATCAAATCAGGTTTACCCACCTTTTCGGTAGAACGATAGGTCCGCTCCAGACCTGTTCCCGTCATGATATTCTTCATTTTACACCGATAAAGCGCCTGTCCTTTGCCGGGTTTCACAAACTGAAAGTCGGTGATGACATAGGGTTGGCCGTCGATTTCGATTTTAAGACCTTTACGCAGATCGCTGGTAGTGTACATAAATTGTTCCTTACTTATAAAAAATAGCTGAAAGAGAAGGTCTTCTACTTAACCGTGCGCACTTTGTCAAAAAAACAACTCGAACATCTACGCTTAGCCCCCGCGCTATTGGCTTGTATCACTTTGCTTTGCTTCCCCGCAGGAATCCCCTTCCCGGGATGGCGCGACCTCCTTCCCGCCCTCATTACAGGCTGTTTGGCACTCAGCATCGCCCATACCCTACTGAAACTTGGGCGTATTCCGGCCATTATGCGCATCGGCGTGCTCCTCCCTCTCGCCTTTTCGATGCCCCTGATCCTACGCGTCCTGCCCCATCCTTTCACGGTACTGTGGCTCTTGCTTCCCTTTGCATTTATCCTCTTGCGCATCAGACACCGACTCAAAACCCTCCCCGCCTTTCCGCAAATTCTCTGTTTTGTGCTCTGCTTAAGTCTTGGAGCCCTAGCTCTCCTGCACCTGCTTCACCATCAACCCAACGACGGACTCCCCAGCCTGCCCTTCCATCGGTATATCTACTTAAGCATCCTCGCCATTATCCCTTTGGGATTAGCCACCCGCTCCGTGCTCCGACCCTTTGCCAAAGCCATCACCCGCTATCAAATATTGATCGGACTCGTGCTGGTGGGTCTCTATCCTGTTATTTGGTCGGTATGCACCGCCAGTAAATTGCCCGGAGAAAGCCAACGCGCCCTCCACCAATTAAGCCCCCTTCCCCGCTTTTTCACCGTTCCGACCCTCGGAAGTCAGGAAATTTATCCTTCCGAACTTCGGAACCATCCTCAACGTTCCGATTTACTCTTTGCCTTGAATGAAATGACTTGGCGCTTGAGCGACCCCTATATTCTCTCCACTTTTCCTGCCGATGGCGAATTGCCTCCCGAGCAAATGCTCCGCGCCATGAAATTATATGGCTTTCTCATGGAAGATGTTCATGGTCCCTTCCTACCGGACAGCGCCTTCACCCAACCAGCGCCCCCCGAAATGGATGCCCAATATGTCACGGCTTTCAGACAAAGTATGGATCAAATGGTCTACACCCCCCTTGAACTGGCCAAAGCAAGAAATCTCAGCCTGAATGAAGCCCGTGCCATTTTTCAAGAAATGTATAAACTCAACTGGGTGCGCAAAATTCCAGGGGGACAAGAAAAATATCGTCTCACCCCACAAGCGCGCAAACCCTTCGACAACGGACTCTATCCCCGCCAGCTTATCTTGATCGATCAAGCCGACGATGTATCTGTGGAAATTGACCAACAGCTTTATGGTGAACGCCGTCAATTAGGATACCATCAACGCAAACGGGAACTAGCACAACTCGTTAACTTAGGAGCCGCCGCATCCAAACAAGTGTGGCAATACAATCAGCACGCCTCCTTCTTTTTTGATGAGGCCTTATGGAAATACACCGGTTTTTATCTGCTGTCTTTGCTCCTAGCACTGTTAATGGGTCGACACCTGCCCACGCAGATCTCCAAAGGAGCTTTAGCCTTACTCACAGCCACGGGAGCCCTGCTCATCATCCAACTCCCCCTCCCTTTATACCTCCTCAGCGCTTTGCGGATACTTATCGGACTGTGGATTGCACGAAACCTTTATGCCCTCAACAATGATGAAAGCGATCGCCTGTGCTTGTTTGCCACCGCGCTCTTTTTCTCTGCGGTGCTCATGCCCTTGCCTTCATCAAGTTTACTGATTCATCAATGCTTGTGGGCCTTGATCTGGTTCCTCCCCTCCCTGGGACTGCTCTTTTTCGCCACCCGGCCCATCCCCACCCTGCTCAAGGGTTAAACATAAAAAACCCGATAGCCCAAACGCGCAACACGCTTTACACTATCGGGTGAATATCCAAAAGATCCCCGTCGTCTAGTAGCGGCGAACCACCCCGACTACGGAACCCAAAATCTGGAAGTCAGGTTGATTGCTCTCCACATACAGGGGCAAATGACGATCGCTTTCCGGCTGTAAACGATAACGTTGCGTGCTTTCACGGTAAATACGTTTTACCGTCGTTTCGCCATCAATCATGGCTAACACAATATCCCCATCCCGAAAGTTACTTCCGCGCTGCACAATCACATAGTCCTGATCATGAATACCAGCCTTTTCCATGCTGTCACCGGAAATTTGAACCGAAAACCGATCCTGTAATCCAAACAACTGCGCAAAATTCAAATACCCTAAAGGATTTTCCTGAGCTAAAATGGGATGACCCGCCGCTGCTTTCCCCAAAATAGGAATACCCTTTTCTTCGTCGTCCGCGAGTTGAATGCCCCGACTGAGTCCAGCCGTGCGGGTGATCCAGCCTTTACGCTCCAACATGGCCAAATGGTCCGAAGCCCCTTTCGGAGACTTGATGTTGAAATGATCCGCGATCTCACGCACCGTCGGAGGACAATGCTCTCCTTCAATACGTGAGCGAATATAATCGTAGACGGCGCGCTGTTTTACTGTGAGGTCTTCTTTTGTTTTCATGCGTCCAACTATACAAACGTTTGGATCGCAGGTCAACCCCCCAATTATAAATCAATTTGATCGCGTTTACGTTGGTCGTATTTTTCGATCATTTCATTCATCACCGACGCATCGTATTCACGCAGGCCGCTCAGCACCATTTTCTTCTCACCAGTGCCCACCACGTTGCCATCGGCCAAAAAGCGGAAGGTTAAGCTCACGTTCCCCCGTTTTCCCAATACTTCCATCTCCGCACCCATGTGCTCGATTTGCGTATTGGAAATGTCGGCATGTTCCAAATTGAGCGACATGCTCTCATAAATCACCAAAGGACGGTCAATATTGATCATCACATTGTGCGCGGCCATTAACGGCTCCAACACGTGGGGAAAATTATGCCCGGAAAAACGTACATAGTTGCGAATCACCTGTTCAGTGACCTCATCTTCATCATTTGGCGTCCCGGAATAAGACGCCCGGATGTATTCTTTACCCCGATCATCTAACAAAATAATTTCACCAGGAGTCGACTCATCAAAATGAATCCCCACCCCATCTCCGACCATACCGGAAAAGGTGAAATTCATTTGGGGGTACAGTCCTAAATGTTTAATTAAAACCGCAAACAGTAAATCACCAGGCACACAAAAGCGTTTGGCTTCCACATCGTGAATGGGATTAAAGTCATCTGCAACCTGCTTAGCAAAACGGCTGGCTTGACTCCGAGTAAAGCTGACTTTGCCGTCGCTCCAAGAGGTATAAGGATTTAAAAAATTCATAGGGAGCTTCTATCCTGAAAATACACCACAAATCAACTGTAATTGTTAAGGCAATGTAAGGGACCTTTCCAAAAACGACACTCTTGAATTATTCGCCCCCCCTTTTGACATGCGCTACCCCTTGTATTTTGCCACGATCATAGCCCTCAACCACCGCCATTTCGATCAAAGCCTCTACCCGTGCTTCAGACAGCTCAGGATCCCGAACCATGATCCATACATAATCCCGTTTACGACGCCCCACAATGGTTTCCGTATAGTCCTCATTTACATACATAATGATATATTCGGCTTTGATCGGCCACACAAAACGCATCCCCCACACCGCGTTGGACGGATCGGATTCATCCACAAACCCCACCGGCGTATAGGTTTTCAATTCCCCCTCCGGCCCACCTTTGTTAAACTGAAAAGTGGTTTCAATCCGGTTTCCCTCCCCGCGTTCATAACGCTCTTGCGCATTCCACGCCTCTTTTTCTAAAAAGGTGGGAATGTTCGCAACCACGTACCAGTCCCCCATAAAACGATCTAGGTCAACGGATGTTTCGGTTCGAATGGGTTTCATAGTGCTGCAGCCTGAGGTGAATAAACATAAACAAATATAAAAATAGAAATGAGTCATACCCATGAATCTCCCCCTCCTGCTTTTTCCTTACATCTCCTCTGCTTTTTTCTACAGACATCAGTTCTTTCATTTTTCCATTTCCCACAAATTTGTCATTTAAGACAATGCATGTCTTATTTAGTCATTTTTTACTCGAAAACAGTCTTCACATCCTTATGTAACAATTTCCTCATTAATTTTTGCCCCAGGTCCTCAACATGAATGTGATTAAAAGCCCCGCCAAGAGAATGATTTTAGGTGTTCAATTCTTGTTCGTCGCCTTTGGAGCCACCGTGCTGGTTCCGTTATTAGTGGGGATCGACCCTTCCGTCGCCCTGTTCACTGCAGGTGTAGGCACCCTCATTTTTCATTTCATCACCGGTGGTAAAGTACCGGTTTTTTTGGGCAGTAGTTTTGCCTTCATCGCCCCCATCGTCGCCTCCACAGAACTCTACGGCATGCCCGGTACTTTGGCGGGTCTCATGGCTGTCGGGGTGGTTTACGCCACCGCATCTGCCTGTATCAAATGTAGCGGCCCGGCTTTCATCATCAAGCTCTTCCCTTCAGTGGTCGTCGGCCCCGTCATCATGGTGATCGGTCTCTCGCTCTCTTCCGTCGCAGTGGATATGGCCAAAGGAAATTGGGCCCTGGCCATCATTGTTCTCGCCGCCGCTATCACTACCGTGGTCTTTTCCAAAGGCATGTTACGCCTGATTCCGATCTTGGTAGGCCTGGTCGTGGGATACATTGCGGCCGCCCTGATGAAAGAAGTCGATTATACCCAAGTGGCCGAAGCCAGTTGGATCGCCTTGCCCAAATTTGTGAAACCTGAATGGAACCTCAAAGCCATTCTCTTTCTCCTCCCCGTCGCCATTGCCCCCATGATTGAACACGTGGGAGATATGTACGCCATCGGCGGCGTGGCCAAAAAAGATTTTGTGAAAGACCCCGGCCTGCATCGCACTTTATTGGGCGACGGCATTGCCACCTTCGTCGCCGGTATCTTTGGCGGACCTCCCAACACCACCTACTCCGAAGTCACCGGAGCCATCTCACTCACCAAAGTCACCGACCCCCGCGTATTGCGCATCGCCGCCTGCACCGCCATCGTGTTCTCCTTTATTGGCAAAATTGCCGGTGCCCTCCGCACCATTCCCGCTCCTGTTTTGGGCGGCATCATGCTCTTACTCTTCGGCATGATCGCCTGTGTCGGTATCAAAATTTTGATCGATGCCCATACCAACCTCAACCATACCCGCAACCAAGTCATCATCTCTATCGTGTTGGCCATCGGTATTGGTGGAGCCTCCTTAAGCTTCGGCAACTTTACCCTCGCAGGTATTGGCCTCGCCTCCGTCGTAGGCGTCATCCTCAATCTCATTCTTCCCGGACACTCCGCGGAAGTCGAAACAACCGACGAAGAAGATATCGTCATCTAACCTCAGTTCAAAGGAACACTGCCATGTCCAAGTCTATTCAAGCCTTTTTGTTGTTACTCTGCTTCACTTGCGGTTTGCAGGCACAATTAGATCTGCAACTTCTCTATAACTTTGATGACGATAACGAATTCCTCACCTCCACCGTCGAATACTTTGGCCTCGATGCCTATGGTCGCACCTACTTCTTCATCGACATGAATTACAATGGCGACAATGTCGAAGGTGTCAGCAACGCCTACGGAGAATTCCATCGCGCCTTCAACATCTCAGATGACCTCCCCATCGGTCTTCACTTCGAATACGATGGTGGCTTAGGTCAATACAACACGCCCGAGGGCGATCAGGCCTACACCATTAATTCATCTTACCTCACCGGTTTAGATTTTTACTGGTTATCTGAAGATTTCTCTAAAGCCCTTACCCTTTCCACCCTCTATAAATACATCCAGGGCAAAACCGACAGCTCCTTCCAAATCACCTTGGTGTGGTTTGCTAATTTCTTCGAAGGTCAACTCACCGTCAACGGATTTGCCGACTTCTGGAAAGAAGAAAATACTTTTAATGATGTAGTAGAAGACTACGTGTTCCTCTCCCAACCTCAATTCTGGTACAACGTTACCGAAAATTGGGCCGCCGGTAGTGAAATTCAAGTCGGCTACAACTTTGGTGGCGAAAAAGGATGGGACATCTGGCCCACCGTCGCCGTAAAAGCCACCTTCTAAGGGCATACCCCATGTTAGACAAATTCTTTAAAATTACAGAAAGCGGTAGCTCGGTGAAAACCGAGCTGCTGGCCGGGGTCACTACCTTTATGACCATGGCCTATATTCTCGCGGTCAACCCGGGCATCCTCAGCGCTACCGGCATGGACATCAACGCGGTTTTCACCGCCACCGCCCTGTCTGCATTGATCGCCACCTTGGTCATGGCCTTGGTTGCGAAACTCCCCTTCGCCCTCGCCCCCGGCATGGGACTCAACGCCTTTTTCGCCTTTTCGGTGGTCTTGGGCATGGGACATACCTGGCAAATGGCCCTCACCGCCGTTTTCCTCGAAGGGATAATCTTTATTCTCCTCACCCTGTTCAACGTGAGGGAATGGATTGTGAACGCCATCCCCATGCCGCTGAAACATGCGATCTCCGCCGGTATTGGTCTCTTTATTGCCTTCATTGGTCTGCAAAATGCAGGTGTCATTATCAACAATGATGCCATTCTTGTGGGATTGGGCGACATCAAATCAGCCCCCGTAATCCTCATGCTTGCAGGTGTGGTCATCAGCGCCGTGTTGCTGGCATTAAAAGTGCGTGGTGCATTGCTCATCGGTATCTTTGCCATCACCTTGGCTGGCATTCCTTTTGGTGTCACCCAACTTCCTGAAGGCGCTCTGCTCAGTACCCCGCCCTCACTGGCTCCCATTTTTTGGAAGTTGGATTTCTCACAAATCTTCAGCATGGACATGATGATCATCCTGTTCACCTTCTTGTTTGTGGACATGTTTGATACCATCGGCACCCTCGTGGGTGTAAGTGATAAAGCGGGTATGCTGGATAAAGACGGTAAAATCCCTAACGCAAAAGCCGCCTTTATGGCTGACGCGATTGGCACCACCGCCGGCGCCGTGCTGGGAACCAGTACCGTTACCGCTTATGTCGAAAGTGCCTCAGGCGTGGCCGAAGGCGGACGTACCGGCCTCACCGCCCTCTCCACCGCCGGCATGTTCTTCCTGGCACTATTCCTCTCCCCCATCTTCCTCATGGTTCCCGCGGCCGCTACCGCACCAACCCTGTTGATTGTGGGATACTTCATGATGTCACCGGTATTAAAAATCAACTTCGAAAGCGTCGAAGAAGGTTTCCCTGCCTTTGTCACCATTATCATGATGCCGCTGACCTACAGCATTGCCGACGGTATTGTGTTTGGCCTCTTAGCCTATGTCGCCATTCAACTCATCACCGGGAAAATTAAAAAACTGTCCCCCATGATGCTCATTCTGGCCGCATTGTTTATTGTCAAACTCGTGATCTGATCTTCATTCATTTCACCCTTCCTCCCCGCAGCGGATCGAGAGATCTCTGCGGGGATTTCCGTATACCTGCCTGTGAACGACCTGAGCCCCGCGAAGGGAGCTTAACGAAGGGAGCAAAAAATCGGTCGGATCAGTTCGATCTATCTACCTCGACACCCCAACATTCGATTGCGATTTCGATTGAATGCCCTCAACCGGCGCCGGAGGCGTCACCGCACTTAGCTCGGGGGCCATGCCCCCGAGTCGACTAAAAACAAAAGTTGTGCACCGGAGGCGTACGGGCAACGCTCCCCCCAACCCTCACCCACCCAATTTCTGCACCAAATAATCGCGCACCGCTTCTTGATCCGCCGGCAATTTCTCGCAACGTGTTTCCGCCCCTTTCAAGGCATCCAAGACCGGATGATGAGGTTCTTCCCCAATCGCATCCACAATCGCATCCGTAAATTTTGCCGGATGGGCCGTGGACAAACAAATCAAGGGATCGCCATTGCGCAACTCATCTCCCACCACCACCCCAACGGCGGTATGCGGATCCATCAAATAATCCGCTCGCGCATTTGTCTCTTTAATCGCTTTTAAAGTCTTTGCCGTATCCGCACTGGCCGATGCAAACAACTTCATCGCCTCATGCTTCAAACGATCCGAAAGATCCACCCGCCCCGTGGCCGCGAAGGTGTCCATCACCTCCCGCACCCGAGCCGCATCACCATCTAACAAGGCAAACAAATACCGTTCAAAGTTGCTGGCGACTTGAATATCCATCGACGGACTAATGGTTTTGGCCACCGATCCACTCTCGTAAATCCCGGTATTAAAGAAACGCGCCAGAATATCATTTTCATTGGTCGCCAACATAAAACGACTCACCGGCAAGCCCATTTTCATGGCATAATATCCCGCCAAAATGTTGCCGAAATTACCTGTAGGCACGGAGAACTGAACCTGATCCGCCCCCGTATCCTTCATCACTTTTAGGCCCGAATACAAATAATACACAATCTGCGCCATCACCCGCACCCAGTTCACCGAATTCACCGCTCCCAACAGGTACTGCTCTTTAAACGGCACATCCGCAAACAACGCTTTCATAATCGCCTGACAATCATCAAAGGTGCCATCGATTTCCAAATTATAAACATTCGCATCCAATACCGAGGTCATTTGCAAGGCCTGAACTGGGCTGGTACGCCCTTTGGGATGCATCATGAAAATATTAATCCGCGATTTCCCGCGAACCCCATGAATCGCAGCCGACCCCGTGTCGCCACTGGTACTGCCCAAAATATTCAAATGCTGATCCCGTTTTTCCAGCGCATACTCAAAAAATTGAGATAAAAACTGCATGGCCATATCTTTAAACGCCAGGGTCGGACCATGAAACAGCTCCAAAATATAGCGATCCTCTACCTGAACCACAGGCGCGGTATCCGGATGACGAAAGGTACTGTAAGCCCGGTCCACCAAGCCCCGTAAATCTTCAGAGGGAATATCGGTGGCGAAATGGGAAAAGACCTCAAAAGCCAGATCCGCATAAGACAAGGTCGCCAAGCGATCCAGATCACCCGACAAATCAGGCAAAGATTCAGGAATCAACAATCCCCCATCAGGGGCAAGTCCAGTCAGCCCAGCATCCATAAAGGACATCGGGTCAGTTTTTCCACGTGTGCTCAAGTAGTTCATGCCCCGCACCTACCAAAGCCCACAAAGCTTTCAAGCTCCACCCGCAAAAAGCTGACCCAGCTCCCGCAATTCATCAAACCATCAAAATCAAAACCACCATCCTTCCCCTTCCCCTCCCCAGCCCCAACGGGGCGACTCTCCAAAACCCTACCCACAAATCAGAACAACGCATCCTCCCCAGCCCCAACGGGGCGACCCTCCACAGCCCGGTCCGCAGGGCCGGGTCACCACCCCACATCTTTCCGAGCCCTGAAAGGGCGACTCTCCAAAACCCTACCCACAAATCAGGACAACGCATCCTTCCCCTCCCCAGCCCCAACGGGGCGACCCTCCACAGCCCGGTCCGCAGGGCCGGGGCAACGCATAAGACCTAAGCCTTACGACCTCGGAACATTACAAGCATAGAGACCAATCCCACGCCCAGCAACAGAATCGAAGTTGGTTCAGGTATCACCTGAAATTGAAGCTCATCTCCACTAAAGACAAAGTCTCCAGAAAGGCCACTGCTGAGACCCGTGTAACCAAGATCGCCCGCCACAAAGTTCGTACTATCGGAACTGACCAAGGTATAGGTGACGCCTGCAACACCGGTATCGAGGAAATTAAAGATGAAGTCACTCCCACTTCCTTTGGTGAATGCGCCACTGAGTAGCAGTTGATCTGAGCTACTGTCGGTATCACTCAATTCAAACTGCATCTCGCCACCACCATTCCAGGTTAAGTCCGTCCCCGTCATGGTGCCAATACTGTTCCCCGGCGTGAGCGCCCCCCCATCGTTCAGGGTGATGAGACCGTCCATGATGCCTATGCCCCCCAAGGTACCCCCGTCGTTAATGATCGTTCCGTAAGCGAAGCCGCTTTGATCACCATTGAGGACCAATGTGCCATCATTAACCGTGACATCTCCTTTAAAACTGGATGAAATATTCCCATTAAAAACCAAGGTACCTGTCCCTTCTTTAGTAATCGTCCAACCTGTATTGCCGGACCAATTGTTATGAAAAGTTACCGTGGTATCATTGTTCACAGTCCAGTTTCGACTTCCCCCTGTGCTGATGTTTCGTGTATCCGTAAAGGTCAAATCACCCAACCCGGTCGTCTCCCCTTGGGCCGCACCAAAAGTCATCGTCGCATTTCCATCTGCCAGTGATAAATCATTCGTAATGGTGCGCGCAGTGTTATCTGCAGATCTCAACATTCCACTTTTGAAAATAAACACACCGGTGCCGATTCCATTATTCACACCAGATCCCAGCGCAATGGCGCCGGCATATAAGCCCACATCACTACTTGACGTATTGTCTCCCAATAAAGACAAGGTCGCAGTCCCCCCCGATCTTGATATGCGTCCCCCACTCCCACTAATATTCCCCGTAAAACTCACATTATAATTATCAAAAGTCAGATTTCCCCCACCCATCACCACATCTCCATTTATGGCATTGGCATTAAACACATAAAGGCTACCGTTGTTGATTCTGGTTGTACCCGTGTAGGTATTGGCTGCATACAAACCCAGTCGGCCAGTGCCTTCCTTGGTGAAACCTTGCGTACCGGCCAATACGGAATAAGCACGTACCTCCGTGTCATTTGTAATGGTTGGAGTTCCTGACGTTGTTTGCAAGGTGAGCACGCTGTCCCTCAAATTCCAGCGACTGGTGCCTGAAGTATCCGCAAAATTCATATTGCCGATCGTCAATGGTGCCGTCAACGAAACCGCGCGGGTCGCAGTAATATCTAGGGTATTAAAATGAGCTGTCGCATCAACACCTTCGGCCACGATACCTCCGGCCCACGGCGTACCATAACCACTTGTCCAGTTGTCGCTTCCATCAAGAATCCAGGTGCCATCCGCCGCCTGAAGCGGGGCTGAAGCGCAAAACATCCCCACAACTAAAGTAAACGCAGAGCGAATGGACATCTGAAATGCGGATTTTCGGACAACAGATGGGTGCTTGAATAGAGAGTGCTTCATAATAAATCCTGGGAAGAGTTAACGTGTATTGATGCATACCTGACTAAGAATACGGTTATTTGTCAATTAAAAATAATCACGCAACTGTTTCTCCAGAAAATAATGACGTCAATGATCTCCAAAAGTGAGTCATAAATCGACAGCTCCTACGAGAGACGATAATATCCCGCTCATCCCAAAGCTCCGTCCTTCCCCCCCCACAGAAAAACAGCACAAAAACCATAGCAGCATAATCACGATCCGCATCTTCACGCACAGCTTCCCCACAATGCAGGGACCGCAAAGCATACCCCACCTGAGAAAAACTGTAACCATCACCTCAAGGGTGTGAAGACCCCAAAAAATCATTTGAATCATGGACCTGACCTTTTGCGTTTGTACGTCCCTATACAGAGTGCATTTATCTCATCTATTAGTGCCCATGCGAGGCATACACACCTAATGAGCGCCCCAATGACACTGACTTCCGCCCCTCCTCACAACGTATCCAGGGGACTCACCACCCCCAGCGGCCCTTTATTCAGCACATGAGTATAAATCATCGCCCAGCCATGAGCTTGATATTATCCCTGAGCTTGTCGAAGTGCTCGAATGGTGGTTTTCACATCCGAGTGGCCCTTCAGGCCTCTCCATTTTAGATCACCCATCAAACCAGCCCTTACGGACTGGCCTATAGAGAGCCTCCCCTTCAGGGCTTTAACCCTCACCACCATTACAACACTCCTCTGACCATTGACTATTGCCTACTCCCTTCCCTTCCCCAAACCTTCATGCCCTTCAATCCCTTCATGGTGAAATCCCTCAACCCCTGACCACACAACCGATCCCCCACTCCAAAGTCCGGTACGGACGCCTCTCTCACTGCAGGGTAAAACATCTTCACTTCTGATCTCGGATCTGAACCAGCAAACAAGAGAGCCGGCCCTTCAGGCCTCATCATTCTAAATCATCCCTCAAACCAGCCCTTACGGACTGGCCTGTGGAGCGCCTCCCCTTCAGGGCTTTACCCCTCACCACCATTACAACACTCCTCTGACCATTGACTATTGCCTACTCCCTTCCCTTCCCCAAACCTTCATGTCCTTCAATCCCTTCATGGTGAACCTCCTCAACCCCTGACCACACAACCGATCCCCCACTCCAAAGTCCGGTACGGACGCCTCTCTCACTGCAGGGTAAAACATCTTCACTCTTGATCTCAGATCTGAACCAGCAAGCAAGAGAGCCGGCCCTTCAGGCCTCATCATTCTAAATCATCCCTCAAACCAGCCCTTACGGACTGGCCTGTGGAGCGCCTCCCCTTCAGGGCTTTACCCCTCACCACCATTACAACACTCCTCTGACCATTGACTATTGCCTACTCCCTTCCCTTCCCCAAACCTTCATGTCCTTCAATCCCTTCATGGTGAAATCCCTCAACCCCTGACCACACAACCGATCCCCCACTCCAAAGTCCGGTACGGACGCCTCCCCAAAGCCCGGTCCGTAAGGGCCGGGAAATAAACCACAGCACAAGTTGAGTCCGGTACGGACGCCTCTCTCACTGCAGGGTAAAACATCTTCACTCTTGATCTCAGATCTGAACCAGCAAACAAGAGAGCCGGCCCTTCAGGCCTCATCATTCTAAATCATCCCTCAAACCAGCCCTTACGGACTGGCCTGTGGAGAGCCTCCCCTTCAGGGATTTACCCCTCACCACCATTACAACACTCCTCTGACCATTGACTATTGCCTACTCCCTTCCCTTCCCCAAACCTTCATGCCCTTCAATCCCTTCATGGTGAAATCCCTCAACCCCTGACCACACAACCGATCCCCCACTCCAAAGTCCGGTACGGACGCCTCCCCAAAGCCCGGTCCGTAAGGGCCGGGAAATAAACCACAGCACAAGTTGAGTCCGGTACGGACGCCTCTCTCACTGCAGGGTAAAACATCGTCACTCTTGATCTCAGATCTGAACCAGCAAACAAGAGAGCCGGCCCTTCAGGCCTCATCATTCTAAATCATCCCTCAAACCAGCCCTTACGGTCTGGCCTGTTGAGCGCCTCCCCTTCAGGGCTTTACCCCTCACCACCATTACAACACTCCTCTGACCATTGACTAATGACCAGTCCCCCCACCCAATCTTACGATTACGCAGTTGTCATTGGCTTGTAGATTTGTTTTCATTGCTCCATGTACAAAGAACTTTTATCCGCCGTAGGCGGGTTCACCTCATAAGTTCACGCCCATGCTGGGTATAGGAGACGTTTATCCCATCCGTTAACCTCCATGTGGGCCATACACACAACGATTGAGTGCACCTCAGGTGACAGGTCCGCTCATCTCATCATAATTAAGTCATATGAAATTAACTATAGGAATATTCGGATTGGGCGGCGTGGGTGGATTTTACGGAGGAAAACTCTGTCAGATTCAAGACGAACAAACCCAAATCGCCTTCTTCGCCAGAGGTGAACACCTCAATGCTATTCAACAAAACGGGCTTACCCTTAAAACCGAGAAGGATGGCAAACTCCTCTGCCGCCCTTCAGTGGCAACAGACTCCTTGGACGAAATGCCCGAACTTGATCTCTGTATCCTCTGCGTAAAGGGTTTTGATCTACACCCTTTACTGTTGCAACTCAAAGATCGTATCTCAGACCATACCGTCATTCTTCCCTTGCTGAATGGGGCGGATGTTTACGATCGCATACGCGCCGTCATCCCCAACGGCATTGTCCTGCCCGCCTGTGTCTACATCGGCACACATATTGAACGTCCGGGAGTCGTGGCGCAGAAAGGTGCGGTCTGCAACATTATTTTTGGAACCGATCCTCAACGTCCCGATTACCCACCCGAGGCTCTCATGGAGATCCTGCAACGCGCAGATATCCAACATCAATACCGAGAGGATATTCAGTCGTGTATCTGGGAAAAATTCACTTTTGTTGCCTCATTTGCAATCGTCACTACCGCATACAATAAAACCATCGGCGACGTTTCCACCGATCCCTATCTCAGGGCAGAAGCAGCGGATGTCATCTCCGAAATCCTTGCCATTGCCGCCAAAGTCGGAGTCAAGCTCCCCCACAACATCGCCGAAGCCGTACTTTCGAAAGCAGACATATTCCCCACCGAAACCAAAACCTCCTTACAGCGGGATTTCGACATCAAGACCAAACCCGATGAACGAGAGTTGTTGGCCGGAACCATTTTAAGATACGCGAAAGAATTTGATATCAACCTGCCCAAAACCGAAGCCTTATACAACCAACTGGAAGCGCTAAAACCAAGCGTCATCCAAACGCAGTGAGCGCCCGGAAAGAAGGTCTTACATTAGGTATTTCAGGCAGGCATGCCTGAGTGACCTTGGCAAGGCCCAAACGCCAGCACGAAGCGCCCTACTTTCCTTTTCCCCAGGAATCACGCAGACCCACCGTGCGGTTGAACACCGGTTTATCGGCAGTGGTATCTTTATCGGGAGTGAAGTAGCCAATACGTTCGAACTGAATGGGATCTTCAGGTACAAAGTCGAGCAAGGAAGGTTCCACATAGGCGTCGACCACTTGTAGAGACTCCGGATTCATGAAATCTTGGTAGTCTTTTTCGTCGTCCGCATCCGGTTCAGGCACGGTAAACAAACGATCATACAAACGTACTTCCGCTTTGACCGCGTGTTTCGCGCTCACCCAATGAATGGTGCCTTTCACCTTGCGATTATCTGGCGTGCCTCCGCCACGGGATTCGGGATCCCAAGTGCAACGTAACTCAATCACCTCACCCGCATCATCTTTGATGACCTCCGTACAGGTAATATAACAGGCCGCCCGCAGACGTACTTCGCGTCCCACCGACAATCTAAAGAATTTCTTGGGTGCATCTTCTAAAAAGTCATTGCGCTCAATCCAAATTTCACGGCTAAACGGCACCTGACGCGTTCCCGCACTTTCGTCTTTGGGATTGTTTTGCGCTTCAAACGTCTCTTCTTCACCTTCGGGATAATTTTCAATCACCACTTTTAAAGGATCCAACACCGCCATCCGACGCTGTGCCGTTTCATTGAGCACTTCACGCAATGAGAATTCCAACAAAGCAAAGTCACTCAGGGAGTTGAATTTGGTAATTCCCACTTTTTCACAAAAGGCCCGAATCGCTGCTGCCGGATAACCCCGGCGCCGCATGCCCACCAAGGTCGGCATCCGTGGATCATCCCAGCCATTCACCTTGTTTTCTTGCACCAAGGTCAACAATTTGCGTTTACTCATCACCGTGTAAGTGAGATTCAAACGGGCAAATTCAGTCTGATACGGCAAGGGACGGGGCAAAGAAATATTTTCCAAAATCCAGTCGTACAAGGGACGATGCACCTCAAATTCCAAGGTACATAATGAATGGGTAATCCCTTCAATCGCATCTTCGATACAATGGGCAAAATCGTAACTGGGGTAAATGCACCACTTGTCACCCGTACGATGATGAGACGCTTTCCGAATGCGATAAAACACCGGATCCCGCATATGCAAGTTCGGGCTGGCCATATCAATTTTACCGCGCAATACGTACGAGCCTTCTTCCAGCTCTCCGGCCTTCATTTGACGGAACAAGGCTAAATTTTCTTCGATCGACAAGGCACGTCCGGGACTTTCGCCACCCGGCCGCGTGGGAACCCCACGCACTTCTTTAAATTCTTCCGTGGACAATCCACACACATACGCCAAATCTTTTTGAATCAACTCTTCCGCAAATCCATACATCCGGTCAAAGTAGTCAGACGCAAATTTAGGTTCACCCTCCCAGTCAAATCCCAACCAGCGCACATCCGCTTCAATCGCGTCAACGTATTCCTGATCTTCCTTCACCGGATTGGTATCGTCAAAACGCAGGTTACATTTACCCTTGTATTTATTGGCGGTTCCAAAGTTGAGACAAATCGATTTTGCATGTCCAATATGCAAGTAGCCATTGGGTTCAGGCGGAAAGCGCGTATGGACCTCCTGATAAGCTCCGGATGCGAGATCGGCATCGATTTTTTCGTGAATAAAATTAACAGGTGTTTCTGTGGAATCGTTCATAGACTTAGGCCTCCGCTTGATGCAGGCAAATGAGAGTTTTTTTCATGCGTTCGACAATGCTTTCTGGAGGAAGAATTTTCAAGATCGAATCTAAATCGGGTCCGCCGGCTTGTCCAGTGAGCCCCACCCGAATGGGCAAGTTCAGCTTCATATCATCCATTTCCAAAGTCGTGGACACTTCCTCACGGGCCGCCCCCAAAGTAAGCCCTTTCTCAAGCTCTTCCGTAATACGCGCCAGCACATCTTTCTGCCAAGCTTTACCCAAGCCACGTTTTAAGGCCGCGGGGTTACGTTCAAAATCACTTGTAGCAAACCAATCCCAGTCTAAGACTTCCCCATAGGTTTTGAGACGCGGACGCATCAGCAGGGCCACCTCCGTCCATTGCTCCAGCGTCAATCCGCTATTCCAGTCCTGACGTGACAATAAATCCCGCACATCCGCTAAATAGATATCCTGCGGTAAATCCTGAAGATAGGCACCGTTTAGGTTGCCCAATTTTTGCAAATCCATTTGAGCCGGACTTTGTTGTACACGATCCAAACTGAATGCGGCAATCATCTCATCCCGATTCATTTTCTCACGATCATCCCCTGGAGACCATCCCAACAAAACCAAATAATTAAACAGCGCTTCGGGCAAATAGCCTTTAGATCTGAAATCACCCACAAAGGCATCTCCATCTCGTTTAGAGTAAGGTTTACCCTGCTTATTTACAATCATAGGCAAATGCCCGTACGCGGGAATGGCACCATCAATCAATAAAAAGAGCGGTAAATGACGGAAGGTGTTTTCAACATGATCATCTCCACGAATGATATGCGTCACCCCCTGTTCAATATCGTCACACACATTGGCCAAATGAAACACCGGTGATCCATCTCCCCGCACAATCACCAAATCTTTCATCGCATCCAAAGGTTTGGCCAATTCCCCTTTTACCAAATCAGTAAATACGATCTCCCGACGAGTAAACCGAATCGAAACGGCATCCGTCGTTTCAAAAGCCAAGCCCTCATTCAAAATCGCAGGCAACTGTTCTGAAATTGAAAACAACAGCTGACCATCCGCATCCAACACCTCGCCATCCGCCATCCCGGCCAAACAACATGCCCCTGGATCCTGTTTTCCTTTGCGACTTACGCCAATGTATTGAATACCCGTGGCATCAATCAACAAGGGCTGTTCGGCAAATAGGGGCTTCTCAACCTGTTCACCTTCACGCAAACAAGCCCCATAAACACCCGCATCTACGGGAATACGAAAATAAACCGCAGGCTGTTCATCCGCAGAACGCGCATGACGATAGGCATGCCCATCCACAATCAGCTGTTCAGCCGCCGCCAAATGAGCATCGGCCCGCGTAGATTGAAACATGGGTTCCTCATCGGTGCGCAATTCCAGCCAATCCATGACCTCCATCAGCTTTTCAACCGCTTCCGGGGTGCTGCGTTCCCGATCCGTGTCTTCAACACGCAACAGAAATTGCCCGCCTTCAGAACGAGCAAACAAATAGTTAAAAATGGCGGCACGGATATTACCAATATGCACCTGACCAGTGGGAGAAGGGGCGAAACGAACGCGTACGGGATTATTCATGCGCCCCTCTTGCCATGTTTTACAGCGCAATCAAGCATCTGCGTAATAAATTCATAAGAAATAGGTTTTGAACCATCGCGAAGAAGGAATGTCGGATGAAGAAGGACGAATGCCGCAAAACGAATCCTCTTACCCCACGACCCAATGACCAATGACTAATGACCAATAACTACTGACTACAGCCCAAAGCGTCCCGTACCCGCATCCGCAGTTGGGGTAGTCCATCTTCCTCAAACCAAGGATTGCGACGCAACCACATATTATTTCGGGGGCTGGGGTGCGGCAGGGGCACAATTGCCCCCCCTTCCCCCGGCCAAGCTTTCACCCGCTCAGTCAACGTTCGCTTGCTTTTCCCTAAATGATAATTCTGGGCGTATTGCCCAATCACCAAGGTCAGCGCCAACTGCTTAAGCCCAGCCAGCAGTTGTGCCCGCCATGCTTCTGCACATTCGGGTCTAGGAGGCAAATCGCCTGACTTACCTGTGCCGGGATAACAAAAACCCATGGGTAAAATTGCAATTTGTTTTGGATCATAAAAGGTCTCCCGACTTACCCCCATCCATTCCCGCAGACGCTTTCCGCTGGCATCATCAAAAGGAATGCCTGTTTCATGCACCTTCCGACCGGGGGCCTGACCCGCAATCAAGATTTTCGCGTCAGGATGTATCTGCAAAACCGGACGTGGCCCCAAGGGCAAGACGGCTTCACAACGCTTGCAGTCTCGAACCTCCGCCAATAAAGAAGTGAAAGGTTTCATGATGCCATATCCTTTTAAGACGTTTCATACTTTACCTGAGAAATCTAAGGTTGAACAGGCGCAACCCCTTTAACGTTTCATGATCGTAAGATCCGCATCTGTCTCATAGCCCCAACGCTTTACATACGCTTCCCCACTTAAAAATGCATCGTCGTAGCAGTCACGCCTTTCCGCCAACTGGGTTGCAAATTTTCGTCTAAGATCCGCATGAGCAGGTGAATCAACCAAATTATTCAACTGCAAGGGATCTTGTTTCATATCGTAAAGCAGCCAGGGGCCTGTCAAATCTTCCACATACAACCATTCCAAGGTCCGCAGGCCCCGACTTTCCCGCGCGGTGTGTAACGGATGCGAAAGGGGGAATTTCCGCCAATTGCCAAAAGGAACATAGCTGGCGTAAAAGGCGCTGTTGTCTTCCGGCCTACCACCCGAAAGAACTTCAGAACTGAGGTCGCGTGCATGCAAAGCCATCGTCACCGGAATCCCTGCCAGCCCGGCCAAGGTGGGCCAAAGATCCATAAACTCAATCAAGCTGTCGTTTTGCGTTCCCGGCTTCAAGCCGGGACCCGACATAATCATGGGAATACGTAAACTTTCATCCCAAGGACATTGCTTGTCCCGAATGCCGTGAGACTGGAGCATGTCTCCATGGTCACTGGTGAACACCACAATCGTATTCTCCCGCAGCCCTTCTTCCTCCAACGTTTGCATCAGATGACCCATACAATCATCCAACGCTTCGCAGTGGGCATAATACCCCGCCAGCTCTTGGATCGTACGCGCCCTCAATTCCTCAGGCACATTGCCCCGCGGCGATAAACGCGCTTCGGCAAAATGCGCTTTATATTTTTCAGGGGCAGTGTGATAGGGACTGTGCGGTGGTCCCCAGGACAACACGCCAAAAAAAGGTTTTTCTTCAGTACGGCCACGAATCCAGGACTGCATCGCCTCGGTTTGAGCAAAGGCATCATAGCCCGGCCAGACCTTTTGCTCTTTTTGATCGCCACTATAATACAGGGAATGATTGTACTCATGCGTGCATTCCAACACCTGAAAGGTCTCAAAACCATGACGGCGTTCGGGAGGGATGTAGCTAGCACGTCCGTGGCCATCGACATGCCACTTTCCTATCCAAGCCGTTTCATAACCTGCTTCGGCAAAATACGTCCCCATAGACGGCAAGTCAGGGTTGAGCGGCGCATCATTAATAACTAATCCATGGGCATCCGGTCGCAATCCTGTCAACAATGATGCCCGGGCCGGCGTACATACCGGACTGCCGGACACCGCATAAGGAAAATAAACCCCCTCCGCGGCCAACCGATCTAAATTCGGCGTACGCAACTCCCTATTTCCCGCAACCCCCAATGCCCAAAACGTCCATTGATCAGCAAAAACGAGCAGAATATTAGGTGGCATTGCGTATTGAGACATCCCAAAATTTAACGCCTTTCCATAGATTTTGACAAGGAAATTTCTAACCAATGCCAAATAACGTAAGACCAATGCCCCATGCATACTGACCAATAACTACTGACGATTGACTACTGACAAATGCCAGCTTCTAATAAAGGTCCTGAACCACTTTTACGCCTGGGATTTGTTGGAAATGTTGATCATAGCTTAAGATCACGGCAGAAGCCGTACGTGCACAAGCGGCAATATGTACATCCTGAAGGGATAAAACCTTTCCACTGCGATCAAGTGCCCAGGCGATTTCTAAGGTCACTTGCCAAACCGTCTGCGTAGACTCAATATAGAACATCTCCCGCCAAGCGTTCTCAAATTGAGTGAGCCATTTAGGATATTTTAATCCCCGTCCCACCTCAGACATGATCATCCCGCAAACCGCAATGTCCCGAATGTGGGAAACCTGCGCCAACTGCTTCAACGGATCAAAACCCTTTTTTGCCTGGGCGATATACCAGGAACTATCCACCAACAAAGGATGAATCATTGAGAGGGATTCCCATAGGGCATGGTCCCTTCTGCGACCCTCAAGGTCATCGGATCTGATTCGGGGTCAAACATTTCTTTTAACTCAGATGCCGTAGCCCCCGTACCTGCGGCCAAAGTAGTTGCAAGACGGTTGCGCCGATCCACTTCCTTTAATGCAAAAGTAATCGCATCGGTTTTGGTTTTAGAATCTGTAATCTTCACCACCCGATCCAACAAGTCTCCGTCAATATTCATGGTCAATCTCATACATACATCATACATACGCGGTACATACCGAACAAGACTGAAAAAACATCATCGTATAAGTTGAACCCGATCAACACCCACATTCCCAAAGACGAATGCTTAATGGCACAGAACGAATGCCCTCGCCCTACTACCCCATGACAACTGACAAGTGACTAATCCCCAATGACAAATGACCACGTCCCAATGACAATTGACCACTGACTCTCAATCCTCCCCCATCACCGCCGAGAGCAACCACTCCTGAAGTACGAATAAAAATCCGTACATGTTATCTTCCATCGTCCACGCCCCCTCTCTCTTAAAAACAAAACGTAGAGGGCATGCCCCCTCAAAATGTGCAGATCTTTCTGCACATAAACCATTGACACGCTCTCAACATGCAGATACTTCTGCACATATGAACCACAAAACGACCCAGAAGTTTACGGCAGCAGAGCGCGAAGTGATGAGTGTGCTTTGGGAGCAGGGCGAATCAAAACCCGCCCAAATACAAGAGCATTTCCCTCGTCCGATCAAAAATCCCGCCTTGCGCTCTATCCTCACCATTCTGTGCGAAAAAGGACATGTAACCCGTCGCAAGCTCGGCAAGGCCTATGTCTATAAAGCAAAAACCAAACAAGCCAAAGCCTGGCAAAATCAGTTGGGAGATCTGGTGGAAACCTATTTCAATGGCTCAGTCTCTGCAATGGTACTCAATCTGGTGAAGTCTGAAAAATTGTCGGCAGAGGATATCGAGGCCTTAAAAGCCTACGCAGAAAATCACGAAACTAAACCGCAAGATGGAGACCTCTCATGAATCATCAATGGATCAATCAGCTGCCCATGATGGCCGGATACGATGTCGGCGTCGCAAGCGCTTTGTGGCGGATCAGCATCTTCATCCTCGCGGGTTGGATTGCGCACCTCTTCTTGCGGTCCTTCAACCCCAAATGGAGGGTCTTCCTGTGGCGTTTTGTGATCATAGGATGCCTCGCGCTTTCAGCGTCATCGATGATCAAAACCTTGCCCAAAATGAAGGTACCCCTCACATTACCCGCAAGAGAACGGAGCATAACTCCCGTAGCCCACTCTTTACGTCAACAACCTACCATGAGTGACGCAACGAGCGAAGCGAATACAAAAGTCACGCCCCCCCTGTCTAGCATCGCGCCCCTTCCACTCGAAAGCTCAAAAGCCCCCCTTAAATATCCAGTCACCTTCACCCTCATCGCTCTCTGGGGCTTAGGTCTAGGTATCTCTTTTATTCGTGGGCTATGGGGCTTGGCCCACATGCGCCGGTTGGTTTTAGGTGCGACCCAGCCTTCAACAGTCTTGGCAACGGAATCTTCTCGTTTGCAAGCGCTTCTGAAATTGCGTGCGGCCCCTTCTGTGCGTGAAAGCTCCATCATTCGTTCCCCCGTACTGGTTTGGTGGCGCCACTCCTTCGTGCTATTGCCTGCCATGAAGGAAAACGATGCAAATCAAATAACCGCAGTATTGGCCCATGAATTCGCCCATATAAAAAATCATGACCTCTTTTGGAATACAGGCCTGGACATCCTTAAATCGGTTTTATGGTTTCTGCCATGGGTCTGGTGCATACGGAAAACCCACATGAACGCTTGCGAGCTGGTGGCCGATGCGACGGCCGCATCCCTGATGCAAAACACATCCGCCTATCAACGGGTGGTCGCTGAAATGGCCTTACAGGCAGAAGGCATTTCGATGGGATTGGCCTTTGCATGGAAAAGTGATGTCCGTCAACGGTTAGAGCGACTACCCAAAACTCTCCGGCAAAAACCCATTCGTCTCTCCTACGTGATTCCGGTACTGTTGCTCTCACTGACAGTCTCCGTACTCATCGGCGGAAGCGCAGTGGTTCCAATGCAAACGATATCAGGCAAGGTGCTGTTACCCGACGGATCGCCCGCATCCGACGCGGTGGTCTATCTTGCGACCCACCAGCAAAATGTAAGCATTCGTGATGGAGACGTGGAAAGTCCCGGGAAGGACAGGAGGATCACAGATGCCTCCGGTGACTTTAAATTTCAACACCCAGATGAACGATTTAAACTCTTTGCATACCATGACAGTGGCACCGTAACCCTGACCCGAAAAGAATGGGAAGCAGGTCAATCGCTGATGATTCAACCCTGGGGACGTATTGAAGGACGCATGATGATCGGTGGACAACCTGCGGCCAACGAAATGGTTCATATCATGAGCTTACCCATCATTGAATACAGTGGCATTCCCAGCATCGACATTGATTTGGTTCGAGAGACGCCGGTGGTTACAGATGATGAAGGCCGCTTCTCATTTGATCGAATAGCACCAGGCACCTATCTCTGCTCACGCATCGATCCTCAAACAAAAGGGTTTACCATGCCCGCCGATGCGATCCGGATTTTACCTGGCCAAAAAGTAGTGGTGACCCTCCAGATGAATGGGAAAACAGTGGTGGGGAAAATTGATCGCTCGGCGATGGGGGATCAAGCTCTTCGTAAGCAACAGTTCTTCATTCGGGAAGTCCTTTTGCCGAAAGATAATTTCTATCCCGATCATCTTCTATCCCCGGAAGAACAGGCTGAAGCCATGGATAAGTACTGGCAATCTGATGCGGGGCTTATCCACATGCGTAAAAACCTCAACCGGATTTCAGGGACCGTCGACGAACAGGGAAACTTCCACGCCGAGCACGTTAAACCTGGCAACTATCAACTTTCCCTTTGGGCTTATCCTACGCAGGAAAGCGGGATGGAGCGATATAAGCAACTTGGGGGTGCCCAAAGGGTGTTTGAAGTTCCTGAGTCTAGTGACGAGGTAGATGTGGGTACGATCCACATGGTCCCCAACCGAGCCGAACGGTTAACGGTAGGCGATCCGATGCCTAATCTTACCTTTAAAATCGACGGCGGAATACCCACCCAGCTCAAAGACTATATGGGTAGGCCCATGTTGGTGAGTTTCGGTGGCACTTTTTACTATCCAGCATATTTCTCTAAAGAAATATCCGACTATCCCCAGTTGCACGTCGTGCAGATACGAACCACCCAAGCGGGTAACCCGCTTCCTGACGTAAAAGCTCCGAAAGATCCTCGTTTCATCAGCGGGTATGTCGAAAACGGAGGTATAGAGGCCGGTTATCTACTAGGAATGGGTGGAACAGGTTATTCCGAAGCCTATTTGCTAAACGACAAGGGAATCGTGTTGGAAAAAGCGGAAAACATCAAGGACCTACTTCCCGCTCTCGCAGGAGCAGAGAAGATAGATGGCGAAAAGAATCCATCTCCCGGCAATCGCTTCTTCGTGAATACCGAATTTTGCATCGTGTCCGATGAAGATGAAACCGCAGGCAACCGCATGAAAATGGCCGAAGAAAAAGGGATAAACATCATCACGGTGAGTAATAGCATCGTAAATAAAAAATATCGTATGCAGGTGCGCTATCTTCGTTCGCAGGCCGGAAAGGATCTTTACCAAATCGAAATGGTCTATCCCGACGGAAGCAACACCGTCGAAGTGGCATATGCAGGTGAAGACATCGAACTCTATCGGGACGACTTGCGAACATTTCACATACGCCCCTCTCGACCTTAATCGGCCTATTCAGATGGAGAGGCATCTGTTTTGTGTTCCCGTTACTCACCAATCACAACTGACCACTGACCACTGACCACTGACTCTCAATCCTCCCCCATCACTGCGCCCAGCAACCACTCCTGTAAAACCGAAAGGAACTCATACATTTTCATTTCCATGGTCCAGTCTTCTTCGTTCTGATCCATAAACGGATCCGGATTTTCAGGGGTAATCCCGATGACCGCTGAGAGCAACAAACGTAAATCAGCCAAATAAGCCAACCACAAATCCGTTCGCGCCTCATCCATGGTCACTTGCAACACATCCGTGCCCGCATCCCGATGCAACAACTCTTCCTGTATCCCTTCAATCCTCTCTAGACGAATCATCATCAGAGCCTTGTCCATATCTTCTTCCAGCCCCGTCAAAGCCGATTCTGGATCTCCAGCCCGCTGTAAGCTGGGATGAAAGGGGCGTAAACTCGGGTAAGTTGGATCTCCCTGATCCAACATCCTCCGCAACTCACGCCCCAAAAAGTGAATCAGATCCACTTCATTGGCTTCTAAAGATAATTGAATCCCTTCAGGCGTTTTAAGACAGGAAGCCATAAGTACCTTAACGTCCCCCGCTGACCACAGCGAAGGCGTTATGTTGATGAATGGATTCATGATTGGTGACACGCACCTGCCAGCGGTCTATCCGCGCGTCATCTCTAAGAAACACCGCAACATTCCTCACCATATCCTCAACAAATCGAGGCTCTTCATAGGCTTGCATGGTGACATAACGTTCGTCGGTTCGTTTCAAAATGGGATACAAAGGTGCGGAGGCAGAGGCTTCAACCTCCTCGATCACTTCTTCGAGGGAAATACTCAGATCCAAAGACTCATCTGCGGCAAAGTGATGCTCCAACCTGACCTCGACATAGCCCCGTTGATTATGGGCACCATAGGCAGAAATTTCTTTGCTGCAGGGACAAAGCGTGGTCACCGGAACTTCCACCTTCTGTACCAGGATCAGTTGCCCTTCGTCTAACTGCCCTTCAAGTTCACAATGATAGGCTTGCTTTCCCACCCGACCACTCACAGGCGCCGTTCGATCTAAATAGTAGTCAAAGGACAGGCTCAAACTCGCGGCATTCGCTTGTTGATGTTCCTTCAGCCGATGTAAAAGCGTGGCCAGACCTGTCACACTCAAATGACCATCCATCTCAATTAAATCCTCAACCAAACGGCTCATATGAATGCCCTTCAGCTCCTGTTCCAGACTTACCGACAGAGAGAGCTCAGCAGAAACCGATTGGTATGCGGTGGCATCGCGCTCAATTCCTGAAAGCGTTAAAGGATATTTTACCTGTGAAATGCCCACCTGCTGAATCGCCACCCCGCGGTGATCCATGTCCAGCTGTACATCCCGTTCAATTGTCTGTTTTGATTTCATGATCGTTTCGTTCGTATTAAAATAGATCGCGTTGCTTATACCCAAAAAAGGGCGGTATAAACAAAATACGAACGCAAATCTAACTACTTACATGAAAAATCAATACTTCGCTTAAAGGCTGCCCGCATTTTTATTGCGCGCCATCGCTTTAAAAAAGGTTTCTGCAGGACAAAATCCCGTGAACGCACTTTGTAAAATGTTTACGCCCACAAATGCCCCAATCCACAACCAGGCAGGGTTCGCATAGCGACCTAAAGACCAGGAAAGCGCAAGAATAATCACCGTCGTAACACGGATTTTGGTAACAATTTTCATATTTTAATAAACTCCGTTTTTAGGAAACTACTCCAAAAGACCACACATGGCGAATCGGATTTTCGCTTTTTTTTCATAATAAAATCACTGACGCCAAACTCAACACCAAAAAGAAACTCGCCATATCTGTCAAGGTCGTGAGCATCGGACTCGACAACATCGCGGGATCAATATCTATGCGTTTGAGCAACAAGGGCAAACACCCACCCACACAAACCGCGATCACCGAACTACAGGCATAGGCCACCCCCACCACCATCGGCAACAAATAAGTTTGATCGGGTCGCATGAGGTAAGTGATCCCAGCTAAAACACCCCCAATCGTCAAACCGTTGACCAACCCAATCAGCACTTCTTTCCCTAATACCCGGGTTAAATGCCGCTTATCGATCAATCCTAAGGTCAATTCCCGAATACTCACCGCCACCGCCTGATTTCCAGCCGCCCCACTTAAATTGGCCACCATCGGTAAAAACACCGCCAACACCGAGATTTCTTTAATCACGGGTTCGTAAATCGCAATCACACCCACCGCTAAATATGAAAGCAGAATACTCGGCATCAAAAAGGCCAATCGCTTCAAACAACGCGACGTAAAAGGCATAATCCGCAACTCTTCACCGGAAATCAAACCGCCAAATTGCATCATTTGTTCTTCCTGACGCTTGGCAATTGCTTCTTGCACTGCCGCCCGGGTCACCGCACCTAACAGCACGCCTGCTTCATCTACCACCGGCACCACCGAATGGTCCACCCGATCAAAGGTCGAACGCAAATCATCCAAATCCGTGGTGGCCTCTACCGCCTGAACACATTTTCCGTATAGGTCATCCTGCTCCCAATCCAAGGGCGCATACACCAATTTCCGCATGGGGATGGTTCCCGTCAACTTCCCTTCCGCATCGACATTAAAAATATATCGTTGCTCATAGGAACGATGCTTTTCATAATTGTCCCGCAAATCATTTACAATGTTCTGACGGGTGACACTTTCGGGATAGACCAAAATTTCCGTCATCATGATCCCCCCGGCTTCATCCCGTTCATATTTCAGACGCCGCTCCACATCGAGCGCCTCTATAGCCGTCATCTTGCCTAAAATCTCTTCGGACTGCTCTTCATCCAATCGTGAGAGAATTTCATACTGTTCGTCAGAATCGAAATGATCCAATAACTTCGCCGCTGAATCCGAATCCAAATCCTCAACCAAATCTTCCGCATAATCGTCAGGAAAATGCTCGGCCAAATCCGCGGCCAGATCACTGTCACCCGCAATCAGCAAAGTCCAAAAGAGATCCTGATACTCCTCACTGAGGTTGGTCACCGTGATACTGGTGTCCGACGGAGGCAAGCTACGCATGAAATTAGCCACCCCTGTCGCATCTCGTGCAACCAGCAGCGCTTTCAAGTCATCGTCTATGTTCAGTTTGAGTTCATCCATAATGTGGCGTTTCCAAGCAGGTCTCTGCCCACAGTGTTCCAAGTTGAAGCCGCACACGCGAAATGTCAACCCCGCCACAGCCTGCAGGCATGGTGAATATATGTCCATCCTCATCAAAAAGCCAGCAGGACATGAGGTCAAAGTAAAAGTGGTTAAAAAGAGGTTAGCCCCTACCCGTTGTCCTTCTGAGCTATCCCCCTCCCAAAAGCCTTTCAGCCTCTTCCCACAAGGGCCTCAGCCCGCCGCCAGCACAACGTCCAACTCTAACACTTCTATTAAACGGGCCCGTAAAGGGCGGGCCTCTTCTGAAATCTTTTTCTGCAACGCCACATAACTTTTGCGACCCGCAGGCGTCTCAATGCATATGGGCTCGTAGCCCATACTGCTCACATCATAGGGACTCGCCCGCATGTCAATTTCACGCGCCCGCCATGCCAAGTGAAAACAATCGATCACCAAAGATGAAGGCACCAAAGGTTGCAACTTCATGCACCACTTATACAAATCCATGTTTGCATGCAAACAGCCCGGTTGCTCCTGCTGAGGGGATCCCTCGGACGACAATGTCGTCGCATTTAACGGTTTTGCCGATTCACTAAAAAAACGAAACGCGTCAAAATGCGTGCACTGCAACGGCATCGATTCCACCATATTGCGAGTTTCCACATGCCCCAAACGCAACGGCAACTGCGGATGTCTAACATCTTTTTCTTCATAAACCATCGCCCACTCATGCAAACCTAAACAGGCATATACCGGCGCACGATTTTGTGTTTGAATCAATAAATTCCGAATCCACCGCAGGCCATTTTTGCGTTTTGCCGCCCACAAAAAAGGATCCAAATACCGCACATCCCCCTGCTGTGCATAGCCCTCTTTTTCCGGAAACAGGTCTTCGCCCCCCCCCACCAAACCGATGCCCGCACCCGGACTCCACTGCAACATGCGCCCTCCCCGCAACGCATAATACTCCCATAAAAAATCTTCAAAGGGATGCTTCAAGCCCCGACTCCGTCGCTCCCGCCTCCGCTCCACCCACGGACGTATCTCCGCCTGATAACACTCACGTTCCGCCTTCCACTGATCTTCGGTGTAAATCTCCATCAGCCCATCTCCTGCATAAACGTATAATTTCCCTTAGGAAAAACCCCCACCAACTGATACCCCGCATCCACCAACTCCCGGGCACAACCCCGTATGCGCTCCCGCCATCCCGCATCCATCGGCGAATGGGTTTCATCAAATTCTAAACAAATCACCGAAGGAAATCGTCCGCTGGAGAGAATATTCTTCACCACCGCATACTCCGCACCCTCAATATCCATTTTCAAAACATCAGGCAGCGCCCCTCCACATCGCGTCAATAAACTTTCCCAGCTCAGACATTGAGCGGTAAACGATGGGGTCTCTCCCCGCAATCCCACCAAGGAATGAGACACATGCGTTGGGTCCGGCGGCGCATAAAATAACTGCTCCCCATCCTGATCCCATAATCCCAAAGGCTCAAAATAAAACAAAGGAAAACGCTCCATCAGAGATGCCGCATGCACCGCCGCTTTGGGCGTGGGGTCAAAGGCAAACACCTCTGCGTCCCACTTCCCCAGCAACTGTTCATCAAACGAACTTTCTTCACCTACCCCCACCGAGACGACTCTCAATCCTTTATGCAAACGCGTTTTTGGAATTCTCCACGCACCACCCCCCCACTTCCCTACCCGGACGGTCTTTATTTTTGCAATCTTAAGATCCGTCACTTGATCATAACGCATTAAAATCTGAACCGCCCAAATCCACGCCCACCTCAATTTCCGCCACAGCACCTTCATGCACCCACCTCCCTGTACGCCGCAATCAACTGCTCGGCGATACGCTCCCACGTGTAGCCCTGAAGTACAAATTCGCGTGCCTGCGGCCCCATAGCCCCCGGATGAGACAACACCATCCTCAAAGCCTCGGCCAACTCCTCAGGCGTCAACGCCGCAATCCTTGCGCCACCCGCCTCCGCCAAAGCATCAAAATAACACCCTTTACTCATCACAATTTCAGCCCCCGCCAACGCGGCCTCCAACAAAGCCAAACTAAACCCCTCGGCCTGACTCGGCAACACAAAGCCTTTACAGGCATGCAAGGCTCTCCACTTTTCTTTAGCGTGCAATGATCCAGCAAAATAAACCGATTCTGCACATCCGAGTTGTGACGCCAACGCACGCAAGTCCTCTTCCATGCCATAGTCCGGTCCTGCAAAAACCAAGGTGACCTCAGGATGCAACGGCAACACTTTGGCAAAAGATTTCAGCAATAAATCCGGAGATTTCTGAGGATGCAAACGGGCCAAGGATAATAAAAAATCCCCCTCCCCCCAGGGCAACGCCCCTCCACCACCTAAATCTTCCGTCGGAAAAATTCCATTGGGAATCAACCGGGTTTGCGGAATCCCCGCCTGATGCCAATGCATCGCCTCCTGCTCACTCAACACCTGAATAAAGGCCGCTTTTTGCCAACGTTTTTTCCAGCCCAATCCATACTTCAACAACCCTTTCAAACAGGGATACTTCCGGGATTGCCAAGGATGCAACATCGATTGCGGAAATACCACATAGGGCACCTTTTTCTTCAAGCCATACCTTTGCGCATAGGCAAGCATCGGTTCCCATAATCCATGCGTATGCAAAAGATCGGGGCCGAAATCCTCAAGCGCTTGGGTCACGCCAGAGCCTAAAACTTTTTGATACCCCCGTCCTTTCAAACTACAAAAAACAATCTCGTCATATCCAGGGAAGTGTCCAAAAGCAGATCGCAACGCCTCGTCGCCTCCCTCATGGTCAAAATAGACAATCTGCACCTCATGCCCCAGCACACTTTGAGACGCCGCTTGAGCCACTGTCGTTTTAGGAAGTCCCCCCATCTCGGGATCGAGAGAGGCGATCACATGACTAATGCGCATGATCAAAAGCCGGGAGCAACACCAATCCGTGAACGCACCCGATACTCCTTCGCAGGCATCGCACTCGATTCAACCGGAGCAGGCCTTGGGGCCGATAGCACGGGTTGACTCTGCAAAGACGGTAACGAGGCAGGCATCCCAGACGAAGGGGCCACACTTACTGCAGGATTCGACAGCAGTGAACCCGAACTCAATCCAGAGGAACTCCGAGGCATTAAACTTTCCGTCGGCAATTCCGGACGATCAAAAGTCGCCGCAGAACCGATAGATCCCGTATCCGTATTCGACGACCATTTGTCACGAATGCCGTTCAATAAATTGCGGGATCCCGTCAATTCCATGCGCGGTGCTCGTTCGACCCGCTCTAAACTACCCGACTGCAGAATCGGCACAAATTGCCCTGCCGTCGCATTGGAATCTAATCCTCCTAATCTTCCCTCAAGCGGAGATGACGATTGCAGATCTTGCACCGGTGCCAACTCCTGAACCTCCATCCCCAATTCCCGTTGAGACGTGGCCTCTTCTTCGGAGACCTCATCCTGCGCAAACAGCTCCTCCATTTCCTCATCACTCAACTCAGGAGCCTCCTTCTTCAACGCTTCCTCAATCATCGTTTTTTGTAACGCTTTCCAATCCGTAATCTCCATTTCACCATTATCCTCAGCAGCGTCTTCAACATCCAATTCTGGATCTTTTTGCAGTAAATCCTCTTTCAAGAGAAAATCTTCAGGCGTGACCCATCCCTCATCTTCATCTTCTTCCTCTTCCGCCACAGGGCTCGACCAGGTGTTACTCAGTGGAGAAATAAAAGAAAGGCCGTCAATGGGGTTCTGAAACCCCGTTGGCGCCGAGATATCCTTCTTTATCTGTCGCTCCAAATCTTCTGTTTCGGCCTTCTGTATGATTTCAGGTGTCGCCACCGGCACAATTGCCGCCTCTTGATCATACACACGAATACGAGGGCGTCTTTTAACAGGCGCATCTTTTCCCGCAGAAAACAGCACAGGACTGATCATCAACATACTTAAGCAATACAGGAGAACTCTCATGTCATCAACATACGTACTATTTGGGACGGGGTCAAATGATCATTTGAACGCAAGCCCCTTCATTCGCTCACCATTTCTTTGAAAGAAGTCGTTTTCACTTTCCACATGTCCTCAGGAGCATTTTCAACTCAATCCTTTGCCCTAAACCCGTATCGACCCTTGCCAATACCCTAGGAGCTACAGTGTGTGTGGGGGGGGCGACGGAAACGGGGCGGGAGAGGAAAAGGGTCTTTCGTATGCCCTGACGTAGCTCAAAAGCGCCACTTACTCAGCACTCTTGACCAGATCCCAGATCCGATCGAGCTCTTGTAAACTGAGATCCGACATTTCTTGTCCCTGGGCTTTCACCTGCGCTTCTACCGCTCGGAAACGTCGTTGAAACTTGGCATTCCCCTCTTGCAACAGTTGTTCGGCATTGCCATCCACATGACGACCCACATTCGCCAATGCAAATAATAAATCTCCCAGCTCCTCTTGCGCATGCGCCATATTCCCTGAGGCCAACGCCTCCCGAAGCTCATCCAGCTCCTCTTCTACCTTTTCGAGTACCTGATTCACATCCGGCCAATCAAATCCGACTTTTGCGGCCTGCTTTTGTAAATCATGCGCCTTCAGCAAGGCCGGTAAATGTTTGGGGACTTTATCCAACACAGAATCCGCGACTTTTTTATGTGCTTTTTCTGTTTCTTTAATCGCATTCCAATTGACCAATACCTCGGCCGAATTTTCTACATCCACATCCCCAAACACGTGCGGATGACGACGAACCAGCTTGTCACTAATCGATTTTGCGACATCATCAAAATTAAAAATCCCCTCTTCATCCCTCAGTTGCGCCTGAAAAACCACCTGCAACAACAAATCCCCCAACTCCTCACAGTGATCCTCCATATCCCCACGGTCAATGGCGTCAATCACTTCGTACACTTCCTCCACCGCATAGGGCTTCAAGCTCTCAACCGTCTGCTCCCGATCCCACGGACAGCCTTCCGGAGACCGCAACTTACGCATGATGTCCCTCAGACGCTCTATCTCGCTCATAAGCCGTTTAGACCCCAATGAATGTAAATATACAGAACCGGCAATGCAAAAATGAGACTATCCAACACATCTAAAATACCGCCCATACCCTTCAACCAACTACCACTATCTTTCACGCCAGCAGCCCGTTTCAACATCGATTCCACCAAATCACCCACCACCCCCATCACCGCCAAACTCACGCCCAGCACCAGCCCATCCAAGGCACTAAACGAAATACCGCTCATCTGATAGCCATACAGGAACATCAACAATGAACTCACACAAGTGGCCACCACTACACCACCTACCACGCCTTCCCAGGTCTTTGCCGGACTAATGGTCGGAATCATTTTATGTTTTCCCATCGCCGACCCCACAAAATATGCCCCCATGTCTGTAAATTTGATCACCAAAATCCCATACAGCAACAAGCTGCGTCCATCTTGATCGCCCTGACCCGAGTTTAACAACATAAACATAAACTGAATCAACCCTGCCACATAGACAATGGTCAAAAAGCTTCCGGTCAATTTAGCTAAACTTTGCGACTGATCTTTTCGAAACAGACAACCCAAGGTCACCGCCCATACCACAATCACCGGCATGAATTGTGGCACACTGTCCATCACCCGACAGCCAGACCCTGCAAAATAAACCCCGGCAATCCACAGCAACACCGCAGCCAGGGATGTCCACTTCAATGCGGGATATCCCGCCGTCGTCATCATCTGCACCATTTCCAAAACCGCCAGCACCGTAACGCCTAACAGCACCAAGGCCACCAAGGAAGTGGGTCCCCAGATATACAGCCCTGCGACCAATGATAAAAATCCTGCACCCGTAAGCACCCGATACTTTAACATGCGTTCACTCCTCCAAAACGACGTTGACGCCGCCCATATTCCGTCAGTGCTTTGCCAAAAGCCTCCTCACGAAAATCAGGCCAAAACTCAGGCGCAAAATAAAACTCGGCATAGGACAGTTGCCATAACAGAAAATTACTCAGACGATGTTCACCACTGGTCCGAATCATCAAATCCGGATCTGGCAAATCTGCAGCGTATAAATGGTCAGAAATGGTCTGATCTTCAATGTCCTCCGGAGACAACTCGCCCGATTTCACTTTTTCGGCGATGGATTTCATCGCATCCGTTATTTCAGCCCGTCCCCCGTAACTCAACGCCAATACCAACTGACGTGTCGTGTAATGTTCGGTGGCCGCCATCACCCGATCCAATTCCTTGCGGGTTTTGGGAGGTAACTGATCCAAACGACCAATCGCCCGCAGGCGCGTTTCGTTTTGATGCAAAATCTTCTCATGTTTGCTCAACATGCGTGGCAACAAGTTCATCAATCCGCTGACTTCATCCTGTGGACGAGTCCAATTCTCCACACTAAACGCATAGAGGGTCACAATTTCGACCCCCGCTTCCCGGGCAGACTTCATCAACACTTTGACCGACTCAGCGCCGGCTTCATGCCCTTTGATCCGTGGCAAACCGCGTTGCTTGGCCCAACGACCATTTCCATCCATAATCACCGCAATATGTCGCGGTATGCTGGCGGATTGCGCGCTCATGCTCTCGTGATTAGCCTCGAAGATCGGCAGGAGCCGATGGGGTCAAAATGGTTTCATCACGTTTAGGACCTACCGACACAAAACCAGCAGGTGCCCCCGTCAACTCTTCCAAACGCTTGATATACGCTTTACAGTTTTCAGGAAGCGCATCCCACGTGCGAATATGCGTGGTGGGGCAATTCCAACCCGGCATTTCTTCATAAATCGGTTTGCAGGCCGCAAAGGTACGAATGTTTGCAGGCAAATGTTCAATGCGCTCACCATTCAAATCATAGGCCACACAAATTTTGAGGGTTTCAAAACCGTCCATCACATCCAATTTTGTGATGGCCCACCAATTAATGCCATTCACCATGACCGCGTACCGTGCCACTACCCCGTCAAACCATCCGCAACGACGCGCACGACCGGTGGTCGCCCCAAATTCATCCCCTACCCGCGCGATTTCCGCACCGAGATCATCAAAAAGTTCAGTGGGAAAAGGACCTTCACCCACCCGGGTGGTGTACGCTTTCACCACCCCGATCACATCTTCGATTTTATGAGGCGGAACACCCGTTCCCGTCGCAGCCCCACCCGAAGTGGTATTGCTGGAGGTCACATAAGGATAACTACCATGGTCAATATCCAACATGGTGCCCTGCGCACCTTCAAATAAGACCGACTCGCCTTTAGATACCGCAGCATTCAAGGTCACCGTGGTGTCTGCAATCATCGGCTTCATCTGTTCCGTGGCCGCCAACACTTCGGGAACCACAAGCTCGACATCCAATTCTGGTTGACCATGCATGGACAACAATTGGTTGTGTTCGATCAGATTTTGACGCAAACGCTCTTCGAAATCCGCTTCCAAAATATCGCCAGCCCGCAGACCCGTCCGTTGCATCTTGTCCATATACGCGGGACCAATCCCACGTTTGGTGGTACCAATTTTCACCGCTTCATTGTTCTTACGCGCTTCACGGGCACCATCCAAGGCTTTGTGATAAGGTAAAGCCAATTGCGCACGGTCGGAAATCCATAAACGATTCGTGGTATCAATGCCACCAGCATGAACTTCTGCCAATTCCTCAAGGAAACCCGCAGGGTCAATTACACAGCCATTGCCTAAGATACAGGTTTTGCCTTCACGCAAAATGCCGCTAGGAATCAAATGTAAAACGAACTTCTGGTCACCCACCTTAACAGTGTGTCCTGCATTATTACCGCCCTGAAAACGCGCAATCCAATTGGCTTTTTCAGTCAATACATCTACAATTTTACCTTTCCCTTCATCGCCCCACTGTCCGCCAATTAAAACTCTGGTTGTCATCGCTTTTGCGTCCTTTTACCTGCAAATAAAAATAGAAGGGTCGAAACGCAAGTCGGTCCGACCCCTTTTGAAGCATTCTCACTAATCAAAGCCAAGCCCTCGGTCAAGGGTTCCTTACCCTCAAATGTTGGGAGAGCTAAATTTCGTGTAGCGAAAACTAACCTTCAGCACTCCATACGAATTCGCCCTCTCCCCTCATCACCAAGCCCGGCAGCACTTCCATACAATGCACGGCTTGCCTCGGCCCTACCACCACACGCCACGGTTTCAAAAGTTGAGGCTCCCCCACCGGCTGCCCCGCAGCATCTAGAAACCACACCTCCAAGTCAAACCGCATAAAACAGCCATGTAAACTGCGACATTTCGGAAAAAACAAGCCAGCCCCATACGCTTCCGGCATCCGCCGCCTCCCCATCAGACCTACTCCACGCAGAGCAAACGAATCCGCTACCCGTATCCGGGGCAGCAAGATCTGCCCTGCACATCCCAACTGCCAACAGCCCTTACGCGTCTTGGGAAGCATCTTCTCCCGCCTGATACTGCTTCATAATCAGTTCCGACAAGGCTTTATCCGGATTTTTCACCATCGCGGGCGTAATCGAAAAGACTTTTTTGCCCGTCTGATTTTGCAACAACTTCAATCCGTAGGGATAGTCTTTAAATAAACGCTCACAAACCGTGTGTACCGTACGTCCACTTTTTTCAGCCTCTTTGGCCACCGCTTCCGCCGCCTTTTTATGAAACTTTAATTTGAGACCATGCTGCTCCTCAAAGCGAAGCACAAAGGCCTCAATTTCCTGCAGATGGATATCCCGTTGCGCATGCTCATTGTCCGCCAGTAAAGCCTGAAGATCCGCTGCCGGATTTTTGACCATGTTGGGCGTCAACACCAACTCTTTCACCGCCGTAGACGGCAATTCGTATTTGTACTCACGCAATAACCCTTCCAATACCGTCATCAATCCCCGCGCACCCGTTTTCTCCGCTTCGGCCCTTTCAGCAATTTCCCCCAAAGCCTGGGTATCTACTTTCAACTCAATGCCATAGCCCTTAAAATCTTCGATATACTTCGACAGAATATTATCTTCGGCCTGCTCCAAAATCGCCAATAAATCTTGCGCCTTTAAAGAATCAAACGCCACCCGCACCGGCAGACGTCCAATAAACTCAGGCTCATAGCCATAGTCCACAAAATCACGTGTGGTCGCGGCATGCAACAAGCGATCCTCATCCAACTCCTCAGTACCCGCCACCGAACTAAAGCCAATCACATTCGTCTTCATGCGTTTTCGAATGATTTCATTCATACCCGTGAACGCACCACTGACAATAAACAGAATATGCCGTGTGCTCATGGTGCGCGTAGGAGCTTTACCTCCACGCTGCATCTCCATCATCGCCTGCATCTGCCCCATCATATCGCTTTGACTCACCAAATTGACATCCGTCTCCTCCATCAGTTTCAGCAAATTGGTCTGCACCCCTTTGCCCGACACATCCTTGCCCTGCCCGCCACTGGCCGCAATTTTATCGATTTCATCAATGTAAATAATGCCATATTTAGCCAATTCCACATCATTATCGGCCGTGCGCACCAAATCCCGCACCATGTCTTCCACATCATGACCTACATAACCCGTTTCTGAAAATTTGGTCGCATCCGCCTTCACAAACGGCACCCCAATCAACCGCGCCAAGGTGCGCAGCAAATAGGTTTTCCCCACTCCCGTCGGGCCCAAGAGCAACACATTCTGTTTCATATAGGGACGTTCCGCCAATTCGGGATTCTCCAAACAACGCCGCACATGATTATAATGATCACACACCGCCACCGCCATCGCCCGCTTGGCCTCGTCCTGACGAATCACAAAGCGATCCAAATCATCCTTGATATCCCGCGGTTTCAGGAAAAATTTACGAATCAAATCCAAGGGGTCACTCTCTTCCACCGGCGGAGGAGGCTCAGGCGCTTTGTCTTCCGGTTCCCCGGGCTGATGAAAGCCAAAACCCGTCGGCACCACATTGATATTTGCATTGCCAAACATCTCCTGCAACTGACGTTGCATCTCTTCAAAAGGATTCTTCGGCTTCTCTTTGGATTCGTCGTCTTTTTTTTCGTTCATCATAAAGCCTTGTTTACCGCTCAGCCCTTGCACTGGCAACGATAATCGAAAGTCACGATCCTTGGCTTGAATTCACCCCAAAGAACTAAAAGCCTCTCCCCTTCAACGTCCCACATCCAACCGCAAAAACACAACCTCTCCTCTCAGGTTCAATATTCGGAACCGCCTTACCCCACCTGCAAAATTTCATCAAAACAGGTCGTATAGCGTGGACTCAACTGCTCCTGACGCAATTTCCACTCTTCCCGCCGAAACCCTGCGGAGGCCGTGCGCAGGGTCGCTTTGCCATATTTCTGATTCAACTCATCCATCACCTGCATCAATTGCGAACGTCTTGGCTGAGGATCGGGATCAAACAAATGCTGCTGTACTGCCGTCGGCCGCACCAAACCCGACAACCACACCCCCACCTTTTTATAGCGATAGCCCGGACGAAAAATCCGCTCCAATCCCTCCTTTGCATAATGCGAAAGCTCGGGAGTGTCATCCGTGGGTACCGGTAATTTAAGTACAACTTGATTGGTATATTGCGGATCTTCCGGCCGAAAACGATTGGTCTCCAAAAATACCGTCAGTTTTCCCGCCACCCGCTGCTGCCGACGCAATTTCATAGCCACTTCCGCCACATACCAAGCCAAGGCCTCCTGAATCAGCCCCTTGTCCTCCAAATTATGACCAAAACTCTTCGCAGTCCCGATCATTTGCTTTGCTGGCGGCGAAATTTCTAAATCCAACTGGGGTATCCCTTCCAACTCCCGCTTTAACCGCAAGCCCACCACGCTCAATTCTTTGCGCACCCACACATCCGGCAACTGCGTAAACTCCCAAGCTGTATGTATCCCACGCGCATGCAAGCGCTGCGAAATCTTGCGCCCAATCCCCCACACGTTTTCTACAGGGAGTTCTTTCAAACAGGCCACCCGTGTCGCCTCATCCGCAATCACAAATACATTCCGACTGCGGTCCCGATGCTGCTTCGCCATCCGACTCGCCACTTTGGTCAACGCCTTGGTCGGCGCAATCCCTACCCCCACCGGCAATCCCGTCCATTGATGCACCCGTTTCCGCAATTGCTGTCCATAGACCTGCAAATCCTTTTCGGTTTCCGGCACTTCCAAAAAAGCTTCATCAATACTGTACACCTCCAAGGCCGGAGTCAGGGTGGACAAGGTTTCCATCACCCGCTGACTCATATCGCCATATAACGGATAGTTCGACGAAAAGACCGTCACCTGATGTTTTTTAATGAGGTCCGCATTCTGAAACAGCGGTTTCCACATCGGCAGGTCCAAAGCCTTGGCCTCCGCATTCGCCGCAATAATACAGCCATCATTGTTGCTCAACACCACCACGGGTTTTCCCCACAAATCCGGACGAAACACCTGCTCGCAACTGGCATAAAAACTATTCACATCCACGAGAGCATACATAACTTTAGGGGGATTAGAGGAAAACAATACTTCGGCGCTCGACCTTCGATGTTGAATGTTCGACGCTCCATTTCATTTTTTTGAACCTTGAACATCGAACGCTCAACATTGAACATCGAAGGGAAAGGCGTTGAGAGAAAATCCATACTTCGGCGCTCGACGTTCAGTGTTGAATGTTCGACGTTCCATTTCATTTTTTTGAACCTTGAACATTGAACGCTCAACATTGAACATCGAAGGGAAAGGCGTTGAGGAGAACTCCATACTTCGATGTTGAATGTTCGACGTTCCGTTTCATTTTTTTTGAACCTTGAACATTGAACGCTCAACATTGAACATCGAAGGGAAAGGCGTTGAGAGAAACCCCATACTTCGATGTTGGATGTTGAATGTTCGACGTTCCGTTTCATTTTTTTGAACCTTGAACATCGAACGCTCAACATTGAACATCGAAGGGAAAGGCGTTGAGAGAAAACCCATACTTCGGCGCTCGACGTTCAGTGTTGAATGTTCGACGTTCCGTTTCATTTTTTTGAACCTTGAACATCGAACGCTCAACATTGAACATCGAAGGGAAAGGCGTTGAGGAGAACTCCATACTTCGATGTTGGATGTTGAATGTTCGACGTTCCGTTTCATTTTTTTGAACCTTGAACATCGAACGCTCAACATTGAACATCGAAGGGAAAGGCGTTGAGAGAAAATCCATACTTCGGCGCTCGACGTTCAGTGTTGAATGTTCGACGTTCCGTTTCATTTTTTTTGAACCTTGAACATTGAACGCTCAACATTGAACATCGAAGGGAAAGGCGTTGAGGAGAACTCCATACTTCGATGTTGGATGTTGAATGTTCGACGCTCCGTTTCATTTTTTTTTGAACCTTGAACATTGAACGCTCAACATTGAACATCGAAGGGAAAGGCGTTGAGGAGAACCCCATACTTCGATGTTGGATGTTGAATGTTCGACGTTCCGTTTCATTTTTTTGAACCTTGAACATTGAACGCTCAACATTGAACATCGAAGGGAAAGGCGTTGAGGAGAACCCCATACTTCGATGTTGGACCTTCGATGGTGAATGTTCGACGTTCGGCATTGGCATTGGCATTGGCATTATCTTTTAAAGTCGTTTTTCGGCGGTACGAATACTCGAAACGAAAATACGAATAAGTTCATCCGCTTCTGTGATCAACTTCGGCAATTCAAAATTTTCGGTTACAAGATCAGCGCGTTCAATCAGCTGAAGCCAAAGGAATGTTTCGCGTAATTCTTTCAAACAGATGCGGAGTTTATGAATAAAGTCTTTAGGTGATTCCGCCGCTTGCGCCTCCCCATGATTGGGGAGCGGTGACGTTCCTGACCGCAAAATTTGTTTCGCCACATGGTTACCTGCACGGGTATCCAGCATCGATTCTGACAACTGCATAATACCGTGTGCGAAATCTAAAAGTCGCTCTGATAAATCGTATTGGGGAAGAGACTCCGTATTTTTCATCTATATTTTTTTGGGGGGGAGAAGGTGAGGAATACGCAACATAAAGATCTTGGCAGAAAGACATACTTCGGCGTTGGATGTTCAATGTTCGGTGTTCAATGTTCGATGTTCAATGTTCGGTGTTCAATGTTCGATGTTCGATGTTCGATGTTCAATGTTCGATGTTCGATGTTCGATGTTCGATGTTCGATGTTCAATGTTCGATGTTCAATGTTCGGTGTTCAATGTTGAAAGTTCGGTGTTCGATGTTCAATGTTCAACATTCCCAACATCCTTCAGTATCCAGCCTTCACATTGCTGTTCGTCTGTTGATGAATCACGTGGGTCACCACTCCCCACACACTGCTTTCTTCCTCTTCGGTCACTTCCAAATCCGGGAAATCAGGATTGGCAGCCCGCAACCAGCAACGGCCTCCCTGCAAATGCAAGTTTTTGACCGTAAATCCGCCGTCCACCCAGGCCAAGACCATGCTGCCCGAACGCGGTTCACGCGAGCGATCGATCAAAATCAAATCCCCATCCTGCAAACCCGCATCCCGCATCGACTCTCCCCGCACCCGCGCCAAAAAGGTCGAAGTCGGATTCTTCACCAATTCACGATTCAAATCGATGCGATCCTCCAAATAGTCATCCGCAGGCGACGGAAATCCCGCCGGCAACAACGCCTCCATCCGCCGCAAAGACAACGAAGGCAAATCATGGTTGATCATATATAAAGAGAGCGCAGGTGTTTTCATTAAAACAAATGTATAGTCAATGAAACAAGTCTGCAAGTAAAATATGTAGCTGTCGGCGTTTACGCCACAGGCCGCCTGCGAGGCTGTAACTCTGGTCCGTGGCGTAAACGCCGACGGCTACGACCCTGAAATCCCACCCATGCACATATATTTGATTTCCACATAATCCTCAATGCCGTATTTCGAGCCTTCCCGACCACTGCCCGACTCCTTGATCCCCCCAAAGGGCGCCATCTCATTTGAAATGCCCGTTTCGTTTATCCCCACCATCCCCGCCTCCAAGGCCTCCCCTACCCGCCACTGACGCGACGCATCCTGCGTATAAAAATAGGCCGCCAAACCAAAGGGCGTCTCATTGGCCAAGGCAAGCCCTTCCGCTTCGCTCTTAAAACGAAACAACGCCACCACCGGTCCAAAGATTTCTTCGGCATGAATCCGCATCTCTGCGCTGGCATTGATCAAAACCGTCGGCTCAAAATACTCAGGCCCCACAGCGGACACGCCACCCCCCATCAAAACCTCCGCACCTTTGCCCACCGCATCCTCCACCATCTCCTTCACCTTCGCCACCGCCTTCCCATGAATCAACGGCCCCATGGTCGTATCCGACTCCGCGCCATTGCCCAATTTAAATTTCGCCACTTCCTCCGCCAAACGCGCAGCAAAGGCATCATAAATCCCCTCCTGAACTAAAAAACGATTTACGCACACACAGGTCTGACCCGCATTGCGAAATTTCGCCGCCATCGCCCCCGCAACCGCAGCCTCTAAATCCGCATCATCAAACACCATAAACGGCGCATTACCCCCCAGTTCCATCGAGGTCTTTTTGACCGTCTCCGCGCATTGCTTCAGGAGCAATTTTCCCACCGCGGTCGACCCGGTAAACGTCACTTTACGCACCAGCGGATGAGCTGTCAGTTCACGCCCAATAGCTTCAGCATCATCGCCACACACCACATTAAACACCCCTGGAGGGATCCCCGCCTCTTCGCCCAAGACCGCCAAGGCCAGCGCAGACAACGGTGTTTCCGAGGCCGGTTTCGCCACCACCGTACACCCTACAGCCAAGGCCGCCGCCGCTTTTCGTGCCAACATTGCATTCGGAAAATTCCACGGCGTGATCGATGCCACTACCCCTACCGGCTGTTTGATCACCACAATCCGTCGATCCCCTGCAGGCGCAGGAATTACATCCCCATACACCCGTTTTGCCTCCTCGGAAAACCATTCAATATAACTCGCGCCATACGCAATCTCCCCACGCGCTTCCGCCAACACCTTGCCCTGCTCCGCCGTCAAAATTTGCGCCAAATCCTCCTGATGATCCATCACCAACCGGAACCAGCGATGCAAAATCTGAGAGCGTTCTTTTGCCGTTTTCGCCCGCCACGCCGGTAAGGCCGCATGCGCAGCCTCAATCGCCAGCTTCGCCTCCTTCGCCCCGGCATTAGCCAACTCAGCCACCCGCTCCCCCGAGGCAGGATTCAACACCTCAAACCGACCTCCATCCGCCGCATCCTGCCAACAGCCATCCATATAACATTGAGTTTTTATCAATTTAGAATTTAAAGGGCTCATCTGGTATTCCTTGGGCAGCGTGATCTATGCAGGAGCATCTCTTAAGGCCGTGGGATTTCAATTTCAATGCGCGTTCCTTTTCCCATCTCCACCGGCGAATCGATCCACATCCGACCTCCAAAGGTCTTGGTGATGTAAAATGCTTTGGTCAAACCAAAACCACCTCCACGGGTCTGCCGCGACGCGGCGTTGGACGCACGATACCCAAATTCCACCACCTTCCTTTGTTCGCCTTCAGGAATCCCCATGCCCGTATCCTGCACCACAAATCGAAGCCCCTCCCCACAGTCCACCAAGCCCGCCGTAATCACCCCCCCGGGAGGCGTATATTTCCGAGCATTGGCCAATAAATCCCGCATCACATCCTGAAAAATTGGAGGCATCAACACCGTGCATCCATTGGGCGACTTGATATCAAAATGAACCAAATAATCTCCTGCTTCGTGTTCTGCAAGATTGGTAACAATCTGATAGCCCCCCTTACTGTTGCGCTCAATTGCACGCAGCATCTGGGTAAAATTTTCTTCAAGTTTTGCGGTTTCATGAACCTGCCACGCCGTGGGATGATCCGCACGATCCAAAATTTCCAAGGCCCGAATTTTAAGAATTTCAAAAATTCCGATCAAATTGGTCACAGAAATATTGTAATGCATATCCTCCTGTAAGCCACGTGCGATTTGCAAGGCAGTCACTTCCCTAAGCACATGTGCCGCAAAGTCATCAACGGCTTTTATATGCGCCATGGCCGCCTGATGATCGGTCAACGCTTCGGCCACCGCAGCCGTTTCTTCACACAAGGCATCCATTTCAGAGGGATAAGCCATCGCCTCAGCGATCTGCAATAATTCATACTGCACCACATTCAGGACATTCAATACACTGTGCATGTCCAAAAGAGATAACTGGTCCAAACTGAAAGGTAAATCTACTGTAATTTCCATAGCCTAAATACATACCTTCTATAGCGTAAAATCAAGACAGGAATCTATTCACTTCAGATCCCCCATCCCTTACGGAGACGGCACCAAGGCCATAAAGGACGCCACTTTTGCCCAATACTGTTCATCCGCGAACAGCAACACTTCATTGTGATCCACCCCGGGCATCGGATAAAACACTTTCGGCTCTTTTGCTTTGTCAAAAAGTTCTGCGCCATGCGCAAAAGGAATCACCCGATCAGCAGTGCCGTGAATCACCAGCAAGGGACAATCCGTCTCACGAAGACGACTGAGATTGGGAAATGGACTCCCCACAAAAATAGGCCACTGGGTCACCACCCGATAAATCGAGGTAAAAGCACTTTGCAAAATCAATCCCCCCACCGGCTCTTTGGCCGCTAAATACGTACTCGGCCCACTGCCAATAGAATTGCCCATGACGATGATGTTTGACGCATCTACCCCCATCTTTTCGGTAAGATACCCATAGACCGTCTCAATATTTTGATAACTGTTCTGCACCGATGCCCTGCCCGTACTCAGTCCATACCCACTATAATCATAAGCCACAAAAGAGAAGCCCTGCGCCACAAACATCTCCGAAACATATGCAATTTCCCCCAGATCTTCCGCGTTCCCATGACTGTAAAGAATAGTGAAGGCCGCCTCCGGATTCAGCTCCTGCCATATCGCCAGCTGTCCCCCATCCCCGTCATCAATCAACTGAATAGGTCCCTCGGCCCGATAAAAACTCGGAGGGGGCGCAAAGATGAGCTTGTCAACCATCCACAAACCCAACACGCAAATCACAACGTAGGACAGAAACAACGTCCATCCCATAATCTTTAACATGCGTTTCATACAAATATCATACAGCGCCTCTTCACCTCCGACAAGCCTCCATCACATCCGCATCACCCGGTCTAAAAATCTGCGACAGGCTTCCGTTTGCGGACGTTCAAAAAATGCGGAGGTAGGCCCATGCTCTGTGATTTGACCCTCCGCCAAAAACAGCGTGGTATCCGACACCCGCCGCGCAAAAGCCAAATGATGCGTCACCAGCATCACCGGTGTTCCCTGGGCCGCCACTTCCTCAATCATCTCCAATACCTGTGCCGCCATTTCAGGATCAAGCGCCGAGGTCGGCTCATCCAACAACAGACAGCGCGGCTCAATCACCAGCGCACGTATAATGGCCACCCGCTGTTGCTGCCCACCACTCAACTGATGCGGTTTCTTGTGTGCATGATCCGCCAACTGAAAGCGCTCCAAACACGCCATCGATTTGGCTTCCGCTTCCTCCACAGGCATCCCTTGCACTTGCGTTAACGGTAACATCAAATTTTCAAATGCCGTCAAATGATGAAATAAATTCCAGTTTTGAAAAACCATTCCCGTCTTACGCCGACACTGTCGCAGGCTTTTTTCATCCTCCGGCAACCGTTCCCTATTCAACAACACCTCTCCACCATCAGGAGGCAATAAACCTCCAATCACCCGCAACAAGGTCGATTTACCACCACCGGATGGACCGATCAGCGCAAACACATTTGCCGACACCTGCGGCAGCGTCATCCCTTGCAGGATATCTTTGCCTCCCAACCCCAGCTGGAGATCACGAATTTCAAGATCCATAACCAATCCTTTTTTCAAGCTGATGCGCCAACATCGATAAAGGCAACGTGAGCAATAAATATCCCAGCGCCAAGGGCAAATAGGATTCGAGCGTACTGTAGGTATACGAATTTATTTCCCGTGCATTCAAGGTGAGTTCCTGCACCCCAATAATACTCAATAAAGATGAATCTTTGATCAACGAAATAAACTGCCCGGTCATCGGCGGTAAAATTTGACGCAAGGCCTGAGGCAAAATCACAAAACGATAGGTTTGAAAAGGCGTGAACCCTAAGGAGCGCGCCGACTCCAATTGGGTTTGAGGAATCCCTTCAATGCCCGCCCGAATAATTTCGGAAATATAGGCCCCCGCAAACAGAGATAAAATCACCACCCCGGCCACAAATCGATTTTGCAATCCTACCGCTTGAAAAATACCGTAATAGAGCAATAAAATTTGTACCAGCAAGGGAGTGCTCCGAATCAATTCGGTGTAGACAATGGCCGTGGCCCGAAACGGCATCCACACACTGCGCCGCATCAACGCCGCCAACAGCCCCAAGCAGGTACTCAATACCAACGAACATATCGCCAACAAAATCGTTACCGCCCACCCTGCTAAAAATTTCGTACGATAGCCCCATACCGCTTCAAAATTCCATTGGTAGGAGACCGAACCCAAAGCCAAGGTGCACAATCCTGAAAGAAACACCACCCCCAACAAAACATGCAGGGGCAACCAACGTGGATTTTTCAATCCAAGGGCTCTCATTTTCCAGCGCCCGGCGGATCAAACACAAAGGGAATCCCCAGCGCACGAAAGCCCGCTTGAAATTCACCCAGATAAGTTTCGCCTAATTGATCAAAGCCCCCTGCTTCACGAAAAGAACCCAAAAAAGCGTTCACGTCCTCGGCCAAGGCCTCGTTGCCTTGACGAATGCCAATCGCCCAGGCTTCCCGTTGAAAAGAGCTCAGAATCGCATCGGTGGTGTCGGGGTGACGCAAGGCATTTTGGTACACCGACAGTTGATCGAACAGAAAGGCATCCGCTTTCCCCTGCACCACTTCCATCACACAGGCGTTTTCTTTTTCGAGCACACGTAACTGAGCCTCAGGTAGATTCGCCTGCGCATAAACATGCCCCGTGGTACCCAGTTTCACCGCCACCACCCGACCCGCCACATTCAAGTCTTCCACCGAATCAACCCCGGCCCCTTTGGCCGTCAGCAAGGCCAACTCGGTGTGCAAATAAGGATCTGAAAAATCAATGGACTTGGCCCGCTCCTCGGTAGCGGTCATCGACGAAATAATCAAATCGATCGACCCCGTCTTTAAAGCCGGAATCAAACCATCAAAAGACATGTTCCGAATTTCCAGCGGACGCCCTAACGATTCAGCCAAAGCCGTCGCCAAATCTACACTCACCCCCGTAGGCTCCCCCTGCTCATCGGTCATTTCAAAAGGCGGATACGCCAACTCCATCCCCACCACCAAAGGTTGGGGGCCCGAAACCTCAGGTCCACAACCCGACCACAACAATCCCATACACAATAAACCGTAAAAATATTTCATATGCTCAACCTAGAGCACATTCGACAATTGTGAAGAGAATAAACCTATAGCTTCACTTTTGTAAAAGTAGCTGTAGGCCTTCAGGCCACAGACCCTTGCATGAGCCCACTCTTCGGTCTGTGGCCTAAAGGCCTACAGCCACTATAAATTCACTGACTGAAATCAACTCACTTGACAGCTCTACCCGGTAAATTCTGAGGCCTCAACACAGCAGAAAAAACAAAACGGTTAAAAGGAAATCCTCCGGCCTAGAACAAAAGTCCCAGCCCCAAATGCGGATACTTAAAATTCGGATAAAAATAAATTAAGCTAAATGAAGTTATTGAGTATCGCTATGAAGACTTACGGGTATTGAGCTTGCAACTACAATACAAAATTATTCAGGTTGATCTTCGCATCCGGTGAATAACTTGTTCTGTGAGAGATATGAAAGAGTTCCGCAACACTCGGCACAGCGGTACTCAACGCGATAGCAGTAGTCGCCCTCTACTACATCGTCGGCACAATGCTTCACGTCGTCACGAAGCAGTTGCTCGCCCCACCGTTCACCGTTGCCCCCACCGTCCATGGAATCACAAGGTATCCAGCGGACTCACCACCCCCAGCGGCCCTTTGTTTAACACATGGGTGTAAATCATCGCCCAGCCATGAGCTTGTCGAATGGTCGTTTTCACATCTGCATGCCCCAACAGTTCCTGTACCGTACGAATATCCTGACCGGCCTCCAGCAGATGAGTAGCAAAGCAATGGCGCAGGGTATGCGGGGTAATACGAGATTGGATTTTGGCTTCATTTGCAGCCCTTTTTACCGCCCGTTGAATGCGGCTGGCATGAATATGATGTCGTTTCATCGTAGCACTACGAGGATCTTTGCTGTAATCGTCCGCCGGAAACACATACTGCCAAAGCCAATCAAAAGGTGCACTTTTATATTTGCGAGCCAGCGCTTTTGGAACATGTACTTCGTGCATATTTTTCTCCCGATCCTCTTCAAACAAACGTCGCCTCCAATCCAAATGTGCATGAAGAGGATCTTTCAGACTGTTTGGGAAAGGCACCCGACGATCTTTATCCCCCTTCCCCGCCCGCACCGTGATCTCGTTGCGGTCAAAATGAATGTCCTGCACCCGCAAGCGCAAGCCCTCAGACACCCGCATACCCGTGCCATACAATAGACGAATGATCAACGCCTCCACCCCATCCACCCCTTGTAATAATCGTTGCACTTCCTCCCGACTACACACCACCGGCAAGCGTTTCCCTCTGCGGGCCCGGGGAAAGCTACTAAAATCCCCCACATCCTGCTTCAGCACATCCCGATAAAGAAAAACGATGGCGTTCAGGGCCTGATTCTGGGTGGAAGCTGCCACATGTTCATTTACGGCCAAATGACCCAAATAGGCATGGATTTCATTGGCCCCCATCAAACTCGGTTTGCGACCCTGATAATGGGTCACAAACTTTCGAATCCAAAACCAATAGTTCTTCTCGGTAGCAATAGCGTAGTTTTTCACCCGCAAACATTCAACTACCGCCACCTTAAACAACCGCCAGTCCACTCGATCTGATGTTGCACTGGGAGTATGTTGAGGAGAAGGAATTGACGTAGACACCTCCACTTTTCGAGGCATGGGCGTCGCCGAAAGGGAAGCCGCTCCCGCAGAGGGCGGAGGCATTTTGCGCAACGGAATTCCCCGAAATTGCTCATAATACAAAATCAACGCATCCCGAGCTTGAGACAATTGCCAATCCTTCGCAGATTCTTCTGCTCGAACTGATTCTAAAAAGTCAGAAATCTCCTGCGGACCCAACGAGCGACGCGAGCGATCCGGATAGCGATTAAACAACTGACGCACCCAGTGCGCATAAAACCCATGTAGATTTTCCGGCACTCCCGCCTCCGCCAACACCTCAAAATAGCCCCCAGGCCACTTAGGATTTGGATTAAACGAAGCGACAGGCAAAACGGTACGATCGGGCATCTGTTGTTTAGTATTCATAATAAACACAGGATACTAAACAACAGTATATATATACAAGCGTATATAATATTTAATTTTCTTGTAATAATCCACCCCATGAATCAATAATACATCAAAACCACGTGTTATTTAATACTATGTTCTGTGCGTGATCCTAGGTATGAAAAAATTCACTTCAAATAAAATATTTTTGATAGTTTCATTAAGTGCAGTCTTTTTTGGATGCCACAATCCGAAGAGGAACCAACACAATCGCTATCCTCCAGACTATTTCACTAACCAAAGCTCTACGCTAGAGTCATCGGACATTGAAGCCGATGTTCAAGATGCGTTATTGAAGAAGGACTATAGGTTTCTGGTATGCGCCGGTTGGGGTGGTGTAGTGCCAGGAGTTCCTTGGAGCTCAGAATTGCGGGAGAAATTTGGTACGAGGATTCTTGATGGTACTGGCGATATGGTTTTCGGTGAAGAGCATGAAAGATACAAACGAGTGGCGGGAAAATATGCTGAAAAGTATAATGAATTACTTTGGGAAAATTTGATAGATCGTGATGAAAATCATCTTTGATTTTTAAATGCGTAGGCTTTCAATGAAAAAATAATTTAAGCCGAGACATGGAGACCAAAAAATACTAAACAGAACAATATGGCCAACTGAACCTCCTACGTCGGTCCAGTTGCCTTAAACGTTCTGCTAAAAAAATGAAATTTCTATCTTTCATCTTATTTTTCATCCTCAGTATCACCGCTAAAGCTCAAGATATGCAAACCCCGAAAGAAGAATGTGAAAATCTGATGAACGAAATATTGCCGTTTGCAGAAAAAATGCTTCGAGAACATGGAGAGTTCCTTCCATTTGGAGGAAAGATGATCACTTCTGGTGAGGTTGTTCACGTTGGCGCATCGGATGGTAGAGAGCAACCACCGTCTATAGATCTAATCAAGCTTTTGAGACAAGGCTTTGCGAATGAGGCAAAGGAAAGTAAACTAAAGGCTACAGCAATTGTCTACGATGTTCGAATTACTCCTCCGGGAATGAATAAGAAAATGGACGCCATACAGATAGATTTAAATCATCGTGACGGATATAGCGTAAGTGTGATTTTCCCATACATCTTGAAAGATGGCCAAATAGAATACGGTGATGTTTTTGCTTCACGCCTGGAATTGAGTCCCTTTAAAAATTGAAATCATGCAGAACTATTCACTTGTCCGAACTTCGTGCCTCAGTCCGGACAGCTAAACGTTGACTAACCATATAATATCATGCGTATCACACCACTAATGTTATTTATCTTCTTGGTTGGGTGTGTACATGCCCCCCCAAAAAAAGCTCAGACGCAACCCAAAACAGACTTTTCCCAGTCGATTCAAATTACATTCATTCTGAATGAGGATGATAAACAAATTCAATGTGTTCTTCGAAAGCTGAACGAATTGTCTAAAAGCGATGAAGCACTCACTGCGCATGGTATTAACATCAAGGATGTCGAGCATCTGGTAACTCGATATGATGAACATTTAAAAGAAAGATTCATTCTAAAAGAAAGAGAAAATGAAATACTAGAGTCATTTTGCGAACTGTTTCAGTTGGAGTTTTCTGAATTTAGAAACGAATGCGAAAACCTACCAAATTTCTGGGTAGAAACCAGATATCTCCCCGCCCCATAAATGTATCTGTAACTTTATCCCGTCAACAAAATCATAGAGCGAATCTCGTACCTCGATCCGCTCATTTAAACGTTAGCAGGAGGATTAGATGAAGAACATATTGATATTCACAACGCTATTGTTCGCTCTGTGTCATGTTGCTGCCGCTTCTGATAGCCTGACGCTTGAACTGGGGAGATCCAACGATCCGGGAATGATCGAGCTTACCTTTCGGAACGCTTCCAAAGCGCCAGTTGAGCTTGAGATTCCAGTCGAAGGGGCCGGCAACTGCGATAAGTATTTCGAGATAGAGGCGGTCACAACAGAGGGCGAAACTGCGCGAAAATCCTTTTTGTATGCGCCCGGCATTGATCCATATACCGTGAAGCTCAAAGCACGGGGGGTCTATGTTCATCGCATTCATCCGGGCGCGTACCTAAACGGAGCAGAACTTAAGACCCTGCAGAAACTGAGGGTGAAATACACAAATCCATTGACCGGTGCGAGCGTACTATCAGATTGGCTTGTTCTGACGGAGATGTGATGAAAATTGCTAACAAAAATCTTGAGCGAACCGAGAGTACTCGGTCCGCTCAGTTAAACGTTGGGCGCAAATGAAATGAAAAAAATACACACCTCCTTATCGCTAGGGTTGATTCTGATTTTAACGGGTTGCTCCACAATATATGAACGTACAAGCCTATCAGGTAGTGCACCCAAACAGCCTTATCCTGCCACACGAAATGATTTCTCTGCTATTAAATCCAGCTTAGATCCTGATTCGAGAACCGGAGACCACTGGAATGGTGGAAGAAAGATGAGATTAGATGAACGTATTCTTGGGTTTTTATTTTTTACACTGGATATCCCGATATCCATAATTTCGGATACTGTTTTTTTACCAATCGACTTAATAAATGGCAAAGACACCAAAGCCCAACAATAAAATTGTGCGAACCGAGAGTACTCGGTCCGCACATCTCGACGTTCTGCGAAAATAGAATGAACGAATTCTTTCTCAAATTTGAAATCCAAGACGAAGATAGCTTCAATCGGTTGTCTGCGGCTTTCGATGGATTCAAATCCGATAAGACCGAAAAAACTCAAAGATCGGGGGAAGATTGGTTAGAGCACTTTTCCGATTCCGAGCTCAAAACCTTTTGGTGGCCGACAGAACAAGAAAAGGAAGAATGGATGAATCGATGGCAGTCGACACCTGTTCCTCAGAGGTTCACTGACCCTAGCTTGGTCACACCATGGGATTTTGAATCGATGATCGAGGCAATCTACTCAGGCGAGTATTCACTTGAAAAGATAGAAGTCAGAAATGACGGATACGGCTATCTCGTGTTCGAACCATTCTCGTTTCCATACGGTGGGAGCGATTCCTTAAAAGCTCTAATAGAGGCGTATTCTCACAAGGTAATCATGATCGAAGATGGAAATGAAAACGAAGCAGAACAATAAAACCCACCGAACGTCGTACCTCCGTCCGGTGGTTTAAGACGTTAAGCTAATGAATAAAAGAACGATCCTAATCCTGACGATTGTCGCTGATCTGCTTATAGCAGCGATTACGGTCTTCATGCTTAAAGAATATCAGCAAATTGATCCAAAAAATTCAGGAAATCCCTCAATTTCAGAATTGTATATGTACCATCAACAAGAAATCCTATCGGATAACCCAGATTCCTTAAGGAAGCATGCGTCCCAGCTTTGGAATCGTTACGAATATTCAGAAAGGTTAAGAAGAACAGAAAGTCATGTTTACAGTTTTTGCTTGAAGGTAATCCTTTGGGTCGTTGGTTTTCACTTTTTTGCAACGATTGTCGGCTTAACCATTTCCTCGTCCGAACCTCGTTCCTCGGTCCGGACAGGATAACGTTCTTAGGATGAAATAAGATGAAAACGAAGATCATAAAATTCACATTTGCGGCACTTGTCGCGATTACTTGTATGGCGGGTGAACCGAAAGATAAACCCGATAATGGGATTGTTGTTTCCGGTGAACTCCGCGCTATCCAACTGATGAAGGTTCGTAGTGTTGAAGTTTTCCCTGGTAATAGAACAACACTGGAAGAACTCTTCAAGGATCTCGGGGGTTTCACTGAGTGGTCAGCTAGATTTACGATTATAAAGAAAGACGGAACGGAAATTTACTTTCATTACCTTGACTACAAAAAAGATTCTTCAATTAGAACAATGGAGCTAAATGATGTTAAGAGCGTGAAGGTACGAATGCAACACTAAGAACAATGCCTCTAGACCGAACGTCGTACCTCCGTCCGGTCAGAGCTACGTTGAACTCCTATGAAACCTAAAAAGCCAATCATCACCATCGGCATCCTGGCGTTTTCTTTGGTGATGGCCTGGGCTGCTTGGCCAACGATAGTTGTCAAATCGATTGCATTTGTAGAACCCAAAGGAGAGGAACCCAGCAGACGCGCTTGTGACCGTATTATTGAAGTTGGCCCTAGAACCATCCAACCTATCATCAGGAGTCTAAGACGTCATGGTCCGTGGAGCAGACGATACTGCTACCTTCCGATTGCTTTGAGAGAGCTTGGAGAACCAGCTCATGAAGCATTGATGCAAACAATTGATGAGGAAGTAGACCCGTTAACTCGAACCAAACTCATATCATCACTACAAAGCGGATTTCAGGATTTCTCCCGACTGTCAGTTGTGATTGAGGATTCCAGAACCGGTCTTATTCGAGGATATCCATTATTTATGATGAGCGGGTATATTCGAATGATGTATCCGGATGCCCCACCTTTCCAAGTGGATGATCCGGTCGAGGGCATGGTTAATCCAGATTTTGCTGATTGGTGGTATCAAAAATCTATTCAAAAAAGACATGATAGCGGGATGATGCCTCAAACGTTCAACCATAAGGCCAACCGAACCTCCTCCGTCGGTCCGGTTGCCTAGATGTTATAGAGATATGAAAAAAGGGGAAATTCAAATTCTGGTTGTGACTATTGTGGCTGGAGCACTTACATTTAAGTACTGCAATCCGAGCGAGGCTGCCGTTTTTAAATCCCTGCTCGGTGAATTACCAATTTCTGCTGAACTTATTTACAAGGATGTGGATCAAGGAATTCTATTTGCAGAAGGCTCCGCAGAATTTGGTTTTATAATAAGTCTTATGGACCTCCAGAACCTTGTAAAAGTCAATGAGCTTAAGGAAATCCCTTTCGAAAAATGGGAGAAGTCATACACCTTTGAGCTCGCACCAAGATACTTGGCAAGCGCTTTTCCTAAAATCATAATAGAACCTGATCTATGTTTCCTTAAGGTGACATCTTCTGGATTTGACGTATTACTCTACGAAAATAAGTCGGGAGTGGCTTGGTATGAATATCACGAACTATAAATTCTTAAAATGGTGCATCCATAACCAAAATATTGAGCGAACGTCGTGCCTCCGTCCGCTCATCTAAACGTTCTACACTTGCAATGAATCCTAGAATCGAAATTTGGAATATACTCCACGATGGAGGAATCGGATTGATTGAAGGATCTGTGCCAGGTGACATTGATATCTGTGTAGATATCAAATATTTGCGAACCATGTTCTCTGATGATGGCGACATCATTTTCGTTCATCTCAAAAATTGTACAAAGCTCTCAATGAAGATCTGGGAAGAGGATCAAATAACAGATGACCCAGAGCATATTGCGCTTGCCCCCAAATCCCGACCACGGGACCGAGTTTCTTAGATAGAGCCTGAGCCCGGTTTGTTTTAATTCGACCGGCCTCGGTGCCAGCCTTTCTTTCAATGCGCCGATTCATGTAACCCGTCCCCGGAGGGGCAGCCCGAAGGGCTGAGGGTGGAATGAATCGGCGCATTGAATTTCTTTTCTCATATCAATCCGTTTCCTGCAATATATATCTCTGATGGGGTTTTCTTCCCCAGGGATGAATGGTCTCTTTCATGATTGTAGTATCGAAAATATGTCTCCAGTCCCTCGTATAAGTCTTCTCCTGTTTCATACACCTTGGGATAAACATTTTCATATTTCAACGTCCACCAAAGGCGTTCGATGTATACATTGTCCAACGCACGGCCTCTCCCATCCATGCTGATTAATATATCTTTTTCTTTCAGTGTACCGGTAAATTCATCGCTCGTGAATTGGCTGCCCTGGTCCGTATTAAAGATTTCCGGTACCCCATATTCAAGGGCTCGGTTTAAGGTGGAGGTGCAAAACCCTGCTTCCATCGTGTTGGATACATTCCAAGCCAACACATAGCGACTATACCAATCCATTACCGCAGAGAGATACAGGTATCCCTTGCGCATGGGAATGTAGGTTATGTCGGTACTCCATACCTGATTTACTCGTTCGATCGGAACATTCCTCAATAAATACGGGTATATTTTGTTTTCCGGTGCCGGCCGACTGGTGTGCGGCCCGGGGGTAATGGCATAGATCCCCATCTTCCGCATCAGACGATATATTCGCTTTTTATTAATTTTGTATCCTTCCGATTTTAGCCAGTCAGTCATTCGAGGCACCCCATATTCAGGGTGCTTCAAATAACGTTCATCTATCTGTCGCATCAGCTCGAGATTGAGTTCCGTGTCAGGGACGAGTTTGGCATAATAGCCTGAACGAGGAATCTGAGCCAGCCGACATTGACGACGGATCGAAATCTTTGAATCAGGACCGATCCAGCTTCTGCGTTCAGAAACAGGAAGGCTTATAACTTTTTTTCAAGCCACTTTATATCCATCTTCAGTCGACCGATCTCCTCATACAGGGGGGCGGTGAGCTGCTCTTCATTTTTGCTTTCTGTCGAAGTCGATGACGAGAACACCCCTGATGCAGAATCTCGAAGTTGCGATTTCCATGCCGTTACTTGCGTGGGATGCAACTTATGTTCGGCGGCGATTTGTGCTGTGGTTTTTAGACCCTTCAGAGCTTCGATGGCTATACGAGCCTTAAAGTCATTAGAGAATTTTCTGCGTTTGTTACCCATGGTTTTCCCTTTGTTTGTACCATATCTGGGCTACAGATCCTATCTAAGACCCTGGTCCTGTTTTTGGGGGTAAGCGCATATATCGAAAGTCGAAACCGAGATACTAAGTACAGATTCGGAAGATCTCCCAGTGAATATAATTACTACTCTTGGAACTTTAGAATTGGATTTCGATTCATTTTCGTTGTCGTTGGACAATGGGGAATCTATCACATTCGAGCAACTATGTGATGCTTGTCACAAATACTGGAATCGCTGGGATGAAAAATCCAAGCAGAACAAAACCCTCGATGGAACCTCGTGAACTCGGCCCCATCAGGGTGACGTTGACCGTTAAAATGAAACCAGCAATTTCTTATCTGATGGCAATCCTTTTTCTTACTGGATGCGCCACATCCAGCCTAAGGGAGTCGGAGGAAGGTGTAACCATCCTCACCGACCCAAAAGCCAAAGAAACCGGAATTTTTGTTAAAGTGAACTCAAATGTCACCGCAACGGGAGACGGCATCGGTGAAGTAAATATCCTGTTCGTGAATCTTATGGAAGAAGAAGTTTTTCTTGAGATTACGGGTTTTGACTCTTTAGGGTGGGAGCTCAACACAGGTCCCGAAGGGAGTGGTGGAGTTGAATGGGTTTTCCCGGACAATATAAACCATTTGAAAAGGTTACATGGCTCTACTCGATCTAAAGATGGAAACCTTCTATCTTGCGGTTGTTCCATGGTGAATGTAAAAGGAAAACTGGAATTGGAAGGGGTAAATCTTGAAGAATGGGTTGGAGAAAAAGCGACAGTCACCATACCTGTAAATGGATATATTCGAAAAAATGGGCAAAAGTTTCATGAATGGGTTGAACTGCCAATTAAGATCGTACATGGTCAACCATAAGGCCAACCGAACCGCGAGTACACGGTCCGGTTGCCTAGACGTTCTGCAAAATATGATTAAAATTATTAGAATTGGATTACTCATGGTGTCGCTGGTAAGCGCCATCTGGTATATTCGCGAGAATCAATCCAAACTGATTTCTTTCTGGACCCTCTTTCCTTTGATCTCCTTAATCGTTCCTGTGTGTGTGACGCGCCTTATTCGTGATAGATTTACCAGTACGCTAACAGCTTTCATTGCCTTGTTTAGTCTTATAGGCATGATGCTGTTCATTCGGGCGGCAATTTATGGGGGGAAGGAAGGCCTTGAATGGTTTGGAGTCATATTCTTCTTCACGCTTTTTCATACTGCCTTGATTTGGGGCGGTGCCACCATCGCTTTGTGTGCGATGAAACCCAATAAATACGAAGATGCAGAACCATACCCCTCGTCCGAATCTCCTTCGTCGATCAGGACAGGGTAACGTTCAAAATGGAGGAGAAATGAGAATAGTCGCAATTACCCTGCTTCTCCCCGTCATGCTTTTGCTGACCTCTTGTGGAAAAAAATCAGGCGTTGAGTTTGTCGGCGCGTCAGAGTTTAGATTCAATGAATTGTATCTTTATCTTCCAAAGAATGGACTCGGCAGTGGCGGTGCGCAACACCGTAGCTTTGACTTCAAATGGGACAATAAGATTCTCTATGTCCACGTCAACGAGGACGGGACATATTCCATAGACACTCCCACAACCAAGGGATTTGTCGCTAAAAAGGGGCAATATGTAAGTTTTGATGATGATGGGACCCCTTCAATCACCGAGAAGAGAGGCGCGGATTGGTTAATTGATGAATCGTTAGGAAGATAAATGAAAGTTTTGAACAAGCGCCTCCAGCGGACGCTTCGCGCCGCTAAGCCTTAACGTTGTCAGAGAAATAAATGAAAATAATAAAACCGTGGCTGACGTTCCTGCTTGGATGCATTCTCGGATGCATCGCAGGTGGGGTTGTCATAGCAAAAGCTTATTCTCTTTTCTGGAACCAGTATGATGTTGGTGATCCAATGTTGCGGATCATGACGGCAATGCAGACGATCAAAGGGGTGGAAGATGGGGATGATGAACAAATACTCTCTCATCATCAAATGCTTTTAAGAGGATCTTTTGTTAGTCTAACGGAGCTACACAAAACGGGTAATTATCCAAAAAAAGAATCGGAAATCGAAAAAATTCTCCAAAATGCAAAGAATTTTATGACTGAACGCCCTGAAATGTTTATTGATCAATCATTCACATCGGGTGGGTTGCCATTTGACGAGGAAAACACAACCAACACTACAAGTTTTATGCGTGATCTATTGCAGGATAGCTTTGATTATGTTGGAGAATTGCCTGAACTCGAATCAAATTGACAACAAAAAACGCCTGCGAACCCTCATACTTCGGGTCCGCAGCGTTTAGACGTTGACGTATCTCATGGAAAAACCAAAATTAATTGTAAAAACAGGAGCTTTGTTGGTCCTCGGAGTCCTTCTCGGTTTCTGGTTGGGATGGATGTCTTTCCATGCTCGAATTACAAACTCTGACTCTGATTTACATTTCGCAAAAGTTGATCTTTTCCATTTGCGAACGCAGGTAGTCAATGCTCTGGGAAATGATAATGAGGAAACTGAGAACATTGAGCAAAACTTTGATCGTATTCAGAAGCGAATCGGTAGAATATTCGGGCACAAAGATGAAAATTGATCAGATTCTTGAAAAGACTCATCGTCAACAATCACATCGAGCGAATCCTCATACTTCGGATCCGCTCATCTAACCGTTGGCTGAAAATGAAGAGAATGATACGAGAACTAGACTGGAAGACTCCTCTAAAATCGATGAACATGGGGAATCATTGGCGGATCTGGCTGGGTATCCTCATATTTGTTTCACTATCAACAGCAGTATGGCACTCACTTTACCCGAACACTATGTGGTTCCTGAAGCTCTGGACAGGATTCGCAACCGGTAGTGTTCTGGGAACATTTGCAGGAGTCTACTGGCAAGTCAGAGTCAGCACACGTCGTTGCCAAACATCTGGAAAGTTCTTGCTCATAGCATTTTTGGGGTGGGGAGCTTTTGCTGTCATTTCCTTGGTCATCTTTGCACCGCAAATGCGTGCAGAAGAGACGATCAGAAGTGAGATGCGGTCTCTAACACCTCAGACCGTCCTTTCCATAGAAGTGTCGGACTCCGCATCACGAAACTTGGTTAGTGACAGGAAGCATATCGAGCAGTTCTGCAGGGTTGCCAGTCAAGCAGAACTGTTCTATCCCAGTCACGAAGGTTCTGTACTGGAATACGAAATTACTATTTTCTTGCGTGGTGGACAGGTCAGGCCATTTAGAGCCCGAGTTCCAGAACGACACCAGAGGGATCTATCTCTGGGTTTCAGTGGCCCAAGCCACAGGACAGAGATCCTTTTGCCGGGTGGAGGGAAATGGATAGAATCAATGGTAACTCAAGAAGAAGACAGCCAACAATTGGCTGCACAAGTACAATCTGAAGGCGCGCCTTCAGATTGACTGTGAGCCTAAACGTTGACTTTAAAATGATGATGAAAATCACTCTGACACTTATTTGCTTCCTTGGGGTCGCTATATCCGTCGTAGCACGGATAGAGCAAGACGTAGCAAATGCAAATTCAACAGTACTGACCAACCAGATAGACGAACTGCGCCCTCAGCTTGATGATGTTCAGCGACAAAAGCTATCTCAAGAAAACACCAGGAGATGGACTTGGACCCGGAACAGCTTCTCACCAATTTTCTGGATAGGAATTGTCATCAGCTGTTGTGGGGTTTTGGGGCTTATCATTGACTTCAAAAGAAATGAGAAGCTAATGTCAACCATGCGGCCAACTGAACCTCCTTCGTCGGTCCAGTTGCCTTAAACGTTAGCCGAATGACAAATACATGAGGTATGTTAATGAAAATATATATGTTGCTATTTCTCTTAATTTACCCCTTAATGATTCGGGCTCAGGATCAGGAAATGGAAACTCGGTATTATCCGGTGGATTCCGTTCGTTGGATGAAAGTTAGCAATTTCATCAACGAACAGTCACCAAACCAAGATCCTTTTAGTGCCAAAGATTCTTTTAGCGATGGAGAAGGTCGCTTTACCTATGATCAAAAATTGATACAATTATTTAAACGATACGGAATCGAATTTCCTGAGGGAGCTTCTCTAATGTATGAGCCATTAAGCACGGGTTTGGTGGCGGTGAACACCCTAGAGAATCTAAAAAATTTGGAAGAGGTTATCGGGAAACTGAATGTGATGCCCGATCGTAAAGTTCCACAAGTTGGCCTTTCAGTTGAAGAAAAAATTTAACTGAAATCTTTAGAAGTTGTATTACATACTGAAGTAATTACGGAGCCATCTCCTCCAATTAGGGTGAAGGATGATTTTTCCATAAAATATTCAACCTTTGAATCCACTTTATACTTTAAAAATAATTACAGGAACTTGATCATATGGAAAAAGTATTTATCATACGATAATGAATATCAATTATCCATAAATTCCAAAATAAAATTAATTTCAGCTCTAATGTTGGATGATGAATCGGTATTAGTGGTTTATGTTGACTCTGGAAAAGTATTTGTAGATCATATTGGGTTGGGGTTTTCAAAATATGTTGTTTTGTCAACAACTGAAATACCTTGGGGGAAATCTTCAGAACCTATTGTTAACTTTGAACGAATTGATGATGCGAAAGATTTACTAATCACTATTGAAAATGAAGACGTGAAAAATTCATACCACTTTAAGCCCAACTCGAGGCTTAGTAAAAAGGCTAACAATTCCCGCCACTGAACGAGTCAGTGCGGATAGACGTTAAAATAATGAAAACACACTATTTACTTATTGTGATTATAGCCATCTCAGTTCAATTGTCCTATGCTGACAAAATGTATTCCTGTAGAAGTTTTACATATTACCAGCAAGATGGTCCTGTAAAGAAGGAAGAACTTCCATCAGGAGCTTACCGGTCACCAAAAGGAACCTTCTTAAGGGTCGCTTTAAACCCGGACGAAAATTGGAGCCCTTTAGTGTTGAAGGACGAATCAACAGTCTTGAAACTGGCAGGTTTGAATAATGAAATAATCGAAGGAGAGGAGTATCAAAAATTTCTCTCTGGTGAACTCGTCATGATCTCAAATAAACGAAAGATTCAGTTTTTTAGAGACGATGATGGAAAGCGTGGCGAATTACTGATCTATGATTCGGATGGCCGATTAACTATGATAGTAAAAATGTGGGAAGAAAATTAAAATTTTAACAATTGACGCCTGCGAACCCTCATACTTCGGGTCCGCAGCGTTTAGACGTTAGCAAACCAATGAATCATGAAAACACACCTAAACAAGTAGACCGCGGAGGAACTACAAAATATGTTCTCGCGAATCTGACTGTGATGATGACAGTCTGTATCGCGTTAATTTTCTTGATGATGGAGTTGATACCTGGCCCATGGTTGAAGTGGATTGCCCTCGGACCTTTAGCATTTCTGATGTCTGGATTTTTCGAAGAGAGAATTCTATCTAAATGGGTGAATATAGCAGTTGAAAAATGTTTTGGATTTGAGACAAAAAATGAATGCTAACCAGAGGTGCCTGCGAACCCTCGTACCTCGGGTCCGCAGCACCTAGACGTTGAACCAATGAGAAAAATGAAATCTATTTACGCATCACTGCTTTTGATAACTGTTGGAGCGATTGAACTCAAGTTGATTGCTGATTCTGAAATCACAAACAGTGTAGCGGAAGATTCCTCGGGGAGTGGTGACCCGAAGAAGGTAGATGTAGATGAATCTACGGGCCTTCGGTTTCCAGAACTAAATTTTGAATTACAAGAAATTCCTGAGAGTTGTGTGCAAATCAAACCTGCTGATGCGGGATCAGATGCTAACCTTGCCTTTGCACATACCCTAAGCGGAACAAAGATTCATATTTATGCAGAACAAGATCCCTCAATCAGAAAATTTAATGCAGATGATATAATTGCCATGCGCAAGAAATGGGTTTTACAGAAAGATAGCAAAGCAAAAATCACTACGGAAAAAGAGTGTATAATCGCAGATCTCTCCGGTAAGGAATTTCAAGCATCTTTCGGTATTATTCTGCCAATTGATACTCATTTTGGAATCAAGGTGTTGATTTATAAAGATTTTGCATATCAAATTGTTGTAGTTTCCAACAATAAAGATACTTGCTCAAAACTACTTAATGAGTTTTCAAAATCATTTAAACTATTAAAAATAAGACCAGAGTGAAGCAAGAATAGTGCAAATGAAAACCCAAGATTTAGTTCAACAATTCGTCCAAGCGAACCGCGAGTACGCGGTCCGCTTGACTTGACGTTGAGCAAGAGAGATATTTATGAAAAAAAGAATGCTAACCTTTTTTATGACAACCATTATTTTTAGTTGTTTGAATGCTGAAGACGAAGGATTGGGCCTACAGCTAAAATTGGAATCCAGAGACAAAACTGTCCGCTTAGGGCAAACGACCACGCTTACATTGAGGATTTCTGGAGATGAAATTTCAGACATTACAAAAGGTACTGAGGGACTGGATATAAATTTAGTGCCGAGAAGCTCTTTTGTAAACGATTTTAGATTTAGACCCCAAAGGGAAGGTCAATTTACTTTTGGCCCCTATGAAATATCTGTGAATGGTCAAAAACTTACATCGAATAAAGTTGAAATTTTTGTGTTGCCGCAATGGCATGGCAAATTTGGGACATTTTTTAGGGTTAACGAAAAATCCATTGTTTTAGGAGAGGAGGTTGAGCTGGTTATTGAAACGTGGGCCAAAGATCATCAAAGCCCTTTGTTTGTTATGGATATAGGTGATTCCTTTTCACGGAGATCAGGGACATCATCAAGTCATTCTGTCAGCATTGGAGATACACGAATACATTGTAATTCAAAAACATATTTCATTACGCCAAAACAAGTCGGGCAATTCGAAATAACACGTGAGTTGTTCAGGAAATTTCCAGAAGATATTGAACCCCCAAAAATTCAAGTGATGGTTAATGACCATGCTCAACCATAAAACCCACCGAACGTCGTGCCTCCGTCCGGTGGTTTAAGACGTTAGCCAGATGAAATATTTTTCCAGAAATATCATGGAGCTTGTCGTGTTTATTGGTGTGATGGGCGGCTTTATATATTCTGTTCTTCGGGGATCTTTCGTTGGAATGCTCTTGATCAGCGGGTCGTTCTTAGGCCTTTGTGCGATAGTGACGTTTACAAGCAGAAGAAAGGCTCTGAAGTGCTACGGTTATCCGTCATCACCATTTCCGATTGGCGAGTTTAAGTTGGGAATGATGTCTGACTATCTTTCCTGTTTTGTCCACAGTTTGAATCAGGTGAAGGCGAAAAAGCGAAAGACTATATTGGGCAAGGTTAGGACGCATGTACTTTTCCAGAAAGAAGAGCAGAACGAGGACGGCAAGTGGTTTGTTGAAATCGAAACCTGCAACGAGGAAATGGTAAGCTTTGCTGTATTCTTTGAGTCAGATCAAGACGCAGCCTTGAACTATGCGAAAGGGTTGTCATGTCATAAAGCGTATTTTTTAGTAAATCCACTGTCTTTTGGAAGTAATGGCTAACATGTGCATGCTGCAAAGGGCTAACAAAAATATCGATCGAACCGAGAGTACTCGGTCCGATCATCTAAACGTTATAATAAAAAAATGAATACAGATAGAATCCTATGGGGAACATGGTGGATGGGAACGATCCTTGTGATCGGTTCCTGGATGGATGAAGTTTCATCCACAATTGGCTGGATAGGTTTTGGCGTAAGTTGCACAGCTTCTTTTGTTTCAGTTGTGATCAAAAAATATTGGAGAATCCCATCTGCATCTGAAGAAGAAACTCAATCCGAAAAAGAAAAGAATACAGAAAGTCGGAATACTGATCTGTAAAAAATCTATAACCAAAAAATTGAGCGAATCTCGTACCTCGATCCGCTCATCTAAACGTTATCATGAAGAAAAATGAAATATCTCTTATCCTGTTGGGTGTCGGAATTCTGATTTCGTTTATACCATATTTCCCGTACACTCTGACAATTCCAATGCCTTGGCCATTGATTGCACCTCGGTTAACCTCGTGTGTGCTCTGCTGGATAGGATTTGGCAATTACCGGGGCTCAAAGATTGTGCGTTTTGTGCTCTTTATGCCGGTGGTTATTCATACCACTATACTCACACTTATTATGTTTACCGCCCTATAATGAACCCACTTGATAACCATAAAACCCACCGAACCTCGTGCCTCGGTCCGGTGGTTTGAGACGTTATCTTGAAATGAAAAAAACATACTTGATACTATCAGCTTTCGCAGCGTTGATTACGCTGGCACACTTAATCTATTGGGGTGACGCGTTGGGTTTCATGCTTGGAACTTTATTTATCATCGGAATACCAATTCTATTCTGGTTCCCTTTATCAATAATTTCTTGTGTATGGGCCATTTTTCTCAAAGAAGAAAAAAAGAAACTGAAGGCAGTTCTTTTGGGAATACCGATCATTACTCTATTTCTGTTTTACACCATAGGTGAATATTATGGGCCGTAAATCTTTAGGTAAAAATACACAGATAACAAAAACATCGAGCGAACGTCGTACCTCCGTCCGCTCATCTTAACGTTGTCCCAGGCCATGAAAAACAAGAAAATCATCACCATTCTTATTTTAATTTCCGGTATCTTTGCACTCTACGCGGTGTACCGACACCATGAATCAAAGAGAATGCACTTCCCAAGCTTCGAATCATTCAATGGCAAAAAAGGGATCCTTGAAGTCGTACGTGAGCTTGAGCTTACCGCTCGCGCAGCTAATGGCGGTGCTTTGGGGTGCGGTTCTGGGGGTATTATGATCAAAACAGAATCCGGTTCCGAGCTCTATGAGACTGGTTTAGATCCCATGCATGTCTTCGGTGATACAGTCGACATCAAAGACGTTCACAAGCTTTTGAATTCCCGAGCAAATTATAGTCTAACAGGAAAGCCTGGACCCATGTCAGGGGAAGTTTCTACATTGTGTTATGTCTCGCTCAACATCATTGCTCTGGCTAAAGACAAATCCTCTTTGCCGATAATCATCCCTCTCCTTAATGACGAAAGCGAAATAATCAGGAGTTTTACTATAAAGGCTCTTAAGGAGATAGCCGAAGAGCATCCAGAAACAAAGGAAAGCATTGAGGAAGCTCTAAAGAGCCACTCGGTATGAATATAATCCATCAATTGTTGAAACCAAAATGACAACAATTCCCGCCACCGAACAAGTCGGTGCGGGTAGACGTTCTCCATGAAACTAAAAACCTATATCACAATTCTTGTCGGGGTTATTCTTGTAACAGGATGCACGTCAACTGAATCCATTTCAGGAACTCGATATGGAAACAATAACAAAAAGGTTTTGTACGTATCTGATAGCAATCTGGATGAATATAAGTCACGCGCTCTCACGTTGCTGACCGAGGGCGGGATGATTGAAAATCCTGACGGTAGTTATCACCCGGTACTTAAAGAAAAAATAAACTTATCCCGCGATGTTGGCTATACTTTCATTCCGGGAAAACAACCTAGGATTTTCTTGACGATATTCATTCTTTCGCCGAAAAATCCAGATCAACTAGAACATCATGTACTTGTAGAGTTTGATGCAATTTCTGGGGAAATTCTAAACACGATGAGAGTCTTAGTTTATGGTTGCTTTCCCGTAGGAGAACAATGAGGCTAACTGAACCTCCTTCGTCGGTCCAGTTGCCTTAAACGTTCAATGTAGGATGAAACGAAAACCAAATATTTTGATCAGGACTCTTTTGACGCTCCTAGGATTAGTGATGATCGGCGGATATTTATTCGTGCGGTCTATGGAAGGGGAGACAATTTACGGAGATGGGTATTCTAGTCGCAACTGGAAACAGATTGAAAAGGGAATGACCAAAGATGAAGTATTTCTCATACTTGGCCCCCCACTCGAGAACAAAATTTGGTGGTATTCTGAGGATAAACAGAACCGAGAACAACTCCTCTGGAGTAAACCCAAAGAAGGTAAAGGATACTTTTCTTGTATTTGGTTTTATAAGAGTATCGTTATTCGAAAAAAAATATGGTCTAGCGATTAGTGTATTGAACAATACGGCCAACTGAACCTCCTACGTCGGTCCAGTTGCCTTAAACGTTCAACTGATGAAAATTAACTGGGAGAATACTTATGACATCATACTTTATATTCAGCATTCTAAAAATAGCTCTTGCGATTTACCTCCTGTACATTGCTCAGTCAGTCATGACCTCACTTAAACGAATAGCTAACACGCTGGAAAGAAAGAATAGCGAAATAAGTTGAACAATGCGTCCAAGCGAACCTCGTAAACTCGGTCCGCTTGACTTAACGTTGACTGGGAAGAGAAAAGGAAGGAATTGGTGAAGCTCGGCATCGGTATCGGGATCGCAATCGGAATCGAAACCGAAGACATGAGAAGCCGATTTGCACCGTTTTTCGATACCGATCCCGATTGCGATCCCGATACCGATTTATCCCCATTCGAATAAGCACCCGTTCAAGAAGAAAAAACGAAAATCTATGACACCTGAAAAAAATATGATCAAAATAATAGTCAACCATGCGTCCAAGCGAACCGCGGGTACGCGGTCCGCTTGACTTGACGTTCGGTGAACAAAATGAAACCAAGAAAGACACCAACAGAAATCCTGAACTGCGGGAAATCCGAAATACAGCCGTGGATCAACTCAGCAAACGAAGATGAGGTTCGTGAGTTTATAGCAGGATGCTCTCCATCCAATAATTACTGGAAGATGGCAAATTCTCGCATGTCTGATTTACATGGGATCAACTCAAAGAAGCCACATTGGACGGTCTGGATAGCAATTGGAATTTCGATCGTGGCGCTGATTGTTTCTTTTTTATCATGGCTTCTCCCGAGATCATGAATGATCTCATATCAACTGAGATACAAAGAACGACTAGAGTGATTGCAATGGCTACAAATGCGAGTTTCACGACAAATACCGAACAATGCGTCCAACTGAACCTCCTACGTCGGTCCAGTTGACTTGACGTTGAAATATAAAAGTATGAACAAACCTACAGGTATAGGATGGGCATTCCTTTTCAGCGCACTCGTTATTGGTGGCGTACGGATCTTAACTGTCGACAATTCTCACAGCGACTTGATTCAGGCATACACTCGAATACTTCAGAATGAGACGGTGAACGATGAACGAATAGATGAAATCTTAGAAGTGTTTGCCGGTAAAATCACCCTCCGCTATTTGACGGCAAACGGGATAGAACCCTTTTTTCTTTTTGGGGGTTGTGCTTTCTTAGCACTAGGTCAGTTTATGGATAAAAAGAGATGTGAATCGAGTTCGGAAATTTCAACAATAAGGCCAACCGAACCGTGAGTACACGGTCCGGTTGCCTGGACGTTATCATGAAGAAAAATGAAATATCTCTTATCCTGTTGGGTGTCGGAATTCTGATTTCGTTTATACCATATTTCCCGTACACTCTGACAATTCCAATGCCTTGGCCATTGATTGCACCTCGGTTAACCTCGTGTGTGCTCTGCTGGATAGGATTTGGCAATTACCGGGGCTCAAAGATTGTGCGTTTTGTGCTCTTTATGCCGGTGGTTATTCATACCACTATACTCACACTTATTATGTTTACCGCCCTATAATGAACCCACTTGATAACCATAAAACCCACCGAACCTCGTGCCTCGGTCCGGTGGTTTGAGACGTTGGCAATCTATATGAATAGACAGATCAAATTCTTTCTCATCCTAAGCACCCTAATGTTGTCAGGTTGTGATTTTGAAAACGTTGTCGATTCCGCCTTTGCAGATCGTGTCCGAATATCCAACGCACAACCACCAGAGGGAAAAGTAGGCGTATCGTACCTATTTCGGATTACAGCCGAAGTGAAAAACAACCCGAATGATGATAGTTTTGACTATCGATTCAGCTTAGCTGACGGAACAATCCCTCCTGGGACGCTGTTTAACGTTCACCGAGAGAAGGGTAATGATTATGCAGAGATTTCAGGTGTTCCAACCCATGCCGGTCAATTCATATTTGCTGTGTCTGTGAAATCTATAATTTTGGAGGATAAAAAAGAAAATGAGATCGCGAACGATGAGGATTATCCCGGAGACTCACCCATCGATACAGACGACGAAAGGCTGTACACCATCATCATTTTTGATTAAACTTTCCAACAAGTGGCGCCTGCGAACCCTCATACTTCGGGTCCGCAACGCCTAGACGTTCTACGTGAAGATCGAAAGGAAGTTTCTAAATAATGAAAAAAATTACGGTAATAATAAGCAGCGCATTTCTCTTTTTTTCTTTCTTTTTGTCCCGTGCGGATGAAGTAAACGAAAAAATTAAATTATGGGCTGCTGTCAGTGTGACCAAGCCAGTGTTTCAAAGCAACAGCACTGAAAACTTGCAGATTTTCTTTGCGTTGGTCAATGACGGTAAGACAACCGTTAACCCAGAGACTGATTCTTCCCGCTTGTTTATCAACGGTAAAGAATTAGAGGCGTGGAGCTTCATCGTTGCTAACGGCCCTCGTTCAATGAATTATAATGCTTTACCGCCTGGAGGTTCTATTGTGTTCACTTATGCTATGGGAAACTACTTTACGAATTCAGGCATCTACAAAGTGCGTTGGGAAGGCGAAAACTTTAAAACATCTGAAATTACGTTCCGAGTGTTACCAAAGCCTATAAAATAAATTGATCTACAAATATCAATCGCAGAACCATAAAACCCACCGAACCTCCTTCGTCGGTCCGGTGGTTTAAAACGTTCTCCAAACGAAGATGAAAAAATCAACATATATAATTTGCTCTTTGCTCTTCTTTCTTTTGGCTCTTCCTATCGCATACGTGACGCTCAAGCCGATTACAAACTTTCTCATTCCTCACGGAGTCGAAGTCGTGGCCGGTTCCGCTTCCTCCCCAATGAACATGTGGTTGCTTTACACTATTTCGCTAGCTGTCTACTTTGCCGCATTTCCTGTCTTGGCCTTTGTGCTCAAAAATTTTAGAAAAACCTCGGCCGTGATTGCCTTATCCATTGTTGCCGGAATCCTCTCGGGATTGGTGCTTCGCACTAATATTCATTCAGGTGTTGAAATAGTGTCGGGAATCTTGCCTGCCCGCTCCTTTACCCTGTTTTGGAGCCAGATTCATCCCGAACGAATTCCATTAGCTGGTTTCGTGACAACTATTGTGATAGCCTTCGTTTTAAAACAGAGAGCGAAAGCTCAGAGAACAACCCCCTTGTCCGAACCTCCTTCGTCGGTCCGGACAGGGTAACGTTGAACAGATGAAGAAAATCATAACAATATACAGCCTTATTATCTTAATGGGATGTAGTTCTAAAGACGACTCTTCTGACGCGGGGCCAAAAGCGGAAAAGCAGGAAGTATCCAAATCTTTTGACCGTGCGGAAAATAGTACTCACCCTGAGATTAAGGCAAAATGGTGGACACCACCTAAGGATGTCGATGGCAATGAGCCTGCTAACATTATCATCCATTTTATTAACCTTATCCACGAAGAACAGTATGATGATGCCAAGTCACTTTGGATCATAAAAGGTGACTACAGTTATGGTGAGACAGGGGATTTCGTAGCTTACTGTAACGAAATGAAATATCTTAAGGTTTCTGATATCGATGCAATGTATAGAGGAAAATCAGGGTGGTGGCATGTTTACTTTAAGAGCAAAAAGTACTACTCTTTGAAACTGGTAAACGGTAAATGGATGATCAATCGTGGGTCTGCTTGGTAATACAAACAATGAGTTCAACAATGCGTCCAAGCGAACCGTGAATACACGGTCCGCTTAACTTGGACGTTATCATATGAAGACGAATCGTAGAATTGCAGTCGGAATAGTCATCTGGCTATATATTTTACTGGTACCAGCCTGGGTCGTTAGTCCCATGCTGGGGCCAATTTTAGGCACCAGCCGTTCCGCAGAAGAAATAATGGAATACATACAGTCTCACAATCTGATTACCCTTGTAGATCCGGTTCCATATATTAAAACTGAAGGCTATCACGAATGGGCATATCACGAATTGCTAAAACGTCGAAACGTTGCATTGTTTACAAGCGCATTCTTCATCGGCATTGTAAGTATCAGGTTTTATATGCATCGAAAAAACAAAAAAATGATAACCAAAAACGCCTGCGAACCGAGAGTACTCGCTCCGCAGCGTTAAGACGTTATGAGTAATCGAAAACGTATATCTGCTGTGAGTCCCTCAATCCTCCTGGGAATATATTTTGTAGTCTTGATACTAAACTTCTTTTTCGGAAGCATTCATTATGACTCAGTTGCAGAAGCAGGAATCTACATTTTCATGCCTCTCATAGCATGTTCATTGCTTTGGATACTGTGGGAGTATCGAACATCACCGAAATCGCTGGTTCGTTTAGTTTCCTTAACCATATTGGCCGGATTGGTCATTCTCTTTTTGTCGAATCTTTCCTTTCGAATCGGAGCAGTATAATGGGAACAAATAGTCATAACAATGCGTCTAAGCGAACCGCGGGTACGCGGTCCGCTTGACTTGACGTTCTGCATGATGTCTAAACCACGAATATTTTTACTGCTTCCAATATCCATATTACTTTCTGGTTGTATGATTCCGTATACTGTGAAGGTTCCGAGTGTGACAGGACGCGTAGTGGATGATGAAACTGGCGACCCTATCTCCGGGGTGAATTTGATGATCATTGACTATCCAGAAACAACTGCAACCTCTGGACCAGATGGTCGATTTGAAACACATGGAACTGAATTTCGGAAGATGTTTTCAATGCCACTTGGAGACCGAATGTACTCTTATAACTTGGAAGCATCATTATCTGAATATAAGACTGTTAGAAAATATTTTAATGTTTTCAGAGATGAAACCGTAGAAATTAAAGAAATAAAACTCGAAAAGCAGAACCATGCGGCCAACTGAACCTCCTACGTCGGTCCAGTTGCCTAAACGTTGACCTATTAAATGAAGGCAATCGAATCCCCATTCGAAAATGGACAAATTCCAAAACATTCAATTCACAGAATCTTTTGTCCTTGGCGGGCGTATCGAAAATCGATTAAAGAGCAAGTGAGAGAACGCGGTCCGGTTTCTCAAGCTCTTTGGGGAACAGAGAAAAGAAAAAGAATCGCAAATACAATTTCCAACCTCATTAAAAATTATTGCTGGGGAATCGATCTTGAGTTTGCCCCGAACGACCCTTGGTTTGTCATTGGAGAGTTAGAGGTTGGTGATTTGAGTGAAATCGAGTTGATTATGGCAATCGAGTGCGAATTTTCGGTTGTACTCCCAGACGATCTATTTGGTAGGGAGGAAGTGTTTACATTTGAAGAAATGGTAGATTTGATAGAAAGTACGGGTCAACCAGAGGTGCCTGCGAACCTCGCAAGCTCGGTCCGCAGCTCCTAGACGTTCGGTAAGATCTTAACAAAAGGAAGAAAATGAAAAATCAAATAGGACTCATCTGCGTTGCAGTAGCAATTATTATAGGAGCTTTCATCATAAGTATGCCCCAACGTTCAAGCCAAGTTGGGCGCTTTGAACTTGTCCAAAGAGAAAACAATAGGATGACGTTGATCGACACAAAAACAGGACAGTATTGGGACGTCCCGCCAAATCGGATAGGCAGTAACCCAATACTTGATGCACCCATTTTAAACATAGATTAAAACCGAACAATGCGTCTAAGCGAACCGCGAGTACGCGGTTCGCTTGACTTGGGCGTTGAACAGAAACATGAACAAAACAATTTGCCTTTTCATTTCACTGCTCACCGTGCTCAGTTTAACAGGGTGCGGAACAAAGAATGATCTTGAAAATCCAGAGACATTTAATGTGAAGTTCCTTTTTGAAAACAGAACGGAAGTCCGCTACGCTGTTTATTCGCACAAGGAAGGGCAGGTTGTGGATTCGGGTCTATTTGACGGAACAGCATATGATGTGAATTTACCTAAGGGAAAGTATACCGTCTTCATGCATCATGCCCGGGGCGACGAATTCAATGAAACCTTTGAGGTTGCCGGTGATGATGAACGCAGGGTAACCTTACTGCCGGTTTCAGAACATCAACCGTCTATAAAATTTGTGGACGATAAGGGTCATGGAGTTTCAGGAATCGAGGTTTGTTTTTGGATTAATGAACAACCGATGAATCCAAACAGAAGGGCCAGCTTCTTGAACAGTGAGGTCGCCTCCAATCAGGTTCGCCTCCACACTGATATTGACGGTTTTGTGTACCCTAAGTTACTGGGGGTTGCCCCTAATAGAATCAAAATCTACACAACAGATATAAAAGTATCCAGATTAAATGAAGAAGTTATGTTTGCTGAATTGATGAGTGGTGCAAATACATTCACCATCAATTTGTTAAAATATAACGGTTCACTTTCAATTATCGGGCCTGATGACAAGTTGTTGGTCACTGATGATTCGGCTAACTCGCCATCATCCTACAGATTCATAACTGTCGAATTTAGCAGTTATCCTGACGGAAAAGGTGGCAGCCTAAATCTGGCTCTCGAGGGGGATAAAATTTTTCTATATGGAATGGCTGATGGTATATATATGGTAGGTGAAATACGTGGATTTACTGGAGACGCTAAGAGAAAAGTGTTCAAAGCTCCCTCTAATCAAAAGATTACCATTCAAAATGGAAAACTGTCGGGGGAGAACGTAATTAAGATCTTATGACTGCATTTTCCCCACAGACTGAAGAAACCGTTTTCTTGAAAAAGTCAGATGAACTTATTACAAATCTTCGGTCAACCATGGGCTTGTGAGAACGCTTCGCGTCCCACAGCCTAGCCGTTGTGAGGCTGAAGATGAAACGAAGAAACAAAGCAATTTTAGCAGTTTGCACCATTGCTGTTGGCATTGGTTGTGTTGGCTGCGTTTTCTTTTCCCGACGCTTTGTTTCCGAAAATACTATTGCGCCGGAAGAATGGTATATTTTTGGTGAAGGAGATGGATTCGTAAATGCTGGGATTATCACCAAACTCACCGACCGTGGGGTTGTCTTTCGATTACAAGCCTCAGGCTTGCCTGAATCAAATGTCGTCGGTCGAATTGTCGAGGCGAGTGTTTCAATAGACGGAAAGACTCTGACCAAGACCAATACAAATACAAACCTCTCTCGGCGATCACATCTAATACTGAATGAGATACGGAATGACCTGCCTGTTCCGGTGGATGTGCCCGGACATGAAGATTCGATTGAGGTGACGGCAGTACTGGAGTTCGCAAATCTCAAAGAATTGGACCGACATCGGAAGACAATTACGTTATTACTCACCAATAGTGAAACAATGCATTGGGTATCCCCCCTAGAATTTTGCTTCGGACCAATCCTTTGAGAATACAAAATCACAACCAAAGACGCCTGCGAACTCTCATACTTCAGGTCCGCTCATTTAAACGTTGGCTCTGAGAAAATGAAATCCGTCATCGAAAATAAAGGGCGATGAGCTCATAATCCGCTGTGTTACCGTTGAGTATAATGGAGGTAATGATGTGAAGGAATTTTCTCGTCGGAGTGTTGCTAAAAAAATTGTAGTGCAAAAACAGACTTTGAAAGTTAGGAATCAAACATCCTCATTACGATTCAGGACGGCTTGCCCCCATTATTTTGTGTACTTTCAGACCTCCTTCTATTTAATGGCATTCTGCCACCCCCACTCTGGAGTCACTTATGTTAAATATCGCCCTCTTTGGTCCTCCCGGTGCCGGCAAAGGTACCCAGTCCCGACAACTCGTCGATCGTTTTAACCTCTGCTACATTTCCACTGGCGATCTCCTCCGTAAAGAATTGGCAGCCGACAGCGAGCTCGGCAAGCAGGCCAAAGATATTATCGCATCCGGAAACTTAGTTTCCGACGAAATCATTGTGCAGATCCTCGAAAAAACCATTACGGAGAATCCCCACGCCAACGGCTTTCTCTTCGATGGATTTCCCCGTACCACCATTCAGGCCTACATTCTCGAAGGCCTCATGATCAAACTCAACAGCGAACTGGATTGTCTGATCAACTTGGAAATCCCCGATGAAGAATCCGTACGCCGACTTTTAGAGCGAGGCAAAACCTCCGGACGATCCGACGACAACGAAACCGTGATCCGCAACCGACTCAAAGAATATCATGACAAAACCCTGCCTGTCTTGGATTTTTATGCCCAGAAAGGGGTGCGTTTCGATGTCGATGGCTCCGGTAGCATCGAGGACGTACAACATGAGGTTTCCCGTATCGCCGCATCACAATACACCAAACGCCCCGTCAGCATTGTGGTGTTCGGTTACCCCGGTTCCGGTCGTGGATCTCAAGCCCAAGCCCTCGCAAAAAAATTTGGTTTAGAACTCGTCGCCACCGGTAAAATGCTCGAAGCCGAAATGGACGCAGGCACCGAAATGGGCAAACAAATCTCCACCCTCTATGAAAATGGCGAACTGGTTCCCGATGAAATCGTCATTCCCCTCATCGAAAAGAAAATTGTCGACAGTGAAGACGCCAGGGGATTTATCTTTAAAGGCTTCCCCCGCACCCTCGTGCAATCCTACATCCTCGATGGCCTGCTCATGAAACACGGCGCCTCCATCTCTAAGATTTTGGAAATCGAAGTCCCCATGCTCCAACTCATGGAACGCCTCGCCAAACGCAGCCGCACTGAAACCTGTATGCCCTACGACACCAGTACCGAAAAAATCGTGCGCCGCCTTCAAGACCACGAAACCAAAACCATTCCGGTGATCGAAAAATACGAGCAACAACACGGTGTACTCAAAATTGACGGCACCGGTAACTTTGATGATGTTTTTGAGGCCTGCGCCCAAGAAGTGCAACGCCTCTTTCAAGTCGGAAATTTAAAATAATCACATTACGATTTCCCCTAACATCATCTAAACTCGCAACCCTAAAAAGTGCAGATCCATAATATAGAGACACCCCGATATTCATGCCTGCATCATTAATGTAGCAACCTCCCTTAACGCACATGAAGAAGTTCCCCCCGCTCCTCTCTGATTTTCCCGTCATCGCCCACGGAGGCGATTACAATCCCGACCAGTGGATGCATCGATACCCTGAAGTCTTGACCGAAGATCTCCGGCTCATGGATCTTGCGGGCTGTAACACCTTCTCCGTGGGAATTTTCGCTTGGTCCCACTATGAACCCAAGGAAGGCGACTATCATTTTGAGTGGATGAAAGATCTATTAGACAAACTCCACGCCGCCGGAAAAGTCGTGGCCCTCGCCACCCCTTCAGGAAGCAAACCCGCCTGGATCAGCAAGGCCTACCCCGAAACCTGTCGCGTCAACGAACAGGGACTCCGGGAACACCACCACAAACGACACAACCACTGCTTCACCTCCCCTGTCTATCGCAAAAAAGTCGCAGACCTGAATCGACGACTTGCCGAAGCATTCGGCGACCACCCCGCAGTTAAACTCTGGCATATCTCAAACGAATATAGTGGAGAATGTCATTGCCCACTCTGCCACCAAGCCTTTCAAGATTGGCTTAAAGATCGCTACCACACCTTGGACGAACTCAATCATGCTTGGTGGGCCCATTTTTGGAGCCACAGTATTGGAGATTGGTCTGAAATTGACCCCCGTGACAGCAGCATTGACGGCATGCGTCTGGATTGGAAACGCTTTGTCAGTCATCAAACCCTCGATTTTATGAAAGCTGAAATTGCAGCCCTGCGGGAAGCTGGCGCTCAACAACCCTCCACCACGAATATGATGGGTGCATTCAGAGACTTGGATTATTGGCGCTTTGCAGAAGTCGTTGATATCATTTCGGATGACGCCTATCCACAGTGGCGCAACAACGAAAAAGATTTAGAAATGGCCGCTGTGCTGGCTTGTGTTCACGACATGCACCGAAGCATGAAGCAGGGAAAACCTTGGATGCTCATCGAGTCCTGTCCGGATGCACCCCAGTGGCACGCAACCTCTCGGCTCAAAAGGCCTGGCGTCTACCGTAGCGAAATGCTGCAAGCCATCGCCCATGGGGCAGATGCCATTATGTATTTTCAATGGCGAAAAGGCCTCGGGGGAATGGAGAAATTTCATGGGGCCGTGGTGGATCACGAAGGTTCAGAAAACACCCGTGTATTCCAACAAGTCGCCCACATGGGTCGCACCCTCGAACAACTGGCGCCGATCGCAGGCTGCACCACTCACGCTGAAGTGGCGATTCTCATGGACTGGGATGTCCGCTGGGCCCTGGAGGCATCCGTGGGTCCCTTAAAAATCCCCTCAGAAGATCTTTACATGACCCCCGTTTTCCAAGCCCATCGAAGTTACTGGAAACAGGGCATCGCTACCGATATCTTAGAAAGTCTCAGTGATTTTTCAGGGTACAAACTGATCGTCGCTCCTCAATTGTACCTGCTTAAACCGGGTGTCGTCGATCGCCTCCAGCAATTTATCGAGGAAGGAGGAACCCTCATTCTCACTTATCTTTCTGGTGTCGTAAACGAAAGTAACCTCTGTTTTAGAAATGGGTTTCCAGGTGGGGGCCTCAGAGAGCTTTGCGGTGTATGGGCTGAAGAAATTGACTACCTCTACGAAGACGAAGTGCAGGAAATTTCTTTCAGTACTGACAACAGTTTCGCGTTATCCGGCAGTTGGCAAACCCAACGCACTTGCGAACGCATCCATGCCGAAGGCGCAGAAGTCCTCGCCACCTTTGATCACGATTTTTATGCAGGAAACCCTGCCCTGACCCGAAACCGCAGAGGCAACGGGTCCGTATTTTACCTCGCAGCCAAAATGGGAGATGACTTTTGGCAAGCCTTTACCGCCGCCATTCACCAAGATCTAAAGCTGTCCACGATCCTCAACACAGACCTTCCCGATGGGGTACACCTGCGTAGTCGCACAGATGGAGAACGGGAATTTATCTTTATGCAAAACTTCAATTCAGCACCAGTGAAACTGGACCTTGGCAACTGGAGTGCAACCTGCATGGAGTCAGGTGAAGCCGTGGCAGGAACGCTCTCTCTCCCAGCTTGGCAGACCCGCATCCTGGAACGCCCCCTTTAAAACTAAAGGTGTTTCCCTTCTTTATTTACTATAATCTGGGTCATGCTCTCTCAGACGACTAAGCATAAACTGCTCCCATTTCGACGTATCGTGCCCCTTCCCCGTGAGCAATACCCCATGCTCGAAACGACGACTTTTCCCCGAGAACTCAGACCACACAATTTTGCCTTCCAAATGACAAATTTTTTCCCCACCCAAATAAGTAATATCCACATCCACTGCCACAGGCGTGTCTTTTTCAATCGCTTTATCCATCGAAAGACGCATGCCCAAACGTGAAGGCTTGAGCATCACCCCCGACCGGGGATAACCCACCTTTTTTTTACCAAACAATTGTTTTTTAAGCACCTGGACTTCTACAGGACATTCCATATCCAAGCGGATACTTTCCCTTTTTTCTGTCCAGACAGCTTTTCTAAGTTTTAAAGTTAAATTCATATCTGACGTTCGTTGTGGTCACTTGCTCACATTATCTTGGCGAGAGATCAATAAATATGCTAGAAAATAATGAATCTATGACCTCGCAAAATTCAAGTACTTTATTCGCCGAAACGACTCTCATCCAACAAATGACCGATATGGGCTTCAGGGAAATGGACCAGAACCGGATGTTAGAAGTTTGCCTGCTGGGACTCTGCAATCATTATCAAGGGCAAGGAGCCGCCCTTTTGATCAAAGAGCACGGCCAAACCTGCATTCAATTGATTCACCAACACATCAAACTACATATAGAGCTTCAAAACGAACTACAACTACAACTCCGTGCCCATTTCAAAGAACATGGCCATTGCGAAGTGCCCGAAATTTTATGCAAAATCAAAAATGAAAAGCCCACCAAACCACAAGTGGCTTTGCAGTTAAATGAGTGGACCATTATTCCATTGGAAACGGAGAATCAGTTTTTAGGAATACTCATGTTGGATATGGACGACCCCATTGATGAACCCTTTCATCTCAACGTCGTACTCCACCACCTTTGCTCGTTACTGCTGACCATGCAGAATATGCGTAAACTCTTGATCACCGACCCCATGACCAGTTGCTACAACCGCTGGTTTATGGAAGTCGAGCTTTCACGTTTTTGTGCCCTCACCCCCTCCCCCCATCGTAGATTTGCCGTAATGCTCATCGATTTGGATCACTTCAAATCCATCAATGACACCTACGGACATACCAAGGGAGATACCTGTTTAATCAATCTCATCGAATTACTGAAAAAGTTCTTAAATAAAACCGACGCCATTATTCGGATGGGCGGAGATGAGTTCCTCATTTGGTTTCCCAAAGTAGGCAACCGCAATCTCACCACCTTGGCCGAAAAAATTCTCACCGCCGTCCGTGAAACCCTTCATGTCCCCGAAGTTCCCGATCACCAATTAAGCATCTCCATCGGATTAGTCGTTCATGAACCAGGCACCCCCCAACCCAGCAAACAACGTTTGTTGGACTGCGCGGATCATGCCCTCTACGCCTCGAAACATAAAGGGCGTAATCAGATGACCGCCTGGACCCCCGAACTGGAATACGCCTTTAAACAGTGGTCCGAATCCGAACGAAAAATTCCAAAACCCGAACAACGCATTCAAGCACTTGAAGCACAGATTCAACACGAAAGAGATTCATGGATTGATACCCTGACCCTCATTTTACAAAATCGAGAGTACTCTACCGGACTCCACAGCGAACGGGTAACCCGCATCACCGCCTACCTCCTCGAACAACTCGTACTGACCCCTGAACAAAAAATTCAAATCATTCGGGGCGCGAGACTACACGATATTGGCAAAATCGCCATACCCGATCATATCCTGAACAAACAAGGAAAACTAAACGAGTCCGAATGGACCATCATTAAAAAACATCCGCAAATCGGACAACATTTCATCTCAGGACACCACTTTTTAAAGGATGCCGGCAATATTATTCTTTGCCATCACGAAAACTATGATGGCTCAGGCTACCCCAATGGTCTTAAAGGAAAAGAGATTCCTCTCGGTGCACGACTCTTCAGCTTGGTCGACGCGTACGACAGCATGCGCGCCAATCGTGTTTACAAAAATTTCATGGCTCCAGAGGACGTAACCGCAGAATTAAGAAAAAATGCAGGCACCCAATTTGATCCTGAGCTGATCGACTTCTTCATGGACCATATCGATACCATCGAAGACATAGGCAAGTGGCAAATGTAACCCATAAAAAACCCCATTTCCGTTTTCACAGAAATGGGGTTTACACTTTATGATTTATTATTTTTTGACTTTATCGTGAGAGTTCCTCCCGTTTGATGAGACGTATAAGTTTCTGAGGATTGAAAGGTTTTTCAACGAAGCCTGCCGCGCCCTCCTGAATCACAGTCGCCAAGACCAACGCATCCACATCCCCACCCGTGACCAACACAGGCACATCAGGGAAACGTTCGTGCAGTTGACGGAAACTATACTCGCGAGCCTGGGTATCTTTAGCAAGAATCAGATCTAACAAGAGTACATCGACTTTGTTTCCCTCCAGACACTGGAGGGCCTGTTCTTCGGTTTCCGCATGCAAGACTTTGTAGCCTCCCTCATGCAACAAGGTTTTCACCAAGCGATGCATCGGTTTATGATCGTCGACAAACAATACAGTCGCCACAGCTTCTTCAGGCTCTCCGGGATCAACGTTTTCACGGGCCACCGGTAAATACAACGACAAGGTCGTCCCTTCACCCAACGTGGAATCCACATCCAACACCCCTTTCATATTTCGTACAATCGATTCGGCCATGGCCAAATCAATGTCTTCATATTTCCGGTCGCGGCCTTCAAAGAAAAGATCCAATTCCTGCTCGGGGAGACCGGCGCCCCTGTCCAAAATATGAATCACCAAATACTCACCTGCAGGAACGACTTCCGTACCTGTCATGGGATGATCGAGGTAACAACTGTTCAATTTCACCACCACCTCCTTGCCCAATCCACTTTCTCGACAAGCGAGTAAAAGCAAGGTTTCCAAAACCTGTTCCAAGGCGGAGGGTGAAATCAGAGCCGTCAAAGACGTCTCTTCAATATCCATGGATAACTCAGCTTCTCCAATTTCCATGTAAGAAGTCTCCGCCACCAAAGTTTGCAAATAAGTGGTTAAGAATTCAGACAGATTCTGAGACGAGAGCGGTAATGAACCTTCCGTTTCCACGTGCTGTAAATCGCCCGTCAGATGTAAGATCTCTTGTGCATTCTGCTCAAGTACCTTCAAACGCGGATCCGGAAGCGACCGGGGCAACACCGTAGCCAAATCGTAGATGCGTGTAGCGAGATTGCGCAACACCGGCATAGACTGCTTACACATTCCTGCATAAAACTGACTCTGCTGTGCACCAACCAATTTACTCATCAGACGGTTTTTGCTCCGTTTGGTCTGAATGCTTTCACTGACGTCACGAATCAAACCCGTATAGATAATCTCGTCATTGAACGCACCCTTGGAGGCCACGAACTCCACCACTTCATCTTTGCGGGAGTTTTTGCGGAAATAATGAATCTCCTGTAACACACCCGCGCGGAAAGGATCAAACGGTTCCGAATCCAAGGGCTGATGTACTTCAAGATCTTCACGACTTTCCGGCACCAATAAATCCCATGCCGAAATATCACCTGCAAGCGCAGGCTCCAGTCCATAGAACTTCCCTGCTGCCGGATTCATGGAAAGAATACTCCCCTCCGCATTGAAGGTAATGATCCCATCATGCAAATCTTGGAAAATCGATTTCATACGATTCATGGTTAAATCCAAGGTGTCGATCACTTTGTTGTACTGACGTGCAATTTGCCCCACCTCTGTAAAAGGCTCAACCTTCACACGTTTTGAAAGATCACCCGTGCGGGCGTGCATTTCCATATCCTGTAACAAGAACAAGGTTTCGGTTCTCGCATTGTGTTCGCTGATATTTAACCCCACAATTTCCTCTTCTTCGGTTACCCGTAACGGCATGAATTTCTTCATGATATAAAAGAAGATGAAGGAGAGCGCAAACGACCAGAAGCCAATAACAATGACCCCTGTAAACTGCGTTTCAAACATGCCCACGCGGTCAATACTTTCAAGCCCCATAATGTCGGCATCCGCAAACAGCGCCACCGCGAGCGTCCCCCAAATACCGGGAGTTAAATGGGCGGGAATCGCGCCTACCGCATCATCAATCTTCAAGTATTCGAGCAAACGAACCGTTCCCATCATGATCAGACCACCTACCGCACCAATGATCAAGGCCGCAATAGGCCCCGTCAAGTTACAGTTCGCCGTGACCCCGACCAACCCTGCAATGGCCCCATTCATCACCAAACCAGGATCCGGTAATTTACGAGAAAAAGGAATCATACCCAACACAATGGTCATCCCTCCCACAGCCCCCAACAAGGTATTCACCAAAATCAAGGGAACACTGGCGCCAAAAGAAAGCGTTGATCCTCCATTAAATCCAAACCAGCCGAAAATCAACAAGGTCGTGCCCAACATCGCCAAAGGCATGTTGCTTCCAGGAATCTCCACCGCATTGCCATCTTTATCGAAACGACCCAATCGAGGTCCGATAATCAACAGCAATGCCAAAGAAACCCAACCGCCCGTACTGTGAACCACAGAGGATCCCGCGAAATCCAAAAATCCTTTCTGTGCCAACCAACCCGCCGGATCTCCTAAGTAATCCGTGGCCCACACCCAGTGACCGACAAAGGGATAAATCAACACCGAATAGACCGCCGTAATAAATAAATAGGAATAAAATCTCAGACGTTCAGCGGTCGCACCTGAAATAATCGTGGCACCCGTCGCACAAAACATCGCCTGAAAAATAAAGACACTGTACTGGAAAGGAGCTTCGTCCCCCGTGATTCGATAGAAAAAGCCATCCGAACCGACCCAACCCGCTTTGGATTGACCAAACATCAGTCCGTATGACACCACCCAATAAAGCAACACAGCCAATCCAAAATCGACTATATTTTTAAAGGCCACATTAATAGAATTCTTGGATCGGGTGACCCCACTTTCTAAACAGAGGAATCCCCCCTGCATCAGAAAGACGAATCCTGCACAAAGGAGGATCCATAAAATATCGAGAAGAGCTTCAGTACTCATTTCAGTTCCTGGTTAATTGTTAATTTGGTAAACTTCGTTGAAAATTCGGGTGATCCGCTCGCGTTTCGCGCGCCCACCCCGGGCATTCGCTTTAGGCCCCATGATTTCCTGTCCCTGTGCATTGTATTTGATCAGCACATTCAATTCTTCAGACAAAATGTAGTTTCGCTCCCTCAACACCCCATTCACCCAGGTACTCACCACCGAATGCGTCGAAACCTCGCCCTGGTAATAGATCTTCCGTACTTCAACATAATCCGTATCATGACGTTCCCGATCCCGACTACGCTCCCGCTCCATCCACAATCCATGCTTCACCTCTTCTCCATTCTCCGTGTAGGACGTATAAAATTCATACCAGACACGTTCTTCCCGATCGATGTTCTCGACTTCGTCTAAGTCATAACGGGTTTCAGGTTTCTCAGGCAACCCAAGTGAATCAATTGAAGAAGGCGCGGCCTGTAATGTGAAAGAGGTTAAGAATAATAAGATGCAAAATATTTTTTTCATAATGTTCATAGCAAGTAGAGAAGCTAAGTTTTCAATGCTGCATCTCTTTCTACGACAGATGGACACTATTTATAACAATATTAATCTATATTCGTATGCTGCTTCACACTAAATGACATTATCGTAACTCAATAAATTATTTGATACAATTTCGAATACGCTAGAGTGCTATAGTTTTCATAAGGATAACTTTAGAAAAAAGAGCTTTTTTCCAAAGGAAAGGGAAACATTTCAAGAGGACGGTACAGGCAAGGACTTTTGGGGATGCAGAGGGAATAGGCTTGCCCAAGATGAGGGGATGATTAGGAAGTCCTTATGAAGAATTTCAATAAAATGATGCTCCTTACTTTTGGTTTCCTGCTTTTAACTGTGGGCTGCGCCAGACTCCCCAAGCATGATCCTGAAATCCAATTCAGCTATTTCACAAAACCCTACCCCCCTGCAAATGGACAGGAAGCCATCCCCTCCCTGTATCAGGATTTAGCCGAGGAACATCCTCAAAAAGATCAAGTGATGTTACTGGAAGTGGGAGATGATGCCTTACTTACCCGCATCCACCTCATCCGCGCAGCCACCGAAAGCATCGATATTCAAACCTTCATTTGGAAAGAAGATCAAGTCACCCGCGTCATTTTTCAGGAACTGCTGGAAGCCGCCCGTAGAGGGGTGAAAGTTCGCGTACTCGTCGATGCATTAAATCCCATCACCGGCAATACCCGGCTGGCGCAAATGGCCGTGGCCAACCCCAATCTGGAGTTTGCAGTCTTCCGCCCCCTCTCCTTTTATACCCAACCTCCCCCCATCAATAAACTTGAGAACATGATGCTTAAAATGCGACGCATGAACCGTCGCATGCACAATAAATTGTTTCTCGTAGATGATGACATCGGCATCATCGGTGGGCGCAATTATGAAAACAAATATTTCGACCGCAGCCCGGTAATGATTTTTAATGATCGGGACCTGCTGGTGATGGGCCCGAACACCTTTCATATGGATGAAATGTTTGAAGCCTTCTGGTCGCATAAGGACTCCGTTTATCTTACCCAGTTTAAAGACGTACAAGCGCGCCTCCCCATTGAAATCCCACAGGACTACAGCTTCATCCAAGAGGGAGACACCTCAAGCATGACCCAAGTTTTGTCCGAAGCCAACCTCTACAATCCAGGAGAATTTCGCTCCACCATGCAAGTCACCCAGGTAGAGGAAGCCGCTTTCTTTTGGGACCCGCCCGGAAAATTCAAACACGGCAAAAACGCTCACGAAGATCATTACGGCGAAATCATTAAACAGGTACTCGCTACCGCCAATGAACGCATCATCTTCCAGTCCCCCTACCTGATTTACCAAAAAGAATCTAAAAAAACCATTGAGGAGATACGGGAACGCACCCCTAATCTCGAAGTGTGGTTTTCAACCAACAGCCTGGCCTCCGCAGACCATGATGTCGTTTACGGGGTGTCGTTCAAAGACCGAAAAAAGTTGTACAAAACCCTTAAATTTGAAATCTTCGAATTCATTCCCTACCCCAAAGACCTCCTCAGTTTCGTCCCCACCTACCCCCAACTTTGCGGTCTCAGCCCTACGGAAGTACAAAGCCAACTTGAGCAACTTTTGCCCGTACTTCTGATGGCCTCCGGTCCCAAACTCACCATCCATGCCAAAACCTTTGTCGTGGATGATAAATTCACCCAAATAGGCTCACACAATTTCGACCCCCGCTCTTACGCCTTAAATTCAGAATGTGGACTCATCATCGAAGATAAAGCCTTCACCCGAACCGTAAAACGCCATATTTTAAATGAAATGAGCAATGGAAACAGCTGGATTGTGGCCAAGCAAAACGAAACCGACACAATCGCCTCCAAAACCAGCGGATTCGTAGGATCCGTCTCACATGCCTTGCCGGTCTTCGATCTCTGGCCCTATACGTACACCAGTAATTTTGAACTCAAACCTGAGTACCCCCCCTTGCCTAATTCACGTCACCCCGATTTCCATGTCCACTACCGCAACGTCGGACAATTCCCCATGGCTCAAAATGCCATCGAAAAAATGCGGGCAAAATTCATGAAAGGCTTTGGTGGCTGGACCCGCTCCTTCATGTAAGCCATACGAACTACTCTAAATCAATCATCCGCAATGCTTTTTGCAGCGCGGAAATTCTTTTTTCTACATCCAACTGTCGCTGGGAATCTTGCGTATAGTCGGACCTATCCCGATAACTCTCCGCCAACTTTATTTCCTGCACCAGCCATCCACGCACCATCACATAATAACGACTATCCAGCCCCAGTCCCTTAATCGCTTCCAACGATTCGGGTTGTTCAGGAAAACGCAAGGCCTCTTGTACCGCCATCACCTGATACCCCAAAAGCATCGCCTCCTCATCTCCCACATCTTGGGCAAACAAAGCAAACGAACTCACCAAACAAACACAGAGCAAATATTTCATATCTCTTGAAATAACAGATCCCTGGCCAAAAGAAAATCCCTATTCCGACACTCGGAAAAGGGATTTTCATATCTTCCGTCACTCGGAAGTTTAAAAAAGGACAAGCCTTAGTCTCTCTGTGAACGCGCCCGCTGAAGTTTCTTTAAAATCTCATGGCTAATCTGCTGCACCAACGCGTCCACTTCATCTGTGTATTCAGGGTGATCAGCCGCAGGGGCATCAGAAACTGACGCCGCACACGCTACCCCGGGACGGAAGTCAGAAGAAGTACACAACTCACAGTCGTTCCAACTGTCTCGATAATCATCCATGCCCAAGCTTTTCCGCATTTCAATCAACGCTTTGGCTTGTGAACCACTGATGGTTTTGAGTTTTCCTCCATTCAACTGCGAAGCCACCCAAATGGTTTTACAATACGCATCAGTATTTTCCATCTTCCAGTAAGCATCTTCGATATCTTTGCCCCAGGTAATCACTCCATGATTTTCCATCAATACAGACATGTGATTCACCGCAACCTCCCCCACGGCCTCCGCATTCTCAGCCGTACCCGGCGTTTGATAAGGCGCTAACCCAATCTGACCCAAAAACACTTCGGCCTCAGGAATCATACAGGTCGGCGGCACCACAGAAGCGACCGCAAATGCCGTCGCATGTGGAGGATGCGCATGACAACATGCTTTCGCTTTCGGCTGACGTTTCATGATCCCAATGTGAGTCATGACCTCACTGGTCCGCTTGCGTCTCCCCGCCAATTGCGTGCCCTCCAAGTCAACCAAACACATGTCATCCGCTTTCATAAAGCCTTTCGAAATCAAGGTCGGAGTACACAAGACCAAATGATCACCCACCCGAATCGTCAAGTTCCCCCCATTTCCATCCACATAGTCTTTTTTCCACATCCGTTCCCCTATCTCCACCATCCGTTCCCTCAAGATTGTGATTTCAGGTGAATGATAAAACGCATGACACTCAGCAGGGGTTTGAGGCTCGTTACCGGGCGTCCATTTATATTCGTAATCAGGCACAATCGGTTCGGAGTACGTCGCGCCGGACTCCTTGCTTTGGGCTTCACGTAAAAGCGCTTCGGCCATCGGCGTCAATTGAACATCCGCCGGCAGCCCCGAAGGTCCCCGCGACGCCAAAATCGATTTCATTTCATTCTCGTTAATTACTACACTCATTTTCCTCTCCTACACCCATTACCTTTGGTGTCGTTCGTTTAAAATTTTACAAACCTAAGCGTCATCGGCCTCAACTTTTCTCCCCAAACGGACAGATTCCTCACCGGAAGTACTCCCACACATACGGAGAGAGCTTTCTCAACTCTGGGAGAGACGACCATGGAGGAAACAGTCCACACGGCCACACGGCCTGTGGCGTCATCTCAGCCGAAAATCCGTGAGCACGGACACATCATTCCCTAAGCCCATCCTCAAAACAACAGAAAAAAAAGGATTGTGGGATAAAAACACTTATTCCAACATATCCAGACATTTTCAAACATTTCTTTTTAAAGCGATGAGGTCTGTATCTGCCTGCAAAACCTCAGCATCTCAGGTCGTATACCCTTTGAATAATGCTTGAGTCCCCTCATCCTCTCCCCCATTTGCCGCCAGCGTTTCATACATCCTCTTCGCCAAGTCCAAGCCCGGTGTCTCGAGAGCCATACTTTCCGCAGTCGCTTGGGCAATTGTCATATCTTTGATGAAATGTTTTACATAAAAACCGGGGTCAAAGTCCCCTTCGATCATTCGGGGGGCCAAGTGGGATAAGGACCAACTCCCCGCAGCCCCTGATTCAATACTCTTCAATACCGTCTTCACATCCAAGCCTGCCTTTTGTGCATAGGCCATCGATTCACATACCCCGATCATGGTGGACGCAATTGCAATTTGATTACACATTTTACAATGTTGACCAGCCCCGGCGGGACCTTGATATACAATAGTTGTGCCCATCAATTCAAACAGGGGCATCATCCGATCCACGCATTCTTTATTTCCGCCCACCATGATCGAAAGTCGCCCCTCGCGAGCCCCCACATCTCCACCGGAAACCGGAGCATCCAACGCTTCGCCTCCTTTCAGCGCCACCGCTTGCGAAATGCGTTGCGCCAGATCAGGACAAGACGTAGTCATATCCACCAAAACTGTCCCCGCTTTTACATACGCAATCAACCCTGCTTCACCCAAATACAGCGACTCCACATCCTGCGGAAATCCTACAATCGTGAAAATCACATCCGACCCCTCAGCCAGGTCCTTAACATTGTCACACCATCTCCCCCTCTCTGCGATCAACGCCTCGGCTTTGGCTTTGCTGCGGGTAAACAAATTCAGTCGATAACCCGCAGCCAACAAGTGCCCAGCCATGCCTTGTCCCATGACGCCAAGTCCAATAAATCCAATGGTAATGTGTTCAGGTGAAATGTTTTTTGTATCCATAGCCTCTACCCTGCAAATTTCCAGCGGACCTTGTCAAGACAAGGTCCGCATTCCTCTACTCAAACAAAACACTTTCGCATACCATCCCAACAGGGCCCCTTCTCATCACGTATTTCACAGCCACCCCGCCAATACGGCTGAGGAAGATCCGTCAACCGGTTTGCACGCCCCACCAACACCTGCTCCCCTCTCTCGGTTAAACGCAGCTGCTGATTCCTAAAGGCCTCTCCATACCCTTGGATACTGGGATGGAGAAAACGCGGTCCCGGAGCCAAGGTCAACAAGGGATGCGCACCCAAGGTCAACTGCTCGATCATCACATAAAAGGTGCCATCCCCCATAAAGATCGCCTCTTCCTGAGCCTGACTGTGCTGAAAAATCTTTTCAGGGGACTGAATGCCGGCATGCACCGCTTCAAGGATTTGCTGTTCGGTTCTGCTACATCCGTTTTGAACCCAGGGAAATTCTTCACAAAATCTCAGTAAAGCGGACTTCAAATAGGGCAAGGATGAGGAACCTTCCCGTATCACCTTCGTCAAGGCCTGAGGATCAGATCCCCGAAACGCACGCCATGCGTTTCGGGCCTCATCGATCTGATCTTGACGTAACGCTTGCGGAGCAGGACAAGCGGCAGAAAAGGTTTCAGTTGTCAGTCGCCCAATATAGCGATCAAACTGAAATACTTTTGTTATGGCACTCCATTCAGGATCTTCGGCAAGGCGATCAATGATCTGAATCAAAAGCAACTGATCGAACAAATCATGTTCAAACCAAATCTGAAGCTCGGAAAATTCGTCGCCACGGGCGAGCAACTGATCCCGCTTCTGAAACCGACTCAAAATGCCATCAAATCCAGCCCATCCCCGTCCAGAAAGGAATTTTGCACGGATGCGATTTAACTCATCAACAGAAGCCGTTACGGGCACCGGTCCATCATGCAAGACATCCGTCCATTCTTCTTTTCGCCCAGGCAGGCCTACCTTTTCAAACAGAGTTAGCGCACTCGATCCATTGCTGAAAATCAACAGATCCGACCCTCGCTCAAACGCCAAGGACTTTTCAGGCCCCACCACCGCCGTCAAAGCCGCCCAGGAACTCACCCCATATTCGCAGGCAATTACATGCTGGGCTTCTTGAAGACGAAAAGAGAGAGGATCCACAGTCCCTTTCGCATAAGCAGGATGTGATTGGGAAAATCGACGCAAGGCATCCGGTTTTGCCTGTTGCGCAGCGCGCAACAAACGCTTGGCTTGTTTTTTTAAATGCCCGAGATCCGCGTGGGGCGGTATTAAATGTGTCATAAGAAACCTCTGTTAAGATGATGCCTGACGTCCGCTTCAACAGGCCTTAACATGGGTACTGAATCTGAAAGCTGATGGGTTATACCCTTACCGCGGACTGGAGGCTCTCAGCGAGCAACTGCGCAAACGCTACGAAGAACGCACATTTCAAACAAGGTTAATATCCATAAAAAAAACTTTCCCATCCTCTCCTCATCTCATCTTTATCGCCCCTCATTTATTGACTTGAGAACCGTCCTAACTTAGGGGAACGTATGTCTAATTGCGTTTTCACTATTTGTTCCAGAAACTACCTCCATTATGCCATCACTTTAATGGAGAGTGTACGCATTCATCAACCGGATTTACGCCGTATCGTGGCCTTGTGTGATGCGCCCGGCCCTGTAAATCCTCCAATTGATCCTGATTTATTTGAAATTCTCCCCATGTGCGAATTGGGCATTCCCGAGCTGGATGCCATGATGAATAAATACACGGTACTCGAACTCAATACCGCCATCAAACCTTCGGTTTTTAGATTCCTATTTGAAAAACGTGCATTCGAAGGGGTGATCTATCTAGACCCCGACATCCTCATCTACCATGATTTCTCTTCTTTGTTCACCCGATGGGAATCCAACAGCATTTTGCTCACGCCTCACCTCATCGATCCCATTCAAGACGATCGCTTCCCTGGCGAACTCACCTTCTTGCTTTGTGGCACCTATAATTTAGGATTTATTGCCATTCAACGCTCCCCAGAAGGGAATCAACTTCTAGAATGGTGGCAGAGTCACCTCCAAAATGACTGCGTGGTCGATTTACCCCACGGTCTGTTTGTCGATCAAAAATGGGCAAATCTCATCCCCGCCCTGTTTGAAAATGTAGATATTTGCAGAGACCCAGGATGGAACACCGCATATTGGAATTTGGCACAACGACAGGTGCGGAAGGATGAACAGGGTCACTTTTGGGTAAACAACGCCCCCTTGTTCTTCTTTCACTTCTCGGGTGTAAACGTTGAAGGAACCCGATTTAGCTCTCATCAGGATCGCTTTACCATCGCCAGCCTTCCTGAAGCAGTTCAAACCTTGGTGGCCGACTACTGTTCACGTTTGCGAGAGAACGGAGCCGAAGCCTATCGAAAAATCGAATATGCCTATAATTGCTTTCCCAGTGGCAAGAAAATCCCAGATTTCATTCGACGCCTTTGCCATAGTCACCCCACCATCGCCAATGAATTGGGCAGCCTGAATTCTGATGATGGCGAAGAGAAATGGATCGCTTATGCCCTGGAAATCCCTCCCGGTTATTCCCTCCTTAATCGTGCAGCTCTCTCGCTTTACGAAACCCGGATCGACCTTTCAAATGCCTTCCCTGATGTACCCGCAGGAAACGAAACTCCCTACGCAAATTGGTTTGTAGACAATGGCGAACAACAACCCGATATGGATGCGGTATTTGTAAAGGATGTGCAAACACGACTTCGAGGCGGATCCTCGGCCTCCCCCTTGCGTCAAACGCCATCAAGCAAACATGGCCTGAAAATTAAACTGTATAGAAGTATCTACCAAATCGCGTGGAAACTTCAGCGCTGGGTCACCCCGCTGACCAGCATGGCTTTTCGTCGGAAAATTCATAATTTCCTCGTTCATCTCGCCTACAACCCCCGCGACTCCTCTGCCAAAATCCCGCATGTCACTCCCCCTCCCCACGGCGTGAATATTATCGGATATCTTCACGCCGAAAGTGGCGTCGGCCGGGCCGCTCGTCTCAGTATTCGTGCCGCCCATGCCGTTGAACTCCCCCTTTCTTTACGCAATTTTGAATTAGGCTGCACCTCCCGTCAATTGGAACACCCTGAAGAAGCCTCTCATCCTCATCAAGAACACGGCATCAACCTTTTCCACATCAATGCCGATCAAATGCCCATTGTGCACAGTCAGTTGGAACCTGAACTTTTTGCCGGTCACTATAACATTGGATACTGGTACTGGGAACTTCCTGAATTTCCAGACGAATGGTGCGAAGCCTATTCCCATTTAGACGAGATCTGGGTCGCCACCAGCTTCTGCCAAGAAGCCATCTCTAAAAAAAGCCCAATTCCGGTCATCAAAATGCCTCCAGGTATCGACATACACCCTCAAGCAAAGTTTGATCGTGAATACTTCACCCTCCCCGCCCAGTCATTCTTATTTCTCGTGCTCGCTGACGGATTGAGCTTTTTTGAACGTAAAAATGTCATGGCCACCCTCGAAGCTTTTGAACGGGCCTTCCCCCATCCTCAATCTGACGTATCTTTGGTGATTAAACTCATGAATGGCACTTCCTCTAAAAACGGCTACACGCCTCTTTTAGAAAGAGCTCAAAAAAATCCGGCGGTTCAAATTGTCGATCAAACCTTTAGCCGGGAAGAAATTGATAGCCTAATTTCGGTCTGCGACAGCGTAGTCTCACTTCATCGCGCGGAAGGTTTTGGACTCCCCATGGCCGAAGCAATGTTTTTAGGAAAACCCGTGATGGCCACTCACTGGTCAGGCAATACGGAATTTATGGATCATGAAACCGCCTTTCCGATCAAGTGCAAGATCATTGAAATCCAAGAAAACTACGGTCCTTATCAAAAAGGCATGCATTGGGCGGAACCCGATGTGGAGGATGCCGCGCGACTCTTCAAACTCATTTCAGACAACGGCCCCGAGATCCAAGCGATCGCGGCCTGCGGACAAAAACACATCCGCACAGAATTTTCACTTGAGGCCGCCGGCAAACGCATGGACGCTCGGTTGAAATGGATCCTTAAAAGATCCTGGGGAGCCTCGTGAGCACACCAGCCGAAACACCCGTCTATGTTTCCGCATCAGACCCCCAGAAATATCGCGATCAGTATAAATTAATTTACCCCATGGCCAGCGCAGAACTGAAGGCGGAATGCGGACATACCTTGGGAGGCATGTTTTGGTGGTTTATCGATCCCCTGCTCAGCATTTTGGTTTTCTACATTGCCTTCAGTTATATCCTCCAAAGTGGCGGCAAAGAATTTATCGCTTTTCTCTGCGTCGGCACCCTGACCTGGCGTTGGTTTCAATGTTCGGTGCTCCGAGGTTGCGGCGCCATTCTCGATGCCCCGCACATCCTCCATAAAATTTATATCCATAAAGCGGTCCTCGTAGGAGTCAGTCTACTCGCGGATAGTTTTAAATTTTTAGTGACCCTCATCCCCCTATTCCTTTTGGTGATTCTCTTGGGCTACCCGCCTTCACCCTTTTGGATCGCCTTGCCCTTGGTCATTCTGACCCAAGCCGTCCTCACCATTGCCGTCGTGGCCTTGAGTGCAGCCATCACCCCCTTTATGCCTGACCTGCGCAACCTTCTACAACATTTTCTGCAATTGCTGATTTTCGTTTCGGGCGTCTTTTTCGATATTACCTTGATCACGCCCCGCTTAAAACCTTTGGTCATGCTCAATCCCCTCACCGGAATCATTCAAGGCTATCGAGACTGCCTGCTCTATCAAACATGGCCCAACTTTCACTATTTGGGAATCGTCTTCGCACTGAGCCTTATGGTCATGGGTGTGGCCTTCGCGCTGATCAATCACTACGATCGGGAGTACGCCAAGATATGCTAAATGCACCTTCCCCCTCCCTCGCCATTCAAGTCAAGAATGTCGCCCTCTCCTACCCTAAAAAACGGAGCTTTCACTCCAAAGGCGTCGAAAAGTTTTGGGCTTTAAAAGAAATCAGCTTTGACATCCCTGAAGGAACCATTCTCGGAATTGTGGGAGAAAACGGTGCGGGAAAAAGCACCCTGCTCTCTCTCCTGGCGGGTATTCTCAAACCCGACCAGGGAAGTGTCTTGCATCAAAAAGGACTTCGCACCACCTTGCTCTCGCTTCAAGCAGGATTCAGCCCTCACTTAACCGGACGAGATAACATTCGAATTAGCGGACTGCTCCTCGGCATGAGCAAAACGCAAGTTGAAGAACGCATGGAAGCCATGGTTTCGCTTGCAGATATTGGCCCCTTCATCGATCAACCTTTGCGCACATATTCAACCGGAATGAAAGCACGCCTCGGATTTGCGACCGCTTACCATACCGATGCCGATGTCATGCTGCTCGATGAAGTCTTCGCGGTAGGCGACCTTGATTTTTCCAACAAAGCGCAAGCGCTCATGGAAAAGAAAATTAACGATGACAAAACCGTGGTCATGGTTTCCCATGGAGAATACCTTCTCAAACAACTTTGTGAAAATTTAGTATGGATTAAAGACGGCGTCATCGCGGCCCATGGCCCCACCCAAGACGTTTGGGAGGCCTACCAACACGGGAAATAATCTTAACGCACCTGGGTCAAAATTTAACCCAAGGATGTTCGGACCGGAAAACATCCACCCACTCCTGATGCGTTTCAGGTTGCATCGTAAACGTTTTCAGCATCGAGGCCTCATGAACACGAGCATGCCCTAAAACCTCATCCACTTGTTGCCCCCAGAAACCCGTTTCTAAAAATTTGCACCACAAGTCATAATCCTCCCACCCAAACATGGGTCGATAGCCACCCACCTGCGCCCAAGCCGACGTTTTGATCAAGGCCATGCCGTCGATATAATTGTTGAACGCAAGCAAGGTCGGGCTCCACGCCTGTTCTCCCATCATGTGAGTCGAGGAACCCAAATGCTGAATGAGGGGATAACACATCGCCGCATCGGAATCCTTTAAGCTGTGAACGCAGCGTTCCAAACATGTAGGCAACAACTTATCACCGGCATCCAACGGAAAGACATAGTCGGAGTCCGCATACACAAATCCAAGATTCCGACTTAAGCCGACATGAACATTTTCTGTATTTTGTAACAACAACACCCGACAAAAACGGGACGCATGTGTTTCCAACCATGCTTTTGCCACCGCGGCAGACTCATCTGTAGATGCATCATCCACCACAATCAGTTCAATGTCTGTAAGCGTTTGAGTCCGTACAGACTCCAATGCATCTACAAGATACTCCGCACAATCGTACAAAGGGATCACCACCGACACCAGCGCTGGCGTCCCCTGCGACGATGTAAACAAGAGCACATGCTCAGGAATCACTACCTCCGCAGGAGGATGGCGGTACACCGAGGAGATGCTGTTGAAATTTCGACTCGCCTCTTCGCCCCCTCCTATGATTTGCCCAAAGGTATCTCGCAATACCTCGACCTTCCGCTCAGGACCAAACTTCCATAAGGCATGAATATACGCCTGACGTCCCATCGATTTACGGGCAGCTTCATCCTTCACCAAGAGATCCAACGCATCAAACCATTCGGCTTCGGTCTCAGCAAGAAAACCATTTTTTCCTGACGTAATCGACTGCTTGAAAGGCAAGGTAGGTGACGCAACGGTGGGCACCTTGACCAAGGCGGCTTCAAAATATTTTAACTCACTCTTGGCTTCACAAAATAGGTTTCCCACTTCCAAAGGCGCTAAATTGATATCGAAACGTGCCAACTCATAGGGCATCAAATCAAAAGATACAAATGGGCGTAATTCAATTTGATGTTCAAGCGCTTGTAGCTCAGGAAACTCCGCCAAATCCAAGGTAAGTTTAATCCCCTCCTCCTCATCAGACTTTACAAACAGCACCAAACGACTGTGAGCATATTTCTTCAGGATTTTAACACAAGCCGACACCGTTTGCTCAAAATCCTTTTGATGGGTTAGACTTCCCGACGCGTACCCTATGCGAATAAGTCCCGAGCGCTTCAAGGTATTACTTTCCCTCAAGCCTATACGAGCCCGTTGTAAATAATTCGCGGTATACCCATTGTGGATGACATGGGTTGTACGCCCTAAGCGCAACATATGTTTGGCCAAGGATTCTGTGGGGCAGAAAAATACATCACAAAGCAACATCGCTTGCTGGTAGTCCAAAAACAATTTCTGGATATCTTCTTCCTCATAAGCCTGTGATCGAATGCCATCAATCACCTCAGCTTTCGCAATTTCCGGTGCAAAAATAAGGTCATCCATATCACATACAATTTTCGCACCGCCGGCCTTCGCCTGAGTCACCACCCGTTCGAACTGGGGACAGCACGGAATACGCCAAAACACCACCACATCAAAAGTCTCAAAATCCTGATCGGGTGCATAAGCTTGATGCATATCAAACAGTCGCACACGGTGATTTAATGCCAGCAAGGCTCCTTCCAGTTGCCGTACCCGATACTGATGACCCGCTGACTCCGGGGAGCCGGAGACGATAAGAATATGCAAATGACTTCGGTCATGCACAAAGGGATTGGACAGTGTCTCCACGGCTTCAAGAGAGTTCAACTGCGGATCAAAACTTCGTTCTGGCACAAAATCATTTGCAGCAGCCAGCCCCTTCAGGAAAGGCTCTAAACCAAGCCCAGGAGAGCGGCCCTCCTGATCGTCTGTCGCAACAAATAAATGTTCAAATTCCCCAGAGGGTCTGCGCCCTTCCGTGGCACCCGTATTGATATAATGCACAAAGGGATTCATTCCGGACTCACGCACATCCGGATAAGTCGTGAGATACCAATGAGGATCAAAACAGGGATGAGGACGTCTTCCCTCCTCACAACCACTGCTCACCCAGTGCAACAACGGTTCTGCACCTTGAAACAAGACATCCGGATTCTGCGCAACATAGTAGCCACTTTTGAAGTGCCCTGAGGCTTCGATCATTCGGTAGGTACGGGTCAGATCAAACGACCGATTTCGTAAAGTATACCTGAATAACCATTGCTTCGTCAGCAATCGTGCCACCCCCTTGTGCCTCGAAAGCCAAGCTGAAAGTTCCCGACAGTTTTGATTCGGAACCCCCGTAAACAACGAAGCCATGTAATCCAACAACAGATTCCGCACAGCCGTGGACTGCCGGAGTTGTGAGTGTAAATGCTCATGCTGTGACGATAAGGTTTTCAGCTGATCCCGAAGCTGCGTCTCCTCCTCCTCCACCTTTTGAATCAACGCCCCTCTTTCTGCCTGATAGTCACTCTGCAAACGATCCAACTGTTGTTGCAATCGCTGTTGATCCGCGCCCATATGCTGGTGGGTCGCATGCTGCAAATGGCGCTCAATCACCACCATTCCCTGACATCGAAAGAGCTCCATCATCGATCCTGCCCCGACGTTCAAGGAATCCAGACCCTCAGGAACCTCCTCACCTAGACATAAAATCCCCAAGCCTGAACTGTGGGTGAATTCAAAAGTGACAGGATAGTTTTTTTTGAGTTCACGCCACAATTGCCACACCCCGTACCCTTCGCCCATTTCACATATATCATGAAATAGAATCACCCCATCCGTCGACATTTTGGGAAGCCAATGCTCAAAATCATGTTTGGCCTCAGTGTAGTGGTGACACCCATCGATATGCAAAAGATCAATGCTCCCATCTTCCACGTGGTCACGGGCTTCATCAAAGGTACATCGAAGAAGGCGACAGCGACCATTAAACTGAGATGCGTTACACTGCTTGACCCCTTCAAATACATCCTCGCCATATGTACCCGCTTGAACATCTCCTTCCCAAGTATCCACCGCCATACAGGTGGCTTGCGGATTTTGAGAAAACACCCCCATCGAAATATTAAAAAATGAATGCCCGTGATGGGCTCCTAATTCCACAAAAACTTGTGGAGCCAAAGCACGACCTACCCAAATGCCAAAAGGAATGTGACCAAACCAGGCACTAGGATACTCCATACGGAGCGGAGTGAATTCATCTAAAATCATGCCACAAAGATTTAAGGTCCTCAGTAGAATCATAAAGCAAATAACTTACCAATATCCCCCTCACGCTCAAAAGACGCTCTCTCTTAGCCTTTCCAACGGAATCGCCGGACCGCGGTTATACCCCATTCCCCATTACAAGTCCGCCCTCCCCCCTGCTCCTGATTTCCTCATCTCGACAAACAACCACCAAAATTCAGGACCCCCAAACCCCCGCACAAACGCAATCCATACTCACGCGCGATCCCCTTAAAAGCCCACAAGTATATTCCCCCACGACTTCAACCTGCGTTCCTAGGAGGAAGATTCCAGAGATTTGGCGTAACGTTCACACTCCAAAAATCGTTCTTTTTCAAGCGCAAGCTCTTGCTGTAAATGCGCAATATATTCATCTTTCGTCTTTAAACTATTTTTTAAATTTTGAGTATGGGTTTGCAGTTTGATCACTTCTTTCATGACCTCAGGCCCCCAATCTGACAACGAAGGACTGATCACCGCAGGGGCAGTCACTGATGCATGACCTGGTGTCGTGGCCCGCATTCTTTTGACGCGTTTCAACACCGCATCCGATATAAAAGGTTCGTGCCTCTGCACTTCATTAACAAAATTTTGGCAGGATACAGGGTGGGCATGCCACAACTGCGCTTCTACCCAGGTTTCAATATCCAACTGAGCCTCATCAAGTTTCATATCTGCTCGAAGAGGTGCTTTACATTTCTTCAGATCAATCGGCATCCCCGCCTGATCCAACAAGCGTTGAAGGTCAGGTTTGAACGCAACGCTATTCATATCAAACAGGAAATCTGAAACGGGAACCGTTTCAAGCAAATGAATCCACCACCAGGTATAAAAGAAGGCATAACGTACATTATCGGGCAAACACTGGGCAAGTGACTGGTAGATACAGATCCACGCCCTAAGCGAGCCCGGTTCCAACGCTTGCAGAGGAAAGAGCGTCTGGAGATGCTGAAGCCGAGGATCCGTTCCGCAATGAGCGGTTTGCATCAGCAGGTTCGCATCAAAATATTTCTCAGGGAAACTAGCAAACGACCGAAACTGATCTCTCGGATTTCGAACAATTGAGATCCCCCGCAACGGAAAAGTGTCATGGAGCCAACCGGCGCGCAACGTAGATCGGCAACTTTTAAACACCACCGCTTTCCCCTTTGCAGAAGCGATGAGCGACTGCACATACTCTTGCAAACGCTCATCGGTTTGATCCGACTCACAACAAACACGATCTAAGGCAAAGGCCTCTTCAAACCCTATTATTCGCCCCTCATCATCTACGGGAAATTCATGGAAATATTCAAGCTCCCCCATGTGATGTCGCATCAACGGCTTCATTTGCACAAATTCTTCATCAAATTTCCCCCGCCTATAAGTGCTAAGCCATTCATTAAAGGGTTCATAAAAACACTGAAAACCCTCATTGGATCTAAATTGGTTCCAAATATGTGTCCCTCCAGAACGGAAGGGCGCATGAATCCAAATACAAGAAACAGGGGAAGAATGAGTCATAAAGGTCAGAAGAAAAGTAGAACCTAAAAACAGAGGTTCCGTTCCACATCATAGCTATATTTAGCCCCCAAATTGTCAAGGGTCGGTCTAACAAGGACTTCCCCCATTTCTCCCCAAGCGTTGGGCTTGTCCCAGCGTGCGGAGTTATTTGGCACCTGCTGTCGCAACGCTATGCTCCCCGCCCCCTGCCGCGCGGTGAAAAACCCAACGCTTGGCCTCCAAGAGGGGTCGACTTTGCTTTGCATATGAGCTTGATTCGCTTCACATCATCCCTAACTCCCTGTAATGGTATTTAGCTCGGAAATATTCCTTTTCATTTTTCTCCCTTTGGTATTGGGGATTTATTTCCTTCTACCAGCTAGGGTTAAAAATCTTTTTCTGCTCGCAGCCAGCTTGTGCTTTTATGCCTGGGGAGAAGGCTTTTATCTTTGGGTGATGCTGGCCTCCATTAGTTTCAATTACGGTATGGGCTTATGGCTCAGTCCTGAAAACCCAAAAGCGAAAAGCCCCTGGGTACTTGGGAGTGCCGTTGGGGTAAACTTGGGATTATTGGTCTATTGCAAATATGCAAATTTCATGGCCGGAAACCTCAACCGTGTTTTTCTTTTTATGGATCGCCCCCCAGTAGAATGGGCTCCCGTCCATTTGCCTATCGGAATTTCATTCTTCACCTTTCAAGCCCTCTCCTATGTATTGGATGTGCGATCTGGAAAAATATCTGCTCAAAAAAACCCCTTAGATCTCGCCCTGTATATTTCGTTATTCCCTCAGCTTATTGCCGGCCCCATTGTCCGATACAGCGACATCGCCAAAGAAATAACACATCGCCACAGTCGCTTGGCTGATATGAGCGAAGGCTCCCAACGTTTTCTCATCGGGCTAGGAAAGAAAATGCTCATCGCAAACACTGTCGCCATCCCTGTAGACCATATTTTCTCACTTCCAGCCGATCAATTCAGTCCCGCCGTCGCATGGTTTGCTGTCATTTGTTATGCCTTGCAAATCTACTTCGATTTTTCCGGATATTCAGACATGGCCATCGGACTTGGACGACTCTTCGGCTTTCATTTTCTTGAGAATTTCAATTATCCCTACATCTCCAGCTCGATTACCGACTTCTGGAGACGATGGCATATCTCCCTATCCACTTGGTTCAGAGACTATCTTTACATTCCCCTCGGAGGGAATCGTAAGGGCATGCGGCGTACCGGACTGAACCTTCTCATCGTGTTTTTTCTTTGCGGCCTGTGGCACGGAGCAAGCTGGACCTTTGTCATCTGGGGACTTCTTCATGGTTGTTTCCTGATCATCGAACGCGTGTTGCGCCATCGCGTGCCCTTCAAAAGGCCCCGTTGGTTTGGATACCTTTACACCTTAATACTGGTCCTTTGTAGTTGGGTCTTTTTCCGTGCGGAATCACTCCCAGAAGCCCTGAATTTCTTCAAAGTCATGGCCGGAGTCGGCAGCGAAGCTCCTTATCTCACCACTTTGCCCATGCTGCTGAATCGGGAAGTGAGTGTGGTCGTTCTTCTCGCCGTATTAGGGGCTACCCCCCTGCCACTCAGGCTTTGGCAAAAATGGCTCAATCCATCCAAACACCATCGGCCAGCTCATCTACTCTGGGGAATACAAACCCTTGCGATGACCATGCTGATGTTTGCCTGCTGGCTCAAACTTGCCGCCAATACTCATAACCCTTTCATCTATTTTCGTTTCTAAGATGAAAGCCCCGACCTCCTCAGCTACCAAAATCTATCAGATCATCCAGTTGATCCTCTTCGGGTTATTTATGAGCATGCCTGTGCTCAGTCGTATTAGCGGACTCGCCCCCGAAGCCCAAACCAGTGAAAATCGTCCACTGGCGGTTCCTCCGACCTGGGATGAGGGATGGATGAACTTTTCTGAAGATTTTTCTGATTACTTTCGAGACCACTTTGGCTTTCGATATGAACTTATTCATTTACACAACCTGCTTGCGTATCGCATCTTTAATCAGTCCTCCGCCGATACCGTCATTATCGGTAAGGAAGGCTGGCTATTTTACAACAGTGTGGCCCGCAAAGATGGCGACACCATTGCTGACGCCAGAAACGCCCTTCCCCTCACTGAGATCGAACTTAAAAAAGCCGTCGCCTACATTCGATATTGCCAGGCGGAAGCCCAACAACGCGACATCCCCTACCTCTTTGTGGTCGCACCCAATAAAAGCACCATCTACCGCGACTATCTACCCGAAGGGTATATGGAGATGAAAAAAACCAGCCCCCTAGATCAATTATTGGTAGCGCTAAGCCGACCAGGTGATCCGTACATCCTCGATCTCCGCCCTGCGTTACGTAAGGCCTCAGCCATGGATCTCACGTACCGCAAAACAGATACCCATTGGAATCAATGGGGTGCACTACAGGGCTACCTTGCCATTCAAGCGACCCTCAGTTTGTCTTTCCCTGAACTGGCGACCCCCGACCTCACGGAGTTTAAGAGAGAAGCGGTCTGGATCAATAAAGGAGGTGGGCTTGCCAAAATGTTAGGTCTCCAATCCGATTTCAAAGAATTGCGGATGAATGTCAAACCCATCCTCACCCGCCCCCCCTACCGCTCTGAAATCGAAACCAGAATTCCGCGGAATACCTTACGTACCTCTGCAGACCTGCCCGAATCTCCCCGGGTTCTTTTCTTTCACGATTCCTTCACCACAAATATGATCCCCTTTTTCAGCTCAAGTTTCCGAGAAGTCACCTATTACTGGAGTCCAACCATCCATCAGAATGTCATCGACGAAATGAAGCCAGACCTCATTTTGCATGTGATGATCGAACGACAACTACGTAATCTTTCACATTTTTTTGATTACCTGCCAAAAGCCCAAAAGGAAAAGTGGTACCCTACGCCCTCTACATAAAATCGCGCGACACTTCGTATCCAAATAATTCAAGCGCCTCTGCATACTCACGGTTACAGGCCTCGGCCAACTCTTTAGGCAACACCTGTTTCCATTTTCCAATCGACGCTTCACTACTTTCACTGGTTTGATGCGCAAGCAGGTCTTCATCAGCTGTTGCAGGAAAAACCGAAATCTCTGGGAGTTCTAAGTAATCAAAAATACCCGACAGCACCTCTGATTCGTTTCGGCATAACTCTTCATATTTCACCAAAAGGGCATCCCTCTTTCTTAGGGTCCATGAAGTCGATAGTTGCGTAATACTCTTTCGGAGACGCATGAGAAAATCAAGTTCTGAGGAGCTGTCCTTCCTCCCAAAATCCTGAGAATTTCGTTTTTCATTAAAACCTAACATCGAGGCAAACATATCTCGAAAATCGCGCACTAAAAACACTTCTTTGCCCTGAGGGTAGAACTCACCAAAGAGAAAAGGCATAAAATTGGGGTGGTATTTTTCCAAAAAATAGTGAGCACGCTTAGATTTCCTGAATTTAAATTCAGGTCCTAAGGCTTGATAATATCCTTCTATCGACTCGACTAATTCTTTTTCGGCAACAGGCACGATATTTGATTCATACCACGATTCGGTAAAAGCCCCTTCACTGTATGGATTGTGGTAATAAGGACAGGGCCCGCACATTGATTCCCAATTCCGATTAAAGAAATTATCAATATTATAATCGGGTTGATGCACTGCTGGCGAAACGCTGACATAGTAGCGTTGCATAAAATACTGAGCCATTCGGGTCTCCAAAGGATACTCCCTATTGGCCCTGATTTGAGGATGTGCCGAAATCAATTGCATCAACTTCGTGGTGCCGGATCGTCCCAATCCCGTCAACAAACAGGGCTGTAATTTAGAATGCGTACGTTGCGTTTTTCGGGTTCGCCTCATGTCAATTGTGGCCAGTGTAGCCGACGGCGCCTCATCAACCCTAACATCCAAACGCGCATTTTCGGGTAGCCCTAGGGTTGAAATCCCCATACGAAACGTGCAGCGCCCCCCCTCCTCGGCTCCCCTTTCAGAGGGGGGCACATGTATCTCATATACATGCATCAGAAAAAAATCAAAATAAACCAAGAGTTTGGCAGGTGCTCTCCCCGTATAACGCAACTCCCCCACTAAAAGTAAATGATGCGAACCCATCCGTTCACCTGCTTTGGGCATGTCAAACTCAATTCCCATCCCCCATTCTTCCTGAGGCTGATGCGTAACACGCAGAATTTCTAAGCAAGGGGAAGACTGTGATGTAGATGACGTGGACATGAATTTTAAATATCGGAAGCGAGACCAAGGTCAAGAATGCAACAGGGTAGCCCCCCTCGCTCCAAAAACTTCTACCCAAAAAACCCCGCACGACCAGAAGCCGTAACGGGGTTTGGAAAGATCTAAGATCCGAAACTTACGCTTCGATTCCTTTGCTCTTCAGGTAATCAACTACGCCACCAACGGTGGTAAGTTTTTCAGCATCTTCGTCGGGAATTTCAGCGCCAAATTCTTCTTCGAACGCCATTACCAATTCAACGGTGTCCAATGAGTCAGCACCCAAGTCTTCAATGAAAGAAGCTTCAGTTTTTACTTGGTCAGCACTCACGCCGAGTTGCTCTACAATGATGTCTTTTACTTTATCTTCAACAGCCATGATTTTTATCTCCTAATTGGAATGTTTCGGCTACATTTGTGTTTAAAAAAGGGGTCAGGAGGTGACCATCCCCCCGCATACAGAAAGAGTTTGTCCGGTCACGTACCGGGAAAGATCAGACGCAAGGAAGAGCACCACATTGGCGACATCATCAGGCGTTCCAAAATCTTTCATGGGAATGACGGAGAGCATGGCGTCCCGAACTTCGGGGGTCAATGCGTCAGTCATTTTGGTTTTAATAAATCCGGGGGCAATCGCATTCGCACGAATGCCGCGGGCAGCCAATTCTTTGGCCGTGGTTTTAGTTAAGTTACTTACACCCGCTTTGGATGCACCGTAATTGGCTTGTCCGGGGTTCCCCATCAGACCAATCACAGACGCAATATTCACAAAAACACCCGTACGCGCTTTCATCATATAACGAGAAGCGGCTTTGGTCATCAGGAAGGTACCTTTCAAATTGATGTTCATCACCAAGTCCCAGTCTTCTTCGCTCATACGCATGAGCAATCCGTCACGAGTGATGCCGGCATTGTTGACCACAATGTCAATTTTGCCAAAGTCTTTCACCACTTGGGCTACGCCTTCGTTTACTTCAGTTCCTTTACTTACATCCACCCCATAGGATTCAGCACGACGCCCCAAGGCTTCTACTTTGGCTTTGGTTTCATCCAGCCATTCTACTTTCACATCACAAAGAGCAAGATCCGCCCCTTCTGCTGCGAGTTTGAGTGCGATTTCCTGACCAATACCGCGAGCGGCGCCAGTAACGATTGCAACTTTTCCTTCTAACAAAGCCATAAAAATTTCCCTGATTCGGTTTGAATTACTTTAATAAATCCACGGATGCTTCCAAGGAAGCAAGGTCGCTTACATTAGAAGAAGCGATCGACTTGTCAATCCGTTTCAACAGTCCGGTCAACACCTTGCCGGGACCACATTCCACTGCGCGGGTAACGCCATCGGCGACCATCGCTTCGACATTCTCTACCCAACGAACAGAACACGTGATTTGACGCGGCATATCCGCTTGAATAGCGGCCACATCAGGATGTGCAATGCCGGTTACGTTGGAATACACAGGGAAAGCGGGTGTTTTGAACTCAATATCTGCCAAAAAGTCAGAAAAAACTTTTTCAGCAGGCGCCATAAATCGTGAGTGAAAAGCGCCGGCCACCGGCAAAGGAATCGCCATCCGCGCCCCTTTTTCTTTCGCCAAAGCAGGTACTTTTTCACAGGCCTCTGTGGAGCCACTCACCACAGTCTGACCTGGGGAATTGTAGTTGGCCACTTCCAAGCCCACTTCTTCACAAATTTCAATAATTTTGGCATCATCTAAGCCGATAATAGACACCATCGCGCTTTTTTCGACTTCACAAGCGGCCTGCATGGCTTCGCCACGAACCCGCAAAATGCGAATGGCATCTTCAAAACTGACCACACCTGCCGCATATAAGGCAGCCCATTCTCCCGAGCTCAATCCAGCAGCCGCACCCGGCGTAAATCCGGTTTGAGCTTTAAGTAATTCATAAGCCACCACGGAATGGACAAAAATAGCAGGTTGCGCACGATCGGAACGGGTCAACTCTTCAGAGGGACCTTCAAAACAAACCTGTGCTAAATCAAAACCCAAGGTCTCAGAAGCACGGTCAAACCAACTGCGGGCTTCAGGATACGCTTCGACAAGATCCTTCCCCATGCCTACAGCTTGGGCACCTTGTCCTGGGAAAATAACGGCAATTTTACTCATGCGGGGGTTCTCCATTCAAGCAACATACCGCCCCAAGTGAATCCGGCACCAAAAGCCAACAGCATCACCCGATCTCCGGAGTTCAACCGACCTTGGCGTACCGCTTCATCCAAGGCAATCCCAATGGATGCTGAGGACGTGTTGCCATATTTATCTACGTTAACAAAAACATTGTCTTTTTCCACCCCTACCCGGGTGCGAATCGCCTCTAAAATTCGTTGATTAGCTTGATGAGGAATCACCAAAGCTAACTCTTTGGCATCCCACTCCGCTTCTTTAAGCAGGTGCTTCGCCGTTTTGGTCATATTTAACACGGCATGTTTAAAGACTTCCTGACCTGCCATGGAAATGGTGTTGCTCCGCTCTTCCAGCACTTTGGCCGTCACCGGAATACGACTCCCTCCTGCGGGCACCAGTAGTAATTCGCTTAACGATCCGTTAGAACCAAGGTTACAAGGACCTAAACCGCCCTTACTCCCTTCTTCATTGCGCAAAACCGCAGCTCCGGCCCCATCACCAAATAAAATACAGGTGGTGCGATCCTGCCAATCCAGCAAAGAGGACATCTTTTCTGCCCCAATCACCAATGCCGTACCGTAACGACCCGATTCCAATAAATTACGGGCCGTTTCTAAGGCAAAAATAAATCCGGAACAGGCCGCACTTAAATCCATAGCAAAGGCATTTACCGCCCCCAAACGATGCTGAACCAGGGTCGCGGTACTGGGGAAGGCCATATCAGGAGAACAGGTCGCGATCAAAATCACATCCAATTCAGAGGCTTTCACCCCAGAAGACTCCAAGGCCCGTTCAGCAGCAATCAGTGCCAAATCAGAAGTAGCCTGATCATCCGCAGCAATTCGTCTTTCACGAATCCCCGTACGCGTCACAATCCATTCATCATTGGTATCCACCATTTTTTCAAGATCTTGATTGGTCAAGATTTTCTCAGGGGTATACGATCCGGTTCCTAGCAGTTGAATAGGCATAAGCGTCCTTAAATCACCTCGCGGGCCTTACTCAGCCGCACCAGGTCGTCAATGATATGATGATTAATGTCGTGTTGGATGGAGTCGCGTACCACCCGAATGGCGTTACATACCGCATGTCGTGAAGAAGAACCATGCCCAATGTATACAATTCCATTTACTCCGAGAAGCGGTGCGCCTCCCTGAGTCTCTGAATTCGTTTTATCCGAAATCGTTTTAAATGCGGGTTTCAACATGAGGGCCCCCAGTTTCCGGGTAAAAGAGGAGGTAAGCTCATCTTTAATCCAGGTCTTCATGGCACGGGCAACCGCCTCACTTGTTTTTAAAACCACATTCCCCGTAAATCCGTCGCAAACCACCACATCCACATCCCCGGCAAAGACGTCGTGACTCTCAATATTGCCCACGAAATTCAAATGCGAGGCCTGTAACAGTTTAAAGGTTTGTTTGGTCAAATCGTTCCCCTTCGCCTCTTCTCCCCCAATACTCAGCAAGCCCACCCGTGGGTGACGAATCCCTAAGATCTCGCGTGCATAGACATCGCCCATGACCGCAAATTGAGAAAGCATTTTTTGCGTACACTCAGGGTTCGCACCCGCATCCAATAACACCACGGGATGTTTTTGCGTAGGCAGTACCGTGGCGATGGTTGGACGGTCAACACCATCCAATGTACGTAATTTGATAGAGGAACCTGCGACCATTGCACCTGTGCTCCCCGCAGAGAACACCGCGTCCGCGTCTCCTTTCTTTACCAATTCAATGGCACGAGAAATCGACGAATCTTTTTTGCGACGCAAGGCCATGGCAGGCGCTTCGCCCATGCCGATCTCTTCAGAGGCATGAAAGATTTCTAGACGCTCTTCTTCAAGAGCGCCACAAGCTCTTAGCTGACTGCGTATGCGACTTTCGTCGCCCACCAGTATGACTTTTTCCACAGAGGGATAGGTACGGACGGCTTCAACGCACCCGGGAACAATCTCATCGGGTGCGAAATCACCGCCCATGGCATCTACTGCAATACGCATCAGATTCGCCTGGGTTTCTGAATCATCAGAAGTTCAGCGTCATTTAGTCGTCAAGAGACAGCGTCAGAACCTGACGGCCTGCATACTGACCACAAGAACGGCATACACGGTGTGGTTGTGAAGGTTCACCACATTCGCCACATACGTTTACGGTTGGCAATGGACGACTGTGAGAACTGCGGCGCAGTCTCTTTTTCATTTTGGAAGTTTTACGTTTGGGAGCAGCCATGAAGGACCTCTTCTTTTAGGGAGTTTATAAATTCAATTGGTCTAAATCGTTCCACGGTGATTTACCGCTTGCGTTCGAGTCATCAGTTAATTCAGGTGGAAGTGCAGGAAGTTCAAAATCGTCTCCTTGCGCCTCCGGACTCACCGGATAACCGGGAATCAGAATTACTACTGCTTCACGAACATCTTCAGAAAGATCTAACTGGTCAGTCGGATCCTCCGTCGAATAGTCGCGCAAAAAAGCGGAATCTTTGATGATTGTCGAGAAAAAAGCGCCACTTCTTACACACTCTAATTCCATCGCGACCTCGATCTTCCCCATCACGAGGACCTCTTTCCCCTTTAAATCCGCAACTAAATCGTAAATAACGGGCCCAATGTTCCGGATGGATGCTTCCTGTTCGAGATCTAAAAAAGTGCCAGGCAGTTCGCCTGATAAGGTGACCGGCCCTTTCTCGAGGGCCTCTAAGGAGAGATGTAGGGGATGTGGCATAACAAAATTCCTCAACTTAACCACCGGCGGCGGATCGACGGGGCGTATCTTTGGTTTCGTGACGTGAAATCAGTTTATCTTTTAAGGCCTGAAGCGTTGCCGGTGTCACATAACGGCCAATGTCTCCACCTAGCGCCGTAATCTCACGTACGCGACTGGAACTAATATAGCTGTACTCCTCCGCAGGCATTAAAAACATGGTTTCGATTTCCGGCGCAAGCTTTCGATTCATTAAGGCCATTTGCAATTCATATTCGAAATCAGAAAATGCACGCACCCCACGAATTATAAACCCGGCATTTTCTTTTTGCGCAAAATCAACCAAAAGCCCCTCGAAAACCTTCACCTCTACATTGTCCAAGTGCTTCAAGGCATCCTGTACCAGTTCCACCCGTTCCTCCGTGGAAAACCACACATTTTTGGGAGTGCTCTTGGCCACCCCCACGATTAAATGCGTGCATCCCTTCACCGCACGTTGCACCATATCAATATGCCCGAGAGTGATCGGATCAAAGGTTCCGGGATAAATAGCTTTCTTCATGAGGATTTCATTAGAGCTTTTTCACAGGGAGTCAATGCGTCATTAGCCTTTAGTCTCCCCCACTTTGAATCAACGAAATCTCAAAAGCCCAACAAACACTGATAAACAAGATTGACCAATCTCTTATGAAACCATATAGAGCCCCACTCTCTTAAACCCTATTGGAGCTATCACTATGGCCATGATCAATTTTGGCGGCGTCGAAGAAGAAGTCGTCACCCGTAAAGAATTTTCACTCGCGAAAGCGCGTAAGACCCTAAAAAATGAAACCATCGCCGTCATTGGTTATGGTGTTCAAGCCCCCGCTCAAGCCTTAAACCTGAAAGATAACGGCTTTAACGTTATCATCGGTGCACGTACCAAAGATCGTGCAAAAAAAGACGGCTGGAAGTTGGGCGTTGACCTCTTCGACATCGAAGAAGCACTGGAAAAAGGTACAGTTATCTTGTACTTGGTTTCCGATGCCGGTCAAAAACAACTTTGGAAAACGGTTAAAAAATACCTGACCCCTGGAAAAGCATTGGTCTTTTCTCACGGTTTCGGTCTCGTCTACAACGACATCACCAAAATTGATCCCCCGGAAGACATCGACGTGTTGTTGGTCGCTCCTAAAGGGTCCGGACTCAACGTTCGTCGTAACTTCCTCAGCGGCGCCGGGATCAACTCTTCTTTCGCTGTCTCACAAGACGCGACAGGCAAAGCCGAAAACCGCTGCAAAGCCCTCGGAATCGGCGTGGGATCAGGCTTCCTCTTCCCCACCACCTTCGAAAAAGAAGTTTCTTCTGATCTCACTGGTGAGCGCGGTATCCTCATGGGAGCCCTCTGCGGTGTCATGGAAGCTCAATACGAAGTTCTACGTAAGAACGGTCACAGCCCTTCCGAAGCTTTCAACGAAACCGTTGAAGAACTTACCCAATCCCTTATTCGTCTCGTCGACGAAAACGGTATGGACTGGATGTATGCCAACTGCTCCGTTACCGCTCAGCGCGGTGCCTTAGACTGGCGTCCAAAATTCAAAAAAGCCACCTTACCCGTGTTTAAAGAACTGTATAAATCAGTCATCACCGGTAAAGAAGCTGCCCGCACCATGCGCATGGGTAGCCGCAAAGACTACAAAGAGATTCTCGAAAAGGAACTCACTCAAATGTCCGAAAGCGAAATGTGGCAGGCCGGTAAAGCCGTACGCAAACTGCGTCCTAAAGGCAAAAAAGTGGAAAGCAAACGTGGCGTCGGTGGACGTTCCGCAGCTCAAGAATAGGATTCAACTCCTTTTCTTACTTCACAATCCTCTCCCGCAACGGAGAGGATTTTTTTATGTCGACCCTATAACACAACCCTCTATCCGAAATTTAGGAAAAAATTGTCCTAGGATCTCCAACCATCAAAGAGTAGGATAGCTAAAAGCCTTTAAGGAAACTAATTTATGAAGTTCACACATCTCTCCCCTGCCCGCTCCCAAACCTGGATCTTCGCGATCACACTTTGCATGATCTCCATTCAAGGCTTCGGCGACACCCTCGTCTCTACAGTAGATAGTTATATACGAAGTTACAAAACGGGCACAAGTTATGAAGGGGAACATCGAACCCTTGTAGGCTATCATGATAATGAAAATCTGGGATTATTAAGAGGTGTGGTACAGTTTGATCTCTCCGCCTACAGTGGCATGACCATAAACGACGTAAGCTTATCCTTAACGGCCGTCGCGGGGCAGGACGGTGATCAGCACGGGACAACCTATGCTGATATCCTTCTCAAGGACACAGGGACAACATTTGGATACACCTGGAACTCCTTCACGCCAAATGGCGGAGATACCAGTGGTGCAACTTTATCTACCCTAACAGGATATGATGTGTATGATGGGGGTGATTTGGTAGGAGGGGATATCTTTACCTTCGCCTCCAGCAGTGACTTTATTTCTGCGGCCCAAAACGCCATTGATGTCAATTCCGGCATCTTATCTCTGGTTATATACGCCCCCGTTTATGAAGAGCAAGGTGTGAAAGATAGCACAATTACTCGAAATTTTTACCGTTTCGCTGAACACTCCACCCTGAATATCAGCGTCATCCCGGAGCCGTCAACTCTACTCATGCTGGGGCTCAGTTTAGGCACCTTGTGCCTCTTTCGGCACAAAAGGGTTTAAGCATTACACGTGACTTTTATAAAGCCGTCAACCTGACGACACCCAAAATCCTCTCCGGCAACGGGGAGGATTTTTTTCACCCCGAAAGCGAACCATCCTGGACGGGTCCTACGGTTGCAAGATGCGGCATCGCCTCTCCCGCTAACCCTCCCTCCGAAACTTTCCGTTTATAACTTCGAGGCGAATGACCTGACCGCTGCTTAAACCAAATCGAAAAATGCTGGGGAGATGAAAAGCCAAGTGAATAGGCTACTTCTTTGACGGACTCCTGATTCAACAAGCGATAACATGCCTGCTTATACCGATAGTTATTTCTCCACGTATGCGGAGTCATACCCAGCTGCTCTCGGAACAATCGGTTTAAATGCCCAATACTCAGCCCCACTTGTGAAGCCATTTCCGACTCTTGCAACATTTTACCCGGTGGTGATTTGCGTATCATTCGTATACAGCTACGCACCCGATCATCCATTTCACCCATAGGCCGAAGACCGATGTCCATTTTCCGCAAATTCAGCAATAACTCCCGCATAAACAGATTGAAATGCCCGTCTAATTTCAAATGCGTTTCAAAATCGGCACGCATATAGTTCAGATGATCATTATTGATGCCGTACATTTTCTTCACCAACTTGGCAAGACGCACACACACGGTCATAAAATGAGATGTAGGCGCCTGCAACACAACCGGCTGATCGAATTCAAGCAACGGCGTCCCTTCAGGATCATTAAATAAAAATCGAATCGATACCAATTCGGTCTCCTCTGAAAAAATTTGCGAATGTTCGCAAACAGGAATAAGAAAACAATCTCCTTCCCGGGCATGAAACAACCCATCACAGGTCTCCACCGTCACACCACCCTTAATGAAATACCACAGGGCATAGTAGTATTTACCCACCTTGGTAGATCGGTATGCAGGGTCAACTTTTCCCTGATACGCCCAGACCAATTGCTTCTCAACCGACATCCACATGTCATGTCGTATTTGGTTATCAATATTCATAATATATACGTTTTTATTTAATTTGTATATCTGCCGTAAATTGACAGTACATCAAGGAGAATTGTAGGCTGAACACATGAAAACACACTTCCTACCCCTCCTCTTAGCCACCTTCAGCAGCTCTCTATGTTTAAATGCAGAGGCCCTTCTATTTGACTTTGGCAAAACCGCAACCAACGAACCCACCTTGAGTCCCGGTCATGCGAATGAAACAATGGGCAACACCTGGAACTCTATCGGAAAAAACGATATTGCAACTGGACTATTTACGGACAGCGGTGCCGTAGCCACAGGCATTGGAATTAATTTAGGTACTTCAATCGGTGATTCATTCAATGTTGACTTTGCCGACAATCCAGATGCAGACTATCTTACAGGAACGTCACTTTCCACAGGCGTCTATATTAACAACGCACCAGGCAAAGATGGCATATTTGAAAACTCCGATTTCGAAACCATCGGTATTCAGATTACAGGATTAGCTGCCGGTGAATACAAAATCTACCTGACGGGTCGTAACTCGAATAAATCCAATGACTCGTCTGCTTTTTATGTAGATCAGGGCGCTTCCGCCACAAGTTTCGATTTTGGTTCGCCCAGCCTCATCACCATGGCAAATACTGCTGACACAAGAAACTCTTGGGTGAATGGCGATAATTATGGCGTCGCCACCATCACCCTTACGGGTAGTAATGCCCTCTTCATTGGACTTGATGGTACCGGAGGATCAGACGACCGGGCATTTCTGAATACGATTGAAATCGTTGCGATTCCAGAACCCAGTAGCTTCATCCTTTTAAGTCTTGGTGGATTGCTCGCAGGGCTTACTTTGATGCGCAAGAAGTAACCACCTTCCATTATAACTGAATAAAAAAGCCACAGAGTAAAACTCTGTGGCTTTTTTCATGCTTGTGCATCCTCTTCATACAAACCAAAGATATTCACAGCCATTCAAGTCACCTACATAAACCCACTCCATTCTGCCCTGCAAACGCCCGATAAAACTCGTAGACAACTCAGGGGTCTACACAAGCTTCTAACCGGCCTTTGGTCCCACCCTCGTCGCTTAACCCACCCACGCCTTTAGGCGTTCTTTTAAGGTCAACTCTTTCAAATCAGCAAACTCACCCGCATCAAAAAACACGCCGTAACAACTGCTGCATTTGTCATACACGATATGCGGTTGTTCTGCGTCATGGGTGGGACTCAAACGGGTATGACAGCGTGGACAGTCCTTCACCACATCGCTGGAATCTTTCCCACTCACCGCATTATCCAAACTCTCCGAACCGGGCATCTTTTTCAAATCTTCATGCTCCAGCATATCAAACCAAATGCCCTGACAACCCGGACAGCGATCCACTTCAATCCCCTCAACCAGTTGAGGCTTCATTTCAATTTTACATTTAGGACAATCAATCGATTCGTTCATACAACTTCCTGGTAAGGGTTGCCATCAGAATGCCGAATCCCCCATATCCAATCAAGTGCATTCCATGAAAAAGGAAAACCTCCCCAACGCGAACGCGGGGAGGTTAACAAGGATGAGGACCGGGCTATCCCGGTCCTTTTGCACTTAAGCGCCCTTTTGATGGAAGGTACGGTTAATAATATCCATCTGTTGTTCGCGGGTGAGCTTGATAAAGTTCACGGCGTATCCAGATACCCGAACCGTCAGCTGAGGATATTTTTCAGGATGATCCATCGCATCAATCAAGGTCTCACGTTCGAACACGTTGACGTTGATATGATGTCCACCATCGCCAAAGTATCCGTCCAACAGGAAAGTCAGGTTTTGAATCTGATCTTCAGGACTACGCCCCAAGGCTTTAGGAACAATGGAAAAGGTGTAACTAATCCCGTCAAGCGCATGCTCATAGGGCAGTTTCGCGACCGACTTCATTGAGGCAACCGCCCCTTTGCTGTCACGACCGTGCATAGGGTTTGCACCCGGAGCAAAGGGCTCACCCTGTTTGCGTCCGTCCGGTGTGTTTCCGGTTTTTTTACCATAAACCACGTTAGAGGTAATGGTCAAAACAGACTGCGTAGGCACCGCATTCCGGTAGGTCTGGCATCCACGAATTTTGTCCATGAAAAGTTGCACCATGTCAGCTGCAATACGGTCCACCCGTTCATCATTGTTTCCAAAGGCAGGATACTCCCCTTCAATTTTATAATCGAGAGCCATACCGGTTTCGGGATCACGAATCACATGCACCTTCGCGAACTCAATCGCACTCAAGGAATCAGCCACCACGGACAGACCCGCAATTCCACAAGCCATCGTCCGCAAGACTTCTTTGTCGTGCAAAGCCATTTCAATCCGCTCATAGGCATATTTGTCGTGCATGTAATGAATAACATTCAACGCTTTGACATAAGTTTTGGCCAACCAATCCATCATGGTGTCCATGCGGGCCATCACTTCATCTTTGTCCAACACATCTGACGTAATGGGTGCAAATTTCGGTGCAACTTGTTTACCTGATTTTTCATCACGACCACCATTGATCGCGTAGAGTAAAGTTTTGGCAAGGTTGACCCGAGCACCAAAGAATTGCATTTGTTTTCCAATCCGCATCGCAGATACGCAACAAGCAATTCCGTAGTCATCCCCATAACGCTCACGCATCAAGGAATCGTTTTCGTACTGAATACTGCTGGTATCAATAGATACTTTAGAACAGAAGTTTTTAAATCCTTCGGGCAAACGCTCATCCCACAACACGGTCAAGTTGGGCTCGGGAGCCGATCCCAAATTATACAAGGTCTGAAGGAAACGGAAGGAGGTTTTGGTCACCATTGAACGACCATCAACACTCATACCACCAATACACTCGGTTACCCAGGTGGGATCACCAGAGAACAGTTCATTGTAATCGGGTGTACGTGCAAAACGAACCATCCGCAATTTCATCACCAAATGGTCAATCATTTCTTGCGCTTCCAACTCGGTAAGCAATCCAGCCTGCATATCCCGCTCGATATACACATCGAGGAAGGTGGACACACGGCCAATACTCATGGCCGCACCATTCTGCTCTTTCACCGCAGCCAAGTATCCGAAATAGGTCCACTGAATCGCTTCCTGAGCCGTTTGTGCAGGTTTAGAGATGTCAAATCCGTAGCTGGCGGCCATCTGTTTGAGTTCTTTCAAAGAACGGAACTGTTCAGCCAATTCTTCACGTAAACGCATCTGCTCTTCAGAGAAGGTACCACTACCCGCTTCGTCGTGCTCTTTCTGTTTTTGCTCGATCAGGAAATCTACGCCATACAGCGCCACCCGACGGTAATCACCAATGATCCGTCCACGACCATACGCATCTGGAAGACCCGTTACAATGCCACTGGAACGTGCGGCCCGAATTTCAGAGTCGTACACATCAAACACGCCATCATTATGAGTTTTGCGATATTTAAATACGTTCTCCGTATTTTCATCCATTTTATAACCGTACGCCTCCAAAGCCGCTTTGGCCATCCGCACGCCACCGAAAGGTAATAAGGCACGCTTCAAGGGTTTGTCGGTCTGCAGACCCACGATGGTCTCCAAATCTTTATCCATGTACCCCGCTTCGTGCGAAACAATGGTGGAAATAACCGTATCATCGGCGTCCAATACCCCGTCTTTACGAATTTCTTCCTTTTGAAGATCCTCAAGAATGGTCCATAACTTTTCAGTTTTTTCACTGGATGGACTTAAGAAATTACCGTCACCATTGTAGGGCGTGTAATTCAAATGAATGAAATCGCGTACGTCGATTTCATGGTCCCAACGACCAGGTGTGAATGACTTCCGTGATTCAGGAGCATTGCCAGCATTTGTTTCTGATTTTTCGAGGATATCCATATATTTTCTCTGTAGGGTTATAATCAAGAGTTGTTAGGTTTAAAAACTGCAATCCGTATATATCGCGTCCTAATTAGTGGCAAACCTTATTTTGATAAAAATAGCACTATTTTCATCTTTTAAAATCCACCCGAAAAATCAAAAAAACACAAATACAACCAAAACAGCTATTTTTTCACCCCGAGAGAATCCACTTTTTTAAGTTTTTCAACCAATCACCCTGATTTTAGTTTCTATTTTACCAAAACTCAGACATTTTGTCTGAAGGAGCACAGGCTTTCAGCCTGCATTCTTTTGGGCTCCTTATACTTTTGCCCAAACCGGCATTTTCATCATCAACTCCACCTCCCGGATCAGGGTGAGGGTAACTCAGGCTTTCAGCCTGAAGGATCGTGGACCTTCGGTCCGCAACTACCCCAGCAACAAGCACACCAAAGATCCACACTCCTTCAGATCAAAAGCCAATGGCCTGAGTTACAACACCACCCCCACCCGCGCCCCACCCCATTCCCGACTCTCAGCAAAAACCTCGCCGCCGTAGTGCAGCACAATCCGCTTCACGATCGCAAGCCCCAACCCTCTGCCATATTCTAATGTTTCATCCCTGGAAACCGTGGTGAAATAACGATCAAATATCCGCATCGGATCTTCTTCACTGATCCCCGGACCATCATCATCCACCCATAATCGAACCCCATCCCGACCGGTATCCACTTCCACGCGCAAGGGCTTATCCCCACAATGATAACGATCTGCATTTTGAATGAGATTGATCATCACCTGTTCCAAACGCGCGGGAACCACCTCAATCTCAACCTCCACCTTTTCACCATACACCTCAATCCGATGCTGTAACCCGGGACGAATCCGATCCACAATTTCTTTCACCAGAGGCCCCACGCAATGTTTTTCAGGAATCTCTGCCGGCAACGCTTCTTCTAATGACGTCAACAAGTCTAATTCTTTGACCAAATGTAACAGACGATCCGATTGAATCTGAATGTTTTCTGAAAAACGCCGACGATCTTTTTCAGAAAGACCGGGTCGGGTTTTTAAAATATCCGCGGCCCCGTGCATCGCGGTCAATGGTGTTTTTAATTCATGCAAGGTGGTTTGCACAAACTCCCGATTGTAGCGCTGTTTGATTTCGAGCTGATCAGCCATTTCATAAAAACCACTCGCCAACTCGGCAACTTCATCTCGCCCTCGCATCACAAACCCTTCCTTACTTCCTTCAAGCGCAAAATCACGAGCCGCCTGACGTAACCGACGCAGACGCCGGGTCAGCAAGAAAGAAAACAAAATGGCGACCACTACCGCCCCCCCCATCATCCATATGAGTCCGGTTTTCTGATAGAGATGCAATTGAATCAAAGCGTTGGTAATTCTTCCGGTATGCTCCACCACCTGTGCAACCCCTTGAAGCTCCCCCAAGTCATCCACCACCGGCACCGCCGAAAAATAATATAGACGAGCATGATCATCTGTCAGCCACCACCGGGCCGCATAGGTACCGGTGACCATCGCTTGGGTTACGTCGGGATTATCATCAAAGAAAACCGGTTCCCCTTCACCCGAATCATAAATCAACTCCCCCTCAGCTGAAAAATATCGCAACCGACGCCCCGAATCCTCCGCATGGGCCGCCAATACCGCCTCGCGTTCAGATGAGATCGACAGCTCTCGGAACAACTCCCCCATCCATCGCCCCGTCTGCGCCATCTGCTCTTCTTGTACCTTGCGGGTAAAATGATGAAACGAACTACTCGCATAACGACTCAATAACCAAGCCGGCAACACCGACACCACCAACAACGCTAAAAATAGTTTCAACCACAGTTTCATAGCTCAATGAAATGCCTGCTCCAAAAAAAGATACAATATAAATCACATCGTGACCCCCCAGCCCGACCTGTGTATCGCAGGCATGATTCAAATTCGAACGTCAAAGCAGAGCGTTCCCCTCACCGCATTCCCCTTCAATCTTAAGCGTTCAGTGTTCGATGTTCAACGTTCAAAAAAATGAAACGGAACGTCGAACACCCAACACCAAACATCCAACGTCGAACGTCGAACGATTGCCCCACCCTCAACGCCTTCCCCTTCGATGTTCAATGTTGAGCGTTCGATGTTCAACGTTCAAAAAAAATGAAACGGAACGTCGAACATCCAACACCGAACATCCAACGTCGAACGATTGCCCACTCACCACCTTACCCTTCAATGCCGAAGGTCACGACGTAGGCGTGGTTCAATGTCCAACCTCAGCTATCCGTCTCCCGCAAACGATATCCCAAGCCATAAACCGTTTCAATGCCCTTAAAGTCAGGCTGACACCCACAAATCTTTTTCCGCAGACGCTTCACCGACTGATCAACGGCCCGATCATTCACCTCACAGGTATCCCCATACATCAGCACCATCAACTGATCCCGATTGTATACCCGCCCCGGCTGAGACATGAGCCCCTGCAACAGTCGAAATTCATGCGCAGGCAGCACCACATTCATCCCCGCGATCACCACCTCCCCCCTTTCAGGCATCAATTTAATCTGACCATGCACCAAAATTTCAGGCAAGGGTTTCACCCTTCGCAACAAATTGCGTACCCGTGCCACCAACTCCGGATTCGAAAAGGGTTTGGTAATATAATCATCCGCACCCAAAGTCAGCCCCTTCACCCGTTCAGGCTCCTCCCCTTGCGCTGTCAACATGATCAAGGGCTGTTCGGGTTGAAGCCCCCGTATGCGCTCAAATATTTCCCAACCCGACATTCCCGGTAGACCCAAATCTAAAATCACCAAGGCATAGGCCCCTTTTTGATACAAAGCCCAGCCCAATCGACCATCCGTCGCCCGATCCACCCGATGCCCCTGCTCTTCCATCAAAAACTCCACCACATCCGCAATGTGGGGATCATCTTCAATAATCAATAAGTGGGGCATAGAAGCCAACTAACAAAAATCTACGCTGAAGAACATCAAGGAATGGCAGGAAAACCGTATTCCTTCAATTCCTTCAGGGTAAACTTGCCTCAAATCGATTCTAGTGTATAGAAGAAGCGATTTTCGCAAAAAATTCTCACATGGAGTATCTAAAATGTCCCTTGAATTGAACCCTCTCGCAAATGCAGTGAAACCCCGCGGTCCCGTAATCCTCGCGATTATGGACGGTGTAGGTATCGGCCCCGGTGATGAATCCGATATGGTCGCCGCCGCCCATACCCCTCATTTAGACTGGCTCAAAGAAAACGCCCCCAACTCCCAGCTCAAAGCCCACGGCACCGCCGTCGGCATGCCGGATGATGGCGACATGGGCAACTCCGAAGTCGGTCACAATGCCATCGGCGCAGGGCGCGTATTCGCCCAAGGCGCCAAATTGGTCAATATCGCCGTAGAAGATGGCAGTGTGTACGAAGGCGAAACCTGGAAAGCCTGCATCGAGAAAGTGAAAGCCAGTGGCGGCAAACTTCATTTCATGGGCCTGCTCTCAGACGGCAATGTGCACACCCACATCCGCCATTTGGAATCCATGCTCAAACAGGCGCACAAAGAAGAGATTCCCACCGCCCGTGTCCACGCCCTGCTCGATGGACGTGACGTAGACCCTGTTTCTGCTGAACGCTATGTCGAACGGATCGAAGACGTGATGGGCGAACTGAACAACGACGGCGCTGACTACTGCATCGCCTCTGGTGGTGGACGTCTCTACATCACCATGGATCGTTACGACGCCGATTGGCCCATGGTTGAACGCGGTTGGAACTGTCACGTACATGGCCAAGGACGCGAATTCACCTCCGCCCAAGATGCCATCGATCAATTGCGCGCCGATAACCCTGGCGTGCTCGATCAAGACCTTAAAGAATTTGTCATCACCCGTGATGGCGCACCTGTCGGCAAAATCGAAGACGGTGATGCCGTGATCCTGTTTAACTTCCGCGGCGATCGCGCCATGGAGATTTCCAAAACCTTCGATGCTGGCGAAGACTTCGATAAGTTCGACCGTGGACAAGTACCTGAGGTCTTATTTGTAGGTATGCTCCAGTACGATGCTGAATTAGGAATTCCGAAACGCTTCCTGGTCACCCCACCCAAAATTGACAATCCCATGGGCGAATATATTGCCGATGCAGGACTGACCCAGTTGGCCATTTCCGAAACCCAAAAATACGGGCACGTTACCTACTTCTTTAACGGCAACCGCTCCGGCAAATTTAACGATGACTTGGAAGACTACGTCGAAATTCAGGGCGACAACATCAGTTTTGATCAACGCCCTTGGATGAAATGTGGTGAAATCACCGACGTGGTGCTCGAGTCCATGCGCGAACGCAAACACGACGTCATCCGTATCAACTACCCCAACGGCGACATGGTGGGTCACACCGGCGATCTGCAAGCGGTGAAAATTTCTGTGGAAGCCACCGATTTGAGTATTGGTCGCCTGATGAAAGAAGCCAAAAAATGTGGTGCTATCCTCGTCATCACCGCCGACCACGGCAACGCTGACGAAATGTACGATCACAACAAAGACGGCTCCATCAAGATGGGCAAAGACGGCACCCCGCAGTCCAAAACCTCTCACACTTTGAACCCCGTTCCCGTTTATTTCTACGACCCTGATGGCAACCATCATATTAAGATTGCCGACCGCGAAGGTTTGGGCATTAGCTCACTGGCCGCCAGTATCTTCAAATTGCTGGGCTACGAGCCACCTGCCGATTACGATCCATCCATCATCGAAGTAAACGCTTAAGGAAATTTGTACGATGACACCTGAACAATCCATCTTAGTTGTCGGCGGTGCCGGCTACATCGGTTCCCACACCGTTCGCCAACTCATCGCCAACGGCAAAAAAGTCGTGGTCTTAGACAACCTCGTCTACGGCCACCCCGAAGCCATCGTCGACGAAGAAGTGACCTTCATCCAAGGTGACCTCGGTGACCGGGCAGTGCTGGACAAACTGTTTAGCGAACACAGCATCGGCGCAGTCATGCATTTCGCGGCCTACGCCTATGTGGGTGAATCCGTCACCGAACCTTCCAAGTATTATCAGAACAACTTGGCCGCCCCCATCGTGTTGCTAGATGCCATGCGCGCCCATGGCGTGAACATCTTTATCTTCTCCTCGACCTGCGCCACCTACGGCAATCCACAATACGTGCCCATCGACGAGAAGCATCCCCAGAATCCCATCAACCCCTACGGCGCCAGCAAACTGATGTTGGAACGGGTCTTGGCGGACTTTTCCCATGCCTACGGACTCAAATACGCCGCCCTGCGTTACTTCAACGCTTCCGGTTGTAGTTTAGATGGAATAATCGGCGAAGACCACAATCCCGAAACCCATCTCATCCCCTTGGTCCTCGAAGCGGCCGCCGGCACCCGGGAACACATTACCATTTTCGGCACCGACTACCCCACCCCCGACGGCTCCTGCATCCGCGACTACATCCACGTCAACGATCTCGCCCGTGCGCATATTCTCGCTATCGATAAATTAAGCGATGGCGCGGAATCCTTCCAGTGCAATCTAGGCACAGGGATCGGCGTTTCCGTCAAAGAACTCATCGCCGCCGCCGAACGCGTCACCGGCAAAACCATTCCCGTGGTCATCGGCGAACGCCGCGAAGGCGATCCCCCCGAACTGGTGGCCGCCCCCGCGAAAGCCAAAGAGCTCCTCGGCTGGGAAGCCGAATACAAAGACCTCGACATGGTGCTCAAAACCGCCTGGGCCTGGACCGACGGTCCCCGCAAAGGTCACTACTAAAAAAAAGCCAGCTTCAAGCTGGCTTTTTTTTCGGGCGGGACGCCCTCTCTCCAGCCTTTACGGAGCGAGGGCGTCCCGCCCGATTCAACCCAGCAGCACTGCCCCAGCCTACTCCCCAGCGGAGCGAGGGCGTCCCGCCCGATACAACCCAAGCATAACACCAAAGGTGCGGACCCATACAAGCCAAGGGTAACACCCCCGGCTTCCCCCCGCCCGAATCACTCCTGGGTACCGTTTACAGATCTTTCACCGTCTTCAGAATATTCCGCGCTTGTTCAAGCGCCACCACCCTGAAATCGGGTTCCTCTTTTTGAAGCTGAGGCCATGCCTGTTGATATTCTTTCAACGCCTTTGGCAAGCGTTCTAAAATCCCATGCAAAGCTTTCACTTCTTCTCGGAAGCTTTCGGGCTTCAAACTGATCCGATTTCCGGTTTGAGCCGCCTTCACCGCCAACCGCTCATCACTGTAAACCGGATTCGCAGGTGAAATCTGACAATTATAGGCCCGAACTTTTTCCAACCGGGTCATATATCCTTTCAAATTTTTCGCCAAGGTCTGCGTCGCGGGTGGCGCTTCTTCAATGGTCAGCTCAAAGCCTTCCTCTAAATTCACTTTGCCACAGTCAATCTCTACAGTTACCTCATCGCCATTATAGGACCATTTACCTGATGAAACGGAAACTGGAGGTGCAAAACCATCCAGTACCAGAGAAAGCGTCCGCTGCGCCTTAAAGCCTTTGTAGCCCCCCTTCACCGGTTCGATCACAATGCGACGCAGGTTCCCGCTCTTTTCATGTGTCAGTTGGATTTCCGCACTGTCTCCATTCTGCCAAGCTTCGGTTTCACCATCGTCTTCATACAGCGACGCCGTCCCCGATTTCCCGGGATAAATGCGGAAACGAATTTTGGGATAGGCCCCCTTCTTCAATCGTGTCGTCATCGGTTGCTCAGGAATCACCGTACCTGGGCGCACAAAGACCGGCACCTCTTCAAGAGAATAACGGCGTTTATGTACGCTTCCTCCCTTCAACAGCGATCCGGTTGCGGTATCAAACCAATTGCCTTTCGGCAACCATACCCGCACTTCCGCCATTTCGTCTTTTTCATCGATCGGTTGCACCACAGGGGCCACCAACATGTCATCACCAAACATGTATTGTTCGGTGTAAGTATAGGCCTCGGATTCTTTGGGCCACTCATAGTACATGGGACGCAACAAAGACACCCCACTGTCCACGGCCTTTCGCATGTTACCATAAATATAAGGAACCAACTCATAGCGACGCTCTAACATCCGGGTCATAATGGAACGTGACGGTTCAGGGAAGTGAAAGATTCTCCGTTCCGCTTCAGCCGCCTTGGAGGTATGCGTACGTAAAATGGGAGAGTAAACGCCAAATTGAATCCAGCGGGTATATAACTCAGGGGTCAAGGTCCCATTCATATGACCGCCAATATCATGACTCCACGTGCCAAAGAGAATATTAGAAGCCGTGGCAGTGAACCAAGGCTGATACGCCAACGATTTCCAGGTGACAATGGTGTCTCCCGAAAATCCAACCGGCATCCGACCCGCACCCACCCCGCCAAAACGACTAAAGTTGAGCGCACGTTTTTCAGGTTGATGAGAACGTTGATCCTGCCAATGAAGTTCGTTGATCCATGGCAAGGTATTCAAGTTGGGCAAATTCGCCCCCTGATTGCCCTGTTGCCAATCCATCCACCAAAAATCTACACCCATTTTTTCTAAGGGATGGTGCAAACATTTAAAATAGGCCTGCATGTAGTTGGGGTCACAGATATCCAGCGGAATATGTTTAGCGCCTTCAATGTCTCGGCCCATTAAACGATAGAGCTTATGCTGCGTCTCTGGTAGATCTTGTAACTCGGAAGGCTCCAGCCCCATCTCTTTTACCATCTCAGGGAAGGCATCTTCAAAATCCAACACTCCTTCGGCGGGATGTAGATTCAACGTGATCTTAATGCCCTTCTTTCTCAACCAACTCAGCAACCCTTGAGGATCAGGGAAAAAATCCGGATCCCAGGTGTAGCCCGTCCAGCCCAATTTATGCCAATCCATATCAATCACCAACACATCGAGAGGCAACTGCATGCGGTCAAAATCTTCCACCAGTTGCTTCAGCTCTTTATCTGTGTATGCCCAGTAGCGACTGTACCAGTACCCCAACGCGTAACGGGGAAGTAAGGTTTGTTTGCCAAAAATCAACGAGGCATCACGTAAGGCATCTTTGTATGCCAACCCATAGCCAAGGAAGTAAAGATCTTGCCGGGCGGCATCATGACGTTCACGCACCCATGGTTGCCATGAACAGAGCGCCGGATCCAATACCACCGATTCACTGTCATCTACAACCGCCCAGCCATTTCTGGAAATCAAGCCATCTTCAATAGGCAAGTCAACGGAATCCCCTTGCCACACCTGCGTATCGTCATAACGCGTCGCCAACACCGGACGCTCAGGATCAACCTCATCCCGGCGCACCCACAACTGACGCGAGCCGCCCTCAAACTCATCCAAGGTTTTTGCAGTCCCTTTTAAGTTAAGTTTATCTTTTTTACCCGGCCACCACGTGGTGTTTTTGCCATGGGTCTTGAATGTAATACTTAAATTCTTTTTGGAAAATTTCTTACCATCCTGTTGATAGGTTAAGGTGAGATACCGGGTTTTTAAAATCAACTTCCCCCCTTTCTCTTCCTTGGTAAAGGCCACAAAATCTGTGCTCCGATTGCACACCCTCAAGGTCGCCAAATCCTCAAACAATCCATCATCCGCCCATTCCAATCGCATCAGTCGGTCTGTTAAAAAAGTAAAACGAGCGTGCTCGCAGACAACAATGTTGGCGGGATTTGCGGGACTTGGAGATGACATATAAATTCCTTAAGTTGAGGGTGCAACTCCTGTATAAGGATCTCAAGGTAAGGGTCAAGCGAATGCACCATGATGTGGCACATTTTAGGCCGACGGCTCGAGGAAAAAACCGATGACCACCTGCTGTTTCAAAGGACAAGGTAGATATACAAACCTCAAGCTTTTGTGTTGAACCGGAAATCTATCCTTAGGTGCAAAAGCGCCTACAAGCACTCGAAAATCCGCTCCGATCTCTAAGGTCACCCGATGATGAGACCACTGGCTTTGCCCCCACCCTACCACCCCAACCGGGCAGCAAGGGCCTTACAAAATCCTATTCGAATACTGAAAGTGAAGCATCAGCGCCCTAGACGCCTTAATGCACCAGTTCCACTTTCAGACGATAGAACGCTTCGTCGTCACCGAAATGATCGGTGATTTCCATTCTTCCATTCACCCAGACCCCGCTCACATTGAGGTCAATGAATGTATCCAAATCATCCTGAGAGAATACTGGCTCAAACGAATTTGCTGCCGTCAGGTCGGTGGATCGCTCCAACACCCAGCGGGTTTGATCATGGGCCGCAGGACTCACGCCAAACGTTGCAGTTTCACCCGACAACGTCAATAGCTCCGGGCTATCCGCATCGGCAACCAAAGGATCACTGCCAATGGCCTGCTCCATGCCGTAGGATAAACCGTCATCATCAAAATCCATCCCCCAAATCAGAGCCACATCACTGATCCCCTGGTTTTCCACCGCCCCAATGTCCAGGCCTCCCCCGACAAAGCGGAAAAAGCCCCGCTGATCCCTCCCTCCGGGATCCGTACTCCCTGCGACATCAATGGCCGGTGAACCGGGAAGGGGTAACATGGTTTGCGTATAACCACCGTAGTCACCGAGAGGCGCAAGTTGTAGAGGTGCGACAATCACACCGTCTGAGCCAGGCGTGAAAGGAGTCGCGGCTACATCACTGAAAAGATTTGCACCACCGAGCTGAACGTCAGAGCCGGGGGATACAAAAAGATTATCGACATCCAAAACAGCTGTGTTTTCTCCGATAATGGTGTTGTACAGGTTGAGGATCAGGGTCCCGCCATCCTCTCTGTCTGTATAAACCCCGCCTCCGACAAAGGTGGCGTGATTCCCGCTGATGGTTGTGCTGGATAGTTGGAGTGCGGTCGTGCCATCAACATCTGCCACACTGGCAATTCCTCCTCCAATTATCGCATCATTTCCACTGAGGGTACAGGTCGTAAGCTGAAGGTGAGCGGAGGAACCAAAATTCATCACCCCTCCTCCGTTCCCAGCTGAATTCCCGGACAGGGTGGAACCAGTAAGCATCATGGTGCCTGCATTATAAATACCACCTCCATCTTCAGGAACGAAATTTTCGGAAAACGTACTATCCAATACGTGAAGCGTGCCACCAGCATGTAAGTACAGTCCTCCCCCATCCGTAACATTCCCCCCTCCAGTTAAAGTAACTCTTTCCAAGCGTGAACTTGTGTTGGCAAAGAACTCAAACACGCGCGAAGCCTGATTTGCATCAATAATGATGCCCTGTGGTAAACCGGAGGCATTCACATACAAATCTTTGTCCATTGTCAACTGACCGTGGGCCAATTCAATGCGGCCGCCGGAAAGTGCGGGATCAAAATCGATCCGCATGCCATCCTCCGCATCAAGTAACGCATCCCGCAGAGAGAGATCCCCCAGCGCCACCCCATCATTTTCATCCGTCAGCGTGTTCACCAACAGCACATAATTTTCCACTGCGCCAATGTCCATCGCTGCCCCAAATCCCCGGGGCAGCCCCCGTTGATCCGTCCCGCCATAGAAATTACTGCCTCCCGCATTTTCTGCGGGAGATCCCGGAAGCGGAGGCATGGTTTCGGTGAATCCGCCATAATCCCCCAGCGGAGCGAGTTGAACATCGGACACTTCGATGATGCCGTTTTCTCCATCCGTCAGACCGGAACCCGAGAGGGTACTGATGATATTCGTATCCCGGGAAATCACATCGGTATCCGAACTCAATAAGTCAGGTCCTGAGTTGGCGATATTTTGCCCGAGAATGGAATTTCGAAGGGTAAGGGTTGCCATCCCCGCAGAACCTCCCCCACTTGCAACCCCGCCTCCCAACTCTGCTTGGTTTTCACTAAGGGTACTGGCCGTAAGCTGGAGCCGGGCCTCCCCGTTGGTGCCATTATTGTAGACTGCACCTCCTGCCGAGACCGCTGAATTTCCACTGAGAGTGCTGCCCGTAAAAACGGCAGACACCTTACTGTTATACCCATTAATAAACATCCCCCCGCCCGAATGGGTAGCATGATTGCCACTGAGGGTAGATTTATGAAGCATGACTTCTTTAAACCCATCGGATGCGCCTGTGATATAAATCCCCCCGCCAAAATTCGCTTCATTGCCCACAATACGGCTCTCCGACATATACAACTCTGCACCCGAATTCACCAGAATCCCCCCGCCATTGTCAGCAGTCACCCCACCGGTAATGGTCAGCCGTTCTAAACGAGAACTTGTGTCCGCAGCAAATTCGAATACCCGCGAATTGCCCCCTGCATCAATGATGATGCCCTCGGGAAGACTGGACGCATCAATCGTCCGGCTCTTATTCACCATAAGCGGCCCCTGAGTGAGCTCAATCCGGCCTCCGGACAGCGCCGGATCAAACATGACAAAGGCATCTTCGTATACGTAGCCCAACACATCGCGGAGAGAAGTCCCGGCCCCCCCGGTAGTATCTTCAAGTGTATCCACAACCACAATATTGTTTTCCACCGCGCCAATATCCAACCAGTCTCCGATGAAACGGGGATAGCCCCGCTGATCGCTTCCGCCGGGATCGACGTTCCCTGCGGCATTCATCGCAGGAGAACCCGGAAGCGGCGGCATGGTGTGAGTCAACCCACCGAAATCACCCAACGGCTGAAGTTGCGGAGGGGCTTCAATAACTCCAGCTCCAACACTCAAACCTGAATATGAAAGATTACTGATCAAATTAACCCCCGTAGAACTTACAGAAGCCTGATCGTTATAAATATCATGACCCAAATTTAAACCAGCCGTATTCCCCGCCACAATCGTATTGTGAAGCGTTACGGGTGCAGTGCCATTGTTCGCAAAAGTTAAAATACCGCCCCCTCTACCTTGGGTCACATTCCCACTGAGAGTGCAATCCGTAAGACTCAGTGCCGCATGCCCACTATCGGTCCCATAATTATATATGGCACCAGCATGCGTACCTGAGCTATTCCCCGATAGTGTACAGGCCACCAGACGAAGATCTACCGTTTCACCGTTTCTCGCTTCACTGTAAATACCACCACCAACAAAGCCCGAAATATTTTCCGAGAGGGTACAGCCGATAAGCGTCAAATTCCCTTTATTATAAATACCTCCACCAATTTCATTTGCCGTATTTTCTGAGATAGTGCTCTCCCGAATAAAAAGTTGAGCCCCAAGGTCTATATACAGTCCACCTCCATGATTTACATTATCTCCTCCGGTTACAGAAACTCTATCAAGATAACTGCTGGTACCCGTGGCAAATTCAAACACCCGCGAGTTACCATCGGCATCAATGACGATCCCTTCAGGAAGACCGGAAGCATCGATACTTAAATGTTCTTCCACAGTCAGCTGACCATGAGATAAAACAATACGCCCACCTGAAAGCACCGGATCAAAACCTATCATACTTCCATTCGATGCTTCGGAAATCGCGTCCCGCAAAGAGACATACCCGCTATTCACTCCGTCATTTTCATCCGCCAGGGTCGTGACTGTGATGATCTCCACCTCAACCGCACCCACATCCTGCGCCTCCCCAGAAAAACGGGGCATCCCCCGTTGGTCTGTACCGTCGGGGTCCGTGTCCCCGGCCGCATCAATGGCCGGAGAAGTATACAGAGGAGGCATGGTTTCAGTCAACCCGCCATAATCCCCTAGCGGCGCCAGCTGCGCGGATGCGACGATCACATTCACCCCGGCAGACAAGTTTGATCCAGAAAGTTTACGGATCAGGTTTACCCCATCGGCTTCCACCAAGGTGCCATCAAGAAACAGATCCTCACCGAGTACAGAGGCCGTATTTTGCCCGATGATCGTGTTAAAAAGTCGCACCGAAACCGTTCCGGAATTCGCACCTTGTGAATAAAGCCCTCCCCCTTCAGAAGAAGCAAGATTCTCACTGATCGTCGAGCTATTCAAAAACAGATTTTCGTCAACGCCCGCCGGGACAGAATTACAAATTCCCCCGCCACCCGAAGCGGTATTGCCACTAATCGTACAGTGATTGAGTACCATACGTGGCCCATCATTCATAATCCCCCCTCCATACTCGGAGGCATCATTTCCTGATAGTGTACAGCGGGTAAGCGTCATTTCACCAGAATTCATCACACCGCCTCCGTGTTGTGCTGAATTTCCGGTAAGGGTACTATCCAAAAGATGAAGTTCTGCTCCCAGATGTACTCTGAGCGCCCCTCCCCACAGCAAGCCGGCACTCGCTCCACCTGTGAGAACCAGTCTCTCCAATCGACTTTGCGTTCCCGCAAAAAATTCAAATACCCGCGAATTCCCGTTCGCGTCAATGATCACCCCATCCGCAAGCATGGACGCATCAATCGTCAGATCCTTGTTCACGCTGAGCTGTCCCCCGGACAACTCAATGCGTTCCCCGGAAAGGGAGGCATCAAATCGAATCACCGCCCCATTCCCCCCTTCTGAAACCGCATCGCGAAGCGAAATATTCCCCACCGTCAACCCATCCGTTTCATCCACCAACGTATCGACCGTAATATAATTCGACTCCACCGCGCCCAGATCCAGGGCCCCTCCCACAAAACGGGCATAGCCCCGTTGATCAGTCCCACCCGGATCTGTATTCCCAGCAGCATTAATCGCAACCGAACCATATAGCGGTGGCATGGTGGGGGTTCTGCCGCCATACTCTCCGAGAGGAGCCAGTTCAACGGAAGCTTCGATCACCCCGTCTTGACCCGCAACCAGACCTGAATTCGCCACATTACTGAGCAGATTTACGCCAAGGGAAAATACGCTTCCTTCTTCATTATAGATATCCTTATTAGACGACTCGACCCAATTATGCGCAATGATAGAATTTTGCAGGGTCACAGTCGCACTCCCCCCTGAATCTCCAAAGGTTGCAATCCCACTCCCCTCCGCGTAGGCTTGATTCCCACTCAGCGTACTCCCCGTAAGCTCGAGGCTCGCAGAACCATTGCGGCCATTATTATACAGACCTCCTCCCGTATTCGCCAAATTTCCACTGAGCGTACAAAGCTCTAAGACGAAGCTTGCGTGAGCACCATTAACACTCTCATTGTAAACGCCTCCTCCGAAATTCGCATAATTATCCGCCAGCGTGGAACCTGTGAGGGTAAGAGAGCCGGCATTGTAAATCCCGCCCCCATAGAACGCCTGCCCATCTGAAAGCACACTGTCTGTAATTTGGAGTTCGACACCGGTATTCACCAAAATCAATCCGCCCTTGTTGTCTCCCGACAGGGAAAATCGATCCCCTCCTGAGAGTTTCATACCCGCCAATCGACTACGGACACCACTGGCAAATTCCATCACCCGTGAATCTTCGTCCGCTTGCAGCTGAATACCTTCCGGCAACGCCACCGCATCGATGCTTAGATCATTTTCCACCAAAAGTTGACCGTGGGTCAGTACGATTTGCCCTCCGGATAAAGCAGCGTCAAAGCGTATGTCGGCACCGTCAACAGCCTCCGTGATGGCATCGCGCAACGAAACATTCCCCGTGTCCATGCCGTCATCTTCATCCACCAGGGTATCGACGATGATATAGTTCGATTCCACTGCACCCAAATCTAATACCCCGCCTTGGAAACGGGAAAAGCCCCGTTGATCCATCCCACCGGGATCACTACTCCCTGCGGCATCAATGGCCGGAGATCCTTGGAGAGGCAACATGGTTTGCGTCAAACCACCATTGTCACTTAGCGAGGCCAATTGTACAGGGGCAACCGTAAGACTACCGCCCGCGGTCAGTCCTGAATCCGCGAGACTGCTGACCAGGTTGCTCCCGGTTAAATTGTAACTCGAACCCGCCGCGTACAGATCGGGACCAACTGTCGCAGTATTCCCCCCAAGTATCGAATTTTGCAGACTCAGGGTCGCAATGCCCCCGGTCCCGTCAGAGTAAATCCCGCCCCCCAGGTTCGCATCATTCCCGCTGAGGGTAACCGCATTGAGTATCACGCTGGCATTTTCCTCCGTACTGAAGTTATAGATCCCCCCGCCATATACACGTGAATCATTTCCACTGATCGTCGAGTTATTGATGCGAAGAGTCGCCGCCCCACCATTCACATCCCGGTTAAAAATTCCGGCCCCACTCGTTCCGCATTCATTCCCCGATACCGTACAGCGGGTAAGCGTGAGCGTACCGGAATTATAAATGCCCCCGCCCTCGGACGCACCGTTTTCTGAAATGGTACTCTCCAAGATCTCAAGCACGGCATGTGCACCGACAAGCAACCCTCCCCCCTGAGCAGGATATGCCCCTCCGGTTATGGTAACCCGCTCTATGCGGCTTTCTATTCCACTCGAAATTTCAATCACCCGCGAGTGACCATCGGCATCAATAATAATCCCCTCCGCTAACATAGACGCATCAATACTTAAGCTCGTATTCACTGTGAGTTGACTTCCGGAAAGGACTATGCGTCCACCGGAAAGCGCAGGATCAAATCGAATCTCTGCGCCGTCGACCGCCCCGTCGATCGCCTCGCGAAGAGACAGATCTGCGCCCGCCCCATTTTCATCCACCAACGTATCCACAACGAGATAATTCGACTCCACTGCGCCCAGATCCAGGGCCCCGCCCACAAAACGGGCGTAACCCCGTTGATCCGTCCCGCCCGGATCCACGTTGCCAGCGGCATCAATAACGGGCGAACCGAATAGGGGTGGCATGGTTTGAGTATGTCCACCGTAGTCACCGAGGAGCGAAAGCTGAACGGGTGCGACAATTACACCGTCCACCCCATGAGTGTAAGGCGTATTTAAAACATCACTGAAGAGGTTAGAATTACTGAAATTCACTTCAGAAGAAACCGAGGTAAAGATATCAGAAAAACCCAATATGGCAGTATTTTCTCCAATAATCGTATTATTTAAATTCAGAATCGCGACACCACCCTGCTCGCCATCTACATGAACCCCACCCCCACCATAGGTGGATTCATTCCCGCTGATAGTTGCACCTGAAAGTGAGAGCGTCGTTGTTCCATCCACGTCCGCAACACTATTAATTCCGCCACCCGTAAAGGCATCATTCCCACTGACTGTACACATTGTGAGCTGAAGGGTTGCGGAATTTCCGTAACTGTAAATCCCTCCTCCATTTTCAGCTGAATTCCCTGATACCGTACAGCGGGTAAGCGTGAGCGTACCAGAATTATAAATGCCCCCGCCCTCAGACGCACCGTTTTCTGAAATAGTACTCTCCAAGATTTCAAGCACGGCATTTGCACCGACAAGCAGCCCTCCCCCTTGAGCTGGATATGCCCCTCCGGTGATGGTTACCCGCTCAATACGGCTTTCCGTTCCACTCGAAATTTCAAATACCCGCGAGTTACCACCGGCATCAATGATGATCCCTTCCGGTAGCGCCGAAGCATCAATGGATATGCTTTTATCCACCAACAATTGTCCATGGGTAAGTGAAATCTGTCCTCCTGAGAGCGCCGAATCAAACAGAATCACGGAAGCTGCAGTCGCTTGGGCAATCGCTTCCCGCAGAGAAATCGGCAACGCCGTCCCTGCATCATTTTCATCTACAAGCGTGGTGACAAAAAAATGCTGAATTTCCACCGCTCCGCAATCCACGGCTGCTCCAGAATACCGCGACTGCCCCCGTTGATCCACCCCTCCAATATACGCTTCGTCACCCGCATCAAGCGCAGGCGAACCGGGAAGCGGAGGCAGGGTTAGCGTGGGTCCACCATAATCTCCGATGGCGTATAGTTGAGGATCCATCCCCGTTTGATCTCCGGTCTGGTTGAAGCGAGAGATAACATTTCCGGTTCCGATGAGGTTATAGCCTACACTGATAAAGCTGTCGGCATTGCCACCTAAATAGTCGACATCACTATTGGTATTTCCTGCAATGATACAATGATCGAGGATCGTTTCCGTACCCGTGGCCGTAAAATTCTTCACTCCGCTACCATTACCCGGTTCAGCAGTATTCCCAGTGATCGTGCAATGGTTGAGCTCCACCAATCCTTTTGCATTATAAATGGCCCCGCCATTATACAGCGTCGCGGTATTATTATAAAAGGTACAATTGGTCGCGGCAGTTTTTCCGCTACCCGCGGTGACCGACGAATAGATCGCGCCCCCTTCAGTCGCAGTATTGTTCATCAGGGTGGATTGGGTTAACAGCAAGGTGCCCCCATTATTGTAAATGGCTCCGCCCCCAGTATTGGCCTGGTTATCCGCCAAGGTGCTACGGCTGATACTCAAGGTCGTCCCTGTAGTCATCATGATAGCACCCCCATTGCTGGAACTTGCGCCATTGATAAGATGGAGCGTATCGAGATTCACGTTCGCCTCATTTGTGATTTCAAAAATCCGGTCGTTCGCATTCCCATCAATGGTCATCCCCCCTGCCAAGGCCGAGGCATCGATTCCCACATCTTTATCCAGTAAAATCTGACCGGAGGTCAGCACAATGCTCTCTCCTTCCAGATCGGCGTGAAAGGTCACATCAAATCCGGGGGTGGCTAAACGCAAAGTTTCCCGCAAAGAACCCGCTCCGTCATCATTCGTATTCAGGACAATACTGGGAAGCGTGTCTACCGCACCACTGTCATGCCAGACCCCGCTTCCGGACTTACGGGTGAAGCCCCGCTGATCTGTGCCCATTTGCCCTTGCCCTCCATTCTCAATCGCAGGAGATCCGGAAAGCGGCGGCATGGTTTCAGTGGGGCCATCATAATCTCCCAAAGGAGCCAGCAGTGGGGATGACGTAATTTGATCATAAGAATCGTCAAAATCACCCGTGGCATTCCCGGTACCGATCACATTATAATTATCGCTGTCGAAACCACCCGTCGGGTCTGAACCGACCCGGATCACATCCCCTTCTGTATTTCCAGAAATAATACAGCCTTTCACTACGATCTGACTATTGGTGGGCGTAATATTTGCCACCCCGCCTCCGCCATCCGTGGATGAGGAAAGATTTCCCGTCACCGTACAGTACTGTAAAGTCATCGAACCCGAGCGAAGACATACCGCCCCCCCGGATCCAGTCGTTGTATTCCCGAAAAAGGTGGAATTTATCACCGTTGTAAGTGCCGCAACCCCATCTGTAATCGAGCAAATCGCTCCGCCTAATCCAGCGGAGTTCCCTTCAAAGGTTGAGCTTGAAACCGTAATCTCTCCTTCGTTATTATAGATCGCACCGCCCCACCAGGCCCGGTTATCTGTAAAAGTGGATCGATTGACCGTTACCACCGCATTGGGATTTACCAGGATCGCCCCACCCACATTACTGGAACCCAGTGCAGCCCAGCTTCCATTCACAAAGGTAACAGAATCCACAGAATTCGTGGTCCCTGTGGCATAATTTAAAATGCGGTCATTATTATTCCCATCAATCACAATTCCCTCCGGCAACGCAGAAGCATCGATGCTGAGGTTTTTGGTGATCAGCAGTTCCCCTGAGGTCAGGCTAATGGTTTGTCCCGAAAGGGACGCATGAAAGGTAATGGTATCCGTGGCCGCCGCATTCGCAATCGCCTGACGCAACGAGCCAGCACCCGAATTGCTGGTTGTCGTCACTTCAATCGCTTGCGTCACAAGACTGATCATACTCAACAGTAGCACCATCAGTGCACGCGTCATACCCAAAGTAGAGAACCATTTTACTTTCATAGAAATCACCATTCACATTTCAATTCAAATAGCCCTAATGGCCATAGGTCTGTTCGTCATTAAAGTAGAGTGCACGCTCTAAAAAAGCGCCGCATACAAGCAGAACCCCACTATTCCGACCATTTAAAGTCAAGAGAGAGCGGCCATTTAAATAGTTACTACCTATCGTTCTACAAAAATGGCATTGCATTTGCCGCATAATTACCCTCTAAAAGTAATGCGCTAAAAAAGATCTTCCGAAGAGCCGCGCAGTCCCCACTTCCTGACATAAACCTGCGCGGCAAAAGGTATGCAGTTGCATCGTTTGGTTGCTTATGTCATTTACGTTTCCATGAATTTAACCGAAACCACCCTGAGCAAACAAACCCTGCTGGATGGCATTGTATTCGATGTCGAACGTATCGACGTAGCACTCGCCGACGGCACCCGCTCCAAACGGGACATTGTCCGCCACCGTGGCGGCGTAGGCATTCTGGCCCGCAGCGCCAATGGCGAGTTTCTCTTGGTGCGTCAGTTTCGCAAAGCCATTGAATCCGAAAGCCTCGAAATCGTAGCCGGTATGCGCGATCCCGGCGAAAATCCCCAAGTCACCGGCGAACGCGAACTACTCGAAGAAACCGGATACAAAGCCAAATCCATCCACTATCTCGGTCGCTACCTTCCCTCCCCGGGCTATACCGACGAGGTGGACGACCTGTTTTTTGCCGAACTCGAGACCAACGCAAGCGATTTAACCCTGGATGCAGACGAACGCCTGGTCGTAGAAAGGTATCCGTACGAAGAAATGACCCGCATGTTCCACGAAAATAAAATTGTCGATGGGAAGTCGATTGCAGCGTGGTTCTTTGCTAAGGACAAGGGATACATATGAACACCATCGATTTTGCATCTGAACTGAATGAAGAACAACTGGCCGCCGTCCAAGCGAATGACGGCCCTGTGTTGATTATTGCCGCCGCCGGTACCGGCAAAACCCGTACCTTGATTTATCGGGTAGCATGGTTGGTAGAAAAAGGGATTCGCGGAGAAAACATCCTCCTGCTGACCTTTACCAATAAAGCCGCCGCCGAGATGATGGACCGCGCCAGAGATCGCGTCGGCAACGAACCCTTGCAGGGCATGTGGGGCGGAACCTTTCACTCCATTGCCAACCGCATTCTGCGTTTACACGCCGATAAAATCGGCTTCCGGACCGATTACACCATCATCGATTCAGACGACCAAAAATCGCTGATGAAATCGATTTACGAAGAACTGGGACACAAGGGCGACAAAGAATTCCCCAAACCTCAAGTGCTGCTCAGCCTCTTCTCCCTGGCAGAAAACAAATCCGAAGACCCGCGCGATCTTATCGTGGACCGCTTTGCAGATTCGAGTATAGACGTGGAATCCATCCTCAAAATTCAAACACGGTATCAGGAACGAAAAAAAGAACTCAACGCATTAGATTTTGATGACCTACTGGTGCAAGCGGTTCGTATGCTCGAAGAAAATCCGGGCCCGCGTGACTATTACCAGCACAAATTCCGCTACGTCATGGTGGACGAATATCAAGATACCAACCCCGTACAGTCCCGCTTTGTGGATCTGCTTTCCGGCGGATCCGGAAATTTGCTGGTGGTGGGTGACGATTTTCAGAGTATCTACGGATGGCGGGGCGCGGACTATCGCAACATCCTTAATTTCCCCGAAACCTTTCCAGAAGCTCAAGTCTTTCGATTGGTAACCAACTATCGGTCGGTACCGGGCATCCTGCGGGTGGCCAATAAATGTATCGCCGGAAATCCTGAACAATTTCAAAAAGAATTGCGCCCCGTACGCCCCGAAGGTCCTCGTCCCATTGCGGCTAAACTGAACGACGGACGCCATCAGTCGCAGTACATGGTGAACCATTTCCGCATGATGCAACGCGCAGGCTATCAATGGAAAGACATGTGCGTGCTTTATCGCGCTCACTATCACGCCATGGAATTGCAGTTAGAACTCAACCGCGAAGGCATCCCCTACGCCATCACCTCCGGCGTCCGCTTTTTCGAGCAAGCCCACATTAAAGATGTATTATGTCTGCTACGACTGGCCCAAAACCCCAGAGACGAACTGGCCTTTGTACGCTTGATGAGCCTCCTCCCCGGGGTGGCCGAGAAAGGCGCCCGCAATGTTTGGAAAAAAATCAGCCGCAAATTTAACCCCCTCGCTTCCGAAGATCGGAATCTCCTCAAGGCCAACATTCCGAAGCGCGGAAAAGAAGCCTGGGAACCCGTGCATGCCGCCTTGGAACAAATGGAAGCAGAAGATCTCACCCGCAACCCGGGCGAAATGGTCTTTTTGTTTCTAGAATCCTTTTACCAAGCCTACGCCAATAACCAGTTCGATAATGCCAAACAACGCATGGAAGACATACACGGCATGGCGGAAGACTGCGGAAATTATGAAAATCTAGAAGATTTCATGAATGAGTTGGCCCTGCAAACCAATCTGGATGAACAGGCCAACGATGACGGAGAAGAAGCCAACGCCATTCGCCTCTGCACCATTCATCAATCTAAAGGATTGGAATATCCCGTAGTGGCCGTGCTGTGGTGTGCAGACGGCATGTTCCCTTCCAGCCGCTCCATGGAAGATGGAGACAGTGGCGGAGAATCCGAAGAACGTCGCCTCTTTTATGTCGCAGTCACCCGCGCCAAAGACCGCTTGGTCATGGGCATGCCCCAAATGCGACGTCAACGCGACGGCGGTATGATTTGGTATCCTCCTTCCCGCTTTATCTCCGAGTTAGGATCAGGATTCGTCGAAGAAGAACGCGGCGGCTATTATTAAAATGTAGCTGTAGGCCTTTAGGCCACAGGCCGAAACCCGAGAAAAATAAACTATAAACCTGATCTCAAGTGGAATCATCTACGATAAAAAATTTACAGGAAAGTGACATTTACACCTGGCCCCAACGCTACGGAGGCATGCTCGACGAAGAACGCGGCGGGTATTATTGAGGTGGACGCGGCGCATCCTGCGCCGGAAAACCGGGGCAGGATGCCCCGCCTCCACTCCACCTCCCACAAGACCCTACTTGCAGAACCACCAGGCATCTCCCCTTCTCAGTCCCCCCCCAAAACCTACAAGGCTCTTGACTGACGGGAATCCGTAATCTTTTTCTGAGCCTCAATCAAGAGAGAGCGCACCTCTTCCAGAGTAGCAGCATCGTCAGCATTTCGACCTTGCAAAAATGCAAGGGGACTCTGACCCTCATCCGTTACAACCGTGGGATCAGCACCTTTTTCGAGCAGGAATTTGATCGTATCAATCTTCAGATATGCACAGGCAAAATGCAAGGGCGTCCATCCGCGAGGATCTTGAGCATCTAAATCAGCGCCAAGATCGACGAGCACTTTTACCGTACCCGGATAGATCATATCACTGTCCGCGTATCGGACGGCAAACATCAGAGGGGTTTTGCCATATTCCCCAGGCAGTTCGAGATTTACTCCTTGCTCAACCAGCGCTCTTATTTCCGCTTGGGCCTTCAGCTGAGCCGCCTTATGCGCTTCCTCTCTTTTCAGGGCATTTTTTTGCCCGTCACCAAATTCCCTTCTTATGATGTATTTCTCTCGCCCTCTTGCGCGAATCGCATCCATGAGATGTTGCTCAGGCGTACGCTCTTTCACATATATTTCATATTCAATCGCTTGCTGAACCCGCCTTTCCTGAACCTCTCTGCTCTCCTGCATAAAGAACAAGGTGCATCCACCAATATTTGCGACAAACACCCCTAAGAATATATAAAATATTTTTCTACTTTTTACGCCTATTCCCATCAGCAAGGCCAGCAGATAAAAGGCGAGGGTTAGCCAGTAAAATACAGAGGAAGCCACTCCCTGTTTAATATTTAATAAGTATCCTATTCCTAAAGGGAACCCGATGAAACTCAGTGGATATATACTAAAAAAAGGGCTTCCGCTGAGCAAAGCTGTAAGCACGAGGCCAAAAAAGATTGTAAACAAATAAAGAAACATGACCCGCAGTCTCTTCTTGAACACACCCTTCAGGAAATACCCGAAATATCGCTCATCAGACCGCTTCGCATTGCGGTGACATTTTAATGCCACCTTACAAAAAAAATAAATCACGACGAGCACGAGTGCCAACAGAATAAAATACGGAATCATCATTTCCTGGTCAGACTAGTTCTACATCAGGAGAGAGGCGAGTGAAAATACCTCTCTGAGGTAGAAAACGAAACACCGCAGTCTCCGTAGCAGAACGGCAATACTGTAAAGTGCAGCAAGAGATACCAAGTATCACATCCGGGATCTAGGCCCCATAAATCCCGTGGTCAACCACATAATCCACAACCGCATCCGGCAGCAAATAGCGAATCGACTGGCCTGACGCAATCCGTTGCCTTACTTCCGTCGCAGAGATCTCCACTTGCGGACCGGCCGGCATCAGGGAAACCTTCCCTGCCAATGAAGGCGCGCGCGCTTCTAATGCCGTTAAGGCTTCGGAACCCGCCCTACCCGGACGCGGCATCACCTTCACTTGCGCCAACGACACAATACGATCAACTTCTCGCCAACGGTCAAAGGTATCCAAACTATCTACTCCCATCAAAAAAGTCAGGGTTGCATCCGGATACAAGCCCTGCAATTCCGCCAAGGTCTCCACCAAAAAGGAAGCCCCTTCCCGACGCACCTCCAAATCGCAGGCCTCCAGTCCCGACTCCTCCTCGACTGCCAAGCGCACCATCTCCAAACGATCCTCAGGATCGGCCAAGGCTTCTTCCATTCGCAAGGGAGAACGCGCATTGGGCAACAACAACAAACGATCCAACCCCAAACGTTCCTTCGCCGCCCGCGCCGCAATCAAATGTCCATGATGAATCGGATTAAAGGTGCCACCCATAATGCCGAGTTGTTCTTCCTTTCGTTTCATATCCTTCCTATAGGTTAGACTTCGGTTAAGCGCAAGAAAAGGCTGTTTTCTTTGTGGGAGTTCTTGCATGGTCCATTTTCTAGACTAAAAGGACTGCAGATTTTAGTTCAAACAACCCTCATGGAGTATATTCCCTATGGCTGATATTATTGATGTATATGCAAGACAAATCGTTGATTCACGCGGTAACCCTACCGTTGAAGTAGAAGTAACCCTCGACACCGGCGCTGTTGGCCGCGCGGCTGTTCCTTCTGGAGCATCCACTGGCGTGAACGAAGCCCTCGAACTGCGTGATGGCGACAAATCCAAATGGATGGGCAAAGGCGTATCCAAAGCCGTTGAAAACGTGAATAGCCAAATCTGCGACGCCCTCATTGGCATCGACGCATTGGACCAACTCACCGTTGACCAAATCATGCTCGACCTCGACGGTACTGACACCAAATCCAACCTCGGCGCCAACGCAATGCTGGGTGTTTCTTTGGCTACCGCTCACGCCGCTGCTGAAGAATTAGGTCTTCCCCTCTTCCGTTACCTCGGTGGTTCCAACGCCAAAGTATTGCCCGTGCCCATGATGAACATCGTAAACGGTGGTTCTCACTCTGACGCACCTATCGCTTTCCAAGAATTCATGATTCGTCCCAAAGGCGCATCTTCTTTCAGCGAAGGCCTGCGTTGCGGCGCTGAAGTCTTTCACAACCTCAAAGCCATTTTGAAAGGCAAAGGCCTCTCCACAGCTGTAGGTGACGAAGGTGGATTCGCTCCAAACTTCTCCGGTGGAACTGAAGAAGCTCTGGGTTGCATCCTCGAAGCCATCGAAAAAGCCGGTTATGTTGCGGGTAAAGATGTCACCATCGCTTTGGATTGTGCCGCTTCTGAATTCTTCGAAGACGGCGTATACAACTACGCGAAATTCGAAGGCGAAGAGGGCGCAAAACGCTCTTCTGCAGATCAAGTAGCTTACTTGGCTGAACTCGTATCCAAATACCCCATCGATTCTATCGAAGACGGTATGGACGAAAATGACTGGGACGGATGGAAGTTGCTCACCGACGAACTCGGAAGCAAAATCCAATTGGTAGGTGACGATCTGTTCGTAACCAACACCTCTTACCTGCAACGCGGCATCCAAAGTGCCACCGCCAACTCCATCCTCGTGAAAGTGAACCAAATCGGTACCCTTACCGAAACCATGGACGCGATCGAAATGGCCAAACGCAACGGTTACTCCGCGGTCATCTCTCACCGTTCCGGTGAAACCGAAGACACCACCATTGCCGATATCGCAGTGGCGACCAATGCGGGTCAAATCAAAACCGGTTCTATGAGCCGTTCTGACCGTATCGCTAAATACAACCAACTCCTCCGCATCGAGGATCTGTTGGGCAGTAGCGCCGTTTACGGTGGTGGCGATCTGTACTTGGATAAGATCTAAGATCTTTCCTCGTTTACATCCAAACGGTCCCGCTTCCGCGGGGCCGTTTTTTTTGCTCTGCCTCCCTTTAGGTGCATTTCGTACGCTTTTGACTGGCAATTTTTGCAAAAGAATTATAGCTCAATGCAATGACCCCTTTTCACCACTTAACCAAAATGATGGCCGCAATGATTGCGGTATTGGTGATTTGTGGTGCAATCGTGGGCTTTATCCCTCAATTTCGCAAGTATCAGGACCATGATAATCGCCTGGCAGAACTGCGCACAGAGAAAGCCAAAGAGGAATTACGCCTCCAAGATTTACGCATTCGTCAAGAACGTTTTCAGAACGACCCAGACTACGTACGTAAAGTTGCCCATGAAATTGGCTTGGTCGAACCCAATGAAATGGTGTTCCGTTTTTACGATGAACGCCGTGGCTCCTCCCACGCCATCCGCTAATTTTTTCGATGAACGGACCTGAATATCAGCAGGATGTCACCTTTGATTTTTCACGCAGGGAACGCTTGGGATTTCCTGAAATTGTGTATGGTGAATCAAAGTCAATCGACCAACTTCAACGCATCTTGCAGCAATGTCGTGATCATCAACACCCCGTTTTAATCTCCAGGTGCCAAGCAGAAAAAGCAGCCTATCTCGAGGGTGGTGAATACGATGACGTCGCCCGCACCTGGCTCTGGCAAGCAAGTCCTCCCGTCCTTCGACCCGGAAAAGTGGCCGTGCTCTCCGGAGGCACCGCCGATGCCCCCATCGTAGCCGAATGCAGCAATGTGCTCCGCTTCTTAGGCCTCAAAACCAAAAGCTTTCAGGATGTCGGCGTCGCCTCCGTCCAACGGTTCCTTCATCATCTACCTGAACTTGCCGCCTTTGATGTACTCATCGTGGTCGCAGGTTTCGAAGGCGCTTTAGCCTCCGTGGTGGCCGGCCAATGTCCACAACCCGTCATCGGCGTTCCCACCTCTGTCGGTTACGGCGTAGCCCTCAACGGCAATGCAGCCCTCAATGCTATGCTTTCGAGCTGCGCCAATGGCCTCATGGTCATGAATGTCGATAACGGTGTCGGCGCCGCCCTCGCCGCCGGACGCATTTTGAAGTTACGTCAGTAGTCAATCGCCCGATCGCCTTTCACAAAACGTAGCTGTCGGCCTTCAGGCCACAGACCACACCCCAAGCCCATTCCAACGTCCGTAACCTAAAAACCCACATCCACGCCCTCTCGACCCCACAACGATCGGATCGAAAATCAAAACTGTAAATGACGAGTGACAAGTGGCGAATGACTCCTTACAGAGGCACCATGACACCCGACTCTTCCCGAGCTTGTTCTGATGCAAATGAAGCGACTGCCGACGTAGCCTTTCGCTTAAACGAACTTTGCGCCCTCTATCCCATCACCCCCTCCTCCCCCATGGGAGAGCTTTGCGACGAATGGGGTCAGGCCGGCCTTAAAAACATTTGGGGCAACACCCCCCAAGTCGTCGAAATGCAAAGCGAAGCTGGCGCCGCCGGCACCATGCACGGCGCCCTCCAAACCGGCACCCTCGCCACCACCTTCACATCCTCACAGGGACTGCTCCTCATGCTCCCCTCGATGTTTAAAATTGCAGGTGAACTCTGTCCATGTGTGATTCATGTAGCCGCGAGGGCCGTCGCCACCCATGCCTTGTCTATTTTTGGCGATCACTCGGACGTCATGGCTGTACGTAGCGCTGGATTTGCTATGCTGGCCTCCGCATCAGCTCAAGAAGCCCATGACTTTGCCCTTATCTCCCATGCGGTCAGTCTGAAAACCCGCATCCCCTTTTTACATTTTTTTGACGGCTTTCGTAGCTCGCATGAATTGTCCGATTACGAACGTCTGCCAGATGAAGTTCTGACACAACTCGTCGATACGCAGGATGTCCTGGCCCATCGTGAGCGAGGCCTCAACCCCAACGCCCCGGTCATTCGCGGCACTTCTCAAAATCCTGACGTCTTTTTTCAAGGACGTGAATCGGCCAATGGCCGCTATCAATCGATTCCCGATATCCTACAACAGGCTTTTGATAAGCTCACTACGCTCACCGGACGATCATACAATCTGGTCAACTATCATGGCGCCGCCGATGCCGAACGGGTCATCGTCATCATGGCCTCCGCCTCGGAAACCGTTATCGAAACCGTTGAAGCATTGTCCACAACCGACGAAAAAATCGGGGTCATGCAAATCCGACTCTATCGACCCTGGCCCGCCGAAGCATTTTTAGCAGCCTTGCCCCCCAGTGTCACATCCATCGCCGTACTCGACCGCAGCAAAGAATCAGGATCTTTTGGAGAACCACTTTTCCTCGATGTGGCCGCCACCCTTCAACAAAGTAATCGAAACCTAACCCTGATCGGAGGACGCTACGGACTGGGTTCAAAAGAATTCACCCCCGCCATGGTGAAAACAGTTTTTGACGAATTAAAATCCGAAAACCCCAAAGCCCGGTTCACCGTAGGTATCGACGACGATGTCAGCCACACCAGCCTCTCTGTGGACCCTCACTTCCACCTCGAAGATCCCGACTGCACCCGCGCGGTCTTTTATGGGTTAGGAGCCGATGGCACCGTAGGCGCTAATAAAAATAGCATCAAAATTCTTAGCAAGCTTCCCGGCATGCATGTGCAGGGTTACTTCGAATACGACTCCAACAAATCCGGATCGCGCACGGTATCGCATTTACGCTTTGGCCCCAAACCCATCGCAGCCCATTACCTCATCGAATCAGCAAATTTTGTCGCCTGTCACAGTTTCGGATTCACCAAACAAATCGACGTACTGGCCAAAGCCGCTCCCGGGGCCACCTTTCTGCTCAACACCCCACATGCGGCTGACCAGATTTTAGCGCATCTCCCTCGAGGGATGCAGGAAAAAATTCAACGCCTGCAACTCAAAATGTACGTCATCGACGCCACCCGCGTGGCGCGCGAATGCGGGTTGGGTGGACGCATCAACACCATCATGCAAAGTTGCTTCTTCAAATTAAATGGCGTGTTACCGGAAGCCGAAGCACTTAAAGCCATTCGCAATGCCGTAAATACCAGCTATGCCCGCAAAGGGCCCAAAGTCATCGCACAAAACCTCGAGGCCATCGAGGCCTCGCTTTCAAATTTAAAAGCAGTGGAACTGCCCCAAGAGCTCCCTTCCACTTACACCTCCCTATCAAGCATTTCCAAAGACGCCCCAAACTTTGTTAAAAACGTCACCGCCAAGTTGCTTCATGGCAACGGAAATCAATTAGCAGTTAGCGCCATGCCCATCGATGGCACTTGGCCCGTGAGTACCGCCAAATGGAATAAACGAGATCTCTCACCCGTCGCACCCGTTTGGGAACCTGACTTCTGTATTCAATGCGGCCAATGCGTCGTCATTTGCCCGCATGGGGTGATTGAAGTCAAACAAGCCGCCACCGAAGATTTAAAAAATGCCCCCTTAAATTTTCCAACACCTGAACTCAGAGGCAAAGGCGCTGAAAATCGTCATTATTTACTCCAGTTAGATTTACCCAATTGCACCGGTTGCGGTCTGTGCGTCGAAATCTGTCCTGCACGCAGTAAAACCCAGGCAAATCTCAAAGCCCTCCATCAAGAAGAAAAAGCACCACGACTTGAACGTGAGGAAATTCATTTAGACTTCTTCCGTAGCGTCCCCGCACAACAGGAGCAAACCCAACACCGCACCATGCGTGGAGTGCAATTTCTGCCCCAACGCTTTGAGTATCCCGGCGCCTGCTCAGGATGTGGAGAAACCTCAGTATTAAAACTCATCAGCCAACTCTTTGGTGATCGCATGCTGATCGCCAATGCTACGGGTTGCTCCTCCATTTATGGGGGCAATCTGCCCACCACCCCCTGGACCACAGATGCCGAGGGACGCGGCCCCGCGTGGGCAAATTCACTATTCGAAGACAACGCAGAATTTGGATACGGCTTTCGAATATCAGCCGACCTCAAACGCCAACAGGCCGAATACTTACTAAAAGAACTCGTCCCCGAACAGGCGGAAGAATTGATTCAAGCGCCTTTGGATGTGCCCAGCGAAATTGAAGCCCAGCGCCAACGCATTTCAAAACTCAACTCACAACTCAAGACCCGGAACGAGCCAAAAGCCAAACTTTTGCTGAGCGTTTTAGACACCTTAATCAAACGTTCGGTTTGGATCATTGGTGGCGATGGCTGGGCCTGTGATATTGGTTTTGGTGGACTGGATCACGTGCTCGCCAGCGGACGAAATGTCAATGTGTTGGTGCTCGATACCGAAGTGTATTCCAACACCGGAGGTCAAGCCTCCAAATCCACACCTTTAGGGGCCATAGCCAAATTTGCTGCTGGCGGAAAACTCACTTCCAAAACCGACCTCGCCCTCCACGGCATGCTCAAAGGCAATGTCTATGTCGGTACTATTGCCATGGGCGCCAAGTTGCCGCAGGCCCTCAAAGTATTACAAGAGGCCGAATCATGGGAAGGACCTTCCCTCATCATTGCCAACAGCCCTTGCATTGCCCATGGATATCCCATGCAGCGTTCCTTGGAACAACAAAAGAATGCGGTGCTCAGCGGACACTGGCCCCTCCTCCGCTTTGATCCTCGATTAAAAGCTAAAGGAAGACCTGCCCTCACCCTGGACAGTGGCGACAGCCCCGAAATCTCACTCAAAACCTACATGTACGAAGAGCTGCGTTTCAAATTATTAGAGATCACCGATCCAGAATCCGCAGCTACCCTTTTAGCCCAAGCCGAAGCCGGAATCAAAGAACGGTTGGCCTTATTCAAAACCCTCAGCACAGGTGCGGAGGGATGACCCCCTATAGGGCCACGCCTTTGGCGTTTACATGTTTTCGGTCACCCATTTCCATGGGGTACACCCATGGCTGGTATAGCGCCGCACCTTTGGCGCTGAAGACCACCTCCACCTCCCCAAAACCTACCACCCCCTCAACCCCCAACCCAAGCCAGTGCCGAAGGCACGACCCTATATCTCCTTTCTCAATTCCCAATATCCCCCCAACCCAAGCAGTGCCAAAGGCACGACCCTATACCAGCCCGGGGTGCAACCCCGGGACAAAGCCCCCCACCACCACAAAGGTCTGAAGGACCGGCCCTATAAATCCAATGCCACAGTCACTTTCAAAAATCCTCATTCACGTCATCTTCAGCACCAAAGACAGACACCCCTTTCTCACCCAAGAGATTCGTCCAGAATTACATGCCTATCTTGCAACCCTTGCTCGTAACCAAAACTGCGAATGTTACCGGTCCAACGGTGTTGCGGACCATGTACACCTCGCCATAGGGTTATCCCGCACCATCACCATCGCAGACCTTATTAAACACCTGAAAACCGAATCCAGCAAATGGCTAAAACCCCAGGATGCCACACTAGAAAAATTCGCTTGGCAAAAAGGATATGGTGCCTTTTCACTCGGCATGACTCAACTTCCTAAACTGCTGACATACATAGACCACCAAGAAGAACATCACAAAACCACAACGTTCCAAGAGGAATATCGAATTTTTCTAGATAAATATAACATTGAATATGATGAACGATACGTATGGGATTGAAATGGAAACAAAAATGAAACCATATAGGGTCACACCTTTGGCGTTCTCTCTTCTTTATTCGACAAATTCCATGGGTTACACCCATGGCTGGTATAGCGCCGCACCTTTGGCGCTGAAGATGAATCCATCCACCCCACCCCCAAAACAGCCCCTAGCCAAAGCAGTGCCAAAGGCACGACCCCATACCAGCCCGGGGTGCAACTCTGGGATTAACCACCCCACCACAGAAAGGTCTGAAAGACCGACCCTATACTTCCATCATCCCACAACCCTCAAACTCCATCCCAACCCCCAAACAGCCCCCAACCCAAGCCAGTGCCAAAGGCACGACCCTATACCAGCCCGGGGTGCAACCCCGGGACAAAGCCCCCCACCACCACAAAGGTCTGAAGGACCGGCCCTATAACACCGCATGATCTGACCTCTATTTTCTGACCTCTGACTTCTGACCAATGACAAATTGACCACTATGCCTTCTCTTAATACAACCTACCTCACGCTTCCCCTGTCCTCGCCACTGCTTGCTTCGGCGTCGCCCATGACCGGCAAACTCGATGCATTACGTCAACTTGAAGATGCTGGCGCCGCGGCCGTGGTTCTCCCCTCAGTGTTCGAAGAACAACTCCATCAGGAAAAGGCTTTCATGGATCATTTTCTGGATGCCAATACCGAATCACATGCCGAAGCCCGGGACTTCTTTCCTGACGCGACCCTTTACACCCGCCAAACCGACCATGCTCTGGAACATCTTACCCAAGCCAAAGCGACGCTCGGCATCCCCGTCATTGCTTCATTAAACGGCTCCACCCGGGAAGGATGGGGGCATTTTGCCAAACAAATTGAAGACGCCGGGGCCGACGCCATTGAACTAAACTTATATGAAATTTCGGCCGACCCGAATATCTCCAGTGCTGAAATTGAAACCCGACAACTTGAAACCGTCAGCGGCATCACCCAAAACCTTTCCATTCCCGTGGCTGTAAAAATCGGCTCCCACTACGCCGCCATGGCCAATATGGCCAAACGCTTTGAAGAAGCAGGTGCCGCAGCCTTGGTGATGTTCAACCGCTTTTACCAACCCGATTTTGATATCACTTCCCGCACCGCCTCTCGCAAACTCGGCCTCAGCTCCTCCCGCGAAATGCTCCTGCCCATGAGCTGGATCGCTATCTTGCGCGGACAACGCAGTCTCGATCTCGCCGCCACCACCGGCGTACACGAGATCACCGATATCATCAAATATCTCATGGCCGGCGCCAATGTGGTTTGTAGCACCTCCGCCCTGCTCAAACACGGCCCCGCAAAAATGACCGAATTCAAAACCGGCCTCACCCATTGGCTCGAAGAAAACGGCTACAACACCGCCGACGAACTCCGTGGATGCATGCGACGCGAATTTGTCGACAATCCCGAACTCTTCGAACGCGCTAATTACATCAAATTACTCAGCAGTTACCCTAGTAGTTAAATCAACTCTTGACACTTGATATCAATGATATCACCATAGAGCCATGAAACAGTTACTGGTTCGAAATGTTGAAGAAAGCTTGGTCAAAAAACTAAAAATCCGAGCAGCGGAAAACGGCGTATCCGCAGAAGAATACCATCGTCGATTACTTGCCGAATCTCTGAACCGTCCTCAGGAAGTCCGGGAACCTTTAGCCTGCTATTTGGTTAATCACCCCATACTTGAAGAACTAGAGCTCCCCCTCTCCCGTTCCTCCGACCCTGAAAACAGAGAGACAGGACTGTAATGGGCCTTCTCCTCGACACAAATATCCTCAGCGAATTACGCAAAGGCAAAAAGGCGGATCAGCATGTTCGCCAATGGGCGCAGACGATTGCCCATACCCCCCAATATATCAGCGTACTCAGTCTGGGGGAAATCAATAAAAGCATCGGGATCATCCACAGAAAAGATCCTACCCAAGCACAGATGTTACAAGAATGGCTCAACGGAATTGAAATCCGCTATGCCGACTGCCTCCTTCCCGTCTGCACCCAAGTAAGCAAAGTCTGGGGCCAGTTACAATCCCAACGCAGCCTCCCCGTCATAGACGGTCTCCTCGCCGCCACCGCTCAGGTCCATCACTTATCCATCGCCACCCGAAACAGCATCGACTTCAAAGATTTAGGTGTAGCAGTCGTAAATCCTTTTGATCCTGTAAACCCCATTTTCTAGGATATTCAACCATGGACTTCTGTAGTAAAGTCAGATAACCCAAAGACATGGCCACCCGCATACATAACAACGTCATTTCCGGAAGGATTGACTGTCAAACCAAAGGAAAAATCACCGGAGAGTTGATCATTGAAGGGCTCGATGTGCCCATAAAATTGGAACTCGAAGGCCTCCCAAACCCGGACCTCGCCGGTTTACAACTCCACTTCCGCAACCCCGAACCCACGATCCCTCTTTCCCAAGACCTTCATCCCCTCCAACAAGGACGCAGTGGCGACATCACCGCCTCCCGCAAACACCCCCTCCTGGATGTGCCCATTGAAGATGCTTGGGAACTCGGTATTAATGGCTTGCACGTACCCCAACGCATCGCGAACATTCTCTACCTCGAATGGTTCAGCGAACAAAACGGTCGGGTAGTCCTCGAAATTGCCGAAGCCGAACTCGAAATCGGAGGACCCGCCACCTGGCAAATGACTCAAGACGAAATTCTCGGACAGCAACAAGACATGCTCCATTCTCTGGAAGACTTCAGCGACCTCTTAGCTGATTCCCTTGAAGAGGATCCACCCGACCCAAACGACGAGGATGACGACGACGCCTACCCTTTTTAAGGACGTATTGAACTGAGATGCACCCTCTTTCACCGCCGCCATTTTCACTGTCAATTTCGTAACTGATCTCATTGACTTCACACGTTACTTCCCCATGCTTTCTCACATGTCTTGCCATCCCACAGCTCCGAAAACACCACGCAAAGCACGCAAACGGAACCCTTTATTCGGTCTAAAACCCAGCATCCCGACAAAGATCCCACAACAGGTAAAACGGCTGGGGCTGGCCCTCATCTTTACGTGCCTGGCCCTTGAGGCATTCGGGCGGGCCGGGGGTGGTGGAGCTTACTCGGGCGGTTCTTTCTCAGGTGGCGGATCTTCAGGCGGGGGCGAAGGTGTCGGGATGCTCATCTATTTCCTGATCAGACTTTGTGTGGAAATGCCCCTGGTGGGGATTCCGCTGGTGATAGGCATACTCACCATTTTCTTCTATTCACAGCGCCAAGTGCATTCAGCTCAGGTCACCCGCACCATCCGTAACGAAACCACACGCATCCGCAGGTCGGCTCCAACGCTCAACATCTCCGACTTACAGCAACGCGACCCCAACTTCGAGCCCGAAGCCTTCGTCAGTCGTTGCCAACAGGCCTTCCTTGAAATTCAAACCGCCTGGAGCAATCAGGACATGGCCCCCGCGAGACGTTTCATCTCCGATGGCATCTTCAACCGTTTTCAGTTACAGATCGAGATGCAAAAAGGCTGCGGAATCCGCAACCGCATGGAGGATGTGACCGTCACGGATGCACGCCTCGTGAGCGCCCTCTCCGACCCCGCCTTTGACACCCTTCATGTGCTCATCTCCGCCACCGCCCGCGACACCACCGTCTCCCTCGAAAACGAAAAACGCCTGGCCGGCAGCGACCACCCTGAAGCATTTTCTGAGATCTGGACCTTTCTGCGCCGTCCCGGGACACAAACGCCTTCCGCAGACGGACTGATCGAGGGCTTTTGTCCCAACTGCGGGGCACCAATCGCCCTTCTCGACCGCGGGGCCTGCGGAAACTGCTCCGCCGTCGTCAACTCCGGAGAGTATGACTGGGTGTTGAGTGAAATTACCCAACTCGAAGCCTGGCGCCCTCCCCAGCCCGGGAAACTTCCCGGCATGAGCGACATGCAGGCCAAAGATCCCGGTTTCTGCCTGCAGGCGATTGAAGACCGCGCATCGGTTTTCTTCTGGCGCCTGCGGGCGGGAGAATTTTTTGCCGATGCGGGCCGGGTGGCCGCTATCGCCCACCCCGACTTTCTCGCGCAACAGGCGGAAGATTTCAGCCCCGACAGCGAAGGCCGTCACCGCTTCCAGGCCGACGCCGCCGTCGGTGCAGTGGATGTCAGCGAAATCCTGCCCTGCCCCGGAGAGGAAGAGGGGCTCGACCGTGTGCGGGTGCGGGTGCGCTGGTCCTCCCATCCAGAGACCCAGCATATCCCCGCCACCCTTCCACCCCGTTACGACCTCTCCCGCTTTCGGACACATGACTTTGTACTCATTCGCAACAGCTCCGTGCGCTCCCAAATCAACCGTGCCCTGGTTTCAGACCACTGCCCCGGTTGCGGCGCACCGCATAATCCCGTTCCCCGCGCCACTTGCGAATACTGTGGCCTGCCGCAAAACGACGGCAGTAACGACTGGGTACTCCACAGCATCGAACCTGCGCGCTACACTCAACTCCCCGCCACCACGGCACCCGAAAAAGCAGAAACCCTTGCAAGCGCCGCCTTTTCAGCCGAAGCCTCCGAAGCCCTGCTGGCCGCCACCATTCAGATCATGCTGGCGGACGGTCACATAGACGGAAAAGAGCTCCAGCTCCTACAAAAGACCGCCAAGCGACGTGGCATCCCACTCGAAGATCTTGATCGGATGATTCAAGAGACCCGCAACGGCACTCACAGGGTCGCGCCTTTTCAATCCGACAGCTACGAACAGTCCTCCGAGTTTCTGAAGGAACTCGTCCGCATGTGTTTGGCCGACGGCAAAGTGGTTCCCGCCGAACGCAAACTTTTGCACAGCCTCGTCGCCCATCTGGGCTACGCCAATGCCGACCTCGACATCATGATCCGCAAAGAACGCAGGAATCTCTACCAGAGCGCCAAATCCCAACGCCACGCCCGCCGCCGCAAGGTAACGGCATAATGCAAATGCGTGTTTAAAAGAAAACCAAGCACTGAGCTTGCTCGCTGTGCGGAGCTATTTCTGTTCAGAGTTTGAAAGTAAACATACGACACATAAAAAAAAGTACGAGCTATCCACTTGAAGCACGTTCGCCTTTAGTACTTCACTTTGGTTGGCGTTTGGATGAAATCAGGATGTGTTTACTGTTCTAGGTTATCAACCTGAGGAGGACCAAGGGTCTGTTTCCCCACAGCCCGGTGCGAAGCGCCGGGATCGGTTTATAAAAAAAGGCAAGAGGGCCGTAGGTCTGACTCCCTTGCGTGCGGGTAAAGAGTGAGAGACAGCCTTTCAGGCCTTTTATTTCAGGACGTCATCCCAGCGCTACGCACTGGGCTACGGAGAACCTCCCCTTTGGGGCTTTTTGGAGAACGTGGATACATGTATCTGTAATTTATAAAGGATATTTCTGCTAACTTGCTTCAAATGGATACCCCGTAAATAAATTATAATTACGACTCTTCGTAGAATATAGTGGGAAATAAACCACCTGAGATCACGGAGGAGTCACGGAGCCAGCATATGGCAGTTGCCGTTTGCGAGCCCCATCCAAGGAGCAAAGTGACCCAGGGCGCGGATAACCACGATAATACATGAAATCGGGCTTTTTAAATCTTACTCAAAGCGCCAAAGGCGCGGCCCCATACCAGCCAGGGGTGCAACCCCTGGCTGGTAAAGGGCCGTAGCGTTGCTACTGAATACATCAACAGACCCTATCAAGAGGCGCATCCCGGAATCAGCTCCTGAAATTTGGGCCGCAGGTCCACGAAGATCTCAGCCAAGTGCGTAGCGCTGGGTACTCGGTCGAAAATTGCGTCACGGGCCACCGGTCCGCAACGATCACTCTACAGCTGGTAATTGTTGTGGACCGGTGGCCCAAATTTCAGATGCCCATTCAGGCTCCCACTCGCCGCGTATCATGAACCTTTCTCCATACGGGCATTAAGTTGATCAATGGTCTTCACGATCTTTTGTGCCACATCGATTTAGCCTTCGAACAGGGAGACGATGCAGCCATGTCGCGTGAAGAGCACCGAATGAGTCCAGACATGAGAAAACGATCCTAACCTCCCTCCAAGACATTCGTGTACCCGTGAGATAACTTCAGTCATGATTGTAAGTTATTTGCATGTAGTCGCTTAACAGAAAACAACCACATTTAGCGACATAAAAATATAATTAGCGACAAATACAGCCATTTAGCGACACAAAAAGTATTTCGCGACACTCCCCTGCCGTTTCCATTGGAACTATTCATTCTATGGCGTATAGACTGCTCATGATCATTTTCGACAAAGTTTCTAAGCAGTTTGGTCCGCAAACCATTTTAAATCAGGCTTCTTTTACCGTGAATCCCGGTGAGCAGGTGGGGATTGTGGGGCCCAATGGCGCCGGCAAAAGTACCATTTTCAAACTCATCATTGGAGATGAGGACACCGATAAGGGTGATGTCATCGTGCCCGGAACTCAGCGGGTCGGATACTTGCGTCAGCAACTCCCGTCCAATGAAGAGGACGGCAGCCTACTGGATTTTGTAAAAGCGGGTTGTCAGGAAATCATCGATATGGAAATCGAACTCCATGAGCTCCAGGAACAATTGACCGCTGATTCCCCGCCTGAACTCCTTCAAAAAATTGGCGATCTCCAACACGAATTTGAACATCGGGATGGCTACCAATTAACTGCCAATACCGAAGCTGCACTGGGCGGATTGGGTTTCACCCCGGATCGTTTTACCGAACCAATGTCCTCATTCAGTGGTGGATGGCAAATGCGGGCCCAATTGGCCCGTGTACTGTTATCCTCTCCCGACATTCTCCTGCTCGACGAACCGTCAAACTATCTTGATTTGCCTGCCGTGGAATGGTTGCAACGCTTCCTCTCCCACTTCTCAGGTACCCTCCTGCTCATCTCGCATGACCGTCAGCTGCTCCGCAGTCTGGCCAAAGACATTTTGGATTTACGACATGGATCGGTCACCCGCTTTGCCGGAGGCTATGATAAATACGTCATTCTCCGTAAAGAACGGATCGAACAACAGATCGCCCGCTACAAAACCCTCTCCAAACAACGCGAAGATATCGAAAGTTTCATTCGCCGTTTCCGCGCCCAGGCCACCAAAGCCGCACAGGTGCAAAGCCGCATTAAAATGCTGGAGAAAATGGAACCCTTACCGGATTTAGAAAAAGAGGACAACCGAGTACTACTTCGTTTACCCGAACCTCCCTCCTCCGGCCATCAACTGCTGCGCACCGAAAATGTGGGATTCAAATACCCTGATGGCCCTTGGTTATTTAAAGGCGTGGATTTGAGCATTGAGCGCGGCGACAAATTGGCCTTGGTCGGCTACAACGGCATGGGAAAAACCACCTTACTGAAAATTTTGGCAGAAATCCTGCAACCGGTTGAAGGAAAACGGGTATCCGGACATCATTTGGTCACCGGCTATCAATCCCAGGAATTTGCAGAGACCCTTCCTTTGGAGCACTCTGTTTTTAAAGTAGTCAAAGACGCCGCCCGCGGACAAACCACCGACCAAGCCGTCCGTACCCTACTGGGCAGTTTTGGCTTTCAAGGCGAATTCTGTGACAAACCGGTCAAAGTTTTGAGCGGAGGAGAAAAGATTCGTCTCGCCTTTGCTCGAATCTTTATCAATCCCCCTAACCTACTTCTGCTCGACGAGCCGACCACCCATTTGGACATTCAAGGACGTGAAGCCTTAGAACAGGCCATTTGCCAGTACAAAGGCACCGTCTGCTTTGTCAGTCATGATAGTAGCTTTGTACGCAACACTGCGAATGGCGTGATCTCCATCGGAAGCGAAGGCGTCCGCCGCTGGCTAGGAGGTTATGATGATTTCCTCTCCCAGAGTGGCGGTAAAGTAGCCATCGATGGCAAAGCACCTGATGCCAATGCCGCATCCTCCAAACCAAAACCAGATGGTAAAAAACGAAAAGAGGCGCGCAAAGAAATTCGTAAACTGGAAAACCGCCAACGTAAACTTGAGCAAGCCATTGAACAATTAGAAGCCACCCAAACCAGCGAAGTACAGAAAGCCCAAACAGGTGAGGTCTCTGATTTCAAAACCCATCAACAGCACTTAGCTGAAATCGCCGGCGAAATTCAATCCACCTCACGCGAATGGATGGAAGTGAGCGAAGAAATCGAACGCTTAGAAGAGAACCTGTAAAAGCAAGTTCTCTTCACCACGTCCATTTACCGGGTCTGATTTATGGCATCTCGACGGTGAGACGATAGAAGTAGCTCGTGCCGGTAAACGTATCTTCGACCTCGATAAGTCCTCCCGTTCCAAGGATCCCCGTAGCCAACTCTTCCCAGTCCTGGTCCTGTAGACTTTCTTTGCGCTCTACACTGTAAATACGTCCCAGCTCAGTGGCGAAACGGACACGTAAGACATCACCGCTCAACTGGAGTTGATCAAAAGTGAAAAAGGACAGTGCGTCTTTAGGCTGCGTACCTGCAATGTACTCCTGCTTATTCGTCATGCCATCCAGATCAAAATCAAGGGTGGCATCCTCAGCATCCTCTTCGTCAAATCCATAGAAAAATTCCCAGTCATCCGGCATCCCATCCTCATCACTATCCAAGGGGGCATCTTCTACAAATTCAAAGGCACCAAGATCCCAACCGCTACCTTGCGGACGCGCAACGCCATTCATATCTACAGAAATATCTAAACCATACCAGTCAAAGAATGTTTGATAAATAGCGCTCACCTTACCGGCGTCTATAGCAGGAGAATTGGCACTTAGGTTTAAATCATTATTATCTAAATCAACAAAGATCGGAGAAACATATATAGAATTAGTTTCATTACCGACAATAGATGGAGTTAGTGTAGAATGATAGAATATATTATGATCGATCGTTGAGTTCGCAATGTAATTACTATCGCTCAGATTGATGTAGTAATCCGTTGTTAACTCACTGAATACATTATTTTCAATGGTGACTGAATAGACGGCCGAACCACTGGTGTAATTAATGCCTCGATCGCAATTCACGATCGTATTATTAACGATATATTGATTTTTCGATGACCAGGAAATAAACGCAGTTCCAGTGCCCGCAGAATTGGTGATATTGTAGACCTTATTTGCCGCGAAATAAATCTCATCAGGACCACTGGTGACAGCAAATCCCCCGCCGAGTGAATCATGCACCTCATTTGCAATCACCCAGACTCTGATTGAAACATTTTCGGATGGAGTATCATAGTGGGCGACAAACGGTGTGCCGGAATTAGTCGTCCCTGAAAAACCATCATAGTTATACATTTTATTCTCAGAAACAATGACATCTAAGCACCCCTTCAAATCAACCGCATTTTCTGCATCATCATGCATATCATTGTCACCAATATAGATGTATTGCGGCGTCAGATCTGGAGCCGAAGAATAATACCGCACTTGAATCGAATCGCCGCCGTTGTGATGTGTGTGGTTCTTGAGCATCCAGAGGGACCTGACATTCCGACTGACTCCCACCGCATGGTAATCATTTTCCGTTGTATGATCATGCTTACCGTAGTGGTGAATCTCGTTGTTGTATAAAACAATGTTTTCAACCAAGTCGTCATAATTGAGCGTATACACTCCAATCACACTACCACTTCCGACCTCACCATTGCCTGCGAATTCGTTATTTCTGATCGAAATATATTTAGCATGAGCGCTTACACCGTTTTGAGTATATGGAATGGAGGCGCTCACTTCATCAAAATATAGATTTTCGATGATCAGATACTCACCCGCCACATGAACTGGCGAAGTAATGACAACCGATGCAGTCGTTGAAAAACCGCGAACAAATACAGGCAGCGCTGCGGTGCCTTCAGAGGTAAAGATATATTGATACTTACCCACCACACGTGGAGCCACATAGCCTGTGCCATGTATTTCAACCACTGAACCCGCAGGTAACGTTGTCGGAATCGACAGGCGCGGCAGGCTCGGATCACCGTAAGGATTATCCGTATCCGTCGCATTCACCGCGTCTTTATCGACATAGTGAGTATAAGGACCATGACCAGCATCTTTATAAGCAAAACCACCGGCGGCATAGAACTCGCCCGCATACATTTCATGCGTCTCATGGATACCAAACGCGGGCTCGGGTATTCCGATCGGCATTTGATAGGCCGCAGGACTCACTGGTGTTGACTGATCCTTATAGGTCGCAGTCACCGTAACGTCTGCTGCCGGCATTGTGACAGTCGTTGTCGGACTCGTCGCATCCGCAAGCGTTGCGACATCACCCGTCCACGCATCAAACTCCTGTCCCGCTGGAGCTGCATCGGCGATAATGGGAAGCACGCTGCCCACATCGAAAGTGCCGTCGCCCGATCCACTATTGACCAGTAAGCTGTATTGAAGTTCTGGCGCTGTGGACAATTTGTCTAAAACGACTCCAGCAATACCAAAAGTAGAATAACCGTCATAGGCACCGTTTGGCTGAATCACCACATCGACTGAATCGGTAAATTTGACACTGACCTCATAGCGCAACCACGCATTACTCCGAGGTAAGTCCACGACCTGACTGTCCTCCCCCGCCGTGACTGTAAATTTGCCCAGAGCCCCCCAAACGCCGGCCTTGATATAGATTTTAGCGGTCTGCTCTTGTCCATTTCCAATTAAGGGTATCAAGCATGTATTGGCTTCGTTATACTTCATCGAAACATAGCCACTCGCTTGCTCAATCGTATCTTGAACAAATTGAAAATCAGTCGAATTCGTAGAAGATAAAGAGCCTTCTCCGACCGTGAATACCGGTTCACCGATGTCCTGTGCCGCACCCGCTAGATTACCATGTACATCATCCTTAAATGCCCAAAATTCACGTCCATTGAGATCGATAACGAATGGAGCCGAAATACTCTCAACAACAATCGTAGATGCTGGGACAGTAACAGATACATCCTGATACATCGCTGTCACGGTCACAGCACTGGTTGGCATCGTGACTGTCGTCGTTGCACTGCTGGTATCAGCAAGGTTTGCAATGTCGCCTGTCCAGGCATCGAAGACTTGTCCATCAGGGGCAGCGTCTGCAAAAATTGTTACGACGCTGCCTGCAGCGTAATCGCCATCGCCCGAACCACTATTGACGACTAAGCCGTATTGCACCTCAGCCGCATCTTGATACGTTGCAGTCACGCTAACACTGTTTGCTGGCATCGTGACTGTCGTCGTTGCACTGCTGGTATCAGCAAGGTGTGTAACGTCGCCCGTCCAGGTATCGAAGACTTGTCCGTCTGGTGCCGCGTCTGCAACAATTGTTACGACGCTGCCTGCCTCAAAGGCACCCTCGCCAGAGCCACTGTTCACGGTCAAATTGTATTCGGCTCCTGGCAGTGCCTTATAGGTCGCGGTAATGGTTAAACTATTCTCTGCAATGGTGACCGTGGTGCTCGCGCTACTAGGGTTAGCAATTGTTGCAATATCACCAGTCCAGGCATCAAATTCATATCCATCCGCAGCCGCACCAGCAACGATTGGAACCACACTACCTGCTTCATAAATGCCATCACCAGTGCCTCCGTTGATCAGTAAGACCGAAGTTGAAGTCGGTGCCGCATCTGAATATTCAAACGCGCCGATGTCCGATTCGACTCCAGATGGACGGGCCGCTCCGCCGATCGTCGCGTTACGTATATCAATACCGTAAAGCAGTTCAAATCGATCAAAGATATCCTCTACCATTCCGTCAGACATTCCTGCATCAATCGCGGGACTGGCCGCTTGCAATGACAGATCATACGTGGACGTATTCGTAAAGAGTGGATCCGCATCGATGTTGTCGTGAGCGTTTGCTGTATTTGCCTGGAAGTATGCGACATCACCGACCAAATCTCCCCATTGGAGACGAACGTCGCCGGCTTCGGTTTCTTCGCTGAACAAATTATTGTAGAAATAGAATTCAGGAGTCCCGGTTTTGGTTTGGATATAAATATGACGTCCTGCGGGTTGAGTCACCTCAGAGATCACATTGTTTACGATATTAAACGTGCCACCGCCTGGACTATAAATACCGGCGTCCACATTATAGATCGTATTGCCAATGACGTAGCGGTTCGTCCCGCCCCAAAGCGCCATTGCGGCATTGGACCATGAGTTGTCCGGATCCCAGCTGTCATAGTCTTTTTGGTAAATGTTATAGATCAGGTTCCCGATGAAATAGGATTCTTCACCTGGATTAGCCACGCTATTGCTACCAGCGATGATACCTCCATCGACGTCATGGATTCTGTTAAACAAAAACCAAACTCGTTCGGGGCCATACTGAAACCCCATTCCAGCCCTTGTTCGAATGCCACCCTGAGTGCTCACATGATTTTCGGAAACAATCACATCGCTCGACCCTTTGATGCCAATAAATTTTTGCAAGTTTGGCTGACCATTATCATAATTTCGCCCCATGTAGATATGGTGCGCTCGTGTATTATCACCTGAAGGTCCTCCACCGGTGAGCTGAATGCCGTTGCCTGAATTATGGTAAAGCTTGCTGTCCAAGATCCACATGTGCTCCACATATTCCCCGATGCCGACACCATGAACATCTTGATCATTATCTTCTTCGTCGGTGGTAATATTCCACAGACCGTTGTCATGGACGTCCAAATTGTATAACACAATATTGCTGATCCAGTTGCCCGTAAACCAACTACCGACGCTAACACCGCCGCTGTCAGTATCTCCAGAGACTTCTGAATTACGCAAACAAATGTGGGACACCGCAGTCCCTGCACTTGGGTTGATGCTATATCTAAATAAGCTCAAATTCTCAATGATGATATAATGGGCCAAATTTGTGAATCCCGATTGTGCTGTGACATCAATACGCACCAACGAGTCTGCATCTGCACCTCGATAGAAGATCGGCATTTCAGCAGTGCCCACGCCATCCAGCCTCAATGCGCTGCCGGACTTGTGCACATAAGGGCCGCCATGAATTTCAACCACACTCCCAGCTGGCACGAAACGAGGAATCGTTGCTCTTGGCTTCGCGAGCGTCCCGTAGGTATTGGAAGAATCGGTCGCTGCCGCGCTGGTATTATCCACGTAGTGAGTGTAATACCCACCTTCTTCATTTTGTGTGTAGCTTAGATCGCTGTTCCGATTCGCAGCTTCATCATACATCCGATAGGTCTCGTTCAGACCAAAGGACGGCTCCGGAATACCGATCGGCATCGTATATGAACTGGTGTCTTCAATAAATTCGACGGCCCCAATATCTCCACCGCTGCGGAGCGGGCGCGCAGTGCCATTCATATCGTATGAAATATCCAGACCATAAAGGTCAATGAACGTTTGATAAACCGTGCTCGCTGTGGCGGCATTTCTGGCAGGTGAACTTGCACTTAAATTAAAATCATTGCTGCTTAAATCTACAAAATCCGGAGACACCCAGAGTGAATTGTTGTCGTTGCCATCGACTACAGCTGTCAGCGTGTCATGATAAAACAAATTATTGTTGATGACTGCATTCGCCGAATAGACGCTATTATCTAGAATGACATACTGGTCGGTCGCTAAGTCACTGAAGATATTATTTTCAATAACAACGGTGTTATTCACGCCACTATACTTAATTCCACGATCTGACTTTGAAATCGTATTATTAATAATGTATTGCTCCGCGGAGTTCCAAGATTCAAACGCGGTCCCACCACTCGACGCGCCAGTAATATCGTATACCGTGTTTCCGATAAAATAGATTTCATCCCCACTGGTCACCCGACAACCTGCCAGTTTTGAATTATATATTTCGTTATTCAGCACCCAAACGTTAATGGGATAGGTAGACGGACCACTGTGAGCGACGAATGCGACCCCCATCGTATCACTGCCCGTAAAACCATCGTAGTTATACATTTTATTTTCTGAAACGACCACATCCAAGGACCCTTTCAGATCGACCGCATTTTCCCCGTCATCATGCATCTCATTACCACCGACATAGATATATTGAGGAACCAAATCAGGTTCAGAAGACGCATATTTCACCTGAAATGAATCGCCTCCATTATGATGCACATGATTATTCAGCATCCAAAAATACTTAACATTTCTTCCAAGAGAAACTGCATGACTATCATTTTCAGTTGTGGCGTCATGTTGTCCACAGTGATGGATCTCATTGTTGAAGATCACTATATTTTCAGCTAATTCTTCATTTGAGATACTTAACACCTGTATCCCACCACCACTACTAAACTCTCCAGTCCCCTCTATCTCATTATTGCGAACACAAATGTATTCGGCATGATACGGGAATCCGTTTTGCATATGTGGAATAACCAAACTGGCATCGTAAAAGTGCAAATTCTCAATGATCAGATATTCGCCGCTGACATGTGTCTTTTTATTAATGGTAATTGAAACATCTGCTGAATAACCTCGCATAAAAACAGGGAGTGCTTCAGTTCCTTCTGAAACCAGTTTGAAACGATCGATATTGGTCGCATACCCAGTTCCATGTATTTCCACGACAGAACCAGCAGGCATTGTTAATGGAAAAGTAAGACGAGGCGTGGTGGGGTCTCCATACGGATTATCCGTATCCGTCGCATTCACATTCGTGTTGTCGACATAATGCGTATAAGGCCCATTTCCCGCATCTTTATAATAAAAACCGCCTGCAGCATAGAACTCGCCCGCATACATTTCATGCGATTCTGTGAGTCCAAATGTGGGTTCCGGAATACCAATGGGCATCGAATATGTATCCGCGACTGCGGACAATCCGCTCACAAGTATGAGCATCATCAGTATGAGTGATTTCAAAGGAGATTTAGGGGATTTAGACATTTTGATTTTTTGATTTTTTTAAATTTGATCTAACTCGGAGTCTTAAATGGTGAATTCTGCTTATTCTTGAATGGTCACATTCAGACGATAAAACTGGGCAGGTTCGTCCGCAGTATCTTCGACCTGGATCATTTCTCCGGAGCCGACTATACCACTGATCACAATCACCCAGTCTGTCTCTTGCAGGTCGAATTTACGACCGACACTGTATTCGCGTCCCACCTGACTGAGGAAACTCAGAGTGAAGGATTCACCCGCGTGTTCGAGTTGAGTCAACTGAAGGTAGGACTGTGGATCGGTTGGGTCGGTCCCTGCAATATACTCCTGCTTATTGCTCATCCCATCCACATCAAAATCGAGAGCGGCATCCGTAGCATCCTGTTCATTAAATCCATAGTACATCTCCCAGTCATCCGGGACCCCATCCTTATCACTATCCAAGGGGGCATCTTCTACAAATTCAAAAGCACCAAGATCCCAACCGCTACCTTGCGGACGCGCAACGCCATTCATATCTACAGAAATATCTAAACCGTAACGGTCGAAGAAAGTTTGATATACCGTACTCACTTTGCCCGTATCCTTGGCTGGGGAACCCGCAGCCAAACGGAAATCATTGGAAGGCAAGTCCACAAACAATGGAGAGGTAAACAGGGTATTCGTGTCATTGCCCACGATGGAAGGCGTCAGCGTCGGATGATAACATAGATTGTGATCAATTGTGGAAACCGCGATGTAGGCACTGTACTCAAGTAAAATATATTTATTTGTGGATAAATCACTGATCACATTGTTTTCGATCAACACCGCGTAATCCCCTGAACCGCTGGTGTAATCAATGCCAATATCTGTATGCGCAATGGTGTTGTTCACAATATACTGGTTTCGAGAGGTCCAGGAAGCGATAGCGGTGCCCTTCCCTTCAGCATTTTGAATATTGGAGATGGAATTCCCCACAAAATAGACCTCATCACAACCACTGGTGACACGGAGACCTGCCAAGTTTGCATTGTAAACTTCATTGTTAATCACCCAAACGTCCACCGCATATTCAATCGCACTGTGTGCAACAAATGCAACCCCCATGTCATCACGTCCGGCGTAACCATCATAGTTGTACATTTTGTTTTCCGACACAATAACGTCTCGGCTACCTTTGAGGTCGACCGCATTTTCCCCGTCATCATGCATGTCATTTCCCCCAATATAAATATACTGGGAAATCAAATCCGGCGCCGAAGAATAATACGCCACCTGAATGGAATCACCGCCATTATGATGGGTGTGATTATTCAACATCCAAATGTTCTTTGCATTCTTCCCTACGGTAACCGCATGACTGTCATTTTGGCTGGTATGATCATGCTTGCCGCAATTGAAGATTTCATTGCCATAGATCACAATATCTTCAACCAGATCATCATAATTTCGTGTGGCAATTTTGATTCCCCCGCCACTGGAGACCTCACCCGTCCCTTCAATGACATTGTTTCGTATAGAGAGATGTCTTGCATGTGCGGTCACTCCATTTTGATCATAAGGAATCCGGAAACCCGCATCATAAAAATGTAAATTTTCTACAATCAGATATTCACCACTGATATGCACAGATTTCGAGACAATGATATCGGCATCCGGCGAGTATCCCCGCAAAAAGACCGGCAACGCTTGCGTGCCTTCCGACACAAACTTAAAGCGATCACTCGACGGCAGGTAACCGGATCCATGAATTTCCACCACCGAACCCGCAGGCATGGTCAATGGAATCGACAAACGGGGCGTCTCGGGAGACCCATAGGGATTGTCCGTATCCGTTGCATTCACATCATCTTTATCGACATAATGCGTGTAGGGTCCATTGCCCGCATCGCGATAGTCAAATCCTCCCGCTTCATAAAATTGACCCGCATACATTTCATGCGACTCGGTTATGCCAAAAGCAGGAGGTGGAATCCCTAAAGGCATCTCCGCTTCATTTCCTGAGGCAACCGTAGCCGTTTCGAATGCGCCTACATCCGGAGCTTCCCCATTAAAGGCCAAAGAGATGCCCTGGCCGAGAGACCAATTCGTATCGGCATCTACCGTGAGCGTGTTGTTCTCATAATCCACTTCAACAATCGTGAGGGGCGACGCGGAACCTTCAAACTGAATCCGGTCCCCCTCTTCTCCCACGATCCCAAATCCATCGTGGAAAAATCCTGCATCCGCAACCGGAATCACCCGACCGGACCCCGCGGTCGTGGTCGCGGTCAGAAATGTGCCCGCGTCTACCAGTGGACTGGCGGCCTGGAGCGAAAAGTCAAATGTAGTGGCGTCCACAAAAAGTGGATCGACCTCAAGGGTATTCATAAAAAATCCAGGGTAAGCCGACTCAATGCCCACGAGGGTATAGCCCGCCCCATCCCAGTCGCCAATCACCTCATCGGGAATCGTGCCCGAATATAGCGTATTGTGATCGAACAATACGCCCTCAACATCCCCCCGATACGCTACTTGATAAGGCTGAATGCCATCATCATAAGTACTGCATTCATTCTCGCTTAGGATATTATTCAAAAACAAGTTGTCACTATACTCGGCAGTACCAGGACTCGAGGTGGCAATACCGCCACAGTGGTTTTTGTATAATGTATTTTGATAAATGCGGTTGTGTTTATTATGCGCCGCTTCCTCTCCATAAAACTGCATACCAATACCGACATTGTTATCATAAAATACGTTATGACGCACAATGCCATTTTGTCCGGCGTACTGAATGCCATTGCCACCGGAGGTACTGTAATAGGTCGACGTTTTGGCAAAGACATTCCCTTCGATCACATTATATTTGGTCGCGTCATAGACAAAAAATTCATGATCAAATCCCACATCATGGCAGTCATACACTTCACCAATTTTCTGCGATTCATTATAAAAATAGTTATCGCGAAGGATGTTACGGTTTCCGCCTTTGATGGCCCACAAGGTGTGCCCGGCTTCAGAGAAATTATTGCCTGCAACCAAATTATGATCCGACATAATTAAAGAAAGGCTATCCGCAGTACAATTATGAATTTCGTTATTGAGCAGACGATTAAAAGTGGCCTCCTGAAAGAACAGCCCCGTTTTTGAACTATTGCCCGCATCAAGCGCACCATCAAAGACATTGTTTTGAATAAGGTTGTGGTGTGCATTCAGTGCATACATCCAACGTCTCACATTCAAAATCTGCAAGCCCTCAATGATGAGGTAACTACGGTCATTGATAAGTATCGCAGGACTTAATGTCGCCCCCGTAATCACCACGTCTTCACCATTGTAATTCCGATAAGTCACCGGGGCATCGGCTGTTCCTGAATTTTGAGGCACCAGCTGCTGGGTATACGTGCCCCCACGAATTTCAACCCTGTCTCCGGCCACGGCAACCGCCGCTGCACCCGCAAGCGAATTGTAGGCCACTTGATCACCACTACCGCTACTGCGGGTCTCTGGATTGTAGGTATCGCTATAGGGCTCATCGAGTTGTAAATCAACAAAGAGTACATCCACAGGCTCGTCAGATACAACATCTCGATACGTTGCGGTGACCGTTACATCAGCATCGACCGTTACGGTCGTCGTTGTGCTGCTTGCATTTGCAAGCGTAGAGACATCACCCGTCCACACATAAAACACCTGACCATCAGGCGCAGCATCCGCACTGATACTTACCACAGTACCTGCCGTATACTCACCATCGCCACTTCCGCTATTTACGGTTAAGTCATACACTTCTGAAACCGTTTGATACGTAGCGGTTACAGCAACAGCTTCACCGGGCATCGTGAGCGTGGTGCTGGCACTATCCGGATCGACGAGATGTTCAACGTCCCCGGTCCAGGCATCAAACACCTGCCCGTCAGGCGCGGCATCCGCACTAATATTCACCACAGTACCTGCCGTGTACTCACCATCACCACTTCCCCCATTCACCTGCAATGTAAATTGAGGTGTCGGCGCAGAAGCAGGCTCATCCAAGACCAGCCCGGCAACCGAGAACGCCGCATACCCCCCGTATACCCCGTTGGGAGTCAGCAGGACATCCACCGAATCCGTAAACACAACCCGCACCTGATAACGTAAATGTGCGTATCCCTTGGAAAGGGTCACAACCTCACTTTCCTCACCCACCGTTACCGTAAAAGTGGCAGGACTACTTGACCATACGCCCGCCCTCAAATAGAGAGTGGCCACTTGCGCATCTCCATTGCCCACCAAGGGGATCCGCACCGAATTGGCTTCGTCATATTTCAACTTAGCATATCCACTTCCCTGTTCAACTTCATCCTGAACAAATTGAAAATCTGTAGACGTTATCATCGAAACCGAACCTTCCCCAACCGTGTAAACAGGCGCTCCGATTTCCTGAGGCGCACCATCTATATTCCCATACACCTCATCTTTAAAGGCTCGGAATTCACGTCCGTCTAAATCAATCACCAGAGGAGGCGAGATACGTTCCACCGTAATCGGTGTTTCATTAACGACGATGTTTTTGTAGCTTGCGCTCAGAACCAGATCTTCATCGGCAATGGTGACCGTGGTGCTGGCACTAGCGCTGTCTGCGACAGCACTTACATCTCCGGTCCAGACATCAAAGACCTGACCCTCTGGCGCCGCATCGGCAACCAGCGACACCACGCTTCCACTGGCATAATCGCCGGATCCGGATCCATTCGTAACCGTCAATTGATAAACAGGCCCGATGGGAGCTTTGTATGTGGCTGTAACAGCCAAAGCTACATCGGCAACCGTGATGGTGGTGCTGGCACTGGCGGTATTCGCAATGCCTGCGGTATCACCCGTCCAGACATCAAATTGTTGACCTTCGGGCGCCGCATCCGCCACCAGCGCCACCACACTACCCGAGGCATAATCGCCGGTCCCACTACCATTCGTAACCGTCAAATGATAGAGCGTTTCAGACAGTGCTTTATAGGTGGCGGTAAGGGTGAGATCCTCATCGGCAACCGTGACCGTGGTACTGGCACTGGTGCTGTCGGTAACCGAGGCCACATCGCCAATCCAGGCATCGAATTCATATCCCTCTGCGGCAACCGCAGCCACGATCGGCACCACACTCTCCGCCGCATAGTAGCCATCACCGGACCCATAATTCACCCGCAAATACGCTTTTGAAGGCGACGGCATATCCACTGCCCCCCCTTGCTCAAACGGGCCCATATCGATGCCCGCCCCCTGGGTGCGCACATTTGAGAGCATGTCTTTACCGAGGCTGAAAACCTCCGGGATACGGGAATTAAATTCCGTACTGAGAATCGCATCAACATTGGCCCCCTGATCCAAAACCTCCGACAGATCAAATCCAGAAATAGACCCCGCATTGAGGATTGCCATCACATCGGCATCCGACAGGAATTGGGTTCCCCGAATATTCTGGTTGCCCAGCACCGTTACCGGATCCGTCGCGCCCCCTGTCGGGTACTTCGCAGTTTTAAGCTGAATATACATGTGCTCATCGAAATAATTATTGGCGATGAAAAGATTCACATTCAGGTTTTGAAATTCTGACCAGATCGAACGACCGTACTCACCCTCTGCCTGACCGCTGGTCAGATCAAAAATCATATTATTTTTAATCTCCGAATACCCGCTGGAAGAGAAATCAATGCCATTCGGTGCGTCGTAGATTAAATTATTATAAATATAATGATGTTGCCCTCCCACAAGATGAATTGCTGCACTTTGCCAGGTGTTTGAGCCCCCCACATCATCCGGGTTTTGAACCGAAGCCACATCATGAATGATGTTACCGATAATGTAGATATTCTTATCACCCTCTGTACTGTAGGTGCTGGCGATGCGCACCCCATATTCGACGCCGTGAATATGGTTATTAATCATCCACAAGCCATGAGGCTCATATTGAGCCCCCATCCCTTTCGCGGGAGACCAGGGCGTCGAAATGATGTCGTGGATATAATTGGTGGAAAAGACCACATCTGTAGCGTACTTCACCCACATCCCACTTTGCCTCACATTATAAAACTCATTGTTCCCCACATAAATATTGTGACAGGCAACGGCGGGAGGCCTGGCATTGATTTGCAGACCTGATCCTGCGGCGTTATATCCTACATTATCTAAAATCCAAACATTAGAACAATAACCGCTGACAGACATGATACCGGTATCAATGTCCAATTCGCTGGAAATATCGCCGGAATCATGACCCACATTATTATAAAACACCACATTTTCAGTGGGACTATTTTCATTGCCGACAGTAACCAAAATGGTCCCGGCTCCTGTGGATTCCAGCCGCCCGATCGCTTCGCAATTCCTGACGACGATGTTGCTGGCGGGGTAACCTTCTGACAGAGACCCCACTTGGATCGAAGAGCCTTTTTTCACCGTCACATCGGTCAAAAATGCATTCTGCCCCCAGAATATAATTTTACGTTCGGTAAAACTAGAGGATGTATTTGGAGCACTGGTCACCCAAACCGGCCCCGACACATTTGCGACCCACTCCTCATCCGTTCCCTCTACATATAGTGGGATCACCCCGCCCGCCGCTTTTGAATAGGTGCCCGCCACCTCCACATAAGAACCCGCAGGAATCGGCTTGGGCAGATACTTACGCGGAAGCGTCTCCGAACCATAAGTCTGGGCCGTAGACCCATTGACCATATCTACATAATAATACCCCGGAACCTCAACACTCCAGTCACTGGGTCTTTCCGGCGGACTTTGGGTGAAGTCCATGGGAGCATCCGGAATCCCCACCGGCATCGTATAATTTTCATCCGCTATCGAGAACCCACTCAAAAACAGCCCCATTAACACCAAAACAATTTTCACAGAAGAGAGATTTATTTTAAACATTTTATTTTCCTTTGAGGACCTTCAACACCCACCAGCAACCTTCAAGTTCGCCAGCGCATTTTTCAGTCATCTATAATTTTTTGTATGATTAAACTCTCTCATCCCCCCCCCTCCTCTTGCACGAAGATCCACATGTTACATTCAATATTCCACATGCGATAATCTTTCAGTCATGCCTTTACAGCCTCGCATTTACCCCACAATAAAACATTTAACTCTTGGCATAGCCATGAATATTTCCCTTTAAAAATAAGGATATAAACCGTATTTACCTATCTATTCCTTGACCCACTCACAGGTAAACCAAAGAGGGTCATGACTTCAGTCCTAGACCGTTACGTTCATTATGTAACATGTCGGAAGTTCGTCTTATTCGCGAAGCCTCTAAAATATTTTAAAAAGTTTTTGTAAAATATTCATCACACCACTTCTGACAGAATGATTCCAAGATTGTGAATCTCCATCCTTTTCATTCAGGTACGGCTCCAAAAATAATTGTCCTCAGGAACAAACGTCTTTCCCCTCATCTGATCGAATAGACAGACCCACGCCTTCGCAGCTTCAGCGTTTACGAGAGGTGTTCAGATGAGTGACCTTATGGCCACCTCAACTCACAATAACCTTCACCTCAATTCGCTGACCCTTTGCGAGGGGCAGCAACTTGTTCTCAACAACCTGTCCATCTATTTCAACCCGACAATCAGTCCCCGGCCCTTGTCGTTCATAACTTACCTCATAAGTTGTCTCACGAAACTTCCGCGTCACAGCACATTCAGTCCAGGAAGGTGGCAGACAAGGATTCACCCGCAATCCTGCCCATTCGGGTTGCAAGCCAAACACATGATTCAACAAGCCTGTATAAAACCACCCCGCAGTCCCCGTCCCCCAACTCTGACCACATTTGCCGTAGCGAGGACTACCTTCGAGCGCATAATATCCATTGCAAAAGACATAGGGTTCGCCATCACGTGGATATACTTCGTGCTGCCTGAACGGTAAGATATTCAACAACAGTTTTTCCACAGCATCCGCCCGTTTTAACATGCAATCCGCAATCAGTTTGAACGTACAGGTATGAAGATAAACTCCACCATTTTCCTGCACGCCTGGCTTTTTAAGGCTCATAAGCCCAACCGTAGGATCAAAACAAGCATAGGCATCCTTCACACAGCGAATACCAATATCACTTTCCAAAAGCCTTTCCGATTCTTCTAAAATTTGCAGCGCTCTCTCTGCAGGTGCCGACCCCGAAAGCACAGCCCAGGTTTGGGTATTAAGAAAGAGAGTTCCCTGCTGATTAAGATGCGACCCCAATACGTCACCGGTATCTGAAAACGCACGTACATAATAACGCCCATCCCAACCATGTGTATTCAAATTGTGTTTCATTTCTTTTCCGCGTTCCTCTGCAAGCGTGGCATCCTCTCCCCTACCACTCGCCCGGGCTAAATCAGCAAACTGTTGATTCGCCAATACCCAGGCCTGCGACAACCAGATACTCACCCCTTTCCCCTTTGGTCCAGTCAAGTCCATACAATCATTCCAATCACCAGAACGTATTTTACACAACCCGAATTGCGCACGATCTTCCCATAAGTAATTCACAGCCCGCTTCACATGTTCGTATAACGAAGCCGAAGATCCATCATTAAACGGAATCTCCAGATCTAACAGCGCAAGATCTCCCGTTTCCATGATCAGCTGATGAACGGTATAAGCAATCCACACATGATTATCCGAAAAATCTTTGTCTAAAATCTTACCATCTAACCAGGTTCGCGGCGCATGACCGTCCGCATGCTGAAAGGACAGAATCCGCTGGAGATGCACCCACGCACTCTCGGGATTCCAAGAAACCATCGCCCCAATATCCTGAACCATATCCCGAAAGCCATTATGACGCACGCGCGCCCAGCGCGCACCCAAACTGATCTGACGTGGCAACCACTGACTGGCAAAAACATCCAAGTCAGAAAAAGGGGTTTTAAAGCGAGGCCCAGTCAAATCAACGTCAATCGCTTCCATCATCCGAGCATGTGCCTTCTCCACCGCGACGTCGCTCATGTAACGCAATTTCACCTCACTGATTTCATCCCGCGACAATGCCGTACCTACCACAATTTGAAGCACGACCGACTCACCAGCAGGAACCGTCACCGGCACCGAAATCGCTAACAAAGGTTTTTCCATCTCCGCCTTGCTATTGGTCAATTGCCCTTGGAATACCGCATCCGGGCGTTGCCAAGTTCCCGTACCAAACAGGTCTCGTTGCGCCGTGTCAAATCCATCTACAGCCGCGTTGCACAACAGGTAATTATATGCAAAAGGATTTGCCCCTTCAAAATCAACTCGATTTTGCAAAACAACAGCACCCAACTCTTCCAGAAAAGTTCCAGACGACATGTAGTAGGCTTGCGGTTTATCATACCCATCCATCAGCGTATCCACCATGGGCATGACACTCAAATGTCGATCCCGCTCAGACAAATTTTCAATACGAAGCGTCCAAATTTCCTGTCGCCCCTGCTCAGGCACAAAACATCTAAACGAAGTTTTAACCCCATGACGAGTGCTTTCGATCACACTGTCTCCCCGTCCATGAATACAGCGAAAATCCTCGCTCGCTTGGGGATCAGGAAGAGCATTGGCACTCCAACAGGACCCATAAACTACATCATATAAAAAACACATCCGTGCAGCCACCAGAGGAATCCGACGCCCCATGGCATCTTGAGAAAAAGACTCCCCTTGCGCCAAATGTGAAAAAATGGACACATACTCCTTATTCCAGAGATAATTATTCCATGGACGTGGTGGGCGGGCGGTAGTGATTTCATACGCGTTGCCATCCGCTGAAAAGTGGCCAGGTTGTTGATCGAGAGACGCGGTGTTTGTTAAATAGTGACGCATGAATGTTTCCTTTGCCTATGCTGACGACTTTAAAGTATTTATTCCCAACATACTCTAAATATGTACATGCTCCATACGGCGAGCGTTACAGTTGCGCAACATTATTTAAGCACAACTTTTGATTGATCATCGACCTCATACCCAACAAAATAGTTCATAGACTTGGCAGATCTTCAAACCAGAACACTTCCTTATTGCTTGTATGCCCAGACCAGATAGTGATTGTGTCTTATGAAACTTACCATCCTTTCCACTGCCCCCAATTGTTATAGCACCCGCCGACTTCTGGAGGCTGCTCAGTCCAGGGGACACGAGGCCAAAGTGGGCAACACCTTGAGATTCACCTTGGATTTGAATTCCGGAGACCCCGATCTCTTTTATCGCGGTAAACACTTTACCATACCCGATGCGGTTCTCCCCCGAATTGGGGCCAGCCTCACCTACTACGGCACCGCGGTTTTACGTCAATTTGAACAAATGGATGTCTACACCCCCAATTCCTCTTCAGGCATTGGCAATAGTCGTGATAAATTGCGCAGTTTGCAAATCCTCTCCCGACACGAAATTGGCATTACCCGCTCCGCATTTGTCCGTCAACGGGATGAAATTTTGCCCGCCATTGAACGAGTCGGTGGTGCGCCCGTCATTGTCAAATTGATTGAAGGCACCCAAGGGGTCGGCGTCGTTTTGGCAGAATCTGCTAAAATCGCCCAAGCCATCGTCGAAATGCTCCAAAGCACCCAACAAAATGTGCTTATTCAAAATTTTGTCAAAGAAAGCAAAGGACGGGATGTCCGCGCCTTGGTTGTAGGAGACCGCGTCATTGCCGCCATGAGACGCATGGCCCAAGGAGACGAATTTCGCAGCAACGTGCATAGGGGCGGCATGGTGGAAGCCATCGAATTAAGTGACGAATATAAAGAAACGGCGGTTCGTGCGGCCCAAATTATGGGACTCAGAGTGGCGGGTGTCGATATGTTAGAAAGCGCCGCCGGTCCCATGATTATGGAAATCAATTCTTCCCCGGGTTTAGAAGGCATTGAGGCCGCAACGCATTTGGATGTCGCGGGTGCCATTATTGACCACATCGCCGATCAAGTGAATATGCCTGACTTGGATATCCGTCAAAAACTTACAGTCAGTCGGGGCTATAATGTTTCCGAAATCATGATTCCAGAAGGATCGGCACTCGTGGGCAAAACCATTGAAGGGACCGACCTCCGTCATAAAGACATTGTAGTCCTTACCTTAAAACGTGGCACATCCGTCATTTCAAATCCAAAGAACTCCCGTATCATCGAAGCAGGTGACGAGCTCCTTTGCTATGGAAAAAGCGAATCAATGAAAACCTTGATCACCCCTAAAAAGAAAAAAAGACGTAATCAATTGAACACCTTAAGTGATGACCAAATTGAAGCCGCTCGTGAGGGAACAACATGAGCGAACCCTCAGAAAAACCCTCTGTCGCCGTTTGGGGCAAAACCCACATTAAACCCGGTGAAAAAAAGCGCATTCGTTTAGAAGTTGGTGAAAGTTATACCGGTCTCTCCGTCCGCCTCCCCTTACTGGTCTGGCGAGGAGCCGAACCCGGCCCCGCAGTGTTTATTTCTTCTGCAGTGCACGGAGATGAAATCAATGGAACCGGCACCATTCGAGAACTCATCAATCATCCTGGATTCAAACTTAAAAAAGGCACCTTAATTTTATTACCCGTGGTCAACATTATCGGCTTTGAACGACATTCGAGATATATGCCCGACCGTCGCGATCTCAACCGCTCTTTTCCAGGGTCAGAAACCGGAAGCCTCACCTCACGCTTGGCAAACTTGGTCTACACCGAAATTATCAGCCGTTGTGATTACGGTATCGACCTCCACACAGCCGCGGTGCGCCGAACCAACTTCCCCAATGTCCGGGCTGATATGGACAATCCAGGCTGCCGCAAATTGGCCATGGCCTTTGGCTGTGAAATCATTGTCGATCAATCAGGTCCTGACGGCTCTTTCCGCAAATGCGCAACCAAAGCCGGATGCCCCACCATCATTTTGGAAGCCGGTGAAGTTTGGAAAGTGGAACCCACCTATCTTGAAACCGCCCTGCGTGGCATCACCAACTGCCTTTCCATGCTGGGCATGACCAACAAAGCCCCGGAACCTTGCCCGGAACCAAAAGTAATCACCACCACCCAATGGGTGCGTGCTGGCGCAGGGGGATTCCTCCAATTTCATGTTTCTCCCGGTGAGTTCGTGACCAAAGGGCAATTGTTAGCCACCAATGCAGGATTGCTTGGGCTGGAACAAGAATCCATGTACGCCCCCTATTCTGGCGTCATTATCGGCATGAGCACCATGCCCGCCGTTTCTCCCGGAGATCCCGTTTTGCATATTGCAAAACTCCAACCCAAAGAAATGCAAAAACTCGAAAAAGCGTTGGATGACGGAGAAAGCGACAGCTTGGAAAATCGCCTACGAGAAGACCTCGCCACCAACCTGCATGTCGCCGATATTCCGGAGGAGTCTGCGTGAAATCCGTACCTGAAGAACGTGTAGCCATCGGCTGGCGAGAATGGATCGACCTCCCCGACTGGGGACTGCATTTAAAAGCGAAAATGGACACCGGCGCTAAAAGTAGTTCCTTGGACGTCGAACAGCTTGAGTTTCTCCCCAACAACCGGGTGCGGTTTGGTATCCATCAGTTGCGCAAATCGGACTGCATTAAAATGGTAGAAGCCGACCTTCACAGCACCACCAAAGTACGCAGCAGCAACGGTCAAAGCCAAACCAGAATTGTCGTCAAAACCCGCATCCAACTCGCAGGAATTGAAAAAGAAATCTTGGTCAACCTCACCAATCGACGTAAGATGCTTCACCGCATTCTGCTCGGCCGGGAGGCCCTCCGTGATCACTTTTGGATCGATGCAGGTGTGGATCATGTCGTGACCTCACCCATACCGAAAAAGACAAAGAAAATAAGCAAATGAGATTTATTTTATACAATATCCGCTATGGAACGGGCGGAAATATGAACCGCTTCCCTTTAAGCGGATACATCGGACGCACCGGCGCTCATCTCAAAGAAATCACCCACTTCCTGAAAGAGAGTACTCCTGAGGTCATTGGCCTGATCGAAGTGGATTCAGGCAGCTACCGCAGTGGTCGAAAAAATCAGGCTGAAGAAATCGCAGCTTCGTTGGGGCACTACCACACCTACAAAAGTAAATACGCCGTAAACCATCCTTTCCTCACCAAAGTTCCCATCCTCAATAAACAAGGCAACGCCTTTATTACCCGAGACAACGTCACCCGTGAACACTGTCACTACGTGACCAAAGGGGTTAAAAAGTTGGTCATGGAATTAGAGCTAGAGAAGGTCGTCTTTTTGTTAGTCCACTTAGCCCTCTCCTACAAAACCCGTCAGGAACAATTGCGCGAAATTAAACAAATCGTCAAAAACATCGAAAAACCCTGCATTGTTGCGGGCGATTTTAATGTGTTTCAAGGGCGTAACGAACTGGAACTGTTTAAAGAGGCTGCAGGCCTCACCGACCCTAGTGAAAAAAATATGCCGACCTTTCCCAGCTGGAAACCCAAAATGGGCCTGGATTTTGTTTTGCATACCCCGGGTATTCGCGTGGACAGCATCAAAGCGCCTCAAGTGATCTACTCCGATCATTTACCCGTGATTTGCGATTTCGAGGTCATTTGAATGCGGCGGCGTGCGAGCAGTCCGGGGAAACTCATCCTCAGCGGTGAACATGCGGTCGTACAAGGCTGCCCTGCCTTGGCCATGGCCATCTCCTTGAAAGTGGAAGTAGAGGTCGAAAGCCAGCCCCCACCCTTCCTCAGCATTGAACTTCCCCAACAAGCCCCCCACATCTTTGAGGTAGACGAACTCCCCAAAATACTGACCCAAACCCAACAACGCCACCAAGCGTTTTTAGAAGGCACACTTCCCTTTGATCAGATCTCGCAAAGCCCAGCTCATCTGCTCGCCGCCTGCGCAGCCATGGAACAACCATCCACAGGCCTGAAGCTACGTTTTTCATCAACACTCCCCCAAGGAGCGGGCTTAGGTTCCTCGGCTGCGTTGATGCTGGCCTTGCTTAAAGGACTCAACCCTTCACGTTCAACATCAGAACTTTACTCAAAAGCCGTACAAGCTGAAAACCTTCAGCATGGCGTCTCCAGCGGACTGGATGTGGCGGTGAGTTTGCAGGGAGGCCTCAATGTATTTGAACAAGGATCCCTTCACCCTTTGCCTCTCCCCGCAGCTCTGCCTGACTTCCAAGTTTACCATAGCGGACGCCCCCAAAGCGCTACCGGTGAATGTGTAACCCGCAGTCGGGAAGTTTTTGCCAACACCCCCGCGCTTAAACAGGCCTTCACCCAAGTCACCACCCAAACCATTCAGCAACTCGAACAAGCAGATGCAACGGGCTGGGCCAACGCCATTCGAGAAAATCATCGCTTACTTTGTCAACTGGGCATTGTCCCCAAATCCGTTCAAAACGTTATTTCCCAGATTGAAGCCGCAGGCGGTAGCGCAAAAGTTTGTGGTGCAGGAAGTATTCGCGGCGATGCAGCCGGCATGATTTTAATTACCGGCCTAAACGCCTCCCATGATCTGCCCGACCATTGGCAGGCCCTCCCCCTTCAGCTCTCCCCCACAGGCACCCAACTCCTTTCATGAAACGCCACGTCAATCATCCTCTCAAAGCCAGCGCCCCCGGCACACTGATGCTCATGGGCGAGCACGCCGTCTTGCATGGCAAGCATGCCCTATGTGCAGCCGTTCAACAACGCATGGAGGTCACCCTCACCCCACGAAGTGACAGACAAGTCATCATTCAATCCGCTCTCGGTGACTATGAGGGATGCTTAAATGATTTTGAAGTGTGCAAACCCTATACCTTTGCCCTCGAAGCCATCAAACGTGCCAAACCTCAACAAGGGTTTCAGCTCTCCGTTCGATCTGACTTTTCTTCAACCATTGGTTTTGGCTCCTCAGCCGCCATCACCGTCTCCATCGTCTCCCTTCTGCGCGCCTTGGCAGGCAAACCCTTTGACCGGGCCGGCATTCTCAACGACGCTCTTGAAGTGGTTCGGGCAGTACAGGGAACAGCCTCGGGCTCTGATGTCGCGGCGGCCATCTACGGAGGAATTGTGTATTATCGGGCCAACCCCATGTCACTTGAACCCCTCCGCGCCCAACTTTCCCTTTCGGTTTGTTATGCGGGCTACAAGACCCCCACCCCCGAAGTCATCGCCAAGATCGAGGCCGGCCGACGTGATCTCCCCCAACACTTTGAACACATTTTCTCACTCATGGACGCCTGCACACACGACGCAGCAAAAGCGCTTCGTAGCGGAGACCTGCTCACCCTCGGAAAACTCTTTTCTCTCCATCATGGATGCCAATCTGCATTAGGCTGCTCAGATGAAACGCTTGAATTTTTGGTCCATCAACTCAGAAATCAATCAGGCATTTACGGTAGCAAAATTTCAGGTTCAGGACTGGGAGATTGCGTGATTGCCCTCGGCAACCCCCAAGCCTCTGTAGCAGGCTATGACCACTTTCCTGTAAAAACTGACCCTGAAGGAGTTCGACTTGAATCCTGATCTTCATAAAATCATTTCCAGCATCTTGCCCCACACCCAGCCTCGAAAACAGGCAGGGCAAGCCTACGCACCGGCAAACATCGCTCTTTGCAAATACTGGGGCAAACGGCAGGAATCACTCAAACTGCCCCTCACCGGATCCTTATCCATTTCATTGGCACAACTGGGCACCCACATGCGCATTGAACTGTCTGAAACCGACCAGCTGATCATCAACGACGAAGCCCAGGACATTCGCGGGAAAGCGGCAACCCGCCTGTTTGAATTCCTCTCCCTTTTCCGCGCCCCCGATACCCACTTTAAAATCAAAAGCCTAAATACAATTCCCATGGCCGCAGGACTGGCCAGCAGCGCCTCAGCCTTTGCCTCAGCCGTCAATGCCCTAAATGACTTGTATCAATGGGAGCTTTCCGCACAACAGCGCAGTATTTTAGCGCGCATCGGCAGCGGTAGCGCCAGTCGTAGTATTTATCAGGGTTTTGTCGAATGGCATCGGGGCGAACAAGCCGATGGCATGGACTCCTTTGCAGAACGCTTAGATACCGAATGGCCTGATTTTCGCATTGGTATTTTAACCCTCTCCGATGCAAAAAAAACTGTGGGCTCAAGTGAAGGCATGCAACGCACCATAGAAAGCTCCACGCTGTTTGAATCCTGGCCCGCACAAGTAGACAAAGATTTGCCTGTTATCCGCCAAGCCATACGCGATCAGGATTTTGACACCCTCGGAAAAACAGCTGAACAAAATGCCCTCTCCATGCATGCCACCATGATTTCAGCCTGGCCACCCGTGCTGTACTGGCGCCCTGAATCGGTTGCAACCCTTCATCAGGTCCATCAGTTACGCCAGCAAGGCCTCTCCGTCTATGCCACCATGGACGCGGGACCCAATGTAAAATTGCTATTTAAAGAAAAAACCCGGAACGAGCTTTTACAAGCGTTTCCGGGTTTGCAAGTGGTTGAACCATTTTCGGCTTAAGGAAAAACGTCTGGCGCGTCCTTTTGAAATAACGGGATCGCTAATCGAGCAGGTAATTGCTCCACCGGATGCGCAAACATTTGAAACGCAACCAATCCCGTGGCCAAGACGCCTACGCCACAAAGAACACAGGCCAACCCGCGCCAATATGAAATGTTCCAGAAAAACTGAATCAGAGGCACGGAACAAACCAGTAGTCCGACCATAATACTAAAAATGAATAAACCACTGGGCGTAAATGATGCCGCGAGTTCTGGTAAAAAGTTTCTGCAGAGCCCACCCAACATCAATGCGACCACTAAGGTGAGTCCCATCGAAACCAGTCCCACGTAAAATTGCGTCTCACGTACTTTCAAAAAAGCACCCGAAACACAAACCAACCAACTGAGGACCAGATAGAACAGAACCACCCAAACAAAACCATCCAATGAAAGCATTTCGCTTTGATCGGATAAAGAGGTGAGAATTTGATTGAAGGAGTTCATAATGTAATAGTTACCCCAAATCTTAGCATAGATCAAACCAAGGGGTCACAAAAACCCAGAAAAATGGAACCCGACATGTTATTAATTATTAAGAGTTAATTTATTAACCAATTAAACTATTCAAAGCCCCCATTTAGTCCCTTTATTCATTCTAAAATTCACAAATTTAATAAACTGCCCCTCTCAAAATAGATGACCTAACCTTATTTTTTGCTCACCGCAGCTAAATAATTTAGGAGGCATGCCAAAAAATCATTCCAGAGGGAATACCGCTTGCCAAATGATGTTTACGCCATCTAGTATACACTAAAGCTCTCTTTCATTCGTTCAGATTAGTCATATGGCACGCATCCCTACCCTTTCACGTCGAAAATGGACTCGGCAAACGGCGGCCCATCTCGCCCTGCGAGCTGGGTTTGGTCCGACCCCTCGTCAACTCGACCTCCTTGAACAAATGTCGCCGGAAGAAGCGGTCCATAGCTTTCTTCACTATCAGGCCGAGAGCACCCGCAATGAAGCTCCCTCTTGGTTTCATGCCAAACAAGCCGCGGATCGTTTCCCCAAAGGCATGACCCGTAAAGCCTTTTACCAACTGGAAAAGGAAGAACGTCAACAACGTCAACGGGAACAACGTAAAGAGCAACGGAACCAACTCGAAGAAAGTCGGGAGTGGTGGCTGAACCGCATGGTCAACCAACCTAAGGGCCTGGAAGAAAAACTGACCCTTTTTTGGCATGGGCACTTCGCCACCTCCATCCAAAAAGTCAAAGCCCCTTATCCCATGTTGTTACAAAATGTGATGTTCAGGGAAAAAGGTCGTGGGTCTTGGGCTGAAATGCTTACCTCCGTCTCCATAGACCCCGCTATGCTCATTTATTTGGATAATGCCCGCAGTACCCAGCGAAAACCTAATGAAAATTATGCCCGCGAATTAATGGAACTGTTTAGCCTGGGCGAAGGCAACTACAGCGAAGAGGATATTCGAAATGCCGCACGCGCTTTCGCAGGCTGGTCCGTAAATGGCAATCGCTGGATCTTTGAAGAACGTGTCAATCAAATGGATACCGGACGCAAAGTCTTTTTGCAGAAGAACGGACGGTTTACCGGGCAGGACATCTTGAGCATCATCGTCGAACAACCCGTGGCATCCGATTTTTTGGCCGAACGCATGTGGAGCTTTTTCGCCAGTCAAACTCCGAACCCCGGAGCCATAAAAGATATCAGCCGTAGCCTCAAGGACTCAAATTTTGATTTAGGGGTCGCGCTTAATACCTTATTTACCCACGAAGACTTTTATCATCCCTCCGTGATCCGAAGCCAAATCAAAAGTCCGGTGCAACTTACGGTACAATTGGTGCGCACTCTCAATGCCCAAGCCCCCAGCGGAAAACAAATGGTCCGCGCCTGTAACCAATTGGGTCAAAAACTTTTTGAACCTCCCTCCGTGAAAGGCTGGGACGGTGGTGCAGCATGGATTACGGCCTCCACCCTGTCCACCCGCTATAATCTGGCGGAAAACTTTATTGCTCAAAAAGGCTCATTTGTGGCTGAGAATATCCTGCCGGACCGCACGATTTCCCGTCAAGAACTCCGGAAACTGTTGTTCGACCGATTTTATTTCAGCCCCTTACGCGAACAGGAACAACGCGCCATGGATGCCTATTTAGCCCAAATGCCTCCTGCATCCGATTGGGACCGTCCACAGTTTGTTGAGGTTCTCCAACACCTCGTGCAACAACCTCAATATCAACTTTGTTAACGCCGGAGTTCACTATGTCACAAGATCCCGCATTCATGACCCGCAGACATTTTTTACGCACCGGCGTTATTGGAGGTGCTCTCGCCTCAACCCTTCCCTCCTTTCTCGATCAAACCCTCTGTCGACTCGAAGCTGCCGAAGTGAATTCGCCACTACAGCGCCAACACGGGAAAGATGCACCGATTCTGGTGATCCTGCAATTGGCAGGGGGCAATGATGGACTCAACACCGTGGTACCACTTGAAAACGATGACTACCGTCGCGCCCGCCCCAAACTCTCTTCCGTTGAGAAAAATGCTCTCATGCTCAATGATGATCTAGGGTTTCATGAAAGCCTCAGTGGTCTTAAATCTCTCTATGATGAAGGAATGCTCTCGGTACTCAACGGCATCGGCTACCCCAACCCCAACCGCAGTCACTTCCGAAGTACGGAAATCTGGCATACCGCAGCGCCCGAAGGTCGGAAAGGTGGAGATGGATGGGTGGGCCGTTATTTCGACAATCAATGCCAAGGACAACCGGCCGAAGTCGGCATCAGCCTCACCAGCTCCCCCCCACAAACTTTTCAAGGCCCCAGTCCTTTGGGGATCACCTTTCGCAATCCCAAAGAGTTCAGCTTCGATGATGATGAAGAACTCATGTCCGGCGCGTCCGTAGGCATGGCCACCGGACGCAGTCGGGAACGCAACGACTCTCCCCTCCACTTCCTCGAACGCACCGATTTAGACGCCCGGGTGTCCAGCGACCATTTGCATGCCACCCTTAAAAAAATGCCTTCCCCGCAAGGCTTCCCCAAAAACCAAATCGCCAATGATCTCTCCTTGGTGGCCCGTATGATCGGCGGAGGCATGTCCACCCGAATTTATTATGTCTCTCAGGGAGGATTCGACACCCACGCCAACCAGATCAATTCTCACGCCCGACTGCTCAAAAATCTAGGTGATGCCCAAAAAGCCTTTTGGACCGAAATGAAACGACAAGGCAACACCCAGCGCGTGCAAATGCTGGTGTTCAGCGAATTTGGTCGGCGGGTGGCCGAAAACGGAAGCAACGGCACCGATCACGGGGCCGGAGCGCCCGTATTTGTCATCGGAGGCAAACAAAAGGGAGGTCTGGTAGGAGCACTTCCCAGCCTCGACCCCAAAGACCTCAATCGGGGAGATGTCAGTCACCACACCGACTTCCGCCAAGTCTACGCCACCCTGCTCGACGAACATCTCAATGCCAACTCCAGCCAAGTCTTGGGTAAAAGCTGGAGCAAGATCAAACTTTAGAGGTCGGCCCCTTCTTTAAACGCCAGCACAACATCCCCGTATACCCCAGATTCGACAGCAGCATGGCCGCGGCGACGCCTTGCCATTTCAAAAAAGATACGGCTGGAATAACAGCGGCCATAAACAAGCCCAAACGTGCGAAGGATGTCAGGCGGTGCAAACGGGAGCGCCCTTCAGCAAGCATTCTGGCCTGAAATAACGGAACAGGCAAATACACACACAACGCGGCAGCCATCCAAGGTAATAATTGCGCCGCAGGTAAATAGTCTTCACCCGCCAATACCCTCACAAAGGGTTCCCGTAGCCAAAAAGAAAGCAATACCCCCAAAAAGCCCGGCACAAAAAGCCAACAGGTACGCCGGGTCAACATGGGTAACATTTCATCACCTGAGCCCGCCCGACGAAGATAAGGAGCCGAAAAAGCACCGAGTTGTTGCAATGCCGCCTCCGCAGCCACGTAAATCCCCATGGCGAGTGCATAGTAACCCACAAATTCGGCATTATCCGTCAGGCCTTTCACACTCCATTCACCCGCATAACGCCACAGAAGTAGAAAAATTCCGGCAAGTTGATATTCCAAGCCAAAGCGAAATAAATACCCAAAGCGCTTAGGGGAAATGGACCGCCGTGGCCTTCTCCAATCCTCCCGACTCCAAAAAGCGCCTATCAGGCATACCGTAAGTTCCACCAGTAAAAGCCCCACCAGAATCCCTTTCCAGCCCCCACACCTGAAACCCAAAGCCACCGCCCCTAGCCCTAAGAGTCGACGCACCACAAAGCTCATCCCCCATCGAGCACCATGCCCCTTCGCCAAGGGAACCGCATAAAAAATCTGCCCCCCACATCCCAACAGAACCGTGCTGGCAAAAAGCAGTCCCGTCAGTAGATCCCCGCCCTGCATACGAACCCCAATGCCAAAGGCCCCCAAAGCAAAAAGAATGCTCAGGGCCCATTGACGATAAGCATAGGCCTTAAACAATACTGCGGTCATCGAAGGATGACGCGGCAGGCAACGTGACAGGGTCGATTGCGCTCCTAACTCCGTAAAAATCATCGCCCCCATCAACACACTAAACAGCAAGGTGAAGGAGCCAAAAAGTTCCGGCCCGAGCAAGCGGGGAATCCACAGGACATAAACCAAACCAATACTTATCAGCGCAATCCGTTGGACCAACAACCAAAACAAATTCCGATCATAGTGGGTGGTCATATCCCTATCCTGTGTCGCAACCGCTGTACAAAGAACCGGGGCAAGTTTCGCCGAGGGCCAGCGCCCGTATAGGCTCCCAACCACGTTCCGAAATTCGGAACCCTATCGGGATACCGTTTCCGACATTCGGAAAACCACCGATGATATAAAAACAACAAGCCAAAGTATCGGGAAAGCCTTTCCCGATGTTTCATTTGCAGCAATGCAACTGCCTCAGATATTCGACCTGGTTTCGCCAACAAAATCGGCTGAAATTTCCGCAGAGAACTCAAAGCCGCCCACGCCGGTTTTTCGACACCCGCCTCTACCCAATCCTCCCATACCCCCGGCCATCGGATCTCGTCTCCAGCAGATTGAATCAACATACACCCATCTACCACCCATCGGATACTCCCACCTTTCCAGCTATCCTGCCCCACAATGATACTTTGAAAAAGTTGATCCTGAAAACTTAAACTATGACCCTTCAACCCAAACCCCTCCCTCAAGGGCACCTTCCGTTCAAGCGCACGCGCCACCCGTTCCGCATCCAAAGCCTCCCCCAAGAGGGCCCATTGAATATTAAGCCGGCTCCCAGAAGGACTGACCCAGTCGATGTGATGAGAGAGCCTCAATCGATCTTCTGCATTCCCCATGCGTTCCTTCCATCCACCGCGACGAAGCACATCCGTCACCTCCGCCATGTCTTGTTTGGAAACCAACACATCCACATCGTACAAAATGCGATCGCCGGCATGAAGCCCCGTCAGTGAGAGCACCGCAGCCCCTTTGCATACCGCAAACGATATGTCGCGGGTAATAAAATCATCCAGCACAGTCTGAACTTCTTGAAACAACAATCGCTGACGCAAACGCGCTTGGTTGGCGACACCTCGAATACGAGGAATCACATCCCCAGTGGCTTGAGGATACCTCGCAAACCAAGTCGGAAGATAGCGCACAAGTTCTGGAGGAAGGGTATGTAATTCCCGATGACTGAGTGAGCAAGTGGGAGAGGATGCTGGGGTCGGAGAACACAAATCCTGTAATAGATGATTCCGCAGGGCCGAGCGTCTCATCCAGAAGACTCCGGAGAGTTTGACTTCCTCGCCCGCTTCCGATCCATGCTGGCTTTGAGTGCCCGGACGTAATCCACCCGACTTTCTTTCATGCGTGTCCCGATATTATCGGAATGAATCCGACGATAAAGCACGACATCCGGAATAATCAGCTCTTTGAACCCCTGCTCCCTAAACTTAAGTAACCAATCAAGAAACTCAGCCAGTTTTAATGCCGGATCAAAGGGGCCGACCCGATCAAATACCTCTCTCGAAAACATGGACCCTCCCGGCATCACTGCCGGTTGAAGTTCAGAGAATACCGATGGAGCATGTTCTTCAAATTGTCGCATATGCCCAAATACCATATCGGCATCCGTCGTCTCCAACGCCGTCAGCATTTTTTCAAATCGATTTTCAGGAACGATGTCATCCGCATCCACCAAAGTGAGATAACGGCCCCTCGCATGCTGAATCGCCAAGTTTCGGGCCGCACTGACGCCTTTGTTTTCCTGCTCCAGGTAGGTAATTCTTGACAGATAAGGTTCTAAACACTCACGGGTCCCATCGGTGGATCCATCATTGACCACAATGCATTCCGCAGATGTTTCCGTTTGCGCCAAGACCGCATCAAGACAGGTCCCGATAAAGGATTCTGCGTTATACGCAGGAATAATCGTACTGACTTTGATAGGGTATTTCATAGGGAAGGTTTTGCTTTGAGAGATCGTAGGCGGGCTAAAATCACCATCCGCTCCGTTGACATTTTTTTATAGTGATGTGATTCATTCGTGTGATGAATGCTCTTATGCATCACCGTCTGAGGGAGTACAACCTCCACCCCACCTAATTTACGTATCCGCACGAACCACTCAAAATCACTCGCAAAGCGGTATTGGGTATCAAAATGTCCATAAAGTTCAAAGGCGGAACGTCTGGCCAACATGGTTCCCAAATGTACCCCAAGATGATCCTCTTTCATCATGTTCTCGGGAACCCAGCAGGGACGTTCACAACCCGCCTCCAACACACAATGCTCCCAACCCAAGGCATAGACCGCATTCGGCTGCGATGTCAAAAGCTCAAATTGTAATCGGGTTTTATCAGGCAACCATAGATCATCTTGATCTAAAAAAGCAACGAAATGTCCTTGGGCATGGTTCAAACCCATATTGCGGGCCGCCGCCACGCCTTGTGCCGCTTGGTGAATGTATTTCACCTCTGAAAATGTGCGTACCACCTCTGCGCCCTGATCTGTGGACCCATCATCTACCACCAAAATTTCTATCGGCGCATAAGTTTGAGCACGAATACTTTCTATGGCCGCAACAATGCTCCGCTCCCCATTATGTAAGGGTAAAATCACCGACACCAACTCTTCATAATTTTCAGCCATCACATCCCTCGTAGTTACAACTTGCCAAAAGCGCATCCAATTGAGCCGACAATACCTCCCTGCTAAAATACCTGCGGACAACCTCCTGTCCAGCCCCGCTCATTTGCGTCCAGGCCTTTTCTTGATCATGCAGCTCCAGTACCGCATCCGCAAATTCCTGAGGGTCATCCTGCACTTTCATGGCAAGAGTCCCCGCCTCAGGAAATCCTTCTGCGGCAATTGAAGTGGCAACCACTGGCACCCCCATCGCCCAACTTTCAATAATTTTGCCTTTAATGCCTGCACCTATTTGCAGGGGGGCCACCGAAACGCGAACCCGATCCATCATAGCTTGTAAATCCATCACCCGTCCCAGAATCTGAACCTGATCACTCGCCCTGCCCTGAAGCCAAGCGGGCACATCTCCTCCCACCACCCATAAACAAAGCTCAGAATTTTTCTGCTGAATCAGCGGCCACACCTTATCCAGAAACCAGCGCATACTCTCCGCATTTGCACTCGCCCCGTTAAAGAATCCCCCCACGAACAACAGTCCGGAACGAGAGTCCCATCCCGGAATATTTTCGTAAAGCTCTTGAGACCAAGCGACCGTAGATAGGTGGGCTGACGGCACCAACTGCTGTAAAACATCCTTTTCATGATCCGAAACAAGTACCACGTGCTCCACCGCATTTGCCAAAGCGCATTCTTGCTGTTTTCGCTGCAAACTCTTGTGGAGCAATCCCCCATTTTTCAAGTAACGCGCATGCCGGTATTCACGAATATGATGCAAATCAATGGTGTCATATACCACCGGCACATGCGGGACCACCTCTCTGAGTACGGGGAGAAACGTTGAAGTACCCTCCGGACGCGCACTCCAGACCAATCGAAGTCCTGAAGCCTGTTCACAATACTCGCGAAGCGACGCTTCGGTCATCCCCTGCAACAGCGCCTCCACCCCGAATTGCTTTTGAAAATCCTCCGTGTCCTCCACCCCTTTCTGTTGAACCCCCAAAACAATCCGCCATCCCTTTTCACGAAAAAGAGACAGCAAACAGCACACCCGATGAGATCCTGTATCCCGTCGGGGATCTGGGAAAAATTCTTCCAAATAGAGCAGGACCGGCACCGTCATGATTCCCCACCCTCCGCTTGCAAAAACGCATAAATCACATCCTGAATTTCCTGTGGGTCCACTCCCAATCGCAACCGATAGGTCGGATACGTTTTGATCACCTGGGACAAAGCGCTAAAATCGGCCACTCCGGAAAAGGGAAGTTGAAACAACGAACTAGGAGCCAAAGCCCGTAAGGTTTTTATTTTAGACAAAGGCTCAAATTCACTTTGATTTCCACCCGTCACTTGAGGAATCACCACCGCCTTCAGTTTCGAAGATTTCAACAAACTGTGCTGAAATTCCGGATGCAAATACAGTACAGATTTCCCTTCATCTTCATTTGTTTCCGTAAGAGAAACCCCGGAAAGATTTAAACGCTCCACCTGATCCGGATACACTTTGGCACTTGCATACAAGCTATGCAACACTGGCGCCGGCCCTACGCTTAACCCCGTATAATCATCTCCCAAAAATTTTAAAGGATCCCGCAATCCGGATATACTCGTACAGGATTTTCCACTTCCCCCAGGACCCGCCAACAATAATCCACATTCTTCATTCACGGCCACCGCAGCACCGTGCACCATGAGGGCTCCCTGCGTTCTCAACAACTGACTTAAGAAAAATCGCCCCGGTGCAGCCCGCTCATAAAAAGGAAGGCGGGAAAAATCAGGCGTCCAATACCAGGCCTCCGCATGTTTAAAATCGATCATCACCAACACCCGAGCCCCCGGACAAAAGGTGATGGACACTTCAGGATCATCTCCACCCTGAATCTCCCCCCTGCCCACATGATCATTTGCGGACCATGGAAGCTCCGGATACCCACTGCTGGTGCTCTGGGCATCCCAAACATACAGCGCCATGCCTTCCGAAAAGGAGGCATCCCTGCTTACTTCATTATGCACCCAGGACCGAAAGAGTCCCTGATCATTTCCTACGACTTCAAGACGAAACGCCAACTCACCGATCCGATAGGCCTGAGTACGCGGCCTGTGGGACAAGCTCGCTTGCTTAAAATTCTCGCGAAGCGAACAAAGGAGTTTTTGCGTCGAAAAGGATCTCATCCTTGAGCAGGTCCGGGCCACGGTTGCCCATCGAAATCATGAATGGGGTCTGCCAACAATAAATCCTGCATATCTTCAAAAACCTCTACCTTCGGTTTTTGATAAGCCCCTTTCTCTTCACCCACAGGCAACGCAGCCTCAGTCTCAGGGGACTCAGCCGCTAAAATCAATCCCCGCTGACATAATTCCTCAAGAAAGGACTGAATATCTTTCTCCACTTCAGAGGACACATCCGAAAAGGCCTCACGTACCCCTTCCACCATCCGTTGCGCAGAAAATCCTTTCTCAATCAGTTCCCAAAGATAGCCCGCACTTTGCTCAAGACTGTAATACACCCCTTGCGTCATGTGAATCACCACAACTTCACCATCGATCGCTTCCGCCACCACATCCGGAGCATTCACGCGAAACACTTTTAAACTTTCCATATAATTTTTCCTTTAAGAATCGAAGAGACCTCATTTAATCACTAGACCCCTAATGTAGTGCGCCCATCTGTCGACAATATTTTTTTGTACATTTCGAAAATGAACTCCCCTTCTAAACCTCTTTTACAATCGCCCAAACGATTCTTCGGCTTCGGAGTGTTGCTCATGGTTAGTTGTGCCTTGGCGATGTATCATCGCTCACTGGGACAACCTTTTGTGCAAGATGATTGGAAAATCCTTCACTACCTCCTCTATTCGGATACCGTAACCGTTCTCACTGATTTCTGGATCCCGGATGGACTATTTTACCGTCCCTTGTCCATGACCTATCACGTCCTGATGTATGCGGTGGCCGGACTCAATCCGCTGATCCCCCATACCTTTCTCCTCATTTGGATAAGCCTCTGTGGCACCCTGATCGCCATCCTCGCTCGTGAATTTCAACTCCGCCCTTTGCCCGCCCTACTTATCGGAACCCTGTGGGTGGGCTCCTGTTTTCTCATGCATGACGTCGTATTATGGATGGTGGGCATCAATGAAGGACTCTACTTGGCTCTACTCATGGGATCGTTGTTGTGCCTAATCAAAGGTCGTCCCAAAAGCGCCTCCCTGCTTTTACTGTCATCTCTGCTCTGCAAAGAAGCCGCCATCAGCCTTCCCATCTCCCTCGCAGCTTACAGCATCCTTCACCTCTGTTGCAACGGCCCTTCATCCTTCTCGGACTTTCGAAAATACTGCAAGACTTGGGCCCCTATGTATATTGTCAGTTTCGGATATTTAGTCTTCAGACTCATCGCACGTCTATCCTATCAGCCTGTGGTACATCCCAGTTATCAATTCCAATTCGGTGCAGAAGAGCAACTCCATGTTTGGACCACTTTCCCTCTCTGGATCCTCAAGACCCTCCTCCCATGGAATCAAAATGCTTCCGTGTACAGCCGGATAGAAGAAGTTTTAGGGCAACACCCCCTCCTCTCCCTGCTCTCGCTGTTTATCCTGACCGCGATCGCCCTCTTCCTGATGATCCGCGCAGACCGTTGCCAACAGCCCGCAGAAGATGCGTGGATACACTCCCCACGGGTGTTCCTTTTTTGCTGGTTTGGTGCTGCATGCCTTCCCTTCATCATCATTCCCAATCATGCCTACAGATATTACCTGCTTCATCCCTTCATACCGCTCTTGTTGCTTAACGCCATTCTCATACGCGATCTGCAGTGGACAAAGAAGTATCCTCAAACAGCAACACTCCTCCTCTCCCTTTTCGCCCTTCAGTTCTTTATCGGAAACTACCGCTACAACCTCCACATGCAAAAGGTTCCCATAGATTACCAACAGGCCTACGGTCTCAATAATTTAAGTGAAAAAGCCCACTACGTCAATATTCTCGCACGGGATTTACCTCAGTTGCTCCCGGACTTGGCCCCCCAACAAATGGTGGTCATCCAAGGTCAACCCCTACACGGAACCCTCGCATACATGGCTCCTGAAATTTGGTACCACAAACGACCCCTTTATATCAATGGGCAGGAATCTGTTCGCATCGAAAATGGATTTGTTCATGGACACCACAATGGACTCCCCATCAAAACCCCTATCGATCAAACCATTTTCTTAACCCTCGATTCAGAAAACCTTACCTATGCTACGGAAGCGCCCTTACAATGAATAGCGTAACGCCACCATCGTTTTTATGTCAGCCGGGTGATCTTTGGGATCATTTGTTGTCACTAAGTGAGTTTGATCTCATGGCGTCAGATGGCGGATCGTGGAATGACCTTGCCGATTTCATCCAAGATCAAGGACTCAGCTCCCTTGTAGGCAGCCTCCCGCACTCGCACCCCCTCATGCAAACCGCCCCTCCCTTGTTGATAAAACATTGGCGGGAAGAAACCGCGCGGACAAAAAACCGACACCGCCTCAATCGGGTGCTTACGCTTCGTATCTCCCGTCTATTACAGGCAAAAGACATCGACTGTTTTTGGATCAAAGGGCCTGTGTTGTATGAACAATCTTATCGTTCACTCTTCCCACGCCGCTATGAAGATCTAGATCTGGTGGTGCGTCCTGAGCAGGTAGACGTCACCCTCCAAGTGTTAGTCGAAGCGGGATATCGACGTCCCCACCACCCCCTCGTCGAAAAAGCTCTGCGCCGGTTTCATTTCCATACTCCTCTGGTTCACATGCAACCCGCCATGACCAAACTCGAATTGCATTGGCATCTCATCGACTTCACCAATCTATATCGCATTCAACTCGGCGACTTGTTTGATCGACATCATCGTGGCGACCCGGACGCAGGCGTCCTCCCCCATATGGAGGCGAATGACCAACTGTTGTATTTAGCCCTCCATGTGGCCAAACACGGATTGCAAAACATCAAAGCCCTCAAGCAGGGACGGCCCCTCGAGTGGTACCTGTCACGGGCCGCGGGCAACCGATTGTCATGGTTTTTGGACCTCGCACTCAATTTGCAGCATCACGGGGACGTCCTGGATCCGGAACGCCTCAAACAAAGGATGCATGCATGGCATATCGCCGATGAAGTCCAAAGCAGCCTCAGCTTAACCGAAATGATTTTCCCCGGATGTGGCGCCCAGAGACTGCTCTCCCAACTCGACTTCAAGCATGCCTATCCGGAAGCCGGAAGCCAACCCGCACACAAACATCAGCAGCAACACGATCGTTTGCTCTCAAAAGGTCAGGAAATTCAACCCACCCTTATCGTGCGTCCCGCCCGCTTCATTCAACTTCCCGCCCAACTCTTCCCCTCCCCCGCAAAACTGCAAAGCTACTACCAGAGCCCTCGTCTGTTGACGCCTCTGTTATATCTCACCCACCCCTTTCACCTCTTTTGGAAAACGCTAAAAGTGAAACAGAGTTAGAGGGGGGGAACGATCAACTTTATCGAAAAGGAACAACGCGATGGCCCCAACCCAACCATCAAGCATCGCATGGCCCCCTTTCGCTTTTTAAGTCCTTTTTAAGCCTTAAACAACAGCCCTTCGGCAACATCCATACGAGTTTCCGTCCCCACCAAGCGCTCCACCAAAGTTAAGGCAAAAGCCATCGCGGTACCGGGACCTTGACTGGTGATCAGATTACCATCGATCACCACCCGCTCATCTACCCAGGTTCCCCCTTCAATCTCCGGGGCGGTTGAAGGATAACAGGTAAAACGTTTCCCCTCCAGTAATCCATGGGCATCCAACACCAGGGCCGCGGCACAAATCACCCCGACAGTTTTTCCCGGTGTGTTAAAATAGTGCATCAATAAGTCCCGCACCCGAGTATCCGCACGCAACGCTTGCGTCCCCGGTAAACCACCCGGCAACACCAACAGATCAAAATCTTCGGCATCTTCTACCTCATTCAAGGCCACATCCCCACACAGCTTCACCTGACGCGAGGCTTCGAACATTCCGGCCTGCAATCCGGCCGCAACCACTTCAATTCCTGCGCGACGGAGAACATCGATCACAATGACCGCTTCCATTTCTTCACAACCTGGAGCTAACAATACACATGCACGTTTCATGATCACACCTCACTTTCTAACGTTTCAAGGATCGAAACCATTTCAGTCTCGGTTAAAGCACCGGGTTCTTCTCCCAGTATAAAATTCACCAAATCTTGAATCTCCCCCAACCATACTCCATCCTGCATCCCCGCATAGTCCCCATAACGCCCGCCCACCATGCACACAGCAGGCTTTACCCTGTCAGCCTTCACCCCCAATCGATGGGCGAACTGTTCCGCACGTTCATGCAAGGTTTTCAAATCATAGCCGGGATAAAACTGCTTTCCATGCATAAGCCTCCCCTCTTTTACCCGCACACTCCCCGGCCAATTCACGGTTTCGATTGAAAAAATCTGTCCCCGGCCCAACAGCACATGGTCGCATTCTTTACCGCCCACCGATATATTGTGAAACAGTCGCCACTCTCCGGGAATACCTTCCAAAACCCGCGCTACTTTTTCTTCCCCCATCGCTCCCGCTTCGTAGCGTAAATAAATCGTCACGGCCCGTTTCCACGCAACATACAAAGCCCCCGCCAGAGCGAGCAATAAAATTCCAGAGAACCACCCTTCCATCATTTCCGGATGTAAAACAGCACCACAGACAAAACCGGCAGCAAAGGCCACCCCCACCACGGGCGACAAGGCCGCAGAAAGCCCCTTAAGTCGTGCGAATTGTCCGGGGACCCCTCCAACAGGATTCTGAGAAGAATTTGAGGATCGGTTGTCTGGTGAAGCGTGCATAGTGTGTTATATATATCCTACCAACCCGCACTTGTAAACGATTCTCCGGAGCGCTAAAGAGAAAGCATGCAAAGCCGTCAAACCTACGAACACCTCCTTTCCAGCCTTTTGGCCGTCACGGCAGATGCCCTGGCCGTATTTGGCGGATTATGGTTAGCCATCTGGCTTCGGTTTCATTCCGGACTCCTCGCAGTTGATCCTTTAAAGGGTATCCCCATTTTTGATGATTTTCTCCAGCAAATCTTGTTGGTGATGCTGGTATTCATCATTGTTTTTAATAATTTAAAACTCTTTCATCGCCCTCACCAAGGCCGCTTTGAAGATACCATTCCGCGAATTATCCGAGCCATCTTGATCAGCTTCGTCCTCTATTTTGCCTTAGAAGCTGCCCTGCGCCTCGACCCCGCCTTCAGCCGAAAAGCATTGGCCATGGGTCTGCTCACCGTAACCTTTTTTGTATTGCTCGAACGCTACATTATTTTTCGCATCGAACTTCATAAAACCCGCCACGCCCCCACAGAAAATCACGTCATCATGGTGGGAACCGATCCCAACATTTTAAGATTAGCAGAAGCCATTGAAGCCGATAAATTTTTACGGGCCAAAGTCCTCGGTTTTCTCAACACCCGTGAAACCGGTCCCTGGCCCGAAGAGATCCCCGAAGAAAAACGTCTGGGTGGCGTCGCACAAGTGCAGGAAAAAGTGCTCGCGTTTAAAGCCAATCACGTCGTGCTGTCCGACTTAGGCGTGGACCGGGATGCCTTATTGGAATTGGTGGTCTTTTGCGAACAGCACTACGTCTCTTTTCATCTGGTGCCCGACCTTTTCCGCATTCTCACCAGTGACTTACAAGTGCGTCATGTCGCCGGAATCCCCATTATGGGACTTGGAGAATGGCCTCTGGATAAAGTGGGCCCTCGCATGCTCAAACGAAGCTTTGATATCTGTTTCAGCATCTGCGCCCTCATCGGTATTAGCCCCATTCTGCTCATCGCCGCGATTGCGGTCAAATGTAGCTCCAAAGGTCCCATTTTCTACAAACAAATTCGCTGTGGCGAAAAAGGGAAGGCCTTCGAAATCATTAAACTCCGCACCATGCGTGCCGATGCCGAAGAAACAGGCCCCGGCTGGACCACTGAAAATGATCCCCGCCGCACCAAAGTCGGTGAGTTCCTGCGCAAATGGAACATTGATGAACTTCCCCAATTTTGGAATGTACTCTGTGGCAATATGAGCGTCGTGGGCCCCCGCCCCGAACGCCCCCACTACGTTGAACAATTCAAAGACGAGATCAACCGATACATGCGACGGCACGTCCACAAACCCGGCATCACCGGCTGGGCGCAAGTCCATGGATTGCGGGGAGATACCAGCATCGACGAACGCATCCGCTACGATCTGTTTTATCTCGAAAATTGGTCCCCGGGCCTGGATCTGAAAATCATCCTCAAAACTTTTTCAGCCAACGATAACGCGTATTAGGGTAACACAGACATTCCTGTCTGTGATCACGGGCGGGCGAAGTCGCCACGTGCAATCCGGAGCCATTGCAGGACCCTTTTCCCCTTCAAATAAAGAGAGGAAAGGAATCCATATTCACTTTGCTTCCTTTGCAACGAGAGACTCAGATCCTCTACAAGCGTTTTAAAGAAAGGGCTTGTACCCTTTCCTGCCTCAGACAGAAAAATGTCTAAGTTTCAAAGGGCAATTCCATCTGCCCGGCCACCACGATCTTACGCCCATCAGGCACATCCGCTTCCGAAGTATCGTAGACCACAAATTTCACTTGTGGAAATTCGCGATGTAACTCTTTCTCAATAAAATCCACCACTGCCCGGACATTTCGAGGATCGTCATCTGAAAAACCGACACTGATCGGTTTATCCACACCACTATGATGCACGATGCGAAACACATGACGCATAAAGTCCATAATCGCAAATTGTTTGGCCTCTTCCTGAATATCCACCCCGGGTTTGTCTGAGCCCATGCGGGCTTTAAAATCCGGACTGGTTACCGCGTGATATTGATTCAGATCCAAATACTGGGTCATCACCTCTTCATCGGTCAAATACTCCTCATCCGATTCATAGGCCGCCCGGTAGCCCCGCAAATTCGCCATCATGTTTCGCTGTTCCGCTTCCGTCAGCACATGCTCAATAAAGTATTCCACCCCTTCCCGAATGGTCGCCGACTTATGCCCTCTCGCCGTCACAATCGCAAATAACCGACCTTCAATCAGGGCTTTTCGAAATTGATGAAAACTGGGGCCCGCCTTTTGCTCACCCGAAATCACGGGCTCAAGCGCCCGTCGCGTATCCCGCAGAAAACAACTTTCCACTTCGTTTTCAAAGTCACGAAATTCCCGAAAAGCATTCTCCCAATCTCCACCCGGCGGACGATAGGTTTCGAAATCATTTCGAACCAAGGCATAAAAGGAAGTGCTCACCGCCAAGGGTTCCCACTCACCCGATGCCGTTTTCTTCTCTAGATGAATGCGGGTGGGCATATGCAAAATATTGTTGTCCCAATCAAAGATGTAATACTTGAAAGGCAAATTTGCCACGTCCAAATTTACGTCGGGTTCCTGCCATTTGGGGGGCGTATCAGATGAAGGCTCTGTATTCATAGGCTTAATTTGGCATATGTAGGCGTATTCTTCCAGTGTGGAATAGATGAGTTTTAACCCGTCAATTTGCGCCCGTACATGACGGCGGGTGGACCCGGGAGAGGGTTCGGCCTAAAGCCTCCCCCCTCACAGCACAACCTTTTAGTCATAACGCATATACTTTTTGCGAAAGGCGGCCGCGGTTAATCCGGTATGTTTTTTAAAGGCCCGACAAAAATTTTCCGTATTCGAGAAGCCCACATCAAAAGCAATGGCTTTCACCGGATCCATCGTGGTCGCTAATTTATGACGGGCCGCCGCCATGCGGTATTGAATCACCATTTGATGCGGAGTTTTTCCCGTCGACGCCTTGAATTCGGCATGTAAATGGGAAGGACTCATCCCAATTTTCGCCGCCAAAGTTTCAATCCGATGTTCCGCGGCCGGATGTAAACTGATTTCATCGATCACCGCAGCCATACGCGCAGGAATCCGGGAATCCGATTTACGTAACGCATGCTGCATGCGGCGAAACATGAATTGTGACCAAATCAATTCACCCAAAACCTCCAGGGAAATCCCTTCTTGATGGAACGCATACAATATTTCCCGTGCAAAATCTGCCGCATCCCCCCCGTCGTCCCAGCGACAACCCCGCGGCCAAGTACCCTCCTCTTGATTCAGGCGAAAAGAGGCCGTCATACACTCATAATGTTCATTGTCGGGTGAACGATAAATCGTCAATTCTCCCGGACGATGAAAAAAGATCCACCCCGGCCCTACCCACTGGTCTTTTTCAGGATGTTTCACCCGTCCATGAGTCACCATTTCAAATAAACCCTCGTTTTTTCGAATAATTGACGGTTGGGTGGCTCCTCCAACGGGAGAAATAAAATATCCCAAGTGTAAAAGTTTCGGTTTCATTTTTTCACCATGATTCGTAGTTTTTATCAATATCCTTTTCTTTACCTTCCTCGTTAAATCCTGATAAGAAAACAAAAATCATTGTTTTTATCAACAAAACCCCAGGAACAACATGACACCCGAAATTACCGTTCAATTGTACAGCGTCCGTGAAGACGCCGCAAAAGACTATGAAACCACCATTCGCGCCATCGCCGATATGGGCTTTGGTTGCGTAGAACCTGCCGGCTATCCCGGCTCCTCCGTAGAAGCCGCGGCCAAGCTTTTCAAAGAGTTGGGCTTACGTGCTCCTTCTGCTCATATTGGCCTGCCCATCGGCGATGCGAAAAACGAAATTTTAGATCAAGCCCAGCTCATGGGTCACCAAGCATTGATCACCGGATGCCCTCCCCGTTTCAAAGAACACTACGTCTCTATTGACGAAGTGAAAAAATTGGCTGAACTTTATACCGAAGCTGCAGCCAATGCCGCTGAAGTAGGGATCCAAGTAGGTTATCACAACCACGATTGGGATCTTTGCGAAATCGATGGTGTTCGCGGATACAAAGTATTCCTCGAAAACACCCCCGAGTCTGTCTTATGGGAAGCTGATTTATTCTGGGTTGCCCGTGCGGGATTGGATCCTGCAGCATTCATCAAAGAAATTGGACCTCGTGGTAAATTCCTTCACTTCAAAGATGGTCGCGTAAAAGAAGAAGCCGTTTTTGTCGAGAAAGAAACCGAAGATGGCAAAATCATGGTCAGCGACAGCATCCCCTTCCTCCCTGCGGGTAAAGGTCAGGTCGATTTGGTTGCAGCAGCAAAAGTAGCTGACCAAACCGAATACGTTGCCGTTGAACTCGACAGCTATTCAGGTAACATGATGCAAGCCATCAAAGAAAGTTATGACTACTTAACCCAAAGTGGCATTGCAAAAGGCACTAAATAATTGGAGACCCTTATGAGCGAAAAAAAACAAATTGGTATTGGTATTATCGGCTGCGGAAATATTTCCGACGCCTACTTTAACGGCGCAAAAAAATTCGAGGTGCTCAAAACCATCTCCTGTGCAGACATCAATCATGAAGCAGCGAAAGCCAAAGCGGAAGAGCATGAATGTCTCGCGCAATCCGTAGAAGAACTCTTGGCAAATCCCGATGTAGACTTAGTGATCAACCTCACCATTCCTGCCGTACATGCTGAAGTCAGCATGGCCGCCTTGAATGCCGGAAAACATGTTCACTGCGAAAAACCACTGGCGGTTACCCTCGAAGACGGCAAAAAAGTAATGGACTTGGCTGCCGAAAAAGGACTGTTGGTCGGTTGCGCACCTGACACCTTCCTTGGCGCCGGCCTGCAAACCTGCCGTAAATTGGTAGATGATGGCTGGATCGGCGATGTCGTCGGTGGTACCGCCTTCATGATGTCTCGTGGACCTGAGTCCTGGCACCCCAACCCCAAATTCTTCTACGAAGTGGGCGCTGGACCTATGTTCGATATGGGACCCTACTACATTACCGCCTTGGTACATTTGTTAGGACCGGTCAAAAAAGTTGCCGCCATTACCTCCAAAGCATTTGAAGTACGTACGGCTACCTGCAAAGAGCAGTTTGGCCTGCCCTTACCTGTAGAAATCCCCACCCATTACTCCGGAACCTTAGAATTCCATTCAGGCGCGTCTGTGAACATGACCATCTCTTTTGATGTGTATGCCCACAACCACAAGCCTATCGAGCTTTACGGTACCCAAGGCTCAATCGGTGTACCCGACCCCAATACCTTTGGCGGCCCTGTCACCTTGTGGACACCTACCACGGGCGAATGGAAAGATCAGGGCTTCAGTCATCCCTACAAAGATAACTCCCGCAGTATTGGAGCCGCAGATATGGCCATGACCATCCTCAGCGGTGGCACCCATCCGCACAAATCCAGCGGCGCTCTCGCCTATCATGCCTTGGAAGTGATGCACGCCTTTGAAAAATCATCGGTGAGCGGTACCCACATCATGATCGAGTCCAAACCCGAACAGCCCGCGCCTCTTCCGCTCGGTTTGATCGAAGGACGCGTGTAACTCAGGCTTTCAGCCTGAAGGAAAACAGGCTTTCAGCCTGTCCCAACATAAGAGAGGTCAGAGCTCACAGCTCTGACCTCTTTTTTTTTATGCATAACCTCCCCTCCTCAGCGCACTCCCCACCTCGAAATCTCTAAAACGAAAAACGAACAGCAAACGCCCACCACCATTCCCAAGCCTTCACGCTATCAAACAAAAAAAACTCGAAGCCGAAGCTTCGAGTTTCACTTGCAGATCTCATCAAAGATCAAAAGAGAATATCTTATTTTCTCCGCCCAACACGACCACGGAAAAACACGCCACAGACAAGCAAACTGATCGCCATTAATCCTAAACTATGCAGTTCAGGAACAATCACGGGACTTGGCGTAAAGGTTTCGCCCAAAACTACCGAAGGATCACGGAACTCAAACATAAACAATGCGTTTCCTGAACCCGTCTGCTTGCCGACATCAATGCTATGCGACCCCAGCCCCGCCTTGGTCAAAAACTGAACGGCCGTTTCAGGGTCAGTATAGTTCGAATCTGATCCACTATCCTCAAAACTGATTAATGGGGCACGTTCGCTCTCATCCGCATGTAATTCAGTGCCCCCTTCGTTGAAGGCATAATATTGGAGCTGATCCAAATCAGGCGCCACAAATTGATTAAAATCAATATCAAAAGACGTATAGAGAATGGGGTCTGCAATCAAAGAAGCGCCCTCTTGGATTACCCCACCCAAAAAGGAATCAGGGGCATACCAATCGAATTGAAACGAAGCCGTACCTGAGGTGGGAACACTTACCAGAATCGAAATTGTTCCCGTATCGGTCAGACCCTGACTATTCACGGTTTGCCGCACCATGACACTACTACCCGCCCCGCCATTATAGGTGATCTGCAAATCTGCAAAATCAACCGCATCCTTTGTCATATCAAACACAGCAGTTGCCCCCGTCACAGTGCTGCCCGAAAAATTTCCAGAACTTCCACTGTCAATCACAGTAGCAGTCTCTCCCCCAATGAACGTTTGGGTGCCAGACACTGAAATATTAGCCGCCTGAATCAAACTGCTAACGACGAAAATGAACAAGGTATAAAGGATAAGTTTCATGATGGAGTGAAGGTAAGGTTAAAAGAACACCTTACTTTTTACTCCAACATCTATGTTTTAGAATCCTAATTTTATCACAAATGTCACGTATGTAATTTTTGTCACAAAAATGAAGAAGACATTCCAAAAAACCCAACAGAAATATACAATTAAATCTAAGAGTTGCTTGTGAGGTCAGTATTCGCTCTGGCATCCCCCCCCGATCCAACCGTCATTTCCCTTTCAACAAGGAAAAACAGGCCAGTCTCGAAGCACATAAATAAATTTTTTACTACACAAGAAGAAAACTACGTCCGTACAGAGTCGAGTTCGTCAAGAAAACGATCCATCTGTTCATCCGTGCCAATCGTAATGCGCAGGTAGTCCCCTGTCAGTTCTCCGGGAAAGTACCGTACAAACACCTGCCGGTCCCGCAGAGCTTCAAAGATCTTTTGAGCATCTTCTCCCTCTGGGACTTTCGCAAATAGGAAGTTCGTTTGCGAAGGCATCACCGAAAAACCAGAGACGGTTAAGGCTTTAGCCACCCGCTCACGGGTACCGCGGATCGCTGTAACATTTTGCAACATCCACGATTGATCTTGAACCGCAGCCAACCCTACCCGTTGCGCAAAAATATCCGTATTATAACTATCTTTAATTTTGTAGAGCGCTTCGATCAATTTTGCGGGCCCCATTAAATAGCCTAAACGAATCCCCGCCAAACTATAACTTTTAGAAAACGTACGGGAAATCAACATCCGATCAGAGGCCTTCATCAGCTCGACCATGCTACCATCCGCAAAGTCCACATAAGCTTCATCCACCAATACTTCACCTGAGCAGCGTTGTAACAGCTCTTCGATTTGTGATCGACTCAACGCTAAGCTGGTGGGGGCATTCGGCTGGGTCAGGAAAAAGAAATCAACATCCACCTGCTCCGGCATCTTCCAACTAAAGTCGGCCTCCAGTGGGAATTCCACCTTTTCCAGTTCAGCAATATCGCTCAGCACAGGATAGAGAGAATACGAAGGTTTCAAATACCCTACCCGTCCCCCGTGTTCACAAAAGGCGCGGGTGCACAAAGCCAAGGCCTCATCACTGCCATTGGTTACCAGCACTTGCTCTGCTGAAATCCCATGCAACTGAGCAATCGCTTCGCACAGATCTTTGCCGGTGGGCTGAGGATATTTCCTCAAATCATCCGAAGTCAACTTCCCTAACGCTTCGAATACTTTTGGTGACGGAGGATACGCATTTTCATTGGTGTTGAGCTTCAACAAATCCTGACCGGCGGGCTGTTCCCCCGGTACATAGGCATGTAAGGGTTGGATCGATTGACGTATAGGCATTAGTCTTCTCCAAAACGAACCCGAGCAGACTGCACATGCCCATCTAACCCTTCCACGCGACCAAAGGCTTCAATCACCGGCATCACATCCTGGAGATCACTTCGGGTGAGTTGAATCAAACTCGATCGACGCATAAAATCATCAACCGTCAAGCCTGAGAACATCGCCGCGGCCCCTCCAGTAGGTAAAACGTGACTCGGGCCCGCCGCAAAATCACCCGCGGATTCAGGCGTCCAATGCCCTAAGAAAATAGCCCCCGCCGCCCGTACTTTCTTCGCCCATTTACGGGGAGAACGCACCAGCAACTCCAAATGTTCGGCCGCAAATTGATTGATCAGCTCCATGCCTTGCTCCAAGTCGGTCACCTGCACCGCCAACACGCCGGTTTTCAAAATGGGCAATAACCGTTCATAGCGACTGAGATTTTTAGCCTGACGCATCAACTCGGGACCAACCGCTTCGATTAACTCCGCGTGTGGAGTCACCAATAAGGCTTTTTCATGTCCGGTGCCGTGTTCGGCTTGAGCCAACAAATCGGCCGCGATATGAGCGGGATTCGCGCTGTCATCGGCCAGAATAGCCACTTCGCTAGGGCCGGCAACCGAATCCAATGAAACCTCACCATACACCAATTTTTTAGCGGCAGCGACATAGGCATTACCCGGCCCCACAATCTTCTGTACCTTGGATATTTTTCCTGTGCCAAAAGCCATGGCCCCAATGGCTTGCACCCCGCCGATGCGGTAAATTTCGGTAACGCCAGCCAAATGCAATGCGGTTAAAACAAAAGGATTCACCTTGCCCTCTTTATCCGCAGGCGTACAGGCCACGATTTCTTTCACTCCTGCAGCACGGGCAATGGTCGCCGTCATCAAAGAAGTGGAGGCCAAGGGCGCGGTGCCACCAGGAATGTACACCCCTACACGATCCAAGGGCACATACTGCTCACCTAAACGACCGCCTCGTGTCGTTTCCATTTCCCAGTTTTTCCGTTTCCCGGCTTTGGCAAAGGCGAAAATGCGTCGATCGGCTTCTTTCGCCTGTTTGAGGAAATCTTTATCCACCGCCTTGCGAGCTAACTTTATTTCTTCATCTGTTACCTGAAGGTCTGCAACCTTTAAGTCAGGGGTATCAAATTTTTGAGCATAGCGCAGCACGGCTTTATCCCCTTCGTCGCGAATTTCATCCAAGATGGGACGTGCCACCGCTTCCGCAGCAGCATCGATTGCAGGACGGGCTAAAAAACGGGTGACCACCGCAGATTTTTTCTCGGTGGACCATTGAGCAGTTTTCATTTTCATAGTGTTCTTGTGGGCGAAAGAGTTAACGACGAATCATTTCGTTCAACGTATTGCATTTGGTGCATTTTGAAAGAGGAACCCGGCGGTTATCTATATAGATATGTCGACAGTTTGTGCAACGAAAGATGTGGGCTTTAGGAGATCTCAGATCGTGATATCCCCGCTTCCGATAGCGCCAACCGAGATACATCAATACCACAAATTGGAAGTACAGGGGTAATAAAAATAGTTCTTGAATGCTGTAGGTCATCCTTTGCCCTCGGGTTCAGGTTCATAGGCAAATCTAAAACGAATACGGGTTTCCCCTTCCCCCTTCAACCGTCGAACACGCCGTAAGGATCTCAACACGGCACTGCGCGTTTCCTGAGGAAGGAGAGGAGGATCTAAAATTAAGGAACTTACCTGACCCGACGCATCAAAGGTCATGGTTCCATGAAGCACCACCGCCCGAGCAGACTGTGGAGGCCCTGGCAATCTCACCATTTCATAGTCCAAGTCATCCCCGTCCAAAATAGTCAGCCGCCAGCTAAAAGAAAGGACCGGCTGCGGCAACACCTTTGCTTCAGAATATACAGTAATCGGTAAGTGAGACACTGGAGAAAGCGGAATATCCAAACCGGGCGTCTCAAAAAAATCATCTAAATTCACCACGCTGGGAGAATGCAAAATCAACGAACTCTTTAATGGAGGCAATACATTAGGTTCCCGTTGACGAATGGCTCCTGAAAACCCCAAGGGGGATGGCAGTGAAAACAAGGTCGGAGACCAGCGCTGCGTATCTAAATTGGGATAGGCATACAGCTTTCCTTTGGGCACCACCGTTTCACGGTGCAAATGAGGTTGCGGAATCACCACCCACAATGCGTGAACCATGAAGGCAAGCAAAAGCGCCATCATGGACAAGGACCATGCAGGAAGCTTCGGTTTACCTACCGGAAAACGGCCGGACATCGCTTAGGGTCTCCCCCGAGGAGTCACTCCACGTGTAGCCAATGCAATTTCCTGAATACCCGCACGTGAGGCCTGCCCCACCACTTGCATCTGCACCGCCACCGTAATCGACTCATCCGCTTCGATCACCAAAGGCAAATCAGGATTCTCAAGGTGCGCCCGTTCAAGCGCCCGGGGAAGTCCGTCTAAATCAATGCGCTGATCATTAAAAAATACCAACTCATTTCGCGTGAGCGTCACCACCATGGCATTCATTTGAAAGCCCTGACTTTGATCAGACACCGGCAAAGAGATCTCAACCCCGGGACGGGTAACATAGGAAGAACTCACCATAAAAAACATCAGCACCAGCAAGACCACATCCACCAAAGCCGCCGGCTCAATGGAAGGAGGAAATCGCCGTCCACGGCTCATAAAGCGCCGACGAAGGCTATTCAGTTGACGGTAATGCGCGATATCAGAATGCTTCATCCGCATTAATCCTTGCTTAAGATTTTACGGTTCGCCTGTAGAAAAGCCAACACGTCTGAAGCCGCAAATTCCATATCCATCACCAAAGACTCAATACGACTCACCAGCAAATTATAGGCCGCATAAATCGGCATAGCGATGGCCAAGCCCATTGCCGTCGTCAACAATGCCTGCCACAAGTGATTTGCCAAATCACCCGAATGCGCCAAAGGCGCTTGGGCGTGCATTTCTTGCAAAGCCCCCATCATGGATAACACCGTACCCAACAAGCCCAACATCGGGGCAACTTTTCCAAGGGTCGCCAGCAAATTCAGTCGATGCTCCAAACGAGGAATTTCAGAAATCCCCGCCTGCTGAATGGCTTTCGCAATTTCTTCAGGGGGTTCATCCACTTTCAACAAAGCCGCCCGCACCAATTGGGCCACCGGACCAGGGGTGTCCTCACAATTGCTCACCGCCTCCACCGTATTTCCCCGACGCAACACATTGTACAGACCGGTTAAAAAATCACTGGTATTGATCTGGGCGCGATGCAATTCAAATAGCTTATTCAGAAAAATGGACAAGGCCAACAGGCTCACCCCAAACAGGACCCACATCACCGGGCCGCCTTGCATTAAATTTTCGTACATTTCATATCTCCTGATTTAAAATAAGATCCTGTGTTCCCGACGAAGATCATCCACTCTGCGAGCACCTTCCGTCGACTGAGGCAACCCTGAGTCCCGAAGTTGTTCATAAATTTTAATCGCCGAGCGGTATTCTCCAGCCTGTTCATACGATTGGGCCACATCGGCGACCGCCCGTAAAAACCAAGTGGACGCTTCTTCACCGACCGATTTACGGTTTGCCATATAAAACTGAATCATTTTTTCGAGCTGACGTTGCGCTTCGACTTTTCGATCCAAGGCATTTAAAGTGCGCCCCACCTTATACATGGCTTGAATCCGCAATTCCAATCCGGCCGATTTACTCTCCTCCACCAATTTGTAAGAATTCAACGCCTCCAAATATCGACTTTGATCTTTTTCACCCAAGGTGTATTGGCAATCCCCCATCCGCCCTCTCGCCGCATAGACCAAGTACGACTCAGGATAACTGCGGATCAACTGATCGAAAATCAAAATGGCTTCGTCAAAACTCCCCATTTCCGTAAGCGCATCCCCCATATAAAACAACACATCTGCCGCAAAGGGTGCTTCTGGATTTAGTTCACGGGATCGACGAAACTCTTTCAGCGCCAACTCCATTTTTTTATCCGCCAACAACGCACGCCCCGCCAAATAACACGCTTTGGATTGCAAGGCAGGAATGACCTCGGTTTGACTTAACTTCTGAAATTCTGAGGCGGCCTGCGGATATTCCCCATGATTAAACGCCAGTTCAGCCAACCAAAAACGCACTTCGAAGGCATAAATGGATTGCGGATATTTTTTAATAAATTCCCGACCCGCCTTCCGGGCCGCTTCATCATCCCCCAACAAATAGTTGGTCCAGCCGATCAGAGACTGCGCCTGTTCGGCTCTCGGACTGTCGGGAAAACGCATACTCACTTCACGGAATTGACGTAGCGCCAAATCAAACAAACCCAAACGATAGGCCGTGATCCCTTTATCCGTCATCGCATCTACCACATACCTCCCCTCCGGATACAACTCCAAATAACTATCGTAGGCCCCTAAAGCCTGCTCCGGACGTAAGCCCTTCTGCAAAAGTACGGCCCGTTGCATCAGGGCTTTTTCCGCAAATTCACTTTCAGGATATCGTAGACGAATGCCACTCAATACATTTAACGCCTGTGGCAGTTGCTCATTCTCAGCCAAACTGACCGCAAACTTTATCAATACGGAAGGAACTTCAGGATGATCAGGATAATCATCCAAAAATAATTCATAGCGCTCTGCGGCCACCGGCATCTTTTTAAGCGCAAAGGCCATATCCGCCCACTTCAGCAAGCAGAGGGCTCTCAATTCGGAATCTTCAGGAACTTCGTTTAATACTTTTTCGTACAGACGCTCAGCTTTGAGATATTCCTGAAGCCTCTCTTGCACAGTCGCCAACCCCATCTGGGCCTCTAAAAGCCCCTGCGAATCTGTGAACACAGACAAATAATTGGTGTAGGCATCACGAGCAGCTTCCAAGATATCCGCTTGCGCGTAGGTTCGCGCCAACAAAAGTTGAACCCGGGCCACATCGGCCTGATCGCCGTAAAGAGCAATCAACTCCTGCAACAGGCGACTGGCATTTTCCAAATCCCCGCCCAGGATTAAATCTTGAGCGCGCAAGGCCTGAAGGGATTTCTTTAACAGCGGATCCGCAACAATGACTTCGAAGGCTTTTAAATACTTGGCCGCCTCCAAATACGCACTTTCGTCTTCCAACAATCGAATCAACACGGGATAAACTTCAGGCTCTAACTCTTCCAACAGCTCTCCCTTTACAGTTAACTTCTCAAGAAAACCCCGTGCACCGGCATCATCTTGAGTCATCAAGGCCCATTTGGCCTGTTGCAACAAAGCTTGTTGTGTCAACAGATCGTCAAGAGGACCCGCAGACAACACCTGCCAGATTTGAAGCGCACTTTCCTCTTCCCCCGCAATCAGCCAACATTCCGCCAGATCCATTTGCAACACCGGAGGCAAATCACTCACCGCCCCCTCCCCCAGCAGCAGGGCGATGGCTTCATCAAGTTTGTTTTGCATGCGAAAGGTTCGCACTTGTAACCGTTTGCGTTGAAAAGCCATCTCACCATTTAAAATAGGCAATTGATCCAACCACATTTGGGCCTCATCCGGCTTTTCTTCAATCAACGCAATATCGGCATTCATCAACAACACTTCACTAAACAAAGCGCTTTGTGGCGCTTTATCGAGTTGAGACAAAATGGTTTTCACTTCATCCAACTTTCCATTCGCCAAATACACCTGCGCCAAATCCAGCTCCGCTTGGTACTGAAGGACAGAGGATTCCGCCGTTTCGATCAGCTCCTCATAATGAGCAACCGCCAAATCCAACAAGCGGTTTTGGGCAGCGCTTTGTGCCAAAAGCAACACGCTCTCATCCGCAACGGAGTGAAAGCAGGACATGCACAAAAACAGCAGAAAAAGAATAGAAATTCGCATCGGGCTCTTGTACCGCTTAAACAGCCTCGGCGCAAGCCTCCGTACGCGTAGGTTCCCTTATTCTATAGACAATAAAATGAATCTTCACCCGCTTTCTGCTTCAATTTCACCTTCCAATCCCCTATGAATACCTCCGTATGCAAAAATACTCCATTCAAAGCATTCTGGATTTGGCCGTAGAGAAACTCCAAGACTGCCAGCTTGAAGGCCCCATCGGCAGTTACCGCATCCGCCCGGATGCGGATGCTGAAGCAGACCCCTACGCATCCGCAGCAGCGGTGAACATTCACTACATGCTCGACCGCCTGCCCACTGAACCCGAAAAAAAGGAAGAGTGGATCGGAACGCTCCAGTCTTTTCAAGAAGAAGAAACCGGCCTCTTTGGAGAACACACTCACACCCTTTCCGTGAGCGCGGCCTGCACCGCCGCCCTTTACACCCTGGGCCGTGCACCTGCATTCCCCATTCCCTCCTTAACGGAAATGCAAGACACCAAAGGTCTCACCCACTTTTTACAAAAATTGGACTGGTGCGGAAACCCGGAAGCCGCCACCCGAGAAGCCACAGCCCTCTACACTTTATTGGTGCTGACGCGTCAGGTGGACTCAACCTGGCGTGAGTTCTATAGCAATTGGATGCACAATGAAACCGATCCGCATACCGGCCTTCTCCGCCAGGGATGTATCGCTCCCATTGAAGTAGACGGGCAATGGACGTTGTTGCCTTATCTTTGCGCGATTCTTTACCCCGCATCGGCAGCCGGTTACAGCCATCAACCACTTTGCCTCCCCTGGCGACTCATCGATACCGCTTTGGAAGTAATGGAGTTTCATCGAGAACTTTTCTTTAAACGCAGAGGCCATCGACATTTACCATGGATTTTCTGCCTCAGCCGCAGCATGCGGCAAACCGCACATCGCCATGAAGAAGTTCGCCAAGTCCTCACCCGATTTATCCCCGACTACCTCCAATATTTAGAGACCCACATTAGCCAAGGTCATTTTAACGGTCCCCGCCAAATCCAATGGGACCTCGCTGCCTTGGCCGAATTACAAATCACCTTACCCGGTCGATTAGAAAGTGATCATCCCCTGTTGCAGATATTAGATCGCCAACCCTTTCTCTAAATGAATCAAACCCTTTTTGCCTACGGGACCTTACAGCATCCCGATATTATTTCTTTTGTATTAGACAGAGTCCCTCCTCATCAACCCGCCCTCCTCCACGACTTCGCTCGCTACGCAATCAAAGGACAAGATTTTCCAGGCCTGATTTCGCAACCGGGAGCCCAAACCGAGGGCACCGCCTTTTATGAGATTTCCCTCACAGAATGGGAAATGCTGGATAGATACGAATCTGATTTGTATGAGAGACAAACTGTGGCTATGTTACCTCAAAACGGCCCTCCCGAATCTGCGGAGGTTTACATCCTCCCTCCCCACAATCACCATGTACTCAGCACGACCTTATGGGAACTGAAAAATTATCGCCCAAACCCTCAGCCCTGACCCGAATCAACACCCAGCCTTTAGAGCTGTTGGTGACAGATAAGTCTTTGCCCAAGCATATCGTCAATGGCTATATGCGCTACGAGCGCTTCTCTAAATTTGCAGAAGGCGGCACCGCCGTGCTCGAGGAATGCCTCGACAAAAACTTAGGACGTGTCGTGGTCATGAAACGCCTGCATGCCCACCTCAACGAAGATGAAACCGAACAAAAAAGGTTTTTACGCGAAGCCCGGGTCACCGCACTGATTCAACATCCCGCCACCGTCCCCGTCTATGAAATAGGTCGCGACCGCGCGGGGGCCGTCTACTTCACCATGAAAAAAGTAGAAGGCGTCGATCTTCGGGAAATTTTATTAGGTATTATTGCCCGTGATCCTTCGTTTAAGAAAAAATACCCCCTCAAAGATCTAATCGAGGTATTGATTCAAGTCGGCCAGGCTGTCGCTTTCGCCCATTCACGCGGGGTCGTTCATCGCGACCTTAAACCCGCAAATATTTTAGTGGGTGAATTTGGTGAAGTCATGATCCTGGATTGGGGCCTGGCCAAAGTACTCAACGAACCCGAAAGCCAACATGGAGAAATTCCAGATCAGGATCACCTGAGCCTCGAACTTACTCGTAGCGGCAAACGTGCAGGCACACCACTCTATATGTCTCCAGAACAAGCGGCCGGAGACAATCAAAATATTGATGGACGCTGTGATGTCTACTCCTTAGGCAGCATTCTTTACGAAATTCTCACCCACGAAAACTTGGTTTGGGGTATCGATAAAGATGAAGTCCTCGAACGGATTCAAAAACAAGACCCGGTCCCTCCACTCAAACGAACTCCAGAACGCAATATCCCCAAAGCACTCAATTCAATTTGTATTCGGGCCATTCAACGAAATCCGGACGATCGATACTCAAGCCTCATGGATATGGTCGACGATTTAAAAGCCTACCTACAACACGAAACCGTCCGGGCCCACCGCTATACCTTCTGGGAACGCTTCATCGACTGGGAAAGACGTAACATCCTTTTATCCGTATCCATCGGATCCGTACTGCTGGGCGCCGGTCTTTTTTGGCTTATTCAGGAAATAGGACGCTAACAATTTTGTATTTTTTCAGCATAAAAAATACATTTACGTACAACACAAGTGGTGTTTTTCACAGCCTCCGAAATATTAATATCGTCTAAGACGATGTATTTCAATTGCTTACAAATCTAAAACCTTCACACAAAAAAAATTGGCATTTCAAATGCTATAAAAAAGTCTCAACCTAAAACAATTTTCTTGGTGACCCCACCAGGAACACATTGAGAAAACCCTAAACCCATCCAAGGAGAAATTCGAATGTCCATATCCAAACTGGAATACATCTGGCTTGACGGCTACAAACCCACTCAATCACTACGTGGCAAAACCAAAATCGTAAAAGACTTTGGCGGCACATTAGACGAATGCCCCATGTGGTCCTTTGACGGAAGTTCTACGGAACAAGCTGAAGGCGGATCTTCCGACATGCTTTTAAAACCTGTTGCAATCTATCCCGATCCCCAACGGAAAAACGCATACATCGTCATGACTGAAGTATTAAATTCAGACGGAAGTGCACATGAATCCAACATGCGTGCGTTGATTGACGATGATGACGACGATTTCTGGTTCGGATTCGAGCAGGAGTACTTCCTGTGGGATACCGAAACCAACCTGCCTCTCGGATTCCCCGTTGGCGGATACCCTGCCCCACAAGGCCCCTATTACTGCTCCGTGGGTGCCAAAAACGCCTATGGTCGTGAAATCATTGAAGAACATTTGGACGTATGTCTCGATGCCGGTATCAATGTGGAAGGGATCAATGGTGAAGTAGCGGCCGGACAATGGGAATTCCAAGTTTTTGCAAAAGGCGCTGCCGCAGCTGGAGACGAACTCTGGGTTGCCCGCTACCTGCTCGAACGTATTGGTGAAAAATATGGTGTTCATATTGAATATCATCCTAAACCACTCGGTGCGACGGACTGGAATGGTTCCGGCATGCATGCCAACTTCTCCAACACCACGCTGCGTACTTGCGGAAGCAAAGAAATCTACGAAGAGATCTGCCAAAAGTTTGGCAAAACCATCAAAGAACACATTTCTGTATATGGTGCCGACAATGACAAACGTCTGACCGGTCTGCACGAAACCCAAAGCATCGATAAGTTCAGCTATGGCATTTCTGATCGTGGTGCGTCTATCCGCATTCCGATCATCACCGTTGAAAATGGCTGGAAAGGCTGGCTGGAAGACCGTCGTCCTGCCTCCAACGCCAATCCATACGGAGTGGCCGCGGCAATCATCAGCACAGTGAAAAGCTAAGCCTTTCACTTGAAATCAGCGGTTCCACGCAAGTGGAACCGCTTTTTTTTGTCCCTATTGTTTCGGGCAAAACTGGACAGGGCCCTCCTTCTACCCTATATTCATTCATGTCCCTTTTTCATCGTTCCAAAAAACGAAGTCCCAAAGCCGTTTGGTTTTATCGCATATTTTTCTGGTTCAGGCTTATCAGCCTGCTCGCCATCATGGGGGCAGCCTATCAATTGGTCACCTGGAGTCATAATTATGACCCCCGCTTTTATCAGTTCTTAGGGACAGCCCCTGGCAAAGCCCTTTCCAACCTCATGGAATGGCCCAATCTCTACAATCGAGATATGGAAGTCAAAAATATTGAGGACTATAACGATGATGAAAAGAAATGGCATCGGACACTGATCAATCGTTTTAAAAAAACGAGACCCACCCACACCCTCTTCCTCAAAAACGATCTCCAACACCATGTGCAGATTGTGAGCAGAACCGCTACAGACCTCCGGGTGCGTGAACATTTTGGCGGAAAGGGACAAATGGAACGCCTGATCCCCCTGAGCGATATTGTCTCCTTAAAGATTTATGACGAACCTCTCCCAGACGTCACCCTGAGGGATATTCGTTTTCAAATGGAATTCCCCGATTTCCATTTAACCTATTTTGGTCACTACACCGTGCTCTCTGATGCGCCCTACTTCCAAGTGGCCGCCTCCGTTCAGGCACTGGAAAAACTTCACGCCAATTACATGGACCTCCTCGGACCTCTGATTCGTTTTCCCCAACAAGATCACAACCTTCAAATTCTCTTCTTTTCCAATGAATCAGAATACAGAAACCATCAACAGAACACAGCCCCAGAATTATCTCACAGTGTAGGCTATTACTCTCCTTTAGAAGATCGCATGGTGGTATTTAACCAACAATATTCAGATCGGATTAAACGGGTACAGCAGAATATGGGCGATGATGTGGATGAGCTAATGAAGTTAGCACAAAATCCACAACAGCGTCAGCAAATTCTCAAAATGCAACAGCTCGCGGATAAAAGACTCCGAGACCACGCCCAATCCGAAACCATCGCAACCCTTCGACACGAAGGTGCCCATCATTTGAGTTATACCTATGGCGTACACTCATGGATCCACATCGAAAATGCGTGGTTGATCGAAGGACTCGCCACCTATTTTGAAGTGTCCACTCCCGGATCCGCGGACGGAAGTTATCTGGAAACCCTGTTCAGACTTTCCCTAGAAGAACGCATTCCCTCTCTCTCCGCACTCGTGGAAATTCGACAACCTGAAAACTTTGAACGCGAACTTCCCGGCATCGAAGGCCATGAAGCGTACGCACTTTCGTGGAGCTTATTCCATTTTTGCATGACACCCGAAAACCGTAACAACTTTTTAGGATACCTGGCCGACATCCAAGATCCCAATGACATTGCAGAGTTAATGTCCACTCCGCGATCCACACAATTGGCTCAACACTTAGGCATGTCTACGCAAGAGTTACAAACCGCATGGATGAATCATATCCAAACGCTTTTGAACGGAGATACCTGAGCTCAGGACTTGCATTTCAGATTTCCTCTCTATTGATAAGAGCCATGTTTTCTCGGATTATTTTTTTATCCACCGTGTTGTGCGGTGTAGTCACCTCATGCCTTGCTGACAGTGCAGCCTCAGAGCATCCCAATGCCGGAGTCGAACAGGTTTCAATTACCCCTGAGCTTAAATTCAGAGCCCGCAGCATCGCACGAGAAACAGACCCCATCGTCAATCCACTCTCATGGGCGCAATTCAAAGAAATGACGCCCGAAGGTACCCGAGTAAAAAAAGGGGATATGATCTTCCACCTCGATATTACCCGCGCCATTGAAGATAGAAAAAATATCGAAAACTCCCTCGAAGAAACCAAAAATCAAGTAGCACAAAAACTGGCGGAAATGCAAAAAACTGTCAGCAACCTTGAAGACACTTTGGCTGAAAAACAGGATGCAAAAAAAATTCAGGTAGCTCGCTTAAACTACCTAAAATCGTTACCCATTGCCGCCGACGTCAAAATCGCGGAAGGGCGTCTAGAGGTTTCAAAAGCCGCCCTCAAGGCCAGCAAAGAAGAGTTGGAAAAAAGCAAACTACGCCTCGAGAAACAATTAATTTCTCCGGCCATGCTGATCGAAGACGAAGAAAACTTTGCAGAACAGATGTCTCGCACCGCCTATGCCGAAACCATGTTAGCCTTTGCTCAACAGCCCGCCAACCCCACCGAAATCGAATTGGTGGAATACCAAATTCGAAATCTCGATCTCGAAATTCAAAAAGTGGCCGATGAAATTCCGATCAAAAAGAATATTTTAGAGATCGAATCCCAAACCCAATATCGAAAAATTGACGAGTTAACCTCCCGCATCAACGACAAAAAAGCAGAACTCTCCCATGAGTACTTATATGCACCCGCAGATGGCGTTCTCATGTATGCCCCTCGTTTTAAACGAGATCTCGTTTCGGGAATAAAAGCATCCAAAGGTATGGTGCTCGCCGTCATCCCCCGCCGTGACAGCATGGCCTTTGAAGGAGAAATCCCTGAACAACTCCGCCATATTTTTAACGTAGGCGATCCGGCAGAAATTCAATTGAACCTCTCACCCAGCACCCGCTATCAAGGCAAAATCGCGAGCATTTCTCCTTTCTCCAGAGATGCGGTTGAAGGAGACAACCCCTCCGGAGTCAAAGTAGTGGACCTCGTCATTGAAATGGAAGAGATCCCTCAAAACTTACCCCTGGGCGTGTACAGCTGGGTCACCTTAAAAACAAAAGCACCGATCACCGGCTGGGCCGTTCCCGCCTCTTGGATTCGCTACCGTGGCGGAAAGGCTCACGTCAGCGTTGAGGGACAAATGGAAGTTGTGAACGGCATCGTGAGTGGCGATCAATTTTTATTATCCTCCCCCCACCCTCCCAGGGAAAAACTCCAAGCCGAAGGGGAATGGACTCAAACCGAAGACAATCAAGCCCCTTTGGTAACGGATCAATTTATGGTGACCGGTGAGCTGGCCCCCTACGAAAGCGAAATCATCAGTACCCCACGCGTGCGTGCAAGGGATATTCAAATTGAATGGTTAAGTCCTGAAAATACGTTTGTGGAAAAAGGCGCCACCTTGGTCAAATTAGACAGCGAACAGTTAGTCACCAATCAAGAAAAACAAAAAATGGATGTGGATCGCTTCACAGGCGAACGGAAAAGTGCGGAGAAAGAATTAGCCATCCGCAGTAGTGAAAAAGATTTCCAACTGAGTTCAGCCGAAAACCGAATCGAGATCAAAAAAAGGGAACGCGACCTGATCATACAGGATGAAAATGTTTCTGCAGTCGCCCAAGCGCTCTTGAACCTCACCTCCGCTAAAATTCAAAAAGGCAGAGCCGAAGTTCAACTCAACCGAAGTTTAAGAAATGCTGAGCTGACATCACGAACGGAAAGAATTACCCGAGAACGGGAACTTAAACGCACAGAACTCGCACTGGAAAAAGCCCAGATCAATTACGATTTGGTGATGGAAGGCCCCTCCAAAATCAAACAAAGCCAAGCGCAACTCGATTTACTTAAAGAACTCACCACCGCGGCAGAACTAAAAGCACAACATAACCGAACTCTCACCCGGGCTCAATCCCATTTGCGCTGGAGAATCTCTCAAGAAGAAAAGGCCATTGAACGCTTAGAACGACTGGAGAAGGATATCGCGTCCATGGAGATCACAGCGCCCGTGTCCGGTCTCGTGAAATACATGAAAATATGGGATGGCGTTCGCAACAGTAAAATAAAACCAGGCTACACCGTTTGGAGAGGTATGCCTCTGCTGACCTTATCCTCTGCACAAAAACTGTTTGTCGAAGTTCAAATTCCCGAACGATACATCCATTATCTGGAAATCGACATGCCGGTTTCCGTCCGCATTCCCAGCGAAGGAGGTTTGCAGTGGAGCGGAACCCTGATCCATATGGAAGAAATTTTAGAACCCGCATCCCGCTCCAGCAACACTCAAAGCCTCTACGGAAATCAAGACGCTATCCAGGAACAAGTACTCAGAGCTAAAATTTTGATTAACACCGGTGAGGAAAATGCACTCAAACCGGGCGCGATTGCACAAATCATCTTCCCCTTTGAAAAATGAAACGCGTTCCCTCTCCTTCTCTGTTCCTGATTCTGTTGACCACATTCCTGTTGCAAGCCTGCGGAAATCGCCCCCCCAGCGACGAGGCTGAATGGATCCATCCCCATCCCTTGCCTCACAACCGGATCTTGGAAGAAATAGGCATCCTTGAAGCCAAAGAACTGATGCAAGTGACCACCTTCTATCGGGGAACCATATCCGAAATTATTGACGATGGACGCCCGGTTAAAAAGGGGGACTTGATTCTCACATTCGATGACGAAGAACTTCGGACCAATCTTGACAGTGAAGTGCTCAACTTAGAACAAGTCCAGGAAGATCTCGAAAATGAAATTACTGAATATGGTGTTTTGACCAATAGCTTTCAGATGGCCACACAGCTTAAAACCGCCGAACATGCACATGCCCAACTCGAACTTGACGAAGCATTAGACACCTTACCTCCCGAAAACCGTCGCCTGCTCGAAATAGACATTGAACTCGCACAACTGACCTTAGACGAAAAACAAAGCCAACTCGAACGCGAAATTGAATTGGTTGAAAAAGGGTTTGCCCCTCCCTCCTCCTTACAAGAGGCCACCAGAGACAAAGAAGCCGCCGAGATATTTTTAAAAGAAAAACAAAGCCAATTAGAACTCGCGGCCCTGCCACTGCCCACTGAAGAACGGCTGACCTTGGAAACCAAAGTCAAAAATGCCCAAGATGCGTTAACCCGAAATCAAGCCCAACAAGCGAGAGACTTACACATCCAAGACTTGAAGATCGAAGGACTGAAACTGAAAATCAAACATAGTCTCGAAAAAATCGACAATTTAAACCAACAACTCGATCAGGTCAGCATCTACGCCCCCACAAATGGTATCATTCGCCTCAATCACAAATGGAATTGGGGGATGAAGTCCTGGATGCCTCTCAGCGCAGGTCAACGCCTGTATGAATTGGATATGGTGGGAACCGTCGTTGACCCTCACGACCTCAGTCTCCGCATCATCATCCATGAAAGCGACTACCCCTTCCTGAAAACAGGACAACAGGTCAACGTAAACTTAACCGCATTCCCCAATGAAGAAATCACAGGCACACTCACCAATCTCACGGAGTTAGGGCAAGACATGGATGACTTGAGTCCCATCTACCGACAGTCCCCGGCCATTCACCAAGCCTTGTTTTTAGCCACGGTGACTCTCGACAAGTTGAATGACAAGGCCATTCCCGGCATGACCGCCAGCGCCCACATTGAAATCGGCACGGGCCAAGGTGAACTCGTCATTCCCCTCGCATATGTCCAAGAAAAAGCAGGCCACTATTATGTGATCCGAAAACGAGCAGGCCAAACAGAAACCATTGAAGTTAAAGGACGCATTACCGAATGGGGATTTGAAGTCAGTAGCGGGCTCAAGCTTTCCGATCAGATTAAGAAATATGGAGAACAAAGATGAGTCGGGTCGTTCATTTAAGAGGTGCCCGCAAAACCTACCACATGGGGCTCCATGCCGTAAACGCCCTCGACGGCGTCGATCTGGATATCGAACGGGGCGAGTTTGTATCCATCATCGGATCATCGGGCAGTGGAAAATCCACCCTCATGCATATGCTCGGATGCTTAGATCGACTTTCCGAAGGCACATATGAGTTGGCCGGAGAAGACATGTCCACAGCAGATGATGCCCAACTCTCTGCGATTCGGAATCGTAAAATTGGTTTTGTCTTTCAACAGTTCAACCTTTTAGGCAACCTCACCGTCCTTGAAAACATCGCCCTTCCCTTGGCCTATGCCGGCATTCCCCGTGCGCGTCGTTTAGAGATGGCCGCGGAAATGGCCCACAAAGTCGGGTTACAAGCTCGCTTGGATCACCGACCTACGGAACTTTCCGGCGGACAATGTCAGCGGGTCGCCATTGCCCGTGCGCTGATTCATGAACCCGACGTCCTCTTTGCCGACGAACCCACAGGGGCACTCGACTCCAAAACCGGTGTGGAAATCATGGACTTGTTGGATAAGCTACACGCCCAGGGACTCACCATTTTACTGGTCACCCACGATCTCAAGATCGCCGAACATGCCCAACGAAAAATTACCCTTTCAGACGGGAAAATAATCGAAGACAAACAACAGTGGGCGAAAAACGAAAACAGCACCGCTGCCCCGGAGCCCGGGAAAGGGAGTAAACTCGGCTTCAAAGACATGTTTCGCATCGGCCTCAGGGAAGGACTTCTTGCCCATAAACTGCGGACAGCCCTCACCATGCTCGGAGTCCTGATTGGCGTAGCTTCGGTTATTTCCATGTCCTCCTTTTCCGAAGGAAGCAAAAAGAAACAAGCGGATCAAATTCGAGCACTGGGGTCCAATTTAATCAAAATATTAGATCAAAAACTTGAAAACAGCGAACTCTACCAAGCCCGTGCCACCGGATCACAAGGCTTAAGTCGAGAAGACGCCCAGGTCGTGAAGGAGGCCATATCCGATATAGAATCGATGGCCATTGTACGCGATATGCCTCTCGATGTAGAGCTCAACCTCCTGCCTCAACCCACCGCGAGGGTTCGGGCCATCTCGGGAGACTATTTAACGGTAAACAACCTCACCCTCTCCGAAGGCAGCCCCTTTACAGCAACAGAACATCGCCATAACCAACGGGTCGCTATCGTAGGCTCCGGCTTACTCCCTGACAAAACAGATGCTGCGGACATGTCCGAACAGACGTTAACCTTAGGGGGCCAACCCTATCGTATTGTCGGCATCCTGGCCAACCGTTACGTGGACACGACCGAATTAGAAGCCATTGGCGCCAACGACACCAATCAGGATATTCTCATTCCCTTGGGAACCGCAATCAACCGCTATACCTACCTCCCCCTGCGAAGTGAGGTCGACGAAATTCATTTACAACTCACCCGGGAAGAACGTTTAGCGCCTGTAGGCAAACGTATCCGCAGAATTTTGGATACGCGACATCGGGGCGTAAACGATTATGAACTAATCATCCCCTTAGATTTGTTGAAATCTAAACAAGAAAGCCAAAAGTTATTGGACATCCTCTCCTTAAGTATTAGCGCAATTTCTTTGGTAGTGGGCGGTATCGGCATTATGAACATCATGTTGGCCTCGGTCACCGAACGCATGAAAGAAATCGGTATTCGCAGAGCCGTCGGCGCAAGAGCCGAAGACATTCGTAACCAATTTTTGGTCGAATCCATCCTCATCAGTATGGCCGGAGGTATTGCCGGTGTCTTATTGGCCATGGCCGGCGTAACCCTCGCCTCACGCCCACTGGCCTTCCCCGTGGTATTCGATCCAGGCATCATGTTTGTCGCATTTAGTGCCTCCTTTTTAACAGGATTAGGCTTCGGAGCCTACCCCGCAATACGAGCATCCAGTCAAAATCTCGTCGATATTCTCTCCAGGGAATAATGTATTTGTTTCAAGTTTCACTTGTAATTTCTAAAAAAACAGCGATGAGAGCAAGGCATGGAAGCTTAGCTCAGCTGGTAGAGCAGATGACTCTTAATCATCGGGTCGTGGGTTCGAACCCCACAGCTTCCACTAATTAAGTAGAGATAAGCAGGGCGCGTGGTGGAATGGCAGACACGCTGGATTTAGGATCCAGTGCCGAAAGGCGTGTGGGTTCGACTCCCACCGCGCCCACCACTACAACAAGGCCATTCTGAACATCGGCGAGAGCCCCACTCTTCAGTTAAAGACGTATCTTCTATATTTAAGGCACTTTTCACAAACAATGTCTTGTCAGTCGACATGTCAACCTTCATAGTTGCCTTATATAGTATACGTATTTCAACTCCCCACACTTCTTATGAAAAAGAGCACCCCTTTACGCACCTCCCTCCTTTGCACTTGCCTCATGACCTTGAGCGGAGCGGCTTTTGCCCAACCAGGAAGTGGAATTCGCTTAGGAGAGCAAACCCTTTTGGTTCCGAAATTAGATGTTTCATATAACTATAACAGCAATGTAAATCTTCGGGGACGTTCTCTGGGTATTGATGATGAACCTTTGGACCAACCAGAGTCCGATACCTATTATAATTACTCCGCATCCTTAAGCTTGTCCCGGGCAACCGCGAACCACCGCTTGAACTTGGTGGGGTGGTACAGTCAGGATTTTTATCAGACCTACAAAGATTTAGATGGGGAAAATTACGGAGTGGGGGGGGGATACCTATGGACCCGCCCCAACCAGAGCACCACTCTCGCGCTTAATGCACAATACCAACATGCGGTAGACCGTGCAGGCAGTGAAGATCTAGACCTCGGCACCAACACGGCAGGCTTTATTGAAAACGCCTCAGACCGGGTCGAACGTGATATCACCACAGCGGACGTGGTCTTGGATCAGAATCTGATCAATAACTTAGGCAGTTCATTTATTTTTGGATATTATGACACAAACTATCTGGAGCAGGGCTATTACGACCGCGCCAGTTATGAATACATCATCGAGCTAAACTACCGCTTGAGTGACAAAACCCAACCTTACCTCCGCTTAGGCTATGGCATTGATGATGATCAAGGTTTTGAAGACCCCGCCGAAAAACCCTTTATTCTCGGTGGCGTTCGTTACACCGCAACCGATAAACTTCGTTTCGATGTCGGTATAGGTTACGAAACCTACACCCGGACACCGCTTGAGTCAGAAGAATTAGAAAACTCCAACGTAAAATACACACTTTCAGCCTATTATACCGCTACCGCCAAATCAACCCTACGGTTGAGCGCCCACAACGGATATGATTCGGTCTCCTATGACGGCTCCAGCTCACGTCTTGAAAACGTAGCTGCACTGTTATACCGCCATCAAACCTCCCGTAGAATCAACCAGACCTTATTGCTCTCTTGGCGTCAAGATGACTACCTCTCCCCCATTTTATCAGAAGGAGTGGAGTACGATGAACTAAAAGAAACCACACGCATTCAGTACGTCTTCAACTACCAAACCGTCCGTCCCTGGCTCAACCTATTTGCAAATGCCAGTTACGAAGATGGACAAAGTAAAATCCCCGGTGATAGTTACGACGAAACCATCGTGGGTCTCGGAGCCTCTCTGCGTTACTAAACGCCCATCCTCTTTTAAACCTAGGAAACCAACATGAAAATCAACAAGCTCTTACTGACAGGAATCATTTCCACCGTCGCACTGTGGCAGTCTGCTCAAGCATACACTCCCCCCACGGACTCGCAGCTCAACAAAATGTTGGCCAATCCTAAACTCATCACCCAGATTTTGGGAGATGCCGACGGAAAAGAAGCCGCTACATTGGTCCAACGAATTTTCTCCAGCATCCAAGCCACTAAAATTGGTGACGCACAGAAAAACTACCTCATTGCTTTTTATAGCGGTCGGGTAGCCAGCTTACTCAACAGCGAACAAGCCGATGTCTATGCAAAACAATTGGTCGCCGAAAGCTCTGCAGAACTTTTACCCATTGTATTTGCGGGATTAGCAACCGGACGCGGAGGCTCCTCCGAGTTCGTCAGTTTATTGAATGCTCTTGCCGGAGAGAATAATGATCTCCTGGTGGCCATCCATACCCCCAACATCCCCCTGACAGATCCCATTTACCGTTTGCTGACATCCACGCTCTCAAATGTGCAGTCAATCCCCCCCTCCCCGATTGACTCAATCCCCCCCCCCATGCCCGCGCCGGGACCCGGACCAGCACCTGCGCCGGGACCCGGACCAGCACCTGCGCCAGGACCTGTGCCACCAGCACCTCCCATTCCAGCACCCTATAACGGTCAGGGATAAAGTTTCTCATGCCCAAGCATCCGGAACGGGAACGTTCCGGATTTTTTTGTACCCATTTTTTCGGCAGAATGTTCGCTAAAACTCCTTTCATCTACTGGGGACTCATCCCCCTCATCACCGTTCCCGTGTGGGCCGCAGGCGGCACCTATACCCCTTGGCAAAGCTCTTTTCCGTGGCTCTGTCTATGGGCCTGGTGCTGTTACTTCATCACCTCATTTAATAAAAATGGCCCTGAAGTTTTTCAGAAATGTAAACGAATCATCCGCGACCCTCTGTTTCTCCTCTCTGCAGGGTTCCTCAGCTATTTACTCATCCAACACCTCAACAGTGGACGCATTCAAATATTCGATTTTGAGTTGAATAAATATAGCTACAGTCCTCCTCCTTTTCCCAAATGGCCCTGGTCGGTCACCCCGCCGGAATCAAAGGAAATGCTCAATTGGTTTGCCCCCGCACTTACCCTCTTCCTTATTCTTCGTTACAGTTGGAGCTCCCTCAATCCCCAAATTCTTATCTGGTGGGTCTGCCTCAATGGATTCTTGAACGCTCTGCTCTCCTTTATGCATCAGGCCATGGGTTGGGAATACATGTACAATTTCCAAAAATTTGGGAAAGACGTATATGGAAGCTTTGGCTACCCCAATCATGCAGCCATCTTTTTCACCCTCCTGTTCGCCATCGCACTAGGCCTCTTCTTCAGAGAAACCCTCTCCGAGAGCTCAGAACGAGACACGCCAAGCCTATACTTCTCAGCCATTTGGACCCTGTTCTTTTTCCTCGCCGCAAACTTCAGCACCAGTAGAGCTGGAATTTTGGGGGCTTGGTTGGTGCTGGGTTTCACCACCCTGAGCATCTCCATTATTGCTTGGCCTCGCATCCACCCCGTGCAACGCGTATACGGAATCCTCACCCTTTTAGGACTCATTGCCACCCTCGGGACCGGATTCATCCTGTTCGCCCCACCTGCAATTATTCGCGAATTGAAAAACGCCACCGTAAATTTGAATATCTATCGCGAAATCGATGGGCGCTTTTTTCAGATCGAAACCGCATGGAAAATGTGGAAGGACTATCCCATATATGGTGTGGGCGGCTGGGGCTATCGCTACTTTGTTTACGAATACTTGCCCGAAAACGAATGGGGACGACTCAACGTAGGCAAAGCCAATGTTCATAACGATTTCATGCAATTTCTCGCAGAATTCGGCTTGATCGGCATGACCTTGCTCAGCAGCATTTTCATCCCCATGATCTCCCGACATCTGCGAAATTTATTCAGAAAACCCCATATAGAAAGTAGCTTATGGGCAAACCCTCTCCGTATCGCATGCGCTTGGGGACTGTTTATCTTAGCCCTGGATTGCCAATTCGACATCCCCCTCCGCAGCCCAGCCATCGTACTCCACGCCATTTTCATGCTTTACTTACTAGGACCCCACCCCCATTATCAAACGGTATGGTCCCCCGTTGTCGATTGGCAACGCCTACAACCACCTCTTGTAGGGATGAAAAATAGGATTTGGGGCGTTCAACCCGAACAAGCATCTGAAAGCATTCAAACCCACCGCCTAAAAAAAGGCTGAATTTTGAGTGAACTTTAGATTGCCAAATCCCATAAGCCCACTTATAGTGTGCCACTTATTTAAAAACCCCATCTATTCAGCGCACAGCGCGCCAACTTTTAGCAAGAAACATATTATGGATACTGCAACCAAAGCCGAAATTAAAAATGAATTTGCAACCCACGAAGCCGATACCGGTTCCGTTGAGGTTCAAGTTGCCATCTTGACCGCTCGTATTAAAGAACTTACCGAGCACTTGAAATTACACCATAAAGACAACAGCACACGCCGTGGCCTTCAAAACATGGTCAGCCGTCGTCGTCGCTTGCTCGATTATTTACATGACCGTGACGTAGCCCGTTATCAGGGCATTATTCAAAAGCTGGGCTTACGTCGCTAATTCCCCCTTTGATCAAACCCACCCTTCGGTGGGTTTTTTCATAGTATCGCGGTCCATTCTGGACCCGTCCCCGTTGCCGTTCTGAACACCCTTCAGAACCCATTCTTCCCGGGGGTATTTAAAGAAGACAAAGAAGCGAAGCAATCAGAGAAGAACGCAAGAAGACACAAAAGAAGTACTTATGAAAATGTTGAAAAATGCTACGGCCACCGAAGTTAAGGTTGGCGAAAAATCCCTACACCTCGAAACCGGCGTCCTCGCCCTTCAAGCTGCAGGTGCGATCACCGCTCGTATCGGAGAGACTGTTCTCTTCTGCGCGGTAACCGGATCCAAAAAACCTCGTGAAGGAATCGATTTCTTCCCCTTGCAGGTTGAATACCGTGAAAAATTTTATGCTGCCGGTCGTTTCCCAGGCGGATACTTCAAACGTGAGGCCAAGCCCTCAGAAAAAGAAGTACTCACCATGCGCGTGACTGACCGTCCTATCCGTCCTCTCTTCCCAGAAGGCTACCACAATGATGTTCAAATCAACATGATGTTGATGAGCACCGACGGCAAACAAGAAACAGATTCTATCGCCATTAACGCTGCCTCTACTGCACTGACCATTTCCGAAATCCCTTTCCAGGGTCCCATCGGTGCCGTCCGTGTAGGAATGATCAACGGTGAAATCATCCTCGAACCCACGCAAGAGCAAATGCTCGAGAGCGACCTCGAACTCGTGTTCGCCGGTACTCGTGAGAAAATGTTGATGATGGAAGGCGAAGCCAAAGAAATCTCTGATGCCGATATGGTGAAAGCCCTTAAAGCAGCCCATGCCGCTATTGTTCCCATTATCGACGCTCAACTCGAATTGCGCAAAGCATTGGGTCTGCCCGAAAAAGTAATCGAAACGGTACCCGTAGACGCAACACTTATGGAAGCTGCTGTAGCCTTCAAAGGTGCGGAACTCTCCGACGCCCTCAGTATTGCAGCCAAACTGGAACGTCAGGACAAAGTACACGAGATCCGCGAGGAACTCCAAGTGCTCATGACTGAAAAGTTCCCGGAAATGACCGAAGACGAATACTTCCACCTTTTCGATGCCCTCGAAATTGAAGTGGTTCGTAACAACGTTCTCGAACACAACAAACGGATCGACGGACGCGCGTGGAACGAATTGCGTCCCCTCGATGCCGAAATCGGCTTCCTTCCCCGTGCACACGGTAGTGGCATGTTCTCTCGTGGTGAAACCCAAGCCCTGTCTGTCGTTACCCTCGGCACCAGCAGTGACGCACAGTCTCTCGACGGGATTACCGGCGGCATTCGCGAAAAGAAATTCATCCTTCATTACAACTTCCCTCCTTATTGCGTAGGCGAAGCTGGACGTTTAGGCATGACCAGTCGTCGCGAAATCGGACATGGTAACTTGGCCGAACGCGCCCTGAAAAATATCATTCCTGAAGACTACCCCTACAGCATCCGCGTGGTTTCTGAAATCATGGGATCCAACGGATCCAGCTCCATGGCTTCCGCTTGTGTCGGCACCCTCTCCTTGATGGATGCAGGTGTTCCCATTAAAGCACCCGTAGCCGGTATCTCCGTAGGTCTCTTCACCAACGAAACCAAAAGTCAGTTGGTATTGGATATCCTCGGAACCGAAGATCATTGCGGCGACATGGACTTTAAAGTCTGCGGAACACGGAAAGGTATCACCTCCTTCCAGGTTGATTTGAAGATTCCTGGTCTGACCTGGGATCAAGTCGAAGGCGCTTTCGAACTGGCCAATGCCGGACGTATGCAAATCTTGGATTATATGGACACCGTAATCGACGCTCCCCGCGAAGAACTCAGTGACTATGCCCCACGTCTGGAAAGCATCAAAATTGATCCTGAAAAAATCGGCGCCCTCATCGGCCCCGGTGGAAAAAATATCCGCCGCATTCAGGACGACTTCGGTGTTAAAATCGACATTGATGACGACGGAACCGTTACCATCTTCAGTCCTGATGGAGAGGCCCTTAAAGCCGCCATCAATGACATCGAAGCCAGTACCGGCGAAGCCGAAATCGGCAAACTCTACACCGGTAAAGTTACCGGAACAAAAGAGTTTGGTGCTTTCGTTGAAATCTTGCCCGGACTCGAAGGCCTGGTTCACATCAGTCAACTCGCTGATTACCGCGTCAACCAAACCGAAGACATCGTCAATGTTGGCGACGTGATCACGGTGAAATGTTTGGACGTCAGTGACAATGGTCGCGTCTCTCTCTCCCTCAAAGCTGCTCAAGCTGAAGCGGAAGAAAATGACGAGTCCACCAGCAACGAAGACTAATCTTCGACTTGTTGATTCTAAAGACGGTCTTCCTCAGGGAAGGCCGTCTTTTTTTACGCCTCATCACCTCGTCGCATGCACCCCCACTCAACCCGTTTAAGCAAAAAGAACCTCAAATCAGGTTGATCTTCACCGCCATATTTCTGATCATCCCCGCATGACCCCTCCACCCACCCCCTCAAACCCAACGCCAAATATCCTCATCCTCGGAGCTTGCGGTACCATTGGCAAGAAACTCAAACACGCATGGCCCCACGCCCTTACGGTCGACAAAAAGTCAGAAGCCGATCTCGTTTTTGATTTGGCTGACTTATCGACAGCACCCTCCCCGCTCACACCTTTTCTCAACAGCGCCGACGTCGTGATCCATCTTGCCAGCACCGCAGAACCTGATAGCCCCGCCCACATCCATTTCGAATCCGTCATCCATGCCGCGAACCTCGTCAGCGCTTGCGTTGCCGCCGAGGTTCCCCATCTGATCCTGGCCTCTTCTGATTGGGCTGCCCCCAAAGCCCCCCACTTGCGCATCAATACCTACGGACATTCTAAACGGGTCATGGAAACCATGGCTGAAATGTATAGCCATTTAGAAGGCATAGAAGCTACCGCCATTCGCATCGGATGGGTTCCTGATGAACAAATTGATTTCGAAAAAGTTCCGAATTGGTTGCTCGAGAATTATTGGAACGATCAAAAACTTATCGAGCGCATCCACACCGAAATCGAAAAGCATCCCTGCAGAAGTCGCCCTGCCCCCCAACCGTAACCTCACACTTTTTATTACAGGAAAGTTTGCGACAGCCCCTGCAGATTTGTACACTGTGCAAAACCCCCAAAAGGATACACTCGTCATGATCGAAGACATTTTACACAAACTCGAAAAACGCCTCCATAACGCCAAAAATTTAAGTGGCGAAAACCGTCAAGCCCTGCAAGGCTTGGTGAAAGATTTACGCAAGGAAATCGACGCCTTGGATGATGACGACCAAGCGGAAAGTATCGCAGGATTTACTGAAAACAGCACCCGCGAAGCCCTTCGAAAAGAACCGGATCAAGATTTGCTGGATGCCGCACTCGACGGCCTGCAAAAATCTACCCGCGATTTTGAAGTGAGTTACCCCAAACTCACCGCAGTGGTTAACAATATCTGCCAACAATTGAGTAACCTCGGGATTTAATATGAACTCCGATATAAAAGTCGGTATTATCGGGGCAGGTGGCAACACCCGTTTACGCCACATTCCCGGACTACAAGCCCTCCCCCATGTTAGCATCGATGTGGTCTGCAACCGCACCGAGGCCAGCAGTCAGCAGGTCGCAACAGAATTCAACATACCCCGCATTGCCAGTACCTGGCAGGATGTGGTACATGACCCCCATGTGGATGCAATCATGATTGGCACATGGCCCTATCTGCATGCGCCCATCAGCATAGCCGCGCTTCAGGCAGGCAAACATGTACTATGCGAAGCTCGGATGGCCATGAATGCCCACGAAGCCACAGAAATGCTTGCCGTCTCAAAAGCAAACCCTGAACTCATCGCCCAAATCGTGCCGAGCCCCTTCACCTTGCATTGGGACGCCTTTATCCAGCGCCAACTCTCAGAAGGTCTCATTGGCGATGTGCTCGCTGTCGATGTTTATGCCAATTGTGGCACTTTCCTAGATCCGGATCGGGAAATGAATTGGCGGGATGATATTACGCTAAGCGGACTGAACACCATGGGTCTGGGAATCTATTACGAAGCCATGGCCCGTTGGGTCGGACATGCCGCCAGCGTCAAAGCGCACGGACGGATTCAAATCTCCCACCGCAAAGACCATCGTGGCACCAACCACCCCCTTCATATTCCAGATCATCTAGACGTCTTTGGCGACTTGGAAAATGGCGCCAGCTATCACATCCGCTGTTCCCAACTCACCGGTGCCTGCCCCACGCCTAACGATTTTATACTCTATGGCAGCTTAGGCACCCTGCGCCTCAATATTGTCGACGAAAAACTGACGCTCCTGCAACCCCATGCTGCCCCCAAAGAATTAAGTGTTCCCCAAGCTGAACAAGGTGATTGGCGGGTGGAAGAAGAATTCATCTCCGCCATTCGGGGTAAAGAAACCATCAGCCACACCCCCTTTGCCGAAGGCCTAAAATATATGCAATTCACCCAACAAGTGGCTGAAGAACTCAACCTCGCCCCTTCCGAAGTTCGGAAACCCTAACTTTCCTTTTTCCGACCTTCGGAAGGTATGAATACACTCCTCTCGCCTGATCCTCTTTGGTGGTTCGTCGCCCTCAAAGTCTATCTGGTCCTCAACCTCATGACCTATGCGGCTTGGCCGTGGTTTACCCGACTGTTTTCGGGTAGACCCGATCGTGGTGCGGGTCTCGTAATGGCCAGTGGCATCCTCGTGTTTCTCACCGCATCCCAACTCTGGTGGCGAACGGGACTCTTAGAGATTCACTTTGTGTGGATGGCCCTGTTGATGATGAGCGTAGGAACCAGTGGCCGAAAACTATTTTTCAACCCTCAAACCCCTTCCTTTGGTACCCGATCACGGATGCGGCGGGACTTGTTCCAAGGCTGGCTCCTGTTCTCCCTTCTGTTTTGGTATTGGATCGTTATTCGTTCTGCAGATCCAGGAGTCACCCATACCGAACAACCCATGGATGTCATGTGGATGCAAGCGGCCGCGAGTTCCAATCAGCCCCCTATTCGTGATGCCTGGTTTCATGGAGAGCCCACCACCTATTATAGCGATGGACAACAAGCCCTCGCCTTTCTCGGCACCAAATTGGGTCTTGAAGTCCAAGAAAGTGTGAACCTTACCCAAGTCATTTGGTTTGCATTAACAGGACTACTCGCCTTTCACGCAGCCAAAAGCCTCTACGAACTCTCTGGAAAAAAAGGAGGCAATGTCGCAGGAATCATCGCCCTCCTGTTCGTGAATTTCGTATCTACACCACAAGGATTTTGGGACGCCTGCGCTCCCGCGACCTGGTGGTGGTGGTGGGACGCGAGTAGAGTCATTACCGATGACGGTAGTATCTTGATCACCGAATTTCCTTTTTTCAGTTTTTGGTTAGGGGATAATCATGCCCATGTCATTGGTCTGCCCTATCTCTTATTAACCCTGCTTGCCGGCACTCAACTTTACAGATCGAGAGTACTTACCCTCTGGCACACACTTTTACCTGCAGTACTGGTCACCATTAGCTGGCGGATTAACCCTTGGCAAACCCCCACCGCTTTAGCCTTTCCGTTTCTCTGCCTACTGTTTCGTCATAAAAAAATTCGACGGAATGAATGGAAAGCCATCGTATATGCCTGGTGTATTGCCGGAATTTTCCTCTACCCCGCGCGTGCACATGGCCCCGCAATGTCTCTGGCTCAGGTAGAAAATGCAGGAACCTCTCCCCTCGAATTTCTAAAGGTCTTTGGGTTTATATGCCCAGGACTTCTGTGGATGTTCGTCAAACGCCCCCAACGTCTATGGTTCGCAGGTGTACTACTATTGCCCGCCATGTTTCTTTGCGTGGAAGTCCTCTATTTTCAGGACACCTATCAGAACCGCATGAATACGTTGTTTAAAGTCTATTATCAATTATGGGCACTCATCGCTGTTTTTGCTGCGGTATCTTGGGCAAACGTCATTCAGTGTAAAGGATGGATCAAAATGGCCGCAGTCATCGCCCTCCTTTGTAGTCTGGTCCCTGGACTATTTTATGCAGGTAAACTCTCATGGACAGCCTTCCAGGTTCACGAACGCAGTCTAAATGCCTGGGATGTGTATCCTCCTGAGCTCAAGACGCTGTTAACCGTCTCCAAAAAATTAATTCAAACAGACGATCTGATCGCAGAAGCACCAGGGGAGCGATGGGATCCTTATAGCAGTATGCTCGGCACCTGGACCAAAGGCGACAGCCTCATAGGCTGGGTAGGCCATGAACAGGAATGGAGACCCGGCCTACAACTTCCTCCTCTCGAACGCATATATGAAGCCCAAACCGCACAAGCCTTATCTCTGGCGGTGAACGACTTAAAAGTGGACTGGATCCTCCTCGGTCCCCAAGAACAAGAAAAGTACCATGTACACCCGGATTGGGAACTATGGATTACGCCTCTGTCCCACCGGGTAATTGACCAAACAAATCGGCGCTTGTATCAGATAAAATAGTTCAGCTTTCGCTTAGCTAAAAGTGGTAGGCAGGGTCACCATTCCCGGTGCATCGGTCACATTTTTAACGGCAAAGGGATACCAGTCTTCGCGTCGATGAAATTGGGTCGCATGATCCCAGGAATGAATAGAGAGACTCAGAAAATAATTCCCTTCGCGCAGAAGTAAGGGATCAAACTGTATGCGCTGCACACCGGGTCCCTCGGCAATGGTTTTGGGAGGTAGTTTTTCAATTTGGGTATTGGTCCCATAAAGGTACATGCCGTTGGCGGTTTTAAGACTGTAGCCAAACACCGGATTTTCGATTTCCTGATGCGCGACATATTCAATCTCCACCGTTAAAGAGCTGCCGGCATTAAACCGGGCCACATCTTCTCCCACATCGTTTAAAAGTTTAACGTCTTTGATTTCCACTTCCCGACTGCCAAACTCCTGGGCGTAAATGGTGCCCCCTTCCCCTGAATAATTGCGGATCATTTCCAAAATAACTTCAGGAGGCGGCCCTTTTTTCACCAAATCCCCTTTATAAACCAAAAAGGCTTCGTCGCAAAATTCTTCCACCGTCTGCAAGGCATGCGAAACAAACATCAGGGTTTTGCCTTTTTTCTGAAACTGGCGAATCCGATCCAAACACTTCAGTTGAAAGGCAATATCTCCCACCGCCAACACTTCATCGACCAATAAAATATCCGGATCCACTTCCGTCGCCACCGCAAAGCCCAAACGCACGTACATGCCACTGGAATAATTTTTAACCGGTTGATCAATAAATTCGTGCAGACCACTAAAGTCGAGGATGGCGTCAAAACGTTTGCGAATATCCTCCCGAGGAATCCCCAACAGGGCCGCATTCAAATACACGTTCTCACGTCCGGTGAGATCCGGATGAAAACCCGCACCCAACTCCAGCAATGATGAAATCCGTCCTTCTGCTTTAATGCGACCTTCCGTGGGCGTAATGGTACCGGCCGCTAAGCCCAGCGTACTACTTTTCCCTGCACCATTCGGCCCGACCACCCCCACGGTACAGCCTTTCGGAATTTTAAAATCCGCATGGCGAATCGCCCAAAAATATTCCGGTTTTTGACGGGTCATGGCACGATGTATCGCCCCAAACATGGTTTGTGGTCCCAGCCCGCGAAGTCGGTAACATTTTCCTAAATTTTCAGCTTCAATCGCGTAGTTCATTAAACAAAATCCGCAAAGTTACGTTGAGCCCGTTTAAAGATCAGAGCAGAGAGTAAAGTAAAAGGGAGCGGCCAAATCATGCCGGCAATCATCCAGGGGTCGGAGGGAAAGACTTCACCCGGCAAAAAGGCCCAACGATAAGCCGTAAAAATGCCTGCCAAGGGATTGAGCATGTAGATCTTCATCAGCCATGGATTCATGTCCGCGGCCAATCGGGTGACAAAACTAAGATCATACATCGCGGGACTCATGAAAAACAAAGCACTTAACGCAACACCTACAAAATGTTGTGTATCGCGGTAATAGACATTCATCGATCCCAACAACATCGCCAAACCTAAATTAAACCACGCGTGATAAAGAAACAGCACCGGAAGCACTATCATATGCCAAGTGAAAAATCCCCCGTCTTGGAACAGCAAAAAGCCGACCACCCCCACTTGCACAATTAGACTAATTAAATAATCCACCCCGGCCGCTAAAGTCACCGTAATCGGCAAAATCACTCGGGGAAAAGAAACTTTTTTGACCAAATTTCCATTATTGGAAATACAACCCAAACCCTGTTGAACCGCATTGGCCGTAAATTGCCAGGCAAAGACCCCCACAATAATCGAAGACGTGTTGGCCGCCCGGCCTGAAATTAAGCGGAAGAAAAAGGCATAAATCGCCGCCATAAACAGCGGAGTTAACAAACTCCACAGCACGCCCAATGAAGAACCCTTGTATCGGGCTTTCATTTCTCGTGAGGTTAGAGCACGAATTAATTCGCGACGGGCAATCAGTGAACGCATGCTCATCCCCTAAAGCGCTAAAGGCGATTTGTCCAGCGCTTCCAGTGTCAGCTGACCATTCAACATATTGTTCTCAGGTCGCAGATCTATCCGTGTCACTCTCCATGCCGGACGGGCGTTTTCAGCAGTATCTAAAAGGGTGCTGATTTCCGCGGCAGGAAAATTTTCGAGAGTTGCCGTGAGCTGATGATGACGAAATCCTTCAGGCAAGTCCTGTACCTCTACATCCGAAAGCGTAACCACTCCATTATCTAACCAAATGGGAATCAATTCCGAAAAGGGGACCACTTGTCCTTCGATCACTTGGTTTAATTCATCCAACCGAACTTGAGTAGATACGCTGAGATCTTTGATTTTGAGTAAGGAACGTTGCAAACGATTTACTTTGGCACCCTCTTCTTTCACATATCGATATGCAAAAGAAATGGACATCATCAAGGCAGCAACTGCAAGCACCCACCAGGTTTTTAATCCAATTTTGGATAGTTTTTTGATCATATGCGCACCCCTTTCAACTTCCAAGTGCCGTTGTTGAGCACCCCGAGCTCAACCTCCCAACCAGAGATTTGTAAATGTATCGCAAACGCATTCACCTGTTCTTCTGTCCCCAACAAAGTCAACGTCATCAACCCTTTCTGAAGGTCAATACTACTAAACACCACGCCATTTTCTTCCGCAGCAAAAGCCAGCTCGATAAACAGCAACGAGGTAGAAGCTTGCGTCAGCCGCTCAACGGGCGTCCAAAGCTCACTCCATTCCGCATCCAAATAACGTTCAGCCAAGCGTACTTCCTGACCCGGAGCATTGCTCCGCCCCCCTGTGATCTGAGTGTAGGTTTCTGCAATCTCTGACGTCAAGAAGCGTTGATACGCCCGCAATTGATGTCGAAGGGTCAGCGGAACCAAAAACAAGAGCAGCAAGGCCAGCAGGACCCCCACTTTCAACGTTTTACTTTTCCCTGTGAATTTTGTGTGGAGTTTTTTGGATGCCAGCTCTTGCGCCAAAAGATTCGCATGTCCTGAACCCGACCGAAGTACCGCCATGCAAAGCGCTTGCTCCAGAATATTTTCTTCATTGCCAGATGCCGGTCCTAACTCATGCCAGTGCAACTCTTCCGTCTGGGCATGCGTAAAGCGTGCCAGCACTTTCTCACGCAATTCAGGTTTTAAGGCTCCGCCTCCACCGATAAAACGATCTTCGTCCCAGGCGGAAAATACGGTCCGCGTGCCACCCTTCCACAAGGGATTTCCTTGCGCTCTGGGCAAAACCAATTCTTCTGCAAAGGCCAAATCGGGTTCAAGGTCAAGGGCCGCCCAATCAGCCACATGACTTTCAAGATCTTCCACACGGGCGGCAACCGCCAAACAACTTAAGCCCTCTTGAGTACTTTTTTGCTGGGGTAAAAAAGCATAGTGACATTTTTCTAATGAAAACGGGATCGCCGCATCCAACAAGGTGCCCCAAATTTCGGCAGACTTGGCCTTATCTTTCAAAGGCGATGTTAAAGGTCGAATCATCACCTGATGCGGGGCCAATCCCGTCACCAACAAGGCTCCCGCTTTACGCTCTTTTAACAGGCGTTTTTTAAACTCAGAATCTTCCGCCCACCTGTCTTCACGACAAAGAAAGAAATCCAACTGCCCCGAACGGGTAGCCCGACAAAAGCGGAGTTGCGGCCCATCTTTCAGCACGGCATATACAATTTTGGTGCGTAACCATGTAACGGGATCCCGCCAATCATCATTTACCAACGGCATCGCAATACCTCCACTTCCCCTTCATCGTTACGGTGTAATAACGCCGTAAGTGTTTTTTGAGTATAATCCGTTTCTGCAATAATCACCGCATTCACATATTCAGAACTAGCCCCCACCATAGACAGCACTAAGGGCTGAACCGCAATTGGAAGGTGCTGCATGTACGCGCCTGGATTTTGGATTTCTGTTTCTTCTCGCGCCGCCAGAATCATATTCACCCATTGCGTAAAGGTCGTACCCACCATCGCCTGCAACACCTCAGGGCGAACGGTATTCAAATTCACCTTGAGGGGCTCTGATTGAGGTCGGGGGAGTGCACTTAAAGAATCCATCGCCTTCAAGTAATCCCCAGACTCGGGAGATAAAAGCAATAACGTCTCATGATTTTCAAACCAAACCTCATTTATTTGAATGCGGGCCTGGATATTCTTCAATTCTTGTGAGTCAGGATAGACATCATAACTCTTCAACAGGTCTTCAAACATATCAAAATAGGTCCGTGGCGCCGTCTCAGGCAAAGGCAAACTCAGTAAATTGAGGTTAAAACCCACTTGAGCATCTTCCAACCGAACTTCTAAGTAAATCCCATCCGTAGTTTCAAAGGTCAAAGGCTTCATCCATTCATCCGCAAAACTATCCACACCAGGGTCTTCGTCTTCAGACAACAGCTGCATCCCCTGTTGCAAACCCAAAATCAGCGCATTGCGAAGGTTCATTTCATTGTTCTGAATACGCAAAGCTGTCGTTTTCCGAAACAAAACCTGTTGCATGCCCGCCACCAAAGAAAAGGCACTAATCATGACCAACAAAACCAACAAATAGGCGGAACCCTGTTTTTGAAGAAATCCTGTTGTACTCATCCCAGTACCCCTCCCAGCGCTACGCCCAAGGCCACTTCAGACGCCTCGGCATCCCACACGATTGTTTTAATAATGAATGGGAATACGCAAGGTATGACTCTGTCCGGTATCACTTACGATATCCGCCAAGTCGTCCGGTGACGCGGTCCCACCATCGGCTAAAAAGGTATAGCGACGCATGCCTTCATCACTAATGGTGGTCAAACTGATATCCACCGCCTCAATTTTGCCACCTTGCAAAACAAGCGTATTGTCTTTATAAATACTCAACTCATTTCTTAAACTGAAGGTATAACTTGAATCAAAGCGTTTATACTTTTCTGTCCCTGAAGCGGTGTAACGCACCCACCATGCAATATCAAATCCCACCACATTTGGTGCCAGAAACCCGATATTATCCGTAGGACTAGGGTCAGAAATACCTGCATTCCAATAGGCATCATACAAACTGGGTAATCCTAATACATTGTTAAAGGCCTCTGTGGTCGTGGTCATAGATTTATACAGACCAAAAATTTCAACCACAGGAGAAGCAGGGGAAATGGGGTCTTGAAAAACGACCCGGTAGCTCAGCGACACAATATCGCCTGGATCAGTGGTATCCCGATCCAGAGATGGGGCGAAAAAAACCAAGCGGGTAGAGGTAATCCCATTTTCAGTACTCGGCAAACTCACCATCCATTCCTGATTGTATTGAGTCTGACGTACCACCATACTTTCAAGATCTGTTTTTAAGATATCCAAAGCCAAACGGGCATCCCCACTCGATTTTAACCGAGCGGAACCTCCCTCCCAGGCATCGATGGTCCCCATTAACACACCAAACAACATACCCATAATAATCAAAGCGAGAAAGGAACTGACCAATACCTCAACCAAGGTAAAGCCGGCTCGAGAAGAAGAGGTCATATTTTTCATCGGCTCACCGCAAAGTTAAAGGAGAAATCAGGAGTTACTTCCGTCCGGACCAAAGGGAACTCCGTTGAAGGCACTGCATACATCTCGGCAAACACCACAAGAACTGCAGAATCATACGACAACACCGCAGGACTACCACTTACCGTATTTGGATCAGAATCCAATCCGGTGTTTCCCAGGGGATTCGCTTCGGATACTTCAAGATAGACTTTAAACAAACGACCATCAAGCGCAGCAACTTCAGCGGCCAATTCTGCTACATCTCCAGGCCAGCGAACTCCGGTAACCACCTCGTAATCAACCCCCACTTGGTCTCCAGGCTGAACCGTAGGATATGGAACTAAAACACCACTCCCATTAACTTCTGCCCGATACTGATACGCAAACAAGTGAGAATTAGGCTGATTCACCACCGCTTGATACGCAGTGGTAAATGGAATTTCAGACATGAAGTTATCCACGGCCGAACTTAAGTTGATGGCTTCGTCTTTTACCAAAACGGAATCTGTCTGCTCGAGTGTACGCGACAACAAAGCCAAAATCGTGGTGATGGCAATGGCAAAAACCATCATCGCTAAAAGGATTTCTGCGAGCGTAAACCCTGACTTCCTAGAGATAGTGTTAAATTTCTTCATTAATTCCCTTCCTTAATTTGCTCCGCAGATTGAAAATGCAATAACTTCCCTGAACGAAATACAACAAATCCTTTGGCATTGTCTTCAGCGGACTCACCTTCTTCCAAATCAAGATTTATCGCAATCTGGCCGCCTTCCCATCCAAGAATACCGTTCGTCACCACCACTCGAGTTCCGGGACTCTCAAAAGTGCCATTAGAGTTAAACTCAAACGACAACCATCGATTAGGACCAGGGCCGGAGTTGAGTTTTCCAACTTCGTCCACTTTTCCATCGGTCAAGGTGTAAGCAGAGGTCCACTTAAAGACATCCTTATAAGGAGGGTCCTCTACTTTTAAAGTATCGATATCAATATCCACATCCCAATGATAAAGAGGAGGGGTAGAGTTTGCCGTACTTGTACTCAAGGCGGGTGAAAAGAAAACCCCATCATCTAAGTACTCTGGGTTCGTGTACACTTTCCATTTTCCATCATCAGCTAAATAAACGATGGTCACCATCCGAAGCGCAGGGTGATATTCATGAAAGCTGTCATGATCTTGGCTTTCGAAATTAATCAAAACCCGCGTTTTTGTTTTCAGAGTGATCGCCGCGGACCGCGCCAGGGAAAAGAGCGAATCGAGTCGCGTAATTCCTGCATTTACTCCACTGTCTTGATTAAAACCATTCATGGAGGTGATCACGATGCCCGAAAGAATCACAATGATCATAATCACGACCATCAACTCTATAAGCGTAAAACCTGCGCGCATCGCAGAGGATGCACGCTTAAGGGGTGAAGATGTCTTTGGTGGTTGAATAGATTGCATAAATAACACTATACCCTTGGTTTTCAGAAAAGTTCAGCAAGAAAGTGGATCAACTTTGCGGGATCTAACACGAGAACTTCCCTGCGAGCAAGGGAGAAACAACATTCAGCTCCTATAAAAAAGCAGGGAGACCCTTCGATCTCCCTGCTTTTACTTTTAGATGGAGAGGCATTAGCCTGCCAAGACCTCTATCCGACGCGGTTTCGCTTCTTCGTGAAACGGAAGCGACAATGAGAGCACGCCTCGCTGCAATACCGCTTTCATTTGCGCCGTATCCATGCGACGATCCACACGGAAACTGCGTTCATAACGCCTCAGCTCCCCGTGCTCACGAGGAACTTCAGCTTTGATACTCAACTCTCCATCGTGCACAGAAACCTCTACTTGATCTTCAGAGGCCCCAGGCAAATCCAGAACGATACGTACCTGATCCTCGTTCCGATAGATATCGGTCACCGGACGAATCCGCGAAACCTCAACGGGAGTTTCATTTGTTTTCAGGTCCTGAGACGCTGTTTTTTCACTTGTTTCTTTTTCAATGACTGTAGACATGTTGATTTCTCCTTTAGAGATATTGTTTTTAGTTAGACTGTACTTGAATGTGACGCGGCCCTGCTTCCGGCGCCCGTTGAAGTTCTATACGCAAGACGCCATTGACGAAACGGGCATTCACCCCTTGCTCATTTACCGGCCAAGGCAACCGGAAGGCTTTTGCGAATTCTCCATAACTCCGCTCTCGCAACAAGATCTCGTCTTTTTCCTCATGTAGATCTGCTCTCGTAGCTTTAATCTGCAATAGGTCCCCTTCTAAGCTGACGTCCAACTCTGAAGGTTCAACCCCAGGCAGATCCAACTGAATCAGAGCTTTATCATCCTGAATCTTTAAAGCACTCGCCGTAGCCTCAACATCGGCCAAGGGCTCCCGAAAAGCCCATTCAGCCCTTCGACTCATGCGATCCAACTCTTCAACCCATTCCTGTAACGCCCGAGGGCTTCGTAACTGTACCATATCATGCTCCTTTGTGTGGTTAATTTGAACACCCATTCCATAGCAACCAGCATGCCAACTTTCACGAAACCTCATATATTATTAAGAATAAACAAGATACATCATTTATATCTCTCACAGCATATGAGACATTTTGTCATATATATATTTTTCCTTTTCACAATAGAGACAAAATTACTCATTTTAACAACCTGAATCATTCTAAAGTCCGTCAGTCCACAACCGATCATCATGACCCGGACAACTCAACCCCATTCATCAGACAACATACCGTCTCATTATAAAGGCAGGCCCTCATCCTCAGCGCAAAACTCAGCGAAAACAAAGCCAAGCCCCTCCATAAACAACAAACGACCTCACGCCTTGCAAAAGCGACAACACGATATTCAGCTCAAACCCTTACAATCACAAGCGCATCGCCAGCAACTCACCTAAGAAAACAGGGGAAATCATCCGAAATCCTACTCAAATCGTCATTGACGTTCGGGCAAAGTTGCGTTATCTACCCCAACGTCGTTTTTATCTGGCAGCTGAAACGGGTGGGTCTTGGATCCACTCTTTTTCGTCTCTAGATCAAAATACAATCCAAGCTATTTTAAGTGTTTCTAAACAGGTAAAGCTATGAATTCGGAATTACAGGCAGTCATTGACTTTTATGAGCGTGAAAAAGGAATCGATCGGGAGACCCTGATCGTTGCACTGGAGCACGCCCTCATGACCGCATCTCGTAAAGGGATGAATGCCCAAGATGAAATGCGCGTAGAAGTAGACCGCAAAACGCTTCAAATTCATGCCTATACCCAAGTTCTGGTTGTAGGTGGTTTTCCGAATGACGAAACTGAAATTTCCCTTTTAGATGCCAAAGCCATCAATCCTGATGTTCAAGTCGGCGATTATGTTGAACACAATATCGATCCTCAAAGCTTTGGACGTATTGCGGCCCAAACGGCAAAACAAGCCATTCTGCATCACATCCGCAATGCGGAAAAAGGTAAAATTTACGACGTACATAAGGACCGTGCTGGCGACATCGCTACCGGAACCATTCGTCGTTTTGAACGCAATGACGTGTTTGTAGACTTGGGCGTTGGCGAAGGCATTTTGCCACAACGCGAGCGGGTGCCTACTGAAGAATACAATATTAACGACCGTATTCGCTGTTACGTCGTGAGCGTGACCAATCCCCCATCAGGCCCCCAAATCCTGCTTTCACGCAGCCACCCCAATTTTGTCCGTCGCCTCTTCGAACTCGAAGTTGCCGAAATTGCCGAAGGAACCGTTGAAATTCGTGGCATTGCCCGTGAAGCCGGTTTCCGCAGTAAAGTCGCAGTATGGTGTCAGGACCCCAAAGTAGATCCCGTCGGCGCTTGCGTAGGCCTGCGGGGGATTCGTGTCAAAAACATCGTTCGTGAACTCGGCGGTGAAAAAATTGATATCGTTCGTTGGCACGAAAACATTGAAACTTTAGTTCGCAACTCTCTGCAACCCGCGGAATTAACCACCGTTGAAGTAGAAGAAGCAACTCAAACCGTGAAAGTAAAAGTTCATCAGGACCAACTTTCACTCGCCATCGGTAAAAAAGGACAGAATGCACGTCTGACTTCCAAACTTACCGGCTGGAAAATTGATATTAGCCGTGATGAAACTGCAATGGGATTTGAGGAACGCGTGGCCATGGCCATCGAAACCTTAGCCAAAATTGACGGAATCAATGAAGAGCTCGCCCTCTCCTTGGTACAAAATGGTTTCTTAACTGTCGAAGGCATCATGGCCGCCGAAGTTACTGATTTAGTTGACGGCAATAAAATCGATGAAGGCACTGCGGCCAGCATCCGGAACGCCGCAGAAAAAGCCTACGAAAAGCAATTCGGAAGTAGTGAATAAAATTTATGAGAGTATTTGAACTAGCGAAAAAATTAGAAATTCCCAATAAGGAATTAATTGAACTGATTGAAATGGAAGGCATTGAAGTGCACAACCATTTCAGCGTCCTTGACGATGAACAGGTGAGAATTGTCACCCAAGCGGCTACAGGAGAAGCCCCTGAGTGGACGGAAAACGTGCCCGCTTCTACGGATGAAGCTGAAACAGCTCCACCTGAACCCGAAGCCAGCACTGATCCCGAAGTCGTTGAGGAAACGGAAGCTGAAAATGCTCCAGAATCCACCCCGGAACCCGAAGCTGAAGCAGCGCCTGCATCCAATGTTATCGAAATTTTCGACAGCATCATGGTGAAAGACTTGGCAACCCAACTGGATGTCAAACCTAACTTACTTATCGCTTCTCTCATGAAAATGGGGGTTTTCGCATCTATTACTCAAAATGTAGACAAAAAAACCGCACGAAAATTGGCCGAAGATCAAGGTTTTGAAGTCATCACCGAAAAACCCAAACCGAAGCCCGCTCCCGTAGCACCTACCCCAACTCCAGCTCCAGAAAAAGCAGAAGAAAAACCGACCGAAGCAACTCCTGCACCAGCAAAAGAGTCTGCAGAAAAACCGGTTAAGAAAATGCCGGAGCCGAAAAAGAAGAAGAAAAAAGAAAAGAAAACCAAAGCAGGTAAAAAAGGAACCAAAACCGTGGGCAGCAGTGTGCGGCCTCCTGTGGTGACCTTCATGGGCCACGTTGACCATGGCAAAACCTCTCTCTTGGATAAAATTCGTAAATCGAACGTCGTTCGGGGCGAAGCAGGGGGCATCACCCAGCATATCGGCGCGTACACCGTAGATATTGACGGGAAAGAAATAACGTTCCTCGATACACCTGGTCACGCAGCATTTACGTCCATGCGTTCACGTGGAGCAGACCTTACTGATATTGTGGTAATTGTGGTCTCTGCCGACGAAGGATTTAAACCGCAAACCGAAGAAGCCATTAAACATGCTTTGGCTGCTGATGTGACCTTGATGGTCGCAGTGAATAAAATTGATTTGCCCAATGCCAGCGTAGACCGTGTGTACACGGACTTACAAAAAGCGGAACTCACTCCTGAAGAATGGGGCGGTGAAATCGTCGCCGTTCCTGTGAGTGCAGAAACAGGTGAAGGTCTCGATACCCTCTTGGAAATGATCCTCTTGCAGGCTGAAATTCTTGAGCTGGAAGCTGATGCCTCCGTCAAAGCCGCCGGGTATGTCATTGAGTCTCAACTTGAAAAAGGCATGGGCCCCACCGCATCTGTCTTGGTGACCGAAGGTACTCTCAAAGCTGGAGACATTGTCCTCTGTGGCGAAACCTACGGAAAACTCAAAGCCTTGATCTCCCCCAATGGCGGACGAGTAAAAACAGCTCCTCCTTCTCATGCGGTCAAACTCATGGGATTAGGTGAAGTACCTAGCCCTGGTGACCGTTTTGAAGTGGTCGCCACTGAAAAAATTGCTCGCTCACGTAGTGCGGAAGTGAAAGACATCAACCGCATGAAAGAACTGCAAGGTCCTGAACGCGGCGCCTCTTTAGATGATTTGTTCGCGCAAGCAGGTCTGGATGATGTCGAAGAACTCGCCGTCTTACTGAAATGCGATGTAAAAGGTAGTCTGGAAGCCATCGTGCAGTCTCTCATGGAAATCAAGAGCGATAAAGTGCGCTTGAAATTTGTAAATAAAGGCATCGGTCCCATCAACGAAAATGATGTGCTCATGGCTTCAGCATCCAATGCGATTATTATCGGCTTTAACGTGGCAAAAGAAAATGCCGGTGTAAAAGCTGCGAAACACGCAGGAGTGGAAATTCGTTTGTACGATATCATTTATGAATTGATCGACGAAGTTCGTGCCGCCATGTTGGGACTCCTCCAACCTGTTCAACACGAACGGGTCGTCGCAACTGCCGAAATCCGAGCAATGTTTAAACTTCGCAAAAAAGGCAATGTTGCGGGTTGTATCGTCACCAACGGACGTATTCGGGCCAACTCCCGTGCACGTGTATTGCGTGGTCGTGACATCATCTATCAAGGTACCATTTCTACCCTCAAACGCTTCCAAGACGAAGTGAAAGATGTAGGAAATGGCCAGGAATGTGGTATCAAATTACAAAACTTTGATGCATTTGAAGTCGGTGACGTCGTTGAAGTCTACGTGACAGAAGATAAAGCACAGCTCCTTTAAAAGATCATGACCAGTAAACGTGTAGATCGGGTAAATGAGCTGTTGCGTCACGAAATTGCCAACGGCCTTTACAGCCTGCAAACCAATCCTCCCCTGGATTTAGCCCGGGTAACCGTATCTGCCGTAGATTGCACCTCTGACTTACGTAAAGCCAAAGTGATGATCTCTGTGCTTGAAGATGATGAGATGAATACCCAATCCGAAAACGTGGTGCGGGTATTGAATCGGAACCGCAATGATTTTCAAAAATTAATTGCCACCAACATCGTTTTAAAATACACCCCCCATCTCCAATTCATTTCCGACCACGGTCAGGAACATGCCGATCGGATTTATCAAATTCTAGATAATTTACCCCCCATGGCCGATGAAACTCCGGCGAAAGAGGAGAAGCAGGATGGCGCCGCGGAGAGGTAGGAAACACGGCATCCCTCTGGATGGGATCCTTTTAGTTGATAAACCGCAAGACTGGACATCACATGATGTCGTCAACTTTGTCCGCGGTCGTTACCGCCTGAAAAAAGTCGGACATGGTGGCACCTTGGACCCCATGGCCACCGGCCTTTTGGTCTTGCTCATGGGCAAAGGAACCAAATGCAGTGACCGCGTGATGGAAGGTCAAAAAGTTTACGAAGGCACCATTAAACTTGGTGAAACCACCAACTCCCAAGATGCAGACGGTATCGTAGAAGAAACCCGCCCGCTGCCCGAGAACCTTACCCGAGAAAAATTAGAGGCCATCCTCCCGGCCTTCAGAGGGGATATCCTACAAATTCCTCCCATGGTCTCCGCCATTAAAAAAGACGGGGTCCCGCTATATAAAATTGCCCGGAGAGGCGAAAGCATTGAACGCCCTCCCCGTCCCGTCACCATTTATAGCTACGAAATTTTAGACCTCCGCCTGCCTGAAATCGATATTCGTGTGGTCTGCAGCAAAGGAACCTACATTCGCACCTTGGCTCATGATTTTGGGCAAGCCCTCGGATGTGGTGCTCACCTTTGCGCTCTTCGCCGTACCTTTTCAGGCTCTTATGACGTCTCCCAGGCCGTAGCGGTTGACGACTTACGTGAAATGGAATTGTCGGACATGCAAAAACGTCTCCTCCCCTTGCCCGTTTTACAAGCCAAAGCGTCTCTACCTCGACACACTCGTTTTGACGAATTGCCGGAAACACCTGTCGTTCTAGCCATTGGCGCCTTTGATGGATTGCATCGGGGACACCAAAACGTCATTCAGCAAGCGCGACACTTAGCCGTAGGTCATCAGGCACAAACCGGCATCATGCGTTTTGCGCCACACCCCTCTCGTGTGCTGAACCCAGAAAAGGCTCCCCCGCTCCTCTCCACCGAGGACCAAATTCAACAACTCTTGACGGAACAAGGCATCGATTTTCAACTCCGACTTCCCTTCACCCCCCAAGTGGCTAATTTAGAAGCGGAAACCTTTCTCGATCAATTGCATTCCCAAATTCCTCAGCTCAAAGGCGTGGTTGTCGGACCCAATTGGCGCTTTGGCAAACAAGGTCGTGGTGACCTGAAACTGCTTCAGGCCTGGGCCGCAAACCATCACATCGATGTGGTGATCGCCCAAGAGGTCCTCTCCGAAACCCACATGATCTCCAGTACCCGCATTCGCCAAGAAATCAGCGAAGGCCACCTAGAAGCCGCCGCCAAAATGTTGGGACGCCCCTATCGACTCAATGGCGTGGTTAAACATGGCAAAAAATATGGACGTGAATTAGGATTTCCCACCGCAAATTTTGATCCGCATCAAGATCATCAGCTTCCCCCTTCCGGAGTCTACGCCATGCGTGTCAGCTACCAAGGTCAGTCCTATTTGGGCGCCGGCTACATCACGCAGGATCCGCGACTCGTCGAAGTGCATCTTCTCGATTTCGAAGGTGATCTCTATGATCAACCCTTGGAAGTGGATGTGATCCGTCACCAACGATCCGCCTCCCCTATTCCCGACCCAGAAACCCTCCGCAAGCGCATTCAGCAGGATGTGGAGGAGATCAGAACTTACTTGAATCCATGAGATCGATTCCTCCTGTCCCCGACGACCAGTCCCTCCGCTTATGGCCCGAAAACTGGTTAGGTCCTGTTAACCTCGATTCAGAATGGGATCAAACCGGTCCCCGTGCCATTGATCTGGGCTGTGGCAAAGGCCGCTTTCTCCTCGCACACGCCGCGCATCATCCTAACATGCGCCTCTTAGGTATCGAACGCAAATTGCGACGCGTGCGCAAAATTGACCGTAAAGCGGTTCGGGCTGAGCTCCAAAATATCCGATTGCTCCGCATCGAAGCCATTTACGCGATGAAATATCTCATCCCTGAAAAGTGGATCGATATTTGTTACATTTATTTTCCAGATCCTTGGCCCAAAGACAAGCATGCTGACAATCGCTTGCTCTCCCCTGACTTCTTAGATATTCTCGAAAGAACCTTAGCCGACAAAGGAGTGGTGCACTTCGCCACCGACCACGAACCCTACTTTGAACAGGTTGTCGAAACCCTCAACGCCGACTCCCGTTGGCGGGACACCGATCCTTACATCCTTCAAGAAGACGAAGTGAGTGACTTCGAGCTCATTCACCGCGATCAAAAGCCCATCCATCGCCTGTCATTCCAACGTAAAAACTAAATTTTGTAGAGAGGCTTCTGCATATTTCTGTGGAGCGTCTCTGTCGTTAATAGGTTTGAAGCGCATTTTCCGAGGGCTGCCACGCTTTTTGGTGAACGGTATTGTGAGACCCGTGACTGTAAAATCCGCCACCCTCCATGCCACCGATACCCATCGACAGCGTCGATTGCGTACTCAGCACAGATGCTTAAGGCGCTAACATCTTTTAAGACTTATCCTCCTGCACCGGGTAGCGAGCTGGCACTCATAAACGCCCTCAATCCGGTCAGCGCGAATTGCACGCCCATGGCAAGTACGATCAAGCCCATAAACCGCGACAGGGTATCCTTGAGAAATCCACCCCCATTCGATTCTCCTGAGAATTGAGCAACCATCAACAATATCAGCCAGGTAGAAGCCACGGCAATGCCCACAGCCACCAGCGTGGAAACAGGCAGTTCCAGTTTCGTATGGGCCGCTGAAAGGGTAATAACGCCCGTGATCGTCCCCGGGCTGGCCGCGAACAGAATGAGAGGGGTAAGTGATTTCGTTTCCTTCGTATCCGTGGAGGAACTCCCAGCGAGCATGGAAAAACCCATCCATGAAAGAACACTTCCCCCCGCCACCATAAAGGCGTCAAGTGACACACCAAATAGATGCAACAGGCGAATCCCCACCAGTGTGGCAATCACAAGAATGATCAAAATCGCAAAACTTGCTTTGGTAGCCGCGACCATTTTCTCAGACATCGCATCTCCAGCCGTCGCCTTCGAAAACAACGCCGCACATATCGTTGGATTCACCAATGACAATACAGTGACAATCGCTTGAAGGTGCTCGTTCATGCGCGGGCCTTGCCTACAGGAGCTGCCGCCAAGAGATGGGAAATTCCATTTCGTACATGAATACGAAGCGGTAGAATTGAGGCAGGGCTGAGAACTATCATTTTTGATGATATGACTGAGCAAGCACCTACTGTCAAGGCGAAGGAACAAAGGCAACGACCACAATCCATGCATGATGCAGTGGGGTCACCTGAGAACGCAACATCTCCATAGCATCATGCGCCGATCCTGACCGTACCCCGCATCAACCGCGTACTTCACATGACGTCTCACACAGAACAGAAGTCTTGAGTATCGGACAAAGAAACCGTCTCCCTGCCACAATTACTTATGGGGCCTGCGATCGAGAATGCGGCCCGTTTCCGCATCAAGAAGTTCTAACGTGAGCAAACTGTTGATCCGACTAGCTGCCAGCGCCCCTTCAGATCGGGTGGTGTCCGTCTGTACTTCGTTCAGCCGCGTAATGGAGGCCACCCCCGCATTGTAGGCTTTGGTCACACTGTCTCTCACTTTGAGGGATAACTCATAAATCTGTTTTTGTGTCTCAAACACTTCCCGGGCGGTACGGGCTTGGTCAATATGTTTCTGAATGGCCGACCGAATGGACAACCGCAAGCTCTCACGCTGCTCCCCCAAGGCTCGCATCTCTGCCTCGGACTCACGAATCTCTCCCCTATTCCGTCCCCCTGAAAACAAATCCCACTGCAGTCCAACCCCAACATATGAAATATAATCCCCATAATTATCCGCAGTGGCCACCCCTTCATTTTCAAAATAACTTACGTCCCCAATCAGGGCAAGCGAAGGCATCAACTTCCCTTTAGACACCTTCACCTGCTGTTCCAGCGCCATCCATCCCGCCTCGGTAGCTTTGTAATCGGGACGATGGGTCAATGCATATTGGAGTTCAAGATCCACCGAGGGTTCACGCGTTGGCGCTTCATCGCTTACCGGTGCCGGACGCATATTTTCAGGCAGGCGACCCTCCGGCAAAGCCATAAGTTCCGCCAGGACACTACAAGCGATGTCGTAATCCAACTGAGCCTGAAATACCAAACTTTCAGCCTGCAAAACTCGAATAGAAAAATTGAACACATCCGATTCAGGTACCGCGCCCGCCTCAAATCGTTTATACGCGTCTTTTTCCAAAATACGGTTGAACTGTTTATCCTGTTCCAGCACCTGAATATTTTCAATCGCCAATTGGGCCTGACGGAAACTGACCGTAGCCGAAAGTAACAACAGACGACGCGTATCATCGGCCAACAATTCTCGACGATCCACATTATAAGCGGCGGAGAGCTTGCGGGCTCTGCGGGCGAAACCATCAAAAATCAACCAATTGGCACGCAAACTCCCCCCATAAATATCAAAGCTATCTTCATAACGATGCTCAATATCCACTTCAGGATGGGTGCTGGTATCAAAGGAATTGTAACTGCCTTTCAACGTGAGCGTCGGCAAATAAGGAGACTCGGCTTGCTTGAGTACCGCTTCAGCAGCTAAGATCCGTTGCAAGGATTCTCGAATCGACGGATTGTTTGCCAGCACCGCTTCACGCACATCCGCTAAGGTCAGCGTCTGTATGGGAGGCGAAGCCTGCGCCATCAGAAAAACGGGAAACAACACACAGAGCATAGATATTTTTTTCATAAGAAGCTTCCTTAAAGATGCTGTTCATCCACGGGGATACGATACACCATCGTGTAAACCACCGGCACCACGATGAGCGTGAGAAAGGTGGCGGCAAATAAGCCCCCCATAATCGTCACCGCCATGCCGGCATACAACGGATCCTGTAGTAAGGGTGCCATGCCCACGATCGTGGTGCCGGCAGCCATAATCACCGGACGCATTCGACTGACCGCCGAATCCAACACCGCTTTGTAAGGGATGGCCCCCTGCCGGAGCTCTAATTCAATTTGATCAATCAGAACAATCGCATTTTTAATCAACATCCCCGAGAGACCAAGAAAACCAAGAATAGCCATAAATCCAAAGGACGTGCCGGTCAATAACAAGGCCGCGGTCACCCCAATGATGGAGAGGGGCACCGTCATGATAATGATCAACGGACGGCGCACCGAATTAAACAGCCAAACAATAATAATGAACATGCCCAAAAAACAAATAGGAAATACTGCCGCCAACGGCGCTTTCGCTTCCTTGGATTGCTCATATTCACCGGCCCACTCAAACTGGTAATCCGGTGGCAGTTCAATCGCCTCAATTTTTTCTTTAAGTTTAAGGCGCAGGGTTTCAGGCAACCCCACCACCGGATTGCTACGAACCGTCACCGTGGGTCGTCGATCCCGTCGTTTAATTAACGGCCATTCCCATTCCGTATTCACCGTAGTCACGACCTGCCCGATGGGAATAAAGGTGTGATTAAGCAAACTCCAAACTTGGACCTCATCCAAATTATCCACAGAAACCCGCTCCGCATCCGGCAGACGGAACACAATCGGAATCAGTTTATTGTCCTCCCGATATAGCCCCGCAGTCAACCCATTAAAATTCAACTGAAGCGATCGGGAAAGATCCGAACGACTCACCCCGCTGCGGCGCGCCTGCGTTTCAGAAAATTCAGGTCGCAATACCCCCACCGGTTGACGCCAATCGCTGCGCACATCTTTCGCATCCACCTCCGCGTTCATAATTTCACGGGCTTGCGTCGCCAAAGCAAAGAGCACCTCCTTGTCCGGACCCGAGAATTGAGCTTCCACCCCAAAATCAATGGAGGGACCCGTGGGCATCCGACTACAATAGGGTTCGGCCTGCGGCCACTGCTCTTTCAGATAGCCATCCACCTCGCGAATCAATTCAGGAATCTTGCGGTAGTCTTCTACTTCGACAAGTAGCTGACCAAAACTGCTATTGGGACTTTCGTAATTATAAGTCAGCACAAAACGCATCGCCCCTTCCCCGATGAATTCAGTAACATTCTCCACCCCTTCCTTCGACTGAAGATAGTCTTCAATCTCCATCATATCCCTTGAGGTTTCACTGATGTGAGAACCATTGGGCAACCAATAGTTCACATAAAAATACGGATTGGTGGATCCAGGAAAAAAGGATTGAGGTACCCATCGAAATCCCAAAATTGCTAAAACCAAAAGCAACGACGTAACCGTCACCGTAATCACCCGATGATGAACGGCAAGGTGCAACGCCTTACGATAACGACGATACATGGGCTTGTCATAAGGATCAGCCCCCTTGATATCCGGAATTTTCAAAAACCAAACACATAACAGGGGAGTAACGGTCACCGCCAACACCCAACTGACCAACAACGAAATCGCAATCACCAAGAAGAGCGAACGGCAAAATTCGCCCACATTGCCTGGCGCAAATCCAATAGCGGCAAAAGCCAAAATCGCCACAAAGGTCGCCCCTAACAAAGGCCACTGGGTATCACGCACTACTTCGCCAGCCGCCGTTTCGCGGTCTTCTCCTTTTTCAACCCTCACCAAAATACCGTCCGCGACCACGATGGCATTGTCCACCAACATTCCCAGCGCCAACACCAGTGCTCCCAATGAAATTTTTTGCAGATCAATATCCAACAAATGCATACCGGTAAAGGTTCCCAAAATAGTCAGCAACAAAATACCGCCAATCAACAAGCCACTTTGCCACCCCATAAAAAACATCAGTAACACCACAACGATCAGTACGGCTTCAACCAGGTTAATCACAAAAGCATTCACCGATTCCGTCACCATCTCGCTCTGAAAATAAATAGGATGTAAGGCCATCCCCTCCGGTCGGGCCGACTCGATTTCCTCAAGTTTTTCTTTTATCGATTCCCCCATCTTCACCACATTACCACCGGCCACTGTAGAAATCCCTATGCCGATGGAAGGCGTACCGTTATAACGCATCAATTTCAGAGGAGGTTCCTGATATCCCCGCCGTACTGTCGCCACATCCCCCAGCCGAATTAAACTGTCACGACTCCCCACATACAAATCTGCGATAGCCTCTTCACTGGAAAAATCTCCAGTAGGATTGATCCGTAAGTAATTACCATCCACCTCAACTTTTCCAGATAACGCCACGGCATTCTGCCCCTGCAACGTGCCGGCAATGATCTCTGGAGAGAGACCCAGTTCTGTCAGTCGCGCTCGATTAAATTCAACAAAAATGACTTCGGGCTGTAGCCCCCAAAAGCCCACCTTGGCCACATCGTCACAAAACAACAGTTCCTTTTTAAGCAACTCCGCATAGTCTTTTAAGGCGGCATAACTGTAGCCCTCTCCAGTCAACGCAAACATCACCCCATACACGTCGCCAAAATCATCAAAGACCATAGACGTACCGGCACCGGGAGGAAGACGTACCTGCGCATCATGTACCTTGCGTCGCAATTCATCCCAAATCTGGGGCAGTTCATGAGTGGTATAATGGTCTTTGATATCCACATACACAAAAGAAACGCCTTCCTGAGAGGTCGAGTAAACTTCTTTAAGCTGCCCCATGGCCTGCACCGCTTCTTCCAATGGATCCGTAACCTCTTCTTCTACTTCCAACGGACTCGCACCCGGATATTGGGTAACCACCAAAGCGGTCTTAATCGTAAAATCCGGGTACTCCAATTGACCCAACTGGGTATAAGAAAGTATCCCACCCCCAATCATCATCAGGGTCATCATCACCATCACGGTCCGCTTTTTTAATGCAAATATTGCAGGATTCATTTCAGGTCCTTGGCTGGAAAAATTAAGGGGTTGTGACTGAAAGTTTTTCACCAACGTGAATCAAGCGACTGCCGGTGACCACCACCAGCTCCCCTTCTTTCAACCCTTCTAGAATACTAATACGGGAGTTCCCCTTTAGGCGACCTGTCTTCACCAGCCGCACCTCGCCCTCTTGAGTCTGTTCATTGTACACCCATACAAATGAACGCCCCTCAGGGGTAGAGGAAAGCGCAGACACCGGCACTGTTAATTGCACAGTATCCGCCGAATCCTCGGCCCATAAAATATCTGCACTCATCCCCGGCAGTACTTTAATCCCTTCCGGGGCTTTAAATCGAAACGTCACCACGTAGGTGCGCGTCAACGCATCGGCCTCTGTACGCCACTCCAGTAAAGACACATCATGGAGCGTATCCGGCATCGCAGAAAATCGAATATATGCGGGACTCCCCGGCTCTAACTGACGACGCGCCATATCGCTTTCCGGTATATTGACATCCACTTCGAGCCACTGAATATTGTGGTAACTTAACACCACCTGCCCTGCCTGTACCATCTCAAAATTTTCAGCACGTTGTGCCGTAACCTGACCATCGTAAGGCGCACGCAATTCCGTATCAGCCAAACTATGCCGGGCAATTTGCAATTGTGCCTTGAGGTTTTTCACCCCGGCCGACGCGGACTCCTGCGCACGGGTGGCATGATCAAAATCTGCTGGGGGGATAACTTTTGCATCAAATAATTTTTTGGCCCGCTCATAGTCCTGACGCGCATTTTCATACACCGCCTGCGCACCTGACAACTGTGCTTCCAGCGAAACAATCCGATCTTCAAAGTCACGCGGATCAATCTGCATCAACAAATCCCCTTTCTTTACCGGACGCCCCAACTCTACATTCACCGAAATCAACGGACCGCTGACCCGAAACGAAAGTTCAGCCTCCTCCGAAGCCCGAATCTTCCCAGGGTAACCATGCGACGGCAATTCTTTTGAAGCCCTCACCTGCTCTACGCTTACAATTCTGGGTTTGGCTTGTAGCGCATATTCAGCTTCTGCGATTTGTTCTCCTGTTGCTTTTTTCCGGAGACCCGACACCACCACAACCACCAGCAAGAGGAGCATCACTCCCCCTCCAATTCCTGTTAACAGATTTTTCTTATTCATATGTTTCATCTTTTTTATAAGTTTACACCTGCGCTCCCCTCATCAATCCAAAGGTAATTCCAACAGCAACAAGGTCTGACGCGTCAACAGATCTTCAAATTTCTCCAAATAGTCATCGCTATACGCCGGCACCTTAAGTTGCCGTAACAGGGCGTTCATGTAACTGGCCTGCGCATAAATCGGTAACTTGATCAAACAGCTATGCAGGAACACCTCCTCATCACTTAAATTCGGTTTGATGCTCCGAATCAATCGATCCATAAATGCCAGTTTGGGACTGAGATACTTTTCATTAAAGATCTCAAATAAGTCATCTTCACGTTGAATCAGTTGATAAATAACCTGCACATGCCAATCGGGTTGGCCGGAGCGAAAAAGACTTTTAATATTCTCCGCAATTACCGACCGAATGATTTTTGATAAATCCTGCGGTGAAAGGTCTTCGCTACGATTCAATTGTTCTAGTAGCGACGCCTCATCCGGCTGCCCACTGACCATCGCCTCATCAATCATCGCTTTAAACAGACCATCCTTGCTCCCAAAGTGATAATGAATACTGCCAATGTTTTCGCCGGATATCTTCGCCACCGCTCGGGTAGACACATTTGACAAGCCCTGTTCAGCCGCCAAAGTTCCTGCAGCATTGATCAAGTTTTGCTTGGTTCGCTCAGTTCCTGTGCCTTCTGATTTCATTGTTATATCCTTTAAGAGTTATGCGGAATTTAATCACATGACTAATTTAGTCAACTGATTAAATTTAGTTATTTTTTTAGCACAGCTCTTTGCGCTCATATTTTAACCCCTCCTACAAAAACATCGCAGTTCTTTAAGGAACTGCGATGTGTAGAAAGGTCTGATCCAGACAATCAGAGTAAAGGCCTCAACTGCAACCACGAAGATCAGCTCCCCCTCAGCTTATCAATCGCGACGGAGCGGCCTGCTTTGCTGACCGTGAACCCTACCCGACTCAAATCCACTGCTGACTTTCAGGCAGTGGCGGCGGATTGTCCCGCACGCCAGCGCTCCCTCGGGAGATGCGCAACAAAATCCCCACCATTCCAGTCATAAACACCAGACTGGATCCGCCATAACTGACAAAAGGCAGTGGCAATCCTTTGGTGGGCATCGACCCCGTCACCACCCCTACATTAATCATCGCCTGCAAGGTAATGGTGATGGTAATCCCCAGCCCCACCAAACGAGAAAAAGCATCTTTACACCGAAGCGAGATCATCAGGCCTGAAATAAAAATGGCCACAAATAACAACAACACCAACAAGGTGCCCACCAACCCAAGTTCCTCTCCCAAAATCGCGAGAATAAAATCCGTATGCGCCTCAGGTAAGTAATCATTTTTTTGCAAACTTTCCCCAATACCTTTTCCGAACAAGCCCCCTTCAATAAAACCATGCAGCGAAGCCATCAGCTGATAAGAATCATTCGCGGCAAATTCTTCAGGGTGCATAAAAGAAGTGATCCGACTAAGGCGTTCAGGATCCCGTCGAATTAATTCCCAGAATCCGAACAAAGCGACGAAGGCTGAAACGCCCAAATACACCACCCGTGTCCCCCCAATATACATTAACAAAATACCCGTGCCCCCAATCAACATGGTAGTACCAAAATCAGGCCCCATCAACACCATCAAACACAACAGCCCCATACCCGAAGCCGGTAAAACAAATCCAAGACCAAATTCACTGCTCCGACGACGGTACACACTCATCCACGTAGCCACCCACAAAATGGCACTCAACTTGGCCAACTCAGAAGGTTGAAAATTCACCGGACCTAAACTGAGCCACCGGTGGGCGTTATTAATTTCCCGACCAACCAACCGCGCCATTCCCAAAAGAATCACGGAGCTGCCCACCAAATAAATCATCCACTTTTTCCAATAAATCGTAGGAATATTATAAGACACTACCCCACCCAAAATGGCCACCACCGCATAAATAAATTGGCGAACAGGGTAATGTAAGGGACGTGATTGCCCGATCCCAATGCTAAACAGCATGGTCATGCTGATCCCCACCAAGATCAATATACAAAGTAACAGGACCCGCGCCGCACCAGGAGAGGAATCATCCTCTTCTGGTTGCTTCAACGGGTCCCGAGATCGGCGCGAAGAACTAGCCATTTCTTCCCGCCTATTTTTTAGTATACACTAGGAGGAATCTGCAATTTTTGCCCGACGCTGACTTCATCGTTAGGGCCCAAATTATTCAATTTGCGGATATCCGCTTCCAACACATAGTAGTTGGTCGCGATACTTTCCAAGGTATCCCCTTCCTGAACCACAATGGGGAAAGCTTTAGAGACCACTTCATCCACCTCGACCACCTCAACATCCAATACTTCTGGTGACCCCATATCCAAAGAAGGGCGAGCAGGAATAGGCGTAGGAAGTGGACGGGTCGCCACAGGAGTAGGACGAGAAACCGGAGCCGTCGTCGTGGTAATACGTGTGGTCGTCGTCGTGGTTACCGCAGGAGTCGAAGCTGAAGCAGATCCGCTGGGCAATTTCAGCACTTGACCCACCAACAAGCGGTCACTGGACAATCCGTTAACGCTTTTGAGCGTTTTCACAGAGGTGTTATAACGACGTGCAATCACACTCAATGAATCACCACTTTGTACCACATAGGTGTTTCCAGAAGCGCTGGGCGGTGGCGCCACTTTATTTTGTGTACCTTGATTGATCACCCGGGAAGGCGTGCTGCCGGCAGTGCCACTGGGAGGAATCAAAATCACTTGCCCTACCCGCACGTTGTTGGGATCCGTGATGTAATTATATTCCGCCAATTTCACCCAGTTCATTTTATTCCGGGCCGCAATGGCAGAAAGAGACTCCCCACTCCGAATGGTGTAGGGCGTACCTTTACGAGGTTGTAATTGAGGACGCGTCACGGCAACCGGTGCCGCTTGCATCGCTGGAGCAACATTAGCGGTCGTTAAATCAATTTCTACCATATCATCAAACACCGGCGCCTTCGGAGCCGTCACCCGAACAGGAGAACTGTGTGTCATGGGTGGCATAACCGGTTGCGGTGGAGGCGTGGTGGTCGCACCACGTGGGGGACGACTGGTCGCACAACCCGCGAGCAGTAAAGCAGATGCACAAAGAGGTAAAAAGGAGGATTTAGGGAGGAGCTGCGTGTTCATAGGGTTTCCTTCTCGTCGTTTCTGGATATTGGAGATTGGGCTGCCAGCCGAGAGACCAGCGCTTGAAAATGTTGCCCCCGAGCTTCATAGCCCGAGAATTGATCAAAACTTGCACATCCAGGGGAAAATAACAAGGTTTGAGCCTTAGTTCTTGTCTCCCACAGCGCAAGTAGAGCGTCATCTAAAGTATCGTGAGTCTCGCATACGTCAACGGAATCCTGCCAAACTCTTCTCATTTTTTTTGCCGCCCTGCCAAACAAATAGAGTTCAGGGTTTCGTTCGCGAAAAAGGGGGAGTAATTGCGTTAAATCTTCAGCTTTATCTATTCCCCCCATCACCAGCTGCAAGGCACCTCCCGTTCCCTCTACGGCTCCCCGCGTGGCACTCAAACAGGTGCTTTTGCTGTCGTCAATCACCAGCCCTGCCCCACGAATATCCAATCGTTGCTGACGATGTGCAGGGAAGGAAAACCCTCTAATCACTGAGGCTTGTCTCTCTGCACTCACCCCGGGAATGCCTTCTAAACCAGCAAACAACATCCTTAAATTCTCTCGTAACCCTCCCCGCTCAAAAGCCGAACCGGATAATGCAGGCAAACACAGCTCGTGTACATTCCCCTTTTGTGCCGCACATGCACTCGCCACGGGAAAGCCCTCAGGCCACACCGCTTTATCTTCAGGAGTCTGATAGCTGAAAAGTCGCGCTTTGGCCTGCGCGTATGCCTCCATGGACCCATGACGGTCCAGATGATTGGGAAAGAGGTTCAAACAGATCGCCCGGTCAGGCCGGTAGTCCTCATTTCCTTCCAACTGAAAGGAACTTAATTCCAACACATGAAAATCACCCTGCGCTGCCTTCAAGGCCACTTCACTCACCGGACGCCCGATATTTCCGGAAACCGTCACCGTATAGCCCGCATCACGCAAAAGGGCTTCAGCCAACAACACCATACTGGTTTTCCCCAGAGATCCCGTAATCGCCACTTGCTGACCTTGCAAGCGCCGAGCACCATACGCAAATTCAGGAATCAAGGAAACCCCACGAGCGCGTAAATGCGTTACCCAGGCATGATCTTCCGCAAAGCCCGGACTCAAAATCCACTCGCCTTCTTCATCCACAGGCAACTCAGGTCGCCAGCCGAAGCCCCAACCCGATAACTCGGGCAATAAGGCCGCAGCGGGGGCTTTTTCAGAGATCAAATATCCTTCACGCCCTTCCGACGCCGCCAAACGCGCCGCCGCAAGCCCACTCGCGCCCGAGCCCAGTATATAGACCGGCAAGCCCATACCGCGTTACCGCACCTTAAGGGTCGCAATACCCAAAATGGCAAAAATAATGGCTAAAATCCAAAAGCGGATGGTCACCAAGGTCTCCACCACTTCTACATCCCGCCCCTCTCGTTCCGCCGCCTCTTTGGCAATAATTTCAAAATGATGATGAATCGGTGCACAACGGAAAATTCGTTTGCCCGTCAATTTAAATGAAGCCACTTGCAACACCACACTTACCGCTTCCATCACAAAGACGCCTCCCACAAAAATCAGGGTGATTTCTTGCTTAATCATAATCGCAGCCGTGGCAATCGCACCACCAAGGGCTAAACTTCCCGTGTCGCCCATAAACACCCGAGCAGGATGCGCATTGAACCACAAAAACCCTAAACCACTTCCCAATAAACAGCCAAAGAACACGGCCAATTCCTCAGACCCCGCAATGTAAGGCACTTGCAAATAATCCGCAAAAATCACGTGTCCCGCACAGTAACTCATGGCCAAATATGAAACCGCCACCGCATTGCTACACCCAATGGCCAATCCATCTAATCCGTCTGTAAGATTGACCGCATTACTCGCCCCCAACACCACCACAATCACAAAAGCCAAGGCCAACAGCATGGGCATACCCGCCCACAGCGGATTTTTCATAAAAGGGAGCAACAAATCGCGACTCATCAATTGAGTAGTCGTATTGATACGATCAATATAAACAAATAAGATAACGGCCCAGCCCAATTGCCCCATCAATTTCAAACGACCCGGTAGTCCATCCGAACTTTTCTTTTTTACTTTAATAAAATCGTCAATAAATCCTACAGCCCCCATCCAACAAGCCCCCAACAAGGCCATCGTGGAATAAGGATTCCCAGGGCGACAAAACAACAAGACGCCTACCGCCAAGGTAAACAAAATCAACAAGCCCCCCATGGTCGGCGTACCCGCTTTTTTGCGCTGTTCCTTGAGAACTTCATCGTCCCGAACCGGTTGCCCAATTTTCAATTCCAACAACCACCGAATGACTTTAGGACCGAGAATTAAGCTTAAGAGAAAGGACGTGGACGCCCCCGCCATGGCACGAAAGGTCACATACCCCATAATACGCAAAGGACTCAAGGCATCCTTTAATGCGGGATCTTCTAAATTTTGCCACCAATCAAACAGCCAATACATCATAGGATTTTTTCCTTCGGTTTTTCTAAGATTTGTAAAATTTTCTCAACAGCTTCCGACCGGGAGCCTTTCAATAATAAGTGGGCACCGGACGGAACGTCGCTGACAATCGTTTCGGCCGCTTGCGCGTGGGTGTTTGCATACAGGGTTCGGGTCTGCAAAATCCCCTCGCCGATCCACGCCGCTTTCTCCCCCACCAACACCACTCCGTCAAAACCGTGTTTATCCAGTTCATGCCCTAGCTGACCGTGCAAGGCTTGCGCCTCCTCCCCCAATTCTCCCATACCTCCCAACACCAACCACTTTTCTCCTTCATGTACCAAGGAGGCAAAGGTTTCGATCGATTTTCGCATGCTCAACGGATTCGCGTTGTAGGCATCATTGATAAATGACCACTCCCGCAAGTCGCCACATTGCCAGCGCATGGGAGCCGAGGTATAGGCCCGTAATCCTGCAATGATCTCCTCTGCACTCAAGCCACATTCCCGAGCCACCGCCACCGCCTGCAACACATTGGTCACCATGTGATCTCCCGGCAATGGCAGTGGCACCACAAAACGTTCCTCACGTTGTGCATCGTCAATCTGCAAGCCCTCCTCCCGGAGAGTCCCGCGATAATCGGCATCTTCCTTCAATGAAACCGATAAACATCCACACAAACAACGCCCTCGTAACGCAGGATACCAAGGAGTATCCCGATCCAAAATGGCCACCCCATCTACAGGCAATCTTGCCAACAAACTTCCTTTTTCTTCAGCAATGGCGGAGACAGTCCCTAAGTGCTCCAAGTGCGCTTCGCCAATGGAACTAATCAATCCCACCTCCGGCTTGAGGATCTCCGTCAAGGCCGCAATCTCCCCCACCTGATTCATCCCCAACTCAAAGACCCCAAAGACATCCGAGTCTTCCATGGCCAATAAGCTCAAAGGCAACCCCACAAAATTATTCCAATTTCCTTTAGTGCTACAAGTGGGCCCTGCCTGTGAGAGCATACTCGTAATCAAATCTTTTATGGTGGTTTTACCAGCACTGCCCGTAACCCCGATCATTTTGCGTGGCGTCAGCACCTCACGATATCCTTTGGAGATCGCCATCAACGCCTGTCCCACATCCTCAACTTCCAAACAGGGAAGCTCAGCCCCTCCTCTCCCTTTGAGTCCCAACGACGCTACCGCTCCGGCCGCTCGGGCCTGTGGAAAATAATCATGCCCATCTACCCGCTCCCCATGCAAAGCCACATATAGCGCACCCGACTGAATATGTCGGGTATCCTGACATACCGATTGAATGAGCTGGTGAGGTTCACAGGTCCAAGTGCCTTGCGTCCATTCCGCTAAGTGTGCAGGAGAAAGTGAAGGCATGCTAACAGCCTCCGGTCTTAGACAATTCACGCTGAGTTAAACACTCTACCGCCACGCTACGATCATCAAAAGGAAGCTGCAAGGCCCCTACCCACTGCACCGTTTCATGCCCCTTGCCCGCAATCAGCAATAAATCATCGGCCTGTAATTTCTCAACCCCGGCTTGAATCGCCAAACGCCGATCTGCAATCACTTGAACACAATCCCCCTCCCCAAGCCCCGTTTGCATATCCGCAAAAATTTGAGCAGGATCTTCAGTACGCGGATTGTCTGTAGTCAAAATTATTTCGTCAGCCTGTGAAGCCGCCTGCACCATCAACGGACGTTTGGTCCGATCACGATCTCCCCCACAGCCAAAAACCACAATGACCTTTCCGCGCGTCAAAGGCTTAAGCAACCCCAACACATTTCGCAATGCATCCGGCGTGTGCGCATAATCCACCAATACTTTACCACAGCCCGAAGCCACCTCTTGCAATCGTCCAGGCGCCGCCTGTAAACGCCCCGCCGTCTGTAAAATGTCTTCAAAAGGCATTCCCCCAGCAGCCACCACGGCCATGGCCTGCAATATATTGCGCAAATTATGTTCACCTGGTTGCTGAATAAACAGGTCACCGCTTCCCCATGGCGAATCCACAAAAGCCTGACTTCCATCCAAACTTGATGAAAGAATCCGCCCCCGTACTTCGCAGTCCTCGTCCAGACCACAACGAATCACATCCGAACCAAATTGTTCCGCCAAGCGACGACTCCACCGGTCATCTCCCACGATGCGATGTGTTAAACTTGGAAAAGCAAAAAACCCTGCCTTGGCTTGAAAATAGGATTCCATATCTTGGTGATAATCCAAATGGTCCTGACTCAAATTGGTAAAGACCGCAGTATCGAACGCCATGCCCGCCACCCGCTGTTGGTCCAGTGCATGCGATGAGACTTCCATCACACAGTTCTTACATCCAGCATCCACCATTGACCGTAAATATTCCTGTAACTCCGGTGCACCGGGGGTGGTGCGACGTGCCGGAATTTCTCGTTGTCCAAACCGATAAGAAACCGTGCCTAACTCACCACACGCCTGCCCCTGCAACTCTAAAAATTGGCGCACAAACCCCACCACCGACGTTTTGCCATTGGTCCCCGTCACCCCCGTTAATCGCAAGGGGGTGTCAGGCGATCCATACAAACAACCCGCCAAAGCCGTTAAGGCTTTGCGAGAATCCGGCACCTGAACCACGGGGACTTTGACGGACAGGGATAAAGGCTGCTCCACAATCACAGCCACCGCTCCCCGACGAATCGCATCTGTCACAAATCGATGACCATCCCCTTCATGACCTTCAATCGCCACAAAAATATCTCCCGCCCGAATCCGACGGGAATCAGGGTGAACCCCTTGCAAACGTTCAACCCAGTGCGCAGGTGGCGGCACCCCCAAACAGTCCGTCCATGTTTGGATCGTCATAGCTACAGGTGGCGGAGTCATTATTCAAAACCCCTCCGTGGGAATCGCCATATAACCCGCGGCATAGCGGGCAATATCCGCAAATACCGGAGCACCTACCGAACCACCCGTGCGCTTTTCGCCCTTGGGCTCATCCACACTCACCACAATCGTCAACGCCGGATTTTGAGCAGGAAAAAATCCTGCAAAACTCGCAATATTTTTATTCTTCGAATAGCCACCACCGGGCATAATTTTTTCAGCCGTCCCCGTTTTCCCTGCCACCTCATATTCACCAAAACGCGCACGCCGACCTGTGCCACCCGTTTCCGTAATCCGCGCCATCAATCGACGCATCTCTGCGGCCACTTCAGGACGAATCACCCGTTCACCCAACGGATCAGGTTTACGTTGATACAATAAGAAGCCATCATTGCCCCGCACTTCAGAAACGATGTAGGGCTGAACCAAATAACCATCGTTGGCAATCACATTGATCGCCGCCGCCATTTGCAAAGCCGTCACGGTAATCGCATGGCCAAAAGAAATTCGGCTTTGAGTTAACGAGTCCCAATTCCGAGGACTGTGACTAATCCCCGTTTCTTCACCCGGTAATTCCACACCCGTTTTGCGTCCGAATCCAAATTTCTGAACGTAATCAAAAAACATCGATTCATGCATCCGCAATCCAATTTTTGCCGTGCCAATGTTACTCGATTTTTTCAACACATCTGCCGCACTCAGTTGATCATACGCATGATAATCCCGAATCGGACGACGATTGTAATACCAAGTCCCCCATTCGCAATCAATCATCTCATTCGGATCCACAAGCCCTTCGTTCATGGCCGCAGCAAAAATCAGCGGTTTCATAATAGATCCCGGCTCATAGGTCGCACCAATGGCCTGATTTCTCAACAGTTCCCCATCCGCTTTATAAAACTCATTCAAATTGTAATCGGGTTTGCTGGCCATGGCCAATACCGCACCCGTGCGGGAATCCAACACCACCGCCCACGCACCATTGGCGTTGTACAACGACATGGCTTTCTCCAGCGCCTCTTCAACCCCATATTGTAAATACTGATCCACGGTCAACTTGACATCTGCCCCATCCTCCGGATCGATCTGAACTTTACGACGGTTCACCATTTCCCGACGACGACCATCTTTTTCACCCACACGCAATCCGCCTTTCCCTTTCAAAAAGCGATTCATTTCCAACTCAATTCCGGCAGCACCAACACCTTCCCGATTCTGAAAGCCAATCACATGCGACAATAAGTTGTCGTGTGGATAGGTACGGGTTTGCACCTTCTCAAACACCACCCCTTTTTGCAGTTCATTCTCAGTCAAATATGAATCCAACTCCGTCGCACGGTAGTCTTCGACATATTTTTCTAAATAAGCAAAGCGACGATCCGTATCCGCCAAACGAGTGCCAATCAATGCGGGCTCCACATTCAAAAATTGTGACAACGCCGCTTGCACCAAAGCCGGATTGTTATGATTTTTAATAAATTTAGGATCTACCGCCACATTTTTACGAACTTCATCTAAGGCCAATACCCGATCATTCCGGTCAAGTACCCGACCCCGATTTCCATCCAGCTGCTTGCGATAAACGACTTTACGCTGATAAGATTGACGCAAACGGCTGTGATCACCCAATTGCAGGTCTATGACCCGAAGGGTAAGACCAACAATGAGGATCAAAAATAAACCACTGACGACGCCAGTTCTCATCCATACCGCTTGCACTTTCATTATCGTTAATAGGCTCCACTGTGATGATCGACCCGAGTGACCACATTCAATTCACCAGCATTGCTTTCCCACAAAGCCATATCGCGAATGTGCACCACCTGTTCAGGCTGCGGCCAATTCATGTCCAATCGATGTGCTTTCAATGCGGCCCGTAAGTTACGTGGCCCCACCAATCCATTCCAACGCACTTCTTCACCCGCGACGGTACGACGCAATTCAGCCAGTTGATCTTCTTCAACACTAATTTGACGTGCGAGCGCTTCCGTGTGACTGCAGAACCAAAGATAAAACAGGCCCACACTAAACAACAACACCACCAATAAGGAAATAGTGGCCGGCATGCGGAAGCCTTCCGCCTGTAGCTTTTTATTTTTCTTACCCGGACTGCGTCGGGTAGTGGAACGACTTCTAGTTTTCTTTTTCATAAACACTCCTTCACTTCAATCACTCTTAATTTTGCGGAACGAGCACGGGGATTCCGCTCTTGCTCCTCCGGCGTTGCAATGCGAGGTTTCCGCCACACGCGTTCAACGCGTGGCAAGTCGCCCTGCCATTCACTTCCCCCTTGATAGAGGGACACCTCACGGCCTTCATGCCGCCGAAAAAATTGTTTCACCGCCCGGTCTTCCAAGGAATGAAAGGTGATCACGGCCAATCGCCCTCCAGGAGCCAACAAGGATAAAGCGGCATCCAACCCCTCTTCCAACACCGCCATTTCCCGATTCACCTCCATACGTAAGGCTTGAAAACTCCGGGTCGCCGGATGAATACGACTTCCTTTCCGACCACCGACAGCATCATCAATCACCTGGGCCAACGACAAGGTATCCACCAACTTTCCTTCATCACGGGCTTTGATAATCGCAATGGAGATACGACGCGCCTGACGCTCTTCTCCCCATCGACGTATCACCCCCGTCAACTCATCTAAATCCGTACTATCCAACCACTCCTTCACCGAAAGACCCTGAGTCGGATCCATCCGCATGTCCAAGGGACCTTCAAAACGGAAACTGAAACCTCGTTCAGGCGTATCCAATTGATCAGAACTCACTCCCAAATCCATCAAGATACCATCCGGACGATCAAAACCTTGTGCAGGCGCCAAGCTCGCCATTTGCGCAAAATTGCCATGTACCGACTGAAAACGATCACCATACCCAGCTAAAAATTTTCCTGTACGCAACAAAGCATCCGGATCCTGATCGATGCCCAAAACACGCCCATCCGGACCCGACGCATCCAAAATCGCACGCGTGTGCCCGCCTCCACCCAGGGTGCCGTCAATAAAACGCCCCCCGTTACATACTTTCAACCCCTCCAGCACCTCATCTTTGAGAACCGGTTCATGAACAGTTACATTTGCCATAACCGTCCCCCTAAAGTTTAAGTGCCCTGGCCGCAGCAGCCAGACCGGTTGAAGCAGACGAGCGGGCTTCCCAATTTTCGGGATTCCATAACTCGATACGATTAAATGCACTGGCGAGCACCACTTCTCCGGATAACCCGGCATAAGCAAGATGTTCGTCTTTGACCCGAATGCGACCCTGCACATCAAAGGACAAATGGTCCGACTCCGAAGCCAAGGTCAACATCAATTCCATCTCTTCCGGATTAGAAATCATCATCCCCTGCAATTTTTGCATAAACTGGGTCATCACCGACCCCGGCATCAACATCAGACATGCCCGATCAATGCCCGGCATCAAGAAAACCCCGTCTTCCCCCATCAAAGAACGCCAAACCGAAGGGATCGTCAGCCGCTTTTTAGGGTCCAGTTTATGGGTATGCCTCCCCATAAACGGGGCTTGCGCTCCGCCTGCTCCAGTTAACAGTTGGGTGATTTCTGACGACATATGGTGACACTCTGCCCCACTTTATGACACCTGACCCCACATCGGCAACCCTGAATGTCACAAAAATCAAAATAATCCCTTATCCGCTAAGCCTTTATACGTTCGTATAGTCCTCTTCCCCAGACCATAAAAAGAAACCACCCTCCACCAATAAATTGGATAGGTAGATGCTCTCAGAACAACTCCCCACGCCCTCTCCTTCTTTCCTGCTGCTTTTGACTGCACATCCCCCGCCCCTCTGTGCTATCACCTTCGCATGAACGAGCTCTTTCCTGATCACCCGGATGCCCAAAGACAACGCCCCTTGGCGGCCCGTATGCGCCCCCAATCTATCGACGAAGTCGTCGGTCAGGCCCACATCATCTCCGAAGGCAAATTATTACGACGCGCCATCGAAGCCGATCGACTCGACAGCCTCATTCTCTACGGACCTCCAGGTTGTGGCAAAACCACCCTCGCCGAAGTTATCGCTAAATCCACGCGCCGTGAATTTGAACGCGCCAGTGGTATCTTAGGAAATGTCGCAGGACTCCGCAAAATTCTAGAAGCCGCCCGACAACGCCGTCTCCGGGAAGGACGGGAAACCGTGCTCTTTATCGACGAAATTCACCGCTTTAATAAATCACAACAAGATACCCTGCTACCTTATGTCGAAGAAGGCGATGTCACCCTCATTGGCGCCACCACCCACAATCCCTTTTTCTTTGTAAATTCACCGCTGGTTTCCCGCTCCCGGGTTTTTCAACTGGAGCCCGTCCCCGAAGCAGACCTCATCACCCTCATGCAACGCGCCCTGACCGATCCCCGAGGATTGTCAGACATCAACGCCGAAGTAGACGACGAAGCCTTGGCCCATTTAGCCTCTGTTTGCGAAGGGGATGCCCGCAAGGTCCTCAACGCCTTGGAAATTGCCGTCATGACCACCGCTCCTTCAGATGACGGTATCATTCGGGTCCACCGCTCCGAAGCTGAAGAAAGCATTCAGAAAAAAGCCGTGGTCTACGACAAAGATGAAGATGAGCATTACGATACCATCTCTGCCTTTATCAAAAGTGTCCGCGGATCCGACCCCGATGCCGCCATCTACTGGTTAGCCAAAATGTTAGTGGCCGGAGAAGATCCTCGATTCATCGCCCGACGCCTCATCATTCTCGCCTCCGAAGATATAGGGAATGCAGATCCCCGTGGACTCACCCTCGCCGTCTCCACCTTGCAAGCCGTAGAATTCATCGGCATGCCCGAGGCCAAACTCACCCTCTCCCAAACCACCACCTATCTTGCCACTGCGCCCAAAAGCAATTCAGCGACCACGGCAATTTTCGAAGCCATGAAAGACGTCGAATCCGGCAAGGTATTACCCGTGCCCAAACATTTGCGCGACGGACACTACGCCGGCGCTAAAAAATTGGGTCATACCGGATATCAATACGCCCACGACGGTGAACACCACTTTGTCGATCAAGAATACGCCCCCACCGATAAAAACTATTACAAACCCGGCAGCTTGGGCTACGAAAAAACCATCCGTGAACGCCTCAAATTTTGGGATAACTTACGCGAACATCCCCGCAACCATGAAAACCAAAGCTGAATATCGACAACAGTTAAAAGCCGCGATCGACGCATTGTCCGATGCCGAAAAAGAACGGCAATCGCGCCATCTTTGCGAACGCCTCCTCAACGCCCCTCAGCTTCAGGCCGCAAACAGGATCGGCATCTACCTGCCCCTCCCCGACGAACCCGATTTACGCCCCGCACTCTCCGAATTCCTCCGCCAGGGAAAACAACTCGCCTTACCTTTCCCCCAAAACAACCGCTGGCATTTTCACAACATCACCAGCCTCCAAGGCCCAGCCTCAGGGCCATGGAACCTGACAACCCCGCTCGCCGGAAAACGCATCGAAACCACTACCCTCGAAGTGATTCTCGTGCCTGGACGTGGCTTTACCCTCCAAGGCCAGCGCATTGGACGCGGAAAAGGCATTTACGATCAACTCCTTCAACATCACGCCCACTCCCGAATCGGGATGGGATTTAATTGTCAAAAATGTAAAGAGCTTCCCAGCGAGACACATGATATTCTCATGACCGAGATATACGTCGCACACTAACCAAAAGAGAGGAGAGGAAAAATGAGCTATGTGAAATGTCCAAATTGTGGCACCGCCGTCGACGTCCCTAAAAAGAGTGGCTCAAACGCATGGATAGGCTGCTTGATCGCCGTCATCATTGTCCCCGTAGTCATCATGGTGATCGGTCTTTTAGCAGCGATCGCACTGCCATCCTTTGCAAAAGCAAGAGATCAGGCCCGCGACAACGCCTGCATGCACAATCTTTCAGCCATCAACGCCGCCAAAACCAATTTTGCCATCGAGAACGAATTACCAGAAGGCCGTCTCATTGAAAGTGAAGCACTGCTGGATGAAGCTGATGAATTAAAAAGCCTTACCTGCCCCTCACAAGGCACCTACATCCTCAATCCCGTGGGAATCAGTGCCAGTTGCAGCGTTCACGGCGCCGAAGCCGATTAAAGCCATGATCGAAATTGACAGTACGCTGGGTATATTATTTTTAGGATTTATCGTCCTCTGGACGCGAGGAGTCGCCCGGCAATCCAAAAGCGACCTCATCGTATCCATCGTCATTTTACTACTGGCCCTGAGCGTCTATGGCCTACTTTATCGATTCGCCAGCTATTCAGGTATGTCGTGGATAAGTACCCTCATCTGCGCCGGCATCGCAGGATTTTTCCTGCGAAGACGTCCTAAAGCCGAGCCCAACCAGAAAGCCCGCCTTTTCCAGTGCGGAATGATGTTGGTACTCAGTGGTCTACTCTTTTTTGGCGACCAAAAACTCAACACCTCCTCAAACTCACTGTTGGTCATTGCGCCCTACCGCTCTGCGGGTACATGGGTATTTGATGATCCCCTCAACGGCCTCAAAGCAGAGCCCTTCGTATCCGGAGTGCCCGAATTAATCGATGAACTCGTAGCCGATGCCGAAATCACCCAGGCCGCAAACGGATTTCGGCTCATCTTCTCGCCACAACCCTTTCCCGAGTATCAAACCAAAGTAGAGTGGCGACGACAAGACATGGGAGGCAACTGGTATTACTCAGAAGAATACCACATGGAAGGATGGATCTGTCCAGCCCTGTTCAAATATTTCAAACGGCCCCCCAAAGAAATATATCTCAAAGCCGAATCACAATAACCCCCCCTCCTCTCTCAAAAACCTATCAATATTGCAACAGGTGAAATATCTTCCATATTCCCACTTTTATTAAGACAGTTTAACTATTTATCACTCCCTACGCAGTGTCCCCCTCACTCATACTCCAACTAATATTGCAACAGGTGAAATATATGCATAATGTTCATTTTTATTCAGGTATTTGCACAATATTTCTCTCCTTCACTAGCGATTCGCCCTCGATACTCTCCAACTTACATTGCTTCACTCGCTCCAAAAGCATCCCAAAGGTATCCCAAGCGTATTTCAACAGGAAAAAGCGCCACGCCAACGCTATGAAGATAGCTGACAGCACGATTCGTCAAATAATTGCATAGGGATGAGCGTCTCCGTTAACTATTTTGACTCAACATATACATTTCATCACATTCCAAAGGTCGGAATCGAAGCCTCATCCCCTTCCGACCATCGGAAACGCCCATCCGCGTGGACAAAGAAGAACTCAGTCGGTTTGACGTAAACTCTTGAGCACACCCGCGGCCCCTTTCACGGGTCGCGAAGCTATTTTCCGCTTCGAACCAAAACAACTTCTGAATTCAGCCATCAACTCATCTAAAAATCCTGGAGTGCCCAATGCACCCCCACGTGTAAAGGCCCGCACGCGCTGTTGTAACATCGCTGAAACCGGAACAACCCCTTGTTTTTCATACTCCGCCAACACATCCACCGGATCCATCCCTTTACGATTGCGAAATTTTTGTTTTACGTGAACACAATCCTCTTTAGACTCTCCTTTATTCACCAACCAAATTCGATATGCGGCCTGTACTTCTTGCCAATTTCGAGCTAAAGCTCTGTGAGCCTGTTCTTTGGCCAAAAGCCCCCCCAGATCTTTCCAATCCGCTCCCTCATTCTTTAGTTGCTTTCGGCGCACAGAAATAGCCACATCAGGTTGATGTCCCCGAGCCAACTGAACCAAACTCTCTAATCCTTTTCGGGCCTGTATATCGCCTCCCATTGCAGCACCATATCCACTCCAGGCATAGGTCATCGGATCATCTACCATGCCTGCTCGCAATGGATTGAGATCAATGTATGCGGCAACCGACATCAACGCTAATGGAGAGCCCTCGACGACGACCGACCGATACCTCGCATCCCAGAGCGTCCCCGTTCGCTCATGTTTTGCATTATACCAACGAGTGAATGACTGCTTCAAAACCCGCATGAATTCAGGCAAATTCGCCATGCGCTCCATCACTGCAGTATCCATCGCCTCCCGCGTCTCCGCTTTTTGTTGCTGATAGTAAGATTTCCAGGCATCAACTTTCCCCTCAGGCCAAACCATTTCCAAACGGTCCAGCACCGCTTCATGATCCAACTTCACAGCGCCAGGAACCCACAGCATCACATGGAAATGATTATCCATCAAACAATGCGTAATCACAGATAAGCCCGAAAATGCAGCCCAACGCCGCATCATCTTCACAAACATGCGCTTTTCAGGATCCCCAAAGAAAAATGCCTGCCCCACCGTCCGACTCGTCACATGCACAAAATAACCACCCTCTTTCGGCAAAATCCTCAATCCACGCTTTCGTCGTTCCCCAGTCCCAGCCCACACATTTCCCTGCACCTCCCAATGACGCTTTGAAACAGCTTTTCCTATATTTTCATATGAATCCATACCCCACACTACCTTCTCACTCCTCAAAAAATCAAGCTCATAAATAAATTATTCACCTGTTGCATTGTTATGGTGACATATAAAACCCCCGAATCGGGGGTCATGTGGATTTATTGATAAATCACAGCAACTTTCATCACCTTCACTTCACCTGCGTATCCAATCAAATACAGGGGTTGGTTTCCGGGAGACTGACCACCCACATTCCAGGTGATCACCACTTCATCATTATTTTTTAAATAAACCCTTTTGCCACCATCCAACGTTTGTCCTTTGGGACCAAAGCGTAAATTCACAAAAGTCTGATCATTTCCTTTCACCCGCTGCATGCGAATGCGAATCTCTTTAATAGGGCGCTCTTCTAACATCATGTTCCAACGCGTGCCCGAATTCCCGTTCTTGCCATCACCAATCATTACATTCGGCGCATACTCTTTTTTAGACTCCGCAAATGCAAAGCTAGAAAAGCCCACCCATATCAAAAGTAAACAAGCCATTTTTCTCATCATCATTATTCCTCAGTTTTAAGTTCAAACTAAGAGAATCCCATCTCACGCCCTATTTCAATCTAAATAGTGATCCCCACCCCAACTTTTCATCTTCGATAACACAGGGTTTACGTCCAAGCCAACTCCTTGCAAGTGAGATGGATAGAAATCCTTTTGGGATATAAAAAATCATATATTTTCGCCAATTCTGTCAACCAACCTGCAAGTATTTACATTTTTGTCGTGACGACATTCACGGATCCTCTAATAGTAAATCCATGAGATCCCTTCGAATCGCACTGGCACAAATGAATTCCACGGTTGGCGCACTGGCACAGAACCGTGAAAAGATCTGTAAAATGGCAGCACAAGCCTCTAGTGCGGGCGCTGAATTGGTCATCTTTCCTGAATTGGTCTTATGCGGATATCCCCCAGAAGACCTAATCTTAAAACCCCACTTTATTGCGGCCGTAGATACGGAGCTCCGCTTACTCAGCCAAGCACTACCTCCTGAGGTGGTTTGCATCGTAGGAAGCCCTTCTCAGGGTGAACAAAACCCCTTTAACTCCGCAGTTATCTTATATCAGGGGCAGGTTTTGGGTCGCTACCATAAATGCCAACTTCCCAATTACGGCGTTTTTGATGAGTATCGCGTATTCAAAGCCGGCCACAGCCCTCTCTGTCTAGAACTCAACGGCGCTCGTATCGGCATTCACATTTGCGAAGACTCTTGGGTACATTCAGCAGAAGACGCCGCTTGTTTTGCCCAAGCCGAACTTAGCGCGGTGGTAAATCTATCCGCCTCTCCCTTTCATCGCGGCAAACTACCAGAACGAATTTCCATACTTAAAAAAACCAGCGCAGCCTGCAAAACCCCTCTATTTTATTGCAACTTGGTAGGCGGTCAGGACGAATTGGTGTTTGATGGTGGGAGCATGGCCATCTCTCCTGAAGGTGAAATTTTGGTGCAGGCGGAGCGCTTTGTTGAGGAGTTGCTCGTATTCGACCTCCCAATCAAAGAGAACACCACTGAGCCTCCCGCAAAGTTAAAAACCCTTTCCCTCACTCTCCCAACCCATCCCAAAAAACCCTTAGCCCCACGCCAACGCCCTCGGGACCTTCCCGAGTTGGAAGAAGTCTACGAAGCCCTCAAACTCGGCATTCGTGACTACACGGATAAAAATGGTTTCAAAACGATCCTCATCGCCATCAGCGGCGGAATCGATTCCGCCTTGGTGGCCGCCTTGGCCGTCGATGCCGTGGGCGCAGAGCGGGTAAGCGGCATCAGCCTTCCCACCCGATATAGTTCAGAAGGTACCCGTTCCGACGCCATATTGTTGGCAGAGAATTTGGGAATCGAGATGCCCATGTTACCCATTCAGGATTTGTTCACTCACTATCTCGACCTCTTATCCCCTCAGTTCGCCGGACGCGATGCCGACGTGACCGAGGAAAATCTTCAGGCCCGCATACGTGGTAGCATCGTCATGGCACTTTCCAATAAATTTGGATCTCTGGTCGTTGCCACAGGAAATAAAAGCGAAATGGCCACAGGATACGCCACCCTCTACGGCGATATGTGCGGGGGATACGCTCTGATCAAAGACGTACCCAAAACCATGGTGTTTGACCTTTGTCGCTGGTCCAACCAACAACAAGGTTTTGAACGCATTCCCCAAAGCCTCATCGATCGTCCTCCCAGCGCGGAACTTCGAGATGACCAAAAAGATAGTGATAGCCTTCCACCTTACGAAATTCTGGATGCCATCCTCAGCCTCTACATTGAACAAGATCTCGGGCGCGATGAAATTGTAGCCAAAGGTTTTGAATACGACATCGTCACCCGTGTCATTCGATTGGTTGACGGCAACGAATACAAACGCCGCCAATCCCCTCCCGGGGTCAAAATCACCCCCAAAGCTTTCGGTCGCGATCGACGCGTCCCCATTACAAATCATTTTAGACCCACAACCCCACCCCAAAAGTCCACATGTCCGAAAAAGTAGAGTCCACCCCCACGACGACCCATGATCTAGAATTCATCCGCGATGTAGCGGGTATTCTTGAACGCAGTCTTGATGTGCGTGAAATTGTAAATCCCATTATGGACGAGATGACAAACCATCTCGGCATGAAACACGCCACCATCACTCTTTTAAACCGTAAAACCAACGACATCCTGATCGATGCTTCCCATGGACTTACCCCCCAACAAGCGCAGCGCGGACGCTATAAATTGGGCGAAGGCATCACCGGCCAAGTGATCGAATCCGGAGAGCCAATTGTCGTCGATAAAACAGGTGAGCACCCCTTATTCCTCAACCGCACCCAACGTATGAGTCGTCAGGAATCCAGCTTCATCTGTGTGCCGATCAAAACCGGAAAAACTGTGGTAGGAGCCCTAAGCGCTGACCGCCCCTACGAAGAGGGTCATGATTTAAAATCCTCTCTCTACCTTATGGAGATGGTGGCGTCCCTGCTCGCACAGTCCGTACGTTTACGCCGGAGTGCCCAGGAACGGGGCGAAAAACTTCAAACCGAAAACGAGCGTCTGCGTGCAGAATTAAAAGACCGTTTCCGCCCTTCAAACATCATCGGTAATTCTCACGAAATGCAGATTGTGTACGATCAAATTGCCCAGGTCTCTAAAAGCCAAACCAGTGTGCTCATTGAAGGCGAAACCGGAACCGGTAAAGAATTGGTTGCCCACGCGATCCATTTCAACAGTGACCGTTCAGACAAACCCTTTATCAAAGCTCACTGTGCAGCCTTGCCCGAAAATCTAATCGAAAGCGAACTCTTCGGTCACGTCAAAGGTTCTTTCACCGGCGCGACCGGAGACCGGAAAGGTCGCTTCCAATTAGCGGATGGGGGCACCCTCTTTCTTGACGAAATTGGAGAAATTCCTGCCAGCATTCAAATTAAACTTTTACGCGTATTGCAGGAAAGAGAATTTGAACCCGTCGGCAGCACCAAAACCGTAAAAGTCAATGTGCGCGTAATCGCAGCAACCAACCGAAACTTGCAGGAAATGGTCACGGAAGGTACCTTCCGTGAAGATTTATTCTATCGCTTAAATGTATTCCCCATTTGGGTGCCGCCTCTGCGCAAACGGAAAAGTGACGTGCTTCAACTCTCCGATTTCTTTTTGGAACGATACAGCAAACAAAATAATAAAAATGTGCGCCGTCTCTCCAGTCCTGTAATCGATATGCTGTACTCCTACCACTGGCCGGGTAATGTCCGCGAACTTGAGAACATCATGGAACGTGGCGTGGTCTTGGCCGAAGGTGATGCTCTGCATCCCCACCATTTACCCCCTACCCTCCAAACGGCAGATCAAGCTTCCGCACCAAAGTCGGGCTCTTTAAAAGATCAGGTGGAGGTTTATGAAAAAGACCTCATCACTGATGCCTTAAAATCGGCCCGTGGCAATATGGCCGCAGCCGCCCGCAGTTTAGAAACGACCCAACGTATTTTCGGATACAAAGTTCATAAATATAACATCAATCCTAAACAGTATGTGGGATAAAATATAGTGGTCTCTTTGGGGAATCTCCACATATGGAATTCCCTCAGCCCTCTCTACTCCTCAGCTTTTCCTCAAAACATAAAAACAAGACCCCTAAAAATATGACCACACCACGACATATCGTAGCCATCCCTGGAGATGGCATTGGACCTGAAGTAATGCGCGCCACTCAACGCGTACTCGAAGCCGCCGGCGCCCCCATTGTTTGGCATGAACATCATGCAGGCGTTGCCGCCCTCGCAGATGGCGACGTTGTCCTGCCCGATTCAACCACCGCAGCAATTCGCGAACATAAAATCGCCTTGAAAAGCCCCTGCACCACCCCCGTAGGAAAAGGATTCAGTTCCGTAAACGTCCAATTACGAAAAGCCTTGGATCTCTATGCGGCCGTGCGACCTGTTCGCAGCCTTCCCGGTGTCAAAACCCGATTCGAAAACATTGACCTCGTCATCATTCGCGAAAACACCGAAGGTCTTTACAGTGGCGTCGAAAACGTGGTCACTGAAGGCACCGTTATGTCCATGAAAGTGGCCACTGAAAAAGCCTGTAGCCGCATTTCGGAATGGGCCTTTGATTACGCCCGTAAACGGGATCGCAAAAAAGTGACCGTCTTCCATAAAGCCAACATCATGAAACTCACCGACGGCCTGTTTATTCGTGAATCCGCAAAAGCGGCCAAAGGATATGCTGACGTCGCCTATGAAGAAGTGATTATCGATGCAGGCTGCATGAAAATGGTTCAAGACCCCACTCAATTTGACATGTTGTTACTCGAAAATCTCTACGGAGATGTGGTCAGTGATTTATGTGCCGGATTGGTCGGCGGGCTCGGCGTGGTGCCCGGTGCAAACATCGGGAATAGCGATGCGGTATTCGAAGCCGTTCACGGATCTGCGCCCGACATTGCGGGTAAAGATATTGCCAATCCTTTGGCATTGATCATGTCTGCAGTGATGATGTTGAACTACCTCGCAGATACCGAAGGACTCGAAATCATGCGCGAAGCAGCCGAGAAAATCAAAACCGCATACAACAGTGCTCTAGAAGCCGGTGAAAAAACTCGTGACCTCGGTGGTGAATTAGGAACCACGGCTTTCACAGACGCACTTTGCAACAGGATCACCTCTGCATGAGTGACGAGGTGCGGGATCTCATCTTTTACATCCACGGGGTAACTCCCCGCCGAGATCCCGCGCCCCATACCACCATTTATAAAAGTTTAAATGATGGTATACGCGGATTTAATCCCCACTGGCCCACGACCTTTCATGGTGCCGAATGGGGATGGAATCCCGGGGAGGAAACATCGGTCGACCAAGAGCTTCTCAGCCAAGCCCAAAACCAATTAGGTCACCGCGTGCTGCCGGAAATCAACAACGCAAAAGATTTCTCCCTCAACCCCAGTCGCCTCGCCATCAATCAACTCCGTGAGTTGAGTTTTTTCGGCTACAGCGACATGTTTTATTACACGTCAAACACCGGAAAAGAAGCGGTGCGGGCCGCCATTTGTAAACAGCTCTACAGCTTCGTTCAAAAGCAACGCGCTCTAGACGACCGCCCTTTACGTCTCACTTTGGTGGGTCACAGTATGGGAGGCGTGATTGCATTTGACCTCCTCTTCCACCTCTTTCATCCAGAAGTGCCACCCTATTCACAGCACTGTTTTGTTCATCAGTCCGGCAAAGATGAATCCTTACATTTAAGAGCACTCGCCATCAGCGGTGAATTAAAATTGCGCCGTTTGATCACCTTAGGCAACCCCCTTTCCTCTATGGCACTGCGGCACAGTCGCGTCGTTGAAGCCATCGCTGCGGGAGAAAAACTCAATCCCCTTCACTACGGGTTGGTCCCTGACGAAACTTTACCCGGCCCCCGTTGGCAAAACCTTTGGGATTTGGATGACCCCTTGTCTTGGCCCGTGGCCCCCTTGATGAACAACGACAGCAAAGTCGTCTCCGATGTTTACGTGAATGTATCGGACTGGATCAGCAAAGCCCACTACGCCTATTGGACCTCCAAAGCCGCCCACAAAGCCATTGCCGAACGTTGGTGATCTCTCTCTCTTATTGCGACGGTCCCACGACACGGCCCATGCGTTGGGCAAAGAGAGGCAAAGCAGGATCCCGCGCCCCCATCACCAACAACACATCCTCCGCGTCAGCTTCCCAGGCAGAGGGGTAATCCTCGATCAACACCGCCTTACATCCCCGCGCGTGTAAGGCATCCACCAAATCCCCACTGTCGATCCCCCGGGGAGCTGTCCCCCCCGCATAAAATACGGGTAAGATAAGTGCCTTGTCCTGCTCACGAAGGCTGGTAGCAAAACAATCGACAAAGGCATCAAAATTTTGTTGGAGTGGCGCAAAGCCATGAGGCCTCCACAACACCGTGAGTCGTCCATTTTCGGGTTGCACGGCACGAATCGCCGCCGCAATTTTTTCAGGATTATGCGCATAGTCATCATACACCTGAGGTCCGGCCCCCACTCCTGAACAAAGCTCCAGTCGACGCTCTACCCCTCGAAAACTACGCAGGGCACGCAAGGCCTGTTCGCGCGGCAGCCCACAAACCTCCGCCACCGCCAAAACCGCCGCCGCATTCCACGCATTATGAGCACCGGGCAAATTCACCTCAACCGGATCACTCACCTCGATCAGTTCCGCGGTAATCTCATTATCCCCCTCTAAGTAGGCCTTCACCTTCGGTCCGCAAATCACAGTGCGCTTCACTTTACGTGCAAAGGTTCGAAACAACTCTACCGTATCTTCCAAAGAATGGTGATCGGCCGACAAGGTGTTAATCAGAGCAATTTCAGGGTCAAACTTCAACAGCGAACCATCGCTTTCATCCACTTCTACGACCCAGAGCTTTCCCGAAGACGACCAACGGACATTCCCGGGATGCTGGGCATCTTTCCAACCCAAAATCCCCCCCCCGTTCACCACGTTTGGATCAAGACCACAGGCCGCCAATGTCCAGCCCAACCAACCCGTGCAGGAGGTCTTACCACTGGTGCCCGCAACCGCAATCAGATCTCCCCTCCGCGTGAACTGGGCCAACATTTCTGCGCGATGCAGTTCAGGAATACCCAAGGCCGCAGCCCGCATCCGTTCCGGATTATCCGCCTCCACCGCGGTGCTGATCACCAAGGCATCACTTTCCGTAGACAAACCACTCCCATCCTGAGGCAGCAGTCGTACCCCCAACTCACGTAGACAGCGAAACACCGGCAACTCCACCCCCTGATCCAAAAAACGGTCAGACCCGCTCACTTGTACGCCATCCAGCGCCAATAATTGAGCGATGGCATTCATGCCCACGCCTCCCACACCACTCACATGTACCTGTCGATGACTCATTTCTTTTGTGGGGGTGGAGGTTTGTTGGATCGAGGCACTGGAGGGCGAAGCTTTGGATTGGGTTTGGCCGGAGCACGCGCTTTGGGTTTAGGAGGGGGAGGCGCATTTTCAGGTTTCACATCGAGTTGAGCCCTGAACCCTCCGCCTTCTTCGACTTCTAAGCCGGCCGCACGCAACTGACCCGAGAAATCTCCGTCCGCATAAATATGCAAACGACCACTCAGCACCGCATTCCCTGCGAACTTTCCATGGAGCAACAAATTGCGACCTTCAATCGGTTTGCCGGGGGTCAGATTCACCCCAACACCGACTTCAAGGTCCAACATTTTTAGGCGTACCCAATCAGGTTTGGCATGGGCCCCAATCGTCAGCTTATTACAAGCGCGCAATTCGACCCCTGCCATTTCCCCTTGTAGCACCACATTGTTCGCCGTGATTTTTCCACCCATCAGCTTTGTACCTGAAGGAATAATCACGGTGCCACCCACTTCGATTTCGTCGCTCCATTCTCCGTCAGGAAGCTCCAAGTCCTGCAACTTCATGCGGTGACGACAATGGGTACACACCCACAGTTCGACCTTACCCACTACCGAAGAAATGGTATCGCATTCAGGACAGATTACTTCGCGTTTCGTCGGCATCACTGACCGACCTATCCGTGCCCCCGATTTGGGGTCCGCCGTGCCTGGTGGCTTGTTGGGCGTCTCAGATTGTGGGCGCAAAGGATCCCCACGCCCATGTCGCGCCGCTTCTTGGGCAGCACGAATGGCGGTGAAACCATCCACAACCTTGGTTTTTTTAGACGCCACGCGGAATCACGCGGAGTGAATTACTTGCGAGGTCCTTGACCCTGCTGATTCGGATTCTGACCTTCGTTTTGTTTGGGTTTTTCCTGTGCGGCAGGCGCTTCATCAAACTTGATGGGCTGACCGGTGGGATTTACTTCAGATTTACCAACAAAAGTCACACCGTCTTCAACCGACAAACGTTTGGCTTTGATATCGCCTAACAAACGGGCCGTAGATTTCAGTGCAATCCGGTCTTTCGCTTCGATATTGCCTTGTACCGTACCCGACAACGTAACGGAATTTACTTTCAGGTTCCCTTTTACAGAACCAGATTTGCCAATAAGGACATCGCCTTCCGACAAAATTTCCCCTTCAACCCGGCCTTCAATTTGAAGAGATCCGGAACTTTTAATGGTACCAATAATCTCCACTTCAGAAGAGATCAGGGATTGGGCTGCTGCATTTGCATCACTCATGTTATTTTTCCTTTAATAGGTGGTTTCAAAATAGATCTGAACCCTCTCCTCTAGGAAAAATCAGGTCAAAATGAAACCCCTAAGACACAAAAGAAACAGATATTAGGCTTACCAAAATGCCTAAATTCTCAAAAATTTCAAAAAGAGAAAATCAAGGCCTAAACCGCCCTAAACGAACGTACAGCTTTATCAACCGAAAGGCCCTGCCCCCCCTGCGTGGAGGCGAACCATCGCTTCGGCTTGACATCCTCCTCACCAGAGGAATAACATCAAATATCAATCCTGCGGGAAGGCCCATCAGAGCGCAAATTTTCATAAAAGACCCAAATGGTATTCGAATAAGTTTCAAAGCTACCATTTTCTATCCCAACGCCCACCCGCTCCGACGGGTTCGGAGGCGGAGATTGTTATTATTATGGTTGCCATACTCACTTCACGAATTTGGGCGGTTGGTCTGGTTATGGTGTTTCATTCCTTAATGACGCACCTTTAGCTTCCTTGAGCTCTGCAGCTTCTTCAGAGGGTCGATTCTTTTCGTCATACACCCGAAGATATCTTTCCGCCCTAATTTTCGCCTTTACATTATGGCTGCGAGTCAATGATTGAAGAATCTCTTCGGCTAAAGGATTCTCAGAACGGGCAAGTATTTCTAATGCGGTGTTTACGTTCGTGGCTACACCTCCTCGGTAGTATTCAAGCTGATAAAGAAGAGTTTGTTCTTTAGGTTCATCAAACTGTTCTATCTCAAATAACCAGGGATATCTGAGACAGGTAAATCTGAGGTAGTCTGTTTCCGCATCGGCAAGCAGTTCCCAGACTCTTTCCGTGATCAGAGGATCAACCCGTACATAAGCCATCATATTTGATAATGACTTCGCTACCTTTTCTTCGTCTGGGTCATTCAACTGATTGAGGAAACCCTCTCGATCCATTAGGAGTCCATACTCCTTAATCATCCGGTTCGCAATGCCCGTAATCCCCTTTTCAGGTGAGTTTTTCAGCTTGTTCAAATGTGGGATAAGCGCTCGCTTAACTTCCGGAGTCACGAGGGCATTTCTCGAAATCATTCTCGGTGCTGTTGATATTTGTCGGCGACCACTTTTCCAGCCTTCATAACTATTGATTTCCTGATGTTTGATCTTTTGAAGAGACCAATATATAGTTGCATTGGAACCTTCATTAAGCAGGTGCAACAGGAATTCCGTGGAATACATTTCACCCATAACGACGTACGCTTTCTTTTTAACGGGATCCTCAAAAGTATAATAGGGGCTCTGTGAAACATGTGGCCCGAGGGCGTGCACCAGGGTTTCAAGAGCTTGAATGTCAGTTGGCGTTTTATCCAACTTCTCAGTTGCTGATATTATGGCATCCCGTTGCTTTTCATCCGTAATAAAAATACTGTCATGGATGTATATTCCTGCATAGGCGCGAATGAACGAGAGAAGCACCAGTAAACCCGTGATGAACCTCCCATGTTTTATTCGATAAAAATTCATATTCCTCAACTCTCAAGTCAAGCGGACCGCGTACCCGCGGTTCGGTTGGACGCATTGTTCGGATTTTTGTTCTTTATGGGCCATGATGAAATTCGATAATTTCTCCATCCGTAAAATGAAATATACTTAAATCATTGCCTCGTTTTGGTATCTTGTGCCCAAAACGATAGACCCAGGCTTCCCCCTTTCGTGGGTGTCCATCTATGAACTTGAGTGACACCTCAATCAGGTTCCGGTCTGAATAATCAAATTTAGTTTTTTTGCTCATGAATTCACGAATCGTATCGACCGACTCAAAAAAAGTTATGTCAGGCTGACGGGCTTGTACAGAAGCTTCTTGGCTGTATGTGGTCAAGGACAAGCTCAGAAGCAAAAACGTGATGAGTAATATTTTTTTCATTATATTCACCCAACGCCTCAGACAACCGGACCCGAAGTATGAGGGTTCGGTTGGTCTTTTGGTTGCGCCTTGGTTTTGTCACTAGCGATGCTTTCGATCTTTTCCCAATTCATTATTTTTTCAGTAAAAGGAAATGCATCTACAATGTCTTTTAACCAAATCATATCTCTAAGTATTCGTCCGATAAAAACACCCATGAGGCAGAATATGATCCGATTCAGGATTAAATCATCGGGCGTTGTGATGGCGTAGCTTATCATCAAAACGATAGCTATAATCGTAATCCAGAACTGCTTTGATTTGAGCAAATAGTTCCAGCGGAAGTTTGCACCCTCGGTTCGTAATTTCAAAAGTCGTTTAGCTCTAGCTTGGTCGCTTTGTTTCATAAATATTCTCAGCACAACAAGTTAATCTACGAACACAAATAAGTCTCTAAATATAGAGATTTGTCACTAGAGCTGGTAGATGTAGAGACTTCGTGTAGGTAGATTTAGTAAATTTCATATTTCTGTTAATTTGCGTTTTTGACGATTCTTGATTGTAGGTTGAGGGAATTGACCCGGTGACGAGGGAGTTTCCACACCAGACCTTCCCTATTCCAACGGCCACCTGCTGCTTTAACTTGATCTCTTAATGCGATTTCGTGATAGCCGATTTCGAGTGAGAGCATCTCCTGTGGATCCTGATCTGCCTCTGACGGCATCGTCAAAAAATCCTCCACCATGATTTCAGCCGTTTTAAAGCGCTTTCCAGTTTCGGGATCCTGTCGATAACGTACACAGATCAGCCGATCTCCAAAATGCTCGGTCAGCTTTTTGCTGCCACGGTCTCCAGGTTTTAACGTCTGCTTGGTGATCACAACCCAAATTCTACATGACCGCCAAGCAAGGGTCCACCTGCTTCCGGTTCTTTCTCAGGCCGTAAAATAACTCTTTAAAAATTTACCATCTTTCTGAATCGCTTTGCCATCAATCCGCAATTCCCCACCTTTCCGCAGATCTTTGATCATATCCCAATGCAAGCCCGACTTATTTTTGCCGCCGGTTTCCGTATAGGAGGCCCCCAAGGCCAAATGAATGGTGCCACCAATTTTTTCATCAAACAAAATGGTCTTGATGAATTTTTGAATCCGGTAATTGGTCCCAATCCCCAATTCACCCAAACGACGTGCACCAGGATCCATATCTAACATCTTCAACAAGAAGTCTTGGTTTTTGGTCGCGGTCGCTTCTACCACCACCCCTTTCTCAAATACCAATCGTATCCCATCGATTTCCCGTCCTTGATTCACCACCGGGAAATCGTATGCGATCACCCCTTCGGCCGACGTTTCAACCGGTCCGGTGAACACTTCCCCACTGGGCATATTATGGGTGCCCGCTGAATTGATAAAAGTACGGCCTTCAATCGACATGGTTAAATCCGTGCCGGGACCAATAATCTGAACCTCTTTGGCCCCTTCCAATTTGGAAATCAGTTTATCCTGTTTCTTTTTGAGGTCGAACCACGCTTTCACCGGATTATCTTCATCCGAAAAGGTGGCACTGTACACAAAATCTTCAAAATCACGTAGACTCATCTCCGCATCTTGCGCGTAAGCTTCGGTAGGAAACAAGGTCAGCGTCCATTTCTTCTTCAACAGTTTATTTTTCACCGGTCGACTGGCCTTGGCCATGCGTGCCTGTAAATCAGGATCAACCCCGCTCAAGGATCGGGTATTCCGACTCGAATAGATGGATGCACTTCCAGCCAGTTTGCCCACAATCGCTTGATCAACCGGACTGGATTCATCAAAATGATGATCTTGACCGGAACGAAACATCGCCTCTTGAGCACCATCGGGCATCATCCGCACCAGAGGCCACGCCCCCGCTTTGAGCAACTCTTCATAGAGCGCTTCCACCAAAGGCGCCGCCGCCGTAGTCGCATTAATCGCAAAAGCTTCACGCGGTTGAGCGTCCAGACAGTATCCCGCCATGGTGCGGGCCAAGTTTTGTGTACGTATATCCATGAACCGAAACTAAAACGAAGCGAAGAAATGCGCAAGTAAAATGAAACGCACGATCATAGCTTCGAGTACCCTCCACTATCCGCATAACGTTTTGGAGCTAACCATACAAACCAAGCTCAATTGCAAACACCCTCCGCTCCCCTTGCGCTCAGAAACATCAGGACAAGATGCCATTAATCTTGACCACAACATTTTAAAAACTTTACCTAGTCACGCTACTTCACGTCAACCCCACCCCCGCTATGTCATTTGACTTCTCCCGTTTCAAAACCCCTCCTGCCGACTTGAGAGGCGCCCCCTTCTGGTCGCTCAACCACGACCTCAACGATCACGATAGACTCCGCGAGTACATTGATGCCTTTGAAACCATGGGCATCGGAGGCTACCATCTCCATGTGCGTTGCGGTCTTAAGAATGACTACCTTGGACCCGATTTTCTGAAGGCGATTTCTGCCGCCAGAGACTATGGTGCCCAAAAGGGCATGCTGAGTTATCTCTACGATGAAGACACCTGGCCCTCCGGATTTGCAGGGGGCGCCGTGACCACAGAATTGACGCATCGCAGGCGCTGGGTGGCACTGCAAAAAGGACGACCTACAGAAGCGGAAAGCGACGTCGTTCACTACATTTGCGCTTACAAAATCAGCTTAAACGATCAAGGCCTCCGCATCGCTCATCAACGAATCCCCTTCGAGCAAGGTCGTGAAGAAGATTGGTTTCTCACCCAGTACATTCAAAAAAATGATGACCGTTTTAACGGGGCCGCTTATTTAAACACGCTCAGTAAATCAGCCGTTCAAGCCTTTATCGACAGCACCCACGAGGTGTATGTAAAACAGTTTGGAGGAAGCTTCCCCGCAGATGTCCCTGCCATCTTTACCGACGAACCGCAACTGGCGGGGAACACCAGCTTAAACAGTCCTTTTGAGGGTAACACCCACTTTGCGTGGACAGAAGATTTGCGAGACTCATTCGCCACCGCATATAACGTGGAACTCTTGGATATCCTACCCGAAGTCGTTTGGCCAGGAGTCGACGGCCCCAGCCCTTGGCGCTGGCGCTTTTGGGATCATCTCTCCGAACGTTTCGCCTCCGCATACGCTGACACCTTGGGAGAATGGTGCGAACAACATGGCATCGCTTTAACGGGGCATATGATGGCCGAAGACAGTCTTTCCAGCCAAATTCATTCACTCGGCGAATGCATGCGGCATTATCGTAGCTTTCAAATCCCAGGCATTGATCTGCTCTGTGATACCTACAAACCCCAAACGGTCAAACAGGCCGTGAGTGTCGCCCGTCAAGATGGACGCGCGGGCGTGATGAGCGAATTGTACGGCGTTACCAATTGGGACTTCCCTTTTTCCGGACACAAACGTCAAGGAGATTGGCAGGCCGCCCTGGGCATCACCTTACGAGTACATCATCTTTCGTTATTGAGCATGGAAGGGCAAAGTAAACGGGATTTTCCCGCCAGCATCGGTCCGCAGTCCCCGTGGTATCGCGAATACCCCGTCATCGAGGATCATTTTGCGCGGGTGGGGGCCGCCCTGACCACCGGCCGTCCGCTGGTTCGCATCGGGGTCATTCATTCAGTTGAATCCGCATGGATGCGACGCGGAATCAACACCCTAGATGCCCCCTACTTATCCAAGCTCAACCGAGACTTTTCTCAACGGGTCTTCGACCTCTTAGATGCCTCACTGGATTTCGATTTTATTGCCGAGTCTTTACTGCCTCAACAAGAACGCACTAGCGATCAGCCGGAAATGCAGGTGGGCGAAATGGCTTATCAAGTGATCGTGATTCCCGAACTTGAAACCATTCGTAAAAGTACCCTCGAAAGCCTCGATCGCTTGATCAAACGTGGCGGACAGGTTGTGGTCATGGGCCACATTCCCACAAGATGCGATGGCGAATTAAGCGATCTCCCGACGCAGGTATTGGCGAAGGCTTTGCGCATAAGTCCCGATGGCCTTTCCTTGGTGCAAGCCTTGGAACCGTGGAGAGACTACGCCATCCATACCTCCACAGGCGCCACCTATACGCAGGTGAATTCTCAACTTCGGCAATCCGGAGAAGAACGCATCCTCTTTTGCGCAAGCCGCGCCATCGAAAAAAGCCACACCCACCCTTGGGGAAATCAAGATCTCCACAACGGGTATATTCGAATTCGAGGAAACTGGAATGTCACCGAATTGGATACCGCAGATGGTTCCGAAAAAGCATGTAGCTATCACCAAGAGCAGGCCTGGACTGTCGTTCCTTGGGATATCCATCCGCAAAGTCACCGTTTGTTGCGATTGACCCCCGGAACCGACGCCTGCGCCCTCCCCCAAAGATCATGGGAACACTACGGCACCTGTCCCGAACCCACCTCCGTGGTTACAGAAGAACCCAATGTACTACTGCTCGATCACGCAGCTTGGCGCTTAAACGATGAAAACTGGCAACCGGCAGAAGACAGCTTAGTCACCCAACGAAAACTCGCAGCAACGTTTTCTTGGCCCGATTGGGGACAACCCTATTCCGTCAAAGATCCAGGCCCTCGCCAACGCGTGACCCGTAAATTTGAAATCAACTGCGCCGGAGATTTCGATCATATTCAACTGGTGTGCGAACGTTTAAACTCTGCCACCATCTGCTTAGACGGTCAGCCCCTCGCGACACAACCAGAAGGATGGTGGGTAGATCATGACCTGCCCACCATGACCCTGCCTCAGCTTAAAGAGGGCATACACCATTTGGAAATTACGCTCGAACTCGACGCCGTCGATCGACATTTAGAATGGTGTTATTTACTGGGTGATTTTGCGGTAGAAACCCAAGGGGCTCATGCGAAATTATGCCCCTCAGGCGCACCCATTTATTGGGGTGATGTCGTCACTCAAGGACTTCCCTTCTACGGAGGAAATCTCATGTATGAATGCACCCTCCCCCTGTCGTCGGCCGGAACCTATGCCCTCAACTGCCCCCATTTTGGAGCTGCACTCTTGCGAGTCTACTGTGACGGTAAAGATTGCGGAGCCATCTACCACTCCCCTTGGCGGGTCGAACTGGGAGAGCTCTCCGAGGGGCCCCATACCCTTCGCATTTGTGCCTACGGAAATCGATACAACAGCTTTGGACCCTTGCACAACAATCGACCTGATTGGAAATGGTGGGGGCCCCAATCCTGGGACGGAACCCCCAGCGAACGAAATGAAATCTGGCAATTCAAAGCTGCCGGCATCCTTCGCGCACCCTTACTCGAACACCACATCACGGAATAAAGGGAACGGTCTATAAAACGGCAAAGTTTAATACCAACTCACATACGATTGAGAAGAAGAACTCACCAGCTTGATATGGGACGATAAAGCTCAACTTTATCGCAGGACCATAGGAGTAAAAAAAACTTCAACCACCTCCCTTCACACCTTCCTCCTGAACCATGCCTACGACAGACAAGCGCTCCTTCGAGGAGCTTGCCTGCCACATGCAAAAAAAACAACCCACAGCCCAAAAACCTCTGCTACACCAAAGGTGTTACGCCCTTCAGCCTAGGGTTGCTGAGGCACGAAGCTACCCTAGGTCTCGTACAATAATATTCCCCCTACGCTGAAAGCGTTATGCCTGCCACATGCAAAATCCATTGTAACCATTGGATCTTGGCAGACACAACTCCTACAGAGTTGAATGTCCTTTTGCATAGGAACCCAGGCTAGCCCTTCGTCCCTCAGCGCAACCCTGGGCTGACAGACGTAACGCCTTTGGCGTATTTTCGAAATCGTTATCCCTTGCCGTCGCCAGAGACAGCAAGGGCAGGCAAAATCGGTCATCCCCCCCCGTAAACTCATACCAACCCCATACCTACACCCAATCCCCAGCTACACCAAAGGTGTTACGCCCTTCAGCCTAGGGTTGCTAAGGCACGAAGCTATCCTAGGTCTCGTGCAAAAACATTCCCCCTACGCTGAAAGCGTTATGCCTGCCCCTCATTCCTTGGTTGCGACAACCGAGTTGGCTGAGGATGGCACAAAGTTCAGGAGTTCTGTGGCAGGGTTTTCGTCTCATCCTTTTTCGCTCAGGGCATCAAGGCTGTTTAGGAACCTTATAGCTCACCCCATACAAATCCAAACGACGGTCTTTCATGTTTTGCACCGAACCGCGTTCGTGTAGTTCTTTGAGTAAATCCAAGTCCACATCGGCCAACAATACCATTTCGGTATTGGGGGTGGCTTCCGCTTTGATGGTGTTGGTGGGGAAAGCAAAATCACTGGGCGTCAATACTGCGGATTGCGCATATTGAATATCCATATTATTCACGTTAGGCAGGTTACCCACCGCGCCGGCCATCACCACATAACATTCATTTTCAATGGCCCGCGCCTGCGCACAGTGACGCACCCGCATGTAGCCGTTTTGCGTGTCGGTCAAAAAGGGCACAAACAAGATATTCATCCCCTGCTCCGCCAAAATACGGGCCGCTTCCGGGAACTCAGAATCGTAACAAATCAAAATGCCAATCTTTCCGCAGTCGGTATCGAGCGCACGAATTTCGGTGCCACCATTCATCCCCCAGGCAGATACTTCCGAAGGGGTCGGATGTATTTTAGCCACCGAATCCCAAGAGCCGTCACGTCGACAAAGCCAAGAGATATTGACCAATTTATCGTCAGGCAACAAGTGGGGCATACTGCCCGTAATAATATTCACATTGTAGGACACGGCTAACTTCAAAAATTGATCGCGCAGTGGTTCAGAATATCCGGCGAGACGTCGAATCGCCTCCACTTCACTCAAGTGATTGTAGGGAGCCATCAGGGGCGCGTTAAAGAGTTCGGGAAACAGAATAAAATCTGATCCATAATCGGAAACCGCATCCACAAAGTATTCCGCATTTTTCATCAATGCATCCATACTGTCATAGGGTCGCATTTGCCATTGCACCACGCCGATGCGCACCTGAACGGGTAAGGCATGTACCCGATCTTCCAAATCCGCATCGTAATAAATGTTAATCCATTCCAATAGCGTGGCGTACTCTTTACTTTCGGTATCTCCTGGCAGGTAATTGCGCAGAATTTTGCGCACATGAAAATCATTGGCCAATTGAAACCGCAAGGTGGGATCGTGGATTTCACGTTGCTTGACTTTATCGATGTATTCACGGGGGGTCAATTCATCCGCAAAACTTGCGTAATTGGGAATGCGTCCGCCGGCCAAAATCGCGCGTAAATTCATTTCCTCACAGAGGGTTTTGCGGGCATCGTAGAGACGACGACCCAAACGCAATCCGCGATAGTCTGCATCCACAAACACTTCAATCCCATACAACACATCCCCATCCGCATCATGGGTATCAAAACTGTGGTTGCCGATAATTTGGTTGTAGGTGTGTTTGTCGCCAAACTTACTGTAATCGACAATGATACTCAAGGCACAGGCCACCACCTGATCACCAATACACACACACAGTTGCCCTTGCGGAAACAAGTCAATCAGCTGTTGTAAATGCGCATCTTTCCAGCACATGGCTTCATTGCCTCCATAGGACTTCAGTACCGCAGGTTTAAGCGCCTGATAATCATCCAAAGTCATACGACGGAGTTCTACGGCATCAAGAGGAGAATTTTTCATCGGTCCTTCATATCCTAAATTTCAAAAATGAGTAGAGGGAATCTACAGAGATTATCGGCGAGCGTCTTACCCTCAATCATCTCGTGAAGGCCGGCCCCGCATTTTTTTCACTTCTCCACGCACCCGCTTATTTCCCACCCGCTTGGCCTGGGCACGTGCGCTGGGTTTCCGTTTCTGATTTCGGATTTTTGCTCTGCGGGCGTCCCGTTCCAACTTGAGTGCCCGCCGTTCAGCTTCCACTTTTTCGCACAAACGCTCCCGGGCTTTTAATCGGTTCAAATGTTGAGACCGGGCATCCCCGCATTTCACCTTCGTTCCGCTAGGCACATGAATCAATTGCACCGCCGAGGCCGTTTTATTCACTTTTTGCCCCCCACTCCCACTTCCAAGCACAAAGGATTCCTCCAGGTCTGCTTCTGACAGTCCCAATTGATTCATCCGGCGCATCACGCGCTCCCAAGGTGATTCCGATGCTTGCATTCCCTGCCTTCGTGGCGTACATAATCGCAAATTGCAACCCCGGAAACCCTTTTGAAAGACGCATACTCTCCCTTATTCCTTGCCGCCTCGGGCGGAGATCTCGAGACCATCAAAGAACTGAGCGCTACCGCGACCCAGGAAGATCTCAATCGGTCATTGGCCCAAGCCGCCGCTCTCAACCATTTTGAAGCCGCCGATCATTTAATCATGTCCGGCGCCCAAGCCGATGGTGATTACGATCCCCTTTACGGCACTGTGCTTTTCCCCGCCTGTGAATATATGAATCCCGAAGGAATTGCCTGGCTGTTGGAACGCGGTGCCGATCCGGCCCGTGAAGTCTTACGCATCGATGGGCCTCGCAATGCCTTAGAACATTTGCTGTCCAGTCATCACCGCTCTCCATTGAAAGGTCGATGCATTCAATTGCTGATTAAAGGGGGAGCGCCTGATCCTCAAGACCTCCCCATGGCCATCCATCGGGGTTCCCTGTCTCAAGTCCAAGAGCTCTTGGACAAAAATCCCGAAGCCCTGCAACAAACGCTCGAACTTCCCTACGGTCATTATCCTTTAACGGGCGCAAGTTTATTACACATGGCCGTCGAATTTAACCAAGGCGACATCGTCAAGGAATTATTATCCCGGGGCATGGACGTCAATCAACGGGCTGAAATGATCCCCGGCACCGTAAACACCACCCCCATTTGGCCCACCGATTTGGTGGCCCTAGGTGGACAAACCCCGTTATTCCACGCCAAAGGTGACAGCAAAGAGATGTTAAAGCTGTTGCTCAAACACGGAGCCAACCCCGCGCTTGACGCCACCTTCCTGCGCGACGGCAAAGAAATCCCGCTCACGGCCCTGGAATTCTTTGAAGAAATTGATCAAATCGAATGCAATCTGCTGGAAGAAATTCTGACCTTAAAAACGCTTTAATCCCGTCTGACAAAGCTCTGTGAACCCAGAGCAACAGTGCGCTGGCTTACGGCAGGCGATTTTCTGCAGCGCGATAGAGTTCGTACCATTCGGGTCGGGTTAAGCTCACCTCACAGGCTCGTGCCATATCTTTGATGCGTTGCGGGTTCATACTGCCCAAAACAGGTTGCATCTTTGCGGGATGACGCAACAACCACGCAATGGCCACTGCAGAGACGGGCACATCGCGTTCGGTCGCAATGCGGACCAATACTTCGTTTAATTCCGCATAATCCGGATGATCCAAAAAGACCCCGCCAAAGTACCCCGCCTGCAAAGGAGACCAGGGTTGCACCGTGATCTTATGCAGCTGACAGTAATCCAAAACCCCGCCGACCCTATCCACCGCAGGTTCATCCGCCATATTCACGTTAAATCCATGATCCACCAAGGGCGTGTGGGCGATGCTGAATTGAAGCTGATTTGCCACCAAAGGCATATCCAACGCCGACTGCAAAAAGGCAATTTGAGTGGGATTTTGATTACTCACCCCGAAATGCCTCACTTTTCCTGATTCATTTAATTCGGAAAAAGCCTCCGCAATTTCCGCGGGTTCCATCAAGGCATCAGGACGATGCAACAACAGCACATCCAAATAATCCGTATTCAAACGCTCAAGGATCCCCTCTACCGACGTTAAAATATGCGCTTTTGAAAAATCAAAAAAGCCCGGACGAATCCCGCATTTGGACTGCAAATGAATATGCTCGCGTGCGAGCCCCAGCTCTTTTACGGCCGCCGCAAATACCGTTTCCGACTTTCCACCGCCATAAATATCCGCATGGTCAAAAAAGGTAATCCCCACATCCAAGGCCGCTTGCACCACGGCAGTAGATTCCGCAAGAGATAAACCAGACATGCGCATGCAGCCCAAAGAGAGCTCGGAGACATCAAAGGAACTTTGACCTAAAGGAATTTTATTCATAGAAAAACCATGGGAACGGGGTTGTTACTTCTATTTCGCACATCCTCTTCGGAGTCGCAAGTGAATTCAAAACGGACTCCTCATCTTTTCATCCGAAAGCCAGAATCCCCCCTCCTCAACCCTGAGCCATCACGTCGCGCAATACGTATTGCAAGATACCTCCGTGCAACACGTAGTCCACTTCAATCGCGGAATCGATGCGGCAACGTCCCTGGAAATTGATCACCGTGCCATCGCTTTTGGTCGCAGTAACCGGCAGCATTTTATGCGGACGCAGCCCTTCGCTGATCCCCCCGATTTCGAAAAGCTCCGTGCCATCGAGTCCGAGGGTGCCCGCATTTTGCCCCTCAATAAATTCCAAAGGCAACACGCCCATTTCCACCAGATTGCTACGGTGAATGCGTTCAAAACTTTCCGCGATTACGGCCTTCACCCCCAGCAGAAAGGTCCCCTTGGCCGCCCAATCCCGAGAAGAACCCGCGCCGTAGAGTTTGCCCGCCAACACGATCAACTCACGTTTTTCAGTTCCATAGCGCATGGCTGCATCGAATACAGACATCTCGTCACCGGATGGAAAATGTCGGGTGTAGCCCCCTTCACGCTCCACCAACAAATTTCGGATGCGGATATTGGCAAAAGTGCCACGCATCATCACTTCATGATTTCCCCGACGGGAGCCAAAGGAGTTAAAATCGGCATCTTCAATCCCGTGCTCGTTCAAATATTTTTGCGCAGGCGAAGGGAAAGGAATCGCACCGGCAGGAGAAATATGATCCGTGGTAATAAAATCTCCGAGGTTGAGTAAGGCATGAGCCGCTTTGATATCCACGGGTGCCGTCGTCTCCGGTCCAAAGCCGTCAAAAAAGGAGGGCTCCCGAATGTAGGTCGAGGCGTCATCAAACCTAAAAGTGGAACTTTCCACTTCGGGCAACTTGTTCCAAACAGGACTAGAGCTAACCACATTTTTATACAGGGTACGGTACAATTCTGGATCATTGGCATCGGTCAAGAGCGCCATGATTTCTGCACGTGTCGGCCAGATATCTTTGAGGAACACCTCCTTACCTTGCTGATCTTGTCCCAGCGGGTCACGCATCAAATCTTTGCCCACATTCCCCAACAAAGCATAAGCCACCACCAGGGGAGGAGAAGCCAAGTAGTTGGTTTTGGTGAGCGGATGTACCCGCCCTTCAAAGTTACGGTTTCCGGAAAGCACCGCCGCAGTATTGAGGTCGGCCGCTTGAATGGCCTCTTCAATTTCAGGTTGCAACGGACCGCTGTTCCCAATGCACGTGGTGCATCCATAGGCCACGACCCGAAATCCAAGCGTTTCCAAGGAAGACAGCAAACCGGCATTTTTCAAATAGGCGGTCACCACCCGAGAGCCCGGGGCTAAACTGGTTTTGACATAGTCCGGCACCTTCAGTCCTTTTTCCACCGCCTTCTTTGCCACCAATCCCGCAGCCAACATCAAGGTAGGATTAGAGGTGTTGGTACAACTGGTGATCGCCGCGATGACCACATCCCCGTGTTTCAAATTGCCGTAGGGGCCGGCAAAGGCGCGATCATTCAATCGCGACGGATCCAACCCAAAGCCACTGGGGCCCACCGGTGCCGTCAGGCTTTCCGCAAATGCGCTCGCCACTTCTCTGATCAACAAACGATCCTGCGGACGCTTAGGTCCAGCCAAGCTGGGTTCCAATTCTGAGAGGTTGATTTCAACCACCTCGTTGTACACAGGATCGGGGGCAGCACTTTCACGCCACAACCCTTGGGCCCGACAATACGTCTCGACCAATTCGATCTGCGCTTCATCACGTCCCGTCATCCGCAGATAATCGATGGTGGCCGCATCCACGGGAAAGAAGCCCATGGTGGCGCCATATTCAGGTGCCATATTGGCAATGGGCGCACGGTCCGCCACCGTCATGGTATCAAGACCATCGCCAAAGTATTCGATAAAACTTCCCACCACCCCTTTTTCACGCAGAACCTGCGTAACCTTCAGTGCGATATCCGTAGGTGTACATGTATCCGGCAAGACGCCACTCAATTTGCATCCCATCACTTGAGGCGTCAGAATAGGTATGGGCTGCCCCAACATGGCGGCTTCGGCTTCAATCCCCCCCACGCCCCAACCCATCACCCCCATGGCGTTGATCATCACGGTATGAGAATCGGTCCCCACAAGCGTATCAGGAAACGCAATATCACGACCCTCCGCATCTTGTTCACAGCCCACGCAACTAGCCAAATATTCCATATTCACCTGATGACAAATTCCCAGGCCGGGAGGCAATACACTCAACTTTTTAAAGGCCCCCTGTCCCCAACGCAGAAACACATACCGTTCGTGATTGCGTTCGAATTCTTTATCAAGGTTGTGCTCAAAAGCAGACGCGCCACGATATTCATCGATTTGCACCGAATGATCGATCACTAAATCTACAGGAATCTGGGGCTCAATTTTAGCGGGATCCTGACCCGCACGCGCCAAGGCCGCACGCAAGGCCGCCAAATCGACCACACAGGGAACACCCGTAAAATCCTGCAACAATACCCGGGAGGGCAGATAAGGAAATTCGCCCGCGGTATCGGCTTCAGCGCGGGGTGTCCATTTTAACAATCCCTCCACCTGCTCAGGTGTGTACGCAGGATGGGATTGATTTCGAATCAACGATTCCAATAAAATTTTCACCGAGTAGGGCAACGATCGCAAGGATCTACCACATTGCGTCTCGAGCGCATTTAAACTGTAATAATGAAGGCAACGCCCAGAAGACAAATGGAGCTCTTTAAGGGTGGATGAGAAGTTTGTCATAATCATTTCTCCAAAAGTTCACTTATAAAAATATCCGCATGCGCATATCAAAAGATGCCTGCAGAACCGCGGTCAAACCTTCTCCCGCCAGCTCCGTTGCCCCCCACTACGCAGTGGGCGTAAAGACCTCTCGTCCTCAAGAAGGAAAGAGCCTTCACGGGTTGACGTGATAAAGGGTTAAAACCAAGTTCGCACATCCCACAAGGAGTCGCAAGGGAATTCAAAAAAGACTCCTGATCTTTTCAACAAAAAACCCGACTTCCGAAGCTCGGAAACCGGGTTTATATTTTTTCCGATCTTCGGAAAAGGTAGTGATAATCCTTTAGTAAGACAATAAGTGATTCGGCAACGGAATGGTGCTCAATCTTTTTGCCGGAGGGGCAAATTTTGTCAGTTTAATCCCCACCACGGCAACTTCGTATTCCTCAAGGGTGGGAATGCGACCGAGAATCGCGGACAACACCACTACCGGAGTGGAGGCCAATAAAGATTCGCCTTTCTTCCTTTCGGAATCTGCCACCACGCGACCTTGAAAAAGACGGGTAGAGGTTGCGAGGACGGTATCACCTTTGGCCGCCTTTTCCTGATTACCCATACAGAGGTTGCAGCCGGGACGTTCCAAATACATCATGTTTTCATATTCGGTACGCGCGGCATTTTTAGGGGCCAAATCGTTGAATTGAAAACCGGAATACTTTTGCAGTACGTCCCAGTCCCCTTCCTCTTTGAGTTCATCAATAATATTATAGGTCGGCGCCGCAACCACCAAGGGAGCTTTGAATTCAACTTTGCCGGAGATCTCTTCCAGATTGCGCAGCATTTGCGCCACGATCTTAAGATCTCCTTTGTGAACCATACAAGAACCCACAAAGCCAAGGTCGACTTTTTTCTCTCCTTTGTAGAAAGAAATGGGGCGAATGGTGTCATGGGTGTAGCGTTTGGAAACGTCTTCGTTTTGAACATCAGGATCCGCGATCATGGGTTCAGCAATGACATCCAAATCCACTTCGAATTCCGCAAAATATTTTGCATTTTCATCCGGAGTCAACGCAGGTTTTTCACCCGATTTAATTTCCTCGATTCGTTTATCGGCAATATCAATGAGGCCTTGCAGGACTTTTTTATCGTTGTCCATCCCTTTATTGATCATGATCTGAATGCGACTCTTCGAAATCTCAAGCGACTCAATTAAGGTGTCATCTTGAGAAATACAAATGGAAGCTTTGGCCTTCATCTCCGCGGTCCAGTCCGTGAAGGTGAACGCTTGATCGGCCAGCAAGGTGCCAATGTGTACTTCGATGATGCGCCCTTGGAACACATTGTCTCCACCAAATTTTTGGAGCATCTGTGATTGAGTCGCATGGACCACATCACGGAAATCCATGTGATCTTGCATCTTACCTTTAAAGGTCACTTTTACAGATTCAGGGATCGGCATGGTGGCTTCACCTGTCGCCAATGCCAGCGCCACGGTTCCTGAATCGGCACCAAAAGCAACCCCTTTAGACATACGCGTATGCGAATCGCCACCAATAATGATCGACCAGTCACTCACGGTCAGGTCATTGAGTACTTTGTGAATCACATCGGTCATGGCAGGATATTTCCCTTCGGGATCCCGGGCCGTGATCAAACCAAAGTCATTCATAAACTTCATCAGTTTAGGAATATTTTGACGCGCTTTGGCATCCCACACGGACGCGGTATGACAGCCCGACTGGTATGCACCATCTACAATGGGGGAAATGGTCGTCGCGGCCATCATCTCCAATTCCTGAGAGGTCATCAAACCGGTCGTATCCTGTGAACCCACAATGTTCACTTCAACCCGCACGTCTGAACCTGCATGCAATACTTTTCCGGGCGTGGAGCCGACTGCATTTTTATTAAAGATTTTTTCAACGGCCGTAAGCCCCTGACCTTCATGCGAAATCTCTTTGGAGGGTGCAAAAACAGGTGGGACCGCTATTCCCAAGATCTTGGCTGCCACGGTCTGAAGTTTTTTACCGAACACAATGGCGTAAGAGCCACCGGCCTTCATAAATTCAACTTTTTGCGGAGTCAGCGAACTTGAAATATCAATCAGCTCTTGATCACCATTGTAGAGTTTTTTCTCTTTGGTATTGATGGTGAGTACCGTGCCCGTTTCCACGGAATACGCTTGTTCGAGAATGGGTTCGCCATCTGCATCACGCAAAGGATTCCCATCGGCATCCAATTTTTTCACCCAGTTTTTCAGATCGATGCCAATACCACCGGTCACAGAGACGGTAGTGAGGAAAATAGGAGAGATACCATTGGTTCCCGCAACCACGGGCGCAATGTTAATAAAGGGAACATAGGGGCTGGCCTGTTTGCCCACCCAAAGCGCCACATTGTTTACGCCCGACATTCTGGAAGAACCTACACCCATGGTTCCTTTTTCAGCAATCAACATAATCCGTTTATCGGGGTGTTCCGCTTGAAGAGCCACAATTTCATCCTGGGCCTCAGGACTAATCAAACATTTGCCATGCAATTCACGATCGGAACGAGAATGGGCATCACTTCCAGGAGAAAGTAAATCCGTGGAGATATCCCCTACGCCGGCAATATAGGTGACTACTTTGATTTCTTCGTCGATCTCAGGAAGATTAGTGAAGAATTCAGCTTGAGCATAACTCTCGAGCAGATCCTTCGCGATGGGGTTCCCCTCGTGAAAAGCTTTTTCCAAACGAGCCGTATCCGCATCGTAGAGGAACACTTGGGTTTTCAGAACTTCGGCCGCTTGTTTCGCAATCGCGACATCATCACCTAGCGCCAAATCCAGCAGCACACCAATGGATGAACCACCCTTCATATGGGAGAGTTGCTCAAAAGCGTAGTCTGGAGAAATTTCAGCAACCTCGTGAATGCCTAAAATAATTTCTTTCAGGAATTTCGATTTCACAGCCGCCGCACTGGTCGTACCCGGCAAGGTATTAAAAATGAAAAATTTCAGAGAATCTTCCCGGCAAACATTCCCCACCTGCTTAATGTTCTCGACGATTTCCGTTAAAAGTTGTGCGTCATCAATCGGTTTCGGGTGAAGCCCCTGCTCCTTTCGCTCTTCGATTTCCTTAATATAATCTTCGTAAATGTTCATGATCTGTTTCTTTTCGTTTTTAAAATTTTACGTTTCGGGTTGAGGCGTTAGAGCAGAACTCTTTCTCGTCAGTAACATAACCAGTAAAACCAATTTGGCAACTGCTTCTTACCTTAGCTCTAGACTTCTGCGAGTTGCAGGGAGGAGAGTCAAGGTGAAAGCAGGCTCTGGACCGCCTCAAAAAACCATAATTTCACCAAGTCACCTGAGTGAAAAAGTTGATTTCACGTCAATTTTCTATTGGCAAGACCCAATTGTTCTGGCTAGAGTGGGGACTGATTTAAAGTAACCCAACATCATTCGGAGATTGTTATGTCCCAACGCATGCGGCTTTTAGCCCTCATTATTTCAGGATTGTTTCTTGGCAGCGCCTACGCGGAAGCCATCAGAACCAACTTTTCAGTAGAAAACCGGTTCCCCCATTGGGAGCAACTTGAATTAGGAGCTTCCTATAAAGGATACGGCGCTGACAGCGATAGCCTCGCTCCGGACTTAGGCACCACCTCTATTTACGCCCGTTATGGCATTCTTTCCAATCTGGCTGCAGTTGTTGATTTGCCTTGGCAAAGCCTGAGCTCCAACACGGGTGGGAGTGACGAAAACGGACTGGGGGATATGAAAATTGGTTTTCAACTTCTAACTTACGAAGACATCTTCGGGTATCCTTACTTCATTCCCCACGCTTCGTTCACTTTGCCTACAGGTGACCAAGATAAAGGTCTGGGTCAAGACGGCGTAGCCGTAGAAGTAGGTTTGGCTTACGGTTCTACCATCAACGACTGGATCGAATGGGTTTGGGACATTGGCTACACCGTCAATCCCGACATCGAAAACCAATTCAAACTCTCTAACTCCTATGTGTGGGTGCTTTCTCCTGAATTCGCATTGACCACTGAGATTGTTTACAAAGACGTTGTAGATGGAAATGATTCTACTGAGAGTCAAGTTCTCGTCAGCGGTGGCTTCTCCTACTTGTGGAATGAGAAAATTCAAATGGACCTGAGTGCCGGTGGCGGCTTGACGGGTCCTGTAGATGTTTTTGGTGAAGCACGTATTAGTTACAGCTTCTAATCCAATCCCTTATTTGCCTGACAACGTTTTAGGTTGTCACCAAATTTGCAACGATCTTTCCTCGAGAGGAAAGATCGTTTTTTTTTGCACCCCACCCTCCCTCTCTGGTTCAGGCTGACATCCTGCGGCAACGCCATATCTCCCCCTCCCTCTCAAAGCCACATCTCCACAACGCCACCTCCAACGCCACAGAGAGACTCAGCTCATAGCCCGCTCAGGAGAACCTCAGTTCGAACGTAGGAGAGGGCTACACATCTGATCCAAGCATCACGACTCAGGAAAGATGAACACATCCGGCCAACAATCATTCCCCGTATGATAAGTGAGGCGAACAGCATCATTCGGCGCAGCACCCACCTTCCACAGAAAGAGTTCGTAATCTGCACGATCATGCTCATGACCTCCCTCACTCGCCCCCATCACCATATATCCGCCCTGCACCGATGCTTTGGGGAAATATTGATGACTATAAGCGCCTGGCAGATCGAGCAAGGGTTCTGTTTTCCCCTGACGGTTTTGCATAAACTGTAAACCCGCGTTGCCCCCATGATCCGTCCAATACAAGACATCTTCGTGGTCAAACCAACTCAATTGACAGCCCCCGGTCGACAAGGTTTCCACCACACCCTTCCCCTGCTCCACCACGACCACAGCACGCGTAGCTCCCCGTAAGGTCACGGCAAGTTGTCCCTTCTTTTTGTTATAAGACGGGGTTTGAAATTCAAGCCCTTCAGACAAGCCGGCTTCTCCACTCACGAAGAGCCTGCGTTCTTTTTTGTCGGCCAAGTTGAGTTCAATAATCTGGTCACCATTGCGTACAAAAACCACCGCATCCCCTTGCGAAGTCCAAGCAGGTTGGTATGCATTTTTCGCCAACAATTCCTCCTCACCTGTTTCAAGATTTAACCCATACAAATCCCACGGCACCGGATCCCGTTGCGAAACCCAAGGAATTTGAGAACGACAAAACACCAACATTTTTCCATCGGGATGAAGACGCGGAAACGTTTCGGTATGCGGATGGTCGGTCAACGCGTCAATCTTGCCTTCAGGAAGAGACATCCGAAAAATATCATGGTTCCCCTGTCGATTAGAACTCCACACCACAAACCCTTTGGGCCCACCCGCTATGCGGGCTTTTGCTTGTGGCGTCACTTCAACGGCCATACCTACCGGAGGCTGTTGCATTTCCTTCAACACTTTAGACTGACGATACGTTCTCACCATTAACGCCAGCGCAATCATCGCCATGCCGATGGCCCAGAACCAAGAACCTATGACTTTCTTCACCGGAATGCGGTTCATTTCAGGTGTCCACACCACCTTACTTTCCTTTGATCCTGGCGCCAAATAGGTGAAACATAAAATGGAAATTCCACCCAAACTATAGCTAATCGCCTGACTGACCACATGAATCGCCAACATCGCCAAAGCCGCATCCCCATCTTTAAACCCCAGCAACACCAATGCAATCGCTCCCCCCGCCTCATAAGGTCCAAAACTCATAAATGCAGGAATCGGTAAGGCCGCAGCACCTTCAGCAATAATAAGAGTGCCGATCACTGCCCATACCGGCAACGCCGCCAACTCCGGCCAGGTATGCTGAGTCACACCCAGAAAAAGGAAATAGAGACCTGTATATTTTGAAAGCCGAACCGCAATGGACAGGAACATGATCGACAGAAAGACATTGGATCGACGGGTCTGATCCAAGGTGTCAGACAATTGCGTCAAAAAAACTTCAAAACGCGCAGTCAACTTGGTTTTCGCCATGACCTTTTTAAACCATCGATGGCGCACCACCGCAGGCATCACATAAAACCATCCCCACCATGCGATGGCAATCAACACCAGCAATAGCCCCGCAGCCCCGACAACCTGAAACGCAGTCATGGTCTTTAACAACATCGGAACCATCAGCGAAAAAATCACCAAAAATAAGGCAATAATATCGAATAGAAAACTGGCCGCCAAAGACGAAACCCCGCCTTCCACACTCACCTGGTACCCACGATTGAGCAACGCCACATAACCCAGCTCCCCTGCGCGCGCAGGCAACATATCCACCAACATGTTTCGCGCCAGGGTCACCAAGTACAAATCGCCTAAACGGGGAACATCACGTTCCCCCCCATTCCGCAACAACACCTGATATCGGAGCGCGCGAAACAAGGCCTGCAAAAACTGACTCCCTAAATATAAGCCAACCAGCAGTAGCGAAATCTTCTTCAGTACATCAATCAATAATGAAGGACTCACCTCGCCATCAGCAGTAATCAGACCTAACAATAAAGCCAAGGTCGCACAGGAAAAAGAGATCGAAAACACCAAACGATTTCCTTTCAGAATTGCCCAATAGAGCAAGCGTTTCAAAGGCTTAGCCCCCGTATCAGATTTCGAATCAGCAGGAAGAGAGTGGAATGCAGCAGTCATAACAACCAACATGAATCAGTATCCACAATTATCAATCTGGAAATGAAAGCGTCTCTACCCAGTTGAGGACAAAAAAAAGCCTTTTTATGCAACGCATAAAAAGGCTTTCGTAGCGTAAATGCTCGCTAAAGCTTACGGCCAAGTAACGACAGAGATGTTACTACGCTCATTGATGGTACGAGAACCGCCACGAGCAGGTGTGGTCACCATGAATCCGTATTGTTGACCTGAAACAGGGTTAAAGGTATTCAACGGAGCCTGTACAATGTGTCCACCACGTCCGGTAACTACAGATGTGGGTTTAGCAGTCTGACCGGTCTTCAACCACTCAAAGGTTGCCGCATACCACTGACCATTCACATTTACCACCACCCAAGGGTTGGCATTCAATGAAGAACCGTCTTTGGCACGTACACTGGCTGAAGGCCAAGAATTGGCTTGATCGTAGTCAAGTACGATACTGCCACCAGATACACTGGCGTTCAAGTTAGCGGTTTGCGCCCAACCAGACACATCGGCATCCAAGAAAATAACGGATCCAACGTCAATGTCATTTCCGCCACCAGAAGAAACGGCACTGCTTGCGCTTTCGGCAACACCTTCAGTAACACCTTCGGTAGCCGCACTCACCGTTTCACCAGCACTGGACACCGTGCCACTGGCTTCATCAACGAGGGATTGGAAATCACTTGATTCTGAGTCAAGATCACATCCTGAGAAAAGAATAGAAGCAACCATGGCCCCCAAAACAAGAAAAGAAGAATTTAGTTTAGTCATAAGAAGTAGTATTAATAATGCGGGATTTATGATCCTTATAATCCTTCACAAGGGCTATCAAAATCAATATGTTGTGGTTTAAAAGAGGCTAAATCAAGATGTAGTAGTTGTCAATGGACAAAACTAGCTTAATTACGACCCAAAGGATTGTATTTAACAAGCAAAGCACTATATGTGTTCAAAAATAAACTTCAAAATTTAACCAGAGATATTTTACATGTGTGGAATTTGCGGATTCACTTGGCAAGACGATTCCTTGATACAACAGATGACCGACCGGCTGGCTCACCGGGGTCCAAACCAGCACGGATCCTATACCCAAACGGGTGTGTCCTTGGGTCATCGTCGCCTCAGCATCATCGATCTGACCGAAATGGGACGTCAACCCATCTTTAATGAAGATGGCAATGTGGCCGTGGTCTTTAACGGTGAGATCTATAATTTTGCCGCTTTGCGGGAAGAACTTGAAAAAAAGGGACATATTTTCAAAGGCCATTCTGATAGCGAAACCATCGTTCACGCCTTTGAAGAGTACGGCAGAGACTGTGTAAATCATTTTCAAGGTATGTTTTCTTTCGCCGCTTGGGACAAAACCAAAGACGAATTGTTTATCGCCCGCGATCGCATCGGCATCAAACCCCTGTATTACAGCGTGGTGGACGGACAACTCATCTTCGCATCCGAAATTAAATCCATTCTCGAATGCCCCAAAGTCCAACGGCGTCTCGACCGTCAAGCCCTCTACCATTATCTTGGACACGAATTTGTCCCTGGCCCCATGACCATGTTTGAAGGCATTCACAAATTGCCTCCCGGTCATTTCCTCACCTGGAAGAAAGGAGAGCTAAACACGGAATGCTGGTGGGACTTAGAATACCCCGACCCCTCCCCCATCACCGACCCTCGTGAAGCCGTCGAACAGGTTCAGCACCTGTTAGAAGACGCCGTAAAAGACCGTTTGGTCAGTGATGTTCCCCTGGGGGCCTTTTTATCCGGAGGACTTGATTCCAGCGCCATCGTGGCCATGATGCGCAAACACATCACCGGTCCGCTGCGCACCTACACCATCGGCTACGAAGACAAGAGTTTTAGCGAATTAGACTACGCCAAAACGGTTTCAGATCAGTTTGGCACCGAAAGCCATGTGCTGATGGTCAACGAAATGACCCCCGAATTGATTGAAAAGTCCATTTGGCATCTTGATGAACCCATGACGGATTTATCCTCCATTCCGCTGATGCTCCTCTGCGAAAAAGCCAAATTAGATGTCAGCGTTATCTTGAGTGGCGAAGGGGGCGACGAGATTTTTGCAGGATACGATCGTTTCAAAGCCTCAAAACTGAATCGCTATTACTCCGGCATCCCCCGAGTGATTCGCGAGAAAATGATCGCACCCCTCTTGATGTCTATGCCCGATCAACCTCAGAAAAAGGGAGCGATCAACATGCTGAAACGTTTTGTAGAAGGCAGCCTGCTCCCCGGAGAGGCCGAACAAATTCGTTGGCAGTTTTTCCTGTCGGCCGAACTCGAAAACCATCTCTTTTCCGACAGCTTCCGCAAAGACGTCACCTTCGATCGCTTTGCCCCTCTTCGCGCCTGCCGCGAACGCTGCCACACCTCCGACCGCGTAAATGCAGAACTTTATCTGGATACCCGTTTTGTCATGGTTGATAGTGTGCTCATGAAAGTGGATAAAATGAGCATGGCCAGCGCCCTGGAAATTCGGGTCCCCTTCTTAGATCATCGTCTGGTAGAGGGCATCGCCCGCATGCCCGGCAACATGAAACTCAAAGGGATGGAAACCAAATCTATTTTCCGCAAAGCTCTCGAGGGCTACTTGCCCGAACACATCGTCTATCGTGGAAAACAAGGCTACAGTCTACCCGTGAAACATTTGCTGCGAAATGAATTGCGGGGCTACATGACCGAAACCCTTATGGACTCACCCGTCATTCGTGAAAACATGAACCTCAACTATGTGGAAACCTTGATTCAGGAACATGTGGACCAGAAACATAATCACAATCATGTGTTATGGGGCCTGTTAAACACCGCCATTTGGCATCGCCGTTTCTTCGAATAACTTATGGAAAATCAAGAAGCCCAATTTAAAGTAAAAGGTCAGAAATCCGGAGGCTTTGCCGCCTATCGACAACTGATTTACGGAGATCAATCTCTGGGTAAAATGATACTGGGGGAGCTTTTAGTCTTCTTTTTCGGTAGCCTCCCCGGCGCACTAGGCATCGTGTTACGCAGCAAACTCTACCCCTGCCTTTTTTCAGAGATCGGAAAAGGTGTGGTTTTTGGACGAAATGTAACCCTACGCCATACCCATAAAATTCGTCTGGGCGACAAAGTAATCATCGACGACAATGCCGTAATCGACGCCAAGGGTGTAGACAACCATGGCATCACCTTTGGAGACGGCGTTTATATTGGTCGCAATACCATCGTCTATTGCAAAGGGGGAGACATGCACTTAGCAGACCGGGTGAACCTGTCTTCAAATTGTGTCCTCTTTTCATCCAATTCTCTGACCATCGGCAGCGGATGCATGATCGGAGCCTACACCTACATCCTCAGTGGCGGTGAATATGACCACCATAGCCCCATCCCCTATGCCGACCAAAATGGCATGGAAACCAAAGGCCCCTGCGTCATCGGCCCCAACTGCTGGTTCGGTGCGCGCATCACCGTACTCGACGGCGTCGAAATTGGCAAAGACTGCGTCTTGGCCGCTGGTGCAGTGGTGACCCAAAACTTCCCCGAAAATTCAGTCATTGGCGGGGTTCCGGCCAAAAGAATAAAAACAGCAGGTAGCTAATTTCTGACAGCCACCTCAGGACTGTGGACTTTTGCTTTCCCGACTTGCTTCTTTGAGCATCAACGGCTAGGAAATCGGCATCTCTTTTAGTTTTAACCTTTTTAAGGAACAAACCTTACATGAAAATCTTAGTCACTGGCGGAACAGGCTTTACCGGCAAAGCATTGGTAAAACGACTCTTGGATGACGGCCATCACGTGGTCGCACTCGATTATAAAGAGGGACTTAAAACCCGTGAACTCCAAGAGTGGGGCGCTGAAGTCGTTATTGGCAGTGTCACCGATAAAGACGTCGTAGCCCAATGTATGGAAGGGGTTGAGGTCGTGCAACATCTCGCCGCAGCCTTCCGTGAAATGAACGTGCCTGAGTCACATTACGACGATGTAAATATCGGAGGTGCCCAAGTCGTCATCGAAGCAGCAGAAGCGGCAGGAGTCAAAAAGTTTGTCTATTGCTCCACCTGTGGCGTGCACGGCAATGTAAAAAATCCTCCCGGAGATGAAGAATCCGCCATTGAACCCGCCGATTACTATCAACGGACCAAATACATGGCCGAACCTTTGGTCAAAGAAGCCTGCAAACGCGGACTCGACGCCACCATCCTTCGTCCTGCGGCCATCTACGGCCCTGGTGATCCCGAGCGCTTCCAAATGATCTTCCGTCGGGTCAAAAAAGGCAAATTCCCTATGATTGGTGACGGTAAAACGCTTTACCACCCTCTTTACATCGATAACTTGGTCGACGCCTTGGTGCTCGCCATGGTTCCTGGCAAAGGAACGGGTGAAGCCTATTTAATTGCGGATGAAAACTACGTTGAAATCGGCGAATTGGTAAACGAAGCCGCAAAAGCATTAGGTGTTGAGGTGAAAATCCAACATTATCCTACCCTTCCTGTAGTGATCGCTGGCCATCTTTGCGAAAAAATTTGCAAACCTCTCAAAATCAGCCCTCCCATTTTTCCACGTCGGGTCGATTGGTACCGCATGAACCGTGCGTTCTCTATTGAAAAAGCACGCAAAGACTTAGGTTATGAACCCAAAGTAAACTTAGCTGACGGTATGAAACAAACCGCACTGTGGTACGAAAAAGAAAACCTAATCTAAGTCCACTCCGGTCACTCCCCATATTTCCTACATCCCCATGCGCGTCTCCCTCCCTGGAAAGTTTGGCCGTTTGACCCTACTGGCAGGCGGTTGTCTGCTCTTGCTGATGTGGGTGAGTTGGCCACTACCCCACTATTTTGCTGAGGGGGTGATTTCATCGCATCGCCCTGAAGTCGGAGCGCCTCGCTCCGTGATTTTGGGAGATCACCTTCAGCTCATGTATCATTTTGAGTTGATGAAAGGCTTTCTCACCGGAGAAACGCCCTGGATGTACAACCTGTATGAATTCAATACAGGCGATGATGCCTCCACCTACTTTCCTGACTTTTATTACGCTCCTTTTTCGGTGATTTATGCCCTGGGATCGATGTTGGGGCTTCCAGGTTTAGGATGGAACATGGCCAGTTTTCTCAGTGTCGTTTTTGGCATTTGGGGAACCTGGAAATTGGTGCGCAGTTATCACGCACCGCTCTCTATCTCCATTGCAGCCACCCTCTTCGGAAGCTTCCTTCCCTACCGCTGGGTCACGCTTTTGCACGGAAGTCCCACCGGCTTCGCCATGGTTTATGTGCCCTGGATACTCTACGGTCTGAAAATTGCCATTGATCAACGAAAGATGCGCGGAGGATGGATCGCCGGCCTCGCGCTCCTCCTCTCCGCCTGGGGAGACATCCATACCTTTTTCTTTTCCGGACTCTTGGTACCTTTCTGGTGCTTGTTTGTGTTCTTTTCACAAGCCCAGCCTCGAATCACATTGAGCGAAATGAAAGACCTCGCAAAATCCCTTTCGGGATTTATTGTTTTTGGTCTGCTCACCGTAGGCCAAGCCCTCTTCATCAAGGCGCATCTCAGTGACGGCAGCATGTCCGAAGGACGCACCGTTGAAGAAGTTGCCCTCTTCTCCCCCAACCTCGCAGGACTTTTCGATCTCAACCCCGATCATCCGCATAATTTGGTTTACCTCACTTACAGCGGATTGTTGTTGCTGGCCTTTGCCGTAGGAATGGGAATTCAACGATTTCGTCGCCAAAAAGATGGACCCAAACTCCGCTTTCTCCTTTTAGGTACATCTCTATTTGCCGCCGCCGGACTCATCATCATTTTATCCATGGGCCCCAGTCTGATTCTAGAAATAGGTCCTAAATACTGGCGCCTCCTCTGTCAGGTGATCCCGCCTTACAGCATGATTCGCCAACCCGCGAAAATTTTCAGTATTCTCCCCCCTGTGTTGGCTCTCTGCATCGTATTTCCTTTTGCCAATCGGAAAAAACTCCCCTGGAAACACCTTAATCTTGTTATTTTGTTACTCAGCTTGTGCTTAGTTGCAGAAACAGCAGGTCGTATCAAACCCACCATCAGCTTACTCGACAATGGAAATGCAGCCTATGCCGCCATTCGCAGCCAAGCAGAAGCTCAAGGCAAAGAACCCCGCGCCTTGGCCATTGTGCTTTGGCCGGGTGACAGTCATTGGTCCTCCCTTTATCAATATTACGCCATTCGCCATCAAATACGTATGCTCAATGGCTACAGTCCCCATGTAAGTGAAGGCTATTTTGACGATGTATTCATGCGATACAACCCTTTAAATCAAGGCTATGCGGACGATGCACTCCTTGATCACCTGCTCGCAAGAGACACCCAATTTTTGGTGCTTCACGAAGATGCCTTCCCTGAAAAAGTGAGCCCCTTCGGTGTTGGCCAAACCCTCTCTGGCCTGTTGGCCCATCCACGTATTCGCCTCCTCACCAGAGAAAATGCCATCTGGTCATTTGAAATTCTTCAAACGGCAAGTGATGACGCGATTATCACCACCGACTGGCCCTACGCTTCCCCAAGTATGGTATGGCCCTTGAGTTATTATGGTCCCAAACCTGACAGCGAATGGCCTCAGCTGACCCAACGTCAAGATCCCGATGCTTACCAACAACAATATGTTCGCCTGAACGCTGATACATCTTTCCTTCGTCTCGCACCTTACCCCACCTTTTATCGCGAAAGCCTACGGATCAGTCTGCGCTATCGTGGAAAAGGGAAACTACAGGCCTCCTTCCAAGCGGGTGAACAAGCGCTTGCCCCTCTCCACATCACCCTCGATGCAGAGGAATGGACCTGGACAGAGATTCCTTTTCCTGCGTTCGAAGGCTTTAAAAATGAGTTATCCCTCCAGTTGAAACTTAGCCAAGGTGAAGCCGATTTTGATGTAGCCATGATGATGGAAGGCCCCTCCGTGACTGACATGAAAGTTGGAGAAGAAATCTTTATTCCAGCGGCCTCTTTTTTCCATGCAGGCTATAGCGAAATTGAAGAAGCGTACAGTGGCAATGTACGCATGGATCCAGACCGCGTACCTTTCGACGAAGTACTCTACGGCCCTCGTTTGCCCTTCCCTGCCGGACGATACCACATCATCTTCCGCTCCATGGGCACGATCAATGAAGCTTTCGGCACCTTGCGTGTGCGCAAACCGATTCCCGGAGAGCCCATGACCATCAAACAGGGTGTGTTAGATTTCATTTACGACCACCCTTCAAATTTACCTTTTGAGCTCGCGTACACCTATCCACGTAGCGACGCCATAAGAATCCAGGGGGTTGAGATTATTCGCCTCGAAGATCAAGAATGAAAAAAGTCATGGCCAAGCTCTTCCCTATTCTGCGCATCCTCTTTGTAGTCGGATTGCTCAGCTTTATGATCTTAAAAATGGGACAGGATAAAATTTGGGAGCTGTTGAAATCCGTCAATTACTCCCTCTTTGCACTGGTATTTGTTTTTCTCTCCATCGAAGCCGTTCTACGCTCTTACAATTGGAGCATTTTGCTTAAATGTAAGGGGGTTCATTTGCCTCTTCGCAAAATCACTTACGCCTACATTACCGGATCATTTTTTGGCTACTTCGTGCCTTCAAGTCTCGGTACAGATGTCTCCCGCTTCATCGCCCTCTCCAAACAAACCGCCATACGAATGGAAGACTCCGTCGTCACGGTTGTCGCATTAAACATAACGGGGCTCATCGCCCTGTTGCTTAGCGCCGGACTTAGCGCCAGTGGCTTGGCCTTCGTCATGGAAGAAAAACTCCCCTTCATTCTCATTGGAGCCGGCTCTCTCACCGGCATCGTCGCCTTCTCTTTGATTGTATATAATCGAGAAAAACTGCGTACCCTCATTCAATTCAAAGGCAAGTTGCAAAAAATCGTCGATAAAATTTGGAAGATGGTCGATGCCTTCACCGTATTCGAAAAACACACCCCCTTACTGATCAAGGTCTTCGGCTTGTCCTTTGTGATTCAAATTTTGGCGACCCTCAGTGTCTACACCATCTCCCTCTCCCTGCACAGTGAGATTTCGATTCTCTATTTCTTTTTGTTTATGCCCATGATTGCCATCTCCAGACTGATCCCGATATCCATTGCCGGGTTTGGCGCAGAACAAGGGATCTTCGTTTCTCTCTTTTTGTTGGTCGGGGTCGACCCCACCGAAAGTTTTTTAATCTCCACCCTTTTATCTTCAGCCGCCATGTTATTCATTGTCGCAGGTGGCTTGGTTTATGTTATATCTGAAACAGCAAAGTTTGGAAAACCCCGCCCACCCGTGAGGCCCACATGAGTTTATTAGCCGATTGTCATATTCACGTTTATCCAGAACAAGATGGCGCAGCCACCATTCGCTCCGCCCTCTCCCACTTACGTACCCACTCAAAAAGTGACCAAGATTGCTTTGCCATTTTCCTCACCGAAGCCCACTCCTGCAACTGGTTCGCCGCGCTCAAATCGGGTGCAGTCCTTTTACCTGATGACATGCAGGTCATTCCCAGCCCTGAGGACAACTGCCTGCAAGTGAACACAAAAGAAGGCACACTTTTCATTTTTGCTGGACGTCAAATTGTCAGCGCCGAACGACTCGAAATATTGGCCCTCACTCAAAGCACGGTCCCCAAAGATGGCGCCAGCACCTCCGACATCATCGAAGCCGTTTCAAGTTGCGGAGCTGTCCCTGTACTCAGTTGGGCCCCCGGCAAATGGATGTTTGCCCGATCCAAAATTGTAAAAAAACTCATCGCCGAGTCGGAAGTACCTTTACTTCTGGGTGACTCCGCCTTGCGTTGCCAAGGATGGCCCATGCCTGCGGTCATGAAAGAAACGGTTTTCCCTCTCCTCGCGGGATCAGATCCTCTCCCCGTCTCAGGCGAAGAACAGGTTGCAGGGCGCTATGGCGTGCGCATTGAAATGACCCTCGATCTGCAAGCGCCGGTAACCTCCGTTCGCGAAGCGTTGTTAAACCCGAAAACTCCTGTTCACTTCATCGGAAAACGTGGCGGTCCCCTCAACATGTTCTCACGCATGAACGCACATCGAAAAAACAAAAAAGCAGGCACGCCCTCATGAAACCCCGGGTGCTCTTTCTCTCCCCCCAACCCTTTTTCCAGTGGCGCGGTTCCCCCATCCGGGTGCAACACAATCTCCGTGCCTTATCTCAGTTGGGATACGACGTCGATTTGCTCACCCTCCCCTTTGGCGAAGATGTCGACATTGAGAATGTGCGCATTCATCGGGTCAAAGGGATTCCAGGGGTGGACAATGTGCCCATCGGCCCCTCCTTTTGGAAAATCATTTTCGACATTAAACTCTATTTCAAGGCCCGCAACCTTTGCAAACACCACAACTATGCGGTGATTCATGGCATCGAAGAAGCCGGCTGTTTGGGATATTTTTTAAGTCGCAAACAACAAGCCTCTCTGGTCTACGAAAAACACTCCGACCCCGCATCGTATCGCAAAAACTTCATTCGCAATATGATCATGGCGGCCTATGCGCAAGTGGAGAATTTTACGGTGCAACGGGCGGATGCGGTCATTGCCACCGGACAAGGACTTGCCGATGCCGTTTTGCGCATGAAGCCGGACTGCCACTGCACACACCTCTTTGACATCCCCTCTTCCTTAGCAGAAGCCGATCAAACCCGCATTCAAAACTGCCGTACAGAACTCCTCCATGAAGCAAACGAACTTCTAGCAACCTATGTCGGATCTTTTGCGGTCTATCAGGGGATCGACCTGCTCTTTGACAGTATTCCCTTGGCCCTGCAAAAAGCGCCCCAGCTTCGCTTCGTCATCATTGGCGGAAGCGATGCCGAAATTGCCGAACGCAAACACGCGCTGCAGCAGGCCGGCGTTGCCGACAAGGTGAGTTTTCTGGGCAAAGTAGACCCCGAATCGTTGCCGGATTATTTAGGGGCCTCTGATCTATTGCTCTCTCCCCGTATTTCCGGAAACAACACCCCACTAAAGTTGCTCGATTATCTCAAAGCAGGCCGGGCCATTGTGGCGACAGATCTCGAAGCCAACCGGCTGATCATCAACGAAACCATGGCAACCTTTTCGGCACTCACACCTGCAGCCTTCGCCCAAGCCATCGTCGATTTGGCTCTCGACACCGAAGCGCGAACTCACAAAGCCACCCAAGGGCGGGCTTTGATCGACGACGTGTACAATTTCACCCACTACACCCAAAAGTTAGGTGAGGTTTACCATGCCTTACCCTCCCTGACTCCCCTTTCGCCCCCAACGCCCCATGACTGATATAGACCCCTCCCTTTTTCCAGAAACCGCAGATATCGAAACCGCTAACGACGAGTACGCAGGTCGTTTCTCCGGGAAAGCCGGTGAATGGATGCTCGATGTGCAAAGTCAACAGCTCCGCAACTCCCTCCACGATATTCCTGCCAACGGAACCGCCGTGGACGTGGGGGGCGGACACGCTCAAACCGAATGGGTTTTACGCGAAGCCGGACTCAGCGTCACCGTCACCGGATCTGCGGAGTCCTGCAAACACCGCGTGCCCGAGGAAACCCCTTTTATATTGGCAGATCACCTCAACCTTCCTTATCAAGACCGCGAAATTGATGTGGTCGTCTCCTTTCGGCTCCTACCTCACTGCGAGCGCTGGCCTGAATTGATCCCCGAGCTCTGCCGCATTGCAGAAAACCGGGTCGTCGTCGATTACCCCGCGAAACAGAGCGTAAACTTTATTGCAGACAAACTCTTTGCCCTCAAAAAAGGATTTGAGAAAAACACCCGCCCCTTCACCTTGTTTTCTCATCGAGAGATTCGTGAAGCTTTTGAAAAAGAAGGATTTACAGTCAAACGACGCCCACAATTTTTCTGGCCGATGGTCTTACATCGCATGCTCAAAAACCCCAAAATCAGTCGCACAATCGAAGCGCCCGCACGCTGGCTGGGACTCAACGCCCTCTTCGGAAGCCCTGTGGTGTTAGAAGCCCGTCGAAACACAACCTCACCTTTATAAAATCTTCACCCAATGGAAGGGTAAATAATTATAGAATCCATAAGGAACGCTGTTGACAGGTGGAGACACAGCGTCTTATATGTTCGAACCCGTTTTTTGTTAATAGGAGCTATTTGGTATGAAATCTACTTTGGTCAAAACATTCTTGGTCCTCAATCTTTTGTTATGTGCCGCCGTATTAGGCGTCAGTGTTAAACAGTTCATGGATCGTGAAGTTGTAAAAGCCGGAACCGTTGTGAAACGTCAAAAGGTTGAGGAAATTGCTAAAAACCTGAATTGGGGTGCTACCCTTCCTTGGGAAAATCCAGCAGACCGTATGACAGGTAGCTTTTTGCTCCCAGATCCTCAGAACCTGAATGAGTTGGAATCATTCACCACCCAACTCGAAGCCCTCTCTGATTTGGCTGAAACACGCTTAAGTCAATTAAACGAAGAATACACGGAACTAGAGGGTGTACTTATTGAGTATGAAACGGCTAAAAGTGATCTAACAGAGCGCGAAGCGGAATTAGAACAATCCCGCCGAGCCATTGCCGCCCTTGAAGTTGATCTTTCAGACGCGAAAAAAGAATTAAAAAACGGTGAAGCAGACTTGGCCACCCTCGAGCGTCAACAAAATGCCTTGGATCAACAAGTGCAAGGACTGGACGCCCAAATCACCGCGCAACTTACCCAAATTTCTGATGTGGAAGCGCAACTCGTCCTGCGTGAAGGCGAGCGTGATCGCATTCAAGCGCTCTTAGAAGCTTGTCGTCGTCCACAAAACGGACCCACAGAAAAAACCATTTGGCATGAACAAACTGCCCAAATTTTGGCCGTTGAAAAAGAATGGAACTACGTGGTGATCAACCGCGGCGAAGTTGACGTTCTGCCCATGTACTTAGAAGCCTTCGTACATCGTGGTGATCAATTCATTGGTAAAATTCGGGTGATGCAAGTAGATCGAACCGTTGCGTTGGCTGAAGTCCTTCAGGATACAATGGCGGAAGGCGAAACCATCAAAGCTGGCGACACCATCTTTTTCTAATCCCACATTTTTTAATATTTTTCACGTTCAGCGGACCGGAATACAGGAGACATCATTATGGGCAATGCATTAAAAATCTTTATTACCCTCAATCTCATTATGAGTGCAATTATTGCCACTCTGGGTTATCAATCTTTTTCAGAACGCAAGCTCCTCAGAGCGGAAGCCGTGGAACTTGAACAAACCATCAGCACACTGGCAACTGACCTCCAATGGGGAGCAGATGTGGCATGGGAAACACCTGAAGAGAAAAAATCAGATTCCTTCACACTCACACCTGTCGCATCAGCCGATGACCTTGACAGCTTGGAGTCTAACTTAGATGAGCTTTCACGCTTTGCATACGTGCGTCAAACCCAACTCACGCAACGTAACAATGAGTTAACCCTCACCAAAAGCAACTTGGCCTCTACCATCAGCACCCTCGCCTCTACCGAAAGCAAATTGGCCACCATCAAAATTAAAAAAGCGGATCTCGATAAATCGGTCATGCTCGCAAAGAACGAACTGAACGAAGCGACACAAAAACTCGCCACCGTTAAAAGCGACATTTCAGAACAGGAACGTAACATCACGAACAAAAATGGTGAGCTAACCGACCTTAACAACAACTTGGCCGATTTAGAAATCACCTTGGATACTCGAATTGATGAACGTGACGCCGCCCAAGCCGCTTATGACAGATGCCGCATCGGCACCGAAAGACAAGACGGCGGTGTGGTAGGACAAACCCGAGGCAAAAAAGGTCAGATTCTGGCCGTGAACCAAGACTGGCAGTATGTCGTTCTCGACAAAGGGGAAGCCCTCGTAGAACCCAATTACCAAGCCTTCGTTCACCGTGGTGATGACTATGTGGGCAAACTGCAAATCACCCAGGTTGAAGATAATTTGGCCATCGCTCAAATCATTCCCGGAAGCATGGTTGAGGGCGCTATAATCAAACCTGGAGACGAGCTTTTCTTCTAATCCTAGTCTTTCCAAAATTCCAAGCCATCCTCCGCTTTTTGCGACGGGGATGGCTTTTTTCTTTTTCGGTTTTTCAAAAGCCGTGCTAGGTTTCAATCATGCAGGAACGATCCAAACAAATGTTGGCCGCGGGATGGGTTCTTAAAAAGATTTCTCCCACTCATTGGCAGGTCTCTAGCCCTCAAGGAAATGCCTTTGAGTGGATGGCAGGCTCTTGGACACCACAGGAATCAGAACTCATCGCAGAACTCAAGGAAACAGAGCAAGCCATCCGGGAGAATCGCTACAGTCCTTTTTTGGGAACCTGCCAACTAAGTGCGTCCGAGCACGACAACACTGCCGCCTTGCTCACCCAATGGTTATGTCAACAAAAGTTGATTAAAGGGCATTCCGTCCTCCGCGCCAGAGTATCTATCGACCATGCAGGAGATGAGCTTTTATATGCCGCAGGCGCTCGCCGAGTCGAAACCCTCCTCCCCCCGTGGCCCGAAGCGCCACATACCCACTGCCACATCCCCTTTCATTTACTCATTTGTGAACATGTTGCAGACGTCTTACCCAAAGAAGACCGAAAACATGTTCTCCCCCGCTTGATTACGCACCTCAAGGACAACGCGCCGGCATATTTCAGCTTCCACCAGTTAGACGCACTTCCTCTCGATAAATCCCATCGTAGCTTTCAAGATGGGTATATTTTTCAACAGGGTCCTCATGAAGTGTTCATGAAACCCACACTGCCCGGAAGGGCTGCTGAAAACCTCCATACGATCCTGGGCGGGTTTTCAGAAGAAATTAATCTGCTCTTCAATGAAATTTTCTGCAAATGGCTTCCTTATGATTAAGTACCTATGGATGATTAGCTTTTTCACTTTCCACATCTTATTTGCCGAAACATGGCAATTTGATGCAGATGCCGTTCAAGATTTAGGACGAATGAATCGGGAAACTTTATTTACCCATTGGCTTCCCATTTCACTTCCCGAAGGTCAGCCCCCTCAGGTTCCGGGTGAATTTGTGATGTATCGACATGAAGGACTTACCTACTTTTTCGGCCCCTTCACCACGCAAGCCTCCGCAAGCCAAGCCGAACAAAGCCTTAACACGCTACGTGAAAAACTTATTCAGTTGGATGCAAAGTTTCAGAGCAGCCAGGTCGACCGCATCGAAACCTCAAATGACCCCTCCTCCGGCCAATCTCCCACAAGCTCTTCTCCTACAGCGCCCTCCTCAGATCCTCAAGAGCAACAAGGCACACCAGAATCAGAATCAACACCCCCCTCTTCTACGCCCTCAACAGAATCAGCCCTGACACCTGAAGCTGAAGAAGCCGCGGCATCCGAAGACCTCTCAGAATCCATAACATCCGCGGCATCTCCAGAATCCCCAGCCGCCAGTCAACCGGAAGCCCCGACCCCTCCCCCATCAGCGTCCACCGAAAGCTCCGGGGAAACTACGAGCGAGATGACGGCAGAGAATACCCAAGCTCCTGAAGCCAATGAAGGTGAAAGCAGTGAAGCCAGCACGACCTTAGAAGGCGAAGAGGTCTCGCCATCCAGTCCTTCAGAATCCGCTAGCGAGGAACAGGGTGAAGAAGGCGAATCTCCACAGGAAGAAAGTGAAGGAGCTGAGAAAACACCACCTCCGGAGAACAACCCTGAAAGTGGCAGCGAAGCCCCAAGTGAAAGCACCCCGGCCGAAACACCCGAAACCGAAGAGGCGCCCTCAGAGTCAGGAGAGGAGCCCCCAGAAGAATCATCAGATCCACAACCCGAACCATCCTCTGAACAAAACCAACCAGACGAGTCGGAAGAAACACCTCCAACAGAATCTGCAGAAGAGCCCGCTGAAGAATCAGAACAGCCTCCCCCTGAAGCAACCCCTACAGCCGTACCTATTCCAAGCCCTACACCAGAACCTCCACCGCCCACCCCTACAGCGGAACCTCTGCCCACGGTTCAGCCCACAGCGACCCCCACAGCGCTCCCCCCAACATCCCCAACAAGCAGCGCAGCCCCAACCCCAACACCTTCTCCTGTACCTCTTAACCCTGAGGAGCTCCCCCCTCAAGAAACAGCACCAACAGAAATGCCCAGCCCCCTCGACCTCAAACAACCATTTCCCTTCCCCTTTACCGTCGCATGCCTGGCCGTCATCGCCACCCTTACCTTTATCTATGCCCGAAAAAATAATTAGGGACAGTTGTGACAAATCAGTAATTTAAAAACGCTTTTACTGACGCAAAGCAAACCAGACATTAAATAAACCCAATATATTCAGATATTTATGTAAATTCCCACTTTTACATTTCAACACATTTACCAAGAAAATCAAAAAAGGTTAATTGATACATGAAAACAACGAAACAGGGTCAACTATTAATGTTATGACCCTTTTTTCGGCCCCTAAAAAACAGTGTTCCTCATAAAAAGATGTAATTTCTACCCCAAAAGCCCCCCCATCCCTGAAAATCAAGAACGGGTTAATATATCCATAATTACTTACAAACAAATAACTTACAATCTAAACAAATCTTCAAAAAACCCCTCTAAATTCACCCTCACCAAACACATTGACTCGAAAAACTATGGAATGATAAAATATACATAAGAAACGCCAATGATGTAAGGCCGCATCCCCCTTTCTGAATGAGTAACCTAATAAGCAGAGGAAATGATGACAGACGCAACATACACACGAAGTAAAGGATCAGAAGGCCACCATCATTCAACAGTCAAATGGGTTAAAAAGCCTATAGGATTGTTGGCGAGTTTAGTCGCCTGCGCGTGCATAAGCGCTCAAGCGATGACCATCCCCATAACCAATGGTAATTTTTCAGCCTCGGGAAACGAAGGCTCTGTGGGTGGAGGTGTCCTTGGAGGAAGTGGTAGTGGACTGATTAACTCCGGCCCTTGGTATGGCTCATACAACGGGGTTGCAGGCTTACTTGCTCCCCCAACCATCATCATTGATGATGGACGCGGCACGATAGGAGGCTTGGTAAGTACAAATGTTGCCTTTGTAGGGATTCTAAACAATGACGCGGCTTTGTATCAAAACAACATCGGCAGCACCTTCATCTCGGGGGAGACCTATGGATTCACGGTGGATGTCTATACGGCTGGAATCATCCATAATGTAAGTGCGTTGACAAACACAGGCACAGGGATCGCATTACGATCCGATGGCAGTGAAGTAGCAAACACGCAAACGGCGCCAAACGCTCTGGTCGACATCTCTATTCTTTCAAGCAATCATGCGCAACTGTATTTAGAATACACAGCCCAACCTGATGACGATGGTGAAAATATTGGTGTGGAGCTGTTTGTCGGTCAAGGCAGCGGATTGGTAAATATTGCAGCCCTTGGCGCTGTGAGCTTTGACAATGCGTCTTTAGTGATCATCCCCGAACTCTCTTCCGCGTCACTCATGCTCCTTTTCGGCTTGGTCACTCTTCCCTGTGGATATGTTCGTCATCGCCGGAAAAACAGAAGGTAATCCTCCCTCCTTTTTTTTCACCTCACATGACCTTTCCATGCCTTAGCGCTGGAGAGGTATTTTTTTGGACTTCATACCGACTCAGTCCAGAAGCGGTGAACTTTAGTTTCACATCATCGAACCAGGAACGTCAACGACCTTGTAGCTGGCGCATCACTTCAGGAAGGGCATCCACGATATCCCCAGCAAGCATGCCCAATATTCCTTTGCGTTGAGCAGCTAAATCTCCAGCTCTACCATGGAGATACACCGCCAGCGGCAACGCCATATGATGATCCACTCCTTGCGCCAGCAAGCCCGTAAGTATACCGGTAAGCACATCACCCGCACCGCCCGTCGCCATACCAGGATTTCCATTCACATTGACCCAAAGCTCCCCCTCTCGGTCTCGACAAATACTTCCCGCCCCTTTCAACAAGACATGTGCCCCAAAGAGAGTCGAACACTGCTCTGCACTGTGGTAGCGGTCCTTCTCAACTTCGGCAACAGAAACATTTAGCAGTCGGGCCATTTCCCCAGGGTGAGGCGTAACCCACAGTTCAGCCTCACAAGGACGCTCCTCTTCACTAAACGTAGCCAACACATTCAAGGCGTCAGCATCTAACACCAAAGGGGCCATATTCTCTTTTAAAATGCGTAGGAGTAACTCCCGACTATCCAAATTTAACCGCAACCCGGGGCCAACCCCCACTGCGTCATAATTTACAAAGGGAATATCTTGCGCACATAGACTACCAAAGCGGCCTTGTTTACCCACATTCACCAACGCCTCAGGAACCGCAGCATCCACAATTCCCGCAACTCCAGCTGGGGTCATGACCGACACCAATCCACATCCGGAACGCAACGCCGCTTTGGCAGATAACGAAATCGCCCCCGTCATGCCCAAACTCCCTCCCACCAATAAGGCGTGTCCTTTACTACCTTTATGCGCCCCACGATGTAGCCTCGGGATCAAACTCGCCGCTTCTTTGTCGGACAGAACCTGATGAGGCCCTTCTGATTTCTGCAACAACAGCTCATCATCAAATCCCAAATCTAAAACAGAAATCGATCCACACCAGTTTACAGCTTCTGAGGCAACCATCCCTCGTTTAGGCCCTCCTAAACAAAGCGTATAATCTGCCGTCACACAAAGAGCCGGATCAAAAGGCTTTCCTTCATCGGGATCCAACCCACTGGGAAGATCCACCGCCCATATCAAATGCCGCGGCTGTTGTTGCTGTAAAAAAGTGATCGCTCTCCCCACCGATCCACGAGGGATTCCTGCACTTCCTGTTCCCAACAAGGCATCCACCAGCCAAGTTCCAGAACTTAAAAATCTCTCTGGCCGTTTCCAAGCGTCCTCTTTTGAAAAGTCGTGTATGGGCAATCCCAGAGACTGAGCCTGGGTCAAGAAATGCAGCGCATCCCCTTTGATTTTCTCTGCAGCCACACATAAGCGTAGCTCCACCATCCATCCTCGTTGCGCAAGTTCACATGCCAGCCCTAACCCATCTCCTCCATTATTTCCAGGCCCTACAAAAACACAAAGCGGGATCTGCCTCCCTTCAGCAAAAAATAACAATTCACCCGCCAATTTTCTTACGGCCCGAGTCATCAATTCTAGCCCTGTTTCTCCGGCCAAAATTGTTTCTTGATCAACGGAGTGCATGTGCTGTGCGGAAAATAATTTCATGGCGACATGTTACCACGAAATCAAAGCGCTACAACAGAAACTTTAACCCTCTCTATGAAGTAAAGGGACACACAAAACCCTCGGCAGAATGGCCGAGGGTGGTGAAGGCTCTCAAAAAGAAAAGCCCGACAGATGTAAAACGGTCTATTCTCCAGCGGCCGCTTTCAATAACTCGGCTGAAGACAAACGCTCTTTGTAATTTGGGTTACTGTACACATAGGTAATTTCACCTTCACCATTGACCAAGAACACAGAGGGAACCGGTAATTGCTGATGCGTTTGACCTGATGATTTCACCAAATCGATTTCATAGGTTTTGTATTTTTCAACTGTGGGTTGATCCACTTGAAATGCAATACCGAAAGCTTCTGCGGCCTCCATTTGACTATCTGAAACCAAGCTGTACTCCAACGACTGCTTTTCAGTGGTTTTCTTGAGTTCAGAAGGTTGATCAGGTGACAGGGCCAACAGTTTCCATCCCTGTTCTTTCAATTCAGGCATAACTTCCTGCAGGGCGGCCAGCTGGCGGTTACAATATGGGCACCATCCACCACGGTAAAAAACCAACACTGTGGGTTCCCCATTGAGCAACTCATCCAACATCACAGACTCACCCTCCATCGTGGTCACTTTAGGATTAGGGACATCACTCCCAGCCTCAATCACTTGGGCATCTTCGGCTTTGGACACAACCTCCGCAGATAAAATGGAAAAGGCAAACGGCAATAATAAGAGGAAAATTAATTGTTTCATAGCCTATAGGACGTCCCCTAATGAATAATCTTACATAAGATTCCAACAAAGTCACAGGTACAAACTGCGCCAGCGGACCTCAGCCCCCGAAAATCGGTTAACCGACCTTCGCTCCAGAAGGGAAATCCTCCGCGTCTACTGTCACTAGGGTCAATTTTTTACCTTTAGACGCTGCCAGCAACATGCCCCGACTTTCTACCCCTCGAATTACCGCAGGTTTCAAGTTAGTGACAATGATAATCATTTTACCGATCACTTGTTCGGGTGTGTAATGTTTCGCAATTCCAGCAATAATTTGCCGTTGCTCCCCACCCACATCTAATTGTAGCGTCAAAAGTTTGTCCGCGCCTTCCACCGCAACGGCTTCCAGCACTTTCGCGGTTTTGAGCTGTGCTTTGAAAAAGTCTTCAATAGCAATCTCTTCAACCGTCACCACATTCGCCGCCTTTTTACTGGGCTTGGGTTGTGGAGCAGCTTTAGGTTTCTGGTGACGAGGAAACAAACCTTCTCCTTCTTCCAGCGAAGCGCCTTCCACCAATTTACCAAACACTTTTAAATCATCAACATTCGGCTCATCGACCCCTGCACCAATTTGCGTACGCAAGGCCATCATTTTTGCAGGCATCACGGGATACAACAATGCCGCACAAACACGCAAGGCTTCCATGGAAACATACAACGTTTCATACAGTGGTTGTAAATTTTCATCTTTGGCCTGCTTCCATGGAGCACGCACCCCAATGTATTTATTAGCTTCCCGAATCGCAGTCATTACCGCAGCGACCCCGAGATCTGGCCGCATATTTTCAACCTGCCGACTCATTTCAGAAACGGCCGTTTGCACGTGATTCCATAAGTCAGCCTCAGGAGTCCCTTCAGCCGGAAGCGCAGAAGCCACAGGCACTTTGGAGTCACAATGGGTATGAACCATTTTCAGCACCCGACTGGTTAAATTACCTAAATCATTCGCCAAATCAGAATTATAGCGTTTAATAAACACCTCTTCCGTGAAGGAAGCATCCTGACCCAAGCTCATTTCAGCTACCAAGAAATACCGCAGGGCATCCACCCCAAAGCGCTCCGCATATTCCAAAGGATTCACCACATTCCCTGTGGATTTGCTCATTTTATCTTTTCCACTCAACCACCAGCCATGGGCGAAAATCGTTTGAGGCATGGCCACGCCCATCGCTTTCAACATGGTGGGCCAATAAACCGTGTGCGTGGTCAAAATGTCTTTACCAATTAACTGAACCTGAGCAGGCCAACGACGGGCAAACATCTCGTCATCCGATCGATATCCTACAGCAGAAATATAGTTCACCAAGGCATCAAACCACACATAGGTCACATATTCGTCGTCAAAAGGTAATTCAATCCCCCATGACAACCGGGATTTGGGACGACTGATACAAAGATCTGACAAGTCTTTCCGCAAAAAACCCAAGGTTTCGTTACGACGGAAATCGGGTTGAATGAATTCAGGATTTTCTTCAATATAACTAATCAGCCACTCCTGATATTTGCTCATTTTAAAGAAATAGTTTGTTTCCTGAATCACCTTTACGTGATCGGGCAGGTTCTCAGCAGAAAAACCTTCGGGAAGATCTTTCTCGGTAATAAAAGTTTCACTGCGCACATCGTAGAGCCCATCATACTCGGCCTGATAAATCTCACCACGATCGTAAAGATCTTGAAGGATTTCTTGCACGATTTTGGTATGACGCGTTTCGGTCGTACGTATGAAATCATCATGGGTAATCTCCAGACGTTCCCACAGCTCTTCAAATCGTTTTACCATGGTATCGACATGCTCTTGTGGAGGCACACCACGTTTATCAGCGGCTTCCTGAACTTTTTGCCCATGTTCATCCGTTCCGGTCAAAAACCAGGTGTCATGACCCAACAAACGGTGGGAGCGCGCCAACATATCGGCGAGCATAGTGGTGTAAGCATGACCGATATGGGGTTTATCGTTCACATAGTAAATAGGGGTGGTAACGTAAAAGCTGTCTTTTTTCATAGGTTTCTCCAAGAACCGCCTCTTTGCCATAAATGTAGAAAGATGCAAACCGCGAATGCACCCGATTAGTTTCAAAGCTCGTTCTGGGATTGCATCTGCCGTCTTTTTGGTTAAGTTGCCCAGATGTCAGGAAGTAATTTTGGAACTCTATATCGTGTAAGCACCTTCGGCGAATCCCATTGCGCTGGAGTGGGTGCCATCGTGGACGGCTGCCCCCCCAACCTTGAATTAACCGAAGCGGATATTCAGAAGCAACTTACCCGCCGCCGGCCGGGTCAGAGCAAAGTGAATACCCCACGGGACGAAAAGGATCAGGTTAAAATCCTCTCAGGCACCGAACATGGCAAGACCTTGGGCACTCCCATCGGCTTATTTGTCGCCAATCAAGACCAACGCCCCCACGATTACGGTGAAATGTCTCAGATTCCCCGCCCCTCCCATGCGGATTTCACCTACCAAAGCAAATACGGAAATCGTGCCTCTAGCGGAGGCGGACGCAGTTCTGCCAGAGAAACCATTGGTCGCGTTGCCGCAGGCACCATCGCTGAAAAATGGCTGTACGAACAATACGGCATCGAAACCGTGGCCTGGGTTAGCGCCTGTGGTGAACTCGAAGCTCATGACATTGATGCAGATTCTGTAACCCGCGATCAAGTCGATCAAAACATCATTCGCTGTCCCGACATGAACGTTGCAGAGCAAATGATTGCCAAAGTAACCGCATTACGTGACGAAGGTGACTCCGTAGGTGGCGTTCTCAATTGTGTGATCCGCAATTGCCCTGCAGGCTGGGGAGAACCCGTATTTGACAAATTGGAAGCCAAATTGGCGCAAGCCATGATGTCGATTCCAGCCACCAAAGGCTTTGAAATTGGATCAGGGTTTGCTGGATCTAAAATGAAAGGCTCCGACCACAATGACCCTTTTGTGATGAAAGGAAACCGACTCGGTACCGTGAGTAATCACAGCGGTGGCATTCAAGGAGGCATCAGCAATGGTGAACCCATCCTCTTTCGGGTCGCAATCAAACCCGTTGCCACTATCAGTAAAGCCCAGGCCACTGCAGATTTCACAGGAAATCCCACGGTCTTGGAAGCGAAAGGCCGACACGACCCCTTCGTGGTCAACCGCGCAGTCCCCATTGTGGAATCCATGGCCGCCATGGTCCTCATGGATATGGCGCTGATTCAACGCAGTCGCGCTTGATTAGTATTAAAAAATTATAGCAATTTCTATATTTTTATAGAATATCACCCTGCAGACAGAGACACCATCGTCTGTACACATTCCCTTGTAGCCCACTGGCCCGGTGAACGACACAAGGGGGAGACACAACCTAAAATAGGGCGTAAGGATTACTCATGAATAAAAAATTATTGATCACATTAGGCGCCGTCATGGCCATGCTTTCTTTCTCCGCTCTCCAAGCAGAAACCCTCTTGGGCAGCACCTACTTTGGTCTTTCAGCCGGAGCCACATTTTTTGGCGATCAAGGCCTTAAAGATAACTTCGGTGAATCTTACGAAATAGGATTCTTGGCCAGCTTCAACGTGGCTCCTAATCTCGATATTGCTGTAAATGGAATATATGGATGGTCTGATGGTGAAGTAGATGCCATTAGCGAAGACTTTGAAATTGGCGTCTTGGATGCGGATTTCATTTACTCCTTCTCTCCCGGTCAAGCCGTGAATCCCTACCTCAACGCCACCATCGGCGTGACCACTCTTCAATACAACATCAATGACATCATTGAACTTTCGGCTGAAGAAACTGAAATCAGCATTGGCATGGGGGGCGGTGTGGAATTCGAAACCTCTGAATCTACATTGATGCGCCTGGGCTTGGAATACATCACCATTGATATTCAGGATATTGTAGACCTTTACGGTTCTTTTGGATTCTGGCTCAATGAAAACAGCATGCTGGCTCTTCAATTGGACTACGACTTCGAATCTGAGAACTTCTCTTCTGGATTGGCTTACATCTACAAGCCATAATTTTTCCTTCAGCGAAAAATGTCAGAGCACTTCCTTCGGGAAGTGCTTTTTATTGCCTATAGCTTTCCCTAAAATCCCTCTTGATTTCTCTACAGGGGCTTTCATCATCACTACCTTCCCCTGTGTCCCTCTCCCCCAATGCCATCCCGTCAATATGTTGCGGATTCACTCACTATTTTTTCTGTTACTGCTCTGCGTCGGACGCCCCTTATCCGCCGCAGAAAAACAACCCCTTCCTCTCAGCGAAGCCATCCTTCCCCGAAGCATGCATGCGTATTGGATCTATGAAAATTACGAATGGGCAGAGGACCACTGGAAAAGCCTGGGACAACTGCGTGAGGACGTGGTCGCCCAAAGAAACATTGAAGGCCAAACCTGCTGGCTCATCCGACAACAAACCGATCACCGCAGTTTTTGGCAAAAAGTGGCTGAAAAACCTCTAGAAGAAAAAGACATCACCCTCTACTGGGAAACGTTGGATGAGAAAGGGAGCCACAATGAAATTGCCTGGAATCACCTCAATCCTGCCCCGCCTCAAAAACTCTCCGACTTTGAACTCAACCTCCCCTACCCCGTCGAGAAAGGAACCCGTTACCACGCCCAGGAATTGGACTGGACCGTCCGGGAAGTTGACGAAGAAATAGACGTGCCCGCAGGCACCTTTTCCTGTGTGGTTTATGAAGCTATTTTAAATATGCCTGAAGTAAACGCCGCCTACAGAAGTCGAATTTATTTATCAGTGGGAACCGGAGTCATCCGCATGCAAACCTCACTACAGGAAAATGGAAAATGGACATTGATAAGTCGCGATGATTTACGGAAGGTATCTATTCCTCAAATCAGCCCCGACAGTTAGATACACACCCCACCCCCACATCTTATGTCCTATCTAGATTTACTTAGCCCTTGGCCCGCCGCGGTTCGTTCTTCTCTTTACCGCTTTCCTCACGCTCCCGAACTCGCCTGTTACGGCCCTGGAAATCAAGGTCACTGGGCCCAACAAGCCAATACCACCGCCGCAGCGGCCTTTGCCGTATTGGCCACAGACCCTGACTTGGATGCAAAAAAAGCGGGAATGAGCCGCGATGAATTATTGGACTGGGCCCTCGGATTAATTCGCTTCACCCTCTCCACCCACCACTCAGGAAAGCACGTCACCACCGACGGACAAACCTGGGGCCACTCTTGGATTTCCACCCTTTGCCTCGAACGCATGTGGCACGGAATAGAAGCACTGGAAGATCACTTCCCTGATGCCGATCGCGAGCAAGTGCATCGCGTACTCCTCTCAGAGGCCGATTGGATTCTCAACCACTACCCCGTCATCGCGGGTCCCGTGGAAAACAACAAACCTGAAAGCAACATTTGGAACGGCTGCCTCCTTCACCGCGCAGCCCTCATGCTGCCTGATGCTCCGAATGCCCAAGCCTATCAGGACAGAGGAACCTCCTTTTTACTCAATGGTATTTCCATCCCTGAAGATGCCTTCTCATCTGAAATCATCGACGGCAAAGCGCTTTCAGACTGGCATAAGGGTAACAATATGTTTTCCAGCATGGGCTGTAATCATCACGGATATCAGAACGTGGGCTACATGGTCATTTGCCTCTCCAACATCGCCATGATGCATTTTCACTGCAAAGCAAAAGGATGGAAGGCACCAACAGCTCTCTATCACCATGCCGAAGAGTTATGGAAAGTGATCAAGGCCTGCACCTTTGATGATGGACGTCTCATGCGCATCGGAGGCGATACCCGAACGCGCTATTGCTACTGCCAAGATTACGCGATTCCCAGTTGGTTGTGGGCCCGCGATTATTTGGGAGACATGGATACCCTCACTTATGAAAAAGGATGGAAACAACAAGTGGCCACCGAAGTCGCCGTCAACGGAGACAACACCTTTCTTTCAAATCGCCTGCACAACATGAAAACGGTTTCTCCACTTTATTACCTACGCCTAGAAGGAGACCGCGCGGCCACTTTAAGTATGGGGGCTTACTGGAATCGCAAATATCAGCTCGACAGCGCATCCACGCCCGCCACCACACCCCAGACCTTATCCTCTTGGCACGATGACTACCACGGCTCCTGCTTGGCACGCGGCAAAAACCGCATGGCCTCATGGACCTGGCGGGCGGCCGAAGCCCCTCAAGGCCTCATCACCGCTAAAAACCAAAGCAGTATGGCCGAGTGGCGATACAACCTTGCCGGAGAAATACTGGGAGTCGGTCGCGCACACGACCTCAACTGCGAATGGACACAAGCCGAAACCTTTACCGACGGATTTGCCACCTGCGGCAGCGTAACCATCCATACCCATTCCCCGGTAGCCGAAGGCGATATCCCTGCCAATATTGCCAATGTTGATGTGGCCTGTGTTGCCCTGCCTGATGATCAAAGCATGGTTGTCCTCCAACGGGCCCGCGCCAAAGGGCGACCTTATCTAAGGTCCGTAAAAGGGCTTCATTTAAACATTGCGAATGATTTATTTAATTCCTTTTCTCGAACCCTCTTTGACGATCAAAGCCCCCGCGACTTGAGTAGCTGTCCTCCTGAAGCTGAAACCATTGACGTCTCTGGTGACTGGCTCAATATCGACAACAGTCTTTCGGTGCTCAAAGGATACGGTCCCCCCCTTTGCATTCACCGACCCTCAGAACGTCAGGTCACCATCTACCCTAAAAATGGTCGTATTCAGGTCAATGACGCAGGGGGCAGTTTATATGCAGACGAAATTTGTTGCGGATGTATCACGGGCATGCAGGCATTCGATCCTGACGCCACCCTCTTTGATTTAGGTGTGCTCATTCAGGTCGGGGTTTCAGCAGCACAAACCCGTTCATTTGCACAACAAAACATGCCCGTCCCTCTAGACCTTGACCATCCCGACTTACGCGGAGTGCAGGTCGTTGATGCCCAGGGCAAAACGCATCGCATCGTAGCCAACTTTTCAAAGGAAGAGATCGTTATCCAGGACGTCACTTACCCTGCCTTACATGTTCACCTCAGCTAAACGATGAAACAATCGCTCTTCACCCTCCTCACACTCTTTCTCACTAGCTTTGTCTGGGCGGGGGCTGAACAAAAGATCCTCCTCAGCGAAGACTTTAGTCATCCACAGCAAGGCCTGGCCCAGGCCTTATTGAATCATGATAAAATCAGTTACGAGGAAACCGGCGGTCGTGACCAAAGCCCCGGTATTCGTGTCAGATACGCAGGCTACGAACGCGGCAGTCAACGTGTCGTCATCCATTATCCTCTCTTACAAAAAACATCTGCCGCCACTCTGAGTTTTGACGTCCTGTTCGAAGAAAATTTTCAATGGGTCATGGGCGGAAAACTCCACGGATTAGGACCTGAAAATCCCGTCACTGGCGGAAATCAGCGAAGCCCTGACAGATGGAGCGCTCGCATGATGTTTAAGGAAGAGGGGCGGATATCCACCTACCTCTATGATCAAAACCTCGAAAAAAAATGGGGGACGGGAAATAAAAGCGTCTCACCCGTTTTCAAAAAAGAGACCTGGCATCATGTCGAGATCGACGTAATCCTCAATGAGGCAGGCAAGGCAAATGGCAGCAGCACTGTGCGTATCGACGGCAAACAAGTGCTCCAAACTCAAAACGTGACCTTCCGTGGTGAAGAGGGTGACAACACTCTCATCGACCAACTTTTATTCAGCACCTTCCACGGCGGCCACGAAGTAAGATGGGCTCCGGTCGATACGGACCAAAAACCCACCACCGTCTACGCACGCTTTGACAATTTCCAAGTCGTAGAACTCGAGCCCTAAGCCCTAGCGCGCAACCGCATCTTCAACGATCTGCAGCAACAACTCACAGCAGGTCAGATATTCGGGGATATCAGCATATTCGTCCACAGTGTGAGGATTGTGCTGCCCTGCCCCCAAGGTGACCGTCGGAATACCTTTCACGTTCAGAAAGTTCGCGTCCAATCCACCATTGGTCACTTCAGGCAAACAGGTAATTCCCAACTTGGCTAAGGCCTTCGAGGTAGCCTGAACCACCGGATGATCTTCTTCCATGCGAAAGGCATGGTAGTCCGCTTGGAAATTAAAGTTAATCACCCCGGTGCGACCGCGATTGTCCTGTACCGATGCAGCAGCATTTTCAAATGCCAACAACACATTCTCTGTAATTTCAGTAAGAAATTCAGGATCATGGCTACGGGATTCACCGGTAACTTTCACGAAATCCGTCACCTGATTCGAGGCCTCGCCTCCTGCAATAACCCCCACATTACTGGTGCCTTTTTTGCCGTCTTTTTCAATCAAACCAAAATAGCCTTTTTCAGAGATTTCGGTGATGGCCCGCGCCGCGATTAACGCCGCCGATACCCCATGATCCGGATGCACGCCCGCATGTGCAGAAATCCCCTTCACGCCCACTTGCCAACGATGTGCGCCAATCGCGCCAATGATCGCACGCGCAGGATCACCCGAATCAATATTAAAGCCCCACTCAGGATTTCCTAAATCGGACATCTTCACTTCTTTGGCCCCAAACAATCCAATTTCTTCTCCCACCGTAAACAACAGAGTCATGGGAGGATAAGGTTTGTCGTTATTCAACAAGGTCTGAACCAAGGTTAAGATAGCGGCACAGGCTGTGCGATTATCTGCACCTAATGCCGTGTCTCCCTGAGATACAAATCGATTGCCTTCTTTCTTAGGCTGAACCCCACGCACCAGAGGAACTGTATCCATGTGACCCGAGAACATCAACCGCGGACCTTCAGAGGTACCCGGCAATTTCACAATCAAATTCCCCATTTCAAAATCACGGCCAATACGCGTGTGCGCATCATCCTCAAAAATCCATTGAGCATCCACACCCGCAATTTTCAGCTCAGAAATCAAATGATCCGCAACCTGACGTTCCCGGCCACTGAGTCCAGGAATTTTCAGCAGATCTAAAAGGGTTTGTTCAGCATGGGCGAGGTCGAGATGAGGATGTGACATAGCGTTTTCAGGGGGTTAAATGAATGCCCGCGACCATAGTCCCAGCCCTCCGCTTCAGCAAGTGCAAAGCATATCAGAACAATGCTTTTATTTGTTCTGTACCGGCCGAAGCCCCTCCCGCTCTTTCAGTGAAAACGCCAGCGACCCTTTGCAGAAAAGCGTTTACCCAAAACGCCCTTTACTCAGGGTCCATTTCAAAACGAAGCTGCCTCACCACAGTCTTACCAAACCGTTCTTGTAGCTTCTTCAGTAAAGGAGCGGAAGCATAACGCTTTAATTCATTGAGCCAGAGATGATGGTCCACATATACCACCAATATGCCTTTATCCCAACGACCAGGTCGCGCATGGGTCGCATTGGCTTTTCCTGCCAAATTTTCCCACTCTTTGGTAATTTCGGCTAGGCGACTCTCGGATTCCAAGCCCATCTTCTTCATAATCCCCGCCACCAAATCACCTGCCGTGCAGGTGTTATTGGGAGGGACATACCGATAATGAGGCCCATAACGCTCCCGTTGCAATTGCAACCATCCGGGATCAATTTTGGGTTTAGACGACATAGCGCCGAGACAATAGGTTAGGTATTTTGAGACTTAATGATGTCTGCAAGGAATTCACCCAAAGGATTACGAACCCGGGCAGAATGCCAATAAATTGAAATCGTACGTTTCGGAATTTTACCGGTGAAGTTTTTGATCACACAAGGACCTTGTGGACTATTTTTCACAAACATTTCCGGCACCAAACTCAAGCCCATGCCCAACGCTACCAAATTATACAAGGTCGCCAATTGGCTAGTGGTACAACTTACATTACGAGAAACATTCTCCGCATTGCAGAACGCATCAATTTGCGCACTCAAACAGTGCATGGGTTGCAAAACAATCGCATCCTCACCATCCAACATGCTCAACTTCAGATCACCCGCACGGGCCAAATCATGATGTTCAGGTAGAATCGCAAACAATTCCTCAGAAAAAAGTTTTTCAGCTTTCAAATGGGGCTCATCCACAGGCGGACTCATGATCGCACAATCAATTTCGGCCCGCACCAACATCTGGGTCAGGTTATCCGTGGTATCTTCACAAATATGCAATTCAGAGTCAGGATAACGTTTACGAAGTTCATTTAAGGGTTTGGGTAACAAGAAAGGTGCAATCGTAGGGATCGCGCCAATCGTCAAACTCCCCTTGCCTTCACCCACATCTTGCTTGACCGCATTGGATGCCGAATTGACCTCAGCCAAAATCCGCTGAGCTCTCGGTAAAAGAATGCGACCTGAAGGCGTCATTTGCACCCGACGCCCTAATCGATCAAACAGACGTTGATCCATTTCGTCCTCAAGTTTCAAAATCTGTTGACTCAAAGAGGGTTGCGTAATACCACATCTCTCAGCCCCTCGGCTAAAAGACCCAGTTTCTGCGACAGCGACAAAATAACGTAGTTGATGAAGTTCCATAGTTCCTATCTATATAGTTCGCAACTCCACTTGACGCAAGCAATGCTCCACATTATTTATCATTTTTCTAACAGGAACAATTTATGGCACAAAAAGTAAACTTAGTAAGCTTGGCATCAGGATATTGGCAATCCTTTGCCATTGGCGCGGCCTTGGATTTGGGTATTTTCTCTGAAATAGCTCAACACAAACAAGATAGCGAAAGCTTATGCAAAACCTTAAAGTGCGCACCTGCTCATTTAACGGCCTTGCTCAATAGCCTTTGCGGGATGGGACTGCTCGTAAAACAGGACGGTCTTTATGATCTCGATCCAGAGCAACGCCCCTTTTTAGACCCTGATTCACCGGAGAGCATGCTCGGCGCCTTCGCATTTAACCAGGATCTCGCGGGATTATGGATGAAATTACCTGACTGCGTTCGTAGTGGAAAACCTGTTCTCCCCGACAACCCTCACCTTGGAAATGATCCAGATCGCACCCGCCGCTTTGTGGAAGGCATGCACAGTCGGGCAGGATTAATGGCACGCAACCTCCTCCCCTGCCTCCATCCCCCTCAGCATTCCAAAATTTTAGACGTCGGCGGAGGTCCCGGGACCTTCAGCCTGAAATTAGCCGAACGCGATCCCTCTTTACAAATTACCGTACTGGACCTCCCTCCCGTGGTGGCGGCCGCCGCGGAAATCCACGCAGGAAAAGCAGCCTTGGCCTCTATCACCTTCCTAGGTGGAGACTATCATCACAGCGATTTCCCCCAAGAGTTGGATTATATTCTCTACTGCGGAGCCCTCCACCAAGAACCGGACCAAGGACTTGATGCGCTATTCACCAAAATGTTGACCGCCTTAAAACCCGGCGGTCAATTGGTCGTCGTCGATTTGATGCTGGATGAAGATCGTTGTACCCCTGTTTATTCCGCCCTGTTCGATCTCAATATGATGCTCATGCGCCCCAGTTCAAAAGTTCACAGCTCCACCATGCTCCAAACCCGACTTCAGAAATTAGGTTTCAAAAACCTCAAATGCGCCGATATACCCGAAACCCCCTACCGTAGGGTGCAAGCCGAAGCCTAAGCCGCTCCATTTCCATCACCTCTCATCACCTTTATCGGTGATAAACCCCCAACCTCACCCAATATGTCAAAACCTGAAATCATTATCTATTACTCCGAAATCTGCGGTCTCTGTCACAAAGCCATGGATTATTTTCGCTCTCGCGATCTCGACTTCACCGCCTATGAAATTGGCTACGATAAAGCCACAGACCAATGGTTGCCTTCCGAAAATCTAGACACCCTCGAAAAACGAATCGGCCCTTTCGACTTCGTCCCCCAACTCTTTATCAATGGTACCCACATTGCCGGCTGGAAAAAGCTCGAACCCATGATTGAGAATGGTGAATTTGACGCCTTACTCAACCAAGCCTAATCAACTCCCCCCCCCCGTTAACCTTCTTCCTTTTCTCTAACGCGTTCACATAACCTGTAAAAAACATGCAAGCCACTCCCTCGATCAATATCCCCCGCACCCTCTCCGTATGGCCTGAAAACGGCAAACCTTTCGCTTCTGCAGATGATGGCGACTTCCCGACCCTCACCGTTTATCTCCCCAGCGAAGAACACCGCACAGGTCAAACGGTTTTGATTTTACCCGGCGGAGGATACAGCATGGTCAGCACCCCCAAAGAAGGTCATCGTCCGGCACAATACTTAAACGCCCACGGAATTGCCGCGGCCGTTTTAGAATACCGTCACGCGCCACAACGTCACCCCGTTCCCCTTTGCGATACCCAACGCGCCATGCGGGTCTTGCGTCATTGGGCACAAGAAAACAAGTTGGACCCCACACAAATGGGGATCATGGGATATTCAGCAGGCGGACATTTGGCCGGCAGCCTCTCCACCCAAGCCGAAGTCCCTGAAAGTAAAGTCGGGGATGAAATGGACTCCTTCGACTTCTTGCCCAATTTCAGCATTCTCCTCTATCCCGTCGTGAGCCTGACCCAACCGTTCTCTCATTTTGGTTCACGTGATAATTTATTGGGCGTGCCTTGCGATCCCGAATTGGCCGAACAACTCTCCATCGAAAAAGCCATTACTCCCCAAACACCCCCCATGTTTATCGCCCACGCACAAGACGATGGCTCCGTCCCTCTCGCCAATGCCCTGACCCTCACCTCTGCCCTCACCGAAAACGGCGTTAAAGCTGAACTTCATGTATACCCGGAAGGTGGACACGGCTTTGGCATGGCCATGAATCACGCCTGGGGACCCGCCCTCTTGGAATGGCTTAAACAGCTCTAAAACCCGATTTACATCAGGACAAAAAACAACCCTTATCGATACGTATCGATAAGGGTTTTTCTGTGAACACAGGACAGCTTATTTAATTCGTCGACGCAGCAACAGTACTGAGCCCAAAGCCATTGAAAACAAAATCAAACTAGAAGGTTCTGGGATCGTCGCAATTTCCAAGGAATGCCACAGACCAGCACTCCCTCCCGCCGTACTCTCCAAACGAATTCCAAGTGTGCCAGACCCATCCGACTGTGCATTAAAAATGGTTACCGCCGCGGTATTCAAATTCGGACTGATGGATACCGTTTGTCCGTCACTGATCCAATTCGTATCTGCCCGCACAGGCGACGCATCTGCTCCCGCAAAAAATGTTAAGTTATAATCGGTGTTCGCTTCAAGTCCACGTATTTCAAAATTCGCTGCCGTCGGTGCTCCATCCGTTACAAATAGTCCGTCACGAGTAGCGGAAAGCGGCAGCCCTGTGGTCGCACTGGTATCAGTGGTGTAGTTAATCCCCCCGATCCCCGCAGAAGCGCCACTGTTAAAATCCATGAAATAGAAATCTACAGTGGTGGCCACGCCCAAGGAATTTATCATATTCTCCGCCATCAAAAAGGGCGTATTATCCTCAAAACGAAAACTGGTTGTCCCTGAAAAATTATTCCAGTTGCCCGTGCTCTCATAGGTATTCAATCCAAAGTCCAAAGAGATAGTTTCAGCTTGCAGAAATCCAGCAAAGAGCATCGACGTGAGTGTTAAGATTGTTTTTTTCATGTTTAAAATCCTTGGGTTTCTGAAAGTTAACGGATGTCTATTAAAATTATCACGGGTTCATCCTTGATACGACCTCTCTTTCACTTTAATCATAAAGTAAATGAAGATTACCCAAAAGACCATTGCCGAGGCTTTAGATATATCCGTGCAAACCGTATCATTGTCCTTGAGGAAACACCCCTCCATCCCACAGGTCACCCAACAAAAAGTTCAAGACACCGCGGAAGCAATGGGCTACCGTAAAAATCCTTTGGTCTCCGCATTGATGGCCAGTCGAGGGCGTGACCTTTCACAATCAGGAGTCACCACCTTAGCCTACGTCACGTTTTGCACTCACTTAAAAAACCAAAAGCCCTCAGTGCGCAAACAAATCTATGTCGGGGTCTGCTCCCGGGCCGCCGAGTTGGGATTTAACGTACAGGAATTTTGTTTGGCCGCCCCCACCCTCTCCTCCAAACAGTTGCACCGCATTCTCATGGCCAGAGGAATACAAGCTGTAATCCTGGCCCCTCCTTCCAATAACGAAACGTCTTTAACCATGGACTGTAGCCCCTTCGCCATTGCAGCCTTGGGAAACAATCTCCAATCGCCAGCCGTCCATCGCGTCACCAGCGGCATCTATGATGTATTTTTGTCAATGATGCAGGAACTCCATTCCCTGGGTTATCGACGGCCGGGGTTATGCATTAACCCCAATAATGATGCCAACTTAAATTGGCAATGGGGCAGTTTATTCGACTACACCAGTCACCATTTGTTTTCCCTTGAAACGCCACTGGTATTACATCAACCACACCTCCCGGATGAACGCACTTGCTTAAACTGGGTGCAACACGCAAAACCCGATGTGGTCATCTCCCTCTTTCCCGAACTCAGAACGTTTGTCGAAAATTCAGGTCTTAAATTTCCAGACCAAATGGGTTATGTCAGCTTATACCCCATTGCCCGTGAAGATGAAGCCTGTATGAATATTTTCGGAGAACAAATCGGCATGGCCGTAGTCGACATGGTCACGGCCCACCTTTACCGCAACGACCGTGGCATCCCCGCATTCCAAAAAAACATGCAAATCAAATCTGCATTTGTCCAAGGGGCAACCTTACGTCAACAACCCTAAATTTGCAGAAGACTCACCACCCTACCCGCCTGAAAAAGGGCCAAGATACACCTGATCGCAACACGGTCAATCAGCATAATTCTCTCTCAACTTGCGTACTTTTCGCAGCAAAACGAAAGACGCGCACAAAACTTTAAAAATATAATTTTATTTATTTGACTTTCCAACCTCATCAACACTATCTTAGTACTAGTTTATTACTGGTATATTTTACACAAGGAGCCTCCACATGAAAAAATCTCTTCTCATCACCACACTTGCGAGCATCTCACTTGCAGGATACAGCTTAGCCGCCACTGTATTTACAGATGACTTAACCTCTTTAGGTTCGAATTTAGAAATTTCGGATACCGTAGGTACTGATAACGCCGTGACCTTTTCCGCCTCTGGGGCAACTTTTTCAGCCGTTGCAGGAAATGATAGTCGTAATTACATTCGGACCACAGATAGCGATTATATGTCAGGATCTTATGCAGCCGAAGTAACATGGAACGGACTTGGTTCTGCTTTTTATGGCATCGGCGGCGGTAATGTGGGCACATACGGCACCCCCGATTGGGATATTGCCGATAGTCTCTGGGTTGAGTTATCTGGTTCCAATGACGATGGCCCTGTTCAAGGAACAAACCCTGGCAGATTCAGCTCATCCATCGCCCCCTTTAGTGGAGGTGTTGTAGGTGATAACCCTTCTGAACCCGTACGCTTACGTATCGAATACGATATGACAGCCAACACCGTCACCTACCTTGCCGACAATAATTATAACGGCACTTTTTCTGCCGATGTATTTACCACAGCGATTGACCTCTCTACCATAGGTGGAGGTACATATTTCACCGAACCAGGAGATGAATCACGCTTCTTCTTTGGTGGTGGCTCGTTCGGAGCAAGCGGTCCGACCTTTTCAGATTTTTCAATCACTGCAATTCCTGAACCCTCATCGGTGCTTATGGCCGTGATGGGTATGGGCATGCTGGCATTCACCCTGCGCCGCAAAAAATAATCTCCTCATCACGCTTGAATGATCACATCCCCGGGAAGGTAACTTCCCGGGGTTTTTGTTGTTCACAATTTCGAGCCTCTTTTTTCCGCTCTCACTCGCGCACGCCTCCCCCTTTTTTCCGACTCTCGGAAAAATCCTACTCTTAAGCTCCGACCCTCGGAAACCACACCACACCCTTCTCGACCCATATTTTCAAAATTCATTAAATATTACTAGTTGCATACCAGTATAACTTTTGATAAAAGAACTGAATATGAAAAATTTCCACCGTATAGATGACTTCGACCACATGCCTCCCTTTTTCATGTCTCTGGTAAGCGCCAGCGACATTTGGGTTTTCCTTTCCAGCACGGGCGGACTTAGCGCAGGCAGAAAGGATGCTGAAAACGCGCTTTTCCCTTACACCACAGATGACCGAATCACTGAAAACGCAGCCAATACAGGCCCTATCACCCTCATTCGACTTCCCTCAGGGCAGCTTTGGCAACCCTTCGATACCACCATCCCTCCTCTACTCCCACGCACTCGGAACCTCTACAAACACATACACGGCGATGCCCTTTGCTTTGAAGAACGTCTCGAACATGTACCACTCACATTTCGTTATACCTGGCAGACCAGTGACCGCTGGGGACTGGTTCGTAAAATTGAACTCGAAAATCATGGAGAGGAAGAGATCCAAATCGAGATGCTGGACGGTGTACAAAACCTTCTCCCCGCCTGCCTTAGCTCACAAGTGCAACGGGAATTCAGCAATCTGCTCGATGCCTACAAACGCAACGCGCTCCTCTCTCCCGGCTCCCTGGCCCTCTATGCGCTTTCTTCTCGCTTAACTGATCTCGCAGAACCCAGTGAAGCCATGCGTTGCAACTCGGCATGGACCTGCGGATGGCCCCTTACATCCGTTTTGCTCTGCTCTGATCAAGTGAGCAACTTTCGACAACAGCGTGACATCACTCCAGAACAAGACATCTGCGCACGTAGAGGAGCCTTCCTCGTGCATTCCTCTTTCACCCTCGCGCCACACAGCCAACAACAGGGATATCAAGTATTCGAAGTAAACCAAAGCCATGCCGATTTGGTTCAGCTTCAAAATGCCCTGCAAAACCCGAAAACCTTACAACAAGCACTCGAACAAGATCTCCACGCAGGATCCGAAGAGCTGATTCACAAAATCGCCTCCGCAGATGGGAAACAAATCAGTGGCAACACCCCAGCCAGCCAACATCATTTCAGCAACGTCGTGTATAATTGTATGCGGGGAGGATTATTTCCAGACGGACCTCAAATTCGAAAATCAGACCTTATTTCTTATCTGAATACCTGGCGCAAAGATGCCTCCCCCCAAGTTGAAAAGGTCTTCAACCCATTGCCCGAACGCATCTCTTATCAAGAATTTTCTCAAGCAATTGATCACATCAGCAACCCCGACCTACAACGCATCTGCCGTCAATATCTGCCCCTCACCTTTAGTCGACGTCATGGTGACCCCAGCCGACCTTGGAACACCTTCCAGATCAACACCCATCACCCCGACGGCAGCCCCAAACTCGATTTCCAAGGAAACTGGCGAGACCTTTTTCAAAATTTAGAAGCACTACTCTACTCCTGCCCCGCCTTCATTCCCCAAGTCATCACTTGCTTCCTCAATGCCACCACAGCCGACGGCTACAATCCCTACCGCGTGACGCGCGACGGCATCGAATGGGAAAAACCGGAACCTGAAAACCCCTGGGCCAATATTGGATACTGGGGAGACCATCAAATCATCTACCTGCTCAAGCTCTTAGAAGCCCAGGAACGTTTTGCCCCCGGCACATTAGCCACACAATTAAATAAAAGCGCCTTCAGTGCCGCCGATGTTCCCTACCGGATTCTTCCCTACAGCGAATTGGTTTCACGCAACGACGGTACCACCGTTTTATTTGATCACAACCGAGACCAACACGTCGAAACCCGTGTTGCAACCATGGGCGCAGATGGTCGCATGCTTTACGGGCCAGATGGATATGCCCTCAGTTTTTCCTTACTCGAAAAAATGCTGGTACTGGCACTTGCAAAACTTGGCAATCTCATTCCGGACGGGGGTATTTGGATGAACACCCAACGCCCCGAGTGGAACGACGCCAACAATGCGTTAGCCGGCCGAGGCGTTTCCGTGGTTACCCTGGGATATCTGCATCGATATCTTCAGTTTATGGTCACTCTCGTAGAGGCCTCAACTGAAACCCATGCAGAGCTCTCTACCTCAGTCGCCACCTGGATGCAACGCACCCACACAATCCTTTCAACCTTAACCCACAGCCTTCGAAATGATTCTGAACGTAGAAAAATACTGGATGATCTAGGTCAGGCCGCATCCGATTATCGGGAAGACGTATACCGCGACACCTTCGCTACCTCACAATCTTTGATACCAATAGCATTCATTCTGGATTTCAGTAAACAAGCCCTTCGCGTTTGCGAAATCACCCTTCGCGCAAATCGTAGACCCGACGGCATGTATCACGCCTATCATGTACTCACATTCCCCACACCAGATACAGCCGGTATAAAAAAACTTACCCTGATGCTTGAAGGACAAGTCTCCATTCTTTCCTCCGGCATCCTCAATTCAACCGAAGCCCTCGACCTACTCCAGGCCCTACGCCAAAGCCCTCTCTACAGAAAAGATCAACATTCCTACCTCCTCTATCCAGACGAAAGACCTGCACCTTTCATGAAAAAAAACCAAGTTTGCAGATCCGAGGCAGAAAACATTCCCCTGTTAAAAACCCTGATCGATCAGCAGGACACACGCATTTTGAGCGTAGACGCTCATGGAGACCTTCATTTTAATGCTGACTTCAAAAATGTACGAGATCTCGAAGCGGCCCTCAAGGAATTTGATCACAACCCGGACCATAGCGCGATCCTCGCCCTCTATGAAAACACCTTCAATCACCTGGCCTTCACCGGACGCTCCGGATCCATGTTCGGCTACGAAGGCTTAGGCAGCATATATTGGCACATGGTCGCAAAATTACTTTTGGCTGTGCAGGAATGTTACCTTAAAGCCAGTGCATCCGGTGATTCACCCGAACAATTATCTCAGCTCAGAGAAGCGTACTTCGATGTCCGCGATGGACTTGGATTCAGAAAAACCGCTGAAGTCTTTGGCGCATTTCCTACCGACCCTTACTCCCATACCCCCGCACATGCAGGCGCCAAACAGCCTGGAATGACCGGGCAAGTAAAAGAAGAAATCCTAACACGCATGACGGAACTAGGATTGCAAGTGAAAGAAGGATGTCTTCACTTTAACTCAGAACTCATCCCTGAGGGGGAGTGGCTTTCAAAGCCCGACACCTTAACCTATATCAACACCTTCAATGCCAAAGTAAAGCTGCAGGTGCCACAAGAGGCCTATGCCTTCACCTTTAATCGCGTCCCTCTCATTATCAAAAAAGGCAGGACGGCAGGCATCACCCTGAAAAAATCTGATGGTCATACCGAGCAAATATCAGGTCTGACCCTTAGCAGAGCGTGGAGCCAATCCATCTTTACATATGCTGGAGAAATTGCAGAACTACATGTAACCCTGTAAAAATAAGCTGTGTCGGAGAGGGTCGCAGCCCGACCTCTTCGACACCCTCAAAAAAACTTCATTTACATTTCATTTTGCATGTTGGGAAAAGAAGAGGCAAATCAATCTCCATCTCCGAGATCCTCCCCCCCCCATCAGCACCCATGAAATCCACCCTTATTCTCTGCATTGTCTTTCTCAACCACATCCAAGGACTCTACGCAACCGAGCCCCCAGCTCTCCCCCACTCCTTTGCTTATATCCTCCAAGCCGATGCATTTGCAAAATCCAAAGCCGACGCCATCCAACAGATAAAACATTGCCAAAGAGACTGGATCATTTTGGATCCCCAATATGACCAACAAACACCTTGGTTACCCCAAGACCTTTCCAGCATTCGCAACAACCAAGCCCGGCGAAAAATCATCGCGTATATTTCAATAGGAGAAGCAGAAGAGTATCGGGCCTACTGGAAACAAGAATGGGGCGCCAACGGAAAAGTAAACACAGGAGCTCCCTCATGGCTCGGAAAAGAAAACCCCGAATGGGAGGGCAATTACCGTGTAAAATATTGGGATCCTGAATGGCAATCTCTCATACTCCACTCCATATCCGATGCAATGGAACAGGGCTTTGACGGCGTGTATCTTGATATCGTCGACAGCTTTGAAAGCTATGAATACAATGGTGAACACTACTTAGACGATCGTATAAATCCAGAAACACAACAAAGCTATCGACGGGATATGGTCGACTGGGTCAAACGCATCGCCACTCATACCCGACGTATACAACCTGATGCGCTGGTCATCCCTCAAAATGGTTCCCAACTCACTCACCACCCTGATTACCTCGCAAGCATCAGTGGTATAGGTATCGAAGATCTTTTCACTCACACCAACCGAAAACAATCGCGTCAGCATTTTGAAACAATCCTCACCTTTCTCATCCCCCTTCGCGAGACAAGAAAACCCATACTCCTCATTGAATACCCAAGCAAATCTACCATACAAAAATGGGCCATCCAACAAGCCCATACCCATCAGCTCATTTGGTTAATAACCGATCGTCCACTGACAACATTAGGAACATCGGGAACCTAAACACACCACGCTAAGTTTCAGGTATATACGGACCCACTTCCATAAAGTTTTTGTATAAACCTACCCGTTCACCTCACATAAAAAGGCCAGTTATCCATGCAACCCGAACCCTTACCATCCTTCACCGTTACAAAGAGTCGATAAGCCCCCGACCTTTTGGGGGTTTTCAGTAAAGCATTTCCTTCGTCATCAAGTTTCTTTACCGCATTCTTGACCAACTCAGGTGCAGCCTCTTGATCACCTCCCACCTTACGGTCGCGACTCTCCTCTCGCACTTCCCAATGGTACCGTAAACGATCCCCATCCGCATCCTCATATCGGGCTTTCACCGAAAAAGATTCTCCCCCTCTTACCTTTTGATTAAACATCGGCATCTCGGTTTCTTTTAAGACCGGCGCACGATTTTCAGGCCACTCACCTGTCCACGCTCGTGTAATCGCATCCACCCGAGGAGTTTTTTCTCCACTCGGCAGAAACATTCCGAACCAACTCGCGGTCGCCTCCTGTTTACTGCCCCAAATAAAGGCATAGGCACCTAAACATTGATGGGTATCTTCCAAAATCCCTTTGGTGGCAATGTAATAAAATCCAGCCTTCTCACGACTCGTAGGTTCCAAAGGCGCATCCCAATCCGTATGTTCAACCTCCCAGGGCCCAGGCAAGCCATATTCAGTAATGGCATAGGGTTTTGTCCACCCATAATTTTTCAAGTTGTTACCAATGTTTTGAGCGCCTGCATAAGCATTTACCCCCAAGATATCAATGGCGGGCGCATAACGTTTAATCGCCGTTACTTTATCTGGATTTACATTCGCCACCACCGTCATGACCGGATGATTTTTATCCAGTGATTTGATCATTTCCGCCAAGTAATTCACTTCCTTCCAAATCACCGGACTGTCCCCACGGTTCTGAATCCCCTCCATTTCATTTCCCAACCCCCAAGATAAAAGTGCAGGATGATTACGATATTTCTTTACGGCAGCTTCAACCTCTCGCCGTTGCTCGGCCACTTGCTTCGCATCCGAATAATTAAACCCATGGCGTTCATGGCCCAGCCACAAACCTAACGTTACAGATATCCCCTGCGCATGCGCTCTCTTTAATAACTCGGGTGTATCAGGTCCTACCCCCCAAGTACGCACCGCATTCCCTCCATTAACCGCCAATACATCAAAATGCTCGCTACCTCCCGCGCCATGAATCACAAAGGGCTTCCCCTCTTTCATCAACTGATACCCCACCTGCTCATCACCTTGAATCATCACGGTGGGCACTGCTGATCCTGAAGGCGCCACCACAGGCATCTCCACCATCGGCTCTCGTTCCTTCACTTCCACACTGGCTTGTGTAACGGTCATAGATTCCTCCCCACTTTTTTGAATAGCATACAAACGATACACCCCAGGCTTCACTGGAGTTAAAACTTTCCACACCCTATTTTGCACCTGCTTCCCCTGCACAGGAAACATGCGATTTCTATACGCCCTTTCCCCAAACTCTGGACTATACACAAAAGCAATTTCACCTAAATCGTCTCCCGTTAAAGGCTCAAAACCTACAGTTAAAATCTGACCCGGCGACACCAGCGAGGGAGACAACAACATCTCCTCCAACAGTTCGATTCCGCCGTCAACCTTCTGACCCGTAAAGGCTTCACGGGTGGCCCAATACGCGGGACGCTTAAGCCCTTTGACATAGAAATCCAACCAGAGGCTCGTCGGAGAATCATCATTTCCAAAATTAAATACAAATCCACCCACACAGCCACGCCCACGATTTGAAACAATCCATTCCCCCCATCCCGTTGAAATTTGCTGATACTTTTCAGCATCCGACGGCATCTGCGGCACCCCCAAATCATCTTTGGGTGAATCCCAAGCGCCTCGTGGTCCAAATTCAGTTACCAAATATGGTTTTTGGACCCCCAACCGCTCCAGGTCATCCGGAATAACCCCTGCAGCCGCCCCATATGCATTGATGCCGTACACGTCCAAACTTGGGGTGTACTTTTGCCAATAGGGAACTGACAGCGTCCACGCCGAAACAGAAATCACCGGATGCACCGGATCAATGGCCTTTATCGCTTGCACCAACTCTTCTAAATATTGCGCATAAGCCACTTTCTGATCTTCCCCCCCGATATTCAGAATCACTTCATTTCCAAGCCCCCACCCAAGCACAGCAGGATGTTCATGAAGGCTTGCTACCGACTGAAGCACCTTTTCCCGCTGCTGACTTTTCCGTGCGTCATCACTTAGATAATTGAGGTCACCATCATTTTCAGCACCGTCACGTCCATGCTCCAACCATAACCCCACCAACACCTTCAATCCCTGCGCATGCGCATGGTCCAATAAGGCTGGAGTATCCTCACCTACCCCCCAGGTACGTATCGCCGTCGCCCCCATCGCTTTTACTTCTGCTAACGCTTCTAGTTGAGCCTGTGGATTTTGAGCAGTATCCTGAATCGTGAACGTCACCCCCTTCACAAATACACCCTCACCCTCTGGCCCCTGTGGCCAGCCTCCAGCCCATAGGGCCGGAGGACAACAAAGACCCATCACCAAAATAACTGTAAAGATGCGCATAACCCTTACTGAATCCAAAAAGGCCAATTATCCATACAACCCGATCCTTTGCCGTCTTTGATAATGACAAATAGGCGGTAAGCCCCCGGTTGCGTTGGAGTGCTTAACAATGCATTCCCATTTTCATCCAGCACCTTTACCGCATGTTCCACCAACTCCGGAACCGCTTCCTCATCACCACCCACTTTTCGGTCCGTACTTTCACGACGAACCTCCCACTCATAACTCAACGCATCTCCATCCGCATCCGCATATCGCGCTTGCACCGCAATATACTGACCACCCTTCACCTTTTGATTAGACATTGGCATGTTGACTTCCTTCAAAATGGGTGCACGGTTTGCAGGCCATTTCCCTGTCCATGCTCTCACCGTCGCGTCCACCCGTGGCGTTTTTTCACCCGTAGGCAAAAACATACCAAACCAACTCGCAGTCGCTTCTTGTTTACTGCCCCACAGAAAAACATAGGCACCTAAACACTGTTGCTGATCCTCAAGAATCCCTTTGGTGGATACAAAATAAAACCCCGCCTTTTCCCGGCTTGTCGGTTCTATGGGCGCATCCCATGCCGTATGAGGCACTTCCCAAGGCCCCGGCAACCCATATTCGGTAATGGCATATGGCTTCACCCAACCAAAGGCCTTTAAATTTTTACCAATATTCTGTGCCCCGGCATAAGAATTGACCCCCAAAATATCAAGGGCCGGTGCATAAGTTATCGCCGCGTTCACCTTATCAGGATTTACATTCGCAACCACGGTCATCACCGGATGATGAGGATCCAACTCTTTAATCATCTCCGCCAGATAATTAATCTCTTTCCAAATTTGTGGATGATCCCCTCTATTCTGGATCCCTTCCATTTCATTGCCTAACCCCCATGTGAGTAAAGCCGGATGGTTACGATACTTTTTCACCGCAGCAGCCACTTCCGCACGCTGACTCTCCAACCGCGCAGCGTCACCATAATCAAAGCCATGTCGTTCGTGACCCAACCACAGCCCCAAAGTCACAGAAACTCCTTGGGCATGCGCACGATTTAAAATATCTTCCGTATCCGGCCCCACCCCCCAAGTCCGAATGGCATTACCTCCATTAGTCGCCAACACATCCAAGTACTTACTCCCTCCCGCACCATGAATACGAAAAGGCTGTCCGTTTTTCATCAAACGGTACCCCTGCTCTTGGTCTCCTTCTATCACCACAAGTGAGGGACCGGCATCCCCCAACCCTTGCGCCCACAGGGGAGATGTATGAATCAAACTAAAAAGGAAAGTGAGTAAAATAATTCTGAAGGTACACATGTTTTTTTCCTAAAAAGGGGAGCGGAGGATTCTCCGCTCAATTTGAATACACGATTTCTTAATCGAGGAGCGAATCAAATTCAAGTTGCTTGATCCGACCTGCCGATGCTTCTGCGGGCTTCCAAAACCATCCTTTTTCATCCCAACACTGACTAAAAGAAAGTTGATTCACCACCACCGCATACACTTCGAGTGCTTGTGTAATATTTTTTTGTTTTTCATAAATCTGACCCTCAATAAACAAACAGGTGCCCACATCATTCAAAGCCCAATATTCATGTGTACCTTCCCCTACCGGAAATGCATCCAACGACGCTTCCTGTTTTAACGCCTCTGACATGTACATCTCTTTGCACTTCGCAGTATAAGTTAACGCTAATTCAAAGTTTCCTTTACCGTAGGCTTCCCACGCTTTCCCCGTCAACGTTTGTGAACTAAAATCACCAAAGTCCTGAGCCGAAACCTGAAGCATCGCACCCATCATCGTCATACATCCAATCAGAATCATCCATTTTTTCATCTGCGTCTCCATTATTATTTTTTAACAAATCAAAAACCATACTAGTTGTAGGTTAGTTTATTATTTACATAGAGACCCGTTTTTGTAAAGGGGTAAGTATGAAACTTTTTCAGAATGCTTCTTTGTGTGTATGTCTCTTCGCCTTTTCTCAAGCTCTCCCCCTACGATCTGAGCAAGTCCCCCTCCCCTTAGGACAGGGATCTATCGCATCTGAACCTCCAGAAAACCCAAACACCCAAGCTCTTTTCGCCAAGAAACCTTTACTGGGCCCGCAAGCCCGAAACCGACCCCTCCCCACCAATGACTGGTGGACCGCACTGCTCACGGAACCGGCCTTTCCCGGCAAGCTCTGGGTCATGCCCCTCACCGTCGACCCTCACGAAAACGGGCTCGACCTGTACATCCCTCAAACATGGTCAGAAAGCGGCACCGACCTCGTATTGGGCAGCCCTTTGCAAATCAGCGGCATCCCCAAACAGAGTGGTATGGTAGATGGCAGCATTCTACTCTTTGATTTTGAAGAAGGTCAATGGCCCCAAGACTGGATCGTTAAAGGCAAAGCCTTCGGCCCCCTTCCTATGCCCGCAACGCAACACGGCGCCGCCCACATCAACGGCAATGCCTACGCCTGCTCTTTTTATGGTGGCGATAGCGCCGTAGGCAGCATCACGTCCCCCGAAATCCCCATCACACATGACTATATTCACTTCCGCGTTTCAGGAGGAAACGAACCTGATAAATTAGGCGTTGAATTTCTCGTAGACGGTAAAGTCATTTACAAAACCGTAGGTGATCAATCCAATAATTTGCGTCCTCAACGATGGGATGTACAGGCCTACAAAGGAAAAAAAGCGCGCATACGTTTGGTGGATGAACATCAAGGTGGATGGGGATTCATTGCCGCCGACACCTTCATCCTCAGCGACCAACCCGACGCACCTCAACCTGGCGTATTTACCCGTTGCTCCACCATAAATTGGGGGGATTCCTCACTTCAATTTGGACTGCATGCCGCCGGTAGCGCCCGCATGGAAATCACCCTTGCCCGTGGCATGCCCTTTATGTGGATTGAAAACAAAGAAGTTCAACCCTTCATCACCCTCAACCCTGCCGATCTTCTCTTCAGTACCGAAGGAACACCCATCAGCTTCCCTCACCCCAACCCCCGCCTCATCATCTCCAGAGAAAACCGACTCTTTTCAGTCTACGCCCCTGAAAATTGCCATTGGGAAAAACGCGGACAAGCCCTCTTTCCCGTTTCAGATAAACCTAGCCATTTTCTTGTAATCGGCGCCCTACCTTCACTTAAACTCGCACCTGCATTTGCCTCCTTTGCCTACACCCTCCCCCGGGACACCCGCTACGAATGGTCATTTGACCCTGATAAATCTGAAGTCCTCACCCGCTGGAGCATTCAAACCGAAGCCCTACAAGGGAATCAGACCCAGGTCCTTCAAGGATGGTTGCCTCATCATTGGCGCAATACGAAAAACAATCTCGATGTCGTGCCCGTAACCTATCAAACCCAACGCGGATTGATGAAAGTTTCGAAGGGAAATGCTTTTGAATTCAGCTACACCTTTCATGGCCTCCCCATCACCCTGCCCCTCCCCACTGGCGAAGAAAAGGTTGAAACCCCTTTTCAACCCGCAGTCTTAGATGACTTTCTAACTGAATGGATCACCAACAGCGCCTTAAAAAAGAGCAGTGACCGCGCCGGCGCGGACACCTACTGGGGAGGCAAAGAACTCCTCGCCCTCGCCCGGGTCGCCACCCTTTCAGAACAACGCAATCACCCCCTGAGCGATCAGGCCCTGGACATGCTGAGAGAAGCCCTCAGCGATTGGTGCACCTACACCCCCGGAGAACCTGCACGATACTTCGCCCGTTACCCTTCGCCTTGGAATGGCGTGGTCGGATTTAACCCCAGTTACGGATCTGAAACCTTTTCCGATTGCCATTTTCATCATGGCTATTTCACCCTCTCTGCGGCCATGCTCATCCGACTCGACCCCTCCTGGGGAAAACACTATCAAGAAGTGATCACCCCCATCGCCCTACACTATGCCAATGCCGATAGAACCTCTACAGAATTCCCTTTTCTCCGTACCTTTTCTCCCTGGGTAGGGCATTCCTACGCCGGAGGAACCTCCAGCACCTCCGACGGCAATAACCAGGAATCCACCTCCGAATCCATGATGGCCTGGGCAGGTCTTTTTCTACTCGGCAGCGCTTTGGGAGATGACCATCTGCGAGACACCGGCGCTATGGGCTACGCGGTCGAAGCCGAAGCCATTCGTGAATATTGGAACGATTATTATGCCTGGGAAGACCCCAAAAATCCCGCCGTGTTTCCCGAAGCCTATCAAGCCAAACATACCATTGTCGGTGTGCGCCGTGATCGAGACATGGGATACTTCACTTGGTTCAGCGGAGAAGCCAAACACATCTACGGTATTCAGTGGTTTCCCACCTGGACCCACTTGCAATATATCGGTTTCGATGATCCGCAATTTATTCAAGCCCAATCAAAAGCCATGCTCACCCGACAAGGTACCGACTCCTTCACACCCCTCGGACGCGAATGGGGACATGTCGCCTTGGGTCAACTCATGTGGGGCGACCCGCAAACGGTATGCAAACTCCTCCAACAGGCCCAACAAAACAACACAGAACTGGGAGACGGGCAGAATGGTGGCGTCACCTACGCCATGGCCCATGCGCTTAACATCCTCGGCCAACCAGCCACAGACTATCGCAGCACCGTGCCTACCGGCACCGTCTACCAAAACCAATTTGGAGACCTCACTTGGGTAGGATGGAACCCCTCCACTCAAAACATAACCGTAAAAGTCACCCAAGCAGGCCTCGAGCGTTTCAGCTTTCAACTCCCGCCTGGGAATGCCCCCATCCACCATCCCCTCACCAAGTAAGCTAGATCCCATCGTATCATTGACTCCATCCATTAATTTGCTAAAAGAATCCCATGAGCGCACCTAAAAAATCCAAACGAGCCTATCTGTATAAACAATTGGCGGACACCCTGCGCAAAGATATTCTTTCCGGCGTCTACCATCCAGATGAACGGTTACCCTCCATGGATGACTTATCTGCACAGTACTCCATGAATCGGATTACCGTGAAAAGGGCTTTATCGGAGTTGCGCGCAGAAGACCTCATCTATTCGATCCCCGCTCAAGGAACCTATGTTTCCAAAAAGGAAAGTAACATTCTTCCCCAAAGTACAAACGGACGAAAAACCATCGGCCTCGTCCTTTCCGGAATTGATCCTCATGCCTATGGATCCTATCACGTTGATATCGTCACCGGTATTCAAGAAGGCCTCAGCGATATCGAATGGTATTTGATGCTGGTCACCTTGAGCGAAGCCTCCGAAGACAGGGCCTATGAACACGTCATGCAAATTCAACTTGACGGAGCCATTTATCTCGGGATCTTTGAACCATCCTTACTGCGGCGTTTGGTTAAAAATGGACCTCCATCCGTTTTAGTCGACCAAAATATGCGAGGACTGAAAAGCGACGTGATCAACGTCGATAATTATGGAGGAGCTTTTGAAGCCACCTCTCACTTAATCAGTCTTGGACATCAGAGCCTGGCCTGCGTCACCGGCTTCCCCGGCCACATCACCGACGAACGCATGTCGGGCGTGAAAGATGCCTGGAAAGAACACGGCCTCCCCGAAACGTCTCTGCAATGGTTCGAAGGTAATTTCCAACGCGAGTCAGGATGCGAAGCCGCTTCAAAAATTCTTAAAAAAAACCAACGCCCTACTGCCATTTTCTGCTTCAATGACGAAATGGCTGCCGGTGCACTGCAAACTCTGCTGGGAAGCGGTGAAGTCAAGGTGCCGGATGATATTTCGGTCATGGGATTTGACAATATCAATTGGGCCGTAGCCACCTACCCTCAATTAAGTACCGTCAATGTGGAAAGATTTGCGATGGGACGTTTAGCAGTGCAACGACTCCAAGACACTCTGACCAATCCAAACCACACCACCACCTCCACTTCGGTACGTACCCAGATGACCGAGAGAGCAAGCACCTCTTCTCCTAAGACCTAAAAAGAACACCCCCCCCCATTTTCACAGCAGCTCTTTCAAAAATTGTCCCGTATAAGAGGCGTCAATTTTTGCCACCTGTTCGGGTGTGCCTTCGGCAATCAACTCCCCACCGCCATCGCCGCCTTCCGGACCCAAATCAATAAGCCAATCAGCCGTTTTGATCACATCGAGGTTGTGCTCAATCACCAAGAGAGAATTGCCCGCATCCCGCAACCTCAAGAGCACTTCCAGCAACTTATCCACATCAGCAAAATGCAACCCTGTGGTCGGCTCATCTAAAATATACAAAGTGTTTCCTGTATCCCGTTTGCTCAATTCCGTTGCCAACTTCACCCGTTGCGCTTCCCCTCCTGATAGAGTGGTTGCGGGTTGACCCACTTGCAAATACCCCAGACCTACATCCACCAAGGTCTTCAATTTACGTTTAAGACCTGGCACTTTACCAAAAAAGTCCAATGCATCTTCAACCGTCATCCCCAAGACGTCCGAAATATTTTTGCCTCTATATCGAACTTCTAATGTCTCTCGATTATAACGTTTCCCATTGCACACCTCACAGGTCACAAACACGTCCGGTAAAAAGTGCATTTCAATGCGGCGCAAACCGTCACCTTTACAACTTTCACAACGTCCCCCCTTCACATTAAAACTGAAACGACCGGGACCATACCCTCTTACCTGACTCGCAGGCAACTTTGTAAACAAATCCCGAATCTGACCAAACGCACCCGTGTACGTAGCCGGATTCGATCGGGGCGTACGCCCAATCGGACTCTGATCAATCACGATCACCTTGTCCACATGTTGCAGACCGCTTACCGACTTATGTTTACCGGGAAGATCTTTGGAATCATGAAACTTCTGAAACAACACCCGCTTTAAAATCTTATCCACCAAAGTAGATTTACCACTACCACTCACGCCCGTCACGCAGGTAAGCACGCCCAACGGAATCTTCACCGTGATGTTTTTCAGGTTATTTTCCGTCGCCCCCTTAATCACAATCGATTTACTTTTCACCACTTTCTTGCGTTCACCCGGGGCTTCAATTTTCTTAATTCCCCGCAAGTATTGCGCAGTCAAAGTCTTGGTTTTCATCAACGCGGCAGGTTTGCCTTGAAACACCACTTCGCCACCATGGGTGCCCGCCAAGGGCCCCATATCCACCACATAATCCGCATCCCGAATGGTCTGTTCATCATGCTCCACCACCAACACCGTATTGCCACTATCCCTCAAGCCTTTCATGGTTTCGATCAGCTTCAAATTATCGCGTTGATGCAACCCGATACTGGGCTCATCCAACACATACAATACCCCCATCAAACCCGATCCCACTTGGGTCGCCAAACGAATACGTTGCGCTTCTCCGCCCGACAAACTTCCACTTTCCCGATCCAAGGTCAAATAATCCAAGCCCACATCATTCAAAAATCGTAAACGGTGATGAATTTCTTTGTACACTTCTGAAATTACTTTTTGCTCGTAGTCACTCAGCGCCAAGCTTTCAAAAAATGCCAAGGCTACCTTCACCGACATCCGGCAAATCTCAAAAATATTTTTATCATGCACCGTGCAGGCGAGACTCAAAGGCTTCAACCGTGCCCCTTCACAGTCACGACAACGTAAACGGCTCATATAATGTCTTAATTTTTGACGGGTATAATCGCTATCCGTCTCCCGTAAGCGTCGCTCTAGATTGGGAATAACCCCTTCAAAGGGTTTATCGTATTTCAGCTGTTTGCCCCCGCGATAAAGCTTCATCTTGACCACGTCATCCCCCGAGCCATAAATCAAAACTTTTTGAAAAGAGGCCGGCAGATCTTTATAAGGTGTATCCATGGAAACATCATATGCAGCCGCCAATCCTTTCAGGATTTTCTTGTACCACATCATCATACGACGCCCCCCACGTCTCCATGCGTCAATCGCCCCTTCTTCCAAACTTAATTCTTTATTCGGCACCAACAACTCTTCGTCGAAAACTTCCATGTTGCCAATACCCGCACAGGTTCCGCAGGCACCATAAGGGCTGTTAAAGGAAAAATGACGGTTCTCCAATTTATCGTAACTTTTTCCACAAGGCAAACAGGCAAAATCTTCACTAAACAATTCATCTTGCCAGCCCCCTTTCCCATCATCGATCATGGCCAACATACGACCACCACCCAAACGCAAGGACAACTCTACACTGTCAGCCAAACGAGAACGCACCCCCTCATCCACCACCAAACGATCCACCACCGCTTCAATACTGTGTTTGGTCTTTTTGTTTAACTCAGGAATTTCATCCAACTCCACAATTTCTCCATCTACCCGCGCCCGCACAAATCCCTGATTGCGAATATCGTTAAACACTTCAAGATGCTCCCCCTTGCGACCATCAATATAGGGAGCCAAAATCATCACCTTCTTTTTGACCGGCAAGTCACAGAGTTGATTAATAATATCTTCGGCCGTCTGATGGGTCAGCGTTTTTCCACAGGTTGGACAATGAGGAATACCAATGCTGGCATACCATAAACGCAAATAATCATAAATCTCTGTCGTGGTCGCCACAATCGAACGCGGATTCGACCCAGCTGTCCGTTGCTCAATGGAGATCGCAGGAGAAAGCCCTTCGATGTGATCCACATTGGGCTTTTGCATCTGATCCAAAAATTGTCGCGCATACGCGGACAAACTTTCCACGTATTTGCGCTGCCCTTCCGCAAAAATTGTATCAAAGGCTAACGAAGATTTTCCAGAGCCACTCAAGCCCGTAATCACCGTCAGGGCTTCTCGGGGAATCGATACATTTACATTCTTAAGATTGTGCTCTTTTGCACCTTGTACAATCAGTCTCGTCTTTGACATCTTAGGGTTTCCACACATACTGGAACTGAGAATTAGGCTGAATCGGAGCCAATATTTCAGGTGTTTTCACATTAAACAATCCCCCCCAGCCACCTGTGCTGAAGTTGATTTCATAAAAGGCAGCCTCATCCACCCCCAACATCGACATCAAACGCTCACGGGAATGATCGAGATATCCCGTTTCATCCACCATGCCAAAACTCAATGCGGTTTGCTGATCAAAAATCCGACCATCCAACAAGTGATGTTCATCAGCATACTCGGACGTAAAAGGACGGTTTTCCAACACCAAACCACGGAAGCGCAGATACATCTGATCCACCACTTTTTGCAAAATTTCTTGATGCTCAGGGTCCACAGGCGACAGAGAGTTCAACAATGCTTTGTTGCTACTCGAAGTTAAGGATACATCTTCCAACCCGATTTTGGTTCCCAGTTGATGCATATTTACCGCGGAAATAATCACGCCCACAGAGCCCACCACCGAGGTAGGTTGCCCCACCAATAAATCGCCAGCCATCGCGACGTAATATCCACCCGAGGCCGCCATATCACGAATGTGTACCAAAATGAGTCGATCGGGATCCGACGCTTTGAAGTCCATCAAAGCCTGATAAATTTCATCACTGGCCGTCACCCCACCCCCTGGGGAATTCACTTCCAATAAAATCGCCTTATAATCCGTATCCACCGTTACCGCGCGGATTTCATTTAACAACTTGGTCACCGGATCCACCGTATCACCAAATAAAGAACTGGATGATTCCCGCATGATCACGCCTTCCAATTTCAACACCGCAATTTGCGTATCCGCATGCGCACTTCCCCACGTCAAGGTCTCCGAAACTGCAGGGAATTCATCAAGACCATAGACGTTGAAATCAGATCCAAATTCCGAGCAGGTCACAAAGTTAATCAATAGACTCACACACAAGATCACCCAAACAATCCAATGGACACGTTTGCGCTTACGCTTACGTGAATCAGGCATGGGAGGAGGGAGCGCGGGCGCCGCATAGCTAGCCGCAGGCGTGGGGTCAGAAAGGGAAGGATCAATATTCATGATCCCGAATGTAACCCCATTTCAGGGAAAACAAAGCCCCTTTCCTGCTTCAGGCTAAAAAATATTTAACTGTTTTGCCAACTGCCCACTTCATTCTCAAAAAGTTCATCTGCCGCCAAGGGCCCCCACGATCCGGGAGAATAAAAATGAATGGGAATACGGGCATTACGCTCCTGCCAGGCCTGCAAGATCGGATCCATGATCTTCCAAGCCGCTTCCACTTCATCCGAACGCATAAACAAGGTCGCATCCCCACGCATCACATCCATCAACAGACGCTCATAGGCTTCCGGCAAGGTGCCTTTATAGTTTTCCGAATAGTTAAAGTCCAATTCGGAATCTTCGACCACCATATGCATCGAAGGACGTTTCGTCGCAAAATGTAAGGAAATCCCTTCGTCAGGCTGAATACGAAAGGTCAACATGTTGGGTTGCGCTTCGGTAAGATCGCACACATCATTGGCGCATTGCACCGTCCGAAAGAGCTCCATCGGTGGCTTTTTAAATTGAACCGTAATACTGGTTTGTTTGCGCCCCATGCGTTTACCTGTACGCAAGTACATCGGAACCCCGGACCACCGCCAGTTATCAATAAAGAACTTGGCCGCCACAAAGGTTTCGGTGTGAGATCCCGCAGGCACCCGGTCTTCATCTACATACGCGGTAACTTTTTTATCCCTGAGGGTACCCGACACATACTGCGCCCGTACCACATTATCCCGCACGTCGTCCAACTTGGGAATACGGATACTCTGCAATACCTTTACTTTCTCATTTCGAATCGCATCCGACGAAAATCCGCTGGGAGGTTCCATGGTCACCAAACACAATAATTGAGACAAATGATTTTGCATCATATCCCGAAGCGCACCTGCCGTATCAAAGTAAGCCCCGCGCCCCGACTCCATCCCTACCGTTTCACTAGCCGTCACCTGAATATGATCCACGTAACTGCTATTAAACACAGGCTCAAAAATGGTGTTGGCAAAACGGAACGATAAAATATTTTGAACCGTTTCTTTACCCAAATAATGGTCAATACGATATACCTGAGATTCATCCAACAAGTTCAAGACATGCCGGTTTAACTCCATCGCACTGTCTAAATCACGGCCAAAAGGTTTCTCAATCACCACCCGACTCCAATGCTCATGGGAAGGGTGATAAATCAAACCTGATTGCTTGAGATGCGTAGTGACTTTATCAAAAAAGTTAGGCGCTACAGATAAATAAAATACGCGGTTTTCAGGATAGACTTCCGCATTGTCCAACTGCTTGTGTAAGCGGACAAAGGACTCCTCATCATCCAACTCCCCTTTAAAGTAATCGATCTTTTCGGCAAAGGCTTTGACATCTGCCGCCGACCCTTTCACCCGTTGAAAACTTTCGATTTCCCCACACATCTCCTCCCGGAAACTTTCGTCGGTATACTCCCGCCGACCAAATGCCACAATGCGCAATTGATCGGGTAGTCGATGTTCAAAAAACATCGCAAACAAGGCAGGAAGTAATTTACGGCGGGTTAAATCCCCCGTTCCCCCAAAAATCACTAACGTTTGAGAATCCTCCACCAATACATCGGGAATGCGGTTGTCAGGTGAATCGGAAGAATGCTGAATATTTATTACGGGGCTCATGGGGGGACATATTCATCTTGATGTGCACAAAGTCAAGAAAAGGGCATCAAAATTGCCTAAATCTCACCTAAATCCTTTATTTTTCGTCATTTTACCCCCTCTCTTTTTTCGCAAGCTGATCCTACATTATTTTATAGGATTCCCCCTTCTTTTCCCCATCGATTTACCAAAGGTCTTCCACGCAAAGCGCTTGTCCCGTTTGGCTACGGAATCGACTCGCAAAGGAATCGTTTTTCCAGCCTGATTAGGGTAACCACACCATCAACATTCCCGCTCCCTCCTATGCCATCCCCGTCTCACCTTTCCATCCACAACCTTCTGAAGGCCGCGTTTTATCAAAATCGATTTCCCGCAGTCATTTTACAACTTTTTGCCGCCGGCATTCTCTGTTGTTACTTTCTGGTTCCTGCCCTCACCCCCCTCTTTGAGGGTATTGGACAATTGAAAAAGGAAGGGGGCATTCTCTTTAGTGTCCTTTCCACCGCCTGTTTCGGAGGACTCATCCCCTGGATCGTTTTGGTCTATCGCGGACGCATCCCCCCGGGGAAAAGACTAGAAAACCTCTGCTTTTATTTAGCATTTTGGTCCCTACAAGGTTTTATTGTCGACCGACTCTACACCTACCAAACCATCTGGTTCGGTTCAGAACCCACCCTGCGAGTCCTCCTCTCCAAAATGCTGGTCGATCAAATCCCCTACAACTTGCTGTGGGCCACCCCCAACTGTGTTTTCTTCTTCGCGTGGAAAAATGCATCCTACGACTGGCGCAAATTGAATGGGGCCGAACTGAAACGCAAGTATGTCACCGTTCAAGTCAGCGCCTGGATCGTCTGGGTGCCCGCCGTCACCATGGTCTATGCCCTGCCTCCCAACCTCCAAGTCCCCCTGTTTAATCTGGTCCTCTGTTTTTATTCCTTGGTCCTGGTGTTTGTAAGTCGCGATTGATCTCTTGATCCTCCACTAAAACTTCAGCTGTTGCCGGGTGCATGCTTGCCAAATCAGGCTGCACCCTCTAGATTCATTTCCATGCCCCATCGCGAATTCCTGGACTGGTCCACTCCCTTACTCCCCGCTTTAGCCGACAAACTCCTCCCCCCTACCGGAAGGGGTCCTTTAGACCTCGGTGAAAGCCTGCTGCTGGCACCCACCCAACAGGCCGGACGCCGCTTACGCGAATACCTCGCCACCACCTGGCGCGAACGCGGCGGCACCGCCTTATTGTCCATGGAAGTGCATCCCCCCTCTTTCCTGCTACAACCCAGCGAAGACAGCCCCATCGCCCACGCATTCGACTGGATGCCCGCCTGGCAACAAACCCTCACCGGCATCGACCCCGAAAGCCTTCCCGCCCTGTTACCCCAACAAACCGAACCCTTTTCCCCCTCCATCGCTTTAGAGTTTGGTCAGCGCCTCCAACGCTTGCGTGAAGAACTCTTGGACGCGGGCTTGGATTTGTCCTCCGTCGCATCCTCTCCCCTCCTCAGTTCCGAACAGGAACGCTGGCAGGATTTGGCCAAACTGGAAACCCTCTATCGCGAAACGCTTGCGGCCGCAGGGTTCATCGACCCCACCGATGCCAAACGTCAAAGCTTGGCAGACTTCCGCCCCCCCACCCGCATTAAAAAACTGATCCTAGCCGGAGTGCCTGATCCCTCTCCCGTGATCTTGTCCCGCCTCCAAGAATTGGACAATGATCCCGACATTGAAATCGAAGTTTGGATCCATGCCCCCCCATCTGAAGCCGATCATTTTGATGCCTGGGGTAGCCCGGATATCAGTTGGCAAACTCGTTTCTTGGGACGCCCTGAAGAACCTCAAGGCTGGATCGAATGCCTCGCAGATCCCAGCGCACTCTGCATTCGCCTCGAAGAACTCCTCCGCGACATGCCCGACCACCCTAACCTCGCCTTCGGCCTGTTGGACGATCAATTGCTTTACCCTATCCAACAGTGCATTCAGGCCGCCGGCCACGAACTTTACCATCCCAAACCCGCCAAACTCTCCGACAGTCCAGACCTGCGACTGCTCAGCGCCCTCCAAGATCATCGTACCCACTTGGATCCCGTGAGTTTGAGAAAATTATGGCGTCAACCCGAACTGCTCAAAGCTTTGCAACCCGATAATCCCATGGGTCTGTTACGCGATTGGGAAAAATTCGCCACCCATTCTTTTCCTGAAAATATGGAGACCGTTTCACAACTCCTCCCCGAAGGCTCCTTGAAAACCGCCTGGAAGAAAATGAAACAATGGGTTTCAGTAGAAGATCCCATCGGTATCCTCGAAATGCTCGAAGAAATTCACCAGGGACGCGAACTCAATCCTCAACTCCCCGCCGAACGCTATCAGCTTCGACAAGTCCACAAGCTTGCCGATCTCTTGCAGGAAGCCGCCCGTCGCCAAAAAGAAGGCCAAGGCCCCTCGGCAACGGTCCTCCTACAAGTGCTCAAAAATGAAGCCGTTGATCCCCCACGGGTCGAAGGCACCTTCACCGCCGAAGGCTGGCTGGAACTCGCCTACCATCCCGCACCCAGCTTATTGCTCACCGGTTTTCAGGAAGGCAAAGTACCCGCCGTCAATAAACCCGACCCCTTCCTACCCAATCAATTGCGCGAAGAATTGGGACTGCGCAGCGACCGAGATTGGTTGGCCCGTGACAGCTATCTTTTTCACTGTATGATCATGAGCCGCGCTCCCGGACAGGTACGCGTCTGGGTCCTTAAACGTGATCGGGAAGGAGGTCCTCAACTGCCCTCACGCCTCCTCTTCGCCTGTGAGGACTCAACCCTGCTCCAACGCTCCGCCCTGCTCTTCTCCGAACCCCCTCCACCTCCTTTACAACCTGCCCCCAAAGCTGGACTCCTGTTACATCCCGAACATATAGAACAAAAAACACCTGAGCGCTTGTCCGTTTCCGCCATCAACAGCTATCTCGCCTGCCCCACCCGCTTTTACCTTTCAGAAATCCTGAAGCTCCGTTGCAATGACGACATCGAAACCGAACCCAACGCCGCCATTTTCGGAACCTTGCTTCACGAAGTCCTCCAGCAAGTCGTTGCTCAAGGCCCCTGCTCTTTAGAGCAATGGCAACAACGTTGCACCGAACAACTCGAGACATGCATGTTCAAGCAACTTGGCGATGCTGGCCGCATGTCCATGCAGGTTTTCCGACATTCAGCCCTCGCCCGTCTTCGCGCCGCCGGACCCGTCCAACTCGACCTCTGGGAAGAAGGATGGAAAACCATCGCCACCGAACAAAAACTAGAACGGGAATGCCAGGGCATCACCATCGTCGGAAAAATTGACCGCATCGATGTCCATCCCGAACTCGGCTTCCGCATCATCGACTATAAAAGCAGTGACAGTCCCAAAGCCCCCGTGCAAACCCACTTGGGAACCCCACGGGAAGGACGCGAAAGCATTCAACTCGAATTCAAAAATAAAACCAAACAATGGACCAACCTCCAATTACCCCTGTATCGCTGGCTGGCCACAACCGCATCCGAAATCGATCCAGACCAACCCTTAACGGTATGTTATTTCAACCTACCTAAATCCGTTAAAGACACCAAAATCGAAGGCTGGAGAGACGAAGCTGATCTTGCCATCCCTGCAGAAGTTTGTTTGGAAGAAGTCATTCGCCTGATCAAAGCCCATGTGTGGCACCCTACCTCAAAAGCAACCCTCTATGACGACTACACGCCCCTCCTCCACCATGGCAGCGATTGGATCCCTTAAAAAACTCATCCTCCGTGGATGCTGTCTGCTGGCGGGACTCTTGCTCTGGAGCGGTTGTGCAAATCGCATCTTTTATCAACCCTCCCGTCGCATGGCCCCAACCCCCGACACCCGGGACATCACCTTTGAGGAGCTAAGCTTTACCGCTTCCGATGGCGTGCTGTTGTCCGCTTGGTGGCTCCCCGCCCAAAACCCTAAAGGCACCATCCTGCATTTTCATGGCAACGCTCAAAATATGAGCACCCATGTACAATATGTGGAGTGGTTACCCGCCCAAGGCTACAACGTATTCGTTTTTGATTATCGGGGTTACGGAAAATCCCATGGCGTTCCAGATCGAAAAGGACTTATCAGAGACGGCATGGCCGCGCTGAAAGCCGTCAGCCAACAACCCGGTGTCTCCGAGCTACCCTTATATGTGTGGGCACAAAGCCTGGGAGGCACCGTCGGCTTACAAGCCATGGCCCGCAGCTCTGTACCCGTCAATGCCGCCATCATTGATTCCACCTTCAGCAGTTACGGAAAAATCACCTCGGACAAATTGAAACAATTCCCCTGGTACCTTCAACCTTTACGACTCTTCCGCCCAGCCTTGGTCAGCAGTAGTTATAACGCCCAAGATGCCCTGCCCCTCCTCCAAGACCTCCCCATTTTATTTATGCATGGGCAAAACGACCCCGTGATCCCCGATAGCCACAGCCAAGCCCTTCACAAACTCGCCCCGGATAACTCTTCCCTTTGGATCATTCCCGAAGCGGGGCATTGCGACGCCATCTTCCGATATCCAGAACAGATCCAACCCAAAATTATCGAATTTTTCGAAGCCTCAGCCCCGGATAAACTCAAGCCCTGAGCACCCTTCATTTCCCTCGCCTCGCTGAGAATGCATTTGAGTTTCAAATCGAATCAATTGCAGTTACATATTGACAGCATATCCCTATAAATAGGATAAAGGTTGTCTCGTTAACACTTAATCGAGGAGATCCATGATCCAACTTACAACCCTACGCCCACAGTTACCGGTAAATACAAGGTTCACTATGGGGTAGCGGATCCCCTCCGCTCTAAAAAGTATTGAGCCCTCGGTCTTAGGAAAGAGGTCATCACAGAACCACCCGTTCTGTTCGTATTCATTCCATCCCCTGCCCCTGCAGAGTCCTCCGAATCATTCAGAGGACGGTCTTTCATTTTCATCACCTTTTCTTTCTCGTGTTTCTTATGAATTACTTTGACCCCGATACCTTAAACGCCTTCCTCAAATCTCATTTACCCAAAACCCACCGAAACTGCATCCTCCTCGGTATTCTCATCGGCTGCGCTGCAGGAGCGCTGGTGGGACTCGTCATACATAACCTGATCTCAACGGAGAGTGCGGCCCAACCCTCTTTAGAGGCCTTGCCCGGAGTTTGGTGGTGGGTCCCCCTTTCCGCCTTGGTCGCCCTATCCGTTGCCGCATACTTCTTTCACTGGATGAAACAGGAAGATGAGGGCACAGACCTCATGAAAGAAATTGCCGGACATGTTCGCGAAGGCGCCATGGCTTACCTGCGTGCCCAATACAAAGCGGTCGGCATCGTTTTTGCAGTTTTATTTGTGGTATTCACCATTCTCGCCATGCTCGGCATTCAAAATAGATTTGTGCCCGTGGCTTTCCTCACCGGTGGATTTTTCTCCGGTCTTTGTGGATATATCGGCATGCGCACCGCCACCATGGCCTCTGCGCGTACCGCCCATGGCGCACGTACCAGCTTAGACCGCGGACTTAAAATCGCCTTCCGCTCCGGTGCCGTCATGGGATTGGTCGTGGTGGGCTTCGGACTCCTCGACATCTCCCTCTGGTATTTGCTCCTCAATCACTTCTTTGACAACAATATCTGGAACTTGGGCGACCAACTCATTCATAAAGCCGGTATGGACGTAGCCTTCTCGGCCGACATGCTCCAAAATGAACGCTGGCTCTCAGCCAAAATGACCGAGATCACCACCACCATGATTACATTTGGTATGGGGGCCTCCCTACAAGCCCTCTTCGCCCGTGTAGGGGGGGGCATCTACACCAAAGCCGCAGACGTCGGTGCAGACCTTGTCGGCAAAGTGGAAGCCGGCATTCCGGAAGACGATCCTCGAAACCCCGCCACCATCGCCGACAATGTGGGCGATAACGTTGGCGATGTCGCAGGCATGGGCGCCGACCTCTATGAATCATATTGTGGGTCCATTCTCGCCACCGCCGCCCTCGCCGCAGCCCTTCCTATTTTGGACATGAACAAAATCATTGCGCCCATGATGGTCGCCAGCATCGGAATCATCGCCTCTCTGATCGGCATTCTTATCGTTCGCACCAAAGAAGATGCAGGGCCCAAAGATCTACTGCGCTCCCTGCTGATCGGCACCGTAGGTTCTTCCTTCATTGTCTTGGCCATTCTGGTGCTGATGGTCCTCAGTGGGTTTATCAGCTGGGGAATTTTCGGTGCCGTCGTTGCCGGTCTGGTTTCCGGAGTGCTCATCGGTCAATCCACAGAGTACTACACCTCTGATGCCTACTCCCCCACCAAAGGAATCGCCGAACAAGCCGAAATGGGACCTGCCACCACCATCATTGACGGCATGGCCGTCGGCATGTTCTCCGTCGGCATGCCCGTGATCATTGTCGTCTTCGGCATCATGTTTGCCTTTGGCCTCTCCGGTGGATTTGTGAACATGTCTGACGGTCTCTACGGCGTGGGATTTGCAGCCGTGGGTATGCTCTCCACCCTCGGCATCATCATGGCCACTGACGCCTTTGGCCCCATCGCCGACAATGCAGGTGGAAATGCGGAAATGGCCAAACTCGGTGAAGAAGTTCGTGCCCGTACCGACGAACTCGACATGCTCGGAAACACCACCGCCGCCACCGGCAAGGGCTTCGCCATCGGCTCCGCGGCCCTCACCGCCATGGCCCTCCTCGCAGCCTATATCGAAGAAGTGAAACTTTGGATCAGTAAACTTGCGGAAGATACCAGCTTTACCGTGGGACACACTCAATTCTTCAATACCCCCGAAACCATGGCCGCCATGTTGCCCCATGCCAACATCATCCGCGAAGGAGGGAAAGCCATTTCCTCAGAAGGAGACATTTTGGGACTGGTGGTGAGTCAATCGCATATTGCCGACTTCATTGCCGTGTACGACGTCACCCTCCTCAATCCTAAACTCCTCTGTGGCCTGTTCATCGGTTCCATGATGTGCTTCGTCTTCTGCGCCATGACCATGAAAGCCGTCGGACGCGCTGCCGGAGATATGGTCCGCGAAGTGCGACGTCAGTTCAAAGAATATCCAGGCATACTAGAAGGCAACCAAAAACCTGATTATGCCCGCTGTGTGGGTATTTCCACCAAAGGCGCTCAACGCGAAATGATCCTCCCCTCCCTCCTCGCCGTAGCCGTACCTGTGGTCACCGGACTCATCCTCGGGGTGGCCGGTGTGATGGGCATGTTGGCTGGCGGACTTTGCACAGGTTTCACGCTCGCTTGCATGCTGAATAATGCAGGCGGCGCCTGGGACAACGCCAAAAAATACATCGAGAAAGGTCACCACGGAGGCAAAAACTCCGATGCTCATAAAGCAGGCGTGGTGGGAGATACCGTAGGAGACCCCTTTAAAGATACCTCGGGACCCTCCCTCAATATCCTGATTAAGTTAATGACCATGGTCAGCGTCGTTTTCACAGGACTGATCGTCAAATACTCAAATGTGTTTGCCGATTTCATCGGATTCTAACCACCCTCCCACCCCTACAGAATCTCCACCCGCTTAGGCAGGTGGAGATTTTTTTTTCGCATCCCCTTTCCTCCTCTCGGAAACGAAAATCCGCCGGCATATCTGCAAAAGGGCTAGTGGCACAGCGAGGCCTCCTGCGCATCAGAAATAAAATCTTTCCTTACCCCAACAATGCCCTCGCATAGCCAAAAGAATAGTGGTAGCCGATAAAAAACCTTATTTCTAAAAACCACAACCTATAGAATACAGCTTCACAGGAGAGTCGAATGAACAAGAAAATCAAATTGATGATATCCCTCGTGGCATCCATTTGCGCAGTTTCAGCCCAGGCACAAACTACGGAAACCGAAAGTGAACAAGCCACGAAATTGGCAAAACAACTGGCAAATCCAGTGGCCTCTCTCATCAGCGTCCCCTTTCAATACAACTATGATTCCAATTTGGGGCCTAATGATGATGGCACAAAATCATATTTAAATATCCAACCCGTCACCCCTTTTTCCATTTCTGAAGACTGGAATCTGATCGTACGGACAATTGTTCCTGTCATCGATTTAGAGGACGTAACCGTAAAAGGGGACAGCGCTTCCGGACTGGGAGACATTACCCAAAGTTTCTTCTTTTCTCCAAAAGCACCTGTTGATGGTTGGATTCTCGCTCTCGGACCTGTAGGGTTATACCCTTCCGCTTCCGAAGATCTACTCGGTGGAGGTAAATGGGGTGTCGGTCCTACCGGTTTGGCTCTGCAACAAAAAGGTCATTGGACCTACGGCGTGTTGTGGAACCATCTTTGGTCCGTAGCCGGTGATAGCGATCGCAATAATATCAATGCCACCTTCATCCAACCCGGGATTAGTTATATCTCTAAAACGAAATCCACCGTCACCCTGAATACCGAGTCAACCTATGACTGGGAAAATGAAGAATGGTCGGTTCCGATCAACCTCATGCTCTCACAACTCATGAGACTCGGTCCTCAAATCGTCCAATTCACTGTAGGCGCACGCTATTGGGTTGAATCACCCGAAGCGGGTCCCGAAGATTGGGGGGTACGTGCACAGGTCATCTTGCTCTTTCCCGAGCATAAGAAATAAATCCGCTCCCCGAGCATACTTAAAGGACCACCCGGCCTAAGGGTTGTCATCTCTACGGCAATGAGTTAAAAACTCATTGCCGTTTTTACTGTAACCCTTTCCGCTTTGTCATGAATAAACTCTCCGCACAGCTCCTCGCAACCCTCCCGCTGGGCACATCCACCATCCTCATCCTCGACGCAAAGGCGCAGGCAAAACGAGGCAAATTCAGACACATTTTGTTAACAGAACTGAGTAGTCTGGCACAAGAACACGGTATTTCCTCCGCCTGTATTCATGCAAAACCCCTCAAAGGACGTGGCCACACCCTCTCCTTTTACGGCGTCCCTCCCGCTCTGCAACAACGCATGCGAAATGTGTGGACGGCATATGAGTAACCCGATTCCTGCACGCCTCTTTCCAAAAAATAGGCCATAATGCCCCCCCCACACACACTTATTTTCTCGTAAAGTACTAAGAGAGAGGTAAAAGCAAATTTTCACCCAATCAACAGGAGCCTCCTATGAAGACCAAGTTTTTAAGTACCTTAACCCTCGCGTTGACCTGCATTGCTTTTTCAGCACAGGCACAAAGCACCACCACCGCCCAAGATGATGAAGCTACAAAATTAGCCAAACAACTTGCCAACCCGGTCGCATCACTTATCAGTGTCCCCTTTCAATTTAATTATGATGAAAATATCGGTGCCAATGATGAAGGATCTAAGTTTTTCGTCAATATCCAACCCGTAATCCCCCTCGATCTCAGCGAAGACTGGAATTTGATTATTCGTACCATTGTGCCTGTCATTGAACTCAATGATATTCCTGCATCAGGCGATAGTGAATCCGGCCTCGGTGATATCACTCAAAGCTTTTTCTTCTCTCCGAAAGAACCTGTCAAAGGATGGATTCTTGCCGCCGGTCCTGTGGGCTTATATCCTTCCGCATCCGATGATTTTCTCGGTACCGGCAAATGGGGTGCAGGCCCTACCGCATTGGCCTTGCAACAAAAAGGCCCATGGACCTACGGTCTGTTGTGGAACCACGTTTGGTCTGTGGGTGGGGATAGCGATCGCGAAGACGTCAATGCCTCCTACATTCAACCTTTCTTAGGATTCATTACCAAAACCAAAACTACCTTGATGGTGAATACCGAATCCACCTATAACTGGGAAGGCGAAGAATGGAGTGTTCCTGTGAATGTAATGGTTTCTCAGTTGGCAAAACTAGGCCCTCAAATCGTCCAATTCTCACTGGGTGCCCGCTACTGGGTTGAATCCACAGAAAGCGGCCCTGAAGGTTGGGGTGCTCGCGCTCAAGTCATCTTGCTCTTCCCTAAATAAAACACATCTGTAACGCTTCACGAGCGTTCCCCATCCACCAGTATTTTTAAATACGGATGCGATAACCGGCAATGAGGCCTCCTCATTGCCGGATTTTTTTTGGGCTCAGAGTTACCCCACTGGTTTAGTCTTCTTTTATGCCAAACCATCCCTTCACGTCTTCCACAATCATATACAGTGATGGCACCAGCACTAAAATAATCATGGTCGCAAATAACAGTCCGTACCCCAACGAAATCGCCATGGGTATTAAAAAACGGGCCTGACGAGAGGTTTCAAAAATCATCGGAGCCAACCCGCCAAAGGTCGTCAGTGTGGTAAGCATGATCGGACGGAATCGTTGTACCCCGGCCGCCACCACCGCATCGTGAGCCGAGGCGTGGTGCGCCCTGCGATCGTTGGCAAAACTAATCAACACCAAGGCATCATTCACCACCACCCCACTCAAAGCCAACATGCCAATAATCCCAATCATGGTCATGCTGTAGCCCATAATAATATGGCCGATCACCGCCCCCACCACCCCAAAGGGAATGCTCACCATCACAATCAAGGGCTGTGAGTAGCTACGGAAAGGTACCGCCAACAAGGCATAAATCGCAATCAATACCAAAGGCAAGGTCAGCGACATACTATTCGCACTTTCACGATTGTCCGCATCCCGCCCCTCATAACTATAATCCAACCCGGGATAACGCGCCATCACTTCCGGCCAAACCGAAGTCGCCAATTGATTTCGAACCTCGCCCGATTTGGACTTCGGCCGCACATCCGCAGTCACCGTCAAGGTACGTACCCCGTTCCGGCGATCTATCGAGGTGTAAGACGTTCCCACTTCAATATCCACCGCATCTCCCAACAACACTTCTCCCCCGGCAGGAGTCTGCAACACAAAACGCTCTAAGCTGTAAAGCTGATCCCGTTCAACTTCCGGCAACCGTACCTTCACCTTCACTTCGTTGCGCCCCCGTTGCTGACGCAACGCTTCCGCCCCCTCGAAGGCCGACCGCACCTGACGTCCCACATCCGATGCCGTCAATCCCAAGGCAATCCCCTCGGGCTTCATGGTGAAATCCAACTGCGGTTTTCCCGACTCCACCCCATCATCCACATCCTGTACCAAAGGAAATTCCAACAAGGCTTTCCCCACATCCGCAGCCGCCGCTTCCAAAATTTCAATATTCTCATGACGCAATTCAATGGTCAACGCCGGTCCACTGCCGGGACCTCCCGAATCTGCAGCAAAACGTATATAACGCACCCCCGGAACCTGCCCCACTTTTTCACGCCACAACTGCGTAAACTCCGAGGTGCTCATAATCGTATCCCGTATCTCCGCATCCGCCAGAAATACCCGCACTTCCGATTGATGAGAACCACCAGACCCCACATTCGCGAAAATGCCTTCCACCAATTCAGGATGCCCACTTTCAGCCAACGCACTTTCTGCGCCTTCAATCAATATCCGCGTGACCCGTTCTGTTTCCTCAACCGGCGACCCGTAAGGCAATACCGCCTTTGCCACTGAGAAGTCACTTTCAACCGTGGAGAACATGCTAAAGCCCATACGCCCACTGAAAAAATACCCCCCCACGACAATCAGAATCCCCAATGCAGCACTCAACACCAAATATCGATGGGTTAAACAACGATCTAAAAAGGGACCATATTTTTCACGCACCCAACGGGTAAACACCGCACTAAAGCGCTGTTGAAACCCATGCAGTTTCGAACGAAAACCCGTGAGTTGACGCTTACGCGAATGACTTAAATGCGCAGGCAAAATGTACAAACTCTCCACCCACGAAATTAGAAATACAGAAATCACAACCAACGGCAACATCCCCAGCACACTCCCCATGCGCCCCGGCAACACCAACAACGGAACAAAGGCCGCCACATTGGTCAGAATACTGAATCCCACCGGTCCAGCCACTTCGCGACAGCCTTTCACCGCCGCCCATTTGGGATCTTCACCCTCTTGCAAATAATGGTAAATATTTTCGCCCACCACCACCGCATCATCCACCACAATCCCCAAAGCCAAAATATAGGCAAACATGGTGATCATATTGATCGACAAGCCCACCGTCGGCATCAAAAACAACGACCCTAAAAAGGAAATCGGAATCCCCATCATCACCCAAAATGCCAAGCGGATTTCCAGAAAAACACTCAATAATAAAAACACCAAGATCAACCCAAACGCGCCATTGCGTAACAACAGATTCGCCCGTTGAAAGAAAATCTCTGTACGGTCATTCAGCACTTCCAAGGTCATCCCCTCAGGCAATTGCGCTTGCAACTGCGGCAACATTGCAAAAACTTCTTCCGATATTTGAGAAGGCGTCTGATCTCCTACCCGATACACATCAATCATCACAGCAGGTTTGCCGTTGAATAACGCATAACGATCACTGTCTTCAAATCCATCAATCACGGTTCCCACATCTTCCACCCGCAAAGCGGCCCCATCTTCTGTATAAGCCAAAGGCACCCGTCCAAATTCCAAACCACTGGATTTTCGTTCCTTCATTCTCAGCAAAGTTTCACCACTGTCGGTTTTGATCCCTCCTCCGGATAATTCCACCGCTTCTGCACTTATTTTTGCAGCAATTTCACGGTGGGTAAGACCATAACGTCGTAAATTGGCCTGCGACACTTCCACCGAAATTTCAGGTTCACGAACCCCGCTTAAGTCTACTTGTGTAATATGCGAACTTTGTTGCAAACGATCACGAATTTGCTCTGCCGTATTGCGCAACCCTGTTTCAGGAACATCTCCATACAACACCAGCGACATGGCTTCCCGACGACGGGAGGCCAACGAAACTTCAGGGGCTTCCGCCTCTTCGGGAAAGGTACTGATCCGGTCAACCTCACTTTGAATATCTTGGTAGACCTTCATAATATCGACCCCTTCAAGCAACTCTACTTGAATCGAAGCAGACCCTTCACTGGCCACCGCCGTGACTTCCTTCACCCCGTCCAAGCCCCGCACCGCTTCCTCCACCACCAAACAAACCCCTTGTTCTAACTCCTCGGGTGTGCCCCCGGGATAACTCACCTGGATATTCACCACATCTTCTGTCAAATCAGGAAAAACTTCCTGTTTGATTTTAGAAAACATTACCAAGCCACCCACCAAACAGAGCGCCATCAATAGATTGGACGCCACAGGGTTCTGAACCATCCAAGCGATCGGCCCCCGTAAATTTTTCATGAGCGTCCCCCCTCAGTTTCTGAAGGAACCGCCTGCATCAACATACCTTCAACCGCAGCGGAAACATTGGAAGTCACCAATTGCCATTTTTCAGGTGCGTCAAAACGAACCATCACCTGCGAAGCATAACCTTGTAAAATTTCCACCGGTAAAATGCGTAATTTACTCTCTTCATCCAACATCCAAATCGTGTTGCCCTGACGAAGGGAGCGCCGGTCCAACACATACACATTCGGCATTTCAATCCCCGATAATTCGGCCGTCACCAATTCATCAATGAATAAAGGACGGGAAACGGATTCACCGTAAGGATCCGTAACCGCAATCAACACCTGAGCCATGCGTCCCTGTTCACTCAATTTGGGCAGCAAGTTATAAACACGCCCCTCCAAGCTGTTTCCATCCGACATCGACAAGCGCGCCGGATAGTCCATGAGACCCAAATCCGGGAAAAACTTCAAATCGCCCACCGGAAGCGATCCGCGCACAAACAAACGTTGAGTCGCCATCAATTCCACCAAGGTTTCCCCAGCCTGAGCATAATCCCCACGATCCTTCTCTGCGCCAACTACCACCGCATCAAAAGGCGCATAGACCTTCACCCGTTCCAAATCCAGTTCTGCCGCCTGCAAGCTCGATTGTGCCGAAGCTACCGCCGCCTCGGCAGCCAACAATTGGGGTTCACGGCGCATAATATCCTGATACGCATCATCCACCGGCATCTGCTCATCCAACAAGGTGATCTCATGTGCCGCCACCGCCTGTTGCCCCTCTTCCAAGCGGAGATCGCTCACCGCAGCTTGCAAGCTCGCTTTCGCTTGTAACAAGTTGAGCTCATAATCCCTCGCATCCATTTCGAACAGCAAATCGCCCTGCTTTACAAAACGGCCCTCAATCAAATCAGGATAAACCGAGAGAATGGTTCCACTCACTTCTGCCCGCAAGGCCACTTCTACATCTGGAATAACCGTCCCCAGGATTTCCACGGTGACCGGCAAGGTCTGCGGCGAAATATCTTCAACCGTTACCACCGGCATCATCGCCGACATCGGTTTCCGTTCAGCTTTGGGTTTGGTTTTAATCATCAAGGTGGCGAGACCCAAAGCCCCACCCACCAGTAAAAATCCAAGAAGAATGCGTAAGGTTTTATTCATCGTTTGTTTCCCGATACGTTTGTAAAATGAAATCCCAATCGCCACCCAGGGCGCGATACAATTGGATGCGATCACCCAATAATTCAAAATGAGCTTGTAAGACCACCACTTCTAAATCTTGTTGTGCGGTACTCTGAACCAACGCTTCAAAAAATGTATTTTGACCACGCACATAACGATTATATACCGCCTGCGTTGCCAAAGACGAAGCCGCCAATTGTCGTTCGACCGCCTCCACATAGTCCTGTTGACGTTGCTCAAGTTGCAAGGCATCTTCCACTTCAGTTAACGCATCCAGTACCGACTGACGGTAGGCCGCAAAACGCTCGTCCGCAAAGGCCTGCGCCAACGCAACTTCAGCTTTTAATCGTCCCCCATCGATCAGTGGCGCCGTAAGTCCCGCAGCCAAATTTGCCACCCAACTGTCAAAAATTTCATCAAGAGAGCTGTTTTCATACGCAGCCCCACCCGTTAACCGTAAGGTAGGCAAACGGTTGGCCTTGGCCGCATTCACATCCCAATCCGCAGAAGCCAAACGCGCCCAGGCTGCTTGAATGTCTGGTCGTCGACTGAGTAAATCCGCCGGCACCCCGAGCGGTGGACGGGCAGGCAATCCTGGAAAAGGCTTAGGAACCAACTTCAAATCTTGTTGGGGTGCTTCGCCCACCAACACCGACAAACTAAACGCAGCAGACTGTAAGGACGCCTTAACCGGAAATAAATCCGCCTCGGCTCCCGCCACCCGCTCCCGTTGTTGCAACACGTCCGTAGCACTCGCTTGCGCGGTATGAAATCGTGCCTCAACCACCGACAAAATCTTCTTACGTGCGTCTAACTGATCCTGTAACAACTCCTGCAACGCCACATAATACTGCCAGGTATAATAGGCCGCCGCCGTTTGGGCCGCCACCGACAAGGAGGCCGTCTGCAAATCGTAGGCCGTCGATACCATACTTTGATCGGCAGCTTGAATGCTCGAACTGACCCGCCCCCATAAATCAACTTCATAACTCGCCGCCAAACCGAGTCGGTAACTATCCGTCGATCCCTGACTTGAGCTACGTTCACGCGTGGTACTGCTCGCATCCGCTTCACCCGTTACACTGGGAATTCTGGCCGCCCCCACCTGGGCAGCCAAAGCCTCCGCCTGACGCAGACGGGCATCAGCTTGTTCTAAGGTCAAATTGCCCTGCAAGGCTTTTTCGATCAGAGCATCTAATTGGGGATCTCCAAACGCCGTCCACCATGCATCCACCCATTCGCCCTCGGATTCCAATTGCAAATACGCCTGGGGAACGTCCTGCTCCCTTTCCGCGGGAGGTCTGTGCATACAGGCCGTCATTAACGACGGAACAATTAAACATACATACCATCGAGTTTTCATATTAATCATGTTTAATCGCGCTCCAAATAAGTCGACTCAATACCTCAGGTGAAACGGGGTGGGAATGACCCTGATTACGGGCCCGAAACACCAAAGGCCCAATCAACATCATCTCTAGTTCCGCCACGTCACAATCCCTCCGCAACGCACCCTCCTTCACGCCTTGTCCAATGAAGGTCATCATCGCATTTCTCATCTGCTCTCGATGACGACAAAACCCTTCGTTAAGTTGCTCGGACATGGCCTGATTCATCAATCGAATAAAGCCATGCCTACGCATAAAAAATCCAGCCAAAGCCAAAATGATGCGCTCAAAACGCTCTACAAAAGGCAGCGCCGTCATCTGAGTTAATTCCTTAACCTGCGCCACCATCTCATCCACCCCTTCAACCGCCAATTGCAAAAATAAATCCTCTTTACTCCTAAAATACAGGTAGACGGTCCCCTTGCCCACCCCTGCCTCTGTCGCAACCTCATCTAAGGTAACTTCATCATAACTACGATTTTCAAAACAAGCCGTAGCTGCTTTTAAAATCGTCTGACGCTTTAAAGCTTTCTTCTTTTCCAGATTCATAACCTTCACATAGCAAAACTGACCAGTCAGTCAGTAGTTAAATTAAAAAATATTGTAGAAGGGCTCCCCTCCCCACCCACGTGAGTCCTGCTTGCAGGGCGAGCGGGTATCTAAAGAACCAAAACCCCAGCCTCCCCTCACCCGCGTGAGTCCCGCTTGCGGGGCGAGCGGGTATCTAAATAACCAAAACCCCAAGCCTCCCCTCACCCACGTGAGTCCTGCTTGCAGGGCGAGCGGGTATCTAAAGAACCAAAACCCCAAGCCTCCCCCCACCCACGTGAGTCCTGCTTGCAGGGCGAGCGGGTATCTAAAGAACCAAAACCCCAGCCTCCCCTCACCCGCGTGAGTCCCGCTTGCGGGGCGAGCGGGTGTCTAAATAACCAAAACCCCAAGCCTCCCCTCACCCGCGTGAGTCCTGCTTGCGGGGCGAGCGGGTATCTCAGAATCCAACCCCCAGCCTCCCCTCACCCACGTGAGTCCTGCTTGCAGGGCGAGCGGGTATCTAAATGACCAAAACCCCAGCCTCCCCTCACCCTCGTGAGTCCCGCTTGCGGGGCGAGCGGGTATCTCAGAATCCAACCCCCAGCCTCCCCTCACCCACGTGAGTCCCGCTTGCGGGGCGAGCGGGTATCTAAAAAATCCAACCCTAGCCTACGGTACAGCAATCATCACATCTTCAAAACCCGGCGTCGCCGTGTTCCGATAGCTGTCCCCATCCCGATCGATAAACAAAGCCTCCAATCCTTCCTGCCCCTCTAACCAGGCCCAGCCCTCTTCCGTCCCCATCACAAACAATGCGGTAGCCACTGCATCCGCCGTCATACAATCTTCGGCCAATACCGAAACCGAAGCCAAAGTGTGCTTTGCCGGATATCCAGTGCGCGGATCCAAAATATGATGACGCAATCCCGCATCATCCACCACATAGTTTCGATAATCTCCCGATGTCGCCAAGCCCCGATTCTCCAACGAAATCACCTGCATCGCTTTCTCTTGCGCATTCATCGCCGGCACTTGAATCCCAATCCGCCATGGCATACCTGCCCCATTCACTCCTTCGCAATACAACTCCCCCCCAATCTCCACATAAATATTATCAAAGCCTTCAGCCTTCAATACCCCCGCCACCCGATCCACCCCGTAGCCTTTCGCAATCGCCGATAAATTTATTTCAATCCCGGCCTCATTTTTCGTCAATTCATCTCCCGACAAAGTTAACATCGACATACCCACTTCTTTCATTACCGACGCAATTGCCTCCGCACTAGGCGCAACCCCCATGGACCCCGCCTCTCCAAATCCCCACAAATTGATCAGAGGACCTAAAGTCGGATCAAACGCTTCATGCGTTTGCTCATAAATTTCAAAACTCCGGCGCAAGACCTCCTGAAAACGCAGACTCACCTGAAAGGGTTCAGTCCCTCCACGGTTAAATCGCGAAATTTCACTCTCCGGCATATAAGTCGACATCGCTTGATTCACCGCCAACAACTCCAAAGCCACTTTCACTTCCAGTGCCTGAAGCTCTTCAGCAGCTAACGAAACCTGGGCAAGTTGCACCTGATACGTAGTGCCCATGGTTTCACCCCCAAAAGAAACCTGAACCTGCTCAGCCCGGGCCCCCGCCCTCGGCGTCTGTAAAATCCACACCCCACAGGCCATCAACACCAACAAGGTCCCTATCAATATCGTATTTTTCTTTTCCATGGTTCCCCCTACTCCCCCCAGCACATTTCGAAAAGCTCTTTTCGATAGCCACTTTTGCCAAAAGATGCTAGCAAACCCTCATGAATGTAACTCCAGATCTCCAATCTTGCCTGCTTTGTGACGACGTACGTCGGGAACAAAATGGAAAATTCATCCTTATCGGCTTGTTCGATGCCTTGGGAGTTCCCAATTTCCCTTTGAAATATCCTCGGATCTGCATGGTCACGCGTTGGTGCAGTGGCGAAGGCGAATTCGTACAATCCAGCCGCATCCTCAAACCCGACCGTCGCACCCCCTTGGTACAAGGCAAAGACATTCCCGTGCGCCTTAAAGACGACTTACATACCGCCACCAATGTCGAATTTTACATGAACGTTGAATTCGATGCTCCTGGCGTCTACTGGGTTGAAGTTACCTTGGATGGTCACCTCAAATTGACCTACCCCCTCCGTCTCGGACAAATTCAAATGCCGGAACAGCCCCCACAGGCCTAATGAAAAGTCGCAGCGCCTGGCTGCTGTTGTTTCCGATCTTCGGAAGCATGTTGGCATGGGTCTTCCGACCTTCGGAAGTCGATTGGATCCGTTTGGAAAAACCCCAACGGATTCAAATCAAAAAGAAAAGCCTGCCCTTGCCCACAGGCGAAAGCCTGCGTTTCATTCACGTTCCCCATCAAAAGTATGCAATCAGCGTACTTGAAGTACCTGAACAGATCTTGGCGCTCTATCCGGGTGAAACCTACAGTCATGCGGGTGCAACCGCCTTCGCAGCCTGGCTCTCCGAACAAAGTGGCCATTCCCTCAGGCTCCCCACGCGCGACGAATGGCGCGACGCCGCCAGAGCAGGCATCCCCAACGCTGAATTCGCCTGGGGATTTGGTCCTCCCCTCCCGCCTCCTGATCTTCACTTTGCCTTAGCCCAAGCCCCTCGTTCCCCCGGCCCTGCTTTCGGCTACGGATTCAGAGATCTCGCCGGAGGCAAATGGGAGTGGACCCAAGAAGGCCTTTTGCTGGGCAGCGCATGGACAGAGCAAAATCCTCAAACCCTTTACATCGATTATCAGCTACAGCCCCCCAAAGAGTATGCAGGTGCGGATACCGCCATTCGTCTGCTCTGGGAAGAGTAAAATGGAAATGTGGCCCCTACACACCTTTCTTTATCTTCATCTGGTAGTACAATATACACAAACGGCCCCAAAGAATACCTAGCCCCTTGAACCCTCTCAACGATGCACGTGGATAACGTTCTCTTAAAAACCTTTTCGCTAAACGATGAAAACTGGTTAAAACATGCAAATCCTTGGTCCATCTGGTCACGCTTTGCAACCCTTCCTTTTATAGAATTAGCCATCTGGTCTCGCGTTTGGATAGGCGGATATTGCCTCATTCCTCTTTTCCTGTTGGTGCTTTGGCTGGTGATAAATCCAACCCTGTTTAAAGCCCCCAAAACCTTCACCAGCTGGGGCTCAAAAGCCGTACTCGGGGAACGCATGCTGTTAAATCGTTCCCAAGTCCCTATTCCCCCTGCACATCAACGGGCCATTACCATACTCAACCTCCTGCAAACGTTAAGTACGGGCATCCTCGCCTATGGATTATGGGATCTCAATCTACACCTCACCCTGCTGGGCACCACCTCCCTGTACTTTTCAAAAATGTGGTTCTTGGATCGCATGGTCTGGCTCTACGAAACAAGCATTCCCACACTCCCTGAGGAAAATACCAATGAAAACACTCATAAATAAAGTCGCCTTGGTCACCGGATCTTCACGAGGCATTGGCGCAGAAATTGCAAAATCCCTTGCCCAGGCTGGCGCCAAAGTGGTGGTAAATTACGCCAACAGTGCCTCCGAAGCAGAAAAAGTCGTGGCCGAAATTCAGGCCGAAGGGGGAGACGCCATCGCCATTCGTGCCAATGTATGTCACTCCGCGGAAGTCCGAGCATTATTTGAGTCCACCATCGCGCATTTCGGAAAAGTGGACATCCTCGTCAACAACGCAGGCGTCATGCTCAACAAAAAAATTCAGGACACCAGCGACGAAGAGTTCGACCAGCTCTTTGACATCAATGTAAAAGGTACGTTTTACAGCATGCGAGAAGCCGCAACCCGTCTAGAAGATGGAGGACGGGTCATTAATTTTTCCAGTACCACCACCCGTCTCATGCTCCCCACCTACGGCAGCTATTGCGCCAGCAAAGGGGCAGTCGAGCAGCTCAGCCGCATCTTCGCCAAAGAAGTTGGTGCACGGGGCATCACCGTAAATACGCTTTCCCCCGGCCCCACCAACACTGAACTCTTTACCCAAGGCAAAACCGAAGCCTTTATTCAGCAATTGGCCGACATGTCTGCACTGGGTCGCATCGCAGAGCCCTCGGATATCGCCCAAGTCGTGCTCTTTTTAGCCAGCGATGCCGCCCAATGGATCAGCGGACAGAATATCGGAGCCAACGGCGGACTGGCCTAAGCCCTTTTTCATCACACTTCCACAAGTTTCTCCTTCAGAACTCTCCCAAAACAGATTAGAGCTAGACCATGAGCACATCCTCTTACTCCCTATTTTTATCCGAAGAATCCGAAGTACCCTCTCCTAGCGTTGCCGAAATTCCGGCAATCATGAAACACCTCAATTCTCATCCAGAAGCCTATTTTCTGCTGCAGTATGATGGCGGAAATTTGCAGGGATACGAAACCGAGGATTCTGAGAGCACCGCTTACCATCTTGAATATTCAGAATTTGATGAAGAAACCTTCGACAACAACCATTGGCGCAATTGCGAACCCGTCTCCATGGAAAATTTGGCGCATATCATCACCTTGGTCATCGAAAAAAATAATGACTGGCGCCAACACATTCGCTGGGAACAAGTCGATCTCTCCATGCCCTCCGAAGGCGAGGTCAATATTGGTAGCTTCCCCCCCAAAGAAGCCCAAGATTTATTGACCGCCTTTGAACTGAACGACATCCCCGTTCGCATGGAACAAAATGCCGGCACCAGCTTCGCGCTCATCATTCCTGCCACCGACATTTCCCGCGCAAATGAAGTCGTAGCCAAAAGCATGAACGTGAAAATTTAGCCCAAAACGCTGAACGTTTTCTCTCACTGTGACGTATTATCAATTTGTTCCTAAACAAATTCCATTGAAGTCCCTATATTCACCGTCCATGCAAATCTCCCAAACCTTTACAGCTGATTTTTCTTATCCCGTTCACTTTGGACGCGGTACTTTTTCTCCGGACAACTCCCTGCTGACGGAGGTCATTTCCGGCTCAGGTCGTGTCATGGTCATCATCGACCAGGGCGTGGCCGACGCTTTCCCCGCATTATCTGCTCAAATTCAAGATTGGTTTGCCTTACATGCAGACACCTTAGAGTTGGTGTGCACACCCGAAGTTGTGACCGGAGGCGAAGCCCTCAAAAATGACTATCGCTGCATTATGAGCTTGGTCGACCAAATGCTGGAATACCATCTCTGCCGTCACAGCACCGTTCTTGCCATCGGCGGAGGCGCCATGCTCGATGCCGTAGGTTTTGCCACCGCCTTGGTGCACCGAGGATTGCGTTTGCTGCGTATGCCCAGCACCCCCCTCGCGCAAAATGATGCCGGCATTGGCGTCAAAAATGGCATGAACCTCCACGGAGGAAAAAATACTGTAGGCGTGTTCGCACCTCCCTTTGCCGTCATCAACGATTTTGATCTCTTAGCGGGCCTTTCCGACGATCTCTGGCGGGCCGGCATCTCAGAAGCGTTCAAAGTGGCCATGATCAAAGACGCCAACTTCTATGGCGAATTGCTCAACATGTCCCCCGCCCTCGGGCAACGGGATGCCCCCGCCATGGAACGACTCATTGTCCGCTGCGCAGAATTACATCTGCAACATATCGCTACCAGCGGAGACCCCTTTGAATTGGGCTCCGCCCGTCCCCTCGATTTTGGACATTGGTCCGCCCATAAACTCGAATCCATGAGCAACTACCGCATCTCTCATGGACATGCCGTCGCCATTGGCATCTGTATCGACGCCTTTTACGCATCCCGTTTGGGATGGATCTCTCCCGAAGTGGCTGAAGAACTAACCGAAGCCCTACAAGTCTGTGGCTTCGATCTCTGCCCTCCGGAACTCACACAAACGCTAGGAGATGGTAGCCTGCAACTCCTGCAAGGCTTAGAAGAATTCAGAGAACATTTAGGCGGAACCCTCAACCTTTCCCTTCCCTGTCCCGTTGGCGGACTTCAGGAAATCCACGAAATGCATCCCGAATGGATTTCAGAAATTATTTACGGACTCAAGGAACGTTCCCTGTGCAATTAAAGGATGGTCGTCATTTTAGTTACTGCCTGAATGTTCATCCCGGTGAGTCACTCGACGATATACTGCGTGTGCTCAAACACGACATTCCCGGCATTAAAGCCGCCCTCTCTCCTCAAGCCCCTTTTGGACTAGGATTGCGCATCGCCCACCAGGCCTCCCTCACCCTGCGCGCCTCCGAAGCAATGGCCCAACTCAGCGCCGCCATCAAAGCCGCCGACGCCTATGCTTTCACCATCAACGGATTTCCCTACGGGGCCTTCCACCAGACCCGGGTCAAAGAACAGGTCTATCAACCCGACTGGTCTTTCTCCGCACGACAGGACTATACCCAAGACATCTTCTTTCAATTGGCGATGTTGCTGCCCGAGGGAACCGAGGGATCTGTCAGCACCGTGCCCTTAGGATATAAATTTGATCCGGACGCACCGCAAAAAAGAGCCCGTATGATTCAGCAGTTAAGAGAACTCGCCACCTTTCTGGACTTTTTAGAAAAGGATACCGGCAAACGTCTACACCTCGGCCTCGAACCGGAACCCGACTGCATCCTCGAAACCACCCCAGAAACCATTGCCTTTTTTGAAGAAGAATTGCTCAAAGACAGCCCCGTCTCCGAAGAAATCCTGCGACGCCATATCGGCATCTGCCTCGACACCTGTCATGTCGCCATGCAGTTTGAAGATCCCGTAGAAAGCGTCATCCAATTAGATCAGGCCGGCATCCTCATTTCTAAAACCCAAATATCAGCGGCGGTGGAATGCGATGCCTCACTAGATCCCGAAAAACTTAGAGCTTTTGATGACGGCGTGTATTTACATCAACTCAAATCCACATCCGGTGAAGCCTGGCGTGACTTGCCTCACTTTTTCGAAGCGCCTCCCACGCAAACCGGCACCCTACGCATCCACGCCCATGTCCCCATGCACTGGCAAGGGAACGAAGAACTTCACAGCACAGCTCACACCTTAACGCCTGCCTTTTGGCATGCCCTCGCACGCTCCTCCTGCCAACACCTCGAAGTCGAAACCTACACCTTCGATGTGTTGCCCGAAACCATTCGACAAGGCCACAGCATCGCCGAAGATATGATCGAAGAATGCCGATGGGTATTAGATCAACTCTAAACGCTCCTCCCCATGAGGGCCAAAGGTCTTGGCCCATAACTGTTTCGATCCCGATACCGTTTCCAATACGACCACTCTGCCATTCCTAATCCGCAATCCGCTATCCGCTATCCGCTATCCGCTATTCCCCCCCCCCCCCCCCCGTATTTCATTTCCCAATCATCTCCAAATACAATTCCTCCACTTTGGTTCGGGCCCAGGGGGTGCGACGCAAAAATTTCAGACTCGAGTTAATCGTGGGATCAAACATAAAACACCGAATCTCAATACGGCTCGCCAGCCCCGACCATTCGTAATGGGCGATTAACTGATAGAGCATGCTCTCTAAGGTGATGCCATGGAGGGGATTGTTGGGTTGTTCTTGTGGTTCACTCATGAGGCCTCTTTGCCATCTTCTGGCCCCTTGCCCAAGTTAAATCTATCTTGGAAACGCATATAGACATAGGCACCCAAAAGTAACACCACACCCAACAAGATAAAGGCCACGATCTTGTACAGCGGATCCAGTGAGGCCAAATCATGAAAGAAGACCTTGAGGGCGACCCACACAAACATCACCAAACCCATAATGCGCAAGGGACGATATCGCTTCAACAAGCCTACACTTACCAGACAAAGCGCAAACAGCCCCCAGAATACCGACAGACCGCCGGACGCCAATCCCGGCACATAACGCCCTAAAATGCTATTCACTTCAAAGGTGCTATACATCCAAAAATACCCCAATGCCGCATACCCGAACAGCAGACCATAACTCTCCGGCCCTTTCTTTTTGAAGTAACGAAAGCCATAGAGCAAAAAGGCAGTTCGCATTCCCGCATCCAGGAAACGCATGCCCGCATCTAAAAAGGAATAGGGATGATAACGGAAATCACGGAAATCAAATCCCCAGCCATTTACATCTACCAACAACCATTTCAGCATCAAAGCGGCCGCAAACAACACCACAAGAAATTGTAAGGGCTCTGAACGGGAATGCTGTCTTAACCAGCTAAACAAAATCCAGCCCGCGCCTACCCAAACCAAAGTTAGCAATGAGGGCACCAAAGGCTCACACAAATATCCAAAAGAACGCGTCACTTCCAGATTCATGGTGATGAAGCCCATCACCAACAATGCCACCCGCAAAATCCAACGATTGAAGTCGACGTGCAAAATACTGCCGCTGTCATTTTCCGTTTTGACCTGAAACTCTGGCCAGGTTTGCAAAGGATAATTTTGCAACCACAAGGCCCCCACCAAGGAGCACAAGGGAACTCCTAACTGAACCAAACGCTCCACCAACGCTTTCAAAAAATCCGTCATCGGCATGTTCGAATAAAGCACAGAGGAATAGGCCGACGCTAAATCATTTTGCAAAAAACGGAAGATACTTACCGTGAACAGTCCAAAGCCCACCTGCTCCAGAAAACGACTGTTCACTTTTTGCGACGCTATCAGGAACACCAAGGCCATCAACGACCAACTCAAACTCCAGTAATCCGTCGAAAACAAAATGGGCACCGTAATCAAACAGAAGAAACTCATCAGACTCAAAAAACAAAGCGCCAATCCGCGATCCCCTCCCTTTCGTTTCATCAACACAACGAAGTGCAGACCATAAAAGACCGCGAGTGAAATCGTAACCGCCGCCACCCATTCATGCCTGAACTCATCGAGGATCACTACGCTGGCAGAAACGAAAAACACGCCCGCATTCAACAACATAAATGCCAAATCCAACCAGGTGGATTTTTCTTTTTGTACCACCTGAAATAAGAAAGCCGCGGTTGAAAAGAGTAAGAAAAAGATCACCAAAAAGGGCATGAAACGTGTAAAAACCCTCGCCCCTTGCCAAAACATCAACACGTTACTCACATGCAGCGTGGTAAAAAAGAAGGCCAACACATTCAACAGGAACCATTGTCGACGGAGCGAAATCATCAGTACCCCGCCTCCCAACAAAGCTAAATAGCTGAACAGCGCAACCGGATCTCCCGCACCGGGCAACAATAAAGGGGTCAGATATCCGCCGATTAAGCCCAGAATAGCAATCAGCATCGACCGACTACGAACCGAAATCGCAGCCGCAGCCCCCGTCACCATGAACATCGCCGCAAATGCCGCAGGCGAAGAGATGAGATCGTAGCGTTGATGCGCGGCATACATCGACGTGTATAAAATCGCCAAACCTGCGCCGATCAATCCTTGCCCCAACAGATGGTACTTTTTGTTTAAATTCAACATTCCCCATCCGGTCAACGCCCCCCCTACTCCCACAGAAAGTAACACTTTCCCCAGATCACCCAACCATCCCATCTTTGCAGAGTAGTCGAGAAAAAATCCTACGCCCACCACCAACACCAACACTCCGACCCTTACCAACCAATTGGTCGCGATTGCAAATTCGACACTCACCCCCGGTTTGCGGTACTCCTCACCCACCACAATCCAATTCCAAATCCGCGCCATCAACCCTTTGGCCGCCACTTCAAAAGCCCCTGGTGCTTCGTGAACCGGAGACGGAATCAACACTTGAGGACGAGGAGGTGAAGGAGGCGGAGGCGCGCTCGTCACGGGCAATGGCGGTGGCACCACAACCGGCTCTGTATCCAAGTCAAAATCAGGCCCCCATTCGATATCCTTTTTGACCGCCTCTTCTCTTTTCACAGACTTAATCGCTGGACGAACCTCGAACAAAGGCTCCACAGAAGTTGGTGCTGGCTGGGATAGGACGCTTTCACTCTCTTGATCGACAGACCTATGCTCAGGCGCAGATGCAGAAGTCTCCTTACACTCCCTCTCCTCTTCTTTCCGACGCTGAACATGAATCGATGCACTCACCTTGTCATTTAGTCGTCGAAGCTGATCACGCATTTCCTTCATTCGTTTAAACAAAAACAACGGATACACCATCGTAACCAAAACGACCCAACACCCTAACATAAATTTTTCTACATCATTCATATCGGACTCCTGTTTGACAACTTTATTGACATCTATCATCAATACTCAAATAAAGGCAAGGGATTTTCAGGAAATAAAAAACCTAAGTCATTAGCCCGCTTCGCTTCAGGCTTGTTTTCTTTTCAATCTCACTCCATAACCCTCCTTATGAACGACATACTTCAAACCTATACAATTCCCGGCCACATTCAATCCGACATTGGCAATGGAGGCCTTCCCTGCTTTCATTTAGAAGGACAAGGAGCACGCGCCACCGTCTATGTACATGGCGCACATGTGACCGCCTTTCAACCCGCCGATGCCGAACCCGTATTATGGATGAGTGCCAAAAGTCACTATGCCGATGGTCAACCGCTCAGAGGCGGTGTCCCCATTTGTTGGCCCTGGTTTGGTCCCAACCCTCAAGATGCAACTCTACCCGCACACGGTGTAGCACGATTGCGTGCATGGACGGTTCTTTCATCCAGCGTCTTACATGATGGACGTTGCCAATTGCGCTTAGGATTCACTCCAGAGGGCGACGAATGTAACGTCGTTCCAGCAGGTCTTCGTTTAGAATACACCATCACCGTGGGCGAAACCCTCACCCTCGAATTGGATACCCTCAACGAAGGCGACACCCCAACCGCGGCCGAAGATGCCCTGCATAGTTATTTCGATCTCAAGGACCCCAAAACCACCCTCATCACCGGACTGGATGGATGCACTTACTTAGATCAGCTCGAAAACGGTGCCCATAAAGTTCAATCCGGTGCCGTTGATTTTGTCGCGGAAACAGACCGGATTTATTCTCATCCCAATGGTGAAACTCTCATTCAGGACAAAGCCTCTGGACGTACAATTTCTATCCGCCAACGAGGCGCCAAAAATGCCGTGGTATGGAACCCGTGGATCAATAAATCCAAAGCCATGCCTGATTTTGGCGATGACGAATGGATGGGCATGTGCTGTGTAGAAGCCGCAAACTGCAAAAAGGATCGCATTCAGCTCCTCCCCGGCAACCTTCATCGCACCCGCTTGAAGATTTCCCTCGTTAAATAACAAACACTGGAGGCGCGCCATGTATCGTATCTTGATACTGCTTGTATCCTTTTTCGCCTGTTGGAACTGTGGATTACGGGCCGCCTCCCCTGATATCGCCCTGGATAAATTCTTACCCGAACTCATCCAGGCCTTTCATGGCTGGGGTGCTTTCCAAGCCTCCTATCGAATCGAAACCCCGGGACTTTCGGCAAACCTGACCTACTATCTGAACCAGGAAAATTTTATCACCGGCTTTATTTTAATTCCTGACACTGCACCCGAAGAGAGATTTAGTGCGGTCATGAAGTATGGTGGCCCCGATATGGAAGAAGGTGACCTACATATCATAATGGGGAAATCTGCGCCAATGCAGATCATGAAACTCAATACCACGAAAATCATCAGCAAACCACCCGCCATCCTCCATGCTTTACTTTTGTTGAGTAATGAATCGGTCTTACGAGTAAATTCTCAACAGAAAAAAATAAGTACCGATTCCTTTTGGCCACTACTCGCTTTTGGACTTCAGGCAAATAGCCTGAAGTTATCCTTCGGACTCCAAAGCTCCACCCAGGCCCCCAGCACCAATTGGCTCACCCCCGCATACTACGACAACGCTGAAGATATTTCACTGACCAAAGAAACCGTCATCGTCGATTTTCCAGAAAACCATCAGGTAATTTTAAACCGCACATCCGGTCTTCTTCAATCAGACCGCTGGCCAAACAATGAAAAAGATCAACCCATCCGCATCACGCTCATTGAGCACAAAGCTCTAAATAAGAATTTTTCAATTTCAGATATTATTCCTCAATTTGAGCGCTTGGCTTTTCAAGAAATCCCCGCCACATCCATCATCGCACCCGCGGTGGCATCGGCCTGCCTGCAACTGAATGAAAAGCTTGAAAATATTGAAGATTTGAATGACTGGCTGACCAAAGATCCTGCGGCAACCCATGATCGCATTCGCAACCGTGCCCGTCCTCAAGTGAGAGAATGGGCCAACACCCTTGTCGCAGACTTCAAACAACAAACCAAGATCAACGCCCATCTCCAAAACGAATATCAGCGGCTGTTGCAGTCAAAACCTACCACCGTAAAAGACATCAGTTATGCAGCGTTCCTGGCAAAAATTCGGGATGAAGTAGAAAATGACCCTCAACAGGTCATCTTCCCCTATTTAGAAGCCGTGGTCATCGAATTGCAAACAAGCTACGAGGAAATGCTGGCCCTGCTCCCGCTCGAGAAGGATGCCGCGCTGTTGCAGGTATACAACAGTTACATGGATGCCTTATCTGACGCCTGGCGAATTGAATTAATGACCGCAACCCTCGAACGCGCCCAGGAAGACGAGCGCGAGGCCCCTTAAAAGGTCTACTTTAGGTCGACGAAGAGAACCAACCCTGTTCTCGAAGCAAGTCATGCAATACGGGTTCCACCTGTCGACGAATCTCTTCATTGGCGTAGCCGATCCAATTGCATTCCGTAAGGGTATCAAAAGGTGCATCCAAGGGCGCACCATCCACATCTGTAATTACGATCCCCGCTTCTTCTGCCACCAGCAACCCCGCCATATCGTAGGGATGACAACTAAAGCCTCTACGCTTTCCTGCAAAAAGTTTCGAATCGAACAACAAGGGTCGCAGGTCAGCACAAAAACGGTCACGACCCGTCATCAACTCCACCCACTGTCCACCCGTGCAAATGTACTGATCTTCGTAGCCCAACACTTCCCCTGCTTCAGCATCGGGAAACAATCGGGCCCACAGCGCTTCTTCAAGGATCGCCGTCTCAACACGCCCTCCCGGGAAAAAACGTACCAACTGTGCAAACCCTCCTCGAATGCTGTTTCCTGCGTAAGGTTCCACTGCCAACCTCATATCCTTTTGATCAGTCAACAACGCTTTCCGAAGCGCTTCAACCCCCTGCCCCTTCACCGCACAGAACACATCTGCAAATCCAGCCCGACTGTGAGGCAATTCCGCTAAAATTGAGATTTCGACATGACGTAACCACGTGTCTTCATTCAAATTAGGTGCAACCGCAGCAATAAACCATGCACTCCGTTTATCCATCATAATACCGCGGGTGCCATCAATCGGATCCATCAACATCCGCCACCGACAGTCACCAGCAGCGCGTCCCTTTGGATAAATACTTCGTTCATTTTCTCCAATCCCCTCCGCAACCAACACCACCCCGCCCACAGCTTCAGCCTGCGCTTCCAGCAAACGCACCACCCCCCTTTCAACCTCACGATCAATCGCAAAAATCACATCCGACCCCGCGTGTGCGAGGACCTGACTTCGCTCCCCTGCGGTTGCGGTTCTTAAACTCTGGGACACACATTCTCGCGCCAAGGCCGCTAAAGCCTGCAACAGCTCATAAAGCGGATGCTGCAGTTTCATCAGTACTGTACCGGTAACGAATGAGGAGGCGAACTACTACGCTCCACCCGTCCATCCGTGTACAGAATATGATAAGCACCAAAATGAGGACCCGGTGTACGGTCATCCAAGGCCTGAATATCGACCAAGACCCAAGTAATTTCCTGCCGATGCGTCAGAGACGATTGGTTAAGCGCAATATTCCAAAGATAAGTGGTTCCATGCGCACGTAAAATCTCAGCCGAGGCCGGGCAAATCAACCACTCGGGATCAAAATCAGGTAGTTCACTCAAGCGATTCAAAATGCTTTCAGGATTTCCTTCAAGGTCTTCAGGATACAACTCCAACACAGGCAATCGACCATTATCCCGTTCATATAATTTCAAGTAGTCATACACCTGTAATAAATGCTCTGTACAGGTATCCGCATGCTGCAACCCGGTGGTCAATCGATTCAGCAACCAAATCAGCGACCCCACCATCAATAAAATAAATAACCACGGTAAAAAAACCGCACCACTTCGTCCTCTCATATCCGTCCCCTGATATATTCTGCCATGGGAAAAGGCCACTCGAAGCGATTCTCCGCATTGCGTTCCGACAACAGTTCATCAATTTCATTTACCAACTCACGACGGTCACGTAAATTCCGCTGACGAATCACATCCGCCAACACTTGATTACGCGTTAATCTCGGTGACCACTCTTTGCTAACTTCTTCCCAATTATCAGGAGCAGGCAAGCCCACGGCCGCCCGAATCAGGATCAAATAAGGATAATCACCCGCCCCATTAAGACTCAAAATTAATTCATCCACCTTTTGCGTTTCGCCATCCAACAAATACAACAGTGTCGCCTCAAACCCTGCTTGCTGACGCATATACAAGGGCACATCCGGATTGCGCCAAATCGATTCATACAAATCCAGTGCACGCAAACTGTTATGCAACATCACTTCCACCCTCGCCAACTCGTAGCGGGATTGGGCCAAGGGCATCACTTGTTGCTGGCCTTCATTAATATCCACCGCCCGTTGCAACATGTCCCGCGCTTCAATCCATCTCCCCAATTGCATGGCACTGCGGGCCGATTTCATCTCCGGATCTCCGCGATTAAAAGTAAGCCAAGCCAATTGATAATCTTTACTGACTTCACGTGCTTTCAGCATCAGTTCCCGATTGGCCTGCTCCTGCATCTCATCAATAAAGTAAATCCAGCCACTAGATCCCAACAACACAAAAGTCCCCAGTCCCGCCAGAGCCGTGCGATGACGACGCACCCAAAAACGACTGCGCGTCCACGGTGACACCCAACGCCCCGCCACGGGTTTGCCATCCAATACCGACTGTAAATCGCCGGCAAATTCACGGGCGGAACCGTAACGCTCCGCCGGAGATTTCCTCAAGGCTTTCATCACCACAAAATTCAAATCTTTGGCAATGGTTTTATCTACCTGCCGAAGGGATTTCGGTTGCTGATGTTTCACCGCCTCTAAAATACTTGATGTCGAGGCCGCCTCGTCCAATTCGTAGGGCAACTGACCCAACAACGCTTCATAAAGCACGACACCCAAGGAATAAACATCTGAAGAAGGCGTCGCCTCTTCACTCCGCGCTTGCTCCGGCGCCATATACAGCGGCGTGCCGGTCAAGGCCCCGCTTAAGGTTAAGCTAGGCCAATCTGTCAGCTCCGCCACCCCAAAATCAGTCAACATCGGTTCATTAAATTCGTCCAACAACACATTGCTGGGTTTCACATCCCGATGAATAATCTGATTATCATGCGAATACTGTAGCGCTTCCGCCAGCTTGATTACAATCTTCAGCAATTCCTTGCGCTCAGGTCGTGTATGCGCAAAACTTTCCAGACTACGGCTGTCCGCCACTTTTTCCATGGCGATATAATGATAATCACCTTCATGCCCCGAGGCATACACCGTCAAAATATAAGGATGCCTCCGCAACACCTTCGTGGCTTCCGCTTCCCGACGAAAGCGCTCCAGCATGGTGTAGGACATCCCTCCACCCGCTTTAAATACTTTTAATGCAACTTCATGTCCCGTCGAGTCGACCGCGTCATATACATCGGCCATCGCACCGCGTCCCAAACGGCCTACAATTTGGTAGCCGCCAAGATTCATGCCGTCGACATCAAAGCTCATGGCGCGGGCGTCGCATCCTCCACCCATTTCACGGTCGCTTTTTTAATGGTGATGTTTTTCAAAGGAGGCGTGCCATTGGCGCGGGGATTGGGGTTTCCCGCTGCCGCAATTCTCTTCAGCACATCCAAGCCTTCGGTCACTTGACCAAACACGGAATACTGCCCATCGAGTGAAGGCGTAGAATTAAAAGTGATAAAAAACTGACTTCCCGCAGAATTGGGATTGGCCGAACGCGCCATGCTCAAAATTCCTGCTCCTTTATGAGTCACCCCGGGTTTCACTTCCAGATCCACGCTATAACCGGGACTGCCATATCCTTTGCCGAGTGGACAGCCACCCTGCGCCATAAAGCCCGGAATAATCCGGTGAAAATTCAAACCGTCGTAAAAACCCAAGCTGGTCAAATACAGAATGTTGCGCACGTGATCAGGCGCTACATTTGAAAACAAATCCGCGGTCATGGTCCCTTCAGAAGTCTCTAAAACCCAAATATAATGTCCACCTTCGCCAAAGGCCACCGGAGGAAATTTCGGTAAGGTGGTCCGCCAATTCTTCTTCGAGGTATCAATGGCCCCTTCAGTTGTTTCGGTTTCAATAAAGGCTTCAATCTCGACAAGGGCATTCCCGCCCTCCACTGCAAAAGAGATCAGAGGAACCAAGAACATCACCAGAGAAAGTAAGAGTTTTTTCATAGCGCTACCATGACCAAGCAAATGCCAGATGTCAATCCATCGAACTTGAAGATAGCAGGTCCAAAGCGACCTCCATTTATTTCGCCCCCGTCAGAATTTCCTCCATCACCCAGGCCGTATGTAAGGCCGTCTCCCCCGTGGATACATGCCGTTTCCCCCGGAGCAACTGATCCGCCATGGCTTGTACATGATAGCGTTGCACAGGATCCGGATGCGGAATGTGGTAACACTCCTCATGAGAGGCGGTTTTGAGCAGCACCGGCACTCCCGCAAATACGGCAAAAGTAATGCGTCCTTTCTCTCCATGAATTTCAACATGATCAGTATAAATGGCCGATCCAAAATTCCATGTGCCCATACCCGTCGCCCCTGAAGCATGTGTCCAACAAGCACTTACCGCATCAAACGCACTGTAAGCGCCTTGCTGATTCAAGGCGAAACCCTTCACCTGCTGGTACTCCCCCAACAAATACCCCAACAAATCTAAGCCATGACTGGCCAAATCATCAAACAATCCACCCGGAGCTATGCGCGCATCTGTCCGCCAAGCGTCCACATCCGAAGCCTTCGCAGGCGCACAATAAGTCCACTGTACATGTCGCACCGCTCCAATAATCCCTTGATCCAACAGCGACTTCACTTTCACAAACCGGGGTAAATATCGCCGATAATAGGCCACAAACAGTGGCAAGTCTTTGGCCCGGAATGCCTCAACAATCCGCCGCCCTTCTTCGTAGGTGGGCGTGAGCGGTTTTTCGATGCAACAAATCTTTCCCGCAGCCGCAACCCGCAATGCATAGTCCATATGACTGTCTGGCGGCGTGGCAATGTAGATCGCATCCAGCGCTTCATTTTCCAATAAATCCTCCGCCCGATCCGTGGCAAAGGGCACCCCATGCCGCCGCGCATAATCCTCAGCCTTCCCGCGATCCCTCCGCATCACCGCATCCAAGCGAAACCCCTCCGTCTGCCGGTAGGCCGGTCCACTTTTCTTTTCAGTCACATCCCCACACCCAATAATCCCCCAGCGAATAGCTTCAGATGCTTTCATAGAAAAATCTCCGTTTTGCGTTCTGTTTTCATTGAACCATACCCATAGAAAGTTCATGTAAATATTCGATGCAAATCGCCCCAACACTTTATGAAACGATCACAACCAAATCGAAGAAACCGCACAAAGAAAAGGATACTTCACTCGAACACCCTAAAAAAGTCACTGACAGAAAGCGAGGCTTGCAAAGCAATAATTCGATGATAAGGCATAAAACATGCTTAACCCCATTCCCTCTATCTAGTGGACGCATACCTACACCAGAACCAATCTCAAAGACAGCAACAAGTGCTGGCGCCACAAATGCGTCAGTCCTTGGAAATCTTGCAAGCGCCTCTCCAAGACCTTCAGCAATTGATTGCCCGTGAATTGGAACTCAATCCCACACTCGAAATTTTAGAACCCGATCATGAACGGGTTGAAATCGAATCCGAATCTTCCCAGGAACTGGATGACGTCAGTGAACGAGAATTCGATGAAGAGTATGAGGTATTGGCCCGATTAGATGATGCCAGTCGAGAAAGTTTTGAGAACAATGAAATCATCCATCGCCCCAGCGCAGATGCCGATGCCAAACATCAGTTCCAAATGGAATCCATCACGGCGCAACCTACCCTGCAACAACATTTAAACGAACAACTCACCCTCAGCTCTCTCACCAAAGAAGAGCAACAAATTGGGGAAATGCTGATTGGCAGCTTGGATGACGACGGATTTTTAAGTCTGTCCATCGAAGAACTCTCCGAAAGTATCGGCGTAGACCTTGAAGTTATCGAAGATGTACTGGATGAAATCCAAAGCTTTGACCCCGTGGGCGTTGCCTCTCGCAGCCTAGAAGAATGCTTGATGCAACAACTTTCCCGCACAGGCAAACGTGGCACCATCGAAGCCCGTATCGTCGAAGGTCACTTACCGGAATTGGCACGCCATCGTTATGCGGAACTGGCCAAAACCCTCTCCTGCAGTGAAGAAGATATTCGCGAGGCCGCCTCCCATATCGCCATGCTCGACCCGCGACCCGGACGGCATTTTTCAAACAGCGATGCCGTCTACGTCATCCCCGAAGTGTTTGTAAAAAAAATCAACGGACGCTGGCGGGTACGCACCAACGACAAAGAACTTCCACGCCTCAGAATCAGTAAACATTATCGGGAGATGATGGAAAATCCCGAAACCAGCAAAGAAGCCCGGCGCTATATTCGGGACAAAGTGCGCGGGGGCAGTTTTCTGATGAAAAGCATGGGGCAACGTCAGGACACCTTGAAAAAAATCGCGGTGGAAGTCATCAAACACCAAGAAGCCTTTTTGGAAGAAGGCGTCAGCCAACTCAAACCGCTCACCATGTCCGATATCGCGGAAATTATTGGCATGCACGAAACCACCGTGAGTCGGGCCGTGAATAACAAATACGTGCAAACCCCTCGCGGCACCTACGAACTTAAATACTTTTTCACGCCAGGCTATTCCAGTGCAGGCGGAGGCGAATCGGTCTCCAATAAATCTATCAAAGAAGCGATTCGCCAATTGGTCGATAATGAAAACACGGCCAAACCTCTCTCCGATCAAGCCATCGTCAAAGCCCTCGCGGAACAAGGCTTTAAAGTAGCGCGGCGCACCATCACCAAATACCGCGATGAGCTACATATCTTACCCAGCCATCTTAGACGGCAATAAGAAATTTTGCCTACCATGACTCTAAGAAAACTGCTCTTTGCATTTCTCCTTTTCTCTTTTCTACCCACCACTGCCGTCGAAGAACATTTCCCCACACCTCCAGGAGTGGTGCCGGGTCAAGCAGGCAGAGCCCCCATCGGGAAATTTTTCCTGCTCCGCCGAGGAGAGGAGGTTGTGGCAGTAAAACTGGAATCAAAAATACAAAAAGGGGATGGCGGCGTCTCCTACATATGGTATGCACAATCAGATAACTCGGGTAGCTTCACCAACGAATCCGTAAAATTCGGAAGTGGAGAAGTTTTTGAAAATTACCGTCAAAAAGCTACCGACGATCAAGGGAAGGTGCTTCCAAGTGTCCTTTTTATTCAAGCAGGTCCGATCAAGATCGAGTGGTCCAGGGGCGAATGGATTTACCTCAATACTCCAGATGGGGTAGTGGAAATCGCCTTTACGGATGAGGCGCTCGTGGAAAATATAAACTTTCTTGATGAAAATTTGAAATGGCAGCAGCCCAAACCATCGAAAGGCGACCCTGACCCCCGTACAGAAGAAGAAAAGATCAAAGATGAGTACGACGATGTGATCGCGGCCTATGAAAAGCAACTTAACGAAGCTTATACCCGCCTCTACAGTGCGGGAAACGAAACAGAACGATACAGAGCGGAGAACGACGTCCGTACAAAGGAACATATTTTAAACATCTTCACCCGGCGCAGAGCCACGGCTCTGAATACGATCCTGAAGGACTGAAGACGGACGTCCAACTCTTGTTTTCAGTGCCAGACGCCTCAATACATTTTCAGAAAATTCGAAACCTACGTCGGCAGCGCTTCTTTAAGGATCGCTGTCGCACTCAAAATATGTATCCCACCTGTAAAGCCGCGGTAGTCAACCAAGCAAAGGTGTAAACCGCATCATTGTCCGCACCTCCTTCAATGCTCCGTAGCCCCCAGAGCGGTAAACCAATCCCCTTCTCCTTGCCAGCGCAGGAACAAACCGGCATCAATAGCGCGCCCTTGCGGGGAGGCGGCGCCCAATACATCAAACACCAGTGATACATCATGATTAATGGAATAGCGGGCATAAAAATTTAACAGGGAAATCGGGCGTAAAGGTCGTCGAACGGAAAAGCACATCTTCGTTGAGGGTTCCGGTTCCCTCTACCGCAATCGGTGCCAAAGTCAGGCGTACATGGTGCCGTTTATTGATGCGTCGATCCACCATCAAACGACTCGCGAAATCAGGCCCATCCCCCGTCAGTTCCAACAGATTAAACAGAGTACCTGTGTCCCCCGGCACCGCTAATTCATTTCGAGAAAACCACACGGGGCATTCTTCGAGGGTGACACTCCAAGGTTCACCTTCCCCAAATACACGCCCTGCAAACAACCCAAGCAAAAGGTATAAAAATATTTTCATAAACACATGATAAAATGGAGAGGTTATCATTACGATGGTATTTCATCCTGCTTCAAGAACCTGCTCTGCTTTTAACTCGCCATCACCCCTCCCTTTCCTATAACTTTCGTCCACTACAAAAAAACCACCCATGAAAAAAACAAATATCGATTTTGGCAAAAAAATAGAGCTCACAAGTTATCGAAAAATCTCTATTGCGAGCTGGAAGCATCCGCGTGATCCCAGCATCTATGCCACCCTCGAATTGCCCGTAGAATCTGCACTCGCCTTTCTGGAGACAACAGCCGACGATACCCCGCTGACCCTCACCCACTACGTCACCAAAATCATTGCCCATTGCCTTCACCGCTATCCGGAAATCAACTCGGTGCTCCGTTGGGGAAACTTATACCAACGCAAAGAAGTCGATGTGTTTATCACCACCTTAATCAAAAGCAATAAAGGGAAAGACCTCTCCGGCTTCATCATTCGCAATGCAGACAAAAGAGCCATTTCCGAACTGGCTTCCTTTTCAAAACAACGCGTGGATGATTTGCGACGAAATCGCGATCCCGAACACATCAAAGTGCAACAAGTGGTGGATCCCCTCCCCACAAAACTACTCATGCCCATCCTGTTGTTCAAAGAGTTTGTGCAATTCACCCTCAATTTGTCTTTTCCGCGACTCGGACTGGCCAAGGATACCTTTGGCTCCGTGATGATCACCAATATCGGCGCCCTCGGCATCGATAATGCCTTCATCCCCCTCTCCCCCTATACGCGTTGCCCCTTTTTCATTGGCATTGGTAAACCCAAGCTTTCAGCCGTGGTGGAAGGCGATCAAGTCGTCCCCCGGAAAACCGTGACCCTTAGCTTCACCTTTGATCATCGCTATGGTGATGGTGCACACCTCTCCCATACCATTCGCCTGTTCAAAAAGATCTTCCTCAACCCTGAAAAATATCCGGAAATTTTTGCAGGAACGTCCGAGAAACCTACCGAAGCTCCCAGTACTTAGCAGAGTTCCCCACCGCGACTGCGCATCCCCAAAGGGATATTAAAACGTGTATCCCACTTGTAACGCAACCGTGGTCAGCCAGGCAAAAGTATACACGCTATCATTATCGGCACCGCCTTCGATACTTCGAACGCCCAAAGACGTAAACCAGTCCTCGTTCCCCTGCCAGCGCAAAAACAATCCGGCATCAATCGCACGCCCTTGCGGTGCCGCGGCACCCAGTAAATCAAACACCAGTGCCAGCTCTTGATTTAAAGAGTAACGTGTATAAAAATTCAGTAAAGGAACCAGCCCTAAATCTTCTTCCGTTTCCGTTACCCCCCCTTGAGACAACTGAATCTTCGCATCGCGCAACAATAACGAAACTCCCGCACCCAGCTCCCATTTTTCATCATCCCGCCAATCATATCGATACCCCAACCGGTAGGTATTAAACTCATACACCGCTTTGGTGGGCGCATCCGGTGTAAATACCGTAGACTTAAACAGCACATCCTGACTCAAAGTTCCGGTTCCTTCTGCCGAAATCGGAGCCAAGGTTAACCGGACATGATGCCGCTTGTTAATGCGCCTCTCCACCATGAGACGCGCCGCCAAATCCGGACCATCCCCCGTCAAATCCAACAAATTAAATTGTGTTCCTGCATCCCCCGGCACCGCCACATCGTTTCGAGAAAACCAAACAGGCCCGCCTTCAACAATCACCGTCCAAGGCGTTTCGGCCTGAAGGAGGCCCACGCCTACGAACATGAACATAAGGATCATCTTTTTCATCTGCGTTTACTCCGATATGTATAGTCCAAGCGCTTCGCGATTGTGTTGTTGAGTAAGCTTCTCTGCCGTTTCTACATCTTTCTCTTCCAAGGCTTTCAAAAATGCGCGATGTTGCTGATTGGCCCGATCCAAATCTTCGCCCTGACGATCCGCAAAACGTAACCGACGCAAACGCTCCCAATTCTCTCCCACCCGAATCATTTGTTCCTCAATGCGAGGAAGCCCCGCCAAACGGGGGAGACTTTGATGAAAGCTTCGATTTAACGTGAGCCACTTTTCTTCATCATCCGTGGCTTCCATTTGTATAGCGAGACCCGTGAGCGTGTTCAATGCAGAGTGACTGAGCTTTTTAATTCCCAAACGACAGCTCACCGTTTCCAACACTTCTAATAATGCGAAAATCTCTTCAACCGCTGATTCAGGAATGTCGGTAACAATCGCCCCTGCATGCGGACGAATCTCAACCAACCCTTCTTTTTCGAGCTGACTGAGCGCTTCGCGTACGGGAATAGCACTTACCTCAAGCTCCGCGGCAATCTTGTCGATGACCAGTCGGGTAGAGGGAGGAAGTGCACCGCTCATGATACCTGAACGTATTTTTCGATATGCTGCTTGCTGTTTTGTGAGTACTTTTTGCCGTGAATTCATTTTGACATTATCCACACTTGACAGCAAATTGCAATCATATATGATATACGATTATGGAAACACAACATATCGGTATTATCATGAACGGCGTCACTGGACGCATGGGAACCAATCAACATCTGATTCGTTCCATCCTTGCCATCATCAAACAGGGCGGTGTTCGCGTAAGCGACGAGCTCACATTGATGCCCCGCCCCCTCCTCACAGGTCGTAACCCCAACAAACTTAAAAACCTTTCTGATCGTCTTTCCGACGAACAAACCGGCACCCTCGAGTGGTCAACAGACGTTGACGCCGCCCTCGCCGACCCCTCTTACGAAATTTTCTTTGATGCCTCCGGCACCCTCCAACGCGCAGGATTTGTAGAAAAAGCTGTAAAAGCCGGTAAGGCCATTTACTGCGAAAAACCTACCGCGGTAGAAACCTCCGAAGCCTTGCGTTTAGCCCAATTGGTTGAAGATGCCGGCCTTAAAAACGGAGTGGTCCAAGACAAACTGTGGTTGCCAGGCTTTCGCAAACTGCAAATGCTCAAAGACCAAGGCTTCTTTGGTGAAATCCTCTCCGTTCGCGGTGAATTTGGATATTGGGTTTTTGAAGGCTTCGTGCCTGATCAACCTGCACAACGTCCTTCCTGGAACTATCGTAAAGAAGACGGTGGTGGCATGATGGTCGATATGCTCTGCCATTGGCGCTACTTGATCGACAACCTCTTTGGTGAAGTGAAAGCCGTCTCCTCCACCGGAGCCATTCACATTCCAGAACGTGTGGACGAACAAGGCAACACCTACAAATGTACCGCTGACGACAGCGCCTACTCCACTTTCGAACTGAAAAATGGCATCCTGTGTCACTTCAACAGCTCTTGGAACGTACGTGTTCGCCGCGATGACCTTCTCACCGTTCAAGTCGACGGCACCAAAGGCACGGCCGTTGCCGGTCTGCGCGGATGCAAAGTACAACATGTCAGCGCCACCCCCAAACCTGTTTGGAATCCCGATGTGGATAATCCCATCGATTTCTACGATGGATGGACCGAAGTGCCCGACGCCTGCGAATACGACAATGCTTTCAAAATTCAGTGGGAACTCTTCCTGCGTCACGTAGCGTTGGACGAACCTTTCCGTTGGAGTCTGCGCGAAGGTGCCAAAGGGGTACAGCTGGCAGAAGCCGGCCTCAAATCCTGGGAAGAACGCCGCTGGGTTGAGCTGGAGGATCTGTAATGTCTGATCGCGATCGCCTGGGTATTCACACCATGACCGTGAAGCCTTGGTCGCTGCAAGAATGTTGCAGCGCCTTTGCCGCCGCCCACGTACCTGCCATCACCTTGTGGCGGCAGGCCGTTGAACCCGTTGGCCTCGATGCCGCCCGTAAAATGGTGGACGACGCAGGCCTGCGCGTCACCAGTCTCTGCCGGGGAGGTTTTTTCCCCGCCAAGGATGCCGCAGGTCGGCAAAAGGCGATCGACGAGAATAAACAAATAGTGGACGAAGCCGTAGCCCTCGGCGCACCCGCCATCGTGCTGGTCTGCGGGGCCGTCCCCGGACAATCCCTCAAGGAATCCCGCAAACAAATTCAGGATGGCATTGCCGCCGTCCTTCCCTACGCCAAAGCGGCAGGAATTAAGCTCTCGATCGAACCCCTGCATCCCATCTATGCTGCAGACCGCTCTGCGGTCAATACCATGGCGCAAGCCCGCCGGATGTGCGAACAGCTCAACGGTAGTGGTGAAAACCATGTGGGCATCGCTTTGGATGTCTATCACGTTTGGTCCGATGATGCCCTCGAACAGGAAATCATCGCTTGTAGCCAAAAAGACTGGTTACACGCCTTTCATATTTGCGATTGGAAAGTAGAGCAATCCGACACCTTGCAGGATCGGGGTCTCATGGGCGAAGGCGTCATTGATATCAAAGAAATCAGAGGCTGGATGGACGCCGCGAATTACCGTGGGGATATCGAAGTGGAAGTCTTTTCCACTCATCACTGGGCGAGAGACCAACACGAATATCTTGCAGAAATTCTGGAAGCTTACGACAATTGCATGTAACAGGGAGACATGAAAAAAGCAGCCCTCATTCTCGGGAATGGCAACCATGATAAAATTTACCCACCCGCTGTACGGGAAAAAATGTCAAAGGTATGCCAAATTGTGGCCGAAGGCTGCCCCGAGGATCTCCCCCATTTAAAAGAGGATCTCAGCGAAGTTGAGATCCTCTTTAGTGGTTGGGGTGCCCCTCAATTAAACGAAGAAACCCTCGCGCTTTTCCCTCAACTAAAAATTGTCCTCTACGGCGCGGGCAGTTTAAAATACGTGGTCACAGATTATTTTTGGAGCACCTCTCTTCCCATTTGCTCTGCATGGATGGCCAATGCGGTTCCCGTCGCAGAATTTACCTTCGCCCAAATTATTCTTGCCTTAAAACAAGTGCCGCTTCTTTCGAACTTCATGAAGGACGCTCAACAAAAAGTGTACCCTCCCCATTTTGAAGCAGGCGGCGCTTACGGCACCACCGTCTCCCTCATTTCCCTCGGAGTCATCGGACGAAAAGTCGCCGAATTTTTAAAATTGTTGGATGTACAGGTCCTCGCCTACGATCCTTTTTGCCCCCCCGAAGTCGCCAAAGAGCTTGGCGTCGAACTGGTCTCCCTCGAAACGGCTTTTTCACAAGCCCGCGTGGTTTCCCTCCACACCCCTTGGCTCAAAGAAACCGAAGGCATGGTCAACGGAAAACTGATTGCCTCCATCCCTCAAGGCGGCACCCTCATCAACACCTCCCGTGGCGCTGTCATCAACGAAACGGAAATGATCGAGGTGCTGCAAAAGCGTCCAGATCTTACCGCATTACTCGATGTCACCTATCCGGAACCTCCCGTCAAAGACTCGCCTTTATACACCTTGCCCCATGTGTTTCTCACCCCCCATATCGCCGGCTCCATTCACGGAGAGTGCGGACGCATGGGCGAATACATGGTCGACGAATGCCAACGCTGGATTTCAGGTCAGGCCCTCAAATACAACATCAGCAAAGACGCTTTTGAAAAAATGGCCTAAGCCCTATCTTCGCTTCACAAGTCTCGCTTAATCTCTGCACCCAGTTCCCGCAGTCGCTGATCCATTTCTTGATATCCCCGGTCGATCATTTGTGCGTTTTCAATAATGCTCTCGCCTTCTGCAGAAAGTGCAGCCAAGATCAACGCCATGCCGGCACGAATATCCGGACTGGTCTGATGGGAACCACTCAATTGACATGGCCCATTCACCAAAACCCGGTGTGGATCGCATTGCACAATGCGGGCGCCCATGCTGATCAGTCGATCGGTCCATACCATCCGACTCTCAAACATCTTTTCAAAAAACAAAATACTGCCTTCCGCTTTGGTCGCCACCACAATCAACAAACTCATCATATCTGAAGGCGTTGCCGGCCAAATTCCATCTTCGATTTTTGGGATCGCCCCCCCCAAATCATCTCCTACCTGCAATTTTTCACGCGCCTTATACACCCAATCGTGCCCGTCCACTTCCCAGCCCGCTCCCAGGCGGTCAAAAGAACGATGTAGCACACGATGCACTTCAGGGTCATGCACATCACACACGCGCAAGGAACCTCCCGTAACCGCAGCCGCCGCCACATAACTTGCCGCCTCAATATAATCAGGCCCCAAGGCCACATCAGCCCCTCCCAATGAAGAAGAACCTTCAATCACTAAACGATTGGTTCCGATTCCCGTCACCCCGGCGCCCATGGCTTTCACCAAGCGGCACACATCCTGCACATGCGGTTCACAGGCCGCATTGTAAAGCACATGCCGTCCTGGTGTAGCCGCCGCAGCCATAATTAAATTTTCAGTGGCGGTCACCGAGGCTTCATCCAATAATAAATCGGCAGGGTGTAAATGCGTCGCTTTCAATTCCAGACCTTGATCTGAAAAATTAAGGGTCGCCCCCATTTCAGCAAGCCCATGTAAATGGGCATCCAAACGTCTGCGTCCAATCACATCTCCACCAGGGGGCGCCAAGCGAACTTTTCCGCAACGGGCCAACAACGGACCCGCCAACAAAATGGATCCTCTGATTTGCTTACAAAACTCAGGTGACAACTGATCAGGATCCACTTCCGAGGCCCGGAGTGTGACCACATCCCCTTTCCGAACTACGGAAACCCCTAAAGTTCTCAGCAGATCACACATCACCTGAACATCTGCAATGTTCGGCACACGTCTTAAGATCACTTCCTGATCTGTCAGCAAACAAGCGGCCAGCATGGGCAAGGCCGCATTCTTGTTTCCTGTCGGAGTAAACTTTCCATGGAGCGGGCGTCCGCCTCGTACAATAAATCGGGACATAGTCTATTCCACCGTTACACTTTTCGCAAGATTGCGGGGTTTATCAATATCGGTACCACGGGCCTGCGCCGCATAATAGGCCAACAACTGCAGCGCAACCACGTTCACCAAGGGTGACATGCATTCACAAATCCGTGGCACAAAAATAATATCCTCGGTAATGTCATCGAGTCGCGTATCCCCTTCCGTCGCAATTGCAATGATGCGGCCTGAACGCGCCTGCACTTCGCGCACATTTGAAATCATTTTCTCAGCCACTTCATCTTCCGTTTCCGTGCAAATACAAATCACCGGCAAAGATTCATTGATCAGGGCGATGGGTCCGTGTTTCATTTCACCTGCGGCATACCCTTCAGCATGTTGATAAGAAATTTCTTTATTCTTCAAAGCCCCTTCCAAGGCCATAGGGTAATTATACCGCCGTCCGAGATAGAGTGAGCTCGGCCCGTCATGATGCTGTTCCGCAATTTTACGAATGTGTTCTTTGTTTTCCAACACCCGATGGATCGCGGTGGGAATACGCTGTAATTCGGCCAGCAATTCCTCCCGGGTTTCCGCCGTCAATTCGCCACGGGCTTCCGCCAAATACAGGGTCAAAAAGACGAAACACATCAACTGCGCCGTAAAGGCTTTGGTGGAGGCTACCCCAATTTCAGGACCGGCATGGGTGTAAATTAAATGATCACTTTCTCGAACCAACGAAGACCCAAATACATTACAGATGGTCAAAATCGGACAGCCCGCCCCTTTCGCCATTTGCACGGAGGCCAAGGTATCCGCCGTCTCTCCAGATTGGGATACCGTGGCCACCAAGGTGCCGGGTTGAATCTTGGGCGAGCGATAACGAAACTCACTGCCCAAGTCAGTTTCAACAGCAATCGAGGTGTAATTTTCGATCAACAATCGTCCATACATCGCGGCGTAATAGGCCGTACCACAACTGACAATCATCATCCGTTGCAAGGTGCGGATGTGACCCACCGACATGTTCAATTCCGGCAATACGATCTGACCGTCCATCACGTAGCGCTCCATCAACCCCCGCAGCACCCGGGTCTGCTCGTGGATTTCTTTGAGCATGAAGGTTTCAAAGCCGCCGGCATCCACAGCCGACTCTTCCATTTCCACTTTGACCCACTTTAGGACTTGAGCTTCACCAGCCAAATTCCAGATCTCCACCCCTGCCGGGGTCAATCGCGCAATTTCGCCATCTTCGAGGTAAATCACTTCGTCCACTTGCGGTAAAATCGCCGGTACGTCACTGGCAATAAAATATCCGGAGGATCCTTTGCCCACAATCAATGGTGACCCCAAGCGGGCCGCATACAAGGTTTCAGGTGCATCCAAACTTAATAATCCCAAAGCATAGGCCCCCCTCGCTTTGGACAACGCACAGCGCAAGGCCTCCAAGAGATCCGCACCGTCCTGCTGACAATCCGCAATCGTCGCCGCCAACACTTCCGTATCTGTGTCTGAGGAAAAAAGAATGCCTTTGGCCGTTAAATCTTTTTTCAATTCCTGATAATTCTCAATAATGCCGTTATGAACCAAGGCCAAACGTCCTTCAGCAGCGGCGTGGGGATGACAATTGCGAACCGACGCTTCGCCATGGGTCGCCCACCGGGTGTGTCCAATGCCAATGGAACCGGACAGTGGATGTGCCGCGAGTTCAGATTCTAAGGCAGAAAGCCGTCCCACCGCGCGACGTAACGCCACATCATTTTCATGCAAAACCGCAAGCCCAGCAGAATCATATCCGCGATATTCCAGTCGTTTAAGACCTTCAATTAAAACAGGTACCGCATCGCGATCACCCACCATGCCAACAATACCACACATACAAAACTCCGGTTAAATCTGAAAAGTGAATTTGAATTATAGAGCCTCTAGCAAACCAAAGGGCTCCCAGCAAAGCGGAAAGCCGAACTGATTCGACGATCTCGAAAATGACGGCTTCTCACAAAAACGAAAAGACCTTTCCACAAAGAAAAAGACCCTTTTTGACAAGTTTTGATTGCCCCATCACAAAATTATGATCATGGTCATTCTCCTTTTTAAAAGGAAGGATCTTTCAAAAAGGTCCTGAAATCTGAATACGTACAACCCCTCACAGTAGCCCACACGATTATGAATCGACTATTATTGCATTCTCGCCTGTATTTTCATCGCCTCACCCTCCTTTTAGGAGCTGGAGTAGCGCTGGGTGTGTCCCCCCTACACGCCGAATTAAAGTTACCCGCTATCTTCGGAGACCACATGGTCCTCCAACAAGAAAACACCATTCCCGTTTGGGGCTGGGCAGATCCGGCGGACGAGGTCACCGTAACTTTTGAAGATCAAACGATCATCACCACCGCCAACGCCGAAGGCAAATGGCGGGTAGACCTGCCAGCCTTCCCCAGCAACAAAGAAGCTGCTTCTTTAAAAGTCAGCACCACCTCCGGAGATGAAATCATCTACACCGATGTGCTCGTGGGTGACGTATGGCTGTGTTCAGGTCAATCCAATATGCAATGGGGCGTCAATCAATCCAACAATGCAAAAACAGAAATTGCAGCAGCGAACTATCCCGAAATTCGGCTTTTCACCGTCAAACACATGATTGGCTACGAAAAAGCAACCGATGTGGTCGGAAAATGGCTGGTTTGCTCTCCTGAAACCGTCGGAAACTTCTCAGCAGTGGGCTACTTTTTTGGTCGTCACCTGAATCAACAACTCCAACAACCCATTGGACTCATCAGCGCCAACTGGGGGGGAACCATTGCCGAAGCTTGGACCAGTGCCGAAACTTTACATGCACAATTCCCGGAGTTTTCAGAGACCATTGAGAATCTACCCACAGCCGCCAGTCAGCGTGAAGCCAATACCCTTCGCTACAAAGAAGAGAAAAAAGCCTATCAAGCCGAAGAGAAAAAATTGATTGCATTAGAGGCCGACCTTGAATCCTCCACCCCCTGGGCCCTTCCTTCACTCGATGATTCGGATTGGGCGACCATGACCGTACCCAACAATTGGGAAAATGATGGCTTCCCCAACCTGGACGGTATGGTCTGGCTCCGCAAAACCATCACCATCCCTGAAGCGTGGGCAGGTCGTGATCTGGTCTTAGAAACAGGCCCTATCGATGAAATTGACGTGACCTGGTTCGACGGCGTCATTGTAGGACAAGCCGGGAGTTACAAAGATAAAAACGTTAGTGCATGGAACAAACCCCGAAACTACAAAATTCCCGGCTCCGCCGTAACCGCAGGTCAGCACGTCATCGCGATTCGCGTGATTGATGCCAATTATCAAGGAGGCCTGTGGAGCAAAAAACCCACACCCCGTTACGTTGCCCCCGTCGATGCGCAGATGGATGAGGCGATTTCTCTGGAAGGTGAATGGAAAATCAAACCTGAGTTTGAGCTGCCCGCAAAACCCAAAAGACCCAACGGTCCCAATGTCCCCACCGTACTTTACAAAGGTATGATTGCCCCCATCGTGCCTTACGGAATCAAAGGAGTCATTTGGTACCAAGGCGAATCAAACACGGGCCGCGCCCAACAGTACTACAGCCTTTTACCTGCCCTCATCGGCGATTGGCGGAAACAGTGGAACCAAGGAGACTTTCCTTTCCTCGTCGTCCAACTCGCCAACTTTCAAATGCGAGCACCCAAACCCAGCAATAGCTCCTGGGCCGAATTACGCGAGGCCCAAGCCATGACCGCGGCCAACGATCCCAACGTGGGCTTGGCGTTGACCATTGATATTGGCGAAGCTGGGGATATTCACCCTCGAAACAAACAAGACGTAGGCCTGCGTTTAGGACTGCAGGCAGAACGCATCGCGTACGATCGTGATGTAATTGCCGATGGACCGACCTTCTCAGGCATGGAAATCGTTGGCAATGAAGTCATTCTCAGTTTTGACCATGCCGAAGGAGGCATCCGAAGCGTTGTAGAAAATCCCGGAGGCTTTGCCATCCGAGGAACGGAAGGTGACTTTGTGTGGGCCGACCAATTGCTGATTGAAGGCAACACCATCACCCTAAGCGCCGAAAGCGTAGCCACTCCCGTGGCCGTGCGTTACGGATGGGCCAATAATCCTGAAGCGTCCTTCTACAATCAAGCGGGTCTCCCCATGGCCCCCTTCAGAACCGACGTCCCCGAAGCAGAGTAATCTCACTCAAATATCCATATGCCGGCTGCAGGATTTTTTCCTCAGCCGGCATTTTTTTTGGATGAGCCTCAAGGAAACCTTTGACCCCAACGAAAAAATACCTCACAAATATCAGTCATAGCCCACCCTAATCCCCAGCCCCGGTTCTCCATGAAATGGTTTGTATCACTCCTGCTCTTCCTCGCCCTTCCCGCCTTTTCCCAAAACGAGGAAGTCATCGTCGTCACCCTACCCGAACAATTTCCCCACAGCCAAGTGAATCGGAGTTATGAAAAAGATGGACGCGACGTCATCTCTTTTTTCACCAAACTTTCCTACGAACAAGCAAGAGAAGCCTTGGCCACATATTTGGGACCCGAATGGAGCATCAAAGTCCCCACGGAACAAGAAGCCCAAAAAAAGAAGGCTCTCCTCAGCGATGACAACCTCCCCTTTGTAGGCATGGATGCCTTCATCAGCGAAACCCATCCGGATATTTACGTGACCATCGCGCAAGTCCTCTCCTCAGCGGGAGAAGAGGGATATTCCTACATCGTCACCCTGAGCATGGGCCCGCACATCAAATAAAACAGGCATAAACCCAATGCGAGGGACGCAAAATAGTCTTGTGCAGTTCCTTCTGGTTTCCTATAGGTAACTCACCTCATTTATTACCTACATGGACTCACCCTTTTCTTTAACAGATCCTGACGCCGACCCATACCCTACACGCCCTCGCAGCGGGAGGAGTACGCTGCACTCATGACCATTTTATTGGGTCTTCAACTGGTAGGGTTTCTCCTGTTACTCGTATGCTCTGGATTTTTCTCCAGCTCAGAAACCGCCTTATTTTCCCTAGATCTCCATGAAGTAAATCGCATTGGAGAAAATGATCCTGTTACCGCAGACCGACTCAGGCATTTACTTGAGCAACCCACCCGTCTGCTCTCCACCATCCTGATTGGCAATACCATCGTCAACGTGAATTTGTGGATCATCGGCGCTGCCGTACTCGACGCCTTTCACTTCACCCACGAATGGGGTCAAGTGGGACTCCTCACCTTGGTCACCTTGATTTTTGGTGAATTCGGACCCAAACGCTTAGCCCTTCGCTTGAGCGATCGCATGGCCAAAGTGTATGCAGGTCCCTTGATGTTACTGGTGAAAATCCTCAAATGGCCACGCGGATTGCTCGAGGCCATCACCAATAAATTCTCGCGATTCTTTCTGCCCAGCGGACACATCATCAGCAAAGCAGAGTACGACACCCTTATGGAAGCCAGTGGCGAAAGCGGAAGTTTAGACGACCACGAACACAAAATGGTGCAAGCCATTCTGTCCCTGGAACGCCAAACCGTTGGCGATGTCATGACCCCCCGCGTTGATTTAGAAGGGGTGAACCTCAGTGATGAGAACGTAAACGTACTCGAAGCTGCCAAAAAAAGCAAAGTACGTCATTTGGTGCTCTATCATGAACAACTGGACAATATTCATGGTCTCTTGGACGTGCGCGCCTATTTGCTCGATCCCGCACGCGACTTACAAAAAGCCACCCTCCAGCCCTTTTTCATTCCTGAACTCTGCACCTTAGATAAATTACTCACCCAGATGTTAACCGCCCGCAAACAAGTCGCGGTGGTCGTGGATGAGTACGGAGGTACTGCAGGACTCATTACCCGTGGTGATATCTTGGAAGAACTCACCGGAGAGATGGACACCGAAGAAAATCAGCGACTGGTAAGTGAACAACTCACGGATGACACCTGGTTACTCGACGCACAAATGCATTTGCTCGATGTAGAACGCATCACCGGTCTTCACTTGGATTCAGAAACCGCAGACCGACTCTCCGGCTGGTTCATCGAACAAGTTGAACATTTACCCAAATTGTACGAACGCATCGAAGTGCCGGGATGCAAAGCCATGGTACGTCAAATGCGCCGTAACCGCATTCTATTGATTCTCTTGCAAATCATTCCCGAAACCGAGGAGGATCTATGAACCACCTCACCGAATGGATCCTGTTTATTTTCTGTCTGTTAGCCTCCGCTTTTTATTCAGGCATGGAAACGGGCATCGTCTCCATCAATCGCGTTCGTCTCCGCCACTTGGCAAAACGACGCGACAAAAGAGCCTTGCAACTCGAAAAGCTCATTCAGGACCCTGATGAAATGCTGGCCACCAGTTTGGTAGGCACAAATCTTGCCAATACCGCATTTACGGTCATGGGCACGCGACTCATCATCGACCTCATCGGCTCCACCCGCGTGGGGGGGCCCATCGCCGCCGTCCTTCTTACTTTGCTCATTCTCATCTTTGGTGAATATCTCCCCAAAGCCTGGTTTCAAAGTCATCCCCTCATTCGCTCCGCTCGGGGCATGCCCCTATTTAAACTGTCTCAAATCCTCTTCCATGTGGTTAGCGCTCCGGTGATCACATTGGTTAAACGGGTCATTCCAGATCCAGACCTCAATGAAGACGATCAAAATCAAGGTCACATCACCCGAAGGGATATTCAATTTTTATTAAGTCGTGAAAGTGGAGCGACACCCGATTTAAGCGAACAGCGACGGCGCATGGTGGTAGGTGTTTTCGGTCTTTCCGAACAAAACGCCAAGGATATTATGGTGCCACGCGAAAAAATGCTCCAAATCAGTCCTCATACCCCCATGCCCGAAATTCTAGAATTGGCAGCAAAATCAAAAGTGAAAAGTTTTCCGGTTTATTCCGATGCAGAAAAACGTTTCACGGGTATCTTGAAAATAAGCGATTTATTTGAGCGTATCGATGAAGAAGACCTCAAAGTGCCCGATTTGATTCGGCCACCACAATACGTCGATGAAGAAATGCCCGCCGACGATTTAATTCCACGCATGCGCCTCACCCGTCAACCCGTATTGCTGGTACGAGACGATCAAGGCATGGTCACAGGTTTCGTTACAACCGAAGTGGTGCTTGAAGAAATCGTTGGACCGCTTTATGAGAAGTAAACAACTTTTGGAGAACCCCCTTGAAACTATTTATTATTCCTAGCTTAACCCTTTTTGCCGTACTTTGTTCCCCCTTATGGGCCCAACCCCCTTCCCGACCTGTCATCAGTCACGAAGCGCCAGCTTCCGTGGTAGATGGTCAACCCTTCCGCATTGTGGCCCGGGTAAGCAGCCCAGACAGTATTCGTGAAGTGAACCTACACTTGGCCCAAAGCGCAGGTTCTGCCCCCGTGGAACTGAGCCTGCGCTCTGCTGGTGCTGGCGTGTACTCGGTGGTCGTTAGCCCTGAACAATTTGCAGGCCTCCCCTCCTTTCGCTATTATTTAGATGCACGCAGTGATACCGGCGCCTTTAGCGAAACCGACTGGGTAACCGTCAAAGTCATCGGTGGCAGTGGCAACCCTGTCGCCATTAAATCATCTGATTGGAAACGACCCGCACTCATCGCCGCTGGCGCAGTAGTAGCCGTAGGTGCAGGCGTTGCCATTGCCGGAAGCGGTGGCGGAGGCGGCGGCGATGACAGTGGCGATACAGGAGACGGCACTGACCCTGCCGACCAAATTATCGTAAGAACGCTCTCACAAAATATTGACCAGAAAACACTGATTTTACCACAAGTCGCCATTTCAGATGTGGTAAACGACTTGGCCGGCCGCAGCATTCGTCGGGTACGTGTACAAATAAACTTTGATGCCGTAGATGAAGGTCCGGAAACCTATGAAGTCTACTACAATGGCTCAGTTATCCTCACAGACGTCACCGCAGGCAACACCTCCAAACAGGTCGATGTCGTAGGCGCCTCAGCCGCCCAAGTCATAATTCAGGTAACCAACTCCATTCCCGTAGACGACCTCTACCGTTATAGCTGGAACGCCACCATTACATATTTCTTAGAATAACCCTCCCCCTTCACATCCAAAACCCTCAATCAAAACCCTGCTTTCACCGCAGGGTTTTTCTTGACTATGCATAGTCGCGACTGTATAATTATATGTTCTTTCACAGGTTAATTTCCGACTTTATTAACCCTACTTTCTCCACCAAGGACCCTGTTTTATGGCCGCAAAAAAGAAGACCACTTCTTCCCCCTCTGCTAAGAAAAAGAGCACTGCCTCCAAAAAAACCGCTGCAAAAAAGAAAAGCACTGCTGCACCAAAAGCGGATGCAACCAAAGCAGCCCCTGCAAAAAAAGCTTCAGCCCCAGCCAAAAAGCCTGTAGCAAAAAAAGCCCCAGCTAAAAAAACAGCCACGGCAAAAAAAACGCCCACAGCTAAAAAAACCAGTAGCAAAAAGACAACGGATGCCAACACAACCGAAAACAAAACGGTAGAACCCGCGGTAGAGCTTGATGAATCTTTGATTCTCTCTTCCAAAGTCGAAGGTGCCAACTGGTCTAAACTTTTCGAACCCATCATCAAAAAAGGACGTGCCGAAGGCTATGTGCTGCTTGAAGATCTGGTCAAACATCTTCCCTCCAAAGGCGACAACCCCAACGAATTGGATTCAGCCTTGATCACCCTTAAGGGGATCAACATCGAGGTCATCCGTCCCGAGGAAGTCGAAGCCCATTTAAATCGCCGCAAACACGAAGTTAAAGAACGTGCCGCCGAAAAAATGGATGTATTGGACGATCCCGTTCGTATGTATCTTAAATCAATGGGACAGGTTCCCCTGCTCTCTCGTGAAGAGGAAGTAGAGATTTCTAAACGGATTGAAGAGGCCGAAATCAAGACCTGCGATATCTTTAATCGCATGGGATGTTCAGCCGAAGCTTACTTAAATCTGATGACCCGTCTGGAAAATCAGGAAGAACGTTTTGACCGTATCATCAACGACAAACACGTAGAAAGTCGTGAGAAATACTTCAAAAACCTCCCCAAAATCCTCAAAAACATCGAGCATCAACGCGAAACCCTCGAAGAGGAATTTGTAAAACTCCAAAAAGCAAGCGCTGCCAAAAAAGCAGAACATGAAAAAGAGATCCGCAAAGTACGGACCCGCTTGGCCAAGAGTTACGAAAAACTATTCTTAAAACAAAAAGCCATTGAAGATTTGGTCGAAATTAGCACCGTCTATTTTAATGAGTTCACCGAACTTCGTAAAAAAATCAACAGCAGCCGTACCGCGACCTCCAAAACAGTTCAAGACGCCACCCAGCGCATTCATGAAATGGAATTGCTGATGGGCATGAGCGAAGAAGAGTTCTTTGAAAGCTACAAAGATCTGCGCTTCTGGATGCGTAAAGGCCTTCGCGCAAAAACAGAAATGGTTGAAGCCAACTTACGGTTGGTCATCAGTATCGCGAAAAAATACACCAACCGTGGCCTCTCGTTCCTCGATTTGATTCAGGAAGGAAATATGGGCTTGATGAAAGCCGTCGAAAAATTTGAATATCGCCGCGGATACAAATTCAGTACCTACGCCACTTGGTGGATTCGCCAGGCCATTACACGTTCGATTGCCGATCAAGCCCGTACCATCCGTATTCCCGTACATATGATAGAAACCATCAATAAATTGATGCGGATGCAAAAGCAATTGATTCAGGAACTCGGCCGCGAACCCTCTCCCGAAGAACTTTCAGAAGAAATGACCATGCCCCTGGATCGGGTACGTTCCATCCTGAAAATTGCCCAGCAACCCATTTCTCTTCAGTCTCCCGTAGGTGACTCCGAGGACACCAGCTTTGGTGACTTTATTGAAGATAAAGCCGCAGACAGTCCTGCCGATATGACAGGCCACAGCCTACTCAAAGAGCGGTTGGGCGATGTACTCACCACCTTGAGCGCCCGCGAACAAGACGTACTCAATATGCGTTTTGGTCTCACCGACGGTTATGGCCACACCCTCGAAGAAGTCGGACGCAAGTTCAACGTGACCCGTGAACGTATTCGTCAGATCGAAGCCAAAGCCCTGCGTAAAATGCGTCACCCCACCCGTTTGAAAAAGCTGCAAGGCTTCTTAGAATCCAACGCGTAAGCAAAACCCCCTGCCTGAGACCCTCAGTGTCATCAGGCAGGCCACCTTCAGGTATCTCCAAACCGGAGCGAGGGCATCCCTGCCCGACCTCACAGGTGCAAACCAAAACCGGAGCGAGGGCATCCCTGCCCGATCCCGCAGGTGCAAACTAAAACCGGAGCGAGGGCATCCCTGCCCGATCCCGCAGGTGCAAACCAAAACCGGAGCGAGGGCATCCCTGCCCGATCCCGCAGGCGCAAACCAAAACCGGAGCGAGGGCATCCCTGCCCGATCCCATTTCATTTTACGAAATCCAAACCATCAAGCTTTGACAATTCATTCGCCTTACTTACATTCGGCAAATGTACAAAGACGACCTCACCTTAATCGATCTCGCCCGGAATGCCGCCACCACCTTTGCGGAGAGTCCCGCAATTTTCGACACTGATAAAACCTGGACCTTCGCAGAAATAAACGCAGCCTCGGACCGGGTAGCTGCCGGACTGGCATCTGACGGCTTCAAAACTGGAGACCGAATCGGTCTTTATTGTGCCAATTCCGCAGCCTACGCCATTTGCTACTTCGGCATCCTCAAAGCAGGCTGTACGGTCATTCCCCTTCATTTACTCTACCATCCCCAAGAACTTGCCTGGATTCTCAACGATGGAGAAGCCACCGGTTTGATTTACTTAGGGGTCTTTGATGAAGCCGCTAGCAAGATTCGCGAACAGGCCACTAGCCTCAAACACAGCTACCGACTAGGGGCAGACGACCTTCCTACAGGTGTCCAAAACGCCACCGTCCTCCTGGGTGCCCAGGGTGAAACCCCCAGCCCTGAATTAGATCCGAACGAAAGCTTGGCTTGTATTCTCTACACCTCCGGCACCACAGGACGCCCCAAAGGCGCCATGCTCACCCATCGCAACTTGGTTTACAACACATTCTCCGTGCGCGAAGCCATGAAACTTACACCGGGAGAAGATCGCATGCTGGTGGTCTTACCTATGTTTCACGCCTTTGCCTCTATGGTCGGATTACTCTTTCCCTTGTGCCATGGCTGTGCCCTCATTCCCGTAGCACGATTTGATCCGCAAGCGCTGATCGACATCATGCAAAAATACAAACCTACGGTATTACCTGCCGTACCCAGTATGTTTAACGCCATGTTGCGTTTGCCCGACGATGCCGTCCCTCATTTCGATTGCCTTCGCTTCTGCATTTCCGGTGGTGCCGCCATGCCCGTTGAGGTCATGAAAAAGTTCACTGAAAAATTTGGTAAAGTTATCTATGAGGGTGACGGGCCCACCGAATGTTCACCTGTAACCTGCGTCAATCCCATTGGAGGTGAAACCAGAATTGGTTCAGTCGGTTTCCCCGTGCCTGATGTTGAAATGCGCATTTTTAATGAAGCGGGCGAAGAAATGCCCACGGGTGAGATTGGCGAAATTTGTGTGCGCGCCCCCTCCGTCATGAAAGGGTATTGGAAACAACCCGAAGAAACAAAGGCCTCCTTCTTTGGAGACTGGTTTCGTACTGGAGATTTAGGTCAGGTCGACACAGAAGGTTATTTCTACATCGTCGATCGCAAAAAAGACATGGTCATCGTCAACGGTATGAATGTCTATCCCCGCGTCGTAGAAGAGATCCTCTATACCCATCCACAGATCGTGGAATGTGCGGTGATTGGCGTCGCACACAAAAGTCATGGTGAAATTCCCGAAGCTTGGGTAGTCGCAGAAGCAGGGGTCACCCTCACCGCCGCCGATTTACGAAAATTTTGCCAACAACATTTGGGACAACATGAAATCCCCCGTCGTTTTCATCAAATCGATAGCCTGCCCAAAAATGCGAATGGAAAAATAAATAAACGAGAAATCCGCAAGCAAGGGGAAACGGAAAGAGGGGTGTAATCCATACACAGCGCAACGCCTCTACAGCACATTACCATTGCATTTTTTAAAACAAAATGCTCTTTAACAACGCTAAATACAACCTTGAAGGCTGCTGAACCAGCACGATCTGAACCTTCACCCTACGATCTTAACAGGTATTTGCTATAAGAGCTATTGACAGGAAACAAGTATGAAACTGGAAATTATATCACTAAGCCTAATATTCCTTGCTGTTCTCACCATTATCTTAGGAATTATTAAAATTCATACCTATCCTGGAAAGATTGCCAAGGCACGCAATCATCCCCAAAAAGATGCGATTGAAGTAACATCTCTCCTTGGACTGATCATCTTCCCCTTTTGGATGTTCGCATTAATTTGGGCGTATTCCGGCGCAGTCGTCGGGGAGTATTATATCAAAGAGGGTGATATAAAACCAAAGCCAGAGAGCACCAAAAAGAAAAGAAGTCCTAAACATAAAAAAACGAAGCAAACGTTATCCGACATCGAAAAAACAGAAAGCAACGCCACTCAAACGAGTGCATCCGTGGATCTCGACTCGGAAAAACAAGCTTAACAGGACCCCACTATGGAACTTTTAATCACCATCGCTTATATCTTCTTAATCCGCTTAGTTTTCTTCGATTACAAGCTCATTAGATTTAACCTATTCTGGAAATTTGTTGTATTCGGCCTCTATATTGCCGCTGCGATGACGGAAATTCTGTTTTTAGGCCAACTCGCCCCCTACAGCAAAACGATGTTTGTTCAGTCTTACGTCGTCCAAATGGCTCCTGAATTCGGCGGTCGCGTGAAAGAAGTGTTTGTGGGCCCCAGCGAACCAGTCAAAAAAGGAGATCCCCTGTTCATGATGGATCAAGAATTTTGGCAAAGCAAAGTGGATGAAGCCAAAGCACGACTGGCAGCAGCCGAGACCACCACCGCACAATTGGATCAACAAGTGCTGGAAGCCCGCGCAAATGTAGCTCGCGTCAAAGCAAGTATTGAAGAAACACAAATTCAGTTTCAGCAAATCTCTGAAGCGGCCAAACAAGGCGCTGCTTCTCAGATGCGGTTGGAAGACATCACAAAAAGTTTAGAATCCCAAAAAGCACATCTCGATGCCGTCAATGCAGCTTTGCAAACTGCAATTTTAGCAGCCAACTCCAAAAGTGGTGACGTAAGCACCACAATCGCTGAAGCCACCGCCGCGCTCAAGGCCGCAGAATATAATCTGACCCACACCATCATTCGAGCACCCTCCGATGGTTATGTCGCGAACCATCAGCTCTATCCGGGTTCATTTATTCGACTCAAACAACCCGTAATGTCTTTCGTCAATACCGAAAAATATTGGCTGGTCGCCACGGTACCTCAACGGGGCATTCAACATTTGCGTGTAGGGGACAAAGCCCTTGTTGCCCTTGAAATGTACCCCGGAAAACTTTTTGATGCCGAAGTGAAAAGCATTATTTGGGCTGCGGGAGAATCTCAAGGTATCCCCAGCGGGAAATTGCCACTTGTTGGACAAATGAGAGGGTCACAGCTCTTCACCGTACGTCTGGAAATGACTGGAGAAACCCCCGAAATGCCGCTTCATTTTGGAGCCAGTGGCATGGCGGCCATGATCACTGCAGATGCCGCAGATTTCTTAGTTTTACTGCGTAAGATTGAAATCCAATCTGAAAGTTTCCTCTCTTATTTGTACAATCCATTTAAATAACCCACTTCCGGTTAACCTCCTACTGTTATGATATCACCTCCTCGATCATGGGCACAAACTGCCACAGCCTTGGCCGCACTGCTTTTCTTGTCCGGGTGTATGACGGTGGGCCCCGACTATGAAGCCCCAGAGATCCAAACACCCGATCTGTGGTCAGAACAGGTTTCCGAACAAGTCTCCGCTGGCGAACATGCAGACCTGCAGTCCTGGTGGAAGGTATTCGACGATCCCAAACTCGAATCACTGATTGAGCAGGCCCGAAACGAAAACCTTCATCTGAAGCAAGCCATCTCGCGGATTTACCAATCACGCGCAATGCTCGCGATCGCACGAGGTGAAAAATACCCTGTAGTCGACCTTGATGCGAATATCAGTCAAAGCAAATTGAGCGATGACGGCCCCTTGAGAGAAGTGGTCCCCCCCAATGGCTTTAAAAGCCAAAATTTATTTCAGTTGGGCATAGATGCCATGTGGGAACTGGATATTTTCGGTCGCGTGACCCGTCAAATCGAATCCGCTGACGCCGCCTACGACGCCACGGTCGAGGATTATCGCGATGTGTTGGTCACCTTACTGGCCGACGTGGCCTTTACCTATGTCGACATTCGTAGCGCCCAACAACAAATTGTTTACGCAAAGCAAAATGCCAAGGAACAAAAGGATTCTTTGGCCTTAACCGAAGAACGCTACAGTACAGGACTCTGCTCTAAACTGGACGTGGTACAAGCCACCGCCAATCTTGAAGGCACCTTAGCCAGTATTCCCCAATACGAACTCATGCTCATTCAGGCCTTAAATCGACTTGCAGTCCTCATGGGGCAAGATGCGGGAACATTGCAAAAAGAATTTTCAGAACCCGGCCCGATTCCAAAAGCAACCACGGCCATCGGTATCGGCGTACCCGCCAATGTCCTGCGTCAACGGCCCGACGTCAGACGCGCTGAGCGACAACTCGCCGCCCAAACCGCACAAATTGGTGTGGCGACCGCAGATCTTTACCCTAGCTTTGGACTCAGCGGCGCGTTCTCCTTACAATCCAATTCGTTGAGTACCCTTTTGGATAGCTCCAGCGTAACCTGGGGTCTCGGTGCGCCCATGCAATGGAATATCTTTTCTGGTGGACAAGTACGGGGCAACATCCAAGTACAAACCGAACGTACCCATGAAATGCTCCTGAAGTATCAGCAAACAGTACTTAATGCCATTGAAGAAGTGGAAAACGCCATTTCAGGCTACGATTTAAGCCAAACCACCACTCAACATTTAAAAGCGTCCGTCACCTCAACTGCAGAAGCTGTTGACTTGGTACTGGTTCAATACAATTCGGGACTCACCGATTTCAATAATGTGTTAGTGACCCAACGTGATCTGTTTACGCAACAAAGCAGATGGGCATCGAGTGAAGCACAAACCACTATGAATCTAATTGCACTCTACAAAGCCTTGGGTGGTGGCTGGGATCTCAACGAAAACCCTGCCAAGTAAATCCACGCTCTTCCAAGGTTTTGCTGTAGGCGTCAGCCCTCCATCTTTGTGATCTGTTGTAATAACGCCTCCGCTTTTTCATGCAGTTCAGCGGAGAGCACAATATCCCCTCCCCGTTGAGCAAGCATCGCTTGCTCCATGAGGCTTTTATATTGGTCACGGTATCGGTCAGAGGCAGTTTTTTTAGTGAAGAATTTCATACCCATGAATCGTTGGCAGACATAGAACCTTACATCATCATTTCACTTCACTTTTTCATGGCATCACGCATGCGAAAAGTTAAAGCAGTAAATATTGTTAAAATCCAACCCCCTATTCCTCATGTCCAAAGAACTCGAAGAAGGCTCTGCATTTACCATTGACTGGTCCAAACTTAAAAAAGTAGCGGAAGGAAACCCTGATGTGGTTCCTGTAGCTGTACAAGACAAAGATAGCCAGGAAGTGGTTTTAGTCGCTTATGCTAATGAACAGGCCCTGCAACATTCTTTAAAAACAGGAAACGCGACTTTCTGGTCGACCTCCCGTCACGAATTATGGGAAAAAGGCGCTACTTCTGGTGAAACCTTTGAACTCTTGGAGGTACGCGTGAACTGCGAACAAAATTCTTTGTTGTACATCGTACGTCCCCGCCGCAGTGGCATGTGCCACACCAAAAATAAAGACGGCATCCCACGTAGCGGTTGCTATTATCGAAGCTTAAACTTTAAAACAGGTGAGCTTGATAATTTAAACCCTTGATTCTGAGCTTCGGCACATACAAATCGCCAAGCTCTCAACAGAGCCCCGAATCATAGGCAGACAAAGAAAAAAGGGGAGAGACGACACCCTCCCCTTTACTGAGCTTTTACGTCTCGACCGTTTACATCGGGCACTTACATTCTGCTTTTCCGTCATGACTACAGTCACAGACTTCATCATCCCCATCTTCACACCCGCAGGTTGAAATGGTGGGAATACCAGGATCATCCGATATCACTTCGGTAACACAGCCCAGCAAAAAAAAGGGCAACAAGCTCATCAGTAAAAATTTCATTTATCGTCTCCGTCAAAATTTGTATTCCACATAGATTATAAAGAAAAAATACTCCTGACAAGACCCTATCCTTTCATGACGTCCCTTTCTTCATCTCAATACGCTCTGTTAGAAAAAGCAAGAGACACCTTACTCGCAGCGAAACTTGCCCTGCCGACAATTGAAAAGGTTGAAGCCGTTGACCAGAGCTTAACTGAATCAATAGCTCGCGGCTATTTCACCCCCGATGAAGAAGAACGAATCAGAAAGGTTTTTTCCGACTATTTACATGTGCGAATGGCCTTACATCAAACCCTTTTCTCCCTGCGGCCCTTACTCCCCCGCCTCGGAAAGAAACTCGCCCCCCACTCTCAACAAGCCTTTGTGGCCGCCTGGCTAGCCGGTTGCATCCTCATGCGAAGCGCACGCTTCATGGTCTCCCGCTACCATTCAGAGCCCATGCTCCGCAAACTACTCAACCGAGCCGATCCGCTTTACGGTATTCCTGAAGGGTCTTTTGATCACATACAGCGCGGATCCACCCGACCTTCCGTTTTGGTCCGCTACATGCGGGCCGTCCATTTTGCCGAACAACATCAGCAAGAACTACAGAAATTCACCCAAGATCCACTAACAGCCCCCTTGTTGAAGATCCTCGCCCAAGAACAACCCTACATCGAAAAACAAAAACGTGTCCACGCCACGGCCTACACGCAGTGTCAATTTTTCAGAATCAAATCAAAACCCTCCCGACAATATCATGCAGTGATGTGGGGCCTGTTTGAGACTTCGGGTCGTGCGATTGCGGAAATGCGTAACCCCTTTCATCAAAAACGTGTCCGGCGACGCATCCGTAAAAAAGTTATCGACGTAATGCAACCCGGTGATTTTCTCATCACCCGTCACGATGACGCCATGAGTAATTTGTTTTTGCCGGGGTTTTGGCCTCATGCCGCCTTTATCATCGGCACACCCGAGCAACGACAACAGTTAGGTGTTCAGATGCCGGAGGAGCAACTAGAGCGCTCTCAATTCCCCGTATGCGTATTGGAGGCCAAAAAAGACGGTGTGCGCTTCCGCGCACTACGAGAAACCCTACATGTCGATGCCTTTGTCCTCTTTCGCCCCCTATATAAAGATGAGACACAACAACGCCAAAGCGTAGAGCGCGCGTTGTCCCATGAAGGTAAACTCTACGACTTTGAATTTGATTTCACCCGTAGCGACCGCTTGGTCTGCACCGAGGTGGTCTACCGTGCGCTCGATGGGAAAGCAGGACTACATTTTGACCTCATCCGTAAAGCGGGACGCTTCACCCTCCCCGCTGAAGAACTTATGAAACAAGGCTTAAAAAAGAAACAAGTTGAAATTGTTTTATGTTACGGATTAATGGGAAATAAACTGTGTTCCGGAGAGCGCTCAACTAATTTAGTTAAAAGAAGTTTAAATCTTTAACAATTTTGTAACAAAAAACTTCATTTTCGTCTTACAATTCAGTTTCGCAACATTTATTTTTAAATACGCTTTCATTAATATGGATAACAATTATAAATCATATGTAACCCATAACTTGCATCATGATTTTAAACATTATCTCACTTCACCCTCACCGAAACACCCCACCGTTTGAACCTTTTGAAAAATTGTGTGCCGAACGCTACGGTCAATTTTTAGGTCAGGAGTTTTGCCAATACGCACCAAGTTCTTGGTACACCGCGATCAAACCTTATAATTCATCTATTTTCCCATTTATGGCTATGGATTTGATGATTATGTATCGAGCATGCCCCTGTCAAATTTTCTTCGGACACGATCTCCTTCCCTATAGTACAGAAGCGCAACAGCCTCTTCACATTGATGACAGCATGCAACAGCAGATCAATCAGATCATCAATCGCGGAAACCGAAATGAATGCAGCATGGAATATCGTGGATTTGGAAATCGCATTGATATTGGTTTAAATGCGCTCTCGACCCTGTACATGGAAATCCTGTCCTCTCTTACCAAAGTAGAATGTGGCGTCCTCACACACATCCGCAGCCTCCAATTCGAGCGCTATGGAGATCCCACCGAGACGCGTACCTTTGGACTGCAGAAAATTGTTGCGGAAAAATTGGAAAAATCTCCAGTAGCCGTTCATAAATCACTTCGCAGCGCCAAATATCATTTGTTAGCGGAAACCGCTACCGCTATGCGCAATATGATGGAATAGTGTCCTTATCTCCAACTAATTGAGGTTCTTACTGAACTTCAAAAAAAGCCTTCACCGCAAAGTGAAGGCTTTTTAAATAGGCTCATCGCCGGGGATATAAATACCGATTTCTTTCCCCACTCACAAAACGACAGTTAAGGCTTCGTGTTTATTCAAGCCGTTGGGGGAACGCTTTTCTTTCTGAAAGGTTTGGCGAAAAACAGGAGCATCGCTTTTTCTTTTTTCCAAAAGAAGTTAAATTGTCCCAAAAGCGTCCCAAAGATCATCAAAGAAATTTGGTAGGTAGGGAAGACCAGCAAGAGGTAAGTGGGCACCTTGACCCACATGGAGGGATGTTCTTTGGTGAACCCCAGTAAACCCCAATAAAGGGGTCGGATCTGACTGATGGAGGAACCTGCCAACGTAAAGGTCAGCATGATCATCCAAAAAGAGAAATTGGATTCAATCCCCCATTTGGATTTAAGGCGATCAGCCCAAGCGGCACTCATTCGGGAAGCAGTGCCTGAGCGGTTTGCGCTTTAGCGGCTTCATAATTTTCCGCTTTTTCAGCAAAATCAATCAGCAGAACCACATCAGGTCCACGCACTTCCAACGTACCTTCTCCAAAAACATACCATTGAGTCCCCGTGCTACTCACGACTTTCCCAGGGCCCACTACCACAGCAGAAATCATGGGGGCATGTCCGGCCAAGACCCCGAGGGATCCTGTGAACGCCGTGACGACCAGTGACTCGACCTCGGAGTCAACGACCGGGCCTTCAGGGGTAAATACGCGCAGGGGAAATGAACTCATAGGCTCGTTTATTCAGAAAGTTTAGCGGCTTTGGTACGAACATCATCGATGTTCCCAACCATGTAAAAGGCTTGCTCAGGCACATCATCGTGTTTCCCTTCCAAGACTTCTTTGAAGGAACGAATCGTGTCTTGCAACTCAACATAGGTTCCGGACATACCCGTGAACTGTTCAGCAACATGGAAAGGCTGAGAAAGGAAACGTTGCACTTTACGCGCACGGTTCACGGTCAACCGATCTTCTTCAGAAAGCTCTTCCATACCCAGAATGGCGATAATATCTTGCAATTCTTTGTACTTCTGGAGGATTTCCTGAACACCACGCGCAACGGCATAATGCTCTTGTCCCAAAATCTCGGGCGCTAAAATCGTTGAGGTGGACGTCAGGGGATCTACCGCGGGATAAATACCCAACTCAGAAATCGCACGACTCAACTCAGTGGTTGCATCCAAATGCGCAAAAGTAGTTGCAGGCGCAGGATCGGTATAATCATCCGCAGGAACGTAAACCGCTTGAATAGACGTAATCGAACCATTCTTGGTGGACGTAATACGCTCTTGCAAAGCTCCCATGTCGGTACCCAAAGTGGGCTGATACCCTACCGCAGAAGGAATACGTCCCAACAGCGCAGATACCTCAGCACCCGCCTGGGTGAAACGGAAAATGTTATCTACAAACAACAAGACGTCTTGGTTCATTTCATCACGGAAATGTTCAGCAACCGTCAGCGCAGACAAGGCCACACGGGCACGAGCACCGGGAGGCTCATTCATCTGACCGTAAACCATGGAGGTTTTATCAATTACGCCAGATTCCGCCATTTCTTTAAACAACGCAGTACCTTCACGCGTACGTTCCCCTACCCCTGCAAATACAGAGTAACCACCATGTTCTTTGGCGATGTTATGGATCAGTTCCTGAATCAAAACGGTTTTACCTACACCGGCACCCCCGAACAGACCCACTTTACCACCCTTCCGATAAGGAGCGAGGAGGTCGATCACCTTAATCCCTGTAACTAATACAGAATCACTGGTGTCTTGATCTTCGAATTTAGGTGCAGAACGGTGAATGGGACTGCGTGCATCACATTTGATGTCGCCCTGATTATCAATGGGTTCACCCAAAAGATTCATTACCCGTCCCAAGGTTCCTTCTCCCACCGGCATAGAAATGGGCGAGCCCAAATCTTTAACCGTAGTGCCACGAACCAAACCATCTGTGTTATCCATGGCGATGGCACGTACAATGTTGCTACCCAAATGCTGGGCAACCTCGAAAGTTAAATTGTCTTCCAGATCATTAATGCTGGGATTGGTACAAACCAATGCGTTCAAGATGTTGGGAAGTTGACCATCCGCAAACTCAATATCACACACCGCACCCAAAACTTGGGTGATTTTACCGGTGGCAGTGGCGCTGGCTTTTTTGGTAGAAGTTTTCTTTTTGGCAGGCATACGTTTTTTCTCTCAGCTAGAGGGCTACAGCGCTTCAGCGCCGGAAATAATTTCAATCAATTCAGTGGTAATAGCAGCCTGACGCGCTCGATTGCGCAACAGGGTGTTTTCTTCAATAAGGTTAGAGGCGTTGGTGGTCGCATTATCCATCGCAGTCATACGAGCACCATGTTCACCCGCAGTATTTTCCAGAAGTGCATAAAACACTTTAAAGGTCACCAATCGGGGAATTAAAAAGGAAAGCAGTTTGCCCATTTCGGGTTCTGCCAAAATATCAGCATCCGGAGCAGCGGTTTCCAGCATTTCATCCGGAAGATCCGAGGTATCCAATGGCAACAAGGAATGCAGATGTGGAATTTGAGAAAGCGGACTCACGAATTCATTACACAGCATCATCACCCGATCAAATCCTTCTTCTAAAAAGGCTTTTTCCAAACTCCGAGTCACCCGGGACGCATCTTTTGAATGCGGGGAGGCACTAGGAATATCTTCGTAGAATTTCCATACCTTTACCCGTTTCTGGAAATGGGAGTATCCGCGACGTCCAATAAACGCAAACTGATACTCCACACCATCATCTTTATGCTCTTCAATTAAGTTTTCCGCATGACGGATAATGTTGTTGTTGAAACCACCGCAAAGTCCTTTGTCGGAAGTGAAAACCACCACCAGTACTTTTTGAACCGTTTCAGAAGCTTGCAACAGCGGATGCATATCGCTGTCCACCTGCCCACCAATACGGTGAATCAATTGATTCACCTCATGAGCAAAATCCTTGGCCTTGCGCTGGGATTCTTGAGCACGACGAAGTTTACTCGCGGAAACCATTTTCATGGTTCTCGTGATTTTCGTCGTGTTTTTTAGACTCGAGATTTTGCGGTTATATTCTTTAATGCTGGGCATATGAACTTAAATCAGATGGGTTACCGTGATCGCTGAACTTCAGCTGCGGGATTTTTTGAATTCTTCGAGGAGAGCCTTTAATCTCTCTTCCAATTCGTCGGTCAACGCTTTCTCTTTCTCCAAATCACGGGCAAAGTCCGCATAGGTGGAGTCCAAGGCATCATTGAGTTCAGCTTCGAAGGCAATGACATCAGACACATCGACATCATCGAGGAAACCACGAGTACCGGCGTAGATCATAACAATCTGCTTCACCACATTTACAGGAGCATGTACGCCCTGTTTAATGACTTGCATCAAACGTTGACCACGCTCGAGCTGACGGCGAGTGCCGGCATCCAAGTCACTGGCAAACTGGGAGAATGCAGCCAATTCACGGTACTGAGCAAGATCCAAACGTAACGTTCCGGCCACTTTTTTCATGGCCTTGATCTGCGCATCGCCCCCTACACGGGAAACAGAAATACCGGGGTTAATCGCAGGACGTTGTCCTGAATTAAACAGATCACTTTCGAGGAAGATCTGACCATCGGTAATCGAAATCACGTTGGTGGGAATGTAAGCTGATACGTCACCACCTTGGGTTTCGATAATCGGCAACGCGGTCAATGAACCGGCGCCCATGGCGTCACTCATTTTAGCAGAACGTTCAAGCAAACGACTATGTAAGTAGAAAATATCACCAGGATACGCTTCACGTCCAGGTGGACGACGTAACAACAGCGATAACTGACGATAGGCTTGCGCTTGCTTGGTCAAATCATCGTAAATAATCAACGCATGTTTGCCGTTATCACGGTACTCTTCGGCCATCGCAGTACCGGAGTACGGAGCCAGAAACTGCATCGCAGCTGGATCAGATGCGGTCGCCGCAATAATGGTGGTGTATTCCATCGCACCATGTTTTTTCAAGGTTTCAACCACCTGAACCACGGTGGAACGTTTTTGACCAATGGCCACGTAGAAACAGTGAACATCCTGACCGCGTTGGTTGATGATGGTATCAATCGCCAAAGCCGTTTTACCCGTTTTACGATCCCCAATGATCAATTCCCGCTGACCACGTCCAATCGGCGTCAACGCATCAATCACTTTGATACCGGTCTGCATCGGCTCATGAACGTCCTTACGTTCAATAATCCCAGGGGCCTTGAGTTCAATAAAACGTTGGTTGGTACCTTTGATCGCAGGACCGCCATCAATGGCAATCCCCAATGCGTCAACCACACGACCATTTAAGTCATCACCTGCGGGTACGGAAGCAATGGTTTTGGTCCGTTTGACTTCGTCACCTTCTTTCACTTCCGTGTCATCACCGAATAAGGCAATACCGACGTTAGTTTCTTCAAGGTTGAGGGCCATACCCACCAAACCGGTTTTAGTAAATTCGACCAGCTCACCGGCCATGACGCCGGAAAGACCGTGTACGCGGGCAATACCATCACCTACGCTGAGAACAGATCCTACTTCGTAGCGTTCTGGGCCAGTGTCGAGATTTTTTAATTGGTCGCGGAGGATGGAAGCCACCTCATCGGGCTGAATGTCGATGGACATAGAATCGTTCCTTAATTATGCGTTAATCACATTACGTTTAAAAGTTTCAAGCTTGGCAGACAGGCTGTGATCTTCGACCTGGTCACCAATGTAGAGACGAAATCCACCAATGAGGCTTTCGTCTATGGCAGTACTGAGTTCAATCTGTTTGCCGGTACGGGCAGCCAGTTTTCCGATCAGTGCTTTTTCCTGCTCTGCGCTCAGCGCAGATGCAGATAATAAAGATACGGGTAGAATCCCCTTCTCATCTTGCCAGAGTTCTAATCCAATACGGATAATCTCGGGTAAAACATTCAAACGTTCCCGAGCAATCAAGAGTTTGAATAAATTACGAATCAAGGGAGACCCCTGCTTCACAAACAACTGGTCCAAACAAGCTTGTTGCTGTTCGGGAGAGACCAAAGCATGTGAAACAAAAGTACTGAATTCTTCAGAAGTCGCCAACAGGCGTTCCAAGTTCTTCAAATCTTGACCCACAGGATCGAGGGACCCGGATTCCCGGGCGACGTCGATGAGGGCGGAAGCGTATCGTTTAGCGACAGTGGACATAAGGGCTTACATCTCCGCGATCAGTTGGTCGGCAAGAGCTTTACGTCCCTTGTCATCCATTTGCTGACGCAAAAGTTTGTTCGCCATTTCCACGGCAACTTCAGCAGAGTGCGCACGTAAAGTATTTTCGGCTTTGCCTTGAGCAGAAAGAATATCGCGATTCGCGTTTTCACGCAAAATCTGAGCTTCTTCCTTGGCTTTGCTTTCAATTACTTTGCCGGCTTCTCTGGCCGCTTCACGTCCAGAGTCGATCATCCCGCGTACCTGTTCCTCGGTTTCATCCAATTTGGATGTTACCGTTTCTTCCAGGGTTGCGAGCTCACGCTCTAAGCGGTCGGCATTTTCCAAAGATTGCTCAATCTCCTCTTCACGTTTATCCAGTCCATCCAAGATGGGCCCGAAAGCGTATTTTTTGAGAATAAGAGCCGCAACCACGAAAATGGTGAGGAACCAGAAGAACATGGCAGCGTTCACTGGACTGGTAGGCCCGTGTCCGCCACCTGCGTCCCCATGAGGAGCAGGCACTTCAATGTGCTGACTGGTAGTATGATCGGTTTGTTGTGCCATAGGAGGGACCTAACTGCAGATGAACTGCAGAATTACTTACCTACTGCGATGATACAAATAACCGCACAGAACAATGCAACACCTTCGATCAACGCCGCGGCAATAATCATCATGGTTTGCAGTTTGGCTTGCAATTCTGGTTGACGAGCAGCGCTTTCAAGAGCGGCTACGGCGACTTTAGAAATTCCAATGGCGGCTCCGATGGTTACGAGACCAGCTCCGATAGAGGACAAAATAGCGGCGGTTTCCATAATAATTACCTTATGTTATGTTGGTTAAATACAGTTTAATTACAGTTGAGAAGTGATCAGTGCTCCGGATGAAGCATTTGACCAATGAAAATAGCAGAAAGCATGACGAAAATATAAGTTTGCAGGAAGGCAACCAAAAGTTCAAGGAAGAACACAAACAGCCCCAACCCAATGGCTGGCAACGCATACACGCCATAAATGACCGTCATGCCAATCATGGCGAAAAGTACAATGTGTCCCGCTAACATGTTCGCAAACAATCGAATCGCCAATACCAAGGTTTTGATAAACAATCCCGCAATTTCAATGGGGACCAGCATAAATAACACGGGTGTTGGCACACCATGTGGAATGAAATTCTTGAAAAAACCCATCCACCCATAACGCTGTACCGCCCAGCCCACCATGGCCAAAAAGGTGGTAAAAGCTAATGCAAGTGTGACACTCAATGATGAGGTCGCGGTTGCAAAAATGGGAATCAACCCCATGAGGTTTAAGGTCAAAATTAAAGTGAATTGCGTCAGAAATAACCAAGCGTATTTACGACCGTCCTCTTTCCCCAAATAGGGAATACTGATTTCATCGCGAACGAAAACCACGATGCTTTCCATCACGTTGGTCCACCCACGAGGCACCCGTGAACGGTGATTGTACACTTTGCAATACATCCAACATAAAAAGACCGCACCAATTAAACTCATCAACCCGGATAAACGGAAGGCCGCGGGCAAGTTCGCACTCGCAAACTCCAAATGCATCGTTCCTAATGACCATGCACCACCATCCATCACGTGCTGAGTGATGTAATCGGTAACCGCCTGGGTCTTTTCTTCAATGCTGGTAAGTGACATTCTGTGGGAAATTGAGGGTTAAAATCTTTTCGAATTCGAAAGCAGGAACAAAATGCCACCCAGAAGGAGAAGCAGGTATCCCGCAAAGAACTCAGGAACAAATACATGGGTTCGCACGGCTTGCAATCCTATAAACAAAAAAATTGTGAAAGTATTCACGAATAGCTTCACCACCACCAAAAACACCCCATAGGAGAAGCCAAGCATCTGTCCTAAATGTCCGTTTGGCCTACTAAAACCAATGAAAATGCACACATTGAACAGTAATAATCCTAAGACAGCCCACAGATCAACATTCCATGTTTCATGAAAAAACCCATAATGTATCGCTATAGGAGGAAGCAGGGCGCATAGACAAATCCCTAGTATTTTTAGGCCGTATAACAGCCTTTCTTTATGCAGTTTATTCACCCTTATCGGTCCCTTGAGACGCCTTTGACTCCCCTTTAGGGGACGATGCTGAACTTTCAGCCGGGCTACGGGTAAGCTTCCATACTTCGTACACCCCATACAGTAACCCTAAGGTGACACCACCTAATACTCCCCAGGGCTCACTGCCGTGCTTTTCGTCCCAGCTGTGCCCTATCCACGAAAAAATTCCCATGGCCGCCGCAAAACTACTGCCCAACAAAATGGCAGGAGACATTCCTTTGGTCGACTCAACGGTCTTTCGATGGGAAGCGAGTAACAAACCAGGCTTTTCGTTCTTTTTTTCAGGTGATTCATTCATCCCTCTGTCCTACCCCATCCACAGATCTCATCAAGTGGAGAATGAAGAAAGCTTCCCCTCCTCACCCTATTCAACAGCCAACACACGCTCCCCCCCCCCCCCCCAAGCAAACACTAGACCCGTAAAAAACCGGGAATTTTGCGACGTCCTTCATCTGCAAAATCCGCAAGTAATCGCTGTTTAGCCCGCTGGGTATCAAAACAGTTTAACGTCAACCATTCATCCAATAATTGTACCTGTCGGGTAAGGGAAATTCCATACAGTTTGTCACAATGCCGCTTCACGAACCGCGTAAACGCCATAAAGGCCTCAAAGGGATCTTCACGGTCACGCCACACATAAGGTAAACTTGTTTTGAGTTTTTCCTGATTGTGAAACAGGGTCCACACTCTCGAGAACTCCCGAAGTTGTTGCATGCAGTCGCGGTCAATGGTGGAGGTTTCCTGAATTTCAAATGGCGGTTCGTTGTCGTACACCATCTTAAACGGATCCGTATGGCGCGCAATCGGGGTTCCTTTGAGCAACTTGAGCAAATTTAGTTGAATTTGATCCGGCTCCAGCACCACCAATCGATTAAAACTATCCTGAATACTCTCGAGTTCCTCGCCCGGCAGACCAAAAATCAAATCGGCATGTATCACCGCTTGCGAATGCTCACACAACCACGCAATATTTTCTTCTACTTTTTCTGCAACCTGCGCCCGCTGTATCCGGTCGAGAATTTCTTGATTAAAACTCTGGACCCCTACCTCAAACTGCAAGGTTCCCGCGGGAAATTTCTGGAAACAGGCTTTTAAAGGATCGGGAATGCGGTCGGGAATTAACTCACAGTGAATGGTCAAACCCGGTCGCCAGTTTTCTAGAAAAAACTCTAGAATGGAAACGGCGCGATCTATTTTGGTGTTGAAGGTTCGATCGAGTAATTTAAACAACAACACCCCTCGATCTAAAAGTTGCTGAAAGCCTGCCAAGAGCTCATCCAAAGGGAAAAAGCGCACCTGCCTATCCAAGGAAGATAAACAATACTCACATCGATAAGGGCAACCACGTGAGGTTTCCACATAAATAATGCGATGCGCTACATCGTTATCGGTGTACAAATCATAAGGCATTTTTGTGGTCGTCACATCCGCCTGCTCCCCTACCAAAAATTTGGACGCTGGCGGATCCCCATCCATCAGCCGCCGACACAATTCGTAACCCGTCACTTCCCCCTCTCCGGTCACAATATAGTCTGCAGCCTCCTCGATTCCCGGATATAAGGGAGAATAACTGACCTCCGGACCACCCAACACCAAGGTCAGCTCTGGCGCCGCCTTGCGCAAGGCCTGAAGCATAAGCAACGTTTTGTCGACATTCCAAATATACACCGAAACCAAAATCATTTTCGGACGGAACGCCAACAACTCAGCCACCACCTCATCCAAGGGACGATTCAACACAAATTCACAGATCTGCGAGGAGGCCTGTAGTTCTTTTAAATTTACCTGCAAACAACGCAGGCTTAGGGCACAATGCACATAACGGGCATTTAAGGTAGTGAGGACGATGTCAGACATGCCTGAACTATATGGAGGGAAATCCCCTCTGGCAAGCTCACGAAGCCGACGACAGCTTGAGAAGATCTTTCCGCTCGGGATAAGAACGTTGCGTCCCCTCTTTTTGCACCGAGAGGGTGGCGATTTCACATGCCTTTCGGGTAGCCGTCACCAGAGAGTCTCCCTCCGCAAGCAAGACACTTAAACTTCCCACAAAACAATCTCCCGCGCCCGAACTGTCCACCGCCTTCACCCGCTCTGCAGGAATCACCTCTTTCACCTCATCTCCCCACAGCAACACTCCTCGCGCGCCCATGGTCATAACAATGGTGCCACAGCCCCGCTGAAGCAAAGCCTCTGCGGCCCGTTTCACCTGCGCATCTGTTTCCACCGGCAAGCCTGTTAACAGCGCAGCTTCTGTCTCATTCGGACAAAAATAATCACAGAGCGGATAAAGCTCCAAAGGAAGTGCTTGCGCAGGCGCAGGATTAAATACCGTGGTCACCCCTGCCCGTTTGGCCAGTTGCAGCGCCTTCAAATTGCTCAGTACCGGCACTTCCATCTGACAAATCAATATGTGGGCCGCGCTGATGATCGCTTCAGCATTTTGAATATCGTCTTCGCTTAACTGCTCATTCGCCCCGGCCACCACAATAATGGAATTCTGACCTTTTGCATTCACCGTAATCGGAGCAACCCCCGTAGGCGCATCAGAACTTTGAGTGATCCCAGTTACGTCAATGCCCTGCACGTCAAAGTTCTGCAGGATATCCTTTCCAAAAAGATCATCCCCCAGCTTGCCCACCATCGACACGTCTGCGCCCATTTTAGCAGCCATCACTGCCTGATTCGCCCCTTTGCCACCAAAACAGGTAAGAAAACGGTCTCCATGAATGGTTTCACCCGGAACCGGCATTCTGGAAACGTAAGTGATCAGATCCATATTGCAGGATCCAACCACACAAATTTTAGCTTTGGAGGAAACACTCATAAAGGGGGCACAACGGGCTTAGTGTGTTACCCGCATGGTACCATCATTGGACTGCAACACTTTCACACTTTGCCCCGGAGAAAACACGACGCCTTTTTCCTGAGCCTGAACCACACTCAGCTCACTTCCGTCAGTCAACTTGACCTCAATGGTCCAAGCGTTTGAACGTTTTCTTCTGTTTTCTAATGTAGATCCCACTGCGCCACCGGCCAAGGCTCCACCCACTTCTGCTGCGGTTTGTCCATCACCACCACCTACGACAGAACCCAACACCCCACCGGCAACCGCACCAATCACAGCACCGGCACCACTTTCAGCACCTTGAATGGTCGCGGCGTCAACGGAAACAATGGTTCCTCTTAATACAACCATGGACTGTTGCGCCTGTTCCGGCGTGTAAACCGTACCTGATTGAGCGGGTGTCTGACAACCACTTGTAAGCAAACCTAAACCAATAACAGACAGAACTGAAAGACGAGAAACGAGCGTTGTATTCATGAGCAAACCTTGGGGTGAAAATTATGTAAGTACATCTGTTAAACCTGAATACACATAATTCAAGCGTCATTTATACCTACGATACTTCAGCGATCCACTTTGATCGCTTCGTTTCATCTACGCAGTGGCCTTTGCAGAGCCTTCAAACTAAAGCCCATAAAGGAAAGAATGAAGAAGACCTCTAAGAAAAACTTCGCGCCATTGAGACGTACCCGAATAAAGGCCCCGGTTTTAGTATGGTAGGACGAAAAATCGCGATCAAACAAAAATCCACGGCTTGGACTCGATGGACCTTTTGCAATCGCCAATTCAAAGCTGCCCACCGATTTTTCCACCTAAGCACGAAGCGGAAACAGCGCAACCACAGCCAACATCAAAAATCCCAAAGCCAAAAGGCCACACTCTGTTTTTTCATAACACAACCTTTAAGAAACGCATCAGACCCTGTCTGCGCCAACCCCCTGCGCTTTTAAAAACCGGGCCATTTCCTGCCACACCTTTGCATCCGCCTCCGCCTGCCCCTGTGCTCGTCGGTCATGTCCAACGTTGTCCATTTCGCAGTATTCCGCTTTGTTACCAGCAGATACCCAGGCCTGACAGCCAAGACGTCCCTGCCGGGGGGCAACCTGTCGATCTTGACTCCCATACAAAAACAGCGCGGGAGGTAAATCTGACTTTACCCGACTCAGGGGATTAGACCGATAATAGGCAACGGGTTGCTGCAGAAAATCCCCACCAAATAATTTACTTTCCGGTCCCGCCATTTCACCCAAGTCAAACCAGCGGGTAACAAAATCGAGAGGTCCCCACAGACAAACCAACGCTGCCGGTTGCTGCGACGTCTTCGGCAATACCCCGCCACCCGCCAACGAAGAATCATCCAAGGTCGCGGTCAACATGGTAGACAAATATCCTCCAGCAGAACCGCCTCCCACCGCAACTTTCTCAGGATGGATCTGCCATGATTCCGCATGTTGCTGAATCCAGCGCCACGCATCCCCCGCATCATGCAACAAACCCGGATAGGTAGGGGTTCCCTGGAATAATCGGTAAGAGGCACTAAACACAGTGATCCCCAAAAAATAGGCCAGAAACTTCGCCATGGGCAAATCGCCTTCCGGGCTGCCCTGCTCAAATCCGCCACCATGAAACCACAAGAATGCAGGCGAGGGCTCAGCCGATCGTTGCTTCCGCCTCACACTCAACAGGGTTTGCGTCCACTCGCCTTCCGTCTTCACTGGCAGGTCCAACTGAACCTCCAATTCGGCATCAAATACACCCGCTTGTACTTTCTGAAAAATTTCCAACATACCTTATCCTACTCAAATACGACTGTTTTATTTCCTGTCACAACTACCCGATCTTCCAACACCAACCGCAAAGCATGCGCCAGAACACGTTTTTCAACATCTCTCCCATTCCGCGCCATGTCCTTGGGACGATGATGATGGCTCACCGACGTTACATCTTGCGCAATAATGGGACCTTCATCCAAATCTTCACTGGCAAAATGCGCCGTGGCGCCAATAATCTTCACCCCACGTTCCCAAGCCTGTCGATAAGGATTGGCCCCCACAAAGGCCGGCAAGAAACTATGATGAATATTCACAATGCGATTAGGATAACTCTGAATAAATTCCGTCGACAAAATCCGCATGTATTTGGCCATCACCACCAAGTCCGGTTCTGCCTCATCAATGAGAGCTTTTACATTCGCCTCCTGCTCCTCACGCGAAATGCCACGGTGATCACAAAAATGGAACGGTATGCCAAAAGACTCAGTCAACTGACGTAAATCCTCATGATTCGCAATCACCCCACACACTTCCATCGGCAAATCCCCAAAAGAAGACCGAATCAACAAATCCCCTAAACAATGCGGCTCCTTGGTCGCCATCAACATCACTTTTTTATTTGTCGCCTCTTGCAACTTGACGGAAGCACCCTTGGGCAATTCCGTTTTCAACACTTTGAGTAACAGCTCTGCATCTTCAATTCCATCCACCGCTGAACGCATAAAAAACTGATGGGTTTCAGGATCCACATACTCCCCATTTTCAACAATGTTGCCACCATGACGATGCAAAACTCCTGTCACTCGCGCAATTAAACCCGGCTCATCAGGACAAATCATACATAATATTAGTCTAGCATTCATCATTATTTCTATGACGCCCCGCTCACACTTGGTCAAATGCATTCTACTCCTTTGCGTTTTCAGGTTTTAGATTGCAAAACCAACATTTTTGCATACACCCTTCCCTCATATGGAATCAAATCGCGAACTCGACCCCACCCGCTGGTTAGCGGATCATGGAGACGTCCTCTTCCGCTTTGCCTTGGGCAGAGTCAGAGACCCCCAAACTGCTGAAGATTTGGTGCAGGATACTTTTCTCGCAGCGATGAAAGGTTCCGAATCTTTTTCAGGTCGTTCCAAGGAACGCACCTGGCTTATCGGCATTTTGAAACATAAAATTATCGATCATTTCCGTAAACACAAACGCATGTTTTTAAGTGAAGATCTCGAACTCAAAGAACAAGATCCTCAAGAATTCCTCGACCGCAAAGGGAATTGGACCGTAGGGCAATCCGCATGGATCACCCAACCCGAAAAAGCGTATGAACTGAAAGAATTTTGGAAACATCTCAATGCCTGTCTCGAGCATTTACCTCAACAACAACGTCAAGTGTACATCCTTAGGGAACTCGAAGAACTATCAGCCGATGACATTTGCGAAAGCCTCGAAATGAGCCCCTCCAACCTTTGGGTCACCCTCCACCGTGCCCGTCTTCAACTCAAAGACTGTTTAACTTCAAAGGGCCTGGGAACCCAAAACCGCGAATGATTCAACGATCCATCACCTCCGCTGGCGAAGAACACGCCAATTTCTGGAACGAACTGGCTGACGAATACCAGACCGAAACCCGAATCTCCATTACGGACTTTCATTACGGCCCTCTCCTCCCCGGTGACACCCAGTTAAAACTTTTGCCCCCTGACCTCTCAGAGCTCACCTGTTTAGAGCTCGGTGCCGGCGCGGGTCAAAACAGTATCTACTTAAACAAAGCCGGTGCCCACTGCACCGCTTTGGATGTGAGTGAAAAACAACTCGAGCATGGACGCACCCTGGCCGCACGGCATATCGCTGACGTTCACTTTTTGCATGCGGATATTGATGAACTCCCTCCCTTCGAGCAAAACTTCGATCTCATCCATTCAGCTTACGGTATTCCCTTCTCCTCTCATCCTGCAGCTCTTATTCAACACTGCGCCGACCTACTCAAACCCGGCGGACAATTACTGTTTAGTATGGGACATCCCGTCTATGCAGGAGAATGGTTGGAACTCGATGAGGACCAGGGCATTTTCATGCAAAGCTATTTTCATCCTCAACCCGATGTTCGGGAAAGTGAAGATGCCGCCGTCCAAGCCCGCGCCTACCCCCTTTCTGAAGTGATCGCGTGGATAAAGGAAGCCGGATTGCACATTACCGACCTTCGGGAACCCGCGGCACTGCCCGTCGACCAAATGAACGAAGTCGAAATCAGCATGAACGTGCCCTACTACAGCATCGCTTGGGCTGAACAAGTCAAAGAACTTTCCAAGTTCCCTGTGGTGGCCATCTTCTCAGCACATAAACCATTAGAGGACTAAACCATGGCCGCTAAACCTGGTTTTGATGTGGATTTCAACCAAGCGCCGCTCTTAGTCATCTGGGAAGTGACCCGCGCCTGTGCCTTGGCCTGCCAACACTGCCGCGCATCCGCAATTGATTTCAGAGACCCCGATGAACTGAGCCTCGACGAGGGCAAAAAGATCTTAGATGAAATCAAAGCCATGGGCACCCCCATCGTGGTATTTACGGGCGGAGACCCCCTGCAACGAAAAGATCTCGAAGATCTGATTCGCTACGGGAAGTCCATCGGTCTGCGCGTCGGCACCATTCCCGCAGGCACTCCCCGTCTCGACAAAGCACGCATGCTCTCCTTAAAAGAAAGCGGGGTCGATCAAGTGGCTTTCAGCATCGACGCACCACAGGCTGCCGATCACGACTCCTTCCGTCAAGTACCCGGATCTTACGACCTGACCCTGCAAGGAGCCCGCTGGGCCCAGGAACTCAACATCCCCCTGCAAGTCAACACCGTCTTCCACAAAGGCAATCAACATCAAATTGATGAACTTTCTGAGTTAGTGGCATCACTCGGTATCGTTTTTTGGGAAGTCTTTTTCTTGGTTCCCACCGGACGCGGCACCCAACTTCAAGGCTGCAGCGCAGAAGAGATGGAAGTCATTTTTGCCAAACTCTACGAACTCAATAAAAAAGTGCCGTTTGTGATTAAAGTGACGGAGGCGCAGCACTATCGTCGTTACATCAAACAACAACAGCGTCTCGCCGGCTCCCCCGCTCAAGCCCATCGTCATCACGTACAGGAAATCAACGCCAAAGCGTCACACCCCCATGCCATTGGTCGCTCCTCCAAAGTGGTGAATGCAGGCAACGGTTTTCTGTTTATCGATCATGTCGGCAATATTTGCCCCAGCGGTTTCATGCCTGTCGTACGCGGAAACGTTCGCCAGACCTCTCTGGCCGAGATCTATAAAAAAGACGACTTCTTCGTCAAATTACGAGACCCCAGCCTGCTCAAAGGTAAATGTGGACGCTGCGAATTCAAATCCACCTGCGGGGGCTCACGCTCACGGGCATGGGCCGTCCACGGCGACGCCTGGGCCGAAGAACCTTTCTGTGTTTTAGAGAGATAAAACGCCCTTCACCTAGCGGTGAACGATCCGGTCACCGCACCCACATGGTGGAACAGGGTGCCAGCACAACTTCACCCGAACGTAACGAGCATCCCAAATCGGCGAGCAAGACGGCATTTGCATTGATCGCAACCACCAACTCGTGATCACTAAAATTATGCAGGGCCATCAATCCATTCCGTTTCACCGCGAAGACCTCATCACCTAATGATAAAATTTCTTGTGGCACATCCGGATGAAACTCAGGCAGCACCGCACGCAATTTCAACCGCGCAACCAAGACACCTAATACATTGGCGGATGCCGTAGACGAATCGTCCAACAACTCGATCAATTCATCCGCATCCCACTGCTTGCGATTGATACTTCGATTCTGGCCCGTTCGAGTCAACCCTTCTAAATCATTTTCCGTCGCCGTAAAACTGTGAATGTAAAATGCAGGAATCCCCTGAAGACACATCGGAACAGTCTGCGACAAAATAAAACGACGCAAATGCAATTCCTCCGACTCCCCCATTTTCTTCATGGCTGAAAAATAACTCGTATTGATTTCATAGGGCGTCGTCGATCCATCCGCATGCCGACGCTCATTCACTTTCCCGCCCAACGCTTTGATCTCTTCAGCCAATTCTTTGACTTCTGACATCTCCACCAACCCTTCGAGGGGACGCACCCCCACCCCGTCATGCGACGCCGTGAAATTGAAAAAAGTACAGCCTTCCGGCGGTGCATCCAAGGCCGAAGCCCACGCGGTTAAGTTTGTCGCTTTTCCGCGACGCAACCCATGCAATAACAAAGGAGGCAACGGAAACTGATACACCATCCGCGCTTCATCGCCATTGCCAAAGTACGAGACATTCTCGGCATGCGGCACATTGGTTTCCGTAAGCAAAATCACACCGGGCGCCACCCACTCCAACACATCCCGCATCAACTTCACCACTTCATGGGTCTGCCACAAATGAATACAACTTGTTCCGGGCTCTTTCCATAAATACGCGATCGCATCCAATCGAATCATACGCGCTCCGCGATGCACATACAAAATAAGCAGATCCAAAAAGGCCAACAACACATCAGGATTTCTAAAATCCACATCCACCTGATCCGCCGAAAAAGTCGTCCACACTTCCCGAACCCCTGCGGCCGTATCAAAGGCGGTTAACAAAGGGTGGGTGCGCGGACGCACCACCTCACTGAGGTCCGTATCTGAAGACTCGGTCACAAAATAATCCTTTCCAGGCGCTTCATCTTTCAGAAATTGATGAAACCAACTGTGATCGGCAGAACAATGATTGAGCACCAAATCAAACATCAAATCATGCGACTGATTTAAGTCCTTCACCTGAGACCAATCCCCCAAATCAGGTCGAACAATTTCATAATCCGAAATGGAAAACCCATCATCCGACGTAAACGGAAAAAAGGGAAGAATATGCACCAAACTCACCGCCGACCCCAACTGCTCCCGCACAAATTCCGTCAAGGTCCGCAAAGGCAGTTCGCCTTCACGTTTTACTGAGTCCCCATAGGTTATTAAAATGGCGTCTGAGGCCGACCATCCGGCCTGAGGTAACTCGCGAAAAGCCTCCTCTGCCGCCGTCAACTTTGCCCACAAACCTGAGCTCATGGCGGCAACCTGATCGGAAGAATAGAGTTTTTCTAAACGGTTTTGTATGGCTTCGGTTTTCATGACTGCATGATAAAAGTCATGACCAACGTAGCAAGAGCCTTCACTCACTCAGCTTCATAAAATCCTGTAAAATACAAATTCGTACTTTACGCCCAACCTATTCAACAAAAATGGAGAATTCTAAAAGTACTACCCTTCAGGTTTTCAAACACCGCCATCCCCGCCATGAGCTAAAAGCCAACAATCCCAGCGCCCCCATCAACACCGCAGGCAAGCCCCCTCCGCTGGCCAAACCAACCAATCCCAAAGCGGGGCCCAAGGCAAAGCCTACCCCAATCAGCCCTTCATGATCCCCACCCGCTTCCACAGAAGAATGATGTAACAACATGGCGTAATAAATCGCCGCATAATAGGTGATCCCCGCGACAAAACCAAACAACACTTCGCCACATAACACCCAGGCCAAATGTGGGCCCAGTAAACACATCGAGAGTCCCAATGGAATACCCAACCAGGTTAACGGCAAAATCCAACGCTTGCCATGCCAACCCGTCCACCGACGACACAAAGCAAAGGACATCACCCGGGAAAAATCCATCACCGATGCACACACAGTCGCCCACTTCAGGGGAACATTCAGTCGCACAAATATTTCAGGTAACAGCGGGGATAACAGAAACAACATCACATAACTCGCCAGCATATTCCATCGACTGGCCCGCAACAAGGCGGCCAATCCCGGCATCGTTTTTTCATCAAAACGCTCCGGATGCGTTTCCTCCAAATGCCTTGCTCCTTGAGGAAAAAAACACAACAGCGGAATACACAGCGCATTCAAACTCAGTGCCAGCATAAACAATCCCAATGGATTTTCAGTCAAGAGAGGCCCCGTCACCGCCAAAGAGAGAGGCACCGGAAATGACCACGCTAAATTAAAAGCCCCCAACGCTTTCGCTTGCTCCCGCACACTTCGTCCCGCCGACACCAAACTCTCCACCACCGGCCACTTGAGTCCCGCCAGTAAACCCACTCCCCACATGCCTCCCCATAACACCAGCTCACCCGACAGCAACCACAACATACTGTGAAGCAAAACCTGCCCCCCTAAACAGAGACATAACATCCGACGCTCCCGTCCGGGTCTCGTCACTCGATGACTCAGTTGCGCACCCGTAGCATAAAAAATTCCAAACCCAAGCGCCAACAATAAATTGCGCAACTCCCCAAAACCCAGCACCTCCTGGGCATAAAAATACGCCCCCCGCTCCATCAAAATAACGACGAAGCTTTCAAACACCACAAATGTCAAGAGGAGACGAAGATTCATGCCAGCCCTCTGTCAAAAAACAGCCTGAATGGGAAGGATGGATTATAGAGAGAAAGTACTCCCCAACACCTGTCCCACAAAAAGGTACAGCTTATGGTTCATTGCATTTTTCAGACTTTCGCGGTATCCATGCTTTTCATAACCCCTAACCCCCATTTTTTTATGAGCAGCTCACTTCTTTCCGGATTTCATCACACCGCCATTCGCGTAGTCGATTACGACCGCAGCCTGAAGTTTTATCACGACCTGGGTATGGTTACCGCCCGCAGTTGGGGTGAAGCCCCCAAACGGGCCGCCATGCTGAATGCTGGAGATGGAAATTATGTAGAACTCTTTGAAGGAGGCGATGCCGACGCTCCCTCCGAAGCCCGCATGATCCATTTCGCTTTGCGCACCCCGGATTGTGACGCCGTGCATGCCTTGGCTCTCTCTTTAGGCGCAACCGAAAAAATTGCCCCTAAAGATGTAGAGATCCCCAGTCATCAGGGTCCCCTACCTGTCCGCTTATCTTTTGTGACCGCACCCGGAGGAGAAATCATCGAGTTTTTCCAAAATGATCTGAGTTAAATCGGCGAAGCATCAGGGCTAAACTATAGATTTCCACGCCATTTTACCCCCAAGGTTATTTTCAACCCCACCACAGACCCTCCCCCTAAAATCTGGTCCATCAAGCACTTAACGCATCTAGCAAAAAAGAAACACTTCCTGCTTTAAATACCCTCTGCGGTGGACTAGTAAACTTTTCCCGACGAATAAGAACCTCGTTGGGATTTTTTTTTATGGCTAAATACTTATTTATTACCGGAGGAGTTGTCTCCTCTCTCGGAAAAGGCATCACGGCAGCATCCATTGGATCGCTGTTGACCAGTCGTGGACTACGCATTCGCATCATGAAGCTGGACCCCTATCTAAACGTAGACCCTGGTACCATGAGTCCCTATCAGCACGGAGAAGTGTACGTGACCGATGACGGTGCGGAGACTGACTTGGATTTAGGCCATTACGAGCGCTTTACCGGTGCCCCCACCTCTAAAAAATCTAACATCACCGCCGGTAGCATCTACTGGGATGTGTTGCAAAAAGAACGCCGTGGCGATTATTTAGGCGGAACCGTGCAAATGATTCCCCATATCTCCAACGAGATTAAAGACCGAATCCGCGCCCTGGAATCTGATGATGTGGATATCATTCTTTGTGAAATCGGCGGAACCGTAGGGGATATCGAAGGCTCTATTTTCCTTGAAGCTATTCGCGAAATCGGACTGGAAGAAGGTCGCGATAACGTTATGTATATTCACCTGACCTACGTCCCCTATATTGCGGCTGCAGGTGAAGTAAAAACCAAACCTTCCCAACAATCCGTCGCAAAACTGCGTGAAATCGGCATCATGCCCGATATTCTCATTTGCCGTGCGGAAGTCCCCTTGACCCTAGATGTACGCAAAAAACTATCCATGTTTTGCAATGTGCCTTTGGGTTCGGTTATCGAAGAATGCGACGTCAAGCACTCTATCTATGAAGTGCCCTTGGTTTTAAGTGAACAAGGAATTGATGAGTTACTGCTCGTCCATTACCGTATCGCCAAGCCCCCGGCAGACTTGACCCCTTGGCACAAGGTGATCAACGCGATCCGCAATCCGGAAGGCGAAGTCACCATTGGAGTGGTCGGCAAATACCAAGAATTACAAGACGCCTATAAGTCTATCTTTGAAGCCTTGGATCATGGGTGTATCGCACATAAGATGAAACTCAATCTAATCAAAATTGCATCCGAAGAAATCGAACAAAACAAAACAGAATTGCTCGACCAAGTAGATGGCATCTTGATTCCCGGCGCCTTTGGGAATCGTGGAATCGAAGGAAAAGTAGCCGCCATTCGATATGCACGCGAAAATGACATTCCTTTCTTTGGCATTTGTATGGGCTTACAGTGTGCTGTAGTTGAATTTGCACGCAATGTCTGCGGACTTGAAGGCGCAAACAGTACTGAAATCAGTAAGGACACCCCCTACCCCGTGGTCTGCTTGATGGAAGAGCAAAAAGGCGTGGTGGATATGGGCGCAAGTATGCGCTTGGGTGCATGGGAATGTAAACTCACCGCTGGCACTAAAGTTCGTGACCTCTACGGTAAAGAAGTCATCAGCGAACGCCATCGTCATCGCTTTGAATTTAACAACAATTACCGCGACACCATTCAAGAACATGGCATGACCATTGCCGGTACGACCCCCGGTGGTGAGCTGGTTGAAATTGTTGAAGTCAAAGACCATCCCTGGTTTGTGGCCGTTCAATTCCACCCCGAATTCAAGTCACAACCCTTTAATCCACATCCGTTATTTGCCGGATTCATCGAAGCGTCCAAAAAACGTCATCAGGCCAAAGCTGGAGCCTAGAGATGTCCACACGCAAGTGGGCTGCTTTATTTGATTGGGATGGCGTGATCATTGATTCCGCCAAGGCCCATGAAAAATCTTGGGAGCAACTGGCATCCGAAGCGGGCAAAATCTTGCCGGCAGATCACTTTTTGCGCGGCTTCGGCATGCGCAACGAAGTCATCATTCCCGAACTTTTGCTTTGGACCCAGGACCCTGCGGAAATCACGGAGCTCTCTTTGCGGAAAGAAGAGCTTTACCGTGAAGTCATCACCTCCGAAGGTGTTGAGGTCTTACCCGGCGTACGTGAATATCTTCAAAGCCTTCTGGATGCACACATCCCCACCATTGTCGGCACCTCGACTCAACGGGCCAATGTGGAATTAATTTTTGAGTGTATGGGACTGGCGCCTTTTTTCCAAGCGGTGGTCAGCTCTGAAGATGTAAGTCGCGGAAAACCCGACCCTGAAGTCTTCCTCAAGGCCGCGAATAAAGCTCAAATCCCCGCAAATGACTGTGTCGTATTTGAAGACGCCATCCACGGAATTGAAGCCGCCAAAGCAGGAGGCATGAGCGCGATTGGTGTTCTGACAACGCATCCCGATGGCGGCCTTCCCGGCGCAGATAAATGGGTGCATCGTCTGGATGACCTTCCATTAGACGGCTCTTATCCGCTCTAAACAGCAAACTCTTCCTTTAAACGTTCCAGATCCTGACAAACCTGCGCCTGTGCCAAACGTGCAAGCTCCTTGCGATCACCGGAAACCAAAGTTTGCTCTCCAAATCGAATGTGAGCCGTGAATCCGGGTTGCCCCAATAAATGAATCACATGAGGCATAAAACTCATCTCTCCAAACCACGCAACCACCTTCGACGCTGCTGGCATCCCTTTCCGGGTTTCATAGGCAATGGCCGCAGTGCTCACAGGTAACTTCATCTCGATCGTGGGCTGAAACAAACTCGGTTTGAATGGCAACACCTCTTCCCCATCCGTCGTCGTGCCTTCAGGAAAAAATCCTACCGCGGCCCCGTCCACCACCAAATGGGCAATGAGGTGATTCATACGCTTCACATCCCTGCGCAACTCTCGATCAATATAAATGGTGGGTCCCACCCGGGTAAAAGGCCCCACCCCCGGCCATTTTGCCACTTCACTTTTACTGATAAACCAAGCCGGACACACCGCACATACCAAAATAATATCAGTGTAACTGATATGATTGCTTACCAGAAAAAACGGAGCTTTCGGCCGTGGACCACTTACCCGAATCCGCATACCCCATATCCACGCCATCCCATATCCCCACACCCGAGCGCCTCGACAAATCCATCGAAAATAGGCATCCGAATTCCCCAACGTGAACAATTTAATCACCCAAGCCACCACATAAATACAGAGGCTAAACACGATCGTACCGATCAATCTCACTACCCGTCTTAACCCTGCCATCATCGAACACCCCATCCTATTTAAATAAATTTTTCTGTTTGAGCGGTATGTCATCACGATCAAATAACATTAAAAAATCTATGGTTTTAAAGGCCGTATCTACTGCGGGAACACTACAAACCCTCGCACCATAGTCTAAATACAGATTCATTAGCCGTGGAACCACTGCGACAAAAATCTCCTCCTCCCCTACCTCGACTTTTTCACAACGGTACGCCTCCTGCACCGCCAGCGCATAGCGCTCATGTAAATGCCCCGCCCGACCAAGCCGCTGGTACAAGGCCCAGCCTTCACGGGCATCCTGACTCGTCAGCGAACAACACCCAAACATATAGGTGAGCCGATTAAAATCGGCATAGGCCAACAACCCTCGCCACAACAAAAACAACACACGTCCATTGCGATGGCTCTTGGAAATACAGGCTCTACCTAATTCCAATGCCTGATCCAATATTTCATCAGACAACGCACCCAAATCAAATTCTGTGGCCGAGTAAAACCCATGTCCCGTTTCCGACATCCGCCGGCTTTGTAAACGATAGGTCCCCACCAAACTGCCGTCCCGTTGATCTCGCACAATAAGATGGTGACAATGTACATCATATGCATCCACATCCATCGAGGTGAGATAACTGTCGTCCAACCCCTCTCCCATCTCTAGGTTAAACACCTCAAACCGGAGCCGTTGCACTTCCTCCAGCTCACCCGTATTTCGTGCAAAATCAGTTACATAATGCCCCGAACGCAATACAGAAACATCAGGAAGGTTTTCAGGAAATATGGGATACATCTTTAGGCGAGGTCTCAAAAACAGGTTGTAAAAAAAAGCAGCCTTCTCTTCGCTATTATTTTCAAGAATTGCAATGCATATAGCATGAGGGATTGATATGGAAAACACGTGAACTTCATCAAAACCAGTGGGAATCTTCTTCTCATACTCTGTATCTGCGGATGCGTGTATCACAGACCTGAACCCCAAAAAACCATGCGCCCCCCTAGCGAAATCCGCCTCATGGAAGTTACCGGATACTGCGAGTGTGGCGAATGTTGTGGCTGGAAACGAAGTTGGTGGCGTTTAGGTACACCGGTATTTACATCGGGTCCCAATAAAGGAAAACGCAAACAAGTGGGCATTACCGCCGCAGGAACCGAAGCGCGTAGAGGAACCGTAGCCGCCGACACCTCCATCTACCCCATGGGGACCATTCTCTACATTCCCGGATATGGCTGGGGAATAGTCGAAGATCGTGGCGGAGCCATCAAAGGCCAACGCCTGGATCTCTTTTTTGATAGCCATGCAGAAGCGCTCGACTGGGGACGCCAACAAGTCCAAGTAAAAGTGTGGAGACGTTAGGCCCTCCCACTCCTCAGTCACATGCTGTTTTCTGCCCCCCTCTCTTTTAGCCCAGAGGCTGATCTCCCGTAAGATCTTCAGTAGGTACCCCGCCTGTCGACCGTCGAACCTTAAGCGTGGGTTCAAATTCTATACTCTCCACCTCACCACCCTCCCGAAGCGCCATGATCATCTCCACAGCCTTCTTCCCCCGTGGATAATTTCGCTGATTCACCGACGACAAGGACGGAAGGGAATACGCACAAAAAGGAGAATCATCTACCCCTATCACCAAAACATCTTCGGGACAGCGGATACCCGCCTCGCGAACCGTATTCATAAATCCAACAGCCAAACAGTCAGATTGTGCCACCACACCATCGGGTATCCGACCTAACTTCAACCATTTTTGGGCCGCAACCACCCCATGCGAATACCCAAAAGCGTCAAACCCACATTCGACGACCCACTCTTCGTCTATAAAGAATCCGGCCTCATTCATCGCTTTTTCATAACCTGCCCGACGTTCAGGCCGAACCGAAAGATGACCAATGGTTTTACAGCCCTGCTCTATCAAATGTCGCGTAGGCATTTCACCCGTCGCCATCGCATTAATCCCCACATTAGGTATAGACGGATGCAACGCTTCTTCCAAAATTGTGACCAGAGGCCATCCCTCTTGTTTTAGCTTTAACACTTCCTCACAAAGCTCGTTGTGCACCGCCCCCCCAATGATCAGACCATCCACCAGTCCACGATGAGCAGACGCACACACATCTAAGAACTCTTGTTTTTCCTTAAAAAACCCCATGAGTAATTTTTGATTCCCCCGATTGGCCTCTTCGAAAACCCCACGCACCATGTAATCTACCAATGGACTCCCCCCTTCTCCATGTCGGTGGATCATCACCGACAAACTATCATGAAAGCCGGAACGAAGGGACAACGCAGAACTATTTTTCCGATAATTGCGCGCTTGAGCCACCTGATGGATTTTTGCCGCCAACTCTCGAGAAACACGCGTACTTCCTAAGCGACCATTCAGGACCTTGGAAACCAACGAAATGGAAACACCTACTTCATTGGCAATATCTTTTAACGAAACCGTGGGTAACTTATAACTCATTAACCATGCACCCTAATCCGATCGACCTTTGAAAAAAGCATTAAGTCATAAAACTTAAGACCAAACCCACACTAAAAATTTGATCAATCGTTTTCCCCTGCCCGGCTCAATTACAAAAACAATCTTCTTGCGCCTGAAGTTCAATTTCATGACGCAAGTTTTCAATAAAAGCACTCTCGGCCACCACCACGACAGTCCCCACCGACTCTTCAAAATGTAAGGTCTCTACCATCGGACTATTACACTGCTTCACAAAGAAATTCACTTCATCTCCATTCAAGGGAGATCGAATGGGGAAAAATGCCGTTTCCATTTCAGCATGCGAAACCTTCACCGAATGGCAGGCACTGAGACAGACCCATGCGGCACATAAACTCAGCTGTAAAAAGAATCGTCCATACTTCATGAGCTAAATTCACTAGTGTAGATTTCAGAAGCTGAACAGCCTATTCGAAAATGAAATAGATCCCAAAACCCAGTAGAATGAGAACAGCGTCATGTCTGGACCTCCCCCTTCGAGATTGACAATTGACAGCTCTCCTTTTGACCTATCTAAGGAGATAGACACATTTCCTTCACAAGAGATACGATACCCTTTGCTCTATGAAACCACAGCTTTATTCTGTTATCATCGCCCTTTGCCTCAGCATGCTATGCCCGGGGTTTTCGCAGTCACCCCCCACCTCCTCCTCGCGCTCGAAGACGTGGCAATTCACAGGAGAAGTCTCACAGAACAGCCAACGCGATGCAGGAAATGGCGGGGGATCTTTCCAAATCGGCCCTGGCGGGAAAGCAGTCTTGATGCTTCGAAATCATGATGATGAGGGCTCCATTTCTTTCTCCGTTTATGAAGATGGATCCTCTCCCACTACCCCCAAAAAACGCAGAGGCGGCCCCCACTACGGCATCCTCACCACCACCGGAGAGATTGTAGCCGTCGGCGCCATTTACGCGCCCTACCTTTCAGGACAAAACAGCTACGCCAGTACCCAATACAATACCGACTCCCGAAAAACCCCCTGGGCAAAGGTGCAATATTTGGGCGTCAAAAGAACCAAGGGTTGGCACCACTGGACCTTCGATTTTAAAACCCAAACCGGCCTGAAAATTTCTGTAGACGGAAAAGAAGTCGAACGCTTCGACAGTACTCAAGTAAACATCAAGGGCTTTGCAGGCATCGTGTTGGTTGGAGATATCGGTGGACCCGACGGCCAAACCATTTGGGTCGACCCTCTTACCCACTCCGCGGAAGCCCCCAGCAAAATGCCCCCCTCAGCACCCTCCGCCCGACCCTCCATCCTCCCCCCACAAGATCCGAGTCCTACAGGACATCTGACCAGCTTGAACCACCCACGCCTCTCCGCTCATCCCCGCCTGCTCTTTGGAGCCGAGGACATCGAAAGCCTCAAAGCCAACGCCCAAACTCCAATGGGCAAAATCTTCATGCGCAATTTAGAAGCATATCTGAGTACACCACCCCAAGGCCCTGCTTTTGCGAAGAACGACACAGATGGTCAACGCCACGGACTTTGGCGCATGCCCACATTGGGCTTGCATTATGTACTGACCGGCAATCAACAATCCTTCGATCATGCCGTCGCTTATCTTCAGCTACTGGTCGATAATGATATCTGGCAAAAAGCACCCGAACGCAACAGCGGCATGGGGGCCGCAAATGTCATGATCGGTGCGGCCTTGGTGTATGATTGGCTCTATCAAGACTTGGACCCCGCCTTTCGTGAACAAGTACGTCAAACCCTCATCCACCATGCGCGGGAAATGTATTACGGCGGACATCTCAACCGAAACAACATCAAAAACGCCTATTGGCAACACGACCCTCAAAACAATCATCGCTGGCACCGAAATGCAGGCCTCACCCTCTGCGCCATCGCCGCCTACCAAGGCAGTGATCAGGAAACCTGGTTGCTCGAAATCGTTCAAGAACAACTTGCCTACGTCATACAATGGCGACCCGATGACGGCTCCTACAGTGAAGGACCGGGCTATATGATCTTTGGTGGTCTCCACCTGATGCTGGCCATGACCGCAGCCGACCGCAACCTCGGCACCGATTTTTTATCCTCTCCCTTCATACGCAACAACGGAAAATTCATCGCCCAAAGTCTGGTCCCCAGCCGTCAACATTCCTTTATGTTTAACGACATGGGCAAAGGCGAAGGCCTCGCAGGATACGCCAACTACTTATATAAAATTGCCGATCTCAGCGACGACGGCACCCTCCAATATCTTTTGGATGAAAGCTGGCGGAGCAAGGCTCCAAAATCAGTACATGTCGCCTGGGTTCCTTTGATTTGGTACAATCCCCTCATCACAGAACAACCTCCAGAAACCTTCCCCACCCGCTCACTCTTCCCCTCCGCAGGTGTGGCCTTTATTCGCGACGGATGGACCGAGCACCATGTAGGCGCTATCTTCCGATGCATGCCCCTAGGCGGCATCAAACTCAACGAATTTAGAAATGCCCATAAGGGACAATATGTCAATATCGCTCACGACGATCCCGATGCCAATGCCTTCAGCCTGTGGAAAGCCGGTGACAACCTCACCGAAACCGATCGCTACAGCCACCAAAAACAATCCTCTAATCATAATACCCTTTTGATTAATGGCATGGGCCAAGCCCCTCAAGGACGAAGCCCCCTCCCTACCCACTGGATGCAACCTGGCGAAAAGGAATTCAACATGTTGGACATGGCCTGGTTCACCGCCTGGTCCCCCAGCGATGACGTAGTGATGATCGAAGGTGAAGCGGCCGGATCTTATGGTGCCCTCTCCGCTGGCAAAGGCCACGGTGCCCGCCCCGCCCTTTCCCGTTACCGTCGCACCTTCATTTGGGTGGAAGGTCGCTACGTGCTGGTGATCGATGATATTCGCAGTCCCCTTCAAGAGGTGGACATGACTTGGCTGATGCAAGCCCCACAACTCACCCAACAAGACGAAACCGCCACACAGTTCCAACTCAGTCACGACCGTGCATCCATCGCCATGCAGGTGATCTCGCAACCCAAACTCCAGGCGAATATCATACAAAGCAGTGCCGATCATCGTGGCAAAAATTTAGGATTCCAACAACTTCAACTCAGCGGGCACGGAAAAAAATTCCTCATCGCCAGCGTCTATGATTTATGGAATCGAGGATCCCTCTCGCTAAGCGTACACGCTGATGGACCCGACCAAATGAACATCCGGGTCACCACAGCCACCCAACAAGATCAATGGCAGTGGCAAGCCGCCACAGATAACCATGCCTCCTCCACCCTTCTCGGACAACGGAACGGTGTCCCCTTCGCCACCTTGACCCCGGAAAAGGCCTTCCCAGAAAACGAGTAACCCCGCCCCCCCTTTCTTGCACTTGAAAACCCTTTTCGTTTGCAAAGCCCACATCGTCGAGCCAAAAGCTAGCTATGAAAATATTGGATGCACATACGTTACAGGCCATTCTCGAAAACCTCGCTCCCGTGGCAGGGGCCGCAGAATGGGATAACATTGGCCTACTGCTCGAAGCTCACTCCTCAAGCCCCATCCAAAAAATCCTCTTAACTCTAGATCTCACTCCGGCGGTGGCCCAGGAAGCCATCCTCAACCACGTCGACTGGATCATCGCCTACCATCCCCCTATCTTTTCAGGATTGAAAACCCTTACCCGCCAAAACCCCGTCACCACAGCCCTGCTCGACTTGTTGGCAGCAGGCATCAGCGTCTACAGCCCACATACCGCATTAGATGCCGCCACAGAGGGACTATCCGATTGGTTATGCTCCGCCTTCCCACAAGCCCTTGCAGAAAATGTGCAGGGAAGTGGACGCCGCTTGGTCTTTCCCCTGGCTCTGCCTTTGACAGAACTTACAGACGCCATCACCACTCTAATCCAAGCCCCCTACTTGCGTATCTCCAAACCGATTCACACCAAAAAAATCAAAAGTCTCGGCCTTTGCCCCGGAGCAGGTGCCTCCGTCCTCAAAACCATGCAGGTCGACGCCGTATTCACCGGAGAAATGCGGCACCATGACATCCTCGCATGGCAATCCGCAGGGGTCGCCGTGATCCTTTCCGAACACGGACATACCGAACGTCCCTATTTGAACGTATTTCAAAAACGCTTACGGGCGCAACTCCCCTCCTCCGTCAAAGTAATGATCAGTCAAGCAGACCAAGAACCCGTGGAGCTCCTCCTGCCTCATGCCTGAATTGCCTGAAGTTGAAACCTGGCGACGCTTGGCGCAAAAGCATGCCGTAGGAAAAAAAATCTCCCAGGCTTTCGTCGCCGATGATTCCATCGTGTTTGACCGCAATGACCCCACAACCCTTCCCCATATCCTGGAAGGACGTTCTATTTCCGCTACCCACCGCAAAGGAAAACATTGCTGGCTCAGCCTCGATAACGGACAAGACCTTTATCTACATTTTGGCATGACCGGATCTCTACACTGGCTGCCAGATCTAGCCGCAGAACCCAGTCACATCAAACTCCGCCTCCATCTCTCGGATGGCAGTCACTTGAGTTACCGAAACCTCCGCCGCATCGGAAGAGTAAGACTCCTCGACGACGTCACCGCCCTTCCTCCCGTAAGTCTATTAGGCCCCGACCCTTTGGAGGATGACTTTTCAGTACAAACCCTCCAAAGCCAACTCTCCAAACGCAAAGCCCCCATCAAAGCCATACTTTTAGACCAAAAAGTTTTTGCTGGCGTAGGCAATTGGATTGCCGACGAAGTGCTCTATGCCATGAAGCTCAATCCCCATACCTCCTGCGCCTCTTTAGACCCGACCCAAATCCAAGAACTTAGAAGCACACTCTTAAACATTCTCACCCAAGCCGTCGACCTAGATGCAGACGCCTCTCGTTTTCCCAAAGACTGGCTTTTCCATTATCGCTGGGGCAAAAAAGCCACAAGCGATGCCCAAGGTGCCTCCATTCAATTTGACCAAATCGGCGGACGCACCACCGCCTGGGTACCGTAGCTCAGGTTTCCAACCTGAAGGACGCACCAGCGCCGAAGTACAGTAACTCAGGTTTTCAACCTGAAGGACTTCAGGCTTTCAGCCTGTCTCCCCACCCCATCACGCCCCCCCCCTCCTCTTAATTCCCCACCCCTTTCGACCCTCTCTTCCCCCACCCCATCACTCCCCACCCACCCTTCCAAGCTACCCATCACTTCCCCGCGCCTCTTCTCACACCAACAACCCACCAAGCTCCTTGACTCCTTCGTTAAAATAATTAGCTTATCCCTATGTCCGAAAAAGAAGACCCTCATGTGAAATACGAAACCCATTTGTGGGTCGAAAAATATGGCGACTACCTCTACCGTTTTGCGTTGATGCGTTTGCGGGATCCCCAAGTCGCCGAAGATACGGTGCAAGAAACCTTTTTAGCGGCCTTAAAAAACCTTCACCAATTTGATGGTCGCGTGGATGTCAAATATTGGTTGAGAGGCATCCTCCGCAATAAATCCGTAGATTACGTGCGGAAATCCGTGCGGCGCAAAGAACTTCAAGACGAACAAGTCCAGGAAGTCGTGGGACAATTGCTGTTTAAAACCTCCGGGATTCCAACCACCCGACCCAAAGATTGGGCCTTCGATCCCGATGCCGCCTTTGCCCAAGAAGAATTTTGGGCCGCCTTTCAAGCCTGCTTACAGGCCTTGCCCGAGCAAACTCGCCTTGTTTTTCAGTTAAAAATGGTCGACGAAGAATCCACCGAAGAAATTTGTAAGGAAATGGACATTACAGATAACTATCTCTGGGTGACCCTTCACCGAGCACGTGCACAGCTTAAAACCTGTCTTGAGTCCAAATGGTCAGCCGCCTAACGACATTGATACCCTTATAAAACACAAATTCTATGTTCTTTACCTGTAAACAAGTGAGCAATCAGCTCTCAAAAGAAGATTATGAGAAGCTGTCTCCATTAGACAAATTCACACTCAAATTCCATGTATGGATCTGTCCCATTTGCGGAAAATACAATCAACAAGTGATGAAGTTCCAAGATATGGCCCGAAACTTTCGCCTGAAACAGGAAGAATATCTTGAATCCGACAGCCCCGAAAGTCCTCATTTAGACGAAAAAGCTAAAAAAAGACTTCAAGACATTCTCGATCAAGATAAAAAAGCATCTTAAATCGCTTGCCGTCGCTTTCTTCTTGACAATCTGATCCTTTACCGCCAATGATGTCGGCCCTTTTACACGGAGCCCCCTATGAATTTTGAATATCTCGAAACTGCCAATCAACGCATCAATAACAAGCCCCTGCTGATCAATATGGTCTCACGCCGGGTCAAACAACTCACTCAGGGCATGCGCCCCATGGTGAAACCTGATCATCCCCATCAAGAAAACTTGGATATCGCCCTCAAAGAAGTGGCTGAAGGATTATTGACCGCTGAGATTGTGATCCAAACCCCGGAAATTGACGAAGAAACTGCTGCGGAAAAACTGCTCAGTCTTTAAGTGAATATTGCAGACCGGATCCCGGTCCTGCCCAAAAACCGGGATTCTTGATCCCGGTTTTTTATTACCCCCACCCTACCCGATTACTCCCATGAGCAAAGCCCCCGAACAAAATGGCGTGTTGGCCCAAAACCGAAAGGCCCGCCACAGCTATCAAATCCTCGAAACCCTCGAGGCGGGAATTGTGCTGGCGGGAACCGAAGTGAAATCGATTCGTAACCGGGAACTCAGCATCGAAGAAGCCTTCGCGGCTGAAAATAAAGGCGAACTTTTCCTGCACAATTTGCATGTCCGCGCTTACTCCCATGGAAATATCCATAACCATGAACCTGTTCGTATCCGCAAATTGCTGCTTCATAAACAGGAAATCCGTAAAATTGGCGCCCGCATTTCTCAACAAGGCCTCACCTTGGTACCTCTGGATGTGCATCTACGTCGCGGAAAAATAAAAGTCCTCCTCGGCCTCGCCAAGGGTAAAAACGTTTCGGACAAACGAGAAAGCCTGAAGAAAAAAGACGCCGATATGGATGCCCGTCGCGCCATGCGCGATGCCAACCGCTAAACAAGCAAACCAACCTCTCTGATACGCAAGACCGTCTCTCCTAAAACATGTGAGACAATACCGCCATCACCGAATCACTGTCCGCGCCTGTATCCGTCTGGGTTTCGCCACGAATCCACGTCACTTTCATGCCCGTTTGACGACTAAAGGGCAGACCTGCACTTAAGGCATAGAGAAAGTTGTCGGCAGCGTCCTCTTTCGCTACGCCATTCACTCTACTTTCCCCACCCTGTCCATTGGCCGCACTCATCGCCACCCAAACTCCGGGTCGATAGGTATAAATGATATGTCCCTGCAAAGCAAACAGCGGATTTTGTTCACGCGTAGACTCCATCCAAAACTCATCGTTGTCCGTATAAAACCATATCGCACCCGTGAGTTCATAGCTCCACTTGTTTCGCGTATGCACCACCCCCAACTGAGGACGGATCACCCAACGGTTGGCTCCAATATTTAATAACTTATCCGCATCATACTGTCCTGTCGGAGCCGTCACATTTAGCCCAACCCCCACCACGGTCTGGATCCGATGCTGTTGATGATACTCCAGAAATTCCTTCCCTTGAAGCGGTGGCGCACCCAGGATATTCAGCGCCAATCTAACGTTGGTATCCGACCACCCCTTTCTTTCCACACGGGTGGGACTCCCCTCCAATAATCCATCCCATTCCGCCTGCTGATACGCCTGTGCAACATCGATCCGCGCCGTGCGATTTAACCACGCAAAAGAATAGGTGTATGCCACCACAGCAGTCTCAAAAGTAGCCTTCACATCTTCGGCCTGCAAAACAGGATCAAAATATATATTTGCTTCGGTATACACCGCGCCCACCCCAGCAAACTGACTGCCCACCGGCAGGTGACTCCATCGACGCGGCGTAAGCTCCTGCGCCTGCAGAAAAACGCCTGTCCATAGTCCCAAAAATAGAAGTACTTTATTCATCGCTCATAATTAGCCATTTCTCTTAAAAAATAAAAGCACTATCAGGGGCTTAGAAGTTATCGAAAAACACGCCATGTTTACAGATCACTTCCTACCTAAACTGAAATCGAATTTCGCAGGAAATTACCTCCACAGAAAAATAACTGACACCCGTTGAATTCTTCATCAAGTGATAATCCAGTGCATCAGAATTGCTATAGAATTCTATAGACTCTAAGGATTCTGTCGCTAACATCTTATCAGGAAAATCCCCTCATTTAATCATGTCAGCCCTCTCCCAAAAAACATACCATGCATCATAATATTTCTGTCCTTGAGTTATTTTCAATTGGGATTGGCCCCTCATCCTCTCACACGGTGGGCCCCATGCGAGCCGCCAGCCGTTTCGCACGATCCCTGGAACATAAAACGATTTCGAGAATCCGTTGTTCACTCCATGGATCTCTTGCAGACACGGGCAAAGGACACGCGACCGATCGGGCGATCCTGCTGGGCTTTTCCGGACAAGAACCTGAAACCGTGGATGTGGATGCCATCCCTGCCATCCTTGATGATATCCGAAAGACCTCTACGATTTGCATTCCATATCAATCTCCCATCCGCTTTATAGAAGCAGAGGATCTACTCTTCACCTCCGGCATCCCCTTGCCCAAGCACCCCAACGGCATGCACTTCACCGCAATCGATGCGGATGGAGCTGTAATGGCGGAAGAGGTTATCTATTCCGTGGGCGGAGGCTTCATTGTGAGTGATGACGAGTGGGAAAACGACACAGGCAAGGGATGCCTACCCGTGCCCTACCCCTTCAAAAGTGCAAAAACATTGCTTGAGCATTGCACCCACAGTGGAAAATCTATTCCCGAACTCATCCTCGCCAACGAGGCGATGTACCGGACAGAAAAAGAGACCCGCAAGCGTTTAGATGAAATCTGGATCGCCATGCAGGACTGCGTAAAACGGGGAATGTCCGCTGACGGCATTCTCCCAGGAGGACTGAATGTTCCCCGTCGGGCAAAATCCCATCATGACGCTCTCTTAAACCGAGAGCAAAATTCGCCAACCGACCCGTTGGAGATTATCGACTGGGTGAATTTGTTTGCCTTGGCCGTGAATGAAGAAAACGCCGCTGGTGGGCGGGTAGTGACGGCACCCACCAATGGCGCCGCGGGCATACTCCCGGCAGTTCTAGAATACGCCACCCGCTTTCGAACCTCCCCCTATCCCGACGCGGTGCATCGCTTTTTGCTAACCGCTGGAGCTATTGGGTATCTGTACAAACAAAATGCATCGATTTCAGGAGCCGATGTGGGATGTCAGGGCGAAGTCGGGGTGGCCTGCTCAATGGCGGCCGGTGCATTAACCCAATACTTGGGTGGAACCCCTCAACAGGTTGAATTCGCTTCCGAAATCGGCATGGAACATAACCTCGGTTTAACGTGCGACCCCATCGGTGGTCTGGTTCAGATCCCCTGCATCGAACGGAATGCCATGGGTAGTGTAAAAGCCATCAACGCTTCTCGACTGGCCATGGCAGGTCAAAGCACACATTTTGTCTCTCTGGATAAAGTCATTCAAACCATGAAAGAAACCGGACGCGATATGCAGACGAAATACAAAGAAACCTCCAAAGGCGGATTGGCCGTCAATATCGTGGAGTGCTAAAACACCTAATCTTAGGTGTCATGCCGGGCTGACCCTTTTTACATGGGCTGGCGCGGAAGCTGCGCCGATGTGCGAGGAACGAACGCTGAGGCAAAAAGCAGCTTGCGTGACAGCTATTGGGAGGGGGGTGAATGTCGCGAAGCGGCAGAGGGGACTGGGGCGGAAGCTTTCGCCGCCGGGCTTGCCTGCCGAAGGCATGGCTCGGGGGTTGCGGCGAACGCTGGAGGGGCGGTCCCCTGTAGGGGTGGGAGCGCCGAGGGAGCCGACGAAGGAGGCAGGAGCGATACCGAAGTCGATGTTATGCGATGTCGCCGCCCGACCGGAAGGAGCCTGCGACTGAGGACGGATCAGCGGCTACGTGTGAGGAGCTTGCGACGAACGAACGCATAACATCTCTTCGGTATTCCTCCTGGGTGGGAAGCAGGCGGCGTGACAGCGCGCTGAGGCTGGCGGGGGTTCTGGGGGCCAGCCTGAGCCGCTGGCGCGACTCCTGCGCGGCGCTCGGGGCTTTGACTGAGTGAGCGAAGCGAACACCGCCTCGGGGTTGGGACTGCCGGGAAGTCTCGGGGGTTCTTGGGGGCGAGACTTGCGGGCGGGCCGGGGCTCATTCAGGGCAAAGTGCTTTGAATCAATGGATTGTGGAATTTCAAAATGTTAAAATGCACGGCCTGACCCGTTCTGTGTTAGGGCTTCTGTGACCCGTCTTCGCGGGGAATGCATGAAACTCTGAAACGCTTATCCCTAGCCGAAATTTTGTGCCACCAACTGTCCCCGGTAATTGATGAACCAGTTACAATTAAAGGATCTTCCATTATCTGACCGCCCCTACTGAGATCTTTGGAGTCCCAACCTATTCCAATTAATCTTTTATCATAGATGAAAAATACAACTTCCCCATCGTGGAGAATAAAAGGGTTGCCTTCGTCAGATCCAGTATGATCTGATATTATGCTTATGGGAGCACCTGGAGACGGACAATTTAGGATGAGGTCTTTTGTCCCGGTTGCAATTATTTCAACTTGTTGCCCAGTTTTTTGAGTACTACAATTAAATCCAATCAATAAAAAAGCAGCTGCAAAAACTACTTTTACTGCACCCCAGTTCATATCAGAAGCAATTTTATTTTCTTGAGGCATTATTTATTAACCTCAGTTGCCCATGAATTAACTTGCTTTGACACTATATCGGCAATTTTTTTTTGCTTGCGTGTCCAGAAAATGAACTCCATCGTCGCTCCTACCTGCATCAGGGGTAAGGGGTCAGCCCGTACATTGTAACATTCTCTTTTTCATTTCTAAAATCTCCATACTTTCTTCACTTCTAAACCGGCTGATGGCCCGGGATGCATTGACACGATGCCCCATGCACAACCGTTCTGCAATCCATTTCCCCGTAACCGTCGTTTTTGTTTTCAGTAGCCATGCAACGGCCTGCTTCTCCAGCATTGCGCTGGGGGCATCCAAGAAGGCCTCTTCGTCCCACTCTACTTCTTTTAGTGCGAGGGTTAATAGATGTTCAGCCTCCCTCTGACCGTGTTCTTTTCGCTGGTCACCCCTAAAATTGGGTAAGGGGTCAGCCCGTACATTGTAACATTCTCTTTTTTATTTCTAAAATCTCCATACTTTCTTCACTTCTAAACCGGCTGATGGCCCGGGATGCATTGACACGATGCCCCATGCACAACCGTTCTGCAATCCATTTCCCCGTAACCGTCGTTTTTGTTTTCAGTAGCCATGCAACGGCCTGCTTCTCCAGCATTGCGCTGGGGGCATCCAAGAAGGCCTCTTCGTCCCACTCTACTTCTTTTAGTGCGAGGGTTAATAGATGTTCAGCCTCCCTCTGACCGTGTTCTTTTCGCTGGTCACCCCTAAAATTATCATTCTCAGTTTTCCCCGAAAGTAGGGCGTCTATTTTCTCTTTAAATTCTTCTGAACCGATCGCCCACCCTCGTTTGATTTGTTTTTCAAAGTCCCCACACATTCCTGCAACAGGATCTTCCTCAAATTTCATGTATCGTTCCATTTTTTCTCGATACCCTTTCAAGGCTCCTGGCTTTCCTTCGACCAAATCCCAACAGTGAAGTACTTTCTTACGTTGCAACCACGTAGGCCTTTTTCGATTCAAACCACAATAGGCAGGATAACTACTCCAACGATAGGATTCTAAAGGAGTAGAGAAGCCTTCTCCACATATCTTAGCTCGAAAAGGGTTCAGGTGAATATATGTACTTACTTGCCGGAAATACTCTAAGCCTCCATCACGGGGATCCGTCTGAATGGGTATGGCTTTATAGCGCCCCTGATACAAATGCCCTCGCCTTTTAAACATAGCATTAAAGCGCTGGGTGTACGTTCCCTGAAACCACTTCATCCCATCCACCAAGTTGGCCTCAGGGGTCTCCAAGAGGAGATGGTAATGATTCGACATCAGGACGTAGGCGTGAATCATCCATCCCGTCTGCCCACACACCTCGTCCAAGGTAGACAAAAACAACCGACGGCCATCGTCATCTATAAAGATGTCCTGACCATTATTCCCACGACACATCGCATGATAATGGGCGCCGGGATACTGAACACGTAGAGCTCTTGGCATAATGACTATGCCATAAAGGTATCAAACAAAGTTGTCAACGTTACAATGTACGGGCTGACCCTTTTTCCTGAAGGTGATTTGGCGTAACTTCAGCTCTTCGGGTAGCTTTTTCCAGTCTTGTTTCTTTATGTGGGGTGGAGCCTGAACTGGTCGTTTAGAGGCAATGAGGAGATCCCCCTTGCCTAGAATTTTTTCAGCCTCCGACGTTTTAAAGAGAGATCTCCGTGCATGTCTACGGAACACCGTATCCACGCCTTTATGAAGCAACTCAACACTATCGTGCCAACTGTCAAACCCCCTATCCCCTATGACGATATCTCCTTTTTGAAAACTGTCGCTGAGCCTACGAAACAAGATGATTTCATGATCATGCTGGTTTCCAAACTCCGCATCCAGAACCGCTCCGGTATGAAGCGAAAGGGAGGCAACCACTTTAGCATTCGGGAAGCCAAGACCTGCCTTTTGATTCGAGGACTGAGGCCATACGTCTTGGTTTTCTTTGGTGTCCGGCATGCTCAAGCCTGTACCATCCACGACCACCCAAGGTCTTTCATCGTGCAAGGTTCCTCCATCAGCCTCAATCGTACCCGCCCCGTGATAAAACACATCTCTAAGCTCTTCAATATCCAATCGATGCCGTGCCTGAACATAAGCCGATGTTGAAGCGGAAGGGAGCTTCTTCATCCCTTGAGCATCGGCCTGCTCACGCAGGCGGGACAATGCTTCCTGGCAACTACCGTCTTCACTCCAACACTGATGCAAAAACGTATAAAAGGTATTCTGTTTGGTGAATAATCTACTCCGGCCTGAAACGTTATCGAAGGGGTCTTTGGGTAGAAAATCTTTCAACAGGTATTGAAGGTGGTCAAAGGTTTTTATGGCTCTCTTCTTCTGTTCCTGTTTCAGAATTTGCTGGGCAGATCGAGGCTTCCGACGTAGGGTGGCGAGGTGAAAATCTGGGAACAACGGAGTCGTAGTTTGTTTGGGTTTGGTCATTCAGATAGACTACTAAACTCCGCCCGGTTTTCACCTATTTTTACTGGGAAAATCCCATGCTGAAACCCCTTAACTTAGTGCCATTCAGGGCTGGCACTTTATTACTCCAGACCCTTTTTCTCTTGATGATCGCCTGGAACTTCTGACCCGCCATCCACTACCGGCGAATTTATCGAGAACTTTTGAACATCAAAACCAACGGTTTTCTTGTTATTTAAACACCAATTGTACAATTCCAGCTTTTCCTTTTTTGAAACTCTTTCATCCATGGCAAATAAAAATACTAGTGTCTCCCCGGCAGATGAAGGCTCTTGTTCAAGGTTCCCCACATAAAATAAATTAGCTGATGTTTCCATAATTCTCTTCGCAACATCAATATCAAAATGCCCATTTATAAATGCTTTCGATTTTAGATCATACAACTGCTGAAACGAAACACTCCGATTCCGCTCGCATCCGCTAAACATACTAAGAATAAAAATGGAAATGCAAAGGTGTTTGATATTCAAGAATGAAAATATGTTATTTTTCATTTGCATCAATAGAGTTAAGAATTTGAATAATTTTTTTTGAAATTACGCCAGCAACGTCATTATCAATAGCAGTGTGCTGGGTCCCCCTCACGTGAGTGTTTTCGGCTCCAGGAATTGAACCACCAATTAATTTATAAATAGATTCTCCATCGGTTTGGTAATAGTTTTGAAAAGTCTCTGGAGAAAAATCTGGGCCTTCGCTTGTCGCTATACCACGAGTGCCTCTTATAATTGAGTCAATAGAAAATAAATGAATTTTATGCGGAAAGTTCATTTCTTCAGAATTAAGTTGATCCTCAAACCAATTCGCAACAGAAAATGCACGATCACCGCCATAGCTATGCCCAACAATTATTATGGTCATAAAACAATTTTTTTTCTTTCGACCATCATCTACATGCTCTTTCAGACGGGCTAACACAGCATCTGAATATGTACCCCATTTATATAAATCAACATCATATTTTTTGAGTTCCACGGTTGCAGCAACCGCTAATGCAACACCTGATTCTTTATTTTCCGGATTAGCTCCGTCACCCACATAACCTAAAACCATAACTTGATTTAGTTCACTTGCTTTTGAATACTGTACGTGTGCGGGCCCTTTACCACCATCTTTATCTGAACCAGATGACAGGCCTAAAACGTCAATAAAACTAAGAGAATTATTTATCGCAAAAACATAAAGATTCAGCCCACCCCGTTCCCCAATGGGATCCCGATTTGGCCATCTTCCTGTTTCGGGGTCATAGTAGCGGAAGCCGTAGTAGTATAGATTCACCCCATTGAGCAATGGTTTGGTAGAGAAACCATATTCACCGACTAAGGTTCCGTCGATGATGTTACCGAAGGGATCATAGGTCACATTCATCTGCACAGAAGCTGTGGCGTCTAGCTTTTGCATGATGTTTCCGTTAGCATCATAGAGAGGATACAGGGCGCCCTCTTTTAGTAGCCCTCCTACTCCGCCAGCGCCCTGCAGACTTCCACTGAGATCCAGGCCCCATACATAGGTGGTAGACGGCGCAGCACCGGCAAAGGTCGCAATACGGTTCCAGCCGTCGTACAGGTAGATTTCGGTGAATCCATTCTCCGTCTTTTTGACCAAGCGACCTTGGGTATCGTATTCAAATCTGAGGGTGTTGACGCCGTCGGTGGCTTCAATCAGACGGTTTTCTCCATTCCAAGTAAAGGTCCAATCTCCGCGGCTGCTCAGGTTGCCGTCGACATCGTAGGTCGGCGTATCGGTACCGATTGCATCGTACTGATTAAGCAGATCGGCGGTGTAGTCCACAGCACCGTTGAGATCTGTAATGGTTCCGTCTCGGTTGCCGATGTCATCGTAGGCGTAGAGTGGATTCCAGGCTAATGTGGTATTCACTGAGTTTACAACGTTGGTCACCTGACCCAGCCCATCGTAGTTAAAATCATCGCTGCTATCGATGAGCGCCGTACCGGTCTGGGTACGACCCTTTCGTTGTCCCACTTCGTTATAGCTGTATTCATATTGGGACACCAAACTTTCAGTGCCAACAGTTTCTAAATTTTCCACCGAAGTCATGGCGTTGCGACCGGGCTCATATTCATATGAAACAGTATGAATAGGACCGGTCATGGATGCAAGCAGATTTCCGCGATGGGGGGGTACGCATATAAGGTGACAAGTCCACGCGCCCAAGTGCGAGAGGACAAACGCCCATCAGCGGTGTAAGTGTACGATGAATATTCTCCATCGTCATAGCATTTTTACAGAAGCAAACCGACGACAGTTATCGGATTGACGTCTAAACCACCACTATAAGTTAACAATTGTGGGGGCACTTCCTTCCATTGACTTCATTCTCAGAATGTAGTTTAAAAAAATAATGAAACGCCTTTCACTGCTCCTTGCTTTTCTCATCAACCCTTCCTCCGCAAATGCACAACTTAATATTGCGCACCGTGGAGACGCAAAACATGAAATAGAGAATACTCAAGCCGCGGTTTCCTCAGCCTGGAAACAAGGTGCTGATGTAGTCGAAATTGATGTTCAGATGTTGGTGGATCGCACTCTCGTCCTTTTCCATGATTCAGAAATACAAGGCGTCAGCCTCTCATCCTTAAGCTACGAACAGCTCCAACGCCTGAACCCGCAGATTTCCATTCCAACCTTAGGGGAAATTTTACAGGCCTGCCCAAAAGGTAAAACCCTGTTACTCGACCTAAAATCACCCACGCCACAATATTTAAATCAACTGCTCTCCGTCATTCGCTCCCATTCATCTCAAGACCTTCAGTATATTTTTCAAAGCACCCATGTGCCTTCTCTTATGTATTTACGAGGAGAACTCCCCGAGAACACCCCTCTTTTTTATGTGACAAGTCTCGACCGTAGCGGCCCCTTACAAAAGCAACCCGACCCCATAGACTTGGCTCTCAAAATAAAGACCGCTGATCTGAACGGTATCACCGCAAAAGGAAGGAACTTTGTAAATGCCGCCTACGTCAGCGCTTTCCATGATCAAGGATTGGCTTACTTTGTCTGGACCATCAACGATACCGAGCGCATGCGTTATTATAGCTCCATAAACGTAGACGGCATCATCACCGATGACCCAAAGACTTTATCACAAATCAAACAGGACGTCATAAATTTACGGACGAACGGTCCTGACTGATGCATAAAACGAATTCATAACCAGAAATTAAGAGATCGGATGCAATCTGTAGCTGTCGGCGTTTACGCCACAGGCAGCTAACACGGCAACAACTCCGGCCCGTGGCGTAAACGCCGACAGCCACACCCGGCACATCTCAGTCACTTACAACTTTGCGGATTTTCTGCCCCGGCAAACTCTTGATTTGGCGTTTCATTTCCAACATCAACAAAGCCGTAGCCACCACAGATGCAGACAATCCGGTTTCACGAATAAGTTCATCCTGTCCCACATCGGACCGTCCCAGAAAATCTAAAATCTTTTTTTCACTCTCCGTCAACTGCACTTGTGGTTTGGCATGCACGGGATCTTCTCTCCCCTCTGGTTTGGGCGGAATCAAATATTCAAACTCTTCGAGAATATCATCCACATCCTCCACCAGCTTGGCTCCATTTTTAATCAGCCCGTTGCATCCACCCGCCGAAGGATTATCAATCCTCCCTGGCACCGCAAAAACCAATCGACCAAATTCTGTAGCAAAATCTACCGTCATCATGGCACCGCTACCCCTCGCGGCTTCAACCACCAAAGTCCCTCCCGTTGCACCAGCCACGATACGATTTCTCTGAGGAAAAGATTGGCGAGTGGGTTTAAACCCAATCGGAAATTCACTGATCAATGCACCCTGCGCCATAATCTTTTCGGCCAGCCCCACATGTTCGGGTGGATACACTTGGTCAATTCCCGTCCCCAATACCGCCAACGTACGACCTCCCCCCTTGAGGGCACCTTCATGGGCCGCCGCATCAATGCCTCGCGCCAATCCACTCACCACCGTGTACCCCTGCTTCGCCAACTGAAAACTTAATCGATCCGCCACTTGCGTGCCATAATGAGTGCAACGACGTGAACCCACCATCGCAATCGCATGTTTATCCTGAGCCAACAACTCTCCTTTCACATACAACGCCAAGGGAGGATCATGGATACTTTTTAACATTTCGGGATAACTCTCATCCACACAGGTGACAATATGTGCACCTAACTTTTCGGCCCTTCGAATCTCCCCCTCAACATCTAAATCCCGCAATCGCGTTTTTAGCTTTTCGGCCAGTTTCTGCCCTATCCCTTTGGCCTGAACCCAGTCGGAGACCTCCGCCTCTAAAATGCTGGCCGCAGATCCTAACACCTGCATCAATTCGCGAACCCGCACCGGGCCGATGCCATCCACCATATTTAAAGCGATGAGCGCTTCACGCTCCGTCATCATAAACCTTTTTCAGAAGCTCCATACCCACTTCTTCCGGCAACCCCACTTTCCCCATCTCTTTGGCCAACACAAATTTAGGCAGTGCATTCTCTGCTTTTTTATCCGCGGTCATCGCCTGATACAACGCCCCCCACTCCAATCCCTGCCACGAAACCGGCAAGTCAAAGGCCTTGAACAAAGCAATCAAACGATCCGTTTCATCCGCCTTAAATCCATGAGCGACTTCAGATATCTTCGCTGCATACACCATGCCCATGGCAATCGCTTCACCATGTAGCCACTCTCCGTAGCCACATACATTTTCAATCGCATGACCCAAGGTATGTCCAAAATTTAAAATAGCCCGCAGTCCGCCTTCCCGCTCATCCTGACGAACCACGTCCGCTTTAATTTCACAGGAACGTTTCACCAAATAATGTAAAGCCTCACTATCGAGCGCCTTGATTTCGGCCACATGGGATTCAATAAAGCTGAACATTTCCGGGTCCCAAATTACCCCGTATTTGATCACTTCCGCCATGCCCGCATGCAATTCACGGGCAGGCAGTGTCGCCAAAACCGACAAATCGGACAATACCATCTGCGGCTGATGAAAAGCACCCACCAAATTTTTACCCTGAGGCAGATTCATGCCCGTTTTTCCGCCTACTGCAGAGTCGACCATCGCCAACAGGGAGGTCGGTACCTGTACAAAAGGAATACCCCGCAAAAAAGAGGCCGCCGCAAATCCAGCTAAATCTCCGATCACGCCGCCACCTAAAGCGACGATAAAACTTTTGCGATCCAAACGCGCCTCTACCGCTTCTTCCCAAATTTCAGCCAAACGAGCCACACATTTGGTCGATTCACCCGCAGGCAATACAATCACGCTTACTTGAAATCCAGCACGCAACAACAACGCTTCCGTGCCCGAAACATAAAATTTGGCAACATTCGCATCGCTCACCATCAACACCCGTTTCCCTGCCCCAAACAAATCCACACAACGGGTGCCGATATCAGCCAAAGCCCCAGCTTCGATCACAATATCATATGCGCGTTCGCCGAGATCAACATGTACGATGGGATTACTCACCGTAGAGACAAAGGTATGAAGTAGCTTCGCTGGTTTTCACCTGAAAAGATTTCCCTGCCTCAACTTCAAAAGTTTCTCCAGCATGAAAAACCGTCTCTGCTGTCGCACCAGGTAATACCACGGTCAGTGCACCACTGATCACTTTCATAATCTCATGCGTCGACGTACCAAATTCATACTCACCTGCTTCCATCACCCCTACGGTCGCCTTTCCTTCAGAGCCTTCAAAGCCTATAGATTTTACTTTTCCGTCAAAATATTCGTTTTGAGTCAACATCGTTTTCCTTGGTTAAATTGACCTCCTTCATGCGCTCCCCCCAAAGATTTCGCAACTCATTTTCAGCAAATTTTATAATTAACTCGCAGGCTTCCCTCTGAGATCAAAAGGAACACCCATAAACAAAAATGGTTATGAATTGAGGGAAAAAGGGTCATTTCCCACAAACAACGCCAACAACTCCGCATGCGAATGTACATGATACTTTGCATAAATTTCTTTAATGTAGTCATTCACGGTATGCCGCGAAAGATTCATCCTTCCCGCAATCAACTTTCGGGACAGACCGGCAACCAGAAGCAACAACACTTCCTGTAGTCGGGGACTTAGCTCATCCAGAAGGTCATTCCGCGGATCATTTACTGAAAAGATAGGCATGGGTTTTGAATATTTCAGATAATTCCGATAAGCCAGCACCAGATGAGGAATCATCATTTCCGTCAGAAAACGTTGTTCTTTCCCCATCTCTCCCCCTGAGTTGATCGCCAACATTGTCCTCAGATTAGGTGTAAAATCTAACTCGGCTAAAATTTGATGCTTCACCCCCAAATGCCGATAGGCCTCTTGATACACCGCCAAATCTCTTAATTCTCTTTCTGAGACATAATCAGAACTCATATGAATTCCCCGTAATTCCCCATTCAAGTTGAGTAAATCTAAATGAGAGACCACCGGATGACTTTCCCTCGTCTCGTCGAGAGCAGAAGCATACTGCATCACGGTATCGTAATAATCCGCAGTGACCTCTACTTGCTGGATCTCCATCTGTTTATTATTCATCGACAAAGACACCCAGTCAACGCCTAAGATTCTTCGAAACTCCTCCACACAACAATAATTGAAATGCGCCAACGAATATTCGTCATGCAACATGGAAGTAAAACGGTAAAAGTCTTTCCGCTGTTCACTCGTAATAATGATCATTGTATTTTAAAAAATGTCATTGGAAATCAGCGATGAGAAATGGACATGGATAGAATCAATTTTTCCCGGGTACAGACCTAACCATTCCCAGGGAAGATTTAAATACACATGCGCTCTACATGGTTATAAATAAACCAAAAGGGTTCCCCAGACAACTCCGAATAAAAAGAGAGGGAAGATAAACAGACTCAACAACGGAACACCAAGGAATTCATTGCGCAAAGACGTTGTTAAATGATGCGTATGAATTCCCATCTGACTCCACACCTTTTCTTCCGAAATTCCGTTCATAATATCTGCCACAAAAGAGCCTAAACAGGTCACAGACAAGAGCAGGCCAAGAAGTGGAATCCCCTTTAAAAGCATCCCTGAAATCCGTATGGCCTCCCTTCCGTGAATCTGCCCAAGCAGCAAAGCCAATGCCACAAGCAACAATCCTTGTGTAATCAGAAAGCTGTTTAACCGCTGATGAAGAAGTGTTCTCTTCCTACCCACCAAACGGTCATAAAGTTCAAAAGAACCTCTATCTATTTCAACACGACTACCCTCTTCCTTTGTCATAATTTCACTCTCCAAAATCACCTTAAACTCATGCCAGCCTACTTGAAAACGTGTAGCGACGTTTCGGTTTCCTTACCTATTTTTTCTTTTGAAAAAATCATCATCTACTTTACCTCCACGAGGAACTCATGATAAATGCGCCCCTTCCTTTCCTAAGCGTATTATACAAAAGATTTTATACTTCATGTAAAATTCACCCCCCCAAATCAGGGGGTAAAAACTGAGCAGAAATGAAGGGACCTCATTTGCCATCTACCTATTGTTGCATCGGCATTTCATGAACACATGCCTTCCGCTTTTTTATCAATCAGCAAATAATTAAAACATCCCAGCTGTTCGATATGAATCCTGTCTTCAGAACAAGAGACCCCCTCTGCCAGCTCAGCCAAGTCCGATTGAGATTTCAGAATCATCCACCAATCCATCATCGCTTCGCAGTAAGCAACATTCTCCGCGTCAATATCCAAGTTAGCAATGAGCAAACGTCCTCCCGGACGCAAAGACGCGTACATGCGCTGTAACAGAAATCGGGAATGCTTGGCATTCAGCGCATCAAACAACCCCATAGAATACACAAAATCCAGCCCATCCCCCTCGGGCTGATAACGGAACACGTTTTGATGAAGGGGCTCAAGTTGTAATATCCCTTGGTGTTTTCTGATTTCATCCAAAGCTTCCGCATCGCGATCAACCGCATAAAAACAATCGATTCCCCGCAAGGTGTCCAAGCCCAAACGTTCAAGTTCCCTTCCGTAACCACAGGCATAAGCCGCCACCTTCACTTTTGGAGCTCGGGTTCCCCGATCTTCAATAAATTGATTCAATTGATCCGCAATAAAATGGGTTCGCCAACGTGCGGATCTCGATTGAGCCGAAGTGGACGTCTGTGCATAAATCGCCCGACCGGCTTTTCCGCTCTGTGTCACCTCACTATTGACAGAAGGGTGGCGGCAAGCAAAATCCAATACCCGCCCATCACCCGCATATCCTTTCGGCTTAAACAAGCCCCATCGGGTATAAGGATCATGACATAAAAAATACCGCCACTGTCGAATTTCAGAAGAAGATGCCACAAAAGCCTTCCAGTCCTCTGGTTGCTTCTCTTTCCGAATTCCCTCAATTTCCCTGATAAATTCAGGAACCGCTTCGAGTGTAGGCTGTTTTGCAGAAAAACTCATAATGGCGTCATCTGAGACAAGGATTTACGTATAGGAATGAAATCTACAGGATCAATCTTGCTCAATAGTGAAACGGCTCTCCATCCCATAAACATTCGAAAATCGAATGATTCACATACCCTATCATAACTACCCTCGCCTGCCCATCGGGGGAACCCCCTCATTATAGAGCCAGGTTTCCCCTTAGGTTTTAAAAAGTGAATAAGGACTATTCCCCTAACCACCCTCGCAAACTTCCATTATTACTCTTCAAACATAAATTACATCCCATCAGATCTCTTAGACCACAGCAATAACTTGAGTATGAAAAATATGTACATCAACCCTGCGCATTTAACATGGATCTGAGTAAGGGCACTACTGTTGAGGAAAAACACTTTTCATCATCTTTCATCCAGAAAATATCATTTTCCAGGGAACGTTTGCTCTAGGTCTCTCGGCTTAGGCTTTTACTCATAAAGTGCATCTGCGTTTACAGACCTTCCACCGCAGCGCTTCCCGCAAGGAAGCCTCCCGTCCACGCCGCTTGGAAATTAAATCCACCGGTCACCCCATCAATATTCAATACTTCGCCGGCAAAGAAAAGAGTCTCATGCAAACGGCTTTGAAATTTTTTCATATTCACTTCTTTTAAATCTACGCCCCCACAGGTGACAAATTCTTCCTTGTTGAGGGTTTTCCCCCGCATCTGACAATCCATCGCGGTAATGCTTTTAAATAAGGCCTCTTCCTGAGTGACGGTCAAACGGGCCCATTGAATATCATTTTCTATTCCAGATCGTATGCAGAGTTTTTCCCATAACCGACGGGGCAACTCGAATAATTTCGATTTCAGAACGGGTCTGGCGCCAAATTTCTTGCGCATGCGCTGAAGTTCTTCGAGCGGATGTGCAACGGAGGGCACCCAATTAATTTCAATCTTCACTTGGTCTTGTCTTTCCGCCAGTTCGCGGGCTTGCCAAGCCGAAAGCTTAAGAATGGCAGGTCCACTGAGCCCTTTATGGGTCACCAACATCGCCCCCAACTGCATCGCATTCATTTCAGGGATCGACACCGCAACCGGATCCACAGAAACCCCTGCCAACTCATTAAAAACCGGATCTTGCACGTGAAAAGAAAAGAGCGAAGGAACGGGTTGTATAATATGGTGCCCCAACTGTTCCGCAATCGCCCACCCCCCACTGGCTCGATTCCCCCCCGTCGCTAAAATCAATGCTCGACAAAACAACTGACGATTATCTGTTAATGTAAGTACATATCCTTCATCCTTTTGCTCCGCGCCCATTACGCCACACTGCAATTGAATCTTCACCCCCAAAGCCTCAGCCTCTGCCCGAAGCGCCCGTATAATATCCCCCGAATCATCACTCACCGGAAACATCCGTCCATCCTCTTCCGTTTTCAACTTCACCCCCCGCGATTCAAACCATTCGATCGTATCGGAAGGTTGGAAACGGTGAAAAGGCCCCAATAATTCCCGTCCACCCCTCGGATAGCGCGTAATTAACTCTTTAGGTTCAAAACAGTGATGGGTCACATTACAACGTCCGCCACCCGAAATCGCCACTTTTGCCAATAATTCCTTACTTTTTTCTAAAATAAGCACCGAAAGATCCGGACGTTCCATTTTCGCATGAATCGCCGCAAAAAATCCTGCAGCCCCACCGCCAGCCACCACCACATCTATATTTTTATTTGAAATTTGTTCCATAACTCTCCTTCCCGTAAAAAAAGCATAAATCCAATACAATTTATTCCAGGCTTTATCGTTGTAACCTTCATTGTGATTTTAGTGTGCAAAGTTCAAAAAATCCGTTTAGATTTTACCTTATGAAACGATCCAGCCCTCTTCTCTTTCTTTTATCTAGTTTTGGTATCCCCCTGACCCTGTTGCTTTTCGCAGCCTGTGAGATCGACAGTGGCAGCGAAGTCACCCGAAATGTATCGCTCAATGTTGCAGGCAGTTATCAAAATGACGGGGGCATTCCTTCTGCGCAAACGGGTCAAACCATCTCGCGCCTCAGTATTACCCAAACCGGTGATCAACTTTTCGCCATCGATAACCTCGGAGCGCGATGGACCGGAAATATCGGCAGGATTGAAAGCAACTTGGCCACCATTACCCTCCAAGGCATGACCAGCACCGGTGCGGAAGTCGTGATCAGCGGCACCATCACCATCAATGACACCACGGGTATTTTATTTGGGAATTGGATTGAGCCGACCCTCCGCTCAGATGCCAACGCCACCGCCACAGTCGCCAGTATCATCACCCCCACCCCCCTGCCCACCAACACCGCCGAACCCACGACCACGCCGATCCCCACCGTAACCGTAGTTCCGTAATCGCGTTTATGTCCGAATTTCGATATCAAGCCCGAGACGCCGCCGGAGAACCCCAACAAGGCTCTCTCCAAGCCAACGACCGGCGCGAAGCCTTGCAGGAATTGCGTCAGCGCGGTTGGACCCCCGCCTCCGTAGAGGAGGTCTATTCCGAAAAAAAATCTACCCAGAAACAAAAGGCCAGCGAGAATAAAATTAAAAGTGGTGGCAAACTCTCCTTGCGGGTGTTGCTCCAATTCTCCACCGATCTACGCGACCTGCTCTCGGCAGGAATGACCCTCGGTACCGCCATCAAAAAACTGAGCGAACAAAGCGGCAACCCCCAACGTTCTGCCGTGCTCTCCCAGGTTCAGGAAAACATCGTCCAAGGTCTCAGCCTCTCTGATGCCTTACAAAAATATCCCAGAGCCTTTCCTGAATTTTACGTTTCCCTCATTCAAGCCGGTGAGGCCTCCGGACAACTACAAGAGTCTCTCGAAAATGCCGTACGTCACTACGAACGTGCCGCCGAAGCCAAAGAACAAGTCACCGGTGCTTTGGTCTACCCTATTTTAGTTGCCTTTTTTGGGGCCTTGGTCATCATTTTCTGTCTGATTTTCGTCATTCCCCGCTTTACCCAAATCTTTATCGACTTGGATCAGGTACTCCCCCTCCCCACCCGCATGCTCATTTTCATGAGCAATGCCCTCCTGAAGTTTGGTTGGCTTTTCCTGATTCTGGGCGCCTTGGGTGCACTCGGATTTGAACGCTGGCGCAAAACGCCCGCGGGACGCATGCATTGGCATCGTTTCCTGCTTCACATTCCAGTATTCAAACAACTCATTCGCTCAGCAGCCTACGCCAACTTTGCCCGCACCCTTTCAAACCTGCTCTTAAATGGCGTGCCCGTATTGAAGGCCCTGGATATCGTCAAAAAAACGGCCAACAATGCCGTGCTGGAAAAAGAAATTGGCGCACTCAAACTCCGGGTCACCGACGGCTCCTCCCTCTCCCGCCCCCTCGCCGAAAGTGGCGTTTTCCCGGATCTCTTTACCGACATGTTGGCCGTGGGTGAAGAAGCCGGTCAAGTCCCCCGCTCCTTGGCTCAAATCGCCCGACGCTATGACGAACAACTTACCCGCAGTATCAAAGCCGTCACTACCATCATCGAACCTTTGCTCATGGTCATGATTGCAGGTGGAGTCGGTTTTGTCGCCATCAGCATGCTCTTACCTTTGTTTCAGTTGACTCAAGGACTCAAGTAACCCATAAACATTTTTATTCTCATTCGAACTATGGAGTGCACCCTATGAAAAATACAACAGATAAACGCCGCGAAGCTTTTACACTCATCGAAGTGATGCTGGTGATCATGATCATCGGCGTCATTGCCATTATCGCGATCAACAACCTCGATATTGTGGGCCGCAGTGACAAAGCTCGTCGCACCGCAACCATCACCTTGGTGGGACAACTCTCCACCGCCGTCAATAGCTACTATCTCGATGTAGGCAAAATGCCCACTAGCCTCGACGCACTGGTGAATGACCCCGGCGTAAAAAACTGGAGTGGTCCCTATGTGCTTAAACTTAAAAACGATGCCTGGGACGAACCCTTTACCTACAGTTTGAACGGCAGTAAATTTGAAATCATCTCCAACGCCGGAGGGACAGAGGCCGGTCCCGTCTCCAGCAATGACCTCTAAGCGCAGCCCATATAGCGGATTTACGCTCCTCGAGATCCTACTGGTGATCATGGTCATCGGCATTGCCACTGCCGCCTTTTTACCCACGGCAATTGGGGCCGCCGAAAACGCACGCACCCGATCTGCCCTGCGGGAACTCATTGCCATCAATCGCTACGCCCGCTCTCGTGCCATTCTCGAACGCAAACCCATTGCCGTGGTATATTACGAAAATGGCGAGACCGTGCAAATGCTCTCCATGCCCGCACGGAGAGATGCCAAATTATCCACGCTATACGATCAAGCCCCAGAAGAAGCGGACAGCGAAGCGGTTGAACTCATCCGCAGCCAAACTCTTCCCAAATTTGTCAGCATTCAATCCGTTAAAGGTGCTGAACAGGAAGAGGGCAACTCCTTTGTCGTCTATAAAGAAAATGGCATCTCGATTTCCCATTCCATCAAAGTTCTGGATCCCAAAGGCCAAATTCATCAACTCAACTTCAACGGACTCACCGGGGAGATTGCCTTTGAAGACTAAGCCATCCCTCCGTTCTGGATTTTCACTACTCGAAGTGCTCTTAGCCGTGCTGATTTTAGGCATCGCCCTTAGCGTATTTTTTGCCGCAGCCAATCAAGGGGTCGCCGTCGCCATTCAAGCCCGTGAATATCAGATTTCGAGTGACATGCTCGAGGAACTTGCCTTGCGCGAACCCATCGATGTAGAAGCCATCGAAGAAGGCGAACTGAGCGGTCATTTCAGCCACCCCGAACACGGCAGCATTGAATGGACCCGTACCTTTGAAGTTGTGGGCAGGGAAGAAGACCGTTTTTATAAACTCACCACCCAAGTCGCTCGGGGAAATGGATTAGGTGGAAAATCTGAATCTTTCGAAACCTTTATACATCAGCCCACCGCCCTTGCGAGTGACTGGGTACAGGAGCCCTTTGATGAGCTATAAATTCACCCTGGGAGCACAGCATGGCTGATACCGAAACCCCCAGCCTCATTCACCATCCCCAAGCTACAGAGCTCACCGTGCTGCGTGAAGAGGCTCCCCAAACTACGCTTGTCGAACTCACCGGTCCCGAAGCGCTGACGGAACTTTTAGCCCCTTTTGCAAAAGGCGGCAAAGTGGATACAGCCATACCGTCAAGGGACCTGCTGTTCATGACCCTTTCGCTCCCCTCTACCGACCCTCAAGAACTTCAGGGCATGGCGGAACTCGAAGCAGAAGAAATTTCTCCATTCCCCCCCGAACGAACCTGCCTTGGCTGGGAAATTCTCGAGCAAAGTGAAAAACAAAGTCGTATTTTACTGGCCCTCTGCGCCCGCAAACATGTGGAAACCCTGCCTGAAAACCTTCAGACCTATGGCATGATTCCCGGCCGGGTGGATGCGGAAATTCTGGCAGGGATAGAAAACCTCAAACGCGCCGGGCAGCTCACCGCCACCCAAGACCAACTGCTGCTCTACCTGCAAGGGAATGACGGTACGTTGGTGGCCTGGCAACAAGGCATCCCCGTGCTCATTCGTTCGCTCATGGATGCAAGAAGCTACTCCCCGGAAACCCTGCGGGAAGAAGTGGAACTCGCGCAGGTAGCCCTCGAATCTGGTGGAAGCGAATCCACAGACCTTCCCTTACATGTGTGGTTCGATGGCGAAGCACCCGAAAATTGGCCGGGTACCTTCCACCCACTTGATCAACTGCCTCCTCTGTCGCAAGGCCTGTGGGCTCGCGGACAAAATGCAAACAACCTCAACTTGGCGCCCGCAGACTGGAAACGCGTCGAAGATCAAAAAAAGAAACGTAAAAAACAAATTCGCCGGGCGGCTACCCTCGTCGCCATTTGGACCCTTTTCATTCTTAGCTTCAGCATTTGGGCAGGAATGCGGCAGGCCGCAGTCAAAAAACTTGAACAAGAAAATCGCACACGTGCAACCGCCGTCACCAATGTCCAAGAGTTGATTCAACGCACTCGTTCCTTGTCCCAATTTACTGACAGAAGCACCAGCGCCCTCGAAACCATGCGGCTGCTCGCAGAAGCCGCTCCCGGCAGCGGAAGCATCCTCATTGAAGACTACCGCTACCAAAAATCAGAAGGCTTCACTTTTAGCGGCAGTATCAAGGGCGATGTCCAACCCTTTTATGTTTTCTATGAACAGCTCACAGCCCATCCCCTCTTGCAAGTACCCGTACTCGACCTCAAAGAATCCAAAACCGGGTTCACCTTTCGCGTCGAAGTCCTGTGGGAATGGATTGAGCTGGATGAAACGGAGGAACAACCATGAAAAAGTTGAACAGCCGTGAACAAAGACTGGCCATCATCACCGGCCTCGTATTGCTGGTGGCCCTAAGTTATCAGCTGATCAAAACCCAGCTCACCAACCTCAAAAACCTTGAACGCCGACAACTCAACGCCCAAGTAGAAGCCAAACGACAAACCACTCTTTTGGCCCAACGACCCGATCTCATTGAACAACTCGAAAGTGTACGGGGACAACTTCCCAGTCACCCCGAAGAGAAAGACCTCAATTCAGAGTTAGCCCGACAAGTTCAAAATCTTGCCAGTCAAACAGGACTTCGACTCACCGGACTCACCCCCGAACCCGAAATCTATTATCCCGACCTTCACCTCTATCAAGCCGCGGTAAAATGCACCTGGAGCGGCAGCTCGGAAAACCTGGTCCTCTTCCTGCTCCGACTCAATGCCCAAGGAGCCGTCGCCGACATTCGCGAAATAAGAATTCGCAATCGCAATGGCATGTCCGACACCCTCACAGGCACGTTCATCCTCGACTTCGCCTACTCCCGTATTCCCGCTTCCGAATGGGAAGTAGAGATCGACACAACCTCTGCATCAGCAGAAACTCCCTAAACGCTATGAAAAAATTCATTTTGCTCTCTCTTCTATTTCCACTGTTGCTTCAGGCTCAAGCCCCTACGGCCCAGACAACCCAAAGCAACGATTCCTTCTTACAAGCCATTGACATTGACGGACAACCCCAACCTCCTATCCGTCCCCAATATCGGGCTGCCCAACTCGACATCCTCCTACAAGATATTGGAGAACGCACGGGCAAAGTCATCCTCAAAGATCCCGCAGTGCAGGAAGTGCCCATCACCTTGGTCAGTAACAAACCCATGCCGGTATCTGAGTTTCTTAAGGCCGCCGAAAGCATCCTGACTATGAATAACATCGCACTGATTCCTTTTCGCGATGACTTCATCAAAGTAGTCCCCTCCGCAGGCGTAGAGCGTTCCGGCGTTCCGATCTTGTTAAACCCCAATGATGAACAAGGCGATGAGGCCCAAGTCATCAGTCAGGTCATTTCCCTCAAACATTTGGACTATACCGAAGTGCAAGGCCTGATCACAGAACGCTTAAGCCAATCGGCAAAAGTGCAAATCATGGAGCGCAATAACTCTTTATTGATTACCGACACCCGCGCAAATATCGGCAGTATTCAAAAGATTTTACAAGTCCTCGACCAACCTGCCGAAGTACGCGAAGCCGTCAAAATTTATCAACTCGCCAATGCCTCGGCCGAAGATGTCAAAACCCGGTTGGAATCCTTAATTGAACAAAGCCAAGCCCAAGCAGGCACGACAGATCGTCAAAACACCGCCGTCCCGGTCACCCCTCGCGGATTGATTCGCCCCGGTCGTAACAACAACGAAACCCAGACCAGCACCACAACCAACGATAGTACGGGAGGCACCGCCCCCGGACTCATTCAAGGATCCGTACAAATTGTAGCCGACGAACGGACCAATGTGTTGATGATTATTAGCCGCCCGGAAAACGATGCCTTCTTTGAAGAAATGATCGGAGCCTTAGATAAAAAAGTAGATCCCGAAGTCGTCGTTCGCATCCATAATTTACAATTCGCAGATGCCGAAATTGTATCCGCCACCCTCAATGAATTAATCGGGGCCGCCTCTGAAGATCAAGATGGACCCGAAGTGGATCGCAGCACCACCAATGGAGTCCGTTCCGGGCAAAGTGTCCGGGACTTCATTCGTCAAGAAGCCGTAAACACTCCCGAAAGTACATCCGCCACCACAGCCCAAAACATCAGTCGCATGGGTGAAAACACTCGTATTCTTCCTGATATCCGATCCAACGCCCTCATTCTCATGGGACGAAATCAAGATCTCGAAGTCATCGAATCCGTCATCCAGAAATTAGACATCATGCTGGCCCAAGTCGCCGTGCGCGCCGTGATTATGGAAGTGATTCTCAACGACAACATTTCCTACGGCGTCGACTGGTTGCAACGCTCCCTCACCGTCAGCAATGTCGATAATGTAAATGGCGTACCTGTCAGTGAACCCGTCTTTTCTTTTGCCGGTGGTCAACGACTCCAAACCCCCACCATCGAATTTCCGGAACTCACCGAAATCGGGAGCGATTTAAACCTCAATCCCGGCGGTCTCTCCTACTTTTCGACCTTCTACGATTTTAATTTGGATGTCATCATCCAGTTGGCGCAAAGTAACTCCCAAGCCAAAGTCATTGCCACCCCGATTATTGTAACCACTGACAATACCGAGGCCTCCATTCGGGTGGGCGAACGCCGAGCCGTCCCCACCACCACCGCCACCACCATCGGCGGATCCGTGCAATCCTCCTACGAATACCAAGACATCGGCCTCCATTTGAGCATCACCCCCCGCATCAACCCCCAGGGAATTGTCATCCTGGAGATCACTCAAACCGCAGAAAATGTTGCAGGCAATACCAGCATTGACGGCAACGAAGTGCCCATCATCACCTCCCGTGAACTCGAAGCCTCCGTCGCCATTCGGAGTGGGGGTACCTTAGCCCTCGGGGGATTGGTGCGGGAAGACAATCGCGATGCCGTTTCTAAAGTGCCGATTCTCGGAGACATCCCCATCATCGGTGCCCTCTTCCGCAGCACCAGCAAAGAAACCACCCGTACCGAACTCTTGGTTTTGATCAGCCCTGAAGTCTTGGTGACCACCGAAGAAGCCGAAAATCTCACCCGCGAATTGAAAAGCGCCACCGAGTTAAACAATGCGGATTGGCATCGGGGCTGGAATCTCCCTCCCAAAGAAGAGTGGGGCGTAAAAGACGGACCCGACGCCGGCCCCGGCACCGTTGCTGACTAAACGCAGAACAGGCGAATAAAAAGGGGCACATATCACAAAAAGGGCAGGATATCTTCTGTAAATTTAATCCCGCAGGGATGACTCTCCAAAGGCCAGCCCAGAGGGGTGGTTTTAAAGAACACTACTTTTATGAGTGCTGTAAGCACGGCTCTCACCCTGGAGGGTCATTCAAGAATGTGAGCCTCTTTCCTTGGCTTATACACGGATCCCAGCCTTTCTTTGGCCGTCGCGAGCGACAGCTCAGGTAGGGAAACTGAGACTCCCCATAAAGTAGACACTACCAGGGCTTGGTGGTTTTAAAGAATACTCACCATTCCTTCATCTAAACTCGATGTATTTTTGATACAACGGATGACGGAAACGAGGATCAATCAATAATCCGGTTCCCCGATCCCGGGGTCCTCGGATCACCCGTCCCATAGCCTGTAAAACCCGTACCAACCCGGGTAAGGTATAGGCCATCACAAAGCCCTCCTCTCCCTGATCCTCATACCACTTTCGCATCAGTTCCCGCTCCCGACTGATGCCCGGCAAACCAATCGAGACCACGATCACGGACTCCAAAGCCTCCCCGGGTAAATCAATCCCTTCATTCAAAGCCCCCCCTAACACGGCCAAACCCGTTACCGGCCCCTGACTTTCTCGAAAAGGTTTTAAAAAGGCATCCGCAGCCTCTTCTTGCAACCCCCTCGGCTGAACCAAAATTGGGCCTAACCAAATATCGTCTTTGGGTAAACGCGCGGCCACCTCATCCATTAAGGCATAAGACGGAAAGAACACCAGCGTTTTCACGGCATGAGCCGTAAGTTCAGCCATGATGCGTTGCGCCAAGCGCTCGTAGAGTTCAGGCCCCCGTGCTTTCCACACCAAGGGTATCTCTTCTTCCAAAGCCACTTTAAAAAAATGGGAGTTATACGGAGACTGCAATTCAAGTTGGGTCGCGCGCTCTAAGGCACCACTTTGTTTGAGGAAAACATCCAGTGGCAACAAGGTGCCCGAAAAAATCACCACCGCGGATAAAGAATCCCAGCGCTTCATCAGCCAAGCAGAAGCATCTAAACACAAATGACAAAAAACAGTTCCCTCACGTGTACATACATGCGACGGCTGAACCTGCTGCGTACTTTGCCTAAACTCATTCAACATCTGATATAAGTCATTCCGGGGATCATCCCCCTGCCTGACGCCATCCGCAAAACTTTCATCCAAAGCTTCCAAAGCACGCGTGCACGCTCTCGCAATCTGGTCAGGAGAATCAGCACCCGGCTTGGGCAACCCCTCTTCTGTCAGGTACAACTTTTGATAAGTTCGCACTTCCCTCAACACACGTTGAAGATCTTTATGCAAAAGCTGACGCATCTCAGGTGTTAACTTTTTAAGCTGTTCCTGAAACTTTCGTAAATCTAAGTTTGCGGAAATCATCGCCCGACTGCGCTCTGGCAAATGATGGGCTTCATCAATCAAAAGCCCCACCGTTTCCGGTCTTTCCCCAAATAAAAATTCCAAACGTGCCGAGGGATCCAAGGCATAATTCAAGTCCCCTATAATCACATCGGCTTCCCGAGCGGCATGCATCATAAAGGCGAATGGACAAAGTTGATGACGCGCCGCCACCGCCTGCCAGGTCTCCGCATTCCAAAATTTCTGCTGACGCAATTCAATCAAGCCCTCTGGTAAACGATCATAAAATCCTTTCGCGAGAGGACAGTCTTCACACGTACAGGGCGACCCCACTTGCGTACACACCCGGTCGCGGGCCAACAAGGTCAATACCCGAAGCCCCGCTTCAGCTGGAAACAAATGACCAAAAGCTTCTTCAAAAATTCGTTTGCCCGTATTGCGACAAGTCGCAACCACTAAGGTCTGATACTCCCCTTCCCCTAAAGCCTGTAAGGCCGGCAACAATACCCCCATGGTTTTACCGATGCCTGTGGGGGCTTGCACAAACAATTGCCCCTTCGTCGTAAAGGTCTCTTTGACCGACGCCACCAGTTGCTCCTGACCCGGGCGCATCTCCGCAAACGGAAACTGCAAAGCTTGTAAGCGCTGATTCCGGTCCGAGATCCACGCCTCTTGCGCCAAACAAAGGGACATCCATCGCGTACAGATCTCCTCCATCCTCTGATCCAACGACTCAGGCACCCATTCAATTTTACGGGTGGGTTGATGCGGATCAGGATTCACATATTCCAACCGTACTTTGGGAATCACCCCTTCCGACTTCCACCAAATCCACGCATAGAGCTCCGCCTGTAAAACATGCATTCCGTGATCAAGCGGTAACCTTTCCGTATAATCCCGCGAGGTCTTGAACTCTTCAATCACATAGCCCTCGCCCTCAAGGGCCAGTCCATCCATACGACCAAATATTTCCACCTGTTCACCCTCGAGTGCCCAGGTCGTTTTCACCGACACCTCCGCCCGATAGCCCTCCCCCCTGTCCTTTTGCATACGCTGATGTACCCGAATGCCTTCCACCCCACGGATCAAACTGAAATGCCGACGCCCCAGGTCCCCCTGTCGTCCCATTATTCGGGAAAGTTCTGTAACTGAAATTTTTCTGCTTTGCATCACGCCTGCATTTTGCATAGAAATGAAACAGATGCGAGCCTCGTTAGAACTCAGCTTTCACTCAAGACGGCTTGTACGATTTGCGATTGAAAATAACGCTCCCCTTGAATTTGAACGATCCCGGTGTAGACTTGCCACTCAGCTTTCACCCTCTCCGTTCATCAAACGCCTTCGCTGAAGAGACTTTACCCAAACATCCCCCCCCTTCATATGAATACACTCGCATACGCCGCAACTTCCGCGACCGAAAAACTCGGTCTTTCTAAAATCAATCGCAGAGAGGTCGCTGCTGGCGATGTCCTGATCGAAATCGACTATTGCGGCGTCTGCCACAGCGATATCCACATGGCACGCAACGAATGGGGAAATACCATTTACCCTCTCGTTCCCGGCCATGAAATCATCGGACGGGTTAAAAAAGTGGGCCCAGAGGTCTCGGCTTTTAAACCAGGAGATCTCGTAGGCGTGGGTTGTATGGTAGACTCTTGCCAGAGCTGTAGCTCCTGCAATGAAGGCCTAGAACAATACTGCGAAAACGGCATGACCCTTACCTACGGCAGCCCCGACCCCGCATCGGGTGGCTTCACCTATGGAGGCTATTCCTCCCATATCGTCGTGAGTGAAAAGTTTGTGCTCCACATCTCTGAAAAATTGGACACCCAAGCCGTAGCCCCTTTGCTCTGTGCAGGAATCACCACCTATTCGCCCCTCCGTCAGTGGCAGGTAAAAAAAGGCGACAAAGTCGGTGTCATCGGCCTCGGTGGCTTGGGACACATGGGCGTTAAATTCGCCCATGCCATGGGGGCACATGTGGTCATGATTACCACCTCGCCAGAAAAAGGGGAGGATGCGAAAAAGCTTGGCGCTGACGAGGTGTTAATTTCCAAAGACAGCGAAGCGATGAACAGCCACGCAAACAGTTTTGATTTCCTCCTCAACACCATTCCCGTAGGACACGACATGAACCCGTATGTCGCCTTGCTCAAACGTGATGCCACCATGACCATTGTCGGGGCGATTGAACCTTTGGACCCCGTCTCTGGCGGTGGGTTGATCATGGGACGCAAACGTATCGCAGGATCCCTGATTGGCGGGATCAAGGAAACGCAAGAAATGCTAGATTTCTGTGCGGAACACAACATTGTTTCAGACATCGAAATGATCAACATACAGGAAATCAACGAGGCCTATGAACGTATCATTTCATCTGATGTGAAATACCGCTTTGTGATCGATATGAAATCATTGAAGGCCTAAAACAGCCCCCACCGTATTTTCTTGAGCTCCCGCCCTTAAAATCGTTCATTGCTATTTATGCATACTCCCAGCCCTACCCGATATACTACCGCCGAAAATTGGTTCCGTCATTGCGGAAACAGTGGACTCAAACTTCCCGCCATCAGTCTCGGATGCTGGCACAATTTCGGTGCCGCCGAACACAGTTCCGCAAAATGTCAGGACGAAGCCGCGCAACATCGCAACGCACAACAAATGTTGTTCACGGCCTTTGACCACGGAATCACCCACTTTGATTTAGCAAACAACTACGGCCCCCCTTCTGGATCAGCCGAAGAACGGGTTGGACGCATTTTACACGAAGATTTACGCGCCTATCGTGATGAACTCATCATCAGTAGCAAAGCGGGTTACGGCATGTGGCCCGGTCCTTATGGGGATGGCGGCTCTCGTAAATATCTCATTTCCTCCTGCCATCAATCTCTCAAACGCCTGCAACTCGACTACGTGGATATTTTCTATTCCCATCGACCCGACCCCCACACCCCTGTCGCCGAAACCATGGGAGCCTTAGATCAGTTGGTGCGCGAAGGTAAAACGCTCTACACCGGCATCTCCAATTACAGACCCGAACAAGTCGAAGCCGCCTTGGCCGCTTGCGAAACCCATGGATTCACCAAACCGATTATCCATCAACCCCGCTACAATATGTTGGACCGCAACATGGAAACGCTCGGTCTGTTTAAAACCTTGGCTGCCGCAGGCATGGGCAGCATTTGTTTTTCACCCCTTGAAGGAGGAATACTCACCGGCAAATATTTAGATGCAGACCCTGAAGACTCCCGCAAAAATGCAGGCAGTGGCGGACAGTTTTTCCGAGGACTCGATGAAAAAAAGGATCAGCAAATACGCGCCCTTAAATCCTTGGCAGCATCCTGCGGACACAACCTCACCACCTTCGCCCTCGCCTGGACCCTGCGCCCCGGACACTGCACCAGCGCCCTCATCGGCGCCAGCCGTCCCGCTCAAATTAAAGACGCCGCCCAAGTCTGCGATCATGGACTTTTGACCGATGATATCTATGCCGACGTAGAAAAAATCCTCACCCAATAAAACACCTCGATCTGGGCCGAAGGTCCACAACGATACCAACCCCGTCCAAGGAGCCCGCGACGCAGGGCGGGGACCTGGAGTTAGATTTCAAATTCGGGCCGCAGGTCCGCGAAGATCATAACCAAGACCAAGCTGATCCAACCCCCACCAAGCAGCCCGCAAAAGGGACTGGACCAAAGCTCCACAACGACGCCTCGATCTGGGCCGTAGGTCCGCAATGATACCAGCCCCGTCCTAGGAGCAACGCGACGCAGGGCGGGGTGTCGCCATCATCACAGCACATCCATCGGGCCGTAGGTCCGCAACCATACCAGCCCCGTCCAAGGAGCAACGCGATGCAGGGAGGGGTATCGCCATCATCACAGCACATCCATCGGGCCGTAGGTCTGCAATGATACCAGCCCCGTCCAAGGAGCAACGCGACGCAGGGCGGGGGATCGCCATCACCACAGCACATCCATCGGGCCGTAGGTCCGCAACGATACCAGCCCCGTCCAAGGAGCAACGCGACGCAGGGCGGGGTATCGCCAACACCACAGCACATCCATCGGGCCGTAGGTCCGCAACCATACCAGCCCCGTCCAAGGAGCAACGCGACGCAGGGCGGGGTATCGCCAACATCACAGCACATCCATCGGGCCGTAGGTCCGCAATGATACCAGCCCCGTCCAAGGAGCAACGCGACGCAGGGCGGGGTATCGCCAACACCACAGCACATCCCTCGGGCCGTAGGTCCGCGAAGATCACCTACGCATCAAGGATAAGAGCCCGGTTGATCCAGCCCCATGTTTTCCGGCAGTCCAAACATCAGGTTCATATTTTGAACCGCAGACCCTGCCTGCCCTTTCATCAAGTTATCAATGTGACTTACCACCCGCAATGTTCCCGTACGTTCATCGGCATCCACAATCAGAAAACTCTGATTACTTCCCCGCACATGGGCCGTCCCCAACCCTGTGGCCGCGGAACGATCAAACACTTTCACAAATACCGAATCCGCATAAAAAGCTTTATACGCTTCAACGATTTTCTCACGGGTCCACCCCGCCTCCAACCGTCCATAAAGCGTGGATAAAATACCCCGGGTCGCGGGCACCACTTGCGCTGTAAACGTCACCGCAGTCGGAGTACCCGCCAACTTGCCCAGATTTTGTTCAACTTCACAGACATGTTGATGTCCGGTAAGACGGTAGGCGTTCATATGATCGTGCCTTGCAGGAAAATGAAACGCAGGATTCGGTTTTTTTCCAGCACCCGAAACGCCCGTTTTACAATCGGCAATCAAGTGCAAAGGATCCACCATGCCCGCGTTCAAGGCCGGTGCAAATCCCAACAAAACGCTGACCGCGAAACAACCGGGGTTGCCTACGATCTCAGCGCCATTCACCTTATCCAAGCCCAATTCAGGCAGTCCATATACTGATTCAGGCAATAATTCAGGGGCTGCGTGCTCGGGATCCAACGAAATCCGCCGGGCGTATTCCTCGTATTCGGGTAAGTCGCGGAAACGGAAATCGCCACTGAAGTCGATGACCTTTGCACCTTTGCCCCGCTCCCCTGTGGCGAGTTGCATCCCCACTTTGTCGGGCGTTGAGAAAAAGACGAGGTCGAAATCCTGCTGCGCCTCTGGCGCATCAGCAGGTAAAATAGGCAAGTCGATAAACCCATGTAAATGAGGATACACATCCGTCACCGGTTTATTCACATCGTCTTTAGCGACCAAACAGCCGATCTCCACTTCCGGATGCCGGGAAAGAATTTCCATCAGGCCTACGCCACCGTATCCGCCAGCACCTACAATTTTTGCTTTGATTGTCATGATCGTTCCTTAGTCTTCTGTTTCAGTTTCTGCTTCTATAGCCGCTTTTTTCGCGGCCCGCAAGTAGTTGTCGATCCCTGTGGCAATTGACGCGGACAAACGAACCCGGGTTTGCACTTGAGCCAACTGGGCACCCTCCTGCGCGTGGGAAAGAAATCCAACCTCAACCAAAGCCGCCGGACAAGGCGCTTGCTTTAATACGGCAAACCGTGCATGGCGCACCCCACGGTCCGTTAATTTATTTTGTTGGGTTAAGGCATGATGAATGGCAAATCCCAAACTCATATTGGCCTGATTAAATGTATTCCCCGCATAAGCCACTTGTGGCGCGACGCCTCCCGATTGATTGGTAGACAGGTAACCAGGAAGGGTCAGGATAAAGGTTTCCGTCCCCACCGCCGTAGACCCACCCGAATTGGCATGAATACTCACAAAAACATCTGCTTTCCAACTCTCGGCGCGACGAGGACGCTCTTCCAATTCTAAAAAGCGGTCATCATGACGGGTCAAAAACACCTGATACCCTTTCGCCAACAAATCCGCACGCACGCGACGGGTAATATCCAGCACCACCTGTTTCTCCAACAGACCCGTAGGCGAAACCGCCCCCCCATCTTCACCCCCATGCCCGGCATCCAACACCACGACGTTAAATCCTCTCCCTTTGAGTACCGCACTCGGCAAAATAATCGGACGCAACGACACTTGTGCATCCACTTGAGAGAGCACCCACTTGCGATTTTCAACCACCACCGGGTCATTTAACCAGATCACCGAGCCATTAAGTTCCGCTTTACGACTGTCTTTAAAGAGCTTCAATTCATGAACCGCACCCACCAAAACGATTTCTTTGTTCCCTACTTTTATTTCAGTAAAACCATAATCGTGGGCAAACTGCTTCACCGTAACCGTTTTAGGTAATTTTACCAATGAAGGATCCTTTGTCGCATGCGGTGGACGTCCTGACCCCAGGGTCAAGAGCACCAACAAAGTAGCCAAACAGAATTTAAAAAAGGGACGAAGCTCAAACATCGCGCGGATGTTGCTCAAAGCACAGCGGGTTACAAGGAAAAAATCCATATCCGGCATTTCCAGTGCTTGACCTAAGGCAGGTCGGCTCCTATGTATAGGAAAGGAGATTTTATATGCCCAAAACACTAGCCCAAACTTCACCCCGCATCAAAGAAACCTACAAGCGCGCCCAAGAGGCCATGCAAAAAAACAATGGACCCTATGCCATTGAACTTTTAGGATCTATCCTGGCCATGGAGCCAGAACTCGATGAACTGCGGAAAGAACTCAGAACCTTTCAGATTGATTCGCTTAAAAGTAAAAAAGCCAATCCTTTCTCCAGCATAAAAGGCTTGGGCAAAACCATGGCTGTGAAAGGGTCCATGAAAAAGGATCCCGCCAAAGCATTGGTCGAAGCGGAAGAATTGATGAAAATTGATCCTTTGAATCCCGCATTTCTCGATTTGTATTACGATGCAGCCAAAGCTGCAGGCAATCTCAACGCCGCCACCATCACCTATGAAGCCGTATTAAAAGTAGATCGTAAGAATGCAGACCTCCTTGAGAAATTAGGGAAAGTCTATTTGGAAATGAATCAACCCCATGAAGCGCGTGGCATTTTCGAACGTCTGGGCGAATTGCGTCCCAATGACCAAAAAGTCATCAAGTGGATCAAAGATACGGCCGCTATGGATTCCATGACCCAAGGGGGATGGGAAGAAAAAGGTGACTTCCGCAGCAAACTTAAAAATGAAGATGAAGCCTCCGAACTGGAACAAGCCGGACGCTCTCAACAAAATGACAACGATATGGATCGTCTCATTGCCAAACAACGGGAACGTCTTGAAGCAGAACCTGATAACTTAAACCTTTACCGCCCCTTAGCGGATTCCATGCTCAAAGCAGGTCAATACTCCGAAGCTTTAGAAATCCTCGAAAGAGCGGACGATAAAGCCAATCATGCCGACCCCATGATTCAACGCGCCATCTCCGATACCATGGTTCGTATTTACGACCATAACATTAAAGTCCTCACCGAAGAAGGGGATGCCGAAGGCGCCGAAGAACAACGCAAAGAAAAAGAAGCCTTCATGCTCGAAGATATTGCAGCCAAAGTCAAACGCTACCCCAATGATCTGGGCTTCAAATTTGATTACGGACAACTGCTCTACGCTCGGGGTGATCTCGATCAAGCCATCAGTCAATTCCAACAGGCACAACGGAACCCACAACGTCGTATTGAAGCCTTGTATCTCATGGGAAGCTGTTTCAAAGCCAAAGGGCAATACGATATTGCCTCCACCCAATTGCAAAAAGCTGCAGAAGAATTACCCACCATGGATGATACCAAAATGGCCATTATCTACGAACTGGGCGAAGTCCTCGAAGCGCAAGGCGAATTGGATCAGGCAATGGTCAATTATAAAAGCATCTACGCGGTGGATATTGGTTATAAAAACGTGGCAGCAAAAATTGAAGCCGGTTACGCCCGCAAAAAAAATCAAACCGACGCTTAAACGCGCCTGTCTGCTCTGCCTTTTCCTGCCACTTAGTGCCTGCAGGCAGGAAAGGGATGCGGAAACCGTCTCGGGCACCTCCGTTCGTTTCGCCCATCTTCAGGACTACGCCTGGCAAGATAGAACGCAAAGCGGTCAGCCTGTCGATATGAAACCGCTTGCGGAGCGGGAAGCCTTGCTTCTTTCTCTAAGCACTTCCCCTGCTGATATTCTGGTACTGCGTGGCTTGGGAAGCGAAGCCTCCTTGCTCCATTTGCAATCCGCCCTATCCACAGCAGGCACCCCATACCCTTCCGCCAGTTATGTTCCGGGCACTACCCCCTATCGTGGCATCGGATTTTTATCTCAAGCGCCTCTTTCCGAAACTCGGAACCTCAGTGATCAACAGTTCCGAATCAAGGAACAGAGTTTTCAACCCTTAGCGGGTGCCCTCCTTACCTCATCCCCCCACTTTCCCCGCATTTGGATTTGGAACCATCAGGCCCCCGATCCCGATAAAGACTACGAGCGTAGACGCAATGAAGCCCGCATGCTCAGTCAAGCCTTACGCCCTCTGCTCGAAGCAGGAGACCAAGTGCTTTTGAGCATTCACAGTAGGGAAGACCTCAACAGCCCCATGCTTCGCATGCTGGAAGATCTAGGATTACAACGCCTACAATTGACCGATGAACGGGGCGATAGCTGGACCTTTCGAGATCCCCAAGGCATTCACTACCGACAAGACCAATGGCTCTTTGCCAGCCCCGAGTTACTCGACCAAGGCCTCAGCAACGGACGCGTGATCGACAGCCCCTCCCTCCGCGAGGCCGGCCCGTATCGACATCAAGGAATTGTGATATTATGACGCCTCCACCCTGTAGCAGTAAAGAACGGCGCCTCTGGATAATACTCGTCGTCGCAGCCTACACCCTACGGCTCATTCATTTGGGACACCGGGCCATGAGCCATGATGAAAGCTTACACGCCATATACTCCTGGTATTTAAGCAATGGACTCAATTACCATCATGATCCCATGATGCATGGACCTTTACTTTTCCATTTGAACGCCCTCATTTACACCCTCTTCCCCGTAAATGACTTCACCTCTCTCCTCTTTCCTGCATTTTGGGGAACCGCCTGCGTCGGCATTCTTTTTCTGTATCGACGCTGGCTGGGCATCGCCGGAGCTCTCTGCGCAGCCGTATTTATCGCCATAGAACCTGCCCTTTCTTTTTACAGCCGTTACTTGCGCAACGATATTATGGTGGCCTTCTTCACCTTGCTGATGGTGTGGGCCATTTTAGATTATCGGGAAACCCAAAAAAGCCGTTCCTTGCTATGGTTAGCCATCGGACTTGCCCTCCAATTTATCACCAAAGAAACCTGCTTCATCGTGGGCGCAGTGCTCGGAAGCGCCTGCGTATTTTTCGCACTCTTCGACCGCCATGACGGCTCCGAAAAAAATGGGCTAATCCTACTATTGAGGCATCCGCTGATTCACTGTGCCTTATTGATGCTTTTTCTCGCCCTTCCCTTCGCTGGCGCATTATTACTCCCCCTATTTGACTGGGACCCTCTCGATACTCACACCCGGCTCGGACAAAATCGTATTTTCGGAGTTGCCGGCGTCATCTACCTGCTCTGCACCAGCCTGGGAGCCACCTACTTTTTCACCCAAAAAAAGCTGAATACCTTTGGTCTGGCGCTAGGTCTTTTTTGGGGAATTCAACTACTGTTCTACAGTACCTTACTTACCAATATACATCAGGGAATGGCGAGTGGACTCGCAGGCAGTCTGGGCTACTGGCTCGCACAACACGATGTCCAACGGGGAAATCCAGATCCCTTCTTTTATCTCACCCTGCTTTTACTCTACACTCCGGTGCTTCTGTTGACCGCACTGCTCAGCGCCCGTCACTTACGTCGCTGGCCCATGCCTTTTCTATGGTGGTGGTCCATCGGAAGCTTTCTAATTTATTCCTGGGCCGGAGAACGCATGCCTTGGCTGGTACTCCACATCACCTTGCCCCTCTGCTTGATTGCAGGTACGCAACTTCCTGCCCTCCTTGCCTCCCCCGGCCGAAAATTCTTAAAAACCATCCTCGTCTTGGGATGTTTTCAACTCATTTGCAATAGCTTAAGACTCAACGGCCCCCATTCGGAAGGCGCCACCGAACCCATGGTGTTTGCCCATTCAGGCCCCCACATCAAAACCTCCCTGCTTCTCATCACAGAACAGTTACAAAAACATCCCGACAACGTCGTCAGTTTAGACAATGCCTTCACCTGGCCCATGGCGTGGTACTTTAGAGAAACCGCCACCTCTTACACTGAAAACCTGACCCCCGACTTGGTTCTGGAAAATAGTACCATCGCACTCATAAAACCTTCTGAAGAAATCGCCTTCCAAGACGCCGGATGGACCAGTCGCATGAGTGTCGATATGATAAATTGGCCCCGGCCGGATTATCACAAAATTGACCTTGAGAACATTGACGGCGTCATGCGGATTCCCAGCGTGCGCAAAAAGTTTTTTAAGTATTACCTCTTCAGAGATCAGCCGGAATGGGGTGTCAACGAATGGCCCGCCCCCAACCGTTATATTCTTATGACCCGATAGCCTTCCAAAAAATACCTTCGGGACGATTCGTGCATAATTTTTAATTTTGCTGAGTATTTTTAAAAATTTTATCACCTACGCCTCTTATTTTCAGTTGCGCTTGCGCTAGATAACTCTAGAATTCTTGAAGCACAAAACTGAAACATAGGAAGCCTTACATGGACCTTGCACTGAACGAAACGCCTCTTAAACTTGAACTCATTCCCTCCCCTGTAGAAATCACTGTTGCCCATACCCCTCAGCAACTCGGAAGGTCCGCAGCCGCGTTTGGTGCAGAACGCATTCGAAAAGCCATTAAAGAGAAAGGACATGCCAGCGTCTTTTTCTCCACCGGCGCCTCTCAATTCGATACCTTACGCTTTCTCACCAAAGAACCGGGGATCAATTGGAAAAAAGTAACCGGTTTTCATGTCGATGAATACATTGGCATCACCCAATCCCACCCCTCATCTCTCGGACGGTTTATCCGTCAGCGACTGGTTGAAAAAACCTACATCCAAACTTTTCATTTTTTAAATAGCGCCGCAGATCCTATCGAGGAATGCCAACGCCTGAGTAAAGTCATCCGTAAACACACCATAGATGTGGGCTTCATCGGTATTGGCAATTGCGGACGTCTGGCCTTCAATGATCCCCCCGCGGATTTCGAATCAACCACCCCCTTCAAAATTGCAGAACTGAATCGGGAAATGAGATTACAACAGTTAGGGGGCGGATGGTTTCACACCTTTAAAGAAGTCCCCAAATATGCCTACACCATGTCCATTCAAGAAATCTTGCGGGCCCGTTGCTTGGTGTGTAGTGCCCCACATGCCCGGAAAGCAAAAGCCGTAAAAAAAGCACTCAAAGGCCCCATCACCCCAGAACTTCCCGCCTCTATTCTGCGCACACATGATGATATGCATCTTTTTTTAGATCATGCATCCGCCTGCAAAATACAGGTGCAGTCATAAGAAAAAGGGCTTACGCGTTCCACGCCACGCAATCAGCGTAAGACACCTCACCACCAAATAAATCCAGAGCGGAACCAATGGTCAAATCCACCCGACCACCACTTAACTCATTTGTGCGCGCCAAATCTTCAAACTGCTTCGCGCCACCCGCGTAAGTCACCGGTAAGGGACATTCCGAGCCTAAAAACCGGATCAACTCCTCATCCATCCCCGCACGCAAGCCCTCAACATCCGCAGCATGAATTAACAACTCAGAGCAATAAGGCGCAATAAGTTTTAACGTATCGGCATCCAGCTTCAAATCAGTAACCGTCTGCCAACGGTTAATCGCCACCTTCCACTCCCCTTGCGATCCGCGGCAACTCAGGTCCACCACCAATTTTTCAGGAGTCACAATCTCGGAAAGCGCTTTCAGTCGGTTGAGGTCAAAACGATGCAACTCATCAAACAACCACGAGGTCACAATGACCTTGGCGGCACCCGCACCCATCCAAGAAGCGGCATTCACCGCGGTCACGCCCCCACCAATTTGTAAACCATCAGGCCATGCTTTCAAGGCCGCAAAGGCCGCCTTTCGGTTTCCAGGCCCCAATTGAATCACATGCGCACCGATTAATCCGTCTGCACGATACTTTGCAGCAAAATAATCGGCCCCTTGCCCACTCACAAAGTTCGTGTCAGGAGACGCCCCGTCATCCGACAGGGTGCCACCGACAATTTGTTTCACTTGACCCTGATGCAGGTCAATACATGGACGAAAACGGGTCATGTAACTTAAGTAAGTCCATTGCCGCGTGTCATCACGACTTTACCCGTACGCACCAACTCAACGATGCCAAACTTTTGCATCATCCCCACCATGGCATCCAACTTGCCACTGTCACCCGTCACCATAAACACCAAACTTTCTGGTGCGAGATCCAACGTTTTACAGCCGAAGTGCTCTGCAATCTGCAAGGCTTCTCCACGAGAAGATGCACCAACAGAAATTTTCACCAACGCCAATTCTTTGGAAACCACGGCATCATCCGTATGGTCATAACAACTGATCACATCAATCAATTTATTACACTGGGCTTTAATCTGATCCAAACCAGATTCTTCACCACGCGCACCAATGGTCATACGGGAAAAATCCATTTCAGCAGCAGGGCTCACCACCAAAGATTCAATGTTATATCCGCGACGAGAAAACACCTGCGCAATACGCGCCAGGACACCCGGCTTGTTGTTCACCAACACACTCAAGGTGTGCAAGGGATATTCAGGCTCTGGAATCGTAATGGTGACCGGACGGTCTGAGGTTTCGATAGTATTTTTCATAAAAATTTTTAAAAGAGGTCAAAGGTTGAAGAAGTGCCCGCAGTGAACGGGCATTCATTTAAGGATGCCAACAACAGGCTGGCCCACGCCATCAAGTGGATCCGGTGGGTTTTTCCATCCGGTGCTTCGGTTTCTCCGTGATCATATCCTCCAAGGCCGCCCCGGCAGGAATCATCGGGAATACATTGTCTTCTTTGACCACTTCACAATTAATCAAACAAGGACCATCCGTGTATTCCAACGCCCGCGTCAATACTTTCTCAATATCTGCAGGACGCTTAATCTGAAACCCTTTGGCGCCATAGGCTTCAGCCAATTTGACGAAATCAGGGTTACCTTCCAAATCAACTCCGGAAGTCCGATTGTCGAAAAACAACTCTTGCCATTGGCGAACCATTCCCAAGAAGTGATTATTCAAAACCAAAATTTTCAAAGGAAGCTTCTGCAATACAGCGGTCGCCAATTCACAGAGGGTCATTTGGAAACCACCATCGCCAACCACCGCAATCACCACATCATCCGGACGTCCCAACTGAGCGCCAATGGCTGCAGGAAAGCCGAAGCCCATAGTGCCAGCACCGCCCGAGGAAATCCAATTCCAAGGAGCTTTGGATTTATTAAATTGTGCAGACCACATTTGGTGCTGTCCCACATCTGTCGCTACGATCGAATTACTTTCGGTCAAACGATCCCACACATCCAAGACATGTTGCATTTTCAAACCACCCTGAATTTTGTAACTCAAGGGGAAACGTTTTTTGTAGCCATCCAATGTCGCCAACCAACTTTCCGTCGGTAAGGCTTTGATGTGCTTGTTCAATTCTGCGAGTACCACTTTCGCGTCCCCCACAATCTTGAGATCAGGCTGAATCATTTTGCCCATTTCTGAAGGATCAATATCTACATGGATAATGGTGGCATTTTTACCAAACTTGTCGGGCTGACCAATAATCCGGTCATCGAAACGAGAACCAATATTGAAAATCAAATCGGCTTCACACACCGCTTTATTGGCATAAGCCGTTCCGTGCATGCCCAACATTCCCAAAGCGAGCTCGTGGGTTTCATCAAAAATACCTTTCCCTAACAAGGTATTACACACAGGAATACGAGCCGTTTCAGCCAGTTCCTTTAATTCAGGACCCGCATGAGCCAACATCGCACCATGACCCGCCAAAATCAATGGACGTTCAGATTTCGCGAGAGCCGCAGCCACCGCTTCCACATCCTTACTGTCAATCTCATAGGCTTTTTCAGGGTTGTACCCCGGCAAATCGATTTCAGCATCCAAAGGTGCATCACAAGGACCTTGTGAAATGTTCTTGGGCATATCGATTAAAACAGGTCCAGGACGACCCGAGGTCGCCAAATAAATCGCTTCTTTGGTTACCCGAGGAATATCAGCCGCATCTTTCACCAAATAACTGTGCTTCACAATCGGCATGGTGATCCCAAAAATATCCGCTTCTTGGAAAGCATCTTTACCCAACATCCACGTCACTTGCTGACCAGAAATGATGACCATAGGAACCGAATCCATGTGGGCAGTCATGATACCCGTGATGGTATTCCCGGCACCCGGACCTGAGGTTACCAATACACAAGCAGGTTTCCCTGTCGCACGAGCATACCCATCCGCCATGTGCGTGGCACCCTGCTCGTGGCGGGCCAACACGAATTTAATTTTGGTGCCCGCAGTCTCGAGGGCATCAAAAATCGGCAGGGCTGCCCCACCGGAATATCCAAACATAACTTCAATCCCACCAGCCTCAAGGCATTTCAGTAGGGTCTGCGCACCATCTCTAGGTTCTGCATTCATGATTTAGGTCTCCTGTTACTTTCAAAAAATTGGTTGAAAGCCCTAAATAAGACGAAACCCTGCTTCTTACAAATAAAAAAATGAATTATTTTACCAAACTTTAACATCTGATAATTTTTTAACACCAAATAATGAACTTTTAAAGCAATAACAAAACAATCAACAGAAACACAAACGTCAAAAAGTCAATTTATACCCCATCCCTATCAGAAACGTCAAATACGAACCCAAAGAGAGAGGCCTCTTCAGCAAAAGTCTTACATCGACACTTTCTGCATGGCCCCATAAAATGATTCGCGGGCCTTTTGCACCATTGCAGCTCACTTACCCAGTAAAAAACGCAACAAACCTGCACGTAAACGCAACAACGTAACGCATCAAAACAATACCTCTCCCCCTCACGTAGGCATGAACGGACAGAAAAACACAGACTTCACCCCAATGCATTAATAGGCCCTTGCAGATCATCCTCCACATATACGAAGCTGACCTTTTCAGTGAATGAGTGCTTTAAATATAGGAAGAATCGGCATACATTGTAACCTCAACTAATTAATTAACCCCCACCCGGATCTACCAACCAGGTGGAATTGGAGGTGAAACATGGTAGAATGGTGGTTGGCATGGATTACCACGCTATCTGCCGCCGCATTGGGCTGGTTTTGGCACTGGCACATGCAACAGGTTGCCTATCGTGAAGGGAAAGCTACAACAGAAGATCTGTTGAACAAAGCCCGACACGAGGCGGACGTCTGCTTGCGTGAAGCACAAGTGGCTGCCCAAGAGCTACGAAATCAAGCACACAAGGACTTTGATTTTGAGTTCAAAGAACGGCGACAACGGCTGGAAAAACTTGAAGATAAACACCATGAGCGGGTTCTGCTTATGGAAGTGAAATCGAACACACTCGATGAGCGTGAAACGAAGTTTAACGCACGTCTACATGAAATCGAACAAGCGGAAGCCCACTTGAACGAACGCCATCAGGAATTCGAAAGCTTGATGAAACTCCAACAAAAACGCTTGGAAGAAATTTCATCCTTAACTCCTGATGAAGCACGCAAAAAATTGCTCTCCCAAATTGAAAGTGAAGTCCAACAGGAATCCGCTCACTTTATTCGTCAATCTCAACAGGACATGCAGCGCAAAGCCAAACAGGAAGCGCAAAAAATCATCACCTACGCCATCGAACGCTACGCCGCCGAAACGGTACACGATGTCACCACCACCTCTGTACATCTGCCTTCAGAAGAAATGAAGGGACGTATTATCGGAAAAGAAGGTCGAAATATTCGATCTATCGAAGCCGAAACTGGTGTAAATGTGATGATTGACGACACCCCACAAATGGTCGTGCTCTCTGGATTTGATCCCATGCGCCGTGAAATCGCCCGCCTCTCCCTGGAAAGTCTCATTCAAGATGGACGGATTCACCCGGCCAGCATTGAAGAAACCGTGGCCAAGGTTCGGGAAGATGTCGAAGAAACCGTGCGCAAAGCTGGAGAAAATGCCGCCTTCGAACTGGGTCTCACCAAAATCCATCCCGAGGTCATCCAAACCTTGGGGCGTCTCAAGTACCGTCAAAGCTATTCCCAAAATGTGTTAAGTCACTCCATTGAAATGGCGCATCTCATGGGAAGCATGGCCGCGGAATTAGGGCTCGATATCGAAATCTCTAAACGCATCGGCCTTTTGCACGACATTGGGAAGGCTCTCACCCACGAAGTGGAAGGGTCTCACGCCATTATCGGTGCAGACCTCATTCATAAGCACGGAGAAAAACCCCTCGTAGTCAACGCCGTGGCTGCCCATCATCGTGAAGTCGAACCTGAAAGCGTATATGCACATTTGGCCATCGCCGCCGATGCCATCACCGCCGCCCGCCCCGGCGCACGAAATGAAAACACCCATCAATACCTACAACGCTTGGAAGACCTCGAAGCTATCGCCAACGAATGCGAAGGAGTCACCCGCAGTTACGCCATTCAGGCGGGGCGCGAATTGAGAGTATTGGTGGAACCCGCTGTCATCAACGATGATGAAGCCCTCCTGCTCGCACGTAAGATCAGCGGCCGTATTGAAAAAGAATTACAGTTCCCCGGTCAGGTAAAAGTTACCGTAATTCGGGAAACCCGCTCGATTGAATATGCCCGCTGAGCCCTCCAGACAAATCAGAGTACTCAGTGACCACGTCTGCAACAAAATTGCGGCAGGCGAGGTCATTGAACGCCCAGCCTCCGTACTGAAAGAATTGGTGGAAAACGCCATCGATGCAGGTGCAGACCGTATCGAAGTTGAAATATTGCAAGGCGGACGTAAGGCCGTCATTGTCAATGATAACGGTTGCGGCATGGACCGCGAGTCCGCACTTTTGGCCATGGAACGCCATGCCACCAGCAAAATTCGGGATGTGGACGATATCGAACACATCCATACCATGGGCTTCCGGGGCGAAGCCATGGCCGCGATCTCCTCGGTGTCCCGTTTTATGATGACCACCCGCCCTGAAGATCAGCTCAGCGGTACCCTGCTCGAAATTGAGGGCGGGAAGCTTCTCGATGTGAGCGAAACCGGCTGTCCATCAGGCACCCGCATCGAAGTCCGCAATTTGTTCTATAATGTGCCCGCCCGCCGGAAATTTTTGCGCACCGAAGCTACCGAATTAAACAATATCCGTAGCCTCTTTCACGTATTCGCCCTCGCACATCCCGATGTTCTGCTCATTCTCAAAGTCGATGGACGCGAATTAGAACGCTACCCCGTGCAAACCCGTTTTGAAGATCGCATTGCCGATCTCTATGGTGACAACGTCCTGAAAGACCTGCGGCCGGTCGATTTTCAACTGGGAGACCTCCATGTACATGGATTCACCGGACTTCCCCTGCTCCACCGCAGTGACCGTCGCGATCAAGTCTCCCTCATTAATAGACGCCCCGCCACCGCCCCTGTGCTGGCCTACGCCATTCGCGAAGCCTACACCGACACCTTACCCAAAGGCCGCCATCCCGTCTGTTTGGTCCACTTGGACATGCCACCTGACTGGGTGGACGTTAACGTACACCCCACCAAACGTGAAGTTCGTTTTGGCCCCAGCCAATTGATTCGGGACGCCCTCATTCAAGCGATCACCAGGGCGTTACAGCCTGAAAGCGAAACCACTCAACCCCATCAACCCCTGCAGGTAACCGCCCCGACAGCTCACCCCCCCCTTCTGCATCCCGAACATCGTCAAGAGGACTTACCCGTATCCCTTCCCCCGGAACGTTACCCTCCCTTACCTCCCCCCACCCAACCTGCAGCACCTCCCCCGGCTCAAGATTTTCAGACCTCCATCCCCTCGACAGCCCCTAAACCTTCAGATCCCCAACCTGCGCCACCTTTAGAAGGTCCGTGGAAAGATGCAGAAGTGCTGGGCATGATTAGCGATAAATTCTGCCTGCTTAAAACCGAAGATGGACTCATGATCATGAATCCACGCGCAGCCAAAGAACGCATTTTATTTGAACAAGCCCGGGCGGAAATGGAAAATGGTTCCGCAGCCTCTCAACCTTTATTGGTCCCAGAAACCGTACAATGTGACCCCAAAGAAGCCCAAGCCATTGAAAAAAGACTCGAAGAGCTCCGTAGCCTCGGCTTCAGCATCGACGCCTTTGGAGGTCATAGCTTTCTAGTAGAAGCCCTGCCAGCATGGCTCGGGGATGTGGATCCCTCCAGCACCCTCAAAGAAATGGCCATGGAGGCCGATCCTCACGCCGGAAAAATAGGCACCCCCCAACAGATGCGGGATCGCCTGGCCCGTTCCTGCTGTCATTTCGCCGCTCAAAAAAGTGGCCCCATCCGTCAAGACGCCTGCCAACGGCTCGTCAACGCTCTCGCAAAATGCGACATGCCCTACACCACCCCCTTTGGTCGGCCGACAATTTTGCATATGGGAATTCACGAATTAAATCGCAAATTTGGATTAGACCGCTAAGGGATAAGTTCTCACTAATTTTTTTAAATGACAACAAACCCTGACCAAAAGGACTCATTATGGGACAACAACTCAGAAAAGTATCAAAACGCAAATCACGTAAACGCCGTCTGAAACGGAAAAAAGTCGCAAGTAAAACTGCGGAGTAAACACGTATGATTGATCAGAAAGGCCCTCTCGGTTCTCTTCGGAGTTTCGCAATGGTGACTTGTGCCGTGAGCACAATTACATTGCTCAGCTCTTGTGCTAGCCTCAAAACGAAGCCCTCAGCCTCGCCATCCAGCAGTACGAATCAGAATCGATCCGAGTTGGTTTTCCTGAACATGTCCGAAGCTTCCGGCTGGGTCGCCTATAATTGTGGCCCGGGCGAAAGTGAGGAAATGGAAGATTACCGGGTAGTCGTTATTCGACAAAAAACCGGTGAAGCCATTTATGATAGCCAAGTACGCTTGGCTGCGGATCTCTGCACCCACGGCTTTGAAATGGCCTTCGATGATCCGCGACTCCAACGTCTGGCTGAAAATGTAGACACTGAAATTATTGAACCGCTTGAAGCGTATCAAAAATCAGTTGAACAAATCGAAGCACCTGTAGAGAGCCCCGCGCCTGCCCCCCCCACCAGCTCTGTGCCGGAAGCAAAGGAAGTCAGCATTTCCGAAGCGGCAGAAGCCCCAAAGGCTCAAGTCGATGCCGATACCGTTTATGGCCAGGACCCTTTGTATGAAATCAAAAGCGCTTCCAAAAAAGAAGTGGTGCTCATTCAATCCCCTACCGCTCTTTTGCAAGTAGGTGATCGCCTGTTCCTCAGAAAACGGCCTCAAGTCATGGCCATTCCCGGAACCGATGAAAACGTTTTAATCTCCGAAGGTGATGTTACCGGGCTGGTCGAAGTCGTGTCTGTAGACAAACTCACAGTCACCACCCAACTATTGACAGGGGAAGCCCCTGCAGACGGCATCGCAGAAAAAGCCGAAAATCCGTAAGCGACGTCGCGCCCCACCCGACCCACGTTCAGATGAAAAAAGAAATCACCATCCTCCTGCTGATTGTCGGGGCCTTTGCCCTGATTAACACCCTGAACTTTGTAAAACTACCGGAAGATAAAGACAGTCACGCCCTGCTCCAAACCAATGACGACAATTACTACGAAAGAATTCGTGAGTCAGGCGATTGGGTGCTGCTAGATTTCTGGGCACCATGGTGTCCCCCCTGCCTGCGCATGAAACCCGCACTCAATGAGTACGCAGAAGAAAATATTGAAACACTTCGGGTATTATCTGTCAATGTCGACGAATCGCCTCTGACCGTTAATCAATATCGGATCAACCCCATCCCCACCATTGTTTTACTTTATCAAGGCCAGGAAGTCGCCAGACATTCAGGCGAATTGCCCAAAGCCGCCTTGGCCATCTGGATCCAATCCGCCAAAGCTGAAATCACACCATGATTGAATTTGTCTCAGGCAAATTGGTTGAGAAAACCCCCACCCGCGCCATTGTACAAACAGGAGGCATTGGCCTACAACTGCTCATCCCCCTGTCGTCCTATGACGCCCTGCCGGCCCTCGGAGAAGAAGTCACCTTGCTCACCCAAATGGTGGTGCGAGAAGACTCCATGACGCTCTACGGTTTTTTCACACCCGAAGAACGGGAAACATTTGATCTCCTCACCACCGTAACCGGCATCGGCCCCAAACTTGGCCTCACCGCCCTCAGCGGTATGCCCTTATCCGACCTCCAAAACGCCATAGCCGGTGGAGACATCAAACGTCTCAACAGCATCACAGGCATTGGCAAAAAAATGGCCGAACGCATGGTGGTAGAGTTAAAAGATAAAATTGCAGCTGCCGGAATTGCCCATCCGCTGACCTCCAGCACGCCCCCCTCCTCTCACGACCGGGATGCTGTGCTCGCCTTGGTCGCCCTGGGTTACAAGCAGCAAGACGCCACCAAACTATTGGATAAAGTAAAAAGTCTTACCGGACGCGATGACCACAGTGTCGAAGAACTGGTCCGACTGGCCTTAAGTGGAAAATGAACGGACTCGATAAACTGCTCTCACGTGATCATCTCCCTTACCCGGGGGCACGCGTAGGCTTTTTAGGTCACCACGCTTCTGTAAACAAACACGGAGAACACGCCGTCGATCTTCTCATCGCCAAAGGAGATTGGAAAATTGTAAAACTTTTCTCTCCGGAGCACGGATTCTTCGGCACCGCAGCCGCAGGTGAAAAAGTAGAAAACTCCCTGCATCCCCACTGGAAGATTCCCGTCCACAGTCTCTATGGAGAAAATCGCAAACCCTCCGCCCAAGACCTCCAAGGACTCGATGTGCTGGTGGTCGATTTACAAGATTTAGGAGTTCGCTGCTACACCTATTCTTCCACCCTCTACCTGACCATGCAAGCCTGCGCTGACTGCGGGATTGATCTCATTGTCCTCGACCGCCCCACCCCTCTCTCGGGGATTGTCGATGGCCCCGCTCTCGACCCCGCTCTCTCCAGCTTTGTCGGTATGATCGATTTACCTACCGTCTATGGGAAAAGTCAGGGAGAATTGGCCAGTTTCCTTAAACAGCACGATTCCGAACTTCGGAAACTCAATTTACAAGTCTTCCGAGCTTCGGAAACCACACCCCACTTCAGCAAGTGGATTCCTCCTTCTCCCGCCATTACCTCAGCGGATGCCGCGCGCCTCTATCCCCTTACAGTTTGGTGCGAAGCCATCCCCCAAATTTGGGTAGAACGGGGGACAGCCCTTTCTTTTCAAGTATGGTGTATGCCTGACTTCCCTCCTGCGCTGCAAGCCCATCCTCCTCAGTTTCATGGCGTAACCAGTGCTGCAATTTGTTGCACTACCCCAGAGGGCGATTGGCAAGGCCTTCAATTCACCTTAGATCCTCTCCACGACAATCACCCCCTGCAAAATGCCCTCATTTTGCTTTGTGCATTGAGAGATGAATTAGGGCATGAACGATTGTTTTCGGGGACGGATGCCCGGCCCGAGTTCTTTGACAAACTCATGGGTAGTTCGAGCGTTCGTGAAATGATCATTCAGGGCTGTAGCGCCCTCGAAATCATCCAAAGCTGGTAGTCGGATACAGCCCTTTCGCGCATTGGGACGCGGTTAAAGCCGAACTCACTCAAAATCTTATGCGGATTCGAGTATTTTCTGTACAGAGCGCTCTAAGCCTTCCATGCGGAAAGGTTTATGAATAAAACCATTCACATTCAAGGCGCTGTGTTCAGCAATGCTGTCTGATTCATCGAATCCACTCATCAGCAACACAGGCAAATCGGCATCCAGCGCCCGCAAATAGTGAAGCATTTCAAGCCCACCCATTAACGGCATCGTGACATCCAAAATAATACATTTCACATCGATACCCTTTTGAAGATCTTTGCGGATTTTCTCCAAACCATCCACCCCGTTATCCGCAGTACCTACCACGAATCCGAGTTTGCCGAGTACACGTTCAATGGTCATGCAAATCAAAGGTTCATCATCCACAACCCAAATCTTGCTTCCTTTCCCATCCAGCTTACGGGAGGAGAGTTCGTTACTTGATTCAACCGCAGTAGACTCTTCAGCCGGCGATAACGGAATCCACAACGCGAATTCTGTTCCTGCACCTGGCGTGCTACAGACCCCGAGAGACCCTTCAAATTTCTCCACCATTCCCGCAATAGATGGCAAACCCAAGCCCCTTCCCAGGAATCGGGTGGTATAAAAAGGCTCAAAGATATGCTGAAGGTTTTCCTTTCCAATGCCCTCCCCATTATCAATCACTTTTAATTTCCAATAGTCACCGGGTTCTAATTCCCGAAACATTTGGTAACCTGCAAAATCAGTTCCGTCAAAAGCACGCGCCTCTGTATACAATTTAATTTCACCATCCGACACCGGAAGAGCTTCTTTCGCGTTGGAAATTAATTGCGTGATGATTTCAGAAAATGCAGGCGTATCCATTTTAACTTTTGCATTTTGCCCCGCCAACTTCACCACACTGATCACCTCTGCTGACTCCTCATCCAGATCTCTATTCATCTTTAAAATATTTTCCAAGCACTCATCAGGGGTCTGGATGCTTAGCTTCATATTCTTTTTGCCCGCATAACTCAAAAGCTGGTCACAGAGTTTGGCCGCACGCCTGCCACTTACTTGAATTTCCTGAAGGTCTTCCCACACGGTATGCGTTTCATCATTCAGCTTCATCTGAGCCAAATATGCGCTCCCCATCATCCCTTGCAAAATATTATTAAATTCATGCGCAATGCCTCCAGCCAACACCGTAATGGATTTGAAATATTGCACTTCTGCCAATTTCTTTTGCAGCGCACGATTGCTTCTCTCTGCAGCCCGCGCACTCGTAACATCCATCGCAAACCCTTCAATATGGGTATCGATATCATCCACATCCACCTTTAACCGGGCGGCAAAAATCATGGTGTGCCGTTCTCCGTCGAGTCCAATAAAATCAGATTCGAAATCAACCACGGATCCATAGGTGCGTAAGCTTTGAATGAATTTATTTCGACGTTCCGGATCCGCATAAAAAACTGATGTAGACCGATTCGATTTCAACAGGGCTTCCGCTGATTCAGCCCCCATAATCTTCGCCAATAAATCATTCACGAAAAGCAATTTCCCCCCCACGGTACTGGTGAAGATGCCCACAGGCGCATTGCTATATAAATCGGTAAGCATTTCTGAAGTAGTGTTCAACTTGCTTTGGTCATGATGATGTCGAATCGCATATCCCAAGTCCCGGCACAACACCTTGAAATTCTCGCAACGGATGCTGTCTCGGTAACTCTTGTCTTTCGGAAATTCCCCATACAACACCCCGAAGGTCTGCTCATCCATACCAATGGGCGCCAAAAAAGCGACCTGCGTCCCCTCCGGCCCTAAACAAATCAAATCCTCTGCCTCTAAAATTTCCGGAATTTTTTCATCCACAAATGAACGTAGTGTCTCCGAGACATTCTGATCATTCGCACTTAACTTCCAGCTGCTTTTCGTCGGTTGACCTGAAAACGAATAATATACAAGCTTACTCAACGAAAATGCGTTTTCAATTAAGGGTAAAACCTCAGCTAGTAATTCTTTTTCATCATCCCTTTTGACAATGATTTCATGAATTTTCCGAACGCCATCCAGCAAATTGACATTTTCTTCTAAGACCTTCGCGTTGTGCTCTGATTTAATTAAGAGTTGTCCAACAATGAGCCCAAAAATTAAAAACAGGATCACCACCATAGCGCGTACATAAATGGTACGCCCCGGATCATTTATAAATAGGGTTTCAAAAAAACTTATGCCTGGGAAAAAATACCAACTTAACAATGCGTCGGCAAGCCAAGCAATCAAACCCAAAAGTATCCCTAACATAAGGGCCTGATGCGAAGATTTCATAAGCAATGATGATGTAGAAATTTAGGATATTCATCAACTCAAAACGATGTAAATTCACCTCGTATCCTTAAGCAATCGTCCCGTATAGGGGTTTAAAAAGATCTCTCCGCCCTCCGGTGTCCGAAGAATAGTACTGCCCTGCGCCATTACCAACGCTTCAGCGCTCGAGCGACGTAAGGGTGTTTCATCGTAGCTTTCACCGGAAAACACCACTACCTCGGGTTGCAACTCTAACAATAAATCCTCCCACAGAAGTGCCCCTGAACGAGGCAGGCCCGCCAAAAGGAGTCGCGCTGGAGGAAAAGTCGGTCCTTGGAGTTCCCCGACCACCGCAGCACCTGCACCGCCCATGAGAAAAACGGAACTCCATTCATGACTTATCCTTAACAGCAAACTTCGACGGTCCGCCGCCCCGTACGCTAAATCGGCGGGTGGATGGAACACCTCCACCGCCCACCCCCCACAGGTCAAAACATCCCCTGCTTCGAGTCCACCAGGAACGGGCTGCAGATCCTGATAGAGGTCATGAGCCCGATCAGCTTCAGCCACCCATACGTGTTTGGGCTGATAAACAGAAAAAACATCCTCCCAACCTCCCACATGATTTCGGTCAGGATGTGTCAAAATGAGAGTGTCAATCTTGTCAATGCCAGCCTCCTGCAAACTACGCGTCACCCGGCGACCCGTCCAAGCCGATCCTGCATCCACCAACACCACCCCTTCTCCAGGCAAACGAAACCATACCGCCTGTCCTCTCTCGGCATCGATCACACGCATCTGGGGTTGCGAAAAGGACAACCAGCTGGCCGTAGCGGCATAACCGGCCAAGCAGAGAAAACCCGCCCATACTCCTCGCTGGCGTTGTGGCCATTTCCACCATAAAAACAAAAGGCCATAAAACAAACAAAGCATCCATAGAGGCGGCGCTTTCACCCATTGCCATGCCCCGGGAAGTTTTTCCAGCATCGCCACCCAGGCCAACAAAGCTTCAGCACTCCATTTGGCTGGTAAAAAACAAATTTCAGAAACAGCCGTCGGCAACATCACACTCAACAATGCGGGAAATCCAAAGCCTAACAGCATAAAAACCAAAGGCACCGCCAACAAATTCCCCACCAATCCTATGGGAGAGAATAAGTGGAAGCCATATGCCGTAAGGGGCGCCGCCACCACAAAACAAATCATACTCACCACCACAGCACCCTGAACCCGTGGCCAGACATAGCGTTTGCGGAATTCACGCCCAGAACTTACCGGCGCCCAAGGGTCGGCAGCAAAGAGCTCTTCAAGTTGAACATTCAGCAGTCGTCCACAGGCCAACAAACTCCCCACCAATAAAAATGAATACTGAAATCCCAAATCGTAAATCTGAGCGGGCGCAATACCTAAAATCACCACAATGGCCAAAGCAAAGGCGTTGCCGGCATGGGGTTTTCGATTAAAACAAGCCGCCAACAAAAGGCAGGCAATCATGACCAATGCCCGCAACGCAGAGGCACGCATCCCTGTATAGAGGCAAAATACAAATAACAGTGGAAAAACCACTAGCGGATAACTGCGTGGAGAAAATCCCAAGCGCTTACAACCCCACAGCAACATTCCAGCCAACATACCCAAATGTAATCCGGAAATGGCAAATACGTGTAATAAACCGGTTCGAGCAAAACCTTGAGTCACCTCACGATCCAATTCCGTCCGCATGCCCAACAACAAGGCCTGCAAGGTATCCACCACCAAAGGCTGATGTGGACAGGCCCGTTGTATACCATTCGAAAGCGTAGCCCGCGCATCAAACAACATCCGGGTAAGGGATCCACCAAACGACCCCTCTCTTTCGGCCAGAGAACGTAAACCTTCGGGATCGGGACTGAAACGCCATTCGGCACGAAACAACCCCACATGACTGTAATGGCCTTTTCGTAACACCCCTTCGCCCTGCCACAACTCTCCCGTCATCAGATCCAAGCCTTGTTCCCCCGCAACCCGTAATTGCGCCCTCCCCGTGGCCGAAATCCATTCCCCCTCCCGATAGAGTTCAAAAACCTTCACCGGCACCCGCCATTCAGAATTTCCATCCCTAAACGTAAGTAGATCGCTATCCCCAGAGACCTTAAAGCGTATGCGCACGGATCCCGCATCACTCGTCAGCTGACGTTTTAAATCCCCTGCTCCCGTAAAGGACATCAGCTGACACCATAGCCCTGCCACCAAAAACGCCAGCCCCCATCCCCGCAATCGCCGCGAACAAAAAACAAGACTCCCTCCCACGCCCAACAGCCCCACCCACATCATCCATGCAGGTACCACAGGCAAAAGCCCCGCAGCAAGCAACATGCAAACAGCGAGGCGGGAAAGTTTCACGTGAACAGGGATTATTGAACGGAAAGATGTAAGGGATAATGGGGGCCAATATGCCATGCATGTTCCAACGCGCGCGTCACCAGCAATCGGGATTCGCGAACAGCATCTGTCAACAACATGCCTTGGGCAATGAATGCGGCCAAGGCTGCAGAATACGTGCACCCCGCACCGTGCGTTTGATGAATCTTCACCCGCTGATGTTCAAATTCCGTAATTTCACCTTCGTCGCACAACACATCCGTTAAGGTTTCCCCCGGCAAACTCCCGCCCGTAGCCACACAGGCAATTTCATAGCGTTCAGAAATCACTTGCGCAGCTTTCCTCAAGTCCTCAATGGACCCGATAGGAAATCCAGCCAGAATTTCACATTCGTGCACATTAGGAGTCACCACCCGGGCTACGGGTAACAACGATTCTTTCAAGGCCACCACCGCATCGGCATCCATCAACCGCACGCCTCCTGAAGAGATCATGCGAGGATCCACCACCAAAATGGGCAGGCCACAATCTTCAACGGCTTCAGTCACCATTTCTACCAGCGCACGCGTAGGTAACAATCCTGTTTTGGCGGCCGAGATAGGAAAGCCGTCACTCACCGACATGATTTGCTCTTTCACCAAATCCGCAGGCAAAGCATGCATTCGGCGAAATTCAGTAGGTGTCTGGGCCGTAATCGCAGTAATCGCGGAAATACCAAAAACATCCAATACAGAAAAAGTTTTCAAATCAGCCTGAATACCACTGCCGGCTCCAGAATCAGAGCTGGCAATACTTAATACAACCGGCACATCAGAATTAGTTAAATCAAATGAAGTCATGACTAAATCTTACGCGGTGAAAAGTTCAAGGTCGAGTTCTTTCATATGAGAGATTCAAAATAGTGCGGGCAAAGCGCCTCCCCAACCACGCCCCCAAATCGCGACAAACGCTTTTATGGCGTGCTTCGCAACAGGGGCATAGACCGAAGAATCGTGTTTTTATCCTCGGGCGTAATGGTCATCAACAGGCCCTCAGGCGTTAATCGAAGCGGAAGGTTAGAAATAACATTCATCCCTAACAAACTGGGGACCTTCATCTCCTCACCTTCCGCAATCAGCCCCACTGTTACTGGGCCAAAATTTTGCCCATAAATATTCATTTCATCGATCACCGCAGGAAGTACCTTCACCAATCGACCATCCGCAACTTTGGTATCTACAGCCGGACCGATCTCACGCGCGCCTGCAGCCAGACCGATCGATTCTGACAAAATACAAAAGGTGGCCCCCGTATCAATCATGAAATCCTCAACCAGCATGCGATTCAAGGTCACGGCCACATGATAATGCCCCCCCTCTCCCTTCGGCAAAACATACTCTTTGTTCCCTGATGCCGTTAACACAAAAGGAGGCTCCTCCTTTTCAGTGATCACCTGAAAAGCCGCAGGGTGCTGCTTCATGCGTTGATCTAAATATGGAAACCACTCCGGCTCGGGATCATCCATCGATTGCAAGCGGGTCGTGAAGAGCACCCATTTTTCCCCCATCCAACGGGCTCCCACCGCATAGTCATTTCGTTTCTGACGCTCATCTTCAACACTTCGCTCTATCTGCTGTTTAAGGGAATCCAACTGATCCATTTTCCGCCTGATGCGACCAATCGTAAGGTTGGTTTGCTTTACCAAAGCATTATGAGCTTCAATTTTTTGGTGCTGTAGCACCGGAGACTCCTCATCTGAGAGGGAAAACTGATCGAGCTGTTTTTTTGAATTTTCGACACTCCGTCGCAAACGCGTCACATCCCTTTGCGTGCTTAACAAATCCGTTTCCAGTTGCGCTGTTTTTCGCTGGGCCTCCTGCCATTGGGACTTCACCTCATCCAAAGCGACCAAAGATCGAAACAAGGGACGAATGTTTTCGGGATAAAACTCCTCCTGGTAGGGACGTGGGGCTCGGACCTCTTCAATGGCGTCATCCCGCGCTTCCGCGTCCATTTTCTCAATGTTTTTAATCTCATCTTGCGTTAAGGTGAGCTTTAACCCCGGCATTTCCAACACAAGATGCGTCGGCGTCTCCACACTGATAACGCCTCTAAGCACATTGCCATTTTTTAAGGTCACCACATCATCGGCAGGTAACAAACATCCCCATAAGGAAATCCAAATAAAAGAGAAGAGGGACAGACGGCACTTCATGCCTGTGAATATGAGTGCTTTCGCTCAAGGTGCAATCGTAAAAAGGCCTCAAACGCGTTGAAAACATCCCACAAAGGTCCAGATTTCATCATCACGCATCAGCGATGCGAGGTTATCCCAAGGCCACATCCAATACCATCATCACCGTAAATCCTGCCATGGTGGCCATCGTCACCACATCAATATTCGCGCCTTTGGCCTGCGACTCAGGAATCAGTTCTTCCACCACCACAAAAATCATGGCGCCGGCAGCAAAGCAAAGCGCAAAAGGTAACAGCCCTTGCATGCTCATCACAAAAAGAGCACCTAAAACGCCGGCAATGGGTTCAACAATTCCTGACGCTTGGCCATAGAGAAAACTTTTCTTTTTAGACATACCCTCCCGATACAACGGCATCGACACCGCAGTTCCTTCCGGGAAATTCTGAATACCAATCCCAATCGCCAAGGCGACAGCCCCCCCTAAAGTTGCAGAAGGCAATCCGGCAGCCACCGCACCAAAGGCAACCCCTACCGCCAATCCCTCCGGAATATTATGCAAGGTAATCGCCAACACCAATAAGGTACTCCGTTGCCACGACGTTTTCACGCCCTCCCGTTTGTCATAGGCCAGCCGCGGATGCAAATGGGGTAACAATCGGTCCGTAAGCCTCATAAACACACCCCCGGACATGAACCCAATGGCCGCGGTCACCCAAGCAATCTGCCCTAAACCTTCCGCCATTTGAATGCCCGGCGCCAACAGAGACCAATAACTCGCCGCAATCATCACCCCGGCAGCAAAGCCCAACATGGCATCCATAAACCCGCGATTCATGCCTTTGGTAAAAAAGACCAAGCCCGCCCCAGCGGCCGTCACCCCCCAGGTAAACAGCGTGGCACAAAAGGCTTGCAGAACAGGATGGAAGTTTTGAAAAGTTTCGATCATTTCTTTCTGAGAATTTCAACAGCCACAGAGCGCGCAAACCGCAATGCACCAGGCTTATCAATGGTAACGGTAACTTGCTGAACGGCAGGTGCGGCTAAACAAATGTCCGCACAGCGCTCAGCCAAGGTTTCAATCAAATTGTACGAACTGGCTTCGACATGATCGATCAGCTCTTTGGTAATGTTTTTATAATCGGTGGCATCGACAATATCATCTGACGCCGCCGCCGGTGCATGACTGGTGACTTCCATCACCACATTCACAATCACATCCTGGCGTTTCACCCGTTCTTCAGGGAAAATGCCAATAATCGTACGTAAGGCTAAATCTCGAATATAAATACGGTCACTCATACCCCGTTCCCTAATAGATGTTGACCCGCATCCACAAACAAAATCTGTCCTGTAATTGCAGGTGCTTGCATCAAAAACACCACGGCAGCGGCCACATCCTCGGGACAACAGCGGTGGGTCAGTGGCGATCGCCCGCCATTTTTTTCTATATACCCCCGCTCATGCTCCCTCCCCGGCGGAGGTAATATCGCGCCCGGCGCCACCCCATTTACCCGCAGCTGCGGTCCAAATTCTAAGGCCGCCAAACGCGTGGCTTCCGCCAGTGCGACTTTGGACAACTGATAAGGCACCGCCCCGGCATCATGGGCAGCAATGCGGCGATCCAACAGATTCACCACCGATCCCGCATCCGCCTGCGCCGCAAAAGCGCGCATCAATTCCAAAGGTCCAAAAAGATTAGGCGCAAATTCATCCACAAAGGTTTGGCGATCACTTTCCGCCAAGCTTGTACGATGAAAAACCGCTGCATTATTGACCAATCCATGCACAGGTCCCTCCTCCAAAGCTTGCCGCATCACTTTTTCAGCCCCGCCCTCACGCGCCAAGTCCCCACACACGGTATCAGCCTTGCCACCCCGCGTGCGAATCATCTCCGCCGTTTCTTCAGCCTCATCACTACTGTGACGATAATGAATGAGCAACTCCGCTCCTGCCTCGGCCAAGGCCAATGAAATCGCCTTGCCCACCCGCAATCCCCCTCCGGTGACTAAAATACGTGATGAAGTTAAACTATGCATAATGACAAACATAGGTCCTGTGATCCCTAAATGCAAAGCAAACACAGCTGAACCAACTACTTTTAGTCCCCTAGCCTCCAAAAGAGTCTTGTGAAGAAGTGAGGAACGCTCAACATCCCCCGCTTTACACCGAAATCCGCCTGTAGCTTTTGACATTGCCCCTTCGAAGATGTAGATTTGTCCTCTTTGGCAATGCCTATGAAAAATATCCTCTACAGACTTCTCCTCCTACTCTCTTGTTTCAGCATGGGATCTGGATTTAGTGATGAAAACATCCCTGACGAAAAACCAGTGGTCTACCTGATCCCTGTCCGTCAGGCCATCATGCATCCCCAACTGTATTTACTGCGTCGCGGGGTAAAACACGCGGTCGACGCAAATGCGGACGCCATTATTTTGCTGGTGGATACCCCCGGAGGATCCGTGGACATCATGCGCCAAATGGTGAACCCCATTATTGATGTAGGCATCCCCACCTATGCCTTGGTCGAAAAAGATGCCTTCTCTGCCGGAGCCATTATCTCTCTCGCCACCGACAAAATCTACATGACCCCACGCTCCGTGATTGGTGACGCCATGCCTGTGATCATGGGCAACGGCGGATACGAATCCCTCGGCGAAAGAGAAAGCGAAAAAATTGAATCCGGTATGGACGCCATCGTCCGCAGTATCGCCCAGGCCAAAGGCCGCGATGAAATGTTAATGCGGGCCATGGTTCGCCGCGAATTAGAATTCACCCTCGAAGACGGCACCGTCATCTCGCCCAAAGGAAATATCCTCACCCTCACCAACCAAGAGGCCGAACAACTTTTGCCCGATGGCAGCCACTTACTCTCCGAAGGGACCGTGGCTGATTTAGATGAATTGCTGACTGTTATCGGCTTTGCGGATGCCGAAATCATCGAACTCCTGCCCTCCCTTGCCGATGATGTAGCCCTGCTGATCACCAAACTCTCTCCCATTCTTTTGGGCTTGGCCATGCTCGCCCTCTACACCGAAATTCAAGCCCCCGGCATTGGCTGGGCAGGCGGCACCGCCGCCATCCTCTTCGTGATCGTGGTCTTTGGACATAAAGTCGCCGGTCTGGCAGGCATGGAAGATTTGGTCTTTGTCGCCATCGGCATTCTCCTGATTCTGTTGGAAATATTTGTGCTTCCCGGATTCGGCATCGCCGGGGGAGCCGGAATCGTCCTGCTATGCTGGGGACTCATTCAAACCATGACCTTGCGCTATCAGGGAAACCCTGGGGATCTGCCCGCTTTTTCAGCCGTTGAAAACCTCGGGCCCGCCATCGCCTCCTTGGGAATCGCCATCATTGGTGCCACCCTGCTCGCCGCCCTGCTGCTAAAAAGCATGGGCGACAACAACCTTTTCGGCAAAAAACTCGTGCTCTCCAGTGCCCTACACAACGAAGCCGATGATACTCTTACCCACTTACGCACTCTGGTCGGAAACCAAGCCCTCGTCACAACCCCTTTACGCCCCTCAGGCACCGTAGAAATAAATGGGAACGTGTACGACGCCAATTCGGAGGGAGACTATGTCGATCCCGGTTGCAGCGTGAACATTTTAGCTGTACGCAATCACAGTCTAGTGGTGCGAAAATCTCAGGAGACCTCCGCATGAACCCCGTGCTCTATTTTACAATTTTCACCGCCATCGCCTTTTTATTGTTAACCATCGAAGTCTTTATTCCCGGAGGAGTGGTCGGGTCCATTGGCGCAGTATGCCTCCTGGTGGCCTGCGGATTTGCCCTCGTAGGATTTGGCACCGGCGTTGGATTGCTCATCAGCATGTGCCTCATCCTCGGCACCTTGATCGCCTTTCTCTTTTGGTTATCTAAAATGGGAGATACCCGCGTGGGAAAACGTTTCTCCCTACAAACCACCTTAACCAACGGAAATTCATCTAACCCTTATCAGCTAACCCTTGGAGATCAGGGCGTGGCCGAAACCGATTTACGTCCCGGCGGATTTGCCCGCTTTGGAGACCTGAAAATCGACGTCACCACGGAACAAACTTATATCGAAAAAGGAACGACCCTCACCGTAACCAAAGTTCTGGGGAACAGAATCGTGGTCAGCGCAGCACAACATACAACGACATGAAAATTTTTATCCTACTCATTCTTTTAGCTTTCAGCGGCGCAAGTGCCGAAGTAGTAGAAACCGAAACTTGGCGTCTGTTCGAAGAAACCGTCACCTTTACCGGCACTGCCCAACAAGACTTTTTTGCCGTGGCCAACGACGTCACCCTCAATGGCGTTTTCGAAGACGACCTTTGGGCTGCCGGACGTAACGTCACCTTCGCCGGCCGCAGCGAAGATGATGCCCGCCTCATGGGGATTGAATTCTTAGAAGTCAATGGCGAGATCGATGGCAATCTACGCGCCATCACCAGCGTGGGCAATCTATTGGTCAACACCAATGCCGTCATCAAAGGCAATGCCGTACTCCAAGGAGGTAAACGCGTTATCCTCAAAGGGAAAATTGAAGGAGACCTTTGGATCGAATCGCCCACTGCCATCATCGAAGGTGAAATTTTAGGCGACCTCACCCTCCGCAGTCGCGACGTTCAACTCCTCCCCGGCACCATCATTCATGGGGATCTGCTCAACGGTAATAAACAAGACCTCACCATCCCCAGTGGTGTTCAGCTCATGGGCGAAAACAAAGCCCTCTCCGAACAGCGAGAACCCTCTGCACTCGAACAAAACATCACCCAGTTGAAATGGATGATCAAAGGCATCCAATTTATCAGTGCCTACATCATCGGGCTGTTGATGTTACGTGTACTCCCTCGTTTTACCGGACATAATGTCGATCTACTCCTGCACCACCGTCAACCGGCATTGACGGCAGGCACCATCGGCATCTTGGTATGCGCACTAAGTACTTACTTATTGATGATCTCCGTCATCGGCGTGGGCGTGGGCGTGTTCATGCTCCTCATCACTACTCTCATATTTTACATGGGCAAACTCGTGGTCGCCTATGCCTTAGGCCTGATTATTTTACGCCAAAAAGAAGATTTAAGTTTTCGCAAATTGGCCCTGGCCTTGTTTATCGGTCTGCTGGTGCTTTACAGTGCCTTCTCCTTAGTCTACATTGGAGGAGCGTTGTATTTTATGGTCTCCTGCTGGGGAATGGGATCCATCCTCATCAGCCTTCGTAATTCCCAACGCGCCATCAAAATTCAACTTCCCCCACCCCTGAAAAAGTCCCAAGGATAAGTCCTATGTATTACGTAATCGGTATTTTAGCATTCGTCATTCTGGTCATCTTGGCCATCTTACTCAATTTCATCAAAATTTATGTGCGCGCGCTGGTCTCTGGAGCCAAAGTACCACTCATGACCCTGGTGGCCATGAGCCTGCGAAAAGTGAACACCAAACTGGTGGTCGACTCCCGGATTCAAGCCGTCAAAGCGGGACTCGAATTGACCACCAACGATTTGGAAGCCCATTACCTCGCCGGCGGTAACGTCATGAATGTGGTGCGCGCCCTGGTCGCCGCAGACAAAGCCAACATCGACCTCTCCTTCCAACAAGCCGCCGCCATCGATTTGGCCGGACGCGATGTTCACGAAGCGGTCAGCACCTCCGTTTACCCCAAGGTCATCAATTGTCCTGATCAAAATTTAAGCAACGGTTACCTCGATGCCGTTTCTAAAGATGGGATTCGCCTGCTGGTCAAAGCACGGGTCACCGTTCGCGCCAATCTCCAACGCCTGGTGGGGGGTGCAACGGAAGAAACCATTATCGCCCGTGTAGGCCAAGGCATCGTCTCGGCCATCGGATCTTCCGAAACCTACAAACACGTACTGGAAAATCCAGACGACATCAGTCGCCGCGTGTTGCAGTCCGGTTTAGATGCAAATACCGCATTTGAAATTGTCTCCATCGATATTGCAGACGTATCTGTGGCCGGAGTCAGCGGCACCCGCGAAGTGGCCAACGTTGGCGCCTTGCTGGAAACGGAACGCGCAGAAGCTGACAAGAAATTGCGCCAGGCCGAAGCCGAAGGTCGTCGCGCCATGGCCATCGCCGCCGAACAGGAAATGCGCGCACGGGTTCAGGAAATGCAATCCAAAGTGATTGAAGCCCAAGCCGAAATCCCCCAAGCCATCGCCGAAGCCTTCCGCTCCGGAAATCTGGGCATTATGGATTTCTACCGTATGCAAAATGTACTTGCCGACACCTCCATGCGCGAAAGCATCGCCGAAGGTGATCAAGAGGATTAAAGAATCGTGTAAACAGGTCAGGGGAATCTCCCCTGACCTGCAAGCATCTCCCCCCTCACATCCCCCTATTCGCTTATGACGCTTCCTCTCGCCCAATCCAGCTTTACCTTCCTCATCTATTTGGCTGTGGGAGCCTTTTGGCTTATCGGCAACCTTATCCAAAAGAAGCAGGCCCAAGAGAAAGCCAACGCCCTCAAACTCAAACGGGAAAAGGACGCTGCCGAAGCGCGCCGAACAGGCAAACCCGTCCCCAGCCCCACACGCGTCGCCCCCCCGGCTCCGGCGTCCGATTTGGAAACCTTTCTCAGAAACCTTGCCGGTGAACCGGCACGGCCGGCCCCTCCGCCACCTCCCCTGCCCGCCAAGCCCGCGCCCCAACCCAAAATTCATTTCGATCAAGCACCCCCTGCGCCCGCAGCCGGGATCCACGCCCACAAAACCCCCACAGCATCCTCCAAAACAACCATCGGTGAAATGGACATGGAGGCCTCCTTTAAACAAATTTCTGATATAAAAGAAGCGGCCGAAGTCATCGGCGAAGGATTGAGCACACGACTCCAACAGGACGCACTCAAAAATGTGCGCTCCATGATGGTCGACCTCTCCTCCAGCAGTGTGGCCGTACCTGTGGTTCCGTTAAAGCCGATTCGGGCCATTCAAACCAAAACCAATCGACTCGACTTGCAAAAAAAGAAAACCTTTAAAAAAGCACTCATTGCCTCCATTATTTTAGAAGCCCCCAAAGCCCTTCAAGAAAACCCCTTCGAAGGAACCAAGTAACTCATGGCCAAAATCCGATTAGATGTTTTGGTACATCGCCGCGAACTCACCGACAGCCGTGAACAAGCCCAACGCCTCATCCGCGCCGGAAAAATCCGGGTCAACGGACAGGTCGCCAGCAAACCCGGTTTTTCAGTTCAAGACGATGTGGAACTTGAGCTCGAGCAGCCCCCTCGCTTCGTCAGCCGTGGGGGAGATAAACTCATGGGCGCCATCGCCGAATGGCCCGACCTCCCGCTCGACGGCGTAATCGCTATTGATATTGGATCCAGCACCGGTGGATTTACCGACTGCATGCTCCAACACGGTGCACAGAAAGTATATGCCGTCGATGTAGGTCGCGGACAACTCCACTGGAACATGCGACAAGATGATCGGGTAGATGTGCGGGAAGAAACCAACGCCCGATATTTAGAAGCGGCGGATTTCAGCCCCCGCCCCAGCTTTTGCGTCATCGACACCAGCTTCATTTCCCTCAAACTTATTTTGCCCGCGGCCGACCGGGTGTTACTCCCCGGCGCTCAAGTCATCTCACTGATCAAACCCCAATTTGAAGCCGGCGCCAAAAACCTTCGCAAAGGCGTGGTGGTCGACAAAGAAATCCGCCAACACGTGGTCGAAGACATTCGCATTTACGGCACCGAAAAACTGGGATGGACCTGGTGTGGCGTCGCCCGCTCTCCCCTCAAAGGCCCCAAAGGAAACGTCGAATTCCTCGCCCGCTGGAAATTACCCGAAGCCTAACGTCTCATCCATCATCCGCTATCCGCTATCCGCTATCCGCTATCAAAATAATGAAAACCCTCGCCGTTATCGTCAACGAAGACAAGTCAGGTACCCGAGAGCTGTTACCCGCGTTGATTCAACACGCCAAGCTTCTGGAAATCAAGTTGCTATTTGAAACCACGGAACAGCCCATAGATTCAGACCAAATCTATCTTCCCTGCGAAGAGTTATTCAGCCAAGCAGATGCAGTACTCACCTTGGGCGGCGACGGAACTTTACTCAGTGCCGTACGACGAATGGGAGACCATCCCCTGCCCCTCCTCGGGATTAACTTTGGGAAATTAGGGTTTCTCACCTCCGTCACCCAAGACCAAATGCCCAAAGCGTTGGATGCATGGATCAACGATGACCTTGTGCCCTCTTCACGTCAGTTGCTCGAATGCACCTTTCAAAATCCAGGCGAAGAACCCCAACAAACCCGAGTGCTGAATGACGTGGTCATGAGCTGGGGGAAAAGTTCGCACATCGCCAACCTCGACGTGTCCGTCAATGGACAACAACTCACAACCTACACCTGCGATGGACTCATCATCTCCACCCCCACCGGAAGTACCGGCCATTCACTTTCCGCCGGAGGCCCCATCCTCTCGCCCGAAACCGACAGCCTCGTCCTCAGCCCCATCTGTCCCCATTCTATGACCGTCCGCCCCGTCGTGCTCGCCGGCAACTCTGAACTGGACATTCGATTGGCCCCCCACTCCAAATCATTGGTCCTCGCCTGCGACGGCCAACCCATGCTGGAAATGGTCCCCGGCGCCACCCTCAAAACCAAATTTTGCGCCCTCAAAGCCGAACTGCTTCAAATGCCCGACTACAATTACTGGGAAGTCCTCCGCAATAAACTCCACTGGCGCGGTAGCAGCGTAGAGTAACACAGACTCCTGTCTGCCGAACTTGCACGCCGTAGGCGTAGGCATGATTCCTGTCTGTGACCCTCAGCGGCCACGCCGCGTAATCTCCCATCAACAACATAGAGCTCCTCCCCCCACAACCCGACAACTAAACCTATAATATACCACTTAATTCATCATGACCACGACCTCCCCGTTTCACCGCGGCATGACTTTTGGATTTTACGCACCCAACGGCTACTACAGCAGCGCCAATGCCCAAGCGCAAGTCGATAAAATGGCGACTCTAAATATCGAATGGGTATGTCTGGTCGTAACCGTATTGCAAGAAAGCTACGCTAGCGGACGGCAATTCAGAGATTTTGCAATCACCCCTGCAGATGATGAGATTCGCGACATCATTGACTATATTCACCAGCAAGGGATGAAAGTTCAGCTTCGCCCCATGCTCGAATGTTGGGACGGAACCCAACGGATTCATATTCGATTTCCAGCCGACACACAGATCATTCCGGGTAAACCAGTCACCCATTGTAGCCGCTGGTTCGAAAGCATGACCCAACGCACACTGCATTATGCGAGATTAGCCACTCGGGCCGGTTGCGAAGCCTACGGTCTGGACAGTGAGCTGGATAACATAGTGGACTTTAACACCCAATGGAAAGAAGTGGTCTCCGCCGCACGCAGCGCTTTCAATGGACACCTCACCAGCAGTCACACCCCAGGCGCAAATTTCGAAAAACAACTGACAACACCCCATCATTGGTGGTTCGATTTGGATTCTCTGGGAACCAGCTTTTATCATCCCGTGTCTAATCGGGCTGGAAGCAGCATAGAAGAAATGGTCACCAATTTGCAAGAAATGAAACAACATCACCGTAGAATCGCAGGGCTCTACGGAAAACCCTATTACTTTGGAGAAATTGGATGTTGCTCCACAGCCGGTGCCACCCGCAAACCCTACGGATGGGACAATCCCGGTGGATATGACGGGGGAGAACAGGCCCAATTCCTAGAGGCCATCTTTCGAACCTTCTGGGAGGAACCTTGGTGGATGGGAATGTATTGGTGGAAATGGGATGAACAAAATGACCGCCCCTGGTTTCGCGATGATCCTGCCGGAGACAAAGGCTTCATTCTTGATGGAAAACCCGCAGCCAAAATTATGCAGGAATGGTATGGACGCAAAGACCGCTCTTAAGTGACACAGGTGTTCCTGCCTATGACCCTCAGCGGCGTCACCACGTAATCCCTCATCACTAACAGCCCCCGGTAACTTCAAGCTTCTTTCCCCCACGGGTTGACCAATCTCAATTCCGCTGTAGTTTACAATCATGAAAATTTCTACACTCTTTTCCGCGATATTCGGCCTGCTTTTAGTCACCCCACATCTCCATGCCGACGGTGTGCGCCTCGAAAATTTTGAGTACCCCTTCCAGGTACAAACCTTTTCTTTCGAGAGCCAACAACAACCCTTAGAAATGATTTACATGGACCTCCCAGCGGTTGGAGAACCCAAGGGCACCATCGTCCTATTGCACGGCAAAAACTTCTCAGGTGCCTACTGGGAAACCACGGCCCAAGCCTTATCTCAAGCAGGCTATCGGGTCATCATGCCCGATCAAATTGGCTTTGGGAAATCGTCCAAACCTGAGCATTATCAATTTAGCCTGCATCAACTCGCCACCAACACCCGCGCCTTACTCGCGTCGCTCGATATCGAACAGTCCTTCATTTTAGGTCATTCCATGGGCGGCATGGTAGCCAGTCGCTACGCACTTCTCTTCCCTGAAAACACCACTGCCCTCATTCTCGAAAATCCCATTGGACTCGAAGACTGGCTCAGCAAAGGGGTCCCCTACACCCCCATCGACGTCGCCTACCAACAAGAATTAGGCAAGACCACCGAAGGCATTCGCGCCTACCAACTCAAATTCTATTACGACAATCAATGGGAACCTGAATACGATCCTTGGGTGGAGTTGCTCGGACAATTTATTGACAGTGAGGACTATCCCGTCATGGCCTGGAACCAAGCCCTCACCTTCGACATGATCATCACCCAACCCGTGGTCCACGAATTTAAAGACATCAAAGTCCCCACCCTGCTCATCATCGGACAACGCGATCGCACCGCCATCGGACGTGCCGCAGCTTCCCCCGAATTAGCCGCTCAACTGGGCAATTACCCACAACTCGGACGTGAAGCTCAAGCCACTATCCCCCAATCCGAATTGGTAGAAATTGAAGGCATCGGACACCTCCCCCACATCGAAGATTTCCCTCGATTCATCGCGCCCCTACAAAAATTTCTCGATGCACAAAGCCAATAAAATTGGCTGAAATTGGGGCTAGAATTTCGTGTACCTTTCCCTGCGAATGGCCTGCAACTCTTCCCAGGGCATCACCTTAATTCTCTCAGCCCATTCTCCGTAGAGCAGGGTCAATTCTGCCACAATTTCAGGAAATTCAGTCGCAAGGTTTTGCGTCTCCGTGCGCCCCGCCTCCATGTCATAAAGCTCCCAGTCTCCAGGATGACGGCTGACCAATTTCCATTTACCTTTGCGTACCGCCCGATTGCCTTCGTGTTCCCAGTACAGTACCTCGCGCGCGTGCGGTGCATCTCCAAACGTTGGCACCATTGCCACTCCTTCTAAAGGCTGAATATCCCGGCCTGCATATTGTTCAGGATAAACTGTGCCCGACACGTCCAGAAATGTCGCCATGATATCAGGCAACTGCGCGGCCTGATGACGCAATTCTCCCCGCGCCGCAATTCCTACCGGCCAGTGCATAATCAAAGGCGTGGCAATGCCTCCTTCGTGCACCCAATGTTTGTAATAGCGAAACGGCGTATTCGAAACGTTCGCCCATGAGCGGCCATAACTGGCATAGGTATCTTCAGGTCCCGGCACCACCTCAGGACGATTTCCACAGCGCACCGGTTTACCATCCCGAGTGGTTAAAGTCGCAGAGCGCCCACGAAACTGTTCCAAACTCTTTTCATTCATTTCTTCCGCACAGCCCCCGTTGTCAGCCAAAAATACAATCAAGGTATTTTCCAACTGGCCATTGGCTTCCAAGGCTTTGAGAATACGTCCAATCCCCTGATCCATCCGATCGATTTGTGCCGCATACACTTCCATACGACGCGCCTCCCACTCCTTATCCGACGCCTCTTCCCAGGGCGGCACCGTCTCGTCCCGCTCTGATAAATCCCAGTCCGCTTGAATCAATCCCAAGTCAACCATACGTTCTAAACGTTCCTTACGAAGTTGATCCCAACCCACATCAAAACGACCTTTGTATTTGGCAATATCTTCTTCGTGCGCATGCAAGGGCCAATGGGGTGCGGTATAGCCCACATATTGAAAAAAAGGTTGCCCAGAATCTTCAGCCGCGTGGGCATTCAACTGACGAACCGCCTCGTCTGAAATCGCATCCGTAAAAAAGAATTCTTTAGGTTGATCCGCCATGTCCAGTGGCGTGTTGTTGCGCATGAGGGCAATGGGTTGATAATAATTGGCAGCCCCATGCAAAAATCCAAAGAAATCATCAAAGCCCCGTTGACGCGGCCAATTCGTTTGGTCTCCATCGTTCACATGATGTGTCACATGCCACTTCCCAGACATATACGTTTTGTAGCCACCCGTTTTAAGCGCTTCTGCAATGGTGACCGCATTGTGACTCAGGTTACCCAAATAGCCGTCAATATCGTCATCACCCATCATATGCCCCACATCCGCTTGATGCGGATACAGCCCCGTCAACAATGATGCCCGTGATGGACAACAACGCGCGGTATTGTAAAACTGTGTGTAGCGCAAACCACCCTGCGCTAGCTTATCTAAATGGGGAGTCAACGTCTCTCCGCCGTAACAGCCCAAATCGGAGTACCCCATGTCATCATTCAAAATCAATACGATATTCGGTTTCATCATTTCCTCCTTCACAATCCAATCCAATCCAATCCAATCCAATCCAATCCAAATATTTATTCCCAAAAAGCAATAGACTGTCAACAACCCACCTCAGAAAGCACCATTTTCGAAGGAGGCGATGGAAGAAACCTTACCTTTTCATGTTCATCATTTTTTTACTTGTCCTTTTTTAAGTATCTAAGGCGTGCATCAAAGGTGCGATCACCTCGCGCACCGCAGCCGCACTGCGATGAAACGCCGCCTGCTCCTCTTCATTTAGACGCGGATGTAAAATACGCTCAACCCCTCCTTTCCCCACTACCGCGGGCAGACTCAAACACACATCTTCTTCCCCTAAAAACCCATCAAGCTTCACACTCACCGGCATGGTATGCTTGGAATCATGGGCAATGCATTCGATGATCCGCATCGCCGCCATCGCAATCGCATAATTGGTATAGCCCTTGTGCTTCAATACCTCAAAGCCCGCAGTCGACGCCTTGCGAAACATCGCATAGCGCGCGGGTGTGGCATCTAAAGGCTCCCCGCCCGCGTCTGCACAGCTCATCGCGGGAAACTGACTCTCCCCGTGCTCCCCTAAAATATACGCACGAATATCTTCCATATGAATATTGATCTCATCCGACAGCAACTGTCGAAAGCGCGCCGAATCAACTAAAGTTCCTGTACCCAAAATTTGGGTTGGTTTAAAACCCGTGATCTTCAACCCAAAGTGAACTAAAATATCCACAGGATTTGAGACCATCACCATAATGCAATTCGGAGACAAAAGCGCCAATTCAGGTAAAATTTCTTGCAACAACGCAACATTCGCAGGGGCTAATTCCAGTCGATCTTTCATCGACTTACCCGAAGGAACCGACGCACAAATCGCAATTACATCCGACCCCGCGGTATCCCCGGGAAGTCCCGCCACCACCTTTGTCGGCTCATCGACAAACAGCTGACCATGCCGCAAGTCCAACACATCTCCCATCACCGATTCACGGCTACGCCCCACCAACACCAACTCATCAATGAAACTCCGAATCGATAACAGAAAGGCCAAACTAGACCCCACCTGCCCCAAACCAATCACTGAAACTTTCATACCTGACCCTTTCTGTCGTTTGAATGTATTTTCATATCTAACTCCTACAACTTAAGACCCTATTCACCAGAAATTTAGTTAAATCCTTTAGAATTATTTAAATATAATTCTTCACCGTAAAACGGCATACCCCCTATAAACATTACACGAAAACAGAATCACCTGTTCTGTTAAAAACATATCAAAACATTAACCATTGACATAAATTATCACCTACACCTACACTATAGGTAACTTGAATATTTATTTTTCGCTGAGCCATCTTAACAAAAATAATTACATTTAAGTTTCTACAACTGAATAATTAAGGAGGCTGAAAATGTATATTCGCACGATAAGTTTGATTATGTTTTTCCTATTTACATCTCTACACGCTGATGTCATCAGCGGGTCGTCAAGCGGTACTGGATTAGATATTGATGTAACTGCCGCGGGCCTTCTGACAGTAGACATTGGCCCTTTCGCACAAAGCTCTGGTAGCGCACCATCCGCATACGACCTAGATAATGAATTTTTGGGTGTGGATGTAGATGTGGGAATCCTCGTAGTAGAGGTGGCCCATGTAGGGGCCGATACAATTAACACCACCGCAAGCTCCACCGTTGATGGGAGCACAGGATCTAAAAATGCGATAGGAAGCAGTACGGTCAGCGGAGTTGATGTAACCCTTATTCCTGCAGTAGATCAAATTTTTCCTCTTCCAGATTTCAATGACCTTCTCAGCATCACAGCAACCACCATAGGGTCGACCTCAACCAGTTCAGGTGATTATGGCTCACTCGGCTCTGTAGGAACAAGTGTTCTTGAAAACCTTGATATTAAAGTCGATGGCGTCTCCTTAGTTTTAGACGCAGATCCAGAGCCAAATACTTCTGTAATTGTTGATGCAGGAGGCATTGCTGGATTAGATATTTACCTCAATGAACAAATTGCGATTGGAGATGGCATTACCAGTAGCGGCATTAGAACCAACGCTCTTCGCATCGAATTGGATGCCATTACCTTTGGATTGGTTTCGGCCCTTGATTCCAACATCATCATCGGTCAATCAGAATCCCTCATCGTGGTCCCTGAACTATCTACATTGGGATTAACCTCCGTCGCACTCGCTGCAGCCATGGGGCTCTGCTTTCTCCCCAAACGTCGCCGCACCCGTAAAGTGCGCTAGGCATCAATCTACATCTCAACCTTAACCAACGAACTTCAGTTCCGCACTTATCACTGAGTGCGTGAACTTTTGTTCCACCATAATTCACAGATATTTAATGACAGCCCCTAATGAGGAAAGCTCCCCTGTCTTTATTAAACCCCGAAGGGAGTTCAGCTGCCTTTTCTTCCACCTGTAGGCAGGGTTAAATTCCTTTCTCCTCTTATCAAATCTACCAAAGAAAGCCATCCCCGAAGGAGCCACGCAGTGGCAAGATTGGATTCAGATAAAAAGTTAAGTTCATACTAACTTTATCATATTGATAGTTGTTTTCTAATGTTGTGTTTAACCCTGGGATTTCTTGATACCATGCGCAAGACGGCTCTCTAGTCCAGCAAGCGTTACTCCACTATCAGCTGAGGCAGCATTGACGGATAAAGGTAAGCCACCTGAGGGAAGAAATACATCTTGCAAACCAGCTTGCCAGTACAGCTGATTACCCGGACGCTACCGAGCAAACTAGCGCAAGTTTTAATCCTATTTAAGCTCATCAAAGCGACGTTTAAATATAAGGATAAAGAGATTTCATGAAGGCGCATGCGCGATGCGTGAGGGCATGGGAGCTATCTGCATGGCAACGCCAAAGATTGAAGAAACGACGAACCGCCGGCTAGCCTGCTGGATAACCCCACTTCGGTCGCTTCCTCCCAAATTATGATTGGCAAAAGAAGTACCCCACCCTACACTTTTAAACCATGAAAGCTTTTATCCATGTCCTCCTCGCCACTTTCCTGTCCTTCACGTTCTTATTAGCGGATGACGCCAATCCCACCAAGGAAAACATGGCACAATTCCAAAAAATCAACCAAGCCGACTGGCAGGAAATTTGGAGCGATTCCGGAATAGAGCGTTGGCAAGATAAATGGATGCTGGACGGAAAAAAAGCGACCCTCGAAAACACGCCCGAAGGCATGAAATTTCAGGCAGGACCCATTTTCGGCGAAAATGCATCACACGCGGTATTATGGAGCAAACAAAGCTTTCAAGGAGATATCAAAATCGAATACGACTACACCCGGCTAGATAACGAAACCAAATGTGTAAATATTCTCTATCTCCATGCCACCGGCAGCGGAGAAGGCCCCTACAATAAAGACGTCGCTGAATGGGCCGATCTCCGTGAAATCCCCGCGATGAAGTTATACTTTCAGAACATGAACACCTATCACATCAGCTACGCTGCATATAAAAATGATAACTCCCCCAACAAAGTAGACTACATCCGTGCCCGCCGTTATCGCCCCGATGCCAGCAAAAGCCTGGCCGAAACCGATTTCAAACCCGACGCATTTGACACCGGCCTGTTCAAAACCAATGTTCCCCACAAGATCACCATTATCAAAAAAGGCGACGACCTATTTATGTTCATCCGCAATGCAGACCAAGAACGACTCTGCCACTGGAACACCGCAGACCTGCCACCACTAAATGAAGGCCGGATCGGGCTGAGGCACATGTATACCCGATCCGCCCGCTACGCCAACTTTACCGTCTCCACTTTAAAAAAATAGGTCTGCCTACCCCGCTTACGGGGAGGTTGGGTCATTTTTAAATTTCAGATTTCAAATTCTAAACCCCCATCTTCAATTTTCCAACTTCCAGCTCCCATCTACCACGCCAAAGGTGCGATCACCGCACGCACCACCGCGGCACTCCGATGAAAAGCGGCCTGCTCTTCTTCGTTGAGGCTGGGTTGCAAAATACGCTCCACCCCACCCTTACCCACCACCGCAGGCAAGCTCAGACACACATCCTCTTCACCTAAAAAACCATCCAACTTCACGCTCACCGGCATCGTGTGTTTCGACGGGTGGCAGAATTCTGCTCCAGGTCGTAAAGAGGTTCAAAAAGGGCAACTTACTGCGAAAGAATGGGAAGACTGCCTGAAAGAATACAGGTATATTCTCTTAAGGGTCATCAGCCGGTTTGGTAATCCTCAAATACAGAACCCAAAAGAACTACTTGTAGATTCGTCGTATCGTATCCGGGTCGAATAATACCCAGATACGCGAAGCATTACCTGATTGTGGGTGACCGAGCTAAGGAGTTTTTGTTTTGTTGACATATCACGCTCATAGGATCCACGATTCAAATGCCCCCCCCTTAATGGTGTTGACCCGCGTTTTCATGCGTTTTCCCCGCTTTACCCCACAGGCCCTAAACAAAGAAAAACCCTGTAAACGTTAGGTAAACAGGGTTTTTAAAATGGTGGCGGTGGAGGGAGTTGAACCCCCGACAAAAGGATTATGATTCCTCTGCTCTGCCACTGAGCTACACCGCCGAAGTGGGGGTGGAAATAGGTGATAAAGGGTGCATTGTCAAGTCGTTGCGCGCATAAATTAGTTTTTGATGTCGTTTGGTCGTGCATCTGCGTTTCTTTACGCCAAAGGTTGAACCATGAACCCGCGTAAAAAGAACCAACTTATTGTCACTGCCTTCTTCTTGTTTATGTTTGTTTTCACGGGTCTGATGACCTTTTATGTGGGCCCGATCATGATCGAGAAACGCATGGAAGCCGAAGAAGATAAAATTTTGTTTAAGTGTCAAAAAGTCGTCGATGGCAACCATATTGAGGTGCAACTCCGAGATTGGGAGATTCCAAACCCCAATCCCGTGATTCAGATTCAAATTGCAGGCCTCAATGTCCCTCCTTTAGGAAATGCCGAGGATGAAGCGGTCATCGCTTGGGCCTCTGCCAATGGCGTCAGCCCTGAAATCGCGGCAGAATTCGGAGAATCCACCTACAAAACGTTGATCGCTTTTATCCGCAAACAAAATTTACTCCTCTATAGTGAAAATGGTGAACAAGCGCCAGCAGACATCGAAGCCAATAGCCCCATGCATGTCATCGTGGCGGGTGCACATGTAAATCTAAAACTTTTGCGCAGCGGCTTAGCTCTGCACGATTCCTCACGACCCCATGCCTATGCCGATAAATACGCCAACGCCCAAGCAGAAGCCCAAGCAGGACATAAAGGCTTATGGCAATATCTTCCCCAAAAGTAATTTATTTTACCAAAAGAAGGTAAACCTTCAGAGAATTTCAGTGTAGAATGTAATAAACGCTATACCCAACAACAATTTTGTACGTTTTTTGATATCATCGTCAAATTCTAACCAAAAATAAGTTGTTCGTATATCAACGCGCTTTAACTTCACTCTACACATGAAAAATAACAACTCATCTAAAAATGGAAGCGTCCTGCTTCTCACCTTGTTGGTGGTAAGCTTGCTGTTAGTACTGGTGTTATCTTTCACCGTCTATGTGCGCATCGAACTTCGAAGCACTTCCAATCGGATAGATCTCATCCAAGCCAGACAAAACGCAAAACTGGCTTTACACCTCGCCTTGGCCCAACTTCAAAAGACAGCTGGCGAAGATCGACGCGTAAGCGCTCGTGCCGAAATCCTCGGTCCATCCATAAATAACCTGAATCGATTTGTAACAGGAATTTGGAACACCCAAGAACCCAATGACCCTCCCGTTTGGTTAATCTCCACTCCGACAGGAACCACGTTTTCCCCCACCACTGCGCCAATTATATCTGAAAGTGCGCTTTTAATTGAAGCCGGTGTGCTGGGCACAGGTTTTGATCCGAATGACCGTATTCTCGCACCCTTAGTCGAAATCAATTCGCCCTATCGCGATGGTCATTATGCGTGGTGGATTTCCGACGAAGGAGTCAAAGCCAGCTTAAGCCTAAATGACCCTTTCCCGGCTACGAATACCATTCAGCAACTGACCTCTACGGAATTAGAAAGACTCCGCTACACCGTTCCGGTACGGAACGCCCAAGAACTTGCCTTTTCTCCTTCGCTGGATTTTGACGCCTCTTCAGCCAACTCCTTCACTTCTGTCGTACTCGACCTTGAACAATATGCTTTATTTTCCGGACTTTCAGATCCACGCGAGGATGGGGGCATTCATGATTACACCCATCGCGCCACAGGATTACTCACCCATCCTATCGACGGAGGCATTAAAAAAGATCTGTCACTGGCCCCTTCCCTCTTGGGGGCCGGATTCGAACAGTTTATGGATTTCACCTCCTATTTACAGACGCCTACATCCTCTCACTCCGTCATTAAAACTACAAGCGATCTCCGCAGAGCCCATCGCATCACCCCTCCTAGTAACTACAATCCATCGAACGGTGAAATTGTCCACTCGGTCAGTCCGATCATCACCGATTTCGGATTACAGTTTAGTCCCCGCAGAGACACCGGCAGTGGCGAAGCCTCTTTAATGATGGCGGTAGTGTTAGAACTGTGGAATCCCTACAGCACGGCCTTAGCGCAGGAAGACCTCATTCTGGAAATCAGCGGATTTCAACCCATCGAGATGACCCTCCGAGACGATTTGGATACCTTGATGTGGGCAGATACCTTTGACCCGAATACTATCTTTAGTGATACCATCAGCATCCGTTTGGGTCAGGAACAGTTTCACAGCGAAACCTATGTCTATTTGGAAGACGGGGCATATGACATGGAATTACACGGACCAGGAAGACTGCTCTACTGGACTGGGCCAGATCAGGACCACCCCAACCAAGCGAGCTTTGCGAGCCGCCGGTCCAATCTATCCCGCTTACAGGGTAGCATCAGCCCCTCCATCATTTTCCCCATGGGCGGAGACAGTTCCAATTATCGTGTGGGATATAAAATGGACCCCACCACGTTAACTGTACGCTTAAGGCGTGCCCCCGAAAATGGAGGGGAGATTTTACGGGAACATACAACTCTTAGCTATGACGATGTGGATACCATCGACTACGGAACCCTTTCCCAATGGGGAAGTCGCTGGTTAACCTACCGATTCCGCATGATTGAACGAGGGACTACCGCAGCCAGCGACCCCAGCTCTTGGCTCAAAAATATAGATAAACGCACCCCTTCCCCCAGTTTTGGCGACAGCTTCAGTTCCAACACGCACACCATGATTGAGGAAGCGACCTCTTACGCCCCTGATGATTCAGAATTGATGACCAACCTCTCTTTGGACCAAGACGGAGAGGAATATTACTTTGACCGCGTCTTGAGTAACAGCGATTGGAGTACCAGCACCTACATGGATGCGCCATTGTTTGAGTTGCCTCGACAACCTTTACTCTCTGTAGGGCAATTACAGCATGTGTACATTCACGGCATGCCCCCCTACAGCATTGGCAATCCATGGGGAGGAAGCACCTGGAACCGACTGTTTGACGACTACTTTTTATCGGGCATTCAACGCTCCATTTCTGAACCAGACTTCTTATCAACGGCACACCCGCAACTCCCCCACCCCCGTCTACAGTTAGCAGAACCTGGGGACTTGGAGATCAACGCCTTTGACACCAACACTTTCTCAACCTTGGGAGAAAATGCCGCGCTGGCCCTACAAGTGAAAGGGCAATTTAATCTAAATTCCGTTTCCGTGCAAGCATGGGAAACCGTACTGGCAGGAATGCGTTTTGCAGACATGAATCATCTCGAGCGCGATAGCAATCTCCACGATTCAACTGAGGACAGCACCGTTCTCCAATCCGACGTCGATTTTCCTTCAGGATTCACCCGCTTCCCACAATCCGTACAAGAACTGTTCGAATTCGAAATCCCTTCCTTCAATTTAAATTATCTTGAAATCATGATGAATTTTAAAAACACCATCACGTTTTTGACGCCACGAGTTGCGTTTACCGGAGCGGATAGTGATTATGATGACAGCGATATTTCTAAAATCGAAGACATGGCGGAAGAAATTGTAAGCGCCATCAAAGAAAGAACGGCAAGCAACGGGCACCCCTTTTATAGCATCAATGATTTCTTAACTGAACCCTATAAAAATGGCAACACCATCATCGAAGAAGCTATAGAAGTTGCGGGCTTACATGAAATCGCTTTGCCAGGAGGGTCGGAAATCACGGCAGAAGAACGTACGCCAAGTTGGCTATCCCAAGCCGATGTGATGACAGCACTCTCTCCCTTCCTCTCTACCCGCTCAGACACCTTTGTGATTCGCGCCTATGGAGACCTGTCCGCCAGCAATGGCAACACGGCCTCACAGGCATGGTGCGAAGCAGTGGTTCAACGCGTGATCACCCCGATTGAAAGTGGCGCGTCCCTCGCGGACATGGCCAACCCTCCTTCTTCTCCCTACGGCCGAAAATTCAAAATCATCTCCTTCAAATGGCTTTCCAAATCAGAAATTTAATCTTCCTTTGGCTTTGTTTCATGGGGGTGACCCCTCTCATTGCCCAAGAACCTCCTCCCCTGCAAGAATTTGATTTCTATGTGGTTTCAAGTCCGCGATTTCATAACATTCGTTTCGGTGTATTTGACGATGACGGCAAACTCGTTTCTTCAAAACCCACGGGTTTCCGTTCCTCCGGACGCTCGCTACGCTACAGCTATAAAGGGCCACAAAAAATTGTCTTTTTTGAAGAGGAACACGTCCCCACCGCGGACAATCCAGATGCGGTAAAACGAACAATGGTCGCCACCACACGTATTCCATCGAATATGGAAGAAGTGCTGTTCCTGTTTTCCAACAATCCAAACTTCCCTGAAAAAGGGCTTAAATATAAGCTGCAAGGCGTAAATTTAGCCGAAGGTAATATTCCTCAAGGGCATGTGACGATTTTTAACACCATGGATACCGAATTCCAAGGTGGGGTCCAAAAAACCAAGCAAAAAGCAAACCTGCTGACGATCACTCCTGGCGCCAATCCTTCCATCAGCTTTTACCCTGAAGCCTCATTATTGCTCGGCGTAAATACCGAAGATAAAGGTTTTGTACAGGTTTACAAAGAAACCATCACTTGTGAATCACACGAAAGAATGTTGCTGATTCTTTTCCCTCCTCGTTTCCCCGGCTCGATGAACGTGGGCTCAAAATTAATTAGACTCCCCCTCTCCGGGCCAGAAGATGAAGAAGACTCGAGAACCCCAAAAAGCAAAAACTAAAAATCAGCGCTCGTAACCACTTCCAAGGCCTGCTCCCAAAGTCGGTCCCGTTTGCGTCCTTTTTCTTGGCTGGCCTGAATCGACAGTGTGCCCGCTTTCTGTAACTGATCGATCTTTTCATTGAGCGCCACACTTTGTCGAAAGCGAATATGTTGTAAACGGAGAATCCACTCTTGCATGCCTAATTCAAATGCAGGGTCATCCAGAAAAACATATAAACCTGAAAAAGGACGGGGCTGTTGTAAATTCACCTCCGGCATTACCCATCCATAAAAGGCAGGAATAAACAGCTGTTCATTTTTCAGCCACGCCTCAGCTTCTTCCGACAGCGAATATTCCCCAATCAATTTCATCCGCTCCTGCATCCACCACAAATCCCAAATCACATGTAAGTCCCGTAAGTTTCGGGCCCGCCCAACTTCACGCAACCAAGATTCAGCAGTTTGAAAGTCATCTTCAGCAACTTTCTGCCAAAAATCGGGGGAAGGTTTGGCAAATACCCAGCGACAAAGTAACGCAGCAGCCGCTTCACGTCTGGCATCCTCTCCATCGATGTCCATCCTCGCGATTTCTTCCGGTGCAGGTGGGATATCGGTTTGAAAAGTGGCCACCAACCAAGCAAACAACTCACGACTACGCCCTGCCAACAGAACCTGTGCCGAGCCAGCAATCAACCAATCGGGTGCCTCCCAATTCAACTGCCGATCTTCAGGCGGTAAAGCCTCCAAGCCCATGCGATATACCATCGCTTGCGTGAACAGCTCTGCCACTTTTCGTGGTTCCGCCTGCAAACTATCCGGCGCTAAAAAGATGGTTTGCGTCAACACCCCCTGCAGCCAACTTTGGCTGAAATGAAGACCCGTCCGGTCGGGATGAATCACCAGGGTGAGAGGACGATTTGGCTGAAAAGGAATCGGCTTACGCCACTCCCGTTCCAACTGTTTTAAACTACGTTCACTCCAATAGGCCACTTTTTGTGCCAACACCCCGTCTTCGGACATCACTTGAATGCGTCCACGCGCACTATTCGAACGAATCCAAGCATCGTCGAGCTCCTGTGCCCACAGTCTCTGCCCTACTAACAGTACAAAACATATGAGCAAACAACGCATTAGACGCCGGCCTCACGCTCTAAGATCAACGTGACCGGCCCATCGTTTACTAAATGAACTTGCATATCCGCCTGAAAGATTCCGGTCTCCACTTTCACCCCCTGCCCCCGTAGACAGGTCACAAAGTAGTCAAACTCTTTACGACCCTTCTCGGCTGGTGCCGCCTGAGTAAATCCAGGACGAAAGCCTTTTCGACAATCTCCAAACAGCGTAAATTGACTCACCGCCAAACAGGCACCATTCACATCCGACAAGGGAAGATTCATCCGCCCCTCTTCATCTGGAAAAATGCGTAAACCCGCAATTTTACGCGCCAACCATTCTGCATCGGCAGGGAGATCCAGAGGACCCACCCCCACCAATAACAGATAGCCGGCCTCTATCTGTCCGACAATTTCATCATCCACTTCAACGCGTGCATGACGTACCCGTTGCAGAACAATTTTCATAATTTAGTCATTAAACTGCACGTAGAGCTGACTATCTTTCACCTGTTCAAGCGTCAATTGATTCCACAACTCTTGATCGAGGTTTAAGTCAAAGCGTTCAGAGAGTGAGTAGGTCCACGCTTTCACCAACATCGTAGGCAAAGGAAGGTGACCAATCCAAAAATCAGTCACTTCTAATGACCCTTCTTCACCTTTGGGCTTCAGCATCACCCGCGTACTCAAATTGAAGGGACCTACGGGTTCATTCGCGATAAACTGCGCGTTGGGCGCGCTCAAGATCACGCCCATCAACTTGCCTGCATTTTCATCATTATTTTGTCCGATGTACGCATTGATATTCCGTTCAGAAAAACGCGCTTCCGGCAAGGTAGTGCCATCGGAAAAGGCTTTATCAGCCAACAACAAATACTGCTCCATTTGACGTCCCGGATCCCGCCCCACGGGAACACTTTTTTTAGCATAAGGCCAAAACGCCAAGGCAACCGCAGCGATCACAACCACAAACAATAGCGAATTGATCGCACTTCGAAAGGCCCTTCCCCCAGGAGTCACCTCTTTTCCTGTATTTTCCTGATTGGGTGATTTCCCTCCCTGATAAATCCGTGAACCACACTCTTTGCAGAAAGGTAAGGCAATTCTATTCGGTACACCACAACTGGGGCACGCGATCATGGGTTCTGTAGGTTTCTTTTTACTCATGTCTTTATAAAGGGTAGGTTAGGATTTAGTTTCTTTTTTGCTGCTCGAAGCAGGTTTAGAGGCGTCGGCTGCAGCCGATTTTTTGTAGCTATCGCTACGGTAATCGGTCTGATAAAAGCCGCTTCCTTTAAACAACAAACCTGCACCGGTACCAATCTGACGTTTTAAAGCAGGTTTTCCGCATTCAGGGCAGTCCTTGAGTGGGTCCGCGCTCATGGCGTGAAAAGCTTCCAACTGATGGTGACATTCTTGACATTCATAATCGTATGTGGGCATCTAAAACCTCCAGGAGACAGTTCCGTGATTGAAAAAAGTGGATCAAACTATATCCATGCCCCTCATGAATGTCAATGACCCGCAAAACTCTAGCGTATTTCAGGAATGGATGGAAAATCGGAAACAGGAAATCGAGCACACGCTCGAACAGCTGTTACCTCCCCCAGACACCCGCCCGGCGGTGGTCCACAAAGCCATGCGCTACGCCTGCCTCAATGGTGGAAAACGCCTGCGGGGCATCTTGACCTTAGGATTTTGCGAATGTTTGGGGTCGCCTGCCCGCAGAGCCATGAAACCCGCTGCCGCCCTGGAAATTTTCCATGCCTCCACCCTGATTCATGATGATTTGCCCTGTATGGATGATGATGACTTGCGCCGGGGACAACCCGCCACTCACATTCAATTTGGCGAAGCCAATGCCTTATTGGCCGGAAATGCCTTACTCACCTTGGCTTTGGGGTGGATGGGAGAAACCGCAGTCCCCCTCCCTCATCCCCCCTGTATGTTGGTGAGCGAATTGGCACGTGCTGGCGGAAGTGAAGGCGTGATTGGAGGACAAATTGAAGACTTAGAAGCCGAAACCACGCCTGCCGACGAAGAAAAAGTGATGTACATTCACACCGAAAAAACCGCTCGACTGATTGCCTGCGCCTGCCGTTGCGGTGCCATTTGTGGAGGAGGCTGTGCCTCTAAAGTAGAGCGGGCAGGAAGCTACGGGATGAACCTTGGCATGGCCTTTCAAATTTTAGACGATATTCTCGACTGTACCCAGAGCACCGAGAAACTGGGCAAACCCGCCAAAAGTGATGAAGGTCACGGCAAAATGACTTCTGTCAGCCTGTGGGGTCTCGAGGGCGCCCGCGCCAAAGCGGCCGACTACACCCAAAAAGCACTCGAAGATCTTGAAAGCCTCGAAGGTCCCACCGATATGCTGGAAGCATTGACCCGGTGGTTGCTCGAACGGGAGATGTAACAGAATCGGACAGGGATGCCCTCGCTCCCCTCTCCCCGAAACCTCAACCTCAACACCGGAGCGAGGGCATCCCTGCCCGATCCCAACCCGATCACTCACTCCCCCCTAAACAGGTCTTCAATATCTTCCCGTTCCCACAACGTATACTCCTTCTTTCCCAAGTGCGCTTTCCCTGGGTTATTCCGAATATAATTCACCACCCGCATGCCCTGCGCTGGACTACGAATCAAACGATCCCAGTATTTTTCCTGCCAAAAGGCCCCCCTTTCCCCCAACAACTTGTTGATGCGACTGGCCGTATAACTTTTAATGGAAAACATGATTTCCCCCAATGAGGCCTCTGCGTCCGGAACCATAAACAGATGAAGATGATTGGGCATGATCACATAACACATCAGCTGATACTGCCGTGAATCCCCGAAGTGTAAAGACGCCGCTACATCCTGCCGAACATCTGGTCTGCGCAATACACAGCGCCCCAATCCGCGATCAAGCCACTTTTCCCGTTTGCTCCCGATACAATGGTTATAAAGATCCTGGGTCTGAGAATCCCAAGGCTTGGGATGCCGCAGCGTCCATTGATATTCCTCAAATTTCAGTTTGCGTAAATAGGCCACCGGCAGGGCATCGGCCAAACGCCAGGTGATAAAACAGGGAACCGCCGCCTGTTGCCAGTGGGGGAGTTTGTCACCATGCTTCTCAAGCTTTTCTTTAGGGTGATAATAGGCAATTTTCATAAACTATTCATATGTATTTGTCGGATTTTTGTCAAATTCATATTCGGGCAGGGATGCCCTCGCTCCATTTTTGTTTATCTCGCCGGAGCGAGGGCATCCCTGCCCGATTCCCCAACCTCCTACACACCCGAACCTTCTGATTCCGCTTTCTTTCTTGCCCCCTGTGCTCACATAGATAAGGATCTCCCCATGGTAAATGAAGCAACGCCCATGATGAAACAGTTCCGTAAAATCCGGAACAGCCTGCCCGAGGAAGTCATCCTGTTTTTCAGGTTGGGGGACTTCTATGAAATGTTTTTTGAAGATGCGGTGACGGCTTCCAAAATTTTGGAAATCACCCTGACCAAACGTCAGAAAATTCCGATGTGTGGCGTTCCGTTTCACTCTGCGGACAACTACATCGCCAAATTAATTCGTGCCGGCAAAAAAGTAGCCATCTGTGATCAGGTTGAAGATCCCGCCCAAACCAAAGGCATCGTTCGTCGCGAAGTGGTCCGCATCATCACCCCCGGCACCGTATTGGAAGACAATGTGCTGGATTCGGCCCGTCCAAATTATCTCGCAGGCCTCCATCAGGAAAAAGGTCATTTTGGCTTAGCACTTTTAGATATTTCCACGGGCGATTTCCGGGTAGAGGAATCCCAGGACTTAAATGCCTTACTCGACAGCTTCGTCTCCGCGGGTCCCGCGGAATTGCTCATCGCCGAAGATGAACGGGATCAATGGCCCGCCGACCTGAAACTGGTCGCCAAAGTGCTCACGCCCTACGATGATTGGGTCTTTGAAAGTGATGCGGCTGAAGATTTATTGGTGCGCCATTTTTCAGTGCAATCTCTCGAAGGATTCGGATGCCAAAATTTAGGTCCCGCCATCGGGGCTGCCGCAGCAGTGCTCCACTACGTGCATCATCATTTGCACAATAAAGTCGACCATATTCGCTCCTTGCAAGTGCGCAATCCCGAAGATTTTTTGGTTTTGGACGAAGCCACCGTTTCAAACTTAGAATTAATTGAGTCCCGGGATCCACGTCCGGGTCATCGTGGTCCCACCCTGCTAAAAGTGATGGATGCCACCTGCACCGCCATGGGAGCCCGACTTTTGCGTCAGTGGATTTCCCGCCCGCTCACCAACAGACTAGCCATCGAAGAACGACACAATGCGGTGGAAACCTTGTTAGATCGCCAGTCCGATTACCGGGGAATTCGCGAAGGCTTAGCAGAGGTCAAAGATCTCGAACGTCTGTTAGCCCGACTGCACAGCAGCAGCGGAAATCCACGTGAAGTGCAAGCCTTGGCGCAATCCCTACGCGCCTTGCCCAACTTAAAATCTGTGCTCGCCGATTCCCCTTCCCGTCGTTTGCATTATTTGGGTGAACAACTCCAACCCCTTCCCGAACTCACCGCGCAAATCGAAGCCTCACTCGAAGATGAACCTCCCGCAAATTTAAAAGACGGCGGCGTCATCCGTAGCGGCGTTCATGCGGAACTGGACGAGCTTCGCGCCGCCTCTACCGAGGGTCGGAAATGGCTGGCCAACTTCCAAGTGCAAGAACAAGAGCGCACAGGCATCAAGAGCCTGAAAATACGGCATAACAAAGTTTTTGGCTACTACATCGAAGTCAGTAAATCCAACCTTGAATTGGTTCCGGAAGACTATCAGCGCAAACAAACCTTGGTAAATGCTGAACGCTTCATTACCCCTGCACTCAAGGAAGTGGAAAATAAAATTTTAGGAGCTCAGGACCGTTCCGTCGCTTTAGAACAAGAACTTTTTTCAGCCCTTAGAGAACAGGTCCTCACCTTCACGTTGGAAATTCAACAAAGCGCCATCGCCTTGGCAGAAATTGATGTCCTCACTAGTTTTGCGGAACGTGCACTACGACTAAGCTATACCAAACCCACCATGAGTGATGATGGCGTTTTGGATATTCGGGATGGACGACATCCCGTAATTGAAACCCTGGAAGACGCCGAACGCTTTGTACCCAACGACAGTTATCTGGACGACCAAGCCTATCAGCTTCACATTCTCACGGGTCCCAACATGGCAGGTAAATCCACCTACATTCGCCAAGTGGCTTTGATTACCATCCTCGCCCAAATGGGCAGTTACGTGCCCGCATCCGAAGCCCGCATCTCCGTCGTCGATCGCGTTTTCACACGTGTAGGCGCTAGCGATGATTTGGCACGCGGACGCAGTACCTTCATGGTCGAAATGCAGGAAACCGCAAACATCCTCAATAACGCCACACCCAAAAGTTTAGTCATCCTCGACGAAATTGGACGCGGTACCTCGACCTACGACGGTATTAGTATTGCCTGGGCCGTCGCGGAACACCTGCACAACCGTCCGGAGAGCAAAGCCAAGACCTTGTTCGCCACCCATTATCACGAACTCACCCAATTGCCGGAAACCCTGTCCGGGGCCAAAAACTATTCCGTCGCCGTTCGGGAACGGGGCGAACAAATTGTGTTCCTACGCAAAATTGTGGAAGGGGCCGCCGACCGGAGTTACGGTATTCAAGTAGGTCGCTTGGCGGGATTACCCGACCCTGTGGTCAATCGCGCCCGCGAAATTTTATTTGGACTCGAAGCCGGTCAACATGGCAAAGGTCAACCCCAACTGCTACAACCGAAACCCCGTCGTAAAAAAGAAGATCCCGACCAAATGAAATTGTTTGGAGATTAATGAGCTTTGTAGCGTGATCGATATTGGGTGGCCGACACCCCGGTCTCACGATGAAAACTGCGGGAAAAATAGAGAGGGTCATTAAAGCCCACCGCCTCACTGACTTCGGAAACCGACAGTGACGTATTCACCAACAGTTCGCAGGCCTTGTCTATCCGACCCCGAATGAGACTCCGACGCGGTGGCAATCCGAACAAAGTCCCCCAATGCCTACGGAAAGAACTGTAAGATAATCCGGCTTGCCGGGCCAACATTTCAAAGTCAGGTTCATTGCGTATTTCCCGCATCACCTTTTGGTGAATCTCACGGAGTAACTGCTCAACAGAACTGGTTTCCACAGCATTTACAGATGAAAAACTGTCGACAATGAGTAACTCACAAAGTCGATCCAAACGATCCGCCTTATCCGACGAGGCCTCTCCCCGGGTCAGTCTAACAATTTCTGACATCCACTTCCGCGCCTGCTCAGGCTTTCCCAGCTCCCGATAAATCGCCCCGGATTGTATCAAACCTGCCGAAAGGAAATCCGGCACCTGATTCCGGTCATAGATCAGGTAAAACTCTTCCCAAAATCCATATTTTTCGCTGGGACCATATTCCAAATATTCCCCGGGCCATTCCATCAGGACCGACGGAGCTTTCACGTCAATGTTCTCCTCTCCCCGTCGACAACGCCCTCCACCATCCAAAATAAACGAAAAATTCAAGGTGTCCGATGCGCTACGCATCTGATCCTCAACGCCTTTGCGAAGATGACCCAAGGTCGCCACCCGGAATCGTGAAGGAAAACGCCGAGGTATCGGTCGCCAATGATTGATCAATATGTCCATAAGTTGTGATATCCTGTCCATTGTACATTTAAACCTTCATAGTGTAAAAGTTAATTCGTCTATAACCCAAAGGAGCATTTATGAGTACGGCATTGATTTTTCATGGTGGCTGGGATGGTCATCAACCTGACCTGTGTGCGGAAATGTTCGCCAAAGAACTGAAAGCCCGGGGCGTAAGCGTCACGGTTTCTGATAGTCTCGACGCCTTAAATGACCCTGAAGAGGTCAAACGCTATGATTTGATCACCCCGATTTGGACCACCGGAGAGATCGGCAAAGAACAGACTGAGAATTTATTAAATGCCGTCAAGGAAGGTACCGGATTCGGTGGCTTTCATGGGGGCATGGGCGATGCCTTCCGCGGGAACATCGATTACGAATGGGCCGTGGGCGGTATTTTTGTAGGACATCCGCATGTGGGAGACTACACGGTACGCCTGACCGCGAATCAACATGAGATCACCCAAGACCTTCCATTGGAGTTCCCGTACACTTCCGAACAATATTATATGTTGGTGGACCCGAGTATCCACGTACTCGCAGACACCCTTTATGATCACGATGGTCGACGGGCGGTGATGCCAGTGGTGTGGACGCGCTCATTGGGAATAGGCAGAGTCTTCTTCTCCGCTTTGGGTCATCAGGCCCAAGAATTTATAGACTACCCTCAAGTTAGAGACATGACGGTAAAAGGCATGCTGTGGGCCATGCGTTAAGGTGAGGAAGTGAAAAACATGAAAATCGGTATTATCGGCTGTGGAAATATCAGCAAAGCGTATTTCGAAGGGGGTCAAAAAGCCTCAAATCTTGACGTCGTCGCCTGCGCCGACTTACATCTGGAAGCGGCACAAAACCAAGCCGAACGCTATGGTTGCAAAGCCATGTCGGTTGCGGAGCTCCTTACCGATCCGGAAATCGAATTGGTGGTAAACCTTACCACCCCTCAAGCACACTTGCCCGTAGCCACGCAATGCCTGAACGCCGGCAAACATGTGTACTGCGAAAAGCCACTGGGCATTAACTTTGAAGAGGGCAAAGCGGTCATCGCCCTGGCGGCGGAGAAAGGGTTACGGGTCGGCTGCGCACCAGACACCTTCTTGTTTGGTCACGCCCAAACTTCACGCAAATTGGTGGATGAGGGTTGGATCGGCAAGCCGGTAGCCGGGATGGCCGTGATGATGGGGCATGGACATGAATCCTGGCATCCCAATCCCGGGTTTTATTATGAACAAGGTGGAGGTCCCATGCTGGATATGGGCCCCTATTATATTCATGCACTTATCAATTTACTGGGACCGGTAAAATCGGTCTGCGGTAAAACCACCAAAGCCTTCACCGAACGTCGTGCAACCAGCGAAGAGGCTTGGGGGAGAATCCTCCCCGTCGAAACCGATACCCATCTTTGTGGCGTCTTGGAATTTGCGAATGGATGCCTCATCACCATGATCATGAGTTTTGATAGCTGGCAGGCCGAAGCCCCTCCCATTCAACTCTTCGGCACAGAGGGCACATTGCAGGTGGGGGATCCCAATAACTACCCCCACCCTCCCCAAGTATTCCGTCCGGGCGACGATGGATTTCAAACCGTGAGCACCACCCATCCTGCCAATGCCCGTATGATCGGGGTGGTGGATATGGTGCAGGCCATTCGAGATGGCCGCCCCCATCGGGTGAATGGAGATCTGGCCTTGCACACCCTCGAAGTGATGTTGGCCTTTGAAGCTTCAGGAAAAAGCGGCACCCATATCGAGATCAACACTCCCTGCGAACGGCCTGCGGCTCTGCCCATGGGTCTGGTTGAATGGGAAGTTGATTCCTCCGTCTAAACAGCATAGAGATTCAGGCATCCACTATGTCTGAATCCCCTTCCATACAAATTATCGGCCATGGCCTCGCGGGCGCCATCCTTGCGGAAACTCTTTCCGTAGCCGGGTTAACCCTTTCGGTGTTTGACGACGGTGGCCGCGCCTCCAGTCAGGTGGCCGCCGGCATGTTTACCCCGCTCACCGGTCAACGCATGATTGCCAGTTGGGCGCTGGATGAAGCCTTGCCGGAAGTGCAACAGTTTTACCCCGCCTTAGAGAAAAGCAGCGGGGGCTCTTTCTTTCATCCTCAATCGACCCTACGCATTTTCCGATCACAAAAGGAGGCGGACGAATGGCACTCGAGAGGCGATCAGCGATTCACACAAAGTATCGACGCCTCCGCCTTTCCGTTCCATCTTCCCTTCGGAGCCTGTGAAATCACCGGGGGCGGTTGGGTCAATTTACCCCCCATGCTCGAGGCATTAAAAAAACGCAGGCAAGAACAGGGTCAATGGGGCAAACGGGATCAGGCCGACATTACCCTTTGGGCTGAAGGGGTGCGGGCGTCCGAAAATCCACTATGGAAAGATGTGGGCTGGCGCAATGCACAGGGCGATATTTTAACCCTTCACATTCCTGGACTCGCAGAAGACCGCATTTACAATTTTGGGAAATTTTTGGTTCCCTTGGGAAATCAACGCTTTCGATGTGGTGCCACCTACGCCTGGGATGAACCCAGCCCCGAACCCAGAGAAGCAGGTCGAACAGAAATCGAAACTTCACTTTCGGAGATTTTACAGCTGCCCTTTGAAGTCTGTGATCACCAATCGGGCCTTCGCCCCGTAGCCATAGCCCGCGTACCCGTAGCCGGTCCGCATCCGGAACAATCTGATCAATGGATTTTTAACGGCTTTGGCAGCAAGGGTGTTTTACTCGCACCTTGGATGGCTGAACGCATGCGCGCCTACATTCAAACGGGAACCCCTTTACCCAAAGAATGCATCGCCGCCCGCAGAATTCAACGACAGCGGGATCGTGAAAAAACTCGGAGGATCAAACATCGTTAAAACCCATGAGGTTTTATGGTGTTTTTGAAAACCCATCGCTATCGCCCAGCGCCAGATATAAAAAAAGTTCAGTCTCATACAATAAACCGGAAAGTCTTCCGTTTGTGTTCAATGTAACCAAAACCCTCACCTAAAAGGTAAACAAAATGAACGCAAGTCAGATTAGAAAAACCATCCTTTCAACTCTACTCCTCGGAGCTCTCCTCCCCTTAAGTAGCTTCGCTGAAGGCCCTCAAGCAAAAGAAGGTCAACGCAAAGGTGCTCCTAAAGGCGGTGCCCGTATGCAAAAAATGTTGGAAGAGTTCGACCTGGACGAAGACGGCGTACTTTCCGAAGAGGAACGTGCCACAGCCAAAGCAGCCCAACAAGCACGCAAAGCCGAAATGCTCGCCACCTACGACACAGATGGTGATGGCAAATTAAGCAAAGAAGAACGCGAAGCCCTGAAAACAGCCAAACAGGCGGAACGCAAAGCCGAAATCCTTGAAAAGTATGACATCGATCACGACGGTCAACTTTCAGCGAGCGAAAAAGCTACCTTGCGTGAAGAAATGGGCCCCCCACCAGAAAAACGCAAACAAATGCGCGAAAAAGCCATGAAACGTTTCGATGCGGATGGTGACGGCGTCCTCTCCGAAGAAGAACGTGCAGCGGCTCGTGCCGCTCACCAAAAGAACATGAAGAAAGCTGTCAACGACACACAAGTTGAAGAATAACCCCCCTTGCTCCTCAGCTGCCCCTCGGATTTCCGAGGGGTATTTTTTTGTCCTAAACTTTACTATTGTAATTCAAAGCAGATCCACCCTAAAGTGAGTGCACGATTCATCACGACCTCAACACTTTTTTAACCCCCTCTCAAAAGGTATTCACATGCACACATCTCGGACCCTTAAATTTGCCGCCTCAACCTTACTCCTTAGCATTGCGCTCCCAGGAGTCCTCATCGCAGAAGAAATGCAAAGCGAAGAGAACGCAGACAATGCCGAAATCGTCATCACTCCTGAATTATTGGCACAATTCGATGTGGATCAAGATGGCAAACTTTCAAAAAAAGAGCAGAAAGCTATGAAAAAGGCTCCTCAAGAATCCTCCCAAGAAATTATCGCTGAAATTGCGCCCGTTCCTGCACCTTCCAATGAAACGGAATTTAACGCGGAAGTGAACGAGATGAAAGATCATCAAAAAGAATACGATGACCGTGCAAGCGACAACTCCGCAGACAAAGAATAACCTCAGAAATAAAAAAGGCTAAGACCTTTTCCGTCTTAGCCTTTAGCATCCTGCAACAGAAATCGGAGATGCCCGATTTCATAAAAAAAACCCGAAGATCTCTTCGGGGTTTTTCTTGGGGGTAGGTATGTCGCTTCAGCTACATCCGCCTTCGCTACCACAGCTGCCACCACCGCATCCGCCACCACAGCATCCGCCTTGTTTCGGGGTCACTTCTTCTTCAGTAGGCACCCGGCCCAGTTCAAAGGTTTTGGTCACATACCGCACCACAGTATCACGCAATTCTTCAAATCCTTGTTGAGCTTCAACAAAGCCACCAGCAACGGGATGCATCAACAAACGTTCACGTTGGTCTTCGAAGGATTTAATTTCTTCTTCGGTTAAGTCACCGGTGGTTTCCTGTTTACGAACCAACTCAGATTGTTTCTGGCTCAGTTCTTGATATAACTCCTGTGCAGCTTGATCTTCAACAAAAGCGTCAAGTTGAGCTTTCATACGTTTGTAGCTTTCCAGCTCCAATAAACTCGCACACAGCTCTTTGGTTTTAGAGATCACAGGGGTTTCTTGAGAATTAAGTAAGTCTGACATGTTTTTCCTTATGAATTGTATTTAAAGTTCGGTGAAGATATAAGGAGATTTATGAATTGCAACTCTGGAACCGCTTATGATTGATGTACAAGAAAAGCCACGCATGGTCGAAAAGGCTTTTTTAATGCGTGTGCTGTTAAAAGGGGAATCCAAATCGGAAGCACAGGATTTGCTCACAGAGCTCGAAGAATTGGTCACTACCCTCGGCATTGGCATTGTAGGCTCGGCCGTGGTCGAAGTCCGGGAATGGAAGGCACGCCTCCTCATTGGTACCGGAAAAGCCGATGAAATTTTGGAAGAGATGAAGAATCTCGATGCCGACTGCCTGGTGATTGACAATGAATTGTCACCTGCTCAACAGCGCAACTGGGAAGCCTTTTCGAAATGCACCTGCATTGATCGTCAGGAAGTGATTTTAGATATTTTTGGCAGTCGGGCCCAAACCAAAGAAGCAAAATTGCAGGTTGAACTGGCAAGAATGGAGTATAATTTACCACGTTTGAAAAAAGCTTGGGCACATTTAGGACGTCAATCCGGCGGAGGCGGCGGAGGAGCTGCTCAAAAAGGAGAAGGCGAACAACAGATCGAATTGGACCGTCGTATGGTCCGCGACCGTATTTCCGCCCTCAAAAAAGAGCTCAAGGAAGTACGCGCCAACCGGGCGACCCAACGAAAAGAACGGAGTCGTATGCCCCTCCCCCACGCCGCGGTCGTCGGCTATACCAATGCAGGTAAAAGCTCACTCTTGCAGGCCCTCTCCGGATCCTCCATCTATGTGGCAGATAAATTATTTGCGACATTGGACACCACCACCCGACGCATCGAATTACCCAATGGTCGGCCATTATTGGTCACCGACACCGTAGGCTTTGTGCGCAACTTGCCCCACGGTTTGGTGGATGCGTTTAAAGCCACCCTCGAAGAAGCCATTCTCGCTGACTTTTTGGTGCACGTGTTAGACGTAACCGCCCCCCAAGTAGAGGCCTTCTACGAGACCACTTTAACCGTATTGGCCGAACTGGGCGCTGACCAAAAACGCATGATCACCGTCTTTAATAAGATAGACCTGCTGCAGGGCAACGCCCAAAAAGTGAGTCTGATGCAAAAACATCCCGATGCCGTCTTCATCTCCACCCACAGCAGAGAAGGACTCGAAGCCCTGGAAGAAAGATTTTGCGATCAATTGGCCGACCAAGTGCAACAAATCCACTTGGCCCTCCCCCATTCCCGGGGAGATTTGGTGGCCGTATTACACGAACAGGCCAAAGTGAATCACTGCAGCTATGAGGATGACGCCGTCTATATTGATGCCACCATCCCTAAAAGACTGATGGCATTACTCGAAGAGTGGGTCGTCACTCCCAGCTGATCCCCCGCCAGAACCAAAAGAATAAACCTTTTTTCCTGCTGGAGTTTTCACCAAAGCTCTGTAGGATTTTTTCTACTTATGGATCCAAATATGAATCAATCTCCGTACGGCGAATACCCTGTCGCCGCTCCCCCGCCCCCACCACAAAGTATTGGCCCGGCAAGTTATGGCCCCTATTCAGGTTATGGATACTCAGGAAACCCTTACGCAAGTGGTCAGGCGGCATACGGGTATTCGGGCTACAGCAATAAATACGGCGGGTATGATTACGGAAACCAAGCCGCAGAATTTCTGTCGCCACGTCGACTGATCAAAGTCTTACGCCGTCGCTGGTTTCTGATTATGATGATGCTGGTGTTGGGTGCCGCAGCAGCCACCTTATATTATTGGAAAGCCGAGCGGGTGTACCGCTCAACAGCCCTTATTGAAATGAGTGTTCGTGGTTCCAAAATTATGAACTCCGTGGTCAATCAGGAATACGGAAAGAGCGAAGAAGTTTTCAACACCCGTCTGGGACGATTACGGGGTGATTTCTTTAATATGAAGGCCTTGGAACGCTTTCAAATCCTCTGGGATACTTTCGGAAACCCCACAGCTACCGACGAAACACCTGAATTTGGGGAAATCAGCTATAATATGCTCCGACAGTCCCGTCTGGTACAAATCACCGCCGAAAGTAATAACGCGGTGGTCGCCGCAATCTCTGCAAACGCAGCCGCGGAAGCCGCTCAAGAATTTTTCGAAGATGAAAACCGTCAAATGTCCGATGCGGCCGTTGAATGGTTAAATCGCTCTGCAGCGGTCCAAAAACAACAGCTCACCGATACTGAAAACAAATTGTTGGACTTCCGTAAAGAAAACAAACTCGACACCCTGCAAGCTGAGCAGAATGCCGATCGCCAATCTTTGCTGACCCTCAATGAAATGATGATCAACTACGACACTCAATTAATGAGTGCCCAAGAGTTTTTAAAAACCATCGATGACGTCAGTATTGATTTGGAAGAAGGGGTCAAACTCCCGACCTCCCTTCCCAATCGTGAAGTCATCATGCTCGAAGTACAACGTTACCGCGCGGCGATTGCCCAACGGGAATTGTTATTAGAATCCCGCACTGAATTCCACCCCGATGTGCAACAATTAGACTTACGCATTCAGGAAATCACCCACAATATCCAACAGGAAGTGGAATTATCCAAAAGCAGCTTCAGTCAACAAATTAAAATCCTCAAGGGTCAGTACGCCTCCGTACAAAGTCGCATTGAAGAATTGACGGACAAAGTAACCCGTCAGGAACTCTTTTTGGTCGAACGTCAAGCCCGCCTCAAAACCCTCATGCGAGAAAGAGATGCTTCAGAAAGCGCCTTCAACAACGTGCTTTCCCGTATTGAACAAGCACGTTTAGCGGCCGATGAAGATACCGCCACCTTAAAATTAGTAGAGCGTGCAACCTTAAAAGAAGAACCGGTCCACCCCAAACTGATCACCATGATGCCCTTAGGGATTTTTGGTGGCTTGGCACTGGGCTTCATGCTGGCATTAACCCTCGAAGCCGTGGAAGACCGTATCTTCTCTATTGCAGAACTCGAAGCCGAAATTTCCAGTCGCATTATTGGTATTATTCCCCATATCGCAGGCGGGAAACGTGCTGATCTGGCGATGATTTCTCTGAATCAAAAATTTGGTCAAGTCGCAGAAGCCTTCAATGCCGTGCGCGTTATTCTCGATCATGTGAACAACAACCGCCTACGGGAAATCCGCGACAAAGGACATTCTCATCCCGGCGGACACGTGGTCATGTTCTGCTCAGCCTCTCCCAGTGAAGGTAAAACCGTTAGCGCAACCAACGTCGCCATCACCTCTGCGCGTGCGGGTCAAAAAACTCTGCTCATCGATTGCGATATGCGTCGTCCCCGATTGGCGAAAGTCTTTGAAGACGGTATCCAAGCCAAAGAAGGAGATGATGAATTTCAGTACAGTCTGCTCCATCATTTGGCCAAACACGGCGGGAAAGATTTTGAAAAAATCATTCTTCCCGGCCCTACCGAACATTTAGATTTAATGGCCTCTCTGGCCTCCAGCGATATCAATCCCGCCGACCTCTTGGGCGGAAAAGACATTCGCAATTTGATTTCATGGGCCCGTAAACACTACGACCGTGTGATCATCGATACGCCGCCCATCGGCCTCATTTCAGATGGTCTGGTTATTTCAGCACTGTCTGATGGAGTTGTGGCGGTTTGTCGTGCTGGTCAAACCCGCCACCGGGCATTACGCCATGTATTGCTTCAGTTCAAAGGGGTGGGATCCAATGTGATCGGTATTATTGTGAATGACTTCAATATGAAGAAAGCCTCCGAACCCCTTGATGTTCATTATAAAGATTTTGCATCAGGATATGAAAAATCCGTTTATAAAGAACAGGAAACCAAAGCTACTAAAGAAAATGCGTAAGCTCTCCCCGTCAAGGGGAGCGCATAAAACGAGATGATCAGCGCGTTGCTCACGGCAATCTGCTGGTCGATCAGTGGCTTCGCCTCCTCGAGAATCTCACGATTTTTCGGGGCACCTACAGCCAATTTGTTACGCTTATGCATCGCCACCCTCCTGCTTTTCTCCATCTGCCTGTGGCAAAACACAGGCTTCACCAGCACTGCGGCAATCTGGTTTGTTCTGGCTGGCCTTTGCCATTTATGCATTGGGGATATGGGCCTATTTGCAGCCTTTCGACGCTTAGGCCCCAGACTATCCGTGCTGATGGTAGGCAGCCTCGCACCACCCACCGCCTTGCTTTCTGAATGGTGGATATTGGGAGACTTCCCTAGCCTATCTCAAATCATCTGTGCAGGAAGCATTCTACTTTTGGTCGCGGTCGCGGTCGCCCCCAAAGAACGCCAACATTTAAGCCCACAGGAATTACGGGCAGGCTTACTCTTCGGAGTCATCGCCGCCGTAGGTCAAGGCCTGTCATCTACCCTTCAGCGATACGGAAATTATCAAACAACCCTTTCGCAAACATCTGTAGATCCATGGTTGATGATCTTGATACGTGTGGGCGCAGGCACCCTCGGTGTCATGGTCATCCTGTTATTTCTGCAGCTGGCTCACCAACACCCATTCCGAAAACCGGTTGAACTCATCCCCCATCGAAAAGTGGAGGGCCATCCCTTACTGTGGTTAGGTATTTCAGCACTCATGGGCCCCATTATCGGTATGAGCTTCTTGATCACTGCCCTCGAAACCACTTCATCAGGTTTGGTGCAAGCCGTCATTGCCACCATGCCCGTATTTATGATCCCCGTAGCGTGGATCCTCGACGGAAATGCACCCAGCATTCGCTCAATTATCGCGGGCTCTGCCGCAGTATCTTTAACCGCTCTATTGATCTTTTTATAGACAACCTACGCTTTCATAGCGTTTTGATTTGCGCCAGTAGCCAGCGGTCGTTATGATCTCTGCCTATGACGCCATCCCCCACTCGCTACAAACGTATTCTTCTTAAATTGAGCGGAGAAACTTTGCTCAATCCTGAAACCCACATGAACCTGGATGCTGAAGTTATCCAAAAGGTCGCCTTGCAAATTCAAGCCGTTCGAGATCGTGGTGTTGAAGTCGCATTGGTCGTGGGAGGTGGAAATATTTACCGCGGTCTCTCTGGAGAAAAACACGGTATCAGCCGCTCTCAGGGCGATTATATGGGCATGCTTGCAACCTGCATCAATTCCTTAGCCCTTCAAGCCAGCCTTGAGCAAATTGGGGTTGAAACCCGGGTGATGTCGGCCATCACCATGCCACGGGTCGCCGAACCCTTCATTATGCGACGCGCCACCCGCCATCTAAGCAAAGGTCGCGTCGTCATTTTTGCCGCAGGCACAGGCAATCCTTTCTTTACCACCGACAGTGCCGCCGCCTTACGCGCCTCTGAAATCGGAGCAGATTGCCTGCTGAAAGGTACCAAAGTTGATGGAATCTACGACAAGGACCCCGTAGAATATGCCGATGCCAAACGTTACGAAACCTTGACCTACCAAGAAGCTATCGAACGTCAGCTCAAAGTCATGGACACCGCCGCATTTTCCTTATGCCAAGAAAACCATATTCCCATTGTCGTTTTTGATTTCTTCAAACAAGACGAATTAAAGCGGGTCATCGATGGCGAAAACGTAGGCACCCTCATTCAAGAATAAGCACTTCAATAAGCACTTAGGAGCAGCACATGGACGATTTAGACATGATCACAATGGAATCAGAAGAGAAAATGCAAAAAGCATTGGAATTCCTGAAAGAAGAATTTTCTGGATTAAACACCGGCAAAGCCAGCCCTGCCATGGTGGATAAAATTACCGTAGACTATTACGGCTCCCCCACTCGCATTCAACAATTGGGAAATATTTCTATTCCAGAACCCCGTCTTTTGGTCATCACCCCCTTTGACCCTTCATGCTTAGGCGAAATCACAAAAGCCATCCTCGCCGCTAACATTGGAGTCACTCCCATGAATGACGGACGCATCATTCGAATTCCTGTTCCTGAACTCAGTGAAGAACGCCGCAAAGAAATGGTCAAAATTGCAGGCCGCAATGCTGAAGAACAACGTATCGCCATCCGAAACATTCGCCGCGATGCAAACGATAGCATCAAAAGCCTCGAGAAAGCAGGCGATATTACCGAAGATGACCGCGATCAAAACCTGTCTGAAGTACAAAAATTGACCGACAAATTCGTTAAAGAAGTCGATGACGCCTTAGCCGCAAAAGAGAAAGATATTTTAGCTGATTAAGTTCAGTTACCTATCTCAAATGTAATAAACGTGAAATTCGTCCTATGAAAGGGCGAATAATCGCTTGATTTTTTACTCAAAAGAGTAAATCATTAAGTTCAATGAAGTATAAGAAAAAAGGCTTTACCCTGGTTGAGATCATGATTGTTATCATGATCATCGGCTTACTTGCAGCGATTAGTTATCCTTCATACCGTAAATCCCGAGACAAAGCACGGAGAACGGTATGCATCAATAATCTGCGGATTATTCAAAATTCAGCCGAACGCTACCTTATGGAAAATGTTGGCGTAACCGAGATAGACCTTTTAGACCTAACCGACTATTTCTCAAAAAATACCGGCCCCACCTGCCCTGCAAGTGGAAACTATAGCATCACGGTTATAGATGATTCCTCAACGGTGACTTGTGACTTCGGCGATGGTCACGTGAATTAGAATCTTTATATTTTCCATCTGTGTTTGAGTGCTGTAGGGGTTGCGTCTCCAATGAATACCACCCTCAACCAGCGTCTGATCGAGAGCTACACCGCTCAACCTTCTCGTCTTCCTCCTGAGATCAGCCAGAACCTCCCCAGCATTTGGGGAGATCAGGATCTTATTCTTTACGCCTTGTCAGATCTCAACCACGAACACCGTTTAAGAGATCAATGGGTTTTATTGGGGAGTAAAGATCTCTGCCTCATCCAACCCGGCGAACAAGCCGCCACCCACGTCCTGATTCCCCGTGTCGAGATTTCCAAGGTTATCGTCAGCACCGATCTCAGTGGCTATCGCTGGCGCTTGATCGGTAACGATGCGCATGCAACTCCCTTGGCAGAAATTCGTTTCAGTCGACGTCAGCAGCGCTGCATGGAAAATATCAAACTCGTGCTCGAAGAAGAGAATGCAACGTCGTCAAGCGACCCCGATTTTGCGGACCAAGCCTATGCAGACGCTCTCGCGGAACCCATTCGAAATGCCCAGGCGACGATTCGCGGAAATCAAATGGCGGTCATCTGGCGATTACTCTCCTACCTGCTTCCCTACAAAAAAGATCTGTGGCTGGGAGGTATGGCCGCAGTGTTTTTAACCGCCCTGACCCTCATTCCACCTCGTATATCCGGTTTGATGATCGACGGCATTCAAAAGGGGATGCCCATCACTCGACTTTGGACCTACATGGGCATTTTAGGAGCGGCCTATGTGTTACACACCTTTTTCGTGTGGTTACGCCTCCGACGAATGGCCTTTATGGGCGAACACGTCGCCCACGATATCCGCACCCAAGTCTACGCCCACCTACAAACCCTCAGTCTTCGGTTTTTCACTCGAAAACAAACAGGCTCGATCATTTCCAGATGTTCTTCCGACACGGATCGACTCTGGGACTTCATCGCCTTTGGTGTAATCGAGGTTGCATTATCTATCCTCATGCTTCTCGGTTTGGGAACCGTCCTCCTGGCTTTAGATTGGCGACTGGGTCTTATCCTTACCCTTCCGGTCCCCTTCATTCTCGCCTCCTTTGTGATGCACGGCAAAAAAATGCAGTACATCTACCTCAAAGCCTTCCGTAAATGGTCCGACCTCACCTCCGTCCTCTCCGGCACCATTCCCGGCATTCGGGTGGTCAAAGCGTTCCATCAGGAAAACCGCGAAACCAAACGCTTTCTGCATCACAATGACGAATGCCTGAATGCCTTTACTCAGGTACATAAGGTGTGGACCCGCTTTTGGCCTTCGTTAACCTTTTGCTTCCACTGCATCTCTCTGGCCGTCTACTTTTTTGCCTTACCACGTCTCACCGGAGATACCCTACCCGCCATCAGTATCGGCACCTTCGTTACCTTCCTGCTCTACGCCGGCATGTTTATGCAGCCCTTACAAACCATCGGGCAAATGACCCGCATGATGAATCGAGCCGTCAGCTCCGCCCATCGTATTTTTGAAATTCTGGATACCGAACCCCATATCCCCGACACGGTGGATCAGATCAAGATCCCCCGCCTGGCAGGAAAAATTCAGCTGGAACAGATCCGCTTTTCTTATGATGGCGTCCGGCAGGTGCTCAAAAACATTTCGCTAGAATTGGAACCCGGAGAAATGGTGGGACTTGTGGGCCCCTCCGGTGCGGGTAAAAGTACCCTGATCCAATTGATGGTGCGCTTCTATGATCCCACCGCAGGGCGCATTTTAATCGATGGCCACGATCTCCGGGAACTCGACATCGGCAGTTACCGCACTCAGGTGGGCATGGTTCTCCAAGAACCCTACCTCTTTCATGGATCCATTCGAGACAACATCGCCTATGGATTAGACGACGCAAACGAAGGGGATATTGTGGACGCCGCCCGGGCCGCTCATGCCCATGAATTCATTTGCAAACTCCCCCAAGCCTACGAAACCATGATCGGAGAACGCGGACAAACTCTTTCCGGAGGGGAGCGCCAACGCATCTCCATCGCGCGCGCCATTTTACATAATCCACGCATCCTCATTCTCGATGAAGCCACCTCTAATGTGGACACCGAAACGGAACGCAAAATTCAAGATGCTCTGGACAAACTGGTCAGCGGCCGCACCGTCATCGCCATCGCCCATCGACTCTCAACCCTCCGTCGTGCCGACCGCCTCTTGGTCATGAAAGACGGTGAATTGGTCGAAAGCGGGACCCATGAAGAACTGTTAAACATTCCCGACGGCGTCTTCAAAGGCCTATACGACATGCAACAGGAACTCCACCAAACCTTTGTGATCTAATCATGGAAGCCCCTATCCTGATACAACTACCCGACGGTCGACTGGCCATGCAAAGCCCTGACGGCCCCCAAGCCATTCAGATCGCCCCCTGCTTTCCATGGAAAGACCCTCTGCATTATCTCTCTTTTCGAAATGATAAAAACGAAGAACTCTACTTTCTCAAAAGCCTCGAAGAGCTCTCCCCGGAATCCCAAAAAATCTTGCAGGCTGAAATGACCCAGCACACGGGGATTTTTGTCATTGAATCCATTCAAATTCTCCGCAAAGAAATCGAATTACGCTGCTGGGAAGTTACCACAACCCAAGGCAAACGTAGTTTTCAAACAGAGCTAGACGAATGGCCCCGTCAACTCCCCGACGGTTCGTTTCTCATTGAAGATTTATTCGGAGATTTGTATGCAGTGAATTCCCTCAAAAACCTAGACCCCACCAGCCAAAGACTTTTCTGGCCCCTCATTGGATAACCCTTCATGTATTTTGATTCCCACTTTCATCTCGATACCTTTGCTGCAGAAGACCGCATCCCCGAAATCATGGCGCAAGCTGCTTCAGCGCAGGTCAAGCACATGCTCGCCATCGGTGGCCGTGATGCCGCCAACGAACTCGCGCTCAACAGCGCACAAGCTTACCCCGACCAACTCTGGTGCAGCGCCGGATACGACCGTGACTTGGCCCCCAGATGGGATGGCGACCTCTCCCGACTCCGCCCTCTTCTCTCCCACGACAAAGTGGTGGCCATTGGTGAATGTGGCATCGACTACTTTCACAATACCGGCAGCCCCGAAGAGCAAAAACGCCTATTTGGCGCCATGCTCGACTTGGCCTGTGAATTTCAAAAACCGGTCGTCGTTCATAGTAGAGAAGCCGATGAAGACAGCTTGGAGATGTTAACAGCCTTCTCTAAAAAATGGCCTGTCCCTGACCGGGCTTGCGCCGTACTCCATTGCTTCACCGGTTCACTTGACTTTGCCAAAAAGTTGGTCGATCTGAACCTCATGATTAGTTTCAGCGGCATTGTCAGCTTTCGAAATGCGGCGGATCTGCGTGAAGTGGCTCGCGAAATTCCTGAAGACCGCATTTTAATCGAAACCGACAGCCCCTATTTAGCCCCAGTTCCACATCGTGGAAAACAAAACCAACCCGCCTTCGTTCCCCATGTGGCAGAAGTTTTGGCTGAGGTGAGAAGATGCAGTCCCCAAGAAATAGGCGAACAAAGCACGCGCAACGCGCTCGGATTCTTCAATCTCGCATGAGCCAGCCCCGCATCCATCTGCGAACAAAAATCACCTGCGTAGGGTTAAGCGTATGGATGCTCGGCTTTGCCCTGCACTGGGAAATTCTCCAAATCACCGCTTGGGCCGGGATGATCAACGACTACCGCCAAGAAAGCACCCTCACCCAAGCCGTTCAAGATACCTTCAGTGGTGAAAAACCCTGCGCCATGTGCCATCAATTGACTGAGGAGCAAGTGTCTTCCCCCTCAGACAACAGCTTCACCTCCCCTGCCACGCCCAGACCTGATCTCATCCTCAGTCACAACAAGGGATTCAGCGCGCCTTCCCCCTCCCCTTTTCACTTTATCTCACACGTCCCCCTCTACCCTTCGCTTGCCAGCGATCATCCCCCGGTGCCCCCTCCACGATTATTCTATAGTTGACCCCTCTCTTTTGTTCGACACACGAACAAAAACCTTCACAACTCATTCTATAGAAAAATTATGCAACGACTTTTATGCACAGTCGGAGCGGTCCTCGTGGTGTCGACCGTTTCCGCGCAATCTCTTGAGACCCACAACCTGACTCCACTCGCAGTTCAGCCCGAATCCCTCCCTACCCTGACCCTCAGTCATCAACTCGATTTGCTGACCGAACAGGAAAAACTCGACAAATCCTTAACCAACGTACCCGGCGTCTCCATGAGATCTGTGGGCGGTAACTTTGGCGAACCCGTACTTCGTGGACTGGGATGGGAACGGGTAACCACCCAATACAACGGCTTAAACCTTTATGGTGCCTGCCCCTCCCGCATGGACCCGCCCATTAATCTTTTCAGCGCATTCAGTTTGGAATCGGTCTCCGTTGAACTCGGACTCCCCTCCGTAACCCAAGGCCCCCTGAGTACGGCAGGCCGGATCCTTCTGGATTCGTCCCTCGAACTCGCCGAAGCAGGTGAACACCGCTATGGAGGCTCTCTGATCGGAGGCGCAGGGAGCAACGGTAAAAATAGAAACGTGGCCATCAAAACAGGAGGAGCTTCCGATCGAAATGCCTGGCAGATCGACTTAGGCACCAGCACTTCCGAAGATTATGTATCCGGTGATGGACAAAAAGTTCCCGCCGATGCGCAAACCCAAGAAGCCAGCGCCCTGTGGAAAGGAAAACTCAGCGATGACCTTATCCTCAGCTTAAACACGCGGTGGATCTACGATACCGATGTCGACTACGTCTCCCTCCCCATGGACACCCGACACTCCAAAAACAATTTGTACACCGGAGCCCTACAGTGGAAACCGGAAGGCGAACGACTCAAAGAGCTCAGTCTGAGCGCAGGGGCCGGCACCACCGAGCATCTCATGGACAACCGCGACAAAGCGAACAGCAAGATCATGCAAGCCTCGACCCCCAGTACCGCAGATACCTATACCCTGGGCCTGCTCAGTCGGTCGACCCTGGGCAATGGCGAACTGCGTGCAGGAATTGACGGTTCCAGTCTTGAACGCAGTGCACTCCGCACCCGAACCATACTGGCCACCGGCATGACCTTTCAAGATCCGGTCTGGCCTGATGTCAGTCAGGAACAAATCGGCGTCTACGGTGAATGGGAAGGTCAACTTTCTCAAACCTTAAGCCTGCGAGCAGGCGTAAGAATCGATCAAATCCGTAGCGACGCCGATGGAGCCGACGCCATTATCGTACCCGGCCCCGGTATTGGCAAAATCACCGTAGCGGACGCCTGGCAAAGTGTAGGAGGATCCACCACCGAGAGTGTAGAACAAACAGACACCCCCCTCTCGGGGAACCTCATCTTCACCCAAAGCATTCATCCCGACTGGTTGCTTCACTTGGGCTTAGGCCGCACAGAAGCCGCGCCGAACCTCACCCAGCGCTACCTCTCCTTTGGACCAGTGCCTGGTGGATACGGGATCGGCACCCCCTCCCTGAAACCTGAGACCAAATATGAAATTGAACTCAGGACCGAAGGAAAAATAGGCGCACACGGCGCCGGACTTTCCCTCTTTGCAGCTCGGATCAATGACTACCTCCTGCCCAGCACGGTGGCCATGGCTGATGTAAATGCAGACGGTCAAGTCGACCGCATAAAAGGGACCGTCAATCAAGATGCAGAAATGTGGGGACTCGAAGCCGCCCTGCGTTTGCAACTCAGCCCAACCCTCAGCCTCCCCCTCAGCCTCAGCTGGGTACGCGGAGAAACCACTGAAGGACAGGATCTCCCTGAGATACCGCCCTTAGAAATAGACGCGGCGCTCAACTGGAGAGGAGAACAAAACCTACACCCCTACGCCGAATTTGGATTCACCTTCAATGCCAGACAAGACCATGTGGATGAAAACTTTGGAGAAAATGAGTCCCCCTCCTTTATCGTATTCCATCTCCGTGGCGGACTCGAAATACGAAAAGGATGGATCATCGAAGCGGGCATCGATAACCTCTTCAACACCGAATACTACGAATATCTCAGCGAAGAGGCCCTCATGCCCGCCGGAGACCTCACTGCCGGAGAAGAAGTGCCCTCGCCAGGGCGTTCCTTCACCCTCAGCACCCAATATAACTGGTAAAAAGCGCTTCCGAAGGTCGGAAAAATGCCCGCCGACTCTTCCGACCTTCGGTTTTTTGAATTCTTAGTTTGATTTTAATAAAAATACCAGTAACAACGTCCTTCCTCGGTCGGAGCGTGGCTCAGCCTGGTAGAGCACTTGCCTGGGGGGCAAGGGGTCGCAGGTTCGAATCCTGTCGCTCCGACCATCTACCTTTTATAAGAATCAGATCTTCTCGGTCTGATTCTTTTTTTGTCACGACAGGAGTCGAACCTGCGAAGCAGTGTTCGAACCGAAGCGCAGCGGAGTAAGCCCGTGTATTCCCACGGGAGGGCGAAGCCCGTCAAACGAAGCGCAGCGGAGTAGGCGCAATGTATTCTCATTGCGAGTGAAGTAAAACGAAACGTCAATCCTGTCGCTCCGACCATCTAATTTCCCTGTGAACAGTAATGTTTACAGGGTTTTTTGGTTTTAACAATAGTCGCGACAGGGTTCGAACCTGCGAAGCAGTGTTTGAAACGAAGCGCAGCGGAGTAAGCGCAATGTATTCCCATTGCGAGTGAAGTGAAACGAAACGGCAAACGAAGCGAAGCGTAGTAAGCGCAAAGAAGTACTTTCAGTACACCACTTCACACGAGCGAAGAGCGATTTTCTTTCGCATTTCAAATCGTGCCACAAAGACTGCAGCCAAAAGGCTGGCGGTCAAAAAAAGGAATGAGGCATAATAAAATATAACTTCAGGTCCATGCGCATTCATCACTCCTGCATTGAGGGCCGTGCCACATGCCCCTCCCAAAAAAAGATTAAATCCTGACATCGACATTACTGTTCCTTTAATTTCAGGATGCTTTTCGATGATGGTGGCGACCAACGTCGATTGCAATAAGACAAAGGCCATTCCGAATCCTAGCAATCCCATGGCGGTAAAACCTATAGGCAAGCCGGCTGAGAGAATCAGCATTGAACCAAAGCCCAGAAATCCCGTAATCACTAGAAATGCATTTCGCGTTTTTCGACGTAACATGGGGGCTAAACGACCTCCCGCAACCGTCCCAACGCCAAACAGGGAAAGAAACAGCCCCACGGTAAGTACAGTGTATGAAGTGGACTGCTGAATCAAGATTCCGGAATAGGTGAAGGTGCCAAATACACTGAACCCGACCCAAAAGATCACGAAAGTAAGTCGCATAAACCGCAGATGACTCCACACCCGTCGATACGCGACCCAGGAAGGAATTCGGTTTAGGGAGGGTTTATCTTTTTTCAGGATCCGCATCATCATCACCACCAAAATGAGTTCTGCAATACCGTAGATCAAATACACAAAACGCCAAGAACCCCAATAGGCCACAGCTCCTCCAATGGCTGTGGCCGTGGCCGCCCCCAGAAAAGCCATACCCATGGTTTTAGCAATGGCCATCTGTCGCTCTTCTGCGTCAAAGCAGTCACCAATCAACGCAAAGGCCACCGGAAAAATGCCGGCTCCAAACATGCCATTGATGGCTCGTAAAACCACCAAGGAAGGCAGATCAAAAGCAAAAGCACCCAGAATACTGAAAACGGCTGTCCCCATGGAGGCCGTCAAAAACACCTTCACTTTGCCAAAGCGGTCCGACAAGGGACCAAAGACCAACGTAAAGAGTCCAAAGGACATCATGTAAGCCATCACCGACAAAGCGGCTTTACTTAAGGTGAGATCCAAATCGACAGCGATGTCATTGAGTAATGATGCCGCGGCATAGTTGTCACCATTCGCGAGGAACAACATAAACCCGAGCACCCACAACATTGTGTTTTTTGAATAAAGGTCCATGAAGTTTTTTTTTCAGCCGTTTTCAGTACTGTCACTCGTGCGAGTGGGTAGGCTTACTTTTCCCAAGCAAAGGGTACAAAGGGAGGATCTAAGGGCGTTTCAGCTAAATGATTTACATAATTGCTGATCACTTTCTGAGACAGGATAAGCACAATCTCTAAGAGTTGACGGTTTTCATACCCAACGGCATAAAATTTTTCTACATCTTCGTCCGTCAAATTCCCTCTTTTTTGACTCATCAACAAAGCAGTTTCATGCAACACCTGCAGTTTTTCTGTGGGTAAAGTACTGCGTGTGCGTAGGGCTTCGGTGATAGCCGGATCAATTTTCATCATTTGAGCAATCATGGTATGGGCCGGTACACAGTAATGACAGGCGTGTTCCACATTAAAGGTTTGCCAGATCACGGTCACTTCTTCGTCGGTGAAGGAGCTTTGCAAGGCCAGCGCATGCAGGGTTTGATACCCTGCCAATAATCCTGGAGCCTCCGCCATAATTCCTTGAAGGTTAGCAATCATGCCACTCTTGCTCTGTATATCTTCCAAGAGAGCTTTGCTGTCTTCGGGGGCTGTTTCGATGTTGTGAATTGTAAAGGGCTTCATAAATTCTCCATGGGGTTAAGAGTAGGGTTATCCAAAACATTTTGTTTCAGATTCACAAACTATGTCATGTTGAACGATTATTCAAGTAATATTTTGAATGACTATTCAAAATAAAGTTGTATACTACATCAAACACAGTTCAGCACTACGACCCGAGGAGTCTCATGGCCAAAGCACAATTTAATCGAGAAGAAGTAATCGACAAGGCGATCCTCCTGTTCTGGCAACACGGATACAGCGCGTCCTCCATGCAACAGGTGGTACAAGCGACGGGTCTAAAGCCGGGATCGATCTATTTGGCATTCGGAAACAAAGAAGGCCTCTTTCGGGAAGCCTTGGAACGTTACGCCCAAACATCCATTACCCGCACAAGGCAAGTGCTGGAAAATGCCCCCAATGTTCTGAAAGGCATCTGTCAGATCTTCGAAGATAACATCGCCCAATCCACCCAAGACAATTACTGCAGTTGCTTTTTGTTAAAAACCCGTCTGGAACTCGCCGCGGAAGGGAATGAACTTCACAAATTGGCCTCCGAAAAACTAGCACTGATGGAAGCCCTGTTCAGAAGCAGCCTCGAGACGGAATTCAACCCGGAACTCAGCCAACGGCGCGCGACCAGCATCATGCTCCATATTTTTGGGATCAGGGTTTATGGCTATCAGCAAGACTCTGAGGATCGCATGCGGCAGGGATTACAGGAAGGACTTCCCTGGCTTCCTTGGACCTAAGACCTCCCCTCTAAAACACCACGAATCCTGCACGACAGCAATACCTCTCTCAGGAACGAATTACACTCTCAGCACCCAAGGCATCAACTCCTTGAGGTTTTGAGTATGCTGCTCTTCCGCCTCTGGGGATTGCGGATGCGTATAATCAAAGTGGCCCACAGGAAAGGCGGTCGCAAGACTAGGTCCAGGATGGGAATTAGCGGCAGACCATTGCCCCGGAGGTGGCACCGCCGGATCAAAACATGAACATCCAAAGACCACAGGAATACGCAGATGCCTTACAGAAAAGGCCGCGTCATAATAGCGTAGCGTCTCTTCGATAGCAGGATCTTCCAACCAACGCCGTCTCACCGCAGCACCACTGCCCACACACTCATTCCGCAGACGGAAAGGATGGTTTGCAAAGGTGACATGTCCCAGTTCGGCACTTTGGAAACGCGATTCCCAGGGCACTGACAAAGCCCCCATCCCCCCACCAAAACTCCACCCGTGATAATGAAAACGTGTGATCGATCCTTGCGTAAGCTCCGACAATACATCCACCCCTCTCCAAATTGTGGCCGCACAAGAGGCCAACACATAACTCTCCCGTGACTCAATCCCATAAAGCACATGAAGGCTCGAATCATTTACCGGCAAAGCAGGATCTTGTGAAAGATGAAAACCTGGTGCCAGAGTGAAAATCAAAATCCGATCTTTAGCAGCTAAAGAAATCTCCGGGGCTTCCCGTCCGCCATAACCATGGCCGTATACGATCCCTAAATCAGGACGCGGGTGATCTTCATGAAAAATCACCCAGGCGCCAGCCCGATATCCTCCCCAGACCTGATAGCGCACCAACAAACAGCGGAATCCGTCGTCTAAAGGCTTATCCTCTTCGATCTCCAACTCCAAAGGAACCTCCATCGCTTTGCGATAAAGATCCTGCCAAAAATCAGCAAAATCTTCAGGTTCAGGATCATGATAACGGATATTCTGTAAATCGGGAACCGAATGTCCGTAAGTGGGGTCAAAATCAAATTCGTGAGGAGTGGAAGCAAATTTCATAACTTCATCCCGGTATCCGAAAAACACTTTAGGGTCAAGGTACAGACGTACGCAATATGCATCATGCAACCTTGCCCCCTTTTCTACCATGCTTTCCATCCAGGATCACACAAAAGAATTCTCTCCCGAACTTATTCAGAAATCGGCGGAGAATCATCTGCTTTTCCAGCCAGCGCTTCCTCAACAAAGATGCCCCAAAAGGGGGTAGGCAAATACTCCCCATCCTATGACAAGCGAGGGCTGGGCCCAGGGTGACAACATCCTCCAACTCAATTCAAGCGATACATCCACTCTGACTTCGAGGGACACACATGCGTCGCATACATCACAGCCCCTCCCCTTAACGGAGAAGGGCTTTATGAGCTTTACATGCTCCACGCGAGCAAGTGTGATGGCCTCTGATCCCTAACAGCGGGGGGCGGTTATTTTCACAGTTCCTCCGCATCCCCCACGGTCAACACCACCTTTCCGAGGTTTTGATCCGCCTGCAGGATATCATGAGCCGCCGCCGCCTGTTCAATGGGCAGAGAAGCATGGATAATAGGTTGAAGTGCACCCGAAGAGAAGGCCTCCCATAGCTCTTTTTCAAGTCCACCCAAAATTTCAGCTTTCATTTCACTGCTGCGACTCCGCAAGGTACTGCCGATCAATTTGACCCCGCGCTTGAAGAAATCCAGCATATCGAGATCACTGCCCGGCCCTCCCAAAGTAGCAATCACAATCCAGCGTCCACCGCGTGCCATGGTTTTAAGGCATGGCCCTAAGTTTTTACCCGCGACACAGTCCATGGCCACATCCACCGGATGGTCAGCCAACACGGTGGCAATATCTTCTTTTTTACGGTTGATTACGACGTCTGCCCCCAACGAACGTACGAATGCGGCTTTTTCTTCGCTACTCACCGTAGTCACTACTTTTGCACCATAGGTTTTGGCCAACTGAATCGCAGCCATTCCCAAACCACTGGCCCCCGCCTGAATAAACACCGTGTCGCCTTTCTTCATTCCGCCTTCACAGCAAAGATTCAAATAGCTAGTGGCAAAAGCTTCTGGGATTGCGGCCGCTTCTACAAAAGAAAGGCCCTCAGGAATGGACAACACCATATCTTCAGGAACGGTCACTTGCTCGGCATATCCACCACCACCCAATAGAGCACACACCTTGTCCCCCACCTTCCAACGGCTCTCGGCCGAAGCTTCAGCAATCACCCCGGACACTTCCAAGCCCATCCAATCCGGCCATTCAGGCGGAGGAGGATAGTTCCCGGCGCGTTGCATTAAATCAGCCCGATTCAGGGCCGCGGCGCGAATATCGATAATCACTTCGCCAGTTTTACGAGTAGGGTTTGGAACTTCACTCCAAACAAGTTCATTTTGTTCATTAATAAGAATTGCGTGCATGGTCATTTCCTTTTTCGAATAGGGTGTTGAGATAAAATTGAACGTAACATCATTTCATTTCCAAAGGATGTTCTCGGTGGGTTAAGGGAAAACGAATAACGCTCTCCGAAAGTTGTGAGGCATAAATCCCGTAAATCATTTCTAAGGCGACACGGGCATTCATCATATTTGAAACGGGTTGACGGTCAGTCAAAATAGACTGCATTAAGTCCCAGGCCGCATAGCGATTGCTTTTAAGGAACATGGACGCCATGGGCGTTTGATTGCCCAGTAAGGAATACTCTAGGGGGAGCGCTCCCGGAACCTCTTTCCCTTCTATGACCGGAACCTCTTCGAAGAGCGCATCATCATCGGGTGGCGAGGAAAGCCGGCTCCATTTGAGGGTTGCATCCGCCATGTCATCAAATCGTAACGAGAGGGTTCCTTTGGTTCCGATTACAGACAGGCCCAAGCGACCGCGTTGACGATGTGGATCCGAGACCAAACCGCGTCGACTTTCAAACAATCCCCGAACCTCATGAGGAAAGCGAAAAGACGCAAAAACATGATCTCCCGCCGTGGGGCCAATCGGCTCTACCGTTTCCGCACATACTCCCGCTTTAATCGCTTGACCTTCCGTCAACACTTCCGCCCAAACCGATTCGGGCTGACCAAACATCCAGGTTTGCACATCAAGTATATGGGTACCCAAAACCATCAAGTCTTCCCCTCCGCCTCGATGATCACTTTTTCCACGTCCATAAACCGTCATGGGTTTGCCGATCTCCCCTGCCTCAATCATATTTTTCATCTGTAAAAAATGAGCATCATAGCGGGCCGGATGCGCCATGCAGAGTTTCACACCTGTCTTTTCAAGACATTCAATAATCGCATCTGCTTCTGCGAGACTCACCGTCATCGGCTTTTCACAGTAGATATGAATCCCTCGTTCGGCAGCTTGTATAATTTGATCAAAGTGATCGTTGGGATGACGGGAACAGATCACCACGATATCCGGTTTTTCCGTATCGAGCATTTCAACGTAGTTTCGATAATGACGTTTCGCTTGGGTCGCAGCCATGATGCTTTCAAGATCATCTGCTCGTGAATCGAAGAAACCTCCTACCTCCACATGGGGCAGTCCGCGAAAGGCCACATGCAGTCCATGCAATCCCAAGCTAGGTACCGCGCTGTCTCGTGAAATCACAACATTCCAAGTTTTTTCGCTCATATCGATCTCCATGTCGTCAACCCCGAAGCCGCCATCACCACTTCTTGCACCACACGATCGTGCTCAAAACTGTAGGGGTTCACAAGTTCTCCGTTTATCATTTGAGCCAACTCCAAAAATTGTGCGCGATACCGATCGGTAAAACCGGGAAGTTCTATGTCATGACTCCCCGCTTCAAATTCCGCATTGCCCTCAGCCAATATCAAACGTGCATGAATGGGACTTCCATCGTAGAGTTCCAAAGGCTGTACATCGAAAGTCCCCTTGGTGCCATTCACGGTTAAACGCCGCTGACGAATTCCATCCACAGCCTGACTACAACTACAGATCGTCACTGTGGCATGCGGATAACTCAAAACTGCCAAACCATTATTTTGAATGCCTTTGTCTACATTCGCCGTTCCCGACAGAAAAGGCGTTACAGCTTCAGGTCGTCCCAGCAAGGCCACCATGAAGTCAATAAGGTGGCAACCCAAGTTAAACATAATTCCCCCTTCAATTTTCCCGATATACTGCTGATACCCCTCTCCCCCGTAATCATGATTCATATCGGCTTGAACCTGAAACACATCACCTAACCACCCCTCTTGAACGATGCGCTGACAAAATTGAACCGCGGGATTACTCCGCAACATATACCCCAACTGCAGGGAGAGTTGTTTTTCTTGGCAGCCTTTCAACAGTTGATCAAATAAAGCGAGATCGTTCCCTGCCGGTTTATCCATGTGCATATGAAAGCCCTGTTCCATGCAACGCAACGCCGTCGGAACCAAATCTAAATTGGGCGTCTCCACGACGACAGCTTGTAAGCCTGGCGTCGCAAACAATTCCTCTTCACTCATCCAGGTAAGGCCCTCGTAAGATCTCAAATCATCCCCCGCAAAACGATTCGCAGTGGTGGCGCGATCATCCACTACCCCTACGAATTCAAAGACATCACTCAACTCCCGCAAGGTATCGATTTTTGCAGCAGCATGTTCATGACAAATTCCGAGCTGACCTATTTTTATTCTTTTCATTTGAATTAACCCACCCACTTAAATTGAGAATTTTGTTTTTTCACCACTTCCGTGATGCGAAACACCTCCAGCGCATCCGCATTTTTTATCGGGAAAGGAAGGTCATGTCGTAACGTTTGATAAAGATGAGTGGCGATCTCAATTTCCACCTGATCCCAAGGACTGGTCTCCGGAGTCACTTTACGGGTTTCTTCAATCCAGGGCAACTCAGGATCCGCCGCGCCATAACCATTAGCTACCGGACTCCCCGCCTCGGCTTTAGCCTCAGGCCATGTAAACGAAGGATCCAAATACCTCAACTGAATCACCTTCTGATCTTGATCGCAGCACAAACTACCTCGATCCCCATAAACAGTGTAATAAGGACTAACTAACGCAACCGAGTTACTGATCTCTATGTCCACCACCATACCATTGGTTGCGGACAAGATAATTTTCACCTGATCATCCGCATCCCCCGGAGTCAACACCCGCTGCAAATCGCTCCAGACATTTTCGACAGGCGCTCCCATCAATTGCAAAGCCTGATCAATCAGATGTGGCCCCCACACACTCAATTGCCCCCCTCCGCAATCCAAACGCATCTGCCAATCATTGCGACGCATGAAACCGTGATGCTTACAAAGTTTAACTACCTGCACTTTGCCCAACAGGCCCGAAGCAAGAATTTCCTGCATATTCATAAAGGCCGGCTGAAAACGCAGATTATGCATGAAAAATAGTTTACCAGGATAGTCACGGTCGAGTTCCTGCAACAACTCGTAATCTGCCGCAGTCACCCCGATGGGTTTTTCCAACAATACCTTTTTACCTGCCGCCAGCGCTTGCTGTGCATTCACCGCATGATCCAAAGAACGAGTGGCAATGATCACCAACTCCATTTCAGGATTTTCAAGGAAATCTGCAAAATCTGCATAAGGCTCAGCCCCAAATTCAGAGGCCATTTCATGCAACCTCTTTGGATCTGCGTCACATAGCGCGACCAATTCATAGCGATAGTTCGCGGCCTCTTGCGTAAATTGCCGACAATGGTGTGCGCCAATGCGACCCACACCACACACACCAATTTTTATAGCATTCATCATAGTTTCACCTTCAATCCGATTCATGGCGATCCCTTATAGAATGAGACTTGTCTTTTCACAACCTCTCATGCTATGCAACAGTTGCATGAGTAAACCACCCTCCCAACGAGAAATCGCAGCCCGTCTCGGCATTTCCGCTTCTACGGTTTCCCGCGCCTTACATCAGGATCCGCGGGTGGCACCCGAAACGGCTCAAAAAATTCTCGATGCCCTCAAAAATGAAGGATATCAATTAGACCCTGTGGTCTCCGCAGGCCTCTCTCGTGTACGTCGCGGAACCTTCCACAAGGAAACCATTGCTTGGTGCACCGACAAAACGCCTGCACAAATGATTTGGCTGCAAGAACTCTTTGACACGGCCGAGGAGTTTGGCAGTCGGGTGGGGTATCGCATCGAGCACTATGCCTTTAAAAATCCAACGCAACGCGAACTCAAACGCTTGGCATCCATTTGGGAAGCGCGCGGAATACGCGGCGTGATCCTCGGCCCGTTTGAACATCACTACGATGAACTTCCTTTTCCTTGGGAACCTTTTGCCTGGGTCGCCTTGGGACATACCTGGGTCAACCACAGTATTCATGTCGTGGGGCGTGATTTTTTACTGGATCTTCGAAACGGTATCGACTGGCTAAGAGAACGGGGATGCACCCGACCCGGATTCATCTTAAACAGCACGCACAATCCCTTCCTGCGCACCCCTCTCATTCAAGCGGCCTATGCGCATTACCAAGGTCAACCCAACGCCCTTCCTCAGCCCTACTTCGAAGAACAAGTCGATCGCCCCCAAGATCTTAGTGAGTGGTTTATGACCAATCAACCCGACAGTCTGGTGCTTTCTCATTTACATGGTTTCGATAAATTATCCGTGGGCAAACAACTTCGTGAGCTTCCCCAGGTACAACTCTCACATTCCGACATTCAGCTTCCCGAGCATATGCTCTCCTTCAGGCCCCCCTTCAGTTCGGCCGGCCCCAGCGCCGTCAATATTCTACATCGTCTCATTACCAACCGAGAATTTGGCATACCGGCCTACCAACAAAGCGTGTTACTTACTTCACGTATGAGCACCGCAACCTAAGAAAGAAAAAAACTCCTGCATCCTTCTAAAAGGAAACAGGAGGGGATCCCTCAATCCGCGTTTATCCCTTAGGGGGCTGTGGGTCGCGGACCGTCATGTAAATTCATATACAAGGAAAAGGACATGCCATGGTGTCCATTTTCAAGACGTACCAGCACTTTGTTACGTCCCTGTTTGAAATGAACCTTTCGAAACCCCTCATTGGCACGCCAATTTTTATGCTCATTTGAACTGTGCCAAATCGGCAAGTCATTGATCCAAATATCCGAACGGTCATCACTTCCGATCGCCAACCACGCATCGGTCGCTTCTTCAAAATAGAGTTCTGTATAGAAGTAGTAAATCTTCCATTCTTCCCAACCATACGGTTTGACATACGGCGGCATGAAACTTTCATATTCCCAACGCATGGGTTTCCCATCTTCACTGGCGTAACGGGCATCAATATCCAAAATAGACTCTGGAGGATACACTTTTTGACGGTTAGCCCGGTGAGGATTGTCATAGCGACTTAAAACATACCAATCTCCAATGAAAATCCATTGCCCGCCACGTGTACTGCTCGGAATCACTTTCCGTGCACTGGGAGCACTGTTTAATTCATTTTTCCCCCACAAAGAAGGACGCTGATTCTCAGGAACTTCAACCGGCGGCATGTTTAAATTTTTCCCACGCATTTGCGCGGTAATATCCAACCATCTTCCAGAACCCGCATTGGCCAAGGACCCTAAGGACTGCATTTGCGCAATTGCGTTATCTTTAGAAAGTTTTTTACCCGCTTCCATTTCTTTCAGCAATTGAGCCATGGTCGCCATTTCTTTCATGGCTTGACTTGCGGTTTCCATCGCGGCTTGGGCGGATTCCATTTGTTCCACGGCTTCTTCCGTATGCTCTTTCGCGGCTTGCTGCTCCACTTCGGGAACCGCCTCATCGGCTTCCTGCACTTTCGCCAGAGCTTCCCGAAGTTCTTTCACTACTTCTTCCGCTTTTTCCACCTGCTCTTCAGGTACCTCAACGACATTTTTTAGATCTTCGACCACTTTGGCCACAACCTTTTCCGCTTCAACAATCTTCTCTTCGAGCTCTTTCAACTCTTCTTGTTTTTCTTTTTCCACAGCCAGCTCTTCTGCTTTTTCGGCCTGAAGCTCTTCTTTCTTTTCAGGTTCTGTTTCGGTGGAGTCTACTTCAGCAAGTTCTTGCTCTTTTTCTTCTACCTGCTTCTCCACTTCTTTCAGCTCTTCCTTGACCACTTCCTGAGCGTCCTTAATTTCTTCCAAGGCCTCTTCAAGATTCATCTCTACGTTCGCAAGTTCCTGCTGGATCTGCTTTTCAAGTTCCGCCTGCTGCTCTTGAAGCTCCTGCTGTTGTTGCTCCATTTCCAACTGCTCGATTTCGGACAATTCAACTTGAGGCTGAGTGACCATTTCAGCAATTTCTTCTGGTGTGAGCGGTTCCGGAGGAGGAACATCTTCCGAAAGCGGTGGAGGAGGCGTCGTAGATTCAACAATAAAACTATTCAGCAATTCACGGGCATTCGCGACAATGGCATCCGTCTCCTGAATCACCACCCCTAATTCTTTTTGATAAAGCTTTACGGTCTCAGCATCTTTGGCGGAATCCGTCAACAACGCGGCATCTACTGAAGCACGTTCACTCAAAGGAGTAAGCGTAGACACCAAGGACCTCTCCAAGGTTTGGCGCTGAATTAACGATAATTCTGCCGCCCGAATTTCCCGATACATCTGCACAATTTCCGCTTCAAGTTCCTGAGCTTCTTCATAGGAATCATACACCCCTAACTCCGGAGCTTTTTTATCATTACGAAGCTGATGAAGTTCCAAGCCCGTGATTAATAATTGGGCCTTCGGTTCTGCAGGACTTTCCGCCTGCAAAAAGGTGAAAGATCCCCACAGCAGACTGCCCGTAAGCACGCTCTTCCAGTTGACTGAAAAACTCATGATCCTTCCTCCCCGTTCCCTTGCGATGCCTGAGCCAAGGACTCTAATAACGCTTTCGAAGCCTGGGTGACTTCAAGTTGCGCCTGTAATGCGGCTGCAATTTTTGTGGTGTCCGGTTGCGTAGCAAACAAATTCCCCATGTATGCGTTTATTTTATTCACTTGATTTTGTAGGGAGCGATCGGGTTTAAACGATAATCTTTTCAGTTTCGTTTTTTGACCGGACAAGGTGCGTTTGTCTCGATTAAGTTGCGCCGTAAGTTTTTTACTTTTGGCCATCACTTCTCGCTTGGCCTGCTGATTCTCCTTGGCATTCCCTAACGCTTTGACTTCAAGATTCAGCGCCTTGATTTGAGCGTCCAGCTCAGCGATCCCCGCCTCGTTTTGAGCAATAAGATCATTGAGTTCTTTTTGATTTTTCTCAAGTTCACGTTGTCCATCCACCAAACTTTGTTTGTAGACTTCAAGTGTCTTTATCGATTTTTCAGCATCTTGCGTGAGCCGATCCAAGGCCTGTCCGGCTTTGCCACCATAAGCACTCCATATTGATCCACTTGCGGTATTTTTTGCGGCCAATGCGGACTCCATGGCCGCATTCAGATTCGACAGCTCAGTGGTGATGGCATCATTCAAGATCCAGTCCAACTGCACTTCCCCCGTACTCACCAAAGCAAAGGAGACTCCAAACTGCTCATTGATGATCGATAAATGCCTTCCCACAGCGGAATACAATTGATCGATCTCCTGCATCGCCGGCATCGCTCCGGCCAGGTCTTCTTTTGCAATCAACTCTTTGGCAGACACCGTCAGCGCTTCACTTTTGTTTACGCTTTGAATCAGCCCTTCATAATTCTGAACAATGAGGACTTGGGCCGCCATAAACTGCTGAAATAACTCCGTCGCATCTGCAGGAGCCACCACCACCATTTCCTCTTCAAAGCTACGCAACTGGTTCATTTTCGCATCGCGAATTTTTGCCATCGCCAGTTTGATCTCCTGTAATTCGGAGACTTGGGAATGAAGCATTTTCAGATTGGCATCTTCAACATGCTGTTGCAATTGTTCTGCTTGCGCACTGTTGATCGTGAGCTTGCGCTGCGAAGGTTTGCGCGGAGGTTCTTCCGGCATCGCCATCCACACAATTAAAAGGACCACATGCAAAAGGACCGAGGGAACGATCCAGACCCATAGATTCTTTTTCTCTTCCTCAAAGGGAGAAAAGTCTTCGTCAGATTCACTCATGGAGTTTCTTCAATCTTGTTAGCGTGGGGCGCAGATTTATCTTGGGTGTGAATGGCGTAATTGGTCAGGCCTTCATAGGCACAAAGATCCATAATTTGAACCAAATAACGTGAGGGTGTATTGCGGTCGACCCGAATGCGCAAATGGCTATCTGGACTCAGCTCGCCCCATTGTTTAATTTGATTATGAAGTTCTTGCTGTCCAATCGGAGTGGCTCCCCAGTAAAATTTGCCCTGAGCATCAACCACGACACTTTGAATCTGCATCGCAGGACTGTCGATAGAAGAAATTGCAGGTTCAGGGAGTTCAATTGGAATTTCCTGTTCAGGCTTCTTCATGGTCGTGGAGACCAAAAAGAAAATCAACAACAGGAATACACAGTCAATGAGCGGCCCCATATCGACGGTGATATCATCGCCATCATCTAAATCGAGACGCATCTTATTCGCCCTGTGCTGTAGTGCTCGCCGCTTCTGCGTTGGGACCAAACCAACGACTGATCAAATGACTGAGCTGTTCCTCAAGTCCCAGCGCCAACATATTGGTACGAATACGGAAAAAGTGATAACAGGACAAAGCAGGTACCGCGATGACCAAACCTAAGGCCGTGGTAATCAGCGCAAAAGAAATGTCACCGGCCATGATGGAGGGATCCCCCATCTCACCGGCCAACGCAACCGATTCAAATGCGCCAATCATTCCGTACACCGTTCCAAACAATCCCAACAGAGGACTGATGGTTGCAACCACCGCCAGTGGATAGGCCCATTGCAAATGGTAGCGCATTTCGCGACTCGCCACATCACCCGCCATAGTCGTCACATCACTGCGGGGAGATTCTTTATGATCTACAATTTCAATAATCACCCGTCCAAGTGTAGAGTGACTTTGGGCTGCCACTTTTTTAATACCGGCGATATCACCGCTCTGCCATAACTTATCAACCTTCCCGGCCAACCCCGCGGGTGTGATCCGGGATTTGCGCAGGTTATACACCCGTTCAAATGCAAACGAGAAGCCCACGATAGAAATCACAAACAAGGCAAAACCGGTCTTACCACTCCCACGGAGTTTTTCAACCAATGCGTTGGAGGAGGAGACTTCTTCAATAACCAGAACTTCGGGCTCGCCATCAACGTCAACTTCAACCGCAATTTCGGCTTGGGCCATTGCGGAAAATGGAGCCATCAACAGAAAAAACGAAGCGACAAGTAGGGCGGTAGACAATTTGATACTTTTCATAATAAAATAAGGGTTCTCTAAAAGAGGAAACTAATGCGACGAGATGAATTCATAAAATCATCCCACATTATTGTCAAAGGGTTATTCAATAATAATCTTATATTCTGTCGTTTAATAACAAAGGAAGAACGTTTTGGGCCGCGCGTGTACCCATCAATTCGTACCCTTCTCCATTCGGATGTAGATTATCGGGCAACAGCGAAGCTTCGCGCTCACTCAACAACTCGGGTCCTTCAAACATGAAGATGTGTTCATCCCCATGTGCCCTTAACACTTCATAAGCTGAGCGCAGTGCTTCGCGATAGTTTTCCAAAGTCCACGCCACATGATTGGCTTCCGTTTCGCGATTGTCCGAGTAAATCGGCGTGATCAGTCCTATCGGTGTGTTCGGATGCTTTTCGCGAACGATGCGAACAAACCCGACCACTGCCGGAACAAAACTCCGGGCATTTAAGGAGCCGCGACCGTAGACATTGATGCCCAGTTTTAACGTGATGACATCTGCGGGTAAATCACGAATCATCATGGCGATCATGGAGTCAATGTGACACTGGCCAGCTACCCCTAAGCAGGTCAGGTCAAGATTATGCGTGCGGGCACAGACTGCAGGCCACGTCCGCGAAGGACTTGCGCATCCATTACAATGTGAAATGGAACTGCCGTAGGTCACCCATCGTAACCGTTGATCGTCAACCGGAGTTAACGAACGTCCCTCCTCAATCTTCAGCGAACGCAACACTATCGCGCCACCAACCGGCAACCAAATTTCCTGAATCTGATCTAACGCTCCAGATAAATTTTCAAAACGAATGGGAGCGCGCTCTTCACCTCTACAGACAGATGACGTTAAGTCACCGTCGACAACTAAATCAAAAAGCGCGTCAAGATGCTCCCCTTCTACCCAACCAACATCGAGTTCCACAAAAGGACTGTCCGTATGAAATCGAATGCGCACACCCGCAGCTTCTTTTAATTTATGAGAAAGACCATCATGACTTTTATACAACGCCAAATCCTGCAAGGGCAAGCGCCAAGGATGAATCCCATCCTCTTTCATTTCCAGACTTACGGCTCCTTGAAAATAAGACTGATCTAATTTAATTTCCATAATACTTCTTGTGTGGGTGTTAAAATGAACTCCCGTGTTTGTGGAAAGACCTACACAATGTCAAATCAAGCTTTTAAAAAGACGAACGTTCCACCTGGCGTTTGCAGACCACCAGAAACACAGCCCCTAAGAGCGGCGGTGGTCGCGGGGAGATTGACCTGTTTCACTTTTAAATGTTCGGCAAAAGGCCTGCGGGGATCCAAAACCCGCCTCCTCGGAAACCGCGGCAATGGAGAGGTCCGTCGTCCGTAACAACGCCATCGCTCGGTTAATACGGTAATTTTGAATATAACTTCCTAATGAAATTCCCGCAGTTCGTTTAAATTTAGTCCGCAATCCCGATTCCGATAAGTGTAATCTCTCCGCCAATTGTGCCACCGTGACAGGACCTTTTTGAGTTTCACGCATCAGTAGTTTATTGATGCGATTTACCAAACTATCCGCAGAAACAATGGGAGGATGTATCGAGGTCGTACGAAGATCAGCCTCCAAATGTATTAATAAACGCATACATGCCGTCTGTAACAACATCTCTTTTCCTTCATCCGAAGGAGACGACTGGGTGGTTTCCAACCATTGAGCAACCACATCTTCTATCGAGGAGTGACTCTGCGCCCCCGTAGGAAATACCCGATTTCGGAAAGGCATCAAAAAGTCAGTCGACGTTAGCTCAAAGGTACACACCAACCACCTAAGCTCCGAGGACTCTAAATGAGAAAAATGATGAAATTGATAGGGATGAATGAGCAAGGCCTCCCCTTCTCGAAAGGTGAACGTAATGTGATCCACATGAACTTTTCCCTGAGTCCCTAAATTCAAAACCAACACGTAACGGTGATGAGATCTGTTCTGAAGAGCTTGTTGTTGCAACATGCTTTTCGAGTGACGCACAAATAACAAAATATCCGTCGGAGTCGGCAATCGATTTTCCTTACCCACCCCTCCGAAATAATCATCAGGAAGTTGGATCTGTTTTAAGTTTTGAGCCAGCATATTCATTTCCAATCCCTACCTCAGCCTCTTCTTTTTGTCGATATTGTTAATTAACTGGCGGAAATGTAAATTTTATTAACTATAAATGCGAAGAGGGCATATAGTAACAACAGCCTACAGATCCCCCGGGCAATGCGTCCCAACCATTTCCCAGCCTATCCTTCCTTGCGGAGTAACACATGAAACTTTCTCAATCTACAGCCTCTTTTTATGTACCCGATCGTGTGCAAGAACCCCAAGATCTTGCGCGCATCACCCATTTAGGAATTGGCGCGCACCAAGATGACCTCGAATTCATGGCCTATCACGGCATACTCGCAGGCTACGATTCCACCGAAAAATGGTTTGGAGGGATCACCTGCACCAACGGATCCGGAAGTCCTCGCGAAGGAAAATTTGTGACCTATTCCGACAAAGAAATGCAGGCGATTCGCCGTATCGAACAAAATCGGGCTGCGGATATTGGACAATACGCCGCCATGATCCAGTTAGATTATCCCAGCGAAATCGTCAACGACCCCCACGCCTCTGGCCCTGTATCTGATCTGGTCGAAATCTTAAAAGCCTCCCGTCCCGAAATCATCTACACCCACCATCCCATGGACCAGGACCCTGCCCATCTTGGAGTGATGTCGACAGTGATTCGAGCCATACGACAACTTTCCCCTTCAGAACAACCTCAACAGCTGATCGGTTGCGAAACCTGGCGCGGGCTCGACTGGATGCTGGACCATGAAAAAATAATCATGCATGTCGGAGGCAACCCCGAACTGGCCGAAAAACTCAATGGCGTATACGTCTCTCAAATTTCAGGAGGCATACGCTATGACCTTGCGACTACCGGACGGCGTCTCGCCAATGCGGCGATTTTAGGAAGCTCTCAAGAAGAGAACGGCGATCAAGTGTGCTTTGGAATAGACTTGATGCCTCTGACCAAAGCTGATGCCCCCTCCATGACCGATTATATCTTCGGATTCATCAAACGATTCGCCGTTCACACAAAAACACATCTCCAACACATCAAGAGCTAACCAACATAGGCGACAGGTTTTAACTATCATCGAACTCCAGGAACATCACATGAAAGAAGTACGTGTAGGCATCATTGGCCTCGGATTCATGGGCACCACCCATTTTGACATTTATAAAAATAACCCTAAAGCGCGTATTGTCGCGATTGCAGACATCAATCCCGTCAAACAAAGCGGAGATATTTCTGCGGTAGCAGGAAACCTTGGAGAGGGCGGCAACTCGCAACTCGATTTCTCTGACATCCGTACCTATCACAGTGGATTGGAATTAATCCAAGATCCCGACATCGATCTTGTCGACATCTGCACACCCGTCACCACTCACCGTGAATTCGCATTGGCCGCGTTGGCTACTGGTAAAAATGTGATGGTTGAAAAACCATTCGCACGTACCTCGCAACAAGCCCAGGATATCGCAGACGCAGCCAAAAGCTCCCCCGGTAAAGTACTGGTAGGTCAATGTATTCGCTATTGGCCTGAATATCGTCACGCTGGCGAACTGGTAAAATCAGGTAAAGCCGGAAAAATCCGTACCGCCAGCTTTAAACGTGTTTCTCCCAGCATCGATGGCAATGGATGGGAAAATTGGTTCATGAAAGAAACACTCAGCGGAGGAGCTTTGCTGGATCTCCATCTCCACGATGTTGATTACGTGCGCGAAATTTTTGGATGCCCCCGCAGCCTTTCGGCTTTCGGGGCCATGGGCGTGCGTAGCGATACCGGGATCGATCACGTATTCGCCCGTTTTGATTATGGCAATGACGCGTTGATCACTCTCGAAGGCAGCTGGACTCCTGCCAAAGGAACCCCCTTCGAAATGAGTTTCCTCATCGTAGGAGAAACCCTCACGATTCGCATGGGTGCTGAAGGATATCAGATCATCCATGAAGATGGTCGCATCGAGACTCCTGATATATCCAACGACGCCGGACCCACAGGCTGGCATGTTGAAATCGATCACCTGCTTTCCTGCATTCAAAACGACAGTGACGTCGGCATGGATCTCGACGGTGTCGTCGAATCAATCCGACTCATCGAAGCCGAAGAAAAATCTATTCGCAGCAATACCCCGATCACCCTCGGATAACCCAAAGGAATCATCAACATGTATACTGCAATCAATTATTGGGTTTTAGGCGGGTTCGACGGAAACAAAGGTCCTGATGCCGCCATCAAAGATGCCGCAAGCTGGGGCATGGACGGCGTAGAGCTCACCGTGGGCGACTGCCTGCCCATCGATATCACTCAAGAAGAATGCAAACGCATTCGCAAACTCGCAGATGAAGCAGGCATAGGCCTCCGCACACTGGCCACCGGTTTTTACTGGGGCTGTTCTTTGGGCAGTCCAGATGAAGCCGAACGGAAACAGGCCTTGGCGTTCACCCGCAGCTATCTTCAGATCGCGGCCTGGATCGGCGTGGAAAGTATCTTGGTGGTTCCGGGCGCAGTAGATGTGGCCTGGGAACCCGACCGTCCCGTAGTTCCTTATCAACAAGTATGGGATTGTGCCACCGCCTCTCTCAAGGAACTGTTGCCCTTGGCAGAAAGCTTACACATCAACATCGCTTTGGAAAACGTATGGAATAAATTCCTGCTCTCCCCCATCGAAATGAAGATCTTTGTCGATCAATTTGAATCCGACCACCTGGGGGTGTATTTTGATACCGGCAACTGCTTGGTCAATGCCTATCCTGAACACTGGTTGGATGTGTTGGGACCACGTGTCAAAGCCGTTCATGTGAAGAACTACTCCCGTGAAATGGCTGGCGGAACCCTCTCCGGATTTGGTGACGACCTGCTTCAAGGCGACCTCGACCTCGAAGCCCTCCTCGCCGCTATCAAACGAAACGGATTAGAAGCACATCCCTTCACCGCCGAAATGATCCCCTTCTCTCGTCTACCCGAGATGGTTTTACCCGACCCACTCTTAGCCCAGGACACCGCAGAGAAACTCAAACACCTCTTTTCTTAATCCTTAACTCCTCCTCACCACGCCCGTATATTGCGGGCTTTCTTTTTGTCCGTCGACATGTAACAGCTCTCAGACCTGAACTCCCCTCTTGACAGCAGGGCCTTTCTAAGGGTAACATTAACGCAATTGTTGTGTACACCTTCGGGATGTACTTTTTTCTGAATAGCATGGAGTATGATATTATGAAGTATTGTCGTTTGTTTTTATTAGCCTGGTTGCCCCTGGCCTGCATGGCCGCCGACCCTTTACCCGATCTTGATTTTTTCGATTTGAATGATCCAGAAGCGGCCCGTTATATCAAAGGCAAAGATGCCAAGGTCTCATTGGTCGAAACCAACGCAGGTAAGGAACTACAGATCGTTCTGGATCCTGCCAAATCCTATCCCGGGGCCGCCATTTATCCCTCCACAGGACGTTGGGATCTCTCCAAATATTCTGGCGTAGAAATCGAAGTGGAAAATCTATCCGATGCGACCCTACAAGTTCATTTACGCGTAGATAATGCGGGTGCAAATGGAAAGGATCACTGCAATTCCGAATGGATTCGCGTACATCCAGGCACCACAGCCCTGTTACCCGTTACTTTTGGCATCTCATATGGAAATAAAACAGCCGATTTAGATACCACAGAAATTCAAGCGCTACAAATCTTCTCAGGAAAAGCCCCCACAAATCGCACAATTGCGGTCAAATCAATCCGGGCCTTTTCAGGTGAACGAAAAATCGTACAACCTCCCAAGAAAGCGCCAAAAGTGCTCATGGCACCCGTAACGATCGATACCTATCCCCTACAGATTACCCTTGAAGAAAGCCCATCCCTCCTGGGCATGGACGGCGGAATCTTAACCCGCGACCCTTCACTCGTCATCGACGGTACCACCTCGTTGTTTGGAGATTCCAAGGGGAAGAATCGTCCTTGGTTTGAATTTGCCAAAACCGCTCCCGGCATCTTTGCACCCGGTTATGAATACACCGTGAAGTATCAATTCCGCGTGTTAAGTCGCGACCCTGATGCGCAGGTGTATGCGTTTATGCGCTCACAATCACAAGGCTGGGGACGTTGGGATAAGGGATGGACAAATATTTCCTTGGAAGCCATGGCTTCGGATGAAGTGCAAGAAGGAGAATTGACTTTTGGTCTGCAAACCCAAGAGGATTATCAATTGAACTTTGGTATTAAAGGAAATGCATCCGTGGTCATTGATAACATTGAAGTGATCCGTGGTGAGGAGTATGTTGAAATCGATCTCGAAGATCAGCACATTGCCGCCATTCCCGAGTCAGCGGAATTTTATCGCAGTTGGAATTTTGAAACCACGGACAATGAACTTCGCATTGGCAATCCCCAAGCCTTGATCACAGAACATGCATTGGCAGGCGAAACCAGTTTGATGCTGGATAGTTTAGATTCCTCCAAGTCCTGGAATATAGTGGCATCGATCCCTAAGGAAATCCTTCCCGGAGGATATCGCTATTATGTCTATCTGACATCCGAGGCCAAAGCATGGGGCCAAGGAAATCCTTATGCCTACATGGTGATTAAAGAAGCCCAAGGCGAAAAGAAAACCCTGGTGTGGAAACGCTGGCGCGGTCCCGTGGGAATTCCTCACTCCGTGTACACCTCCTTTGAGATTCCCGAAGGTCAATCCGGCGCTTTGGACTTTGCGATCTATAAACAAGGCAAAGCCGTGATTGATGATATTGTGGTCAGACGTGAACCCATCGGCGAGAAAGCCATTACCACTCTTGAACCCATCGTACCGGAAGAAGCTGTGCTGATCTGGAGCGATGAATTTGATGGCGACACCTTAGATACCGATAAATGGGAAGCCTCTCATCAACCCCGCACCGGCGGCTGGTGGAATCCTGATAACGTGTCTGTAGAAGATGGCAATTTAGTCCTCACCTTCTCCGAAAAAGACGGCGTCTACTCTATGGGAGAAGTAAATACCCAAAACAGCTTCACCTTTCGCTACGGATATGTGGAAGCGCGCATGAAATTACCAAAAGAACAAGGTCATTGGCCAGGAATTTGGCTGATGGGTGGCGGTGTGAAAAATGTGGGAAATGATGGCCGGGACGGAACCGAGATCGACATCGTTGAATGCCCCTTTAACGGTCAAGATAAAGTAAGCCACGCCTTGCATTGGGACGGCTATTCTCTGGATCACCAATCCAGAGGACAACATGTCGACGTTCCCGGCGTTCAAGAAGGGTTTCATACCTTTGCCGTCAATTGGTCACCCGAAGGTTACATCTTCTTTGTGGATGGCAAAGAAACCTGGCGCACCGATGCCGGTGGGGGCTGTCGGATACCCTTAAACATCATCCTCTCTGATGAAATGGGTGGCTGGTCTGGCGATCCCAAGAAAGCCAAAAACTTACCCGATCGTACCTACATCGACTACATTCGAGTGTGGCAATCTCAGGAACAGATCGAGCTGAATAAACGAGAGCTTACCCAAGAATAAATCCAACCATAGCAACTCAAGCCAAAACTCTCCGGGCCCCAAGGACCCGGAGAGTTTTTCATTCAGACCCTGCCACGGCCCAGACCACTCCGTAGCTGGCGCCGTTTACGGCCCAGACCAGAACCCCAGCCCATGCCCTCCTCCGTAGCTGGCGCCGTTTACGGCCCAGACCTGAACCCCATCCCATGCCCTCCTCCGTAGCTGGCGCCGTTTACGGCCCAGACCTGAACCCCATCCCTTCCCCTAAAGGGCATCGACTACAGCAAACACAACAGAGCATCAACCTGCACAGGTAATCCCGTCATGAAACTTTGATTGGCCGCAAGGCCCGTCAAAATTGAACGCGCACCATCAATGTGATTCGCAGTGCGACCGTAGGGATCTGCAGGGGCATGTGGAGAAAAGAGAGACTCCAACATGGGGTCATCCCCTCCTCCGTGTCCTCCCACCGCTTCTGGCACCTCGACTTCGTAGGCTTTTTCCCAATGAGGCAACACCAACAATTTTTGGCTTTTGCTTAAGGATTCTCCCAATTCACCAGAGGCGGCACTGATATAAGATTTCTCTAAATCTTCGAGTTCAATACGCCCTTTTTCACCGATGAAATTGATTTTATATCCTTCCCAAGGGTTGTAGGCACTCAGGGTGTAGGACATCTGAGTGCCACTCTTATAACGGACCACCACATTCATGGTGTCTTCAATATTAATGCCATCACCGAAGACACTTTGATCACGCAAATAACCATCTTCGTGTTCCGCGTCCTTGTACATTTCCTTCAAGTCCGGCTCTTCACTCAGATCCAATGCAAAAGGATCCCCTTTTGCATTCGGATGACCCGTTCCCCGATCATAAAAGGAAGTCACCCCGCGACCTTCCGCATTTTCGCGGCCATAAAATTTTAAATCCCCCAATCCAAAAACCGTTTCCGGTGAAGAATCCAACCACCAGTTCACCAAGTCAAAGTGATGCGTGGCTTTATGCACCATCAGTCCACCTGAATTTCGTTTATCCCGATGCCAACGCCGGAAATAGTCTGCGCCGTGCACCGTATCCAACAACCACTCAAAGTGTATCGCTTTCACCTTGCCGATCACCCCTTGCATCAACAAATCTTTCACTTTCGTACGTGCAGGAGAGTAACGATAATTAAAGGTCACCCGCAAAGAACGTCCGGTACGCTCCACCGCATCCACAATGGCTTTGCACTTCTCGACATCTACCGTCATCGGTTTTTCAGTCACCGCATCGCAACCACATTCCATCGCACGAATGATATAGTGATGGTGCTGACGATCAATGGTGGTCACAATCACCACATCGACCTTTTGTTCCTCCAACATTTTTTCAAAATCCTCAGCCCCATAAAAAGGAATCTGCTCGCAAGAGAATTCTGCTTGCGCATTTTTCAAATGGTTGCGCATACGGGTTTGATTAACATCACAAAAGCCAACCAACTCCGCATCTGCTGAGAACGTCCCCAGGATCGCCTTAATATACATGCCACAGCGTGCCCCAGTTCCGACCAAGGCATAACGTTTTTTCTTCGCAACTTCACTCATATCACTTCTCCTTAATGATTTCTAAAACAAAACGGAATGGTAAAAGCTTACACCTACTTCAGCTGTTGGACTACAACAAAAAACTACGGGGCGTGATTTCCGAGGATAGCATATTTCCCAATAGTTCATCCCTCCAAAAAGGTGCAAGCCACTCCTCTATTTCATCCCCATTCTCCCGATCAACTTGCCTCGTTCTCATATGTATGCTCCTTTAAACCTGTGTCACCAGTTCATTTGTGAACCCAACGACACTCCGCGTGGAGGGACGTGCAACAAAGGCCGAGTCATATGAAAAGATGAATGGCCAGCGTCCTTCAACTTTCGAACCACAACGGACCCAAGAGCCGCATGCGGCCATTGCCAGCCAAGAGTGACAACTTTTCATTCCCGCCCCTCGACTTACGCAGTCAACTCGATCAAATCTGCAAGAATTTCAAGACCTTCCATCAGAATCATATCTTCGTCAGGCTGAATTTCAGACGCATTGTCATCTTCATCCTCTTCAGCGTCTTCATCCACATCTTGATCAGCGATCAGCAACCCTTTGTCTTCGAGTTTGTCCAATTCACGATCTTCCAACATTTGCTCTAAGCGCACATCATAGTTTAACGAAACTTCCCGACGTTGAACCCGCTCCTCTAAACGATCTACTTTATCTTGGTAAATTTCATATTTCTCATTGGCTTCTAAACGAGCAATCGAATTGGCACTCAATTGGGCGTTCACTTCTCGCAAATCAGAATAGGGAGGAAAACCGGTCACGGGAGCCACCCAAGACCAGGGCAAAACATTGGGTAAATACTCTTCACCCAACTCCATCACATCGGTTGGTGTGCGAATCACCACATCAGGACTCACACCTTTCAGTTGAGTGGAACGACCATCCACCCGATAAAAACCTGCAGTCGTTACCTTCAACGCACCCAAATCTTCACGACGATCAATGGGCATTAAACTCTGCACGGATCCTTTACCATGCGTTTTCGAATCACCAACAATCACCGCGCGTCCATAATCCTGTAACGCGGCCGCCAAAATTTCCGATGCCGATGCACTCAACTTATTCACCAAAACCACCATCGGCTTATCAAACAAGATACCCTTGTCGGGATCCATCATTACAGACACTTTTTGACCCGACTTCACCTGAACCACCACACCTTGATCAATAAAGAAACCGCTCATCTCTACGCAATCCCGCAGACTTCCGCCTCCATTATTCCGTAAATCCAACACCAGACCATCCACCTGATCGGCATTCAAGCCCTCCAATAATTTTTTCACATCCGCCGCAGAACTTGTATCTCCATTAAAATCAGCATAAAAATCGGGAAGATTAATAATCCCCATCTTAAAGGTCCGATCATCACGTTCCATAGGATAAACCAGCGACTTCGCCGCCTTTTCTTCCAATTTAATTTCATCGCGCACAATATCGATCAAACGCACTTGAGTCCCTGTCGCATCACTCGCAGGAATCACATGTAAAATAACGGTAGACCCCTTTTCGCCACGAATCAAGCGAACCGATTTATACAACGGCCAGTAAAGAATATCCACAGGCTCCTCTCCCTCCTGCTGCACAGCAATAATTTTATCACCACTTTGCAAACGGCCATCTAAATCAGCAGGACCACCTTTCATCACCCGTTGAATTTTGGCAGCACCTTCGTCATAAGTCAATTCTGCGCCAATTCCCGTAAGCGAGAGCTTCATTTGAATATCAAAATCTTCTTCCCGGCGAGGAGAGAGATAACTGGAATGCGCATCATAAGCACTTGCCAAACTGCTCAAATACATACCCAAAACATATTCAGAATCATGGCCGTTCATCACTTCGACAAATTGTCCGTAGCGTTTGCGAATTCGTTCTTCAGGACTAAGATCTACTTCGAGATCCGCTTCCACCACCACATCAGCCTCCACCTCGACATTCTCCACACCGGGCTGTTCTTCCGCAACCTCTTCCGCAACCTCTTCCGCAACCTCTTCCAACGCTTCCTCGGCTTTTTCAGCAGCTAAATCTTCCGCATCCAATTCACGCATCTTCTGACTAACCAGCAGGCCAATGTATTCATTTTTAACTTTTTTCCGCCACAAATCATTCCATGCCGCTTCATCTTCAGGCCAAGCCGCATCTTTACGACGCCACACATACACTTCGTCCTCATCCAAATCAAAGCCTTCATCCAACAGCACATTTACATATGCCACCCGATTGGCCACCCGCTCCTTGAGCAAAGCAAACGCTTCAAACGGAAACGTAATATTGCCACTTTCAAAGTCAGCCTGCATCTGCACCGTGTGTTTTCTAAATTCCGCCACATCCGACGCTAAGAATAAAGAACGGTCATAGTCCAAGGCCCGGAGAAAATTATCCAAGGTGCGGCGCATCAATCCTTCGGAAAGCGGCTGATGACTCAAATGGCTGGCCGGTAAGGCTCGCACCACCAAACGCATGACCTCTGCGGAATTTTCTTCAGGTAAAATTTCTTCTCCACGAATCAGCGGAAAAAGCAGCAGGACAAATATAGGTAGAATTCTCAGGGAATATTTCATAGTAAATAAGGGTTACAGATCGCGTTAAGACATTCTAAAAACAGATCAACTTCAAGACTTCTTCACAATTAAACGCCTGCCGACAACAATTTCGTAAATGAACTTGGCATTTCGTAGGCTTTTCGGCAATGTTCGCTCAGTTCAAAACCTAGGTAACGTAATATGATCGAATTAAACAATAATGCAACCACCGCTCTTTTGACCCCCACCAGCATGGGGATACGTCTCACTCCCGATGAGGGCCAACCCTTTCACAATGCCACGAACCTCAAAATGCAGGTAACCAGTGCAGAATCCAATGTGGTGTCTGTGGCCTCTTATTTAGGACTTCCGGTCAAAATCTTATCGAAATTTGTAGAAGGTAGCCCCGTTTCCCGCCTCATTTTAGACAATTTGGCTTCACGTCATATCGATGTCGAAGGCCCCCACATCCCACAAGGTGGCCCTTGGGGATATCGCCACCAAATCAACATGGCGGATTCAGGATTTGGATCTCGGGGTCCTCGGGTTCAAAATGACCGTGCCGGAGAAGTCGGCCGCACTCTCAGCACCGAAGATTTCGACCTCGAACGCATTTTTGCCACCGAAGGCGTACAAATCGTCCATCTTTCCGGCCTCATCGCCGCCCTCTCCCCCGAAACCGGCAAATTCTGCTTAGATATTGCCCGCATCGCGAAAAAGAATGGCAGCCTCATCTCTTTCGACCTCAATCACCGCGCGACCTTCTGGAAAGACCGCGAAGAAGAACTCTTCGCCATCTTCCATGAAATCGCTTCACTGACTGATATCTTGGTCGGCAACGAAGAAGATTTCCAACTCTGCCTCGGTGTAGAAGGTCCCGAAGCCGGTGGTGAAGATCTCTCCGCGAAAATCGACTCCTTTAAAGGGATGATCGGAAACGCCAAACTGAAATTCCCCAACACCAAAATCTTTGCCACCACTCTGCGCGAAGTCATCTCTGCCAATCACCATCTCTGGGGCTGTATCGTTTCCTGTGGTGACGAATGGCAAGTGGTCGAACCTCGCGATATTTATGTGCTCGACCGTATTGGCGGTGGTGATGGATTTGTCGGTGGCTTGCTCTACGGGATCCTCAAAGGTTGGGACGCTGAAAAATCTTCTCAATTTGCTTGGGCGAGTGGTGCATTGGCTGCCACCCTGCTTTCGGATTACGGACAACCCGCCGACGAAGAACAAGTCTGGAGCATCTGGAACGGTAACGCACGAGTTCGCCGATAGTTATGGGAACTTTTCCCATAGTGGCCTTTCAGTCAGACTGGGGGAACGGCGCCATCAAAGCAGCCTTTATTGCTTGGATGGTCGCCCAACTCATTAAGTTTTCAACGGAAGCCATCAAAGCCAAACGTTTCGACTTTACCTATTTTGTCAGCACCGGTGGCATGCCCTCCGCGCATTCCGCCAGTGTGTGCGGCCTCGCCACTAAAATTGGAATCCAAAACGGATTCACCAGCTCCATTTTTGCTTTAGCACTCTGGTTTGCGCTCATCGTAATGTTCGACGCCCAAAGCGTACGCCGGGCCGCAGGGGAACAAGCCGCCATCCTCAACCAAATCGTGGAAGAAGTGATGACGGAACACCATATCTCCCAAACCAAACTCAAAGAGCTCCTCGGCCATACCCGGGTCGAAGTCTTTGCAGGAATGTCCGTCGGCATTATCGTGGGGCTCTTGGCCTAATCCGCCACATCCACCTCGCAGATGAAGCTGAACGGTGACCGCTCAAATCAGCTCATGGATCTGCCGTTTAACGGACAGGTAACTTTACTTTTAATCGATAGAAACACTTCGGGTCCAAGGAGAGCGGATAGCGCATCAGCGCCACCCCGGTTTCAGTATCCCACCCCGCGGTGACAGGCGTTCCAGAGACCTCTCTCCACCCATCGACTAATTCATCTGTCTGCTCCATCACAATGGATAAAAATGTGGCATCCGAATTGAGCGGAAATTCCATAAACATCTGCAGCTGCCCCCCCACCATTTCTTTACCGATACGAACCTGCAGCTGCGCATGATCTGCACCACGTGGATTTCGGTTAAATATAAATTCAAACAGATTGTTTTGCTGATCGAGATCTGGATCATTTTCCCAAGCGGTCACAATCCCTTGCTCAATTTCCGCTGGACTGAAGTAGCGCGCCTGCCAATTTTGAACCGGATCATCTTTCAAAACCACCTCGCGCTGATGGACAGCATTCAGATCATAGCCGCTGCCCGGCAACAACGTTAAACCCAGCACCTCATCTCCTTCCGCAAGCTCATCCCTCAGGACCCTCACCGGAATCTTCGTCACATCCACACCTGACCCTAAGGTAATTTGAAGTGGCAAGGCACTTACATCTCCCCCTAAAGAGGCCTCACCTTCCCACTGCAGATTCACCAACAAATCCCCTTCCAAACTCCCCTCCCTCAACACCAAGAAATCCCCTTGCTGCTCCGCCTGTTCAGACAACTCATTTTGCTGTACCGCCAGCGACAGTCTGGGTCGGATCAACTCATCCACCTGCACCAACTTCAGCGCATCCACTATCACATAACCCGTCGTCCCTTCATTTTTGATTTCAATCGACCCGCCACTCCCTTCTGCAAATTCAAAATCACCTATGGCGTTCCATTGATTCCCCTTCTCTTTTTGATTGAGACTCACTTCCGAAACACCCTTTGCATGGGTAACCGTTACCGGCACCGCCCCGGACCGTCGATCATCAGCAGACCAGCGCAAATAAAGTCGATAAGTACCGGCCGTGATAATCTCCGGACGGAAAGTTGCAGACAACTCCCCCTTGAGGGCATCTCCATCATGCAAGTAATTCGTCCCCACATAACCCGGAATATAGGTACTGGTTTGCCAGGATCCGGACATGCTGAATTGCGTGGCGTCAGTATTGTCAATCACCGGTCCGATCCCCTCAGACTCATCGTCAGGAACTTTCAAAACCAATCCGGCAGCCAGTAAGTCCACCCGCAACCTTGCATAGTCCACTTCTTGTACCCTCACATCAGCACGAATAGCTTCCACAGCAGCAGCCCCCGCAGACTGCCCCAAAACCATCATTGTCCATTCTAAGCGGATAGATCCATACCCCACATAACTGGAGGACAACGCGGCCGGAACCAACAAATTGCTACATTCAGAAACTTTAGGCACAATAGCCCCGTAAGGGATGGGGAATGGCACATAATCAGAAGCGAACACAAAACCTTCATTGTAGGCGTAGCCATTTTTCACAATTCTTCTGGCATGGTGCATATCCGGCGGCCACCAGGCGACCCCGATCGAATCCGTGGCCACCTGCTGACCCTGGGTATGCGCTTCGGTAATCACCACATCCGAAATCATCCGCCGGCCTGCACGAATATACAAAGTACGTGGCCACCCCCCATTGTCGGTAAATTCATCCGCAGCCAACCCCCACTGCGCCCATTCAGCGCGCACCGATTCGGGTACCGCGGGGTCATTGCTCAAAAACCAATACAAGCCCTGAATAAAGTTTTTGTGATAGGTATAAATGGCTTGGCGATCAGCATAAGACCCATCCGGATATCCCTTGTTATAACCATAAAGGTTACCGGAAAGATCATGCCAACTCCCCAAATCCGTTTTATTGCCGGGTAAATTCGCAACCGGTTTGTAAATCGATCCGCCGGCCGCAAAATAACGTCGGTAAATTTCATAGTTCTCCGGATCATAATCAAGGGGCGGCGTAAATGAGATTTTGTTCTCAGGGGTGGTGGTGAGGGTTTGGCGGAAACAGAATCCCATCACCCCATCATCACCATCGCCGGGAGTTCCCAACGCCTCATCTTGAATTGTCGCAATCAACCCACTCTCAGGATCTCCGGGCACAATATAGGGATCAACATTTACCGAAAATTGACGATACGTGTTGCTCCCCCGAATCCCATTGAGCGTTTCGCCATACCTGGCATTACTTTCCCGGCCCACAGCATAAGAAACCCCGGCCCACTTCATAAGATCCCCCTCAATCGTACCGTCTATAAATACCGATGCGCGAAAAATATTCCCATTCTCCATATGTACTTCGACGATACGGGTCCCCTCTTTCACCACCGCACGATAATCTTCAACCAAACGGTTGTTGCGAAATACATCGATACCCGCTTCGGCCAACCATTCATCAATGACGGCTTCTGCGACATGCGGTTCAAATCGATACTGCACAGATTTCCCATACTTCGCCCCCACCCGTTGGTAAAACTCTTGAGATAAACCCGAAATCACCTGCTCGTTCTTGGTCCCATTTTTATTTACATCCTGACTTCCCAAGCCCTCCACCAACATGCCTCCCATATGCTGAACCGGCACAATCAAGGCCACGGAGGCTCCTTGCGATTGGGCTTGCAACGCAGCCGTCAAGGCTGCGGGGGAATCACCATAAACACAAATATCACGTTGGATATACTCTACCGCCTGAACAGCGGTTAAAAATAAAGACATAAGGAACAGTCCAAGCAAAGATTTCATAGGAAAAAGAAGCCGTCTTGTATTAAGTCGACCTGAAACATCATAAGTCCTTTAAACTTTGCGGCGACAGCATACCCCAAGGGCAACAAAGGCAAACAATGAAAGCATCAAACTCGACGCTTCCGGAATCGCCACAATTTCCAAGGAACTCATGACCCCAATATAATCCGGGGAGGTCGTGAGCAATGAAAAATTCTGGGTACCATCAATCGTAAATTGACCTTTAATGTAATTCGTACCCTCAGTCCAAGGCGTAGACGCAGTGCCAAAACCAACATTGGTCAGAGTCCCGACAGACAATGAAGAAAAATCAGTGATGGCATCTGCGGCAACGCCCGCAAAAACATTGTGAGTTCTCACAGCATTGGAACTGGTCTCTGCCCGCAGAGCGGTGAAATAAAACTCATAAGATCCGGCAGCCAATCCGCTTACATTCAGCGCAATACCTTCAAGACTTCCGGAGTCCCGCACCGCATTTCCCTCCATGAGGGTCGTCTGAAAAATGGTCGCATTTACCCCCCCATAGGTATCGTAATCTGCATTTTTTGTAGCGCCCGCATAATCTACCGTGGTCCCGCCTCCTGCCGAGGTACCAAAATCAACCACCACAGTGGTTGCAGCCCCATTTTCATCCAAAATTCCTGAACCCGTATCCACGGCCAGCGTATTCCAGGTCGTACCTGTCGCAGCCCCATCAACGTGACCCGGCGCATTAATGCCAGCATACGTTGTACCACCAAAATTAAAAAGAACCGTCGACGCCTGAGCAAGCGAAGCCACAGACAGCAAGACCAACATGTTAAAAAGAGTTTTCGTAAAATTCATGGGTTTTCCTTTTAAGACTTTAAACGCAATTGACCATTTAAACATACTATACAGGACCGTAACTGCATATTGTGCAAAGCACAAATAACATGGACAAAACCTAGATTTTACAAAAGCTCTCTTGTAAATACCTGAGATCTCTTCTACCAATAGATATGCAAACTCCAGCAGCTGAAGCCATCCTGTCGTTAATCTTGCGTTCACCACTGTCCCTGAAGCAAATGAGAATGGAGCGCTTTAATGAAGGATTCACCACCCGTTCGGAAGTGGTGTCCAGCGCGCGTTTCATCCTCATCTGTGAAGGAGAGGTAGAATACCGGGTGGAAGACCAACGCGCTCTTTTAGGTCCTGGCCACGCCCTCTTTGTCCCCCCATGGCTGTGGAGAACCTGGCAGGTCCCTCAAGAGAAACACTTAGATCTACTTTGGGTGGTGTTCTCTGCAAATTCAGGAATATTTGCAAATTTAGAACGAGATATTGAAGTAAAACCCCTCGCCTTCGATATCCTAAAATCTAAAATGACCGAGTTGTTTCACTTCACGCAAGCCCATAAAGCGTCTGCACTGATGCAAGAAGCCATGCTCAAGGTCATTCTCAGCCACTTTTTTGAAGATCCTAAGGTCCACCGCGCGCTTGATCGCATGGGAGAAAACGCACCCAACCACCTTCATCCCGAAGTGCGCATGGCGACCAGTTGGTTGCGCTCACACTTCACGGAACCAACCGCCTTAGCTGACCTTCATCAGCACGTATCCCTGAATATGGATTATTTCAGGGATCTTTTCCACAAACAAACACATCTCACCCCGCAGCAATACCTCACTCAACTTCGCATGAAAGCGGCAAGATTTTATCTTCGTCAAAGCAATCGCTCCGTCAAAGAAATCGCCATGACCTGCGGATTTCAGGATCCTCAATACTTCACCCGAACCTATCGAAAATTCTGGAAACACCCTCCAAGTGCCGAGCGGGGTTGACCCTCTAACTTTCCCCCACCTCGCTTGACATCATCCGTCTCCTGCACTAATCTGCAACTCACTATTTTCAGGAGATAAACTATGACTCAAATTACCATTACCGAACGTGCACAAGGCGAGCTCGCCAAGCTTGACTTAGGTGAAGGCGGCTTCTTACGCATCAATGTGATTCCGGGCGGTTGCTCAGGCATGACCTACACCGCAGCCGTAGATACTGACTTTTCATCCGAAGATGTCGCCGTCTTTGAAACCGAAGACCTGCGCATCGTCACCGATGAAGGGAGCGCCATCTTCCTCGAAGGTTTGAATATCGATTTCAGCGATGACCTCATTCGTTCCGGATTTCGGTTCACCAACCCCAACGCCAGCGGCTCATGCGGTTGTGGCGCAAGCTTCGCAGGATAAACCACGATGTCTCTCAAACCTATCGATCTTACTGGCGGAAAATCCGTCTATTGCTTTAACCAACATCAAATGGATCAGGCCCGTCGCCTGTTCACTGAAGATTCAGACAGCGGCAAAAAAATCCGCGATATGGTGGCCACTCTGGAAAAAGAGTTCACCCGGAACGAACAAGCGACTCTCGCCTTTACCCTTATTGAACATTTGAACGAAACCTCTGAATTTTAAAATAGATCCCAGGAGCTCCCATGCATATTCTCGTCCGTTTTTCCCTCATCGTACTGGCGGGAATTTGCATCCGCACCTCCGCAGGTCAATTTTCCAAACAAGTTCCTGCAGATAGCTTTCTCTACATGGAAACCCGGGATTTTCCTGGTTACCTGCAACGGATCAATGAAACCCCCGCCTTTAACGCCATCAAGGACTTAGGCTGGAAAAACCTCATTCTCCAACTTTATCAAATTGGTTTGGAATCCGATGATACGATCGACCTGGACGAAGACACCCCCAGCCTCGAAGACGTAAACGCGTTTATCGACGGGGCTGAAAAAAACTGGAAAAATATCACCGATCATCTCAGTGGAGATGTCGCAGTCTCCGTAGGAAACTTCCAAGACGTCCTCAAGGTTTTCCAAGTAAACGGCAAAATTAGGAAAACTCTCCAACTGACCTACGGGAATGACAATGAATTCCTTACAGATGAAGAACTCACAGAAGAAGAGCTCGAAAACCGTATAAAACGCCAAGCAGAGGAAGACCTCTTGGACCTGCAAGAGCTCAATAGCATCTTGGGTCAATTTAGATTTTGGGCCGACATCAAAGATGCTCCCGCCTTGGAAAAGCAAATCGAAACCTGGCTCACCGAACTCATGGATGAGGAAGAGGAAGATGACATCCAAATCGAAAAAAAGGATCTAAACGGCGTAACCCTTTATCGCATCATCAGCGAAGAAAATGAAGACGCACCCTCCCTCAACTGGGCGATTCAACAAGATGTCTTGGTGGTCAGCCTTTCACGGACCGGACTGCTCGACGCTCTTCAAAACCTCAGCACTCCGTTAAAAGCATCTCTTGCAAATCGCCAAGCCTTCCAAGAAGCCAGCACATTCATGGGTAACACCGACCACTTGTTGTATTTCAACTTTGCGCCTCTGGAACCTTTATTGTTGGAAATTGCCGAAACCGCTTCGGCACAAAATAACGACGCATCCATATTCGGAAAACTTCCTGAACCTAAAAAAGTGATCGAATGGTTAGCCTTCGATGCCATGCTCCCCTATGTCATCGGCAGCCAACTCGATCCAGAAGGCTTCCGTATTCGTGGGCGTTATGGATTCAACCGCGAATGCGCCATTTCACGCATCATCATCGATCCCAATGAAGAACCTGCAATTCTCCCTCCTTTCGTTCATCAGAACTTCAGTAAACTCTCCTGCTTTAATTGGAATTTAGGTGAAGGATGGTCGCGACTGGAAACAGAAATGATGGGGATCGCCCCACAAGCTGCCGCAGCCATGGGACTCGGTCGTATGCTCGCCTCCGGACAAGTAGGTTTTGATCTCAAACTCCAATTCCTCGATCAACTCAACGGAAAATGCGTATTTGTGCAAACCTTCGATCCTGAAGTTATTGAAAAAATGATTCAAGCCACCGAAGAGGGCGATCTCAGCCAAATCATGCAGGTTCAAATGGAGCACCCCACCGGTGGACAAAATTATCTCTTGGCTTTCGGCATGAAAGATGAGGCCCAGATTCAAGACGCCTTTGAACGCCTGGGCAACCGCTTTCATCCCAACGGAGAAATAGAATCCGTCTTATTCGAAGAACAAGAATTATTCTACCCCATTCCTGACAACCTACAGGGTGGAAAATTCAAAAACATCATCAGCTATACCTACCTCGATGGATATATTATTTTAGCCATCGGTGATGATGAATTGCTCAAACAAGCCGTACACGCCAGCAAAGATGCAAGCCTACGTATGGCCCATACACCCGACTATCAAAGCATTCGTCAAAAATTACTTCCTCATGCCACCGCCATTGAATACGTCAGTGCCGAACAACAGAACGCATCGATTCAGGTCATGCAGGCCACCTTAGGCATGTTCCAAAATGAAAATGAGGACTTAGAGCTTCCAGACTTCAGCCCCTTATTCAACCTGATCAAACAAAGCATGAGCGTCTCCGTTCGTAAGGATCTGGTCTTTGAAATTGATGGTCTCATTGAGTTCACCGTTCCAGAAGAATGACCCCCATGCTCATCTGCGCACAGTTTTTCTGTGCGGCCTACATGACCGGGATCATTTGGTTTGTGCAACTCGTTCACTATCCGATGCTACATCACAGCAACGGAGCGGATACGAAAGCAGGCCATGCGGAATACACCCATCGCATGGGTAGAGTGGTCATTCCTGTAATGCTGGCAGAAATGGGAATACAAGCATGGTGGGCGCTCGCCGCCCCTTCCTACACCAGCTTACTCGGATTAAGTTTTTTGGTGGTCATTTGGCTGAGCACTTTCCTGCTCCAAGTGCCCACCCATCAAAAGTTGCAACTCGAATTCAATGCGCAACAGCAACGATATTTACTTCATACCAATTGGATTCGCACCGTCTTATGGACAGCCAGAGCTCTGCTCTTAGCGTCCGTTTGCTCAACAACGCTTACCTAAGTACACGATTACAACAAACCGGATAAGGCTTCGATCGATATTTTTGCAGGAGCATCCCCCGGACGGAAATAGTCCACAAAAACTTGTTCGGACAAATTCCGACCTTCAATTTCTTTGCACATGATGTAGAAATACCCACTCGCAATGTTGGGAGCATCAATTTGCACACGCAAAAAGTCACCCACCATTTGGGTGTCCACCACATCTTCCATACAGACAAAAGATTTCCCTTCCACCAAACGGTCGTTCCATGCAGGCGTAAACGTAGTCATATTTGTATTAATCCGGATACTGATGACCTGTGCGTAAGGATCCCGAATGACCAACAGCGTGCTCGAAATATTTTTACCTAAGGCTTCAAAAAACACTTCCATGTCTGTGGTCGGATTCGACGCCATATAATTGATAAAATTAAGCGTTTGGCCTGGCAGAGACGAGAATTCCAAACTCGCTTCAATACGCTCACTACAGTCTTTTTGACTCATAGTGGGCTGATGATCTGGGTCGGGTACAGAGGTACAAGCCGTAAACAATAAAACAGAGAGAAAAGACAAAGGAAAGATGGACTTCATGTCCAAAACCTACCAGCCCACCTTCACTTCCGCAAGCTTTGAACACCTTCACAAAACAATCTTATATTTGCTGTAAGTTTCAGACCCTTTTCACGTTTAGTGAATATGAAATACATATTCTTTTCCACTTTGCTGTTCATCACCGCTTTCCCCTCAGGGGCTGAAAGCATCGAAGTAGCAGACCACAGCTATCCCCTGACCTTCGAAGCCCAATCGCTCACGTGGCAGCTTCAGGGTAGCGATCACTTTAAATATAAAGGCATTTTCTCCGTTTTCACCGCCGCCTATCATGAGTCTGACGAAGGAAATGGACAAAAACTATCCTTCACCTACACTCGAAAACTTAAAGCCGATGATCTTCGTGATCAGGCCATGAAAACCCTACGCAAACAAAACGACCCACAAACCCTCGAAAAATTCACAGAGCCTCTAGAAGAAATCCAAGCCGCGTTCATCGATGTTCAGCCGGATGATCGTTATGCAATCACAGTCATCCAAGAGCAAGGCACCTGGCTACATCTCAATGACAAAGAAATCTTTTACACCCCCCAAGCTGATTTTGGCATCTGGTATCTCAAAATTTGGATCGGGGAAGCCCCCATTTCCATCTCTTTAAAAACGGCCCTCCTTCCCTAAACAGTCCCACATGAAAAAACGCCTACTCTCCCTCGCCGATTCAGGAAAACTCCCTGACTTTTTAATCAGAATCGGCATTCGTTCTCTACTCAAACAAAGACTGAGAGATCTCGAAGCCCATCCCGAAAGTACAGATGACTTTCTGCGTCGACTTGCCAGCTTACCCATCGCCGTCGACACCGATGCCGCCAATCAACAACATTACGAAGTGCCTACCGGATTCTTTATGAAAGTCCTCGGACAACACATGAAGTACAGTTCATGTATTTGGCCTGAGGGTGTCGAAACCCTTAAAGATGCCGAAGCCGCGATGCTCGATCTGAGTTGTCAACGCGCTGAACTCGCCAACGGTATGGACATACTCGAACTCGGTTGTGGCTGGGGATCCCTCACCCTGTGGATGGCCAAAAATTACCCCGACTCACGCATTCTCGCCGTAAGTAACTCCGCCACCCAGCGCGCCCACATCGAAACCCAAGCCCTTGACCGTGGACTCACCAACATCGAAGTGCGCTCCGCAGACGTCAACCAATTCAATCCCGGAAAACAGTTCGACCGTATCGTCTCCATCGAAATGTTTGAACATATGCGCAATCCCGGAAAACTCCTCGACCGGGCCGCAAACTGGCTGCAGCCCCAGGGAAAACTTTTCCTCCACGTCTTCACCCACCAAGGCTCGCCCTATCTGTTTGAAGACCACGGAAATCCAGAGGACTGGATGTCCAAATACTTTTTTACTGGCGGTATGATGCCCTCTCCCGACCTCCTACCACGCGCAAGCACCGCGCTGGAACTAGAGGAAGAATGGATCGTCAATGGCACCCATTACAGCAAAACCCTCGAAGCATGGTTAGCACGTCAAGATCAGTTTAAGGAACGCATCATTCCCATTCTCGCCAAAACCTACGGCGAAGACCAAGCGTCCCTCTGGTTTCAACGCTGGCGCATTTTCTGGATGGCGTGCTCGGAGCTTTTTAACTACAATAAGGGTAACGAATGGCCCGTGCATCACTATCGCTTAACGAAGAAGGCCTGACATGACGAAACCTAAAATCGCAGTAATTGGAGGCGGCGTAGCCGGCCTCACCACCGCATGGAAACTTCAACACCATGCCGACATTACCCTGTTTGAAAAAAACGACTATGTGGGCGGTCACACCCGCACACTTCGCGTGCCGGATGGCGTCGACGCCGGGACCCCCATCGATACGGGCTTCATCGTAATGAACCACCGCAACTATCCTCACTTCACCCAACTGCTCAGCGAATGGGACGTTCCCTTGGAAGACAGCGAAATGTCATTTTCCTATCATGAAAACAACAGTGGCTACGCCTACGCCGGCACCACCTTCAAAGGAGTTTTCCCCTCAATTCAACGCCTCTTCGACCCTCGGCATTGGTCACTGCTCAAAGAACTGCGACGATTTGGAAAGGTCGGCACCCACTGCTTAAACTCCGGAGAAGCCGCCAGCCTTTCCTTAGGTGAATTTCTAAAGATCCATCACTTCAGTCCGAACTTCATCAATCGATACCTCTTCGCCATGGGTGCAGCCATTTGGTCATCCCCACCCGATCAACTCGCCGACTTCCCCGCCGAACCCTACTTACATTTTTTCCAAAACCATGGATTGCTGACACTCAAAAATCGTCCGCAGTGGCGGGTGGTTTCCGGTGGAAGCAACCGCTATGTTCAAACCGCACTCAGCAAACTAAACGCCAGGGTTGAACTCGGTCGTAGTCCTGAAAAAATCTTCCGAAGGTCGGAAGGGGTCACCCTTCACTTTTCCGATGGTCGGAAACAGGACTTTGATCATGTCGTCATCGCCACCCATGCCGACCAAGCACTTGGCCTCCTGGGAGATCCTGATCCACAAGAACAGGCCTTATTGGGTTCATGGACCTATCAAGCCAATGAGGTTGTGTTACATCGCTGGGAAGGCGTCATGCCTCACCCACAGAGTTGCTGGGCAGCCTGGAACTTTGCCTGCGAACAAGGGGCGACCTCTCAGGATCCTGTCAGTGTTAGCTACTGGATGAACCGCCTGCAAAACCTGAAAACGAAACACAATTATTTTGTCACTCTCAATCGCAAGGGAGAGATTCCGAAAAGCGAAATTATCAATCGAACCGTGTTGCACCATCCCCAATACGACCGCAAAGCCATCGACACCCAAAAACCCTTGCGCGAACGCAATGGCACCCGCAATACCTGGTTGGCAGGCAGTTACTTTGGATACGGATTCCATGAAGATGCCGTTCGCTCAGGCGTAGAAGCTTCAGACCAAATCATATCGGCCCTACCATGAACTCGAAAATCTTCCAGGGCAAGGTCGAACATATCCGCCTCAAACCTGTCCGACATGCCTTTGCCACTCCTGTGGGTTTCATGGCAATTGACCTCAAAGAACTCCCTTTGCTCGATCAAGAGCTTAAAGGCTTTGGATTTAATCGATTTGCACCTGTCAGTATTCACGAAAAAGATTATTTAAGCTCCGGCACTCAATCATTTGATGAAAAACTAGCCCCATGGATCGCTACACTTGAGTTAACAGAAAACACTGACAGCATCACCTTGGTCACAAATCCAAAATGGTTCGGAAAAAGTTTTAATCCTGTCAGCTTTTATCTTTTGCGAGACCGACAAGAAAATCTAGTGGGTATGATTGCAGAGGTAAACAACACCTTCGGCGACCGGCATATTTACCCCCTACGACTCGAAACAGCCTCTGGGATTCACATGGCTGAAAACAACAAACAGTTTCATGTTTCCCCATTTAATGATTTGGAGGGGAACTATCAATTCAGCGTTCGCTCTGAGGGGGATGCGCTCTATATCGGTGTCAATTTGTACAAGAAAAACGAAAAATTCCTCATTACGTGGATGGAAGGAACAGGACTCCCTCTCAGCACAAAAAACCTTCGAAGACACTACCTGCGCCACCCTTTTCAACCCTGGCTCACCCTTCCCCGCATCGTCTGGCAAGCGATCCTACTCAAGTACCGAAAAAAACTGACGGTATTCAAACGTCCGGAGCCCTCCCACCCCCACAGTATTTTGAATCGTGGTTCATCCTGAAATCTCTTGAGACCCACGGCCGTCTGGGGTAGGATCACCACATGAATCCGACAACCCATCTCTATCAAAACATCGATGACCTCTGCGCCTTAATTCCCTCATTCCGCGAAAAGCTCCTTGATCCACCCTCATCGACATTTACGGGCATGGTGGGATTTGATGGATTTATAGATACCCTCATTCGCATGCGCCAACCGGATTCCATGAAAGAGTTTGGTCCCAAAGTAGCCCAAGCCGCAGGCATTGCCGCCTCGTATGCTGTCGACCATCAAGGTGACAAGTTTGGCGGAAACGGCCCGCTTTTTGTGGCAGCGTTCAGTGACCTCTTCTCGAATCAAGCAGACCTCAGTTATGTTGGAGGTCTCGGCGAGGGTAAGGTTGCCCCCATTTTTGCCGAGGCCTTAGCCGGCAAAGTTAATCGACTTTTCACCATCGCTCCTCCCGCACACAGCGACTGCATGGAATTTACCGATGGCAAAATCATGTTAGGCGATTTTGACGCCTGCGAAGAAATTACCCTAGCACGCATGCTCAAGGTTATGGGACAAGATGCGATCGATCAGGAGCTCCAGAACACCGCATTCATCTCTGCAGTCAACTGGGGAAAACTTCCACACGTCGGCGATATCTGGTCCTATCTTGCCACCCGCTCGAAAGCTTTGGGGCGAAACGCCAAAGAGGTTTTCTGTTTTATGGATCTTGCTGAATTTGAACATCGCAGTGAAGCAGACGTACAAGGTCTCATTGCGCGGCTCTCTGAAATCACAGCTCAGTTCACCACCCTGATGAGTTTTAACCTCAAAGAAGCCTGGCAAATGGGCGATCGTTTTGGTGGGAATTTTCAAGGCAAAAAAGATGCAAAGGCGGTCACCGAGCTCGCCTTGTTGCTCCGCAAAAACCTCGATGTAGACAAAATCATCATCCACCCCAATGATGGCGCGGCCTGTGCCGATGCCGATGGGTGCACCTTTGTACCTGGCCCCTACTGCCAAAGCCCCCTCATTTCAACGGGAGCAGGCGACAACTTTGGTGCGGGTTGTATGGCCGCCTGTTTACTGGGACTCGATAATGCAGGCATGCTCCTTACCGGCAACAGCACCAGCGGTTACTACGTTCGCTCCGGACGCACTCCCGCTATCCACGACCTCATTACCTTCGTCGAATCCTGGGCCGCAGGCAGCCTACCCGAAAGACTGTAACTCAGGCTTTCAGCCTGAAGGAACCGAGGCTTTCAGCCTCTCACAACCCTCGTAAATCGGCAAGCGAAAAGCCTCAACTCCTTCAGGCATCATACTTGAGTACCTTTTTTTTCACTTTTTTTGCGGAAAATGTGACTTCCCCCGCTTTCAAGCGGGTATGAACCACTCACAGATATACAAAACAAAACGTAACCTCCCCCACTGGACCCAAACCGGCGCTATCTACTGGATCACCTTCCGACTCGTCGACGCCATCCCCTGCCAAAAAATGAATCAATAGCAACGGGAAAGGGACATATGGATGACCCTCCATCCCAAACCCTGGTCCCCAAAAGTGTCACGCGAATACCACATGAGCTTTGGGGAACGATATGAAAACTGGCTCGATGCCGGTTACGGCTCCTGCACCTTAAGCAGGCGGGATTGCAGAGCACAAGTGAAGACCTTCCTACTTCGCTTCCATAAAACCCGGGTCCATATTCATCATGCCGTGATCATGCCCACTCATGTCCATGCACTCATGGAACCTCTGCATGAACAGCGTTTATCGAAAATCATGCAGGGCATCAAAGGCGCCAGCTCCCGCAACTGCAATCAGATCCTCGGAACAAGCGGCCCCTTCTGGATGCCCGAAACCTATGATCACATTGTACGCAACGAAAAGGAATACCAACATTACTTCCGCTACATCAATGAGAACCCCAAAAAAGCAGGTCTAAAAAACGGAGCGTATTGGTTGATGTAACTCAGACTTTCAGTCTGAAGGAACCGAGGCTTTCAGCCTTGCTCTGAAAAAGAAGGCTAAAAGCCTCAACTCCTTCAGGCAGGAGCAACTGTCTTTCGAAAAGATTATGCGGGGATGAAATCGGGGTCTGAAGCGACCTTATTGGCAAGACAGACCATTTTCCTCATCACCGCAGTTAAAGCCACTTTTGCGGGTTTACCCCGCCGGATCATTTTTTGATAATATTCTTTTAAGATAGGGTTCGATGTACTTGCGTTGATTGCAGGCATATATAAAGCTCTTCGGACTTTGGAGCGTCCACCTGAGATATGACGTTCACCTTTCCAATTGCCACTATCCTGACACCATGGAGCGAGGCCCGCGAGGGCGGCTGCCTGGTTGTCTGTAATTTGGCCTAGTTCAGGAAGATAGGCGAACAGACTGAGTGCTGAGAGTAGACCGATATCCTTCACGCTTATGAGTCTATCGCAAAATACCCGGAGTGATTCATGGGAAGATACTAAGTCTTTAAGCTCTATTATCAAACGTTTATCCTGAGACGCCAATGAGCGCAGATGCGCCTTGATCATTTTACGGATCAAGGGATCCTGAAGGGTTTCGAGTCGATTGCGTTCTTGGGTGATCATGTCTTTAAGTTCATCCCTCCGGGTGAGAAGGGCTTGAAGACTTAACCTCCAGGATTCAGGTTTAGGGTATAAACGCAGGTCATTATTCTCTGCAAACATCCTGATGACTTCGGCATCGATGGCATCGGTTTTGGCTAAGATATTTTTAGAACGGGCAAAGTCCCGTACTTGCCTCGCATTTAAAACCGCCACTGGGATGTCATATGTATGACAGTGATCGACGAAAAGACGTTCATATCCTCCCGTAGCTTCACAGCAAAAAATAAATGAGGATTTCAACTTTTCTGTCCGGTTTATTAGACTACGGATTCCTGCAGCGGTATTAGGTATCAGTGCTTTCCCTTTATCAAAGGTGCTGATTTGCAAAGAGGCTTTAGAAACATCTATGCCGATTATTATTTGGATGCCATTCATGGTATCGTATACTCCTACTTGTAATCCGAGCTCTGGGCTGGCCTACCACTGGCTCATGCAACTGTTCGAGTTTTCACGAAAGTGGGTGCGAGGGATTTTGCTCCTGCGCGAACTCAAGGTTCTTATGCCTGACGAATCTCACTCACACCGTCCTAGCTGGGGTGGCCACCCCAGCTAGGACTCCTTAGGGGCAAAGGCCCTCTAGGACAATGTGGAGTATAGCACATTCAGAAGATACAAATGCCTGAGTTACACCGGCTTTCAGCCTGAATCCCAGCAGTTAAAATGCCTGTTTTACCTCCAACTCATCAAACGGCAAGGCTCTGATTTCGGGATGACCTTGCACCACATTGTCAGTCTCCACGACCCAGTACCAGTTCGGTGTCATGTACTTCTGCCTCAAGGACTTAATACGATCAATTACCCAGTGATTATGAAGAATCACGTCATCTTCTGTCCAAATATAAACCATACAGGATCCATATTTCTCCTGCACAGCAACAAAAACCCCTTCAAGAGCGGCGGGTGTATAGATAGCGGTTCCTAACTGAAAATCCCCCTGACGAGAAAGTATAAGATGTATATCCGCTTCGCCTTCAGAAGGGACAATGCCTCCCTGATGGCGTGGTAACACCATATACATGCTTGAAATACTATTCTCCCCTTGGTCAAAATACATCATTTGATATAGGAAATTGTCCACGGTATTTTCTGTCAATATTGGCGCATAGCGTGGCGTCGTAAGTACCACCCAACCCACTTGTATTGTTTTGAGGAGAGCGAGCACCAGACATAAAAGCTGTAGGCTTTTCAACAGAATTTGTGCTAGTCGCTTTACATTCCACCCTTGAAGCAAGCCGGAAAACCCTGCCAATCCAAGCGCCATCGCAAGCTGTTGCTGAACCCGCATTTGAAACCAAAACTCCGAGAGTACGGCATTGGGTTCTGCCAGTGATCCATAGTTATATAATAAATCGACACGCGAAAGCTTCATCATTTGATGAAACCAAGGGAAATGCTCAAGGAGATCCATACTTGCGGAAGCTCCATAGGTCGCAAGTTGAAACATCTCCTGATCTGCCTTAAACCAGGCGTAGAAAAACCCAAAACCTAGCAACACACAGATAAGGTAGCCAGAAAAGCGAATGGTTTTGTAGGGATGGGTTGTCATTTTGGTTTTCTGGATAGAGTAACTCAGACTTTCAGTCTGAAGGAACCGAGGCTTTCAGCCTTGCTCTGAAAAAGAAGGCTGAAAGCCTCAACTCCTTCAGGAAGGAATGCCTGAGTTACACCGCCACCAGATTCACCAAGCGACCCGGCACGGCAATCTCCTTCACCAATCGTTTGCCTTCAATCGCGGATGCAACTTCAGGTATAGCTTTCGCCATCGCAATCAACTCATCAGCCGTCGCCGCAGGCGACGCGTTCATCCGCGCGACAGGCTTCCCTTTGATCTGCACCAAGATTTCAACTTCGTCTTCCACCAAAGCCGCCGCATCAAATGCAGGCCATTCCACATAAGAAAGTGCCTCGGTTTTACCCATTTTCGCCCATAACTCTTCCGCCATATGTGGTGCAAAAGGATTCAAAACTAATACAAATGCTTCCGCAGCTTCTTGAGGTAAAGCCTTCCATTTTCCCGCGGCATTCACAAATTCCATCATGCCGGCAATCGCAGTGTTGAAGCGCAAGCCTTCGATATCTTCGGTGACTTTTTTGATCAATCCATGCAACAATCGCGCCTGATCTTTATCGCAAGCTTCGTCGGTCAAAGGAATTTCAAACATCCGCCAAACTTTATTTAAGAAGCGGAACACCCCTTCCACCCCTTTCATGGACCATGGTTTTACCTGCTCCAAGGGACCCATAAACATTTCGTATAAACGTAAGGAGTCCGCACCGTATTGTTTGACCACATCATCGGGATTGATCACATTGCCACGGCTCTTCGACATCTTATTCGCTTTCGCACGCAGACGAATCGTATGGTCTTCTTTCCAAACAAAGCTTTCACCTTTTTTCACCGCATCCGCTTCAGGTATGCGTTCGGCCGTAAATTCATCTTCGCGATTCTTCACTTCGGATTCACTCACGACCTTTCCGTCCGCATTTCGATACAAGGTGTATTCCATATCCCCGAGGATCATACCCTGATTCACCAAGCGATGGAAAGGTTCAGGATGACTCACCACGCCGCAATCAAACAGCACTTTGTGCCAGAAACGGGCGTAGAGCAAATGCAAAACAGCGTGTTCCGCGCCACCCACATACAAATCGACTGGCATCCAGTATTTTTCTTTTTCGGGATCCACCAGGGCTTCGTTGTTACTGGGGTCAATATAACGCAAGAAATACCAGCAACTGCCCGCCCATTGGGGCATGGTGTTACATTCGCGACGCGCAGGTTTTCCCGTTTCCGGATCTGTGGTATTTACCCACTCCTGATTACGGGCAAAGGGTGGATCACCATCGGGGCTGGGTTTGTATTCATCCACGATCGGTGGCATCAACGGCAGCAAACTTTCCGATACCGGCACCACTTTGCCATCTACATGGGTCAAAGGAAAAGGTTCACCCCAATAGCGTTGACGGCTAAACAGCCAGTCCCGCAATTTGTAATTTACCTTTCCTGCTCCCACTTTTTTCTCTTCCAACCACGCGGTGATCGCCGCTTTAGATTCAGCCACTTCCATGCCGTCTAACGAAATCTCATCATTCGCAGAATTCACCAATACACCATTGCCCGTGAAAGCTTCTTCTTCGATATTTCCACCGGAAATCACTTCGATAATCGGCAAATCAAAAGTTTTCGCAAATTCGTAATCGCGTTCATCATGTGCAGGCACCGCCATAATCGCGCCGGTCCCGTAAGAAATCAATACATAGTCCGATGTCCAAATGGGAATCTGCTGACCATTCACAGGATTAATCGCATAGCTTCCGGTAAACACCCCACTTTTGCCTTTGGCCAATTCGGTACGCTCCAAATCAGATTTGTTGGCAGCAGCTGTTTTGTAGGCCTCAACCGCGTCACGCGTTTCGTCTGTCACCAATTGCTCCAACAAAGGATGCTCAGGCGCCACCACCATGTAAGTCGCACCAAACAAGGTATCCGGACGCGTGGTATACACCCGCAATGCAGCATTTTGCCCCGCCACCGCAAAATCAACTTCAGCCCCTTCAGATTTCCCAATCCAGTTCTTCTGCATTTCTTTAATGCTATCCGGCCAGTCCACCAACTCCAAATCATCGATCAACCGTTCGGCATAAGCCGTGATTTTCAACATCCACTGACGCATGGGCTTACGCACCACCGGATGATTCCCCCGCTCGGATTTCCCATTCACCACCTCTTCGTTCGACAACACCGTCCCCAATTCAGGGCACCAGTTCACCGGAGCTTCCGCTTCATAGGCCAAGTCTTTTTCAAACAGCTTCAGAAAGATCCACTGCGTCCATTTAAAGTAATCAGGATCGGTCGTGGAGATTTCACGCTGCCAATCATAGGAAAATCCTAAAGACTGCAATTGCTCACGAAACCGATCTATATTCTTTTTCGTGGTCACCTCAGGATGCGTTCCCGTTTGCAACGCATATTGCTCCGCAGGTAAACCAAAGGCATCCCAGCCCATGGGATGTAAAACGTTAAAGCCTTTCATCCGTTTGTACCGCGCCAAAATATCCGTGGCGGTATAACCCTCAGGATGCCCCACATGCAATCCATCGCCCGACGGATAGGGAAACATATCCAAAACGTAGTATTTGGGTTTAGAGGTATCAATCTCATCCGGCGTGCGGAAGGTTTGTTGCTCTGACCAATGACGTTGCCATTTGGGTTCAATTTCTGAAAAAGGATAATGGGACATAAAAACACCTACAGGTTAAAATCGGGCTCTTCCATGCGCTTTTCAGCCCCGAAAATCAAGTTTTCAATCGCTTTATCGGCAGAGAACACCCGAAAATTACCGCACGTAAAGCCCCTTTGCCTTTAAACAAAACCTCAGCAGCCATTCGATCGGCTTCAAGCAACCAAAGACCACATCCGCCCAAAATGGATTTTGAATACGTGCCGCAATTCGTGGACCGATAACATTATAAATCTTTCGAAACCATTTGTGGGATCGAGGCCCTCTCAAGCACCATAACGCTTCAAACTCCCTAAAAGTATGAAGTTGACGATTCATCACCCGGGTTCGTCCCGACTGATGATATGCCGTAAAAGGACCTACCCATTGAGGGTGCCCCTTGGAGGCGGCCGTAACGACAAAACAATCTGTACTTTCATCAGGAAGATTTTCGTAAATCTTTTGACTCCACTCCATGGCAACCCACCAAAAGGGAATCTCCATCACCAGATGAATCAACAAGCGAAGTGGCGAAATACGATTACGCTTAAAACAATGAACAGCCGTACAAAAGTATCCAATCGCAGTGTATATGGGCACGCAAATCAAAAGCGGAAACAACCAAATGCTTTCATAAACGATCAATCCAAACAGACTACACACGCCCGCAATCCCTGCGCCATGACTCAGCCCTAAAATCACCCAACGAGGATAAGGCCCCTCTGGCGGAAAATCCAAATGCCGACAGTACGCAACTACCGCCCACAACACGAATGGCGATAAGGCATACTTGCCGACATGCATCGCAGCAATCCAACCCGGCACGCCACAGGCCGCTTTAGAATCGGGTATGACCAGCCCACTAAATCCAAAAACCAACAGAGGAAGAACGACCAAAAAGAGGATCCCCGCAAAAGCACGCCAACCTTTTTTCACCCCTCCAGTAGCAGGAGATAACATGGCAAAAAAAGGAAGCACCATCACAAACACCAGATACACAATCGTCAAACTCTCAAACATAACAAAGCTTTGCGTTATAAAGTTTTAAAAATCAATACCCTTTGAAATAAAATCCATGAGGGTCTCATGTGCCCGGAACCTAAAATCCTCCCCCTGTTCTCCGCGGAAAAAATAAGGGGGCAAACTACTTTTCGTATAGAAATTGTTTCAACAGCTTTACAGACCTGCTAAATACAACGTATGTCCTCTTCTTCCCGTATCAAAATCCCCTTTCGCACCGCTGTGGTGATGGTAGGAGATTATGCAAAAAGCCGGATCTTGGACCAACTGAAATCCGTCTCCTTCATCTTGCTCTATTTGGTCGGATTTCAAATTTTAGTCTTAGGATCCACCCCTGCGCATGCGCTTCGCGTTGCAGGAGGCATCTCCATGGTCGTCTTAGGACTCGCCTTCTTTTTAGAGGGACTGATTCTAGGATTGATGCCCGTTGGTGAACGCGTTGGAGTTCAACTCCCTCGACGCTGTGGTATTTTAGTGATTGTCGTCTTTGGATTACTGCTCGGCATGGGTTCAACATTTGCCGAACCCGCCATGGCTTCTTTGCGCGCGGCCGGCAGTACCGTTACGGCTTGGGGATCTCCTCTGCTCTTTTCCATGCTCAACCAAAATGCACTTGCCTTGGTGGCGGCCGTGGCCATCGGTGTAGGCGTCGCGGTCGCGTTTGGAATGGTCCGCTTTTTTTATGGACTCTCGATCAAACCATTTATTTTTATCCTCATCCCTCTTTTATTGCTCATTTCGGGCTACTGCGCGATGGATGAAAATTTGCAATCTATCCTGGGTTTGGCTTGGGATGCAGGTGCGGTTACCACTGGCGCCGTCACCGTCCCCCTCGTACTGGCTCTGGGTATTGGCGTCTCGCGCGCATCAGGTAAACAAGAAGATGCCGCAGGCGGTTTCGGCATCATCATGCTCGCCTCCGCTTTCCCCGTTTTGGCCGTGCTCACCCTCGGTCTGATTTTAAACACCGACATGCCCTCCCCGGCCTCAGGTGCTGAATTTTTCAATACCGAACATCTCCAACAGGCCCTTAGCCTGTTTGAAGATGAAAACGCCATGCACCAACACGCTCTGCGCATGGCTGGAGAGGATGCCCGTGCCTGGTTTCCTGACCAACGCATGGGAGAGCTGACATCGAGTATCACAGATAGCCTACGCCCCATTTCTGAAATCATCCGACAGGAAAGTCTGCTCGCTCTTCGAGCCGTACTCCCTCTCACCGCCCTCCTGCTGGCCGTATTATGGATGTTGCGGGATCGACTCCGTCATATGGACGAAGTGGTATTGGGCATCGGACTGGCTATCGTAGGCATGGCTCTACTCACCACAGGTATCCAAACAGGATTAGCTCCTTTAGGAGACCAGGTAGGGCGCCCTCTCCCCAGGGTTTTTAGCAGTGTCGCTAAAATAGAAGGGCGCGTCATCTTGAGTCCGTTCTCTCTCGATGAGGTAAGAACAGCCTTTGCTCCCGACGGATCTTCAACCCAATTTTTCTATTTCCAAGACAAACATGGCACCCCTCAAGTTGAAAGTTTTGACCCTCAACGCTTCGATGCCAGCACCGCCAGTTACGAGCACATCCTCAAAAGTAAACCGCTCTTCGGACCTGAATTAACCATCGCCGGCATAGGATTGGTCTTTCTTTTCGCCTTTGGGTTAGGCTACGGATCCACCTTGGCCGAACCTGCATTAAGCGCTTTGGGTCGTACGGTGGAAGAGGTAAGCGTGGGCACCATCCGCAGCAAAAACGTTGTTCTCGCCGTGTCATTAGGGGTAGGAACAGGCCTGATGGTGGGCGTAGCGCGACTGCTCTACGACATTCCTACCTTTTGGTTGATTCTCCCTCCTTACTTGATTTTGCTTCCCCTCACCTATTTTAGCGAAGAAGATTTTGCCGGCATCGCCTGGGACTGTGGCGGCGTGACCACAGGGGGCATCACCGTTCCCCTGGTATTGGCGATGGGGCTAGGCATCGGTGGAGAACTGAATGTTTCTGACGGTTTCGGCCTTCTGGCCATGGCTTCAGCCTATCCCATCGTCACCGTACTCATTTTTGGATTAGTGGTGCGCTCACGTCAGAAAAAACGGATTCGGGAAGCCGATGTGGAGGATGAAGATGAATAACGAAGTCAACACCTCCACGAAAGTTACCCGCATCACCTGCGCTGTACATCCCGAACTCGGCGCCCAAGTTGCCGAATGCCTCATCACTCTCGGGGCACATACCGTACTGGTTGAGAATGCCCGTTCTGTTCGTCAGCGCATCCGCCCCCGCGCATGGGGGCTGCCCGGTCAACACGTCGAACTCGAGAACAGCCCCATAGAGCTTTTTCGGACCACGGTTCCCAGAGACTCCGCACTGCAAGTCATCGAGACCCTCACTCAAACCCTCGAACTCCAAACACCTGGACGGGGCTGTGTCTATGCTCAAGACATAATCGAATACAGCCAACTCGAACCTCCGATCATTCAAGCAGATCCCTGCCAAGAAACCACAGCTTTTCGGGATTACACCCTCATCAATGGCATTCTTTCCAAAGTGGGAGGCGGCGAACGCGTCACCGAAACGGCCCTCCGTTTAGGTGCATGTGTTCCCATCGTCACCCGAGGGTTTGGAACAGGACTCCGCGATCAACTGGGATTGCTCCGCATCACCATTCCCCCTGAAAAAGAAATGATCCAACTCATGGTTCCCTCTCAAGATGCGGCGGGGATTCAACGCCTGCTCATTGAAAATGCCCGCATGGACCGCTCCGGTGGCGGTTTCCTCTACCAAACCCCCATCGCCGCCGGCATTGTCGATCCCTTATTGCGAATTGGTCAACAGGAACATGCCGCCAGTATGGAACAATTAATTGCGGCCATGGATGAAATTAAAAAAGGGACGGGTTGGCGGAAACGTTTTGCAGATCTCGAAGAACAAAAACGAGACGCCCGCTTCATCACCCGCCGCAGGTATGCGGAAGTTACGTTGGTCTGCTCAGAAGGAAAAGCGGATGACTTCGTGCTCGCCGCCATGGACGCAGGCGCTGGCGGAGCCACTACCGAACGCGTGCGTTGCCTCAGCGCCAGTGATTTAGAGGGTGGTATCGGTGCCCGTGAGCGGGGAATTATCTGTGTACCCACCAGCATTTCCGACCGGGTAGTACAAGTGCTCCGCGACATGTCCGACGTTCTCGAAGACCCCCTCTGTCGCATTCAAGTCCTGGACTCTTTCTCTGTATTCTTCCACCAGCGGTAACACAGACACTTGTCTGTCGAACTTGTACGCCGTAGGCGTAGGCATGATTCATGTCTGTGATCTTTAGTGGCCACGCCGCTAAAGCAAACCACGACCTAAGAAAAAAACTACCCCGCTACTGCAGTCCTCACCACACACTCGTACGCGGAACGCACGTACGCACAGGTCTTACACGTGAATACGAGCAGCATCCAATTCGCGGTCGCGAATGCGCCGTAAAATATCCGCTTTAAACTCAGCAAACGGCAGCGTGTTTTGCTCTTCAGAACCATAACGACGGTGCGTCACTGTGCCATTATCAATTTCTTGCTGACCGATCACCAACACATGAGGAATCTTGGCTTTAATGGCATTACGGACTTTTTTACCCATGGTATCGTGACCGGAATCCAATTCAGCCCTTACCATTTCATTACGTAAGTCATCGACCAATTTTTGAGCGGCGTCGTTAAACTCGTCATTTACGGTAATGATTTTCACCTGCAGGGGCGATAACCAGGTCGGAAATGCGCCGGCAAAATGTTCGATCAGGAACGCCACAAAACGTTCGTGTGTTCCCGCCGGTGCACGGTGAATGACGTAGGGATACTGCTCTTCATTATTGGAATCCGTGTACGTGATACTCATGCGTTCGGGCACCGCAAAATCCAATTGATTGGTGGATGCCGTTTCTTCACGCCCGGTAACCGTCTTGAATTGGAAGTCAATTTTAGGTCCGTAAAATGCAGCTTCCCCTTTCACTTCGATAAAGGGTAATCCGGATTTCTCCATGGCACTGCGCACCAACTTTTGAGTACGTTCCCAAGCTTCAGGATTATCCACATATTTTTGTTTTCCTTTAGGATCATCCGGATCCCAAGTGGACAAACGCATGTAATAATTTTTGATACCGAGTTTGTTATACAAGGTTTCGTGCATCTTCATGACTTTCAGGAACTCATCTTCGATCTGTTCCTCAGTACAATAAATATGCGCATCATTCATGCACATCCCACGAACCCGCAATAAGCCGGAAAGCGATCCGGATTCTTCGTAACGATGACACATTCCATATTCCGCCAAGCGGATAGGTAGATCACGGTAACTATGTTTCTCTGCGCCGAAAATCAAATGATGATGGGGGCAGTTCATGGGTTTGATCACATATTCTTCTAGGATCTCACCACCCTCACGGGTCGTTTCTTTGAACTCCATAAACGGGAACATGCCCTCTTTATAATAAGGAAGATGTCCGGTCGTGTGATATAACTTCGTCTTGGCCAGCACCGGAGTGGCGACCCGCTTGTATCCATCCCGGAACTCAAGTTCCTTCATATAGGCTTCCAGCTGATCCCGGACTACTGTCCCATTCGGCATCCACAGGGGTAACCCTTTTCCGACCTGCTCATCAATACGGAATAACGACAACTCTTTCCCGAGTTTCTTATGATCACGACGCAACGCTTCTTCATGTGCTTTCATCGCATCTTTGAGCTCTTCTTTCGAAGGATACGCCCAAGCATAAATACGAGTCATCATCACATTGTTACTATCGCCGCGCCAGTAAGCTCCCGCCAAGGAACGCACTTTAAACCCATCAGCAGGAATCGCTTTGGTTGAGGGAACATGAGGACCTTCGCACATGTCCAAGAAAGGACCATTGCGATAAAAACGCAGGGAATCGATGCCTTTTTTATCAAACAATTCCTGTGCGTATTCCTTTTTATAAGGCTCACCCATGTCATCCAAACGCGCCATCGCATCCTCATAGGATAAGTTTTCTTCTTCGAAAACTTGATCCTGATTGATGATTTTGCGCATGCGTTTTTCAAGCTCTTTAAAGTCTTTATCGACCAAAGGCTCCGTGAGGATGAAGTCGTAATAGAATCCATTATCAATGGGAGGCCCAAATCCTAATTTAGAATCCGGGCGCATTTCCAAAACAGCCTGAGCCATTACATGGGCCAAACTGTGACGGATTTTATAAAGGTCATCTTTTACAACGGGTGCATCCTGCATGATTTCAATCAATCCTATTTTTTCTTCTTAGAGCCAGGGCTGAGCAACATGCTCAAGTTTTTACCTGCAAGTTTAGGGGGCTGTTCTGCAAAGGCAATGTCTGCAAGCTCTTCCTGAATACGCGCATATAATTGAAACCCAATTTCGGTATGCGTATTTTCACGCCCACGAAACCACAAGGTACATTTGACCCGGTTTCCATCTTCCAAAAAGTCTCGGGCATGCCGCATTTTGGTCGCATAATCGTGCTCTTCCACATTGGCGTGAAATTTCACTTCTTTTACTTTCACCACAGACTGCTTTTTCTTCGCGTCTTTTTTGCGTTTATCGATCTCGTACTTATGTTTGCCGTAATCCATGATCCGACATACGGGAGGTTCTGCATTTGGGGAAATCTCCACCAAATCCAATCCAAATTCTGTTGCCTTTTGTAGGGCATCGCGGGTATCCACGACCCCGCCGTTCTCACCGTTTGGTCCAATAAGTCGCACTTGTCGCGCCCGAATATATCGATTATAACGAATATCGGGTTCCCGAGTACGGTTGAAATTTCGGCGGTTGTTCATTTTGCTGGCAATAATAAGCTCCTAAGTGAGGTTGCAGGTACGAAAAAGCCGTGAGTACGCTACGTTCTGAATGAACCCAGTGAACCACGGCAAATAAATTGGGGGGACGAAGTCATTCATACAGGAATACAAGCCGTAGTGGCGGTAATCCCGGTGAGGGCCCGCGTATACAGTTTTGTGATATTCTTGGTCAACTTCATCTGATCTGCTTATCCGTACCGACAACAGTCGGATAAGTTGGTGGGCGATACTGGATTCGAACCAGCGACCTCATGCATGTCAAGCATGCGCTCTAACCAACTGAGCTAATCGCCCGCCTTGGTGTGGGTTCATATCGATTTATTCGATCATGGCAAGTGAAAATACGTGCTAAGAATAGAAGCGAAGCTCTGATGGCGCTCAGCGTGAAAAGCCTTCTCCATTACCCCTCCCTGCTGAAGGCCCATAACTGCCCCTGCGCCACTCTGCCGCGCTCATCAAACTTTACCCCTTCCTCTTTCAGTAAGTTTACTTTTCTCGTCACCTCTGCTCCTTCCCTCTGTCCAAAAAAACCTCCAATACTTCGGTCCGTTTTCACCACCCGATGACAAGGCACTTCTGGCGCGAAGGGATTCACCTTCAACGCCTGCCCCACCGCTTGCGCAGATCCACAGGAAATGGCTTTAGCCAGCAGTCCATAGGTACTCACTTTTCCTGCAGGAATTTGACTGCAGGCCTCATACACTTTCCTTTGAAAGTCCGTAAGCGCTTCATTTGTTTGATTCATCATCAAATAAGGGTACCGTATGCCTAAACACATTCCAACCCCAGGCTTTCTTATGATTCGTACTTTCTTCACCCTCAGCTTGATATCCTTCTTTCCTTACTTTCTGATTCATGCCGATTCACATGTCGTCGACTACGATGTAAATGGACAGACTTACGAAGGATATTACAGCGCAGAAACACCCAACGCTCCCTTGGTTTTACTACTCCACGACTGGGATGGCCTCACCGGCTATGAAGTGATTCGATCCGACATGCTCGCGGCACAAGGCTACGCCGTATTTGCCGCCGATCTTTTCGGTAAAGGCATTCGCCCCACGGAAAACAAAGACAAACGTCAACATACCGGAGAGCTCTATCAGGATCGGGAAAAGTTACGCAGCCTGCTCCAAGGCGCTCTCGATGCAGCCAAAGCCCAAGGGGCCGATACTGAACATGTCGTCGTCATAGGATATTGTTTCGGTGGTGCCGCAGCCCTTGAAGTCGCCCGTGCCGGCATGCCCGTCAAAGGCGTGGTAACCTTTCACGGCGGACTCGGCACCCCTGAAGGTCAAAATTACGAACAAACCGAAGCCAAACTCCTCATTTTTCATGGCTCCGCAGACAGCCACATCAGCCTAGATGATTTTACCCAACTCGGTAAAGAACTAGAAGCCGCCAAGGTCTCACACGAAATGATCACCTACGGCGGAGCCCCCCATAGCTTTACCCTACTCGATACCGACGCCTACACAAAAGAAGCCGACAACCACTCATGGACCCGCTTACTCACTTTCCTAACAGAAACCCTCACTCCTGCAGAAAATTCTAACTAGAAATCAGCGTACCAATCTGGACAGATCACAGAAAGCCTCTATAGTGAGCTCATTCGTAAAAACGATAGTTAACCTAATAACGAGGAGATAATCATTATGGCATATACATTGCCCGACCTACCCTTCGCCTTTGACGCTTTGGAACCCAGCATCGATGCCAAAACCATGGAAATTCACCATGACAAACATCACGCTGCCTACATCGCTAAAGCAAATGCAGCCTTAGAAGGACAAGCAGAACTGTCCGCAAAATCAGTTGAAGAACTGATTTCAGACCTCTCATCCGTACCTGCCGAAATTCGTGGCGCCCTGCGCAACAATGCCGGTGGACACGCTAACCATTCCCTGTTCTGGGAAATCCTCAGCCCAGAAGGCGGAGCACCCTCAGGCGAATTGGCCGCAGCCATTGATAGCGCATTCGGTTCATTCGATGCCTTCAAAGAAACCTTTTCTAACGCCGCGGCCACCCGCTTCGGTTCTGGTTGGGCCTGGTTGGGTGTGGCAGAAGATGGCAACCTCGTGGTCACCTCTACCCCCAATCAAGACAATCCATTGATGAAAGGGTTCGTAGACAATGAGTGCACCCCCATCCTCGGACTTGATGTTTGGGAACACGCGTATTACCTCAACTTCCAAAACCGTCGTCCTGACTACGTGACCGCATTCTTTAATGTGATCAACTGGGACAAAGTTGCAGAAAACTACGCCGCCGCTAAAGCTTAATCGCTTTACTGTCGCTCGAAAGCCGCGTTCTCAGGGACGCGGCTTTTTTTATATGCGGAACTTTCGACTATCAAAAACCACGCCCTTTCCCTCCCCAAAGGCCCAAAGGATCATTCAGGGAAGGCTTTCTTTTAAGGACTGAACCTGCTAAAGGCACCCCATGTCTCAAACAATTTCCATTCCTAACCGCACGGTCGCCATCGTTGGCCGACCGAATGTCGGAAAATCTTCCTTATTCAACCGCATGGCCGGTCGCCGCATCGCTATTGTCCACGAACAAAGCGGCGTTACCCGCGATCGCCTCTCCGCAGAGGTCATCAGCGGCGAAGAACGTTTTGAACTCATTGATACCGGAGGCATTGGCGTAATTGACCAAAAAGCGTCCGAGGACACCATTGAATCTGGCATTCTGGATCAGGCAGAGGCCGCAATTGAAGATGCAGGTCTCATCCTGTTTGTCGTCGATGTCATGCGAGGCATCACCCCTTTAGATCGCGAAGTCGCCCGCCATCTTCATCAATCCGGACGAACCGTTTGGGTCATCAGCAATAAATCGGATAACCCCACTCTGGACGATCAAAGTGTAGAATTCGAAGAATTCACCTTCCCAATTTATTGCATCAGCTCTTTACACAACCGGGGAATTGGGGATCTCGTCTTCGATATTCTCAAAGCGTTGCCCGAAATGGAAAACCCCACCATTGCAAACCCTTTGCGTATTGCCGTGGTCGGTCGCCCCAATGCCGGCAAATCCAGCATCATCAATCGTTTGGTCAAAGGACAACGGGTCATTGTATCTGAAGTCGCAGGCACCACCCGCGACAGCATCGAAGTGCCCTTCCAAGTAGGCAGCGGTGAGTCTGCGCGACACTACAAACTCATTGATACTGCAGGACTGCGTAAATGGGGCAAAGTAAAAGAAGCCGTTGATAAATACAGCAATCTCCGCACTGAAAAAGCCATTGAACATGCTGACCTCACCTTGTTGGTCATGGATGCCAGTGAAGGCCCAACCTTGCGGGATAAAAAGATCATGTCCTTGATCGAAAAAGCGGAAGCCGGTTGCTTGGTCGTCGTTAATAAATGGGATTTGGCCGAAAATCTGACCACCCAACGTCAATACGAAGAAGCCTTACGCCGTGAACTCCCTTACTTAAGTCACGTCCCGATTTTATATGGTTCCGCAACTTCTGGTTTCAACATGAAACGCATGGTCGACGCCATCGAAGAGGTTTCACGAAATATTTCCTCAGAACTTTCTACCGGCGTGTTGAACCGTGTCCTTCGAAACTCTTTTGACAAAACCCTGCCTCCCATGGTGAAAGGGCGACGTTTAAAAATGTATTACGCCACTCAAGTGGGTATTCGCCCCGTGCGACTCAAGATCTTCGTCAATAGTCCTAGTCTGCTCACCCCGGCCTACAAAAAATACCTTACCCGTTGCTTGCGAGAAACCTTTGGTTTAGACGGTGCGCCCTTGGTATTGATTTTGAATCGTCGCCGCGCCTTAGAAGACCACTCTTAAAAAACACATGAGCACGGAAGTTCTGATACTGGTGACTGAAGCAATTTCGGTCTACTTCTTTGTACTCTGGGCACACTCCCTCCGACATCATTTTGGTCCCATCCATTTTTATGCATTGATTGGCGGACTCACCGCGGTGATGTCTTGGGTCACCGATGCCGGTATGGCCGTCACTGCAGGGGGAATTACTTTCTATGTGGGCTCCACCGTTTTTTATACCTCTCTGCTCTTAGCCGTATTTGTAATTTATGTATTTGATGGTCCTAAAATCACCCGCGTGATGATTTCAACCATTGTAGGGGTATCCGCCATGGTACCTCTCATCGCCATGCTATTGCACATGCAAAACGCATTAATTAGCGATATACCTTTGAGCAATGTACCTATTCCCAGCTTACGCATTAACTGCGCATCTGTGTTTACCACCTTCATAGATCTAATTTTCCTCGCCATCGTATGGGAATTTTTAGGTAAACACAACAAATTCATCCACTTGGGAATGAGAACCTTCCTCACACTTTTAGGTGTGATGTGGCTGGATGTGATGCTGTTCACCAGCTTGGCTTTTGGTGGCAAATCAGGCTACCTTTCCATTATGACCGGCACTTTACTTACCCGCTTTGCCGTCGCTGTGCTCGCATTTCCGATGCTGTATCTTTATATTCGACTGCAGCGTCGTAGAAAAGATGTCCACATGGAAAACCGCCCGGTGTTATCGATTCTCAAGCAAATCGCGGAAATCGAACACGAACTCACCGAAGCCCAAGCCGAAATTCAACGCAGACTCATCGCGGAAGCCGAATTGCAAAAAGCCCTCTCGGAAGTAAAAACCCTCAAAGGGATGATCCCCATATGTGCAGGCTGTAAAAGTATTCGGGATGATGAAGGATTTTGGCAACGCATCGAAATCTATTTACGCGACCAAACAGATGCCGAATTTAGTCATGGCATGTGCCCCGACTGCCAGAAGAAATATTACCCCGACTTCTACAAGCAAGACCCCAACTCAAACGGGGAAAGGGCGTCCAAGTGACCTATACTACTAGCCCCTACCCACTTTGAGCGCTTTGGACGCTACTTGAGACTCGGAAATATCAACTTTCCACAAGGCGTAAGCTAAAAGATTAGCCAAAAGACACCAGACCATCGCCACCATGTAGACAACCCGTCGTCGCGAAGCATATTCATCCATCACTTCCTCGTAAGAGAGTACAACAAATGTAACATCTGAATCCTTTGCGAGTAGCTCCATCAAAGAATGCCCCTCTCCCCCTGGGGCATACAAGACGTCCACTTCGACACCCTTCGGAAACTTGCGCTCAAGAGCCTCTATCGTTACACGGTTAGGACTACGGTAATAAAACCGCTCACCCTTCGGACTTTCAACGCGCAACTCAAAATATTCTGACCTCTTCGTCCCCTTTTGTTCAGCAATCCCTACACAGGTAGGTATGAAAGACTGCTGAAGAAATGAACCTCTCTCCTGTTTCGGGTCTGGAGTACTCACTCGTACCACAAATGCCATCAAAACAGGAACACCCCACGCCAACACAAAATATTTAAGAAGAGCTGAAATTTGCATTTTTTCTAGCCTGGAGCGCTACAAAAGTCGAAAGTACTAAAAAAACACTAAAACGCCACAAAACAACACGCCAGGAGTACATAGGGGTGAAACGTTATTTCGAAGAGATTGTATGTGGGTTACGCCGTTCTATTTCAATATCGATGATATTGAAAAATCATTCCCAAGCATCCTGTATCGAAAAAAAGTTTCGGGCTTGCCTCAGCCCTTGCCGGTGATTAGGGTGTGCGCATGTCTACTTTTGATGAATATCGCCAACGCATTGATGCCTTAGATGCCGAAATTGTTTCCCGTTTAAATGAACGGATTAGTTGCGCCATGGGAATTGGCCGCCTGAAGCAAGAAACCAACGCCCCTGTTTACGTTCCTGCACGTGAAATGCAGGTATTTGAAAAAGTCATGGCCCTCAATGAAGGCCCCATGTCCGACAGCCATGTACGGGCCATTTATCGCGAAATCATGTCCGCGGCCATTTCCATGGAACTCGAATCATGCATCGCGTTCTTAGGTCCAGCAACCACCTTCACTCACCAGGCCGCCCTGTCTAAATTTGGGCAAAGCCTGAATTATCTGCCCTGCGAAACCATTGAACAAGTGTTTGAAGAAGTCGAAAAAGGCTCAGCTCAATATGGAGTAGTCCCCATCGAGAATTCGATTGAAGGCGGGGTAACCTTTACCCAAGATCGGCTCACCCAAACCCCATTAAAGGTCACAGCAGAACTCTACCTTCCGATTCACCACTGTTTGATTGTGCAACCCGGAGAAGAACATCCCGAGCGAATTTACAGTCATCCCCAAGCCCTGGGACAATGTCGCAACTGGCTAACCAAGCATTTTCCCCACGCAGAATTGATCCCCACGCGGAGTACCGCTGGCGCATCCGATAAAGTGAAAAATGACCCCAAAGCCGCCGCCATCGCCTCCCGTCTGGCCGCGGAAGATTTCGGACTCGAAATTCTGGCGGAAAATATTCAAGACATTTCAGGCAACACCACCCGCTTCCTCGTGTTGGGTCGCGAATATGGCCCCCCCTCCGGGAATGACAAAACCTCTGTTTTCTTTGGTGTTCGCCATAAAACAGGCGCATTATTTCAATCCCTGGAACCCTTGCATCGTGCAGGACTCAACCTCACCAAAATTGAATCACGCCCCAGCAAACAACGCGCATGGGAATATACCTTTTTCGTGGATCTCGAAGGCCATGCCGACGACCCTGAGGTACGCGCGGTTTTAGATGATTTATCAGAACACTGTTTGGAATTTACCATACTCGGTTCTTACCCCATTGCTTTCCGGAGTTAGAATATGTCAGGCATCAACGCACTGAAACCCCGCACAGGGATCGACTCCCTGATGGTTTATGAACCAGGTCGTCCTTTGGAAGAAGTCGCCCGTGAACATGGGCTGGTTCCATCTGATCTCGTAAAACTTGCCTCCAATGAGAATAATTTAGGCCCCTCTCCTAAAGCCGTCGAGGCCATGAAAAATGCCGCTTCAAAAATGCATTTATACCCCGATGGTGGCGCCTTTTATCTTCGCAATGCACTGGCTGAAAAATTAAATCTCTCCCCGGACATGCTGATCTTTGGCAATGGCAGCAACGAATTAATTGAATTTCTGGGACACGTCTTTCTTCAACCCGGCACCAACTTGGTAATGAGCGAATGCGCCTTTATTATTTATAAACTGGTGGCCGATGCCTGTGGCGCGGAAACCCGCATGGCCCCCATGCAAAATTTCACCCATGACTTGGATCGCATCGCATCCCTGGTTGATGAAAACACCCGCTTGGTTTTTGTGGCAAACCCCAACAACCCCACCGGTACTCGGGTCAGCAATCAAGATTTGAAAGACTTTTTAGATGCCCTACCCGCACATGTACTTCCTGTTTTAGACGAGGCTTATGTAGAACTGTTGGCACCCGAAGATCAACCTGACTCCATTGACTGGGTCAAAAATGGACGTCCCCTTATTTTACTTCGCACCTTTTCCAAAACCTACGGCCTTGCCGGTTTGCGTTTGGGATACGGAATCGCCCAACCAGAACTGATCAATTGGTTAGGAAAATTCCGTCAGCCCTTTAACGTCAATGCCATGGCCCAAGCCGCCGCCATTGCCGCGATCGAAGATGATGCCTATGTCCAAGAGACCCGTACCTGTATTCGCGAAGGCTTAGCCTATTTTGAAAAGACCTGTGAGGAAATGAATCTCGAGACCGTTCCGTCATCTGGAAATTTCCTCTTAATTAAAACCGGCAAAGGCCGGGAAACATTTTTAGCCTTGCAAAAACGAGGCATCATTGCTCGTCCCATGGATGGATACGGCCTGCCCGAATGGTTGCGTTTTTCCGTGGGCCTGGCCCACGAAAACAAACAGGCCATGGATGTGTTAAAGGAGTTATTGTCATGAAGACCATTGCATTACTGGGTGTAGGCCTCATGGGTGGAAGTATCGGATTGGCTTTACGAAATCGTGGTATTCCTTTACGTATTCAAGCCTATGCACGTCGGGAAGAAACCCGAAATGAAACCCTGTCACGAGGTATTGCAGATGCAGTTTACGACCATCCTGCTGAAGCCGTACGCGATGCTGACTTGGTGATCGTGTGTGTTCCCGTTTGCGCTATTCCTGATTTAATCGCGCTAGCCAAACCCGGCTTAAAACCAGGGGCGGTCGTTACAGATGTAGGTAGCACCAAAGCTTGGCTTGCCTCCGCATGCACCGAAGCACTTGCAGGATGTGACGCTTTGTTTGTCGGGAGCCACCCCATGTGTGGCAGCGAAAAAACAGGTGTAGAAGTCGCAGACCCTCAACTGTATCAAGGTGCTGTGTGCGTCGTTTGTGCAGACGAATCTTCTCGAGCAGAGGTATGGAAAGTAACTCAATTTTGGACCCGAATCGGCGCGCAAGTCCTCGAAATGCCTGCAGAAGAACATGACGGATTGGCCGCAGTTACAAGCCACGTTCCTCATTTAGTGGCATCCGCTTTGGTCGTGGCCTGCCAGCAATCACCCGAAAAACTTCAGCCTCTTATTGGTCCGGGCTTTCGAGATACCACCCGGATTGCGGAAGGCGCCCCATGTATTTGGCGCGACATCGTCAAAACCAATGCCGCTTCAGTCGCCCAAGGTATTCGCGAAGTCCAAGCCCAACTTTCACGACTCCTCGCATCCGTTGAAGCAAATGATCTCCCTGCGGTAGAAGCCTTTTTAACCGAGGGCGTAAATCGTCGCCAAGAACTCGTTGCCGGATCAGGTAACCCACCTCAAGCCAATGGCGTTATTGCCATTGATGGCCCTTCCGCCTCAGGAAAATCCACCGTAGCCAAATCCATTGCTAAAAAAATGAGCTCCCTCTATGTGGACTCAGGCGCCATGTACCGGGGAATCACTTGGGCCGTGCTGCAAGCGGGCAAAAATCCGGAATCCGAATCCGACGTGATCGACGTTTTGAACCAATCCCGCTTAGACTTTCATATTCTAAATGACGCGATTCGCTTTAGCATCAATGGCCAAGATCCCGGCGAAGCCATTCGCGAAGAAGACGTGCGCGAAAATGTAAGTTATGTCGCCCGCGTCCCCCAAGTTCGTCGATTTATCGTCGAACAAATCCGCAACATGCGCTCCATGGGCCCACTGGTGGTGGAAGGGCGAGATATCGGTTCTGTTATTTTCCCCGAAAGCCCTTACAAATTTTATCTCGATGCCGACCCCGCAGAACGCGCACGCCGCCGAAATGCGGAACTGGAAGCTACCGAAAGCACCACCACCGTCGAAGCCGTACAAGAAAGTCTGGCCAAACGTGATCACCTAGACAGCACTCGTAAAGCCGATCCTTTGCAAGTGGCTGAAGGTGCACGTGTCGTCGACACCACTTACCTCACTTTGGAGCAAGTCGTCGATCAAATCGTCGGCATGGTACGAAGCACCGTTTAAGTTATAGCTGTAGGCGTTTACGCCACAGGCCGAAGCGAACCAACACCCCATGGCATAATCGCCTTCAGCTACTGCTTCATGTAGGGGTAACTCCACAACAGATCATCTTTTCGGGATTTGCGCTCTTTCACGCCCCCATCATCTGTTTGATTCGGCCCCACCGAATATAACCGAAATCCCTCTTCCGTTTTTTCATACTGAAAAGGCCTGGCCACAAATGGATCAATAAGATCAAGCTGGGTATGCTCCGATAACTCATCAGGGAAAGCCCCCGTCTCTAAACGTATTTGATGCAACGCTACGGCAACTTTTGCCAGCTGAACCTTCACTTTTGCCTTAGGCATTGATTCCAACAGTTGCCGCATATCTAACGCATCGGCGCTGAAAAAAAAGGGATCAGGAACTTCTGCCAAACGCTGTTCATATTGAACCCAATCTATTTGCGCATAGGGCACTGCAAAAGTAGATTCCACCTCCAACATATGTTCATAATAATACAATTTATCCCATACGGGCACGAGTGCCGCCGTCAGACACATCATGCCTTCAGACAAAGAGGAGCTGTTGTCCCAAATATCAGTTATTCCTATTCCGTTTTCATCATAATAGTTTCCGGATTGCCCGTAATCTAAATAGAAGATACGTTCGCCGGTCATCCAGCCAGAGTGAATCACCTCCTCTGGGAAACGGGACAATTGCCGCTGAACTTCCTGAAGAAATTCAACGCTTGGTTCAGTCATGGATAGAGCATAGGCCAAGGCATCTGTATAAATTGCGATATTTGCTATCCGCACTAATTGTGAAATTGTAATCGGCTCATCACCTAATCGCAGAGCCAAACCATTTAATCGCGCTAACGAATTCGTAAGCTCCGAAGCGTCGCCTCTCTCAAGTTTCACTTCCAATTGGACATGTAGTAAAGACGATAATCCCATAAGCCATGTCACATGCGGAACAAATATTTCATGTGCCTCTAAATGATAATTCAGATCAAATTGACAATAAGGAAGCTGCGTCGCCTCATCGATCAACGCCATGGCTTGAGCATAGACTGGATCGGCCAGCAGAGTCAAAAGCCCTTCCAACCTCTCCTCTCCAACTTTTTCCACGCCATATCCTGTTTTATAATAAAACAGATTTTCACCCTCTAACGTAAGGGATTCCAACAAATGATAAGCTTCCAGATACAAAGGGGCTGCATTCAGCTCTTCCGGAACCGCTTCCGGAGCCAAATCCACTAAACGCATCGGCACCCCCTGCGCCTCCATTTGCGCTTCCACGTCATTAATTTTATTTTGGGGAAGTACAAAAAGTCCCCAGTAGGCCACACAACCCAGCAAGGTTAAACTCCCCAACACCCAAAAACTAATTTTGATAAATCTGCTATGCATAGCACAACGTTTACCCCGTTGACCTCCCACATGACAATCATGAAAGATTCAGGATCAAAGGACATCCACAATACATACACCGAAGGTATTGCGTCCTCTAGCTCGAAGCCTCACAGGATTTGAATGACGCAACCTTTTCAGGGGTGAATAAAATTCCTTTTCTATCACCCAGGGTAGCCTCTCGTTTCTCGATCCACCCCCGGGCTGACAGAAATAACACCGTGGGTGTATCAGTAAAAATACATCCATTACGAGCCCCAAAGCAAAGCGGATATTCGACCACCCTCAAATCGAATCCCTACTGTTTCACGTAGGGATAACTCCACAACAGATCATCTTTTTGGGATTTGCGCTCTGTCACGCCCCCATCATCTGTTTGATTGTTCCCCAAGCTATATAACCGGAATCCCTCCTCTGTTTTTTCATACTGAAAAGGCCTGGCCACAAATGGATCAATAAGATCAAGCTGGGTATGCTCCGATAACTCATCAGGGAAAGCCCCCGTCTGTAAACGGAGTTGGTACAAAGCCACCGCCACTTTGGATAGCTTAAGATGCGCTTTCGCATTGGTAAGCGAATCTAACGCACGGCGGAAATCCAAAGAGTCTTGACTCATCATATAAAAATCTGGAATTTCGTTAAACCGTTGATCTAACAGCATCCAGTCAATTTGGGCATAGGGCATTTCATAAAGTGGCTGCAACTCCAATATGCTTTCATACAAATACAGTTCATCCCATACGGGGAAAAGCAGCACCCCGATATAATTCATCACATCTGACAGTGAGCCAAATTCATCCCATACGTCACTTAAACTCATCCTCTGCATTTCTAAATAATTTCCAGATCTCGCAAAATCTAACATATAGATACGTTCCCCCTGTATCCAATCGGTTGAAAGCTCATCTGAAAACTGTGAGAGTTGCCACTGCAGCTCCTCAAGCAATTCAGCACTGGCTTCACTTTTTGCCAATGCGGGTTTCAGACTCTCCACGTACAAAGACTGATTTGCGACACGAACCAATTGTGACAGCAAGAAAGGTTCATCTTCCAAGAGCAGCGCAATGCCATGCAAACGGGATAAAGCATCCGATAGTCCTGAAAACTCATTACGGTCAAGTTCCACCTCCACTTGGGTATGAATAACCCTCGCCATACCGATAAGTGGCGTCACATGCGGTAACAGTAAGTCTGAAGCACTGACCTGATAATTAATTTCAAATTGACAGCGAGGCCGTGTCGAGGCTTCATCAATCAAGGACATCGCCTCTGCATAAATGGGATCATCCAGGAGGGTCAGCAATCCTTCCAGTTTTTCTTCCCTTGCGCCCTCCACATCATACCCCTGTATATAATAGAATATATCTTCGCCTTCAAATTTTATAGATTGTAACAAACGATACGCTTCCAAATACAATGGCGCGGCATTTTCATCTTCAGGCACCGGTTCAGGTGCAAGTTCAGCGATCCGTATCGCGACACCTTGTGCCTGCAACTCTGCATCCAGAGCCTCAATTTTATTTCGAGGTAAGATAAACAGACTCCAATATGCCAAAAAAATCAATAGACAAAAAAAGGCCAATACCCAAAAGCTAATTTTGATAAATCCTTTATGCATAGGACCTAGTTAAGACTTTGTCCGTCCTCATGGCAATCATGAAGTAGTCATACAAAAAAAACTCATCTACCCTATAAAGTTAGGAGAGATGAGTAGGGATCAGACCTTACGGAGGAGGACAGGCCAAGATAGCCGCGTCCGCACTTATTTTTTCTTTTTACCCGCAGTCTTTTTTTCTTCAATCGCAGCATAGATACGATCGATAAGCATTTGTTGCATCTCAGGATTTTCTTTAAGTACTTCACGGGCGGCATCACGACCCTGCCCCAACTGAGTACCATCCAAAGATAACCAGGAGCCACGTCGCTCAACCAAATTCAAATCCATGGCTTGATCCAAAATAGATCCTTCCCAACTAATCCCTTCAGCATAAAGAATATCAAATTCACCTTCGGTAAAAGGAGGAGCTACTTTATTTTTCACCACTTTCACCCGTGCACGACTTCCCACAGCCACACCCGTATTATCCTTAATGGTTGCAATCCGACGAATATCCATACGGACAGAGGCATAAAACTTTAAGGCCCGTCCACCAGGAGTGGTTTCTGGAGAACCAAACATCACACCCACTTTTTCACGAATCTGGTTCGTAAACAAGACACAGGTTTTAGAACGATTAATCGAACTGGTCAATTTACGTAACGCTTGGGACATCAAACGCGCTTGTAGTCCAACATGGCTCTGCCCCATTTCGCCATCTAATTCGGCTTTCGGAGCCAAGGCCGCCACGGAATCGAGTACCACAACATCCAGCTCACCCGACTTCACCAAGGCTTCGCAAATGTTCAGAGCCTCTTCACCCGAATCCGGCTGAGACACCAACAAATTGTCCAAATCAACCCCGATTTTTTGGGCATATCCAGGATCCAAGGCATGCTCTGTATCAATAAAAGCACAAGAACCACCCGCTTTCATCGCATTGGCGACAATATGCAACATAAGGGTTGTTTTACCGGAAGATTCAGGACCATAGATCTCGACGACCCGGCCACGAGGCACGCCCCCCACCCCTAATGCAATATCCAAGGTCAATGCTCCCGTAGAGATACTCGGCACCTTGCGGGAGTTGATCTCATCCTCTCCCAACTTCATAATCGATCCTTCACCGAACTGTTTTGTGATCTGTGAAATGAGCGTATCTAAGTTTCCGTCTCCACTCTTTTTCTCTACGGTTTTCTTTTTAGCAGCCATGTAACCCTCCGATTTGTTAATATATACCTCTGTATACATATGAATTTTGGTTTAGCAAGATATATCTCTCAAGGATTCCTTGTACAAGCTAGAATATTTTAAGCGCTCCCTCCCCCTTTATACGCTTACGAGGAGCGACATGCCTCACCGTTCTAAAGAAATGTCCCGAAGCAACTCTCCCACCCGTTCATGCAGATGGACATCGGTCGCAAACAGAAATCCTCGATGATTCATAAAGGTAGCATCCGATCGATTTAAATCCAAAGGTCCGCCGTGAAGATCCGTCACCACGCCCCCAGCTTCCCGGATAATACAGGCTGTGGCCGCATAGTCCCATAAACTCCCGCCTCCAAGCTCCGCTTTCGGAAATTTAAAGTAACAAGCGGGTTCATGTTTTAACATGTTACACACATTCATAACCGCTCCCGCAGGCTCGTGTACATGTACAGCCCCCAAACGATTCACACAGAGGTCAAACAAGGGATGCGTCATCATACTGCGATCGGTAAATAGGTTTAAAGGCCCTTTTCGTTCCCCCACCCGAAAAGCGCCACCGTTCAAATACGCCCCTCCACCACGAATGGCTTGCAGCCGATTCCCCGTCAATGGATCGACAACCACGCCCAGCATCGGCAATCCTTCTCGCGAGACCAAGGCAATCGATACCGCGTATCCAGGCTTCCCTTCAAGAAAAGGTAGTGTGCCATCGAGTGGATCAATGCACCAAAAATAGTCTTTTTCAAACCGTTCCCGACTGTCCTCACTCTCTTCCGCCAACAGCGCTAAATCAAAATGTCCCACACTCTCCTGAAGCACGGACAAAATTATTTCTTGGGCATCTCGGTCCAATTGACTCACCACCGCAGCCGCTAAACTTACCGCTCCTGCTTTCCGATCTACGGAAAGAGACGCCGGGTCGGTTTCCGATATTCGCAACGCGGCCTTTGATGCCGCCAGTACCGCAAGATCACACAACTCGTTTAAGTCAGCGTCTCTGAGTTTCATGAAATCTCCAAGTCATCCAATACCTGTGCGCTGATGCGTTCGCTATAATGATTAATCTTCCAATGCCCCGGGCTCCACCCTTTCAGAAAGCGGTGAAAATCAGCCCAGGCATAGGCATAAAGCTGACGCCATTCGGCCTCCAATGCCGCGGCATCCACATCTGTCACTTGATTCCGTAAGCACTCAAAATATACCTCCAACAAAGGCTGCTCCAAGCGCTCACAGGCCTGTTCATCCAAACAAGATCCAAGAAAATAGGCCACATCCAACATGCCACAGCCTCCCCCCACATATTGAAAATCAACAGCGGCTACGTTTCCATCCTCCGAAAAACAGAAATTCGCCAGCTTGGCATCGCCATGTACAACGCTTTGAAAGCGCGCATTCCGCAAAACGTCATCAATCGCGGAAGCACCAGCCTTTAGACGACGATCACGGAGCAGCTCCCACTCATCAGGGCGCGTATTCAAATGCCAGTAACATCCTTGTGGCCAGAGTCCTACAGGTTTTTGATTGAGAAAACGTGCATGAAAAGACGCCAACCACTGCAAGCAGGCTTCAATTTCCGCCATCTGAACCGAGGAGTGTCGCAGGGGAAAACCTGACGCATCTAAATCTTCCAACACCATAAAATATTCATCCGCATGGTGATGCGATGCCAAACAATGAGGCACTCGACAGCGTTCATCACAGGCGGAACTCCACTGTTCATACCACGCCATTTCCACCTGGTATGAAGTCAATTTTCGGGCATGCCCCCGAGCACCGCTCCACCCTCGTGGATGGGATGGTCGACGCGGGGGTTGCACATCTTTCACCACCACACTGGGATGAGTCCCGCCCTGCAGGAAAATCCGTTCAATGCGTCCATACCCACTCCAAAGTTCCTGGATGGGTTCGCAGTCCACAATGGACCTGGCCTGGGTGACCTTGAGGATGAGCGCTTCGTCTTGAGGGTTCATGACAACATGCCCTAAAGCTTCCCTCATGTTTTGCACGTCGTTTCTGGTCACACTTTCATCGTCATCCACATCAGACTGTATGACCTGAAGACTCCTCCACCCACAGCCCTGCCCCACCTTACCTCCATCCACCCCAAACAACAAACCCGCCAGGGCACTGGCGGGTTTGCGGTTTTAAGCTGCGGACAAGCTTAGTTGGTGTTCAGACCTTCGATGATACCAATCAATGGCAGGAAGAGCGCGATCACAATCACACCCACAATCATCGCGAGCATAACAATCAGCAAAGGCTCAATGACCGAAGTCAAACCAGCTACCGCATTATCCACTTCATCGTCGTAGTTATCTGCAATACGACGCAACATTTGTGGCAACTCACCGGTTTCTTCACCCACTTCCACCATGGAAATCACCATGGGAGGGAAAATCTTTGTCGACTCCAGAGTCGGTGCAATATTTTCACCTTCTTTTACCGCGTCATGCACATCATGTACTGCAGATTCGACCACAGCGTTACCCGAAGTTTCACCCACAATGGTGAGGGCTTGCAACACCGGCACACCGGAATCCATGAGCTCACCCAAGGTACGGGTAAAACGGCCAATGGCACTTTTCATGAACAAAGAACCGAACAAGGGCATATGGAGTTTACTCCAGTCAATGGCGTAAGCCCCTTTCTTGGTTTTCTTGGCAAACTTAAGCCCGACACCGAGCAAAATACCCACCACCACCATAATGGGGCCAATCACCACAAAGTTTTCAGAGAAGACCACCACTTTTGCCGTCAACCATGGCAAAGGTTTGCCTTGCATAATGTCCGCAAAAATCTTTTCGAACTTCGGAATAATGAAAATCATCAGGAACGCCAAAATCAACATGGCCAAAGACAAGACCACAATCGGGTAAATCATCGCGCCTTTGACTTTGTTTTTGATCTTTTGAACCTTCTCCATGAATTCAGCCAAACTGAGCAGTACTTTATCAAGTACCCCCCCGACTTCACCGGCTTTCACCATGTTGACATACAATTTATCAAAGATCTTGGGATGTTGAACCAATGCTTCCGCAAAGTTACTTCCACTTTCAATGGCATCGGACATTTCGGCCAAGGATTTTTTCAACAAGGGATTTTTTTCCTGCCGTCCCAATACTTGTAATCCTCTCACCAAAGGCAATCCCGCGTTCACCAAAGTCGCCAACTGACGCGTAAAAGCCATTAACTGCTTAGGAGACACCTTTTGCATAAAGGTCGGCATCTGAATTTCTTTTTGTAAAGAAGCATTGCCTGAGCCCGGTTTCTTTTTCGCTTTCGTCGCTGTTTTTTTACCACCGCCACCAGCAGCTCCAGCCGGAGACACAGATGTCGGGAACAGCATCTTCTCTCGCAATTTAGATTCGGCGCTCGCCTCATCGGCAGCTTCAAGATTTCCAGTGTACTCTTTGCCTTTTTGATCTACGGCAACGAATTTATATTTTGGCATAAGCAGGGTTCCTTAAAAAATGTCCTTAGTTGTTCGACTCTAATGGATGTTAGCTGGAATGTACAAGGGCAATTATGTATATTTAACGACTTCTTCAATGGTGGTCAAACCATCTAAAATACAGCGAATACCATCTTCACGCAAGGTCCGCATTCCCAATTCACGCGCACGATCCCGTACGACAACTGTGGGCCGACGTTCTGTAATCAGGTGTCGAATCGGATCCGTAATCTTAAGATATTCATAAATTCCCCGACGACCATGGTAACCGGTATCGTGGCAATTTTCACATCCCGCTCCAAAATAGAATTCGTTGTCTCCAATGATTTCTCGAGTAAGACCTAAAGATTTCACCTGTAAATCATCAGGAATAAATGGGGTTTTACATTCTTTACAAATCGTTCTCACCAAACGTGTTCCCATCACAGATTGCAGGGTAGACGCGATCAAAAAGGGCTCTAAGCCCATATCAATCATACGGGTAACCGCACCTGCTGAATCGTTGGTATGCAAAGTACTGAACACCAAATGTCCCGTCAAAGACGCTTGAATCGCAATCTGAGCAGTTTCCAAATCTCGAATTTCCCCTACCAAGATCACATCGGGATCCTGACGAAGGAAAGCTCTCAAAATGCTACCGAAGGTAAGATTAATGCGGTGATTGGCATTAATTTGCACAATACCATCAATGTCGTATTCCACAGGTTCCTCAGCGGTCAGGATCTTCACCCCCACTTCATTGCGACGACCCAAGGCCGAATACAAGGTCGTGGTTTTACCTGAACCCGTGGGACCCGTCACCAAAATAATCCCGTTAGGCATTTGAATGTCTTCACTGAAATTATTGTAGACATCATCCGGCATGCCCAAGCGTTCCAATTCTAATCCCACCGCGCTTTGGTCCAATACCCGAAGCACCACGGACTCACCAAACTGGGTGGGAAGGGTCGAAACACGAAAATCAACCGGACGCCCCGCAATATTTAACTGAATACGACCATCCTGAGGCAAACGACGTTCAGAAATATCCAATCCTGACATCACCTTAATACGGGAAATAACCGGCAAGGCCAAATGTTTAGGTGGTGGAGACATTTCATATAAGGCTCCATCTACACGATAACGAATCTTAAACTCATGTTCGAATGGCTCAAAATGAATATCAGAAGCACGATCCTGTACCGCTTGATAAATCACCAAATTCACAAAACGAATAACCGGAGCCGCGTTGGCGGAACTGGAGAGATCTTCTTCGGTGAGGTTGGTCGTGCCCATGCCGGCTTCCCCGGCAGTCTCTAATTCATTTTCCAACTCATGAAGCATATCCCCCATGGTATCGTCGTCGTCTTCGGCATAAAACTTCACCAAATGCTCTTTAATATCCCGTTCACGGGAGATCACAAACTGAACATCCATGGCCAAAACAAAACGCAATTCATCTACCACTTCCGGAGGCATAAAATCGCAGGTCGCCAACTCGATGGTCACCGCATCCACATTCACGGGAATCAGATTATACATCCGCGCCGTAGATGCCGGTAATTTCCTCACCAACTCACTGGATAAATTATGACGATCTAGATCCAGTACGCGAACCCCCATCAGCAGGGCCATCTGTTCAAGTAATTCATCTTCCGTCATCATTTCCATATCTAAAATGATGCGGCGGACAGAACGGCCGGTGCGGTTATGTTCGTCTATGACATCTGCAGACTGGGTCTCGGAGACGTAACCATGTTGAAGCAGATGGTCGAGCAATTGATCGGTATGAGTAAGGTCGGACATAAGAGTATAGGGATTAGTTGCCAGCGTGTACTTTCTGGGCGAGGGCTTCCGGATCATTGGCTTTCAGCAACATGTTTTCGAAGCTGATAATACCTTGGCGGTACAAATTGTGGAGGGAACTATCCAAGGTGATCATGCCTTTGCGGGCACCAGTTTGAATATCTGAGGTAATTCGGAAGGTTTTGTTATCCCGAATCAAGGCCTGAATACCTGGGGTGGTCATCATAATTTCAAAAGCCGCCACCCGGCCTTCCCGGTCGATACGAGGAAGCAACACTTGTGAGATCACCGCTTCCAAGGTAGAAGCCAACTGGGTACGAATCTGTTCCTGTTGATTGGTGGGAAACGCATCTACAATCCGGTCCACGGTTCGGGCAGCACCCGTCGTATGCAAGGTTGCGAAAACCAAGTGACCCGTTTCCGCAGCGGAAATCGCAGCTTCCATGGTTTCCAAATCCCGCATTTCACCTACCAGAATCACATCGGGATCCTGACGAAGCGCCGCAACCAGCGCTTTACTGAAAGAGCCGACATCGACCCCCAGTTCCCGCTGAATCACCAAACTCTGTTTGTGGTCATGATAAAACTCGATTGGATCTTCTACGGTAATGATATGACAATCCCGTTCTTCGTTAATGACATTGATCATACTCGCCAACGTCGTTGATTTACCAGAACCTGTAGGTCCCGTCACCAACACCAAGCCTTTCGGTTTGTATAAAAGTTCTTTCGTTTGGGGAGGTAAACCAATGGTTTCAAGCGTCAACAGATCGTTGGGAATTTGCCGAAGCACCATCCCTACCGCACCTTTTTGTTTGAAAATACTTACCCGAAAACGGGCAAGTTCTTGAAATCCAAAACCAAAGTCGGCGCCACCGGTTTCGGTCAATTGACGCACATAATCTTCGGAGGTCACCGCACGCATTAATCGGTCGGTATCTTCTCCTTTTAATGGTTCCGTTTCTAAAGGATTTAAATGCCCGTTAATCCGCAATACGGGAGGACTGCCCATTTCAATATGTAAATCGGACGCGCCTTCTTGCACCACGATCGCGAGCAAGTCTTCCATGGTAATTTCTGATGCTGGTGTCATTAGTCCATATCTCCCAAGGTCACCCGGAACACTTCTTCCAAGGTCGTTTGTCCGGCTATTACTTTACGCAACCCATCTTCACGCAAGGTTCTCATCCCCAATTCACGCGCTTTATTACGCATTTCACTGGAATCCACCTGCTCATAAATCAAATGTTGCACTTCTTCGTTAATGATAAAGATTTCGAAAATACCAATTCGGCCAGAATAGCCTGTGTAGGCACAGTTTTGGCAACCCGCACCCCGGGTCAATTGCACATTTTCCACCTGTCCGGCCAAAGCACCCAATGAACGCATTTCCCGCTCAGTTGGGGTATAGGTTTCAGAACACTTGTTACAAATTTTACGGACCAAGCGTTGGGCCATAATGCCGCGCAAAGAGGAGGCCACCAAGAAAGGTTTCACCCCAATATCAATCAAACGCGTAATCGCAGAGGGTGCATCGTTGGTATGCAAGGTACTGAATACCAAATGTCCGGTCAGCGATGCGTTCACCGCAATCTCCGCCGTTTCTAAATCTCGAATTTCTCCGATCATCACAATATTAGGCGCCTGACGCAAAATGGAACGTAAGGCCGCGCCAAAGGTGAGTCCAATATCCGCACGCACATGAACCTGGTTGATACCACTTAATTGGTACTCCACCGGATCTTCCACCGTAATAATCTTACGGTCAGGTTTATTAATTTCGTTCAAACAGGAATAGAGCGTCGTGGTTTTTCCAGAACCCGTAGGTCCCGTCACCAACACAATCCCATCCGCCAACTGAATCAACCCACGGAAGGTTTGTTGATCGTCGGTAAAGAACCCCAGTTCAGGCAATCCCAGACGCAGACTGTCTTTATCCAAAATACGCATGACCACGGATTCCCCGTGATTGGTCGGGACCACAGACACCCGCAAGTCGAGTTCGCGCCCCATGACGTTAATTTGAATACGTCCGTCCTGACAAACCCGTTTTTCGGCAATTTTCATATTTGCCATAATTTTAATCCGCTGCAAAATAGCAGACTGCAAACGCTTGGGAGGACTCTCTACCTCTTGAAGTACACCATCAATCCGATAGCGAACACGCAATTTGGTTTCCATGGGTTCAACATGAATATCTGAGGCCCGTTTCCGGAACGCTTCAATAATAATCAAACTAACCAATTTAATAATCGGGGCATCTTCTTCGGTCGCGTCTTCAGCATCGCCGAAAAGTTCTGCCGTTTCGTCCGTAGCAATTCCGGAAATGGTGGCTTCCGTCAACTCCTGCAAGGCCGAACCCGCACGGGAGACGCCGCCGGCATAAAAGAGATTGATGGAAGATTTAATTTCCCGTTCAGAGGCCACAACCGGCACCACATCATAGGAAGAAAGGGTATATTGAAGACTATCCAAGGTATCCATGTCCTGTGGATCGGAAATCGCAACCGTTAGCTCATTGCCTCGTTTATATACGGGCATCACGCCATAACGACGCGCCACATCCGCCGGCATAGAGTCAATGACATCTTGTCCGATATCCATGTCCCGCAACGAAACCATCTCCATCCCATAATGAGAGGCAATAGCCTGAGTGATTTCCTCCCCGGTGATCATACCCGATTCTTCGAGTACCTCCGTGACATCCATTCCTTTTTCGTCTGCTAAATATGCCGCTTTTTCTGCAATGGCATCATCAATCAAGCCCGCTGCGCGGAGCGTTTCGAGTGTATATTCGTCCTTAGGTGTCAAAACAATTCCTTTGGTGGGTCAGCATGAAAACGTATTCACAAAACTAAATCAACCTTCCTGACTTAAGCAAGCATTTCTTTGAGCAGTTCCAGTACCATTTTCGGATTGGCCTTACCTCGACTGAGCTTCATTACTTGCCCCATGAGAAATTGTAAGGCGGCCCCCTTGCCTCCACGGTAGTCATCCACCACCGATGGATTTTCTGCAATCACTTGCGTCACAAAACCTTCCAACGCCGAACTGTCACTTACCTGCACCCAACCTTTCTCTTTCACAATGGTTTCAGGCTCTCCCCCCTCCTCTAGCATGACTGAAAACACTTCTTTGGCCTTGGAGTTGTTAATGGTCTTTTTTTCGACCATGAGAATCAATTTTCCCAACGCAGCCGCCGATATTTTGAAGCGACTGGCACTTTCCCCACTTTCAGAAAGCACGCGCATCACTTCGGTCATCACCCAGTTACTGGCCGCCTTGGCATTGCCTTCGGTGGCCGCAACCACCGTTTCAAAATAGTGAGCGACCTCAACGTCTGCAACTAACACACCCGCATCGTATTCAGGCAAACCGAGTTCGCTCATGAAGCGCTTCCGTTTCGCTTCAGGTAACTCCGGTAAATCCGCCCGCCAAGCCTCGACTTGCGCTTCCGTCAAACGGATCACAGCCAAATCGGGATCAGGGAAGTAGCGATAATCATGTGCATCTTCTTTACTGCGCATCGAAGTGGTCACACCTTGATCGTCTTCCCAGCGACGCGTTTCCTGTATCAGGGGTGTACCCGTTTCCAACGCACGGATCTGACGTTTAATCTCGTAGGCTGCCGCACGATGCACGCCACGAAAGGTGTTCATGTTTTTAATCTCGGCTTTTGTCCCCAGCACCTCACTCCCCTCTTCAGCAACCGACACATTTACATCACAACGAATATTTCCCCGCTCCAAATTACAATGACTCACACCACCATACTCAAGAATACGTTTGAGGGCGGTCAAATAAGCAAAAGCCTCATCTTCACTGTGCAAATCAGGTTCGGTGACAATTTCCATCAATGGAGTACCCGCCCGATTATAATCCACCCCACTGGCCCCGCGTAAATGCGTGGATTTGCCGACATCTTCTTCCAAATGAATGCGGTTAATCTGTACCACTTTCTTTTTCCCATTCACCTCAATCTCTAAAGATCCGCCCAAACATAAGGGTTCGTCAAATTGGGTGATCTGATAGTTTTTAGGCATATCCGGATAAAAATAACTCTTCCGATCATGTTTACTGCGCAAGCCAATCTTGCAGCCCAATAACAACCCGGTCTGAACCGTTTTCCGAACCGCCTCTGCATTCAACACCGGCAGGGATCCGGGATAGCCCATACAAACCGGGCAAATATTTGTATTGGGTTCTGAGGAGGAATCCACTTTGCACCCACACCAAATTTTGGTCTGGGTGTTGAGTTGAACATGGGTTTCAAGTCCGATGGTAGGTAAGTAAGGCATAGGTTGAGTTCTTTAAAATGTTGAGAAAAGGGACAGGAATGAACGGGGCTTCACTTAGGAGAACGATCCGGGTTGTTTCAAATGCCAGTCCGTACTTTGCTCAAAAGCATGACCAGCCCGCAAGATGCGCTCTTCCGCAAAGGCAGGGCCTAAAATTTGCAATCCGATGGGCAAGCCCGCCTGACTAAATCCACAGGGAACCGATAATCCGCATCCACCCGACAAATTGCTGGGAATGGTGCAAATATCACCCAAATACATGGCCAGGGGATCCTGCGCACCCGCACCAATTTTATAGGCAGTGGTGGGAGCCACAGGGGACATCAACACATCGCACTGTTCATAGACTTTGTCAAAATCCTGCTTAATCAAAGCCCGGGCTTTTAACGCTTTCACATAGTAGGCATCATAATATCCGGAACTTAACACGTAGGTGCCTAATAAAATTCGCCGTTTCACTTCATCACCCAAATGGGCATCCCGGGTTTTGCACATCATGGAAACAGGGTCATCCGCTTCTACCCGATTTCCATAACGAATCCCATCAAAACGAGAAAGGTTTACCGAGGCTTCAGCAGGAGCCAAAATGTAATAAATGCTCACCGCATACTTCAAATGAGGAAACTGCACCGCAACGGGTTCAGCCCCCAAGGACACACAGTGATCAATGGCTTTGCGCACAGAAGCCGCCACTTCAGGATCTACCCCTTCCCCGAAAAACTCTTCGGCAATCCCGATTTTCATCCCTTTTAAATCTTCACCCAACGCGGCCGCATAATCGGGTACGCCGATGGGATCACTGGTGGTATCCCGCGGATCATGTCCAGCCACCACTGAAAGCGTGTCCGCAGCGTCGGCAACCGTTTTCGAAAGCACACCTACTTGATCCAATGAACTTGCAAACGCCGTCAATCCATAACGACTCACCCGTCCATAACTGGGCTTGAGGCCTACACAGCCACAAAACGACGCGGGTTGACGAACCGAACCACCCGTATCAGATCCCAGGGAAACAATGGCCGTATGCGCCGCCACGGCAGCCGCGGAACCACCACTGGAACCACCAGACACATGCTCAAGATTCCATGGATTCCGCGTTACCCCATACGCAGAATGCTCCGTGGAAGCCCCCATGGCAAATTCATCCATGTTTACCCGACCAAAGGGGATGGCCCCGGCCTGACGCAATTTCGCCACCGAAGTGGCATCATAAGGCGAAACAAACCCTTCCAGTAGTTTAGAGGCACAGCGGCAAGACTGACCTTTCACATTTAATAAATCTTTAATCGCCACCGGGATGCCCAGCAAAGGCCCCTTTTCTCCTTGGGCTCTGCGCGCATCCGCAGCATCAGCCTCCACCAAAGCGGCTTCCGTATCCGCTTCTAAATAAGCATGAATGTCACCATCCACGGTTTGAATCTGTTCCGCAACCGAAGTGACAATATCTCGTGAACTACAGGCGCCACTTTCCAGCAGCGCTTGCAATTCGCGTAGGTTCTGTTGGGCCAAAATACTCATGCATCCTCCATCATTTGTGGGACTCTGATCAAATCCTGTACCCGGGCAGGTGCATTGTTGAGCAACAACTCACGATCAGGTGCCTCGACAGGCACATCCTCCCGTAACACATTTTCACGAGGATGTGGATGTGACATCGGTTCAATGCCCTCCAAATCTAATTCGTTAAGTTGATGAATATAGGCCAGCACATCATCGAGTTCCCCTTGGAACTTTTCGGTTTCCGCTGCTGACAATTCAATACGTGCGAGGTTCGCCACATAGGTGACGTCCACATGATCCAGATCGGGGGTAGGTTGACTCATGCGGTTTAGCTAACGATTTGGAGCGCGTAGGTCAAGCCGAGAGCCCTATGGGAACTGCACCAAATACGCAAATCACCACGAATCGATCCAAGCGACAACCTCGGGGATGACGTTGATTATCCTTTTCAGCTCATTGACTTCCCTCTCTCCACGCCCTAAATTTAAACATGCGTTTTTTTCAAAAGTATCTTGAACTGATTCTCACCTCTATCGGATTACTCATTTGCCTCTTGCTCATCACAATGATCCCGGGAGTAAATGAAAACAAATGGTATATCATCACTCTCGTCTCCTTGGTCATCGCATCTATACACGGACTGATCTTTTTTTTAGTACGTCACCGTGAACGAAAATTGAGAAAACAGGTCATTCTTGAAGCCACCCATATGTTGAAAGACCGGGTAAATAACCTCATGTTCATCATCATCAACGGCTCAAATACAGGAGATCCTGAACTAGAAGCCCAGGCGGAACAATCACTCAAAGAGATTCAATCCATATTAGAAGCTCTCTCCTTAGAATCCATTCAATCGTGGAAAGACCATTACGGCTACAAATAATCCCCCTTGCCTTTCATTCTCTTTTGCTTATTTATATACAACATACCTCTTAACCTTACGATCAGTGTCATGAAAAAAACATCCCTCCTGCCCCTCAGTTTCGCCCTGCTCTCTCTCAGCCTTCTCTCCGGATGTAAATCCGCCTATTACGGAGGGATGGAAAAATTAGGATATGAAAAAAGAGATATCTTGGTCGATCGCGTAGAAAGTGGCCGTGATGCCCAAGAAGATGCCAAAGAGCAAATGACCTCAGCCTTAGAACAATTTTCTGTGGTCGTAAATTTTGACGGCGGTAACCTTGAAAAACAATACAACAAACTTTCAAAAGAATACGACAAATGCACCAAAGAAGCTAAAAATGTCAACGAACGCATCGCCGCAATCGATGAAGTAGCCCAGCGCTTGTTCAAAGAATGGAAAGCTGAATTAAAACAGTATTCCAATGCGAGCCTACGCGAAGACAGTGAACGCCAGCTCAAAGAAACTCAAAAGATGTACGCGCAATTAATCGATAGCATGCGCACAGCCGCAGATTCTATGAATCCCGTGTTAACCACTTTTGGGGATCAAGTACTCTACCTCAAACACAACCTCAATAGCCGCGCGATTGCAGGCATCAAAGGTGAAGCAGCCCAAATCCAAACCGACGTAACAGCTCTGATCGTCGAAATGGAAAAATCCATTGCCGAAGCTGATGCGTTCATTGCAACCATGAAAGGAGCCTAAGGGTATCGCCGTAAACCCCTCCTTTCCTTCAAAACAAAAGAACCCAAGCACCTACAGGCTTGGGTTCTTTCGCATTCAGTAGACGCAGGAGTTAAATCTTGCCGTGCTTTTTCACTGCGGTAGCCATTAACGCTTTGACCACAGGATAAGACAATTTGGGGCGACGGTATTCATCCACCACTCCTTTATTATTCATACAGCGAGGGCGGTCCATGGGGGAAAAAGTATTGTCAGGAGAAGGATTGGGTTCATTACTCACTCGTCCATCACAGAACTGCCAAATAGCCGATCCACAAATACGTGGGTGATGAAGATATGTCTTCAGCGCCTCTTCCAAGACAACCACCTGATACTCTTCAGACCAAAAATCCGCCTGAGGATTCCGGCAACCCGGTATCGCACCTGCACCAAATTCACTAATAATAACAGGTTTGCCTTTGCCGCCTAAACTCTCAGGGCTATCCACCCAACTCAGGAAGTCGTCAATAAAGCCTTTTATGTTTTCAGGGCCACCCCCATACCATCCCGTATAAATATTAAAGGAAACGATATCCGCAAAACCCAAACATTTGTCTTCTTTCAGTTTGTTCGCTGCGTAGGTAACCGGGCGAGAGTGATCCAGGGATTTTAAATATCCAATCACTTCTCTATGCATCTCCACCCCTTCCGGCGTGCGACTCTCACATTCGTTCAAACTGCCCCACATCAAAATACAGGGATGATTATAATGATTTTCCACCATCTCCAAGGTGCTTTGCTTGATCTGTGCTTCAAAGATGGGCGGATCAAAAGGCGTTTGGCGGGAATGACTTTCCTCCCACACGTAGATTCCTCTTTCATCACACATGTCCAATAAACGCTGATCGTTGGGATAATGACAGGTCCGCAAAAAATTGCAGTTGAGGTCATCAAATAAATCCAAATCATGCGCCATCAACGCTGTGGGGATCGCACAGCCATAAATCGGAGAGGATTCATGACGGTTAAACCCGCGTAAGTGCAGGTCTTCACCATTGAGGTACAACTTTTTCCCTTTGACTTTGATCTCACGGAAACCCACCCGGTCGATCAAATCATCACACAATTCCCCTTCTTCCCAAAGTTCTGCCTGTAAAGGATACAGATTCGGATGCGTTTCACACCAAGGTTTTACAGCCAAATTCCGCAAGGTTCCTGAAACCTCACCGTTCTCGCCAGATTCCATTTTGGGTAAGGTGAGTAACAATTCTTGTCCGGAAATTCGCACTTTCAAAGTGCCAAAAGCCGCATCTTGTCCAATGTTTTTTACCCGCACCCGCACATCCAATTGCCATTTTCCACGATAGAGGCGCGGTACCGCAAATATGTTCTCAATATATTGATCAGGAACTTCGTGCAGTTCCACCGGACGCGTAATACCGCCATAGGTATAATAATCGTTGGGAATATGTAAGGCGCTGTGATCCCCAAAACGATTATCGACTTCCACCACCACCTCATGCTCGCCCGCATCCACCTGAGGCACCACAACTTCCCAAGGGGTAAAGGCATCATAATGGCCTCCCACTTCCTTCCCATCTAACAGCACTTTGGCCGTATGACTCACCCCACCAAACACCAAGCGTAAATTCCCCTGAGTCTCGGTCATAAATTTTTTGCGATACCAAACAGTACCACGGAAATCCCATAAATCAGGTAACGACTCCCAAGCCGATGGTACTTCGATTTTTCGCGAATAACTCCGTGGAGCTTTCCCCCGAGAAGTCCCATTCAGTTCCGGGCGAATATCCCACAGTCCGTCTAAAGATCGGACAGGGCGTACAACATGAGTAGTAAATGAGCGCAACATATGTAAAGAGTAGTTAAAGAGACGGATTAGGACAATAGATATCTTAAAAAATTAAATAACGACCTCTTGAGTTCACCTTTTAAGGTGTGACTTCATCCCATGACCAGATCAAATACTCCTACGCGAGCATGCGAAGCCCCTCGATCTTCGATCGCCCCCCCCCATCAGGGCAAAGGAATCTCCGTTCAGCAGCCTCACAAAGTCACCCGAAAAAACATAAAAGTTCAAAAGAGGCTTAGGGGCAAATCCAAACATGAGGGATGGATCAAATATCTCTACACGATCATCTACAAAGGCTCGACTTTTGGATTTCCAAATGAGATTTGCAAAACTGATTTTAAGCCCCTTGATCTCGAGAATGAAACCCACCCACCCCTCTCCCTTCCTCCATGCCTTCGCCACAGCTCCAAAGCTGAAATTGTGTGCATTCTGTATGTTTATCGTTGTGGGCGGGGCTGGCATGGCCCAACCCAGCTCACAAAGTGAAATCACTACCGAAACTCCCAGCACGGTTGCTCCAGAAAAAATGCGAAGTCGACTGGTGTCGGGTGTGGATAGAACAGTGAACGAAAAAACGATCAAAGTCTTTTATACCTATTCCTCCAAGACGGAGAATGAAACAAAGAACGCCGTGGATATCCTCGCGGGATATACCTTTGGTGACAAAAAAGAATGGGGTCTAAAACTCGCAGTCCCCTTTGAATCCGTTGATCCTGGAGACGACCGTGGTTTGAGTGATATCCGCGTTCTTCTCAACAGATCTTTCAGAGTGACTGAAGGATTCCGGGTCAGTGCGGCCGTGGGTGGACGCTTGAATACGGCCAAAGATCTCACCTTAGGGAACGGCTCAGACGACCTCATTCTCGAAGCCAACAGCTCTCATGAGTTTAATCCCTACCTCCGGGTAAAATTAGGATTGGGCTATGAATACTCCCTCTATACCGAACCAGGCGGAAAGGAAGAGAACAAACCCTACTTCTCGGTAGGTCTTCACGGCACCCTTCTTCCCTCATCTACCCTCCTTTGGAATGCCAATTACGACATCAAGCATAACCGCGTACATGACAAAACGGATTATACACTCATTTTCGGACTCCGTTACCTTCTGGGAGAACAAAAACGTTGGGTGTTAGAAGGGGTCTATCGTTTGCCCGTCATCAAAGAGACTAATTTACACTACGAGCTCGGAGCGGGAGTCAGTCTATACTTCTAAATCCTGCACACTCCCTGCAACGGCAACAGTCCTTCATCACGGGGATGTGCATACACCATCTTGACAAAGCCCTGAATTCCCCTAGAAATTTGCTTATGAAATCACCGGAAAAACGAATGGTGCAGCAAGTACCCCTCCCCCCATCATGACACTGGATCAGCTCATCACCCAATATGGATACGGCGCAGTGGGTGCCGGTGCATTTTTCGAAAGCAATCCTGTACTCATCATGGGCGGACTGTCCGCACGCCGCGGATATCTCGAACTTCCTTGGGTGATTTTCGCCGCATTTATCGGCGCATCTCTCGGCAATCAGCTCTTTTTTATGATTGGACACGCCAAGGGACAACGGCTTTTAAAGAATAGGCCCATTTGGAAATCAAAATCGGAGGAAGTGCTGACCTTCCTCAACCATCATGAACTGCTTCTGTTTCTCGGCTACAGATTCGTGCCCGGATTCACCATCCTGACTCCTTTCTTGCTGGGGGCGGCCGGTTTTACACCCTCTAAATTCTTCAGCCTCAATCTCGCAGGGGCGTTGCTCTGGGCCTCCGTTATTACCGTACTGGGTTCGATGTTTGGGAAAGCGCTGGAACTGGCCATGGGAAATATCCACCGCTATGAACCTTGGATTTTTGGGACGCTCTCTCTGTTAGCCATACTTTTTTTAGCTAACTTTCTTCGCAAAAGCCGGGCCAAAAAAGGCGCCCAAGCCAAAAGCACCCCCCCCCGGCCTCCCTCCCGTTAATTCTTGGTTTTCGCCTCCCGCTCAGATCAGGGAGCTTTCCATATGAAAGCAGGACGGGCAGGTTCAACTTCTGCTTTCGGTTCTGCTTTTTGATTCCCCAATTTCTGAGCCTCTCGAATGGCCGCATGCTCAGGTTTATACAACGGAATATTCAGTACTCTGGTTGCAGGAAAAGCTTTACCGGGAATCAATTCAATCAACGATCGGGTCACTTGCTCCGGAGAAAACCCATCTAAATAAAATGCACTGCGGAAAAGGACTTCCGTATTACCCGCTTCATTGTCACGCAACCGAAATAATCCAGAAGGATCCCACAAAATCCAATCTTTGTGTTCATAGACCCCGTCAGGGAATCGACTCAACTGCTGAGCCAATCCAATAGTAAGTTGAACCGGAGCATTTCCTAATTGCTCCCCCAAGGTATTGTCATCATTGTAAATGAAAATGGAAGACTTCGAAGGCAAGGTATCGACATGCAACGTAAATTCAGCTTGGGGCACCGAGGGTGTGGTCATCTGCAACCCAAACCCAAAATCCTCAGCTTGTTCGGGTTCTAACGTCATCACTTGGAAATTCATCACCTTTTCAGGTTTGTAATTTTCGCACATCAAAAATCCACTAAACAAAATGACGCCCCCTTTGGTAACGCTCCACACATTGCTCTGATTTAAATCCCAAATTTTCCAATCCAAGATCTGTCCATCTGCTGCGCGCACCGCGCCCACACCCAAAGTGTTCATAAAGGGAGTCGTGCCAATTTTCACCCCGGGCTGCCCATCAGGTCCCATGGCATAAATATCGATAGGACCAGAAGCCGAGGTGATTTTAATCTTACGCAAGGACTCCGGTTGCGTAGGATTCTGCATGACGACATTCAGACTGCGGAACGGAGAAACCTCTCCCATCTTTTTGCCTTCAGCATCTCTGTTTTGAAAATCCTTTGGAATTCTCCAACTGTAATGAAAAGGCTGGGCGGCATACCCTTCTTTTTCCAAAATTAATTCAGGAGTTCTAAAAGTATACGCGTCGTCATTTTCAGTCACGATCCAAGGATGATCCGCGGAAAGTTCAACTTGCCAAGAGGTCAACCCCATCTTGCCCATGAAGTTATCCCCGGCTCTCTTCATGAATTGGAATTTCAAATCTCCAGGGGTGGTGATGCCCTCCCACTCTTCCACACCTTCCGGGGTAACCAATCGTGCACCGGGAGGCGTGGAATTCACTTTTAGACTGAATATTTTAAATTCGGCATTTTGACCCGCGGTCGGTCTCGTGGCACAACCAGAGCCAAACAACATCATCATCAAAGCTAAAAGCAGGAGAGTTTTTTTCACAAGTAGTCGTATCCTTAGTAGAAGCGGTAGCCTGCCGAGAATGACAACCTGAAATCACCCACTTCATTTATGGTGTCTGTTTCGTATGTATTCAAAGGAGTAGCAATGTCAAAACGAACAGGGAAATTATCCGCAAAGATCAGGAAGCCAAAGCCCGCATCACTTACCGGCCCTTCACCACTAAATTCATAGGCATCTAAGGTGACATCACCCACATCGAGAAACAGTACTAAATCTAACCACGAGATGGTCGGGAAACGATACTCCACCGATGCCCACCAGGAGCCTTGCCCTCCAATGAGTTCACCTTCAGCATTCGCAGGCGAAACCGAACGGTAGTCAAAACCGCGAAGGTTCTGACCGCCACCCAAGTACAAACGTAATGGAAGTGGCAGCGTTTCACTGTCCCCCATTCCCGATTTATTTTCTACACTCACTTGGATACTCAACACTTGTTCAGGAAAAGGACTGTAAAAATACGCCGCATCTAAACGAGTACCGACCATATCAATATTTCCGCCCAAAGCTTCTGTGGCCAGCTCAAGCCCTAAACGAACCCGTCCCCCTGAAGTGGGTAAAAAGACATTGTCCGTTTTGTTCAGATCCCAATAAGAGACCACAGAGGTCACGTTGACATCACGTTCTGACTCGGGCAATTGATCTGCAATCAATGGATCCACATCATAAATATGATAACTCGTTGCAGAAAGTCCAATTCCAATCAATTGGTCAGGGTAAATGGGATAAGAAAAGATACTCTGCAAGAGCAGTGTTTGCTGATCATAGTAATCACTAATCAGTGCACTATCTTCCCAGTACGCTTGGTTGAACCAGTTCCATTCACTGTCATGTACCCGTGGGTTGGTGATCGCACCATCTACACTGAAGAAGCTATCTGAAACACTCGCACTCACTCGCCCCACCAAACCATCCCCTTTAAAGGGAGGCAACAAGGACAGGTTTTGCTCCAACAAATTCACTTGGAAGGTGACTTCATCGGTTTCGCCATAGCCGACCCCTACTTCAAAGCGGCCACTTTTCCGTTCTTTCACATCCACATTCAAATCATAAAAACCTGAAGCGGGGTCACCATCATAATTCAAGGCCACTTGTGAAAACATGGGCATGATTTCCAACTGTGCTTTGGTCATCGATAAATCAACTCCGGAGAAGACGTCCCCGGGTTGAACATCCACATTCCGCAGAATCACATGATCTTGGGTAACCTCATTTCCACGAATATGAATATCCCGCAGTACGGGTCGTGTACCCATCTTCACGATGAACACTAAATCCATTTGACGCTCATCGGGTTGCGGAAGCAATTTCAAATCTACAGAAGAAAAAGCATAACCTTCATTTAACAGATATTGCTGAAAGCGCACTTGAATCGAACGAAGTTGTCTTGAGTCATACACATCTCCTGGTTCCACGGTGATAAGAGATTCAAGAATTTCAGAACTCGGTAAGGTATCCGCATCGAAACCAATAGAGCCAATACTGTACTGTTGACCCTCTTGGGTAATCGGCCAAGTCAATTGAAAGCCTTCAAAGCCTTTTGGCTTTTCGAGCACCGGAACCCCGATTTCAACATCGGGATAACCCAAATGATGGTAGAGCTCGATCAAACGCCTCCGATCCGCTTCCAACTCTTCAAGATTGAGTCGGTCTTTGCGAACCAAACGATTCCAGGTCCCTTCCCGGGGGATGGTGTCCAAGACCGCAAATAAGTCAGACGACGCCACCTGTTCGTTTCCGGTAAACACCACAAGTTGCAATCGTCCTTTGGGACCGGGTTCAACCGTAACGACCAACTGAAAGGCCTCCTGCCCGTCTACGGGCACAGCCTGCCACTTCACTTGCGCCATCGGATGGTACAACTTCCAATAGTATTGCCTGAGGCGGTCAGCGGCCGCTTGTGCAGTTTCTGGCTCGAACGGGTTACCGAGAGGAAGCTCCATCGCCTCCAAGGCCTCCGATTGATTGATCGAAGGGTCCCCTTGCAGGCTGATCGCCGTCAAAGGTGCGAGATCCCCGAATGCTCGGAGACTTAAAAGAAGGCAGGCCACACCCAAAAGGAGTGGCCTGCACAGGTTGTTTATTTTTTTCATTAATTTTAGAATTCAGTACCAATCATCAATCGGCTCAATACCGTTTCATTTGATGTTACCGAAACACCACCGTTAAAGTAAAGATCCGTTTCTTCACTAACGTTCATGCGATGAGTAGCTGTGACACCGAGTGCAGACTCACCTTCATAGAAGCCGATACCTGCCATCACCGTGGTTTTACCCGCTTCGGTGGGGGAGATAAATGCATCCATAGATGCAGCCGCTGCGATACCCGCAAAGGCTGTTTCTTTGGTTTGGTTCACTCGGTTATTAATGGTGTTGATGGATTGCGTATTGGCATCAATCAACGCGCTCTGTTCTGCAAAGGTTTTGTAAACTTTGTTTTCCAGATCTGTGACTTGTTGGGTGTTCGCCGCATCCGTTCCATTGACGCCTTTAGCCACATTGGTGATTCGACGTTCACTTCCAGGTTGACCGATACTCACGGTGTTAGGCTCGAGAGCTACTGAATTTGCACCCAGTGCCACGGAGTTTTGACCCACTGCAGCAGAGTTAGAACCAATGGCTGTTGACCCATCACCTACCGCAATGGCCTGTGAGCCCAATGCTGTGGAGTGAGAGGCAATCGCAGTGGATTGATAACCCAAAGCTGTTGATTTGTTTCCTTGAGCAGAAGTGCTGGTACCAAAGGCCGCCGCACGTGATCCGGAAGCACTAGAGAAGTCACCCACCGCAGTCGTGTTTAATCCAGTAGCCGCTGAACCCATACCGACGGCAACCGAGGACAGTGCAACTGCACCATCACCAATCGCAATTGAACCCGTTGTAGCAGCGGTTGTGTTACGTCCAATGGCAATAGAACCTTCACCGATGGCTTGGTTATTAGAGCCAAGCGCAACACTTTCGATTCCTGTAGAAACGTTGTCGCGGCCCAGAGCAGTTGAACCTTCTCCAAACGCGCTGTTGTCACTACCCATTGCTGTTGTTTCAACTCCTGAAGCAACGTTGTCATTACCTAAGGCGACACTTCCGAGCGCAAGCGCATCGTTATTTTCTCCTATGGCGACACTGACATCACCAGAAGCAATGTTGTCGTTACCAACGGCAGTGGATTCAAATCCAGAGGCATCATTGTTTTCACCAGCAGCAATACTGGATGTACCTGTCGCACTGTTATCTGAACCGATTGCAGTAGCTTCAAATCCATCAACGAAGTTGTTTTCACCTACGGCAACACTTTCGTCACTGAGAACAAGGTTGTCATTACCGAAGGCTGAGGATTCATCTGCATCGACAATGTTATCCGCACCTACCGTAGCCGCTTGCAAGCCATATACAATATTGTCAGAACCAACCGCAGTAGCTTCAAATCCATCAACGATGTTGTTTTCACCGACCGCGATACTTTCATCACTAAGGACAGTGTTGTCATTACCGAAGGCAGAGGATTCATCCGCAAACACAACGTTATCCGCACCTACCGCAGCCGCTTGGAAGCCATCTGCAACATTGTCAGAACCAACCGCAGTGGATTCAAATCCATCAACGAAGTTGTTTTCACCGACCGCAACACTTTCATCACCGAGGACAAGGTTGTCATTACCGAAAGCAGAGGATTCATCCGCATCGACAATGTTATCCGTACCAACCGCGACACTTTCATCACCTTCTACAGTGTTATCATCACCGAAGGCAGAGGATTCATCACCATCGATCATGTTATCCGCACCTACTGCAGCCGCTTGGAAGCCATCCGCAATATTGTCAGATCCCACCGCAGTGGATTCGAATCCATCCACGAAGTTGTTTTCACCGACGGCAACACTTTCATCACTGAGAACAGTGTTGTCATTACCGAAGGCTGAGGATTCATCTGCATCGACAATGTTATCAGAGCCCACCGCAGTTGCTTCAAATCCATCCGCAATGTTATCCGCACCTACTGCAGCCGCTTGGAAGCCATCCGCAATATTGTCAGATCCCACCGCAGTGGATTCGAATCCATCCACGAAGTTGTTTTCACCGACGGCAACACTTTCATCACTGAGAACAGTGTTGTCATTACCGAAGGCAGAGGATTCATCTGCATCGACAATGTTATCAGAGCCCACCGCAGTTGCTTCAAATCCATCCGCAATGTTATCCGCACCTACTGCAGCAGCGTGGAAGCCATCCGCAATATTGTCAGATCCTACCGCAGTGGCTTCGAATCCATCCACGAAGTTGTTTTCACCGACCGCGACACTTTCATCACTGAGGACAGTATTGTCATTACCGAAGGCAGAGGATTCATCTGCATCGACAATGTTGGATGCACCTACCGCAGTAGATTCGAAACCGTCCGCAACGTTAGAAGAACCAACGGCGGTAGCGTCTTCATCCGTCGCAGAGTTGCTCGCACCTAAGGCTGTTGCATCTTCGGAATCGGCAACGTTGTTTGATCCCACGGCTGTGGCATCATCGGCAGAAGCAACGTTGTCAGCACCCAGGGCACTGCTGTCTTCTCCAGAGGCTGCATTGTCAGACCCTACCGCAGTGGACTCAAAGCCCGTTGCGCTATTGTCGGATCCTACTGCAGTCGCGAAGTTTTCGTCAGCCAAGTTTCCGGAACCTACCGCCGTTGCTTCATCACCTGTGGCAATGTTGTCAGAACCAAGAGCGGAACTGTTTTCACCAGAGGCCACGTTGTCTGCACCGGCAGCAATGCTGTCGATACCAGAGGCTTCGTTGTTTGAACCCACCGCAGTGGCATCATCAGCAGAAGCAATGTTGTCAGCACCCAGGGCACTGCTGTCTTCTCCAGAGGCTGCATTGTCAGATCCTACCGCAGTGGACTCAAAGCCCGTTGCGCTATTGTCGGATCCTACCGCAGTCGCGAAGTTTGCATCTGCAAGGTTGCCGGCACCTACCGCTGTGGTTTCGTCAGCAGACGCTTCGTTTTCAGAACCGTCAGCCAAACTATCCGTTCCGGAAGCTATATTACTGAAACCAGTAGCTGTACTGTTTTCACCGGTTGCACTATTGCTAGAACCCATCGCAGTTGAATCATCAGCATTGGCCAAGTTGTCAGATCCCACGGCTGTGGAGTCTTCACCTCGAGCAATGTTGCTAGAACCGGTCGCAGTTGAACGATCAGCATTCGCTAAGTTGTCAGAACCGTCTGCAAGACTATCCTCACCACGTGCGATGTTACTTGAGCCCGTCGCGGTCGAACGATCAGCGGTAGCCAAGTTGTCAGAACCAATGGCAGAAGAATCTTCGCCACGCGCCACATTGCTTGAACCTGTAGCCGTCGAACGATCACCTAAGGTTAAGTTATCAGAACCAACCGCCGTAGAGTCTTCACCCCGGGCAATGTTGCTGGAACCGGTCGCAGTTGAACGATCAGCGTTTGCCAAGTTGTCAGAACCAACCGCCGTGGAGTCTTCACCCCGGGCAATGTTGCTGGAACCAGTTGCAGTTGAACGATCAGCGGTAGCCAAGTTGTCAGAACCATCGGCGAGACTATCATCTCCCCGAGCAATGTTGCTGCTACCCGTAGCTGTTGACCTCTCACCGGAAGCTTCATTCTCAGAACCCACCGCAGTGGCATCATCAGCAGAAGCAATGTTGTCAGCACCGAGAGCACTGCTGTCTTCTCCAGAGGCTGCATTGTCAGATCCTACCGCAGTGGACTCAAAGCCCGTTGCGCTATTGTCGGATCCCACCGCAGTCGCGAAGTTTTCGTCAGCCAAGTTTCCGGAACCTACCGCCGTTGCTTCATCACCTGTGGCGATGTTGTCAGAACCAAGAGCGGAACTGTTCTCTCCGGAGGCCACGTTGTCTGCACCGGCAGCAATGCTGTCGATACCAGAGGCTTCGTTGTTTGAACCCACCGCGGTGGCATCATCAGCAGAAGCAATATTGTCAGCACCCAGGGCACTGCTGTCTTCTCCAGAGGCAGTATTGTCAGATCCTACCGCAGTGGACTCAAAGCCCGTTGCACTATTGTCGGATCCTACCGCAGTCGCGAAGTTTTCGTCAGCCAAGTTTCCGGAACCTACCGCCGTTGCTTCATCACCTGTGGCGATGTTGTCAGAACCAAGAGCGGAACTGTTTTCACCGGTTGCACTATTGCTAGAACCCATCGCAGTTGAATCATCAGCATTGGCCAAGTTGTCAGATCCCACGGCTGTGGAGTCTTCACCTCGAGCAATGTTGCTAGAACCGGTCGCAGTTGAACGATCAGCGTTTGCCAAGTTGTCAGAACCGTCTGCAAGACTATCCTCACCACGAGCGATGTTACTTGAGCCCGTTGCAGTCGAACGATCAGCGGTAGCCAAGTTGTCAGAACCAATGGCAGAAGAATCTTCGCCACGTGCAATATTACTTGAACCAGAAGCGGTAGAACGATCAGCATCCGCTAAGTTGTCAGAACCGTCTGCAAGACTATCCTCACCACGCGCCACATTGCTTGAACCTGTAGCCGTCGAACGATCACCTAAGGTTAAGTTATCAGAACCAACCGCCGTAGAGTCTTCACCCCGGGCAATGTTGCTGGAACCGGTCGCAGTTGAACGATCAGCGTTTGCCAAGTTGTCAGAACCAACCGCCGTGGAGTCTTCACCCCGGGCAATGTTGCTGGAACCAGTTGCAGTTGAACGATCTGCGGTAGCCAAGTTATCAGAACCATCGGCGAGACTATCATCTCCCCGAGCAATGTTGCTGCTACCCGTAGCTGTTGACCTCTCACCGGAAGCTTCGTTGTTTGAACCCACCGCAGTGGCATCATCAGCAGAAGCAATGTTGTCAGCACCGAGAGCACTGCTGTCTTCTCCAGAGGCTGCATTGTCAGATCCTACCGCAGTGGACTCAAAGCCCGTTGCGCTATTGTCGGATCCCACCGCAGTCGCGAAGTTTTCGTCAGCCAAGTTTCCGGAACCTACCGCCGTTGCTTCATCACCTGTGGCGATGTTGTCAGAACCAAGAGCGGAACTGTTTTCTCCGGAGGCTACGTTGTCTGCACCGGCAGCAATGCTGTCGATACCAGAGGCTTCGTTGTTTGAACCCACCGCTGTGGCATCATCAGCAGAAGCAATATTGTCAGCACCCAGGGCGCTGCTGTCTTCTCCAGAGGCAGTATTGTCAGATCCTACCGCAGTGGACTCAAAGCCCGTTGCGCTATTGTCGGATCCTACCGCAGTCGCGAAGTTTGCATCTGCAAGGTTGCCGGCACCTACCGCTGTGGTTTCGTCAGCAGACGCTACGTTTTCAGAACCTACTGCGGTGCTATCTGTAGCAGAAGCAATATTGTCTGAACCTGATGCCAAACTGTCAGCACCAGAAGCTTCGTTGGAATACCCTAAGGCGCTCGAGCGATCACCGGAAGCGTCATTAGAACTACCCACGGCAGAACTCGTCAAACCAGAGGCATCATTCAAACTACCCAAGGCACTACTACCCGTACCGGAAGCATCATTCAAACTACCCAAGGCACTACTACCCGTACCGGAGGCATCATTCAAACTACCCAAGGCACTACTACCCGTACCGGAGGCATCATTCAAATTACCCATGGCACTACTGCCGAATCCTGAAGCATTATTGGTAAATCCGACGGCACTACTGGTTTCTCCTGAAGCATCATTCAAATTACCCAATGCACTACTCCCAATACCTGAAGCATCATTCAAATTACCCATGGCATTACTACCTGCTCCTGTTGCTTCGTTGGTGAACCCAACGGCACTACTGGCAAAACCAGATGCCTCATTTTGGTAACCAACGGCTGTAGTAAACGAGGAAGACGCTTCGTTACCAGATCCAACCGCAGTCGATCCTCCGAAAAAGCCAGACGCTTCGTTGTCAATACCCACGGCCGTGGATCCTCCCAAGAATCCAGAAGCTTCATTATTGGTTCCCAGCGCGGTACTCCCACTCGAGGTAGCTTCGTTGTTAGATCCAACCGCGGTTGCATTTTCGTCATCTGCAACGTTGTTGGAACCAACAGCTGTGGCATCATTATCCAAGGCTTCATTGTTAGAACCAAGGGCCGTTGCGTTCTCATCAGAAGCTTCGTTATTAGATCCAACTGCAGTTGCATTTTCGTCATCTGCTACGTTGTTGGACCCAACAGCTGTGGCATCATTATCCAAGGCTTCATTGTTAGAACCAAGGGCCGTTGCGTTCTCATCAGAAGCTTCGTTATTAGATCCGACCGCGGTTGCATCATTTGCATCTGCTAAGTTTTGGTCACCTACTGCAGTGCTACGATCACCGTTTGCAGTATTTTCATCACCCATTGCCGTGCTGCTTTCGCCGTCGGCGATGTTATCAGAACCCACAGCGGTTGAATCAATTTTATTCGCTAGGTTGTTTGCACCCACCGCGGTGGCTTCTTCAGCATTAGCCAAGTTGTCGGAACCCACGGCTGTGGAGTCTTCACCTTGAGCTTCGTTACTTGAACCTATAGCTGTTGAATCATCAGCAGTAGCGAGATTGTTTGCGCCACTTGCAGTTGAACGAGTCCCGGAAGCTTCATTATTACGCCCCATTGCAGAACTGTTTAAACCAGAGGCATCATTTCCAACCCCTAAAGCAGAACTGTTTTGGCCAGAAGAGCTATTGTTACGTCCGAGTGCGGCACTCCCTTCTCCATCTGATACGTTCCCAACACCAAAAGCGGAACTGTTTTCACCAGAGGAGCTATTGTTACGTCCAACGGCTGCACTGTTATCACCAAAAGAGTCATTTCCACGACCAATCGCAGAACTGTTGGTTCCTTCGGAGATGTTTGCCGTACCTATGGCTGAACTATTCTGCCCGATGGATTCATTGTTGCGTCCAACCGCAACACTACCGGCACCACTAGAGGTATTCGAACGACCCAATGCACTGCTGTTGTTTCCAGAGGCATCATTTTCAGATCCCACAGCAGAACTGCTGATACCGGAAGCGGAGTTTCCTGCACCCGAAGCGGTACTGCCTTCACCGGACGCCTCATTGTTAAAGCCCATTGCAGAACTGTCTACACCTGAAGCCACGTTGCTGAAACCTGTAGCTGTAGAACGATCGGCTTGCGCTTCATTATCTACACCCACGGCGGAACTGTTTATACCCGTTGAGGTATTTCCAGAACCAGCAGCAATGGAATCATTACCAATGGATTCATTATTAAAACCAACGGCGGAACTACGAACACCCGAAGAGGTATTTCCAGAACCGGAAGCCAGGGAATCATTACCTGAGGCGGTATTGTCATTACCGAATGCGGAACTACGTACACCAGAAGCTTCATTACTAAAACCACTTGCGGTTGCACGATTGGCAGTGGCATCGTTACTTGCACCGACTGCAGATGACTGGAAGCCGCTCGCCGTGTTGTTAGAACCACTGGCCAAACTCTGATCGCCGGTTGCGTTATTGGTAGAACCAACGGCCGTGGCATCAAAACCATCAGCGACGTTGTTGTTCCCGATCGCCGATGCACCATCCGAATCAGTAGTAACTACGTTTCCTGTACCAGAAGCCATTGCATCATCTGCTCCGTCTTCTACTAAGTTGTTAAAACCAAGTGCGCTTGATCCTTCCGCATTGGCTTCGACCGTATTGTTAGAACCCACAGCCGAACTGTCGTCAGACAAGGCTTGGTTGGTTGAACCAACAGCTGTGGCATCAAACCCATCAGCGACGTTGTTATTCCCAATCGCAGAGGCACCATCCGAATCGGCGGTGACGACGTTTCCTGTACCAGAAGCCATTGCATCATCTGCGCCGTCTTCTACTAAGTTGTTAAAACCAAGTGCGCTTGATCCTTCCGCATTGGCTTCGACCGTATTGTCAGAACCCACAGCCGAACTGTCGTCAGACAGCGCCTGATTGTTTGAGCCAACAGCAGTTGCATCAAATCCGTCAGCAACGTTATCGTTTCCGATAGCAGAAGCGCCATCCGAATCTTGCGTAACCACGTTTCCTGTACCGGAAGCAATCGCATCATCTGCGCCGTTCTCTACGGAGTTATTAAAACCAAGAGCACTTGATCCTTCCGCATTGATATCAACAATATTATTTGAACCAACAGCTGAACTGTTATCAGACAAAGCGGAGTTGTTCGCGCCTGAAGCTGTACTGTTGAGCTCAGTGGCTGTGTTTTGATATCCGACGGCTGAACTGTGATCCCCTTCAGCTGTGTTTCCAGAACCGGAGGCAATGGAGTTATTACCAGAGGCCGTATTGTCAAAACCAACGGCAGAGCTACGGGCACCAGAAGCTTCGTTTTCAGAACCAGAGGCAATTGAATTATTTCCAGATGCCATATTTTCATAACCAACGGCGGTACTACGACCTCCAGAAGCTTCATTGCTAAAACCTGTCGCCGTGCTGTTGTTACCAATCGCATCATTTCCGGATCCAAAAGCGGAACTATTATTGCCATCAGCAGTATTATTACTTCCGACTGCGGATGCATTATTAGAATCAGCAGCGATTACATTTCCAGATCCAGAAGCAATTGCATCTTGCGAATTGGCACCGATATCATTTTCATTTCCGATTGCGGAAGAACGATCGGCATTGTTTCTGACAATGTTATTGGATCCTACCGCGGTAGAATTTTGTGCATTGTTATTAATTTGATTTGAAAACCCAGATGCAATCGCACCGTCTGAATTAATTCCTACGCTGTTTTCGGCGCCAATAGCAGAACTGTTATCACTTGCTGCAATGTTCTCAGCACCAATGGCAGAACTGTTTTCACCAAGTGCGGCATTGTCGTTACCGACCGCTGTCGCATCATCAGCATCAGCAAAGTTTCCCTCACCTACAGCAGTGCTGTTATCTGATGTAGCTACATTATCATTTCCCACAGCAGTGGAATCATCTCCAGATGCAATATTACCTTGGCCCGCAGCAATGCTTTGCTCACCGCTAGCCGTGTTAGAATCACCTATAGCCGTCGCTTCGTCTGCACTCGCAGTGTTATCAGAACCAATTGCCGTTGCATCATCAGAAAAATCAGCAACCACATTACCCTGACCTACAGCCGTAGCGTTGTTTGCGGCTACGCCAATATTGTTCTGAGATCCGAGGGCCGTTGAATCATCTGAAAAGTCTCCAATATTATTATCAAAACCAACCGCTGTTGCCTGGTCAGCATTATCACCAATATCATTATTAGATCCCACGGCTGTTGCATCGTCTGAATTGTCGTCAATGTCATTATTGCGTCCTAATGCGACAGAACGATCAGAATTCGAACCAATGTCGTTATTAGATCCAAGCGCCGTGGCACCATTGGTTGTATTATCGATATCATTACTGATACCACCTACAACACTACCGCCGCCGCCATCATTATTGCCCGGCCCGCCAAGGTCTATGCCTGCAGATGCAGGAAATGACGCTAATCCTAGCAAAAGTCCAATGGACAATGCGGAACGCGTTAAAATTTGGTTTCTCTCAGTTTTCATAATCATATCCTCTTCTCAGGTTTGCGCTGTTCGCGCTGATATTAAAAATCTACTCGATCGGACCAATATTACATAACCTACCGATATCCTGTCCAACTTTATATATGATGTTTGCGAAAAACCATAGGAGATAACTATTATACGATTTATATAGAACCTAAAAAATATTAGAGTTTTTTTATATTTTTACAGCAGCAACAAAAATGTAACTGTCAAAAAAAAATGTTTTGATAACAAAATCCTAATTTCACCATAAATATAATTATGTTAATTATAATTTCAAATAATTTGGAACATGGCTCAATATTAAAATATGGCACCTATCTAATCCATCACGAAAGGCCCAAATGAGCCTTTTTGTACATTTCGTACTTAAACACCTCTTAACACCTGACCCCTGAATACGGGCAAATATAGGTAATAAAGGTATTATAGGAACAAAGAGACCCACAAAGAGGTCAACAAAATTTACATTATAAGTATAATGAAATTCCCACATCCATCAGTATCACCACTAATAAAGCGGGGAGATAGATTATGGTACTAAACAGCAATCTACGGGCATCTTTCCGCGTATGATGTGCAATAAATTGAATGCTACAAAGCATCACATAAAGTCCCAGGAGTAACGCTCCTGAAAAATAAACCCAACCAGACATGTCCATCAAGGTGGGTAATAAACTTACCGCCAATAAAAACAGGGAAAACAAGAACACTTGCATAAATAAACGTGCACCGTTTTTATCTACCACACTTAACATCTTATATCCCGCTTTCTCGTAATCATCCCGGTAGATCCATGCAATGGCGTAAAAATGGGGATGTTGCCATGCAAATAAGATCGCAAACATCACCCACGCCCCAAAATCAAGGGAGTTCATGGCCGCGGCCCATCCACATAAAGTGGGCATTGCCCCTGGGATTGCACCAATCGATGTGTTTAACCATGTTCGTGTTTTGAGGGGAGTATAAACCACCACATACAAGAAGGCGGTAGAGAGAACGAGAAAGGCGGTGAGTAAATTGACAGTGAGCACCAGCCACGCAACCGATCCCAAACATAACACCAACCCAAAACCCAAAGCGTGTTCAGGTAAAACCTTGCCGGTGGGCAATTCCCGATGACGCGTACGTTCCATGCGACCATCCAGATCTTTTTCGATCACATTGTTGAGCACCGCAGAACCCGCAGCCGCCCCCATAATACCCAATAAAGCAGCCATCAAATCCAACAACATCATCCCATACCCTTTCACCTCTGGTGCTGCGATAATATAACTAAACGCGGCGGTAACCCCGACCATTCGTACGATGCCGAGTTTACACAGATTAAGATAAGGACGAAGTGCTTGCATGAGAGATGAAGGAAAACGCTAAATAGAAATGAAAAGAAAAGAGGAGCTTACTCCTCTTTTCTTATAGGTCCATGCTCTTAGGAACAAAGTTTTCCTTTTTCTATATGAAAACGCATAGCCTTTACCAAGGCATGGCATGAATCACATTCCCGGGGCCATCACCATACTGGGCCTGGAAATCCACAATGGTAAACAAGAATAAAACAGCCAACCATGCAAAACTCACGACCACAATAAATCCAATGATTTTAGGACTTTCACGAACATGCATAAAGAAATAGATCACCAATGAAGCTTTCATCACCGCAATGGTCATCGCAGAAATGGCATTGCCCAAAAGCCCAAAATTTAACAAGTGCATAAGCACCGTGAGCAAAGTAAAAAACATTAACGCAAAGAATACCGCAAAATATCCTTTAACGGAGGTGTGCCCATGATCATCAGTAAAATCAGCAGGATTAATATCAAATTTCATATCAGTCTCCTCAATTAGACGAGGTAAAGTAAGGGAAAGAGGAAAATCCACACAATATCAACAAAATGCCAATACAGGCCAAAGTATTCAATATGTGGATAGTATTCGGAATTAAAGCATCCGCGCGCATTCTTGATCATAATCCAGATCGCCAACCCGAATCCTATGATCATGTGCAAGGCATGCATACCCGTCATCACAAAGTACAAAGAATAATAAAGCTGAATGCCTTCAGGCAATTCGGTCATCGGTGCTTCATTTTCTCCATGAATGTGACCCGCATGCTCTTGAATGGTATGTAAGGCATGGCCATCATCCCAACGCAAACCGGGCACCATTTGATGCTCCCATTTACCCATGTATTCAATACTCTTGATGCCAAAAAAGACAGCCCCCAGTAGTAAAGTGATCGCAAACCACTTCATGACCTGGCCCCGTTGATTATGACGGGCGGCATTTACGGCCAATACAATCGATAAAGAGGATCCAATCAATACCACGGTATTGAACATGCCCAACCACACATTTTGGGTGGCGGCACCCATGGCCCACGCCACAGGGTACATGATACGATAAATGGTATAGGCGACAAATAACCCTCCAAAGAACAAAATTTCTTGTGCCATGAACAACCAGATCCCCAGCAAAGTAGACTGGGTCTGTTGATTCATGTCATCAAAATGATGTTGCTGATAGGGCTTGTGCTCGTGAGCGTGGTCTGAAGATGCGTGAGACATAACTAGAGTTTCCAAAAAAGGTTACGCGTCCTGATAAATGCGTTCGTCGGTATAATCGTAAGCCTCAACATCGACTACAACAGGGCCGTCGAAGTTATGAGGATGCGGCGGACTATCGGCTTTTGTCCATTCCAAGCCAGTAGCTTTCCATGGGTTTCGTCCACAATTTTCTTTCTTAAACAAAGAAGCAACCAAAGTGACCAAACAGATGATCAAACCAATACCCATGAAAAAGGCTCCAGCGGTTGACAACATTTGGAAGGGTTGAAAAGTGAGATCGTAAACGTGGTAACGACGAGGCATCCCCATGTACCCCGCAATAAATTGTGGGAAGAAGGTGAAGTTAAATCCAAAGAAAATAACCACAGAACCGACTTTCGCCCAAAATTCATTGTACATTTTTCCAAAGATTTTTGGCCACCAGAAATGCATCCCTGCCAACCAAGCCATCATCATTCCCCCCACCATCACGTAATGGAAATGCGCCACCACAAAGTAGGTGTCATGCAAATGCACATCCACAGCCATGGTGGCCAAAAAGAGACCCGTCAATCCTCCTACCATAAACAACCCGATAAAACCGAGCGTATAGAGCATGGGGGCAGATAACTCGATCGACCCTTTGTATAACGTCGCGGTCCAGTTGAAAATTTTGATCGAAGTAGGAATCCCCACGATGAATGACAAGATGGAGAAGATCAACGCCGCGTATTCAGACTGCGTACTGGTGAACATGTGATGCCCCCAGACAAAGAATCCAATACCAGCAATCGCCAAACTCGAAATGGCCACAAACTCATAGCCATAAATCCGCTTCCGTGAGAAACAGGCCAACACTTCAGATACCACACCAAAACCAGGCAAAATCATGATATAAACCGCAGGATGCGAGTAGAACCAAAATAAATGCTGATACAATATGGGATCACCACCCCGGGCAGGATCAAAAATACCAAATCCCAGACCTCGCTCGAAGACCACCAATAACAAGGTGATCGCTAAAACGGGTGTCCCCAAAATATTGATGATCGAGGTCGCGTACTGCGCCCATATAAATAGGGGCAATCGCATCCACCGCATCCCCGGGGCACGCATTTTGTGAATGGTCACAATAAAGTTTAACCCAGTCAAAATGGAACTGAAGCCGGTGATAAATACCCCGGTTCCCGCCAAAATCACATTTGAATCCGCATACACCGAACTGTAAGGCGTATAAAAGGTCCAGCCCGTATCAATTCCGCCGAATAAAACGGCCGCGAGGGTGAAAGAGCCACCCAACATATAAATATACCATGACGCCAAGTTTAAACGGGGAAAGGCAACATCTTTTGCCCCAATCATAATCGGGACCAGGAAGTTTCCTAATACCCCGGGCACCGCCGGAATCAAAAAGAAGAATACCATGAGAATGCCATGCATGGTAAATAATTTATTGTAGGTGTCATTCGACACCACATCAGGAAGCGCAGTCGCTAATTCCAAACGGAACAAGGCAGCAGCACTTGCACCAATTAAGAAAAAGAAGACAATGGACACCAGATACATCACGCCAATGCGCTTGTGATCTACAGTCAGCAACCATGACTTCACGGTGTTACCCGCATTTAAATAATTTAACTTCGGTTCAGATTGTACAGATTCGTTCATGGAGATTTTTCCGAATGTTTACTCAGCCGCTTCTGTGGACTGTGATTTAAGATATGCGATGACCTGATTCATCTGCTTGGGATTCAATGTTCCTTTGAAGGAGGTCATGGCCGCAGGATAGCCCTTGGCAATGTGCTCATTTGGATTGATCATTGAGTTACGGACGTAATTGTCGTCCATCAAAATTTCTTCACCATTTTCCAGTTGGCGCATGGATCCAAATTTATCGACCATATGGGGGCCAATCGATCCAGCTTTCCCTGTATGACAAACCATGCAGTTGCTTTCAAAAATTTGTTTTCCAGCTTCAGCAGGATCGTCAGAGGCCACAATGGGTGCCGCAACCCCATCAACCATACGATGGGACAACCATTCCGCATATTCCTGTTGTTCCATCACAATCAATTTACCCACCATCAAGGAATGTTCGGTGCCACAATATTCAGCACAGAAAATATTATATGTGCCCGTCTTCTCTGGCAAAAACCACATCTGACTATACTTCCCGGGCACCACATCCATTTTTTTGCGGAAATCAGGCAAATAGAAACTGTGGATCACATCTTCAGAAGTCATGGTCAATTTAATAGGCACGCCCACAGGTACATGCAAATCGTTGATTTCACGTTTGCCGTTAGGATGCTGTAATTTCCACATCCATTGTTTACCTGTGACCAATACTTCAATGGCATCCTTTGGAGGGATACGGGCATCAAAATAAAGTTTCGCCCCCCAGAAAAACATAATCATGACCAAAATAAAGGGAATCACTGACCCTAAAATTTCAAGTAACTTACCATCCTTGGTCGCCTCAGGCCTGTCCGCATCACTTTGACGGCGATAACGAACTGAAAAGAAAATGATCAATGCGCAAATTACGACAGTGAAAAATATGGACACGCCTAAAAGATATGCATATAGGTTATCGACCTGGTGTGCATAGATGGAGGCTACTTCTGGGGCAGTTTTAACGGCTTTCATGGAAATAAGGGATTCTACATCAAGATTGGGGGTGGATGTCCCGTTTTTTTTCTAAACGGATCAGACTAATGATCAACCAGGCAAGTGCCGCAACGGTTACCAAACAGGCAATCATAATAACGCGATGGATCAGTAACCCGTATTTGTGGGTTTCCGGATCATAATCATAACAGAGTAAGGCAATTTTATCACTGAGGGTACCTACTTTACCTTCGCTGGCTTCAACCAAGGCCAAGCGCGTATCCATCAGCGGATACATCATGCCCGGTAAAAACCGGGAAATTTTACCATCGGGGGTCAACACCAATAATCCACTGCCATGTGAATACTGATCATCCATGGCATCGTATTTGAAACCAAAACCCACCGCAGAGGTTAATTCCCGGATCTCGGGTTCGTTCCCAACCATAAAGTTCCATCCCGTAGGATCGTCACTTTCATAATCGGTCATGTAGGTCAACTTCTTCGCCGCAGCAGTGACATGGGTTTCCTCAGCATCAAAACTTATCGCGAGCAAATTAAAATCTTTGCCGGGGACGTAATTGATTTCTTTCATGGTTTGAACCAAACCATTTAACACCTGATTACACATTGTGGGACAACGGTAATATACGATCGCCAAAATGGTGGGTTTTCCAGGAATCAACCGATCACGTATGCTGCTCCGTTGTCCATCATCACCCATAAACTCCAAGTCTAGTGGAACTTGGGTATCCAGGGTCGGAGAAAACGATACATTTAAGAAGGGTTCCGACCGCGGATCCTTTGAGACATAAGGACTTTCAACTTCCTGCGCCATCGCGCAGGAAGTGAAAATCAACAGGCTACTGAGAACCTTAAGAAGTATATTCTTTGTACCCATTATACAAAGATGATCCCGTCTGTGGCTTGAGGAGCTTTGGGCGCTTCAGGCTGAGCTGCGGGTGTGGGTGCTGGCGCTTGAGGAGTGGCCTCTGCAGGTACTTCTTCAAGTGCAGGTTTTGTAACAGGGACCTGTACCGGCTCAACGGCTTTCACTTCTTCCGCGACAGGTGCAGGTGTGGACACCGCTGCCGGTACCGGAGTAGGAACAGGTGTTGCTTTAACAATGGGTTTTCCCATGGAGGTTAAATAAGCAATGACTTGCGCTTTTTGCTCATCCGTTAACATCTCTTTGAAAGACATCATTACAGGTGGATACCCTTTCGCAATTTGTGAGGCAGGATTATTGAGCGAATTCAAAATGTACTCTTCATCCATCAAGATAGGATCATGGTTTTCCAATTTACGCATGCTCCCAAATGCCTTTTGAATATTGGGGCCAATGGCACCCTTTTTACCCGTATGACAAGCGGCCATACATTGGGTTTCCCAAATGACTTTTCCTGCGGAAACCATGGCAGGATCCAATACCGGAGCTGCAGGGCTTGGCGCAGCTGCCACCGCTTGAACCGAGGGAGCCGCTGGCGCTGCTACTGCTGCAGGTGCATGCTCAACCGAAGCAACCGATTCACTGGCAACCACCACCATCGGAGTGGCCACCTCTTCCTCTTGCTCATTCGGCTCAACTGCGGGAAATGCATTTTCCGCCAACATCAATTGTTTCGCCGCTTCAATCGGAATGACCGCATGATCAACCGCATTGGTCGTGGTATTCAAACGGGTCGCTTCCAACTCATTATACTCGGCCAAATCTTCCAAGGGCTTCGTCTGCAGAATAGAATCGGCTTTCGTAGGAATTTGACGATCTTCAATAGACGCCACACCACGTTCTTTTTCAAAGCCACTCTTGTAGAAGTTCACCACGATCAACATGATGATAAAAAACAGTATGGTTACCGCAAATGAGGCAATGATAAATTTCTTAACCGTTTTGAGGTCGAGATCGTTATCTTGGTGTCCCACGTTAACCGGACCATTTTCATCCACAACGGTTTCTTCAACCACGGTTTCAGGGGTTTCGGTTTTTACGTCGTCTTCGTTTTTGTTGGAGTCAGCGTCACTCATGCTTCAGCATCCTTGATTTCAGCATTGATAGAAAAGTACGGATCATTCACGGGCAGAATTGGACGTGAACGGAAATTACGTAGGAACAATCCAAACCAGAGTGCTCCGAAAGTTACCACGCCTACAACATCCAAAATGTGAAAAGCGGATCCGCTCATCGCTTTGGTCGCCGCAGGATATAGTTCACGCGTTAATGGCATATTGATACTGGGTGCAATCATCCAGTAAATATCAACCGCTCGCATGCACATTAAAATAAAGGCCACGATAAACAAAGCTTTGCGGTTCTGCTTGGTGCCACGGGAAAGTAACACCAAAAATGGAATGGCAAACTGGGCCATAAACAGCACCCAGGAAACACCCAGGAAGCCCCCTACCCGACGGTTCATGTACCATGTGACTTCTTCCGCCATATTGGCGTGCCAATAAATGATAAACTGTGACAATTCGATGTAGGTCCAAAAAACCACAAAGGCGAATAACAGTTTGCCTAAATCATGTTGACGTTTATTTGTGTAAGCCGTTTTGACCGGTTCCCATTTGGATAACCATGTCAGGAATACGATGCCAAAAGTGAGCATGCTCAACATCTGACCCGAAGCCAACATCACGCCGAAAATGGAAGAAAACCATGCAGGCTCTAAAGACATCACCCAATCCACTGAACCTATCGTCAGAGTGAGAATGTAAATCAACGCCATGGGACCCGCAATGAACCGCATTTTACGACGCCATTTCATGTCTCCAGTTTCGTCCTGCAATTTACTGTATTTGTTAAACAATAATGCAGCGCCACTCCAGATGACTGAAATCACAATGTAACGAATCCAGAAAAATCCATGATTTAAATAGTGGAGTTTTTCTCCCACTACCGCATCACTGGCATAAACAGAAATATGGTTGGCATCGCGAATGGCCCATGGATACACATTGTCCAAAGAAAACATAATGGGCAAAAATAACGCCATGATGGGGATAATGGTTAACGAGGAGGCCTCGGCAATACGGCGTAATAAAAATCCCCAACCCCCATGGGCGAGATTATGAATACACAGAATTAAAATGCCACCTGCAGCAAATCCCAGCGCCAGCAACCATCCAATCAGGTATCCCTGATAAAAGTTAGCGACACCCGTCACCCAGGCCAAAGCCATAATGACCATGCCCACCCCCGCGATCAGCAGGGATAAGGTTTGCATATCTTTCAGTTTCGTAGGTAAATGGGGAAGCTCAGTGCTCATTCGCGTGTTCCGGAGAAGAGTGTTCTGTAATAGGTTCTTCGATGAACACTTGGATAGCTTCCAAGTCTTCAACGTTTGCAAATTGACTGCGTTGCAGGGTTTGGATGTATGCCACAATGCGCCAGCGATCTTCAACAGGAATCTGGTGACTGTAACTGGCCATCTGACCAAATCCATTGTTAATCACCCCAATGAAATATCCTGGAGGTGCATTGCGCAACACATCGCGGTGATAACTGGGCGCCTCTTTGTATCCCCGGCGTACCACCATGCCATTTCCATGGCCGGACTTCCCATGACACACCGAACAATGAATGTTGTACATTTCTTCGCCACGATTCAAATCGTCGGCAGTAATAGGGAAAGGATAAGTCTGGGCCTGACGAAAATCGCCATCCTCTTCCTCCAACCCTAAGTAAAGATGGTCATCCAATTGAATATGACCTTGTGCAACGGTACCGTCAATCAATGGACGGGCAGAACGTCGGTCACCAAAAAAGTCTGTGACTTCTAAGGGTTCATACTTGGGTTGATCATACATCGCCTTGCGGATGTCAAACAAAGGGCCGCAACCTGCTGTCACCAGCAGGCCCGCGCAAAATATCAAATGAAGTGGTCGCAATGTCATGTGGCGTTTCCGTTCAGGCATCCGTGATGGTGTTAACTGCTTCGGGAGAGAATTCATTGAGAAAAGCGGTAACGCCTGACTCATCAAATTTCGGGTCCTTCGCTTCGATACACAGGAAATAATGATCCAATGTGGAGCGGTCGAAATTTGGGGTATTGAAAATGGGATGATGAGGACGAGGCAACCCGTTCAACGCAAACATTCCAATGACGGCCGTAAGCGCCGAACAAAGAATGGTTAGCTCAAAGGTTACAGGAATAAATGCGGGCCAAGAAAATGTGGGACGTCCACCTACATTCCATGGATAATTGACCACCGCCATCCAGTACTGCATGCCCAATCCGCCGAGACAACCAAAGGTGCCTCCGGCAAATACCATCCACGGTAGAATACTCCGTTTGCGGCCCAAGGCTTCATCTAATCCGTGAACAGGAACAGGACTGTAAGCTTCCATCACCGTGTAACCGGCTTCACTTGCTTTGAGCGCAGCTTTGAGCACCGTGTCCGCATCCGCAAACTCAGCCACTACGCCATAGGTGTTAATTTTTTTCGCGTTAAACATAATAAGTGCCCTTAATGAGAGTCCTCGTTGTGCTCTTCTTTATGCACCAATTCGCGCATTTCGAAGATCGCCACTATCGGCAGGGTACGAATGAAAATGAAGACTAAGGTCAGGAAAAGTCCCATGGTACCAATATACATGGCCCAATCCCAACGAGTACCTGCATATTGACCCCAACTTGAATCGATATAATCCGCACTCAAAGAAATGACCACAATGACAAATCGTTCCAACCACATTCCGACAGAAATGAACTGACAGATGATGAACACCATCAGCGGATTGGTCCGTACTTTGTAACTCCACAGTAATTGAGGAACCATCACATTACAGATAATCAGCGCCCAGTAACTCCAAGCGTAATTTCCTTCCGCACGGTTCAATACCATATATCGCTCCCAAGGAGAACCGGAATACCAGCCAAAGAAAATCTCCATGCTGTATCCGTATGCCACGATCAAACCGGAGAAAAGCATCACTTTGCACATGTTGTTCAAGTGTCGTTCTGTGAGTAAATCTTTCAATCCGTAAATCGCCCGTACCGGAATCATGAAGGTCAGTACCATCGCAAAACCTGCGAAAATAGCTCCGGCTACAAAATAAGGAGGAAAAATAGTGGTATGCCAACCGGGCTCGTTTGAAACCGCGAAATCCAAGGATACAATGGAATGCACCGAAAGTACCAAAGGCGTCGCCAAACCAGCCAACAATAAATAGGCGATTTCATAACGATGCCAATGACGGGCAGCACCCGTCCATCCTAAGGACATACCATGATAAATCTTTTTAGCCCAAACCAATTGGGTTCTGGCCCGCATGGTCGCTAAATCGGGAACCAAGCCCGTGAACCAAAACATAATGGATACAGTGGCATAGGTCGATACCGCAAAAACATCCCATAACAATGGCGAACGGAACTGAGGCCACATGCCCAATGTGTTGGGATAGGGAAACAACCAATACACCAACCAAGGACGTCCCACATGCAAGAGCGGGAAGAGTCCCGCACATACCACCGCAAACAACGTCATCGCTTCCGCAAATCGCGCAATGGACATTCGCCAATCTTGTTGGAAAAGAAACAGAATAGCAGAAATCAAGGTACCGGCATGACCAATACCAATCCACCATACAAAGTTAATAATCGCAAATCCCCAACCCACTGGATTATTGAGTCCCCAAATACCTGTTCCTTTCGAAATCAGCATATAAATGGCAAGGAACAATAATTGAACCACAGTGATGCCAAGAATGATGCCACCGTACCAGAACTTGGGCATCTTTTTAATAGGCAAGGTGGTAACATCCGCAATCTTTTCACTAACCGAGGATAGTGAATGACCACTGATATAGGGCATCTGCCCGTCCGGATCTTTTTTTACTTCATTGGACATAGTCAAATTTCTCCAAAAAATCAGTGACCGTTGCTTTGTGAGGCATGTGCATCCGCAGCGGGCGCATGGGCTGCTGCAGGTGCAGGTGACGGTTCTGCACTGTGCCCTTCAGCAGCAGCATGTTGACCATGTGCCCCTCCAGGTCCATGCTTAAAGGTAAGCGGTTTCAAAATGCTGGGTTCCAATTCCGGATTCGGATTGCGTATTTTCCCAAGATAACTCGTTCTTGCCCGTGTATTTAACGGTTCCAGAATGGTGTAATTTAATCCATGAGCTTTGAGTTTTGCAACTTTGCTGTTGGGATCAATGATGTTTCCAAAGGTAATGGCTTCCGTTGGACAGGCCTGCTGACAAGCGGTTACCACGTCTCCATCTTTAAACTCACGATCATTCACTTTTGAATCAATACGAGCCAAGTTCAAACGTTGCACACAATAGGTACATTTTTCCATCACACCCCGCAAACGTACCGTGACGTCTGGGTTGCGTTGTAGTTTGATACTTTCGGTATCTTCGTCAGTGTATTTAAAGAAGTTGAATCGACGTACTTTGTACGGACAGTTGTTGGAACAGTACCGTGTGCCCACACAACGGTTATAAACCATCATGTTTAACCCTTCCGAACTGTGCATTGTCGCCCCAACCGGACAAACCGTTTCGCAAGGTGCATTCTCACAATGCACACAGGCCATGGGCATGACGTGTAAACGGGTTTCACCATTATCTAAGGCTTCAAAATATCGATCCACGCGGATCCAGTGCATTTCACGGCCGTTCATGATTTCGTCTTTACCCACGGTCGGAATATTGTTTTCAGCCTGACAGGCCACAATACACGCATTACAACCTGTACAGGTATTTAAATCGACCACCATGCCCCATTGCAACCCTTTGCTGTAATCCCATTCAGGGTAAAGGGTGAACTTGTCATCAAATTGATGCACCATCTGCGTGGGGAAATCAGGTACTTGTTCGTACTGCTGTAATCCTGCTTCACGAATCAAGGCACGTCCATCCGCTTGCAAGGGAAAGTGATCTTGCGTTAAGGCCAGTTGATGCCAGCGGTTCAATTCTAAAACAGTGGCACCCTGTTGAATCCATGGTTCCGCAGCCGTACGTAGCGTTGAAGCATTGTATCCAACCCCCTTGGCAACTTTACCGACCTCACGTCCACCACCTAATGTGACCGTTACGGTATCATCAGGATGACCAGGAATCACCAACACAGGACCTTGTAAGGTACGTTTATCAACATTTAATTCAATAATTTGAACTTTGGGCCTTACAACTGTACGTTTCTGCACCCCTTCATCTGTTAAACGGATTTTGTATTTAGCCGCCGTAGCTGGACTCATGGTAATCACGGTGTCCCAAGTCAAGGTGCTCACCGGAGCAGGCATCTCCTGCAACCATGGATTATTGGCATATTGACCATCCCACACACGTGGATCAGGTCGGAAAACAACTTCTAAACCAAAATCAGCGACCGGATCACTAAAGCTTTCGGACAATACATCGGATTTCGCTTTTAATCCTTTCCAAGGTTTCGCCGCAGTGCCTTTCACAAAGCCATCATGTAAAGACGTACGCCAGAATTTACGGAACCCTTCTTCATCATCCGTCAGACCCGTTTTCGTCATCCATGTTTCTTGAACCAAATCAAAAGCAGGCATATCTGCTCCCGCCATCAACGATAACATTTCTAGCAGACTTTTGCTTTCGTACAAGGGGGCAATCAACGGTTGCGCAATGGAAAGAGTGCCGTCAAAAGCCGCCATGTCATTCCATGTTTCCAAATAGTGAGTGCTGGAAATGGTCCAGGTACAGAGCTCAGATGTCTCATCGAAATAGGGGCTGAGCTGAAAACTGAAAGGTACATTTTCAAGCGCTTTTTCAAAACGTAAGGTCAATGGTGAGGCGTATACAGGATTCACATCCAACATCGCCAACACTTTCACATCCCCTTCATGCATGTCCCGAACCAAGTTCATGAAATCATCTTGAACTTTTACCGGACCATTCAACTGCGGCTCAATGAAATCAACAGTCGTACCAATGGAAGCCAACTGCGCATTAATCAAGTTGGCAATGGCATGCACTTGTGCAGATTGTTGAGGTCCTGCAACAACCAAAGCATTTTTACCCGCTTTTTTAAGATCGGAAACCATCGCATTTACAAAAGCCGTTTCACGCTCGTTTAATTCGGGTGCCGTAGCAGGTAATCCTACACCCGCCGCGATAGCCAATGCAATTCCTGTTACCCGCCCTGCCCGAACCGGCAAACGGTCATCGGCGGTAGAGCCCGTCAACGTGAATGAAGATTCCACCGCATAAAAACGATTGCGTTTTGCACCGTCGGCCACCCGACGACGTGAAGAGAAATCTTTAGCATAACGAACCCGCGCAGGGCTCCAACTCATGAAATCACTATCTAAAGAAACCACCACATCGGCCTGATCCAAATGCAATACCGTCTGCATGGGCTTGCCAAATAACTTTTCTAATCCCAAGGCTTCATTTTCAGCACTTACAGGATCAAAAATATGAATTTGCGCTTCGGGCATTTCTGCAATGATCTGCTCACATAACCGTTTTTCTGTAACGGAACTGCTGTGTGGCAACAAAATACGAACGCCTTCACCACTTGAGTTCTCAGCCAACTGGGCCTGAAGCTCTTTTTTGAAAGTGTTAAAATCAGACGGAATATTCGATTTACGATGTCCAGCTTGACGGTCAGGATCATATAAATCTAAGACAGAGGCCTGAGAAAAGGAATCGGTCGCTCCTAACGATGCAGGATGCAGTGGATTACCTTCCACTTTGGTGGGACGTCCCATGTGCGACTCAACCATCAATCCCTGTGCATATCCACCAAACATACGGGCTGTTGCAAAGAAAAGCGGTTTGCCAGGAACAATTTCCTCTGGTGCTTTTACGTAGGGCACAATCAGCTCTTTGGGCTGACGCGTACACGCCGCCAAACCAGCAAGGGCAGCGCTGCCTCCCATAAGCTTCATGAAACTCCGGCGATTTACACCAGAGTCACTCTCCTCTTCACGGTCGGAAGCAGAGGTCTGTACCGGTAACTGCGTCGCATCACGGTCCAAGTAACTGGTGTACATGCGACGATCGCGCTGCTCCCAGTCCTGCTTAAGAACCTCACGCATATTGCGCAGGTCCAGACGTCCGTTCTGATCTCCAAAAGATGTGGGGGTGTCCGTATTCATTAGCGGTGACAAATTGAGCAATTGGTTAAACGTTGATTGGAGGTATCGATGCCGTATTCCTCAACCAGCGCTTGACGCTCTTCAAGAGGAAGACTTTTCGGATCGAAAGCCATATCGAAAATTTTATCGTCCGGACGTACAAACTGCGCCGGATCACGGTGACATTCGAGACACCATTTCATAAACAATGGTTTTTCACGCCATGTTAAGGCCATTTGATCTACCCGACCATGACAGGTTGCACAACCGATGCCGTTGTTAACGTGAATAGAATGATTAAAGTACACAAAATCAGGAAGGTCATTTACCCGTGTCCATTCCAATGATTCACCCGTTTCCCAACTCTCACGAACGGGTCCGAGCATATCAGACTCTTTCCACATCACATTGTGACAGTTCATACAGGTTTGAGTCGGTGGTACGTTGGCAAAACTGCTCGTCTCGACTGAGGTATGACAGTAACGACAATCAATCCCCAGATTGGTATGGTGTTTGTGGCTGAAAGGTACGGGTTGTTCGCGACGGACTTTGGTGTAACGCACGTAAGAAGAACGGTGCAGCATATCCATAAACCCTAGAAAACCAGCAGCTCCTGCTACAAATAGCAGAAGAGACAGTCGCGCGAGCGTATTGTGTTTCGATGTAAAAAGTTGCGATGACATAGGCGTCGAATGGGTTGATTTTGCGCGACTTTCGATCAAATCGATGAAAGAAGTCACCCGCAATCGTTAAAAATTTCACTTTTTGTGAGTCTCCTGTTTAATCCCAAGAATCGAGTTAGGTCAAATGCAAAAATCACTGAGATGAAAGATTTGTTATGCTCAGCCTCCTCAACTATAGAAATCAGCTATACAGAAGCACCCGTTAAGGGATAATGCCCCCTAATCCCCCCCTCATTCCACCTGACGTAAACTCTTCCACAGTCCTCCGATCCCTTTTACAGGTCTGGACGCAATTTTTCGTTTTGCCCCAAAGCAACTTTGATACTCACCCATCAATTTTTCTAAAAATCCTGGCGATCCCACCGCAACCCCCTGCGTAAACGTACGCATCCGTTGTTGCAACACATCCCCTACCGGCAAAACACCCCTCCGTTCATATTCGGCGAGCACTTGCACTGGATCCAACCCTTTTCGTCGCCGAAGCTTTGCGTTCACACAACGCAGCTCGGCCTTGGATCCCCCCTTATTCACCAACCAAATCCGATAAGCCGCCTGCACCTCCTGCCAATTCTTAGGCGCCTCGCGTTGCATCTGCTCTTGTTTCAATTGTTCCCCAACCACTCGCCAATCCTCGCTTTTCTCCGAAAGCACCTTTCGTCTAACCTTAAAGGCCACATAGGGCTGATGGCCTCGGGCCAGACGAACCAGGGCATTTAAACCTTTCCGCGCATCCACATTTCCCTTCATCGCTTCACCATATCCACAGAATCTATAGTCCTTCGGATCCTCCACCATTCCCGCCCGCAAAGGATTCAGATCAATATAAGCCGCAACCGACATCAATGCTAAAGGAGAATCCTCCACCACCACCGAACGATAGCGCATATCCCACAAGCCCCCTTTCCGCTCACGACTGCGATTATACCAACAAGTAAAGGATTGCTTCAACACCCGCATAAACTCAGATAGATTCGCCATTCTATCCATCACAGCCGAAGCCATCGCCTCTTGGGTTTCAGGTTTTTGCTGCTGATAAAAACGCTCCCAAGCCTGCACTTTCTCTTCAGGCCAGATGCCCTCCAATCGAGAAAGCACTTCCGCATGATCCAAGGTCATCGTCGCCGGAACCCACAGCATGATATGGAAATGATTATCCATCAAACAATGCGTAATCACGGAAAGCCCTGAAAAGTCAGCCCATTTACGCATCATTTGCACAAACACTCGCTTCTCCAGCTCTCCAAACAAAAAGACCTGCCCCACCGTCCGACTCGTCACATGCACAAAATACCCACCCTTTTTCGGCAAAATCCTCAGCCCCCTTTTCCTCTTTTCACCCACCCCAGCCCACACCGTAGGCATACACTCCCAATAGCGTTTCCCACCCGAAGGCTTAGCATGATCATCCGAACTCATAGCTAACCCTACCTCTCCCCCCACCCTAGATCAACCTAAAAACCAAACATATCACCTGTTGCATTATTGTTTTGATGCCCATTCCTCAAGATTATCTTCTTAGAACAAACCGTGTAAAAACTTCGCCAATCACCCCGATCAAACAGCCCACAGTATAACAGACAAAATCAGACCATAAAAATCCTGACCCTAGTACAAGTTTTCCAAAAATCGTTTCCCGCAAAGTTGTTATCCAAGGGGATTGAATCAATTGGCTCAGCTCAATGCTATATGCAAACGTCAGAGTAAGCAGAGCCACTGTGGATGTTTTCCAGGTGGGGAACAGAAACCCGATACCTAAAAAAATCATCAACGACCAAAACGTATCCCCGGCATACTCGGTATAAAGAAAGGGCCATTCTTCCGTAAAAGATAAACGGGAGGCTCCTCCTATCACAATCACCAACAGGAGACTTAAAAAATATCCGATACGATTACGCCGTATTGAATCCTCCATCCCGAGGTGAAAAAGCCGCATCGACGATGCCTTAGCTCAAGATTTCCGAAAAAGCGTCCACAGACCGGGCAATACTTCCTTTGCGACTTTCCACCAGCAACGCGGCCCGCTCTCCTTGCGCTTTCCCCTGATCTGAATTTTTGAGCACCGTTTTCAGGATTTGCACCAGGTCATCAGCATCTTTGGCTTCAACCACTGCATTTGCCTCACGAAGATCCCGCATAATCTGTCTAAAGTTGTCCATACCGGGACCCGTCACCAAAAATTTTCCCGCGTGAGCGGCTTCTAAGGGATTTTGACCTTCGCTCCGCAGTAAACTTTTGCCAATAAATACCAGGTCTGCCAATCCCGTAAAATGCATCAGTTCGCCTGTGGTATCGACCATCAACACATCCGCCGACCTCAACCCTTCATTATCCTCAGATGACCAAAAGGCCAGATGGAGCCCTAAAGCATCGGCCTCGGCTTTTACCTCCCCCCGACGTTCAAAATGTCGGGGCACCAAAATCAATCGCAATCTGGGAAACAACTGACGCTGTTGCAGATAAAATTCCATTAGGACCTTTTCTTCACCCGGCCAAGTGGAACTTCCCAGCAAGAGGGTCGCATCTGCGTCAATAAAACCACTTTCTCTCAGGCGTTGCATACGCATCAACTCTTCGACCGGATTTCTTGAGGCCACATCGTATTTGGCAGAATGCATCACCTGCACACGATCTGCAGGCGCACCCAATCCTTTTGCCCGCTCCGCATCCGCATCGCTCTGCATAGCATAAAGCGAAACCAACTTGTACAGGCGTTGCGTATAAAACGGTACTTTTTGCAAACGTTGGAAGGATCGATCAGAAATTCGCCCATTCAACAACAGTACGGGGACCTGTTTTTTATGAAGCTGACGAAGTAAATTCGGCCACATTTCGGTTTCCACCAACACCAAACCTTGCACATCCACCGTATTCAATACCTTGCGAATGACCCAAGGAGAATCCAGGGGAGGATAAAGCAACACATCCCGCGTATCTAATTTTTCTTGCGCAAGTTCATGCGCTGTACTGGTGTTCACCGTTAACAAAAAATTCGTTTCGGGATGTTTCGCCCGCCATTCCTTCATAAAGGCCAAGCCCACAGACAATTCGCCCACACTCACTGCATGCACCCAAAGCTTCCGACCTTCGGAAACCTGGGCACGGTCCTCTTCCGAGAGTCGGAAAAGACGTTGCCCAAAATCTTTGCGGTATCCACCCCGTTTACGCATACGCATCAAAAAGTGCGGAAGCATTAACAAGTAAACCAAATGAAAAAGGATATTATAGAAGAACCAGAACACGTAAAATAAGTAGGACAAAGGGTTAAAGGATTTACGGAACATCCTTAACACGGAACCCGTATATTAGCCAGCATGCGGAAAGCCCGAAATTTGAATGGTGCAGCATCGCATGCTCCACCAACACAGCACATATTCAGCGACGGGTCCCTTTTTCACTCAATGACTGCAAAAGAGAAAGATCTTCGTTAAAACGAAGCACAGGCCATTCGAAAGTCATATGGATGCGATGAACTTCAGGAGAAGAACGCAAGGCTGTAATTTCGAGCGTGGCCAATGAGCAATAAGGCAGCCTCTCATTCAAAACATTTAAAAACTGAATAAACGCATCAAAACTTGTTTCCACATCTACATCTACAGCGTAGGTGGCCCAGAACGGAACACTGTTCACATCCAGTTTATCCCGTGTAAGTACAGGCACATATCGTTTTTCTTCATGATGTGTGATCGACAGCTTCATCCCTGCCTCGGCCGCAACATCGGAGAGCAATCCCAACGCCCAACTGTAGCGATTAGATTCGGGCGGTAACTCCTCCTCGAGGATTTCTAATACCTGAGTAGCCGAAAAACTGCTTCCTTCCAATGAATCAAAAGAATGCAACATTACGCCTTCTCCAGTGAGCAATTTGTCATCGATCTCTGCGATAAGTTGTTTGCTTTGAATGGCCTCCATTTTCGCAGGAAAAAAGAGAAGGTTATTCAACATCGCCAGCAGAAAAAATGCACCACCATAGCTAAGCAGTATTTTTTGTAGTTTCTCCTTATTCCCCCCTGCATTCTTCATGGAGCCATCACCCGAGGGGGTAAATTAATCGTGAAGAAAAATTCAGTAAGATCTGTAGGTTTCCGATCTTTGTTTAAGAGAACGTTGTAATATTGGAGAGGCATACTCGCAATCGACAAGTCTCCTGATTTAACAGCAACCATATCGCGCTGAAACTTCACCAGGGTTAGCTCTGGGCGATCCGCTTTAAGCACACCGCTCATAGAGAGGGAAATTTCACGCTTCAAGGGATAAAAGTCTTGAGGTTTTGCACCAGGAAGTTGATGCCTCAACCCCGCAATCTCTTCGTCAAAATACAATCGATTTAATTGCACATTTTGCGGTTCACCAGGCAGCTGGGAGGCTAAATACATCAAAAACTCTGCCCAATCCACTCTGGAGATATTCCAACCCAACAAGGTGTTGTAGCCCTTGGAAATTCTTGCACTTTGCTCACGTAAATTCAAAAGCTCATCCACTTCTTTTTCCATGCCCGCCCATTCACTTTGCTTCAGCTTCCCTTCGCGAATGATAGAGACATCGTAGCCATACTTCACAATGAAGGCCATCAACATCATCACATATGTGGCGATCACGGCTCTCTTTAAAAATGACTTTGTTTTTTTGGATACGTAGGGACGAACCTCCTCTACGTCTAAAAAATTAATAGTATGATTCATTCTTTAGAACGCATCTTTTGAATCCTAATCCCTAAACACAACACATCATCAGGTCATCACATCCACGGCTTGACCATTATCGAATCCAAGAAAGCAGACGTAAACTGCCACCCTCAGAGCTCTCACTTTCGCCTCCTCCACCACTAGGTGCACCGGGCCAGGTGATTTCATTTAAAACGGTATCGTCACCAAAAGAATACCCGCCGGTTATTCGAATATCTTGGGCCGCAATAATTCCTGACAATCCTCCTGCACCTCCGGAACAATACACACTACCATTCATGGCATAAACCCAACCATCAACCCCTCCACTGGCTCCTGCTCCCACACTGATATTTCCGTCTACTGAAACCATTGCAGGAAAATCAGTTGGATTGGTAAATGTAGCGGCTCCATTAAAGGTAATATTCCCCGTCGCCACAATCACCCCTTCAAAGTCCATATCTGAGGTTACAGTAACATCACCGTCCACAAATAACACCCCACCATCTGGTGCATAATGTGTTTCGTTATTTGTAACATTTACACCCGTTCGACGAAGAATATCGGCGGTCAACCAACTGCGGCCAATACTCTGGCTGCCAACAAAATAGGTGCCGTTACTTTCCGCATAAGATTTAAAAGCTTCAACATCTAAAAAGGGTAAAACCAATGAAGGTACATTTTCAACGGCTTGTGTCGATTTATTCTGAGGAACCTTCCAAGAGGGGAAGATCAGATTCGGTGCAATTAAATTTTCTTCGATAGAGCTCCAGCTGGTCTCAATGGATGTGGAGGACGAAATGTTACCAGTTTCGATATTCCCTACCAAAATAGAAATAGGTCCATCCGCATGAAAACGATTAGCACCTCCATCCAGGGTTATTTGAGGAGTCCCACTTAGATTTACGGTTGGATTACCACTTATTTTAATGGAACCTTTTGTAGACATATATCCAGCATAAAAGGAGGGGCCGCCTGACATGTCAATATTTCCATTGGCATGTGCACCTTCTCCCTTTAAATTCACACGAACCCCACCTGAGAAAACAATATCTGCTCCCGCAAGTAACCCTGCAGAGCCAAAGGGTCCCAACGGAAGAACTGGCGTTTCTCCCGTCTCGACAACCGTACCACTTTCAAGCAATACTGTGGCCATGGATTGAACAGTTTGCCCGCGATAGGTGCCGGTAGCCGTCAATAACACCACCCCATCATTTGCACCTTCCGGCACAGAAGCACGTACAACATAAGAGCCATTCGAAAAATCATCATTTGAAACGACAGGATCCAAAGAAACCCGGCTAATATCTTCGGCCAAAAAACTAAAGGCATCTCCCAATCCCGCTTCAGCAATGGTTAAGGCCTTCAACCGTCCAGTTTCTCTATTCAACGTAAATGTTCGCTGGCTACTTCCCACATATAACGAACCGAGCATAATGCCGGAGACCATGACCAACAACATGACCATCATCAAGCTACTTCCGTTTTTTGAGCCCTCCTTTTGCAGAGAGGACCCCACCGTGGTTGAGAAGAAACGATATAATATGGATAATGTTTTCATAGTATTATTATGCGTGGAGGTAAGGGATGGGTCAAAGTTAAAGTTAATTCCGAGGTGTCGTTTCTACAGTGAGTTTCCAAGAGTCGGCCAAATCATTTTCCGTTTTGCCAGCACTTGTTAGTCTTAATTCTGAACGGAGCGTCGAAATGGGCGCCACGTCATTCACAAAAAATTCATAGGTTCCCCCTGAAGAGAATTTCTGGAAGTCGCCACCAAAATCAACGTAAGAGGGCTTTCCCACCCAACGTAAGGTAAAATTGTTTAAGGTAGGAATTTCATCTGTAGTGCGATTTCGCAGCAAGGTGATCCGTACCTGAACATAGCGTTTCTGCGAAAGATTAAGCATACTGGGACTATACATCTCTGTCACATCCTCCCATTCTGAAGCATCACTTAAATCTGCTTCATTTCCGGTGCGGATCTGAAAAGCCACTGAGGTTCCCTCTGGAAAATCTCCCTCCCAATCGATGTCATGATAGGTGGGTGCCGAGAGAGTGGTATCCACGATCCTAGAAGTAAACACGCCTTCATTTACATAAGTAGTGCTGATAGATTCAACTCCTAAAATACCCGGAATCAACTGCAAATTCGACTTAGAACTCCAGGTGGCACTTCTCAAATCATTCAATGTAGGTGACGTACTTTCGGGCAATAAATAAGTATATGTGGGACTAACTTCTCCTACAGCCTCAGAGCGAAAGTGCCATGGATTCCCTTGATCAGGGTTATTATTATTTATCCAATAGGAAATCACGTAACTCTTTTCCGGGTCGAGAGGAAAGTCCGCAGGAACCGTTTCAGCAATATTACCAGAACCTATATGAATTCCATTCTGTGAACTACCCGCAGTGCCAAACTTCAAAGGTTCCAAAGTTTCCACATCGATATCAGGCCCCGGATTCAGTTGATTAGCAGCTTCCGCAATAAAAGCCCGCTTGATGCGCATAGATTTGGAGCTAACATCCGATGCTCTAAATTTCACCGTAACCCCATCACCTCCACTTAAAATAAAGCCACCGGTCCCCAACTCACTTCCCTTTACCACAACCCGTACCTGTGCGCCATGCGCGAGATCCGTATCTAAACCGCTCCCTTCGGCACCCACTTGCATATTCCCCATCCATGCATCCTCACGACCCGCAGGGCTTAAATAAGTCCCTACACTTCCGGTTTCACGATTCATGCCGGTGACGCAATTCTCCAACTCATTTCCCCCACCTAAAAACAAGGTTTCATGCCAGGTATCATTAAAAAAAGTAACTTCAAATTCAGCACCCGCACTGTTCGCGGGAAAACCCAATACTTTTCGATCACTCCAACTCCCCAACAAATTTTCCTCTGCAACCGCAGTCGCGCCAGATTGAGCAGTTACAGGCAATAAACTTTCACCTTCAATCGCAAGACCTGCGGGAGAAATGTACAATTTATCAATTTTCATCCCAAATCCCGTGCTCCCCGAACTCTTACTTTTTGCCCGAAAGGTAATGGTATTAGTGCCCGGCTGCAATCTCACACCCCCCATCACCACATTTTTATCCCTCATCGAGGTCGCACTATAAAAATTGTAAGTCCCTCCATCCGGACGAAAACTAAATTCAGGCTGAAGTTTCGCCAAAGTGCGCGTGTCACTGTTCTGTCCATTAAAGGTGTTCGCCCCGCTCCCGTTTAAGGTAACATCTTCTAGCTGTTGCTCACGTTCAAGTGCAGATAAGGTGGTATCCCTTGGGCTGAAACTTGTTAATCGTAGCTCTTGAGGATCATCGGCCGGCCATGCATGCACAATCAACGTATGCCCCCACACCAAAGTGCCATCCTCTAATATATACTCATTCTCTGAATCAAATTGCCCCTCGGGAATAGGGTAACTAATGGCAATGTGAGGAGACTCTTGCGGGTACATCACCATTTCATTGATGCGGCTCAATCGGGTGGTCTTCCGCAAAAAGGACGCCAAACGCTGCCCATCCGAAATCATGGCCATCCGATTCGATAAGACGTGCTCTCGCCGCAAAATATTGGCCCATCCCAACAATACACCTGTAACCACTAAGCTGAAGATCGACATCGTAATCATCAATTCGATTAAAGTAAACCCCTGCAAAGAGGTTCGTTTAAATCTCATTTTCCGTAAGATCATCTTATTCGACTCCTTCCGATTTCGGCACATCAGAGATAATGGTTTCCAAAACTTCAGGCTCTCCATCAAATTCCCCCGAAACAATCCCCTGGGTCAACACCTCAATTCGAATATTTTTAACAATCAACGCATTGGTTTCCGTATTGATAATTGTTTTTCTTAAAAACAACCCCTCTTCGTCCGAAAGGCCAGCTTCATTCACGCGCGTGCCATTCCCGTCTTCGATCAATTCATCCATTTCATCAAATTGTAAATTTCGCACCCGTTCAATCCGACTCCATGCGATGGACGTTGCGTCAGATCGCCGACGCACCAATTGACTGGTTCGGGTTACCTGAACCAACAAAGCCAATGCCGATAAGAGGATCAAAGCGAGCAATGCGCTCGAAATCACCACCTCAATCAACGTAAAACCTTGCGCCTTCCTATTTCGAGGAGCGCAACCCCCTAATATTAGGGGTATTTTTAAAAATAATTTATGGCCATGCATGGTTTACTTCTTAGCCGAACTATTTGTATTTAAATAGAACATGAGACAGTGATAACGATTACATTTTACCCGTTATTACACTTATGACAAGAGATATTCTGCAAAATTAGAAATTTGTCTTCTATGCAACATTTATGAACAATCATCCGTGCACACAAAATTCACAGTTTTGATCATTTATTCTTCTCGTCCCCAATCACCATCCTCCCCCACCATGCCCTTACATCAGTGCGACCCGAGCCCCATACCGCCATCAATTGCAATGTCTGCTCCCGTGATATAGCGTCCAGCTTCGGAACAAAGCATCAACAAGGCACCCGTACAATCCTCGGGTATGCCAAAACTGCGGGACGGAATCAGCCCTGCAATTTTTTGCCGGTAACTTTCATCCGCCAAGGCCTCTACATTACGGTCGGTTTGGATCACACCTGGGGCTAAATTGTTGATGGTCACTCCATCCGCCGCCACCTGAAGCGCAAAACTTTTGGCCATACTCAATTGCGCACATTTGGTCGCCGCATATACGGCCATCGCAGGATTCGGCACATTTTGTTGTACGCTACCAATGGTAACCACCCGACCCCAACCTGCTTTTTGCATCTGAGGCAACACCTGGGTCATCATCTCGGCTGAAGCACGGACATTGACCCGAAGCATGGTTTCAGCTTCTTCGGTATGCCAGTCACACCATTCCCTGCGAAATTGTATAGAGGCATTCAACACCAGAATATCCACAGCCCCCAAAGCCTCCGCACAAGCGTCAAGCAGCTGCGTTGGCACATCCTTTTCACCCAAATCACCATGTAGCGAACAGGTCTTCACGCCCAGAGACGCACATTCTTTCCGCACCGCCTCACCAGCTTCAGACGGCCCCACGGAATGTACCGCCACATTGGCGCCAGCCATTGCCAGCGCTTTAACCATCGCCGCTCCAATGCCGCGACTGGAACCCGTGACCAATGCAGACTTCCCTTTCAATTCTTTATCTAAATTTAACATATTTACTTCACAGTGAGGGTGATTTCATGATTCAAAACTTTTTCATGCTGGAACGAAACCTGTGAGACACCACCGGCATGATGGATCACCGCGTCATAGCCTCCGTAATATCCGTGAAACTGCGACGTTTTGCCACCTGAAAGTTCTAAAGTCACTTGCGTCCGCCACTCTTCGTTGATGAGCTGATCCAGTACTTTATAACTGGCCTTGGGCGTTATATCGTAATCCACCAAACCACCTTTAAAGAAGTTTTCTCCTTCAAAGGTATTGCGAGGCGCAAATGCAGCCGTGCCATCTACCAGATTCCAATAATCAATTTCGTTCATAGCCGGATGACTAAACCACATCCGATATAGTTTTTCCATCACATCTGCTTGAAATTGCTCACCTTCATCCACCAGGCTGTAACCGGGTATCGTGACTTCTGATATTTTCAGGGGCCGTCCCAGATTTGCATACAGATCCAAAAACCTAAAAATATTTACCGGATTCAGGAGTTCTTTCCGGTAATCTTCCACTTGGTCGACCTGGGTATCAAATAAATGAAACTGCAGCCCCACCGCTCCCAGCGAACGGGTTTCAGCCAATGCCTTACACAACATATACATCGGCGTGTATGCACCACGATACCCTAAAAAACTTCCTGCAGTCGTCTCATTGTAAACCAAGGTTGTACTGGAAGGTAAGTACTTTTCCGCCAATTCAAAGGCGTATTCCACATGATTACCCAACTCATGCAAGGGATGATCATTCCCAATAGACAGCGCTTCATTGCACACATCAAAGGTGGGAATCACATCACCGTAGCGCTCGGAAATTTCCTGAAATCGCTTTTCGATCGCCCGACGAAGCTCGGCAGGGTCTTTCGACAACCACTCCGGCCAAAAACATTGCCATAACAAGGGATGCCCCTTTGGGGCAATCCCTCTGTCTTGACAGAATTCCAAACAGCGGTCAGGCGGCGGGCGACGATAAATCGGCTCACTGTCTTTCGCAAAACGAACATTTCCTTGCGTCGGCTCCAAATCAGACCAGTAAAACGGGATGATCGCCTGATTAAACACTTTCGCAAAAGCCTCTTCATATGCGAGGTTGTGCGCAGAGTCTTCAAACTGATCCAGTAAGAACAGGTTACATCCGAATTTAAACGCGTGCGAACGTTGTTTAATTTCGATGCGGGCATTCTCCACCGGTTTTCCATCGACATCCTGCACCACCACCCGGGCAAAGCCCTTGCGGTGACGCTCCGTGTCGCTTTGAATCCGATGCTCTATTTCTGCATCCGGGCGGAAGAGATTTTCAGTAACAATTTCACGATCTGCTTTTGGAACGTCATTCATGTTTTTATGTGGATTTACAGTGGAAAATTAACGACCGCCCACAACAGGGAACCAATCAGGGCGACGCGGATCTTGATGGAAACGGGCATAATAGTCACCCTTCTCTTCGTAATAACGTTCATATTTCTCCATCTTTTCTTCATCAAGCGTCACACCCAATCCGGGACCTTTCGGCACCTCGATGCAACCGTCTTTATACGGCATCAACCCCCCTTCAATGATGTCATCTTCCAGATAATGATAATGCGCATCACCGGCAGCGTGCATTTCAGGAATCGTCGAGGCGGTGTGCAACATCGCAGCCAATTCAATACCGAATTCCGCGCCACTGTGCATCGCCACCCCCATATTAAAGGTACGGCAAATCGCGGTTAGATCTTTCACCCCGCGTGGTCCTTCCCAATAATGCAGATCCGTCAGGACAATATCCACCGCGCCCAATTGGATGGCAGGGCCAAGATCATCGAATTTGTTTGGATACATATTGGTGGCAATGGGAATGCGCACCGCTTTACGTACAGCGGCGTTGCCTTCCAAGCCCCAGGCAGGATCCTCAAAATATTCAATATCCAAATCTTCGAGGCGACGCCCCACCCGACAAGCCGTCTGCACAGACCAGGTACCATTCGGATCAATGCGTAAACCAAACTCGGGTCCAAAACGTTCCCGACACAATTCAAGCACCCGCGCTTCCTCCATCGGATCCATCACCCCAGCCTTGAGTTTCATACTGTTCACTCCCAGATCTTCATGCAGTTCCTGACAAAGGTCAGCCATGTCCTCTGCACATTGATCATCGCCACCACCCGGACGATCATAACGCCAAAACAGATACGCAATCATCGGGATTTTATCCCGGACCGATCCGCCGATCAAATCTGAAACCGGACGACCCAACACTTTCCCTTGAATATCCAAACACGCCATTTCAATCGCACCGTAAAGACGGGAATTGGACAAATAATAAATACTGCGCAAGACCTTCAGTTTAATGGTTTCAATATGAAAGGGATCTAAACCCACAATACGGGGTTTTAATTTGGTCAATGCCCCGCGTTGATCCCCCCCACCAATTTCACCCAGACCAATAACGCCTTCATCTGTGATCAACTCCAAAACCGTACGAAGAAAATACCCCGGGTGAACCCCTGTGTTGTGGCGGAGTTGCGCATTGAGTGGGATCGCCACGCAGCGGACTTTCATATCAATAATTTTCATCTAAGCATATCCTGTTGGAACGTTGAATGGAGCAAATATACTCCGGAAAAAAGTGACTATGCCCCTTGGCATTTCGTAGGTCAACAAAGTGGATTCTCTCATTTGATAATCCTGCCCAAAATGCGTATTCCGCTTTACCCCCACAGGTCATATGGTATGAATTTTGTAGTACTATGCCCTCTCATCAACGAATCCCCATCTTAAATCGTACCCTGCAGGTGCTCGAAGCCCTGACCCAACGCGGCCAGGCCAGCGCCAAACAACTTTCAATGGATTTGGATATTCCGCCGGCCACTTGCTATCGCATCCTCAATACCCTTGCCGACGCCAATTGGTTGCTACGTGATCCGGTGGGAGATTACCGATTAAGTTTTGGTCTGTCACGCCTGGGCGGACTCGCCTCAGACATGGCCCGGTTTTTTGCCGTTTCAAATCAGCCCATCGCCGATCTGGCAATAGCCTTGGACTGCTCTGTAAAAATCACCATTCGCGAAGGCGATGATTGGTTGATACTGGCCAGACAAGAACGCGCACAATCCCCCACTATGCTCAACAAAGTAGGTATTCGTGATTGCGTTGCCATTGGCTCCGCCGGCGCGGTTCTGTTGCGCAAAACCCCAATCCTCGAAATACACCGCATCATCCACGAACACCCTTCACTGAGTGACGCGCAGATACATGACATCCAACAGCGCATCGACCATTGTCGAAAACATGATTTCGCCACCGACCTAGGGGTTACCAATCCGGAAATCCACGCCATTTCCATCCCCCTCTGCCTCAGCCCCCTAGAAGACAACGCCGCCCTCACCGTCATTTTCTCACCTGAAGACGCCCCCGCCGACCGGCTCGCTGAAATCCTTACCCACCTCCAAGCCACCGCCCACAAAATAGAGCAAGCCTCAACCTGAAACGCAGGTGGACCCGAACGCTAACCCATTTATCCCCCATCTGCTCGCCAGATCAAGGCCTGGCTTCTGCCTGTAACCACTCCTGAATCCGCTCTAACGTCACTTCTTGCGCCTGGGCACGCAATTCAGGGTTTTCAGACGAGGAGCTGTTTCTGGGTTTCACACCGGAATCGGCAGGCCAAAACGTCTGGCCGGCAAGGACTTCCATCAGTTCAGTGCATTGACCGTACAGCAACCAGTATTTGGTGGCATCGCCACTCTGAACCAGATCCTCCATGAGGTCCACAATGGAGGGAACCGCTTGATCGGATTGCATTTCCTGAAGATGCTTAACCACCCTTCTCAATACCCCCACAGACGCCCGTGCATTCTCAAGCGTTAGATAAGGTAAAAGATATTCAGGATCCACTTCACTCGGCATGGCGTAAAGATCGCGTTTACGCAAATCCCGGTCCCACTCTTCAGCCGCCAACAGACTGATACGGATCTGGGTCGCGGGGGGTAGTAGCGTCAGCTCTTCCTCCCAGGTATCAATTTCCAGAAAGGCCCGGGCTGCAATCCGGGAGAGGGAAAGGTCCTCCCCTTCGATTTGTTCCAAAAGCAGAGGAAGATATTTCCGAGAAGGAATGGCTACCATGGCCCGCAGAATATCATCGCGGTTTTCGGCCCAATCCTCCCGGGCAAACGAATACAAAAGAAACCCGGCACCCCAGGAATTTGTCGGCGGACTCAGTTTGGCGAAAGCTCTAAAAGCCCTTCTCCGGGTTTCCGAATCCTGAGGGATTTCTCGGATATACCGTGCGAAAGTCTGTGTGTAGCGGTCGGCATGGGTATTCGCAACCATCTCCATCGCCAACAACGGAAGGATGGACTCCTTCAACCATGGGGGCGCAGCCCCCATTCGGGCATTATCGCCCATCACCGGAACCAGGTTCATTAGTTTAAGCGCGAGCTCTCTCTCCATGTAATCAGGAATAATCTCCCATCCACGTCCGGACCTCAACGCACTATGCAACAACTGCACCAGGGCTTCTTTTCCCGAGCGGTCGTAACGGTCGAACCTGTACATGTACTCTTCCGCGATCCGGCGCGCATACACCTCATATTCCAAATTATCGATCATCTCCGATCCAAAATAATGACCGGGATATCTGACTTTAAAATAAACTGATTTGTACGACCTTACAGCTTGCACCATTCTTTCATCCGAAAGCCGAGTCATCAGGTCAAGAACGGGATTCATCGAGCCGTAGGGAAGATCGCGAATGAATGGCTCCGACAACTCACGCTCTTCGACACCCCTCGACCTGAACCAGAAAACATACAAAGCGCGGGAATCCCGGTCCACCAGATGCTTCAGAACCTCTGAGGAACTCCCAAAGCTGTTTTGTAGGGAAACGCAGGATTCCTCAAAACCGGTCAAACTCACACAATTCTGGATCGAAGCCTGAAAAGCCATGAGATCGTCAGTTCCCGGAATACGCTCCTGGGTTTGAAGCTTCTGTACAACCAGAATCACCACCAGGGCCAACACCAGGAACAGTCCCGGCCGGACAACACTTTTTTTATATGACCTTTTTGCTGAAACCACTTTTCACCTTCCTCATTGCGGTATCTCCAAACCCATCTTTTATGTTTAAAACAGAAACCGGATGCCATTCCAGCACCCTTCTCAACATACCCCACAAAAAACCCACTCCGAAGAGTGGGGAAAAGATGGTGGCGGGGGAAGGATTCGAACCTTCGAAACCATGAGGTGTCAGATTTACAGTCTGATGCGTTTGACCGCTTCGCTACCCCGCCACCTTAAAGTGACATCTAAAATGTACCCTCTTATTCAGGCCAGCTGTACCTCAATGGTACCGAAGGTGGGAGTCGAACCCACACTCCCTTACGGGAACCGGATTTTGAATCCGGCGCGTCTGCCAATTCCGCCACTCCGGCCTGAATAAATCGGGACGGACTCCATAGGGTATCCTTTCCTCCTTGGCAATACCAGAATGAAGATTTTTACGGCTTTTCGTCAATGGGCGGTTTTAAGGCCCTTTCTTTAAGCTTTTAAATCTTTCTGAAAACGAAAAGACAGGGTTTGGCGTGCGCTACGGATCGCGGCTTTACATAAAGCCCCTTTTCGCATGGAACACTGCCCTGTCTGACGAAATTGATGTGAAACCGGAAATTCGACAATACGCAGTTTCTTCCACGCACTATATCCTGAGATCAGTACATTGGGCGCAAAGGTATCTTCAGGCAACTTATCAAACAAAGGACGAAAGGCTTCCGAACGCATTAATCGGTAAGGACAATTGCCATCTGTCACCCCTTTTCCATAAAAGAGAAACAACACACATCGTAAACTTGCAGTCACCACACGACGACTCCAAGAGGCATCACGGTTGACACGCTTTCCTATTAACAAATCTCCCTGCACCCGTGATTTCCAAAATTCAGGAAAGTGGGAAGCGGGGATTTCGCCATCAGAGTCTGTTTGAAAGATCCAAGAAGTCCGACTTCCGGCCACCCGATATGCCCTTAAGATCGTGGGACCATGCCCTCTATTTCTCGCCTGACTAATTTCGAGGCAGGGATGCGACAATCCTTCCAGGACCTCCTGTGTTCCATCTGTACTACCGTCATTTGCCAAATGCAGTCGATAAGGCACCTGAAGCCCATCCAGCATTTCCACCCATTCAGCCACCACCTGCTTGATGATCTCGGCCTCATTGTAAACAGGCATGATGACGATTAATTCAGGCAGGGAGACCCGATGCAGGGAGGCGGAAGTTGTGATGCTCATAAAGAATAGAATACAGGACAGAAAGTAGACGCTTATACCTAGAATTACACGACCAAATGTCAATGCAAAGGCTTCGCCCCCCTCTCTAAACTTCATATCCGTTTCACCTTGCCTGCGTATATAGGGGGTGGCAAAGGTAAGGTATGAACACTTTTACGCGTCTCCTCACTTACACCCTCATCTCGCTTTCTGCATACCTGCAGGCCGCAGCCCCCCTCTTTCTCGCCTCTGATCCCTGGCCCCCCTTCACCGGTAACGTGGGAGCCCCCCGCGTCATCATCGATTTGGTCGAAGAAGCCTTACGTCGCGGAGACATCGAAGCCTCGACCACCATCGTGGAGATGAGCGCACTCAATTCGGGCTTGGCCAGCGGACAATTTCAAGGAAGTCCCGCGTTGTGGAAAACCGATGAACGAAATGAAATTTTGCTTTTCTCCAACCCTATCCTTGAAAACAAACTGGTTTTACTCGGACGAAAAGGGAGCGACGTCTCTGCAAGTTCTCTCCTTGAATTGAAAGGAAAACGCGTGGGCATTGTGGATGGCTACGGATATTTGGCAGAATTGCGAGACACCGGCCCCGCCTTTATTACTGGAAAAAACAATCAAGCCAACTTCTCCGCCCTGCTGGCCGGGAAATTGGATTATATGCTGGTGGACGAATTGCTCCTTCACTACGCCATGCAGAATCAGCTAGAAAAATTTAAAAAAACCTTAGTCTTTGGCACCCAACCCATCATCACCAAACCTTTGTACTTCGCCCTTCGTAAAGACACCCCGAACGCCGCCGAGATTATCGAGACCTTTAACCGTGAACTCGCCACCATGCTTCAAGATGGCAGCTATCAAACCATCTTGCAATTGCCTTGGATCCGAATTGATATTGATGGAGACGGGAAATTCGAATTGATCTACAATGGTGACCAAGCCTTATCAGAAGTGCCGCTTAGCCATTATCAACCCTTCTATCATGCGGATGAAATCGAAGAGGAAGAAGAGCGCCTCTATCGCGTCAAAGGCCAATTGTATGATTCATGGGACGATATCCCCAAATCTTTAAAAGAACCGGTGGATTCCTCCGCCGGTGGCGTCCTTTACGAATTTAAGTTTTAAGCAACAGAACCCTCTCACCACGTTTTCTGCTTGCACTCCTCCCAAGCTCTGGCATGAGGTGTGCATCAAAAACCAAGGATAATATTATGAGTTACGAAATGACCGGCACCGTTAAGAAAATCATGGATTTAATGACCTTTGACAGTGGATTCACCAAACGTGAATTCGTAGTCACCACCAAAGATCAATATCCCCAAGACGTCAAATTTGAAACTGTTCGCGACAAAACCAGCCTCTGCGACAAAATGCAGGAAGGCCAAGAAGTGACCGTACATTTTGATGTACGTGGCAATGAATTCAAAGACCGCTATTACGTAAATTTAAACGCATGGCGGGTAGAAAGTGGCGCCGGAACAGCTGCGGCAGCGCCTGCAGCTCAAGACGCCCCTTTAGATACAGACCTTCCTGATTCCGCTGCAGAAGACGAAGAAGATTACCCCTTTTAATCGGGAATAGAATAGGGCTCACCTCTGTTAGAAATTGATGTGGGCCCTATTTTAGATTGAAGAAACCTTCAAATTTGACACAAGAGTCTTATGCAAAAAGGAACCATCTGTATTGTAGAAGACGAAGAGGATATTCGTGATATCCTCAGCATCCAACTTCAACGTGAAGGCTACAGCACTATCGCTGCCGCCTCGGGCGAAGAGGGCGTACGACTTATTCGCGAAAAAAAACCCCAACTTATCCTCCTCGACCTGATGTTGCCGGGAATGGATGGTTTGGACGTTTGTCGCACCTTACGCCAGGATAAAGAAATCAAAGACACCCCCATTATTATGGTCACCGCCAGAGGAGAAGAGGCGGATATCATTACGGGACTGGAAATGGGGGCCGATGATTACATCACCAAACCTTTCAGCCCTCGAGTGGTCATTTCCAGAATCAAATCCGTGCTTCGTCGCGGAAGCCGCTCCTCCACCGATGCAACAGGCTTGCTGACCTATGGCCCCATCGTCATCGATTTGCCCCGCCATCTCGTACATTTGTCTGGTGAATCTGTAGATCTCACCGCAACCGAATACAAATTGTTAGCTTTTCTCTGCGGACGTCCTGGCTGGGTATTCACCCGCCAACAAATCGTGGACAGTGTGCGGGGCGAAGATTACGCCGTCACCGAACGTTCTGTGGACGTGCAAGTGGTCGGTCTCCGCAAAAAATTAGGAGAAGCTGCAGAATTCATTGAAACCGTCCGTGGTGTCGGCTACCGCGCCCGGGAATTAACCTAATCAATGAACAATTCCGCCGGCCCGCGGGCCCCTTTCCTTAAAAATTTATTTCGATTTTTAGGATGGGTGCTCATGTTGGGCTTTTTTCTCGTAGCTGCCGGTGCGCGCCCCTTTAACGGAGATCCGCTTACCATCCACCAATGGGTACAAGCGACAGTTTGCCTTTTTTTGCTGTGGATCCTGAATGCCTATCGCCATCGCATCAAGCAACATGCCGTACACCCCCAAAACGAACTCCTACAGGAAATACAGGACTTTAAAAACGATCAGTCGGATCGTAAAATTCACCTCCCCCTCAACAGTCCGTTTAAATCTGTTGCCGAACTCATCAATCAACTCACTTCCGTACAGGAAAAACAAGCGCGTCAACTCACCGAACAGCATCATCATCAACAAGTGCTGCTCAACAATATGTCGGAAGGTATTGTCGCCTTAGACAACGATCAACGCATTACCGGCATCAATCCCACCGCAGCCAGATGGCTAAATTTAGGAAACTCTATGCGGGTACAGGGTGAAGTTTTTTACACCCGTTGCCGAAACCCTCAATTACTACAACTGATCGAAGAGCTCACCAGCTCACAAGCTACCTTTAAAGAAACCTTCTTACGCCTGGAACGAGCCGGCATGGGGGACCGCGTAGTCAAAGTAAAAGGCTCTCCACTGATTGACCGTGATCAAACCCTCGGGGTACTGCTCATTCTTCAGGACGTCACCACTTTGCAACGACTGGAAACCCTGCGTCAGGATTTTGTAGCCAACGTCTCCCACGAATTACGCACGCCACTAACGGCCATCAAAGGCTATACCGAACTCATGGCCGATGATCCCAGCGACACCACGCAAATCGCCTTATTTACGGATCGGATTCTAAAACAATCCTCCCGTATGATCAATATCATCGACGACCTCCTTTCCCTCACCCGCATTGAGAGCACCGAAAAACAAACCGCCCTCAGCCTCACCGAACTCCATCCCCTGCTCGAGCGCGTCATCCACCTCTGCGAAGAACACGCAGAGGCCCGACACATCACCGTCACCCTTCACTGCCCCGACTCTTTACGCGCAGAACTCTATCCCCCTTTATTTGAACAGGCCATCCATAATTTATTATCCAACGCCATTAAATACACCCATTCCGGAACAGAGATCTCGCTCAAAGCCTCACAAGCTGACGCTAAAATTCGGATCGACGTTTCAGATCAAGGCCCCGGCATCCCCCCATCAGACCAAGCCCGAATTTTCGAACGCTTTTATCGAGTGGATAAAGCCAGAAGCCGGGCTGTGGGCGGCACAGGACTGGGTTTGAGTATCGTCAAACACATCGTCCATCTTCATCAGGGAAAAGTCGGACTCAACAGCGCTCCAGGGCAAGGCTGCACCTTTTGGATTTCTTTGCCCGCACCCGCAAAAGAAGACGACTAGGAATTTGACTCACATTTTCGTTCCCTTTTCGCCTCTCCTTTCTTAAGGAGACGAGGTTATGAACGCCCTTCCTCCACTTAGCAAAGATGATTCTATTCACGTCACTGACGAACGATTTAATACCGTTTCCCATTTATTTGCTTTTGTATTCTCATTGGTAGGATCTGCCGTTTTAATTATTGAAGCCGTAAAAACCAAGAACCCATGGCTGATTGTCGGCGTCTCCCTCTACGCACTGGGACTGTGCAGTCTTTTCTTGTTTTCCACACTTCATCATGGAGTCAACGGATCTCCACGCACAGAACGTCTGCTACAAACCCTCGATTACCTCGCCATCTATTTACTCATCGCAGGCACCTTTTCTCCCGTTTGCCTGGGCATCGGACGCACCTCCCTGGGATGGTCGGTCTTTGGCACCATTTGGGTGTGTGCGATCACAGGCATGGTTCTCAAATCCAGCATCCGTGGATTTCCAAAATGGCTCGGACTTTATTTGTACGTCATCCTCGGATGGGTTGCCGTTCTCTTAGCAGGACTGGTCTATAAAACCCTTGGAATCCCCGCCTTTGCATTACTGGCCGTCGGCGGATTGGCCTACACCATCGGTGGCGCCATCTTCATCAAAGAAGCCCCCAACCCCATTCCCGGCCGTTTTGGCTTCCATGAAATTTGGCATTTGTTTGTGATCGTAGGGGCCCTGTGCCACTACGCGTTTATTTGGGAAATCGTCAAAGCTCTTTAATCACAGCAGCCCAAGGCACATCGATGTACCTCAACCACTGATGACGCGGGTGAGGCACTCTAAACTCTTCGATCCCCACCTCCCTTCAGCTAAGTCGCATTCCACGGGCTGAAACCATCACCACCCTGCCATAACCCATATTCCACTCAGCCTCTGTCTGCACGGCCAAACACGTAATGACCCGATATTGGGCATCCATCCGGGGTTTAACCACCTTGGCATCCCCCGGAAAAAAATCGCCACCTCTCCGTCGTTTTGGTTTTCGGCATAACACCACAGAGTAGCGCACAAAGATTCATATACTAAAAATATAATAGTTATATATTATTGAAGCTTAAATATTACATTGAACTACACATCGTTTTTGTTGTAAACGCGATCGATCCGTAGGCTGATCTTCGTGACTTTGAGTCGACGAAATCCAGAATCTGAGCTAGGAAACATCAATGAACCAAGAAATAACCCTAATAAAAGATATCGAATATTTAGGCCCTGAACGGGCAGAAAAAATGGATGCATACTTACCCGCCCCCTCATTTCCGGGGCCGCATCCCGCCATCCTGCTGATACATGGAGGAGGCTGGCGAATCAACGACAAGGCCAATGCACGTGAAATCAGCATTGGTACAGATCTGGCCTCATCAGGTTACGCCGTGTTCTCCATCAACTACCTACTCAATGAAGCTGAAGAAGATGAAAACGGACAGATGCAGCTAACCAAAGTCGCTTGGCCTCAAAATTTTTACGACTGCAAATCAGCACTGCGATTTCTACGCGCCCAAGCGCACAAATATAATCTTGATCCCGATCGCATTGCCACCATGGGGGGCTCCGCCGGTGGACATTTGGCGATGCTCGTGGGGACAACGGCCCATCATAGAGCCTTTAATCAACAAGGCCTATATACCGAGCAGGCCAATACCGTTTCCTGCATGCTAAGTTTGTATGGAGAATTCGACCTACGGGCACGACCCGAAACACCCGTACGCGGAAAAACGCCTGAAGAATCAGCCCGCAACGCTCACGATGCCTCTCCCATTTCGTGGATAGATCACTGCACCCCACCCGTCTTCATCACCCACGGCACAGCCGATACCATCATTCCCGTGCAACGTTCCCGCCTCTTGGCTCAACACTTACAAGAAATGGGACTTGAATATTGGTATGTAGAAATATCAGGCGCAGGACACTCTTACGATTTACACCCAGCACAAATGAATCTGGAACCCACCGTACTCAGCTTTTTAGCTAAACACTTGGGACAGCCACATCGTAGCTAAGATACGCCACTCCCACCCGCTGTCAGCACACACTCCGTTTCATAAACGCAACTATTACCATTGCTTTATCATTCATATAATATATAAATAAGCATGATGTTGAAAAAAGAATCGAAAACCTTAAAATATATGCAGGTAGAAACTGCGGTTCGTGATTTAGTAGCACGCATGGAACCGGGGAATCGCTTGCCAACGGAACGTGACTTGGCCAAAATGCTCGATTGCCATGTGCTCACCGTTCGCAAAGGAATTCAACCCTTGGTGGATGAAGGGGTTTTAAATCGTCGTGTAGGCAGTGGTACTTTCGTAAACACTCAAGAGGAAAGCAGCTCCCCGAAAACTTCTCGAAAAGAAATCGAATACATGGGCCTCCTCATCCCCAACGTCAAAAATCTTTATTGCGACCGTTTGGTGCAAACACTGGCCAGCCATGCCTTGAAAAATGGTGGACATCTACGATCCGCTTGGGTGAATGACTTTGGAAAAGAAGCGCTTGCCACTGTGGATGAAATGGTTCAATCCGGCTGCAAAGCCCTCATTCTTCCCTGGTACGCCGCTTCGATGAACGACCAGATTCGTGACTTTGTAACCCAATGCCCCATCCCCGTCGTGCTGCCCAAACTTCTACCGGGCTTCGAACATCTCTGCTTTGAATCCCAAAAAGTTTTCGGGAGCGCATCCGTACTCGAAGTCGAAGTAATTTGTACCTACTTCATGCGTCTGGGCTGCAAGAGGATTCACTTTATTGGACCGGAAGACACCTCCTCCCCCTTGCTGCAAGAAAAGGTAACCGCCTACGCGGCCTTTGCCTCAAAAAACAATATCGAATCTAAATTTGGATTGTTCAACCAGAGTCAAAGCAGCCTGATGAATCTTGCCAAACAAGAAAAACAGTACAAAGGCGATTTGGCCATTCTCAGCTACGACGATGCACATGCAGCCCGGTTTATGACCGCCATGCACATTCAAGGCCTGGAAGCACCTACAGATTACCGAATCATTGGTCACAATGATACCAGCATCGCCCTCAACACCATGCCTCCCCTCACCACCATTCGCGAAAACTTCAACTACATTGGTGAAGCCATGATTCGCAGCGCTGAAGCCCTGATCCAAGGCAACTGCGCGCAATCTACCGAAGTCACCAACCCCGTCTTGGTGATCAGGGATTCATGTGGCGGTCGTGATAAAGCCAACACGATGAAATTGCCCAAGTGTGAACTGATCATCGACTAACCCCGATCCTCTTCAACATTACAGCGCCCACAACCAGAGATCCAAACCCGCAAGGGTATATACAATCTCGCAACCCAAATCGGCGCATCTAAATATGTCGACTGAAGCCATGACCCCATGGCAACATCAAGGCACCCATCTCGCAACCTTCGATACCGCACAATTCCTGCGCAAACGCATTATCCTTGGATAAACAAATTTGCAGAACAAAGAAACGCTCTCGCCCCTGAAGATATTCACACTTCCTCAGAGAGCACGTTGACCTGAATATCTTTTTCAGCACCAAGCCAGGAAGCCTGGACAATCCCGAACAACCGAGATTGCGCTCAGAAACCTGGCTGGCAAATCCATAGGCACTTCACCACGCTGCCCCTGGCAGATGATTATTTTTTCACCGCGTCCAATCGCACATCATCTATCTCAAATGTCCCCGCTTTCACCCGAAAAAGCGTAGGCATGAACTTCAAGATTCGCGCATTTGCCGGCACATCAAACGTGATGCTTTTCTCCTCCCACCCCTCACTGTCAACCGCCCGACGAGGAGTGGGAAGTTTCGCAGCCACTTTTTCACGGTTGGCATCCATATACTCCATCATGATTCGCGCATCAAACCACGAATTTTCGCCACAAACCAAACCCGTGATTCGTTGACGCCACGACAACTCTAAAGCCACCGTCCCCTCAGGAATAAACAACTCCCGATACAACATAATCATCTCCCCGGGAGAATCGCTTTGAATGCGCAGAAAACGATTCCCATTTTCGTTTTGCCAACTTACCTGCTCATGTTGCGGCCACCCCTGCGGCCACGTTTCAGTTGACACCATTTCAAAATCAGAATCCAAGAGCACTTTTTCATCAGCAAACACCGAATCCATAAAAGAAAACGACACAAGCAAAATAGTGCAATATGAGAGGGAGAGTTTTGTATTTTTCATAAGAGTTCTTTTGAAGCGGCACCACGCAAAATTCATTACACCAAAGCCCAGCGCCAAAAAGGCATTGGCAATAAACTTATCCTAAACACAACACCTTAACGACGCTTGCGCAAACTCAAGAAAGCCAGCCCCGCAAAACTCAGAATCAAAGATAAGGTAGAAGGTTCCGGGATAACAGTCAACACACCTGAAGTCTGGCTGAATATCAGATCACTATTGCTGTTGTTGGTCCAGGTTCCACTGTCATTGGTGAAGTCGATCACATTAAAGGTCCCACCAAAACTTTCATCAAGGGCCGCAACGTCTACAATACTCCAACTATTTCCAGCGCTCAGATCCGCCCCCGTCAAATCAAAATGAAAAGAACCATTGAGGTTTGTAGCGGTATCATGAATACCATCTCCAAGAATTGAATTATTTTCACCATTATTTCCAATGATGAATTCAGTTGAAGAAGTCTCTCCCAAGGTAAGACTTCCCGTTCCAATAGAAAAAATATCCAAATCACCGGAAAAACTCCCATCAAACGTAGTGGATTTGTTATCCCCACCAATCTTAACTTCAGAACCACTTTCCCCTACAACAGAACCGCCTCCCTGAAAGTAGCTAAAAGTTTGCGACATACCCGTCGCCAATTCCAAAGTACCCCCATTATTTATGGTCATCGAGGTTTTACCATTCACATAGGAATTTCCCTCAATACGAAAGGTACCTCCGGAGTTAATTACTGTTTGTTTAACTTTATTTCCACCCGAAGCGGTTGAAATTACGGTTCCGCCATTGACCACAACCCGTGCATCCAAACGATGAATGGTTGTCGTACCCGTTCCCGACACGTTCACATAATCACCAGATCCCAAACTGGTCACAGTGAATGTGCCATTATTTACAATGTCCGCATTGAAGGAGGCCGTATTGTTCATGGTGGCTGACACTCCATTGTTTACCGTCAATAAAACCCGGGTACTTGCATCATCGATATTGCTTCCACTCAGTACAACGTTCCCCTCCTTAAAAGTTATACTATTGACAATCTGAGTCCCAGACACCGTCACATTTGCGGTACTCACATCAGAGCCTGCTGAAAACACGACATCACTACCCGGAACATAAATGGAGGTTACTGAAGCACCCGTAACATCTGAAGTCCAGTGGGTGGTGGTATCTGCATCCCAAACGCCATCTGCATTTCCAGCAGTTGCAGCCCCCACCGTTGCACCATTCGTGTCCCAATACAAAGATTGCCCATACGAAGTGGCCGTAGCCAGCAATAAGGCGTTGATGAAAACCAAAGATTTTATATTTTTCATAAGCATTCCTATTTGTTTAATATAGAAATACTAAATCAATCACATCGGTATATGCAAATAAAAAAAACCAACAATAAATACGAGAGAGTTAAACAAGGACACCGCATCAACTTCCAACCCTCACTTTAGCTAGTGTTTCTTTAGAATTGCCATCCCATCACTCCGTTGCATTGTTCCACTGCAAGGGTGAGCTTTAGCTAGTGTTTCTTTAGAATTGCCATCCCATCCCATTTCATCCCATCCCAACAACCCTAAGCACTTTAAACAATTTCGCCACATAAGAAAAACACTGTGCATCAGGGGAAGATGCTCTGCGTCAATACCATAACTTCCCCACAGAAACCTCTCCCCCCCCTTTTTTCAGCCCCATAAATCTCCTTCCTCATGCGTCGAAAGAAGGAACCACACATAACTTTGGCTACCTATACTTCACTCACATTTCCTTCCACAAATTGATTTTGTTCCTTCAGGATATAACGAATTTCCTCTGCCTTTACGTCATGAATATCAGAGTATGATTTCCGGCAAGCCAAGGCCGCCGCAACTCCACAGGCCTGCCCAATCGCTGTAAGCGGCGCCATAACCCGATACGACGAATGCGCTTCATGCGTTCCGCTAATACAACGGGAACCCAGCAACAAGTTGCACCAGCCTTTGGCACATAGACAGCGAAACGGAATGTGATAATAACCACTTCCGGGAATGTACACCATTTCAGTATCTCCCCCTTCCGGATTATGTATATCAATCGGATAGCAACAGGCCGCCACCATGTCATCAAAACGAGCCTCCTCTAAACAATCTTTTTGTGTCAGCATGTAATCGCCCACAATTCGACGCCCTTCCCGAATGCCCAATGTGGGAGCGATTGAAAGCTCGGCCTCCTCCAGAGCCGGATGATCTTTAATTTCATTCCACAATTCAAAAATCTGCTTCTCGGCACTTTCATAACCACGACTTACCGACTCGGGATCCCAGGGATCTATCCCCGTCACCCGAGTGTGATTAAACACCAAGGTGCTGGCATCCGGACTCGGGAAATAGAGCACGCCCATATCCCCCTTTTTAGGATTGGTCGTTCGACCCTCAACCTTTAAACGTCGATAGGCATCATTTAATCCCAACGCTTGGGTGATCTTATGTTTATCCCCCCACCGCTCTGCCCTCAGGGGTGGCTCACCCTCCGCACTCAAACGTTCCGGTTTTATTTTTGATATCGTAAAGGTCAGCGTCGCGGGTTGCATCTGCTGATCATCCTCACGCCCCACTTGAAAGGCGGCACCCGCCATGGCCGCCAAATTGCCATTTGCAGTGCCATCAATAAAGAAAGCCGCATCGACCCGCGCCACCACGTCACCGGAGGTCTGCAGACAATGAATAGCTTGGTCATGCACCTCGCAAAAATCCACCCGGGTAGAGGTCCAAACCTCTAAGCGCTCCTCTCCTTCCACCAAGGCCTGATACCGTTCAAACAAATCTTCCGCATCATAATAGGTAATGGTCTCATCCGACGCACGCTCCGGAAATAAATGCGGATACAGTTCGGGTAAAAAACCACAATTGATATTTTGTCCGGCAGTGGGTCCTAGACCACACAAAATCCCCAGGGGACTATAGACACCCGTGCCCCCTATTCGATCTTGCGCTTCAATAAGTAAGGTTTTCGCTCCCGCACGGGCAGCACCTACCGCGGCACAAATGCCGCCCGCACCTGCGCCCACAACAACGACATCCACTTTAAATTTATTCATTTTTTTAGGGTGATAAGAGTAGTTAACATTCGATTTTCTGACGACGCACCGAGCACAACCTCCATATCATCCCCATCAATAACCATACTGCAAATGAAAGTTCATTCGGCCGAGCGCAAAGAAGAGGCCAGACATATAAATGTTCTACCTCATTGTCAATGTAACAGACGGCCCTAAAAAGGAAACCAGAGAATGATCTCAGCATTCCCATCGCTGACCACCTCCCTCTCTCCAAAAATTCGCAGGATCGGTGCCCGAAAATATACATACTCAGGAATTCAGGATAACGTTTCCGACCTTCGGAAAAGGGAACCTGCAGACTTCCGACCTTCGGAAAAGAGCCACTTTCGATAAAAAGAAGCCCCGGACGCTTGCCTCAGGGCATCTCAATACGTCAACTTGATTTTAAATTCATTCGATGACCCCATCGCGTCATCATTGTCTGAATTTTTTTCAAGATATAGACTGTACCCACTCCACAACATTTTGCCGGGATAAATTAAATGCGCGAGGTATCCATTTTTTCCCGCAGAAACTTTGAATTTACTGTTTCGCCCTAAGGCACCTGAGAGCAACACGTACTCCTGCCGCCCTTTAAATGCATCAGGAGAATCATAATAGGGAATAGTTTCCGTACGTTTTTCAGATACAGCCCTCAAGGAAATCCCTTCCAGATAAGGTTCGATCGCCTTATAAGGCACCGGTTGATTCAACATGAATCCTTGCATCAATTTACTATCCGGATCGGTTTCCAATATAGCAGGCATTAAAAGAATAACTTGATAGGATCCTGTTTCCACACCCTCAGGTTCCATAACCTCATACCCGATGGTAAGCGTATCCGCTTCTACGATGCAATGAAGGGTCACCTGAATCCCTTCTTCTAATTCCATTTTTAAGGTCAACGCATTTGCAGAAATTACAGGGTCAGATAATTTCACAATCGGCCGCGCTTTCCATCTGCCTCTCGCAGGAATAACGCCTCCATTGAATCGAATAGAAATGGGGTCACCTTGAGCAATACCCACATGTTTTGGTTGTAGGTACATTTTTCCATCACCAAACAACCCAAAATCATAGGTTTGCATAGTGTAGACATGCTGAGGGAAGTATTTAGATTGGGTCTCCCAAAGCGCTTCCGCCCTCGCCATAGACGCTTCGGAAAGACGGCCAAGCGGCACCCTCACTTTTTCACCGTCTGGTTTTTGAAGCACTACAGTCCCCTCAGTAATCTGGACAAATTCAGCTTCTACTTTATGCCCTCCATTACTTTCCCAAGTCTGCAGTTGTGCATATCCGGTCCCCAGAGAACACAGGATCATCACGGTTACGAGTGCGCACCAAAATTTTGAATATCGTTTCATGAGTCTGCTCTTTTTCTTTTTTTCTAACTTTATCTAAAATTTTCACCGCGCCTCATACCCCAACAAGAAAACCCCAGGTCCACATTGTCGTATCATAAAACACGATCTCTTACCTAACACCTTACAGCCCCCGCTTTAAACGAAGGCTTCATGGACATTTGGAGCTCGTAATCATCCCATCAGGATTTCCATCCATCTATTCATCTGAAGTTCAGATATGCAAGACTTTTATAGTCTATTCTTCTATAGCAATATAACTCATAATGCTATACACTAAATCCAGACAAGTCGCTCTCACTTACGATCGATGAATCCCCCAGCGAAACGAAGAAAACCCTTGGCCATCTCTGTCGACAGCACGGACACGAAGATAGCCCCTTAATCATCAAACCAAATAAAGTAAGATATGACCCATAAATTTATCACCTATCCTCTCTTTATCTCTATCTTGATGCTGACAACCCACTGTAGTCAGGAAATGAATCAAGCAGAAATCGATCATCAGGAAGTCTCCATGGCGCAAACAGCCACGGAGCAACTTTTAGAGCTGGATCATGAAGTGGTCAGATACGGAAATCTGCCTGCAAATGTGCAACGAGCATGGGACCAAGCTAAAGCAGACTACCTGAGTGCGGCCGAATCCTTAACGCATGCGGAAGCCGACAGCATGAATGAGGCCTTGGAGACCTACCATACGGCATGGGACAACGTCCTCTCCACCTATCAATTCGTCCGGAAACATTTCAATTAACTCGATGGAACCGAACAGGAGTCCCCTCTGCATTCGTAGCGTTTGGGGATTTAAAATGCCACAACCTCATTTTCCTGAGCAACCATATCTTATTCAGATAAAATGTAGTTAACCCGAGATGGCGGGCGCATGATTCAAGTCCGTAGCCTTAATAGCCCCCACATCAACAGGTAAGATCAACCGGTCAGAAATGGATGGAGATTTTTTGATCATTTTTCTTAATAACTCTACCGCTTCTCCGCCCATATCGTGCAAGGGCTTGGGTACAAAGCAATAAGGAGAGTGATCTGTATCTCCATAGTTAATAGCAAGGATATCATCGGGTATAGAGATCTCAAGTTCCTGGGCCACTTTGATTAAAGCATGGGTCATCGCATCCCCATGCACAATAACCGCGTCTGGCCGACTCCGACTTTTGAGAAATTTTAATGCCGTGGCTTCCCGAGACTTATCGGTACTGCTCGTGTTTGGACAAATCCAGGATTTTTTAAACGTCAGTCCAGATTCCGCATAGGCCTTTTCAAGACCTGCGATCATACGGTCAGCCCGCCTCCGAATATGCGGAAGTGATTTACTGCGTTCACCACAAAGTACTCCCACTTTTTCAATGCCCTTCGAAAACAAATGTTGAGCCCACTCATACACATACTTCTCATCATCCAACAGCACCTTATGAATGGATTTTTTGCTGAAATCATTGTCAATAAACACAAAAGGAATATCCCGATCTTCTAAATATTTATGGTCTTCACTGCTAAAAACGCCAATGGCGATCACGCCATCAATTTGACGGTTATCCAGCATGTTATGCAAAATATAATTTCGGTGATCGTGCAAGGGCTTCGAATTGGAAGACAACAAATGCGTATGATATGACAAACCTTGCGCCTTGGCCTCTATCCCTGTGAGCAGCTCCGCTTGAAATAAATCGCTTCCTTGCAAGGAAGGAATCAACACCCCTACATCCACCCCACATTTCTTACTTTCAGGTTCTGAGTGAACATGTGAGGAAACAAAAGTCCCCCGCCCTTGCAAACGTACGACTAAATTTGCAGCCACCAACTCATTGTACGCCTGACGTACCGTCATGGGACTGATGTCATTTCGTTTGGCCAACTCAAGTTCTGAAAGCAACTTTTCCCCTTTCGCCAGCTCTCCGGATTCAATTTGAGCCGCAAGATGCGTTTTAATTTGATAATAGATAGGTATGGGGCTGTTGCGATCAATCATGTTGTGGGTCCACTCTTTAGTGCTTTCAGATTTAGGTGATATTCGCAAAATTTACGATACCCTCAAACCCTCTACAAGTTTTATATTGAACTCTTTAAAGCATTCGCACTTAGTAAATCAGACCATCTCTCCAGCCATATCGCCAATTATCCGGAACTAAATACCCTAATCGTTTAAAGGTATCAAAGTTCATCCATTTTACATGGCCGTCTACAAATCCAAAATTGATCCCGTCACTATGTCTCCACCGCTGACTTTCAGTGGGATCGTCAAAATCATAATAGTAAATATCTCGCTGCCAACTCCCCGTCTCATCTGCAATCAAAATGGTAGACATGGGATGCTGTATATCGCTTATCTTGAGATAATCCGTGGTTTCAAAAATATTCACAAGTCTACGATTTATCCCATAGTCCCCCTTCAAAACTGAATTATAGTTTTCTGGACTCTTCCAACGTTGGGCAGGGCATTGAAATACCCGCGGAGTAGATAGTTGAGGGTTGGCCTCAAAGCCTAAGTATTTTTCCAACTGAATTTGCCAGGTATCTCCATATGCATTGCTTTTCATGCTGGGGAAATCACCTTGATTATCAATATTATATAAACTGACCGCCCGTAGCATTTGCTGAATATTACTCCGACATGCCGTACTTTTTCCCGTAGCCATCCCTTTTTTAACCGCGACTGAAATCATGGAGACCAAAAAGGAAATGATCGCAATAACCACTAACATCTCAATTAATGTAAAACCCTTACGGGCGTTTACATCTTCGTTTTTGATCTGTGGATATGGACTCTTCATTATTTTACCTCTGCCATTCAGCTTATCCATACGGTTGTGAATGACTTTTTTTGTCTCTGCTACTCAAACGCCGCCAAAAGACATAGTCTTCTATAACAATGTAATTACGAAACGTCAACCGTGAATACGGTCAACCCTCTTTTCGTTACAGTTTTTGGAAATACGTAACGTCATGGAGTTGTCGATCGAATCCCGCCCGCTCATAGGCGCGACGGGCGGGCGCATGTGCTTCATCCAGTCCAGTGTGGACTTTTGCACAAAACAACCCCTCCCCTCTGAACCGATCTAAAACCGCACGGTACATCAATTGCCCTGCTCCTTTAAGGCCTGCTTCAGGATCCACGGCATTGTTGAGGATTTCACCCACAGCTCTCTCTCGATTTATGCTAAAGGTCACAAACCCTACACACCGGCCTTCGTGCTCACAAATCAACGTCCATTCAGGAAATTTTTGCGCATGATCCGCAATTTGCTTCCCTTTGCTCGTACAGGGATGAGGATTTAAGTGGGTATAAATTTCTTCACCCAACGCCTCTCGGCTCATCTTGCGAATTTCAGTCCAAGCTCGTTGACCAATGTCCATAATATCAGCCAAGTCTTCCGGTTTGTAGGGTCGTATCTTCATGAGAAATCCTTTGGGTTAGGCCTGAAGTTGCTGAATCAACTTTCCAGCCTCAGTAACCAATTCCGTTATCGCTTGCATGCTGAGACGATCTAGCGAATCATCAATGGTATGAATTTTTTTAAAGGGATGACTCGTCCATATCCATAGGGTTGCAATTCCGGCGGCATGGAAAACCTTGTCATCTCCATCCCCACTGTAGGGGATCAGGGGGAGTGAACTAGAAAGTGTCACCGGTAATTTTTCAGGGAACCCCACCTGCAGCTTGTCTTCACCCCCATACATTCCCATACTGTCAAAATTTAAAAACCAACGAATGTCTTGGGCATGACGTTTCACATAATCATCACTGCCCGGAGGAAAATCGACAGGAATATACTCTTCCGCACTAAAAGCCACAAAATCAATCGGACCCGATACCCGGTCTTTCAGTTGCTGCGCCATCTCGAGCAAGGCTGCGGTCCCAGAGCCATTGTCCGAAGCCCCTTCAATAAGCGGAGCGGTGTCGTAATGTGCACCCACCACCGCCCGCGGCCCTTCTCCGGAAACGCGCGCGATAATATTATGTGACTGATGAGGAAATTTATGTGCTGACACCTCTAAACGATAAGTTGCATCCGGAAATCTACACAACTCCTCCAAGGTAGATCCCGAAATAGAAGCCGTTACCAAATGATCCAAAAATGGAGAGCGTTGAATTTTAGTATTAATCGCCTCAAAGTGTTCACTCACAAAAATGGCAGCGCCCGCACCCAAGGCATCTAGACGTTCTGCGATGGCATTCCGACCAAACACTTTTCCAGTTTCGGTCGTCACATTTACCATGCAGATCCGTCCTTTCACCTCTGCTTCAGATAACGAATCGACTTGTCTCGATGTAATCCAAACCAAAGATCCTTCGATCTCACCTGCATTAGAGAAAAAACAAGGACGCATGTCCAAGGCCTCTCCCGTATCCACGTTTCTTAACCCATAACTTTCGCAGTTCCATCCCACCACCGGAAAGGCTTCTTTCACCACATCATATCCTTGCTCTGTGAATACCGAAGCAATGTAATCTGCAGCTTTCGCTTCTCCAATACTGCCGACATGACGAGACCCGATCTCTTTACATAAGGTTTCGAGATGTTGCGTAATTCTACTTTTGGAATCATTCATACGATCCGTTTCCTTCGCAGATTTCCATATATCCTGCGGTGGCATTACCATCGTTTTAACTTGTAAGGATTAAAGATCGGCTTGGCGGTAATGTACGGATAAGGATCCACCTCTCCACGATCAATATAGAGATCAGGACCGGTTAAGCCCCCACCCCCTACGTTATCAAATACTCGCACGGAAAGGGTATGTTCGGTTTTCCCCTGAATCAGTTCAGCCGGAATTCTGTATCGACGAATCACCGCATAGGCTCCCTCCGTTTCAGCGCCGGTCTTCCCAATCCGCACCCCGTTGAAATAGGTAACATCCATATCATCGACGGCACCCAAGGTAAGGTAAAGGTCACCATCTTTTGTGAGCACTTCCGGAAGCGTCACCTCACAACGATACCAAGCGAATCCATCATATGGTCGTTTAGAATCTGCAATGTTTGGATTAGGTCTATTCACCCCTTGGTTTTCCCAAAGACCAGGCACCGCCAGGTTTTGCCATTCTGAGTCATCAAAATCTGATGCAAACCATTTTTTACGGACACCCGTATTATCGGGGTCAGTCGAAAACTTCCACACATCGGGTAAGGTCACACGTACGTTGCTAAACCCATCTAAATACGATTGCGAAAAGGGAGTCATTTCACCACCCAAATTCGTCGTCACGGCAGAAACCATACGTAAAACCTTTCCGTAAATTCGTTGCGAACGCTCTGGCGTAATATCGCTGTCACGATACTCAGCAGGGTCAATGGTCAGCAACACATACGAACCCTCTCCCGCTTTCCGAACTGAAAGCATCGGCGGATGGGTTAAGGGCATAAGCTCAGCATCTGCAACCGGAAATGCATCCTGTCGCTGATCTTTAATAAACGTATCCGCAACACTAATCCCCTGGTTTAAGGGTACATGCTCTACAGGAACTGCACGATAATACGTTTCGGTCTCACCCAAGGGCAATCCAGATGTAGCCATAGCTTCAGCCCCCATCAGCACTACCGTCCCCCCCTTCTCGGTCATACTTGAAAACTGTTCCGCTTGCTCTGGTGAGAGAGGACCACTATGCAAAATTATGTCCACGGGGCCTTCACCTTCATGCTGAACAGCAGATTGTAGCAAGGGATCTTCAGCCAATGTCCCAGAAAGCAATACGTCTTTAACCGTACGCGCTTGCAGGGTAGAGGCATAATCCATGAGATTGTTAAACACCTGTGTGGCCACGGGGTCCATTCCAACACGTTCGCTAAGTTCTAACTGAGAGAGGATCACCGTACCCTTACCTTCCCGGAGTTCGATCAACGGCGTATACTGAAGATCAAATCCACATTCAGCAAGAGACAGAAATGATCCCAGCACTGGTTTTTCAATCATGTAGGAAACCACGATCCCTTTGTTACCCCATTTCCAAAATTCTTTGGGATAACTCCCAGGCGTAATTTTGAGATCTTTAGGATACGCTTCGTCTAAACTAATCGCTCCCCTCCAATCACGCAGGTCTTCCGCGCTCAATCCCTCAAGAATCGGATTTGACCCTCCCACAGGAAAGACCGTCCGTTCGCCACGCGCATGAACACGTAATCCAAAATCCTCCAAAGTGGTTTGTTCAAAAACGATCAGGGTTTTCCCTTCTTCAATCACTTGAGTCAATATCGCAGGAGGAATATGCGTGCTGACGGTTAACACATCACGGCCAACCACAAATAACTGCGTGTCCGGCAAAGGCTGCGCACCATCAATCAGCTCGTAAGAAAGACCCAGCTCATCAAAAAGTTTTTTCGTTTGCCCTACCGGATCAAACAATCCGATACGTTGTTGAAAATCTACCGCCGCCAATTTCGTACGGGGAAAGACTTCCAATGCAAATGACTCAATGAAAACCTTGTCAGTCAGAGGTCCTTTCCAATCAGCTTCCAAGAGATACGCACTTCGTTCCTTCACGTCTGGCGCTTGGATATTCAAATCAAAGAACGCAGAGGTCCCCGCCGCAGCCGCGAGGTCCATTTCGCCTTTTACGACCAGGTCTCCACTTACGCGATCCACCAAACGCCATTCCAAAACGGCCCTAAGATCCTGTCTGGCATCATTCACGACCACCACTTGTTTGCGAATTACCTCATCACTAAACCACGCATGGTCTTTCGCTGAAAATCCTTCCGCAGCAGCCCCACCAAAATACACCAGCACGGGACTCAGGTAATTTGCGGTCATCGTGCCCACGGATGTAATTTCCCTGTTTTGCGGATTATGGTGGGTGAACGGTTTAGGTCCAGGCGCCGTGAGGTCTTCATAACTAAACGAAACCACTGGTCCTTTCCATGGTTCATACTGGCGTCCGTAATATTCCATGAATCGACGGTTATTGGGAGAAAATCCTGTCAACCCATAGGTCCTCCACGCCGCCAACAAAGGAGGACGTAACGCATGCATGCCCGCAGCAAGTGGCTCATGCAACTGCATCGCTCGATTCCAAGTGTACGGTTGGTTAAGCGTGTACTTATCTGTCCCCGCTTTGCTTTCCCGAGTAGCGTTGTCAGCTATCATTTGCAGATAAGATTCAGACTGCAATGTGTAGGCATCCGGACCCAATGTTTCACTCAAATATTCCGCTTCAAATACTTCGGAATCCAGGACATCCATGTACCCCCCTTTACGAGCACGCATCAGATCCAACATGTAGACCGGCAACGAGAGCTCTACAAAAATCAAGGGCTTGGTTCCCGTCTTTGCCCAACCAGAAATAGCATCACTCAGCTCCTGTATGGGAGGCCAACAGGGATAAAAGTTGGAGGTGATAAAATCGCCATAATTTCCACTGGCATGATTATAAATTAAACGGGAATCATCCACCCCTTTCAGACGCTCCACACTGTCAGCCGCTTCAGCCCGCTTGAGTCCCAATGCATTCACCGTGTCAGGGGGCTGATAGCCACTGGCCCAGGTATGGGGATTCATGTCCCATCCATATCCCAGATAATTAAAATTCAGTCCGTAAATGATCATCGATGGATGATTCCGGTAACGCTTTACCAAGGCCTGCATATGCTCCGTCCACAGAGCCTGTTGCGCAGGATTCTCCCACCCGTAAGCATACACCGGAAAGATCGGCATAATCACCGGAATCCCTTTACGGTCAGCCAAATCTAACACATCATGATAATATTGCGCCGAACGACCATCCATAAACGTTCCTTCAGAACCCAGTTGAATGGAATTGAAGCCTACCGCGGTCATGTCATTCATTTCGGATTCTGCAACTTTACGGGCGGCATTCACGAAGGTATCGTGGGGATGAGAATGGTAACTAAACAAATGCAAAGGTTTGCCATTCATGATGATATCCCGTCCCTCAATCCACACTTCACGAAAACCAAAAATCTCAGGAAAGGTTTCATCAAGGATTTCGTCATCCGACTGCAGGGTAGCTACCGCGGTATATAAATAAGGATGATCAAGATCCCAAATCTCAGCACCTTCCCAGCGATGAGTCATGGAAAGTATTTTCGTTTCTGGAGTAACCACAATTTTGGTTTTTTTAAACTGCTTTGCCTTTTCACCTGTGGCGTCATCAAAAACATCGACCACAAAATCAACGGTCGTTCCCGCCTCCACTTGTCCGTCTAACGCAGCCTCAAAAGTGATGGTATTTTGACGCGTAGAGCTGGTGATAAATAAATCGTTCAGTTGCGGACCCACCGATTCAATTTGCAACCACACATCCCCCGTGATGCCCCGCAAGCGGGCATTCACTTTTTGCATAACCGTCTGATCACCGCCCAAGTACGCTTTCACATTTTTAGACAACAATGCATCTACCCGGACTTGTAAAAGATTGCTCTCTCCTTCAGGAAGCAACAACTCCGTCACATTCCAACGAACATCATCACGCTCGGTCAACCGCCCCAACGCCTTCCCATTCAAAATCACAGTGCCCCCAATGGTCACCCGGTCGAGTTTTAGAAACACCTCTTTTCCCGCAGGCACCACAGGTGAATCAAATTCACGTACATACCACGCACTCGGATATTCACTGAAAACCTTCCCTTTCCATGTATTGTTTCCACTCCACGAACCGGGCTTAAAATGATCCGAACCTGTAATCGGAAATTCGGTTGTATGAACCCATGAAGACGGAACCACCACATACCCAAACGCATCCTCAGCCGGAGGAACTTCGACAATGGCATCCATGGGAGCAATTTTCCAAACACCGTTAAGACTGTAGGTCGTGCGAACCGAATTTTCCAACCGATAGGCCTCCGAAATGGATGAGCGATACGCGTCACCTAATTCAGGCGTGTCGATCAGTTGAGCCGACGCAGACAAAAGAAAAGGGACAAATAAAATAAAAGACAAAATCTTTTTCATAAGAATGTAAATGAGAGAGGAATGAGAGACATAAGTATTATGGAACTCTATAGCATAGCCTTTTAGAATAATAACAGAAAAAAGTAGCCCTTGCTTGAAGTTTATTCACCAAGAACTATAGAGTTACATATTATTTGCCCATTATAGGCACCTGCAATTCACCAACAATACCCTTTGAAGTCATCATGAAAAAACCACCTTTGCTGTATTTCATCACCTTAATCGCCGGCTTCGCAGGGAACATATTCGCATCCGACAGCAAGCTCGATGAAGGCCTCACTCTTTATTTGCCTTGGGACAGCTCCACGGAAGCCGTAATCGCGGCAGGAGACAAAACTCCAAATAAAGATCAAGACACAAAATTAGTAGAAGGCAAGTTCGGAAATGGGGTTGCACTTACCGGAGACGCCCGTTTGTACTATCCCGGAAAAGACAATTTCAATATACAGGAAGGAACCATTGCCTTTTGGGCCAAACGGAATGCGTCTTGGAAACAGGATGAAGCAGGATTTATCATGGTAAAAGCTGTCGCCGGTGGCATCTGGGATCAGAACAGTCTCTACTTTTCGATTACCCGATGGAAACAAATTCGCCTGGGCATCTTTGATAGCCATAAACATCAGACCATATATATGGTTCGGCCCGTACCCGCCCAGGAAAATGTGTGGTATCATCTGGTCGCAACTTTTAAGGATGGCGAGGTGCATGTTTACCTCAACGGAGAGGAAGGCTCTTATACCAACGATGGGCAAGGTGATCCCATGTTGATCATGCCGACCGGTGACGTGAAGTTCCTTCAAATTGGGTCGGATTACAACCATTCATTCGAAGGGATACTGGATGAATTTCGCGTTTACAACCGCGCACTTTCCCCGGAAGACGTCAAAGCCCTTTACGAACTCAAGCCCTAAAGTCCTCCCCCCCCCAGCCCTCCATCGGAACACGGTCATCGATCGTGGCGTGGATTCTTCATTCATGACCCCTGTGCCCTGCACGGGGGTTTTTATGTACCTCGTTATCACCCTCCCCCACGGATGAGAAATGGGTAGGTTCAGTGCCATTCCCGTGTGGAGAACAACTAAAGTCTTCTTCATTTCAAACAACCAAACGGCATGCAGGAGAACCTGCATGCCGTCTAAACATTCAAAGAGTATCAGATCTTAACTTTGGCGACGTCTTAAAAAGGTTATCACAGGAATCAATCCTAACAACACCATCACCAAGGCTGAAGGCTCTGGAATCGCGGAAATGCTATATCCACTACCATCCACAGTTGCTGAAAAGAACGCCTCATTGGTCACACCATCCATACGAATCCGACCATCACTGAGCAACGAAGTCAAACCCGATTCATCCAGGTTATCGATGAACAGACTGCCCACAGAACCGCTGGTGAAGTTCAAATATTGCGTACCGCCGGTGGTCAGAATCCCTTCAGAACTAGAACCATCCAAATGAATCACCCCTCCGGCAAAATCAATCACATCATCAGAAGTAAACGACAACTGCCCCGCAGTAAAGGTTCCACCGGAAATGGAACTGCTTCCCCCATCTGCAACAAACAAACCGCTTGCCACCGAAAAATGTCCACTGGACAATGAAAAGTCAGAATTCGCATTCACAGACAAATTGCCTGCGCTTTGCGTAACTGTGGCACCGTCAATAGTGAAAGACCCACTTTTAAAGTCTATCCCGCTATAATCCAGGCTACCTCCATGGGCCAATATCGCTCCTTTATATATCTCCAACGTTCCTAAATTCGCATCCGCAGTTCCTGAGAGCTCCAGAATTGAAGTAACCAAACTGCCGTCACCTACTTCCGTCAGAGCACCCGTCGCATTGTAGGTGCCGCCATCTATATGAAGTATGCCCACCTTACCAAAATCTCCAATTAACAACCGTCCTGCTGTTCCGAGAGTAAAGCTTGCACCAGCGCCAACCGTAACGGTTCCCCCACCTGCAGCATTACCGATTTTCATCCAAGAACCTGAACCACTTTGAATAAAAGAGCCGCCATTCATGGTGAAATATTTTCCTGCCCCGATGATGAAGTCACCACCCGCAACATACTCAATCGCACCCGAATCAATGGTTGCCGTATCCCCGCCCCCTAAATCGGGAGGACCACCCGCCCAACCGGATGCACCGACGTCTGTATAAACTGAATCTCCTCCCTGCCAGGTGTAGTCCACTGCATGCACAGCAAGTAACGGGGTAAAAATCACTATTGAAGCCATCAGCTTCAAAAAAGGAATGTCTGTCAGTTTTTTCATGTTTGTATCCATACGATTTGAAAGGTTAAAATATAACTCGATCATGCTAATCCTTTTTAACTGAAAATAAAGTGACAGATTTTAACTCTTCCTTGGGATCCCGGTAAAACGCTCAAAACCTATTCACACCTGTTCAGGAACTGATATTTCTAGCGATGCATGCCCATAAACCTCGATTCAACAACTAAAATTTCATTGCTTGGCGTTTAGGTAAGCTAATATTTTCATCTACAAACCGTAGAAATACCCCATAAATAAAGCTCAAAATCAAAACTAGCTCTTTGATTTTGAGTCCAACACCCCTCATCCTTCCCCTATACATTCACGCCGATTCCCTCCCCATCATTCACATTACAAACTACTCGGCAACCGGAATAAACGACACTTTTGTTATCAAAAATACCGCCCATGTACATTATCGTATATAAATAAAAAAACGGCATGCAGGAGAACCTACATGCCGTCTAAACATTCAAAGAGTATCAGATCTTAACTTTGGCGGCGTCTAAGGAACGTTACCACAGGAATCAATCCTAACAACACCAACACCAAGGCTGAAGGCTCTGGAATTGCAGAAATACTATATCCACTACCATCTACGGATGCTGAAAAGAACGCCTCATTGGTCACACCATCAACACGTATCCGTCCATCACTCAGCAAGGCGTTCAAACCGGATGCATCCAGGTTGTCCACAAACAGACTGCCCACAGAACCGCTGGTGAAGTTCAAATATTGCGTACCGCCAGTCGTCAGAATCCCTTCAGAACTAGAGCCATCCAAATGAATCACCCCTCCGGCAAAATCAATCACATCATCGGAAGTGAAAGACAACTGTCCCGCAGTAAAGGTTCCACCGGAAATGGAACTGCTTCCACCATCTGCAACAAACAAACCGTTTGCCACCGAAAAATGTCCACTGGCCAATGAAAAGTCAGAATTTGCATTCACAGACATGTTGCCTGCGCTTTGCGTAACTGTGGCACCGTCAATAGTGAAAGACCCACTTTTAAAGTCAATTCCTGTATAATCCAGGGTGCCACCATTAGCCAATACTTGCCCCTTATAGATCTCTAAAGCACCTAAATTCGCGTCCGCACTTCCTGAGAGCGAAAGGGTAGAAGTGACTAAACTGCCATCTCCAACTCTAGTGAGGGTGCCCATCGCATTATAGGTACCGCCATTCACATTCAAATTCGCGACCTTACCGAAGTTACCCACCAGCATCCGGGCGGCGGTTCCAGTATTGAAGGTCGCACCGGAGTTAATTGTAACCGTTCCCCCACCCGCAGCATTACCAATATTCATCCAAGCGATCGAACCCGTTTGGGTGAAAGAACCGCCATTCATGGTAAACGATTGACTTGATCCCACAATAAAGTCACCCCCCGCAACATACTCAATCGCACCCGAATTAATGGTTGCGGCATCACCAGCGGCTAAATTTGGTGGACCACCAGCCCAACCAGCGGCACTGGTATCCGTATAGACGGAGTCGCCTCCTCCCCAAGTATAATCTGCCGCCTGCGCAGTAATGAGAGGGGTGAACAATAGAATCGAAGCCATCAGCTTCACGAGGTTCGGGTTGGTTAGTTTTTTCATGTTTGTATCCATAGGTTTCAGAGGTTTATTAAAAATGGTAAATGCGTTCGTCTGGTCGTTTCATTTAAAATGAAAATAAAACCTAATTCACACATCCGTCAACATTATATACCTCTATAGCGCTATATTATTTAAAAAAAACTACAGGATTTACATTTTCGTAATAAAATCCACCTCAAAGCGACAGAAAAGTCGGAACTATTTCAAACCTATCCATAAGATATGAATTTTCTTCAGCGACCCGGCTTTTGTCCGCGGGGGCGAGAAAGCAACCCATCCCCCTGTTTTGGACGCTCTCGCTTTTGTGTCCTCTCCCCCCTTTCTGACACTCCTGAAATCAAGTTCTGGTTTTGGGGCTACTTAGCATCGCCCAAGCCCACACCCTAGCCAAACACATCGAAGGGGCACCAGTAGAATGAGGCTCCAGAATGCATCGAGATTTTTCAACGCCCACACCCTTTACCTAAACATGCAGCGCTTAGGTTCTGAGCTGAAAGGTCTTTGTACCCGCTTCAATTTCATAAGCATGCCCATGAATGATCAGCGTGTACGCCCCACTGCTCGACACCGAGACCTTCCCCTTTCCATCCGTCATCATATCAGCATGAATATCTCCAAAATAAAGATTTTGGATACCGTGCCTTCCCTCCTGATGAAGCCACCACACCACTTGCTTTTGCGCGGCATCGATCACCTGAAATCCCAAAACATCTTCAATGAAAAGTGAGATCGGACCCAATGCAGACCATCCACAGAAGTCAGGACGAACTTGTTTGCCTCTGTGTTTGGCAGGCACGGGTTCCGAGGGGTTGTAGCATTCCCAGATCGTATGCGGTATGAAAGTCCTGTACGTTTCGAGCATGTGCTCAAGAATCTCGAGTGAAGTTTTCGCGGCCAATTCATCATAGCCATATTTTGCCAAAGCCTTGATCCCCATATACGCGGTGGGCAACCAAACCCCTCCCCGCCAATAATCACCGTCACCTTCGCAAAAATCAGCATCGTTTCTGGCCAACGACACCCAAGGAATGGGGCCGCCAAAAATAGTGGGATCCTTCACCAACTCCACCAATCGTGCCGCCTGCTCTTCAGTACACATCTCCGCCAACATCGGCCAAAACGATGCCGGGGTTTTCACTTTCATATGCGCTTTCGTTTCGGCATGAATATCGTAGTAAATGCCCTCTTCTTCATTCCAATAGAGATCATTGACCAAGCACTTCAGCTTTTCATACTCAACCTCATAGGTAGCGGCCAACTCCACATCACCCAGAGCGTTCGCCATGCGGGCGATACAAAGGGCACTGAGTCCTTGTTGGGCAACGGCATCCACCCAGAGCATATCAGGATTATTGGGGCGCGCACACACCGCATGGGCACCCGTCCTGCCGCGAACCGTATTGTCCATCCCGCTTCGCCCCCCTTCCCAAAAGTACCCATCAGCAATACGTTTTAAACACACCGGTGCTGACGTGGGGGAATGAGGCAATACATAATCCGGCTGTACCGTATCAAACCACTTGAAATGTTTTTGCAGATATTGATCCCGGTGAAGTAATTGATCCAAATGCGCATGGTCGGCCGTCAGCTTATAATACGCAATCTCCGTCCAGGCAAACAAGGGCGGGTTGTCCAGAATATGAATCATCATCGGGGACGTCACCCCATCATGCATCGGCGCATAAAAATTTTTCAAACTCTCAATGCCGGGAAAACTATCCGCTGCGTATTTGCAGAAATGGGCCATAAAGCAGGTGTCCCATATCCAGATATTCGTATCGCTGAATGCTTCATCCATATAAGGAGATTGCGGCAACCCTTCCAGGTGCTTGATGTGGTCGTGGGCAAGTTCCCATGCTTTCCAATACAGCTCAACCAATCCCGCATTCTGTTCAAACACGGGTTTCGGAACATGCTGTCTCCAATCTGATTCTGTCATAATTTTTTAGATCACAGGCGCCATAAGTAAATGACGCGCACCTGTAAATATCAACTCTGCTGCAAAAGCCGCCAAAAATAAACCAGTAAGTTTACTTAAGACCGCCAGTAAATCTTTCGGAATATATTTCTCCAGAACATGTGCGCCCAAATACAAGCCGCCCAAACTTAGGATCGCACAACAAAGGGCTGCGAGACGAAAGCACATCTGGTCCAAAGAGGTCGACTCACTCCCCATCACCAGGATAGCACCGATCGTTCCGGGACCCACCGCGATAGGTACCGCCAGCGGCACCACCGAAAGATCTTCGGCATCTGTTGTCGCCAATTGACGTCCCCGCACACTGTCGAGCGCGACTAAAAACAATAGAATGCCCGCACCAACGCGGAAAGAGTCCACCGTAATGCCAAATACACGGAAAATTAAATCGCCAAACAAAAACAACCCGGTTGCAATCAACAACATCGCAATCGTCGATTTGATCGCCAGATGCTTCCGCTCCGCTTTACTTTTCTGAACAGAAAAGGTGAGAAATGCTGAGATACAGAAAAAAGGCGTCAGCAAGAAAAAGAACGTAATCCAGTCACTGATGAAATCCGCCCCGGAAGAGGCGAGCAATGTGGAAAGACTCATAGATTACCACCGTTTGAGTTTATAAGGATTAAACATCGGCTCTGTAAACATGTAGGGATACGGATCCACATCCCCACGGTCGATGTACAGTTCCGGTCCAGTCATCCCACCACCACCTAAGGTGTCATACACCCGCACGGCAATGGTGTTCAACTGTCCTGCCTGTATGAGTTCCGCCGGAATACGATAGCGGCGAATCACCGCATAGGCATTTTCAGTTTCTTTACCTGTCATACCAATACGTTCACCATTGAAGTAGGTCGTATCCATATCATCCACCGCGCCCAGAGTAAGATACAGGTCCCCTTGCCCGATCATGTTTTCAGGAATAATCACTTCGCAACGATACCACGCAAAGCCATCATAGGGTCGTTTGGAATCAGCAAAACGTGGGTTCACCGTGGTAATCCCTTGGTTTTCCCACAAGCCCGGAACGCTCAACATTTGCCAAGCCTCATCATCAAACTCGCTACTAAACCACTTTTCACGTGCACCTTTATTATTCAGATCGATCGAAAACTTCCATTTGCCAGGCAAATCTAATCGAGCAGTACTGAACCCATCCAAATAATTTTGAGACAAGGGGGTCAACGCTCCATCCCTTTGCGTCGTCATGACGGAGACCATGCGCAACACTTTTCCGTAAATCCGTTTCGAGCGTTCAGGTGTAATATCGCTGTCCCGGTAATCGATCGGATCAATCGCCACTAGTATATATGCCCCTGCTCCCTCCTGTTTCATCGAGATCACCGGCGGTTCGGTCAAGGCGATCACGCCCTCTTCAATTTTCGGGAACGCATCCCGACGCTGATCTTTAATAAAAGTATCCGCGTTACTGATCCCCCGAGCCAAGGAGGTCTGATCCAAAGGCGTCGCCCGAAAATAGGTTTCCGGATCCGCCAATGGAAAACCACTCGTACGCAGGGCTTCAGCCCCCATCAAAATCACGGTTCCACCCTTTTGGGTCACAGCTTCAAATTCCGTTTTCTGCACCGCGGATATCGGACCCGCGTGCAACACGATCTCCTGATCACGTTGTATCGATTCGTCCACCGCCGATTTTAACAAGGAATCCTCTGTGAGTTTTCCGGAGAGCGTCACCTGTTTCAAGCTGCGGGGATGCAAGGTGGATGCGTAAGTCAACAGCTGCTGAAAGATACTCGTTGCGGCCGGATCCACCCCCACGCGCTCTGTCACATCCAACTGACAGAGCAATACCGTCCCTTTCCCTTCCCGCAATTCGGCCAGAGGGGTGTACTGGAGATCAAATCCACTTTCTAAAATACTCAGAAGCGGACCCGTCGCAGGCTTTTCAATCATATAAGATGAAACCACCCCGCGGTTACCCCATTTCCAAAACTCTTCCGGATACTGTCCAGGCGTTTCCAACCGATCTTTTGGATACGCCTCACTCAAACTGAAAGCCCCCCGCCACTGACGAAGATCTTCCGTCTGAAGTCCTTTTAACACCGGATGTTGACGATCCACCGGAAATACCGTCCGTTCTCCCCGGGCATGCATCCGTAATCCAAAATCCTGCAAGTTACGCTGTTCAAAACATACTAAACTCCGCCCCTGCTCAATTACTTGAATCAATATCTCTGGTGGAATGTGAGTTTCGACTGACAGCACATCCTGCCCCACAACATAGACCTGACAATCCGGCAATGGCTCACCCGCTTTTACCTCTACATATGAGAGGCCTAACTGATCAAAAACCTGACGCGTGTTACCAGTCGGATCAAATAAACCTATGGTCGTTTTGAGCACAGACGGCGCCAAAGCCATCTCGGGGAAAACTTCCAAGCTGAACGACTCCACATAAGTCTGCTCAGCCAACGGACCCGACCAGGTCGCCTCCAAACGGTAGGCCCTACGGCTCTCCACTTCGGGCGCCTTCAAACGAACATCAAAGCTTGCGACCGTTCCAGCGGAGACCTTCACCTTGACCTCTCCTTCCGCAACGCTTTGTTCATTGGACAGGTCGACCATGCGCCACTGAACCATAGAGGAAAGATGCTGACGGGCGTCATTCACCACCACCAATTGTTTATGAATCTGATCACCACTAAACCAAGCATGATCCTTGGAGCTGACGCCCTCTTCGGCATCGCCACCAAAATAGATCAAAACCGGCCGCAGATATTTCTGAGTCATCATTCCCACCAATGTGATTTCGAGATCTTGTGGAATATGATGCGTGAACGGTTTAGGTCCCGGTGCCGTGAGATCATCATACTCGAAATTCACCTTCGGTCCCTGCCATGGCTCGAACTGACGTCCATAATATTCCATAAACCGACGGTTGTTGGGTGAAAATCCCGTAAGACCGTAGCTACGCCAATCTTTAAAAAAGGATGGACGCATGGCCAGTATGCCTGTCGTGAGGGGCTCATGCAAACGCAAGGCATAATTCCAGATATAGGACTGATTCACATTGTACTTGTCTGAACCAGCTTTCTTTTCACGGGTTGCCCCATCACTGATTAACTGCAGGTACGTATCCGACTGCAATGCATACGCTTCCGCCCCCAAAGTTTCACTGAGATACTCCGCCTCCAACACTTCCGAATAACGGACGTCCATATAATTCCCCTGACGGGCCCGCATAAGATCGAGAATATACACCGGTAGCGACAACTCCACAAAGATCATCGGTTTGGTCCCTGTTTGGGCCCAACCGGATAGGGAATCCCCCAGCTCCTGCAAGGGAGGCCAGCAGGGATAAAAATTGGAAGTGATGAAATCGCCATAATTTCCACTGGCGTGATTATACACCAAACGGGATTCATCGATCAGTTTTAAACGCGCGACACTGTCATCCGCATGCACCCGTTTATTCCCTAAATTGTTAATCGTGTCCGGCGGCTGATAGCCACTGGCCCAGGTATGCGGATTCATATCCCAACCGTATCCGAGATAATTGAAGTTCATCCCATACACCAGTAAGGAAGGATGATTCCGGTAACGCTTCACCAATGCCTGCATGTGTTCCGTCCACCGCTCCTGCTGCTCCGGATCCTCCCAGCCGTAGGCATAAACCGGATAAATAGGCATTATCACGGGTAACCCTTTTGCATCGGTGAGCTCCAGAACATCCTGATAATATTGCGCGGAACGCCCATCAGAAGAAGTCCCTTCGGATCCCAACTGAATCGAGTTGAACCCTATTGCCGTCATCGCATCCATTTCAGCTTCCGCAACCTTGCGGGCTGCATTCACAAAGGTGTCGTGCGCATGCGCATGATAACTGAATAAATGCAACGGCTTCCCGTTCAGCACAATATCCCGACCTTCAATCCACACTTCCCGGAAACCAAAGGTTTCAGGAAAAGTCGTATCGAGATCGCGCGCTCCCGATTGCAACGAAGCCACTGCCGTGTATAAATGAGGTTGATCCGTGTCCCACAGTGTAGCGTCCGCCCAAGCATGGGTCATGGAAATCGACTGACCCACTGCCGGCAACGCCGACAACGTTTTCTGAAAGGTTTTCACCTTCTCACCGCTGGCTTTGTCGAAAACATCCACCACAAAATCCACAGGGCCACCCGACGACGCCCCGCCGGAAATTTCCGCCGCGAAGGTGATGGTATTCTGACGAGTAGACGTGGTGATAAAAATATTTTGCAAGGTGGGTCCCGCAGGTTCAACTTGCAACCACACATCACCCGTGATCCCCCGCAATTGGGCTTTCGCTTTGATCATGACCGTTTCGTCACCGCCCAAATACGCTTTCACACTTTTGGACAACAAGGCGTCTACCCGCACCTGTAGGATGTTCGCTTGCCCATCCCTGTTTAAAATATCAGTAACATTCCAACGAACATCTTCACGCTCCGATAAACGGCCCACTTCTTGGCCGTTGAGCAAAACCGTTCCACTAATGGTCACCCGATCAAGCTTTAAAAATACCTCTTCGTCGTCCGCAACTTCTGGACTATCGAATTCACGCACATACCAAGCACTGGGGTACTCCGCAAATTTCTTGCCCTTCCATTGATTCGTCCCGCTCCAACTCCCCGATTCAAATCCATCATTTCCCGTAATTGGAAATTCGGTGCTGTTCATCCACGACGAAGGAACCACCACAAATCCGAAATCCTCTGCTGCCGGAGGCTGCTCAGTAATGACTTCGGTCAATCCGATCTTCCACACCCCATTAAGACTGTAGGTCCTACGTTGTTCATTTTCCAATCGATAACTGTCCGCCAATGAGGCCTTATACCCATCCGATAACGCCACGACATCCCCTAAAACGGAGACACAAACAAAGAGAAACCAAGACAGGCAGGAGGTAAAAAGAGTCTTTTTCATAAGAAGTGTAGATGAGTTATTAAAAGGGTAACGACCTTTCAGAACAACAACAAAGATTGAGAACAACCCCGGTGATCCGCCGAAAGAACAAATATCCTTCACATTAAAAATACGTTAATAAACAATTGCGATATGGAACTCTATAGCATTTTAAGTTTTTAAATAAACACAAAAATAGAATATTAGTTTGAACAATGAACCGTAATAACTATATAGTTCCATATTACGTAAACATTACGTATTCGGCAAAAGCCGATTTTTAACCCTACGGAGCATTCATGAAAAAATTATCCTTTCTTCTATTTATTGCCATTATTTCGAATCATGCTTTTGCGTCAGAGGCACTGCAAGAAGGTCTAACCCTATATATCCCCTGGGACAGCTCTATGGAAGCCACCACGGCGGAAGGTGTCAAAACCCCAACCAAAGATCAAAGCACCCAATTGGTAGAAGGTAAATCAGGAACCGGCGTCGAACTGACTGGCAGCGCCCGTTTGTACTACCCCGGTAAAGACAATTTCAACATTCAGGAAGGTACCATTGCTTTTTGGGCCAAACGGAACATGTCCTGGAAAGAAAGTGATGAAGGATTCATTTTGGTCAAGGCCATTGCCGGCAGTGGCTGGAACCAGAATAGTTTCTACTTTTCCATTACCCCCCACAACCAAATCCGGGTATGGCTCTGGGACAGCGAGAAAAAACAAACCTTATACATGGTGGCTCCCGTCCCCTCACAAGCAAATGTCTGGTATCATTTGGCCGCAACCTTTACTGACGGCGAAGTTCGCATCTACGTGAACGGCGAAGAAGGCTCCTACACCCCTGATGGCAAAGGCGATCCCATGATGGTTATGCCCTCCGGAGATGTGAAAAATCTTCAAATTGGGTCGGATTACAACCATGCGTTTGAAGGCGTAATAGACGAGTTTCGTGTTTACAATCGCGTACTTTCTCCAGAAGAGATCAAGGCACTTTACAACCTTTAATCCAAAAGCCTTATCGGCCCCACCTCAATCGAGAGATCTATTATGACAGGAATTGCAGTTATCGGAGCAGGGAATCGTTCCCGCGAACTCGTACGTCAATTACTTGAACTTGCCGACGAAACATTACAAATCGTCAGCATTTACGACCCCGATCCCGAGGTGGTTCGCCGAGCAAAAGAAACCTGGACCGCAGCCGATGCGGTCCAGGCGGATTCCGCCCTCGCCGCCATTCAAACACCCGGTGTCGATTGGGTAATGGTATTTTCCCCCAACTCCTTTCACGCCGAACATATTCTGCAGTCTTTCGAGGCAAAGAAACACGTTTTCACCGAAAAACCTTTGGCCACGTCCATTGAAGACTGCGTCGCCATCCAACAGGCCCACGCCGGCTCCGGTCTGCTTTTTGCCACCGGATTTGTACTGCGCTACGCCCCGCTTTATCAAGCCATCCACAAACTGCTCCGCAGTGGTGATTTCGGACCCATTATTAGCATTGGCGCCTCGGAGAACATCAAACCCGGCCATGGCGGATACATCATGCGCAACTGGCGCCGTTTCACCAACCAGGCCGGCCCCCACGTCTTGGAAAAATGCTGCCACGACCTCGACGTGCTCAATTGGTTCTGCAACGACATTCCCAAACAAGTCAGCGCTTTCGGTGGCAACACCGTATTTATTCCCGAAAATGAAGGCCTGATGGAAAAATATGGGGCTGAAACCTTTCTCAACTGGGAAGATCCCCATGCCGTCGGCTCTCCCTTCACTTCTGAAAAAGACATCATGGATACCATGGGGGCCGTGATGAGCTATCGAAATAATATTCAAGTCACCTTTCAGATCACCACCTCCAATGCCATCCCCGAACGCCGGATGTTTATCTCCTGCCTTGAAGGAACCATCATCGGCGAACTGTACACCGGCCGTTTGCAATATCGTCGACTGGGAGACGAAGAAGAAACCATCGAAACCTATCCCGGCGGTGGACACGGTGGCGGAGATCCGCATATCATGGGCGCACTTTTGAAATCCATTCAAAACGGGGAAGCCCCCTTGTGTAGCGGTGAAGAAGGCTTGCGCAGCGCCATCGTAGCCATTGCCCTCGATCAGGCCGCCCGTGAACAACAAGTAGTTCCCCTAAATCCCATCTGGAAAAAGATTGGACGCTAAGTCCCACGCCCTTCAACGCATCTTGACGCATACACCACTGGACTATTATGGGCTCCTCTAAACGTCTCCTTGACCGCTCCGCCATCCCTGAACCCATCTTTGATGAAAACCCCGATTGGGTTTCCTTCTATTGGCGGGCTTGGGAGCTGGCATGGGATCATGTGATTGAAAGAGAAGGCGCGCCAGCCTCCCCCTACATGGATGAAGCATTTTCCACCGAAACCATTTGGATTTGGGACACCTGCTTCATGGTACACTTCTGCAAATTTGCGCCCCAACTCTTCCCCGGCATCCAGAGTTTTGATAATTTTTACCAGCCTCTTCACGACGGCAGCCCCTCCTCTCTGAAAATCCATCACCCGGATAACCCTCCCCTCTTTGCGTGGATTGAAAACGAGTATTTTCGTTACACGGGAGATACAAAAAGAATCGCGCATATCCTCCCATATCTTCAAAAACATTATGACTTCATTGAAAACGCCCAAGTAAATGAACTTATTCCGGGAACCAATTGCCCCATCCTCGCCCAACGTGAACCCCATGGATATCGGTGGAGCGGAAACCCCTCCGGCATGGATAACACCCCGCGAGGTCGCGAGCACTATGAAGATATTCTCTGGGTAGATCTGCTGGCCCAACAAGGACTTGCCGCCAAACATATCGCCTCTCTCGCCGAACAAATCGGCCAAACAGAGTTGGCCCAAATCTACCTCGCCAAACACGCGGAATTGAAGGCCCTCGCCCAAAAATATTATTGGAACGAAACAGACGGCATCTTTTACGACATTCGCCGAAATCATCCCCACGAACAAGTAAAAGTCAAAACCCCCGCCGCCTACTGGGCCCTACTCGCAGATTTCTGCAGTGAAGATCAGGCCGAGAAACTTGCGGCCAACGCCATGGATCCCCTCGAAGGCTTCGGCGGAGAAATCCCCTGGCCCAGTGTCCCTCCCCATGATCCGGATTTCGATCCCAATGGTCGCTATTGGCGCGGCGGTGTGTGGTTGCCCATGGTCTATATGGCCACCTGCGCCCTTCGCAACAGCGGCCATGCGGAGAAGGGCGACCTGCTCGCCGAGCGCACCCTCGCGCACATGGTCAAAACCTGGAAAACCTACGACCCCCACACCATTTGGGAAGCCTACAGCCCGACCCTACCAGAACCCTCCACCACCAAAGACCCAGCCTTCCCCGACCGACGCGCCCGCCCCGACTTTTGCGGATGGTCCGCCCTTGGTCCGATCTCCCTCTTCATCGAAAGTGTCATCGGATTACACGGCGCAGACCGATTATCCAACACCCTTCACTGGCGCATTCACCGCACGACCCGCCATGGCGTCAACCGTTTCCGTTTCGGCGAAACCCTTTGCGACCTGCTGCATGAAGACGGTCAATGTTCCGTCAACTCGTCGGCTCCCTTCACCCTGATTATTAATGGAACCCCCCATCAGATCCAAACAGGGTTCCAACAATTCAACATCTAAAACACACTATGCACCTCTTTCAAAAACTCATCCATTCATCGAAACACTTTCGCATGGTCGGACTCGGTTCGTCCAACACCGAACACTTTTTAAGTGGTATGCATTGGTTTGAAATTTTAGATATCGGTATCAAACAAACACGTGAAGTACGCAAACATATATGTATCAATTCCGGCGTCGGCGGTGATACCACCGTACGAGCGCTTGCGCGGTTTGAACGTGATGTCGCACTATTTAAACCCGACGTTACCCTGGTAACTCTCGGGCTGAATGATGCCAATCCAACGCAAGGAATCAGCACCGAAGACTACAAAGCCCACCTCATCACCATCGTCAATCAATTGCGGGACTTAGGTAGCATTCCCCTGCTCCAAACCTACTACGCCTGCCCCCCCGAACGCGTGGATCCCTCACGCTATGCCGGCTTCCTCCAGAACATGGAACGCACCCGGGAAGTAGCCGCCGAACTGGATGTACTGCTCATCGACCAATTACGTCGCTGGGAACTGTTACGGCTCAACTTTCCGGATCTCTATGCGCCCCTATTGGAAGATCACCTTCATCTCAATCGACATGGCAACTTGTTGATGGGACTGGAACTCTGCCGGGCACTCCACCTCGACGTCGGCGAAGACGCACCCGACTTCTGGGCCGCAACCCGCGAACTGCAAAATAAAATGGACTCCGTTGATCCAACCATCACAACCGCTTAACCCATCATCTGTCTTCAATGCTCAAAACCAACTGTTGTTCAATGAAGACCTTATTCACCCTACTCGCGTTGCCCTTATCCCTGACCACCATGTTTACCCCGGCCGAGTCAACCGCATCCACCCCCCAACCTGTAAATGAAATGAGCCGCATGCGGGACAGCACGAATCAGGAAGCGTCCCCGAAAGATCACTATTCGACTCAAGACATTGCTCTTCTTTATGAACTCGGCCCTTATAAAATACATGTAAAGAACCATGGCATTACCTTTGATGAACAACATGGAGAAATCACCAGCCCCACCGAATACAACCGTTTAGATACTGAATTTAATTTTAACCACATTTACCGCATAACGGACGATTCAAACCACAGCTACTATTTTCGATTCGGCTGGTCATCCTATGAAAATGACAAAACCTATTTCCGGAATGTGCAGTGGATCTATAACAATCCTCCCCCGCCCTCTCATGACTTTGTGGAATATACGATTTCGATTGTAGATATAAAGTTCAATCAGGTGGGACACACAACCGTATGCACGATCGGGGATAGCCAAACCTGGTGGAACAATGCGCAAGGTCTACGAAAGTCCATAAACGAAACTTTTGATGACATCGTTTTCATCGGCTCTAATACCGATACATTTGGATATCCCCATGAAGGTGAAGGCGGGAATGATGCCAGTGCGGTTCTCAGAAGAATACAGCATATTCCCTCAGCAGATATTTACACTTTACTCTTAGGCACGAACGATTGGAAAAGTGACCCTGAAGTTGTCGTGATAAAGATACAGAAAATTATTGATCATTTATTTACGCTAAATCCAGATGCAACGATTTTATATCTGACCCCTCTCCCTACCACAAATACGACTAGACATGCCTTTAACGCGGAGTTGTGTGACCTGCTCACCACCACCTTCGAAGAGTACAAAAATTGTGCAATAGTAGATTTAAGAAGCAAAATGCTAGAAAATGAGGACTGGGCCACCGCTTATTTTAGTTCAGATGGGCTTCATCAAAACGTCACCGGGGTCAAACTGATGGGGAAACTCATTGGTGAAAAAATTCAATCCATCACCATGAATCGCTAGACGCCCTCCCTTTTACCGCCTGGATAAGCGGCACCGATCTTTCGGATATGTAGACCTACACTTGTTCTCTTCATGAAGCCCCCATCTTCATAAAGAGACTTTTTTGTAGCATTCGGAATATTCCCCAAATCTCAAAATCAAACGGTTGACAGGCAGCAACCTAAAGGTCTAGTCTTATAGTGTACATCATCATTTAACCCTGAGAATACATCTATGAAAACAACAACCAAAAACAAACCCAAGATTCACCATCTTACCCTTCGCGGTCTCAGCTTACTTCCCATCCTCGCGGCGTGGACATCTGCACAAGCCTCCACCTTGGCCTGGTACCGTATGGAAGGAACAGCTGGTGATGTCATCAGCTCAGTTGCAAACAGCTCTGGAACCGCAGCTGGAGCCACCGCATCAGACACCACCATCCAGTACGGAAGTTCGGTTGCGGGCTCCCATATTTACGATCCTGTCAGCGGAACGACCGTGGCCAACACCAGCTCTATGGCCTTTAATGGCACAACCACCGACGCATTCCTTACCGTCACTGACGGATCGACATCTGGCCCCTTTGATGTAGCTGACTTCACCGTCGAAATGTTTGTGAAAATCGATACTGTGCTTACCAATAACCGGCCATTCGTTTCTCACGGTGGTGGAATTGATAGCGGTTGGAATGTCCGTTCTGTAGAATTTTCCTCAGACCAATATGCTTCAGGTACCATCAGCGGTGCAAATGTTTTCAACAGCAATAAGCCCGTAATCGACGATGGAGAGTGGCATCATCTCGCGTTTGTGGTCCAAACCTCTACCTCGGGAAGTGAGTATGCCCGCCTGTATATGGACGGTGATTTGGTTCGCGAAAAAACAACGGGCTTGGATACATATGTGCCGAATGTAAGCGCCGATTTCCTGATCTATGGAGGGGATTACGTTGGATTTTCTGATGAAGTCCGTTTCAGCAACACCGCGTTGGACTCATCCGACTTTCTCGTCGCTATTCCAGAGCCCGGAACCCTCACCCTTTTCGGTGTAGGCATCGCGGCCGCTATTTTGGCAGCACGTCGCAACTCAAAACAGAATAACAGCTAATCTTTTAGCAGAAACCCACATCTCTACCCGGCTTCGATCCACTCACGGATCGAAGCCGTTTTTTCATCACCCATGGATACAGCAGCCCTCAAAAAAACAAATCATAGGGTATTTCAAAAGGATTAACTTAAATTGTAGCACCCAAAGTATTGACAAGTTGATTTTTCTAACTAGTCTTATATACTACGATAACACTATCCTTATGGAGTTTTTTATGACCACTACAAGCAAAGCTAAACCAACAAGCAAGCGCCTCCTGTCCAACATGGCCTTACGCTGGGCCTGTCTGTTCCCCATACTCGCAGCTTTCACAGCGGCACAAGCCTCCACCGTGGGTTGGTACCGTATGGAAGGGACTGCAGGTGATGCCATCAGCTCAGTTGCAACTTCGGAAGGAACAGCTCCTACACTTACACAATCCGGTGCTACCTTTAACTATGGAAGCAACGTTGCAGGTTCACAGATTTATGACCCGGTCAGTGATACGACTTACGCCAATACCAGTTCTCTGGAATACACAGGGAATGCAACTACAGCATATCTACAATCCGCTGACACTGTGGGGGGCCCTTTTGATGTTGCGGATTTCACCATCGAAATGTTTGTGAAAGTAGACACCGTGGTGAATAATTATCGATACTTCGTTGATCACGATCCAACCAACGCGTGGGGATTCAGAGTGCTGGATAACGATGATAATTATAAAGTGGGTGCGGTCGTAGATAACGGAACATTGTCCGGAAGTGGAGATGCGGTGGATGTTGCCGATGGCCTTTGGCATCACATGGCCATCGTCGTTAAAAGCTCTGATGACGGAAATAACTTTTCCCGCTTCTACTTCGACTATCAACTAATCAGAGAAAACACCGGGCTAACCTATTTAAACGATTACAACCCCGAGGTGAGCGCCCCTTTCCGAATCTACGCAGAAGAATTTTCAGGATACGCGGACGAAGTACGCTTTTCTAATAGCATACTTTCCACAGATGATTTTTTAGTGGCGATTCCTGAGCCAGGAACCTTCACCTTATTTGGCCTGGGGTTCATCGCCATCTACTTGGGAATTCGTCGACGCTCCAAAAAATAAGACAAACAAGACCTTCACCGTCCAAAAGCGTCGATTCGTGTTACGAATCGACGCTTTTTTTTTTTGCAGAAGGTTGCTCTATCCCCTTTCATTTATTAGATGCATACCTTGTTCACGATTTTAAGCTCAGACTTCAGGAAAATCCCCTCATGACCCCACCCATCAGCCTCATTCCTCAGCCCCAATCCTTGCGTGTAGGCAAAGGCGAATTACACCTCAACACCGAATCCACGATTAGCTGTTCCGGCCAAGGCGCATTGGATCTCGGGCATCTCTTAGCCGAATATCTTCGTCCCGCTACCGGCTTCCCCTTCCCCGTCTCCGAAGGAAACAACCACGGCACTCTTCATCTGGAAGCCACAGCTCTGGCCGAAGCGGACGAGGCCGGTTTCGTCGATGAACAGTACACCCTTACCGTCACCGCCTCCCAGCTCTGTATAAGCGCACCCAACGCCACCGGACTCGCCCGTGGCATCCAAACCTTACGTCAACTTTTGCCACCCGCCATCTTGTCGGAGTCGATTCAAGACTCCCCCTGGGTTCTTCCTCAAGTTGAAATTGAAGACAGCCCCCGCTTTCGCTGGCGCGGTCAGCACTTGGATGTTTGCCGTCACTTTTTCACTGTGGAGGAGGTCTGCAATTTTATTGATCAGCTCGCCCTGCATCGATTTAACATCTGTCATCTTCACCTCACCGAAGATCAGGGCTGGCGCATTGAAATCAAAAAGTATCCCCGCCTCACTGAAGTAGGGTCCATCCGTGAATCCACCCTCATCGGACACGAAGAGGACCGCCCCCGTAAATACGACAATACCCCTTACGGCGGATTCTACACCCAGGAAGACATCAAGCAGATCATCGCCTTTGCCCGTCGCCGACACATTACACTGGTACCTGAAATTGATATGCCGGGTCATATGGTGGCCGCCATCACCGCCTATCCCGAATTAGGAAATTTCGAAACCAAAACCCGCGTGCGCTGTCACTGGGGCATTTCCCAAAACGTCCTCAACGTCGAGGACAGTACCGTCAACTTCATGAAAGACGTTTTGGATGAAGTCATGGACCTCTTTCCGGGACACTTCATCCATATCGGCGGCGACGAAGCCCCCAAATTTGAATGGAGCGAAAGTGAACGTGCCCAAGTACGAATGGCTGAACTCGGTCTGAAAAATGAAGATGAACTGCAATCCTGGTTTATCCGGCAAATGGATGCCCATATTACGAAAGCAGGACGACGACTGATCGGCTGGGGCGAAATCTTAGAAGGCGGGCTGGCCGAAGGAGCCGCCGTCATGAGTTGGCGTAGCGAAACCAGTGGCATGGAAGCCGCGGAACAAGGCCACGACGTGGTCATGGCCCCCAGCCAACGCGTTTACTTTGATCATTATCAATCAGAGCCCAAAGCAGACGAACCCCTCGCCATTCACGGTCTCACCACCCTCGAGCAGGTCTATAGCTACGAACCTATTCCCGAAGAAATGCCCCAAAACCAGCGCCATCACATCCTAGGAGCGCAAGGACAACTCTGGACCGAATACATAAAAACCATAGACGACGTCAACTACATGGGCTACCCTCGCATCTGCGCCCTCGCCGAAGTCCTCTGGCTAACCCCCACCCAAAAAGACTACAGCGACTTCACTCAGCGCCTCAAATCCCACCGCGAACGCCTCACCCATCTCGGCATCAACGCCTGCCCCAAACCTTAAGCCACCAGCAGAAAAACAAAGGACTCCTTACCCACAGGGCTTAAAACACACTGACACTCATAACCGCCCATCCCACCAGTTACCTTTCAAAAAGCGATTAAACTCACCTAAAATGGACCACTTAAGCCAACTGGACCTTAAAAAAAGGATAATACGATTACCGGATAACCCACCACGCACAGTCGCGCTAGAGCAGGTGCTTTTAAAACAAAATACGGAGGACGGTTGATGATGAAGCGCTGTTTCAGGAACCCTATCCCGGAAATTTATGATTCTGCACGGTATTTGGATGCCGCGGTTTCAGCCCACCTCTCTGGTTCCGTAAAACTGGCCTCCCAACTATTTGCATTAGCCAACAACCCTACAGTAAGAGACTGGACGGAATCCATTTGGGGCAAGCAGAGTCCCTACGTAAAAGTATCCAAACAATCAGCACAACATTCGCAGCTCAAAGTGAAAGCACGCATGCCGGATGCGGCAATGAAAAAAGCCTTACACCAACGTGATGGATACCACTGCCGCTTCTGCGGCATCCCGGTGATTCATCCGGATATCCGGAACTGCCTGCATAAGCTTTATCCTGATGTGATTCCATGGGGACCAACCAATGCCTCTCAACATGCGGCCTTTCAGTGTATGTGGCTTCAGTATGATCATGTAGTCCCGCATTCCGCAGGCGGCGAGAATACACTGGACAACCTAGTCATCACCTGCGCGGCCTGTAATTTTGGTAAAATGAACTATACCCTTGAAGAGCTGGGATTAAGAGATCCCCGAGAATATCCTCCGGTCAACTCTTTATGGGATGGGCTGGAACGTGTTCGCAAAAGTTGATTTTCATTTCACATTCACCATGATGAAAAATCGTACCTGATAAAACCAAAGACCTTGATGTCGATAATGAGGCCTGTCGCAGATAGAACATAGCAAAGCAAAGTGAATTCTCCATGATCAGTGGCTTATTGGGATAGAAAATTTCATAAATATCTGATTAAAATCAGGTGTTACTAAACGACACCCCTTCCCTCACTTAAACAAACTCACCCGTGCAAAATACTCGACCCGATACTAAAACCCTTGAGGCTTACGCATCGAAAACCCTCTCTTCGGATTGGGGCACACCCTCGGAGGCATTTAGGCAATGGATTCGTGAGCTGTCCACAGGGCAAAAAGTTTTAGACGTCGGCTGCGGCAACGGCAAAGCGCTACTGGAGATGCTGGACTGCGGTCTCAATGCCGTCGGCACCGATGCAAGTCCAGAGATGGTGGAGGCCAGTCGCAATTCCCTGACCGCCAAAGGCCAGGATCAAATCCGAGTACATCTCGCCAGCCTACCCGGAACCATGCCTTTCGCCGATGAAAGTTTCGATGCCCTTTCCTGCTGCGCGGTGTTGATGCACCTCCCCGAAATCCAGATTTTTGATGCAGTCCAAGAACTCACCCGCCTATTGCGTATCGGCGGAAAACTCTACCTCTCCATTCCCAAAACCCGGGAAGATATTGACGCCCAAACCCAACGGGATGCCGAGGGCCGACTATTCACTCCCATTCAAACCCATCAACTCTCTCTCCTCCTGGAACGCATGGGCCTCCGACTGGACCGCCAAAGCGAAGAAACAGACTCCTTGGCCAGAAGCGGCATCGTCTGGTCCAACCTCTGCTTCACCCGGATGGATGCAAACCGCGACTGCCCTCTAAATCTTGTAGAAAAGGTCCTGAACCACGACAAGAAAGACGCCACCTATAAACTGGCACTGGTCCGCGCACTGGCGGAAATTGCCCAAACAGAATTCCATATTGCCGAATTTTTACCACACGGAAAAGTCGCGATCCCTCTCGGTAATATCGCGGATCGCTGGTTGTGGTATTATTGGCCAATTTTTGCTCATGAACGATTTATCAGCCAAAAGAATGGTGAACGGGAGCATGGCGGAAAAAATCTCGCCATTCGGAAAAAGATCAACGATCTCATTGTTGCGGCTGGGCCGGGAGGCCTCTCAGCCTTCCACGCCAATTGGCGACGAGGCACGCTTTCAGAGGGCCAGAAAAAGTTCTGGAAATCCGCCCACTCCAAATTGAAGAGTACCATCTGGAATATGCCGGTGCGACATGCGGGCGGAGGGAAAGAATTTTCCGTGTTTCAATACAACCATGACCTGAAAAATCCCGCGATCGAAATGGATGCCGCCTTATGGCGGGAATTCTGTCTAACCGGATCATGGATTCAGGACGCCACGCTCCTACGCTGGGCAGAGCTTACCGAACAACTCAGCCGGCAACAAGTGAAGGCCAGCGAAGTATTGGACTGCCTGCTCAAACGCTGGGATCCCGACCGGGATGTGCAAGATGCGCGGGGTTATTATTTAAAAAACAAAAGTGATCTCATCTGTGTTTGGACAGAGAAATCCGTGCGGACTAATTTCGAAGTAGACCACACACTCCCCTATACGTTGTGGAAAAACAATGATCTCTGGAATCTGCTCCCCGCTCTGCCATCTGTCAATAACCAGAAGCGCGACAGTATTCCCAGCACAGCACTCCTCAAAGCCCGGCGGGACTTGATCATCAATTACTGGTCAGGACTCCAAACAGAATTTGGCGATCGCTTTTTACGGGACGCACAAACCCTAATGGGACGCGAAGAATTCAAAACCGATAACTGGGAAAACACTCTCTACAGTCGCCTGAGCGAAGCCTGTGAAATCACCGCCACCCAACGTGGCGTCAAACGCTGGCAACCGGATGATTTTAAAGCCTCAGCGGTAATCCCAACAATTTCCGTCCCCAGTACAACGCCCTACAGCATGCGTACCCAACCTCCACTGTATGTGACGGAGGGCCCCGGATGCACGGAATCTCCTAATCCAAACATCTATTCATTCGTAGAGGTCCGCAACCGCGTCTACCGGGATTGCCTTCCTCTGGTGGGCGACCTCGCCGCCGGTTCTGCGTATCACGGGCTTGAAGTACAAGGATTGGAAGACCCCACCACTTTAGACTGGATCGAGGTGCCTGAAAAACACTGCGATAAAAATCGATTCGTCGTGCGGGTGGCAGGAGATTCCATGGAACCCAAATTGCCGCAAGGCAGCCTCGCCATCTTCGAGTATCACCGCCGCGCTCCCGAGGGACGGAAGATTGTCATCGCCAATGTTCCGGCTTTCGGAAATACCAGCGACGCCATCGGCAACGAAACCATAAAATATCTAACCCAGGATTCCACCCACTGGATCTTCGAATCCGAGAACCCAGCCTACGAGCCCATACGTGTAGCAAAAATCGATTGCCCCAATCATCCTATTTTGGGAGAGTTTGTGGGTAACTTCGAACCGTAAAGTAGAAATTAACGAAGCCTTAATTAATGGACTATACAACCATGATCGAAACTTTTCTTGATTCATTTCGTAGTGTGCTCACACCCGAAATACTTCGCATGTTAATCCCCCTACTATTACTGGTTCTTGCGTTCAAAATTGCCCGTTTACCCGTGGTAAAAGGGTGGTTAGGGGAAAAGTTTGTAACTCTCCTGTTTCGCTTGCACTTGCCTAAGAATATTTACCGGGTTTATCATGACGTCACCCTACCTACAGAAGACGGCACCACCCAGATCGACCACATCGTCGTCTCCCCCTTTGGGATCTTTTGCGTGGAAACCAAAAACATGAAGGGTTGGATTTTCGGTTCAGAGCGACAGGCAAGATGGACCCAGACGATCTACCGCAAGAAAACCAGTTTCCAGAATCCGCTACGACAGAATTATAAACATACCGAAACCCTGCGCACCTTGTTGGAACTCCCTCCGGACTCAGTCCATTCTGTAGTAGTATTTGTAGGTGATAGCACTTTCAAAACTGATATGCCACCCAACGTGACCTATTGCCGAGGATGCACCAACTACATTCTCAGCTTCAAACAACCGGTATTCGACGAAGAGCAACTACAGCGTGCCAACCAAGCCATTCAAACAGGCCGACTCGAACAGACCCACACTACCCATCGCCAGCATGTCCAGCACCTCAAGCAGCGCCACACAGCTCAATACGATGTAAAAATTCCCTCTAACATGAAGAATGAAAGTGATGAACTCCCTACGGCTTATCAGACGGCCAATGAAACCCCACCCTGTCCCAAGTGTGGCGACAAAATGACTCTCCGCACCGCGAAAAAAGGCCCCAAAGCAGGCCAACAATTTTATGGATGCAGCCGTTTTCCCAAATGTCGGGGAACGGTACAAATCACGTAAGGACAAGGTGTGTTCATAAATTTTTGAAACTCGTAGTAATGAAGTGAGGTCCAAAAATGGACACGTGAACATCAAATCTACTACTGCACAACCAAAGCCAAAGTAAGTATGAACTTAACATCTACAGAATCGACAAAAACTTTATCTCTAAAATATTTTGGATAATCATATGAGTTCTACTTCACGAATTGATCTCGCAAAACGACTTCGCACTTTTGCGGAGGAACGGGACTGGCAGCAGTTTCATTCCCCGAAAAATCTAACCATGGCTCTCTCAGTTGAGGTAGCGGAATTGATGGAGCATTTTCAATGGATGGATGGTGAGGCCTCACGTGAACCATCAGAACAAACTATGGAAAAAATTCGTGAAGAAGTTGCGGATGTCTACATCTATTTGATTCGGTTGGCGGACGAATTGAACATTGGTCTTGAGGAAGCCGCATTGAAGAAAATAGATCAGAACGCGAAAAAATATCCTGCTGATATGGTACGGGGATCATCCAAGAAATATACCGAGTACGAATCATGATCGTGTATAACGCCACAAAAGAATCTTTTTTACAGGATGTGTACGATAACCGGATCGAAGAAATCATCGAAGATCTGGTGTTAAGGAAAATGGGAAGACATACTCCCAAAAACGAGATTCTTTCCTGGCAGAATTCGATGCGATATATGGAAAGCCTTCTCAGGGGTAGTAAAGTTCCAGACGATGCAGGAGTGGCGATTGAATACAATATTCCCCAGACGTCAAAACGGGTCGATTTTATTCTTTCGGGTCGGGATCAAGACGGCACCGAGAATCTGGTCATTGTGGAATTGAAGCAATGGTCGGAAGCAACCTCGACTGAAAAGGACGGAGTCGTCGTGACCGTACTGGGCGGATCTCCCCGTGAAACCACACATCCTTCATATCAGGCTTGGTCGTACGCAGCATTGCTGGAGGATTTTAGTGAAACGGTAAGAGAAGATGGAATCGACCTTCACCCTTGCGCTTACCTTCACAACTGCATTTCTTCAGAAGAAATACTGGCCCCCTGTTATAGTAGCCATACTGAAAAAGCCCCGAGTTTCCTAAAGAAGGACACTGCTAAACTCCGAAGTTTTATCGAACAATTCGTCCGAACAGGTGACAAAGATGGGCTGATGTATCGGATTGATCAGAGCAAAATCAAACCTTCCAAAAACCTTGCGGATGCTCTTGCCAATATGTTGGCCGGTAATCAGGAGTTCACGCTGATTGACGATCAAAAGGTCGTCTATGAAAACGCGCTGAATCTCAGTGAAAAAGCCCAGGCAGGAGAAAAGCAGGTGCTTATTGTACGGGGTGGCCCCGGCACAGGAAAGTCGGTTGTGGCGATCAATCTGCTCGTCTCCTTCACCGGCAGAGAACAGGTCGTGCATTACGTATCTAAGAACAGTGCGCCCCGTGCGGTATACGCGAGTAAACTCACCGGCACCATGCGGAAAAGTCGTATCGACAACCTGTTTAAAGGTTCAGGTTGCTATACCACTACAGATTTAAATACCTTTGATGTGCTGGTGGTAGATGAAGCTCATCGTTTGAATGAGAAATCAGGGTTTTACGGGAATGAAGGGGAGAATCAAACCCTGGAGATTATCCGCAGTGCCAAATGTAGTGTTTTCTTTATTGATGAAGACCAGCGGGTCACCTGGAAAGATACAGGACGGAAGGCGGAAATCCGTAAATGGGCAGCGCAATGTGGAGCCATGGTTACGGAGATGGAATTGGCCTCACAGTTTCGTTGCAACGGATCGGATGGTTATCTCGCATGGTTGGACCATACCCTCGGAATTAGAGAAACCGCAAATACCGATCTGGACCTAGGTTTTGACTTTCGCGTTTTCGATGATCCCCATGAAATGCGCCGCGTGATCGAAGAAAAGAATCTGGAAAACAACAAGGCCCGTATCGTTGCGGGATACTGCTGGAACTGGGTCAGCAAAAAGCAGGCTGGCGCCATGGATATTGATATTCCTGAACATGACTTTCGCATGCAATGGAATCTCAACAAGGACGGGAGTCTCTGGATTATCCAACCGGATTCCGTGAAGGAAGCGGGATGCATCCATACCTGTCAGGGACTTGAAGTAGATTACGTGGGTGTGATCATCGGTGATGATCTCCGTTATGTTGACGGTGAACTGCAGACGTATCCTGAATGTCGTGCTCGATCCGACGCATCACTCAAAGGCTACAAAAAGGCTCTCAAGGAAAATCCGGAGGCGGCCACTGAAAAGGCCGATGCTATCATCCGCAACACTTACCGCACCTTGATGACCCGGGGACAGAAAGGCTGCTATATATTCTGTACCGATCAGGATACCGCAGCTTATTTCAAAACCGCATTGGGGACAACCCTTTCTGCAGGGCCCGCCATACCCATGGACCCCTACCCTGGTTTGGAACTCCGCTTACTGGAAACCGAAGAGATCGTACCTTACGAAAACGCCGTACCCGTATTCAACCTTCATGTAGCTGCCGGTATTTTCAGTGAAGAACAACATCTTCCTGATCAAAACTCGGTGGACTGGGTGGCCCTCCCGGAATGGATCAACCCCCAGGAGGGATATTTCGTTACCCGGGTAATGGGTGAATCCATGAACCGCAAAATCCCCAACGGATCCTGGTGTCTTTTTCGATTAAACCCCGCTGGATCCAGGGAAGGCAAAATCGTGTTAATCCAACTACAAGATCAGCAAGACCCCGATAATGGCCGCTTCACCATTAAAAGATACCATAGTGAAAAAGAAAAAAACCATGACCAGTGGACGCACTCCCGTATTGTCCTAAAACCAGAAAGCACCCGCCAGGAATACAATCCGATTATATTGACCGCCGAGGATACTGAAACCCTTCAAGTCGTAGGTGAATTTGTAGCCGTTTTATAAGTCAGTTATATGGAAAAAGCTGTGCGTACTTTTTGAAAAATTCTCACGAAAAACCCATCTATCTCATTTTGCATTCCCCCAGAAAAGAGTGGTCATAATAAGTAAAGAGCATTACAGAGAAACGACCATGAGAAAACCTAAATTCAGTGCCCCCAAAACACTACGTTTAAAAAGCAGGCCAAGAGTTTAATAATAACACCAAATTTTACTAGGAACACGGTATGAGTGCTAGCACTTCGCATAAACGACCCCACACCGTGATGGATGGTAGAAATCCAACCTCAGATGATACTGGAGGCATCTTGACTACCCCTCTACTTATTGTCGCGACTCAACATCGGGATTATTAGGTTCAAAACTCTGATATACGATAGGACTTAAATTAATCATGAGTTTTTCGCGAATATTCCCGATCTCCTCGGGAGAGAAGTCTTTCGCCAACAGATGTTCGACCAGTTCGACCTGCCGGGGCTGCCCGAATGCTAAGCGATAGATCGTAAGCGTCTTTAAAATCCGTTCCAATCGCACCTGATCCTGACTAAAGGGGTACATCGGTATCATGCGCTCAATGGCCACTTCATTCGTATCTGTATGCCAGTAAGGTATGAGTTCGCATTTTCCTGAACTCTGCCTCTCACTAATATCCGCCAACTCAAAGAGATGCTCCCACGGATCTCCCTGTGCAAAACTCTGACGGAGTGCGTCCGCGTATCGTACTGCCAGTTGCTGCCGAACCACCAAGCCCTTGTAGCGGTTGATCCGCCCTTCCCTTTGTTCCAGATCGATGGGATTTCCCGGGAGATTCCAGTGCACAATCCGCCGGCAATATTGATGAAAATCCAGACCCTCCTGTCCAATTGAGGTGGTGGCCAGCACGAAAGGACGAAATGGAGAATTGAAATTACCTCGTATGTTTGAAGCCCTCTCCTCCCCCTTTTCTGTCTCGATCTTCTGGTTTCCGAAGCTGACCCCATAGTGACAACGCATTTTCAACGGCTTGCCCTCTATGAAAGACTTATGTCCGTCTACATTAATGCTGGCAGTAGAGATATTGACTGTATCCTCGAATGCACGAATAACCTTTTTCCGGCTTCCTTGCTGCCCCATGAGCAAATGTAGATACTCGTCCATCACCGCCTGAAGGCACCCACAACAACCGTAAATAATGGCCTCTCGCCAATAACTGGATCGATCAGTTGTCAGCCGAATTGCGGTAATGGACTCAGGCTTGTTGTACAAATTAACGAATTGCCCGGCGATTAAGGCCGCATCATTCAAATCAGTCGTCAGATACTGTCCCTCAGAATAAAGTGCTGATAAACTTCGAAGTGCTACCACCGCAGGCGAGCCTAAAGCCATATCAGCGAGGACATCGCACAGATCATCCGGCATACGACCGAGGTTCATCTTTTCCGGTTCACGGAACGCCTGTCGAAGTACATCTAAATGAAACCTTTTCCCCCGTTGGTCTTTCTCTTTTGATGAAAATAAACTTTCTTCATTATCAGGACCGACTTCATCTAGCCACGTTTCCACGAGCTGCGATTTTCCCTTGTGCCCCCTATCCAATAGCAGGGTGGAAACCCAATACCATTTTTCATCGCTCCCTGTCGATTGCTCGTACTTCTGAAGATTTAACTCTTCGACAACTCCACGAATCCTGCACGAAAGTTCGGGCAGAATTTTATCCAAGCCACCCTCGCCGTTAAGCAGTTCCGGGATAGTCACCAGTGCAGCCAATGTCGGCGAAGGATACAATAGACAGAAGTTGCTCATGCTGGCGGCATACTCTCCCCCACCCTGCTCCCTGACGGAAAAAGTCAACTGCGGCACGGGGTGGCGGCGGTGCTTCTTTTCATCATCGGGTGCGAAATAAGTTCGGGGCTGTGCCTCCTGCTGATCCCGGGTCAACGGATTACCGACCGTCTGACGTTCCACCTCATAAGAAACCAGGGAAGCGATCATGCGCGGTACCATCACCCATGCCGAAAAAACCAGTGTCTTACTAAATTTATCCGCCCCTTTGAATGCACCCTCCATCGGGTAATACGGTAGACTAGGTGGGATCCACAGCAGGCTCGCACCCTTCGCCCCTACTGCAGCATCAATAAGCTGATTTAGCCGAGCGTGTGCAACGCCACCACTTTCGTGACTACCCGCTCCCTGCGCCAACTTTAACTCATATGAATGGATTGCTTCCGTATTCAACCACGCACCTGGGGTACTTTCTAATACTTTTTGGACCTCCGGCTCAGTTCGATGTTTCTTCAGATCTTTTTTAAACTGGTATCCATCAAGGAAGGACAAAGGATATGGTGCGGATTTACAATATTCAACCGGAGCGCCGATTGTATGTTTAGCGGTTTTAGGAATACGGGAGAGCGTCTGGGCCAACCGGTCAGTTTGCGTAAAGTTATGGATGTCATTAATGCTAAACGGCAGCATGGCCTTCTTCCACTGGTCATCTATCATAGCATTGGGGTCAGTCGACACACTGTTCCGTTCTGTCCTACACATAACCTGCCGTAAAATATCTTCCACCGCCTCTCGATGTTCCGTTGATACGGACGGAGTCTCTTTATCCAGACTAAGAAGTTGCCTGTACAATTCTCGGCGATGCGTATTGTAGGAGTTGAGTACTTCCACATCTTCATTCAGCAAGAAGTGGAGAATTTTTTGAAAATCTTCAAAATGATCTTCTCCATTCGCCTGCTCCAAGTCACCCGTGTAGGCCTTAAAAGGTGTCGCCGAGAGCAGAAGCACCTTTGATTTCTTCTGCTTAAATACCTTCTGTGCCAGCTGAGAGGCTTCGGCTTTATTCGAAGAATCAATCAAACCTCTGAACCGCTGAAACTCATCGAGAATATAGAGGTCAGCATCCACATATGACATACAGCATTCAATCATGAGTTGACGCAAAACGCTGACCAGTTCATTACAAGCCGTTCGGTGAACTTTCTCGTTAACAGGTGTCAGAAAGTCTGAAAGAGAAACAGCAGCCTCCAGTAGTTTCACCGGCTTCTTTGTTCCAAGCAACTGGTAAACCGCATCATACTTTAATGGCAGTATTTTTCTGGAAGCCAGCCCTAGAAACCGTTCCTGGAGTCCTTTTCTAAGTTCCAGTTTCCGCATGTCTTCCAGCCACCATTCCCAGTCAGCCGGTTTTTGTTCAACAGATCCACGAACAAGACAAGCTACCCCCTCTTGTTGAGCATCCAGCCGTTCATCACCGCACAATAACGCGTATACAATCGACCGTTCTTTCCTAACCCCTGGATAACATCGAGGGTTAAATGATGTCCCCGGAGTTAGAGTATTGAGGGTCAACGTTTTCGAATAAGCGTCTTTCTTCGGCTTTGGTGCATAAGCCAAATAAGCGATACGACGGGTTTCTCTTTCTACGACCGCTTGTTCAGGAAAGAGATTCAGCTTCTGGATATTTTCAGAGGCAATCACCTGGTTTGAACAAATGTAGGTTACCTTTAGCGGTTTTCGGGTTCCTGCTTTTTTTCGTGCCATCAGCTCTTTCGCGATGACTCCTTTTGCTACAATGGTTTTCCCCAACCCCACTTCATCGGCGATCAACATGTTCTTCTGCCCCTCAACAAACATCCGCCGGTGCACCACATCCACGGTGGCAACTTGGAAATCTTTCAAACTTCCCTGTGTTTTCTGAATACAGGACGCCCAAGAGTCTTGAGAGGTAGACATTAGGTATCCTCCCTACTTTCGAGTATTAGAGGACGAAAGGCATTCCAAAAATCAAGAAAGGCCGTGGGTACCACCACATCCTCTCCATCATTATCCGAACGTAGGCGCGTAATTAATGCATCCACCTGTTTCAGCTTTGCTGGATTGCGTGCGGCCGTGACCAGCAACTGCTCGTACACCGGCATGCCATGCTGCCAGGCTTCCAGAGGGTCTGCCCCTTCTCCCTGTTGTTTCGCATCGGTGGCCTCCCCACCCTCTTCGTTGAGCGGGTCCTCGGACAAAAGAAACGCCAGGTACTGGAAGAATTTCTCCTGACTATTCACCAGGCTCTTGAAAATGCTATCCCCCCGTGTGCTGGGCATTCCTTTTACCTCTACCCGCAGCAAAAAGCGACGCGAGCTGGCACCGGAGATCTCAATCACCAGAAAACGGGTGAGATCCGTTTCCGGAATATTCTCGAACAGCAACTCATTGACGCTTCCCGGCGCAAGTTTCTGCTCAGACTCCGGCAGATTAAGGGGCCGAATCGAAATGGATACTGACTCAGGAAATTGGATGTCCTCCAGATTGAGGCCAAGTCTGAGATCGAAATTCTCGCGGTCTCCGGACTGACGCACCACCGAGGCTTCTACCGGCATTTCCATCAGCCGATACTCCAGCCGCCGCAAATCCTCCCGTTCCTCCTTTTCATGGTCCTCACCCGTGGTCGCTTCCGGATCAAAGGCCTCAAACACTCCCAGATCACGATCAGGCCCCAACAGTTCATTCAGCAGGTCATCAATGCGGCCCAGATTCTTCTTGCCGGTAAACTCCACCAGAAACTCTGTATTGCGCGTCTGCGCGGCCTGGGTCGCATTTGCGGATCCCAGATACCACTTCACATCCGAACCCTTCTCTACGACGAACACTTTGGCATGCAGATCCTGCTCCTGTGCCTCCTGCGCATTTTCGGATTCCATCTGCATTCTGCTCTCGCCCTCCACCACCCAGCGGGAAACAACATAACAGGAAGCCAATCGTGTGAGAACCCCGGGCTTCAATTTCAACAACTCCTCGCGACGGCTGAACAGGTGGACTTCTTCCACCCGGTCACAGAGTCCAGAGAGCGTTTTGTCGTCGACGAAAGGAGAGAGAACCACCGCCCGGTCACCTTCCATCGACTGAACCGGATTGATGTAATGGCCTTCAAACCCGATGGGGTGAAACTGCGGGAAACGGAATCCTTCCGGGTAATCAAACTTGATATACCGCAGCTTATCGATGAACCCTTCAGCATCCGGGAAAGGAGAGAGTAGGTTAAGGTGATTCAGGTAGTCACATAAGGGAGAATTATTCCTCTGGGGACCGTCCACTTCCCTGCCCTCCAAGCAGACCGCCACATCCCAGCTCCGGTCAAAAGTCAGATTCCGGCTCATCACCAACACCCGGAATACATCCGGTTGCTCCCCAGCTTCGTCCACATACCGCAGCACCCAGGTTTTGGGGTGGAAGGAGGTAAACGCATCAAAGGGCGTGACCGGCTTCAGCATGTCCTCCAGAAACGCATAGAGCCGATTGAACCGGGTGGGCACGAGCAGCCGACCTTTTTGGTGATACACCGTGACCCGTTTTGAGATTTCCTCAATAGCCTGCAGTAACTGATGATGCCCACGCTCCTCTGCTTTTTCCAGGGTATTGGCATACACCAACGCGACCGGGATCGAGAGGAGGGTATTCAGGTCCGCGCTGTAAGTTGCACCTACAGCTCGTTCAAGCCGATACCCCGCAGGCGGAACAAGAAGCTCCCCATAATCCAATCGGTTGCGTTTACAGTCCAACATCAGGATCTGCCTCCCCGCGTTCCGCACGCCTTATATCCGCCACAAATTGCCAAACCTGTGGCATACGGTATTCAAGGTTCCGTATTCCCAACCAACCATCTACACGCTCACCCTTGTTGTCTGCACGTAGCCGTGAACGAGATCGCTTGTTCTGCGTCTCCTGGTTCACCACCAGATTATCAAACACGCTATCAGAGGCATCAGCCTGTCGGCTTACATCGAGCCAGCTGTTTATAAATGTTCTCGTCCATGGATGAGGATGTCCCCCATGGTTGGACACCAACTGCCACAGATCCTCATCCTTCCAAGTCCCCCAGTCAAAGGTCGCCATTTCTCCCCGCCAGGCGATCCACTTTTCCTCGTATTCGGACTTCCGGCCCTCAGAGCCAAACCGGGCCTGAAGCAACACGTTGTAGCGTAGGTGTGCCCCGTAGAGGATTCGCCAAAAGTCACGGGCCATTTGCGCGACCCGCAGTGTCTGAACGTGCGTAAAAGTGCGATCTTCGAGCAAGGCCACCAAATCGGTAAATGCAGCGGAGTCGCCCAGATCCACCACAGCATCCGCCAAATCTTCGTCCAACAGCAACTGACCGATCAAACTGTCCGGTTGACACGCGCAGACCTTCTGACGCAGAAATACCGCCTCATCCTTTGTCAGCGTGATGGCCAAATCTTCCATCCAGTCTTCCACAGATGGCGGTGCCACGACGGGACCGGCATCCAGGTCCTCTGCATCGAAATCATCCCCCATAGTTTCACGTCCTTCCTCCAGACGCAACCGAATCGACGGCTGATGTCCGCTATGACGTCGGTAAAAATCAGCCAATGCCCCATCTGATTTCACCAGCCCAAACGCACGGAGACCATTCCAATACACTGACGACGGGCGACGCTGCACATCCGTGTCGGTGCGTTCGCCAAAGGTCACCCCGATGATCCCCAGGCCCTCCTGTTCATGATACCGCTTTGCCAGCATCACCCTGCAGGCAAGCTCCTGTTCAGCGAGATGATCCCGCAACGGAATCCGGCCTCGCTTCCTGTCGGTTAAGCCCTCGTACTCCTTCAAAATCCGAGGCACGATAATGAAGTATTTCGGACGGGTTTGGATCGTGGAAAGGCCTGGAAACAACGTGTCAGAAAAAGCATCCCGAATCACACCAATACCCAGCTCATCCACCACCCCGGGAGCTTTCAACAAATCAATCACCGTCCGAACCCGGTCCCGGTGTTCAGATGAAAAGTCTATCCAGCCTAATGAGGATTTCATTATTAATTCTCGCTATACATCTTTAATTACACGATAGAATTTCTAGAATTCATCAGGCTCTCTCTCATCAGGTTGATAAATGCTAAAGACCACAATCTTTTCCTCATGATCGATTTCGAAAGTAATTTCCGCATAGTCGTTATCTAATCTGTCCATATCTTTACACCCATAATAAACCTCGTGTTGGAAACTAACCGAGAGGCCACCGGTTAAGCCGTCAGCATCAAAGCTAACTTCTTCAACAGCAGCACTGCCATCCAAATAGCTTGATCTGCTGTCTGTATTCATTGGTGAAAGCATTTCTTCCACTTTTTCTTTCCCATCTGTAAGAAGTAGGTTCTCGATAGCCGCGCTCCTAATACTAGGGTTTAGTAGTTCATCTAATTGTCTCCCAGAAACAGTGATTTCAGTTTTGTATCTCATATAACTCCTCAGTCTATTTTTCTGTGTCATCACCAGAATTATGATTCGCATTCCAAAACGTGTTGAAGACTAACCTGAAACCAAATCACCCACCGGACGTTTACGGTACAGCGAGGTAAAGAAGCTGTGCACCTGGTCTCAGTTCCAGACATAGCCCCGCTAAAACTCTGGAAAGGCCATATATCCTGAATCAATGTGGCTAAGGATGTCATTTATTTTCATTTCTGTTCTTCCTATTTTCCCTTCGGAAAACACAGATATTTTTATCAAACTCTAATTCCTTTGCCCCGATTGTCTTTATCGTCTTTAGACAATCATCTACAGCTCTATAATGAGAATCTAAATGATCAATCCAACCACTAACAGATTTGGATGCCGTGAGACGATTCTCCATATTTATAACCGACTCGAGGACATTCTTGGAAATCAAAAACGAAGACGATTCTGCAAGCATACTGACTTTTTGCCGGGCTTCACTATATTTGCTCCAGAGCCTCTCATTCTCTTCATCAGAGAGATTTATATGCTCAATCTCCGCCCGAATTAATTCGTTTGCTGGCCATTTCATATGATGAAGCATCTCGATTAACTCGGAGTAGGTTTCCATTTTTCGTTCCCATTGACGATCTTCACGAAAACGCTTGGCTGCGAGTCGAGTGCCAAATAAGGCTGCTGCTGCAGAGATGGCGATTTGAAGGAGAAGATGCAGAGCGCTTTGTTCAATCATACTTTATCCTTTCCATTCATCGGTAGTGGATCTACGTGGGTCGGCAAAAATTTTGCACTCACTAAATATAGCTCGATTTTCAGGAGGGATGTCCTCCAAAAGTTTTACAGCGATATCGTAGGAACGGCCCTCTGGAGCGCTAGAGGATTCCGTCGATATTCCCACCACTCTGGGAAGATTGAGTTGAACACAGGCCATACAAAGATACATTTCAAAATAGCGCAACCTGTCCACTCTGTTTCCTTTGTAACAGAACATAAAAAATGGGGTGCGACCCGGTTCATCTGGGGTGTAGATACGGTACCCGTGCCCGCGATCTTCAGCTAAAATTGATTTTTCCACCAACGACTCTCCAAAATTCTTCCTTTCTAGCCTGGAGAGCATTCCTAGCTCATTAATAGCCATAAAATAAGCCTCTTCAGTACCACGCCCCCGCTCCATAAGCTCTGCGGCTTCTTCAGAATCCGGGTCTAGGTCATCTGCAGGGTTGTAACCGATACTGACTTTGAAGAAGTCGATGATCTCATCCACTAAGTAGCTGGTTTTTAAGTTCTCAGTCCTTTCCGCCAATTCTCTGTCATGTTCTTCAATAAACTTTCGAGCAAATCCGGCTTCGATTTGGATACCGCTGGAGGGGTCCACCAAGTGCTCTTCTATTGCGTCATACCGACTCTTGTAAAACATGATAAAATCCTGCTCGGATGTTTCAGCATGAATTTGTCCGTTTAAATGCAGGGTAAATCTGTGCTCAAGAAATTTAATGAGATCTGGTACGGTGTCGATAAATTCTGTTGCAAACCAGAAATCCTGTGCCTTCAGAAGGTGTATAGGCATCTCGTGTTGATAATCAGCACCAAGAACGATATTTATACGTTCTTGCACATCCGGAGCTAACCCGTGAAGATTAATAAGAACAATTCCTATCAATGGTGTGTCTGCGGGAAAAAGACTCCGCATGGGGATCCCATGAGCATTCACCAAATTTAGATCAAGTTCCTGATTGAGAGCCCGTCTGATAGTCTTGAGCTGTTTAACGCCTTCCTGCATTTTATTTCGAATACGGTTCTGCTCAGTCTCATCCAGCATTTCAGGGCTGGGCACAGCTCTTGATTTACACTGAAAGGCTATAATGGTTTCTCCAAGAACCAAAACGGCATCAGCAAGTTCTTCGGGTTTCCCCTGCCCAAATTGTATTTCGGGCCCCCGTGCGATAAAGTCGCCCAGGTACGTATGATTGAGTAATTTCTCAACGTCATCTTCAAAGACATTGCCGTGATTACTCATTCTCCTTCACCTTCCTCAGAATCTGATTCATAATGATCACTTTGAATCTCTTTGGCGATTATGGGAATATACTTTTCATGCGCCTTAACCAAGTAACTAGTGGCGGAGTCTCGGTTTACTTCATACCCCAGCCGCTCATTAAGGAAATGGAGTCTTGCACGTGCATCCCGAATGATCTCGCCCCACTCAAAAGCCCATACACGTATATTCAACGTGCCATGGTCAAACACTAGGCCTTTGGGCCGGCCACTTTGTTGCGCTTTCTCTTTTGCGAAATCATCCAGTTCTTCGGATACGACCATGAAATCCCACCGGGCGCGTTCGTTTCGAAAACGTGAATCTTTTGCCACGGCCAGCGCGTAGGATTCAATTTGAGATAGCACCACAGAATCCACCTTTTTGGAAGGTCGCTTCAATTCCACGATCAGGTAATCGTGCTCATCATGACGTGGATGCACTGCACGTGAAAACATCAGGTCTACTCTGCCGGTCCTACCATCTTCACGGACAACCGGCCCGGGCTCATCAGACCTTTCACCCAGCTTCTCCAAATGAAGGTCCAACACATTTTCCAACCGAACCTCACTACAGGAAAGTGCAAACTCCTCGTTAAAAATCCAGGGTTCGTTCTCTAAAATTTTATGTAGTTGGTCCCGCTCCAACAAAGCCTTCTTCGTTTCTTTATCACACAAAAGATTTTCCAGTGATAATAAAAAGTCCAAGCGATTGGCCACATTCTTCGCAGTGCTGATTACAGCCGAGAGTGATGTATGATCCAGCATCTCAGCAAGGTCAGCCTGTTCCTCTGGCTTTAAATTCAACACTTCGGAGATGATACGACGGACAGAATTCGGATTCTCCTTCACCGCCATGGCCAGAAGGCGGAATGTCAATTTCCGAGATTCCAAGTCGGCTTCGTCCTTTTTGGGAAGATACGCTTCAACATTGACAGCAAGAATATCAAAAACCTGTCTTTCAGCCACTTCGACAGGCGTCAGATTTTTATCATCTTCAAATGGATATATCCCTTCTCTCTTCCAACGATCCACGATGCCAGCCTGCTCTTCTGCTAACCGGGCTCTAAAATGATTACGTAATTGCTCCCGGGCCGCTGCGAGGATTTTTTTTACATCTGGATGGAGATCCTCGAGCCCTAAATCACCAGCATGGTGAATATCCCGGAAACGGTCACACTTTAAATGCGCGGTAAATACGAAACCAGGAGCTTGAATACCAATCGGCACCTCATGCAGAGTAACGCCAGATTGGTCGCACAAGTACAGGATTCTATTCGTAGGAATAAGCCACTCCACCACCGAAATTTCGGCCGAAACCGAATCGTCTGGACCTAGCTGAATCTCGGGCAACACGAGCGTAGCACCATTTCTCTGGTAGGGTGTTGGGTCAACTTCCTCACCACGGAAAACGATATTAACATTTGAGTATTCCGAAAGGTAGGATGCGAAATTCTTGGTTAGTTCCGGTATTGCGGCCTCAATTCCTAAGCCTGACAATGATTTGGTAATTCGAGTCACCACTACTTCAGTACCGGTATGCGCACCCGTCGCCGGGACAGGGTCCGACACTTTGAAAGTTTCCATCCTGCCAACGTCTCCGCGAATCTCATAACTATATTTTTGGCCATCTTGCTCAAAACATGTTTTCCAAGTTACCTGCTCGCCAAGTGAAAATGCTTTAAACCTGCCTTCCCCTTGCTTCCCATGTAAAGACCGACCCTTGTGACGCTTCCTATCTTTTTTCCAAGACCCTCCCAGATCACCAAAAAGTGCATCCAAGTGTTCGTGGAAAATACCATCCCCGTTGTCGATAATGCGGACTTCATCCACACCGCCTATACCATTTTCAATTATTTTAACTTCCACATGCCCTGCCGATGCGTCCAGCCCATTCCACATGAGTTCTTCGATGGCTTTTAAGGGACTAGCTGAAGACACCCTGCCTAAATGGTCGGGCTTTGTTTTAACGTTGATCTGCTTCATTTTCCATCCTCACTTTTAGTCCCGAAGTCCTTCTGCCCTTCCGCCACCTTCTTCTCTTCAGGATAGGGGCTTTCAAGTTCAAAGCCGTCTTCCAGGATGAATTTTCGAAGCAGTTCATCGACCTTCATATTCACTTGAAATCTCGGGAGAGGTTTACCCTCAAGCGCTTCAAAATAACCCTTGGCGATTCGCGGATCAATGCTGTTCTTTAAATCATCAAATCGACCGTAATCATTTAGGTTTGCTTCCAGCACACGGGTGCTCATGAGCGCGAGGAGTTTTTCTTTATCCACTCCAAGATACTCGACGATGGAAGCAATCTCTTTGTTTTTCTCCACCTGAATGAAGACCGAATCGATCGTGATAGCCACATCTTCCGGTTTGGCATGTTGAATAATGAAGTTCCAGTGTGTGAATTCTGGCAGATAAGACACATTCTGTATGTCGTAAAACTCCATCAACTCCACATAGGTTTCTTTGACGTCGGCAATCAATTCCTCACGCCTTTCCTCAAACTTATTGGCGACGACCGTCAAAACAACACCACATGCTTGTATTCGGAGGATTCCACATTCCCCCGAAGTTTGGTGGCGGTGGCCCAGAGGGATTCTTCAAAGCTGATGGATTTTGCTGCAGTTTTTTTACGTTTAGTGGCCATAGCATGTATCCTTGGCACAGATCGTGAAATCCCACAAGTGAGGATTAAACGGAAAACTATAAAAAATGGAACAAGTTGATGTCCTTAAATGGAACAGGATCATTTTATGTAAATCAGCTTATTAGAGAGTTAGATATCTCATACAACTAACAGGAAACACCGCGACCTAAGCGCCCGGAGCGCGTAACCGACTAAAGTCAGTTCTCTTGTAAAAAAACCTCATGCCCTTCATTTCCTTCATGGTGGTGAAAAGCTTATATTTTAAAACTGGCGGGATCACCGCCCCGCCCGCTTTCTGGCGCGTTTGTATTTCACCTGAGTGGAGGCGTAGACCATGCTTTCTCTTACACTGCTATTGGTGGAACTGAAGCTGATGCGGTCTTCGGATTCGATATTGAGATCGCCGGCCACTTTGTCGACGTCGACATTGGCGCCGAGAAACACAAACTCCCAATCATACTTGCGCTTTTGATGATCAATCATGTCGGCGATTTGTTTGCCACTGAAGCTTGTGCTGGCGTTTTCATGTCCGTCAGTGAGGATGGTGAAAATAACACTGCCGGGACGCTCCGCTTCCGGGGTTTGCTCAAGTAGTCGTCCCAGATCCTGGATGGCACTTCCCACCGCATCGTGCAATGCTGTCATGCCCCGGGGCTGAAAATCATTTAACTTCATCATGGGAACTTTTTCCAAGGGGAGTCGATCATAGACCGTGTCCACCTCGTTATCGAATTGCCGCAGGGTAAAACAAACTTGTCCGGCTTCGGTCTGCTGGTCGGTGACAAAGGCGTTGACCGCTTCGACGGTGCCACTGTGAATGGCATCCATACTACCACTGCGGTCTAAAATCATCCAAATTTCTGTGAGCTCGTTGTTCATCTATTTCTCCATGCGGGGTTAAAGCGAATCCATCCTAGCACAGAGGGTAAGACAACGATGGTCCTATACATTTGGTTTTTGCTTCATTTTGTTTTGAAGATGGCATGGCATCCGCAATGTAAAAAAGGTATAAAAGCCATCACATAGGACCGTGGTTGTCCCAGGGCTTGTGTTAAGATGTCGCTTATGAATTTTCAAATCCACTGCCCTACTCTTGAAGAATTTTACGCCTCCCTGGAGGACATCGAACATCCCGTCATCCTGCTGGAGGGATCCCGTCAGGTTCTACAGGAACATGAAAACGCCCTCACCCAAGTGGGGGCCTTCTTAGCGGAAACCATGCCCCATGCCCTGTTTCGTTCCGGCAATGCGGAAGGCTCAGACAGTCTGTTTGCGGCAGGGGTCGCGTCCGTAGATCCCACCCGCATGCAAGTGGTCACTCCGACGCCCGGGCATCGCAAAAAGAATCTTCATCCTGACTACGATGTAACTGCGCTGAATCAGGTGTCCTCCGTACATGAAGAGCATCTGGCGGTCGTAAGCAACGCCGCCACTCCGGCAAATCAAACCCTGATGGAAAATCGAAACAAGATCCCCAGACTCGGCGCCAAAGCACGTTACCTTCTCCGTGATACTTTAAAGGTATTAGGAGATCCGGAAAACAAACTCGCCCCCGCAAACGCCGCCTTGTTCTACACCAAACCCGATCCTATGTCCGCCGGCACGGGACATACTATTCGTGTCTGCCAACAGCACCATGTACCTTACGTCCTTTTTAACCAGTGGGTTTCCTGGTTACCTAAGGGGTAATCGCTATCGAATTTTCCATAGAATGAGGTTTTTCATATGTTGAATGCCGATGCCGATGCCGATGCCGATGACGATGCCGATGACAAATTATCGCTTTATCCACCAACTGCAACGCAGTGACCCTAAACCAGCCATGGGTGAAACCCATGGGCTTCTTCCCCCTCCTCAAAAAAGCGCTGAAGGTGCGGCCCCATACCTCCGTGAGGCTAGACTTTTATAAAGACACTCTTTCAGAGTTTTATTTGCCGAGCGACGGATTCCCAGGGTTTCACCCCAGGCAAATAGAGAGGCACTGAGTTGCAGGTTAACTCCTTCGAATACCCGCTATTTTCTATGATGATCTCTGTTGATATCTTTTGCTTCAAAACAACTGGGGAGGCCGGGTCGTTTGGAGTCATCGCTTTCACATCGCCATCGCGTCCCCGCCCTTTACAGCGCGTTCTGAATTTCGATACCCTTCGCAAGGAGGATGTGGTCTGTTCTTGAAAAAGAGTTTTTGTTATCCCACGTACATTTTATGAAATCCATCCGATCAGGCACTACCCGTCGTCCCCTCGCCCGTATTCATGTGATCCATGAAGAAATTGCCTCCGGCCGTTGGCCCAATTGCAGTTCTCTCGCACATAAGTTGGAGGTTTCGACCAAAACTATTCAGCGCGATCTTACTTTTATGCGCGATGAGTTTGAGTTGCCTCTAGAATTCGCCTCCGATCATAATGGCTACTACTACACCAAACCCGTGGAAGCTTTCCCTTCCTTTCAGGTGGGTGTAGAGGAGTTGATGGCGCTGTTTGTGGCGCGGAAAGTGTTGGCCCCGATGACGGGAACGGTGTTGGCGGCCGCCTTAACCGAGGGCTTTAATCGTCTGTCCAAACAGGCCAGCGGTCAGGTAGCCATCAGTTGGTCGGAACTTGATCGTGGCTTCAGCGTGCAGGAAAACGGGGTGATGCCTGCCGATCTGCAGCAAATCGAATTGCTGTCGGTGGCATTGGTAAAACATCGGAAACTTTTCTTTCGGTATACCAATGCCAAAGACAATCAAACCAAGGCCCGTACCGTACGTCCCCTGCATCTCGCTCAGGTGAAAGGTGGCTGGTATTTATTCGCCTGGGATGAAGGCGCGAAAGACATTCGCATCTTTGCCCTCCCCCGCATGCAGGAACTCGAGGTGCTAAAAGAAACCTTCACCGAGCCCACGGACTTTGATCTCGATGACTACCTCAAAGGCAGCATGAGTCTGGTCACCGCCCCGGAGGCCCCCGAGCAAAAAGTGGTCATCCGCTTCAGTGGTTACGCCGCCACCCTGGTCGCCGAACGCACCTGGCACAGCAGTCAGAAAGTCAAACGCGCCAAAGACGGAACCGTACAACTCACCCTCCGCCTCCAACAACTCGACAACATCCCCAGCTGGGTGCTCAGTTGGGCCGGCATGGCCGAAGTACTCTCACCGGCAACCCTGCGCAAAGAGGTCGCCAAACAGGCCCGCAAAATAGGACGCATGCATCAGGGGGATGCGAAGGAGTAGTGAGTTGATAAAATCGCATCATCAAAAGCTTAGAGTTTACTTTGGAAGTAAACATTCAACCGATGAATGCTTCAGCAGTGGGACTCATTTATGATGTCCGAAATCAACTTCTCTCTTGTCATCAGCCAGCGTCGCGCACATCAATAGGAAACCATGGAAAATACATACGAAGAACTTAAAGCCCTACACCGCAAGCTCAGAAACGAGTTGCCCTCTGACATCAACTTGAGGATTCACCGTGCCTTAAGCTGGCTGCAGGCCGCGGAACAAAGTAGCGATGAGGATAGCAGGTTTCTGCATTTATGGATCTCCTTTAATGCAGCCTATGCCCGGGAGTTTGAAGCCGAAGACAGCGCCCCGGAAAAATCTGAATTTCATCGTTTTTTGAGTCGGGTGAGTGAACTCGATACCCACAACCGTATTCATGAGTTGGCTTGGGATCAATATGCCGCCAAAATTCGGGTATTTATCGACAATAAATATGTATTCGCCTCTTTCTGGTCCTTTCAACAGGGGAAAATTTCCGAAAAAGAATGGCAGCTACGCTTCGCCAACAGTAAACGGACGGCGCAACAGGCTTTAGCGACCCGCAAGACCCCTATTTTCCTCTCGGTTCTGTTTGACCGCTTGTACACTTTGCGAAACCAATTGGTTCATGGCGGGGCCACCTGGAACAGCAAAACCAATCGTTCGCAGGTAACTGATGCCACCCGAATCCTTCATTCCCTCATCCCGGTACTGATTCATATTCTGCTTGAAAATCCCAACGAAAAATGGGGATCTCCCAGCTACCCACCCGTAGATTGATTTTACCACCCCTACGACGCGTCTCCATTCACAAGGGTACGAGGAAAAACAGGTCAACTGCGGGCCGGTGAATACCCACGAAAGTTTGATAGCGTCTGATCGAAGACCACACGAACAGCTCCATGCCCCTGCAGGTCTCTACTCACAGTCCGAAGGCATTCAGCAGAACTTTTCACTGGAGAATGCTAACGCGTAAAAGCGAAAGCTTGGCACAGGGAGACGTGCCGGCTGAGCTTGCATCACCCACTCATCCTGCCGAGACCGTTTTGGACGGCAATAGCTCGCGCCAGCACGGTGCCAAAGTCATTCCCTTGTAGGGAGATCTGGACCCACTGATTTGGGCAATTCTTAAAGAAAACAGACATGAACGGTCTCGCAGTTTCGAATTATTCGCGCAAGCCACGTTTGGGAAACTAACGGATCCTGGCATAGAGGATGAAATCTTCGAAGATGAAGACGGTATATTTTGAATGAACCTTGCAGTGACTTACAAAAGAGAATACCTATAGAACCCATATGACATCACTACCTCTTTTCGACTACGACCAACGGCTTCAAGAACTGAAAACTTTTCAGAACGAGACGGTATCTACTCCCAATCCCGGAACTTGGCACGCCACCAACTGGTACTGTAAATACCGTGACCCCATCATTACCCCAGCCCATGTGCCCATCACTTGGCGCTACGATTTGAACCGGGAACGTAATCCCTATCTGTTGGAAATCTTACCGATACAAGCCACTTTCAACGCCGGGGCTATCGAACGCGATGGTCGCATTGCCTTGATGGTGCGGGTGGAAGGACACGACCGCAAATCATTTTTCGGTTTAGCATGGAGTGATTCCGGGGTCGACAATTTTCACTTCACGGACCACGCGATCGTCATTCCTGAAACAGAAGATCCCGACGTCAATATTTACGATATGCGCATGGTCGAACATGCGGATGGATGGGTCTACGGCCTTTTCTGCACCGAACGCAAAGATCCCAACGCCCCCCACGGCGACCTTTCCAGTGCAGTCGCCCAATGTGGCATTGTTCGCAGCAAAGACTTGGTCACCTGGGAACGTCTCCCCGATCTCAAAAGCCATTCCGCTCAACAGCGCAATGTCGTACTGCATCCGGAATTCATCGACGGCAATTACGCCTTCTACACCCGCCCCCAAGACGGATTTATCGATGCCGGTTCCGGCGGAGGAATCGGGTGGGCCCTTTGCGACGACATCACGCATCCCGTCATCGGAGAAGAACGCGTGATGGAATCACGTGCATACCACACCATCAAAGAAGTCAAAAATGGTCAGGGACCCGCCCCCATCAAATCACCCATCGGCTGGATTCATCTTGCGCACGGTGTACGCGGAACCGCCACGGGCCTTCGTTATGTCCTTTATGTCTTTGTCACCGATCTGGAACATCCAGACCAAGTGATTTATAACCCTGGCGGTGCATTTATCGTTCCGGAAGGAGACGAGCAGTTAGGCGACCTCTCACACATCGTATTCAGCAATGGCTGGGTCTGTCGTGACGACGGTACCGTGCTTATCTATTACGCCTCTTGCGATACCCGCATGCACGTGGCGTCCACGACCCTCGACCGTCTCATGGCCTATTGTCAATCCGTGCCTGCAGACCCCCTACGTTCCTTTGCCTGTGTCGCACAACGAAATGCTCTGATCGACGGAAATCTGGCCTAGTTACAAATTACCAGCCTCCCCATGGGAGTGAAGAAAGGGCGATTCTCCAAAGGATCGCCCTTTTCTTTGTCTAAGCCCACCGGGTGCTCACTCCCGATCACCACTTGCCCATATCCTCAAGAACCGAAAAACCCTCAGCGTTAACTGAGGGTTGCCATTTAAAATGGCGGGATCTATGCGCCTACGGCGCACAAGCGGGATTTATCTGCCGTAGGCAGGCTTGAACGCTATTCACGGGGAAATTGATCCAACAACCATTCGCGACCCTGTCCGCTTTTTAACCATTTTTCCCGTACACGTGCAGATTTATAATCTTCCGCATGTTCCGTGTACAAGACTTTAAATTCTCCGAGCAACTGACCGCCTTTTGTCTTTTTTGCTTGGTGCTCCTCAAGCCTCCTCGACAAATGATTTGTGATACCTACATACCGCCTCTCGGTAGAGAGGCCTTCTAATACATATATGGTAATCATAAAATCAAACTCATCGGTAACACATAAAAAAACCCTCAGCGTTAACTGAGGGTTGCCATAATAAAATGGCGGGATCTATGCGCCTACGGCGCACAAGCGGGATTTATCTGCCGTAGGCAGGCTTGAACGCTATTCACGGGGAAATTGATCCAACAACCATTCGCGACCCTGTCCGCTTTTTAACCATTTTTCCCGTACACGTGCAGATTTATAATCTTCCGCATGTTCCGTGAACAAGACTTTAAATTCTCCGAGCAACTGACCGCCTTTTGTCTTTTTTGCTTGGTGCTCCTCAAGCCTCCTCGACAAATGATTTGTGATACCTACATACCGCCTCCCGGTAGAGAGGCCTTCTAATACATATATGGTAATCATAAAATCAAACTCATCGGTAACACATAAAAAAACCCTCAGCGTTAACTGAGGGTTGCCATTTAAAATGGCGGGATCTATGCGCCTACGGCGCACAAGCGGGATTTATCTGCCGTAGGCAGGCTTGAACGCTATTCACGGGGAAATTGATCCAACAACCATTCGCGACCCTGTCCGCTTTTTAACCATTTTTCCCGTACACGTGCAGATTTATAATCTTCCGCATGTTCCGTGTACAAGACTTTAAATTCTCCGAGCAACTGACCGCCTTTTGTCTTTTTTGCTTGGTGCTCCTCAAGCCTCCTCGACAAATGATTTGTGATACCTACATACCGCCTCCCGGTAGAGAGGCCTTCTAATACATATATGGTAATCATAAAATCAAACTCATCGGTAACACATAAAAAAACCCTCAGCGTTAACTGAGGGTTGCCATTTAAAATGGCGGGATCTACGGGACTTGAACCCGCAACCTTCGGCGTGACAGGCCGACGCTCTAACCAATTGAGCTAAGACCCCGAAAAGCGTTTCGAGGTGCGTGGTTATGCCTGAAGAATCGTCATGTGGCAACCCCAATTTGCAAAAAAATTTCAATTAGGGAATTAAGCCTTGTTCTACATGAGAAATGGGCAGCTTTTCAGCCTTCCTCACATGGAACTCAACTCCATAAACTGCATACACAGTACGCATAAATAACACACAAATCCCAGGATAACCATGGCAACCATCCACGCGGGAATTCCACCTTTGGATTTAGGAACTTTAGGGGCTTCGTCGATTTGAATATCGGAATCAGTCATATAATATCTCCTTTTGTTATAGGCAAAAAAATAGGCCCCCGAAGGGGCCTTTGGCGAGACTTATTTTTAAGCTTTACCAAATTTTTCTGCTACCATCGACGCCATTTCATCCAGCGTGTTGGCCACAGGCACTCCCGCTTCGCGGAAGGCTTTCTGTTTGGTTGCGGCCGTGCCTACGTTTCCAGAGACAATTGCACCGGCATGCCCCATGGTACGTCCTTCTGGGGCAGAAGCCCCTACAATGTACGCAAACACAGGAGTGGAAATGTTTTCTTTGATGTAGGCCGCGGTTTTTTCTTCTTCATCACCACCAATTTCACCAATCAATACCACCGCTTCCGTTTCAGGATCTTTATCAAACTCAGCCAAGATATCACGGAAGTTAGAGCCCACAATGGGATCTCCACCAATACCGACACAGGTCGATTGTCCGATCCCCTGCGTGGTGAGGGCATGCACAATCTCGTAGGTCAACGTACCTGAGCGACTAATCACGCCCACTTTACCAGGAATGCAGATGCTTCCGGGCATAATGCCGATTTTGCTTTTTCCAGGACTAATCAAACCGGGACAGTTCGGCCCGATCATTTTCAACCCTTTTGCTTTCACTTGATGGTACAAACCAACCATGTCGTTCACCGGCACACCTTCAGTGATACAGATGATCAAGGGAATGTCCGCATCAATGGCTTCCTGCACCGCACCTTTGGCAAATTTTGCAGGTACATAGATAACAGTCGCATCTACACCTACGGCATCTTTAGCTTCCTGTACGGAATTAAAAACAGGTTTACCCATTGCGATTTGCCCACCTTTACCAGGTGTGACGCCTCCCACAATGTTGGTGCCATATTCAATCATTTGTCCAGTATGGAACGAACCATCACGGCCGGTAATGCCCTGCACAATCACTTTTGTGTTTTCATCAATTAAAATACTCATGCGTTTTCTCCTTTGCCCAAGGCAATGGTTTTTTGAACAGCTTCAGAGAAGGTTTCTGCAGGCACCAATTTAGAACCTTTCAGCAACTCATTACCTTCTTTGGCGTTGGTTCCCGCGAGGCGAACCACCACCGGCACGTTAATGTCCATCGTGTCGAAGGCTTTTAAAATCCCTTTCGCAATATCATCACAACGGGTAATTCCGCCGAAGATGTTGATCAAAACCGCTTTCACATTTCCGCCACCTAAGATGAAACGAAAGGCGTGAACCACTTTTTCAGGATTAGAGCTTCCACCCACATCCAGGAAGTTTGCAGGATCACCGCCATAGAGGTTAATCATGTCGAGGGTCGCCATCGCCAGCCCGGCACCATTGACCATACAGCCAATGTCCCCGTCCAATTGAATAAAGGCCAGGCCTTTTTCTTTGGCTTCGAGTTCTGCCGGGTTTTCTTCTTTCATGTCGCGCAAGTCGCCCAAGTCAGCCTGACGCATCATGGCATTGTCGTCGATGGTGATTTTGCCATCGAGTGCGATCACATCGCCAGCACCGGTCAGTACCAAAGGATTAATTTCCGCCATCTGTAAATCTTTATCGATGTAGAGAGCGAACAATTTGCGCATAATTTCTAACGCACCTTCAGCTCCTTCACCACCAAACAGTTCTACCGCAGCTTTTTTGGCATCTTCTTCGGGAAAAGAATAATCTTTAGATCCGAACATCAAAATCTTTTCAGGCGTTTTGTCCGCCACTTCTTCAATATCCATTCCGCCTTCCGCAGAGGCAATGAAAGAAATGGTTTTCTCGGAACGCTCAAGAATCACAGAAAGGTAGGCTTCTTTTTTGATGTCGCTGCCCTTTTCGATCCACAGACGGTGCACAGTGTGCCCTTTGATGTCCATGCCCAAGATGGCTTCAGCCGCCTCTTTCACTTCTTCCGCACTACGGGCGAGCTTTACGCCACCAGCCTTACCACGGCCGCCTACGTGGACCTGTGCTTTCACTGCGACCAAAGAGCCGCCTAATTCTTCAAATGCATCCACAGCCTCTTGGACAGTCAACGCAAGGCGACCCTCCGGCACTGGAATTCCGGCTGCCTTAAACAACCCTTTCGCTTGATATTCATGTATGTTCATAAATTTCCTGTTCGGTTAATAAAATCGCTATGAATGGCTAAACTACAAATAGGTAACCTGCAAGTACAAACCTAAATCCTCATAGAGAACACATGCTTATTTGCACAATATTGTCACATTTACTCACCCACTTAACCCATCTACTGCTATCAGATACGAATCCCCACACTTCTCTGCACATTCCTCCCAGAGGGGGTACTTTGCGTTCATAAACGCCTCAACCTTCCTTCCCCAGAGCTCAGACTTACGCCTCACCTACCTAAACGATACCCACAAAAAAACGCCCCGCAATGAAGCGAGGCGTTTTTCAATGGAATGACTTCCGGGATTATTTATCGCCGGGATGCCATTCTTCCAGTCCTTCCATGCCGCCGAAAGCGTCATCGAAGGCAGAACCGAGGTCAACCAGATCCTCTCCGGGACGAAGCCCTTCGAGCATGCTGTCGTCGAGACTGAACTCATCATCGGCCAATTCAGCCGCTTTGATGCTCAGACCGATACGACGGTCTACTTCGTCCAATTTCACGATACGCGCTTTGACTTCGTCGCCAACGTTCAACACGTCTTTAACTTTTTCAACCCGGTGATCAGAAATCTGGGAAATATGTACGAGGCCTTCGATACCGGCTTCGAGTTCAACGAATGCTCCAAACTGAGCCAATTTGGCTACTTTGCCTTCAACCAATTGGCCGATAGCGTATTTAGAGGCAATGGAACTCCAAGGATCGGGCTGAGCCTGTTTGAGACCCAAGCTGATGCGTTGGTTGGAAGGATCAACTTCCAATACCACAGCTTCAACCTGCTGACCTTTCTCCAACATTTCGGAAGGATGATTGATCTTGCGAGTCCAGCTCATGTCGGAAACGTGAATCATTCCGTCTACGCCTTCTTCCAATTCGAGGAATGCACCGTAGTTGGTGAAGTTGCGAACAGTACCACCGACGTGGGATCCGATGGGATGTCCGTTGGCAAAGATTTCCCAAGGGTTTTCTTCGATTTGACGTACGCCCAAGGAGATCTTCTTCTCGTCTTTGTTGACGGAAAGAACGATCGCGTCGACTTCGTCACCCAAGTTGAGGACGTCGGAAGCACGAGCAATGCGTTTGGTCCAAGACAGTTCGGAAACGTGAACCAAACCTTCAACGCCAGGTTCGAGTTCGATGAACGCACCGTAAGGCATGAGGTTGACCACTTTACCGTGTACGCGATGTCCCATGGGGAATTTCGCTTCAATTTCCTGCCAAGGATTGTCAGACTGTTGTTTGAGACCGAGAGATACCCGTTCTTTTTCGTAATCGACATCCAAAATAGTTACTTCCAGCTCGTCGCCGATGTTGACCATTTCAGAAGGATGGTTGATACGGCCCCAGCTCATATCTGTGATATGCAAGAGTCCGTCCATACCGTTCAAGTCGATGAAAGCACCGAAGTCGGTGATATTCTTCACTTTACCGTTACGTACTTGACCGATTTCAATTTCGGTGAGCAAGTGCTGTTTCTGTTCACGACGTTGCTCTTCGAGCAATTCACGACGAGAAACGACAATGTTGCGACGTTCGAGGTTGATCTTGATGATCTTGACTTGAACCACTTCACCAATGAAGTCGTCAGGGTTTTTCACAGGGCTGAGATCGATCTGAGAACCTGGCAGGAAGGCTTCAACACCAACATCTACCAACATTCCGCCTTTCACACGGCCTTCAACCACACCTTCGATGAGGTCGCCTTCATTATAATCGGAAAGAATTTTCTCCCAGTTTTTCTGGAGTTCGGCGCGCTGTTTGCTGAGCACCACCATACCGTTGTCATCTTCCAAGCGCTCTAAGAGTACTTCGATTTTGTCACCGATTTGGAATTCTTCGTTTTTCTTAAATTCGCTTTTAGGGATCACGCCTTCAGATTTGTATCCAACATCTACCATGATGTCGTTCGGGCGGATATAAACAATTTCACCTTCAATAATGGAACCTTCGTTAAATTCCTTGAGGGAGTTTTCGTACAGCTTTTCCAGCTGCGCACCAGTCAAGCCAGACATGTCGTCGGCGACTGCGTCTTGTATCGCATCGGTCATAAATATGAACCAGGGGTTGAGTTTTCGAAGTAAATCACACAAATTATGTGACCGTCAGGACAACGTGTCCCGACAAAGAGCGCGCAGATTTATGAAGAATAAACAGCAAAGGCAAGCAGAAAAGGGTTGAATTTTCCAAATCGACCAATGAAATCCCTCAGCATCCCCCCCCTTCTTGCGGGATTCTGAAATTTCATCGCTCCATACCAGGGGCCTTTTCCCCAAAACAACCCGTTCAGTAGCCCGAACCTTCCTCTGCTTTTTCATCTCCACACAATGCAGGAACCGAAGCATAGCCGACTCCCAAACGTGTAGCACCCAGCTCGATCAACGATTTTGCACGCTCTGGCGTGCGAATACCTCCGGATGGTTTCACCTGAATTTTTCGATTGGCCGTCCTTAACATTAATTTCACATGCGCATCCTGCGCCCCTTCACCATTAAACCCTGTGGAGGTTTTGACAAAGTCGGCTTTTGCTTCGATACAAATTTCAACCAATTTCTCAATTTCCGCGTCCGTCAAAAAACAAGTTTCAAAAATTACTTTTAACGTAACGCCGGCAGGACGTGTAAATGAACTGATTGCAGAAATCTCATCTTTGACTTTTTTCCACTGTCCGGCACGCACCCACCCCACATTGCACACCATGTCAATTTCATCCACACCGGAGCGGACATAGAGTTTGGCCTCTTCTAATTTGGAATCTGTAAGCTGACAGCCATGCGGAAAACCTAACACCACACACAGACCAATTCGATTCTGCTGGCAAATAGGTTTCAGCAAAGGAATATCGGAGGGTCGCACACAAAAAGTACAGGGTTGGTAGGGCAGACAGAGCTCCACCCCCTCCATGACTTCCTTTTCGGTCATATCCGGTTTTAACAAGGCGACATCTAAATAGCTGGCAAGTGGATTCATATCTATAAGAGGGAAAGAAAACCCGTAGCATCTACAGGTTTTCATGCTGTGCAAATCGAAGGGAATTATTTCTTTTGGGTAAGATCCATCACGGATTCTTGCAGGTCTTCCCAGGCATCACGCAACTCATCTTTGGCATCACCCCAATCTTTTGGAGCATCCTGTTTGAATTTTTTCAGCTCGGATTGAAATTCTGTCCACTCTTCGTTGAATTCAGAGATGGCATCTTTGGAAAGATCAGTTGAACTGGCGATCAGCTCGTCTGCTTTTTTCTTCATTTCATCAGCAGATTTACTTACTGTTGCCACTAATTTATCAGTATTTTCTGCACTGAACTCTGTGAGTTGGTCCCAATGCGCATTCAATGCATCTTTAATATTCGCTGCGCCTTCCTTTACCGCATCAGGCATTTGCGCAGGCATTTCATCTGCGCGAAGAAGTGAGGTTGCAGAACAAGCGGTCATCAATACTAAAAGGGAAGTAGATACTTTCATAGATCATCCTTAACATAGGGGGTTATAAGCTCGAGACTCTCACCTTTTACAGCTTTTCTGTCAAGCGTATCCGTATAATCACGCCCCTGAGGATCGCGTGAAATTTCCAAGTTCCAGGCTGGTATCTTTGCCCATGTCCTTCAAAGTAACCCCATGCAAACCTCTTCCCGGCCTCAGCCCAGTAAAGCAAAAGTGATTTCAACCCACGGTCAAACCCGTTTGGTAGATTGTGAGAGCATTTCCCCCATCCGATTTTTACATCCTTACTTTACCGATCAGGCCGTATCGTTAATTATGTCGAGTTATGGCGGAGGTATGGTCCAAGGTGATCAAGTTGAAATCGAAATTGACTGCACAGAAAATGCCAAGTTGTTTTTAGGGACCCAGTCCAACAGTAGAGTCTATAAAAATGACCAAGACCTCACCACCACCCAACAGCTCCGGGGAAAGGTGGGTCCCGGCGCTCGCACCGTATTTTTGCCAGATCCATTAGTGCTCCATTCCGGCAGCCGTTTCCATCAACAACAATCATGGACGGTCGCCCCAGACGCCGGATTGCTGGTGGGTGAATGGTTTCAATGCGGTCGCAGCGATAGTGGCGAATGTTTTGCCTACCAAGAATATGATTCACTCATTGAAATATCCAGTGAGGAAGCGTTGTGGATTCGAGAAGCCTTTTCATCAACCCCCAACGACTACTCTCCCCGTCAAACCGGACGATTTGGTGATGCCAATCTCATGCTCACCCTATTTGCGGTAGGTGAAGCCCAAGCCCTCCTCACTCGAGCACTTGAAACACTCACGGCCGGACAACGGGAATACACCCAAGTCCCCGTCTTGGGCGAAAAAGAACTTCGCCCCTCCCCCAGCGACTTGCGATCCCTCACCCATCTCGAAGACCGACCCGTATCTATTTTCCGTGCCCTCGGCGTCACCCGCGCAGATTTCGATCCCATCTGGCAAGCCCTACAAACCCAACTTGCCAGCCCGAACTGGCTCGGCATCGACGCCCAACTCCCCATGTGCCGTCAAATGGTGTAAAGACCTTCCATGCCAGTAGGATCAACCGCGTCCCGCCGGATTACGACAACACAATAAGCAACACGCCCAACAGAATACCTGAAAGCACCCAGGCTTTTTTACGTATATTCACTTCCTTAAACAAGGCCGCCCCCACAAAGAAAGAAACCAACACACTGCTGCGTCGCAAAACGGACATGATGATGATCAGCGCATCCGGATCGCTGACCCCGATAAAATAAACAAAGTCGGCGATAACCAAAAAGGTGCCGATCATGGGGATAGACCACCGCCAGACAAAGGGAGTGGTCTTGTGACGATTCGGAAACCACAGCACTCCCGTAATCAACGAAAAGAACAGGCAGAGGTATAAAAAATACCAACCCAGCACTTGCAGCGGCGCCATCCCCAATACCTGAAGCAACCATTTATCAAACAAGGAGCTACAAGTACTCACCAAGGTGGCCATTAAAATCAACCACACCCATTTACTGCGATAAAAGGAAATGCCTTCCTCACGGCCCAGCAGTGAAAACAAAAAATAACAGCCAAAAATGATCCCCATACCCACCCACTGCAAAGAGCTGGGCTGTTCATGATAAATCAACACCGCTCCGGCGAGCGTCCACACAGGTCCGGACGCACGGATCGGTGAAACAATCGAAATGGGCAGATGTTTCAGCGCGAAATAGGCGCAAATCCAAGAGGTGCCGACAATCAGAGCTTTGACCATCATCCATCCATGCCAAGCCAACGGCATGGGCGCGGCGTACACCCCCATGCCTTGAAAAAAGTCGGGCGCCAGTCGCGAGCCGATCAAAAAGGGCAACATCAAACAAACGGAGGTGAGGTTCGATAAAAACAAAACCGACAATACCGCATTCCCATTGAGGGCGTGTTTTTTAGAGAGGTCGTACACCCCTAAAAACAGCATCGAAGTCAAACCCAACCAAATCCACATGATCGTCCCTTTTAAAAGATCAGCCCCAACAGATGGAGCGGTAAAAGAAATCCTCTACCCCAATTTTCATAGAGGGGCAACCCCAAGTATTCAGAGAATACTGTCAATTTTCCCCAAATCTGGGAGGCGTTTTCCTTCCAAAAGAAACGGTAAACCCGTCCTACTTTTTTTCCTTATCCCGAAAGTGTTGCATCTGCTTTATTGGGTTAAGGCACTCGCGGCATAGCCACTCCTGATTAAGAATGCGAATGTGCCAGCCCTTTCGCGTGAGCAAGGGCATGATCGATATGCGCAATAATCTCTTGCAGGCCTTCTTCTTTTTTGCAGTTGCTAAAGAGGAAGGGTCCGTCGTTACGCATCTTTTTAGAATCGCGATCCATCACACTCAAATCTGCCCCCACCAATTCCGCCAAATCGGTTTTATTGATCACCAACAAATCAGCTTGAGTAATCCCGGGTCCGCCTTTGCGTGGAATCTTATCTCCTCCGGAAACATCGATCACATAAATGGTAAAATCGGCGAGCTCCCGACTATAATGGGCCGCCAAATTGTCTCCGCCCGATTCAATCAGCAACAGATCCAGTTTACCATCAAAGCGTTCCATCAAAGTTTCCAGTGCATCCAAATTCAATGAAACATCTTCACGAATGGCGGCATGTGGACAGCCTCCGGTTTCCACGCCAATAATACGGTCGGCATCAAGCGCTTCGTTGCGCACCAAAAATTCGGCATCTTCACGGGTAAAAATATCGTTGGTGACTACCCCGAGTTGATAGCGGTCTTTCAGCTTCTGACAAAGCAAGCGCAACAACGCGGTTTTGCCGGTTCCGACCGGGCCGCCAATGCCCACTGTGAATGCGCGTTTGCTGTAGTCGCGTTGATGCGGGGCATCGCGATCACCGTAGTGACCGGGATGATCCAAATGTTCATGGGTGTGACCGTGCGGGCCATGATCGTGAGAATGAGAGTGGGGGGTGCACATAAGCAGAAGCTCCAAGGGTGGGGTTAACTTTGAAAGAGTTTAGAATAAATGCGGTCGTGTCCGGCCTGCGCAATTTCCAAGGCGGGTGCATTGCGTCGGGCGGAACGATAATCTCGCAACGGCTGTATGGAGAGCAGGCTCTCCCCTTCTTGTAAAAGCTGATGTTGCATGCGATGCCCCTCCATCGGACCGATACAACCCAGGCGAATGGCCGACGAAATTGCATCTCGCACATTGATATATAAAAAGCAGTTTTTAGCTTCAGTTAACGGCATCCCCAATTCCGCCAAGCCCCATCCATACACCAACAACAAGTGGCGACGCTCCGGATTTCGGGGCAGCCGTTCCCGGGTGCTCTTCAAAGCTTCAGCGCCCAATAATTGCTCTAACGAACGAAGCATGCTGCGTCCCTGCACCAAACTTCCACGCAACATGGGAGAAGACGTCATGCCTGCATGATAACTTTCACGCAGAGCATCCACATCTTCCTTTTCATCAAAACAACTATTGATAAAAGGAATCTCGTAGGTGACCCATTGCTCCAGAGCAGAGCGCAAGGTATCCATAAACTGACCTCGATTGGTAAACAATCCAAACTTGGCCGATGCTTCAATACCCGACGAAAACGCAAATCCGCCCGTAGGGAATGCGGAGTCCGCTAAATGATACCAATTGAGTGCAGGTGTCGTCATGTCAGAAAAAAAGGAGTGAACGCATAGACCTAATAAAAATCTGTTTATTCATTCCTTTATACGTCTTGGGGACTCAGGTGTTTCACAACTTAAAACAGGTGATAAAGTTGAGCGAGAGGCAACACATCTGCTGGCTCACAGGTCAGGTGCTCGCCATCAACCGTTACCCGATACGTTTCAGGATCAATTTCGATATTCGGCAAATAGTCATTTAATTTTAAATCCTTCTTGCCCAGTCCCCGACAATTTTTGACCGCGACGGGCTGTTTATTGATGCCATAAGTCGCCACATTTTCAAGGGAGGCTTGAGATACAAATACTTTAGAATGCATGGCGGCTGAAGATCCATCCGCACCAAACATTGGACGTGAAATATAAGGTTGAGGTGTAGGGATCGATGCATTGGCATCCCCCATTTGCGCTTGGGCAATTACCCCTCCTTTAATCACCAGTTCCGGACGAATACCGAAAAACTCTGGCTTCCATAAAGTAAGGTCAGCCAATTTCCCCACTTCCACCGAACCGATTTCATGCGAAAATCCGTGCGCGATTGCAGGATTAATGGTGTACTTGGCCACATAGCGACGGGCCCGAAAGTTATCATGCCCCTTGCCTTCATCTTCTGGCAACACGCCTCGTTGATCTTTCATTTTGTGCGCGGTTTGCCAGGTACGACAGACCACTTCGCCAATACGCCCCATGGCTTGAGAATCTGAGGCCATAATCGACAGGGCACCGAGGTCATGCAAAATATCTTCGGCCGCAATGGTTTCACCCCGGATGCGACTTTCCGCAAAAGAAACATCTTCGGGAATACTGCGATCCAAATGATGACAGACCATCAACATATCCAAATGTTCATCGAGGGTATTTATGGTGTACGGCCGCGTAGGATTGGTGGATGAAGGTAATACATTTTCTTCTCCGCAAAGGCTCAGGATGTCTGGCGCATGTCCACCCCCTGCCCCTTCCGTATGGTAGGTATGAATGGTGCGCCCTTTGAAGGCATCGCGACTCGCCTCCACAAATCCAGACTCGTTTAGAGTGTCGGTATGAATGCATACCTGCACATCTTCCTGCTCCGCAATTTTCAAACATTGGTCGATACTCGCAGGAGTCGTGCCCCAATCTTCATGCAATTTTAATCCGCAGGCCCCCGCATCAATTTGTTCTTTGACGCCCTCAGGACGCGAGGCGTTGCCTTTGCCTAAGAATCCAAAATTCATAGGATACTGATCTGTTGCACGAATCATCATTTCCACATGAAAAGCCCCGGGCGTACACGTCGTCGCATTGGTCCCCGTGGAGGGTCCGGTTCCGCCTCCCAACATGGTCGTAATCCCAGCAGCTGATGCTTCGTTAATCTGTTGCGGACAAATAAAATGGATATGACAATCAATCGCCCCTGCGGTGAGAACCATTTTTTCACCTGCGATCACTTCCGTTCCCACGCCCACAATCATTTGAGGATCCACTTGGGGCATCATATGTGGATTTCCAGCTTTGCCAATCCCGACAATGCGTCCACCTTTAATGCCAATGTCGGCTTTAATGACGCCAGTGTAATCTAAAATAAGGGCGTTGGTAATCACCAGATCCAGCACCTCATCGGCAGGAACACCGGTGGCCTGCCCCATACCATCACGTAAAACTTTTCCCCCACCAAATTTACATTCTTCACCATAAACGGTGTGATCAATTTCGGGTGAGATCCAAAGGTTCGTATCCCCAAGTCGTAGAGCGTCCCCTACGGTAATTCCATACATGTCTGCATATCCACGGCGGGTAATGTACTGACTCATACCTCTTCCTCCTCATGACTAAAGCTTCGCTCAATCGCACGAGACAAAGCCTCATCAGCTTTATGATCTTTGGAGGAACCCGAAATCAAAGCATTGCCTCCATAAATAATTTCTTCGCCGACCATGCGAACGAGTTGAACTTTTTTACGCTCACCGGGCTCAAAGCGCACCGCAGTTCCGGCGGCAATATCGAGTCGCATACCAAAGGCCTTTTTGCGGTCAAACATCAGACCCGCATTGGTTTCAAAAAAGGGATAATGGGATCCGACCTGAACAGGACGATCTCCATGATTGATTACGGAGAGTTGAATCGTTTCACGTCCGGCATTCAATTCAATTTTATCTTCTGCAAAGTGCCGTTCCCCCGGCAAATAACTTTCCGCACCAGGCCCCGGCTCAACGCTTCGACAAAGTCCGGAACCATAAAGGGCTAACTCAGGATTCCCCTGTTCACGACATACAGGATGATGAACGGTTACTAATTTTGTGCCATCAGGAAAAGTGCCTTCTACTTGCACTTCATGTACGGTTTCCGCCACTCCCGGCATGACATCAGCCATTCCAAGCAATTGCTTCCCCTTATTCATCAAGCTAGAAACACTTTCACCATCTCGAATAAATTCTAGTAGTTGAGTGGCGATCAATGCCACCGTTTCAGGATGATTGAGTCGCAGTCCGCGTGCATAGCGCTTTTGGGCCACACATCCAGCCTGATGAAGCATCAATTTATCAATATCTCGGGGGGATAATCTCATACGCGCTCCTACAGGTCATTCGTTTAGTCAAGGTGGATTGAATTTCGATTCACAATAAGGATCACGCTCGGACTGACAAGCCCGAAGCGTGATCCAAATGATATGCTGTTTATCTTCAACTTAGAAAGAGAAGATTAACTCAGCCGCATAGCTTTCGCCATCGAGCTGGTCATCACTATAATCATCTGTACGCGCTTCGAGGAGAGCAAACAGATTTTCATTGATCGTCCAACTAGGACTGATGGTATATTCGGTGTCCTCATAACCATTATCCAAACTTACGGCAGAGGTACGAATCGTCAGAGCAAACTTATCATTAAAGGCATAGTTCACCATAACCAAATAGCCATCACCGTCAGCACCGGTTTCACCAGCTTCCTGCACGAAGTTATACTCACCAGCTACTGTCCAGCCACCCGTCTGGTACTGTGCCCAGATATTGAAGATTCCCTGGTCATACTCTTCCACCAATGGTACATCTTCTTCCGCATAAACTTTGTCGAATTTCTGAGTCGCATATCCGGCCTGAATAACCAACCCTTCTGTAGGAAAGAGCTTTAACTGCACTTCGTAACTGGGGTTGGAAAAATCGCCATCACTGTCAAAAGATCCATCGAGTACAGAACCGTACAAACTGAAACTATCAGTGGCATATCCGAGAGCGGCACCATTAGAATACCCAGGATAGGCCAGGATATTCGCAGAGTAAGAATACTGCCAAAGATCCACAGGCTCAGGACCTTCAAATCCGAGTGAAGATAAGAACTTACCAATGGTCAAACTGAAGTTATTCGGTAATTCAACTCCAATATAGGCTTGCTCGACCACAACCCCGTCACCCAAATCATTCAAATCAACACGTGCAGTCGTGCCGGTGCCGAAATCATAAAATAAATCAATTTCAACCTGATCCAGCTGTCCATACGGATCTGTATCAAGCCCATTTTCGACAGTGCCCATTGACATATCGATAAAGCCGGTAGCCGTCAGTCCTTCAGCCAATTCAATTTCGGCATAAGTGTTTACCGCGGCCAGCAAACCAGCAGCAGTAAGTACGGGGGTCATGTATTTCTTTATATTCATGTTAGTTTCTCGTTTTATATTTCAGGTGTTGTTTTTTTGTTTTGTCCTAAACACTTAGATACTGGTGAACCAGATCCTGTGTAAGATCGTGAATGGGACCGCGTGCAGAAATGGCGCCACGGTTCATAATGTAAAAGCTGGATGAGATCTCGCGAACGAAGTCAAGGTACTGCTCGACGATGAGAATCGTCATCCCTTTTTCTTTCGCCAGCTGTTGCAGGATGTCGCCAATGAGCTGGATAATATTGGGCTGGATGCCTTCCGTAGGCTCATCCAACAATAAAAGTTGGGGATCTGTCGCCAAGGCCCGGCCTATGGCCAGTTGTTGCTGCTGACCGCCCGAAAGGTTCCCACCCGCCCGTGCACGCATTTCAAATAATACGGGGAAAAAGTCGTAGATATCTTGAGGAACTTTACGGAGCGTTTCTCCCCGGGCCCCTAAACCAATTTTTAAATTATCCTCCACAGTGAGCCGTGGAAATATTTGACGTCCCTGTGGCACATACCCCAAACCTCCTTTCACACGTTTGTGCGTAGGCAGTTGCGTCATCTCTTTCCCCTCAAAAAGAATGCGTCCACCGCTGGGCACATTGAGCCCCATCAGCGTTTTGAGTAAAGTAGTTTTACCCACCCCATTCCGACCCATCAAACTTACCACCTTTCCTTTCGGCACTGAGAAATCAACTCCGCGCAAGGTGGCAACTTCCCCATAGGAGAAGGTGAGTCCTTCTACTTCTAAAATATGTTCAGCGTCCAAGGTAAGCCTCCTTAACTTCTTCATTTTCACGAACCGTATCGAGGCTTCCTTCAGCCAAAATCGTTCCTTCATTAAATACCGTGACCCGTGCATCTAACTGACGGACAAAATCCATATCGTGCTCAATGACCACCACCGTGTGATCTCCACGCAGCTCCAAAAGCAATTCTGCAGTCAACACGGTTTCAGCATCCGTAAGTCCTGCGGCCGGTTCATCCACCAACAACAGTTTTGGACCCGCGAGAATCAAACTACTGATCGCCAACCACTGCCGTTGTCCATGACTGAGATATTTAGCCGGTGTATGCGCATCGTCCGCGAGGCGCACACGCTCGAGTTGATGAAATATTTTGTCACGATCTGCTTTGCTGTGTTTATGAATCAGATTGCGCCAAGGGTTTTGATTCCCTGGCATGGCCAATTCCATATTTTCGAAAGTGGTCAAACTATCATAAACCGTTGGGGTCTGGAATTTCCGTCCGACACCCTTCAGCGCAATGGCCATTTCACTGAGCGTCGTAATGTCTTGCCCATCGAAATACACCTGACCCGTGGTGGCCGTGGTTTTGCCACTGACAATATCGCAAAAAGTCGTTTTCCCTGCACCATTGGGTCCAATAATCACCCGAAGTTCATTGTGCTCAATCGCAAAAGCATGGAGATCCAAGGCTTTAAATCCATCAAACACCGCCGTGATATTTTGCAGAGCCAACAGGAATCGTTTATCCCAAAGACTGTTCACATCCGGACACTCCATCGGATAATCGATGGCGGCAAAAGCATCTGTTGATTCACTCATGAGTTCACCTCCTTTTTGCGAGGAAGGAAGGGAAGTTTGATATTCACAATCCCCGTAGGAATGACCAACACCACAGAGATGAATAAGAGTCCTAACAGAATGGGCCAGTAATCAGGACTCCACACTTGAACCGATCCGATGGTAATCGGTGAGGTTAACCAACTGTAAATCAAATTCACAAATAGCGCGCCAATGACCGCACCGGTTAAGGTACCACGTCCTCCTACGGCAACCCACACCACAATCAAAATGGATTTAATCGGGGCCATATCGGAGGGCGTAATAATCTGCATTTGCGGCGTGTACAACATGCCACCTAATCCAGCCAACCCACCTGCAAAGGCGAACGCGATCATCTTGAAGTGATGAGGTTTATAGCCCTGAAAACGCAGGGCCGGTTCTGCATCACGTACCGCAATCAAAATTCGTCCAAATCGCGAATGAACAATATACTGACACAGTGCCAACACCCCTAAAAGGGAAAGCGCTGTCACGATATACATGATGAACTTCAATTTATCATCCCCCAGATCAAATCCCAAAAAGGTCCGGAATTGTGACAGGCCATTGGTCCCGCACAGGAACATATCGTTATTACTAAAGAACAAGAAAGCGGCCACCGTCACGGCCTGGGTGAGAATGGCGAAATATACACCACGAACCCGACTAAAGAATCCGCCGAGACCAATCAAGGCCGCGATAAAGCAGGGCACTAAAATTGAAAGCAACACCGCTAAAGGGAAAAACTTAAAGGGCCACCAAAACCAAGGCAGAATCTCTTCCCCTTTCCCCTGCCCAACATCGTAGGGAAACACCACATACAAGGACTGGGGTATCGAAGGGTTATCGGCACTGGGATATTGATGGGCCATATACATGCCCATTCCATAAGCGCCCACAGTAAAAAAGAGGGCCTGACACAAACTAAGAATACCGGTGTATCCCCAGATAAGATCCAAGCCCACTGCAACGATGGCAAAGCAAAGGTAGCGTCCCAGCATATTGACCGTTTCAATGGACATGAGTCCAGTAAAGTACAGCAAGGGAACCAGCCCCAAGCCGATCACGGCTAAAATGAGCAGATGCTTTTTCGCACGATCAAGAGACGTTTGATTAAACTCAGACATCAGCCAACCTCCCTTTAGGTGGGAAAAGTCCGGCCGGTCGGAACTGAATAAACGCCACCACAAAACCCAGAATGATTATTTTAGCCCATACCGGACTAAAGAAACTGTTCTCGAGGGATTGAAGTATAATCCCCATTCCCAATCCACTGCAAACCACACCCACCAATTCTCCAACCCCGCCAATCACCACAATGAGAAAAGAGTCTACCACATAATTTTGTCCCATATCAGGGGTAATGCCACTTACAGTAGTTAACGCACAACCGGCAAGCCCGGCTAAACCGGATCCCAACATAAAAGTAAGACTATAAATGCGCCGCGTATGAATCCCCACGGATGCAGCCATTTCACGATGCTGCATGGTCGCACGAACTTTCAATCCAAAGCTGGTGAATCTCATCAGCGCCATCACGCCCCCCACACAGGCCATGGTTAAAAAGAAGATGAACACCCGATTGAGTGACAACGTCATGTCATTGGCCACTTCAAATCCACCCACTAACCAGGTAGGACTGTTGCTGGACTGATTATCTCCAAAAATTAAACGCACCACCTGAATCAATATGAAACTGACCCCCACGGTTGCCAACAGAGATTCAAAAGGACGATGATACAGCTTGCGGACAACCAAACGTTCAATCACCCATCCCACCAACGCCGCCACCAAGAAAGAGGCTGGTAACGCAAAAAGGAAAAAGTGGTTTTGCGGACTCTCCGGCCCATGACCGAAGCTTTTCTGCAACACGAACGTGGTGTAAGCCCCAATCATCATCATTTCACCATGAGCCATATTGATGACCCCCATCAATCCATAAATAATCGCCAACCCCAAGGCCATCAGAATATAGATCGATCCAGTGGACAACCCGAATTTAAAGTTGTCAAAAATCTTCACCTTCTGCTGATGACTCAAAATTTTATTGCGAGCCGTAGTGATAACCGCCACTTCCTCTGGGGTCAGGTCTTTATCTTTATTCAGCATATCTTCCAATAAAGATAAGGCACGAAGACTTTCTAATTGACCTAAATTGCGAATGGCCTCCATGCGGACATTTTCATCCCTGCTGGTTCCCAACTGAAGCAAGGCCAAACTTTCAGCAGCAGTGTGGCGCACCTTTTTTGAAGGATCTTCAACACTCATTTTTTCAAGCAAAGGAATCGCTTCAGGAGAAAAGGGTGCAGATCCCGCCCGTTTCGCTGCATTTAATCGTGCGTCTACTTCGGGAGAAGACAAATTGAGTAACATACTGACAGACCGAACCCGGATACGCTCCTTACGATTGGGAGAGAGATTTTCGGTATTCGAAAGCGGCACCAATGTTAAGGCACCTGCCTCATCCACAACCGCTTCACCCGTTAGTACATGGGTAAGAGTTACAAACTGATCTAAATTGTTGTCGGTGATCACATCACCGCCGATATAGGGCTCACCATCGAGCAAATAAATACTCCCCATCCGATAGGCATCAAAAAAGAGAACCATCCGAGAATCACCCGTGGCAACTAAAGCGGCTATCGCATCAGACCTTTCGCTAGACTTACGACTCGCTAAAGTTTGTATCTGCGTTTTTATCGCCATATCGTCTGCTGACGCGAAAAACGCCAGCGAAAGAAATATGGTAAAAATGAGTGTTCGAATTATCATGAGAAAAATAATGGGGTGGGAGGAGGTGGCCCGGGTTCTACCTGATTTCCAGAACCCGGACCGAGAGAGAGATGTATAAATCAGGGTTTGATTATTTCTTAGGTCCTCCAGTAGGAGCCGGGAAGTTACCATCAGGATGCAGTAACGCGGAGTATGAATCAGGTTCTACCAATCCATCAGACTCAGAGATAATTTTAAACTGACCATCACGCATGATCTCACCGATATACACGGGTTTATAGGTGTGTTGATTGCTGGCGTGCATTTTCTTTTTTCCACCGGGAGCTTCAAATTCGATTCCATAAATGGCTTCACGAACCGCATCCACATCGAAGGTTCCAGCTTCTTCAACGGCAGCCGCCCACACCATCACACCAAAGTACGCAGCTTCGATAGGATCACAGGTAACGCGGTCCATGCCCCCAGGAAGATTGTTTTCTTCGCAATAGGTTTTGAATGCTTTTACGAATTCAATGTTTTCAGGAGTACGAATGGACTGAAAGTAATTCCACGCAGCCAAGTGACCTACCAAAGGTGGCACTTCCATCGCACGCAACTCGTCTTCTGAAACAGAGAAAGCCACAATGGGACAATCTTCAGAGGTCAGTCCTTGGTTTGCGAATTCTTTGTAGAAAGGAACATTACTGTCACCGTTGATGGTAGACAACACACAGGCATCTCCACCTGCCGCAAAGGTTTTAATTTTGGCGACGATACTTTGATAATCTTGATGATGAAAAGGTGTGTACTCTTCCATGATGTTTTCTTCAGGAACACCCACAGATAAGAGATACGCTTTCAATACTTTGTTGGCCGTACGCGGGAATACATAATCCGTACCCAAGAGGTAGAATTTTTTCATACCATACTCGTCAATCATAAATTCAGCGGCTGGCACGAGCTGTTGATTGGGAGAAGCACCCGTATAAAATACATTCAACGATTGCTCTTCACCTTCATACTGAACGGGGTAAAACAACAAGGCGTTGTATTCTTCGAAAACAGGTAATGCTGACTTACGGCTCACCGAAGTCCAACAACCGAAGGTAACCACAACTTCATCTTGCGTAATCAACTCTTTCGCTTTTTCCGCGAAAAGCGGCCAATTGGATGCAGGATCAACAATAACAGGTTCGATCTGCTTTCCAAGAACACCACCGGATTCATTAAGTTCTTCAACCGCCATCAACACCACATCTCGTAATGAAGTTTCAGAAATGGCCATCGTGCCACTCAAGGAATGAAGAATACCGATTTTCACCGTTTCTTGTGCTGATGCAGTCAGGCCCAATAGGCTCATCATCGCAACGCTCAGAAGTTTAGAGGTCCGTTTAAGTATCATAAGTAGTTTCTCGTTTAAGTTTAGGTTTCAAACAGTGAGGACACTGTCGTGAATTTTCTTCACGAATTTCCCTTTAGCACTGACCATGCCAACGTCTCTCACCCTCCCCCTCCCCTAAAATCCCCCCCCAAACGAATTACCCTTTTTCCCTAACTTAATCCTAACAGAAACAAGCTGTGTTCATTATTTATTAAGGTTTTTGGACATATTCCCCTAAACACACATCACTGTATTTATTTTTACAGAGACCTCTCAAAAAGGAATATATCCACACCACAAATACATTATTGTACTATTTTACAACAACATTTACTATTTTGTAAGTTGCACTGTAAGGACCCCATCTCACTACAACATTTTGATCGGATATTTCTATACCGGGTCTATCGGACCGATCCAGGTAAAGGGGTTGCAGGCAACCTCCCACAAATGACCATCCGGATCTTTAAAATAACCACTGTAGCCACCCCAAAATACTTTTTGCCCCGGTTTAACCAGCGTAGCCCCCGCCTCAACCGCTTGCGCAAGCACCACGTCCACTTCCGCATCCGTCTCTACATTATGCGCCAAGGCCACTCCTCTAAAACCTGACCCCTCGCAAGACACCTGCGCATCTTCAGCCAAGGCATCCCAGCCATAGAGTCCTAGCCATGAGCCATTTAAATTAAAAAAGGCCACCGCAGGGGTTTCTTCATGCAGCGGAAAACCCAAACCTTCTTGATAAAATTTTACGGATCGTTCTAAATTTTGAACCCCAAGGGTGATCATACTGATACGTGGTTTCATTTTTCATCCTCCACCTTCATTTCTGAAACAGGGTGCCATTCATGGGGAATATTTTTCATAAACAATGCGTGATCAAACTCCACGGAACCTGGTGGAAACAAATGGTCGTCCTCAAAATAACTGGAATACACCTGATCCACAGCAAAAGGAGAGACCTTCCACTGCTCTGTATGAAGCACCATCCCGTCATACTGTTTATCTTGTTTTGAATCAGAATACCCCAAAGAACCCGCTTCAAAGAAGCGCGAAGCTTCCTGCAAAGACTCAAAAAGAGACGCTACAGGTAGCGCCTCACTTTCACGACCTGAAAACCTTACCGACACTTTTCCATCCACCGACTTCATTGCGAAATCATATCCGTCTTCAGTTTCGTCTACCGTAAATGTAGCCAGGTGTTGAATGCCGGGAAAAAGTCGACCGCCCGCCATGTGATTCCACCTGGAGTTGGTATCCCGACGGGGCACATACACCGCCTCCCTTTCGCCATCCTTGCCCTGAACTTTCACAGCAAAACGATGAGCCGCATTTTCACTTTTCAATCCAAAGGACATCGGGATGCATGCGGGGTGAATTTTTTCTAAACGAATCAAACAGATCCCCGCCATCCCCCAACCCTGATATAGCTTTGGCTCAAAACCTTTGGGGATGATTTGACGAATGACCTCCTCTTTTATGCGAAAGTTCAGTAAAAACCTTCGTCGGATCACACCTGAAATTTGAGGGGGTTTTATGAGCGAAACTCCTTTTGATTCATTTCGAGACAGAACTTAGTGCGCTTGCAACCAATTTTGTCCACGGCCCACATCCACTTCTACCGGAATGGAAAGAGGCAACGCTTTTTCCATGAGTGATTGAATTTGCGGAATCAACTCATCGGCTTCAGAAGTCTTCAAATCAAACACCAATTCATCGTGCACCTGCAATAACAAACGCGATTCCCACGTTCCATTTGCCAGTAATGCATCAATATCAATCATGGCCTGCTTAATCATATCCGCAGCACTCCCCTGAATAGGCGAATTGATAGCGGTACGTTCAGCCGCCTCTCGTTGGGTTCGATTCCGCGAATCAATATCCCGAATTTTTCTGCGTCGGCCACCCATGGTTTCCACATATCCTTTCTCGCGACACTCTTCGACAATCTGCCCCATAAAGCGATTCACGCCAGGATATTTTGCGAAATATGCTTTAATGATTTCTGAGGCTTCCTCGCGGGGAATACTCAAACGTTGAGACAATCCAAAGGCACTGATACCGTAGATGATACCAAAATTCACCATTTTGGCTTTTCGACGCATGTCCGAAGTTACCTCATCCAATGCCACATCGAAAACCCCAGCTGCAGTGGCCGTGTGAATATCCAAGCCATTTCGAAAGGCGTCACACATACCTTCATCCCCACTGAGATGAGCCATTAATCTCAACTCAACTTGAGAGTAGTCAGCCGCCAACAATTCAAATCCTTCCCCTCTTGAAATGAAGGCCTTGCGGATCTCTTTCCCACGCTCCGTTCGAATCGGAATGTTTTGTAAATTGGGATGATTCGATGACAAGCGTCCGGTGGCAGCCCCTGTCTGCAAATATTGAGTATGCACCCGTCCCGTCTCCGCATGGACTTCTTTTGGCAAAGCGTCTACGTAAGTGGACTTCAACTTCCCAAGTTCTCGAAACTCCAAAATAGCATCGATGATCGGATGCGCACCCGCATAGCCTTGCAACACTTGCTCATTGGTACTGTATTGTCCGGTTTTGGTTTTCTTCGGTTTATCGGATAATTTCATTTTTTCGAACAGCACTACTCCCAACTGTTTGGGGCTGTTCATATTAAATCGTTCACCGGCCAATTCAAAAATCTCGGATTCCAAAACGACCAATCGTTTGCCTAACTCCTCAGAAATTTCCGCCAAAGAAGTGCTATCCAAACAAATCCCTTCATGCTCCATTCGCATTAATACAGGTAACAAAGGCATTTCTAATTTTTCGAAAACGTCCACTTGCCCCCCTGCTTGTAGCATGGGATATATTTTATCCCACAGCTGCAATGTCACATCGGCATCTTCTACCGCATATTCATAAACCTCAGAAGCAGACAATTCAGCCATCGACTTCTGCCCTTTACCTTTTGGACCTATTAAATCAGTGATGGGAATGGGTTGATATTGAAGCAACGAAGCCGCCAATCGATCCATACCGTGCCGTTGTTCAGCATCAACCAAAGCATGAGCAATCATGGTATCCACAAAAGGACCTTCAACCTGAATACCCTGCGCGAGCAACACCCCAAGGTCAAACTTCAAATTATGACCAATTTTCAACACCTTTTTATTTGTCCAAAACGGCAACAGAGCCGCCAAGACCTCCGATTGATTTTCTGCCGAAATTGCCACATAATCGCCTTTCCCTTTTTCCATCGAAAATGCGATGCCCACCAACGACGTACTCAACACATCTAAACTTTCAGTTTCCAAATCAAAGCAACAGCGGGAGGCCTCTGTCAAACGAGCCACCAACTCCAGCACATCTTCCATTTTTTCAATCAGACGGTAGTCATGCGGAACATCGGCCAAGGTTTTAAGATTGTTCGCAATTTCAAATCCACTATCCGATACCGCAAACAAGTCACCTTGTACGGCACCTGCAGCATCGGGTTTAGCCGCCGCCACAGACCCAAACAACCGCTTCCCAATGGTATTAAATTCCATTTCCTGTAAAAACGCTTTGAGGGTCTCGTCATCACGGTCTTTGCGTGTAAGATCATCGGGTTCAAATTCAAGCGGCACCGCACAATTGATCTCAACCAATTGACGACTCAGTTTTGCCATCTCGGCATTGTCTTTCAGTTTGTCAGATAATTTCCCTTTGACCTTATCTGCATTTTCCAACAGATTTTCAACAGACCCAAATTCTTTAATCAATTTCTTCGCGGTTTTAGGCCCCACCCCGGGCACACCTGGAATATTATCCGACGCATCACCCATCAGTCCAAGAATATCGATGACTTGTTCGGTGCGCTCAATTTCCCACTGTTCACAAATTTCAGCAATCCCTAAAATCTCGGCACCGCCCCCTTTGCGACCGGGTTTATACATCATGGTGTGCGCATCCACTAACTGGGCATAGTCTTTATCGGGCGTCACCATATACACTTCATCATATCCTTGCGCTTCCGCTTTCCGGGCCAAGGTCCCAATAATATCATCCGCTTCGTAACCATCTTTCTCAATCATGGGGATGTTCATCGCCGCAAGCAAACGCTTCACTTCCGGAATAGCCAAGGCCAAATCTTCCGGCATCGCCTCGCGTTGCGCCTTATACTCGGGATAAAGGATATGTCGTTCGGTGGGTGCTTTGGTATCAAAAGCTACCGCAATATGAGAAGGATTATGAGAGTCCAACAATTCCAGCAAGGTGTTCGTAAATCCATAGACCGCAGAGTGATTCCGTCCTTTAGAATCCACAATCGGACGGGTCATAAAGGCAAAATGGGCGCGGTAGACCAAGGCCATACCATCAAGGAGATAGAGTACTTTTGACATGGGGGCACCTAATCAGGAAAAGTGCAGGGACGAAAGAACGAAACCATTCGAAGTGACCAAAGCTTGAATCCTTTTGCCTTCCCCTCGCCACTCCAATACCCTCACAGATCATATGGCAATCGAAGATCCCTAAGCGAGTCTTGCATTTTTCTAGAACCCCACCAACATTATCCGCATGAAAAAGCCTGTCCAAAGCGCCACTTCTCCTAAATTCCTTGAATGGGCCTATCAAAGTCAAAGCCCCATTCGCACCCTTTGGCATTGGGCGGACTGTTCTCTTTTGAACCTGTTCACCATCATTATCCTCTTTGTTCTCAAACATTCCATCTCTTGGCTGGGCCCTTTGGTCCTTGCCTTATTATTAGATAAAGTGGTTCACCCTGACCAGGTCTCGAATCAAAAAGTTTTCCTCTCCGTACTTTTACTCTTTGTCGCCCTCCTCGCGAATGTACCCTTACACACCCTGTTCGCATTAAAAGTAAGTAAAGTAGCCCGTCAACTTGAACGTCGCCTGCGCCAAGCCTTAGTGATCCGCTTCCAGCAACTCTCTATTCCTTATCACGACAATTCTGAATCAGGACGACTACAAGCCAAAGTATTGCGCGATGTCGAACAAGTCCACATGGTGATCCAAAACGCCATGGAAAATGGCCTCGCCATCACCGTAACTTTCATCTTTGCCTGCGGCATTACTTTGGTTCGACGCCCTTTTATGCTGGGGATTTTTGTAGTGATGGTCCCTCTAGTATTGGTTTTACGCAATGCCTTCAAAAACCGCATGAAAGAAGAAAACAGGGCTTTCAGACAACGCATTGAGGAAATGAATTCACAAGTCAGTCAAATGATTGACATGATCCCCGTATCGCGTGCCCATGGTATTGAAGAACCCGCTACCGAACGGGTTGACCTCAAACTGGACCAAGTTAGAGATCAAGGTCAACGGCTCGATACCATCAACGCCCTTTTCGCGTCAGCCAATCATGTAACCTTTATGATCGGAAACCTCTGCCTCTTGCTCATGAGCTGTTGGCTTTGCATGCAAGGAAAGTTGACAGTAGGGGAAGTCGTCTTGTTCGAACAATTGTTTAGGCAGTTACTGATGTCTGTCTCTCAAGCCCTCAATATGTATCCACAAATGGCCAAAGGCATGGAATCCGTTCGGTCCATCGGTGAAGTTTTGGAATGTCCCGACCTCGAACATAACCAAGGCAAAACCCAAGTCACTGAGGTTGCAGGACGTATTCAGTATCAAAATTTAAGTTACATCTATCGGGATGCCCCCACCCCTGCTCTCTCGAAAATCAACATGGAAATCCAAGCGGGAGAATGTGTGGCCATCGTTGGACCCAGTGGCGGCGGGAAATCAACCCTCATGCGTCTTACCATTGGCTTCAGACGCGCCAGCGAAGGACGCATCCTCTTGGACGGACAGGATATGGAATCCATCGACATGCGTTCTTGGCGACGATTTATCTCTGTCGTGCCCCAGGAAAGTGTGCTTTTTGAGGGAACCGTGCGTGAAAATATTCTTTTTGGACTCGATCAGGTCAACGAAGAACGCTTTCAGGAAATCCTTGAAGCAGCGAATATTAATGAATTTGTCAATAAACTACCTGAAGGGCTCAATACTCGTATTGGTGAAAGCGGGGCCAGACTCTCCGGCGGTCAACGCCAACGCTTGGCCATCGCCCGTGCACTGGTAAGGGACCCCAAAGTCATTGTGCTCGACGAACCTACCTCCGCCTTAGACGTCGTCTCAGAAAAATTGGTGCAAGAAGCCATCGATCGCATGATCGTGGGGCGCACAACCCTGATCGTGGCCCATCGACTTTCAACCATACGCAATGCAAACCGTGTGGCGGTACTCGAAAATGGCATCATTAGCGAAATCGGGACCTATGAAGAACTTTCATCCCGAGCCGAAGGTGCATTCAAACGTATGAAAGACCTACAGGCTTAAGCCCAAAATTCAAATTTTCCACTCCATAAGACATAGGCCCCCAGCAAGCCATTAGTAAGCGCATGCGCAAAACTCACCGCCCAAATGTCACGAGTTTTACGATAAAACCATCCATACAAAAGACCACAAAGTAATCCAGCAACCCAGCGTTGATGTATACTCGCAAACATCAACGATGCGATCACAATACTTCGGGTGGACACCAAACCTGGATCCGCGTCCAAAAAATTTGCTTTCTCGACCCAGCGGGTGAGCCATCCCCTCCAGAAGAATTCTTCAATCACTGCGATCACCAAAGCCGAGCCCAATAAACGCGTAATTGCAAACATCCAACCATCAGTATCAGGCGCATAACGAATACGCTCCAAGGGTGATGTTAACTCCCAAGGCATTTGCGTCCCGACACGTAAATACAACCGGTGAAACCCTTCGAAACGAGAAAAATAATCAGTTTCAGGTGCAATCCAAAATAAACAAACCACGACCCCTATCAGCGTGGCCATCGGAAGATTTTTGTAGTTCAATCGCGGATAGGACCACTGCCATGGTTTCAAATAAAGCAACAAACCCAAACAGATCACCGAACGCAATGCGTACTTCCATCCCGTGGGATCTCCCAACATTTGCATCAAAAAGATCCAAGCAATAAAAGGAACGACATGAGAAATCCATGCGTTCTGAGCTTTATCAGCTATCGAGTGAGCGCCCTCAGGAGGCAAATCAGTTTCGTGCAAAGGAGATTCCATATAGCATCCCTACCCTGCGATACCACAGGCGCAAACAAAAAAAGAACCCCGGCATAACCGGGGCACTTTTTTTTTTGTTTAGAGAGAAGTAACCAAACATTAATTAGCAGTCTCTTCTGCGGCGACATCAGGTTCAATCACCCCGGCATTCACCAAAGCAGCTTCCGCTTTCATAGCACGCTCAGTTTCCTGATGACTCAACCATGTGTAGATAAGTGAGCCCATTTCAGGAATACCATCATCATCATCCAACGTTTCAGTATGGGCAGAGTTCACAGAAACAAAGATAATGATCTCGTCCTGTACTTTGGTCGTGGAAGTGTGAGTGAAGAGATATTTACCAATAATGGGAATATCACCCAACAATGGTACTTTGTTAACCGCTTCTTTATCTTCCGTTGAAGTCAAACCACCAATGGCAACGGTTTTACCCGATTCAACCGCAAACTCTGTGTTGATTCGACGGGTCTGCGTAATGGGATAGCTGAGGCCAGCATCACCAGCTGATTTTTCACCAATCAAACGACTCAACTCGGGTTGAATATTAATAGTGATATTTTTGTCTGTGCTGATCACAGGAGTGACCTGAAGTTTTACACCGATTTCCAAATATGGAGTAGCGGCATCCAACGCATACACATAGTTTCCGCCACCACCATCATTGGGCACATACGTCGCAGTGATGTTCGGCTCATTCCGACCCACATGAATGTTCGCGGTTTGACCGTTCGCTACCAGCATTTTAGGATTGGACACGATACGTGTACCATCCAACTGTTGGAGCGCACTCAAGGTTAATGCAAAATCATCCGCGCTTAATACCGCAGTTTTGTTTACGATTTGCTCCATACTGGGAACAGTCGTAAAAGAACCATCAGAATCAATAGAATCAAAGTTTTGTCCTTTAACTACTGCATCCGTTTGACCATTTGAAAAAGAGGAAATACCTGAGTTTACGGCAGGTAAACCATCCGTAACGGTAGAGGTATTCACATTCTCAACCGTCTTTGTCGTTAACAGTGCTTGCGCATCCTGAGTACTCCGATTGTCGAAACGGTCATAAACCACTTCCATACCAGAGGCACGAACCGTGTACCCTTGCAATACTTGCCAGTTGATACCCAAGTCCTGAATCGCAGAGTCATTCAACTCAACAAATTTGGCTTCAATGAAGACCTGTTTACGAGGACGGTCTACCACTTTCAGCAATTCTTTAATGCGTTGAATACGCTCAGGCGTTTCGCTTACCACCAACACGTTGGTTTCAGGAATGGCGATCACCATGGCGTTAGAACTTACCACCATACTTTGAATTGCAGGTAAGGCCGCATCAGCTGTAATGAATTTTAAATCTAAGGTTTCGGAAGCTAAAGGCTCAGCAGCCAAGGCATCACGTGAGCTAATGGTATAAATACCTGATTGACGTTCAATCAACACATAACCTTTGTCTGACAAGATAACTTCCAACGCATCACGCCAGAAAACATCGTTTAAGTTTCCGCTCACTTTTTCAGTCAAGCCTTCTGGAATCGCAATATTTGCATTGGCGGTTTGCGCCAAAATACTCACCATGTCCGCAAGCACTACTTCTTTGTAACGAAGCGTAATCAAACCACTACGGGCATCATCACTACTCCGAATTTCCAAATCACCATCAACGTTTTGTACATCATCAAGATTAATGGCAGGTAACATTCCAGGAGCATTTTCATCAGAAACATCCTCCGCAGCCACGACGATCTCTTCGTCAATCACTTCAACGTCGCCAGCTTCGTCAACGATCACTTCCTCCATCATAACTTCATCATCAGTTACAACTTCAGCAACCACATCTTCAATCACGGCTTCATCATCCACCATGCCTTCCACCACGGCTTCATCAACCTCGACTTCTGGCACATCAGCTTCAACTTCAATACCGGCAAGAATACGGTCGACATCCCCATTATCTACTTCTTGCGCATGTAGGTACGGGAACGCACTCAGCCCGGCGGAGATCATTAAAAGGAGGGGAATATTTTTCATAGCTGTTTCCTGGTTAGTTTTGGGTGGGCGTCACAGTTCGGTGAGCTTCCAGTTCAATATTATCTGATGTAAGAGTTTTAATTTCTAGACGGTAGGTGTTGCCCAGTGCAGTTACTTCAATGGTATCTCCAATGGTATACCATTTATTCTGCACATAAGCGTAAATTTTGCCATTGGCCTTCATGGTCCCCTTGCGAACCAACTTTTCACGAATTTTCTCAGCCTCTTTGCGCGCAAGCTCTACAAGCTCTGCATCCGTGAGTTCGCGAACCACTTCCGGAACATAAACAGGTTCCTCAACCACCACTTCAGGCGTTTTTCCATTATACCCTATCGGCCAAAAAGGATCACGACCCATCACCGGACTCCAGAGTCCTGACAGTCCGACAGTTATACACAATAGAATACATATTTTCATTAGTTCGCGTCCTTTGCAAATTGTTGAATTTGCTTCAGATCTTTATCATAGCGAAAAACGGGCCATTCTATGAGTAAATGAATAGAATGATTCTCATTATCAAATTTTCGCGCCGATATATCCATTATTGCAACAGAACTATATGGATATTTTTCTTCAAGCACTGCTAGAAATTTTTTCAAATTCTCAAAACTTGTAAAAAGATCTACGTTTACATTGTAAGGAATCCACATCGGTAAATTCTCACTTCCTTCGTTCTTTGGCGATATATAACGCTGCGCTCTACTCTCATTCACCTTCACCTGAACACCCACCTCATCCGCAACCCCAATAATATTCCCCAAGGCCCAACCATAACGGCTTCCCTCAGGGGGTAGTTCGGTTTCGTAAATTTGTGCAATCGTTTTCGCATTCTCTAAAAGTTCATTTTGAATTCTAGAATCTTTACGCAACAAAGTTTCGCCCCCCTTGAGCTTCCCTTCTAACTCTGTAATAATTTTTTCTGCCGCAGCGGCTTTGGCTTTGGCGGGCTCAATCATCAAATTTCGAGCCAGCATAAAAACCGCAATCACAGCCCCTACGGTTAAAATAACCATCTGCTTTTGCTCTTTTTCTAATTCTGCAAAATTCATGGCAACACCTCCCGCTCTTTCAATTCAATCAAAAAGTCAAAAGACGCTTGGTCGATACGCTCACCATTCTCATCTCTTAACGCCTGATAATTATCAAATTTCACAACAGATATCTCAACCGGGGCCTTTTCTGATGAAGTCAAATTTTTCTGATATTCAATCAACATCTTTTCGGCACGAGCTGACTGTATAATTCCTCTCAACACCAAGTTCACTTTACGCTTTAACGGATAAACTTTCTTGTCCCCTTCTTTTTGATTTCGCAACCCCACCATCTCTTCGTCAAAGTATAAATGAGTAAATTGAATATCCTGTAAGGAAACAGGCACTTCATACACCAAAAAGTCCATCACTTTAGGCCACTGGATATTTGAAGCAGACCACCCTTCCAAGGTCTTCCTCGCCTCTTCAAACCGTTGGTTTTGTGAACTTCTTACTTTCGCGGCCTCCACATCAGCTTCAATTTTCTTCCAAGTGGATTCAATACGATTCCCTTCCTTGATCGTATCTTGAAGCCCTTTGTACTTCAACCCAAAGAAAGCCACGACCAAAACAGCCACAACAATGCCTCCTATCTTATAAAGAGGATTGTTTGCCGCCGCATTATGATAATGAACTTCGGTAGGCTCTAATAAATTGATATAATGATTCATGATTTTGAATTTAAGATAGCAAGTGCGGCTCCAACAGCAGGTGCAAACATACTTTCTACACCATAGACGCCCTTCGGATACGTTTTCATCCCATTAGGAACAAAAGGATTCCATACTTGAGGCTCCACGCCCATAATTTCAGTTAACGTATAATTCCAATAAGGCGAATAACTCAACCCCCCAGAGACATACACTTGTTGAATACGACTATTTTCATTCCGCTCTACAAATTTACACGAAATCGAAATTTCCTGCGTCATGGTGCTAATCGGATCCAATGACTGGTCTAACAAAGGATTAGCATCCTCAAACAACACGGTTAACGCATCATCTTCATTGATGTTTAATACATCCTGAATTCGCCTTTGGATAAACAACGATCCATGGTCGAATTTTCGCACCAAACGCAATTCCCCGTTCAGGAAAAAACTTACAAACACTGAAGACGCACCCGCCTCTAAATAACAAACAATCCCCTCAGCCTCTTGCACCGCAGGGGTATGACTAAAACTGTTGAGCGCAGATAATCCCGAAATCTCCAAGGAGATATTGCTGGGATGATTGTCCGCAAACAAGCGCCGCACCGCCTGTACTTCAACCTGAGGAATCCCCGCAGCCAAGACCTTGTGATCCAACTCATCTTTGCCCCGTTCCACAATCGAATACCCCACCCGATGTTCCCTCCCTAAACTCAACGATTTACTCACCCGCTGCTGAATGGCGCGCGCATCGGTTAAGTTGCTCGAAATAAACATAAACCGCACATGACTGTCCTGACCCGTCACCGCCACTGCCGCATAAGGTGCGTTTAATTTTTTGGGCACATTTAATTTAGGCTCCTTCCCGTCATTGCTGAATTCAAATGTGGGCATTACATCCGCATCAACCAATGTTAAGTTACTTCCAGATTTCTTGATACGTACCAGCTTGGTACTCGTCGATCCAAAGTCGATGCCAAGTATGTCGGTAATTTTAGGTTGTGTCTCTTTATTTTTTGTAGCCAATTTTTTCTCCGGTTCTAGCCCTATGCTTCCAAAATATTGGACCAAACATCAAGACTGGATTCACTTCAAATCACAGTTTGTTTCTGCCTAAGCCCGCTTTTGAACTTGTCATCAAGCTCTTTTCATACCAAGTGTGCCTTTGTAAATGGAATATATAGACGAAATAGCGAACGAATTCATCGTCCAGCACCCGAAAGATTGCAGTTACATCCTCTTCAGCAGATCCCAAAAAATTACGGGGGTTCTGATAGCACTGTTTGCACTCGTTCTTTTGATTTATCGGTGGGATATCTTTGTTATCCTGTTTTCTTTCTGTTCGGCAGCCGCATATTTGGGGGTAGCTTTATTTAAATTAGCCTCCGCTTTTCTTGGCATCCTCGCAAATCTGAAAAAAAGACCCGAACCTGACCTCATTCCTGAGAATGATCTCCCGCTTTATTCGATCCTCGTCCCCCTATACAAAGAAGCCAATGTCCTCCCCGGCTTACTTCACCATCTCACTCACCTCGACTATCCTTCGTCAAAACTCGATATCCTCCTCCTCCTTGAACAAGACGATCCCGAAACCATCGCCATCGCCAAAGCCATGGACCTCCCTCCCTCCGTCCGCATCCTCGTTATTCCAGAAGGGAGCCCCAAAACCAAACCCCGGGCCTGCAATTATGGCCTCAAAGTAGCAAAGGGGGACTATGTGGTCATTTACGATGCAGAAGATCGACCCGAACCTGACCAAATCATGCGTGTCCTCTCCGCCTTCTCTCGCGCACCTATCGATGTGATTTGTATGCAATGCCGTCTGGCCTATTTCAATGCAAAGCGCAACTGGCTCACCGCATGTTTTGCTCTCGAATATGCCACTTGGTTCGATTTTTATCTGGAAGGCCTCCAACATATGAACGTGCCCCTCCCCCTCGGAGGCACCTCCAACCACTTTAAAACCGAAGTCCTACGCGAAATCGGCGGCTGGGACCCCTTTAATGTGACCGAAGACTGTGACCTCGGTATCCGCCTGCATAAACGTCGCTACCGCACTCGCACCGTCGCCTCCACCACTTGGGAAGAAGCCACCTCCCAAACCGGAAACTGGATCCGCCAACGCTCCCGCTGGGTCAAAGGATATTTCCAAACCTTCTTCACCCATATGCGCCATCCACTCCGCACCTTCAAGGGCCTGGGTCTTCACGGATTCATGGGCTTTCTTCTGGTCGTAGGTGGCCACTCTTTTCTGCTGGTGCTGAATTTGGTTTTCTGGATTCTCCTCGCCATCTATCTCTGCTGGCTGAGCGTCGATCTTGCCGCCGGTCGTGAAATCTGGGACGTCATCGCCGGTGAAAATGAAGCCGTACGCCAAGCGTGGAAAATGATTTATTGGGGCCCCAGCGAACACAAAATCCTCGCCCCGCTTTCTGTCGGCTTTTTCATCGTAAGTTGCGCCCTGCTGATCGCCAATTTCTTTTTTGTATTGCTAGGCATCCTTGCCGCCTGTACCCAAAAACGCTGGCGCCTGATTCCTGCCGCCCTTACCATGCCTATTTATTGGATCCTTATTTCCATCGGCGCCTGGAAAGGATTTATCCAACTCTTTACCAACCCCCACTACTGGGAAAAAACCCGACATGGTATCGACAGTTTTGAAACACCCACTCAGGAGCTCCCCTCATGAAAATCCACCTCTCCCTCTTTCTCTTTTTTATCACTACAGTCGGCCCAACCCTCCAGGCCCAACTTTTGGATAATGGGGGCGCACTGGTAACCGCTGCAGGAAACCCCATCGGCTCCGTCGGTATTCAAGTCGAAGGCGTAGACCGCGTCCTTAAAGATGGCAGCACCCGCCAATCCCTGAGCATGACCCGGGTGACCGTCGTCGCCCAAACCCAAATCATCCCGGGCATCAACCCTTGGATTGAAGCCGGGTGGCACGATCCTGAACTCCTCCCCGGCAAATCCAACGGGGGCTTCACCTGGGGAGCAGGCCTCATGCTCCGCCCCATGCTCTATCCACTCCGTAGCGACCCCACCCTCGGCCCCCGCGATTGGCTGGCCATTATCGTGGATGCCGCCGTCCGCGGAGGCTCCGCCCAAGCAGACGACAATAGCGAAATTGAATGGATGTCTCTCGAAGCAGCCCTGGGCATCGAATGGCGCCAAGTCTACGTAGGCAGAAATAATGGCCCCATCGGCGCCAATGGCATGAATGCAGGTGCCTCCATCCTCCTCAACAACACCACCGCCAAACAAGGTAGTTTTGATGGCAGCTCCGATCAAAATATCGGCGTGCGTTTCATGACCGGCTTCACCTTCGGACAACATAACTTTCTCTCCCTCGAAGCCGATATCTTTGGCAGCTCCGATGGCCGAATCGCCCTCGTTTCCGGTCTCACTTTTTAAAGTCGAGTCCTGCGACCTCATCCCTAAACCTGCCCCCCCTTCCATAAACCGAGTTTCACGTAGGTAGACAAGTCAAAGGACTCGTTATCGAGCGGCCTCCTGCATGCTCAAACAATGCAAGGATCCACCTTCCCGCATGAACAGTTCACTAGGAACCCCCAGCGCTTCACGTTCAGGATAAAGCTCCTGTAACACCCCCACAGCCGCAGCGTCCTTTTGGGCCTGACCATAGGTCGGTACCAACACCGCATCGTTTAAGATCAAGAAATTGGCGTAGGTCGCAGGTAAACGCTCTCCCTCCTTCCACATCGCATCGGGATGAGGCAACGCCACTACCTTCACCCGCTGACTCAACCGCTCCTGATTCTCCTTTAACACCATGTAATTAGGGTCCGAACGCTCGCAAAGCGACGTCACCACCATTTCGTCATTCACAAAACGTGAGAGGGTATCGATATGCCCATCCGTATCATCGCCAATCAAGCCCTGCTCCAACCACAAGGTCTCTTTCACCCCTAAATATTTCCCAAAACACGCTTCAGCCTCTTCACGTGTCCACCCGGGATTGCGATTTTCATTCAACCATACCGAAGCTGTCGTGATCATCACCCCCTGCGCATTCACTTCGATCGCTCCCCCTTCTCCGACCCTCGGAACCCGATGCCGCCCCAACTTCCGAGCCTCGGAAACCCGTCGTGGAATATCATCATCCGCATCCCAAGGACTGAACTTGCCTCCCCAGGCGTTGTACTGAAAATCCACCACTTCTTTTTCACCCGCAGACGACCAGACAAACAACGGACCATGATCCCGACACCAGGCATCATTGACAGGCCAATCATGAAAGGTAATGACCGAAAAGTCAGCCCCCGCCTCTTCAAGCTGATGACGCGCCCTCCCCTGCCAAGCCTGACAACAAATCAGATCCACCTTCTGATAACGGGAAATCACCGCCACAAAATGCGCATATGCACCTTCCAATCCTTCACGACAATCTGACCAGGTGTGAGGATTCCCGGGCCAGCTCAACCAAATGGATACTTGAGGTTCATATTCAGCAGGAAGACGTACATTCATCATAAAGGTTTCTCACAAAAAACAGCCCAACCAGATAATCCTGAAGGCAAAAGCATTTAATCATTTAATCATTTAAAAAACGTTGCGTGATCCCTTGATACGCATCAATGCGACGATCTCGAAAAAAGGGCCACATCCGTCGGTGGTCCTCCATGGCTTTCAGGTCACAATCCGCGTACAAAATTTCCGTTTCTTTTTCTCCACCTTCTGCCAACAAGGTACCCGTAAAATCTGCCACAAAACTATGACCCCAAAATTCGGTATCCCCTTCCGTACCTACACGATTCACCGCCGCATAAAAACAGCCATTCGCCACGGCCTGACCCTCCTGCACCCGCTGCCACGCCCGCAGTTGACCTTCACCCAACGCTTCTTTCTCTTCAGGTAACCACCCGATCGCTGTGGGACAAAAGATAATTTCAGCCCCGTCTAACGCCGTCAACCGCGCAGATTCCGGATACCATTGATCCCAACAAATAATCACCCCAATCCGACCATATGCCGTATCCCATGCCTTAAATCCCGTATCGCCGGGCGTAAAATAAAACTTTTCTTCAAAACCCGGATCCTGAGGAATGTGCATCTTGCGATATGCCCCCAAATACGATCCGTCGGCATCCAAAATCGCGGCCGTATTATGATAAAGACCCGCCGCCCGCCGCTCGAACAAAGAAAGCACCAGCACCACAGACAATTCTTTGGCCAAGCGTTGAAAACGATCTGTACTCGGACCAGGTATTTTTTCAGCCAAATCAAATAAGTCAGGGTCTTGAACCCGACAAAAATACGGCGTCAGGAAAAGCTCCTGCGTGCAAATGATTTTTGCACCGCCTGCGGCAGCTTCACGTATCAAGGTTTCGGTATGATCCGCAGCCTCAGCTGAAGAGTCAAATCCTAAGGTTTGGAGACAGGCAATCCGGGTTGCATTCATGTGGAGACCCGCTATCATACCTGCATAGCCAATGAAAGACTCAACTCACGCCTCCACACCTCAATCTGGTGATGTGCTCATTGCCCATCCCCACATGCCTCCCAACTTATTTGGACAAACCATCGTGTTTTTACATACCCATGAGGAAGCAGGATCATTAGGCCTCATTCTCAATCGACCCAGCGGGCAAACCCTTGGCCAACTGCTCCACGCCTCCGACCTCCCGGCAGCTTTCAAAAACCTCCCCGTGTATTACGGAGGACCCGTTCAAGATCAGCACTTTCTCATCACCCTCTTTCACTGCGATCCCCACAGCCATTTGTTCAGCTGCGAGCTCAACCCCGACCGCGAACGCATCTTAGAAATGATCGATCACCCCCACGCCGTATTGCGAGCATTCATGGGACATGCCGGCTGGTCCGCAGGTCAACTTGAAGCCGAACTCCATCAACAAGATTGGTTATGGACCGCTCCAGACAACCTCATGGTCTCCAACGATCCCACCCCCGCCTATTGGGAACTCCTCTCTCGCGGCGACTACCGCTGGCAAACCCTTCGAAACTATTTCCCTCTAAACCCCAGCTTAAACTAAAACACCCCTGCCCATCAATCACCTCCGCACCATCGGCCGATAGCCACGCCCCCCCCTTCGCCTTTGTTTGCTCTACCCAATGTCGACACAAAAAAACTCCCCGAAAAGCTCGGGGAGTTTTAGTAGAACTAAACAGTTTAAGGCTTAGGGATTTCCAGGTTGGAGAAGCGGATTGTTCTCTTTACCAGGATTCAAGTTTTTCCATTTGATGTTTTTACCCAGCATCGCTTCACCAGATCCACCAATACGAATAACCACCAATGCACGGTCATCATAAGGAGCACCACCCACTTCAGGAGCAGCTTCACCAGAGTATGTTGCATTCAAAGCGGTAATAGTACCATCGGAGGTCAAGTTAGGAGGATTACCCAAGTTACGAGTAATCAAGAAAGGCGCACCCGTATCATCCACACCCAAATCAGCAGTGGCAATCCATACATTACTGCTACGTGTGAATACATTTACCGATGTCGCATCATCTGTGTCATATTTTCCTGCAGCGGCAGGAATCTTATTGCCCGCAAAATAGCTCCAGTTCACACTCAAAATGTCGTTCGTCACCAAGTAAACGAAATACTCGTTACTGTTGTCGAACTGCAAGTTAGCGTCCAAAGTGTTGGTTGAGCTCAACGGAAGAGCAACCGTACTTCCACCATAGAGAGAAGCTTGTACGTCCGCAATTTCTGCGAAAACAGCTTTATAAACACCCGTACCGTTTGCAATAAGCTTGGTACGGTTAGCACTTTCCAGTGCGCGGGTCACCGCAGGGACCAAGATGGCCGCCAACAGCGCGATAATGGCAATCACCACGAGCATCTCGATCAGGGTGAAACCTTTCTTTTGGGTTTGTTTCATTTTCATAAATTGTCTCCGGTTATTCTTCAGTTGAACACCTATATTCTCAAGGCGAATGCAGGTTTATAGTTTAAGCTACACTAATAAACAGGAGCCTGTCAACCGACTTTCTTTCATTCCACACCTGAATATTCACACCCTTCCATCCCTATATTTCACATGCCTGAGGCGTTGCATCCATCCATATTTACAGATAGATGCCTACTTTAATGAAACCGATTCCAGAAATTTTTATTCAAAGCTGTAAGGAACAAGAAATTGTTCTACCAGAAGATCGCCTCCTTTTGTTGCAAAAATATGTCACCAAATTGATGGAAGTGAACCAACATATGAACCTCACCGCCGTCCGCGAAGATGAAGCCGTTTGGATGCGGCACATCTTTGATTCGCTCCTCCTTTTATCCGAATTAAAGGCCGATCCAGATCAACGCGCCTTGGATTTAGGCAGTGGCGGTGGCTTTCCCGGCATTCCCCTGGCCATCATGCGTCCAGATATGCAATGGACCCTGGTCGATTCTGTGGCCAAAAAAGTGCGCTTTTTAAATGAAGTCGCCTCTGAATTAGCCTTACCTAACGTGATCGCCCTCTCCGAGCGCGCAGAAGTTTTGGCCCACCTGCCCGAACATCGTGAAAGCTATAATTTGGTCACCGCCCGGGCCGTCGCTCGTTTACCCGTGCTTCTCGAATACTGCATTCCCTTTCTAAAAGTACACGGTTTCTTTGCTGCCATGAAAGGCGAACAGGCCGATAAGGAATTAAAAGAATCCCGTCGCGCCATCGAAAGATTATCCGTAAAACTCATGCGCAAACAGGAACAACCCGGCGGCGGTCAATTGTTGTGGTTCAAAAAACGCCGGCCCACCATGGATAAATATCCCCGCGCCGTCGGCATCCCCGGACAAAAGCCGATTTAAGAGGATCGAAGTCAGATCCAATCATCATTTGTCATTTGTCATTTGTCATGGAGACACTACGTCCCCCGCAACACAGGTCAACTAACTAATAACCACTGACAAATGACCACTGACCACTGACAAGTGACTACTGACCAGAATGACGATTGACGCAACCAAGCCGCTTACAAAAAGACTTCAGGCAGTTTCTGGTCTTTTTCATGGGTGATCAGCAGATAAGCATTCGCTTCATCATGCCATTCCATCGCTTCGCGATCATTCACCATCATTTTTTGAGGAGCTTTCGTCCCACTCATTTGCAACGCTTCCGCGTCTGACACAAATAAATGCACCATACCATTTTCGGTATTGAAACAGATCAACGACACTTTCCCTTGGGGCCCATCCAAATACGCACAGCCCATTCCATCTCTCTCCGCAAGTGAAGACGGCATTTCAATAGGCCCAGCCCCACGGTCAGCTAACCACGAAACCAACTGCGTGGTGCTCCGCGCTCTATTTTCCAAGGGCATCGGCCCTTCAGCCAATTGACCCGCATATTCAAGGAAAAGCTCATGAGGTGTAGGCGTCGCCTTCGCATAAACTTCCTGCACAACGCGATCATTGTTCTGAATAATCGTCGACGAAATCACTGAAATCCCTGCAAGTAAGAGCGCCAAAACCGCCGCCCACGCAAATTGTTTCCGCATACCCCAACTATTCACCTGAATCACTTTGCCCTCGGGTTGCTTCGCCATTTCAGCCCGCAATACCTTTTCGATGCGCTCACGACTCTCCTGCGGAAGGCCCGCAATCTGAGTAAGCACCGGATACTTTTCTAAAAAAGCTTTCGCTTCGGTAAATTCCGCCTGCAATTCAACAGAGTCTTCCAATGCACGCGTCAGCTCTGAATACCCTTCCCGATCTTTTAAATGGGAGTGTTCTTCGGCTGCAAGTAACTGAGCTAAAATATCAATAGAGTCATTCTTCATATCACTTTGGCGTTTGCGTTCACATTTTCTTACACGAATACACGCTACTTTTTTTAATCCCCCTCAAGTTACCCTTCTCCATCATCAAATAACAAACGCCCACAAAAGGTACATTGAGTCCATTTTTGCTGAGAATGCGCGTCGTGCAAGATCTGAGGCGTCAGTTTCATGTGACAGCCACTACAGCACTCTTGACGTACAGGAACCATCACCGCATTCTGATTTTTATTCAATAATTGCATGTATCGATCAAAAATTTCTTTTTCAACTTTGGCCACCAAATCTTCCCGACCGGATTTGATATCTGCAAAGGTACTCCGAATCACCGCCAAGCGCTCTTCAAGCTCCTGCACATCTGAAGCCACCTTCTCATTGGCAATTTTCTCAAGCTTCTGCGCCTGCACCCACGCCGCTTTCAACTCGTCCAATCGCGTCATCTCCAATAATTCTTTATCTTCTAACTCCTCAATCTTGGTTCCCATGTTGGCAATTTCTTTTTCAAACGCTTTGTACTCTTCGTTGGTACGCGCTTCCATCTGCTGGGTTTTATACTTGTTGATCTGCTGTTTACTGCTTTCAACTTCTAATTCCACCTGTTTGATGGCATTTTCACAGGCATGAACTTCATCCTGTGCTTTCTTCGCAGCTTGTTGCGCTGCAAGGGCATTTGACTCTAACGATTCTTGTCTTTTCGGAATGCCAAGGGCTTCCTTCTTCAATTGAATCAGGGTCAAATCTTTTTGTTGGAGGGTCAATAGAGACTTAAGTTGAGCAGAGTTCACAATGATTACTTTCCTGATTGAGGTTGCCAGTGTGAGCTAGTCTTACTATGTCGATTCCTGCTTGGCAATGGCAACCTAGTCCAATTGAGGCCTCTTTTATGAAAAATACCGATTTGTTAAAACCCGCGTTAATAGCTGTATGGGAAGCATCCCGCTGCTGTGAGGCCATCGCTTCCGAACTTTTGGACAGTGATTCTCAAACCAAATCTGACCGTTCTCCGGTGACCATTGCCGATTATGCCAGCCAAGCACTGATCCTTCATCGACTCAAATCCCTCACCCCGGATGTCGGGATCGTAGCCGAAGAAGGCGCGGAAGACTTGCGAAATGAACCCGAACTTATTTCCCGAATCGCCTCTTTCACCCAACGTTTCTGCCCTGAAGTCAACGCAGACACCTTGCTTGACTTGCTCGATTGTGGCAATCACCCAGGCGGAAACGGAACCTTTTGGACCCTCGACCCCATCGACGGCACCAAGGGCTTCCTGCGGGGGGGGCAATATGCAGTCGCCCTCGCCTTAATCGAAAAAGGTCAACCCACCCTCGGCATCCTCGGCTGCCCCCGTTACCAGTGGATCGAAGGCGTCACCGGGGTGGTCTTTAGCGGAGGTGAAGGCATTCCCGGTCAATTTTGGACCAGCGAATCCTCCGCCCCACGCCGTCTGCAAACCAGCTCAAAATTAAATTCCACCGACTCCAAACTCTGCGAATCCGTGGAAAGCGCCCACACCGCCCACAACTTATCCGAATTGGTCATCAAAGACCTCGGCATTTCTTCCGACGTTTTGCGTATGGATTCCCAAGCCAAATACGCAGCCGTGGCCAGTGGGGCCGCAGGACTCTATTTACGCCTACCCGTTAAAAAAGGCTACCGCGAAAAAATTTGGGACCACGCCGCCGGCTTGGCCGTCATCGAAGCCGCCGGAGGACGCGTCACCGACCTCAATGGCAAAGCCCTCGATTTCAGTCAGGGCGAAACCTTGAAAAATAATCGGGGAGTGATCGCGTCAAATGGGACCTTGCACCACCCGGCTCTGGCGGCCCTTTTGGTGCATATGCCTGAAAAACCGAATTCTTAACGCTCATGGACTTCGATACCATGTACATGCGGATGGCCATCCGCGAATGTCAAAACGCCGCCGAGGAAGGCGAAGTCCCCATCGGGGCCATGATCGTTCATCCCGAAAAAGGCATCATTGGCAAATCTTTCAACCAAGTGGAAATGCTTCAAGATGCCACCGCTCATGCCGAAGTCTTGGCCATCACCCAAGCCTGCCAAGCCACCGGAAATTGGCGACTGGAAGGATGCACCCTCTACGTCACCAAAGAACCCTGCCCCATGTGCGCAGGTGCAATTGTGTTTAGCCGTATCGCTAAAGTCGTGTGGGGCGTCTCCGATCCCGCAAGAGGCGGGGAAAGCGTCTTCCACATTCTCAACTCCCCTTCCCTCGTACATCGGGTCGAATGCATCCCCGGCATCCTTGAAGAAGAATGCAAAGAGCATTTGGTCGGATTTTTTCGCGGACTTAGAGCCAATCGACGCGAAATACGCGATGCGGAGGACTGAAACGATTGATGGGAGTGAACTGAGGCGCACCTTCACTCGCCGTTAATAAATCAATCAGGGGATCATCCACTTGGGACAAGTGAATCATCCCGACCTCTCTCTCCTGCATATACGCCAACAACTTTTCGGGCTCAAAATCGCCATTGGCATACTTCGCCCCCAAAATTTGCCAATCCGTTTCACCATGCACGCCAATCACATTGGATTTACCAGCCGTCAAAAAAGATCCCGGCATATCACTCAACAACATACGGTCGGCAATATGCGGGGCGATCGTACCAAACTCGCTGATCAAAACCGTTCGTTTGCTTTCCTGCTCCACATTTCCAGCCGTGCCCTTCCTGAAAAAATGGGGAAACTGAATTAAAACAAACAAGCCCAAGCCACACAGCATCCACAATTGACGACACTTGTTCTCGTTATGATAATCAGACTGCATCCAGGTGTGAATGGCATATGCCACCGGCAAAACCGCAAAAGGAAATAACAAGGGCGTGAGAATCAACAAACACTCACGAAAACTTTGAAGTCCCGTCACATAACTTAAAGCACTCAAACACACCAGCATCCCCAGCACCACCGGCAACCAGAAATAAGGAATTTGTTTATGACGCCCCATAAACAAACAAATCAAAATACCCAGGGGCCACAACAAACCTGCAAAAATACCAGGGCCCCGATGACTGAACAGCAACAAACTCACCCCTTGAAAAATCCGAGCAATAAACGCCGTAGGAGGAGCCTGACCTGAAAGAGAAGGGGCCCCCAACACCATTTCTGAATCAAAACCGGGTAAAATAGGAGAGCCCGAAAGCTGTAAATTGCGATGAAGTAATGGCCATAACACCAACAATACCATCACCAATCCACCTATGGCCATCGACACATAAGACATCCCGTGTTTGTACTTTTTAGGCTGAAACAGCGCCAAACAAATTAAGTACAATGCCAAAAAGACCCACATCATACTCAGCTCAATGCGAATATATCCCGCCAAACCAAATAAAAAGCCCGACATAAATACATCGTGAGGTTTGTGCTTCGTCAGTGAAGTCAGAAAAAACACCATCCCCCATACCACACAGGCCATGCCCAAAGCCGCCGACGGATCAGGAGAATAAGAAAACTGCATCGCCCCCAAAGCACCAGCCGTTGCCAGGGTAATCACACTAAATCCCCGCAAAGGTAAAATACGTTGCGCCAAGGGATATAATCCACAAAGCGTGAGAGTAATCCCTACCAAACTCAACCACATCCCCGCCCGTACCGTATCCCCCGTCACCAGCGATAGTGCCGCAGTTAAATACTGAGGAAGCACATGTGCCCCAAAGGTTTGAGGAATTTCAGGAATCGCAGTATATTGCCACTGTTGCGTAAGCAAACTATGCATAAAACTGTGGTCCAAAACCGATTGCTCGGAAGTAGCCGCATGCCACTCAATCCCCGGCAACACCCGATTCACCCCAAACACAAAAAATCCCAAACTGATCGCCACCCAAAACATGGGGGCTTGATCTAATATATTTAAAAATTTCCGCATTAAGGTTGCTCCGAAATAATTTCAATGCTGTCCACGTCCGTCACCGGTAACCGTTCACCCGTCACCCAAAAGTCATGTCCACTCACCGTAACCAGTTTACCCGTCGCAGATTTAAGCAACTCTTCATTACCAATCAGATAACAAATCGTTTTTCGATTATCCTGGCTGTCCACCCGTGAAAGCATAAATCGACTCGGACTCGACCCCGCGAGTAAGTAGGCATGAAGGATGCCACGGCGTTTTGAAAGTGTACCCTGACCTTTTAACGGCACCAAATCTAATCCCTCAGGTGCTTGCACTTGTGGTTGAGGCGTAGGTGTCACCTGAACCGGAACTTCCACTTCCACAATTTTTTCAATGGTCTTTACTTCCACAATGGTAATCGGAGTCGGCATGGGCATAGGTGTAGGGGTCGGCGTCACGACCGGAACCACTTCCTCCCCCCCCGCAGAACCAGGCAACTCAGCTGAAACGGGAATCTGCACAAATTTACGGCTAATCCACACCGTTAAACTCTCCGGAGCTTCCACTTTACGCCATTCTTCCATTTCCTGAATCACAGTAACCTTGTCCCCTCTTTTAAGAGAGCCCAGAATAATAAACTGAGTTCCCGGACCTGAACGCATATTCAATTCAGGCGCGCGGACTTCTTGATCTTCAAACAACAAGGGTGAATAAACCCACACCGCAATGTCTTCAGGAGGTAACACTTCCACCCAGTCGCCATCCATCGCAACAGCCTGAAGTTTGTCACCATAATTCGCCTGCCCCACTACTTCACTGTCATTCGTATTCGCATTACGCAAATTAACCCGATCACCCAATACAGTAACCGAAACAGGGTCCACAGCAAAGGCCTGGAAAAGAGAAAAGACGCTAATCAAAAGGGCGTAAATAATTTTCATAAAGGAACCGTACACAGCGAAGAAAAAAATGTCAGGTTCTTTCATGGGTAGATTTTGAGATTTTCCTGCGTCCAATACTTGATAAATGTAAATGGGCCTGTATAAGCTCCCCCACACTGTAGCCGGCATAGCTCAGTTGGCCAGAGCAATTGATTTGTAATCAATGGGTCGGGGGTTCGAATCCCTCTGCCGGCTCCATTTTCAAAAACGCTATAAACCTTGTGTTTGTAGAGTTTTTTTTTTGAAAATGGAGACAAAGAGGGATGAGAACCGCCGAAGGGGCGTTCGAAACGAAGCGAAGCAAAGTAAGCACTCGGTATTCCCCGAGTGAGCGAAGCGGCAAACGTAGCAAAGCGAAGTAAGCCCGTGTATTTTCACGGGAGGGCAAAGCCCGTCAATCCCTCTGCCGGCTCCATTTTCAAAAACGCTATAAACCTTGTGTTTGTAGAGCTTTTTTTGAAAATGGAGACAAAGAGGGATGAGAACCGCCGAAGGGGCGTTCGAAACGAAGCGAAGCAAAGTAAGCACTCGGTATTCCCCGAGTGAGCGAAGCGGCAAACGTAGCAAAGCGAAGTAAGCCCGTGTATTTTCACGGGAGGGCAAAGCCCGTCAATCCCTCTGCCGGCTCCATTTTCAAAAACGCTATACACCTTGTGTTTGTAGAGCTTTTTTTGAAAATGAAGACAAAGAGGGATGAGAACCGCCGAAGGGGCGTTCGAAACGAAGCGAAGCAAAGTAAGCACTCGGTATTCCCCGAGTGAGCGAAGCGGCAAACGTAGCAAAGCGAAGTAAGCCCGTGTATTTTCACGGGAGGGTAAAGCCCGTCAATCCCTCTGCCGGCTCCATTTTCAAAAACGCTATACACCTTGTGTTTGTAGAGCTTTCTTCGCGTTAAAACACAGCCCATAACTTTTCTCCCTCTATGCGCAGATCTTTAATTGTGCTTGATCCACCACCCTTTTATGGTCAGTTACTTTTATCCCCCCTGATTTTCCACAGCTTACACTCGGATATCCCATGAAAATGAAACGACTTGCAATATGTGCGACATCTTTTGGTCTTCTCTTCTCCCCTATAAATTCCCAGGCCTGCACAGGGTTGCACTTAATCGCAGCTGACGGTGGAGTCGTCGCCGGTCGTACCATGGAATTTGGTTTCGATATCCAATCAGACGCCATCGTCGTTCCCGCCGGCACCCCGATTTCCAATTCTCTCTCCGACCCCTCCAAAGGCATGCACTACACCTCCAAATGGGGAATGGTCGGTGCAAATGCGCTGGGAAAGAAAATTATTGTCGACGGTGTAAATGAAAAAGGATTGTACGTGGGTACTTTCTATTTTGCCGGTGAGGCGGGTTATGCCGATCCCGCCTCTGCAGATCCCTCCCGATCATTGGCTCCTGAAGATTATGGCGCCTGGTTGCTCGCAAATTTTGAAAACATCACCCAAGTAAAAGCCCACTTTCAGGATGTCACGCTCCTACCCCATCCCATCGAAGAAATTGGTGGCATCTCTTTTCCGGGACACTTTATCGTTCGCGACAGCAGCGGTGCTTCCGTAGTCATCGAACCCATCAATGGCCAATTGAAAATTTATGACAATCCTTTGGGTGTCATGACCAATACCCCTTCCTTCGACTGGCACCTCACCAACCTACGGAATTATATAAACCTAAGCGCAACCAACGTACCTGCAGTCAAAGCCGCCGACATCATCCTGAACCCCACTGGTCAAGGCAGCGGTATGCTCGGCCTCCCTGGTGACTTTACGCCACCCTCCAGATTTATTCGCGCTGTCTTTTTCTCCCAAAATGCGGAACAAAATAAAACGGTCGAAGAAACTGTCCCCCAAGTTTTTCACATCATGAACGCCTTCGATATTCCTCGCGGAGCGGTCCGTGAAGACCAAAATGGCGAAGTGCATGCAGATTACACCGTTTGGACTTCCGTTTCCGATTTAAAAAATATTCGCTGGGCCTTCAGGACCTACAAAAATCAATCTATTCGCACCATCGATGTTCAAAAAGCACTGGCCGCAGCCCAAGATAAAATCAAAACCATCTCCATGGATTCTGAACAGGACATCCTGGATGTCTCTACCTCATTTAAATAAGTTTTATTCTCTATAACCGGAAAAAGAGCGACCTCTGCAGGTCGCTCTTTTTTTCCCCCTCACTCACCCCTCTTGCTTACGCCTTCGATATACCCCACTCAACAAGACCACCGATCCCAACATCCCCATAAAGTAGGCCGTCAGCTGCACCGTCTGTGAACACATCATCTCAAAACTATTGTCCACATATAAGAAGGAGGGATACAGTTCTCGATGTGTGATGTGCGTGAGTCCTAAACTGATCAACGCACAAATTTCAGTGAAGCAAATTAAATACAAAACCCCCATTAACAATCGCCTCGTCGCCATCTTCTTACGCGCACCCCAGCGGCCGAAAAGATACAAGACCACCCCCAAAGTCATCCCCGGAGAAACCGACGACAACACACCCCAAAAAGCCGCCAGCACCCGCACATTTTCAATGCCCAATGGATTAGTATGATAATCGGTAAAGTGCCGGGGTGAAAGACCAACCACATACTGATCATGCACTACCGCAAACAGCATCACCATTCCCCAGGTACCCAAAATGGTGCCATAAAAGTCCCACCGGGTTTCGTCCTGTATCTCTTTTGACATCAACACTCCTATGTAAATGTAGTCTGCGGTTTTACCACCCTCCCCCCCCTTTCGACAAGCACAGGAGAAATCAGAGCGAAGTACTTCGCTACTGTAACAGAGTTCTCCAAATCCTACGACCCCTTAGACCCTCCTGACTTTCCGCTGCGAATCACTCCGTCGCATCAATCCGATGAGTCCAACAAAGATCAATCCCACGGCATACACCGGTAAAATCCCGGTAAAGAAACCAAGTAGTCCTAACACCAACATCACTTTCGCATACTTCCATGGCTCCCTTGCTTGAGTGCGGTTACGCCCCTTCACCATCAACATCACTCCGATCAACGCCAGCAAAAATACCGCAAAACGCGACAAGCCCTGAATCCATTTTTGAGAAATCGAAAGCGCGGTCACCTGCATATCCCCACGTGGCGTACTGAACACATACAGGTCCGTGCGATTCATATCCGGCGTCGGAAACAATTCAGCAGTAGCACTTAAGGTTTGCGCCGCGTGAACCTTGGAGCGATCTTTTTCTAAACTATCCAAATATTTTGTCGCCTGTCCTTTTCGTCCCGATCTAAGTCTCAACTTTTGAGAACGATCCTGCGGCAGATCTAAATCCACTTCCAAAAGTTGAGCTTGCTGCGCCTGCAACACCGACTGAATATTTTTATAAGCCCCTCCTTCTCTCTTTCCAACGGATTGTGAGGCATCTACCTTCAGATCATTTGAAAGATCGGCATTCATCTCCTGACCCGCATCATTCCAATACAGCTGATTTCGGGCAAAACTATTACTCTGATTTTCAAAACGTCCCCTAAAGTTCGCACGATTGTCGCTTACCACCAGCGCATCATTATTTAGATCCGATAAAGCCATTTCTTTTTCCGCCTGCTTGAGCACCTTTTTGGTTTTACTCCTCTCCGCTTCATACCACCCGCTTTGCGATCCATTCGAAGACTGATCAGCCTCCAATAATTCCCGCTCCAAATTTTGAAGACTGTGGGTTGCACGTGCTTGTTCAAAGATATCTCCACCTTTCAAGGTTTGCGTCAACCGCTCCGCCATACCGGCCTGATAAGCCAACCATCCCGCCTGTAATTGTGCCTGATTTTCCAGTTGCTTCATGGTGCCATCAAATCGCAACCAGCGATAACTCTCCGGAAGATACAGTTTCACCTGACTCAACTCCACCGAAATATTTCGGCTCGCCGGAAAAGGAAATCCACGCGAACGCAATGACATCAAAGAATCGAGTTCTCCCGCATACACAACCTGTACTTGAATATCCCGTTCCCCCCTCGGGGTTTTAACCAAGGGAATATATAAATCATTTTCCAAGGCTTCTGCCCTGCGAACCGGATTCACTTCTTTACCCGCAACCCTTACCTGCAACAACCGTGCTCCCACCGGCAAGGAGGCCTGCAACAATTGCTCAGTCCGATTATCGACCCATGTCGTCCACCGACAAACATACGCCGCCGATTCATCCAGTTGCAACTCCACCTGACTCAATCCAATCCGCGCGCCCGCAGTGACCGCCTGTTCGCGTGAAATACGCGTCACCAACACTTCAGCTTGCGGTCCTCCCACACTGCCCACAAAAGCATAGGTCACATTTTCGCCCAGCAATTCTGTAGCGGTCGCCCATTCTGCATGCGCATGACTAAGACGTTCCAACCCTTTGGTCGCCTCAATCTGCAACTCATCACGGCCTGCATTTTCAACCGCCACAAATACCCGACGCGTTCTGCCCGTCAGCACCTCTGGCGTTTGTAGCTCGAGTTCAGTTTCCTGCGCACTGCGATCACGCTCCAACAACACCACCAATTGATCCATCACTTCATCTTGAAGCATCAAGGTCAAGTCCACCCAGTCCGGCTGATCCTCAACCTCATCATATCGAATCTCCCGCAACAACGGTGCCTTCACATTTGCATCCCGAAAACGCGCAGGAATTCGTAGCGAAAACTCTCGCAGACCCGCTCGGCGAATTCGTGCATCTACCAAAATCGTTTCTTCAATCACTTGATGATTGATACGTAAATTGGTGAAGGTATCGACACTCACCTCGGGACGAAGTCGATGAAGAGTCAACCACTCTTCCTGAGGATTACCCTGATACGTCATCGCCAATCTCGCAAAAGGCCATTGCACCACATCCACCCATGACTGCGCATCACGAAGAGGAATTCGTTTCAACTCAGAATCCTCAGCCAACGACACATTCACGGACGGATCCGTCAAAATCAACCACCGCCCCTCCTCCGACATGGCCCTTTGTAAATGAAAGGTAGGTAAACGCAACTGCAGCCCGTCACGCTGAGGCAAACGCCCTTCCATCACCACCGCAACAGTGCCCGACAACCCCGCAGGAGAAAACAAACGCAAACGATTTCCTTCTTGCGACCAGGACTCCACACCCAAAGACTCCACTCGCCTCAACACCAATCCTTCAGGCAGATCCACATCCAATTGAAATACCGGATACCCCTGAACGTCCACCTGACAAATGGCTTCAGTCACATCTTCTAAATCCGCCACTCTCACCACCTGTTGCCACTGAGCCGTCAATGTCGACGTACTCGCTTTCACCCCTAAGGTAAGCTGATAATCGGGTCGATGAAAAGCATAAGCCTGAAACCCTACCGTTTCCCTAATTTCAAATGCATCCACGTCAACTTGCTTTATGCGCCCCATCTCCTGTCGACGTAAGGAAGTCATTTCTGTTACCGAAAGCTCCAAGCCCTTCTGACCCCGCAGCTGAATCTCTCCCGTTTGTCGCAAGGCATCCTGCACCACAATCGACGGCACCGAAATCGTCGCATCCTTGACACTTCTTTCCTGCCACAACACCACGTCCACAGACTCACGCATGGCCTCTCTCCTGAAGTTTAATGACAGCGTATTTGAATCCGCTTCCGTCTCTCCACGCTCCCACCCACTTAAGGCAGCCCCCTTCACTGATAAAATTTTCCAATCCGCAGGAAGCGTCATCTGTATCCGCTCCACAGGATTTCCTTTACTCACCCAGTGACCTTGCCAACGAAAGATAGCACGATCTTCAAAGACATCCAAATTCGCTTGAGAAGAAAGCTCTAATCCACCTCCGGAGCGGGAACTCGGTAACGATTCACTCCAGCTCACATTCACCTGACCTGATTCACCCAGCGGAGTACTCATCCACTGATCATGCTTTTCAGTAATGACCCGCACACTTTCCGTGCGCGTCTTCTGCACATCCACCTGCAATCCTACTTGAGGTGCCCGCACAGCTAATTGCAAACCAGGCACAGGTAACACCCCAACGTTTACAGTCCGCCTGCCCTGAGACAACGCCACCTTGCTTCTCAATTGCAGCACCAAGTGATGATCCCCTTCTCCTTCCACCCAAATATCCAAGCCACTCTTTTTTGACTCAACCAAGGCGGGAACACCATCCACATGAATCGACCCCACCACTGCTCCACGCAACGGAAAACGAATAAGTTGCGCCTCTTTTCCTCGGATTCGAAAATGATAAGAAGCGGTTAACTCTATCAGATCCTCTTCACCTAACTGCAGTTCAACATTGCCCCTCAACCAGCCCAGTCCCCTGTCGTCACCCTCCATGGTATTTACATTTTGTTCTAATCGATTCTGTAACGTTTCGACATGTCCCCGGGGCACCAACAACGTGTCTTCTTTCCCTTCTCCTTGCACCACATGTACAAGAACATCCCCAGGAATCGGTAAAGGATCAGGCATCATCACCGTCTGACCATGCACAACCCATCCCGCCAACAATGCGCCCAGCAACAGCAACGGTTTTGAAAAAAGCCGCCCCATCCAATTACAGATCCCCAAGATCACATAACAAAAACTTAAAGCCATTGCGGAAGCAAACACCGCATTGAACACTTGCGTCACTCCTCCCAAGAAGGGAAATACACCCGGCAATGTTGATAAAAGAACCCCAAACAACACATACGCAAACCGGTTGCGTTTTCCGTGTACCTTCCGGCACAAGCCTCCGGTAAAAAAGGCCAATCCCGCAGCCAACCCCATCAGAGTTAACGATGAATTTCTTAACACCGCCAACTGTAAAGTCGGCACCGGATTCAAACTATGAAACCGCAGTCCCCCTTGCAGAGGCTCTAAACGAATTTGCAAACTACGAAACCCTTCTGCTTTGATTTGTGCAGAGTTTTGAACGCGCGCTTGAGCATCTTGTTGACGATCACCACTGTACTCATTGAGCGCACCAAAAAGCCTCTGTTGTGAGACAGCTTCGCCCCCAATAGTCATGAAATCATCCACAGAACTAACGGCAGCTTCCACCATTTCTTCTGGGGATTCTGGCTCCATATTTATGGGAGCGAAGGCAAAAGAATCCCCGTATTTTTGGGCATCAGCACTCTCCAGTGTTTTGGATGAATAGCTCGATCGTGTCGCAGAAAATAATCCAGCATAGTACTGCATAGGTGAACGCACACCTCCCCCCAGGTTGATCATCCTCCTCACCCCTTCCACTACCGCCAAAGAAGGTTCCTGTAGTCGAATGGCTTTTGCAGTACCGGATGAACTCACCACTTTAAACCCTTCCGGTGGAGACACATTCCAAATCGTTTCAACGGGGAACAATTCTTGCGCCCCCCCTTCTTCGGCATACACCGTCATCGTCGGTGCTTCAAATTGTTGAGAGCGTCCTGCTCCAGGCGCCGGCAAGGTATTGCGATAAATCACTTGTACGCGACGCAAGGCCTTTGACGCTGTTTTTGATACCGGAATCAACCATTCCCCCCTCGCGCCCTTGCGCGGTTCTGCCGCCTGCCCATCCACTTCCACACTCCAGGAGTCGGCATCCTCAGGCAAAACCACTGCCAAAAATGGAGGCGCATTTTCTAGTAGAAAAAGTGCCTGATTCTGAACCTCTCCCGTCACCGAGAGTCTTGAATTCATCACCAAACGCCTCAGCTGAGTTTCAGGAACCTCCACCAACACTTGCGCCACCGCTTCAAGTGAGGTGACCGGAGGCGTACCCGCATAAGCAAAGGTACCTAATAAGCGAGGCCCGGGTTGATACTGCGCATCCGACAGCTCTCCCAAATCGACTTCCTTGGGTGGGTTGATCAATCGAATCTCTAATTCAGGAACCCCTTCCACCGCAAAAAATCCTGATTGCAACTCCACCCCGGGATGTTCGGGCAAAGGTAAAACAAACCGCTCATCAATAGTGTATCTCAGCTCCCCTTCCAACTTCACCCGGACATCTTCTCCTACCCGACCTGTAAAAGGAAGGGTCCACTTTTCACGTCCATCTTCTAAAAGCTCACGCAGAACCTCTCCTCGCAAAGACGCATGTTCAACCACGGGTCGCAGCCCCTGCGGCAATACTGTTGGCAGGATAAAACTAAACTGTTCAGAGGGCGCCATTCGATTTTCAACAATCCACTCATAACGAAGATTAATGGCATCCACTCCCACCGAAAAGAAGGAAAATGCCTGAACCCGAACCTCGGGGTGCAAGGCCAATATTTCCATACGCAACGTATACGTATCCCCTTCAAAACGGAAGCCCGGCACGTCTGCAGCCGCTTGAAAATTCATCATCTGCTTTGCACTGTCATCCAAAGGAGTCAACCCCTCCAGCTCCACAACCTTCAATTCGCGATACAAACCCGGAACGGCCGCCAATGCCCCCGTCAAACTTGAAACCCCCGGCATCGAAAATGAAGGGAAATCTATCGCCTGACGCCCCTGATCTTCTAACCAACCCCTCGGCGTAAGTCCTGCAATGAAATGAAGTTGTATCGGACTCCCCGCAGGCGTACGTCGTGGAAACCTCACCTGCACCTCTCGTTGTCCATCTTTTAAATCCAACACATCATAGGCCAAGACCTTATTCCCCTGATCCACCGTATCCAGTTGCCAACCCGCGGGCAGGACAAAACGGCAACCAAACAAACCCGCGTGCAAGGGCAACAAGGTAATATGTCCCTCCAACTCCAAACGCGTTTCCTTGGGCGAAAGCAATAGATTCACAAAGGCATCTACATCACCCTGCTGTTCACGCAACCATACCTCCGGGAATGCCCCTTCCTCAGGTAAAATCCAGCCAAACAATCGACCCTCTTTAAACAACCCTAAACTACTTTCCGTCAAGAAACCTTTAAACTCTAAGGGAGACGTCATCTCTGCTTTTCCATTATCAAGTCGATTAACTTTCCATGGATCTTCAAGCTGAAGAATTTGCAAACTTCGACTTTGTGTATTCCCGACCACCTCCATATTCAATGGACGCCAGTGCTCTTCAGACCTCCGCTCTCGCAATCCCGTCATCAATACTTCCACACTGCCCAAGACCTCCCCCCGAAATTGGATATCGACATACTGAAAGTCACCTTCCATGCGACTCTCCCAATCCAAAGGCTCCGCAGAACTGAGGGTTTGCACTTTTAAGTCCGCAGGTAAGCGCAAGCGAAGCGAGTGCACAGGCTGATGATGTACAAACACCACCGCCCCGGCACGAAACAATTCGAATCGGCCTGACAAAGTGGAGTGTTGGAGTTGATGAACCGTTACCTCCAAAGGCTCCGCGCGGTAAAGACGATCCAATCGGAAAGATCCACGTACCCATCCTTCTTCAGGCAATAATTCATACGCCACCTCATCCCCCGTTTGCTCACGACCACTCACCACCGCTCCTTCTATGTCGGTTCCTTTTTGCACGCGCAAAATCAAACGACCCGCCACTTCCGGCACACGAAACGCCATCACCTGTCGATTCTCCTTCAAGGGTAATCCACTCACCCCTTTTAAATCCAACCTGCGCATAGCCTGACCTTCAAAATACACCTGCGTCACCCCCCCCGGGGTCCCCCTGAGTTCTGCAGGCTTTCCATCCAACAACACCTCTGTCCAATACACCCCTTCGAAAGGTAAATCCACGCGATTCAGACCCGTAAACACACCTTCAACCAAACACTGCGCATCAATTTCCACCACATCATCCGCCAACTGTGCATGCACATCCACCTGCAAGGGTAATCGCAAATCAGGAAGCACCTGAGGATGAGACTCCTCCAGCGCCTCCACCCGATCTTGCAATGTATGATATTCCGTTTCCGACATCCATACACGATCCGTCCCCTGCTGTAACAACAACGGTAATTCCGACAAAGGAACAGTCACTTGACGTAGGGAATCAGGTCCCGCATGCAACACACCCAGGAGCAGTCCTAAACAACAAATAGCTTTACGCATCATGATCGCTCTCCTCTTCGTCATTCTTCGTTTCACATGGAGCATCCTGCTCATTATCTTGCCGCTCTACAGGGGAATGGTTGGAATTCACCTCAGGTTGTGCTGTCGATAACCGCTTTTGTTGTACTCGAGGCAACCTCACCACCAAATCGTACACAAACCATAAAACCACGACCAGCAACGCCGCAGCGGCCGTGGCATCATTGACCAGTGCATGCGCAAAACTCGGCAGAAAAACACCGACTAAAATCAACCCCGCCACCAAGCTCATCGTCACCACAATTCGCGTTCGTTGACTTGCGCGAATCAGCAACAAGCCCAACACCAAACCACATCCAATCACCATCACATAAAACCAACGTATGGAAAAGACACACACCTTCAATGCCACACCCGAAGTATCCGGACGTAAAGTACTGAACAACAAATGCTGGCCATCCGTCGGCAATCGATCAAGAGGAGAACTCGTAACCGAAACCCCATCCCGCACCCAGGACCACAACATGTCTGCGGATTGATTTGCTCGGGGCATCATGCGAAAACCATCACTTACCACCCACACCACTTCAGGATTCCATCCCCCACGATGCCCCAAGTACACCTGACTTTCCGGCACATAAACCGATAAAAATATTTTCTGGGTCGCAGGATCTTCAGGAAAGTGCGGAAGACGTAAGGCCTCTCCTCCCTTCGGAAGACTGTAGCGCAACTCCAACAACACCGCTTCATCCGCTTTAAAGCCGGTCAGCGGAATATAAACTTGCCCATCTCCCCCGCGTTCCATCGCCACCGAACGACCATTCAACTCCAAGGGTTGCGAATCAAATACCGCATCTTCAGGTAGACGAAGTTCCAAACGCTGACGCACACTGCGAATTTGATACAACGCTTGCACCGACACCTCTCCTCCACGCGTGATCACTTGCCGCACCCAGCCCCGGTCAATGCTGGTGGCCTTCACAGATACTGGCTCATATCTCACCAAAGTTGCCGTCAACGACCACGCCCTTTGATACTCAAAGGCCAATGCCGCATCTGGGATTTGTCGATTCTCTAACAAATCGTGTCGTGGATCTATGGGCGTTAATTCAGGTCCTACTTCACGCACCACCACATCCATCGACTCAGCTTTACGAAGAATGATTTGCCCCAACGAACGATCCACCCCCCTGGGAATCAATGCCGGAATCACCACATCTTTCTGAACCCCGACATCCAATCCGCTCAACGGCATTTCCCACTCCAAGGGAATCACAAAACGACCCGTAAATTCAGTAGGCCCCTCCAACAACCAAGCCGTCATCCCCTCTGCCAGTCCGGGGGCATCCGTCAGCTCTCGCTTGCGAATATCTTCTTTTGTAATACGCAGAGAATCGTTCAGTTCCGTCGGCACATCGATCCGCAAATTGCGAATTCCGCTATACTGCACCTGCACATACAAATCAGAATGAAATTTCACCAACCCGGTCTGTGCCTGCACCACCAACAATTGCGTCACCGTCGTAAAGGGTTCTTTACGTTTGGCTGCAATTTTCAACTGCACAGGATCACCCGAATACCGAAAACCTAACTGAGCTTGCCCCAAAGTCATCATGCTCGCAGGAATCGCCAACTCATTCCATGGATCTTCCCGAAGCCCTTCACGTTCGACCACTCTCAAGGCCAGAAATGCCGGAGAACCAATAACCATTTTACCTGAATCTCGCACCAAGTATTTCCCAGCGCCCCGTACCACCGGCACCTCCAAAACCACCTCTTTGCCCGTCGGAGTTTGCAAAGCTGTTTTCACATCTTCACGCCTTAACCCAAAGGTCAAGGTAACCTCTCCATCAATGCGTTGGGCAAAATCAAAACGAACAGTCCGCCTTCCCTCAACCACCTCTCCCACTTCGTGTCGTTCCAACTTAAATTTAGAGGACAAGGATTGGGGATCCATCATTTCATACCCCTCAGGAATGGACAATTCGAGCTGGAATATCCCGGAACGTTCCACCGTAAACTGAGCCTGAACTTGTTGAGTAAGACTACGTGGATCTATGGTCACAGAAGTCGTGGTTACCACCACAATTTCAGGATGCACCGCTTCTACCGTCAACTGAACTCCGGCAGGTAATGCCCGATATTCCCACCCATATGTTGCTGTACCTTTCTTTCCAGCCACCACCTGAAGCTGCGATACATCCAATCGCGACATCCCATCCACTTTTTCATTCACCGATTTCAAATCACGATCCAATGCAACCACCACCGACCCCTGCTGACGTGCAACTTTTTCAACCTGAATCAGAGGCGCAATCCATAGCTCTGGGACCTCATATCGTTCTGATTCAACTTCCAACAGCTCCATCCCCTTGATCGGCTCCTGAAACTGAACCTCCACCCGTTGCCCCCCGTCTTCTTCGCTTGTACTGGCCCATGATTTCAAACGTGGAGAGCTCACCGTTACCACCCGCTCTTTGTCATCAGCAATCGTGAACGACATACGATCAACTGGCGCCCGATCAATCGACAACTGCAGTGTAGACAAACTACGAATGCGATCGGGTTGAATTTCGAATTCCTGATCCACATCCACTTGCATCACCGGTTCCATATTTTTTGCACCTTCCACTTCCGGCGTCCATTTCACTTCAAATGAACGATGACCTGCAATAAACAACTCCACAATGGTACCGGGATCTTCAGTCGCGCCCATTTCGGTCACCGCCACCGTATCAGACAAATTAAAGTCCACCTGGTCATCCGGAACCGACAACGTCCATCGATTCACCGCCACTTCAGGCAACGCAAAACGAAGCGCTTTTTCTCCCATAGCCAGCCGTTCCACCGCATTTGCAGTAGTTTTCACATAAGGCACCGCAAACTCAACCAACAAGGTATGCTTGAATGGCGCTTCTTTCAGCTGTTCAAACACCAAAACATATCCCGAGGACTCTTTACGTAAGCGTGCCGCTTTCCCATCCAATTGCGCCGAAGAAATCACCCATTCGCCCACCTGCAAAGGCACCGTATGCCACCCCTCCGAAAACGCCTCAATCATCACCTGTGCCTTCCCTTTCACCACCTGATCCCCCGCATTCAATTCACCCGATAGCTCCGTAATCAACACCCCTTCCATCTTATCAGGTTCTGGGATCTCGCTAGCTTTTTTTGCAGCCTCCATTAAACCGCGATACTCTTCGTAGGGCAGAAATACCCCACGGTTTTCCTGTTCAAACACCTTCCAAAATTCTTGATAAGGAATGTAAATTGAATTCTCAACCGTTTCCTGCGTGAAGCCTCTCTGAAGCCCCCAACATAAGAGGGTGAGGACAAATAGTCGGATAAAGGTATAGGGATATTTCATAGGTCTTCCTTCTTCGTTCGATATACAAGGTAAATACGGTGCACCAGACATGCTATCAAAGGAGAGACGTTTCCCGTGTGACTTTTCTTGTAAAATTTTTGTAAAATTTTTCAACGACCCCTCTTTTGCGCCCTCCCCAAAGAGTTCAGCCCCGCCCATCCCGCTTGCCGACCGAAGCCATAACAGCCCCCTTTGCCACAGAATACCGTCACAGCTGACCCCCACTCCTTTCGAAGCTCCGTTCTTTCATCCCTTTTGTTGTTTCTACATCTGCCCTCTTCGAATATCATGCCTCGACTTTCATCCTTTGCCCTTTTCGACATGCTTCCCATTTACGACATCCAAATTGAACTCGCCCAAGCCCTCACCTTAGGCAATCGGATTATTCTTCAAGCCCCCACCGGATCTGGAAAATCCACCCAAGTGCCTCAAATGGTGCTGGATGCGGGCTTGGTGGACAGCACCAAAGAAATTGTAGTCATGCAACCCCGTCGATTGGCCGCGCGCATGCTCGCCAAACGAGTAGCGTCCGAACGCAAATCCGCTTTAGGCAACGAAGTGGGATATCAGGTAAGACTCGACCGCAAAGCCGGCCCCGAAACCCGCATCCGATATGTAACCGAAGGGATTTTGTTGCGCGAATGGTTGAACCGCCCCCAACTCAGTCATGTGGGTTGCCTCATTTTTGACGAATTTCACGAACGACATCTCTACGGCGACCTCTCCTTGGCCCACGCCTTGCATTTACAGGCCACCGCCCGCCCCGACCTGCTGATTATTCTCATGTCCGCCACCTTGGACACCGAACCTCTACAGACATTTTTGCCTGATGCCCAACTCCTTAGTTCAGAAGGACGTAGCTTCCCCGTCGACATTCATTATCTCGAACGCGACCCCCGCGCCCACAATGTCGATATCTGGCAATCCGCAAGCGATGCCGCCAATCGACTCGCCGACCGCAACCAGGGAGATCTCTTGATATTTATGCCCGGACGATTTGAAATCGACCGTACCTTGGACGCGCTTAAACGCAGCCCACTTGGGAAAAAGGCGGACTGCCTGCCCCTCCACGGCGAACTCCCTCCCCAAGAACAAGATCGGGCCGTAACCCCTTCCTCTCGACAACGCGTAATCGTCGCCACCAATATTGCGGAAACCTCTTTAACCATCGAAGGGGTCACCGGCGTGATCGACAGTGGACTGGCAAGGGTCGCCCGTTTTGATCCCGTTCGCGGAATCGATCAACTGAATGTGGAACCCATTTCCCGCGCCTCTGCCGACCAACGTGCAGGTCGCGCCGGACGAACCGCACCCGGACAATGTGTACGCCTGTGGACCGAAGCCGGACATCGCACCCGCCCCCAACGCGAAGCACCCGAAATTCACCGCGTCGACCTGTCAGAAGCCGTCCTCACCTTCGCGGCCCTCGGCATTCAAGACTGGTCTGAACTCGCCCTCGCCGATCCACCAGAGGAACAAACCCTGCGCAGTACCCGCGAGTTTCTACATCAATTAGGCGCACTCGATAAACAGGGCGCCATCACCACTCTCGGCCAAAACCTACTTCAATATCCTGCCCATCCCCGCATTGGCCGCCTCATGATTGAAGCCGAACAACGAGGCGTCACCGACGAGGCCGCCCTCATCGCAGCCCTCCTACAAGCCCGCCCCCTGTTGCTTCGGAAAATCCCATCTTCCGTGCGACAGGAACAACTCGACCTGTTTTCAGGAGATGGCAGTTCGGATCTCCTCATGAATTTGCGGGCCTGCCAATGGGCCATTCAAATGCGATACGATCGACAGCAATGCCAAGAACTCGGCATTCATGCGCAAACCGCACGACAAGCCCTGCAAACCGCTCAGATCTTCCTGCGTAAAACCAAAGAAACCACACCTGCAAAAGAACCAAACCTCGAACTTCGAAAATGTTTAGCCGTCGCATTTGCAGATCACCTCGCCCTCAAACGCCCCCATACCAAACGCTGTGATTTGGTCGACGGACGGGTAGCCGAAATCGGAAAAGAAAGCATTTGTGACAAAGCCGAATTAATGGTTGCAGCAGAGATTCGAGACTTCGAACGCGCCAAAACACCCTTTCTCACTGGAGTAACCCGTGTAGAACCCGAATGGTTGTCTGAACTTTGGCCCGATCTTTTTGAAGCCAGTCAAGTCGTCAGATACGACGAACAAAGTAAACGCGTGCTCGCGGAATCACGCAAACAATTCGGCCAACTCATCCTCGAAAGTAAACTCACCCATGAGGTAAGCGACGACGATGCGGGTCGACTGCTCATGCAAGCCGTCAACGACGGAAAAGTCCCTCTCCCCCATTGGGACAAAAATGTCGACAACTGGATCACCCGCCTCAACTGCCTTTCCCTTTGGAGACCCGACTGGGAACTGCCTCCCTTAACCCCATCCGACCGCGACCTGCTCTTGGAACATATGTTGTCCACCTGCCGCACCCGCAAAGATGTAAAAAATCTCAATGTACGCGCCCAAGTTGAAAATTGGCTCAGTCCCATGCAACAAACACTGGTAATCGAACACTGCCCTACAAGTATCACCTTGCCGAACGGACGCAATGCCCGCATCCGCTACCAAGAGGGAGCTCCCCCCATCATCTCCTCCAAACTCCAAGACTTTCTCGGCATGACCGAAAGTCCACGAGTCGCCGGAGGACAAGTCGCGTGCAGCGTTGAGATGTTGGCTCCCAACGGACGACCTGCCGCCCTTACCGAAGATCTAAAAAACTTCTGGGATAACGGATATCTTCTCGTGCGCAAAGACCTTAAAGGTCGCTATCCTAAACATAACTGGCCTTAAGCCACCACCCGGCCACAGATCCATCCTACTCAAAACATTGATGCTTATATTTGTCCCGGTATTCAGCGCTATTCCGAAGCCGTTGACGAAGCTGTTTCTCCGTCCATCCCGCCTGAAGTTGCACCCGATACGTTTCTAACGCACCTTCATCTGGCGCACGGCCTAACACATTTTCAAAAGTTTCAATGATCAGCGCATCACAATACGCATCGCTCGTCCGCAAGGCAGAACGCAACTCATCTGTCGTCCAGTTTTGCTCCTTCACTTGAAGAGAAAGATCTTCAAGCTCCTGCGGATCAGGTTGAGAGCCCCACACTTCAAGATATACCTGCGTCACCATTTCGGTGACAGGTTCTGCATACACCATGCCCCCTACACACAACAAGACGCTCAATTTCAAAACAACAGTTTTATGCAACGGAAACTTCATGCGTACCCACCCATAGCTTTACGCCCGCAACCGAGCTTCCAACGCATCCGCCTGACGAGAAAGCGCTGCGGGCAACCGGTCGCCGAACTTACTTAAATGTTCGCGAATAGAAGGCATTTCACTCAGCCAGAGTTCTCGATCCACAGATAAAAGTTCTTCTAAATCTTCCGGATCCATTCCCAAACCTTCCACATCAAGTGCACCATCCGCAGGGCGCAATCCCAAAGCCGTGGGAACCGCGGCGGCCGTACCCGCGCAACGATTGAACACCCATTTCAACACCCGTGAGTTTTCACCAAATCCAGGCCACAACCAACGACCATCATCACTTTTACGGAACCAGTTCACATAAAAAATCTTCGGCATTTTGTCTCCCCCCTTTTCTCCCATCTCGAGCCAATGCGCAAAATAATCGCCCATGTGATATCCGCAAAAAGGCAACATGGCCATAGGGTCCCGCCGCAATTCACCCACCACACCTGCAGCCGCCGCGGTTTTTTCAGAAGCCATCATCGCACCCATAAAGGTACCATGCTCCCAATCGAGCGCTTCCGTGATCAACGGTTGAGCCGACGCACGACGTCCCCCAAATAAAATCGCGGAAATCGGAACCCCCGCAGGATCTTCCCATTCATCGGCAATTACCGGACATTGAGCCGCTCTGGCCGTAAAACGAGCATTGGGGTGAGCAGCACTACGACCACAATTGGGGGTCCATGGACGACGTAACCAGTCCGACAACTGATCCGCCTCCACGCCCATATCTTCCCACCAAACATCGCCATCAGGAGTGAGCGCACAATTCGTAAAGATCGCATTTGAACGCACACTTAACATCGCATTCGGATTCGATGTCATACTGGTACCCGGTGCCACCCCAAAAAAGCCCGCCTCCGGATTAATCGCGTACAGTCTCCCATCCGCGCCAAATTTCATCCACGCAATATCATCACCAATCGTTTCAACCTTCCAACCAGGCAAACTGGGAGTCATCATCGCAAGATTGGTTTTTCCACAGGCACTCGGAAAAGCCGCGGCCACATACTTCACTTCACCTTCAGGAGAGGTAAGTTTTAAAATCAACATATGTTCAGCCATCCACCCTTCGTCCCGTGCTTGCACAGATGCAATCCGCAAGGCGTGACATTTCTTTCCTAACAACGCATTTCCTCCATATCCGGATCCATAAGACCACACTTCACGTGTATCGGGGAAATGGGTAATATATTTATTATCGGCATTACAGGGCCAAGCCAAATCAGCCTGTTTTGCGTCAATCAAAGGATAACCCACCGAGTGCAACCCACGAACAAAATCTTCTGAATCTCCGAGAACCTCTAATACCCGGGTCCCCACCCGCGCCATGATATGCATGTTGCACACCACGTAGGGACTATCCGTAATTTCAAATCCAATTTTTGCAATGGGACTTCCCACAGGCCCCATAGAATACGGAATCACGTACATGCAACGTCCCTGCATACATCCCCCATAAAAACTATGTAAAATCTCCTTCATCTCTTTAGGATCTTTCCAATGATTGGTGGGACCCGCATCCTCAGGAGATTCACAGCAAATAAAGGTGCGATCCTCCACCCGGGCCACATCCGCAGGATCCGAACGCACAAACAAGGAATGAGGACGTTTCTCTTCATTCAACCATATCGCAGTTCCCCCATCCACCATGACTTGAGCAACTTTTTGAAACTCTTCGTCTGACCCATCACACCAATGAACCTCATCCGGTAAGCACATGGCTTTCATTTCTTCAACCCAACGTAAAAGTTTGGGATTCGAACGTGGAGGGATTACAGGAATACTCATTTCTATGCCCGGGTAAAAGTTAACAATACGTAGTGTTATAGCCTACACCTCCTATGCGAAATACCCAAAGCCTTTTCTTTAAAAAAGGGTTTAAATATTTTAAGAACAGCCCAATCACCACAAAAGGTCCCTCGCCAAACCTTTGTCCACGCCTTTACCCCCCTCTTTCCTTATGAATAAATCAGTTTTAATAACCGGCACATCTTCAGGCATTGGCCAAGCCACCGCCTTGGAAATGAAAAAGAGAGGCTGGACCGTTTACGCCACCGCACGAAATCAGCAGGACTTGGATCGCCTCTCCGAACAGGGACTCATTCCTGTCAAAATGGATATGTCCGATAGTGCCTCCATAGCGGAGGGCGCAAAATTTGTTTTAGAAGCCTGCAATCAAAATTTATATGCCTTGGTAAATAATGCCGGATATGGCCAACCCGGTGCCTTGGAAGATTTAACCGTCGAAAGCATGCGAAAACAATTTGACGTCAACGTCATTGGACTTCAACACCTCACAAATCAAATTTTACCCGCCATGATCCAGCAAGGACAGGGACGGGTCGTTCATATTTCAAGTGTAGTCGGACGCATCGCATTACCCTTTATGGGGATCTACTCTGCCAGTAAATTTGCAGTGGAAGCCCTCGCCGACGTCCAACGAATTGAACTAAACGGCACAGGCGTGAAAATATCTTTGGTAGAACCGGGTCCCATCATCACCCAATTCAGCAACAATGCCGTCAAAAGCAGTGAACATGAATTACCCACGAGCCCTTCCCGTTTTACAGCCCTCTACCAACAAGAATTTGCGAAAAGAAAAGCCAGTACCCGCAACAAACCCTTTGCCCTCCCCCCCCAGGCCGTCGCCCAAAAAATCGCCCATGCGCTCTGTTCCCCTCATCCGCGCCGACGCTATCAAGTCACCTTTCCCGCCCATGCCGGCACCCTCCTCCGACGATTCGCGCCCTACACGCTCCTCGACTACGTATTCGGCAAAGCCCTCACCCACCGCCTCCCCCCGACCCCATAACCCCCCACCTCCATCAACATCTTTTCATCCCCAAAAGCATATTGCAACAGGTGAAATATCAGCAAATCAAGCCGTTAATCCCTTTCTGAATGTCGGGAAAATACAAATAACGAGTTCCGATCTTCGGAAAAGTGACTTATTTCTTACCCAGTCTGAAGCCGTTTTTCACCACATATTTAGCTATTGCAACAGGTGAAATATAGGTGGTAGTCACAATTAAGAATTAGCATACAGGCTTACTATTTTGGATAATGGCTTTATTTTAGGGCCGAGCCGAAGCAGCGTTTCACCAAGGGATTTGCGGTAAGCCCATGAAGCAACACACTCAACATGATCGTGGTCATAGCAACGGTTGCAATGCCACCAGCATGATCCAACTGATGGTGAAAGACCATAACCACAAATACCACACTCGCTAAACCTCGAGGACCGAACCACCCCATGAATAGCTTGTCTGTTCCGTTCAAGTCAGTTCCTAGCAGTGAAATCCAAACCGGCAGCATACGGATTAACGTGAGGCTAAGCAATGCATACAACCCCACTTGCCAACTAATAAAAGAGGCACATTGTCCAACCACGGTACCTCCAAAGATGACCCACGTAATCTGAGACAACCCATCCCCATTGGCTTCAGATGATAAAAACCCATGGAATTTTTCATGCTTACATAAGGCCCCAAAAATCAGACCGCCCATAAACGCAGCTATAAATCCACTGCCCTCTAGAGATTCGGCCACAGAATAACATGCAAAGGCCAAACTTAACATTGCCAGAGAAGATGCTTGAGGATCTGACCACTCTTTTTGCACACAGAATTTCACCCATTTTTCACCAATCAAAGCAATCACCACCCCTACCAAAATTCCAATCCCAACTTTTTCCAGTAAAGTAATCACAATAGATCCCATTGTAACAGATCCTAAATCCATACTCAACGAAAGTAACACGACCATGACAGGTACACAGATCCCATCATTAAGGCCACTTTCTACATTTAACGATTCAGCAATGGGAGCAGGAACTTCTTTTCGAGTCATCACCGCTTTGCCCAAAGCAGCATCTGTCGGTGCCAAAATCGTGGCTAAAATTGCTGCATCAATCATACTGAACCCCGGAAACAACAACATCGCGATTCCCCAACCTAATATAACCGTCATCGGAAGTCCCAGTAACAATAATCGTTCAGGATACCTCCAAGATTTTTGTAAAATTCTTAATCGCGCCCGAGCGGCGTCTCCAAACAACACCACCGCTAATGTTAATTCAGCCAATAAACTCAACCCCTCTCCCTTCACAGGAAATGACAGCCACTGTAAGCCGTAGGGACCGACAAGCCAACCTACCAAAACAAATAGTAGCGAGCCACTCAACATGGTCTTCTCCATGCGAGCACTCACCAGCAGATAAAAAAAGATAAACAAAGAAAGAAAAGCAATGTGCGTGATCATAAGATAAAAGTTTGTTCGTTACTGACTGGCCCATATGCCGGCAATTTTCATGGAGTCACCATCTATGAGCTACGGAAATCACTCAGCAAGGGAAGACAAAAATACGCACTTAATCGACCTCTCGTAAGCTTTCCCAAAGCGCACCGACCGCCTTCACTTTTTTTGAGGCCGATTTCCGGTGGGAGCCAAAACAACTACGGTATTGCCCCATAAGTTTCTCTAAAAATCCTGGACTCCCTATGGCTACACCTCTAGAAAATGTATTCATACGCATCTGTAGCGTATCGACGAGCGGAACATAACCTTGCTGTTCATACTCCGCGATCACTTGAATAGGATCAAAGCCTTTTCGTTTCCTCATTTTTGGATTCGCTTGAGGAATTGCGGCCTTAGACGCCCCTTTATTTACTAACCAAATCCGATAAGCAGCTTGCACATCTTCCCAAGATGGGGGACTCAAACTCTGAGAACGCTTTTGATCCAATTGTTTTTGATGTTGCTCTTTACGCCCCCCTTTTTTCGACCCGGCCTTAATCGCTGCATATGGTTGATGCCCCCGCGCTAACGCAACCAAGCTCTCTAACCCCCGTCGCGCGCCCAGCTCTCCACCTATCGCAGCGCCATACCCACTCCACGCATACGCCATAGGATCCTCAACCATAGCCGCTCGCAAAGGATTCAAATCAATATACGCCGCCACTGACATTAAAGCCAATGGGGAATCCTCCACCACGACCGACCGATATCGAGCATCCCACAAAACGCCACTTCTTTCATGTTTCCAATTATACCAACGGGTAAACGACTGTTTCAACACCCTCATAAATTCTGGTAAATTTGACATCCGTACGCACAAGGCCCTCTCCATTTCTTCGCGAGTTTCGACCTTTTGTTGCTGATAAAATTTTTCCCACGCCACTACTTTTTCCTCTGGCCACACTCGTTCTAGTCGATCCAACATCCCCCCATGATCCAATTTTACAGCTTCGGGCACCCACAACATCATATGAAAGTGATTATCCATTAAACAATACGTGATTACCGACAAACCCGAAAAATAAGCCCACTTCCTCATCATCTGTATAAACACCCTTTTTTCAACATCACCAAACATAAAGGCCTGCCCCACGGTACGACTGGTCACATGCACAAAGTACCCACCCTCCTTAGGCAAAATCCTCAACCCTCTCTTTCTCTTTTCCCCCACCCCCGCCCACACCGTTGACATCGACTCCCAAGAACGTTGCGCAAAAGTTGTATTCGTATTCATGTATTAAAAATAACCCAAAATATTTAAATACACAACCCATTAATTATATATTTCACCTGTTGCAATATTGTGAGAAGTGGTTGCATTTATAGGTTGCGAATCAGGGATATCATAGGTCATACCTTTTATGAGGAAATTAATTTATGAAGGAAATGTTATGAAATCGATCTCTGTCATCTTGGTTGTTTGGATTTGCTTTAATCTAGTAAGAGGGCAAATACCTGCGGACTTTCCAGTATTGATTGAAAATGCCGGGGATAGCAGCGCCGGGTTTACCATGCTGGGTAAAAAAATGCCCCCCCTTCCTGAAGGGGCCTCTCCTGTTAAAATTTTAATCACACGGGGGGACTGGAATTATAATTATGGTGACGTCCTGATTCCTTCCGTTTGGGGGGTACAAGGACCGGTCCCCCCACAAGTTTTGGTCACCTATACTCAAATAATCGATACAGATGTGCGGTATATCAAAGAGAATGCAAACGGAGGTTATCATTTTAATTTTGATCCCAGTGATGTCACATTCACCGTGGAACAAGTGGACGTCGTAGAAAATATTCGCGAACTCTTTTTATTACTCCTCTCCACGGATGACCAACAGTCATGGTCTCGAAAAAAGTTAGCCCTCCGTTATGGAGATCTCATGCTCTATGCCACCCGTTTACACGAAGCAGGATACCAGGATCAAGCCAACCAACTCGCAAGTTACCTTTTTGAAAAATACTCCAAACGTGAAACCGTGCTTCGGGCTTTAAGTACTTTGGTCGATGCCGAATACATGGACATACTTGATGCCTATCAAAATAACCAAGATACCCCCTTATTTTTGACAAACGCCAAAACTTTACTCGAAAATAATCCATCCTATTGGGTTTCTGCACCTCTACTTAAAGAAAAAATCGCCCAATGGGAATCCACGGCCCTCTCCGCCGAGGCCCTACCTGCCTCTGCCCAAACTCTTTTGAGTCCGGAACTCCAAGAGCTCTATCGTACTCTTTACACTCACTCTGACGCTCTCGTAGCCCTCAGTGACGCACTCATGTCTGAAAATTGGTACTTACAACCTAATGGATATATTGAGGAAAACTACGGTTTTTATGAAGACGAGCACAGAACGGGTTTGAAGGAAGCTGTTGAAGTCCTCAAACAGTCTCGAATAGATTTCCTCACCTTGCTGGAAGTGATGCTGAGTGATCCTCGCTTGGTTCCCTTTTTGAATGAGTACGGCAGCGAAAGTATCGACTACGAAGAAAATGGGGAGGTCTACGAACTTCCTGAACCGATGCAAATGCACTCTTTTGCCATGGAAATGCTGAGTGGCCTCGCTCCAAATGATGAAGACTGGGATGTCGATGACCCTGAAGATCAGTTGCGACTTTTGCAAAATTTTAAAATTTTGACCGAAGGAAAAAACAACTTGGAATTGGCACAGTATTATCTGGAACACAACAACGGATTTTCCTTACCTTTGGAAGCCTCGTACATCATGTTGAGCAGTGATCGTCCGGAAATTCGTAAACAAGTCCTCGACCAATTGTTCCTTGATGAGGAGGAACTGAAAAATAACCTTATGATTCTTAAGGATTATCATAGGTTTCAACCTGCGGAAGCAGAACAGGCCTTGGCCCAAGCGTTAATCGCACTTAAATTGGTTCATCCTGATGACGCCTGGGAGTTCGGTGGCGAAGAAGGTCTTGAAGCGGAAATTGCTCACATTGAAAAATTATTAGGTAAAGAAGCTCCGGTCCTCCAAGAAAACCCTGTCGATTTTGAATTAGCACTGGATACATGGGTTACTGCGGGTGATCCCGATGATCACGAAGTCATTCAGTCTGTACTTATGAGCGGAAAAACACTCCCCTCAGAAACCTTGCAACTCATGGTCGCGAAACGCGTACAAGAGAACACCATCGAGATCGCAAGGACACTCCTCAACTTTCAGGCCATGATAATCCATGCAGGTGGCGTACAAGGCCTCCAAGATCTCTACATGGGTCAATCGTCTGATCAGGAACTAATGAAATACTATGTTGCATCCCATAATAATGAAGCACATCTCACGCCCCCCACGCACTCCTCAACAGGCGTTACCTGGAGCAAGCAAGCATGGATGCCCCTCTTAGAGAGGACCAAAACTCCAGATCAGAAACGAAAAGCCTTTGTCGTCGCATTCAACATCGTCAATTCTCTTCAAGACCATTCTGAACAAACTGAGGCCTTTTATGAATTCAGCCAATTTTTCTCTGGCGAAGCGAATGATGCAGATCTTTTGTTGATCAACTGGGCCAAGGGTATTCTCACTCATCCAGAAGATCTAGACTGGTTAACTGAAGTTCCACACGCTGAAAATGTGAGTCCAGAACGCCTTGCCGAAATCCGAGGCTTGATGCTGGGAGATGACCACGATGCCGTAACCGCTCTATTTACTTCCGCAAACTTTGATGATCGGTTGGCCGCTCTCAGCCTTTCCACCGAAGAGGACACCATCGCTGCCAATGAAACCCTTTGGATGAAACTGAAACCCTTACAAAAGAAAGTAGTCCTCATTCAGCCCAATGGCCTTGATCCCATTATCGGCGACATGCAAGTCGGAGACTCCCTGAGTCTCCACATGATCAGCACCGCACTGGTTCGCGCGCAAGCCGAAGCCCAAAAAGGGAACAGCGGCATCCTCATCTTTCGAACCACCCCTCTGTTCCAGGGCGCGATGATCTATCATACCCGTGACTTCATCTCTCAGGCCTTTTTTGATGAAAAGGGAATCCAAATCCACGGAATTTCCGAAGATCATCGCGTTTCTGGAACGTTCGATCTCGAAAGCGATCTCAGCCTCCCCCCCCCTCAAAACGGCGAACCCAAGGTCTTAAATATTTTGGAAATGATCGAGGCGGATTCTAATGAACAATTGGAAAACGTCAGTGCCTCCATCTATGCTTGGCTCAATTCCCCTACCCCTCCCCATCAAACCCAAGGCCAACTCCTAATTAGTTATAATGGACAAGAGAACTAATCGTGTAACCTCCCCCCCCCTCAATTCATAGACCCATAGCCTGTTCTTTTCCCCCTGTCCATTGAGCCAAAACACCCTCGTTTCACCTACTTCTTCGCGAAAACTCACACTTGCAATCTCAATCAAATCATGTCACGAGATGCGGGTACTTTAACCTCTTTTTGGAGCCCCCCCACATGAACAAATGGATTCTAACCATTGCCTTCCTTTGCCTCTCTTTGACCCGCGTATCTGCACAAGAACCTGAATACCGTTTAGGGTTTGGTATTTTAGCTGGTGAACCCAGTGGTATCAGCCTGCTCTTAAATATGACAGACGTCTACTCCCTTCAAGGTGCGGTGGCTTACACCTTCGAAGATTCCGAAGAGGAACGCTTACAGTATCAATTGGACTGGATCATGCATTTGGATACCAGTAACAATGACAACCTTGTGGGACCTTACCGCGGATATATCGGCATGGGTATGCTCTACAAATCCGAAGCCGATCAGGCTCAGGATGTTTACGGCCTGCGTATTCCCTTTGGTGTCGTGATTCAATCCGAAGGACTTCCCTTTCAGTTTTTCTTTGAATTGGTGCCCGTCATGAACGTAAGTCCATCTACAGATTTTGACTTTAATGCCGGTATTGGCCTTCAATTCCTTTTCTTATAAAAGGAAACACTACCCTTTTATCATCAACGGAGCTTTTGGGCTCCGTTTTTTTTTTGTTTCTTCTTATCCCTCAAGCGTTTTAGATCGTTTTTAATCATTGATGATTGAGATCAATGAAATATAGTACCCCTATCTTTTTACCCCCTCTACTTATCATGAAGCCCTCCCCCACCTTGTTCACCCGTCTCCACAAATTCATTCCGCTTTCTTTTATTTTTATATCTGTAGGGGTCTTAGTGGCTTCAGGCTGTCGCACGCATCAATCGCCTCCTCTCCATCAGTACCGCCTCAGTGCACTGATTGACTTGAATGACGAGAAGATGAACGACATTAGTTATCAAAAGGACATCCAACCCTTGTTTGATGCCCGTTGCGCCTCCTGCCACTCCTGTTTTGACGCCCCAGCCCAATTGAAATTGACCTCTGCCGAGGGATTGTTACGTGGCGCCTCCAAACAACAAGTCTACGATCTTTCCCGCTTATCTCAGGCCGACCCTACCCGCTTAGGCGAAGATGCAAATACCGTAGAAGGTTGGAGGGAAAAAGGATTTTTCACGGTGTTAGCCGACCCTCTCGTCGACACCCCCCAAGCCAGACTGGATACCTCAGTCATGTATCAAATGTTAGCCATGTCGCGCTTGCGTCAGTTACCTGAAGGGGGAATTTTGGATGCAATCGTACGTGATTCCCATGATGTACCCGTCGCCCCCACGATTGAAGAATTCCCAGACTACATTCAAAAATTTCCTCATGCAGGGATGCCTTTTTACACCTACGGTCTTACCGAAGAAGAATTTACAACCTTGTCTCTGTGGATCGCCAGTGGCGCTGAAGTCGAAGAAACAGATCTTTCATTTTCTCCCGCTGAACAAGCTGAAGTCAGCAAATGGGAAACGCTGTTCAATGGGGACTCCCTGAAGGATCAACTCGCGGCACGTTACCTCTTCGAACATCTCTTCTCTGCCCATATCTATTTCGAAAGCCTTCCCGAATCCGGATTTTTCAAAGTCATTCGCTCCAAAACACCTCCCGGTCAACCCATCGAAGCCATCTACACGCGCCGTCCCAATGACGATCCCGGCGTCGATCGGGTGTATTACCGCATGGTAAAATATGGGGCTGAAATCATGCGGAAAAACCACCTACCTTTTGAGTTCAGTGATGCCCGCTACAATGAATTCATGACTCTTTTCTGGGATACAGACTGGGAACCCGAAACCTTGCCAGGCTACTCTCTGCATCTTTCACAACGTCCCTTCGATGTCTATCAAGACATCCCTGAGCGGAGCCGTTATCAGTTCATGCTCAATTCTAATTTCTATTTTGTACAATCCTTCATCCGCGGCCCCGTCTGTCGTGGTCAGATTGCATTAAACGGTATTTGGGATCATTTCTTCGTCTATTTCTTTGCCCCCGATGCGGATCCTTCCGTCACCAATCCTGAATTCATGGTCGAAGCCAAACCGAATCTCGTGCTTCCTTTGGGTATCACGAGTGAAAATGACACCACCAAATATCGCAAAGTAATGAAACGGGTTCACGCCTATGAAGAGTTACAAGATCAAACGCTTATCGACTTTGCCGAAGCCCAAGGGGGGATTGGACTTCAAGACATCTGGGATGGTGACGATGAAGAAGACACCCCTTACCTCACGGTCTTCCGTCATTTCGATACCGCATCGGTTGTCCCTGGTTTTATCGGTGAAACGCCTCCTCACGGTTGGTTTGTAGATTATAACCTCATTGAACGCATCTACTATTTGTTGGTAGCCAACTACGATGTTTTTGGCAGCGTAAGCCATCAATTGAGCACCCGCTTGTATTTTGATTACCTTCGCTACGAAGGTGAAGTCAATTACTTGCGCCTCTTCCCTCAAGCAGATCGTCAAAAATTATTTAATCAATGGTATGATGGCGTCCCCTCTATGGTCATGAAAGTTCATTATCCTGACACCAACTTTAACAGTTTGAGCGCGATAGACTACGATGACCAATCAGACGTGATGAATCAGCTCCGCAATATGGTTTCTCAAACCCAAGTCAGCACTTACGGAAGTGCAACCCTCCAACGGGACCAAGGACGTTATTTGGACTTTTCCCAAGAAACAGCTCCTTTCGTACAACATTTCCCTGAGGTGACTTTTCTCCGTATCCGAAAAAACAATGGAGACAATGAAGTTTACACCATCATTCGAAACAAAGCCTTTAAAAATGTTACCGATTTGTTGGATGAAGCAAAACGCCGTGAACCCCGGAAAGACAATCTACTCGTCGTGCCCGGTCTGGTAGGTGATTACCCGAATATGATGATGAACTTAAGTCAGGACGAGTACGAAATCTTCATGAAGGAAATATTTGAGGTCAGAGGTATTGATGAAGTAGGCGCACTTTGGCTGAAATATGGTACCTTAAGAACCTCAAAAGATTTTTGGCCGACCTTGGACTGGTTTACCGCCTGGCAGTTGGAACAAGACCCTATTCAGGCAGGTCGATTTGATCTGAAACACTATTACCTCACCCAGTTGCTCTCTCTCCCCACGGCAGACTTGGTGAAAGCCCCCTCCAAAAAATAAGGCCACTTAAAGCGGTCGTGGTTTTCAAACCACGACCGCTGGGCTGCTTTTAATAGGCCTTCGCCCTTCCTTAAACAGTAGGAGAGAAACCGTAGCCAGCCTCAAAAGCCGACAACGCCTGCCACCAAACACGCTTTTCCTCCTCGAGGAGGCCCATTACCGACGATTTTTTCCGCATCAATAATCGGAAGGATCACGAGTAAATCACCCGCCCGATCTATGCCCCAGGCGCAGGAAGCCAGCCTCCCATAAGCGATCTCAACCAGATCCTGCTTAATAGTTTCAGCAGTCTCGCCCAGTAGTTCAGACCGCGAAGCTTTGTTGACCCTTTCATCTCTATTACGACATCATTCGTCCACTTCTATATTCTCTTCACTGGAAAACTTTTTCATGAGCGATGAACTGGCTTTATTCAAAAGCTTCGAGGCCTGCTTATTGGCTTCAGCCTTGAGGGCTTGTTTTGCCCCTTCTTTGGCAATCGATTCCACTACCACTTCCGTCAATCCTAGCGCAGTAATCCCTTCATCACCACCCACATTTTTCAAGCTGATATCCGGCAACACAAATTCCTTCGGCTCATCGCCAAATTTAGGATGACGTAAACTCAATTCTACCCCTGCAATTTTTAACGTGCCAATCGCAATCAACAAGTCCTCTGCAGTAGGTGCCTTCTCCGCCTCAGCAGTAGCTGTGGGGGTGGGTTGGGCCTCTTGTTTAGCATTTTGCGCTTTCAAGTGGGCAATGATTTCATCTAAATTAGAACTGCCATCTTCCTGAATTTCCAAGCTAACCACTGGAGCTTCAATGATAAGCTCATTTAAAACCACTGGATTTTTAGAAATAGATTTCACATCGATGGCTAATCGAATTAAGTCCATCTGAAAAGCATCCGGGTCCGCAAACCCTTCAGGATTCGCAATGGTCAATCCCGAGATTTCGCCCATCCCATTCTTGAGTTCAATATTGACCGCCGCCACACTCACTTTTTGCCCTAGGGCTTCAGTACCCTTGGTTTCAATGGCGTTTTCAACAATACCATCCAGTTTTTGCAAAAAGACAAACACCACGGCCACCACGACCACAACTAACATCAATAAAACAAATAGGAATTTTTTCATGCCCGCACACTAAGAAGCAATTAACAGATGATCAATAGGGAAGCTCCTGAAAACCGAAGAATATTCCTTGAGCTCTGTTTTAAAGAGCTATTAACTTATGCTCTGACCTTGTCTCCCCCACCACCCTGAACGCCCATGCCTTTATTTCGTTCCCTTTGCTGTTGTACTCTCTTCATGCTCTGTTTTGTACGCTCTCATCTCCATGCAGAGAGCAACTCTCTGAATTCCCTCATGAACCACTTGCTCACTGGAGATCAACAGGTCATTCCTGCATTACTAGAGCAACAAGCGGACGCATTGTCCATCCTGCAACAGCGACATGCTCTGAAGCTACAAAAAGTGCAGCCCCTGCTCACCCAACTGGGAGCAGAAACATACAGCGATCGCGTACAAGCCACCCAAGCCCTTAGCGGCATGGGAGCAAGTATTCGCGAGGAGGTCATCGCCTTCCAAAAGGCAAACGCCTCCGATCCTGAAATCAACATGCGCTGCAAAAAAATTCTGACCAACCTTCTCAAGACCGATACGCCCGAAGGAGATGTTTCCGTCGTGCAGTTTCTGATGGCCTGTGATGAAGTGGACCCCAGCATTATCCTCCAAGAGCAAGACCGCTACACCCGAATCTTTGAACGCCAAGACGAAGCCATTTTTCAATCAAAAAATCCTCAAGATCACCTTGAAGAATTCTATCGTTTCACCCACCAGTATCTCTCCATTCCCGGCACCCGTGAGCCTTTCATGGCCTGGCTACTCACAGATCAAAATCGAGCGCGTGTCATAGGCACCCTACGCATGCTCCTCTTCGAAGATTTCAGCAGCTACTATCCACTGGTCAATTCAGAGAACCGCCACAGTTATTACATCGATCAACTGGTCGAAAAAGAATTTCGAGGAAAGATGAGCGAGCAGGACCTGACTCTGAAATTAAAACGTATTTATGACCAACCCCGTGAAGCACCTGAAGTGGCATTCGATCCACTCGCCCCCATCACCCCTGTGTTGGCTTATCAACTCATGAACCGCGAAGGCATGAAAAATCTGGGCGATACTTTATATGAGTTTCTGTTTGAGAAAATGAGTCCCTTAACCACAGACGAACTCCTTGACCTCATGAACCGTCAAACCCTTCAAGGCTTTTTCCTACAACAACTCGCCAAACGCAGACCGGATTTGCATACCGCTCTTCCTGACTTTATTTTAAATCAACTCAATGAAATTGAGTACATCTGGTTGTGGGATCTCTATGCCATGGTCTTGATAGACTCCCTGCAGTACGAACCCGAACGAGGAGAAATAGACCTCGCATGGGAACGGGTTTATGAGATTCGAAATGGAGCGGAAACCGTGTTGGCTTGGAGAGTAGAAAAACTAAACCTCTCGCCCAAAATCATCATTTCAACCTTCCAAAAACATGCATCCAACATTGAAAAAGATTTTTCGGACTATTCGACAGCGCTCTCTTATGTCTTAAAAAATGGAGATGCCGACACTCGGGCTCAGTGCATAGACCTGCTCTTTGGATTTTCAACTTTCGAAGCTTTGTATTATCCTAAATTCAGCGAACTCTGGTACGCCTTGATTGCTCATCCGGATGCAGACCGCCAAGGGCTGTTGGCAAAGAAAATCGCCATCATGGACAAACTGAAATCCAAGCAGAGTTCTTTGTTTTTACCCCAAGCCATGAATGAAAGTTATGAGCTGGATCGATCAAACTTACTTCTCAACTTTTATCACGAAAATCAAACCAACTTAAACCACCTGTTTACCCAAACCCCTTTCTCTCCAGGCACCATTCAACTCGCATGCCTGCTCAGTAAAAACCCAGAACTTCCCGCACAGACCCGTGCGTTGCTGTTCCAAAAGTTAGAGTCAGCACTTCACTCCGACACCCTTTCATCCGAAAACCAAGAAGCCATTCTTATTGCAGGACTTCATCAGGAGGAAATACCTACGGAAACCTGGTTCAATGCGCTCCTCGAGTTCGTATGTGCAGAACAGGACGATCTCTTTGATTTTCCGCTGTGGAAAATAGGTCCACGTTTTCGAGTCTTTTTGCCCCAGCTTGAAACCCGTTTGTCCCAACCCAATGCGCCCCAAATTCCGTTGCTCAGTTTGGGCTTACTCATCGACGCTCATAACCCTGCATGGCAGGACCCCATTGATCAACAGTTACAACACCAAGCCCATCCGGAACAGCTCGCCACCCTCATCAAAGCACTCATCATTGTTAATCAGGAACCCGACCTTTCCCCTTTCAACCCCGACCGACTGACCCAACTCTTTGCTGCGTCAACGAAAGAAAAATATAAACAAATCGCCGAACTCTTTGCCACCTTTGATACCTCACAAAACAAACTGACGGCACTCCGATATCTCCACCCTCAATTCCCTGAAATGTTTAGCAGTGGCTACGGCATATATAAATTGAGCGACTTATATTATGATAATCCGAAAAGTTGGGAGCTTGCAGGCCCAAGCTTGATGAAGCTCCTGACATCACCTTCTCCGAAGGTCATCAATGCAGTCTGTAGCAACCTGACCGGATTTGATAAACTTCCCAGCAGCGCCTTACCTCAATTAGAATCGCTCCTGTTCTCTCCCACCGTAACCAGCTCCACTAAAAATTCTCTTTTATGGGTGATCGCAAAGATGGGCCAAGAGGCGTCAGCATTAACCGATCAGGTTCGGGCGCTTCCGGTGCGAGCAGGGACCATGACCTATCGGAAAGCCTTTTGCCTCGCGTCCATCAGTCCCGACCCCGCCGAGCGTTTGCAAAATCTATTATTTCTCCAGCAAAGTTATGAAACAGATCCCGAGAAAACCACCCTAAGACAAATCGGCTTGTTAAGAGAGTTTGATCAGGAAAGACTCAGCTTCTTTCAAAGCTTACTTGCAAAAGCATTTACTTCCGAAGACCCCGAGATACCGGTCTACCACCTGAAAGAAATTCTCTATCGATTTGCCAACTTCAAGGATCCCGAAATTGCATTGCAACAGTATCATCAACTCCTCGAAGAACTCGCAGACCCTGAATTTTCTAGGGCCAAACTCTACGAACTTTCGGCCCCAATTTTCTCGCGATTACAGTCAACCTATCCTGATCATATACAGGAATTCAACGCCGTCATCGACGCCTTACCCCCGGCCTGCAAACAATCGATTCACTACCGATCTATTATGGAACGGATGGATGCTCCTCTGGTAGCAGAATAGAATTTTTCACCTGCTCAAAGTAAGGATGATCTGCGGCCAATACAAAAATTTTACTTTCTGCATTCAGGAGATAAAGCGTACCGGTCTCTTTTTCATACAGACCCAAATATTGACTTCCGAGTGGTGTACGCACGGTAAAAGAGCGCAGTCCATTTTTAAGCACCACTCCCCATGTGCATGAGGGTTTCATCAGAAGTCTTCGGGAAAATTTCTGAGCCGTTCCTTCCTTCGCTTCCATCGGCTGTAAAATTTCTTTTTCAACCAACTGTTGCGCACGATCTTGATCTGACATTTCTTCACTGGCGGACAGAAACAACGGGAAGAGACACATGAGTGTGAGGGATATGATTTTTTTCATCAGGACGTTCTCCATGAGGATGAGGGTTTAGGGTGGCAGATCGTCGAATCATAATTTCAACGACCACAAGATTAATGACAGTACTGAGCCAAGTGCTAAGAGGATAATTGACCTCATATGAAAGACCCAAGGTGTACCCAGTTACGTACACGATTCGAAAAGAGAGAGCCGAGAGCGCTAAGGCATAACTGCGCATCATCCAGTGCCGATGGCTAACAATTTGCAGATCTCGTAAGGCCCATAATCCAAGGATCGTGGCCACGAACATCCCACTCCCAGTAATCAAAAATCCTAAGCGACCTATCCATCCCCCATGCGCATAAAAGGAAAGCCAAATTCCCGTAGGCAACATCACCCCCAAGGTACTTAACGCATACAGTATTCCTAGCCCCGCATGAACCCGCCCATTTTTAATCAAGGGAAGAAACAGCAAAGGCCCAGCAAGTAAACAAATCATACCTGCCATCACATGAGGAATTAAGATACTTTTCCATACCTCAGGTGATGTATCGATCCGTTCTCTAAAAAAATAAACAGTTTCGGGATCGCTTACATATCCCCGACTGTTCCAAAGCAACAACCCGGTTAATCCCAAAACAAGGGTCCAAAAGAGTGTGTAAAGAATGGCTTTCGTATGCATCCTTTTTCTTTAGCACCTTACCCGCTTTAATATGTCATAGAGTTGTAAATGTTTGGTAAAAATCTTCACCGTGATTATCTGATCCAGCAAAAGTTGTCTCAAGTGAATTATTCGGATGTAAGGATTTCGATCTCCATACGTTTTGTTTGTATGAAAACACAAACGCCCCTTCTTACCCTCCTCGCCATATTCCCCTTCACCCTGCCAGCCTACGAACAATCGATGACTCAAACACCCAAAGGGACGATTGAAGTCAAAACCCTTCCCGCCATGACTGCGATTGAGGCCCGCGAAGATGGAAACTACTTTGAAAAAGACAACAAGATGTTTCGAAAGCTTTTTCGCTATATTTCGGATAAAGATATTTCCATGACCACACCTGTGATCGTAGATGTCGATCCCGGTGCCATGCGTTTTCTGATATCTGAACCAGAAATTAAAAAAGCGGATGAAAGTACCGAATCTGTACAAATCATTCCCTTACCCGAACAATCTGTGGTGAGCATAGGCTATAACGGAAAATATTCACAAAAAAATTACGATCGCCACCTTGCTCAACTCGAAAGTTGGTTAACTGAAAATGAAGCCGAATGGATTGTTGTCGGCGAACCCATTGCGGTCTATTGGGATGGCCCCTTCAAACTTTCGGCATGGAAACAAGCAGAAGTGATGATTCCCATTCAAAAACGCTCTGACGCCTCTTTAACCGTAGAGCCCCCCACCCAATCAGGAAAACCCTAATCCTGCTCATTCGAACTTGATCCCGCCGTAGAGCTCCCCTACAAAGAGAATCCCTCCACAGGGCTTCCTCTTATGAAAAAACTTTACCTTCTGACCATTTTCCTTCTTTGCTCGCTCCCTCTCATTGCGGATTCAAGCCTAAGTGCCTACGCAAGCTACATGAATACGGATAGCGCAGGAGAAGGCAGTGGTTATGGCGGTAGACTCAAATCGACCTTTCTCTCTGTAGGCTCTATTGAAATTCATGGCGGAAACGTCGAGATGGATGATTCAGATACCACGCTTTATCCTTTTGACATCTCCCTCAATCTCCGCCTCCCTTTCATGATCTCCCCCTATGCGGGTGTAGGAGTTGGTTATACCCTTGTCGACAGTACTCGGCCAAGCTACGAAGATATGAAAACTCTCTACGCCCAATTAGGACTAGAAATCACCTTTGTTTGGTTTGGTCTCATGGCTGAAGTACGTGCTCAAGATGCAGAGAACAATGATTTTGATGGCGTAACCGGAAACATCGGCATCATGCTCAAATGGTAAGAAGGGCAAACCTTTAAGTCGCGATCAGACTGAATAGCATCCTACCCATCTGGTCTGCTCAGGCGCAAGCATGGGCAGTTGATCTGTTTGTGGATTTGGGAGATTCAAGCCTCAGTACAGACAGTTTCACACCTCATTAACGCTTAGCTGTTAAGCAAATTCTTACAGTATTGTCACATCAAGAAAGCGGACGCTTTTTGAGACAAAATTTCAGAAACAGGTATTGAATCCAGAGGAGTACCTTGTAGGTCGATGCGAAGTCACATCTCCTTTTCTCTTAGGAAAAACTAAATAAAAACAAGCCATGAACATTCTGAAAACATTAATAACTTATACTGGCATTTGCATCATCGCTCCACAGCTTTGGTCCGCTCCAGCAAACGTCGTAATAGATTCTATTGTATCCGACACCGTAGGAACCACTGCAGTCATCTCCGGCTCTGGCACCAAAGATAACACCACTACATTCGCTTTAGGTGAAGTGGGGCGTTTTGGTATTTTAGTGGATGGGGTGCAGCGCTACATGAGTGTGAATATGAATAGCGTAAGTGGATCTCTTACGGTTGGAGAAGACTCATTAATGGTTACCCAAACCGTAAATAGCCAAGGCTTAACCGATTCAGGAACTTTATCGATCTACATTTCCCCTGATAGTAAATCTGCGTGGACTGCAAATATGTCCTTTAGTTTCTATGAGGACGAAGCGTTAACCACGCCTTTTACACCTGGGATTTTGTTAACCTCTTTAGATATTGACTACGACCAAGTGTATTCTGTTAAAAATGATGATATTGATGACTCTATCCTTTATGGTGCGACCCAACTGACTTCCCACAAGGATCTCCCCCCAGGTTACACGGGGTTTATTGGGGAAGGAAATGCAGAGTTTTACGACCCAGAGTTTGCGGTGTCTACCCTTTCCACCTCACAAGAAATTAACTTTGCCTTGGCACATGATGATGTAGCTCTTTTCATGTTTGAATTCAGAAATCCTCCTGCAGTCATTCCTGAAGTAGGAACCTTAGCTATGATGGGTATTGTGATTCTTAGCGCTGGTAGCCTTGCTCTTCTGCGCCGACGTAAACGCTAAATCACTCACCATCATGAATAAAAAAGCCTCCTCTACAGGGGGCTTTTTTTTGGGGGGAGGAGAAGGCGAATCTTCTCAGTCAACTTCTCATTAGAATATCCGACCGACGAACCTTCATCTATTCCTCTGGGTCTTAAATTTCGCCCCATCGCGTGGGGTTTTCGCCCCTCATCATTAATATAGCGCTCTCTTTTTCGAATCGGGGTTCACGCAGCTGGCACACTTCTGCAAAATGCTCCAAGGATCCGTACGCAGACAACTCTCCACAGATCAATAACCACGCCGAGCGATACCCGAGGGCACGTACTTCACGTCCGGTCAGCACATCGTCATATGGCAACAAGGGCTCTGAACACCACAGCCCCACCAATCCTTGATCATACAATCCAAATCGCCAATGGGTGCTACATATTTCTTGGCTAAATACATCCGAAGGCCAATGCCCATGCGTGAAAGGAATGGCATGGGGATTGGGATCCATGAAATCTGGACGTTCTGCATTCACATCTTCCCCATCCGGAATAACATAAATCGCCTGTACCCAATCTTTTTCCTGACGAATACGAGGAGTCACCCCATTGCCATACCAATACCCGGGACGTGATAAGGTGCCATCAAAAAATCCCCCAGGGTGATTCACAAACACATGACAGCCCCGACCCAAAGACGCTTGCCAAAGATGTTGTTGGTATCCAAAATATCCGGGCGTGTATTCACTCTCAACTTTCACGCTTCCATTCCACTCAGGAATCTCCACCGAAGTTAATACATAGGAATCTGTTTTATGCAGATGGATCTTCATGCCTCCCTGTTGCGAAACACAGGATACGGGAGCTTCGCAAATCGCATCCAGATTAGTCACAGGTTTACAGGAAGGAGAACTGCTTAAAAAGGTGGTCCACAATCCATACACACTATGCAAATGAGGATGGAGGGGAGAAGAAAATGAAACCGTGTCTGTAACACTCGCCAACAAATGAATGGTAGAGGAGGCCTCAGGATACAACACATTTCGATACACCCGACCCTGCGGACTAATCACTCCTCCTTTGAAGTAATGCAGTGCCAAGTTTTTCAGGACGTAGTCGATCTGTTTTTGCAATCGTTCCGTTAGTACGGGGTCCTTTCCAAAATCCAACACATTCAGCATCGCACCCATCGTGATGCCAATATAAATACTGCTGTTGTGCTCAATGTATCCATGAGCCTCAATATGATCAAGCCAGTCGGAGATACGATTGCGGGCAATCTCAGCCTGCTCTTTTCCGGTTCGACCCGAATTTGTGAAGCGATCATCTGGATAAAGCAAACCCGACAACAATTGGCAGCCGTGAAATAACAGACTGTGATTTTCACTGTTAAAACACATGGCATCCGATCCCGGCTCATCCGTCCAATACCGAAAGTTTAAACAGGTCTCCCGAAGCAATGCAGACTCCTCGGCCCTAGTCAACTCCAGTTTTTCCATCCGCAATAACGTAGCCAAAATAAAATCAGCACAGTCCACACGTTGATTCACCAAGGCTAACGCTTCGCGAATAACATCTCCATCTTTAGAGTCTCCTTTTCCCAATAGTCGTCGGGCCAACACTGGATGAGCAATGGCATTTAATCCAGGAGACGCTTGCCCATCAACACCCATACGGGCCGCAGATTCAAGCAAGGCCACTCTTCGATCCTCATGATGTTCCGGCGCAGGACAATTGCCAGGGAGTTCAAAACATCGACTCAACAGCATCCCTTGACAGCTCACCTGTACCTGAAAAGTATCAGCAGGGGGATCCGGAAAAATGAAATCGCATGCGCCCTTCGGCCAAGGCATTTCATTCCCATGTCCTAAGTCTACCTTCACCCCTTCTGGGGCACAGCCTTCGGACTGTACACGTGAAGGAGCACAAGGGCGCACACCGTCGAGCCAATCCAACACCTGCCGAAATCCAGTCACACCAGGCAACTGTATGTGTACATCCACCTGCGGATCCAACCGAATCCCCCATAAGGTACGGGTATCGCGTAAGCCCATGACCTGATAACGGATTTGCAAACGATTCACCCCCTCTCGCAACCGAAGACTCAGGGGTTCAGAAGCCGGGCTTTGATGATAGCGGGTCACGTTCACCCGCTGGGTCCATTCCCCGTTCACCCATAAATCTGCAGCACCCGCCACCCAAAACTGGGCAGCATAATCTCCAGACTTCTGAACCTGTAATTCGGTCTCCGCCCAAATCTCTACCTGAGTAGGTGCGTGATAAAATTTCGAAAATTCGACAAACTCGTTTCGTCCGGGATTGTAAAGTGACCACTGAGAGTCCGAAGGTCCAGCTTCGCCCAACTCTCCCCACGCAGGTGCTTCACCGGGTGCATCAGTCAATACTCGCTTCCGCAGATCATCATCCGATAATGCCGGACCCTCATAACGCGACACACCAGGACCGGCCATCAACCAGTGACGGATAAAACCGAATGCAGAAAGTGGAAATACATCTAAGGTCTTCTTCATCTTACTAAGCAGCTGTAGGCACTCAGATCACAGGCCATATGGTTTTCATACAGCAAGCTCCCGTCTAAACACCAACAGCTACTTACTATTTTATCGCAATGATTCTAAGATGGTTTGGATATCTCCTTTATCCACCGCATACAGAGACCATTCGGATTGAGCCTCCCAGGTCTGACCGGCCGCAATTTTAAATCCACGCACCGTTGAAAATTCAATGTTGTAATGCCCTTGTCCAAACCAAACCCCGGGTTCAGCCCAGCCTTCACCACTGACCTGTTGCTTGAGCGCCATTCCATTGACGGTATCAACTGCAGCCCACCAATTGCCAAATAGTTCACCCGATTTCTTTTTCCCTAATCCGCTCCAAAAGGGGATGGTTTCGAACGTAGTCTCCCGAGGGAATCCCAATACATCCACCACAGATTCTCCCACACCACCCACCGTATATTCAGGGTGTTGTTTGTAAGAAAAGGCCTTATCGGATCCAGATCCGTTGTGAACTTTCATGGCCATGGTTAAGGTATTCCCTTTCAGAGTCCAGAGTTGCGTTACTTCAAGATCTCCAGCTTTTCCGGTCAGTTCCAATTGTCCATCCGCAGCTTTCACCACGTCCATGGGAGCGTTTTTGAGCTTGCCATTAAAAGTATCCCAGATGCCAAATGCGAATGGAATATTATCAATATTGGGTAACACAGCATAATCAATTCGTACCTGATTGGTCGCAGAGGCCCGGTCAATAAATTCTAAAAGACGCCCCCCTCTAGCGGCATCAATCGAGACCGCGAGCTCCGGACTACTCAGCACGTACACCGGTTTCTCCAGCTCAGGAAAAGCCACCGTATCCGTTTCGGGTTTCGCAGCTGCCGTCCGTAGACTTCGCAGATAGAACGGAACGCTGGTCACCCGCGATCCCACACCGGAGGGTTGAGGTTCCACTACATTTAATTGCAACAGCGCCAGTGGCGTATCTTTCATGATGGGCAAAACCACTTCGGCAACCGAGCGTTCAGACGCGGGTGCAGTGAAGGTCATTTTTGAAAGCGTTTCTCCTTTCCCGTCTTTCACGATCAGTTGCAACGGAATTTCATACGCATTGGGATTATCAAGCTCCACCGGCAAACGCGCATTTTTTGCATCAGCAGCCACAATCACTTGTGCCTGTTCCAAATGAACGAGAACCGGACCCGACCCTACTTCGGGCCGTGCCTCTTCCGTACGCACCACCTTGAGAGTTCCTTCCGTATGAAGGTAAACGGGTGATGCCCCAAAGGTTACCGAAAACTGTCCTTGCTCATCAGGCATTACCTCTTCCGCATGGCCATACATATCCACCACGCGCACTGTTTTCGACTGAGTTTGGAACACGCCTGACTTCCGTTGGGCACCATCCCAGATCACCGATACCCGCGCTTCACCAGTTGGTTTACGGTAGACGTACCCAAAGGACGGAGATTCCAAATTTTCTACGGGACCTTCAAGAGAACTGTCGCCAATTTGTTTCAGAGAAGTCTCCACCGCATAATAGGCCTCTTTTTTCTGTAGGTCATAATCCAACAGTCCAAAGCGATGTTCCGAGAAATTCATATCCTCCCCTTCATCCCAAAAGGAATACATAAACACCCGTTTAAATCCTAAGGAGTGATGAATAATCAGTCCACGCACCAAAAACTCAGCCTTAATCTGCGGAGTGATTCGTCCCGATGGATTGTTGACCAAGGCATCACTATATCCAAACTCTGTGGAGATTACCGGTTTATCCGCATCCCCATATTTCACCAGAATTTCATTAATCTTCCGCATGTTATCATACATTGCTTCCGGTGCGCCAGCTGGATACCCTTCCGGTACCACATGTCCTCCGGCAATCTTGCAATAGGTATGCAGATCCAACACATCAAAATAATCTTTGCCGCCCAATTCATAAAATTTATCCAACCAGGCAATAGACGAATCCTCGAGACCACTAGACGGTGCGCAAACCACGGCGTCAGGATTTTCCCGCTCTATTTTTTCGTACACCTTTTTCAAATTAGTCACATAAGTGGAAATCGGGGTTGTTTTTAAATCAGGCTCATTACCCGGTCCGGAAAAGGCATAGACCCCTAACTTCGTAGCTTCTTGGATATTATTACTGTGCGGATACGTATATACCCCCACCCCTTTTTCATAAAACATCTTATAAATTTTAGGATCAACCACCCACCAACGGGTTTGTTTGATCCCTGATTTTCCCAACAGATCCAAGGCGACTAAATCATAAGAAGCCTGGTCAGCTCCGCGACTGTTACGATGTCCGCCCCCACCCCAAAAATGATTCACCGCCACCATATCGCCAAAGGTATCACACTCAAGAGGCATGGGCATCTTGACGGTTACAGGATTTACCAACGCATACTCTCCCTGGGGATATACGGCCGTGACCCCAACCACATATTCCTTACCTGGTATCATCGGATACACCAAGGCATGAGAAAATTTACCAGGAACCGTCTTGAGGACACTCACCTCCGCGTCCTTCACGTTTTCGAAATCCGCATCCGCCGTATAGATCTTCCAAGAGCTTACCCCATCATGGAGCTGACGGTTTTCGGACCAATCAACTTTTATAATCCCCGCCTGAATCGTCTCCACCGTAAACTGAACTTTGGGACGACTATCCGCACCCAAATAATGAACGCCCTCTTCGGGACGTGATCCCCAAATCGAAATTTCCGCGATCTGCTGCTGACGAGCACTCTTAAGGCGTTTAATACGGAATTTCACATAACGGGCTTTCACTGGTGCATCGAGGGTCAAACTCATCTTGGCAATAAATTTATTTTCCAAAGGCTGATCCTGACTGCTGGCCATACCGTGAGGCGTGAAGTTTTCTCCATCATCACTCAACAACACAAAAAAGGCTTCAGTGTCACGGGTGGCTTCATGCAAAGCCCAGACATCAAAAGCCTGCACCGCATGCGGTGATCCGAGATCAGCCACAACCGTTACCCATTGTCCTCCATTCCATTTACTGTAGGTACGACTTTTCCAATTGCTTCCCGCATTGCCATCCACCAAAACCTTACCCCCCTCTTTCCCGGTTGAGATCGACTCTGGATCAGTAGCATACTCTCCTGTCGTCACCCATTCTAACTTCAAATCCGTGGCTTGAACTTTGGTTCCCTTAGGAAAATACTCATTGAAACGTCCCTCCGGAATATTGTTAGAAAGCAAATGTAATTCGGTCACCGCAGTGGCTGTTTTTGCATTCGAGGAAACCGGAGCTTGGGCTGGAACTTGAGCTGGGGATTCCTCTGGAGTCACCACAGCACTCACGGCCTGAGGTTCTCCCCCTGTACGCTCTCCCCAAATCGCAATTTCGGCAATCTGTTGTTGCTTCGCCCCCTTGCCCTGTTTCATGCGAAATTGAACATATCGTGCTTTGACCGGCGCATCGAGTTTCAAACTTATTTTAGCAATACGTTTACTCTCTTTAGGCTGATCCTCAGAACTGGCCGTGCCATGAGCTTTGAAGTTTTTTCCATCTTCACTGAGTAAAACCGTAAAACTGCCGGTGTCTCGTGTCGCTTCATGCAAAGCCCACACGTCAAAGGCTTCTACAGTTTGTAGCGCGCCCAAATCCACCACCAGGGTCACCCACTGGCCTCCACTCCACTTGCTATAGGTTCTACTTTTCCAATTGCTTCCGGTATTGCCATCAAACAATACCTTGGCCCCCTCTTTACCCGTGCTGATCGTTTCCGGATCCGTGGCATACTCTCCTGTGGTCACCCAGGTGGCCGTGAGAGTGGTAGGCGATACATTCGTTCCACTGGGAAAACTTTCATTAAAGGCTCCCGGTTGAATATTGTTTGATAATAAACTCAGATCTGCAGCCGTGAGACCGAGTGAGCATAAGGTGAGCAGTCCAATGAAGAATTTTTGAAAGAAGTATGACATAGTGTTCTCTTGAGGTGGGATATTTTGAATCGATATTATAATGGGTTGAGGGAGTATTAAAAATTTATAGCCGACGCTACTTCGCATTTCCTACGATCTCTTGCAGTTTTACAGCATTCCAAGCAAGCAGACCCAAACACAGAACCGCATCAAAAAGATGCAAGGGGCTACGGAGACGATTTAGTGACATAATTTTGAAAGTGTTGGGGAAATAATCAGATAAAAAAAGTACGGGATGATTTTCACACAGCATAAACGTGTTACGTAAACATCTACTATTAATTACGTAATTAATACAACGCAAAAGAACCCCCTGTCAAGGGATTATCAGAGACTTTCCAACTTTATTTCGGGAATTACACCTTATCTGACCTACAAAATCACCCAACATCCACTGGGGAAAGCAAACAGGATGCGCAAAGTTCTACCCTATTTCAGGCCGTAAACCGCAGCGTTTTGATTTCGAACGGAGTGAAACTCAAACTGACCATTCCATCGATCAACGGAAGTTCTGCTTGTGCTCGCTCTAACAAATCAGTCTCCATACAAGCACGCGCTGGTAAAGTCGTTCTGAGCTGAGCGCGCCCCCGCCCCCCACGGCTTTCATACAGACGGACAATAAGATCTCTTCCATCTTCCGCCAGCTTCACCGCTTCTATTAAAATACTGGGGTTATCCAAAGAGAACCATGACTGCTCGCTCGCCAGACGTCCCGTCTGACAACTCACTTCATCTACTCGCAAAGGCACATTCAATTGTAAGGCCTCTTCAATCACCCCACTGTCCTGACAAGTGCCCACATGTGGAAACAACGCATAGGTAAACACATGCTTCCCTCTATCTGCTGTAGGATCTGGAGAGCTGGGCGCCCGCAATAAACTTAACCGCATCACGTTCCCTTGAATGTCATAGCCATATTTGCAGTCGTTCATCAACGCCACTCCATAACCGGACTCCGACAAGTCTGCCCATTTGTGCGCACAGACTTCAAATCGAGCCTGATCCCAACTGGTATTGACATGAGTGGGACGCTCAGCATGCCCGAACTGAATTTCATAGGTCGCTTTCGCAGAAAGTATATCCACCGGAAACGCTACTTTCAAAAATTGATGGGACTCATGCCACTCTACTTCGGTTTCAAAATCGATCCGACGACTACCAGCCCGCATCACAATATCCTGGGTCAAAGTAGATGATCCAAAACGGCGATGCAGACGGATTCGTGCACGCAGTGGCGAAGCCTCGACCACTTCCACACCCTCACAGCCCACCAGATCCTCACAGCGTTCCTTATAAAACACATCCACATCCCAAGCATCCCATTCATTCGGACGATCAGGATGAAGTTGCAATACATTACCCACCTGTCCTTCGGGCATGATTTCCCGCTGAGCCTCTTCATCCCACAAACCGGTTAGCAATCCTTGATCTGAAAAAGTCGCTCTCAAGATCCCGTTAGACAACACCAGTCCTTCAGGCGAAGTTTGCACCTCAACCCTCGTCATTTTTTCAGAGGTCGTCCCATTCTTTTCTACCACAGTGTGACCACAGGCAGGAACCTGCACGCTTTGCAACTCACCCCCGGGCAACTCAACAACTTCAGTTCTTGCAAACCCGAGCGTGTTCATCACCCGTACAGGATGGGTAAACGCAGAGGTATCCATCAACGTATCGAGCCCCGCCACTGACGGCTCCAACACCGAGCGACAAAGTTCCCGCACATTGGCATAATCGCGTTCCGCGTCTTCATAGACCCACGTAATCGACGATCCGGGAATAATATCATGAAATTGATTCAACAACACCAATTTCCATGCACGATCCAAGGCGGCAGCATGTGTGAACACCCCCACAGGACTCATATCGTACACCGCGTGTTCCGGATCCGTCGCCGCCTCTTTTCGATCAGGAATCAACCATGCAGACAGTGCATCGGCATACTCCGCATCGTGAAGCAAAATTTCACATTTCCGGTTGTTGCGTTTGGTTCGCGATTGCGTGGTATAGGTACCTCGATGCAGTTCCAAATATAACTCCCCTACCCAAACGGGTAAGTTATCCGCAGCCGCCTCGGCCTCCTTTAAAAAATCAACCACCTTGCCCGGAGCAATCGGAGGAATCCCTTCAAAATTTTCAAGACGCCGCATGCGCTCCAACATTTCGATGGTGGGTCCTCCCCCGCCATCTCCAAAACCATACACATACAACGAACGGTCAAGCACTTCATGATCTTTGAAGTTATTGGCCGTATACACCAAGGAATCTACATTCATTTCAGAATTGTAGGTATCCGCCGGAGGAAAATGCGTAAATACCCGCGTGCCATCAATACCCTCCCATTGGAAGGTATGATGTGGAAAGGAATTGGTCTGATTCCAAGAGATTTTCTGAGTAACAAAATAATCAATACCCGACTTTTTAAAGATTTGCGGCAGGGCTGCAGAATATCCAAATACATCTGGAATCCACGCATCCCGCGTTTCATACCCAAAGTTTTCTTCAAAGAAGCGCTTCCCTTTTAAAATCTGACGTACCAGCGATTCCCCACCGGCCAGATTACAATCCATTTCCACCCACATACTGCCAATGGGCTCCCATTGACCTTCTTTTACTTTCGCTTGAATGCGTTTAAACAATTCGGGATAACGCTGCTGCATCCAATGATATTGCTGCGCCTGCGAACATCCAAAAATATACTCAGGATAGTCCTCCATATAATTGACAGCCGATACAAAAGAGCGTGCACATTTCCGAATCGATTCCCGCAACGGCCACAGCCATGCGGTGTCGATATGGCAGTGCCCGATTGCAGTTAACTGATGAACCGTATCCCCATTTCGTTTTTGCATCACCGGCTTCAACAACTCGCGGGCCAACGTTATCTTTCCCGCATCTGCCTCATGCAAACTAAGATTCAACGCTTTACGTAATTCCGCCCGACGGGGACCGTTTTCAGGTTGCGTCTGCAAGGCCTCCCAACAGACATGCAAGTCCGTCAACAGCGCCAAGCCTTCACGATCTGGACATGCCAATTCGGCTTGCGCCAATTTAAACCGAGGGAAGTCCCCCGGCTCAGGAAGCGCACCATCACCTGAAGCAATATTCGAAGCCGCTTCAATGCGAATTTGAAAAGACTCACCCGCAGCACAAAAATCTCCGACCGGTATTTCACAACGATTGACATTCAACGAACATACCAAGGTCTCCCCGTGGTAAACCAACCCTTCCGTGGTGAAGCCTTCACGTCCACCGTCATTCAGTCGAACCAGTAATACAACCTCACGCCCCTCCCACTCCGAGGGTATGCGACCTTCCATACAAAACCATGTTGTGTCCCACAAGGGCCCCCATTCCTGTCCTACTTTAAAAGGCACATAGGAAGCTGCCATCGCCAGCTCTAACGAAACCGGTTCGCCACCCACATGCCATGCAGATACAGAAACCGGCGCAGTTTCACCATAAGAAATATGCGCCAAACGGGGAAGAGACTGCGCGATTCTGCCTTCAGTAATTTCAGGATATTTCATTATGCAGAGGCCCCTGAAGTTTGAACAGCATGCTCGTTATATGAGCGTTTAGGTATCACGGATTCTCCATGTTTTTCCAAATACCCGTAAAAGAGCGCAGACATTCCCTGATGATAAACAGGATGCGAACCCGTGTGCTCCATCGGTCCTGTATCCAAAATTCGAAAATGCGACAAAGGTAATTCCCCTAAATCCCATTCGCCCAAGAGCCCATCCCAGCTACGACCGGGATGAGGCGTGAGCAATTCGCCCGACAGCGTAACACTCCCCGCGTAATCCACCAATACCGCGCCAAATTCTTGCAAGGCACGCGCCACAATTTTTGCCGCAGGTGATAATGAAAGCGACTCCAAATCCAACGCGGGATCCAACTGCAAAATACATCCTTCCGGAACGCCCCCCGGTAACCAACCATCTGTCCATGCCGCCGGAGGAAACACCCGCTCCTGAAGCGCGGGCACCGGACATGCAAACGCCAACCGATGGGCAATACGACCACCACGAATTTCATCTTCCATGATCAGTCCCGCCAATGCCGGAACCCCACTGGCACGACAAGGTCCATAAAGATGCACACTTTCATCATTCTCAATCCCGTCTAAATCGGAGGGCTCAAAAATGCCAGGCCCATCGAGCTCGTAGGAAATCGCCGAATTACTGTGCCAACTGCCATCCACTTCTTGACGACACTGCCAAAAATCAAAAGCCCGATTTGACGACGGATCCACCACCACCATATGCGCATCATGACAAGGATCAGGTACCGCCTCCGGAGGAATAGGCACCCCATCCTGAACACTCGCATGCAATCCACAGGGATGCGAAGGTCCCAACTTAGGTTCCGAAGCCATCATATGCCCCTGGGAAAGCGGACAGCGTGGCAACTTAGGATGTAGTTTCACCACAGACGTACCCGCATCCGCTTCGAAAACCGGAATCGTCCACTCCTTTAAATTGATATGAAGCCCTCTTCCTTCCTGCGCGGTATCCAACAAGTTTATCCACTCCTCACTTCGTGCATCCTCACAAGCACTTTCCGGTATCGCGGTATTCCAAAAACTGTTTTCAGAAAAGAACGGAATCGTTACCCCTCCCTCTGATTTCTTTACTGTTGCAGGATCTGTCATTCGTTTCTCTCGATTTCGTTATGGGCTTTTATTGCTTTCCTAAGACAAAAGTCATAACAATGTATTAAAATAATACAACCTAGATAATTCACTAAAAGTCACAGTCTTCAGCTTATATGTTACACAGTCCGTCCCGTTGTTGACTTACAGATCAGAATTGATACCCATTGCCCACGAGTCACCTAACTTTTTCACCATGCCATCCGTAAAAAATAAAAAAGAAGACTTAAACAAAGTCACCCCTTATACCGCAATCAAAAACAAATTGCGCAACCGCATTTTATCCGGTCAATTTGGTCCGGGCGGTCAACTGACGCCTGAGATGGAGTTATGCCGACAATTCAACATCTCACGCTCCACAGTGCGCAGAGCGATTTCAGAATTGGTAGAAGAAGGTCTGTTGGTGCGCCATCAGGGAAAAGGCACCTATGTAAGCTTTCAACGTTCAGAAACCCAACAGCATTTGCTGTCCATCTTGGTCTGTCAATTTGGTCATGTCCTCGGCGCATATGATCTTTGTGTAAAAGGGGCCATGAGCGCCTGCGCGGAACGCGGTTACGAATTACTGGTAAGCAATTCTCAAAACAATCCTTACACGGCGTTGGATCAAGTGAAGCGTCTCAATGAAATTCGTGTAGCCGGCACCATCGTCATGCCTCTCCAAACCGGCCCGGATGAAAATGAAGAACTGGATAAAATTGTGCAAGCGCTACACGGCGCAGATCAACAAGTCGTGATCGCCGACACCTATGCCCCCGAATCTGAATTCCCGAGCATCAGTAGTCAAAACCGCGAAGCCATGCACGAACTCACCTCCTATGTGATCGCAATGGGACACAAAAAAATAGCATTTTTGACCAGTCACCCCATTGAGTCCGTCATCGAAAGAGAAGAAGGATTCCGCCAAGCCATGGCCGAACATAATCTCGAAATTCCTCCTCATTATTTCCTGCAAACCGCAGGCCTGGACCCTGCAATTCAAGGACGACAAGCCGTGGACGTATTTATGGCCATGCGTGAACCCCCGGAAGCCATCATTTGCCTGCATGATCTTATCGCCCTGAACGTACTCAAGGCATGTGAAAAACGTGGGTGGAAAGTTCCAGAAGAAGTGAGTGTCGTTGGTTTTGATGATTTACCTTCCTCCGCCATCACCACCCCACCCCTTACCACCATGCATCAACCCCTCTTCGAAATGGGTGAACATGCTGCACACCTGCTCATAGATCGCCTGGAAAAAACAAATGTGGACAACGATCTTCACCCCCGACTTCCCTGTCGATTGGTGGAAAGAGACTCCTGCACAAACCGTAATAGATAAATCGTCACTTCTCAGCAACCGCCTGTCAGGCCTATTTGTAACACTGAGGTCAACTCACCCAGTCAGGGCCACCAAAGTCAAAGTCCCCAGTTTAAGAACTATAGAAAGCACGACAAAGGCACAATTTATGCCGATACGCAACATGCCCACGCTTTCCTGATCTCCTCAATGAGTTATAATGAACGCCAGTAGGAGTGCTAAATTTCCACTTGCAGAAAACACTTGTCCAGCCTCGATCACTGGAGCCCCCATCCTGAGATGGGTGATTTTACCTTCGTAAAAAGATGAAAACCTAAAATAATAGAGTAGTGAACCTTTACATCTCTGAAGCTATTAGAATAAATTATATTTATTAACAACAGACTTTCTTTCCCCCACAGAAACTTACGGAGACAACATGAAAAAATTTACTGCACTATGCCTACTTATCCTTACCGCAGGCATCGCATCTGCCGAAAACATGTACACGGTAACAGGTACGTCTACAAGTGCGGCCGCATATGGTGATGCCGCCATCACCTTTCAGGTCACCACGGCCATTGAAGTAACTGAACTCTCCTTTTTTGGAGAAAGTATGGGTGGCGGGGATACACCTTGGGTGCAATTATGGAATGTTGACACCGTAGACAATCTCGCAAGTGTAAGCTGGGATGCTGGCGCAGCTACCGCAGGTTGGAACGACAAAGCCCTTCCCACTGCGGTAACCTTGACTCCCGGCGTTACGTATCAGTTACAAAGCCATGCCTATTGGATTCCCCGCTATACGAACAGTTCCGCGTTCACCTTCGCTTCCGAAATTACCGGAACCTCCTTCCAGCATGATCGAACATGGTACAATTGGGCACCACTCAATGCGCCCGCTTCCAGCGCAACAACCATCACAGAAAACCTCCCCGCCATGATGAATTTATCCTACTCAGTCATTCCAGAACCCTCTTCCATCCTCATGACCCTGATGGGATTCAGCATCATCGGATTCAGCCTTCGTCGGCGCAAATAATCTTTACCCATCTTGATCTACAAAACCCCCGGTCAGTCCACTATCCGGGGGTTTTCATTTTGATACTTGAAGTAAATCCCCCTCACCTCCACACCCTCTCTTGTTCCCTTTTTTATCCCTGCGCCTACTCCATCGATAAAAACCTTTTCCCATATCTGGATGCACAAAAAGGAGGAGGGGGCACCCCATCTCTTAGGGTAAATTATGCGGGTTCCGCAATTCGAGAACAAGATCTACGCTCAGAAGCGAAGCTTTTTTTTACGTGTCAACGCAATAGGAATTAAGCCTAATACCACCAAAGCCCAAGTGCTTGCCTCCGGGATGGAGACCATGTTTACGGAAAATTCGGACACCCGTACGGCGTTTGCCGAAGCAATACTTTCAAAATAGAAACCGATCTCAGTGACACCACTGATCACTCCACCGCTGACAATATCCGTGGATACTGTTGGATTGTTAATATTGATAGTCGTGGTGACAGGATCATACGCATAGAAAGTGAGTGCGGTGGGGTCTGGAGTCGTAGTGGTTCCCGTGCCCGTAAAAATCCGGTTTGAGGTATAATAATCTGAACCCAAGCGCAACACCAGTCGACCGCTGTCCGTCGCATCCTGATTGGCGTAGGTTGTGAGACTGATTTGGAGTGAGGACGAGGCATCAAGCCCCACCATTCCGGAGTCGAGACCATTCAGAAAATCCGCTTGCTTCCAGAGCACCAGAAAGCCGGTATTCTGACCGCCTGCCGAGTCTGCAGTTTTGAGTTGGATGCGGTCCGTGGTTCCACTATCCTGAATTTCATTGAATGAGACAGGAGTTGGGCTGCCGGAAAAGGCCTCATATTTCCCGTAAAAGGTTGCACTGCTTCCGCTGTAACTTGCGGTTGGACTTAATACATCCGGGTTGCCGCCGGTGAAGCCTCCATCTGAAGAGAAGGCTTCGCTACCGCCACCCACATAATTTCCACCCCAATCAACAGCCAACATGGCTGCGTCTGACGAGGTAATGCCAGTAGCAAACAACATCAGACAGGAAAAAAAGAGGCGATGTGATCTATGTGGGGTCTTCATTTTTTATTTCACCTATCTGATTCTGCATACATAACTGCGTTGTAAGGTGTACCCGCCTACAGATGTAGCAAAAGCCCAGCACCAAGGTCATCATCAGGACTGATACACCGCATTGCCTTTTTACAACCCTTATAATGTATTTAATTTAAACAAATAGGTCAAGTGGAAAATTTTTGGTTGAATCCTTATTTTCCTCAAAAGGCCGAACTTGATCAGACCTCAGAAGTACCCAAGGTCAACGCGTCGCAAGCCCTCAGAAGCTCAAGCTCTTTTACGTCTAACGAAAGAAAAAGCCACCAATCCACTAACCCCAAGCAACAACAGGGACGTCGGCTCAGGAACAGCCCTGAGCTCCAAGGCGTTAATATAGCCAAATTGATTGCTGCCTCCAAAATCCGCAGCCCCATTCCCCTCCACAGTTAAGCTAAATGAGCTGACCCCGGAAATGCCACTGAACGTCACCACACTGTTGTTATTCCAGTTTACACCCACCCCTGCCAAAGGACTGTTGCCGGATGTTTGAAGGATCTGAGAATTCAAACCAGACACACCATACCGTGTAAATCTATTGGTGTTCGTTGTTCGCGCGCCTGTAACCACTAGATTATAGGTAAGACTATCATCTAATCCATTGAATGTAAGAGTGCCGGTACTGCCATTTTCAGCGACATATAATGCATCCGTAATCACCGATGCCACCTCAAAAGGATCAAACATCGTCGAATCAGCAGCCACATTTCCATTAAACGTATTGGTACCGCCAAAATTACCATCCGAAACCGTCATGGAGATCCCAGTGGTATCCCCTTCGGAATTGATCAGGTTACCTTTATTGTCCGTTCTACTGATCACATTATTCCAATTCCCTGCCGTCTGCGCACCAGCGACACCAAAATCTATTAGAACAACTTCAGCCACGATCGTCTGAAAAGCCACACAAGAAAAAATAGCGAGGGAGGTGATGAGTCTATGTGTGAGTTGCATATGCGTTCCTTTGATTAAATAGATATATCGAACATTATCCAATATAGGTTTAAATAATGCCACGGTATAATATTTCCGTCAAGGGACAAATAGATACCCCAAAGCGCCACACTCATCCCATCAGGGATGAAATCACCGCAACACCACATCTCGCAAAAGAGAGCTTCCGCTTTTGAAAGACAAAAGGGCATACCAACGAATTATGATCCCACATCCATCACGCCGAGATGATAGACCCATACCTAAAAAAAAAGCCAGAGAGGAAAAACTCTCCGGCTTTCAGCAGTCAGATCTTGCGAATCCAACATATCGCTGGATCTGTTAGCAACGCTTGCTGCGCCGGAAGCGGCGGCTTACCCAAAAGACGCATCCTGCAATCGCCATCAGCGACAAAGCACCAGGCTCAGGAACTGGAGATACATCACCAAATGTTGTGCCAATCCGCAGTTCGTCCACGTTCATTTGATGACCTAAATAGGTAATATTGATTTTATTAATACTTGTAAGCCCAGGGTTGCCACCGTCATTCAAGACTTGTCCATTCACATCGAGCGGCTCGCTACCCAAGGTGGGATTCGCCCACAACCTTCCAGCTTCTCCTTTCGTAAAACGGTAAACTAAAAGAATCGTGTCATCCTCCACCGTTGCATAATCCGTTCCCGTAATCGAATTCGGGGACATTCTGGAACTTACGTAGGCGTCATCATTACCCCACCCTTTTCCAGCTTCGTACTCCACGACACCTCCCCAAGAATTTCGAACCATCGTCATACCGAACTCAGCTGATGTATTCCCCCCGATGGCCGCAGGCATTTGCACCAGCATACTGAGCCAAATTTCGTCTTCTCCTGAAATGTCAATATCTGCAAAATCGTAAACGTAATCACGTGTGCCCCAATTCGTCTGCGTCTGCACCATTCCACCGGAAGTGGCTAAACTTCCGTAGCTGAGACCTGATGCAACATAGGCTGCATTGTCATCGCCAGTTGTGTTTACCCAGTTCGCGCCACCCGCAGTTGTAAGCAATGCGTCGCTCGCCCCGTAATCAAATCCTTCATAAAAAAGAAGGCTTGCCTGGGCTTGTGCAAAGAAGCCCAACAATACTGTCATCAAAAGATAGGAAATATGTCTTTGTGTTTTCATAGTGTTTTAAATGTATTTAATAAATACAAATAGGTCAAGAGGTATTTTTTCAGTATACGGTTAACACCTTAACATTACTTTGCCTTTTATATGAAAAATAATAGAAATACCGAATTTTCAGAACAAGGTGCATATTGAATAAAATTGATACATCACAACACGCTAAAGAAGTCTAACCGGTAAAATTCAAGTAAATCACAACATCCATTACTTAAAATATCGAATCAACAGGACCTCTCGAAACAGCTTGAGATCCCATTTCAGATCATAAGGGTTTTACGAAAACGTGTCCCCTTCGGAAAGGCTCGACACAAGTTGGATAATTCGGGTGAATTCTGAGACTTACCGAAGCATGCCGCCAACGGGTAGCTCAGGAACTCCCCTTCCCCCTCCAACAAAAAAGAGGGCTCAGCCGGCAACGCTTTCGCGTTCGATCAATTGATAATCGAGAATGGTGTCGCGAATAACTGATTCGCCCCGCAGAGAGGCATCGATCGCATCCACGGCAATCGAGGCCATTTGTCCGTAATCCTGGGTAATGGTGGTTTGCGGCGGTTGACAGTAACGGGAGATCCCGGCGCGTTCAGACGCAATCAGCGAGACATCTTCAGGTACCCGACGTCCGAGCAAGTTGAGTGCATATGCGGTGATCATCCCACCCATCCCCCCAGGGGCGAAAAGTCCATCCACCTTTTGCCGAAGCAATTTGGCGGTTCCTTCCAAATACTCTTCTTCCCGAACCAAACGAACACAGCTGTCGTCCGCAGGCAATCCGTGACGACGCAACGCGGCCTGCAAATGGACGAGCCGTTGCTTGGGATTCCCCATCGTGGTATTGCTGACCAGACAGCCAATATGTTGACATCCCCGTGCAACCAAATGCGCGATAGCCAAGTTCATCCCCTGCTCTTCGTTGGACCGGACCGAAATAACCCTACGCTGATTTTTCGGCGCTTCCCGGTCAATCAGGATCAGCGGGACTTGAAAATGACGGTCCCAATTTTCCAAAGCTAACCCCTCCGCACTTATCCGAATGGCGGCACAGAAGGGTGTGTTCACCAGATGATCTAAACTGTCCTCAGGTAAAATCTCAATCCGATACCCCCGCTGTCCGGCAGCTTCAGCCAAATGAGTAATCACCATATCTACATAACTTTGCACCGGATGCGCTGTGCGCGAAGGGGTAATCAACATCACCGTGCGTCGACGACTCGACAGCCGGGGCACATAATTGTGTCGGCGGGCAATGGTCAGCACCTGCTCCCGCAACGCGGCTTTCACATTAGGGTGATTGCTAAAAACGCGGGAAACAGTGGCAGTGGATACCCCGGCTTCCCGGGCGATGTCTTGGATGGTAGGCATTAAAAATTGTAAACAGATTGTAAATAAGAATTAATTACATCACTTATTACAGATTCTTTGCAAGTTTAAACTTGTCTCAGCCACTAAAAAACTGACAGCATACAGGCAAATAAAGCTGTACCGCAAACGAGGAACAAAAATGAAAAATATACGAACAATTATAAGCTTACTCATGGGATGCGCCACCTTATCCCTGCAAGCGGATCTTCTCGTTTACGAAGGATGGAATTATGCCTTGGCTGACGCCACTAGCATGCATACGAAAGCGATTACCGCCACAGGGATGACAGGGAATTATGCCGATATCACTTCTGGCGGTTCCGCTACCTTCAGTACAACCGGACTGAGCTTTGGTACGAATTATCTTCCGACCACCGGCGGTTCGCTGTACCAGAGCGCAACTGGATCTACTAGTTATACGGTCCTTAGGGGGGATATAAACACGACCGTATCATATCCCATGACTCTTTGGGGCAGCTATCTGGTTCAAATCGACGAATTCTCTACGGATGGCACGGTGAAAGTAAGAGCTAATTACGATGACTCCGGAAACAGTAAAGCGCGTTTTATATCTACCGTAGATGCGACCGGCAGTAGCCAGAATACCGGCGTGGGCTATGATAGTACGGGGACAGCTTCCTCAGGGGGATTGACTGAAGATGTCACCTATCTAGCTTTGTCCAGTTTTACGAATGTAGGGGGCGCGGGAGGCGGCACAGCGACCCAATATATATTCACCCTCGGCGAATACGATTCTTGGCTAAGTGCGGGTGGAGGTCTTGAGGCCAACCTCGGTTCTTACGCAGGCATAACCGCCACCGATTCATCAGGAGATATAAAAAGTTTTGCCAACTATGTAAACTTCGTATTAGGCGGATCGGGTACGGGTACAGAATCGGCCTTTATCGACGAAGTACGCTACGGCACCACCCTGGGTGATGTCATTGCCATTCCTGAACCTTCTTCCTTTCTCTTGATGCTGGGCGGCATGTCCCTGATAGGTTTTGGAGCCTTTAGAAGTCGACGTTCTCGCTCTTAACTTTAGAGTACGTTTACGAACTTCAAAATATGGAGCATTCAACCTCTCCCACCCCACATTTTCCCATGAGATTTAAACAAAAAGTTGCCATTGTCACTGGAGCCGGATCCGGTCTGGGATTGCTCAGCGCACAACAATATGCCCACGAAGGCGCCAAAGTGGTGTTGGTGGATGTGAATGCTGACGCCATCGCAACCGCGGCGGAAGAAATTCAACAAGCAGGAGGAGAAGCCCTCGCGATCCCCACCGACATTCGTTCCTACGAAGCGGTCAGCCAAGTGGTTGCCCGTAGCGTGGAAACCTTTGGTCGTATCGATATTTTGGCGAATATTGCCGGTGGAAATCCACATCGCGTTTGCAACTGCCCAGGTGGTTTTGAAGACATGACCCAAGAAGCCATCGATTGGGGCATCGACGTCAATTTCACCGGCCCCATTTATTTTAGTCATGCCGTTCTGCCTACGATGATTAAACAACAAGGCGGAGTGATCATCAACCTCGCTTCTGTTGGGGGTGTAGTCGGGGGCGCAGGAGCCGTGGTTTACGGCGCAGCCAAAAGTGGCATCATTGGTCTCACCAAATCTCTGGCACTGACCGGAGCACCCCATGGCATTCGCGCCTGTTGTGTTTCTCCAGGTCCCGTACTCACCCGTGAGGCCATGGCCAATATCAAAACCCCTTTAGGCCGAGCGGCCACCCCTGAGGAAGTCACAAAATTTATCCTCTACCTGAGCTCTGAAGACGCCGCCATGATCAGTGGCAGCAATCATCTCATCGACGGCGCCCGCGCCTGTGGTGGATACCGATAATCCACCGAACGACAAGCAGTTACATACAACTTACCCAACGCAACGAAAGGAAAACACCATGAAAATCCCCAACCCCACAAGCCTATCTCGGATGATCGCCAGTTGCGCAGGCAGCCTCCTCCTACTGGGCACGCAAGCCCATCCCGCCATTTTGGCCAACTGGCGCTTCGAGGACGGCAGCTACCTCACTGATTCCAGCGGCGGGGGACATACCCTGACCGGAACCACTACCCCCCCGACCCAGGTGAATCCGCTTCCCGGCAGCGGGAATGGTTCGGACTTCAGCAACCCCATCCCCCAGACCGGGGACGGCAATACCGGACTTGCGAACTACGGGTCGTCCCAGAACGGCCACTTATACCTGTCGGATGACGGCTGGATGGATTCCATCGCTGCGAACAACACCTTCACCGTGGAGGCACTGGTCAACCGTACAACGGATAAGGTCGCGCAATATATCCTCAGTCAGTATGAATATCCCGGTACCGGAACGCGCAGCTTTGCCTTCGGTGTGGGCGGCAGCAACCTGCGGATGCTCCTCAGCGACGATGGCGATACCTTTACGACCTTCAATTCCACGCTGAGCCTTGATAAGAATGTGGACTACTATGTGGCCGCTTCTGTCGATGCCACCGACCCGACTGGAAGCATCACGTTTTATCTGCAGGACCTGACCAACGGCGGAACTCTCCAAAGCCAGCAACTTAGCCATAGCCTATCTGGGATTTACAATCCGAGTGTGAACGTCCGGGTCGGCGCTAACAGCACGGTGACGGAGAGCCGCTGGACCGGACTCCTAGACGAGGTGCGTATTTCCGACACCGTGCTGAACTCATCCGAGTTACTGGTCGCCATACCAGAGCCTTCCACCATGATACTCGTTCTCGGCGCCGGATTTGCCATTTTGGCGACAAGGAAGTTTGGTCGTCGATGAAGCCCTCGTTAACACCCTTCAAATCATGAACCCCGCGGATTCGATCTGGAACGTTGCGGTCTACCAGGACACCAGCAACCCCGGGCTGGGCGGCCATCTGACCCACCTGGCATTCAAGGGCCTCCCGCGCACCCGTATCGTGGGCCTGGTGGATTCCAATCCGGAGGGCATCGAAGCGCGTCTCCTCGAAGTCGGCGCGGCCCAGCACTACCCCACCCTTGCCCATCTGCTAGAGACCGAAACCGTCCATATCTTGGTGATCTGTTCCCGTCTACCCGGCGACCACATCGACCCCATTAATCTCGCAATCGAACGTGGCATCCACATCTTTTGTGAAAAACCACTATCCGCGAGTTTGCAGGAGGCCGATCTAATCATCGATCAGGCCAAACAAAAAGGCGTTCACATTGCGGTCGCCCATTTGGGTCGCTACGCGAGCGTTTTCCAAGCCGCCAAACGAATGATCGACAACGGAGAGATTGGCGAGGTGAAATCTTTCTACGGACGTGGCAAAGAAGACTATCGGGGGGGCGGAGAAGACTTTCTGGTTTTGGGTACCCACATCCTGGATCTGGCCTGCTACTTTTTAGGAAAACCTTCTTCGGTCTTCGCGGACATCAGCATGCAAGGCAAACCCATTCAAGCCGGGGAAACTCTGGCAACCGCCGAAGATATTGGACCGGTCGCCGGTGACGAAGTCGTCGCGTTCTACACCTTTCCAAACGGCGTGCGGGCTTGGTTTGAAAGTCGTCGCGATATGGCCGACGCCGGCCTGCGCATGGGCATCACCCTCGTGGGCACCACCGGCTCGTTAGCGGTCCGCTTCGACGATGACCGCAAATTGCGCATCAGTCGCCCTTCCTTACCCCCCGAAGACGACACCCCTTTTGAAGACGTCGATCTACCGGATGATCCCGAAATTCCGGGCGCCACCCCTTTGGAGTTTGGCCCCTACCAAGGCTACATGCAGTACTTCATCCGCAACAATCGTCGCGCCGCCTGGGACTTCATCTGTGCACTTGAAGAACAACGGGAACCTCTGGCAAATGCAAATGATGCCCGAACCGTTTTAGAAATGATTTATGGCGCCTACAACTCCCAGTTGACCGGCACTCGCACGTCCTTCCCTTTACAAAATCGAACCCACCCTTTGGAAAAAAATATATGAAAGTAATTAAAATAAATAAAGATGAAAGCCTCGACTGGATTGAGGTCGCAGACCCCATTCGTGGCGCGGGCGATGTACTGATTGAAATCCACGCCGCGGCCGTAAACCGCGCCGACCTTTTACAACGCGCAGGCAAATACCCCCCTCCTCCCGGATGGCCCGAATGGCCCGGTCTAGAAGTTGCAGGTGTGGTCGTAGAATCACCTGTAGACTCACACTGGAAAGCCGGCGATCGCGTTTGCGCCCTACTCGGTGGTGGCGGTTATGCGGAGCAAGTCGTGGTGCCAGCAGAATTGGTCATCCCCATTCCCGACGGACTCTCTTTTGCTGAAGCCGCGTCACTACCAGAAGTCTTTGCCACCGCTTGGCTCAACTTGGTAGGCGAAGCGCACACCCAAGCGGGTGAAACCGTATTTATTCATGCCGGTGCAAGTGGCGTCGGTACCGCGGCCGTACAGATCGCGCGTCACCTCGGAGCCAAAACCGTCACCTCCGTGGGCGGCGAAGCAAAAGTAAAATTATTACAGGAGCTCAAAGCAGATCGCATCATTAATCATCATCAAGAAGATGTAGGCGCTGTACTCGACGAATGTGCAGATGCAGGTCAACCTGTGAATGTAGCTCTCGACTGCGTAGGCGGAAACGGTCTCGGCGAACATATCGCCAAGCTCGCGATCGGCGGACGCTGGGTATTGATCGCCACCTTGGGCGGTCCAACTACCGAACTTAATCTTCGCGCGGTCCTCACCCGAAAACTCCGTCTCATTGGCAGCACCTTGCGCTCCCGTTCTCTGGCGGAAAAAGAACAAATCCTTTCCGACTTGGTTGAAAACCTTTGGCCTAAATTTGAATCGGGTGAAATTCGCCCAGTCATTCATCAAGTCCTGCCGATTGAACAAGCCGACGAAGCGCATCGCATTCTGCAGTCCAGAGAAAATCTGGGTAAAGTCGTGCTCACGATCCGCGACGGTGCCGAAGCGCCAATTAGCGCCTAACCCCATGACCCCCTACCACCTCACGGGAAGTATCAGCGCCCTGCTGTCCATTCTGGCTTCGGCCGGATTGGCCACGCAGGTACGTCTGCTATGGAAACGACACCGTGAGGAGGTCCCTGACCGAAAAATTTCGGAGGGACTTTCCCTGAACCGTTTTGTGACCAGCTTCATCATGTTTTTGGCTTTGTTCACCTATGGTGGCATGCTCAGGCCTTTTAATCATTATCTGGCTTGGCCCCGCGTTTTGGGGATGTCTCTGGTGCTGCTGATTCTGTTCATGATGGCGCATGACCGAAAATGCCGTCATTCAAAAGCGGCATTTTTGAGCTGCCTCGCGGCATGCCTGATCTCCGTGTTGGTGGTCCTATTTTTTCCTTCGACGGAGAATCCCAATCCCCTGGTTCTACCCCTGTTGGTCGTAGGCTCCAGCCTGCTGTATTTGCAGGGCGGCGTGATCCAAATTCGCATGATACGCCGTCTGGGCAGCACCGGTGGATTGTCCCGTGGCATGCACCAACTTTTTGTACTCAAAGACCTTTCCTTGGCCACATTTGCGTTGGTCATGGGAACCAGCACAGGCTGGCCCATTTATTTCATCTGCGCCGTAGGGTTGACGATTAACGTGGGAACGCTCTGGTGCTTCAGATGGGTACGACTCAGGAATCTTCCCACGAAAAATTCCCTCCCTGAATCCCCTTCAACTTTTCAATCAATTCCTCCAAGAACGCCATGACGAAACGCCCCATCAAAATCGGCCAGATCGGGATCGGTCACAACCATGCATCCGCCAACATGCACGCCCTCCGCAAATTGCCAGATACATTTGAAATTGTCGGCGTGGTTGAATCCAACCCCGAGTGGATGGAAAAACGCGGAAACGATAACGCGTATCAAGGTCTTAACTGGATGAGTGAAGCAGAGCTTTTCTCCATACCGGACTTAGATGCAGTCGCGATTGAAACAGATGGATTTGAGTTAATCCCCACCGCACAACGTTGCGCAGAGCGGGGCCTGCATCTTCACCTGGACAAACCCGGTGGCGAATCCCTGCCTGTTTTCAAACAATTGTTAAGCACTTGTGAAGACAACGAACTCGCCCTGCAACTGGCCTACGTCTACCGCTATAATCCGGCAATCTGCTTTGCCCTCAACGCGGCCAAACAAGGATGGCTGGGTGAAATTTTTGATGTGCACGCCACCATGTGCCGATACGATGGCGATAATGAGACCTACCGCAAATGGCTGAGCCAATTTAAGGGGGGAGCGATGTATATCTTTGCCGGATATCTGATTGATATTGTGATCCAACTTTTGGGACGGCCCGACAAAATCACCCCTTACATGAAGCAAACGCGTGGCGACGGATTAGTTGACAATGGATTGGCGGTACTGGAATACCCCATCGCCAGCGCCACCGTCAGAGTCTCCGTCGCAGAAATCGACGGCATGAAACATCGACGCCTCATCATCTGTGGCACCAAAGGGAGCATAGAAATCTGTCCACTGGAAATGCCTGCGGATCAATACTATTCTGACCCCTTAACTGCTCGCTTAACTGTAAAAGACGACGTGCCGGGATTTAGTGCCGGCACCCACCAAGTAGACTGCGGCCCCTTGGGTGACCGTTACACGGGCCAACTAAAAGAGTTTGCGAAAATCATCCGCAAAGAAATAGACAATCCCTTTGATTACACCCATGAATTTCTCGTTCAGGAAGCACTCCTACAGGCCTGCGGATACAGCGTAGAATAATACAGGAAACCCTATGATGACCTTAAAAGATAAAGTGGCAATTGTGAGTGGTGGCGGTGGTGCCATTGGCCGTGCCGTCTGCCTTAAATTGGCAGAGGCCGGTGCCCGCATTGCGGTATTTGATTTACGACAGGAAAGTGCAGACAGCGTAACCAAAGAACTCGAAAGCAAAGGGAGCTCTGCCCTGCCTTGTGCTGTGGATGTCAGCAACTATGAAAGCGTCAGCGAAACCGTCAAACAAGTACACCAGCATTTTGGAAAAATCGACATCCTGGTAAACTGCGCGGGAGGAAGCGCCCGGGAAAAGATGGCGGAATTTCATGAACAGAGTATCGAGGTCATTCACAACATGCTGCATGTGAATCTGTTTGGAGCCCTGCATTGTATTCGTGCGGTCAGCCCCTACATGGTGGAAGCTCAACAGGGAAACATCGTCAATATCACGTCCATCGTGGCGAGAGGTGGCGCCAGAAAATGTGCAGAATACGGCGCGGCAAAGGGAGGACTTATCGCCGCCACCAAGTCGCTGGCGATTGAGTTGGGCCCCCATAATATCACCATTAATTGCGTCTCCCCCGGTTTAGTGGAACGCACACCCCCGAAGGATGAACGGGCCTTTGCTCAACGTCATTCCGTCCTCAATCGGATTTGTACGCAAGACGATATCGCTGCGACCGTGCTCTTTATGTTGCAACCTGGTGCCAGTTACATCACCGGACAGGATCTGGCCGTCGATGGTGGACGCAGTCTTGGTTTAAGAGGCAATTCTTAAGCACAGTCTAATGCCCCCCCCACCCAGACAGAAAATTCACCTAGAAAGCAGAGAAGATAAATGAAAGGTCACAGTATTGTTTTTGAATCCGTCGGTAAGGCCGTTTTAAAAGAGGTTGAAATTCCTGAACTGAAAAAGGATGAAGTCCTGCTGGAAAGCGACTTCAGTGCCGTCAGTGCAGGCACCGAAAGAGCAAATTTACTGCAGATGCCCAATACGGTTGCGACGGATGGGTTTCCCATAACCCCGGGTTACAGCGCAGCCGGTCGCGTACTTGCCGCCGGGAACGAAGTCACGAATCTAAAAGTCGGAGACCGGGTGTTGATCGTAAAAGGAGGGCATCGCTCCCACACCATTCAAAAAGCCGAGAAGGTGTTTAAGATTGAAGACGATGCCATCGACCTATTGGATGCATCCTTTGCTTACATTGCCATCTTTCCTCTGCTGGGTGTACGCAAACTGAAAGTCGAATTGGGCGAATCAGTCATGGTGGCCGGCATGGGACTGTTGGGTGCATTTGCGGTTCAAATTGCAAAGTTGTCCGGCGCACTTCCAGTATTGGTTTCCGATTTCGATCCGGAAAGACGTGAACTGGCTTTACAACTGGGCGCTACCGCGGCCTTCTCTCCTGATGAAGAGAACTTTGTTGAAAAAGTAAAACAAGCCACCGACGGCAAGGGCCCGGATGCCATCGTTGAAGTGAGTGGTAGCGCGGCCGCCATGCAACAAGCTTTGGAAGTTATTAATTGGGAAGGTCGCATTTCATTACTGGGCTGCACCCGGGTATCAGACGTACCCATTGATTATTATAAATATGTGCATAAACGAGGGATTACCTTGGTGGGATCCCATAACCAGACCCGTCCCGACACCAACTCCAAACCTGGCGCGTGGAGCGAACATGATGACTTTCGAACCTTTATGAAACTCGTCGCTGCAGGAGCACTCAAAGTCCGCCCACTGATTTCCGAAATCGTCTCACCGGCATCCGCACCGGAGGTATACAGCCGTCTGGCGGAAAATAAAAATCCACCGCTGGGTATCGTATTCGACTGGCGGAAATTGCGTTAAACATCGGACGAAAGAATCGTTATGAAAATAGAAAAAAAAGTAGCATGTATAACTGGCGGAGGGCGGGGCATCGGTCGCGCAATTTCTTTACGCCTGGCCGCCGCAGGCATGGAAGTCGCCGTCACCGACGTCAGTTTGGAGAATGCAAATAAAGTCGTTTCGGAAATCCTGGATGCAGGAGGAAAAGCTAAAGGCTATCAAGCGGATGTGCTTAACTCTGCAGAAGTGAAAGCGGTTACCGCCCAAGTATTGCAGGATTTTGGGCAGATTGATGTGCTGGTGAATAATGCCGGTGGCAGTGCCGGTTTACTCAACAAGCTCAGCAACTTCAAAGATACCACAGAGGAGATTTGGAGCTGGGTACTCGATCTAAACATCAACGGCACCCTGCGTTTTACCCATGCGGTCCTCAACCAAATGGTGGCGCGCAACACCGGAAAAATCATCAATATTGCCTCCATCGCCGCAGAAGTCGGCATCGTGAACCGCGTGGATTATTCGGCCGCCAAAGGTGCGGTCGTATCCATGAGTAAAGCCCTGGCCATGGAAGTCGGTCCCCATGGCATCACCGTTAATTGTATCTCACCGGGGCTCATTTCCAGAACCGAAGACATCAGCCCACACCCAGGCACCTGTCTGGGCCGCAACGGCGCCCCGGCAGAAGTCGCGTCTCTGGTCGCTTTTCTTGCCTCTTCGGAAGCTGATTTTATCACGGGTGTAAATTATACCATTGATGGTGGCCGAACCTTAGGTCCCAAAGGAGCCTAAAACCTCTCAGATCTCTTTATCCCGAAACGAGAAGCCCTGTTCCTAGATACAAAACATTCCCGATGAGTACGGCTCATCGGGAATGCGCATTTGTGTCGATACTGGACTTATCGTATATTTAAAAAGTCCGATGCGAATACGATTCGCTTAAGGAAGGATCACCTGAACCGATTGAATCCAAGGGCTGGGGAGCTCTTGTTTATCGGCTTTTTTCAGTACGATCCCACTCCATTCTCTTTCAGAATCTACAGGAAAGTCCACTTCGACAAAAGAATTGGGTTTGCTGCCTTCAGGAATCGTAATCTGTCCCAATCCTTCCTGTCCGCCTTTGCTGGAAACATATACCGCATAGGTGGCGGTCGCTTCATCTGTGTTCCAAATTTTTAACCGAATAATGGATTCACCCGATGGCGTGGGAACACCCATCCAATAAGTTACAAATCCCCACTGGGACATGCCACTCGTCACCCGTGCAACTTCTCCACCTTCTACATCTTTTGTCTCCATCTGATCGACATCCAACGCCGACTTCCCTGAACCGGTATAAGCAGCACTCCCGATACTTGTCTGATGAACAGTGTCCGCCATTACATATGTTGAGAGCGCACTTGCGAGCAATACGGCCAATATAACCTTCATACGATATTCCTTTTTTGGGGTTGAGTTCTTTTTCAAAGTCGTGATACATACAACATGTATTATTTTCATACATAATGCAATGCTTTTTTGTTTGCACCTCAGTCTCAACGCTCAACTCCTTGCCGATTCTTCTTATAACATTACAGTTATAACGAAGAAAACACCTTAACTTTTCACAAAACAGTCCCTATGCACTCCCACATGACCAACTCCCAAACACCGTCTCCGTCTATTGATAAAATCGGCGTGGTTTTCAAAACTCACCTCGACATTGGCTTCACTGATCTGGCCGATACGATTCTAAAATCCTATGTCGATCACTACATCCCCACCGCACTCGATCTCGCAAAACAAACCCGAAATTCTCCTACTCGCTTTGTATGGACCACGGGAAGCTGGATTGCGGAATACTTTCTAGAACACGCTTCTCCTGAGATGAGAAAAAAGATGGAACAAGGGATTTTGGCAGGAGATTTTCACTGGCACGCCCTCCCCTTTACCAGCCATACCGAATTGATGAATCCAGAACTCTTTCGCGCAGGTTTGGCTATTTCCCAACGTTTGGATGAACGCTTTGGACGTAAAACCACCGCCGCAAAATTAACCGATGTCCCCGGTCATACTCAGGCCATGATTCCCTATTTGGCGGAAGCCGGCATCCGCCTCTTACATGTGGGCATCAACCCAGCCTCTGCGGTTCCAGACGTACCGCCCTTATTTCGCTGGGTGTACGGAGAAGATGAAATTGTGGTCATTTATAATGGGGATTACGGAAGTGTGAATCCTTTGCCCGGAAAGTGTGCATTGTCCTTAAATTTGACCGGTGATAATTTAGGTCCACAATCTCCGGAGGAAGTGGCCGCCGTTTATCATGAGCTACAACAGCAGTACCCTTCAGCAACGATTTATCCCGCCAACCTTTCTGAATTTAGTGACACCGTCTGGGATCAACGCGACTCCCTGCCCGTGGTGGATAAAGAGATTGGAGATTCCTGGATTCATGGTGCAGGAACCGACCCGTACAAAGTGTCCCGCTACCGACAACTGTCGGCGCTACGAACCCAATGGCTAGAAGATCAACGTCTCCTTCCGGGGGATGAAGTCGATCACCCCCTGAGCGAAGCCCTGCTCCTCACGGCGGAACATACTTGGGGTATGGATCTAAAAACCCATCTGCGTGATTGGAAACATTACAGCCTTTCACAATTTGAATCGGTACGACAAAGCCCTCCCTTTCAGTTGCTGGAACGTTCTTGGCTGGAGCAGAGGCACTATGTGGATGATGCCCTCAAAAAGTTACCCCACCCCTTACGTCATGAAGCCGAAATCGCGATGAATGAACTTGAGCCACGCTTGCAGGTCTCTGATCAATGGCAGGCGACAAGCTGGACAGACTTGTACAAGTTAAAGGGGTGGGAGATCGCCTTTGATCCAACAACCGGCGCGGTGATTCACCTCAAATCCCCCACCGGAAAAATCTGTGCGGATGCATCACATCCCTTGGGCAGCCTCAGCTATCAGCATTTCTCTGCCGATGACTACCATCGCTTTTATGATCAATATATTCGCGGTGAAGAAGAGTGGTCGCGTCAGGACTTCACCAAACCGGGTTTGGGTGACGAAGCCACATCGCTGCGGATACATCCCCAAGCTCAAAAACTTTATCAGCACGAATCCGAAGAGGCGCTGTTACTTGAATTGACCTTTCCGGAAGACCGCATTCACAACCCGGGCACGCCGCCAAAAGTTTTCATGGAGTGGCGGGTGGAAAAGGAAAACCTGCACCTTCGGCTTGAGTGGAATGGAAAAGTCGCCAATCGCATGCCGGAAGCTTTATGGTTGTCTTTTGCACCCAAAATTGACGAAGCAACTGAATGGATCTTTGAAAAAATAGGGAAAGAAGTCTCCCCTCGAAATGTAGTGAAACGGGGAACGGGAAATCTCCATGCCATTGATCAGAACGTAAACAACGGCAGCTTCATACTCACTTCGTTAGATGCACCTTTGGTCGCTCTAGGCAACGGATCCTTACTGGATTACAGCGGACAGCTCCCAGAACCGGCAGAAGGTATTTCCGTGAATCTCTGTAACAATGCTTGGGGAACCAACTTCCCCATGTGGATTGAAGGTGATGCAGTATTCCGTTTTCAATTGAGAGCTTGAGAACGGGCCCGCGCACCCCCAGTCTGAATGACGAAAATCGGTCTCACCATCGGTGATCGATGTGTTTGGGTTTTCGATACCCATTACGATTTCGATTTAGATCCTCTACCCCAAAGGGGTTATGGCATTCAGCCCAGGGTTGGTGAGGAACGAACCTACCCTGGGGTCTGTATATTTGGAATCGACTACGCTGAAAGCGTTGCGCCTGTCAAACATCGACCAGGGAGGGCCCGTGCAACCCAGGCTACCCCCTCGACCCTCAGTGCCCTCCCCACGGTTTGAATGCGTAATGCCTTTGACCTAAAATCGGTCTCACCATCGGTGATCGATGTGTTTGGGTTTTGGGTTTTCGATGCCAATATCGATTGAGATCCCGATCCCTATTGCGAATACCATGGCGGGAATTTATCTAGGGCCCCTTAAAGATGTATTAAAAACATACAATTAGGAATTGACGAAAAAGGGGTTCAGAGTTTAATGATATCTTTATAGGTAAATCTCGTTATGTTTTGTTCCACCATTCAAGGAAAAATTTTATGATCTCAGTTAGATGTATGCTCACCCTTCTCTTTCTCGCTTGCCTGCAATTTGGTTGCACGCCAAAAGCGATTGAAGAAACCGATGCACAAATCGTTGTCGACCCCGTAGAAGAAACCATTGTACAATCTGTTGTGGAACCCGATATTGAACCTCTGACCATTCAAGGTGCACATTTTGTGAATGCAGATGATGAAGTGGTCCGCTTTTGGGGGGTCAACCTTTGCGCGGTATACCCTACAAAAGAACAAGCAGAGGGACTGGCAGACGAGTTGAGTGACCGGCAGATCAATTTGGTGCGGCCGCATCACATGCTGAGAAACAGCAAAGATTGGGTACATGGCATTCCGGGCGGAGCGATGTTAACCTACAAAGATACCTCTCGGGAACTGGATATGGAAGCGATGGATCGCTTTGACTATTTGAACGCGCGTCTGCGGGAAAAAGGGATTTATTTGGCCATGTCCACCCACTTTACCCGCAATTTTATGCCCGGCGATGTGGGAATCTTGGAAACCACACCCGAAGATGAGGCGGCCTGGGCGGAAGGCATAGAGGAGTTGAGAAGCTGGCATTGGAAAAAGTCTTTTGATCCAATCAAAATGTTACCGGTGATCGACGAGCGTTGCGCCTTGTTGAGCGAAGAATTTATCACCAACGTGCTGAACCATGAAAATCCTTACACCGGACTGAGCTACGGGGAAGATCCCCAAGTGTTAACGATGGAAGTCATCAATGAATTTTCATCAGAGTATGCGATCATCTGCCACAACAAATTCCCTGAATATTTCCAAAACAAACTGACGGAAAAATGGGAGTCCTTTTGCCGGGAGGCCGGAGTGGAAGAGGCTGGAGACATTTACAAGCCCACTACCCAACAGTTGATTACCTTGCGGGCACAATTTCTCCGCAAATTGGATGAGGACTATTTCCTGCGCATGCAGGCTACCCTTAATAAAGTTGCGCAAAGAGAGATTCCGCTGACCTTCTCGAATCTGTTCCGCAGTGATAATGCGGCGGATATGCATTATCAGCAATCTGACTGGATGGAGAACCATTCGTATACCGATCCGCTGATCACCCGCAAAAAAGATGACGGCATCCGTTCGGTCAGCCGCCATGCCTTTGCAGGGAAACCTTTCTTCATTGGTGAACTTAATCAGGCCGAAGGTGGCGACAACATCAAAAACCAAAAGCCGTACCGGACGATGTTGCCTGTTGCCATGGCTGCCTACGGATTGCTGCAAGACTGGGATGGCCTGGTGTGGTTTGCCTGGTCGCACGGCGATACCTATATGGGACCGGACGGACGAGCAGCGGTCCCGGATCGGGATTCGCATTTGGGCACCATGATGCAGGACATGCAAATGCAGGATCATTTGCGGAGTATGGGATTAATCTTCCGTGAAGGCTATTTCCAAAAAAGCGTTGCCCCCAAAACCATTTGGGTGGAAGGTCCCTATGTGGCACCCGAATACCACAGTCTGGTGCAGGCTCGGAATCAATTTGAACCGGGCTGGCAGAATATCCACGGATTTCGCCGGGCCTATGGTCCTGAACCCGAAGACCAATCGACGGCTCCCTGGATGAATGATCTTCCCCCGAATCCTCTGGTCTCGGATACCCGGGAACTCATCAAGGATGTGGCCAGAGACCAATTGACCGGCTCCTCCTCCCATGCGGAATTCTTTTCCGGCACCTTGGATGGAAATCCTCCAGCAGGTTTACGTCATCTACAGATGTCAGAAACAGAGGGCTTTGAAACCTTGGTCTTGGTATCTCTTGACGGAAAACCTTTGACCGAAAGCCAGCACCTGCTGTTAAGTCGTACCGTCCTCAATAAAGACTTAAAAGAAATAACCGGCCCTTCACTTGAACTCCAAAATGTACTTCTACCCGTCGATGATCAACAATGGACCATGACCATCACCAGAGGAGAAAAAACTGACAGTGCTCCCTCACTGTCTGTAACCGAAGAGAGCATTCAGCTGCCAGCACTCGCTTGGCAAGAATGTGAAATTATCCTTAAATAAGTTGAGACACTCCCATGAATAGCCTTACCACATCTCCCGCTTTCACCAGTCGATGTCCTCAGTCAACCCGGGGATTCACGCTGATTGAAATGTTAGTGGTAATCGCTATCATTGGGCTCCTCACTTCCTTACTCGCACCTGCAGTCGGCAAAGCCTTAGAAAAGGCCAAAGTATCCCGTTGCCAAAACAATCTGAGACAAATCTACATTGGCTACATTTCCTATATGTCTGAACATGATGGAGAGACATGGACCGAAAATGCAGCCTCGGGCTATCAAGTCCTTAAGAAAAGCGGCCAATACGTTGCCTCAGGAAAATTGATCGAAGGTGGATATGTAGGAAGTGGGGATGTCTTTGATTGCCCCGCCTCTCCCGGTATCAAAGGCAATCAAGAATACAGTCGTGACGGGAGTTTCAGCGATTACTATCACCGCATATCCAATCTGTTTTATGGTCCACTTGATTTAACCATGGACGGAAACCTTGCCATAGAATGCGATGATCCCAATATCGATGATAGACCCTGGAGTCACTCTCGCCCTTGGCATCCCGATGGCATTAATATTTTATTTTTGGATGGCGCCGTATTCTATGTGGATGTCATTCCTTGGAGCAGCGGCACCGTGACGAGTCATGGATGGTTTCGTAATGTAGCAGATAAAGTGAGGTCCTTGTGAAAGCAGTGCTGGTATTGTTAATGATCGCCTTGGCGATCGTTTGGAAAAAAGGGAGACATCACCCCACAGGAAAGATGTTGATGATCGTCATCACAGCTCTTTCTCTCATACTGGGCATCGCATCCATCCTGCATCACTCGGAATCGCCCTCACGCATAAGTGAACTTCGCGTACAAGAAGCCTGCGGGTACGTGTTGGGTGAATCACTCATACGAGCCTACCCCCAGGGAGGCACCTTTCCGGTTTTAAATATGCCAGATTTTTCAGAACGTGTGACCCCCGCAGATGCAAAAATGAAAGGCCTGAAAGAAGCCTTTAAAGGTCACCCCCACCAGCTGATCGAACTCGATTTAGCTGCCTTGCCCATGGACCTACAAAGTTTCTTTTCGCGATTGGAAAATAGAGCGCCTGTACCTGAATTTTGGGAACTTATCCGCCAACTCCCTGAACAGACAGCCTTGGTTTCGCTGGTAGGCTTGCCACCTCCCCCCGAGAATGCAGACCTTCCCCTATTTATCGCCGGTGTTGATGATGCCCAAACCCTTCGTTCGCGCCCAAACTGGCAGGGGATCAAAGCCGCGGTGCAAATGAAACCGGGCGTAGTCATTCGTACGCCAATACCCGCCAAAGCGTCCATGGATGTTGCTTTTGGAACCCGATTTGAATTGGTAGAATTCGAATAAACAACTAGGACGATCTTAAGTCAATTTTCGCCAATCAAATACCGCCCCCACCGGAAAATGAGGATCAGATGCTAACGCCTCATAGATAGCGGATGCATCTTGAGGATGATACGAAGCCGTCAGAATTTTCCCCATATCGATGCGACCATCGACCATAAAATCCATTATCGCACGGGCATCATCTTTCCAGGTCCAGGAATGCGGACGGGATTCATGCAACGGACGAGCGTTGGTGTGCGCACCCACAAGCTCAACCCCGGGACGATGTACTTCCTGATAATAATCAATCCCCGTCTCCGACACCCGCGTACATCCCAACAATGAAATGCGACCAAAGGGCGCCACTACGGCCAAGGCTTGTTTCATCGCAATCGATTGGCCGGTCACTTCTATAATCGCGTTAACCCCACCCCGCGTCAGGTCTTTCATCTTTTCCGTATATGTGGGGTCCATGGGATCCAAGGCAACATGTGCACCTACGCTGAGCGCCAGTGCTCGACGTTCCGCACTCAAATCTGCCGCAATCACCGGAGTGGCTCCTGCAATTCGGCACAGAGCCAAGGCGAACACACCTAAAATCCCCATGCCAATCACCGCGGCACTTTCCCCTATTTCCAATCTCGTTTTCCGGAGTCCATTGAGCGAAAACCCCGCAATTACCGCAAACACCGCATGCTCAGAGGGCAAGGCGTCATGCTCAATTTTCATCATATTCTCTTCGCGGATACAATTGTAAGAGGCATGACTACTCCCCCAATGCGTCAGCACCCGGTCACCAGGCTGAACCGTGGTAATAGTTTTACCGACCTCAACCACCCGGCCTACCCCACTGTATCCCAAATGTTTTGGGAATTGACCGGGAGGAGAATCTGCCAGATTCGGTAAATCCAACAAACATGCACGCTCTGTTCCCGAACTGATCGCCGAAATTTCATTTTGGACCAGCGCCTCATTGTCGCCGAGTTCACCCATCGCTTGGTCTAAAAGTTCGGCCTGACCCACCGCGGTAAAGACAATATGTTTTCGATTCATGATCTTAGTCCATCCCGCCGCAACTACGACCGCCATCGATGAGATAATTTGAACCCGTAATAAATCCTGCTTTATCCGAACACAGATACAAAATAAGATCTACAACCTCTTCCGGATCTGCCGCCCGACCCAGACGCGTTTTCATATTGGCCATGCCCGGACGGGTCAGCACAGGTCCCGGTGACACACAGCATGCACGCACTCCTTGTTTTGCTCCTGAAAGGGCCAAGGATTTGGTGAGTCCAATGATTCCACTTTTGGCCGCACTGTAATTCACCGCCCCACCCGACCCTTCAACCCCACTGATGGATCCCAAATTGATAATCACGCCGGATTGTTGCTGAACCATTTGCCCCATGACCGCACGGCAAAAATACACCGCTCCTTTTAAATTTACGTCCAGACCCCAATCGATCACCTCCACCGGCATTTCATAAAATGGCTTATGGCAATTCAACACCCGCGATTCCGCGCCACCCGCAAAATTCATAAGCACATCAATGCGACCAAATTTTTTCATGGCCTCGTCCGCCACCTGCTGAACTTCTTCATAAAGTCGCACATCAGCCTGCACCCCCACAGCCTGCTGGTGGTCAGGCGATAGCTCAGTGGCGGCCGCGGTGACAGCATCAGCATTGATATCCGTCATCACCACAAAGCCCCCTTCCTCAATAAAAAGTTTTGCCGCCAATTGCCCCATGCCTGATGCTGCTCCGGTAATAATCGCAACCTTATTCTGAAATCTCATTTTTTGTTTCCTTGAGTCACTGATGTTCGCAGGAAAAGATCCCTGCTATGTTATTTAGCACTTCACAGCTCTATCTGACTCCAGTCCCTTTATGCGATGATAAATTTATGCAGGAATCATGCAACTGTTGCACCTCCCCATGAGCCCCCCCAAATAACAGACCTGGCGTTACCCTACGGCATGGAGAAGATGAAAAAAATTTACGCCCCATTCTTCCCAAGTTTTCAGTCCATCCTTTCACGAAAACCTCTTGAGTTCGTACCCAAAGTCGTTAGGAAATTAGGCTTATGAAAGTAACGTTATTCTCTTTGTGTTTTCTCCTACTCTCCAACGTTTTTTCTGCAGAACTCCTGACCTGGAGCAGCAAAAATAATCACAGCTTCAACGGTAGCTTTGTCTCAAAAAATGCCGACACCATCATCCTCAAAGGGAGCGATGGCCAAACCGTTACTGTTCCCATAAATGCATTAGACGAAAAGAGCCTGCTTCAACTAGAAGCCGAGTACGCCACCGCCCTCAAAAATGCACCCGTATATACCTTTGAAAATGTCCATTATCGCTACGCCATCTATCCGCGAGCAGATTGGCTTCATCTAGAATTCTTAAGAGCAGGGCAACCACTAAACCCCCAACCCTATATTTTCCGATTAAGTCTGGTTGAAAAAGTCGGTAACTCCTTGGTGCATTATAAGATCACAGGCATGGAGGGGGAACCACAGGTCAACGGAAATGAAGTTGAAGTGTACTTGACCACAGATAAAGGTATCACCCTCCGCCTTTTTGCCAGCAAAGGCACCAGCAAAGATTTTGATTTTCACTTTGCCACCGCAGCCTCAGACCGTAGCCAAGCAAACCTTTCGTTGAGTAACACACTCCGGTTTGAAGGTTTGCTTACCTACGATATGGATTCTCAACTGTACAAAGGCCCTTTCTCCGAATCCGGGCTGAGTTTTCAACAACTACCCGCGGCACTTGATGACTACAGCATTAAATACATCAAAGGAAAACACACCACCAAAGTGGGGTATCACGAAAAACAAAATGGCACCCAAAGCGGTCAGAAAATCGTAATTACTCACCCGAATGACCCTGTACTGACGATTGAAAAAACAGGCGACGTGGGAAGTCTTGCCATTTCTTTCTACGGATCAAAAGCCGTGATCGAAGGTTTCTCTTTGAAGTTTCATGCCATTCGAAATGAAATTCTCGAAACAGATCCCTTTACCGTAAGCGTCAAATAACACATCGCAGTCCCAAGCGGTTCTGTATTTAAAAAAACGATGCCTCTAAGGGCACAACTTTTCTGAATCTGCTTCGAAACCCGAACCTTAAAACTTTATTCGGAAGTGGGACGAGAGGTTCTCGCCGCCACCGTGCTTCCCCGTACCACCAGCTCAGGCTTGAACATACGGCGAGGTAAATGCTCCAAGGAACCACAAACAAATTCATCAATAGCTTTCACTGCTTCATATCCAATTTCATTCAAATGCTGACGGACAGTGGTCAAGGGAGGAACCGTAAATTGACTATTCGCATAATCATCAAATCCCGCAATGGAGATTTCTTCAGGCACCCGAATCCCCGCCTCGTGACAGGCTAAAAATGCACCATAGGCCATTTCGTCGTTGTTCGCAATCATGGCCGTCGTCTCAGGACAACGTTTCAACATTTCAACCGCTTGCAAATACCCTGCTTCCTGCGCCAAACGGGTCGGAATATGCGTGGCCAACAATTTATCAGCCAAAGGATTTTTTGCTTTCTGCATGTGCTCAATAAACACTTCGGAACGACGGGAATTATCAAAATCACAGAACTGGGGGCCCGACAGATACGCAATGTTTTTATGACCCAATTGAGACAGGTGATTTAACAACGAGGTCATCCCCTCATTCGGATCCGTATATAAATATCCGATCGTGCTGTGATCACATCGACCATTCAAAACCATCACCGCCATCCGGGCTTCTGCGAGCTTCGTGAGCTCCTCAGCCGACAAAGTGCTGGAGACCAATAAAATAACCCCGTCACATCGACGATCACGCAGCAGACGCAAAAAATCTAATTTCTTTTTATCTTCGGGTTGCACAAACACCGTAGAAATATCGACATTCCGTTGCAGGGCATAATTAGCTGCGCCACCCAATATGGCCGACATAAAGGTGTTCACATGGGGCTGATCCATTTGCATCACCACCGCAATGCGCACCCCACGTTCAGAAATATGCGCAGAGTAACGATCATCATCTTCTAAAATCGCCCAGATTTTAGAGCGCAACTTTTCGCTAACCCCACTCTGATTATTAATCACCCGGGAAACAGATGCAGTAGATACATTTGCGCGATTTGCAATTTCAGCAACATTGATAGAGACGGGTCTTGCCATAGTGATTTTAAAGTATTGCGTTGACGGATTAAACACAATGTTAATTTCGTAAATAATCCTTTTCGCCCTGCCCCACAAGATCTAAGGGAGGAGTTAAATAGAACGCATTCTCCGCTTCCAACACCGGCATGCCCTGATTATCCACCAGTTGGTTACAGCTAAAATAGTTCCCTTTCGCATGCACATTGCCGGCCCACATCCCGTTCACCCGGTTTTCCTGGCAGAGATTATTATAAAAGAAATTACCTTTCGCCGTCTTTTCTTCCGATCGTCCACCCACACTCACCCCACGCCTGTTGCCCACACAAATATTCGACGCAATCACGTTCCCTCCCGTATTGCCAGGCACCGCCTCATTCCACACATGCACCCCGGAATCACGATTGTCATACAGCTCATTCCCAACCACCACACTCCCCTTCACCGCCTCCTCTACAAAAATGCCATGCCGACCATTCCCGCTGGACACATTAAACAAGGCCGTGCATCCCACCGCGTAAGCATCGATATCAATCCCATCCATCCCATTGCCGGTGCACACATTATCGATAATCTGAATACGATGAGCCACATGTGCCCAAATTCCGCGGTGCCGGTTACCGAACACCCGACTGCGATACACAAATAGGGGTGCCCGTCCCCGCTGTTTGGTGGAAAGTCCATCCCGGGCCCCAGCCGTAAGATTCACAGATTCAATCAACGCCACTGCGCCACCCGCGGCATTCAGCGGATGAAACACCTGACGTCCCGCATCCAAGGTGCCACCGGAAATGGAACAATACCCCTTCTCCGGCAAACGCAACACTTGGGTCAATGGCACATCTGCTTTCCAGGCCGGCTCCAGCTCCGTCCCCGGGTCGGCCCGAATTCGCCCATCCAAAATCAAACAAACATCCGGCGGAAGCTGCAGCCCCTCGGGTTTCCGACTCACAAATTCCCCCTGCAACCAAAGTACGATCACATCGTCAGGGTGTGCGCTCCGGGCAGCCCGCAACGCCACCTCCACTTCCGCCAGATCACGAGCCGCTTCATGCTTCCTGGCATTCCCTCCTACCATCTCCATATCGAAGCGCCCCCGCCCTGGCACAATTTGCGCACGCTGATGCGGACGGGAAAAGGTAGGTGGATCAAATACGCGAACACTCCTTGCTTCCAGGACCTCCAACCCTTCATTGGCCAGCAGCAACCCTCCCTCCCCTGACCCGGCCACCGAGGCCTGCTGAAAATGATTTCGAAATAACTGCTGATCTTTTCCATCCAAACGGATCAACTGCCCTGCCCCCTTGCCCACATTTTCACTCAATAAATTCCCCCGGCTCTCCAAGGTCAACGCCAGCACCCGCTCATCCCCGAAGACATTCCGCGTGATCACGCTGTCCGCAGATCCACAAATGATCGATGCCGCATTTTCCTCAAAATGATTGCGGACCACCACACTGCTTTTAGATGCAATCTCCAAGGCGGTTCCCGACTGATGGCGAAAGACATTCTCTTCGCAAATAAACCCAGCACTGTTTTTCACCTGCAATCCTACCCCATTGTTTTCCAGAAGACTGCGGGTCAAACTTCCCGCCCCATTCACCGCATCTGCAGAAGCCCCCTGATAATCCATTCCCGCCTTTCCACAATTTTGGATGTGGAGACGGTCAAACAGGATTCTTTTACCCCCCACAACCTCAATGCCGATGCCATCAAACCCACCGCCGTCGAGGGTAGCAGCTTTTTCCCCAATCGAAATCACCGCTATCGATGCCGCATCCGCGATGTAAATGAGCGAAGAAGCTTTAGCATCAGCATCTGCAACGAGGCCTGCGTCGGCAGCGAACATCAGCACGGTATGAGATGGTAACTTTAACGGATGATCTCCCACCCGTATTTTCCCTTGCAACTCCAGCATCAAAACCGCGGACGGATGTTGTCGACGGGCCGCATCGATTAGCGCTTGAGCCGACGCAACCGATCCTCCGGAAATCTGTAAATGATGACGCACTTCCCCCGGTTGCATGACCCAGGACATCCCCTCTTCCCCCCACAATCGAAGGCACAAAAAAAGCAGCACCAAGAATCGAATATTCGAGGTACTGCTCATTGGATTTTTGTTGTTTTAACCTTTCCTGCGAGCAAAAAAGAACAACAGTGGCAAAGCCAACGCCAGCAAAGCCAAAGAACCGGGTTCTGGGATCACCGCGAGCTGGAAGTTGTCAATTTTGCCCCTCGCATTCTGACTTCCCGCAAAACCTACATAATTTATAGTAGGGTTATCTGTGTAGGTATGTGTGCCCACTTGGGTATCATTCAAATACCACTTTACGGTCCAAAAAGTATCCTGGGTATCCAATAAAATTTTAAGATTCATCCACGTGGTTGTCGTTGCAAATGTACCCCCAGTAGACCCATCTCCAGGTTTATATCCACCTTCATTCGCACCACTAATAGAGTTGATGTGCATCCACGGTTGTCCATTATTTTTATTAAAATTTTCTGTCGTTGAAGCAGATTGAGAAAACCCCAAAGAGATCTGGGCCGTCGGATGATAAGATGAAGGATTGGTCCCATCAAAATCAGCACTCAGTTCGTAAATTTTGCCTGTTTGTGGTACAAATGTAAGCGAAGCACTCTGAGCGCGTGACGTCCTTATGTCGCCAGCAGCATCAAAAGCCGTTGAAGCCTCCCAAACTGCAGTATCGCTACTGCCAAAATCACCGCTGCGGGTATCGGGAGTCGTCCCGTTCAAGCCCCCAGTTCCCTCAAAATCTTCAGAATACAGGATTTCCGCCCGCAATGAGGTACCCAAAAATAATACGGCGACCATAAAAACCATCGTCAGTGCCCTGAAACTCGTTTGTTTAGAAATTTCTGTGTTCATAATGAATATCTTATTATATAAAACCTGTTTTCAAAGAGAACCTTTCGACGGTAAATCAGCGGACGGAACGGCGACAGACAACCAGTAACGGCAGTGCCAAAAATAGAAGTAGCACGGAAGCAGGCTCCGGGATGACAGCTAATTGAAAATTGTCGAATGTAGATCTAGCATTGTCAGCTCGTCCAAACCCTACTTCGGTAATACTGGGATTTGTTGCATACGTATAGGTGCTGCCCGCCTGTACATCGTCTAGATACCATGCTACCGTCCAATTAGTGTCACTGGTATCTAACACGATCTTCAGATTCCGCTCACCGACCGTGGTCGGGACCGTACCACTGATCACGCCGTCTCCCGAATAATATTTGACTTCTCGTCCGTCGGCAGAAAGCTGAGAAGAAATGTTCATCCATGCATACTTCGTGCTGCCCGCAAAAAAACCCAAAGAGATCCAGTCATCCATCTGTCCCGCATAGGTGCTTAGTCCTTCGAAGTCCGCCGAAAGCTCATAGATCTCACCCGCAACTGGAGTGAATGCAAGTCGCGCAGTATGACCACTATTTGGAGCGGACCACATCACACCGTTTGCATTGTATTGCACCCCCGCCGCCCAACTGGCGGTAGCACTCGTGCCGTATGTCCCGGTGCGTACATCTGGCGTATAACCATCCAAGTCGACCCCTTCTGGACCATCGAAATTATCCGCATACAGAATTTCGGCTTGAGCAGAAACGCCCAAACAGAGCACTGCAGTCAAAACAACCGTTGCAATGGTTCTAAAATATTTTAGCTTATAAATTTCTGTGTTCATATGGGCACCTTTCGTTCTCATCTTGCTTTTTTAGACTGTGAAAATCACCTGTAAATTAAACTTACGCAAAACTAGCAATTATTTTCGTAATTAATATAAAACTAAGTCCGTATCTTTTTGTCAAGTGGATATGAAGAAAACTGTAATCGGTTAATGTTAGGAAAAATCTTTCATACGTGCATATTTTTTTATGAGAATTCAAGTCCCACAGGCGCAACACCGTTGGCGTAAAATTCACCTACGAACATCTCCTAGGGTAGGTTCGTTCCTCACCAACCCTAGGCTGAATGACGTAACGCCGTTGGCGTAGCATGGGTTTTGAAATCGATCTATACACGGGTTATGAAATCGATCCATCCCAAATTCGCCGTTGGCGTAGCACGGGTTCCGAATCCGATCTATCCAAATACCCTTTTGCTGTAACCCGAATTCCAGAATTCAATCAGCCCAAGCTACGCCAACGGCGTTACGCCTTTCAGCCCAAGGTTGATCCGACGCAGGAGGAGCTACCCTGGGGGAGCTACCCTGGATCACTCCCCCCCAACCCATTCCCTACGCCAACGGCGTTGCACCTGCCGGTCATCAATCCCACACATATTTTTCCTCAAATGGGACATTATGCGCACGCAAGAGGCGACGAAATTCATCCTGAAATGTCACCTTACTATGATGGGTCTCTTGATTAGTGATATAGGCTTTCACATCTGCAATCCGACTTTCAGAAACCGAAAAAATCCCATACCCTTTTTGCCATGAAAACGATGGCTCCCCATATTCATCCTTAAACCAAATCGAACTCGACCGCTTCACTTCTTTCACAAATTCCGCTTGGGAAATAGACCGATCGAGGGTGCTGAAAATATGCACATGATCCCAATACCCCCCCCACCATAATTGCCTGACACCCCAAGGTGTTGACCGTGGCACCCAAATAAGCAAAGGTTTGGTTTCGCCGTGCCAAATCTTTCAAAAAAGGTTGACGATTTTTGGTGGAAAACACCGTGTGTATCATGACATGTGACAACGATTGAGGCATACAGAGATCATCCCTCAAACGAGAATATTTCACAAGCATTGATTTGGCGGAAGGCAAATGAACAGGCGCAACGCCGTTGGCGTAGCCCAGGTTCCGTAATTCCATCTGCACAAGCTACGCCAACGGCGTTACGCCTTTCAGCCCAGGGTTGATCCGACGCAGGAGGATCTACCCTGGGGCACGCCCCCCCACCCCATCCCCTACGCCAAAGGCGTTGCGCCGGCCGAGTCCCTCTCCCCAAAAAATTTAGCGGGCAGTACGTCGAAAGAAAAATAACAAAGGCAAAGCCAACCCCAACAGTATCAAGGAACCCGGCTCAGGAATCACCGCAAGCTGAAAATTATCATAGGTACCTTTCGAATTTTGCTCTACAGAGTACCCCACATAATTAATGGTCGGATTTGTGACATAAGTATGGGTGGTGGAAACCTGTGTATCGTTCACAAACCACGAGGCGGTCCAACTGGTGTCGCGGGTATCCAACAAAACTTTCAGATTGATCCAGCCCCCCTCTCTGGTAAAACTAAAGGCGTCACTTCCCCCCAGACTTGCGCCAGTATATCGAACCCCTTGACCTAAGTCCGGATCGGAAACCACCGACATCCAGGCATATCCATTGTTTGATTCGCTGAAATTTCTCGTCAGATCAGCGTTTTGAGAAAATCCGACCCCTAACCATTTGTCGTCATTGCTCACAGACGAACTAGTCCCTAATATATCTACGGAAAGTTCATATAGCTGACCGGAGACGGGAGTGAATGCAAGCAAGGCACTCCCTTTATTCCCACCGGGAATCCCACCTGCGGCACTAAATGATGGGGAGGTTCTTGCCTGCCAAGTAGCGCTAGCGCTACTCCCAAAATCACCGCTACGGATATCGGGCGTCGTCCCGTTCAACTCTCCCGTTCCCTCAAAATCTTCAGAATACAAAATTTCCGCACCCAATGGCACTGCGGCCCATGCCAGACTGATGACGGCCGCAAATGCAATGCGATTGATGATAGGTCGGTTTTTCATAAGGTCTCCTTAAAATTCGGAAAAAAATATATTATTTACGTAATTAATAGTGAAGAAGATATTTCCGTTTGTCAAGAGGGCGAAATATATACTTTTAAGTGAATAACCGCGGAGACCGACCCAAGATTTCCCCCACCTCCCCCAATACCCCTGCCATCATTCATAGCCCCCCCACACACAGACATAACGCCTTTGGCGTAGCAGAGATTTCGCAACCACATCTCCGGTACCTGCACCGCATCCAACGGAATCCCACATCTCAAAATCCTCCTTCCTGATCCACCGCAAAAATCAATATGCTTGCCAAATCTTCTCCCACAACCCCGATACGCCAACGGCGTTACACCTTTCAGCCCAGGGTTGATCCGAGCTACCCTGGGTTACGCCCCCCAACCCATTCCCTACGCCAACGGCGTTGCGCCGGCCATTCATCCCCTAACATCCACTCAGCTCGACCTCAAATTGATAAACGCCAGGCGCTGAAATCCGATACGCATCGAGAGGCGTTTCCCCCCAACTGTTGTTACCGCCCACCCCCATTTGCCAACCCGATATCGTCACCGTTCGGCTTGCCCGAAGCGGCAACGCTGCCACATGATCGGTTTCCGCCAAATCCTGTTCACGGCAATTCCATATACTGATACCCGGATGCCGGGAACCCACCGACCGAATCATCAGCCGATCCGTCCCATCCTGCACATCGCTTAAAATCAACCACCGCACATCCCCCCGGTGGCCATTCTCCTGAGGCCTTACATATGGGGTCGCCCAAGCATGGGCGGGAAGTTCGTGAATACTCACCCGCGCCGCGCTTTGACGGTCGCAGTAATTTTCATGCGGCCCCCTTCCGAACCATCGGCTGTGTTCCCAGGCCGCCAGCACCTCAAACTGCAAGCCGATGCGGGAAAGTTCGGGCGCATCCGCAGAAAGGTGTAGCTTGAAGTGTATTCTTAACACCCCATTCGCAAAAAGCGTATACACACATCGAAGCCTAACCCCCGCCAATGTTGGGGCATCAAAAATCCAATCTGCGGTCACCTGCTCCGCGTCGGTACTCACCCCATGTTGCAAGGTCTGCAGGTGCATGCAATCCCCTGCCTGTTTCCATGCACCCATCCGTTCCGGCACTTTCCATCCCAAATCATTATCCGTAGGCACCCGCCAAAAATGGGGCACTATCGGCGAACACAGCTTCTCTTCATCCTCCCGGCAAAATGAAGTCACCCATCCTCTCTCGCCGTCAATCAGTACCCGACTCCCCCCAGCCGACAAACACAAGCACGCATGATGTATGCCTATGGCCTTGTCCGTCAGATGCCACTCTTCCTCCGCCCCAGAAAAAGTGGAGCGAGGGCATCCTGCCCGATTATTTTCCACATCAGCCCACAATTCCTGCAAGGAAAATTGTTCCCAGGCGACCACCTGCCCCGCCGGCGCCCAAGCACACGACCTCAAAGTCTTAAACTCAACAAAGAGATAAACCTCTTCCCCAGAGTCCCTCTTCAACCCCTCCAAAAATGGAAGCTGTATCTTTTCAGAGGCTCCAGGTTTTACAGCGAGGATGGGAAGAGCCCCGCTCACCAAACATACACCCTCTTTTTCAATCCGCCACTCCCCAGTAAATTCCTTGAGGTCGAGGAATGCAAATTTGTTGTGCACCGTCACCCAGCCTGAAAGAAGATCATCAACAGTAGCACTCATCGAAATGTACTGCTGCACTTTTTGTGCTTCCCAATAATGAGGATACGGTTGACGTTCCGCATTCACCAATCCATTAAAACAAAAGCGTCCATCATTGGGCTGATCTCCAAAGTCACCCCCATAGGCTTGAATCTCTATTCCCTGAATATTTTTTTTGCTCAAGGTTTGGTCAGCCCAATCCCACACAAATCCACCCCACAACTGAGGATGCGCCTCAAACAGATCCCAGTATTCCTGATAATTCCCCAAAGAATTCCCATGGGCATGCGCATATTCATTGGTGAGGAAAGGACGGCCTGAAGGATAGTCTCCATGTTGCTCCGGACTGCCTTCTTCGCCATGCTCACCTTTGCGTACCGCTTCACCCCGCACATGCGCTTCCAACCACGCGGGCGTGGGATAGGTCTGACTGTCCATATCCGCCACTAAATTCATATCCGCGTATTGAATGAGTCGCTGCGCAGGATCATTTGCCAACACCGCCTCCCGCATCGGAAAAAATGTATCTCCGTATCCCGCTTCGTTTCCTAGCGACCACATCGCTACACAGGCATAGCCCCGATCCCGAATCACCATACGCCGCACCCGGTCCACCGCCATCGCCCCCCATACCGGATCATCGCCAGGCAATACCCGTTTGTGATAACTCAAGCCATGACTTTCAACATTGGCTTCGTCCATGACCAATAAACCCAGCTCATCACACAATTCGTACCAACGCGGATCATTGGGATAATGCGCCGTGCGAACAAAATTAAAGTTCGCCTGCTTCATCAATCGAATGTCGATTTCCATGTCCTTGGCCGCCATCACATAGCCCCTGACCGGATGGGATTCATGTCGGTTCACCCCTTTCAATTTGATGGGACGGCCATTGATGCAAAATTGCCCCTCCATCACCTCAAAGCGACGAAAGCCCATCCTCACTTTTCGCGTTTCAATCGTCTCGCCCTTCTCCGCATCCCACAACTCAACCACCATGGTGTAGAGCTGCGGCCTTTCGTGCGACCACAATTGCGGGTCCTCAAGCGTCACCTCCCCCGTACAACCAACATCAGCCTCCACTACTTCATCCAACAACGGTTCACCCACCGCGTTCACAACATCAGCTGCTTTCCCATACAATCGCAACCGAAGTTTCGACAGCGACGTTTCAACCCGACGCAAGCCATACTGTACCTTCAGTCGCGCCTCGCTAAAATCTGCAGACAAGGTATTTTCGATATGAAAATCCCACAACGTTATCGAGGGCGTATGATACAAAAATACATCCCGAAAGATTCCACTCAATCGCCACATATCTTGATCTTCCAAATAGGATCCGGCGCAAAAACGATACACTTCAACCGCAAGCAGGTTAGGGCCTTCCCCTTCAGGCAACAAAAAGTCCGTAATATCAAATTCCGCCGGCGAACGGGAATCCTGCGCGTAGCCCACCCGACGTCCATTCACCCACACATAAAAGGCCGCACTCACCCCCGCAAAATGAACGATACAACGCCCCGAGGACCCTTCACCTGGCGCATCAAACCATCGACGATACGATCCCACGGGGTTGCGTTCATTAAAGGTGGTGAAGTGCGCCGGCGGTTCTGACATAACCCGGGGCGGATCAGCTTTAAAGGGATACGCGTAGTTACTGTAAATCGGAGTCCCATACCCCTGCATTTCCCAACAAGCGGGTACCGGAATCGTGCGCCACGCCGAAGCATCAAAATCGCGTGTATAAAACTCTCGAGGCCGCTGACGGGGCGTGGGCGACCACATAAAAGCCCAAGCATCCACACTATTCAGACAGGTAACCCAAGGAGATGCATCGTAAGCACTGGAACAAGCCGAGGATAAGTCTGGTGTTGGCCAAGAACTGTTGCGCGCAGGGAGTCGATGAATGCCCAATACTTGGGCGTCTTGAATCTCAGGAATATCAATGAAGGAGTTCGTCATAAATCCAAAATTTATTTTTGTCTAAAACACAGATTTCTGTTTTTCCTAACATGGCTCGACTCAGTTGCGAACCTCCATTCACAAACTTCTTTTTCACCCACGCACCAAAATATTGGGCCCCCTGTAAGGAGAACTCACTCATTCTCAGAAGTTTTGTCACCACCTGAAGGTCTATTTACTCTGCAGATCCTACGGCAGACGAAAAATCATCCTGAAAACATCAATTTTCAATAAAAAAACCCTAAACACACCAAAACCGTTCTTTAAATCGGAATTAATTACGTAATTTATTTTCTTTCTTTCGTATTTAAATAAGATTTTGATTTAACAAGCCCTCAATTATCCCCTAAGATTGTATCCATGACGATATCAGTTCCCAGCTCATCTTTATCAAAACACAGGTTCGCTTCCCGTTCGGGATCCGTGCTTTTATTAACCTTGCTCATTGTGTCTCTCTTGCTGGTCATTGTCATGACCTTCACCGTCTATGTACGTATGGGCCTTCGTGAAATTTCAGACCGTCAAGAATCCTATCTGGCCCAATCCAACGCTAGACTGGCGATGCATCTCGCAATAGGCTCACTACAACAGTACGCCGGCAAAGACCAACGCATTACCGCAACCGCACAACTGGCCGGCTCCAGCCAACAACCCTATTGGACCGGTGTTTGGGCCTCAGATGAAAGCGCCACCCCTTGGCCCGGCGTCGTCGCCGGAGATCCCATATGGTTGGTCAGCGGCAGCGCATCGCCCTCCCCTGATATGCCCATACCCAGCGGTCAAAAAGTGCGTATGTATCCTGATGACGACGCGCTCTCCGATGCCGAAGAGGTCATCGTACCGGTAGAAGAATTTACGCATGAAAATCAAACCCACCGTTTCGCATGGTGGGTGGGCGACGAAGGCGTCAAAGCCCGGGTAGACCTGGTTTCCCCCAATCTGACCGTTTCAGATAAAGAGCGAACAAATCGATCCCAATCTCCGCAAGGGCCCGGCATTTCAACAATCAAGGAAGGCTGGTCAGATGACCCCTTGTGGACAACAGATACCAGTATACAAAAACTCTCCAGTCGCCAAACCATCGCCCTCCAAGATCCGGATTTTCCACTGTCGGTGCTCCGACACGACCTTACCCCCTACAGTCTTGGTCTACCCGTCAATGTCAAGGATGGCGGGCTTAAAGCGGACTGGTCGACCGTCCTCGACCGTTCCTTCGAAGGCAGTACTCTCGTCGAATACAATCTTGGCGCCCGCCCCAGTGCTTCGGTCTTAATGAATGGCGTCAATGTCTACACCTACCCCCGCAGCCGAGTCACCAACCCCGACCGCTTCTACCTCAGCACCATCGGCAGTAGTGTGGCCGAACGCCCCGGCCCCAACTTGAGTATTCTCTGGCAATACGGACGCCTCTGGCAAATGCTCTCCGCCAACCGTAGCCTCACAAATGTCACCGCACAACCCACGGCCAGCATCCCGATCAGAACCACGGATTGGCTTCCTTATCAAGGCGTCTCGGATATCCAACACAGCAACGCCCCCGTTGCGCCCGTCCTCTCCAACCTACGCTTTGGTATGCGCCTCACCGCTAGTCCAAAAGGTGGAAACACCTATGCCATCGGGATAGAATACAAACCCCTCATCGGCCTGTGGAATCCCTACAACATCGGGTTAGACGCCAACAACTATTCCATGGATTGGTATATCAGCCCTTATGTCAAAATCCGCATCACGAATTCCATCACGAACGAAGTCACTGAACATATCGCCTGGGGCAAACGACAGTGGCCTGGGAAGTGGTCCCCCTCCCAACCGGGCGGACAATACCTGCGACTGCGAATCAACGATGCGGATTTTGAACCCGGGGAGGTTCGTTTCTTTTCTCTCTCCCAGCGAACCACCGATAATCAAGTTCACCAAATCGCGAGAAAATTTATTTTTCTCGAGTCTGCATGGAGTGAAGAAGGAGTTATCCCGGCCTCTTTTGATCAAAGTTTAAGTGGCAATCGCGTAGCACTAGAAGGCGTCCCCCAAGGCAGCATCATCGAAGTCCTGGAAGTAGGACTGCACGACAGCTATCTCGATGAGACGCACACCCATTGGAGTTACAGTGAACCGGGCAGCGCCACCTGGATTACCTTAAAGACCAACGACAGTGATGATGGGACCAATCATTTGGATGCGAATGATGGCGTCCCTATCGCCGGTTTCAGCGGTCTGTGGAACAGTGGTCCCGTGGACGAAAAGCCCTCTTCCAAAGACAACCTCATTCCGGAATTAATTCACAAAACAGCAGATCTCCCGCCCAACACCACCCCAGAGGCAATCGTCGACAGTCCCGCCCATTTAGCCACCTGGTCTTTTCACCTCCGTACCACCAGTGATATAACCGATGCCACCCAACGCATGCGCAATTTGGTCGATAGCAACCCCCGCGCCATGGGCATGAATTCAACCTGGGAAGGAGATGGTGAATTTGCACATACCGAGGGTTGGGACTATCTCCCCGGCTGGACCGGAGAAGGCAGTGGCAACCGGGGCTTCGCAGACGAGGAGTCACCTCAGGCAGCACCTACCCGCTACCGTGGCTTCCTCGGCCACAGTTTCGATTCCAGCACCGGTAGCACCCATGTGCCGATACTGGACGTGCCCTCATCTCCCCTCATCTCCGTAGGTCAATTCCAACACGCCCCTCTCGCCCGTTACGATTTCGAACCCACTTATGTGGCCGGAAATTCCTATGCCAGCCTACGTATTCCTTTAGATGAAACCGTGGCTCAGAATTATCACGGCTTAACCGGCTTCGATCTCCACGACATCAGTTACGAAGTGAATGAACGCATTTGGGATGAAATCTTTTTCTCCACCCTCGCCCCCGACTACGTGCTCCCTCGCGGAGCCCCCGCCGCTGGCAACAACTGGGACAGCGTCTTGGCAGACCACCTCGACAACCTGCCCAATCCCCGCATGCAGTACATTCCGGGTGAAACCAACACCCTATCGGACCTCTTCTCCAGCACCGGCGAACGTGGCGCCGAAGCCTTGGCCGCCCACATCCGAGTGTTAGGCGCATTTAACATTAACTCCACCTCCAAAACCGCTTGGAAAGCTGTGTTATCATCGATGACAGATGCAGAACTCCCGGTCATCGACCCCGCCACCGGCGCTCTCTCCTGGGAACAACCCGACGCCATTCACTTTAATAAATTTGGCCATTCCTTGCAGACCGATCCCTACGAAACCGGAGAAAGCAATAGCACCGGCGCTTACTGGAAAGGCTGGCGAAAACTTTCGGCCACCGAACTGGATGCCCTGGCCACCGCCATCGTAGAAGAAGTCAAAGCACGGGGCCCCTTCCGCAGTCTGGCCGATTTTGTCAACCGCGACCCCGATGCCGCCACCCCCGCACATCAACGCAAGGGTCCTTTGCAGGCATCCCTCGACCGCAGCGTCAACCGCCCCGGCAGTGATCTCAACAACAACCTCGGAGACCTTGCCGCCAAACCGACCGGCAGCCACTTCTCCAACGCGATCAGCGGAGAACCCACCGCCACCGCTTATGCCGGCTATCTCATGCAAGGTGACCTCCTGCAAAGTTTAGCCCCCATCCTGCAAGCCCGCTCCGATACCTTTATCGTGCGTAGCTACGGTGAAACCAGCAGTGGTGCAACCGCCTGGTGCGAAGCCGTGCTGCAACGCAGTCCCGACTACATAGACCCCGCGAATGAAAACTGGGAAAACCAACAAGTAGACGGACTCTCCCTCATTAACCAAACCTTTGGCCGACGCTTTGAAATCGTTTCTTTCCGTTGGTTATCCGTAGAAGAAAGTGGAAACACCTTATGATACGCACCCGCTTGCTCATCCCTTTGTTCGTGTTGCCTTTTATCCTTCATGCGACCGAACCCCCGCCTCCGGAAGTGGAGACGGAGCTGTTAACCCTCGCGTTGTTTGAGCCGGTTACCGACCTCTACTTCTTCGACGGCGAGGAGGTGAAACCTTTCCGCAGCGTGCCCCGTGGTTTCGGCATTCCGACGCCCTACAAAGGTCCTGCGGAACTAATCCTCCACCGAAACCCCGAGGCCTTTCTACCGGAAATCCTTCCTGTCCGCCCAGCCGCACGAATAACCCTGCCTAAAGGATCAGAACGGGTACTCATTCTTACCGGACAAACCCAAACCCCTCCTCTCAACCTGAAAGCGATCCCCTTGGACAGCTCTAAGGTTGATACGGGTGAATATTTTGTATTCAATCTGAGCTCGAAACCCATTGCGCTAAAAATTGGCAATCAACAAAGCAAGATTGCCAGCGGTGCCACGGCACGGCTTTCGGATCCCCAATGGAAAAAGGAAACCCTCGATCTGCCCGTGTACATGGGATACTATGTCGATGAAGAACTCCGCACCTATTCCTCCGTCTGGGGACACCGCCCCGTTCGCAGAAATTTCCTGTTTATCGTCGAAGCCGATGCCCTCGGCGGCCCACTTAAAATTCGGCGAACCTACGACACCCTTCCCCGAAAAAATTAAGGTCTTTTACCTGTGTTTACCGATCACGCTTCAGCTTAAGACGTTCATCATAGATCTAAACCTACCCTAAACACCTTGGGTGTTCATTTACGCTTAGCGTAAACAGAAGGAAATTTTCATTAAACAGGTCCGCGCTGTTTGGGATAACTTGTAGCCGATCTTTACTTCATCTTCCCTTCCCAAAAGTGACACCCAGTGCTCACGCACGGGTTCAGCAGTACGCAGAGAAGGATCAACGGATTACCGCAGATACGCTGCTGGTGGGGTCCACCCAACAACCCCAATGGACGGGGGGTTGACCCTCCGATGAACCGAGGTTCTCTGGAACGTCCCCACGCCATCTGCTTTAATAAATTCAACCACTATTCACAGCCCGACTCTTATGAATCAGGTGATCCCCTCACCAACATCAACAAGTTGATGGGACGTCAGTTTGAAATCGTCTCCTTCCGCTGCCTCTATGCCTCGGAAAGCGGTGAAGCCCTGTAAAACACACTCAAAACACCTCGTTTTCGCCCTTCTCCCCCCCATTTCACACAAAAATCAGTCGAATTTGGGTGCATTTTTTACAGAAGAGGGTTGATTCCATCAAAATTCTCCATAAGCAAACACCCTCCTCTTCACCGGAAGATCACTTTTAATTTTAACCCTTTAATGACCCGAAAGTAGGTGAAAACAACATGTCAGTAGAAGTAAAACTCAAAAAAGGCGAGTCCGTAGACCGCGCAATGCGTCGCCTCAAGAAGTTGCTGGACAAAGAAGGCACCATCCGCGAATTGCGCGCTCGGAGTCATTATGAGAAACCCAGTGAACGCAAACGGAAAAAATCCGCCAGCGCACGTGCTCGTATGGGACGTCCTGTAAATTAGGCCCCATCGCTTCACAGCAAAACCCGAAACTTTGGTTTCGGGTTTTTTTGTGTCTACGCGCTTTCGACCAAGGCCGCCACAGCCGCGATCACCTCTGAGGGTTCCGCCCGTTTGCGGTAATCCACATCCACATAACGCCAAACCACTTCCCCCGCACCACTTATCACAAAGGTCGCAGGAATGGGTAAAACACTCCCATTGCCATTATTGATGTCGGCTAAATCTAAATTGCGATCCGTACGCATATGCGCCAAAATAGTTTCCGGCACCTCCCAAGCCACCCCATAACGCGCCGCCACGCGGGCATCTTGATCCGACAATACGATAAACCCAAGCGCCTCCCGCTCAGCCTTCGTCAATGAGCCATCAGGTACTTCAGGACTAATGGCCACCAGCTGGGCACCCCAGCCCTGCAACTCCTCCAATCGCCCTTGCAACGCTCTGAGTTGTAGATTGCAGTACGGACACCAACCTCCCCGGTAAAACGTCACCACCACAGGTCCTGCCCGCAGCAACTCCGAAAGCGACACCTTCAAGCCCCGTGTATCCGGCAATTCAAAATCGGGCGCCTGTTCCCCCACAGTTCGCGCATCTCTCCCCTGCTCAATCTGCCCTGCCCTCTCCATGATCTCATCAATCCCCCGCATCAACTCAGGCTTCGCCTGCCGCGTTTTTTCAATTTGAGCATCCGTTTGTTCTCTTAGTGTATTCATATAAGGTCCCCGTAAAATGATTTTTTGATCCTTTCAAAAACAGCTGCCACGTTATCTACATCTTCCGCCTTCCGGATCATCAAGGACCCTAAGCCCAAAAGGTGGAAATACCAGTAACAGAAGGTCTCTTTACAGCGCGTAAAACACAGGAAAGCATCTCATTTTACTTTTGGGGGTAAATCCAGCCCGTGAGGAGGGATTGAACCCCATTTTTGCAAAAAAAATGAAAAATTCGATTAAACAGCCCTCTATGTTCACGGGTATAGTTGTCCGTATGCATACTCCATTTACTCCCCCATCTTCCCCATCTCACTCCTCACGTTCAGGCTCCGTACTTTTATTGACCCTCCTGGTGGTTTCATTGTTGCTCGTCATCGTGGTGACCTTCACCGTGTATGTTCGCATGGGACTTCGCGAAATTGGGGACCGTCAAGAGCTACACCTTGCACAATCCAATGCAAAAGTAGGCATGCAACTTGCGCTGGGGTCGCTCCAACAATACGCCGGCCATGACCAACGAGTTACAGGGGATGCGCAACTCGTAGGCTCAAATCAACAACCCCATTGGACGGGCGTTTGGCCCGCTGACGACGCCTCCTCTTTGGGAACCGGTGTCAACGCGGGTGATCCCGTATGGTTGGTCAGTGGAAACGGTCGCCCCCAACCCAACATGGCCATTCCCAACAATGAACAAGTGCGGATTTACCCCGATGAAGCCGGCGTCAGCGATGCTGAAGAAGTTATTGTACAGGCCCAGGAGTTACCTCTGGGAGATAAAACCGGACGCTACGCATGGTGGGTAGGTGACGAAGGAATTAAAGCGCGCGTAGATATCTCTGCAGATGCTCTCGCTCCCCCCGCGACAACTGTAGAACGTAGCATCCGCTCCCAGAGCCCTCTGGAACCGGGCATGACCTTCCTCAACGAGAGCTGGATTGATCCCATCTTCTGGTCAGATCCTAACCAACCCCAAAAAATTAATTCTTTAGACTCTTTGCACTTTGCAGACAACAGCCTCAAACTATCTGCAATCCGCCACCACCTCACCACCTACAGTTACGGTTTGCCCGTGAACGTGAAAGATGGCGGCCTCAAAGCAGACTGGTCCGTGGTGTTAGACCGCTCCATGACCAACACCCCCTTGGTCGATCATTATCTCGGCGCACCTAAAGTCACCGCCTTCACCAAAAATGGCGTCCCCGTCTATAAATTTCCCGGAAGTTCAATCGATGACGAGGAACGCTTTTTCCTGAGTGACGGGATCGGATCACAGGTCCCCGGTAACATTGACAGACCCGGACCCAATCTTGGTATTCTTTGGCAATACGGTCGCCTCTGGCAAATGGTATCCAACCAAACCATGGATCTCCCGGTGCCACCCGCACCTTTCGTCACCACGGACGTACGCAGAAAGGCCTGGGCACCTTACGACACCCATGACGGCGGCTTTGAGTTTTCAGACGATCACCAGCACCAAAATTCAACCGTGGCCCCCGTACTCTCCCATCTGCGTTTCGGCTTGCGTCTTAAAACAGAACCCGACGACATCGATCCCACCCAATTTAAACTTCTCGTCGAAGTCAAACCCACCATCGGTATGTGGAATCCCTACAACATCACCATTGCTGAGAATACCTACATGATCGATTGGGCCTTCAGCCCTTTCATAAAAATCCGCATCACAGACCCCATAACTTCAACCTCCGTTGAACATACCGCTTGGCTTCGTGATCAATGGGCGCTTGACGCGGCCCCCGAACATGGCCCCACCCAGGATGGCGAACGTTGGTTCCGGCTATGGATAGAAGACCAGGACTTCCAACCCGGAGAAGTACGCCTCTTTTCAATTAGAAACCAAACGGAGATGAGTGGGTCACACATAACAAGGAATACAATTCTCACCCCCAACTGGAATACCAACGGTGCGATCGTGGTCCCTTTCGAATCCAGTGGAAGCCCCCTCACAGGCATCCCCTCAACTTCCATAATTGAAGTCTTGGAAGTCGGGATGCAGGATACCTATTTCGAAGATACCCATAATGAGGTTGGCCGAAGCATTAGTGATGATTTCAGCATGACCTGGGTCAGCTTAAAATGGGAAGACAGCGATCCGATTTCCCGTATGACCGGCTTGTGGAATAGTGGCCCCGTCGATGCAGACCCCTCCTCCACCGCTTCATACACAAACAACCTGATCCCGGAAGCAATCTATGACGGAAGCACACTCTATGGCCAAATGACCCCCGCAAGTCTTAATGGAAACCCTGTCGCTCTCGCTTCCTGGGCCTTTCATCTCCGTACCACCAAAGCCAGTACAGATAACAATCAACGCATACGCGGACTGGTCGACAGCAACTTTCGGGCGCCCGTCAGTAACAGTGATTGGGAAACAGATGACAGCTTCGACCATCAAGAGGGCTGGAAATACAGCTCAACCTGGACCGGAGAAGGGAATGATAATCGCGGCTTAGCTTTCAACGAAGAACCGGAGGCCACTCCCAGTGGACGATACAACGGGTTTCTAGGCGCGTCAGTCGGATTAGGCGATGGCAACACCCATGTCCCCATTTTCGACGTCCCCTTATCTCCCCTGGTCTCCGTGGGGCAATTCCAACACGCCCAGTTGAGTCGCTACGACTTCGAACCCTCTTTCGTGGCCGGCAACTCCTACGCCAGTGTACGCATTCCACTCGATGAAACCGTCGCCACCAATTACAACGGAAAAGGCTTCGATCTTTACGACATTAGTTACGACGTGAACAACCGAATCTGGGACGAGATCTTTTTCTCCACCCTCGCACCCGATTACGTAAATGCACCAGGGTGGGGCGCGAATTTGGAATCATACCTCAACAGCCTCCCCAATCCTCGTATGGTTTATTTCGATGGCAACGACGATCTCTCTATTCAAGAGCTGGTCTCCTCCACCGGCACCAGCAACGAACGAGGAGCTGAAGCTTTGGCGGCACGCATTCGCATCCTGGGAGCATTCAACGTAAACTCTACATCCAAAACCGCATGGAAAGCCCTGCTCTCCTCCATGGCAAATTCAGAATTGCCCGTCGTAGATCCCGCCACAGGATCCCTCTCTTGGGAATCCCCCAACGGCATCCGATTCAATAAATTTAGCCACGTCATTGAAGAAACCCCCTTCGAATCAGGTGACAGCAATAACGATCCCTATTGGCGCGGTTGGAGAAAGCTGAGCGAATCCGAATTGGACCGACTGGCCCAATCCATCGTCGACGAAGTAAAAGCCCGTGGCCCCTTCCGAAGTATGGGCGACTTCGTCAACCGCGACCCCGATTCAGGAATCATAACTCAGCAACGTAAAGGCGCGCTACAAACCGCCCTCGACGAAACGGTAAACCGCACGGGCAACGACATTGGCAGTGCATTAGGGGACAGCGTCTCCAGCCCCAATGGCAGTCAATTTTCAAACGCTTTCGACGGCGAATCTACGAGCACCGGTTATGCAGGCTATCTCATGCAAGGCGACCTACTCCAAAGCTTGGCCCCCATCCTTCAGGTCCGATCAGATACTTTCGTGGTGAGATCCTTCGGCGAAACCAGCAACGGAACTTCCGCCTGGTGTGAAGCCGTGGTGCAACGCGTTCCCGACTACCTCGACGATAGCAATGCAAGCTGGGAAAACGCCCAAGATGACACCCTTGCAGACGTCAATCGCATCATGGGTCGCCAGTTTGAAATTGTCTCTTTTCGCTGGTTAAACTCCGACGAAAGTGGTGAAGCTTTATAATGAAGTTCTCACGACCCAGCACCCTACTCTTGACCTTCCTTCTCCTGCTTAAGCCCATAGCATTTGCCGAAGAAGAAGCCCCTCCTCAAGTAAAGACCGAGATCCTCTCTCTCTCTCTCTTTCAGCCCGTGAGCGGACTCTTTCTGTTTAATGGCGAGGAGGTGGTCCCCTTCAAAAGTGTCCCCCGCGGATTTGGCATCCCCATCCCCTACGAAGGCCCCGCTTCCGTGCCGTTCTATCGGGATGAAAAGGCATTTCTCCCCGAAGCAGTTCCTACCCAACCCGACGCAACCGTGACCCTACCCTTGCAGTCCGATCGCGTTCTTATTCTTACCGGCAATGCCACCAGCGTTCCCCTCCCCTTAAAAGCCATTCCAATTGATACCCAAAAGATCAGGAACGGAGATTATCTCATCGTCAATCTCTCTCGGCGACCCGTAGCATTTGTCATTGGTGGCAAACAAATCAAAGTGGCGGCAGGCAAGATCGGATTCCTCACGGATCCCGCGTGGAAAGAAGGCATACTCGATCTCCCCGTCTACATGGGATACCAAAGCGAAGGAGAAATGAAAACCTATTCCAGCGTGTGGGGACATCGCCCCACCCGCCGTAATTTCGTCTTCATCTTCGATCGCGATCAAACAGATGCCGCACCGGAATTACGGCGCATCTACGACACCGTCCCCCAAGGTGACTAACTTTAGAACCCGTTAACCTTCTCCCAGAGATACCATGAGTGCAGAGCTGTGGTTGATCCTTCCCGTACTATTCTTCGCTGCCATTGTGCAGGGCAGTACCGGCTTCGGATTTGGGTTGGTCTCTGTGGGAATTTTGACTTTATTCCTGCCCGTTCAATTTGCAGCAGGACTCAATGCCCTTCCCGCCTTAACCGTTAATTACCTGTTGCTGTGGCGGCTGCGTCACTATTTTCATTGGAAGGATCTGCGGGGATTCGCCATGGCCATCATTGTAGCCACCCCCATCGGGGTCGGAGCATTGCGTCTCTTGAATCCACAAATCATGAACGCCTTCCTGGCTACCGTTTTAGCCGTCGCCATTTTACAATCTTGCCGAGGCACGTCAGGAAAAAGAAAACCGTGGCACGCAATGTGGCTGGGCATACCCATGGGCATTTTTTCAGGACTCCTCTCAGGCGCATACGGTACCGGAGGTCCACCCGCAGTGGCCTATGTACAATCCTATTCATACGAGCGACATCGTCACGTGGTTTCTATTCAGGTACTCCTCGCCGTGGCCGGTACCATTCGCGCCATCTCTCTACTCTCGCAGGGCGCCCTCAGTTCAGAACAATGGCTCATCAATGGACTTGGAATGCTGGTAGTGCCCCTAGGCGTGTGGATCGGTCTTCACCTTCTACGTCGCTTGCCGGGAGTTTGGTTGCGACGCGCAATTCTAACCATGCTGGTCATGACCATGTGCCACTGTCTCCGCAAAAGCATCACCCCTTCCACAACGCAGCCTCTGAACACACCCGTCTCTATAAATCAATCCCTCTAGGAAACGCGCTCAACTGTATTCAATTTCAGCCAGCCAGATCCCTTTTTTTTCAGGATTAAAATCATTCCAGGCCACCCAACGTGCATCAGGACTGATCGCAGGATGGGGATGAAAAGGGTGTTTAGACCACCGCGCAGATGCGACATACACAAAATCTTGCGTTTCTAAATCTAAAATAGCCACATCCCCAAAAATTGGAATCTTCGCCTGATCATGCTTTTTAAAATAGGCGAGATGTTCCGCATACTCCTTTTCAGTGTAGGGCTCATCCCGAATCGGTCCCGCCGTATCTACCGCCACATAACGGCCCGTAAGATCCATGCTACAATGCCAAATAACATCACTTTTCCAGACAAGTTTCGCTGGACGTCCATCCGCAAAAATTTCATACAATCCACGATTACCTGCAGGACTATGTGCATAGGCGGGAGCATATCCGGAGACGTCGTGAAATCCCCAACGTTCATGCCCTACACATAGCAAAACTCCCGGGGTATCCGATGCTTGATCAAAAGCGCATTTTCCTTCAGGTGCATGTTCCGCATGCCAAACCCAACAGCGATCAGGAATTTCTTCCGTCTTGCCTTCATGCGAAAACGCAACCCACCGATCATCATGCGGACAATAATGAAAATGATTGGCGTGCCATCTTTTTGAAAACAAGTCCCGCACCTCACCCGTCTCCACATCAATCTCAATCGCGACATTCAACGCCCCCCGAACTTCACCACACAACAAACGACGACCGTCTGGGGTGAGACTACATAAGGTATCCAGTTTACAGGTATCATCCGGAGTATAAATCACCTTCATGTCCTCCGGATGATCCAAATCCATGATCCAAGCCTGATTGCTCAACACCATGGCCAAACGACGCGTGTTCAACGCAATATCCCAACAAGACCCCTCAAGCTCCTTATCAAATGCCGCCAACTCTTTTTCCTCTCCACTTTCTAAATCACGAAGAAACAAGTTGCGGGTATCCGCAAAGGTTCTCATATAAACCAATGCACGCCCGCCATCCACATAGCCGTTCATATGCGGATAAGTCGTGAATCCGTCCAATCCTAGAAATGTTTTTGATAAAATTTTCATAATGTAAATAGGCCATCCGCAAACCAGAAGCGTGAAGTAAAAATGTGAAAAAAGAATATCTGCGCTATCACCTAACTCGCAGCAGACCCTCCCGCAACGGTAAAAAAGTACCTATAGGGCATCCTTATCATTTCGACCTATTCCTAATGTGTAATCCTCACATTGTTATGTAGAATCCTGCACTTACCTTTCTACGCCCTCAACTATTTGTATATACAAATTATAGATTGACTTTTATCCCTGCTCATTTATGCACGGTCTTATGTCAACGCCTCTAAATTTTGTATACTTCATGCCCGATTCTTTGCGGGCAGATGTTTTAGGCTGCTATGGTCACCCCCTGGTTCAAACCCCCAACTATGACCGTTTAGCACGCGAAGGTACGCTCTTCGAACATACCATTTGCCAATATCCCGTGTGCGGTCCCTCCCGCTCTTCGATGATCACAGGTCTCTACCCGCACAACACCAGCTGCCGCACCAACCAATACTTTATTCAGCCGCCGCAAGGGAACCTTTTCACTTCCCTCAAACAAGCGGGTTACCACATTGAGTGGCACGGCAAAAATGATATGTTTTCACCCGAAGTCTTTCCGGAGGCCGTTACCCGTTGCAATCAACAGCCCCCCGAAATAGCGGAACGCCCCAGCTACGATGTCCATCAGGGCGAACGTATTGTCCCCATAGGCGAACCCGGCGGACGCAGCCACCTTTGCAAACCCTTGGGCACCGTCGAAGACTTCGGAGACACCCATCGCGTGAACAGCGCACTCTCTTGGTTAAAATCGCGTGAAGCCGATGCCAAACCTTTTGCACTCTACCTTCCCTTGGAGATGCCCCACTCTCCCTTCACCGCACCGGAACCATTTTATTCCATGTACGATCCGGCGGACCTCCCTCCTTTGCGACCCTATGATCTGCCAGGCAAACCACGTCGACTCTCCTTGCTAAGGAAATACTTTGAACTCGATCAAGTGTCGGATGACATGCTTCGCAAAATCAATGCTGTCTACCTGGGCATGGTGAGCTATACCGACATGCTGCTGGGCCGCATTTTAGACGGCCTGGAAGAACAAGGCTTGCTCGAGTCGACCGTAGTGGTCGCCCTGTCTGATCACGGAGAATACGGCGGAGATCTCGGCATGGTAACCAAAACCGGAGGTTCACATGATGATATGCTCAATCGCGTACCTTTCATTTGGCGGGGCCCCGGTATTTCCGCCGGACACCGTGTAGAGGAACCCAACGAATTATTCGACCTCATGGCCACTACCTTGGATCTTTGCAACATTCCTTGCACCCATCCACATTTTGCCCGCTCCCTCAACCCCCAACTAGCAGGCGCTGCAGGCGACCCAAAGCGTGCGGTATTCTGTGAAGGTGCACTCGGAGCTGTGAACCGTCATCTCTGCGGCCCCGGTACTCTGGAAGGAGCCATCCTCGAGGATCCCGATAACTTTTATTATCCCCCCTACAAATGCATCTACGATCATCCCGAAGTGGATGCCCGTACCGTCAGTATACAAACCCTCAGTCATAAATTGGTACATCGCCCCCAAGATGAATCAGAACTCTACGATCTACGCCAAGATCCCCGGGAACTACGCAACCGATTTAATGATCCCGAGATGGCCGATATCCAACAACAGCTCATGCAACGCCTTACCGATTGGCTGATTGAAACCAGCGACATTACCCCGGACATCATGTTCCCACGTCAAGGCCCCAAAAAAGTTTGGGACTAATCCATCCTCAGGCACGGGCACTGGGTTTAGTATAATTGTTTCGATAAGCACCAGGGGGGACACCCACCTGTCGCTTAAACACATTTGAAAAATAAAATTCATCTTTGAATCCACACAAGGTCGAGATTTGTTTGAGTGGCAACGTTGAATGCACCAACAAAGATTTCGCCCGCTCTAATTTCACCTGCGTCATAAATGCAACCAAGGTGATCCCACGTTGTTGCTTAAATACATGTCGCAAGCGGTCACGACTCAGTCCCGCATACTCCGCCACTTCCCACATGGATTCAATCCTGGCAAAATGCTCCCGAATATATTCTTCGGCTCTAGAAACCGGTCGCTTCCCAGAAAGCTGCTCTGTCGGAGTCGGGGACAGTACACCTTGCATCAGCTCCAGAAAGATCGTGGTTGCCCGTAAATTTAATATCTGTCTTTCCAGGGGATCTATGGCATCCCGCCCCGCGGTCAATCTGTCCCAATCCCCCGAAATTTCCCGGGCGGCATCCGGCACCATCAAACACCCTTTCAAGGACCTTGTAAAATCCATGGGCAACGCCAAATGCACACATAAATCTTCGCCCGGCTCATCCATCACTTGATCATGCAACAAACCCGGCGCATAGAGCACACAACTCCCTTCCGCAAAAGAAACCACCTGATCTTGACGCTCCCCTAAACGCGTCACCCCACCCCCTTTACGGTGGTAAACCATCTCCACCGAAGCGTGCGCATGCACCTGACAGCTTACCCCCTGACAGACCGGCGCCCGCCAGCCGGCCAAAAAAGTCAGTGGCGTTTCCGCTGCCCGATCCACTAATGTTTTCCATGCATCAAAAACCGTTTTATTCATAATGTTTACCCATGTAAATAGAGGTATATAACCTTAACAGCCATTTTTTATAAATAACAGCCAATAGTGAATCTTGTGTTAAAACACGGAATATCGATAATGAACCCATGACAACCTCACAACCCCAACGCATCGTTTTCCGCCAAAAACAAGAAGTCGAACTTGAAAGTTTCGACCTTCCAACCCTCCAACCCCAAGAAGTCCAACTCCGTTGCCAATGCTCTCTGATGAGTACCGGCACTGAGAATATTGTGTTCAACTGCCTCTTCGATAAAGGCACCCATTGGGATAATTGGGTGAAATTCCCATTCTATCCCGGCTATGCCGCAGCCGGCATCGTCGAAGCGATCGGCTCCGACGTCACCACCCTTCAAGTAGGCGACCGTGTGGGCTACCGCGCAGGACACAGTTCACATGCCGTAGTCAATGCCGACGCCTGTTATATGATTCCAAAAGAAATCCCCTCCGAACAAGCCCTATGGTTTGCCTTGGCTAAAATCACTTTTCAAGGAGCCATGGCCGCGAAATATTCCTTAGGCGATCGTGTACTGGTGATCGGTGCAGGCCCCATTGGTCAAATGTCTCTCCGCTGGGCACGGGTGGCCGGTGCAAAAAAAGTATTCGTTGTCGACCCCGTTGCCGAACGAAAAGACATCGCCATCACCGGCGGCGCAAGCGCCTACTTTGCCACCCCAGCCAACGACGCCCGCGAAGGAATTTTGCAGGCAAATAATGATCAACTCCCCAACGTCGTCATCGACTCCACCGGTCACCCCGCCGTATTTGCAGTAGCCTTGGATTTAGCCGACCGTGGCGGACGCGTAGTGCTGATGGGAGATACCGGACAACCCGCAAGCCAAACCCTCACCGGCGATGTCGTGATGAAAGGACTCACCATCACCGGCGCCCACGATGGGCATAAATATTTAGATTGGGACGAAGCCGCCATCACCAGCCTCTTTTTTACCATGGTGCGTGACGGACGTTTTAATCTCGACGGGCTCAACACCCATGAGTTCACCCCCGATCAATGCGTCGAAGCCTACACCGTTGCAAATCGAGATCGCGCCCAAACCATGGGTATCCTTTTCAACTGGAAATAAACCACCTACCCCCCACCAAATATGTCATCCATTAAACAATCTTTTTCCTGGTGGTGCTACGCCGATAGAGCGGTAGCTCCCCAGGACCTTCTCCACGCTGCAGCTAAAATCGGCTATGCGGCTGTGGAAATGATCGAACCTGAATTGTGGCCCATGGCCCACGAAGCAGGACTAGAAATCGCCACCATCAGCGGACACCATGGCATTGATGAAGGCCTCAATCGTCCTGAAAATTCAGAACGCATCGAACAAGAATTACGTAAAAATATTGATATCGCGGTTAAATACCGGATCCCAGCCCTGATCTGTTTCTCAGGAAAACGCGAAGGCATCTCTGACGCCGAAGGTCTCGAAAATTGTAGCGAAACCCTCAAGCGTATTATGCCCTATGCCGAACAAGCCGGCATCACCCTCATCATGGAACTGCTCAACAGTAAAGTAAATCACCCAGACTACCAATGCGATACCAGCGCATGGGGCATACAGCTCTGCCAAAAAGTTGATTCCCCTCACTTCCGTCTGTTGTATGATATTTATCATATGCAAATCATGGAAGGCGACATCATCCGTACCATAGGAGAGTCGCATCCATACTTTGCCCATTATCACACGGCAGGAAACCCCGGACGCGGTCCGCTAAGTGAAGAACAAGAACTCAACTACCCCGCCATATTCAAAGCTATCGCTCAAAGCGGATATACCGGATATATTGGCCATGAGTTTATTCCTGAGGGAAATCCCATTCAGGAATTAGAACGCGCCTATCATCTCTGCGAAGACGCTCTGAAATAACCCCGCGCTCTCCATCATCACTCCGTGCTACATTCAGATCCACTCTTCTCATCACCCTGATGAGAAGCGGACTGAAAAGCACGGAGTTTTTTTGTATCAGGAATCAAGTGCAGGCAGATCCTCAGCCTGATCCTCAGCTGAATCCTTAGGCTTGGAATCAAATTTTTCGCTCGCCCATTTTTTCACATTGTCCTTGATGGTCACGAATTTATTGCTCGCAGCACTGAGTCGCGCGTCCCACACTTCATCAATCACCTGGCCTTTAACGGATACATGGAACTTGATCATGATCATAATCAAAAACAATGGATGTAAAAAAGCGGCTTTGATATTCCAGGCAAATAAGGCGGCGATAAACATCATCCACAAGGTGCCACTTTCATTGCCAGGCATAAAATAAGCAAACAAAGCTGCCGGTGCCATGCAAACAATCCAGGCAATCACCACCAATACTTTTTCCAACACCACAATCCACAAAGAGGTTTTCAGAATCTCTTTGGCATTTTGGGCGTAGTAAATCAGCCCGTCTCTACCCGAGCGCCAAGGATTGTCATCGCCACGGGCAAGATTGTACGAAAACAGCGTTTCATCAATAAAGGTAGTCATGGCGTGAAGAATTGCCCCCACCACTTTCGCCAGTTGATCCACACCCGGAATTGGCAGAAAATTAGCGATCCCCTCCAGGGTTCGGTTGAAGGATTTCACCACCCCTTTAATCAACAAATCGAGACCAAACAGCACATTCACTTCGGCAAAACGCTCTTTCACCACCCCTTTCCCATATTCAAACATACCGGTTTCACCGTTATCAATCGATCCCGTGGTCACCAACTCCGTAATCACCGCGATATGACCGGCCTTGATCATATACAGAAAATAACGAATCACCGTCCAAAAGAACCAGCCATAAAGACCAATACCTCCGATCATCCACCCCCCACCCAGAAACTCATGTAACTTTGAAAGCAACGCCGCGCCGCCAAAGGTGATGGCAAACCAAATCACCGTACCCACACTAAAGGCAAATAAAATGCCAAAACGAACCAAGGCATAAGGTAAGGTTTTGCGAAGCAGACCTAGCGCCGTTCCTAAACTCGCATTTTCAATTGCAAGTGGATAGCTGTGTCGTACAGGTTCATCGGGGTGAGAATACGTTTCCATGCTCATAATTAAATCCTTTGTGGTTATACCTGTCGGATATTTGGATCCTATCACTCTGTCAAGACCCACCCGTACATTGACATCACTATTTTTCGACCCGTCCCCGTCGGGCGCCGCTGTTAAAGTCGCAAGACCGTCTGTTTTATTTTCTAAAAGCCGGGGAAATGAACATGTTCCAACACCCCCATCATAGATCGATATCCGTATCAAACTGACGTTTCACCTCGGCCAGATGTGCCTCCAAATGCATTTTTAAATGTACACAAATTTATAAAATACGTATGAATACACATGAAACTTAGAATTAGAATAATATATAATAACTAAAATAGGGTTACTTACGCATTGCCATTAAGACTTGCGGGTATTGATCTTGCAACTACAGTACAAAATTATTTGGGTAGATCTTCGAATGAACTATGAAACTCTTAACGTTAATCTTAACCAGAATTTGTTCGAAGATCCCCCTTTTCAGGTTGATCTTCGCATCCGGTGAATAACTTGTTGACTGGGAAGAGAAAAGGAAGGAATTGGTGAAGCTCGGCATCGGTATCGGTATCGGGATCGCAATCGGAATCGTAAACATGAGAAGCCCATTTGCTTCGTTTTTCGATGCCGATCCCGATTGCGATCCCGATACTGGTTTACCCCATCTGAATGGGTACCCGTTCAAGAAGAAAAAACGAATATCCATGACACCAGAAAAAAATATGATCAAAATAATAGTCAACCATGCGTCCAAGCGAACCGCGGGTACGCGGTCCGCTTGACTTGAAAGTTGGACGAAAATTAAATGGTTCAGAACAAGTGAAAATGGAAGTACTAGAATGAAAAAATATGCACTGGAATTGATGAAAGTCTTGATCAATTTTGCTCTTGCCGGATCTTCATTCTTAATAATATTTCAAGGCCGATATTATGGAGATGGGGGAGGCAGGTTTGGTGTTTTTCAAAACCCGAAACCTATCGCAAGTGATTTCTACTTAGGCTACCCATTTACCTTTTATTTGACCCAGTATGATGTAATGAATCCACATTGGCAGTTTGGATGGTTACTACTTGATATTTTATTGATTGTAGTGCCTGCAATGGCGATTTCATTTTTTATAAACTCAAAAATTGAGAAATGTTGGTCCAACAATGCGTCCAAGCAAACCGCGAGTACACGGTCCGCTTGACTTGAAAGTGATAACACAATGAAACCCAAATTTTTCATACCGCTCTTGTATCTTTCACTTATTGCCGCTTGTCGAAGCCCCTCCACGCCAGAGGTTGGTTATAGTACTATGCTACGGTCAGATGAACAGCTATCGGATAAACCGCTTTCAAACGAGGAGCAAGAAGAGGCTCTGACCGCCATCGAGAGCTTTGAAACCCTGCCTGAAACTCGATGGTCACTTTTCGTTCAACTTTGCACAGAAGATTACAGTCGTTTCAGGAACAAGCTTCCTCCAAAGGGGTATGGAAAAACTATTCCTTTGGGAGATGGAACAGAATATTATATCGGAACTCCTCCAAGCTTTGATGATGTAACTCCAAGTCAAAACGACCCAAACCGATTAGCATTACTTCTCCCTATCTTTCATGACCCCGATGAGGCCGATCAAGTTAAGTATTTTACATATATGCTGGATTCTATGGAGGGTTCTTTCCCTCTAAGCCGCAAGCTTAGTGGACTCTACAATATCCAACGGGTTATGAGAGAGTCTCAATATTATCGAAACGTGAAAGCGTCGGGAATGACGGAGGTGCGTAATCGATTGTATGCACTTGCTGAAGATGAAATGACTCCTGATCCGTTAACGAAAGAATTAAATATCTGGCTCGAACAATTGGATTGGTCCCCTGAAGAAAAAATAAATCAAGAACCATCAAAAAGTTCAGCACTTCGGTTTTTTGAATTTCAAGATGATGGTAGCCTCTGAAATATATGATATACCAATGTAAAATCACTTTTTTATTCGAACCAAATATAATATCAACAATGCGTCCAAGCGAACCTCCTTCGTCGGTCCGGTTGCCTAGACGTTCGCCTAAAAAATGAATACCGATAAATCCAAAGATGAATCTACATTTGAGTCCGAGGTTCTTTCTGCACTGGCTTACGAATGGAATTTTTCGGACCAAAGTGAAATTGAGAGGAAGATCAAACGACGTCTAAGAGACAAGAAGCTTGGGCCCTATAACCAGAGCCGAGTCGATACATTGCGGACATTCAAAAATGACGTTCAGACTGAAATCAATCCCTACGGAAAGTCGAAGTTTTATCTCGGTACAAAAGGTTCGTTTGCTGACATGGCGGGTTGGAATTTGAAAGCCGTAATCTCCCACTTTCAGAAGCGTCATCCTACGATCCCTAATGATACAATTGAGCGATGCATCCCCTTTGCCATTTTTGTCTACTACCTAAAATGAACAAAAATCATCCTAAACTCTGGAAAATATTATGAAATTTATCTTACCCCTTCTCATTGGGCTCGTTACAACATCTCAACTGTTAAGGTCTGCAGATATCAATCAGGCTAAAGGCGATCCGGCTAGCTTGGAGCAACAGCCGATTTTACCCTTCAAATTGAGTGCAGAAGGAATGGAATTGACGATGGAGATTGGGGATGACGGAATATTGAGTGTCAATAAGAAGGAAGTCGGAAAGCTCAGCGGAGACGGGATTTTATTCGATAAGAATAGCAGAGAGCTTGCCCGATTGAAGCCTGATGGAATGGCCGTTACGAAGGATGGCAATCCTCTTGGTCAGGTTCATCCCAACGGAGACTTAGACATTGCTCCGGACAATAAATTCACCTGGGACAACGGTAGTATGAAACTCGATGACAAAGGCCCCTGGATCGAGCTTGTTCCAAATGAGCCCGCGGCCAGACGCTGGGCTTCATTTTTGATCCTGGTGTATTTTACTGGAGTACCTCAACAACCCTGAGATGCGAACCAACGGTTGCTAAGAACTCTTCGCGTCCCACACCCTAAAGGTTGGCATTGAAAATATGAAAAGACACATCACAACCTTACTCCTTGCACTTGTCATCCTCCCTCTTGCATGCCGCGCCGATCAACTCGCGTGGATCTCACGGGCAGATGTTGAAAAGGTGGTCGGATCGATCCAGCAAGACATCTTGCTCAAACAGAAGCTTGGTCAACCCTACTACATGATTTTATACTGCTCCCGCTGCGACCGCGAGTATGTTAAAGTGTGGGAAGTGAAGAAAGTGGTCACGGTCGCGATTCCCGGCACTGACTATTTTGAGATGAATGTCTTTGGCCGATGCATTCTGCGTTCGTCGAAAGAAATCAGGGAAGGACAGTATCAAGAACCCATTCAATACGAAGCTGTGCCCAAAGATGAATCCAAGTGGATTTTACAAGGCGTTGATCTAGCATATGTCTACACCCCATCCCCTGACGACTCCTTCCGGTGCATTGGGAAAAAATACAAACTGGAGTGTGATGTTCATGTTGAGAAGATCAACCTCCCGAAAGAAGCTCTCATGAAACTGAAGTAGACAGAGAATGCCAACCACCTCCTGCAGGCAACTCATAAACTCGCGCCTAAGGTAGGGCGAAAAAAATGGCTTGTCATGGAAGGATACTCTCAGACAAGCACAACGGAAAAGGACGGAACGATACGCACAGAGGAAGTTGTAAATAATTATTTTGCATTGAGGGTATACAAAAATGAAATTGAACAACAAAAGTAAACAATACGTACAATCGAACCATCGGTATACGGTCTATATTGCAGTATTCGTCATTGTTTTATCCTGCCTTGTCGGGTTTGCTATAGGACGAAGGGTCGGTCTTCAGCAAGTCTTCAGCAGCCATTTCACACTAAAAGATGGGGTGATTTACACCGAAGAAGAGGTCGGAATTTCATTTAAAGAATTTAACAAAATTTCACAAATTTTTCAGCATATCACTATCGAAGGTCTAGAAATTCAAGGGGAAATAATTAGTATTAGCGTTAATGATGTCGTAAATATTTCTAAGGAAATACATAAAATTGAAAATGTAGATCCCATAAGAAGCATAACCGTTTTATCAGAAACACAGGTGGAAGTAATGACAGGAATGCGCCGCGGGCCTCTAAGCGGTGGCGGTCTAGTCTATGGCGTTATCAAAAGTAACGGAAAATGGAAAGTTACAGGAGTTGTCAATTCATGGGTGTCTTGAAAAGACGACAGACTATGCGTCAACGCAAACCGCGCATACACGGTCTAGCGGCCTTGACGTTATGAAAACTTTCATTGAGGTGAAATTATGAAAATGTCCACACACCTTGAAATCGATAGTAATTTCCCTGGTGGAAACATCGTCGTGGAAAGGAAACATGAACATGAAGTGCACCTACACCAAGAGCTTCGTGGTACGGGACTTGACTGGTTCTATTGGTACTTTCGGGTGAGTGGTGCCGCGGGGAAAACCTTACGTTTCTATTTTACAGAAAGCAAAGCCATCGGCGTCCGTGGACCCGCCGTCTCCCTAGACCATGGGGCCACATGGTCGTGGTTAGGAAAGGAGACCGTCCGCGATAATTCCTTTTCCTACACATGCCCAAAAGATGTGACAACACTTCGGCTCAGTTTCACCATGCCATATCTAGCCTCACATTGGCAGAATTTCATAACCGGATTGAAGAACGACAACTCATTCTCGCTCCACAAGCTATGCATGTCAGAGAAAGGTCGCGAAGTGGAGTACATGTTGGCCGGATGTCAACAAGCGGAACCACAACACCGAGTGGCCATTACCTGCCGACACCATTGCTGTGAAACATCCGTGAACTACACAGTGGAGGGGCTGATCCAATGGGTAGTAGATAGCAACGACAGTGACGCGCAATGGTTCAGAAATAACATCGCCATGCTTATCGTACCGTTTGTGGACAAAGATGGGGTCGAAGAAGGAGAACAGGGCAAGGGGCGCCTACCTAGAGATCACGGGAGAGATTATGAGGGAGAGAGTATCTTTGCCTCAACAGAGGCGATTCGCACCCTCCTCCCCCACTGGGGAGCTGACCAGCTGCAAGTCGGTCTCGATCTCCATTGTCCGTGGATCTCCGGCCCACATAATGAGGTGATCTATTTGGTGGGTTGCCAAGATCAACGGACGGAAAGGGAACAGCGCCGTTTTTCTGAAATTCTAGAAGCCGTACGGAAAGGCCCACTACCTTTCTATGCGGATGACTTCCTCCCATTTGGCAAAGCATGGAACAGCAGTGAAAACTTCACGAAGGGAAAAACCTTCTCTCAGTGGCTTACGGAGATGCACGCTGTCCAGCTGAGCACGACCATCGAAATTCCATACGCAAACGCACATGGTGCAGAGATTAATCAGGAAAGCGCGCGAGCCTTTGGGCAAGACCTAGCGATGGCTCTGGTCTCTTACTTGCGTAACGGATCGTAAAAAGGAACAGAGCAACCAGGACAACGCCAAGCGATAACCGCCAACCTTTCCCTCATCAACTATGTGGAAAAAACAAGCATCCGAAGCTTCAACTACTCACGTAAATGATCCATACAGATCATGAACACAAACGGTGAAGCAAGAAACGGCTACTGGCAGAACGCGGCCTAGACTTCAAAGGTAACCATTGACAACCTTGGAGTAGTGAACCATGCATGTCATGGGCGAAAGTAGACATTGTGAATACAGGATATTCAAGAAATCATACCGAATAGAGAAAAGATGAAAATCAAAAGACATGCAAAATCGACACTCACTGCAGTGGAAATGGTCCACGGCGATACACTGGAATTCTTCCTCCGCAATGGCAGATGTCTGTCTGTGGAACTCCTAGATACGAAAGCTGAAATCATCCACACCACGCTCAAGGAACCCGGAAAGGAAGAACCCGGCGCAACAACCGTCTATCGGTTCTGGGCGGAGTTCAGAATCGATGGCGTCAATGTACGCTTGGAACGCGAGGTGGGAACACAAGCCAGTTTCTATCAGCCATGGGAGTTCGGTGGGGTGCATATCTGGCTTGACGCTGTAGATGCCATCTTTGAATTTATGCAGGAGACACACGCACCCTGTCGCCTGCAGGAGAACTGCGGTCACGATGCACCATCACGCCGTCATGCCCGACTGGCACTTCAGGAGGCATCCCTGAGGATCTGTCCAGAGCTTGTGCATCCATGGTGCCCTCTCCCTCTTGGAGGTCTGAATATCGAAGATTGCTACCGCGGTGAAGACTGCTGGTTGGGCGCTTACGATGGCGCTTCGGCACATGGAGGTCTGGATATCAACCACCCCAAAGGCACTCCACTGTATGCCCCTATCCATTTAGATGATCAATTTTTATATAATTCGACAGAGATGGGGAACAACAACAACCGATGGCGTGGCATTCGACAATGGGATGATCACACCACATGGATTCTAACAACCTGCCATATGACCCACCTCACCGTACCCGAGCACAGCCCGTTACAAGCAGGAATGCACTATGCCGAAGGTGCAGGCGTATGGGTGGGAGATGCCGAGCATACCCATTTCGGATTTGCCGTTCTAGATCATGGAGAACTCATCCGCCTAGACCCTTGGATACTGTTCTGGCAGATGTATCAGGATTTCGCGTAGCCCATGCCTCGCATACGGGACATCAAAAGATTTTCTTGAAAAGAGAAATTCGATGCCTTCAGGGCTTAGCCAGTAATTTTCAAAAATACAAACAGGCCATAGAAAACCTATGGCTTGTCAGAACAGTTTCCCTGTACGTCCGCTCTCAAAGAGGGAACAGTTGTATAATGGACTTCTTTTCCCCTCTCTCAACATGTTAGAATCAAAACAGCGCTCCAACGTTATGATCAAACACATAAGCTCCCGCTTAACAATCCAGCCGATGAAAGGAGAAACCCATGAAACGAATTCTGCAATGCCTGACCCTGGCCCTTTTGTGCGGATGCCGATCGCCGAAATATCCTGATAAAGTCACCCCCGTCAGCAACTTTGATTTGGAGCGCTATCTGGGTACATGGTACGAGATCGCCCGACTCGATCACTCCTTCGAACGCGGGATGGAGCAGGTAACAGCGGATTATTCCATGCGGGAAGACGGGGGTGTACGTGTCCAAAATCGCGGGTATTTACCTCAGAAAGACAAATGGAAGGAAGCTGAAGGCAAAGCTTACTTTGTCCAAGAGTCAAACCAAGGCTATCTGAAAGTCTCGTTCTTTGGCCCTTTCTATGGTTCATATGTCATCTTCGAGTTGGACAAAGAGAACTATCAGTATGCTTTTGTCTCCGGTCCGAACAACTCTTATTTATGGCTGCTGTCGCGAACACCCACCGTAAGTGATGCCCTCCTCGCTCAATTTAGAGACCAAGCTCAATCCCTGGGATTTAAGACCGAAGAATTGATCTACGTGTCGCAGGAATAAACATCATCTCGCATCGGAAAATCCTGCTACGGATACAACACCATCATCCCAGCATCTACCCTACGGTAAATAGATGAACAAACTTTGCATTTTCATAGGTATGACCCTCCTGGGATGGGGCGGATGGTGGCTAGGCAGCATGCTCGGAGTCATGACCGCTTTTGTGCTTAGCAGCATTGGCAGCCTGCTGGGTATTTTTCTGGGGTGGCGCATCAACCGCGACTATTTAGAGTGAGACCGCTGCATGGACCCAGGCATTGCACAAACAAACATGAAAAAGGAACCACCCACAAGGCCCATCAGGGCTTCCGTCTAGAGACGGGTCAATCACGTTGACCTGGAAGAAATATGAAAGCACCACTTCTTGCCCTCCCGCAGCATCAGGCAGAGGGCAAGCCCACGCTGTGCAGAACCGGATAACTAGAACCCTGATCCATATACGACCGCGGGAATAATGTAGAGTTGAATGGGCCAGGTTACCGCATCCACCACAATACAAACGGGGTAGAGCAACGTTTTCTTTGTATAATACCCTATGGTTTTCTTTGTATTACGAACATCAATAACCATTTTAATTTTAGTACTCTCACAAAGAAGTTCTTGGTCTGAAGGAAAAGATGAAATTTCGGTAAAGTACAATCTAGGTTCTCGAATCCACCATGTTTTATCTTTATTTCGGTAAAGAATTTTAGGAGTAAAGTTTTGTAAATTTTCCCATGAATTCTCTTCGGATTCTGAAAAGTTTTTTGTGGTGACCTCAAAGAAAATCGGATCAAGGTTACGGCCAAATTCTCTATATTTTTTTCGAAGCGGTTTTTCAGGAACCAAAACCGCATGAAGCTTTCCTGGGGTCTTGTTTTCATAGATCGATAGGTGACCATTTTCGTAATGCTCTTCGAAAAGATCACCAGGTGGGTCTTGAAAATGGTGTATAGCGGTCATACAGCCCGTTTGAGTGAGCGTCACCAAAAGCAAAAAAAAGGAGAAGCATATTGTATTTTTCACCATGCAACTCCTGTACCCAAGGTCATCATCCAGGGTGATTCATCCTCTCCCGAAACTCTGTAGAGGACTCCGAAATCCAGCAGCAAATTTTTAATGACCAGGGTAGATCCTACCCCCGACCAGACACTGTTGTTTTCGTGAGGGACATAAAATTTTAGATCCACCATAATGGCCGACTGATTATATTGCACCGCCCCGCCTCCTATTTTATACATCCATCCTTCCAGACCATAATCCACGCCCAGATGAAGACCTTCCGGTGTGTCGATCCATGACCAGGTCTTCAAACGTTTCTCTAAGATCAGATCCACGCCTACTGCTGCTTTTTGAGGTATGGTGGCCTTCAATGAAATGAAGCCTCCCGCCTGAATCCCTTTCGCATTCCCTGGGGATGCAACGATCACATAACTTATCAATATCCAGAATAGCTTTTGCTTCATCAGTCTCCTTGGGTTAGGTACAACTTAACTTATTGACAATAATCATGTCAAATAATTATAACAATTAAGTTGTCATTAATTGCACCAGGCTATTCAGGTTGTGCTCAAATCTCCTCATAGGTTCTTTTTAAAAGCGTATATTTCTTCAGAAAGAAAAATCCTCCCTCTCCCCGTTTCAGCAGTAAATATACGAATAGAAATACTACATCCTGCTGACCACGTCATGCCCTCGTTTCTGAAGCTTCGAAAGCCCCGATAATAAAGTTGAATTTCACCAAAAGGAGACCCTAACCTCAGTTTGACATCTGACCCTCCATCCTTTACCATCATTTCAAATTTCCCTACCCTCACAATTTCGAAACCCTCATTGGCTCTCAACGATTTATGAACCCTCATCCATATATTGGTCTGATTGCCCTCACCACCGCAGTTGTTTCTTGGACTCTCACCACCTCGGAGAGAACTTGAACAAAAAAAGCCTATAAAGAGAAGCATCGCGAATGAATCGTACATGGATATCCCGTAGAGAATTTATCGAAAAGGTAGGCCTGGGTGTAATCGGTCTGGTGGCCTCCGCCGCTCTGGGCAGCGAAAATACAAAGACGGCCCGCACCCGACGCGTCATAGCGATGTCAGACATTCATATTGGAAAAGTAGACGATGGACAGGATGGCCTCTATTGGCTTGAACAGGCGCTGGCGGATTTGGATAACAACGTCCCATCTATCGACTATGGACTGGTTCTGGGTGACCTTACACAGAATGGATATGCCGACGATCTGAAAAAATATATTCAACGACGCGATGATAGTCAGATCCCCGCCTTTTACGAATTGGCGGGAAATCATGAGTATTACAATGGCAATATCGAACAGTACCAAACTCTGATTCGTTCCACCGATCCATATGTCAAAACAGATGGCAACCTGACCTTCTTTTTCATGTCGGATATGGAGGATTCACGGAGCGGACAATGGACCGACGCATCCTGCGACTGGCTGGAAGCTCAACTGGAAAAATACCGCGACAACGTTTTAATCGTATGTTCACACCAGCTCGTACCCAACACCGTACGCAAGTCAGATGATGCTCCATATTGTTTGGATCAAGGGGATCGTATTAAAGAGATACTTGAGAAATATCCCATCGACCTTTGGTTGTGTGGACACGAACATCACAGTCCTTACACCGCCGAAAAAATCACCCGGAAAGGCAATACAACCTTTATCAATATTGCCTCCGTCAGTCATGCATACTGGACTGGCGCTTCGGGTTCTATCGTCATGGATTTTACCGAGGGCAGTTCCGAACTCCATATACGCCGTCGCATCCATGACAACGGAACCTACCCCAGCGCCTTCGAGCTAAACGTTCCTCTGCATGTGCCCTGCCAACTGGACAACTGATCCAGCGGAAAGGAACTCTCCCGGGGTTCCGGATAAAGATGGTCCATCAAGTTCAATCCACCTGTCGCAAACTACCCCATACCTTCACACCAAAAGCGCCTTTCACCCGACGCGGTGCCGAGCTCCGCTTTGCCCCAAAGCAACTCCGATATTGCCCCATTAATTCCTCGAGGTACCCGGGTGCACCCAAAGCCACTCCACGTGTGAACGCACGTACCCGACACTGCAACAGATCCATAACCGGCACCATCCCCTGCCGTTCATATTCCGCCAAGACCTGCACCGGATCTAAGCCCTTTCGATTTCGAAAAGTTTCTTTCACGCGACACACATCCTCCAGAGAGCTTCCTTTATTTACAAGCCAAATACGATAAGCCGCCTGCACCTCTTTCCAATGTTTCGGCACCGCTCGTTGCGCATGTTCCTTCGCCAAAGTTTTTCTGATTTCCCACCGGGAATCGACATTATTCGCCACCTGCTTACGTCGAACCTTCAACGCCGCATCTGGCTGATGCCCCCGCGACAAACGCACCAAAGCCTCCAAGCCCCACCTCGCCGCTTTATCCCCACCCATGGCGGCGCCATACCCACTCCAGGCATAAGCCATCGGGTCCTCCACCATTCCCGCCCGCATAGGATTTAAATCAATATACGCAGCCACAGACATCAACGCCAACGGTGATCCCTCTACCACTACGGAACGATAACGCGAATCCCACAAGGTGCCAGCGCGTTGATGCTTTCCATTATACCAACGGGTAAAGGCCTGTTTCAGCACCCGCATAAACTCAGGTAAATTTGCCATTCGATTTCCCACTGCCGCATCCATTGCCTCACGGGTAGCCAAAACTTGTTTTTGATAAAACGATTCCCAAGCCACCACTTTTTCTTCGGGCCAAACGCCCTCCAATTTTTTTAAAACTCCCTGATGATTTAAAGAAATCTTAGCAGGCACACACAGCATCACATGAAAATGGTTATCCATCAAACAATGTGTAATTACCGACAAACCCGAAAACGAAGCCCACTGTCGCATCATGCGCACAAACACCCGTTTCTCCTGATCCCCAAACATAAACACCTGACCCGTGGTACGACTGGTCACATGCACAAAATATCCCTTATCCTTTGGTAATATCCTCAAGCCCCGCTTGCGTCTCTCCCCTGCACCCGCCCACACAGTCCCCATCCTCTCCCAATGACGCCGTGACACAGGTATCTGTGAGTTGCTCTCCGATTTCATACCCAACCCTACCCCACACACCCCCAAAAACTCAAGCTCATGATATAATTATTCACCTGTTGCATTATTATATTATAGGTACCTTGATTCCTGCTTCAACAACATCTATTTCTCCCAATTATTCACCTGTTGCATTATTTCATTATGGGTACCTTGATTCCTGCTTCGACAACATCTATTTCTCCCCATCTCCCTCCAAATAGTTTTTTCTATTCGCAATTTGACCCTAGTGTTAATAAAATAATTATTTTTTAGTCTGCAAAATTATACTAAATCACATAACCCTATTATTCTTTAGTATTATTTTGTACTATTTCAGACATGACGTAAGGTTTAAGCAATCCTTTAACAACAACCAGATAGGCCGTAACATGTTTGAAACTTTTGATTTTGATTTTAAAGCCATTCGTGGCTTCCTCATAGATATGGATGGAGTCATTTACAAATCCAATGATGTAATTCCTGGCGCCATCGAGTTCATTGAACTCCTGAAAAAGAAAAATATTCCATTCTCCTTCCTCACCAATAATAGTCAGCGGAACCGACGAGATATTCAGAAAAAACTTCGCTACTTGAACATTCATGTCGATGAAACACACATCTTCACTTGTGCAATTGCCACTGCACGTTTTCTCGCCTCACAAACCACTCACCGCAGCGTGTATTTCATTGGAGAGAGCGGCCTCCAACAGGCCCTCTACCGTAACGGTTTCGCCATTGACGACCACACACCTGAATACGTGGTGATTGGTGAAGGTCGTACCGCAAATATGGAAATGATCGATAAAGCCGTCCAGTTTGTTCACCGTGGCTCCAAACTCATTTCCACCAATCCCGACCCCTCTTGCCCCACCTCCGACGGTATTCGTGCCGGTTGTGGAGCGATTGTAGCCCTCATAGAACAGGCCACCGGCAAACAAGCTTTTCATATTGGTAAACCAAACCCCATTATCTTCAGGGAGGCCCGTCGCGCACTCAAATTGCGCATGGATCAGATCTGCATGATTGGTGACACCATGGAGACCGACATCATCGGTGCCGTACAAATGGGAATGCAGTCTGTATTGGTTCTTTCAGGAGGAACCAAAGAAGAAGACCTGCCCCAATTTGCCTATAAACCAGGAATGGTCATTCCCAATGTGGCGAGTCTCATCAAAGACGTGAAGGCCATGCCGGATCACCATGCGGATTTTCTTCCCGCCGCTGGCGAGAGTGAACTCATAGAATTGGTTCATCATTGAGCTCACCCTTTCAACGGTGGTAACGCCTCATGTTCACGGCATGAGCATCACTACTACCGACAAGACATGCTTTCACTCGGTGCCAGTTCCATTAAGAACTGGCACCGTAGTGACTCACATGATCCATCATAAAAACAGAAAGAAAGCCTCACAAAGATCTTTCCAGCCATTGACATACTCTACAGGTACGCCTCTGCGTCAGGTCCAGCCCTGCCGGTCAAGACTGCGGTACTGGATGGCTTCGGCCAAATGCTGTGGCTGAATATCTTCGGCACTATCCAAGTCAGCCAACGTTCTGGAGACCTTGAGAATACGATCGTAGGCTCGGGCAGAGAGGTTTAACTCGTCCATCGCCATGCGTAGCATTTGATGCCCTTGCTCATCGAGCCGACAAACTTCGTTGAGCTCTTTGGTCCCCATATTCGCATTGCAATGGATGCGGGGATGATCAGCAAACCGTTGCTCTTGTATTTTACGAGCACGAATAACCCGACTTCTAATTTCAGCAGAAGGCTCCCCTTTCTCCAATGAAGTCAGATCTTCATAACGAACTGCGGGCACATCAATCTGAATATCAATCCGGTCCAACAGCGGCCCGCTCACCCGATTACGGTAACGCTGAATCTGAGGAGGCGTACAGTGACAATCTTTCTTCGGATCCCCATAATATCCACAAGGGTATGGATACCACTTTCGGGGACATTGACCTGAATTTACCGCAACCATATGTATTTGAAGAGCTTAAGAGGGTTTTACCAAAAGGTTTTAAGCATTGTCCTAAATGCCAGAAGGACTTAAAACTGACAGAATTCCCTCCTACAGTCAAGGGAAGTAGTCAAAGGAGGTATGCTTGTAGGAAGTGTTTGGGGAGGGTTGCGAGAACAAAATATCTGAAGAAAAAATCAAAAACTTAAACTCATAACCTGAAGGTCGTAGGTTCAAATCCTACTCCCGCTACCAAATTAAAAATCCTAATTTCTTCCGAGAAGTTAGGATTTTTTTTGCCCTATTGCCTAAGAATTTCGAGGTTTGGGGAAATTTGGGGGAAGGATTTCCTGATTTCGACGTTTTCAGGTCTTTTTTCTAAGCGGATGATTCGGCGGACGATTCGGCGGACGATTCGACACTTCGAGTATGGGGATTTTGAATCGAATGAAGGGTCTGTTTCATTACCTGAATAAACAGATCAGCCAATTTTTTTAGATAACTCGTTTTCTACAACCTCAACAGAATTAACCCCACTAGGAATAAAACAAGACAGCCCAACTGAACAAGCAAGGCTATGCATGCGTAATGCCCGCACCTGATTTTCTTTTCTAAAATACTGCCCAAAATGACGAGTTGGTCTCTAAACTCATTTAGCTGGGCCTCCGTTTTGAATAACCCTTCATCGTAAAATGTCTTCTTGGCTATTTCCCTTTGGCCACGTAAATAATAGGGAAAAAGAGCATAAAAGGTATCTTTGTCTTTATCTCTTCCTTTGGCAGACCAGACCAAGAAAATCATTGAGCTAACGCCAGAAAAAAATATTCCTATGAAAAATACTGCTATAAAAAAGGTGGATAAGTTTATATCAACTCCTACAAGCAAGTTTTCTTCGATGAAAAATTTGACCACACCTAACCATCCAGTCAAAATCAAAAACGTGAAAGCAGAGATTACACCTGCTTTTGCATCTAGCGCACGGATTGTCTCTTGAGAGTTATTAAGCCCAAACCGAAAATGTTCAAGCAACGCTTTTTGCTCTTCTTCTGAATTCGGCATACGTCCTCCTAAGTTTTGGAATCGCCTTATCGCCATGTTCATATTGCCCCCACTCTTTTTGCCATGTATCAATATCGTGGATATAACCCAATCTGTGACATTGCAAAAGATGCTCGACGTTTTTCATCAAGTATACGGATGAAGTTTGGGGAGTAGGATTAAATACTTCGTGATATTTCTTCCACTCTTCATCATGCACCCAGCAAAATTCTAACCATGAATACACATGCCAATCAATGTCTTCACGTATCCAAGGTTCGAAACAATAAACAGAAGGCGGGTATTGCCTCCAGCTAATCGAACAATCAATCCAAATCTCAGCCAATGTCCCCATGACAGGTAACCGACCATGGATCACAATGCTCTGATTCATACTATATTTGCAAACTTTTCCAGTTAATGAGCCGATAATTTGTGAAGTGAACTCAGAAAGTTTTTTTCTTTGTGGTGTCATACGAAGATGCTGGTCGGGGGGTATACACATTCGACGTAGTAATTGATGTTGGAATCGCTTTTGCATGAGGAGGCACTTTGTAAGAGATTATAGGATACTTAGCCCTGTAGTAACTGGAGTTTTCTGAGCAAACTGAAAATTGTCTTTTATAGTATTTGTCCAAGGCTAAATAGTCTGTGTATTGCAACACTGTATCATTGGTTAATACCCGCTTTGCAGCTTGAGCATTCAGACTCCTTTCAGCTCCCCATCCAGCAGCGATTCGAAATGGACGTTCAGTGGTTTGAATATCTGCGATCAGTAGCGCCCCATTTCCCCCCTGTTCGGTGTTTGGTCCACCACCAGCGATACTAACAAGCCAGCCTGCCTCACCCATATAACTTTTCCATAAATAGCCAGACCTGTCATTTTGCTTATCACGTAATTCAAACCAGTCCCTTGATGAAATGGGTGGTACAGTTTTCCGACTTAGCGAGTAAGATTCTTCAGCTTTGATAAGCAAATTTGCACAATCTCCAGACCAAGGTAATTTTGCGACCTTATACAATCGCGACCCCATATGAAGATATGATTCTGCATAATGCATGATTTCCACAAAATCAGAGACCAAGCGCTCTACCATCTTACCGCTTTCATCTTTGAAAGATTCTTTGACCCTTGCCGTAAATCCATCGAGATCAGACCTGAAATAAAATCCTTGCATGACATAAGGGTTATCAACAGAAGCTGAAGGTAATTCTAAGGCTGAACGTATTTCAAAATCAAGCGGTTCTTGCTCATTTGCAGCTAAAGATTCCAGCAGAGCACCTTCTTTGTTTGCAATTCTGGTGACTGATCTAAGGTTCTCTTTTTGCCATTTTGCACCATCTGGATTTACTCTATAATATAAATGTCCAGATTCGACATCTAATAATTTTTTAGCAGGATCGTTAGCGGCAGGCCCTAAAGATACAGTCGAGTCATCTGGATTCATACCTGTAGAAATAAGAATTGAACGACCATGTGTCGCTGCATACCGCATCGAGTTCAAATTCTCATTCATGTACAATGGAAACGCATCTACAGAAGCCTGAACCCCACGACAGAACTCAAGTACCGAACCAGAACGTTCTGTGCTCCCAGGGAAAAGGAAGTGAATCTTATCACTTTGCACTTCTAATAAAACAGCTCCATGTTGAGCCTGAAGACCTTGGGATACCGCGACCAAACGGTTCAGAAAAGTAATGTACTTTTTACCTGCAGTATGATCTTCAGAAGCCGAAATCTGCTTTTTAAGAGAAAAGCCTATATATAAATGGTATCCCGTTGTGTCGACGTAGTTAATAGGTAACTGCCCACGCTCATTTGCAGCGTGCATTCGAATGTCACTGAGACCCGCGTTTTTGATAAAGTATTCCATTGTAGTCTAATCCTTAGTTTATCGCTTCGAATTACCAATGCACCAGTGGCAGTTATCATACCCGTTGCGCTTTGCTTCGTTCAACGAGTCTGGATTGAATCTGACCGCATGATCTGCTTGGATAATTTCATCGATTTGGCAGACCCCAGCTTCATTTTCCAGATCGTGTACTTCTTTTTCGTTGGAGTTTCCGAGGTAGCGTTGGCCATACTTAGTTTTGGTGGAGTGTATACTCATTAGTGGGCTCCTTTACTTTGCTCGCCGATTGTATGGCGATTGATTGACAGGCTTTAGTGAGACGCCCATCTCACTGGCCTTGGTTGAAATAGCCGCAGGTGTGCGACCAAGTTTAAGACCAATCACTCGCGTAGGAGTATTGCCTTTTGCGAGTTGGCGTAGACTAGATTTATCAGTGCCAGTCCAAGCTTTACCGCTGTTTCTTGTAGATTTTGCCATTGGATATACCTTTGGTTATAGTTTATAAAAAGTTCATATGGTAATATTTATTCACACCATCATAGTTATTATGATGATAAGAATAATTATTGTCAAGTGTGGATTATGGACTATAGTTACAAAAACCACTAATTAGCTTCCCCATGACACACCACGAAAACTCATCTACACTTAAACAACAAGAGCGTCTGAACTTTATCGAATACCGTCTATACTGGGATGGAGAGATTAGCCGAAATGACTTGATCGAAAAATTCCAGATCTCACCTGCACAAGCCACTCTTGATCTTAAGTCATATCAAGAGGCCGCCCCAAAAAATATCGAATACAGCGTAACTTCAAAACGATATATACCCAAGAGGAGCTTTAAGCCCAAATTTATAGCGCCTGATGCAGCTGAATACCTATCTTCACTTCTCAAGGCACCAACGACTCGGAACTCTGAAAAAGATTCCTTCTCGCCTACTACAGAAGCGTTACCCATTTTTATACGCCGAATAGAGCCATCTACACTGCAAGCTGTAGTTCAAGCCATGAAGCAAAGCTCTGTCATTAAACTCGATTACCAATCCCCTTTCAGGCCTGCAACAGGTTTACGAAGAGTTTACCCATTGGCATTTGTTTTCGTACTGGGCAGATGGCATTTGCGAGCATATTGTTTTGAAAGAAAAGACTTTAGAAGTTTTGTTCTTGGCAGAATTATCAAAGTCCATGATGTTGGAGAGCTCACAGAATCCTTGCCACCTGATATGCATTGGGCAGAAATAGTGGAAATTCTAATAAAACCTAGCAAAAGCTTAACCAATGAAAACAGAACCATTATTGAACAAGACTACCATATGACAAATGGTCTTGCTAAAATCTCGGTAAGAAGGGCATTACTGAAATATTTTTTATTCGAAAACAAATTTTCAAAAGGATCACTTTCTGAACCCAGTCATGAACTTGATCTTGTAGAGGACAACGAGGTTATCGCACTAGAAAATCCAATCCAAATTAAAGCAGAACTAAAAATCCTGTCTGATACCCGAAGAGAATAGAAAATACTGACCTGAAAACCTGACACCAAAAAGTGTAAGGGTCCAATAGAACTGGAAAACTGAAAAAAATTAAATTTAGACTAGTCACATACTCTGAGACGGTTTGACTGATTAGCTTACGAGTGATAAGTTGCACCTCATGAAATCTCCCCCCACCACTGAAGAGAAATACGAATTTTGGAAACATTCCTTTGCAAGACAGTCATTCGTGGACACCCAGATATTCACAGAACAGATCATCCTTCATAAATATCCATACGAGAGCCCGATACTGAAAGCCCTGACGATTTCAGCCCTTACGTGTTATGCCCGTCCATTCAAGCATCGTCCAAAGACCAAGCTCTCGGAAGACGTTATTCCTGGCCAGTTTCGGAGTTTACATAATGGGTTGATAATACTCCGCGACAAGGTCGCAGCTCATCGCGATCTAGGAAACGATGAAGAATGGGCGAAAATCAACCGACTCGACTTCCACTTTAAAGACGGGATACTAGACGCCAACACTAAGAGCGTTATAATGCCTGAAGCAAAAGCTGAGGAAGTGAATAGGTATGTAACCGAGCTCATCAAGGTGATGGATTCTAAAATCGACCCATTTGTCCATACACATCTCGAATACCTCACCCAACGCCCAGGAATATTCGCATTAAAGCTAACTGAAGAGACTGATTGGCTAGTGGAAATAAGTTGATCAACATCACTTTGTCTGCAGTCAGGCAAAATGCACTAGGGATGGTCAGGTTAAAATGTACCACTTTACATAGAAGCAAAGTTTGATTTCATTGTGATTCAACCCTTTTTACGTCCTTACTCTCTCCAGACGATTCGAAACTTCGGTTTGGGGATTTTGAATCGATTATAAACGTAAAAGTGCGGCTTCAGATGCTCCAGCTCTTTAGGGCTAGGTCAATTGTCAGTGCCTATCTAATACATCCATCTTGAAAATGAATTACAAAAGTGTATAAGTTAAAAGTGAAACGATCAGGCTGCGAAAAACGTTAATTTATACTTACGATATCTGCTTGTTGTGCACCAATTTGAGGTTTTACAACATATCTCTTTAATTACTTGTTCTGCCAGACAGAAAGATGAAGCTTTATAAATACTACTCACTCGCGACCAAAGAACACATGGCATATGCAGCGCAAGCCATCATTAAAAGAGAGCTGTATTGTGGTGATCCAATCACTTTCAATGACCCTTTCGATTGCAACATCGCCACACACTTGAATCCGTGTTTAAAGAAACTCGGTGTTGCTTGTTTGTCTGGTGATAGAGCCGACCATGTTCTCATGTTTTCGCACTACGCTGATCGACATAAAGGGATCGCTCTCGTTTTTGATATTGTCGAGGATGCTACGATTGGTGACTCAACATTCTTGGGATTAGGTCAGTGGGTGGACTATGTAGATCATGAAAGACTTCCCGACCTAGCTAGCTGTCATGACTGCTCACGCGCTAGGGAGGCTGTATTCACAAAATGGAAGAAATGGGAATACGAGAATGAATACCGCGTCCTCGCTGATCTAGAGGAATGCGATCCGTCCCCTGTTCGAAAATTCGAACAAGACGAGCTCGTGGGAGTTATCTTTGGGTTGCACACTCCTGCCTGTGATCACCGCGAAGTAGATTGCTGGCTTTCCCAAGCGAATTACAAGACAGTATGGCGGAAGAAAGCTATGCTTGCAGACACATCATTTTCGTTGGAGTTCAAATTTTTGTAGATATAGAAAATCAAAATGCAGATAAATTCCCGACGCAAAACAAGTCAGTGCGAGGTGGACGTTCACACATGGAGAATCATATATGATCGATATATATTATGAAGGAATAATGAAGAGATTGGATTCGGATGTAAGTTTTATTAATTCCATCATTGATCATCAGGGTGAAAAAGGCAGAGGAAACGAGGAAGCAATCTGTTCAATTTTAAAGAAATATCTCCCGAAAAGGTACTCAATAGATACGGGAATTATAATCGATAAAGAAGGTGTTCAAAGTAAACAAATTGATCTAATAATTTACGATGAGTTTTTAGTTCCAGGTATCTTCACTCTTGGTCCCGTAAAGTTGATTCCCGTTGATGCAGTATTTCTAACTATCGAAGTTAAAACAAGTCTAAATGCGAGTACGGCTAAAACTGCTTTGGAGAACATTAAATCCGTCAGAAAATTAAGTTTAATCGGAAAAAAATTTGTCGGGTATGATTATTCTCCAGATTCTGAGAAGATGGATTTCAAAGTATATAAACCAACCCATCCGCTTGGAGTCGTGTTTGCATATAAATCAAAAGTTAATGACATAGATGCTATAAAACAATGGTTCGAAGTTGATAATAATGATTTATATGAATTTCCATCAATGATTTGTTGTTTGGATTCTCTTTTGATGCTTTACTCAGAAATCTCAATGTCCGATAATGGTGAGTGGGAAAAAGTAATTTATCCTGTTGTTGACGAATTAGGTTATGCGCAAAAATTTCCGTCCTCAAATGAGGTGACGCTTAATGGTAAAGTCTGCTACCCAAAGTTGACTAAGCATGGATATATTGCGGTTGATCCAGCAAAAACTTTATTAAATTTTCTTGTACGCCTTAACGAGCTCCTATCCATAAAGAAGATTAGAGAGTCAATTGACTTTAGGACTAATTACCTCAAAGAGGTAAACAAAATGCGGATTGATGCTTAATTCAAATTTAGTAAACGATGATGTTCACAAAAACGTTAAGTTTAACATCACAGGCAAATGGTCTGACAAACCTTCATAACCCCCAAGCACTCGATTTTCACCTGACACTCCCTTAGTCACAAACATATCGAAACATGCATCTGGATACCGTCCATTTGAAGGCCATGTTATCCTTTGCTCAAAAGGTACACCTTCCCATCCCCACTCAAACCCCGCTTCTTTAAAAATCTCCAAAGTTCTTTCGTGCTCCATTCCCGCCTGGGTCAGCAAAAGGTTGAAGTCACCACCGACAATAACCAATGAATCAGGAAATTGCTTCAGCATATCATTCACATGCTTTACAATTTGACGGGCTGACTCTTCTCGGAGTCGGATGTTTCTTTCTGGATCCCCACCATTGGCTTTTAGATGTACGGTATAAACGAGCAGATTGGTATCCTGCGTCTGTAATGCGGCGAAGGAGAATCCTCTTGGAGGCGCTCTGGTACCTCCTGTAGATACGAAAGATTCAGCAAAGGCACTTATTGCAGGTAAACGGCTAACGACTGCCACCTGTTGCTTGGCAATGAAGTTCCCATACCGAAAGCTACTAACAATGTGGATCTCGTATCCTGGCAGGTCTTTGAATAACTCTTCCATGGAATCCATATCCGCCACTTCCTGTAAGAGATAAACGTCTGCATCAATTTCACTGATGGCATTTCGAATCTGCTCCATGTGCTCTTGCTTTTCTTCAAGGGATGCACTGGTAGACTTACCTGGAAACCATTCTAAATTCCATGTGACGATTTTGATGGGCTTTGCAGGTACAACCGTTTGTTGCTGATCGATAACGGCTTCAGTGTTCCGACTGCATGATGAAGGCAACAAAACCAACAAAGGAAAAATGAGGAGACAACGACGGATAAATTTCGAGATGAGCATGCCATTATTACCGCAGAATCTTAGTGGATTGTCGAGAGTCTTCTATCTCGATGCCTTTGGGGTTGTGTCTAGGAATGAGAATGGGTAGAAAAAATGAATGATAACCAAAATCGTTTCAGGTGGACAAACAGGAGCTGACCGTGGTGGGTTGGATGCCGCAATCTATTGCAGGATTCCATATGACGGATGGATGCCCAAAGGTCGATTGGCTGAAGATGGAGTAGTCCCTGAAAAATATCGGCTAAAGGAGATGCGTTCAAAGGATTACCTCAAACGGACGGAGCAAAACGTCATTGATTCCGATTGCACTCTGGTTTTTACTTACGGCAATCCTAGTCGAGGAACCAAACGAACAATAGAATTTGCAGGAAAGCATGAAAGGTCCTGTCATATTTCCGACCTAAAGGGAGCCGAAAGCAAGGACTTGGTCGATCATATTTGTAAATGGCTTGTAGGGGAAATCGAGGAAGAGGAATACCCTCCCCCTCCCCGTCACCCAGTTCTCAATGTAGCTGGCCCTAGAGAATCAAAAGTCACTGGCATCCAAAACAAGGTTGCTGCAATCATGGTTCAAGTTTTGATACGGACAAATCCAGATTGCAGGAATTTGTATCCCATTGCAGAAGGCGGAGTAAACTTAGAACTGGCTTTGGAGATAGCTAGAATTCATGTGAAACCCGCTCTTGATGAGGATGTGGAACCATGGCCTGATCCTCCAATGGTCCAACCTTGTATTTACGGAAAACCAACGGACCCTAATTGGGTGATACGGGCTCCATGGAACGACGGCAAAGATGGGACAATGCTACGGTCTTCAAGAGTGATATTAATCTCGAAGCTAACAGGTGAGATTCTTCATGATGGGGAAGCGAATGATGAAGGATAGACTAGATGGACCTAAAATTTATACATATACGTCCGTCGTATTGATAAGCCCTCAAATAGCCTAAGGAATCGTTAATTCATCCTATCCACGGAGAAACCTTATAAGGAGAATTACGAATGAATTAGCTTTTGATCTTGAAATATGCCGGTTGTCATATTTGATGACCAGCATGAAAAACAAAACTTCCCCCGTTTTATGGAATAGCATTGCGCGTGACCTGTTGAAAAAAGAAATGAATTCCAAAAACCTATCAATTGAGGAATTGTGTAATCGTCTGGAAAATATTGGAATTAAGGAGACAAAAGCATCAATTTCCAACAAGCTTTCGAGAGGATCATTCAGTGCAAAATTCTTTTTGCAGGCTTTTCACGCAATAGGAGGGGATACCATACATCTACCCACTGAAATTTTAGATCAAATCGCAAAAGTAAATCGCTCACTAATCAAAGAGCCTTCAGATTTTCACGGTGGTGACAGTGTAATTTGGGAGGGGGTAGATCTTTTCGCATACAACAGTTTTGAAAACGAGTGGTATGTAGACACGTCTAAATACAGAAGAAGAAAGTCGGAAAAGGCGGGCAAAGTTGTAAGTCTTTTTTCAGGTGCAGGTGGGCTGGATCTTGGGTTGGAAAAAGCAGGTTTTGAAACGGTTGCCTGTGTTGAATTTGATTCAGATTGCAAAGAAACCTTAAGAAAAAATCGACCTGAGTGGCCGATTGTCGAAGGTGAAAATAATGGTGATATCCGAAAAGTTTCAGTCTCTGAAATTCTTCAGAAAAGTGAGCTGAAACCAGGCGACGCCACCCTAGTTGTGGGTGGTGCTCCATGCCAGCCATTCAGTAACATTGGTAAACGCGAAGGCGTTGGAGATGAAAAAAACGGAGGGGATCTTTTTCAAGAATTTGTCCGTGTAGTCTCAGGGGTGCTTCCAAAAGCTTTCATTTTTGAAAATGTAGTGGGTATAACCCAACAAAAACATACGGAAGTTCTTCGTTACATGCAGTCTTGTTTCAGCGGGTTGGGATATGGATTAACTTACCGCATAATGAATGCAGCTGATTACGGTGTTCCGCAAAAACGGAAACGGTTTATCCTTATGGGCTTGCGTCACGGTATAACACCAGCATTACCTCAGCCTACAAATTATAAATCGGCTGAGACCTATAAAGAATTTTGTTTACAGGTAGGGAAGAGACCGAAAAATAAATTCCCATTATGGCAAACGGTTAATGATGCGTTTTCCAAAATTACAACTAAGGATCTTAAAAGCTCCAACAATGTTGTTATGAATATTTCCGAAAAGGTCCGCAATAGAATGGAGCTTATAGGTCCTGGAGAAAACTTTCACGTTTTACCAATGGATATGCGACCAAACTGCTGGAAGAGCGGAAAACACCAAGGACAAGATACTTTTGGACGCCTTCGCTTGGACGAGCCCTCGGTAACAATTCGAACCGCAGCCTACAATCCGACCAAAGGAAGATACATTCATCCAACCGAAAATCGTGGTTTGAACACTATAGAACTTGCCGTGCTGCAAGGCTTCCCCTCCAATTGGAAATTTTGCAGTGCAAGGTATGAAAAGGTTAAACTAACAACTGCGGGCAAACAAATTGGCAATGCCGTTCCTATTCAATTTGCGGAGGCTTTAGGAAAGGCCTTACATATTCAATTACAAGCTATAGATGAGCTCGGTTTGAAGAAATGCGTCTGATTCCCCAAGGCTATTGACTTGGTATACCTCGTCTACCGCAGCTTTTGGGAGATCCGTTACCGTCGTAATCGAATGGGTAGCAACGGTTTTTAAGGCCCTTCTATCAGGATCCCCAACATGGCAAGCAAGGGCGAAATATTTCAGTCCTCTTGGGTTCAGCACCCATTCTCTAGTAACTAAATGTGCGTAAATCGCTTTCATCAAGCTGCCTTCGTGCGGTATTTGCAAACGTCGATCAGGACGGAAACTTGTTTTAGTAGCAATAAATCCAATGATTGTTATAAAATTACATTGTCCGACGATTTGCTCGTAAAGCCTTTCCAAAAAATTAATCCCGTCAACACTGTAGGAATGAATTGGAGGTAGCTCTCTTAGCCTCTCTAGATGCATTTGATTCGGTTTATACATAACAAAATCAGGATTAGATGTTACCAGCTCTACAGAGCTGACCTCTAAAACTTTTTGGCGTAAATCTAAAATATATGCCCTTAATTTCTCATCAAATAAATCTGCCACATCAAATCCAGTAATATTTGGTAATTTCGCAGCCAAAATACTTGAATCGGACTGTAAAAAATGGTTCCAAAAACGAGTTGCGAGAATCCACTCATACCAAGACCCATGCACATTGTTAAATGCACCTTGTGCAATACCAGGGGCTTGTGAACGGATGATCCTATCTGCATTCTCTAATTGATCACTGATAGAATCAGTGCAACCGATTTCAAAAAGTTCACAGAAAGCCTCTTTACTGGAAATTTGAATATTGGTTCGTGTCTGAGTAAGATATGCTGGTAAGGTCATCGAAAATTTATTTAGTGACTATTATGACTGTGAACTTAAGGCTTTGAGGGGGGGGGGACGACTTTTAGTTTGTTATAGATATCCACAGAAAACACAAACTTTCAAAGAATAAATCAATCTGATAGGTTATGATAATTCACACAGCTTTAGCCTAATTCATAATAATCCATACCTAAATCCCCGACTTTTACCAACCAAGTTCCTTTGACCTGACGAATCGGCTGTGGGTCATCATCAAACCGCACCCAGTACATATCGGCTTCTGGTTCATCAGGGTAAACAAGAATGTCCTCGCTTCGCCCTATGCGGATCTGGCCCGTACACTTGTAAAGCTTATGAGCCGAAGGTTTAGGCATTATTCCTGGCTGAAACTCTTCATCTGGTGGACCCACGAAGACAACTCGGTCTCCGTTATGGAAGTTCCGATCTGTCCAACGGTATTGTTCTGATGTTTCACGGTAAGGGTTACTCATCAACCTCATTTGATACATTTTGCTCCTTCTTGCAAGTTTGTACATCAATCAGGATCTTAGTAGCCCACTCTTCGCCCCTTACAAAGAATCCACCAACTTCAAGGGAGTTAATCCGTTTTGCCGATGAGTACGAAGCCCGCAATATGGACGATGTTCTCCATATATGATCCCTCATATTTTCGAAAGTTATCAACATGGATAAGACATTTTTTGTCCGACCTGATTTCTGAATCATAGACACATTTCTCACTCCAGAATTTCAAATAAAAATAATAACACATTATAGCTGAATCACTTACACACAAGCGGCAAAACATAGGTATCGAAACACCAACCATGGAGTGCCTTATGACCGCCGCAAAAACAACACCCGCAAAAAGAAAGTCCACCGCTAAAAAATCGCCTCAAAAACGTAAAACGAAATCCAAAGCAAAACAGGAAACCATACCCAAACGTTTCAAGGGCAATCCCTACAGAGAAGGAAGCAACTACGCCCTTTGTTTCGATTATTTGGCAAGCATGGGACTAAAGAAACCTGTAACTCGAAAGGATCTACTGGAAGCCTATAGCAAGGGTTCGGGTAAAGATCCTAAACGTGCACGGTATGATATGGCGGTTATTACCAGTCCTACCAAAAACGGTGATGGACATCAAAGTTCTAAGAAATTCGCTTATTGGGTGGAACGCCTGGAGAACTCCGCCGTCCGTTTACACATGGCCGATAATGAGGAGGTTGCATAATGAGCATTTACCGTTGTCCCAGTTGCCATTTTGAAATCCAGGTTCGAATCGCTCAACAGTACAAATGCCCATGTTGCCAACGAAAGATGCTATTTGTGACTTCGATTCCGCCTCGTTGATCATGGCAGAAACCCTACTTCACTAATCCCTCTCAAGCTCCATCTACCTAACCCTTGCCCTATTCGTTTTTCGTCTGTTAAAAGTGATTCTGGCACAGCTTATTGGAGCAAAAATGACCTACCGCTTAGTCGAGTAAATTTACACCACCCACTGAATACTTTATGAATGAAACCAACCATCGCCCCGCCTCTTTCGCAGAATACGTAGGTCAAACACAGGCAAAAACCGTTCTCCAAATTCTTTGTAAATCCGCAAAGAAAAAGGGGACATCGATTTGCCATACTATGCTTTCTGGTAGACCTGGTTTGGGGAAGACAACTCTATGTCGGATTTTGGCAAACGAGATGGGTTCTAACCTTATTGAATTGATTGCATCCAACCTTCAAGATCCTCAACAATTAACGGCTCAACTGGCAGGATTGCAGGAAAACGATATTTTGTTTATCGACGAGATTCATAGTCTACCGCGAGCTGTTGAAGAGATCCTTTACTCAGCCATGGAAGACGGAAGAATCACCATGGTAGTCGAAAGTGAATACGGTGACCTGATGAAAAATCTTGGAATGTCATCAAAGCAAACTCGAACAGTAACCTTGGATCTCCCTCCTTTTACTTTCATCGGTGCCACCACATTAGCAGGCATGGTTTCTGCGCCTCTACGTTCTAGATTTATCCAAACTCTCGACTTGGAGCCTTACGCAATAGATGAACTCAAACAAATTGTTCAAAACGCCTCTTCGAAGATGAATTTTGACATCTCCCCTACCCTTGCAATCGAAGTTGCCAAACGTGCACGTAATACCGCACGGATAGCCTTGGGGCATCTAAAGTGGATTATCGAGTATTGTATTGCAACAGACTCTTCAGCGAGCACACAGACTGTCACAGAGGCCTTCATACTTAAAGGAATCGATGATAATGGTCTTACGAAGATTGATCGGTCATATCTTCAACTTCTTGTTAATGCAAAATCTCCAGTTGGACTCAATTCAATCGCAGCTTCTTTAGGTGAAAGTTCTCAGACCCTTTCGGAAAGTGTTGAACCCTACCTTATGCAGGAAGGATACATTCGAAGAGCCAACCGAGGGAGAGTCGCAGAGCAGAAGGCTTTTAATCTAATCCTTAAAATGGAGGTATGCACATGAGTGACCCAACACAACAATGGGAACTAACCCCTGAAAAATTTCTCAATGAACATGAACTGGCTCAAATGCTGACCAAGGCCGAAGAGCTCTACATCCTTGGTGAACGGAGAAAAAGCAAAGCCATGATCCGTGATGCGTTCCTTATTCAAACTGCTCTGCTAACTGGTTTACGAAACTCCGAAATATGTAATCTTAAAGTCATAGACCTCCGAATCGGTAACGGACAGAGTCACCTCATTGTTAGAAATGGCAAAGGCAGCAAACAAAGAACCGTCCATATCGGTAAGGAATATAAACGAATCTTAAAGCGATATCTACAGTGGAAAATGGACCAGGAAGTGCTTCATCCAGAGGCCTACCTTCTACGGTCTGAACGAGCAGAAAAATATTCTCCATCAGCTCTATGGCGCCGTTGGAAGAAATATTGCCCCAAGACCCTCCATTGCGCCCGACACACCAATGCGACTCTTATGTTTCAATCAAGTGGGTCAAACCTCCGTATGGTCCAGAAACAGCTTGGGCATTCCCGTATAACCACTACCCAGATTTATGCCGACGTTATGCCCCAGGTCATGCAGGAGAATATGTCATCGATGGAGAAGCTGGCTAAATCACTTCAGAAGAAAGGAGGTCAAAGCTCAATTCAAGCCCTCCAGAACGGTCAAATCGCCTAAAACCCTCCTCATTTTTCGCAATTAAATGCCTCAAATCTTGCGAATACCCCCTTTGGGATTGCGGAAAAGAGAGCTCTGAAGCTAGATTCATTGCGAATTTTTGGGTCAAAACTTCTGAACTCGCAATCCAAATTCCAATTTTCAATCGATTAATATTATGATTTCCACTCCAAAAACAAAAATCGTTCCGCTGGGTCAAATCGTTGCAACACCCAGAGCGTTGGAAGTCATTGAAGATTCAGGTCAATTTCCACTAGAGTTCATCAAATTGCATCAAAATGGAAACTGGGGTGAGATTTCCGCTGAAGACTGGGAACTGAATGACAAGGCCTTGGAATGCGGAGACCGGTTGTTGAGTTGCTACACCATCAAGAGTGGGAATCGGATATGGATCATTACAGAAGCGGATCGATCAGTTACTACCATCCTGCTGCCTGAAGAGTATTAAATCCAATCCCAATTATAATCCCCTTCTACCGATCTTAATGGTCGGTTTTTTTATGCCCTTGATTCGAAACACTCCATCCAAACCACACTCCGGGTCACTCATTAAAATATAATTATAATCTTTTCCTTAACCCTCAGGAAAGACTCCGTATTTTTCATGAAGCGAAGCGTGGGCGCCCAATTTCAGAAATATTGAAATCGAAGAAGGAGTTTGCAGCCACTTTACAGAATACATGAACACACGAACCCAAAACAGGAGTCAATTATGAAAATAGAAAATACAAAAACACCCATCCCAGAGAAAGAATTAAGACGAAACACCCTCACCATACGCTTCAAAGATAAAGAGCATCAGGCCGTATCAGATGAAGCATGGCGCAAACGCATGTCAATGTCGGGTTGGTTGAGAGACATAGCCCTCACTCGATTGGAATCAGAAGGGAAATTCGACTCAGAAATTTAACAAAACTATGGAGGCATAGGTCCAGAAACCCATACCTCCAAATCAACAACAGCGGGGAATGCTCAATGGTGATACGTATATTATACAAAGAAATATTCGAGAATTCCTCCATAAAAGGAGAGAATAATGAACATCAACGAGCAAGTTGAGATAATAGATGATTACATAAACAGACTATATCCAGTAAAAAAATGGAAAGGCAAAAGCCTAAAACCAACCATTGTTGCGCAAGCACCAAAAGACTTAGTGGAAGCCTCAGAAAAGCAACCAATCGCTACGGCTATAGGGTTACCTACATTATTCTACAAAGGTAACCGCATCGTTCTAAATTCGAATAAAGGCGTTTTTAAGCAGGTGAAATTTTCTTGGCCTCTATACCTACAACGAGGGGGGAAAAGTTACGAAAACGCTTTAGAACTTGTCACAGTATTGAATGAATTGAATGATGCAGGTTACAGAATTGTGATCACTTACTTCCCCTCAATCAACAGTAAGGAATTAAATATTTATTCCACCCCTATCACCCTCACGTTATGCATCGAGTCTGACCATATGACGAGAGAGGATCAATTGAGCATCATGGAACAATTTAAAGAGTATATGGTGATGCAAGTTGATACAGGAGGTAAAAGCATTCACAACTACTTCAAATTCAATTTGGTTAATAATGGTCAAGTCTTGGGGCCTCATCAGACAAATTTAAAGCTTGCGGAAAAACTTAAATCAAAAAGAGAAAATTATGAGGAATATGGTTTGAAAAATTATTCAACTTACGTCCATCCAAATTGTAGAATGAAATTTTCTGATTTTACAACAAAATCAAGCCAGGCAATTCAATGGTTTACCGATGTAGGATATGATGTTGATAAAGGAGTTGTAAATTCACTTAATAAACTAATTCGAATTCCATCATTCAAACATTCTTCTGGAATCCGTTCCACCGTAATATGGGAGAATAGTAATGATTACCATTCTATCCCTGATGTATTCGATTTGATTGATTCTGATGCTTCCTTCCTCAAATCATCTCAATCTGTATCTGTTGTGGATAAAAGGGAGAAGAAGAAAGAGGAGGTGACTTATTCTAACGTTACCTCTTTTCGTATTCCGAAGGGGTATATTTCGATTATGGAGGATTATTACACGATATGCACAGACGGGTTCAAATTCGGAGAAAGGGACTCGCACAACGTTAAAATTGGTATGGCCCATAAGTTACTCGGATTCACAATCGAAGAGGCACAAACGTCACATGAACAAATTTTAACAAAATCCCAAACAGCCGAAACGAACCAAGATGCAACAGACAATTATATTCGTTTCTACGAGATGATGCGATTCAAACCGTATGTTCCACATCTGCGATCTTTGGATTTTTGTAAACCATCCTATGGTGATTTTCAAAAACGATACAAGGCTCTTGGGGTTAAGGCTACAAAGGGCAAATTTGCGATGTTGCTTTACACCTTGGAAAAAGTTCAAGATGCCCCCAAGGCAGCTGTGGAAGGTAAGCTTAGCTTACAAACATCGAAGTTCAATGAAGTCTGCAAGGTCTACTGTAAGGCGTTGCAGGAGTTTTCAGACATGGGGATAGTGATCTGTACAGTGAAAAAACATTGTGACTATAGAACCAGAAGATACAGAGTTTGTATACCCGCCCTTCTGTTCATCCTTGGGTATGAAGACAGCGATATTAAATACGGTTGGAACCTCGAAAAAGAATGTGACCTTATTCACAGCAAGGTAGCCTAAATATTCCGTATATTTCGCAACATACAGGCAACTCTATATATTTAATGTTAAACGAGCACAGATCGCCCACAGAGAGCTTCAAATACGAAACCTGATAGATCCCCATTCAAATTTAAACGTTGTCACAGCCCCCTCCAGATTTTTTTGAATAAATACCGTTCTCTTGGAGATTATTCGACCTACAAATTCAAGCACATGAGACACTGCTGCAAATTGCTTCCCCCTCATAGCTGACCATAACCGTTTTTGCATTCCCTGCTTCTTTGGAAAAAGCATCGAACATTGCAGATTGAATTTGATCACCTAAAGCTCGTTGTAATCCACGTCCCCCTGTTTTCAATTGTATAGACTGTTCAATCAGCTCGTCATAGACGTTTTCATCTACTTCCAAACCTATCCCCTCACTCTGCAACTCTTCCCTGTATCGCTCTACTACCTGTTCTGAAAGAATCGTTCTCATAGCATCCCGACTCATTGGCTCAAACTCCACAATCTGGGAGAATCGACCATAGAGTTCCCGCATCATACCCAGGGAGACAAAATTAGTCCCAGGATTCGATTTTCTCACTGCACAAATATTTTCCGAAGAATCGAAACCAATTGGAGTGGGTTTTCTGCGTTGGCGATGATGAGGAAAAGCTCCAAGGCAGATGAAAAGGACATTCCCGGTCTCAAAATAGACGGGTCTGGAATTCCGGCCTTGTCTGTAGGCGCTTAAATCAAGTTTAGCGGATTCCATCATTTTCAGTAGTGATTGTTGAACCGCGGTGCTGGAAAATCTGCTGGAGTCTTTCCCTGAATCTCCCATCTCTCCCTGGCGGATACAAATTTTATCGAACTCATCCAGAATCACCACTCCAGTTTGGGCGATTTTTGAGTTTCCAGAATTTTTTTCCAGCAGTTGAAACAAGCTGCTTTGTATGGAATCACCCACAATACCCACTTGGGTTGCACTTGCACAGTCGAAGTAAGCCACATTCTCGATTCCAAGAACATCCTTGAACAATGTTTGGAGTAAGTAGGTTTTTCCCACTCCAGTACTGCCGGAAAGCAGCATGTGGGGCAGAGGAGGCAGCTTATTCAAGGGCGTTTCCCCAATATGATGTCGGACAAGCCGTCTGAAGTGACGATACACAGCTAATGAGACTGCCCGGACAGCAGCTTCCTGTCCTACATATCCGGCATCAAATACCCCTTGAACCATTTCTGCGGGAGAAAGTTTGGGGAGATTCCTGATATACTCCTCAAAACCATCCTGCATGGTAGGCTTAGGCATCTGCTTTTCTTCCTCCTTCGGTTCGCCCTCAATAAATGCCTTCAGCTTTAGCCCCAAGGATACCCCCTCTCTCCCTTCTTTCAGAACCCCTATCTGAATCATCTCTTCAATAATCTCATCCGTCTGCCAAATCAGGTCTTGAGGACGATTGGTAAGACAATGACAGATACGGCTGCTAAGAACCTGCTTTGCCAGACCGGAAACCACCCCAGAATCAATTTTTTCAGAATTAAAAGTTAAAACAACTGCCATGAGCCATTGGTCAGCTACAACAGTATTTGGGGGTAAACCAAGCAGACCTCGAATGCTGATACCGTCAACAGATCCATCAAGGACTTCACGAAACTCATCCAGAAGTAATCGTATCGCATTGAACGACTCCTTAGAACCTTCCTCTGATTTTCGATGAGTGAAGCCCATTTGCTTATCCCATGTAATCTGTAGGGCCTCTGTACCTATAGAGATCCAACATCCCAGTAATTTGCTTTTTTCAGTGCTGACCATTTTCATTTACCTTTGATGAGAACAGTGAACCGCCAACGTGGATTTGGGCCAAGTGGAAAAAGGGATTTTTAAATACGAATTCTGGAGTGGAAAATTTGGCATCTTAGAAATAGCAGGGGACACACTTTTCCTGGACTGCTGCACACCCCGGAACACCAGGGGAATACGGGAAGCAAATCGAATCGAATTTCCCACTCCAGAAAATAATCTGTAGTGATAAATTAGGAATGTGGTACACGCCGGGAAACACTTTCACAACACACCCGCTGCACATTCAGGATCACCAGGAAAAATACCGGCGGCAAAATAAACCTGATTTCCACTACAGAAAATAATCTGCAGTGAGAATCGACAGAGACCATGCTCACCCGGTTATATTTTTGAGCCGTTTATTAATCAAGGGGGTTCCCTACGCTCTAGTTTCGGAAGCTTTTTAAGTCAAAGCCGTTTGAGATGATGTAAAAATCATCTTTCTTTAAAAAGGGTTCCCTATCACCCAAAAAAATTACGTGCTGTTTTTATATCGCTACTGTGCAAGAGGTCAAACCTCCATTAAACGGGATAAACCCTTATTTTATTGAGTATTTACGATTTTAAGGCTTAAAATGTTGCACACTTTGCACCCTTTTTTATCGGTATCTGCTGATGATTTTTTTTATTTTTTTCTGAAAATTACCAGTCCATCTCAATATTATCGCATCAAGATGGTAAGATGGAACCGTAAGCGTTGGAGATCCCCAATGAGACATTTAGAAGAATCTGCAGTGAGAATCCCAACGCCCCGTACTCATGTGAAAAGCTACGCTGCGCACAAGGAGACACCAGGACACTGAATATCTGGCCCTCATGGAGAATTCTCACTACAGAAGTATTTTATAGTGAAAAACCAGACCCATTTTTCAGACAAAGGGGTTCCCTACGGGCTTGTTTGCGAACCTTTGTTTTGTCACCTCACTAAAGATAAGGATTATTTACCAAGAGGTACAAAAGCCCCAAAAGACACAATATCCTTTATTCATAGGGGTTCCCTGACGATAACGGCTAAAATATTTTGCACACTTTTTGAGGTTTTTAATCGGTATCTGCTGATGACCCTTTTTGAGAAGAAACACTTAGTAAAAGTGAATGAGTAAATATGCAATGAATCAGACAAAGAGTAAAGCAAACGGGACAACGGGCATACTATAACTGTAAAAGAAAGATAAATTCACTCAAGCCAATGAGGTCTGAATACAGTCAGTCACCGTTAAAAATAGTCTATAATATTTTTACTTGAGTGAAAGTCTTCTTAAATTCATATTTCTGAACTTCCCTCGCGGCGAAGAAATAATAATTTATACCTTTCCTCGAATGCGTGGTTGAAGGCAGGGAAAGCGCTCATGCAAAATCAATCGATTTTGAGCGTCTTTTTTCACGAAATATTGCTCCCCATGTGCTGAGTAACTACCTCTACAATCACCTCTACCCTCGCCTTCTTCTTTTGGAGAGATAACAACAGAGACAGACATACCGATCCTACCCTTAGGTTTCCCTGTTCTTTCATGTAGAATTTCAATAACTTCATTTTTGGTTAGTGGGCCTTCATCTCTTATCAATTCGAAAATATCGTAATAAAAGCTACCTACAAAATAGGGATTTTTCATTGCTGAAGGAGAGGTCTTGTCTGAGTTTGCACTAACCGCTTCATTCCCTTTGCAAAAAAGGTCCCATTGCTCGAAAGCACTTTTATCAATTTTTACAACAATATCCTTCCATCCATCTATGCTGTAATGGCTTGATCGTGGTTCATTTGTTAAAAATAAATTCGACAAAGCCTTGTTATCACTTTCAGCTAAAGTCTTGATTTCAGAAGGCCCCAACAAACAGACTTCGAGTTGCTTTGATGAAAATTGAGCATTGTCTACGACCAAAGCAATATACAGGTTGTGTAACGGTTTGGAAACTACTCCCAATGTAAGTTCGAGATCTGAGAATAAATACTGCCTTATGGGTACACCATCCGAATCAAGGTATGAGTAAGTCGGTGATTTAATTAAAAATCTGTATTCGTTATTTATTACGTATGTTGGACAATCGTTTTCGATGCCTTCATAAATTTTCAAACAAACCTGAGATCTATTCGAAATCAGTTTTTTAAGTATTAAACCATGTGTAAGTTCGTATGATTCGACTTTCATTTTGAAGATCTGATAAAGACATCTTAGGTTATGAATGCATTTGCGTTACAAGGAGTGCCTACAATTTTTGGGATGAATACACACGCTCAAAATTATTTTAAAGCAGTTTTTGGTCAGGTACCAATACGCATACCCCCAAAACAGGACCAGAGCCTTAGATAGCCCTCTGCTACCAGATTCGTTACAAATCATGGAGAAACATGGAGAACAGGCTATTTGGCTTCAAATTTATGGTATCCAAAATGCATATGAAGAATTCTTGAAATGGAAAACTCATTCAAGGCCTACTTTCATGAGCCTTTAGGGTCACTTGCCTAGAAAGGCAAATGTTTTTTCTTTTCACTTTAACCTTAAATGTTCTAGTTTTCTATAAACCCTAAAACCCAGGTATGGACATGGCTTTAGTTAAGAATGACGGAAAAACTCTATCTCCAATCGCTAGTGCCTATCTTGTAAATGTTGATACCATGTGCGATTATATTTGTGAGCTTGATGAGGAACTCAAGCAGTACAGGGATATCTACCGGGATAATGGCTTTCAAATGCTGTTCTCCGTTTTTTATAACGCAGCTTCTCCTGATGATTTAGCAGTATTGAATGAATCAGAATTGCGTAGCATCTTCGAAAGCGGTATCCAATGGCCAAAATTGTATGGCGATCTGATAGGTAAGAGATTATCAAGCCATATAACTTATGACAAAGAAGGCGGATGGGAGATTTCAAATATTCCATTTGACCTAATGTCCTTATATTTTGAATTTCTTTTATTTCTTGTTGAGCTTACGGACCCTAGAATCAATTTACTTACCGTTCCTCGAAAAAGGTACAGTATAGCTCGAAGAATGGCATTAACTGATAATTATAAGCATTCTCCAGTCCAAGCAACATCACAAATCGCATGGCGAAGACGCCTCCTATCAAATGAAGAATTTAATCAGGCAGCTGAATTACTTAGAGACCAGATAGGGCAAGAGCATTGGGTCTATGTATTTGCAGGTAGGTTAGAACCCTATAATGATTGGTTGGTATATTTTGATGATGGGAGGCTTGAAGCGGAAAACGTTCGGGATTCGTCAGATGGAAACTGCAATATGCTTCGTGAGTTTTGTTTAAAATACAATTTGGAAATGATAGGAACCTACTTGGGAGATTATCAATTCATCGAACGAGTACATATTCTTCCTATGAGAATACATGTTTTTCAAAGTAAATGGGGAGTTAGAATGGAAATCCCAAATTTTTACAAACTTAAAACAATCAGCAGTTATATGGAAGAGGACTTTAATGACTTGAATGTCCTTTTGAAAGATTTTGAAAAATCTCCACGAACAGAAAAGTTCCTGCTTGATGAAGGGTTCCGTAATATTGGGGTTTTAATCAGGAAAATTTTAAAACATGATGGAAAATCTTCCGAAGAAATAAATGGAATAATAAATAAAATATGGATGGATAAGGATGGATTTAAAAAATATTTTCCAGACAAGATTGTAGGTGTTGCAGATAATCGAAGCCCGGAAACTTCAAGCAGGTTAATAAAGTCAATCGATGGGATATTGGAAGAAATGGAACTTACAGAAGAAGAAATACTTCTTTGGGCAGAATTTTATAAAGCAGCAACATTTTTCGGGATTCTTAGCCCTAACACATATGTGGACTAAAGGTAGAAAATAAGGACTCACAGAATAGCATTCGATAACATACATATGTATATATAAATGCTTCACGCAATCACAATATTCATTCATTTTAGGCAGATTCCAATCGATGAATGATTTTTTATTTTGATAGATTGGCTACAGACAAAATCAGATATAAACTCGAAAACGCCCAGTAAAACTGGGCGTTTTTTGTTTACCCACAGCTTTCTCTTAAAAAATACTATTTTTCGAGAGGTCACATGAACGCAATTTTGTTGTTTACCAGAAACATATCAACGAGCCCCTCTGCAAAGCGAACAATTCGTCAAAAACAGAACGTTGATAAATAAACAAAAATATAAAATTACAACAAAGGAAATCATAATGACTGACAAAGCAAATTCTATTGAAATCGAAACCTTAACATCAAATTACATCTGTAAAATTAATAAAAACTTGATAAATGTTGCAAAGACCTGGGTAGAGCAAGGACGATTAATAAAAGACTATATTGATACATCAAAACTAACTGAAGATAAATGCCTCAGAAAACTTGCCCATCATAAAGATTCCTTAATCGGAATCAGCCAGCTCAGAAATTATATGGTTGCATATACTGTTCACGAGGAAGTGAAAAATGAAATATCTTTTACGGACCTCTCAATGACTCATTTCATAGTCGTTCAAAAGAAAAATTTATCTACTGAAGATCGCAAGAATTTATTGTTGAAGGCAAAAAATGAGAACATGTCTGTTAGCTCTTTAAAAAAGGAGATAGCAAGCTCAGCAAATCAACCGCAAAACAACTCTATTACTGAAGAAAAGCTTAGACTTCGTGTTGAAAAATTGCTCGCTGATTTCAGCAAGTTTAACGATGAACAAGAAAACAATACTAAAACAATAAAACCAGAAGTTAGCGATAATTTCAAAGACACTATTCTCATTTTACTTAACTATGCAACAGAAATGAAATGGGTGGATTTCCCCTTTCCTATAGACAAAAATGAAACAACAGAAACAGTAGTTTCACTCGAATCAAAAGAGGTGGCAGCATGAAGAATTCCCCTTTTGCCACGCAAGTAATCCAACCTGATTATCTACCTCCAGTAATTAAGAATTATAGAACAAATTTCTTCGGAAATAAAAAACGCTTATTGACGCAAATACTCAAAGAAATCCCTGAAGGAACCAACACCATCGCAGACGTTTTCGGTGGTACGGGGATAGTTGCATGGACATTTAAAAATCAAGGCTATCAGGTAATCGCCAATGATGTCATGCGCTATCCATCTATACGAATGAAAGCATTGGTCGAAAATCAATCCACTAGCCTTTCAAATATTGATCTTGATCAACTCTGCTCAAATATTCGTAAATCAGGAGAAATGAATACCATATTAGAGATCTATAAAATATCATTTGGCGTTCAGAATTGTCGATTTCTTGAAGCATGGGCGAATAATATTAAGAAACTTGATAACCCTATTAAGAAAAACATTGCCGTTTATATTCCAGTTGCGGTGATATCAACCTACTTCAAATATTCCCATATTCATTGGGGAAGTGATAACAAACCGATTGGACTTAAAGATATGGTTTTGGTTGATTTGGAAAAAGAAGTTAGGAATTTCGCTCTAAATACCTTTCCGAACTTTGTTCATGACAACGGCAAAAACAACCATGTTTATAATCAAGATGCCCTTTCATTAATTCCAGAAATCGAAGCCGACGTTCTATACTTAGACCCACCTTATTCATCAAAGAGTGGAGGATCATACGAGGCTGATTACGGATTTCTTGATGACTTGGTTTCGTTACTCAAAGGAGAGGACCATTTGATCAAAGATCCGACTGATTCGAAATGCGAGTTAGCTCCATATACATATTTCGGAAGTCGTACCTCAGCGATTACAGGGTTAGCCAAAATTTTCGAATGTAGCTTACATATCCCCACTCTCATTATTTCATATAATGACACCAGCAATATCTCTCCGAATGAGATCATGACTTTTGCCAGAATTTATGGACGTGAGGTTACGGCATCAAAATTTCTAGTTCCCCTAACCTGTAATAGTACATCAGGGAAAAAGACAACCAATGAATACCTCATCAGTTGCTCTAGGAAAGCTGCATAACAGCACACAAATTTAACAACTGTCATCAAAATATGTATCCAGGTGGCTTTTATATAAATGGTCGGATAAAAATATGAAAATAAATAAAAACAAAATAAGAAATAACAATGGCAATGAGTACTCTTCATATAGCGTAGAAGATTTAGGAGTTGATCCAGAAATATGCAATTTTGGAGAAGTGGACGTTTCAATAAATGAACTTATTGAATATTTCTTTAAAATACAAAATTGTAAAAATTCATCATGCGTTACTTTGTTCTCAGAACTAACACAGTGGGAACAGAGCCTTTCTATAAGAGTTTTAAAATTACCCATTGGTAAAAGCATATTCTCCATGGCCTCAGTTTATTGTCAGGACGGGATAATTAATTTGATTCTTAAATCAACAAACTCTGCATCAGGTGTTTCGAATAATTATGTCCCCATCGCAGTTGAATATAATAGTGATGGAACTCCTTATAAGCCTTATGAATATTTACCTTCAGTATTAGAAAATAACTTCAGTAAAGGAGTGGCGAAATAATGAGAAGAAAAGAAAATAATAAAGCCACCCATGGCGTAGGAGAATGGGCATCCCATTCAGTCAATATACAGAGTGGATGCGAAAAGAACTGCAAATACTGCTACGCCAAATCGATGGCGATTCGATTTGGTCGTAAAACTCCATCGAATTGGAACAAAAAGCCAGATCTTAATGAGAAGGCCATTGGTAAGGGGTATCGCAAAAGGGAGGGTCGAATAATGTACCCCACCAGTCACGATATCACACCGCGCAACATTGAGGAATACCTCACCGTACTTCTTAAACTATTGGAGTCAGGTAATGAAGTCTTGATCGTCAGCAAGCCTACCCTCCCCTGTATAAAAAGGATCTGCGAGGAATGTGAAGCATACAAAGATCAGATCTTGTTTCGATTCACAATTGGGTCAGCAAATGATTCCGTTTTGAAATTTTGGGAACCAGGCGCTCCCATGTTTCAGCATCGTCTCGACTGCCTCAAATTGGCATACAAAAATGGCTTCGCAACCAGCGTATCCTCCGAGCCCATGTTGGACAATCGAATCGACAAGGTTGTCACGAAGACCATGCCCTACGTCACCGATGCCATTTGGTTGGGTCGAGTTAATCAATTGAGACAAGCCCTCTCAATCAATTGCCCCAAGGACAACGTTGCCAAAAAGAGAGGTGACGAGTTACTCGCCAAACAAACAGATACTTACCTCTCCGAGCTTTATGAGAGCTACAAAGACGACCCCAAGGTGAAGTACAAGGATTCGATCAAAGAAGCGGTGGGGTTGGAGAGACCAGAGACTGTGGGATTAGACATTTAATGAAAAAGGAGTCGGAATTATGAAAAACTTAAGATTTGGAAATTACGAATACAAAAATTCAATGAACAATACGGTGGTCATCGAACCTCCAACCAATGAGGAAATTGAAGAAATTACGGGACTCAACGATGACGATTACTCATATTTGACATGGGTTGGGGATCAAACGAAATGCCTCTTGAGAGATAGTGGATACTTTGATGGAGAATTTCTCTCAGATCAAAATCAGATTGAGGAGGAATGGACAAAAATTGATTTTGATCTTTGGGTTTACAAAATTGCGCGAAACAGAGATCAAAATCTAAGGGCCTTGGCGGAAGATTCTATGAATACAACTTTCCCAATAACCTATGATGAAGGTGTGGCTATTTTTGAAATTATTCATGATCTATTCAATTTCGAAGATATTTCAGGGTCAAAAAAGGTAGCTTTATTAGACTCAATCGATGGCTGGATTCATTGCTCAACTTTCAATCCTGAGTTTAAAAATTTACATCCAGTTTCGGAGTTACGCTATCTGTCGCATAAAGTCGCGAATGCTTCCGAAGAAGATGTTGTTCAAGTATTGAATAAATTTGCAGCGTTAGAAATCATGGGCGATGACGATGAAAAGGGCATGGAAGACTAATGAAGTCAAAACAGGCCATTCCCGAAAACCCACAATTCTCTGATAATAAAGATCAGATGAACGGGAATGGTCTACCCATTACACAGGATCATTCCATCCACAGTATCCTCATCGAGCAAGCCCTATATGAGGAACAAATAATTACGGAAATGGCATCTGCCGTAAAATCTGGAGACAAAGAAAGGGTATTTAAATTAGCGAGAAAACTTACATGCATGAACGAAAATCTAAAGTTATCGGCTTAATACGAGTTAGCTCTGAACAACAGGCTGAAGAAGATCGCGCAGGAATTCCACGTCAGCGAGAGGTTATTAATCGAACTATTAAGGCTAACAATCTCGAATGCATTGAGATGATTGAACTCTCGGATGTATCTGGGACTACGGTTGCAAAGTCATATGAGATTCAGCGAGTACTCAAAATGGTTTCAACTAGAGTCATAGACGGCATTGCCATTGCTGACATTGATCGATTGATTAGACCTGATCAATTCGAAGACTTCGCACTCTTGCAGGTATTCCAAGATGCTGAAGCAACTCTTTTTTGTGGTGATCAAAAACATGATCTTTCTACTGATTCTGGTTATCTCAATACGGGTTTTCAAGCTCTCATGGCGGGGAATGAGGTCAGAACATTAAAAAGAAGAGTTCATGGCGCTAAAGAGTCGAAAAGACAAGAAGGGCGTTTACCAACAACTACAATCACTTTGCCAATGGGCATTTCATATGATCGAAACAAAGAAAAGCAGGGCTTACTGCCCACTGAATGTTGGAGCTATAATTCTGAAGTGCAACCAGTCGTCGAAGCTTTTAGGTTAGTAGATGAGGAAGGAATCACAAATCTCTCAGAACTTGGACGACGAGTAGGGATTCATCATAGGACTCTTAGAAATCAGTTGAGAAATGAACTCTACACAGGGTGGAGAGTCTACGACCATAAGCGTGGAAAGGAAAAATACCCCTCTAAGAACGGCAAAGCACCTGATCGAAAAAAAGTAAAACGAACAGCTGATGAAATTATTCGTGTAAGAGTTTTGGAACCAGGTGCTGTAGATCAAGAGCGATTCAATCGAGTCAACAAACTCTTAAACACGACAAACGGGAATTGGTCAGAATCTCGTAAGGGTGGAACAAAACATCTCCTCACTGGTGTAGGCTTCTGTGGTCATTGTGGCGAAAGACTGTATTGCAATTCGGGTAAGAGGAAGGATCGAAAGTCTCATGCTTATTATTATTGTAAACAAAACGATTATCTAAATCGCAGAAAGGGTTGCTCTTGTGAATTGAAAAACAAAAGACAGGACGCAACCGATGAGAAAGTCGCTGAGTTTGTATCCAAGGAACTTACCAAACCCAGTTTTCTAAATGACCTTTTAACTTCCTATCATAAAGTTGAAGAGTCTAAGAAGCTCTCATCTGAAAACACAGTTGTAGATTGGGTCTCCGAGGGCAAAAAACTCAAACGTAGATTCGAAAATATTGAAAACGATTATCTTGAAGGATCTATAACAGCTGATCAGTTTAATCGAGTGTCCGGCAAACTAGCGGAGAAAATTAAGGAAGCTGAAGCCAACCAACGAAAGACTCCGCTACCGCCCTCTGATGATGAACTAACTCAAGCAATAAGCAGACTTGCTCGTGGTGCATTAGCTTTTAATCGAATACAAGATCCAGCCAAACAAAAGGTGGCGATTAGACAGTTATTTTCGAAAATACATGTTACAAATGACGGTATTTCAGGGATCTCTCTTATGCGGCAACCTGAAGATTTTTTTGACACCGAAGTTGGAATCCATATGGACAAGGGTTCATCGCCGCGACCAACATAAACGAACAGGGAAAGGTCAAACTAGCGGCAGCCCGACTAATGGTCACCACCCCATCCTCCAAAGGCTGTCGCATCACTTCCAAAACATTGCGGGCAAACTCGGGTAACTCATCCAAAAACAATACCCCGTGATGCGCCAAACTTACTTCACCCGGCATGGGATGCGTGCCTCCCCCAAGCAAACCAGCATCAGAAACAGTGTGATGTGGAGATCGAAAAGAACGTTGGGCCACCAAAGCCTGATGGGGAGAAAGCGTACCGGCAATGGAATGTATTTTGGTGACCTCTAAGGACTCTGCCAAATTGAGCGGAGGCAGGATGGTCGGAATTCGTTTTGCAATCATGCTTTTGCCTGTACCCGGACTGCCAATCATCAGCAAATTATGCCCCCCCGCCACACTCACTTCCAGCGCTCTCCTCGCCGACTCCTGCCCTTTCACTTCCGCAAAGTCCAAGGGATATTTTTCAAACTGTTCAAACAAATGATCAAAGTCCATCTCCAGAGGCAACTTCTCTAAGTCACCTCGCAGAAAATTCACCACCTCTAACAAATGCTTTACCGGATAAACCTCAAGGCCTTCCACCACCCCAGCTTCTTCACCATTTTCAAAAGGAACAAACAGCTTTCGAATCCCCTCTTCTTTGGCCTTCAACGCAATGGGCAATACCCCACGCACGGGACGAACATTCCCCGACAAGGCCAATTCGCCCACCGCCATACAACCCTTTAATTGCGTCTGGGTCAATTCACCCAAAGCACACAAGGTCGCCAAGGCGATAGGTAAATCAAAACTAGGTCCCTCTTTTTTTAAATGGGCGGGCGCCAAATTGATCAGCCAACGGACATCAAAGGGCGCGGTCAATTCGCTGTTCACCAAAGCTGTGGTCACCCGATCCAAACTCTCCCTCACCGCCGCATCCGGCAACCCCACAATACTGGGTTGAAACTTATCATCCTTGGTAGGACTGACATTTACTTCCACTTCGACTGGAATAGCCTCTACCCCCAACACTGCCGCCGCATGCATACGCGCTAAAGTTGCAGGACCTTCATCCGGCGCATTTTCCTCAAACAAGTCCTCTGACATAATCATGTCAAAAGTATGAAAGGCCTACAAATGAATAGCAAGAGTAAAATGGCGGATGGCGGATTTATGATGGCGGATGGGTGATGAGCAGAACAATTACTTTTGCCGTAAGTGTTTAGCGAATCCCCCAAGTTGTCTTGAAATACCTAAGCAAGATTGAGACCTGTGACTAACGATCTCAGTTGTACAATACCCTAAACGTTCTGCGAGTTTGTACATACTACGTACTTCACCGGTTGACCCTTTTGCAATATCAAGAAATCTTGCAAATTCAATGGAGGTTGTTCTCTCTGCGCCTTCCGCAATATTATTAGAAATGGAAACAACCGCTCGTTTAATTTGATCACAAAACGAGTAGTCCTGCACTCAAGAAAAATCACTGTAGACCGAAACAGCCAAAGACTGAGCATCTTTCCAGACTTCCATCTCTTCAAAATCTTGTAATCTCCGCATACTGTATATTTATCCTCCGCCATCACCTATTCGCCATCACCTATTTGCCATAATTTTGCTTAATGCGCTTCAGCTTTCCTTTAATGGACATTTTTTTCACCGAACTCAAATAGTCGATAAACAGCACCCCGTTGAGATGATCAAACTCGTGTTGCACACAGCGGGCCGCCAACCCCTTCAGCTCGAGTTCTTTTTTTTCACCTTTCACGTCCTGATAACGGAGTTTTATCGCAAATGAACGAATTACTTTTCCGCGCACATCCGGAATCGACAAACAGCCTTCTTCCATTTCTTCGTCTAAGTCGCCCATCTCTTCTATTTCGGGATTCACCACGACCAAGGGACTTTCCAAGCCTAAATTATGGGGTATCCCCGCCTCATCTTCATCCATATCCAGTGGCACTTCCATCGTAAAAATACGCAAACTCTTGCCAATCTGCGGACCCGCCAGTCCAATCCCCGCTTCTTCACGCATGGTGGCAATCATATCTTTGCCAAGCTTTTCAAGCTCCGCATCAAAGGTCGTAACGGGTTGCGCTTTTTCACGCAAAATCGGATTTCCATAATAGCAAAGAGGTAAATTCATCCCCTGAATAAAACCTCTGATAGAAAAAATGCAACCCCGGAACTCTGGATCTTTTTCCACAGGGAACACAACTACGTATCGCATTGAATGCGTTGGTTTACATCAAACTAATCGCATCCACATCCACAATGATTTGTACCTGACGAGGAAGCTTGAGACCGTCTAGGACATGCTTCAGGGGCACCGTAAAGACCTTCACCCGCGGCACTCGGGCAATCATCTGATAGCGGTACATCTTTTGTACCCGCGCAATCGGCGAAGGGACAGGTGGCGCCAAATTCACCTCTGGTTTTTCACCCAATAATCGATCGAGTTCATTAAATACCTGCCCTGCCACAAAATCAACTTGTTGCTCACTCTCCCCCCGGAAATGAACACAGATCAGTCGACAATACGGGGGATAATTCAGCATCTTCCGCGCTTCAAGTTCTTCATCGATAAACACATCAAAATCACCACGTCGCGCGGCCTGCACTGCGGGATGAGTAGGGGTGTAGGTTTGAATCAATACTTCCCCCGCCACATCTCCACGCCCTGCCCGACCTGCCACCTGTGTAAACAACTGAAAAGCCCGCTCCCCCGCCCGAAAATCAGGCATGTGCAAGGTTGCATCCGCATTCACCACGCCCACCAAGGTCACATTGGGAAAATGCAAGCCCTTTGCAATCATCTGCGTGCCAATCAGAATATCAATATCCCCTTTCCGAAACGCCCCCAACACATGCTCATACGCATGCTTGGAGGTCATGGTATCACTGTCCATCCGTCGAATGGTCGCCTGGGGGAAAATACGAGCCAATTTGCTTTCCACTTTCTCCGTACCCGATCCCATGAACTGCCATTCTTCCGCTTTACAGGCCTCTTGCGGACACCGATCCGGCACCCGTTCCGCATGTCCACAAAAGTGGCAACGCAAATACCCTAATCGTTTATGATAGGTCAACGCCACCGAACAATCCGGGCACTCGGGCACAAAACCACATTCCGGACAGGTCAAATTTTTGGAATAGCCCCGACGATTGAGAAACAACATCACTTGTTCCCCCAAATTGATCCGCAGGCGAATCCCCTCCACCAAGTCATTTGAAAACAAGGTCGGTTTCCCTTCATATCGTTGATGCCGCATATCCACCACCCGCACCATGGGCAACTGTCGATCATCCGCCCGAATATCCAACTTGGCTAACTCGTATTTGCCCTGATGCACATTCTCTAAACTTTCCACGGAAGGCGTCGCCGAGCCCAAGACCACCGTGCAGCCTTCTAAATGCCCCCTCATCACCGCCATATCCCGGGCATGATAGCGTGGCGCCTCTTCCTGTTTGTAGGTCGACTCGTGCTCTTCATCCACCACAATCAATCCCAAGTCTTTTACTGGCGCAAACAATGCTGATCGAGCCCCCACCACCACGGTGGCCTCTCCGCGCTTCACCCGATGCCACTCATCATGCCGTTCCCCATCCGACAAATGACTGTGCAATACCGCCAAGCCTTCGCCAAACCGACCCCGAAACCGCTCCACCGTTTGCGGGGTCAACGCAATTTCAGGCACCAACACAATCGCCCCCTTGCCTAAGGCCAAGGCATGAGACAGCGCCTGTAAATACACCTCGGTCTTCCCCGAACCCGTCACCCCATGCAACAACACTACTTTTAGCGTATGGCTATCAATGCCTTGGGTGATTTTCGCCAAACACTCGGCCTGCTCCCCATTCAGTTCCAAGGCTTTGGTTCTTAAAAACTCGTGATGAGCCAAAGGATCCCGCTCCTGAACCCCTTCCGAAATTTGAATAAAACCCTTTTTCTCCAAGGCCCGCAGCGTGCCATGCGTCACTTTGGCAGCCCGCACCAAATCGGACATCAACATCTGCTCTCCCGAAAGCAAAATATCCAAGGCCGCCGCCTGCTTGGGCGCCGAACGACGCAGCCCCGCCAATTCACTTTCCAACCCGGATTTATCCCCCGGCGTGGCAAACAATTGTTTTTTAAATGTAGCCCCTTTTTTCCGCACCGCCCCCGGCAACACCGTTTTGACCGACTGTTCAATCGGTGCCATATAATAATCCGCCATCCACTTGGCCAATTCCATGATTTTTGGCGATAATAACGCTTCTTCTTTGGCCAAACCCGTAATCGACTTTAGAGCACTGAAGTCTGACTTTTCTTTAAACCCGAGCACAAAACCCTCGATATGACGACGCCCAAAAGGGACCTTCACCTGCATGCCAGGTACCACCACCCCCCGCAAGGCATCAGGGATCAAATAATCAAATTCTTTATCCAGGGCAACATCGACCACTACCCGGGCAATGGGTGGAGAAGGCGCTTTATGAAGAGGGAGGTTTGACATTCACGCTGATTTGCCAGAATCTTTGCACAAAAGAAAGATGAGAACGCCCCTTTCCACTTCCAGAATCGTCTTCACCCTCTTGCTTTGCGGCATGACGGCAGTGGGACTGTGGTACCATCGCATCGATCACGCCATGATCTGGGCCGGAAATAAACACCAGGTAGACCCCTTGCTCTTGCGCGCCGTCGGCATTCAGGAAAGCCGCCTCAATCCCAAAGCCAAAGGGGCAGCCGGTGAAATAGGCATGTTTCAAATCATGCCCAACACCGCTAAACACTGGGCCCGCGAAACCAATCATCCCATCCCCAGTGAAAAAGAACTATTCAGGCTAAAAGTCAATGCCAACATCAGCGCATGGTATTTAGCCGAAGGTCTTGCAGAATTTTCTGATAAACCAGACCCTCTCGCCTACACCCTTGCGCACTACAATGCCGGGCCTACCCGTGTACGTAAATGGGAAAATGAAGTTCCCGACGGAATTCCCTTTGTCGAAACCATCCCCTTCCCTAGCACCCGACGTTATGTCACCCGTATCTTAAGTACCTATCGAGGTAGCCAAGACGCCACTCCCTAGCCCAAAGTCCAAAACACAAAAAAAAGGAAGGCTTCGCAGCCTTCCTTTTTTATGATCTTCGCAACCGCAGTTACGCATTACTTATGGCATTTCGCCACAACCTGCATCCGCCCAACTTTGGATAAAGGTCGCGTATTCTTCGCGATTGGCAGAACGGCAATTACGCACATAGAATCCAGAGCTGCAAACACCCGTAACCAAACAGGCTTCAGGATCCAATCCACTCAACAATCCATTGCAGTAACCTGCATTGAAGTTGTCGCCGGCACCGGTCGTCAGCTTGGGTTTAGGCGTGAAAGGACCTTCCACAAACCATTCGCCTTCCGCAGAAGCAACCGCCGCAGAGCGGGTAGGATGAACCACCACTTGGAACAGTCCCAATTCGGTACGAATCTTCTGAGCGCGGGCAGTGAGATCATCTCCTTCATCGCCAAACAATACCGTGGCCACTTGAATAGACTCGTCTTCGTTGAGTCCTAAAATGACATCAACCCCTGATTGAATCTCTTTGAGAATCTGCAATACGCCAGCAATATCTTCCTTACTCCGTTTGCGTGGATCCGTAAGGTCAATGAACAGTTTTGCGCGGCTCGAACGTTTGGCCAACAACCCACCCAATCCTTTTAAGATCGAATTCATGTTAGGAAGCATCGTCCAATTCACGCACCCAATCAGATCCATTTTTTCAATCATGGCTGACAATTTATCTTCAGGCAACTGAGCCAGAACACTTTCCCAATTTACTTCCGCCAAGGTGGACATTTTGCCCATGATCACTTTGCCGTCATCAAACTCAAGCGCTTCACTATACCCAGGATCGGCCAAGGTGATCACTTCTTTGCAACGATCGGTAAACTCAGTAAAAATCGCGTTCACAACCCCATCCGCACCCAAGGCGCCACAGTAATTCACCGCATATCCCTGCTCTACCAAATTGTTGGCCATGATCGGACCATTGCCACCCAATTTGATTTGTTGCTGCACCATTTCAATGTTGCAACTTTTTCCAGCAGCTGCGGTCACACGTGTACCGAATTGCGTGATGGTGCCAATGGGGGTAAATTCATCAACGGACTGACGGGTATCCACCAGACGAATAATTTCGTCAATGAAACCATCAAATCCGATAAGAACTTCCTTATCAGCAGGAGTTTGAGAGATCGCCTGTGCGACACGAGTAATCAAAGATTTTTTATCAGACATGGGAATATTCCTAGGAGTTAAGTGAGCGGTGATACACCGAAATCAAAGTAGCGGGCGGCATTGTTAAAGCAGATATCCTGCACCATGGCCCCCAAGCGTTTCATATCCGCAGGCAACAAGCCCTGCTCCACATCATTGCCCAACATATTGCAAAGAATGCGGCGGAAATATTCGTGACGCGTATAGCTGAGGAAACTGCGACTGTCCGTCAACATCCCTACAAAACGGCTCAACAAGCCCAACTGAGATAAAATCTCCATTTGTTGTTCCATGCCGTGCTTCTGATCGAGGAACCACCAGCCACTGCCATGTTGCATTTTCCCGGGACGTGACCCATCTTGAAAATTGCCAATCATCGTGCCCATCAAATGATTATCACGCGGATTCAAATTGTACAGAATCGTGGGAGCTAGCTGATTATCCCGGTCCAGACGGTCCAAGAATTTGGACAAATCATTGCCCAAACGTTCGTCACCAATACTGTCAAAACCTGTATCCGGCCCCAAAGCATCAAACAAACGACTGCTGTTGTTACGCAACGCACCCACATGAAATTGTTGCACCCACCCGCGGGCATGATCCATGATCCCAAATTCAACCATCATGCAGGATTTAAACTGATCATCTTCATGTTCAGATACCGATTCACCCGCCAACACCCTACTAAAGATGGATGAAATTTCATCCTGGGTATAGTCCGCGGCATAAAAACGGTTCAATCCATGATCCGAAAGACGGCAGCCTTCTTCGTGGAAGAAATCATGACGCGCCTTCAAAGCCGACATAAAGCTGTCGAAATCAACAATTTCAATTTTAGCGGCTTCAGACAACTGCTGCACATAAGACACAAAACCCGCAGGATTTTCAACCGCCATCGCTTTGTCCGGACGCCAAGCAGGCAACACCGTGGTTTCAAACCCGTCTTCACGAATCTGACGGTGCCAACGCAAATCATCAACCGGATCATCTGTGGTGCAAATGACTTTCACCCCCGATTTCCGAATCAACCCCCGGGCCGAAAATTCTGGAGTCGCCAACAAAGCGTTACATTTGTCATACACTTCACGTGCATTGTCCAAAGTCAAAATCTCGTCGATATCAAAGTAGCGGGACAATTCCAAATGACTCCAGTGATAGAGCGGATTTTTATAACACGCTTCCAGCGTTTCCACCCATTTTTCAAATTTAGACCAATCATCCTTGTCGCCCGTGCAATACTCTTCAGTCACGCCATTACTCCGCATCGCGCGCCATTTGTAATGATCGCCACCCAACCAAATTTGTGTAACCGTGTCCCATCGTTTGTCTTCAGCAATTTCCTGAGGACTCAAGTGACAGTGGTAATCGATAATGGGCATGCTCTCCGCATAATCGTGGTACAAACGTTTTGCAGTTTCAGTCTGCAAAATAAAATCATCATGAATGAAAGGTTTCATAATCCGGTTTCCTTTTTTTTAGCTTCCTCGAGAAATTCTTTTACCTGTTCCACATCACGATACGCACAACGACGACGTCGATACTTGCGATCGATTAAGTCCATCAGCTGCTCCCAGTCCGCAACCGAAGGTTCTTCGATTGTTTCCCAGTCATGGCGGCGATTGAGCCTTTTCGTAAAGGTCCAATGATTGCGCTCACGAAAAGCTTCCACTTCCAGTTTGCGACCATCTTCATCAATTTCTTTCCAACCGAGGGTCTGGCGCATCAGGAATTTCCTATTTTTAGAAGAGACAGAACAAATAAATACATTCGCGCGTACCTAATTGAATCCCCAAACGCATACAAGCAGGAACTCCAGTGATTTCGAATAAGTTCACCCATCCCCCGCCCTCTTCTCCTCCAAATCCCCACCATATGCCCCCAACCGGCCCTCCCTTTCCCCATTCTTCACATATTATCGTATATCGACGATAAACAATAACTCCCACAGAAACTCTCACACCCATAACGCATTCTCCCACACCTCCTGCGCTATATTTCACCTGTTGCAATATTGAGTAAAGTGATCAAAATATCTTATTTCACACAGTAAAATCATACGTTACTACTTCAATGATGCATCGAACTTCCCCCTAGACCCCTTTCACAAATCAGCCTTTCTCTTTGTTGCCCAAGCAGTGAAAATGAGCAGGAGCGCCTATTCAGCCCCTCGCCCCCCCACTGATCAACCTGGGCTGATTCCAGCCTCCTCTTAAGCACAATAGAACTCCCCCTCCTGCTGACATGAGCCTGGTGCAGCAAATATTTCACCTGTTGCAATATCTACTATGAACACCCTCTACTTCACCCCATCATGGTCAAATCTCTAATAATTCACCTGTTGCAATATTGCTTATTTCTGTAAAAAATTACATTTTACTCAGTAAAGTTGCTTTCAATGGAAGGAAATATCTCCAAACATCTCCTCCAGGTACGCTGGTCCTTTATCGCGGGCATCCCCATGATTTTCCGAGCATCGGAAAAAAACGACAGGGCTTTTCCGAAGATCGGAAGGCCTGCGCTTCTTCGTCTGATATGCGGATTGTTTTGTTCCGCCGTTTTTGACATCCGCCCCTACTGCGGGGACCTGGTTTCGCTTGTCGCTCCCTTCCTGTTTCTTTTTTGACTTGTGAAGCTCCTCTTGCGGGTTAAGAGAAAGCATGATTTTGCTTACAAATGCCTCTCCCACCCCTGAAGTTGACCTTGTTCCTGCCATTCAGGCCCTGAAAAAAGAAATGAATGCCGTCATTTTGGCGCATTATTATCAGGTGGATGAAGTGCAAGACGTCGCCGATTTTATTGGAGACAGCCTCGATTTATCCCGTAAAGCCGCCGAAACCGATGCCGATGTCATTGTCTTCTGTGGCGTACATTTTATGGCGGAAACCGCCAAAGTCCTCTCCCCCCATAAACAAGTCCTCCTGCCCGATCTTCAGGCCGGTTGCTCTCTGGCTGAAAGTGCTCCAGCAGATGAATTTGCTGAATTCATCAAACAGCATCCTGATCATTTGGTGGTGAATTATGTCAATACTTCTGCCGCTGTGAAAGCGCTGACCGATTATTGTGTCACCTCTTCGAATGCCGTTCAGGTGATCCAAAGTCTGCCTGCAGATCAAAAGATTATTTTTGGACCCGATAAATTTTTGGGTGATTGGGTGAAACGCGAAACCGGTCGTGACATGCTGCTGTGGGAAGGATCCTGCGAAGTGCACGAAATTTTCAGTGAACAAGCTATTCTTGAACTCAAACAGGAAAACCCCACCGCCAAAGTCTTGGTTCATCCCGAATGCCCGGGACCTGTACGTGACTTGGGAGATGTAGTGGGCAGTACAAAACGCTTGCTTGAAGCCGTCTCAACTGGAGATCCTCAAGGGACCTACATTGTGGTTACCGAACCCGGCATCATTCATAAAATGAAAGAAGCCGCCCCAGAAGCCACCTTCCTGATGGCCCCCGCCGAAATTGCGGGAAGCGAACAAGGATCCTGCACCACCTGCAATACCTGCCCCCACATGAAACGGAATACCCTCGAGAAACTCTATCTCTGCATGAAAAACCGCAGCCCTGAAGTCATTCTCGATGAAGAAATTCTCCGTAAAGCAAGACTTCCCATTGAGCGCATGCTTAAAATTGGCTAGATGGAGATACGAAAAAGGGCTTTTTAACTACGGACAGTTTCCGCGAATCATTTCCGGAGGATCTGCAAAACACATCCTACCCTTTTGATGCCTCGTCGCCTTGACGCTCCTCTTTTATTAGCCCATTCTTCACATCCCCTCATGATCTACGCCGACTACAACGCCACCACGCCCTGCGACCGTCAGATCGCCGAACGCATGCTGGAGGTTCACTGTGACAGCTTTGCAAATCCAAGCAACCGCACCTCCCTCGCCGGTCGCAACGCGCGGGGTTTGATAGATACCGCGCGCCAACAGCTCGCCACCGCCGTAGGCGCCCATCCCGATGAATTCATTTTCACCTCTGGCGCCACCGAAGCCTCCAACACGATTATTTATGGCGTAATGCAACGCCTCATGGCGACCCGACCCCGCATTTTGCTCTCCTCCATCGAGCATCCTGCCGTTCAGATGCCCGTGGACTATTGCGTGCAATCCGGCGCAGAAGGACTCAGCATCAAGGGTGACCGTCAGGGACGTCTCGACCTCGCCCAGCTCCAACAGGCACTGAGCGAAAAACCCACAGCGTTGGTCTGCGTCATGGCCGCCAATAATGAAACCGGCGTGCTTCAGGACATTCCCGAAGTAGTACGCATCTCCCACGCCGCCGGAGCCCTGGTCTTCAGTGACATGACCCAACTACTTGGGAAAGCTCCCATAGACCTACATCACAGCGGCGTAGACTTTGCCTGTTTCTCGGCTCATAAATGTTACGGACCCAAGGGGGTAGGCGCATTTTATAAACGACGGGGCCTCGCACTTTCCCCACTGTTGCGTGGCGGTGGACAAGAAGCAGGTCTGCGCAGTGGCACTGAAAATGTGGCGGGAATTATGGGATTCGGGATGGCGGCAGATCTCGCCTCCCGTGAAGGACAACAGCGTCAATCACACCTCCGGGGTCTCACCGAACTTCTCGAAAACCAACTCCGCAGTCAGCTCCCCGGAGTGATCATTCACAGCAGCGAAGCTGAACGCATGCCCGGCACCAGCATGTGCAGTCTGCCCGGTCTACGTGGCAAATGGTTGTCACAACTCCCGGGAATCATCGCCAGTTCCGGGTCTGCCTGCGCCTCACTACAAGGCAAAGCCAGCCACGTACTGTTGGAGATGGGCGTCGATGAAAAAACAGCCCTCCATAGCGTGCGCATTTCTCTGGGCAAGTCCACTACTGAAGCAGAGGTGCATAAAATCGCGGCCCAAATGTGTGCCGGCGCACAAAAATTGCTCCAAAGCTAACTCGTCCTACAAAGATGAATTTCCCGCGAAAAAATTCAATTTTCTCCCACAAAAAATTGGCTATTCCCCGAAAGGGCGTTTAGGTTCATGCTTATGAAAGCATTACTTACTTCGTTAATCCTCTCTCCTCTTGCGTTATTTGCTCATTCCGGACATCCCGGTGCCGCAAACCACGGAACTGAAACTCACTTACTTATGGGCCTAATCGTTGCAGTGCCTGCACTGTTGATCGTTTCAGCCATCAGCTTACGTGCCCGTAAAAAAGCAGCCGTCAAAGTGAAGACCCAGGACTAATCGATATGGTAAGAACCGCCTCCACCATGTTGGAGCTGGGTACACCAGCACCAGCCTTCACCTTGCCCGATACCGTATCCGGCCAACATGTGTCCCTCTCTGATTTTGCAGGCAAACCTGTGGCAGTTATGTTTATCTCTGCCCACTGCCCCTTCGTGATTCACGTACAGGAAGAATTGGCCCAACTCGGCCGAGACTATGCCTCCAGTGAGCTCAAAATCGTCGCCATTTGCGCCAACAACATCATTTCTCACCCTGCTGACGCACCGGAAAAACTCGCAGAACAAGCAAAAGCCTGTGGCTTTACATTCCCTTATCTCTACGACGAAACTCAAGCCGTAGCAAAAGCCTACACCGCGGCCTGCACCCCTGACTATTATTTATTCGATGCTGATCACAACTTGGTATATCGTGGTCAAATCGACGACAGCCGACCCGGCACCGACATTCCCGTCGACGCCCGCGACTTCCGTGCCGCCATCGACGCCGTTCTCGCAGGAAAATCCCCCACAGATGACCAAAAACCCTCTATGGGTTGCAACATCAAATGGATTCCAGGAAACGAACCGGATTACTTTGGCTAAAGCGCCTCCAGCTTACAGCATCAAACGCTACATGCTTCCACATGTAGCGTTTTTTTATGTCCCTGATTCAAGACCTTATCCCGCCACACGGGCGGCAAATTCTGGAGACAACACCACACCGCCCAACAACAGCAGAAAACTGAAAATGCTCATCCCAAAGGGTCTTTTGGCCTCCTGCCAATGGCAAAACAAAAAGAACACATCAGCAAAGGGTAAGAAAAACACTGCCAGTCCCCAGCCCACACTTTGTTGAAAGGCGACAATCACATACCAAATGCTGGCGGCAAAGGACAACACCCCACCGATGACGAGTAATAATGTACCAACCTGTTCCATCCTGATCTCCTGGTTAACGATTCCGGTTTTACTATATACAAACTTACCCCAGCCCAAGTCACACAGGCTATTACAATTTAGGAGACGTTTTACAGTTACGTAACCAACGAAAATCCATTAGAGTCAACACTCGTATTCATTCACCTCCCCCCATCCCCCATCGCTACCCGTTAAGATAATTCTTGCTATTTGAGGAGCGGTGGATTTGGATTACCCTTCAAGTAGAGCGAGAGTTAAAAAGGAAGAACATGCAGATTTTTTACGCGATTCAGAATCAACAACACGGCCCTGTCCCCTTAGAAGATTTTAAAAATTTATTGGAACAAGGCACCATTACCCCGGAAACCCTTGTCTATACAGATGGGATGAGCGACTGGCTCCCCCTTTCTCAAGCGCAAAATATTATTCCCGTAACCATCGTTCCCCCTGTGGCCGCTCCAGCGGATCCTGTGAACAAATTGAAATTGGCTTCACGTACCTCTACCCCTGGTGGAGGAGCCGCCGCTGGAGAAATTAGAATCAATTGCCCCAATTGCGGTATCGAAGTGCCCGCCAGCGATTTGATTCCATTCCAAAACCTTCAAGTCTGTCCTCACTGTCGCAACCATGCTTTGCAACAAGTCAAAGAAGGCGTCAGCCTCGAAACCTTTAGTGGCAACTTTCGTTACGCAGGCTTTGGGGTACGCCTCGGTTCATACCTGATCGATTACGTCATCATGCAGGTCTATACCAAGATTTTGAGCTTTCTGCTCATCGGCACCATGGCCTTTGACAGCTCTGATGATTTAGGCATCTTCACCAGTGTGTCCTTCATTTCCTACATGGTGTTGGCCTTCGGTGGATCAATCGCTTACTTCGTAGTCATGATGGGTAGCCCTAAACATCAAGGCACCTTAGGAATGAAAGCTTTGAAATTGAAAATTGTACGTCCTGACGGATCGCCCATCACCAAAAAACGTGCCTTGGGTCGCTACCTCGCCTCCTTCATCTCCTCAATTTTATTATTGATTGGATACCTGATGGTCTTGTGGGATGCAGAAAAACGTACCCTGCATGACATGATCGCCGACACCCGTATCGTCTATAAATAAGTCCCATCATGCCTGTCACTTGTCCGTTCTGCCGCAAACGTGCACTGGAACTTCCCGAAGAGGAAGGAACCCTCTCCTGCATTTGCTCCAATCGCAGCATTCATTATCGACGCTTTCCCGCCTACAGCCGCGAAAGCAAAGTCATGGATGCCCCTCGCATTGAAGTAGAAGCCGGTGCCACCTGTCTCCACCACAGCGACCGCAAAGCCGAAAGCATCTGCGACGAATGTGGAATGTTCATGTGTAGCCTTTGTCAAACCGAACACGGAGGACGTCCCCTCTGTTTGAACTGCTTTTCAACGATTCACCTCAAAGAATTGCCAGCCGAAAAATTAGGCACGGGCGCGCAATCCTATCGCTACGACAACATTGCCTTGGGGCTGGCACTCATTCCGCTGGTCATCATGTGGCCCATCACCTGCATCACCGCTCCGGTTGCCATTTTCATGGTCATTCGCCATTGGAAAGGCCATCCCTACAGTGTGATTCCTCATTCGCGGGCCCGAGCCATTTTTGCGGTTCTGGTAGCCCTGTGTGAAATAATCGGATGGATCACCCTTGGGTTGCTTCTTTTTACGGAGTCCACAAACGGATGAAAAAATCAGCCAGAAAACGTTCAAAAGTCATTGGTCGCGGAAGCTCCAGCTTTTCCAGAAGCACCCTTTATCTGATGGGTGATCATATTCTCAAACTCGAAGGGCAATTCACCGAAACCTATCGCCGCTTTTATTTTAAAGATCTGCAATCAGCCTATTGGATTAAAAATCGTGGATCCCTCTGGGCCATGATCATTTTTATTCTTCTTTTTATCGCCATCGCCATTCCCTTTTTCATCAATGATCTCCCCGGCGTGGCCGCCTTCCCCGCAGGCATCGCCCTCTTGGCCACTATCTATTTACTCTTCATTCAAGCCACGGGAGGATATGTGCATTTTTATCTCAGCACCCCTGCCCAGGAAGAACGAATCAGAGAAATAAAAACCCAGCGCAAAGCACGTAAAATTCTTCGCCTGATCGAATCTCATATCGAGCGGTCACAGTCGGATCATGACCACAGCATCTCCTGATCTCACCCGCATCCGCTGCTTAAACCACGGCGATCGTGAAGCCGTGGCACGCTGCCCGGGCTGTCACAGCTATTTTTGTCGCGAATGCGTCATCGAACACGAAGGTCGCATGATCTGCGCCTCCTGCCTCCAGGCAGAAAGCCAGGTCTCCGAAAAAAAATCACGCTCCTTTCGAGGCCTAAAGTCTCTCGGGAAAATTCTAAGTGCCGTTTTTGCATTCGGCGTGGCTTGGCTGTTTTTTATGCTCGTGGGTCGCATGGTGATCTGGAGCAAAGTCGGCTTTGATTGGCTGGGGAATCAGTGAAAAAGAAAAAAAGATCTCAACCCAAACCCACGGATCCGCTCAGTTCCCTGGAACTTTGCGAACAGGCCATCCATGTCCTTAAACAAAGCCCTGCCCGCGCTTGGTTGTGGTATTTTTTAGGCACCCTGCCTTTTTTCCTCACGCTCACCTATTACCTGACCGCCTTGAGCGAGAGCACCCTGGCAGAAGAAATGAATTTTTCAGGTGCGGTCCCTGTAACCTTCGCATACCTGTGGATGAAAACCTGCCAATCCAAGTTTTCTATTCATCTCTGGCAAGCACTTGGCGAAAATATTCCCGAACCCTCCGCCCGCAAAGGACTAACCTGGCGACAGCTCACCTATCAACCCTTCGGATTATTTTTGGTCCCCCTGAGCCGATTTTTAATCCTGCCCTATCCTTTGACCTCGGCCTTCTTTCAAAACTTATCTGTGTGCGAAGCTCTTAAACGAAGTCGCAACATCTCCCCGCTTCACTCCGCTTGGTCCTTCGCCAATCAGGCCCAGATGAAATCATTCACCTTTCTCTCCTTTCTAAAACCTGCTCTATTTTTCTTGGTGGGGCTCAACTGGCTCATCATGTTTGCCGCCACACCTTTTATCGCCTACTCGATCACTGGAATTGAAAACCCCATCGTCAGAAGTCCGGGAGCGATTATGACTGTGGTCTTTTGGATGAGCGTATGGATGTGCACCTATATCACCGTAGACCCCGTACTTAAAACATTCTACCTCTTGCGTTGCGCCCATTTGGATGCCCGCCAAACCGGACGCGACTTGCTGCAAGAGTTGAGAGAAATCAGCCTTCAGGTAACATCCAGAACCAGTCTGCTACTGCTACTGGGCTTCCTCGCATTTTTCCCACCCTCTCGCCTTGAGGCCGCCAACACTGCGGATCTGGATCAAAGTATCGAAAAAGTGTCCCAACGGGAACATTTCATGTGGCGCATGCCTCGCGACGTGATTGAAGAGCAAACCCAAGCCGACTCCGGTTTCCGCCAGTGGCTGGAAGACCAACTCCAATCTCTATCAGACTGGATCGAAGCCAACGCAGAAGCCATTGCCGAATGGTTTAGGAAAATATTCCATCGCCCCGACCCCCAAGAGATCAACAGCCCGGACTTCAATTTTGACTGGAGCTTCTCCGGCATTGCCAAAGTACTGTTGTTATTGCTGTTGGCAGGTTTAATCATCGCAACCGTGATCCTGCTTATTAACGCATGGCGCGGACCCAAACGCCTCAAAGATGACACCCTCAGCGACGCACCTGACGCCCCCACCCCGGACATCACAGACGAAGACATCTTGGCCACCGAAATGCCCATGGATGGATGGCTGGATCTCACCCGCGATTTTCAAGCCAAAGGAGAATGGCGCATGGCCATGCGCGCCCTCTTCCTCGCCTTTCTTTCCCGACTTGCAGAACGTCGGCTGGTGATCGTCCACCGATCAAAATCCAATCGGGAATACGAAAAAGAAATTTCCACCCGTGGCAACACCGACCTCAGTCTGCTACCCTTCTTTCACAAATTTCGAAAAGCCTTTGAATCCGTTTGGTATGGTGATTACCCCGCCCTTCCCGAAGACGTACAAGAATTCCAAACCTGGCTCGAAAAGTGGGGGAAACAATCATGACCTCCACATCCAAAGCAGTTGCATTTATTTTTTTCATCCTCCTGTTAATGGGCCTCGGACTGAGCTATGTCTTTCGATTGGAGTACGCAGGCGGCAGCCAATACGGCAACGGATCTTCCTTACGGGCAGACGTCAACGGTAGCATGATCCTCTACGAAAGCTTGGAAGAACTCGATGACATTGAAGTCGCCCGTATCGCCCGCCCCTTGGAAAAAGTTTTGCCGGAGCTGGAGCCCGACAACACCCTGCTGGTCATTCTCAACACCCCCAGGTATCTGATCAATCGTGACCCCGCATTGAGTGAATTCCTCGAACAGGGAGGCCGCTTGCTTGTTTCCCCTGCCATTGGCTTTGATGACCTCATCGAACCCATCATGGTGGAACTCGACGAGAATGACTCCTCCGCTGAGGACGAAGAACCTCCACCTGATTTAGGAGTACAACAACTCAACATCCTCACCCAATCCGAACCCGCTCTCACCCTTTTCCCCAGCGCCGTTGCGATGGATGCTCCCCGAGAAATCACCTGGGAACTCACCCGCTCTTTTGAAGAACATGAGGACTGGGAAACCCTTTATGCCTATCAAGACATGCCCGTCATCATCAGACGGGAAATTGGGGATGGCGAAATCATCATGCTGGCGGACGACCAACTGTTGAACAATCGTGCCATGTATAAACTGCGTCAACCCGAAGCCATCCATTGGTTACTCAACGACAGGAAACTTATTCTTTTTGAAGAAGCACACCTAGGGTTGGCCCAACCCAAAGGACTGGCCGCCCTGATGTGGGAGTACCACTTACAAAGTATCTTCCTGGCCCTCATCCTTCCCTTCCTGCTGTACATTTGGAAAGTCTCCGTACCGCTGCTTCCCTCCTTACCTCCTGCAGAAGAAAATCAGCGGGGCCCCCAAGGACGCTTGAGTGGTTTCCGTGATTTATTGGCCCGACACATTTCATCCAAAGAAATCTTAGCCCTGTGCCTAAAAGAATGGAAAGCGTCAGATTCCCTACGCAAGTCCCACCAAAAAACACAAGCGGCGGCCCTGCAACAAGCCCAAACCTTCGTCGATACCCCCCAACGTCAATCCGACGCCTCTCTCCGTAAACGTTATCAAGATCTGCATCAACTGCTCACTCAAAAAAGGACAAAGCTGTGAATACTGACACCACTGCCCTCCAAGAACTTATCCATCGTGCTCGCATCGAAATCGGCAAAATCGTCCTCGGCCAACAAGAGGTCATCGATCAAGCCTTGATCGTCATCTTTTCCGGCCAGCACGCTTTACTTGAAGGAGTTCCCGGCATCGGAAAAACCCTGCTGGTCAACACCCTCGCCAAAGTACTGGGCTGTGATTTTCAACGCATCCAAATGACGCCCGATCTTATGCCCGCCGACATCATCGGTACCCACATGTACAACATGAGAGACCAAAGTTTTGAACTGGTCAAAGGACCCGTATTCACTTCCTTTCTGTTAGCCGATGAAATCAATCGCGCGCCCGCCAAAACCCAGTCAGCCCTGTTGCAAGCCATGCAAGAACGCACCGTGGCCATCGATCGTGAAAATTTGGTCCTCGATCCGGCCTTCACCGTTTTCGCCACCCAAAACCCTGTGGAACACGAAGGCACCTATCCCTTACCCGAAGCACAGAAGGACCGTTTCATGCTCAAAATTTCTGTGGGATATCCTGACGAAAGCGTAGAAACCGATTTAGCACATCGCTTCTTGCAAGGAACTCCTCCCGGCAAAAGACTGGATAGCGGGGACGTGCAACCCGTACTGCAACCTGGTGACCTGCTTCAAGCCAGAGAAACCTTGGAACAAGTGGCCGTAAAACCCGAACTCACAGAATACGCCACCCGTATTGTTCGCGCCACCCGTGACCACGAATATTTACTCACCGGCGCCAGCCCCCGCGCAACCATCGCCCTGCTCATGGGCGCACGTGTAGCTGCAGTGTTAGAGGGACGTGACTTCATCACTCCGGATGATATCAAATCTCTCGCCCATGGCGCGCTGGATCACCGACTGATTCTTCATCCCGAATTTGAAATCGAAGGCCTCACCGTTCATGAAGTCGTCAACCAACTTCTCGATGAGGTACCCGTTCCACGCTAAGAGTCTCCATGATTGCGCCCTCCTCCAGACTCATCCTGTTCGGCATCGCCTTACTGCCCTTGTCCGTGCTCCCCTTGATCATGCCACAAGGCGAGATCGCGATGGGCATCGGCTACGCCATGGCTTTCACAGTTGCAGCCTTGGATTTTGCTCTCAGCTTAAATCTCCCACTCAATCTTAAGATCAAGGCACCCGCTGACGTCCGCCAGAGCAAACACCAAACAGGACGTTTTCATCTGGATGCCTATCTGGTGGACGAAACAAAACCGCTTCATCTCATACTCGGCATCGCCTTACCCGCCCCCCTCTGTCAGCAGGAAACCGAACAAAGCCTGCACCTCTCCAGTAATCAACCGCAGCTTCGAACCACCTGGACCTTCACCCCCATCAAACGAGGTGCTTATCCTGTAGCTGACATTTGGGTAAAATGTTTCAGCCCCCTGGGCCTGTGGACCCGGCGCAGCAAACTGGATAACAGCATCCTGTTTAAAATCTATCCGGATTTACGTCGGGACCGCAGCACCCTCGCCTCCCTGTTTAGTAGACGGGGACAAATCGGAAACCACTTACAAAAACAAACAGGACAAGGTCGGGAATACGATCAAATCCGTGAATACATGCCTGGCGACAGTCCGCTGGATATTCATTGGAAAGCCACCGCCAAACGAAATGCCTTGGTCACCCGCACCTACCAAATCGAACGCACCCAAGAAGTCTATTTGGCCATTGACCACTCTCGTTTAAGTTGTCGGCTTCATCCCACCGGCCCCGACACCCCGCCCGAACCCATCCTCGAGCGCTACGTCAATACCGCAAACCTCCTCGCCCTCGCCGCCATGCAATCGGGAGATCTTTTCGGCGTCATGACCTTTTCCGATCGCGTAAATCATTTTATCCGCGCCGGAAATAGTCCGGGACACCTCAACACCGTACAAACCAGTCTTTTTGCACTCGAACCCCAAAACGTCTATCCCGATTATGACGAATGGACCCGACAACTCCGCATGCATGTGCGCCGTCGCTCCATGGTAATTTTACTCACCGACCTTTCTGACACCACCGCCTTTGAAAGTCTAGAGCCCCGCATTCGCACCCTCGCCCGTTCTCATCTGGTGGTCCTGGCTATGATTCCCTTACCGGGAGTGGAGCCCCTTTTTCATGGTCCACATGAAAACCAAGACCCCTATCGCAGACTGGCAGGACACCTTATGTGGCGGGATCTCCAAGATTTCCGTCAACGCTTGGCGGCCATCCATGTGCCCCTCTTGCTTTCCTCAAGCGAACACCTCGCATTGGATGTCATCAACCAATACCTCTCCGTCAAAAAGAGCCAACGCCTGTGATTGTAAACCTCAATAATTTTATCCTGCGCCGCAAACCTCTCTGGGAGGAATACGATGACATGCTCCTCAGCCTGGAGCAAGACGGCTCACGACGCTTAAGCTTGGAAGAAATTCAACGCCTTCAAACCCTACACGAACACATCGCAGGCGATCTGGTTCGTGTGCGCACTTTCGCGTCGGAACCCGACACCATCGACTACCTCGAATCCCTCCTCACACGGGGTTTTGGTTTCATTCACGAAAGTAATAAATTTAAGTTTCAAAAATCAAAATGTAAACAGGCCTTTCATGCCTTCCCCCGTACCCTGCGTTCCCACCGTCATGCATTTCAACTGGTAGTGATCACCTTTATTCTGGGGGCGATCCTCGGCGGTTTTTTAGTTGCAGTGGCACCTGATGCCAAAGATGTGTTATTACCCTTCGCTCACCTGCATGGTGATCCGTCTGACCGGGTCGCCATGGAAGAATCCGTCACCTCGGGGGATCGATCGGCCATGCATGCCACCTTCGCGGCCCAACTCATGACCCACAACATCAAGGTATCGATCTTTGTGTTGGTCCTGGGCATCTTTTTTGGAGTATTTACCTTAGTATTGGTTTTTTATAACGGCGTCATCCTCGGAGCCGTCTGCGTCGATTATCTGCTCGCCGACGAAGGGATCTTTTTGGCAGGTTGGTTGCTCCCCCACGGCAGTGTGGAAATTCCTGCCATTCTCTTTGCCGCTACCGGTGGTATCATCATCGCACAATCCATGATCCAAAAATCAGGACGTCTCAGTTTTTCCGCACGCATGCGACGAATTCGTGGAGATCTCCTCATCATCATTTCGGCGGTGGCTCTGCTCTTGTTCTGGGCCGGCATCATTGAATCCTTCTTTTCACAGTTTCATTACCCCACCCTGCCCTATGGCGTAAAAATCTCCTTTGGTGTTCTGCAATTGAGTCTGTTGATACTCTATCTGCTCTTACCCCACAAACCCGACACTGAGGATCACACATGAGCTTTCACGATCCCCACCGCCTCACCCTCACCACTGAAGATTCCGTATCTTTCTCCGTGCAGTTGGCCTCCCCCCTGTTGAGAGCGTTTGCCTTGGGCATCGACATCATGGTCATCTTAGGCACCCTCTCCCTCGTGCGCATCCTGCTCATTCTGTTTAAGCTTTTAGGGCCGGACGCCTATATCGCCATCAATGTACTGGTGACCTTCGTGGTCTCAATCGGATATTTTATGTTGTTGGAATGGATTTGGAGCGGACAAACCATCGGTAAACGCATCATGGGCATTCGGGTAATGGATGCCTCTGCCCGTCGCTTAAGTTCTTCACAAATCGTGATCCGAAATCTCTTTCGAAGCTTAGACATGCTGCCCTACTTTTATTTTGTGGGCGGATGCGTGAGCATGTGCAGCAAACGCTTTCAACGCTTGGGCGACCATGTGGCCGACACCTTGGTGGTCCGCACCCGACGCAGACCCCACCCGGAAATTCGCAATTTGCCTCCCATGAAGTTTAATTCCCTCAAAAAATATCCCCGACTCGAAGCCTCACTTCGCCGGGAACTTGGACCTCAAGAAGCCGAACTCTTGGCCCGCGCCCTGTTGCGACGCGACGAATTAAGCCCCGAAGCCCGACTCGATGTATTTCATCAATTGGCCAGTCACCTTCAATCCCAATTCAAATTTCCTCCCGAAATCTTAGCGACCAGTGATGAAATCTTCATCCGGAATTGCGTCGATACCCTCTATCGAAACTTAAAAGAATTCTAATATTCCTTAATGATATGGTGATTTCTCACCATCCACACGCACTCTTTCGACACAAACCACGCTTCTTTTAACGTTTTTCGCATATCTCCCTTGACCTCATTCCATATTTAGAATTAATGTTTCATATATGAAACAGCAATCCCCACCTGCCCCTGCTTTAGCCAGAGGCATTCAGTTGATTGAGCAATTAGCGGTTGATGGACAGGCCACACTCGAAAAACTGTCCGCCAAAAATGGCTGGCCCAAATCCTCAGTTTTACGCTGTTTACAAACCTTAGAACAACTCAAGGTCGTGGTTCAAGATCAGGAAACCCTACATTGGCGGACCCTGCAACGACTTCAGCCTTGTGATTTACCTACCCTCGCCCCCCTAGAACGGGCCCGCAAAAAACTACCCCTCCTTGCCCAACAAACCGATGAATGCACAGAACTCTATCGCTATCATGAGGGACAGTTACAGTTAATCGACCGGGCCGAACCCGACACAGGCGAAATGATGGTCGTGGCACGAATCGGATACCAACGCAAACTCGATGAACTCGATGCCACCGCACTCATGGTCTATGCCTTTGATCCTCACAGCGTCCCTCCGGCAAAGGGCTGGATCTGGAAAAAGGGCAAACACAAAATCCTCTCCCCTGAAAAAAGAACACAGCGCATTGCCGCCGCTCAAAAAAAATTCTTTGCTTCGGATGATCATTTTAACGAATCGGGTATTCGACGCTTCGCCATACCCGTCATGCACGCCCAAACCTTACTTGGCGTTTTAGCTGTCGCCCAGCGACAAACTCCCCGCGCTGATACCCAATCAGATGCCATTATCCAAACCCTGCTCACCCACCAACCCATATGAATATTCTCTACATCGACATTGATTCCCTTCGTCCTGACCATTTAGGTTGTTACGGCTACCATCGCAATACCAGCCCCCATATTGATGCTGTGGCGGCGGAGGGCCTCCGTTTTGCCAACTGCTATACCTCAGATGCCCCTTGCCTGCCCAGTCGCTCTGCCATGACCACCGGCCGTTTTGGATTCCACACCGGTGTCGTCAACCATGGAGGTGAACGCAGTGTCATGTACAATTATGGCAAAGAACGCGCATTTTTCGATAATTGGACTCAACCCAACTGGGCCAGCCAATATAAACGCAATGGCTACCACACCGTGGCCTTTTCTCCTTTTGCAGAACGTCACGGTGCTTGGCATTGGTACGCAGGCTTTATGGAAATCCACAACACCGGAGGAGGCGGACAAGAAACGGCCAATCGCATTTCTCCTCAAGTGACCGACTGGTTGGAACGAAAAGGCAATGATGAAAAACCTTTCTTCATGTGGCTCAATGTCTGGGATCCCCACACCCCCTACCGTACCCCAAAAGAATTTGAAAACCCCTTTAAAGACGAACCGATTCCTGAATGGTATACTGAAGAAATCCGTCAAAAACATTGGGAACAACCCGGACCTCACTCGGCCCAAGAGGTCAACGGCTACACCCCCAAACCCCAATGGATGTTTAGACACAAAGACAGCACCATCAACCATCTTCAACCCCAACAAATCAGCTCCTTGGATGAAGCACGCAAAATGTTCGACGGCTACGATATGGGCGTGGCATACGCCGATAAACATGTCGGAATCATCATTCAGAAACTGAAAGACTTGGGATTATACGAGAACACCGCGATTATCATTTCCGCGGATCATGGTGAAAACCTGGGTGAATTAAATATCTATGGAGATCACCAAACCGCAGATAAATGCACTCACAATATTCCTCTGATTGTTAAATGGCCGGGCGTCACAGATGAACGGAAAGGACAAGTCGATTCCCGCCTCTTGTACAACGTTGACTTCGCAGCCACTTCCCTGGAACTCTCAGGCCCCTGTGATTTATCTAAATGGGATGGCACTTCTTTTGCACAAACCATCGGCGAAGAGGCGCCACATCGTGACTCCTTGGTACTCTCACAATTGGCTTGGTGCGCCCAACGTTCCGCCCGCTGGGATCACTACTTGTGTATCGAAACCTACCACGACAGCTGGCATGATTACCCCGACTACATGGTGTTCGACCTCGATGCCGATCCGCATGAACAACACAACCTTGCTGAAAGTCGTCCGGAACTCCTGGAAAAAGGGAAATCTATCCTGACCGAATGGAAAGCGAATTGCCTCGAAACCGCACGCATCAAAGAAGATCCCAAAGACACTGTGATTGCAGAAGGCGGCCCCTTGCACGCCCGTGAACACATTCCTGAGTATATCGAACGCTTACACGCCACAGGTCGGGGTGAAGCCGCGGATCGCATGGTCGCGAAAAATGGCATCCCCAACTGTTATTAAGTACTTCTGAAAAACCAGCGCCCTATACCCTACGACCCTCTGCCTCATCCACAGAGCAGTCGTGGGGTACTTTTTCTAACTTGAATCGGAAAAAATTATAAGGCAGACCGCACCTTCTTACTTTACCCCCTCTATGAAACATATTTAATACGAGCTCTCTATATCTCTGACTCCCCATTATTCTTATGACACAACCCACCTTCCTCAGCACCGACTTACACCAAGACTGGACCCTCCAACAGCACGGAAAAAAGAAATCATATCCCGCCCAAGTTCCAGGCTGCGTACATAGCGACCTCTACCGAAACGACGTTATTCCAGACCCGTTTTACGGTCGCAACGAACATGACTTGTTGTGGATGGAAATGACAGATTGGCAATACAGGTTACAATTTGATGCACCCGCAGCCTATCTCGAACAAGAGGTCATTGAATTGGTGGCCGACGGACTCGACACCGTCGCAACCCTCACCCTCAACGGTACCGAGATCGCGCATACCGAAAATATGTTTGTGGGCTACCGTTTTGACATCAAAGCCCTGCTTAAAGAAAGCGACAACACTTTAGAGATCCTGTTTCACAATCACCGCGAAGCCATTCTCAAACGCCAACCTGATCTTGTTCCCATCACCTGCGACCCCATTGGCGGACGTCAACAATTACGCAAACAACAATGCGCCACCGGATGGGATTGGGGCCCCCGCCTAACCACCTGTGGAATCTGGCGTTCCATTCGCTTAGAAGCCTGGTCCACCAACCGACTCGAGCGCGTGCACATTTCCCAAGTACACGAAGGAAAAAAATGCAGTTTGGTCAGTCAACCCGAAATGGCCAAACGCGGAAAACGTTTCCGTCAAAAAGTGCAGGTGTCACTTGATGGCGTCCTCGTTGCTGAAGCCGAAGCCCCCGCCTCAGAGGCCCTGACACTTCCCATTCCAAAAGCCCAAAAGTGGTGGCCCAACGGTCAGGGAGAACAACCCATTTACACCTGGTCCGTTGACCTCTACGACGGTGATACGTGGTTAGACCACCAAACAGGAAAAGTAGGACTTTGCGAAATCATCCTGGATCAACATGCCGATCAGTGGGGCACCAGCTTTCAGTTCTTAGTCAACGGTCGCGCAGTGTTTTGCAAAGGCGCCAACTGGATTCCCGCCCACAGTTTCGTTAACGAAGGTGAAGCCCTCATTCCCGACCTCCTCGACTCCGCCATTCAGAGCAATATGAACATGCTCCGCGTTTGGGGTGGAGGCATTTACGAACTCGATAGCTTTTACGAACAGTGTTTGGAACGCGGCTTAATGATCTGGCAGGATTTTCAATTTGCCTGCGGTCTCTATCCCGCAGACCGGGCTTACCTCAAAGAAGTTAAAGCCGAAGCAACTTACCAAATACAACGTTTACGCAACCATAGCCATATCGCCCTGTGGTGCGGAAACAATGAAGTGATCCAACTGAACAAACAAGCGCTCAATACGAACGCCAAAGTCAGACGCGACTACGAAAAGATTTTTGATCAGCTGCTTCCACAACAGCTTGAAAAATTTGCGCCCGGAAAAAATTACATTCCAACCTCGGAGCACAACCCGGACGATCCCTACGGAGACACCCGAAACGAAGAGTCCGGAGATGCGCATTACTGGGGTGTATGGCATTCACGTGCCCCCATCACCCAGTACGAAAATCAAAAGCACCGTTTCTTTTCGGAATTCGGTATGCAGGCCTATCCCCATACGGAAACCGCCAGCACCTTTACCCAAAGCCAAAATATATTTGGACCGGAAATGGATAACCACCAGAAGAATGGAGGAGGCAATCAAATCATCTTCCATTACATCTCAGAGTTATATCGTTTCCCCAAAGACTATGCCTCCACAGTCTATCTCTCCCAAATCATGCAGGCCTACTGCCTCCGATTCGGCATCGAACACATGCGCCGCAACCAACCCCGCACCATGGGATCCCTCTACTGGCAGCTGAACGATTGCTGGCCCGTCGCCTCTTGGTCGAGTATTGATTTCGGCGGACGCTGGAAGGCATTGCAATACGCCGCCAAACGTTTTTACGCCCCCGCCATGGTCTCCGTCAAATTGATCGGCAGGGAAATGAACCATCGCAGTAATAATTATGTCATTTCAAATGTCGAAGGCTTTGAAATTTATACCGTCTACGATGATCCCAAATCCAGAAAAGGAAAACTGACCTGGGAACTTTGGTCCATCTCTGAAAACAAAGTTGTAGAAAAAGGAGACCTTTCCGTTCAGCTCCGCTACGGAAAATCTCAACGGCGCAAAGTGTTGAAACCCACCAAGGCGATTCAAAAATATGGTCGCAATGATTTGGTACTGCGTACCCGTCTTCTCTGCGATGATTTGGACGAAAGTGTAAACACCACCTTCCTCACCACCCCGCGTTATGTGGATTTACCCCAACCAAATCTGAAAATTCAGGTAAAAGCGACCAACGATAAAAAATGCTTTGAAGTCACAGTCCGTAGCGACGTCCCCGCCTATCAAATTTACCTCAACCTCGCCAAAGCCAGAGAACACCGCATCAGCGACAACTTCTTTGACCTCTTCCCCGGCGAGCAGAAAACGGTAATGCTCAAAACCTTTAAACCTGCCACCCTCGCTGTGATAAAGAACAACCTTGAAAGCATGAGTTACCGTGACAGTCATTTAGCCTAACCTTCCGAAGATCGGAATTTAAAACACCAGCGCTTCCGACCTTCGGAAGCGCTTTTTTTACATTGACCGTTCAAGCACCCTATGACAGCTATTGTCAAAACCATCCAACCTCTTCCTACTTATGAAATACATTCCGGTTCTCATTTCTATCCTTCTCATTACGCTCACTCTGCAAGCAGCAGATCCCCAAGTAGACTATGCCCCCCTGATGGAACAGCTAGACGCTGGTGGTGAAAGTTTTGCAGTGATCAACGGAGCCTATGCCTGGAAGAAAATTCAACCTTCCTTTGATTTCAGCCAACAAATTTTATTACAGAGGTTCAAGGACATCCTCAGAGGTCCCGACAATCCAAACATTCAGGCACATCTTCATGAGCTACCACAACGCGTGGGTCTTACGGAAATCCTGTGTTTAGGACAAAGCACCCGGCGACAAGAGAATGGAGCCTATCACAGTAAATACATCATCCAAAAAGATCCAACAGCCACGGGCTGGATGTGGCAACTCATGGGGCAACAACAAGATCTCAAAGACGTCGTTCGCCTCTTGCCCGACCAAACGGTTCACCTGATGCACGGCTCTCTCAATGCTCCGTTTATTTACGAAACCTTCCGTCAAGAAATCAGTATCCTGCCAGAACTCGCCTCCTTCATGGCGGAGGTAGAGGAAGAAGTAACAGATAATCAATTCCCTTTAGAGCCCTTGCTTCAAAGTATGGAACAAGGGCTGAGCTTCGCGATCACCTTTAATCCTCAAGAAAAATGGACCCTCTCTTTTCGAGACTTTGACTACGAAACTCCCGAAATGGGATTCGTCTTTCGTTTCTCTGATCCCAAAGGAGAGATAAGTTCGTATTTGATAAAGGGCCTGGAACAATACGCCCCTCCTCTTCCCACAGAAGTCATTGCGGGAATCAGCGTCAAAACCAAATCCATCGAACTCCCCTTTTCCACTCAGGTCAGCTATAAAATCGTCACCCTCGACGGCATCACCCTCATCGCCAGCTCCACCCCCCTTATGCAGGAACTGATCGAACGCCAGCGGACCCCTCAAGCCTCTCCGCTTGAACATCTTTTGCAAACTCTGCCCGACACCCGCATGCAAGTGGCCTCCCTCAGCCATCCAGACTTCAAGAAGTTCGTCATCGATTTCAAACAAACCTATACCGAACAAAGCAAAAAGAATTCACGGCGCCGCATGTACGACATGGTCATTGAGAACGGCGACAATGTAATAGAGTTATTGGATGTCGTGATGCTCAAATCCGATGACCAAAACATAAACCTGTTTTTACAACATCAACAACCGCTACAAGTCAAAGTCTACACCCTGACCGGATTTATGACCCCCATCATCATCATATGGAACCGGGTCACCCGTATTCTGCCCGAAGTGCTCATTAGCCGTGAAGATCGCAACCGAAAAACGTGTATGAATCATTTGCGGCTCATTTCGGCAGCCAGCGACCAATGGGCCATCGAAAACAACATGCCTGGAAATGTGGTCCCAGAAGAGGAACATATTGTGCCCTACATGAGAGAAGGCAAAATGCCGACCTGCCCAGAAGGCGGAGTCTACGAACTCAACACCCTCAATGAATCCCCCGTCTGCTCTATACATGGGAAATTCTAACTCCGCAGAAACCACGGCAATACATCCCGAGCAAAATCAAAGCCCCCCATTTACACATGGGGGGCTCGTTCATGCGCCTATTTATAATTGAATGCGGTCACCACCTGCAGCCGCCGAACGTTCGGCAGCCCAGATAATCGCTTCCGTTCGTTGCACCAACGGAGACTCAAATCCCAATAGAGGATCCTTAATACCCTTTACTGCATTTTCCACAAATTCATTCACCGTAGAGGCGCATTGATGCTCCCACACATCCCCGCTATCCAAATGATCATTTGCAAAATCAGGGTCCGGAGCGTAGTCACGATTCATCGATTGAGATGACCACATGGCACGACTTTCACGTGGATTGTAGGGCACATAGTCAAACTGCCCTTCCGTTCCACAAAGGTTATGGCGCGCATCATATTTTTCAGCAAAGTCGATATTCCCCTGCACCACACTCACGACGCCATTGGCAAAAGTGATGATCAAATCCTGACGGGGAGCATAATCAAATTCCCGACACAACGCAGGTGCACTTTTACAACTCACGTCTACAGGATCTGAATCAGCCTGATAAACCGTAAGGGAAATCGCGTGACAAATCCCCATCGGAATCGCCCCCCCGGAAATTTCTTTGCTTAACTTCCACTGCTGATCTGCCGACTCACCAATTTGAATGGGATGCCGATAAGTGAAATGGGTAGAGGCCAACTGTCCAAATGCACCCTGCTTAATCAACCCATGCAACTTCTGTTGTTCATCATAATGAACCAAAATGTAGTCTACTTTCGTAGTCAACGGACTCGCGGCCGCCGCCTTCAACAAAGCTGCTGATTCTTTGGGATGAATCGCCAATGGCTTTTCTAAGAAAACATGTTTCCCGGCCTCCAACGCTTTCAGTGCAAAACCAGCGTGTAGATGATTGGGCACTGCGATAATGACCGCATCCACATGAGGAGAAGCCAACATTTCATCATAGTCACTAAATAATTCTGCCTGATCCAATCCCCAAAGCTGTTTGCGTTCTTTGAGAATTTCTTGATTTCTGGCACACAAAGCCGTGACCACACTATGTGGATGCTTCACGGCTTTTTCCAAATCTCCATCCAGATATTCAGCTCCAGCGGCCAGTGCGCCCGCCATCCAACCGCTTGCGCCCACCAATCCAATTCCTAATTTCTTAGTCATACCTTTCCCCTGTCTTAACGTGTTAATTTCCGTGATGTCGCCATGGCTTCGTACAAGTCAGGTTGAGCGAAAACACCACCACTGGTTTCATAAAATGAATCTGAAAGTGTAAACACACCACGTTCCGGATGTATCCAGCTCGCGGAAGGCAGTGGATGTGCACCCACCAACTTGTCCCAGTTCACATAATTTTGAGCACCATTTGATTCCAGAATACCGACCTTCATTGAAGGAAGAGATTTCAAACGTGCCGCCACATTACGGTTCCATTCCAATAAATAGGGAGGCACGGTCAAGTCCGCACAAAAGCACTGAACATCAGATTTAGATGCCTCTTCCAGCATCTGTAAACTTGCGCTCAAGGTTTTCGCGACAGGTTTCAGCGCCAATCCACTATAGCCTTGTGCAAACCGTCGTTTTGCATCTTCAACCGAATGTGCACTTTCATCCGCAACCACACAACAGGGCAATTCGCCCACTTCGATGGTGGATTGTTCTGAGAAGGGCTCTTCTAATAATGCGATATCCTCTAAGGCCCCTACGTGATCTGCAGCATCCAATAAACGCTGCACACGATCCAGAGTGTCATAGCGACCATTCGCATCCAAGTAATACACAATACGACCACTTTCCGTGTCATCACTACGATATGATTTTAACAAATGATGTAACTCGGCGATACGTTTACTATCCCACTCAAGCATGCGATCAAGATCACCATTCCCATCAGGATCCGCACCCACCTTGATTTTAAATAACGAGCATCCGTTTTCGGCAAGCTCACGCACATCCTCCAAAGAAGTACCGTACGTAATCAACGGTACCGCTACCAGTCTCTGGTGCCTTTCCGTTAATCCACTTACGTACGCCGTGGGAATCATTTCATCAAAACCACGGCAAGCCTTCGCTTGTGCATACAACTGCCAGGCCGCATGATCCACAGGAACCAATGCGTTCAAAATAAAAGTATGCCGAATCGGTGAATCAGGACAGAGGGCATCAACATAACTCGTTAATACCGGAAGGAGTTGTTGCTGCAAATCAATCGGGCTATCCCACTCCAATTTCGTTGCTTGATCCAGGGCATAATTCGTCAGACTCAACATCGTGGAATTGCCACCACTTTCATGCAGACGCGTGAACACGCCTGCATCAGACCACAGCACACTTTGCACTCCGGTCCCCAAGCCCACATTACCCTGATCATCGGTAAGTTGTACCGCGATTTGCCAGAGTTCCGTTAAGGCACTGCCTTTAAATCCAAAGGGATGTTTGAGCGCTTCCCGATCGAAGCCACATTGCCAGGTTACGATTCGCACGATGAAGACTCCTGCGTCAAAACAATACCCAGCGTATCATTGGGCTGCGTTTGCAACAACTCGGCGGCTTCGGCAACTTGAGACAAAGGCAGACGATGCGTTGTCATGGGCGAAACATTCAAACGCCCTTCAGACATCAACAATAATATTTCTTCAAGATTTCGTTTGGTAGTAAAAGGAACAAACACTTTAGGATATTCTTTTCCATTTTCCCATTCAGGATCATGATATCCCGCACCTGTACGTGAAGCAATACGCAGATCGACATTGCCTCCGGCAGCGCCACCTTCAACCATGACCTGACAGCCACCCACCAGTACCATTTTTCCCATGGCATGACCATCTTGAGATTCCTTCATCAAAGACAGTACCGATTGATATGCTGACGTTGCATTTCCTCCGAAAGCAAACAATGAAAAATCGAATCCATAAGGAGAGGCGAATTCTTTGGTAAGCTGAGTTGTTTTCTCATCAAAAGGATCAAAGGCGGTGTAAATGCCACATTGATTGGCAATATCCAAACGACCTTTCAATCCATCCCATCCCACAACCCGTGCCCCTGCAATTTGATAAAGTTGGGCCGCCAAATTTCCTACAATTCCCAAGCCCAATACCAAACCATACTCACCCAACTCAGGTTCGCTGCGTCGCACAGACTGCATGGCCGTTGCACCTAAACAAGCATACACCGCCTCTTCCATTTTGACGCCCTCAGGAATGGCGACAACCAAATTTCGTGGTACTTGTACAATATCCGCATGCAAGGCTTTGCCCGCCCCCATGCCAATCACTTTTTGCCCCAGCTTCAAGTCTTCCATATCCGCGGGAACATGGGTAATCACACCCGCCACAGCATAGCCGAAAGGTTCCGGTTTCGCTTCTGGATTGGGATTCGCACGCCGATTTTCCAACATCATCAATTCAGTACCGGGACTCATTAATGAAGCCACCACCTGAATCGTAATGTCATTCGGCCCTGCCTCCGGAAGGTTTTCGGTGATCAGTGCGACCTGGCCTTCACCAGTAATTGTTGATACGGTCCGTTTCATAATTAAGAATCCTAGGGTTTGTTGGCTAAAGCATATTCGTTACAAAATTCGTTCCCGTCAAAATGAACTGGGATTTCAGGCAAGTCTTTCAAAGCGATCTCAGCCCCGTCGCGCAATCGAGAAGCCTCACCTGCTAACATAATGTGAATGGCTTCAGTTTGAACATAAACATCCGTCGCTTCACATGTTCCTTCAAGCACAGCTTGAATATACCGCAGCAATGCTAAATACACATTGTCGATAATTATTTCACGATGATGGACAGCCTGATCGGTCTGCAACATCACATGACAGGGTTGCCAAACACCGCTTTGTAATTGATAGGTCACTTTCGCCCCTGACTCCCATGTCACCACATACTGTTCGATATCGGTATTCCCTGTTGACGTGACGCCACTATAAGAAACAGACTTCGCACCAGGCCCCATAATCGCATGTAAAGCTTCAACAATATGAATCCCATAGTTGAAACGATCGACACCACAAGTTCCCAACATCGCGATCACTTGTTCTTTAGAATCTGCGAGCAACTCCCGAAGCTCACCTACTTCAATCGCATAACGTAAAGAGGAGCCTCCTAAAATTTTCGCTCCGCCCTTTACTAAAGCTTCAAGTTTACGACATTCGGCTAAATTTCCCACCACCGGTTTGTCTATAAACACAGGCGTGCCCGCTTCAATAAAAGGTGCCGCCAGTTCCAAATGACGATCCCAATTGCAGTCATGAATAAAGGCAATATCGACAGATTTAGCCATCTCATCCAATGAGGTACAGCGCTGAGAAACGCCCGCCAATTCCATGAAGGCTTCAACCTCTTGATCCGTCCGAAAACCATCGTTGTACACTTCAGTGTATTCTAATTGTAATCCAGCCTCACGCATCACCTTAACAAAGGATCCGGGGTGAGATGTATCAATACCTACGCAGCCAACCTTAAACATTTATTTATCCTCCATGTCAGATCTTTGCTGAGAGAGGGACCCACGGGCGGTCGCATTTCGCTTTAAGGATCTGTCAAAATAGTCATCCAAAAGTTCTAATTCAAATTCATTACAAATATCAGCGGCCGTTCGTTGAGATGACTCACTATATAAAAGGGCGGTGGCAAAATGGGGTGGAATTTCAAGCCGAACCTCTTTGCCATACTTGAGTCGTATCTCCTGAAACTTCATATGATTAAAATCATAATGAAGCAGTGCCCGATCCAAATTCACATGGGCATGAGCACAAGGATTCTCACGATGCGTGGGGTCGATCACTTCTCCATGTGGCGTAACAATTCCACCATCATAAACAGGTAATCCCGCGGCAAGAAAAGACCTACATTCAAACGCCCACATGCCCTGCACCATTTTTGAACCATGATACATACTGCCAAAACAAAGGATATCGGGTAGCTGTGCTTTATATTCCTCTAACAACCACCTAAAATTTAAATCGAAGCAGATAATCCCACCCAGCCGACCAATGGAAGTTTCAATGGTCACGGCCTTTTCCCCTGGCGACAACCCCAAATCTATTTCCCCCACGGTCAAATTACATTTGTGATACACCCCTAACAGCGCACCTTCAGGAGACACAAACACTTGGGAATTATACACCCGGTCTCCTTCCCGAATTTTGACTGAAGCCGCGATATGCGCGTTTAAAGCCACCGCCTCTTCTTGGTACATGTTTAACAGAGGCCCCGGATCATCCATGGTTTCCGCTGTGTCGAGCGTCTGAGCAAACGCTTCAACCCCCTCACACATCACCACCAAATCAACCCCCATGCCCCGAAGTCCTTGTAGCGTTGTACGCGTCTCCCCTAAGACCACATCAAACTGCCCGCGCGTAGCAGAAGTTTTAAATATAGGGGCAGCAATGTGGACATAGGATGACATATGAGTACCTGATGAGGTTTTGAGTGTTATATATGACTATAAGATATGATGACTTTGTCAAGTGAGTTTACTTAAATATCCCTCTAGGAATTCACGAGCACAAGAGCGCGGGATGCAGACCTCAACAGAGACGATAAAGACCATCGTCCCACTCAACACGCTTCGTCTGCAAAGATGCAGGTAAGGTTTGTCCCAGCAGCGCCAACGGATTTACAAATCCCATGGTCCATAACGCTTCTTCTGTAAACCACCCCAGTCGGGCCAACACATTCATACACTCCAGGAGACAACAGGAGGAACCCGCCAACGAATCCCCATCTGCACGTTGCAATAACCCTGAGGCCTCCAAAACAACGTCTTTACCCCACAAAGTATAAGCCCCTGGAGCCAAACCGGCTATGGGCGCAGAATCACTTACCGCAATACACTGTTCCACACTTTTCATTCGGGTGATTAACTTGATAAGCGATTCAGGAATATGATGTCCATCGGGAATAAACATCACCGCCATTTCATCTTCCGTCAACTGATCGAGAATCGGATTATGATGTCGGTTCAGTTGATTGGGAATCCCATTTCCTAGATGCGTACAGATGCGAGCTCCCACCTTCATTGCAGCCGTAATCGTGTCGGAATCAGCCATATGATGCCCTAAGGAAACACAAACTCCCTCTTTGTTCAGACGCTCAATATACCCCAGAGCTCCTGGCAATTCAGGTGCCACCGTGTGTAAGACAATCTTTCCTTCCGCCCAGCCGTTCCAACGCCGAAACGCTTCGTAATCAGGATCCTGAATATGCTCCCTCGGATGCGCACCCGATGAAGCCATGGCAAAACAAGGCCCTTCGAGATGAATTCCCAATATGGACGCCCCCCACTGTGGATCTCGCATGGCAGCAGCCACCACAGGAAGGTTTTCACGATACAACTCTTCACTCGCTGTAATCAATGTGGGACAATAGGCAATGGTCCCCCGCTCACAAAGCATCCGAGTCACTTCATGCACAGCCTCCACAGTCAAGCCCGGGGCTGTAAAGTCAATTCCGCCATATCCATTGACCTGCAGATCTACAAACCCGGGATATTCATCTTTTGCCGAAGGTTTCATACCTTCAGCTTCGATGCCCCTGCAGCATCCATATAAAAATGACAGCACTCATGGTTTTGCAAGATGGACGCAGGACACTGCGGACTCACAGGCCCTTCCACCGCGCCTTGAACCGCCACAGACTTCCGCTCATCAGGCACAGTGATGATCATCTTTTCAGATTTCATAATTTGTCGAACACTCATTGAAATGGCATGAGTAGGAACATCCTCAAAGGTAGGAAACCATCCCTCTCCCATTTGTTGCATGCGACAAGCCTCATCCAACGCAACCACTTTATATGGAGCTTCCGTTTCAAAATCAGCAGGGGGATCGTTAAATGCCAAATGCCCATTCTCTCCAATTCCCGCAAAACACACATGAATTTTCAGCACCTGTATCAATGCCCCCACCCGATCACATTCAGCTTGGGGATTTTCTTCAGCATTGAGGTAATGAAAATCAGCCGGAGGAACCGGAAGTTTACTGTGAAAACGCTCCCAGAGATAGCGCCGAAAAGATGCAGGATGCTCAATCGACATGCCTACATATTCATCTAAATGAAAAATGCTAATTTTGTGCCATGGAATATCAGGCATTTCAATTAACGCTGACAGCATTTCAAATTGTGAAGCCCCCGTGGCCACAATAATGTTCGCATGCCCCTCTGCTTCAACAGCTTTTCGAATATAGTCAGCACCCAATTGAGCAGCGGCTGCGCCTGAATCTTCTTTATTTTCAAATACATTTAGTTTCATGAATGAATCCTTCGGGTTAATAAGTAGATAATTTAAAAAGTGGTACCCATAGCTCAAAACCTACAATAATGGCACTTTGCAAAACGAGGGTGTTGATTTTAAAAAAGATGATATTGACCAGAAGCAAGGCAGTTGTAGGTAAGATAAAACCTTATAACCTGGAGTTAAAATATGACCCAACACACACTTACTATTTCTGTATTCATCACTGCGCTGCTGTTGATTGCGGGATGCGGAAAAGAACCGGACCCTATCGAGTCCAAATACCCCCAAAGCTCGATGGCAAATGAATATACCGAACTGATTGCTGAATATGACCACCAATTGGATGAACTCGCGAAAGGAAGTCGGCGGGTTTCTTCGCACATGCTGCAACAATGGGGACAAGCCAGAACCGATTACATCAACGCCTCTCAAGCTGTGATGGAAGCGACACCCGAGACCATTGACGAGGCCGCGGAAGAGTTCGATCGTGCTGAAGCACAATTGCACAGCACCTATCAATCTATTCGGGCTAAACTGTAAAACACTCATCGTCGTCAGAAGGAATAAAGTCTAAATCCAAAGTCCTCGGGAATGCGGAAATCCGCATTCCCGAGCGACAGATCTACATGATCAGAGTCGTCCAAAACATTTTGTAAGCGTTTCGCAGAAAGCTCCCCGGGTAACTCGAATTTCCTAGACTCATCTTTTCCGCCATTTCGATACACCACCACATACCCATGCCCTGTATCGGGATCGAGTGACATCATTCCACTCCACGTATCCAGTCCGGGCGCATCTCCGAAAGGAATAACCCACTGATTCATGATCTGTTGTTTATGCGGCGCCATCTGTTCTTTGAACGCTTTCATGCGCTTACGTTTGTCCGTACTTAAATCAGACAACGACCCCCAATAGAGCGGATGAGCAAACAAGGTGGTTGCGAGAATGTACTCCAAGGGATACTCATCGATTTGAGGCATCATTTCTAATTCACAACGATGGGCTGGCATGTATTGCGCCAATCGCCACAAGTTCCCCAAGCTGGTGTAAGGCTGATAATAACGATGATCCCGCAAACGACGTCCGCGATTTTCTAAAAACAACCGGCCGTAATCCATGCCGAAATCGAAACAAGGACGGTTCGTACGCGTAACATCCATGGAGATCACCAGATCAGGAATCGCACGACGCAAATCATCTAACAACAATCGATACGCTTCATAATGTTCATGTGCGTCACCCAACAAGGTGTTATAATTATTGAGCTGATAGAGATCAAATTTGAAACGCTTGAATCCAAACTGCGTATTTAAATCGATAATCTTTTTCCGAATATGGGCCGCATACCCGGGATTCAATAAATCCATTCCCATATAGGTTCGTGTATTTTCTGAAAATATTTTTTCCACCGGAGTATAATTGGTTGTGCGCGCCACCCAGTTCCAAGGATTCCCTTCAATATTTGTATCATGACATTCCGCACCATCCCATTCGCCGGCTTCAGGATGTCGACTGTCCAAGCCCAATGGATTCATCCACAAGCCAACGTTGAGTCCTAAAGTCTCTGCCCGTTCCTTGATGGACGTGAAGCCCTGTGGAAAACGCTCCGTATCTACCTCTCCCATAAAAATATCAAACCATCCATCATCGATAAAGACGGTATCCATTCCGGTTTCCGCCGCAACATCCAGCTCAGCCAAAATCTTCTCTTCATTAATTTTCAGAAAAAACGCCGGCCATGAATTGGACAAATATTCAACTGGTTCAAGACGACTTAACCGGTATCGTATGCGCTGATAGCGCTTGAGACCGCGCAAACTGTTGGCATCTTCCAGTAACCCGATCACCACGCCATTTGCACGACGAGACTGTCCTTTTTCCAGTCGATCAAATCCTAAGCCCACCAACGCAAGGTGCTGATGATCTTGATCATACACAAAATCATAATCAGTGGGCACTGGTTGGCTATCCGGACAAGGACCTTCCCGATAACAAAATATACCTGCTTCAGCGTCGTGCGTGAAAAGACCACCCACATTATGAGCCTGGGCATCAAAACAACTCACACGTTCATTAGACTGATCACTACAGGTGAAAAAATCAACGACCTTTGCCGCTCCTGGATATTGAAGAGCGAAGGAAACCAATTCGCTATACCGCAACCCATGAACGGAAACATCCGAACTCCAGGTATCAACCCACCGCAATGCACCCGCTTCCCGATAAAACATGTACTGCCGTGAAATGATCAGCTGCTTCCCATAAGGAAGCGGGAAATGAAAGTTCACCTCGATCTGCTCACCTACTTCTTCATTATCGCTACATAAAACTTCCGGGTCGGAGACGTCATAATACCCCCCAGCTTCGGTTGAGAAACGAAGGCAACTGCGATCGACTTGCAGCCCTTGCGCCTCCCCCTGAACCAGTTCCTGATCTCCATGAGGCGAACGAAGTGAGCGGACACTCGCCCCCTGATCAAGATCAATTTCAATTGCGACATGGTCATTCACAAAACGAAGAAGAGAAGTTTGGAAATAAATCATCATGATAATTTTATAATAATAGAAGACTATAGCGCATTTGCTAAAATTCTGGGTGGGAGTTTCTGAGGGCTTATTTTTAAACTGTAATGGAAGCAGGTTGATCTATATCAACGGCTCTAATCGCTTTGGCGTTAATCGGCAGAATCAACTGCATGGGGGCTGAAGGGGTTTTCTTCACTAACTTTCTCAACAGTCCTACGGCAGCGCCCCCCATCTCGTGCAAAGGTTTAGGAATATAACAGTAGGGAGAATAGTTCGCATCCCCATAGTTAATCGTTAATAAATCTTCAGGAATAGAAATCCCCTTTTCTTGGGCCACCTTCATCAACGCATGTGTCATGGCATCTCCATGAACAATAACCGCATCCGGAAGAGATCGGGCACTTAAAAATTTCAAAGCCGTGGCCTCACGTGAAGCCTCTGAACTTCCCGTATTGGGGCAAATCCAAGATTTTTTCAGACTATGTTCTGACTCGGCATATGCATGTTCCAGTCCAGCAATCATGCGGTCAGCACGGCGCAAGATACGTGGAAATGATTTGCTACGCTCACCACAAAGCAAGCCCACCCGGGTGATTCCTTTAGAAAACAGATGCTGCGCCCAAGTGTACACATATCCCTCATCATCCAATAACACATTGTGAATGGGCTCATCACTAAAGTCGTTATCCACAAACACAAATGGAATATCACGCTCTTCTAAATACTTCCGATCCTCGCTTCCAAATACACCGATGGCAATAACACCATCGATATGTTTCTTATCTAACATATTATGCAAGATATAGTTACGGTGATCATTAAGCGGTTTAGAGTTCGAAGACAGTAAATGAGTATGGTACGAAAGATTGCGCGCCTCATACTCAATACCATTGAGCAATTCGGTTTGAAATAAATCCGTATCCTTGAGCGATGGAATTAATACGCCCACATCCACACCGCATTTTTTGCTTTCAGGTTCTACCGGATTCCGAGAAGAAACAAAGGTTCCACGTCCCTGCAGACGCACCACCAAATCATCCGACACCAACTCATTATACGCCTGACGTACCGTCATGGGACTGATGTCATTTCTTTTGGCAAATTCGAGTTCAGAAGGGAGCTTATCCCCTTTCGCCAACTCTCCTGATTCAATTTGAGCTGTCAAATGGGTTTTAATCTGATGGTAAATAGGAATAGGACTGCCACGATCAATCATGTAAATATCTTCTCTGGTTTAAAACTGTGAATTAGAATAACTATAGTTATAATGTACTAACGTTCCTCCTGCAAGTTTTATATTCTATCCCTATGCCAGAGAATCTTAATTGTTGATGCCATCCCTCCATCCATAACGCCAATTATCGATATTTAAGTATCCTCGGGTTTCAATATCTTTGAATTTCATTCCTTCGATATGACCATCCATAAAACCAAAGTTGATGGATCCATTATGCCGCCATCTCCGACTCTCTGTCGGATCATCAAAGTCGCTATTGAAAATATCCCGCTGCCAATTCCCCAATTCATCAGCAAAGAGAATGGTCGTGGTCGGATAATTGATATCGTGTATTTTCAAGTCGGTGTACGTCTCAAAAATATTTACTATCCGACGATTGATGCCGTAATCCCCTTTAAGTATGGAATCGTAAAAGGCATCTGAATTATACGTCTGAGCAGGACAACGTAAAAACCGCGGTGTCGACATCTCTGGCGTAGCCTCAAATCCTAAATATTCTTCAAGCTGAATCTGCCAGGTATCCCAATAGGAATTAGATTTCATACTGGGGAACGCTCCTCGATGATCTACATTATACGCCATCACCGCAACCAACATCTGCTTGATGTTACTTCTGCAGCCCATACTTTTCCCAGAGTCCAATCCTTTTTGTACAGCAACGGATACCATCGATGAGAGAAACCCGATGATGGCTATCACTACAAGCATTTCAATGAGCGTAAAAGCAGATTTACAACTGCGATCTTTCGTGTGGGTATGATGAGTGTTCATTTTCATTTTATTTGTACTGAGCGGTTAACATTACGGTCGGTATACCCTCTTCTTCCTCTCAATCTCACCACTTGTAAACCTTCAGATAAAGTAATTTAGTCCTCTATAGCAATGAAATACATAAATGTATTTAGGTGACATATTTGTACTTTAGATGAACCCTGCTTCTCTGAATTAAGATAATGAACGCTAATAGGTAATCTCGCGACTCCATCGGTCACTGTCTGCCCCTTCTCATGCGCGAGGAACTAAGCCATGTGTATCATCACGCGCCGTCTGCACTTTGGCACAACGAAAGACCTTGTTCTTTAAAAAAATCTAGCACCGCGGCGTACATCAACTGTCCTAGCCCTTTCTGTCCGGATTCAGGATCTACCGCATGGTGTATAATCTTACCCACCCCTTGTCGTTGATTGAGGATAAAAGTGATAAACGCGACAAGCTCTCCTTCATGTTCACACACCCAAGTCCATCCGGGATATTTTTCAACATGCGCTAAAATTTTCTCTCTTTTCATAGCTTCGGGATCTGGAGACAAATGTGTGCACATCTCTTCAGCCAGCCCTTCTCTACTCATGGCAGGGACTTTCGTCCGGGCACGTTGCCCCATATCTACCATCGCAGTAATATCTTCTACCTGAAAAGGTCGTATTTTCATAACCCATCCCTCTCACCATGAAAAAATATATGACGTCTCCCAACATGAAATGTACCTGTCTTGGGATGCCCCCAACGATTCGGTTCATCCAGCCATAAAGCCAGGATCTCTCCTTTCAATTTCGCGACAACGCTCACGAAAGTGTTGACCGGTTCGATCAGCTTAGCGTGCATATCTATCTCCTTATCTCCTGATTCGACGCGGTTGTTCACACTCATCACCAGCGTTTGAGCTTATATGGATTGAAGATGGGCTCCGCAGCCCCATACGGATACGGATCCACATCACCACGGTCGATATAGAAATCAGGTCCCGTCAGGCCTCCGCCCCCCACGTTATCAAAGACCCGAATCGCAAGAGTATGCTTGCGTTTCCCCTGAATCAAGGCCTCCGGAATTCGATACCTACGGATTGCAGAATAGGCCCCTTTTGATTCCGTTCCCGTCTTCCCAATGACGACACCATTAAAGTAGGTGACATCCGCATCATCAATCGCCCCCAAGGTAACATAGAGGTCACCATCTCCTGTCAAAATTTCAGGCAGCATAATCTCACAACGATACCAAGCATATCCATCATAGGGCTGCCTGGCATTTGGAGAATGAGGATTCACAGCTGTCACACCTTGGTTTTCCCAAAACCCCGGCACACCCAAAGTTTGCCAGTCGGCATCATCAAAATCAGGCGCAGACCACCCCTCCTCTGTCCCTTGATGATCCGGATCAATTGCAAATTTCCAGACATCCGGCAAGTCCACGTGGACATTACTAAATCCATCCAAATAGGATTGAGACAACGGCGTCAACTCTCCACCTAAATTTGTAGTAAGCGTAGAAAGCATTCGTACAACTTTTCCATAAATTCGTTTCGAACGCTCCGGCGTAATATCGCTGTCCCTATACTCCGCGGGGTCAATGGCGATGAAAATATATGCCCCTTTACCCTGCGTCTGAAATGAGATCATCGCGGGATCAGTCAAGAGGCGCAGCTCACCAACCCGTTCAGGAAGCGCATCGTTACGCTGATCTTTAATAAAGGTATCGGCCTCACTTATCCCACGGTTCAAAGGTTCATTTTCTGAAGGCACCACGCGATAATAGCTTTGGACTTCAGCCAATGCCACACCTGTGGCCGCAAGTGCTTCCGCCCCCACAAAAACAACCGTTCCCCCTTGCTTCGTCACAGACGAAAACAGTGTCCACTGCTCAGATGTAACAGGACCGCTGTGCAGTATAATTTCTTTTTCTCCCTGCACATCAACCTGCACCGCGGATTGCAATACACGATCATCAGCTAAAGTACCGGACAAGGCAACCCCTTTCACGTCACGCGCTTGTAAACGGGAGGCGTAATCGAGTAAATTTGTAAACACTCGCGTTGCAACAGGGTCCACTCCTACCCGCTCCGTAAGATCCAACTGACAAAGGAACACCGTACCTTTTCCCTCATGCAATTCAGCCAAGGGAGTGTACTGGAGATCAAATCCGCATTCTGCGAGACTCAGAAACGATCCGGTCACAGGCTTCTCTATCATATCCGAAACGACCACGCCTCGATTTCCCCATTTCCAAAATTCTTTTGGATATTGTCCTGGGGTATCTTTGAGTTCTTTCGGGTACCCTTCACTCAGACTCGCTTCCCCCCTCCAATCCCGCAGGTCTTCTCTGTACAAGCCCTGCAGAACGGGGTGCGCATCATCTAAGGGAAACACCGTTCGTTCTCCTCGCGCATGCAAACGTAAACCAAAATCTTCCAAGCTACGTTGTTCAAAACAAATCAACGTTCTGCCTTCGTCAATGACTTGAGTCAAGATTCCGGGAGGAATATGCGTTGAAGAGGACAGCACACCGCGCCCCACCACATACAAGGAATACGACTGCACGGGTTGATCGGATTCAATCAACGCATAAGCGATCCCCTGTTCATCAAAAACTTTTTGCGTATGCCCCACAGGATCAAATAAACCAATGGTGTTTTGAATAACCGCCTGTTCCACCTTCCTTCGCGGAAAAATTTGTACCGAAAAGGGCTCAAGGTAGACTTGTTCGACGAGCGGACCCGTCCAGTCGGCTTCCAATCGATATTCACTCCGCTCATTCACTTGAGGAGCAGGAATGTCTAGATCATAAAATGAAGAAGTCCCCGCGGAAGTCACTACATCTAGTTGTCCTTTTGACACCACATCTCCACGTTCAGCATCCACCAAACGCCATGACAAAGTCGCCTTCAGATCTTGGCGGGCATCATTAACCACCACCACTTGCTTGCGAATACGTTCTTCACTAAACCACGCATGATCCTTGGCCGAAAAACCCACGGAAGCCTCTCCTCCAAAATACACCAAAACAGGACTCAAGTAATTCTTGGTCATCCTTCCCACCGACGTGAGCTCCATATCTTGAGGAATATGGTGAGTAAAAGGTTTAGGTCCTGGCGTCGTAAGATCTTCATAACTGAACGACAGCACCGGCCCTTTCCACGGTTCATATTGCCGCCCGTAATATTCCATATACCGACGATTATTAGGCGAGAATCCCGTAAGTCCATACGTTCGCCAGGCCTTGAATAAGGATGGACGTAACGCATGCATTCCCGCACTCATCGGCTCACGTAATGACAACGCTTTTCCCCAGGTGTAAGGCTGATTCATCGTATACTTATCCGTCCCCGCCTTCCGTTCATTTGTCGCTCCATCATGAATCATTTTCAGATACGATTCAGACTGTAACCCATAGGCTTCCGGACCCAATGTTTCACTGAGATATTCCGCCTCAAAGACTTCTGAGTCCAGAACATCCATATAACTCCCATTCCGTGCCCGCATCAGATCCAACAGATAAACAGGCAAAGAAAGCTCCACAAAAATTAAGGGTTTTGTTCCCCTTTGAGCCCATCCGGATATGGCATCCCCCAACTCCTGAATAGGAGGCCAACAGGGATAAAAATTTGAGGTAATAAAATCGCCATAATTCCCACTGGCATGATTGTAGATCAATCGCGAAGTATCGACACCCTTCAATCGCTCCACACTGACAGCCGCCTCGGCTCGTTTTTTTCCTAAATTATTTACAGAGTCCGGAGGCTGATATCCACTGGCCCAGGTATGAGGATTCATATCCCATCCGTATCCCAAATAATTAAAATTCAACCCGTAAATAAGCAACGATGGATGGTTTCGATAACGTTTGACCAAGGCTCGCATATGCGTCTCCCAAAGCGCCTGTTGTTCTGGGTCACTCCACTCGTATGCGTAAACCGGAAAAATGGGGAGAATCACGGGGATACCTTTACGGTCGGAGAGCTCCATTACATCATGGTAATACTGCGCAGAACGTCCAGCTGTAGACGTGCCTTCAGATCCCAACTGTATAGAATTAAAACCCACCGCAGTCATGTCCTCCATTTCGTTTTCTACAACTTTACGAGACGCATTCACAAAGGTGTCATGCGGATGAGAATGATAACTAAATAGATGCAAAGGTTTTCCATTAAGGAGAATGTCACGCCCCTCGATCCACACTTCACGGAACCCGAATATTTCGGGAAAGGTTTCATCCAATACCCCTGCAGTAGATTGCAAGGATGCCACAGCCGTGTATAAATACGGATGATCGGTATCCCACTCCTCAGCATCAGCCCACTCATGGGTCATCGATAAACTCTCGGTTTCAGCAGCAAAACTTTTGTATCTTTTCCGAAAATGTTTTACCTTCTCTCCGCTGGCCTCATCAAATACATCCACCACAAAATCAAGGGGCGCTGCCCCCTGAGCGGATTCTAAAAGTTCCGCTTGAAATGTAATAGTGTTCTCACGGGTAGAACTGGTAATAAACAAATCGATCAACCGAATCCCCTCCGGTTCAACTTGCAACCACACATCCCCTGTAATGCCACGCAAACGTGCGTTTAACGTTTGTACCACCGTTTCATCGCCCCCCAAATACGCTTTCACACTTTTGGACAATAAAGCATCTACCCGTATCTGTACTACATTCACCTCTCCCTCCGGCTTTAACAGACCCGACACCTCCCAACGAATATCATCCCGCTCAGTCAAACGGCCGATTTCTTTTCCATTCAGAAAAACTGTCCCACCAATCGTCACCCGATCTACCTTCAAATACACCTGCTCCCCCGACTCCACCACAGGCGATTCGAATTCACGTTCATACCACGCACTCGGGTAATCCGCTAAAACTTTACCCTTCCATTCATCGTTCCCACTCCATGAACCCGCTTTAAATTCAGGACTGCCCATGATCGGAAATTCCGTTGTATGCACCCACGAGGACGGAACCACCACATATCCAAAGTCCGCTTCCAACGGAACCGTTTCCGTGATCGTATCCGTTAGGGTGATTTTCCAAACACCATTAAGACTGTAGGTCCTCCGTTTAGAATTTTCTAAACGATACGCATCCGAAATCGCTGACCCATATGCCTCTCCCCACTCAGGCCATTCAGCCCAAAGAGAAGACAAACCCCAAAAAGGAGATACGAATAAAAGGATGTAAATAATCTGTTTCATTATCATATGGGGTTACGGGTATTCGCATAAAACATGTAATATGGAATTCTATAGCGCTTTTAAAAAATAGCCAACTTTATAAGTTCCCCATCTTCACTAAAGGGCTTGAAGGGAAACAAATCGTTAAACATACGAAGCCTTTTTGATCACCCATCAAGAAAACCACGATTATAGAGGAACCCATGCTCAGGTATATATCAACGCTACACAAGACCCATGAGTAACTTTAGTTGCCTCTATTGCAGTCCCCACAACAATGTAGTATATAATTATAGTGCGAATGAAAGATAAGTATTTGACAGAAACACATAGCCCTTTACTTAAACGAATTCTGGGGGCATCTTTTGGACCCAACGTCCCTCTCCTCTTCCATCTTGAAACCCTATGATTATGAGTTCATCCACTGGCATCCAACCCGCGAACACACCCGCCCCCGACTTTACTCCTCTTGAGATCATCTCTCCAACCGATCCTGCCTTCTTCCCCCCTCGAAAGTCCGGGGCAACATCAGTGGCCTCTCTGAGCACCGAACCTTTAGAAAAGGTGCGCGTGGCCATTATTGGTCTTCGTCGTGGGATCTCCCTCTTAAAAGGAACACTCGCCGGAGACCACAACCTCGTCACCGTCGTCTGTGACCTGCGTCAAGATCGTTGCCAAGAAGCGCTTGAACTCATCAAAGCAAAAGGACAACCCGAACCCGTCGTGATTCAAGGAGATGAAAATGCTTGGGAGGCGATTCTCACCCGGGACGACGTAGATGCTGTCGTCATCGCGAGCCCTTGGAATACGCATGTGCCCATGGCCGTCGCCACCATGAAGGCAGGGAAACACGCGCTACTGGAAGTCTCCGCCGCCGTTTCAGTCAAAGAATGCTGGGAACTCGTGGATACGTCTGAACAAACCCAACGCCACTGCATCATGCTTGAAAACTGCTGTTATGGCGAAAGCGAAATGCTTGTACTCAATATGGTTCGCCAAGGAGTGTTTGGAGAAATTACCCACGGGGAAGCTGCCTACATTCATGACCTTCGCTCCATGCTGTTTAAATTGGGAAGCGAAGGAGATTGGCGTCGTGAGTATCACAAATTGTACAACGGTAATTTGTATCCCACCCACGGATTGGGTCCCATAGCCCAATACATGGGCATCAATCGCGGCGATCAGTTTAAGTATTTGGTTTCCATGTCCTCGCCTCAAATTGGTCTCAGCAAATATCGCAACGAACACCAACCTAATGAAGGACGACATGCGGATGAACGTTATGTGACGGGTGACATGAACACCTCACTCATCCAAACTACCTTAGGACGGAGCATCATGATTCAACATGACATTATTTCACCACGTCCCTACAGCCGACTCAATATGCTCTCCGGCACGGACGCCACCTTCATGGGCTATCCCGACCGCCTGCTCCTAGACCACCCCGAGAAATATGGTATCATGCTGGTCGAAAATCCCGATGAAGAAAGTCATGACTGGTTGCCCGAAAAAGATTTTGAAAAAATCAAAGAGGAATTTAAACACCCCCTCATCAAACGTCTCGAAAACAAAGCCAAAGATGGTGGACACGGCGGCATGGATACGGTGATGATGATTCGCCATCTCGAGTGTATCAAAAATGGAGAAACCCCGGACAGTACCGTCTATGATGCGGCGGCCTGGTCTTCCATCCTCCAACTCTCCACCCAGTCCGTCGCCAATGGCAGCGCCCCTGTGTTCATTCCAGATTTCACTCGGGGCGAATACAAAAACCTGAAGCCGCTCTAAAGAATTCTGGTATTTTCAATACCCCTCCCATTCCATCACGAGCATTCCTGCCTGTACGAATAAAACCCGTCTCCCTGACGCAGGTTTCCATTTCTCATGGCCATCGCGCGTTCGTAAAAAAAAATCGGAAGCATCGAAAGTCGATCCCCCCCCCCTTCTCCCCTGCCTATCCCCATAATCGACCAGCGTAGCCCATAGACATTTTCGAACAAGAGATCACAAATATGTTCTTTCCTAACGGAAGAGGGACAAAAACAGAAAATAAATATTTGAGGGACATCCAAAAGGCACTATATAGTTCCATAATGCGACTATATGATGTCGTGTATCAGTAACCTTTAAAACGACCCTTTGGAGTCTTCATGAAACATCGATCTCTCATTCTTTTTATCTGTTCACTGACCGCATCGGTCACAACAACAATGGCCTCGAGTATACTCGACGAAGGGCTTCTACTCTATTTACCTTGGGACACCTCCATGAAAGCCTCCGTGGCTGCCGGAGAAAATGCACCAAATAAATCTGAAAACATCGAAGTGGTAGAAGGAAAATTCGGGAAAGGCGTAAAACTTTCCGAAGATGCACGACTCAACTATCCGGGAAGAGACAATTTTGATATTCAAGAAGGTACCATCGCCTTTTGGGCCAAACGTGATATTCCATGGAAACAAACGGACAAAGGGTTCATCTTAGTAAAAGCCATCGCCGGACAAAACTGGAATCAAAGCAGTTTCTATTTTTCTATCACCCCATATGGTCAACTACGCGTGTGGCTCTGGAATGAAGAAAAACAACAAACCTTATATATGGTCACCCCCATTCCTCCGCAGGCCGATGTATGGTACCACCTTGCAGCCACTTTTATCGACGGAGAAGTACGCATCTATGTAAATGGAGAAGAAGGTTCCTACACCAATAATGGCAAAGGCGACCCCATGATGATGATGCCCAGCGGAGAGGTCAAAAACCTCCAAATTGGCTCCGACTATGATCATGGTTTTCAAGGCGTCTTTGATGAATTCCGTGTGTACAATCGCGTACTATCACCCGGTGAAATCAAAAAATTGTACGAATTAAATCCCTAAACAATCACGGATCTCACCTCTCTTAGGAATCAACCATGACAAATATCGCCGTACTTGGAGCAGGCAATCGTTCCCGCGCTTTAGTCAAAGAACTTTTAGATATTGCGGGGAATGACGTAAACGTTGTGAGTATTTTTGATCCCGACACGGAGGTGGGAGAAAAGGCCAAGGAAACCTGGTCCGCAACAGATGCCGTCTTATCCAAATCCGCTCACGCAGCCATCACCCACCCGGGTGTTGACTGGGTGATGATATTTTCTCCCAACGCATTTCATGCAGAACAAATCCTCGCGGCTTTTGCAGAAAAAAAACACGTCTTCACCGAAAAACCTCTCGCAACCAGCATTGAAGACTGCATTACCATCCAAAAAAAACACGCAAACTCCGGACTGCTTTTTGCGACCGGTTTTGTTTTACGTTATGCGCCTCTCTATCAAGCCATTCATCAACTGCTCCGCAGCGGTGACTTTGGCCCCATCATCAGCATTGCCGCTTCAGAAAATATTAAACCCGCTCACGGCGGTTACATCATGCGCAACTGGAGGCGCTATACCCAATTTTCAGGCCCCCACATTTTAGAAAAATGCTGTCACGATTTGGATATCCTCAATTGGATGTGTGATGATATTCCTCAGCACGTGGGAGCCTTTGGAAGCAACTCCGTTTTCATTCCTAAGAACAATCCACTGTTGAGTAAATACGGACGCGAGACCTTCTGCTCTTGGGAAGATCCCCATGCCGTCGATTCACCTTTTCAATCAAAAAAAGACATCATGGACAACATGGGTGCACTCATGCGATATCGCAACAATGTCCATGTAACCTTCCAAATCACCATGTCCAACGCCATACCCGAACGCCGATTATTTATTTCCTGTCTCGAAGGCACCATCATCGGTGAACTCTACACTGGGCATCTGCAATATCGACGCTTGGGGGACGAACAGGAAACCGTAAAAACATTTCCCGGAGGCGGCCATGGTGGCGGAGATCCCTACATCATGGAAGCCTTATTTCAAACCATGAAAACAGGTGCAGAACCCTTGTGCAGCGGACAAGAAGGCCTGCGGAGCGCCATCGTCGCACTTGCCTTGGATCAAGCAGCACGTGAACGAAAAATCATTTCTCTCAATCCCGTGTGGAGAAAAATTGGCAAACAAAAAGCCTAAGTCACCCTGTGCCACAACCCAACAGGATTTCATTTTACCGAAAACCTTAATACCGTCTTCAGCTTTTCGGGAACCGTTTTTCTAAAGTCGGACAAATATATTTCACGATGCACTTTCGACTGCCGCCTGAGTCCCTGCTCTCGTGCATATTGTTCCATGATCTCAAAAGACGCCGCTTCCGTTTCAAAGGGTCCGACATGCAGCATCTGCACACAACGCCCTTCTTCCAGCTCGATAAACTCGATCTCGTCAAAGAGTGGGTTCGCCTTCTTCTTTTGAGCAGCCTCTACGATTTGGCTAAAATAATCTTGGGTTACAAAATCGGGCTGACGAAGCATGAGTTCGTAAACCAGATCATCTTTATGAATCGTCCCCGTAAACGTCTTTTTCGCTTCGTCCGTAATATCCCAAACTCCCTCCAATGGATAAACCGTATAGTCGACATGCCCTGGTGGAGCCATGCCCGGTTTTTTCGCGGTCATTTTGATCCCATAGGCAATGGGATATAGCGCCCGGATTCTCTCCGTAAAGGGTTCCAAGTTTGGATTCCCTTGCCCCCGTATGCGTATGAAGTTATATCGAGGCAATTGCATGAGAGTTGGCTTTTGCTTGGGACAATACACCTCCTTCTCATGCTTTCTCCATTCATGTTTGGGTTTCACTGTCGTCATATTGAATACGCATCTATTGAATGAATGCAAAAGAATCGATGGCCTCAGTCCTTCTTCTTCTACTTTTTGGGGGGTGATGAGGTTGGAGTGATATAGAGAAAAAATTCGAGAGTTCCCTCAGAGGTGAACGCCTCCGCCGCTGGCGCTTTTGCAGTCGACAGCCTAAGAATGGGTTCTGAAAGGCTTCCATTTTCTTTTCCAAAAACGAGCGTGCTCACATCCTCAGCCTGGTGCAGGGCAAAGGGAAATGATCCTAAACTCGATCCACAGGCCCAACCCAACCTTAATGGATCGCTGAAAAAGTAAAGATCGACGTAGTCCTGACCTTCCTCTGGAATAAAGTCACCTAGATACTGTATCTCTCCCGAACCTTCGGTAAAACCAAAACTGATAGAAGCCCCTGCTGCGAAATCATCAGGAATTTCGCGAACAAACCATCGTGACCCGGATAGCTTTTGCAGATCCTCAAAACGCTCAGCATTTTGAGGACAGCCTGTCATGAAAAGACTGATCGCGAACAGAAGGAAGGCGTATTTCATTTTGATATAACTCGTTTAGATCCAGAATCTCTAGCTTTCATGCCAGTCTACCTACATAAAATATAGGTACCAGCCCCGCCGCAGCAAAGAAATGAAAAAAAGGAACCAGACCGGCAATCAATGATGACTTGGACCAAACCCATCCTACCCAGACAAATAAAAACCCCGCCGAAGCGAGGTTTAAATGGTACACCCGAGAGGATTCGAACCTCCACGCCCGCGAGGGCACTAGAACCTGAATCTAGCGTGTCTGCCAGTTCCACCACGGGTGCACGTGTAAGCAGAGAGGCATGAATACGCAAAAAATGCAGGGAGTCAATACCCCTCCTTTTAGATTTTCAACCGAGGCAAATGAATATTTTATCTTTTCCCGCTTTCATTTTGCTTAAAAGAAGCGAAAAGGATGGATATTTGCCTATATAAAATTTCAAACAAACTGGAGAAAAACTATGGAAGAACTGATCATTAAAGCCAAAGAACTGGGTATCGAATTCGGACCAAAAGTTTTAGGCGCACTGGCCATTTTAATTATTGGTCGTATCGTCGCTGGCATCCTTAAAAAGGTGATTGTCAAAACCATGCAACGTGCAAAAGTAGATGAAACCTTAGTTAAATTTACTGCCAGCGTCTCGTATGTAGCGATAATGGCTTTTGTCGTGGTATCTGCACTGGGCCAACTGAATGTCCAAACCGGTTCTTTCATTGCCATATTGGGTGCTGCAGGTTTGGCTGTAGGTTTGGCTTTGCAAGGTTCTCTGGCCAACTTCGCTTCCGGCGTATTGATGATTATTTTCAAACCGTTTAAAGTAGGTGATTTCGTCGATGCCGCTGGTGTAGCCGGAGTAATTGAGGAAATTGGCATTTTCAATACCGAACTGAAAACGGGCGATAATAAGAAAGTCATCATCCCCAACGCCTCTGTAACCGGTGGCAATATCATTAATTACTCCGCCAATGACACCCGTCGGGTTGATCTGGTGGTCGGCGTAGGCTACGGAGATGATTTGGACAAAGTCAAAACCACCCTCCAAGACATTTTGGCTGGTGAAAGCCGCATCTTACCTGAACCCGCACCCACCATCGGCGTTTCAGAATTGGCCGACAGCTCTGTCAATTTGGTCGTGCGCCCTTGGGTGAACACTGCCGATTACTGGCCCGTGCTGTTTGCGCTGACCGAAGAAATCAAAAAACGTTTCGACAAAGAAGGCATCTCTATCCCCTTCCCGCAACAAGACGTGCATATGCATCAAATCAGCTAAGCTCCGTCAGCTTAAACCTCAACCGCATGTGGCAACACATGCGGTTTTTTTGTAGCTGTAGGCGTTTACGCCACAGACCGGAGCCTAAACTTCGCTTCCGCATTCTCTGCCCCGGGCCGTGAACGGCGCCAGCTACACCTGAACACATGCGGTTTTTGTAGCTGTCGGCGTTTACGCCACAGACCGGAGCCTAAACTTCGCTTCAGCATTCTCTGCCCCGGGCCGTAAACGGCGCCAGCTACACCTGAATACATGCGGCTTTGTAGCTGTCGGCGTTTACGCCACAGACCGGAGCCTAAACTTCGCTTCCGCATTCTCTGGCCCGGGCCGTAAACGGCACCAGTTACACCTGAACACATGCGGTTTTTGTAGCTGTCGGCGTTTACGCCACAGACCGGAGCCTAAACTTCGCTTCCGCATTCTCTGGCCCGGGCCGTAAACGGCACCAGTTACACCTGAACACATGCGGTTTTTGTAGCTGTCGGCGTTTACGCCACAGACCAGAGCCTAAACTTCGCTTCCGCATTCTCTGCCCCGGGCCGTAAACGGCGCCAGCTACACCTGAATACATGCGGTTTTTGCAGCTGTCGGCGTTTACGCCACAGACCGGAGCCTAAACTTCGCTTCCGCATTCTCTGGCCTAGGCCGTAAACGGCGCCAGCTACACCTGAATACATGCGGTTTTTGTAGCTGTCGGCGTTTACGCCACAGACCAGAGCCTATCTCGAAACGTATGTTCTTGATGCTCTAATTCATATTTAGCTCTCACCAGAGCCCGCCCCTTACCCCCCATCACAACAACGACCCAGACTTGCGTTTTCAAATAGATTCACCACATAAGCATCATGGAAAAACCTCTCTTAGAAATTTCGTATTGCACGGGTTGCCGCTGGATGATGCGGGCAGCCTGGACCGCCCAGGAATTGCTCACCACCTTCGAGCAGGATTTGGCAGGTATCACCCTGAAACCTTCCGAGCTCGGTGGTCAGTTCACCGTACGCTGCGGCGACCTCATTCTCCACGATCGAAAAACAGATGGCGGCTTTATCGAATTAAAAGTACTGAAACAACGCATCAGAGATCAACTTCTCCCCGAGACAGATATCGGACATTCAGGCAAGGGCTAAACAGATTTCTACCGAAGGCCCATGCGCAAGTCAAAGGTGCACGGGAATTCAGGATCAATCGGCTCTTCCGGTAAACTCACCGGAGCTGTTCCCGCAGCAGCCGGGGCAAAATACCGTCCAATCGTTTCAAAAGCCGCCGGCTTTTCAATGCTGTCCTGCGTATGTCCATCTTGCCAGAACCGACTTACCCGACGCGACTCCGCCTCAAAGGCATTCACCGGAAAAGTATCATAGCTCCGGCCACCCGGATGCGCGACATGATAAGTGCAACCACCCAAACTTCGTCCATTCCAAAGATCGATCACATCAAAGACCAAAGGCGTTTGTGGTTTTAAGGTGGGATGCATGGCCGACCATGGTGCCCAAGCCTGATAACGAATCCCCGACACAAATTCACCACTCACGCCCGTAGGTGTCAAGGGAACACGTCGTCCATTACAGGTCACGGCATGACGCTCATCGGTTAAACCCGACACTTTCAATTGTAGGCGTTCCGCCGAAGAATCCACATAACGCGCAGTACCACTTCCCGTAGCCTCTTCGCCCAGCACATGCCAGGGCTCAATGGCAAACCGCAATTCCATACGGATATGCCCGATCTGTTGATTGCCATAACGCGGAAAACGGAATTCGAGGAAAGGATCAAACCAATGCGCCTGAAATGGAAATCCAGCCGCCTGCAAGTCTTCAGTCACCTCAGCCAAATCTTCTTTCACAAAATGCGGAAGCAAAAAGCGGTCATGCAGGGCCGTGCCCCAATGACTCAATTTATGATGGTAAGGTTCTTTCCAAAATTTGGCGATCAAGGCCCGCAACAAAAGCTGTTGCAACAAACTCATCCGCGCATGCGGCGGCATTTCAAACGCCCGTAATTCCAAGATCCCCAATCGCCCTGTGGAACTGTCGGGAGAATAAAGTTTATCAATACAGAATTCTGCTCGATGCGTATTGCCCGTAAGATCAGTTAATTGATTGCGCAAAATGCGATCCACCAACCACGGTGGCGGCGGCTCATCACCTTTGGGCAGTTGACTAAAAGCAATCTCCATTTCATGCAGTCGGTCATCCCGTCCCTCATCCGCCCGGGGTGCCTGAGAGGAAGGGCCAATAAACAAACCGGAGAATAAATAACTCAAGCCCGGATGGTGTTGCCAATACGTAATCAAACTTCTCAACAAGTCGGGTCGACGCAAGAACGGACTGTCTGCAGGTGTTTTCCCGCCCAAGGTAATATGATTCCCCCCTCCAGTACCCGTATGACGTCCATCCACCAAAAATTTCTCTGCGCCCAAACGACTTTGGCGTGCATCTTCATACAAGCCTACCGTTTTCTCAACCAATTCTGACCAATACTCACTGGGGTGGACATTGACTTCAATCACGCCGGGGTCAGGTGTTACTTTTATCACATCTAAACGAGGGTCATAAGGTGGAGGATACCCCTCCAAGATAATCGGCATCTTCAATGCGGCCACACTGTCTTCAATTACACGCATCAAATCCAAAAATTCCTCCACTTCCGACAGTGGCGGCAAAAAGATATACACCTGACCTTCCCGAGCCTCCACGCAGATCGCGGTGTGGCAAACTTCCTTTGTCTTGAGAGGTTTTTCCGAACTGAACCGTGCAGGCTGCGCCACCGGTAATGACGGTTGCGCCTCCATGGGGGACACTTCTGTAATCGGATGCTTCTCTTCTTCCGTCGTCCACGGAATGGACTCCAAGGGCAAACGCAATCCTATTGGAGAATTTCCCGGAGTCAGAAAAAGATGTTCACGTTTAAATTCCCAGAGCGAACTCACCCAACGTTTGTGCACCGGATGCCACTGAAGTGGCAAGGTGTAGCCCGCTGGTTTACCTAATCCTCCATCCAAAAGCTTCGCTAAATGCTTACGCTCTTGATCAGACTGCAAGCGGGGATCACTGGGATCCAGATTCACCGGCAAGGTCGCCTCTTTCCACAAGTAGTAGGCAACATCTTCATAAGCCGTCAGCACGTGCTCAGGAAAAACTCCTAAACCCGTGGCGATTTTTAAGGCCAATTTTTTGGCATCACTCTGATCAAATCCATCATCCTGCTTGGGTTTGGAAAACCATTGCGGATCTCTCCAAATCGGCTCACCATCTTTACGCCAAAAAACACCGTAAGCCCAACGAGGTAAGGGTTCACCCGGATACCATTTCCCTTCTCCCAAATGCCGAATCCCGCCTTTGCCAAAACGATCTTCCAACCGTTCCAATAATTGATAGGCTAACTTGCGTTTCTGCTCGCTGTCGGCAGTGACATTCCACTCCTCGCCCTCCATGTCATCAATCGATACAAACGTCGGCTCTCCGCCCATGGTTAATCGCACATCATCGGCATGCAGTTGTTCATCCACCTTTTCACCAATTGCACAAATTTGCTCCCAGTCACTTTCGGTATAAGGCTTGGTCACTCGAGGATCTTCATGCAGGCGACTCACCGTATTCACAAATGAAAAGTCGACCTTACAGGGCTCAGCAGCCCCTTCAATGGGCGCCGCCGACTGAGGATCGGGACTGCAGGCCAAAGGAATATGACCCTCCCCTGCAAACAATCCAGAAGTAGGATCAAGCCCCACCCACCCAGCACCGGGTAAGTACACTTCCGTCCAGGCATGCAAATCTGTAAAGTCGGCCTCAGGTCCACTCGGTCCATCCAACGATTTTTCATCCGCAGTCAACTGCACCAAATATCCACTCACAAAGCGGGCAGCATATCCACAACTGCGCAAACTTTTCACCAACAACCAAGCCGAGTCCCGACAGGAACCCGTCCCTTTCGTCAACGTCTCTTCACAACTTTGCACCCCGTGCTCCATACGAATCGTATACCCCACCGCTTGATTGACCTTTTGATTCATTTGCACCAACCAATCAATGGTTCGCATGCCTTCAACCTGCTCAGGTAATGATTCAATAAATGCCGCAAACGCCTCTCCCTCTTTATCTCTCCCCATAGTTAAGTAGGGCATCAAATCCTGATGCGTATGCTCCGGATATTTAAAAGGAACCTCCTCTGCAAATTCCTCTAAAAAGAAATCAAAGGGATTGATCACGGTCATGTCCGCAATCACTTCCACGGACACATCAAAGGTGCGCACCGGTTTAGGAAAAACCAACCGGGCCAAATAATTGCCGAAGGGATCCTGTTGCCAATTAATAAAATGATCCGCAGGTTCAATTTTTAAGGAATACGCCAAAATCGGTGTACGGCTATGTGGCGCGGGACGAAGTCGAATCACATGCGGCGATAACGCAATAGCTCGTTCGTAGTGATAAGTCGTTTGATGCTTGATACAGACGTGAATAGACATACCCCTAAACTCTCTCTTTCACCCAAATTGTCCACCGAAATAAAACCCAAACGGAAATCAATATTATATAATATACGTTTTTGTACACCCTGTACTATTTTGTATTACCCATCCTACTCTCTCATACTTCTCAGCAGTACTCTCCACGTTGACGTGCCCAAAACCTTGAAAAATATTTGAGATGAGGGAGTCGAATTTATCTTGTAGCACTTTTCCAAGACAGTAGCTAAGATCAATAAAGGACGTTCCATCACCTTTTCATCTCATACACGTCCCCATCAGCTTAGCGTAAACGAAGCTGAGCTCATGTCATGACTTTTTTAGAAACACACGCGAATATCATCGGAACCTTAGCTCTGGTTTCATTTTTCTTTCTCATCGCATCCATCCTACTCATTCCTTGGATGATCAATCGACTCCCGCGTGACTACTTTCATAATCCCCATCATCTCCCCCTGGAAAGCCTGCGTCACCGTCCGGTTTTACGAATCAGCTTTTTGCTCATCAAAAATGCATTTGGTGTGATCTTAGGCCTTGCAGGATTTGCCATGTTGGTCCTGCCCGGACAAGGACTGCTCACCCTGCTCGTCGCCATTATCCTGCTCGATTTCCCCGGAAAATTTGCGCTAAAGCAAAAATGTATTTCAGTGGCGGCTATCCGAAAACCCATCAATGCCATTCGTAAAAAATGGCATAAAGAACCCTTTCAGCCCTAAAAAGGCTTAGACCAAATCTAAGCCTTCACTAATCCCCCGGAGCACCGTTGAAAAGTCTTCTTCACAGCCCGCCGCAAATCGCAGCAAGGTTTTGGACAAATTGCATTCAGCCAAGTACTCATCACTTTTGTCATAATAAGCCAGCAAGACGTAAGGGCAAAAGAGAGTTTGATCACTTCCCAAAGAAGGCGCTTTAATCACGCCAGGCAATGGCGCATCAAAAAAGGTCGCGACTTTATCAAGGGACGGTTCCTTTAAGTCACAACTCACCACCGACGCCAATCCTTTTAACCATTCAGGGCGCCCTTGATTTCCATAATAGACCGTTTCAACTGCAGGATGCTGACGAAGCATCTCCGCGAGGGCTTCACCATTGCGATTAAAACGAAGCATGCGCTCAGGATAAGTCTCGATACCCGCCGCCAACGTAGGCAAATCCAAAGGAGAAAGCTGAAGACCAAAACGACGCTGATACGCCTCAAGCTTCTTCATCCATTCCGGGTCAGAACTTAAGGCAATTCCGCCTCCATGTGTATTACTCCCACTTATATATTTACTGGTACTGTGCACCACCACCGTAGCCCCCAATGCCAACGGACAGGCATTCAAAGGCCCCGCCATGGTACTGTCCACCAATAAAGGTTTGCCTGCATCACGACAAAGCGCCGCAATCGCCGGTAAGTTGGGAATTTCAATCAGCGGATTGGTAATGGTCTCAATCAACACCCCTGCCACAGCATCCTCGTAAACCCGCTCGGCCAAGCCCTGTAAATCATGCGTGTCTAAAAAGTCACAACTCACCTCACGACCTGCCCAAACCTGCTCTTCAAGTAGCAAATGCGTGTCCCGGTACACATTGCCCATTACCAACATATGCGAATGTTCAGGGGTCAGCGCAATGTCCAAAACCGCAGTCACCGCAGCCATTCCGGAGGGATAAAAGGAAACAAATTCCGCTTCTTCCATACCTTTCAACTGATCGGCGGTTTCAGCAATGAGCTCTGCCGAAGGCAATACCGTCGACACCGTCCCCATCAGCACATCTACATTGCGTGTAGAGATCGCCCCTCCCCGCCGCCGATTGCGTTCATGCAGTTCTTTCGCCAACGTCTCATCTTCCAGGAAGGCGATCCCCACTTCAATTCCCTGTTCTTCCAAGGCGTAAATATAGGCCGACCCTGCGGTCAACTGATCCAAAAAGGTCTCCGCTTCACAAATCGGCAGTTCCCTTTGGGTGACGAGTAACAGCTCACGCAACTCCTTTAGCGCCCATGCACCTGAACAAAAAAGTACCGCTGTAAATCCGGGGTACTTCGCCTCTAAACGCGCTTTAAACGCTTGAACTTGAGGCGGATGAATCAGTCGATAATACCCCTGCGTTAACTCGCGTCGATGCTCCTGCCAGTCCAAGACCTCGTCAAAATCTTTGACGGAGGCCGTGATGCCATACATTCCCGTCACACTACCCGTGTGAATCCATTCGGATTCCGGTTGAGAGCGTTCAATTGACGGTAAGAGCTTATCCATAGAAGTCGGGAGTTTCATAAGCTTCCGCCTATCCGAAAATTCACACAGACAAAAGACTAAAACGGACGCAGAATATGTGGGCACATCCACAGCCCTGAATACCACCTGTACTCTAAAACCTCAAACAGCCCCCTCCTCCTCCCAAACGACCTACGCCATCAACTGTTCTCTGGCAAAGCGCGCGCCCGCAGCCTCTGCCAGTTCAGCCGCTCTGGCCATGGCCTCATCCAAGGGTAAATTTTGTTCATTCGCCGCCAAAGCCACTTTTAATCCTGCAGATTTTATATCTTGATCACTTAACTGACAGGCCCCCGCAATCACCGCCACTTGGGCACCACTCGATTTCGCAGCCTGCAATACGCCTGATAGCACTTTCCCATCCAAGCTTTGACTATCCACCCGGCCCTCCCCTGTAAGTACCCAATCCGCCTCCTGAATCCGCTCTTCCAATTCCGAAATCCGCATCACTTCCTCCACCCCGCTCACCAGCTCCGCATCAAAAAAAGCCACCGCTCCTGCCGCCATTCCCCCCGCAGCGCCACCACCGGGAAACTCACGCAGCTCTACCCCCAAATCGCGCGCCACCACTTCGGCCAATCGCGTTAATCCACGCTCCAACTGCGCAACCTGTTCAGGACTGGCCCCTTTTTGCGGACCAAACACCGTCGCCGCCCCCTTTTCACCCAATAAAGGATTGGTCACATCACACATCGCCCTCACCTTTACCTCAGAACGCTTCACTGGCGGAAGTATCTTCGCCAAATGAATCAAGGCCCCTCCGCCCCATTCCAATTCATTCCCCTGATCATCCAAAAACTGCCATCCCATCGCCTGTGCCATGCCCACACCACCATCAACCGTGGCCGATCCGCCTAAAGTTAATATAATTTCCTTCGCCCCTTTCTCGACCGCATCTTTCATCCACTGCCCCACGCCAAAAGTTGTGGTCAGCAACGGATTGCGTTGCGATTCGGTTAATAAAGGTAAACCCGCACACAAAGCCATTTCCATCAACGCCGCCTGCCGATCCGGCCACCATAAATAGCCTGCGTCGATCTGCTGCCCTGACAAGGGCCCTTGCACCTGCAACGACTGCATCTCCCCCGGATGCGCCAACGCCACCAACGCCAATGTACCTTCCCCTCCATCGGCCAACGGAACAAAATTCACGACACAGTCAGCAAAAACAGAGTGAATGCCCGCAGCCACGGCTTCACAAGCCTCCACCGCAGACAAAGAGCCTTTCCACGAATCCATACAGAGTAAAATATTCATTATCATTCCTTTTTCGGTGAAGCTGAGATCTAGAAATACAGCACTCTACAAGTCTTTCTCATCTGGTACAGGTGATTTACGGGCTTAAAATATCCAAATTCAGGCCCAACATGTGATCATCATCAAACAAAAAGTCCCCCGTTGCCGTCTTTCCGTCCAACACATGCGGAAGCCACAACACGTCATCTGCCCACATTTTACGATAAGGAATCAGGTCCAAATCCGTCCACAAAGGGATCGCTTCTTCGGTTTCAACCGCTACACCTTCGAAATCGAATGCTAGAAATATGTGAGCTACCAAACTGTAGCCATTGGTGAATTGAAAACGTAATAAACCTCTTTCCACTAAATTTAAGGGAATTATACCCAATTCTTCACGTGTTTCCCTGATGGCACAGTCCATCGCCGTCTCTCCACATTCAAACTTTCCACCCGGCCCATTGACTTTTCCTTTGCCTAGTCCACGTTTCTTCTCTATCAACAGCACCTGCTGATTCTGAAGAACAAAGCAAAGTGTGGCCTGATCCTTCGGGCGCCAAGCCTCCCATTGTATGATCTCAAAATCCGGATGAGTTTGTGTAATTTTCATAAACAGGAATTTGTGATCCTCGCTTTTCAGTTACAAGTGAAATCCAACAATAAAAATATTTGAAACCATGAGTGCACAAAACAGCCGCCGTACGCGGATCATCGCTACCCTCGGTCCTGCGACCGAATCACCTGAAATGATCAAAAAGATGATCGAAGCAGGCGTCAACATTTTCCGAATCAACATGTCCCACGCTCAACACGATCAGGTGCGTGAAAGTGTGAGAATTATCCGTGAAGTAAGTCAAAAACAAATTACCCGCGTCGGAATCATGATGGATTCACGAGGCCCTGAAATTCGCACTGGCGATATTCCAAATGATCTAAACCTCGAAGCCGGTCAAACCATTGGCATTACCGTTCGCGGCGAAAAATCTGCCGAAGAATACAGTGTGGATGTCAACTACGACCAATTGGTTGAAGATATTCGCGTAGGCGATGTGGTCCTCATTGATAGTGGAAGCATCGAACTGAAAGTCGATGAAAAGAAACGCAACCAATTGGTTTGTAAAGTGCTCACCCCCGGCACCCTGAAAAGTCGTCGTCACGTGAATCTTCCCGGTGTGCGCGTAAATATGCCCTCCCTCACCCAACAGGACAAAGAAGACATCAAACTCGGTATCGAAATTGGTATCGACTGGTTCGCCATGTCTTTTGTGCGTGAACCTAAAGATGTGCACGAACTCAAAGCCATCCTCAATTATCACAATGCACCACAGAAAGTGATCGCGAAACTCGAAGACCAAGAAGGGATTCGCAATTTAGATGGCATCATCGAAGCCGCAGACGGTATCATGGTGGCCCGTGGTGACCTGGGCATCGAATGCCCTTATGAAGAATTGCCCATCATTCAGCGTCGCATGATCAAACAATGCGCCCAACAAGGCAAACCCGTGATTGTGGCCACCCACATGCTTGAATCCATGATCTCCAGCCCCTCACCTACCCGAGCTGAAATCACCGATACCGCCAACGCGGTTTACGAACAAGCCGACGCGATCATGCTCAGTGGTGAAACCAGTATTGGTAACTATCCTCTGAAATGCGTAGAAATTATGGACCGTATCGCCTGTCGTATTGAACGAAGTGGTGGCGCTGGTTTTTATGAAAACGTAAAAATGCAGAGTAAATTTGCTAAATTGGTGAAATCAGCCGCCGTGCTTGCGGAAGAATGCAATGCCAACGCCCTGATTGTATTTACAGAAAGTGGCATCATCGCCCGAAACGCAGCCCGCCTGCGCTTGGTCGGGACCCCCATCTATGCCTTTTCGAACGACAACAACCTGTTGAATCAATTGCCCTTGTACTGGGGAATCCATCCTTCCTTCCTGGAAACCAGTGATGATCCCGAGGACAACGTGAGTCGCGCAGTCGCCAAATTGCGTGACCGTGGCCTCTTAAAAATCGGAAATACCGTGGTTGCGGTAACCGAAGTGAAAATCAATGACCGCTTGGTAGACACCATTTTGATGTCGACCGTAGAAAGCTAAGTCTTTTTTCCGCGATTCAGTCGCCTCGCCCTGTGAATCTTTCAGGTCTACCTGAAGGCAACACAGGGCTTTTTTGTGCCCGTATAGAAGCTGAACCTCCTACCAATTTCACAGTTTGTCATTTTAGTAAGAGAAAGAAACTCAAGAGGTTATGACTAAAATACAGGCCTGTAGCTCTGAAGTTGAGTATTTACTTTTTCAACGATCTCTGTAACATATCCCCTCAACCCTTAAATTTGGAGAAGAGATTTATGAATACATTATTTTTAGGACAACAGTCCGCAAACACAAGTGGTGCAGCTGCCGCTGGAATTGGAATGGTCGGCATGCTCATTTATTTTGCCATCGTTATTTTAATGATCGCATCCATGTGGAAAGTTTTTACCAAAGCGGGAAAACCCGGCTGGGCCTGTATCGTTCCCATTTATAACATGGTCGTTTTACTAGAAATCGTCAAAAAACCACTTTGGTGGATCGTTTTGTTTTTCGTACCCATTGCAAACTTTGTGGTGATCATTCTGATTTACGTCGAGCTGGCTAAAAAGTTCGGAAAAGGTGGCGGATTCGCTGCCGGCCTTATCTTATTGCCCATTATCTTCTGGCCTATCCTCGGATTTGGCGATGCGGTTTATCAGGACACCCCTGCTGCACCTGCAATACCTGTGGCCTAATCTCCCTCGAGATTTTGCATACCCAAGCTGTCCCTTACGGGGACGGCTTTTTTTTGGCGTATGGGCTCGGATGCAAAGAGCTTGCGACGAAGCCTTGGGAATACATAAAAAACAATGGCGCCCCGAAGGGGGTGCAGGCATTCCACTACCAACACCTCACACCCACATTGTGCAAATGACCCGTGATTGACATTTAAACAATCCGCCTTATATACCCACCATGAGCTTTTTAATTTTGTTAGGTATCATTTTAGCCGTTTTACTGATCTGCGTCATCGGCATGTCTGTGGGTGTACTCAATGGTCGCAAACCCATTCAACACTGCGGCAGCTCCTCTCTGAAATACAAAGGACAAAAAATTGACTGCCCCCTCTGCTCCAACACCGAATGCCCCAATCAGAAAAAGGGCGAATGTTCAAAACCAGCTGACGCCTAAATGCTATTTACCTTAGCGAAGCTCGGGTCAAGCGATCGTTGATCGCAGCCCCTAAGCCTTGATCAGGCACTTTCCACGCAATAAGTTGGTCCAGCCCCAAGGCGTCTAAATGACGTAAGCATCCAAATAAGCGATTGGCCGCTTCACGCAAATCCCCTTTCACACTTAAGACTTCCTGAGGTCCTTCCAGACCCGGATGCCCCTGAAAACTCAACCAGCCTGTCCCGGCATCACTATCGGGAATCTCGGCGTCCTGCTCTAAAAGCAACAAAGGTGTTCGTGGTGCATAATGACGGGCCAACATGCCCGGTGACTGCTCTCCCCGCTTCGCCAATTCTGGGTTGTCCTCGGCATCAGCAACCCGTACCCACTCCAAGTGGTCCACGTGATCATTCAACTCTTCCAAGGGCGTAGCTCCCAGACGATACACCACCACCCGATCTCCTCCGGGAAAGCCGACCACTGTGGATTCCAAGCCCATTTCACAAGCGCCCGCATCTAAGACCCCAGCCACCTCAGGTGCATCCGTGAACTCTTCTAACACGTGGTCGGCTGTAGTGGGACTAATCCGTCCAAAGCGATTGGCACTGGGTGCAGCCAAAGGAACTCCACACTCCTTCAAAAGCTGATGCGCCACCGGATGAGAAGGCACCCGTAAGGCCACCGTTTCCAAACCCGCCGACAGTAAATCAGGTAAATCCGCACGACGCGGCAGCACCAAAGTTAACGGGCCCGGCCAAAAAACTTCAGCCAAGTGACGCGCAATCGCAGGCACACTAGACGCCAGTGCCAAGGCCGCATCCATCGAATCCGCATGCACAATCAAGGGATCAAAGGTCGGACGTTGCTTCACATCAAAAATCGAAGCCACCGCCTGCGCATCTAAGGCATTTCCGGCCAAGCCATATACCGTTTCTGTCGGCATGCCCACCAATTTACCTTGACGCAAGGCTTCGGAAGCCACCGCAATCCCTTCACTATCTGCTTTCCAATGTTCCATCGTCCCTTACACCATATTTAAACTGTCTTTCAACGGACGGTGAAACATGGGGATCGTACTCAAATCCGGTGTTTGTGGAATTGCAGGAACCTTCACCCGTACCAAATCGCCCCGCATGCTGTAAGGACTGGTGAAATCGATTTTAATATCCACCAATGCACCCCGCATGTTTTCATCTGATTCAAAGAAAACCAAACGGTTATGAGGCGTACGACCCCGCCATTTCCCTTTGTGACGGGATTCCACCAAAACTTCTACCTCTTGACCCATCCACTGTTTGTTTTTACGGGCCAAAATGTCATCGACCAATTCATCAATCAGTAAGCGACGACGTTCTTTTTCTTCATCGCTGACATCATCTTCCATTTTCCGCGCCGCAATGGTTTTGGGACGTTCAGAATATTTTGCCAAGTGAACTTTGTCCAATTCCAATTCTTTGAGCAAATCGTAGCTGCCTTGGAATTCTTCGTCTGTTTCCCCCGGAAATCCAACAATGACATCTGTATTAATAGTGTTATCAGGACAAATACGACGTACCCTTTCGATCAAGGCCCGGAAATCATCACAGGTGTAGCCCCGTTTCATGTCTTCCAACACTTTATCATTCCCCGCTTGCACCGGTAACTCAAAATGAGGCATCACTTTCGGTTCATCCCGGGTGACTTCGATAATTTTGTCCGTCATATAGTTTGGATGCCCCGTCAAGTAGCGCACACGCAATATACCCGGAATTGCCGCAACATCTTTCAACAACTCGGCCAAGCCATAGTCTTCTTCAAAATCGGTTCCATATCGATCCACAATCTGACCCAGCAACATCACTTCACGCACCCCTTGCGCCACCAATTTGCGTACTTCAGCCAAAATATCGGCCGCCGGACGGCTGCGCTCCGGTCCACGACGGTAAGGAATCACACAAAAAGTACAGGCGTGAGAGCATCCCAACACGATCGGAACATTGGCTTGCACCGTATTGCTCCGTTGCAATGCAGGCAAAATATACTCTTCATCCTGGATCGCATTCTGAATGTTTTTGGAGCGAATTTCTTCGATACGTGCATCATCTTCTTCTGTTCCATCCTGCTGTTCCCGCAGAAAATCCATCAAAGGTCCCGGATCAGAGGGCGGCATAAACACATCCACAAAAGGAAACTGCTTTTTCAAGCGAGGCGCTTCCCGCATGCCCACCATACAGCCCATAAGACCGATCGTAAGCTCAGGGTTACGCATTTTAAGTTCTTTGGCAAACTGGAGACGCCCAATCGCCCGGTCTTCCGCCTGCTGACGCACCACACAGGTGTTCAACACCACCAAATCAGCATCATCCGCCTTTTCAGTCATGGCATAGCCTAAAGCTTCCAACTGACTGCCTAAATGGCGGGAATCCGCCTCGTTCATTTGACAACCAATGGTCCAGATATTGTATTTACGTACTTTCATCATCCAGCTCATCTATGGCATTTCCTATTAAAATAAAGGTTAAAATAGGATAGGCTACTACCACCCAGCCCCGGCATCCCCCTCTCCCTTCCCCCCCCATGAAGACTGCAAATGCAGTACAATACCCTTCTGAAACCCCTTCTTTCATGGTAGTAAAGCCTTAGAGGCAAACTTATGAGAACCCTGACGTCATTTTATATCTGTTGCATGGCCCTCCTTTTCGCCCTGCAAGGTCGCGCGCAAACACCTGAGCAACCACTCGAATATTGGCTCGCCGATAACGCCCCCTTTTGGAGCTGGACCCCACAAAATTTCGCCCAAGAAGCTACAGATCTGGGCTTTCGATGGATGGACGAAAGCAAAAGCGCTGTCAGAGCCGCACCATTGGCCAGACCCTTCTTCGATCATCCCGTATACGAATGCGTCATCCGCTTTGAAGATGAGGCCCCGGAAAACGTCATGATTTCCTATTACAACCGGGGCGACGCGCAACAACCGCTCTCAGAGGCCGACTTCCAAGCCTTGGTACGCGGATTAATGAGTAAAATTACCGCTACCCTCCGCGTACAACCTCGCCCCGGCAACCACCAGTCTTCCCGAAGCACCGTCCGGGATGACAGCCGTATTTGGCAACGAAACAAAATTCAGTTTGAACTCTCCTACTCCTTCTCCCCTCCTTCGGGAGGGAAACCCTTTCTCGCAGAATACATTCGACTCACCGCTAAAAAATTCAAAGCGGGAGACATGCCCACTCATGCAAATACCAGCGTAAATCCCTACGAAATCAAAAATAACATCACCCGCGACCTGCAAACAGGGGATGTCTGGATTGCCAATATCCCCATGGTCGACCAAGGACCCAAAGGCTACTGCGCCGCCGCAACCTCAGAACGTATCTTGCGTTTCTTTGGTCAAGAAGTCGACCAACACCAAATTGCCCAAATCGCCAATACCACGTCGCAAGGAGGCACGAGCTCAGACGACTTGCAAAAAGCCCTCCACGCCGTCGGACGCCAATACGATTTTAAAATGTCTACCCATATCGAATGGGAATTTGATGATTTCCAGAAAATGATCGAACGCTATAACCGCGCCGCCCAAAAAAAGAATCAGGGAGGCGTCTATCTCGATCGCTCCCGCGTCATCATGATCGGCGACGTCTACAACTCTCTTGATCCCACCCTGTTCAAAGAAGTTCGCATGAATCGAAAATCGGACTACAAGAAATTCCAGGACAAAGTCAAAAGTTACATCAATGGCGGCTGTCCCTTGTCCTGGAGCGTTCAATTGGGCATGTTTGAAGAATCCACCCCCACCGGAGCTGGCGGACATTTGCGCATGATCATTGGCTACAACAGCAAAACCAACGAAATCATCTACAGCGACAGTTGGGGCAGAGGGCATGAAAAAAAATCCATGCCCATGGACCAAGCATTCACCATCACCCAATCGCTCTTTTCGCTGGAGCCTAAGGGACTTCGTCTGTAAAGAGGTCTCATGAAATGGACAATTGTTGCTTTTTACAAATTTTTAGACCTCCCCAATTTTAAGGATCTACAACCTCGCCTCTTTGAGTTTTGCGATCAGCAGAAAATCTGTGGCAGCACCTTATTGGCCCCCGAAGGCATCAACGGTACCGTCGCCGGTTCAGATGACGCCATTCAGGCTTGGTTACGCTTTCTCCAGGAAACCTGCGAATTAGGCCCTATCGATCACAAATTTTCTTACGCCGACTCCAAGCCCTTTCGCAAACTCAAAGTGAAATTGAAAACCGAAATTGTGCATCTCGGTCGTCCCGACATTCTGCCCCATAAACATAACATTGGCCACTATGTGGAGCCCAAAGACTGGAATGACCTCATCTCGGATCCCAACGTGCGCGTGATCGATACCCGAAATGATTTTGAATGCGAAGTGGGCACCTTCGAACGGGCCGAAAATCCCCACACCGAAAAATTCACCGAATTCCCCGACTACGTGTCAAAAGAACTGAACCCGGAAAAAGATAAAAAAGTGGCCATGTTTTGCACCGGCGGCATTCGCTGCGAAAAAGCAACCGCCTACATGCTCGAACAGGGTTTTGAAGAAGTGTACCACCTCAAGGGCGGAATTCTTAAATATTTTGAAGAGATCCCCCAAAGCGAAAGCCTGTGGAAAGGCGAGTGCTTTGTTTTTGACGACCGGGTAACCGTCGATGAAAATCTTCAACCCGGTGAAACCGAATGTTGCAGAGGCTGCTGGAATCCGATTTTACCCAGAGACAAAGAAACCCCAGGCTACGAAGAGGGCGTCAGTTGCCCCAATTGTTTTAAACACAAAACTGAAAAACAATTGGCCGGTGCCCGTGAACGTGAACGCCAACGTCTTTTGGAAGCCGAACGTATCCAAAAGGGGAAAGCCTCCCCTGAACGGCGTTCATGACCACCCCCTCTCCCATACTGCCCTCGACCCGTCTAAATTGCGGATTTTACAGTCGGGCGGGAAAAGCTTGCGCACATTACGTTCAAAACGGGGGACGCATTCGAAATATTGAAATACATTCGCAATTGCTGCTTGCAGATCCCATCCAAATCAACCCTCCTCCCACCGGTCCCCGCGAACCTTACCCCTGTCGCGAAGATGTGGAAGGAGATTTAGAAAATCTGTGGACCCGATGGCAACAAAATCACGGCGCCCACATCCGTCAAGCGCTTCGTTTCCTCTTTGCTTTTTGCCGGGAAATGGAACGTCACCATAATGGATGGACTCCCTGGGCGCGTGTGTGGATCCAACACTTACAAAGCCAACACCAACAAGACATTCGCTATCGGTATAACACACTCCTCGGTCCACGGGCACAGCAGAACAATGGATACTGCTCGTTTTGGAAACCACATCCCTCCATTGATGCCAGCGTTTTACACGCCATGCTTTCAGAAGCCTGTGAGGCAAGCAACCCCTCCATCAGTCACAGTCGCAGAGCCGTCGTGGTCAGCGCCGATTTACTCGGCCAGGCCGTGGTCATCAAACGCTATGCCCCCAACCCCAAACAGTGGAAACAAAAATGGGAAGTCTCTCGCGCCCGCCGGGCCTGGGCCTCATCGACCCTGCTCGAAGAATTAAACATTCCATCCATACGGGGACTCGGTTGGCTCGAGCATTATGAAAACGGATTGCTCAAAGAATCCTATTTTATTAGTAATCAACTCCCCCCCATGGAAACCCTTCGGGTGTGGCTACGCCGTGAGTTTTCCAAGATGACGCCCTCTGAAAAAACTCAATTTCGACATCAGCTACGGAACGAAATTCAACACCTCCATCGACATGGACTCGCCCACACCGACTTAAAGTGTTCAAACCTACTGGTACAAGGCCCCCGTAGAGAAGAACTCTCTTACTATTGGATCGATTTAGAAGACTTAAAACCTGACTACAGTTCACGACGTACCTTCATCCGGAATCTTTTTCAATTAAATGGTTCCATTCCCCGAGAAGTCCCTCTGGAACAGCGAAAAGCCTTTGTCGCCGGATTCCGGCGTAACTTCCCTTTCTCAACCTCCCCATGGTTACTCACCTTTGTACAACGCAAAACCGCCAAACGATTGCAAGACGAAATCAATCGCATTCAAGGAGCCTAATGCAGGAACTTGCAGATAGTTATACACATTGCCCCTCCTGTGGATCAACCGACTTCACACACTTGCCACAACATCAACGTGCCTGCAAAGACTGCGGACACCGTGATTTTAACAATCCCATCACTGGCGTCGCAGTGTTGGTTCTCGCCGATGACGGAGAGATGTGCTGGATCCGACGTGGTCGCAACCCCGGCAAAGGTAAACTCGGCATGCCCGGCGGATTTGTAGATGCAGGCGAAAGCCTCGAACAAGCGGCCATCCGTGAAGTCCAAGAAGAAACCGGACTCCAGATCACAAATCTACGTTACCTCTGCTCCTTTCCCAACGCCTATATTTATAACGGACATCCTCGCCCCGTTTGCGACGCTTTTTTCATCGCCTACAGTGACGATAAATCTGTACGTCCACTGGAGGGAGAAGTACAAGCCTGCTTTTGGCAGTCCCCGGAGAGCGTCGTCCCCCAAGACCTGGCCTTCGATTCCATGCGCTTTGCCTTGAAGTGTTTTTTATGCGGCGATTCTGAAAAATAGTTCGGGAGGGGTCTACGCCCCTGCTGATGACATTACTCCTCCGCAACCCACGCCTCCCAGACCAACGCCTCCCCATAGCCCGATCCACAAAAGCCGGTACATACGCCGCCCCTTCGCCCGGTCTTCAGTCCGGTACGGACGACTCCCCAAAGCCCGGTCCGCAAGGGCCGGGTAAATCCCACCCCCAACCTCGTGAGTCCCGCTTGCGGGGCGAGCGGGTATCTAGAACTCGAAAGCAGCGGCCACCCCCCCCCAACCTCGTGAGTCCCGCTTGCGGGGCGAGCGGGTATCTTAAACTCGGAACCTGCGGCCACACCTCATCCCTGAGGGCTGAAAGCCCTGACCCACCTAGCCCAGTCGGTGAAGACGTTTCAACGGCTTCTCAGGCTGGGCATAGCGACACCCATAATCTTGCGGGCCGTAGGTCCCGGCCAACTCATCCCCACATCCATCCGAAAAAGAGATCATGCCTATTAAATCAAAATTTTGGACAAGCATGTCAGCGCTTTAACGCCAACCAAATTCTAATACCAACCAATACCATCATTCGGACGCCAACTAATAACCGTTTGGTCCTGATTCAATCCATCCACAACCGCCATTTGCGCATCACTCAATGCAAAATCATACAACGCAATATTTTCCCGCACCCGGGCCGGTTTTGCAGATTTAGGAATAATCACCCGCCCCTGTTGCAAATGCCAACGCAATACAACTTGAGCCGGAGACTTACCGGTTTCTTCAGCCAAAGATTTTAATCCTTCGCTGCCTAACACATCTGCCCGCGCCAAGGGTGAATACGCTTCGGTGACTATCCCTTTGCCTTCGCAATAGCTCTGCACATCGGCTTGCGGACGCAGTGGATGAGATTCAATTTGATTCACAGTAGGAATCACATCACTCTGTTTAAAAAAGAAGTCTTCAAATCGAGCGACCGAAAAATTACTCACCCCAATCGATTTAATTTTTCCTTCCGCCTGCATGGCAATCAACGCTTCCCATGCATCCATCATGGTTTCATCCACCGGCCAATGAAGCAGATACAGATCCACATACTCCATTTGCAGTTTTTTCAAACTTTGCTCCAAGGATGCACGCGTCTGCGCTTTGCCAAATTCACTGATCCAACATTTAGTGGTGATAAAAAGCTCGTCACGCGCAACCGTAGACCCCGCAAAAAAATCTCCCAACATCGACTCATTATCATAAGCCGCCGCGGTATCAAAATGTGTGTATCCGGCATCCAAGGCCGCTCCCAACGCAGCAGCGCATTCGGCCGCATCCGTTAACTGATACACCCCGAAACCGATTTGCGGCATACGGTTTCCATCATTCAATTCTACCGTAGTTTGGGCAGTGATCGCGCTCATCAGGCATCTTCCTCGGGTTTTGATTCAGGATCCGTTTTAGGAATGACATAATTCGGACGTTTCGCGGGACGCGACAAAATTTCCATATAAAAACTATCCCAGCCTGCCACCTTGGCTTTATCCACGCATTTGATCACATCACCCGGCACAATAGCTTCGGCACTGGCATCGGTCTCACCGAAACGGCAGTCGAAATCCCAGTAATCAAACTCATCTGCGAGCGCACGTTTGTTTTCCCGTCGTAAATATTTACGCAATTCATTTTTAACCGCATCTAAATGCCGCTCAATGTTTTTATGTTTTCCAGCATCAGTAAGTGAGAAGTTTTTTTTCATATGTCCCGTTCCTATACCAGTTTTGGCTTTTTAACCACTGATAAAGCTATTTTTCAACAATTTCTTGGCTACGAGGTTCAGGTCTCGTAATCAAAAAACAGGCAACTCCGAGCAAGATTACTCCGATCACCACGGGCCCCCAGGGTTGATCCATGCGATAAGCCGAGCCGATCCAGCTAAGAGTCAACATCAGCACGGCCACCACCTTACTTTTGCGCGAAACCGCCTTCTCTTTTTCCCAATCCCGCAGAAGTTGACTAAATTGCGGATGTTGATGCAGCCACCGGTGTAATTTTTCCGAACCTTTGGCCGAAAACCAAGCCGCTAACAATAAAAAGGGTGTCGTAGGTACCAGCGGCAACAACACCCCCATAATCGCCAAGGCGAGGAACAAATAGGCCAAAATAAAGGCTACCGCACGTGTCATATCATTTCCAGTTTACACAATGGGGAAAACAGAGCAGGCACCCCCTAGCCCCGTTGACCATCCATTCTGGGTTTAAATAACATCGGTCCATAAAAGGCCAGATAAATCCCGAAAGCCGCAATCCAAAAAATCACCGACAACTGAATTGCAAACAAATATCCGCTCGGCTGTAACAAAGGCCATATCACCCGACAGATCACCGCCAGCTGCATGAAGAGAAAGGACATCACCGTAATGGGCGGTATTTGCATGGCCCTTCCCGTATGCCCCAAAGTCACCCGGGTCATCATGCCTAAACAAATACTACCCAACACCCCCGCAGTTAAGGCATGACGTGCCAACAACGGATTTCCCCAACCAAAGGCCGCCAGTCCTTTCAACCACACTCCAAACACCAACCAAAAATAGGCCACATGCAAAATCCACAACAAGGGCTGATGCACAATTTCAGGCGTAAACCACCCGAACAACCGCAACCCTTGAATCAGCCCGGCCAGCAAAAATAAACTGCCCCATACCCAAGCGGGCAATGCACAGATTTCCGCCAGCGCGGCAGCCAAAAAACAAGCCACGCCAGACTTTTCCACCCAGGAAAATGATCGGGTTTGTGCCTTCTGAATCCGCCCTTTCGTAAATCCGGGAATCACCCGCCCCCCCATCAGCATCACCATGGTAAGACACAAGGTAATCCCCAACTCTGTGCCCACAGCAATCCCCTGTCCATTTCGAAACTGCCCATAACTCAAGGCATCCGCCAACGCGATTCCTAACAAAATTATCGGAAATGGAAAGTTGCGCACTTGCTTCGCTTTACACAACGGAATCGCCAACGTGATTGCCAGCACCACATAAAAACTCACATCAACCATCCCAACCAGCACCAAAGGAAGTGTCGGAATCAAAGGACAAACCCGCCCTGCCGTCCACAACAATGCCAAGCCCATTAACGATTTCCCAGACGGCATAGCCAACCCCGTCCAATTACCCGCAGCCGTCAGTAAAAATCCCGCAATCACCGCCCCCGTAAACCCAAACACCATTTCACGTCCATGCCATTGCATGGGCATAAAATGATGGGGGAAATGGATCACCCCACTGTACATCAGCCCCCACAGCCCCAAGCTGAGCACCGACCAAAGCGTGGCCGCAAAAAAGAAAAATCGAAAACCCAAACGGAATAAGGGTATCCCTTCAGGTTTGAGAGGAACAGATGGTGATTCGGGCAATCCTTGAATGTCGATGAAGCTCATGTGCCCCCCGTTGTCATACATTTTCAACTGCGACAATATAATTCAGATAATTTTATCTGGATTAAAATATCAGATGAATTATAGAGCCCTCATGAGTCACTCAACACACATTACCCACACCACGCCGGAGGCCTTCGATCCCTTTATCCATGCGCAGACGCCAGCGCCCGACCTCTTTCCCGGCACCGTCCCCATCCTCAACCATAAAGAAATGGTCGCCATTTTAGCGGATCATGAACGCTACAGCAATGCCGTTTCCCAACACCTCTCTGTGCCCAACGGCATGGATCCTCCTGAGCATGGCCCCTTTCGAAAATTGATCGAACCCTATTTCTCAGCCTCGCGTATGCAAGACTTTGAACCCGCATGCCGCGACATCGCCAAGCGCCTCATCGCCTCCTGTGCAAAACAGGGCGATACCGACATCATGCGCGAACTTGCCACCCCCTACGTATTACAAATTCAATGCGCCTGGATGGGATGGCCTCAAGAAATTCATGACGATCTCTGGCAGTGGTGGCAAGAATCCCGCAAAGCCATGAAAACGGGTGACCGCAACCGCATCAAACAACAGGCCGATCATTTCACCGCCATGGTGCAGACTCAAATTGATGAACGACGTCAACTAGGGGAAAATGCGCCACAGGATCTCACGACAGAATTGATGAAAGAACAGGTAAATGGAAAGCCCCTCAGTGATGACGAAATCATCAGCATTCTCCGCAACTGGACCGCAGGAGAAGTGGGAACCCTATCTGCCTCCGTGGCCATCATCCTTCATTTCTGTGCCGAGCATCCTGATATCCAAAACGAAATCAGACAACATCCAGCACAACTAGAAACAGCCATCGATGAAATTCTGCGCCTGCACGCGCCATTGTTAACCAACCGACGCGTCACCCGCTGCCCCGTAGAACATGCAGGAACAACCCTGCCTGAAAACACCAAACTCACCTTGGTATGGCAAGCGGCCAACCGGGACCCGGAAACGTTCCCCTGTCCGCACGCATTTAAATGGGACCGAGACCCCGACCAAAATCTTCTGTGGGGAAAAGGAATCCATGTCTGCCCCGGCGCTCCCTTGGCCAAACTACAACTGCGCATGTTTATGGAAGAATTGTTCACACAAATCCAATCCATCCACCCCGGAAAAATTTACCAACCCGCCAGTTTTCCCGAAACCGGATTCGAAGCATTATTTCTGCAACTCACTTAACTCTCATTTCATCGAAAAGCCGAAAACCACTCCCCAAGCTCAATCCCACAACAATAATCCTGCCAAAAATCATCTTGCCCCATAAAACCTACCGCTCATCCACGCTCATTTGACGCTCATCCATTCAAGACATCCCACCTAGAAATCATCTTGCCCATTAAATGATCCCTTGCTAACTTTTAAACATGCGCATTTCAGCCCTTTTGCAAAAGACAGGGATCATCGGATTATTCCTGATGGGACGCCTGATATGTTATGCCCTATATGGTCAGACATCTATAGCTACGACCCCGAATTCACAGCCAGTACGCCATCAGCCGTCGCCACCTACGTCTACGCCGCATTTACATCAACAACCTCAATCAGCCCTACGATGCACAACCTGGGAAACACGTCACGATAACGTCAAAACAACGGGTACGACGCAAACCATGCCTTCAGCAGACAAGCCCCATCATCAACGCTTCGACACCTCTCCCAGGCCCATAAACAAAGCCCTCCCCTACACTTGGGCCCTCCTACCCCTCATCGTCCTACCCCAAAGAAAACGACTACGACACAGCTCTACCTCCCTTCACGACTACTCCCAGACATCACCGCACCCGGAGCCCTACCAACAATCCCCCGCGATTCAAAACAACCAGTTCTCAACCAAATACCAAGACGCTGAAACCGGCTATTACTACTACGGCTTCAGATACTATGACCCCGAAACAGGTAGATGGCCAAATCGTGATCCCATGCAAGAACAAGGGGGATATAACCTCTACGCCTTCGTGGGTAATGATGGCTTAAACCAATTTGATTATCTCGGAAATTTCCCTTGGAAAAAATTAGATCTTCCTGCGACACCTAAAAAATGTAAGAAAGTCAATAAGGCATTAAACCGTTGGGCTTTCGGACTTAATCAAAAATTACTTAATCATTGGCGCGCAGGAAGTGGAGATGATATGGAACTTAAAATTTCAAAGTTTGATACAGGAGGATTCATAAGAGAATCTGCATACGGAAAAGGATATCTTCATGCATATCAAAATGGATTGAAATTGGGATGTGGGCAGAGTGAAACTCATACTTATTCAGTTAATGAACCACAAAGAAGTAATCACTGGAATTTTGCTAACCAGATGATATTTGGGTTTAGATTTTGGTATACTTGTTCAGTTACATATACCAAAAATTGCTCAAAAAGAGGTTTAAACAAAGGTTGTTGCGATTATATTGAGGCGGAAGTTAAATGTGATTTTAATGCGCATGACAAAGTTAATTTTTGGGATTCAGGAGTTTCTTTTGGAGCAGCACCATATGAGATAACCGATCAGCTAGTCAGGGCATGTAATCCTCAAGGGTCTTCTTTTGAAGTTACTGCTTCTTCCTCTGGAGAAAAACGAAAACTGTTAGATTGTACCGAAGACTTAGTGTTTTGATTAAATTTTATTTTCTTAAGAAGTTTTCTTGCAATACGGCAAAAATTGGTGCTGTCTTATTAGTATTTATTTTTTTATTTTTCTTAGTGTTACCATGGCTATCTATCACACTAAAAAGAAGAGCTGTTTTTTCTGCTCATGGTGCGATTTCGGAATTAATAGCTGAACACTTAGAAGATTCTGATAGTGGCGCACTAACTGAACAATATATCGAAACTAAATTAAATGACCATAGTATTGATATACTTGAAGTTGAAATTACGGATGACTCGGTCTGTTATTTAGTAAAAATATCAGGGACTGATATTTATTTGCGTCACTGGGTAGTTGAAGATCGTATTTGTCTTTCTTTGGAAGGCGAAATGGTGAGTTGGTGATAGGTGTAGCCGGTCAGAATGAGGGGCCGAGAGGCTGAAGGTGGGGAAAGGGGTCTGCCCGTACATTGTAACATTTTGCTAATATTAACAACTGACACTTTCTTCTTTTCCTTTGAATAGTTGCGTCTTCTTCTTCTCCCCTGAACCCCGCAGGCTCCCCGCCAGGCCGCTCGTCCCTCGCTCAACCTGTCAGGTATCCTGCTCCTCCCCATAAGACCCCGGCCTGCCCGCAAGTCGATCCCCCCGAAAGACCCTATCGACTTCCAGGCAGTCCATACCCCGAGACGGTGTTCGCTTTGCTCACGCATTTATTCCCCCATCGCACCGCGCAGGTGTCGCGCCAGCGGCTCAAGCTGACCTCCGGAAGACCCCGCCAGCTTCAGCGCGCTGTCACGCCGCCTGCTTCCGTACCCCGGAGCGGATACCGAAGAGATGTTATGCGTTCGTTCGTCGCGGGCTCCTCACACGTAGCCGCTGATCCGTCCTCAGTCGCAGGCTCCTTCCGGGCGGGCGGCGACATCGCATAACATGCACTTCGGTATCGCTCCCAAGACCCCCGGCGCTCAGCCCCCATTCAGAGGACCGCCCCTCCAGCACCCGCCACAGCACCCGATCCATGCCTTCGGCAGACATGCCCGGCGTCGGATGCTTCCGCCCCGGTCCCCTCTGCCGCATCGCGTCATTCATCCCACTTCCACAAAAATAATCCTGCCAAAAATCATCTTGCCCATAACCTCAACCTAAAAATCACCCAAGCATTCCCCAAAAAGTTATCCTGCCCCTTAGAGCCAGGGATTCCCCCGCACCAACATAATCCCCAGTACCACAATGCCCAGTGACAACAACAAGGTCACCCGCCCTAACCAGGATGCCACTTTGCGGTCTGTTGCCCGTTGCTCAGGCGTCGGGTTCTCCCGCTTCGCTGAGCGAATAGCAGAAACATCATGTACGACCGAAAAGACGACCACCAGCAGGAAAAAACTCAATTTCCATGCCAAGGTGGTACCAAAGGGAGAGTGCCAAAATGCTGCTGAGGCCAATTGGGTATGCGAAATCCCTCTATAATCAAGTAGCAGAAATCCAGTGATCAATAACACGATCAATGATCCCCAACCCCACCGATGATATAGCTTGCCCACCGACTGCATCAGCGTGCGCATTAACTGCGGATCCTTCAAACCCCGCAAGGCCGGGATCAACATCAAGGTCATGAATAACATGCCTCCGACCCACAGCATGGCGCATAAAATATGAATCAAAACCAAACAGATATAAACATGATGTTGCATTGTACGTCTCCTAAAGTTGAGTGAATAAACAAAACTTTTACATTGACTGCAACCTTAATTGCGGACAAAGTTGTCGTAATTACTTACACCTCTATTTTCCTATGATATTTTCCAAACGTTGTCTTCACGCTTTACGCGCCGTCCTTTACTTAGGGGTTCAACCCCCTGAACGCGAGTTCGTACCCATCCGAGAAATCTCCCAAAAGCTAGACATCCCTTTTCACTTTCTCACCAAAATTCTCAAAGAGCTTGCAGATCAAGGATTCATCATTTCATCCCGGGGGGCCGCCGGAGGCATCCAATTGGCCAAACCCACATCCGAACTTAACGTCAAAGAAATAATTGAGAGTATCGAAGGGGAAGATTATTTTTCCGGATGCATTTTAGGGTTTTCCAAATGTGACAACGACAACCCCTGCGCCTTACATGATCGCTGGGTAGCCATTAAAGCCGAAATCCAAATGATGTTGGGTGAAGAACATCTCGAAAGCCTCGCAGATCGCATCAAAACCCAAGGGCTTCGGTTACTCGAAATCTAAAGCCAAAAAATTTAATCTTAAATCAGACCATTTTGTCTTAATTAAAAAGGAGCGCGTTATGAAAAGAATATCAACCCTCAGTAGCTTACTCATCTTTTCAACAGCTTTTCGCCTGACTGCCGCAGGGCTCCCGGTGGAAAAGGCACGCATGACCTCCCCACCCATGGTTCCCCCGCCGATCGAACGAAACCATGCCGCCAAAGTGATTGTGGATATGGAAGTGGTCGAAAAAGTTATGCGGCTCGCCGACGGCGTCGAATATATGTTTTGGACCTTCGGTGGCACTGTCCCCGGCTCCTTTATTCGTATTCGCGAAGGCGATCAGGTGGAGTTTAATCTGCATAATCACCCCGACAACAAACTCCCCCACAATATCGATTTGCATGCCGTCACCGGACAAGGTGGAGGCGCAGAAGGGTCATTCACCGCTCCCGGTCACAGTTCAAAATTTAGTTTTAAAGCCCTCAATCCAGGTTTGTTTGTTTACCACTGCGCCACCCAACCCGTGGGTATGCACATCGCCAACGGCATGTACGGCCTTATCTTGGTCGAACCCCTAAACGGCTTAAGTAAGGTAGACAAAGAGTACTATGTCTTTCAAAGTGAATTCTACACCGAAGGCGAACATGGTGAAGAAGGTTTACAACCTTTTTCCATGGACAAAGCCATTAAAGAACAAGCTGATTATGTGGTATTCAACGGATCAGTTGGCGCGCTTACCGGTGAGAACGCCCTTCCCGTAAACAAAGGGGAAACCGTCAGACTTTTTGTAGGAAATGGTGGACCCAACTTAGCCTCCTCTTTCCATGTGATCGGTGAAATTTTCGATTGGGTCTACCCCGAAGCCGGTAGCATGGCCAATCGCAATGTGCAAACCACCACCGTACCGCCCGGTGGCGCTGCCATGGTTGAATTCACCACCGAAGTCCCCGGAACCTTTATCATTGTAGATCATGCCATCTTTCGTGCCTTCAACAAAGGGGCCCTCGGTATGATCAAAGTCACTGGCGAAGAGGACCATGAAATTTACAGCGGAAAGATTTTGGACTCCCAATACAAAACCATGGTCAATACCCCGGACAAACCTTTGCTGTTACCCAAAACAGAGGCCCCACAAAAAGCGTTAACCTTAGATGAAAGTATCAAGGCCGGCAAAACCACCTATCAGGCCACCTGTATGGCCTGCCACCAATCCAATGGACAAGGCATTCCGGGTGTATTTCCCCCTTTGGCCAAATCTGATTTCTTGCTCGAAGATATCGATCGGGCGATCGAAATCGTAGTTCACGGAAAGAAAGGTCCCATCACCGTCAATGGAAAATCTTATAATCAAGTCATGACCCCTCAAAACCTCAATGATGAGGAAATCAGTAATGTCATGAATTTCATTCTCAACTCTTGGGGAAATGAAGCACCCGGCCAAATTGATCCTGCGCGGGTTCAAAAACATCGTAACCCCTCATCCAAGTAAGCATGATGAAATACGCCCTTACAGTCTGTCTGGGTTTGATGGCTCTCGTCGCCTCAGCCCAAAAGGACACCCCTCAACTTTTGATTCCTGCGGGAACCTTTATCCCGCTTATGAAAGACATGGATCCAGTACCTGTTGAAGCATTCCGTCTGGATGTCCACGCAGTCACCAATGCGGATTATCTGGCTTTTGTCACCGCCAACCCGCAATGGCAAAAAGGGAAGGTTCCGCGTATCCTCGCCGATGCAGGTTACCTACGAAATTGGACTTCCCCTCTCCTCCCTGGAGACGCAGCCCCACCGCAAGCACCCGTAACTTCTGTTTCCTGGCATGCCGCAAGGGCCTACGCCGAATGGAAAGGTTTGCGTTTACCTACCCTTGCAGAATGGGAAGTGGCTGCCGCACTGTTACCCGAATCCACCACCCGACAACAAATCTTATCCTGGTACGCGAAACCTTTGGCCCATCCCCTCCCCGCAGTACAAAGCACTCAACAAAATACAAGTGGTATCTGGGACCTGCATGGTCTCATTTGGGAGTGGTGCGAAGACTATGACAGTCTGGCCCTGCTCTCACGTGCAGGAAGTGATGAAAGCTTATCTGCCTTATTTTGCGGGGGCGCAGCGGCCGGTGCTGCTGACCCTTCTGATTATGCCGCATTTTTACGCTACGCCTTTCGCGGCAGCCTTTCCGCCTCCCATACCGTCGCCGGTCTGGGCTTTCGTTGTGCATCAACCCTACCAGAACCTCCCTTATGAAATACATCCTCACCTTGATCTTCGCATTAAGCACCGTTCAACTCCACAGCGCTGATAGTTGCTGCGCAGTGACGCCCGCCACAACCGCGGCCCCCATTTATTCCGACACCAGTCTTTTCCACCTGCAAGCCAGCTTTCTCAACACGGATGGTGAAAAAGTAACGCTCTCTGATTATCAAGGTAAACCCTTTATTCTCGCCATGTTTTACGCCACCTGCCCCACGGTTTGCCCGCGGCTTATTCAGGATGTATTAAAAATGGAAGACTTACTTACAGCATCAGAACAGGCTCAACTCCCTGTAATTCTGGTTAGTTTTGACCCCGAAACCGACAGCCCTGAAAAACTCACCGCCTTTGCAAAATCATGGGAGATGGACACGCCCCGTTGGCAGTTATGGAGTGGCAATGCCAAAGACGCACGCACCTTGGCCGCAGGACTGGGTATCCGGTATCGCAAAACTCCAGATGGCGAAATTAGTCACTCGGCTCCCATTACCTTAATCAACGCCCAAGGTGAAATTGCGTTGCAACTGGCCGGACCCGGCGTCGACAACACAGCCCTTATGCAACAAATCAAAACCCAGTTGGCCGCGGGGGCAAAATAACTCCCATGAAAAAGTCATCCAAAGGTTGCCCTGTTCGCGCGATTGATTTTCATCAAGCCCCTTTTCTCCTGATCTGGGAAGTGACCCGCTCCTGTGAACTCGCATGTAAACATTGCCGTGCCTCCGCGATTCATCGACGTGATCCCTTAGAATTAAGCACGGAAGAAGGCTTTAAGCTCATCGAAGATACCGCAGCCATGGGCACCCCACTGATCGTTTTTACTGGCGGGGACCCTTTTCAACGTGAAGACCTGGAACAACTTATCGCCCATGGCAAAGCGCAAGGACTTCGTGTCGGCACCATTCCCGCCACCACCGAACGCCTGACCCGTGAACGTCTCCAATCCGTCAAAAACGCGGGGGTCGATCAATTGGCCATCAGCCTCGACGGCGCTACCGAATCTGAACACGACGACTTCCGACGCGTCCCCGGTTCCTATGCCAAAGCCATGCAAGGAGCCGATTGGGTACACGAACTGGAAATCCCCCTTCAAATCAATACCGTCTTTGGAAAGTGGAACCATCACCGTTTTGATGCGCTGGCAACCAAAGTCATCTCGCTTAAACCCGTATTTTGGGAAATCTTCATGTTGGTCCCCACCGGACGTGGCGCAGATTTGGAAGGCTGTTCCCCCGCAGAAATGGAAGAACTCTTTGCCCGAATTCATCAGTTGCAACCCCATGTCCCCTTCCGTATCAAAATCACGGAGGGTCAACACTACCGACGCTACGCCACGCAACATCAGGGAAACACGCCCTTACGTCAACCACCGCGCCCCGTACATGCCGGCAACGGTTTTTGTTTTGTGGATCATCAGGGAAACGTCAATCCCAGCGGGTTTCTTCCAGTTGATTGCGGGAATTTACGCAACCATTCCGTGATTGATATTTATAGGAACCATCCTTTCTTCCAACAGCTCCGCACCCCCGATTTACTACAAGGCAAATGTGCACACTGCGACTTTCTCGACACCTGTGGCGGTGGATCACGCGCCCGTGCCTATGCCCTCACGGGAGATGTCACCCAGCCCGACCCTGCCTGCGTTTACGAACCTGCGTTGGCAGCTTCAGTCTCCTAACCCCCAGCCCGGACAATGCTATGATCCCACCGACCCCGATCGAACTCGTTGATACCTTAACCGCATTGGGTAAGAAAAAAGCCCTGCTCCCCCATGAGCTCATGTTATGGCGGGGCATCTATTCCGGACTGCTTTTAGGCATCTCCACCACGCTCGCCCTCACGGTGACTGTCGAAAGCGGCATGCCCTTTCTGGGTGCACTCGCATTTCCTGTTGGATTTGTAATGATCATTCTACTGGGTACCGAATTGGTCACCGGAAATTTCGCCATCATTCCCATGGCTTTTTTTCGAGGCCAAATCAAACAGCAGGATATGCTTAAAAACTGGAAGTGGGTCATTCTGGGAAATTTCATTGGAAGTATCCTCTATGCCCTCCTCTTCTCCATCTACATCAGTAAACTCGGACATGTGGAAAGCTCCCCTCTGATCGAAAAAGTCATCGCAGTAGCGGAAGCCAAAACCTTAGCCTATCAAAAATTAGGATTCGCAGCCTTTATCGTCATTTTCATCAAAGCGGCCCTGTGTAATTGGATGGTATCCATGGGCGTGGTCATGGCCTTTGTATCCAAAAGCATTTCTGCAAAAATTTTAGCCATATGGATGCCTATCTTCACCTTCTTCGCCCTCGGCTTGGAGCATTGCGTGGTCAACATGTTCGTCATACCCGCAGGCATGATGTTGGGAGCCGAAATCAATATTTTCCAATGGCTCTTCTGGAATCAAATTCCCGTCATTCTTGGAAACGCCCTCGGCGCTATGTATCTCACCGGCTGGTTCCTCCTCAAAATGCACCGTAGCTGTCGGCCTTGAGGCCACAGACCACAACCCATCCCTCAGCACGGGCCTGTGGCGTAAACGCCGACAGCTACACACAAACCTTGGTCTATCAAAAATTACGCGTCGCCGCCTTTATCGTCACTTTCAATAAAGCCCCCATTTTGATGCCTCTTCTCAGCGTAGCTGTCGGCCTTGAGGCCACAGACCACAACCCATCCCTCAGCACGGGCCTGTGGCGTAAACGCCGACAGCTACACAAACCTTGGTCTATCAAAAATTACGCGTCGCCGCCTTTATCGTCATTTTCAATAAAGCCCCCATTTTGATGCCTCTTCTCAGCGTAGCTGTCGGCCTTAAGGCCACAGACCACAACCCATCCCTCAGCACGGGCCTGTGGCGTAAACGCCGACAGCTACACAAACCTTGGCCTATCAAAAATTACGCGTCGCCGCCTTTATCGTCACTTTCAATAAAGCCGCCAGTTACATACCTCTTCTCAGCGTAGCTGTCGGCCTTGAGGCCACAGACCACAACTCATCCCTCAGCTCTGGACTGTGGCGTAAATGCCGACAGCTACACACAAACCTTGGTCTATCAAAAATTACGCTTCGCCGCCTTTATCGTCACTTTCAATAAAGCCGCCAGTTGCATGCCTCTTCTCAGCGTAGCTGTCGGCCTTAAGGCCACAGACCACAACCCATCCCTCAGTGGCGTAAACGCCGACAGCTACACACAAACCTTGGTCTATCAAAAATTACGCGTCGCCGCCTTTATCGTCACTTTCAATAAAGCCGCCAGTTACATACCTCTTCTCAGCGTAGCTGTCGGCCTTGAGGCCACAGACCACAACCCTTCCCTCAGCACGGGCCTGTGGCGTAAACGCCGACAGCTTCACACAAACCTTGACCTATCAAAAATTACGCGGCGCCGCCTTTATCGTCACTTTCAATAAAGCCGCCAGTTGCATGCCTCTTCTCACGGTAGCTGTCGGCCTTGAGGCCACAGACCACAACCCATCCCTCAGCTCTGGCCCGTGGCGTAAACGCCGACAGCTACGCACAAAAAAAACCTTCGGTTTTGACCGAAGGTTTTTTTGTTGAGGATAGATTTCCCGACTTAGAATGCGTCGTATGAAATCATTTCCTTTTCAACACCGAGGTTATACAACATGTTGTTCACCGCGGAAATCATGGGCGGGGGACCGCACATATAATATTCGATTTCAGCAGGGTCTTCATGTTTGAGCAAGTACTCGTCCTGACAAACCTGGTGAATAAATCCAACCGGACCATCCCAATGATCTTCGGGCTGAGGATCACTCAACGCAATGGTATAATCGAAGTTCGGGAAGCGGGCTTTGATGTCTTCAAAATCTTCCAAGTAGAACAATTCTTTCTTGGAGCGTCCGCCGTACCAGAAGGTAACTTTACGACCGGTTTCCAAGGTTTGGAAGAGATGGAAGAGATGCGAACGCATCGGTGCCATACCAGCACCACCACCAATGTAGCACATTTCACGTTCGGTATCTCGGATGAAGAACTCACCGTAAGGACCAGACAAAGTGATTTTGTCACCAGGCTTCAAGTTAAACACGTAGGTGGAACAAACACCGGGAGGTACGTCCATACCACGGGGAGGCGTGGCGATACGAATATTCAACATCACACAATTACCTTCAGCAGGATGGTTGGCCATTGAATACGCACGGAAGCACTCTTCTTCGTTACAGTGTTCCAAATCCCACAATTTAAATTGATCCCAATCGCTGCGGTATTCTTCCTGAATATCGAAGTCTTTGAATTTGATGTCGTAGGTAGGTACGTCGATCTGAATATAACCACCGGCTTGGAAGTTAAGATCCACTCCTTCAGGCAAGTCGACAATCAACTCTTTGATGAAGGTTGCGACGTTGTTGTTGGAGCGTACAGTGCCTTCAAACTTTTTGATCTCGAGCACTTCATCGTGCACGTGAATCTTCATGTCTTCTTTCACTTTCAGCTGACAACTCAGACGAGTGCCTTCTTTTTGTTCAGGTTTCGAAATCTGACTTTTTTCAGTAGCCAGAATCTGTCCGCCACCTTCTTTCACTTGGCATTTGCACATGGCGCAAGTACCCCCACCGCCACAAGCGGAGGGAAGGAAAATGTTGTTGGAGGCGAGACTGGTTAACAAGCTGCTACCGGGAGCAACTTCCAACACCTTGGCACCGTTGTTAATATCAATGGTGACCGTTCCACCGGGAGACAGCGCTTTGGATGCGGACATCAGTCCGAAAACCAGCAGACAAATAACGCCGGTGAATACGAGGATTGCGAGAATAAAAAATACCATAAGTTACCTTCGATCTCAAAAATTAAGGGACGAGCAGAGAGACACTGGAGAAGCACTGGAAGCCCAATGCCATCAAACCGGTCAGAATAAAAGTAATCCCCAAACCACGAAGGCCCGCAGGAATATTGGAGTAGCGCAGTTTATTACGAATACCAGCCAATGCGACAATCGCGAGGAAGAATCCAACCCCTGAACCAAAACCGAAAGCGGTAGATTCGAGGAAGTTGTAATTCCGTTCCACCATAAACAATGAACCACCCAAAATGGAACAGTTCACTGTAATCAGCGGCAGGAAAATTCCCAAGCTGTTGTACAAGGGTGGGAAAAACCGATCCAGTAGCATTTCAACCAACTGTACCGTTGATGCAATCACTGCAATGAAGCAGATGAAGTTCAGGAAACTTAAGTCGACACCCTCAACCAAGGCATTGGGTTTCAACAGATAGTTGTAAATCAAGTAGTTCAAGGGAGTGGTAATGCCTAAGACAAACACCACCGCCATTCCTAATCCAAAAGCGGTGTCTACTTTCTTGGACAAGGCCAAGAAAGAACACATACCTAAGAAATAGGCCAGAATCATGTTGTTGACGAAAATCGAACGTACAAAAATATCAATCAGATGTCCCATGATTAGGCCTCCTCATATTTTTTAGTGATGCTGCGTTGCAGCCAAATCAAAAGACCGATGATCACGAATGCACCCGGAGCAATTACCATCAATCCGTTTCCAGGATAAGAGGATGGCAGCACTTGTATGCCTGCCAAGGTACCCGCACCTAAGATTTCGCGAATGGTTGCCACAATGATCAATACTGCAGAGTATCCTAATCCATTTCCTAAACCATCGAGGAAAGATTCTTTAGGAGGGTTGGCCATCGCAAAGGCTTCAGCGCGTCCCATCACAATACAGTTGGTGATAATCAATCCCACAAATACACTCAGCTCTTTACTGATTTCGTAGGCAAAGGCTTTCAAACATTGGTCAACCAAAATTACCAGAGAAGCGATCACCACCATCTGGACAATCATCCGGATTTTGGGAGGAATCACATTTCGAAGCATGGAGATAATGGTGTTGGATCCGCACAAAACCAAAGTCACAGCCAAGGACATGGTAAACGCGGTCGGCAACTGGGCCGTCACCGCCAAAGCGGAACAGATACCCAGCATCTGAACGGTAACCGGATTGTTATCCGATAAGGGGTCTAAAACAATTTTATTTATAGCTGGCATTTATTTCTCCTACATCGCGCGGTTTTCTTGGAAAAACGCATCGTTGTATGCTTGGAAAGTTTTGTTCACAAATTTTTGAATACCGTTACCGGTAATCGTGGCTCCACTCATGCCATCCACATTGTGAATGGTTTCAGGGTCGGCGTTCCCTTTGGCAATGGTCAGCTTTTCAGCTTCTCCATCTTGCCACAGGACTTTGCCGCGGAAGTTGGCTTGGAACCATGGTTTGGAACACTCACCACCCAATCCGGGGGTTTCCCCATGATCAAAAAAGGTGATGCCACGAATGGTGGCCATGTCCGCATTCAATCCCACATAACTGTGAACGGTTGACCAAAGTCCTTTTCCTTCCGCAGGGAAGGCGTATGAAACGACTTGGCCATCTTTTTTCAAGACGTACAAATCAGCAGGTCCACCTTTCTTTAATTCCACGGTCTCCATACTGACGTAGTTTTCAAAGTAACCGGGAATATCTTCTTTAGGCACTTTGCCCTCAATGAAATATTCGGTAATTTGTTCCTCTGTCAGGGGAGTGCCGTCTACAGCAAAATCCGGAGACAACGCTTTGAGTACATTGACCTGTTGATCAATTTCTTTATTACGCTCCTGAATACCACGCAGACTGCCCTGCACACCGGCCAAGGCCATGCTGCAGACCACGCAGATAATCGCGGCGAAGCGGATTGTGTTTAAATCATCCTTTTGCATAAGAGAACTTCCGAAGCTTGGCGTTGCGGTTTTTGATGTGCGCTTGCACCACGTAATAATCGATCATTGGAGCCATGACGTTCATAAACAGAATCGCGAGCATTACTCCTTCGGGGAAACCAGGGTTGGTTACCCGTACCAAAACAGTGACGACCCCAATCAGCGCACCGTAAATCCACTTACCGATATTGGTAGAGGCGGCGGATACCGGGTCGGTCGCCATAAACACCGTTCCAAACAGGAAGGAGCCCATGACAAAATGATAAAGGAATGGAATTTGTGTCCAGGTGGTGAACTGTACAATTTCACCCGCTTCCTGTCCTTCGATGGGCATCAAATTCATGAGAATTGCAGTTGCCCCCAGTCCTGCGCAGGCTCCGGCCATAATCCGCCATGATCCCACTCCGGTGACAATCAAAATGGCTGCACCAATTAAAATAGGAATAACGGCGGTTTCACCAATACTTCCGGGCTCGAGTCCACTGAACATGCGTCCAAAGGTAAATCCACGATCAGCCAAAGCCGCTTTCACGTCCAAGCCTTCACCACCAAACGATGCACCTAAGCCCAATGGCGTCGCGCCGGTGGCGCCGTCTTTTGCCAAGGTCCAAACTTCACCGGTCATATCTTTTGCATGTGCAAAGAACAGGTAAGCCCGGGCCGTCAACGCGGGGTTCAAAATGTTAAATCCGGTACCACCGAAGACTTCTTTACCCACCACAACTCCGAAACTAATCCCTACAGCCACCTGCCATAAGGCAATACTGGGAGGTAAGGTTAAGGGAAACAGGAGCCCCGTGACCAAAAATCCTTCGTTGATTTCATGTTTTCGAATCACCGCAAAGGCGACTTCCCAAATTCCTCCAAATATATAGGAGGTCAGGATGATGGGCATCACAATCCATGAACCACGAATCATCATGGTAAACAAATTGGCTTCAATGCCACTGGCATCATAATATTGATACCCGGCATTAAACATTCCCCAGAGCAAACAAGGGATCAAGGCAACCACAACCGTAAACATCACTCGTTTCAGATCAACGCCGTCACGAACGTGCGTCATTCCTTTGGTAGTGTCGGGGGGGGTCAGGGCGAAAGTATCTTGCGCTTCAAACAGCGGATACCATTTTTCGAACTTTCCGCCCTCTTCAAATAGGGAACGGATCGAATCGTGTTTCTCTTCAATGATTTTTTTAAAGTCTTTCATTTAGAATCCTTCCTGTTCAATCAGGTCGAGGGTCTCGGAAATAATTTTCCCGAAATCAGTTTTGGAGGGACAGACAAAGGTACAGAGGGCGAAATCTTCAGGATCACTTTCTAAAATCCCCATCGCAATCGCATCTTCCGTTTCATTGGCAATACAGGCGCGAATCAAAGGATCCACCATGATGTCTAATGTGACGTATGCGTCGTAAATTCCGGTCATCACCATGGCACGATGTCCACCGCGCAGGTTGGTACCAAAATGGAACAATTTATTTTTCAACCAATGACTCGGGGCCACTTTATGAGCGGAGTACTGATCTAAGGCCGGTGCGTACCAACCCATCAAATAACGCTCACGATCTTCAGGCAATGCCACGAAACCTTGGTCGTAATAGAAAATTCCGGTGTCAGCAACGTTGACCGCTTCACCTGCAAGAGTGTCCCCGCGAATAATGCGGGACTCACCTTCTGCCAAGGCACCTTCCAACACATCTGCCAACGCAATTCCCGTAGGTACATCTACATAGCCACGATGGGATTCTTTGAATCCTTCACCCGACAATACAATCCGTTGCTCATTCGGAATCAATCCGGTCAACAGCAGTTCGCCTATGCGAACCAAATCAGAAACCCGCAAGGTCCACACCGTGTCTCCGGGCAGAATCGGGTCGAGGTTATGAATGTGAGTACTGGTGTTGCCCGAGGGATGGGGACCATTAAAGTAGTTTACCTGCACATGAGCCGCTTCCGTTAAGCAATCTTTGCTGTCTTTCGCAGCCGCATCCAAGTTCAAGTGAACCGGACCATCGGTGAATAAGGTCAGCGCATTTAAGGCAATTTGTACTGCATCTGCTTTGCCTTGCGCCAAAATGTGGGCATCAGGACGGAAAGGCGCAGTGGCCATGCCGTTGACAAAAATAGACTTGGGTTTGTCTGCCGGATTGGCAATACGATTAAAGGGACGTTGACGAATCAACCCCAACAATCCGGACTCCAATAACACCGACATCACGTTTTCAGCTTTCGCCCGCAAAATGCCATCGACCGTAAAACTATGGAAGTTTTCAGCCGCATCAGAACCATCAGACTCAATAACGATCTCTTTCAGCGAACGGCGTTCACCCAAATTGACTGCTTTTACGGTCCCTGAAACCGGAGAACATACAAAGAAACCTTCGAGGTCCTTCCGACGGGCGAGTTTAGTCCCCCGTGCAACTTTTGCGCCTTCTTCTACGAGGCTCTTGAACTTCACTTTCTGAAATTCAGAGGGAAAAACGGAGATCGTTCCCTTACTGGATACTTTCCTGATCTCCGTGCCAGGTGCACCCAGCATGGGAAGATTCAGTCCTTTAGAAATGGTAAAATCGGCGCTCATTAGCCCGTCCTATGAAAATTGTTAAGCTTTTAACGAATTAAAACGAGCACACAATAATAGGAGGAATTCGTTTGTCAAACACTTCCGAGCTTCGGAAATCCCTATAGGGTTCATTTCCGATCATCGGAAGATTCAATATGCCGTGTATCACCCCTCAGCACGTTTAAAACCATTTCTCCCAGCCTCAGCTCTACCTTTGACGAGTTCAGCTTCCTACGGGCTTGTTCGGCAAAGACCTTTAATAGCCCCTTGCTTTCCAAAAGAGCATCTCAGCTAAAGGAAATTGGTTTATTTCACCCAATAAGTCCCGATATGCGCATTTATGCCCCTTTTGTAAACCTTTTGCCATAAGGCCGTGCTGAAACCGAATCTGTAGCTTCAATTTCTTCATGATCTTCATGGTAATCATGTGAATTTATGGATAACCGCCCCGAATGCAAATTTCTCTCGATGCTTTACAAAAATGGACCACGCCCACCTACTACCAGGAGGGTAAATCATGGTTTGAAGCCGATAAAGTCGAACATTTCACCGAAAAAGAAGGCCAATTCGAAGGCCGGATCTCTATTCGTGACCGCTCGCAAATCACGCGCTTTAAAGTCGATGCCCAAGGACGTCCCGACTCCAATTGCCCCTGTCGCATCAACCGTCAGGAAGGCATGATTTGTGGTCATATCATTGCCGTCATGCTGGCTTGGCGGGCTGAAAATGCGGATCCCATGGCCGAACGGGCCGAACGCATCGATAAAAGTCAGGAAATAGAGCCGGAACGACGACGCCATTTTCGTAAATTGGGTGCAGGTGGGGTTGACGCCAAACTTCACCTCAATTTGAGACGCAACTGGCTACAAGAATTGATGAAAGATGAAGTTTTCGTGGTTCCCGCCATCGAAGTCGAGGGCCGTATCCGTCGGCCAGACCAACTACATCCCGGCCAAGTCTTGAAATTGTCCAAGGCCGATCAACGCATGTTGGCGCTCTTAGAAGATGTTTGTGGACAAAAATTGCCACCCGTTTTCCCCGTCAAAGGAGCCGACTTGGCCCAAATTTTCCAGTTTCGCAGTCCTGAAGGTTTTAAAATCATGGACTGGCCCACTCCGCTTTCTCTGCATGAAAAGGCCGTACTGCCTATGCTCACCGTTGATTTGGACCGGAAAAGTGGCGAATTGATGCTCAACCTGCAAATGGACCTGCCTAAACCGCCTCCCGCCGGCAGCTCGCCTTTGCTGGCGCTGGCCCCTACCTTTGGCTGGGTGATTTCGGGCGAAAACGCCTGGCCCCTGGAAGCCGTTCCCCCTGCTGAACTCCAAGGGCTCTGCTCCGGCCCCATTCGCATCCCCCGCGAAAAGGTCATGAGTTTTCTGAAGGAACAATTGCCCGAATTAGAACAAAAAATGTTGGTCGATAATCGCGTGGGACTCGATAGCTTCAGCGAAAGTCAGATCACGCCTCCTTTTCATCTCCGACTCAAAGGCGGCCTGCAATTTGTCAGTGGCGTACTCCATGCCCGCTATGGTGAGGTCGAAGTTTTGGCCTGCGGACCCGATTCAGACCGGATTTGTGCCCTCCCCGATCCCGAAAATCCCTTGGGATACGGCGGACGAAATCTGCAGGCAGAAGAAATCGCATTGACTAAATTGCGCAACCTGGGCTTTGAAGCCAGTTCCGGCGATCGACTGGGAACGGTAGAAGGTCAAACCCCCATTCTCAACTTACTCTCCACCGTTCGTTATGACTTGGAACCCCAAGGCTGGGAAATTGAGCTCACCGGAAACCTCGAAGAAGTCGCCAATCGCGCCGGCATGTTGCTTGCCCGCATGGACTTCAAAGAATCTGACACCCCCGAATGGTTCCGCATGGAACTCACCCTCCGCGATCATTTAGGTGACTCCATTACCGAAGGTGCCCTGCGCAAAGCCCTAGATAAGGGAGAGGATTATCTCAAAGTAGGTGACCGCTTTGTGCTGTTGCCCCGCAAACAAACCGAAGCCATTGTGGATGCAGTGCGCGAAGCCAAACCGGCAGCCGATGGCTCTTTGCAAGTGCCCAAACGCGCCTGCGGATATATTCAATCCTTGCTCGAAAAAGACAGCGGAATTCCCGTGTCGCAAGATGATGCTTGGATGGCCGAAGCCGCCTCCCAAAATCAGGAAGTCACCCTCGAACCAGTCGATTTGCGCCCCGAACTCGCAAAAATCTTACGTCCTTATCAGGATAGTGGCATTCGTTGGTTGCGTTTGCTCGAAAAAGGCGGATATGGCGGTATTTTGGGCGACGACATGGGTCTGGGAAAAACCTTACAAACCCTGGCATGGCTTTCCTTGGAACGCATCAAACCCGAATCTCAAGGCATGCCCGCTCTCGTAGTTTGCCCCTCTTCGCTGGTGGAAAACTGGTCAGAAGAAGCCCAGAAATTTTTACCCGGCATTCGGGTGCTACCCATCATGGGCTCCAAACGGGCTCCTTTATGGAAACGCATTGAAGAGGTTGACTTGGTAATCCTGTCCTACGGCATGTTGCGTCGCGACCTCAAGTATGCAGAGCCTGTACAATGGGCCGCGTTGGTCTTGGACGAAGCCCAACACATCAAAAATCCCGGCACCAAAAATGCCTTGGCGGCCAAAAAATTACAAGCGGGAGCCAAAGTGGTGCTTACGGGTACTCCCGTAGAAAATCAGGTGCGCGATTTGTGGTCGCTCATGGATTTCCTGATGCCCGGATATTTGGGATCCGAAAGCGATTTCAAAAAACGCTTTGGCACGCTGATTGGTTCCGGTGGACCCGGAGCCGCCACCGCCATGAACGTACTGCGTAAGAAATTGAAACCCTTTCTCCTGCGTCGACTCAAACAAGATGTGGCCAAAGATTTGCCACCCCGTTTGGAACGTCGCGTCTACTGCGACCTCTCTCCAGTACAACAGAAGCTATACGACGACGTGAAAGCCGCGGTTCAAGCCGATGCCGAAAGTGGGAAATCCAAATTGGCCGTTTTGCAAGGGCTTATGAAGTTGCGTCAGATTTGTGGTCACCCCGCCTTGCTCACGGGTGAACCCGCGGAAATTGCCCACAGTGGCAAACTGGAGAGTTTCTTAGAACTACTCAACGAAGTCATCGACGGCGGACATCGCGTGCTCGTGTTCAGTCAATTCACCTCCATGCTCGGCATTCTGAAAACCGTGTTATCCGAAAAGGAAATCGACTACCTGTATCTCGATGGTGGCACCAAAAATCGCCAGGAGTTGGTGCACAAATTTAACGACACTCCCGAAATTCCCGTATTCCTCATCAGTCTCAAAGCGGGCGGCACCGGACTCAATCTCACGGGCGCGGATGTGGTGATCCATTTTGATCCTTGGTGGAATCCAGCGGTCGAAGATCAAGCTACCGACCGCGCTCACCGTATCGGTCAAGAAAAGACCGTCTACGCCATGAAACTGATTTCCAGAAATACCGTCGAAGCCCAAGTCGCCCGCATGCAGGACCAAAAACGGGAAATCATCGAAGCCGCCCTCGAAGGCGACGAAGCCGTCATGAACAGTCTCAGTTGGGACGATGTAAAAGGTCTGCTGGAACTCTAAAAAATCGGGCAGGATGCCCTCGCTCCAGTTTCCCCAAACCAAAACACCCGCCCCCGCCCAACCCGGAGCGAGGGCATCCCTGCCCGATTCCCAAAACCAAAACAAAAAAAAAGACTCTCCAACCCGGAACGAGGGCATCCCTGCCCGATTCCTAAAACCAAACCAAAACACCCACCACCGCCCAACCCGGAGCGAGGGCATCCTGCCCGATAAAACATTTTTGCCTAAAAAAAGTTCGCGACACTTATCAAAGCCGTGAATCGTTGGGTTGCAATAATTCAGCTTATCGGTTAGGTCTCAAATATGCATTCCTTGTGTTCCAGCCTAAAGCTTGCCCTTGCATTGGGCTTAAGCCTCCTTTTCTCCACCTCCGGTTTGGCTGGACTATCCTTGTGTATTGGAGATTCAGGCTCTGCTGGCGTTGAAATTTCATCGAAGCATACGTCAGTGCCCGTCCACCTGACCTCGGATACGGTGGAACACATCCATTGTAGTGAAGCGACGGACTCCCCCTGTTTTAGAGCAGCGAGTTGCGTAGACATTCCTTTATTTTTAGACGGCTATCCTCTGGTTTCGTTCTCATCGCAGAAACTGATCTGCGAACCTGCTCTCCACATGGTTTTGAGCTACCAAGATATACTCACGGATCTACCGATTCGCGAAATGCCGACCTATGCATCCTTCGATGCTCCCAACAAATCGCTACCCGCTTTGCGTAGCATGATTTGTTTGCGTATTTGATACGCCTCTCCTGAATCCCCCCCATCACAGCTAGCTGTGATGATCTCTGTTTTTATTTTTCTCTCTTTCAGGAGACCTCTTATGATTTATCGCCCCCGGGCAGCGTATCTTGCCCTTTCTCTCTCTTTCTTTTTACCCGTTGGATTTTCAGAATCCCCCGGTTCCAGCCCCTTACTGCTATCGACGGCGTTGGCGAATACCCTTCGTTATCATCCCAGTTTGCAGGCGAGTCAACATCGCTTAGGCGCTTCGGCAGCCCAAGGTGAACAATCCACCGCCACCCTTAATCCCAGCCTTGAAATCTCTGCCGAGGAAATCGACCGTGACAATCAAGGAATGGATCAAGCCAGCTATGAAGTGCTCATAGCCCAACCCATTGCCCTCCCCGGCTTTCGCAAAAGCCTTCGCTTGGAATCCGAAACGGCACTCACCCAACTCGAACGCGAACATCAAGTGCGCGAAAGACAACTGCTACATCAAACCATCGTTCAGTATGTAGATGCCGCAGCAGCGGCGGCTGAAGTTTCGGTCGCTGAAGATTTTCTAGAGCTTGCAACCCAAACCCTTGATGCGGTTCAAAAACGGATCGACGCGGGGAAAGGGGCTCCTCCCCAATTGAATCGGGTGCAAATTGCCCAAGCCCAAGCCAGCTTGGCATTAAAAACGGCGCAACGGCATGCGGCCCTTACGCATAATCGGTTGATGTCCATGTGGGGCCTGGCTCCAGAGGAATTTCATCTGCCCGCAGATGCGCTTTCCATCGAAGCCCATATCCGTACCGAGTCCAATGAGCTCCTCGAAACTCATCCAGAGATCACCGCACTCGATGCATCCATTCAACATGCCAATGCCCAGATTCAATTATCTAAAGCTGCGGTTTGGCCCGAACTCGAACTGTTCGCCGGATGGCAACAGTTTGAGGAAGACGATACCCAGTCCTATGTCCTGGGCCTTCAACTTCCCTTACCGATATGGAATCGAAATCGTGCGGAACAAAAAGCCACACAACTAGAAGCTCAAGCACTCACCGAGGATCTTAAAGCCAAACAGTTGGAACTTGATGCCGAACTCGCTGAAGCACTGGGCGCTTTCGAGAATGCCTTGAATCGGGTGCAAACCCTGTCCTCAAAAATAATTCCGACCACCGAGAATCATCAACGTGCCGTATCCATTTCTTATAAAGAAGGCCGCAGTGGTTTACTCGACTTTCTGGATGCGAACCAACTCGTACTCGACATGCGTTGCGAACAAGTGGATGCGCGTAAAGTCCTCTACCTCGCCCTCGCAGACCTTCACTATTTAAGCCCCTTATCTTTTCCCCCTTTTCAACCTGAGGAGTTTCCCCATGCACCCTAATCGATTCATTTCACTTTTCACCATCTTGTTTTCACTTTCGCTGTTCGCCCAAGAACCACACGATCACGACGACCATGCAGGCCATGATCATGCAACTACTGAAGTGGACGTCCCTCATAATCACGACGACCATGCAGGTCACGACCACGACGATCACGAAGGCCATGACCATGGCGAACATGAAAACACTCAAGCAGCTTCGGGCGCAATTATCGCCCACGCCGGCCCTGGTTTTCTCGCCGCCACAGAATCCTTTCCGGCCGAAGTCGGATTTAATCAAGACCGTTTAGTACACCTGGTACCTAAGGTTTCAGGAGTGGTCGCAAAGGTAAATGTTCGGGTAGGCGATCTGGTCAAAAAAGGTCAGACCTTGGCTCTGATTGAAAGTCGGGAATTGGCAGATATCAAATCAAATTTCTTAGCCGCTTCTGCACGTTATGAACTCACCAACACCCGCCGCATTCGCGAACAACGTTTGCGTGAAGAACAGGTGAATTCCATCGAAGATGTGTTAACCGCAGATCAGGCCGCGGTCGAAGCTCACATCAATCTCCAAAGCGCCACGCAGAAACTTCTCGCCCTTGGGTTAGATGCCCAAGCGATCACCGACTTAAAAAATAATTCGGAATCAGCCCTCACCTCCTATCCCTTGCGCGCCCCCATGGCTGGCACCATCATTGAACGACATTTAACCAATGGCGAACACGTGGATGCCGATACCAGTGTACTCACCTTGGCCGATCTAACATCAGTTTGGGTTGACGCTTCTGTCCCGCCAAGCAGCAATGTGAAAGTGAAGCTGGGAGAACGAATGGAACTTATGGATACGCGACGAAATCTGCACAGCAGTGGCGAAGTCATCTTGTTTACCCCTTTCGCAGATCCCGAACGTCGCACCCTGACCGCTCGCTTAGAAGTGGACAACAGTTCTGGGGACTGGATTCCGGGTTTGTTTGCCACCGTACATCCCCGCAGTAGTGAAGAGGAACTTGACGTAGTGATTCCCCGTTCTGCCGTGCAACGCATCGGAAATGAAAATGTGGTATTCATCCCTTCCGGCTCTGAATTCATAACCACCGAAGTGACCCTTGGAGCATCCGACGACACCCAGGTTCAAATTCTGCACGGACTCAACTCAGGCGACCCCTATGTTCGAGAAGGCGCATTCACTTTAAAAGCGATCATGATGACCCAAGATATGGATCCTCATGCTGGCCACGGTCATTAATTCAGGAGAATACTTATGATGGATCAACTTACTCAACACGCCCTAAAATTTAGAGGCTTGGTGCTTCTTCTCCTGGCCACCGTCGTCGGATTCGGTATTATGCAATACCGCGATCTGGATGTAGAAGCCTTTCCCGACATATCCCCCATCATGGTTCCGATCTTTACGGAAGCCGATGGTATGGCACCCGAAGAAGTCGAGCGCTTCATCACTTACCCTATCGAAACGAGCATGAACGGGTTACCCAGCGTCACCCGAATCCAATCGACCTCGGCCTTCGGCATGTCAGTGATTTATGTCTACTTCACCGATGATACGGATATCTACTTCGCCCGACAATTGGTCGCCGAACGGCTCTCAGCCTCTATGGCCGATCTGCCTGAATTACACGAGCCTCCTGCCTTGGGTCCCATCTCCACAGGCTTGGGTCAAATCTTCCTCTATTACTTGGAATTGGAAGAAGGCGCGGATACCGACGGGTTAGATGCCCTCACCTACCTCCGGGATATAAACGACTGGGTGGTCAAACGTCAGCTACAGACCGTTCAAGGCGTTACCGAAATTTTGAGTGCAGGTGGACATGTCTTGCAGTACCAAATTCGCCTGCTCCCCGATCGTCTTTTACAATACGATTTGAGTATCGAAGATGTGATAAGCACCGTCCAACAAAACAATCGAAACGTCGGGGGGAATTATTTAACCCTCGGCCAAGAAGAATACCTCTTGAGAGGAATTGGTCTGTTGGGAACCATCGAAGAAATTGAACAGCTTCCCCTCAAAAGTATGCAAGGGTCACCTCTGCGCATTAAAGATGTGGCGGAGGTTTCGCTCGGACAAGAATTGCGTCGGGGTGTGGTCACTTTGGGCAATGGAGATGAAGTTGTTTCCGGTATCGTGATGAAACTTTACGGCGCCAATGCCTCGAATGTGATCGAAGACCTTTATGAAAAAGTGGACGAACTTCAGGCCGGTTTACCAGCAGGAGTTCATCTTAAACCCTATTACGAGCAAGCCGATTTGGTGGGCAATGCCACCCGAACGGTGAACCTCGCGCTCCTTCAAGGAATTATCTTGGTCCTCCTGATTCTGTTTGCGTTTCTCGGGAGTTTCAGAACAGCTCTTATCGTAGCCATGTCCATGCCTTTCTCCGCATTGATTGCCTTTATCGGCATGCCGCTTTTGGGCATTTCGGCAAACCTCATGTCTTTAGGCGGTATCGCCATTGCCATGGGCATGTTGGTGGATGGCTCCATTGTGGTGACCGAAAATATTCATCGCATGTTGGGATTACCCAACCCTGAGAACAAACCCCTTCAGCAGCTTATTCTCTCAGCAACCCATGAAGTCGGTCGCCCCATCGCCTTTGCGATCTTCATTGTGATCATCGTCTTCTTGCCCATTCTTTCTCTCGATGCGGTGGAAGGAAAAATGTTTAAACCTCTGGCCTACACCGTGATGTTGGCGCTTGCAGGATCTTTGGTCTTTGCCCTGGCGATTGCACCGGTGCTCTCTATTTATCTGCTCAAACAAAAGGAATCAAAAGAGTCCAAACTGCTGCAACTTATCCATCATGGATATGAACGTCTGCTAACCCAAGTGCTCCAATTAAAAGCAGCAGTCGTGGTGGTTATGATCCTGCTCATTGGATGTGCGGGATGGGGTCTCAAACATCTGGGAACGGAATTCATTCCTGTGCTTGAAGAAGGATCCATGATGGTATCAGTGAGTATGGCTCCCTCCATTTCGCTTGAACAATCCACCCTCGTCTCCAAAGACATTACCCGTAAGTTACAGTCTCTGGATGGCGTGAAGGAAATTGTCAGCCGAATTGGTCGACCCGAAGCAGGCGGGCATCCGCATCCGGTGAACACCGCCGAAATCCATGTCGAATTACTTCCAGGCGCGGACAAAAAAATGTTGCTCAAAAACATGCGCGCTCAACTGGCCACGGTCCCTGGGATTCAAGTCAACATCGCTCAACCCATTCAACATCAATTTGATGAATTACTTTCGGGCGTCAAAGCACAACTCGCGATCAAAGTGTTTGGTGAAGATCTCAATGAACTTCGTGAAAGCGCAAACGAAATTGAGCATGCGATTAAAGACATTCCGGGTTTGGTCGATCTATCGGTAGAGCAGAGCTTTGGGCAACCACAAGTGAAAGTGATTCTCAATCGAGAAGCACTCGCGCGTTATGGTGTTCAAGGCGATACTGTCCTCGATTTGGTTGAGATTGCAGCCGGAGGTCAGGTGATCGATGATCTTTATCGCAACACCCGACGCTACGGCATTCATGTACGTTACGACCTCAGCTCACGGGACAGAGTGGAGACCCTGAAAAAAATTCTGCTTCGTTCCGATTCGGGTACCCTCCTCCGTTTAGAGGAAGTCGCTGATTTTGAACAAGTCGAAGGCCCCTTGCAAATCAACCGCGAAAATAATCAGCGCCGTTGGATTGTGAAAGGGAATATTCGTGATCGTGATCTGGGAAGTGTGGTGGCCGATATTCAACAAACCATCAAAGAACAGGTCGCGTTACCCACGGGCGTGTTTGTGGAATACGGCGGACAATTCGAACAACAGCAAAATGCCATGAAACGCCTGGCCTTCATTGTGCCTCTGGTGATTCTTTCCATCTTTGTATTGCTGTGGATGGCCTTTGGTCAACTGCGTCATGCCGTGATGATTTTGCTCAACGTGCCGATGGCCCTGATAGGTGGGGTATTCGGATTATGGGTGACGGGACAGTATCTTTCGGTCCCCGCATCGATTGGTTTTATCGCTCTGTTCGGAATTGCCATGCAGGATGCGATGGTATTGCTCACCGACTTCAACGATCTACGCCGGGAAGGTCAACCCCTCAAAGAGGCGGTTATCCACGGTGCGCTCATACGTTTCCGCCCGGTGATCATGACCACCTTGACCACCCTGCTGGGCCTCACCCCCCTGCTACTCTCCACCGGGAGTGGCGCCGAAGTCCAACGGCCTTTGGCCGCGGTCGTGGTCTTTGGATTAGCGACCTCCACCCTGCTCACCCTCTTCGTCCTCCCTACGGTGTACAATTGGGTTGAGGGAAGATGCACAACCAAAATCTAGTACCACTGGAGTAGTGGGGAGCGCTTTGCCTCTCGGCAAAGCGCTCACACGAAGACGGGTTTACAGCGTTTCAAAAAGGACACTTTCGCAGCTACGTTTCAAATTCAGAACCCCTGGCCCGGTTTTGATTTGCAACCCGCTGACCTAAAGATTGCGAGTGTGGTGTACGAACACTCGCTCCTCCGTTGTGGATAAATAATGTAAACATTAGACCTGGGCAGGCACAACTCCTTCAGAGTTGAATATCCTCTACACAGAAACCCAAGGGTGCCCTTAATCCCTCAGCGCAACCCTGGTCAGATAGACCTAACGCCCTTGGCGTATTTTACGGAACGCATAACTTTATCCCTGCCCATCGCGAGCAACAGCACGGCTGTCAAAATCGGTCATACACAAACCTTTAAATTTTTACGAACCCACTCCCCACCCCCTAACCCCTGCTACACCAAAGGTGTTATGTCCATCAGCCTAGGGTTGCTGAGGGACGAAGCTACCCTAGGTCTTGAACAAAAATAGAGTCCCTACGCTGAAAGCGTTGCGTCTACCCAATGCAGCCCCCCCCCACTCATTTAACTCACACCACCATAATTTTTTCGCTCTTCACACTGCCTTGCCGGTTTTCGAATACCTTCATTCGCGATGTGTTTTCTGAGGCTACCCAAGGACCTGCCACGCAATTTTCAGCAGTTCTAGCGTTTCCACCGTAGTCTTCGCTGAAGACCAAAGGGCTTCCGTCCACATGTTGATAAGGCAATTGGGCGAGGGTGGTTAGACCCAAGCTGTCCGTCGTGACTTCAGGACACACCGGCCATGCGGGAGAGGACGCTCCCATCTCCAAGTGAAAGCCGTCATCCTCTTCCTGCAATTCGGGAACAAAGGGTAGCAATACGTTATGGGTCAGAAAATTTTCATAGGGATCCAAGTTTTGGTCCGCATTCATCCCTTCAGACCAAATTTCCTCTATCCTTCCTTTAGCCGCGGTGATTGCAGAAGACCGTACAAATAGGTTGTTAGCAAAACGATCATCACCCGTTCGAACCAGTTCCGCTCCCGCAAGCAGCGTCGAATGGGCCTCCTGCCACGGCGTTGCGCGACCATGCTCAGCAAAGCGAATCAGGCGTCCGCCAAAAAGATTATGCACATAAGCCCCGCCATTGGAAATGGACCATAGGGACATTTCCGACAGGAAAATATTGTGATCCACCACGAAAGGTCCGTGATTCATTTCCATAAACAAATCCTGCTCGATATTATCATGGCACAGGTTTCGGGTAATTCGGGTTCCTTGCGCCATCCAATCCATCCAAATCCCCCGGGTTGCCCGAAAAATATGATTGCCGGCAATCAAGGTATCAATGGGCGCATGCAACTTGATTGCGGCCTGTTCTGCGCCATCAAAAAGACGATGCACATGAATATCGTGAATCACATTATCGGTGATTTCACAAAAAATAGCTCCCAAGCTACCGATAATACCCGCTTGTTCACAGTGAGAGATCACATTGCGATGAACGATATGGCTGCCGACGATTTCCCGATTCCATCCACGCTCCAGCGCGCGTTCAATCGTGCCATCATAGCCCTCGGCACTATTCGCAGAGGTATTGTCAAACGCATCCCCATATTTCCCCAGGCTCACCCCCACACAGCGCGAATGGCTAATGGTATTCTCTTTGATCACCCATCCCTTACTCCAATTGGTACCGATCAACCCAACTTGCTCCGCTGTGGGGGGAGCCCATTGCGTGGCGGCATGCCGCATCACAAATCCCTGAACCGTGATATAATGGATGCCCGTTTGCGAGGGATAAAAGAGGGTCGGACGGACATTCACTTCCACTGTCTGCTCATTTATATCCCGCTTGGGTACGTTCACCCACACCGTGGTAAACTCTGAGGCCACTTCCGCATACCAAAAGTTTCCCTGCAAGCCATCCAACATCGCAGACTCATGCAACACCTGACCATTGATATATACTGCAGCCGTATGATGCGGACGGCCCATATTTAAAAACCAATCCCCACGAATCAATTCGGCAAAAGGATTATACTCGCCAAAAAGTTGATGAGAGATCTCCACCCGCCAAATGCCATCGGGTTGCCGTTCCCATCCGCTCACGACCTCGGAGCCCCGAATTTCTACATTTTCACCTGGAGCGGCTTCATAAGTAATCCGCTCACTATCCGACCGCCCCCCACGTGGCGGATCAATCCGCTCTCGATAAATACCCTCATGCACCCTGATGGTATCTCCGGGCTGGGCCACCTGAGCCGCCGCACTTATACTGCGGTATGGTGCTTCATGGGAGCCCTTATCATCCACGCCGGATTGCACCACATGCAAAATACGAGAAAAAGGAGGAAAAGAAGCAGCATGAGAATTCATGCCTCCACGCTAATCATCCCATAAGAAATTGTAAATGTTCGTAGGTCTGAACGGTGGGATAAAATTATTATTTTAATGTCAACACATACATTTGTAGTGATTTACCTCTGTTGATAAGGAGCTAGACTTGAATACCCCCAACCCGGAGCGAGGGCATCCTGCCCGATCCCTAAAACCAAAGCAGAAAACCCCACCCAACTCCCCAACCCGGAGCGAGGACATCCTGCCCGATTCCTAAAACCAAACCAGAAAACCCCACCCAGCTCCCCCAACCCGGAGCGAGGGCATCCTGCCCGATAAAATATACATCCTCATTCCCCATCTCTTCTTTTTCTTAAAATTTAGGCAAGAAATGCCAAATCTTCGCATTTAAACCCTCATATTGAGGGTCCATCTCCCAAACCGGTCTTATCGCCTTGAGGATTGCCAAATCCTTCCGTCCCCGTTAAAGAGCCCAAACCTGATTTTGAGGGGCAGGGCATTTTTCAGCAAAAACTGAGATCTGAGCTTTGATGTTTTCTCAGGATCGTGCATATTCGAATAACCCCCATGAGCACTTCAACATCTATAGACAAAACCACCGACCTCGATTCTCATTTGGAGAATGTGACGGCCCTCATCACCCGCACACTTGCAGAGACCTCTCTCCGTGGACTAGTGAAAGAATCCGCATCTCTGGTGGGTCTTGGTGGCAAAATGTTGCGCTCACGTTTGGTCTTTCGACTCGGCAAAGCCCTCGAAACCGATCCAGAACTGATGGTGTATGGATCCGCGGCCGTCGAAATGATTCATACCGCCAGCCTCTTACACGATGATGTCATTGACGGCGGTGTTTTGCGTCGGGGCATGCCCACCTTTTGGGTAGAAAAAGGATCTGCGGGCGCAATTCTTTTGGGTGACTTGCTCTTATTTAAAGCCATCGACCTGATTTGTCGGGTCGCAGAAGGCCGCTACACCCACGATCTGGTTAAACTCACCGGCGAAGTCTGCGAAGCCGAGTCCGAACAAGAATTGATCCTCAATGGGGACGACTCCAAATTAGAAATTTGCCAAAGCATTGCCCGTCGCAAAACAGGCGCCCTTTTCGCTTTTGCCGCCCTCATTAACGGCAAAGGCGACGATCAACGTGAAGCCTCCCTCAAAGAATCAGGCTACCTCCTCGGAACCGTCTATCAATTGGCCGACGATATTTTGGACACCCGTGAAGATCCCAGCTGTGGCAAAACCTTGGGAACCGACGCGGCCAGAGGCATTGTCTCCGCTGCGAATTTGGATGAACACAAACTCCTCGCACATCTCGAGACCCTCAAACAAGAAGCCTATGAAATGCTGGATGGCGATGAAGCCGCCCTTGCCGGAATTCAAGCCTACATCAACGATGATCTTCAACCTGCCATTGATAACTTACTAGGATAAGCTTCTCTCAGGTAGATTTAGCGTAGACTTTCTTCTCAACGCTCATGTCCTCCACCGCCAAACTCTTTTCGTTTTACCTCCGTGTAAGTGCACTGTTGTTGTGGTGGATTCTGTTAAGCACGGCCCAATCCACCCATCCTCTCTCCGGTCCTCCCCGAATCAACAGCCTCTTTCACTCCTGGCTACCCGTTTCGGATGCCGTCGCGGATATGCTGGCCTCCCTGGTCATGAAAGGCTTGGGCCTCTCCCTCTTAGGGGTCCTGCTGGTTTATGTCTGTAAACAATGGCGATCCACACGATCGTTCCCTCTCTTAGTTGCCGGAACCGTAGTTTTAGTCATCAGTAGCCAATGGATTCACTATGGCAACTTCCCCATACCTCAGCAGGTATTTCTGGGAGTTTGTAGCGCGATAGTGGGTGTCTTGCTCGGCTTCGTCCTGTTACGAAACCGCTGGGCACTTTGGGCCCTGCTCCTCTTTTTGGCAGTACTTTACTTTTGGGGTACATCCACAGGGATTTCAAATCAGCTCAATGAACTGACCCAACAACGCATCACATACCTTTTAGACCAGGCAGATGAGATTCCAGATGGAGATGCGGGATGGGCCATGCTCATGACCGAAGCCTTCCAGTACACAGAGGAAGATCCCGAAGCCCAAGAATTGATCCGTCACCACCAAGCAGCCATTCTGGCCTTAAGTGTCATCCTCGGAGAAGAAAAAGTGGCTAAAGTCGCCCGCCGGGACACGAACCCGGCCTATGTTTCGCAATCCAAAGCCTTACGTAAACGCATTACCCTCTACGGACGCCATGATTTATCCCAACACTATTGGGTAAGCGCTGGCCTCGCGGTCCTTTCCTCCGAAAAAAAATCCATTACCGTCGGCATCTCAAAAGAAATGATGGATGCTGATGGCGGCTCGGGGTTTTCATTTGTCGATCTGACTGTTGATCGTGCCGGAACTCTGCTTACCGCCAGCGCCACTCATAGCCCAAGCGCGGCACAGACCTTTCAACAGCTGATTCAACAGGGTGTGCAAATTGCCGATTTTTGTCCGAACCCTCTGGATCTCCCCGAAGGTATCCAACAAGCACAGTTCAAGAGCGAATACGGAGGACTCGGCGGTAAAAAAACCTCCGCCCTCGCCAACGAAATCAACAATAGACTCGCGGCTTGCTCCGGACTTCAATACAAATACAATAAGTAACAGGATTTTTTTCACCTTTTTCTTCCTCGAAGTTAAAATGTCGTTTGATCTACCCACACTCTTCCTGTACCCTATTTAGACCTTTACACTCTTCGCTAGCGAACTCACCGCACGGAAACCATTTTGAAAAATCCAGCCATTCTATTCCTCCTCCCTTTGCTACTCATATTCACAGGTTGCTACACGCCTCCCTCATCAGGTCCCACGACTTGGTCTGGATTTCAGTACGAAAATCCTCCAGAAACTTGGCCCCAAACCCCCATCTCTTTTGATCTCGATCGCACTGAGGCCGATCTCAAACAGTTAAATATTCTGTCCCATGAAATGAAGGCCCTGCTCGACGAAGCCGCTCAATTGCGGGCACAGTTTTCTGACAATCCCGACAATATCTTGGCTGAAAATGTTGAAGCGCAATTCATGCTCCTGCGCTATTTGCAAATCCGTACCGCCCTGGTGGATTTTCTCAATTTTTATCGTCATGGGCAAGGGGACACCCCCGATGTTCACGCACGGGGAGAAAGCCTGGGCATGGGGGCATGGTTGAATATCAGTTACGCAGATTCACGATTCACCGCTCTGTTTTACGGCCAGAAAGAAATAATTGCGCTACTCAATACCGCCCACCCGCGCTTTGAGATCCCCCAAGGTTTTTACGATTATATTCACCACGACATGACCAATCCCAATCGTAATGCTGTGCGCGCCCATGCATGGAAAAAGTTCAAAAGCGCACTCGATACTCAGGATAGCACACTGAATCATCTACAAAAGTCTGATCAAGACTATGCCCATCTCATCAAGCGTTGTGAAATTTTGGCCATGGACACCCGCTTTCAAGTGGATTACATTTTATATGCACAACACTATGGTACGCGCGATTTCAACAATCGAATTCGACATAGCGATTTAGAACATTTGACCTCGGATATGGAGAGTTCTTTCTCTCACGGCTCCTATAAAACCAGGGGCGTCGTGTTTGCAGATGTGGCACGCATCAAAACCCGTAGTTTTCAACTCGCCTCTTTTACAGACGAGCAGATCAACGAAGTACTCTCTAAACTGCAACCCGGCGATGTGTTACTGAGTTACACTGCGGGTTATATGAGCGATGTTTTTTTGCCCGGCGGATTTAAACATGGCATCACCTTTATTGGGAGTGTCGAACAACGCCGTGCGGCTGGTCTCAGCAATGACGCATTAACCCAAGCCGCCATTTCCGAACATCAAGCACAAGAATTAATTACACGGGTAGAACAAGCCAAAACTGCAAAAGGTGATCCCGCCAATGTGATTGAAGCTGTGGCAGAAGGCGTGATCATTAATTCACTCGATTATCTTTTGAAAACCCACATTAACCGCCTGTTAGTGTTGCGTCCAAAAATTTCGCCTGCCGAAAGAGAACAACAACTCATCACCCTCTTCCAATACGTCGGCACAGGATATGACTTTAAATTTGATTTTCTGAATGATGCATATCAATGCTGTACCGAAGTCGTCTATCGTACCCTTTACGACAAAGGTGACATTGACTTCACCCTCACCCCCCTTAAGAAACGCTGGATTTTAGATGCAGACGGCATTGCAAAATATGGTTTAATCGAAAATCCAGAGGCTTTCGAATTCATTCTCTTTATTGACACCTCTTCCAAAGCCGATGGTAGCAAAGCGGTCATTCATGAAGGAAATGAAGGAATCGAGAAAGTTAAACAACTGCTCAACGTTCCCAACAATTAACTCCCCCCTTCCTTAACAATCAGGAAGCAAGCCCTTCACACCTTTACCTCCTTGAGGACCATTACATCATGATCTATGTCACGTATGCCATGCCCGAAGAAGTTCCGTTTGGGAAACTCCCTGATAACTGTCGCAGTATTCAAACAGGAATCGGCAAAGTTCTCGCAGTCAGCCAATTGTGCAAAGCCATGCTTGAAGAACCTGCAGAGATGCTTATCTCCGTTGGATTTTGCGGTGGACTCAACGGCACCCCCCAGGGAGCCATGGTGATGGCCTCCGAAACCCAACAATGGGATTTACAGTTGGACGAAGCCATCCCCCTCGGACACGGATACAGCATGCACTGTCCCATGTCCCTTCCTCAACTCACCCTTCACTCTGTGCCGAACCCCGTGCGGGGATGCATCATTACCGGGGATCGATTTGTGGACAGCACTGTGCACGTAAATAAAAATGCCGTGGGCGTGGATATGGAAACGGCAGCCTTGGCGTTGCTTTGTAGTGAACTCACTATTCCTATGGTTTCCGTGCGGGAAGTTTCCGATGTTGCCGACGGACCCCAAGGCATGCCCCACCAGCAGTTCATGGACTACATCCGCGAAAAAGGTCCCGCCTATAGCGATGCCGTTCACGAACTCATCGCCCGCGGACCCGAAGGCATTTTGCCTCCGACAAAACGCTCAAAAGCCTCTGCATAAAACAAAAACCCCCACCCCATTCAGGGCGGGGGTGAGAGAGAGATCGAACCAGCAAGGGCAACAGCCCTTCTCATTCACATCCCAAAACCTTCAAACCAGTGCCAGAGAAAAAATTGTTTCTCTGAAGTGAATACTTGATCAGAACTTCCTAAAATTGGACGCAAGGTGCTACTCATTTGCAACAACACCAACACAAAAATACCTAACCACAAAACCAAATAGGCAGAAGAACGCCCACTCAAGTTGTGAAGGGATTTTAATAAGCGTTTCGCCCCCGCGCCTCCGGCCATCATCCAGATCAGCAAATGTAAGCCGCCCATAAATACCATCGATTCTGTGGAAACAGAAAATAGAAACAAGACCGGCGCCAAACCTAAAAGCAACAACGAGGTTAAAGCCAGACCAGACATTTCGTGCGCCATCAATTGTAAGGGTCGTACATTAATTCCTGACAAACAAGAGAAAATGTATAAACTCGGCAGACACAACAGAAAGGTTCCCGTCACACACAGCATGATTTTTGTCGGCGCCCATAGATATTGCCATCCCCCGGAAAACATGCCCGTAATCAACCCATAACATAACAACCCCACACTCACCCAAAATGCGAAGGCACGAAAAGCGGCACCCGCCCCTCCGGTTTGAATATCTGTATGTAAACGGTTCGGCGTTTTCAGCAAGGCATCCACATAACCCATACAAGAGAGTTTTTCATCAAAGGGTTCAAAGGGATCCGTGACCACCACAGCAGGTGTCGGTGCAGAATCAGGTAACAGAGGAGGAGGCATATCAGTCATTAGGGCAGTTCCTTGGGGAGGAGGGTTTCGGTTTTAGATTTGGCCATGGTATACACGACCTCAAAGAAATTTCGTTCGAAGGGATCCTCCCGTAAGAACGCGACGGGTGCATGAGGTGCGCCAAAAAAGGGACGCAAATTCCATGAAAGTTGCGCCCCGAAAAGTAAATTGGCCGACAACCAACAGATCATCAATTTTCGTGCCTTCAACACATCCCCACTCAACACGACCACCGTAGAAAACAATCGAAGATGAGAGGCACAGCCAGCAAGGGCAATCAGCCCCACATGCATCAACACCATGCCTTCATAAAAACTTGAGACCTTTTCAGGATCTGCAGATCCCAGACTAAAGGTGAAAAATACAAACACGGGCACACAGGCCGCCAACACCATGGTAAACACCGCAAAACAACAAAGCAAAATTTGCAAGGCCTGACGAAATCCCAAAGGCACACCCATCAACGCGGCCGTCATCGAATTGAGCCCAGCATTTCCAACCAGAACCAGTAGCAACAATAACGGAAATTTTATCGCCGTGAAAACACCCATCAACGGACTCCTCCACAGCCCCAACGAAAACCCATAGCCCGCTCCACAGCAAACCAAAATCAAGATCCACTGGAGCAAACCATGTCGATCAGGTGAAAAGAGATGAGAAGGGCGATCAGAGTTCATACTCCTCGACATACGCCCTTTAACTTTCTAATGCAAAGCTAAAAGAGCATAAACTTTGTACCAGAGAGTTATAATCCATATATTATTCCCCACAAGTAACTTACACGAGACTATTTCTAGGATTCACCCTATCCCCCATCACAACGGGGCTATAGGGGCAGGATCCTTACCCGTCTTTTCGCGGCGAAAAAAACGACCACAGGCTTTCTTAGCCTACATCTCCCAACAACAGCGCCATAAGCTCATCGCTGGGATACAAATCATCTACCACGTGATCCGCCCCGGCTTTGCGCAATTCCTCTTCACTAAAATTACAGGTCACGCCCAAACAACGCGCACCGATATGATGGGCCGCTTCAATATCCCGTGGCGTATCTCCCAGGATCCATCCAGGTGCAAGATCAATGCCCTGATCACCAAGTTTTTGTTTTGCAAGCGTCGCCAATTGATTGCGATCCGCATGCTCATCTCCAAAACTTCCTTGAGAAAAATGGATGTCTAAATCCACATGCTTCAATTTGATAAATGCACAACTGCGGGCATTCCCCGTAATCAGCCCCAACAACACCTGAGGCTCTTCCCCCAAACGATGTAACAGTTCTGATGCTCCCGCCACCGCTTGTGGTGGATTTTCTGATAAGCCCTCATCCAAATACAGCGCCATCTTTTCAAACAGACGATGTCGTTCAGAATATCCCGCTTGTTCATCACCCGCATGTACCCGCGATAAATCCATCAAGACCTGCAAATCAGTATTGCCGGCAAAAACGACCGACTCAAAACTGTCTTGCCATCCATAGGTATCCAACAACGCGCGCTGAAAAGCGCGTAAACCCGCACGCGTATGCAAAAGGGTGCCATCGATATCAAACCAGATGGGGAGATGTCTCGGCATGAGATCAGGGACGATTAATCACCACATATACTGCAGCCATCACTGCGGATGCAATTCCCGTAATCACTGCAGTCACCCGGTTAAAACGATAAAATTCATATTCCAAGCCCAAGGAAAAGGCACTGCTCGGGAATTCAGGATATTTTTCCAATTTACTTTCAGCCGGAAACCAGCCGTCATGGGCACACCAAATGGCCAATACCAGTAAACCAATCGCCCAATACAGCGGTTCTTTATTTTTTTCAGTGTCAAATTTTCGAGCCATAGGAAAGTGGGAGTTGGGAGTTAGAAAAAATCAAAAGTCAACGTTCGATGTTCGATGTTCGATGTTCGATGTTCGATGTTCGATGTTCGACAAGTAAAGTAACTACGATTGCACAAATGACAAGTGACAAATGACCCTGGCGAAGCTGACAATCTTCCCGTCCATCCCTCATCCCCCTGCCACTTTGGCTTTATGCCCTTGTTGCTCTAAATAGAGCAAAATCTTATCTCGTTGATCCCCCTGAATTTCCAAAAAGGATTCCTTCAACGACCCACCGCATCCACACAATTGCTTTAACCTTTTTAACAAATCATTGCGGTCCCCCTGAGATCCCGGCACCCCATACAACACCGTAACGGTTTTTCCTCCCCGACCACTTTTCTCCCGACAAATCCGAATCACCCCATCTTTTGGAAAGCCTCCACCACTGTTTGAGGTCGCTTTCTTTTTCTTCTGTTTACGTTGATTTTTGGAAGGTTTATCCCCTATCGCCCCACCCCGTTCATCACTCCATACCAATCGGCTGTTGTCTTCTGTGCTCATGAGTTCTCCTAAAAGTACTGAAAGATTACGCTATCGTTTCGGTCAAAAGTCCTACATCGCACAAATACACGGGTCGGCTCAAGCAAAAGCCTCTTTCTTTCAATCCTCAAAAGGAACCAAAACATCTCCCCTCAAGAATCCAGTAGCGGAAGTGAAAACTGAAACAATGCACCACCAAATTTACTTTCAGCACAACTCAGCTCTCCACCATGTAAAGCAATAATTTCAGAGACAATGGCCAAACCCAATCCTGTTCCCTCATCCCAAGCAACTTCTCCACGATGAAAGCGTTCGAAAAGTTGAGGCCTGATATCTGCTGGAATACCTGGCCCGTTATCTTCAATTTGCCACACCAGTGATGCATCTTGCTTAAATACTCTGAGGCAAAACCGTGCCGGATCCGGCGTGTACGACAACGCATTGTTTAACAAGTTTGCCATCGCTTCTCTTAACCATACCGCATTTCCTTTCACCCACAGTGCCTCCTCCGGCAACTGCACTTGCCACGCTGCATCGCGCTCCTCCGCCAATTCGGCAAAAGCGACCGAAGCCTCCTGCGTAAGCGCTCCTAAATCTATCGCCTCCCCTTCTTTCTGCGACACATCAGCTGAGGAAATTTGCGCCAGTTGCAGTAATTGATCCACCATTCGGGTCAATCGCTCCGATTCCTCCAATAGCTTGCCTATACAGGCTAAATATTCGCCCTCCGATCGCGACGTGGATACACAAACCTGACCCGCCAAACGCATCGATGTTAAAGGCGTTCGCAATTGATGCGACACATTGGAACTAAAGTTTTCCAAACGCCGTTGGGCATCCCGATGCGCATCAAAGGCCTCATTCAAACTTTCAACCAAATAAGTCAATTCATCCTGTTGACTCTCCACTTGAAAGCGCAAGGCCATGTCCCCGCTTTTCATGGCCTTCACCCCCGCTTGTATATCGCGCAAGGGACGTAGTAAACGACCTGACGTCCGCCAAGCCATCCACACGATCACCGGAAAGGTCGCCAGCAACACTCCGGCCAACACCAACATTTCTTTAACCTCCTCGTGGCGATTTTCAGCATGCTCATACACCTCATTTGCATTAAACAAGGTAAGTACCAACAGACTCAAACCCAAAACAAATCCACCCAATTGCAGCGCATCCCAAAAGTAGCGTTTACGTAAAGGCATTTTTTTCATACCGGCTCCTCCAATCGATATCCCACACCTCTTAACGTGCGGAGCAACGGAGCCCCATCCCCATGCAAATGTTCCCGCAAGCGGGATACATGTACATCGATAAGATTATCGAGCGAGCTCATGCGTTTCGGTGACTTCCAAACATCCCGCGCAATTTCTTCCCGGCTTACCGTTTTGCCATGGGCACGTAACAAACAAATTAAAAAATCGTATTCACGTGGAGGTAATTCCAACAACTCCCCATCTAAAAAGATTTCCCGCTTCAACACATTCGCAACCAACGTGCCGCAACCATAACCCGACACAAGTTCTGGTGCGCCATTCAAACGCAAGTGAATGCGGGCCAGCAATTCCGGAAACGCAAAGGGCTTAACCAAATAATCCACCGCGCCACTTTTCAACCCCCGCACTTTGGTCTCCACCTCGGAGCGCGCACTTAAAATCAAAATCGGTATGCTGTACTCTATGGCCTGCATTTTCGCCATGACACTAAACCCGTCCTCATCCGGCAGCCCCAAATCCAACACCACCAATGATGGTGTAGATTTGTTCACCGCCTCCATCGCTTCTTCACCGCTTCGCGCCCATACCACTTGATACCCTTCCTGGGTCAAGCCCTCCAGCAAGCTTTCACCGACGCCCTGATCATCTTCAACAACGAGAATTTTGTTCATAGCTAAAACCCTAACCTGTTTCCTCCGCTCACACAATCCTTGCTTACTGAACAAACATTAAGGTTCTCTTTTTTGCAGGTATGGCTTTCGCAGGTCATAGTGACAGCATGAAAACCATCCTCGCTCTCTCCTGCCTTCTTTTTTCCACACTGTTAACTGCGGAAAATCTCACAGCCACCGCTCACATTCAATTTGACGGCACCTCCACCCTACACGACTTCACCGGCAAAGCCGAAGCCGAGGCACCCGCCCGCTGGATCCCCCGCGCACAGGGAGCCACCCTCAACATTCCTGAAATCATCGTCGATGTTACCACCCTGAGCACTGACCATAAAAAGCGGGATAAGAACATGCTCAAAATGCTCGATCCCGTCACCTACCCCACCATTATCGGAAAAATAGAGGCATGGCAGCTTTCCTCCCAAAAGGCCTCCGAGCAAATCTTCACCTTACGCATTCAGGAGACAACCCTCGAACTGCCTGTCACGGTCGGCGCCTATACCGAAACCCCCGAAGGCATTTCCATCCCCTGTCAATTCACCCTCTCCCTGAAAGCCTTCGACTTAAAACGCCCCTCAGTCCTCGGCCTCATCAAGGTGGGTGATGAAGTCACGCTCAACATTGAAGCCCTCTTACGGAAACCCTGATGCGCGTCCTCTTTGTCAGCCTCATACTGCTTTGCTTTTCCGTTCATGCTGAGGAAAGCATCATTGCACGCGCCGCGATACCGAACCGCCTGCTCAAACAGGGCGAGATGCAACTGGTGGCCCCGGATAATGCACCCCGCTTTATCCGCATTGAACTTTCCACCCGCCATCTCTCGAAAGTGGAAAAGAAAATTGTCGAAAAGGAAACCCTCAACTGGCCGGATTCTCCCGACAGCCTGCTCTATCTGGAAGTACTCCACAGCCTCTGCACCCAAGCCCTCGCCTCCGGTGTGCAACCCGTGGTCCTGAGCATCCAGTGGCATCCCGACCGGGTGAGCGTCCATTATCAGGATCAACAACCCGTCCTTACAAACCTTTCTCCGGAGTATTTAAAACAAAACCTCCTGCTCATCGCCCGGGATGGTTTGGATTTGTCAGCAGTTGAAGCACAGACCCTGCTCACCCCCGAGGTCCACCCATGAGTCAGCCCCCCTACCGCAAGATCCAACGCATGCAGGCATTAGCATGGGGTGTCTTGTGTCATCTGGCCTTTGCCGCCGCCGTACTCAGCATGATGGTCAAACTCTATGGGGGTATGCAAGCAGGCCCGACCCTCCCTTTACCCGCCGCCATTCTCTGGGATGCCTTCCTCATTTTACAATTCCCTCTCTTCCATAGTTTGTTGCTTACCCCCAAGGGTGGACAATGGATGGCGCGGCTCATTCCCGGCGGACTTGGCAAACCTTTACGCACCACCACTTTTGCCATCATCGCCTCCTTGCAAATCCTGCTCTGCTTTTTGTTTTGGGCCCCTTTGGGATCCGTTTTCTACGAACTCCATGGACTCCCCCGCCTTGCAACCACCCTGGTGTATATCTTCGGGTGGGGACTGCTCATGAAATCAATGGCCGACGCCGGACTCGGTGTACAAATGGGATACAAAGGGTGGTGGGCCGTCTGGAAAAACCAAAACGTCACCTACAGTCCCTGGGCCGCCAAAGGTACCCTGCGCCATACCCGCCATCCCATGTACCTCGCCTACACCCTATTGCTGTGGAGTGGACCGGTCTGGACTCTGGACCATGTCGCCATCGCCAGTACCTGGAGCCTCTACTGCATCATCGCCCCCCTTCACAAGGAAGCACGTTACAAGAAAAGATACGGACAGGTCTTTCAAAGCTACCAAAAAAATGTGCCCTACTTCCTCCCCCGTTTTCTAAAACACAAACCCGAAAAATCCTCATGACAGCTGCCATATTTAGCACCCCCGAAAGCAAAAGATCCTACAACCGCTCCTTGTTTAAAGAAGTGGCCCCGCAATACGATCGCGTCACCCGTGTCCTCTCCTTCGGACAGGATGCCTCCTGGAAAAAATGGTTATTGAAACAACTCCCCTCTGACAATCCCCACGAAATTTTAGACCTCGCCTGCGGCACCGGAGATCTCACCCGTGCCCTCGCCACCCAATATCCCCACGCACATGTCACCGGACTCGACCTCACCCCCGAAATGTTGACCCTCGCCCAGGGACCCCATCAGATTACATGGCAAGAGGGCGATATGTGCGACTTGGATATTGCAGACCATAGTATCGATGTAGTGACCGGTGGCTATGCCTTAAGAAATGCCCCCGATCTTGAGACCTGCATCCAAGAAATTTCACGCGTGCTCCGTCCCGGAGGCACCGCCGCCTTTCTCGACTTTTCAGCACCGGTCAACCCATGGCTTCGCAAACTCCATTTCGGACTGTTATGGATTTGGGGTGCAATATGGGGGACATGTTTTCATGGTAAACCCTCCGTTTACACCTATATTGCAGATAGCTTGGCTCGTTTTCCTGATCACAAACAACTCCGTACGCATTTTGCAACTCACCATCTCATCGAAGTCACTCACCGACGCTACATGATGGGAATGATTGAAATCATTGTGTTCAAAAAAGATTAACTCATGCCCACTTACCTCCATACCATCGAAACCTGGAACCCCAGCTTTGTTCAACCACAAACGCAGGCCTGTGAACACATGCAAGCGCAGTTCAGCGACAAAAAAACGCAACGTGTTCTGAGACATGTGTACAAGCAGTCCGAAATTGACCAGCGCTATACCTGCGTCCCCTTTTCCGATGCACCCCAGGACCCCCTCTTCGGTAGCGAAGCGGGATCCCCATGGCGAAATCCCGGAACCGGCGAACGCAACCGCGTTTATCGCGAAGTTGCCCAAACCGCCTCTGTGGATCTTGCTCGTAAAACCGTTGAGGCCTCCCCTTTTAATGCCTCGCAAATCACCCATGTCATCACCGTGTCGTGTACCGGATTCTATAATCCCGGGCCTGACTTTCATATCATAAAATCATTAGGTCTGTCCGCATCCGTGCAACGGTATCATTTGGGATTTATGGGCTGTTATGCCGCATTCCCCGCCATGCGACTTGCGGACAGCATCTGTCAAAACCACCCGGATGCGGTGGTGATGATTCAGTGCATGGAATTATGTAGCCTGCATGTGCAACTGGATCCCGAGAACCTGGAAGCAATGATTGCCAGTTCCCTATTTGGCGATGGTGCTGCCTGTGCCATTTTCAGCGGACAAGCTCCCGCCACCGGAATCACCGCCTATCGGGTGGACCACCTCGCCAGCACCCTCACCCCAGATGGTGAAGACGCCATGGCCTGGGAAATTGGTGACCATGGATTTGAAATTGTATTGTCAGGCTATGTGCCACATATCCTCGGCGAAAATATTCGTGATGCCGTATTTCCCTTTCTCGAAACCACAGCTCACCGTCCCAAAGAAATTGAAACCTGGGCCGTTCATCCCGGAGGCAAAGCCATTCTTGACCGCGTCGGCGAAGCCTTGGACTTACCTGCCAACGCCCTCGACCTTTCCCGTGATGTGCTGCGTAGATTTGGAAACATGAGTTCGGCCACCGTGCTGTTCCTCATCGCGGAGGCCCTCGCCTCCCACCCCAAAGGTCCTTGCGCCGCCATGGCTTTCGGACCGGGACTGACCGTGGAAATGGGTCTCCTTCATCCCGTACAAGGTCCCTGCCCATGAACAAGCAGGTTTGGATTATTGGAGCCGGCCCCGTGGGATTACTCTTGGCGCATCTTCTGCACCAACAGCAGATCACCGTAGAGATTTTCGAAAAACGAAGCCACCTGCCCAACCAATCCATGGCCATTGGCATCACCCCGCCCTCTCTGGCCATTCTTCAACAACTTGGTTTACGGGAACAATTTGAAACCCAAGGCATTCATATTCGCCAAGCAAACGTATACGAAAACCAATCCCTGGTCGGCACCCTCGGATTCGATCAAGCTGGCGATCATATCCTCTCCCTCCCCCAAACCCAAACTTTGGAAATTTTACGCAACTCACTGCGCCACCTCCCCAACGTAACCCTGCACGAAAATGCCCCCTTCACGTTGAACACGCCCCTCCCCTCAGACACCTTGGTCATCGGCTGTGATGGCAGCCGAAGTACCGTGCGTGAACGCGCGGGCATTTCCACCCAAACCAAAAGCTACCGCGCACAATTTGTCATGGCCGATTTTGAAGACATTGAACAGGCCGGACCCAATGCCCGTCTTTTTTTCAGCCATCAGGGATCCGTTGAATCTTTCCCCTTACCAAGTGGATGTCGCCGCTGGGTCTGCCAAGTACTGCCCGGAGAAACGCCCGATATTCCCCACATCATCCACCGGGTCAACGAAGCCTCCGGCGTCGATCTTTCTGGCGTCGCACACGGTCTTCACAGTCACTTCATTCCCACCCGCTCACTCGCAAATCGCTTCCATAAAGGTCCTTTCATCCTTTGTGGCGATGCGGCCCATCAACTCTCTCCTATTGGCGGTCAAGGCATGAACACCGGCTTCGCTGATGCGTATCAACTCTCCGCCGCCCTCATGTCCCCCTCACCCACCGCCATCAATCGCTGGGCACGCCATCGCAAACAGGCCTTTAACGCTGCCGCAACCCGTGCGGCTCTGGGCATGCACTTAGGTACCCTCACGGGGGAACGCTCTTCCCGCATGCGCGCGATGATCATCCGTACCCTTCTCCACCATTCCTTCACATCCAAACAGCTCGCCCGCTCTTACGCGATGCTCAACCTACCACACCCCATTGCCATATGATCCCAGATCTCAGCCAACGCTCCCGACAGTCGGAAGAAATGGATGCACGCGATTCCGACCCTCGGAAACTCTTTCGAACCTTGGATCAATTTAAATCTGTCAACCGACTTTTCAGTCGCGTCCGTGGCCCTCTCAAAGCTCAGCTCTTTCCCCTGCTCTCCCCTCATCAAGACACCCACCTCTTGGATCTGGGAGCGGGAGGATGCGACATCCCCGTTTGGCTACTCACCCAAGCCAAGAAAAAAGGTCTTAGGCTGCGCATTACCGCCGTGGACAGCGATCCGCGGGTCATAGAACACGCCCGCAACTGTCATGCGCAAGTCAAAGGCTTATCGATCATTCAGGCCGACGCACTCGACCTCGAAGCCCTCGCTCCCTTTGACTTTATTTTTGCCAATCATTTCCTCCATCATCTTGACGATCAGGAGATCAAAACCGTTCTCCACAACAGTCATCAACTGGCCTCAAAAGGGTATTTGTTTTCAGACCTCAAACGATCAACTTTTAGTTACCGGGCCTACAGCATCATCAGCTTGTGTTATCGGGACAGTTTCACCCGCAAGGATGGACTCATTTCCATTTGCAAAGGCTTCACCCCCCAAGAACTCAAACACTTTGCTCCTGCCGAAAACGTCCAGGTCACTCAAAAATTTCCGGGGCGCCTTTACCTTTCATTTGTTCCCCAAATCCCAAGCTCCACATCCGACGAATCCTCACAAACTCAGTTTACGGAAGGGCTGGGCAATGGCGACGCACCTTAGTACCGACCCGACGCCCGCCTGCCCTGGTCTTCAACTTCAAAACATTTCCCCAGCAGTTCCGCCCGCATCTGATCCCGCAACTCACGGTAAGCGGACTCATCGATCACATTTGTCAACTGATGAGGATCGGTCAACAAGTCGAACAACATCTCGTTGCCAGCCCGCGAACGCGCAAACCACGCCTCTTGCGTCCGCACCACCTTCCACCCCATTTCATATGCCCGTCTCCATTCGATATAAATCGAATTCCTCAGTGCGGGTGGGGTTTCAGTATCGCTTACCATTGATTTTAAAGAATGACCCTGCAAAAACGGAGGACAAGGTATCCGTGCAAAATCGAGACAAGTCGGTAAAAAGTCTACCAATTCCACCAAAGCATCACACTGAGTCCCCCGCGAAACATCCATCTTATCAGGAGGGGCTACAATTAAGGGTACATGCGCACAGGAATCCAATCCCGGAGGCCCTTTATGAATTTTACCATGATCTCCCAAATGATCTCCATGATCCGAGGTGAAGATGATCAAAGTATTCTCAGTAAGTCCCAAATGATCAAGCTGATCGAGGATGCGTCCAATCATTTCATCCACATGACTCACCAAGGCGAAGTACGCACGACGCACAGAACGCCATTCTTCATCACTCAAGCCCAAACGCTCTCGATCACTTTGAGTCATCTTGGGCAGAGGCACCTCGACATCTGCATAAGCATCCAACCATTTTTGTGGTGGGTTAATCGGAGAATGAGGCGCAAAAAAACCGGCAATACAGAAAAACCGCTCGTGCTGATGCTGGCGTAGAAACTGACAGGTCTCCTCTGCGACCCATGAACTATGACTGGCATCGTCCGGACCCACAAAGGGTAAAGGGTCGGTCACTAAACGCGAGGGACCGCTGATGCGATAATCATGTCCCCGCCCGGGAAAAGATTCCAGCGTCCAGGTCCGAAGTCCATCGAGACCACGAGCCTTGAGCCAAGTGGTATACGCATCTTCATACAATCCCGGTTCATCCGAAACCAACAACGTATCAAATCCATAAGCAGGATGCGGTTCCCGATGATCCCGATGGGCATGATTTTTAAAATGCAACTTGCCAATGTTCGCGGTATGATAACCCGCCCCTCCCAAAATAGTGGCAACATTGGGCATGTCCTCCCGCATTTCCACGCCATTTTCCGTGCAACCCGCCGAGGCAGGATAACGTCCACTCAACATACTTTGTCGACTCGGCATGCACAGTGGAGAATTACAGAAGGCCTGCGTAAACAAGGTCCCTCGGGCCGCCAAACGATCTAAATGAGGCGTCTGCATCCAGGCACAGCCCGCAGCCGCCAGGGTATCCCAGCGTTGCTGGTCCGTGGACAATAAAAGAATATTAGGTCGTGTATCCATAGAAAATCCATCCAGGTGATAAAAATCAACGTCAATCAAAGTCTCAAGTACTCACTAAAGGATCAATCACTCTATATTTCAACCTAAACAGTTATTTCTTCCTTCATTTTGAACTTGGACAACACAAAATCATCACCTCTTTGCGGGTGAACGTATTATAGCCCCCCCAAAGCGACCTGTATCGTATTTCCTTGTTCCCACAGTCATGGACCTCTATCATGTCCCCATGAAACCCTTGAAAAGGAGGAGCGTATGATGCCCAAAGATGCCGAGTTATTGCGCCAATTGATGGACAATATGACCGACAATATTTTTTTTAAGGACCTCAATTCCCGGTTCATCATGATGAATAAGGCCTGCGCCCAATGGGACGGCTTTAACAGTCCTCACGATGCCGTGGGTAAAAGCGATTTCGATCTTTTCACCCCCGAATTTGCCCAGGCGGCCCGGGAAGATGAATTACACATTTTTGCATCCGGTCAAGCCCTTACCTGCAAGGAGGAGCACGCCGAGTGGGAAGATGGACACATGAAGTGGATTTCCACCACCAAGGTCCCCCTTCGCAATCCCGAGGGCAAAATCAAGGGCTGCATCGGCATCGGACGCGACATCACTGCACTAAAACATAAAGAAGCCGAATTAGAAGCCACCTCTGAAATGTTGCGACAAAGCAACCAACAACTACAGCTCATGAATGAGCAAATGGCCGAAGACTTGCAAATGGCCGCCCGTCTACAACAGGCCTTTCTCCCCCAAAATTACCCCGTCTTTCTTTCCGAACAAAACCAATCACTCATCGACTTTCACTATTTTTACGAATCCGACAGTGCCATCGGCGGAGATTATTGCGCCATCCACCGACTCGACGATCACCGGGCAGGATTACTGATCTGCGACGCCATCGGACACGGGGTTCGTGCAGCCCTGATCACTGGGATCATTCGGGCCCTGTTTGATAATATTACCCGAGAACCCCGTTCCGCTGGTGAGTTTTTGACCTCGTTAAACCATCAACTCTACCCCTTGCTCCAAAGTGAGGATGCCTTTTTATTCGCCACCGCCTGTTGCCTCATCATCGATCTTCGCTCCTCCGAATTAAGTGGCGCCATTGCAGGTCACCCCATTCCCTTTCTCATCCGTCCAGAACAGGAGCTCGTCAGCCCCCTCCCCGTCGATGAAAGCTATCTGGGCCCCGCCTTGGCGATCCACAAAGAATTCAGCTATGATACCTTTTCACTGCCCCTGACCCAAGGGGATAAAGTCGTCATGGTAACCGATGGTATTTTTGAAGCCGTCAACGAATCCGGAGAAGAATTGGGTATGCCCCAACTACAACAAATCCTCTTCCAACACCGCGACTTGCCCCTCAAAGATCTCTTTCCCCGTATCATCCAAAGCGCCAGAGAGCATACTCAGCAACAAAAGCTCGGAGATGACGCCTGTATCCTCGGCTTATCCCTCAATACCTTAAGCTTGGAACCGAAGCATCATTTCATCCTCTAAGCCCACCCCAAACATAAACCCTCTACAAATTTTCATTTATAGAGGGTCAAAATGGTACCCAGGGCGGGACTCGAACCCGCAAGGCCTAGCGGCCGGGGGATTTTAAGTCCCCTGTGTCTGCCAATTCCACCACCTGGGCAGGTGTGAAGAGAATCCCTTTTAATCAGAACTTTGCCTGAGGGCAAGTCTTGAATTGCCTTCAACTGCGGTTGATGTAGATCATGCCCCATGGAAGCAGGACTTTATCTCGTTGGAACGCCGATCGGCAACTTGGAAGACATGACCTTTCGTGGGGTACGTACCCTGCAGGAAGTAGATGTTATTTTAGCCGAAGATACCCGTAAAACGGGAATTTTATTGAATAAATACGAGATTTCCAAACCTATGGTCTCATGTCACGAATTCAATGAACGCTCCCGGGTGGAACGGGTAATCAGTGAAATTGAAAGTGGAAAAGCGGTGGCATTGGTCAGTGACGCAGGTATGCCCTTAATTTCCGATCCGGGCTCTCGTTTGGTACAATCTGTGCGCGAAGCGGGTCTCTTTATCACCTCTATTCCGGGTCCAACCGCGGTCACCACGGGCTTGGCCTTAAGCGGTTGGGGTCAGGAGGGTTTCATTTTCCTGGGCTTCACCCCGAATAAAAGCGCTGGCCGTCGCCGCATTCTTGAAGGTCTGGTGGATGAATCGCTCAGCGTCGTGCTCTACGAATCCACCCACCGCATTCAAAAATTGATGGCGGATATTGCGGATATCCTCGGAGACCGCCAGGTATTTATCGGCCGGGAGCTCACCAAAAAATTTGAAACCCTGAAATCCGGCACCGCAGCTGAACTTTCAGAATTCTTAGACCTCCACAGCTCCAAAGGTGAATTTGTCGTGGTCATTTCCCCCATCGATAAAGCGGAACTCAAAGAGCGAAAAGCCGAAGATCGGAAAAACAGCAAACAGGCTTGGAAAAACGCGTAAGGCCTGTTCATCAACCCGCTTTCGCCTTGCGCTCAGGGCTTGCGGTCCTTTCCGGGACGCACTCAGCGATCTAAACGCGCCTGAACTTGTGCACGCTGGGCATAAGTGGGAAATCCGTCGAGGATCAGCTCATATACCCGACGCGACTCCCGTTCGTTATTGAGCGCTTCGGCATAAAGATCGCCAATTTCCAACAAGAAATCAGGATTGGCCGCCCCGGCAGCCTCCGCTTGCACCAAAAATTCGGTTGCCTGGGTGTTTCGCCCCAGTTCAGCAGCTAACAAAACGGCAGGACGCAAGGTCATCGGCCAACCCGGCGCCACAGATCTGGCCGCCGCAAAGGCCTGCATGGCTTCCGGTTTGCGATTTTGCCCCAACATAAATTGACCAAATCCAAATTGAGCCCGGGCCGAGTCAGGCGCAAGCGTGGTGGCCGCCCGCAATGCGCGCTCACGCAAATCACTGCGTTGCGCCCGCGTGGCCGCCGCATTTGCTTGTAAACAGTATTGAATCGCCAAAGACTGATTTCCTGCTGCGGCCGCTTCAGAAGCTTGATCCAACAAGGCTTCTACTTCTTGACGCTCAGGGTCTGGCCGTGAAAAGTTGCCCGAGGCTTCACGCGTTTCCATAATTTGCAAGCGGAGTTGAACCAATGGCACTTTATCATCTTCGGGTTCTAATCGTAAGAAAGCCTGATAATGAGCCATGGCCTGAGCGGGATCCAGGCGGTTTTGATCCAACAAAGCTGCCAAATTGAGTTGCGCAGGCGCATAACTGGGATCCTGTGATACCGCTTGCTGTAATAAATCCCGGCTTTGGCTTACCGTGAGATGCTGTTTCCCGGCTACGGCCAATGAGGTGAGTACACGCACATTTTCGTCACGAACGCGGGCCTGTTGCAAATACGTGTAGGCTTCGTCCAACTTACCCTGACGCAAGGCGATGGCAGCCAAGGCTTCTAAAGGCTCCGTACCTTCCGACGAAATCGAGGCGCTTTCCAAATAGCGAACCGCTTCATCCAAGCGATTTTGTTGCACATACAAATCCCCTAAATTATAATTGGCTTCCACATGGGAAGGAGAGACCTCAACCGCTTTCATCAGAAAAGCTTCCGCATCCCCACCTCGGCCCGCCCGCGCCGCCGCCAATCCGGCATGGGCCCACATATCGGCAACTTCAGAGCCTTCGCTTTTCTCCGCCGCTTTCTCCGCCGCTTTCTCAAAGAGACGCATGGCCTTAGCGGCCTCTCCCTCATTTAAAGCCTCCACCGCCTTGCGATTAAGGGCCGCAGGATCGCGTCCACAACTAGAGAGCAACACACAGGAAATGAATAGAGTAAAAGGAAGAAGCGTTTTCACTCCCCGACTATAGAAGCAGGTTGCCAACGGTGCAATGATAAAGCACGCGGAGAACAGGGTATAGCGCTTGAAATTGGAGCACAGGGCAGTTGCCGCTTCTCATCTCAAGCAGAATACCTTCGCCTAGGCAGGCTGAGTGATCCGCATGACCTTAACCGCTCCAGCAACGGCTTTCAGGTCGGCTGATGCGGCCGCGGCAGGAAGCAGGACTGAGGAGCCTGCTTTCACCACTACCGTTTCTCCGCCGGCACTTACCTCCAAATCTCCATCAATGGCGAAGAGCACTTGAAAACTCTCGGGACAAGCCGGCAAGCTGGCTGAAGCTTCTAAACTCAGTCGTTCCAACAAAAAGTATGGGGAAACCATGATTTGCTCACGCGGCATTCCTGCCAAGGGCTCCAAGGGAATCGAAGGCGTCAACGCCGAGCCTTCTTCTTCGAAAATACTCACCTGCATGGCCTGATCGATATGCAATTCGCGTCCCACGCCCTGTGCATCTACCCGACCCCAATCATAAATTCTATAGGTGGTGTTTGAATTTTGCTGAACCTCTAACAACAAACACCCTTCTGCAATGGCATGAACCCGGCCACCCGGCACAAAAATCGCATCCCCCACTTTCACGGGGATCTTTTTCATCAGCGGTTCAACCGTATTGTCTGCGATCGCCGCACGATATTGTTCAGGACTAACGCCTTCAGCAATGCCACAGTACACACAGGCACCGGGATCAGCTTCGAGAATGTACCAGGTTTCCGTTTTGGCTTCGCCACCAAATTGAGCCGCGGTTTCATCGTTGGGATGTACTTGCACGCTCAGCGTTTTGGCCGCATCCAATACTTTGATCAGCAAAGGGAAATCAGCTTTCTTCACCCGGGTGCCCAAAATGCCCGCCGCATCTTGCGCCAACAGCTCCCGAAAGGTTTTGCCCGCATGGAGGCCTTCCGCAACCACGCCCATGCCATCTTCGCGCGAAGAAACTTCCCATGATTCCGCAACAATCCCTTCGGGCGTATCTTCCCGCCCCAAGTGACTTCGCAATTTTGTCCCCCCCCAAATGTAGGGCTGATAAACAGGGCGAAAACGTAAAGGAGTGGTTATAGAGCTCATGCGGATTCCCTAAACCCAAAATTTGATAGTGACAAGAGAGAAGGCACCCTACATGGCAAAGAAACTCACGCGTCTTCCTCTCCCACATCGGCAAGCAACTGGCAAATCTCTGCCGTGCGACGCGCTTGCGCCAACTTCGCTTTCATCCCCGGATGACGGAAACGTTTGGCCACACGGGCCAAGGAACGCAAATGAATCTCCGGAGAATCGTCACGCGGACTGAGCAAACAAACCAAAATGCGTGGCGCGGAATCATGATCAAAGAAAGGACGTAACGGCTCACCACTTCCCACCAATAACAATGGGCCGTCTTTTTCACCACAGTGTCCATGCAACAGCACGACCTCCTCCGTCAAATCAACCGGTGTCAATTTTGCCGAGTCCACCAAGGCTGGAATCGCTTCCTCCACCATTTCCTCATCATCTGGCAAGGCTTCTTTCACCACATGGGTGATCACCGCTTCTGCCGGTTGACCCACGGGAAAATCCACGCCTCTAATTTCAGGGAAACTGTCATCCGCAGGCAACGCGATCGCGCCTTGGAAACTTTCTTCTCGTTGAATTTCAGGATAAATCACTATGAAATTGTTTTCAGGAAATTGCGAAGCAATCAAGGCAGGCAAATGATCCAAGGTAGGCGTCCACAAGACCGTATCTCTGCGAATTTGCGGCAACAAGATCAAATCATCCGAGCCCATATCCGTAAACAGTTTCTGACGGCATTCCTTCCACGTTTTGCACAGCGTCACTTTGGTTTCACAGCCTGGTTGGGCATTTTCGAAGGAGGTTTTTAAGCTCTCTGCCGCAGGTCCACTCAAATACAAATGAATATCCACACCCGCTTGTTTGGCCAACAGTTTGCTTTCCCGAATCAAGGTCGAGAGATCATTCCGATATTCGGACAAGGGTGGCATAGGCAGGCGCAAAATTTTATTGGTCGCCAAAGGCTTAAGAATACGACAAACCATGACCCGGGATGGACAGGTCTCAGTGAGTCGTTCCTGGGTACTGCCGAAAATGAGGTTCCCCGTGGTGATTTTTTCGTTCCACCCGGCAATCACCGTGGTGGCCCGCAATTCGCGCACCCCCCGGATAATGCCATCGACCGGGTTCATATCTACCCGCAACTGTGGCTCGACTTCCACCCCGGCGGCAGAACCTTGATTGATGCACTGCGCCAAGAGTTTTTCGCCATCCGCCACCGCAAACTTGGTTTCGTATTGATCCGACACAATGGTCAAGGGATACAGACCACCGGGAGAAGATTTATCCCGCATCAACAAACCAATCTCCATCAACGAACTCACGCTTTCGGCGTTGCGTATGCCTAACAACAAGCGCTGTTCCAAACGCAATACGCGGGAGGAACCCACATCGGCCAACGCCATTTTACGTCCGGAACGCTGCACCACAGCACTACCCAAAGGAACGGTCACCATAATCATGGCAATGGCACCATTCAAAGCCGCATCGTTAAGCAAACCGGCGTCAAAACCGACCAAAGCCGCAGCCAAAGTTGCAGCCGCTTGCACCACCGTCAATCCAAACATCACATTGCGTTCGGAACTCTTGTATCCAAAAATCATACCCGTTACCCAAGCCGCGGTGTATTTGGTGACGACCACCATTCCCACCATCACCCCAATCACTTTCCAAGTTTCCGGATCGGCCACCAATACCGCGGGATCCACCAGCATACCCACCGAAATCAGGAAAAAGGGAATAAACAAATTGTTCCCCACAAACTCCAAACGATTCATCAAAGCACTGTGAGAAGGAATTTGACGATTGAGCGCCGCCCCCGCCAAAAATGCCCCAATCAAGGGTTTCATCCGTGCATATTGGGAAAAATAGGCACAGGCACAGACCACGGTCAGCACAAACAAAAACTGGGTACCACCCGATTCACTTACATTTTTAAAAAACCAACGGGCTAAGCGCGGAATGATCAACGTAATGGCCAACACCAAAAGGGTTAAGGCCAATAGTAAACTCACCCAAAAACGAAAATCCAAGGCAATATCCTGAGAGGCATCCACAATCACCGCCAATACCAACAGCGCCAAGGTATCCGTCACAATGGTGGCCCCTACAGAAATCGTCACGGGCTGAGAGCGTTGAATGCCCAACTTTGCCGCCACGGGATAAGCCAACAAGGTGTGCGAGGCAAACATGGACGCCATCAAGATCGCCCCCGCCCAGGTCCAGTCGCCTAAAACATAATACACCACCACCGCACCCAATACTTGGGGAATCAAAAAGGTGATGAAACCAAAACTGATACTTTTTAACTTGGTTCGGGAAAATTCATAGAGATCGATTTCCAGTCCCGCCAAAAACATTATGTACAACAAGCCAATCTCACCTAACAATGTAATGGCTTCATTGCGTTCTAAAATCCCCAGGCCATTGACACCTAACACCGCGCCGGCAATCAACAGCAAAACCATGTCCGGAATTTTCAACAAAGATCCTAACAAAGGTGCCAACATGATCATGGAAATCATGATCGTAAAAATTAAAACGTGATCAGTTAAGGGGAACATATATCCAGATTAGTTCAAAGCCTTGCAACTGGCAAGTGAGTGTAAGCCCTTTTTCACTCCTAAAAATTCCCCTGAAAATTTTCATCATGATCCAGGCGCACTTTTTACGCGACAACATCTGTAAACAAGTGCCTTTTCTATAAATAAAGTCCCTCTGCCCAGACGGTTTAATCCCCTCCCCCAACACCCAAGCAGGACAGACGCCTCTTTCTGCCTGAATTATTTCAACTCTGATTCAAGGATCATGCCTTTAAAAGGATTTCCACCCGGACTCACAAACTCCACCACCCGAAAACCCGGACGAATCACTTCACCAACCGTCACCTCCCAGTTGGCCGGCAAATTGCCCACCGGCTGAAAAGGAGCTTCTGTCCGATAAACCACCGTTTGCCGAAGCAAAAGGGTTTTTCCACCCAGCTCAGCTTCTGCTTCTGTTTTTTTTCCCAACGCAATCCCCCACAAACCCCGTTGCTCCTTTTTGGCTATTTTTTCCAATCGCCGTAGTCGGGTCCAATAATTCTTCTCTTGAGTATCATCGGGTGTTTCGGTGCCCACGCCATGCAAGCGAGCAAAACCATTTTCCACCAGCAATTCGCTCAACCAACGATCCCCTACTTTCACCATCGCATAATACCGTTTCATGGAACTGGCTCCCCGGGCATTCGCATATCGGGTGTAGACCGTAAAGGGCTGCTTGGATAAGAGCTCCTCCACGTAGGCGGCCGCCAAATGCGCCGCTTCAACAGCCTGCTCTGGGCTCACTCCAAAATAATCCGCCTGTTCTTTTACCCGATCCGGAAAACGCAAATCGGTTTCCGGACAGTCCACATAATACAATCGAAGCAAGTACTGGGTACTGTTCCGTTTGGCATGAAAACTATCCCCGTCATTTGCAGCATTCTCCTCATACGTCACCCCATCCAATTCTTTCCAAATGCGCGCCTCTGCTGATTGACCCATCAACAAGACAAAGCCAACAATCCATAAAAATAAGGGTACCCGTTTCATAAGGACAGCCTAGAAGCTACACAAGTCAGGGCAAGGCTAGAGTCAAAATTGGCTCACCAAAATATAGAGCAGACTCGCCCAAAAAAGAAGCAACAACAAAGCGAGAACATGCACCACGTTTGAATAACGAATAAAGGACCCGTCTTGTTGACATACTCCTTTGGACCCATGACGGGACCTCGCTTTTAAATTTACACAGGGTTGTACCCAACACCCTATCCAACGGTTCCTATATTTTCGCAAGCCCGAGGGTAACCTGCGGGGTTGATATCCGCAGTCTCGGTTTTTGCAATGAATGCAAGGCTGATCCCCCTCTGCCCGTAAAGATTTATACACAAACTTATCTAAACTAATCCGCACGCTATCCACAGTGAGAAAAAGAAGATCTAGGGGAAATAAGAGAATATTGAGTAAAAATGACACAAGAAGGGATTCAAATTTGAAATATAGTTTTTACTTACCTCATTAACCTTTCATTACAATAGGAATCAATTTTATACAAAAAATTATCTCTTAAGCGTTTATTACAAATTTAAGCGTAACTTTTTTGACGAAATGTAATATCTGTATCAAAAAGAGAAGAAGACGTATTATCCTTAATATATGTACATATCGTAACTTCTTTAATTTCTTTAAACAATGAGACCTTATGGGGTCCCCGTTTTGCCCCTCGCTTTGCACATAAAAAACCGAAATATCAGGCAATAAACAACAAGCTGAATCGTTTCCTCGATTATGAGTGCTCTCCCTCCCCTCTCTTTCTTTCACCTTCTTCGACGACTATTTTTGGTCCTATTTGTATTTTTTGCATTTAGTGATGCCGGGACCATTGAAAAACCCCTGGGCTGTTTCAGCAGCATGCTTACGGCAGGCGCGGTCCAAAATCCGAATCTACATGGAGCCCTCGTCCGATGCACTTGGGCCCAACTGGAACCACAACCCGGTGTATTTGACTTCTCATCCATCGAAAAACAACTGCGCCTCCTCCCGCCAAATAAAAAATGGAGCCTCGCCGTTTATGCAGGCTGGACCTCAATAGCAACAGAACCCCATTCTGACCTACCTCAGAAATTTTCACAGGCAATCTCATCCCGCCGCCCCCAGCACCCCCACAGTCCCCCGTGGTTAAGCTCCGATAAAGGCGTCAGCACATTTACCATTCTGTTTAGAGGTCAAGCCGCGGAAATGCCACGGTATTGGGACCCCTTGGTTCAAGAACATTTGAAGCGTCTGATGACAGCTTTGGCCCAACAATATAATCAAGATGAGCGACTCCAATTGGTGTACGTCCCCCAAATGACCAGCAACGGTATCGAGGGACATTTTAATGGTGTTCCCCACGAAACTTTACTTGCCGCAGCCGATCTTGGACCTGACGAACAAGAGGATTTTGAACACCTCTGGACCAAGGCCTCCCTCACCGCCATCCGCTCTACGGCCGAAGCCTTCAACACCAAAGCCATCGCCTTTGAAGTACATGAACTTTTGGGCAGTGTATCCATTCCGCAAACGATCATGACTCAGATTCTCAACGACCCCCACCTCAAGCATCAGGTCGGCATCGGCATGTGGTGGATCTCCGGGAAAACAAACTATCAATCGGAGCTGCTTGAGCTGATTCAAAAATTTCCTGGGGATATTTACGGTCAAGTCATCGGTCGCTCTACTCAACCTCAGCGTTTTCCCAATGGAGACTACGCCGCCGTTTTTGAACAAGCCCAAGCATTGGGGTTGCGCTACATCGAAGCGTGGAATTATGAATTCGAACACCATAGCCACGACGACCTGCTTGCCGCTTTCAACCTCTACTGCGAAACCGAGTTTACCGATCCAAACACAGCCCCCACTCCATAAGAAGAAACGCCTATTCACTACGAAACGTAGCCTCTTTCCGCATGAGAGTCGAAAATCCTCATGTGAACACTGCACTTAGCCCAGCCCCCCTGTTCAGAGGATCTCCATAGGGTTTTTACGAAAAGGAAGACGTTTTTTCTTTAAATAGGATATGTTTTATCTTATTTGACCCTCCATTCAAAAAGAACCCTACGGAAATCATGCTCCCTCCTACTCCTGCAGAACTCGTCGACGATCTCATCGCAGCCGGTGTTAAAAAATCAAAGTACCCCTTGGATCAACTCCTCATTCGAGGGATTTATTCCGGATTATTATTAGGCATCGCCACCACGCTCTCCGTCACGGTAGCCGTTGAAAGCGCGATGCCCTTCTTAGGAGCACTCGCTTTTCCAGTCGGATTTGTCATGATCATGATCCTCGGTACCGAATTGGTCACCGGAAATTTTGCGGTATTGCCCATGGCCTACACCCAAGGTGAAATCAAGATGGCCGGCCTGCTAAAAAATTGGCGATGGGTCATCATCGGTAACTTTTTAGGCTGCATCAGCTACGCGATCCTTTTCTCCATCTACATTTCAAAATTTGGACATGTAGAAAATTCCGCTGTCATCGCAAAAGTCATCGCCATCGCCGAAGGAAAAACCTTGGCCTATCAAAAAATAGGTTATGCCGGTTTAATCGTGTTATTGATCAAAGCCATTATTTGCAACTGGATGGTATCCATGGGCGTGGTCATGGCTTTTGTCGCCAAAACCATTCCCGGAAAAATCTTCGCTATTTGGATGCCCATTTTTACATTCTTCGCCCTCGGCCTTGAACATTGCATCGTCAATATGTTTGTCATTCCCGCCGGCATGTTTTTAGGCGCAGACATCAGTATTTATCAATGGTTATGTTGGAATCAAATCCCCGCTATTATTGGAAACATCATCGGCGCCATGTTTCTCACCGGTTGGTTTCTCCAAAAAATGCACGGTAGCCCCAAAAGCACCAGCGCAGCATCCGCAGAAGCGTAAGCTCCTCATGAAGGCGACAACTCCTCAGAACAGAGAAAAAAATCTGCTATTCAAGACCTATGCCTGCAGTACCACCATCTGGTGACAACAGAACTCCTCGACTTCAAAAGACACTGTTCCCTGTTGCTGCCTGAAATCTATTTCAATACCTTGCGGCTCTAAACATACTTTTTGAATTGGCGCAGTCATTTTGAGGGATATTTCCGTTCCGCGTAAGGGCAATAATTCTTCAATGACTTCAACGGTTTTTGAGCCACTCAAGGTTCCCCCATTTAACTCCATGCTGCCTCCCCTCAATACCGTATTGGCAAAGAGTAAATGCAACACGTAACGATTTTGATCCGCTTGATAATTCAAATGTAAACGCGCCGTAGAAGGTAAATTACTTGTGACCGTCAGCTCTTCAGCCAGAAAGTTTTCCAGAACTCGGGTGATATATTGACGATAGGGAACCGCGCCGTATCCTCGATATATCGAAAAGAGAGGATGGGCAAAATACAATATGTTATTATGAATCACCCCACAATCATATCCACTGGCTTCGGGGCGATTCGGTGCATGCTGATGCGAAGAAAAATGTTTGTAGCTTCGATTGAAATACGGGTCATACACCTCCCCCAAACTTTGGCCAGCCCCCACCTGAATCCGTTGAGATTTTAAATACATGACCATGGGCGATTGCACGGCATCCGGACGATATTTTGCTGCAGGCAAACAATAATCAGGTTGAAAAGTACTTTCACCATGAAAACTCGCCCCTATCTCCCACAGAAAATCAGTTTTTTCTTCATTGAGTCCAGAGATACCCGAGAGGATCAACTTGCCCCCCTCAGCCAAGTAGGCGTCAATTTTAACTTTGAGCTCAGGAGAAACCGGCACATCATCCGGCAACAAGAGAACTTTGCGACCCGAGAAATCCATCTCGGCATCCACGACATCGAAAAGAAAGTGACCTTCGAGTAAAATGCGACCCGCCCCAATATCCCCGGGGACATCACGATCCGGACTAGCCGTGACCGCCGCCCTCGTCAACACCCCGATATCCGAAAGAGGTTTTGCATCCACACACCAAGATTCTTTACGTTCCACTTCCCGATACGCCTGCCCAATGATGTCGTAGGTCGACGGATCTAAACGGCCTTGCGGATGTAATTGATCCCCAACACTACATTTGGCTCCCACCGCCAACATTTGTGCGCATTCGTACCGTAAAGCATTGGGATGTTTAAAACCACCAAACTCGCCCCATGTGGTATGAAATTTTCCAGTCATCCCCAACACATCCTGCGGTAAATTCTGACAGTACTTCGCGGAAATTGGAAAATGATCATAGCCCCAGCCTCCGGTCGGAAGTGACTCTAATTCCAAGTGACTAAAATAGTCCAAGACCTTGGTATCACCTTGCGTAATATGTCCACTGTTATGAAAAATTGGCGTATCGGGGTTGATGTCCCATACCGCAGCCGTGCTCTGTTGATAATATTTTTCCAACACAAGTCTCGTATGTTTATCGCGATCTGCAGGATCTTCCGGATCTAAACCGGCTTTTTCAAATGAACGTAAACATTGATGACATACGCAATGCGACTGACAAATAATATCTAGAAAAATCCCATCGTTATGAGGAAATAACTCCATCACTTCTCGGATCTGCGCGCTGAGGAAATCCAAGTACCCCGTATTAAAACACATCATGAAAAAACCCGCTTCCAAATTGGAATGTGCCCATCCCGTCAACCGACCCTCCGGACCGATTTGACGCCATTCTGGATGATCAACCGCTGCCATATTATTCACACCAGCCGTGAGATAAATCGGAACATGGATCCCAATTTCTTTTGCAGCATCAAACTGGGCTCGCAACAGATCAAAATCTAATCCAGGATGCATTTTTCCTACCTGGGTTTCATAGTAGGCCCAGCCATGGTGACAAGTAGCAAAGGTAGTAACCGAATTTACCGCAGCTTTGCGTAACGTGGCCTGATAAGCCTTTTTATCAAACGATTTCCCAATATCAGGAAGATGTTCAGAACTGTGAAAATCTAGGTGTATTTGACGGTAACGTAAGGGCTGCATAACTATATCCTTCAATAATCTGAGAGGTACCAGATGAGTTTATTCTATTTCGTATCTTAAAAGATGAAGCTTCACCAAAACCTCTCCACTCCTTTAACGGTCACAATGATGAACACGTGATCATCCAAGTCAAACATACATCTTCTCCATTCTCCATGTATTGAGGATTCAGGTCGTCCCGGTCTTTTGAGTCAGCGCATTTATCCCATTGACTCTTCTTTAACATGCACACGCTTCTTCATAAGAAGCTTAAAACCTGATGAATCACGCCTTCCCAGCGGACAACTAAGGTATTCTCGCCATAAGCTTGGCCCCCTACCCTTATTCGCCTTTCCGATACGGCTGATAGATGGTTTCATTTTATTTATTGCACCGGACCTGATGATAGTGCACAATCTCCTCCCTAAGAATTTTTTGGCTTCTACAACAGTGCTCTTATGAAAAAACCCAACATCATTTATTTCCACACCCATGACACCGGTCGCTACGTGAGTCCTTACGGCTATGGCGTTTCCAGCCCGAATTACTTACGTTTTGCCGAGTGGGGCATGACCTTTAAAGACATGCATTGCGTAGCACCTACCTGTAGTCCCAGTCGTGCAGGACTGCTCACCGGACAATATCCACATCAGAACGGGATGATCAGTCTGGCACATAAAGGTGCGGAACTGAAGGACATCCAAAAACATTTGATTCACACCCTGAAGCCTGCAGGCTATCATACAGCCTTAATCGGCTTCCATCATGTAATCAATTGGCCCGAATATGAAAAACTGGGCTACGATGAATACATCAGTCCGGGAGCGGGCGCCAAATCCGAAAAGATCGGCCCCTTGGCCGTGGAATTTTTGGACCGTCATACCCAGGATACAGACCAACCCTTTTTCATCAGTGTGGGCGTAACCGAAACCCACCGACCCTTTCCTGAAGACATTCCGGAAAAAGAAACCCGTTACCTGCGTCCCCCTGCTCCCTTCCCTGATACGGCCTCATTTCGCAAAGACATGGCCGGATTTAATATCCTATTGAAACAAGTGGATACAGCCTTGGGATCCATTCTCGACTATCTGGAAGCACATGACATGCGGGAAAATACCTTAGTCATCGTGACCACCGATCATGGTGTAGCCTTTCCATCAATGAAAAATAATCTCACCGACCACGGAACAGGAGTCCTGTTTATGCTTAGCGGACCGGGCATACCTGAGGGTCAAGTAACAGACGCCCTCTCCCTACAGTTGGATCTATTTCCCACCATCTGTGATATCTGCGACATCAAGAAACCACAGTGGTTGGAAGGTAAAAGCATGATGCCCCTTCTAAAGGGAGATCAAAAAGATCTGCACGATGCCATCTTTACCGAAAGCAATTACCACGGCTACAGTTATCATCCCTTCCGCTGTGTGCGTACATCCCGCTGGGCCTATATCGAAGGATATGAAGATACGGAATGGACCCAATTCCCCCGCAGTGATGCCGGAGTGTCTGACAGCGTGTGGACGGAATTCGGATGGGGTCAGGAACTCGCACCCAAAACCAGATTATATGACCGCCTGTTTGATCCCCACGAATGTAACAACCTCTCGGGACGTACTCAGTTCTCGGCCATTGAAGCAGAGTTAAAAACGATGCTACATCAACACCTTGTTAAAACCCAAGATCCCATTTTAGACGGACCGATTCCCGCGCCCAAAGGAGCCACCCACAGCTAGAATTATTCCGGGGTCAGAGTTGAAATATAGAGAGAGGGGGTCGAAAGTAGCGAGAGATCTCCTCTCGTGACCCTAAGGGATGTCCCGTATAATATGTGTCTCGTTTTTCGTCGACCAAACTACGGGATTCCCACCATAGGAAAGGTCCAGTTCAGAAGGTAGACTAGAGTTCAGCTCTACTTTAAAACCCCTAACTGGAGACTTCTTAATGAAAACCCATGCAAGCACCTACTTAATCGTGGGTGGAGGTGTGGCCGCTGACGCTGCCATCCGAGCCATTTGTGAACGTGAAACCGATGCGGACATTGTCCTACTATCGGATGAGAGCTCGCTACCTTACCATCGGCCAGCGCTCTGCAAAGACCTCATTACTGACCCCAATCAAACCATAGCCTCCGTTATAAAAGATTCGGAACCTTATGAGTCCAATGTGCGCAGCTACCTTGGCCGCCGTGCCATCCGACTGGAACCGGAAAGTTCCAGCGTCGTAGACAGCCAAGGCGATATCCATCGTTACAAAAAGTTACTTTTGGCTACCGGCGGTTCCCCCTTGGAACTTCCAGACCACTCGGAACAATTACTGACCTACCGCAACCTTTCCGACTACAAACGACTGGAAGAAAAAATTGCCATGGGCCACCGTGTCGCCGTGATTGGTGACGGTTTTATCGGCAGTGAAATCGCAGCCTCCCTCTCCGAAAGAAACTGCGAACCCTTTATGATCTTTCCCCATGATCATCTCGCTTCAAATCGTTATCCGGAATCACTCAGTCGTCATTTAGACGACGTGTACTGTAGTCACAAAATAGATTTGTTACCCGGCCAACGTGTAACCGGCATCGAATCGAGTGGAGATTTTCTGGTGGTAGTAACCGACGGAGGTGGACGCTATGCTGCTGATTTTGCCATCGCCGGGATGGGGATAAAACCCAACGTGGATCTGGCCCGCCAAGCTGGACTTGTGGTGAAGGATGGCATTCGCGTGAACGCACAGCTTCAAAGTAGTCACCCCAACATTTATGCCGCAGGAGATAATGCCAGCGCCTACCGCAAAGAGCTGGATCGATATGAACGCCTAGAACATGAAATGAATGCCATCGAAATGGGCCAAGCCGCCGGACGGGCCATGACAGGAGACCGCTCCATCTCATTTGACTACACGCCACTATTTTATTCAGACTTCTTTGACCTAGGCTTTGAGGCCATCGGAGATATCGATTCCTCTTTAGACATCGTGGAGGATTGGCAGGATGACTTGAATCAAGGCGTAGTCTATTACCTTTATCAAAATAATGTAAGAGGCGTGTTGCTCTGGAATATTTTCGGTAAAACCGATGAGGCCAGGGCTCTAATGCAAAACGGTCCCGTAACCCACCCAACATCTCTCAAACAAAAAATTACCGCCTAACCTAAAAATCCATACAAAAATCAGACTTGCCTGCGCTCTTCAGGCTTGCCCCGGAATCCAAGATCATCTCTCACCTCAAGCATTCAACTTCCCTAGCAAGCGGGCTTCGGGCTTGCCCCGGAGTCCAAGATCATCTCTCACCTCAGGCATTCAACTTCCCTAGCAAGCGGACTTCGGGCTTGCCCCGGAGTCCAAGATCATCTCTCACCTCAGGCATTCAACTTCCCTAGCAAGCGGACTTCGGGCTTGCCCCGGAGTCCAAGATCATCTCTCACCTCAGGCATTCAACTTCCCTAGCAAGCGGACTTCGGGCTTGCCCCGGAGTCCAAGATCATCTCTCACCTCAGGCATTCAACTTCCCTAGCAAACGGGCTTCGGGCTTGCCCCGGAGCCCAAGATCATCTCTCACCTCAGGCATTCAACTTCCCTAGCAAGCGGGCTTCGGGCTTGCCCCGGAGTCCAAGATCATCCCCATCCAAAAATCGAAACTCAAACGCCCCCCAACCCCAATCACATCCTCCCAAAATAAAATTCAGTTTTCAAACTAATGAGAGGCGACAGCTCCCAGTTATGGTCATCAGGAAAATCGATTCCAGGTTCAACCACTAAATAGATCCAATGATCGTAGATGGGTTTTCTGAAAGGAAATCGAATCAGATAAAGGTCCATTGCAAAATTCGGTTCAGTATGCGCCTGAGCACCCAAAATCATCCCCATGCTCGTCTCTTTGTTGAGCAGGTAACGCATGAAGAGAGTTTGCCCCAGATCCACACCTTCACTGGTTTCCGACCAGATCCCCACCGTTTCGGATTTAATAAAAAATTGTTCACTCAAAAACCGTGTCACTTCCAACGACGTTTTTTCACCAAACCCATCATCACTCGCCCAAAAAACCCGTTGACTAAAACGATAATCAGTTTCACCCCACCTCCAAGGAATCCGTCCCGTAAATTTAAACGTAGGCACAGGCTCAGGGTTAAAATCCAACCCAGCGTCTGCGGTAAACTTGATATTGAAGATCTCCCCCAGTGCCGCTTGAATCGATGCAGAACCACCTGGATCATTTTCTTGGAGTGCGGGACTTAAACTATCTTTCTTTTTAAATTCAGCCAAGGTGTTTTCATCTTCATTCAGGTTGTTGAAAACAAACTTCAAACGCTTTTCTGTTCGCGGAAGATCCACCTTGCCCGAGAACTTCAGGTCCACATCAAATCCGTCAATCCTCGACCACTCCGCCCCAATTCCCACTCTCACCTGTGCGCGGGAATCTAATTTCTCTAAACTACGGTCTCCAAAAAATCGATCAAAGGTACGGTTGCGTTCCATTTCCTCAGGAGTCAAAAGACGATCTAAATTTTGATCAAAGCCATCTACCGTTTCAATGATATATCCTGATACGGACTCGTGAGTCCGGTCTACAATATTTTTAGACACGGCCTCCTTATCGACGGGAGGGGGATGCCCATTGCCCTCGGCAAAAATTGCAGCATGGGTAAAGTGCACACTTATCCATAACCTGATCAAAAATAGTTGACGACTTTGCATCGATTGTATGCCTACAACTCCGGCGCGGAGAGTTCATCAAACAACAAATCGAGTTTTAATCTTCGTTGGTATTTCTCAATCATCACCCCAAAAGCCTCCCGCTCTCGTTCAGAATAACTTTGCTCCGGATCCGAAGCGATGAAAATGATCCATTCGCTGCGGGAGAGCTTTTTCCTAAACGCCGCCATGTGTAATCCCTTTTGACTTTCGATTTCGACAAATTCCTTACAGTGATCCGCATCACGGAAATACACGGCATTCAACATTAGACGTATGTGATCCTCATGCTCATACATCCCGGCAATACTGCATAATCCTCCACGTGGAGCCAAGGCGGCATGTTCTGCCGGCAACGTTAGATATCCGGGGTTACGTTCGAGACTTAATTTTTGCAACGAGGCCTCATCCTGTATCAATGCATACCCCAAGGGAAGTTCCTCTTCTCGAATCGAAAGCTCCTCTGGAATGGAAGGCGGAAAAACTTCAAAACGTTGCGCTTGTGGGATGGTTCGATCAACCACAATCCACAGCAAGACCAAAACAAATACCATGCCGAAACAACGTATGAGGTAAAATATGTTTTCTGTTTTTAAAAGCTTCATTTTATTTAGTCCGACACGCAGGTCTCCCTGCCCCCCATGGTTACATCTAAGTACAACCTAGATCAAACCGCACTTTTGAAAAGAGAAAAATGACCAAAGGGAGGGCCGGATATCCCGTAGGGATTTTTTCATTTTTTACTGCAGATTTTTACCGAATTAATCCATCCCTCCTACGTAAAATTTGCGATGGTTTGAACAGGGCTGCGCTGTAAAATATATAGTATGACAGATCTTAAACATCACAGATCACCTGACCGAAAATACAAGATTTTCCTATTGTCAGGATTAGGAATAGGCATGTTGGGATTGCTCATATACCTATCACATATTTTCATCCCGGTAGGCATTGCATTGTTGATTGCATATATTCTGAATCCCGTCATTTCCTTCATGGACAGACATCATTCCCGCCGCGTGTTTACGGTATCTATGGTCTATGTTCTCTTTTTAGCGCTGGTCTTCGGATCCGGACTCTTTCTCGGCCCAGCACTGATTGAGCAAGCAGGAGATTTTGTCATATACGTAAAAGATAAAAGTGTGGAATATGGTTTCTCAGATCAGCTTTTGGGAACAAACACCTCTCCGGAAACCCCCAGCGAGGAGAAGGGATGGTGGGAACAGGTATTCAAAGATGCCCCTGAAGTAACGGTCCCCCCCTCTAGAGAGGGGGCTTCATCCTCACCTGATTCTCAATATCCTTCCCCACCCTCCACATCCTCAAATTCCCCCCATGCTCTCGACCAACTTTTTGAACGGTACGGCTCATTCATAAATAATAAATTACCCTTGATTGCTATGGGAAGCTTGAAAGCCATTTTTAACGGAGCCGGAACACTGTTTGCGTTTTTGATACAACTTCTGCTTACCTTATTCTATGCCTTTTTCTTCATCTTACATTTTCCAAAAATTCGGGATACACTTTGTGAATGGATCCCTCATTCACAAACAGAGAGTGTACAAGATTTTTTCAGTGAAATGGACGAGATAGTTGCCGGATTTTTTCGTGGACGCCTTTTGGTGTGTGTACTCTCAGCAATTGTCATGTCAGTCGGCTTATTCATAGCCGGAATCCCCTATTGGTTGCTCCTCGGAATTGCGGCAGGATTTCTGGGAATGATCCCTTTTATCGGCGTAACCGTAACCCTCATTCCATGCGTGCTGATTGCAATGACCTCTGAGCATATGGTGTTTTCACTTGTTGGGGTCCTGATGACCTTTGGCATTGTTCAAGGGATCGTCGAGCCTTTCATTGGCCCCTTCGTGATCTCATATAAAGTAAGCTTGCACCCCGTAACCATTGTCATTGTATTAATGATAGGGGCTGCTTTATTTGGAGTGCTCGGACTGTTGTTAGCCATCCCTCTATTTGGAATCCTTAAACTCTTTGCTCGCAGGGTTCTGGTTCCCACTCTCAACTCAGTTATGAATGAGGAAAACGTATGATCACCTATGTACATAATATTTTAAAATTGTTTATCATGGCAGCCAAAGCATGGGTGAAAGACAAAGCACCGGAACTGAGTGCCACCCTCGCTTTTTTCACCATGTTATCGTTATCGCCTTTGCTACTTACCGTCACCAGCATTGCCGGTCTGTTTTATGATCAACCCACCGCCCAAACAGAACTTGTCAATCAAGTGAGACAACTCTCTGGAGAAGACGGGGCAAATGTCGTTCAAAGCGCACTCCAAAACGCAAAATTCAGCAATGACAAGTCTCTACTTTCCGGCATCGTTGCTGGAGGAATTCTGCTATTCACCTCCACCGCTGTGTTTGTGCATTTACAAACTGCGCTTAATCAAATTTGGAAAGTGAACCAAGGTCAAGGCCGCGATACTAGTGCGGGCAAACGTTTGTTATTGATCAGGGGGCGTTCCCTGGCACTGGTTTTATGTATCGGATTTTTATTGGTCATTTCTTTGGTTGCCAGTGCGGCCATCACGATTCTAGGTAATTACCTGTCACAAATTTGGGAATTATTAGATGACCTGTTGCGCATTGCCGTCAACCTGTTCAACCTCTTTGTGATCGGGGGGCTGTTTTCTTTGATGTTTAGATTTTTACCCGATACCCAAGTGGATACCCGGGCAGCCGTCATCGGTGGACTATGCACCGCAGGCCTCTTAACCATTGGTAAATGGGGCATCGGACTGTATTTGGGAAATAGCGCAGTGGGATCGGCCTACGGCGCCGCCGGTTCCCTGGTCGCATTTTTATTGTGGATCTATTACTCCATGTTGGTGTTCTTTTATGGCGCTGAGTTCACCTACGTACTGAGCAAAGCTCGATTAACACAAAAGCATAACCCGCAATTGTAGACCCTTACACATGCTGTAACGCCAAACGCAGAATCCCATAAACACGCGATTGAACGATCTATCCAATCCTCTTCACTTACTTAAAATCCGTCACATCACCTATTTCAAAGGTGTGAGTACTTCAGGTAGTGCCGCATCCAACACTTTTTCCACGATTCTCCGGTTGCCACGGCGAGTCCCGACAAAATCACCTCTAATCATTTTGAGAGCATAACGTTCATATTCAATTTCTGTGCGAGTGCGAACACCCCAACGTCGGAAAACAAATAGTGGTGGACACCAACCCTCATGTGCATGTTGATGTAAAAAATACATCGCCGTTGCCGAAATCCATAAGAATCTCTTTCGGAACAAGCCAAGAAATATACCACCGAGCGAAAGCGCGGAGGCATTGGCCTCGAGCACCCGCTCAATATCCCATTCGTTATCCAGCTCCTGCAAACGATCGCTGATCATTTCGGGATGCGTAGCATAATAACGGATATTGGCTTCCGTTTGAGCAAGAATGCCGCGATTCACTTTGTCGGATGTAGTACGCAAAACTTTTTCTGTCGTAGAGGAATTTTTCATTTTCAATAGGGCTAGGGTTTTAAGAACGGAGTGCATGAATTACGGCTCGGTCAGCCCCGGATTTTTTCATCCAACGCTTTTGTGACAGGCCAAACATCATGAAAAGGACCATCAGTAGAACGTATACGCCACCCAATATCATAAATAAGGCCCCCTTATCAGCCAATCCCCAATCCAGGTAGAAAAAGAGCCCCACATGGAAGAGGATAAATCCGGTAAAGAGAATTACATACAAGAGAAGCAACAACATGATCCTCATCACGCTCCCCCTGGCAAACTTGACCGCTTCCACCTGCGCAATCGCCATGCGAATGCGTAATGGACGCGTCAATCCTGTTTGCTGACTTCTTAAAAACATCGCCAACAACTGAGTGACCCAACCTTCGTGTGAGGCTTTCATACCTTTCCCCCTTACGAGTCTTTCCTGCCGATAAATACACCCAGCGCCAACGAAGCCAAAACCGTTAAACCCAAAGTTTTCCAAGGCTCTTCATGTACTTTGTGATCTACCTGTGAAGCCGTTTCGCTGGCCTGCGATGCGGCTGAGGCTTTAAGCTCCCGCAACCGTTCCGCAGCATTCCCTGCTTTATCTTCGATCGTGGATTCTAATCCAGACAGGCTATTTTTGAGATCTGAATATTTATCGCTAAGCAAGGAGTTTAACTCATCCTTTTGCCCCTTCGCGGCTTCATTCAGCAGTTCCAAGGCTTCATTAATTTTTTGTGCATCTTGTTTATTCATCAGTTCTCCTTTGGTTGAATACTATGTTTCTACTAACTATAGTAAGCCTACCTGAATCCAGCCCTCGTCGCTATCCGTTATAATACGCAAAGCGCTCAAGGAAGATTACGCATAAGATGAAGATGGGAGATTACACATTTGACCAGACATTAAATGTTGATAAAAAACCTACCCCCTCTCTTCTCCTCTCTTACGGAATGGGTAATTATCACTCCTCAAAAGATTTGAGCCTCCAGCCCCCTACTCAACATATCCACCAACACATACGATTCAACCGCCTCATTATCTACACCCAGGCACACCCGTAGTTTTCCTGAGCAGATTACGTAGGGTACCGGATAGGCCCATCCCCCTGCTTCCTGTAAAGTCAGATCAAGGTTTGAAACGAAAAACACAAACAAAAGGAGAAATATAAATGAAAATGAAAAAAATTATGACACGCAGCATGGCCTTTCTTATCTTGTTCGCCTCTCTCTTTACCCTGGGATGTGATGAGGTCGAAGACTCTGCCGAACATGCCGCTGATACCGTAGAAGATGCTACAGATGACGCCATCGATGCCACCCAAGAAGGAATGGAAAATATAGGTGAAGCCGTCGATGATGCGACCGATGAAATCGATCAAGAAATGTAAAACTCGCATAGCTAGAGAAGTTGATTATTCATGCCCTGCTCTTTTACAGAGCAGGGTTTTATTTCGGAGCCCTCTTCATTTTCACCCCTAAGCCTAAGGTAATCCCTTACAGAATTTGCGTAATTGTACCGATAGAAAAAGCAACTTGTACGCGATAAGCTACAGATAACTTTTAACCATCAGGAGCATACAATGGACATAGTCAAATTAATATTCGCGATTCTACTCCCCCCACTAGGCGTATTCCTAGAGGTCGGTATTAAACCCCAATTCTGGATCAATATTTTACTCACCCTGCTGGGATATATTCCCGGAATCATCCACGCCGTTTGGATTATCGCCAGTCGCTAATGCAGGCGACAAACATCAGACCATCGATTCCATAATGTATCAAAACGATCCTGTCTTTTCACATTTTCCAACCGCATCTCAGGTGAAGTACAGTGAGATTTACAAAGTAAAAACTGTTGTAAATGTCGCTCGGCCTCAACGGGATAAATGAGAAAAGTTGATCTATATCTGGGACCCCATAGAACAAAAATTATGAATACACAGCTCAAAGACCTTATTGAAAAATTGAACCAAGATCTGGCAGCCGAATATCAGGCCGTGATTATGTATAATACCTACGCGGCAGGCGTACTCGGTGAACATCGTCAACAATTACGTGAATTGTTTCTGCAGGAAATTCCAGATGAGATGGAACATGCGAAGTACCTCGCAGATAAAATTGTTGCCCTCGAAGGAAACCCCACCCTTTCCATCGGAAAGGTACCGAAAGCAGAAAACGATTGTGAGATGCTCGAGAATGTACTGAAGGCCGAAGCGGAAACCATACAACGCTATGGCCAACGCCGTCTCGAAGCCGAAGAGATCGGAGATCTCGCGTTGATGAATGACCTAGAAGAAATGATCAGTGACGAAACCCGTCATAAGGAGGAATGTGAAAAAATCCTCCGTGGATTTATCCCCAAAATTTAACCATGAAAACAAAATCATTTTCTCTGGCACTGGGCGCAGGTGGCGTACGCGGATTGGCACACTTAAAAATTTTGGAAGTCCTTGACCGACACCATCTCAAGCCTACTTGCATTGCGGGTGCCAGCATCGGTGCTCTGGTCGGCGCCTTATACGCGTCAGGCGCTTCCTCTCAATCAATACAATCACTCATTCAAGCCGAATGGCTAGACAAGCTTCCTGAACCGGGAGGGCTTATCGAAAAAATCATAAAGCCTGTTCAAACTCTTCGTTGGGTGAAAGTAAATCTGGATGGAAAAAGCGCTCTGCAACCTGATAAGATCATTGATTTCCTACTGGATCATTTTAAAATCAAAACCTTTGAAGACCTCCAAATCCCTCTGCATGTGGTAGCAACCGATTACTGGTCCGGGAAGGAAGTGGTCCTCAACAGCGGAGAGCTCAAACCCGCACTGATGGCCACCATGGCCATCCCCGGCATCTTCCCTCCTGTAGAACTTGATGACAAACTTCTATTCGACGGAGTTTACGCCAACGGACTGCCTGTGAGTCAACTTCCTAAAAACGACGACCTGAAAATTGCAGTGGATGTCCCTCTGGATCTGAATCCAGCATACAAAGAATCCACCATGCCTCATCTCACAGAATTTTCACAGAATATGATCGACCGACTTCTTTCGAATAACATTCAACAGCAGTTAAAACATGATACGCCTGATTTTTATCTATGCTGCCCCATAAAAAATATGGGGATCCTCTCTTTTGAAAAAATAGAGAGTGTTTACAACCAAGCAGAGCCGGCCTGCGAACAACTCACAACCCAATTGCGCAAGTGGGAAATGATTCCTTGATGAAGAAGTCACCTCCATTCAATACCCCTTTAAGTTCATCCCCACGATAAGGAGTGTCAGAACCGATGTTCACCTCATGCATCTCTAAACATAAACGCTGGATCAAACCCGTCGCCGCGCTAATACTTTTTGCATGTTTTCTCGGCCTCATGAAATTTCTTCCTTTCCAAGAATGGTTAAAACCCCTGCTTAAACAGTTAGAAGATCTCGGACCTCTCGGAGCCATATATTTCACGCTTATCGGGATCATCCTCACCATTTGCTTCATACCCGTCTCTGTTCCGGTTTCTCTTTCCGGTTTCTTTTTCGGAATCGGGACAGGCCTCCTCATCAGTACAGGTATTCTCCTTGGAGGAACCACCTTGGGATCCCTGGCCGGGGCTGGATTGTGGCCTCGACTTAAAGACAAGGACATGTTCCAACATACCCTATTCAAAGCTTTACGACAGGTCATGGAAAACGACAGCTTGTGGACCATCTGTTTGCTGCGCATGACTCCTGTTTTTCATTTTATGACCGGAAATCTCTTTTTGGGCTCTCTCAAACTTCCCTTTCTCCGCTATCTTTTTTACAGTTTTATGGGCATGATCCCCGGAACGTTCCTCATGGTATCCGCTGGACATATCGCCAGCGAAACGGTGATGAGTGAAGCCGAAGTACCCCTCTGGCAATCCCTATTGTTTGGCCTCGGTGTTATCACCTTCGCATGGGTCAGCTGGCATATCACCTCGCGGACCCGTGAGGAACTCAAGAAACAATCCAAAGACTAATGCCTCCCCTTTTAAAGGGGTGCATCCTCACTTATCCTTCCAGGAGAAACGATAAGAAACTCTTGTCTTCCAGATCCACCACAATTGCGCGATGGTCTGACAGCTGACGACCTTGCCAGCACGGATTCACGGCATGATATTCCCCCACCCGCAAACCGGACGTATGCAGACATAAATCAATGCGGGCCTTGGCCAATCGGAAAGGTCCCCATCCTAAATATGTAGGACGAAGCGCAGCCACCGGATGATATTGGGTGGCATCTTCCCACTTCGGCTCGGACTGACAAAACTGTTGCAGGATTTTGCGATATCCCGGCATATTAAAATCACCACAAATCAACCGTGGATCCTCCCCTTCAGTCAGGGCCTCTATCTGAGTTCTCAACAGGTCAAGACTGCGTCGACGCACCCCTGGACTTCGGTGATCGAGATGAATATTAAACACCCACCACGCGTCTGCTCCCTTAGCAATTCTAATCGCGGAACATACCCGGGGATGAATCGCCCCCTGCATACGCGAAGGGTGATCAGGCGTATCCGATAACCAAAAAGAATGTTGTTGTGTGATTGTACACCCAGACCCCAGTGGGAATACCGGCACCCCTTCCCCCTTCTCTTTTCCATCCTCGCGTGGACAATACTCCGCCTCGGTAATATTGAGTTCTTTTCGTAAATACTCCCAAGCCTCTGGCGTCACTTCCTGTAAGGCCACAACATCAGGATGCAATGATTTCACCAAGGAAGCAATATCCCCCATACGCTCCTTCATCAGAGACGAGGATTCTTTCATTCGGTTGTGAATATTAAAACTAAGCAACCGCATCGTCTTTATAACACCGGACCAAACAGTTTCACAAATCCCTGTTTAAACTTTTGCGTCAAGGGTCGTTTACGGAAGGGTTCCAACTCGATCTGCTCTGATTGTTCAAACAAATCATCAAAGACTTCATCCATGGCCTCCGCCGTCTCTCGATGACGAAAGCACAGAGACAGTTCAAAGTTGAGTTTATAAGAACGTACATCCAGATTGTGAGATCCGGCAAATATGAAGTCATCATCTACCCGAAAAGCTTTGGTGTGGTTCACACGTTCAGGTAATTCATATATTTCAACACCTGACTCCATCAATGGCTCATAGTAGGCCCGTCCAATATCCACCATGTACTTGTGTTCGTTGAGCGTGGGGATCATCATCCTCACCCGCACTCCCCGTGCAGCTGCAGTTTGCAGTGTCACCAAAATGCTCGGGTCAGGAACAAAATAGGGCGTAAACACATCTAACCTTTCCTTCGCTGCCCCGCAAATCAGATTAAAGGATTTTAAATAGATGGGCTCCCGTACATCCGGTCCACTCTGTACCATGACGGTTGGAATTTTCGCGGCTGGAGCTTGTTCAAGCGGATAATATTTTTCACCTTCCAAACATTCCCCCGTGGCAAAATTCCAATCTTCGGCAAACGAATCCTGCAACGCCAACAAGACAGGACCCGAAAAACGCATCTGTAAATCCGTCCAGGGACCGATAGCCCGTCCTGCGTATTCTTTGCCAACATTCATTCCGCCCACATAAGCGGTCTGCCCATCAATTAAACAAAGTTTACGGTGATTGCGGAGATTAAAGAAAAACCGACTACGCCGGGTTTGCACGGTGTTGGTGTAACTGAACTGTCCCCCCGCCTCCCGGAAAGATTGGAAAAATTTGTCCGCCGTATGATAAGACCCCATTTCATCCACTAACATCCTCACCTCTACACCACGATGAACGGCATCGATCAACGCCTTAAGCACTTTAGCCCCTTCTTTATCATCCCGCCAAACGTACATCTGAATATGCAAAAAGGTCTGCGCATTTTGAATATCACTTACCAGTCGATCATAAAACGCATCTCCACCCCACAACAATTCAGGAGTCGACATGGTGGACAACGCACTTCTTCTCACCCGCTGCAAATGATTCAGTAAATCCGGCACCTGAGCTTCATCCGGTTTTCCATTCTCGGAATGGGCTTCAGGTTCAAAAGGTTTTAACCCTTTTTTACGAATACTCTCCGTCCCCAGGACCAAGTACAACGGAATACCTAGAAACGGAAATAAAAATAGCCACGTTGTCCACAGAATCATGGAGGCATGGGATTTCCTTGAAAGCAATAGATGCGCAAACAACCCACAAGAGATCAGATACGCAAGGGCGAGAGACCCAAAAGTAATCATGAGGACGACTCGTTAGCAGTGTTTTCAGCATGTACCCTTCGCAAGTCAATCGGTTTACTTGTCTCACCAAAATACAAACGGGTGTGCGGAAAAGGGATCTCGATATTCTGTTCGTCAAAGGCCAGCTTGACCCGTCTCAGAAACTGACGTCCCACATCCCACTGTTTGATGGGTTTAGTTCGAATGCGACCTTTGATGACCACTGCGGAGTCGTCAAACTTGTCCACCCCAAAAATTTCTGGCTCCTCCAGCATCATCGGTCCGAACGCCGCATCATTTTTTAAGCTCCGACCCACCTCTCGCATTACCCCGATGACCCTGTCGGTATCCTCCTTGTAGGCCACCCCGATATCAAACACATATGCCGACCAACCCAAAGTAAGATTACTGATAGAGTCGATAGATCCATTGGGGAAAATATGCACCACACCTCCAAGATCACGCAGAACCGTGGTACGAAATTTTATCCGCTCCACTAATCCGCCGGTGCCGTTTAGAACCGCTACATCACCTACTCGAATTTGGTTCTCCAGAATAATGAAAAATCCTGCAATCATATCTTTGACCAAATTCTGCGCACCAAAACCTACCGCTAATCCCAAAATACCCGCACTGGCAATCACCGGGCCCACTTTAACTCCGATCTGTTGCAAAATCATCATCAACGCTGTGATCGAAACGGCAAGTCGCGCGGCTTGGCGCAAGAGATTGATAATGGTGTCTACGCGTTTCTTTGATTCATTTGACGACTCTCCCTCCTTTCGCCCCTGACGTAACAAATGTTTTTCCAAATGCTTAAGTACCGTATGAGCTATTTTCATTAGGATGCTGGAAAGCAGTAGAATAAGCGTAACACGAACAGCGGACTGAATAATGGGGTCCCAGTCCAAAGACGTAAAGTAATCACTGATTGATTCTAAAAATGGTTTCATAAAACGTAAGATAAGGGTGATAAAGCTTAACTATAGAGAAGACTCTTCCTTCACACCATTGGGGAATTCCCGCAAAGAAGCATGTGGAAAGTTCGCAGCTCAACAGATGAAGCTTTCGCTTTACGAACACCCCACTACGGGATTTCCCAGATGGACGCTAAAATGAGTTGCGTTATACTGGCTCCACATGAACCCCATCCCATAAACTCTCCATCAGCAACAACCCGATTTATCTGAATACCAAGGAATCCCAGACAAAGGAAAAACCGTTTGAGTTGACGCATGGTCTGTGTTAGCTGAAAGGAGTGTGTCTCAAATGACTTCCATAACTATAAACCTATGAACTCACTCCTTACCGCAGAGGAATATCAAACCCGTCTACGCGCATTATCCGTACGACTTGCAGATGTACGTGAAATCGAAAGAAGAAAACTTTCCAAAGATCTTCATGATCATGTCGGGCATGAACTGGGATTGGCTCGCATCAAACTGAGCAGCATCATACGTGGAAATGAGTTCGAGCTTCCTGAAGAGCTAAAGGAAAATTTACTCAATATAGAAGACCACCTCAAACAGGCCATCCGCCAATCCAGAAGTTTAGGGTATGAGTACTACCCACAAGTACTTGATGATGCCGGATTGATTCCCGCTTTAGAGTGGCTGGCCAAACAATACACCGAACGCCAACAAATTCAGATCCAATTGCTCGTCGATGTAAGCTGTGAACAAGTACGCTTTGCCCCCGCTTTGCGTAGTCGCTTATTTACCGCCGTACGCGAATGCGTTTACAACGCCTGGAAATATGCTGATTCAGAAGAGATCCGTATTCGGATACGACCCAGGGAGCACCAAAAAATAGAAATTAAAGTAGAAGACGATGGTCGGGGATTCGACATTCGTAGCCTCGACCATCTCGATCGAAAGCAAGGTGGCTTCGGTCTCTTCAGCATCCAGGAAATGATTGAACATCAGGGTGGAAATTTCAAATGCGATACCTCCCCGGGAAAAGGAACACGCATTATCATGATTATACCACCGGAACACCTCGAACATCAGGAAACCACATGAGTACCCCCAATCCCATTCGAATTGTCCTCGCCGAAGACCACGCCATGATGCGCGATGGATTACGCAGCCTCATCCGTAAAGAGGAGAACATGCGGATCGTGGGAGAGGCGGAGACCGGAGAACAGGCTGTCGAATACGCCCAAAAACTGGGACCCCATGTCATGATTTTGGATATCGGCCTCCCGGATCTTAACGGCATCGATGCCACCCGCTTAATTCTGAAAGACTATCCACACATCAAGATCATTGGACTTTCGATGCATGCAGACCGTAGCTTGGTGGGAGAAATGCTCAAAGCCGGGGCCTGTGGTTACGTCCCCAAAGACTGCGCTTACGAAGAACTGATCGAGTCCATCCATCAGGCTGTCGCAGGAAAAACCTATCTCAGCCCTGAAATCACCCGTGGACTGGTCGACAGCTTTGTTCGAAATCCAGCCAAAGAAGGAGAAGAATCTGCATTCGCAGTGCTCAGCGATCGGGAACGGCAAGTACTTCAGTTATTAGCAGAGGGAAACGCCACCAAGGAAATCGCGGATAAACTCGGCGTCAGCGTACGCACCGCCGAAACCCACCGCCGAAATATCATGGACAAACTCGATATGCGCAGCGTGGCTGAACTCACTAAATACGCCATTCGAACCGGCCTCACCACCTTGGACTAAAGGGAAACCCTCAGACACCCCCCGCACACAAAAAAACCCTGCGTTTGCAGGGTTTTTAAAGTGGCGGAGAGATAGGGATTGACGGGCTTCGCCCTCCCGTGGAAATACACGGGCTTACTCCTCTCGCTGGCTCGTTTCGTTTCAAACCCATAGGTTCCCTAGGATTCGAACCCCTACCCCCCGCACACAAAAAAACCCTGCGTTTGCAGGGTTTTTAAAGTGGCGGAGAGATAGGGATTGACGGGCTTCGCCCTCCCGTGGAAATACACGGGCTTACTCCTCTCGCTGGCTCGTTTCGTTTCAAACCCATAGGTTCCCTAGGATTCGAACCCCTACCTCCCGCACACAAAAAAACCCTGCGTTTGCAGGGTTTTTAAAGTGGCGGAGAGATAGGGATTCGAACCCTAGGTAGCTGTTTCCAACCACACTCACTTTCCAGGCGAGCCCGTTCGACCACTCCGGCATCTCTCCGTTTAAGGAAGGAGGCTTATAACGTCAGAATCTCTTGAGGTCAATGACTGACTTTCAGCAATTTTAGTCTCTTATTTTTGGCCGGGTCTAAGCGGGAGCAGTTTTGCAATCACCAACATCACTGCACCCAAGGCTAAGGCCAATAGTAGACTGCCTTTTCCTTCCAGTAGAGCAGTTGCCCCTTTTGCACCAGTATCCACCAAGGTAGTCTTGCCACCCCACCACGGGTTGAACAAACCGATTTTCTCCAAAAAGCTATATTGTAAGGTAAATATCCAGGCGCCCACCAATCCTCCGAGCAGAAAAATCCAGGCGTCTTTTCGTCCGCGTCCGGCGGCAACAATGCCCGTTCCCGGACAGAATCCAGCCAATGCCCAGCCCAATCCCAACAATGCACCTCCCAGGAGAACCCCGGGATACATCGCCTTGATCGACAAATGACTGATTGAAATAAACCCTATTCCAATTCCTGCAAACAGGAGCAGAGAGGATAGACCAATTGCAAAAAATATGGCTTTCATCAAATGAAGATCCCGTAGGGTCAACATGCCAATGATTTTATCCGGATCAGACGCTTGTGCCCGTTCGAGCACAAATCCAAAACCAGCTCCCAAGAGTATCGCGAGCAAGATTTCCATCACGCACCTCCTTTCTTTTTATAAACCAGAAATGCTGTAGGAAGCGCCACCACAAAAGCGGCAGCCGCAAAAAGATACCCACTCACCGCAGTCTGCATCATGCCACTCATCATATGACCACTGGTACATCCTCCCGCCAAGCGCGCACCCCATAACACAATTTGCCCACCCACAAAGGCCGCAACATATCGGGGCCACGCTTTATTGCCGTAGCGAGCCTCATGTACCTCCGGTATCTGTCTAGGTGATTTTTCTTTGCGCAACATCCTCGATAATAGCCCTCCCCCAAACATCGCCACTACAAAAACCAAACCATAATTCAGAGGCTTCGCAATATTCGCAGCGTATTTGCCTCCCGATTTGTTCAAATATGCATTCGAACTCGCATACCCCGAGGATGTGCTGTCATCCACTACCACCAATGATGCATCAATCGTGCTCGCCATCATCCCATCCAGAATCACGAACTGGGTGGATACCCCAATGGGTTTCACCAAAACAACTGCCAAAAGAAAACTGGCGGCCAGTGCTAGACCCGCCTGGAACCATGTCCATTCTTTCATATTGAACCTCCATTATTGAGTTAACATCTATACTCTACCTTATTTGTAGGGATTAAGAAATGAAAATCATTTTTGAACCACGCGATCTCTCGCCCTGCATTTACTTTCGCCAAACTCTGCGTGACACCATCCAGGTCTGGAGATTTCGAGCTATCAAAACGGTCAGCTGATATTTTCACCCTGCCAATAGCCTTGAAAGAGGATTGTTTCTCGGAAGCTTTGTCCATAAGGAAAAGACACATGAAAGTATGTTTACAAATTCAGGCGGCGATAGATCAACGGGCGGGCGTAGGACGCTACGTTCATACCCTCGTGCCCGAACTCGCCGCTCTGCGTGGCGAAGATGAACTCTCCGGATTCTATTTTGATTTCCGACGCAAGGGCTCTCCTTTTGCAGAGGAGCTGATTAAAAATCATCCCTACACTCGCCTGCCCGGCGCCCTCATCCAACAATCCTGGAAACGCCTGGGTCTTCCAGCCTACACCCGTTTTGCACCCGATGCAGACGTCCATCACTTTCCCAATTTCATTATTCCCCCTCTCCCTCCGGGCCCCAAGGCGGTCGTAAATATTCACGATTGCTGCTTCATCAAATGCCCGGAAACCATGGAACCCAAAAACCGTTCCTACCTTCGGAGACGCATGCGCGCCACCATTCGACGGGCGGATAAAATTCTCACCATCAGCGAAACCATGGCCGATGAGGTAAGGGAAGCTTTTGACCTCCCACCCGACAAAGTCAAAGCCACCTTATTAGGCCCTCCCCCCTCCATGAATGATTTGCCTGAAAATCAAGTCGACCAACGCTTAAAGACCTTGGGGGTTGATGGCCCATTTCTTCTCCATGTCGGCACCATGGAACCCCGCAAAAACCACGTTTTCTTATTCAAAATCTTTGAAGCCCTCAAATATTTCGATGGCAAGCTGGTGCTCTGTGGCATGAAAGGCTGGCAGGTAGAACCCATTCTTGAAGCCATGGCCGCAAATAACAAAGCTGACCGCATCATTCATTTAGATTATGTCAGCGATGAAGACCTCGTCGCCCTCTACCGTCGTGCCGAAGCCTTGATCTTTCCCTCTCTCTACGAAGGATTTGGACTGCCTCCCGTCGAAGCCATGCGTCAGGGATGCCCCGTCATCAGTAGCGATGGCGGCTCTTTGGCTGAAGTCGTGGGCGACGGAGGGATCGTACTCCCCTTAGGCGATATTGATCAATGGACAGACGCTATTGACAGCCTGTTTTCAAGTCCTGACCGACGCGCACGTCTCATCAATGCAGGACATAAAAAAGCCTCCCACTTCTCCTGGCGCAAATGCGCCGAAGAGACCTGGGAGGTGTATCGGGAAGTTAGTAGCCAGTAGTCAAAAGTCAGTTAAAAAGGGTCAGTGACTTGCGAACAACTCAACAAACACCTAATGACTTCTGACCATTGACCCGGCTTCGCCGCTTAGCCAAGGTATTGCTGGAACAACCACGTGGAGAGATAACGCTCACCAGTATCACATCCAATACAAACCACGGTTTTACCCGCATTTTCAGGACGTTTCGCATACTCAATTGCCGCCAGCACATTGCCACCCGCAGAAATACCAATCAGAATACCTTCTTCACGTGCGCAACGACGTGCCATATCACCGGCTTCTTCGTCTTTGATCACCATCACTTCGTCGATCACGTCGGCATGATAATTTTTGGGAATAAAGCCAGCTGCTAATCCTTGGATTTTATGAGGACCAGGTTTTCCGCCACTCAATACAGGTGAACCTTCAGGCTCTACCGCAATCGCTTTAAAATCAGGCTTCTGCTCTTTAAGGAATCGACCTGCACCACTTACGGTACCGCCTGTTCCCACACCCGCAATTAACGCATCTACTTTTCCGTCAGTATCTGCCCAAATTTCTGGTCCCGTGGTCTCATAATGAACCGTGGGATTGGCATCATTATTAAATTGTTGCGGCATGAATGACCCAGGCGTGGCTTGATGCAATTCTTCAGCTTTGGCAATTGCACCCGGCATACCTTTGGCCGCTTCGGTTAACACCAATTCCGCACCTAAAATTTTCAGCAAATGACGTCGCTCAAGACTCATGCTCTCGGGCATGCACAAAATGCAACGATACCCTTTCGCAGCAGCCACAAATGAAAGCGCAATCCCCGTGTTTCCTGAGGTGGGCTCAATAATGGTTCCACCAGGTTTCAGCTCGCCGGATTTTTCAGCAGCTTCAATCATGGCCTTACCAATACGATCTTTCACACTGTAAAGCGGATTGCGGGATTCCAACTTAATGTAAACGTCCGCGACACAACCTTCCGTCACACGATTCAATTTCACCAAGGGAGTGTTTCCCACGGTATCGACAATATTATTGTATACAGGCATAATTATTTCTCCAGGTTTGACATGCCGAATACCGGCATATTGATATTTAACTTTATCTCGATAGATTTAGTAGAGATTAAGATACAAGTTCATATACATGTTAAACGCGCTTCGCACCAAAAATGCAAACATTTTTCGCCTTCCGAGGCAAAATACCACGCCCTTCCTGCTTGCGATGCCTCGATTCCACGCGTAAAGCGTTATTCTATGCAAACTGAAGCCCAATTCTATACCATTCCAGAGCCATTCGAATGTCGCGCCGGTGGGATAATTCCCGAAGTACGTCTGGCCTACGAAACCTATGGCGAACTCAACGAAGCCAAGGACAATACCGTATTGGTCTTCCACGCCATGAGCGGAAGTCAGCATGCGACCGGCACCTGCCCTGATGTTCCTGAAGCAGCTCCCTTTTGGAATAACGAATGTGTCCCCGGCTGGTGGGAATTGTTTGTGGGCCCCGGTCGCGCCATCAACACCGATAAATTTTTTGTCGTCTGCGCCAACTACTTAGGCGGATGTTACGGCAGCACCGGACCAGCCTCCCTCCATCCCGATGATGGCAAACCCTACGGCAGTCGATTCCCCTTCATCAAGGTCGAAGACGTCGTACGTAGCCAAGCCATGCTTCTCGATCATCTGGGTATTGATAAACTTCACGCCGTTACCGGCCCCTCTGTAGGCGGACTCCTTTGTCTCACCTTTGCCACCCTCTATCCCGAACGCGTGGACATCGTGTTACCCTTAGGCACCGGCGCACGCCTTACCAGCTTGCAACGTCTTCACAACTTTGAACAAATCACCGCCATTGAAAGCGACCAAAACTTTCAAGGGGGCGATTACTATGACGGTCCCAAACCTGACCATGGCCTTATGCTCGCCCGCATGGTGGCCCATAAAACCTATGTCTCCCTTGAAACCATGGAATCCCGGGCCCGCGGAGAACTCATTCAACCCGATGACGGCTACAGCTTTTATAAATTAGGTCATCAAATCGAATCCTACATGCTCCACCACGGCACCAAATTCACCGAACGTTTTGATGCCAATACCTACCTGCGTATCATGGCCATGTGGCAACGGTTTAACCTCAAAACCATGCTCAAAGTTGACTCACTGGTCGACGTATTTAAACGTTGTCAGCATCAACGCTACATGATTTTCACCATCGATACCGATGTGTGTTTTTACCCCAGCGAACAAAAGTACTTGGAAGAGGTCTTGAAAGCCGCCGGTGTAAGATGCATGCGCATCACCGTGCACAGTGAAAAAGGTCACGACAGCTTTTTACTGGAACCTGATCTGTTTACCCCTCACATTCGCTATACCCTCGAAGGTGAATGGTAACATCGATGTCAGCGAAGCATGCAGCCGACTGCGCAGGCCGCCTTACGACGACGGACAGCGTTTAATCCATCCCTGACTCAACGCATATGTACCCGCAATGCTGTGCATTTGCGGAAGTACGGCTTGGATGAGTGGCAAGGTACACTGCAAATGATCCAACACCATTTGCAGTCGTTCAGTCTCATCACGGGTTTTGAGTAACTTTGCTCGACTGCGAAAATTCATGCCACTACAGGCAGCCACTTTGAACGAAATGCCGCCTTCCTGTTGATAAAAGGAATCTGCCGGTTCATCGCCCGTCACCGTGACCAACAACTGACGATGCATGGCATAAACCTGATTGGCCAATTCATTATCCCAATCTTCAGCCTCGTCTTCCACCTCCACATACTTGGCAGAATGATACAAGTGCAACTGAAGGCGATCTACAATCTCCACCCGACGCATCCCCTCCACTAAAATATCTAAACGCCCATCCTCATGCTCATGAATCACTTTTAAAATTCTCACCGCAGTGGCGAAAGCCGAGGATCGCTCCTCTTCCTTGTACTGCAAAATAAAATCACCATCTGCTTGTGGCGTTTGCCGACAATAGGTCACCATTTCACGATAACGCGGTTCAAAAATATGCAGCGCCGCCACTTCACCCGGCAGCACCATCATCGGCACAGGAAACAAAGGTAAAATAAAGATGGATGCATCACTCATGTTCCACCATACACCAGATTTCTAAGATTTCAGAAAATTATTTTTCGCTGAAGGCCACCCGCAGATCTTGTCCCGCAGGGGCTTGATACAAGGATAAATCAAACCACGTGATCGCCGCAAACAGATGATCAAAGATATCGGCCTGAATCGCTTCGTATTGCACCCAGCGAATATCATTCACAAACACATAAATCTCAATGGCCACCCCTTTTTCCGAAGGAGCCAATTGCCTGACCAAAAAGGTAAGCCCCTCCTGGTGGATCGCCGGATGCTCTTTCAAGTAAGATTCAACATAAGCCCGAAATGTGCCTAAATTGGTCAAACGACGACCATTCAACGGACAGCGACCATCGATTTTCCTTTCCTCATTCCACGCGGCCACCTCTTGCAAACGTTGGTTTAAATAGGGTTGCAAAGACGCAATTCCTTTTAACTTTTCAAGTAAGTCATCTTCACAAAATTTCACGGACTGTAAATCAATCATCAACGAACGTTTGATCCGCCGCCCACCCGATTCCTGCATCCCTCTCCAGTTTTTGAAGGAATCCTGAATCAAGGCATGCGTCGGTAACGTACTGATGGTTTTATCCCAATTCTGCACCTTTACGGTATGAAGCGTGATATCAATCACATCACCATCAGCTCCATATTTAGGCATCTCGATCCAATCTCCAATCCGCACCATATCATTGGCTGTGATTTGAATACCCGCCACCAACCCCGTAATGGAATCTTTAAACACCAACATCAATACCGCACTCAATGCGCCCATCCCCGTCAAGAACCCCGCGGGAGAACGGTTGAGCAAAGAGGCAATCGCAAACACCGCGGTAGCCGCCCACAACAAAAGCTGAAACGTCTGCACATACCCTGTGATCGGACGCGAAGCCGCAAAAGACAATCCCCGATAAATATCTTGGGCCGCATTCAACAAGGCATGTACCGACCAGGCCAGAGCAAACAACATGTAGGCCACCGCCATACGTTGTAACCATCCACAAAACTCTGGAGAGTCAAACGACAAGGCCCCGTAATACAACAACACCCCAGGTACCAAATGCGACAGTCGGGTGAAGACATGTCGATTCATCAACTGATTGTCCCAAGACGCCCTACTTTTCTCCACCGCCTTGTGAACCAAACGCAGAATCACCATCTTGGTGACCATGTTGGCTAATAAACACACCAAAAAAAGCACCAGTCCGGTAAGTAAACTCTTCACCCATGGGTCAAGTTCGGTGAACAAATCAACATTACCCCACAGGGCTTTCAAGTATTCCATATATTATTTATTTAATGACGAGGTTGGTGAGACTTAATTTCTTCCGCAGTTTTGACCGCATCCCCTTTTTCACCCCGATCTTGACGTTGACCAAAATACTGCAAAGCAACCACAACAATCAGCCCTATAATCACCAGAACAACAAATGCTTCAATCGCAATCATGAGCACTCTCCACTTATTCTTGAATTTCTATCGCTTCAAATTGACAGAGGCCAGCCGTTTTCACAGCTTCCGCTTCAAGCTCGGCAGGTACGACGTCCACCACCGGTTGAGCAATCCAATCTGGTCCTAATTTAAATAAAGCAGGACAGGCTTCAGTACAATCTTCACAACCAGTACAGAGATCAGGATCAATGGATATTTTCATGCCTCCAATTTAAACCTCCACCCATTTTCTTGCAAGCGGGAAATGGATATACCGGAGCCCTTTTAAGACACTTAGGATGTCTGCCGCTGCTTCTGGGGATCCAATTGTGCGGGCTTCCCAGTGAACACTTGGCAGATTTTATCCAATAAGGCAGACGTGGAAACCCCATCCAACATCGGGGCCAAACGCACTTCGCCTCCATTCGCCTCCACGATATCGGCCCCACTCACATAGTGACTCCAATCACTGGCTTTCACCAAAATATCAGGAAGCAATTGAGCAATAAGCGCTTTGGGCTCGTCTTCATCAAACAATACCACCGCATCCACACATTCTAAACCCGCCAGCAATACCGCCCGATGCGGTTCATCCACCAAAGGCCGTTTCGGTCCTTTGATGCGCTGAATGGAGGCATCGGTATTTAAGCCTACAATCAGCCGGTCGCCCTGCTGACGCGACCACTCCAAATAACCCACGTGCCCCGCATGCAACAAATCAAAAGTGCCATTGGTCATGACCACTTTCTCGCCGGCAACTTTCCACTCTTCGCGCTGCTGTACCGCCGCGTCCCATGACAAAATTTTTGAGTCCACCGTTCTCATATCTTTCCCCCTTCGTAAAAATGATCTTCCAGCATCAGACATAACGCATGATAGATCGGTAAATGATATTCCTGAATGCGAAAAGTCTCGGAGGATGGCACACAAATACACACATCACACAGCCCTTTCATCGCACCGCCGGATTCACCCGACAACCCCAAGGTCACCATGCCTTTCCCTTTCGCCACCTTCAAGGCATGCCCCACATTTTGAGCATTGCCCGATGTCGAGATCCCCAACAACATATCCCCCGCCACCCCCAGCCCTAAGGTCAGCTGCGCATAAATATATTCCGCAGCCACATCATTGGTATAGGCCGTAGACAAGGCGTTAAAAGCGGTCAACGGAATCGCCGGCAAGGACTGTTGTAAATTCGCCGATAACGCCTCACCCAACATCGATCGCTGTTCGGTCGTCAACGGACGTTTAGACTGAAACCCTTTCAGCAATTCTCCTGAAATATGATCCGCATCTGACGCAGAGCCCCCATTTCCACAAAGCAATAACTTATGACCCGCCGCATAGCCCTCCCGCAACCGTTCGTAAACCGCCAGAATATCAGGCACACAACCTTCAAGCTGCGGATAATTCGCCAACAGAATTTCAATGCGTTTGTTCATAAATGCACGTTACCCTTGCATGGCCACACGAATTTTATTGCGGGCCGCTTCGGCACGACTGGCGATCGTACCTTCCTGTCCATATAAAATGGAGCGCGAAGAATTAATCAAATTCGGCGCCTGACGCGAGGCAATATCCAAGCGCGTCAAATCGCCCCCTTGTGCACCCAAACCGGGAATCAGCAAAGGCAAATCTTCCACCCGACTCAACACATCATCCGACACATTGGTCAAGCCAATCACCAAGCCCACCTGACCCGGCAAAGCCGCCGTTCTACCCGCATAAGCCTGCATCAATTCAAATACGTATTTCTCGCCCACCTTTTGAAGCTCAATATCCACCGCTCCGGGATTCGAGGTCACGGCCAACAGATACACCCCGTTTTCAGGTGCCTGCAAAAAGGGTTCGATGCTGTCGCAGCCCATCAGACCATTCAAGGTCACCGCATCCACGCCCCACTGACCAAAATACGCCTCCGCGTAATACTTCATGGTTTCCGGAATATCGCTGCGCTTCACATCCAATACCACCGGAATATCTTGAGGCACATCGTTGAGTGCGTTCTCCAAAACCGTCACTCCTTTGGCACCAAAGGCTTCAAAGTAAGCAATATTCGGCTTAAACGCAGCGGCAAAAGGCGAAGCCTCTTCAATCACAGTGCGTACAAAATGTTCGAGGTCCCCATCAATCAAATCAGCACGGGGGTCAATACCTACGCAGAGATTACTTTGCGCGGCCTGAATACGGGAGGTAAGTTTTTCGGTATAAGTCATCTTAATCTTAGTCATAAACGTTTTTGCGCTCCGGGCAAGCCCGAAGGCGCAATGCCATGCAATCGCCTCTCCCAACCCCAACCAGCGATCTTCGGGCTCGCCCCGGAGACCAAGAACGTCCCCCCCCCAACCAAACCACTCCCCAGCCCCCTCAACCAGCGGTCTTCGGGCTTGCCCCGGAGACCAAGAACGTCTCTCCCCAATCTCAACCACTCCCCAACCCCCTCACTCAACCAGCGGTCTTCGGGCTCGCCCCGGAGACCAAGAACATCTCTCCCCAATCTCAACCACTCCCCAGCCCCCTCACTCAACCAGCGGTCTTCGGGCTCGCCCCGGAGACCAAGAACGTCTCTCCCCAATCTCAACCACTCCCCAACCCCCCCCTCAACCAGCGGTCTTCGGGCTTGCCCCGGAGACCAAGAACGTCTCTCCCCAATCTCAACCACATCCAACCCCCTCAACCAGCGGTCTTCGGGCTCGCCCCGGAGACCAAGAACGTCCCCCTAAAAAAACACTTGCGCCATAAACTCATCAGATGTATAGTTTATACTCATGAGTGGCTTTCACAAATCCTACTACCGCTACACCGCTTTTCTCACTGCGCCTCTCGCCACCGACTTCTCACCGCCCCCAGCCCTCCTCCGTGAATGGCAAAGCGACGGCATCCAGCTCAAAGCCTTCCTCCTCTCCGGCCGCCGCGTACAAATGATCTGCGAAACCACCCCACAGATCGCCCCCATCAAAATTGCCCAACGCCTCAAAGGCCGCCTCCAACACCATATACACAAACAACTCCCCAACGCGGCCCCGTTCGACCGTGACTTTTTCCTCGGGACCCTCGGCCAAAATGACCGCCGAATCGTCACCCACTACATACAAGCCCAAGTTAACAAATCAGACCTCGTAGATCCCCTCTACCGCAAACGGTTGAACACCCTTCGCTTTCACGAAGCCCCCAGCCAACCTCCTCGGGGAAAACATTGTGGCATCCATGATCATTTTCTGCATCTGGTCTTCGTCACCCACGGACGGTATCGCATGTTTTTCCCAGAAGCTAAAAAAGTGGCCACCTCCCTCCTCGACGGCGCAACAGCTTCAGGCATCGAAATTTATGAATTTTCCATCATGCCCGACCACGCCCATATTCTCCTTCGACCCGATCACCATCGTTCTTCCGCCCAAACCCTTGAAGACCTTCGCGACGCATCCGCACACATCCTACGTCGTACTCGATTTTGGCAGTCCGGAGGCTACACCGGTACCGTTGGCCCCTACACCATGAAAACAGCTCTACAAAAAACACGTGATCAACAAGGATGGATCGCGTCCTAAAAGCAGGCTTCAAACTCCTCCCCAACCTCAACCACTCCCCAGCCCCCCCCTCAACCAGCGGTCTTCGGGCTTGCCCCGGAGACCAAGAACATCTCTCCCCAACCTCAACCACTCCCCAACCCCCACAACCAGCGGTCTTCGGGCTTGCCCCGGAGACCAAGAACATCTCTCCCCAACCTCAACCACTCCCCAACCCCCTCAACCAGCGGTCTTCGGGCTTGCCCCGGAGACCAAGAACGTCCCAAAAAAAGAAGAACGCTCACCAACAATCAACCCATCAACGCCTCATTCCCCAAAAACACCTGCGTCACTTTCCCGCTTAAAGTCTCCCCCAACCAAGGCGAATTAAAACTGCGCGACTTCATGCTCTCCCGTGAAATCACGGTTTCACCTTCCGGATCAAACAAGGTTGCCTCAAAGCGTTCCCCCACCCGAAGATGCAACGCTTCCACCTTCAGCAACTTCCGAGGGGCCGTACTCATTTTCTCAACCAACACCGCCCAACTCATTTTCCCTGTTTTCACCAGCTCCGTATACAGCGCAGGCAAAGCCGTCTCCAGCCCCGTCACCCCGAAAGGCGCGTGCATAAAATCAAGATGTTTTTCAAAATCGGTATGGGGTGCATGACCCGTAGCAATCATATCCAACGTCCCATCCAACAATCCCGCCAACAAAGCCTCCTGATCCTCAGGCGTCCGCAAAGGCGGCATCATTTTAAAGCGGGTATGATATCCCACAAGCGCACTGTGATTCAGCAACAAATGATGCGGCGTCGTTTCCGCCGTCACTTGCAAGCCCTGCGCTTTAAAACGTCGAATCGACGCAACCCCTTCCCCCGTGGAGACATTCTGAATGTGAATCCGTCCCCCCACCGCACAAGCCACCCGCAACTCGCGCTCAATCGCAATTTCTTCCGCCATGGCCGGGATCCCCTGCAATCCCAAACGAAAAGACATCTCGCCCTCATGCATCACCCCTTCACCACTCAACGCAGGCGTATCGGGATACACCCCCACCACCACATCAAAATCACGCGTATATTCCAAGGCCCGACGCAATACATACTCATCCTGTAAGGCATGATTGCAATCCGTCATCATCACCGCACCCTGCGCCGCCATATCCGCAATTTCTGCCAACTTATCGCCCTTGCGCCCCCGGGTCAAACAGCCCGCAACCGACACCGGAATCCGACTCTGATTTTGCGCCATGCTCTTCACATAAGTCACCATCCCCCCCGCATCAATCGGCGGATCGGTATTCGGCATCGCCAACAACCGGGTATAGCCCCCCGCAATCGCCGCTTCCGTCCCACTGGCAATGGTCTCGGAGTCTTCCCGACCCGGCTCACGCAAATGCACATGCGGATCACACAAGCCCGGCATCAATATTTGACCCGCAGCATCATAACAAACCGCATCCGACGGCACCGCCAAGCCCACGCCAATCTCTTGAATGATCCCATCCACAATCAACAAATCAGTTTTCACCGGCGAGGATTCACCCGTCTGAACCAAACACGCATTCTGTATGCACAACGTACTCATGAACGAATCTCCTCAGGTAACGGCAAACGCTTTTGTTCTTCAGGGGTCAGGTGATAAAGCACAGCCATGCGAATCGCAATCCCGTTCTCCACCTGTTGATTAATCAAAGTCCGCGGATAGGTCATCACATCATCCACCAATTCCACCCCGCGATTCACCGGACCCGGATGCATGATCCAGGTTCCGCGTTCGCGTAAAATCTTAAAGCGCTCCATGGTCACCCCATAGCGGTTATGATATTCCCGCATACTCGGAAAGAAATTGGCCTTTTGACGTTCCAACTGTAGCCGCAACAAATACAACACATGCGGATTAAACTCTAACACTTCATCAAAGGTCTTCAGCAACCTCACATACGACGGGATTGTTTTCGGCACCAGGGTCGCCGGCCCGAAAGTCGCCACTTCCACCCCCAACATATGCATCACCTCAAACACCGAACGCGCCACCCGCGAATGTAAAATATCCCCGGCCACCACAATACGTTTGCCCGCCATGTCCGGATACACTTCCCGAAAGGTAAACGCATCCAACAAGGCCTGGGTGGGATGCGCATGATGCCCGTCACCCGCATTCAACACCGAAGCATGGGTATGGCGGGCGATATATTCCGGCACCCCACTGCAGGAATGACGCACAATGATATAATCCACCTGCATCGCCTGCAAGGTGTCGATGGTATCCAAAATCGATTCCCCCTTCACCACACTCGAGGTCGACACCGCAAAATTGGTCACATCCGCCGACAGCCGTTTGGCCGCAATTTCAAAACTGGTTCGCGTCCGGGTGGACGGCTCGTAAAAGAGATTCAACACCGTTTTACCGCGCAGTGTCGGCACTTTTTTCACCGACCGGGTAAACAACTCCTTAAAAGGCTGGGCGGTATCCAAAATTTGGATCACTTCATCGCGGGAAAGATCCCCGATGGTCAGCAGATCTTTTCGCGTCTGCACAGGGTTATGCGTACTCATGTGGCCTCCGGTGTGTAATGGATGACCCGGTCTTCCTGATCGGTTTCCTGAAAATGAACCCGCAAATAATCCTCAGCCCCCGTTTCCACCTTCACCCCCGTATAATCTGCAGAAATAGGCAATTCCCTACGACCCCGATCCGCCAAAACCGCCAATTCGATACAAGCCGGACGTCCATAATCCAGCAACACATTCATGGCCGCGCGAATCGTGCGCCCCGTAAACAACACATCATCACAGAGCACAATATGCGCGCCTTCCACGTCAAAAGGAATTTCAGACGACTCAATATGCGGTAAAGCCGCCAAATTGCTCAAATCATCGCGATAGAGCGAAATATCCAAGGTCCCCTGCACAAAATTAGCCCCCAGCGACGCCAATTCCGCCGCCAAACGATCCGCCAAAGTCACCCCGCGGGTCTGAATCCCCACCAACGCAATGGGCTCAGTCCCCGTTTTATGAAAAATTTCACCCGCCAACCGTTGAATAACGGCCACCACATCCTCAGCATTCAACACAACATTTTCGTTCATCAAAAATGCAATAACGGGTCGATGCAAAAATGCAATCCTCAAACCCTAACCACAACCTTCCACCACTAGCCACTGACTTCTGACAAATGACTACTGACTCCTCCCCCCTCCCCCCTGCCAAATGCCCACTACCCACTGACTTCTGACTACTGACAAATGACTCCCCCCCTGACCAATGACTACTGACTCCTGACCATTCCCCATTCCCCGCCCCCCAGCTGCAACGCAGCGACCCCATACCAGCCTGGGGTGAAACCCCAGGACTCAATCAACAGAACAGCAAAGCGCTGAAGGCGCGGCCCTATATCCCCCACAAACATGCTAATATGGGGCCACGCTTTCAGCGTTGTGATTTATGGATGGGTACAGTTCCTAGGGTTTCACCCTAGGCTGATATAGGGCCGCTGCTTTGCAGCTAAGGCCTGAAGGCCGACACCCTTTCAAACAAAACACAGCCCAACAATTGACAAATAACCACTGCCAAATGCCCACTGACTACTGACTCCGCAGCCCCGTAGCTGGCGCCCTTTAGGGCCCAGACCAAACGACCCGCCCCTTCGCCACACCCCTACTCATCAATATTCACGGGTTTCGGTCCGGGCAAAAACGCTGTGTTTGCCCCCCCCCAAATACCTTTTAAAGGGAAACCCGCGCTTTCATTAATTCAGAAAGGGTAGTGGCAAAAGGATACCCGGAACCCCGGTGTTCCCTCCATCCGGACAACTTTCTCACATCCCATGTGTAATCATTCAATGGATTTCCCTGCTTCAAAACATCTAACGCATAAACCATGTAATATGGCAGACTCGGCTCTGAGGGATAGCCTTTATCAACCAAAGCCTCTTTCGCATAGACGTTTGGCCCAGCACCGACAACCTTACATAATCGTCCCGTTATCAGCTCCCCCGGACCGTGGAGTAGAACATACTGCGCATCAGATACACCAGGTCCAAGCACAAGAGATCCTGGGCCTGACCCCGCACGAAAATTATATAGCCCTGCTTTCTGAATCCATTTCAAGTGCGACGCCCCTTTATAGTATCCGACCAGTACCGCTGTATCCACTACTGGTGCCCCCCGCACGCCAGTTTCAGGTTCAATCTCCGGCAAGGTTTCATGTAGCCGATCCGGCGGTTCATCTTTGTGAATCCGATACCTATGATAGGTTTGTTGCTCGTGCTGAGATGCGCGATTGCACACATGCGCTACCACTTCTTTTAAAAACAGCTTCACCGCATTGGAACCGTCATCCATCGCATCCGGACGCAATGGAAAGGCCCCCAAGCCCGGAAGCAATTCGTGAAAGCCACGAAAGGGAGCTGCCTCTTTCTCTGGTCCCGGATACAAGACATACGCACCCGCAGATCGACGAATGGCATCCCGGTAGGCATGCATTTTCAACAGATCTCCCCGCTTGTACGTCCCCGCACGCTGTTGCCGTTTTTCCTCATCCAGATCTTCATCTGATCTTCCAAAAAGTTGGGTCAATCGATCTACTTTGTATTTGGCGTCAAAATGAACATGTGTGATAACCTCCTGCACTTCTGCTTCCGTGGCCGTAAATTCTGCTGGCCATAATGACAACGTATAATCCGGACGCATCTGCCGGGTCCAAGATCCTTGTGCGGGATAACCGTTCACCCCAAAACTCCGATTATAACTAAATTCAATCTGCAAGGGCCGACCCGCTCCTTTGTACACCCCTTTGATCGGCATGTGTTTCCCAGCTTTCAGCTTTAAAACCAAATCTTTGTCGTTGATCAACTCTTCAACCAACGGCTTTTCAAGTTCGAACAACTCAGCCACCAAATCCAACAACTTGAAGAACACCCAATATTCATACAGTGCAGCCGCATCCCGTTTCCCGCCTTGATACACATCGTCACCCCCTGCCCAACTCAACCGCGCCGCCAATTCAAACAACATCCAAGAACGCAATACTTGACGGTATCCCTCTTTCCGTTGCAACACCGGACTGTTCAAAGGCAAGAGCGTAGGCATCGACACCTGTTTAAACACTTCATGCGACAAGGTTTCCTCTAACCCGTCGATCAACGCTCCGATTTCGGATTGCAGGCCAGGATAACCCGCCCCCTTCTTTCCCGAAAATTTCTGCACCAGATCTTCTAAACATTGTGAGAAGACCTGTAAGGCATATTTCACAAAACGGTTTTCCGGCGTATCCACCGTATCCCGCTTGTCCTCCACCTGAAGTTTTTCCGGCAGACTGGCCAAGCGCCCATGCAACGCATGCGTTTCCGGGGTAGCCATTCGACGAGATGCGGAAGCAAATTGACGAACCTCCTTCCGCCCCAAACGTCGACTCCGACGCACATCCACACTTTTAATTTCCTGTGTCCATTGGGTGTTGGGCATAGAGACAATGCGTTGAACCGCCATTTGAAAATCCTCTCCGCCCAACAGACTCTTCAAGAAATACAGCCGTTGTGCCAACGTCGCTTCACTCTGCTCATCATCGGGCACGAAATCTTGTTCTACTGGGGAGTCCAATTGCAACAAAAAGTCCGCACAACGATCCGCAATATCTTCCAACATCTTTCGATATTCAGATTCATAGCTCAACTTGCGGGAGCGCACATCCAGATGGAGTTTTGAAATTCCCTTTCCCGAAATAGTTTCGATGAGCTCAACTTTTAATAAGCCCACATAATTCCCCGGCTCAATTACTCCACATGCCTTACGCCCCGAAAGACGACTCGCACGCAAGATGCCCGAAATTTCTTTTAGCGCATAGCCTGGGGAGGAGAGCTCAAACTCATAACGACCATTCTCCTCTAAGCAAACCACTGCTTCCCCTGTATGGGTTGAAACGATGTTCATCTCCACTGAGGTTTCAGGGAAGATGATGAACGGGTTCAATCCCATAATGCCTTAAGCCTCCGCGAAACTAGTGAAACCATGTTCCGCCAAACGCTGACGCATGCGTTCCACCTTTTCAAACGAAACAGGATACCTTGCATTCTCTTTTGTAAGCAAGTCGATCTTACTAGGATCCTTGGTATACTCTTCAGCTTTTTCAGTCTTCAAACAAAGCCGAATCAACTTTTCTAAAATCGGCCCCAACTTCTTTTTAGACCCATGCAACTTCGGTAACAACTTCTGCATCACCGCCGCATCCATGGCCACATCAAAATTCCACTCGTCTCCCGAAAGCTGTTGATGAAAATAAACGAAGCGGCAAATTTCATGCGCGGTACGATAGCCAAACTCCGCACCCGCCTCTTTCAACGCAGGGAAGAAAGTCATTAATACATCTGACACCTGCGAACGAAGCGCGTCATCCAAAGTGACATCTGATTTTGCAGCCGTCACAAACGCTTTGCCATACCCTTTCCCATGCCCCTCAATCTCCTTCAAATCCGGCTTCACCGGTTTCGCGAGGAAAGACGCCATCTCATTTTCATTCACCCGGAACTCTATTACGTTCGCCCGATCCAAAACCTTCGGACTAAACATATACGTGGTCTCATCCACGTTGACGGTCCCAATCACAAACAGGTTTTTGGGAATTTTAATTTCTGACGTCACCCCATCCCACAACTCATCTTTGCCCGCATGCAATTGCATCGCCTCCCCCGACTCCATGGCCGACAGAAAATCCGCAAAATACCGTTCCACATGCGACAGGTTCATCTCATCCAAAATCAAGAAATAAGGATTCGTCTCATCCGCCTGCGCCGCCAAAATCAACTCCAACACCCCGTTATCCGGCTTGCGGTAACTCTTCGGATTCAAAGCATCCGGATAGCCCAACAAATTTTCATTGCTCGTCCAGTCGGCACCTACCGCGATCAACTTAACTTGATCTTTCGTTTCACAGATCCAAGTTGAAAAAGCCTGCGCCAATTTCGTTTTTCCAGATCCAGAAAGGCCGGTAAGGATCAGAAAGGGTTTCGCATGAAGGGCCGAACAAATTGATGCCGGCAAAGTACTGTCCAGCACTAGATCTGTGAAATGTAAGGCATTTACAAATGCATTAATTGAGAATGGCAAAGATTCTTCATCCTTAGAAAACGTTTCTTCAATTATATCATTTTTACTGATCTGATAAGGGGGAGGATCCACTTCCAATAAAAAACGATATAAAGGACGCAACTTAGAAAATCCTTCGTTTATAACATCAGGAAGATTTGCACCTAATTTTACAGTTTCATCTAGCGAAAACTCAAAACAAAAATCTAAACCGTGCTTATTTATAAGTTCATCATCAGCATTTAACTCACCTATTGATAGTTCTTTAAGAAGGTAACCATTTGTATCGCAGACCGTCACTTTAAGTGATTTACCTTGAACGGATATTGTGGAAAGTTCGAGCGCTTTCGTTTTTTCATTAACAACATGCTGGATAATCTTTTCACCGAGATCTTGTGCATGTTTACCTATGTATAGTCCAAATTTAAAATGATTTTTAGAGATATACCAAAAATGCTGGAGATCATCAGATTTACCATCTCTATGGTCCCTGTAAATTGCTGCCCAGAAGTGACCAAATAACTTGTTAGTCCTGTTTGCGTGTTGGCTTCTGGCTTTTTTTTCGGTTAGGTTATACCCCTTAAGCTCATGGCTTAATTCTGGAAATATTTCAGACTGAAGTTCTTTAAATGGGTTACGAATTAAATCATCAAATAGTTTTTTATCATATGCTTGGTCAGGATTGGCTGCATATGATTCAAGCAGATTAAACGCCTCTTTTTTGAAGCCCGTAAATTTTGATTTATCACCCATATCATATCCTTTTGTTAAAAAATTTACACCGGCATCGCGGCGTCAAAGAGAGCTGCTGGCATTGGATTATTCAGTTCCCATACTATTTGAATAGTCAATGGCCCACAGAATAAAGACTTGTGGATCTTTTTCGCTAGATTTTTCGAATTCATGACGCAACTTTATTCCTATGGATCTCCAAGAAAACCTGCAAGGGTCTTCGTTTCGAATCTTCCGGCATCCAAATCATCTGCCCTTCCCTTTTCTCAAACAACTCCCTGGCATGGTCGTTGCGGTAGTGCTCCCGGATTTCTTTAGAAATCACCAGCCGATACTCTTCATCGAGGGTGATGAGGTGTTTGTCGAAGGCTTTGTCATAGGTGGCGGAAAGGCAGAGGCCGTTGCGGGGGTCCATGCGGGTTTTGGTGTTGTCGGCCCAGCCGATGATGTGGCTGGCGATGCAGAGTTCGGGCAGGTCGAGGCCGGTGATGCAGCAACGGTGCTGGTATTGCTTGAGGATCATTTTGCGGAAGAAATCTTGTCCCCTTCTGGCTTTTTGGGTGCTGAGGGCATCCCGGCCTTCTTTGCTTTTGGGATCGAGGTCAGGTTGATCTATGAGGAATTCTGCAGATTCCGGTTCTGTCTTTAACAATTTTGCAGCGCGTTGTTCTTCAGTGATGGCTTCATCGTAGTAAATGTCCCACAGCCCCTGTTCGTAAGGTTGAATGACGAGGTACTCTTTAAAGCTTTTCAGTGCCGCCGAACAAAATCGATCCCGCCAATAACTAACGGGCGTTTCTTCTTCAAATATCCCTGCTTCTCCCAAGCGTTGTTGTTCCAAAACAAAATCATAGAGCTGCTGGATTTTCGCAGCAGAGGGAATGGACCAGATGCTGGGTGCGTCTAACAATTCTGCAGCCTTTCGGGTCAGAATAGAATCCAACAGATCAATGGCACGAATATAGGAGGAGGCACGGTTACTGCCCTCGTTTGAGGCCTCTCGGATATAGCTTGAAAAGGTTTCTTTGTGGTTCATGTCCCTAACTGCCCTTCGATTTTTTTAATAATTTCCCGATAGTCATTCGCAATCGCCTCTGCCTCCTCGGCGTCGCTTACCTCAAGGATTTCGCTCTCTGCTTTTCCGGTTTGATAAAACTTCGCAGTCTTCTCATATTGCTCCACACGACAGCGAAGACCATCCAGAAGCTGCCCCCAATCGATGCGATTCAGTTCAACAGATTTCATAGCTGAAGTCATAATGGTGGGAAAGTTTGCATGTGCCTGAAATTGTCACGAGATTTTAAATCGGGCAACTGTAAAAAGTATGGGGACGCGGGTTCATTTTGTGAAACAAAAAAAATCAACTACACATCATTTCAAACAGGGATGGCTTTCCAGCTTGCTAACAGGGATAAAAGTAGCATTAGCTCTGTCACGTGAAAAAAATCAAAATACCCAAACCCGCCGAACCCAAACCCATCCGACAGGCTGGAGAATCCTTACGCGAGCAAATGGATAAGATTCTCATTGATGGGGTCATGATATGGTACATCCAGATTCTAATTCTTGTCGTTGGCGCAAGCATGACTTGGTATCTCGTCTTCTTTCCAGAAAAAACAAAGAGCACTGCGATTATCTACACGATCATGGCAATAGGTTTATGCTTCGTGAACACCCGGAAGTTTTTCAAAGCCAGAAAGCATTTCGGCAATCTAAAAAAAGGATTGCTTGGCGAACGGTTGGTGGAAGAGCAGTTGAATGATATTCGTAAAGCGGGTTTTGATGTATTCCATGATCTGATTTTGAAAGATGAACACGGCACCGAAAATATTGATCATATCATTGTCGGTCCATCGGGGGTATTCACCCTCGAAACGAAAAACTGGACATCTAAAGGGGTCCCTCAAGATGACCTGATCACCTACGATGGTGAATCTTTGAGAATTGGAAATTACGTCCAGGATATAAAATTTCTCAAGCAACCCCGTCGACAAGCGGGCAAACTCCAAGCCCTGTTACAACCCGAGATGAGAAACCGTCTCTGGGTGGTACCTATTCTGTGTTTCCGCGGTCGTAGCATCCGGTTAACCCGTTTTAATCCTAACGGCCTGCAAGTGGTCAATGAAACGGATATTGGAACTTTTGTGTTATCCAAAGCAAATCAACTTGACCCCAAAGATATCAAAAAGATCGTGGCGGAATTAAAAGAGCTGAATCGTAAAGAAGACTGATCTGATTCGCTTTATGAGCGAGCACATTTAGACCTACCTTCCGCACTTCGGAAAGTGGAAATTCCTTTTATCCGGAATACGGAAAAGCGCATTGGGAGAATAGAATTTCGAACAGTTTCCGGCTTGCTAACATGGATGATCATCGCCTTAGTTCTGTGTGATATTTTTTTACTCGTTACACTGCTTTCTTTCCGAAACTGAGACAGGAAACGATCCCTACTAATAACCGAACCCCAAAAACCTATGACTGAAAAGACAACTGATTCACGAAGTTGGAGTGATGTGGGTGATGATGAATTAGCCTTTATCATTACCCAAAACCCTGACAAAGGTCTGCGAAGAAAGGCAAAGTCCGAGCAGAAGAAACGAGATAGAACCCAAAAGGTTGTCACCCGACATGCAGAAGGAGGGAAAGCGAATCAAATGGAGATTGTAGCCATCCGCCTTACGGTAGCTGATTGGTTTGGGGTTATGTTTAGAGTACTTCCGGCAATTTTCGTTGCCATCATCATTTTAACCTTTGTAGTTTTCATGATGAATCTTGCTTTAATAAACCAGTTACTCGAGGCGGCCATGGAAGAAATTTTAAATATGTAAATCTATGCCTAAATCGTCAAAGCACTTCGCCCCCCCCTGCCGAGATTCCCGGCAGGAGGTCGGTCTTGTAAGGACAGGGTTTAGGTTTTCTTTTCTTTCAGGTGCAGGATCACATGTCCACAGTCCGGTAGCTGGATGCCACCCGCAGATTCGAAGGCAAGGCTGCAGATTTCCAACTCCTGTATCCGACTGGTGGGCAGGACGAGTTTTCCTGTTTGATAGGCGGTGGCCAAACTGCGCTTCACCATGTCATCACTCCACTCCACCCGATATTCAGGGACGGGATTGGGGGTGGGCTCCGGCAGGATCTCCGGCAGGGGATCAGGCACTTCCGGGTCCAGGGTGGCCAGAATGTCACGGAGGTCGGACTGAACACGTCTAAACCCTATGTCATTGTGCAGATACAGGCGGCGGTTCACTTCGATCATCACCGACCGCACCTTTGGATTTTTCCGGTAATACCGCTTCGGCACCATGCAGCCGCTGAAGGGACGATTAATCTCTACCCGATATCCGCGTTCAAAAAACAGGGCGCAGAGCCCCTCCACCAGCCCTTCCGGACTGTGAAAGGAATCCATCCCAATACAGATATCCGGCCGGGGCCGCGTCTGATCCAGATTGCAGGGCAGCGGTTGATCGGGAAAGCTATGCGCATCCACAATCAAGGCCTCCCCCAGACGTTCCAATTCCTCGTCCACCGCGTAGGTGAGTTCATTGTGGTGGTCGTTATAGAGACTTACCAGCCTCGTACGTTCGACGGGAGTGGGCTCGGGACGCAGGAGGCGTCCGTCGTGGGTGCGGGTATAAAAACGTCCCATCCCCTTCTCCGCCATCGGTTCGTCCGCATCATCGGCAAATCGTTCCACATCCACCAGGAGACGCGACCAGGGGAAACAAATCCGGTGGGCAGAGGGCGCATCGAAAAGCTGATCGGTATGCCAGTCGGTCATCACGTAAAGCTCCTCTAGCAGTTCCGCATCGGTTAACGGCGTCTGTTCCGAATAGTGGGACGGGAGCAAAGTCGAACTGTGGGGAATATGCAAAATCATGACTGCACCTCCGAAAACCCGCAGCTACAGCGGTAACACCAGTACTTGCCCCATACGTCGTTTGGCCGCAATTTAAGCCGGGAGGTGATAGAGGCAAGATACGGCGTGTATCGATCGTTTAAACTGCCCGCGTATAATTCGGCCGTGTCGCCGGATCCGCAGTGCGGACAATTCGGCAGGGGTTTATGTTCCAGCAGAATAATTTTGTTGACCAGGCCCGGATTTTTTCGACCCCTTTGTTGCAACTCGGAGAAGGGAATATGCAATGTCATCGACGCCCCTCCTCTGCAGCGGAATATCCGGGAAATACCCGCGCCAGAATTTGGTCCCGCTGTTGGCGTGCACTGCGAAGGCATTTGGTACCGAGAGAGCGGCGAACCCGTTCTGCGGTATAGGGAGTGGGATAGACCCGGTAATGGATCCACCAGTTGCCACCGTTGTTGCGGTAGAGATGATGATTCGGATTGCGGGGATCTACCCGCAATGCGGCGGTTTCGGTTTCATAACATGTCATGGTGCAGCTTCCTTGATTTTTTGGGTTGAGGTTGCTGCGCCGCCCGAAAATCAAAACAGGCCGCCCCAAAGGACAGCCTGAACAAGTTTCCGGAGAGCGCATTGATTCGGCAGGGGCATGCCGCTCATCCGATGGACCACCGTTGACCGCTCTGGCCTGGTTGGCGTTGTTCCTTTCTGCGGAACACTTCTATGGATGATATACCCCGAAGGTTATGCACATATCCTAACGCCCTTCTTTTCGGCAGACAAGTGAAAATCCCCGCTATGACACAGAAAGCCTTTTGATCGCCGGCCCCGGCCAACAAGGGGCGGTTCAATCCACCATGCAGCCCAGAAGGGGCGACTCTCCCCACCCCCCCAGCTGCAAAGCAGCGACCCTATACCCCCCATCAACATGCCGTTATAGGGCCACGCCTTCAGCGTTATTCCCTTTTCCGTTGCTACATTTCCCAGGGTTTCACCTTGGGCTGGTATAGGGTCGCTGCCTTGCAGCTAAACTTCCACAACCCACCCTTTTCCCTGTCACATATCTCCTGATGCGCCACCCTTTCCCCAACCACTGACGATTCCCTCCGACTTCCCAGCTGCAAAGCAGCGACCCTATACCAGCCCGGGGTGCAACCCCGGGTCAGAATTATAAGAAAAAACAGCGCTGAAGGCGCGACCCTATACCCCCCATCAACATGCCGTTATAGGGCCACGCCTTCAGCGTTATTCCATTATCCGCGGCTACATTCCTAGGGTTTCACCCTAGGCTGATATAGGGTCGCTGCCTTGCAGCTAAACATCCTCAACCGAAGCTTTTCCCTGTCACAAATCTCCTGATGCACCACCCTTTCCTCAAACTACTGACATATGACCAATGACCAAGTAACCACTGCCCACTGCCCAATGACGACTCCCTCCTCTAATTTTTCCTTCTATTTTCAGATGTAAACAGTACACCATTTGCCTATGAAATCTGTACACCATGACCGTTATGGTCCGCCTGAGGTTTTAGGTATTAAAGACATTCCCGCCCCCAACCCGGGCCGGGGTGAAATTAGAGTGGCGGTGCATGCCTCTTCCGTCACTTCTGGTGATGCAAGACTCCGTCGGGCCGACCCGCCTCTGGTACGACTTTTCTTTGGTCTTTTTCGACCTCGAAAACGAGTCCCGGGTTATGAATTTGCAGGAAAGGTAGACGCTCTGGGTGAAAACGTCACCCAGTTTAAGGTCGGCGACCGGGTATTCGGGGCCACCGGTTTCAACTTTGGTGCTTTGGCCGAATTTCTCGTCATCAAAGAACAGACGACGCTCTGCAAAATGCCGGAGGACTGGTCTTTCACCCAAGCCGCCGCCATCCCCTTCGGCGCCACCACCGCCCGCTATTTCCTCGAAGACAAAGGACACATCCAAGCCACCGACCGTGTGCTGGTACACGGCGCTTCGGGCGCGGTCGGCGTCGCCGCCATTCAAATCGCCCGTATCCATGGAGCCACGGTGGATGGCATATGCGGCCCGACCCATCTTGAATTGGTTAAGAGCCTCGGCGCCGATCGGGTATTTGACTACAGTTGCGAAGCCCCATCTCCTCAGAGTTATGACCTTATTTTTGATGCCGCGGGAAAAGTAAACGCATCCACCACAAAACCTTGGTTGAGAAATGCTGGGCGCTTCGTCAGCGTGCAAAAAGGATTAGCCAAAGAACGTCCCTCGGATTATCCCGTGATTCAGGCATGGATGTCACAAGGCAAACTGCAGTCCGTGATTGATCAGGTTTATCCCCTGAACGACATCGTCGCAGCCCACCGAAAAGTGGATGGCGGACACAAAACGGGTGCCGTCGTGGTAAAAATCCGGGACTAAATCCCATGCTTCCAGCTGCAACGCAGCGACCCTATACCAGCCCGGGGTGCAACCCCGGGACCCAATCAAATATTTGAAAAGCGCTGAAGGCGCGGCCCTATACCCCCCATCAACATGCCGTTATAGGGCCACGCCTTCAGCGTTATTCCCTTATCCGCGGCTACATTCCTAGGGTTTCACCCTAGGCTGATATAGGGTCGCTGCCTTGCAGCTAAACAACCACAACCGAAGCTTTTCCCTGTCACAAATCTCCTGAAGCACCACCCTTTCCTCAAACTACTGACATATGACCAATGACCAAGTAACCACTGACGATTGACTAATGACCACTGACATTTGACCTATGACCCATGACCTCTGACGAATGACTCCTGACTACTTCCCCCCCTCTCCTACATCCGCCCAAAAGCGCGGGCGAGATAACGGTGAAGCCGATGTTGCACTTCAAAGACCCGAATCACTTGCTCATAAAAGTCATCCGACATCGCCTCTTCATCCGTGAAATGATGTCTCACGGTAAAACTTTTTTTACGTAAATAGGCAATGGCCGGATCATCAACCGAAAATCCGCGGGGGGCGGTTTTCACTTCGTACTCCGAGGACAACCCTTCAGGAAACATGGTCTTAAATTCTTCGTCGGCCAATATCTCGGTCAAGCCTTCATAACTCTCGGCGACTTCTTCGCGAATAGCCTGCAATAATGCGGAACTGGGTTGATAAATCCCTCCCCCCACAAAACAGTCATCCGGTCCCACCTGAACATAATAAAACGGTCCCTCCGGTCCTGAGGTGACATACCCACTGATATTGGTTTTCAAGGCCACTTCTGATTTGCTGAACCGTGAATCTTTATAAATTCGGAATACTTTCACCGCTTTAACATCATCCAGAAAGCGCTCCACCCGATCGTCAAATTCAGCAATTTCCACCGCCATTTCATCCAGCCCCTCTTCAAACACTTGGCGAATGGCTTTGTATTCCGCCTTGCGCGGATTGAACCAAGCCTTGCTGTTGTTTTGTTCAAGCGCACGAAAGAAAGGAAAAAAATCAGGATGAATCATGGTGCAGGTTATAACAGATCCTCAGGCAGATATGAATCAAATCTTGGACCAGCCCTTTATTCTGTTGAGGCGTGGCCCTCACCCCTCCGGGGCGAATCATCTTTTTTTACCTCTTCTCGGGGGCACGGCCCCCGAGCTAGATGCCTTGCCTCCTCCGGAGGCCATATTCAAATCGATGATGGCACCCCACAACCAGCACCGGAGGAGTACAGGCAACGCTACCCCAGCACCCCACAACCGGCACCGGAGGTGCCATCGCATTTAGCTCGGGGGCCACGCCCCCGAGGAAATCACAACAAAATTTAAGTGCTCCGGAGGAGTACGGGCAACGCTACCCCCATATCCGGCTCCGGAGGTGCCATCTCATTTAGCTCGGGGGCCACGCCCCCGAGGAAATCACAACAAAATTTAAGTGCTCCGGAGGAGTACGGGCAACGCTACCCCCTCTATTCCCCCACCTAAAACACATGGACATCCCTCATCCTATGTGCGAAATTTAAAACTATGAGCTACATTCACCATTGTTTTCACATCATCTTTTCAACCAAAAATCGGGAACCAATGATTACCGATCGGTATAAAAATGATCTCTATGCTTACATTGGCGGAATTATTCGAGATAGAAAAGGGGCCCTAATTGAAATCGGAGGGGTCGCAGATCATGTCCATATTTTGACCATGAGCCACCAATCTCTGTCACCAGCAGACTTAATTCGCGACATCAAAAGCGGTAGCAGTCGGTGGATCAATGAATCCAAATTTTGCCCTGGTCATTTTGCTTGGCAAACCAAATACGGATCATTTTCGGTGAGTCAGTCTGATATTCCCGATGTGGCACGTTACATTCAAAATCAAGTATCCCATCACCAGAAAGAAAGCTTCCAAGAAGAATTTAGAGGATTTATTACCCGCCATGGATTTTCGGTGGATGAAAAATACATGTGGGAGTAGCGTAGCTCTCACCCCTCCGGGGCGAATCATCTTTTTTTACCTCTTCTCGGGGGCATGGCCCCCGAGCTATAGGCCTTGCCTCCTCCGGAGGCCACATTCAAATCGATGATGGCACCCCACAACCGGCGCCGGAGGTGCCATCGCATTTAGCTCGGGGGCCATGCCCCCGAGGAAATCACAACAAAATTTAGGTGCTCCGGAGGAGTACGGGCAACGCTACCCCGGCACCCCTCCAAAACCGCATCCACCAAACCCTATTCGAAATGCAAGGTCCCAATATCCGTACGGATTTGCGCCCCATCAAACGAGATTTTTTTCAATTCGGCATAGGCCGCGTCGCGGGCCGCTTCTCGGGTTTCGCCGGTATGGGACACGGTCAAAATACGACCACCATTGGTTTCAAAAGCGCCATCGGCATTCAAACGGGTACCCGCATGATAAACCCGACCCTCTTTGACATCGTCCAAACCTGAAATTACATCCCCGGATCCACCTTTAGCCGGATAATCTTTACTGGCCATCACCAGGGTCATGCTCCAGCCTTCGTGAAACTTCAGTAGGTCCGGATTCAATTTCCCTTTGGCCGCCTGGAATAAATATTCGGCAAAATCGCCTTCCACCAACGGTAAAACCGCCTGTGCTTCCGGATCCCCAAAACGACAGTTGAATTCCAACACTTTCGGACCTTGTTCGGTCAAAATGATACCAAAATACAAAAAGCCGCAATAACGCAGATGGTCTTTTTTCAAACCATCCACCGTGGGCTGAATAATGGTTTTTTCAATGAGTTCTGCCATGGCGGGATCCAGCAACCGACGAGAAGCCACTGCACCCATTCCCCCGGTATTGGGCCCCTGATCGTCTTCTTTCAGGCGTTTGTAATCCCGGGCGGGGGTGAAGTATTGATATTCATCCCCGGCCACCGCGCAGATCACCGACACTTCTTTTCCGTCCAAAAATTCTTCCACAAACACCCGGTCTTCCCCAAACTGTTTGTCTTCAAACACCATTTTCACAAACTCTTCCATTTCAGAAGCTTCCGTGCAAACCGCCACCCCTTTACCCGCGGCCAGCCCGTTGTATTTCAGGACCGCAGGGTACGATTTCACCGCCGCCCGACAATCCGCCGCATTATCCACCACTTCAAATCCGCCCGTCGGCACCGCATGACGGGTCATAAACTCTTTTGCATAGATTTTGCTGCTTTCCAACTGGGCCGCTTCCTGGAAGGGACCAAAGCAAGGAATGCCCGCTTTTTCGCATTCATCCGCCAATCCCAGCGCCAGCCACGCCTCTTCGCCAGCGACACAGAGATCGATCTCATTCGCCTTCATCCATACCATCAGCGCCTGCGGATCCGGAATACCGGTCACTTGCGTCACCAAGGAGGACATCCCTTCGCTGCCCGGACAGGCATACAGTTCAGGATGAGAGGGGGAATCGGAAAGAGCTCGGGCCAACGCGTGTTCACGGCCACCTTTGCCAACAATCAAAATTTTCATATGCACTCCAGACGGGAATTCGGATAAGGGTTCAAGGCTTTTTGCCTATCGGCACCCCCTCAAATTGCAACCGCAAAGCCGATTCTTTCATGCTTGCAATCCCGGTGACAAAAAGATTGTATGGGAGGACCTCAACTTTCAGATACCCTATGAACAAAAAACCCCATTTTTCGCTATTTCTCGCCCTCTTTTTGGCACTTTTCGTCCTCCCCAACAGCTTGGCCCAAACCAGCTCTGACCTTCAAGTAGAAGCCGATTCGCTCAACTACGAAGCAGAAGGGAATTTGGTTACGGCGAAAGGCAACGTCTTTTTACGCAAAGGCGCACAAAGTCTCAAAGCCGACATCATCACCTACAATCAGGTCACCGAACAGGCATTTGCCCGCGGAAACGTGGTGTTCACCAATGCAGATCAAATTTGGGAAGGCGACACCCTCAAGTATAACTTTATTACAGGTAAAGGGAGTTTTCCTAATTTAAATATGGAATCCGGCCCCTTTAAACTTAAAGCCGAGAACATTGAACGTTTGGGTCCCCTGCAAACCAAGATGACAGACGTCACCGTCACCACCTGTCCCGAAATCACGGATCCCGATTTTGCCATTCGTGCTTCGAATGTTGATGTCTACGAAGAAGACCTCTTCGTCATGCACAACCCCGTTTTTTACTTACACGGCGTCCCTTTCTTTTATCTGCCCCGTTTGACCCTCGACAAACAACGCAAACCCACCAACATCGATGTGGTTCCCGGTTACAGTTCTCGCGACGGCTTCATGCTGCTCACCTCTTACAGCCGTTATCCTTCCGACAGCTACCGTACCAAAACCATCCTCGACTACCGCAGCGAACGTGGATTTGCGGCGGGTCAAAACTTCTACTGGTACAACCCCGAAACCAACACCGACCACACCACCCTGAAATTTTATGGTGCACTCGATCAACAACCTTATCGGAATGAAAAGCAAGAAGAGGAATATTTAGCCCAGGGCATTGATATTCCCGACACCCGCTACCGTATCAAATTTGATACCCGTCAGAGCATCACCCCCACCGACACCTTCTGGGCCAAAGCGTCCTACTTAAGTGATGCCAAAGTGGTCGAAGATTTCTTCTCCGATGAATACCGCATCGAACCCATTCCGGAAACCCGCATGGCCTACAGTGCCATTGGCCAGGGCTGGAATGCCAACATCGACGTCACCCGTCAGCTCAACCAAGAAGAATTTAACGCCGTCAACCGCCTACCCGAAGCCACCTTCAATGTGCCGTTGCTCAAAATGGGCAGTTCAGAATTCCTCTACGAAAGTGAAACCCGCGCAGGATATTTGGAACGCACCTTTTCTTCCTTCAACGAAGAAAATGGATACGAAGGCTACGACAGCCTGCGTCTCGACACCAAACAAATGGTTAGTTATCCCACCCGTAGTTTTGGATGGTTAAATATTGTGCCCCGCGCCGGCGGACGCATCACCTACTACAGCAATACCAAGGGCAGCGAGACCCAAATTGTGCCTGTTTCCACTGCCGATGAAAACAACGTCATCACCACCGTTTTAGAAACCAACAACATCGTAACCGCCGAAGCAGCAGACGTACGGGTGCTACCTGAAATTGGCTTTGAAACCTCATTCAAAGCTTTTGGCCTGGTTCACGATCAACCCACCCGACTCGGAAAAGGCCTGCGGAACGTCATCGAACCTTTCGCAAACTACACCTACATCCCTGAACCCGATCTCGTCCCCGCGGATATTTATCAGTTCGATACGATCGATACATTAAGCGGACAAAACAACATGCGTTTCGGTGTGCGGACCAAATGGCAAACCCAAGCCCCCCAACCCAATGGACGTCACAGCATTCAGGACCTGGTCAACCTCTCCGTCAGCACGGCCTACGACCTAAGCAGTGATGCCGACCCGGCCTTATCTGTACTCGAATTTGACACCGAATTCACCTTCGTAGAATGGGCTTACGCACGAATCGACTTCGAATACGACACTGACGAAAGCCAACTCGATACCCTCACCGCTGAAATGCGTTTTATTGATGAAGACACAGGCAACCGTCTTTCTCTTTACCAACGCTACCGCGCAGAAGACGTCAACACCTCGCAACTCGATTATGCCATCAACCCCCGCGGTCGTTTGGGATTCGAAGGCTACACCCGCTACGAATTTGAAAGTGAAGGCTTTGAAGAACAGCATATTATGTTTACAATTAAAACCGAATGCATCGGATACGGCATCGGCGGAAAATGGCTTATTGGTGATACCTACTCAGATGGCAGTCATGAAAATGACACCTACGAAGTTTGGTTCCAATTTTGGCTCACCGCCTTCCCCCGTGCCATCGTAGGAACAAGATAATGAACAAACAACAGAAAGCAGGTTTTTCACTGGTAGAAGTTTTAGTGGCCTTGGTCATCATCGCCATTATGGGCGCGGTGGTCGCTCTCAATTTGGGAGGCGCAACCGACGATGCTAAAATCAATGCCACCCAAACCGAAATTAAAACCATAGCCACCGCCATCACCCTGTTCAAATCTCAACAGGGCTTCCTTCCGACACAAACCCAGGGACTCGAAGCCTTGGTACGCGAACCCACCACGGAACCTAAACCTAAACGTTATCCCGTTGGCGGCTACCTCCAAACTGTCGAAGTCCCCAAAGATGCCTGGGACAACCCCTACATCTACCTCATTCCCGGACGCGAAAACCAACCTTTCGAAATTATCAGCTACGGCGCCGATGGTCTTGAAGGCGGGGAAGGTGTCAATGCAGACCTCAGTAACCTGTACTAAACAAGGATTCACTCTACTCGAAGTGCTGATGGCCCTCGTGGTCATCGCCGTACTCGCGGCCTTTCTGAGTCGCATTCTTCAAAGTGCCCTCCTTCATCACAAGTTGATTGAAGATGACCTCCTCTCAGCCCCTGCACGTCAGGAGCAAGTCAACTTCCAACTCAGCGGACAAGAAACCGAAGCCGGCCCCCTGATCGAATTGATTCCCGTGGAAAAAGAAGAGGAATAACTCGAGTACTAACGCCCCGAAAGGCTGACCCTCCACAGGCCGGCGCACAGCGCCAGTTATCTGTCACCCCAACTCCCAGAGGCCTGAAAGGCTGAAACTCTCTCTCGAACCGACTATGCTTCCTTCGGACAAACCAGGGCCCAATCCTCCCAAAAACTGGGATAGGACTTCGCCACCACTTCTGCTTCGTCCATGCTAAGCTCTCCCAAAGCAGCCAGGGGCGCAAAGGCCATGGCCATGCGGTGATCATCATAGGTATGTATCTCTTGTCCGCTGACATCCAAAGCTCCTCCCGGCAACAGCATCGCCTCGTCACCGATCACCTCCACCTCACAGCCAAACTTTGCCAACTCCGTTTGAATGGCGGCAATCCGGTCGGTTTCTTTGATACGCAAACTGGGCAGTCCCGTTAATTTAGCCGGAATCCCTAAACCTGCACAACACACCGCAAAGGTTTGGGCCTGATCTGAAATATGCAGGAAATCCGCCTCAAATTTTTCTTTGCGCGGACCCGGACGCAAAACCACCCCGTCTTCCACAAACTCACTGTTCACCCCCAACTCCACAAACAAATCCGCCAACTGCCGATCCCCCTGCAAACTCTCATCCCGCAAGTACATCAGTTTCAATTCGCCTTGCCCACGCAACGCCATCAACGAATACCAGTACCCCGCAGCCGACCAATCCGATTCAATGGCATAACGACCCGGCTCTGGCGTTTGGGGCTCCACGGTAAAGGTCTGATTTTGTTCAGACACCTTCAATCCAAAGCGCGCCATCCATTCGATGGTCATGTCGATGTAAGGACGCGACGCAATGGTCCCCTCCAGCGTAAGCTCTAAGCCCTGATCTAAAAAGGATGCAATCAACAACAACGCCGATACGTATTGAGAACTCACATCTCCGCGCATACTCACCCTGCGGGTGACTTGTTTAAATCCATTAATGCGCAACGGACAAAAGCCTTCGTTTTTCACATAGGTGATATCCGCACCCAAGGCCTTGAGTGCGTCCACCAAAATACCAATCGGACGCTCTTGCATGCGTGGCGATCCTGTAATCAATGCCGGACGATTGGCCGCCACACACCAAGCCGTCAAAAACCGCGTCGTGGTTCCCGCATCCTGCGGATCCAATTCCTCCTCATCACTCTGCAACAAAGCCTCCAACAAGCGCGTATCCCGCGCCGCCGATAAATTATCCAACGCGATCTTATCCGCGCCCGCTAACGCCCGTAAAATCAGCGCACGATTACTTTCACTCTTACTCGCCACCATCGGCAAGCAGGCATTCAAGACAGAATTTGGAGTAGGCACAGTCATGATATTCATGCCTGCTCTTCAACACCAACAAACCCCCATTGGCAAGTACGGAATAAGGACGTCCCCAGCCCCACTCACCTGATCCCCGCTTGCAGGGCGAGCGGGGATCTAAAAACCACGATCCAAAACCATCCCCTCAACCACGTGAGTCCCGCTTGCAGGGCGAGCGGGGATCTGAAAACAGAAGATCCTAAACCGCTGCACACCCCCTCAACCACCTGAGTCCCGCTTGCGGGGCGAGCGGGTATCTGAAAACAGAAGATCCCAAACCGCTGCACACCCCCTCAACCACGTGAGTCCCGCTTGCAGGGCGAGCGGGGATCTGAAAACAGAAGATCCCAAACCGTTGCACACCCCCTCAACCACGTGAGTCCCGCTTGCGGGGCGAACGGGGATCTGAAAACAGAAGATCCCAAACCGTTGCACACCCCCTCAACCACGTGAGTCCTGCTTGCGGGGCGAGCGGGTATCTGAAAACAGAAGATCCCAAACCGCTGCACACCCCCTCAACCACGTGAGTCCCGCTTGCGGGGCGAGCGGGTATCTACCCTCACCAACCAAATCCCCGACACTCATCTAAACAACACTACTCCACCCCAAACACCGCATCCTCCCCATTCCAACGTTTACGATAACCCCTATTCTCTTCACCCTCCTCCAGCAATAACTCAGCCCCACCATCATCCACCCCATTTACCCCCACAGAATACAGAATCCCCCTTTCGACATCGTATCGAAAAGGCTGACCATCAAACGGATCCACAGGCACGGTATCCAAATACACCGGCACCAATAGTTCCAGTTTCTCAGGCAAAGACCCTTGCTCTCTCCGGGATAACTGAAGCGCCACCAGCACTTGAGTTGCACGAATCTCCGCACTCACTTTATAGGTAGTCTTCACGATGGATTCAAAAGAGGGACATAAAATCATCACCAATAAATCCCCCAAAGCATTCGGCTGAAGCAAACGCTTCACCCCCCGACTCCCCTTCAGAAGATTATCTAACCCATCCTCCTTTCTTTCGGCATAAGGCTTAGCAAAGTTTTCAATACCGATCGTGAAAAAGGCTGCAAAAATTTGTTCCGTTTGGTTGGGTCTAAAAAAGTAACCCGGGATTTTAATTTTACTGACCAAACTGGAAGAAGCAGAGCTGTTTAAGCTCTCAATAAATCCCCACGTCATTTGTTCTTTTTCAAAATCACCCAGCGTGTGTTGAATAACTTTAAATTCCTGCTTCATTGCCACGATACCCGCTTGCTCTGGTGCCGTAAGATTCTCCAAGGCCTCGGCAATTCTCAGTAAATCTTCAGATCTACACTGCTCCTGGAATGAAAGCTCCCGAAGCTCCGTCATCGCTAAGTTTACCTGAGCCACACCAACCAAATATTGTATCAATGACTCAGGAGCTTGCATGATGAGATTCCCAAAAGATGCAGCCAACAATGCCCTATCCACGGCCTCTTCCCATTGACCTTCTTCCCTCAACCACTTGCTTGACCCCACCAAAAACTTACCCATGGATAGCCACTCATGTGAGTAGGGCATTAAATCCGCATAAGAAGTTATTTCTGGCGGCTGACAACTCTCTTTTTTTACCCCTTGCTTCAACAAGGTAATCATGGATTCATTTTCAGCCATGAGCTCAGCAAAAGCCTCTGCATTTTCACCCCTTTCCCAATAGGATTGTATCAGGTCATTTTGCTCCTCTAAGGTAGAAAGCTCAAACGCCTTCAAAAAAAGTGGATAGGCATTCTCTTCCTCTGGCACGGACTCATACGTCAGCGCCAACTCGGGATAATCTTGAGGGGGAAGATCATGCCCCAGTGAGACCAAAATGATCACCAAACTTATACCCAAAAACAAAATCAACACACCTGCACATATTAAAAATCGTTTCATCTCCGACCCCTGACACGGAGGCCGATAAGAATCAATGCCAAAGCCGATTTCCCACCAGAGTCCCTTTCAGAGCAAGTAGATATCCCCACCACCTGAGTCCTACTTGCAGGGCGAGCGGGTATCTACTCGCCCACGGCCTCCATCTTCCCATCCCAAGCGCTCCCCAAGCACTCAATTTATTTGCTTTATTCACAAATTCATACTAGATGCGCCCATCATGCCCACCTTAACACCTGCCTCCAAAAAATCCCTTTTCTTTGCTTTCCTTGGGGTCTATTTCATTTGGGGATCTACCTACTTGGGGATCAAAATCATGGTGCAGACCCTCCCGCCACTTACGCTTGCGGGTCTACGATTTTTCCTGGCAGGAATTGCCATGTATGCTTTTTTGCGTCTGCGTGCTGCGCCCAAACCAGAACCTGTCCATTGGCGCAATGCTTTCATCGGTGGCACTTTACTTATTTTAGGTGGCAATGGTCTGGTTTCGATCGCCGCGTTGTGGATGGACTCCGGGCTTATTGCTGTCCTCACCTCCATCAACCCGCTGTACATGACCTTGCTTGCATGGTGGAGCGGACAAGGGAAACGGCCCGGTTGGATTAGTTTGCTCGCCCTCGCCATCGGCCTCCTCGGTATCGCTCTTTTAGTTTCTCCCGAAGCAGGCGGTGACCATCTTCTCTTGGGCTGCGCACTCTCTTTACTCGCACCCTTTCTTTGGGCAGCAGGAGCATTAATCGGCAAGGCCAGCGCGCAACCCGCCTCAAGCATGATCTTCGCTGCCATGCAAATGATCTGCGGAGGAGCCGTCACCCTCGCCATCGCCGTAATCAGCGGCGAAGCCTTTCGAGCCGATTGGGCCGCCACCTCCGCTCAATCTTGGTGGGCATTTGCCTACTTACTGGTCTTCGGTTCCTGGATCGGCTTTAGCTGCTTCATCTACATCACCAAACACACCGCCCCCATTCTCTCTTCTTCGCACAGTTATGTGAATCCTGTGGTCGCTGTTCTCCTGGGGAAATGGTTTTTAGATGAACCCCTTAATCCCACCCGGCTCATGGGCATGGCCCTCACCCTCACCGCCGTCAGCACCGTCCTGTGGCGAAACGCAAAACGGGAAAAGTAGCCCAAAGGATTTGCACAATCACCTAAGTCCCCTCTGCTGCGGCTCTCCTTCCCCAGCCAAAAGTAGCAACGCTACGGCACTATACCAGCCAGGGGTGCAACCCCTGGATTTCATTTTCTACAAAACCCAAGCGCTGAAGGTGCGACCCTATAACCTTCAAAAATAATTGGTTTATAGAGCCGCACCTTTGGCGCTAGTTTCTCATCCTACACGACATCCAGGGGTTGCACCCCTGGCTTGTATAAGGTCCCACCCTTGGCGCTGCATTCACCTGCCATCAATCCTCTGCAAGCTACCTAACCCCAACCTTCCAAAACGGAGTATAGAGGAAGCGCCCTTTCGCGCCCTCTCGCGGCAAAAAAACGGCTTCGCCTACCTTAACCGCACTAGCCCAATCGATCACGAAATTCCGCATAACCAAAGGTACGCGTCACCTTCATCTCCCCACATTCTCCATCCCACAACGCAATGGCCGGATGGGCCACTCCATTAAAATGTGTGGTTTTAACCATACTGTAAATCGCCATGTCGGTAAACACCAACCGATCCCCACGCGTCAAGGGCTGATCAAAACTGTAGTCGCCAATGCGATCACCCGCCAAACAGGTGATGCCTCCCAACTTATAATCGTGAGCCTTTTCCCCCGTCTCAGCACTCCCCAAAACAAAAGGACGATAGGGCATTTCCAACACGTCAGGCATATGCGCGGTCGCTGACGAATCTAAAATGGCATGTCGTACGCCCTGACTTTCAAACACGTCCAAAACCTCAGTCACCAACCATCCCGCATCCACAGCCGATGCTTCACCAGGCTCCAAAATTACTTGCAGATCATAAGTCTCCCGCAAATGTTTGACCGTCTTCACCAATAAGTCCCGATCATAATCATCTTTAGTGATGTGATGTCCACCACCTAAATTCAACCATTCCATTTGATGCAGCAATGCTCCAAATTTGTTTTCAATATGCGCCACCGTCCGCGCCAGAGTATCACTGCCTTGCTCACAAAGTGTATGCGAATGCAGACCCGTAATCCCCGTCAAATCCACACCCGCCACATCATCTGCCGTCATGCCAAAACGAGAACCTGGGATACAAGGATTGTACAAGTCGACTTCTACTTCGCTGTATTGCGGATTGATCCGCAAACCATATTTCACATCCGGTCGCGTCAATGCTTGCGCTTTGTGATGTTCCCATTGCGCCACCGAGTTAAAACTGATGTGTCCCGCGATATCCTGTAACTTCAAAAAATCTGCATCCGAATACGCCACGGCATAGGCATGTACTTCGCCACCGAATTCGAGTTTACCCAATAACGCTTCATTCAAAGAACTCGCGGTAGTCCCATTTAAAAATGGACGCAATATCGGAAACGCAGGATGCATCGCAAACGCTTTGAGCGCTAAAATAATTTTAGCACCGGAAGCCTGACGTACCTCATCCAAAATTCGTCCATTTTTACGCAAAGAAACACTATCTACCACATAACATGGAGAAGGCACTTGATTTAGATCAAAAGGAAAAGGGTCACTCATTGATTTTCAAAATAGGTGTAACCCTGCATACCTTCAGTGAAAGCAGACATGATAATTTTTCGTTGAGGAGCTGTGATCCGACTTTGACGTACCGCCCGTTCCGCCAGCTTTCTGAAGTTACCCGTCATTTCTTTAATATCGTATTCCACGTAACTCAACACATCCGCAACGGTGTCGCCTTGAACTTCGTGCCCATACACCCGTTGCCCTTCCTCATCCACTTCCACGCTCACTACATTCGTATCCCCAAATAAATTGTGAAGATCACCGAGCGTTTCCTGATAAGCCCCCACCAAGAACACCCCAATGTGATACGACTCTTCATCCTTAAGATCATGCAAGGGTAAAGAATTTTTTGACCCGGAATCGTCAATAAAGTGATCAATTTTTCCATCACAGTCACAGGTGATGTCCGCAAAAATTCCATCCTGTAAGGGTTCTTCACTCAAGCGGTGAATCGGCATAATCGGGAAGAGTTGATCGATCGCCCAGTTATCTGGCAAGGACTGAAATAAGCTGAAATTTCCGTAATAGATATCTGGGCGCGCTGCTGAAAGCTCTTCCAAACTATCCGGCACCCGCTCCATATCCTGCGTCGCTTTTTCAATTTTTTTTACGATCACCGCAAAGCAACGTTCGGCCAATGCACGTTCCCGTAACGTAACCAATCCCAGCGCAAAACGATTGCGGATTTCATCGCGGTAATACACCGCATCGTTCAAACATTCCTGCAGATTGTTTGCTTTGATCTGATGGGGAATTTCGACGAGATATTTAAGTTCGTTGGGCGCATTTTCCGGTAACTCCGGCACCTCTAATTTGGTAGGCGCTCCGGAAACATCCAGGATATTAAAGACCAACACCCCGTAATGTGCCACCGTGGCACGACCCGATTCTGTGACCAATGTGGGGTGCGCCACATCTGACTTATCACAAATTTCCATCACCGACTCCACCACGTCGGCGCAGTATTCTTCCACCGCATAGTTACGACTACTGGTGGTGTTGGATTGACTGCCATCATAGTCGACCGCCAAGCCGCCCCCCATATCAAGGAAGCCCATTTTTGCACCTTCTCGCACCAGATTCACATACACCCGACACGCTTCCGAAACGCCGGTTCGAATGGTGCGAATATTAGGAATTTGCGACCCCAAATGATAGTGCAACAACTCTAAGCAATCCAACTTCTCCTGCTCTTTCAAGAGGTCCACCACTTGAATCACCTGTTCCGCATTTAAACCGAATACGGAAGCATCGCCTCCAGATTCCACCCATTTGCCACTGCCCGGAGTAGACAATTTCATCCGCACACCCAAACGTGGTGTTACGCCAAGCGCAGCAGAGCGTTCCAATATCAACGGCACCTCCCCCACGGTTTCAACCACCAACATCACCTGCAGTCCCATCTGAACGGCATACAGGGCTAAATCGATAAACTCCTTATCTTTGTAGCCATTGCAAATAATCAAGGCTTCCGGATCATGCATGTAACTCAACGCCGCAATCAATTCCGGTTTACTTCCCGCCTCTAGTCCATGATGAAACTGTTTTCCAAATTCACAAATTTGATCAATCACCTGGTGTTGTTGATTTACCTTAATGGGGAAAACCCCTTTGAAGGGTGCTTGATAGCCTGCGGCCTTCATCACCTTTCGAAAGGACTCATTCAGCAGGCGCAAACGATGTTCAAGGATATTGCCAAATCGCAACATCACCGGCGCTTCAATGCCCCGTTCTTCTAGCTCCCCGATCATGGCGGCCATGCTGTGCCAGCTCTCATTTTCTTCGTCACCCAGATTAACTTCCACCTCACCTGCATCTGCAACGCGGTAATAAGGTGCGCCCCACCTGGGCAGACCATAAAGTTCAGCGGAATCGGACACCGTCCAAGAGGAAGAGGGGGATTTTGTCATGTAGTTGAGATCTCTAAATTTTTATGAATGCTTATGTGTATGTTCTCATCTGAGGGCTGAACATTCAGATCTCAAATTTGGAAGCCGGTCCTTAATAAACAGGTGGTGATTCCGGATCCAACTCGATCACCTGCCAGGGCAGGCCATGCGTAGTCAATCCCGCCATAAATGGATCAGGATCCAGTTGTTCCATATTCCATACGCCCGGTTTCAACCAGTCGCCGGTCATCATCAGTTTTGCACCAATCATCGCCGGCACTCCAGTGGTGTACGAAATGGCTTGCGACTTCACTTCCGCATAACACTCTTCGTGATCGCAGACATTGTACACATATACTTTACGTTTTTTTCCGTCTTTTAGACCTTCAATCACATTGCCAATCACAGTCTTCCCTTTGGTCAATGGACCTAATGACGCTGGATCGGGTAGTACCGCTTTGAGGAATTCAATCGGCGCAAATTCCTGCCCTTTAAAAGTAATGGGCTCAATAGAGGTCATGCCTACATTTTGCAACACGGTAAGATGATTGATGTAAGATGCACCAAAGGTCATCCAAAAACGAATACGTTTGAGGCCGGGCAGATTGCGGCACAAGGACTCCATTTCTTCGTGATACAGCAAATAAATCTCTTTTTCGCCCACAAGAGGAAAGTCGTAAGGACGATGAATTTCCAGCGGTTTGGTTTCTTTCCATTCCCCCGCTTCCCAGTAACGTCCATTCGCTGTGATTTCCCGAATATTGATTTCAGGATTAAAATTGGTCGCAAAAGGCAAGCCATGATCACCCGCATTGCAGTCGAGAATGTCCACATAATGAATTTCATCAAACAGATGCTTCACCGCATGCGCACAAAACACATTGGTCACCCCGGGATCAAATCCACTACCCAACAACGCCATCAGTCCCTTTTCTTTGAAACGCTCATGATAGGGCCATTGATATTCGTATGAAAAACGCGCTTCATCTACGGGTTCATAGTTTGCAGTATCCAAATAGTGAATCCCCGCCTCCAAACAGGCCTCCATTAGAGTCAAATCCTGATAAGGTAAGGCTACATTCAGGAGCATTTCAGCACCACATTTTTTAATCAAAGCCACCGTTTCCGCAACATTATCCGCATCCACTGCCGCGGTGTGGATCGGACGATCTATTTCCGATGCAATCTGATCGCATTTGGCCTTGGTTCGGCTGGCCAGGGTAATGGTTTCAAAAACCTCAGGAACCTGCGCACATTTGTGGGCGACAACTCTACCGACACCGCCGGCACCAATGATAAGAATGTTTTTCATGCGTAGGGTTTATAAAGTTAAAACAGGAATGGCAAGTGACAATTTTCTCCCTCATCATGTCCTCATTTTCTCATAACCTTGTAGCCATTCAGCCAGCTCAGCCCTCCAGTCCACCTCTCTGAGCTTGATCTTTTTGCCCATTTTCATTCATTCTCTTGAGGAATAGTCATAAAAGAGTGTCGCTTTCCCTCCTCCGCTCTCCATAGGATAATCACTTCATCCCTCTCGAAAAAGACCCCACCCATGAAAACGAACTCTCCCTCAGCACACCTGCGCCCCCAGCGTCACCGTCTAACTCCCGTTTCCTTGACCACCATTGAACGTCCTCGCTGGGTACATTTCACGCTCTTTGGATTTGTACTGATTGAGCTTTTGGAGATTGAGCTCTTTTCCAGCGGTTTTTTCCACCATCTCTGGGATGGCATCGTGGTAAGCATGTATGCCTACGCCGCCCTGAGAATCAGCAGAAGCTACAAGATATTTGCCGGCATGATGCTCCTGGAAGGCATCCCCTGGGTCATGGGCGTTTTAGAGTTTCAACTGACTGCCTTTAACTTACAAAGTGTGTTTTGGGCCATGAGCCATGGTTTACTTGCCTTTGTGCTCACACGCTCCATCTTCACATTCAAAAAAATCTCCGCCGTAGAAATTGTCGATGTGGTTTCGCTCTACATTGTGGCAGGAATCGCCTTCGCGAATATTTATGCCTTAATTCTATCCGTCTATCCGGGCGCCCTCTCCCATAGCACCGTCCCCCCCGGCGAAAGACTTCCCTTTAATCTTGTGCTCTATTACAGCTTTATCACCCAACTCACTGTGGGCTATGGCGACATCGCGCCCACCCATCGACTCACCCGCAGCCTCAGCATCATCCAGGCCCTGTTCGGTGTGCTCTATGTCGCCATCCTTATTTCCTGGCACGTCGCACTCTACTCAGCCTCCCACTTAAAACGGGAGGGTTAAAGCTCTTTAGCTCCTGCGTTCACATGGCTACCCTTTTATTGCTATTGATTTATATGGCGTTCATTAGCCTTGGACTGCCCGACGCCTTATTGGGGGCCGCTTGGCCGGTGATGCAACCCGATCTCGCTGTTCCTGTGGCCGCAGCCGGAATCGCCCAACTCCTCATCTCCGGGGGGACCATTTTCTCAAGCTTCTTTTCGGGCCTGATCATCCGTAAGTTAGGAACAGGTAAGATCACAGCCATCAGTGTTCTTCTCACGGCGGGCGCACTGTTGGGCTTCTCTTTTGCACCTACTTTTGGATGGATACTCCTCTGTACCCTTCCTTTGGGCTTAGGTGCAGGTGCCATCGATGCCGGCCTCAATGCCTACGTGGCAAATCACTACGAATCCAGACATATGAGCTGGCTCCACTGCTTTTGGGGCATTGGCGCATTATCCGGCCCATTGATCCTTTCCGCCTGTATTTTCCGAGGAGCGTCCTGGCACATCGGCTACCGTTCCATCGCCATCTTTCAGTTTATGTTATTGGCCTGCCTCGTGGCCGCCCTACCTCTCTGGCGAAAAATACAGCTACGTAAAACAGCCGAACAACGTCACCCGCCAGCCCCCCATGTACCTTTCCTGAAAGCACTCAAAATGAAAGGCGTCAACCGCGCCCTGCTGGTGTTTATCGCCTACATGGGCATTGAAGCCGGCATAGGACTCTGGGGAGGTTCATATCTGGTGGATGCCCGAGGACTCGCCCCGGGAACTGCGGCAACCTGGGTCGCACTGTTCTATGCCAGCATCACCTTGGGCCGGTTTCTCACCGGATTCCTTACCCACCATTTTTCGAATCACCATATCATTCAAGCTGGTATTTGGACGCTTTTCACCGGTATTTTGCTACTGATGCCCCCCCTCCCCAGCCCCCTCCTGCTCTGCGGCATCGTGCTGGTAGGCATGGGCTGCGCCCCCATCTTTCCCTGTATGATCCACGAAACACCTCAACACTTCGGCGCCCAAAATGCCGATGCAATCATGGGATTCCAAATGGCCGCCGCCTACACGGGTTCCACTTTGTTGCCTCCTCTGTTTGGAGTGATAGCAGGCTACACATCTCTCCTCATACTTCCTTACTTTTTAGTCGCCTGCTTGCTCCTGCTTTTACTTAACTTCAAAGGCCTCAAATCCCCCCCAACAAAGTCTCCCTTATAAATTCGCCACAAAGATACTCCGCTGAGGCGCAGGATGCCCTTCCACCGTTTTACTAAAATCTTCGGGATCCAAATAATTTTTTAAGGAATAAAAAGTCATCCACTCTGTGGCACGCTGTTCCTCAAAGGTGGTCAGCGACGTGTCCACATGCTCTACAGATTTCAAGCCCCCCTCCTTTAACCACTGTGCCAAGGTGGACACCGTCGGCAAGGCCGTAATATTGCGCATCTGCGCATACCGACCTTCCGGATAAAACAGCGGACCCTGTTCATCCGGCACCGTCAATGTTTCCAACACCAACTGACCTCCCGGACGCAGCGCCTGTTTCAACAAATCCAAATGTGCCTGATGTTCTTTGCAATGAGATAACACCCCCATGGAGAACACCGTATCAAATCCCAACCCCGGCTCAATCGCCTCAGCCCCCAACGGCAACACCCGCACCGCCTGATCAGGAATACGTTTCCACACCGCCATAAACTGCATCACATATAACAAAAAAGGATCCAATCCCACCACCTGTTCGGCCCCCTCTCCCCGCATCCGCCAGCAGTGATATCCATTGCCGCAGCCCACATCCAAACAGGTCCGACCCGCCAGTGGTTCTAAAGCTGGCAACAAACGATCCCACTTCATATCCGAACGCCACTCTGTATCAATTTCCATATCACCCAAACGATATGGACCTTTTCGCCATGGATGAAAACACTGCCACAAGGCCTCATCCTGAACATCTTGCGCCCCGTCACTCACAGCACCTTCATTCAATACCGGCTTCAATTCTGGAGTCACGATGGCTGCCAACGCCTCCCGCCACTTTGGCAAATGCCCATTTTTCTTTGCATCAAATACCGCTTCGATTTCCGAACGTCGGAACTGTGCCCACTCCCGAATTCCGAGCTTCGGAAACTCATCAAAGCTGGCCAATAATACATCCGTTTCAGTCATATCTCTTTTCCTATGCAAACGCGTTCTAACTTTAAATTCTTTTGTTGCGAAATGCTGAAGCACTCAGCAAAACATCAAGGACCCTCTACCAAAGTTTGTGAACTTTATATTTTCGCCCTTTGATTTTTGATTGCCTGAGCTTTTGCATGGCACGATCTTCAACACTACGATGAACCGCGACATAAGATCGGTAGTCCATGATATCGATCTTACCAACTTGCGCACCTTCCACTCCGCCTTTACCCGTAAGCGCACCCAAAATCTCACCCGCCCGAACCTTCGCATCCCGCCCTCCCGAAATACTGAGCGTAATAAAAATCGGGTCGGGAATTTTTGCAAGAGAAGGTGTAATCGTCTCAAGCGACTCCAGTCGAAGCGCCGAATTTTGATACGCATTGATCTCGGAGAGTTTACGTTTTTCCCGATCCGTACACAGACTCAACGCCACCCCACTTTTACCCGCACGACCCGTTCGCCCAATGCGATGCACATAGGTTTCGGGATCTGAAGGAAGCTCGTAATTCACCACCAGGGGCAGGTCTTTAATATCTAATCCTCGAGCCGCCACATCCGTAGCAATCAACACGGAACAGCTCTGATGTTTAAACTGAATAAGCAAATCCTCCCGATCGCGTTGTTCAAGATCACCATTCAATGCCGCCGCAGTGAATCCCTGTTCATTGAGATAATGAGCGATATCCTGGGTGCTTTTTTTATAATTACAAAACACCACCACCGAGACCGGTTGATGCTTCAGCAATAATTTCTTGAGTCCATCGAGTTTATCCATCGCGTCGCACAAGTACACATGCTGTTCGATCTCTGCAGAAGCCAAAGGTTCATCAACGGTAATGTGTCGTGGATTCTGTTGTAAATGACTACTGAGGTGTTGAATATTTTCGGGGAACGTTGCCGAGAACAGCAGCGTCTGCCGATTCCGTGGTAAGGAATCCACAATGCGATTAAGCTCATTCATAAACCCCATTTCCAGCATGCGATCAGCTTCGTCCAAAACCAAATGTGTCAACTCACCCACTTGCAACGTGCCACGCTGAAGATGATCCACCATCCGACCCGGTGTACCCACCACGATCTGCGCTCCTTTTTTGAGTGCACGTTTTTGCAAATCAATCGCCTGTCCGCCATAGAGTGACGTAATCATCACATTCGGCTGATGCCGGGCAATGCGCCTCAATTCGCTGGAAACCTGAATGCAGAGTTCGCGGGTAGGACAAAGCACCAGAGCTTGCGTAGCACGTGAGTTCAAATCGAGTTGCGCCAAGAGCGCCAAAGCAAAAACAGCGGTTTTCCCACTTCCCGTACGCGCCTGTGCAATAAGGTCTTTCCCCGCCAGTGCGATCGGTAAGGCCGCAGCTTGCACCGGCGTCATACTGTGATATCCCAAACTTTCGAGATTCGAAAGTTGTGCAGCCGATAAAGAAAGTTCGGAAAAAGAAGATGTAGTCATGCGCAGAGCTTAGCTACTTGAACTCAAACAGGCAACCCTACCCAGAGAGAGAAATTCGAGCCCCATCCACCGGGAGGAGTGGCATCCTGCCACTACCTTCCCCACAACCCAAGCTACCTTCCCCCCAGACCAAACAGGGTATAGGGGAAGCACCCTTTCGCGCCTCTTGCGGCCAAAATCTTCAAACATCATCCTCCCCTCACCACAACAATTTTCGATACCGATCCCCAAACCGATCCCCATCCCAATTGCCGCAAACCCAGCCCCATCCAAAAGTAGCAACGCTACGGCACTATACCAGCCAGGGGTGCAACCCCTGGTCAAACCCCAACATCCCACAAAGCGCTGAAGGCGCGACCCTATAACCCTCAAAATTAATTGGTTTATAGAGCCGCACCTTTGGCACTCGTTTCTCATCCTACACGTCATCCAGGGGTTACACCCTTGGCTAGTATGGGGTCGCACCTTTGGCGCTGCATTCACCTGCCATCAATCCTCTGCAAGCTACCTCACGTCCCACCATCCCCATAACCCAAGCTACCTAACCCCCACCACATCCACTGGGAGGAGTGGCATCCTGCCCTTCCCTACAACCCAAACCACCAGACCCAAACGGGGTATAGGGGAAGCACCCTCTCGCGTCCAAAATTTCTTTTACCTACGCATTATTTCATAACATCAATTCTCGATCCCAATTGCCGCAAACCCAGCCCCATCCAAAAGTAGCAACGCTACGGCACTATACCAGCCAGGGGTGCAACCCCTGGATTTCATTTTCTACAAAACCCAAGCGCTGAAGGCGCGACCCTATAACCCTCAAAATTAATTGGTTTATAGAGCCGCACCTTTGGCACTCGTTTCTCATCCTACACGTCATCCAGGGGTTACACCCCTGGCTAGTATGGGGTCGCACCTTTGGCGCTGTGTCCACCTTACCCCACCCACCGGGAGGAGTGGCATCCTGCCCCTGTCTTCTCCACAACCCAAGCCACCTTCCCCCCAACCCAAACAGGGTATAGGGGAAGCACCCTTTCGCGCCCTCTTGCGGCCAAAATCATCACCCATCTCCCACCCCGAGCCCCCTACCCCCAAGTCCGGACCAACTCTTGTTTCAATTCAAATATCGACCCCCATGACAATATCGATTATAGGAAACTATGAACACCTTATGTCATCTTTGCCTCGGACTCGACGATCCTGAATTTTTATTGGGTCAATTTTTAGGAGATTTCACTCGGGGTTCTGTGGAGGAACTCCCTTACTCCGACAAGGTTAAACAGGGCATTCGCGCTCATCGACGGGTAGATGCCGCTGGAGAAACCCACCCTTTCCTGTCCTTCGCCAAACAACTTTTACCACCCAAGGATCGTCGTTATGGCGGCATTGTCCTGGATCTCTACGGAGACTATTTACTGTTCCGCTGTTGGGATAAACTCATCTCAGACTCCTGGGAATCAGTCTATGCCCAGATCACAAACTTCCTCCAATCCCCGCCCGCCCCTTTTCCACATCAAGCTGAAAATTATGCACACTTTCTACTCCAGTATGAGATCTTTCCGAGCTACGCTCAGTCCTCGGCGCTGCCCCAAATTTTTGATCGCGTGGGGCGCCGTTTTCGGAATCCCGTCTGCCTCTCACGCCTTCTCTACAAACTGCAAAAACAAGAAGATGACTTCATCCAACGCTTTCCCGACTACTTTAACGACATGAAAACAGCTTCCGATCACCTACGCCTTTCAGCCAAGTAATCCCAAAACGTCAGCCGCCCCTTACCCCTTGTCGTCCACATACTTCCACGCGCCTTTATGACGTTTGAAACGTGAGTGCTCATGCATTTCATAACATTCGCCATTTAAATAATAATCCGCGACAAACTCCACCTTGCCCACTTTATCGTGCTTCTGACCTTTGGATGTGCTTAAAATTCTGAGAAAGCTCCAACTGATATTCCGCATGTTTTCTTCTAAGCTCTTTTGCAACTCCGCCGTACGCATCCGCGGATAGGTGGTATCGAGAATGTAATCGATACGCCGAAAAAAGAAGGCCGAATATCGCGAACGCATCAGCGCTTCAGCGGTTTCAGCTTTTGCCCGTCCATAATGATAAGGCATGCAACATTCTTTATAAGGGAGCTTACTTTTACAAGGGCACAACGATTCTTCGCGTATACGGGGCTGACGTTCTTCATCATTGGGGTTTGGTTCATTCATGAGACCCTCTTCCCTAAACTTTTTAGATCAGAGTTAAAGCAAAACCTGAAAGAGAACGACATCATCCACCCCTGTAAACTTAAAAAGATTTTATTGACCTAACCATATCTTTAACATACCAATCATCTATTATTAATATATATATGTAACTCACACTAAGGAAAAGAATGAAAATACCTTTACACAGTTGGTTGATAGGATTCGCTTGTTTGATTTCAACAGGACAAACCAGGAGCGACCAGCTCGTCCCCGCAAATGTAAACAGCTTCATCGTCTCTGATTTCGAAAAACAGGCCCATGAAACCTGGCCTCAGGGATGGCCCCAAATCCCAGCCGCCAGTTGGGAATCAGAACCCGGAAATCAGTTTATCCGCATTCAAAGCTCAGAACCGGGTAAAACCAACATGCTTTATCGGGAAATTACCGTTCCAGAAGGTATTAATGAGCTACAACTGACTCTGCTAAGCCGCGTGAGCAATTTAAAACGGGGCACAAATTCATGGTTTGACGCGCGGATCATGATGGAGTGGATGGATGCCAACCGAAACAAAGTACCCGTAAAGGCACCTGTCCTCACTTGGTCGCGCAACACCGACGGCTGGGAAAAACGTAGCGTCACTTTCCCCGTACCCGATGGCGCCCGCATTCTCAAATTTATGCCCTGCCTCTTCCAAGTGGAAACCGGTACCTTTGATTTGGATAACGTTGTCATCAGAGAAGCCCCCGATGCCGAAGAAATTGCGGAATCCAAACCCGACTACGACAAACTCCCCCCTTTATACACCGAAGACTTTTCGACCCATTCATGGCAAGAAACATCCGGTACTCAGCTTAAATCTGATCATGAAACCCATTACCTACAACTACACGATGCCGACAACACCCAAGTAGTCAAAATCCGCTCCGCTCCCATCGCGTTGCCCAACAATGCGCAAGCCATTGAACTCTCCTGGCGTCAACGCATCACCCGAACCCTCCCAGGACCCCGCCCTTACTTTTCTGCAAATTTGCGCTTCATTCCCCTCAACAGCAAAGGGGAAGATTTTCGCAGAAGCTCATCTCCCGAGGCCATCGACACCCTCGTACCTACCTCAGGATGGGTAGAGATGACAGATCAGTTTTTGGTCAGCCCCAAAGCCAAATCCTTTGAAATAGAAGCCGCTCTTTACACGGCAAATGCCGCCAGCTTTGACATCGATCACCTGCAAGTTCGCTTGATTGATCCCGAAGCTTTATTGGCAGAAGCTGACGCAAAAAAAGCCCGCATTCAAGCAAGCCTTGAGATTCCCAATGAAGAACCCCTCATCGAAAACTGGCCGTCCATGCTCACAGTCGTCGGCAACCGTCTTCACGACGAAGAGGGAAATGAAGTTTGGTTGCAAGGACTAAACGCCGGGGGACTCGAAACCCTTTCTGCCGATCGACAAGTTCTTCGCTCCGTATTGGAAGCCATTGAAAACTGGAACGCAAATTGTATTCGCCTCCCTATCCGCGAAACCTACTGGTACGGCCAAGGTGAATTTCAAGATGACGGCGGAGAATTTTATCGGAATCAAATCGATAAAGCCGTCACCCTCGCAGCCAACCGTGGCGCGTACGTGGTGATCGACCTCCATCGTTTTCGTGCCCCCAAACAAGAGCACGCTGACTTTTGGAAAGACTGCGCTGAAAAGTACAAAGATCACCCCGCCGTTTTATTCGATGTATTTAATGAACCCCATGGCATTTCTTGGGAAGTTTGGCGCAATGGTGGTTTCGTCGGCGAACAAGGGAAACACGATGAATCGGCCTTCCTCACTGACGCTGAGAAAAAAGCCAACAATGGTTTTGAATCCGTCGGCATGCAGGGACTGGTCGACGCGGTGCGGAGCACGGGCGCCAAAAATATTATCATCGCAGGAGGCGTGTGGTGGTGCAATGATCTTAGTGGAGTGGTCAACGGTTATGCACTCGACGATGAAACCGGTAACGGAATCATGTACTCCTGGCACACCTATCACTGGCATGATGGTTGGGAAAAAAAGGTGATGGCCGCCGCCGAAAAATATCCAATCTTCCTCGGAGAAGTGGGGGCCGACGTGATTGATTTTACCTTCGTTCCCCGGAATGAAGTGCAGGAAAATCCTTACACTTGGGTACCCGACATGCTCGGCTTTATTCAGAAGTATAAAATCAATTGGACCGGCTGGTGCTTTCATCCTGCAGCCTCTCCTATTCTGATTACCGACTGGGAATATACCCCCACGCCTTTCTGGGGTAACTTCGCCAAAGAGGCTTTAGCAGGACAGTCTTTTGAACTGCAGAAAATGCGTTAACCCAGGCAGTATAGAGATGACTCCCCAAGGTCGGAATCCCCTCTGGGTATTCCGACCTTTACCTTGCTCATTCCTCATCTCTTCAGCTCAATTCAATGACCCCTTACTTGTCAGCCTTCCCTCTTCCTTCTTCATAATGAGGTCACATTCTCACGTCCACCCCTATGAATTTTTGTACATCCTCCGCTGAAATTTTCATGCGCACGCGCTTCACCTGCACATGACCATCCCCCTCTGAATTTGCTTCCAAAGTCTCGCACACCACATCGATGCCATTGACAAAAAGGGTCTTCCATCCTTCTGTTAACGCATCCGTAACTTTAAGGATATAGCTCACATCTCCAGCACTGACATTGTGACGATAGCTTATGGTCAACCAAGGCCCCTCATCTCCGTCCACGTCATAACTCAGGCTGGGCAAATCGGAAGCCTGCACCTGCGATAACGGATCCAAATCATATGCATACGCACCCAGATTACTCAGACCATCTCCATTGGGATCAGCTGATGGTGATGCATCCTGCCCCTGCCAATCCAAACGTCCTGACCACGTCTCGTAGGAATCCATCTCCATATCTACCTCCAGAGCCAACAAAGCTTCCCGCAAGATTGGCGCCAACACGCTATTTCCATAAGCATTTAAATGGGTGCCATCCGAAGTTAGTAATTGTGCGCTGCCATCTGTCCGCCAAAGATGATCATCTTCTGGATCCGCCACCCCAGCCAAAGTGGGGACCAGCACATCAAGCGATCCATTGATCAACGCCTCGGCAAAAAAGGCATTAACCTCATCGCGCTTACCTCCACCCCCCCAACCTTCATTTGGGCTTTGATTCTCTGCACTGCGATACGCGTCGGTCGACACGGTCCTTGGCAACAAGGAAGTACGCAGTACTTTTTGAACGCCCGCCTTTCGCGCAATCTGCCAAATTTCTTCCAGTCGGAGTTTCAACTCAGCCACATTCCCCGTTCCCCGAGAACCAATATCATTGGTCCCAAACTCTTCTACGACCACATTGGCCAAGGGTAAAAACTGAAGTTGACGTTCTGCATTCTCCCACACACGTGAAACCGCGCCATGCCGAGTTAAATTAAACATGGCTATGGCATTTTCACCCTGTTCATCCACGGCAGCGCGGTTAAAAAACCCAAAACCAGAAATAGTGGCCAAAGTACTCACACGATCTCCGCTTCCATCCAAAATACTATCGCCAATACCGATCACCGACAAATACCCCGCTTCGCGATAGCGCCCAGTGAACACCAAAGGGAGACCCAACACTCGAGAAATTTGGCCAGGAACGGGCAGAACCTGACCCGAATTATCAATTTGTTCCGTCGCATTGGCAGGATCGTACACCATGAATTTTGCACCGGGCCACGTAGCGGGAGACCCCATGCACACTTTCCCTCCTTGGGGTAGTCGCCCCAACACATTCACCCAGAAAACTTCATCCCGCTCCGGCCGCGCCCCCGTCCACACACTCGAAGCAATCGGGTCAGCAGGAAAGTAGGCCTGATCTGAATTCGCGGGCATCACAAACGCTCTTTCACCATCAAATGTGAGCGCAACAATTTGACCACTGGAAGCTCGTTCCAACCATGCGTATTCAATTGTAACCTCATTCGTATTGGCCACTTCTTTGGTGTAATCATGCACCCAATTCATGAAACCTATCTGTATCTCGTCGACGGGTCCACCCAACATATGTGGTGTTCGATGGCGAAACGCCGTATATGATCCAGTTACCCCATAGGTACTCGTTCCCATACGCCCTCCCGTCGCTACAATTCGCAACGGACCTTCAGCAAAACTCACAGCGAAAGTGAACAAAGTCACTACACAGCAAACACGGATCATCATAAACACAGCGTAACCCCTAAAAGTTTCTAATAATCAGCAGCGATTATCGACGCGAAAACCGCGCCCATACCAAAACCACACTCCCCAGCATAATTAAATACATACTTCCCGGCTCAGGAACCACCGTTAACGAATCCTCCAATGATATATTGTCAATGTACAATTCATTGTCTCCAGATGAAAAATTCCGAAGCAGAAATCCTGTGGGGGTCACAGATGAAGTATGACCAAAGCGTCCCGCGTCCAACAGCGTTTCCCCCACTTGATCATAAAAAAACAACGCTGACTGACCAGCTGATACCGTCGCAACTCCTGCGCCATTAATCAACTGAGTACTGCCCGAGCCATTGTACATCACAAAAGCTGTATAGACTTTATCTTCCTCCAATGTGGGCAGCGCACCCGATACCAAGCTGGTATTTTCCGCCGTCGTCAATACACCATCATTAATAAACCATGCCGTGTATGCCTTACTCGAATTCAAATCTCCACTACCGATACCAAAACGAATGCCGTCCGGACCTGAAGCCGCAGTGCTCGCATCAACAAAATCAAAACTGTAGGTAGCCAAACCTGATGCCGATTGTGAAAGTGAGTCCGTACGATAAAAATTACTTCCCGTATTCAGAATCATATAGTGGTTAGATGCACCAAAAGGTGTTGCCGTATTTTCATCTGCAATGGTCACAGCATTATAAGTATCATACCAAGAAGTACCCTCAGGGGTAAAATTTCCGGTACCCGGGGTGTAGGCTTCTAAATCATCAATAAATATCACAGCGGATTGCACTGGAATACAAGCCATCCCCACGAGGGTTGCACATAAAACAAATAACGAACGGTTGAATAACATATTCATAATATCTCCTTTTTCCAAAGTGTTTCATATTTTGACCCTTCACCGCAATAAACCTTGAATTAAACACGTTGAAATATCTGTACTTCAGTTAGTTACACATTCTATGATTGATGCATGTCCTCCCCACCCCCTTCCGCCACACCCAGCATGCGACAGATGGCCCAAGCCTTGGGCATCAGTGCCGCTACCGTTTCACTGGCTTTACACAACGATCCCCGTGTCGCAGCAACCACCCGCGCCCGGGTTCAGGAATACGCCCGCATTCATGGATACCGACTCAATCCTGCATTGACAGAGATGATGTCCCAAGCCCGTCGCGCCGTCCGCTCCGAATATCAGGAAACCCTTGCATGGATCAATAATTGGGATCACCCTGATTATTTCATCTCCCAAGGCGTCGACTATCAAAAACTTCTCTGGAGAGGCGCTGAAGAACGGGCAAATGCACTAGGCTATAAACTGAATTCTTTTTGGCAGGCAGACCCCAAAATGAGCGGGAAACGTCTCAGCACTATTCTCTCTGCCCGCGGGGTCAGAGGCATACTCATCCCGCCCTTGCAAAGGCCCTTTGGTCATCTATCTTTACAGTGGGATTTTTTTACCTCGGTCTCACTTTCTCTGACGCTAACCCGCCCACGCCTCCATGCGGTGATTCCCGATCATTTCATGAACATGAGATTAATTTTACGAAAGCTGACACATCGAAACTTTCAACGCATCGGTCTACTACTTAATCAACGTTATGACGACCGACTCGACAATCGCGTCAGCGCAGCATTTCTCCACTTTCAACAAACCCTTCCCCCCGACCAGCAGATTCCTATTCATTTCTCCAAGGGTCAGGTTTGTGATAACAACATACGAGACTGGTTAGACCTTCACCGTCCTGATGCCGTCATAACCCTTGGCGCTTATCGTCATTTACGAGATCTACCTGTGGGGGATCCTTCTTACCTGAAACGTTTAGGTATTGTGTTACTGGGATACGCCCAAACCGATCAAGGTTTTTCTGCAGTAGACGAAAACCCCTACCAAATTGGTAAAGCAGCTATCGATGTTCTCATTGCCTCCCTCAATCGAAACGAACGTGGACTCCCAGACCAAACCTCCACCACCCTTATTAACGGTATGTGGGTAGAAGGTCAAACGGCTCAAAATCCTTTAGAACTTCCATCCTAATACCCTTTCGCGCAGTTCTCCATCCTGGTCTATGGACATCACCAATTGAATCTTGAGTGACAGGTTTTAATAAAGAATCGTCAGATAAATTACCGAACACCACAACTCAAATCGATAACATCAAAACATACCTTTCACCCACTCTCAGATCCCCACCCTGCCCACAACGAGTTCTCCTACAAGAGGGGAATTTTCACTGCTGAAAACAAAAGGTAAACCTTGAATGTTTTTAGTGAGTGAACTCGCCGGTGAATGAATGGCAAGTTGCTTGGTCGGCGACGAAGGCCATCGGGGATGGATTAATTATTTAGCAGTTCATCCGAAACATTAACGCAATGGATACCCGAGCCTTCTCATCACTGAAGCAGTGGCCCTTTTAAAAACCGCGGGCTGCCCTCACCTTCAATTACAAATACGCGCCCGTAACCTGCACGTCATCGCCTTTTATAAAAAGTGGGGATTTCATGATGAAAACAACGTCAGCCGGAGCAACCGTTTGGAAAAAAAATAATTTTTTCTAAGAAAGCACTTTCCACAGACGTCTGCATCACAGAAACCTTTTTCAACACAGGCGCCCCTCATGAAATCAAAAATCATCTCTCTTCTTCTTATCCTTTTCTTTTGCTTTGCGACCAGCGCTACCCTGGCCTGTTGGGCCCCACCTGCAGATGAAGTTTGGGGGGCATCACCTGACAAATCATTCATCTATCATCGAAATAATTTAACGGGTGAAATCACCATCTACCAAGCCAACACTCCTGAAAATATAGTGTGGCAAACAAAGCTCACTGGATTCAACTCCTTATTTTCGACAGTGTTACTTTCCGATCAAGGCAATATCTTGATTCACATTCGCGGAAACCATCAAATTCAAAACCGCAATGATCTCGCAATTCAACTCATTAAAGCAGACGGAACCATCGCAAACCTTCCCGTAAAAGTTTTCATTGATCGATTAGTCCCTCCCCCTCAACCCTTGATTTCAACAGCTCCAGGGAAAATGTGGATGAACCGTATTGAAGCATTCTCCACCGATTCTCTTACACTCATCAACGCCAAGGGAGATTTGAAAATCGTATCCTTTGAAAAAGTCAGCTTTGTGGCGCCAGCCACCTCTTAACCTATTCGTGAAACCACCTCACAGCATTAAAATCGAACAAGACCTGATTCAGCGCAGCAATGCCAGTTTCTAATTTGTACCTTATCCATCGAGATCATCACAACTTTTAATCTTTAAACGCCAATAACGATACAAAGTTGAAACACTGTAACCACACTTGGCTACGACTGAAGCCGGCATCACGCAATCGTTGTTGATGAACCGCGATGGTTTCCGGAATCAACACTTCTTCTATGGCCGCCCGTTTGCGACTAATTTCCAATTCCGAATATCCATTTTCTTTTTTAAACGCCTCGTGCAATGTGCGCATTTCTTCTTGTACGACGGGATCTTCAAACGAAATCTTTTCCGACAACACCAAAACACCGCCCGGCAAGGTTCCTTGGGCAATTCTCCTTAATAAGGACAATCGGTCAGCCACGGGTACAAATTGCAAAGTAAAATTGAGCACGGTAAGGCGAGCATCGCAAATATGTGTCTCTCTCACATCTTCCAAACGAGGATGAATGGAGCCAATCTTTTCCTGCTGCACCTGCTGTGTCAAATTTTTGATCATCGCCTCTGATAAATCAACCGCAGTAATTTCAGCCCGATCACCAATTTGCCGCTGTACCGAAAAACTGGCAGCGCCTAACGAACATCCCAAATCAAATACCCGACTTCCCGGGCGAACATATCGATCCGCAATCGAGCCAATCAACCGCAGAGTCGCCGCATAACCCGGAACTGAACGCGCAATCATATCCGGAAAGACCTTGGCCACCGCTTCATTAAATTCGAAAGAAGACACCGCGGCATCTTGTTGATGATAAATATTGTCACGCATAAGGAAGTACTGTGGGCTGTTGAAGTGAACTCAGAGCTATTTTCATGCGCTCTCCCATCCGAGCTGTCAATGGATAAAGGACTTGAGCGCTTCCATGACCCCAAACCACCCTAAAACCGTCTGAAAAAAATTCTCTTCCTCCGCATCCAACTCAGGATTCACGCCCCATAAACGGCAAACAAGCGCACACAACTGCTAAAACCCCTTCTTTCTCCACAAAATGCCCCACCTGACCCTTTTATTTAGGATATAGATTGTCTTAATTATCAGAAACTTATCTATAAACATGTTTGACCTATTGCCACTATTGGGGTATATCGCGCGGGTGTCGTTAACCGACATCAGATCTTCGTATAATAATCAATCCCCTCAAAAAGGAAAAGAGAAACATGTCAGCAAAAGTTGGAATTAATGGATTTGGACGGATTGGCCGCTTGGTCTTCCGCGCATCAATCAACAACCCCGCCGTAGAGGTTGTGGGCGTAAATGACCCCTTCATCGATCTAGACTACATGGTCTACATGATCAAATATGACACAATCCATGGCCGTTTTGACGGAACTGTTGAAACAGTTGACGGAAAACTCATGGTAAACGGTAAAGAAATTGCCGTATTCAATGAAATGGACCCATCCAACATTGCTTGGGGTTCTTGTGGCGCTGACTACGTGGTAGAATCTACCGGCGTGTTCACCACCACCGAAAAAGCATCTGCCCATTTGAAAGGCGGCGCCAAAAAAGTAATCATCTCTGCTCCTTCTGCTGATGCACCGATGTTTGTAATGGGCGTGAACCAAGACAGCTACACTTCAGACATGAACGTGATCTCTAACGCTTCTTGCACCACCAACTGCTTGGCTCCTATCGCTAAAGTATTGAACGACAAGTTCGGTATTGTTGAAGCGTTGATGACGACCGTTCACGCGGTTACCGCTACTCAGAAAACCCAAGACGGTCCTTCTTCTAAAGATTGGCGCGGTGGTCGTGCAGCTGGATTCAACATCATTCCTTCAAGCACTGGCGCTGCCAAAGCTGTAGGTAAAGTGATCCCCGAGCTGAACGGCAAATTGACGGGTATGGCGTTCCGCGTACCTACCGCTACCGTTTCTGCTGTGGATCTGACTTGCCGTCTGGAAAAAGGCGCAAGCTACGAAGACATCAAAACCGCCATGAAAGAAGCTTCTGAAGGCGACATGAAAGGCGTATTGGGTTACACCGAAGACGCAGTCGTTTCCAGTGATTTCATCACTTGGCCCGAAACCTCCATCTTCGACGCCGATGCCGGTATCGCACTGAACGACAACTTCGTGAAAGTGGTTTCTTGGTACGACAACGAATGGGGTTACTCAAACAAAGTTCTGGACTTGATTGCCCACGTGGCAAGCAAAGGCTGATCAAAACTCAGCATGAACGAATTGACATCCCGAAGAATTCTACGGAAGGCTTCGGGATGTCTTGCGCTTAAGGATAGAGATTTTATGAATAAAAAAACTGTTAAAGATATTGATGTTCAGGGCAAAAAAGTCCTGATGCGGGTTGATTTTAACGTCCCCGTGAATGATGACGGATCCGTCGGTGATGACACCCGGATTGTTGCGGCTCTGCCGACCATCCAGTACTTGCTGGAACAAAACGCTTCTATTATTTTGATGAGTCACCTCGGTCGCCCTAAAGGCGAAGTAAAACCCGAGTTCACCCTCAAACCAGTGGCGGCCGCCCTTTCCGCTAAACTCGGAAAACCCGTTGCCTTCGCTACCGACTCCGTCGGCGAAGATGCACAAGCCAAAGCGGCGGCCCTCCAAGCCGGTGAAATCCTCTTGCTCGAAAACCTGCGTTTCTATCCAGAAGAAGAAGGCAAAGGCTGCAGCGAAGAAGACAAAGCCACCTTCACCAAAGCCCTTGCTGGTTTAGGCGAAGTGTATGTGAACGACGCTTTCGGCACCGCTCACCGCGCTCATGCCTCCACAGCAGGTGTAACCGCCTACATCGAAGACTGCGCCGCCGGCCTGCTCCTCGAAAAAGAAATTAACTACTTGGCCAAAACCTTGGAAGCCCCCGAGCATCCTTTCGTGGCCATCATCGGTGGTGCAAAAATCTCCGGTAAAATTGACGTCGTCATCAACTTGATGGACAAAGTCGACACCCTGCTCATCGGCGGCGGTATGGCCTACACCTTCTTCAAAGCCATGGGCCAGAAGATCGGTGGATCCATTCACGAAGATGACAAAATGGAATTGGCCACCCAAATTATGGCCGATGCCAAAGCAAAAGGTGTAAAACTCTTGTTGCCTATCGACAACAAAATCGGTGATGACTTCAGCAATGACTGCAACACCCAAATTGTTGCGGGCGATATCCCCGACGGCTGGGAAGGCATGGACATTGGTCCTGAAACCCAAAAATTGTTTGCCGCTGAAATTGCATCTGCCAAAACTGTGGTTTGGAACGGCCCCATGGGTTGCTTCGAAATGCCAACCTTTGCGGACGGTACCTTTACCATCGCTCAAGCCGTTGCCGACAATACCGACTGCATCAGCATCATCGGTGGGGGCGACTCCGTGGCGGCGATCAAACAAGCCAAACTTGATGACAAAATCACCCACATCTCTACCGGTGGCGGGGCAAGTCTTGAATTAATGGAAGGCAAAGTTCTCCCCGGACTCGACGCCCTCTCCGACAAATAATCAACTGAGAAAACTTATGAGAAAAAAAATTATTGCAGGTAACTGGAAGATGAACAAAACCGTCTCCGAGGCCGAAAACCTCGCAGGCGCCATCAAACGGGATCTCGATTCCGAAGCCAAAGTAGACGTAGTCCTTTGCCCTCCCTTCACCGCCATCAGCGCCGTGAGCCAAGCCGTATCCGGCACCCAAATCGCCGTCGGTGCACAAAACATGCACTACGAAGCTTCTGGCGCCTACACCGGTGAAATCTCTGCTGAAATGCTGCGCGAACAATACTGCCGTTACGTGATCCTCGGACACAGCGAACGCCGTCAGTACTTTGGTGAAACCGACGAATCCGTCAACAAAAAGACCGTCGCCGCTTTGGCTGCCGGCCTGAAACCCATCGTTTGTGTGGGCGAAACCCTCGAAGAACGTGAAGCCGACAAAATCGAAGACGTGATTCGTACCCAAATCAACGGTGGATTGGCCGGACTTTCCGAAGCCGACTTCAAAAACATCGTCATCGCTTACGAACCCGTTTGGGCCATCGGTACCGGCAAAACCGCCAGTCCCGAACAGGCACAGGAAGTTCACGCCTTCATCCGCTCTTTGCTGGTTGAATTAAGCAGCCAGGCCACAGCCGACACCGTTCGTATTCAATACGGCGGCAGCATGAAACCCGGCAATGCCGCAGAATTGCTGTCCAAACCGGACATCGACGGTGGTCTCATAGGCGGAGCCGCTTTGGACGCAACATCATTTATTGGTATTGTCAAAGCTGCGATTGAAGCGTAAGGGTTCGATATGAACATTCTTATCGGACTTTTAATTGTGGTCGAGATCTTGGTCAGCATCTTGCTGACCTTGATCATCTTGGTTCAACCCTCCAAAAGTGGAGGCGGACTGGGTGGCGCATTAGGTGGGGGCGGCATGAGCGAACAGCTTTTCGGCGCCCGTACTGGCAATGTGTTGACCAAAGCAACCATCGTGTTTGCGAGCATCTTTTTACTGAACACTGTAGGCTTGGCGGTACTTTATTCCCGCACCGGCCAAGTGGTCATTGAAGAAACCATCGAAGAACCCAGTATCACCGCAACGACCGATGCCAACAGCATCACTACAGAAGGTGCTGAAACTGCGGAACTTCCTCCGGTCGATGCTCCTGCTGATTCAGAATAACTCATTCTGCTTTCACAAGTTGCCAAAGCCCCGGTTTATCCCGGGGCTTTTTTTGTGGGGTTCTGCGACCGTTTCACCCTCACCTCAAACACTCACCAAAATACCAGACATCACGCAGAACTTCTTACAACCCTATTGTGAGGCATGCACTCCTAAGGCAAACGGTGAACGGGTCATTGCGCTTTGGGCATCCTCCATGCATCTGAAAGCTCCCAACAAAAAGCCCTCCCGATACGGGAGGACCTTCATCGAACCAAAACAAGTAGAGACAACTTACTTTTTGCGCATGGGCCGTACGCGACGACGACAAGTCACAAACCCCAATCCTATCACCATCACCATCATCACCCATGTGGCGGGTTCTGGAATCACAGTCAGTTGCAGGGCATTTAAACCCGAAGTGCCACCAAAACTCTGACCCGACTCCTCTGTAACCGAAAAGCTAAATCCACTGAGCAATCCCGAACCAGTAACATTGACTCCACTGCCAAAGGCAATCACTTCATCCGTGAGCAGAATGTTAAAACGATCCCCGATCTCCGGCACGTATGTGTTGTAGCTGGAGATCACAAGATTTGCATTGTCCTCAATCGTAATACCTCCCCCATAAAGCAACTGATCAAAGTCACCAGTGGACGGAGACGTAAAGCTCCCGCTTCCTTCATCTAAACCACCCAGCTCCAGATAAAGTGTGGCGCCGTCAGACAACAAATAGGACCCTGCACTATAAACCGCACCCGGAGAGAAACCAGGTGCATGGGCAGCACCAGACTGAATCGTAGTTGTACCGCCAACAGAAATGCCGCCAGCCAAGGTGCCGCCCGCGCTGACGGCGATAGATCCCGTGGTAGCACCCAGACCGTCAAGTGTACCGCCCGTCACTTCAAAATCGGCCGTGCTGGTCGTGGAGTTGACCGACATCGATCCTGCCCCCGATTTACGTACCAACCCCGTCCCCCCGAACGCACCGTTAAAGCTGGCATTGTTCCCGTTGGTATCGATCACCGACGTGGTCGCGTCCACCGTGGTCATATCCACGCTCGTACTTAAATCAGATTCAATCACTTTGATCGTTCCACCTCCCAGATGAATGGAAGCTGAACCAGCACCTTGACTGATACCATTCGTACCGCCAATGGCCAAGGTGCCCCCCTCGAGGTTGTAGGTCCCGGTACCAGAACCGAAGCTGAGTTTTTGACCGCTACCGACAGTGACCGTGCCTCCTGTTTGGTTAACCGTTCCTCTGGAAGTCGCTGCCGCAGCTAATACAAGGCCCACATTAAACGTAGCCTGCCCGTTACTCATGGCGTAATCTCCATCACCTTCTCGTCCTATTGTAAATGAAGACCCATTGGCAGAAAGAACTCCCCCCAATTGATTCAGAGTGCCTGAACTCGTTTCGTCATATCCAAAGTTAACATAAGCAGAGTCGAAGCTTAAATTTCCATCAATCAAATTATACGTTCCGTCAGCACCTGAACCGCGACCGACCAAGAAAAATCCCCGCCAGGTGACATTAGAGGCGTCGTTTTGATTAATTACAGAAAGCGCTCCACTCTGAGCAACGTACGTATCTGTAGTAACGGTCTGCTCAAAAGATGCATTATCCAAGAAGTTTACCGTAGCGTTACCTGTGGCTCCCTCTCCAATAAAATTGGTAGCGTTATTCTGGGTAAACACTGAATCATTGGTCATCGAAAAAGTTCCCGTCCCACTGAAAGTACCAACCTGCAAATTAGCTAATCCATTTTGATTAATCGTTCCGCCCCTCTGATTGAATTCCCCAGTGCCTCCGAGAGCACCTACAACAATTACACTGTAAGCTCCAGCAGAGCCTTCCGTCACTGTGATGAGACCATCATTCATGTTTACGGTTCCGTCTCCTCCGTTTGCTCCGACGAGGAATGTTGCCACATTATTTGCGTAGTAGCGTAAGTCAATCGATCCACCATCAATGTTCACAGTACCTCTCCCACCGTCTCCGACCCATATACTTGAAGACCCAGAGCCTGTCGAATCGTCGCTATTCAATGCCGCACCCGTATTGAGGTTAAGCACTCCTGTGCCGGCCGCTGCACTTCCAATGACAATGTTACCATCACCAGCGTTAACAGAAGTTCCAGATAGGGTAGTTGTACCGCCAAGTTCAAAATTTCCACTATTCACTTTGGTGAAGGTTCCCGTTCCAGAAAGACCATCTTCAATCACTACATCAAATCCATTGGTATCGATGGTCGTGTTAGAAAAGGCAGCCAAGGTCGTGATCACCCCTGAAGCAATCTTGAGATCCGACTCGATGGCGCGCAGGGTGCCACCGCCGAGGTTCAGGTTGCTGCTGCCTGCGGTCGTGTTGCGGTTAATAGAACCACTGACTTCAAGCACGCCACCGTCAAGGTTGTATACTCCACCGCCACGCTGGCCGATCACCATGTTTCCGTTGTTTTTCAACGAAACCGTTCCATCGGTTTGATTTACCGTTCCGGACCCCGTTTCCGGCTCACTGTCTTGAGCACCACCGAGAAGAAGATCTGTACCGTCATTAAAAATAAGCGTACCACCTGAAACATTCAGGGTACCCGTCCCAGCATGGGTAGCGCCAGAACGCCCCAAAACCATGCCATTGTTTCCATAGAAATACATCGCCCCGTCTTGTAAATTATAAGTACCGGTGGATTGGTTTCCAATATGGAGAACGCCATTTTCTGAAAACTTATTTACAGTACCCCCCGTTTGAGTGACAGTGCCTTCAGAATCAGCCCCGCCAAATCCACCCACATACATATCAGCACGTCCATTTGGGGTCGCCTCTTCTCCAATATTAATCGTTCCCGCAGAGAAATTCAAAAAGCCTTCATTTTTTCCAGTGGTTGTACTTCCCCCTCCAATATAAAAGGCCGGATAATCTTCACTCACGCCAGTGACATGAATCGTACCCCCAGAAACATCAAGCGTCCCATGCGACCCTGAGTCCGAAAACGCGCCTGTCGTAAATTTGTCAACCGTATGCGTCCCAGAGGTAATGGCCGCCGTACCCTCGAAGGTCGAAATCCCATACACATCATTCACACCGGTTAATGTCATCGTGCCTGCGCCCCTTTTAACCAAGTTACCTTCACCCGTCACATCACCGGAAAATGTTGCACCCAAGCTATTGGTATCCACAGTCGAAGTTGTGCCGGCCACCAATTGGGTATCCACTGAACTAGTTAAATCAGATTCAATCACTTTGATCGTTCCACCACCCAGATTGAATGCGCCATCTCCATGAATACCGTTATCACCACCCACCTGTAGCGTGCCTCCATTTAAATTGTAAGCAGAGCTGTTCCCCACAATGTTTACTTTGCCACCATCCTGAAGATCCACCAATGAGTTTCCATTCTGAGTAAAAGTACCCATACCAGTCGCCGTATCCGTTTCATCATTAAATCCGAGCCGGATACGGTCACCACTACTGCTGGGGTGTGACGAAAGACTGATCAACTGCGCATCATCACCGATCGTATAACTACCGGTTCCCGTCTCTACATTACCCATGTAAATCAGTGTTCGCTCAGTAGTAAATGTTGAGCTGCCCGACTGGGTGACATGCCCTACTGGGTCTGTTCCATAATTTCCCACATGGAAGAATGCATAGCCATCAGCGCTTGGGTCGAGGGGAGATGCACTGCCCATCTGCACTGTTGCATCTCCGGAAATATTGAAATTACCCAGACTGTTATTCCGGCCCACATGAAGATGAAATTTTTTCAGTCCACCTAACACCGCAGAACCAGACGATAGAGTATACGTACCCGTACCGCCATCCTGACCAATGGACATGCTGCCTGAATTTTCAGCATTGAACACTCCGCCGTTTTGATTGAAGACACCTACAGATCCGGCATCCAAACCGATCCGCAACGAACCATAATTGTCACTTCCCGTTCCGGTACCCGCATTGCCAATTTGAATCGTCCCCTCCTCCAAATTCAAGGTTCCAGTACCTCCGTCTCCACCAATCACCGTCCGAGCAAAATCATAACTTTCCCCAGTTGCTGTTCCCAAGTTTGCCGTACCACCATCTACGGTCAGACTTCCCATCTCTCCACTTCCATACCCCACCCGGGTCTGACCCTTCACCACATTCAACTCGCCTGCCCCATCCACAGTCAGCGAACTGCCGTTGTTCACCGTGAGAGCTGGATTAGAGTTTGAAGTAGGTTCATTAAGAGTAGTTGTTCCGGTGATAGCCGTTGAGCCTTCATCCACCTCCAAAATTCCAAAACTATTGCTTCCGCTCAAGGTCAACCCGCCACTTCCGGTTTTCGCCAGAGCGCCGGTACCCGTGAGATCTCCGGAGAGCGTAGCATTCAATCCATTGGTATCCACGGTTGAGGCCGTGGAATCCACCAGGGTGGCATCCACTGAACTGGTCAAATCAGATTCAATCACTTTGATCGTTCCGCCACCCAAGTTAAAAGCTCCATCCCCACGAATACCATTTTCACCACCCACCTGGAGCGTGCCTCCATTTAAATTGTACGCAGAGGTAGCGCCCACAATATTTACTTTGCCACCATTCTGAAGATCCACCAGAGAACTTCCATTCTGGTTGAAAGTACCCGTACCCCCATCTGCAGTCCCGAGACGAATACGATCTCCACTGCTACTTGGATGAGAAGACGTACTGATCAATTGCGCACTATCTCCAATCGTGTACGTCCCAGTCGCATTAAAGTCGTCATTCCCGATATAAAGTAATGTTCTTTCCGCAGTGAAAATCGATGTTCCTGACTGATTGACATGTCCCTCCGCACTCGCATGCTGAGATCCAACATAGAAGAAAGCGTAATCCTCGGGTTCAGAACCGACGCCAATATTAAAGGTCGCATCTCCTGAAAGATTCAGGGTTCCCAAGGTTCCATTTCCGCGACCCACATGGAAGAAGGTTTGTTTACCGCCACCGATGATCGCAGCCCCGGATGACAAATTATACGTACCCGTTCCTCCATCTTGTCCGATCGCAAGGCTGCCCGAATAGCTAGCATCAAAAGTACCACCGGTTTGATTCACGACTCCTACCGCTCCCGCACCTAAGCCTACTCGTATTGAACCATATTCAAGCGGAGTCTCCGCAGCGCTTAGCTCGTTTCCGATCATGACCGTACCAGAATTAAGGTTGAGGGTACCGGTTCCCTCACTTCCCCCAATAACCACCCGTGCAAAATCTCCACCCTCACCCACTGCCGTTCCGAAGTTTGCCGTTCCGCCATCGACAATCAAAGTACCACTCTCACCACTTCCAACACCAACGTGGGTCTGACCTTTCACTACATCCAGTTGTCCCGCTCCCGATACAGTTAAACTACTTGTCCCCTCTACCGTAAGTGCCGCATCACTGTTTGTGGCAGGCCCACTAACCGTCAATACTTTCTCATCATCCACATCAAGAGTCACATCCCCTGCTGAATTTACACCCAGTGTTTTGGCAGTTGTATTTGCGGTGACCTCAGAGGTTACGGTATCCCCATCGAAAGCAACACCGGTTGTGACTGACGGTCCTTGACCGTCACCATTATCTACCCAGTTACTCGGCTTGTTAAAATCTGTATCAACACTTCCGCTCCAAGTTGAATCACCAGCCTGTGCAATCGACAGATACAGACAGGTGACTGTGAAAATGGCCGACGCAGATCGCACATTTAATTTATAGGGGCTACTTTTTTTCATTTTTCCTCTCCAGCTCTCAAACAATTTTAAAGTGATAACTTTTATCATTCCTTCCAGTCTTTGAACGGTAGCACAGCTTTTCGACGCCCAACATCAGGGCAGCTCCCTTAAATAGCCCCTCCCATTTCCCCTATAAAATTCAGTTATGCATAATGGCACATTACCTACAAAGTACCCCTAAATTACCTATATTACATAATAGGCATCTTTCCCCTCTAAATCGATAAATGGACGTCATATGTTAGGAAAGTGTTATACCTAAAAATTGACCTCGATTCTTTGTCCGAAATACGGTGACTCACAGACTACGGATCCACCTCGACCTGCAACAATCTAAGCTCTGCACTTTTCCCCAAACGCCAAAATGGTTTTTGCATATACATATTTGTAAACCTGCGAATTAAAAAAAATTCATAGCCTGCTCCTGATAGACATTTTTAATTTTTTGTTATTTATAAAATAAGACATGACCCGTTTCATACTTATCGATAATCACCCCATCATCAGATTAGGGGTCCGCACCCTGCTTGAATCACAATCGAATTATAAAGTTTGTGCAGAAGCTTTTTCAAAAATTGAAATTTGGAACGCACTTAAAAAGGACTGTCCGGATGTCGCGATTATCGATATCATTCTAGGCAAAGAAGATGGACTACAGCTCATTAAAGAAATAAGTAACGAATGGCCCCAACTCAAAATACTGGTGATGTCTTCTCAAGATGAAATGCTGTATGCCGAACGCGCCATCAAAGCCGGTGCCTTGGGATTTATCTCACAGACCAACAGTACCCGCTATTTATTGAAAGCTGTAGAAACTATTCTCTCAGGAAAAATATATTTAGCCCATGCCACCAGTATGCATCTTCTCACTCGATTTTTGCGGAAGAATCCTTCGTCGCCTCTTCCTCGCATCCATTCGCTTTCTGATCGAGAGCTGTTTGTATACCAAATGATCGGGGTTGGTTTTACCACCAATGAAATTGCAGAGAGCCTCAATCTCAGCCCCAAAACAATCGAAACCTACAAAGGTCATCTTAAGAGAAAATTGCAATTAAAGGATGCCGAAACATTAAAACTTTCCGCCTTTAATTGGGTGTATAAATCACATCCCACGGATTCACTATAAATCCCCCCCCCCACTTTTAGGGGGTGGGCAAATGATGTGTATACATGTAAGTAGTGTGCTGTGAGCACATCCAACATTTCTGAATCGTGCTGTCCTTTGCCCCTGAGCAAAACAGTAAACACTATCCATCGTTTGTTACTCTATGAGTCTTGCGCTATGGTCCGTTTCAGTTTTCGTTGTGCAATTGAACAACACTTTCAAGTAGATGAATACTTAGAACCAGACGATACAAATCAAGTGCTAGCGCTTATCGCACAAAAGCCACCAGCTCTCGCCATTATCGATCTGGATCATTATCAAAACCAAGAAGTGAATTTGATAAAACAAAGCAAAAGCCAAGATGCATCTTTTCCTATCCTCAGCATCAGCTATTCTTCAGATCTGGATGTTATGGAAAAGGGAATGCAGGCCGGAGCCGACGGCTTTCTTTCCAAATCCCAATCCCATGACACCTTAATTCACGCTATACAGGTTCTGCTTCAAGGCGGCAGTTTTTGGTGCCGTCGCTATCTTGCAAAAAGCAAACCAGAGCTGCTTCCTTTCCCAAGCTATATTCCCGATCACCCCCTGTTTTCTCTCTCAGAACGGGAACGACAAATTTTTCAACTGATCGGAATCAAAATGAAAACTTCAAAAATTGCTACCCACCTGAAGGTGAGTACAAAAACCATCGAATCCCATCGGGAAAATCTTAAATATAAACTTGGATTTCTAAACGCAACTGAATTGACTGCAAATGCTATTTCTTGGGTGGAAAATGGGGCTCTGTTGTAAACATCGCCATTAACTCCGCATGCGAATGTATATTAAATTTCGCATAAATCTCTTTCAAGTAATCATTAATGGTGTGGATGGATAAATTTAACTTATCCGCAATCATTTTTCTTGAAAACCCTTTTAATAAATAGCTGAGCACATCCTGTAAGCGGGGACTCAAGGTCTCCTGAAGTTCTCTCAGCGGATCATTTTCTAAAAATGAACTCTTTCGTTGAGAGAACAGGCGAACATTCCGATAGGCCACCACCAAATGACTCTTCACAAAATGGGCAAGCATGCGCTGTTCTTGTTGAATGACGCGATCCGAATTGAGTGCAAAAATTGTATTCTCTTCCGGAGCAATTTTTAATGAGGTCAACAGCTGGTCTTTGATCTCCAAATGCCGATAAGCTTCTTGATAGATTTCCGTTTGGATGAATTCTTGTTCCGATACAAAATCAGACATCTTATTGATACTTTGTAAACGTTCTAATTGTTCTTCGTACCCTAAACCGGAAAGAACCGGGTGACTCGAGGCCGTATGTAAAAGAGATTCTTGGTAAGAGTAAACATGAGAAAGATAGGGAGCCGTCACCTGCAAAGATGTAATTTCCAATTGAGCGTTATGCACACTAACCCCCACCCAATTTACCCCAAGTAATCGAGGAAGTTCTTCGACACAACAATAGTGAAAATGTTCTAGTGAATAATTTTCATGAAGCAAATGGGCGTAAGCCTGCAAATCCTTCCATTGTGAATTCATTAACGTGTTCATGAATCTAGCGATGCTGTGGGTTGAATAAAAATGATGGCGACTGCGCCTCCTACTTATTCAATATTTAACATAAGACCTAAATTCTCACCCTTTCTATAAAAAAGAAAAAATATTTGATTCAAGAGACAAGTCTCCCCAAAAGTCTACGCCTACATTTCAAGTGGAGCTAACAAAGCCTTGAATTCATTTTCCGTAAATTTCTTCAATCCTCCCTCTTTGGAGGTCAGCACATCCTGCAAAGCTTTCTTTTGCTCTTGCAGTTCGATGATGCGCGACTCAACCGTTCCCGCACAAATCAACTTGTACACAAACACCGGCTTGTCTTGTCCAATACGATAAGCACGATCAGCTGCCTGGGCTTCCACCGCCGGATTCCACCAGGGATCAAAAAAGATCACCGTGTCCGCTGCCGTCAGATTTAATCCCGTACCGCCGGCTTTGAGACTAATCAAAAATACAGGTACCTTGCCGCTTTGAAATTGCTTCACCGGCTTTTCCCGATCTTGGGTCGATCCCCGAATCTCCACAAAGGGAATTTTTAGATCTTTCAACTCAACTTGTATCAGATCCAACATGGAAGTGAACTGCGAGAACAACAGAATCCGCCGCCCCTCTTCCAGCATCTCCGGCAACACTTCACGCAACCATTGTATCTTTACCGAAGTCACTAACTCTACATCTTGAGGCACCGCTTTGCAGATACGGGGATCACAACAAATCTGACGCAACTTCATCAGAATGTCTAACACCTGAATTTGCGAACGTTCGAAACCTTGATCCTGAATGGTCTCTAATAAATCCTTTTCGCCGGCAGACCGCACCACTTCATACAAATCTGCTTGTTGCCTGGTGAGCGGTAGTTCCTGCACAATTTCAGTCTTGGGGGGCAACTCTGTCGCCACCGCATCTTTGCTCCGACGCAATAACAAGGGAGCCATTTTTTCATGCAACAACGCCTTTGCCCGAGCGGAATCTTCTTTTTCAATCGGATGTCGAATCACGGCATTAAATACTTTTTCACTTCCCAAATAGCCAGGCAACGCAAACTGAAAAATCGAACGTAACTCCCCTAAATGATTTTCCAAAGGCGTACCCGACAAGGCCAAACGAAAATCAGCCTGCAATCCACAAACCACCTTGCTAATCTTTGCCCGCGGGTTTTTGATGGCCTGTGCTTCATCTAAAATGACACCCGAAAATTTCTTCTCCCGAAACACCTGCTCATCCCGCAACAAGGTTCCGTAGGTCGTCAATAAAATGTCCGCCCGACGCAAACTTTCCTGTCGCTGATTCCGATCACTTCCATGATGACTACACACCCGCAAACCCGGCGCAAATTTTTTGCACTCCGATTTCCAGTTGGGCAATACACTCGTGGGACACACCACCAAAAATAATGTCTCACCTGAGACATTATTTTTCATTTCCAACATCGCCGCAATCACTTGCACGGTTTTACCCAAGCCCATATCATCCGCCAACACCCCACCAAGATGATATTTCGACAGAAAATTGATCCAGCCTAAGCCCTGCTTTTGATAATCACGAAGCTCTCCCATAAATCCTTCAGGCGCATCCAAATTTTGCACCTGAAGTTCTTTCAGACCCAATCCTTCCACCGCCTTTAATAATTCCGGTGTCGGCTGCCATCCTTCACAGTCGTCACTGTACAATTCGGCCGCACGCCATTCACTGATCACCAAGCGGTTCTTGCGATCCAGCCCCCCGGCACCAAACAATTCGAACAAGGTCTTCACCATTTGCTGAAAACGCCCCCCGTCAATCATCAACAACCCCACTTCGCTGTGCAACGGAAAAGCCCCTTCCCCAATTTCTGCTAAAATCTCTGAAAGATCCCGATGCTTTCGATACATTAAGAAGTCTTGTAACACCGGCAATAGATTAATGCGCTTGCCCCCCACTTCAATTCCCTGCTCATAACTAATCCCCGACTTACTTCCCGAATCAAAGCTACTGTACCATTGATCATCTCCAATCCACCTGGGGCATAAAGCCTGTGGCAACTCAACTTGCCAGCCCGCTTCTCTAAAAATCCCATCCGCTTTCATCACAAATCGTTCCCAACTACTGTGCAAGTCGGGATTTAATTCATACCGTGTCTCCGGTAAACTCACGGCAAATAATTGATCCGAGGCACTTTGATACTTTTGTAATCCCTGTTGGCCTAAAAAGGTTTCAAACTCTTTTTCCATCGCAAAATCCCGGGTGGCCTCCACCACTGTTTTACGTTCTACCCATCGAACCTGATCCCCTTGGGCATCTTTACAAATACGCAGTTTTCCATACTGCAACATCAATCGAGCCGTGCGTGGCACTTGCAAGGTTTGATCGGGTTCAAGCACCTCCAGCACAGGAGTAGGCACCAAACCTTCCATTTGTTTTACTTTCACACTGGGTGGCGCAGGCAGTTCTTCCTGAGGAAACTCTTCCCCCAATTTCATCCAAAAATCCATGGCCTGCTTTTCATCCATATGCGAAGCCGTGATCCACTTCCACACGATCTTATCTGAAATAGGAAAATCCAACACCGAACAAGTCCCGGTCTCGGCCTTCATCCCGTAGGCTGGCCGCCCCGGTATCAATGTCCACCCTTCCCCCATTTGCACCTCAGGTTTCACCCCTTCGGAATCCACCGCCCACTCCAACACCGCCGGAGCCGTTTCCCCTTCCCTCAAGGGCCAGGCATGTTTGTGGGTGGGATATGCACGCCCCGTTTCAATCAGGCGCTCCAAAAGCCTCGAAACATCCACCCCTTGAAACAAACTTTCCTGACCTCCAATCTTTTGATGCATCTGCATAGACGTCAAAATCTTGCGATCCAGTTTGGTCACCCGAACCCCTTTTGCTTTACCCGCCAATAACTGGTCCACCTTTAAAGGAAAGGCCGTACCCGTCCACCGATCACCTTGAGGGAGATCCAAAGAAAAACAACGCAGGCCTAAATGAACGGCATCTACAGCAAAAAATTGATAAGCTAAAATCATGGGAACCGCGGGTTATAAACCATCCCGCCGATTGTGCAAAACCTTTCACCAGTTTAAGATCTCAACCCGGAGGGCGATTTTCCGAAAGTCTTTTTCACCCAATGACTAAAGGCAGCTGGATCGTGAAAACCATAGGCGTACGCAATCTCTTTACAGGGACGATCGGTCCGCTGCAATTCATCCAACACCGCCTGCTTTCGGCGTTGATCATAGGCCTCCCTCACACTCATGCCATGCTCCTCCCCAAATAAACGATTAATATGACTCATACTCATACCCATTTCTTCCGCAAGTTCCGCAACCTTAAACGGACGCGACATATCATAGTGATCCACATAAAATTTGGCCCGACTCACCCGATCATCTTCACGACTAAAATGCCACGGGCGCAACTTCAATGACTCCATAACCTCACAATATGCACTCAACCAGTCCGGAAAAAGACGCTCCAAGGCCAAAAAAGTCCCCAAATCAGCGTCTTGCCACTTCATATCTGTCCGAGACCCCCGTACACACCCTTCCACAACCTCTAAGAGTTTTCGCGCGGCTTGCGTCAAATGGGGATGCGCTTTAGCCTCTACCCTTAAGGTCTGCGGAGACTCAAACAACATCCGACCCGTGGGCCAGCACAAGGTAAAACTCACCGACAATATTTGAGCATCCGGTGAAAAATGTCTCGTATCACTACGAAGTGGCGGAAACACCCAATGCCCTTTCCCCACCCGTACCGATTGCGTGGCCTCCCGTATCAATACTTCCCCCTCCTCAATCAACCACGCACTCAAAAATGGATGCATATACGTACCCGTGGGTCTCTTAGGCATACCCCGATACACCCAGACCAACTTTTTTTCTAATTCCTGCCAATCTGCAATTTTCATTTGTAATCTATGAATAAAATTAATAGTAAGATTTTACAATAAATTTCTAAATATGCACAAGTCCTTTGAATGGCACAGCCCTCATCTCCTGCGTACACTTTGCCCATGAACACTTCAGCTTCCCCACACTATTTTCGCCCGGAATGGATTCAACCCAGCTCTGAAAAAATTCAAGTCGACGTCGCCATTTACGGCGGCACCGCCGCTGGCGTGATCGCCGCTAAAAATTTAGCCCAAAAAGGCCGCTCTGTTCTCATCCTCAACCCCTCTCAAAAATTGGGCGGCATGACTACCGGCGGATTGGGATGGACCGACTTTGGCGCCAAAGGAGTCATTGGCGGCATGTCCTATCTCTTCTATAAAGATGTGGGCAGCGTTTACGGATTGGATGAACCCGAGTGGTTATTTGAACCAAAAGTCGCCCAACAAGTGATCGATACCTATGCCCAAACCCCCGGCATCATCGTTAAACATGCCCAATTTCTCGATCAAGTTCGCATGGAAAACCAACGCATCATCTCCCTGAAACTGTTAGGCGGACTCGAAGTCGTCGCCGACGTCTTTATGGATTGCACCTACGAAGGGGATTTGTTGGCTAAAGCTGGGGTCACCTATACCGTAGGCCGCGAACCCAATCACCAATATGGCGAAACCATCAACGGTGTTCAAGTTCATGGCAAACATCAATTCAGCCATCCGGTCGACCCCTACGTGGTTCCCGGAGACCCCAGCAGTGGCACCCTCCCTTGGATTAATGAACAAGACACCAATCCCCAAGGCAGCGGTGATCACCGTATCCAGGCCTATAATTTTAGAATTTGCATGACCGACGATCCCGATCTCAAAATCGACTGGGAAAAACCTGAAAACTTTGACGAACAGGAATACGAATTGGCCCGCCGTTGGTTCAACTCCGAAAAAGATACCTACAATGACCAGCTCGATAACTGGGCCTATCGTCGGCACAATACCATCGGGAAATTTGATGTGCTCACCCCTCGTACCGCCAATGGTTTTGTCAAAACCGACAGCAACAATCATGGTCCTGTCTCTACCGACTATATTGGTGCAAACTTTGCCTGGCCCGAAGCAGGATATCATGAACGCGAAGAAATTTTCCAAGCCCACGTCACGTATATCAAAGGTTTCTTCTGGTTCATGGCCAACGATCCCTCTATCCCTGAACGATACCGCAAGGGCTACGCTCGCTTTGGCTTACCCCAAGATGAGTTTGTAGAAAGTGGACACTGGCCCCACCAACTTTATGTGCGCGAAGCGCGTCGCATGGTGTCCGATTATGTGCTCAACGAAAAAGATACCCAACATCTCACCTTCCCCGAAGATCCCATCGCCATGGGGTCCTATAATATGGACAGTCACAACTGCCAACGCTTTGTCAAAGACGGACGCGTCTATAATGAAGGCGACGTCCAACTGCCTCCCAAAGGCCCCTACGGCGTAAGTTACCGCTCTATCATTCCCGCCAAAGGGGAATGCGAAAATATCCTGGTTCCCGTCTGCCTCTCCTCTTCCCATATCGCTTTTGGATCAGTTCGCATGGAACCTGTCTTCATCGCCCTCGCCCATAGCGCGGCCATTGCAGCCGATCTTATGCTGGAATGTTCTTGTAGCACACACGACATTTCGTATCCACAACTACAACAACGCTTGCTCAATGAAGACCAAGTGGTAGCATACAAAGACTCCTCACTCTGAGGCCATCTCCCCCGCCTCCCTTCCCCCATAAAATCATGATCACCCCACCCCACTCCTCCTATGACCTCGTCGTTTGTGGGGGAGGACCCGCAGGATTTCCCGCCGCCATTCAAGCAGCCCGCAATGGATCACGCGTATTACTGGTAGAAAAAAGTGGCATGCTGGGAGGCGCCACTACCTTAAACCGGGTGGCATTTCCCGGACTCTTCAGCGCCTGGGGTAAACAAATCATCGCTGGAATTGGCTGGGATCTGGTTCGCGCAGCCGCCCTAGAATCAGGACATACCTTGCCTGATTTCACCCAACTCCCCGAACGTCATTGGCATCACCAAATCTCCCTTTGCCCTACCGTACTCGCCGCCACACTCGATCAAGCGGTGATTGATTCAGGATGCGATTTGCTTTTCCATACCCTTCCCGCAGCCGTCAGCGGCGGACAAGGCAAAGACTGGCAACTCGTCCTTTGTGGGAAAGAAGGTCTACATACTGTCACAGCCAAATGGCTTATCGACTGCACGGGCGACGCAAACCTGGCCGCCCTGGCCGGTTGCGAACTCAGCCCACCAGCCTCTTCTTTACAACCCGCCACCTTGGTCTTTCGCATGGAAGGATATGAGCTAGACGATCTCAATATCGAAGCCATCGATCAACAAGTCCCCGAGGCCCTCGCATCCGGCGAACTCCACTCCTCGGATCTCGGATGGGGCGCTAAATCTGTAAGCCAACTTCTTTATACCCACGGCGAAAATGCCATTCATATTCCCCGTGTAAATGCCACCAGCAGTCGGGGCAAAACCCAAGCCGAAATCGCGGGACGCCAATCTGTCATGCGCGTATTTCGTTTTCTAAAAAAACAACCCGGCTTGGAAAAACTCAAAATTGACTGGTGCGCTCCCGAATGTGGCATTCGTGAAACCCGTTCCATTATCGGCGAAAGCACCATCAGCCACCAAGATTATCAAACAGGGCGTCTCTGGGACGATGCCGTCTGTTACAGTTTCTATCCCATTGATTTGCATACCGACGAAGGATTGGATTGCCGAAAACTCGCTCCGGGAACTTTTCCGACCCTGCCCCTCTCAGCCATGACCCCCAAAGGGGTTAAACAATTCCTAGTCGCAGGACGCTGTATCAGCGGAGATCGGCTGGCCAACTCCGCCTTTCGCGTCCAAGCCTCCAGCATGGCCATGGGCCAAGCGGTGGGCGCCGTCGCCTCTTGCGCCGTCCAAGCCGGCCTCCATCATCCCGCCGACCTCCCTGCAGACAGTTGGAAACAAGCCATTCGCAAGCAAGGGGGAATTGTCCCCGCAACCGACCTGCTCTAAAGCGCATTTACCACTGTTCGGGATCCAGACCATAGTAGTCTTTTAAGGCCACATATAACTCGGGCCGCTTGTCCGCCAACTGAGCTGACTTCTCAAAAAACGCTTCCGTAGCAGTGGCAAAAAACTCCGCCCCATTGGTGGCCCCATAGTCATCAATCACTGTGCGTTTTCCATGATCGAGTTGATCCAAGAAATCTTTAAACTCCTGCTGAAAACAATGGGCCCAGGTTTTCGCCGCGCTGCCATGCAAATCAGGTGCACCATCCGCCACCCCATCCGCTTGATCCAGTTGATGCGCAAATTCATGCAAGGTGACATTATGACCATCCTCAATATTTCGCGCGCCCCCTTCCACACTATGCCACGATAAGATCACCGTGCCCGTTTGCCACGACTCCCCCAAACGCGCCGAAGGTTCATCATACTTCCCTCCAAAAATTCCTTTGCCACCTGCCACAAAGGTATGCGGATAAACCAAAACTGATTTCAGTGCAGGATACACTTTTTTCAGCTCGCGACCCGCCAACAGCAAACAGGCCTGGGCCGCAATCACTACTTTGATCTCCTCCGTCATCTCCAAGCCCCCACAGCCTTCGAAATTTTTTTCCGCCACAAAAATTCGCGTATATCCCCCTAAACGTTTCTTCACCTCATCAGGAAGCGTTTCATACACCGGCCATCTTTCCTTCAACAACTGTTCCCAGCCTTCCGGAAAAGGACTCGACAGCAAAGCCTTCCTCTTTTTTTGACGCATATACACCTGCCACCCCCACGCGCCAGCCACCCCCACGATCATCAAAAAAGATACAGACCCCACCCACCCTAGCCTCTGAGTAAGTTCAATAAACATAACACCAACTCCCCACCCCCACCAGCGGAGCTATTCTCTTATATAACCTGTGTTCAATTTTCATAGTTGCTCCTTTGTGAGATCACCTAAAAGAATCACTATTCTCTTTCCCTCAACGAACAAGGATTGACCCCAAAAAAATCTCGATTGACCCAAACGCCTCCCCCAACCCTCTTCAACGTCCGCCTTTCTTCCTCCCCCAGCCCTCTTCAACGTTCAATGTTGGATGTTCAATGTTCAACGTTCGCCTTTCTCCCCAACCCCCGCGGGCCGAAGGCCCTGACCCACCCAGCCCTCTTCAACCTTCAACGTTCAATGTTGGATGTTCAATGTTCAACATTCGCATTTCCCCCCCCGCCCTAAACTTCCAACCCAATCTTCATCGCTTCCACCAAACTGCCATAATACCCATCCGTCCGCAACAATTCCTGATGGGTACCTTGCTCCACCAATTCACCATGACGCAAAACCAAAATTAAATCGGCATGCTGAATGGTCGACAAACGATGCGCAATCGCAATACAGGTGCGTCCATTGCGCACTTCCTCCAATCCGTCCTGAATCAACTGCTCGGTTTCAGAATCCACCGACGCCGTCGCTTCATCCAACATCAATACCACCTCAGGATCCTGCAACAAAATACGCGACAACGCGATGAGTTGCTTTTGACCCGTAGACAAACGATATCCGCCCTCTCCCAATTCTGTCTCATAGCCCTTCTCCATTTTCATAATAAAGGAGTGCGCATTTACCCGACGGGCCGCCGCCTCAATCGCCTCCGCCGTCGCCCCTTCCCGACCCAACCCAATATTCTCCGCCACCGTTCCCGAAAATAACATCGGATCCTGCTGCACCATTCCCAAATGACGCCTTAAGTCGCTTAACGCAAAGCACTGAATATTTTCACCATCCAACAAAATTTCACCCGCCTGCGGATCATAAAATCGGTTGAGCAAACTCAACAACGTAGATTTCCCCGCACCCGTCGCGCCCACCACCGCCACAAATTGACCTGGACGTATATGCAGGCTCAACGACCGCAACACCGGATGATCTTCCGCATACGCAAAATGCACCTGCTTAAATTCAATTTCACCCGCCACCGAACCCAAACGAACCGGATGCTCCGGATCCGGCGGAATTTCTTTTTCGTCCAATAAATCAAACACCCGTTCCGCCGAAGCCAAACCACTTTGAAACTGTTGAGATTGCTCCGCCAACTCTTCTAAAGGACGGAAAAAATAACGAATGTACATCAGGAACGCCACCAAACTACCTGTCTGACTCGGCACCCAAATGCCACAGGCCACAATCAACACCACCACCGCCAAAGCGCGACTCAATTCGAGAATGGGGAAATGCCAGGTATTCCAATCCACCACCTTCGAACGCGCTTCCCGGAAATCATTACTTTGCGCATGCAAACGTTCCCGCATACGCTCCCGCTGATTAAATACCCGCAAGGTAAACAAGCCATTTAAACTTTCCTGGGTACTACTGTTCAACATCGATACCGCACTGCGGGCCGCCCGTTGCGCCTTGCGACTTTGACGATTCACCACCGTTAACAAACCTGCCAACACAGGCAACACCCCATAAAAAGCCAACGCCAAATGCCATTCGATTCGCCACATGAACACCATCGCCCCCACCAACAACAACAAATTGGCAAGCAAGCCAATAAACCCATTGCGAATCAACTCCTGCAAAGCATCCAAATCATTGGTCGCTCGAGTCATCAGTCGACCCACTTGCAGCTGATCAATCCGCTGCATGGGTAACGCCAACACTTTGCGAAATACCTCCATGCGCAAATCCCGCAACACATGCTGCCCCACCCAGGTCATGAGATAGGTATGCGTCACCCGAAAAAGAAACATCCCACCCGCCATCGCAGCCAACCACCCCAACAACTGTTGCAATCCTGTAACCCGTTCAGCCGTATCTAGAGTCGTTTGTTCCGGGGAAATAAATAAATCAATCCCCCGCTTAATCAACAGCGGCATCGCATTTGTGGCCACCACTTGTAACAGTAACAACACCAACCCCGTCAACATAGCCAAACGGTAAGGATGCGTAAATCCCCACAATCGTTTCAAATACATGCTGTCTTTCACGCCTCATCCTCCTTCAATTCAGCCTGCAATCGCTGCCGCTCTGCCAACTCGGCAAACTCCCCAGCTTGCCCCATCAAATCATCGGGGGCCCCCACCTCTACCACCACGCCATCTTTGAGTACCAAGACCTGATCACAATGCCGCAACGCGGCATAACGATGACTAATCAACATCAGCGTTTTCCCCTTGAGCGCAGGCAATAACCGTTCCAAAATTAAACTTTCCGTCGCAGTATCCACCGCCGACAACGAATCATCCAACAACAAAATTTCAGGAGAGGATAACAACGCCCTCGCAATCGCACAGCGCTGACGCTGTCCGCCCGAAAGCGTCACCCCTCTCTCTCCAATCTTTGTGGACAAGCCATCCGCCAACTGGGGGATATCCCGATCCAAGGCCGATAAATATAATGCGCGCGCCATCTCTTCCTTCGTCGCATCTGGATTTGCCAAACGTAAATTCTCTTCCAAACTCATCGAAAACAACACCGGCTCCTGCGGCGCAATCCTCATTTCATTGTATAAAAACGTCAAAGGCAACTCTTTTATGTCATGACCCCCCAATAAAACCCTGCCACTTTCAGGATCCTGTCGACGCAATAACATTTGCATCAACACCGTTTTACCGGATCCAGTAGGACCCGTAATTCCTAAACGTTGACCAGGCTTCAATTCAAACGAGATATCTTTTAAAACCTGACGCCCATTTAACCCTAAACTTACCTTTTCAAATTGAATTGTCTTCATATGCTCTGACAACTCAGGAAAATCAGCTTTGCTTTCGGTAACCTGCGGTACCGCATCAAGAATTTCCTGCAAGCGACCCTGACTCGCCCGTCCACGTAAAATTAAACTCAAGGTCCACGCGATCGACAACGCCGGCCACTGCATAATCATCAGGTACTGTTGAAACTCCACCAACATACCGATTTGAATTTCTCCCCGGATCACCCGCAGCCCTCCCACCCACAACAGCAACACATTACCCAACACAAATCCCGTTTGAATCAACGGCCATGCAAACACTTCAATCCGACTCAAAAACAAATTCCGTTTGATATACTCCTGGTTCAATTCCCCAAAACGTTGCATGCGAATATTTCCCAGGCCCAAGCCCCTCACAATGCGCAAGCCTCCAAAAGACTCCTGACAAAAACTGGAAATCACTCCTAACTGCTCTTGCACTTTCAAATGCCGGAACCGTACCGAATGAATCATCAGAAATGCAATCAACATCAACACCGGCAACAACGCACTCAATAGCAAAGCCAAAGGAACCGAGCGTTGAAACATCATCGTAAAGCCAATGCCCAACGTGAACATCGCCCGAATCATACTGTGCCCCCCCATCGACAGCATGTCCGACACCGCATTCACATCCGACTGCAAACGACTCATTAACTCGCCCACCCGTTGATCATGAATTTGATTTTCATCCAACTGTAACAAATGACGGTGTAATCGTGTACGTAAGCGATGAGCCACTTGAGGCCCCCAGCGCATCGGTACCTGACGCATCCACTTGCTAAACAAGGCCCCCGTCACCGCCACAAGCAAATAAAATGCCGCCTGCTTGATCAAAACCTTCGCTGACAAATGTCCATCCGCTAACTCATCAACCAAATTTCCCAACATCCGCGGGAGCCACAGCGACAAAAGCGTCGCAATCAGAGTAAGCACCAACGATACCACCACAAGACGGAGGGTCACATAATCCCTTAAGGGTCGTAAACGTGTTGTTTGATTCATGCTGGACATAAGAGCGGCTAACTTGCATCAGAATAGACCCATTGTAAAGCGAAGGACATTGATTTCAGTCCCTCTGAACACTTGCCTCTTTGCACAATTCCGGTGTAAACATAAGCCTCCATGACTGATCAGCCCCTTTCACCCTTAGATTTTTTGCATCCCGCCCCCGAAGGCTGGCAATGGGTGGTTTTCCACAGCAAACCCCGTTGTGAGAAAAAGATAGCCAGCCTGCAAAGACTGCGGCCCGCTAAAATCTTCCTCCCCTGCCTCGAACGTATTCATAATTATGACGGCAGGACCCGGACCAATCACATCCCGATGTTTACAGGCTATGTATTTGGCATGATCCAAAAACAAGACCGTCGCTGGTTTCAGCAAAATCCCAATGTGGCCAATGTCATTGAAGTCGTCCACGAAACCAGCTTCCTTCACCCACTCAGAACCATTGCCCTCGCCCAACAAGCCGGCTTAGCACTCGAAGTCTACCCCGACTTTTCCCCCGGACGTAAAGTAGAGATCATCGGTGGCCCCATGAAGGGATTAGAAGCCGAAGTCACCGAGATCAAAGGCAAAAAGACCCTATGGATCCGCCTCGATCTCATCCAACAGTCCGTCGCCATGGAAATCGACATCTCCTACCTCAAACTCTTGAACTGAGCCTGCCCTACACCCAATCCACCAACAGGCGCAACGCCCTTGGCGTAACATTGGACTCGTTACACATCGCGAGTACACTCAGGTCGCATCTCACATTCCCCACAACACATTTGCCGCATCAACATCAGATACGCCAAAGGCGTTACGTCTTTCAGCCCAGTGTTGCTCCGACGCAGGAGAATCTACCTTGGGTCCCCCACCCCCATTCCTACACCAACGGTGTTGCGTCCTTTCGCGGCAATAAAAATAGATGCCTTAACCCGAACCCAACAAAATTAGCCTACGATGAAAGGCGATCAGCGCTGGAGTGGTGGCAAACATCCAACATCCAACATCGAACATTGAAATGCGAGATATGACAAATGACTATTCCCTATCACCCCTCCCTCCGCCCAGGCGTATATCAAAAGTGCTTACACTTAGCCCTGCTGAAGTTTTTCCCAACTCCACTCATTCGTCAACCGACCTTCCGCCGCTTCCCGCCGCACGATTTTACATACCAAATCGCCTTCCAAATTGATCGCGTCCCCCACCTTCATTTTGGCCCAACAGGTATCCGATAAGGTCGTAGGAATCAAATGCACCGCAAACGCATCGTCAAACAATTCCGCCACTGTCAAACTAATGCCATCACAGGCAATCGATCCTTGGGGTACCAAAAGGGGCAACACACTCTCGGGCGCCGTAATTTCCACCCGTCGATCAGGTCCTACCGCCTGAATCGACCGCACAGTCCCGCAGGCATCCACATGACCGGAAACCAAATGACCGCCCAATGCATCACCATAACGTAACGCGCGTTCCAAATTCACCACAGAACCGGATGTGAGTGTGCCCAAATTGGTCTTGCGCAATGTCTCCTCCAACACATCAAACCCCAACAAATCATCTTTTCGATCGGCCAAAGTCAAACACACCCCATTGACCGCAATGCTTTCACCCTCTTCGTATGCACGCTCCCAGGGGGCAGTGCTAAACCACAGACGTTTGCCTCCGGCCCGCTCTTCCAATGCATCGACTAAACCTTTTTTCTGAATGATTCCTGTAAACATAATCTCTATTCCTTTCTCTCGTAGATCTCCTCAATCAAAACCCAAACCAAGGGTATTCATCAAGGACGCGTTGTTCGTTTAAACTCCTAAAATTCGATCTGAAATTTCTTGCGGATGATCCACCACATCATCCGCCCCATTGCTTTCCAACTCTTCCCGGTCCCGAAAGCCCCAAGTCACGCCCACGGTATACATCCCCGTATTTTTCCCCGTCTGCATATCCGTATTGGTGTCTCCCACATAGAGCACCTGCTCGGGTTCCAATCCCCACTCTTTCAAAATGGCATGCGCACCTGCTGGATCGGGTTTGATCGGCACCTGCGTTCTGGCCCCACGAACAATGTTAAAATTGATATCAGGAAAAACGTAGGACACCATTTCGCGAGTGAACGCTTCCGGTTTATTACTCAAAACTCCCAGAAGATACCCCTGTTCCCCAAGTGAAACCAATAACTCTTTTATCCCCTCATAGGCAAACGCATGTTCCCGCCAATGCCTCGCATACGCAAGCTTCATATCCTGAATCATATCTCTCAACAAACTGGAACTCACATCCACCTCTTTAGGTAAAACGCGCCGCACCAACATGTCCATGCCATCCCCTACAAAAACCCGGTATGGTTCCACGGGATGGGGTGAAAACCCCCTATTTACTAATACTTCATTCATAGAAGCTGCAATATCTTGCAACGAATCTACAAGCGTGCCATCCAAGTCAAACAGTGCGGCCATCGTTTTTGCTTTATTCATCATAACTTTTTAGCTTAGCTTCTCTTCCACTTATGTCTACTCAAGAAGCACGTCAAAACCACAAGAACCTCACACGCAGCGAACGCCGTGAACAAGCCGCCGCGGATGCCTTGCGTGCATTGATCCGTGACACCCTGCAACACAAATTTCCCGCATACGCAGATCAAGCCATCGATTTGCCTCTCACCCTCTCTCTCACCGTGAATGGAAACGACTCGGGCGACCTCCAGTTTGACCCCTGTTTACGGGATCAAATTTGCGATCAAGCCGCCGCCTTTCTTCAACCCTTCGAACGCTTTCAAGCCGGCCGCGTGTATGACTTTCACGAACAACGCCATCAACCGCCCCCCAGTGCCCTGTCTGTATTCTCCGGTTACGGCCCCATGGGCCATCCCCAATGGGCCCCCATCCAAGAGCTCGTCGCCGCTCACGAAAACCTCAAAATACTTTCAGGCAAAAACCTCAAACGCGAGCAACTCGAAGCCTACGGCAAAAAAGACAGTTCCTATAACCTGTTAGCCCAAGTCGTCCTCGGACCTTTGCCCGTCCCCAGCGCCTTCCAAGAATTTACCGGCTCGCCCCAATGGGCCCTTAGCTGTCAAATTATCGAAACCCGAAACCCACAAGGGCAATTGGCACTCCACCTCAATCGTCTTGTCGGCGGCCTCCTGCCAGATGAACTCGATGCCATGCTCCAAGAAGCCACACTGCGTCCCCTCGGCAACGCCCTCACTAAACTCGAGCACGCCATCGCCGAACTAGAAGATCAAGCCCTGCTCGCCTGGTCCCACCAAGACAAAGCCGACCTTTCTCAGATCTTAAAACAAGTACCCATCCTCTTAGGCGAATTCTCCTCCGCCCTCCATCATTCCTGATGCTGTGAGTGGTTGAGTCGACATCGACATCGGCATCGAATCCCCTAGCCAAGCAAGCCCTGAAGGCGGTGGCTCTCATCGCTACCCATTTCATTTTCGATACCGATACCGATACCGATACCGATACCGATTCCGATGGTAAACCCGTTCCCTGACACCCGCCTCCTCTCCTCCCACCCAACAACCCAAACCAGTAAGAGAATCAGCCTTTCAGGCCTCTACACTGTATATTACCCATTATACCGGCGCTACGCACCGGCCTGTGGAGGTTCAGCCCTTCGGGCCTTTTTGGTGAAATTGATTTTCCCCGCCTCCCGCCACCTGCCTCCTCAAAGATCTTGAGCCCGATCCCGATATCTTAAGCCCCGAAGGCGGCGGCTCTCATCGCTACCCATTTCATTTTCGATTCCGTCCGCTTCCCTATCCCCCAACCACCATCGAAATCACCACCTACCCAAGCAAGGCCCGAAGGGCTGAACCTCCACAGCCCAGCGCAAAGCGCTGGGATGAATGAGTATAACATGAAAAGAGGCCTGTAAGGCTGAACCACCCCTACCCATTTCATTTTCGATACCGATTCCGATACCGATACCGCTTCCGATGGTAAACCCGTTCCCTGACACCCGCCTCCTCTCCTCCCACCCAACAACCCAAACCAGTAAGAGAATCAGCCTTTCAGGCCTCTACGCTGTATATTACCCATTATACCGGCGCTACGCACCGGCCTGTGGAGGTTCAGCCCTTCGGGCCTTTTTGGTGAAATTGATTTTCCCCGCCTCCCGCCACCTGCCTCCTCAAAGATCTTGAGCCCGATCCCGATATCTTAAGCCCCGAAGGCGGCGGCTCTCCACAGCCCGGTCCGTCAGGGCCGGGATAAACCATTCACCCTACTCCTGAGCCCTGAAAGCGGCGGCTCTCACCCCTACCCATTTCATTTTCGATTCCGATTCCGATACCGATTCCGATGGCAACCCCCTCACTACCCAACACACTCAACCTCTCAACCTCTCAACTACTCAACTACTCAACAACCCAACCCCTAAACCACCCACACCCAAACCAAGGGAGTTAAATACACGCCATCCGCGATAAACCGAAGCGTCTCCACCGAAAATCGATCTCGCTTAAAATGAAATAATAACAACAAGCTTAGGGTGCTTGCCATACTCAACAACGACCAGGGATGAAGAGTTTCAAAAGAATCCATTGCCTCAGCCCCACCCGCAGATCGAAACCCCACCACCGCAAACACAATCAATACCACTATCCAAAAGCTGGTAAAACGCACAAAGCGTATACACGCTTTCTCACCCAGTCCGGCAAAGGATCGACGATCAGGCAAATGCGGATTTTTCTCCTGCTGCCACAGAGAAATGGCCGCACAATTTATCCCAAAACCAACTCCGAGAAATAAAGCATTTCCCCTCATCAATAACAGTAGTCCATGAATTCCCATCAACCAAAAGGCCTCAATACTTTCTAAAAGGCCAGACCGTCCTTCCAGATCGACCTGCGCAGATAACGCTTGAAACGCTGGCAAATTATATCCCGACGCAAGTTGAACCCCCAAAGCAAACAGAAGGCCACACAACCAAATTTTCGGCTTAAAATTTAATGAAAGTCGCGTAGTGAAACAGCAGAAAAAAAGATAGATCGCCAACACAACCACCAGAACACCTGAACCAAATATGAAATTTTGGGGTAACACCCACAAGGAAAAATACACACAAGCGCTTATGGCCAATCCTACCGGAACACTTAAATAATATTTGTACGTAAACCAAAACCGATGACGTACGGTATCCTCCTCCGCATCCACACCAAAAGCCTGCACAAAACGATCCAGCGCATAAATAAGCCACACAAACAAAAAGAGACTGCAACCTATCATGGGAGTCAACGCTTGCCCCCGCTCACGCGTCAACAACCATGCCCAAGCCAACGCAACCGACGGTGCATCAATACATAAAGCGCCCGGCCATGCACAGAGTGGTATTTGAGAAAATTTCATTTTCATGATGTTCGATGTCGCCTCATCACTCATGTAACCCATTTACCCTAAGCTCGGTCTATCTTTTTGAAAATGCATATTACCTCGCTTGAAACCGATTTAAATCGTCGGGAAGCAGGAGGCGGGTGCCTCCCCATCCGCCATCATCAATCCCTTATCCCTTATCCGCCCCACTCACCGCATTACTCAACGCCGCCCATTCCTCCAAATTTAACGTTTCCGGACGTCGGGTCAAATCAACCGGCCCATCATCCATTGGCGTGCCAAAACTTTTCAAAATACTTTTCAATTGCTTGCGCCGTTTCGTAAACGCAAATCGGGATAACTTCTCCAAGGTGGCGTAATCATTCACCTCTGCCGGTGCCTGCGTCCGACGCTCCAAATGCACCACCGAACTCCCCACCCTTGGCGGAGGCAAAAAACAGTTCCCCGGCACATTGCGTACCCGCGAAATTTCATAAGCCCAACTCATGCGCACCGTCAACAACCCATAAAGGTCCGAGGCCGGAGCCGCCAACATTCTATCCGCCACATCACTTTGCAACATCACGGTAATCGACACAGGCGCCAAGGCCGGATCCGCCAAGTCATACAAAATCCGACTGCCCACCGAATAGGGTAAATTTGAAATCACCCGCACCGGATCCGGACGCACAAACGCTTCCCAGTCCGTTTTGGTGGCATCCTGATTTAACAAGGTCAGGTTCCGCCTTTCGGAAAAGCGCTGTTGCAAATGTTCCGCAAGTCGGAAGTCCAATTCAATCGCCGTCACATGCTTCGCACGCTCCATCAACCCTTCGGTCATCACCCCCAAACCCGGTCCAATTTCTACCGCCATATCCTCCGATCCCACCCCCGACGCATCGAGTATCAAATCGCGCATGTTCGCATCAATTAAAAAGTTTTGCCCCATACTTTTGCTGGGAGAAAATCCGATGTCGGAAAGATAATGCCGCACCTCACGGGAACGGGTCAGGCAGGGATAGACGTCTTCCATGGATTCTCCCGGGTGCTCAGTTGTACAGCAGTTTTGAGGGCTTCACACATACTATCAGGTCGCGCAATCCCCTGACCCGCAATGCCAAAAGCTGTGCCATGATCAGGCGACGTGCGAATCATCGGCAAGCCCAAAGTAATATTCACCCCTTCATCAAAAGCCCAAAGTTTAAGCGGACCTAAACCCTGATCGTGGTACAACGCCACAATGGCATCGTGATGACCCAACACCGCTTCGTGAAAAACCGTGTCCGCAGGATGAGGCCCCGTCACCGGACGACCTTCCGCCTTGAGTTTCGAAATCAAAGGCGCAATCCACGACACTTCCTCAGACCCAATGGCTCCACCATCTCCCGCATGCGGATTCAATCCACACACCGCAATACGCGAATCCTCCAAGCCCAACAACGGCAAGCCTTCACATAATAAATCAACCGCCAAACGGATTTCTTTTTCATTCAACACTTCGGGAACTTTGCAAATCGGCACATGCCGCGTCGCCAACATCACCCGCAATCCTTTCCCCGCAAGCAACATTCCAAAACGCTCCGTGTTGCATCGATCAGCCAATAATTCCGTGTGCCCCGGAAAAGGAATCCCCGCCAAGTCCCAGGCCTGTTTATGAATAGGCGCCGTCACCAACGCATCAAACTCACCCGATAAACATTTCGCAATCCCTTCATCCACCCAACTTGCCGATGCCCGACCCGCCTCCGCCTTGCACTCCCCATACTGCGCCTGCGGATAACGAACTTTACTCTCTAAAATTTCGGGCAACGGCATCTCAAAATCCCGTGCTGACTGCGCAATCAAATCGCCATCGCCCACAAAACAAAATTCCGTTTTAAGATCTGACTCCTGACTCGACATCACCTGCCAAGCTTTGAGCGCAACCTCCAAGCCAATCCCGTTAGGATCACCTATCGAAATACCAATGCGTTTAACCATCTTACTGATCTCCGGTCACCGCGGAAAGATCAGGATTAAAGCGACGCACTTGAAATTGATCACGCAATCCCTCCATCCAACTGTCGTAGATCTCGCGATACTTCTCTTGCTCAATTTCTTTGGTCAACAACGCTTGGGCTTGTTCAACAGTTTGGGTTTCACCCCCTCTGCGATCTTCCACTTTAAAAATATAAGACTGCACAGGCGTCTCAATCAAGGGCGTAATATCTCCCACCTCTGCCTCCAACAGCGGAAGCTTCAACACATCAGGCAAACTGCTCAAATTCACCCAACCCTCATCTCCCCCTTTGGATGCACTCGGTCCTTCAGAATAACGCAAGGCCGTTTCAGAAAAGTCAGCCCCCTCCGCCAACAGCTTCATCACATTTTGAATCTTTTCTAAACGCTCCTGCTCTCCACCCACCAAGGCCGGACGAAATGCAATCGCATACAACTTCAATTCCGTGTCCTGTTGCAACTCATACTTTTTCATCTCATAGCGCTCCCGAATTTCCCGGGGAGAAACATTGATTTGCCCACGCACAAATTGTTGCACCATCGATTGCGTGATCATCTGCTCCATCATTTCATCTTCCCAATCCTTTTCGGTTTTCCCCACCTGACGCAGCGCCTCAATAAAGGCCTGCTGACTGCCATCAAACCGCTCCCGAATCACCAAATCCTTTCGTTCCCTCACCATACCCGCCGGCAATTCCGCTCCCACTTTATTAAATTGCGCCAACATCAACTTCTGCTCAATCTGCTTCTCCAAGCCATCGTTAAACAATTCCGCCTGCTTCTGCACAAAAGCGGCCCCTTTGCTTTCCTTGCGCAATTGCATCAACTGCGGACGAATTTGCTCAATCACATCCCCCACCGTAATAATCACCCCGTCCACTTCCGCCGCAAAGCCGTCCACAGGTTGGGCGCGATTCTGCGCGTGCAGAGGCAGGAGGGAAGTCATGAAAATGAAAGAAAAAAGCAGAAGTGTTCGCATCCCCCTTCCATAACGAAGGAAAGCAAGGCTGTGAAGCCACAATTACAGGGGACTTCACCCAACACCCCGCCCCAACTTGGCATTGACCTCCCCCTTTTCCCCACATATCACCTTCACATGAAATGGATTCAAAAACAGATCAGTTTAACCGCCCGCCCCCGTGGATTTCACTTGGTTACCCGGGAAATCATGCAGGAACTCCCTGAAATACAGGCCATTCGTTGCGGAATGCTCCAGATATTCATACAACATACCTCCGCCTCACTCACCCTCAATGAAAACGCCAGTCCCGAAGTTCTCGACGATTTTGAGTCACATTTCAACGCCTCTGTCCGCGAAAATGAACCCTACTATTTGCATACCTTAGAAGGGCCCGATGACATGCCCGCCCACATTAAAGCCAGCTTATTGGGTCCCTCCCTCCAACTGCCCATCCAATCCGGACGCCTCGCCCTCGGCACCTGGCAAGGCATTTACCTCTGCGAACACCGCAATCACGGTGGTTCCCGCAAACTCATGCTCACCGCTTGGGGAGACACAAACTAATGGGAAATCCCCACACCCAAACCGAAACCGAGACCCTCACCGATCTCGATATCCCCTGGAACATCGTGGTCTGGGACGACCCCGTTAATTTAATGCCCTACGTCGTGTACGTTTTACAAAAAGTATTCAACTATAACCGTTCCCTCGCCACCAAACTCATGCTGGAAGTCCACAACCAAGGCAAATCCCTGGTCGCCACCGAAGAACGCGAACAAGCTGAACTCCACCTCCATCAACTACATAGCTACGGACTCCAAGCCACCCTCCGCCGAGCCGAATAAGCCCCAAAAGGGGCAAAAAACAAGATTTTGCCCCCTCTCTCCCCGCAGACCAAAGGGCTGGAACCACAACAACTCCACCCATTCCCCCAACGGCGCCGGAGGCCTCATCGCATTTAGCTCGGGGGCCATGCCCCCCCTCCATCAACTACATAGCTACGGACTCCAAGCCACCCTCCGCCGAGCCGAATAAGCCCCAAAAGGGGCAAAAAACAAGATTTTGCCCCCCCCTCTCCCCGCAGACCAAAGGGCTGGGACCACAACAACCCCACCCCTCCACCCATTCCCTCAACGGCGCCGGAGGCGTCATCGCATTTAGCTCGGGGGCCATGCCCCCGAGACCACGAACAAAAAGGATGTGCCCCGGATGGGGTACGGGCAACGCATCCTGATTTCCATTTACAATTCTCTAGGCTTGAGCCGAGAGTCGCCACTTTCAGGGCTCGGATTTGATTCGGTACAATCACCCGGCCCTGACGGACCGGGCTATGGAGACTCACCACCTTCGGGGCTCAATTCCCCACCCCTGACCAATGACAAATGACCCCTGACCTCTGACCAACAACTCCCGATTTCGATTCACCCCCTTCCCCTATTCAATGTTCGATGTTCAATGTTCAATTTTCAATCTTCGCCTTTCTTCCCAACACCCGCGGGCCAACGGCCTGGCCCCACCCAGCCCAGTCCGCATGCGAGCCCAACGAGCACAGGGCTGGGTATATAAAGAAATACATATGAGGGCCGAAGGTCCTGACCAACAAATCTCGATTTCGATACCGATTTCGATACCGATTTCGATTCCCCCCTGACCACTGACCAATGACCCCGAAACAAACAACAAAACGGGGCTATAGGGCCGTCTTCCTTCTCGCGCCCTCTCGCGGCAAAATCCCCCATTCCAAATACCCCACCAACCTCTACGCCAACGGCGTTATGCCTTTCAGCCCAGGGTTGATGAGGAACGAATCTACCCTGGGAATGTGTCATGATGTGTTTTTACGCCAACGGCGTTGCGCCTGTGGGCGGGGGGATGGTTTCGGGGCGGACGCAACACCGTTGGTGTAGGAATTCGGGTGGGGGTGAGGAACCCAGGGTAGATCCTCCTTCGTCGGATCAACCCTGGGCTGACAGACCTAACGCCTTTGGCGTATCTGTTGTTGATCCGGCAGATGTTGTGAGGAATCTGGGGTGCGGATGAATGCGACCCATGTGTACTCGCAATGTGCAGAGAAACCCATGCTACGCCAACGGCGTTGTATCACTTAACCTCAATCCCAAATCCACATTTCCTCATTCGAGGTTGGATGTTCGATGTTCAATGTTCAATGTTCCTCTTCTCGAAGACCCTGAGCTCCGTCGAAGGGCCCCTCTTTCGATGTTCGATGTTCGATGTTCAATGTTCGACCTTCCTCTTCTCGAAGACCAATGACCAATGACCCATGACCAATGACCAATGACCCCTAACCCACTGACTCATAAACCTTTAACGTCTCTTCCGCCATGGTCGACGCTTGAAACTTCTCCGCCTGCGCCAAGCCCGCTTCGGCCATCCGCCCCTGCAAAACCGGATCATTCATCACCTCCACCAAGGCTGCGGCCAATCCAAATAAATCGCCTGCAGACACATATCGCGCCGCATCTCCCCCCACTTCCGGCAACGAACTCGCATCACTACAAATCACCGGCGTCCCACAGGCCATCGCCTCCGCTACCGGAAGCCCAAATCCTTCATACTCAGACGGTAACACCAACAAAGATGCCCGGCGATACGCCTCAACCAAGGTGGGAAACGACACATGCCCCTCCCAATCCATAAACGGAAATAAATCCTGCGAACGCGCCAAGGCCATCGCCTCCGGATAACGCTCATCCGGCGGACCAATCACCCGTAACCGCGTCCCCTTCGGCAACTTGCGACGCGCCTCCGCAAAGGCACTCACCAATTGAGGCACATTTTTATAAGGATCCAAGCGCCCCACATACAAAATTTCCGGTGGATCATGCCGTGGAACCTCATGCGCTTCATGAAAAACCGGATCCAATCCATTGTACACCACATGAATTTTGCCCGGCCCCCGCTTTTCCAAGCCCAATAAGGCCTGCACATCCCGCGCCGAGGACTCACTCACCGTGATAATCCCGTCCGCCCGCGCCGCCACCTCCCGCATCAAGCCCGCATACACCGGATACATCCGGCTCTTTTTCGACTTTGGCGCATGATCCCGATACACCATCGGAATCAAATCATGAATCGTAATCACCGCTTTCACCTTCCCCCCACGATGACGCGGAAACCCCCACAACGGCATCATATAATTACTCGAATGATACAGATCCACCCCATTTTTCTTCAAAAAACCCGATAACTTAAGCTGATTTTGAAGGCTAAACAGCCCATAAGGCAAAATTTCCCTGTCCCAGTCACAACCCGTCTCCGCCATCACCCGCTTCGCCCGCTCTTCGTCATCAAACAATAACAAAAACTCGTGATCAGGGTTCAATGCCACCAAACCTTGAATCAACATATGCGTATGTTGACCAATTCCGGAGCTTTCCGCAAAAATCCATCGTGCATCCAAAGCTATCTTCATCACTTTCTTTTGTCAGGGACTCCCCCGCATGCAAGCCCACTTCCATGCCAATATTTTTGAAAAGGCATGCAGTCCGCAACACGTTCGGCTTGATTCTTGCCTGAGACTGGGTTTACATACCAAAATGACAGATTCTTATGCGGATGCCAACGACGTCGACCCCCTCGAAGCCTACGAGGAACTTTACAACGACAACAAAGAGCTTTTGGAAGCCATCCAACTGCTTGAAGAAGCCCTGCCCGACATCAAAGACCCCGTAGGAATTTACCTCACCCTCTTCGATGTGTTCAGCGAAATGGAAAACATGACCGAAGCCGGTCAATGTCTCGTCGAAGCCGCCCAACGCGTCGACCTTGAATCCCACGCAGACCTCATCTACTTTCTCTACGCACAACTTGAATTGTTTGCCCAATTAAGCCCCGATGCCCAAGCGGCTTACGAACGCCTGGGAGAGTTCATCAGCGAAGATGACGGCACCTTAAACGCCAACACCACCTATTTAGACCAACGCAAACTCTACCAAGTCGATTTGGTCCCGGAGATTTTGCTCACCAACCACTTGCACCGCTCTCGCATCATTACCGATCCCGAATATCAAATTTGCCTGCAAGAACTCTGCCAACTCTCGGCCAATGCCCCCAGCGGACCTCAATCCTGCCTCAGCGCACTGGATACCTACGAATTGCCCCACGCCCTCAAAGCCGTCGAATTTTTAGCCCACGATGCCGCCACCCCTTTCATCAATTTGGAACTCATCAACATTGATCCCCTCTTCTTCGAACAACTCTCCCCTGAATTTTGCATTCGACGCGGCGCCTGTGTGTTCGGTGAAGTAGGCGGCGAACCCCTGGTCGCCATCCTCAACCCCTTCAATTTACAACTGAAAGAAGATGTGGCCCGTCTGCTCGACAGTACCCCTCATTTTTACCTGACCTCTTCTGCAGCCTACCTCAGTTATTTAGAGTTGCAGCAGAACCCTTCTGTTTAAGTCCCCCTTTCCGACGCCTTTCCTCCCCAAATGTTAGTCACATTCTTTTGCGATCATTGTGATGCCAAACTCCGTATCAACGCCGATGCGATGGGTACAGATCTCGAATGTCCCGAATGCGAAAACATTCTCAAAGTGCCCGTCATGCGCCTGGGCCCCGGATTTGTGGTCGGCGGATTCCTGATCAAACATAAACTCGGCGAAGGCGGCATGGGCGAAGTGTATGTCGCCACCCAACTCTCCCTGGAACGGGACATCGCCCTCAAAATTTTACCCAGCCGTTTCACCCGCGACAATTCCTTTGTGGTCCGCTTCCTCAAAGAAGTTCACTATCAAGCTAAAATGGATCACCCCAACATCGTCACCGCCTACGATGCAGGCGAAGACAACGGTGTCTATTTCATGGCCATGGCCTACGTGCCCGGTGAAACCCTCGAAGAACGTTTGGACCGCGACGGCACCCTCAAAGAAAAAGACGCCCTCTACGTCATCCGACAAGTCGCACAAGCCCTCGAATATGCCTACGGCGAAAAAGGCATTCTCCATCGCGATATTAAACCCGCCAACATCATGCTCACCACCAACATGAACGCCAAAGTGTTGGACATGGGCCTGTCAAAAAATACCTTCGAAAAAAATTCGACCACCTTGGCCGACACCCTCATGGGCACCCCCAACTACATGAGTCCGGAACAAATCGACCATCCACAGGATCTCGATAGCCGCTCCGACATGTTCAGCCTCGGCATGACCTTCTACCACATGCTCACCGGTCAAATCCCCTTCGATGATTCCGGCTTCCTCAAAACTCTTAAACGTCACGCCCACGAAAAACTGGAAGACCCACGAAATTTAATACCCGGCATTTCCCAAAGCGTCGCCCACCTCTTGGCACGCATGCTCGCACGCGAACCCGACGACCGCTACGAAGATTGGAAAAGTTTTCTCGACGACCTCAACATGGTCACCCAAGGCAAAGGCATCCCCACCGCCCCCGAAGGGGAAAGCACCCTCGACCTCAATCCGCCCCCCGCCCCCGAGAAGCCCGCGGAAAAACCACCCATCCGACGTCACAGCATCCCCCCTCCCAGCAAACGCAGCCCCGCCGGCATCATGATATCCGTCGTCGCCGGCTTGGGTTTGGGTCTCACCGGATTCATCATCATGGCCAACCGCATGGGCACCCCCTCCACCCCCATCATTTCCCAACAGCGCCCCGTCCCCACGCCGGCCCCCACCGCCAAACCCCGGCCCACAGCCGTCCCCACCCTCCCCAGCGCGGAAATGGCCGACCTGCAAAAAGAACTCACCACCATCATTCTCAATTACGAACGCAACCGCGATCAACATGATGAAGTGATCCGCCAACTTTCCGACCTGGGCTTAAAAGGATCCGGCAGTCCCGTCTCTGACAAAGCCGCCGAACATATCGTGCGTATTCGACGCGACCGCGACGAAGCCCTCGAACAAACCCGCAATCGCTTTCGCAAAGAAACCATTCGCATTCTCGAAGAATATGGCCCCGTTGCCGCCCGCCAATATCTCAACGATTATACCGGTCCTTTCCAAAACGAACTCACCGAACAAATCGCCAATCTCGGTCGACGCATTACCATCTGGGAAAAAGAAGCCCGCACTCAAAAAGAAGCCGAGAAAACAGCCGCCGGCATCGGCATGGATTCCCTGCGAAAACAACTCGCTCCTCTGGTGATCAATCGCGAATGGCCCCAAGCCATGCTCACACTCCAGGAAGCTGCAGAAAATCCTCTGCTCTTCCCCGCCTCCGAAGAGATCACCACCCTTCGCTCCGAAGTCATCGCCCTGCAATCCGTCCCCGAACTCATTTTAGCCTCCTACAGCAGCCAGCTCAATCAAGACATTCCCCTCAAACTCATCGACCGCGATCTCTTTGTGCAAATCAAAGAAGTCAAAGTCGACGGCCTGCTGGTTTCACGCACCGTCTTTTTAGACGATGGCACCCCCGTCGGCACCGCCGAACTTTTCATCCCCTTTGCCAGCCTCAGCCGCGAAGAAATCGAAATTCAATTGGAACTCTTGGAAGGTAGCGAACTGCTCATTTACAAAGCCCTCCTGGCCCATCGCAATGGTGATCGCGAGGCCTGTCGCACTCACTTAGAAAACGCAAACACCCCGCTGGCTCTCGCCCTGCGGGATGAATTGTTTGCCTTGCCTACCTTGCAAAATCCCTTCATCAGTGAATGGACCGATCCCCCCAGCCCCATCAATACGCCACGCTTCGCGCCTTTGCCCAAGATTGAATCTCCTTAACCCGTTTGCCCCAGGCATCCGGATCCTTGCGCTCTTCCACAAACGAATCGTACAGCCCCCGCAACAACTGCGACACCAACTCCACTTGCAACATGCGATCCTGGAAACGACTGATGAAATCTAAATTTTCTTCAGGAACAATCGGCTTAAACCCACGCACCGCCAAGGTTTCACCATCCAAGGTCAACCGCCATACCTGCTCTCCCCTCACAATGTTTACTGTGGCCTTCCGCAATTTTTTTCCTGCCAACAAACAAGCTTTCGCCTCCGAACTCTGTGTGGGATTTCCTTTGCGTAAGGAAATTTCATGCGCACCGCCTCCTTCCATGACCAAAGTCAACGGACCTTCTATCATCACCCCCACATGTCCCTCTTTCCCCGCCGGCACCTTGTCAGGATGGGTTTCAGACTGATACCATAACCAGGTCATAAAATCGTGCCCCGGCATCGGCGAAGTGCGCTCCGCCTCCACTTCCTCACTAAAACTGCAGGGCACCCAATTGTTCGGATCACTGTGCTGACTGTGCATCGCCCAACTTTCGGGCGTCACCACCTGCGCCGGAAATCCCAAGGCCTCCCGCAAATAACTCACAAACACATCCACCTGCTTCTCCGCCAAGGTCTCCGCAAACAAAAACGCATCATCCGGACGATGAACAAAAGTCATCCCTTTCAAGGTCGGCGGCATGGTGTGCAACAACCGATCCACGATCTCTTGCTTCATCTCCACTTTCTCTTTGCGGGAAATATGCGAACTGCCATTCACCGCCATGCGGATCAGCTCCTCCTGCTTCATCTCCGCTTTGAGCAACGAACTGGGAATCTTCCGTTCCGCCTGCAACAAACAAAGCCGCAAATACCCCGCCAAATAGGAATTATTATCGTCAATTTGACGATCCAGCAAATGCCGTCCCGTCACCCACCCATACACCGGCTGGTCCTTGATCGTGTCCAAAGGAGGAGCAACACGCTCTAAAAAACCATCCAACACCGATTCAGGTAAGGCACGGGGTAAATGATACATACGAAAGCTAACGGATCCGGTTTCAAATGGCATAAGAGGATTCCTGATTGAGTTTGTTGGGAAAAGAAGTTACTCATAAGTCCTTTTTCACCCTCTGCCAACAGGAAAAACCCTCTGTGTCCGAACAACCCGCAAAAATCATCGATATTGGAGACGAATCCATGCTGGGCCTCTGCGAAGATGGACGCAAAATTTGGCTGGAAGGCCCCGCCATCCCCGGAGATGAGGTCCGATTTGAGCTGGACGGCAAGTTTGGACAGGTTTTAGACCTGCTCAAACCCGCCCCCGACCGCAGACCCGCCCTCTGCCCCCATTTCGACCGCTGCCCCGGCTGCCAACTCCAACCCCTCCCCTACGCCCGTCAACTGGAACTCAAATCCCAGAAAATTGTCCAGGCCATTAGCCGCGTCGGCGGATTCGACCACGTACCCTTTTTGGGCATGCAGGCCTCTCCCGAAGAATGGGGCACCCGCAACAAACTCGATTTGACCGTGCAAGGCCCCCAACTCGGATACCAAACCCGCAACGGCCTCCTCCCCATCAGTGGCTGCCCCGTCGGACATCCCCTGCTCAATGAACTCATCCCCCTCTTTCAAACCTGGCTCAACAACCACCCTCGAAATCAACTCCACCGACTCCTCCTGCGCTGCGATGGCGAACGTCAACAGGTCCACATGATGTTACGCGGAGTGCTCGGCGAAAAAGAAGAACCCAGCCTGCTCGCCTGGGTCAACAGCCAAGCCAGCATCAGCCAACTGTCCATTCAAGACGATTGGCAATCCCCCTGGGAAAGTCTCATCGGAAAGGGACAGCTCAGCTTTAACTTGGCCGATCACTGTCACACCATCGACTACGATGCCTTCTTTCAAGTACACGATCCTCTGGCCGACCACTTGATTCGAGACTGCATGGACTGGTTAGGCGAAGGCAAAGCCCCCTTACTCGATCTCTTCTCCGGCGCAGGCGCATTTACCTTTCCCGCCGCCCAACGAGGATGGCAGGTCCTCGGCTTAGACACCCGACCCGGAACAGGCCCCTTTAAATCAGCCGACCTTCGCAAAGGCCTCTCCAAAAAAATTCTCAAACAGCCCTGGAAGATCGTACTCACCGATCCCCCCCGATCCGGCATGGAAGAAAAACTCTGCACCCAAATACGGGACCACATCCAACCCCAACGCATCCTCTACACCAGCTGCAATCCCGCCACCCTCGCCCGCGATCTGAAACGGCTCTGCCAAAATAATCGCTACAGCCTACAAAAAGTAAAAGGCTACGACCTTTTCCCCCAAACCACCCACGTCGAAACCCTCGTCCTCCTCCAAAAAACATAAGAGCTACATCCTCCCCCGGAGGTTCAATATTCAATTTTGGATGTTCAACGTTCGCTCTTCGATGTTGGATATTGGATGTTCAACGTTCGCTCTTCGATGTTCAATGTTCAATGTTCGCTCTTCGATATTGGATGTTCAACGTTCGCTCTTCGATGTTCGATGTTCCTCTTCTCGAAGATCCTGAGCTCCGTCGAAGGGCTCCCCCCCCCCAACCCAAGCGGCGCCGGAGGTGCCATCGCACTTAGCTCGGGGGCCATGCCCCCGAGACCCCTAACAAAAAAATGAGGTGCACCGGAGGTGTACGGGCAACGCTACTCACCACCCACGGCATCCTGCCACGGCCTTCCCCTCAACCAAAACCCCATTCCAAATGCCCCCCCAACCTCTACCCCAACCTCTACGCCAACGGCGTTATGTCTTTCAGCCCAGGGTTGATGAGGAACGAATCTACCCTGGGTCCACCCACAAAATTTTTCCCTACGCCAACGGCGTTGCGCCTGTGGGCGGGGGGATGGTTTCGGGGCGGACGCAACACCGTTGGTGTAGGAATTCGGGTGGGGGTGAGGAACCCAGGGTAGATCCTCCTTCGTCGGATCAACCCTGGGCTGACAGACCTAACGCCTTTGGCGTATCTGTTGTTGATCCGGCAGATGTTGTGAGGAATCTGGGATGCGGATGAATGCGACCCATGTGTACTCGCAATGTGCAGAGAAACCCATGCTACGCCAACGGCGTTGTATCACTTAACCTCAATCCCAACTCCACATTTCCTCATTCGATATTCAATGTTGGATGTTCGATGTTGGATGTTGGATGTTCAACATTCGCTCTTCAACGTTCGATGTTCAGCGTTCAATGTTCAATGTTCGATGTTCAGCGTTCAATGTTCAATGTTCGATGTTCAATGTTCAATGTTCCTCTTCTCGAAGACCAATGCCCCCTAACCCATTACCCACAACTACCCCTGACTCCTGACCCATGACTTTCCCTGACCCACAACTACCCCATCCTCAATCCCCCATTCGCTCTTCAACGTTCGATGTTCAGCGTTCAATGTTCAATGTTCGATGTTCAATGTTCGATGTTCAACGTTCGATGTTCAACGTTCGATGTTCAGCGTTCGATGTTCAATGTTCCTCTTCTCGAAGACCAATGACCCCTAACCCATTACCCACAACTACCCCTGACTCCTGACCCCCCCTGACCCCTGACCACTGACTTCTGACCACTGACTTCTGACCAACAACTCCCGATTTCGATTTCGATACCGATTCCGATACCGATTCCCCCCCTGACCACTGACAACTGACCCCTCCCTCCCCACTCTACCCTCTCCCCCAACCCAAATCCCGCAACCGCGCCCCCAACACCCCCGCATCCAACCCCAACACCTGCTCGATCTCCCCAAAATCCCCCTCCGGAAACTTCGGGGCCTCCCGCAACTCTTCCATCACCACCCCATCCACCTGCAACTCCGTCATTCTCCCCTTATGAATTCTCGTCGCCAACACCCGACCATCCGCCAATGCAAACTCACTCCGAAACCCCGGGGTCTGCTCCCAAATCCACGCCTCCGATTTTAACCGCTCCGCCCCCGCGTCCCACAACGCCGTCGCGATCTCCTCCTCCCCCATCAACGCCAACTCCCCAAACATCGCCTCCGCTTCCACCCGCAAGGCCTGCTCAATTTTGTCCCGGCTCATCTCCGGATCCAACATCTTCAAATTCACTACCGGCGCCGGCTGACTCGCCACCGCATGGGTTTGCATGCGGAAATGCGGAGGCGACAACGCGCTGCGCAACTTCGCCAAATCCGCATCAATCAACAACGTCCCATGATGCAACACCCGATCCTTGCGATAACAATAGGCCGACCCCGAAATTTTCTTCCCCGCCACCGCAATACTCCCCCCCTTACCCAACTCCGCCTTAAATCCACATCGCGCCAAACTCCGAATCAACACCCCATGTATCTCATCCGACCGATAACCCTCCCGCGGAAGAATCCACGAAATATTTAAATTCTCCGGATCGTGATACACCGCCCCTCCCCCCGACACCCGACGCGCCAACAACAGCTCCTGCTCCTGAATCCACGGTAAATTGCATTCCCGCCACGGATTTTGATTCTTACCCATCACCACCGCTTCCGGCCCCGCCCAACAAAACAAAACCCCCTCCTCCGCCACAGGATCCTCCAAAAACAAATCCTCAAGCGCCAAGGCCCTATACACATCCAAACAACCAGGGGCTACAAAAAGTTTCACGCCACACCCTAAGCCAAATGAACCCGAATTTTCGGCCACTCGTGCTCAAAATTGGGGGTAAAAATCTCCTGACCCACCGCCGCTTCAATTTCAGCCACTGACCAGAATTTGCCATCATCCAACTCCGAAGCCTGCAACACAAACGGCCCATCATAACGCAAGCGGAAAGAGCGAATCACTTCCGTTTCCACCGGACTCTGCCACAAATACTGATACAAAAACTCCGGCGCACCCGCATCCACCCCCAACTCCTCCCGCAATTCACGCAAAGCCGCCTCAGCCGCCTCTTCACCGGCATCCACATGTCCCCCCACCGACGTATCCCACTTACCGGGTTGAATATCTTTATGCATCGAACGTTTTTGCAAAAACAATTCTCCCGCCGCATTTACCACAAAAATATGCACCGCCTGATGCACCAGCTCCGGATTTCCATGACAGTCCGACCGCAACGCACGTTCACCCGTTCGCTTGCCCTCTACATCTACCAAATCAAACCATTCAGCCATTAGCCGATCACTCCCGCCAAAGGAGGAGGTACCACCAAATCATGACCACAGCGACCACAAGAGGTACTCATGTTCGCCCACGAAATCGGCACCTTCAACTTTTGACCACAACGGTAACAAAAAAACTTAAAGGTCGCCTCCGTCAAATCCTGAGTAAGATCCAAATCAGGAGAGTCTTCTGCCGTTTCCGGATCCAAAGGACGTTGCTCCACCGGATCTTTCAAAGTGGAACTATTCAGCTTCACCACCCCCGACGACGCATTGTCCAACACATCAGTATCATCAATTTTCACCGTATGCATAGGTTCTGGAGCATTCGTATCAATGCGAATAATTTTCTTGGGCGTTAACGCACCGGTTGCTTTTCTTTTCACACGAATTGTTTTTTTAGCAGGCATATAGAACTCCTTTTCAAGATCTTAACTAAATTCCTATGACAATGTCCATCTTCGAAAGGCGGAAAGACACAGCAATCCCCTTTCCCCCTTCCCCTATTCAACGTTCAATGTTCGATGTTCGATGTTCGATGTTCGATGTTCGATGTTCGATGTTCGATGTTCGATGTTCGCTCTTCGATGTTGGATGTTCGATGTTCAATGTTCAATGTTCGACCTTCCTCTTCTCGAAGATCCTGAGCTCCGTCGAAGGGCCCCCCTTCCCCTATTCAACGTTCAACGTTCAACGTTCAATGTTCAATGTTCGATGTTCAATGTTCAACGTTCAACGTTCGACGTTCGACGTTCAACGTTCAATGTTCGCTTTTCCCCCTCTTCCCCCCACAAAAAACTCCTTCCACCCACTGAGGCAACTTACGGATCACTTTCATTTTCAAGGTCCACGGTTTTGGTTTTAACCCATTCAACTCCCAGGCCCGCCGATCCGCGTCATGCGCCTTCAATCTTCCCTGAACCGACGCATTGCTCTGCCCTCCTACCCGCATGCGCACCAACCTTTCCGGTAAATACCTTAAACGCGCCTCGTGCACCACCCCCGCCCGCAACATCCACTCATAATCCGCGGCCGACCCCAAATCCAACCGATATTCCCCCACCCGCTGCACCAATTCCCGGGTCACAAACAAAGCCGGATGCGGAGGCATCCACCCATGAATCCACTTTTTCGGATCATAGCCCCCCGATCTCCATACCCGCTTGACCTTACAAATGTCTTCCGCATCCACATACCATAAATCACCATAAACGCCTTCCGGCAACTCGTATGGAGTTCGGACCTGCAGGGGCTTGCCCTCGGAACCTCCGCTTTCTCTCCCCAGACCAGTGACAAATGACCTCTGACCCATGACCTCTTCTTCATCCCCAACATTCAACCTTCCCCCTTCGCATTTATCGCCACCCCCTTCCCCATCCGCCATCCCCCATCCGCCATTCGCGCCGAAGGCGCCCGCCACCCGCAACAATACCCCTTTTTCCCACACATCATCCGTATGCAAAATACCCACCACATCCCCAGTGGCCATCTTCAAACCCTTGTTCAAAGCATCATAAAGCCCCTCATCCGGCTCAGAAACCCATTTCATGGAGTAGTTCGATGTTGGAAGTTCGATGTTGAATGTTGAACGTTCGTTTTCCCATTCCCGCAACGCCTCCACCGTCCCATCCGTCGATCCACCATCCACCACCACATGCTCCACCTCCACGCCTCCCTCCTGCGCCTGCAACTGAGACATCACATCTTTTAACCCATCCAACGCATTGTAGCTTGCCGTAAGTATTGAAAATTTCATGTCATCATCCAATCGAGAACATTTTAAAAATCGACATAAAAAAACCTTCCCCTCAAGGAAGGTCGCGCCCCGCGCTCATAAATGTCATCTATCATCCCAACAAAATTCGCTCGCTCAACCAGTAACGCTCAACGCCCCGCGGAATTCATCATTTCTGAACACTAAATGTATCACATGTTTCCAAGCCCGCCAGGGATGACGCTGCAACAGCATTCCCAAGCCTTCTTTGTAACGGTGATAGCGTACAATGCGATGCAGGCCGCGCACCAAGGTCAATTCGTGATGATATCGTGATAAGGGCGCCAAAACTTCCGCTCCCTCATAAGCCGCATGTAACTCCCTCATCAAAATCCGCAAATCTTCATCCAACTTTTCCGGTTGCGCATCCATCAATGCCGTGCCCGTTTCATGACCCAAATGCTGAACCACCAACGATTCATCCACCAATAACACCTCGCCAAACGGCAACATGCGATAAATAAAATCCGAATCATATGCCGAGGACATCCCCTCCACCTTACGCCATTGCAAACCCGCATCTAATATCCGACGATGAAACATGATCTGCAAAGGCGTGCCCAGGCGAATTTCCTGACGCAAAAGCCCCAAGCGTATATCATCCGCAGATTTGAGGACAGATTCGCCACTACTTTTACTTATTTTCTGCCACTGACTTACTTCATTGAATAAATCCACTTTGCAGCGAATCAACGACAGCTCTGGATGCAGCTGAACCTGCTCCCACAACCGGCTCAAACATGCGGGCTTCAATTCATCATCATCAAACAACGGTTTAATCCATTCCCCCCGCGCTTGAGACATCACAAAATTATTATTCTCTATCTGACCTGATTTCCCTGAGTGTTGAAACACCCGAATCCGAGGATCCGATGCCGCCAACTCCTCCAACACCGGCCAAGTCTCCCCCGCAGGCACTTCGTCATCACTGATAACCAACTCCCAGTCCTCAAAGCTTTGTGCCAACACCGAAGCCACCGCCCGGCGCAACATCTCCGGACGTCGAAACGTAGGCATCACTACCGAAATCTTAGGCGCAGACATCATCTAACCTCCGCTTGCGAATCTCTCTGGCAGGATTCCCCGCCACCACTGTCATTTCCTGCACATCCTTAGTCACCACAGCCCGCGCCCCCACAATTGCTCCTTTTTTCACCGTCACTCCCGGACCAATAAACGCTTCCGCAAACACCCAGGAGCCCTCCTCCAATCGAATCGCTTTTGTAATCAATTCTCTACCATGACTGTCAATATTGTGACTGGCCGTGCACAAAAACGCCCCTTCACTCACCACGGCATCTTCTTCGATAATCACTTGATCTACATTATAACAGTTCACGCCCTCTGCCAAACAGGCACGATCTTTCATTTCCAACTGCCAAGGTGCATAAATTTTTACATGCGGATAAATACTGACCTGCTTGCCAACTTTTGCCCCAAAGCATCGCAGACAACAGGCGCGCCAGGAATGCAAACGCCGGGGGCCCGGTTGAAATAAGAAAAACTGCACCACATTCCAGAGAAAGCGAAGCATGCGATTCTTAACCGAAAGTTCTGACTTATATGAGACCTGATAAAATGACATGTTCCCTCAGCTCCTTTCTAGTTGTACTTCCGAACGTTTAAGATTGATCATATATTCATAAAAAGAACGCATACAGCAAAAGTGAAAACCCGCTTTGCCATCCAAAAACCCTAAACGTAATACATACAAATACATGAACGTAAGCAAAGGACGAAAGGGCATCCTATACGCAAATTGTTTAAACGCTTTTCGACGTAACATAGGATCTTTGGATTTAAAATATGCCCATGGAACCGGCTCCTTCATCTCAGAGCTTAAGCGAACAGCCTCCATCGAAGAATAGCGATTATGACGTTCGATCCAGTAGCTCATCCCTTTATTGAAAGGATAATGCAGCAAATGCCCTTGCAAAACCCCAACCTCACCATCGGTATAATACTCTTCATTAATTTCCCGTTCAACCCGCACCTGTCCCTTGCGAAACAAACGGCCAAACCAAGTCGGATAACCACTGGACCGTTTTAACCAACGCCCCATAAACATATCTTTTCTGCGCATCCGATACAATGTAACCGGACCGTCCGTAGATTCAGTAACCGCAGTTAATTCAGCAATGAAATCTTCGGGAATCCGCTCATCCGCATCCAACATCAAAATCCAATCATGTTTGAAGTCATGAGACAGACCGAAGTTACGTTGCGCCGCATAATTATCAAAATTGCGCGTAAGTACCGTTGCCCCTTTAGATCGGGCCAGTGCCACTGTACCATCAGAACTACCGGAATCCAACACCACCACATCATCCGAAAATCCTACGGATTCGATGCAACCCAACAGGTTTTTTTCTTCTTCAAATGTCAGGATTAAAACAGAAATCATAAGGAATGGGATGTGTAGTGGAATTGGATTTTCAAAAGAAGTCTCTTGGGTAGAACATACTCAAAATTTATTCGACACCCTTGGTGATTACACAATCTGGCTTTTCCGCCCCATCAACCAACCATTCATACACCCGAGCCATCTTACGGCCCTGCTCGGCCCATGAATAATGATCTTTAGCATACACTCTCGCCTGTGCACCCAGCAAAATTCGTTCCTCAGGAGAAGTCTCAAACAAAGCATCAATTGCATCCGGCCAAAGCACCTGATCAGCCTCTAAACAAATTGAGAAATCTTCTTCGAAAGAACTGGAGAGATTACAAGCCCGGGTAATCAAAGTAGGTACGCCATGCGCCCAGGCTTCTAACACCGCCATGGGCAATCCTTCTGAATGTGAGGGCAATATAAACCAATCCGCTTGAGCCAATAACTGTGATTTTTCTGTTCCGGTCACATGACCATGAAAACGGATCCGCTCACCAAAAGGAGCGGCAGCTTGTTTCAGTTCTTTTTCGTAATCGGCCGTACCCGTCCCCGCAATATCCAACACCCATTTTCTGTCAGGATATTTTTGACTAAACACATCCATGCACTGAATGAGTTCCAACACTTGTTTTTTTGGATGCAAACGGCTGAGAAACACAAAATGTAACCCATCTGTTGAAGCCCTTCTCTTTTTCTCCGCTTCAGCGGCCAACAAGCTTTCATCTGGAAGCTCAACCCCATTCGGAATTACCGCCACCGGACCCTGATAGCCATAGGCCCGAACGGACTGAAGTTCTTCAGTATTCAAGGCATGAATACAATCCGCATTTTGAATCACCCGATTCTCCACCAGAAATCCCATCAACTTTTTTTTCCAAGCAGAATGAGCTAAAGCCCAAGGGTCCAACATACCCCTGGGACTAATTAAATATGGTTTGTTATGCTTACGCGCATATCGATAAGTAGCAAAACTAGGATACATCCAAATACCGTGTACATGTAAAATATCAGGTTGCAATTCAGATAAAGAACTCAATAACCCAGGTGCATATTTGTAGGTATTTGGCCCTAATGGAAGACTTAAATTTAATTCTAATGGCGACCAATGAACTAATGTTTCCTTTAAAACAATTTTATGTGGCGCTAAAATCTGAATATTAGCATGCTCTAATGCATCATGGCACGCTTTAGACAAAGCAGGAACGCTATAATAAAGACCACCGGCCTCTATTTGTAATGAGGATGTCAGAATAAGTATGCTATGTAAATCATTCATCCGAAATGAGTACAATTAAAAATAATCAGGTCTATTGCGGAAGTTCAAAGAATTTATAAAATAATCTAAGACTATTAATATAAAACCTAAACCCACTGGCCGAATAAATGAACGAAAATGACTGTGGAGTCCAATAAACATTCCGTAAATAGTGAATAAAAACGCTAGATATAATATAATAGAAGGTTTTGTTCGGATTTTGCGATCTATAATACCACAATAACATCCAAACAAACCCCAATATAAACATGCATAATGTCCAAAAGGGTGATAAAGCTGTGCCATAGTGGGTACTGTTATTCCATTGCCAACACCGAGGTGCTCCCGTAATGATGAAATACCAATATTATGATAACCAATCATCCCAGTTGGCAGAGGGTTAAGTTGCATGATCACCCCTTTTAGAGCACTTAGCATACTTGGTTTCTCATATTTTCTTATAAGTACTACCTGTGTAAATGGAGGAATCTGATCTAATGGATTTAAGCTATATAGTGGAGCGCGTAAAGAGTCATCATCATTACTAAGACTGGTATTAAAATATTCTACAAATGCCACAGAATAATTTTTAAGACCTGTTGTACTATGTCCTCGAGCATAAAGTCCCACTAGCCCCATATAAACTGCTAATAAACCCATGACCATCGATTTAAACCAATATTGTTTTCCTTTTATCATTAATCCCGTTACGGCTAGCATAAATAATGGAAAACCTGCACCACGCGATAAATTATGAATAAATAGAATAGAACCAATGCATAATGTAGTTACAGGAATTATTACCGGAATCATCCATTCTTTCCTTTTATGAAAGGTAACTGATGATATCGCGATTGTAACCATTACGGACACGCTATACATAACCGTAAGAAATTTTTGGAGAGAAGCAGATTTTATTATACTAATATATCTTCCTTGATTTTTACCGTATGGACTATCCCAAATGTACTCAATTTTTCCTAAAATAAATATAAGGTTAATAATAATAAACATGCAAAGTATAAAAAGAACATAATACAGAATTGTTTTATCAACCCTCAATGTAGAAACTTTACGAACCAATTCGTCCAATCCTTTATCTTTGATAACTTGTGACTTAAAATTAACAATCTTCCAACCTACATAAAATAAAATCAATGAAATAAAGGCATGAAAAACCACAGTATGTATATTATATTGGATAAGCATAAACTTTTCATAATATCCATCTAACAACGACAAAAGTAGACTTAGTGAATACCCTACAAAAATAGAAACAGTAAAAACAGAACGTAAATATATACCTGTATTATACTTTATAAAGAGCACAGCTTCTATAAGGACAAAAGCTAATATTAAAAAAGCATAAATCATAAACTATCTCATATATTTTTATTAAAAACAAAATCATCTGATCTTGGTTTTCTTTTTGAAAATTCCTCAACCCATTCATCATTTTTTTCATAACCACTTATTTCAAGTGACTTTCTGTAAGTTTTGTGGAAATATTCTACACTTTTAATATCAAAGGTATTGACCCAATCCCCTGTTTTTCCTTTTCTTATAAAGCTCTCATTACGTACTTTGCCTTGTTGTTCTCCTATTTGCCTGGAGATAGAATATTTGTAAACTGTTGATTTTAGTTTCTCTTCATTGACAGGTTTCTGTAAAACAGTTTCTAAACATAATTTCATTTCATCAAAACAATCATTTAATAAATTTTCATATCTAACTACAGGAACTTTAGAATTATTTAAAGACAGCAATACATGATCATTCCAATTATATTTAGTACCCATAGGATTTTCACTTATTAATTCAAGAAATGTTGAAAAGTCACTGTATTTCAATTCACTTTTTGTATCAACATATGGAAAATATTTTTTTACATGATTTTTCGTGTCATTTTTAGTTGCAGGCAATTTTCTGCCTAAATAATAAAAAAGTGATGTATATGCATCCCTACCATCCCTCAAAACATATATTTTTACAGGCCCATCATCTTTATAAATATAATGCCCATGCATTACAGATGGGAATGCGATAGGAAGAAATGATAAATCAGCAAATGGTTTTTCAAGATAATCTGAAAACATCTGTGTAACCCATACCGTACCACTTCTTGGGTAGCCAGAAACAAAATCAATATCGAGTTTTTGAGGATATCTCTTAGCTAAATAGTATGAAAAGTGATGAGATAACGTAATTACTTTACGCGCTAACGGGCCAATACCCCTTTTTTCGTAATTTGGTTCTGCCATTTTTTACCTTATATTTATATTTTCAATTACTTCTAACAATCGATTTTCCCAAGCATTAAATCCAAAATATTTTCTTCTACTCCAAGCTGTATTTGACATATTATTTCTTAGTATTCGATCATTTAAAATAATTTTGACTGCTTCAATTATTCCATCTACATCACCAGGGTTAACAAATATACCCTCTTCGTAATCATTAATTGGTGCACCACTTTCTTTAGAAACAACCACCGGGCAACCACATGCTAAAGCTTCTGCAATTACAGCTGCAAATCCTTCTGCATAACTTGGAAGAATAAATATATCAGCCTTAAGATATTCTCTTACCATTTCTTCTTTAGTTAGGTGACCTAAAAAATGTACACAAGGATTGTGGTATTTTTTCTTATCACATTTTGAAACTGGTCCAGCTACTACTAGTTGCACCTCCTCATGTACCTTATTAAGGTGCAAAACTGCATTATATAGATCGACAAAGCCTTTACGTTCTAAATCTCGACCTGCAAATAGAACACGACCCTTAATACCATTATTCTGAACATCACTTTCAACACTGCTTCCATAAGGAATAACATGTACAACAGCAGTACTATTATTTGATAAAGTAGACCTTACACCTTCAGCCACCCATTCTGAGGGTGCTATATATACATCTGTTAGTTGTGTGATTTTATTCCATTGTTCTTTTTGATATTGAACATTTTTTTCAGAGTATTTCTTATTAAGTGATTTAGGTTTTCTGTATTCATTTAAATACTCATAATATTCAGGATGTATAAACACATCAGTAACAATTTTTAACCCTTTACCTTTTGCAAATTTCACAAATTCAATATTATGACAAAACATGGTATATAGTATATCAGCATCACCTACACCCCAACTTTTCATTTTACAACTGAGTAAATAATTATAAATTTTTTGATATAAAATATGATTTAAAAAAGGCTTAAATATATTTACCAAAAGACCTACATCTGTTGATTTGGTTATTTCTTTTCCAATTCTTGGATTTCTATTCACTAATCTTTCAGTGGCACCATTTCTAAATCTTGAAATCCTAATCAATACCCCCAAAGGGGAATATAATGAAGAATTTGTGTAAAGTGACATTAGAAGACCATGCTTCTCTAACATTCTAGGAATAGAATATCTTCTCCGTGCACCAAGTTGAGCAACAATTATTTTCATTATTTGTAATATTAGAGTGAATAGTTAAAAATTATTTATGTTTTACTGATCTTTCTCGGTACAAACGCAGGCAATTTTTAATTGGTTCTGGTAAATATGTCCGCAACCCTGGTTTTAATCCTTGTGGATATGACCAAGTTTCAAGATTCAATCCACTTTCCACTTCGACATTCATTCCTTGAATATTTTTTAAAGTCTTAATAAAGGTTGAAGCGACGGATTCCAATGAGAATTTATTTGCAATCGAAATTGTTGCTTGTTGCGCCATTCTGTTAAGTTCATTGCGATTTTCATGCAAATATATAATATATTTAACATACTCTTCTATGTTTGCCGTTTCCACCAAAAATCCGTCTCTTTTGTGTTCAATTATTTGATCAGTTACTCCTCTAAGTCTTGCACTTACAGGTACACATCCTCCAGCCATCGCCTCCACAAGACTTAAACCAAAGCCTTCATAGTTTGAGGGAAATAAATATATATTATGATTCTTAATAATATCAGGAATCATTTCAGATTTTACATTACCGAGGAATTTTATTGACAGTCCACGACACCGTTTTTTCAACTCTCTTAAATCTTCTCCATCACCAACAACTGTGCAATTATATGATATGTTTTTTTTCTCGAGCTCATTGAGAACTTTTGGAATTTTGAAACAGCCTTTAGACCGATTCTCTATTCTAGAAAGTACAAGTATTCTCAATTCCACAAAAGATTTTGTCATGGAGCATGCGTACTTATTAAATTCTATTGCATTAGGAATATGTTTCGTAACACTAGGATTAAAATTATATTTTTGTATTAAGTCATCAACAATTCTTGGCGATACACATATAACCCCATGCACATACTTTCTAACAGAAGCTGCAGCTTTATAGGTCCCTATAGTACTGTTATGAACTAACATTACTCTAAACACCTTTTGCTCCAAGTAACGTATAACATTTGTACAAATTCTGTCACATAACACATTTACAACCACTACATCGTAATTCAGTAGATGCTCTTTTAATGCAACAGCTATTAAATCCTCTCTTATTTCATCAGGCTCTATAACAATTCCATATTTTTTATATTCTGGGAATTCCATTGCCTGTTTTGCTTTTTTTGCACCAGCGGAAACCCACCTTAAGTCAACACCCTGTTCTAATAGTCCTTTCCGTAAATTTTGAAAAACTGTAAACGTACCTCCTGTATGTGGATGCACTCCAAGAAATGCCCACTTCTTATTACCCTTCATTTATATCCTAGTTTTTTCATATTTTCACCACAGATACGCATTAAAGTATCATAGTCTTTTTCCGATAAGTCCTTCTTCCACCCCCCCACAGTTTTATCAGATATCTCATCCTTCAACCTAGTATGCCCCTCTTGTTTACTAACTTCGCTCATAGAAATTTTTGATGTATTAATCATTTCTGGTTGGTATTCTAGGTTTAAAAAACTCAAAACTTTATCTAATACTTTTTCTTTTTCCCTACATAAATCCTCATATCTAACTAAAAGAACTTTATTTTCAAAACCACCAGGAAGATTTAGATATTTCTCTACAGAACCATTCCACAATTTTGCGTAAGACATTACATTATGAGCTTTTGCATTTGGATTTCTTCTTACTGAAGAAAGACCATCTCTACAATCTCTTACCATAAATATATATTTTGAATTTGGATATTTTTTGCATAAATATTTAAGACGTAAAGCATGTTCTGGTGTTTTTTCTAAGAAGAATTTTGTTTTTGTTTGGTCTTTATGAAAAAATGCTATTTCATCAAATAATTCACAAACTGTACTAACTTTCTTAAGGTATAACTTATATTGTTTTAGCGGAACTTCAGATTTTGAATAATTAACATAGTTGCGTATAAAAAAGAAACGACTTTCAAAGTTTAAACCACATACTTTTGAGTTTCCAATCAGAATCCGTTGCATTAAAGTAGTCCCACTTCGAGGAGGCCCCAAAACAAAAATATGCTGCTCCTTAGAAGGTGGTGAATATCTTATATATTTTATGTTTTTTAATACAACCCTAGGTTTCTGTAATAGTACTTTTAATCTAGTTAAAGTGACCCCTCTTCTCAATGAAGGTTCAACTTTAAAGGCCTTCGTCCTTAAATCCATATTTTTATTCAATGTATTTTTCCTATTTTATACAAAAAATCACGTTCTTCCTTTTCCAACACCAACCAAATAACAGCAATTCCTACTATAATTGTTACCAACATATGAAATCCTACTGAAAACATACTTTGTGTATCACAACTCAATTTTATCACCCAACCAATAAAAGCTGTCAAAATAAAGACTACAGTACCAGCCATTATGTACTGAAATATTTTTCCAGTTCCTGGCAGTACTTTATTAGTATACAAAGGCACAAATATAGTATTTTTGATCACGAGCATAATTGCACCTGTCATTGCCAACATTAATAATTTATTATGACCTAGACTAACAGCTACGATTGACAGACCGAGACTTACCACGCCAAATATTAATGTAGCTATTCCCATAACACGAACTTTAGCAGCTGCAGTTTGAATTTGAAACATAGGAAAAACACAAAGAGATAAATACAAAGGCGCTACCATAATCGAAAACATCAACCCGTATTTTTTGTACTCAGCTCCTAACCAAAAATATAAAATATCCCAACTATATATACATAATACAGAAGTACCAACAGCAAGTAAAAGTGAAGCATATCTCACACAACGACAAGAAAATATTCGAAGGTTATCAAACTGAGCTTGAGCATACATTGTAATAATTATGGGACCTGTGAGCGTAAATGCCATATTGCTTATCTGTCGTATAATAAATGAAATCTGCCTTGTAGCAGCATATACACCTCCCGCATCTGCTGAAATATATTTATTTGCCACCCATATATCAGTGTTTGTCGTTAATAATACTCCTAACTGCGTCACCAAAACCCAACCAGACATCTCCAAAATAGGTTTAACTCTTTTAACATCAATTTTTTTATATGATATTTTCAAATCAGGTGTTAATATTCTCCAGGAAACAATATATACAATTAAACCAACTATACCCACAGACAACTCTATATATCCAACAGTTTTCAAGTTTGACCCTATTAATGGGAACAAAATTATTGTTAGTACAATTCTCAACACATTAATACCTGTTTGCAACCCAGATATAATATCAATTCGGTTCATTGCGTATGCTGATACTTTAAATACTGATCCTAGAAAGCCCATACAAAACGCTATACAACTACATGTAATTAATACTAATGCATCATGTAATATATCTTCAGGTATGGTAAGTATGTGTTGAGCATTGTGAATTACTAACCAAAAACCAAAACCTTGAATTACTGTTAATACAGCATACATAAATATCGAAGTATTAAAAACTACTCTTGGATCTCCTCCATCTGTTTTATGTAATTCAACTGAAATAAACCTTGTGATGGCTGCCGAAAGACTATTTGCAATTATACTTACATATTGTGTTAATATTCCAGCTAAAGGAACTAAACCATATGCAGCTGGACCTAATCTATCCAACAAATACGGTGTAAGAAAAATCACATAAATAGTACGTGATAAAAATGACGCTAATGTCGCAACAGCATTGCGCGGCATTTGTTTTTTAAATGATATTTCTTTACTCAATAACTTTCCTTCATTTTATATAAATACACTAATAGAAATCTCTAACTCCTTGTATCCTCTCTTAATAACTTAGCTGGTACTCCACCTACCAATGTAAATGGTTTAACATTCTTATTAACTACTGCTCCAGCAGCTACTACAGCCCCTTTACCTATTTTCACTCCAGGTAATATTATTGCTCCTGCAGCAATCCATACTTCATCTTCTATTACAATCTTTTCCGCTTTTCCGCCACGACCTTTTAAAGAATCATACATAATATCATGATTAAAAGTTTCGAACATGACACGAGGACCAATCATTACATTTCTTCCTATATGGATTTCAGAATTGGATGCACCAAACCTTGTTTCAGTGTTTATAAACGTACCTGAACCGATATATATGTTTCTAGCGCTTCCAATTGGTCTTATTATTAGAGGCCCAAAAATTCTACTAGGCCCAGATATATTTATACCTCCATATTTATACAATAACCATCTTACTTTGTCAGAAATTCTTAATCTTGGAAGGTTATTTGCCACATACAAGAAAATCGATTCTTTTAAGTACAGTGTTTTTATATAATGAAATAGTTTCATACTTTAGGTATTATTTATTAATTCCCAAACAACGTAGAAATCACAGGCAAGGCCCGGTCGGCTTTTTTCTGCCAGGTCATGAGCGTATGTATTCGTTGTTGGGCGTGGGTGTTTTCTTTGGGGATCTCTGATTGGATTTGAGAGAGTCGTTCTTTGCCGTTGCGTAATTTGGGGCGAAGTTGGGCATCGACAACGTAGGCCAACAGACGGCGCATGGAATATTCTGCTTTGTAGCTGCTCTGACGTTGTCCCGGCACATTTTGTTTGTGCACCGCCCCCATGGTGGACAGCAATTTAAGTCCTTGGCTGGCAGATCCGGTGCTGATGCTGAGTTTTTGGCAGATCTCTTCCTGCAACATCGGCTCTTCGGCACAATACAGAATGCCGTAAATCATGGCCGTCGATTTCGGTAATCCAAAGGTTTCAAAAATCCCCACAAACAGATCGAGGATTTCGAGTTCCCAGGCATCAAGGGTGTTTGTAGCGGAATCAGTCAATTGTCGTTACCCCATCGTTGGAATACAAAGAATCTTGAGTGACGTAGATGCATGCCTGCTTCGGCAAGCAGCTGTACGTTTTCATTAAATGTAAAGATTTCAAAAATAAATGAAACTTGTAGCTAAAAAAAGGGAAATTTTTCCAAGCAAAGCCCGGTGACGTCCCCATATGGGTTTAAAACTCACCGGATTTTTGCAGGAGAAAACCCGCAAGTTTCGAGAAATAGGTCGTTTATGCACCAGATGCGATACATTTATGACAAATGAACCCATATTTTTTTCGGGAGCCGTTTAGACCATTCCTTCAACCCAACTGAATTGGCCGGGCCCACCCAGCCCAAACCCCCGCGGCACCGGAGGTGTCATCGCATCTAGCTCGGGGGCCATGCCCCCGAGACAGCTAACAAAAATAATGTGCGCCGGAGCTGTACGGGCAACGCAATATTCGATGCTTACACGGATATACGGTTCAACCCTCAACCTTCGAATTCACCCCGTATCCCCGACGCCGGAGCCGTCAACGCACCTAACCACAACCGACCCCACCCACACCCCCGCGGCGCCGGAGGTGTCATCGCATCTAGCTCGGGGGCCATGCCCCCGAGACAGCTAACAAAAATAATGTGCGCCGGAGGTGTACGGGCAACGCAATATTCGATGCTTACACGAATATACGGTTCAATCCTCGATGTTGGATGTTTAACCCTAGATGTTGGATGTTCAACCCTAGATGTTGGATGTTCAACCCTAGATGTTGGATGTTCGATGTTGGATGTTGGATGTTGGACGTTCGATGTTGGATGTTCGTATTTCTCCGCGGGCCGAAGGCTCGGACCCACCCAGCCCAGTCTGCATGCGAGCCCAGCGAGCACAGGGCTGTGGTCGGGCCAACATAATCCCGATTTCGATACCGATTTCGATACCGATACCGATCCCGATTTCGATTTCTTCCCCCTGACCCCTGACCCCTGACCCCTGACCAATGACCCCTGACCAATGACCCCTGACCAATGACCCCTGACTTCTTTCATCTAGATGGGAATTGCGCCCCTCGTTAGCCTCGGAGCGATCACAGTCAGGAATGACTGGGTTACACTTCTACATCTTTCAGCCAGGATTTGTTGGCGATATACCAATCAACCGTTTTCTCAAATCCTTGATAGGGATCTACTTGCGGACTCCAGCCCAACATAGATTTCACTTTGTCAATGTTGGCCCAGGTCTCCATCATATCGGCTTTGTGGAAGGGCTGTTGATCAATCACCGCTTTTTTGCCCAACTGCTTTTCGAAAGCTTCGATCATGGCGGTGATGGTAATGGGATTGTTACCGCCACCGAGATTAAAGATTTCGTAGCCCACTTCTTGCATGGCCGCGATGGTGCCACGGGCAATATCGTCTACATAGGTGAAATCTCGACTTTGACTGCCATCTCCGTACAAAGTGATGGGCGTGCCTTCGTCGATCCATTTGATAAACCGGAAGGGGGACATGTCGGGACGTCCCGCAGGTCCGAACACCGTGAAGTAGCGGCAGATCGACACATCGATGCCATAAAGTTTGTGATAGGTGTAAGCCATGACTTCGGCTGCTTTTTTCGTGGCCGCATAAGGCGAAATCGGGGTATTCACGGGGAGGGTTTCCACAAAGGGCATGACCTGTCCGGCGTAGAGTGAAGAGGTGGAGGCCTGCACAATCTTTTTCACCCCATGCTTTTGCATGCATTCCAACAGATTTAACATGCCATGCGCATTGGTGGTCATGTAAATATGTGGATTTTCCATACTGTAGCGCACCCCCGCCCGGGCCGCCAAATTGAGTACGGCCGTAAACGCGTGTTCCGCAAATAAAGTCTCCAAGTGGGGGAGATCTTCGATATCCCCTTCAACAAACCGAAAGCCCTCACGTCCCTTAAGTTGATCCAATCGATATTGTTTGACCCGCACATCGTAATAATCGTTAAGATTATCGATCCCCACCACTGATATTCCTGCATCCAACAGAAATTCCGCCGTTTTCGACGCAATAAACCCCGCAACCCCCGTGACCAATATCGTTTGTTCGTTTTTCATAGATTTATGGGACATACTATAAGTTGAGATCATTTCACCGCATATAATCATTTTTTTTGATCCTCCGCCATTATCCCTGTTCATCACCTACCAGACATCTTTCAACCCTAGATGTTGGATCTTCAAACCTCGATGTTGGATCTTCAACCCTCGATGTTGGATGTTGGACGTTGGACGTTGGACGTTCGATGTTGGATGTTCGATGTTCGATGTTGGACGTTCGATGTTGGACGTTCGATGTTGGATGTTCGATGTTCGATGTTGGACGTTCGATGTTGGACGTTCGATGTTGGACGTTCGATGTTGGATGTTCGATGTTGGACGTTCGATGTTGGATCTTCTACCCTCGCATTTCTCCCCACCCATCCAGCGGGCCGACGGCGCGGACCGAAGGTTCGGGCCCAGTCCCCATGAGAGCTCCGCGAACAAAGGGCTGTGGCCGACCCAACCCCACCCAAACCCCCGCGGCACCGGAGGTGTCATCGTATCTAGCTCGGGGGCCATGCCCCCGAGAACCTAACAAAATAATAATGTGCAACGGAGGTGTACGGGCAACGCAACTGGATGGGTCAGGACTTTCAGCCCTCAGATTAGGGGAGGAACTGCGATTTGCCGTGGTCTTGGATACCAGCTCGCCCTGCAAGCAGGGGTCACTTACTGAACGCTGCGAATGTTCATCGCCAACCCCACCCAACCCCCCGCGGCACCGGAGGTGTCATCGCATTTAGCTCGGGGGCCATGCCCCCGAGATCCTAACAAAATAATAATGTGCACCGGAGGTGTACGGGCAACACAACTGGATGGGTCAGGGCTTTCAGCCCTCAGATTGGGGGGAGGAACTGCGATCTGCCGTGGTCTTGGATACCAGCTCGCCCTGCAAGCAGGGGTCACTTACTGAACGCTGCGAATGTTCATCGCCAACCCAACCCCACCCAAACCCCCGCGGCACCGGAGGTGTCATCGCATTTAGCTCGGGGGCCATGCCCCCGAGAACCTAACAAAAAATAATGTGCCCCGGAGGGGTACGGGCAACGCAACTGGATGGGTCAGGGCTTTCAGCCCTCAGATTGGGGGAAGGAACTACGATCTGCCGTGATCTTGGATACCAGCTCGCCCTGCAAGCAGGGGTCACTTACTGAACGCTGCGAATGTTCATCGCCAACCCAACCCCACCCAAACCCCCGCGGCACCGGAGGTGTCATCGCATTTAGCTCGGGGGCCATGCCCCCGAGACAACTAACAAAAAAGGATGTGCCCCGGATGGGGGTACGGGCAACGCAATATTCGATGCTTACTCGGATATAAGGTTCAACCCTGGACGTTCGATGTTGGATGTTGGACGTTCGATGTTCAAACCTCGATGTTCAAACCTCGACGTTGGACGTTGGATGTTGGATGTTGGATGTTGGATGTTGGACGTTCGATGTTCAACCCTCGATGTTGGATCTTCAAGCCTCAACGTTGCATGTTCGCCATTACCCATCCGCCATTCTCTTCCCTAAACTCTTCCCCAGCGCCAACGCCTCCGCGATGGTCAGATCCATATCCAAATAACGATAAGTACCCAATCGACCCAAAAAGGTGACATCCTGTTCCTGATCAGCCAAGGCCTGATAGCGCGCGAGCATTTCCTTATCGCGGGCCAAACGTTTGGGATAAAACAACTCATCCTCCCGGGTGCTTTCTTTACTAAACTCGGTGTAGAGCACGCTTTGATCGTGCTGCTCCCAGGGCGTAAAATGTTTGTGCTCCACCTTTCGGGTCCAGGGCACATCCGGATCGGGATAATTCATGCAGGCCACCCCTTGGGCATCTCCGGTTACCCGCTCTTCTTCCCAGTAGACGGTTCGATATCCCAACTGACCCTCGGCGTACTCAAAATATCGATCCAAGGAACCGGTGTAGACGGTGTGCTGATAGGCCGTCGACAACGAGCGTTCATAGCCACAGTTCAGTTCGACCTCGATCAAGGGATGATCCAGGATTGCACCGACAAGGGCCGTGTATCCTTGCAGAGGAATGCCCTGATATTTTTTTGAGTAGTAATTGTCGTTGTAATCAAAACGAATGGGCAGACGTTTAAAAATTGACGCCGGCAGGTCGCGAGGATCTTCGCCCCACTGTTTGATGGTGTAGCCTTTGAAAAAGGTCTCATATAACAGTGGACCCAACATCGACAGTGCTTGCTCTTCAAAGTTTTGCGGATTTTGAATCGATTTGTCCCCCAAGCCTTCCACAAACTTTTGGGCTTCTGCGGGAGACATCCTTTTATCAAAGAGCTGATTCAAGGTATGGAGATTGACTGGCAAACTGAACACCCCTTTGCGGGTGGTGGCTTTTGGCCGATTGATAAAAGGACCGAAGGTGGCAAAACGATTCACATAGGCCCACACCTCTTCTCGGTCGGTATTAAAAATGTGTGGTCCATAGTGATGAACCATGATCTGGGTTTCCTCATCACGTTGGGTAAAACAATTGCCGGCAATGTGCGGACGTTGATCGATCACCTTGACGCGTAGACCGGCTTCGGCCAATTCTCGGGCCACCACGGCACCCGAAAATCCAGCCCCAACCACCAGAATACAGGCATGGGGAACAGAGGAAGAAACAGGTGATTGAGGGGACATCATTTGGCGTGAGGTGGCAGAATATAACTTAAAGTGTAATCGCGGATTCAAATTCGATCACGGGATGAACCCGTTTCAACACGTCGATCAGGGCCTCTTCTTCACTCAGGACATCGGTATCCAAAATCCAATCCGGATCATCAGCTTGCGGTTCTTCAAATCCGGATCCATGACCGGTGAAATTTTTAATTTCGCCGGCTTTGGCTTTGGCATATAAGCCATGTACATCCCGCTCGGCACAGGTCTCAAAAGATGCTTTGGCAAAAATGGGGGTACAGCCTTCTTCGCCCACCACCTGGCGGGCCATCTCACGCAAAGAACGCTTGGGGGTAATAAAGGAACAAATGACAATGACCCCGGCATCGTAAAAGAGTTTTGCTACTTCAGAAATGCGGCGAATATTTTCCAAGCGATCTTCATCACTGAATCCCAAATCCTTATTGAGGCCGCCACGAATATTATCTCCATCCAAAATTTTGGTTTTATAGCCCTGATAGGTCAAACGCTGTTCGAGTGCGGTAGCGATGGTGGTTTTGCCGGATCCGGACAAGCCATAAAACCAAAAGACATGCGCGCGTTGTTGAAATAAAATTTCTTTGGTGCGCCTATCCTGCATACGATGAAATTCTGTATGTAAATTATTTTCACTTAAACTCATCATTCTCCTTACAAAATCACGGTTTTTTTTTCGCTCCAATATGTGGACACAGCACAGACGGGACAGAACCTCTGTCCTATAAACTTTGCTTACAGCTACAAGGGAAATCTCGCCCCATGGATCATTAGTCACGGGTCACGGGTCACGGGTCACGGGTCACGGGTCACGGGTCACGGGTCACGGGTCACGGGTCACGGGTCACGGGTCACGGGTCACGGGTCACGGGTCACGGTCATATCTCCCCATTCCCACTTCAACGTTCAATGTTCCTTCTTACCGACTTTACCTACTCCCCACCTCCCCACAAAAAACGGGGCTATAGGGGCGGTCTTTCCCTCTCGCGACCTTTCGCTGCAAAATCTTAAACCTAAACCCAAGCCCACTATTTTCGAACGGCCATTTCATCATCGCTCATCCTACACAAATTTCCCTGGGTGCTGGCTAATCCTTTTTTTTGCCGCAAAAGGACGCAAAAGTTTCTCCCCAAAACCCCGCAATGAAACACATTTTTTAATCTCCATTCCCTTTTCTCCATCCCGCCTTTTCCCATACCCAGCCCCAACGGGGCGATTCTCCAAAGCCCGGTCCGCCAGGGCCGGGTTCCACCAATAAATCAATCCGAGCCCTGTAAGTGGCGGCTCCCCCTCCCAACAACCCAAGTGGTGCCGGAGGTACCAACGCACTTAGCTCGGGGGCCACGCCCCCGAGAACCTAACAAAAAATAATGTGCGCCGGAGGTGTACGGGCAACGCAATATTCGATGCTTACTCGGATATAAGGTTCAAACCTCGATGTTGGATGTTGGACGTTCGTATTTCTCCGCGGGCCGAAAGCTCTGACCCACCCAGCCCAGTCTGCATACGAGCCCTGCGAGCACAGGGCTGTGGTCGGGCCAACATAATCCCGATTTCGATACCGATACCGATCCCGATTTCGATTCCCCCCCTGCCCCCTGCCCCCTGACCAATGACTTCTTCTTCCCTCCATCACAACCGAAATTCACCTTGCGTATTGGCAAAGGTATACTCCCACGCTTTTTCCTCTCCTTCCCTTTTCACGAAGGTCGCGTCGCGGGTGGCATCCACCAGCTCTTTAAAGGCATGAAATGCCGGACGTGGACGCCATGACACCGGATCCCGGTCATCAATTAAACCAAATCCGTGGGCGGCGATATTCCACCAATACACCTGATCCGCCATGCCACTGCACAGGGACAGTAACAGGTATTTTTTTAAATACAGAGCGTAGGTGTCTTCATCTACACTGGGATCATTATGACGTACACCCGGACTTTGGTACGGACTGCCCACAGGCGACCACACGTCGGTGCCGCTTAAGGGCCAATTGACTTCCGACACAATGAGCCGCTCCTGACAAGCAGGATGAACCCTCGCCATTGCCCGCGCCAGCGCCAACTTATCCACCGTATCATATCCCGACTGACGATTTTCCGGATCCCCCCGCCGGTCCACATATAAATGATGCGAAAATGCGGACAAACTGTTCTCGGGCCACTGATCCAAAAACGGCAACACTCTCGGATATTCAAAATCAATTCCCGCCGGCCCCATCAAGGGCACTTGAGGAAAACGCTGTTTCCAATTTTGAAAGGGTTCAATCAATTGACGGTATTCCGGGATATTCCAAATCCCCCACTTCACCCGATTGATGGCATGCCCCACTTCAAAGCCTTCAATGAACCCACTGAGGCTGCCTCCTGCTTTTTCAACAAAACTTTGCCAAGCCGAAGGAATCATCACCGCCCGACGATCCTGCACCAACGCCACCGTGACCTGATGGCCTTCCGCAGTCAGTTTTCGAATCGCATCGATGGCAAAGCGTTGGTTGAATTCCGTTTCGTGATGATACAATCTGACCAACAGGGGAAGCGGACCCAGGCTATTCAGCCAGCGGCGTTCTTTATCAAAACGATCCGGCTCCAGATTACAGCTCAAGCCGATGCGGTTCTTCATGCTCACCGGTTGTGTCCACGCTTCCGTTTTAATCTCAGCGTAGGCTTTTTGAATTTTAGACCGATACGCGAGGTACAGCTTGCCAATCTCGAGGGCGTCACGTTTACGATAATATTTCCGCTTGTCCCGACTCTTGAGCGCGGGAATGGCCTGACGCGAACGGTCGTCCCAGATCCAAATATCTTTTTCGGAGGGGTATCGTCTTTCGACGGAAAGTTCAGGCCGAAAGGGATGCCGAAGTTTGCGACTTTTTTTCTGAAGTCGATACTGGGACCTTGTGCGTTTCTCGCTTTTGCGGAAGGCATCGGGAATCAGCTGAGGAGCAAATTGCATTTCAAAGAAGATGCGACGCAGATCAGAGGGCAAGGTAATGCGGGCATTGTCCTTACCTTTAAGCGCATCAGAAAGTGCGTCATGAAAGCGACCCCGATGCAGATCAATGATCCACGCTTGACTCCAATTCCCTTGGGCATCGCGTTGCACCATGAGGTTTTGATTGCCGAGATCGTTATGTTCAAAACCCGCGTCGTGCATGCGACGAACAGCTTGGGCGCTTACCTCTAAAAGGTCAATGATCTCGGAGCACAAAGGCTTTTCGTAGTAATGATGAAGCAGTGCTTCCCGTAGCGTGAGCGCCTGGGGCAAACATTCGGTCACCAAGAACTGTTCGAGAATCCGTTGCCCCTCCTTACGTTCCAGCCAGGCCACCGGGCTTGGCGTGGGCACACCCTTGTCCACCAAGCGGCAGGCATGTTGAAAGGCCCGATGGGCACGGCTACCACGATGGGTAGACTCATCGACGACGGCCTTCCATGTGGGAGGGGGATCATAGCGTTTTAAAGCCAAGTGCGGAAGATTTCCGGGAGGACGTACGCAGCGGACATGATCGCATTTGGGAGAAAAGGCATCACACTCGGGTACATCGGGGAGTTTTGCCAGCCAAGCACGCATGGCGGGTGTATCAAAATCAGGGTGAATATTTCCCTGAAAGCGTCCTATGGATTCAGAGCTGTACACGAGAACGAGAAGCGGGGTGACGATAATACAGCTCGATAACCCCCAACATGATAAAGAGCGTTAGGGTCAGTACCCAGCCGTCATCAAAACGAGAACTGTGTCCGCCAATCCAACTCCGGTATCCATAGGCGGGATCGAACTCCGTCATTTTTGAAAAGACTTTGATACATCCCACGGCGGCGGCATGGAGTCCGGCGGCCGCCCAGATATCTCCGCGATATTTCACCAAGCGACAAAGCACCATGCCAAAGGCGAACATATTCAAAAACTTCAACGGCACCGCGACTTTTTCAAAATCATCAAACAGGGAAGAATTGACAATGGCCCAAATCCCTTGTTCGAAACTCTCGGGGGTCGCTTTCATGAAATGTGCCCATGCGAACAACAAACTGGAAATAATGGCCGCGGTCCACGGAGACCACGCGCGGGCCAAAGAGCGATACAAAACACCACGCGTTAAAGTTTCTTCGATAATGCCGACACCTATGCCGGTAATGAGAAATCCGTGGAGCAACGCTTTCACGAGCACGCCTAAGTCAAAAGGTCTAAAGGTACGCACACCACACCACAGCGAAGTGACAAACACCATATTCATCGTGACGATGCCAATGATCAACCACACCAAAAAATCATTTTTGCGTTGTTCCCGTGTTTGCGCAGAACGCCAACCCAAATCGCCTCCGCCTTGCCAGCCGATCTTTTGAAGCATCCACGGGGCCAAGACCACGGCGAACAAGGTTTGAAAGCGACGAAGAATGCGGGCCGGCCCATGTTCCGTGATAAAATCAAACCAAAAACCCGATTCTTGGTGGAGCCCATTCCGAATCAACCAACCGCCCAAAATCGCACCGCCGATCATAACCGTCAGGAAATAGCCCATAAACCACAATGCGGAATGTAAGGACGAAGGACGAGATGAAGAAGTCGGATTCAAGAGAATGCTCATAACAGCCGTGCAGACTGTAGAAAATATTCTAAAAGTAAAGATTCGAAGCCGAAAAGGACGTAAAAGGCCTCAAAACTCAATCGACTTGACGCAAAACATGCAATCCAGGCATTTTATTTTTCAACTTGGGACCCGCATGTGTTCGATGAGGAGTGAAACATTGCTGATATTGCCGTAGCAGACTCTCGAGAAAGGCCGGACTGCCAATCCCCACGCCCCGAGTATAACAGCGCCATTTTTGCCTTAAAAATCGCGCGGGTGGCACCACCCCATTTTGCTCAAATTCGCGGTACACCACTTGCGGATCAACCCCTTTTCGGTTTTTAGAATGGGCAGACGAGTCATGCTCACCCGCATTTCCCTTCGCATACAGCCAAATACGATAAGCTTTTTGTAATTCAGGCCAGCGATCGGTCTGAGCGCGCTTTTCCGAATCCTGTCGCATAATTTCACTACTTTGCTGAGGGGAATGGGTCGTATTTAAATGCAAACGACGGGCAAGCAGGGCCGAAGCGGGCATCACTCCCCGCGCACACTCGATTAAACACTTCAGGCCTTCACGAGAAGCGGCATCGCCACCACATGCAGCGCCATAACCACTCCAAACCGCATCTAAAGGATCTTCCACCATACCCGCACGCACAGGATTCAGATCAATATAAGCGGCCACAGACATCAATGCCAAAGGATTATCTTCCACCACCACACTACGATAGCGCCCCTCCCAAAAAGTACCGCGACAGCCTTCACGATGATTGTACCAATTGGAAAAAGACTGTTTAAGCACCCGCATAAACGAAGCCAAATTGCCCATACGCTCCACTTGCTTTTGATCCATAAACTTCTGAACCGGAGGAGTTTGCTTGCCATATAATTTCTCCCAAGCCTCCCATTTTTCTTGAGGCCAAACGCCCTTCAAGCGCTCCAAAATCTCCCCATGAGACAAATCCGATAGCTCGGGCACCCACAATAAGAGATGAAAGTGATTCGACATCACGCAATGCGTCAGCACCCCAATCCCCGAAAACGCAGACCACTGACGCAACCGCATCAAAAACGACCGCTTTTCAACCTCCCCCAACAAAAAAGCCTGCCCCCGCGTCCGACTGGTCACATGCACAAAATAGCCTCCCTCTTTCGGCAGAATACGCACCCCGCGCCCCTTACGTTCGCCTTCCAACCAACGCTGCGTCGCCGAAGTCGATTTCCAATCCTGATCACTTAAACTCATACCCAAACCTCCCACACTCCCCCCTCCAAGTCAACTACTATTCACCTGCTGCATTATTAATTTTCTTGCCTTTTACGTAGACAATGGCAAAGGGTTCGCATGAATTCTTCCCCTCCTTTGAAAGGTACATTGAAAGTGATCCGTGCATTTGAAACGGGTATCATTATCTTTTTGGTGGTCTTGATGATGATTGTAGTCAGTTTGTCTGCCTTTGAATTGGCGGTCATGCTTTGGAAGCAAGTAATCCAACCTCCCTATTTATTGCTGAATCTTGAGGAATTATTGGAAGTCTTGGGCTTCTTTATGATGGTGCTCATTGGCCTCGAATTGCTGGAAACCATTAAAAATTATCTCACGCAGCATGCTTTACATGTCGAAGTGGTGATTTTGGTCGCGATGATTGCGATCTCTCGAAAAGTCATTATTTTGGACATGAAAGAGACGACTTGGGAGTCAATGTCGGGGATCGCCTTTCTTTTATTGAGTCTTGCTGTAAGTTATTTTCTGATCAAAAAAGGGATGCAATTCCCTACCGTCCGCGAATCTTCAGAATAAATTTGCTTCCATGCCCAGCCCTACCCACCCTAAAATTTGGCACTCTAAATACGCCTTAGCCGAACTTTCACGTAAAGACTACATTCGCTTGGCACTCACCACCCTGCTGTTGTCCTTCGGGTTTGCAATGTTTCATTTAATGGGAAGTGTCCCCAATTCTGTGAATCAGAGTCGTTCCGTATTAGTATGGTTAGTTGACCGATGGAATGATTCTGGAATTTCTATGGGGTCTGGCGATTATTCCCACGGCTTTCTGGTCCCTTTCGCTTCACTTTATGTAATCTGGATTAACCGTGATGAGTTTATCCGAGCTCCAAAAAAAATGAGTTATATGGGGCTGGGTTTTGTCTGCTTAGCTTTACTGGGTCATTATATGGGGGTTAAAATCCAACATGCCCGACTCTCTATTTTATCGCTGATCGGTCTTAGCTGGGCCATTCCTTTTTATCTGTTTGGGTGGCAAATTGCCAAACGTCTCATCTTTCCTTGTAGCTTTCTGATCTTTGCCGTCCCTTTAAATTTTTTGGATGGACTCACCTACCCTCTCCGTAAAATCAATTCTCAAATATCGGTAGAGGTACTTCAATTTCTGGGCTTGGATGTCAAACAGGTCGGTACCGCAATTTATGGCCCTCCTTATAATGAAAGCGCCTCTTTAAAATTGGACGTGGCGGATCCCTGCTCCGGCATCCGCTCTCTCACGGCCATGATGGCGTTAACCGCAATCTATGGCTACCTGGTGTTACAAGGAATTTGGCGAAAATGGGTACTCTTTTTGGCCGCGATCCCCTTGGCCATGGCCGGAAATATCTTTAGAATTGTTAGTATTGGTATCATGGCGGAAGCGATTAACACCCATATTGCCACCGGAATTCCCCACGACTATGCCGGTTTTATTGTATTTGGCTGCGCCATCGCCCTCATGGTGAGTTTGAGTTTCTTTCTTAAAAAAGATTTCACCTTCGGTAAAAAAGCATGAGCAAAGCAGGCTTTCTTAAAAATCCTTTCTGGGTACTCGGGTGCTTGTTCCTGATTACAGCCCTCTTTTTAGTGTTTACGGTTGATGTCACTGCTACAAATGAAGCGGGGGTCCGCGAAAAACTTCCTGAAAACTTAGGCACCCAATGGCACGGTGAAGATGTCTTATTTTGCCAAACCCCTTCCTGCACCAGAAGCTGGTTAACCCGCGATGTGCCTTTAAATGAAGACGGTATCCGGGTTTGCCCAGAAAATTGGCAGCATGAACCCTGTGGAGGTGAATTATTGACCATGGCATTGGGTGAAAGACTCGTGTTACCCAAAGACACGGTCATATTAAAGAAACAATATATTAAACAATCAGATCCAGAGAATACCGTGTTTACTTCTGTAGTACTCTCAGGAAAAGACCGAAGCTCCATTCATCGTCCTGAGGTTTGTCTAGATGCCCAAGGAAATATCATTAAGGATAGTATCACCATTTCCATTCCACTTGAAAATGGAAATACACTTAAGGCGCAGGTCTTACTGATTAATAAAACTTACTCTGAAGAGTATACACGCTATGGCTATTATGCTTACTTTTTTGTCGGTAAAGATCGTACGACCCATCTACATATCGAACGTCTACTATGGATGTCTCTCGACCGTATTTTTAGAAACGTTTCCCATCGCTGGGCCTATATTTCGGTCTCCGGAGAACGAAACCCTGACAATACAGACTATGTTGAAGAAATTCGAGATGTCGTCAGTAAACTCTATCCTCAAATTAGTTTAATAGAATCTCAACCATGACCCAAATTTCTGGCATCTTTATGGACCGTGATGGCCTCATCAATGTCCCGCCTCCCCCAGAAGACCGCTATGTCTTGCATCCGGACACCTTCACCTTGATGCCCGGTATTGCCGCATCGATTCGCCTGCTCAACCAACGACACATTCCTGTAGCCGTGGTCACCAACCAAAAAGGCGTAGCCATTGGCAGAATGACCGAGTCTACCCTCATCGAAATACATGAACGTATGCGTGCCTTACTTGCTGCAGAAGGCGCTGAAATTCAAAATATTCAATATTGTCCTCATCAGGAGTCTGACAAGTGTACTTGTCGCAAACCTCTTGCAGGTATGCTTTTAAAGGCATCAACCGCATTGAACATTGATCCGCAAAATGCGTGGATGATCGGAGATCAACCCCGCGATTTACAGGCCGGCAGGACTGCAGGCTGTAAAACGCTTTTAGTGGGATCCGCCTCCGCACCTCCCGGTCTCGCCGACGCCTCTTTGCCCTCCACAGAACTTTTACCGCCCTGGATTTTAGAAAATTTCCCTTTTCAACCATAAAGAAGGTTGCAAAGGACGTCTATTCAGGGTTAAATTTTGAAAGTAACAATCGTATTAACAGAAGAAACCGTATGACAGAAGAAAGCCAAGCTTCCCAATTGAGAATTCGCTACACTGATCCTGATGGCAAAATTACTGAACTGCTGTTAGCAGATCAACCTATTACCGTGGGCCGTAGCCCTGACGCAGACATCATTACCCTTGATGAACGCGCTTCGCGTATGCATTGCAGTGTGCGTATTTGGGATGGTGAATATTACGTCAAAGATTTGAAATCAAAAAACGGTACCTACCTCAATCACCAAAAAATTGAGATGGCGAAAATTAAACCAGGTGACAAAATCCGTTTAGGAAACAGCATCTTACACGTGGACGACAAAAAATCTCCGGGCACAGATACCACCATTAGTTCCGTTCAGGATGAAATGAACGAAGGCAAAGGCTACAAAACCATTCTGCGTGAAATTGTTCGAAATACCGAATCTCCCAGAGCTGAAAAGCCCTCTACTGATTCTGAAAACAAAACGCCCAAACGTGTACCCAAAGTTATTTCTGAAGGTACGAAAAAACCTGAAGCTCCACTTGCAAAACCTGCGGGTAGTGGATCCAAAGTCATTCGGATCAACAAAAGCAATTCTAGCATCCTTCGCAAGTAAGGTTAAGGAGTCCTGTCATGGAAAATCCTCCATCCGAGCCTGTGCCGGTGGTGCCAGATGTATTGGAACATGGACATTCATCCGATGGCCAAAAACTTACATCAGACCGTCGTCTCTACATGCAACTGCAGACCTTCACCGGTTGTAACGACAGTGAAGCCTGCATTGACTTTATAAAAAATCAGCCCTGGGATGCTGTCGTTTATCAAGATGCCGCGGATCCTTGGGGTCTCGGTTTATTACTTATGCATACGGATCCTGAGTTTTTCGTGAGTCAGGTCTTCCCGGCTCTGAAAAATTCTCCGTTTAGCGCGCTCACCCGACACAACAATGGCAACCTTTTCGCGCGCAGTTACAGCATTGGGTACGAATCTGATTTGGAACACACTTTGGTCAATCGTCCTCGTAGCCGTGCACTCAACCCCGAGTATCCTTGGGTTGTTTGGTACCCCCTACGTCGTACAGGGGCTTTCGCCAAATTGACCAAACGGGAAAAAATGAAAATTCTTGGAGAACATGGCACCATTGGACGTGCTTGGGGTGATAAAAATCTTGCCCACGATATCCGTTTAGCTAGTTTCGGGATGGATCGGGATGACAATGATTTTGTGGTCGCCTTAGTCGGTGATCAACTCCTTCCTCTGAGCAAAATTGTCGAAGTGATGCGCGGCACGGTGCAAACCTCCACCTATATTGAAAAACTTGGCCCCTTCTTTGTGGGTAAAGTGGTTTACCAATCTGCTCTCTAAGATGCCTCCTCTGCGTACTGTCCTTTTCGATTATGGAAATACCTTAATCGCCTTTGGCCCCGATCAACAACTTGCTCAAGCCGAGGCCATGACGCAGGTCATTGAACAGGCAGGCTTCACCATTGATCAAGATGAACTTACCCGGGTGCGCAAAGATCAAATCATGCGACCCTATAAAAATGGCGGCAAAGAAAATGTGTTTTCCGAGGTCTGTCGCGAAATTATCGAGTTGGCAACCCCAGATCCTTCGGGAGAATTGACCCGTCGACTCATGGATGCCCGGCAACAGGCCTTTTGGCAATCCGTTACCATTCAACCTGAAACCAGCGAACTCCTGCGGCGCCTTTCCCAAACCTATCGCTTAGGCTTACTCTCTAATTATCCCTGTAGTTTGAGTATTAAAAAATCTCTTCGGAATTTAGGCATCCTCGGTTATTTTGACGCCGTTGTGGTTTCAGCAGATGTAGGTTTTGCAAAACCTCATCACGCGGCCTATGATCGTATCATCTCTAAAATGAACATCATCCCTGAAGAAACCGTTTATGTGGGTGATAATTGGTTGGCCGATGTGCAGGGTGCCAAACAAGCGGGAATGGGAGCCATTTGGACCCGTGAGCATGTTCCCTACGAAACCTTTGAACCAGGCGAAAACGACCTGCAGCCCGATGCCGAAATCCATAGCCTCAGTGAATTAGAGCTCTGCCTCTCCTTTTGGTCTTAAATTGAAATTGTGCGCACACGGAGACTGGAAATCCTACGGGACCACGCTATGGTAGATTTTCTTTAACTCAAACCCCCTCATTACCCATGTCTTGGACTCCCGTTGCAACCATCGATGAATTTTCCGCTACCGATCGTAAATATTGCGAACTCAGTGATGAAATACAACTTGGCGTGTTTAAACATGAGGATGGTAGCTTTTATGCCGTCGAAATTTGGTGCAGTCATCAACGCGTCTCTTTGATGAATGGCGACTTGGAAGATCACGAACTCATGTGCCCTCTCCATGGGGCCTGCTTCGACATCCGTAATGGCAAGCACCTCAGCCTCCCCGCCGTAAAACCCATTGCAGCTTATGCCATCAAAGTAGAAGGCGAACAAATTTTTGTAGACCCTGAAATCATCTTGGATCCAAACAAATGACCGCGTTTAGCCCTGAAGAAATTCAGAAAATCCGTTCGGAGTTTCCAACCCTTCAACGCAAAGTCCATGGGGACCGTGACTTGGTGTATTTAGACAATGCCGCCACTTCACAAAAACCTGTCTCCGTGCTCAACGCCCTTGATCACTATTATCGTCACAGCAATGCCAATGTGCATCGCGGCATGCACGCCCTGGCTGAAGAAGCCACCGCCGACTATGAAAATGCACGTCTCAAAGTAGCTTCGTTTTTGGGTGCACCCGATCCTAAAGGCGTTATCTTTACCAGCGGCACTACCGAAGCGATTAACCTCGTAGCCCAAAGTTGGGGACAAGGCTTGCAACCCGGTGACGAAATTCTGATTTCGATCATGGAGCATCACAGCAATATTATTCCATGGCAACTCCTGGCCCAACGTACTGGTGCCGTGGTGAAAGCGATCCCACTTACCCCCTCGGGTGAACTGGATCTTGATGCGGTCGATCTCCTGTTGACCACAAAAACAAAACTCTTGTCCCTCACCCACATCAGCAACGCATTGGGAACCGTTAATCCTGTAACGGTGCTGATCCAAAAAGCGAAAGCATTGGGCATAACCGTGTTGATCGACGGCGCCCAAAGTAGTCCGCATCTTCCCATCAATATTTCTGAACTTGGCTGTGACTTTTTTGCCTGTTCCGCGCACAAGATGTGTGGCCCTACTGGAATGGGTGCGCTGATTGCCTCCACAGACATGCTGAATAGCATGCCCCCTTGGCAGGGCGGAGGCGAAATGATTGACCAAGTGACCATCGAAGCCTCTACCTACGCAGACCTTCCCTATAAATTTGAGGCCGGCACCCCGAATATTGCCGATGCCATCGCTTGGGGAAGCGCCATCGATTATTTAAACACGTTGGGCATGGATCGCATCGAAGCCAGTGTCGAAGCTTTGGTCATCGATGCCGCCACCCGCCTCGATCAAGAACCCGGTGTCACCCTCACCGCCCATCCCCAAAAACGCGGAGGAGCAGTTTCCTTTTGGATCGATGATATTCATCCCCATGATGTGGCCCAACTCGTCGACCAATCAGGGGTGGCCATCCGCGCCGGGCATGTCTGCTGTCAGCCACTCATGAAGCATTTGGGCCACCCAGCCATTAACCGGGCCAGCTACCATTTCTACAACACAACAGACGAGACCACCCGCCTGCTCGAAGCCATTCGAACCACCCGGAAAATTTTCGGTATATCCTAAGCCCCCCCCTTCCTCATCATTTCTTCAGGACGTTAATCGAATCCTAATTCGAAGACTTTTAAAAGTTGATGCTGAGAACTTGGGGAAGATTATCATGCATGTCTTGCGGTTTTATCTTAAGAAGGTAATGGGGCACGGGTGCCTATTCTAAGAACGATTTGGCTTCTCTTGTAGTCACTTAAAGCTTTAGTAGATCCATAGGTACCATTGGGTACACCTCTTGTTTAACTATCTTATCACTATGAGAAACGTCCTCCTTATTCTACTCTTTCCCCTGACCGTCTTCGCACAATTGGAGATGCCATCCATTTTTTCCGACCATATGGTCCTACAGCAACAACAACCCATTCAGGTTTGGGGAAAGGGTGAGCCGGGAACAACCGTGGCCGTCACGTTTAAAGACAAACGAAAAACAGCAACTGTAGATAAGCAGGGAAACTGGAAACTTGAGCTGCCACCCGAACAAGCCAGCTTTGATCCTGCGGTTTTAAATGTAACCGATGGAAACATGCACCTACATTTTGAAGATGTATTGGTTGGAGAAGTTTGGCTTTGCTCCGGACAATCAAATATGAATTTCAGGGTTAAAGATGTCAAAGATGCAGACATCGAACTTCCTTTAGCGACCCATCCACATCTTCGTTTGTTCAAGGTCGAAAATATTACCTCCAAGACACCTCTCTTCACTTCTGAAGGAAGGTGGAGCAGTTGTACTCCTGAACAGGTCGCTGATTTCAGTGCGGTTGCTTATTTCTTCGGTCGCGATCTTCGTCAGATTTTAAATGTACCGGTCGGACTGATAAAAGCCGCATGGGGCGGCACCCCCGCCATCGCGTGGACCCGTTCCAGCGCCTTCCCCAATCACCCCCTCCTCATTGAAAAAGCTGGAGAATGGGTAGATTATGAAGACCGTTACGATGATAAAGTGGCGGCTTGGGAAGCTGAACTAACTATATGGCTGGAGGATCAAAATCTTGAGTCTTTTGTTCAAGATCCGGGAATCTCCGAAGCTGCGAAAACATGGCACCTGCCTAGCTTTAATGATATTCAATGGGAGAAAATTTCACTTCCATCTACAATCGAAGCTAAAATGGATGACATGGATGGTGCAGTGTGGTTTCGTCGCAGCGTCAAACTCCCCAAAATGCTGCAGGGTCAAGATCTAACCCTAAGCCTCGGCCCCATTGCGGATTATGATATGACGTGGGTAAACGGCGTGTTGGTAGGTCAAACGGGAAGCGATACCGAGCAAGCTCATACCGTAAACCGTCGCTATACCATTCCAGCCGACCTGACTCATAATGATGAATTACGTATTAGCATCCGGGTGTTTGACCGTATCTCTAAGGGCGGGTTTATGGGTGACGAGAGATCCATGTTCATTTCAGGCCAAAACAGCAGCATCCCATTGGCAGGTAACTGGTCCTATAACATTGAAAGCAAAATTGAAAACACCATTGGCGAATGGCCATTACAACAATTTCGCGGGGCACCCAAAGCACCGCGCAAACCAGATAGCCCCCACCGTCCGGCCAGTTTGGCGAATGGAATGTTAGCTACGGTTGCACCATACAGCTTGCGGGGTGCCATTTGGTATCAAGGGGAAACCGATGTTCTATGGGAACCCACACACTATGGTAATCGGGTGCGGGTCATGTTCGATGACTGGCGCACCTGGTGGCACAATGATGACATGTATTTTGGAGTCGTTCAACTGGCCAACTGGCTCGCACCCAAGTCTGAACCTTCAGATGACTTCTGGCCACAGTTGCGGGAAAGTCAACGAACGCTGGTAAAGGATATGCCCCATAGCGGACTCGTTGTCACCATCGATCTGGGTGAAGCCAATGATATCCATCCCCTCAACAAACAGGATGTCGGCCGACGCCTTTCCCGTCGTGTCCTTTGCGATGTCTACGGAACATTGACACTACGAGGAGGACCGGAACTTTCTCAGGTTGACGTAATCGATAACCAAGTTGTGCTCAGTTTTGATCAAGTTGGAGAAGGCCTGCAGATCCTAGACGCAAAAAAATTGGGTGGATTCACGCTTGCTGGAGAAGACGGAATATTTGTCATTGCCCAAGCCAAAATTGAAGGCAAAAACAAAGTGGTACTCAGCTCGGATAAAGTGAGTAACCCTGTTAAAATTCGATATGGCTGGCAAAACAATCCGGTAGAAGCGAACCTCGGTAACAAGGAGCGTCTACCCGCGGGCCCCTTCCATATGGATATCAGCAAATAATCACTGCATCACCTTCAGCGATTTCAGCTTGGATTACATCCGCATACCCTCAGAGTGACAAGATAGGTCGCTCCCTTCAAGCAGGTAGGTCATCTACGTAGTTACCGAAAAAAGAGCGAGCATTTCGCCCGCCCATAGTTTGTAGGAATTGCTCTCAGCCACTCCAGAGCTTCAGTGATCAGTGCCCGCAGCCTCACCAACTTTCTTCCCGGATAGAATTCGATTTTTCTTTAACTCAAATCGATACAGCATCGGGGTCACCCCTTGCTTCAAGTCGCGATATCCATCGGTTTTACGACCTGCAACCAATTCGCGCACATCTTCTTTTTGACAGCTTAATACCCGAACATACTTTGGCATTATCATGGGTTTCCCAATCAAATGGGACGCACCTTCTGCTATCAGCTCTGGTTCTTTTTCTAAAATCAAAAAGCTGTAAGCCAAAGGTCCGACGTCTAAATTCATCTCTTTGCGGAAATGACCCCAGAATGGATCCTGATGCGCTTTTGCGGGGGCATTGGCAAAATGGTGACACCAGTGATTTTCATTTCCTTGTGCTAAAATGCCACAACGCTCTTGATGGGTGCACGGCGCCACCACTTTAAATTCTTCGCGCAACATTTCACGCACTTCAATCAACATGCGGGAGGTTTCAAAGGTGCCGGGCTCCACCCATAACATCGCTTGTGCATCCGCCATCAATTCCAAAAACTCACCCGCACTTTCATCATTGAGCTCGGTTAAAACATGACTGATCAACACCACGCCTTTCGGATGTGGAGGGGCCGAGGGACAAATCACCCGAACGTCTGGAAATTCATGACGCAGCTTCTGACGCGCATAACTAATGGCCGCTTCCGAATGATCCCATAGGGTCACTTTTTTAAAATGACCCGGGAAAGCGCGCAACATACGTCGTGTTGCCACCCCTGTACCACATCCCATATCCGTAAGTGAAGGAGAGGGAGGTTTCCATCCACGGACTTTTAATTCCTCTAATACGGCATCCCATTTCCACCCGATACGTTCTCCCAAGGTGATGTCATAATCCTGCAATTGCCGATTTGATTTCCAGTAAGGGCCGGTAATGGGTTCAGGTTGTAAAAATAGATCCCGTAGTTCGCGTAAACGGTCCCAGTCGATTTTGGGTGGTTCATTTTTCATAAATTATTTTCCTTTTTCCAATACCGAAAAAAGTCGTTCGGCGATTGCCTCACGTCCATAAGTATTGAGTACATAGTGCCGGCCATTTTGACCCAGGCGTTGATTTAAATTTTGATCTTCCAATAAACGATCCAACATGGCTTCAAATTCCGGATAGTAGCGAAACCATAATCCAGCTTCAGCTTGTTCACATTGCCAGCGCAATACCTCGCCCCGTGCATGCACAATTGCTGGTGTTTTTGCCAACCATGCTTCGAGCAATACAATGCCGAAACTTTCATTGGTTGAGGGATGAATAAATGCCACCGCTCCCGCCATGGCGTCGTGCTTTTCTTGTTCACTGACAAAACCGGCATTGAATAAATGTGGACGCAACTTTTCAGGCACCGGCACATCACCACTGCCTGTAAGCACCAACATCACGGCGCCTTGACGACGTTCAATATAACTGTGCATGTAGTCTAAAAGTAAGGGCGTATTTTTTCCACCTTCCTGACGTCCACAATACAAAACATAAGGAGTGGATAATCCATGTTTTTTCGCAAAAGCATCGGGATCTGCTTCAAAAGGTTCCATGGCCATGCCCACCACTTGACCACAGCTTTCATCTAAATTATAAAGGCGCATTGCCAATGCTTTTTCAGGCTCTGAATTAAAAAGCGACCCTTTCGTTGCGTGAAACATATCCGCAACAATGTCTAACTTCGCAAAAGCTTCATCATGCAAACAAGGAATTAACCAGGTGCGCTCCGGAAATATTTTTGCGCTTTCCAAGGTGATGCCAAATAAATATGGTCCCACCAAAATAGCATCTAAGCTTTCACCGTTGCTACGCAACCAATCGGAGAGCTCACGACTACACACATTGTTATCAGCCCAGCGTTGTTGGTCTTCTCTCGAAACCGGACGCTCTTTATCGATCTGATTTTGAATGCGTAAAAAGGTCTCAATGTTACGATCATCATTCACTCGAAAATAGTGAACCTGAAGTCCGTCCACCGTCTCTTCTCCCGGCTCACGATCATTGCTCCAGGTAAAATGATTGGTGGCACAAGTCGTCAACAAATGAACTTCATGACCGGCCGACACACAGGTTTGCGCCAAATCCCGTATCAGGGTTTCCGCGCCTCCCACAACGCCACCCACCAAGAATCGGGGCGTAATAAACGCGAGTTTCATTCTCCTTCTCCGCCTTCCAGTTTTGCGAGGCGTGCTTCTAGTTCAGAAATTTTCTTTTCGTATTGCTGAAAACTACTTTCAATGGCGGTAACCATCAGACCATTAATTTGATTTTGTTGATGCCACATCCGAAAGGTATAAAATTTCAACAGCTTCCAAATCACGGTTTTCATTTTTACCAGCCCTTTCCCCTTCCAGCCACTACGACTGTCTTCAATCTGGTAATCGTTAATGTCGACATGCACGCCGTCTCGCAAACAATTCAAATAGAAACGCAACAACTCCTCGCTATCCGCCATATACATCAAGTTGTGTCGCTCGGCACGACCGATCCGGGCATCGGTATACACCCCTTCCGTCCGTTTTTTAGCCACTTCCTGCCGAATTTCGTTCACCAAAGCCTCGACGTCTATATCGCCGGCTTTTAAACTGAGTTCCATATGTTGCGTTTCTGCTGTCATAACAGGCTTATATCCCTTCCCATCGACGGGGGAAAGAGCAGAAGTCATTATTTTCTACTCACAAAGACTTAAAACTGATCTGTGCGCAGTAAAATGAGGGTACAAGCCTCCTCAACTGCAATCCCCTGCTCTTCCAGAGTGGATGCTAACTCTGGATTTTCAGCACCGGGATTAAAAATTACTCTTCGGGGCTTTAGGTCCAACAAATCCTGCTCCACGCCGGATGACCGCTGGGCATTCATATACACTGTCACCGTATCCACCGCTTCAGAAATATCAGATAACGAAGCCTTTACGGACAATCCGTTGATTTCTTTTGCTACAGGATGAACCGGTATCACCTTGTATCCATGGCTACTTAACTCTGTCACTGCCTGATGAGAAATACGATCGGTTTTGGGACTGGCACCGAGCACTACCACTGTTTTTGTATGTGTCATATCTCACTTTTCACAGTTCATTCAAAAATTGCAACTGAGGAATAGCGGCTACATCAGCTAGAGAGCCTCCGCCTCCCCAAATAAAATCACCCGCCAGAGATCGCTCTCTGACGGGTGTTTTTATTTTTTAAGTACGGAGATACTTATTCAATTACTGACAGGATTCGCATTCACCGCCATTCAGCATGGCATCCAAGCTACATGCGGCTTTTTGTGCGTCCGTATAAACGGGTTTATCACTGTCCACGGGTTCTTTTGCTTTTTTCACCGAAACCGTCGCTTTCTCAATGTTTGAAGCACCCAATGTGCGCAGGTAATAGGTGGTTTTCATGCCACTTTTCCATGCTGCCCGGTACATATGACTCAGCGTTTTCAAATCAGGGTTTCCGAGGAACAGATTCACAGACTGAGATTGGTCGATCCATTTTTGACGACGAGCAGCCGCCCGAATAATGTAATCGAACTCAATCCCGAATGCTGTAGAGTATTTGCGGCGCAACTCTTCCGGGATGCGTTCAATATCCGCCAATTCACCATCAAAGTATTTCAAGTTGTCACGCATTTCTTGATCCCACAACCCGCGGGATTTCAAATCGCGTACCAAGCTGCCATTCAACACAATAAAGTCACCGGACAAGTTACTTTTCACAAACAGATTTTTATAAATCGGTTCAATACAAGGACTTGTACCCATGATATTACTGATTGTCGCCGTAGGAGCGATTGCGAGAACATTGCTATTCCGCATACCATGCTTCAGGATTTTTTCACGGAGAGATTTCCAATCCATTTTTCCACCACGTGGTACATCTACCTGCACACCCCGTTCCTGTTCCAGCATGTCCAAGGTATCAGGAGGCAATAAGCCACGATCCCATTTCGAACCGGTGTACGTACTGTAGGTACCGCGCTCTTTGGCCAAACCACTAGAGGCTTCATAGGCGTAATACGCGATGGCTTCCATAAATTCATCATTGAATTCTACCGCCTCTTCAGACGCAAAACTCACGTTTTTACGGAACAGTGCATTTGCCAACCCCATCACGCCCATGCCGATGGGACGATGACGCAGATTTGACGTACGCGCAGCATCGGTCGGATAGAAGTTGATATCAATCACGTTATCCAGAGCACGAATCGCGACCTGAATGGTGTCCCGCAATTTATCATGATCTAAACTACCATCTTCTTTTAAATGGGAATCCAAAACCACAGAACCCAAATTACACACAGCTGTTTCATCTGCGCCCGTATTCAAGGTAATCTCTGTACAGAGGTTTGAACTGTGAATCACACCACAGTGATCCTGCGGACTACGAATATTGCAGGGATCTTTGAAGGTAATCCAAGGATGGCCTGTTTCGAAAAGCATTTTGAGTATGTTTTTCCACAGATCAATGGCCGGCATGGTGCGACTAAAGATCTTACCCGCTTTCGCCTGACGCTCATAGTAGTGGTAACGCTCTTCAAAGGCTTTGCCATAGAGATCATGCAAATCAGGAGTTTCGTTCGCACGGAACAAGGTCCACTCTTCACGGGCTTCCATCCGTTTCATGAACAAATCAGGAATCCAGTTCGCGGTGTTCATATCGTGGGTACGACGACGCTCATCACCGGTATTTTTCCGTAATTCAAGGAAATCGATAATATCGTTATGCCAAGTTTCCAAATAAGCACAACCGGAACCACGACGTTTGCCCCCCTGATTCACAGCAACCAACTGATCGTTGTGCAATTTCAAGAAAGGAATGACACCCTGACTTTCGCCATTGGTTCCTTTAATGTATCCGCCCGTTCCACGAACAGCCGTCCAGGATCCCCCTAAACCACCCGCCCATTTAGACAGGAACGCATTTTCAGAAATACCCCGAATCATAATACTTTCGATGCTGTCATCCACTTTGTAGAGATAACAGGAAGAAAGCTGACTGTGCAAGGTACCAGAATTAAACAAGGTGGGTGTACTGCTACAGAAGCGACGGCTTTTGTAGAGATTGTACAATTTCATTACCCAACCTTCACGATCTTCGGGTTCTTCCAAGAACAGTCCCATCGAAACGCGCATCCAGAAAAATTGCGGGACTTCCAAACGACGATTCACACCGCGTTTATCAATAATCAAATAGCGATCATACAGGGTTTGAATCCCCAAATAGTCAAAATCCAAATCCGCACTGGGGTCCAACGCTTCAGCCAAACGATCCAAATCGTAACTCAACAATTTTGGACTCAAACGCTCGAGTTCCACGGCAGTATCTAAATATGCGCGGAAACCACGGCGATGTGCCTCGCGTAATTGGCCTATTCCATCTTGCAAAATATCCCAATCCAACACTTCCTCATACAAATAAGTCAGTAACATGCGTCCCGCAAATTTTGCGAAGTCCGCATCGCGCTCAATCAAGGCTTTCGCATTTAGCAAAATGGTTTTTTTCAGATCGGCTTGATTCATTTCGTCGTAAATGGAACGACGCAATTCGTTTTCGATTTCGGAGCGGTCCAAATTCAGGTCTAATCCCAAACCGGCATAATCAATACGCGCCCGCATATCGGCTCCGTCCCAAAGGAAAGAACTGCCATCTGCGCGTTGTACCCGCACAAATACAGATTGATCTTCATCCGCTGGTTTTGCGGCATCTTCAGCAGCCCGTTGCACTGCACGGCGTCCGCGGTAAAGAATATAGGCTTCGGCCGCTTTAAAATGACCCGCCTTCATCAACTCTTCCTGCACCATGTCTTGCACATCTTCGATATGAACCATGGCTTTGCGGCCCTCAGCCATGCGCATAAGCACCGCTTGGGTTACCTCTACAGCGGGCTCACTGTCTAAGTGCAAAGCCAAAAAGGCTTTACGCACAGCAATTTCAATTTTATTTGCATTCCATGGCACCAACTGACCATTCCGGCGCAGCAATTGTGTCGTTACTTTGATCGTAGGTTGCGTCTGAATTTCATGGGCACGATGCGTTACCAAACTACGGGCCAAATCATAGTTTTCCTGACGCACCAAGGCCTTTTCAATCGCCAAATGCAATTCTTCACGGCTTACCTGTTTTTCGGCACGTGGTTCAGTCAAGGCCACCAAAACCTCAGAAACTTTCCGCGTAACATTTGCCACCAATTCACAATTTTCTTCTGAAAAAATGTCTTTTTCCTGTTTGCGTGACAGCAACAAGGTGGTGAGGGCATCACCAATAATCTCAGCTACTTCTGCAGGAGAAAGGTCTTTTTCTCCCCCATCAGAGGTCAGCTTTAAGTTGATAGGGCTCTGTTCTGAAACGACATCAGCCCAATTAAAGCGAGTGGCGCCACTACGCGGTCGTAGGGAATGCTGTTTTAATAACTGGTCTTCTTCCAGTGTGTTTTGATTGCGGATCATCTCTGCTTCCTCGGAATATTTTTTGGGGGTGTATAAATTAAAGTTCGTCGTCGTCGACCATTTCCAGAGCGGAAGACTTCTGATATTCGGTTACCCGTCCTTCAAAGAAGTTTTGTTCTTTCTGGATATCCATCATTTCAGCCAACCAAGGGAAGGGATTTTCGATTCCCGGTTCAAAGGGAGTCAATCCACAGCCTTCCAAACGACGATCGGCGATATAATCGATGTATTTTGAGAATTCATCAATGCTCAAGCCCACTGCATTCACAGGCAGACAATCGGCAATAAAGTTTTTCTCCAGCTCTTTGGCCTCTTTCATAAGGTCTCTGAGCTCTGCCTTGAATTCAGAGGTCCAAATTTCAGGATTCTCTTCCTTGAGGGCCATTAACAAACTGCGCAGCAATTCGATGTGGTTGGACTCATCACGCAAGGTGTAGCGGAACATTTGACCAATTCCGGGGAATTTATTTTGACGGTACAACGCCAAAATCATGCCAAACAACCCATAAAACTGGGTTCCTTCCATGCATTGACCAAACAAAAACAGGTTTTTAGCAAATAACTGCTTATTTTCCAGCAGGGTTAAGTCTAAATCACGACGCAAAGAACGGGACACCTTCATCACAAATTCATTTTTGCGGGTAATGGTCGGCACATCTTCAAACATCGCTTCACATTCATGAGGATTAATTCCCAAAGAACTGATCATGTACAACAAAGAATCCGCATGAATGTTTTCTTCATGCGCATGACGCCCTAAGACCAACTTCAACTCGGGAGCGGTCACTTTTTCACGAATCACATGCAAAATATTATCGCCCACAATCCCTTCCGCCGCAGAGAAATACCCAATACCCATACGAATAATCCAGCGCTCAACATCGCTTAACTCATCCGTACTCTGCCACTGCTCAATATCTTTTTGCATGGGAATATCTTCAGGTTCCCAATGATTATTTTTCATGGTCCGATACAGATCATAGGCCCAGGCATATTTGAGCGGTAAAAGATTAAAGAAAACGCTCTCACGACCATTAATTACCTTTTTTTCAGAGAAAGCTTTTTCTGCTTTATCCTGATCCAATACGAAACTACGGGACCCCACTGTAAAAGTTTTATCATTTGCCATGTGCGCTATTTCCTTTGCTTATCGGAGATTTGATTTGAGATTGATGAAAAAAATGGACCACAATGCTTCTATGAGCATTGGGTTAGAGAAAATATATCCGTCTAGTGTCTAATCCCCTTTCTGGCCTTCTGTCAAGAACGACCACTACATATAGTATGCTTATTGCATTTTTGAACATGTGATCACATTCCCTAGTGGTTATCCACAAGTAAAATTTTGACAACTTTCATGCCTTCCGAGCTTCGGAAGCTTGCACATCAAGGGTTTCCGAAGATCGGAAATACCTATGGAATATTTTCTACAAAAAGTTGTTAACAAGGGAATGTTAACTTGTCCCACCTTGCCTATGATCCGGAAAGGGGAACGCTTTCCTATATATTTTAACACCCTGAAATATAGAAGACATCAATACACCCCTTCATTTGTGAAGTCTACGACACGATTTCTTGACAAAAAGCCTATTTTTAGCTTACAGAGGGGGACCTTATTGGCCAAAGTAGCTCAGTTGGTAGAGCAATTCACTCGTAATGAATAGGTCACCGGTTCGATTCCGGTCTTTGGCTCCATTTTATGCCACATCGCATCTTAACTATTCAGGAACTTTCCGAGTACCTTCACCTCAAGGTAGGAGATATTCGTTTGCTCGTCAAACGTCAGGAAATTCCGTTCCGTCAACAGGGACCGGATCTGGTTTTCCCCTGCCAGGAAATCGACCGCTGGGCTTCACAGCGCCTGCTCGGTATGGCCGACAAAGAAATGAACGCCTTTCACCTTAAGTCTACGGCCAAAGTCCATGATTTAGGTGAACGACAAGCCTTATTGCCTTCCATGATGCAAGAAAACTACATCACGGCAGCCCTTGAAGGAAAAACCAAAGCCAAAGTCATCCGCAATATGGTCGACTTGGCCTGTTCCACCCAAATGGTCTGGGACGAAGAAGGTTTACTCACCGGCGTCGAAGAACGAGAAGAGCTGTTCAGCACTGCAATGCCCTGCGGAGCCGCTCTGCTTCATCCTCCTCATCACGAACCCTACATGTTCGAAGATAGCTTCATCGCTTTGGGACGCAGCTCCCAACCCGTTCTCTTTGGAGCACCCGGTGGAGCCTACACCCGATTTTTCTTTATGATTTGTAGTCAGGAGGATCGCATCCATTTACATATGTTAGCGCGAATCAGTATGATTTGTCGTCAAACCGAAGTACTGGATCACATGCTTGATGTCGAAAGTGCCGGAGAAATGTACGATCTTCTGCTCGCCGCTGAGCAAGAATTGATCCATACACATTCTTCAAATTATCCCAAACGCGATATGAATGCCATGTAGAGTAAGGCCTTTCAGATCACTGCAGGTCATGAAGTTTTCATGACCTTTTTCATGCCCTCGTTCCTCGCCTTTTCCATAGCCAACTCATGACCTCTTCTCTCTACCTCCATGTCCCCTTCTGTGTGCGGAGATGTCTCTATTGCGATTTTTATGTGCTGCCCCTGGGGGACGGACCACCCTCGAAACGCATCCAGGAATTTCGCTCTCTGAAACACCATCGCTTTCTACAAGCCTTAGATGCGGAACTCGCGAGCTTGCCCGACCATTTTCAACCCCGCACCATTTACATTGGTGGAGGCACGCCTACCGAAATGGGCGTGTCGGAATTGAGCAAATTATTCTCCTCTTTAAAACGTCATATCGATTTCTCCCATGTGACCGAATTTTGCTGCGAAGCCAATCCGGGAACCTTGGATCAAGACATGGCAGAATTTTTAGTGAAACAAGGTGTGAATCGGGTATCCCTTGGAGTGCAAAGTTTTAGTGACCGCATGCTCCAATCTCTCGGACGCATTCACGACGCAAACGACGCGCACGAAGCCGTGGCATTGCTTCGAAATGCGGGCGTACAAAATCTGAGCATCGACCTCCTGTTTGCATTACCACAGACGGAGTGTCAGGATTTAAGTATCAATCTAGAAGCCATCCAATCCCTTAACCCGGAACATGTGAGTTGGTACAGTCTCGAGTTTGAACCCGGCACGGCTTTCACGGAAATGAGAGATCAAGGTTTCCTGCAAGAACCTGATGAAAAAGTCACGGCCCGTGAGTATACGGAAATTCGTCAAGGCCTTTCCCGTTGTGGGTATCCCCAATATGAACTTTTTAGTTTTGGGAAACCCGGTTACGAATGCCTGCATAATTTGAACTACTGGCGAGGTGGCGAATACTACGGTGTTGGTCCTTCTGCACATTCACATGTGAATGGAAAACGCTGGTCCACTCTTCCGGATCTCAGCACCTACATTCAAAAATTTTGCGAAGGGAAAGGAAGCTGTATCAGCGAAGCTGAACACTTAGAACCTACAGCCAAAGCCCGCGAGCTATTGATGACCCAACTCCGCCTCATCGAAGGCGTAAATGAACATGATTTTTTTAAGCAAAGCGGACACCGTATCGAAGATCTTTTGGGAGCATCTCTGCAAGTGTGGGAAGATGCCCAATGGATCATACGCCAAGAAGACACCCTCAAATTACATCCTTCTGCTTATTTAATAAGTGACAGTCTGTTCCGGGAATTTATTTAATATGATGATACTTGTCCATTCTCAACTCATTCACGCCCCATAGAACGCTGCTTTGATTTAGCACGGGATATTGATGTACATGTTGCCGCAGGCACAGGCATTAAAGCCAAAACGCTTGGAGCGTAAAACCACAGGTTTGGCTGAAAACGAAAATGAAACTTTGTGGCAGGCACAATATTTTGGATGCCCTTTTCAAATGCGTACGCAGATGAGTGAAATGGAGGCGCCCTACACATTCAAGGATCAAAAAATCAAAGGGCTCTTAGCCACCTTTACTCATCATTATAGCTTTAGCCGAAGTTCACATGGCAACACGCTCATGGAAGATCGGCTGGAAGTTCAACGACCCTTCGCCCCTTTTCTCACGACCCTGCTATTAAAGAGATCCATTACCCGGGCGCAAAATCAACGTTTTGACTACATCAAACATGTAGCCGAAAAATCAACCCTAGTTTCTTTAACGTCCAAAGCCCTGTTCCGGCAACCACGCCAATACATCTTGAATGGCCTCTTCCCAAAAAGCCCAGTTGTGTTCACCGGGCCGCTCCAAATAGCTCAAGGGATATCCCACCTGTTCCGCTGTTTTTTTAAACAATAAATTATCGTCATACAGAAAATCTTCTGTTCCACAAATTTGCAAAAGAGCAGGTAAATTTTTACGCTCACCCGTATTTTTTAACTGGGTTAAAAGATCATCATCGGCATTTTCAGGCAACTCTTTTCCAAAATTCAAATACAGTGTCTTTGCCGTTTCACTATCAGGTTCTTCTGCCATTAATTTCTTCATTCGCCCGCAGATATCCACAGCACCTGATAAGGACGCTCCCGCAATAAAGTCATCGGGCTTTCGCAACAACCATTTCGCCGCACCATAGCCCCCCATTGACAATCCTGCTACGGCATTATCTTCGCGCCGGTCTGAAATTGGAAAAAAACTCCGCATCACGGTCGGAAGCTCTTCACTGATATAGGTCCAGTATTTTCCCCCTTGTTTCATATCCGTATAAAAACTGCGATGGCCATTCGGCATCACCACGGCACATCCCGCCTCTTCAGCGTAGCGTTCGATCGATGTGCGACGCGTCCAGGTGGTATGATCGTCTGACAAACCGTGCAACAACCATAGACAAGGCCAGGATTTACGCGCCGCAGCCGTTTCAATCCCGATTTGGGATCCTGTGGATGCCTGCGGTAGAATTACCGTGGCCTCAGATTGCATACGAAGGACTTCAGAAAAAAAATGTGTATGAAAGAGGGCCATATAAATTTAAGGGGTGATGGGTCTATAAGGAATCACCTGCTACCGCTATCGGCATCTCCATCGAATGTAAAACCGAACTCATAAATAATTGGTAATACTCAATTTTCCATCTATCATGAATGAATGAAAAAAATCTTAGCCATCATCGATCATGTGTACGAAGACCTTGAACTCTGGTATCCCAAAATCCGTTTAGAAGAAGAAGGATATTCGGTTGTCGTCGCCGCTCCGAATGCCGGGGAAACCTACCAGGGAAAACATGGGTATCCCTGTGTCAGTGATGCCGCGATTGATGATATGAACAGTGCTGATTTTGATGCTCTGCTGGTCCCCGGTGGATTTGCTCCGGATAAATTGCGTCGGGATCCTAAAGTTTTATCCCTGGTCAAAGAATTTAATGATGCCAACAAACCCATCGCCCATATTTGCCACGCGGGATGGATCCTGATTTCAGCCAAAGTGCTTGATGGACGTAAAACCACCAGTACCGTCGGCATCAAAGATGACATGACTAATGCAGGGGCAACCTGGGTAGATGAAGCCGTCGTTATCGATGGCAATCAAATTGCTGCCCGCACCCCGAAAGATCTCGCCCCCTGGTCCTTGGCTTTTGTGAAGGCATTAAAATAGAAAGCCATTGTGAAATCCCTCCGCCTCACCCCCACGAAATGGAAAAGCGTTTTGATGCTTTTCCTGTCAACGCTCCTCACCACTGGTGGCGTATTTATGTTTCTGGGCGGAGAGAAAATCGGCCTGTTGATCGCAGGCTTTTTTGGCCTTTGCAGCCTTATTTTTGTCGTACAACTCTTCCCCAATGCCAGTTATCTGGTACTAGACGATCACGGGTTTTCTTTCACTTCCATGTTTAAAACCAGTAGCGTTTCCTGGCAGGAAATCGACAGCATGGGGGTCATTCGCTTTCGTCAAAATATGCTTGTGGTTAAAAAAATGGTGGGCTGGAGCTATCATCCCACAGAGAGCCCTCCCCAAGTTGGCCAAAAAATGAGCGAAGCCATAAGTGGATTCCAAGCCGCTCTGCCCGAGACCTACGGCATGAAAGCCGAAGCCCTGCTCGACCTCATGCTCGACTACCAAAAGCAAACAAATCCACCCGGCAGTGATCCGGCCTAGGCCACGGCATTCCCTTTGCGTTATAGTCCCTAGGGTTGCATTCTTCCCATGAGACGGGGAAAAGGAATGGTTTCACGAATATGTTTGAGACCGCAGATCCAAGAAACCGTACGCTCAATACCTAATCCAAATCCCCCGTGGGGCACGGATCCATAGCGGCGCAAATCCAAATACCACTGATAAGGTTCAGGATCCATGCCTTCAGCTTGCATGCGGGACAACAGTTTATCTAAATCGTCTTCGCGCTGACTGCCACCGATGATTTCTCCATAGCCTTCAGGAGCCAACACATCCAAGTTGCGCACCGTTCGCGGATCCGCTTCATTTTCTTTCATATAAAATGCTTTGACCTCTTTCGGATACTCCGTGACGATCAAAGGCCTCTCAAACTGTTTACTTAAAATGGTTTCTTCATCGCCCCCAAAATCATGACCCCACTCAAAGCTTTTGGCATCTTCGATATGCGCCGGCTGATTGCTGATCCACAGCTCGAGTTCTTTGACCTGATCCTGCAGTTCTTGAATTTCCTTTTTCAGTTTCTCTACCTTCCACGCTTTGCTCACTTGCGATAACTGATGTTCAAGATCCGTGATGCTTTGGTTCAACTCTTTGCAACGTTGTTGTTCCGCCGCCAATTCCTGTTCCAACTTTTCATGCAAGGCTGGGTTATGCAGTAATTCAACCGCCTCACTATAGGTCAAACGCGGAAAAGGTGCCTGAATGGTTTCCAATAGAGATACATCCCGTCCTAATGCTTCCAAATCCGCCCGGTTATGTTGAAGCACTGACTGAACGATATGACTGAGGAAATTTTCCGACAACCTTTCTAAATCTTCTAATTCATAAAAAGCCACTTCGGGCTCTATCATCCAAAATTCGGTGAGGTGTCGACGGGTTTTACTTTTTTCAGCACGAAATGTAGGACCAAAGCAGTAGACCTTGCCCATGGCCATGGCCGCGGTTTCCAAGTAAAGCTGACCGGTTTGCGCGAGATAGGCGGGAGAACCAAAATAATCCACATCAAACAAGGTGCCCGCCCCTTCCGCCGCTCCCGGTTGAAAAATGGGAGTGTCGATGAGTGTAAATCCATCCAAGTCAAAAAATTCACGCGCAGCGGAAATAATACGATGACGCACCCGCAAAATCGCCTCCTGACGCGGACTACGTAACCACAAATGCCGATGTTGCATCAAAAAATCAACCCCATGCTCTTTGCGGGAAATGGGATACTCTTCAGCGATTTGATAAATGGAAACGTCCGTAACCGAAACTTCCACGCCCCCTGGACTCCGAGGTTCAGCTTTCACCACACCGGTAACAGCCAAACTGGTTTCCTGTCCACAATGCTCTAATGCGGCAAATGCTTCGGGATGAATGGCTTCCACCGTACACTGACAGGTGCCCGATCCATCGCGAAATTCTACAAACCGAATTTTACCACTGGACCGAATGGCACGAATCCAGCCCCGCAAGGTAACGGTTTCATTTAGGAGGCCAGGAAGAAGGGAAACGGTACTGAAAGTAGACATACCGATTCTTTAGACCGCGTAATCTTTTCTGACAAGTGCGAAAGATGCCTGTCCCTAACTGAACAGCTTTAGCTAAGTTTCTGATTGCCACTATAGGGTTAAAAGGCAAAATATATGGACAATGAAAATTTTTCTCCCCACCCTCCTTTCGGTTTTTCTGTGGTTCACCTTTCTTTTTGGCTCCTATTCATCCGAATCGCTCTATCATGAAACGGAGGAAACCGATTATCACAATATCAAATTCTATGTTTACAAATACGGGACTGATTTTCATGATGACGAAACCCAACCATATCGGCTTAAGTTTTATAGTGATTTAGGAATTTATACCATATGGGAGACGAGACCTAACGGAGCCCCTGCTTCACTAACAGTTGTTCGCGGGAATATGAAATTCATCAGAGTGAATATACCTGATGGTAAATCCGAAGGGCAAAGCAGGTCATCGAATGGGAAAAAAATTAAGCTCCAACTACTGGACGAAAATGAAGAACCCATTGTAGGTGAGCCCACCTACTTTCATGTAACCGATTATGATGGCACCCAATATCGACTGCATGCCAAAGCTGGCGAAGGGCATAGTGTAGGCTTTCCCATTTACAAAGTTACCCCTGAAGGGGAAAAACATTTATTTGCAGACAGTGGATTCGAAATCATTTTTGATGACAATGGCCATTTCAAACAGTTTCGAGATCTATCCGACATCTATATTATTTCTTATCCGGATGAAAATACTCGGATCATGGAAAAATACCCTATGTATCTTATGCAGGCGAAAAAACATAATGGTATTTATGTGCCTAAAACAGGTAGCAAACCCAGTCAAAGTAGACGACTTACTCATCCTAAAGCAGATAAATACCGTTATATGGTCTACGAATCGTACCATGATGGACAGCTGCACAGTACCACCACGTGGACCAAAGGTGAGAATCCCTATGTTTTTCGTTTTCAAACCAAAAAAGAAGGACAAGACATCCTGGAAGAGGACGATTACTATTATGATGATGAAGAAGGCGTCCGAACTTTAGAACGCAAAAGTTTCACTTATAATGGAAACCATCAACTGGATAGAAGATCCTTTCACGATCGAAAACTAGGATGGCAACCTCGTTACGAAAGAAGAGTGAGAAACGGTGAAGAAACCATTAATGCTTATGACTATATAGAAGACCCTTTCACTCAAGAAACCCTCAAATTACATACCCTCGAAAAAACGGCCGACGGCAACTGGGTCAAACATGAATATGATGATTTGGGTCGCCTCACAAAAACGTGGAAACCTCTAAAGCAGGTCGTCGCCCCACCCCCAGAAAAAGATCCCGAAGTGGCTGAATTGCTGGATCTATTTCCCGATCCATCTGCCGAAGCCATGACGAAACAGCAAAAGTATAGCTACCTCCCTGAAAATCCTCCGGAGGACTTTTCACAATCCATGATCCAGGGCGAGCTTACGGTGTACGACTACACGCCTTTGACCAGCGATGATCTTTATGACGATACGGACAAACGTCCCCGCACCTCATTCACCCGTAGAAACGGTATTCCCTTTTCTACGACCTGGTATGTATATGGGAAACGTGCGAATGGTTGTCTTTTTGACATCAGCGAAGAAAGCACTGATCCGGAAGCTACCTTTGGCTCCCCTGAAAATCTGCGCACTCTCACCGACTATTATGCACCTGATCATCCTGTGGCTTCCAATAAAATCAGCAGCATTACCAAAGCTGACGGCTCCATGATTGTGTATTATTACGATTTAGGAACCTGGAATAAAGATAGTCAACGTTTTGTTCCAACTCCCAAAGGTAAAATCCTGCAAACCGAAAGCACGGAAGGAAAATTAATCGATGGCAATTGGGCACCGGGAACTAGCACCCGCACGCTGATCACCAACCCGCAAGGTAAAACCCTGTTCACCCAAACCCGGGTACTCCAAGCTGACGGAACATGGGAAATACAATAATCTATACTGACAAACAGGAAAGGCATCTGCCCACCTGAACATCTCCGCCCCTCACCAGAATAGTTTTCTTTGGGACTTCATCTAATTTCTGATTGCACCTACAGTATGAAAAGGCAAAACAGATAGATCATGAAACGCACAATCCCCCTATTGATTATTATTTTGCTATGGAGCAAATTCCTCTTTGCTACTTATTTCGCCGATTCGATCTATCGTGGCAACAACGAAACGAATTATGAAAAAATCCGGTGCTATATCTATAAATTTGGTAACGATTTTCATGATGACGAAGCTCAACCCTACCGGTTACAATTTTATTGTGATCTAGGCATATATAAAATATGGGATACAGCAGACAACGGCGCCCCTACGCTCTTAACAATTTCTGGAAATAATATGTTATTCAACAGGGTGAGGATTCCCAAAGGGAAATCATTCGGGTTCAGTAATAAGATTAATGGGAAGAAGATCAAAGTGGAGCTCCTCGATGAAAATGAAAAACCCATTGTGGGGGAACCCACCTATTTTCATGTGACCGATTTTGATGGCAGCCAATATCGCCTGCACGCCAAAGCGCAAGACGGTCATCCCCCATGGTTTCCTATTTTCAAAATCTCGCCTAACGGCAAAAAACATTATTTTAAAGACAGTGGTTTTGAAGTACTTTTTGATGAAAATGGCCACATAAAACAGTACAGAGATACAAAATCTATTAATATCGTTTCATACCCTGACGATAAAACCCGTGTCACAGATAAATATGAGATCAATCAAGTACAGAGCCAAAAAGAAAATGGCTTTTATGTACTGAAACCTGGAGCCAAACCCAAGAAAAGCGGGCGTTTCTATCAACCCGAAGCCGATCAATACCGCTATATGGTCATCGAAAGCTTTAAAGATGGTGAATTGGAGTCCACCACGACCTGGACCCGTGGTGATAAGCCTTGGCTCTACCGGTTATATTGCAAAGTAGAAGGACAAGACATTCCCTCAATTGACGATCATCATTTCTTTAACGAAGACGGAATGAAATGTTTTGTGCGCAAAAGGTATTCAGATAATGGCCGCAACCAGCGTCATGAAGAATTCATACTTTTAAAAAATAGAAAGTGGAACAACACTTACGAAAGAAAACTAAAGTATGGCCAAGAAACCATCAATGCCTACGACTATATTGAAGATCCCTTCACCCAAAAAATACTCACTTTACATACCCTCGAAAAAACGGCCGACGGCAACTGGGTCAAACATGAATATGATGATTTGGGCCGCCTCACAAAAACGTGGAAACCTCTAAAGCAGGTCGTCGCCCCACCCTCAGAAAAAAATCCCGAAGTCGCTGAATTGCTGGATCTATTTCCCGATCCATCTGCCGAAGCCATCATCCAACAACAAGACTACACGTACCTCCCTGAAAATCCTCCGGCGGACTTTTCACAATCCATGACCCAGGGCGAGCTTACGGTGTACGACTACACGCCTTTGACCAGCGATGATCTTTATGACGATACGGACAAGCGTCCCCGCACCTCATTCACCCGTAGAAACGGCATTCCCTTTTCTACGACCTGGAATGTATATGGGAAACGTGCGAATGGTTGTCTTTTTGACATCAGCGAAGAAAGCATAGATCCGGAAGCTACCTTTGGCTCCCCTGAAAATCTGCGCACTCTCACCGACTATTATGCACCTGATCATCCTGTGGCTTCCAATAAAATCAGCAGCATTACCAAAGCTGACGGCTCCATGATTGTGTATTATTACGATTTAGGAACCTGGAATAAAGATAGTCAACGTTTTGTCCCAACCCCCAAAGGTAAAATCCTGCAAACCGAAAGCACGGAAGGAAAATTAATCGATGGCAATTGGGCACCGGGAACTAGCACCCGTACGCTGATCACCAACCCGCAAGGTAAAACCCTGTTCACCCAAACCCGGGTACTCCAAGCTGACGGAACATGGGAAATACAGTAATCTTTTCAACAATATGATGCTATTAACATTGTTGAACAGGCTTTGTGTTTCTATAGTTTGTCATGCAAAAATTTTCGGGCATTCCTTTCATTATTCTAGGTAGAACTGCGGCGTTACTCATGGTGTTTGGAGGCGTGAGCTATTTAGGATGTCGGGAGCAACACCCCTCCGAAACCCAAGCCTACACCCCTCCAGCAACGCAGAGTATCACTGAACAATTTGATATCGTCGCCCATTCGCAAATGCCCCCACCGGAGGGAGCGACCTGTGTGGATTGTCATGCGGAAATCGTTTCTCAATGGGAACAGTCACAACATGCCCACGCCAATCGTTTACTCAAAGACAGTCCCTTACAGCCGGGCCATAGTCAGTATGGAGACGTTGAAACCCTGATCACTGAAGAACTGGAAATTCAGCAAAACACAGAGAGCGGGTTTAGTTTCACCGGTACACCGGTAGCCGTCATTGGAGTAGAACCCTTGGTGCAAGCACTCGTCCTTACCACCAATGGACGCTGGCAGGTAGCAAACCCTGCCTATCATATGGAAACCAATGGCTGGTTTAATGCCTTCCCCGAAGTGCGGAACTACAAAGAGTGGGGACACTGGAACGGTCGGGGCATGAATTGGAATGTGCAATGTGCATGGTGCCACACCACCGATTTCAAAAAGAACTACAATCCCGAAACCGACAGCTATGCCAGCGAATGGAAGTCCATGGGGATTTCTTGCACCCAGTGTCACACCGATTTGGCGGCCCATGCCGCCGATCCCTCTCTGGTTCCGGGCAAACGATTTGATCCTGTCGTCGCCCAAGAAAATTGCATGACCTGTCACGCACGTCGCAGCACCCTGACCTCCGAAAAGTTTGTGGTGGGCGAGAAGTTTAACGACCATTTCCGCCTGAATCTCATGGACAGACCCAGTGTATATTATCCAGATGGTCAAGTACGCGATGAAGACTTTGAAGCCGGTTCCTTTTTATCCAGTAAAATGCATGATGCAGGGGTAACCTGTCTGGATTGTCACAATCCTCACTCGGGCGAACTCAAGCTACCTGTAGAAAATAACTTGCTGTGTATGAGTTGTCATGCCGCTCCCGGTCGCTTGGGAGCTACCTCTATTATTCCCGAAGTACACAGTCATCATGAAGTGGGTTCAGCCGGGAATCGTTGTGTAGAGTGTCACATGCCTGAAACCATGTACATGGAAGCAGATCTGCGTAGAGATCACGGCTTTACAATTCCCGACCCGCTGCTGACCCGTACCCTCGGTATACCCAATGCCTGTAGCCGTTGCCATAGTGATGAAAGTGTAGAGTGGGCCGAAAAATGGACCGAAGAATGGTATGGAGATAAACTGGCGGCCCGCAGAACCCGTCCCCGCGCACATGCCATTCAAGATGCCTGGGATGGCAAAGCCAACTTAGGCCCCGTACTGGTTCAGTTGGCACAAAACGAAAGCAACATCAATTGGAGAGCCAGTTTGATCCGTTTGATGGGGCCTTATATGGACCAACAGTCCGTTCGTGAATTTACCCAATCTTCCCTTCGTCATCCTCACGAATTGGTGCGGAATGCCGCCGTGCATGCCTTGGGCGATTACCCTGTTTTCTTTCCTCAAATTGAAAACTTACGTGAAGACCCGAGTCGACTCGTTCGGATTGATGCCAGCTGGGTCACCCGTGATGGAGATCCGTTCAGCCCCGAACAAGCCAAAGAACTTGATGAATGGTTGACCTTCAATTCTGATCAACCCGCGGGTGCCATGCATCTTGCACAAATGGCCCTCTCAAAAAATGATCCTGCCGGCGTCCAAAAATGGGCCAAACGCATGGTGGTCTACGATGCCTCAATCGGTCCCTACATGATCGCGGGACGTCTCGTACATGCCGCCGGCCTTCCTGAACAAGCCATCACCTACTTTGAAGAAGCCGTGGTTTTAGATCCCAGCTCCGAAGAGGCCTGGTATGTGCTGGCCATGCTCAGAAATGAGCTGGGGAATTTAGATGGCGCTATGGATGCCTTTCGCAAAGTTGTGCAGCTCAATGTAAATAATGCCCGTGCGTGGTATAACTTAGGTTTGGCCCAAATCCAAAGCGGGAACGTTGATGCAGGTCTTATGGCCCTCACCCGTGCGGAAGGCGCAGATCCCACATCGGCCGATGCGGCCTACGCTGCGGCTACGGTTTATTTACAAGCGGGAAATATAGATGAAGCCCGCAAGGCCTTGAATCGAGCCTTGCAAGCAAATCCTCAACATGGACCTACGCTGCAATTGCTCAATCGTTTGCAGACCGGACGATAATAACGTCATCCTCCATCTTATGTGAATACAAAAATACCCCGTGCAAAACACGGGGTATTTTTTTCAAAGGAACTACAACCCATTCATGGTAGAAGGTTTATTCCACGACCGCCTCACAAGCTGTAGCTACTTTTTTTGCAATCGATTTGCCTGCAGCTTTTAAAGCATCATTGGCGGCAATTCCAAAGGCGGCATTGCCTTCGAGCGCTTCGGCATCCATGACTTGTAAAATTTTGCCATCGCTCACCCGAACCAACCGCGCTGTAATATTGGCTTGAGCTCTAGTTGCCGTAACCCCATAGGCTTCACGTGTTCCCGCTCGCACAACTGTCGCCTGACCATAGACCAAATAATCAGCATTCACTGCCCGCGCGATTACCAGCGCCCCTTTTTTCACCGTCAAAGTTTGCCAACTCAATCCCCCTTCAATCTGCGGGTCCAAGCCTGCAATTTCAATGACCGTTATGTCTTTGCGGATGAGACTTTTTTCAATCTCACTTTGCACAATATGTTGCATGTTCTCATTTCCACCCACGGGCAAATAAGTTTCTTCTTCAATTTTTTCCGGCAAAACCACCACAAAAGTGGGCGCCCCTTCAACTACCACCTCTTCTTCAATCATTTTTTCTTCAGAAAAACTAGAGCTAGCCCCACACAACCATAACAAAACAACAGCAAAAAGATTTTTCATATACGTCCTTACTTAGGTTAATGGCTTTAACTATACCAGACCCATGCAAGCCCCGTCGAGAGTTCAATGAGAAGGGCTACGGACTTTTGAAACGCTGTGCGCCCACAGATCTCTGCTTACAGCTGGGATTTTCGTAAATAAAAGCGATGATGACGGTTCCGATATAGAATCAAATCGGCTCGTGCCTTTGCTTTTTTTGCGAACCGAGGATGATCGATCAAATTGCTCCGTACATATATACGCAGGGTTTTACGCAAACTGCATTTTCGTTCTCGTGTATCCCGGTGAAGTCGGGTTCGCAATTGAGTCCAATAAGAAGTTTGAACCAAAAACAAGTAATCCAAATAGGGATGCAATTCGCTGTAGGCGGTAATTTCCCCATCTACAAAAATAACAGGAGCTGGCGATAACGGGCTCTCCTTGAGGACTTTCCCATGCTCCACATCAAAATGAGGTTGGGAAAATGAACGTCCCTCTCGCGCCCGAGTCAGGGTCGCAAACAAACGAGGTAAATCAATCGCTTCAGGATGCGAACCAAAAGGGGCATGCTTTGGACGTTCAGACCGCGGTAGCCGAAAGTCATCTAACGACAATACCACGGAGTGAGGAATTTCTTGGCGTAACCAGTGGGTAAAGTGACTTTTACCACTACCCCCTGGCCCCCCGATCCCAATCAAATAGGGGCGGTTGTTTTCAGGAGGTGAGAGCGAAAGCTGAGAAATCCATTGCCCAAGGGTTTCTCTGCTTTTCTCACAAAACTCAAATTTGATCATCTGGTATTGCTACCCTTTCTTTTTGAATTTTCTAGCATTGAATTAGAGTTAATCCTGCTTCGACATCGGTATAAAAGATAGGTATGAAAGTTTTTAACTTAATATTTACGCCTAGCGATACCATGAAAACTCTCTCATTATTCTTTTTTACTTTATATTTCTGCCTCTCTGCATCTGCACAAACCATGAGCTTGCAGGAATTTAACACCCGCTATGAACAAGAGCTAGGCAAAATCACCCGCGTACGCATTCAACAAAAAGAACAACTCAACATCAAATATCTCGGCGCATTATTGCGTATGGAGACTCAAGCAAAGAATGAAGGGAATTTAGATTTATTACAGGCCACACGCAGTGAAATAGCACGTGTAGAAAGCGGGCAAGCCATTGAGGAGCCAACTGAACCCGTTCCCCAAGCCCTCCAAGACATGCGTACAGTGATGCGTAAATTAGATCGGGAATATCAACAAACCGAATCTAAAAAAATTGTGGCTTTGGTTGATAACCTCAAAACCTACGCTTCCACTGTCTCCAGTGAATACACCCGTCAGAATCAGATCGATAAAGCGGTGGCTTGGCAAAAATGGGAAAAAAATGTGGAAGAAGACCCTCTGATCCAACAAGCCTATGCGTCCCAAGTCCGTCAACCCGCTGCTCCAAGTCCCAACCATAGAGATCATCCGCAGCCCACTCATTCAGCAACCCGCGGACGCACGGCCACGATTCATGAAGAACAAGTTATCGAATTCTCTGAATCACCAGCCGTCTACCGTTGGAGCAAAGAACCCAAAGGAAAAGAAAAACGCATAAGAAGTACCACTCCTTCCATGCAGGGCGCGGGTATTTCTAAACTCACGGGAACTCTTATTCTTATTGAAGAAAAAGATATTAATAAATCCGGTTGGTCTGGAAATTATAAAGAAAAATCTCTCCTCTATGTTCCCCGTTTATCCATCAGCCCTCTGGTAGGGAAATCTCTCGATCCTTGTTTAGTGGTCTTTGACTTGTACAAACGTGGCTCCGGAAGCAAACGGAGTATCATTCGTACCGATAGCATACTCATTCCCAGCCTCAAGGCCAGTGACCGCGTGGTCGTAGATGCAGGTGTCTATGAATATGAAACTGAGGAATACGATTCTTCTTGGTCTTCCTATGATTATAAACATTCTACTGAAGATGAATTTTACGGTTTCATCGTTACAATATTTAATCAACAGGGTGAGTTAATCTTCCAACGGGCCTCTGAGCGCATCTTAAATGAATATGCGCGCACCATACCACCCAAGTAAAAGGGGACAGAAGGAGAAACAGCAAAAATTGCGCGCACTGGATCCAAAATTGAACATTTGTCTCTGGTAATTTTGCATCACTGGCTTAAACCCTCATGCCCTTGCCTTTATCGAATTTCGTCTTAGGCAGGCACAATTTAACCCCTTAACCATTCAATTTTACTTATGGCCAAAATTAATCCCGCTTATCAACGCCTCTCTGCAGGCTATCTTTTTCCTGAAATCGCTCGTCGTACCCGCGAATTTCAAGCCGAAAATCCCGATGCAACTATTTTACGTTTAGGTATTGGCGACACCACCGAAGCCTTGCCTCAAGCGGCGATTGACGGCATGACCGTCGCCCTCAACAAACAAGGTAATCGCGATACCTACAGTGGATACGGAGACAGTGAAGGGATTACCCCATTACGTGAAGCCATTCGTGACCTTTACAAATCTTGGGGCGCTGACGTGAAGATGGAAGATGTATTTGTCAGTGACGGCGCCAAATCGGATTCTGCCAATATTCAGTCCATCTTTTCTACCGATGCCGTGGTTGCGGTTCAAGATCCTGCTTATCCCGTTTATGTGGATTCCAATGTCATGGCCGGTCGTACCGGACTCAAAAATGATCAAGGTCAATACGAAGGCTTGGTCTACATGCCCTGTACTGCTGAAAATGGATTCTTTCCGGAAATCCCCGACCAAAAAGTAGACCTGATCTATATCTGTAGCCCCAACAATCCCACCGGAACCGTAGCCAGTCGCGCGCAACTCGAAGGCTTCGTAAATTACGCCCTCGAAAACAAAGCCGTGATCATTTTCGATTCCGCCTATGCTGCCTTTATCCAAGACGAAAACCTTCCCCGCTCCATTTATGAAATTCCAGGCGCCCGCAAATGTGCGATTGAAGTGAACAGCTTCTCTAAAACCGCTGGATTTACTGGCGTGCGCTTGGGTTGGGCCATCGTTCCCACCGAATTGGAAGCGGAAGATGCCGCCGCCGGTGTATTACACAAAATGTGGACTCGCCGTCAAAATACCTATTTTAATGGCGCGTCAAATGTCGTACAAGCTGGTGGATTGGCCACCTTGAGCGAGGAAGGTCAAAAACAAACCGACGAACTGGTCAGTTACTATATGGAAAATGCCCGCATCATTCGCGAATGTTTGCAAAGTGTTGGCCTCACCGTTTTTGGTGGCAAAAATGCCCCATATGTTTGGATGAAAACCCCTGAAGGTATCAGCTCTTGGGAATTCTTCGACAAACTGCTTGGCGAATGCAATGTGGTGGGAACCCCCGGTGCCGGTTTTGGACCCAGCGGCGAAGGTTACTTCCGTCTCAGCGCTTTCGGACATCGCGAAAATATCCTGACAGCAACTGAGCGGATTAAAACCCAGTTAACCTTAGGCTAAATGGATCAGGGCACATCGCCCTGCTTTCATTTCCAAAAACGGAAACCTACTACAGTGTGGGTTTCCGTTTTTTTGTTGCCTGTCCCTTCCCATCTATTCGAAACGCTCAAGTTCTATACCCACAACAAACAGCGTGCTAGAATATGGGTTCCCTCACTCAACCCCCGAATAGCCTTATGACCAAAAAACCACGTCACATTCTCACGACCAATGGCGAATATCGCATAACCGACTACAATCAGGCTGAACCTTTTGCCAATATGTTTCCCGGTATCGCGGGCTTGTGGGGTACACCCCTATGGCTTTTTTGGATGAATCGAGGTCAGGCTGTGGCCACTTTTGGAGCCGCCAATAAAGATGGCGCCATCGTCGAATTCAACGGCGCAGCCAACCATGCCCGACGTTTGGGAACAGAAGGCTTCCGCACATTTTTGAAACTCAAAGGACCCGATGAAACTCAGGTGAACCACGAATGTTTTCAAATCAATGCACCCGAAAGCTGTCAGCAAACACTCACCCATGATGCAAGTTCCTTGTGGCTGACCGAAACCAGTGAGGAACTGGGCCTGCATGTCGAGGTGCGCTACTACCCTCTCCCCAATGAAGATTTTCCTGCGCTGGTCCGTGTACTCCGCATCACCAATCGTGGATCAACGCCCCTCGATGTTGAAAGCCTTGATGGACTGCCGCTCATGGTTCCCCATGGCATCAATCACTTTGTACTCAAGAATATGATTTGCATCAGCGACGCAAACTCCCTGGTCAGAAACGTGGAAAACCACATTCCTTTTTTCGGTGTCAAAGCCTTACCCTCCGATGATTCAGAATCGAATTTCCCTGAAGCCGGAAACTTCTATATGACCCTCAATTCCACCAGCGGCGACTTGTGCCCCATGGTCGTTGATGCCAGCACCATCTTTGGCCCCCAACGTGATCTCGCTATTCCACAAGCTTTCTACGAAACTCCCCAGTTCAAGATTCCACATCCGCAAGAAACCGTCTGCCAAACTCCCTGCGCTTTCAGTCATGCAACCTTTCAACTTGCACCAGGGCAAACACAAGAATTTCATTCCTTAATTGGTAAAGCTGAAAACATTGAAGCTTTGCCCTCCATTCGTGAGCGCTTTCAAAAAGCGTCAGCTTTTAAATGTAAAGAAAAAGAAAACCAACAAGAAATTGATCGCGTAGGAAGCCTTCTTCACTTCGTCACTGGGCAACCACGTTTTGATCAGTTTGTCGCCCAAACCCATCTCGACAATACCCTGCGAGGCGGTTTACCCCTCACCCTCAAAGGTGATGACAAACGATTTGTCTTTCATGTCTACTCACGCAAACATGGAGACATCGAGCGCGAATATAATTTATTCCAGCTCGACCCTTGTTTTCTCTCTCAAGGGAATGGCAACTTTCGTGATGTAAACCAAAACCGTCGCAATGACATTTGGCTCAATCCACTGGTCGGTGAGAATACCTTACTCCTCTTTTGGAATGCGCTACAACTGGATGGATTTAATCCTCTCCATTATCAAGGGTCACGTTTTCAAGTAACAGAACGACCTGCAGCCTACAGCAGTCTGATAGAAATTACGGATGAAAAATCTACTGAACTTTTGTTAGACTTCCTATGTGCCCCCTTTTCACCTGGCGCATTATTTACCTTCCTGCGCGATCACCACATTTCCATTGACCTCCCTCATGCGGAAATTTTATCACGCATTCTCGCCCACTGTGAAAAAAGCGAAGAGTTTGAATTCGAAGTGGGCTACTGGCTTGACCATTGGATGTATAATATTGATTTGCTGGAAAGTTATCTCGCCATTTATCCAGACCGACTTGAGGGTCTCCTTCTCGATCATTCCAAATTTCTTTATTACGATCCCCTGGTTTCTGTTTGGCCCCGCTCAAAAAAATACAAACTCAATGACAAAGGAGAGCTGCGACTCAAACGTGCCCCCATGTCTGAAATTCCCGGAAAAAAAGATCTCATGGCTGAACGCACAGAACGTCGCCATGCCGTTCGGAATCAACAGGGTCGAGGATCCATTCATCACTGCGGACTGATTGAAAAAATGCTCTGCCTGATCGTAAACAAAATGGCTTCGGTATCCCCTTCCGGCATGGGAATTGAAATGGATGGTGGTCGCCCGGGCTGGTGTGATTCCGTGAATGGACTTCCTGCCCTTTTTGGTGCTGGGATGCCGGAAGCCTATCAACTACGTTATCTCATTCGTACCTTACAAGGATGGCTTTGCTTACCCGCACTCAGAGACTACAGCCATGAATTCCCTGAAGAAATTTATGACTTCATTTCCGAGTTAAGTGAAATTCTGAATACTTGGAAAAATGCTCCCAATGAAGAGACACGTGACTTTATCTGTTGGGATGAAGCCAACACCTTAAAAGAAGCTTATCGACTTCAAATCAGTCTTGGCCTTTCAGGTGTACTGAAAAAAATATCCACGAAAGAAGTAACCGTCTTTTTGGAAAGAGCAGCCCTCAGACTCGACACCGGAAATCAACGTGCGCAACACCCTTCCTCTGGATTGCCCCTCACTTATGTCACCCACCAAGCATGTCTGGATACCACCAACGATACTGGTGATTTCAAAATTACCGGTTTTCATGAACACCGATTTGCTCCTTTTCTTGAAGGACCGGCCTATGCCATGAAAACGGGAACAACCCTTGCCGCCAAAACACTTCATCAAAAAATAGAAACCTCGTCCCTTTATGATGAAGGCCAAAAGATGTTTAAGTGCAACTATGGTCTCGAAAATGAAACGCCTGAACAGGGACGGACCCATAGCTTTGCAAAAGGATGGCTCGAAAATGAATCCATCTTTGTGCACATGCATTATAAGTACGTACTCGCTCTACTCAAATCCGGATTGCATGCGGAATTTTATAAGGCTTTCGAAGACGGACTTCCCATTCATCGAGATCCCTCAGTGTATGGACGCAGCCCTCTCGAAAATGGAAGCTTTATTCCCCCAGCCGGACATGGCCGTCAGTCAAATATCGGACGTGTCTTTCAGGCCCGCCTTACAGGTGCCAATGCCGAATTGGTATCCATCTTTTTGATTCTGGCTTTTGGACCCAAACCTTTCCGCATGGTTGACAATGAATTGGTACTCGCCTTCGAACCCCTTCTCAAAGGAGATGCCTTTACCCAGCGTGTCACCACACGACAAATAGAACGATTCGATGCCCCAGCCCTTCATTTGGAAATTCCAGAAAATGCTGTCGCCATGTCATTTCTCGGCAACACGACCGTTGTGTACCACAACCCTCACCGTGGCGATACTTTTGGCGAGCATGCCGTAAGTCCACAACGACTTGAACTGACTTACCATAAGGAAAATTTCAAAGAAGAGATTTCCTCTGGCCAACTTCGTGGCGACTTGGCGCTGGCTGTCCGTGAGGGTAAAGTTGCTCAAATCGATGTCTATCTGAACTAATCGATTTCGATTTCGATTTCGATTTCGATTTCGATTTCGATTTCGATTTCGATTTCGATTTCGATGAATGCTCTCAAGCATTGTACAAAAAAAACTCCAACCGAAATGGATGGAGTTTTTTTGATTGATGCAAAACCTTTTTAATTCGAACCATTCGCCAAGTAGCGGTTGATGCAATTCAAATAGGCTTTCGCGCCCGCTTCAACAATATCTGTACTTGACGCTTTACCGGTCAATAATGTTTTGTCCTCAAAGCGTACCGTCACGGTAACTTCCGCTTGAGCATCTTTACCGCTGGTAATCGACTGCAACACAAAGTCAGTTAAGGTCGCATTCACCGAGGTGATACGTTCGATCGACTTCAAGGCCGCATCAACGGGTCCGTCACCACAGGCGGCATCTTCGAAAATTTCGCCATCTTTTTCCAAGCGTACGGTCGCCGTAGGTACAGTGGTGTTTCCGGTGGAGACATGCAGATACTTCAACAAGTAGGTGCCGGTGACTTCGTCCAAGTTCTGTTGCAAGATCGCGAGCAAATCATCATCGTAGATATTTTTTTTCTTATCAGCCAAACGAATGAAATCATCAAAGGCCTGTTGCAGCTTATCACCTTCCAATTTAAAGCCCAGTTCCTGAATGTGTTCGCGGAAGGCATGGCGTCCGGAGTGTTTACCCAAAACCAATTCGGTTCCGGTGGTCAAACCGATATCTTCCGGATTCATAATTTCATAAGTACTGCGTTCTTTCAGCATGCCATCTTGATGGATGCCGGATTCATGGGCAAACGCATTTGCTCCCACAATCGCTTTGTTGCGCTGCACATGCAAGCCGGTCAACTGACTGACCAAACGACTGGTCCGATAAATTTCTTCCGTTTTGATACCGGTCCACAGTCCACCATAAAAATCAGAACGGGTTTTCAATCCCATCACAATTTCTTCCAATGAACAATTACCAGCCCGTTCACCAATACCATTAATGGTACACTCTACACCGCGCGCACCATTGCGAATAGCTTCGATAGAATTGGCTACTGCCAAGCCCAAGTCATTATGACAGTGCACATGGATAACCGCTTGATCAATATTGCGTACGTTTTCTTTCAAATACGCAATGCAGCGTCCGAACTCCGCAGGTACTGTATAACCCACAGTATCGGGAATATTGATGGTGGTTGCCCCGGCATCGATCACCGCTTCGGTGACTTCCGCCAAGAAATCCAATTCGGTACGCGAGGCATCTTCAGGTGAAAATTGCACATCGGCCACCAAACTGCGGGCTTTCTTCACAGAGGCCACGGCGGTTTTAATGATTTCTTCTTTAGCTTTACGCAATTTGAATTCACGGTGAATGGCAGATGTAGCCAAAAAGACATGGATGCGACCACGGTCGCCTGCAGGCGAAACGGCTTCGGCCGCCGCTTCGATATCTTTATCCACACAACGGGCCAAAGCAGCAATCCGTGGACCTTTCACGGTTTCAGCAATGCGGCGCACCGCTTCAAAATCTCCAGGAGACGCAATGGGGAAACCGGCTTCAATGATATCAACATTCAAACGTGCCAGTGCTTTCGCGACCTGCATTTTTTCGCCAAGACCCATGCTGGCCCCCGGACATTGTTCGCCGTCTCTTAGGGTGGTATCGAAAATCAATACCCGATCTGATTCATTTTTTGCCATCATTTTCTTGTTTCCTGTTTTTCTAAATTCCGCCGGGACCCCGGAGTTTCAAAACAAAACACCCGCCGGGCCGCGGCGGGTGTTGTTTCGTATTACCTCAATTGCACACACGCCGAATCATCCTTCACATAGAAGGAGAAACAGGCCTAGAAGCAAGGTTGAGATAAAGTTCATGTAGGCAAAATACGGATAAACGCCCAGCTGTCAAAGAAAAATGTACCGAAACCGGTCAATGGGATCTAGCAAGCAAAGCCATGGGGGCTCATAGTTGAACCATTTACCTATATGCTTCTGGATTTGACAGAGCCGTTTTGAATCATTAGGGTGTTTGAATGTCATCATTTTTCTCACGTCGTTTCGCTTTTAATCGTTCCCGTAAAAAAGATATCCCCGGTGGTCTGTGGAGTAAATGCCCCAGCTGTGCCGAGATGTTGTATCAGGAAGATTTGATCAAAAACCTGCAAGTTTGTGCGGCCTGTGGTCACCATTTCCCTATGAGTCGTGAAGCACGGATTGCGATGTTTTGTGATCCTGAAAGTTTTGTCGAGTGGGATGCCGGCATGGTAAGTGAGGATCCTCTTGAATTTACGGGTACAGATTCTTATGTGGCAAAACTGAAGAAAAATCAGGAAAAAACCGGTTATGGTGATGCCATCGGCATTGGCAAAGCCTCCATTGAGAGCATGCCTGTTGGGTTTGGGGTGATGGACTTTAGTTTTTTGGCTGCCAGTATGGGATCGGTTGTGGGTGAAAAGATCACTCGTTTAATCGAAAATTCTACTGAAGAAGACATGCCTGTGGTTTTGGTCTGTGCCTCAGGGGGTGCGCGGATGTATGAAGGTATGCTCAGTTTGATGCAAATGGCCAAAACATCGGGTGCGTTGGCACGTCATGCAGAAAAAGGTCTTCCTTATATTCCCATTCTTACCCATCCCACCACCGCTGGGGTGATGGCGAGTTTTGCCACTTTGGGTGACGTGATTGTCGCAGAACCTGAAGCGTTGATTGGATTTGCCGGTCCCCGCGTCATTAAAGAAACCACCTTACAAGACTTGCCTGAAGGTTTTCAACGATCAGAATTCTTGAAAGACAAAGGCTTGATCGATCAAGTGGTTCCTCGCGGTGAGTTACGCCCCTTAATTGTGGATCTGTTGCAAGCCTTTATGGCTGCGCGCAATCCTGCGTAAACAAATACCGTTTTGCATTTTCTTCGAGCTTGGGCAGTAACTGCCCAAGCTTTATTTTTCGTAGTTCTGCCACGACTTCTGCAATGGCCACTACATTCTGAGGCACTTGTCTTTTCGATTTTCCCAGAGGATGCTGAAAAGGCGCATCTGTCTCCAAAAGAAGTCGATCCTGAGGTACGGCTTTGATACATTCGCATAATTTTGGTGAAAGATGAGGTCGAAGCAGGTTGCCTCCAAAGGAAAAATAGCATCCTTTCTCAACATACGACTTCAACTGCTGTTTTGAACCACCAAAACTATGCAATAAAGTACGAGGAAGAAGCAATTCTTTGATCATCGCATCCCACTGCTGCCAAGCGTTGATCAAATGGACCGTCACAGGGCGATCCCAGCTACGCGCCAAAGCCAATTGTACATGTAATATCTCTACTTGTAAGGCAATGGGAGCCGTGGTCAGTTGGCGATCTAACCCCATTTCGCCTAAGCCTGCTTGGGGATGTTTGAGTAAATAGTCCTTTAATTGTTGCTCCCAATCCTCAGAAAGATTTTCAACTTTCCAGGGATGTACCCCAAACTGAGGGATTATTTGGGGGTATTGTATTGCCAACTGAGAAACCTCAGCCCAATCCTCAGGGGAAGTACCATTCACGACCAAACGATGTATGCCCAACTTTTCAGATTGTGCGATGGTCGTCTGTAGATCCTCCGCAAAAGCAGCATCTTGTAAATGACAATGGATATCCGTGATGGGCATGAAGAGGGGGAGTCAATGGTCAGAAGTCAATGGTCATTTGTCATTTGTCATTTGTCATTTGTCATTTGTCATTCGAAGCTAAAGCCTCCACAACCCATGACAAGGAACGAATGACGAGACAAGATCGCAAAAGACTTTTGACCCATGACATCTGACTATTCCGAGGGGCGAATATCTTGTAGCATCAACTGCAACCGGGCTTCACCCCGGAAAACATTTTTCCGTAATTGAAAAGCCAAATCCATGGGGCCATCGGGAAGTTTTCGATTACCGAGGCCAAATCCGATTGCATCTTGTTTTCGCCCGCGGGTGGTTTCAAAAATGAGGCGCAAATGTTGTTTATCCCTACCCACTTTCTGATGTTTTTGTATGTAAACATTCTTCAGTCCCCACACAGGCACCGGATTGTCATGACCAAAAGGCATGAGTCGGTTTTGTGCTTCCAAAAATTCTTCGGTCAAATCTTCACGTTCAATCCAAGCATCGATATGTTGACGTGGACGAAGATCTGTATCGGCCATTACTTCTACAGCCCGCTGATTGATGCGTTTACGAAACTCATCGATATCCTCTTCTCGAATATCCAGGCCTGCGGCCATACGGTGTCCGCCATATTGCATGAGAAGATCATCCGCGACTTGCAAATGTTGGATGAGATCAAAGCCTTCAATGCTGCGGCAACTTCCTCGACCAATTCCATCATCCGCAATTGAAATCACAATGGCTGGACGATGGAACAGTCGCACCAAGCGCGATGCCACAATGCCAACCACACCGGCATGCCATCCCCGACTGGCCACCACCATGACTCCTGGAACAGACGCATCATAAGAGGATTCCAACATTTTAACGGCTTCGAGCCGGATGGCCTCCTCAATACTTTGTCGTTCTTTATTAGCTTTTTCTAAAATTTTGGCCTGACGGTCTGCATGTCGTGAAGAGGAAGACAGCAACATTTCCAGTGCAATATCGGGTGAATCGATTCTACCCGCAGCATTGATGCGGGGTCCCAGCACAAATCCAATATGATAACTGCTCATTTCCTGCTGAATTCCAGCATTTTTGGCCAAGGCTTCGATTCCGGGATCGGGAAGTGTATTTAGAATATCGATGCCGTATCGGGCCAAAATTCGATTTTCCCCAATCAAAGGAACCATATCTGCCACAGTCCCCAACGCCACCAAGTACATGAGGGGACGCATATCGATTTGTTTGCTCACCGGATAGTCGTGTTTACGCCCATATTTAATCATAGCATGGCACAATTTAAAGGCCACGCCCACTCCGGCCAACATACGCAAACCTTCCTCATCCCCCAATTTAGGATTTACCAAAGCGTAGGCGTCGGCAATTTCACCACTGGCTTCATGGTGATCCGTCACCACCACATCCACCCCCTTTTCCTTCGCAATTTGAACAGCATCCTTAGAACCTGTTCCGCAATCTACGGTAATAATGAGTTGGGGATCATAAGTTTCCAAACAGTGAAGTATGGATTCAGGACTTAAGCCGTAGCCATCATCTTTACGATTGGGAATAAAGCGGGAGACTTTTGCACCTAACTTTTCTAAGACCCGGGAAAGAAAGGCGGTACTGGTCACACCATCCACATCGTAGTCCCCAAAAATGAGGATTTTTTGATCAGATTGAATGGCTTGCCAAATACGGAAAACAGCTTTTTCCATATCGGGCAAGAGCATGGGGTCGCTCAAACGTTCAAGACGAGGTTCCAGAAAAGAAGCAATATCTGCCTCTTCCGTTAATCCACGTTGGGCTAACAGTCTAGCGATGGGCAACGGAAGCCCATACCGTTCCGAAAGTGTTACACTTTCTTCTGGATACGAGTCAGCTTCCAGCCATATGCGGGATAAGGAATGCATGATGTCGCACTCCCGGAATGCTCTTTAACTCCCCAAGGAGTCAAACAGGGTTCCGGAAGGGATTTATGCACCCTTATCCTCTTTGTGCCACAGTAACATAACCGGTGTAGCCACAAAGATGGATGAATAGGTACCAACCAAAACTCCGATACACAGTGCCAATGCAAAGTCAGCAATGGCGCCACCACCGAAGACCATCAACATCACAATCGTCACCAAAGTGGTAACGGATGTCAGTAAGGTCCGACTCAAGGTCTGATTAATACTGATATTGGCAATCTCGCGATAAGGTTTTCCCTTGAGGAGTTTGACGTCTTCACGAATTCGGTCGAATACCACAATGGTATCATTTGCGGAATAACCCACAATGGTCAGCAAGGCAGCCACAATCGGCAAACTCAATTGACGACCAAACAGGCAGTAGATCCCTACAGTAATTAAAACGTCATGTACCAAAGCGGTGATGGTACCCATTGCGAACGCGAATTCGAAACGGATGGTGATGTAGATCACAATTCCGATCAGCGCGAACAGAATCGCTTTGATTCCTTTGTTGCGCAATTCTTCACCCACTTGAGGTCCGATATCTTCGAACTGTAAAAGTGTAAAGCCGTTGCTTTCTCCGTAGGTGTCCAACAGAACATCCTGGGTGACTTGAGCATATTCGCCATCTACCCGTACTTGTAAGGTTTTGTTCCCTGTCGCATCGGTACCGGAAATTCCTTTCTGATATTGAATAACAGCTTCGGGTACTCCTTGTTCATCCAATATGTTCAAAATATCATCTTGGCTTGGAGAAGGATTTCCAGTTTCAGTTACATTGAAACTCATGGAAGCACCACCGGTGAAGTCGATACCCAACACGTCTTTGCCTTTAATGGCGACGTTGGTGAGGGTACCGATCAAGACCACTGCACTGAATCCCAATACGATTTTATCTTTGGACAAGAATTGGATATTCAGGTTATCCGGGATGATGGACAACATTTTGATTTTATCAATGGATGAACGAGCGATCAGATCGAAGCCCATACGGGTGAACACCAAAGCGGTGTACATGGAAACAAAAATACCCGCAGTTAACATCACAGCAAAACCACGAATGGCACCAGAGCCTTGGGTATACAGAATAAACGCAACCAACAATGTGGTGATGTTTGCATCTAAAATGGTGCTAAATGCTTTTTCATAACCTGCTTTAACAGCAGAGCTAAAACGTTTACCCGCTTTTTGTTCTTCACGAATACGTTCGAAAATCAAAACGTTGGCGTCTACTGCCATACCAATGGTCAATACCAAACCGGCAATACCGGGAAGGGTCAAAGTAGGCAAGGCATTGATATTTCCGGCACCTGCTCCACCGTCTGACCCGAAGATTCCCAAAATTCCCGCAGCCAAAAACATACCTAAAGGCAATAGAATGGCATCGAGGACCAAGGCAAAGTTCACCACCACACCTGCGATCATGTAATAGATAAACATAAAGACAATCACGGCAATCAAACCAAAAAGTGCTGCTTTGATCCCTTGATTCACTGAATCTTTACCCAGTGTAGGTTCAACAGATTGTTGCATCAAAATTTCAATACCCACGGGCAATGAACCGGAATTCAAGGCATTCGATAATGAAGAAGCGGTTTCATAATTGAAGTTACCACTGATGACGGCGGAACCGGTTGGAATGGGTTCATTTAAAGTGGGTGCACTATATAAGGTATCATCCATGATGATGCCCAAGCGGCGACCCACTTTAGACGGATTCTCATCTCCCTCAGGAGCGTACGCTTTGGTGACATTGAAAAACTTTGTTTTTCCTTCACTGGTCATGGTCAGGTTTACTTGCACCCGACCGTACTCATCATAATCAGGACGAGAAGATTTGATTGCGGTACCATCCATCAATGGACGAATGTCCACATAGACGGGGGAATAGATATCTTTGTAATTCGCGATGCTTTCTTGTTCGAGCATCAATTCGTACAAAGGAGAAACCCGCGCAGTACTGGCCACTTTGGTTTTGTACTCTTCAGTGTCGCGTCTGCCTTTATAGGTCTCGTCAAAGCTTTCATCCAATTGATAATATTTTTGGTTATCAATGACCACCATGTTGTATCCAGGGATCTCGGTGTCATTTGCCAACAACTGGCTCACGAGGGCTGCATTGTTTTCATGAACCAAACGAAATTCTAAAACGGCAGGACGTTTGATGAGGTCTTCGAGTTCCTGACGTTCTTCTTCACCCACACCCGGAATTTCAAAAATGATACGGCCGGTATTGTCCTCTTTATAGACAATGGCTTCACGGGTACCCGCGGAATCAATTCGGTTGCGAAGAACTTCTAACGCTTGTGACTGTGCACGTTTTTCATCTGCAGTCGTACGTTTCTTTCCTGGTTCTACGGGCAAACTGTCATAATCCACACCCAATACAAAACGGAAACCACCACTCAGATCGATACCGTAGGTCAGCTTCTCATCTAAAGGATAAGCCAAAAATACAGACCACGCGCAAAGACCGATCAAAACCAGCCAGCGCCACAACATGTTATTATTCTTCATGAAACGTTTGTTCCTTGTGTTTTATTTTTTTAAAAGGGGGAGGCGTCGAGATTAGGCTGTTACCGAATCGTTTACATCCTCGTCATCCGTAATAATGGCCGTAATGCCACCACGGGCTACATCCAAACGAACGCCTTCTGCAACTTTGATGTTTGCAGTTTTTTCGTTGATTTGGGCAATGGTACCGATCAATCCGCCGGCAAATAAGACTTTATCGCCTTTCTTCAGCTCATTGAGCATCGCTTTGCGCTCTTTTTCTTTGCGCTGTTGCGGACGAATCATCATCACATACATAATACCAAAAAACAGAACCATGGGGACGACCATGCCTAAAGGAGATTGTTGTGAATCGGCACCTTGTGGTCCACCCATAGCGATAAATTGAGAAAAGAGGTTCATAGTGACTCCGAAAATTGAGGAAATTGTTTATAGAAAGGGCGTTATTCCTGTACAGAAAAGGATCAAAGGTCAATCCTGTAGTGGTAAAAGCTGTAAGTACCTCCAGCGCTTCAGGTCCAAATCTCCCTTCTAAGCTACAAGAAAAAGATCGCTTTTTACGCCCATTTTGAGGGGGCTACTGGTGAGTGCCTATACTAAGGAGTGAACTCTTGTTGAAGAGTCGCGATATTTAATGTCCTGAGCTCTGCTTTTTTACCCTAAAATGTAGGTTTTCACAAAACTTAGGAATATTTCTTTATAAACGAGATGAATCTCCTCATGGTCAGCCCTCAAAAGTTTTTCTTTAACTATCTCGTTCACAGATATTTCCTATTCTCATACCTCAACTATTGTCATGAATGCCGATTTTATCATCACCTGTACTTTTTTTGTTTATTTGTCTGTCATGGTCGCAGTGGGTTGGCTGGCCTATCGTCGTACAAATAATCTTTCAGATTACATTTTAGGTGGTCGCAATTTGGGTCCTTGGGCGACCGCCATTTCTGCAGGGGCATCCGATATGTCTGCTTGGCTGTTAATGGGTTTACCTGGAGCGGCTTACATCAGTGGAATTAGTGCCGTGTGGATTGCAGTAGGACTTTTACTGGGTACTTGGTTGAATTGGCGGTGGATGGCGCCACGACTTCGGGTTTATACCTTCCAAGCATCTGATTCTCTCACTCTACCAGAATTTTTAGAACATCGGTTCCATACCACTGGACATGCCTTGCGTCTGGTTTCTGCTGCCTTTATTCTGTTTTTCTTTCTTTTTTACACCGCGTCCGGTCTGGTGGCCGGAGGTAAACTGTTTGAAACCGTCTTTGGCGTCCCCTATCCTCTCGCCGTTTGCATCGGTACCTTTGCCATTATTTCTTACACCATCCTCGGTGGATTTTTGGCGGTGTGTTGGACCGATTTGATTCAAGGACTGATGATGGCCGCGGCTTTACTGGTGCTTCCAATCGTAGCCATCGGTGAAATGGGAGGCATTGGCAACACGCTCGAGAATATTCAATCCCTGAATCCCCATCTACTTCAGATCCGAATAGACGCCGCCACGGGCAACTCTCTTCAAGGCTTGGCCGTCATCAGTTCAATGGCTTGGGGCTTAGGTTATTTTGGACAACCCCATATTTTGGCCCGTTTTTCGGCCATTCGCTCCTTGAAAGATTTGCCTACCGCAAGACGTATTGCGGTAACGTGGACTGGAATAACGTTAATCTGCTCCGTTCTCATTGGGCTGATTGGGTTTGCCCGCTTTGGTACAGAGGTCGCCGATCCCGAAAGTATTTTCATGCTTTTAGTGAACAGCCTCTTTCATCCCGTGATCGCCGGCATCTTGTTAGCCGCCATCCTAGCGGCTGTCATGTCGACGGCCGATTCTCAACTTTTAGTTTGTTCTGCTGCATTTACTGAAGATATCACCCGTTGTCTCCTGCGACGCGACTTCAGTCAAAAAGCTTTGGTTCGTTTGGGACGTCTCACCGTAGTGGTCATTGCAGGCGCGGCCATGTTTATGGCTTTACGCGATGAAAAAACGGTTTTGGCCTTGGTGGGGCAAGCCTGGGCTGGATTTGGTGCTACCTTTGGGCCGGTTTTACTCTTTTCCCTCTATTGGAAACGCTGTACCGCCACCGGAGCTATTTCCGGAATGATTACAGGCGGACTCATCGTAATTCTTTGGGGTCGTGCCCAAGGTGGACTTTTTGACCTGTATGAAATCGTGCCTGGCTTTTTCTTTTCGTGCTTGGCCATACTCATCGGAAGTTATCTCTCACCACCACCTTCTCCAGAAATTGAAGCTGAGTTTTTAACCATGTCCGACAGCTGCTCGTAAACATATTATTGAGATTTATCCTCAATTTTTACCATAAACGATGAAGGAAGCTGGGGGCTTTACCATTGCCTTCACTTTATCTAGGTCTATCATAGACCTATGCTTTTTTCTTTCTCTCAAAAAACCACCCGGATACTTGTCGGCTGGATCCTCTTTCAGTTTATCGCGTTGCTCTCGGGTGTAGCTGATAATTTGAAACCCGTGGTGCTCCAATTAAAATGGCATCATCAATTTCAGTTTGCAGGATATTATGCCGCTCAGCTCCAAGGGTTTTATGAACAAGAAGGTCTCGAACTTACATTTCTTACTGGAGAAAATGTCGATACCGTGGCCGCAGTACTTTCAGAAGAGGCTGATTTCGGTATCGCATTATCTGATTTGGTTCTCAGCTACAAAAACGATAAACCCGTGGTAGCCCTGGCCACCGTTTTTCAGCATTCCCCCCTCGTATTGCTGCGACGGGAAGATTCAGCTGCGGGCAGTGTGCATGATATGCAGGGCAGCCATGTTATGTTGGAAAAGCATAGCGAAGAATTAGAAGCTTACCTCTCTGAAATGGGGGTTTCGGTCAATGAATTGACGCGGCACCCCTACAATCAAGCCACCCAAAGTTTACTTTCGGAACAAGTAGATGCGATTTCGGCCTATATCACCGATGAACCCTTCCTTCTTCGTCAACAAGGCGTCCCTTTTCATATGAGTTCTCCCCGCTCCGTTGGCATTGATTTTTATGGGGATACCTTATTTACGTCCCGTGACTATTTGCAGGCACATCCCGATATTGTAGAAAAGTTTCGCCGGGCCTCCTTGCGGGGATGGGCTTATGCCCTCGATCATCCCCAAGAATTGATCACCTATATTCTCCAGACCTGGCCAGAAGAAAACAGCAGAGAAGCTTTGGAATACGAAGCCCAACAAATTCAAAAATTGGTGCGAAATGATTTGGTAGAAATCGGATATATGAACCTAGGCCGGTGGCAACACATTGCCCAAGTATACGCTGATTTGGGTATTTCTTCACCCAATATGGATTTGGAAGCCTTCCTCTATACCAGTCCCCGCACTTTTCCGCTGAAGAAATTGGTGCTGATCATTTTATCGCTTAGCCTGTTGCTTTGTCTGACCTTATTGTTCGTTTTACATCAAGGAAAACAGAACCAAATCCAATCTGATACCTTGGAACGTCTGGATAGACTCCAACAAAAGTATTCCACACTGTTAATGAATATGCCCGGATTAGCTTATCGCTGTCACAATGACGGTGGAGACTGGGTCATGGAATACATCAGCAGTGGCGCAAAGGAGCTCACAGGGTACTATCCTGAAGAATTAACCGGTCCCACGGGCATGGTATTCGGAAATTTAATTGTTTCCGAAGATGCCGCGGCCGTCGTCGAAGAAATCAACCAAGCCACGACAGAAAAACGAAGGTTTTGCATACAGTACCGCATTTTACATCGAAACGGTGAAACCCGATGGGTTTGGGAACAAGGAATGCAGGTTTCTTCAGAGCACGATGAAGGAATGTTGGAAGGCTTCATTTGTGATATCTCCGATCAAAAACAATTGGAATCTGAAAAGGAAATAGCCTTCACAAAATTACAGAATTTACTGAATGAAATCAAAATTCTCAAAGGAATTATCCCGATCTGCTCTTCCTGTAAAAAAATAAGAAACCATTCAGGAGCCTGGGAACAGCTGGAAGCCTATATACGTAGCCATACCGAAGCAGATTTCAGTCACGGTATTTGCCCAGACTGTGTAAAAGCGTTATATCCGGAACTGCTTAATGATCCCCTTCCCTCTACTCTCTATGAACAGAAAGATACATCACATGAAGAAGAGTCTGGGTAGTGTTCGCTTCACTGCTCAAAAGGAGAACGGCAGATGAAAAGACCTTTTAGGAATCTCCATCCCAAATTTTCTGATAATCTTTCAGAAAATTTTGACGGTATTCTGTAAAGGTACCTGTTCGTATGGCTTCGCGGGTTTCAGCCATCACCACCTGCATGCAGTGGAGATTGTGCATACTAAGAAGCCGAATGGCTAAAATTTCACTGCAATTGATCAGGTGGCGAATGTAACTGCGGGTGTAGTTTTGGCAAGTATAGCAGGTACATCCCTCTTCCACTGGACGTGGATCTTCTTTCCACTTGGCATTTTTCACAGCAAATCGTCCTTTGCGGGTGACAGCTGACCCGTTGCGCGCAATACGTGTCGGCAATACACAATCAAACATATCCACCCCACGAGCAATGGATTCGAGCATTTGGTCCAATAACCCCACCCCCATCAAATAACGGGCTTTATCTTCGGGTAAATATGAAATGGAGGCTTCAACCCCTGGAAGAATTAATTCATCAGGTTCTCCTACGCTTACGCCTCCAATCGCATAGCCATCAAAACCAATAGACACCAGTTCAGCCGCACAATGGCCCCGCAATTCCGCAAATTCTCCCCCCTGCACAATCGCAAACTGAAGTTGACCTTCTGCGCGTGGCTGCTCTTTGCAGCGTCTTGCCCAGCGTAAGGTACGTTCTACTGCTTTTTCAGCATAATCTGGAGTAGCCGGATAAGGAATGCATTCATCAAATAGCATGGCAATATCAGAACCCAATTCTCTTTGAATAGCCATGGATTCCACTGGGCCCATAAATTGAAGGCTTCCATCTAAATGACTTTTAAAGGTCACACCCTCTTCGGTAATTTTATTTAATTGCGCCAGAGACCACACTTGGAATCCACCACTGTCTGTTAAAATGGATCCCTGCCAATTCATGAATTTATGCAAGCCACCCATGCGCTGCACTAAGTCTGAGCCAGGTCTTTCGTTCAAGTGGTAGGTATTCCCCAAAATAATATCGAAGCCCATGCCTGACACATCTTCAGGGGTCAACGATTTCACGGTCGCCTGCGTACCCACAGGCATAAACACGGGGGTTTCAAAAGATCCATGAGCCGTATGCATCCGTCCGCAACGGGCTTTACTCTCAGAATCTTGGGCGGTTATTTCAAATGTACCAGGGGTTTTCATGACGGCAGAGAGTGCCTAGATTTATGATTTCAGGCAATGTTTTTCGATTACATATCTAAGGTAGGGCATAATCATAGGAACGGTCCCCGGGCCAGAGGTTTCCATCCACTCAATAGGCTTAACAGAGGGTAAATTTCCTGCTCTTTACAAAAAGGGTTTGTATTCGCTTGGGTTTCGCGTAGCGAAAAGAAATGAAAGACTTTGTAGCATTTGATTTAGAGACCACCGGCATCCAACCTCTAGAAGATGGTATCGTCGAAATTGGCGCGGTAAAATTTTTAGATGGGCTCCCTCAGAAAGACTTTTGTTTTCTGGTAAATCCCGGAATGGAAATTCCTTTAGAAGCCTATAAAGTACATGGTATTTCAAATGAAGATGTGAAAGATGCTCCTCGTATTTCCGAGTTAATGGGTGCTTTTACTGATTATTGCGGAGACCTTCCTCTGATTGCCCACAACGCCAAATTTGATTTCAAATTTCTGGAAACAGCCGTCAAACGGGATAAATGTAAGGCGCCTACGGGTCAGGTGCTCGATACCTACGGACTGTCTAAAAAAGTATTTCCGGGCATGTTAAACTATCGATTGGAAACGCTCACCAAATATTTTGAATTTCCCAACACGGTATTCCATCGCGCCTCAGAAGATGCCGAATATTGTGGAAAAGTGTTTTTGCGCATCATCGAGACCTTAGAAAAGAATGATATTTCCACTTCTGTTGAGTCTTTGGTGCAATTGGGTGAAATGCGGGAAATGAAATTACCGCAAATTGCACCTGCTGGTGAGCAACTGGGATTATTTTAAAGATCTTCTGGGGATCACGGCTTTCCCTTCCATTTGACGGGCTAACAGCCACAAATGGTCTGATACCCGGTTTAACCATACCAAAACCAGTGGATTTTTAAGAAAATCAGCATTCCATAGTGCGGTTGCTTCTTGTTCACAGCGACGGTAAACACAACGGGCATGATCCAAATGCGCAGCAACGGGATTTCCACCGGGAATCACAAAATCTTTCGGAATGGGGGTAACCGCTTCTAAGTCGTCTCTCATTTTATCCAGAATAGCGACAAACGCTTCATCCACCCGACGGCGTTTACGGGCGACATCATCCGGATGTGTAGCCAATTCAGCACCTACTTCAAAAGAAGCATTCTGAATGTAGAGAAGATGCTCAGCCAAACTTTCAGAATCTGTCAAACTGCGTGCAATTCCTAAGACACTGACCGCTTCATCCAAAGCACCATAAGCGCGTGGAGCCAAATCTGCTTTAGAAACATCCTGACCCGAAAATAATCGGGTACGTCCTTTATCGCCATTTCGGGTAGTAATACTCATTGTTCCTTAGGGTTATGAGCTAAAAGAAGTTTAACAAGCCTCAAAAGTGATTGAAAATTTAGAGGCCAGCAGATCCATTTCCTGCTGTGAACAAGGGCTCAAAGCTCTTTTAAAATTCGTAAGCCTGCTCGAGACATGGCTTGATTATGCTCTTTTTTGACCTGCTTATCCGTGATCACTCCATCAACCTCTTCAATGCTGGCGAAAAAATAACGGGAACGTGCATCCATCTTACGATGATCTGCTAACAGGAGGGTTTGATCTGCATTTCGAATCACAGAACGTTTTAAATTCATGTGCAGGACAGAGGCATCACTAAATCCTCTTTTAAAATCTAGGCCTTTACAGCCTAAAATGGCTTTCGTGATATGAACACTGCTTAACATTTGTTCGGCCAATGGACCGATAAAACTCGCATGTATCCGGTCATAGAGTCCACCCGTGGACACCAATTCAATTTGGGTGCGGGTAGAGAGTTCACGAAAAATAGGTTCAGAATGGGTTAACACAGTACAGCGCATATCCGGAAAAATTTTAGCCAAGTGATAAGCCGTGGTACTGCCATCTAAAAACAGGACATCTTCTTCTTCAATTTGAGTTAATGCACAGCGTGCAATACTCCTTTTGGCCTCCACTTGCTCCATTTGTCGATGTTGATAGGGCAAAGGATCATGCTCAGAAGTGATAGGAATAGCTCCGCCATGGACACGCTTTAACCTGCTCTCTTTTTCTAATTTCAATAAATCTCTACGAATGGTTTCTTCAGTTACATTCATGTGCGCAGCTAAATCAGACACCCGCACTCCCCCTTGATGTTGAAGGGTATGAAGGATTTCAGAATGGCGTTGTGGTTGAAACACGTTGAGAAGAGTTGAAAATTATGGTTAGAGTCGCAAGCTCTTCTCTCTATACTTCTATAGAGAAAGTACAATGATATTGATTTTCTGGAAAATTTTATGACCACAGCACCTTCAACCAACATCCCCGAACGCGATCAAGCCGCAGAATTACTCAAAAATTGGCTACTCAAAGGATCTTTACCCTATGAATCGGGAGAATGGAACTTTTGTAGTGGGCTCACCCGGGAAATGGTGTGGAGTTGCCTACGCCATAACGGTGCACTGGATGCCTGGATTGAACATTTAAGTAAACGTCCCCCTTCACCCGCATTAATACCATTTCTATGGATTGGGTTATGTCAATTATTACTCTTAGACGGCATTCCCGATCATGCAGCTGTACATGAAACCCTCGAAGCAGCCAAACGCGCAGGCATCCCTGCACCACAAATTGGTTTTATCAATGCGGTTTTTCGACGAACCTTACGCGAAAAAGAAGAGCTGTTAAAATGGTTAGACAACCAAGCAAATCACATTCGTTACTCGCATCCCCAAGTGATTGTAGAACGGTGGAATAAAAGTTTTGGTAAAAAACAAACCGAAAAAATACTACAATGGAACCAAGAACGCTCTCATACCTACGCGCGGCTTACCCGCAAAGGCACTGAACTTGATTCGCTGATGGATTGTCCTCCAGACACCGTGTCCTATGAATTTTCAGAAAAAATTGACGATGTACCCGTCTTTTATCAATTGCCCAGAGGATTTTCCCCTACCGATCTGCCCGATTTTGTAGAAGGCGCTTGGTATATTCAAGATCCCTCTACCTATATGGCCCCCACCCTTTTGAATGTAAAAGCAGGTGAGCGTGTGTTAGATGCTTGTGCGGCCCCTGGTGGAAAAACCCTGATCTTAGCTGAAAGCATGGGAGAACAAACCGACCAGCTTCTGGCATGTGATCCCAATCCAAAACGCTGTAAACGCTTACAAGAAAATTTAGATCGCTTGGGCTTTGAAGAGGTCGAAGTCAAAACGACCGATCTCCATGGATTACGTTCAGAACAACCCTTTGATGCCATATTGCTCGATGTTCCCTGTAGCAATACCGGTGTTTATCAACGTCGTCCCGATGCCAAATGGAATTTCAGAAAACGAATGCTCACCGAACTGATTCAATTACAATATGATATTCTCAATCAAGCATTTGCCCTGTTAAAACCCGGCGGACGTCTGGTTTATAGTACCTGCAGTATCGAACCCGAAGAAACGACTCAACAAATTCAAAATTGGTTAAGTCAAAATCAGAACGCTCGCTTAGAAACAGAAAGCCTGCTCTTTCCGGGTGAAAAAAAATGTGATGGAGCCTTTGCAGCCCTGATATATAAAACATCCTAAAAGTCTGAGTCCTTCAAGCCTCTGTTTGCTAAAAAAACCCACTCTTTTACAGAGTGGGTTTTTTTGGAATTCGCTTCAAACTACATCTATTTTAAGGGTTAATTTTTAGGATTATCCTGCTCCAAAAGTTATGATCATTTGCCTGTTCATAATTTTAAAATAGCTGTTCAGAAAAATGTTCATAACTCATGACTTATCATTCGCTTGTGGGAAAGGGGGGAGTTTCGAAGGGTCTCCCAACAATCCACTAACAAGTACCTTTCTTCTAAGTATATTATATGTAGCAGCTTGCAAGCTTATCAACATATGAACACCCCATAAGAATAATAAGATTTATAAATTTAAATGAACCCCTTTTCTTATGAATGGGACTTTCAGCTTAGATTTCATCTTGAATCAAGTAGGCACGAGCAGAGGCGTATGGACCTGGAAACAACTGTTTGATCAGACTTAAATCTGCATCTTGAACCAAGAGATCTACAAGATCGTCATAGGTCTCACGTTTGTAGTGTAAGAGGCTTTCAAGTTTTTTAGTTTCCACATCCTGAAGTACAAAACAGAGATTCTCTTCATTGCACTCTTGGCCATTTAAAAGCATGGCATAATTTTCAGGCATGAATTTGTCTAAATTTTGAGTGTAGACCAAATATTTGATGTATTCGATGACTTTGGGATCTAAGCCCGCTTCTCTTACAAAGATGCGTTCAACCAATTCGATTCGCGAAATCACTAAATCTACTGGAGGCAGGGATTGTCCTGATGGCAATAGATTATTCATATCCTCGAGAACTTGATCAAATTCATCAATGGCCTTTTGAGCATCATCGATGCGATGAGGATTCAGATAAATCATCCATCCTTCACGGGAATCATGATAGAGCAGATTTTTATCTACATAGAATTCAAAGTTACACGAATTACATTTTACCCGATTTAATCGGTTTTCAATTAATTGTTTACGAAGCTCTGGTTCTTTACCGACATCTAAACTATCATAGAGAACTTCATCTTGTTGGCTCTTGCATTCGGGACAATGGATGGGATAAGTACTTGTTTGTGCCATATGGATTATTTCCTTTAAAATTCATGTGATCAGATTTAGCAGAGAAGACTATGACTATACGCAATATCTATCCAGAATCAACGAAAGAACCTATTGACTCGTACACCGTAGTCATTGATGGCAAAGATCTTACCCCTGGCAAAGGGGATACCGATACTCTTTCTGCTCGTGAGCAAGTCGAGATTTTGCAGAAGTTAGTGAAAATTCAAAAATCTGAAGATTGGGAAATTTGGGTTCTCTTTAATGGTGAACCCCTGCATCAGGTTGAACATGGTGGTGATTTCCTCGGAATTCGGGTATTTTTCTCGCCTACTCCACCTCAACGGATCCCTACCTTATTGGAATGCGTCAAAGTTTTACAAAAATCCAAGCAACACACCTTACTCATTACCAATGACGTAGGTTTAGAAAGTCGCGCTCATGCCTTAGGTGCAAGTACCATGCGTGCGGATAGCCTCAAGAAAGGCTATGAGAGTCTGTTTGTGAGTCGGGCCCGACCTCAGAGTCGATTAATGCGACATCGCACGGTAGATCAGCGTAAAAGTCAATTGAGAGACAATGACGGTCCTGATATCCGTGATCTCATTGATTTGGTAGAGTAATTGGTCAGTGGAGTTAAGTCCCTTGTCAGGGGGCGATCGTCATTAGGATGTGAGCCCTTGCCCATTGGAAATTATCTGTGGTCACTCAATAGACCGAAAATCAGTCAGTGAACCTTAATATTTTTTGTAATGGGCTCACTTGTTAATGTGTAGCAGAGAATTTACCCATTCCCTGACCCCTGACCCCTGACCCCTGACCCCTGACCCCTGACCCCTGACTATTCCTCAACTCTTTGCCGGCATACTTCGTAAAGCGTAATGGCTGCTGCTGTGGATACATTGAGTGAATCTGCAATGCCTGACATGGGCAAAGAAACTTTCATTTCAGCCCTATCCAGCCATTTATCGCTGAGTCCCAACATTTCAGATCCCACAGCTACTGCTACGGGACCATTTAAACGGGTCTCATAGAGCGTTTTGGTAGCATGTGGTGTCATAGCGAGTAAAGGGATTCCCTGCTCTTCTAGCCACTGAGAACACTCTTCATAGCTGGTTTCGATGACAGGAACTGAAAATAAGGTGCCTACGCTGGCTCTGACAGTGTTGGGATTATAGATATCGGTGACCGCATCACTTAAAATGACTGCATCTACCCCTGCTCCATCAGCTGAACGTAACATGGTCCCCAGATTTCCTGGTTTTTCAATTCCCACCAAGACCAACAGAAATGGATTGTCTAAGACATCCAAGTTTTCCAGTCCCAAATGTAATTGTGGAGCAACCGCAATTAATCCATCGGGACGATCCCTGTATGCGATCTTTTTGAACACAGATTCTGAACATTTATAGAGTTTTGTCCCTCTGGCTTGTGCTTCCTCTAATAATTCTTGTTCATTTTCACCTAAAAAGAGCTCTTCACAAAAATAGAACTCCTCCAGGGGCCATTCACTTTGCAAAGCTCTTAGACATTCTCTATATCCTTCAATCATAAAGATTTGTGCATCATCCCTGCAATTTCTTTTGCGGAGTTTGATGAGATTTTTAATTTTTGGGTTTTGTAATGAGGTAATTTCTAAGGCATCCATGCATTGCCTGTATCATATTTCCCTTGTCCGCTCCCCTTTTTTCTTTCATAAGTCTGCATTGTTTCATTGCCCTTTCATAACCTAAGCACCGTATTTCCATGAATTTACCTCCTCATAGCATTCAAAATCTTATTACCGCTGAAGAACTTCAAGACCGGGTAACCCAAATTGTTGATGACATAACTCAAAACCTTGATGATAAACCTTTGGTCATCGTTGGTGTTTTGCGTGGTAGTTTCATGTTCTTGGCAGATCTGGTGCGAGAACTTCATCCCCGCTCTTTTCATCCTCAAATTGATTTCATGACTCTCCAAAGCTATGGCAGTGCCACAGAAAGTAGTGGTAATGTGAATATCACCAAAGATGTAACGGTTAGCTTGGATGGCATGACCGTGCTGTTGGTGGATGATATCCTTGATTCCGGCCGTACGCTCAATTTTGCAATTAAACACGTGTTAAATAAAGGGGCTTCCAAAGTGATCAGCTGTTGTTTGTTGGACAAACCTGAACGGCGTGTGGTAAATGTGAAAGCTGATTTTATTGGATTTGAAATTCCTGATACCTTTGTGGTTGGATATGGATTGGATTACGACAGTCACTACCGCGAACTCCCTTTTATTGGAAAAGTAGTCTTTGATGATGAATCTGAGGGATAAGCGCATCAGGTGAAGCTCTTGTTGTAACCCATCCTGAGTCTATCACTGCTTCTCGCCCCTCTTCTTTGATTTATGGAAACCATTGCTGCTATTATTACTGCACCAGGTGAAGCTGGTGTATCGATTGTTCGGGTGAGTGGACCGGATGCACTTTTGATTGCTGACCGTCTCTTTGCCTGTGCCGCTCCCCGTCCATCTGAAAGAAAATCACATACCTTTGCCTATGGTAAGATTATGGATGGGGAAGAGGTTTTGGATGAAGGCTTGCTATTAATTTTCAAAGCTCCCCATAGTTACACCACTGAAGATGTGGTTGAATTTCAGTGTCACGGTGGCGGGACAAGTGCCCGTCGGGTGCTTCGAAGTTGCTTCCATGCAGGGGCCCGTGCCGCAGATGCAGGTGAGTTTACACGTAGGGCTTTCCTAAACGGACGTATAGATTTGGTGCAAGCTGAAGCAATTATGGATTTGGTTCGGTCACATTCTGATAGATCTCAAATAGCTGCTTTAGAACAACTTGAAGGTAAACTTAGTCATAGCGTTGATAAAATTTACGATGACCTTTTAGCGATAGCTGCCCAACTTGAAGCTACATTAGACTTTCCAGAAGACGAACTCCCAGAGTCTATTATTCCTACTATTCATAGAAATTTGAAGTTGGTTCTTTCATCGGTTGAAAGTTTAATGGCCACTTGGAATGAAGGTCATGTATTACGTGATGGCGCTTTAGTTGTGCTCAGCGGTAAACCCAATGTAGGGAAAAGTACCCTACTGAATACCCTGCTTGGACATGAGCGTGCAATTGTATCTAACATAGCTGGCACCACCAGAGACAGCATTGAAGAGTCCTTTATTTTAGAAGGTATTCCTATGCGTTTAGTGGATACTGCTGGTCTACGAGAGGCTGTTGATGTCATTGAACAAGCAGGAATCTCGAGAACCAAACAATACCTGGAAAAAGCTGATCTTCATATTCATTTAGTCGATTTAAGCCAAGAAGCAGATCAACAGACCTTTGAAAACTTTAATGATCTGGTTCCGGGTAAAAGTATTTTGGTTTGTAATAAAACTGATTTACCTCGATTGTTCCACGTGGAACAATGGCCAGCAGGGATTCCACGGGTGGAAACAGCCATAAAAGACGAAGTGGGGTACAATGAGCTTAAAGAAGCACTCAAAACTGTTTTAAGTTCCTCAATTGACCTTTCTGCACGTCCTCATGCTGTAATTTCTGAACGGCATCGTTTGGTGTTTGTAGACGTTAAAGCGGAGTTAGTCCTTTTAGATGAGCTATTATCTGCTGATGTACCCGATGAAAACTTGGTTTTGGCTATTCCTAGCCTTCGTGAAGCTTTAATGCGTCTCGGTGAGGTTACAGGACGTGAATACCATGAAGACTTATTGGATGAAGTTTTCTCTACATTTTGTATTGGAAAGTAATCCTTTTGATACGGATTTTTCACGTTGTTCCACGTGGAACAACGTGAAAATGAATATTTCTGCGCAATTTGCCCCCTTATCACTGTTTTTATGGTATAAACTGGCCGATAACATAATTTTTACCCCCTTCCCTGTCTTAAAATGAATATACCTTATGATGTACTTGTAGTTGGAGCTGGACATGCTGGTTACGAAGCAGCCTTAGCTTCAGCCCGTATAGGAGCGAATACTGCTCTTTTAACCATGGATAAAGCAGCTATTGGTCGTATGAGCTGTAATCCAAGCATTGGAGGTATGGCAAAATCGCATATTGTGTGTGAATTGGATGCTTTAGGGGGTGAATTGGGGAGAAATGCTGATTTTACAGGTATTCAGTATAGAACTTTAAATCTTCGTAAAGGTCCTGCAGTTCAGGCTACTCGAGTTCAGAATGATAAAGATGCTTTTCCTTTAAGAATGCAGGCGGTTATTGCAAAACAAGAGCATTTAACGGTGATTGAGTGTACTGCAGGAGAAATATGGACCGAGAATGGTACTTTAAGAGGTATTATTACGGAAAGTAATGAAAAAATTGCTGGAACCTGTGTAGTAATTGCTTCTGGAACCTTCTTAGGTGGAAAAATCCATATTGGAAACTATAATGAACCAGGTGGACGGGTTTTTGAGCCGGCTGCTTATCAATTATCCAAGTCTTTTAAAGATTTAGGGTTTCGTTTGGGCCGTTTAAAGACGGGTACACCGCCACGATTACATAAGGACTCAGTTGATTATAGTAAAATGGAGATTCAACCTGGTTTGGATCCAGCGCCTTTCTTTAGTCGAGAGGCCCGTAAGAGACGTTATCAGTCTGAAATGTTCCACGTGGAACAAATTTCCTCTGCAATTGAGCCGTGGTTGCCTGGATCTGATCAAATTCCTTGTTGGTTAACTCATACTACAGAAGAAACGCATCAAATCATCGAAGATAACTTACATTTGAGTGCAATGTATGGAGGACATATTGATGCTACGGGGGTACGGTACTGTCCATCGATTGAAGATAAAATCGTGAAATTTAGAGATAAAGACAGGCATCATGTGTTTATTGAACCAGAAGGACGCTTTTGTGATACCATCTATCCCAATGGAACTTCAAATTCATTGCCAGAGGATGTTCAAAAACGAATGATCCATTCTATACCTGGAATGGAGAACGCGGTGTTTACGATCCCTGCTTATGCTATCGAATATGACTTTAGTGATCCCACCCAACTCTTTCATACTTTAGAGACCAAATTGGTAGAAGGTTTGTTTTTGGCCGGTCAAATTAATGGAACCACAGGCTATGAGGAAGCCGCAGGGCAGGGCTTTATGGCTGGCGTAAATGCGGCTCGAAAAGCATTGAAAATGGGTCCATTTGTGTTGGGCAGAAATGAAGCGTATATTGGAGTTCTCATTGATGATTTGATTATCAAAGGCACGGATGAACCCTACCGCATGTTTACCTCGCGTGCAGAGCATCGCTTATTATTACGTCAGGATAACGTAGATTTTCGACTGAGAAATCAAGCGGGTGATTTAGGAATTCATTCAGATGAACATTTTGCTGAAATAGATGCATTGGAGAATGATATATCATCGGAAATAAAAAGATTAGAAAAAACCTTCCATGAAGGGAAGCCCTTGGCTGGTTATTTGAGACAGCCTGGTTTTCAATATGATGATCTTCACGATGTGCCTGTTGATATCGAAAATGAAGTGAAACAACAGATTGAAACTCGTATCAAATATGCTGGGTATATCGAACGTGAATCCAAACAGGCTGCAAAAGCAGTTAAACTTGATAAAGTATTGATTCCAAAGGATATAGATTACAATGACCTCATTTCTATTCGTTTTGAGTCTCGGGAAAAGTTGAAAAAGGTTCGGCCTGCCAATTTAGGGCAAGCCTCAAGGATCAGTGGGGTAAATCCTGCGGATATTTCTATTCTGCAAGTGTGGTTGAAGAAAGGATAGAGCGCTAAGAGCGAAGGACTTTAGCGTACTGTTTCTAAATCCTTTCAAATAGCTTTCTTGCTTTATTTTACTCCAGCGGTCTTGCTTGAGTACCTCGTGGTCTTCAGACAAAGTGAGTGTGACTTGTCCCGTTTTTAGAACTCAATGCGAAGACAGGGACCCCAGCTAAGTCTGGAGTGAAAGTGAGGGCCAAGTGACTACAGTAGGCTAAACACTGCTAAAATGGCCCATACTCCCCTTTAATCCCTGTATGTCCGTCAGTTATAATCTATATATCCATTTGTTGTGTAAGTGTTTACATAGATATACACTTTTTATTATTGTGCTGCGTATAAACGGGGAGATTTACAAAGGAAGCTTAGTAGCTCAGTTGTGGTTTGTTTGATAACGATGTTCAGGGCCCAGGTCTGTTTATCTCTAGAGCGTCATACAAGGGTCTATAATTACTTTTTGTGAAAGATTGGGTGTAGAGTGTGTTTTAGGCTAAAACGATCACCAACAAGCTTTAAACGCTTTATATCTAAGTGATTTTGTTACTCGTTCTTTTCAAGGACCGTGAAGCTTTCAGAATTTTCCGGCAAAATTTGAAACAGACATTCAAAGTGAGGATATCCGTTTTCATCTCCGCTCAGCATCATCTTTTCGATGAAGAGTTGACCAGGAAGGGTCATGATTTCAGGAAATTCATCGATGAGCTTCACAAAGTAGGAGGCATCTTTGCGATGTTTGCGAACCAGTTTTCGTGCAATTTTATCGAAGACTAAGTTACTGCGGTTAAAATCGAGGGAATACACATTGGAGAGATACACCCCCATTTGGGCATCTTGAAGCAGTTGATTTTGCGGAAATTCGAAGGCAATCCCCAGTTTTGCTTTAAAGCTTGGGTGAAATACATTGGTGACCTTTGAAGATTTTGCGTAGTTTAGCTTTCCATCTACATTAAGTTCTAAGTTGTTTTCATTAAACAAGATATCATATATCTTAAAGAGTTGAATATCTAAAGTGCTCCCTAATTCTAGATTTTCAGGAAATTCAAAAAAGAGTAATTTGTTCACCAAAGGCTCTAAATCGGAAAAGGGTAAACGAAGATCAAGGCTTCCACTTTGCCAGCGGTTTTGAATCCAAACTGCATTTTGAATCTTAAGGTGCCCAGGGGTAGATCCTGTTGAAAGGGCATAACCTTGTGCGGTTTTTAATTCATGGTCGGCTAAGAAATTTGCGTCAAAATCAAGTTGAGCCCAATTGGGGATTTTATACTCACGACGGACTTCCTTTTGGCGTTGGTAACGATAGGCGGTACACAAGGCACTGATGATGCGATACTGACCTATGGCTTGAACACGTTGTTCCGGATCCTCCGGATGGATGCGCATGGTTTTGGCCCGTGCTACAGTGACAAAGCGATAAATGAAGGTGAGTGCACGATCGGAGCGAAGAACCAAAGAGCTGGGCCGTAGGATTACTTCGTCAGCTTCGACGTAAGGATGGGTTGTGGCATGGAGAGTCAAATACGTATCTGCAGGGATCACAATTTCTGCATTTCGACTGATGCGATGCCTGGCAGCTTCTTTGAAATAGAGTTTTCCATCCACTTGGGCATCGGAAAGTGCCAATAGTGCAATCCCTTCGGGGGAGCCTATCTCATAGTCATCTTCAAAATCATCGATGGTATATTTTCCAGGTACATATTCTAAGCCGGCACAGATGACCAAAGCGATGACGATGCGTTTAAAAATGATATTTTTTGATGATTTTTTACCTGAAGCCATGAGTCTTTCCTACCAGAGTAATTAAAAATTACCTATAAAAATACGGAATGATGAGCGGAATCTATAGCGGATCGTTCATTCTCCAAGTCTGATGAGAATAAAAACAGAGCGTATAATCAGTGAAGGGATAAAGTTTTTGAACATTTGAAGGGACAGGAAATGTGGATTCAGTAGAGAGAGGCATGACTTTTAAGCATTACATCGAATTTATCTTCCTTTGGATCTGTCAGTGGATCATAAAACATTTGCCTAAAAAATGGGCATATGCCTGTTTAGAAACCCTTACCTGGTGGATTCATCAGGGATTAGGATGGAGAAATAAAGAGACCCAGACCCGAATGGCAGATATTTTTTCTGAGAAGAGTACTGAAGAGCTGTTCGCACTTCGTAAAGAAGCCCTGCACAATTTTGGGCGGAATTTATGTGAATTGATTCGCATGGGAAAAGATAGCGAAGTTGAAATTGAAGGCAAAGAAGAAACCTTTGAGGCATTTCGAAAAGCCAGGGAAAAAAAGAAAGGAATCTTATTGGTGATTGCCCACAGTGGGAATTGGGATTTGGCCGGTGTGCAAACCGTGAAAGAAGGTTTCCCCATGTGTTTTATTGCGCGGCAGCAAAAAAATACCCTGACCTATGATTTATTACTTAAAGTGAGAGAAGAGGGCGGGGGAACGGTGATTGACCGGGATGATCCTCAACTGATTAAAAAGTTATTAACCTTTTTGGCAGATAATGGGATTGTGGCGATTTTGGTAGATATTCGGGCCCGGCAAGCAGGGGACCAATATGCCTTTTTGGGCAAAGAGGGCTGGATTGCAAATGGATTGGGTTTGTTGGCTGCCAAATCAGAGGCTGAAGTGGTTCCGGTTTTCCTAGGACGTAAAGGCAGGAGCACCCATATCTGGAAACCCAAAGCCGCACGCAGATTAGCTCCAGGATCTAAATCAAAACAAGATCGTAAACACTTACTACAAAGTTGTTTAGATGATTTAAGTTCTGAAATTCTTCAAAACCCAGAAAGTTATTTTTGGTATAATAAACGCTGGGTTTTGGAACAATTTGATGAAGAAGTGACCAAAGAAGCGCCTAAGTCGCAGTCTTAATTTTCGAAACCTGCATCTTTTTTATCAGGATTAATCAATTTTTGCTGACCGCTTTCGATCCAACCGTTGAGTGTACTCAAGGTTTCAGGAACCAATGCATTATCTGGAGTGAAATAGATTTCTGCTGCAAAGAAACATAGTAGAGCCATGGTAACACCGCGGACAGGACCCGCATCGGCAAATAATAAGCCATATATAAAAGCATAAGGGGGCATAAACAGTGCGAGGATTCCTTGAAGCATATCCTGGGTGAACGCATCAATGACCAGAATTACAAACCAAGAAACGACCACAATGCCCCGGGTAAGTTCTAATTGATGCAGGGTTAAAAGGTCTAAACCTGAAATTTGATGATAGATAAAGGTGCCAAATAGAGCGGAAGCGACCAAAAAAGAACCGATACTCATGCCAAAAAACCGCATGCCAAACTTCCGGGAAGATTTGGCCGGTTTTTTTTTCTGACTCGCTTTGCTGAGATGTTGTTTTTTCCGTTCCGCTTCCGGAACAATATCTGGATTATGTTTATTTTTTAAACGCAAAGGCGAAGCATTGGGATCCATATCTGTATTTGCAGTCATTGATAAAATCTACAGGGCAAATTTAGGGATGAAAAGAAATATAATCTGGTATTCGTCGTACAAAACAGACGGAAAATACACATTGGACTGAAAGCAAATGTGTTTTGACACCTGACAGGAGTTAAGTTGTCCTCTAGTGTTTATGTATGAAAATATCAAAAATTTGGGACAGACTTTCTAAAGTGGAATTGTGGTTAGTGGTTGCAGTGGTTTTACGGGGCTTATACCTTATCGAACAAAGCACTTTTTCTCCGCTATATGATCAACTCTCTTTGGATGAGTTAGAAGTCTCAGAAATGGCAAAAGCAATTTTATCGGGGACCGTAGATAAAATTCCTCTGTATAAGGCACCATTTTATTCATGGTATCTAGCCTTTATGATGAAGGTTAGCGGAAGCTCTTGGTTTCTTTGGGTCCGAGTAGGTCAACATCTTGCTGGAGTGTTGCTCATTTGGATGGCAGTTGATTGCACGAGAATAATACTACGAGGCAGGCAAAAGCAGACTCAGATTGTATGTGTAGCTTTGGTAGCTGCATTTTTAGCGCTTTATGCACCTCTCCTTCGTCTTGAAAATCGAATCGTATTAGATTTTTGGACCGTCTTTTTTCAGTCGGCTCTCCTTTGGTCTCTGTTTAAATGGATCGATAAAGAAGCATCTTCCAAGAAATGGATACTTTCAGCAGGACTATTTTCCGCACTTGCATGGTTAAACCGGCCGACATTGACGCTGGTATTTCCCTTTTTGTTAGTGTGGGTATTTTATAATGGCATTCCCTCGAAGAGAAAGATTCTGGTGCCGATCTTTGCATTACCTCTTTTAGTATGTGTTTTAGGCATGGGCGCATGGAATCAACAGGTTTCTGGAGAGAGATTATTTTTACCTTGGCAGGGTGGCTATGATTTATGGATGAGTAATCGGCCTGAGGCGAATGGTCGGTATCTGGTTCAAAACTCGTATGTGATTAGTCAAACCGCCAATCCTACCTTTGAAATGTCTCAAAGTGAATATTTAGCGGCAGTAAAACTGGGAGAAACGCCACCGGCAGCGACTCATCAGTTCTATAAAAGCTTAAATAAATATTGGGTGAATAAGACGATGACCTATGCCATGGAAAATCCATGGGAGTGGTTAAGTCTATATTTGAAGAAAAACTTCTATTTGGTGAACCAAGAGGAGATTTATAGTTTTGAATCGTACGAAACACAGAAAGAAATATCGTCTGTATTAAAATGGCTACCTCCACTGGGTTTTGGGTTCGTCTTTCCGTTAGCGCTAACGGGTTGGATCTGGTGGAAAAAGCGTGATAGTACAGAGAAGGCACAGTTTTTATTGCTTTGGACCTATGCGGTCACCTTGTCAGCTGCAACCGCATTATATTATGCAAGCGGTCGCATGCGTATGCCCTTAATTTTCCCTGCGGTGATTTTGGCTGTAGAATCTTTAGCTTATGTGATTGAAACCTGGAAAGATCCGCAAGCAAAAGCCAAACGATTAAGTCTTTTCTTTGGACTACTCTGCATAGGTATCATTTTGAGTTGGGGAGATTGGTGGGGTGTGCGGAGTGAGGAGTTTAGAGATAAAGAGTATTTGCGGTTAAGCTCTGCCTTTTATGCAAAAGGTCAGGCTGAATCCGCGTTGGACTATGCCCTTAGAGCCGAAAAAATTAACCCGGATTATCCCACACTCCCCTTGTTAAAAGGGCAGGCACTTTATGCCTTGGGTAGACATGACGAAGCTGTGGGCTCTTTCCAAGAATCTATCCGGAGATTACCCAATGCTTTTGAGGCGTATTATAACCTTGGGGTCATTTACTGGTATTATCAGGATGAAGGAGAGAAGGCACTAGATCCCCTACGGGCCGTCCTTTCAAACAACCCAACTCATGGTCAGGCTGCGGCTCTCGCTTCCATCGCATCAGGTCTTTACGGTAGCATGGAGGAAAGTGTGCAATTCCTAAAGCTTGCTCAAGAGAGCTCTCCCCCACAAAAAAGCATGATGTTAGAAGTTGCTGAAATTGCGTTTTTGACGCGGCAAGGCCATACAGAAGAAGTAAATCTGCGATTAAAAGAACTTTGGAATAAATATCCTGAAGGCAATACCCGAAAGATGCTGTTAGATGATTTACAACGTGCTCAGGTGATCTCGGTGGATCAGTAGGTTGTCAGTATTTGCTCATCCATATATACGTATTGGGTAAAAAGTAGACGCAGCTCTCAAAAACGTTTTAGCTTGTTTCTACTTTCGCAATGGTTAGTCGTTTTTAGATGAAACTTGTGATTCAAATCCCCAGCTTTAACGAAGCCAAAACGTTGCCAGAGATGCTGGATGATTTGCCTCAAACCTTAAAAGGTGTGGATGAAATTGCGGTGCTGGTGATCGATGATGGCAGTACCGATGACACCGCCACTGTTGCCAAAGAAAAGGGATGTCATGTGGTCAGTCATTCGCGGAACCAGGGATTGGCTCGGACCTTTATGACGGGAATCGAAACTGCACTGTCCATGGGCGCCGATCTCATTGTCAACACGGATGCGGATAACCAATATGACGCCTCTTGTATTGAAGCCTTGGTGCAACCGATTCTACAAAAAGAAGCCGAAATGGTTATCGGGGAGCGACCCATTGAATCCATTGAATCTTTTTCTTGGTTAAAAAAACGACTACAACGTATTGGCAGTCGTATGGTCGCAGTGTTGAGTGGCACGCAAATACGGGATGCCCCCAGTGGGTTTCGTGCGTTTTCTCGTAAAGCGGCCGAACAACTGAATGTTTTTAACGAGTACACCTATACGTTAGAAACCCTCATTCAGGCCGGACATCGTAATATTACGATCACCTCGGTGCCGGTGAAAGTAAATCATGTGGAGAGACCCTCTCGTCTGGTAAAAAGCATTTCTAATTATATTCGTCGTTCGACGCTAACGATGTTCCATGTTTTCTTGCTTTATAGTCCCATGAAATTCTTTTTCACTTTAGGAACATTCTTTGTATTTTTAGGAATGATCCCAGGGATTCGTTTTATTTACTATTTTCTCACCACTGGCGGTTCGGGAAAAATCCAATCTTTGATTTTTATGGCGGTGCTCCTTGTCGCTGGACTTCTCTGTTATACCGTCGGACTCATCACCGATCTCATCGCTGTAAATCGTCAGCTACTAGAGGACATCCGGGTGCAAGTCAGGCGTCTGAATTCTGATGGGGATCGTGAAGATTGATGAGGTCTGGAAAGATGTATGTCTGCTACTTAATGGAGTGTATTAAAACAAAGTAAAACGCTGTTTAGCATTAGATAACAGCTAGGAAAGTTTTATAATCATTTTTAGTTTTGTATGCTTCGATAGAATAGACGTCTTTAGGCTTTCTCAAAAATTGCCTTTTCATATTGAGGCATGATTTTTTGAATTTTAAAATCTACGGAACATAATTTTGCATTTTTATGGATAGTTTTGTATAATTTAGGATTTGTGACGAGTTTTTTCATGTTTTCTGCAAGGGCTTTATGGTCACCAACCGGTACGATTATACCATTCACTTCATTTTTGACAATTGTTCGAAAAGCCGGATAAAAATCTGTGAAAACTCCCGGTATCCCAAGGTACATGGATTCTAAAACTACAATACCAAAACCTTCTACCCAGGAACTCATGAGAAAAATGTCGGAACTTTTGATGTATGGATAGGGATTATTTTTAAATCCTAGAAAATGAACGTGATCTTGTATACGCAAATCTTTGGCCTCTTGACGTAACTGAGCCTCTAAGGGGCCTTCTCCTAATATAACATAACTTCCCCCATGATCTTTGAGGAATTTTTGTATGGCTTTAAGGGCGGTAGAATAGTCTTTTTGATCAACCAATCTCCCTGCTGATAAAATCACAGGTTTCTGAAGAGTAGTAAACTTTTCATCTAGAATTTCTTTTTGAGCCTGAATATCAATAGTTTCCGTATCGATAAAATTTGGAATGACAGAGACCCTAGAAATATTTTTATGAAGGATTTTTTTAAAGTCCTTTACCACGGATTCTGTAGGTGCGATGAAACTAGAGGCGTGGGGGTAAAGATATTTCATCGCTTGTAAGACGAGTAGACCTCTAATCCCCTTTTTTTTACATTTTGTCACTGTTAAGTTGGTTTCACGGATTACTAACCTTACTTTTGGTAGATATTTTCTTCTGGCGATGACGGACAAGCAGTTACAATAATATCCATTGCTGAAAATGGTGTCAGGTTGAATAACCTTCAAAAGACCCCCAAGGCGTTTAATTTTACGAAGATTATGAATAAGATTCAGTTCAATTGGATTGCAAGCAAGATCATGTATCGTGATAGATGGATGAATGAGATCTTTATAGGAACCGGATGCATCTAAAAAAATCATATGAATTTTATAAGCATTTAAAGCTAAATAATTTCCTACTAAGATACTTATTTTTTCTGTCCCGCCGTGTCCAGCTGTGGAAACCACAAGTACAAGGATCTTTTTATCATGTTGAGGAGATCTATTAATTTTTAGTTCCTTTTTAAGGATTGAAACGATAATATTAGGTATCTTAGCAATCACTCATCTAGTATATTTCAATTAGAAAACAGTGATTCAACCTATTACTTTCTATTAAAAATTGCAAGAATTTTTGAAAGTCTGTGTATGCGATGGGTTGTTAACTTATGTAGTCTTTGTAGATGGGGATGGTATGTAATCGGTGCCTCTTCAAGTACTCGATTAATGCCTTCTAGAAATGCAATTTGTTGTTGGTGTCGCTCTTCTAGCTTGTGGACCATTTCGCCGTTAATCCATAAGCTTGCTTTGTATAAGAATGCATGAACACAACTCATTTTAGTGGCTTTATTAAAATAATGCTTAGATGTATTTTCATCATGCCGACGATAGTATTGCAATACGCGATGATAGATGTATTTTTTGTTTAAGCTGGTTGCAATTCCAACGAGCCATTTATCATGGGAATTGAACTCAGTGGGCACAGGCAGACAGAGGGTAAGGAGCTCACGGCGAAACGCGCAACAACATCCCATTACAAATTTATCCATCGATGCACCTGATCTTTGAATTTGTCCAATTTTAGTGTATCCAGTCTCTTTTAGTTCTTTGTCGGTTAAAGCTGCATCATTCATGATGAGGAGCGTGTCAGGCTCCTTTTCAAACAATTTCACAATTTTGGAAATTTTTTTAGGGAACCACACATCATCCTGATCACTTAAAAATACGATGTCGCCAGTTGTTTGGCTTAATGCTAAATTAAAATTTTGGCTATAGCCTAGACGTTTTTTATTGCAAAAGACTTTAACATCAAACGGGGCTATTTCTGAAAAAGAATTGATTAAGCTGACGGTTTGATCGTTTGAACCGTCATCGGTGATGATCACTTCATCAGGTTGTCGAGTTTGATTTATAAAGCTTTCTAACTGTTCATAAACAAATTTTTCCCCATTATAGGTTGCCATGGCTATGGATATTTTCATAACGTAATATTTAATCTTTATAGTGCCCCAACTGGGGGTAATGTGCTGTAGTCAAATGCAGTATAATCAGATTGATAAAAATTTAAAATTTGTTCGTGAAAAGATAGAAATTTATGATCTGTTTCAGGATTTCGAATGGATTGTTTCTCATACTTGCTATGAAAGAGTTGTCTGGAAACTTTTAACCACCATTTACTAAAGTTTGATGCGTTGATTCTGTATGATTGAAAAAGCTCTAATGCTTTTTGCACACCATTTTCTTCTATTTTAAAAATACATATATTCTTAATATCCGGAATAAACTCCACTTGTGGGCGAATATGATTGTCATAGATATATGGGTTTTCTTTATAGAGGCTGAAAGTTTGATCTATCCACTCTTCAACTCCTAAACGTGATAATTTTCGAGACTGTTGCCAATAGTATTCTGATTTTAGTCTGGAAAATGGATCACGAACTATAGTGATCACATGATTAAATTCCTCAAAATTGAAAAATTGAGATAGCCCCTCGGAATGAAGGTGTTGAGGTGTGGTTTTATAATAAGGAATATCTCGTAGTGATTTTCCTCGGACGCAAAAATGCTCTGACCAACCTTCCCCAATAACCATTTTTTCAAGACTGGACCCCCCAGTTTTTGGGATATGGATAAATAGAATTGAATTTGCATTTTTCGTATAAATGGGCATGGATTTTTCCAAATATTTAAAGATTAAGAAGCTAGAAAATAGACGGTCTAATTTTTAACTTTTTGTGTACAGATATTCCAAGCAGGATGTTCCATGAAATAATCCCCACCGAAGTTCCTATTGCTGCACCAGGCGCTCCATAAATCGGAATCAGCAGGAAACAGGTAAGGATATTTAATCCTAAAGAAAAAATTTGTCCTTTCAACGTTTCCTTTTCATTACCACTCATCGATAGTAGTTGGCCAACACTTCCACAGAATACACTAAAAAGTTGCGAAAAGGTCAAAAAAAGCAATGGTAAGTATGCAACTTCCACGTACTCTTGTCCAAAAATATGAAGAATAAGAGGTTTTCCAAAAAATCCTAAGATTAGAGCGAATGGAAGTGCTATGATAAGCGCTCCACGGGCAGATTTTCTGGAGAGTTGTTGTAAGCTCCTTGTGTTACCTATTTTTGTGAGTCTTACGATGTGAGGTGATATTACCGCATTTACCAAGACAATAGGCAATCCTACAAAACGGGCGCTACTTTCTCCAACACGTAAAGCTGCAACAGCCTCATCAGTACCAAGGATTCCAAGCATGATGATACCTATTCTGGTATTAAAAGTGTTTACCAGAACAATGAGAGTTAGAGGTGAGAGTGCAATAGCCCATTCTTTTATACGGTAATGAGGTTGGAAAATTTTAAGTTCTTTAGGCCTAAAATACCGATATGCATAACTAGCAAAAAGAAGGCTAATACTACCTGCAAGTACCTGAGTCCAAATGGCTGTAACTGATGTAAGATTATAAAGATACGCGAGAATGACACAGGATGTGAGTACAAGTATAGGATGTATAACTTGCATCGGTACCTCTGCATATGCAGGATACCCTAATCCTTTTATAATGCCGTTTCTGATAGAGTTTAGGCCTTGTATTGGCATCAAAACAACAATGATGCCTACTAAGGTCCATTTCTCTTCAGGTGGTATGATTCTTACTATTAAACCAAAGCATATGAACACAACCAAAGAGAGTATAAAGACAAAAAAGTGAGCACTGTTGACAAGACCTTTGTAAAGTGACCACTCCTGATTATGAACATATCCTGCAATTTCCCTTGTGAGTAAAGAAGGTAAGCCCCCTGCTACTGGTAAGGTTAGAATCGGTAGAAATGCCATTGCAAAAGCATATTGCCCGAATGTCTCAGGACTTAATGTGCGGGCAAGAAGAATACTAGTGACTAACCCAGCAAGAATGGCTAAACTTCTTATGAAACCAATACCGATAAAGCTTCGGATTAATGAATTACGATGATTCATTTTTATTAGGTCGAGTATATGAGCTATTCACCCAGCTCAGCAGTGAAAGCGGTTGCTTTGCAAGGGGGAATTATTAAGGTTCATCACAGGAAAATTCCAATATCTGATAAAGTAGGTAAATAAACCCACAAATGCAATGTGATGGCTTATATGATTTTATGTACAGCATTCTTTAGGGGGTAAAGATTTCTTCTTTAAAGCTCAAGTTTGATTACTACCAGATTTATCAGGTTTTGTATGTTGAAATACCAGATAGAATTACGGTACCACTAAGAGGCTCGTTGTCCAGTCTGCCTTCATGATGGTTCGTAATCCCTGGCTGGGAAGAACGACAAGGTTGTTGTAAGTTATGAGCGATTGAGTTACATTACTAGACGACTACATCTTAATTTTTTATCAAACGGATTCCGTTTTGTTTTATCTTTTGGCTTTTGAATCGTACAAAAAATATCTTCTCCGCTATGCGTTAAGATTAACGGAGGATTTGTAATCTGCCTCAATCCAAACAGTAGACGCATTTTTGCAGGTGATTTTTGAGCCAGTCCAGCCACAGACGCCGCATGATTTGAAGTTTTCCTGCTAGATTTTCCCTTTATCCAAGCACTTATTGTGGCAGGTTTTATATCCAGTGTCACCTGATGGCGCACATGAAATCCGTTGGAACGAACGAGTAATGAAAGGGTTTTGGTTGAAAATAAATTGAGATGAATCTGAGGCTCGACAGAATGCCAGTCTGGGCCCAGCATCCACCACCCAATGCTTCGGATGTTCGGGACGCACATCGCACAAACACCCCCAGGTTTAAGGATCCTATAAATTTCTTTTAAGGTCGCGTTGGGTTCCGATAGATGCTCAAAAAGGTTCCACATGGTCACAGCATGGAAATGGTTGTCTGGAAAAGACTGGCTGTGCAATTCTCCTTGAATGACTTTTACCCCATGTGCCTTTGCAGTTGCGACAGAACTTTCTTCTAGTTCAAGACCGAGTGCATCCCACCCACCATCTAGGGCGGCTCGAGCAAAGGAGCCGTTTGAACATCCTATATCAAGCAAAGGGCCTTGGTCTACGTATTTACCTATGCGCTTGAGCAACTTGTCATAGTAAAGCTTTGCCTTCATACGGGAAAAATCCCATTTCAGTTTATCATTCAAATTGTGATGACTTTTCCGGCTGGAATAAATCGACAACAAATCTGTCTCACTGACCTGATTCCGAATGTAAACATGACTACATTGGCAACATGTGACATAATCCATACCGTCTTTTGTGCAGAAAAATTCATGTTTTTCGCTGCCACATACACAACAAGGAACAGCATGTGTTTTAAACTGAGTATAATCAATTTTATGAGATATTTCTGTCATCTTTACGGTTAAGGTAGAGCTTCTAATAATAAGGTTGTGAATTCTTCACGGACATCATCTACATCAAAAGCAAAACCTTTGTCGATTCCCCGTTCACTTCGTTCATAAAGTTTAAGAATCGCTTTTGCAAGTGCCTCTGCATCCCCCAGCTGAACCCATTCGCATGGTAGATTTTGTCCAGCCAGTTCACAAAACTCTCTAAGAGCTGGAGTTTCACCAGTAATAAAGGGAACCTCAGCGGCCGCAATTTGATAGATTTTATTTGGGATTACACGCTGAGCTTTCCCGGAGGTACCAAAAATTCCCATGCAAATATCAGAACCTAAAATTTCGGAGACAAGCTCACTATATGTAAGCCAAGGGATTCTGGTGACGTTGACTAACCCAAGATCGGATATCAGCTTCGTAATCGCAGAAGCCATTTGTCCGTCTCCCACTAGGGTGAGTTCAAGTTCTTTTCCTGAATTTTTAAGTAATGCGACCGCCTCTACAATCGTATTTACTCCATGTAACGGAATGAAATTACCATAATAAAGCAAGCGTAGTTTATCATTACCACCAGACGGGTAGCTGTCCTTTTTCTGTTTCAGAATTTGAAGAAATTCACTGTCCACGCCCACATGCACTACGCCTAGAGACCGTTTGGGGAGGGAATAAAGCGTTTCAAAGTAGTCTGCATGTTCCCGCGTATCTAGAAATTTTGTATTTGCAATATGCGCAGCGGTTTTCTCTAGAAAATAGAGGAGACGAGCTCTGAGGCTGTCTGCTTTGAAAAGCTTACGATCGTTCACCAACGTGTCGAACCATGAAATGTAAATATCCCAGACGAGAGGTTTTCGTCGAAGTTTGACTAACCACCCCAAAAGCAGGACATCGAATAGGCCCGCATGCATCATCACCACCAGATCGTGTTGGGGTTGCCGAAGATATCGAACGAACAGAACGGGGTAGGCCAGTAACAACTTACTGAAAATGTGTAGTCGGGCAGCTACTCCCTGAACCTGCGTTTTATCCGAAATCGTTCCCCAAGGATTTATGCGGACTTCAATCACCTCCCATTCAGAACTCGTTTCCAATGCTTCCAAAAGGAGTTTTTGACGTGGATGGAGTGAATAGGTACCTAGAAAGACGACTCGTTGAGGGGGTCCAGCGTGGAATGTTTTTTTCATCGGTTAAATAGGAGTTTCTTACTGGGTTTCCACAAGTTGCCGATACAGTTCAGAGTAGCGCCGTGAAATTTCATTTAGGTGATAATTTTCCACGATATCTGCTCTTGCCGCAACAGACAGCTTTTGTCGTTTTTCAGAGGATTCAAGTAGATTGAGTAGATTTTCAGTGAGGTCTGCTGCGTCATCGTTTGTAAAGAGAAGTCCGTTTATTCTATGCTCCAGGATGTCGGTATTTCCCCCGATGTGACTTGCTACTGATGGTAAACCACATGCCATGGCCTCTAAAAGCGTATTGGATAAGCCCTCTTGTCTGGAGGGAAAGGCGAAAATATCCGCTATTTGATAAAAATTCTCAGGTTCTGTTGTCTCTCCAAGCCAACGAATACGACTTAACTGCTCATTTTTAATGCGCAACTGTAACTCCTCTTCGACCGAATCAGGCTGATTCGTTCCACTACCTAAAATCCAAAGTTGGGCTGAAGGAAATTTAGCGGACACCACCGTCCAGCTGTCGATTAATAAATCAAGGCCCTTTCGCGGTACGATTCGACCCGAAAAGAGGATAACCTGCTCTTCGGAATTTAACCCTCGCTCTTCCCTCATTTTTTTTCTTACTTCTGAAGTAACAGGAGAAAATCGTTCAGTATCTACCCCATTGGGTATGCGCGTGATCTTAGAGATTGGGACATCAGCCGTTTGGAGTTCAGATTCGATTTCTGTAGATATAGCAATCACTTTTGAGGAACGCTTTAGAACGGATAAAACCGCTTTCCCCCACCACCTTTGCTGCAATGACGTAATCTTACCTGCGGTGGCAATTTTTACCACGTTTGGTTTTCCAACCAATACGGAACATATTTTCCCTACGACCCCTAGTAGAACCGCACCATGCGTATGCACGATATCAATGTGATTTCTGTATCTGAGCACATGCAATATAAGTCCAAAAACATAACATGCATCTTTCCATACAGTAGAATTCCCGGGAACACCTGTCCGGTAGATGACTACCCCATTGCTCATTTCTTCAGTTGCCAAATCCAATGTCCATCTTCGGGTAAGAATCGATACTTGAACGTCTTTAGTTTGGAGTTGAGTCGAAAGGGCTGCCAATTGATTCTCAGCACCTCCCCAAACGGGGTGGTAACGGTCAATAATCATCAAGGCTTTAATCATAAGAATCCAATAGGTAATGCAACCGTATCCAGAGTCAATTTGAATCCTTTCCTAGGGTTTTAAGTGGTGATTTTTGATAAAATTATTTATCTTAAACTTATATGATTTTAAATATCCCCAAAGGTCTTTTCGCTACTCCACTCCAAAAAACGTTGGCACTGTTGCTAATTGCCCTTACGGGCATGCTTCTGATTACCCTTGTTGTGCAACAGGTCGGTTTTCCAGAGCCTACAATACAAGATGAATTCGCTTATCTGCTTGGTGCTGATACGTTTTTGGAAGGCCGTCTGACCAATCCTACGCCTCCACTGTCTGAATTTTTTGAAAGCTATCATGTCAACCTGACGCCCACGTATCACAGTAAATATCCGCCGGGACAATCTGCGTTTTTGGCTTTAGGAAAATTGATATTTGGTAGGGAAATTTATGGGGTTTGGCTGTCATTTATTCTGGCTGCAGTTGCTGTAGTTTGGGCGCTTCAGGCTGTGTTTCCTGCCCGATGGTCTATTCTGGGTGGGCTACTTGCGATAGCGAATTCTACGCTTTTGCTCAAATGGGCCTTTTCCTTTTGGGGTGGTTCGGTGGCGATGTTGGGTGGCGCTTTGTTAATGGGTGGCATGTTGCGACTTTATCAAAACCCTCGCATCTCGGCTGCGGTCTGGGCAAGTTGCGGATTGTTTATCATGGCTTTTTCACGGCCTTTGGAAGGGTTGCTTACAGCAGGGATGCTGTTGTTGTTTTATGTGGGATCTCTCGTAAAGACTGAGAGGGATTTTTCAAAAATTAAACAGAGCTACAGGGTAGGGGCCATTTTTGTTATCACCGGTTTGCTTATTTTTGGCCTGAATCTGGTTTACAATAAGACCTTGACGGGTTCTGTGTTTACTTTTCCTCATATGAATTGGAATCCTCGTGAATCGGCTCACGAGATCATTCGTGCTTATCAAGGCAGTGAGAGTTACACGTTATTTTTTAAATTGAATCGCTTTTTTGCTGTTTTCATAGGTCCATTTCTTTGGATTCCTGTTTTGCTTGTCTTTCGCAGGATACGAGACCCTAGAATTTTAGCGGCTATGGTTACCCTCCTGTTTGTATCTATATACAGTGCGACCACGAGCAGAGCTTGGCCGCATTACATTGCACCTATCATCCCAATTCTCATTGGTTTACAGATTGCGGGTTGTCGAATGCTTTGCCGTTGGAAAGTGGGTACAACCCACCTGGGGTTTATTCTGTTTGCCCTTCTCCTCGTGCTCCATTTTGGTGATGAATTTAAATCATTTACTATCCAGAGTGGTCAAATTAACTATCAAGCTTTTCGTGAACAAGGAGCGATGTTTAAACGGGATGTTGATGAAATTTTTGCTGAGAAATCTGGTAAACATTTACTCTTTGTACGATACCTAGAAGGGCATAAAAATCATTGGGAATATGTATATAATCGGGCAGATATTCCATCTGCTAAGGTGATTTGGGCTAGAGAAATGAGTCTGGAAGAAAATAGACAACTGATTGAGACCTATTCTGATCGGCAGATTTGGGTTCTTTTGATTCAGAATTTCTCAGTGGAAATGATTGAAATTAAAAGACCTGAATCTTGAGTTCTTCAAAGGAAGATATCTCGATCCTATTAGTTAAGTAGGGATATGCTCAAATAGGTAGTGTCCAGATTCTGTCGCACATGTATTTTTGAGTCATGATCCGTGTTGGTGTTGGTTTGTTTACGCCTGAGGCGCAGTGAGAGAGAGCAGGAGTTAGCGACAACAGTTCAACCCGAAGGGTGGGAGAGAACGCATCGGCCGGCAGGGGTATCTTTGCCTATATAGGTAGTTTTTAGGGCTTATCTCGTTTAGCCGATGAAGATTTTATAGGGTTGCCGCTTCTCCTATAATTGAAAAATCATCTACCCAGTGTGGTTCAAATTTTAATGTATCAATGGGTTAGATACAAAAAAACACCCAGGAAAAACCTGGGTGCTAAGTTAATTTAGTAAATCAACTATCGATCAAAGTTCATGACCATCTGCGGATAAATTACAGGTTGGCATTTCATCACCAGCTGTTGCTTGAGTGTATGATCCCCCTGCAGGACATTCTGGAAGTTCTTCGGTTTGAAAGTATTCAAGAAAGGTAGCTGTTCCGAATGCTGGTGGGTTTGCTTCTTTATATTCAATCATGTACTGTTGACTTGCACTGTTGATTTGGCGCAGATTTTCAATACATGCATTCTTTTGAGCGGTTTTACGTGCTTTGGTGAATCCAGGCAAAGCGATCGCTGCCAACAGACCAATGATCATTACTACGATCATGATTTCTACTAAGGTGAAACCTTCTTTTCTTTTTTGATTCTTCATGAGTATCTCCGTACTTTTTATTTTTTGTTTTTATGTTTAAGTTACTGATTTCATGATTGAGCACCCTTGTGGTCTCCGCGCTTTATCATCAAAACAGTGAATATATTATAGCAACTGTGGTGCCAAAATCAAATTATTCGCTGATAGCCTGAGTGTTTTAGTACAATATTTTAAGGAATTTAAACATTTAACTCAAATTATCAGTCCTTTCAGGGCTATAAATATAATTCGATGCAGAACCGGAATTCTAAATAACTCCATTGATTTTCCTAAATTTGAGAAAATAATATGAGAATGGGCTTTTTTACCCAATCAGTCTTTACCCCCCTTTAAATTCACGGGTGGGTCATAAAGTCATAAAACATGAAGCTATTGAAAATCATGTTTTATACGTTAACTCTATTCTTATAACAGTGGGTTAATCAGGTTGATTTCCTGATACGTAAGTATGGGTTAAGGATCTGTTTATTGAGTGACGATTTCGCTGAGTTTAAAAATGGGCATAAACATGGCCACCACAATTCCTCCTACGGTGATGCCCAAGAAACTGATAAGTAAGGGTTCAATCAAGGAGGTGAGACCTTCAACAGTGGCATCCACTTCTTCTTTGTAAATTTCAGCAATACGACCCAGCATATCGTCCATTTTCCCTGCTTTTTCACCGGCACCCATCATTTGGATTAAAAGAGAAGGGAATTTCCCGCTACTTTCAATAGATTCTGCAATGTTTTGGCCACTTTCAATTTTAGGTGAAGCTTCATTGATGGCGCGGGTATAAACCGCATTATCTGCTGCAGTTGCTACAATGTCCATGGTTTTGATAATGGGAACCCCTGCACGAATTAATTCGGCAAAAGTGGCGGCAAATCGGGCCAAACATACCTTTTGAATCAATTCTCCAAAAATGGGCATATTGAGTTTCATTTTATCGATTTGGTATTTTCCCGCTTCGGTTTTTTTGTATTGGTTAATAAAAATGCCAATTCCGATCAGAGAACCAAAGACATAAAGAAAGTATCCACGTAAGAAATCACTTAAATCTACCAACATCTGTGTAGGTAAAGGGAGAGCTGAGTCAAAATCTTCATAAATGCTAGCAAAAGCAGGTACGATGAACATGATCATACAAGTGGTGAGGATGATGGCAATCAGGGTGACCATGACGGGATACATCAACGCTGATTTTACTTTTCGTTTCAACAATACCGCTTCTTCCAAATATCCTGCGAGTCGCATGGCAATATCTGACATCATACCTGAGGTTTCACCCGCTTGGATCATACTGAGATACAAATTCTCAAAAATGGTAGGATAATGCAACATGGCCTCTGATAAGCTTTCACCCGCTTCGATGTATTCCTTGAGTCCCGTGGCTACCGTTTTAAATTCTTTGTTTTGGGTTTCCGTTTCCAAGGTTTCTAAGACTTGGATTAAGGGCATCCCCGCATCTAACATCGCCCCCATGAGACGGGTGAATACAGGAAGATCTTTGTTTTTGATCTTTTTACTACCGGGAATTTTAAATGTTTCAGCCATATGATTGAAAGAGGTAAGGGGGTTTGGATCAAAGTTAAGATGAGTTTTAAAGAGCTCATCAATACGCTAGAACATAAAAATGTAGCATTCTATATGCCTTTCTCAAAAGTTAATTCTATTTTGTTTTAAAATTTTTACTCGAGTGGAGTGCTGAATTTTCGTTTAGCTTAGGGAACAGTCTACTTGCTGGCTGGAGGGATTGGGATTCAAGGCAGTATGGATCTGAGGTTTGTTTATTTTGGGGTAGCGGGTTGCACTCGGCGGCTGAGCCGCCCGTGTTCTCAGGCAGGAGCACATTCAGAAGATACAAATGCCTAAGTTACGCTGGAAAACCGTATTCAACCACTTCCACAAAATGTTTGGGCATGATGCCGCAGGCTTCGTGGACTTGATGGCGGCAACTGAAGCCATTGGCGACGATTTCGGTGCCGGGTTCTCTGGCCCGGATGGCGGGGAAGAGGCGCTCTTCTCCAATTTTGAGGCTTAAATCGCGGTGTTCATACCCAAAAGCGCCGGCCATGCCACAGCATCCGGCATCGATGACTTTGGCTTGGGGTAACAGGCGACGTAATCCTTCTATGCCAAACACGGATTTCTGATGACAGTGTCCATGGATGAGCATTTTCCCATATTTAGGACGCAAGGGAGCTTTTTGCTGATATAAAAATTCATCAATCATCCACACGCGGTCAGAAACGGCTTTGCCGAGTTCTTCATCATTGATCAAATCAGGCAAATCGTCTTTTAAAGATGAAGCACAACTGGGTTCTAAACATAAAACGGGCATATCTCCAGGGGCTTGAATCAGTATTTGACGCAGTACCTTTTCACCGTCACGTTTCGCAAGTTTTAGAAGTCCTTTGGAAATACGAGCGCGTTGACTATCTCCCACAAACAACGGAATCACTTGATATCCACATGCGCTTAATAAATTAAGGGCGGCCAATCCCACATGGGGTTCGTAGGCATTGGTATACGAATCAATGTATAAGGCGACATTTCCTTTTTCTCCGGAACCAAGATGAAGGGCATCTCCTAACTGTGATTTTAACGATCGTTTTACGAATGCAGGTAAAGGACGACGGGTATCGATGCCCGCAATTTTTTCTAAGGCTTTGCGCATGGGGGGTAAGTTATTGACCCAATTGATGGCCGGGGCGGCGGGGCCAGTAAGATATCCCGCCATTCCTGGTAAATCTCCCACAATGCGGGCGCCAAGGGGAGTTCCGTGTTGCTCATAGCGGGTTTGCAACACTTCCGCTTTCATTTTGGCCATATCCACGGCATTGGGACATTCTTTTTTACAGGCTTTGCATCCGAGACAGAGGCCCATGATTTCCTGCATTTTATCAGAAGCGATGGCTTGTTGGGTGTCTCCGTCGTACAATTGACCACTAATAGCCAATCGAAGTGCGTTTGCGCGGGCGCGGGTGGAGTCTTTTTCATTGCGGGTCGCCATAAAGCTGGGACACATCACCCCACTGCCAATTTTTCGACAGGCGCCTACACCATTGCACTGTTCAACCGCCAAAGTGAGTCCGCCTTGTTCCCGGTAATGAAACCAAGCTTTTTTCTCCTGAGTTGCTGCATTTTCGGCATATCCGGGGACTTGATAGCGTAAATGGGAGGTTAAAGGGGCGGCATCGATTAATTTTCCTGGATTCATTAAATTTTCCGGATCAAATAAGTTTTTGACTTCTTTAAAGGCCTGATAAATTTGTGGACCGAAGAATTTGGGGATAAATTCGCCCCGAACCATGCCATCTCCATGTTCGCCGGCCCAGGCACCGCCATAGAATACACAGCGACTAAAGGCATAGTCTGCAATGCGGCGCATTTTGGCAATATCTTCGTCTTTATGCAGGTCCAATTCAGGACGGGCATGTAAAACCCCCACTGAAGCATGGGCATATAAAATAAGGTTTACGTCTTCTTGCCGGCATTTTTCCATTACTTCTGCAATGTAGTCTGGCAAATGGGGCAGGGGAATGCAGGCATCTTCAATGACCGCTTGCCCTTTGGTGGCGCCTTTTACATTGGTGATCAAGCCCAAACCTAAGCGTCGAACATCCCAGGCTTTTTGCTGACTTTCATCAGAATCAAAGAAAGGCATCGCGGTTGCAATCCCTTCTTTTTTCAATGTTTCGATCATGGCCTGGGCTTTTTGAGCGGTATCTGCTTCATTTTCGCCCATAAATTCCACCAGCAACATGGCACCGGGTTGTCCTTCGATGAAATCAGCGATATCGCGGGTACTGGGATTACGTTGGGCTTCCCGCAATACTGTTTCATCCAGCAATTCGATGGCGCTGGGTCCCTGTTCGAGCATGGGTTCGACATTGCGAAGCGCATCCATCAAATGGGCATAATGTACTGCCACTACGGCAGTAGAGCGAGGCAAAGGCTCTAAATTGAGGGTGAGTTCCGTGATGACGCCTAAGGATCCTTCACTGCCACAGACCAACCGGGCTAAATTCCAGGGAGTGGTTTTGGGATCTTCTAAAAAGGCATCTAAGGCATAGCCGGATACCCGCCGCATCACTTTCGGAAAGCGTTTTTCGATTTCAGTGCGGTGTAGATCCACCAAATTCCTTAATCCTTTAAAATATTTATTGGCGGGATCCTTTTCCCAGTCCTTTAATAGACGGGGAGTGAACTCCAACACATCACCATTGGCCAATACCAAGCGACAGCCTAAAACATGATCGCTGGTGATACCATAGATAATGGAACGGGTGCCTGATGAATTGTTCCCTACCATGCCACCGATGGTTGCGCGGCTAGAGGTTGCGGGATCAGGAGCAAATTGTAGTCCTTTTTTACCGGCGAGTAGGTTTAATTGATCGCGAATTAAACCGGGTTGTACTTTTGCAAGTCCTTTTTGTTCATCAATTTCCAAACATTGATCCATGTGTCTCGTCAGATCTAATACCAAGCCAGGTCCATGAGTTTGACCGGAAAGGGAGGTGGCGGCCCCGCGAGGAGTGATGGGAATGTGGTGCTGATGGCAGCATTTCATGGCTGCGATCACATCTGCCTCATTTTGAGGGCAAGCCACTGCTAAAGGCATGATTTGATAATGACTTGCGTCCGTGGCATGAATACCCCGAATGACTTCACTATCATCAATTTCACCGGCAAAACACTTTGAGAGATCAGATAAAAAGGACATGTTTTATCTGTAGCGGATAAGAGAACTTCAGTCCTTCTTTTTGTTAAACTTTTTTTGGGTAAGCGAAGTATCGGTTTTTACAAATTTTGCACGTAGGGCTTAGGGATAAAAGACAACCACTACTGGATCTGGGCTAGAAGGAACTTGGAGAAGAGAGTAGGTTTGATTCTGGTCTCGAGAGCCTTGTTCCAGTACTTTTGCAGTTTTTGCACAGTAAAGGGTATAATGGGGGGGCACTTCTTTGCTCATGACATGAACATTTCCTCCCTTTTCTAAGTACAGCAAAGCAAATTGATGTTTTTTGCCCACACAGGGCTTGTCCATCATCCAGTTGGCTTGGGGCATAAGATCCATGAAGTCATAGGCGGATACAATTTTTGCTACGATGCCCGGGTAGCGTGATCCTTCAAAGTCAAGGGCTTCGCGCCATCCTGCATTCGGGGCGACGCACCAGGCTTCGTGACCCGGTTCATCCGCATGGTAAACCCAGTTCCATAAACTTCCGGCCCCATAAAATACGCCGAATGTGCCTCCAGCCGTAAAATTCAGCCAGGCTTCGTGTCCCTGCCACCACCCAGCTGCGTTTTCAGAACGATTCATGCATTCGTAGGTTGGCTCACCGTTGGTCACTCCTTTGACAGGACGGTTCCCGCACATTTTCTCGACCCGTTCCGGATGGTGTTCAGAGTCGTGACCCGTTTGGCAGCATTGAAAATCGAGCCAATCGTCGGCTTGCCACTGTGCAGCGGCTGAACCAGGATTATAATGCATGCCGGTGGGTTGTTGATAGCAATCCCAGCTCTCAATTTCTTGCCCGGCTTTTCGAACCCCGGGTTCTGTGCCATTTCCGTCGGCCCCCACTAAGTAGATTGCGGGCCATGCGCCATAACGGGCTACCAGATAACGACAATATCGACAGTATTCATGCTCATCGATGATTTTTCCAATGACCGAGAGCCCTTTCCAGCCGTATCCGTGGAAAATGGGTTGATAAATAGGAGTAATTCCTGCGTCAAGTAGGATACGAATGAGGTGGTCAAAGGCTTTAAAGTATTTGGGTCTAAGTTGTTGCAGGCTACCTTGAGATAAATCTGTAAACCCGCGATCGAATCCACCGTCGACCCCACGTTCCTGTGGGCCTTCCGCTTTCATGTCGGGTTGTACTGTCATTAATAATACCGCATTAAAGCCCTTTTGTTTGCGATCGGCCGCGTAAATCCGGCACATATCCTCTGTCGCCCGCCAGGGCAGGGCCCAAGCTGTATCCACAACCAAAAGTTTTCCTTGGCCGTGGGCATCGATGACATTTCGTTTTCCTTGCGACATGGAGAGCAACCCGCCCTTATCGGGTGTAGATCCCTTGCAAGTGATCAGCCCCTGTTTGCCCACGAGGCCTGGGTCGTCGACATCGGCAAAGCTTTCCCACTGGAATGTGCCGGATGATTCGGGAACGGCAAAACGTACTTTCCAGCTATTTCCACCATCCCAAAAGGCAGGACGTTGGTATTCTTTTCCGGATTCATGTCGAAACAACATCCATGCGGATACCTGCATATAAGGATTTTCGTAGGTTTTTTCGCTGTGGAAATGCCAGGTCAGTACCTGACCCTGTTGAGCCGTTTGGGGTGAAGACAGGTTCATGTTTTCATATTTCATAGATGATCTGTCTTTTCAATACTGGGAAAATGGTTCTATCTTCAAAAAGATGGCGAAGGTTGTAGGGGAGATGGGGTGTGAACAGTAAGGACTCGGCGTAATCTTTTCTTTTCTTTTTAATGACAAAAGAACTCCAACAAGATAGCGCACCCTTATGAAAAAATCAGCTTTAGTTACCGGCGGCGCCGGATTTTTAGGTAGTCATCTGTGCGATCGTCTTTTATCAGAGGATTATGATGTCATCTGTATGGATAACTTTTTCACCGGACAAAAACAAAACATTGCCCATTTGATTGGCAATCCGTATTTCGAATTGGTCCGTCACGATGTCTGTCATTCCTACTTTTGCGAAGTGGATGAGATCTATAACTTGGCTTGCCCGGCCAGTCCGGTTCATTATCAATACAACCCTGTGCACACCACAAAAACCTCGGTTCACGGTGCGATCAACATGCTGGGATTGGCGAAACGTACCAAAGCCCGTATTATGCAGGCCTCCACTTCTGAAGTGTATGGTGATCCAGAAGTACATCCACAAAGTGAATCCTATTGGGGCAAAGTAAACCCCATCGGCATTCGTAGCTGTTACGATGAAGGTAAACGCTGTGCTGAAACCCTCTTTTTTGATTACTGGCGTGAACACGACGTAGACATCAAAGTGGTGCGCATTTTCAATACCTACGGACCTCGTATGCATCCACACGACGGACGCGTGGTTTCCAATTTCATCGTTCAAGCGTTACAAGGGCAGGATATCACCATTTACGGTGACGGATCTCAAACCCGTAGTTTTTGTTATATGGATGACTTGATCGAAGGTTTCCGTCGCATGATGCAAACCGAAAAAGGCTATCCTGGACCCGTCAACATTGGTAATCCTGGCGAATTCACCATGCTGGAACTGGCAGAAAAAGTGATTGAACTCACGGGTACGGGTTCCAAATTGGTTTTCCAAGATCTGCCTCAGGATGATCCCAAACAGCGCAAACCTGATATCAGCCTTGCACAGGAAAAACTCAATGGCTGGGCACCGACGGTACAGTTGGAAGAAGGCTTGCGTCGGACCATTGACTATTTCCGCACCCAAGTTTGACCGAAAGTGTGAAAGCTTCGCTTCCTTGGTTAAGTCATAAAGACTGGGCTTTGGCGAAGTGGGGCGTTCCGTTATATCGGGTACCCGTAGATCCGGGCTGGGGATGTCCGCACAAGAAGCCAGGAAATATAGGGGGCTGCACCTTTTGTGCAGAAGATGGCGGACGCGCTCGGCAGACTTTGCGGGCTGATTTGCCGGCGGAGCAAGTGGGTCATGGCATTCGATTTGTGCGCCAGCGGTATGGCAAAGGCTTGTTGGAACTGTATATTCAGGCCTATACGGCCACTTTTTCATCTGTAGAGGCTTTAAAAGCGATGATTGAACCGCTTTTGGCTGAACATGACTTTGTGTCCTTAAGTTTAGGTACCCGGCCGGATTGTTTACCGCCCGCAACCATCCAGCTGCTGCAGGAATGGAATCAACATCTGGATGTTTGGGTAGAACTGGGCGCGCAAACGGCCCAAGAGAAAACCCTGTTGCGCATTAATCGTCAGCATACATGGGCTAAAAGCAAAGAAGCAGTGGGTAAACTACAAGCGGCTGGTCTCAAAAGCTGTATGCATTTGCTGTTTGGTCTGCCCGGTGAAAGTTCGGATGATATGTTTGCCACCCTTGACGAAGTAACCGCATTGCCTATTCAGGCGCTCAAATTGCATAATCTCCATATTATTGATGGATCCCTCTTAGCAGAGGAATGGAAAAACCGACCCTTCCCAGTGCTTCCTGAATCCGCGTGGCTTGAGTTGGTGATGCAGTTGATCCGACGTATTCCTGCTCATCTTCCCCTTTTTCGGGTGTTTACGGATTCTGAAAATCGATTGGCGCCCCCATCAGAGTTCAGTAAAGGAGAGTTTATCCATCAACTCGAAACCGAGATGCGCAAACGGGCTTGGTTTCAGGGGGAGCTTACTTGATGAGGTCCTGGTAAAATTACCCATAGATCATCAGACTTCTCCTTCTCTCTACCTTGATCCACGCCATCACGTCCCACCGCGTAAAAGCTTCTTTGCTCTCTATCATACCTAATGGCTTGTCCATCAAAGGGATCTGTAAATAATTCAGGGATATACTTCGGGACCAGTGCTGCCAAAGTAGACGGTAACTCCCCGGTTTCTTGTTCAAACTGAAGCAAAGCGATAAACAATTGCATAGAGTGGAGAGACCATTGATATTCATGGATGGAAGCATCTACCCAAACGTGAAAAGCTGGAGATAGTTCTAAAGCGGCGATTTTTCCCTGAACATTAAAGATATTGAGGGGCATGCCAATACCTTCATTATAAAACTCTTCTCTCTGAATTTGCCGGATATTTCGTGCTGATACATAGGGAAATTGTTGTGGATCAAGGTGATAGAGGGCCGCTTGGTGGGTTTCTAAAATCAAAGATTGGCTACGCTGAGGTTGATATAGAAAAGGAAAAGGCCACCATTTATAGATATATGGAGGATATTTTCCCCATCTCTCATAGTATTCTTCTAAATAGCCAGAAAATCCCCTTTGTTCGAATACCTGGTGTTGAAACTGATAATCATGAATGATGGACCAAATCCAGTCATCCCTGAGGTCTTCATCTAGAGAGCGGATGAGCTCCGTTAACTGATGCAGTTGAGGTGTGGAAAAGGTAGGTACAAAAGGATCTTGGGTAAAGGTTTTGCTCAACTCTTTGAATGCAAGGTTTTGCGATGCAGGGGTATAGAATCCTGTTTGTGGATTTTCCATTACCTTGAGGAAACGCAGGTAAAGCAGCCAGGCGTCAAAGCGGGTTTGAGAGCTTGTTTGGCTATGCAGGTGAATTTTAGGAAAGCAGTAGGCCACTTGAAGAAGATAGGAATTGTAATCTGCAGCTCCAATTTGTTCACCAAAAGGAGGGCGACAATAGGGTTTATGGAGTAATTCCGAGAAACGAAGCATTTCAGGATTCCTGAGAAGCCACTTTTGCAGGTCTAAATCATCATTTTCGGGATTTGTTGCCCAGTGAAGGAGATCCCTCTGATCATTCGGTGAAATCCCTTGAAAGATCTCTACTAAAAGGGGCCAGCTGTTCTCTTGCTCAGGGATCGGCTCGGGGCTGATCCACAGGGCTAGATCCTCTACAGGATCAATATCCCAAATGGGTAAAAACACCGCAATGCCAGGAATAAGGATGAAAGCAGTGAAAAAGATCGCTGCCAAAATCATCCAATGGCGTTTGGTCCAAGGGAGCTGCTTTTCTAAATATAGCGTGTCAGGCATTTCCATAGGATAAAATGGTACGCGTTAGGTCCAAAAGCTCAACAATGAAGCCCTTGCAGATGAGAAAATCATCCTGCCTATAATGTTGCCCTTATTAAGGACAGGTTTCTGCGGCTTCCGAGCGTCGGAACTTGGGGAATTTTAGTTTCCGAAGGTCGGAATGCAGGTCTTGGAAAGTGATTCGGGCTATGCTAGGGGCAGGCATGCATATCTTTTGGTCTTTTTTAGCAGGTTTAGTTGTCCTTTCAGCGGTTGCGTATGGTTGGTGGCAACTTGTGGAGTATCGATTGACGGTGATTGAGCGGGGGCAGGTCTATACATCCGGGGTGATGCCTCCTCATCGCTTGAAAAAAGTGGTGAAACGTTTGGGGATCAAAACCGTGGTAGATTTGCGATGTCCGGTAGAAGGAGCAGAAAAGATTGCCGCGGAAAAAGCGGCTTTAGATGAAGTAGGGGTTTATCATCTCAATTTAGAATCTCCGCAAGTTCCTCCCGATGAGTTAAGGGACGAATTTATCCAATGGTTGGAAGATCCAGCGCATCGGCCGGCGATCATTCATTGCAAGCATGGAGAAGGACGTGCGGTATTGTACGGGGCCTTATGGAAAATTGAATTTATGGGCATGGATCCTGAAAAAGCTCGGAAAAAATGCCGGTTTATAACCACCAAGGGATCAAGTTTTGATGTGGATAAAGTAAAGGGCCGATATTTAATGACGTATACGCCTGTCAAAAGAGATGCGTAAGTTTGTTTGTTTGGGGCTGCTTCTGTGGGGGGGACTTCAAGGACTTCGGGCCGAAATGCGTACTTGGCGGGCTTTGGGGGGATTTAAAACCGAAGCAGAATTTGTTTCGTATGATGCCGGGATGGTGACGCTTCGTAAATCGAATGATGAAGTGATCCAAGTTCGGGTAGAAAAATTAACTGCAAACGACCGATTGACGGTGCTCAAGTTAGCAGGAGACCACGCTCATGGGGCTATTCCTGCTGGAGAGATTCAAAAACCTACGGGTCGGCGGGAATTAACCTGGAAACCGATTGTGCGGGGAGATGTCTGGCCAGAGAGCATGGAGCCAGAAGTCAAAAATGCATTGCTGGGATTAAGTCGCAGTTGGAATCATGCCGAAACGGAATACTTTATCATTCATTACCAACAACTGGGTTTTGCGAAGAAAGTGGCACGGATGGCTGATTTTCAATATCAGTATATTGCTGCGGATCTGCCAGGTTTTGAAGATCGTTATAAAGAAAAATCACACATTATCGTGGTGAGAAATCAGAAAGACTGGCAGGAATTTTTGGGTAATGTCGACTCCGTGCAGAATTGGTTTGCGGCCTATGTTCATGGAATGAGCATGTTTTTGTATGATACCGACAGTTCTACAGCCAATGCGCATATCTTGGCGCATGAAATGAGTCATTTGGTTTTAAATCGATTTTTTGTGTATCAACCTCCTTTATGGTTAAACGAAGGCTTGGCGGAATGGTATGGAAATGTGGGGCACAGCGCCTTTAAAGGCAAAAAAGTGGATGTAGAGCGCGGAATGGGAGATCTAAAACAGGGCTATCCTGTTCAAGTGCTTACGCAGATGAATAGTTATCCACAACAGGAAGCCCAAATTGAACTCTTTTATGCCACCAGTCAACAAGTGGTGGGGATGTTGATGTTAAGAAAAGACCAACCTGCATTTGTACGCTTTCTCAAAGGGATCACCGTAGATGGAAATCCATTTCACATTCCCCTACAAGCTGTGTATGGATTTGAAGATTTAAGTAGTTTTCAAAGGGCTTTTGACGACTTTTTGAAAAAGTAAATCGGAAATAGAAATAGAGGATAAAAAGCATCCGATTTCGCTGTTAACAAGAATGTAATAAATGCATCAAAAAGTTCAAAAAACCTAACGTTCTTGGGGTAAAAGTTATTAACATTATATTTAAGTGTTATTAACAGAAAAGGGGGGTTGACGAGTGGATAACTTTCCTTCTAATATAGGCAAGTAACTCAGTTTAAATTTTGAAAGAACGTCATAACCAATCCAATTTTGATTTAGAGGCCCTCGAGCCCCGAATCATGTTAAGTGCAGACACCCTTGGTGTCGCTGCAGCTGTTGGTGCGTCGGCTTTAGTGGAGACCACTTCTGCGGTTCAGAATGAAACGGGATTAGATCAAGACCTCTCTCTAAATGGAGATGGCTTGTATGAGGACAGTGAGGTATTTGCCGCGATTGAAATACCCAGCGAAGCTGCTTCTGAAGAAGAAAGCGTTGCGGAAGAAAGCACGGAAGAACTTCAAGAAGAAGCCATGGGTGTCAGTGCTCCGGCTACAGATTTTGTAAATGAGGAAAGTGACAGCGAATCAACAGATGTTGCAATCACGGACCCAGATCCCTTTACCACGATTCAGGTTGAAACCCTGAATTCCGGTCAAGGACCCCCTGAAAATGGGGTGATTGTCATTAATGAAGGTGAAAAGCTGGCGGGTACAGGCGTACTCGGCGGCTCTGTCGTGAATTATGGGATCGTTTCTCCAGGACACTCTCCGGGCTCCATTACCATGGGAAGCTTCGATAATATGGGTGGCACCTTGGAAATGGAATTAGAAGGGTTGGTTGCAGGAACCGAGTACGATGAGTTGATCGTCACAGGCGCGGCCACATTTGATGGCACCCTCTCCATTGTTCTCCTTAATAACTACCTGCCCGAGATTGGGGACAGTTTTGAGATCATCACTTTCGGATCTGCCACGGGCACATTTGAAAATGGACTTGGACTTTTTGGCGGCGACATGACCGACCGCTATTTTGAAATTGAACAGACCGCGACCGGCATCACGTTGAATGTGGTCGCGCTTCCGGGTCCGACCGGATTTAGTATCACCACCGACACCACCGCCGAATCCGATGCGATCGGCGAAGTTTTGAATGCCGACTACTTTAATTTGTCAGCCGGTGTGAGTGTGAGTGGTTCGGTAGATTTCGGAGATCAGTTTTCTGCATCCGGAAATTTTTCCATTGAGCTCTCTACTGACAATCTCGAGTTGACCGGTACCGGCATCAATTTCAATTTTGGAACGGCTGATACCTTGGATGTGGATATTGCAAATGCCGCGTTTGGTGTTGTCCTTAATAATAACAACACTGCGGTCATGGAAATTGTGGGCACCCCCACATTGACCTCTGCCAACTTCTCCGCAACCGCCACTCAGGTGGTGTATATATATAATGACAGTTCCGCGAATCCGAACGGCGACACGATCGGTACCGGAATCGCCGAATATACCTTCGCACATTTTACGGATGCCAATGATGTCCAAGCTCTGGAAGTGACCGGGGTTGAAATTGAAATAAGTGACTTCGTAAAAATTACGGGCGATGTGGCTGTCTCCAAATCCGGAACTGAAATCACCGTGGTTGGAAACGACATCACCGCGTCCTTAGAAGTAGGCACAGCTTTTGTTCGTTTAGAAAATGCTGATTTTGGTTTGCTCACGGATACGGATGTTTTTGGATTTGAAGCCAGGAATGGGAATTTGGCTGCGAAGCTTGGACCGATCGAAACTGTGAGTGCTTCGAGCATCTTGGTTCAGTACACAAATGAGAACACCTCATTCACTTTTGGGGATGTGTTGACTGCGGGATCACTTACCTATGAACTGAGTGAAGATATTGGTTCTGAAACGATCACATTTGCGGTAACCAATTTTGAGACTAGTATTGATGATTTTGTTTCTTTGAGTGGAAACCTCGGATTTAAACTAAGTGCTGAGGGTGACATTATCGTGGTAGGAGATAATGTGAATGCTAAGCTTGAAGTGGGAGGAGTTCGAGCCGGAGTCACTGGTGCTAACTTTGGTTTAATCAGCAATGCGACTGAATTTGGATTTGAGGTGACAGGCGGCGCATTAGATTTTATTCTAGGTGATCTCGGAAGTTTTGGATCTTCAAGTACATTTATTCAATACACCAATGCAGCCACCACCATTGCGGCGGGTACCATTTCAGTGGGTGACATTGATTATGTTTTTGCCAATGAAATTTTGGCAGACACGGTGGCCTTCGCACTTGAAGATTTTGAAGCGACGGTTTCAGATTTTGTAAAAGTAAGTGGAGATGTTGGCTTTAAGTTGGAAGACGGAAATTTGATTGCCGTAGGTCATGAAGTAACCGCCTCTTTAGAAATTGACGGTGTATATGCACAATTAGCAAATGCTCATTTTGGTTTGATTGCCAATGCAACGACATTTGGTTTTGAATTGAGCAATGGTCAATTTGAAATGAATATGGCCGAATTGGCGTCAGTGGGGGCCGATAGTGTTTTGGTTCAATACACCGATGAATTTACAACCATTACTATGGGGACCGAACTCAATATTGGTGGCGGGTTGGTTTACACCTTTGGACAAACCATTGCTTCAGATACCATCGCTTTTGCGGTTACCGAATTTGACGCAACCTTTGATGATTTTGTCAGTATAACGGGTGATGTCGGATTCCAATTGAACGCAGGTAAGATTGAAGCTGTGGGTAATGATATTACCGCGAGCTTAGTTGCAGACGGGGTGATGGTAGAAGTGACCGGAGCAAATTTTGGTTTGATCAGTAGTGACACCTTGTTTGGTTTTGAAGTTTCAGGTGGCAGCCTTGTAATAATTCTCGATCCTTTGGGAAGTGTTGAGGGTGATTCGGTTTTAATTCAGTACACCAATGCCGCGACCACAATTGCAGCATCGACGATCACTATTGGAACCGTAAATTATAGTTTCTTGCAAGAGATTGCGGTCGATACCCTCTCAATTGCCGTCACTGGTTTCACTGCAGTAGTTGCGGATTTCATTACCATCGATGGTAATGTGGGATTCAAGAAAGACGGAACAGAAATTTATGTCATCGGAGAATCTGTTACAGCAACGCTTGATGCCGATCCTGTTTTCGTTAAGTTAGAAAATGCGAACTTTGGTTTATACAAAACGGCAACGGAATTTGCATTCGAACTTAAAGACGGTAATTTTGTTTTAACCATGGAACCGTTGGCAGACGTAACTGCTGGAAGCGTATTTGTTCAATACACCAATGCATTCACAACAATTGATGCTGATACAGAAATTTCAATTGGTGACTTAGATTACAAATTTGACAACGGCATTGCCCCATTAACCCGCGCATTTGCAGTGACGGACCTGGATGCGAATATTGATGGATTTGTCAGTATTCGTGGTGATGTGGGTATTATGCTCAGCACAGGTGATGTTATCATTACAGGGAATAACATCAGCGCTAAATTGGTAGCGGGTCCTGCAAGTGTCGAAGTAACGGGTGCAAACTTTGGTTTAATCAGCAATGCGACAGAATTTGGATTTGAAGTATCGGGTGAATATTTAAATGTTGCTTTAGGAACGTTAGGTTCTGCAAGTGCGACATCGGTCTTGGTTCGGTACACCAATGCAGACACGACCATATTACAGAATACGGAAATAGAGGTTGGTGAAGTTGCATATGAATTTAATTCTGAAATTGCGGCGAACACCATCAGTTTTGTTGTAGAAGGCTTTCAAGCCACCGCTTTCGACTTTGTCACCATAAGTGGAAATATTGGATTTCAAAAGACCGGTACTTTCTTGATGGCAATTGGAAATGATGTCGATGCCTCCTTGGTGGTAGGTGATATTGAAGCACGTATCGAAGGTGCAAACTTTGGGTTAATATCCAACAATGATAATTTTGCCTTCGAATTGAAAGATGGTAGTTTCACACTGGCATTGGCACCATTAGCAGACATCGATGCTGACAGCGTATTTGTTCGATATACGAATGCATTCACCACCGTTCCAGGTGGCACAGAAATTGAAGTGGGTGATCTCACATATACCTTTTCCCAACTCATCGAGCCCAATACGGTTGCCTTTGCGGTTCAAGGTTTTGAAGCTAACTTAGCTGGGTTTGTTTCATTGAGTGGAGATATTGGCCTTAAGAAATCTGATACAGAAATTGTGGCCATTGGTAACAATGTCACTGCTACTTTAGCCGCTGGTGCGGTGTCACTTAGTTTATCAAATGCACAATTTGGTTTGGTTGCAGGAGTGGGTACATTTGCGTTTGAATTATCTAATGGTGCATTGATATTTGATCTTTCAGATCTTGGTGGTGTGAACGCTTCTTCGGTTTTTGTGCAGTATTCAAATATTGATACGACGATTATAGCGGAAAGAATAATTAATGTCGGGGCTTTGCAGTACGAATTCACGACAGGTATTCTAGCGGGAACTACCGTTTTTGCGGTTGAAGGATTTGTGGCGAACGTCGCGGGTTTTGTTAAACTAGAAGGTGATATCGGCTTTCAGAAAGTTGGAACCGACATTATTGCCATCGGTAATGGGGTGAGTGCTTCGCTCGAAATTTCACCCACGGTGTACGCTCGGGCCATCACGGCAGATTTTGGGTTGATTGCGAGTGAAACGCGTTTTGCTTTTGAGTTGAAGAATGCCGGACTTGAATTGAGCATAGGTGATATTGGAAATATCTCCGCAGAGAATATATTCGTTCAGTATACCGCTGACGGTACCACGGTTGATTCGACTACAGATATCTTATCCGTCGGAGATTTAAGTTATACTTTTAGTGGTGACATTGCTTCTAACACACAAGCCTTTGCTGCAACAATTCTAAGTGCAGACATTGCGGGCTTTGTTTCGTTTGGCGGAACCGTAGGATTCAAGATTGTCGATGGGGTTGATTTGATCATCATCGGAAAAGATATTTTCGCTTCTCTGGCTGTGGGACCAGTAAGTGTATCTGTGTCGGGTGCAGATTTTGGTTTAATTTCCAATGCAACTGAATTTGGGTTTGAAATTCAAGGTACGTCGTTCCTTGCAAGTCTCGATCCTTTGGCTGACGTTTCTGCAGATAGCGTACTCATCCAATATACCAATGCAGCCACAAGTATTGCTGCGAATCGGAATATTAAAATTACAGATGATGTGGAATACACATTTTCTAGTAACATTCTTGAAAATACCATTTTGTTCTCGGTGACAAACTTTGAAGCAAATATTGCCGACTTCGTATTGATTGAAGGGGACATTGGTTTCAAGAAAGTAGGTACAACAGATTTGGTGGCTGTGGGCCAGGGTGTATCTGCTAAATTAGAAGCTTCTGCCACGGTGTATGCACGTTTAATCACGGCTGATTTTGGATTGCAAATTGGGGCCTCTGGATTTGCATTTGAATTAAGTAATGGCCAATTGCAGTTGGGGCTTGGACCTCTGGCCGACATTGATGCTGAGAATGTTTTGATTCAATACACAGATGAAACAACTACGATTTCTAAAGACAACGATTTGACGGTTGGACTTGTGACTTATGACTTCACGCAAGATATTGCAGCCAACACCATTGCATTTGCAGTAGAGGGGTTCACAGCAAACATCGGTGGTTTTGTTTCCTTGTCAGGTGATGTGGGCTTTAAGAAAAATGGAACGGATCTCATTGCGGTGGGCAATAGTGTATCTGCTTCGATGGAAGCGGGTCCTGCATCTGTTAGTTTAACTGACGCGGACTTTGGTTTAATAGGTGGTGCTTCCGGATTTGCTTTCGAAATGAAAAACGGGGAATTTGACATCTCCCTGGAACCGCTCGCGGATATTGAATTTGGGAATGTATTTATCCAATATACAGATCTGACGACTTCGGTGACCGGCGGTACTCAGATTTCAGTAGGCACGGTGGTTTATGAATTTGAACAGGACATTGCGGCTAACACCATTGCCGTAGCCGTTGAAGATTTTGAAGCGAATGTTTTGAACTTCGTTACGTTGAGTGGAAATATCGGCTTTAAGAAAATAGGCGATAATTTGGTTGCTGTAGGGGAAGGGGTTTCTGCTTCTCTAGAAGCCGGTCCGGTATTTGTGGCATTACATAATGCAAACTTTGGTCTTATGAGTGGTGTGGATACATTTGCATTCGAGTTAAACGGACAGGATTTGACTGCGAGTCTGGGTGATTTGGGTGGCGTAACCGCAGGCAGTGTTTTTGTACAGTACAACTCCGGTGTGACCATGGTGGCTAAAGATACTGTAATTGAAGCAGGAATACTCAGTTATACCTTCTCTGAGAATATTGCGGTTGATACGATAGCATTTGCGGTGGGAGATTTTGAAGCAACGGTTGCAGATTTCGTAAGTTTAGGTGGTAATTTAGGATTCAAGAAAGTGGGTACCGAGATTGTCGCCGTGGGTACAGAAGTCTTCGCCCATTTAGAAGTCGGCCCTGTACATCTAAAAGTTGATGGTGCGAATTTCGGTTTGATTTCCGGTACCAACACCTTTGCCTTTGAAGTATCCGGTGGGACGGTAGATATCGTTTTGGGTGATCTGGGATCTGCAAGTTCCACAAATGTGTTTGTCCAGTATACTGATGCAACCACCATGGTTGCCGCAAATACGCAACTAAGCATAACTGCAGGACTCTCCTACACCTTTGCTGAGGACATTCTTGCTTCAACAATTGTGTTTGCTGTTGAAGGGTTTCACTTGGAGGTTGCTGATTTTGTGACGATCGAAGGAAATATCGGATTCAAGAAAGAAGGGACACAAAAGATTGTTGCGGCTGGTGAAGGGGTGAGTGCTTCTCTAGAGGCAGGTGCCGCATATGTAAGACTGGTTAACGCAAACTTCGGCTTCATATCTGAAAATAGTCTGCTCGCTTTTGAATTAAGTGGTGGTCAACTAGAAATGGGGCTGGATCCTTTAGAAGGTTTTGGCGCCGATGAGGTATTTGTCCAATATACCAGCGGCATGACTGTGGCTGCAGAAACGGTAGTGAACGCAGGCCCCGTTAGTTATACTTTCGAAAAAGAGATTCTGCCCAACACGATTGCATTTGCAGTTGTGGGATTCAGTGCAGATATTGCCGGGTTTGTTTCTATAAGTGGAAATCTTGGATTTAAGATGGTCGGTCAGGATATCGTGGCCGCAGGAAGTAACATCACTGCCGCATTGGAAGCTGGTCCAGCATATGCCAGATTGTCAGGTGCTGGATTCGGTCTCATTGCGGGTGGTGGAAAATTTGCTTTTGAATTAAGTCAAGGCGATCTAGAAATCGCATTGGGAGCTTTAGGTGGAATTGATTCCGATGAAGTGATCATCCAGTATACGAATGGATTCACAACTGTTAGTGGTGACGGAAGTGACGATATTACGATTGGCCCGGTTAGCTATGAATTTACCGGTGACATTGCCATCAATACAATCGCATTTACGGTAATTGGTTTTAGTGCAGATATAGCCGGATTTGTTTCACTCAGTGGAAATATTGGCTTTAAGAAAAGTGGTACGGATATCGTGGCTGTTGGTGAAAAAGTTACCGCAACTTTGGAAGCCGGCCCAGTATATGTTGAATTGTTTGAAGCAGACTTTGGATTAATCTCCGGCGCATCCACTTTTGCTTTTGAATTATCTGGCGGAACTTTGAGAGTAGATTTAGGTCCTCTGCTGGTGAATGGCGGTCAAGTTTTTGTACAGTTTACAAATTCAAGTACGACCATCGTGGCGGAAACTACGATAAATGTTGGTCTATTATCGTATGAATTTACGAAGGCGATAGAAGCAAATACGATTGCGTTTGCGGTAAGCGGTTTCAGTGCAAATATCGCCGACTTCGTAACACTGGGTGGAGACATTGGCTTTAAGAAAGTGGATACGGAGATTGTGGCCGTGGGGAAAGGTGTAACCGCATCTTTGGTGGTTAGCCCAACAATTTATGCCAGTATCAATGAGGCAGATTTTGGATTAATGACCGGCAATGGTAAATTTGCATTCGAATTGTCTAACGGAAATCTTGATATTAAATTGGGACCGCTGGCTGACATTTCTGCGGATGCCGTATTTGTTCAGTATACCAATGGGCTCACTACGGTAGCAGCCGAAACCTTGATTAGTGTTGGAGGTTTAGATTACACCTTCGCTCAAGTCATCAACCCCAATACGATTGCCTTCGCAGTAAAAGGCTTCTCTGCCAGTGTGGCCGGGTTCGTCAATCTAAGCGGTGATATTGGCTTTAAGAAATCAGGACTGGACATCATCGCGGTAGGTAACGGAGTCACAGCTTCATTAGAAGCCGGATCGGTTTACGTGCGATTGACCAATGCAAGCTTTGGGTTGATTGCAGGTAATGGAAAATTTGCTTTCGAATTAAAAGAGGGTGGTTTAGAAATCGCATTGGGACCTCTGGGTGGGTTCACTGCTACAGAAGTGTTTGTACAATATGCCACTTCTCTGGTTTTAAAGGATACTGAAATTTCTGTAGGTTCTCTTGACTATAAATTCACTCAACGAATTGAGTCTGGTACAATCGCCTTCGCCATTGTTGGATTTGATGCCAGTATTTCTAACGTTGCTACGATTGGGGGTGACTTTGGATTTAAGAAAGTGGGCACTGATTTGGTAGCGGTTGCAGAAAACGTACATGCGAACATTGGAAACGATAGTTTTGGTGTAGGAGTTGAAAATGGTCAATTGGGACTGATTGCCAATAACCTGGGACTTGCTCTGGAAGCGAGTGGTGGGGTTTATATCAACGGGGGTGGATTTGGTTCAGCTTCTGCAGATAAAGTATTGCTGGGTATCAATGAAACGGGCCTCAATCTGTTAGGTCAGACCGTTACGGTGGGTCCTGTAAGTTACACCTTTGAAGCGATCCCTGCTTCGACCAGTTATTTGGGCGTCGCGATTACGGAGTTAGACGTAAGTCTTTTGGACATCATTTATTTAAAAGGTAACTTTGCATTCAGCGTAGACAAAACGACGGGGATCGTGGATGTCATTGCGAACACCGTAAATGCGGGTATCAGTGCTGGTGCGTTTGCTGCCGGTGTGACCTCCGCCTCACTTGGACTGCGTATTGATAACTTGGGTCGCAAAGCCTTGGAAGCGCGTGGTGGCTTGTTTGTGAATCTGCCCGCGAACATCAGTTTGAGTGCAAGCGATGTGGTCTTACGTTTAAATGAAACGGGCGTGGCATTTACAGGTGTCACCTTGGCTGTTGGCAATGTGACCTACACCTATGATTCATTAGCGGCGTCTACCACATTGTTAGAAGTAGGGGTTGGTGGTGCAAGTCTGACCTTGGCTGACTTTGTACTCATCGAAGGTGACTTTGCTTTCCGTTCAGCAGACAGCACGGTTACCACCTCCACCGGCCAAGTCGTTAATGTGAATGCACTGACGGTGGGTGCATCAAATGTAAATGCTTTTGCCGGAATCAACCGTGGAACCGCTGATGAGATTGGGGTTGAGTTGGGTGGGGTTGAATTCGGTGTCGGAATCTTCAGCGAAATCGGTGGTGCGGCCCGGAGTTGGACGGCTGCCGAAGCGACTGTAGGTTCTGCGGCGTTGGTCGGGATTCCAGATGTTACACTGGAAGTGACAGACTTTAATTTAGAAATGAACATGGCGGCCATTGATGGTACCGTTCTTGATTTTGTTGCCCAAGCGGTTGTCGTGGGTACAGGTCCTTCATCTGAACTGACCTTGTCTATGAATGGTGATGATAACGAACTGCTTCAGTTCAGTGGAAATGCCAAAATTGATTTAGCCGGTTTTGTCCAAGTTGAAAGTGGTATTGGATTCCGTAAAGCCACTGAAACCATTACATTGGATGATGGCTCATCGGTGGTTACCGATATGATCACTATTGGTGCAAATAATGCCAATGCCTTTGTAGGAGTGAATGGGGGTACGGATGGTGCGATTGGTTTCCAAGTCACTGGATTGAATTTCGCCTTGGCCATGGCCAGTGATCAATTGACACCTACCCGCAAATGGATGACTTTTGAAACCGATGGTGGCACGGCATCCTTCGAAGGAATTGATGGATTAACGCTGAGCGCAAGCAACATGCAAGTGGTCATTAATCAAGCATCCGTTGATGGACGGGTTGCCGATTATAGTGATGTCCACTTAACAGTGGTTACCGGACCTGGCACCAACATGATACTGGATGCGGATGGCGAGAAAGGGGAACAGATTCGCGCAGCCGCAGAAGTTGATATCAATGTTTTCAACTTCGTCGTGATCAATGGAGAGTTTGTTTTTGAGAAATCAACAGAAACGGTAAATCTCTCTAACGGCACCACTGCATCAGTGGACATGCTCAAAATTGCAGCCGTGAATGTGAATGCATTCGCAGGGGTGAATTACGGCACAGCAGATGAAGTAGGGTTGGCCTTAAGCGGTGTGAATTTCGGTCTGATCATGGCCACGGATCAAAACAATCCCACCCGCAAATGGACGGCTTTACAGGCTTCGGTTTCTGGACTCACTTTTGACAGTATCCCTGGCATCAGCATGTCGGCCACCACGGTTGGAATTGAAATTAATCAGGCATATGCTGGTGACGGTACAACGATTAATTTCGGAGTGGCTCCGCTCACCATCTTAGCGCCATCCGGAACTGGTATTACTTTTGATATGACTGGTGCGGCATTGCGGGTGAATTTAATTGCTGCGCAAATCACCATAGATGGTTTCCTGGATGTGGGTGGCAACTTCACTTTTGAACGTACAGTCACTGCAACGGGTGCGCAGATTATCAAGATTGGTGGCGCGAACATGTTCCTGGATGTGGGTGTAGACGGCACAGATATTTTAAGTTTCTCCGATGGAGAAGGTGGACTGTTGCTCACTCCAACGGGAATTGCAGCAAGTCTTACGGGTGATGTTGCATTAGGAAATGTAGCTGGTGTAAGCATGACGGCCAGCAACTTTAATGTGACCTTTAACAACATGACCACTGCGGTAAATGAAAGCTTCATGATTGGAGATACCAGCTTCAATTTGGTAGCCCCCAAAGGACCCTACATTGGCTTGTCTGCAGATAATATCGCACTGACCGTATTTGACTTTACGATTTCTGCTGGGGTGAAATTCGAACGTATCGGTACACCCACTGGCAACATCATGGTAGTGAGTTTTAATAATCTCTCTATCCCTGGCTTTGTAGGTGAGGGTACAGATGGTCCGATAAACATTCAGAATGCCCAGGGTCTGTTCATCATGAAACCCACCGGTATGGCGGGTACCATCAGCTTTAAAGCAGATGTTGATTTTGGACTCTTTGATGCGGGTGCTGATTTAAGTTTGGAAATGAACAACACCAATACGGCCATCAATGTTGAAGGCGTATTTGGAGTGGTGAATCTTGAAGCCGGTAGTTATAAACGGGTAGTGATTTCTAATTTAGAAATCAGTTTCCCTGGTGTGGATATCACGGGTGACTTCTCGGTAACTACAGGCACCACGGGTGGTGGCTTCCAGATCATCGTGGGCAACAATGTAGAAATTTTTGTGGGAGACAACCTCTCTGGAAGCCGCACGGGATTACTGCTTACCAATGGTACCGCGGTCTTCATCAGCAAAGCTGGAGTCAAAACGGGTTACATAACCGGAACCGTTAGCTTTATTGGTGTGGAAGGATTCAGCATGAGTTCCACCATGACGCTTCGTTATAATGAAGCGACTGTGGGTGTAGTCGATACCTTCACCTTGAATGGTGAAACCATCAACATTAACTTCAGCGGAACAGAAACGGCGGTTGCCGCTACGCCTTACTTCCAATTCATTGCGGATAATGCGGTGATGTCTATTGCGGATATTGCAGAAATTGGTGGTAGCTTGGCATTTACCCGCAGCGGAAATACTTTCAAAATTGGGGGCACGGGGGTTTATGTCTTTGTGGGTGATGGTCCCTACAAATTTGACAATGGAACCCTCAACACAAATGCGCTTGGTTTTGCAATCACCGACATAGAATTCGGTATGATTCTCTACACCAATGCACAAAATAAATATGCATTTGCAGGTGAAGGCAGTCCTACATTTGTGGGGCTGGATGGGCTCAACATCATTGATAATTTAAATGTTGTCTTTGGTGTGAAACTCAACCGTACGGGAGCGGCACTAACAGAAATTATTCCTACAGGTACAGGCACCACCACGACGCTTGATTTTATTGATGGCAGTAGTTTCCCCACATTTACGGGCAGCATGACCATTGGTGTAGATGGGGTATTTGATATTAGCGGTACGGTCAGTATTACCCCCATGGGCGGTGGGTCAATGGATCTGCGAATTGATACGGCCAGTCTGAATATTTATGATGGCACTGCGAAAGCATTTGGTATCGAAGGATCTGCTTTCTTTACCATTACGCCAGTTGATGGCTTCCAGTTATTGGACTTCCGGATCAATGAAGTCTCTGTGTATGATGTGGTCTTAGACTTAGGAGCCTTGTTACCGAATCAGATTCAACGTCCATTGACTGCAACCCTAATGAATCCAAGTAATGGTACTGTAGTTGACATGGCGGAATTAAACCGCATCAAGTATTTTGATGTGCTGTTTAATGATGTCAATAATACCGGCATAAACGCTTCAAGTATTAGTGACGCTGCGGATGAATTTATCGTAACCCGTAATGGTGCCAATGTAATGGGTACCCTTGGATTCTTGGCTCCTGTAAACTTATATGGAAATGTGTGGAGATATGCCTTCACTGGTACCTTTGCGATTGAAGGAAACTACGAATTCGAATTTATTGCCAATTCCTGGCAGGACACTGCGACGACTCCAAATAAAGGGTTGGCGAAAATTGAACGGATCACCGTATTTAACGCTGCAGGTTCAACAATTCCAGGGGTGACGGTAGATGGAAATGGAACCGTAACTTCTGCACCTCCGACCTACAAATTGGTTTCTATCAAACCGGGAACGGTTTTGAGTCCAAATCAACTCAATAGTACGCGATACATTGATGTGAAATTCAAATCCAACGGAGATGCGGATCTGGATCTCGCATCGATCAACGGCGGTGAATTTACCTTAACGGGTACCGCGTTGCGTGACGCTTTGATTAGTAATGTGGCACCCATTAGCATGGGCAAGGGTGTTTACCGTTATTTGATTTTGGACAAAAACGAAAGCAATGAGATTGGATTGTTTGGTGACGGGGAATTGACCCTTACATGGGCCGCAAACAAATTTACTGCCGGTGGGGTGGGTAACTTGGCCAGCCGGGATGTCATCAAAGTAAACCAAGTTGAATCCGGTGAAGTGTCCTCCACAACCCCGATTGCTTTGGGTCCCTTGTCGATCAACATGCCATTTGTAAAAATTGCAGGTCTTGGATTTGTGGATGGTGATATCGTCATTACGGTAGCCATTGGCGCAGCCAACGCTGGTCTGAGTTTAGGTGGATCTGCTTCTCCAAGTGCTGCCGGTGCGGGTACGCCCAGCACCCAACAAACCAATAGTGGGATTACGGTAGATATCACCAATCTCGAAATCCGCTTTGATGTATCCATTGCGTTGTCTGATGGATTTACTCCTGGCTTCTCTGGTAAGTTCTCCGTTTACGCGGCTAAACTGGAAATTGTTATTCCGGATGTATTTATTCTCACAGCAGATAATCTCCTGATTTCCTACGATCCGAACGGTGCAGATGATCAAGAGCTGTTGCGTGTGGACCGCGTACTCATTACTTTCCCGAAATTCAGCTTACAGGGCGAAATTTCACCCTTGCTGAAAGATGGTACTGTGATTCCTGGTTTGATTGTTCGGGGCAATGGATTTGCACTGGGTCAGGCACAAATTATTTATGGTGCGGTAACCGTACCTCCGACCACAACTCCTGGTCAACCCACCCCGACTACGGGAACCAATGTGGGTACTGATCCAGAGATCAAAATTGGACCTGTCACCTTTGATGATATTCGCATTGGGGTAACCGACTTTGCGGTCACTTTTGATGCAGAAAACCCCATTCAGTTTAACGGAACCATCTTTATCGCCACGGGTGGCGCACGCATGACCCTCGGTCCTGTAACGGCTGTAATTAGTGTACGACCTGGTCAACTCAACACCGATGGATCGGTTAAAACAGAAGCCATGCGTTTGGGTCTCACCTTTACGGCTGGACGGGTGGATGGATTCATCTTCAGTGTCGATTCATTAAAAGCCACTTTCGGTGGATTCCTTGAAATCAATGCTGAAAACTTCATGTTGGATACGGGCGCTGATGATGACGAAGCCATGGTGGTGTTCGGTAAAATTGGTGCATCCGTAACCGTTGGCGGTTTGAGTATTGGTGGAGAAGCCCGCAACTTCTGGGTGACGGGTGATGGCCGGTTACGTACTGGCAATCCACTCAATCCAAATCTAGCTTTTGCAGTACTGTTGAATTTCGACGGTGATGGCAGTGGATTCAAATGGCCCGATTTTATCCCTATCCGGATTACCAGCATTGGTCTGATCTTTGATGACTTTGAAAATGATCCCGGTGATTTCAAAATTATTCTCAGTGCATCTGTTACCAGTATTAAAGGTGTACCTGGGTTGGTTGTCTCCGGGGCCATTGAAGACATCATTATTGATCCCGGCCTGCTCTTTGAAGGCAAATTCCCGATTGTAGGACTTGGCGCTTTGGGTGTAAGCGTTGAAGGGGATCTTTTTGGTGGAAAAGTAAAAGGGGCTTTGGTTGGCGGAATGCTGAAGATTGCAATTGATGATGTAACTGGTGCCATTTCATTAATTGATCCTCTGAGCAATATTCCTGAATCTGAAGTAGATGATCGTGTATTATACTTCGGAGTTGAAGGTGAGTTTGCATTGGCCGGCATGGCTGGGTTCAATATTCGGTTTGCGTTGAGTGAATTGGGACCGTTGGCTGTGCGAATTGGTGTGAGTATTCCTGGTGGAATCTTGCTGGAACCCAATACGGGATTGACCATCAATGATTTTGTGGGTGAAGTTGAATTCTTCAAGACCTTGCCCAGTATTAAAGATCCGTTTGAATTACGAGATCCTGCATTCAACGTGACGACCTCTGGTGATGTAAGTGATTGGTTGAGCTCCCTACGTACACAGGTCTTCAATCAATACGTTGCTGTACAAGCCAATCCTAACCTGGGTGGATTCCTGGCCGCCTTTACACAGCCGATGTTGATTAAGGGTTCTGCAAAAGTATACTCCATGTATACCTCTCAGTTCACCTTCAACGGTCAGATTGACATCATCATTAGTACAGATGGGAAATTCCTGATTCGGGGTACCTTGAACTTTGTGGGCGGTGCCTTGAGTGCAAGTGCGAAGATGTATGCGGATATTTCGAATATTGCGGATGGTGAGGTTACGGTTCTGTTCCTGGCGGATTTACCAGACCAATTCCGACTGTTGACCATCCATGGTAAATTGGAAATGGGCTTCAGAGATGAAAGTGGAAATGTGGTCACCATTCCGGTCTATGATGCAAATGCATCGAATTTGTCTGCGGATCCTTCAGTTAGTTTGATTCTTCCAGATAGCAGTGACTCTACCAATGTGGGTGTATTAAATAGCAATATCCACAATGGTAAAAAATACATTGATGTGTTGTATGCTCCCGGCATTGGTGGCGCGATAGACTACGCCAGCATCTTAGATGAAGCACAAGAATTTACGGCGCAAGTGATGAGTGTTGATGGAACCATTTCGACCCTCACCATCAGTGGCGCACCAGAAGCGATCGAAATGTTTGTCACCAGTGATGGAACGATTAATGATTCTGTGGTGACGGCGGCTACCGAAACGGAATTAATTTCCCTATTGAAAAATAAAGGCGTTAATCGATTCCGTTATGAAATTACGGATCCAGGTTTTGAATGGGATCCGGGTACATTGACGGTTAGTTTTACTGAAGGGTCTTGGGAACAAACGGATTTGAATGATGATACGGTTGTGGAAGCTCCTGCCAGTGAAATCACTGCGATCATGGAAGGTGCGACTGCCGTGTTGGCCGGTCCGACAAACAATGGAAACATTGGGGTCCGTGATCTCAATGAACGTAAATATTTTGATGTGGATTATCGTCCTTCTACTACCAGTGGCGCAACAATAGGATTTGTTGCACCGCCAACCTTATCGCTTTCAGGAAATGGTTTGGGTACTGCGGTTCTCAATAGCACGGTTACTCAGTTAGATTCAGATACCTTCCGCTACTTCTTTGATGGTGAGTTTGGTCCGGGTACGGTGAATGTATCTATTGCTGCCAACCAATTTAGTGACAGTACTGGATTCTCCAATACAGCTCAAAACATGATGTTCTTGGTGGATGGAAGTACGCCTGTCTTGAGCAGTGTCACTGCAGGCAGTGTGGTGGGTGTAACCGAATTTGAAAATGCGGGAACCATTGATGTGACCTTTAATCCATCTACGGGAACCGACATGGATGTCGCATCCATTTTGGATTCAGCAGTTGAGTTTACCATTACCTTGGCGGATGGCACTACCTTAAGTATCGATGGTACCCCGACACAGACGGCGGAAATGTTGGGAACCAACACCTACCGTTACACTTTCACGGGTGAACTTGTTGAAGGTGAAGTTTTGGTCAGCTTTGATGCGGGTAGCTTCCAAGATGCGACGGGTGAGTTAAACCGTCTGACCACGTCGAGTTTCTTCCTTCAGAGTCCAACATCATCCACGACCAATGTGAGTCAGGGTGGTAGCTTCTATGAAAATGATTTAAATGATGCGGATAACGATCTGTATGCTGATGAAAGTGAACGTTACTTTGAAATAGAACTTGAAGGGATCAATGTAGAGGGCGTCACTGTAGATGCCAGTACGGTTGATGCTTCAGACTTACAGATTCAAGTGCGTAAAGTGGATCTGAAATCAATCAGCGGATCCGGCATTGATATTAATACCAATACACTTTCTCTTACCGGTCACGGCTATGCGACGGGTGACCGCATTCGTTTGACCATGTTGGCTGACTCAGATCCTCCGGGAGGTTTGACGGCCGGTGGTGAGTATTATGTAACTGTCATTGATGCGGATACATTCAGTCTGTCCCTTAGCAATGGTGGAGCTACAGTAGATATCGATTCTGCAAGCGCTGCCGGCCAGTATTTGATCGAAAAAGAATTAGAAGTAATAAACGGATTCTCCGTCACCTCCGTAGAGCAGGTGGCCGGTACCAACACCTTCCGTTTCTTCTACACGGGTGAATTTGATTTGGCATCCACTGCGGATGTGCACAGCGTTTCCCTGGTGATGGCTGAGGGTAGCTGGGCGGACAGTGCAGGCAATGAAAGTGCTGAAATGGTCACCACCTTCTATGCACGTAAACCTGCGAGCACCTTCTACCTGGAAATCTCAGGCGGATTATTACTTGAAGCCGCTGGTTTAACCGACGAGCCCATTTTAGATATTCGTGGATTTGTAAACTTTGAAGCCAAAGAAGTAAACTTACCCAATGGTACTACAGGCTTCCGTTTCCAACTTGATTTTGGCGGCACCTTTAAAGTAATCGCCCTGGGCAACCTGGGATCGGTTGCGGGTATCTTTATTCTCGATGTCACAAAACCTGCGGTAGGACCTGATCCAGATGCGGTAACGGTTGGCGAATTCTTCTCTGATTTGGGAATTCCTACTTCCGGCATCTCTGCTGACTTAAGGGACTTCGCATTGCCCAAGTTCTGGGGTGTAATGAAAATCGAAACCAACTTCGATATTCTTAAGAACATTGGCATTGATTTGAAACTGGCGGGTACCTTCCAGATCAACACCACCCGTACAGAAAAAGTTGAAACCCTGACGCTTGAAGGCATACCTGGTGACATTCTCCAGTTGGGCTCTGGCGGTCAGGCACAAACCGCTTTCCAAGAAAGTTTCCAGAATGAATTGAACGCGGGCAACGTGCCCACGGCCATTGCGAACATGATTGCGGATGCCGGCTATACGTTAGGTGCGGATGTGGTGATTACCACCACCATCAAAAACACCTTGTGGCGCATTGAAGACCGGACCAATAAATTGCAGTTCTTCGTAGAGAAAGTCGATATGACTGATCTTGAAGATGAAGATGCGGTTGAAGATATCCGCATCAATATTCGGGGCGAAACCCAAGAGTTTACGCTTACAGAAAAAACCTTATTATTGGCAGGGTATGCCTACGCGTCCTTTGAATTTGAAGGCACCAAACTCTTCTATGCCTCAGGTGCTTTCTCCCTCAAGGTCAGCACAACCAGTCTCGAATACTTTGTAGATGGCCGTGTCTTTATCGGACCTGAAAACAGTCCCTTCTTCTCAGCTCGTAACCGACTGTTATTTATCATGCGTCCGTCCTCTATTGGTGGGGTCGCCTTACCTGGATTTGCAGGTCTGTTGCAGATCTCTGCGAACATTGATCTGCCTGGAGTAAAAATCAGTGGGTCAATCGAAGGATACTTTAACACCTTCCGCGAAGATGTGGTATTTGATGTGCCGCCTTTCATTCAGGGTGTCGTGGGTGAAACCACAATCACCATTCCGGGTGGAGCGCCAAACCTGGCTGGTCCTAATGATCCCGATGGTGTCTACTTTGTGGTGAAAGCGGAAGGCTACGCATCCATTGCCGATGTGCTTAGACTGGAAGGCCTGTTCTACTTAAAGATTAGTGAGACAGAGTTGGAGCTCACGGTGGGTGCAATTGCTGATATGTTCATTGGCCAGATTGGTGCGACCGGAACCGTAAAAATTACCCAGCAGGGTGTGGTCGGAAGTCTCACCTTGGAATTGGATGCTGGTTTAGGTCAGGCTTTGGGAGAAGGTGTATTTGATCTGTCAGGTACTTTCATTCTTCAGTTGAATACCACGGGTATCGCTCAGACCGTATTGACCTTAGGTAAAGATGCCGGTGGCAATATCATTTTCGTGAATGAAGAAGTTGATGCATATACCGTTCGCATTGTGTTTGAAGGGAACTTGAGCATTGGGGGTGTCATCAACTTTGTTGGAAAACTCGAGATGGTCATCAATCCTCAAGGGATAGAGGCCTACATGTACATGATGCTTGATTTGAGTTTTGCTCAACTCGAAGTCGAAGGTGGTTTTGCCATTCTCGATAAACCTTCAGGCATCATGTTCGCGATGAGCATCGAAGTTACTGCGGCCATCAGCATTGGCCCCATTGATATTAATGGCAGTGCGTTGATTCAAATTAACACCGGTGATGAAGATTACGTTAAAGAAGGGATCACGGTAAATGCAAATACTGCGTTCCGTTTGGTGATTGATGGATCCATTTCCTTGTTTGATGGGGCATTTGAATTACGTGGTCTGCTCGGTATTTTGATTGATAGCGATGGTTTCCGTATGGATGTGCAAGCCTTGTTGATTATGCCATTGGTAAATCCGGTTGCTGCGGTGGGTGTTCTGGCGATTACCGATGACGGTATTTATGGATCACTCGAAATTGGTTCAGGTGGCTTGCCGCTGATTGACGGCATTGGCTTTACCATCTCCGGTACTGTGATCATGCGTCTGAATACCACGGGTACCGCACAGATGGTGAAAACCATGATGATTGATCCCAATAGTGGGGCGGTTACCGGCTTCCAGGATCTGTCCTTAGATGCGAACAGCTTCTATCTCTTAATTGCGGGTGAAGTCGTGGTCGCTGGATTTATTACCATTGAAGGTAAAGTGGAAATTTCCAAAGATGACGATGGACTGTCAATTTACTTTGATGCCTCTGCAAGCTTAGGTCCCTTCGGCCGTTTGGCTGTAGTGGGTGGTGCCATCATTACATCTGACGGTGATTTGGTTATTCTGTTGGACGTGGATGCGAGCATGGGACTGGGTCCCATTAGTATCGATGGTACCTTCACCTTCCAGATCAACACCAGTAATTCAGTGCAGACCATTGGGGAAACCGATATTGCGGCGGGAAGTCTCTTAATCAAAGTACGGGCTGAAGTGGCCATCCTCCTGTTTAAAGGTGTGGGTGAACTCACCATCAGTTATGTCAATGATGTCTTTGAATTCCGCATTGACGAACTTTCCATTAATTTCTTCAACATCATTCAGGTTCACGTCGACGGATTCTTCCGCTCAGATGGGACCTTCGAAGTGAACGGAACGGCCGAGTTCACCATTCCATTGGGACCCTTCCAATTGTATGGGGGTGTATCGGTTAGTTTTAGTAATGATGGATTCTCCGGAGAAATCTGGGGTGGTGTTCGTATCTCCATCAATATGGGCTTCTTCAAGATCCGCTTTAACTTGGCATCGATTTCTGCAGGGATCACTATTACGTCTGTGATGGCTGAAGGTCGCCTTTCAATTAATATTGGTCCTTTCACCATGCACGGGTCCATTTCCTGGAGTTGGGGACCTCCTCCGGTACTGGCAACCAAATCGGGTGGTACACTTTATCTGAACACGGGAAGTCGTGCGACCTATCGCGGTGATCTCTATGATGATATCGCAGATGAGTCCTACTCGATTTACCAAGATGGCAGTACGGTAACGGTTGCGGCCTTGGGCTACACACAGACCTTCACGGGCATTAGTCATATCCAGGGAGATATGGGTAATGGCAATGATTATGTCTACGTAGGTGAAAATGTGACTGCGTCTGCTACCATCAGTGGTGGCAGTGGAGATGACGTACTTATTTATGCAGGTAAATCGACCGCGACCTTAAATGGTGATGCGGGTAACGACATGATTTATGGTGGTCCCGGAAACGACACCTTGAATGGTGGTGCGGACCAAGATCAAATTTTTGCCGGTGACGGAAATGATACGGTGAACGGAAATTCCGGTAACAACGTGATTCATGGTGAAGCCGGTGCGAACACCTTGAATGGTGGTACAGGCAATGATGAAATTCAGGGTGGTGAAGGCAACGATACCATTAATGGTACTGCTGGAACCAACTACCTGTACGGTAACCTCGGTGATGATACCATCACCGGTGGTACCGGTATCGATCATATCTTCGGTGGCCAAGGCGTAGACACCATTTATGGAAACCTTGGAGACAATATCATTCACGGTAATGAAGGTGATGACTTCATTTACGGTGGTACCGGTGATGATGAAATCCATGGTGATGAAGGCAACGACACCATTGAAGGTCGTCATGGCAACAACTGGATCGAAGGTGGTGCGGGCAACGACTTTATTACGGGTGGTACCGGTAATGATGTGATCTACGGCGATTTTGGAACTATCGGAAGCATCTCTACAATTACCAATGCTGCCGGTGGCGATGATATCGTGAATGCTGCTCATGGAAACAATATCGTCTTTGGTGGGGAAGGCGATGACACGTTGACTGGTGGAACGGCCAATGACATTTTGGTCGGTGACCATGGTACCTATTCAAATAGCATCTTAAATGTCACGCTGACCATTGCTGGTAACGACACTCTGATTTCCGGAAGCATGCACAACATCATGATCGGTGGTGCGGGTAATGATATTTTGACTGGTAGCAACGGTTCCAATCTTCTGATCGGCGATGTAGGAATTGTTACGGTATCCAATTGGTTTGCTACCACGGTTACCACATCGACTGCCGCCTCAGGAATGGACACCTTAACGGTTGCTGCAGGAAATAACCTCCTCTTGGGTGGCGGTGGCGATGACATGATTACGGGCGGAACAGGAAATGATACCCTGTTTGGCGATAACGCGACTGTGACTTTCAACCAAGCGATGGGAACAGTTACGGACTTTACGACGACGAACCGTGATTTTGGTGGTGCAGATACTATACTTGGAACTGCGGGCCGCAATCTGATCTTAGGTGGATTCGGTGAGGATACGATAACAGGTGGTAGTGGTGATGATGTGATCTTTGGTGATCATGGATCTGCAGTACTGGTTGCCGGTGCGGTTGCGAAAGCACAAACGGTTGATACCTCAAATGGTGGAAATGACACCCTTTCAAGTGGCAGCGGAAATGATGTGCTCTTTGGTGGGGTCGGTAACGATATCCTCACAACAAGCTCCGGCAGTAATGTGCTCTTTGGCGACCACGGGGTTGCCGTTCTGGGGGATGGTTCAGGAGATGAATGGGATGCATGGACCACGGATGCAGATACGGGTGGTGTTGATACGCTGACGGGTGGTACTGATTTTGATGTTCACTTCGGTGGAGATGGTGATGACATCATCAATGGTGGAACTGGCGTCGATAGCATTATCGGTGACAGTGGCCGGGTGAATAAATCATCTTGGTCTGTAGTGGTGAGTCTTCAGTCTACAGATCCTTCAGAGGGTGGCCATGATGTCATCACGACCGGTGCAAACGTCAATCGCGTGATTGGTGGCTTCGGGAATGACACCATCACGGGTGCTGCTGGAAATGATAGCATCATCGGCGACAATGGATTTATCGGCGTGACCGGTGCGAGTTACAATCTCTATAGTACGGATACAGCCTTTGGTGGGGATGATCTTATCTCCACAGGAGATGGTCGCAACGAAGTGATTGCAGGTTCTGCAAATGACACCGTGAATGGCGGTAGTGGATTCAGTACCGTATTAATGGATAACGGGACCATCACCCGTGACAGTAGCTTGCTCGCCATTCGTGCTACCAGCAAATTGAATGATGTGGATGCGGGAATGGATACGGCCATTGGCGGAAGTGGTAACGAAATCTTTATTGGTGGTCTTAAAGGCGATATCCTCAACGGTGGCGAAGGCAACAATGTGCTCTTTGGTGACAGTGCGGATGTAATGCCTGGCCTCTACATGTCCATTGATCCAACTTTCGGAAGTGCGGATACGTTGACCTCCGGAACGGGGAATGACTTCCTGGTGGGTGGTTTGGATGCGGATAATTTGAATGCAGGAAACGGAAACAATGCCTTGATCGGTGATCACGGTCGCATTGAAACCACCGGCACAAGTTTGGCGGATCCCGGTAACTTGCTGATGATTGCGTCAACCGATCCAAGTTGGGGTGGAACAGATACCTTGATCTCTGGTTCCGGTAACGATCAGCTCATCGGGGGTACTGCCGGTGACAGTCTGACAAGTGGTGAAGGCCATGATGTACTCTTCGGTGACCAAGGTCGCGTGATGTACACCGACGGTACCATTATCGGAATGGTTTCAGGTGAAGTTTACGCTGCCGGTACATTTGCTGAAGCGACCAGTCATGGAGGAGACGATACCCTCAGTGCTGCCGCAGGAAATAATGTACTCTTCGGTGGAGAAGCCCAAGACACATTGACGGCCGGAAATGGCAATGATGTTCTGCTGGGTGACCACGGGGTTGTTGGACGCGGATTCACTTATGATGCGGTTGCGTTCTACGATGTGCTGAGTCTCTACGATGCGGCTGGCGACAATGATACCCTTGTAAGCGGCAATGGCGATAACTGGATGTTGGGTGGTGCAGGCAACGACACCCTGACAGGCGGATCTGGAAACGATTATATCATCGGTGATCACGGACGTTTCACACGGGACAGCTCATTGGTTCTCCTGCGTATGGAAACCAAAGTCAGTGATTTGCTTGGTGGCAATGACACCATTACCACAGGTAATGGAACCAACTATGCTTTCGGTGGCGTTAAACAGGATACCCTTACGGGTGGTACGGGCGTTGATGTGCTCTTCGGTGATAATGGAGTTGCGGTATTTAAAGACGGCAGTGCAGAAGAAGACGACGTCTACTCCACTGATCCTTCCATGGGTGATGAAGACATCATCAACGGCGCTACTGGAAATGACATCATCGTCGGTGGTGCGGTTCATCACTACAGTGCAGCAAATACATTAAACCGTGGTAACATTCTTAACGGTGGACTCGGTAATGATCTCGTCGTGGGTACCAGTGCTTATGTTCAACGTGATGCGGGTCAGACCATTGAACGCATCAGCACCCTGTTCGCAGAATGGGGCAGTAACGATATCATCGATGTGGCTGAGGGATTACGTCCATCCGCAAGTCGCGGATCTGATATTCTCATCGGTGGTACCGGTGATGACATCATCCATGGTGGATGGGAAAATAACGATAACTTGCTCATGGGTGACAACGGGGTTGTGGTTCGTGCAGATGGAAGCGCACAAGCCAACGATGTTTGGACCACAGATCCTGCATGGGGTGGCGTAGATGTGCTGATCGGTTCTGCTGGAGATGACTTGATCATTGGTGGCACAGGTGGACCTGACAGTTACAGCCAGAGCGATCTCAGTGGTGTTTATGAAATTGATGCCGGAGTATTGACCTTCTCTGCGCCAGGACATGATTTGGTACTAGGTCGCGTGGTCTATCTCGATTTCGAAACGGGTACAGGTAATGACGGTCTGTATAAGGTCTCTGCGATCACTGGTGACCGTTTAACCCTTCACGTGTTGGCATGGACAGGCATGGATCTGCCTTCCATCACCACGGACAGCTCGGGCGATGCGCTGCTTCGTCGCAGTGGCGATATCATCAGCGGTGGACGTGGGGATGATGTGAACGTGGGTGACGGTATTGCCATCGAACGCGATGCAAATGATGAGTACTTGGTCATTCACTCTCAGGATTCTTCCTACGGTGGTAATGATCAGATCGATCTGTTTGGAAACCAAGGCAATGATATCACCATCGGCGGACGTGGGGATGATCGCATCATGGGTGGTACCTTTGATGATGGTCGCGACCTCATCTTCGGTGACTGGGCGACCATTGACTTTACTTCTTACCGCAATGTGTCTCAAGACATCGTGGTGACTGCTGAGCGTATCCTCATTGCCAACGCCGTTTCTACCGATTCGAGCTACGGCGGAAATGATTGGATTGATGGTGGAAATGGAACCAACCTGATTTCTGGTGGTGCCGGAGATGACTATGTGACCGCAGGTGCAGGAAATTCTGTGCTCGCTGGTGATATGGTGTTCTTCGAACGCAATAAATACAACAAACTGTCCATGGTACACTCCGTCTTCCCAGAAGGTGAAGGAAATGACACCATTGTGGGTAACATCGGCCATGACTTGATCATCGGCGGTGGCGGCGATGATTGGATCAACGGTGATAAAGGCGATGACATCATCTTTGGTGATAATGGTGCCGCAGTCTTCTATCGCGAAAGTGCGCGTGATGGGGATATGTTCTCCCTCTATCCGCAATTTGGTGGCGAAGATACCATCTTTGGTGATGAAGGCTATGACTTTATCTTCGGCGGATCTGGTGGTTCCGATCAGGCGGCTCCTGACTATCTTGAAAATCGGGTAGTGACCGTAGATGCCGATGGCTATTTGACGCGTGACGGCGGATACGGCGTAAATGGAGATATCATTTATAGCAGTACGGAAACTGCGCCACCTACTGACGAAATTGTGTTTGGTGACAATGGATACATCCAACGCAGTTTGACTGGTGTGATTACATTCTTGAGTACCCGTACTTGGTCACTCGAACTCGAAAATGGTTCTTATGTGGGTTACTTAGGTACCACCGGTCAGTTTGCGGATGATTTGGCCGCAGGTATGCCCATTGAAGAAAATCCCGTTGACTTCGAAAACTGGGGTGGCGATGACGTGATCAATTGGGTGATAGGCAACAACGGCAATAACATTCTCTTCGGTGGATACGGCAACGATATTCTCGATGGTGGCGATGGCCTCGATATTCTGATTGGTGACAATGGTGAAGTACGACCGATTAACGGTCAGTATATCGTAGAAGCCATTCGTTCGACTTACCCCGGTTCTGGCGGACATGACCTCATGTACGGTGGTAATCAGGCCGATATTTTGATGGGTGGTCCTGGTAACGACCTCATGGTGGGTGGTTTCGATAATGATCATCTTTGGGGTGACGGTGGCAGCGACCTTCTCTGGGGTGGCCAAGAAGTGTATCATTGGTCCAACTTCCGGGTATTGGATGGCGAAAACATCGAAGACAAATTTGACTTACCTCCCGGCTGGGCGGCAGCTGAAGCGGACAATCCCACAGGATACGAGCCTCCGTTGATTACAGCGAAGATCTTAAATGGTCAGCGCATTGATGGATCCGTCTTGGATGGCGATAACATTCTGCGTGGTGGCTATGGCGATGACATCATCTTTGGTGGTGGACGCGATGCGGATGCGGATGGCGGACCTGGCAATGATTATATTGACGGTGGTGCTGGCAACAACATTCTCACCGGTGGTGGTGGAGATGATGTGATCCTCGGTGGCGACAATGATGACGTCATCAACGGTGACTTCCCCTTCTTGGGCAGTTACGATGCCATTACACCAGTCTTAAAAGTGGGCGACACAGGCTTACCTGCCTCTCCCTTTGAATATTTTGTCTTCCGTGGATATTTCACCGGCCGTGACCAAATTTATGGTGGTGCGGGTAGCGATAATCTGTTCGGTGATGGCGGAGCAAGTGATGTAGTCACCTTTACCGGTTCTTCCTTAACGGCTGATCTTACCGCTGCGAAGTTGGCGGGTCCTGAAATCGGATACCCCGCTGCTGTCTTCGTATTGGACGGTGCCAATAATGACATCGAATTCCGGGCTTTGGTGGCCAGCATTGATTACGAAGGCTGGAGTATTACCTTGGAAGACCGGGGTATTGATGGTCTGGGTGTGATGGTTAGTTTCAACACGGCATTAAAAACCATGACCATCTCTCTGGAGAAAGGGATCAACAATGCTGCGGACATTCAGGAAGCGGTCATCAATACCGCCAATGCGCCGTTCCTCGCTTATGCACACTACAAAGGTGTCAATGAGCCCGAGTTCTCTGATCATGCAGATGGTCCTGGTTCGCAGTTAGGTCAAACCGTTCTCGGGGAAGCCGGAGCAGATAAACTTTATGCCTGGGCTCCTACTGCAGACGCTACTCAAGTTGCTACGCAAGCGAATTACGGTGGAGATACCTTACGGGGTGGATCCGGTAATGATCAATTGTATGGCAATATCCGCAAAGACCGTCTGTTCGGAGATAGTGGGGATGATTACTTACATGGTGACGCACTGATTGGTCCTACCTACGGATTCAATGAACGTGGTGAAGGACTCGGACCCATGGAAGTGGGTGGTGGCGATCTGATGTTTGGTGGCACTGGCGATGACCGTCTGTTGGGCGGCGGCGGCGATGACGAAATCTGGGGTGGGTCCGGATCTGATTGGCTCGAAGGTGCGAATGGCATGGACACCATGTACGGTGGTACTGGCATCGATATTATCCTTCTCGATAGCAAACCGTACTACACCGTATTTGGTGAAACCGTTGATGGTTTCTACGGAAACGAATTCCGTAACGATGTGCTGAACGATAATGCGACGGATATTCTCTTGGTAGAAGGTACAGACTTCAATGACCGTATTCTCTTTACTGAAGAAACCGCTATCCTCAGTTCCAATCCACAAGTGGTACTTTCCGGTCTTACGACTTCCCTGAAGCAGACCTTCACTTTGACCTTGTATGATCCGGTTTATGATCAGACTTTTGAAGATACATTGACCATCAATGTTGTGGGACTTCCGCTGAAAAATATTGTTAGCGAATTGAACCGCCTGATCAGTGAAAGCCTTATCCTTAATGGAAAAATTGAAGTGGTTGAACGTGGTGAGACCATCGCCTTCCTCACCCGCGGATTTGGATCAGGAATGGAAATGAGCCTGAATACCTTCACCGATGCGGGTGCGATGGGCTTGGTTGAATTTGGATTTGAAGACGGCCGCTTGGGTGTAGGCCAGATGGTTGTCGATTACGCCCAGTGGGTAAATGACAACGGTACATTTGATATTGTAGATCCACGGGTCATTCTACTTACCTGGAAAGACAGCACCGGTACGCCTTTGATTGAACAGGTTCGCCTGAGCGGATTGGGTGGGGACGACATCCTCGGTTTTGTTGCCGGACGCAATGCACTTGATGTTTCCGGATTGACTGCCCGCAGCCGTGATTGGGTTACGACCTTCGACGGTGGTCCTGGAGATGATATAATCTTTGGTTCTGATGGTCGTGATCAAATCTTTGGTGGATTCGGTTCTGATACCATTTATGGTAATGCAGGAGACGATATTTTATGGGCGGATGGCCCAGCTGAAGGTTCACCTGATGATGTAAACACCATTTATGGCGGTCAGGGCAATGATGATATTCTGGGTGGTAAAGGGATCAACTACCTCTACACCTGGTCGGATGATCCAAATCGTGGTGGTCCCAATGATCCATCCATTGCAGAACTGCATTTCGTCGATGGTGAAACCTTAGTCGTGTTCCCCACGGATCCGGAATTACATTTACCCATTGGCGATCCGTTAAACGTTCTTTATTACACTGTGGGCAATGACATTCTCCGTTTAGTGGGTGAAGATGATTTACCGGAAAATGGACGTCTAAGTCATGACGCACGATTCGCTCTGTTCATTGGTGCAAATGCTGATCCGGTTGAAATTTGGGTCAAAGCTGCTGACACCGCTGCATTCACCAGTCGGGGTGAGTTGGTTGGTTTGGTGAATGAAGCCTTGTCTGTAGGAAAATTTGCTGATGGTCGCGTGGTGGATATGACCCATGCGGTGGTTGCAGGATTAGAAGGAAACCGTCTCTCCTTTACGACGACCGGAACCAGTGTCACCCTGAGTAGTGACAATACTGCAATCACGGGCATTAGTACGGATCTGGCGGGTCGCGGAACAGTTACTGCGGATAATGCGGTGGTTCTGCCTGCGGACACCTTCTCTAGTGTGATTACAGTCACCGTCGGATTTAATGGCAAAAGCTACGACTTAATCCTTTCTGGATTAGATTGGAGCCAGATTGATTCGGTTTCAGATTTCAAAGATGAATTGAATTATGCCTTGAGTGAACAGGTAGATACGGATGGTCTGCTCTTACATTTGGATACCTTCTTAGAATTCAAAGTCAGCGCCGGTAAGATTCAATTGGTGAGTCGTATTAACAGTATTCAAATTGTGGATCGTACGGATGTACTTCGGATTGTGGGAACGGGTGATGCACCTGTGACCGGTAATTTGAGCAAGGATACTTATTTCACGGTGATCATCGGTGATGAAGGTCAACCCGTAGATGTGGTCATTCCTTACACCAGCACCCGGGACAATCTGAATATTGATATGTTGGTGATTGATATCAACGAAGCGATTGCAAAAGCGACCTTGCCTGATGGCAGCCATGCGAATCTGGGCTTGGTGGTGAAAGCGGTTCGTGAAGGTAACCGGATTGTACTGGAAACCTTGGGAACCTTGATTGAATTGGATGCAAATTCTGGAGATCCTGCTCAAGACATTCTGAAGTTCGCAGATAATATGATTGGACGGGGTACCATTGGTGCCGCCACGGCCGTGGATACCGATCCTGCCAGTTGGGGTACTGAGGATAGAGCTTTATTCAAGATTCGATTCAATGGTGGCCAAGAGTATACCTTCACCTTGTTGAAATCTGCAACCTTGGACAACAGCACGATCGAAGATTGGGTCGCTGACCTGAATGACGTGTTGGTGACGGCTGAAGATTCTCAAGGCAAAGCCGTTCGCTTAGAACAGTACCTGCAATTTGGTCAAGTCGGTGGAAAACTGACGCTGACTGCGTTGACCAATTCCATTACTTTTGTTTCTCAATTCGGTATTTATATCGATCCGGATTCAGGTGAGTTACGCGATAATGATGGTGGTGGACGTTATGAACTAGAAGACACCGGATTAAACCGGGTGTTGGGTGGTATTTATGATGACAATCTCTATGGCGGAACCGGCCTCGACTTCCTCTACGGAAATGGCGGAGATGATACCCTGTGGCGTGCGGATGGTACCACCATGGAATCTGCGGATGGTGGATTGGCTGGAGACGAATGGAAAGACTATGCCAAAGAAACGGACAAAGTTTGGTATTATCGTGCCACCAATGCCGACGATGTTATTTCAGTGGATTATGTGACGGAACCTGGTCTTCTGGGTGGCAGCCATTTGATTACGCGTTTGACCAACAACAATGGCAACTACACCTTCGATGCCCAAGTCAAACTTGATTTCAGTGCGACAGATGCTGATGGAAATCTGATCTACAACGATCTGCCTTTGGGAACCTTACCTCCTGAAGATGACTTCCTGGCCATCATCATTGATGCCCTGCGTGGTGATGACATTATCAACATTGGCCCCACGGTACAGGTCTCCATTTGGACGGATGCCGGTGCGGGTAATGATATTGTAAACACCATGTCCGGTAACTCCATTTTACCTGATATCACTGAACAGGGCGGACGCAATGACAGTCCAGAAACCGGTTACTCCTTAGGTCGTGCTTGGTTGGTTGCTGAAAACAATCCTTCTGCACTCAACTCACGGTTGACCAATGGCACGGATGGAAATGCACCTACGATTGAACTCAGAGTCAATGGACTGGATGCCGTGACCGTTACCTTGTCCGGTACCGGAAATAATATCGAAGAAACGAATTTATTGGATGACATCAATCAAGCACTGGGTGCGGCCGGTCTTAGTGGTCGTCTGGTTGCGGTGATGTTGGGTGGTAAGATTGCTATTGGACCTACGACAGGCTCTGACGTGTTTGCCTTGGAAATTTACGAAGGTGAAGGAAGTGCCACGGCCTTGACGGAGCTGGGTTATGTGAATGGAGCCTTTATTGGTCAGGCGGCGTTGATTGGACAAGATACGGCAGCTATTCTTAGCGCTGATAATGTACTACCAAGTGCGGTACCCAATGATGGCAACTTGGTCTTGGCTGTAAATGGAACGCTCTATAATGTGAGTCTCACCAAAACAGGAACCTCGACCACGAGCTTAATGGCTGATCTTAATACGGCCTTGGCTGCTGCGACCGAAGTGGATAGTGGAGATGCCTTCGACTTATCGACCTTATTATCCTTTGGGATGCTTGGTGACATTGTTCGACTGGTACCGGTGACCGCGTCGAATGTCTTGAGCTTGGCCATGGAAGCCAGCACCTTGGCTTCTGCATTGGGCTTCTCTTCTCAAATTACGGAAACGTTTGTGGAAGGTGAAGTACCTGCAACCACCGTTTACTTCGTAGAAGGGGTATTACCCACAGATGGTCAACTCAGTGGAGATGCGACTTTTGATGTAAGTGTCAACGGATCTGAATTGCGCACGGTAACCATTACCGCTGAATCTACTTCTGATAACCTGAGTGCCGCAGATTTAGCCGCTGATGTACAAGCCGCTTTGGTTTCCCTCGAATTATCGAATCAATTACGGGCTGAAGTTCTCAATGGCCGTTTACGTCTGATTACATTGGATGGTGGATCTCGTGCGTCGATTGTTACTCAAGTTTCTGAAACCAATACTGCGCGCACGGAATTACACATTCTCAATAACCAAATTGCCCTGTCCAGCTTACTGATTACCAGTAACTTGGTCCTCACGGGATTGACCATTGATAATGCAACCGATGAAGACTGGTACAGCTTCACTTTAGCGAGTGATCCCACTGCCGCGGATGTCATTCGCTTGAGCAGTGCCTCACCCCTAGATGGATTACGTTTGGCGATCTTTGAAGCTGGTGGTGATACGCCTTTCAATGAAAACCAAAGTGCACAAGGTATCACACCTGATAGTCCTGATCTTGAAGGTGGGAACGAAACCGTTGATACCGCGTTCACACTCGCTCAGATCGATAGCTATAATAAAGTCTTTGGGTTGACCTTGGATACGGGTGATGATGTGGATTGGTTCCGTTTCAACTTGGCTGAAGATGGTACCGTCCAAGACCGGATCAGTATTTTAAGTAGTGAAGACCGGGCCATTCGATTTGAACTCTTTGATGCCGATGGCAACAGCATCTTGAATGCAGATGGTTCGGATCGGGTATTTGCGGGTGAAACCAGTAATAGCAAAGCTTATGTCCACTTCCTCCTCGATGGGTTGGTTGCAGGGGATTACACCATTCAGGTAACGTCCGTTGATGCAATTCCCGTCGCATACGAAATCTTCACCTCCATCGGTGAAACGGGATATGTACAACGCGATCTTTCCGGAAAATCAGAATCTTCTATTAGTCTTGATGGATTGGTTGCCGGTAAAGCCTACTTGCTTCGTGTGACTTCACCTAATGAAGTACCTACAATTTATAGCCTGAGTTTTGAAATCGGCGCTAGTGAAGATTTGACTATGGATATGGCGACCCGTCCTGATCAAGTGCGTCGTGACGTGATCCTGGGTGGATTTGGTGATGACCGTCTGCAGGGTGGTTCCGGTGAAGACTGGATCTTCGGTATTGCCGGCAGCAATGTGATTTCAGGTGGTTATGACGAAGGTGCTCCTGACTTGCTCTTCGGTGGTACAGGTAATGATACTTTCCAGATTATGCCTGATGCCTTGCCTAAACTGAACAACTCTGAAGCGACCTACATTCCGACCTTTAATGACATTATGCAGGGTGGAGAAGGGCAGGATCGCGTACTCTTCTTAGGTGGCGATTTAGACAGCCTCGGACGCGAAGTTCCTGACTTTGCCGCAATGCGTTACAATCCCTTATTAGGTCGTTGGGAATTCACGGCCATGGTTTGGGATACCGCAAATCAAGAATTCATGATGTCCACCATTCCTGGCGCAGTGGTGACCGCGATCGGTAGTGGTCCTGTAGATGGTCGCCTTGATACTGAATTATCCTTTGTCATCCAAATTGGTGATGACAGTTACAGAGTAACGGTTCCGGTAAGTGAAACCCGTGGTGAGATCATTGCGACCGATGCCCCCACCTTCAATGACTTAACGGGTGATCATACATTGGAAATTTCCTTTGGCCCTGGTGACACCACGGTTGTTGATGTGGCCTTTGGTCTGACTGCTCCTGCCGATATGGCAGAGCTGGTCATTACGCTTAATGAGGCCATTCGTTCCACGATCATTAGCGGCAAAGTCGAATTTGTGAATAATGCGGGTAAACTCATGTTACAAGCTGCCAGCATTCTGAGTACCACGACCATCACCATGGATGGTGATTTGGAAGCACTTGGATTTGGCACTGTATTGGTTTCTGCTGAAGTTAATAACGGAGCACGGGATCTGGCTGAAGACATTCAGAATGCCTTCCGTAATGCCAAACTTATCGTAAATGGTGTGGCCACAGACACGGTGGATATCACCGATCTCGTTACGGTGGGTGTACGTGATGGACGCTTTGTTTTCCTCAATACCGAAATATCATTGGCTGATGACCTGACGATCAAAGAGGCGACCCTTCTAGGATTTGAAGAGACCCAAGGTAAAGATGACGAACGTCTGATCTTTGACCAGTACTATTACTTCTTCATGGCCTTCGGCATCGAAGACTTTGTGATTGATCTGCAACGTGGCGATGATGTGTTCCACGCTGATCCAGAATTTACGTTCCTCAACCAAATTGATGAGTGGGGCGTAAAAGCCGGTGCGGGTCAACAGGGGGGTGGAAACCTAGTCAACCTCACCATCATCGGTGGAGACGGCAATGACTTGCTCTTTGGTGGTGCCTTTGATGATGAGATTTATGGTGGTGCCGGATATGATTATCTTTCCGGTGGACCGGGTGATGACGTACTTGACGGTGGAAGCGGTAATGATCTGTTGGCTGGTAACACCAGTACACCATTCGATATTTATGAACTCGTGAAGAAAAGCGGTGTGACCGGTCATAACAATACCGCAGAATTTGCAGCCTTGTTACCCGACATCACTCCCGGAATGATCATTGATGGCTTGACCTTCCATGAAGGTGACCGTGCTGACTTCTATCTCATTCGTACACCAGACTCTTTGAAACAGTTCTCCGGATCCATTTCCGCATTGTTACTTTTGGATATGCTCGAAATCACTTTTGATGATCCTGCTATGCAGAGTCTCTACAGTGGATTTGCAGACAGTAACCTCTATCTTTATGCCGCTCGTGATCTTGATCCAAGTTCGGTGATTGAAGCGGTACCTGCTGAGCAATATGCCGGAGTACCTGAGTATTACATTCTCAAGGTGGTTAACGTGGCTTCCTTTACGGTCACCGCCGAAAACGACATTGTAGAAGACGGACGTTTGACTGACGATGCAACCCTGGATATTTCCATTAATGGTGCGACGCCTATCTCTGTAACGGTAACGGCAGCGTCAACTGCTAGCAATACGGGCATTGCCGATTTGATCGTCGATTTAAGAAATGCGTTGCCAACGGAATTGGCTAAGCTTCTGATCGTTGAACAGATTGAAACTGCGCTGGGACTACGTATTGGATTGACCGCGGCTTATGACTTCACCTTCAGCATGACGTATGATGTTGGGGATGCGGCCTCGGAACTAGGGTTCCGCAATGGTCAAACCAATCTCTTACGTGCTCCTGAAATGGGGCAGTACAAAATAACATTTGTGGATAGCTTGGGTGGCAGCATTCAGGTGGATCCATCTGATGCAGATGCCATTCTCATTGTGGTGGGTACAGATGATGATGCGGTCTTGGCCTCCTTCCGTCCGGTATCCATCTCCCTGGGTGATATAGATGGAGACGGTATTGGCGAATATGTAGCCGCCGTGAATGACAATTTGACCACAGGAACATCGACCGTGATGATTCTCTCTGGTGTGCAAGACTTTGCGAACTTGGGATTGGGTGTGAACAGCAGCCGTCGTTTCCTCACGCTTCCTGCTCCATTGTTGACTGTGGCTGCAGATGGATCTCAGTCGTTCTTCCTGCAACCTGCAGATTATAACAACGATGGTATATCTGATATTGGGGTATTGGTTACCGGTCCAAATCCTGCAGTCTACATTATTGGTGGCGAGGCGGATACTGCGGTAGAGCGGGATGTGTTTGCGGCCGCGAATGTCGTCATCACCGGTACCTCCACGACAAATTTTGGTGCACAGAGCTCTCAGAATCCAGCACAAGACTTACCTGCCGATCCGGCAGTAGATCAAGGCGATCAACTTATTGTCTGGGATGGTACGAAATTAGTCATCTTCAACGGATCTGATTTCAGTAATCCAGATGGTACGTGGAATACGGGTGGATCTTCTCTGTTTACCGTAGAAGGCGGGGTGATTGTTTCATCGACGACTACCCAAGATTTCACCGATGCAGCTACATATACCATTGATTACGGTACTCCGGCTCAGGGCAGTACGAATCTTTGGAAAGTCGGGACTGTGGACACTGCACGTGGAGATGGTAATGCTCTCTTCTTTGCGAATACAGGATCAGGCACCTATGATACGGGTTCTCGTGTATATGGTTCGGCTACCTTAACCGGACTTGTGGGTGGCAGTACGGGTACCTTAATTAGTTTTGATTCATATCTTTCGACCGAACAGTATCCTTGGGTATATGACAAAGCTGAACTGCAAGTACGCGTTGCGGGTGGTACATGGGTCACTGTGGCATCGAATGCTGGCGGACAAGACTTAATTACCCTTCAGGACAGTCGCTTCAATCCAAGTATTCAACAGGTTGTGATTCAACTGGATGGTGTGGACTATTCAGGTGGCATGGAGATTCGCTTCAGCTTTGATAGTGGTGACAGTTGGGCCAATGCTTACAATGGCTGGACGATTGATAATCTGAAAGTTGAAGGCTTCCAAACCTTGGAAAGTTATGTTGACGGTGGCGGAGATATCCTTAGCGAAGAGGTGATCTTCCAAACGACTACGGATTCGACGGTGACCATGAGCTTCGGTGAGCTGGACGATGCACCGGGTGCAACCAACTTATGGAACGTCACCAGTGATATTCCACAGACGAATCAGTTACGTGGTGACGGACAGGTTCTGTACTTTGGCAAAAAGGTTGGCAGCAGCTACAGTTATGCTTCCGGTAGTGACCGGGTTGCCGGTTATGCCTTGTTGAAAGGATTTAGTGTGCTTGCCGGTGGTGGACTCCTTAGCTTTGATTCATTCCTCCAAACAGAAGGGTTACCTTCAGAGTTTGATATTGCGACGGTTGAAGTCGGCGTGGACGATGGAACGGGAACCATTGTTTGGGAAACCTTGGCAAGTAATGCCGGTGGAAACGGATTGGTGACCCTCCAAGATCCTACCACGACAGAATCACAACGGGTCGGTATTGAATTGTCCAGTGATGATTTCGGTGGTCAAGAGATTCAGGTTCGCTTTACCTTTGATTCCATTGATGGTGAAGAAAACGGTTTTGAAGGCTGGTACATCGACAATATCCGTGTGGATGCGTTTATCAGTACGAATGATTATACAGGTCTGACTCCCGGAGGGGACATTGTCTCTGCCGCAGGTGTGGGTGCTGTGAGCGCGAATATGCCCCGGGGTGCCGTGGTGGTTGCGACGACTACCCAAATTGTGATCTACGACCTTAAACAAATTTCCAATCCGGATCGGGTAGAGCCAGGCGATACACCGCATAGCAATGCGTTGAATGGCACGCAAATTTCTGCAGTTGGCGTATCGAATGATGCCCGTCTGGTAGCGTTAGGGGATATCACCGGAGATGGATACGGAGAGTTTGGCATCAGTGGTACCGACTCAAATAGTCTGTACAGTTACCATGGCGGTACGTGGCAAGTGCTCAGCGAAGATCGTGGTGGTCTCTTTGTAGCCCTGGGTGATTTAAATAATGATGGCGTAAATGATTTTGGTCGGGTGACGGTTCAAGAAGGACAAACCTTAACTGGCGAAGCCAACTGGGTGGGTAATGCGATCAAGAGCATTGAACCGATTTACCACAATGTGGCTGAAGTATTCCTGAGTACGAATCAAACCACGTCCTTCGCCTATTGGCATAAAGATAATACGCTACAGAAACTGGATGCGGCTTCACTGGTCTTTGAACAGGCGAATCCCGGATACCGTGAACAGTCTACGCTTTCTGCCACCCAATACATTTTAGGTTCCTATGATTATGGAACGGAAGAAAACACCTTAGTGCTGGCTGAGATGTTAGGAAGTGAGTTGCACTATTTTGATGCGGACAGTTTCGGGGCGGTTCCCGAGGGCGAAGACTTAAGCTTCCTGAGTCCAGAACCCAAAATCTTCCGTTACTCATTGGCCTATCCAAACTATGATATTACCGACTCTACCAGTTATACGGGAATTGATATTGGAGATGTGGTAACCGGTATTAATCTCAGCGATGCGATTGCCTTTGAAGGGGATCGGGTAGGTATGGAATTATCCATGGCCCAACAGCTGGGTGATGTAGATGGTGATGGACATAATGATACCCTGTTGATGGGACCGGAATATGCCTTCCTCTTGTTAGGTCCTACTCAAACCCTCGGCTTGCAACAGGCTGCGATTTATGCGGATTACATCTTCGACCTCAGTAGCTTGGGTCGCCCTGCAGAACGCATGGGTGATTTAAATGCGGATGGCCTCACGGATTTGGTTTTCTTCAAATTAGAAGGTAACCAAACCATTATCACCATTATCTTTGGTGGTCAGGTTTACCCACGGACGATCAGTACCTCCGAACTCGACCCGAGTTACAGTCGTACAGTGGTTCTTTCTCAGGATGAGTTGAATACCGAAAACGGTACTGTGGATATCCAAGTGATGGTCACACGCTGGAGCGGTCATTATAATGCTCAGACTGAAGAATATTTCGAAGATTTAGTGGTGGTCAGTCCGGTGGCGAACTCCGTGAACAGTTACGGTTATATCTTTGCCGGTGATGTGATTCGGGACCTTGGTGGTGTGAACACCATCGACAGTACTTTTGCCTTGGCTGACCTACGGTTGTTCACGGCTGAAGTTTCCAGTGGGAACATTGATGCGGCATTCCCCGTTCGCAATCCATACTACAACTATAACCCCGTATCATTTGATCAGAGCGAATTCCAAAACACGAATGAAGATGCTATTGATGCGACGGAGAGCTTTACTGGTGCGACCTACAGCAATACCAACTTCAGCGATGTCACATTTGTGGCACTTCCAGGCTTTGGTAGTTTCTGGAACGTCACCTCGACTGTACCGGCTGGTGGTACTGGTGCTGCACTCTATTTTGGAAATACCTCCTTCAATTATGACAATGGCCAACGCGTGGGTGGTTATGCGCTCTTGAGCAATATATCCACAGGGGTGGCTACCTCCACATTGACCTTCAGTTCTTACCTGCAAACCGAAAATATTCCTTCGGTATATGACCAAGCTTTTGTCGAAGTACAGAAAGTGGGAACTACGGAATGGATTCGGGTAGCCTCTAACCGCAACGGACAAATTGTGGAAGGCATACAAACGGTTTCCATTACCTTGGACAGCAGCTTTGCTGGTGGCGTCAATCTACGTTTCGGATTTGATACCGTTGACTCTGTTGCTAATGGCTATCAGGGTTGGGTGGTCGATAACGTGAACGTGGTTTACACCGAACGTGTGGTCCAAGCTCGTGAAACTGAAATTGAAATTGATGCCAGTGCATTGCCTGATGGTGTTTTGGTTACAGATGTTGACTTGGTGATCAATGAATTGAAAACCGGTTCTCTCAGTGGTCTGAAGCTTGAGTTGATCGCACCTGATCATGTCACCAAAATCACATTGTTTGATAACATTGGTGGTTCTTCAACCACCATGTTGAATACCACGTTTGATAATCTGGCCACCACAAGTATTTTGGATGGCAGTGGTACCTATAGCACTAGCTTCCTCCCTGTTGGCGATTTGGACATCTTTAGAACCGCTAATGTCAATCCACATGGCATCTGGATCTTAAAAATTACTGATAGTACGCCTAATGGGATGGATACGTTCGTCGATGTTGAATTACGCTTGCGTACTGAGGCCCCGATCACCTCCACCATCGAAGTGACCGATGTACGTGAGATTGGCGAAAAAGTGACGGATGTTGTGGTGAAGGTCAACATTGATCATACCTCACCCGATGATCTCATCTTGACTCTGATTGGCCCCAATGCCGGTACGTCCGTTGAATTACCATCGTTAAGTACCTGGCAGAATAGCCCACTGAATGACCAGTCCTTACCCGGGTATTCCGTTGAGCTGAATTTAGACAATTTCTTAAACAGCACTTATGCCGGAATCTGGACGCTGAGCATCGTGGATACGATGGGTAACTATGATGGCACCTTGAGTAACTGGTCTCTTGATTTGGCCACGACGCCTACCGAACTAACTCTGGCAGTTGAAGATCTGCCCTTAAGTCCTGTGGATGTGAATCTCAGCTTACGTCTGAAAGAAGATCCTTCAAATCTACGGACCTTGGATCTTTCAACCGTGAGTATTGATTTAATTGCGCCGTCGGGTGAAACCGTAAAAATCTTTAGAGTCGGAGACTTGGCTGCAAATACGAATGCCTTTGGCAATGAGTTAGGTCCGGTGATCATCGATGACGAAGCATTGGCAACGCTGTTGAGCAGTTCTAATCCCTATACAGGAAGTCTGCAACCCTACGGTAGCCTGACGGACTTTGATGGGATTAATCCTAATGGAACGTGGACCTTAAGAATTATTGACAGCACGGGTGATATTTCCGGCTTGGTTGATTCATGGGGCTTGGAATTCTCCTTTGCTCCGATTGACAGCAATGCATTAGAAGTTTCCGTGGTAGGAGATGTTAATGGTGACGGACTCGATGATCTAGGCTTTGTCGTCAAAGCCTTCGTGGGTGAAGAAAATGTAGACCCTGCTCAGGGACAAGCCTTTATTCTGGGTGGAAGCCATCTGCCGAACAATTCAGGACGGGGAACCATACTCTCATCAATTGCTGGTTTGGTTGATAACGAGTTGGTTACGGAAGTGCTCACCAGTGGTGGCAGTGATGAAGATCGTAGCTCGGTGGTCTTGAGTATTGCGGGTTCAGATAATGATTTGTTGATCAGAGCATTGGAAAAAGGTGCTTCGCTGAATGGATATGAAATCGAAGTACGCTACGATTCACGAATTGTGGAAGGTGTGCAAGTCAGCTCTACTGACAGTAAAATGATTATTCTGATTCGCGACGATCAGGTGGCTGCGAATGCGGTTGTGAGTAAAGTGGAGACCAGTGTCTTTGCCGGTGAGTTCCGGAAACTCTTCGAAATATCTCTGTATGTCGATGGTGAAGGAGAGGTGAGCCTCTTTAACGATTCTATTTGGCAGACCCGCAGTAGTTCACTCGGTGGCTCAATTCAGGCCGTGGGTGATATCAATAACGATGGCGCAGATGATTTTGCTCTGGTTCGTTATCGTGAAGACAATGCAAGCGCGAAGGGCGCGGTCCTCGTTTACCGTGGTTCTTTGGATTGGCGCGAATCCGGTGTTGCGGCAGTGGACGCCGTAAATAGTGCTTTTGTACGATTCTCTCAAGCAAGCTCGAATGAATTTGGTACCACCTCTTTCTTCAGCACCCTGTATGTGACGGGTGGCGACTTCAATGGTGATGGCGAATATGATTTGGTGATTGGTCGTACCGGTTTTGAACGGGTAACCGGACAACAGGATGTGGGCGGTCAAGTGCTCACCATTTCCAATCAGGGTGCGGCTTTCATCTTCTTCTCTATTGACGGAAATATTCAGCCAACCCTGCAGTTCCGTGATGCGCACATTATTCTCGAAGGTCAGAATGAAACCGATAACTTTGGTACCTTAACCCGCACACCGGGAATGGATATCAATGCTGATGGTGTGGATGACCTGTTTATTGGTGCAGCTAAAGCGGATGGTACGATTGGGGGTACCCGCGTGGATGCAGGTCGTCTCTACTTAATCTATGGTAGTCGTCTCATTCAGGAAATTCCTGACAGTGGTTTTGATATTCTTACCAATCGCAGTATCGCAGGTCGTGGTAGCTTCCTGGTGGATACAGGTATTGGCCGTCCGGACGTGTTCTATGATGCTGATTTGAATGAAAATGGTATTTTGGATACCAGTCGCTACACCTTGTTGCCTGGTGAAGCATATAAATGGTATCGTTTCACGACCTTGGGGGATGGCGCTCTGGGCGACATGCTTCGTCTTGACCCGATTGCGGGTATCCAAACTGAAACCGTGTTGAAAGGCTTCTCCGGTGTATTGACTGTATCCAATGAAAATCCACTTACCTATCAGGTTGATCTGAGTGGTGAAGGGCTCACTTTACAGAATGCCAGCGATATCGCGGTGTTGGAATTCGATTTAAGTGCCTATTTGGCTGCGATTGATGACCCTGAGTTGCTCAAGCAAGTGACGCTTCGTATCGCAGGTTTAAGTACAGATGATGTTATTCTGCCCAATGGTATTGATGAAATTGTTCAAACCAGCACGGGTCTCTACTTTACGGCTGTTGATGCGAGCACGAATGTAACGAGTGTTTGGGTGAGTGATGGTACACCTTTCGGTACTGCGAAGATTGCTGACTTAACCGGTAGTGTTGTACAAGGGCTGTATGCACTTGAAGGCCGTGTCTTCTTGGTCACTGAGTCCAATACCAAATACAGTATCTTAGAAGTGAATAGCCAAGGCAATAACCTGAATACGATTCTTTCGAATTCTGGGGTGTTGCCTACCTCATTGGTTGCCAACAGTACGGATCTTTACTTCATTCTGAATAAAGAAGTTTATTACAGTGAGAACGGTGCCACTCCCGTGAAGGTCGATGATGTTGATGATGTAAACAATTTGGTGTTCACCGGTACTGGTTCTGGTAACTATTTCTATGCGGCTTCCGATGTTCAAGTTTGGAAATTGAATGGGGAAACGGGTGCAACCAGTGTTACACGTGCGGCACCGTTTAATGATGCCAGCAACATGTACCTGGTTGGTGACAATGTATTCTTCCGGGCTGCGGATAATGGAACACAACGTTTCTGGGTTGCGGACTTGAAAGGAAGTTCTGCCAGTGGCAATGCCATATTGTTACGCAATGAGACGAACAGTAACCTCTTGATCAATACCATTAGTGAAATACTTGAAGTAGATGGCGTTACTTACTTTGTGGGAATTAATTCAGCAGGTAACAGTAGCCTGTGGATCCTCAAGGATGACCTGACCTACTTCGAAGCCACGAATGCTCCGGTGAACCCCGTTGATCTTACAGAAATGGGCAATGGTGATTTGGCGGTGATTGGTGGCACTACCCGTAATACCATTCTGATTTATAACCCTGATGATGCTGATGCGGCACCGGTGACCTATACTCAATCGGGTCTGACCAATATCCAAAACCTGACTTCACTGGGTAATAACCGCAACTTCCTGTTTGCCGCCAATGACAGCAATGGCTTAGAGCCTTGGAAACTCATCGTAAGTGGTAGTACGGGCACCTTTACCCAGATTGCGGATATTGCCTCTGGATCTGCAAGTTCTGCTCCTGCCGAATTTATTGAATATGGCACAGGTACGTATTACTTCTCTGCTGAAAGCACTGAATATGGACGGGAACTCTATTCCACAGATCTCACGAATCTTGTATTCGTTAGAGATGTGTTTATTGGTGCCCGTAGTGGTCAGGTCAGTAACTTGATTGTGAATGACGGTAAATTATACTTCACGGCTGTTCAGAATCAGTCCACTGGATTTGAGATCTTTGAGTTCACGACCCCGGCGTCCACCATTATCGTAACTCCAACGGGAGTGAACAATGATTTGGTCTTCACTAAAACGAACTTAAACGGTTCCGAGACCGTGAGTTTCCAAACCGGTTCTGCTGTAGATCACGTGGAAAGCTCCTCGGGCTTGGTGGTTATTGTGAAAGCGGATGGCACCACCACCGCTGCAGATTTGGTCACGTATTTTGCAACACATTCTACATGGTCTGCCTCATTGTACTCCGTTATTGAAACGACGAATACAGGTGCGGGTAAACTCCTCGCGAATGAAGGTACTGCGGTAGGTGCTGTTGCGGAAGCTCCTGAAAAACTGGTGGTGAAATTGCCTGGTTCCGCAGATTCTTTGGAAATCAGTAGTTCCACCATAGACGTTGAAACCATAACCGTGAATTGGGTTCCCAATAGCACGCTCAACAGCAATCGTTTTGACACTGCGCCATACGTAGCCACGGCCACATGGAACAACAGTAGTAAAACCTTAACCATCAATTATCGCGCCGGCTATACCACCCTCTCGGATATTGCCTCTGTGGTGACCGCAGCACATTCAAGTTTGACGGCAACCTTTGTGGCCGCTGATGCAAATGCAAATCTGATTGAGAAACCATACTTTAACATCACTGGTAGCAATGGAACGACCATCCGTCCTGAATTTGGTGCGATTGAGTTAACCATTGCGAAAAGTGTAGGCGCTACCCGGAATGTACAATTCCTTGAAGCGGCCACCGGTGCGACCACGACCACTGTAAGTTACAGTAGTGGTACGGTCACCATTTATGTCATCAATGGAACCACCACCGCCGAAGATATTGTCGATGCATTAGATGATTATAATTCGAACACTACGGACACAAAGGTGACGATCAGTGTGGATACTGCTGATGAAAGTGCCTTGATTAAGGTGGCTGAAGCGGTGGCATTGACCACGGGCGTCTTTGCTGGTGGAAATGATGCAGAAGCTGCAGCGTCTACTTTGAACTTGGGCACGGGTCGGAGTTTGACCTTGACGGCTGCGGCTAAGGGTGCCGCAGGTAACAATTATATTGTTGAAGTCATTGCATCTGATGTTCGTCGGGATGGCTCTGCATACCTCGTGGCAACACCGAACACCGCCATCTATAAAGATACGGTAGGAGTAAACACGGTGTATACTGTTTATGCCCGTGCAGGATTTGCGACCTTAGGTGATATTCGTGCGGCCTTGCATGGTCATGTTGATCTGTCTGCAAGCATTGCTTCAGGTAGTTCGGGCAATGTGATTGCTCTCCCTGTGTTGACGCTTGAAAATGGCGCCTACCAAGAAAGTACGGTTACCGTGAAAGGCTATGAGTTTGAGCTGACGGCAAGTAGCGCAACTGAAATTACGTCGGTGACGACTACCTTTACTTCTGGTCATGCAAATACACCTACCGCGACCATCGTTGCAGGCGTACTGACTTTAGGGTTCAATGATACCCATAACACCACCGTACAGGCCTTATTGGATGTCCTGAATGGTTTGACCAACTTCTCCGCGACGACGTCTGAAACCCTTACGCAAACCTTTAATGACGCGAGTTCCGGATCAACTGGTTTTGTTGAAGACACCGCCAGTGCGCAGGCCACCGGTACGCTAACGCTTGAGACCGGCAAGTCCATTACCGTGACTGCAGGTGTCGTGGGGACAGAAGCGAATGGCACCAAGATTATTTTGAAAGGAACGGGATCGGGTTCAGTGACAACTGATTGGAAGAGTGCCAGCAGTACCCTGGTGGTGGTGTTTGATGCAGGCTCCAGTAGCATCAGTGCCATTGCAACTGCGATTACAAATGATGGTGACACCGCATTTTCCGCATCTTCAATTGGTGCCCTGCAACTGGATAACTATAGGTCCACCTTTACGGGTGGTGAAGATGCCGTCGCTGCCACGGTAACCTTGGACTTGCCTTCGGTAACCTCCGGTGGGGTAAGCAATACCAAGCCCTTGGTATTGAAAGCCGCAGATGTGAATGGCGATGGTGAATTCTTCAACGGTCGCAGCGTAACCATTCGTACAGGAAGCAGCGTAGGCATCACCGGTTCCTCTAGTTATGAACTGACCTTGGTAGAAAGTGGCACTACGATCAAATTGCTGGATGATCTTTTCGATACGCTCAGCTTTAATGGTGCGGGTACCAGTGACGATGATGTGGGTGCAGGCATTTATGTGGTTTCCTTTGATGGAAGCACGACCTTAACCAACAATACGATCAAGCTCTTTGATATTCGCCAGGGCGTCACCCCTGCCGTCACTGCTGCAGATACAACGGTTACGCTCAACGCACCGAGTGGTAGTACGAATAATGTGACGTTCACGGTCACCAGCGCCTACAATAATTACACCTTCGTGTACTTACAGTTTGATGCGGTCAACCATCCGATGGGTGTTGAGTTCAATACGAATGACCCTGCTGACAAACGGGTTGAAATTTACATCGACTTTGGTGTAACCACCGCTACTCAAATTGCGGCTCTGTTTACATCCATCTCCGGGATCACCGCGGTCTCTAGCGGATCTGGCATCGTGAATGCACAGAAGGGCACTGTACCTGCGCTGACCACCATTGATTCTTCCAACACCTACACGAACCCACGTGAGTTGTTTGTTCTGAATGGTAAGCTTTACTTCCTCGCAGAGGATGCCACTTCGGAAGATACCCATATTTGGCGTTACGACAGTACCGATGGAGTGGAAGACACGGGCATTCATCTGAACACTGCAAAACTCGATGTGAGCTCTGCATTCCGGGTGGTAGGTAATGATATTTATTATCTGGCAGACGGTAGCCTGAAACTGAACTACTATCGCTCTTCTACAAACACATCCATTGAATCTGATATTACCTTGTCAGGATCGAATACGAATTACGTCTTCGAGCTCTTCGATGGCAATGAACTGGTGACCATCACTACCTTGAATTCTTTGGTGAAATACACCATGGCCTTTGATGTTACCCCTCCTTCTTTAAGCGTAAGCTTGGATGAGACCTTATCCGCAAAACGGGTGGTCAATTGGGATAAGGTTGAAGAAGTGGTCGTTCACGATGGCAAGATCGTCTTGATTAATAACAACGAAGGTAATTACACCCTTTGGCAGATCAGTAATTCCGAAGCCTCTTTATTGGATGAAGGAGGCTCAAATGAAGCCTTCAGTGACCTGGCTTCAATTGGCAGCACCTTGTTCTATGTGGTGACAAATACCACAACTCAAGTGCCCAAGTTGAGTAGCTTGGATAGTTCTTTGAATCGCGTGACTCTCCAAACGGGAATCACAGGTAGTAAGTTTAACTTGTTTGTTCTTAACGGCACGACCGTTTACTACATTTACAAAACACCGACCACAAATGCGATTTACTCCCTGAATACGTCAACGCTTACGAGTGGCTTAGTGGCCACCTTGAGTAAAGGGACCGTTTCCGAAATGGTCGCGGTGGACAATAAACTCTACTTTGTCTTGGGATCCACCCGCGGTCAAAGTTTGTGGTACCGTAATCTCGATACCAACGTCACCGAACAGGTGCTCACTGAAAATGAGTCACAAGCCTTTGTGATCATTTCTGATCCAGCCCATCTTACGGTCTTTGGAACGAGCATTTTCTTCACGGCTCCCACAACTACCAATGGTGTGATCACGAACGGTGTCCTCTGGAAAACTGATGGCGTAAGTACGGAAACGCAGAAAGCCCTGGCCAAACCATTTGCTGAATTTGTTCTCTCCGTGGTACCTGCCCTTGATGTCTATATGCTGGGAACTGCGGGTGATGGCTTGGTCTCTGAAGCAGATGGTCTGAATCTGCAGAGCTTGATTGATTCTGGTGAAGCCTTCTTGGTTCGCAACACCAGTATTACTTCAAATCAATCGGACGTGGATATCACTGAATTAATCCGCAGCTTACTCTTATCCGGTATTACCCGGGTGACCTTCTTCCTGAAACTGCCAGAGACTTTAGCTGAAGCGGTAACCATTTCACACGCCCATGTGGAAAATGGTACCCGTTTGATGGTGACCACGGGATCAAGTGATACCGTAACTGGATCGCTCTACACTGAGGATGGCCGACTCTTGCAGTCCGGTCAGGCCGTAATCGATATGTCACAATTGATTGCCGGTACTTACTTCCTCCGTGTGGAAGCACCGGTCGGTGACATTGTATTGGAAGAGAATGGAGAAGCTGATCTGGTGACGGATGGCGAAACCGCGTTGGCTGTATCCGGAGACTATACCTACTTCTTGCGTGACCAACAATTGTGGCGCACGAATGGAATATTGACTGCTCCGGTCACCACCGTCACTGCCGCCGGTGATGTGGAAATTATTACTCAAAATACTTTGGGTGGTACGGCAAACAAATTGCGTTTGGTCGCAGGTGCTGGCAACCGTCTGTTCTTCACGCTTGAAAATAATACCACCATTGAACTTTGGGTGGTCGAAGGTCAATTTGGCAAGAAAGTGGATACCCTCACCGCGATCATTGAAGATGCCATCGGTTTAGACGAGCAATTGATCTACCGTATTGGCAATAAGCTTTACCAAGCTACCGATACTGAAACCTCTGAGCTGGAAGATTATGGTACCGACACGGTTGGTGAACTGATTGCGGCCGGTGACCAAGTGGTTTACATGGTCGATAACATTTGGCGTGCGACGAATGGTACTGAGGTATTTACCTTGAGTAACATTGATGCGGGTGAACAAGACGCTGGCCCCTTGGTTGCCGCAAACGGTAAACTCTTCTACTTTGTTGAAACCAACGGTAGTTTGAAACTCTGGGTTGCAAATCCAGGTGAAGGCCAAGCGTATGGTGCCGAAGCGCTCAACGTGGTTGAACTGGAAGACTTAACGGTGACTGATTATGCCATGCTCGGTGTGGTCAATGGTAAGCTCTTGTTTACGGTGACGACTGCTGACGGTGTGAGCCTTTGGAGCAGCAACGGATTAGGTGATCCGGTATTGGGTGGTCAGCAAGCTGGAACCGTCGAAATTTCCTCTGCCTTAGGTTTAGGTGGCCCCGCAGGATTTGTAACCGTTAGCGACAACGTACTCTACTTCACGGTGACAGAAGCTGACAACGTGAGCTTGTGGCGCAGTGAAGGTACCGCGGCAACAACCTATGAATTTATTTCTACCTTACCGGGTACAGTCGATAGCCAAGTGCTCTATAATGGCGAAACCTACTTCATTGCTGGACAGGATGAAATCCGCCTGCTTTGGAAATTGACGGATTCTGGTGTCAAGCTGATGACCTTCTTGCCTGAAAATGCCGAAAACCTTACGGTTGCCGGTGGTAAACTGGTCTTTAGTGCAAAAACGTCAGAATTTGGTCCTTCCTTGTGGTTGAGTGACGGAACCGCTGAAGGCACCCGCATGATCGTGGATCTGACTCCGGTCAAAAGAGGAGAAATTACCGGTATTGCCAATACCGCGAATGGCATCGTCTTTATTGTAAGAAATGAAGCTGCTGATTTGCAGGGCTATATCGATTACAGTCTGTGGATTTCCAATGGATACCGTGATGGTACTTACCCGCTGATCAGTTCTAATGGTGGAGGTTGGGGCTTCAGTACCGGAGCTGCACCTGAATTGCTACGGGTGGTAGGATCTGTCGCTTTCTATCTCTATCAAGGTGAAGTTTACGCCACCGATGGTTCCGCAGCTGGAACAGGTAAAGTCGAGTTAATCAATAAAGATGGTGAATCTTTGATCCGCACGCTTGCAAACACCGCCACGGTTGAAAGTGCTGGTCAGTTTGTGATGCTGGATGCGAATGGATTCCTCTGGATGAGTCAAGGCAACTTGGTGGGACTTCCCTTCAGCATTGAAGTGAAAGCGCCTCTCCAAGGAAACAATTATGGCGACTCCGACCGCGATCTGCTGATCGGTGGTGAAGGTGAAGATATTCTTATTGGGAATGGCGATCATGACCGCCTCTTCGGTAACAGTGGTGACGACTTCTTCGTAGGGGAAGCCAGTGAAATCCGTGACCGGGCTGACAATGAATTCTTCGCCTTACCGCCTACTGCAGAATTTAGTGTGCAACAGCCTCGTCAGCCCGATACCGAAGTTTACATTCCGGATGAAGCATTACGGGCCGCAATTGCTCGGGCTCTGGGTATTCCCGTTACCGAAGGATTTGACGGACGTCCCGTGATTCATGGTACGATTATGGCCAGCGCAATGGCCACCATGGTCGAGCTGCAAGCCAATAACCTGGGGATCCAGAATTTGGTTGGATTGCACTTTGCCCGCAACCTCCGCGTGCTCAACCTCAATGGCAACCGCATCTCCGATCTCTCCATCTTGGTTCCTGCAACCGATCCGGTTACTGGTGCCCGCACTGGCCTCTCTAACTTGCGCATCTTCTCAATGGATTACAATGGTATGGGTATTCTGACCTTCGGTGAAGGCGAAGAGCTGGTTGAAGTTGAAGCGGATATCAATGAAATTCAAAGCACGGTTACTTTCTGGTTCCGTACGGATGAGAGCGATAAAGTACAAGGTCTCTTGTCCTTCGACAACGGAGTCCGGGGTGAAGGCGGCATGGATCGCTCCATCTATATTGATGAAAACGGCAACATCGGCGCCTTTATCTATAAGAATGCTGATGATGGATATGAAATTATCCGCAGTAATGTTGGTAGTTTTGCTGATGGTAACTGGCATCATATCGCCTACGTCTTTGGTGCCAACGGCGCCGGTACCGGACAGTCCCTCTATGTGGACGGTGTTCTGGTTGCAGAAGGTAATGTCACCTCCTCAGGTTTCTCCACTCAGGACGGTATCAACTTCGGCTTCGGCCGTGTGATTACCGATACGGGATTTGGTACCTTGGTGGATGACAGCACAGGTGATGCCCTGGTCGGTCAAGGTAAAGTCGTGTCGGGTGGTATTCCTACACCTCCGGGAACCTTGGCTTACTTCGAAGGTGATTTGGATGAAGTGCGTATTTGGGATACCGTATTTACCAATCTTGATATCAATGCTGATATGGTTGAGCCTTATGATGCGGTTGCGAAACGGGTATTCTTGGTCGGATACTGGAGCTTCGACGGACCTTCTACCGCCTACGCCATGGATCACTCCCTGTTTGGCCGTAATGGTCACTTGGGTGGAGGCAACATTGAAAATGCTCCTGCCTTCAATCGCATGCAGCCTTCACTGGACAACCGTCCTGATCCTGTGGGCGGTAACACTGCTCGTGATACATTATTCCCGACCATTATTCGTGATCTGGGTCGTCTGAATGTGCCTGGACCGTTGACCAAACTGAGCCTTGCCTATACCCGGGCTGATGTACTGGATCCCATCAGCAACCTGCCTGTGTTGAACTTTGTGAACCTCGCCGGCGTGGTCACCTTGGCAGATACGCGTTTGGCAGAAGTGATTTCGCATACCGGTGCCGGGGCTGTATCAAAACTGATTGAAACCAAAGACGGCACCAAGTTTGTGGTTGAAGGTGACAACACCCTGGTCATCTCTGCAGGCACATGGTCATGGCGCCGTCTGACCGTGGGTGCGGGCGTTGATCTGGATGAAGCCTTTGAGCTGACCGTAAATGGTCTTTACTTAGAGGTCGAAGCATTTGACGTAACCGAAAGTTATCTCCTGAGTTCTTTCGACCAGATCGTCTTTGATGGTGGCAACGCCAACGACAGCCTGACCATCTATGGTGATTTGAATATGCCCCTCTATGTGGTGGGTGGTGACGGAAACGATACGCTTCAGGGCAGTAATGATAACAATTACCTCTATGGTGGTTCCGGAAATGATACCTTAATCACGGTGGGAGGTACTACAATTCTCGTGGGTGGAACCGGTGATGATACCTACGCCTTTGAAAATGCTTGGGGAACTGCGACCATCAGTGAAATTCCTGGTGAAGGAAACGATACCCTGGACTTCTCTACTGTAAGTACAGATTTGGAAGTAAATGTTCGCGGTACCACCACTACCACTGGTGGATCTGTAAAACATGAAGCCAACGCGATTGAAAACTTCATTGGCGGTAGCGGAAATGACCTCTTGAACTTACATCGCGAAAACGGTGGTACCTTAGAATTGTATGCAGGTTCGCTGACTTGGGACGGCGTCTCCATTACTCATTCCGGCATCGAAGGCATCGATATTCGTTTCGTGAACGCCAGTAATGTCGCTACCGGTGTGATTCGGGTGATGGAAGAGCAAGACTACAGCGATCTGGATTTACGCATGGAAGCCCGCTCTATTGATCTGCGCGCCTCTATTGTGGCCGATGGTCTCTCCTTAATCTCTACAACTCTTATCAGCCTGACTCAGGATCTGCAGGTCAGCAATGGCCTCGGAAAAATCAATATGCTGACTGCTGACCGCATCCGCTTCGCTGGAAGTGGTGGTGTAGGTACGGTGAATGTGCCGCTTTATATGAATACCAACGTGGTTGAAGCGGCCACTTCCGGGGTTGCCGGCATCTACTTGGTTGAAATGGGTGATCTGGAAATTGGTGATGTGACGATCGCTGGCTTAACCGAAAGCACTAAAGGATTGAACACCGGAGCAGGCGGCGACATTCATGTGGTCAATTTGACTGGTGAACTGAAGATTTCTGAAGCTGTGAATGCTACGGGTGGAGATATTATCCTCACTACTGAAGATATTGATATTCAAGCCACGGTTGCATCTACCCGTACGATTAATGGTACCCTTTATCGGGGAACCTTATTAATACAGACCTTGTCCGTGACCAGTTCCATTGGCATGGTCAGTCCGCTGGGAACTGAAGACCTGAGCCTGAGTGGTGTTGAAATTAACTACTTTATGAACAATTTCGACCAGACTCTCCCAAGCCGTTACTTGGTGAACGGAGAAATCTTCACCAATCCGAAAGTGAATGGCATCACCATTGGCCGTGCGGATGGTCGTCATGAAATCAACTTGGGTAGTTTCACCTACACCGAATCAATGACTTTCCGTTCACCCGGATTGACGGGCGACATTAACGTCCTCGGAACCCTCTATTTACAACCTTCGCCCATCGCTGGTGACTTTCCTACACTTACGTTTGAAGGGTAATAGCAATAAACACCCTGCACTTTCATAGTTGACGCCACTATTTATCTCTAGCATCATAAGATACAACCATTGTGAAAAAACCAACTCCCCATTCCCTTTTTGACCTTGAGGCGCTAGAGCCCCGTATTCTCCTCAGTGCAGATGCTGCTGATTTGCTTGTACCTGGTGCAAGCGAGGCGGTGCAAGTAGCTGTTACCAACGGGGCCGAAGAGTCTACGAGCCCTGAAGACATTAATTTGGGTGGAGAACAACTGTATCAAGTTATTGAAGGCAAAGACTTTGTCGTAAATGCAGATGGCGTGTGGGATACTGACGGTCAACTTTTGGCGCAGGAATTAGCGGGATTGGTTTTGGCCGCAGATTCGGTGGTGATTGCGGATGGTGTCGAAGCGGAAAATTTTCATATCGATGCCGCCAGTATTTATATGGGGGAAGTACAATGGTCGGGTGGATCTGTGCTTCATACGGACGAATTAACCATCACCGGCAGTCAAAGCGGTACGGAAGGTTCCAGCTTGGAACTAAGTCCCCGTCAAAATGATGCGACCATTTCTCTGGGAACAGATGCGGTTGGGTTTTCGTTAGATTCTGAGGCCTTGGACTATTTATCGGGTTCAGGTATCGGAGAATTGACCATTGGACTGGAAGAGGGCAGCCATGCCTTCACCATTGATGGTTTGGTATATGAAGGTAATTTAAGGTTGCGGGCTCCCGACGTTGGGGGACATTATAATGTCAACAGTACCATACAGCACAGTGGCGGGCTTTTAACCTTTGAAGGTTCCGGGAATACGGTAAATGCCAGTGCCGATACGATTACCGACAGTCCGATCTACTACGAAGAGTCGATAAACTTGGTGTATGTGGAGAATTCAGGCAATATTCATGGTGATAATACCATCCTTTTGGATACCACAAACAGTACGGCTGCTGATCCTCAAGATGTGAATCCTAACGGGCATGATATTACCATTACCAAGAATCAGGCAGGGATTGGCGGTAACATTTTAGGTACAGGATTTGATGGCGGAGGGACGCTTTATCTGAATGCGGGAACAGATGGGACGATTCTTATTAATGGTGATGTGGGTACCACAGATCCCTTAGACGGCATCGTGATTATAAATGCCAAGAGCGTGATTTTTAATGGCAATGTCCTTTTAAACTCCTTCACCCAACAGGCGGGTACGGAAAATACAACTTTCGGAAATTCTGCTTCAGATACGCTTGAGCTCACCACGGGTAACCTGGATATCACGACTGAAAACAATATCACCTTTAATGGCGATGTTACCCTCGGGCAGGGCTCTGCTGATCTTACGGTTAATCCAGCCAGTGCGGGCACGGGAAAAATTCATTTTAAAGAAACTGTGACGCTTGATGATGGCGATCTTTTGATTCAAAGTGCCAAAAATGTGGAATTTACCAAAGCGGTGGATATCAATGGCAGTATTACGCAAACCGTAGGTACTCAGACCACTGTTTTCCGTGGAGAAGTGGATGCGGATAGTCTCGATATCCGGTCGAATTCCGAAATTCGTTTTCAAGATGAAGTGCGTTTGGCGGAGGGAGATCTTACCCTCACCTCCAATGATGTGAACTTTAATGGGGGAACCGATTCTATTATTGGCGCGTTAGACAATAATAACCTTCCCAAAAGTAACGTTTTCATCAAACCCATCAGTGAATCTGTTTCGATGGATATTGGGTCTCCGGTGGGTGGAGTAGGTACTTTCCAGTTTACCACTACTGATATTGCCGCGCTGTCTGATGGATTTGCGCACATTACTTTTGGGTATGATACCGCATCCCGAAACTTTTTACGCTTAGGTGTGGCTGATTTCCTTGATCCTTTGACCGTTTATGGCGGTAGTTTTTTGGTAAATGGTCAACTGAAAGCCCAAGCCTCATTGAGTTTAGATGCGACCGGACTCACCACGGGTGAAGTCGTGGGAGGGATTGAAGTCACCGGTACCCAAATTCAAGTCAGCAATGATTTGGTCAATAACGAGTGGGGATCGAGTGTCATTCACTTACTTACTGCAGCGGGTGACATTGAAATCAAAAATAATGCATCTGTTCTCACGTTTAATCATGATGAAGCGGACCTTACTCAAGGCTCCAACATTTTTCTTACCGCCACGACAGGTGATATTCTCAATAGCAGTGTTTCTATTGAAGGGGTCAAGGGACGTACATTAACGGCCACAGCGGCTGGAGGCATTCTCCTGTTGACCGAAGTTGAAAACTTCACGGGCTTCTCCACCGTATCCGGTGACATTACCGTAAATGAATTTAGTGATTTGTATGTGACCTCCGCCCGTACGCAGGATGGATCCATTACCATCAGTTCTGGTGGAGATACCACGCTGGAATTGATCGAGTCCCTCACGGACTCTGACGACAATGATATTTCTGTTGACGTCTACAATGGTGATTTGCATGTGGTGGAAGTGATTGCCGGTGAATTGGGCGATGTGACCTTGATCACAGAAGGGGCGATGACGGCCGAAACGCCCCAGAGCTCGGCTCACATCATCGCGGATGAACTTACCCTGACGGCGGCAAATGGTATTGGTGCAAGCACGGTACCGCTGTTGATCCAGGCAAACACCATGAATGCCTCCAATAGCACAGCAGGTGCAGTGGTCATACAACAGTTAACCGGTCGGACGGTTCTAAGCACTTCAGTGATCAATGATGCCACGGGCAGTAGCGATTATATCAGTATCAAAGTCAATGACGGGAACACCGTTGTCAATGCGACCGGGATTCATAGTGCATCCGATGCGGGCATTGTGGTGGATGTGGCTGGAAACCTGGTTTTTGATGGGAATGTAAGTGGACAGGGCGGCGTGCTTACTCTTGCAGCTGATGGCAGTGGTGCAATTTCCGGGGGCGTAAGTTTAAACTCCGGTGGCGGAGATGTTGGCATTGATATTGGAAGCACTTTTTCGCAAGCCGTGGATGCGGCGATTCTGTCAGCTGGCGGACATCTCTCTTTGGTAGCCGACGATAATATCGCGTTAGGAATCTTAGATACCCGCAATGCATTGACACCGGAAGATCAGGATTCCTGGGGAAATGCTTCAGTGGTCTCTACTACTGGTTTTGTTCAGGATGCGGATGGCTCTGCAACCGTAAATATTTATGCCAATGAATTAACCCTGAATGCCTCAACCGGCATCGGGGTTTTAAATGAAGTGGATGAACGCAGCCTCGAACTGGATGTGGCCCTGCTTGCGGCTGTAACCGTGGGGGGCTCACTTGCTCTGAAAGATGAGAATGATCTCACGACGGGTACCACGAATGGATTTTCGTTGGATACGATCAGTGAAGATGGCAGCATTTCCACGGCGAACATTTCCGGGTTAACCGCCATCCAAAATGGTGCCGGCGATATCATGCTGAGTTCCGGTGGATTATTAACTGTTACCACTGCCAATGCGGTGGTCACCGACGGTGCGAGTGTTGTGGCGCTGTTTGCAAATGAAATGTCCATTGAAGGCATCATTCAATCTGATGGGGGCGATCTGTCCCTTTCCGCAACAACCGGTGATATCACCTTGTTGGATGCCGGTGATTTGATCACCGATGCCAAAATCACTCTGATTTCACAAGCCGGCGGTGTGCTGGCTTCTGCGGGACAGTCTATCGATGCCGATTCAGGAAGTGTGCATATCACCACCGCAACCCAAGTAACCCTGGGCGATATCAACGCGGATACGCAAGTGGTTATTGTTTCGGGTGGATCTGTTCAGGCGGCGAGCGGCGGTGATGATTCCCGAAACGTGATTACCTCTGCTGCCGTGGCTATCACCGCAGCCATGGGAATCGACGGACCCGTAGGTTCCGGGGAAGCTCTGTTGACTACAAGTTCAAAAATGGCGGTCAACGGAACCGGAGATACACCTTACCGCATTGAAAATACCGGTGATTTGTCTCTCGAAGATATTTCCGGTGTGGGCATTCTGTATACGCCCTTGCTTTCCTCCACTACAGCTAATTTCACCCAAGTGGGTGGTTTCAAAACCTCTGGAGAGGGCGATCTTGAATTGATCGTAAATGGCAATTTGGATTTGAGCACGAATCGCGAAATCAGCACCACGGGTGCAGGGAATATTCAACTGACCACTACGGCCGCTTTCACCATGGCGGAAACGTCATTGCTGGCGAATGAAAATGGCAGCATGGATGTGGATGCCCAAAACACGGTGGCGGTTTCTGAAGTGCGCTCAACCGATGGGGATATCACGGTTTCATCTGCAACTGGTTCTATTATCGATAGTGATCCTGCAGAGGCGCCTGTGGACTTCAGCACCTTGGGCCAATTGGATCTTACGGCCGCGACGGGCGTGGGCATTGAAGCTGGAGAACGTCAGACCTTAAATGTGATACTCGGCACCTTGAGTGCAGAAACCGCCACGGGGGGTATTTTTGTAAGTTCAACCGCAGGCTTTGCAACCAATGGTTTGATTACCACGGCTGACACAACGCCCGTTTCGATCACGTCGGGTGGCGATTTGGTTGTGGGTGGCAATCTTGCTGGGGTGGCGGTAAATGCCACGGGTAGCGTTGTTTTACTCGCAGACGGCCATTTAACCCAGGTGGCTGATAGCACTATTGCATCCGCCACGGATATTCGACTTTCCTCCGGCGCGACCATGACCTTGGTTGAAGTCAGTACGCCCGGCGATGTGGCTGTGACGGCGGTAGATCTTATCGGCTTACCCGCGACTACGGCGACCGAGATTTCTGCAAACGGACTTTATCTCGATCAGGTGGGCTCACTGGGAAGTTCCGCACAGCCCATGCGTTTTGCGGTGGCTCGTCTTGCAGGTACAGTAAATGACGGCGTGATGGCTTTTGAAAATACAGGAGACCTTGCGTTAGGTTTGGTGAGTGTGGAAACCATACCGACTACGCCGATGGGAGTATTACCTGGACTTAGCACGATTCAAACAGGGGATCGTTTGGTTGTCGACGGCGTGGGCGAAGGGCTGTTTGCAAATATTACCGGTGCGTTGACTGTGGATGCAGGCGCGGATGCCGCGTTGACTGTTTCCGAAGCCATTCCTGTCTTGTGGCAATCAACGGGTACACAAACTTGGAATGACAGTTTCTCCGTTAACGGGGGAAATGTAACCCTGCGGACAAATGCCGATCTGGCTTTTGCGACAGGAGGCACATCTCAAACTCAGGGTGGAGATGTTTCCTTTGAAGTAGGTCAGGATTTAACTTTATCATCTACCAGTAGCATTGATACCGCAGCCGGATCTTTATTGGCCCGGGTAGGGGACAACTTATTGTTGAACGGCGGCATCATCAGCACCGCAAACGTAGGATTGATTGCCGGAACAGATATTACAGTAACGGCAATTGGCGGACCCGTCACCCGGGTGATCGCTCAGAATTTAGTTTTGAATGCTCGTGTAAAAATTGCTGCCGGCTTATTTCCGTTGACCACGCAGGTGGATAATCTGACGGCAATCAGTGGAGCCAGTGGCGTTTATGTTGCGAACACCGGTGATTTGCAAATTACCAATCTTGGATTTTCCGTGGCGTCCCTCCATACAGATGCTTCTGTAGATGTGGCCTTCAGTGGACACCAAGGCGGGGTGAGCACCACACAGGCTGGTGCGATTTCGGTCAATAGCACGGGGACCATGACGGTGCAGGAAGTGGCGGCGGTAATTGAAGCCTTCCCTGACACTCTCAATGCGATTTCCATTGTGGCTGATCATGTGGGTCCTGCAGGCAATGCCTTGAATATTGTATTCGACATTAAAACCTCTGGCGCAGAGGGCAATCCTCCGACAACGGTCTTTACCCCTGGTAATAATTTATTGACGGTGACCTTACGCAAAGATGTGAGCACCCTTCAGGAAATCGTAGATGCAATTAATGCCAATGTGGATTTTGAAGCGACTGCGGTATTAGCGGAAGGTCCAATGGACGGCTCTCAGGTGTTCACGTTGGCAAGCAATGAAGACTTTGCCTTCTTTGCTGAAGGTGGACGACGTGAAGGAGTTTTGGTCGGTGCATCCGCTGTGTTTACAGGTGGTTTAGAACCCATTGCTTCAATTTCACAAATTCTTTTACCGGGTGAAGCCTTTCACATTTTGTTTACGTCATTAAACCCCGGCGTGGCGGCTAATTCCTTTGAAGTCAGTTTATTGGATGATGGACCGGGTGGACATCTTACTGATGGGGCAAACGAAGCGTTTATCGACTGGGACGAACCCAATGGCAAACTCAACATTTTCATAAACTATGGCGTGACCACGATTGGCACGTTGTTGACGGCCGTGACGGATGCAAACACCAACGATGCATTACCTTTCTCCGCAGAGTTAGCGGGTTCTTTTGTCAATGATGATTACAATACGGCACTGGGTGACCCCAGTGTAACCTTGGTCTCCAACTTATCATCTTCTGCGGATCTGCGACCGATCGGGACCCATAACGATATCACCATAACGGCAACCGTTTCGGGTCAGCTCTACAATCAAATTGAAACCGTATTTGTGGATGATGGATCGATAAGTGGCAGTGGTGCAAGCGCAAGTTTTGATGGGTTTACAAATCTGTTAACGGTCTTTATCAACAGTGGAAGCAGCACGGCGAACCAGGTGATTTCTGCAATTAACAGTGAAGGCACTTTTTCTGCTGCCTTGTTGCAGGAAAATACCGGTGGCAGCAATAATGGCAATGGGGTGATTCAAGCCAGCGTGTTTAAAACCCACAGTGGTGCGGAATTGGTTCATGCGGTTGCCCATTTGGACATGGTGGGAACCAATAATAATTTGGTGCTTACGGCGAATGATGCAGGCGCGGATGAAAACGGAATCGAAATACGTCTCATCAGAGATGAAAGCATTTCGGTGGGAGACGTGAACGCGGTTTATGATGAAGGGGCACGGATTTTAACGGTTAAATTTAGTTCATATGCTTCTGCCGGTAATGTGCGTGATGCGATTAATACGGCCAAAGTAAGTGAAGCCCCCATGGCCGCTTTGGCTAACTTGGATTTAATTGCTTCTCTGGCACCCGGCAATAATGGTTTTGGTTCGATGGTCTTGGCGACCTACCCCCTCACTGCAGGTGGTACGGGTGGACCTCCCGAAGTGGTCTTTACCGCTACCGGGGCCAACAATGATTTTACGTTAGTTGCGGATTCAACTTCTCCCTCGCTGGAGGGAATCGAAGTCTTTTTGATTGATGATGGTAGTATTACCGATGGCAGTGCTACTGCGGTTTATGATGCGACGCCACGTCACCTGGTGCTGAATGTGCAAAGTGGTGTCACCACTCTGACGACCTTATTATCCGTCCTCAATGCGGATGGCACGATTCCGGTATCCGGAGCTTTGGTTGCAGGCAATGATGGCTCCGGGGTCTTTAATCTTCCCGCCCAACCGTTTATCGGCGGTGCGGATCCGGTGAAGGCCTTGGCAACTACGGAGTTACCTTCCGGAGTTGAAATAATACTGGAAGCTGAAGATGGCGGGATTGCACAGAATGGCATTCAGGTCGTTTATGCCATCAATCCTTCTTTGGCCGTGGGCACTGCCGCCGCCTCCTTCTTTGAAGTAGATGATGTGCGCTTGTTGCAAATTCAGGTGCAAAGTAGCAGCACCACGATCAATGCCATGGAGTTGGCTTTGGATAGCGCAGGGCTGCCTTTCACCATTGCAAACCTGGCGGACATTGGCACCTTAACGCCCGGCGCACTTGCGTTGCGGGCCACGGGTGTTCAAGAAGGGAATTTACGGTTAACGGCTGAAAACGACATCAGTTTGGTGGGGCGTGTACAGAGTGAGACCGGCGGGGTGTCTGTTACCACCCAGAACGGAAGCGGCAATCTGACCTTTGACTCTGAAACGGCCCACATTGTGGCGATCAGCAATGCTTCAATTTCCTTAGATGGTAGTTTTGCCAATCTGCTCTCCACTGAAATGCCCTTGGTGAAAGTTTATGCCGACGGTGTGCTGAGTATTCTGGCTGATGAAAATTTGGTTGAATCTGAATTACCCGTATTGTTGCAGGGTGGTGGGGATATTACCATCGGTGGTGACGGGGGCATGACTCTGAACGATCAGGATTTAGATGTGGACGCCGGTGGAGATATTACTCTAAGTGCGCCAGTAGATGCCGGAACGGGCGATGTGACTTTGGATGCCGGTGAAGGGATCACGGTTACAGTTGATGGATCTATTTCGGGTGAAAGTTTGTCCTTAACTGCGGTAGATGACATTGATCAAAATGGCAATCTTACGGCGACAGGAACAGGTACCATTGACGTGACCAGTACTGCTGGCAGTATCACTATGGGTGCCGATGCGGAAACGTCCAGTGATACAGGAGACATCACCTACACTGCTGAAGGCAATGTTGGGATCACTTCCATGGCTTCCACTTCAGGGAACATCGATGTTGTTGCCACCACGGGCGCGATTACAGATACGCACGCCAGTAATGGAACCAACCTCGCGACAGCTGGTGTTACAACCTTAACCGCTCAAACGGGTATTGGTGCAATTCTCACGGGCGATTTGAAAACACAGGTGGGCGAATTGCAATTACGCAACCTCGGAGCGTCTGGTGACATTGTGATTACCGAACAAGCCGCGGATGGCGATTTGACCATCACCGAACTTACGCAAGACGCTGTGTCCGGTTGGTCGATTGTAAACGTTGATAATGGTTCGCTCACGTTGAGTGGTCCGGTGACGCACAGCAGTGATGGTTCATTGGTCATGGGTGTGAATGGCGATTTGTTGGTGCAGGATGAAATTAATTTGAACGGTGGAAACTTTTCTGCCGGGATCTTTGGTAACACGACTTTTGAAATGGATATCAATACCCAGGGTGGCGATGTAGGGGTGGCGGCGAGTGGATCTCTTTCCATGAATGCGGCCATGACCTTGGATGCGGATGGAGGCAATGTGCTTTTACAGGCCATGGGCAATGTATTGATTTCACATGTCCTATCGCCTGATGCGGATGTGCGTATTGAATCGACTTCAGGTTCGGTACTCCGCGCTGCCAATGATGGGAGCACTTCGGTTACGACGGGAACCTTGCAAGTGGATGCGGCCCTATCTGTAGGATCGTTAACTGCGGCCAACGAAGCATTCATCACGGATGTTGCCCGATTAAATGCCAGTGCTGGGGTGGGCGATTTGGCCGTGAATGAGCTAGATGCTCTCATTATTGGAAATTCCAGTGTGAGCGTGAAATTTGCTCAGGTGGATAAATCTACGGTTTCGGGTACATGGAATGAAAGCCAATTAACCAATGGGGATGGCAATACCGTACTTCAAGTAGGCGATGCCTTAACGGTAGAGCTCTCCGTCACGGATCCCACCATTGCAGTGAATGGTAACTTCCATTTGAGCACGGGTGGAACGTTGACCTTGAATGGTGATAGTGAAATCACCAATGGATCGGCACAAATTACGTCCACCTTGGACACGTTGTTGATTGGAAACTTGGATGTTTCTGGTGGTACGCTTTTGATGCAATCCGGAGGAGTGTTCACTCAAGATCCGGCCTCGGTGATTACAGTATCAGATGATCATGCGGCGTTGAATGCTGTAGGTGCCATGACCTTAAGTCGCGTAGATACAGGCACGGGTGATTTATCATTGATGACGGATGGCGATCTTTTGGTGGATGCGGCTGCGCCTGCACTGCAATTGACTTCTTCCGGTTTACGTTTGCACTCCGGTGGGGCCATTGGGTCGGTTGCGCATCCCATTGCGTTGACTGCGGACACGCTTTCTGCCTTGGCCGTAAATGATATTCAGTTGGATGTCACGGGTGATGTGGATGTGACTGCTGTGGGCGTGACGGTTGATACGGTGAACATTTTAGGTGTCACCACAGACCCTGCCTTTGTGAAAGCAGATCAGGCGGATATCGTTTCTACGACAGCAGGCAATATTTTGATGTCGGTGAGCGGTGCCTTAGATCTTAACGATGGCGATGCGGATGGCTCTGTGGTGAGCACGCAAGGTGCGGGGAAAATCTTTATCTCAGCGAATAGTTTAAATGCGTATGCGGATGTGAGTTCTGAAGATGGCGCGATCAGTTTGATTATCGCTGCGGCGGCGAATTGGATCACTACACCCGAATCTGCGCCAAGTGCCGGCGATGGCATTGCTGCGAAAGTCTTGAGTAGCAATGGTGATCTGCAAGTGGTGGTGGGTGCAGCCCTGACCATGGATGATCAAACCCAATTTAAAACCGACAATGGCGATATCCGGGTGGAAACAACCAACGACTTTGTCATAGCTTCTGTACAAGCGGTTAACGGATTGGTTGCCCTGGATGTGGGTGAAAAACTATTGGATAATGGCGATACCGACACGGATGTGATCGCAGATGAATTGCAGATCCTCTCCGGTACGGGTATTGGAATTTTGAGTCCCTACAACGCTATCGATATTGATGTAAATCTATTGGCGGTGCAGGTGACCACGGGCAGCATGGTGCTAAACGAATTATCTGCTGTGGAGATCGGTGAAGTTTCGGGCGCGGTTGCGCTCTTGGATATTGCTGGCGTTGAAACGTCCACGGTTGTGAATCCGGTTTACGGTTTGCAGTCCTTGGGAGGCGGATCGGTGTCCATGACCTCTGCCGGCAATCTGACCGTATTGACTGGGGGAGATCCCCTTGATGCGGAATACGGTGTGTATCTGACCGGTAGTGGAAATCTTTTCTTACAAAGTTCAGCTACCAATGCCGTGCTTACTTTAAATGATTCGATCATGGCGGGAAGTGGTCATCTTACCTTACGCGGAAATGGGGGGATGGTGTTGGCAACGGATGTTTTCGTTGAAAGCTCTGGTGTGGGCAGCTTGTCTCTCTTCTCTTCAAATGGCGGCATTACCCAAGCTGCGGGAAGTGAGTTAATTGCTGAAAACGGTGATATTGTCCTCAAAGCGAAAAACACCATTTCTCTCGCGCAGATCACCACGAACCTCCAGGTATCTGTGACTTCGGATACGGCGGCCATTTTGGATAACAATGCTGGGGACCTCAATATCTCTGCTACCAGCCTACGGTTAAAAGCGGGAACAAACATCGCTACGGGCAACAATCATCTTGAAATTGATGTGAGTACGCTCTCAGCCGCCACGACCAATGGCGCAATGTATGTGACTGAATCCACAGCCTTGGACATCGGCAGCACCCAAGCGTCTACGCAAGTGGTTCAAATGGATGGCTCTGTGGTGGCGACACCCGTAACTGCGCAAAGTGGTCTCAAGTCGGGTGGATCTGTTGGAACCATTGTGGTCGAAAATGTAACGGGCGAAATCAATGTGCTTGCCGGACATGAGATTAGTGCGAGTCAGGCAGGGAATATTTTAATTAACTCCGCAGATGTGTTAGATGTGGACGCGGATATCTCCAGTGGCTCTGGAAGTATTACGTTGCAAAGTGTTGGTAGTTTTGAATTGGCGACTGAAATTGAAGTGCGCACAGGTGGTGCAGGTCAACTGCATGTGTTCAGTACATCAACGGTGATGGCCGAAGCTGAATCTCGTTTTATCGCGGGTACGGGTAATGTGGCCATCGCGGCGGCCTCTGGGATTAAATTAGGGGGGATCACCACTTCAGGAAAAGTAGCCATAGGAACATTGGTTGGATATATTTTAGGTGCGGGTTCCACAACCTTTGATCAGGAAGTGATCGGCTCTCAGTTATTGTTGTCTGCTTTAAATGGTGGTGTCGGAACCTTAACCCCTGTTTCTCCTATTTCAGCATTCCGTACACGGGTTGGTCGCATTGCGGGTGAAGCTGGTGCGGGTGGCATGAACGTGGTGAATGAAATTGGGCTGACAGTTGATGTTGTTGATATTACCATTCAGCGGGTGATCACAGATGGTAGTTTACAGGCCATGCCCAATGAAACCCTTAGTGATCTCAGCACCAACAGCAATGGATCCATTGTTTTACGAGCCAGTAGTGGTTCTGTGGTACTTGCCGATGGTGCTGACAGCGATGGGATCGCGGTATCTGCAGACGGAAGTGGAAACGTTCGGGTTTATGCGGCGCAAGATATTACCGCAAATGCGGATGTTGAGTCGGCAAGCGGTCATGTGACCTTGCGTGCTTTCGGGGCATTGAATGTGAATGCTGACATTACGACAGCTTCCACAGGCACCGTTTATTTGCGGGCAGAGAGTGCCGCATTGACCATGTTGGGTACTGCGACGGTCAGCGCTGAAAACTCCAGTCTGTTCTTACAGGGTTCTGGAGATGTGACGCTGGGGAATTTAGTGGGTACATCTGCAGCGGTTACTTCCACAAATGGACAGGTGATCAATGCAGCGGGTTCTACATTGAATTTTGAGGGCACTTTCCTTCGTCTGCAATCTCAGTCGAATATCGGAACGGGTATCAATCCGTTAACGGTTACCGCGAGTTTTGTGTCTGCGGTGAGCAGCTCCGGAGGCATTTATTTGCAGGCGACGGGCGATATTGGCGTGAGCAGTAATGCGGTTGTGGTGCAGGAAGTTCAGAATGATGCGACCACTTCCTCAGTAACGGCAGCGAGCTTAAGTGGCATCAAGACTTTGGGCAGTAACGGTCCGATTGTATTGGTATCGCTCGCAGGATCTGTAACGATTTCTGATGTGGTATCGGCACATGGCAGCGGCAATATTCTGCTGGATGGGGATACTCAAGTAACGATTTCTCAGGATGTAAGTTCTGGAACAGGTCATATCAGTCTCATCGCTGGCAATGGGGTGGACCTAACGGCGAATGTGGATGTGACGACGACGGGCAGTGGTTCTGTATTTGTAGACGCGGGTAGTGGTTCAATTTCCATGAACCAGACGGCCACGATTTCCGCTCCAGGTGCATCGTTACGTTTGTTGGCTGATGGCAATATTCAGGTGGCGACGTTAACCGCGACCAACAGCTCTTTGATCAGTACCAGTGGAGAGATTAGCAAAGTTGCGGGTACGGGCGTAAATGTAAGCACCAGTGGATTGCGCATCTCTGCCGCCCAAAGTATTGGATCTGCGGCTTCCCATCTACGTATTGCTGCCGCTACCCTCAGCGCCTCCTCTGCTACCGGCGATATCTTTTTAACGGAAAGCGATAATGTGACAGTTACCGGTGTGACGGTCACGACTTCTCAAGTAGGAAGCACCGCGGCCACGACGTCTGTGATCGATGCGTCGCAACCTGATTTGACGACCGGACTCAATGGCGACATCGTTTTGGTGACCTTGGCAGGATCCATCACCTTGAATGATGGGGGCGACGAGGACTTCCTTGCGGTGGAAGCTAACGGAACCGGAAGTATACGTTTGGAAGCGCCTGTAAATGTGGCGGTCAACAGTGGCATCTCTTCAGGAACAGGTCACATCACTGTGGTGGCGGGTGACAATATCGCTGCGGGAGTAGGGGTTGTAACCATCAGTACGGCCACTGCAGGAACTATTTCTTTACGAGCCGGCGGTGCCGTGAGCATGACCGGGTTGACCCAAGTTCAAGCGATGGATTCCAGTTTGCGCATTTCTGGAGATGGTGATGTGACTCTAGGTACCTTGACGGCTGCTGAAGTTTCGATTCTTTCCACTTCTGGATCTGTATTCAATGCCACCGGGACCATCCGCAATGTCACGGCAACGGAATTACGCATCGTGGCGGCAAATGGACTGGGCACGGCGGCACGTCGATTGACCACTGCCGTTTCTACTTTGAGTGGCTCTGCCGGGGCCGGGGGAATCTTTATCACCGAACTGGATGCCTTGACCATTGGCGAAGTGGAAGTTTCGGTGACAGAATTCACCGCGAATGCTGGAACGACCGTGCTAACAGATGCGGCTCTTTCTGATCTACGGGCTACTGCCGGTGGAGACGTGGTATTGACCACAGGAGATACGCTTACCTTAGGCACGATCGCGGGAGATATTGTAAATCTTTTCTCTGCGACGGATATTTTAAATAATACGGTTTCTACCCCCAATGTGGAAGCGACGGCTCTGCTGTTGAATGCTACGGGGGATATCGGTACGGTGTTGGTTCCGTTGGTTACAGATGTTGAGCTGCTCAGCGCTCATAGTACATCCGGTGATATCTTCATTGCGGATACCGGAGATGTTGAAGTGGGTGCGGTGGATAACCTCGCTACGCCTGGAAATGCGGCTGATCAACAATCGGATATTGTGACGGATACTGCCAATACCGTTTTGATGGGTGCGCAAGGTAATCTTACCTTAGGACGGATTACCAGTGGTACGGTGGCTTTACTTGCTGGAAATCAAGTGTTGAAGACCGTTGGATCGACCTTGAATGTTGATGCGAGTGCTCTTCGGATTGAAGCCACCAACGGTGTCGGCGAAATAGGTCATTATTTGATTACACGGGTCGATACCTTGGCTGCAGTGAGTACGAACGGAGATATCCTTCTCTCAGATAATGAAGGCCTTGAAATTGGTAGTGTTACGGTAACAGGTATGGCCACTGGCGATGTGTTGACCGGAATTCAAACGCTGGTCAGTGGAGATGTGGTGATCCTGTCTGATGATTTCCTTACGGTGGATGAACCCATCTCTGTAGTAGGCAATGTACGTCTTTCTGCGGAAGGAGTACTCGATCTCGGTACCATCACCGCGACAGATGTTTCTTTATTAACGACCAGCACGATTACGCAGACGTCGGGATTGATCACCGCCACTAACTTACGGGTGAATGCTGAGGGTGACATTGGCACCTTGGGTAGTCCTTTAGCGTCGCAAGTCGATGCTTTGAGTGTAGTCAGTGAGACTGGAACGGTGTTTGTTCGTGAAGCCGATGATGCAGCCCTTGGATCCATTGCGGTTACGGCCGGTGGTGTGACCGATGCGTCACAACATGGTGTAGCTTCACCATTGGGTGTAACCCTGATGTCACTTGCAGGTCGCTTCTTGGATGGAGGAGATGCGGAAGCTGATATTCGTACCGCTGCCGTTGCCACCGTGACGACACTTACCGGATTGGGTAGCACCGGTTCAGGTGGCATTGAAGTGGATGCCGCTGAGTTAACTGTGGATAGCCAAGGAGACGGAAACGTATTTGTGAATCTACAATCCGCCACCACTCTCAGTGGGCTTACTCTCAGCGGACATGGATATCTTTATCTCAATGCGTTGGGTGATGTTACTCTCACAGCTCCGATTAGTTTGACGGCCAGCAGTGGGGCCTACCTCACGATTGCGGGCATCACCGATCTGCAGGCCGATATCTCCGTTGGACGTGATTTACGGATCACTACCGCGAGCATGCTTATGTCGGATGCAGTTGTCGTAACTTCCGCAACCGGAAATGTTCAGGTTCGCACCTTGACCACCTTGGTGATGGGCGAAGCAAGTGTGATTGAAGCCACGACGGGAAGAGTTCAGCTTCAGAGTGGAACAGATATGACCGTCGGTCTTCTTCATGGCGCGGTAGGCGTGGATTTACAGGCCGGCGGAAATATTGATGCGGTCTCGACCAGTCGGGCGACGCATGAAATCAAAGGTGCAGCCGTACGTTTGAGTGCCGATGGCGCGATTTTGCCTGTGCTCACTGACGCCGATCGCTTAGATGTCGATGCAGGTGCTGTGACTGAAATTTACGAACTCGATGATTTGGTGGTCGGCCGTTACGGATTACGTCTGATCAATGAATCTACAGGCGATACCTTGACCCTGAAGATGAATGAAGCTGAATTGACCTCTTACAATGGGGTGGCCGTAGTGCCTGGTGTCGGTACTTTCGTCTGGATCTCTGATGCGGCGGTAACCTTAGGGACCCGCTTGGTGACGGATAACGGAAGTATCCGGATTGAAGTTGATAGCCTTCAGCAGTCGGGGTCGATTACCGATCCGTATGTGAATGCTGAGAATGGTGAGGTGAGCATTGAGGTTGAAAGTGGTGCCGGAACTGTGAATACAAATCCGATCACCATCGCCGCAGATGAATTTACCGCATCGTCCACAACGGGTTCACAGGCCTATCAAGTGGAAGGTGACGTCACCGTGGATGGGATTACCACCACGTCGGGCTCAGGAAAAATTCAGTTGATCGTAGATAATGGTAATTTAATCCAGACCGGTCGATTGGTTCATTCCGGTACGGGCATGATTGATGTTCAGGTCTCTGATGGATTATTGAATGTACAAGGTGCAGGCTTAGGAAACGTTCCGCTGATGCAGAGTGGAGGCAGTATTGGACTCCTCTTAGATACAGGGATTTCCTTATCCGGAGTGAGTCGTCTCGTTCTGCAGGGCGCACGATTCTCAGCCATTACCCGTACAGGGAATCTCACCCTCGAATTACGCGCTCCCAATAATGTACAAAGCTTCCTCGATAACTTCCGAATTTCAGAAGGGACGGGCAGTATCAATATTACTTCACCTCATGCGTTGGTGGTCTTTGGTTTGGTTGAAAACTACGCTTCAGGTAACCTGAGTATGCAAGCGGGAAGTTATATTTCCATGGAAGCCTCTAATTCGTTGATCCGTTCGACCAATGGGGTGTTGACCTTGAAAGCTCAAGAATTGGAATTAGCCCGTATTATTAGTACGGGAAGCTCCACCATCCTGCGCGCTACCTTGCTGGGGATTAAAGTGAAACCCGGATATTCCGGAACCAATATCACCTCGGATCATGCAGTTGTGGCATATATCAATACCACGATTGCCAACCTCCTCTTGAACAACACATTGAATATCTACGATGTGGATACCAGCGCCTTCCTCACCAGTTATGCTGGTGGAACCCCCATTAACTACACCGCACCATGATGAGATTCTTTACTACTATTCTACTCGGCTTGATGTTCTCCACTGGGGGAATGCGGTTGTTCGCGCAACGTCCACAAGGGTCTGACCAGAGCTTTACGGATATCATTGCTTATGGATCCGGGGCACTGACCCTGACCGATGAAGGGGAAGTCATGCAGTCCATTGATGCAGGAAATTCCTACAGTGAATTGTTTGATCATGATGAGTCTTTGTTTGGCTTAGGAGTGAGTGGTCAAACGGTGATTGCGGTAGGGACTGACGGAGTTATTTTTGTGTCTGATTTTTCGATCGATCCTTTAGTGTGGGATGAAAAGAGTACTCCTGCAATTATTGGCGACCTTCGAGCGGTCTCGAGTAATGGGGCCTCGGTTTGGCATGCGGTAGGAGACGCTATTTTTCGATCCACTGATAATGGGGTGACTTGGGAAGATGTCAGTCCCGTGGGCATGGAAAGTATGAACGATATTGTGTTTACAGGAACTGGCAGCAATTGGGTTGCGGTAGGAGGAGATCTATTTGATGGGCAAGCTTTCTACTCAAGCGATGGCGGCGCCAATTGGGTGGCTTCCACGTTGCCTCCGTTTACCCCAGTATTAAATGGGGTAGCTGTAGATGCTGCGGGTAATATATTGGCTGTGGGTGAAGCAGGAACGGTTTTACTCTCTACAGATCAAGGCCAAAGCTTTTCGGCTTTATCTGCAACGGTAACGCAAGATTTGAATGGCGTGGTCGCTACGGCAGATAATGAATGGTTGATCGGTGGAACCCAACGGGTGCTGTTATCCGTCGATAGTTCTACGGACAGTAGTGTCACGATTTTAAATGAAGCCGGAGCGGTGGTTGCCGAAGATCAAGGCAATGATATTGCGCTGGTGGGAGATAGCGTCATTATTGCCGGCGCTGCTGAGGTGCTGGCTCCCCAGATTCAATCCACAGAAACCACGTCCTTTACTCCCATTGAAGTCACGGTGGTGCCTGGTGCGGGTAGTGAGTACACTTTTTATACCACGGATGGCAGTGAACCGGATGATGGGGATATGGAATATGCATCACCCTTTGATGTGAGTGCAACCCTGACAGTAAAAGCGGTTTCTCAATTAGACGGCGTTTATAGTGCAGTGGTTTCCGAAGACTTTACCATTACGCTTCATACCCTGAGCATTACCCCCGATGGTGTAGATATTGATCTTCATTTAGATACCTCAGTTCTGGGCTATAGCTATCAATTGATTTCGAATGACAATTTGATGAATGAGGGTGGATGGGTAAATGCGGGCGCGGCCAAATCCGGTACTGGAAATCCACTTGATTGGAGTATCGTGAATCCCAGTAGTCCTCTCTTTTGGCAGGTGGAGATTACGCAAGCTATTCCTTAAGATCTCTTTTTTATGTCCCTATGAGGGCGTAAACTCCTGATCAGGATATATAGCTAGGTTGAAAGGTAGTCTTTGAAGTCTCTTCCACGGCTCTTTCGTTGATGGATGATGCATTCACACAGACGAATAGATGTCCAGTCCTGCCCGAGTAGCACAGCCTGCTTGAGAGGCCTCAAAAGTTGAATGTGGGTTTATGATTTTTCCATTCGTGGGCAGGCCCACGGATGGAAAAATCAAGAAAGGCACGAAAAAGATGTAAACAGATTCGATTGATCTCTGCTCTTTACTCAGCACGACTTCATCGCATGAAGTCGATTTGAATTCCCCCTCCCTTTTTTGGGTGGGTATTTGAACTGTCATTGGGTTCGAAGGGTAAATATGAAAAACCCGGATCTTGGAAATCAAGATCCGGGTTTTTCGATTGAAAGAAGGGAGGGCTGCTTATTTGATCTGTCGGCGACTTCTAAACAGGAGGAAGGCCATGCCTGTAAGACAGAAGAGCGCATAGCTACTGGGTTCAGGGATAGTATTTACAGATCCTTCTATGGTGATATCGTCAAAGGCGATTCCCTGACTTGCCGTGGGGGTTTGGGTATAGAACCGGAAGTTCACGGAATCAGAAATATTTTGGAACGCACTGATTCCAGATAGATCGAGGGAAAAGTTTTGTCCGGTTGCCGTACTATTGTAGGGGATTAAGGGAGATCCGCTTACGGTACTGGCAGATATAAGTTCATCTCCATCGGTGATGCCTGTTTTATCGGAGAACAGATAAACCTGACGTGTACTTGGACCACCCGTAGCGGCAAAGGTATCAAAAGAAATACTGGTAAGTGAAATAGATTTTAAGGCATCAGGGGTAATGGTGAGATAAAAATAGGTTCCCGTAGCACCTGCACCTTCGGTTAAAGCCTCTCCTGCAGTCGTTCCCCCTGCATATGCAGAAATAATGGTTCTAAAAACGTCTGATGAGCCTGAAGGGGTGGTGATTCCACTGGCATTTAAATTGTTCAGTGTGAGATCTGATGCAGAGAGTCCGGACACTTCGGTTGATGTCGCGTCTCTGTTGCTGGCATTTTCCATATCATACTGAACCAAAATTGTGGCCTGAAGAGATGATGCACAGATGAATGCCAGTGCGAGGATAGGGAGTTTTAAACGAGAATGTGTATTCGCAAGTCCCGAAGTCATTTTTTCATAAGTCATAGGGTATCCTTTGATGAGGTTTTTATAATTATGTAAATATTTACATTCATGTCAATGTTTTGTATGAATAATTTATAATTTATTTTAAGGTTCCCGAGTAATGAACAGAGGAAGCTGTGAAGTATGTGTATTTTTAACTAAAGAAAATGGTGTTTTTCCTGATGAAACTCCTCTAGTACCCGTTCTACATCATGTTGCAGTTATGAAAAAAAGATTGAATATAGTTACATTTTCCGAAAAAGCAGGGGTTTCTGTGGCAACCGTGTCCCGGGCACTCAACCCCAAAACAGCTCACATTGTGAAGCCTGAAACGCGTCGGAGGATTCAAGATTTAGCGGCGCAACTCCATTTTACACCGCATCCAGGGGCGCGTATCCTTCGTGGCACCAGTATGGCGCCCATCGCCATTCTATTGAGGAACAAGGATAAGATTTTTTTGAGTGAATACTATGCGCGGTTGATGTCGGGCATGATGCATGCGGCTGCAGAGAGAAAGCAGGTGGTGCATGCCATTGCCTTTCAGCCGGACTATGAGGAAGACTTCAATGAGCAATTGACTGCGGCTACTGTAGGTTGTGGAGGAATAATTTATCTTTCCGATACTCTGACGGCCCGCATGTTAATCGGTCTGGAGCGGTTGCACCAACCCTTTGTTACCATTTCAAGCTGTCTTCCCATGGGAGTAGATCCCAGTGATTTGACGGTTCCTGTGTTTGGTACGGAGGAAAAAACCGGGGGATATATGGTCACAGAGCATCTCATTGAGTTAGGGCATCAGCATATCGCACATTTGAATGGGCCGGCCAATCGGCGTGATGTCAGGGACAGGCGTGAAGGTTTTGAAGCGGCGATGGCGGATCATCAACGGGTGGTTCGTTCTGATTGGTGTTTTAATGAGGAGTTTACCTTTGAGAGTGGGGTAGCGGCGGCGGATTATATTTTCCCCTTACTCGAAAAAGTGACCGCAGTGGTTTGTGGAAACGACGAGCAGGCATTAGGGTTGATTCGTGGTCTTGCGACTAAAGGGGTGTCGTGTCCGGAGCGGGTCTCGGTTACGGGCTTTGATGATGCGTTATGGGCTTCGCGTCATTCGCCCGCATTGACAACGATTCGGCAACCGTGGCTAAAGATGGCCGATGCATCTGTACGCATGATTCATGAGCTTCATTTAAAAGATGGGATGAAAAAGAACAGTAGGGAGCTGAATCTTTTTACGCCTGAACTCATTGTTAGAGAAACCACGGCTGCGCCTAGGGGATAATAAAAGTAACGAGGTTGTAAGCCACACCTTAAAATGTAAATAATTACATTTTGTGGTGGACTTGAGCTGGAACTCGGGTATTTTTAAAATATGCACAACAAAAGTCTCACTTTCAAAGGCCGCAAAATGCGTGCCTCATCCATGGCGGCATTTACTTTAATAGAAATGTTGGTGGTGATTGCGATCATCGCCTTGTTATCTTCTCTGCTTGTTCCTGCTGTAAATCGCGCATTGATGGGTGCGAAGCAAGTGAAGGGACTTTCCAACTTGCGGCAGGTCGGAATTGCGGTGCAGTTGTTTTCTATGGACTTTGAGGGTCGTTTTCCTCCCTCTGTTTCTAAAACTACAAATTATGCAGTTATTCTCTCTCCCTACTTGGGCGGAGAGGGATCGACGTATCAGGATGGCGGGGAAGCGTCGCAGGTGTTTAAAGATCCTGCGGCCTCTTCCCAAAAGGGGAATTATCACTTCTCCTGTAATCCTGCGTTTATGCCTGATATTCAACAATGGGATAGTACTGACCCCCAGCCTTCTGATACTGCACGTCTGATTTGGCGGGATCTCGCGACCCGTGCCAGTGAACAAGTGTTAATGGCTGATGGGGCACAAGTACTAAATGGCGACAGCATGGCGACTTTTTATGCCGCCAGTGGGGTATGGAAGCGCTATCCGCACGGGGACAGCGATATGCCTGTCAGTCGGGGACCGGATGAAGACGATACTGCTGCCGCCAGGGGGCAACTTCGTTGGCGGGCGGCCAATGGCAAGGGAATCAAATGTCTTTTTGCTGATGGTCATGTTGGGATCAAAATGGAGGGTGAGCTTTTGCAAAGAAATCTCCAAATAGATATCTAGACGCTCTTTCGTAGATAACCTGTTCATCCCTTTCAAAATTAACCCCCAAAGAACTCTGCTTATGAATCTTTCTTCTTTTGTGTTATCCCTCCTCTGTGTTTTCAGTCTGAACTTGGTGTCCGCAGAGGCGGATACTGAAAAAATAACTCTGGTCCGTTTTGATGAAAAGCCTCTCGAATTCCTCTATGGAAGTTGGAAAGGTCAGATGAGCTCATCGGATAATGGCATTCTTATACATGGGGCAGCGACAGCCAAAGGAGGCGGCGGAGATTCGGTGTCTCTAGATCTTTCTGATGTTCATGGTCTGGCTTTATGTTTCCGGATATTGCCTGAAAACAAGGCGAGTGGTATAAATGTGATTCTCTATAGTGAAGAGGGACATGCCTCAGGCTATAGTTTTTCGCTTAAAAATGGGCCGACTAATGCCACCACCATGATCGTTGCGTTGAATAAACCTTTCTTTCGGCCGGCGGATGCACCTGAAGGTTATGTGAATTTGTCAGCGATTACAAAATTTCAAATCCAAGGGAACTATCAAGATGCGGCACCCCTGGCGGTAGAGTTGATCCGTCTGGAAGCCGTGCCAGCTCCATCAATCCCTTAGGATTTTATATTACGTTTTTTTCACATCTTATCAGGTATCCTTACAATGTACGCCCGTCATTTTGTCATTTTACTTACTGGTCTCACACTATTGACATCCTGTAGCAGGAATAAAGGTGTCGTTCTGGAGAGGGAGAGCCGGGAACCTGTGCTAGAGCGTGAAGCTCCTAAATTTAAACGGGGTGTAAACATAAGCCATTGGCTTGCGCAAAATAGAGAAGACCGTCCCTACGGTGCTGATTGGTTTACCGATGAAGATGTCAGTTGGATTGCGGCCCAAGGATTTGATCATATACGAATACCTGTAGATGCAAAACGCTGGATGAATGAAGATGGACACTTAGAGTTGTCTGCACTTGAACCCTTTAATCGAGCGTGTACTTGGGCGCAGGCAAGTGGCTTGGGGGTTATACTTGATATGCATACAGTTCCCGGCGCAAATTTTTCAAGTAAAGCGAGAGACAGTTCATTGTTTACAGATGAGCTTTTGTTGGCGGAGGTGGCAACCTTTTGGGGAGAGGTCGCAACCTATTATGCGGAAGCAGGTTCTTGGTTACGTTTTGAGTTACTTAATGAGCCCGTGGCAGAAAAAAATGCACAATTGAATCCGGTACAGGATCGATTGTTGAAAGCTATTCGCGAAAGCAACCCGACCCGAATTGTATATGTAACCAGCAATCAATGGAGTAAATTCAGGACCATTGAAGATGTGATCTTACCAGATGACCCCTATGTGGCTTTAACTTTACATTTTTATGATCCACTGCCATTCACACATCAGCGCACTGATTGGACGGAATATAAACCCTCCATGCCACAAGTTGATTTCCCAGGGGTGATTCCGGATCTTTCCAGCTTGTTGCCTCCCGGGCATTCCCGACTGGCGCTTTCAAATCAAGCCATTGATGCTGAGCGATCGGTTGACCCAGATTTCAAACGTTTAGCGGAGTGGGCCGCTGAAAACATACCAAGGGTAGAAATACATATTGGGGAGTTTGGAGTTTTTCAAACCGCGACTCCTGACTCGATTTTCAACTATTATCGCGCAGTGGTCACTGCTGCTGAACGACATAACTTTGGTTGGGCGGCTTGGGATTATCAAGGGGGATTTGCCATTCGAGCGTCTGATGGAAGTCCAAGTAGCGCGATGTTAGGGATAGCGGAAGGCGTAATGGCAGGTGAAATAGCTGTCGTTCAATAAGTAGAAACAAGATGTTTTGATGTAAATTGAGCATGAATTTGCTGATCACATTTAGAATGTGCCAAGGGAAAAGCTGCTACTAAAAGTGCTGGAAACCGTACAGAAGAGTGCAAAGGATGGATCGAAAGCTTGGAAAGGGAGATATTGGGGCGGGAGGATGATGACCGTAAAAGTTCGCTGGGAATGTTTTCTACAGGTAAAAAACAAAGAAACGGCAGAGATTTAGGCTTCAATTTAGGTATAAACAGAGACGAAGTAGCAGAGAAAAGGCCAGACATCGCACAAGCCAGAGGAATAAAGTCATGAACCCGAAACCAAAATAAATAAGCCATAAATGGGGGATATAGTTGAAAAAGCCCTTATAAAATAGGGATAATGCAAAAGAACTGCCCATAGGAAACTTGGTATGTGTGGAAAGAAAACCAAGGAAAGGTGATAATAAAACGAAACAAGGGTTGACGAATGGCAAAAACTGTCTATGTTCCGCGACTCCCGCAACGAGAAAAACATCACGTTGCCATGTTTTTAAGTCCGTCAAAAAGACTTAAATAAAAAGTAAAATACACGGTTGACAGTAAGCTGCCTGACGTGTAAAACCCCGCTCCCTTCGCTTACAGCGACTTCGTTCTTCCGACAGTGCAAGCCAAACAAACGGCTTGGAAATAAAGTAAAAGAAACTTTAAAAAACCTGTTGACAAGATGCTCGAAGATACTGTAAAAGAGCGGACCCGATTTACGGAGTGTGAGACGCAAGTCACACAGTCCATAGTTCTTTAAAAATTTAGCAAGTAAATAAAAAAATTATTTCGATTTAGAAATGATGTGATTTGTGAAACTTGTGCGAACCCGACAAGAAATTTGAGGCTCCAACAAATACAAATAAATGGAGCGGATAAATTCTTTGTAAAAAGATTTTTTATGGAGAGTTTGATCCTGGCTCAGAACGAACGCTGGCGGCGTGGATTAGGCATGCAAGTCGAGCGGTAGATATTGAAGCTTGCTTCGATATTGAGAGCGGCGAACGGGTGAGGAATACTTGGGTAATTTACCCTAAAGTCTGGAATAGCTTCGGGAAACTGGAGGTAATGCCGGATGTGATCGTCTACCACAAGGTAGATTGTTTAAAGGGGGGGATCTTCGGACCTCTCGCTTTAGGATAGGCCCAAGTCCTATCAGCTAGTTGGTGAGGTAATGGCTCACCAAGGCTAAGACGGGTAGCTGGTCTGAGAGGATGGTCAGCCACACTGGGACTGAGACACTGCCCAGACTCCTACGGGAGGCTGCAGTCGAGAATCATTCACAATGCACGAAAGTGTGATGATGCGACGCCGCGTGAAGGATGAAGGCCCTAGGGTCGTAAACTTCTGTCAGAAGGAAAGAACGGTCATAAAGTTAATAGCTTTTTGATTTGACGGTACCTTCAGAGGAAGCAACGGCTAACTCTGTGCCAGCAGCCGCGGTAATACAGAGGTTGCAAGCGTTGTTCGGATTTACTGGGCGTAAAGGGTGCGTAGGCGGTTTTGTATGTCAGATGTGAAAGCCCATGGCTCAACCATGGAATTGCATTTGAAACTGCAGAACTAGAATATCGGAGAGGTAGATGGAATTCTTAGTGTAGCGGTGAAATGCGTAGATATTAAGAAGAACACCAGCGGCGAAAGCGATCTACTGGACGAATATTGACGCTGAGGCACGAAAGCCAGGGGAGCGAAGAGGATTAGATACCCTCGTAGTCCTGGCCATAAACGGTGTACACTTGGTGTAGGAGGCTTTAACCCCTTCTGTGCCGGAGCAAACGTGTTAAGTGTACCGCCTGGGGAGTACGGTCGCAAGACTAAAACTCAAAGGAATTGACGGGGGCCCGCACAAGCGGTGGAGCATGTGGCTTAATTCGATGCAACGCGAAGAACCTTACCTGGACTTGACATGCCCTTCATACCTGAGTGAAAGCTCGGGGTCATTTAGTTGGAAGGTGCACAGGTGCTGCATGGCTGTCGTCAGCTCGTGCCGTGAGGTGTTGGGTTAAGTCCCGCAACGAGCGCAACCCTTGTCTTTAGTTGCCATCTGGGAGCGATCCGCAGGGAACTCTAAAGAGACTGCCCCGGTAACGGGGAGGAAGGTGGGGATGACGTCAAGTCAGTATGGTCCTTATGTTCAGGGCTGCACACGTGCTACAATGGAATGTACAATGGGAAGCGAACCCGCGAGGGGGAGCCAATCCTCAAAACATTCCTCAGTTCGGATTGGAGTCTGCAACTCGACTCCATGAAGCTGGAATCGCTAGTAAAGGGACATCAGCTACGGTCCCTTGAATACGTTCCCGGGCCTTGTACACACCGCCCGTCACATCATGGAAGCTGTCTGCTCCCGAAGTCACTGTTTCAACCCGTAAGGGAGATAGGTGCCGAAGGAGTGGGTAGTGACTGGGATGAAGTCGTAACAAGGTAGCCGTAGGGGAACCTGCGGCTGGATCACCTCCTTTCTAAGGAGAATCTGCGAAAGGACTTAATTTGGATTTCCCAAATTATTGCTGCTTTTCTGCAGATAGGTTAAACACCAGATTCATTTCTGGTTGCGTAATACGGTAACGTATTACAACGACAACTTACAGGGTTTGTACGGTTTCATAAATCATATCATTTCTAGAGCGAAATAATTAAACGGCAACGATCACGAAAGTGATATCCCGGTCTCTCAAACAGATTTTGGGGCCATAGCTCAGCTGGGAGAGCGCCTGATTTGCATTCAGGAGGTCGTCGGTTCGATCCCGTCTGGCTCCACCAGTTTTTGATTCAGCCGGGCGCATAGCTCAGTTGGTTAGAGCGCGTCCCTGATAAGGACGAGGTCCCAGGTTCGAGTCCTGGTGCGCCCACCATTATAAATGGCGGATAGGTGATGACGGATAAATCAATCATCAGATATTTACAAATTTACTTGTTAAAAAAGCTTTCGGTCTTGGATCCCAACGCGGGAACCCTGTACCACAGTTCTTTGAAAATTGCATAGATAGGGTATACAAATTACAACCGATAGAATATCGGGATATAAACAATTATGGTTAAGTTACAAAAAGCACAAGGTGAATGCCTTGGCATCAGATGGCGATGAAGGACGTGATAAGCTGCGATAAGCTTCGGGTAGTGGCAAATACACATTAATCCGAAGATCTCCGAATGGGAAAACCCAGCCAGTATAAATAACTGGTTACCTGCACCTGAATACATAGGGTGTATGGAGCAATACTCAGGGAAGTGAAACATCTCAGTACCTGAAGGAAAAGAAAACAACCGTGATTCCCCAAGTAGTGGCGAACGAACGGGGAACAGCCCAAACCAACACCTCGGTGTTGGGGTTGCGGGACCACAATATGGAATGCGTTGATGGATAGTGTAAGATTCTGGAAAGTTTCTCCAAAGAGGGTGAAAGGCCCGTGCACGAAATCTTGAAACCTCCTAGTGAGTTCCCAAGTAGAACGGAACACGTGAAACTCCGTTTGAATCCGGGAGGCCCACCTCCTAAGGCTAAATACACGCTGATGACCGATAGTGAACAAGTACCGTGAGGGAAAGGTGAAAAGAACCCCTGTTAGGGGAGTGAAATAGAACCTGAAACCTTGTGCTGACAAAGTGTGATAGCACCTTTATGGTGTGGTCGCATGCCTTTTGCATAATGAGTCCGCGAGTCATTATATGTAGCAAGGTTAAGTCCATTACTGGACGGAGCCGAAGCGAAAGCGAGTCCTAACCGGGCGAGAGTTGCATGTGATGAACCCGAAGCTGAGTGAGCTACCCATGGCCAGGTTGAAACTTCGGTAACACGGAGTGGAGGACCGAACCGGTGTACGTTGAAAAGTGCTCGGATGAGCTGTGGGTTGGAGCGAAAGACTTACCAAACTCAGTAATAGCTGGTTCTCTTCGAAATAGCTTTAGGGCTAGCGTTTGTGAATACTCGTTCTGGAGGTAGAGCACTGACTGGAATATGGGTCCATCTCGGATTACTGACGCCATTCAAACTCCGAATGCCAGAGCAGCTACACAAGCAGTCACACTGTGGGGGATAAGCTTCACAGTGGAAAGGGAAACAGCCCAGACCGCCAGATAAGGTCCCTAATTTATACTAAGTGCTTAAGGATGTGAATCTTCATAGACAGCGAGGATGTTGGCTTAGAAGCAGCCACCATTTAAACAGTGCGTAATAGCTGACTCGTCGAGAGGGTTTGCGCCGAAAATGAACGGGACTCAAGTATAAAACCGAATCTGCGGATGCATGGCGTAAGCCGTGTGTGGTAGAAGAGCGTTGTGTGCCGGGTTGAAGCGGAAGCGTAAGCGACCGTGGACTGCACACAAGTGATTATGCGGACATTAGTAACGAAAACCAGGTGAGAATCCTGGTCACCGAATTCCCAAGGTTTCCCGGGCAAGGATCGTCCGCCCGGGGTTAGTCGGCTCCTAAGGCGAGGCCGAAAGGCGTAGTCGATGGAAAACAGGTTCATATTCCTGTACCACCGTATGTGAGTGATGGAGGAACACAGAAAGTTAGGCGCGCATCCCGTTAGTAGTGGATGTTCAAGTACGTAGGCCGTTGGATAGGAAAATCCGTTCAATAAAGCTGAAATACGATGAGGTCTAAGTCTTCGGACAAAGGTAGGCGTTGATACTCTGCTGTCGAGAAAAGCTTCTAAACTTTGATCATATGGTGACCGTACCGTAAACCGACACAGGTAGGAAAGTAGAATATACTAAGGTGAGCGAGAGAAACTTCGTTAAGGAACTCGGCAACATAGCCCCGTAACTTCGGAAGAAGGGGTCCTCTGAATCGTGATATTAAGTTTGAGCGAATCGGAGGCGCAGTGAAAGGGTCCAGGCGACTGTTTATCAAAAACATAGCACTCTGCAAACTCGTAAGAGGAAGTATAGGGTGTGACACGTGACCAATGCGGAAAGGTCAAGGCAAGCGGTGAGAGCTGCGAACTGAAGCCCCCGTGAATGTCGGCCGTAACTATAACGGTCCTAAGGTAGCGAAATTCCTTGTCGGGTAAGTTCCGACCTGCACGAATCGTGTAACGATCTGGACGCTGTCTCAACGAAGATCTCGGTGAAATTGTAATTCAGGTGAAAATGCCTGATACCCGCGACAGGACGGAAAGACCCCATGAACCTTTACTGTACTCTGATATTGGGTTTTGATAACTCATGTGTAGCATAGCTGGGAGACGTTGAAGCTGGAACGCAAGTTCCGGTGGAGTCATCAGTGAAATACCAGTCTTGTGTTATTAGGATTCTAACCTTATCCCATGAATCTGGGTGAGGAACAGTGTCAGATGGTCAGTTTGACTGGGGCGGTTTCCTCCCAAAAAGTAACGGAGGAGCTCAAAGGTTCCCTCAGCACGGTCAGCAATCGTGCGTAGAGCGTATAGGTATAAGGGAGCTTGACTGCGAGACCTACAAGTCGAGCAGGTGCGAAAGCAGGACTAAGTGATCCGGTGGTTTCTCGTGGTAGAGCCATCGCTCAACGGATAAAAGGTACTCTGGGGATAACAGGCTGATCGCCGCCAAGAGTCCACATCGACGCGGCGGTTTGGCACCTCGATGTCGGCTCATCACATCCTGGGGCTGGAGAAGGTCCCAAGGGTTGGGCTGTTCGCCCATTAAAGTGGTACGCGAGCTGGGTTCAGAACGTCGTGAGACAGTTCGGTCCTTATCCGTCGTGGGCGCAGGAGAATTGAGAAGATCATTCCTCAGTACGAGAGGACCGGGAATGACGCACCTCTGGTGTTCCAGTTGTCACGCTAGTGGCATCGCTGGGTAGCTATGTGCGGAATGGATAAGCGCTGAAAGCATCTAAGCGCCAAGCCGACTTCAAGATGAGTTCTCCCTTTGTACTTCGGTACAACTAAAGACTGGTCAAAGACTATGACCTTGATAGGCTGGGTGTGTAAGCACAGCGATGTGTTTAGCTAACCAGTACTAATAAGTCGTGAGGCTTAACCTCTATTTTTATTTCCGAATATCTGTCGATTGGTATACCCGTTCTATGCAATTTCAATTTTTTCTCTCTTCTCGAGAGAGCCCCCTTTCCGGTGGCTATGGCGAGAGTGACCCACCCGTTCCCATCTCGAACACGGTAGTTAAGTCTCTCAGCGGCGATGGTACTGCAACATAATGTTGTGGAAGAGTAGCACGCTGCCGGAACTTTTTTAATAACCCCCGTTTTACGTAAGTAATTCGGGGGTTTCTTTTTGCCCAACTTTTGGGATCTGGCCTCCCAGGTCAGTGAAGCCTCCGCTGTTTTGCCGGAAAAGGCCGCGAAAATTGGCGACCCCTAAAGCCCCGTTCTGGAAATGGATGTTTTTTTTTGGGGGGGGGGCTCTTTTTTTGACCCTAGACTGTGGTTTTTATGATTTCGCAGATGCGATCCAGGTCGTCAGGATTGAGAGCAGATCCTGAGGGAAGGCAGAGTCCTTCGCTGAAGAGCTGATCTGAAATTTGTCCACCGAACATACGGAGATGTTTTAACACAGGTTGTTGATGAAGAGGCTTCCACACGGGGCGACTTTCAATGTCTTCTTTTTCTAAAGCAGATCGAATTTGTTCGCGATCACATCCAAAATGGTGGGGATTGATGCGAATGACACTTAACCAGCGGGTAGCGGTATTCCAGGTGGCTTCGGGCATAAAAGTGATACCATTCACATCTTTTAACCGTTCTTGATATCCTGCGAAGATATTTCTCCGCGCTTGTACCCGTTCGGGTAAACAATCGAGTTGTGCTACCGCGACCGCTGCAAGCAGATTGCTCATGCGATAATTATAGCCCAGTTCTTTGTGTTCGTAATGCACCACATTTTCGCGGGCTTGCATGGAGAGTTTTCGTGCATGGGCAATCAGGTCTGCATCCTGTGAGGCTAATATTCCTCCGCCGGAACTGGTGATGATTTTATTGCCATTAAAGGAAAACACCTGAGCAAAAGGAGCAGGTCCTTCCCGGATGACTCCTAAGGCTTCGGCGCTATCACAAAGTACTGGAATTCCAAAAGGATCGCAAAGTCCTTTGATGGCGGTCAAATCGCAGGCCTGTCCATAAAGATCGGTCGGCAGGACACAGAGAATATTTCGGTTTTCCGCATGGGCTTGGGTGATGGCATGAGAAAGTTGAATAGGATCAAGGGTCCAGCTATCTTCTTCTGCATCACATAACCAAACGTCGCATCCCAATTGAAGTGCGGGGCCAATGGACGCAATAAAGGAAAGTGAAGATGCGATGACCAAGGGTGGACGAGAATCCTGTTGCCGCTGGAGATCAATCAAATGTCGCAAAGCCAAATGGAGGGCTGCGGTTCCTGTATTCACTGCCAAGCAGTGGGGACATTTTGTAATCTCCGCCATTTTATTTTCCAATCGATCTAACATTGGACCGACGGGTGCAAGATAATTACTCTCGAGTACTTCCTGGATGAGGGAGAGCTCTTGGCCCGTTTGATGAGGAGGGGATAAAAAGATACGGGACATAAGGAATGGGAGGATTAAATGTTTTGTTGGCGTGGGGTTTGTGAAAAATGGGAGGATCTATTTTTGACGGTCTTCCAGTGGATTTCCCATAAATTCACCAGGTTCGGCGGTTCCTTCTCCGCGTCCAATGAGAAGGATGGTGTTCCATAAAATGTGAAGGTCGGTACCTAGGGTGGCTGTTTCGACGTACTCGACATCAAGGTCGAGTCGTTGTGGCCAATCGATGGCATTACGCCCGTTGACTTGAGCGAGTCCAGTGAGACCGGGACGGACATGATGTCGGCGTTGTTGATGAAGAGAATAACGTGGAAGATACCGTACCAATAATGGACGGGGCCCCACAAAACTCATGTCTCCTTTAAGGATATTCCATAATTCAGGGAGTTCATCTAATCCGGAAGCCCGAAGAAATTTGCAAAATGGGGTGGGAGGAATTTTGCCTGCAGGTGTTTCGGTTTCGGATGGGGTATCCGCTAAGGTCCGAAACTTGATGAGGGTGAATAACTCTTCCCGCCGTCCGGGTCGAATTTGTTGAAATAGGATGGGGAATCCATCTTGAAAATAAAGGACGATGGCGATGAGGATCATTACAGGCCACAGGATTAAAAGGAGAAGCATGGCTGCAAAAAAATCAAGGAGGCGTTTTCCCTGTGACTGAGGCCAAGGGGCATTAGTCTGCACGTTCTGACTCCAAGTAGGCTTTTTCTTTGGCCAAAATCGCTTCAGCGTCGCGTTTGCCTACGGGTTTAGGATTGGTACCGGCGTAAATGGTCCAAGGTTCCAGATCTTTGCGCACCAAACATCCTGCACCGACGGCGGCCCCTTCGCCGATGGTCACTCCGGGATATACCACCGCATTGGTGCCGAGGACCGCATGCCGGCAAATGTGAATTTTGCCGCGGATCACGTTGGTGAATTCTGCGGGTACGGTAGGATTGGTTAACCAAGGTCCTGTGAAATCATCACTGCCAGTAATCAATCGGCACCCGGCACTGAGCCCTGAAAAATCTTCCATGATCAATTCACCTCCACCAATAATGCTACAAAAACTGGAGATATGTACATTGCGTCCAATGTCACAATGGGCCCCAATGTAACAAAACACAAAATCATCGATTTGGCTGTGGGCACCTACAAAAAGTTGTTCGCGGTTACCGACGATGCGGGCTTGGTCATAAAGGGTAGCAGTGGGGTGAATCATTTCTCGAGTTTACGCCTCGGGAAGAAGCATGTCGAGTTTGGGTTTGGGGAATTGGATAAAGGGCAAAAATCGATAATAACGTTTTCAACGTTTTCACTTTTTACTTGGAGTAGAGCCTTTGCTTGGACATAAGGGGAGGCATGAATCCACGAATTGTTACCCGAGAGCGGAATACCCGCGAAACCCAAATTAAACTCACCCTAAATCTGGATGGAACCGGTGTAGCCGACATTTCCACCGGGGTAGGTTTTTTTGACCACATGTTAGAATTGCTGACCAAACATGCCCTAATTGATTTATCAATTGAAGCAGTTGGTGACTTGCAGGTGGATGATCATCACACGGTTGAAGATGTGGGCATTGTTTTAGGTGAAGCCTTAAATGAAGCTTTGGGTGATCGTCGCGGCATCAAGCGCTATGGTTTCTTTTTGTTACCCATGGATGAAGCCATGGCCCGGGTGGCGCTGGATATGGGTGGACGTCCTTATTTGGTGTATGATATTGCGCATCCCGGTACTCACATCAAAGATTTTGATTTGCAAAATATGGAAGAATTTTGGCGGGCCTTTTCTACGATGGCGAAAATGAACCTTCACATTGCCCAACTTTATGGACGCGATGTGCATCATGCACAAGAAGCGGTTTTCAAAGGGGTCGCGCGCTCTTTAGATATGGCCAAACAATTGGATCCCCGCATTGAGGGAATTCTTCCTTCTAGTAAAGACCTGATATGATTGGTATTCTTGATTACGGTATGGGAAACCTGGGCAGTGTGCAGAATGCCTGTGCTGCTTTAGGATTTTCTGCGCGCATGCTGAATGCACCTTCCGAAATGGAAGAGGTCTCCGGGGTGTTGATGCCGGGTCAGGGAGCTTTTCGTGATTGCATGAATCACTTGCAAGATCAGGGGTGGGTTGAACCGCTACGTGAATGGATCAAAGCCGATAAACCCTTTTTTGGCATTTGCATGGGATTACAGGTGTTGTTTGAAAGTAGTGAAGAAAGTCCAGGCAGTGAAGGCTTGGGGGTACTGCCGGGCCGGGTCAAAAAATTTCCGGGATCTGAAGAATTAAAAGTTCCCCAAATGGGATGGAACCGTTGTGCGTGGACCAAGGAACAGAGGTATTTCCCTTCCGAGTTGACTGAGCGTCACTTTTATTTTGTCCACAGTTATTATGTGCCCTTGGTGGATGAGCAATGGGTTGCGGGCACTTCGACTTATGGATTTGAATATGTGAGTGCGATCTCCATGGGCAATTGTCATGCCGTTCAATTTCATCCTGAAAAAAGTCAGGCGGACGGTCTCAAACTGTTAGGTCATTTTGCTGCATCTGTGAAACAAGGATAAATCATGAATACTGCGTTATTAAAAGAACTGTGCGAAGCCCGTGGGGTTCCGGGTCAGGAAGAAAATGTTCGTCGTATTGTCCGTCGCGAATTAAATCATCTTACCGATGAAATGCGCATGGATCCTATGGGCAATTTATATGCAACTTTTCCAGGGGGAAGTGATGCCAAGATTATGATCGCGGCCCATATGGATGAGATCGGATTTATCATCAAGTACATCGATGACAAAGGATTTTTGCGTTTACAGCCACTGGGTGGTTTTGATCCGCGTCAGTTATTTGCTCAACGCGTTTTGGTCAATCAAAAGGATGGCACGGTGGTATCCGGGGTGTTGTGTTATGCTACCAAACCTACGCATTTGATGACCAAACCGGATAGTGATGGTCCGCAATTGGATTTATTTTTTGTGGACACCGGCATGCCGGTAGATGAGGTGAAAGACAAGTTTGAAATTGGGGGTATGGTTACCTTGGATCGAGGATTCTCCGAATGTGGTCAGGGCTTTGCTGCCAAAAGTTTGGACAACCGGGTGGGCGTGTTTGTGATGATCGAAGCGCTCAAAAAGATGACCAAATGTCAGTTTACCGTGGTTGCAGTGGCCACCACACAGGAAGAAATTGGATTGCGTGGGGCGACCACGGCTGCCTTCCAAGTGCAGCCGGAAGTGGGGATTGCTTTGGATACGACCATTGCTGCGGATTATCCCGGGGGGAGCCCGGAGGGGCAAGTCACCCAACTCGGTGGGGGTGTGGGGATCAAAATCATGGATGGATCCTTGATCAGCCATCCGCGTTTGGTGAAAAAAATGCGGAGCATTGCAGAGCAGCATGAAATTTCCCATCAATTGGAAGTATTGCCGCGCGGGGGAACGGATGGGGGAGCCTTGCAACGTTCCGGTGCAGGCTGTGCCGGAATCACCTTGAGTATTCCAACCCGTTACATTCATACCGTGAATGAGTTGGTGTATGCGAATGACGTGCAAGCGGCCATCGATCTCCTCGCGACCTATCTCAACGAAGCGGTGGTGGGACAAATTGAAGCGGCTGAGTTTTCCTTGGACGATTGATAAAGAAAAAATGAATCCCTTTTTTAGTGATCAGTGATTTTAGCTTTTTCTATAAATGCCCGGTAGGTTTTGGTTTGTTTGGTGGTCGGAGGGAGGTCGTCGACCAAAGGGATAAAGTTGGGGATTTGATTGGGGTATTCACTGATCAGGGTTTCCATCACCGTATCGGCGAGGAGTTGCAGGGATAAATTTTCGAGTTCCGGGTCGGCCAAGTGGATGAGCAGATCCTGATACAAGGGCCATGCGGTTTCTTGATGTTGAAATGAGGTGGCAGCGTAGATGATTTCTTTGAGGGGGTAGACTTGTCGTGGGTTCATCTCTTGGACATAGGCCTGTGCGAGTACTTGATTAAAAAAGGCCAACTTCTCAAGTTCGAAGCCTTCCACTCTTCTGATCATGCGCATGCGCAGGGTAGAAGGATCTGCTAGGGTGCTCTCTATCAGTTTATCCAAGTTCTCTTTTCGTTCTTCCAGCTTAGGACTGATGGTCGCGAGGGCAAAGGCGTATCGTTCTAGACCTTCTTTGTCTGAGATAGTGAGATTACGAATCCTTTCAGCATATTCAGATGCCTGTTGTCCCATGCCTGCCACAACCCAGAGTAAAGAATTGCGGGTGCGTAAATCGCTGTCAGGATTTTCTAAGACCTGCAAAATCCGTGGAAATACGGTCATCGGTACCGCATCAAAAAAGGTGAGTTGGGAGGCGGCATTTTGGGCCTGTTCCAGGTTTCCTGTTTCCACCAGCGAAAGACAGGTTTCGCCCACAAGATCCCAACTGTCGGGCTCCTCAATAAATAGAGTTCCTATATCCGTATGCGTGCGGTTGTAATTGAGGATGACATTGAGTTGAGGTTGAAGATTTTTGAGGGCGGTTTGTTTGTTTTCCGGACGTTTTAAGGTTTTGAGTAAGGTCTTAACAGCCCTATCTTTATTGAGGGTGGAGGCATCAAAGAGAAAGGCCTGCCGCTCCTGACTGAGTTGAGATAAATCGGGCTCCTGATTGAGGGTGCTGAGGGTTGAGATGAGCATGGCGACGGTTTTGGGGTCGTCGTTCTGCTGTAGGACCGTTTGCACATGCGCTGACCATTCCGGGAGCTCCGGGTCAATCATGAGACCGGTACAGAGCAGTTTCGTGGTATGTTCTGTGGTGGGTGTTAGTTTGGTTTGTAGGTCAGGAAGAAATGGAGACAGGCTGTACTCTAATTGCCAAATGGGAAAAGAGCTGAATCTAAAGCGAGGGTTTTCGATTTGATTCAGGAGTGCATGAAACCACAGGGGATCGGTGGTTTTCAGGTTGAGTCCCGTGAGGAGTGCACAGAACATGTTATCTGGAGGGAGGACATTTTGACGCAGAACATTGATGAGGGCGGCTTCCAGTATTTCTCGATCAGCTTCGGGGAGTTCAGGGATCTCGGAAAGCAGGCACATCAATGTGAATCCTGTGGGAGAGAGGAGCTCAGTCTGCAACAGCGGTAGAATCAGTTCGCGATTTTGCTCATAAAAATTTTTGAGTCGGGGGCTGAGTTCAGGCGATAGCTTCCTCGTCATTTGTTGCCTAAGAAAAGGACGAAAGTTCTTATGCTGAATGCGACCGAGAAAATCTATTTTTTCTGAGGCCCCATTAGGATTTTTGAGCACTATACTCCAAATTTCTGCAACATCGTTGGAGCGGACTGTGGTCTTCCCGTTGAGTTGGCTCATGCACCTGAGTGCTTCCCGTTGAATCTCCGGGTCATCGACTTCTAGTAGGTAGGCAAAAGTGTCATTCCCCATGCCTAACCCTCCGGTAAAGGGGCCCTGTTGTTGCAAGTGAGAGATGAGCAGGTGAGGAGTGATTTTGAAGTGCGCTCCATTTCTGAGCATGTGTTCTTGGTTATGTTTCCCTTCTTTTTCATAGAGCTGGATCCACTGGGAATCCAGCTCTCCGATTTCGAAGCTCATGTCCAGTTCACGGGTTGCAATACTATAGGCGCTTAACCACAGCCCATATTGATCGGCGTCCGTCAATTTCTGAAGGACGATTTCTTGTAATTCGGGTTGTAGCTCAGGCCATTTTTCCACCAGAATGGGGATGAAATCATTTTCCAAAGGGGTGGTTAAAATGAGAGTTCTGACGGCTTCCACAGATAAGGGGGCCATCTTTTCAAGTAGATAGGTGCTGTAGTAGCTTGCCAAGGTGGAGCGCTGCGTGAGGTTGAATAGCTGAAATGCCAATTCGGGGCTGAGAGGTTGAGTCGGATCAAAGGTAAATGAGGGGGCCTCCCGTTGGCGATTGTAGATTCGTTTGATGCGTAGGTGGATCCGTTGCATGGTGAGTTGGTCTGCAAATTCATTTAAAATCAGATTGTCGACTTCATGGGAGTGATTGCTCTCAACATTGAAGGCGAGGAAGGTGGTTTCAAAGTCTAATTTGAGTAAATGGCGCAGGATGGCTTGGATACTTTGCTTGTCTCCTTTTCTGAGTAACCACAGTACAAAGGAGGGTTGCAGATCGGGGATTTGCATGACCTGAGTGGCGAAATCGAGGAAAAGTTCCGGGGGTTCAGGCTGTTTCCATGCTGCAAAAAGTTCTTTGGGTTTTTCTGCAAAGACTTTTTGATAACTCTCCTGTAGCGGGAGGAACACTTCGGGTTGCAGCTCCTGGCAAGTGAGGAGGAAAGTGACCACGGCGAGATGATCGACTTGTTGTTCGAGATCTTCGAGATGGTCTAGTACTTGTTGCGTGCGCTTTAGGATTTCGGGGTCATCCAGGTGTTGTTGCTGAAAGGCGGTGACTTCCGGGCCAATCTTCAGGCCCATTTTGCTTAAACTTTGAACGGCAGCGATGCGGTCCTCATAAAAGTCAGCTCCCAATTGCTCCAACAGTGGCTGTAGGTTGATGGGTTCTGGAAAACGTTTGGAGATGAGCCGTGGTAACGCTTGGTCTTGGACTTTCACTAAATCGGGGATGACTTGGGTATCGCCAGCGAGAAGTTGGTCGATCGCCAGATCCAGATCCCGGGGTTCTGCTGCTGGTGCAAAAGCGGAAAACGCGAGACCGATCCACAAGCAGAGTTTCAAAATATATCGTGGGAAATAAAGGGGGTGGCTCATAGGGTTTCCTGGGCTTTTCGTGGGGCCATGTCCAGAGGGAATTCAGGCTTCGCGTTTTGAAAAAGATGTGGGTTCTGCTTTCTATTTACAATTCTTTTACAAACATTGTGTAAGTTCATGACATCTGGAGGGGCGGGTTCTGAGAAGATGTACCTGTAAATGAGTTCTGGTTGAATTCATCATAACCTGCAATGATGGAGTAGAAAATGAATGTGAATATGCTAAAATTTTATGGGTGGATGAGTGTGGGACTGAGTCTCCTGCTGGGAAATGTGTGGGCGGCCACGACTGAACATTTAATTGAATGCAAAGTGGAATTGGAACGTGGGGTTCTGGAGGCGGATCAACAGCAAACGGCTGTAGTGAAAGTGAGCCTGCTTGCCGATGCCCCCCCACAAGATGCGGAACGTCCTCCGGTCAATCTTTGTATTGTGATGGATTATTCAGGGTCGATGCAGGGCAATAAAATGGAGCAGGCGCGTCAGGCGGCCTTGGAGGCGTTGTCGCGCCTGGGAGCTCAGGATATTTTCTCGTTGGTGATTTATGATACGCATGTGGAAACGTTGATTCCGGCGGGCGCTTTAAAAGATCAACGGCGGGCGCGGGAATTGATTCAGTCCATACGGCCTTCGGGAAATACCAATTTGTTTGGCGGGGTGAGTCAGGGGGCTTCCGAACTTCGCAAAGCGGTGGGCGATCATGCGGAAGGGATGGTGCACCGGATGATTTTGCTGTCGGATGGGTTGGCGAATGTGGGACCCTCTTCTCCCGGAGAGTTGGGGCGGCTGGGAACCAGTTTACAAAAGGAAGGGATCTCGGTGACGACCATAGGTGTGGGGATTGATTACAATGAAGATGTAATGACCAGTCTGTCTCAACGCAGCGATGGCAATACCTACTTTGTGGAGAATGAAAATGACTTGGCCCGTATCTTTAACGAAGAACTGGGTGATGTCTTGAGTGTGGTGGCCCGGAATGTGCGCATTAAAATTAATTGCCCTGAAAATGTGAAACCCATTCGTTCGATTGGACGCGATGCCACGATTCGTGGTCAGTCCGTAGAGGTGGATTTCAATCAATTGTATGGCAGTCAGGAACGCTTTTTGTTGTTGGAAGTCGAAGTGCCCGCAACGGCCGCGGACATAGAGTTGCCCCTGCTTTCGGCCGCCATTCAGTATCGCAATTTGTTTAGCGAACAGGATGAAACCCAAAGCTTGGCCCTGAATGCTCAGTTTAGTAAACGGGCTGATGTGGTGCAGGCGAGTTACAATGAAGCGGTAGGCAAAGATTTGTTGTTGACCAATAATGCGCTGGCAAAAGAAGAAGCCATTACCCTCTACGAGCAGGGCGATCAAAAAGCGGCGGTGGAGTTGCTTCGTCGTAATCAACAACTCTTAATTCAGGGCAATGAATACTTTTCAGTTCCTCAAGAGGAGATTACTGCTGAAGTGAATAATCTTGAATTGAGAAGTACGCAGTTGGAAGAAGAAGGCTTGAATACAAAAAACCGGAAATTGCTGCGGACAGAAGCGGAGCAAACCAAAAGTCAGCAGCGCACAAAATCCAGCTGGTTCAAATAGGACATTTATGAGATCCCACCCCCGTAGGTTTCCCGTTTGGTTTTTCACAATTTTGGTGATTCTTCCTGTGTTGGTGCTGGCGGGTGTGGGGATGAAAATGTTGTTTCTGGAACAGCAACGTTTGCAAGAGCAGACCTTGAGTGTTCATGAGCGGAGTTTGGAGCAAAGTGCTGAGCGGCTGCGGGAACGGATGGAGAGGTTGAGGGATGAATTGATTTTTCAGCTGCAGTCCTTGCCGGCGTCTGCAAAAGACGAGGCGTTGATGGAGTTGCAGCGTAGTCATCCTTTGGTTCGGAATGTGTTCCGAGTGTCGGAAGATGGAAAGGTGTTACTTCCGAAGCTCGGAATTTATTTGGACCCTGAAACGGAACAGTTTTTGAGTCGATATGAGGCGTTGTTTGCAGACCGGGTGGAGTGGTTTCCTCCACAGGCTGAAACCAAAAGTTTTTCCAGATATAAAAGGGCGCCTCCTGAGTTGCTTTCGGAATGGCGGCCGTGGCAATGGGCGGATCGGGATAGTTTATTGTTGTATGTGTCTGTGGGCGGTCAGGCTGAAGTGGTGGGGGTTGAGATCGAGATGTCGGCTTTGTATGCGCGCATTGATGTGTGGTTACGTTCTTTGTCTATTTCGGCGGGGGGTGTTGATTTGGCGCTGTTAGATCGACGGGACCGGGTTTTGGTAGCCACGGGTGAAACAGAAAATCGCAGCGGGGAACTGAGTACGGAGATGGGTGCCTTGTTGCCGTATGCGCGTTTGGCGATGTATCCGCAAGCTCCACTGGAAGAAGGATTGTCAGATGCGTTCTTGTATGTGGCGGGGAGTTTGGGGCTGATGTTGATTCTGTGCATTTTAGGTGGAACGTTTGGGTTAACGGCCTGGGTGAATCGGAGTCGGAAAGAGGCGTTGCAAAAGACCAGCTTTGTTTCGAATGTGAGTCACGAATTTAAAACGCCCTTAACCACCTTGCGTTTGTATAGTGAATTGTTGTTGGAAGGGCGGGTGAAAGATCCCGAAAAACAAAAACACTATTTGCAAACGATGCGCAATGAAAGTGAACGCCTGGCCCGCTTGGTGCATAATGTGTTGGATTTTAGTCGGCTTGAAATGGGGCGTAGTCGTCTACAAGCCGTTCCGCTTTGCGTGAATGATCATTTGCTCGCCGTGGTGGAGCGGGTGCAGGAAAGGTTTACCGAATTGGGGATGTGCGTATGTTTACCCGAAGAGCAGGGATGGGGGTTTGCGGATCCAGATGCGGTGGAGCAGGTGATGCTTAATTTATTTGATAATGCGATGAAGTATGCGTCAGAGGGAGGGGTGTTGCGTATTAAAATTCAAAAGAGTGGTGATCATCTTGCTGTGAGTTTTGAGGATGAGGGGCCGGGGATTCCTCCGTCTGAACAAACTAAAATTTTTAATGCCTTTCATCAGGTGGATATGAGTATTACGCGTGAGAGTGGAGGCACGGGATTAGGATTGCATATTTCGCGTCGATTGGCGCGGGAGATGAATGGAGACTTGTCCTGTCATTCAGATAAAACAGGTTGTATCTTTGTTTGGAGGATTCCTGTGCCTCCGGAGGAAAAATCATGACATCAGCTATTCATATTTTATTGGTGGAGGATGATCCCGCGATTCGGCAGGGATTGGTCGACACCTTGGAAAGCGAAAACTATCGGGTGTCTCAAGCGTCCGATGGTGAGAAGGGATTAGAGAAGTATCAAGAAGTGACCCCTGACTTGGTGATTTTGGATGTGATGATGCCAGGGCGAAGTGGTTATGATGTCTGTCGTGAGATTCGCCGTCATAATCAGAGAATTCCTGTATTGATGCTCACGGCGAAGAGCGAAGAAATTGATAAGGTGTTGGGATTAGAGTTGGGGGCTGATGATTATATGACCAAGCCTTTTGGGGTTCGGGAACTTTTGGCGAGGGTGCATGCGTTGTTGAGGCGGAGCGGGGATTCGCGTGGAGAAAGTTGTCGCCATGATTTCACCATCGGGCCCTTTCGAATTTTGGCTAAACAGCAAAAGGGACGTGATGGAAAGCAAGAGATTGATTTAAGTGTGCGCGAAGTCGAATTGTTGGCGGTATTTGCAGCGAGGCCCCGTGAAGTTCTCACCCGGGATGAACTTTTAAATCATGCCTGGGGGGTGGCTTACTATGGAACGACTCGTACGTTGGATCAGCATATTGCCCAGTTGCGAAAGAAAATTGAGCCAAACCGAAAAGTACCGACCTTTATACAAACGGTTCATGGGGTGGGCTACCGATATTGTCCGTTGAGTGATCAGGACTGAGGAGCTAACGCGTTTAGCCTTGGGCAAGCGACGAAGGAGTGCAGCTCTGGGAAAATAGATAAATACATACGCGTCCCGGAGGGGTCCGGGTTTAACGGGGACTCAGGCAAGAACCCTTAGCAAATGGTCGCCCGCACCCTTCCGGGGCGCCCCAAACCCTCTCCCCTGTATCCGGGGCTGCAGTCGTTCCTCCTTTACCCCGGGCTTACTGCGTTGCCCACCATCCGGGGGCATGTTTATCATCATTTTGATACCAAATAAGGCTTAAGTTCGTGCCATTCGGGGCAGAGGGGCTTTCATCTATCAAATTTTGCCACGTATAATGTAATATTTGTCACGTTGGTATTTTTTATTTACGTAATCCCGATCGTTTTAGTATTCTATTGAATTTTAAGGGGAGTTCCGTAAGTCCACAATTATGGTGGAGTTGATGTTGTGTTTATGGTTTTTTCATAAAATACACTTTATCCCATAAGTACATCTTGTAGGTTTATCCATATAAGAAATGTTTTGCCTATGACTAAAGGTCCTGTATGTCTTGTTTGAACGAATATACCTTATTTATTGTATTCTTTAGAAATTTTGGAGCTGTTTTTATGAAGTTATTGTTATTTCCGTGTTTTCTAAGCTGTTTCACTTTGTCGTTCCTCTCGGCGCAGGAAGAATTACCTGTTCGAGAACTGACGCTGCAAGAAGCCCAACAAATTGTGTTGTTAAATAATTTTGAAATTGCCTCACGCAGATTGGGGATGGAAAGCGCCTTACGTTTGTTTGAAGGTGAGAAAGGGGCGATTTGGGAACCGTCTTTTGTGGGAGGCATTGACCGGGTGAGTAATGATCGTGAAAACAACACGGAAGAATACATTGCTCAGGGTGTGGATGATTTTTCAGAAGAAAACACCTTATCCCGTGCAAGTATTGAACAGCCCTTGCCGACAGGTGGTGCGATTCAGTTGACCTACACTTTGGATAAGTTGGATAACAATCTTCAGGAAACCCGGGATGTTGATTTCGTGGATAAAGAGTATGAGAGTTTTGCGGGAATTACCTTTCTCCAGCCCTTATTGAAAAACGGTGGATTGAACATGGGGTATTCCTTAATGCGGATGGCGCGGGAAGAGTCTGAAATCGCTTTTCAGGAATATCGCCGTCAGTTAATGCAGTCCTTGGGTCAAGCCGAGGCCGCTTATTGGGAGTTACGCATTGCGCAGGAGCGGGTGCTGTTACGCGAGAAATCGGTAGAAGTTGCCGAAAGTATTTTGGCTGACAACCGGGCGCGGGTTGAAAATGGAAAGATGTCTGAACTGGAAGTACAGGAAGCGGCAGCCGGAGTGGCTTCCCGCGAAAGTTTGTTATTGGAAGCCCGTCAAAACTTGCAGGAAACTTCATCACGTTTGTTGGGGATGTTTGGCATGCCTGACATTGATCCCATGACGCCTCTACGGGCTGTGGATAGTCCCAAATTATTGGAATTACCTGAGATCGACATCAAAAAACTCAGTGAACAAACCCTGATGTATCATCCGGATGTGTTGATTCGCGAGCATCGCATCAACCAGGATGAATTGCGGGTGGTGTATGCGAAGAACCAAGTGTTACCTCAGTTGGATTTGCGTGCATCTTATGGATATAATGGATTGGGAGATTCTCCTTCTGATGCCTTTAGTTCGATTGACGCAGGTGATTTCCCTTCATGGACGGTTGGGTTGGAAGTTCGGGTGCCTTTGGGAGGCGGTCAACGGCAACGTGCAGAACGTGATGCGGCCATGAATCGTTTGGCGCAAGGCCATTTAGGAGAGGAAGCGGTTCGCCAGCAAATCCTTCAGGGATTAAACACCAGTGTTTCACGGGTGAAAAATTATTTTTGGCAGGCCAAAAACTTCCAACAAGTTTCTGAAATGAATGAAGCGATTTTGGAATCTGAATTGGCGCGTTTGGAAGCGGGGCGTAGTGACAGTCGGAAAGTGTTGGATGCGGAAGAAAAAGTTACGCAGGCACGTGAAGCGCAGGCGGCAAGTTTGACTCGATTGGCGGTGGCCAAAATTGAAATGGATCTGTCTTCGGGCACCTTACTTATGAACATGAATGTGGATCCGATGTTAGAAAATCAAACGATTCAAACATTGGTGGAAGATGTAGTCGAAGATCCTGCTCCTAAAGTGAAAGCGAATGAGAACTTAACGGAGGATCGGGTAGAATCGTTGTTGGATGATTTGCAATTTGAGTCTCAGCAATCGAATCCCATTCCCGAAGTAGAGGTGAACGATCAAGTTGAAGCAGAGGTGGTTGTTGAGGAAGTGGTTCCTTCAGAGGATGAGGCGGTGACCGTCGATCAGGTAGAATCTTTATTAGATCAGTTAAATCTGGTTGAGCCGATTGAATCTGTAACTATTGAAGACGAAGGAGCTGAGTGATGCGTACATCTTCTGCAAGTATGGTGATGGGAGTGCTGTCATGGGCAACGGTGTTGCTGGCGCAATCCGAATTTGAGGGTTTGGTGGAACCGGTACGTGACGTATTGATGGGACCTCCAGTAGCTGGACGGGTCGCCACCTTATATGCAGGAGAGGGGGCTGTCGTAAAAAAGGGGGAGAAGTTGTTGGTGATGGACGACAGCATCGAAGCGTTGGAAGTACAGCGTCGTAAAATGGTGCTTGAAGATCAATCCGACCTTTTGGCTGCGAAGTATCGCAAAGATTTGTTGAAAGAGGATTTAGAATCCACCCGGAAATTATTTGAAAGCACGGCTTCAGTGAGTCGGGATGAGTTGGCTCGAAAAGAAGTAGAAGCCTTGCTGGCGGAAGTGGAATACAATCGCATGGAGCAAATGGAACGCCGCGAGCAAGCGGAGTTGGATATTGCGAAGGCGCGCTTACAACAATATGTGTTGATCGCGCCTTTTGACGGGGTGATGGCCGAATTGAGTGTGGATGAAGGCGAAAGTATTCAGGCGGGTCAACCCGTCTTGCGAATGGTGGACCTCTCGAGTGCTTTTCTGCTGTTGAATTTACCGGCTGATTTAGCGGCAGGTTTGAAAATGGATGAAGAGGTTGTGCTGGTTTTTCAATTAGATGATGAAGTGGTGAAAAAAGGCAAAGTAGCCTTTATTTCTCCGGTGATTGATCCGGCCAGTGGGTTGCGGAAAGTGAAAATGTTCTTTAAAAATGATGCTCCAAAGGTAGAGCCGGGTCGCATAGGTTTGTGGGTGAGAGAGGGCGCAGCTCATGAGTGATTCTGATCAAGCGCTGTGGCTGGAAAAGGTTTCCGGCCTGATCGATTATACGGGGAAACCTGCACGGTTTTGGGAGAAACTCTGTGAGACCTCCATGGAGGTTGCGGGGGGACTTTCTTCGACGGCTTATGTGGATGCACAAGGAAAAGGGGCTTGGCAATGTGTAGGAGTGTGGCCGCTTGAGCCGGCAACTGCACGTCAGGCTGCGCTTCACGATTGTGCGCCTGCGATTGCAAAAGATTGTTCACATGAAGTGGATGGATGTTTGTTTCGTCCCTTATCTGGAGATCCTGAACGTTGTGTGATTGCGGTTTCGTTGCCCTTGCCGGGGGGGCATGCACGAATTGTGTTAGGGGTAGTGGTACCGCCTCCGGGTTCGGATGCTGAAAAAGCAAAAATTCAGGATCGTCTGCGTGCGGTGGTGGCCGCGGCGCCTGCGTATCAGGTGCAACATGCCTTGCAACGGGCGCGGAGTGACGTTGGACATTTTTCAAATGTGCTTGATTTAATGACGATGCTGAATGGGCAGGACAAATTTATTGGGGCCAGCATGTTGTTGGTAAATGAATTGTCTTCCCGCGTGCGTTCGGATCGGGTGAGTTTAGGCTGGTTGGAAAAGGAATATATTCGTGTCAAAGTGGTTAGCCACATGGAGAACTTTTCCAAACACATGGAGGGCGTTCAGGAATTGGAAGCGGCCATGGAAGAGTCTTTTGAACAAGATGCCGAAGTGATGTGGCCGGTGGCTCAGGATGAGCCCGATGCCCCGTTGATTAGTCGTGATCATCAAAAGTTTTCGGAAAGTCAAACGGCAGGACATGTGGTGTCTGTCCCTATTCGCGATGGAGATAAACCCATCGCTGTGTTTACTTTGGAACGTAAATCTGAACCCTATACCGAACAGGAATTGAGGTGGTTGCGTTTATGTGCGGATCAAGTGGGACCGCGGTTGATTCAGTTGGAAGCCTCAGATGTGTGGTGGGGAAAGCGTTTGGCTCGTAAGAGTTTGAAAACGGCGAGTTCGCTGGTGGGCGTTGAGCATACAGGCTGGAAAATTTTAGGTATTCTGGGCGTGTTATTGGTCGGATTTCTGTTTTTTGGCCGTTGGCCTTACCGTTTGCGTGGTGATTTCGAATTGCGCAGTGAAATGGTCAGGGTTTTGCCGGCGCCGTTTAATGGATTTATCGATGAAGCGGTGGTCAACAAAGGTCAGCTGGTGGTCGAAGGGGAATTGCTCCTGCAGATGGATATTCGTGAGTTGTTGATTGAAAAAGCCTCTGCGATTGCAGACGTATCGCGCTATACACGGGAAATGGAAAAAGCGCGTGCAACCCGTGAGCTGGCAGACATGCAAATGGCGGGTGCGATGGCGGAACAAGCGGTGGCCCGTTTAGAGTTGGTTAATGATCGCTTGAGTCGTGCCTCTCTGGTGGCGCCCTTTTCCGGTGCGGTGGTCGATGGTGATTTGCGTGATCGTTCGGGTGCGCCCGTGCGTCAAGGTGATGTGCTGTTTCGGGTAGCCCAATGGGATGCGATGCGGGTGAGTGCGGATGTGGATGAAAGCGATATCGATTTCTTGAAGGTCGGTGCAGAAGCGCGTCTGATTTTTGCCAGTCGTCCAGAAGCACCTGTGAAAGCGCGGGTGATCAGTATCGAACCGATGGCACAAACCCGCGAAAGTAAAAATGTGTTTGTGGCGCATCTGGAGATTGAAGCAGAAGAGGAGCCGTGGTGGCGTCCCGGGATGAGTGGGAATGTTCGGGTGGATGCAGGCAAAAAGCCTCCCTACTGGATATTGACCCGTCGTACGCTCGATTACTTCCGTCTGCGTTGGGGGTGGTAAGATGGCAGGTTCCGCCCGTATGTTCAGTGAACACTGGTATCGAGTTGCCAACCAACGTGTGGCATTGCGGCCGGGTGTGCGCACGCGTCGTCAACGTTTTCGTGGGGAAACTTGGCGAGTGCTCTATGATCCCTTTGCCCACAACTTTTATCGTGTACGTCCCGCGGCCTATGCTTTTATTGCGCGGCTGACTCCGGAGCGGACAGTTGAAGAAGTTTGGGATGAGTGTCTGAAAGAATTTCCTGGTGAAGCGCCGGGACAGGGTGAAGTCATTCAGTTGTTGGCGCAGTTGTATTTGTCCAATTTGTTGCAGTTGGATTTACCTCCGGATGCGCGTCAATTTTTTGAACGCTATCGCAAGCGGAAGCAAAAAGAAAAGGCTTCGTACCTGTCTTACATTATGTTTGCGCGTTTTCCGTTGTTTGATCCTGATGATCTGTTGAATCGGGTATCGCCGTATATTCGCAAAATTTTCAGTTTGCCCGGGTTTATCCTTTGGTTGGGCTTGGTGTTGGGTGCCATCAAGGTGGCGATTGACCATGCAGGAACTTTGGCGGATCAGAGTCAAGGGGTGTTGGCTCCCGGCAATCTGTTCATGCTGTATATTTCCTTGGTCTTTATTAAGGCCTTGCATGAATTTGGTCATGCCTTTGCGTGTAAGCGTTACGGAGGGGAAGTGCATGTGATGGGGATCATGTTGATGATTTTCACCCCGATTCCGTATGTGGATGCCACGGCCAGTTGGGCCTTTCGTCAACGGCGCCGCCGAATTTTGGTGGCCTGTTCGGGGATGATTGTTGAATTATTTGTGGCTGCGATTGCGACCTTTATCTGGGCGAATACGGGTGAAGGAAATTTAAATGCCTTGTGTTACAACCTGATGTTTATTGCATCAGTTTCCACATTGTTGTTTAACGCCAACCCTTTGTTACGATATGACGGATATTATATTCTGTCGGACATGTTGGATATTCCCAACTTGAGTCAACGCTCGCAACAGCAGTTACGACATTGGGCGCAGCGCCATATTTTAGGTCGTCGAAGCTCTACTTCACCTGCGCAAACCAGAGGCGAAGCGGCCACCTTGGGCATCTACGGTATATTGAGTGGCTTGTATCGTTTGGTGGTTTTCAGCGGTATTATTTTGTTTGTCAGTAAACGCTTCTTGTTGGCTGGAATAGTGATGGCTGCGATTTGTGTGATTTCGTGGGTGTTGGTTCCGATCATGAAGTATATTCATTATCTGTTAACCGATTCTTCATTGGAACGAAATCGTTTCCGGGCGATTGCGGTGAGTGCGGTTTTGGCCATTTCGTTTGGACTTTTGGTGGGCGTGGTGCCTTTTCCCTCCTCCTTTGTTTCTCCCGCAGTACTGCTCTCCGCACGTCAAACCGAAGTACCTGCGCGTACAACTGGTTTGATTGAAGAATTGAAAGTGGCATCGGGTACGCCGGTGCTTCCGGGGGATTCTTTGGTGAGGCTCGATGATCCTGAATGGAAATATCGTTGGCAGGATGAAGTCGCGTTACTGCGGCATACCCAGGCCTTGCGTCGTCGGGCCTTGAACGAAGGCGGAACGGATGTGAGTGTGATTGATGAACATTTGCTGTTAATGGATCGTCGCTTGGCCCGCTTGCAGGATGAGTATGATCAACTGGATGTACGCGCTCCGGATGAAGGGGTGTGGGTCGCGGGTGCCTTGGATGATTTAAAAGGGATGTATGCGCAACGTGGAGCGGTGTTGGGCTATGTGATCAATCCAGATGAATTCATTGCGGTGGCGGTTATTGCCCAAGATGAAGCGCGGTGGTTATTTGATGAATCCGGTATTCGTCGTGGGCGTTTACGTTTGTATGGTTCTGCGGGCGAGCCGCTTGAATTGGGAGATTGGACTATGATTCCCGCTGAGCAGCGTCATTTGCCGAGTCCGGCATTGGGTTGGCAAGGGGGCGGTGAAGTGGCGGTGTCTGCAGGCGAAGGGAATGGTGTGACCGCATTGCGCAGTTTCTTTGAGGTGCGGGCAAAGGTGGAAACGACCGGGAAAGATGTGGCGATGTTGCATGGACGTACCGGACGGATTCGTTTTCGCATTGCGCCTGAACCGTTGTGGCGTCAAGTGTATCGCCGTGTCCGTCAGATCTTATCAGATGACTAAGTAATATGAAGGTACCTTCCGAAGATTATCATCGCCTCACAGTGCGAACTCCCCCCCCCCCTCCGCGGGGCTTGGATGCGTTGGCGCATCAAGGCGTTGGCTTTGCGAAACGGGTGGGCGGTCGTCGGAAACGTCTGGAAGAGCTTGTTGAAAAGGTTCAGAGTCACGAGGCTTCATTGGAACATGTATCTGACCGACATTTGCGCGATGAAATTGAAGAGCATCGCACGGCCTTTTTGCGAGGTCGGGGAGATCCTGACCATCGAACAGATCGTGCGTTGGCCACGGTTTGTGAGGCTGCGTTTCGGAGCATTGGCTTGCGTCCGTATCCCGTTCAGATTTTGGGTGCCTTGGCCATGGAAAATAATTGCTTGGCGGAGATGGCCACGGGGGAAGGGAAAACCTTAACGGCGGCATTGGCAGCGGTGATGGCGGGGTGGACAGGATTGCCTTGCCATGTGTTGACGGTGAATGATTATTTGGCTCATCGTGATGCGAATTGGTTTAAACCGCTGTATCAATTTTGTGGTCTACATTCGGGTTGTGTGACTGAAGACATGGATCCGGAGATGCGTAAACTTCAGTACGAACAGCCGATTACTTATACCACGAGTAAAGAATTGCTGGCGGATTTTTTGCGGGATCGTTTGCGTTTGCAACGGGTGGCGGATCCTCAGCGTCGCTTGATTCGCCATTTGTTGAAACCAGCAGCCTCTTCTCGGGAAGGCTTGGTGTTGCGGGGCATTCATACGGCGATTGTGGATGAGGCGGATAGTTTGTTGATCGACGAGGCGGTGACGCCATTGATTATTGCGCAGCCTCGTGAAAATCCACTGCTGAAGAAAGCGGTATTGGCGGCACATGATTTGATTTATGACTTAAAAGAGGGCACGCACTACAGCATTGAAATGCGGTATCGTGAGCTGAAGCTTACGGATGAAGGGGATGAGGTGGTGGAATCGCGGATTCAGGAACTGCCTCCGGTGTGGCGGGGAGCGATTCGTAGTCGGGAATTGGTGGAGCAGGCCCTGACCGCCCGCGACTTATTTTTGAAGGATACGCATTACGTGATTCGAGATGACAAGGTGCAAATTGTCGATGAATTCACGGGTCGAATCATGGCGAACCGCAGTTGGAGTGAAGGCTTGCATCAGGCGGTAGAAGCGAAAGAAGATTTAGAGATTTCGGAACCGAATGAGACGGTGGCGCGGATGAGTTTTCAACGATTCTTCCGACTGTTTCCGCGTCTGTCCGGGATGACCGGTACCGCGGCAGAGGCGCGCAAACCCTTGTGGCATATTTATGGGTTGCCGATTATTCGCATTCCTACCCATCGTCCGGTAAATCGAACAGTTTTGCCAGAACGTATTTTTCCTGAACGCTTACAGAAGTGGGAGGCGGTTGCGGATGAAGTGAAGACCATGCATGAAGCGGGTCGTCCGGTTTTGATTGGTACGCGGTCGGTGAAGTTTTCTGAAGAATTGGCGGCCGAACTCGCCTTGCGTGGGTTGCAATATAACTTGTTGAATGCGGTACGTCATGAGGAAGAAGCGCGAATCGTGGCCGAGGCAGGCTTGCCGGGTAAAATCACGATTGCGACCAATATGGCGGGTAGGGGGACGGATATTAAATTAGGTCACGGTGTGGCGGATGCGGGTGGATTGCATGTGATTGCAACTGAACGCCATGAGTCGGGGCGTATTGACCGTCAGCTAATTGGTCGGGCCGCCCGACAGGGCGATCCGGGGTCGGCTCAATTTTTTGTAAGTTTAGAAGATGAGCTTTTTCGCCGTTTCTTGCCAGAGACGCTACGCAAAGGCTTGGCTAGAAATCCCAATCGTCCGGCGGTATTGTCGGCGTTGAATGCTGCGCAGAAATCTGCGGAGCGTCAGGCTTTCCGTCGACTGGGTTCTGTATTGTCCACGGACAACTGGTTGGATGAGTCGCTTAGTTTTGCGACGGAAGTGTAAGGGAGTTTCGTTTTCTCTGCACGAAGTGCCCGAGGAGTCCTATGGCTAAAAGTCCGAGTCCGCTGATCCAGATTTTGGGATCCACTTGAAAAGCGAGAAAGAGGCAAGCGGCGAGGCCCACAACAGAAAAAAAACGTGGAAAACGTCGGTCAGCGGGAGGGAGACGCAGGGCTGCGAGGTTGGTGATGGCGTAATAGAGTAGCACGGTGAATGCACTGAAAGACCAGGAAAGTTGCACTTGACCGCTGAGGGCGATGAGGGCGATCAGGAATCCTACACCCAGTACTGCTGCGGTTGGATTTTGGTTGTGGAGTTTGGCGAAGAGAGCGGGCATGTCGCCGCGACGTCCCATGGCCAAAAGGATGCGGGAAAGTCCGAGAATCAGATTCAGCAATACCCCCAGCATGGCGGTTAACGCGCCCAGAGTAATGATAAATGCCGTTTTGGGTTTGTTGAGGTGCTGGAGGATGCTTTCCAAGGGGGCGGCACCGGATCGGGTCATTTCTCCCAAGCTCTCTGCACCCACAGTTCCTACGGCGGCGAAAGCGACGGCGAGATAGAGGAGGGAGGTCACGGCCATGACGGCGAAGATGGCGCGAGGAATATTTCGACGGGGATTTTGGATTTCCTCCCCCATGGTGGCAATGCGTCCATAACCCGTGTAGGCCACAAACATCAGTGCGCAGGCTTTAAGGAATCCCTGGGTTGTCCAGGTTGAAGAAGAGAAGTGAAAATTTTCCGCATGGATGGCGGTTGGAATCAGGGTGACGACAAAGAGGAGGAGGGCGAACAGGGTCATCAGCACCACTACGGTATTGATCCAGTTACTTCGTTGCAGGCCACTTTTTACCAACAGGGTGATGACGAGAATGATGCCCAGGGCGGGGAGGATGAGCGGAATGCGATCTTGTAGATGGCATTGTTGCAAGAGATAGCCGCTAAAGCCGAGGGCGGCGGTGGCGGCGGAGGCAGATTTTGCCAACAGAAACATCCAGCCTGCCGAAAATCCCAAACAGGGTTTCAAGTAGGTGTATCCATACTCGTAGGTACCCCCGCTCACGGGATGGGCGGCTGCGAGTTGGGCGCTGGAGAGTCCATTGCAAATCGCGACAAACGCGGCGAGGGCAATGGCGGGGAGTACGGCGGTACCTGCCACGCCAGCGGCCAAACCAATGCTGATGAATACGCCTGTTCCGACCATGGAGCCTAAGCCCATAAAGACGGCGCCAGGCAAAGCAAGTGTACGTTTTAAAGTGGAAGCAGACGAAGACATGGTGTCAGTCTATTCACTCATTTTATAAACACAAATTACAAAGCATTAGATTTAAGTTTGGAGGAGAAAACGATGTCATGAATCCTCTATCCGCCCGGGTTGTTGGGCTGTATCTTTTATCAAGAACTCACGGTGTCTTGGTCCAGCGTCTCTTTTTTCTTTGGGTTTTTGGAGGCGCCTAGCAGTGCGGGGAGGAGGAGGGTAGCACCGAGAAATGCGGAGAGGATTCCAAGGGCAGAGAGGATGCCGAAATGGGCCACGGGGGGGAAGGAGGTCAGTAAGAGCAAGCCCAGGAAAACGATGAGGATGGAGGAGGTGCAGGCCATGGGTTTGAGTTTCGAACGCAGGGCTTCGCTGGCGGCATCTTGAGGAGATTTTCCTTGTTTGCAGGCTTTTCGGTAAGCGCTGACCAGATGAATACCGTCATCGACGGCGATGCCCAAGATGACGGCGGCGACCATGATGGTGATGGAATTCAAGGGGAATCCGGTGAGTCCCATAATGCCGAAGATGGTGAGTAAGGCAGGGACGTTGGACAATAAGACCTGGCCGGCGTTTCGTGGCGAGAGCCACAAGAGGCTTAGAGTTGCCGCAATCAGGAGTACGGTGATGCCTAAGGTTTTGAGTTGGTTGCCGACGATTTGCTGGTCGTTTTCGAGGATGGTATGCAGTCCATTGACAGGATCGAGACTGAGGCCTTCTGGGCGCTGTTGCTCGGCATAGTCCATAAAGGTTTCGAGGAGGGCGAGGTAGTCTTTTCCGGGCATATCCCGTGAGCGCAAAATCATGATGGCGGAGCGGTTTTGGCTGTCGACAAAGGAGTCTTTGAACATCAGGGGGCTGGCGTTGATGAGTTGACTAAACAAGGCGAGTTTGGCCGAGGTTTGGGGGAGGGAGCCGTTGGGGTTGGGATCTCCATCCCAGATTTGATTAAGGGCTAAGTACAATTGGGAGTAGGCGTAGGCATCGGTGACGCCCTCGAGGGTGTAGGCATAGGCTCGAAGGTCTTCGAGATATTGAAGTACAGGTTTGGTTTGGAGTCCGCCGGGTTTGCCACTGTCGACCCGGACTTGAAATATATTGGTGCCTCCCAGATCTTGATTGAGCAGTTCCATGGATTCGCGAACCGGGTGGCCGGGTTCAATAAATTCGACGGCACGGATATCGGTGCGGATGAGGAAAATTCCAAAGATCATCACCAGGGCGTAGGAGAGGGTGAAGAGGAAGAATCCCAAAGGAGCGCGAACGGGCAATACCCATTTTTTAGAGCGGGGGCGTTTGGTTTTTTGTGGGATGGGTTTGGGTCCGATGGCGCAGAGGGCGGGGAGGAGAAAGGTAAACAGGAACACGACCACAACGGCAATGGCGCCAATGCGTCCAAAATCGGTGAGGGTGGGGAGGTCCGCAAAAGCCAAGGTGAGCAGTCCTGTGATGGTGGTGAGGGCCGCGATGCAGCTGGGGGGGAAGACTTCTCTGAAGGCGATGCGGGCGGCTTCGGCTGGGGGGGAACGTCTGGCTGCTGATTGTAGGGCGGAGAGGTAGTGAATGACGAAGGTGAGTTGCAGTCCGCCGATGAGAGGGAAAAGAATACCGGAATAGATATCGATGGGTTTGCCCAAGAATTGAAAGACGCCTAAAAGCAGTAACACCCCGGTTCCTTCTAAGAGCAGAACCGAACAAACCGCGATCCAAGATCGAAAGGTAATGAACAGAACCAGGAAAATTAAGACGCTGGCAATGATGAGATAGTGTTGGAGGTCGGCTTTGAGAGCATTGACGCCTTCGGCTTCGATAAAGGGAAAAGAAAGCACATGGATGGCCTCGGTTTCGGATTCCAAGGGAAGCAGGGCGTCCATAAACTCCTGGCGAAAGGTATCGCGGGCTTGGTGATCGGGCAGTGGGCGTTCAAACACACCGAGCAAAATGGCGTAGCGTCCATCTGCAGAGACCATGACATTGCGTGACAAGGGAAAGCGGGTGGTGAAGTCTTTGATGCTGTCCCACTCTTGAGGGGAGGCCCATTCGGGAATGAAGGGTTCGATGTTGAGGGCAAATCCTTGCCGGACAGGACGTCCGCTGTGGGTCAAACTTTTGACTTCGATGCAGCCCTCAACTTGAGAGATGAGGTTGGAGGCCATGGCCACGGTTTTGGATCCTTGATTACTGAACAGATTTTCGATTTTGAGGGCGACCATGACCATTTCCGTTTCGGGAATCAGTTCATTGATTTTTTCAAAGGTTTCCAAGTTGCGGGGATCGGAGGCCAGCAAACGGTGGGCAGAGCTATCCACTTGGATAAGGTCCCTTTGGCTATACATCCAGAATCCACCAGCTCCCAGCAACAGCAGTAGAGGTAAGAGAAGGAAGCAAAAGAGGTAAGTGTTGAGGCGCATACCTAAAGATAATCAACCATGTAGGCCCTTGGCAAGCTTAAGGGTGTGGTCAGAAGGACTCGTTGTCTGCTGAAAGCATTTTATTCCCGATATGTTGCCGTTGACAAAAGGGGGGGAACAGAGGCATGTTGTGCAGACTTATGGAAAACGAACCGATCTTGTCTGCAGTTGAAGCCCGGGTGGTGGGAGCGCTTATGGAAAAAGAGCTGGCCACGCCTGATTATTATCCCATGACCTTATCGGGATTGGTGTCGGCTTGTAATCAAAAATCCAATCGGGATCCGGTAATGGAGTTGGATACGAAGGTGGTCGAGCGGGTATTGTTGGGACTGCGTCTTGAAAAGAAACTGGTGACCCTGGTGCATGAGGCCGGTGCGCGGGTGCCGAAATATCAGCATGGGATGCGGGATAAATATGGCTTTAATGAAGTGGAGCAGGCGATTTTGGCGGAGTTATTTTTACGGGGGCCTCAAACCTTGGCCGAATTGAGGACTCGTACGCCCCGCATGGCGGTACAGGCAACGGATACGCAAGTGGCGGAAGCGCTGGAAGGATTGGATGTGGTGGCGGGCATTCCCATGGTGGTGAAATTGCCTCGGGCTCCCGGTCGTCGTGAATCCCGGTATGCGCATCAATTTTGTGGTGAGCAATTGACAGAATGTGACGCTCCGGCGCCACAAGTGATAGAATTACCGCCTTCGGAAGAGGCCAAACAAATTGAAACGCTCAGTCAACGGGTTCAAGAACTTGAGAACACGGTGGCGATTTTAAGGCAAGAATTCACCGATTTCCGTTCGAATTTTGAATAAATCGTGATGCACGATGGACATTGGCGCATTTAAGCTTTAGTGGCGGTGATGAGAAAACGTAAGAATCCCTAATCCCACTTGACCGCAAGGGGATTTCGGCGTAAAACGTTAAGTTAAATCAAGTTGAACAACGAACAGGTCCTTTCCATGCAAACCGATGACTCCTCTCCATCTCTGAAACGCACAACCAAACGTGATTTGGTCATGCGCATTGCCGACGAAACCGGGCTCATCCAACAGGATGTGCACGAAGTCATTCAGAAAACCCTCGATTATATTACGGAAAGTCTTGCACGGGGTGAGGATGTTGAATTTCGCAACTTTGGTGTGTTTGAAGTGACGGAACGCAAGTCGCGTATTGGTCGCAATCCCAACAAGCCGGATCAAGTGGTGACCATTCCCACCCGCAAAGTGGTAAAATTTAAGCCAGGTAAAGTGATGAAACATCAAGTCACCGGCGATGTCGTTTCCCTGCCGGTAAAGAAATAATCGATTACCGGAGCTCCTCTTTTTATCTCCGGTCCACTTGGGTCCGGAGTTTTTTTTAACCCTTTTTCCTTTTAAATTTTATGGACACTGAAAACTTATCCCCCAACGATTTACGTCAACAACGCATTGAAAACATGCATAAGCTGGAAGAAGCGGGTTATGCAGCTTTTGGTCGGGCCTTTGAGCGTGATGGTCGTTTTTCTGAACTGACCGAGGCCTTTGAAGATGGCAAAAAAGTGAGTTTGGCGGGTCGGATGATGACCTGTCGCGAAATGGGTAAATCTGTATTTGCGCATTTGCAGGACAGCACGGGTCGTTTGCAGGTGTATTTGAAGAAAAACGATATTGGTGAAGATGCGTTTAACGCTTTTAAATACACGGATCTGGGTGATCATATTGGGATTACCGGTACGTGGTTTACCACGCGGACGGGTGAAAAAACGGTTAAAGTAGAAGAGTGGACCTTGTTATCCAAGTCGTTGTTGCCCCTGCCTGATAAATGGGATGGCCTTCAGGATGTGGAAACCCGGTATCGTCAACGCTACTTAGATTTGATTTCTAATCCTGAAGTTCGCAAAGTGTTTGATGCTCGAATTGCCATTTTGCGTGAAATTCGTAGTTTCTTGGGTGCGCAAAAATTTGATGAAGTTGAAACGCCGATGATGCAATCGATTCCGGGCGGGGCTGCGGCCACTCCTTTCCAAACGCGTTACAATGCCTTGAGCATGGATATGTTTCTGCGGATTGCGCCAGAACTTTATTTGAAACGTTTGTTGGTAGGTGGATTTGATCGGGTCTACGAGTTGAACCGCAATTTCCGTAATGAAGGATTGAGTCGGAATCATAATCCTGAATTTACCATGTTGGAAATTTATGAGGCCTACGGCAATCGGGAGAGCATGCAGACGTTGATCCACGATATGATTGTGCACTTGGCGGATACGGTGATTGGTTCGCGTCAGGTGGGCACGGAATCCGAGCCGGTGAATTTAGACAATTGGCGTGCAGTGGATTATGATGATTTGATCAAAGAGCGTGCAGGGGATGACTATTTTGAATTGGATACAGCCGGAAAACTGGAACGGGCGATTTCCTTGGGGTGCAAAGTGGATTCAGGTTGGGCTGAAGGGGAGGTCACGCAGGAAATTTTCGAGAAGTGCATTGAGAAAACGCTGATTGATCCGACTTTTGTGATGCGTTTACCTGCAGAATTAGTGCCATTGGCAAAACCCTGTGCGGATGATGCCAGCAAGGTGGATGTGTTTGAGTTGATCATTGGTGGTAAAGAAATTGCGCCGGGATACAACGAACTCAATGATCCGCTGTTGCAACGTCAGCGTCTGGAAGATCAAGCAGGAGAAGATGCCATGAAGATGGATAATGACTTCTTGATCGCCCTCGAACACGGCATGCCTCCTGCGGGGGGGATGGGCGTGGGCATCGATCGTTTGGTGATGATGTTGACGGGAAGCGAAGCCATTCGCGATGTGATTTTATTTCCGCAAATGAAAAAACGCGCTCACTGACCCTGATTTTATGCAGGTCTCTCTATATTTAGCTTTGGCCTACTTGAAGCCGAAAAAGCACGCGCTGTCGGTCATCAATAGTATTGCCGTGGTGGGGATTACCCTTGGGGTGTCGACGCTGATTGTGGTGATGTCGGTGATGAATGGATTTGATGACATGTGGCGGGAAAAGATCCTGACTTTTCAGCCGCATGTTTCGGTGTTTGCGTATCCCTACGGCATGGATGAAGAGGATCCGCTTTTTGAAGCGGTGGCTGAGTTGCCAGAGGTGATTTCGGTGGCTCCCTTTTTGCAATCGATCGTGATGGCTCAGTTTAGAGATGGGGTGCAGCAACCGATGTTGCGTGGTATCGATCCCGAGGCCGATTTTTTGTATCAAAAGTTGGTTGCAGATCAGGAAAACACCTTGCGTTATGGAAGTTTGGCGTTTGAAGAGACGGAGTGTCTGATAGGTATTGATCTCGCCAATGCGCTTGGGGTGATGGTGGGAGATCGGATTACGGTGTTTTCTCCGGCCAATATTCCCACGGATGATGAGGTGTTGTTGCCAGAAGAGTTGCGGGTGGCGGGTATTTTTTCGGTAGGGATGTATCAGATTGATTTTGGATTTATTTTAACCGACTTATGGACGGCGCGGGATGTGTTGGGCATGGACAGTGGGGTGCATGGCATGCAGATTCAAGGGGAAGATTTATTTAAGGCCAATGATTTGGCCCAAACGATTACAGATATGTCGGGCTCCAGGTTTATGGCGCGTAGTTGGATGCAATTGAATCAGTCCTTGTTTGATGCATTAACCATGGAAAAAAGCATGATGTTTTTTCTGTTGGCGATTATTTCGATTGTGGCTAGTTTTGTGGTGTGTTGCACCTTGGTGATGGTGAGTGTGCAAAAAACGCGGGAAGTAGGGTTATTGAAGTCGATGGGATTTCGGAACGGCACTGTGATGGGCGTTTTTATGTGGTACGGTTTAATTCAGGGACTTGCGGGCATTGGTTTGGGTACCTCTACGGGATTGTTGATTTTGCACTTCCGTCAAAATATTTTGGAAGGCTTGTCTAAACGGCTGGGCTTTGATGTATTGCCTAAAGAGTTATATTATTTGGATGGTTTGCCTTCACGGGTGGTCGTGCAGGATGTGGTGTTGATTATTGGGTTGGTGTTGTTGTTATGCATTGTGGGGGGCGCGATTCCCGCTTGGTTCACGGCGCGCAAAAATCCAGTGGAGGCGCTACGTCATGACTGAGCCTACATTTATAGAAGCGGTAAATTTACAGAAGTCATATGCCATGCCGCATGGGGTGGTAGACGTGCTGACGGGGATGTCCTTGCAGATTCAAGCCGGTGAGCATGTGTGTATTATGGGGGCGAGTGGGAGCGGAAAGAGCACTTTGATGCATTTGTTGGCAGGACTGGATACGCCCGATGCTGGAGATGTGCTTATCGAAGGAGAGGCCATTCACCGTTGGAAAGAATCCCGGCGGGCCAATTTTCGGGCGCAACATATTGGGGTGGTTTTTCAGAATTACCATTTGTTACCTGATCTTAATGTGTTGGAAAATGTGCTGATGCCTACGCGGGCCCTCAAGTCGTGGTCTGAGCCGGGGGGCAAGGTTGTGGATAAAGCCAAAACGCTTTTGGATTCTGTGGGGCTGTTGCATCGTCTGGATCACCGTCCGGTGGAGTTGAGTGGTGGGGAGCAACAACGATTGGCAGTAGCCAGGGCACTGATCAATGAGCCTAAAATACTCATGGCTGATGAGCCCACAGGAAATCTTGATGCGAACACGGGTGGATTGTTGCTGGACGATCTTTTTCGATTAAGTGAGGAGCAAAACCGGACTTTGGTTATTGTAACGCATGATCCGTGTTTGGCGGAACGTTGTCATCGTACCATTCATTTGTAAGCGTTGGGTAAAATATAGAGACAGATCAAGAAAGGCCCTGCTTAACTCCCGATAAAGATATATCTGAAAATGAACGTTAGAACCTGTATCGGTAGAATGGTCTTGAGTATGATCGCCTTAGGTTTGTTAGGATTAAGCCTCTTTTGTTTTTGGCTTTCTCAAAATGAACGACGGGAGATATTCAAAAAACAAAATACAATTCCCATGGATCAAACCGTGGATTTTTCCCGTCCTGGAGAGTATACGTTTCCATATCAGCAAAGAGTGTATGCTGCACATGGACAAAATTTAAAGCTTCAGATCCATTCATGGTCAGATAATTCCCTTGATACATTGGAGTTTCAATGGAGCATTTATGATGCGGAAGGGAAGGTTGTGGCTGAAAGTGTTTCTTTTGAAGATGACTCGTCTTCTGATTTTCAGAAGTTAGAGAATGGAGAATATTTGTTGGGTGAAGCAGGGAGCTTTAATTTCGGTGACTATACGTTTCATTGTGAGGTTCACAGAGGTGTTGCTTCTCTTTTTGGTGAGCCTCAACGCTTAGTTTGGGTTTATGAAAGTTGTCCGTTAGAAGGGTTAGTGATTGTGATCAGTACCTTGATAGGAATGGTGGCTTTGGGGTTGGCAGTGATTCTTTTGGTGATCGTTCGTTGTATCACGCTCAAGAAAAGAAAAAAGAATCGTGAGATTGCCGCAAATCCGGAAAATGTTTTGTTGTAATTTTGTACAGTTGCGCAGTCGGACAAAAATTGAATGGTGACCCGTTTATGACCATGATTTCGATTTGAAATATATGAGCACTGCCAAATTAAAATGATAATTCATTCAATACGTAGGTTCGGTGAAAGCAGGAGATGCGATGTAAATGCCTGCCCATTGGCAACGGGTGGTCGAGGGTATGTTGAGGTTTGAACAGGAAATATTGATCATCCTTTCGCCGACCTTGCGGGTGATCTTCGCGGACCTTCGGCCCGATATCTATTTGGTGTTCTGCTATACCCAGCGCTGCGCACTGGGCTGGTATCTTCGCGGACCTTTGGCCCTATGGCTATTTGGTGTTCTGCTATACCCAGCGCTGCGCACTGGGCTGGTATCTTCGCGGACCTTTGGCCCTATGGCTATTTGGTGTTCTGCTATACCCAGCGCTGCGCACTGGGCTGGTATCTTCGCGGACCTTCGGCCCGAATAGTGGGTCGATTTGCTCCGAGGACGATGCTGGGATCTTTGCGCGCCTTTGGCTTTTTGTGTTGTGATCCATCAGGGCCATTCCATCACGAAGTCATCCATGACGTATCCGTTGCCAATGTCGCTGACGAGGGTTCCGGTTTTGCGGAAACCTAATTTCTTGTAGGCGGAGATGGATGCTGTGTTGTGTCGGTTGACGGTGAGGCGGATGCGTTCCGGGTTTTCGTTTTGGCAGATCCAGTCGAGGGCTTTGCGGGCCCAGCCTTGTTTACGATGATCGGGGTGAACGTAAATTTTGGACAGAAAGACATGATCGGCTTTGGGTTCGTAGCCTACATAGCCTGCATCGGAGGACATTAATCCGTAAATCATGCCCTGGGCGAGTTGTTGTTGAATGGCGGGCACACTTTGAAAGCGTTCCAGCATGTAGTCAACTTGTTCAGCACCAATGATGGGGGTGTAATGGCTCGTCCAAATCTCCCGCGCGAGTCGAGCGATGGTTTCAATTTCCGCTGGTTGACTGACGCGGGTGAGCATGAGCGCTTCTCTTACACGTCGCCGATCTGACGATAGGCTTCGCGAACGGTTTCAACCGTGGTGTCCCAATCGATGCATTGATCGGTGATGGATTGACCATAGGTCAATTCATCCAAAGGACGCGGGAAACTTTGTGCGCCGGCGACCAAATTACTTTCGACCATCGCACCGATGACTTTCAAGTTGCCTTCGGCGCGTTGACGTACAATTTCCATGAAGACTTCCGGCATTTTTTCCTGCTTTTTACCACAGTTGGCGTGGGAGGCATCAATCATCACGCTGGGAGTGAGGTTATTTTTTTCCAAGAGAGTAACGGCTTTGGTCACATCTTCTGCGGAGAAATTAGGTCCGGTATTCCCGCCACGTAAGATCAAATGGCAGGAGGGGTTGCCTTTGGTGGTGACGGCGGAGGCGCGACCTGCTTGATCGACGCCCAGAAAAGTTTGTTTGCCGTTGGCAGCTTTAATGGCGTTGATGGCGGGGGTAAGGTCGCCATGGGTGTCATTTTTGAATCCCAGAGGCATGGAAAGACCGGAGGCCATTTGGCGATGAGTCTGTGATTCTGATGTGCGGGCACCAATGGCAGACCAGCTAACCAGATCCGCAATGTATTGCGGAGTAATCGGATCGAGAAATTCTGTGGCGGTGGGAAGGCCAATATCCAGAATTTCACGTAAAATGCCACGTGCCATATGGAGGCCGGTAGGAATATCGTTGGTACCATCGAGGTGAGGATCCATGATCAGTCCTTTCCAGCCCAAGCTTGTGCGGGGCTTCTCGAAATAAACACGCATCACGATCAAAATACGATCTTTCACTTCATCGGAAAGAGTTTTGAGTTTACGGGCATATTCCATGCAGGCTTCACGATCGTGAATGGAGCAGGGGCCGATAATTAAGAGAAAACGGTTGTCTTCGCCGAAGATGATGTTGTTGATTTCATCGCGGCTGCTGCCGACGAAGTCGACCTGTGCATCTGTACGTGGGACATCATTACAAAGCTCGGCAGGGGAGAGCAATGGTTCGGTGCGAACTACATTAAGGTCGGAAACTTGTCTGGAAATTTTATTCATTTCGGTCTCGGTTTTAAATAAAGGGGGTTTCCTATAAGCATGGCAGGTTGAAATTGCAACCTTGGAACCTGCCCGATTCAGCCATCCGGTTCTTGCCAAAAGCCCTTTTTCGTGTTTATCTCCGAGGCCAAAATAAACCATTTATTCACTACTATGAGTACATCTACCCCTAAAATTATTTATACGTGGACTGACGAAGCGCCCATGTTGGCCACTTGTTCGTTATTACCTATTCTTCGGAAATTTGCCCAATCAGCAGGAATTGAGGTTGAATTAAAAGATATTTCTCTCGCAGGTCGTATTCTTGCTCACTTTCCAGAATGCTTGGATGCTTCGCAGCAGGTGGAAGATGCTTTGGCAGAATTAGGGGCTTTGGCGAAGGTGCCTGAAGCCAATATTGTGAAGCTTCCGAACATTTCGGCTTCGATTCCTCAGTTGAAGGCGGCGATTGCTGAATTGCACTCTCAAGGATTTAAGGTTCCGAATTATCCGGATGAAGCGAGCAACGATGAAGAAAAAGCGATTAAAGCGCAGTATGCGAAAGTATTGGGTTCTGCGGTGAACCCTGTTTTGCGGGAAGGCAACTCTGATCGTCGGGTGGCGCTTCCGGTAAAAGAGTATGCTAAACAGAATCCTCATTCGATGGGTGACTGGAGCAAAGATTCACAAACCTCGGTTGCGCATATGGAAGAGGGTGATTTCTTTGGATCTGAGAAGTCAGTAGTCATGGATGCGGCCGGCCAGGTGAAAATTGTGCTGGAGTCTGCGTCGGGTGAGATGGTACTCAAAGAGTTTTTCCCCCTTGAAGCGGGTGAAGTATTTGATGGCGCTGTCATGAGTTGTTCGGCTTTGCGTAGTTTTTTGGCGGCACAGTTGCCTAAAGCCAAAGAGCAGGACGTGCTATTATCGCTACATTTGAAAGCGACCATGATGAAAGTTTCCGATCCGATTATTTTCGGGCATGCGGTTTCCGTTTTCTTTGCAGATGTGCTGACGAAACATGCGGACACGTTAAAAGAGATTGGATTTAACCCCAACAATGGTTTGGGTGATTTGGAAAAACGTATTTTAGGACTTCCCGAGGCCAAACAGGCTGAAATTAAGGCTGACTTGGCTGCGGTTTATGCCCAACAGCCTGCACTGGCGATGGTGGATTCCGATAAAGGGATTACCAATTTACATGTGCCCAGTGATGTGATCATTGATGCATCCATGCCGGCGTCGATTCGGGCGGGTGGCATCATGTGGGGGGCTGATGGCAAGCCTCACGATACCTTGGCGATTATCCCTGACCGTTCTTATGCGGGTGTCTATCGCGAAACCATTGAGTTCTGCAAAGAAAATGGAGCGTTTGACGTTACGCGAATGGGCAGTGTTTCGAATGTAGGACTGATGGCTAAAAAAGCTGAAGAGTACGGTTCTCACGACAAGACCTTTGAAATTGCTGAAGCAGGTGTGGTCAAAGTGATTGATGAAGCGGGCACGGTATTGATGCAACATGCGGTGGACGCGGGTGATATTTGGCGTGGATGTCAGACCAAAGATGTGGCGATCCGTGACTGGGTGAAACTTGCGGTTACCCGTGCCCGGGCCACAGGTGCTCCGGCAATTTTCTGGCTGACCGAAAGTCGGGCGCATGATGCGAACCTGATTCGTAAAGTGAAGGCCTACTTACCTGAACACGACATCAGTGGCTTGGATATTCATATTTTGTCTCCGGAAGAAGCCACGCGTCTCACTTGTGAGCGTGCCCGTGATGGCCAAGACACCATTTCTGTAACCGGAAACGTATTGCGTGATTATTTGACCGACTTGTTCCCCATTTTGGAACTAGGGACCAGTGCCAAGATGCTGTCCATTGTGCCATTGTTGGCGGGGGGAGGATTATTTGAAACCGGTGCCGGTGGATCTGCGCCTAAGCATATTCAGCAATTTGTGTCTGAAGGACATTTGCGCTGGGATTCCTTGGGTGAGTTTCTCGCTTTGGCCGTCTCGATCGAAGACCTTGCGGATAAAACCAACAATGCCCAAGCTAAACTTTTGGCGAAAACCTTGGATGAAGCGACGAGTAAAGTTCTCAGTCAAGGAAAGTCTCCTCTGCGGAAAGTGGGTCAACTCGACAACCGTGGCAGTCACTTCTACTTGGCCTTGTATTGGGCACAAGCCTTGGCCGCTCAGGACAGCGATGCGGAAATGAAAGCTAAATTCACGCCTTTGGCTGAAGCGTTAAGTGCTGGCGAAGAAAAGATTATCGCTGAAATCGATGCCTCACAGGGGCAACCCCAAGACATTGGTGGCTATTTCCATGTGGATATGGTCAAAGCGGAAGCAGCCATGATGCCGAGTGAAACCTTCAAGGCTGCATTGGCGTTGCTTTGAAATTAGAGAATCCTATCCTGAATGATCCCGCTGCTTTGGCGCAGCGGACCTTTTTCTGGGAGAAGATTCGGAGTCTGTTTACCGGACTCATCGAAATTATATGGCAACCCGGCGCCTCAGTGGCGCTGTTGGTTGCCATTCGTTATTATGGGGTGGATTCGGAACTTAAAAGTTTGATCAGTGCATCAAATCCCATTGGATTTTTGGTGACGCCGATGAGTTTGTCGTTGTTTGCGGCCTTGAAGAGACCCATCAATGAAGTGATGGGGGTATTGTTTATTGTGGCGGGACTCTGTTTGTTTGCCATTACGGTGGTGGACAATGCATTTTGGTTTGTGGTGGGGTCGGTGTTGGCGAGTGTGGTCATGGCGCAATATGTGCCGATGTATACGGAGATGTATTCTCGAAATTTCACGACTACGTTGCGGGGAAATCGTATCAGCACCGTATTTATTATCGGGGGTGCCGTTAGTATTGTCGCTAATCTGATCGTAGGTGAATTGCTGGATTACAGGTTGGAAATGTACAAAGTGGTCATGGCTGTGGGGGCGATCAGTTGTTGGTTCTCTGCATTTTGTCTGATGCGTATTCCCTCCGAACCCTTGAATGCTTCTGAAGTAGGCATGCCGTGGAAAAGCTTAAGTTTGGCTTGGAAAGATAAGCTCTTTGGGTGGTTATTGAGTTCGTGGATGTTGTTGGGTTTCGGAAATTTGATGACCTTGCCCTTGAGAACTGAATACATGGCCAATCCCCGGTTTGGTGTGGATGCGAGCAATCAGATGATTTTGTTTATTACGGGTGCGGTGCCCTTGCTGTGTCGGTTGGCATCATCGCGCATTTTGGGGAAATTATTTGACCGTTGGAATTTGGTGAATTTACGGATCATGTTAAATGTGATGTTTCTATTTTCGGTGATGGCCTTTTTCAGTACGAAAAATTTATGGGTGATGGGCCTGAGTATGGCTTTGTTGGGGACGGCCATGGCGGGAGGGCGGATTGCCTGGTCACTGTGGGTAACCAAATTAGCGCCGCCCGGACAAACTTCGGCTTACATGACGGTTCACATGTTTACCACGGGTTTGCGTGGAACCCTTGGTCCTTTTGTGGGCTTTGCTTTAATCGAAAATTACTCGGCGATGCAGGTGAGTGGCTTGGGGTCGCTGCTCATTATTATTTCTACACTGATGTTTATTCCCGCGCGTACGCATATGGATTTGCGGGGAAGAGAGTTGGATGCGATGGCCTTGGATCCTCGGCGAAGTTGAGGGCGGATGAGGTTTTAATCGTCGGATTTCAGAGAGAATAAGCGTTTCTTCAGATAGGATTCGAGGTAGCACTGGTTTATGCAGATTCGTTTGAAATTTCAGTCCCTTCTCTCCGGCTATAGCCTCGGGGGGGTGGCTTTTGTTCTGTATGCGCTGACAGGTGCTCGAACGATTCAATGGCAGGATTCCGCACAATTTACCTATCGCATTTGTTCGGGGACGTTGTGGAATGAATATGGATTGGCGATGGTGCATCCTTTTCATTTTTGGATGGGGCGATTGATGTTGCGGTTATTTCCGGGACCTGATCCTTGGGCTGTTTCGTTGACCAGTGCCCTGGGGGCCGCGGTGGCGGTGGGGCTGTTGTTTGGATGCGTCAAAGAAATGACGCATCAGAAATCGGCGGCCGCATTCGGGGCGGTCAGTTTAATGTTGGCCCATAGTTTTTGGCGTTTTGCGGGTTTGCCCGAAGTGTATACGTGGTCGGCCGCGTTGTTGTTGATGGAGGTCTGGTGTTATTTGCGTCTTCGTCAGCAGGATAGGGTTGGCGCTTGGTGGTTGCTCTTTTTTGTGAACGGAGTGGCGTTGTCGAATCACAATTTGGCGTTGCTTTCGACGGCGGTGTGGGGGATTTGCTTTTTGCACTGGTGCGCAAAAGACGCGAAGAGATGGATACACCTTCCTCTGATTGGCTTTTTTTGGTTGCTCGGCACTTTGCCTTATCTTTTAATTATTGGATTGGAATTAAAGCAACGAGGGGTTGGCGAGGTATTGCATTCTGCATTGTTTGGTGAACAGTTCAAAGATCAAGTGACGGGCTTGTTTCCTCGTCCCAACTTTTTACTCATTTCACTGGGGTTTATGTTGTTAAGTTTTCCCTCTCTTGCAGTGCCGCTGGCTTTGCGTTCTGTGAGAAAAAGCCCGAAGGTTCCGATGCCACTGCTGTGTATTTGTGCGCTCCACTTGTGCTTTTTCTTGCGCTATAATGTGATTGATCAGTATACCTTTCTGATTCCAGTCTATGCGTTGATTGCTTTGATGGCCGGATTGGGGTTTGCATCTTTAGAAAAAGGATACTGGCGCAAAGTTGCCACGCTTTTTTTACTACTGCAACCGATGATATATGCGGTTACGCCTTCACTCGCTAGGAAGAGCGGGGTTTTGGTTTCGTTTGAACGACATAAACCTTATCGGGATGATTATGCCTATCTGTTTTACCCTTGGCAAGTGCAGGAGGATTCTGCGGAACGTCTGATGCAGGATGCCTTTTCTGCGGTGGGGAGTTCGGGAGGGGTAGTGATTGAGGACAGTATGGCTGTGTATAGCGCGGGATGGATGCGCCTACATTTAGGACTGGAAGAGGAGTTAGTGATTCTCAGGCCTGGTGCGCTCGGGAAGGATGCGTTGACACCCGGCATGGTGTGGGTGCCCGCCCGTGATGATCAGGATCCGCCGGAGGGGTGGCAAAGGCAAGGTGCCGTTTGGATGAGGTGATGTTGTAGGGGATGAGGCTAAAAGCCTCGGGTCCTGCAGGCTAAAAGCCTGCATTACGGAGTTAGTTGTTCGGGACCTTTATTGCCCGCGACCCGATTGTATTTACCGGTGAGCTTGTCTTTCTCGTACTTGGTGAAGCCCGCTTTGGCGACATGGTCATTTGAAAGACGTTTCTTTTCCTGACCGGAAGTATGTTTAGTGCCCAAGTTTGGGGAGAGGATTACCCGTCGAATGGGGTCTCCGGTTTCAGGATGTTTGGTCAAGGCGGGATCTTTCATGGATTGTACAATCTCAAATTGATCACCGGTATCGAGGAGTTCGTAAACGTAAACAGGCATTTATTTTTCCAATATAAATTTTACTTCAAAACCGGAAGCGGTCCGGTAGCTTTTTTGAGGAGGAGGGGGCGGTTCAGCAACGGCTTCGGCCTTGGCAGGGGGTGTAACTTCGGGAGGCAGTTGGGGAGGCTCTTTTGGGGCGTATCTGGCCTCTGCTTGCGCGAGTTTGACACGATGCCGATGGGAATGTTGATACAAGGTTTCGTAATGAAAGGCTTCCCCTTTTTGATCTGCCAAAAACTGCGTCTCTCTGATTTCGATCAGGGTCACATAGTTTTGTGCCACTTCCTGATAGAGTTCTCTGTCTTTAGGTTTGCGGGTGGCCACTGCAATCGCGGTCCATTGATCGGCTTGGAGTTGCAGGTTCTCCATGGCCACCTGATGTAAGGTTTGAGGGTCATCGGTGGGTTGTAAGGGCTCTTGCGACCACAGCGGGGACGCGAGTGCCAAAAAGAGAAGGATGCAAAGGGATTTCATATGGGGTGGGGGATGACTATTCAGAGCCCCCATTAAAAACCTGATTCGATGTTGAATCAAGTCTGAAGTTAACAACTGCGGATCAGTTCCAGAAGTTGATCCCGTTTTTCGGCCATTTTTTCTGCCGTGGGTGCTTCGAGGTTGAGTCGACACAATGGTTCGGTGTTGGACATACGGACATTGAACCACCAATCATCGACCTCCACGCTGAGTCCATCCAATTCGAAGCTGTGTGCATCGGGAAAGGTTTCGCGAACCTTGCTGAACACGGCTTGGGGATCTTTTACGCGTGAATTGATTTCGCCACTGGCAAAATATTTGCGAATGGGGGCAACGAGTTCGCTCAGTTTTTTGCCACTTTGGCTGACCAAGTTGGCGATATAGATGACGGCGAGTCCGGAGCTTTCGGTGAAATAGTTTTCGCGGAAGTAATAGTGGCCGGACAATTCGCCGGCGAAAATGGCATTGGCTTCCCGCATTTGGGCTTTGATGAACGCGTGGCCGACGCGGCACATGCGTGCTTCGCCGCCATTGTCTTCGATCAGTTCTTTGACTGCTTTGCTGGAACGCAAATCATAGAACACGATACCTTTTTCTTTTTGGAGCAATGATTCCGCAATGAGGGCGGTGATCATATCCATCGAGACGATGTCTCCGTTTTCATCGACAAAGCCTACGCGGTCAGCATCGCCATCGAACGCGATGCCAAAGTCGTAGCTTCCTGCGCGTACTTTGGTCTGCAAGGCTTCAAAGGTTTCTTCATCGAGGGGGTTGGCTTCGTGATTGGGGAAGCTGCCATCGTAGTCCGCAAACATTTCATCGTAGGTGAATAGATCTTTAAAAATGGCGGCTTCGGCGATGCCCATGGCATTTGCATAATCGATACACAAGTGAAGAGGTTTGGTGATGTGGGCAAATTGACGAATGTGGGCGACATATTCAGACACGATGTCTTTTTCGGTGACGGTTCCGGGGGTTGCCGCCTCAGGATCGTATGATGCTGAGAGAATAATATTTTCTAGTTCTTTAATACCGGTTTGACCACTGATGGGAACGGCATTTGCGCGGCAGAGTTTGAAACCATTGTACTCGCCGGGGTTATGGCTGGCGGTGATCATAATGGAGGCGTCGGCTTCCAGGCTACCATTGGCAAAGTAACACATGGGCGTGCTGGCCAATCCAATATCGATGACGTTTACGCCTAGGGCGGTGAGACCCCGTACCAAGGCTGCGGACATGCCTGGAGAGTGGGGGCGCATATCGCGGGCGACCACGACGGTTTCAGGTTTTAACAGGGTGGCAAATCCGCGTCCAATGTTGAATGCAAGATCTTCGGTGAGCTCGGTACCTACAATACCGCGAATGTCATACGCTTTAAAAATACTCATGGTCTCAATCCTTTAGTAGAAGTAAAAAGTCTATGAAGGGTTTTAGCGCCGCGGAAACAGGAATCAAGGGTAATTACGGCTGGGCAGAGGGCTTGAGTGGGCAGGGGACACTTTTCTAAAAGACCATGAGTTCCTGTTGTTTACTACCTCCGAACAGAGCTTTTTCTACGGTCGATTATCGTATTTACTATCATTTCACTCATTTTACTCTTTTCTTTATCCTTCACTCAGGGGACACTACGTTAACCCTTTCGGAGTAACACATATGATTCTATTTTCGTTTGTCTTTTTTACGGCATTGGTTGCCCTGCTTACTTTTTTCATTACCCGTAAAGATGAACGAGCAAGTAGTGATGGATATTTTTTAGGGGGCAGGAGTCTCACCTTTCCATTGATTGCGGGTTCGCTGTTGTTGACCAACTTATCGACGGAGCAAATGGTCGGATTAAATGGGGATGCCTTTCGTGATGGCTTGAGTGTGATGGTGTGGGAAGTGGGGGCGGTGATCGCGCTGGTGGCCATGGCCTTGTTTTTCCTTCCGCGCTTTTTGCGGAGTGGCATTACGACGGTTCCTCAATTTTTGTATCAACGATTTGGGCAAAGTACGCATAACATTTGTAACCTGGTTTTTCTTTCCGCTTATGCTCTCATTTTGTTGCCGATTATTTTGTACACGGGCGCGACCGGAATGATCGGGATTTTAAATGTGCAAGAATTACTGGGTTTGGAATCAGCGAGATTGACCCTGATTTTGATTGTGTGGAGTGTGGGGTTGATCGGCTCTATTTACGCGCTTTTTGGGGGGCTTCGATCGGTGGCGGTGTCGGACACGATTAATGGTGCAGGGCTGTTGGTGGGGGGATTCATGATCACGGTGTTTGGCTTAAAAGCCTTGGGCGGAAGCCCCTTGGAAGGTTGGGAAATTTTAACCACCGAGCATGCGAGCCGGATGAATTCAATCGGGGGTCCTGAGTCGTCGGTACCCTTTTTCACCTTATTTACAGGGGTGATGCTGTTGAATTTCTTTTATTGGACCACCAATCAACAAATCATTCAGCGAACCTTTGGTGCCAGTTCATTGGCTGAAGGGCAAAAAGGGGTGTTGTTGACCGGCGCCTTAAAGCTGTTGGGGCCGATCTATTTGGTTTTGCCGGGCATGATCGCGTTTGCATTGTTTATTGATGATGGCATTCGACCCGTAGAGGCCTATGGTAAATTGGTGAATCATGTTTTGCCGACGTCGTTGGCTGGGTTTTTTGCCGCGGTGATGATGGGGGCGATTCTCTCGAGTTTTAATTCGGCGTTGAATAGTACCTGCACGCTGTTTTCTTTGGGGGTGTATAAGAGCATGTTTAACCCTGAGGCGACGGACAAAGAAGTGGTGAGGTCTGGGAAGTGGTTTGGGTGGTTTATGGCGGTGACCGCAATGTGTGTGGCCCCATTGTTAGCAAATTTCGAAAGTATTTTTGGCTATTTGCAAAAAATGAATGGGATCTATTTCATTCCCATTTTTGCCGTAGTGCTGATGGGGCTGCTGAATAAGAATGTGGAGAAGACCGCTGCTAATATCGCGTTGGTGGGGGGGATTGTCGCCATTGCTTTGGGATATTTTGTACCTCCTTTTCGAGGTTGGGCGGGCAAGATCAACGAATATCACTTCATTGCCATGGTCTTTTGGATATTGGTCGTCTTTTTGTTGGTGATGGCGAAGCTCAAACCCTTACCTGCCCCCTGGGTACATCAAGATGCCGGTGCCGTGAATCTTACCCCTTGGAAACATGCGCCGCTGGTAGGAGGGATTTTGGTCTTGGCTGTGGTGTTGATCTACGCCGTGTTTGCCGATTTCTCGGTGCTGTAAGGGCAGAGAAGAGAGTTGCCAGAGCAGGGCTTGGTGCGCGGGGATGTGATCTGCGCTTGGTTGCGTGTTTGGTTGTGGTGGTGCCCCCTTTGCTGAGCTGCCTTTTGGCAGGTTCAGGGCCCTAAAACAGGGCGAACACAGGCAGGAAGGCCTGTGTTACAGGGGCCGGGTTTCTTGGGTGACTTTTTGTAGGCTGATGCATTCAACGGGGCAGACTTCTACGCAAGCCCCACAGCGGATGCAGGCATTTTGGTCGAGGTGAAGTCGGTTGTAGTTTTTGGTACTTGTACTGGCGATATATCCATTAATGCGATCGGCATCGTCGTAAATCAAATCACTGACTTTAACGATGCAACCATCGACGGGGGTAACCTGAAGACAACGATCGCAGTAAATGCAGAGTTCATTATCGATTTCAAATTTGTAATGGCAGAGGTAGCAGCGAGAGGCTTCGGTTTTGGCATCTTCGGGAGAGAGGCCGCTTTCGACTTCGTCGGTAACCCCGCGGGCAGAGGCGGAGATCTCGGGCATTTCCAAGCGGGGCAATTTGTCCATGTCCGTGCTGCGACCGGTGCTGAGGGCATTTTCAACCACAACCACTTCTTCAAAGCGATTTTTACCCATGAGGGCTAGGTCTACTTGGCGGGCAATTTCTTTTCCGTGTCCAATGGCGTCAATGAGAGAGCCTGGACCATTTTGTGCATCGCCGGCGACAAATAATCCGTCGATATCCTGCCACCAATTGGCTGTTTTTTGTCCGGTGCCCAGCAAGACGGTATCGGCCTCTACTTCAAATGCGCTGCCTGGAATTTCAACGGGAATTTTGCGACCGTTTTCCGCAGGTTTGAGTTCGGTTTTGATAAATTTTACGGCCCGTAATTTACCCTGTTCATTCGCGAGGAATGCTTGGGGAGCGATCAGAAATTCGCTGCGAACCCCTTCGGTGGCAAATTGATGAAATTCATGATGGCCAATATACATTTCATTTTGGGAACGACGGTAGGCCATGCAAACATCTTCTGCACCGAGGCGACGGGCCATGCGTGCGCAATCCACAGCGGTAAATCCACCGCCGATGACCACCACTTTATTTCCCAGCTCAGGCCGTTCACCGGCATTGATGGCTTTTAAGAATTCGAGTCCGTGGTGCACCTCGGCCAAGTCCGTGCCGGGACAGTTGGGCCACTGGGGTTCATGGGTGCCGGCTGCGAGTACAACCGCATCAAAGTCAGATTGTAATGCTGTAATTTTTTCTGCATTCATTTCATGGTTGCAGTGGAGAGTGACTCCGAGGGCGAGGACCTGTTTTACTTCTCTGCGAACCATATCCCGGGGCAAACGAAATTCAGGAATGCCTTGAATCATGAGGCCACCCGCTTCGCTGTGTTTTTCGTAGATGGTGACGTCATGTCCCCATAGACAACATTCGCGAGCGAGAGACAGACCAGAGGCTCCTCCACCAATGATGGCGACTTTTTTACCTGAAGGAGGAAAGATTTTTTCAAGCAGAACGGGTTCTTTGCGTTCGCGGAAATCGTCGGAAGATCGTTTCGCAAAACAAATGGCTACAGGATCACCAAGGCCTTCACGACCGTGCCGGCAGGCTGGTTCGCAGGGGCGGGTACAGGTGCGGCCTAGTACGGCGGGAAAAATATTATCGCGTAGATTGATGCGGTAGGCCGTTTCCGGTTGACCTTGATAAATGGCTTCGAGGTATCCGGGAATATCGGTGCCGGCAGGGCAGGCGCTTCGACAGGGGACATTGATAGACATCCAGTCGAAGTCTTTGGCATGTCGTCCTTCACCTGCTTCGATAGAGAGTGCGTATTCGGGGCCCTGTTGAAGTTCAGATTTTTTCATGGCATCGATCTAACAGGGAGGAAGGCATAGGGGAAGTTTATTTTTGCCCGTCTCTGCAAGGGCTGGGGTTACTTGTTGGGAGAGGTTTCATACTTAAAATCGCCGGGTTCCACTTTCCGAGCGTACCAAGGGTAGAGATTTGCGTCGGCGCCTTCGGGAATAAAGCGCCAGCGTTTGTACATCCAACACCAATATTGTGGGGTTTCGTGGATGACCTTGGCGACACTATCGGTCATGCGTTGGGTGAGTTCGGCGACAGGATCTTCTGCTTCGTGGTTGGGATAGAGCGAGTCGTGGACGGTCACCATGTAATTGCCTTTTTCGTCTGGAACGGCAAAAACAGTAATTACAGTGGCGTTGGTTTTTACGGCCAAGGCTGCAGGGGCAGAACTGACGGGGGCTTGGAGTCCAAAGACATCCACAAAAATGCCTCCGTCTCGTGGGCGGGTATTTTGGTCGAGCAGTACGGCTAATTTATGTTTTTTACGTAGCCCTTGCATCAATTTACGGGCGGCGCCCTGTTGAGGGATGATGACTTGGCCTGTGCGTTGTCGTAACCAAATGAAGATTTTATCTGCAGAGGCGTTTTTAAGCGGGGCGGCGACAGAAAAGATGGGAGCGCCTTGTAGGGCAAAACATTGACCTACGGTTTCCCAGTTGCCATAATGCGCGGTGAGTTCTAGCTGGGCCTCATCTTTGAACATGATGTCAGTAGAAGGGTCCCAGATAAACCATTTTTCCAGGCGGCGTTTTGGGAAAAAGGCAAACCAAATGATATCCAACACCAACAAAGCAAAGTGCTGGTAACATTTTTTTAGCAAAATTTCTTTTTCAGTTTGAGACAGTTCGTCCCCGTACACGATATCCAGATTGGCGAATCCAACCCGTTTTAATTCATTTGCAAAACGGAAACCCAAGGAGCCGATTCCCCGTGAAAGCGCCATAACGGCGGGGCGAGGTAAGAGGGGAATCCAACTGATACCGAACAATAAAGCGGCGGTTTCGGGCCAAGCGCGATACCAGGGACGTGAATTTTTCTTTTTGGCTACGGACATGGGTCATCCGCTAGCATAGGAAAGCACGGAACGAAAGCGCATTTAAAAGAGGGAATCCTCGGTCGCGCGGGGGTGCTCTGCTGTTTAGGTTTCCGGAGTAAAGACTTAGGTTAGGGGCAAAGGTTCGTTGTCAGGGCTCAGTGGTTATGGGGCAGGGAGGGCATCTTTGAAAATGTGGTCACTACAAATATAGAGAATAACCAAGAGGACTTTTTCCTATTCCTTCTCCGCTTTTTGTCAGTAAAACAATACATCTGTATAAAGGCGGGTCAAAAAAATGGTGGGCCGACTGGGACTCGAACCCAGGACAAAGGGCTTAAAAGGCCCCTGCTCTACCAACTGAGCTATCGGCCCACCTGAAAAGGTGGAAGAAATTCCTGCCGTTTAAAACAGTCAAAGTGACTGTTCCTAAAAACGGAAGCGCCTTTATAGGGAGCTTTCGGGTTTTGTCAAAGGGTTTAAGGTGGAAAAATTATGCTTTTTCAGAAACTGGCCCACAAATACGCTATTGGACAAGATCATCAGCATGTCAAAGGGCAGACGGAACCGGATGCGGGTAAAGAAAAAGGCACTCAAAACGACATGAAGTTCTAGTTATCATTTAGCATGAGATCGTTTTTTGAGTTTAAGAGTAAGCTGTGTACTTTAGTAACATGAACTAAATTTATGTAGGCTCTTGCGCTATACATTTCTGATGATTAGGAGTTTGTGCAGTATGTGTCGTCTTTATCTAGGATTATATTTATGAGTGTAGTGATTATTACAGGTTCTGCGGGGTTAATTGGCTCGGAGGCCACACGGTATTTTGTAAGCAAAGGTTTAACGGTTGTGGGCATTGATAATAATATGCGTAAAACCTTTTTTGGTGACGACGCCTCTACGGCATGGAATCTTCAGCAGCTCAAAAAAGAATTAGGAGCTTCTTATTTTCATCAGGAAATCGACATACGAGATCGAGAACGTATTGAAAAGCTGTTTCGTAGCTATAAGAATGAAATAAAATTGGTGATTCATACTGCGGCTCAGCCATCTCATGATTGGGCTGCAAAGGATCCGCATATGGATTTCTCTGTGAATGCCTTAGGAACGTTAAATTTACTTGAAAGTACTCGAAACCATTGTCCAGAAAGTCCGTTTATTTTTACATCCACTAATAAAGTGTACGGAGACAATCCAAACAAATTGCCTTTGCACGAAACGCAAACGCGTTGGGAAATTGATTCGGATCATGAATATGCAAAGGGAATTGCAGAAAATATGTCCATTGATCACTGTGTGCATAGTTTATTCGGGGTATCTAAAGTCTCTGCAGATCTCATGGTTCAAGAATATGGGAAATACTTTGGATTAAAAACGGTTTGTTTTCGTGGGGGGTGTCTGACTGGGCCTAACCATTCAGGAACGCAGTTACATGGGTTTCTCGCCTACTTGGTTAAATGTGCGATGAGCGATCAGCCCTATACTATTTTTGGATATAAGGGGAAGCAGGTACGAGATAATATCCATAGCGCTGATCTTATAGCGGCTTTTGCAGCCTTCTTTGAAAATCCACGTTCTGCAGAAGTGTATAATATTGGAGGGGGACTTGAGAGCAATTGTTCTATGCTGGAAGCTATTCAAATTACGGAAAATTTAACCGGACGTAAAATGCAAACCAGCTATCAATCAGAAAATAGAGTCGGAGATCACATTTGGTATATCAGTGATTTATCTCGCTTTCAGTCTCATTATCCTGATTGGAAGTTAAAATATGATGTAAATGGGATCCTCCAAGAAATCTACGAATTGAATACTGAAAGATGGGTGTAAGAGGATGAAATATGATTAACCATGGTAGCCATTCAGTACTGGGCATCCACGTAGATGCGGTAGATTATGAATTTGCAGTAGATAAAATAATTGGAGCAGCCAAAGCGGGGGAAGCCTGTTCCACTTCAGCATTGGCAGTGCATGGGGTGATGACGGGAGTTCAAGATGATGAGCATGCATATCGTTTAAACCATTTAGATCTGGTGGTACCAGATGGCCAGCCGGTTCGTTGGGCATTGAAATGGATTCATGGCATTCGATTACCAGATCGTGTTTATGGTCCAAATCTTACGTTGAAAGTTTGTGAAGCTGCAGCTGAAAATCAACTGCCTGTCTACCTTTATGGAAGTGAAGAAAACGTTTTGTCAGGATTTAAAGAAAACTTGATCAAAAAATATCCAAATTTGATAATTTGTGGTTCAGAACCATCAAAATTTAGATGTCTTCTTGAAGAAGAAGTATCTGAAATGAATATACGAATAAGGCAAAGCGGAGCTAAGATCGTCTTCGTTGGTTTGGGATGTCCTCGGCAGGAAGTATGGGCTTTTGAAAACCGTGAAGCACTTGCAATGCCTATATTGGCCGTGGGGGCAGCTTTCGATTTTCATGCTGGCACATTAAAGCAAGCACCCGAATGGATGCAGAATGCAGGATTAGAGTGGTTATTTCGACTTTCAAAGGAACCCAGTAGGCTCTGGAAAAGATACGTTTTATTAAATCCGTGGTATCTTTCTATGTTGTTTTTGCAAAAACTTGGGTTTTTGCGACCTGAAAAAGGGTTTTCCTGTGAACCAGCCCAAAAGAAGCGATATGGGTAATGTTGTGAAAAAAATAAAGATCGTGTTAATATGCTTTTTCCTGAAAGGGTCTGTACTTTGAAAACCAATATAAATGTATCTTTAATAAAATGTCGTACATCAGTAAAAAGGATAGTGGGGTCTGCGATTATTTTTGCCTTAAAGTTTACGATAATCTATCCTAAATGGTGGATAGATAAGAAGGGCAATTCAGCTTTGACACGTGGTCACTTCGAACTTTATAATATTATTCAATCTAGGTTTTTATTGAATTTTGGCAGATTTGCGGATGTAAAATCCCCAGAACTATATAACGATAAAATTCAGTGGCTTAAACTGTTCGATCAGAAGCCCGACAGAATTATCTGTTGTGATAAATTATTGGTGAGAAGTTATGTTGAGAAAAAATGTACGAATGTCAACTTTGCCAAAGTATACCAGACAGCAAAATCTTTTGCAGAACTAGACATAAACTCGCTTCCACAAAAATTCGTATTAAAAACTAACCACGACTCGGGAACTGTATTCATTATCAGAGATAAAATGAAAGTTGATTGGGCCAAATTGGGGAAAGAGGTGGAAAATTCTTTGGCTTTTAATTACGGGTGGCTGAGGGGGGAATGGCCCTATAAGTTTATCGATAGAAAAGTTTTTGTAGAAGAGTTATTAGATCCGATGAGTGAGAAGGCTCCGCCAGATTTTAAATTTCATTGCGTAAACGGAAGAGTCATGTGGTTGCAATATCTATTTGATCGCGGGGAAAACCAAAAAGAAAAGAATTTTGACCGTAAATTTAAAGAAATCCCGTTAAACTTAGATACTGATTTTTCTTGTTCAGAGGTGAAATTAAATAAGCCAAAAAATTGGAATGAACTAGTGCTAATCGCCGAAAAAATATCAAAAGACATAAAGTATGTTCGTGTTGATCTGTACAATATTGAAAGTCAGGTCTTTTTTGGGGAGATGACTTTTTATCCCAAATCCGGATTATATAAAGGGGGAGATAATGATGTATTTGGTGGATATCTAAATTTCGATAAAAACAAAATTGAAAATTGTTTTATACGCGGGCATGAGTGTTTTCCAAAAAATGAAAGTGATTTAGTGTAAAGTTAACCCATTGTATCCGAAACGATTTCTTGTATTGTTTTGCAAAACTGAGCTGAGCTAAATGATGCTGCATGAGCATAAGATTTCTCAAGGATGAATTTTTGGAGTTCAGGCGATTTTGTTAACTTCAGAATATTTTCTACAGCTTTACTAATGGTATCGTATCGTTGTTCAGGACAGAGAAGGATTTCTTTTGTTCCACCAGAATCATGACCAAAAACTAAGCATTGAGAGGTCATCATTTCTGCAGTACTCATGCCAAAATGTTCACCGTGATTACAGTGAAGTCCATACTTCACTCTTCCACATAGTTTTTGTAATCCTGTTCTGTCTACTTTCCGATGCCACGTAACCCAAGAAAGGTTTTCTGTTTGTTCCGTAATCCATTTGGTATATTCAGGATTCCCGTCTGATGAAACGATGTGAAGCGAAAGTTTAGATCCCAGTTGTCTGCACTGTTTTAAGATTTCTAATCCATCTTCAAATCGTTTGTCAGGAACGGTTCGTCCAATCATGATTACTCCGTTCTCTCGCTGTCCCCATGGAAGATTGTATAAACGTGGTGAAGACGTGATCGGTGGATACAAACAGTTTGTTGAGATATGATGTCCGTAGTATTCTTGAAACACTTTTTCGATATAACGACTGTTGCAAAGCGAAATGTTTTTTGTAAAATCCGATTTTTTTTTGTTAAAAATCATTTTGCATGCCCAACCATACATTTCTTTTTGAATGGAACCTGATTGACCCATTCTACGAGAAAGGTCTTTACGGCCGGTCATGAGCATTGGAAAATGTATGTATTGTAAACCCTTAGTGGAGAAGCTCATTTCATTGTGAAGGGAGAAGGGTAGTGAATTAGATGCGATTTTTGAGTCTACCCATTTCATAAGTACGTATTGATCAAGTGTGAACATTTTTCGTTTATTAAGCCAAAACGCTATTTTGGGGTGATCGGACGAATAAGAATTCCATTGGATGATTGTACGATCGATTTCTGTCCCAAAAGATGCGTTCCATGAGTCTGGGTCACACTCATCTAAGGTATAGACGTGTAGAGTATATTGACTTTGTAATGCATGTATAGCCCATGCCATTACGCCTAAAGCACCACCGTGAACGGTTGTTCGAGGAAAAACTAAAGATAGCGAATGTGTTTTTGGCTTTGATGTCATCAGGAATCGTTCTCTGTATTTGTACTCGGATAAAATGTAGAAATGACCTCATCAAACCTTTCATTCCAAAGATCGAGTGTAACATGACTATTTAACCAGGCATGCCCTTCTCTCCCCATTTGGGCGGCTTCTTCTTTATTTTGATAGAGTCTACAAATGGCTACAATCCACTCTTTTGACTCTTCTGGTGCAAGAAGGAAACCGGTTTTTTTATCGACAATTACTTCTGGCATCCCCCCAGAGTTACTACATATAAGTGGTTTCGAGTGTTCATAGGCTTCGTATGCAATCGTGCTGAGGGGTTCATCCCATAAGGAGGGAAATAAAACGGCGATGCATTCGGAGAGAAGCTTAGATTTTTGTTTTTGTTCTACCCATCCTACCCAGGTAATATTTTCAGTAGATCGTGCTTCCCAATGAGCTCTATCTTCTCCGTCTCCTGCGATGATTAACTTACAATCCTGGAGTTCGTTTAGAGCAAATAAATCGATTAAAAACCCTATTCCTTTTGAGGTTAACGTTCTACCAATAAAGAGGAAATATTGTCCTTCCAATGGATCGGGAATATTAGAGTGCATATCCCAGGCGTGGCGGATGGTGTGGATTCGATTGCTTGGGAGTTTTTTGCTTTCAAGAAATATATCACGCATACGCTTACTTACGGGCACCCACGCTTTTACGGAGGTAAAGTGTCCTCGCGTGAAACACCACTTCAATCCAATCGCATTGGCTGCAGTTTGTATTCGGCTATTTCGCCAGCTTCCAGCTAGAATTTCTTTGATTGTCAGGAGTGGATCAGATGGTTTTAATAATCTATTATTAGCATATAAAGTGCCACTAGGACTAATAGGTCTGTAATTATGCAGCCATTGAACAATAGGGACATCTAGCTCTCGAGCTAGTTTATAAATAGACAGAGAAATAATAGGTTGGATATTATGCAACACCCAAATATCCGGTTTTATTTTGTCATGTACTTCTCGGATTTCATTAAGAACTTCAGAGTTCCGAAACATTCTGAAGGCTTGAACGGGCATGAATGGCGCACCTAGGTCGGCCCATTCCGCAGAGAACCGATGATATCGAACAACCTGATGACCAGCTGACTGGAGATGGGATGCAATTCTATCAACCGAGGTAGCTTCACCTCCAGGCTTTAAATAATGGTTAAAAAGTTGAAGGATTACTAAAGGGCGCTTACTTTTGTATTTTACTGGAAATGTAGCAGGAGGTGTTTCTCTAATTTTATTGTGTAGTAAAGGAAGAGATAACTCTGCTTTCATGAATTTAATATGATGACGTGCAGAATGGGTCCAATTGGCATTTTGTTTAATGCGTTGATAATGTTCTTGTATCTCTATAGTATTCATTTTTAGGGCCGCTTCCATCGCTTCAACAAAGCTATTTTGATCTTGGCCATCCCAGCGCCCTGGGATATTTTTGAATATATCTTCAGCAGCGTGTCCGCCACGATAACAAATAGCGGTATTGTGTCCTAGGGCTTCAAGTAAAGGCATGCCAAAGCCTTCCATATCGCTTAAAAATACTAACAGAGATGCGCGGGTATATTCTTCACTTAAACGTTGGTCATCCACTCTGCCAAGAAATTGGATAGTACCTTTAGGAGGGGGGCCCCATTCTGACGGCCAAGAATTTAAGCCAATGACCCGAACCGAAAAGGTTTTGGGTGAATCTTGGAGATAGAGATCAAGTCGTTGTAACGTATCATGGGTTTGTTTGTGGGGCAGTCGTGAACCAATCACTAATAAAGAGTCTGATGTATTCTTTTCCGTACAGTTTGTCGTGCATTCAATTCCCGGGCCTTCATGTACCACGTGGATGGCGTTGCTTGCTTGAGGTCTCATGTGCAAAAGTTTTGTCCGACTGAACTCGGAGACCGTGAGAATACAATTTGAACGTTTGAGGCTCCGATTAGATAAAAGTCGCCAATAGAAAAGTCGGAATTTTGAGTAATAAGATGGGTAGCACGTACGGTAATGTTGATGCATTTGGTCATGCATAGTTGTGATCACTTTGCAATTTGCAATCGGAGTGAGTGGAATCCAACCTTTTGGAAAAAAAACGGCATCAACGTTAAGATGAGCACAGTAGTAAATGCTTAAAATATGATCCGCCCATAACCGTTTCATTCCTGATCCATAGTCTCTACCGTGAACCACCACTCGAATCCAGGTGGGAGGATCTTTTGGCATCAGAACCTGTGCAGCCTTTTGTGTGGTAAGGACGTAAATTTCGAAGCCTGGATATGGCTGTTTGGATATGGCTTTTAATAAATTACGGGTATAATGAAAGATCCCAAGGGAAGACGTTCTTTCTGGATCCACATCTAATGCGTAAAATAATATACGGGTACGATGTAACATCACTATGGTATACCCTTTTCTAAAGTTAACGGCAATCCCAGCTCTAAAAGTAAATTCTTGGATGAACTTGATCCATGCTGGCTCGTTTACTATGTTTGTGCCGTGAGATTTTTACTTTCATCTAATCAGCGAGCTTATTGCTTTAAGAAATATACCTCTTTGGCCTTGTCTCGTGGGGCTTACGATTCTTGTTTATTTCATGCAAAACGAACTCGCCCGCCTGTCCTTTTGGCTGGATTACCTCGTTGTGGTTCCACTTGGGTTGGAAGGATTCTGGCTTTACATCCTGGCTACCATTATCACTTTGAACCGCTTAATCCCAATTACAGTGGTGCAGTAGAGGAACATCATCGAGCCCGAAATACGCCAGAATCTTATGTTAAGTTGGATGCTTATTGGAAAGGGGTATTGCAGGGAAATCTCTTTGGTTGGATGTCGCTGCTTTATCAGCCCCCTTGGTCATTTATCCGCGCGCAAGGAATTCTAATTAAAGATGTTCATGTTCTGTTTTCGTTGCCTATGATTCCTTTGGAATCAATCAAAACCATTCTATTAGTACGTCATCCATGCGCAATTGCAGACAGTCACATTCGGCGTGGACTGAATCCAGATTTGGAACAACTGGCCCAAGATTTGTCTGGTGATCCTATTACGGAAGAACGATCAAGATTGTTTCGTGAAGCTTTAGTGACGGACATGGGGAGAGAGGATGCTTATTTCCGAATGGGTCTTTATTGGGAAATGGCTTATAGCTTAGCATTTGATTTTTTGTTAGCGTCTGGAAACGCTACAATTTTGAATTATGAAAGTTTATGTGGCAATCAAGTCGAAGAATGGGAGGGCTTGGCTACAAATCTAAATATAACAATAACACCGAAAATGTGGAAAGAAATCAAGTCATCTACTCAGGGTGGTAAAGAGAGTTATACCTCTCGTGACAGTAAACAAATTCGTTGGGGTTGGCGTAGTGACCTTACTGCGATCCAAATAGAACGCGTTCTTGCAGGCGTGCATGCGGCGGGATCTAAAGCCTTTTCACATTTTTATCCCAAGGATGATAAGTGATTCATCAAAAAGTACTAACTTTTTTCATCGTGGTTCTCGGGACAATAGTCCTTTGCGTTTCAATAGGCTTTGCTTTTCCTCGAGGACTTTATGTTCTTCCGATGGTACTGGCCTTGATCCCTTTAGTCATACTCTTTTTGAATAAACCTAAGCTTATTTTTATTCTAATGATTATGACATTTTTTAGTGGGCTTCGCTTACCATTTTTAGCGGCTTCTTTTAACCTCTTCCATCTCTTAGCTGTTTTTTATATTTTTATAGGTTTTTTAGACTTATTTGTGCGGAAAGAGCGAGCAGGCCCTCAAGGATTATACTCCTTTTTCCTGGTGATGTTTTTAGCAAATATTTTTTTACTAATTGCTGTACGAGGTGCAGGACTCCGTTTTTTGGGTGATGAGAATTGGGGTGGGATGCGATATGTTTTATTGATCTTAAGTTGTTGTATTTTTCTGAACGCAAACTTTGTTTCCCTTACAGAAAAGCAATGGAAGATAGCACTGTTCTTTTCCTTTCTGCTAGGCTTGCTACCTTTTTTCGCAGAATTGATTTTTATTTTTTCGGGAGGTAAGATCACATTTCATTACCATTTCATAGAGTTTGCATCATCCACGATCCATAACTTGGGAACGACGTTGTTGGGAGGAGAGGGGGTTGGAAGATTGCAAACGGCTCGGCAGGGAGGTGAGATGTTAATTCTAATCGCCCTAGGTTTTGTCTTTGTCCATAATAAGAAACGAGTGTTTACCACGCTCATCGTTGTATTGTTGGGGCTTGCCCTCATAGGACTTTCAGGTCATCGGCTCGGCTTGATTCGTGCAGTTGCGATTATTTGGGTTTTTCTCGCGATACAAAATAGGCATCAAATTTGGAAATATATTATTTTATCTTCATTGTGTTTGGTGAGCGGAGTTTTACTCATGTATTTAGTGGCTCCATTATTGCCTCTCACTGCACAAAGAATGATCTCTTTTCTACCAGGTGTACAGATTGATATTATTGCAGAATCGAGTGCTCACAATACTACAGAATGGCGAATTAACCTCTGGAGATACGCTCTTACAGAAATACCAGATTATTTATTTGTGGGAAAAGGTCTAACTTTCCCAGCGCATATACGAGAAGACCTCATATTAGCAGGTCATACTGAATACGTGAAATTTTGGGCTGTGGAAACCGTTGCTTATCATAACGGTATTTTAAGTCTTTTAATCGCCATGGGTCTCAGTGGACTTATTTTTGGCACATGCTTTTTAATTCTTGTGGCTGTGAGGTACACAAAAGCAATGTTCTCTACTTGGGAAGATCTGCGTCTGAAAAATTTGTATGCTGTTCTCTTCTCTCTATTTATTGTTGATTTAGGAGTTTACTATACATTGTACGGTGATGTTCAGCAAAGTTTTCCTCTGCTACTATTCAATTCGGCTATGTTAGAGGGGCTTATGTGGCGAAATCGTCTCATGCTAGATGGTGGATCGTTGGCAGTAAACGTGGCTATTGAAAAAGGGTTTAAATAGTGCGAATATGGTTTAACGCCAAGTTGTCACGAAATTAAATCGATGGGCTCTTTGCATGCTAATATTTGCACCTACTACCCAAACAGTAATTCCGAGAAGAGTCGAGATAGCAGCGCCAAGTAAACCTAATTTCGGGATGAGAACAAAATTTGCAATCACATTCACGCAAGCCCCGACAAGAGAATTTCGTCCAGCTTCGTGCTGATAGCCCGTCATGTTTAAAAAAGGAGTGGCCATGCCAAAACTAGCCATGATTGACTGTCCAAGAGCTAGTAGTAATAGACTAAGAGTATATGGTACGAGTTCAGTTCCAAATATTAACAAAATTCGTTTATTCCCAAAACAAAGAATGAGAAAGGGTACCCAGGCACCTGCCAATGCAATCCAGCGAACACGTTTCATTTGTTGAATCAGCTCATTGTGTTTCTCTTGCCTGTGTAAACGAGCCAAGCTGGGACCTGTTAAGGCATTGAGTGCTGGTAACGCAAAGGCACAGAGGATCGTCAATCGAGTTAAAACTCGGTAAATCCCTACGTTTTCCATATCCTGGAAGACACCCAGCATCAAAGTGTCAGTCATGGTAAGCATAAAAAAACTGACGTTGGATAAAGCCATAGGCCATGCAGTTTTTAAGAGTTCTTTTGATGTTAAAATGGGTTCTTGGCCTGACGCTTTGGATAAAGGAAGCTTCTTAGACAATCGACAAAGTCCAATAAAATAAGATAAAATCCAGCCTACATACAGACCTAATAAAGGTAAGAGTACATGGTCAAATCCGTACCACCAGCCCAAGCATATCGCAAGAAGCACAAATATATTGGGGACGATTAATTGAAGCAGTGCCGCGGTGTAAATACTCCCGATACCGTTTAATGCGGATACAATGGTCGACCCCTGGCTAAGGAGGGGGATAACTAATGCTCCTATTACAAGTCCAACTGTTAATATCGGTGATTTATATACATAGTGAGCCAGAGGATAAGAAAATATTACAACGAGAAGTGAAGCTCCAATGGAAATTTGAAAGCTCAATTTTAAAATGGCTTTAAAGTAAAGGCTCTTGGATTCGGGATTTGCTTCACTACCTATTTCTTTTAACACTAAAGTTGGTAGCCCTGCCTTGGAAAATACCATTATCAAATCAATAAGTGTTCTGGAAAGACCAAAGAGACCTAGCGCTACTAAACCAAAAATTTTTGTGATCAGAAAAACATTAAAAAAAGAAATGCCCATAGACATAACTTTTAAAATTCCGACACCAACAGAACCTCTTATGAGATAGTTCCATCCGAAATGCTTACTTTCTCGGGTCAAGTTTTTGGGCATTTGAAAAGCCCTATAATGCTATTGCAAAAGTAAGGAAACATCTTCAGGAAGATGCCTGTTTCTAAGCGCATAGCTGATTTGAATCCGAATAATTTTTGAATCGATGGAGAGCATATAGGCAAGACCGTTGTGTCGTGTGCCCATGCCACAAATTCTAGACCCGCATGGTTAATACACAGATTAAGAAAAGTTTGATGGTCCCAACCTTGCAGATGCCCTTCGTTTACTGTGAGAGTATCCGGTTGAGGTTTGTAGCTGAAGTATTTTAACACGCGCAGATTTGGTACTGCAAGTAATAGGTAACCATTCGAAAGATCTCTGAGGTTTTCAATCAACTGAAGAGGCGCATCAACATGTTCCAACACATGAAAACAAGAAATTACATCGAACGATTTTTTTTCATAATGTGTATCCAAAGAGTTATCATCTAATAAACGACAGGGACCGAGATCAGAGGAAATTTGGACACAAACAGGGTCAGGATCGCACCCTTCCGCATTGAAGCCCAATGTTTCTGCCATAGCGAAAAATTCTCCTCGACCACACCCGTAATCTAGTAATCGCAAACCTTGGGTATTTGCTAATTGTTGCTCAAGTAGCTGTAGCCCTTTTGTTTTCCACAGGGTTTCGTAGAATTCGGTTCTTGATGTTGTTTTTTTGAGGTCATAGGGAAGGTGAGTTACGTCTTTATTGAAGGGCATAATAGTTGTCGGGGGGTTAATAATTAGTCGCTATGGTGAAATAATAAATGTTTCAACCTCAGAATATAGGCAACTTGTAAGACGTATCTGAAAAGTTAAAGTAAGGATTTCCAAAATGTACGATAGGAATCAGTCATTTTATTCACTTGAAAGTAGGTTGTAAATTGGTTCCTAGCGGCAAGGCTCATTTGTTTGGCTTTCGAAGGGTCATTTAAAAGATATTTCAAAGACTTTAGTCCATCCTCGGGGTTATGGGTGTCAAAGAGAAAACCAGTTATATTGTGATCAATAATTTCCTGAGAGCCTCCCAGGGTTGATGCAATAGAAGGGATACCCGCTCGAGCTGCCTCAATAAGGACAGTAGGAAGTGGATCAAATTGTGTGGAGGCATGTACCAGTAAATCTATATTCCCCCAAATATTTTCAGCAGATGTCCAACCCATCAAGGTCGCATTCTTTGGAAGTTGGGTAGAGAGACATTTATTACGTTCACTCAAGGTTCCAAAAAGTTTCCATTCTACAGGCTCAGCAGACAATTCATGAATCCATGGCAGGATGAGGTCAAAACCTTTCCAGTCGGCGTACATACCTAGAAAACCGATTCGCAGCGGTAGGGGGGGGGAGGGCTCTTTTTGGGGGCGTTTGAGGTCAACAAGTCCATTGTGTAGTGTCTTTAAGGGAGCTTTGTAACCGTTTGCTTTGCACGCATCTACTACAGCTGTACTGACACAGGATAAGGCTGAAAATTGGTTGCTCGACAAACGAATTAATTTTCTGCGTGCCCACGAATGGAATTCAGCACATGGATGGTCGTGCAAGGTTCCTGTTCTGATGGTTGATGTGGGGAATAATAATGTTAGATCAAATTCCCGAGCGGTCCATGCATGTACGATATCGATAGACACATTTTTCAGTCTTTTTTTAAGGTCGAGTACCCCTCGGATTTGATGATCAATTCTATTACTTTTTAAGTATAATGGATGATCTAAAACCCCCTTTTTTTTTGTAGACTTTGCTATCCCGCTTTCTGGGGGGCTTGCGACGTGAAGGGTTCCCCACTTCGAGTCCCAGCCTTCAAGTAAATGACGTAATACGCCCTCAGCTCCAAAACCTTCTCCAAGACACGTATTGAGAATCAATATATTCATAGGATTTCGGGTAACTGCTATGATCGAAAATCAAATTAGACCCCGTAGATTTTCCGAATCAGGCTGAGGCTTTTGATGCCGTCGGGGCCGGAGGTGGGTTGGGGGCCTTTTTTGTTCAGATAGGCGGCGACTTGTTGGTAGTAGAATTGATGGCCGAAGCCGTAGACGCTTTGGGTGTGGTAGTCGGCGTTTTGGGCGAGGGTATCTTGGCTTTCGTTTTGGTCATCGAAATCCCAAATCTCAATTTTGTTCATGGCGGAGCCACCGATGGTGACGCGTCCTTTTTCTCCTAAGATGGTAAGGGAGCCTTCTTCGTCTTTTCGACCCAACATGGTGACGAAGATGTTGCCGAGGGCACCGCTTTCGTAACGGAAAAGGGCGGAGCCGGTGTCTTCACTTTCGATGTCGCGGGCGAGGGTGGCAATCATGGGCTTGACGTCAATGATTTCTCCTCCGAGATGTCGCATGGCGTCGACAAAATGAATGCCTTGATTGAGGTAGGCGCCACCGTCCTGGGCTTTGGTGCCGCGCCAAGGTGCGGTGTCGTAATAGGATTGCTCTCGTTTCCAGATCACGGTGCTGTTGATCGCGTAAATCTTACCGAAGCGGCCTGCGTCGATCGCTGATTTTAACAGTTTGATGGTGGTGTTGAGGCGGTTTTGGAAGACGCAGAAAAGTTCGACCCCATTTTCTTTGCAGCAGTCAATAAGGGATTGAGCGGCTTCGGTTGAAACGTCCATGGGTTTTTCAACAAGCACATGCTTACCTGCACGGGCGACTTGTTTGCCATGTTCTGCGTGAAGGCCGGATGGGGTACAAATAGAGACCACATCAATCTCATCCGATTTGAGCATTTCTTCTAAGGAGATAAACCCCGCGGCTTCTGTGGCTTGAGTGCCACGTTTGAGGGCCTCTGGATTGGAATCACAAATGGCGACAATTTTCGCCTCTTGTTCCAAGGCTTGAATTGCGTTTTTATGGGTGGGCGCTACTCGACCGTAGCCTAGAAGCGCGAATCGAATGGGGCCGTTTGGAGTATTCATTATCCTTCGAGTAATCCTTTACCAATGGCATAAACCTCGAAGCCTTGTTTGATGTAAGCTTTATGGTCGAGGAGGTTACGTCCGTCGAAGAGGAACGCGGGTTTGAAGACGATATCGTAAAGATCCGCGGGCTCGATGTCTTTGAATTCATCCCATTCGGTCATGACGGCAACGCTGTGGGCCTGAGTGGCGGCTTCGAAAGCGGAATCACAAATGATGATGTTGTTTTCGATGAGGTTTTTGTCCCGTTCGCTGACTTCGCCGTTCTCTTGTTTGAACACGTATTCGAGGTCTTGCTTGATTTGTTTGGCAGACACTTTGGGATCGTAAATGGCGAGGGTGGCCTGTTCGATCAGCAGATCGCGGCAGACATAAATGGCTGCAGATTCGCGGGTATCATTGGTGTCCTTTTTGAAGGCCCATCCCCAAATGGCAATACGTTTTCCGGAAACGGTATTAAACATGGTGCGAATCATATTACGGGCAAATCGTTCTTTTTGGTAGTCGTTCATTTTGACGACTTGTTCCCAGTATTCGGCCACTTCTTTGAGTCCATAGAATTCGCAAAGGTAGACTAAATTTAAAATGTCTTTCTGGAAGCATGATCCGCCAAATCCGACGGAGGATTTAAGGAATTTGGGTCCGATACGGCTGTCTTGTCCAATAGCGTGGGCGACTTCATCGACATCGGCCTGGGTGGCTTCGCATAGCGCAGACATGGCGTTGATCGAGCTGATCCGTTGGGCCAGGAAGGCATTGGCTGCCAATTTTGAAAGTTCGGAAGACCATAAATTGGTGGTGAGAATGCGGTCGCGATCTACCCAGTTGGCGTAAACATCGACTAACTTTTGGATGGAGTCTTTTGATTCTCCACCGATGAGTACCCGGTCTGGAGCTTCCAGATCTTCGACGGCGGTCCCTTCGGCGAGGAACTCTGGGTTGGAGAGTACATCGAATGTTGCTTCATGTGGGGAGTTTGCCAAAATTCGTTTGATGGTTTCGGCGGTGCGCACAGGTAAGGTGGATTTTTCAACGATGATTTTGTGTCCCACCGCGACTTCGGCAATGCGACGGGCGCAGAGTTCAACGTATTTTAAGTCTGCAGCCCGGCCTTTGCCTACGCCGTACACTTTGGTAGGGGTATTCACGCTGATGAAAATCATGTCCGCATCACGGATGTGATCATCAACGGCTGTCGAAAAGAAAAGGTTTTTTCCGCGATTGGCTTCAACCACATCTTGTAGGCCTGGTTCAAAAATAGGTAACTCGTCAGAGTTCCAGGCGGCAATGCGTTCTTCATTAATATCGACCACATATACATCAATGTCTGAACATTGATGTGCGATCATGGCCATGGTGGGTCCGCCGACATATCCGGCGCCAATGCAACAAATTTTCATATGGGGAATTCTCCTTTAAAAAAGTCTTTTAAGCAATAAGCATCGCTCTTCAAGCTCGAACTGATGTGGTTTCGTGGATGGACTGCTGTCCGTAACGAATGTCAAAGAGGGCATGTTTGCACCAGGAATTTGTGTGCAGGAAGGAATATATTCAACTTTACCGATATACATTAAAGTAGCATATTTTTATTATGATTACATAACTGTATGCATATATCTCAAATTTGGGTGTTATATAATTAGAAATAACCATAAAGGTATATTTAAATAGTTGGCATTCAAATTGCTATGTAATTTGCATGACCCACCAAAATTTGAATCCGATGATACAATCGTATGATCCGGAGGCTTTCTTTGACGAATTATTTGAAGGCCCTGGTAAGATACGCGCTAACTTTTCTGAATTTGGAGATAAAATATCTCAACTTTCGGAAGGGGAGCTTTCCATTCGTCAAAAAGCTGCCGACCGTGCATTGATACGGATGGGCATAACTTTTCAGGTGTATGAGGCAGAAGAAAAATCCGAAAAGGTATTTCCCTTTGACATTCTCCCCCGGATTATTGGGGCAGGAGATTGGGATTTTATAGATCGCGGGCTTCGTCAGCGGATCAAGGCTTTAAATTTATTTGTCCAGGATGTCTACGGTCCTAAGAAAATCATGAAAGATGGCGTGGTGCCGGATTGGGTGGTGTATTCCTCGTCGGGGTATATGCAACCTTGTGAAGGGTTGACGCCTCCATTGGGCATTTGGTGTCACATCAGCGGATCGGATATTGTTCGTGATGGCGAAGGCAATTTTTTTGTATTGGAAGACAATTTGCGTTGTCCGTCCGGGGTATCTTATGTGCTGGCGAATCGTCAGGTGATGAAGAGAACCTTTCCAGAAGTTTTTGAGCGGATGGGTGTGCGGCCGGTTTCTGATTATCCGAAGATGTTGTTGCAGACTTTATGTGCGGTAAGTCCTCCGACGGATGGTCCACCTTCGATTGCGGTGTTGACGCCGGGGATTTTCAATTCGGCTTATTTTGAGCATGCCTTTTTGGCTCAGCAGATTGGGGCTGAATTGGTCGAAGGACGAGATTTAGTGGTTTCGGGTGGTTATGTGTGCATGAAGACCACGCAGGGTTTAAAAAAAGTGGATGTGATTTACCGTCGTATCAATGCGGACTATCTTGATCCTGAAGCGTTTAAGCCTGATTCAGTGCTGGGCGTCGCGGGCTTGATCGATGTATTTAAACAAGGTAAAGTGGCGATTGCCAATATGCCGGGATCTGGGGTGGCGGACGACAAAGTGGTTTATGCTTATGTGCCGGAGATGATTCGTTACTACTTGGATGAAGAACCGTTGTTGCAAAATGTGCCGACTTATCTTTGTAGTCGTGATGACGAAAAATCTCATGTCCTTGAAAACTTGGATAAATTGGTGGTGAAAGAAGCCGATGGTGCCGGGGGCTATGGGATGTTGATCGGTCCATCTTCGACGAAAAAGGAACAAGAGTTGTTCCGGGACAGAATTATGGCGAATCCGCGAGGCTATATTGCGCAGCCGACGCTTTCGTTGTCACGTGCACCGGTCTTGATGCCGGACGGCCATCGAATTGAGGGGCGTCATTTGGATTTACGACCCTTTGTATTGTATGGTGATGAAATTAAAGTGATGCCCGGAGGGTTGACCCGCGTGGCGATGAAAAAAGGATCGTTGGTGGTCAATTCTTCACAAGGTGGCGGAAGCAAAGACACCTGGGTGTTAGGTGGACAGGAGGAAGGGCTATGAAAAACAGTCTACTGCTGAGTCGCGTGGCGGAGTCCGTTTATTGGATGAGCCGTTATGTGGAGCGGGTCGAAAATACGGTCCGATTGATGAATGTGAACTGGCACTTGATGCTGGATTTACCTCAGGTCAGATCCAATGAATGGGAATCCCTGTTGTTGGTGAGTGGCGACTACGATTTATTCAAAGAATCCTATGATGAGGCTTCGGCAAAAAATGTGATGCAGTTCATGACCTTTGATGCCATGAATCCGAATTCGATGTTGGCTTGTTTAACGGCGGCCCGCGAAAATGCGCGTTCGGTTCGGGATGTGGTGACGCCTGAAATGTGGGAGCAGCTCAATTCGTTGTATCTGATGGTGAAGGCATACGATTCGGATGCGAATGGGTTTTATTCGAATCCCCACGAATTTTACCAAGAGATCCAGGCGGGAATTTTACAATTTTACGGCTTTGTGCAAGTGAATATGTACCGTGAAGACAGTCGCTCCTTCTTTTTCTTAGGGAATTTTTTGGAACGTGCGGATAAGACGACCCGTATTTTGGATGTGCGCTACTTTCTATTGTTGCCAAGTGTGAAAGAGGTGGGAACTGCGCTGGATGATTTACAGTGGGCGGCCCTGTTGCGTTCGGTGAGCAGTATCGAACCCTTTATCAAAAAATATGGCGCAATTAAGGCGCGTTCAATCATCACATATTTACTTTTAGATACGCAAAATCCCCGTTCGTTGCATTTCTGTATTCAGAGTGCTGACCAAGCATTACGGGAGGTGAGTGAAACGCCTTTTGGGATGTATCACAATGATGCGGAACGTCGATCAGGGCAGTTGCTCTCTGAGTTGAATTATTTGACTGTAGAAGAAATTACCCGTCGGGGGTTGCATGAGACCTTGGATGAATTGCAGTTAAAAATGAATCAATTGCATAATGCTATTCATGACCGTTATTTTAACCCAGATGCTTCTCAGGAGATCTGGAAATGATCACCCAGAGAGCTCAAAAAACAATTTGGCCGGATGCGCTTTGAAATTACATTTTAACCGGGGACATTCGTGTTCGAACTTGGGTGGGATCAAGTCTCGGTTTCATAAGTGTAATTTCGCGTATCCGGTCTCTTTTTCGCTATGCGTTTGCGTCGCGCTGTGACAGGAGGAACCGCATGAATACCCGCTCATCGATTTCTACAATTTTGACAGATCCTCCCACTGGTTTTAAGGAATATCCCGGCGCCGATGCGGGGTCGGCGGCGGCATGGGACTCGTTTATTTCTATGGTACGCGAGAGTAAACCTATGGAGCGGGAGCGTTGGCAGCATACCATTCGACGTGAGTTACGGGAAGACGGTCTTACTTTTACGCTCAACCCTGATCCTAGTGATGCAGCACGTGAAGAAGAGTTAAATCCTATTCCTTGGATTTTTTCTGCGCAGCAATGGCGAAAAATTGAACAGGGTATTGCGCAACGGGCGCGGGTGTTGGAAGCGGTGGCTCGTGATTTATTGGGGCCACGAACCTTGATTACCCGGGGGGTGATTCCTGCAGAACTTATTTTTTCAGACTCCCGTTATCTGCATCCCTGCATTAGTCTGCCACCGAATATGGGCACTTGGCTTTTCCAATATGCGGCGGATATTGCTCGGGGGCCGGATGGGCAGTTTCGGGTGATTGAAGACCGGACGCAGGTGCCGTCGGGTGCGGGATATGCTTTGGAGAGTCGCACGATCATGGGGCGGGTATTTCCCAAAGAAATTGCATCGATGCAGGTGAGGCGTTTGGCTCCGTATTTTCGCAAGCTTCGCGAGTCGATGTTGAGTTTGTATAAGGGTCAACCTTTGGAACCTCGGGTGGTATTGATGACGCCGGGCCCTTACAATCCTTCGTATTTTGAGCATGCATATTTAGCGGCTTATTTGGGGTATACTTTGGTGCAGGGAAATGATTTGTTGGTGAGGAACGGACAGTTAAAATTGAAAACCCTTGAAGGCCTGCAGCCTGTCGATATTTTATATCGTCAGGTGGATGCTGAATATTTGGATCCGTTGGAGCTCAAACGCGATAGTTTTCTAGGTGTGCCCGGGGTTTTGGGTGCGATGCGGGAAGGACGGGTCGCGACGTTGAATCATCCGGGTTGTGGGTTGTTGGAAAATGCAGGGTTGCTCGCCTTTTTGGCTCCGCTGTGTCGTCAATTGTTGGGAGAAGAGTTGCTGTTGCCTTCGGTGGCTACTTGGTGGTGTGGTCAACCCAAAGAGTATCGCTATGTGTTAGAGCATTTGGCGCAATTGGTGGTGAAACCTTTGCATCGTAAATGGGATGAGCCGGCGATTGATGGGCGTTTTGCCAGTAAATTACAACTATCGGAATTAAAACGGCGTATTGAGAGTCATCCGCAAGGGTATGTGGCTCAAGAACCGATGTCCTATAGTTCTTTGCCGACCTTGGTGGGGGATCAGATTGTAGATCGGATGGGAAGTTTACGCAGTTTTGCTTTTGCCAAACCGGGGGGGGATTATGAGGTGATGCCCGGAGCGCTAGCGCGTTCTGGTGGTGCGCCGGAAAGGGGACCTGGACCTTTGTTGCTGAACAAAGGTGTTTTGAAGGACGTGTGGGTGTTAGACGATGAAGTACAAGTGCATCAAAGTTTGTGGGTGGATCAGGAGCCCATGCAGCGAGATGAATGGTTTAATGGGGTGTTTACGAGTCGATCGGCTGAAAATCTTTTTTGGGTAGGACGCATTGCGGAAAGGGTGATGCGCCAAGCGCGATTGGTTCGAGGCATGGTGCAAATGCAGGCGGGGGGATTGGAGGAGGCCGCGCGGTCACCTGAATTGTTGCGTATGGTGAAGTTATTGGAAACCTACTCCTCCTGTAAACCTTCTAAAAAAGAAGTGGGGTTGCGTGAGCGGGTACAGAAATGTTTGAGTGGAGAAAAGGAGCCGGTGGGGAGTTTGCAGCAAAATCTTCGATCGCTTTTGATCAGTGCCTATGCGGTGCGGGACATTTGGTCGCAAGATTCATGGCGTATTCTTACTGAAATTGAAGATGTAGGTAAAATTTGTTCACGGCCTCACACACCTCCTTTTGAGTTGGAAGACGATTTTGGTAAGTTGATTGGGCATCTTAACGCGTTCTATGGATTGAATGCTGGTGGGATGACGCGGGAATCGGGATGGAGTATGTTGATGTTGGGCCGGGTGATTGAGGCGGGTATGGGTCTGTGTCAGTTATTGAAGGGGATGTTGGATGCTGAACCCGATTCGCCTGTAAGTTATGCGATGATGGAAATCGCGCTCGAGCAAAATGAAAGTTTGATTACGTACCGTCGACATTATCGTACGACGCCCAAATGGAGGTCGGTGATTGATTTGATGACGGCTTCGGAGATGAATCCACGTAGTTTGGCTTTCTATTTGGAGCATGCGAATCTGTATTTAGATCAGTTGCCTCCACCGGTGCAACCGGATATTTTACAGCCACTGATGTATGAGATTCGTCAGATTCGTTCGAGGCTATTGACCCCACAAGCGTCTCTTGCATATGGGGATGATCCTTTAGGGTTTACAAAGGAAGTCACTGCGGTGCTCGAGCATATTTCGAACTTGGTTTCTTCTGCATATTTTAGTCACACCTCCTTGCAAGCTCGGGAGAATTTCTAATGACTGACTATTTGATTCGTCATCGTACCTTGTACAAATATGAACGGGAGGCTTTGGATTCTCAAAATCTCAGTTGTTTGGTGCCGGGCGATTTCCCTGGTCAGTGTTTACTGGGGTGGACCTTAGAAATTGGGCCAGAACCGGAATGGCGTACGCATTGGTTTGATGTGTATGGGAACCGTCGTGAGGCCTTTTCATTGGCTACGGCTCACGATCAGTTGGATGTGGAATTGTTTGCGCGGGTGAGGCGAGATCAGCCTTTAGGGCTTTCGTCCTCCTTGCCATGGGAAGCGGCGGTATTGCCGGATGGAAGCGCATGGAAAGAGGCGCCGCCCATGATGCGAGAGTTTGTGTGTGCTAGTCCCTTGTTGCCGGTTCAACGCAGGGCTGGATTTGATGCGGAGGATTGTTTTGAGGCGGGGGTACCGGTTGAAAGGGCTTTACTGCGATTTATGCAGCGGGTGTATGAGTTGTTTGACTATGATCCTACGGCCACCACGACCTTTACGGATTTGGATGAAGTGTACGAAAAAAAGGCGGGGGTCTGTCAGGATTTTGCCCATGCGGCCATCGCAGAGCTTCGTCGTCGTGGATTTAGTGCGGGATATGTGAGTGGGTACTTGGAAACGCTTCCCCTGCCGGGAAAGGAAAAGTTGCGGGGGGCTGATGCGACGCATGCCTGGTATGCGGTTTATGTTCCGGGGACGGGCTGGATGCATTTTGATCCCACTAACAATGTGGTGCCCGGCACCCGACATGTCATCACGGCTTGGGGGCGGGACTACAGTGACGTGGCCCCTGTTAAAGGGGTGGTGTTAGGTGGCGGTGCGCACAAGGTGGATGTGCAAGTCGACGTGTGGCAATGGCCGGATCAAGTGCCTGAAGAATACCAATCGCTGGGGCTTTAAACCCGAACGATGGTGTAGTGCGGATCGTCTTCTGCAACTTCAATTTCCACCAGAGAACCGGCATCATCTAAGAGTTTGGCGCATTCTGGGCTCAAGTGACGAAGGCGCACGCGCTTCCCTGCTTTGTTGTAGCGCTCGGTAAGGGCTGAAAGGGCTTCCATACTGGAATAATCACAGACTTTTGCGTCTTTAAAATCGATGATGACGTTATCAGGGTCGCTGGTAGGACTCATGCGTTCAGAAAATTCACGGGCAGATCCAAAAAAGAGGAGGCCGTGTAAGTTATAGATTCGAGAACCATCTTCTTGATCGACGGGATGTAAGGTGACGTGTCGGGCACTTTTCCAGGCAAATACCAGTGCAGAAATAATCACGCCCACGAGTACGGCCAGAGCGAGATTGTGGAGACGTACGGTGATCAAGGTTACTGCGAGAATGACAAATATTTCAGTTTTGGGAACTTTTCCAAAAGCCGACAGGGTGGTCCATTCGAAGGTTCCAATGACGATCATAAACATGACACCGGTGAGGGCGGCCATGGGGATTTGGCCGATGACGGGGCCTCCCACCAGAATAAAGACCATCAAGGCCAGTGCAGCCACAATACCAGAGGTACGGCCACGACCACCAGATTTGATATTGATTAATGATTGGCCTACGGTCACACAACCGCCCATTCCTCCGAAGAGACCGGAGAGGAAGTTGGCGACACCTTGGGCCATGGATTCGCGGTCACTTTTACCACGGGTTTCGGTTAAATCATCAATCAATTGAAGGGTCATTAACGATTCAAGCAGGCCTACCATGGCGACTGTAAGGGCGATGCTAAAGATGAATTTGATATTGGCACTGGTCCATTCAATACTGGTCGGGAGTGAAGGGGTGGGGAGTTGTCCGCTGAGGATGCCGCTACCTGTTCCTTCGAATAACACATCGGAAACTGTGCGTGAACCGACGCCAAAATAGCTGATGAGACCTACCACAATAATCGCGACCAAGGTGGAAGGTACTGCTTTGGTAAGTTTAGGTAAAAATTGAATAATGGCCATGGTGAGAAGGGCTAAAATGCCCATGGTAATCAATTCATTTTGAGGAAGCCAGGTGTGATCTGCTCCTGCAGTTTTGAAGGCGGATGCTTGGGCCATCAGAATGACGATGGCCAGGCCATTTACAAATCCCATCATCACGGGATGGGGGACGAAGCGTATAAAGTGACCTAATTTGAATAGACCGAATAGGATTTGAATCACCCCAGCGGTCATGACCACCGCAAAAACGTATTGCATACCGATGTCATGGCCTCCGAGGGTGAAGCCGTAGTGGTAGGCTTTGGCCACTACCACCGCTACAGCACCCGTGGCGCCGGAAATCATTCCCGGACGACCGCCGAAGGTCGCGGTAATAAAGCCCATAAATACTGCGGACCATAGGCCGACTTGCGGAGGCACGCCTGCAGCAAAAGAAAAGGCAATGGCTTCGGGAATCAAGACCAGAGATACGGTTAGTCCGGCCAGGGTATCGTCTTTGAGGTTTCCGCGTTTTTTGGTGATCAAATTAAACATACTAAATGGGTCCAAGAATAAACCTGCGAAATTCAATTTCCGCAGGTGAAGCTCACTTATGACAAGTTTTCAGGTATATGAAAGTCATTTTTATGTGGGATTTCCTATTCATCTCTCTCTTTTTTCGCGTAAGGATCTATAACTTGCCTGCGATAGGTAGATATGAAATCACTTTTTCTGAAACTTAAAACTCAAATCCTCTCTGCCTTGAAGCAGGGCTGGAGCCCTCGCAAATTGTGTTGGTCGACTGCGTGGGGATTTACGGTGGGACTGTTTCCGATCTATGGGGTAACGACTGCGACCTTGGGGGTCATCGGCTATATTTGGAAGTTAAATCATACCATTATGCAGGCGTTCAACTATGTGGTATCGCCATTGAAGTTTTTGCTGATACTCCCTTATATTCGTTTAGGGGAATGGATATTTCAGCCTGAAAACCCTTTTCGTTTAAGTATTCCTCAATTTACGCGACAATTTAAACAGGCGCCGGTTGAAACCTTGAATGAATTTGCGATGACCTTTGTGCACGCCATGTGTGGTTGGCTGATTTCCGTGCCCCTGTTGATGATTTTGAGCTACTTTACGATGTGGGTTTTACTGAAAACGGGGAAGGCAACGCGAAATCAATTCCAGGAGGCACGATCATGAAATATTTTATACTGGGTATGTTGACCACCTTATTTTTATTTGGGGTGTTATTTGTCTATTTGAGCAAATGGGGGGCGAAGCCTCGTCACGACGCCACTTCGCCTCAGCCTCTCTATGAGGACTGGTTGGTTCAAAGCGAGCAGATGGCCGCTGATCCGGAACGGGGAAGTGTGGATGAAAAAGCATGGATTCAAAAAGTAGAACGGGCTTTTAGTCCTTTTACTCCGGAGTCTGCGCAACAGTATTTCCCGTTGGCTTATGCGGAAAAGTTTTATTTTCGGGATGCTTTTCATGTGTTCACTGAGCGGGATGAAATGGTGGCCTATATGGTCAGTTCGGCCGAAATGAGTCCGGGAGTGACCTTTGACTTTTCTCCGGTTGCGCGGAGGGGCATCGACTTTTACTTGCCGTGGGTGATGGTATTGCCCTCCAAATCTGGAGGAGAGCCTCAGCGTTCGGTTGGCTTAAGTCATTTGAGGTTCAATGCGGAGGGTCAGGTCATTTTTCATCAGGATTATTGGGATTCGGCTGATGTACTTGTTCCTAAAGTTCCGGTAGCTAATGGACTTATTGAGTTGGTGAGACGTCGATTTTGAGATATGGCCACTGCACGCATGAAAATTACGATTCCAGATGTTTGTTTCCCTTTCCTTATTTTATTGGCGGTATTTCTTGCGTCGGGCCAATCACAAATTGCCAGCCCTGGCTTTAGTTTTCGCATGGATAAGATCGCTCATTTTGCCGTGTTTGGGGCCTTGGCGACTTCGGTGATTCGCCTGCCTCGACTTCGGGAAAGTAAATGGAAAGGTGCCTTGTTGGTTTGTGTAATGGTGGGCATTTATGGGGCTTTGGATGAATTCCGACAGTCCTTTACTCCCGGACGCATGGTCGAACTTGATGATTGGTTTGCCGATTTGTTGGGTGCCGGGGTGGCTGTGGTGCTGTATCAGGGTTGGCCCTTTTATCGTCGGGTCTTAGAGCGTTCGCCTTTGGATGGGTTCCGACGCAAACCCATCGAAGCCTCTGAGCCTTTGTCCTGAATAGGTGACGTGAACATTTTGCGTGAACGTTTTGGGACGTGTTGACGTATAATGTAACAGAACCTGCCATTGAATTATTTGGCATCACTCCCTATGGTATGACTATGAAAAGCCCTAAAACCGCCCCCGAACTTGTAGATCAGTTCTATTTACACATGCGATCTGCTCTGATTGAAACCGCCGCGGCTTTTGACCGCATTCAAGTAGCAGATGCTGCCTCAGAGGTCTGGCAAGATCCGCGACTGGTAGAATTGCGAGAGGCCGCTCTGATTATTGCGGGGGATCAACCGGAGCGTGCGCGTCAGATTTTAGAGCTATTGTCGGTAAAAGAGGAGGAAGAGGCATGAAAATTATTGAACCGCACGTCCATATGATTGCCCGCACCGTTCAGGATTACGAACGGATGGCCCGGATGCACACGGTGGCCATTTGCGAACCTGCTTTTTGGGCGGGCTATGATCGGACCTCTCCGCAAGCCTTTCACGATTATTTTACCCATATCTCCGAATTTGAACCTACGCGGGCGGCTCAATATCTGATTGACCACTATTGTTGGATTTGTATCAATCCCAAGGAAGCCGAAGATGTCGGCTTTAGTCGTGAAGTGATTTCGTTTATGCCGGAATTTCTCAACAAACCCAATGTGTTAGGGGTCGGGGAAATTGGGCTCAACAAAAATACCCGTAACGAAATGATCATTTTTGAAGAGCAGGTCGAATTGGCGTTACAGATGGATCAATTGATCTGGATTCATACACCTCATTTACAAGACAAACTCAAGGGCAGTAAAATGATGCTCGATTATTTGGTGGGGCATGGGGGAGTGGATCCCGCACGGGTTTGTTTTGACCACACGGAAGAACATACCTTGCCTATGTTGCATGAAAAAGGGTTTTGGTGTGCCATGACGGTGTATCCTGTGACCAAAAACTCACCAGAACGGGTTATTGATTTGGTGGAGAAATTTGGACTAGACCGCATGATTGTCGATGCCAGTGGTGACTGGGGGCCTTCAGATCCGGCGACCCTGCATGACACACTCTTTCAAATGAGATTACGGGGTCACAGTGATAAAAGTGTGGAGCAATTGTTTTATAATAACCCTTGCCGCTTTTTAGGGCAACTTGGAAAATTTAAGCCTCAACCGACCGATTAAGCTCAGGATTATCCCCAAAAGTGGCTCTACATATGCGTTCAGAGCTTTACCATAGGCTGAACCCTTTAAGGTCCGTGATTTGGTTGTGATTCTGCCGTGATTTTTTGTGAGGCTATGTCAGGGGTTTGAGATGTATACATTCTCATTCTCTATTTTATTTTTTGTAGTGATCACGATGGGGGGCACTTTGCTTCCGCTACAGGCGGGAGAAGCGGTGCTTCGCGAACCGGCTCCTGCATGGGTAGAATGGTTGGAACCGAACATGGCGGAGATCAAAGAGGAAGAGAAAGCGACGGCCGACGGCTCGTTGCGGCTGCTCTACGACCGACAAATTCAGGTGGAAGAGGATACGGAATTTTCTCATCGGGTCACGCGATTGTTAAATCCTTCCGGGGTAGAAGATTTATCCCGTTTGATGTTTGAGTGGGAGCCTTCTTATCAAACCCTGACGATTCATCGTTTGCGAATTCACCGAGAGGGAGAGGTGTTGGATTATTTGGACAGTCAAGAGATCCAGATACGGGAAAGAGAGTCGGATTTGGAGTCGAATTTGTATCAGGGACTGCTTTCGGCAGAAATTCTGTTTAAGGATATTCGACCAGGGGATGTGGTAGAGTGGGCATTTTCCATCAAGGGGAGCAATCCTATTTTCCAGGGAACTTATTCAGATAGTTTTGGCATTGCCGCCTACAGCCGTATTCGTCATTATCGATTGAAGATTTTGCTTCCCGAAAATGCGGATGAGCAGCTGGTCATTAAAACCTCGGATGATTTTCCGCAGGAAATTCTGCGTCGATCCGGAAATGAAGTGATTGCGGAGTTGTATGATTTGGAACCCATGGAGGATTATCCTGATAGCACCAGTTGGTTTTATCCTTACCCTTGGATTTCGATCAATGAATATAAAAACTGGGCTGAAGTGGTGGCATGGGCGCTTCCGCTTTATTCAGAAGTGGATCACTTACCGGCGGAAGTGGAGCCGGTTCGCGAAAAACTAATGGAGATGGACGATCCTGATGAACGGATTGTGCAGGCTTTAATTTTCGTGCAGGAAACCTTGCGATATATCTCTCAATCTTCTGGGTTACACTCGCATAAACCTTATCCGATGGCCGATGTGCTCGAACGACGGTATGGGGACTGCAAAGACAATGCTCAGTTATTGGTTGCGCTGTTGCGGTCGATGGACATTGAGGCCTGGCCGGCGTTGGTGGATACAGGTTTGATGCATACGATCGATTATTATCATCCTTCCCCCCATTTATTTGATCATGTGGTGGTCTTGGTGAAATTACCTTCCGGAGAAGAGCTGTGGTTAGATCCTACGGACAGTTATCAGCGGGGGCCTTTGTCTGAAATTTTTATGACCCGTTATGGCAAAGCATTGGTGATTAGAGAAGGGGAAACGGCGTTAACGGAGATGCCGGGTGGTGGCCATGACTCGACCTTGTTGCGGTTGGAGGAGCGTTACAGTTTGCCCGACGAAAAAAAGGGTGTGACAACTTTGGATGTCAAAACCGTGTATAAAGGATATCAGGCGGATTCGATGCGCTATTATCTGGCGGGAAATTCGCAAAAATCGCTGCAGGATTATTATGCGGATATTTATGATGAACAGTTTGGCAGTGCTGAAGCTTTGGAACCCTTGCGGGTTGAGGATGATGAGAGTGGTAACATCATTACGGTTTATGAGAAGTGGGCCTTGGCGAATCCATGGAAACCAGGGGAAACCGAAGATGATTATCCCTACATGGAATTTGTGCCCCTTTGTTCGAGTCAAATGCGGGATTATCCAAACAGTTTAAGGCAAAGTAGGCCTTATCCCTTGTCTTTTCCAAAAAAGGTGGAGCACCGCATCCGGATTACATTACCCGTGAATTTGCCTTTTGAATCAGAATCGTTTGAACGGGATACACCTTATATCTATTTCAGTTTCAAGGATGGTCTCCAAAGCAAGCGGCTCATTCAGATTGAGTATACCTTTGAAACCAAAACCGATCATGTGCCGGCTGAAGCCTTGGCTACCTACAAAGAGGTTATGGAAGAGGTGGCGGATTTTACCAGTTACACCCTTTATGACCCTTGGATGTTTGTACGCAACAACGGTGAGGCAGAGTCATTAGAGATGGACGTAGATGTTCAAGAGAGCCGTGCATTTGAAAATGTAATGAGCCATCCTCATTATGGATTACTTGGGTGGGGACTGCTGAGTATTTGTGTGGGGGCCGCTCTGGGGATTTGGAGTGGACGATCTTCAGGTCCGCCACCCCTTCTTCCTGAACATCTGAAAGTGGGTGCTGATAAATTGACCGGGATTGGCGGCTGGTTGATTTTGCCGATTTTAGGCCTGTTTTTTAATTTCTTTGCGAATCTCTACGAGTTGATTTTCAATAGTGCCAGTTACTTTGATGCGGATACCTGGTCATTGTTAACGGAGCCGGGAGGAGAGGCCTATCATGCGTTATGGGGCCCGGGGATTCTGTTGGGCACATGTTATGCGGGAGGATTGGTGGGCTTTATTCCCGTGTTGTTGGTAAATTTTTTCAAAAGGAAAATGAAAGTACCACGATGCTTTATCGGCTATCTGTTGATCGGCTTGGCTTTCCTCCTTTTGGACTTAGTCCTTACCTGGGGGCTTGGTGACGCCTTAAGTGAGGAGGTGGCTATGGAGAGCAGCGTTGGGGTGGTCCGATTCTTCATTTACACCCTGGTGTGGGTGAGTTACTTCAAGAAGTCTCAACGGGTGAAGTTGACCTTCACGCGACCTTAACGTTCATGACGGAATGCGGTGATGGCGGGAGCAGCGTTTGCGCTGTCTAGGCTTCTATATTGTCCAGTTGTTCTTGAAGCGCTTCAAGTTCAGCCTTAAGTTTTCGACGTTGCTGTTCGCTTTTCAAATTTTGTTCCGCCAACTTTTGTTGGGTATGGAGAGAGTCGGCTAATTGCTCTTCAGTTTCGGACAGTTCGGTCGTTGCTATACGGAGTTTATTTTCCAAGGTTGCCATTTTCTTTTGGGCAGTGGCGATGACGGCCTCTTCATTTTTTGCTTTTTCCTGCAAGGCTTGTTGGGCTTGTAAGGCTTCGGCCAATTGAGCTTTGCTTTGGCTGGATTCGCTTTGAGCTGCTTCAAGGCTTGCTTCGAGGGCTGCGATTTTCTTTTCAGCGGATGAGGAGAGGCTTTCTTCTTTTTCAGCCTTTTGCTTTTGGTTCAGCAATGTTTCGGAAAGTTGTGCCTCCACGTTGGCAAGGTCTGTGAGTGCGGATTGAAGTTTCTCTTCCAAGGTAGCAATTTTTTTATCCGTGCTAGCTTTTAAGGTTTCTTCTTTTTCCGTCAAGGTTTGCTGATTTTGGTTCCGTTCTTGTTCAATACGCGAACGAAGCAACTCGAGATTTTCTTCGAGTTCTGTTTGGAGGCGTTTGGACTGTTCACGGTCTTCGTTCCATTCTTGTTGCAATTTTTCGGCTTCGGAGGCTGAAATTCGTAACTTTTCGAGGGTTTCCTGATCGGCGACCATTTGCTTTTCAAGTTCAGTGCATTTATTCCGCCACTGATTTTTCTCATCTACCGCCAGTTGGATATCGGAACCTGTGGATTTGACCAAGGTGGCCAATTCTTGACGTTGGCTTTCTGAGCTTTGGTACTTCTGTTTTAACTTTTGGAGTTGTTCAGAAGCATGGGTCAAATAAGTTGTGGCCTGTTCGAAATCTTTATTTTGGGCCTCAATTTTATCCAATTGAAGAGACAAGGTGCTTTTCAGCTCTGCGATCATCAGGGAAATGGGGCCTTCAGCCTGCAACATTTTGCGGGCATTCATGAGGTTGGCCTCCAGATTTTCAGAATGTTGCACCATGTTGCTGAGTTTGGCTTTCAGTTTGTCTTTTTTAGCCGTTAATTCCTCCAACTCTTCTTTGTGAGCAGGGTTTTCCTCAGGTTTGGCATCTTGTAAGGCTTTAATCGCCTGTTGATCTTCATTCAGCGTTTGATTTTTGGCCTCAATTTCGACTTCCAGTTCCCACAATTCTTTTTGGGTGGAAAGCATCAGGGTTTCAATGTCCCGAATGCGCTCGTTGCGGGTTTTGACCATTTCCACGGCATCATTCAGCAAATTAGCTTTGTTCTCTAAGTCCCGACGGTAGGGCTCCACGCTTACACAAATGGCCGCAGACACTTCGCTGGCTTCATATTGCACCCCTTGTTGGAAGGGGGGAACATCCTCTTTCTTGCGGGAAAGGGGTGATTCGGCGGGCAATAAAATAAGTTTTTGGCAGCTAGGGCAATTAACTTGCCCACCAATTACCTGCTTATTTATGGCCAAAGGAGCCTTACAAACGGGACAACTGAACTCAATGAGCATGAAAACCTGGGGTCGAGGGACTTAACATAAGTTGAAAGAGTTACTATACTTACCTCTATATTGTCAGGTCAATAATCAGCACAAATTAACTTCATTTGTTTTGAGGGCTTGAACTTAGGGAAAGATGTTGAATAGTGAGCGCATGCTTTACGAAACCCATATGCACACCATTCTTTGTAAACACGCCATTGGAAGCTTGGACCTCTATGCGGAACAGGCGGTGGCGAGAGGCTTGAAGGGGATGACGGTTACTTGTCATTGTCCGTTACCTGACGGGATGTCGTCCAATGTGCGAATGGCCCCTGAACAATGGGATGAGTACGTTTCTTCTATTCGAGAGTGCGCGAACACCTGGAAGGGTCAGTTAGATGTACGGGTGGGCTTAGAAAGTGATTATTTACCCGGATTGGAAGGGTGGTTAGCGGAGTTGCACGCCCGGGAACCGCTCAATTATGTGTTAGGATCGGTACATCCTCAAATCCAAGAGTATAAAGACCTCTATTTTAAAGGGGATTGGCCGGCGTATCATCGTCAGTATTTCCTCAGTTTGGTGGAAACGGCTGAAAGTGGCTTGTTTGATAGTTTATCCCATCCTGACTTGGTAAAAAATTATGGATCAGAGGAATGGGATTTGCCGGGAATCATGGATCATATTCGCCGCTGTTTGGATCGGATTGCGGCTACAGGCATTGCCATGGAGTTGAATACTTCGGGGTTGCATAAGACAATTCCGGAGATGAATCCCTCTCCGAGCATTTTGAAAGAAATGAATAAACGGGGAATTCCGGTGATTTTAGGGGCCGATGCTCATCAACCTGAACGCGTGGCGGCTCATTTCGAAGAGGCCTTGGATTTGGTAGAAGAGGCGGGCTACACGACGACTTGTATCTTTATGGATCGTCAGCCGGTGGAAATTCCCATTGTCGATTCCCGAAAAAGCCTGAAAAAAGTTTAATTTATCGCCGGCGAATGGTGCTGAGTACGGGCAAGTGATCGGATTCCTGCATGCCATGGATCACGCGATATTCTTGGATACGCCAATTTCGGTCGGGCATAATCCAGTCGATGATTCGACGGGGGGCTTCTGTGGGAAAGGTGAAATGTTGATGTGTGGCGTGGCCCCGGGTGGGACGACGTTGAAATCCCCCAAAACTTTCTAATAATTCTACGGTATTTTGTCCCAACTGAGAAATTTGAGAGTCGGGTAATCCCGGAGGGGTACTGTTTAAATCCCCCAAAATGATCATGGGTTGCGAGTGTTGACGTTGAAAAGCGATTACTTGTTGGGCTGCTGAGACCCTGATATCTTCACTGCGGACTTCTAAATGGAGTCCGAGGATTAAAATTTGTTCGTCGGTGCTGACGTTGACTTTTGCTAAGAGACCGTCGTGGTTTCCTGCAAACAGGACTTCTAAATCGGAGTAGGGGGGCAATTTGAATTTACGGGCATCCTCCACGGGCAGTCGACTGAGCAAGGCATTGCCAAAATCATAACGTCGAATGAGGGGGAGACCACTGTCGATGTTTCGCTGACGAACTACGTAGTCGAAGCCCGCGGCTTCGGCAATGATGGCCGCCTGATCCATGTTATCGCTCCACCAGCAATTAAAATCGACCTCTTGCAGAAACACCACATCTACTCCAAGATTTTTAATTTCCTGTCCGATGCGAACCAATCGATCGTATTTAACGTCGTAGTCTCCGCCGTCACTGTTGAGGGCTCCCAACTCCGGTCCGCGACCATGGGCGATATTGTAGGTGAGGATGCGCAAGGTGTCCGGAGAGGTTGCTGGCGGCGGGCTGGGATTCTCAGGAAGGGTGAGGGTGGCGGCGCGTTGATCCCGGGTGAGGGTGATGCGCAGGAAGCCCACCAGTAGGCCCAATAAAATGAGCAAAAGTAACCTGAACACTCTGGTGAAGAGAGTGCGGACGAAGCGGTTGATTCCTGATCGTTTTCGGTGTACCATCGGCGAAACCTTAACCACAAAAATTTATGCCCGACAACCCGCTTCCGACTTTGAATGCAACTTTGAACTTTATTGCCCTGATTTTTCTGATTTTTGGGCGGTATTATGTGAAAAAAGGCAATGTGACCCGGCACTGGCAATTCATGTCTGCGGCCTTATTTACGTCGGCATTGTTTCTCACGAGCTATTTATACTATCATTTTGTGGTGGGCAGTCCGGTTAGATACGAAGGGGTGGGGTGGTTGAAAGGACTTTATTATTTGGTGCTGTTCCCCCATATTCTGTTGGCGACAGCGCAAGTGCCTTTCATTCTTGCGGTGGTTTGGTCGGCCCTCACCAAACGCTTTACGATACATGTGAAACTGGTGCGCTGGGTGTGGCCGGTGTGGGTTTACGTGAGTGTCACAGGGGTATTGGTTTACCTGATGCTCTATATTTTCCCTCACGGTAGCGGATTATAGATCGGTAAAGGCTTGTGCCTGCCAGAGGCCTCCGGGTGGGAAGAGGCTTTCCAGTTGGGGATGTTCTACTTTGATGCCTGACTTATGTCGGGCAGAGACCGTAAACCCTGTATAACTGATTTTTCCGACCAATCCCGGAGAAACGATGCGAACGGGGCCTTTTTTCTCGGTGGTATGCTGGTCGAGGTATGCCTGAAGTTGTGCGGTAAGCTGTGGATCCTGCACGGTTACGCGGGTGAAGACCACGGGTTCTTTTCCTTGATAGAGACCAAAGCTATATTCGGGATCTCCAGACAACAGGGCATACATGAATTCTGCCTGAATTTCTTTGCGGGGCAACTCGGGATCGATCACCGCTTCCGTTTTTGTTTCCGGTACAAACCCAATTAATAGACGGTTCACCACGATGCGTTCCTGGGTAGTGCACTGGTTCCAAACCTGAATTAAGGCTTCTGGGTCTGTTAGGGTGGGATATGAGTCGCGAATGAAATTTTCTAAGGAGGTGCCCAAGCCCGGACCTTCTTGGGGCCAACAACGGGCTAAGGTTTCGGCAAAATCTGCACCTTCTTTTTGACAGCGTGTCAACAACCACTCCGGCAGGCCGGAGTGACGTAGAAAACATTTTTTCAGGGCCGGACGGGTGTAGAGTTTTTCCGGTTTTTCTGAGAGATCTTCAAAGCGATGAATGAAGGCATGCATGCGGGTAATGTTTGTCATCCTCGCGGCCTTGTCAATCTTGCATATCAGATGGTGAGACTTCAGAGACTGGGATTCAAGAGGTCATATTGGTCCCATGGTTTACTTGTAGGAATTCTTTCGTAGGGAACCAATTCCCAATGGCCGTCGCCGAAGGCTGCACTCACGGCGCCTACTCCCTTTCGAGTGGGGTCACGATGGCGGGCATGTAAGTTGGTTTTATTTCCGCTGTCATAGAATAAGGAAAAGGCACTACGGGCGTCTGCCACGAGAATGGTATTCGATAGATTGCTGAAATCCAGATAGGGACGGGTACTGAATTTGGGGTTCATGCCAATATTATGAACGTTTAGAAAGGGGTAGAAGCGGGCATCTGGACAACGATAGCGTTCTTGTACACCGTAGTGGTTTGCATCACGATTCTCGAGATAGGGATTGATGTAATATCCAAAGCGCTTGTTGTCCTTTGAGTTGAGTCCCCAAGGAGGCGGCATGGTACCGCCGTGGTCGGCGGCATATCCGACCAGTCCCATGTGGATACTTCTGAGTCGTTGGGCGCACTGGGTGATTCTGCCACGCTCCAGTGCATTGTTGATGACCGGCATGAGCAGGGAAGAGAGGAGCGCGATGATGGCGATAACCACGAGCATTTCAATGAGGGTGAAGGCGTGTTTTGATTTCATGGTAATGAGGGGATGAGGATGTAAGCGTTTTCGGCGAGTTCAGAGGTCGACTGCTTGTGGGCGAGATCGGAGGGGAGAGTTCCGGGTTTGGGGGAGACGATGGCGTTAAGTCCCTTCGGGAGTTCGGATGTCCATGGGGGAGGCGTGGGGGCATAGAGGTATGCGAAAAAGGGAATACCGAGGGTGCTCAGGTTCTGGAGGTCATGCGGAAGTCCTGAAAAGGTGACCACGGCATCTGCCGGACCGTATTTCTCGACCAAGGCCGCGTAGTCGGACACCTGCAGGATCCACATACCGGTAGCAGGATTAAATTCGGTTTCTTCACGTTCTAAGCTGTTCACGCGAATAACGGTATAAGCCTCGCCGAGGCTCTCTTGTAGTCCTTCTGCTCGTGCGGCAGGTTGTTTTTGCATCAGGGGTTCGGGGTCGGGCAGTTCATCCTGAAACAGCAGGACGGTTCCTCCGGAAGGAAGTTGGGCCCGGACGGCTTCTCCTAATAGATATGCTGCAGATTTTTCAGGCAATACCAGTGTTTCTAAATCGGGAGCTGTGGATTTGCCGATGCCTGTCACCAGCAAAAGTAGTCCGAATACGATGGTGGTTCCGACTGTGGCGAGGGTTATGAGTTTGGGGGACCATCCCCATTTTTTTGAGATGGCGAGAATTCCGGAGATGACACAGATGAAGAGAAAAAATTTCATATAATTGAGAGAAATATAAAATGATGCTAGGTAGAATCTTTATGTTTTTAAAAAATAGTGAAGTTATAAATATGTATGGAGGGCTGCGAGGAGGCGCGGGTAAAAAGTTAACTGAAATTATGGAATAAGTCAAACAGAGTCTGAGTATGTCACACGATCGCCACCCTGAACGGGATGGGGGATGAGAGTGGAGGGTGCCTTTACGCACAAAAAAACGGGAGATGTTGCCATCTCCCGTGTGAGGGTCGGCTGCCCTTGCGTGGCGCGTGCGCCACGGTTTGGGATGCCGATATGTGATTTGAATTAGATAAACAGGTTGGTTCCTGATTTTGAAGAAGCGCCAAGGAACTCTGCGACACCGCCAAGTTCAATCCCGTCGATCAGCTCTTCTTCTCGAATACCCATGGCTTCCATGGACATGGTGCAGGCCACCAAGCGGGCACCGCTGTCGATAGCGGTTTGCAGGAGGTCGGGCAAGTTGGGCAGGTTTTTGTCGCGCATCCGGTCTTTCATCATTTTGGTGCCCATTCCGGCCATATGCATGTTGGAGAGAGGCAATTTATTGACGCCACGCGGTAACATCCAGCCAAACATCTTGTCCATAAAGGTTTTGTCTGCGATTGCTGGGGCCTGTTCTTTTCTCAGTACATTGAGCCCCCAAAAGGTGAAGAATAAGGTGGCGTTGCCGCCCATGGCCATCGCACCATTGGCAATGACCAATGCGGCCATGGCTTTATCGAGTTCGCCGGAGAACACGACCAAGGTTGCGTCCTGATTGTTTGCAGATCCAGTGTTTGTGGATGGGGGGGCTGCGGTCAACGGTTTCCGTAAGCGACCTTTAATGAGTCCTTTTTCTTTGACGGCACTGATGAATTCCAATCCATTTGCCGCGCAAAAAGGAGGGAGGTCATTTTTGAATCCGGTATCCGAAGAGAGGATCTCGAGTTCTTGTCCAGGCGCCATGTCGGCTACGGCGGCTTTCACTTTCAGAATGGGGCCGGGACAGGCCAATCCGCAAGTATCCAAATGGGTAAGGCTGAGATCTGAGGGTTCAGATACGGCTGCACATTTTACTTTTTCAGGTACAACCGGACGTCTTTCGATTTTCATGCCTCCGATATGAGAGCTCACATTGAAGCCGTTTTGGCTGAGGATTCGGGCAGAGAAATAGCTGGTTTTCCCCATGGCGCAAAATGTGATTACAGGTTTGGATTTATCCAATTCGTGCATGCGCTGGCGCAGTTGAGGGTAAGGAATATTTATCGCACCCGATACAGGATTGATTTCTGCCATTTCCGAAGGTCGGACATCTAGCAACTGAGCGCTTCCGTCGTTCGGAAGATCGTATGCGGGGCTGTAGCGTCCTGAACGAATGTTGTTGGCCGAAAATCCTGCGGTGTTCAGGGGATCTTTGGCTGAACCGAAGGGAGGGGCATACGCCAGTTCCATATGTTCCAGATCATCGACCGTGAGTTTGCCTTTGATGGCGGTGGCCAATACGTCGAGTCGTTTGTCGACTCCTTCAATACCCGTGACTTGTCCACCGAGAATACGGCCGGTTTGTTTTTCCCAGAGCAGTTTAACGCTCAGGAGGGTGGCACCTGGATAATAGCTGGCATGATTATAATCGGTGACGATGGTTTTCTCATAGGCGACGTCCATTTGTTGCAGACGTTTTTCTGAGTGTCCGGTGACGCCAGCGGCGACATCGAATACCCGCACAATGGCGGTGCCGATGGAGCCGGGGTAAGGACGGGCTTGTTCCGCAAGCATGATATGATCTGCGGCACAACGGCCCTGTCGGTTGGCGGGTCCACCGAGGGGAACGGACGAAGGTCCGCCCAAAATGGGGTCAATGCCTTCGCACACATCGCCAACCGCATAGATGTCGGGATCATTGGTCTGCATATGGGTATTGGATTGAATGTGGCCTCGTGCGCCCAAGGTTAACCCCGCGGCTTTGGCGAGTCCACTTTCAGGACGTACACCAATGGAGAGGATCACCAAATCGGCATCCAAGATTTTGCCCGAGTTCAAACTGGCTTTGAGGGATCCGTTGTGTGCTTCAAATCCGTTGATACCATCCCCGAGGATCAGGTCGACGCCGTGATCCAGGAGTTCTTGTTGCACGGGGCGTACCATTTCGGCATCCATTTGAGGCAAGACTTGTTCCACCAATTCGACGAGGGCCACTTCTTTATTGAGGTGAACGAGTTGTTCGGCCATTTCCAAGCCAATAAAGCCGGCGCCAATGACTACCACTTTTTTAGCGTCGGCCGCGGCCGTTTTGATGCGATCCATGTCCTGCAAATTACGTAGGGTGTAAATGCCGGGCAGATCGATTCCTTTTAAAGGAGGGGTGAGGGGAGAAGCTCCGGGAGAAAGAATCAACTTATCGTATTCGAGATCGGATTCGACCCCGTCTTTAAGGTTTTTTACTTTCAGCGTTTTCGCTTCCCGGTCAATGGAAAGGGCTTCGGTTTCGGCCAAGACCTTTAAATTGAGCAATTCTGTTAGAGATTTGGGGGTTTGCAGGGCCAATTTACTGCGATCACTGATTTCGCCACCAATGTGGTAGGGTAGACCGCAGTTGGCAAAAGAAACATCAGGGCCACGTTCAATGAGGGTGATGTCGGCGGTTTCATCTAAGCGACGTGCGCGGGCGGCGGCTGACGCGCCTCCGGCGACGGCGCCAACGATTACAATACGAAGAGGGGAGGAATCTATGTTCATAGGTGATTAGGATTCAGGGGTTTGGGTTCCGAGGGTACATTGGAAATGGTGACAAAAACTTTTCATTTTTTCACAATTAAGGTGGTAGAGCATTTTCTTTTTTTCGCGGCGTTGGGAAAGAAGTCCCACGTCCACCAATACTTTAAGGTGTTGGGAAACTGTGGCTTGAGCCAAGGGAATGTGTTCGACGATGTCTCCACAAGCGACCCATTCCCGTTGCTGAAGGAGGGTAACCATCATAATTCGTGCGGGATGAGAAAGTGCGGAGGCGAAGGCCGCCAAAGCCACATGGTCTTCTGAAAATAAGTCGAGTCGTGTTGTAGTCATGTTTCATCGTATATCGGCGATATACGATAGATTCAAATAAGAAATAGATTTTTTTTATGGAAAGGGGGATGAAGGAAATGCAGAGGCGTATTTGTTTGTGCCGGAGAGGTGATGGGCTTTTTGAATTTTCTGCTGACAGTTATGGTTTTTTTGGGGCCTTATTAGATGCGGGTAGCTTGCTCTAGGGGTTGGCGTGGTTTCTTTTTGGGGCAATCAGGTTGTATGAGGGGAGCATTTATGCGCTAGATCTGTCTGCTTCTGCGGTAACGATGCCTGAAAAGGCTTACGGATTTTGTCGATGAATCTGAATAGTTTCAATCAAGAGGACCTGGTCATATGGCCGTGGGCGGGATGATTTGATTTACGATTCTCACCCTCTTGGTGATTTCGGTGATTCATACCCTGTTGGGGGGATTGACTGAAAAACGGAAGCGGAAGAGTTCCCCATCTGTTTCAGAATAGGCATTCACTATATGATTGCCACTTTTTAAAACCCCCGTTATAGGTGAGACACATTTTTTTAAAATTCGCCGTTTATTTGGAGCTCATCATGTTGAAATCATTTTCTATTTTCAAATCAATCCTTTTGCTGGGACTTACCTTGGCATTGGCTGCCTGTGATTCGGGTGGAGGTAGTGATGGTGGATCAACGGGTCCGCAAACGGTTTTGGTGATTGGCGACAGTATTTCCGGGGATTACAATTATCCAGGTGTTCCTCCGTGGCCTACCCTGATGGCCGGCATGGTGCCGGAATGGACCGTGATTAACAAAGCGGTTGGAGGGGCTAAAATGGTCGATGGTCGGGCGAAGATTGGTAGTTTGATCACCCAATATAATCCAGATACAGTGGTGATCTTTTACGGCTCAAATAATGCCATTACCAGTAGTACCGCTTTCTACGAAAGTGATTTACAGTCCACGATTCAAACCTGCAAAAATGCTGGTGTGAATAAAGTGTTGGTCTGTAATGTGCCTTACATGTATGGATCGCGTTCGATTTACAATGGAAAGGTGGATATTGTGAATGCCGGTGTAACGACGGCTTCCAGTGCTGAAGGGGTTGCGGTCGTTCCGGTCAATCAGGAATTCGGCATGGACAGTGAAGATCTTTTCCCAGATGGTTTGCATCCCAATCTCGATGGGCAGAACATCATTGCCATGTCTGTTCGCGAACGGATTTAAACGCATCCCGTCTCGTGAGAGGCTCCCATTTGATTTTTTTGAAGAAGTAGAGTAAAGTCTCTTCCTTCAAAACAAATAAAGTAGGAGTCTGTTCATGTCGACTAATGATGATCAAGTAGTAATTTCCCTCCGTAAAGTGGTTGCAGATAGCTATGCCCTGATGGGGCAGACGCATCTTTGTCACTGGAATGTGCGAGGTCCCTCGTTTTTTTCCTTACACCAAGCTTTCGAAGAGCAATACACCGAATTGTTTACTGCAATTGATGACATAGCCGAACGGGTGCGGGCACTCGGTGCACTGGCGCCAGGCGGACTTGCCAATTTGGCCGCTCTTGCGGGCACCGCAGAGCTCAAAGAAGATGCCTCTGCAGCTGAGATGGTGAAACACCTCTGTGATCTGAACAGAAATTTGGTCGCCGATCTTCATACGGCCCGTGAACAAGCGGGAGATGCTGGAGATAATCAAACCGAAGACCTGATGATTGCCCGGCTTCAGGTTCACGAAAAAACGTTGTGGATGCTGGATAGTTTTCTCGAAGGTTGAACTTTGAGATTACCTGAAGCCCCCGCGTCCGCGGGGCTTCTACTTGCCAACGCGGTCCTTAAATGTTAAGGGCCGCTCCATTTTTATACCCTTTAGGATGTTCTCATGAAAAAAGTAGGCTTTATCGGATGGCGTGGCATGGTTGGTTCTGTGTTGATGGAACGTATGCGTCAGGAAAATGATTTTGATGGTTTGGATGCGGTATTTTTTACCACCTCTCAAGTGGGACAAGCGGGTCCTGATGAACAACCTTTGCGTGATGCCAAAGATGTGACTGCGCTCATGGAGATGGATATTTTGGTTTCCTGTCAGGGTGGAGACTATACCAAAGCGATTCATCCCGGCTTACGCGCTGCAGGATGGCAGGGCTATTGGGTTGATGCGGCCAGTGCTTTGCGGATGTCTGAGGACAGCATCGTGGTGCTTGATCCGGTGAATCGGAAACTGATTGATCAGGGGCTGGAAAAAGGAATCAAAGATTTTATTGGTGGAAACTGTACGGTTTCTTTGATGCTCATGGGCTTGCAGGGATTGTTTGATGCCGGTTTAGTGGAATGGATGACCGCCATGACTTATCAATCTGCCTCTGGTGCCGGCGCAAAAAACATGAAAGAATTGGTCATGCAAATGGCTGATGTGGGTAGTGCTGGACGTGAACTGGCTGCTGATCCTGCATCTGAAGTCTTGGAACTTGATCGCTTAATCAGTGCAAAATTGAATGATGGCAGTTTGCCGATCGATCAGTTTGGTGCCCCTTTGGCTGCCAGTTTGATTCCTTGGATCGATTCTGCTTTGGATTGCGGTCGTACCCGCGAAGAGTGGAAAGGGATGGTAGAGACCAATCGCATTTTAGGGACCGAAGCTGATCCGATTCGAGTGGATGGTCAATGTGTTCGTGTGGGCGCCATGCGTTGTCACAGTCAGGCCTTGACTCTTAAATTGAAAAAAGATCTCCCCTTGGCTGAAATTGAACGCTTGATTGCTGATGCCAACGAATGGGTGCGTTTGGTGCCTAACCGCAAAGAAGAAACGTTGGCGCAACTCACGCCTGCCGCCGTCTCGGGACATTTACATGTCCCAGTTGGACGTTTGCGGAAAACAGTGATTGGCCCTGAGTATATCACCTGCTTCACGGTGGGTGATCAATTGTTGTGGGGTGCTGCGGAACCCGTGCGTCGGATGTTGATGATTCTGTTGGGAAGACTGTAGGTCAGTGGTCAGTATCGGCTTTCGCCGAGTTATGGGTCAGTGGTAGGGTGAATCGGACAGGGATGTCCTCGCTCCATGTATTGCCGTCAAGACGGAGGGCGGGGCTCTGAAACGGATACCATTGACAAATGACCATTGACTACTGACTACTCACGCGGCGCATCCGCTACTGCCATGCCCATGCGGGTGATGGCGAAGTCATAGCGCACAGGGTCTTGGGGGCAGATGCGGCCAAAGGCTGCGGTAATGCGTCGGGCTGCTTCGGCGTCGGGCGCTTTACGCTGGGTTAAGCGCAATTGTTTGGCGATACGAAACATATGTGTATCCAAGGGAACCCACAGTTTGGCAGGATCGAGGTGTTCCGACCACAAGCCCGGATCGATCTCATCCTTTCGCACCATCCATCGTAGCCACATGGCCAAACGTTTGCAGGCACTGTTTGCTGAAGGGTCAGGGCATAAATGTCCGGGGTCGCCTTCGGCTTCACGTAGTTCTCCGAGGATCGGAATGAGGGCTTCCCGATAGTTCCGACAGTCGGAAGTCTTGAGCCGTTGCCACATGGGCTCTGTGGAATGCACATGCTGCCAACCTCGTAAATGTGCAAGTAAGTGCGGGGCACGAGTCCAGCGGTACACAAATCCTTTTAAGGCCTGTTGTTGTTCTTTTTTTGAGGCCTGGCTGAGGAAGAGGGCGGGTTGACCCTGCCAGCGTTGATGGAGGTCTTTGAGGGCGTTTTGGATGGCAGCTACGCGTCCGTAGGCCAAGGCTGAGGCGGCCCAAGCGGCCACTTCGCGGTCTGCAGGACTGTGATAATCCCATACAAATTGCAGGGGGTCGGAAGACCGGAAGTGGGCATGATTGAAGCGATGATAATTCCACTCAAGCGCTTGGCGGCGTTCTACACCGTGCAAGCGACTTAAGGCAGGGACATTATCGGCTTTCACTTGGAGAGCGTGGAGATGAACTCCAAAACTTTTGCGGGATGGGCTTCGGCTTTAGGAACTTTTTTCCAATGTTTTAAGACCGTGCCATCGGGGCCGATGATGGTGGTAGAGCGAATGACGCCAATTTTGACTTTGCCGTACATCATTTTTTCTCCGTAGGCACCGTAGGCGCTCATCACGTTGTGATTTTCATCTGACAGCAGGGGAAAGGGGAGTTTAAATTTTTGGGTGAAGGCTTGGTGATCTTCCGCGCCGTCGGGACTTACGCCGAGTACCACCACATCTTGTTGGGCAAAGTCTTCGCTCAGATCGCGAAAGCTGCAGGCCTCTTTGGTGCAGCCGGGGGTGTCATCTTTTGGATAAAAATAGAGTACGACCGTTTTGCCTTGGTATTGTTTGAGGCTGTGGATGGTGCCGGTGGCATCGGGTAAACTGAAATCGGGGGCGGGTTGACCTGCTTCTATTGACATGGGAGATCTCCTATAACTGGGTTGCGTTTTGAGTCTACGCTGTTACCTTTTTTTGGCAAGTGATGAAAGAAGCTCTACACACAACTTTTATGGGAATGACGACGCTGCTCGTGGTGGCGGTGCTTTCTGCTGTCTTGAGTGGAGGGTTGAGTGGGAAGGTGGTTCTGTCCTCAGATGTGAAGGCCTTTGATGTGGCGCTTCAGGCGGAGGACAGGGGAATAGAGACGGTTGATACGGCGCAAATGAAAGAGATGGTGGCTTCAGGGGCTTATTTGATTTTGGATGCGCGTTTACCTTCTGAATATGAAAAATCACATATTCCTACGGCAAAGTCAGTTTCTATTCAGTTTTTTGAAGAGTCCTTTCCTGAGGTGCTTCCTCTCTTGAGTGAAGGGGGGCCGGTGGTCGTCTATTGTACAGGGCCTTTTTGTGATGATGGCCTGCGTTTGATTGAGCGGATGCAGGAAATTGGGTTTTATGGGGCCATGTTATATGTGGATGGCATGGAGGGCTGGTATGATGAATAAGGCTCTGTCTTCATGGATGCGCCGGGCGCCACGCGGAGTGATATCCGCTTTGTTTTTGTATAGTGGCGGGGTGAAGGTTGTCGATCTTGAGGCTTTTGCGACTGCGGTGCAGGGCTACCAACTGTTACCGGAACCTGTGATCATTCCCCTGGCGGTGACTTTGGCATGGTTGGAGCTTTGGTGTGGGCTTGCCCTGTGGATTACACCTCCTTTTCGTAAAGCGGCTTGGTGTTGGATTACCTTGTTGCTGTTGGTGTTTACGGTGGCGAAGATTTCTGTGTTGCAGCGGGGGATCGCGATTTCATGTGGCTGTAGTGGATCAGGCGCCCTTATGACCTGGGCGGATGTATGGATCAATATTTTGTGGCTGGCTCTCTGTGCTGTGGGGCTGAAGTTTGATCGACGGTAGGGGGGGGGCGGCTTCGCCGCGTCATGGGTCATTCGTCATTTACGATTCCGTCGTGTCATAGGTCATGAGGTACTTGTCATTTGACTACTGACTAGTGACGCGACGCAGCCGGTACTGACGAATAAAAAAAGTCCTCGGATTTCTCCGAGGACTTTTTGGAGGATGGCGAAGCATCCCGACTGTGAAAGTGACCTTAGTTCACTTTGAGCAGTTCTACTTCGAATTCCAATACTTGGTTGGGTCCAATGGCTGGGGGAGCTTGCTCACCGTAGGCCAAGTTAGCGGGGATCCAGAAAGTGTATTTGGCGCCTGGGGCCATCAGTTGCAGACCTTCTGTCCAACCGGGAATCACTTGGTTCAATGGGAATTCAACGGGTTCACCGCGTTGTACGGAAGAGTCAAATACGGTTCCGTCCAATAAACGACCGGTGTAATGTACGGTTACGGTATCGGTAGCGATAGGTTTGGTTCCTTCACCTTCAACCTCTACGCTGTATTGAAGACCGGTTAAGGTGCTCATTACGCCTTCTTTTCCTGCATTTTCTTTCAAGAATGCTTCACCCTTTTGAAGGTTTTCTTGAGCGGCTGCAGAAACTTCTTGTTGCTGAGCGGCTTGGCGTTCTTGGAGGAAGCGTTGGGCTTCTTGATTGGCGGCCAACATTTCTTCTTCTGTGTAGGGAGGAGGGTTACCTGCGATTGAATCTTGAATCGCTTTGAGTACTTGTTCGGGCATCATTCCACGACGAGCAACCTGAGTCGCAATACCTGCACCTTCCGCATAAGCGATTTTGTCGGTGTCGAGTTGTTGTGAAACCGCATCTTGAAAACCTTTTACCAGGGTTTCTTTGTTCAGATCGGGATTCTGACCGAGTTGGTTGGCAATGTTTAAGCCGGTCCCGTAACTGATTTTCTGCATGACTTCTTCAGGCAGTGGTTCTTGAGCAAAATTGGGCATGGTCATCATCAATGAAGCCGTAAGGGCTAAAATTCCTATATTTTTCATAAGTCTCCTGTTTGTTGTGAGAAGAAGGAACGTGTACGAAAAGCCATAAAAGTCCACTCCTTTTCAGTTAAATGTTAATTTTCTCGGGTAAAAGATCCTGTAAATTGTCCTTGCCACTTTGATAGATCGGATATACGTAACGTGCCAATTCCTCTGCTCGGGTGGTGGAATGGCAGACACGCCAGCTTGAGGGGCTGGTGCCCGCAAGGGCGTGTGGGTTCGACTCCCACTCCGAGCACCATTCTCAAGCTCCGTTCTAAACGGGGCTTTTTTTATTATGGAGGATTAGAGTGTCTTGAATCGATATCGTTCAATCTTTTTGTCGAAAAACCCCCAGCATGCAGAAAAGGTTCTTGCTTGCTGAGGGTTTGGGGGCTGAGATTAATCTGAAATCTTTTCAACCCGTCCGCGATCACCTGCATAAAAGGCTTCAGCGATGGTGTCGACTTCGTTGAACTGTATCAGTGCTTGTTTGCCGTGAAGATGGCAGGTGCGTCCGTCACGGAAAGCCCATTCGCCTCGTTCGCAGTTCTCTGCTTTCACAAATCCATTGATATAGAGACGGCGGTCCATGAATTCTGTGGTGTTGTATCCGCCGCCATGAACGGTGTAGGCGCTCCAGAGGGCTACATCGCCAGGATTGAGGACCATGTCTTTGATGCGATGGTCTTTTTCGTATTCGGGAACGTTGTAGAGATCGCGGTTATGGGGATTGTGTTCGTAATCCATATGCGATCCTGGCACGACTTTCATGGCACCGTTTTCCGCCCGGTGGGGGTCGATGGCAATGCCGCATTGTACCCAAGAAGGAAAGAGGTCGCGAAAATCCTCGGCAGGTTGGCGGGAGCGCACGTCACGATGTAAAGGCCAGCTCACATTAGATCCCGGTTTTTTCCAGTGGACCTGATTGATGACTTGTTTGATGTTGCTGCCGATGAGGGGTTCGAGAATCATCAGCAAGCGCGGGTCTGTGCGGTAGTGGTCCATCACTGGATCATGATAGGAAGGCCATTGCATGCCGCGAACGGTATTAGCTTTGCCTTCTTCTTCATCCACCCAGATAATGGTGTTTTGTTTGCGCCATGTACGTCCCAGGAGTTCGCCGGTAAATTTCCAGCGGTCACAGGCCGTTTTCATCTGCTCGATTTCATGTGGGGCAAACACATTCTTGATGATGGTGTAGCCGTCTTTCCAATATTGATCGACATTTTCTGCGGTCATGGGGTTGTGGGGATTCGCAGTACAGGCATCCGTGAGCTGTTTTGTGGTAGGGAGGGTATCACTCATGAGGGGTATTGGGGGGTGGGGGTTGTGTTTCTGAAATGAGGTACTGAAGAAAATCGAGGTGGCGGGGGAGGTGCTCGCCAATAAGGTCATCAGCGCTTCCTGACATGCCGATTCCAGCGATAAGGTTTCCGTCTTCAAATACGGGTATGGCAATGCTGGCGCTTTGTACTCCACTCTCTTGATTGTTGAGGCTGTAGGCCTGGGATCGAATGTTGATTAAATCAGCCTCCAAACTTTCCGGAGTTAGATGGGAGTGGGGGCCTTTAGGTGTGTAATCGAGGGTGGGAAGAATTTTCGATATGGTTTGAGGCGATTGATAGGCTAAAAATAGTTTGCCTAATGCGGAGCTGCGGGCGGGGAGTACCGTGCCCAAGGTTTCGCTGGTGCTGCGGATTTCGCCGTCGTGATGTACGTAAGCGACGGAAATGGCTTGTGAACCAAAAGGAAGGGCGAGGGTGATGGGGATGCCCATGTTTTTTACACCTTCGACCATGGCAGGCAAAAAACGACGCCGAAGAGGGATATCGCGAAGCAGGGCGTGACCTAAACGAAGGGCTCCAATACCGATATAATACCTTCTCTCCGTATTTTGCTCCACATATTGATTCTTTACTAAGGTTTGGAGTAATCGGTGGATGTGGCTTTTGGGCAGTCCGGTTTCCCGCGATAATTCGCTCACGCTGTGGGGTTGCGGGGCATCTGCCAGCAGTTTTAGTAAGTGGAGTCCGTTCTCTAAAGTGGAATTCATATCCACTATTCTAGTATGTAGAACATGAAAAACACAAATATAATGTTCTATTATTTAGAACGGCAATATTGCAACAGGTGAATAATAAGAAAAATCCTTATGTTTCTTAGGAAAATAAGGTTTTTTTTGGGCTGTTGGTGGCAGGGGGGACTGCGCGCTGCTGAGGAAGAGAGGGGGGCTTTGCTTTTTTTTAAGGCAAGGGGTTAGAATCGGCCAATCAAGAGGCCTATAACGAGACCGATGGAAACCAAAATGCTGCTACGCTTTAAGGGTAGGTTGGTTTTGATCCAGCGTTGTGCGCGGGCCTGGAAAGAGGTGCACATGACCGATACGGTCTCTCCGCGACGGTAGCGTTGTAAATCTGCTACAAAAGTGGTCATGTTTTTATAACGGTTGTCGGGATCTTTGGCGAGTGCCTTCATCACGATGGCGTCCAGTTCTGGCGGAATCATGCGGTAGGGTTCTTTGGTCGCGGGCGAGATAAAGGGTTCATCGCAAATCTTTTTAAGCAGTTCGTCGCGATTGGCTCCGAACACCAAGGGGCGATAGATGAGGCATTCATAGAGGACGGCGCCTAAACTAAATATATCAACTCGTTCGTCTATATTGGTGTGGCCGCGCGCTTGTTCCGGGGCCATGTAGCGGGGGGTGCCGTAGACTTTGCCGTATTCGGTATCGTCGATATCGCCCTCTAAGGAGGGAAGGGTTTTGAGGGCTTCTGACTCTTCGTCATCATCTACCCCATCCATAATTTTGGCTACGCCCCAGTCCATGACCAAGACTTCCCCAAAGGCGCCAACCATGATGTTGCCTGGTTTGATGTCGCGATGAACGACGCCACAGGAATGGGCGTAAGCAAGGGCTTGGCCCACCTGGATGAGCAAATCAATGAGAACTTCTCGAGAGCGAAAGCGGTCCATTTCGCGATTTCGGGCGGTGATGCCTTTGAGAATCGCACTGAGAGATTCACCCCGAATTTCTTTCATGGTGAAGTAAGGATTTCCCTGCGGATCTTGTCCCATTTCATAAATGGGGACGGTTGCGGGATGCTGAAGCAATGCGGTGACGCGCGCTTCGCGTAGAAAGCGACGGGTTACGTCGGGGCTGTCGCGATGTTCTTCTTTAAGAAGTTTTAAAATTACTTCCCGGTTCAGATTTCGATCGCGGGTTCGGTAGAGCACGCCTCCGCCACCTTCTTTAAAGGGTGTGGTGTTTTCAAAGTGATCTTCCCAGCTGGCCCCTAAGGGTGGAAGGGCTGCATCGGTGATGTTTCGATGTAGTCTGGGTTGAGGAGGGGGAGTAGAAGAAGAGTTGCTCATGCCTTTTGGATACTAGCTCTACTTTTCCAAATTGTCATGCTCCAACACAAAAGGAAAATATTACGAATAGAAATACAAATATGTATCATTAGTGCCTGTATTTACGAAAATGTAGTAGGTATTTATGTCTGTTTGTAGTGATTTCTTTATCTTAATAATTTATAAATACTTTGTAATAAACATGTTAACTTTTTAAAAATAAACTTGGCACGGCCATTGCTAGGTAATCAACCGCCTCACGAAAGAGAGAGAATTTAAACCCAGCACATCTGAGGTGGATGTGTAAACCCAAGATAAACACGAAAAGGAAATGAACATGAAAAAAACAATATGGCTCCCCATCCTCGGGGTAATTTTAATGCTAAGTGGAATGGCTTATGGCCAGGAAGCAGATGTAATGGAAGTAATGGACGAAGTAGTAGAGGTTGTTGAAGTAACTGACGCTGATGTCCTCGGATTTGCAATTGACAATATGTTTCTGTTGCTTGCCTCCATCCTGGTGATCTTCATGCAGGCTGGTTTTGCGATCCTCGAATCTGGATTGAATCACTCTAAGAACACCGTAAATATTTTGATGAAAAACGTAATGGATTTCGCAGTAGGCGTCCTCCTTTACTTCCTCATCGGTTACGGCATTATGTACACAGATGTAGGTAGTGAATTCATGGGTAAAGCTGCTCCGGTATCCTTTGATGCTGCGGATCAGACGATTGCTGCTGGTGAATTGACCACTATGGTTGATTTCCTCTTCCAGGCTGCGTTTGCTGCTACAGCGGCTACCATTGTATCTGGTGCGGTTGCAGGACGTTTGAAGTTTGCTGCATACATCATCTATACGGTAATCCTGACAGGTGTTATTTATCCGATTTCCGGTTACTGGAAATGGGGTGGCGGCTGGTTGGATGACATGGGTTTCTACGATTTCGCGGGTTCCATTGTGGTGCATGCGGTCGGTGGATTCGCTGGTCTGGCTGCTGCGATCGTGCTCGGTCCTCGGATTGGACGCTTTGGCAAAGACAAAACAGCAATGCCTGGTCATAACCTGACTTTCGCTGCCTTGGGTGTATTCATCCTGTTGGTCGGTTGGTTCGGATTTAACCCTGGTTCTCAGCTCGCCATTGTAGGTGCTGATAACACCATGGCTGTGATGTTGATCGCAGTGAACACCACCTTGGCTGCTGCTGCTGGTGCCGTATTTGCTTTGATCCTCTCTTGGATCCTTGACAAAAAACCTGACCTCACCATGGCCCTCAACGGCATCTTGGCTGGTTTGGTAGGTATTACTGCTAACTGTGACGGTGTAACCAACTGGGGCGCTATCGCCATCGGTGCGATTGCTGGTCTGTTGGTTGTTGCCGGTATTAAATTACTTGAAGCTGTGAAAATTGATGATCCGGTTGGTGCATGGCCTGTACACGGTCTCTGCGGACTCTGGGGCGGTATCGCCACAGGTATCTTCGGTGACAGTGAGTACTGGGGCGAAGCTGCCAACGGTAGCATGTATGGTAACATGACTGCTCAGATCACTGGATCACTGGTAATCGCAGCCTACGCTTTCGTCACAATGTTCATCCTGTTCACCATCCTCAAAGCGATCGGAATTCTCCGGGTTAGCGAAGAAGATGAAATGGTCGGTCTCGACTTGAGTGAACATGGACACAGCGCATACGGCGAATAATTGGATTGTGTCTCCTGAAACGGATTCGGCGTGGGAACCGAATCCACTCCGCCCCCCTCTCCTAAGTCTCTGGGAGAGGGGGGCTTTTTTTGTGAATTGGAAAAGCGAATGGTGAACATCCAACATCGAGCAGCGAGCATCCAACATCGAGCAGCGAGCATCCAACATCGAGCAGCGAACGTTGAATATCGAACATCCAATATCGAAAATTGAACACCCTGCATTGAATTTTCAATGCAGGGTGTTCGTTTTTGTTCTTTCTGACTCCGGCTTATTTTTGTTCCACAAAAATAAGCTGTTCCGGCATTTCCGGATCTACATTGCCGACTAAGTTTTGGCCGTCGTCAATGTTTCCATCCAGAATTTCTTCGGCCAGGCGGTCGACCACCAGACGTTGCACGGCTCGTTTGAGGGGGCGTGCTCCGTATGCGGGATCGTAACCCGCGTTGGCCAACAATTCTTTGGCTTCTGGACTCAAACTGAGGGTGATCCGTTTTTCAGCCAGCAGTTTGAGGACGCGATCCAATTGCAGATCCACGATGTGTTGAATCTGTTCGAAGCGTAAACTGTGGAAGACGATGGTTTCGTCGACCCGGTTTAAGAACTCCGGACGGAAGTGATGACGTAATTCTTCAAAAACGTCGTTTTCCAGTTTGGTGAAGCCTGCAATGTCGTCTGGATCGAGTTTTTGCACCGCATCATGAATTTGGGTGCCACCAATATTGGAGGTCATGATGAGGATGGTGTTGGTAAAGTCCACGGTCCGGCCTTGGCCATCGGTGAGGCGTCCATCATCCAGCACTTGCAGCAGTACATTAAACACATCGGGATGTGCTTTCTCGATTTCATCGAACAGGATAACGCTGTAGGGTTTGCGTCGCACGGCTTCAGTCAGTGCGCCCCCTTGATCGTAACCGACATATCCGGGAGGTGCGCCGATCAGACGGCTCACCGCATGTTTTTCCATGTATTCGGACATGTCGATACGGATCATCGCTTGTTCATCATCGAAGAGGTAATCTGCCAATGTGCGGGCGAGTTCTGTTTTTCCTACCCCGGTAGGGCCGAGGAAGATGAACGAACCAATGGGGCGGTTCGGATCCTGTAGTCCTGAACGGGAGCGTCTAACCGCCGCGGAAACCGCGGAGACTGCGCGTTCTTGACCGATCACACGTTCGCTCAATTTTTGGTCAATTCCTTGCAGTTTTTCCCGTTCTCCTTGTAGTAATTTGCTTACAGGAACGTGAGTCCACATGGATACAATTTCTGCGATATCCTCTGCATCGACTTCTTGTTTGAGCATGCTTTTTTCGGATTGGAACTCGGCTAATTTGGCTTTGGCGCTTTCAATCTGTTTTTCCGTGGATGGAATTTTTCCGTAGAGAATTTCTGCGGCTTCCTGCAGATTGTTTTGTCGCTTGGCTTGTTCTTCTTGAGCGCGCAACAGATCCAGAGCTTCGCTGAGGCTGGAAATATCGGAGATTAGTTTTTTCTCTTGTTGCCAATGCGCTTTCATGCCGGCGCTCTTTTCTTTAAGTTCCGCCAATTCGGACTCCAGATCTTGGAGACGTTGTTTTGAGGCGTCATCTTTCTCTTTGCGCAGGCCTTCGCGTTCGATTTCGAGTTGCATGACCCGACGTTCGACTTCGTCGATTTCGGTGGGCATGCTGTCGATTTCCATGCGAATCCGAGAGGCGGCTTCGTCCATAAGGTCGATTGCTTTGTCGGGCAGGAATCGGTCGCTGATATAGCGGTGTGAAAGGGTGACTGCGGCGACGAGAGCGTTGTCTTGAATGCGCACGCCATGATGGACTTCGTAGCGTTCGCGTAATCCACGCAAAATGGCAATTGAAGCCTCGACGGTAGGTTCATCGACCAAAACCTGTTGGAAACGGCGTTCCAAGGCGGGGTCTTTTTCGATGTATTTCCGATATTCGTCAAGGGTGGTGGCGCCAATACAGCGCAGTTCACCCCGTGCGAGCGGAGGTTTGATCATGTTTGAGGCGTCGACGGCGCCTTCGGCACCTCCTGCGCCAACCAAGGTATGTAACTCATCGATGAACAACACGATTTCGCCTTCGGCTTCCATCACTTCTTTGATGAAACCTTTAAAACGGTCTTCGAATTCTCCACGATACTTCGCCCCGGCCAGCATCGAGCCGATGTCTAGGGAAATAACCCGTTTGTCTTTAAGGCTTTCGGGGACATCCCCCGCGACAATGCGCAAGGCGAGTCCTTCGGCGATGGCGGTTTTACCTACACCGGGTTCGCCTATCAGCACAGGGTTATTTTTTGTCCGGCGTGAAAGGACTTGGATGGTGCGTCGGATTTCCGCATCCCGGCCGATGACGGGGTCGAGTTTTTGATCGCGTGCCACTTGGGTGAGATCGCGTCCATACTTTTCAAGTATGTTGTATTTGTCTTCTGCGTTTTGATCGTTCACGGTTTGCCTCCCTCTGTAGGATTGGATTTCTTTTTTAAGTTCTTGAGAGCTGAGTCCCTGTTGTTTCAGGTATTCAGCGATTTTGCTGTTTTTTTGTTCAGTCATGGCGAGCAGTAAGTGCTCGGTGCTTAGATATTGATCGTGCATATCTCGCGAAATATTATTGGCGCGGTTGAGGAGATCTTGCAGATCTTTACTGACTCCTTGCTGGACTGAGTTACCTTGCACCACGGGTAGAGCATCCACCCATTGGGTGGTTTGTGATTTCAGAGCATCTATGTCTATGCCTGCCCGTGAGAGTAGGGGTTGGGTTACGCCATCTGTTTGGTTTAACAGTGCCATCAAGACATGCGGCACATCCAGCTCTGCGTGCGATGCTTCTTGCATGAGCGACTGAGCTGCGGCTAATACCTGTTGGGTTTTATGGGTCATTTTTTCTGGGTTCATGTAAATCTCCTTTTTGTTTCTTTTGAGTGTATTTTAGATAAAGTGTTCACATGTAACAATCTAAAAAATATCACATGGGTAAGTATGCGACAATATGACTCAAACTTATGAAGTAAGTGCTTGCAGATAAATGATTCGCCATAAATGAGAAAATTTGACTCTATTTGTGGTGAAGAAGGTGAGGGAAGTTTTGTAAGCGTAGATGTTTAGGTTAAGGGCGGTGGGGTGATGATGATGAACGCGAGCTGATTTGAGAAGATCGGGGAGGGCTGTTATTTATGACGGGTTTGATGGAGAAGGGGCTGGATTCCCTAAATCAAAGTCTGGAGGCTTGCCACTGCGGGGGATTTTGATTAGGAAATCTTCATGGAACGATCATTAAAGACCCTGAGCCCAGAAGAAGAGATTGCGTATATGCGCGATGTGCTGAAAATGGAGGCGCCCACGGCATTTTTAGATCGGATTGTGGGTCATTTTACGATTTTGCAGGCACGAGCGGGGTTAATGCTGAGTTTGATTACGATTTGCTTAACCATTTCCGGGTTTAGTGGACATCGTATCGCGGCCGCAGGATGGTTGCCTGCATCTTTATTATCCCTCGGCCTTTGTTTTGCGGTGCTTTCCGCTATTTTACTGTTTTTAGGTCCCTTGCGATTGAGATGGGCGACTCAACATGCCTGTCAGGGGCCTTTGGAAAATACATTAGTGGCGATGTTAAAATTACGGAATTTACGTACCCATCGTTATCATGTGGCGGGATTTATTTTGTTGCTAGGGCTCACCTGTTATATGAGTTCTGTGATTTTGTTTGTACTGAAAGAGGGGTTTGGGCTTTGAGTCGGCGTAAACATACCCTTCAGGATCTTTGCCGGGAGGTAGGCAAAAATCATGTATATGTGGGGCAGATACAGGCGGGGTTGGATTTGCTGAAACCTGAACCTCCATTTTATTACACGCGGGGTTACATTAACTTCATCAAGAAGTGCACAGCTTTGCGTACCTTTGGGGTTCAGATTGGGGATATTCAGGATTTATTCCGCAAGGAATTAAAAGTGCTGCGTCTGTTGAATTTACATACCTTGAGCAAATCGCCTACTTGGTTTCTGGACAGTTGCACGGTGGATGGAAAAGATCCGCATCGTCTCTTATTAACGGGCTATGACTTGGGATTTGATATTATGCGTGGACCGGTGCAGGCGGGCTTAGACTTTGGTTCGGCTGAAGAGGAATTGTTTGAAAGTCATCAAATGGGTGAAAGTTTGGAGCATGTGGTGGATCTTTATCGAAAACAATTGATGAAGGTGAAGCGTCGGGTGGAGGAAGAGCGTCCGATTATTCGCATGGCGATCAACTGGTCGACCAAAGCCTTTGATTTTTGAGTTTTGACTTTTGAAAGTCGATAAATGCCGCTGAAAATAGGGAGAGTAAAGGAGTGAAAAATTCGATTTCGATATCGATATCGATTTCAATTTCGATTACTTACCTAAAGTCATGAACAACATTTCTTTGCCTCAAACCGCCCTGCTTGAAACGAATTGCCCTGAGTTGACTTTGCTCGCACGCGGGAAGGTGCGGGATGTGTATGAGGTAGATGAACAGTATCTTTTGTTTGTGGCCACGGATCGCATCAGCGCGTTTGATGTGATCATGAAGAACGGTATTCCGGGGAAAGGGATTTTGCTGACTCAAATCAGTTGTTTTTGGTTTGAGTGGTTAGGTGAGCGTATGCCTCATCATTTTGTGACCGCCGATATTTCAAAAATGCCAGCGTCAGTTCAACAGTATGCCGATCAGTTGGCGGGTCGCTCGATGTTGGTCAAAAGATTGACGATTTTACCTGTCGAAGCGATTGTGCGTGGATATTTAGCGGGGTCGGGTTGGGTGTCGTATCAACAGGACCAAACCGTATGTGGGATCGAGTTACCGGCGGGACTGCAAGAGTGTGAAGAATTGCCTAGCCCCATTTACACGCCGAGTACTAAGGCAGAGATGGGAGGACACGATCTCAATATTTCACCTGCTGAAGCCGAGAAGATTCTAGGGGAAACGCATGCGCATCAGGTAGAAAAATTAGCGATTTCATTGTATGCGGAGGCCCGTGCCTATGCGGCAGCACGTGGGATCATTTTGGCTGATACCAAATTTGAATTTGGGGTAAATGAAGCGGGGACGGTGGTGTTGGGGGATGAAATTCTGACCCCTGATTCGTCACGCTTCTGGCCGGCTGAAGGTTATGCACCGGGTCAGGATCAGCCAAGTTTCGACAAACAATTTGTGCGGAACTATTTATTATCGATTCACTTTGATAAAGAGACGCCGGTGGCGTTGCCGGATGACGTGATTTCCCAAACCTTGGTTAAATATCAGGAAGCTTTTGCGTTGCTGACGAAATAAAAGGCAGGGGGACTGGATTGTTTAGTCCTTTGGCATCAAGGCTTTGATGTGATCGATAGCTTGGCGGACATAGGCTCTTTTTTCGTTATAGCCTTGGCTGAAAAAGGCCCCTTTGAAGCCTGCCAGTACGAGATTGCTGATTTGTTTGGGATCGAGGTTAAAATGTTGGGCGGCACATTTTAATTCGTCAGTAACGGTAGTATGAGAAACCAAACGATTATCGGTACAAATGGTGGCGCTGAGATTATGCGCGATCATTAACCCCAAGGGATGTTCGGTGGGGTCATTCATTTCGGGTAGCGTCTGAAGATTGCTGGTGATGTTGACCTCCAGGCAGATACGTTGTCGGGCGACGGTTTCGACCAACTGGTCTACGTAGTGTTGGGGATCTTTCACGGAAGGACTGCTGACGCGATCGGCTGAAAAGAGGAAGGTCGCGTGTCCTAATCGGTCCGCATGACAATCGGTTAAGGCCTGAAAAATAGATTCGGGGCCGTAAGCTTCACCTGCATGGACGGTTTTTTGGAGAAAATTTCGGTGAGCAAACATAAAAGCCGCGCGGTGATCGACGGCAGGGTTGCCGGCTTCGGCACCTGCGAGATCAAAGCCTACAATGGGCAAATTTTGTTCGTCACGCAAAGCCACAGCTGCCCGCGCGAGTTCGAGAGATGCGGCTGAAAAAATATCTTTCTCTTTGGCGTAGGGCATGACCTCAAAAAGGCGTTGATAGTAGGAGGACATTTGAGGCATGAACCAGCGCAGGGCGCAGACAATAATACCGTAGTGAAAGGGGAGATCTTCGCCATTGCGTACTGGTGACGATTGATTGTGTTGGGTTTGCGCTTGTTTCAATCCACGGTCGACGGCCTGTAAAATTTCGGCGATGCTCAGGCCCTGACTGGTGTGCAATTGAGGGGCAAAGCGCACTTCGAGATAGCGGACATTTTCGGCGAGATTGTCTTCGGCTAATTCCTTGGCAATGCGTTCGAGTGCGGCCTGCTGTTGCATCACGGCGACGGTGTACTGGAAGCCTGCCAAGTATTCGGGAAGGTCGGCATAGTGGCTTTTAAATACGGAGGCCTTGAGGGCAGCTTCGCTGTTACCCGGGAGGGCCACTCCTTGTGCGTCTGCAAGTTCAAGCAGAGTGGAAATGCGCAGAGACCCATCTAAATGCACATGCAAATCAGTTTTAGGGATCTGTTCAATAAAAAGATTTGTACGTTCTAGATTCATGGTTTGAGTGTAAATCAGATTTTTCTCGGTTGCAATCAGGAATACCCTTGTCAATTTTAATAGGGGATGTGTATAGTCAACTTCCCTAGTCATAGGGGAGAAGTTGAATGTTAAAATATTTTGGAGAACCGTATGAGTGAATCAATAGAGTCTACGTATCAGGATGCTGAAGTTTTTCAGCCCAGTGATGAATTCCGGGCGAAGGCACATGTGTCGTCTTTCGAGGCATATCAGGAGGAGTACAATCGGTCAGTGTCTGATCCGGAGGCTTATTGGGCGGAGATGGCGGAGAAACATGTCGATTGGTTCAAAACCTGGAAACAGGTGATGTGGAAAGATTTTGAGAACGTGGGGCAGAAGCAGGAACCCTATGTGAAGTTTTTTGATGGGGCCAAAACCAATGTTTGTTACAACTGCGTTGATCGCCATGTAAAAAATGGAAAAGGGGATAAAGTTGCGATTCACTGGCAGGCTGAAAATCAGGAAGAAAGCAGAACCCTCACTTATGCGGATCTGAAGCGCGAAGTCAGTAAATTTGCAAATGTGCTGCGTTATCACGGGGTTAAAAAAGGAACCGTGGTCACCATTTACATGCCGATGATTCCGGAAATGCCCATTGCGCTGTTGGCCTGTGCACGTATTGGTGCGATTCACTCTGTGGTGTTTTCTGCATTTAGTTCCGATGCCTTGCGCAATCGTATTGAAGATTGTGGAAGTGAGATTGTGATTACCTCGGATATTTCTTACCATGCTGGCAAAGTGTCGGGTCTTAAAGATAAGGTGGATCATGCGGTGCAGCAGTGTCCGGCTGTTCGTAAAGTATTTGTGTACAACCGGGGCGGCGGTGAATTTTTCATGCAGCCTGGACGGGATTACCGTTGGCAGGATGAGATGTTGGATGTGAGTGAGGAGTGTCCTCCCGAACCGATGTATGCCGAAGATCCTTTGTTTCTATTATACACCAGTGGCAGTACGGGAAAACCCAAAGGCGTGATGCACACCACGGGTGGATATTTGCTCTGGGCGACCATGACCGCTAAATTTGTTTTCGACTTACACGAAGATGACATTTTTTGGTGCACGGCGGATGTCGGGTGGATCACTGGACATACCTACCTCACCTACGGGCCTTCTGCCAATGGGGTGACACAAGTGATGTTTGAAGGGGTGCCCACGTGGCCGGAGCCGAATCGTTTCTGGGAAATTATTGAGAAATATAAAGTCACCACTTTCTATACCGCGCCTACGGCGATTCGCGCTTTAATGCGGGTAGGTGAGACCTGGCCGAATAACCATGATCTCTCTTCATTGCGTCTATTGGGTTCCGTGGGTGAACCGATTAATCCCGAAGCCTGGAAATGGTATCATCGGGTGATTGGAGGAGGGAAGTGTCCTATTGTGGATACCTGGTGGCAAACTGAAACGGGTGGGGTGTTGTTGTCCACCTTGCCGGGTGCACATGCCGCCAAACCGGGTGCGGCTGGCTTTCCCATGTTTGGAGTTCAGCCCAAGATTCTCCGCACAGACGGAAGCGAGGCGAATATCAATGAAGGGGGAAGTTTGTGCATCACCGAGCCTTGGCCCGGAATGTTACGTGGCGTGTATGGTGACGCGGTAAATGAGCGTATTCGTCATACCTACTTTGCTAAATTTCCCGGGATCTATTTCTCCGGAGATGGATGCCGTAAAGATGATGATGGCTATTATTGGTTGCTGGGTCGAATGGACGATGTGATCAATGTTTCCGCACATCGTTTCTCTACGGCTGAGTTTGAAAGTAGTTTGGTAGGAGATTCACGCGTGGCCGAAGCGGCTGTGGTGGGCTTTCCGCATGAAACCAAAGGACAGGGCGTCTATTGTTTTGTCACCTTAAAAGCCAATGTCGAAGCCGATGAGAAATTGCGTCGGGAGTTGGTGATGAAAGTGCGTACGGACATCGGCCCCATCGCCAAACCGGATGTGATTCACTTCGCACCTGCGTTACCGAAAACCCGTTCTGGAAAAATCATGCGTCGTATTCTGCGTAAGATTGCTGAAGGGGATTTGGACGGCATTGGTGATACCTCTACCTTGGCGGATCCGAGTGTGGTGGATGCCTTGTTGGAAACCCGCGCCTAAGAACAGATCGGAAAGAGTATCCACTCTTTTGTATTTAAAAAACCCAGTCCGAAAGGTCTGGGTTTTTTACGTTTGAGATGTCGAACCCGGGGTGGTGAATCCCGGATCGCGAAGGAGCGTATTTAGCTTGTCGGATCGAGAGGGACGGGTAACCGCAGTGGCGTCGGCGTCGGCGTCGGGGTGGGGGTCGGAGTTGGCGTGGGCGTGGGCAGGACTTGGATGACATCCAGGGCATCCTCGTTCTCACTTCCATTGTTGACTTGCTGGCGTTCTTGCCACCCTTCCGGCTCGGACAGCGCTTCTTGAAGCATGGTGCCTCCGATGAGGGCGTTATCCTTTTTCTGATCGCCGAGTTCTGCTTGAAGCGCTTCGGATGGATCTGAGGGAAGGAGAGAGGCCTTTGACCGCATTTGCTTTTGTGCGGGTACGGACGCGCTCATCACTGTGCTGGCAGCGTTTTCGTAGGCATCGCTTTCGGTGGCCGGTGGCGCTGTTTGATCTGCGTTGAATTCAAATCCTAGTACCGGTTCAGGGATCTGAATGGGGGCAGGAGCTTGTGTGGCAAGTTTACTTTCTTCGCGTTTACTTTCGCTGGGGGCGCTGGCCGCGGAGGTGATCGCAAGGGCTCCGTTTCGTTGATTCTCATCAAACCCGGTCCGGTTTCGTTCACCTACTTTTTGGGAATAGTCTTCGGGGCTGTCTAGATCCAAGGCGAATGAATCGTCTACAGGTTCAAGCTCTTCTTCAGGTTCAAGCACTTCTACATCGCTAAGCATGCTTGAGGTGGCAAGATCGTATGCTTTGGATTCTGTGAGGGGGATTTGATTTTGACTCGGCAAGCTTCGGATGTGCGCGATGCCTATGCCCACGGCAAAAAGGGCTGCGATGGCGGTGGGGATCCAAAACTTTTTGGTTCCGGAATGATGCGACAACACCTGCTGTTTTCTGAGATCTTCAAATGCCGGCAGGGGATGCTGGGAGAGTGCCGACTGTAAGCTGGTGAGGGTCGCTTGGAGCGCTTGTACTTCTTGGGCAAGTCCAGGGTTCTCTGCCAGCAGTTTTTCAGCCTGTTGGGTCTCTGTTGCAGAGAGTTCACCCAAGGCGTAGGCGGTCCATCGCGGGTCTTGTATCTCCCAGTTCATTTCGAGTCCCCCTGCTGACGGAAATGGGTGGATAGATTTCGAACTCCTTGATGCAGGAGGTAGCCAATATGACCTTCTTTGAGACCGGTGACTTCGCTGATTTCTTTGTAGCTTAACCCTTCCTGCAGTCTCAGCAGAATCACTTGTCGCTCTTTGTCATCGAGTACATGCAGTTGTTCGAGCACTTGTTGTTGACGGGCTTCCATGGCGTTGTGTGAATCATGCTCACGCAGTTCCACATGCGTTTCGTGCAACTTTTTCCGGCGTTGTTCGGAACGGATGAGGTCGACCGCCTGATTGTGCGTGCTGCGGTACAGCCAGGATTTTACGGCAGGTGCCTTAGGTTTTTTGTGTCCTTTCAACCCTGAAAATCGGACAAAAACCTGCTGCACCACATCTTGGGCGGCGTGAGGGTTTCGAACCAGCTTTTCAGCGTAGCGCAATAAGGAAGGTGCGTAGAGATCCATGATTTCTTCAAGTGAATGTGGGTTTTTCATGGAGGAGACGTTTACCGGGCTGAAAACCTTAGAGTTTATGTTCAACTTTCGAGATAGGCTTCGACCAGTGAATAAATTTGGTTGAAGGGAGGGAGTCCTGTCCGGGCCTGATGTTCTTCATTTGTGCGACTATCTTGATAGAGGCGATGGAACTGTTCGGCCATTTGTTTGAATCCGCGGGAACGGACTTGATTGTCAGTGGTCAGGGATTGGATGAGGAGGGCCACCACGCGGGTCATGGCTTCATCATAATTCAATTCACCCGGGTTACGCGTGAGTTGATATTGAATATAGGCTTGGAATGCTTCTTCACCGGGTTGAATATTTTCATCGACCTCTGCCAACTTCTGGTAATAAAAATACGCGTTGGAGAGGTCTCCATAATCTGCATTGACGAGGGTGGCGTCATTTAAAAAGTTTGAGAAGCCCCGTTTCAAATAATGATTGTAGGGGCTGGCAGCCAACATGTTTTCGTATTCGGAGATGACGAGAGGAATGAGTTCGGTGCGTGGGAGTTTGATGCTCAGAGAGCCATCTTCTGATTCGATCATTCTGCCACTACGCATTAGTTGTCCCAAGCTCTGCATTTGCATGCGGCGTAGGCGTCGGTTATTGTTGTTTTCTTGATCGCTAAAGGCGAGACCTGTACTCGACCAATATAACACATGGGTAGCGGGAAGTCGCCAGTCCAAGGGTCCGTAGAGGGTTTCAAGCAACAACATTTCATCGACGGACATGGCAAAGGTTTCTTCAAGAGCTTCAGCAATTTGTGGCGTCACTTGATCTTCGTACAAATATCCATCGGGTAGAATCGCAACCACTTGTTCTTTGATTTTTTGTTTATAGAGCCGATGTGCTGAATCGAATTCCATGCCGATTTTGTGTTGGAACATCCAGCCGATGTCCCAGAATAATTCGGGCGAATTAGGGTTTTGAGTTAACCCTTCTTTGCGCAACAGGTCCAATCCATGATTGACCCAGCGCCAGCGATCTTCAAACTCGGGGAAAAGCACGCTGATGTTGTACGCGAGATTCCATGCTTGAAAGGACCAGACTTCTGGTACGCGTGGTTCGAGTTGGGTGATCCATTTTGCGAGTTGAACCATTTCAAAGTATTGGGCTTCTTCCTGCATTTTATTGGCGCGCACCCACAGGGCATCTGCCACCAACCCGCGGAATCCACCAAAGGCGACGGTGGTCAATGCCACCAGGGGTGTGGTATCTTCGGGGGCGACTTGTTGCAAGTGCTCCACTTTTCGCATTTCGATTAAATTTGAATGTAAGCTGCCTGAGAGCAGGAGCAGGCCGAGGCCGGCTGCTATGAGAATGATGCCACGAATTTGACCGGGGTTCCTCATGCTGCACCTCCAATTTCCCTACGGGAAAAGAGAAAAATTCCTATGCCACTCATGAACAGGATCACAGGGATGAATCGCAGGCAAATGACAGACAATACCTCTGTCGGAGAGATGAGCACCCCGTCAGCCACTCGTCCGAGGGGGCTCTCTACCTGTAAGGGTTTGAGCAAGACCAATACCCCTTCGTAGACTTTGTATTGAAAGGTTTCGATGCCGCGTGCGATCACGTTTTGTCCTTCGGTGGGGGCGGGCTGTCCGTATTCAACCACTTCTTCAACCGATCCGGAGAAGGCTTGTAACAATAAAATGACTGCGCTGATGTAGCAGGCCACAGGTAATGAAAATACGGATCCGGCACTTACGCCAATTGCGGCCATAATAGCCAAAAGTCCGCAAATTAAGAAAAGGGCTCTGAATAAATTTAGACTAAAGTTTCCGGCGTTAAAATAGAGCCGAACCCCTCTATCGGTTTTAAAGAAGACCCGGCCGCCGTCCGTTCCTTGGTTTTCATAGCGCAAGAGAATGGTTTCTGCGTCTGCGAGTTCTTCTGGTACGGTGATGGCGATGACTTTTTCACCGTAGGGTGTTTCTTCGAGAGCGTATTCGAGAAGTTCAGGTTGTTCGGGGGTGCCAAGGGTCCACTTGCCCGGGGTAAGGCCTATGCCCATGGCGGATCCATCGTATTGATAGCTCACTTGCATCTCAGATCCGGGGCTGAGGGCTTTGTTTAATTCAAATGTCCATTCGACACTTTCGCCTGCGGAAGCTGCGTTTCGGTTGACTTTCAGAAATCCTTCCATTTCTTCGTAGAGCACATCGATGGGGTATCCCTCTGGGACGGCACCGGATGCAATTTGTTGATCTGCCAAGAGATGCGCCTCTTCGGTTAAATCGACCACGAGGGGATCGATGGGACGGCGGGCGGTGACCTGTTGGGTCATCACCATTTCACTTTGCTCCGGACTGAGGTCGGCTTGTTGCAGAATGTGATGAATGCGGAATAAGGTGACGGTTCCGCAAATCAGACAAAGTCCACTCATCATGGTGACCACCGCCAACCATTTTCCCCACCAGACGGCGGCCCGGGAAACGGGTTTAGTGAGCAACATGTCCAAGCGTTTACTGCTAAGGTCGCTGGCAATGGATGCGCAGGAGGCCCACAGAGTCATGGCGGCCAATAAGAAAGAGGAGAACCCTAAGCTGTAGCGGATGTGCATGCGCAAGGCTCCTTGAATGGTACCGTCGCTTTCTAACCCTGCCGGGAGTAAAAGTAACACCAGTGCAAGTAACGCCAACATGGACAAGGCGACCTTTTCCCGGAGGATAGATCGTAGTGTCAGTTTATAAATAGAAAAAATGCTTCGCATTGGAGAGAGGGTTGCGGATGGGTGAGAGTGAATGTGTCTTTACAGCTTATAAAGATCGGGAGGGGGTAGAGAGTTGAAGTTAGTTCTCGTTGTTTTCCGGAGCTTTTTCTGTGAGGAAACCTGCGAGTTGTCCTTCGGCACGGGTGCCGCTGGCTTCACCGCTTTCGCGTCGGGCTTGTGCCACGACTTCGAGGAAGAAGGATTCGAGATCCTTGCGGGTGGGCTCGAGGGTGGGGCGCTGGCCCAATTGAATCTCGAGGGTGTCCAAGAGACGGGTGCGTTGGCTGTCATCCAAATCTTGTAGACGAATTTGCAAGTGGTTGGCGACCTGCAACAGTTCGTTGATGGGGCCGCTGGCCCGTACTTTTCCTCCGTAGAGGATGGAAATACGTTGGCAGACATCTTCAACATCTGCGAGCAGATGCGAACTCAACAACACGGTTTTGCCTTTTTCGGCCAAGGCGCTGACAATGTCTTTTACCTGACGGGTACCCAGGGGGTCCAATCCGGAGGTGGGTTCATCGAGGATGACCAAATCGGGATCGTTGATCAGGGCTTGCGCCAAGCCAATGCGTCGGGCCATGCCTTTGGAAAATTCGCCTACCCGACGACGTCCGGTATGAGAGAGGCCCACCATTTCTAAAAGTTCATCAATGCGTTTTTCGCGTTTGCTGCCTTCGAGTCCGAAGAGGGTGGCGTAGAAACGAAGGGTTTCTTTGGCATCGAGATAGGGGTAGAGATATGATTCTTCGGGGAGATAACCCACTCGACGTTTCACGGCGACATCGCGAGGAGGTTTGCCGAGCACTTTGACCACACCGCCATCGGCATGTAACAGTCCCAGCAACACTTTGATGGTGGTACTTTTGCCCGATCCATTGGGGCCGAGCAGTCCGTAGACTTCTCCCCTATGCAGGGTGAGGCTTACGCCATCGACAGCGCGGGCGCGGGGGCGCCGCCAAAAATCTTTGAAAATCTTTTGCAGGTTTTCAGTATATACGACGGGTTCTTCAGATATCATTAACAAACCTCCATGCGGTCAAAAACTCCAAAAGCGATACACAGCATTCCGCCTGTCCATGCCAGGGCGTAGACGGCTCCGTTGGCGACGTAGCCCCAGGGGATGGTTCCCCCGGCCGTGAGCGCGTCAGCCATCCAGAAATGTTGCCAATTCGGTAAACTATAATAGAGCCCTTTGGCCCATAAGGATTCGGCGGCTTTGCCTGCCAATAAATAATCGGACATGAGGCCGATCATAAAAAATCCACTACAGACGGAAAGCGAAGGGACCACGCCCAGTTTCAGAGCGCAGAGCAGGGCCAGCGCTTGAATCATCAGCGCGGCCATGGTGATGAGGGCGCAGGCGGGGATCAAGCTCCAGCGAATCGGCACCGGTTCGGCGGCGAGGGGGTCTGTATGATCATGGCCGGCATGTTCGGCGTGTTCGATGGCGGTTTCGTTTACGTGGGGATTATCTTTTTTGACCCCTGTCCAAATGAAGGCCACTAAAATCAGCAGAGCCATGCACCAAAAGGCGGTGGAACTGAAGGGGCGTCGGGTAAAGAAATTAACCACACTGGCGATGAGGTAGGCCCCCAGAATCGCAAGAAACAGCGGGACCAAAAAGCGCCAGCCTACTTGAAATTCTCGGGCGGCCGCGCGGTCGGCCATAATGATGGCCATGGTCGCCATGCCGGAGAAGACCAGCATGACCATGGAAACCCCGATGTATTTTGCTACCAAAAAGCGAATACGACTGACGGGTTTACTGAGGATGGCTCCGGCAGTTCCCCGGCGAATTTCGGTACTGACCGCATTGCAGGCTGCGGGAACGGCTAAGAGCAAACTGCCGAGAAACATCATGGCCAGGGCGGAGTCGCGCACCAATTTGCCCGCTTCGCCCAGATTATGGGTAATCAAAAAGGGAAGACTACCAATGAATAAAATAAGGGTGGTGCTTAAAAGTAGCAGCGCGGGTTGTCGTGGAATCTCCACACAGGTGAGCCGCGCCAAAGGTAAAATACTGCGACCCCATTTCATCGGCGGCCTCCACGTTTACGTGATGCGTCCTGTAACATTTGTCTTTCCCGGTTGGTGAGGCTTTGCAGCCCTTCTTTTGAAACTTTATCGAGTAACGAATCTAAATTACTTTCGTTCCGCTGTTGGCGGGCGGCTTTAACCGCATCCATTTTGTTGCGTACTTGGAATCCCATAAATCCGGGAACCCGGCCTGGATTTGCATGAAAATACCAAATGCCTGCGCCACTGAACACCAGCAGAGCCGTGATCAAAATGGGTTGCGCATTAAACAGTCTGTAGTTTTGGATCAGGGTTAACAAAATGCCGCTGAGCATCCCCCCTAAATGGCCTTCGTGGCTGACACTTGATCCTCCGGTCATGGAGAATAAGGTATAGGCCAGGTAACCCACCGCATAAAACCATCCGGGAATGCCGATGGGAATGGGGAAGATTTGAATGTGCATGCCCGGAAACAAAATAATGGCACTAAACAAGATGCCCAACACGCCGCCTGAGGCGCCCAGGGCACGGTAATCTCCGGTTTTATGCAAGAGCATGCACAAGAGACTGCCACCGGCGACGGATCCAAAAAAGAGTCCTAATAAAAGACCCGATCCAAAATGGTCTTCAATCGCCGAGCCAAAGAAAAAGAAGGTGATGGCGTTCCCGGCAAAGTGACCCCAATTGGCATGCAAAAAGGCGGGGGAGATCAGCCGAAACCATTGCTTGCGAAAGCGAATTCCTTCGGTGCTGAACAGATATTTATCGATGATGGCAGGCTGATGGAGTCCCTGATAGGTGGTGAACCCTATGATGGCCAGCAAAAGAATGGTGATGGTATCGCCGTGTTGTCCCATAGTGGTGGTCTTAAACGATTTCGCAAATCACTTCGATTTCAATCAAAGCCCCGAGAGGGAGCGCGGCGACTTGCACGGTAGAACGAGCGGGTTTGTGGCTGCCAAAGGCTTGCGCATAAATTCCATTTACGACAGAGAAATCAGCTAAATCAGTCATGAAAATGGTGGTTTTAACCACGTTGCGCAGTCCGAGTTCCTGGGAGTCGAGCACGTGGACAATATTTTCGATCACCTGTTCGGTTTGTTCGCGGATGCCACCGGGCACGAGGCTTTTGGTTGCAGGGTCCAATGGAATTTGTCCACTGCAGAAAAGTAGATTTCCAACAGTGACGCCGTGGGAATAAGGGCCAACGGCTTCGGGTGCGTGTTCGCTATTGATGGTTTGCATAAAGTCTCCTCGGGATAATTAAAACGGTTTCAACCTCACTCTCTGTGAGCAAACTGTCAAGTCAGGACCGTTTCCATTGTTCTTTAACAACATGCCGGGGAGTTGTGTTGAATCTTTTCCTTCTGTATTTTGTTAGGCCCTTTTATGGCCGTGTCGACCAAATACCACGATCATGATGCCCCCCGTGGCAAACATCAGCAAACTGTAGGCGACGGCAGGCATGGCGATGAGGGGGTCTTTGAGCATTTCCAAGGCGATGGCGAGGGCGAGGGTTCCATTTTGAATTCCGGATTCGATGGAGAGGGTGATGCGTTGGCGGCGTCCGAGGCCTACCAGGGCCGCCAATCCAAATCCCATCAGCATGGTAATCACATTTAAGCTGAGGGCTGCGGGACCTGCGATTTTGAATTGAGCCAGAAGGGCCTCTTCTTGTAAAATGGCAATGATCACAATCAGTATGAGGAACAGGAGGGAGAAGATATTGACGGGTTTTTCAAAGCTGCGGGATTTTTGGGGGCACTTCGCATGCATGATCATGCCAGCAATGATGGGCAGCACGGACACGATCATCAATTTGAGTACTGTGCTGAGGAAAGGCAGGGTGATGGAGGTACTTGCATCCAGGTAATGGTGAATCGCAAGGCCCAAGTACAGGGGAATGGTTAAGGTGGTCACCAGACTGGAGATGGCGGTGAGGCTGACCGAGAGGGCGGTATCCCCTTTACACAAATGCGAAATCATATTGGAAGTTGCGCCCCCGGGACAGGAGGCAATCAGGATCAGGCCCACTGCGATTTCGCCCTGTAGGTGTAAGAACGAACACAATGCAAAAGCCACCAATGGCAGCAGTACAAGTTGATTGATCAAACCGATAAAGGTGGCCAGCGGTTTTTGAAGCACCCGTTTAAAATCAGTGGGTTTCAGGGTCATCCCCATTCCAAACATAATGAAAATAAGGGCCAAAGGTAATGCAATTGCTTTAATCATCGCCCGCTTCTAGCGTGAAACTTTTAAAAATGTCAATGTTTTGAAAGTGGAAGGTTTACAAAACGAAGGGTGGGGAAAAGGATCCAATATAGTTTTTGCGTATAGAGATGACTGTTGCTTACAGCACGATTTTGCCCTCTTTCCTATGGTCTGGGCTTGATTGACGTCAAAAAAATCTACATGCAGGGAGCTTAACCACTTATCATACTGGAGTTAGCTATGCATCCCACAGGATCCAATCCTTTTTTGTTTAACGGTAAAGTCGCACTGGTCACCGGCGGAACGTCCGGTATTGGTAAGTCCATCGTCGCTGCGTTGGCGAAGGCGGGAGCCTTGGTTTGTTATTGTGGGCGTCGAGCTGAGTTGGGTGAAGACCAAGCCAAAGAGCTACGCGGGGAAGGATTTCGGGTGGAATACGTCAAAGGAGATGTTACCGACGAAGCTGCGGTTCAAAAATTGATTCGGCAGACGGTAGAACGTCATGGTCGCATTGATTTTGTGATTAACAATGCCGGATTAGAAGCTGATCCTCATCCCATTCACAGCATTGAGCTCGCGGATTATAAGCAGGTCATGGAAGTGAACCTCACCGGCACATTTTTAATGATGAAACACGCAATTCCTGCGATGCGGGCCGGCGGTGGGGGCGCAATTGTGAATATTGCTTCTGTATTGGGCGAAGTGGCGATGCCGCTGATTTCTCCATATGTGGCGGCCAAACATGCGGTCATTGGATTAACCAAATCTGTTGCGCTTGAAGAAGCCATGCACAAGATTCGGGTCAATGCGGTGGCGCCCGGAGCGGTAAATACCGATATGTTGTGGCGCACGATGCACGATTCTGAAGAAGCTTTTGAGCAAGTCAAAACCATGCATCCCATGGGACGGGTGGCCGAACCGGATGATATTGCAGAAGCCGTCTTGTGGCTCTGTTCTGAAGGGTCTGCGTTTGTGACCGGGCAAGTCATTAATGTCGATGGCGGCTTCACGGCACAATAGCATGGACTTTTCCAATTTCCGCACGGGCTTGGTGTCGATAAGCTTTCGCAAAGTTGCCGCATGTGATTTGATCGAAGAAGTGGTGAAAGCGGGTCAGCAGGGGCTGGAGTGGGGGGGAGATGTGCATGTGCCCCACGGTCAAACGACCAAAGCGGAGCAAGTGGCTCGGTGGACCCGTGATGCGGGGCTCGAAACTGCGGCCTACGGATCCTACTATCGTTTGGCCGACGAGGATTCTCCGGAAATTGAGGCTGTGTTGGATTCGGCGGAGGCTTTGGGTGCGCCCACCGTTCGCGTGTGGGCTGGAAAAAAGGCCTCGGAGGATGCGGACGAAGCCTATCGCAAGGCTGTGGTGGAAGATGCACGGGTTATTTGTGCCTTGGCCGCCAAGCGGAACCTGCGCATCGCTTTAGAATATCATGGCAACACCCTGACCGATTCCATTGCCTCCGCGGGGGAACTGATGACGGCGCTGGATCTGGAAAATTTAGATAGTTTGTGGCAACCGCCGAATGGTCAGCCCGAAGACATCTGCGAGCAGAGTTTAACTCAATTGTTGCCACGTATTTCCAATGTGCATGTATTTCATTGGGGGGCGGGCGGATTTCGGGAACGGTATCCCCTGGCAGAAGGGCAAGAGCGCTGGGCGCGATATTTTGAATTATTACAGGCGGAAACAAAATCCCGTTGGGCATTGATGGAGTTCGTCAAAGATGACACGCTCGCCCAATATCATGCAGACGCGCGCAGTTTGCATCACATTTTGAGCTAAAGGTTTTTTTATGTCCCATTCCCACCCTAAAACATGGTCTGAACGACTGTACATTTTTTTTACCGGATTTTGCATGGGGGCGGCTGATATTGTTCCCGGCGTGTCCGGAGGCACCATGGCCTTTATAATGGGCGTGTATCAGGATCTGTTGGAGGGAATTAAATCCTTTAATATCACCCTTATTCGCAAAGCTTTGCGGTTTGATCTCAAAGCCGTGTTCGCACAAATTCCCTGGCAGTTTTTTCTGTTTTTGGGCGCGGGACTGGTGTTGGCGGTGGGAGTATTGGCCGGACTTTTACACAATGCCTACGAGCATCATCAGGTGAAACTCTACGCGTTTTTTTTCGGGTTGGTGTTGGCGTCGATTGTGTTATTGGCGCGAGGGGTTCCGTGGACGATTCAACGTCTGCTGGGGTTAGTTGTGGGAACGCTCTGTGGATATCTCGCGGTGACCATTGCACCGATTGAACAATTGCCCTCTACCTTTCTCGTGCACATGGGCTGCGGGGCGATTGCCATCACTGCGATGATTCTTCCGGGGATCTCGGGATCCTTTTTGTTGTTGATCATGGGCAAGTACGACACGGCTATTGGCGCAGTGAAAGAGTTTGATTTGATTACGCTGGCTCCATTTGCTTTGGGCGCGGTGTTGGGGATTTTGGCGTTTTCCCGCTTTTTGAGTTGGTTGTTGCATCGCTGGGAGCACTTGGCCATGGCGGTATTGATCGGATTTATGGCAGGATCTTTGCGCAAACTTTTCCCTTGGAAAGAAGTGCTGAGCAGCATCACCAAACCCGATGGTGAAGTGGTGGTGATTCAGGACAAACTTCTCCTGCCCGACATGAACATGGCCTTTGTGCAAGCGCTGGGTTTGATGCTGTTGGGCATCGTGGTGATTGTGGCTATTGAATGGGTGCGCAGTCAACGGGTAGACCAGGCCTGAGTGCTTTGTCACCAAACGAGAAAAAACGCTCACTTGGTGAGAAAGGTCATCTTATCGTCGGCATCGTTAGCGATTCCACCTTTGCTTCTGAGCTTTAGGACTTGTCAAAAGGGTCTCAGGTCGCAAAGATAACCCTGTGGAAACCATTACCCAACATTTATTTGATTACCTGGTAGAACATTACCAACTTTCTGAAGAGCAGTTGGAAAGTGCGTCCAACCTTGCCGAAGAAGAAGAATTAAATCTTGAAGCCGCGATGGTGCGGATGAAGATGATTCCGCCCGAAGGGGTGGCCATCGCGCTGGCAAATAATGCCAACATGTGCCCGATGAATTTGACCATTGTCAAAACGCCACCGGAGCTGTTGACGGATTTGCCCATTGCGGCCATGCGTCAACATCGGGTGTTTCCGCTGGCCCGCATTGGCCGGACCATGACCGTTGCGGTGGATGATCCTTTTAACGTGATTGCCCTAGAAACGGTAGGGGCCCAAAGTGGATTTCGTCTGATGACGGTGGTGGTTTCCGCGGACAGTTTGACGGAGATGATTGAAAATCGGCTGTCAGATGTTTCGGATGACAGCCGTCAATTGGAAGAGACGCTTTCTTCATTTTCTGAAGACGAAGAGCTTTCGCAAGTCTCAAGCGAAAACTATGATTTGGAAGATTACGGCGATGAGGCCAATGAACGGCCGGTGATCCGCATTGTGAACTCCATTTTGGTTGAAGCCATGCGCAAACGGGCCAGTGATATTCACATTGAACCCGGTTTGGATGATTGTCAGGTGCGGTACCGTATCGATGGGATGTTGGTGGCGGCAGGAAATCCGCCCAAAAGCATGTTCGGGGCGATTGTTTCCCGTGTGAAAATCATGTCTGATTTGGATATTGCTGAAAAACGTATTCCGCAGGACGGACGTTGCCGTATTCGGGCCCTGGAAAAAGAAGTGGATATTCGGGTGAGTATTCTGCCCGTGATTCATGGTGAAAAGATCGTAATGCGTATTTTGGACAAAACCAATTTGCCGAAAGGATTAGGGGATTTGGGACTGGATGATTATTCGCAAGAGACCTTTACCCGCGCGCTCGCACAGCCTTACGGCATGATTTTTGTAACCGGACCTACAGGTAGCGGTAAAACCACCACCTTGTATTCGGCCCTGCAAGAGCTGAACGAACCCAGCACCAATATTGTTACAGTGGAAGATCCGGTGGAGTATCAGTTGCAAGGGATCAACCAAGTGCAAACCCATGCCGATGTGGGGCTTACATTTGCGGCGGGACTGCGTTCCATTTTGCGTCAGGATCCCGATATTGTTCTGGTGGGAGAGGTACGTGATTTTGAAACTGCATCCATCGCGGTACAGGCCGCGTTGACGGGACATTTGGTACTCAGTACTTTGCATACTAACGATGCACCCGGAGCAGTGTCCCGACTTAAAAACATGGGAATTGAACCCTTTATGTTGGCCTCCGCGCTTATTCTGGCGCAAGCGCAACGACTCTACCGTCGACTCTGTCCCGCCTGCAAAATTCCGATTGATATTAGCATCGAAGAGCTCAAAGCCAGTCGTATCAATACCCGGGGATTGGAATTCGACAAAAAGCAGGTCTTTTTACCCGGTCACTGTAATAAATGCGGACAACAAGGCTATAAAGGCCGTGGTGGCATCATGGAAATCATGGAAATCAGTGAAAAAGTGCGTGAAATGATCCTGCAGGACGCCAATGCAGATGATCTGCGTGAAGTTGCTGTAAATAATGGGATGATCACCCTGCAACGCGCTGGACTCAATAAAGTATTTGAGGGCCTCACCTCCGTAGATGAAGTCCTGCGTATCACCAGCTCGGTCTAAGTCCATCTGTTGATTTGAGCATAGGGGAAAAGTAGAAGGAGCAAGATAGTGTCTCTCTCTTCGTTGAGCAGACTTTAGAGTTGCACCCTTTCTGCGCGCATTGCGTATTGCTGGTTAAAAGTGAAGCTCTTCTTTGAGTATTCAGGATTCCGCTAGAAGGGGGGAATGAAGGGCGGCCTACGAGGATTTTACTGTTCCTGAAATGGGTATCATAAGCGACCTTCACTGAGGTCTATTCATCGTCAATGTGCTGACGACTTTAACTCAAAATGCGTGAAAAATTGTTATAAATTAATACAATTACATAAATTTACGTTTCTCAAAAATTACCTTAATTACGCATTTTACCATATTATAAATATAATTAAGTTAAGTAAAAATTAAATAAAATAATATATTGAATAGTGAGTGTGCATTAAAATAAACTTAATTTTATAATTCTTTTTCAAGAAGAGGTAAATATTTTGAAATACATCACTACATCCTATCGTAATTTAAAATATTACCTAAATTTAAGGGAAGCATGTGTCACGGTTCTGCTTGTTTGTTCTTTCGGGTTATATGCTGAAATGCCACCTCCCGGGTTATTGCGGACGGTAGAGTTGACGAATAGTGATTATGCGTATGTGCAGATGTCTTTTGTACCCAGCCAAGTTGAAGTAGAAGATTTAGGGTCCCAATTGAAGGGGAATACTTATGTGCTCTATCAATGGGATGCTCTTCACCAAGAATGGAAAGAAGGCTTTTATGAGGAAGCGATAGGATGGTGGGGGGATGATATTTCATTTCAAGCGGGGCTCCCCACTTTGTTCGCACTAGGAAGTGAAGGGTACGCGCTTTTGAGTATAGGAGGCATATTGCCTTCAGATGATTTAACGCAGATCATTTATCCTGGATTAAATTTCGTGGGTTCTCCTCAAATGTCTGAGCAAGATCTTACGGTATGGAATTGGCACCTGTTGGGGCAAGCTGGAGAATCTGAGGATGATTCAGATAAAATATTTCTGATGAATAGAGAAGACTCGATGAGGTGGTTGCAAAATAACATCGATCCGATGTGGGTGGGGGCACAGGAAGGTGAAGTATTGGATACCTTGTCTCCAGAAGAAACCTACATTTATGAATCAGTAGCGCTTGAACCCTTTGTCGCTACGGGTGAAGTTCATAAATATAATGGTGATATGCTTCCGCGTATCAGTTCGGTGTTTTATGATGAGGTCTTAGAGGAAGTGTTGATTACTGTAAAAGACGCTCCGTATCAGATGCACGTTTATGATTTGTTTTACCAGGATCTTGAACTCGATCATGGCTATCAACCAGAAGATGAATGGAAAGTATGGCAACTTGGGATGTTGGTAGGTCCGGGAGAAGAGTTTGTCTTAAGAGACGATGGGTCGGCAATTCACGACCATCCACAAGATACAGCGTTACGTTTGTACCAAGTGGGAAATGCATTTTTGGATTCTGATAGAGATGGGTTAAGAGATATGCATGAAAGGTTGGTGTTAAAAACTGACCCTGAAAATGTTGATTCTGATTTTGATGGCGTAAATGACGGATGGGAGTTTCGTCAGGGCATGGATCCCGCAGATGATCTGTCTGAAGGTTTGTTTGCGCACTACACGTTTGATGACGAGCCTGGGTCGACTCAGGTGGTGGATAGCGGCGGTGGAAGTTATCACGCCACCACTTTAGCACCAGCGGTTACGGATGCGGAGTGGGGGCCTTTGTTGGGCGCTGAATCTTTTTCGGGGGGAGTAGATGGACTGATTTTGTCAGAGCGTGGGAGAGGGGCGTATCACACGCAATTTGAAGAACGAAGTGTATGTGTATGGTTCAAGACGGTTGATTGTTATCCGCGGCAGGTCATTTATGAAGAAGGTGCGAGTGGTGCGGGTTTTGTAATTCAGATAAATAAGGGACGGTTAAGATTTGGGATACGTAGTGATTCTGAAAAAACAGTTGTTTCCACCAACAAGATCAAGAACGACCATTGGCATCATGTTGTGGCCATCTTTAATGGTGACATGGAGCTCTATGTAGATGGGAAGTTGGTTGATCAAGAAGAGGATGTCGCGGAAGAAATAGGATCGCATTCAAATGCTGGCGCATGGGCTTTTAGCAATGATGGTAATTCACTCAATTCGGGTGTGCATGGAGAAGGACTGAAAGGATCTATTGATGATGGACGTATTTATGCCAAAGCGCTGACGCCCGGTCAGGTACAGGAGCTTTATCGTTTGGGTGCTGATTCAGATGGGGATGGCTATAGTACGTACCATGAATATTTACGCGGTACAGATCCCCAAAATGCGAACTCTAAACATAGCTGGCTGTATGTGAGCCCCGTTGGTTCTGATACTTGGACAGGATGGACAAGTGCCTATCAAACCAAACGGCATGGCCCGCTGAAAACGTTGGATGTCGCACTTGCGAAAGCCCTCGCAGGTGATGCGGTTCAGATAGATGCAGCTACATACACACATGGTGGAGTCGTGGTGCCTGCAGGAGTCACCCTACAGATAAAACCAGAAGGTAAAGTGGTCCTTCAGCCCGCCCCGTAACGAAAAATTTAGTTAAGCTCGGAGTAAAAAAAATGAAAAAATGGAATATCATATTTATCTTACTATTTTCCGGACCCTTGCTTGCCCAAAATGGGGTGTACAGGATAGAAGGAAATTTGGAGGTCACAGAATCAAGTACCTTTTTAGGGCCCATAAATGTCGGAGCAGGTGATCCGTTTGGTGTGCTTACAGTGCATTATGAAGGTTCCATTGGACCTAATTATATGACGGATCCTGAAGCGCTGGATCGCGGTGCAATCGTTGTAAACAATGAACAGTGGGCTGGTGGTCAAAAGTTAGCGATTGATTCCAATCAAATTATTGGAAGCAATGATTTAAATATCGGGGCTGGTAGAGACCTTAATTTTCAAACGTCTGGTGCCAGCAGAATGACGATTAAGAAAAATGGTTTGATCGGGATTGGTACATCAAATCCGCAGAGTCTTTTACATGCGCTTGGATCTAGTTTTCCTCGTATACGGATAGAGGCAACAAATAAATCTGTTCATAACGGTGCATCGTTATGGTTAATGGCGCCAGCCGTAGATGAATCACAGAGAGTCACTGCCTTAAAACATGGTTTGGAGCCTGATTTAATTAACTCATATTTTGCCATTATGCAGATGAGATCTGATGGGAAATGGTTAGCTACAATAGCGGATTACAGTTATAAAAATCATACTTGGAGATTTAAGCCTAATAGCAAATCTACTCTCGAGATAAGTGAAAATGCAATTACGATGAAGAGACCTGTAGTGATCTCTCAAGGGGCAACCATTACAAATGGTTTAACTGCAGATGCCATCACTTTAGGGGGAGTTGAAATCACAGAATGGCCAACTGTTGAAAACTTATTAGATGAAGAGGGGGACTTGGTGATAGCGGGGGCAGTGAGTGCGGCTGATGGTATAGTGTTAACAGATACGGCCGAAGCTGAAGAAGGGGCTATCCGTTGGTCAGGAACAGATTTCGAAGGATATGATGGGGAAAGTTGGGTGTCACTCACCTCTCAAAATGATCCTGCTCCAGACCTTGTGCAAGGAGATATCTCCATGGGTGTTTTTAACTGATCGCCTAGGGGATTGTTTATGAAAAATTTCTGCACACACTTTGTGCTTCTGTTGACTTACATCTATGTGGTCTACCCGCAAGTACCGGAAACCTATCCGCAATGGTGGTCGGATTATGGGATCATCGATCTAGAGGGAGATCACAGCAACAATCATGGTATTGCTAATCAAGGACAGGCGAAAAACTTCACATTAAAAGCCATTGCGTATCTGGATGAGATCTTGGCTCCCATCGGCGGTGCCGGATTTACCCTCGATGACCTTTTGAATGATCGTCCCGCGAATCATCACGCTCCGCTCAAAATAGGCCAGCTCAAAAATCTCACCGCACCATTCTACCAACGCTTTGCAGAGATAGGCTTCACCCCCACTAGCCCTGGTTGGCCCGCTGGCATGCTTCTTGATGAGGGTGTTGAAGATCATGCAAAGGAGTATCCGTGGTTGGAAAATACCACTCCTGATAACCAGAAGAATGCCAATATTGGACAACTAAAAAATCTTTTTTCATGGGAGCTGATGCAATGGGTTTTAATAGATGAAGATGTTGATAATTTACCTGATTATTGGGAAGTGATATTTGTCCGAGAAGGTCTACTAGATCAAGATGGTGACGGGGATGTGGATGTATGGGATGTTGGTGCTTCTGATGATTTTGATTTAGATGGAGTCAGTAATTTTGATGAGTATTTGAACGGAACAGATCCCACTAAAGCAGATTCTGATCAGGATGGACGTTTAGATACTGGCGAAATTCTTTTAGGAACAAACCCACTATGGCCTGATCATCCGGATGTAGCATTGCAGGTGGAGGTCCTCCCGTGAGAAATTTCTTATACACATTTTTTTGTTCCTTGTGCTTGGTAAGTTCAGTTTACCCTCAGGGAGATCCTCCTCTAACACCAGAGCTGTTATTGAGAGTGCTTCAGGAGCGCCATATGCTGGTAGAAGAGAAAAAATGGCTGTTGGCTGCATTTGATGAACAGTTTGACCAGTATATCCAATTGTGGTCGGTTGCTGATTATGACAACATGCCTAACAATCCACTGCCGGACTTGACGGAGGAAATGGCGGCGGATCATGTTCCGGAGGTGGAAGATTGGGGATTCGGTCTTGATCCTTATCCCGAGAACGGGGATTTGGATTCCCTGACGATGGAGCAACGATTAAAGGTTCTCACTCACGCTTCCAAGCTTTTGGATGAACTTAAACTCCACTATCTCAACCTTCCTTTGGATTATCCTGCGGATAGGGAGTATTTTGAATTCGAGATATCCCCTTTCACACCGGAGGATCTTCCTTCAGCTGGATTCGCGACACCTGAAAATTACAACCTACTGTTGATGAATTTATTAAACCTTTCCCGGAAGTTACAGTACATTGACTGGCCGACGGGCATGTATTCACATCCATATGGTCAAGAACTGACAACGCCTTTTATCTCATTACATGGGTTCTATATGTACCATCCTGGCGGGGAGGATGGAGGTGAATTGTCTGGGCAAACGCCAGAGGGTGGGCTGCAGTGGGTCTTGGGCCAAAATCCCAATTGGGATTTTTCCTTTGGTGCATATTGGGAGCCGGATGATTCGCTCTGTTGTAATTGGTGGTTCTTACTACTGTATGCGGGATACGGGGGCAAGATGGACGACTGGCCGGATATGGAACCCTTATGGCCAGTAAATTTTCCGTATACGGGGGCAGCCTATTTTCGACCCTTTGATGGCCATCAGGAATACCCCCAAGCACGCGGATATTTTCTCCAATTGGTATCTCCGTTGAACCTTACATATGATATGGTAGGTACATTTAGGGTTGTGGAAGCTAGGCGGGATGATTTGGGGTTGTATACAGGTGTCAACAAGATCACTGAGGATGGATTGTGTCGGATTGTTCACAACATACCTGAATCCAAAGTAGTGCCTGACCCATTTGTGTTCGGACCTTTGCTTGATGGAATAATTCAGGTTAACCCAATTCCTGGAATTGAAGAAGCATATGTTTCGTCGAAAGTGGTGGCGGTGATCTATAAGCCAGATACTTGGCAGTATGAGGTTCCCGATGTTCCTTTTACGCATCATGTATTTAAAACTCTCGGTGGAGGCGGTCCCGACTACGCGTTTGATTTTCACTCCCAATACCAAATAGATCTAGGTGAAGGCCTAATACCTGGAAATTCTAACGGGATTTTGGAGTGGTCACTCTTGAGTAGTGGATCGTCTTGGTCCACTTTAACTTACCAGTATGAAGAGCAGGCGAAATATCCTCAAATACATCCTCGGTTTCGTGGATTGCGCTCCAACTACAATTTAGAAATTATTCAACGTGATGAGCAAAAAGTGGAAATTGAAATCACTGGTGGACAGTATAAAACAGTTATCGAATACAACCCCGTCACCAGAGATCACCTTGTTACGCAGACTGCCGAGGATGGCATCAGCCCAGCACGTAGTTGGGTCGTTGACTTGGATATCAACTCGTCTTCTATTTCTCCAGAAGTGTTATTTACCGAGGATTTCGGTGGTCAAACTCGTGCTGTACGTGTGAAACGTCTTTCTTATTCACCTCCTATTTATTCGTACGAATCAGGTTCATTTGGAACTTTTCCCCAGAAAATTACAGTGGAAAAAATAGATTTAAACATCCGCAGGATCACCGTTATACTTGATGGTAAGTTGATCTCGACTGACGACGTCGACTACGTAACCCGAGACCGTTACGGTAAAGAACCTCTGGTAACTCACTGGAGTACTATCGCAGATAATCAGACTCGCACTATTAGCCGAGAGTACGACGAAGGTGGGTCTCTGATCTCTGAGGGTTATGACGGTCCCGGTGCTTATTTACGGACATGGAATAGTGAAGGTCTGCCCGAAAGCGAACAAACCGCCAACTTTACAAGGGTCTATGAATTGACTGGGGATGACTGGGATCATGTACTCTCTTTTAATGGAACGGATCTGATCACTCGTCGGATTTCTTTTGACTCTTTTACTACATGGAGAAATTTCGTCAAATACGGAGGAGACTTCGAATCTAACGGTTCTGGAAAACTCTGGGCACCAACGGACGTGGGAAACGAAATTGTTCCATGGTCATTTCGCGAGCAGGTTGCTCCTGACGGTACTGTCTCGCGGTTGGAGACACGATTGCATGTAGGAGGCGGGATCCAATACGTCTATTTTACAGGAGTCGCTGATGAAGCGATGGGGGAGAAGGAAGAAATTATCTATAACTCTTTCGGATACCCGCTGACACGAAGGCTTTCAACACTTCCCGATGCATTAATATTAATAGATGAAACTTGGAGTGGCCTAGGTCCTTACGGACCCGAAAAACATACAGCGACTGACGGATATCAAAGTACATATTCTTGGGGAGACGGTGGGTATCTAAACACCATGTCCGACCGAAACTCAAAATTTAAAATTACATTACGTGATGCTTTGGGTCGAGTGAAGAATTGGGAGGATGAAATAACAGGTACGGGTCATGAATTAAGCTATAATGGGAATTCGAAAACTATGACCTCAACCGAGGGAGTGAGTTCTGTTTCTCATACCCAAACTTGGAATGCTTTCGGGGATAATATTAACACAAGTACAACCGGTTTGCCTCAGAACTTCAAAGGTGGTCAAAGTTTTGTCGACGGTGAACACATATTCAACACTGATAATTTATACACCCACGGGGGAACGAAAAGTACCTTTAATGAATCAACTCTAGAATCAATTGTTCAAAACAAAACAGGGAATGGTCAAAAAAACACGGTAACGGTGGCAAGTGTAGAAGGCGTTCCTTGCTTGATGGTTGAGGCCTTTATGCTCAAACCTGGTTTGACCGCTACTGAATCGCGGAGTCTCTCTAGGACCTACATCGATGGACTAGGTCGCACATTGCGGGTGGAAGCTCCGGACCCCTCGAAGAATGACGCATTGGCTTGGGTCACCACGGATTATATTTACAATACGAAAGGACAGTTGGTCCGAGTTGTTCGCCCCGGAAAGAGAGATTTATGTTTTCTATATGATGATTTGGGGCGTATATCACGGCGTGCATTGGATAAGAATAATTCCCACGCATTAGAAGAGGATTCAGATCTAGTATTCAAAACTACTTATGATGTCGTCGACGGTAAATGGGTCGAGGAGGAGTCTGTGAAGATTGGAGGTGACTGGAAATTACTTTCCAAAACAGAAAGCGACTGGGTACACCAGACTTTTTCAGTTGAACAGGCTGGGCAAGTGCCGGAGACTTTGACCCTAGATATAACGGCACCGGGAGTAAGTAAGCTTTCCTTGGAGGATCGAGGAAAAGTTAATATCACTCCAGCCAGTATTCGTACCGAAGATACATCCACAGGTGAAAGCGTAACCTCTACTACAACGTTTACCTCTCTTGGAAGCGCCACGGAAAATCAAACTACTATTGGTCCGATTACACAGATTACTGAATATGAAAATGGATTGGTAAAATCAATGAATGACGGGTTTGTGAACGCAGATTATACTCGAACTTTCCTAGATGCGGGGAATACAGCAAGCTCAACCATCGGTGTTTCATACGATGGGAAAAATCCTGAACCTGGTCCTGTATTAAGCCTCAAACCTGAGGAACAAAAAATAGATGTGGGTGGTGGAAGCATTTTGGATTTTGACCTCAGAGAAACATGGAATGCGAACGGAACAGTGACCACCATTATACGTCGTGATGGAGATGAGGATGGGAAAACCGTTTCCATCTGGAATCCTGCGGGGCTTAAATATTCCGAAACCCTTCCCGGAGGGGAAGTGATTACCTCTGAATATAACATTTCAGGCCAAAAAACTTCTGAAATTCACGAAGGAAGTGGTTTGGTCCAGAGTTGGGACTATGACCCCGTCTTTGGTAAACTTGTTAAATGGGTTGTCGATGGCATCCAACAGTTTGAAATTAAAGTCATTGATGAAGTCGGTCGCAAAAAACAGATCGAGGACTCTTCGGGTATCTATAACATGGTATATGATAATACTAACTGGAGTATACAATCCGTCAACTGGGTTTCAGGTCTTCTCTCTGGCTTCGGGTATGAGCCCACACTCGACAACCGGGGAAGGCTCGATGAATTCACTTTAAAAAAAGATGGTAGTACCGTGGTGAAAGTGCAGAGTACCTATCACAATGTCAGCGACAGCGTGGACACCCTCACCATTAGTAACATCCCCAATTTTACCGGAGGAAGTGTGCAGATTCAATACAGCGGAGTAACTGGCAGTGCAGATAGCATAGTCTATTCTTATGGTGGGGTCAGTAAATTTATCTACCAACGCCAGCGTTTGGAAAATGCTGAATTTGATGCAAATGGGCATTGGAATGCGATAGATGCATCTGGGTCCGTTTTTGATCAAAAATGGACTTTTTACCCCTCAGGTAGAAAAAAAGATCTTCAGACATTCTCCGGTACGACCACCTATGCATACGATGAGGATACCGGTGCGCTGCAGAATGATGAACAATATCAATATGCTTTTAATGACAAAGGGGAGTTTACCCAACTCGAGCAATTGGATCAACAGGGAGCTGTTGTTCATGTTTTTAATGCCACCCCCGACCTCACGCATAGTGGCGCGAGCTCCATGCAACAAAATAAGCGTAGCTTCACCTTAAGTGGAACTATGAATTCCAATGCTGTGGTGCAGGTCACAGTAGATAGAATGCCAATCGCCACCTACACCAACGTGGTCAGCTTTGCAAAAACCCTTTCCTTTACCGACCCGGACACCCTTAATCAGACCTTGGAAGTCCCCTGGAGCGTGGTGGGAACCCTGCAAGGGGCACAGTATGAAGGCGGACAGGCGGTTTCTGAGAGGGCTGGTACCGCAACGGTGTTGCCTGCAGAGGAGAACTTTCAGTTTGATGTGAATGTGCGTCGTAGAAAAGTAGATGGTGTAAACGGATACCGCTGGAACGGGGCCAATCAACTGATGTCCACCACCAATCTCATCAGTAATGTTAGGATAGACAATGTTTACGATGGCGCACAGCGCAGGGTGGAGAAGCGCGTGTATAAAAACGGTGCCCTCCAGGAAAGTCACCGCTTCGTCTACCACGGCTGGCAGCCGGTAGTGGAGGAAGTTTTAGACGGTGGGGGTAATCTAAAATATCGGAACACCTACATCTACGGCCCCGGTCCCGGGGGAACAAGCGAACCCGGCATCGGTGCGACTGGGCAGCTTGCACTTATTATTCATCAACCTAAAGTTGGCACCGCTCAACTCAGTGCCCCGGTTTATAACCACCGCCTGGATGTGATCGGACTTGTGGATGTTACCACCGGCAATGTAGTAGCCCGCTATGGCTACAGTTCCTTTGGTGAAACCACTTATGCCTACGGGAGCCGCGTTGGCCAAAATCCTTTCCGTTTTGCTGGTGCATACCTTGACGAAGAGACAGGCACCTACTACTTCGGATATCGCCATTATCATCCCCGAAGTAAACAATGGATTTCCAGTGACCCGATTGGGGAAGCTGGAGGACTGAATCTGTTTGCGTATTGCAACAATGATCCGATCAATGGGATTGATGTACTCGGGTTGGCAGGTTACTTTTTTGATGGCACAGGCAACACACCAGCGAGCAACACGAATGTTCGAAGGTTATTTGATATATATACGGGAGGTAAAGCTTTTTACGCTTACGGTCTTGGCACGGGTTTTCATGCGGATGGCACACCATATAATAAAGTTACAGGAGGGGTTGCAAAGGGGTATGAAGGAGCCTCAGGGGCAAGCATCGATGACCGAGTGAATTTTATGATGGAGAATTTGAAATCTCAATTGAAAGGAGGAGATTTTAATGTTGATGTTTTTGGTTTCAGTAGAGGTTCAGCGACCGCAACCCGTTTTCTCCATGCGATTCAAAGCAGAATCGATGATGGTGATGAACTCTTCAGCAATGCGAACATACGATATGTAGCCCTTTTTGATCAGGTTCCTACGGATTATTCGGTTAGTAAGCATGCGGTTGGAAATACCATAGATGCGTTGGGGATGGGTCTTACTTTGGGGTTCAAGCAGCCAAATACATATGCCAGGACTGCAAGTGATACAAATTATCTCTTGCCGGGAAAAATGAGCTTTGCCATCAAGCCCCTACATCTTGTTTCAATTGATGAGCGCAGAAAAGAGTTTGCGGTTACAGACTTTGGCGACAGAGCATTACAGGTAGGCTTTCGCGGGGTACATTCGGATGTTGGCGGTGGGTATGGAGGAAATATTTTCGAGTTTACCACGTTGAATTTTGTCATTGAGCATTCGATTCAAAGTGATTTGAATATCTTCAATTACTTGAAGTTTCAAAGATCTGATATTTACAAAAATCAAATTAAGGAATTCATGAAATTGAGGTCCGGTAATTTTACCAATGATGCAAGCCCGACTGGAAATGCAAGCTGGTTATTTAATGATAATGAGAAAAGACCCTTGCCTAAAGGAATGTTACTGCATCCAAGTATATATTGGTTTACCTCTGACCCGCTAAATTCGATTAAAAGGCACAACGACTATGAATAAAATATTATTTCTGTTTGCGGTTATACTTATAAGCATATTTTTCATCGGAGGGTGTTGGTCACCAAATGATAAAGATAAATTCAATGGTGAAAATATAGTACAGGCTAGTGGTGAAATTAGACAGGTAAACGCATCGGAAGATGAAATTTGGGTCGAGGAGTTGGTTCTTGGCGACCAGGACCATCGTGCGGGGGTTCTAATGCCTGGAGTGTTTAAACATATGGGCTTTGCAACTTTTTCTGTTGGTGAAGAAATTAAACTTGAATGGATTGAGTTTTCAAAGGGCAAAGAGATACCAGCGAACACAACCTACTTTGATACATCCGAACTGGTGAAAAGTGCTAAGAATATTCGCTATCTGAAATTCACATATTTGGGTGATGATAAATGGGTGTTACATACGTATGATCGATCATCTCTTGATGAAGAATTTTCCGATGAAGGTTATCTTAAAGAACTTGTTTCACAGGATCATCCTCTTCAGTCAGAATAATTTTCATCCTTTGAATGTTCATGAAGCCCCCCCCCCCGAACCCCGCAGGTTCAGGGACAGACCGCTCCTTCGTCGCTAACCTGTCACCAAAACCCGCTTTCGCCCCCAAGCTCACCACCTGTCACGCCCCAGCTTCCCACCCCAGAGAAATACCGAAGAGATGTTATGCGTTTGTTTCACACGTAGCCGCTGGTACCGTCCTCAGTCGCAGGCTCCTTCCGGTCGGGCGGCGACATCGCATAACATCCACTTCTGTATCGCTCCCACCCCTACAGGGGACCGCCCCTCCAGCATCCGCCGCAGCCCCCGTGCCATGCCTCCGGCAGGCAAGCCCGGCGTCGGATGGTCCCCTTTGGCCTTCCCCCTTCCTATAGTCCTTCTACAAGCTCAGGGACTATGTCTGTTACGCTGTCTGCGATCCCCACATGTCCTTTCATCGAACCCGTACTGGCAACTTCCATTCCTTCAAAATAGTTTGGGATGGGGGGGGCGGGGGCTCCCAAATGATCAGATTGAAGGATTTGAACAAGATGAAAAGCAACATGAATTTGATACTGAGGGATGCTATGATATGGATAAATATATAAATCCTCAAATTGGTCATTGGGATCATGGAGGTTTCAAAAATGCAGCTATGCCTTATGTTTGGAAGCTGTATGAAAAATTTATTACCCGTGGAGGTTTAAGATGAAGATCCTGTATTTTATATTTAGTATAGTAGTTATTCCTCCTTGTCTTGCGATAAATTTAGACCTTTTAAAAGATAACCTCACAGTACATCTTGAAGTTGTAGATGTGGATGGGAATCCGATACCCGGTGCAAAGCTAGAATTGTATTTCACTCATACAGGATTACAACGACAGGTATCCGGGGACCGGACAAAAGTATTCAAGAGAGAATTCGATGGAGAGGAGAAAGTAACGATCAAATATAAGTCCTATAAAAGCATTGGAATCCGTGCGAAAAAAGAGGAGTATTGGCCATCTTTTATGAGATATAACTTTACTCAAAAAGACCGTACTGACAGGGAAACGGACGGCAGTCCGAATGGACATTACCAAAAAGAGTTTACGATCGTTCTACGCAAGAAAGAAAATCCCCGGCCCATGTTTGTTCATAAGTCTAAGTATCACGCCACCCGAACCTTTAATACTCCCATGGGATATGACTTTGAAGTAGGGGACCTCGTCGAACCTTTTGGAACCGGTAAAACAACCGATCTGATCTTTACGTTGCATCAGGATAAGAAAGAAGGGAAAGCGTACTCCCATCGACTGGAAATGACCTTCCCACAACCAGAGGATGGCCTGATTATCATCAACAAAGAACCTGGTAGCGAAAGCAAGCTGCTTTTGGGGGCAGTTGCGCCCGAAAATGGATATGTTCCTGAATTGAATTATACCAAAGGGGTTGAAAAGCGAGGGTGGAAATTCTGGGTATTTCAGCGACCCTCAAAAGAAGAGTTGGAAAATGTGGAGGGCTACTGGTTTAGAACTCGAACAGAAAAGAACCCTGAAAACGGTGAAATAAAATCCAGATACGGAAAAATTAATGGCCCCATTACATTCCTAGTAGATGAATTGGGGGGAGCATTTTACTTCACCTACTATTTCTCTCCGAATCAATCCCGTTTACTTGAATGGAATGGAGAGAGTCTGGTCCCCAATGCCAATCTGCAAAGTGTGAAAAAGCGGTGATGCTGCTGATAAAAGACGGCGGAAATGACCTCACCCGAAGACTACGAGTTTCACGCATCCGTACTGGCCACCTTTATCCCATCTAAGCAGTTGGCGGTGGGAGGTGAAAAAGATCCACTCGGCTTCTCCGATTCTTCGGGTGACTCACAAAGGGTTTTTGAAATGCAACATGAATTTGATAATGAGGGATGGTATAAAATGAGTGACTATAAAAGCGATGAATACTGGTATCATGGAGATTTCAAAAAAGTAGCCATGCCTTACGTTTGGAAACTTTATGAGAGATTTATTACCCGTGGAGGTTTAAGATGAAGATCCTGTATTTTATATTTAGCATAGTCGTTATTCCTCCTTGTCTTGCGATAAATTTAGACCTTTTTAAAGATAACCTTACAGTACATCTTGAAGTTGTAGATGTGGATGGGAATCCGCTACCCGGTGCAAAGCTAGAATTGTATTTCACTCATACAGGATTACAACGACAGGTATCCGGAGACCGGACAAAAGTATTCAAGAGAGAATTCGATGGAGAGGAGGAAGTAACGATCAAATATAAGTCCTATAAAAGCATTGGAATCCGTGCGAAAAAAGAGGGGTATTGGCTTACAGGGTTTAGGTATAACTTTACTCAAAAAGACCGTATTGACGGAGAAACGGACGGCAGTCCTAATGGTCATTACCAAAAAGAGTTTACGATTGTGCTACGCAAGAAAAAAAATCCCCGGTCGTTGTTTGTTCATCGGCTAGCAAATGTGGAGGCCCCGGGTCTGGGGAAACCTTATGGATTTGATTTGGAGAAAGGGGATTGGGTGACTCCGCATGGAAAAGGCGTTACTTCTGATTTTATCTTTCAGATCAATAGAAAAGCTGGCGAGGAACCTCCTGCATATTTCTCTGAAATTATTTGGACATTTTCGAACCCTGATGATGGTCTGATTCACGTGGAGGACTCCGATGTTCCCGGTAGTAAGTTGCATCTGGGTGGGTGGGCACCTGTTGAAGGATATATCGGGCGATATACGAGAGAGGTGGGGGTTCGGAAAAAAGGTGCAAAGTTTTTTCCAATCAGCGACCCACCTCTTTCGAAAATAGAAGCTATTGAAGGGTGTTGGTTTCGAATCCGAAGCCAAAAAAATGAACAAGGCGAATTGGAAGGGCAATATGGAAAAATGATAGGCACAGTCAAGTATTCGACCCGAGGAGATAAAAAACCTTGGATCTCCTTTATTTATTACCTGTCACCGGATAATTTACGTTCACTCGAATGGAATGGTGAGAGTCTGGTCCCCAATGCCGATCTGCAAAGTGTGAAAAAGCGGTGATGCTACCGAAAAAAGACGGCGGAAATGACCTCACCCGAAGACTACGAGTTTCACGCCTCGATACTGGCCACCCATCTGGCGTTTCCTTAGGGAAGTGTTCCACTCAGACGACAATGATAGAATCACGCTCGACTTGCTTACGCAACTGTCTCGAACTCAAATTAGCAGATTTGCAATACGTAAGGTGAATTATTCTCAGAAATTTATGATCCAGAATTGGGTCCGGCTGTGGGCCGAAGTCTCCATGATCGCTATACGCTTCTGGCCACCGGAATCCCCGCCCAGTCCTTTGCGTTTGCGGTGAATGAGGCTCCGAAATTAAGAACAGAAAATAATAATGAAAAGCGCAATTTTAACATGCAAACTGAAATGAAATCCGTAGAGGCTCATACTTACTGGCCGCCAAAATTTCAGGATCGGCGACACGACTGGTTGCATAGTGACTTTAAAGATGTTTCGATTCAATTTGTGCATCCCCTCTACCCAAAAATAATTGAACTTGCTGAAGACAACCAGGAGTAAACTATGAGATACCTTTGGAAACTAATATTCAGTTTATGTCTAACATCTCAAGTGGCATGTCAGCCACTAAAGACCATAAACGTCAATGTGGTGGGCGACGACGGAAACCCAATCGAAGGAGCCGAGGTGGTGGTCTGGTTTTACGGGTATCAGCCGGAGGATAGCAAGAGTGATGAGGGACTTACGAACGAAGAGGGGAACTTTCATGCTCAGGGTAGACCTCTGTTAGGAATGTTAGCGCGTGTGAACAAAGACGGCTATTATCAGACAGAGAAAGACCGACTTCCAATGACCGAAGATCAGAATCTGACTCTAGTTTTGAGGGAGACGTTAAATCCGATTCCGTTAATTGTACGAAAAGTTCGTGAAAAAGTACCTGGAATTGGAGAATTTTATGGATATGATTTAAAAAATGGTGATTGGGTGAAACCTTTTGGAAAGGGAATGCATACCGACTTGTTGTTTAAAGTTATGATAGTCAAAAATGAAGAAGGGAAATTTGGAGGAAAACTTGAAGTTACATTTTTGAGTGAGAATGAAGGAGTTTTTGTAATTGATTCGAGCAACGGCTATCTTCCTTTAAGTAAAATGAAAATGCCTAATCTTGCTCCATCTGAAGCATATAAACAAAATATCAAGCGCATAGAATACGGATATCAAAACGTAAATAAACCACGAAATACTTCATATTTCTTTAGAACCAGAGTAAATGAAGAGTCCAATGGAGAGTTCACATACCATTACACAAAGTTCTTAGATGGAATAAAATTCTCCATGGGCGGGGGGCAATTTTTAGAAGAACCCTCCAGAAGTAAATATCCTAAAGAATATGGAGCCATCGATTTCGTCTATTATTTTAACCCTCAACGGAATGATAGAAATCTGGAATTTGATCCCTCAAGTAACTTGATCAAAGGCCTGAAATATGGGGAGCGGGAGAGCCAGCCATGAAGCCGATATGGAAATTACTTTTGTATGTTGGTTTGATATACTGAGTGAGTCGCTAACAAATACAAACTGTGACCCATTCACCCTCTACCAAGAAATAATTGAACTGGCTGAAGATAACCAGGAGTAAAATATGAGACCCCTTTGGAAATTATTATTATGTTTGTGTGTGACATCTCAAGTGGCATGTCAGCCACTAAAGACCGTAAACGTCAATGTGGTGGGCGACGACGGAAACCCAATCGAAGGAGCCGAGGTGGTGGTCTGGTTTTACGGGTATCAGCCGGAGGACAGTAAGAGTGATGAGGGTCTTACGGATGAAGAGGGAAAATTTCAGGCACAAGGGCGGCCCAAATTAGGAATGCTGGTCCGAATAAATAAAAAAGGATACTACCAGACAGAAAAAGATCGATTGCCTATGACGGAAGAGCAAGATCAAAGATTAACGCTTCGAAAGAAAATAAAACCGATTCCACTTTATGCTAAACGCTACTTTGGAACACTTCCATCAATCGGCCCTGCATACGGCTTTGATTTTCAGGTAGGTGATTGGGTCCATCCCGATGGAAAGGGTAAAAACCCAGACATTTTTTTTCGAGCAATAGAGCTTCAGAATGAAAATGGAGAATGGGGGGGGCGTTTAGAGGTGTCTTTCAATCAAGAAGAAGAAGGAGTGCTTTTTATCGAAGAAGGCTTTTATCCTTTGAGCAAGATGGTGATGCCTCACTTTGCGCCTAAAAAGGGGTATAAGTATGAATATGTTCGAGAAGAATTTGGATATCAGAACGAAAATAAAGAGAAGGATGGTTCTTTTTTCTTTCGAACCAGAAAAAAAACTCTTCCTGACGGGAAAGTCATATTCTGTCATACAAAATTCTACAATGGGTTATCATTTTTAATGGGTGGAGGTAAGTTCGTAGAAGAAAAAAACAGAGAAATCTCTCCAGTTGAAATGGCCCGTATCGAATTTACGTATGCTTTCAATCCAACGCCTGGAGATCGGAATCTAGAATTTAATACTTCTCAAAACCTTATGAGTGGCCTGGATTCAGCAGAAAAAGTTCGTCAGCCATAGATGGGGCATCGATAGGAAAGGGGTCAGAAGTACCAAGTGATCTGCGCTTACCCCCAAAAACAGGACCAAGGTCTTAGATAGAGTTTGCAGTCCAAATATGGTACAAACAAAGGAAAAACCATGGGTAACAAATGCAGAAAATTTTCTAACGACTTCAAGGCACGTGTAGCGGTCGAAGCTCTGGAGGGGGATAAAACCACAGCACAAATCGCGGCCGAGCATAAGCTTCATCCGACGCAAGTAAATCCCAACTACGAGATTCCGCGGCTGGGATATTCTCATCGTCGAATTTCACAGAAAGCAAAAACGAAAAGCAGCTCACCGCACCTTTGTAAAAAAAATGTAACGGTGAATTATTCTCTAAGGGAAGGCATGCCTGGGTGACTCAGGAAATTGGTAAGGGTGGTAAACATGCCCTATTTGATGCGGGTTTCCATGATGCGAATGGCGGATGGGAGTTCAGCGTTGGCGTGGATGGATACCGAATGGGTACCCTGCTGGGTTGGATACCTTTGGAACCCCAAGGGGCTGCAGATGAAATAACCGATGAAGAACTAAAAATAAAACCTTTCCATCGCCGTTTACTTTTTCCAGAAATTTATGATCCAGAATTGGGTCCGGCTGTGGGCCGAAATTTGCATGATCGCTATACACTTCTGGCCACCGGAATCCCCGCCCAGTCCTTTGCGATTGCGGTGAATGAAGCTAGTCCTTTAGCTATTGAAGGACAACCAAATCGTAATTTTAATATGCAATCGGATTTAAAATCAGAAGAAGCAGAAACAAACTGGCCATCAAAATTTCAGGATCGGCCACACGACTGGTTGCATAGTGACTTTAAAGATGTTTCGATTCAATTTGTGCATCCCCTCTACCAAAAAATAATTGAACTTGCTGAAGAAAACCAGGAGTAAACTATGAGATACCTTTGGAAACTAATATTCAGTTTATGTCTAACATCTCAAGTGGCATGTCAGCCACTTAAAACCGTAAACGTCAATGTGGTGGGCGACGACGGAAATCCAATCGAAGGAGCCGAGGTGGTGGTCTGGTTTTACGGGTATCAGCCGGAGGATAGCAAGAGTGATGAGGGCCTTACGAACGAAGAGGGGAACTTTCATGCTCAGGGTAGACCTCTGTTAGGTATGTTAGCGCGTGTGACCAAAGACGGCTATTATCAGACAGAGAAAGACCGACTTCCAATGACCGAAGAGCAGAGCCTGACTCTAATTCTGAGAGAGAAGAAAAACCCAATCCCTCTGCATGCCAAGAATGAACGACTTCGGTTTCCCGTGAATGATGAATGGCTGGGATATGACTTTGAGGTGGGGGATTTTGTGCCTCCTCAGGGTGAAGGGAAAACCATCGATGTATATTTCAAAGTGAATACAGAGATGACCGCACCTCGCGATGGAAGGGGCACTTTTGAGATGAAGTTTAAAGAAGAAGAAGGGATCATTCTTGTGGAAGAAGGGTATTTACGGTTAAGCGAAATGAAGATGCCACATGTAGCTCCCGACAAAGGGTATACTCCCCATTTTTATCGTGAAGAGGAATCCTTTCGGAACAAGAACAGGTTGAAGGGCGTTGGTTACTTTTTCCGTACACGTGTTGTGAAGGAGAATGATGAGGTCGTTTCCGCAAACTACGGAAAAATTTTGGAAGATATTCGGTTCGGACCTCGTCATGCCAACCTGTTGGTGAAAAATCCAACGAAGCCTGATAGTTATGCAACGGTTTCATTTTCCTTCTACTTCAACCCTACTTCAAATGATAGAAATGTGGAATTTGATCCCTCAAGTAACTTGATCAAAGGCCTGAAATATGGGGAGCGGGTGAGCCAGCCATGAAGCCGATATGGAAATTACTTTGTAAAAACAATGTAACAGGTGAGACAGTGCATCCCCTCTACTAAAAAAATAATTGAACTTGCTGAAGAAAACCAAGAGTAAACTATGAGACACCTTTGGACACTAATATTCTGTTTATGTCTAACATCTCAAGTGGCATGTCAGCCACTTAAAACCGTAAACGTCAATGTGGTGGGCGACGACGGAAATCCAATCGAAGGAGCCGAGGTGGTGGTCTGGTTTTACGGGTATCAGCCGGAGGACAGTAAGAGTGATGAGGGTTTTACGAACGAAGAGGGGAACTTTCATGCTCAGGGTAGACCTCTGTTAGGAATGTTAGCGCGTGTGAACAAAGACGGCTATTATCAGACAGAGAAAGATCGATTGCCTATGACGGAAGAGCAAGATCAAAGATTAACGCTTCGAAAGAAAATAAAACCGATTCCACTTTATGCAAAGAGGTGGCGTATTGTTACAGAAAATACAAACAAGAACCTTGGCTTTGATTTTGAAAAAGGTGATTGGGTTGCACCGTATGGAAAAGGTGTAAAATCTGATGTAATTTTCAACGTCGAATTTTCAAAAAAGGACATCTGGACATATGAATATAAGCTGAAGGTAAGCTTCCCAAATGAATTTGACGGCATACAAACCTTTGAAACAGCAAAATATAGTGAACTAAAATCACCACACTTGGCACCACTGGGCCAATATAAAAAAGTTTGGGTTCATAAATCATCAAGAAATGGAAAAAATAGACAAAAGCAAACTGACTCTATGCCTAATCGAAATTATTGGTTGCGCGTTAGATCGAAAGTTGATGATGATGGAAAATTAATTGCTGCGAACTATGTAAAAGTTTACGGGAATTTCCCTGATTTCCATTATTACTTTAACCCAACACCCAATGACCTAAACCTGGAGTTTGACCCCTCTCAAAATCTGATCAAAGGCCTTAAATATGGTGAGCGTGTTAATCTACCCTGAAGTCGAAAGGGTTCGATGAGCAGTACAAATAATGCAATGATATGGATTGCACGCTAACGAGGGTGGGGATGTCTGGTTTTTTGTTAAAATCGGTGATGGCTTCAGAGAGAGCGTATCAGAAATGTTGTGAGACTTTCAATTTCATGGTGAAAGAGGTGGTGCCGTGCGTGAGGATAGGACTCTGCTGAGAAGCAATCCGAGCGCCGAGCACGGTCCGTTGATAGAGGCTAAAGCGTGGAGGAGGAGATATCATCCATGTCCCAGTTTCTTCGGGTGACTCACAAAGGGTTTTTGAAATGCAAGAGGCCTTTAAAAATGAAGGGTGGTATGATGGATACGATGTTGAACAGGAGAAACCATCATACTGGGACCACGGAGACTATAAAAAAATCGCGATGCCATATGTCTATAAGCTGTATGAGATGTTTATTATAAAAGGAGATTTAAAATGAAGGCGCAAATCATAAAAAACATTCTACTTTTTTTCGCTCTATACTCCACCTATTGCAGTGTAGTATACTCAGACCTATTGAAAGTTAAAATGAGCCACCTGATACAAGTGGTCGATGAAGATGGAAAAAATATTGAAAATGCTGAAATTTCAATCACGTTTCATCATACCTCTGCTCAGAGGCAAAAAACTGGATCCCGTTTTCATACGAAAGAATTAGTAATCAGCGGTGGTAAATCTGCCGAGATCACCTCTGAAGGTTTAAAGTTTACTATCATAAATGTGAATTCTGAGGGTTATTGGAACGCAAGTAAATATTATGACTGGGATGAAAAAGACCGCATCGACGGGAAAACGGACGGCAGTCCAAATGGTCATTATAAAAAAGAGTTTACGATCGTTCTACGCAAGAAAGAAAATCCCCGGCCCATGTTTGTTCATAAGTCTAAGTATCACGCCACCCGAACCTTTAATACTCCCATGGGATATGACTTTGAAGTAGGGGACCTCGTCGAACCTTTTGGAACCGGTAAAACAACCGATCTGATCTTTACGTTGCATCAGGATAAGAAAGAAGGGAAAGCGTACTCCCATCGACTGGAAATGACCTTCCCACAACCAGAGGATGGCCTGATTATCATCAACAAAGAACCTGGTAGCGAAAGCAAGCTGCTATTGGGAGCGATTGCGCCCGAAAATGGATATATTCCTGAATTGAATTATACCAAAGGGGTTGAAAAGAGAGGCTGGAAATTCTGGGTGTTTCAGCGACCCTCAAAAGAAGACTTGGGAAATGTGGAGGGCTACTGGTTTAGAACTCGTACAGAACAGAACCCTGAAAACGGTGAAATAAAAGCCAGATACGGAAAAATTAATGGCCCCATTACATTCCTAGTAGATGAATTGGGGGGAGCCTTTTACTTCACCTACTATTTCTCTCCAAATCAATCCCGTTCTCTTGAATGGAATGGGGAGAGCCTAGTCCCCAATGCCAATCTGCAAAGTGTGAACAAACGGTGATCTGTAGCAGGTCATAGTATGTGTCAATTGTCTTTCGTTCTCGCCGTAGCGTTTAAGCAGTTGGGGATGAAGGGAGAGATCTCCCATATGATCAGATTGAAGGATTTGAACAGTATGAAGTGCAAAATGGCTTTGATAATGGGTGATGGTAAAAAATGAATGACTATAACAGCGATGAATATTGGGATCATGGAGATTTTAAAAAAGCAGCTATGCCTTATGTATGGAAGCTGTATGAAAAATTTATCGAACTAGGAGAACTGAAATGAACGAAATGACAAAATTTTTACGATTTTTCCTATTGGGACTTTGCATAACTTCGACAGCTTTCTGTATTACAGATTATTCAAGAATAACCATGGAGGTGTTAGTTTCGATTGTAGATGAAAACGGTAATCCCTTACCAAAGAGTGAAGTAAATATTTACTTTCAGCATACCTATCCACAAGAAAGAGCCTTAAGGAAGTCCGGAAACCTTATTACGAAAGTATACGACGGGGAGAATAAAATCACTGCAAAGTATTCGGGAAGAAATTCATTAGGAGTTCGAGTAGAAAAAGAGGGGTATTGGAGGTCTCAGTTATCTTATAGATTTGCTGAAAAGGACCGCATAGATGTAAAAGACGGAAGTCCGAATGGACATTATCGTAAAGAATTTACTGTAGTAATGCGGAAGAAAGAAAACCCACGACCTTTGTATGTTAATAGAGTCGGGGTTTGGGTGCCAGGATTTAATCAACCATTCGGATTTGATTTGGAGAAGGCGGATTGGGTGGCTCCTCATGGAAAAGGGGTTCACTCCGATTTTATTTTCACGTTCAAAAGAGAACTGAAAACATTCCATGTTTTCAGGGGGGATATGGCCCTATCCTTTTCAAATCCTTCAGATGGTGTCGTGAAAGTAGTAGATCCGGAGGTTCCTTACAGTAGGCTTCTTTTGGGGAAATATGCACCACTTGGTGGATATACAGACGGACTCGACCAAGTTTTAGGTCTGGAAGAAAATGAAGGTGTTTATAAAAAACTTACGAAACCAACTGTTAAGGAACTTGATAGAATAAAGGGGTACTGGTTCAGGGTCAGAAGTGGCAAATTAATTGATGGTGTGCCTCAAGATGCTCGATATGGAAAGGTACTGGGCCATTTTAGTTTCGAAGTCCGTAATGACAATCCAACGGTGAGTTTTACCTATTTCTTTTCTCCCGACACTTCACGCTCACTTGAGTGGAACGGGGAAAACCTTCTCCCTGAAGCAAATTTGCAGGGCGTTGATAAATACTGACTGAGGGAGGTTCGATGAAAGGACATGGGTACAAATAATGCAATGATATGGGTTGCACGCAAACGAGGGTGGGGATGTCTGGCTCGGTCAGAGGGAGGCTGAACATCTATTAACCCTCGCACTAAAAGAAGTAGAGTGGGACGAAGAGGCCTTCTTGGATGCCCCCAGCGCAATGCTGGAGAAGCAGGCCGTTGCATGGCTACTGAAAACAAAAACGACGGTTACGGGGAAATGGATTGCAGAACGGTTGTGCATGGGGCATCGTGTCAATGCATCCCGGGCCATCAGCCGGTTTAGAAGTGAAGAAAGTATGGAGATTTTAGAAATGAAAAAGAGAATGTTACAATGTACGGGCTGACCCCTTACCCTTCATTTTAGCCGCTAAATCGCCCATGATCCTCCTCATGGGCTTTTACGTAAAACAGAGCAGCGAAAATCAGGCGGCCGCCGGTGGGTGCGCCTGCGCAGAGGAAACGTACCTCCCCCAAAAAAATCGCGTCTGGAATTTTTTTCCTGAGTCCGAAAACTGCGTCGGGCAAAATCCCACTTTCGGCCAATGTTCACGCCGGGAAAATCAACCTACCGCTACGAAACTCGTGTCGGGTGTGCGTTTTTACGGCTTCCGTTACTATGACCCCGAAACAGGAAGATGGCCAAATCGTGATCCGATTGAGGAGCAAGGGGGACTAAACCTCTACGGCTTTGTAGGGAATGATGGGGTGAACTCGTGGGATTACTTGGGGCTTGATGTCTACTACTCTTCATCTGGTGGCGGACATGCTTTTTTGATAATTGACGCAAATAGAAGTGATGCTAATGGAAAGCCCATTCGATATAATTTTAGTTTCGCCCCTGAAAATGGAGGTTGGGATAATATTAATCTTTCGCTTCTGACAGGGACACCGGGGAATGTTGAACTCTCAAAAGCCCTTCCTGAAATTCCTTATGGATATATTCGAATCCCGACGGATTTAAGTAATGATGCTAGAGCAATGCTAGTAGTTCTTCAGTTGATGCAAACTGATCCAAGTTACAATGTTGTGGGATTCAACTGTGCTCATGCCGCTAGATATGTTTTGATTGTTGGTGCAGGTCTACCTTTGGAAGTCAGAGATTATGACACCCCCACCAAGCTTCAGGAGGATATAGAAGAATATCTTAAGACTCTACCTGATTCAGATATAAATCCTCCCTCTGATTCAACACCTAAAGAACCACCTAGTTCAACCCCAGCTCCTCCAGTTCCATCAGCTTGAGCTTTGCTTGGAAGTATAAATGAACACTAAAAAAATTATTTGGTTTGTCATATTTCTTAGCTTATTAACTGTTATTTTTTGTTTTTCTCGGGCTGTAGTAAATAAGCTCAATGCCGAAAGAGTGTACGCACTCGGAAGGGATTTTGTTCAATTCTACGAAGCAAATAATAGATATCCAGAATCAGTCATAGAATTCTGTAAGTGGAGTAATGATAACCTTGAAACAGATTGGGATCTAAAATCTAAAAATAAATATTTTTCTTTTCTTCTGATGTCTAATTCAAAACTTCCATCTGAATCCAATTTCATAATATTTACAGAAGAATGGGCAAAAATATTTGAAGATGACGTGAATTTCTTTGTAAGAAATCAAATTGATGCATTCAACTATCATCTTGAGATTAAGGGGAAGTGAGGGGAAAAGAAAAAGGAGTCAGGCCGTGAGAACGTGCATTTAATATCTGACCCTTTGGCATATTTTCTTCTTTGATTTGTTTGCTTTCTTTTCCCTTCTACCGCCCCTGAACCCCGCAAAGACCCCGGCCCGCCCGCAAGTCTCGCCCCCTGAATCCCCCGAGACTTCCCGGCAGTCCATACCCCAAGGCGGTGTTCAGTCGCAGGCTCCCTCACGCATTCAATCCCCCATCGCGCCGCGCAGGAGTCGCGCCAGTGGCTCAAGCTGGCCCCCGAAAGACCCCGCCAGCTTCAGCGCGCTGTCACGCCGCCTGCTTCCCACCCCGGAGCGGATACCGAAGAGAGATTATGCGAAGTAGCCGCTGGTACCTGTCCTCACCTTCGCAAGCTCAGGATTGCGGGAGGGCGGCGACATCGCATAATCTCGCCTTCGGTATCGCTCCCAGCCCCGCGTCGCTCCACCCCCTCCCAGGGGACCGCCCCTCCAGCATTCGCCGCAGCCCCCGAGCCCGGCGTCGGATGCTTCCGCCCCGGTCCCCTCTGCCGCTTCGCGTCATTCACCCCCCTCCCATAGCTGGACACGCTGCCTGCTACCGGCCCCCGATCCCCGCAGGCATCGCGCCAGCCCCGGCCCCCCTCGCCCCCAAGCGGACCCGCTGACGCGGTTTTTCATAGAATTTTGAGTGCAAGCTCTCGCTCACAGTCCGGCGGCCGCCGCCAACCTGCTCGCTTTCGCTGTGCCCCCGGGCCGCTCCGCTTGGGTGTGGGGCACAGCGAAAGCGAGCAGAACGGCGGCTATCGGGGGGCCTTTTTTGCCCAAAGGGCAAATCTTCTGACTCTCGGAAACATGGCCCTGGACGGTTTCCGAACGTCAGAAGCGCTCAAAGGTGAATGTTTGGAGCGCGAGGACGCATGCTTTTTCGAAGGGGAAAAAGGGTCAGCCCGTACATTGTAACATTGACAACTTTGTTTGATACCTTTATGGCATAGTCATTATGCCAAGAGCTCTACGTGTTCAGTATCCCGGCGCCCATTATCATGCGATGTGTCGTGGGAATAATGGTCAGGACATCTTTATAGATGACGATGGCCGTCGGTTGTTTTTGTCTACCTTGGACGAGGTGTGTGGGCAGACGGGATGGATGATTCACGCCTACGTCCTGATGTCGAATCATTACCATCTCCTCTTGGAGACCCCTGAGGCCAACTTGGTGGATGGGATGAAGTGGTTTCAGGGAACGTACACCCAGCGCTTTAATGCTATGTTTAAAAGGCGAGGGCATTTGTATCAGGGGCGCTATAAAGCCATACCCATTCAGACGGATCCCCGTGATGGAGGCTTAGAGTATTTCCGGCAAGTAAGTACATATATTCACCTGAACCCTTTTCGAGCTAAGATATGTGGAGAAGGCTTCTCTACTCCTTTAGAATCCTATCGTTGGAGTAGTTATCCTGCCTATTGTGGTTTGAATCGAAAAAGGCCTACGTGGTTGCAACGCAAGAAAGTACTTCACTGTTGGGATTTGGTCGAAGGAAAGCCAGGAGCCTTGAAAGGGTATCGAGAAAAAATGGAACGATACATGAAATTTGAGGAAGATCCTGTTGCAGGAATGCGTGGGGACTTTGAAAAACAAATCAAACGAGGGTGGGCGATCGGTTCAGAAGAATTTAAAGAGAAAATAGACGCCCTACTTTCGGGGAAAACTGAGAATGATAATTTTAGGGGTGACCAGCGAAAAGAACACGGTCAGAGGGAGGCTGAACATCTATTAACCCTCGCACTAAAAGAAGTAGAGTGGGACGAAGAGGCCTTCTTGGATGCCCCCAGCGCAATGCTGGAGAAGCAGGCCGTTGCATGGCTACTGAAAACAAAAACGACGGTTACGGGGAAATGGATTGCAGAACGGTTGTGCATGGGGCATCGTGTCAATGCATCCCGGGCCATCAGCCGGTTTAGAAGTGAAGAAAGTATGGAGATTTTAGAAATGAAAAAGAGAATGTTACAATGTACGGGCTGACCCCTTACCCCTTCAGGCAGAATGCCTGAGTTTCAAGGCCTCAACGGGGTGGGTAGGTGGGGGGGATGAAAGATTCTTCCATATCAAATACAGAATCTGACATGTGGAAGGCCGTGCGCTCGGCGGGGGAGCATGTAGAAATGTCGCTTACTTCTTCGGAATAGAAAATGAAAACCCCGGTACCTTTGCAAACTGTCTTTTATATTCTCGAGGTACCTCAAAAGGAAAATAACATGTATCAAAAATTTAATCATCATCTGCAGGCCTTCGCGATTGTTGCCTGCTTGTTGTTCACTGCGGTGGTTTCCGCTGCGGATGTAAAGCTTTCGATTCCGCAGCCGGTTCCTAACAATTTGTTTGATGTGAGCAGTCCGGTTGTGTTTGAAGTGAAAACAGAGGGCACTTTGCCTGAAGACGCGAAAGCGGTGGCGGTGCTGAGTAATGCATTTGGAGTAGAGGTGGCCACTCAAACTGTTGAAAATCTCGAAGGTGATTTTCAGGTGGATTTCGGAACTCCGGGCCGGGGATACTATGAAATAGATGTTACGCTAGGGGGAGCTACCGCTCACTGCAGTTTGGGGGTAATGGAATTTGTGAATCGTTCTGCTAAAGAAGTGCGGGATGGTGGATATGTTTTTGGATTAAAATGGTGGGGGGGCATCAAATATAAAGCGGAGTTCGAGCAATCGATGGTAAATTTGGGATTGCAATGGACGCGGGTGATTCAGAATGAAGGCATGAACCGCGGCGGATTTACGATTGTAGAAATGCTGGAAGATTATCCGATGAATGCGGTGATCAAAGTGGAGCGTTTTCCACGAGAGCTCTATGATGCAGAACGTTATGGACCTATCGAGGAATACGAAAGTAAATATGGTGGTGCTTGGGTGATTAACACGTTGCCACGAAAAGAGCCCTATCAGGCATACCTTCGGGAAATGCTAAAAACGATTCCTGAAGATCAGAACGTGTTTGAGGTTTGGAATGAAGCCTGGAATAAAATGAATGCGGAAGATTTTGCGGAGCTCTGCGGGTGGATCAGTGAAACCATTTTGTCTGTACGTCCTGATGCCATTATTGGTCCCAATTTGACAGGGGACACTGGAGAATTTGAGTACGACAACCGCGTGATTCAAGCCGGGGGGATGAAAGGCATGAACATGGTGGCCTTGCATCCTTACGATATGGCGCAAAACCGAATTGAGTTTAAAGAGTATAAAGAGTGGATTGAAGAAAAATTGGGCTATGAGGTGGAGTTTCATATCACCGAATATGGTTCCCACTCCTGTCCTGAAGGTCCGATGCAACGTAGTGAATTGGAGCAGGCTCGGATTGTGGTTCGGGATGGAATTTGTCTGTATTCCGGTGGGGTAAAATCTTTGGAGCCTCACTGGGTGGGACAGAGCGAAAACAATCCCACTTATCATGAAGATTGGTTTGGATTTATCCGGAAGAATGAACAACCCAAACCTGTGTTGATGGCGCATGCGAATGCGGCTCGGATGATTGATGGCAGTGAGTATTTGGGTGATCTCTGGTTTGGTCCGAAAATCGAAGCTATCGTATTTGAGCAAAAAGACGGTGATCAAGTTTTGGTGCTTTGGGCCAAAGACAGTTCGCTTCCGGGTAAAGGAGAAAATCAGACCCGTATGGAAATCACGCTTTCTCCTGATGCGCCTCAGGTGGTGCTCACAGATATTATGGGAACGGAAACGGTCCTCAATGCGGAAGCTGGAAAGATTCAGCTTACCCTGGACGAATCTCCTGTTTATGTAACGGGGTTTGGTGAAGGACTTTTGGAGGGAATGAGTAAAGAGCTTCGTGCAGACCGTTGGCCTGTGGAAGTGATTCCTCGTAATCAACGAGTTTTGCCCCGTATGGTAGACGGACCGGTATTTGACGGTGCGTTTGCGGATTGGGAAGAGGCGATCGAAGTGTCGATGGTTAATTCCAAAGTAATGGGATCGGATGCCAGTGGATCGGTATTTCTCGCATGGGATGAAGAGTACCTCTACTTCGCTGCCAATGTGCGCGACAACGAAATGATGAACAATATGACCAGTAAGACCCTGTACAGGGAAGATGGCATCGAGTTGTTTGTCAGTACTAAACCACGTGAAGAAGGCGGAGGGTTTGGGCCGGATGATTATCAGTTTTTCATTACCCCCACGTCAAAAAGTGGCGAAGGGGTGGTGGCTTGGGTGACAGATCGTGAAGGAGGTGTCATTCAGCATTTGGAAGGAGCGCAAACCTTTTTGGGTAAAACCAATATGGGTTGGGGGGTAGAGGTTGCGATACCATGGACTGCATTGAATGGGTACAAAGCGGAGGTCGGAGCACAGCTCGCGATTGATATGAGATTGAATGATGCGGATGTCGCGCATAAACGTTTCAAATTAGATCCGGGCGATTCATCTAAGTTCAGTGTGTTTGATCCTACGACTTGGTCGTTGATGACTTTAGAGGATTAAGTCTGAATAAGCGTCAGAGTTTAAAAGAAAAACTTTGATAAAAACCTAGAAAGTGTCGAGGGAAACCTTGGCACTTTTTTGGTTTATGGATGGCTGTAATGAATGCGGGTTAAGCTGGAGAGTCTGTGGTTCTGTGAAAGCTTTTCTCATGTTATTTACAGGATTACCCATATGCTAATCCGTGAGTTTTTGAGAAAGGTGTGGTCATATTTTAATAGAAACAAATGGATCTTAACCAAATTTAAGGTTCGCCCCACCCCTCATCCAAGGATGAATATGAATGTCTTTTTTGAAAAATCTATTTTAGCGCCTCGTCAACGAGGCAAGCAGTCGCGTAGCGCTTTTACGTTGATTGAATTGTTGGTTGTCATTGCGATTATTGGTATTTTGGTTGGATTGTTAAGTGCGATTACCACACGGTCTTTGGATCGTTCTCGTCGCACGGCCTGCAGCAGTAATATGAGAACCTTGGTACAGGGATTATTGGTTTATGCCAACGATCACGATGGATATTTCCCGCCGACAGCACAAAATAGTAATAGTTGGCCTTGGGAGGGAGACTGGGCTGTTCGTTATTCTGATTTTTATGTGAATTATGTCCCCAACAAACAGGTGTATTTTTGTCCAACGGATATGAAGAATACAGTTAAAAGTGAAGCGTTTGACTGCTATCCTGTTTTTCCGGGGAAAGCATCTAATGCATGGCGTACGAATATTTCATATGCCTATTTTTTCGGTTACAATCAGTGGGACACTCCTTTGCCTAATCTGAATAATGGTCGCAATGGCTACGCGAATATCATGCAGGTGTTTGCGCCCAGTCAGTCCACCATGATTGCGGATGTGATGAAGTTAGGAAGTTCTCTACCCTCGATGGATGCGACGCCGGGAAGAGATTGGAATCACAAAGAAAGTACGTATCGGAAATCCGGAGGTCACATTGGCAATGCGGATGGCCATGTCCGTTGGATCAGTATGCAGGATGGCTTTCCTGAAGACTTGGTTTTCAAGAGTGGTGGACGGAATTACTATATTCACCAAAAACCCGTTGAATATGTAGCCACTCCGTGAGGTCAGGGATTAAATAAGGTGGAGTGTTGAGTCGAATTGAGGGCTATGTGGTCGTTAACTGGGGTGAAACAATCCGCCTCTGCGACAAAGGTCGATAAAAGATGCGGCGGTCCAAAGTTGACTGCTTGAACCTTTCACTTCGCGGTTTCGATAATCGCTCACTTCATGGAAGCTGCCATCGTCCACGCAGGTGCGGGCCAGCAAGGCGGCATTTTGCGCGCTGCGGTCGATGCCGTCGGACAGTTCGAGTGCTTTGATGAAGAGAGTATCTACAAAGGGCCATGAACTATGGTTATGATACCACTTGTCCCCTTCGAAAAAGGGGTGGAATAGTGGCACCCCGCCATCGGTAAGCGGATAGGTGAAAAGGGCGCGTTTGGCTTCATCTCCCTCGACCACCTCACTGATCACTACCAGTGCGGATCCCAAGGCCTCACGCCGATTTTGCAGATTGCCCCATCGGTCTTTGAAATAGGTGAAGCTTCCGTCTGCGAAGCTTAATTCTTTGCGGATGGATTGCTTGAGGCATTCACACTGTGTTTGCCAAGTTTCAGCTTCTGTGAATTTTCCCAGACGTTTAGCGGCATCGGCCATGGCGTGGAGTGCGATGACATACAGACAGTTGGTGGAAAGACTTTTGATCAGCACGCAGTCTGCGATCGACCAGTCCTGCGGATAACCGGAGGTTTTGTTGTCAGGGAAATGAATGTCGATGAAGGAGGCCTGACCAAAATACAGGCCGTCGGTGGTATCGTAGAAGGGGTGATAAAAGTCGGTGAAAAATTCTTGCCCGTTGCGGTAGAGCCAGGCCCAGTCCGCGTTGGAGCCTTGCTTTGTGAACAGGTCCCATGCACACCAGATCCAAATGACATCGTCGGTCCGGCGGGTGTAGGAATTGGTGTTATATCTTTTTTTATAGTCAGATTCGTCGAGATTCTCTTCAATCCAAGGCACGTCAATTTCATGAATGCCATAGCCTTTGGAGACGCGGAAGCCTAGTTCTCGTCTGAGCTTTCGCGTATGCTTGATACTGGAGAGCACGGTGTCCGGGTAGAGATCGTTCAGTCCCAGAATTCCCGAATAAGAAATATCCCGGGTGTAGACCATGGGACCGAATTGGCTGCCGGCACCGAAATAGCTAATGCCCTCTGCTTCGACCCGGTTTTTTTCTATGTTGGAGAGCGCGATGCGCCACAGACGTTCCATAAGTGGGGTGGTATGGGTTAAGCGGATTTGACAGTGAGGATTCGGATTCGGAAGATTGTCCAGATGAAGTGTGCCCCTCGCATCTGAAACACTACTTTCGGTGAGCTCTAAGGGTGGGTGATGGAATAACATATTATCAGGCATGACTTCTTTTAACACGAGACTTGCGGGGTGCTAGTTCAATGTTTAGTAATGCGTCTTTCAAAGAGAAATTATCATGCCATTTCAAGTCATATCCCCGCCTGAACATCCCGAACACGCTCATCCTGTTATCTTTTTGGCAGGGCCGATTCAAGGTGCGCCTGACTGGCACGCCGAAGCGATTGCCTGGTTTCAAAAGCATACACCTGAGGTGACCATTGCAACTCCAAAGCGAATCAATCTCGATCGCAAAGTGACCTATGCAGAACAAGTGGATTGGGAAACCCAGTATTTAAATCAGGCGGCCCAAACCGGGGTCGTTCTCTTTTGGTTAGCGAAAGAACAAAACCATTCCTGTGCCAGGCCTTATGCGCAAACCACTCGATTTGAATTAGGGGAATGGAAAGCGAAACATGAACAATCGGGCTGCAAAATGGTGCTGGGCATTGATGAAGGATTTAGCAATTCCAGATATTTCCACAGACGATTTGGGCAAGACTGTCCCCGTGTACCTATTTGCAATACGCTTGAAGAGACTTGCGCGAAAGCAAACGCGTTGTTGGATGAATAAATACCAACGCTGAAGGTGTTGCGGCTACCGGAGTTTGGGGGAATGACCGGTCGTGGTTGCTGTCGTGCTTTTTTGTAATAGGATAGATCGGCCATGCGGTGAGAGAGCCGCCACCTACAGGGCTCAGAATGTATTTCAATTTTCTCCCGGCGCTGACGCACCGGGCTGTGGAGAGGCGTCCCGTTGGGACTGAAGAGCTGTCGAAAACGAAATCCTGAGCCGTCGCAGGTGAGTGGCCTATGCAGTGAGAGAGCCGCCACCTACGGGGCTCAGAATGTATTTTAATTTTCTCCCGGCGCTGGCGCACCGGGCTGTGGAGGGTCGTCCCGTTGGGACTGAAGAGCTGTCGAAAACGAAATCCTGAGCCGTCGCGGGTGGGTGGCCTATGCAGTGAGAGAGTCGCCACCTACAGGGCTCAGAATGTATTTCAATTTTCTCCCGGCGCTGGCGCACCGGGCTGTGGAGGGTCGTCCCGTTGGGACTGAAGAGCTGTCGAAAACGAAATCCTGAGCCGTCGCAGGTGAGTGGCCTATGCAGTGAGAGAGCCGCCACCTACAGGGCTCAGAATGTATTTCAATTTTCTCCCGGCGCTGACGCACCGGGCTGTGGAGGGTCGTCCCGTTGGGACTGAAGAGTTGTCGAAAACGAAATCCTGAGCCGTCGCAGGTGAGTGGCCTATGCAGTGAGAGGGTCGCCACCTACGGGGCTCTGACTGTTATTATTAATCTTATCCCGGCGCTGACGCACCGGGCTGTGGAGAGGCGTCCCGTTGGGACTGAAGAGCTGTCGAAAACGAAATCCTGAGCCGTCGCAGGTGAGTGGCCTATGCCGTGAGAGGGTCGCCACCTACGGGGCTCTGATGTTTTTTATTAATCTTCTCCCGGCGCTGACGCACCGGGCTGTGGAGGGTCGTCCCGTTGGGACTGAGGAGTTGTCGAAACGAAATCCTGAGCCGTCGCGGGTGGGTGGCGTTCCTCTCACTTGTATGACACCGAAGGCTGCGGAAGATATTTTTTATTCTGAAATGGAATAACTCAAAAACAAAAATCCAGGGGCCTGATTTATGTGAAAAGTAACGCTTCCATCGGACCCGACCGTTTTTAGTTCAGTGCTTTGATTGACAAGATTTCTTACTTCGATCGTGGTATTAGAAAGCCACCCGAGTTTGTAGGTGTATTCAGAGGTGCTGTTACACCGTTCCCGGAAAAGCAAAAGTGTCCCGCGGTGTTCATCAGCCATGTGACTTTGAAATCCTGTCCAGGAGGCATTGTCCGGCTTGTCGCCTATGGGGTGTACGATGCCACGATAGATGTCATTCCGCTGTTCCTTATACATGTCCAAGAGAGGGCGAATCTCTTTTTTTGCTTTCTCGCTGTAATACTTCGTTTCTTGGAAAAACAGAGGAATACCCATCAGCGCAATGGCCACCGCGTAGGCGTGAGAGTGGAGATGGGCATCGCTGTAGTCGCGACTAACAAGATCCACATTTTGAATCACACACTGGAAGCGGTGGGGGTTGAGATATTTCGCGACCTGCCAAAGATCCCGCAGCACGGTGTGGGGACGGTAAATGACGTATTGGGGTCGGAGGGTTTTACGGTTTTCCAAAAAGATACAACCGTATTCCCGGGCGAAAAAGTAGCCATAACGTGGTTCATTTTCGGTGACGTCCCAGTTTACGCGCACGTTATGATCGGTCCAGGAAATGAATTCGCGAACCTTTTGCATCAGGCTGTCAATGTCTTTGCGACTGCGCAGGTCGGCAAAATCCAGCTTGTACTGCACAAAGCCGCCATCGGTATAATTGGCTTTCAGTTCGGCCAAACTGATGGGAGTGGCGGCGGCCCAGAGACCCAGTTTGATGCCGTGTTCTTTGGCGGACGAGCGGACGGTTTGCCATCCGTCGGGGTAGCTTTGGGGGTGCGGATGCCAGCCGTTGGCTTGGGGGTTCCAGTCTGGATTTCCGGGAGGCACCTGCCAACCATCGTCAATTTGCAATACGTCGATCCCGAGTTCGGCGCAGCATGCGATTTCCTGAAGCACGCTTTCCTGACAAGCGGCCAGCCGGGCGTCTCTGCTGGTTTCGGTGCTGCCCCAAGTGTTGGCCTGAATATAGATGTCCCGGGAGGGGTCGATGGGGTAGCGGATGCGATCGAAAGTTTTAAACGCGATTTCACGGTTGAGATCTCCATCCGTCCAGACAATACACCAGGTGGCCCAGGCGGGGGTAAAGCTGTCGGTTGAAAGTTCGTTGGGGTGCAGTCCCCAACCGGTACAGCGTAGGCCTTCGTTGGAGGAGCAGATAAAGCCGCCAGAGTCATGACCGGCTTTGTTGACGCACTTGTGGGATTCTTTGACCAGGGCGATGCCGCCCGCATCGTTTTCAACACAGGCCGCATTTGCCCAGTCGCACCATTCGGATCCTCGGAGGGGATGAGTGATGACTTCCTCTTTCAACAAACTTTGATGGGTGTCATTGCGGTGCTGGGTGTCATTGTAATAGCCAAAGAAGCGTCGCTGGTTCGGTTTGTCTCCCAGGCCGACTTGTTCGTTGCGGGCCGGAAACGGTTTCCCTTGTAAGCGCGGCCCTTTGGGGGCGGGTGGGGGTCCGTTGCGTCTGGCCGCGAGTTGGCTACGGATGCCGGGAGCGCCGGGGTAGATCCAGAGGGTCCATCTCAAGGTGAAGCCCTGGGCGGGATAATCGATTTCCGCGCAGAGGCAAATGTGGGAGGAGGTGAAGCCTTCATCGTCCTGAACGCAGGCTTCAAGGCTGATCAGTTTTGCCCCGGAAGCTTCAGAGCCGTCCGGTAATTGCCAATCACATTCTTCGGTTGTCTGGTTCCAGCTATGGGCAGAAGAAAGCTCCGTCACTTGGCGAGTGCCGAAGCCTTGGTCTGTCCACTGCCACAGTCGTTGTATGCAACCGGTCGATACGATCAACCGGTCCTGGTCCGTGGTGACAGAAGCTTTATCGAAGGTACAGAGAAGCTCGGGAAGATTTTGCATCTTTCCGTTCAATCACTCGGGTAAATTATTTACAAGACCGGCGACGGGAAAAGACGAGCGTGGCCAATAAGCCACCCAAGGCCAGGAACATTGTGGAGGGTTCGGGGATCACTGCGCCATAGAGGGTGGAAACGTCACCCGCGGTCAAGGCGGTGTCATACATCCGTACCAAAGCGATATCTCCGGTGAGGTTAGTGAAAGTACTGTTTACGTCATCGCGACCACCGAGGCCTACAGTGTTATCGGGATGAACGCCACCTACATCGGTATTGATACGGTCCGCGAATCCCCCGGCGGCCCCACCATCATAGGCGAAGTTAGAGAGATTTATGGTTTGGCTTCCGTCAAGGAGACCATTGATATAGAGGGAGCCCACTGTGTTGGTTCCATTTTCATTAATCGTGAGCACTATCTGTGTGAATTCAATATCTTCTCCGGTGGACAGGAGGGATGTGCTGTTGAGGTTTAAGTCGGGGTTGCTTCCTGAACTGTCTTTGGCCAGAGCCAAAATACTACCATCGGTACCCAGACTGAGTGAAAATCCTTTTCCCGTACCGCCGTTCGTTATCAGAACCTGGTTTAAGGATTTTAATCCATCTGCCCGGAACCAAATTTCATAGCTCGCGCCGGATGCACCAGATGCACCGAGGTTTTTCCATAAGGCGTCGTCTCCGGTTCCGGCTTCAATAGTGCTTCCGCCGAATTCATAAGCTTTATTGAAATAACTACTCCCTGAAATGGAGGCAGGGCTGGTGTTTCCGTTGTTGAAGGTCACGTCTTGAGATCCAACTTCATCCTGCCAAATACCATCCCCTGGCGTGTCCAATGTGGCATCGTACTCAAACACCAAAGCCGCGGAAACCACCGTGGCAGAAAATGTGATCATGCATGCAAATAGAAGACGTTGAATGGGAAAGGGGGATAGGTTCATGTGGGTTCTCCTGAGTGAGGGACTTTAGGACATGTGAAGTATAAGGAAGTCCGCAGAGTGGGCAAGGTAGCTGTTGCGCACACATGTGCGTGTAATCCTCGACAAAAGGTCGTTAGGTGGTTTAGGCTCTGTGCTAAATTGCTTTTTTATTTTCGAAATTCATACACGACTTCTCATGACTACACCTAATATATTATTGATCACTGGGGATCATATGCGCTCTGATTTGATCAAAGCTACAGATGATGGCTTGCGTTCGGCACCTCTATACCCTCATGTACCCACCCCTCACTTGGACCGCCTGGCTGCGGGCGGGGTGAGTTTTTGTAACTGTCATGCCTTGAATCCGATTTGTGTACCTTCACGGGCGTCGATCACCTCCGGCTGTTATCCGCACAAGTGTACAGGCACCAAAGAAAACCGAGGTGGACTGAAACCAGAGATGCCACGTTTGGCGCAGCATTTTCGTAACCATGGTTATCAAACCACCGCGATTGGCAAGTTGCATTATTTACCTTATATGCCACCGGGGGAACCGAGAACCTTGCATGGATTTGGAGTTGCGGAGTTATGCGAAGAAGGACGCGTTTTGGCATCCTATGATCCGGATGGCCAACAACGGGGACTGGAAGAGTATCATGATTTTTTGACCGATCAGGGCTGGGGAGGCTACGAGCGTTCACACGGAATTGGCAATAACGACATTCATCCGGGCACGGTGCCTTTTCCTGCGGAACTGCACGAAGAAGCTTGGGTGGCGAATCGTTCCATCGCCGCGATTGATCGTCATCAGGAGCATTTTCCCGACCAACCCTTTTTTATGTGGAGTTCGTTTACCAAACCGCATCCGCCTTACGATCCGCCCGCACCCTACGATCGGCTGATCGATCCGCGTGCTTTGCCGGCACCGCTGGGAAGTGATCAGTCCGGGATCATGGATGATCGCGATCCGGAACTTCGCATTCGCGATAAACGCTTTGGTTGGGATCGCTTTTCACCTGAGATGATTCAGTGCGCCCGTGCCCGTTACGGGGGGTTGGTGAATTTTCAGGATGAAATGATTGGTCGCATCATGACCCATTTGGAAGAGAAGGGTTTGCTTGAGAATACCATCGTGGTCTACACCGCGGATCATGGAGATTTGCTGGGTGATTTTGGCCGATTTTTTAAATCGAGTCTGTTGGATAGTTCGGTCAAAGTTCCTTTGATCCTGCATGCACCACAATCGGAGGTGGAGAAAGGAAAACGCAAACAGTTGGTAGGGTTGCATGACCTTTTCCCTACGTTATGTGGGCTGTCTGGGATATCGATTCCTCAAGGTATGGATGGTGAAAATCTGACCTCCATGGTTAAAGATGTGGCAGTTGAAGGACGTGAATTTATAGTGTCGCAATGTTTCGATTCACCATTGCAGAAGTACATGATCCGTTCTCAAGAGTGGAAATATATTTACCATGAGAGTGGTGCTACTGAGGAATTATATAAAGTGGAAGGTCAGGATTATGAGTTGCGTAATCTGGTGAAAGACTATCCTGAAGTGATCGCAATGTTCCGCGCGCAACTTAAAGCTTGGTGTCGGGAGAACGGAGATGAAATGATTTTCGATGAGGCAGGGGAGCTCAGAAGTTATGAGGGTGATTGTCCGCAGCTGGTTCCTGAATTTACCATTGGTGAATTAGGGTGGAGGAAATATTAGGTTTTTATGAAAGTCACCATCAAAGATATTGCCAAGCGGGCCGGGGTGTCTCATCCCACAGTATCGCGGGCCTTGCGGAATGATCCGCAAATCAGCAAAGCGACCACCGAGCGGATTCAGAAGCTGGCGGAGGAAATGGGGTATCGACCTGATCCTGCGATGACGGCGTTGACGGCATATCGCACTTCTGTAAATCCTGTTTATCGATTAGAGAAGTTGGCGGTGCTTTGTGCATCGAAGCGGGTCGCAAGTCTTCCTGATCATATTCAAGAACAGATTTTAGGGATTCAGACGCGGAGCAAAGAATTGGGGTTTGACGCTGAGATTTTCAAGGTAGGTGAAAGCGAAAAAGAACAAATACAATTGGGAAAAATTTTGTATAATCGGGGGATACGTGGAGTGATTGTGACCGCTTTGCCTTGGCAGATCAGCGCCTTTCCTTGGGGAAAATTTTGTGCGGTGGGGATTGGTGAAAATGCAGAACCCTTGGGGCTGCATTATGTGCATGGGGATCACGACCATGCCATCAGTACGACCTACAAGATGCTTCGTGAACAGGGTTATGAAAATATTGGGTATTGTAATATCCAGGCATCCGAAAAGCGGAATCGTCATCTGTTCTTTGCGTCGTATCTCAAACAGCGCATGCTCGATGGACAAGAGATGCTACCGCCGTTGCTGTATTCGAAAGGGGACTACTCAGAGCTGCTTCCTTGGTGTAGGACTCACGGATTTGATGCGATTATGATCAATGATTCGGATCTTTTAAATTTTTTAAACGAGGCGGGAGTTCGCATTCCAGAAGATTTAGGGGTGGCCGGGTTGGGGGCTTCGATCAAAGAAGTGGCCTCTTCGCATGTGTCAACTTATGTGTTGGAGCGTCAACGTCTGGGGCGTCGAGCGGTGGATTTTATGCAGAGCATGATTCACAAAAATGAAATAGGCCTGCCATCATCCGCTGCGCGTTATGTGTTGAGTACCCGCGGATACTGGCGTGAGGGGCGGACGCTGCGGGAATCGTAATCGTCTTTGACGAAAATTTGTTCTGTTATTTAATGCGCCGACGGGCTGTCACCATAAAAACTAAGCTGGCTCCCAGCATCAAGAGTATGGATGAGGGTTCGGGGATCACCGAAGCAGTTCCATTTAAAACGATGTTGTCTAAGCGAAATTCATTTGAACTGTTGTTAGCCCCTCCGTCATCGAGATAAATACGAAATTCTGTGGCGGTGGATACAGTTGGCAGGCTGCTTAGGACAACCGTGCGTCCAAGAAAAAATCCGCTTTGCTCTCCTCCTCCTACGAGTTCACCTGCCCCGATCGCATCTCCAGTTGTTGCAAAGCCGTCGATACTTGAAAAAATGGTAGCGCTTACGGTCGCGGTAGCTCCGCTTTGTTTATACATCTCGAACGTGAGATCGGTAAATGTGAGTTCGGTGCCGGCATCAGGAGTGATCGTGAAACTGTAGTATCCGTTTGCAACGAGTGAGGCCGAAAGATCGGCGTAGTCAAAACCTCCAAAAGTGATTTCAATCCCGGGTGCGGGATTTCCTTCTGTGGCCGAGACGGTCAGGGGGAGACCAACACCATTTCCAAGGTCACTCGTCGTCCAACTGGTAGAGGCATCCGTAGATGCGAAACTAGAATCAGTAAACGTATACTCCGCCAAAACATCTGCTTGTAGGGCCGCAGTGATGAAGAGGGATAGAAAGAGGAGAGAGGAGAAAATGTAGTTTTTCATATTAAGGGTTCCTGAGTGGAATTTTAATGGGTATCTTTTGTGACCCAATATAGAACGTATCCGAAAGAAGGGCAATGGAGCTTTCACGCACACATGTACGTTTATTCTTGGAGTCAAAATTAGAGTCGGGGGTGAGTGAGGTCCGCAACAATCGCCATGAGGTGGGGGATCTCCGCGGACCGATGGCCCGGCAGGGGGTTGTGGTATCGATGGACCCAGCGCTTCGCACTGGGCTGGTATCTTCGCGGACCTTCGGCCCGATGATGAAGTTGGTGAAACGGATTCCCAGCGCTTCGCACTTCGAGTAAGCTCAGAGTTGGGTTTATACGGTATGTCCACTGTGCTGATGGGTGAGTGTTGGAGATATATTCAATATATTCGCAGATATATCACATGGGTTGGAACTTGTTTAAATTGACTAAATCTCTTTATATGAACTACACTCTCATGCTGTTCCAGAGGATACCTTTATGCAAAATATTGATCAACACATCCCTTTTAATTCACAACGCGCTACGCGTTGCCGCGCCACCATGCTGCAAAAAAAACTGACTGGCTTGGTGCTGAGTCTCTTTGTCGCCGTTTCCACCGCGAATGCTGCGGTTTCGTATGTGGGTGGGAGCTATACCCAAGACTTCGATTCGCTGTCAAAAGACGATGGTCAGCCCGCTTGGTCAAATGGTATTACTCTGGACAGTTGGTATTGGGCGGATCCTGATAATTTCACAGCATCTACCTATACGGTGGTCAATAAAGAGCAGGGCGTTAGTAGTGGTCTCGCCAATCAACAAGACCGCCCTTTAAGTCTTGGTCGTGCTAATGAGGACTTTGAGGATGATCGCGCTTTTGGTACTCAAACCAGGAGTGATAATTCAGATACGATTGCTGATTTTGCCCGTTTTGGCGTACAGCTCACCAATGATACCGGTGCTACCTTAAATCAATTTACCTTGAGTTTTACCGCTGAACAATGGCGTGTCATCAATAATGAGGCGGCGGATCAACTCACCTTTGACTATCAGGTCTTTAGTTCCGGCGGCAGTCTTACGGCCGCTTCTGGGTGGACAGACGTGGCTGCGTTTACATTTACTGCGCGTCAAACTGTCGCATCGAGCATTTGGCTTGATGGTAACGCTGCGGCGAACCGGGAAGAGTTCTCGGGCACAGTTACCGGGATCAATTGGAATGACGGTGATGAACTCTGGTTGCGCTGGAATGATGCGAGTATGATAGGCCCTGATCGGGTTCATGCTATGATGGGCATTGACGACCTGAGCTTCACGGCGGCTGTGGTCCCTGAACCGACCAGTATCACCATGATCCTCATCGGCGGGGTGGCGATGGGCCTGACCTTCATCAGAAGAAAAAAGTAAGGGCAGCCCCTTTCTGAAAACCAAAGCGCAGGTGGTTCCGTCTTCCTGTGCTTTTTTTGTGGCAAAAGAATTCTGTAAAATGGCCTATAGTTGAATTTATAAGGGTTTTAACTTCGTGGGACCCAGTACTACATGTTCTGTTTTGGCGTATTTTATTACAGGCCCGAAGGGCTGACGCTCCAAAGCCCGGTGCGCAGCGCTGGGGGGGGGGCAAACCCACAACGCGATGAGGCCTGTAAGGCTGGCGCTCTTATGCGTAAGACTTCAACCTAAGCCCGCAATATAGTTTCTCTTGTCCTGTCTTAGGTTCAAGAGGGCCAGACTTTCAGTCCTCCAATGGTTTTAGGGCACCTGTTTCCAGCCCTTCGGACTGGGCTTTGGAGGCGTACCCTTTCAGGGCACAGAAATCGCAGTAACGATTGGGTTTCATCCCGCGAAGGGAATCGCCCTGTAAATGTAAATTGCTTGAAACCAAGTGTAGCGTGGGTCCGGGTTTCCGCGGAAACGTTTCAGATAAACCCTCGTAAACCAGAAAAGAGGAAGGTATTCTTTTGGCCTTTGCCACCCTTCATCCTTCATCACGCCTTCGCCATCCCCCTCCCGCTCCCCCATGGCCAAAATCCTCTATAGACTATCTTCCCTGCTTCCTCCCATCACCCAGGTGGTTGAATTTATCACCACGGTGCCGGCCGGTGAGCGGGTGGAGGTTGGCGGGGGAATTCGTCCCCGTATCATCTTTTTTTTGAAAGGAGGTTTGGAACTCAGGCTACCGGGCGGGATCGTGCAAACGCTGAACGAAGGGGATGCGATCTCCTATTTAAATCCCCATCATCTCGAATATTACAGTACGGATCCTGAACAGGACGCTTCGCTTCACACCCTGCAAATCCGTTTTGATCTGGAAGCCATCGACACCCTGCTTGCGTCCAAAACCTCCAAACGTCACCCGTCATTGCATTTCTATGAAGACTTAAAGCAAAGACTCAGTGGATTTCATCATTTCCCGGGGGCGCTCCATCCCACCCGCGAAAAAGAATTGGTGAAGTTTATTCGGGAGGAAGCGCAAAACAGAAACAAAATTCATTCGGGAATGATCAGCGGACTGGCTTTGGCGCTGACCGCGAGTGTGACCGCGATCCGTCCTTCACCGATTGATGAGACTCCGTTGAGTCAGATGGACCGGGGAAAAGGAGCAGCCGAACATGCCCGTCAATATATTCTGCAACGTTATCATCAGAAGTTGACCCTGGGACAGATTGCCTGGTCGGTACAATTGAGTGGCGAACATTTGGAACGCCTGTTTAACCGCCATTTCGGGACCTCGGTTATCGCAACTCTCTATAAAATCCGGCTGGAGCATGCGAAAGAAGAGCTGGTCACCACCGATCTCCCCGTATTTCAAATCGCCTCCCGTTGCGGATTCTCCTCCTCGACCCTGCTGGGGCGCCATTTGAAAAGGGATACCGGACAGAGCCCTTTGTCCTACCGCTTGAGCGCCCGGGAACATGAATCTTTTCATCCCAGCGTCTTTCGCAGGAAAGAAACAACCTAAATATCAATTACAGTTGATTCGCGTTATTTTCAGATGATGTACAGAGCATAACCTAAATGCTATAAACAAATCATGAAAAACACGAAATCATCTTCCTCTACTGCCTTGATACTCGGTCTCGTTGGACTGACCGCCTTTCTTTCCACCGCCCAAGCCGCGACGATTGGCTATTGGCGGTTTGAAGACGATGTACTGACGGATTCTTCGGGGAACGGAAATACGTTAAGTGTAATTACCGGCGCAACTAAAGAAGCTATCCCTGTTTCAGGGAATGGAAGTGAATTTAGTAGCCCCATTCCCCAAACCGGCGATAGCAACGGGTCCATGGCTTCGTTCAATGGTTCAGGGAGCCTGTCAGTCGCCGATCCTTTTGGTGCATCCGGGTTGGGAAGTTTTACGGCCGAAGCGTATATCAATTTAGGGAGTACCAGTAGCAACACCCAGTATGTGATGAGTCAGTACGATGCAAATAATGGGGATCGTAGCTGGGGCTTAGGGATTGCGGATAGTAATGGGACCTTATCCGCAGGCGCAAATGAAATGTATCTGTTGGTAAGTCCTGATGGGGATAACCCCACCACCCTGCTTCCGCTAGGCTTGACCCTCACAACCGGCGTAGACTATTACATCGCTTTTAGCTTTGACGGGAGCACGGGGACAAATGATGTGACCTTCTATTATCAGGATTTAACCAATGGCGGAACGTTAATGTCCACAATCGGTAGCTCAACCATGAATAAAGTGTTTGATAGTTCAGCAAAGTTCAGAATCAGCGGAACCGGAAACACCAACATTGGGGGCAAATTTACCGGGGATATCGATGAAGTGAAGATTTCGGATACGGTACTGAGCTCTTCGGAACTGCTGATCGCCATTCCCGAATCCTCCACCCTGTCGCTATTTTCTTTTGCGGGTCTCGCGCTGGTCTTCGGTCTACGCGGGCGGAAGCGCTTACATGGCAAAGAATCTGTATGAATATCTATTTCAGATTATTATCATCGCTTTCAGACGATGTACATCGCGTAACCCCAATGCTATAAATAGATCATGAATACAACAACATCTCTCCGCACTGCCTTGATCCTCGGTCTCGTTGGATTAACCGCTCTTCTTTCCTCCGCCCAAGCGGCCACCCTCGGCTATTGGCGCTTCGAAGATTCACCCGGGTTCCTCAATGACTCCAGTGGAAATGGTCATAATCTGACTGCTGAAGCCAGTGCAGTTCAGGCTGAGATTCCGGCTACAGGGAATGGCTCAACCTTCTCGAATCCTATACCGCTCACGTCGGCGAGCAATGTCGATTTGGCAAACCTCACGGGTAGTAAGTATCTGAGTGCGTCTGATAGTGATGATTGGACACAGTCAGCCTTTTCTTTAGAACTTTATTTCAATGCGGCTGATATTTCCGACGCAAGTTCGAGTATCATGGTTTCTCATTTTGATTCAGGCAGCAATGATCGGGGCTGGTTCTTGGGCATCCATAGAACATCTAAACTTTTGCAAGTGGCGTTCAGTAATGACGGTCAAACCGGAGCGGGCCATACGGAAGTAATTGATTCACCCTGGGCTATCGATGAAGACAAAGATTACTTCGCTGCGGTGGTGGTGGATATGACGGATACGTCCGCTGACGGTATCACATTCTACCTCCAGAATTTGACGGATGGTGGGGCGTTGTTGTCCTCAAACGCCACTCACAGTTTGACCTCTATACACAACAGTGATGCTCAATTTAGAATCGGGAATCAGATCAGTGGAAACGGAAATATCTTCGATGGTGTGGTGGATGAAGTACGATTTTCTTCTGGATTGCTTTCTGAAAGTGAATTGATGGCTATCCCCGAACCCAGTACGGTGGTTCTGATGTTGGGCGCCTTGGCGACATGTGGTTTGTTCCGGCGTCGCCGCTAAGGGCTAGGCTGAGACGTGGAAACCTTAATCCTCTCTCCTGATTCTTTCGCAGTACATTTAATTCATTCTACCCCCGGCATTCGGGCGGCCATGGCGGATGTGGCGCGGGATATCGAAGCTGTGCTGGGCGTTCGTCCTGAGTTGAGTGATGCCTCCGGTCTATTTACGGTGGCCATTAATTCGGAACTTCCTTCTGAAGTTTTCCGTATCGACATCGGAGAGCGGGTCGAAATTTCCGGTGGAGATGAGTTGGGTGCGATCTACGGTTTGTATGAATTTTCCCATCGCTTTTTGGGCGTAGACCCTTGCGGATTTTGGAAAGATCTTTCCCCGGAGGCTCTGGAGAAATTAGAGTTGCCCCGGGGACGCATCGAATCGGCAGCTCCCGTTTTTAAAATCCGCGGATGGTTTCTGAACGACGAAGATTTACTGGCGGGTTGGAAAGAACCGGCGGGCTCACGCTTCATGAACTGGCCGGGGCGCGCACAGGCGGAAACGTTGTCCGATGAAGTACCGGACAACTACGACTCGCGCCTGCTCTACTATTACACCGCGGTACCTCCTTTATCCCTGATGGAAAAGGTCTTCGAGACCGCATTGCGGATGCGCGCAAATTTGATTATCCCCTCCTCCTTCCTCGACATCATGAATGAACCCGAGGCGGATATGATTCGGGCGGCGGTTCGACGGGGACTGTATGTCTCGCAACACCATGTGGAACCTTTAGGGGTCGCCCATTTTGCCTACGAAACCTGGTGGGCGGAAAATGGAGAAGAGGAAAAGAATCCTCCTTTCTCCTATAGACAGGATCCGGATGCCATGCGTACCTGCTGGCGGGCCTATGCGGAACGATGGTACGCGGTGGCGGGAGAGCGGGTCATCTGGCAGGTGGGTCTCCGCGGACGCGGTGACCGTCCGCTGTGGGATCACGATCCCGAAGCGCGTGAAGCGGCAGCCTCTTTGTACTCTCAAGCTTTGACCGATCAGTTGGAAATTATTGCAGAAGTGGATGCTCGTCCGCAGCCTTTGTCGACCATGACTTTGTGGCAGGAAGGGGTAGAACTGATTCGCTCTGGCGATCTCCATCTCCCGGAGTCGGTGATTTGTGTGTTTGCCGATAATGGCCGTACTCAGGAAATGCAGGAAGATTTCAAAAGTCTGCCCAGGGAGCCGCAACGCAAATATGGGGTGTACTATCATGTGGCGGTCTGGCCCTTTGGTCCGCATCTTGCCCAGGGTCCGCATCCCGAAAAACCAGCACGAGTGGCCAAGGAAGTCGCTGACCGTGGCGATACTGACTACGCGATTCTTAACGTCAGCAATATCCGCGAACATCTGTTGGGCATCTCCGTGTGGATGGATCAAGTTTGGAAACCCCAATCGTTGGATACCCCAAACTATCTCCGCCACTGGGCGCCAGCGGAATGGACGCCTTTTTATGAAGCTTTGTTTGACGCACTACCGGAAATGAAACCCGGTTGGAATTTTTATGATGGCAGTGCCCGCATCTATATCGACAGTTTTATTCGTCACGCGGAGATGGGACTGCCGGTCACTGGGTCCATGGCCGAAGAATTTTATCACTATCGACCGTTGTTGTTAGCCGCGATCCCCCGATTGGAAGAGTTACGTGAGGATCTGAAGTCCTATACCCCGGCGCCACGTTGGCAGAGTTTCTATTCCGTAAATCTGGTGGCCCAAACGGGCATTCTGCTGGGACTTTATCGGTGCTTAAAAGAGATTTCGGCAATGCCACCGGATTATGCCGTGGCGGCCGAAGCGCTTTCTGTTTGCTTGGCCTCTTTTAAAGACGGAGAAGTTGGAATCTGGAAAGAGTGGTACCGCAGTGACCGGAAGTTGGGTATTGCCCGCTTACAGGCGCGTTTGCAAAAACTGTTGTAATACCGGTTTTCTTTAGCGCTCATTTTCGTTCATTTTAAAAAGTTAGTTTTTATGGGGCCGCGCTTTCAGCGCTATTCTTTTTTTATAAGACCAAGACCTGGGGTTGCACTCCAGGCTGGTTTGGGGCCGCTACTTTGTAGCTGAATCACACAACCCATTTTATTCGGTGGTGTTGAGTTTTATAGGGCTCATTCTGAGGGTTGATTGGTGAGGTGAGATGTATGGTTTTTTCGAAATGAACTGCAAGGCAGTGACCCTAAACCAGCCATGGGTGAAACCCATGGAAAGAGGGTGTCACAAGGAAAACCCTGTAGGGGTGACCCTATAGTCTCAAAAGGTTGGTTTTTATGGGGCCGCGCTTACAGCGCTATTCTTTTTTTATAAGACCAATACCTGGGGTTGCACCCCAGGCTGGTTTGGGGCCGCTACTTTGTAGCTGAATCACACAACCCATTTTATTCGGTGGTGTTGAGTTTTATAGGGCTCATTCTGAGGGTTGATTGATGAGGTGAGATCTATGGTTTTAGAAATGAACTGCAAGGCAGTGACCCTAAACCAGCCATGGGTGAAACCCATGGAAAGAGGGTATCACAAGGAAAACCCTGTAGGGGTGACCCTATATCCTCAACAGGTTGGTTTTTATGGGGCCGCGCTTACAGCGCTATTCTTTTTTTATAAGACCAAGACCTGGGGTTGCACCCCAGGCTGGGTTAGGGCCGCTACTTTGTAGCTGAGTCACACAACCCATATTATGCGGAGGCGGTGTAATTGATGAGGCTGTCTACGACAGCGTCATTATCTCAGGATAATCATCCCTCATCCGGTAGGGCTTCCGGAGGGCAGAGCACCAGAGAAAAGTCCATCAGAGGGGCTCCGTTTTCCATGCGGATTAACACCCGGTTGTAACCTTTACGAAAGGTTACTTTTCGTAAAGAGGTCCCCAATTCCCAGGTGTTTACATTGGAGCTCCAGATTACCTGATCATTGATCCAGACTTTGGAATTATCATCAATTCCAATCGCGACCAGAATATCCCGTTGTTGATCAAAATAAAGTTCGGTGTAAGCGAAATAGATGGCGTCACCGGTTTCGATCGGCGGACGTACGAATAATTTGTCGGATTGATGAAAGCGCCACTGAAGTTTTCCGTCAACGTCTATCAGTTTATGGCTACGCGCCAGACGTATGCGACCAGATTTGCCGTTGGTATAAACGGCATCGAGATCAATCTCGGTTTCGGGTGGGAGCACTGTCGATTTATATTCCCGTAAATCCCAGGGGCCAATGATATACCAGGTATCGATATACAACCAACCCTTGCGCAAGGCCTCGTCTGTGAATCGGCGACCCGGTAAAGCTCTGGCCACCACGATTTTTTCTGATAATTCACTTTTCGGTAGTGCCTTCACTTGTCCGCTTTGACCTGAAGACGCATCGCCGTTTTCAGATGAACTATTTGCTCCCCCCATCAATCCTGTTAAATCAAGAGACTTACTTCGTTGCTGATGAGACACTGACATCAGCTTTTGTTTTCGTTGCATGTCCAACGATGCAATATCACGCCCCGGAGATGGTTGAGAGGCTTTGGGTTTTGCGGTGGACGTGTGCTGTGGATCCACCTGGCGCATGCGGTTTTGGGCACGCGCACTCATATTTTCCATTTCCGAAACGGTGCGATCAAGGGTGTCGCGGTATTTATTGAGATCGCCCACGGTGTTAACGGTTTGATCCCGTAGCTCTTTCCCCAGCTCGGGACGGTCAGAGGTGCCCGTAGTTGCCAACTTATCTTTGGCTTCGGTAAATGTTTTTTTTCTCAAGGCGGCTAAGGTCGCGGCCTGGGCATTTTCATAGCGCTGGGTTAGTTTTTTTTCCAAGGCTACTGCGGTATCATATAGTTCATCGGTGCTGAGTTGATCTTTTCGAGCCAGCTGTTGCATCAGCGCGCTGTCTTCTACGGAGGCGGGTGTTTCGGCGAGATGTTCTGCAACCTTTGAGGAGCCTACTGGCAATGCCGCTATCTCTTCCGCCAATTCGGAGAAGCGTTGTGAATCGTCCTGCATTCTTCCCAAAAGTTTTTCCATCTCTTCATTTATGGGCTTTTCAGACGCTTCCAATTTACGACTAAGGGTGTCCACTTCGGCTTGTAGATCTTTTGCGGCGTCCTGCATATCATTTCGACCTTGTGACTCCTCTATCATTTGATCTGGGGTGGGGGCCTCTTTTTCAGCGAGGAGAGTCGATTCGAGAACTTTTTTGAGTTGGGTTTGAATTTCTTCGGACATCTCGTCTGCTTTGGCCATCTGATCTAGCTTTTTAGCTTCGAATTTTAGACGACGGGTTAAGCGTTGAAAATTTTTATCCTCTCTATTTTTGAACTTTTGAAGTGTCTGTTGTTTGAGGACCTCGAGTTGTTCCTTTTCATGCGCCTTTATTTTTTCATAAGAAGTCGCCATGCGATCCAAACGCTTCTCTGCTTGGGTTTGTCGCTTTTGATCTTCCCGGGCTTGAAGGGCTTGCGCATCCTGTTTTGCCAAAGGCGTCTGCTCCCGTTTTTTTGCTTGTTGTTGTTCCCGATTACGAGAGCGTTCCCGAACGTCTGAGACCCGCTGATCATTTTCCTCACGGTTCAACCACAGGGTTTGTTTGTGCAGATTTTCATTGAGTACAAAAATCAGAATGGCCACGGTTTGAATGCCGAGGGCGATGCCCCATGCGACGATTCGAATCCGGCGGAGCCTTTTTTCGTTATCAGTTGTAGTGTTCATCATATGTACGAATGCCTACGTTAAAAAGACCCCTGAATTGCAACATGTCCAGCACTTCGACGACGCGATGGAAAGGGGTGGAGCGGTCGGCATCCAGGCGGATGCGTCGTTCGGGTTCAGTGGCTGAAAGTTCCCGCAGGTTTAACATTAATTCTGTGAGTGAAGTAGGGGTGCCGTCCAGATATAAGCCGTCTGTTGCATCAATGCCAATGACCACGACTCGGTCATCGGGTTTGACTTTGAGAGCGGATGTGGAAACCGGCAATTCAATATCAATATCTTTGTCTTCCTTTTTGATCATGGTTGCGACCAGAAAGAAAATCAGGAGTAAGAACACCGCATCGATCAGTGGAGAAAGAGAAACCTCGGCCTCCGCTTTGGTTTTTTTTAACATACTCATAATTGGCTGGGGTCCCCCGGAGCGCCTGCGCGGATACGTACGAAAACGTGCTGAAATCCCTGCACCTGAAAGGTGTCCAATAAATTCACCACGACTTGCGTTTCGGTAAGGCGGTCTACTGCCAATTGAATAGGTGTGGCGGGGCCTTCAGTTGCTGCCAAGGTCTGTAGATAGCCCGCTAAATCAGGCAAAGGACTGTAGGTGATCATTTGTGCGCTATCAGTTCCTCGTTTACCCAGATAGACGCCGCCGTCGCGATCGACCCCCAAGGTGGTGACTTCATCATCGGAGGTCATGGCCAATGCGAGGTCAGGTGAAGGAAGTTGGATCGGAATTTGTTTTTCTGTTTTTTTCAACATGGTGGTGACCAAGAAAAAAATCAGCAACAAAAACACGCAGTCAATCAAAGGAGAAAGAGGCACCTCCGCGTTTGATTCTCTTTTTCGGGAAAGAATCATGCGTCCGTGTCCGACGCGATTTCCGTTTGGGCTTCAGAATTGAGTTCTGCTTTTTCCAGAAATAATCCGGTGAGCAACTCTTCCAATGAGGTATCGAGCTGAACGCCAATTTTGTGAACCTTATGTTTGAAATAATGGAAAGCGCCGATGGCTGGAATGGCGAGGGAGAGACCGGCTGCGGTGGTGATGAGGGCTTTGGCGATTGAACCTGCCAACATGGAGGCGCCTCCTTCGTCCCCGTAAATGGACACCAACTGAAAGGCTTCGATCATTCCGATCATGGTCCCCAACAATCCCAATAGCGGTGCCACTGCGGCTACGACTGCGAGAGGGAAGGTGCGTTCTTCCTGATCAATAATTTCCCGTGCACCTAAGTTTTCGGCCATGGCGGATACTTTGCTGTACTCATTGTCACGATGTTCCACCAGAAAGCAAATGATTCGCCCCAGGGTACTGGGATACTTTTTTCCCAGGACGTACAAGGCATCAAAATCTCTATGAGCAATCAGGGTACGCGCTTGTTCTGATAAGTCGCGTGGACAAAAATATTTGCGCCGAATCACGAATGCCCGTTCCACTGTAAATGCCAGTGCGAACAGTGAGACCACGGCTAAGATCAACATGGTTAATCCCCCCGCCTGAATTTGTTCCAACCAGTCGACCTCTACTTTCTCTAATGGAGACGCTGTTGAAGTGGCGACGGTTTCTGTTTCTAAGAGCTCGGATTGGGCTGCGAGATGGGCGGGAAACAGGGTGGCCAGGCCCACGAGGATGACAAGGGTTAGCAGACCTGAAAGTGTGGTCATTAATCGAACCGCAGGTTTAAAAAAAGAGCCTTTAAAAAAATCGAGGGGAGATATGGTCATAATAAAATGTGAATATAAAGATGAAGCGGAGGCAGACGGGAAGCTATTTGGATTTGAAGATGAGTTCGACTTCATAGATATTTAGCCTAATCCCAAACCACAGACCCTGTCTGTGCTCGCCTACCGAATCAAATGGGAATTCATGTGATATATCAGCTAGAGTATGTGCTTTTATAATTTTTCTTTTGGGGATGATTTTTTAGCGAATGCCTTCGAAGAGTTTTGCGTTTGCTTGAGGTCCTTACAAAGAGGGAGAGGCTGAAGTCTGGACGGTGGGGGATTGCGTGACTCCAAGTCGACATCCCAAAAATGCAGTAAAATACTCAAAAGGCAAAAGCGTCATTGCTGCTTTTGCCTTTGAGGGTTCTTCAAGATTGAAAGGAGAAGGGAGCTACTTTATGTAGCGTCTTGAAACCAGTGTGAGAAGTCCTACTGAGATGAGAACTAAGCTGGAAGGTTCGGGTATGGCCACAATTTGAATGCCGGCCACATAGCTGTCAAAAATTGTAGCTGTGGAATCGTAGTTCAGTTGGAAAGACGTCCCGGTGTTTCCGGTAAAGAGCACATAATTCCCACTGCTGGGCGCAGCAGAATTCGTCGAAGTGACTTGGACATAGTTATTGGCGGGATAGCCTCCATCGTAGTTGGCGTAATAGAAATGAGAGGAGTCCAAATCGTCACCCGTTAGAGAAATATTCGCAGCGACAGCGCCTCCATTGGCACCTGCAGACAGGTAGACGTAGATATCGTATTGAGCGTAGGGAATTTCAGTGACATTCATTTTTATGTCATAGCTCAATCTTCCGGTATGCATGGTGAGTTGATCACCGGTCCAGCCATATGGTGAAGAGGTTCCTGCGTAGGTGTTTCCGCCAGTCAATTTGCTGGCCGCAAAATCCAAGGTTGTTGCCGCTCCGCTGTTATCGATCAGGTTTGTTCCGGAGCCGGTAGCATTTCCGTCACCCGCATTTGTCACTGTGATATTGTTCCACTGGTCTGAGATCACCGCGGGAGCTCCTGCCTGGGCTGTTGATTCTAATGCATTCGCAATGTCAGTCGTCAGGTTGATCGAGATGATGGGGGCGGCCAACAAATTTCCGAGACTGAAAATCGCCAAGCTTCCAGTTATGACAAGTACTTTTAGATATGGAGTTGTGTTCATCATCGTTTGGGGGTTAGGGGTTTGTTAGTCTTTAATCTTTATAGATTATAAATATAAATTTAAGGTATATCCTTCGTCAAGAGATATTTTTATAGAGCGTATAGTATTCTGGCTTGGGTTAACCGGTGAGATCATCCGGTTGGTGGGGGGAGCGAGGATCTTGGTTTGGTTAAGCTGAGCCAGGGGAGAAATCGACTTGTCTTTTTATACATTCGCGTGTAGAGGGGGCACACAATCTAAACATGATCTTCAGGGCAGGGTGATTCCTTTGCAGGAAAATTCCCTACCGGCGGTGTTAGCCCGCGACTCTTTGCTTCGGCAGGGACTGATGGGATCGAAAAAGTATTTTACGCTTTTTTATGCCCAGCCGACCGTACAGTCGGGATAAAAGAAGATCGTTCCGCCTCCGTAGCTTTGCTGTGGAGGTTGAATGCTTTGCCCTGTTCATAAATAAGGCAACGCATATGGAAACGATAGTTGATAAAAAGGAATCTGTACTGGACCCCATCGAAGAGGTCATCGCGGCTGTAGGTCGTGGTGAATTGGTGGTAGTGGTGGACGATGAGGATCGGGAAAATGAGGGTGATTTGATTTGTGCTGCGGATTCGGTTACACCTGAAATGATCAATTTCATGGCCACTCATGGGCGAGGGCTTATTTGCGTGACCCTTCCTAGCCATGAAGTGGGGCGTTTGGGTATTGCGGAAATGCGTCACACGGGAGACCAAGATGTCCCAGCTCCTTGTGCATTTATGGAATCGGTTGATGCGCGTCATGGTATTAGTACGGGAATTTCGGCGTCGGATAGAGCTGCCACCTGTCGGGTCTTAGCTGATCCGGAAAGTGGGGCTGGAGATTTGGTACGTCCTGGGCATATGTTTCCAATTAAAGCTGTTCCCAAAGGGGTTTTAGGTCGGGCGGGACATACGGAAGCTTCAGTGGATTTGGCCAAACTATCTGGTCACCGTCCGGTGGGCGTGATTTGTGAGATCATGAATGAAGATGGCTCCATGGCTCGTTTGGATGATTTGGTTGGTTTTGCTAAAAAACATGGCCTTAAAATGAGTTCGGTGGCGGCTTTGATTGACTATAGGCAACAAAAAGAAGGCTCAGTGAAATTTGAGGGTGAGATAACTTTGCCGACCCGGCATGGCGATTTTCAGTGTCGGATTTATCGTTCTTCGATGGATGACAAGGAGCATATGGCCTTGTATGTGGGCGATATAACGGAAGGGGATGCGCCACTGGTGCGGGTGCACAGCGAATGTTTAACTGGGGATGTATTGCATTCCTTGCGTTGTGATTGTGGTGAACAATTAGAGGCGTGTATGGAAGCCGTTCAAGAGGTGGGGAGGGGCATTATTCTTTATATGCGCCAGGAAGGGCGTGGGATTGGTTTAAGTGCAAAACTCAAAGCTTATGCGTTGCAAGATCAGGGCTTGGATACGGTGGAAGCCAATTTGGCACTTGGGTTTGGGGCGGATCAGCGTGAATACTTATCTTCGGCTTTGATTTTGAAAGATTTGGGGGTGGAGAGCATTCGTTTATTGACCAACAACCCTGCCAAGGTGACGGGATTGACGGAAAATGGGATTGAGGTGAGTGAACGGATTCCCGTGGTGATCCAGAGTAACCCGCACAATGCTCATTATTTGGAAACGAAACGTACTCGCATGGGTCATTTATTATAAGCTCCTTTTGTTTTGCGCTCTCATTGAGTTCTTTTCATCCCAACCCCTACTGCTATGAAAAAACATTTTTATCCTCATCCTGAAGAAGGGCTTCCCTGTTTGCCTGCTGACGTGAATCAATCAGTGGGTCACCATCAGGGGGCTGGCAAAAAAGTGGGGATCGTGGCGGCACGATTTAATATTCGATTGACGGGGGCCTTGGTCGCTTCAGCGGTCGATACATTGATGGCGCATGGCGTTGCGGCTGCGGATATTCAAGTGGTGTGGGTGCCGGGGAGTTATGAAATCCCGGTCATGCTCAAACGGATGTGTAAGACGTCGACGCCGGATGCATTGATACCCATGGGGGTGGTGTTGGAAGGTAAAACCCGGCACGCCGAGTTGATCATGCGCTCCTTAACGCAAAGTTTTACCGAGCTGTCCATCGCGCTGGATTGTCCGGTGATTGATAGTGTAGTGAGTGCTCACACCATCGAACAGGCCGAAGAGCGTTGCCTCAGTGGAGCGGAGAGTCGCGGGGCTTACGCGGCGCTGGCAGCTTTGGAATGTGCTTCTGTGCTCTAAAACCTTTCATGTAAAAGGTATTGTGCCTGGAGCGAGTCGGTGATACATGCCTTGCCTACATTTCACCGCCCTCCGGGGACTTCTCTTCTTTCCCAACTCAATTCTTCTCTATGACCACTTCTGGTGCCCCCAACCGTCATCTTCTCCGCCTTTGGGCTGTCCAATTCCTGTTTCAACGTGATTACAATCGTTTTGATACATGGGAAGAGGCTCTCGAATTATTTCTTGAAAACAAACGTCGCAAGATGTCCAAAAAAATGCGGGCCTTCTTTATGGAGCGCATTGATGGGGTGAGTTTAAACCTCGAAAGCTTGGATGTGGAGATTAAGCGAAATTCTGAAAATTGGGATATGAATCGAATGGGCGGGGTAGATCGCAATGTGTTGCGTCTGGCTTTTTTCGAATTGATTCACTGCACAGATGTTCCTCCCGTGGTGGCGGTCAATGAAGCTGTTCAATTGGCCAAGGAGCTGAGCTCTGATGAAAGTGGTAAGTTTGTAAATGGTATTTTGGACAATGTGATTCGCAAGTTGGATCGTCCCTTGCGTCAAGGAATTCCGAAGGAGGAACTCTAAATGGCAGGTTGGTTTAAAGCCTTATCCAAAACCCGTACGGTATTAGCCAGTGCGCTCCAAGGCATGGTGAGCGACGGGGTCGAGGTGGATGAACGCACCTTAGAAGATTTGGAAATGGCGTTGTTGAAAGCTGATTTACCTCCGCGTTTGGTGGCCGAATTGGTGATGGACCTCGAGGAAAATCAAATTCATGGCAACCGGACGCCGGTGGACGTGCTGAAAGAATCTTTATCGAAAGAGCTAAAGCTGTGTGAAACGGATCCCTTTGATTTTCCGCAGAGTCCTGCCTGTATTTTATTGTTAGGCGTTAATGGCGCTGGCAAAACCACGACTTGTGCGAAATTGGCATGGATGGCCAAAAAACAAAAACGCAAAGTATTGTTGGGGGCGGCGGATACCTTTCGGGCGGCCGGAACGGAGCAATTGCGCATGTGGGGTGAAAACTTGGATGTGCCGGTGGTGTCCGGACGTCAGGGGTCGGATGCCTCAGCTGTGGCCTATGATGCGATGGATGCTGCGCATGCGCGGGGAGTGGATTTGTTATTCATTGATACTGCGGGACGCATGCACACCAAAGATCATTTGATGGATGAATTGGAAAAGATGGTGCGGGCAATTAAAAAGCGTGATGAGAATGCTCCTCACGCGACCTGGATGGTTTTGGATGCCAGTTTGGGGCAGAATTCGCTCAATCAAGCCCGGATTTTCCATCAATCGGTTCCGTTATCGGGTCTGATTCTTACCAAGCTTGACGGCAGTAGTCGGGCTGGATTCCTCTTTAATGTGCAAAAAGAGATGCCGGGCGTTCCGGTGTTGTTCTCAGGATTAGGTGAAGCCAAAGAAGATTTGGTGCGTTTTGATCCTGACGCCTTTTTGGATGGGTTGTTACGAGCTTCTCCGGATGAAGACGAAGGCTGAGGCATGGATGCAGGAGGCGTTGGCCGAGGCTCGAAAGGGTCTAGGGTTTACAGCGCCTAATCCCGCCGTAGGTGCGGTGGTGGTGAAAGATGGCCAGATCATTGGTCGGGGATATCATCACAAGGCCGGAACTCCCCACGCAGAACCACTGGCGATCAAAGATGCAGGGGCGGCAGCCCGTGGAGCCACTATTGTGGTGACGCTGGAACCTTGTTCGACCACAGGTCGTATGCCTCCGTGTACTCAAGCGGTATTGGCGGCAGGAATTGAAAAGGTGGTGGTGGGATGCACCGATCCAAACCCTGCCCATGCGGGTCGTGGACTGGACATCTTGCGGGAGGCTGGCGTCGAGGTGGTTACGGGGGTGTTAGAAACTGAATGTCAGGATCTGATTCGGGCTTTTGCCCATCTACAAGTGACGGGGCGACCTTATGTGACCCTCAAATTGGCGACTACGTTGGATGGACGGATTGCGGATGCGCAGGGGAATTCGCAATGGATCAGTGGACCGGCTTCTCGAGATCGGGTGCAGGCGCTTCGTCGGTCGGTGGATGCGATGTTGGTGGGCACCGAAACGGTTTTGCGAGATGATCCCAGTCTGATGCCCCGTCCGCAGGAAGGTCATTCTCCTTTACGGATTATACCGGATCGACAGGGGCGGTTGCCTTTAGAGCGAAAGGTATTTAGCGATGGTCATCCTAGCTGTTGTTTGTTGGGGCCCGATGTGCCAGACAGCCGATTGCGAGCCTTGGAAGAGCTAGGGGTGGCGGTGTTACAGGTGCACTCTTTTTCATGGACGGAAATGATGAAAACGCTTGGGCAACGCGGAGTACAACACATCCTTTGTGAAGGGGGAGGGCAGTTGGCAGGGGCTTTACTAAAAGAGGATTTGGTTCAGGAGTTGGAGTGGTTTATGGCTCCGAAAATTTTGGGTGGGGCGGGACTTCCGGCGATGGGCGGAGGCTGGGAGTTGTCAGAAGCTCCTGAATTCGAACCTGTGGATCATCAATTTTTTGGTGAAGATGCGTGGATGCGACTACGAAAGAGGGCTGATCTATGAAAATTCCGTTGAGTCAAAAATCGACGATCACGGAGATTCGAGAGCGTTTTGATGGGGATGTTGAAAGGTTTTCCAATATTGAAACCGGACAATCTGCGACCATTGACGCTCCGTTGGCGATGGAATTGATCACCGAAGCGGCCATTGTGGCCACGCCGAATATTTCGCGAGTGTTGGATATTGGTTGTGGGGCTGGCAACAATACGCTCAAGTTGTTAGAGGCGTATGGGAAAAGTTTTGCGTGTGATCTTAATGATTTGAGTTTGCCCATGCTCGAGCGCGCAAAGCAGAGGCTTGCTGAAAAAACAACGGGAAGCATCAACCTGCTTCAGGGTGACTTTCGCAGGGCTGAACTCAAAGAGGGCCGTTATGATGTGATCATGGCGGCTGCGGTACTGCATCATCTTCGGGATGAACAGGAGTGGGTTGATGCATTTGCGAAGATTTATCGACTGTTGAAACCGGGGGGATCTTTTTGGATCACGGATTTGGTGAGCCATGAAAACCCGAAGGTTCAGGAGCTGATGTGGCATCGATATGGTACCTACTTGGCGGAAATGGGTGGCGAGGCGTATCGGGAGAAGGTTTTTGAATATATAGAGAAAGAAGATTCCCCTCGGCCGGTAACTTTTCAGTTAGATTTACTGAGAAAGGTCGGTTTTACGTCGGTAGATCTTCTACATAAGCATTCATGCTTTGCGGCCTTTGGGGGCGTCAAAGCCTGAGGATTTCCCGTTACTATGAACGGATAAGTTACGAGGATTGGGCTTAAAGGTCATGACGATATTTTTTGAAATCCTTATAGAAGTGGTGCTGAATGCGCTGTGGATGTGTTTTCCGGGAAAGAAGGAGCAGGAGGGGCTGGAGCATTTGCTGAAATGGCGGGAGGGAAAGCTATCGAGTCATGATGAGACGCTTATTGATTCGGACCGGAATTATTTGTTGATCGCGACTGCTGATGGATTGCAACTGGTGCATCGCCACCAGAAATGGCGAGGTTGTTTAGATGAAACTGCTGAATCGCTTTATGTAAAGCAGGGGAGCAGATCGTTTCGGCGCATTCACCGTCATTTGCTCAAGCAGCAAAAAAAGAAATGTAAAACCTCATATCCCTCGTGAATTCATTGAACGAGGAATCTTCTGGTGATGATCTTTGGCTGGGTTTGAGATGATAGGTCCCATTAATCCTGAGGTAGCTGTAGGCGTTTACGCCACAGGCCATCAGTTTGGTGTAAGCATCGGTCCGTGGCGTAAACGCCGACGGCTACAATAATAATTTGGCGAGGATCTTTGGCTGGGTTTGAGATGATAGGTTTCATTAATCCTGAGGTAGCTGTAGGCGTTTACGCCACAGGCCATCAGTTTGGTGTAAGCATCGGTCCGTGGCGTAAACGCCGACGGCTACAATAATAATTTGGCGATGATCTTTGGCTGGGTTTGAGATGATAGGTTTCATTAATCCTGAGGTAGCTGTAGGCGTTTACGCCACAGGCTATCAGTTTGGTGTAAGCATCGGTCCGTGGCGTAAACGCCGACGGCTACAATAATAATTTGGCGATGATCTTTGGCTGGGTTTGAGATGATAGGTTTCATTAATCCTGAGGTAGCTGTAGGCGTTTACGCCACAGGCTATCAGTTTGGTGTAAGCATCGGTCCGTGGCGTAAACGCCGACGGCTACAATAATAATTTGGCGATGATCTTTGGCTGGGTTTGAGATGATAGGTTTCATTAATCCTGAGGTAGCTGTAGGCGTTTACGCCACAGGCCATCAGTTTGGTGTAAGCATCGGTCCGTGGCGTAAACGCCGACGGCTACGATAATAATTTGGCGAGGATCTTTGGCTGGGTTTGAGATGATAGGTTTCATTAATCCTGAGGTAGCTGTAGGCGTTTACGCCACAGGCCATCAGTTTGGTGTAAGCATCGGTCCGTGGCGTAAACGCCGACGGCTACGATAATAATTTGGCGAGGATCTTTGGCTGGGTTTGAGATGATAGGTCCCATTAATCCTGAGGTAGCTGTAGGCGTTTACGCCACAGGCCATCAGTTTGGTGTAAGCATCGGTCCGTGGCGTAAACGCCGACGGCTACGATAATAATTTGGCGATTCAGCTATCTCAACTTTCATACAATATAATCCGGTCTGTTTCGTTATTGGTTAATATAATCATTACTATAGGTGTTTTTATGAAAATTAATCATGCGCGGTGGATTTCAGTTACGGATATTGTGGCGTTTTGTTCGTTGTTATTTTTGGCCATAAGCGGAGTGATCATTCGTTATGTGCTTCCGAAAGGAAGTGGGGGCGGAAGTGGTTCGGGTTGGCGGGCGATGTCTAAACCGGTGCAGGAGTTTTTGGGGATGAATCGACATGAGTGGGGGGATGTGCATTTTTGGGTGTCGATACTGTTTTTCATCGCGATATGCGTGCACCTTGGGTTGCATTGGAAATGGATCAAGGTCAGTTTCTTGCCGGGTGGACGCAGGACGCGATCATAAGGGGCTTGTACTCGGCGGGCTTCCGATTTAGGTAGTCCGTATGCGGAACTTTAACCCATTTTTATTGCTGACTCGGATTCGGGAGGCCCTTGACTCTAAAGAGAAGCAGAAGGACGATCCTAAAGATGTACCGCCGTTGGAAAAAGTCTTATCAGGAATACTACAAGCACTTGGCTGGATTGCGTTGGCGAAGGGAGAGCGTCAGTGTTGAAGGTTCTCTATTTCTTTTTGCTTTTATGGGGGATTTGCTTCGGCGGTGAGGTGCGTTTAGAAGATGGTGCACCAGTGGTGGAGATTGTGATTCATAATTGGGTGTTGCCGGATGCCTCGCGCAGTGATCCTATGAGTCGTGCGCATTTGGCGGTGGTGAGGGCGTTCAAGGAAAGATATCCGGAGATTGTGCAGGAGCGGTATCGGGAACGCTATGAGGCGGATCCTCAGAAGTATGGGAACTATGATTGGTCGAAGGTGCAAGTGCTGTGTCGGAAATTTACGGGGATTAAAGTGGAGGGGGTGGAATCGGATTTGTTGGCCATTGCGGGTGGGGTGGCGCCAGATGTGATGTATATGAACTTTCGTCGCACCGATACCTATATTCGTCAGGGCTTTTTGGCTCCTTTAGATGCGTATATGGATCAGTTAACGGAGGAGGAAATTGAGGATCGGATTCATGAAAAAGTGTGGCCGGTGATTCGTCGTCCAGGACCCAAAGGTGAAACCCATATTTGGGCCTTGCCGTATGGGGGCTTGATGGGGAAAGGCTTGCTGTTTCGTAAAGATCGTTTTGAAGAAGCGGGATTGGCGTATCCGGATGCGACCTGGACTTGGGAAGATTTGTTATCGGCTTCACGGAAATTGACGGATCCGGGGCAGGGGCGTTATGCGGTTCGTTTGGTGCGGGGAAACGACGAAAGCTATCATTTTATGACCTTCTTGTGGTCGGCGGGGGGAGCCTTTATGACCATGGATCCGGAGACGGGTGAATGGTCATTGGCTTATGACAGTCCAGAAGCGGCTGCGGCCTTAGATTTTTATTTGACCATGACTACAGAACCTTGGGTAGATGCCCAAGGGGTGCCGCGTCGAGGATATGCTTATCAGGATGTTGCGGGGGCGTGGGGAAAATGGCAACGGGGTGAAATTGCCATGACCCAGGGATACATGGATGAAGAGATGTTTAACGTGATCAACCCTGAGCTCACGGGATTGGCTCCAATGCCTTTGGGGCCTACCGGAATTCGCGGAAGTGAAATCAACAATCGCATGCTTTCGTTGTTTCGGGATATTCAAGATCCGGTGGTGCGGGATGCCTCTTGGGAGTTTATCCGATTTTTTGGGAGCAAAGAGGCGCAGGAAATTCGTACGCGTATTTTGGTAAAGGCAGGCTTGGCGCGGTTTATTTTTCCGGACCGTTTAGAGGAATTCGGCTATCACGCCTTGGTGAAATTGAGTCCACCGGGATGGACGGATGTGTTTAAAATTTCTATCGAAAGTGGTACCCCGGAACCTTATGGGCCCAACAGTAATATTGCGTACACGCAGTTGAGTTTGCCTTTGCAGGAAGCGCGTGAGTTGGCAGTGAAGGAAGCGTTGCCTGAAGATAAGCAAGAGCGATTGTTGTTGTTGCAGGAGATGTTGGCCACCTCAGCTGAACGTGCGGAACGGGAAATGTTGGGGCATCTTCCTGAAGATGAAATTCGTCCTAAACGTCGGGTGGCCTTGGGCGTGATCGGTTTAATTGTTTTGGCGTACACGGTGATGATTCGGGTGATTGTGAAGAGTTATGCGCAGGCTTCGCAAGAGGCAGGATCGGTGGCGAGTCGACGTAATGGGGTGTGGGTGGCCTTGTTGCTTGGACCCGCTTTAGGTGCGGTAACTTTGTGGCAAGTGATCCCGTTATTTCGTGGATCATTGATGGCGTTTCAGGAGTATAATTTGATGGATCCTTCACCCTGGGTGGGATTGCAAAATTTTGCGGAAGTGTTGTTTGATTCCGCCTGGTGGGAATCGGTGTGGGCGGCGGTTCGTTATACCTTTTGGGTGATGGGACTGACCTTTTTACCGCCCTTGCTGTTGGCAATCTTGTTGCAAGAAACGCCTTGGGGAAAATTGTTCTTTCGGGTGGTGTATTATTTGCCTGCGGTGGTGAGTGGGTTGGTGGTGATTTTGATGTGGAAACTGTTCTACGAAGAAAGTGAAGTAGGATTGTTGAATGCGGTGGTGATGCAAATTCCGGCAATCGCTTATCTGGGAGTGGGAGGATTGTTTGCGGGACTTTGCGTGGGCTTGGCGACGCGACTGCTGCGACAATCGTCAACACTGTTTGCACTCCTTTCCTTGTTTGCATCGGTGGCTTGCGCGTGGACGGGTTGGCAGTTGGCCTCAGAAATATTTTCACAACATCAAGGCTTTGCGTTGTTCTCTACCTTGGTGGAACCTGTTCGGTGGTTGAGCAGTCCAGAGACCGCGATGTTTGCCTGTGTCCTTCCTTTGGCTTGGGCGGGTATGGGGCCGGGCTGTTTGATCTATTTGGCCGCGCTGAAAGGAATTGATGAAGAATCGTATGAGGCGGCGGAAATAGATGGGGCCGGATTTTTGGATAAGGTGCTGTTTATTGTGATCCCTCGGTTGAAGCCGTTGTTGTTGATTAACTTTATTGGAGTGTTCATTTCGGCATTTTTTCATGCCGAGGCCAATGTGTTGGCGATGACGGGAGGAGGGGCGGATACCAATGTGGCTGGGTTACATATTTTCCGTCAGGCGTATATCTATTTAAGGTTTGGTCCTGCCACCGCGATGGCGTGGTTGTTGGGCGTGATGTTGATTGGCTTTACCTTGTGGCAGTTGCGGATGTTGGTGAAATTAGAATTCAAAACTACGGGGGACGACTAAGATGGGATTGATTCCTAAAACCGGTCGGCGGGCCCCTCACGTGTTTGGTCTACTGGTCTCCATTTTTCTGTTGCTCAGTTTGGGAGCGGCATCGATGTTGGTTCCGTTTATGTTGATGCTCTCCGGCAGTACGCGGACGGGGGTGGATTTACATGAATTCAGTGTGTTGCCCCAATTTGTATTTGATGATGAGGTCTTGTATCAAAAATTTATTGAAGCCCGATATAATGAATCGGCTTCAGATTTACGCTCGACCTGGGGAAGTGCGGTTTATGATTTTGCGGAAGTAACGCTACTTCCCGAATTGAACCATGAGGACATAGAGGCATGGCAGGCATTTTTGGATGACCAAAGGATACATCCTTATGAACAGTTTGCTGGTTTTGTATACACGCCGATCAGCCGGGGACGTCCGCTCAATGTTCGGGAATTTATGCATGCGATGTTGGATCGTTTCGATGGATCCATTGATGCGATGAATGAGGCGTTTGAAACGGATTTTCAGGATTGGAATGCGTTTCGCATTTTGCCACCGGATACGCGAAACCGTCAGGGATACCAAGAGGCGAGTCCCTTAGAATTGGCGTGGCAAAAGTATGTGTCTACTCAGGCACCTGAATGGAGTGTGGGGGTATATAATCTTGAGGCCTATTACCATGAGCGGGTGACAGCGGTGCTGCAGGGACGGGATGCGTTACCCGTTCGTTTGTCGGCGACGGCATCGGCTGAACTTGAAAATTGGGAACTGTTTGTGAGAGAGGTGGTGTATCCCGGCTTTGTGGTAATGGATGGACGTTACGACGATCTTTGGCGTGAATTTTTGGAGTCGCGTTATGGGAATTTAGAAAGTTTGACTCAAGTGAGTGGGCAAGGTGTTTCTCAGTGGCAAGAGCTTGAATTACCGGAACGAATTTTTGATGCGGGAAGTTTGGCTGCCGACTGGATGTCTTTTCTGGAGGGCTGGAAAGATTTAGAGCGTGGTCGTACTTTTCAGATTCCGCTTGATGGTTTAACGCTTACCAGTCTGGATATGCGTTGGCGTGACCTCCATGGAATCCATCCACCAATTCAAGAGCTGGATCAGTGGATGTTCGAGCAGAATAGGTCTGAAATTCGTTGGGCTTTTCTTATTCAAAACTATGCCACGGTGTGGGAGATCCTGATCGTACATGGACGCGGTCTTTGGGTGACGGTGGTGTATTGTAGTTTGGCGGTGATGATGGCCTTGATTGTGAATCCGATGGCGGCATATGCCTTGAGTCGATTCCGTCCCAAGAACAGTTATGCTTTCTTGTTGTATCTGTTATTGACGATGGCTTTCCCGCCGATGGTGACGCAGATTCCGCTGTTTCTGATGTTGAGAGATCTGCATTTGCTCAACAGTTTTTGGGCGTTGTTGTTGCCGGGGATGGCGCATGGGTATTCGATCTTTTTGCTCAAGGGTTTTTTTGATTCCTTGCCGAGAGAGCTGTACGAAAGCGCTTCCTTGGATGGGGCGGGTGAGCTGTTGATGTTTCGGGTGATTACCCTGAGTTTGTCCAAACCGATTTTGGCGGTGATAGCGTTGGGTGCATTTGTGAATGCCTATACCGGGTTTATGTTTGCGCTGTTAATATGTCAGGACGAGCGCATGTGGACCTTGATGGTGTGGTTGTATCAGTTGCAACAAGAGTATGGCCCTGGGGTGATGAATGCGGCCTTTGTGTTGGCGGCGATGCCGACCTTATTTGTTTTCCTGATTGCGCAACGTCAGATTCTGCGTGGGATTGTGATCCCGAGTGAGAAGTGATCGTGACAGGGACATTCTTGTTTGTGATCGAGGGCGGCTAAGCCGCCCTCGCAAAGCGGAGCCTGAGTAGGTGCATTTGCGGCGTAGTTGCAAATGGTCACAGACAGGACTCATGCCTTCGGCAGACAAGTGTCTGGGTTACAAAAAGTATTTTTTCATTTTACGTCCGGCGGCTTTGGCTCCGGCATCGATGTAGCCTCGGTAGTGTTCGCCGTGGGAGAAGTAGAATTCGCCATCGATGGAGTCGTTATAGGTGAGGAACATTTGGCGGCGTAAGCCATCAGTGGTGTTGGCGCCGGCTTCATGGGGGGTGAAGCAATGGAAAAGTAAAACGTCTCCGGGTTGGGCAATGTTTTTTACCGCGTTGTCGGGATGGAAAGAGGGATCATTTTTCCAGGCTTCTTCATTTTTAAAGGAGCCGAGCTCTCCACAGAATCCTTTGCGGGGATCACGGGGATAAATAACGGTACAGCCATTTTCTTCGGTGGCCGCATCGACAGAGACGGTGACGGAGATGAGGCTGGTGGGATATCCTTGCCACCAATTGTAATCCTGATGGAGGGGGTTTCCGTGGGTGTGTGGGGGTTTACAGATGAGTTTGTCTTTGAATAACCGTGGCTCACGTCCGCCGTAAATGCTGGCCAATGCATCCATGATGCGTCGGTCGAATACGGCTTGGCGGAAAACATCGTGCAAATCAAAAAAGGGATCGAGTTTCCACAGCATTTCTTCATCGCGGTTATTGGTGGCGAAATCATAGCGATGGTTGTCGGGGTCGACACGTTCGGACCTGTAGATTTCTTCAGCTGCACTTTGAAAGCTCTGGGCTTCTTCTGGGGTGAAGAGTCCGGGTAGGGCGACATAACCGTTGGTCCAAAAGAAATCGAGTTGTTCTTGGCTGAGGGGGAACTGGAGCTCGGGAGCGACTGGTTTTGAAAATGCGGGACCTTGTAAGGCTTCGGCACTGGGTTGGATGGGAGGGAAGGTTCTATCGTTTGTTGCGTTCATGTGGTATTCCATGGGGTTGGGTATAGGATTTCGGATACTGTATAGATAATACCATCGATATTTACAAAATCTTGGACTATAGAATCATGTTTATGATCTATTTTGATCTTAGCCCTGTCCTTTGCACAAATTTCACTGCGGCCATCTTTCATGGGAAACCATTAAGTCCGTCGGTGATTCACCGTGTCTTGGGTGAGATGGGACTGCCATGGCCGCATCAGGTTCAGGCGGTAGGGGTGAGTGGAGGGCCAGATCTTTCTTCCTTGTTACGTTTTTCCATGCGGGAAACTCCGAAGCTGGATGTCGCGACACATCCGCGATTAATTTCACTGCATTCGGGACTGTATTATGTGTTGTCGCCTTTAAATGCTGAGCTTGAGACTTGGGGGCCAATGGCCAGGGTAGGGCAGGCCCAAGTGGCGACGGGAGCTGAGAAGTGGATTTCGAGTTTGCAACAGGCTGTGGTTTCGTTGCGAGAGCATGAATTAAAAGTGATGGGCGCGCCGGGAACCGCTACTTTGGTGTCGAAACAGGATGAACAAGACGCCGCCCGGCGGGTGATTTCACTTGCGCGGAGGCATGCCCCTGATTGGGAAGAGGCGGCCAGTGATTGGTTGCGGTTGTGTATGATTCGTCATCAGCGAATGTTAAATATTGTGCGGCGAAAAATTGTGGATTTGGTGAGTTCCCTGACGCGGGCTGATGATGAAAATGACCGTCTTAGTTTTTTATATACCGACTTTATTTTGCGGGTGTATCAGACCCACACCTTTTGGGAGTTGGAGGAGGTCACACTGAGTAGTCTTCGGGATTTCGTGGCGTTGTTGGGGGCGGAAAAAGGGATGGGTGGTCAAAATGGAATTGTGGGGAAGGCGATTGGGTATTTAGGGGACCATCATGCAGAGTTGATTTCTTTAAAAGATGTTGCGGAGGCGACCCATGTGTCGGCCTCTCATTTGGCGCGCAGATTTCGGGAGGAAACGGGGGTATCGGTGATGACCTATTTGCATCGTTTACGGATTGCGAGGGCGAAGCAACTGTTGGCCGAAAGTGATGAAACGGTGCTGTCAGTTGCATTGGATTGTGGATTTGAGTCTCCGGAGCATTTTCACCGAATTTTTAAACGGCTTACGCATACCACGCCCCGCCGATATCGCTTGGATGCTCGGGTGGATCGGGTGTAAAGAGACTATGTTGTCAAATGTTTGTGTTGTTATATGCAATCATGTTATTTCAAGCGAATGATTGACATGTAAATCAAAATGATGATACAGGCGTGGTCCTATGAAAAAATTATCATTCACTTTATACAGTCTTTTCTTTATTTCTGCTGTTTTTGCAGAAGAAACACAAATTTTAGCTCCTTTAACTGTGTTGGGAGGTGCTGAAGACATCCGCCAGCAAGTGGGGTCTGCAACATATCTTGATGAAGAAGACATTGAAAAATTTAATCAAATCAATGTGAGTCGCATTTTACAGCAAGTGCCTGGTGTCTATATTCGTGATGAAGAAGGTTTTGGTAATTTCCCTAATATTTCATTGCGGGGTGCGGATGGGACTCGGTCGTCAAAATTAACGGTGATGGAAGATGGTGTGATCACTGCACCGGCTCCATATTCAGCTCCCGCGGCTTATTATTTTCCTACTGTTTCTCGGATGGCGGGAATTGAAATTTTAAAAGGGTCGAGTCAGGTGCGTTTTGGTCCGCACAGCACAGGCGGGGTGATCAATTTTCTTTCTACCCCTATTCCTGCTGAGCAATCTGGACGCGTTCGGAGTAGTTATGGAAGTTTTAACAGTTTCAACTTTTTAGGGAACTTTGGTGAAACGGTAGAAACCTCTCATGGACAATTTGGCTATTTGGTTGAATTTCTTTACCAGAATACCGATGGGTTTCGGGATATTCAAAAGGTGGGGGGCGATACAGGATTTAGCAAAGCAGAGCCGATGCTGAAAATGTTTTGGGAACCAGATACCGCGATGCCTCAACGCTTTGAATTGAAAGTGGGTTCGACAGATTTTGAAGCCAATGAAACCTATTTGGGTTTGAGTGAAAGTGATGTGCGTGCACATCCGCAAGCACGTTATGCTGCTTCGCAATTTGACCTGATGGATACCGAACAGTTCCGTAGTTTTTTACGTTACACGGCACAACCCAATGAAAACTTGGATATCGAATCTACCTTATATTATAATAGCTTTGATCGTTCGTGGTACAAAATTGATCAGGTCTCTACAGATGCCGCACCTGGAGTGGATAGCCGTGGGCGTATTTCGGATCGTACCTCGCTAGATGTTGCGCTCTTGGATGGAAATCCCAATTTGGCGGTTTTAAAAGGTGATGCGACGGGATCAATTGGGGTTAAAGATAATGATCGTAGCTACAAGGCGTACGGATGGGAAACTGCATTCACGCAACGTTTTGAAACGGGTGAGGTGTCGCATGCATTGACGGGTGGCGTACGTTTACATTATGATTATGTGGATCGCTTTCAGTATGTAGATATTTATTCGGGTCAGGGAAATGGTTATTTCAGTCTGTATCGCGAGGGAATCCCCGGTGAAGAAGCAGACCGTAAAGAAGAAACCTTCGCTACGGCTGTGTATGTGGAAGATGTCATTCAGTGGGGCGCGTGGACGGTGAAGCCTGGGGTTCGGGGGGAATTCCTGCAGTATGAAGTGGATAATTATGGCGATAAAGCCGATGACAATTTGAATGCTTGGACTGCTGGGATTGGTGCGGCTTATGATCTGTCGTTGGATACCATCTTTTTTGGTGGACTTTATCGGGGGATTTCTACGCCGGGAGCGAATGCGTATATTTCTAATGGGATTGAACCGGAAGAAAGTTTAAGTGGTGAGTTGGGGATGCGTCATTTTGCTGAACGCAGTGCATTTGAAGTCGCTGGGTTTTATACGGATTACTCTAACTTGATCGGTACGGATGCAGGGATTGGGAACGATGATAGCAATGTGAATGCAGGTGAAGCGACCGTATACGGTGTGGAGGGTCAAATCAGTGGTGAGCTGGCTTCTCGGAATGCCGGGTATCGTTTGCCTGCCTACGTGAATTTGACCTTCACGCAAGCTACATTAGATGAGGCCTTGGCCTCTGGTGGTGGCGATAATATTTATGCTGGGGGTGTCGCGGGTGCAGATCTTCCTTATGTGCCTGATTGGAAGTTTTCATTTGGCATTAGTTACGTGCAACAAAAATTTGCCCTCAACCTTGAAGGGAGTTGGGTTGATTATTCCTATGGAACCGCAAAAAACTTGGATGCGCCTGTCGATTCTGCCCAGGAAGGCAAAATTGATGAGGTGTTCCTGGTCGACCTGTCAGCCAGTTACGATTTGAGCGACGTGGTGAATGTATTCGCTGGAGTTAACAATCTCACTGATGAAAACTACATTTCCAGTCGCTTGCCTTACGGTGCACGTACAGGAGCTCCGCGTAGTATGTACGCTGGATTTGAAGTGGATTGGTAATCCAAAGCAATCTCTCTCGAAGATTGGTTTTCTTCGAACCTTTGAAGGGCATCTACGGATGCCCTTCTTTTTGTGCTTGATTCGGTGCTGTTCTCTCGCCAGCGTTGTAAAAGTGCGGAGGTTTTTCGTGCTTTCACAATAGGAAAAGACAGATGATAAATAAACCAGTAGTCACATATGAGGCATTTGGTGCAGTAGGAAATGGAGTCGCGGATGATTTGCCTTCCATCTGTGCGGCGCATGAATACGCCAATGCACATGGGCTTCCCGTACAAACAAAAGGGGATGCGATTTATCACCTTGGGCGCAGAGCTTTGACGGCAAAAATTGCCACGGATACGGATTGGAACACCTCCCGTTTCACCATTGATGATCGGGATGTGGAGGATCATGCATGTAATCTTTTTCTGGTGCCGCCTACGCATGAACTATTGGATTTTCAGATCAGCCGCTTGTCCAAGGATCAAACCCAGTTGCCAGCCTCTCCAGATGTGGATTGTTATGTGTACGTGGAGAATGATCAGCAATTAAGGTTTCTCAGAAAGGGGTTAAATCAGAGTAAGGGCACTCCCCAACATGATAGTTTTGTATTGAGAAATGACGGGTCGATCTCTAGTCCGATTGATTGGGATTACGATACGATCACGCGGATGGAAGTCCGGCCTTTGGAAGAAAAAACCTTGAGGATTCAGGGGGGGATTTTCACTACCGTTGCCAACTGTATGCACCAAGAAGTGGGCTACACTTATTGGGCTCGAAATATTCTGATCACTCGCTCGAATACGGTTGTAGATGGGATGACCCATTATGTGGTGGGTGAAACCGATGTTGGACATCCTTACGGTGGATTTTTAGAGACCGAAAAGTGTGTGGGGATTACGTTCCAAAACTGTTTTTTCTCAGGGCATAAAACATACACCACCATTGGGGTGTTAAATGAACCGGTCTCGATGGGGTCCTATGATGTTTTGGCCAATGATGTGGTCAATTTTAGTCTGTTGAATTGCAGCATGCATCATATTTTGGACCGGAGTCACTGGGGGGTTATTGGCACGAATTTCTGCAAAAATATCTTATTGGAAGGGTGTACGCTTTCGCGGATGGATACTCATATGGGGGTCTCGGGTGGATACACCATTAGAGACTGTACCTTGGGACATATGGGGTTAAATGCGATTGGTCGGGGGAAATTGGTGGTAGAGAATTCTACCTTATATGGATTTGCGTTGATCAATTTTAGGCAAGATTATGGGAGTATCTGGGACGGGGAGGTGCTGATCAAAAACTGTAAATGGATACCCAGTTGTGGAGAGGAAGCCGCGCCTCGGATGTTCTGTGTCGTGAATGATGGCCTGCACGATTTTGGATATGCCTGCAGTATGCCGGAGAGGGTGCGGGTGGATGGGCTTACCGTCGATGATCGCAATCACCCGGAAGGATATGAAGGCATGTTGTACTTTACGGACCCGGATGGTGATGGAAAAGACGTTCTTGAGGAGGTACGACCCTTTCCCTATCAAAAGTGCAAAGAGCTTCGGGTGAGAGGGGTCACTTGTTTGAGTGGAAAGGCGCCTCAAGTTTGTAGAGATTCTGCTCTATTGGAGGCCGTGAGCTTTGTGGATGAAGACGCGGTTTAAGGTCTGGAAAATGGGAGAAGGTTACTTACGTCGACGCAGGACAACGAAAAACGACAACCCGCCTAAGACGAGCAATGCGATGGAGCCAGGTTCGGGGATGGCCGTAATTTCGAGTACGTTGATGTATCCGTAACTGGATCCTGATTGACGCTGAACCGTGAAGGCGATTTCGTTATTTATATCCGGGGTGATACTGGCAAAAGTGACCGTGTTCCCCTTGTTGTCAACCGCTTCCAAAAGCCTCTGCGTACTTCCGGCTATGGTTCCGGTGGTGAGGTCATATTGGGTGATGCGGCTACCGGAGGCATCTCGTGAAGAGAAAAGCTTCAGGTCGTAGGTGAGAGTGTTATTCAAGTTGGACAAGGTTATCGTCATGAGGTCACCGGAGTCAAAATAGATAAAATCCTGATTCGCGCTAAGGGGATAGGAGGTGCTGTAGGGGGAGAGAGATCCTCCATCGTTGTTGTTGGCGATGGTTCCGGTTGCTACAGCTTCAAGATTAATTCCCCCGGTTTGCAAGCCATTGGCATCAACCAGACCGGTAATGGATTGACTGGGCCAGATGTATTGGCCCGTTTGATTTGCGGTAATATTGTTCCAGTTTCCTGTCGTGGTGTTATTTGCGGCCCCAAAATCTACGTAATAGGTGGCCGCTGAGGCGCATTGAACCCATGCGAGTATAAAGAGGGTGCTTAACATGTATTTTTTCATCAGTGATCCTGAAGCTAGGGTTTTATTTTCCCATAGTAGAAGCGATTTACGTGACTTAGTCAATAGATAATTTTCTTTATTATTCACCTTGTAGGTTTAATAAAGCGTGATGGATTTGGCTGTAGAGCTCTGTTTCCCAGTTGATTTTATCTATTTCTGGATAGGGGAGTCCTTGTCGGAAATCGCAGGGCGCGATGATTATCTTGACCTGGGTGATGCCAATACGGTTTACGATGAGAAAGAGTTCTTCAATGGCGGGATCTCCAATAGGGATACATCCGATGGTGGCTGTTTTTCCGTGGATAAAAATATCGGAACCCAAAGATTCCCGTCCGTCCTGTTTTCCCATCTGTTGATCAAAGGCATTGGGGTAATTGAGTTTGATGGACAAGTGATAACTGCTGTTGGGGTTGAGAGCCTCTACTCGATAGAGGCCTTCAGGAATTTGCTTGTCGCCTTCTCTTAATTTGGGTCCTGTTTCACCACTAAATCCGGTGAAAGGAAAAGTGGTGATGAGGGTAGAGGGCCCCGTTGTTTTTCTGCCATAGACTTCGAGGGTTCGTTCAGCTTTGAGGGCGACGATGACGATTTCCTCATAGCTGTTTGCATCGTGGTCGGAGACGCCGCGTTGTGTTAAATCTGTGATGACGCTGTGGATACTTTTTATTCCTCGGAGTTTATTGAGCATGCTGTGGCTCCCCTAAAAAAACAAGGTGAGAAGGAGGCCGATGAGGGCTTTGAAGATAAGAAATTTTGTAGGCCCTGAAAATAAATGATTGGTCATCGTGTAATAGAGATATGGCTTGTCAAATGTACTTCTTTGGATCGCTTAATCTTGCAAGTTGTTGTTTTTAAAGATTTCTTGAGCTTCAGGAGATGGATGATGAATATCAATAAATATTGGCGCAACGTATCTAGGTCATGCACTGTAAATGAAAAACCTTACCATTTCATTGCGTGGGGAGGAAGTAGGAACTCTGAACAGGAGGCGCTAGAGAATGCGGAGAAGAAGCTTGTACACATTATCGACCACTTCACTGGCAAAGAGCAATCTTCATGGGATTATGAGTATGCTCACTCGGAAATTAGAGAACCGATTATCGTAGAAGATGAAAAACATCCCGATGCCCCAGAGTGGGTGATTACCCGAAATCGTTATGGGGCGCTCGTGCTCAATGTTGCATCGGTGGTCTTTATAGATGTAGATTGTTTGCCAGGGGGCTGTTTGTCCCTGGGGTCGATGAAAGGCAAAGAAAAGGTGCTTGCACAAATTGTACATACCATCGAAAGGGATCAGCTGGCCTGCAAAGTCTATGAAACCTATGCGGGCTATCGCTTGGTTTTAACCGATCGATTGTTGACACCGGATGCGCAAGATTCGGTGGCGGTGATGCAAAAATTTAAATCAGACAAACTCTATGCCACCTTATGTTTGAAACATGAATGTTATCGTGCGCGTCTGAGTCCAAAACCTTATCGTATTGGGGTGGACGTGCCTAAGTTGACGATCGAAAATTATCAGGATCCTGAGATGGTGGCGTGGGTGAAGGGTTATGAGGCGACTTCGGCAAAATATGGGGTATGCAAAGTTGTGATGGATGCCCCAGAAAATCAGGTCTTGCCGGAAGTGAAGCGGATTTTGGAGATCCATGACCGCTTTTGCCTGAACGTGAATTTGCCTATCGCTTAACTGTTATTGAGTACGAAACATTTGGTTTGATTGCGCTAGCGTAGTTTGTTCGAAAGCCGTCCTTCATAATTATGACATATCACTCTTATTTAAGATCTTGGAGTGCCCGCGCTCCAGCGAATAAATATCGTGTCACTTTTACTTGGGTAACACCGTAATCGTAAAATCAGGTATGATCATTCCTGTGGGTACATTTTCAAAATCATCCTGACCGATGATAAATGTTCCCGCATGTTTCGGGGTCATTTCCCAGATGAGTTTTCTATAATGATAAGAAACCTTATCCGCCGTTTGACCCGATTCCCGCCTGTTTGTAATATGCTTGTAGGTGTATTCTGAGGAGACTTTTGGTTGCATTGAAAATTTTTGATCCTCTTCGGACCAGCTTTCAAAGGTAAGTTTAAAAGCGTCCCCAGCTTTAATTTCAGATTTATCCATTCTGTATTCTACTTTGTATTCTCCGTTCCATTTGGGTTCTATTTCGTATTGTAGAGAATTGGAGAGGATGACATTTTCATCTAGTGTAATCTTGAAGGGACCTACTTTTTCTTCACCTTCCTTTTTAGGTGCATACCATATCTGTTTTGTGAAGGTTGTCGTATCTCGGAATTTTTTTGTGATAATTTGAGAAGGGTCTCCAAGATATTCAATGGGGACATTGTTTAGTTTTAAAGAGAGGGGAGAACTTTCGTTTACTCTCAGGAGATACTCGTCTCGAAGTGATGAGAGGGTAAGGGTGAGGTCTTCAGCGTGAAGGACCTGGATTAAGTTTAAGAGTAGGGCGATACAGATGAGTGATTTCATGGTGTTTCCTCCGTTTTGGGTAAAACGTCTACAGAGAATTCAGGTACCTCGATCCACTCTGGTAAGTTTTGAAATAGTTCCTCGCTGAGGGCAAACCTCCCTGTTTTTGTGGGCTTGATCTGCCAATGGTATGAAATATATCTTTGAGAAGATCCGTCCGCGAGGGTTTCAGAGCTATTACCTGAGCCACCGGCCTGGTAGGAAAATAGTTCATCGTCTCTTTTTGTTCTTATGCTCGTTTGCAGATAATGTTTCGTCCAAATTTCCAGCGTCAGGGTAAAGAGTTCTTCGTGGGTGATTTGGTTTTTATCTACTTTAAACAGGTAAGTGTCTGTTCCATCCCAAGCAGGTAGAACGGTTAGTTTTAAGGTGTTTGATAGGATGCGTTTATTGTTCAGCGTGATCGCAACCGGACCTATTTCCATGTCTCCGGCTTTTTTTAGATCTATTTGAAAGCCGCTGTTTAAGTCCTCAAACGCATGCAAATTATTCTCGGATTCGTTTTCGAGGTCGAGACCTTCAAGCATGAGTGAAGCATAGGCTCTCTCACCTGCTCGATAACTCCTTTGGGGGTCGCGCATCTCTAGAGTCAAGGTGATCTGGTCCGTCCACGCAGGCGTGCTGAGAAACAGGGAAATGTAAATGAGCGATAAATAGTTCATGGCTATAACTTGTAGTTTAAGATTCGGGGTAACGCAACTGTATATGGGCGTTGGCTGCGGCGGAGCGCGGCACTCTTGCCCTGCGGAATTCAGAGCGCAAGCAAAGGTGGGGCATGCAGGTTGATTCCACAGGGCAGGAGTGCCCGCGCTCCAAGATCGTAAATAAGAATGAATTATCATTTGCAAAAATGAAAGTATCCATTATGGCTTACTGAGTTTTAATTATCACTAAGCTCAGGAGCTTTTATGCGTTTGTTTTTATCTCTATTTTTTATCACCGGTCTTTCAGCTGGGTTGGTTTTTGCTGATGATGCATCTTCTACCCCGCCATTGTTGACTCCTTCAATTCATGTGTATGGCGTTTATGGTAATTCGTCTACGGATGATCCTGCAGAATATCAACCGGGTGGACATGATCCTAAGCAGAATGAAACCTTCATTTTACAGTCTGCGGAACCTTCCCTTTCTCTGCGGTGGGGTGAATATGTGCAAGGTTTTGTAACCGGTAGCGCTTATACGGACTTGAATGATGACTTGGAATGGGAGTGGGAAGAGTATTTCTTGAAATTAGCCAATCTTCCCGGTGGTTTTGAGGCGCGGGGTGGTTTGATGTTGAGTCGGGTTGGTTTTTACAACCCCACCCATTTACATAGTTGGGCCGCAGTAGATGCACCGTTGCAACAGGCACTGTACTTAGGTGAAGATGGATTAGGTTTGGAAGGTGCAGATATTTCGCTTTACCTTGGAGCGTCAAAACGTTCTGTAGTGACCTTTGGGTATGGTAGTCGACTGCCTCATTCGCATGATCATGGTCATTCAGACAGTGATGAGCATGATGAGGAAGAAGACCATGATGCGCATGAAGATGAGGATGATCATGATGACCACGCACATGGTGAAGGATTTGAGGGCTTTGAAGAGTATCGCGTACAAGACGATGTGTTCACATTAGGATTTTTAAACGATACTGCATTTAATGATTTCAAATCGATTCGTTCGACTTTGTTTGGTGGCATGGGTGACAATGAATTAGGTGAAAGCAGTTGGTTTGCTGGTGCCGGCGTTGAATGGGAGTGGCGTGAAAATGGGTTAGAGCCTGGTGGACGTGCCATTCGTTGGAGAAATCAAATCACCTTTTTTAATGGTGGTGCGGCAGAAAGTGACCACGATCACGATGAAGATCACGACGAGCATGAAGATGAGGACGATCATGATGAGCATGAACATGATGACCATGCTGAAGAATCAGGTATGGATGTCGAATCTTGGGGATTTACCACTGAAGTTGTGGTTGACGCCCATCCCCATGCGCAACCTTTCGCCCGTTTTGATTACATCTCAGATACAGATGCACTTGAGCTTTCAGACTGGTTCCGATACACGCTTGGGGTGACCATTCCTTTCTCTCATGATCCTGGAGTCTATTTGCGTTTTCAAGGCAATGCCAACGAACGTGGCTCTGAAAGTGAACAGTCCATCTGGGCTCAGTTTGGCTTCAGCTGGGGTGGTCCAGAAGTACGATAAATCTATTAAATAAGATAAGTTCTATGAAAAAAATCTCTCTACTCCTTTTCCTGAGCCTCGTCACCCAGTTGTGGGCTGCGGACAAACCGCTGGTGGTCACGTTGCATCCTATCCTTACCGAAATGGTGACGGATTTGGTGGGGGACGAGGTTCAGGTGGAGGGGATTTTACCGCAGGGCGCAAATGTGCATAGCTTCGAGCCTTCTCCCCAAGATATGGTGGAAATGCAAAATGCGGTGTTAATTGTGGCGATGGGTAAACATCTGGAACCGTATTTGGATCGGCTCAAAGAAAATCTCCCTCCTACGGTAAAGATTTATGAGGCGGGTCGATTGGTTCCTTCGTTGCAGTCTGATCCGAGCACGGCGATGTTCGCATGTTGTCCCGTGCACGGATTAGCAGCGATTGATCCGCATTGGTGGCAAAGTCCCGAGGCCGTACGCCGGGCGGTGCGCCATTTGGGGAGAGAACTCGAAAAAGTATTTCCTGAGTATAAATCTGAAATTCGGGCAAATACCAAAGTCCGTATGGATGAGCTCAAAGAGTTGGATCGTTGGGCGGAGGAGGAATTGGCTGCTGTCCCCAAAGCGGATCGTGAGTTAGTGACCACGCATACCGCCTTTGGATATTTTTGTGCGCGTTATCAGTTTCAGGCCGTTCCAGTGCGCGGGGTCAATAATGATAAAGATCCTAATCCCGAAGAGTTGGCTTCGACTTTAAAAGTTTTGCGTGATCGTGATGTCAAAGCCTTGTTTCCTGAAAGTTCTGCGAGTGCGGATTCCCTACGTGCCATTCATGAAACCAGTGGTATTCCGCTTGCTAAACCTTTGGATCCTGAATTTTCCTTTGAGGAAAATTCAGACAGGGGTTATGATGAGGTGTTTCGTCAGAATGTCTTGCGTATCAAAGAGGCGTTGATTAGTTCGGACTCTCAATGAGAGGATCCCCCCTATTAGAGTGGGCCATTGTTGCGATGGTGGCCTTGGTCTGCTTCATTCCCATGAAGCGGTTGACGCAGTCTGTCAGCTTACCTTTATCACATGCTCATTCGCACAGTGTTACCCCAAAAGTGGCGGAGGTGAAGGTTGAGGAGGCATGGTTAGAAATCAAATGTTCGCATGTGCCTGAGCAAATTGAAATTTACCAAAATGAAACACTCCTCTGGGAAGGGGGGGGCGCGTGCGATTTGGATGCAGAATTTGCGGTGCAAATTTCCGAAGGTCGGAATGAGTTGGTCTTTGTTTTCCGATGGTCGGAAGAGGTTGAGCAGGCCTATGTTGACATGGAAATAGAAGTAGCGTCACATCCCTTGTTGAGTTGGGGGGGGTGGAGTTCCGGGGAAGATACCCGTTCGTGGTTTTTGGAATGGGAGGCTTCGTTGTGAGTACCTTTCCGATTACAGAGTTGGGGGAGTCGCATCGTCCAGAGCAGCACCATTTGTTGAAAGTGGAAAATTTACATGTGCACTATGGTAAAATTTGTGCCTTAAAAAATATCAATTTTGAAATTGGGTGCGGTCATTGTGTAGGGTTGTTGGGGCAAAATGGGGCGGGAAAAAGCACCTTGTTGAAAACCTTGGCAGGATTGAACCGTAAAATTTCAGGTACGGTGACCTGGAGTGGAAAAAAACTAGAAGATGCGAAGGCTGAGATTGCCTATTTACCGCAAAAAGATCAGATGGATCCTACCTTTCCGCTTACGGTGCGTGGTCTGGTGGAGTTGGGACGTTATCCGCATCTGGGGCCCCGAAAAAAATGGCGGGCAGTTGATTCCGAGATTGTGGAGGCGGCGATCGAAGCTTTAAAGTTAGAGGATTTGGTGGGGCGTCGGTTGTTTCAGTTGAGTGGTGGACAACTTCAACGGGTTCACATTGCGCGGGCGCTCGCCCAGGAAGCCCATGTATTGCTTTTGGATGAACCTTATTCGGGATTGGATGAGCCGTCGCAAGATTTTTTAAGTGAGTTGCTCAGAGATCTTGCTCAGAATGGACGCTTATTGTTGGTCTGTCATCACGACCTCAAAGCGGTTCCTCAATTGTTTGATACCGTATTGATGCTCAATCGTGGGATGGTGGCCTTTGGTCCTGTGGATGAGGTGTATACTCCTGAGGGAGTGGCTAAAACGTTTGCCAAACGGGAGGATGTGTCTCATGTTTGATTTCATGGACTATGCCTTTAATCAGCGCGCCTTATTTGCGGTGCTGCTTATCGGGTTCAGCAATGGCGCTTTGGGGACTTTAGTGGTGTTGCGTAAAAATGCTTTGGTGATTTCGGCTCTTTCGCATTCTCTTTTGCCGGGGATTGCATTGGCGATGATTGTGTTTGGCGGGATGACGCCTTTTGTGGGTTTTGTCGGGGCCTTGGTTTCTGCGTTGATGGTGGGGTTATCGACGGTGTATGTGGCGCGAAAAGGATTATTGGATCATCAGACTGCGACGAGCGTTTTGTATACCACTGCATTTGCCGGTGGGTTGTTGCTCTTGGACTTTGTTCCCGGGAACGTGCACTTAGAAAGCTGGTTGTTTGGCAATATTCTTGGGCTTCGCAACATGGATCTTTGGATCAGTTATGGGGTCAGTACCATTATCGTGATGGTGCTGGCCTGGCATCGACGAGATTGGATTTTGTATCTATTTGATCCGTCGGTTGCCGCGTCCATGGGCGTGCCGGTGCCTCGGTTAAATTACATGTTGACGGGATTGATGGTGTTGGCACTGGTAACTTCGCTGCAAGCGGTGGGGGCGGTACTCTCTGCCGCGTTGTTTATCATACCTACGGCAACTTTGTTGCAATGGATTCATTCGCCTAGAAAGCTGATGTGGTGCAGTGGGGCCTTGGGGAGTGGCGCGGGTGTGGTGGCGATTGCTTTGAGCAATTGGTGGAATGTACAAACCGGTGCCACCTTAATTTTGTTGTTGGGGTGCTGTTTCTTGGTTTCATTGTTGGTGGCTCCGAAGCGCTGAGGATGTGTTTTAGGGGAAGGCGTGAATTTCTCTTAAAATTCGGTTGTTGATTTGAATTTTCAGGGCATGGTAGGGCCCTTCATTATGAAAACCTCCGATTTCGATTATAATTTACCTGAAGAACTGATTGCGCAACATCCGGCTGAAAAGAGGGATACCTCGCGTATGTTGGCTTTGGGCCTGAAAAGCGGAGGCATCCGGCATCAGCATATTCGTGATTTTAAAGACTATTTGCGGGCTGGCGATGCGTTGGTGCTGAATAATACCCGCGTGATTCCGGCGCGGACCTATGGTCATAAGGCTACGGGCGGCAAGGTGGAGTGTTTGTTTATTGAGCCGGTAGAGGGGAGTGAGGGGGAATGGTTGGTGATGATGAAGAGTAGTCATCGACCCAAGCCAGGTGCGGTGATCACTTTGAATGAGGATTTATCACTTGAGTTGCTTGAAAATCGGGCGGATGGCTTAAATCGGGTGAAAGCTGTGGGTGCGCATTCTGTGTTAGAGACGCTGGATGAGATTGGTGAGCCTCCTTTACCACCTTATATTCATCGGGATCATTTGTGTGAAGATGATCCTGAGCGCTATCAGACGGTGTACGCCAAAGAACCCGGGGCGGTGGCGGCTCCGACTGCGGGTTTACATTTTACGCCGGAGTTGTTGCAGGAGATTCTGGAGTTGGGGGTGAAGGTGGTGGAGTTGACTTTGCATGTGGGGCCGGGAACGTTTCGTCCTGTGAAAAGTGATACGGTGGAAGAGCATCACATGGATGAAGAGCGGTATATTGTAACGGAAGAAAATGCGCGAACGCTCAATGAGGTGCGCGCGCAGGGTGGACGGATCATTGCGGTGGGGAGTACCTCTGTACGTACCTTGGAAACGATCGTGCAAGAGGATGGTACTTTTCCGGCGGGACATGGACGCAGTGGCATTTACATTTATCCGCCCTATACCTTTAAATCGGTGGATGGCATTTTAACCAATTTTCATTTGCCGCGCTCTACCTTGATGATGATGATGAGTGCCTTTACCACTCGGGATATTTTAACGGCAGCCTATGCGGAAGCGGTACAGGAAAAGTACCGGTTTTTTTCTTACGGCGATTGTATGTACCTTCATGATGAAACTGTTTAACCATCCTTTAGCTTTGGCTGGACTTTATCTGCTGTTGCGGGTGGTCTTGTCTCCACTGAGTCCTGTGCCTGGCGCGGTGGCCTTGGACCCGTTGTGCGTTTTTGCAGTGCTGTTGACCCTGCGGTCGGGTTGGTTATGGGTATTTGCGTTGCTCCCGGGTTTGATTTTAGGTGATGCGTTGGCGGGAATGGGTTGGGCACAGATGTTGATGCGTAGCTTTGGCTTGTTGGTAATGGTGGTTTGTTTGCCGAGGGGGGGCTTTGATCGTCAGGTGTTGGCCTGGACCTTGCAAATGGGATTATGGTCTGCGTTGATGCCCGATTGGATGGGTTGGTATCCCATGGGCTACGTGTATGGGGTGTGGTTGTTGCAGGGGCTGTTGTGGTGGGGTGTCTTGAGTGGAGAAGAGGAGCGGGGCGATCTCAAACCCTTGTGGCCCTTGCTGATTGCGCCGGTTTTATTTCTGATCTTGAATTTGATTTTACCCTCTCCCGGCTTTTGGCCCTTGCCGCAGTTGGGGGCGCACAGTGGCTTGGCTTTACAGATCTGTGCAGGCTTTTTAGTTTTACCACCGCTGGTTTTTAAGTTTCTCAATCGTTCCAAGCCCGAGGTGCCGGAGCGTGGGGTGGATGCCAAACCGGGGCGGTGGACGCATTTGGCGGAGTGAGTTGCAGGGGCGCAGGGGCTCGCGCATTCCCTTTCTTGAATTATCTGTGGAGACGTGTTAGGTCGCGAACAGTTACAAAGTAATACAACCCAAAGAGGAGACTCATGCCCGCGTTAAAAGAACTGAAAGGAAATATGTTGATCGCCCAAAGTGGGGGGCCGACTGCCGTCATTAATCAAACCTTGGTGGGCGCGGTACTCGAAGCACGCAAACATGGGTGCATCGAAAAAGTCATGGGGTCTAAACATGGCATTCAGGGAATTTTGGATGAAGACTTTGTTAATTTGGGTCGCGAATCGGTCGCAAATTTAGAAAAGGTGGCACAAACTCCTTCGTCAGCTTTAGGGTCTGTTCGTAAAAAACCGACGGCGGAAGATTGCGCAAAGATTTTTGAGGTGTTGCAGAAGTATAACGTGCGTTACTTCTTTTACATTGGGGGCAATGATTCAGCGGAGACGACCTACATCATCAATCAGGCGGCCCGCAAAGCGAAGTTTGATTTTCGCTGTTTCCATTTATGCAAAACCATTGATAATGATTTACGTCAGAACGATCACACGCCTGGATTTGGATCGGCGGCCCGTTTTGTTGCTTCTGCGTTTATGGGGGATAACCAAGACAACCGCGCTTTGGGTGGGGTGAAAATCAATGTGATTATGGGTCGTCATGCTGGATTTCTGACGGCGGCGGCTGCGTTGGCAAAAGTGCATCCTGACGATGGACCTCATTTGATTTATTTGCCGGAGCGTGCCTTTTCTTTGGCAGGTTTTGCGAAAGATGTTAAAAAAGTCATGAAAGAGAATGGGCGTTGTGTGATTGCGGTAAGCGAAGGAATTTGCGACAGCAAAGGCACGCCCATCATTGCGGCCCACACCAAAGAAGTCGACAGCCATGGCAACTTGCAGTTGTCGGGTACGGGGGCTTTGGGAGATATTTTGGCGGAAGAGCTTAAAAAACGGACGGGGATTGCCCGGGTGCGTGCGGATACCTTTGGATATCTGCAACGTTCTTTCCCCGGAGTGGTTTCGCCGGTGGATGCCAAAGAAGCACGGAGTGTAGGTGCTGCCGGTGTGAATTTTGCGGTGAAAGAATTCGCGGATGGGTCGGTTGCGATTAAACGCAAAGCCAGTAAACGTTATGGAGTGACCTTTGAACGGGTGACCTTGAAGTCTGTGGCCAAAGAAACCAAACATATGCCTGCTAAATTTATTCATAAAGATGGCAATCAAGTCACGCCTGCGTTCATAGAGTATGTGAAACCATTGGTGGGTCCATTACCCGTGATTGGCCGTTTGAAAGATTATCCGATACCGAAACAAAAATGAAAAAATATTTGCTGATCGTTTGTTTACTTTGCTCTCCTTTTACGTTCGCGCAGAAGGGGAGTTCTATGGATAAAGATGATCAGCCTTTGCCTTCGGGTCCGGAGTTGATGGCGCAGGTTCAGGCGCAATTACCGCCGATGGCATTGCAGATGAATGGCTTTGTGCGCACGCGGCAGAAGCGGCAACAGCAGGATCGTCGTTTGGTGACGGTGTTGCGGTTTGGCGATCCGATTCCGATGGCGACCTACACCCTTTCAGATAATTTTGGGGAGCCGATCACGCAGGTGCAGGTGAGCTGGTTGCAAGGGCAACCTCACTTTCAGCAGTGGGATGCGGAGGGCGTGGCCTTGCCGGTGCCTTCACCTGAAGATGAAGTAATCGATACGGGTTTGACCTGGTCGGATATGTCGCTGGATTTTTTGTGGTGGCCGGGTGCCAAAGCCTTGGAGCGGGACATCGTGAAAACCCGCTCGTCGGTGGTGTTGGAGATTGAAGCTCCCCCGGGGCGGGATGATGTGGACATGCTCAAGCTGTGGGTGGATGAACGGGCCCTGTTTATTGTGCGCGCCGAATTTTATGATGCCGAGGGGGAATTGCTGCGTCGCATTGAGGTGGATAAAATCAAAAAGGTGAATGAAGAGTTATGGATGGTTCAGGATTTGATGATTTATGATCGGGTCAATGGACGCCACATCGGAATTCGTTTTGATGAGGTCATTGAATTGGATGAGGCCGTATACGTTGAACCGGTGATGGAAGAGATGCCATGAATACCTTATCGAGAACCTTGCGGTTATTTTTGGACAGCATTGGACGCCGTTCCGAGTACGAATTTTATCTGAAGAAATTTCAATCCGATCGTTCCGCTTGTTTTGCTTTGGTATTGCCGGATTCGGGCAGTGTGGAAAGTTCGGGCGAATTGATGACCTTTGATTTGCAGTTTTTATTGCGGCTTGAGTTGTGTCCCTTGTTGTTGCTGTGTGGTGCGGATGCAGAAGCGAATGCGCGCGAGTTACAGCTGCATGGTCCCTATCATGTGATTCGTGAGTTGCGGGCTGATGCAGATCCGGAGGAGTGGCGGACCTGTTTGCAGGCTTGTTTGCAACGGGAAGAAATACCTGTATTTTGTCGGCCGGAGCTGGACGATACGGAAGCGGTGAAAGAATTAGCTCCCCGCTTGGTGAAACGCCTGCATGTGTTGCGGACGGAAGGGATGTTGATGGATCATCAGGCAGAAAAAGTTTTTTATTATTACACGCGGCGTCCGCAGGCCATGGTGCTGAATGAGCAGGATCAGTGTGTGGTGAATAAGGCAGAGCAATGGTTGGAGCATGATCCGCAATTGCATATTTCGGTTTCGTCACCGTTGTATTTGTTGCAGGAGATGTTCACGGTGCGGGGGCGGGGATCTATTATTCGTCCTGGGAGTCAGATCGATCACCTGACCGACATCTCGGAGATTGATCTGGAGCGATTGTTGAAGTTAATTCAATCCGCTTTTGGTAAAACCTTGAAAAATCCGGCCTCATTAGCAGAGGCCTCCGATTTTTACATCGAGTCCCGTTACCGCGGGGCGGCGATTTTAGAGCCGCATGTTGCGGGTAAATATCTTTCGAAATTTACGGTGGGAACAGAGGCCCGTGGGGAAGGGGTTGCCCAAGAATTATGGGAGGCGGCTTGTGAGAGTCAGCCGAAATTGTTTTGGCGTTCGAAGAGTGATAATCCGATCAATCAGTGGTACGAGCGTCATGCTGCCGGGCATCATACCGAAGGGAAATGGACGGTATTTTGGAAGGGCGTCTCTCCGGCCCAATTGCCGGAGATTATCGCCTATGCCACCGGTCGCCCGGTGGACTTTGTTGAAGCGAGCTAAGTAGGATTAGAATCCAAAACGTAGTGCTGCCCCGAGGAAGATGGTATCGGTATCGATATCATCTACGGCATCATCCACAGGGATTTTGCTTGAGAATTGGTAGTTGCCGAAAATATCGAGGGTGATGGTTTTCGACAACGGTAAGTTGAGTCCGGCTTTGAAGGCATAGTAGGGGTCATTGGCCCAATTTCCGTCATAACTGAGGATGCCAATACCTGCGGCAACGTAGAGGGTTTTGCCCAAGATAACGTAAGCGGAAGGTGCAAATCCACGTTCATTAAAGATTTCCGGAAGCAGTTCTGCGTTGAGTTCCAGTCCCAAGATACCGGGACGGTATTGGTAACTAATCATATAGCTGAAACCATTGTCGTCGATATCGGAACTCAGGTCATCAATGGCGGTGTAATAACTTGCGCCAAATCCGATACTGGAAATGGTATCGCTGTTTTGAGCCCATAAGGATGTTGCAGGTGCAATCACCATCAGTGCGGAAAATAATGCGAGGGTAAATCGTTTGGACATGTTTGTCTCCTGGGGGTTAAGAATTTTTTAGGCCGTTGCCTATTGGCATTGTGCATAAGAAGTTCGGGTAAATCAATTGTATATTCTATATGTTGTACTGCGGAAAAATGTGTGAGTTAGATGACGCGGGTTTTGTATCCTTTTTCGCGGTAGTAGCGACTGACTTCTTCGCTGTAGCCGTGGGTCGTCCAAATTTCTTCGGGTGCACAGTCTGCCACGGTTTGTAAAAGTTCGGGCCAGTCGACATGATCGGAAACGGGAAAGCCGCGGTCGTGTCCGCTGAGCATGTGGCGACTTTTGGGCAAGAGGGTCCATCCTGAAGCGAAGGCGGAGCGGACGGGTCCTAGTTTACTGCGAATTTGGGGTTTGTACGCTGCTGGAGAGATGATGAGGATGCCTCGCCCGGCCGTTTGTTTGAATTCGTTTATTTTGAGGGTATGGGTGAAGGGCAGTTTGATGCCGGCGTTGCGGTAGAAGGCGAGAAAGGGCAGGATGGCACCGTGGGTATAGATGGGGCCCAGTGCTGGATTGAGCATGGCCAATAGCCGTTGTGCTTTGCCGAGGCTGTAGCCTAAAAGGACGGAGTTGATGCCGTCGGCTTGATTTTTTTGCCACCAGGCATTGATGTCCCGGGCGATGTCGTTGGGATCCGGCCAACGGTAGATGGGCAAACCAAATGTGGTTTCGGTGACGAGTAAATGGCAGGGGACGGGTTCGAAGGCTTCGCAAGTGGGATCTTGGCCGCGTTTGTAGTCTCCGGTGACCACGGCGACTTGGCCATTCACTTCAATGCGGACTTGGGCGGAGCCTAAGAGATGTCCGGCGGGATGGAGGGAGATGTTGGCGTCGCCGATTTGGAGGCTTTCCCCAAAGGGGAGGGTTTGCATCTTGGTTTTTGACCCAATGCGTTCACGAACGATGGCTGCGCCGGAGGCGGAGGTGAGGACAGACTGATGGCCACGTCGGGCATGATCGGCATGTCCATGGGTGATGATGGCACGATCTACCCGTCGATGTGGATCGATGTAGCTATTGGCGGCTGGACAGTAGAGGCCGAGTGATGTGGGTTCAAGTAGACTCACAAGGCATCCTGGAGTGCGAGCCAGGGAAGTTTGACGCAGTGCATACGCATGGGGCGGGCGCGAACGGCGCCTAAGGCGGGTAAGTCGGGAGCGCCCCAGTCGGCCCGCCATTCGGTAGTGCTGTCGCTGTTGAAGAAATCCATGGCTTGGTTAATGCGCGTGCGGGCAGTTTCGAGATCGCATCCGTTAAGGTGGATAGACAGGGCAGTTGAGGAGGCGACGCAGACAGCACAACCTTGGGCGTGAAAGGATAATTTTTCAATTTTGCCATGACGCAAATCAGCGGAGAGAGACACCTCATCGCCGCAAGCAGGATTCCGACGTTCGGAAAGAGGGGAGGAGATAGGTTCCGAGATTCGGAACTGGGTATCTTTTGAAAGCTGGAGAAGGGTGTCTTCGTACATGAGCTTCCGTTATCATAGCAGGCTGCAAATGTTGAGCGCGAAGTGGGGGAAGAGATCCCCGCTCGCCCCGCAAGCGGGACTCACGTGGGTGGGGTGGCTGTGGTTGTGGGCTGTTTGGAATACCCGCTCGCCCCGCAAGCGGGACTCACGTGGGTGGGGTGGCGGGGCTTGTTGCTGTTTTGGATACCCGCTCGCCCTGCAAGCGGGACTCACGTGGGTGGGGTGGCTGTGGTTTGTTTTGCTGGAAACTTGAGTCCTGCTTGCAGGGCGAGAGGAGATTTGTGAAGAGAAGTAGAGTATGGTCATTTCTTACTTCTTACGTGAGTCCCGCTTGCGGGGCGAGCGGGTATCCTCCCTCTGCTCTCTCTACCACCCACCCAAACATCTATTTTTCTCTATCGCGATGGACATCTTATAAGGTCCAACCGTTCCAGCATACCCTCCATCTTGCCAATAGGCTGTTCTTCGCATTCCTTTACCAGACTCTCGCTTTATCCCTTCTAGCACATCTTCCGCTGAAAATTCTGAAGGCCAGCTCACCATCAGATGTGCATGATCGGGCATCATACTTATATCATAGGGCTGACATCTTAACACCTCGCAAGCGTCTACCAGGGCATTAAAGACTTTACGGGCTTCCTGTGAAAAAATGCGATGTCGGTTTCCGATCACCAGAATCACATGTAACACTAATTCGTAACGACCGCCATGACTGGTTGATGTTCGCGCATCTACCTCTTCATGAAAGCGAAAAGCTTTCATACGCTTCCGATAAAGGGGATCCACTAAATCTGAAGCTTCTACTTGATTTTGCACGTAGTGGCTCACAATAGATCGATCATTTTGACCAAGGGATTCCAAAAGAAATGATCGAGTAAACCCCGGAAACGTGGTCGCTTCTTGCTTGATGAAATGATTCAAGCGTCCCTTCAGTCTACTGCATAACCACTGAGGATTTTTTGAGTCGGGGGCCTCAAAAATGAACCGTACTTTTTCATGATCAGTGAAGCCTGATAACAGGGTTATCCCGTCTGGGGTGTAGAGAGGCTTTATCGTTTCAGGAAGCTGTCCTAAAGACCAAGGAGTTTTGAAATAAGCCTGCCAACCAAAGTAAAGTTTTGTGAGTCCAGCCATAAGCTAAATTTACGGCATCGGTCGTTTTCAAGAAAGCTTTTTCTGGAAAACTCATGGATCCCCGCTCGCCCTGCAAGCAGGACTCACGTGGGTGAGGGGCGGTGGTTGTTGCAGTTTTGGATCCCCGCTCGCCCCGCAAGCGGGACTCACGCGTGGGTGAGGGGCTGGTCTGTTTTGCTGGAAACTTGAGTCCCGCTTGCGGGGCGAGCGGGGATTTTTCCTTAGATCCGAACTTCGATGCCTTGGGCCCGTAGGTAGTCTTTGACTTCACGAATGGTGAAGGTGCCAAAGTGAAAGAGGCTGGCGGCGAGGACGGCGTCGGCTTTTCCTTCGGTGAGGGCTTCGGCAAAATGTTCGAGGGTGCCGGCGCCTCCGGAGGCGATGACGGGGACGGACACGGCTTCGGCGACCGTACGGGTGAGCTCGAGGTCATATCCATCTTTGGTGCCATCGGCATCCATGCTGGTGAGGAGAATTTCTCCGGCGCCGCGGCTGACCATTTCTTTGGCCCAATCGATGGCGTCGAGTTCGGTGGGTTTGCGTCCGCCGTGAGTGTATACGGTCCATCCGCCTTTGTCATTTTTGCGGGCATCGATGGCGACCACGATGCATTGGCATCCGTAGAAGGCTGCGGCTTCGTCGATGATATCAGGATTAAGAATGGCGGCAGTATTGATAGATACTTTGTCTGCGCCTGCATTGAGCATTCGTCTGACATCGGCGGCCACGCGTATTCCCCCACCTACGGTCATGGGCATAAACACTTCTTTGCCCACTTTGCCGACGAGGTCGACCACAGTTTCGCGACGTTCGTGGGAGGCGGTGATGTCGAGGAAGGTGAGTTCATCGGCCCCTTGGAGTTGGTAGGCTTTGGCCTGTTGAATGGGATCGCCCGCATCAATGAGGTCGACAAAGTTGACGCCTTTGACCACGCGGTTATTTCGAATATCCAGACAGGGAATGATACGTTTTGCGAGCATGATCTGGCGTTATCCTCCAAGGGAGATCAATTCAAGGTTACAGTGCGTTAAATGGGTTGGTTTTGATCATGAATGGGGTGTGTATGGACTGCGTGCTGGCCACCAACATTTTATGGATCGACAATATATAAGATAGTCATCTCCAAACCGATGAACTAAATCCGCTTCTTCAACGGGTCGTACTAAAAGATGCCAGATAAGAGAGCCCGTGAGACTGTAGATCATCACGGGGAAACTTCCACAGACCAAACCCACCATAACGCCTTGAAAAATACCACCGATGGCCATGGGGTTTCTTACATACGCATAAGGGCCTGAAACCACTAAGTTTTTTGGGGAATGAGTGGGTAAGGGTGTCCCTTTTCCTCTCTGGGCAAAGATGAAGGTGGAGCGAATAGCGAGCAGGCCTCCCAAACAAAAACCCAGACCAGCACCTAAAATTCCCCACCAGGGTAAAGTGAAACGGGGAAGCCTTAGCTCGGTTTGTGCTCGAAGGATGAGCCAAGGGAGCGCTCCAAAAAAGATACCGTAGAAAATGACGGTTTGAATTAAAGCAGTGGCCAAAGCGCGTCGTGAATTACTTGAGTGATACGTATTGAAAGGGAAGCCTTGGAGTTGAGTTCCCATCAAAGTTGCATGTAAAGAGAGCATACAGGCCGGAATCATGAGCACGGCACACAGGAGATTTAAATCTCCTGTGAGCGAAGACTGAAGGCAAAAGATCCCTGCATAAAAAGTGGCCCCGGTCAAAGCCCAGCATATGGGTGCAGCCCATTTATGTTTATGAAAAAGCGCCCAAGAAGCTAAGCCGGAACCCGCCACGAAGATGAGAGCATCCGCCACTAAAAAATGCTGTAAAAGGCCAAAGTCACTTTTGCCTGAAAACCAAGATCTTATCTCGGATGAAAGCCCCATACTTATCCACCAGCTTAAACCTGCGAGGCATTGAAACAGGAAATAGAAGGCGGCCCGTTTTTGTATGGAGAGGGTTTTGATCATGTTTATTGCATGGCCCGGATGTGGGTGACACGGTTGTCGGTGAATTCCACTCGCATATATTCAATTTCTTGGGTGTTCACGATGTTGATACCGTTGATGGTGTCATTATATATAGGCGCGATTTGATTATGATAAGGTCTGTCTTCAGTGTAGCTCCAAATCAGCTGATCGCTCTCTTCACTTTGCTGCAAATAGATGTAGGAGGGTGGGCCGAGGGCAATTTCCACCATTTTTTGTGAAAAACCGAGGCCAACCTTGCTTTCTCTAATCAGAGCCTGCTCTTCGGGAGAGTAGGTCGCGAAGATTTCTGCGTTGTTTTTAATGCGTTTTTCAGTGGTCGCACAGCCCCCCAGAAGCATGAGGAGGCTAAGGAGGAAGTAAAAGGTGGGTTTCCTTGTGTTCATGCATTGAAGATGCCTCCGAATGCTTAAAAGTGCAACTTAAAATACTGGATGGAAATAAGCCTGAAATAAACCACGAAAACCCTTGTGCTGTCTACTGGATAGTTTAGTGTTTTTCTAACCAATTCCGGACACTTCCGGAACCAGATCCCTTAAGCCTAATTTAATAATTATATGAGCGATTCAACAGACCAACCTGCTATTCCCCCCGGTGTCGATCCGGCCACTTATAATGCCAGTAATATTTCGGTCCTGGAGGGACTTGAAGCGGTTCGGAAACGTCCCGGTATGTATATTGGAGACACCAGCGTTCGTGGATTGCATCACTTGGTTTACGAAGTGGTGGACAACTCCATCGATGAAGCGTTGGCGGGTCACTGCGATTTTGTAGAAGTGACTTTAAATCTCGATGGCTCGGTCACGGTGAGTGATAACGGGCGTGGTATTCCTGTGGATATGCACAAAACCGAGAAAAAACCTGCGGTGGAAGTCGTACTGACGATTTTGCATGCGGGTGGCAAGTTTGACAGTAACTCCTATAAAGTATCGGGTGGTTTGCACGGGGTGGGGGTTTCCTGTGTGAATGCGTTGAGTGAATGGTTAGAGGTTGAAGTGCGGCGTGATGGTCAGATTCATCACATGCGTTTTGAACGGGGTAAGACCGTGAAACCCTTGGAAGTATTGGGTCATTGTACAGATTCCGGCACGAAGATCACGTTTATGCCGGATCATCAGATTTTTGAAACCTTGAAGTTTTCATGGGACACCTTGACCAACCGCTTGCGGGAAATGGCCTTTTTGAATCGGGGTGTACAAGTTATTCTGCAGGAAGATGGCCAAGATCACAAAGAAGAGTTCAAATATGCCGGTGGTATTTCGGAATTTGTGAAATACTTGAACGTCAACAAAGCACCGATGCATGAAGATGTGATCTACTTTGACCGTGAAAAGGACGGTATTGGGGTTGAAATTGCCATGCAATACACCGATGCCTACAGTGAAAGTCTCTATTCGTATGCCAACAACATCAATACCCATGAAGGCGGTACGCATTTAAGTGGTTTCCGCTCGGCCTTGACCCGTACGATCAATGCTTATGGCAAAGCCAACAAGATGATCAAGGATGACAAAACGGGGATGACGGGCGATGATATCCGCGAAGGTCTCACTGCGATCATTTCGGTGAAAGTGCCTGATCCTCAGTTTGAAGGTCAGACCAAAACCAAATTGGGCAATTCAGAGGTGCAAGGGATTGTTGAGTCGGTGGTCAATGAGCAACTGGCTGTTTATTTGGAAGAGCATCCTGCTGAGTCTCGTAAATTTATTGAGAAAGCGGTCTTGGCTGCCAATGCACGAGAAGCTGCGCGTAAGGCTCGGGAGTTGACACGTCGTAAAGGCGCATTAGATTCTGCCTCTCTACCGGGTAAATTGGCAGACTGTTCTGAGCGTGATCCGTCCAAATGTGAAATTTATATTGTGGAAGGTGACTCGGCGGGTGGATCCGCCAAACAGGGTCGGGACCGTAAATTTCAAGCGATTTTGCCGTTACGGGGTAAAGTGCTCAACGTAGAAAAGGCGCGTTTGGATAAAATTTTGGGGAACAAGGAAATTCAAACCATGATCACCGCCATTGGTTGTGGGATTGGTAAAGACGATTTTAACATCGATAAGGCCCGTTATCACCGCATCATTATCATGACGGATGCTGATGTGGACGGGCTCCACATTCGAACCTTGATTTTGACTTTCCTGTATCGTCAAATGCGCGAGCTGATTGAACGGGGCTATGTGTATATTGCCCAGCCCCCTCTGTATAAAATTGTGCGTCGTAAACGCGAAGAGTATGTTCAAAATGATCCGAAATTGACGGAAATTTTGATGGAACTTGGGTCGGACGGTATTACGGCTCACCATCCGGATGGCACGGAGCTTTTGAATGCGGAAGGCTTACAGGCTACCTTGAAAGTGCTTTATGAACTTGAGCCGATGATCGACATGGTGCAACGCCGCGGAGTGGATCCTGAATTATATTTGGCTGCCCGCAAAGAAAGTGGTGAGTTGCCGCTTTACGTGGTGATTCGGGGTAGTGGTAAAGAGAAAGAATGTCGCTTTGCGTTTACTGAAGAAGAGTTACGTGTCACCAATGAACAGATGGAAGCTGAAGGGCGTCCCTTTATTTATGTGGATATTCAGTCTCATGATCGAATTCGCAAACAGTTGGATGCGTTGACGGCCATTGGATTAGAGGCCTCCAAATTGGTGGGGGGTACCGAACCTTTATTCAATTTGATGGAAGGGGAGGAAGTGGTTTCCGAACTGACCAACATCATGTCTTTGTTAGACAAGATTCGGGATTTGGGCAAAAAAGGGATGACCATTCAGCGCTACAAAGGTTTGGGTGAGATGAATCCTTCCCAGCTGTGGGAAACCACCATGGATCCCGCCCAGCGTCGGTTGGTAAAAGTGGTGTTGGAAGATGCCATTAAAGCTGACCAAATCTTTACTATTTTGATGGGCGACGAAGTAAGTCCCCGCCGTGACTTTATTGAAGCCAACGCCTTGAATGTGCGTAATCTTGATATCTGACCTTTTTTGCTGAGAGAACAAACTTATGGATAATGAAACCCCTCCCATTTTGCCCCCAGATGCTCCTGCGGATCATATTGACCTCATCAATATTGAAGAGGAAATGCAACGTGACTATATCGATTATTCGATGTCCGTTATTATTGGCCGTGCGCTCCCCGATGCGCGTGATGGATTAAAACCTGTAAATCGTCGTATCCTCTACGCCATGAAAGAAGGGGGCTGGGTGCATACCCGTCCTTTCGTGAAATGTGCACGTGTCGTGGGTGAAGTGATGGGTAAATTCCATCCCCATGGTGACTCGGCGGTATATGATGCGTTGGTGCGTCAGGCCCAGTTGTTCTCCATGCGTTATCCGACGATTGATTCTCAAGGAAACTTTGGTTCTATCGACGGTGACCCTGCGGCGGCTTATCGGTATACCGAGTGTCGTTTGAATCGGTTGGCGGAAGATTTGCTTGCCGATATCGACAAAGAAACCGTCGATATGCGTTTGAACTTTGATGAAAAACTCGAAGAGCCTACGGTATTGCCTGCCCGTATTCCCAACCTGCTCGCAAACGGGAGTACCGGGATTGCGGTGGGAATGGCGACCAACATTCCTCCGCATAACTTGGATGAATTGATTGGTGGTTTGGTGCATTTGATTGAAAATCCCCACTGTAGCATTCGTGATTTGATGCAGCACATTAAGGGACCTGATTTTCCCACTGGCGCATTGATCCGGGGTGTAAACGAAATCATTAAGATGTACGAAACGGGCCGTGGATTGGTTCGTATTCGTGGACGTGCAGAGATTTTGGAAGATGCCAAGGGTAAAGAAACCATTATCATCACTGAATTGCCTTACACCGTTAATAAAGCAAACTTGGTGATCAAAATTGCCGAATTGGTGCGGGAAAAACGGATTGAAGGCATTTCGGATGTACGTGATGAGTCCGATAAGGAAGGAATCCGCGTGGTGATTGAAATCAAACGTAACGCCATGGCGTCGATCGTATTGAATAATCTCTACAAACAAACGTACCTCGAAAATACCTTTGGGGTGATCATGTTGGCGATTGATCATGGACGTCCCAAGGTCATGAATCTTAAAGAAATGCTTAAAGCGTTCTTGGATCATCGTTTTGAAGTGATTACCCGCCGGACTCAATTTGAATTAGCCAAAGCAGAAGCGCGGGCGCACATTTTGGAAGGGTTGCTGATTGCGATGGACAATATGGACGACATCGTTCGTATTATTCGTGCGGCCGCCACACGTGATGAAGCGCGTACGGGAATCATTGACCGTTTTGGGTTCTCTTTGATTCAGGCCAATGCCATTTTGGAAATGCGTCTGTATCAGTTGACGGGATTGGAACGTGATAAAGTTCAAGGTGAATACGATGAAATTCAGGAACGCATTGCGTACTTGAAATCATTATTGGCTGAACCGAAATTGATCTATGGCGTGATTCAGGAAGATCTGCTGGAGATGAAAAAGATTTATGGTAATCCTCGTCGTACAGAAATTACGGCAGATGATTCTGAGATCAACTTTGAAGATTTGATCGAAGATCGTCCCTCTGTGATTACCATTAGTCATCAGGGCTACATTAAACGTGTACCTGCCGATACCTACAAAGAGCAACGTCGCGGTGGACGGGGTATTCGGGCGATGAGTACCAAAGAAGAAGATTTTGTTGAGAATCTGTTCTTTGCCTCTACCCATGATATTCTGTTGTGCTTCACCGAACAAGGTCGGGTCTTCTGGAAGAAAGTCTACGACATTCCCGAATCTCCCCGTACCTCTAAAGGCAAAGCGATCATCAATTTGTTGAACCTGCAGGAAAATGAAAAGATTACCGCCTTTATGCGGATTCGTGAATTCTCCGAGGATCAAAGTGTGATCTTCACTACTCGCAGCGGAACAACCAAGAAAACCAACTTGGCCAAATTCAAGAACGTGCGGGCCAACGGGATCAAAGCGATCAATATTGATGAAGGCGATCAGTTGATCGGCGTAAAACTCACCAATGGCAATGACGAATTGATGATTACCACTTCGGGTGGAATGACTGTTCGTTTCAATGAAAGTCAATTGCGCGACATGGGACGTAGTGCCCGTGGTGTGCGTGGCATTCGTTTGAAAGAGGGTCAGCAGGTTGTCAGTTGTACGGTTGCGGATCCGGAAGAATGTTTGATGGTGATCTGCGAAAACGGCTTCGGCAAACGTTCGCCGATCAGCGAGTATCGTGAAACCAAACGAGGTGGTTTAGGGGTTCGTACCATTATGGTCAACGAACGAAACGGTGAGGTTATCACCGCCTTTACGGTCACGGACAATCACGCCTTGATGTTGATTACCGAACGCGGTGTGGTGATTCGTATGAAAGTCGAAGACTTACGTCCGATGGGTCGGAGTACGCAAGGTGTACGTCTGGTGCGGTTGGATGAAGGTGACAAATTGGTTGCAGCCATTCCCGTTGAGCGTGAGCCTGACGAGGAAGAGGAAGAAGAGACCGTTAAACCTGAAATCGCGCCTGGTGATGACGTTGAGATTCCTGAAGAGGAGGTCGACGAGAGCGAGGATGAAATTGAAGATGAAGAAGAGGATGATTCCGAAGAGGAATAATCTGTAGCCTTCAGATATGCTTGCCGATGGCAGGCTGAAAAACCCGAGGTTTTGGCCTCGGGTTTTTTGTGTGAAGCGCAAGAACGTTGATGAATCTTGTCGAAAAGCTCGAAAATACGATGGAGGTATGATGGGTTCGCTGAGATGAGTATCTTGGTTTCTATTGTGCTTCCCTTTTATAATGCGGCATCGACCTTGTCGGTTGCGGTAAGTAGTATTTTGGCTCAAACCATGAGTGAGTGGGAGCTTTTGTTGGTAGATGATGGGTCGAGCGATGGGAGCTCGGAACAGGCAAAAGCTTTTGCGGAGAAGGATGCGCGCATTCGTTTGATCTCACTGCCACATGGGGGGATTGTGTCGGCATTAAATGCAGGCTGTGATTTGGCCCAAGGGGCATTTATTGCTCGTATGGATGCGGATGATTATTGTGTCCCAACGCGTTTGGTCAAACAAGTGGCTTATCTCCAAAGTCATCCGGAGGTAGGGGTTGTGGGATGTCAGGTGGCGTTTGGAGGTGATCGCGTACAACATGCTGGATATGCGGCGCATGTGGATTGGATGAACGAACTGTTGACTCCGGATGAACATTTTCAAAATCGATTTGTCGATGCGCCGGTAGCCCATCCCTCGGTGATGTGGCGTAAAGGAATGGCGGAGGGATATCGGGAAGGGGCGTTCCCAGAAGATTTTGAGTTGTGGTTAAGGTGGATGGATGAGGGAGTGTTGTTTGCAAAGCTTCCTGAGGTTTTGATGACCTGGAATGATTTACCAGATCGACTTTCACGTCAGGAAGATCGATATGCACCAGACGCATTTTATCGGATAAAGTGTCAGTATTTAAATAAAGTCCTTCCTGATGATCGACCCATTTGGTTGTGGGGGGCGGGACGGGTCAGTCGTCGACGGTTTTCGGGTCTGGATCGATTAGAGGGGTATGTCGATGTCGATCCCAAAAAATTTGGACAGAGGCTAGAGGGTGTACCTGTACAAAATTACCGTGAGCTTCCCGAAAATGCGTTTGTGTTGAGTGGAGTTGCGAATCGGGGAGTCCGAAATAAAATTCAAGCGTATCTTCAATCGACCGGACGGGTATCCGTTCGGGATTATTACCTCTGTGCATAAGCGTTACAAAAAGGGTTGTGAACCCGCCTTTTGATCCTAGGGGTTATCGAACTAAACCCTCTTGGGTTAAATGGGGTTGATTCCACCCTCTGGAGTTCCGCTTGGATCAAATATCAAATCGCTTGACTCATAGACAGGGTGAATAGCTTCGTCTTGACTTCCGCTTCTTATTCACTCAGTTAATTAGCCTCGCCCTCATTGAACCTCGCAAGCTCCTTTGTTGTTTCAGCACACGAGCAATTTCATTTCCACCTTTTGTATTTATGAACCCTCGCATATTATCTCTCGGCGCTTTTGCTTTTTCAGTATTCCTTTTGCTGGCCCCATCGTTTGGACAGGTCACGGTTCCCGTCGATCAAACCCTCGGCGCAACAGAGGGAGGATCCACGACGATTAATCCGAATGCGATTAACATCACCGACGGGAATTTCGCAATTCGCGTACAGGGTTTAGGCGCGGGTGGCTACAGTTCATCAAGCGAGAATGCAGGCAACGGTGCCTCTATGGGTAGTATTGCCTCGTTTTCCAATGAACCGGGTGCTGACATCACGGTTACGCAGACTGGGTCAGTTTCTGACCGTATTTATGGCATACTGCTGAAAATACTGGGTGGTAACGGAGGAGATGCATCGGGAGACAAGGCACAATATAATGCGGGCTCGGGTGGGAACGTAGGTGACGTTGGGAACGATGGTGCGGCCAGTAATCAGGCATCCATCACCCTTGCACCCGGCACTTACAATGGGGGGCTTTCGATCTGGGAGGCATATATAAAGGGTGGAAGTGGCGGAAAGGTTACCCCCTCAAGTACTAACGGTGATGGGGTTTCTCAATTTAAGGATGGTGGAGTGGGGGGCGCGGGTGGTTCCTCGGGATCGATCAACCTGAGCAATACAGGAGCGCTTTTGGCAGGCACGACGGAATCACGCGCTACAGTAGCGGATGATAACTATGGGATCCTTGCGCGCACGGTTTCCGGTATTCAGGGCGAAGGTAGTCTGGGGATCAATGGGTCGGATGCAGGAACTACAACGGTGACGAGTAGTGGGCCGATCAGTCTTTACCTTACCGGTAGCGGAACCTATCAGGCCTATGGTATCCGGGCTCAAAGTCTGGGAAATACTGGCTCCGCTTCGTATACCACCGAATCTGCGGGGGGCGACGGCGGTTCGGGTAGTGAGGCTACCGTCACGTTGCAGCAAGGCGGTGACATTCTCGTAGATGGCGCGGTGACGGGAAGCGGGAATATTTCAAACGGGGCAGGAATCGAGGCAGGCTCCTCCGGTGGGGCTGGAGGTCAGAGCTATGACCACACCGACGGAGGAACCGGCGGGTCTGGAGGTACCGCGACCGTTAATATTACTGATGCCACCGTCACCACCAGCGGCAGCAATCTCGTGGGTGTGAACGCCATCAGCATTGGAGGTAAGGGGGGCGACGGAGGAGTGCAACAGGACTATAGCAACGGCGGAAATGGAGGAAACGGGAGTTCCGCCAGCGTGACACTCACGTCGACCAGCTCTTCGGTGAAAACCGGAATTATCACCGAAGGGGACAACTCAGACGCTTTGACCCTTACGTCAATCGGAGGCAATGGCGGGGAAGGAACGAACTACGATAATCCAACCCTTGGTGTTGGCGGTTCGGGTGATGGGGGGGATGGTGGAACGGCCGGAAGTTTAACCGCGACCCTTAACGGGCAGGTAGGCAGTGTTTCGATTAGCACTTCAGGTGACAATTCAGATGGTGTCTCTATGCAGTCCCTCGGTGGGTCGGGGCTGCGTGGCGGGGATATCGATGGGGATAGCTCAACATCCTCCGATGGCAGTACTGGAGGGTCGGGTGGAAATGCGGGCGCTGTCACTTTTTCCACCACAGGTTCGGTTCCTTCCACGATCACCACTACGGGCTCGGGATCTAAAGGAGTGGTTCTCATCTCCCAAGGTGGAACTGCTGGACGGGCCGGGGACATTAATTCCGCGACCTCAAACAAAGGTAAAACCGGCGGGTCGGGGGGAAGCGGCAATACGGTTACGTTCACACTCGGAAATTCGTCCATCATTGAAATGAATGGCGACAGTAGCTTTGGCGTGGGAATTCAGTCGATCGGACAAAATGGGCAGCGGGGGAGTGATCTCTCCGAATTTCTTGGTAATCGCGCCGGAGATGGCGGGGTCGGCGGAGCGGGGGGGAGTCTTGATCTGACGACCGAAACGTCTTCGGCTATCATCACTTCTGGAAATGACAGTTCTGGTCTCGTGGCTCGCACGCTGAGTGGGGCCGGGGGTAACGGGGGGACCGCTGGCGACGACGGGGTGGCCAGCCATGGCGGTGACGCGGGTAATGGCGGTAGCACGGGCACGGTCACGCTTTCCCATGGCGGTTCTGTCGTCACCGAGGGTGAGGATAGTTTCGGCATTTTACTCCAGGCCCTTACGGGGGCGGGTGGTAACGCCGGTGACTCACGTTCGGTTTTCTACGCGGATGGTGGCACGGGAGGGAGTCCGGGGACGCTGGGTGATTTCATTATTTCCCTTCAAGAGGGTTCCGAAACGGCGACTTTTGGGGATGGCTCCCATGCGATCATCCTTCAATCGATCGCGGGCGGTGGAGGCTCAGCTGGGGACGGAAGCGGAGCGGTTGGGCTCGGAGGGGACAGCGCAGCTGGAGGCGATGGCGGGACGATTGGCCTCACAGGAACAGGAAATATTTCGACACAAGGCAGCAACGCCATCGGCATTCTTAGCCAAAGCATCGCTGGAGGTGGGGGCACCGGGGGCGATGCAGGTGGGGTGATCACGATTGGGAGCAATGGCGCTTCCGGAGGAAGCGGTGGGAACACCGAACTCAATCTTAATACCACTTACGGCCAGGTCTCGACTCTCGGACAGCTCTCGCACGCTATCGTCAATCAGTCGATTGGCGGGGGTGGGGGGAATGCCGGCAATGCATCGGCAGAGGGCCCGGAGATCAGTGTTGCCGTCGGGGGCACCGGCGGGGCTGGAGGTGATGGCGGTGATGCCGCGGTCTTGATCGCTGGGGGTCAGAAAATTCTTACAGGCGGTAGTAACTCGATTGGAGTTTTGAACCAGTCCATCGGGGGAGGCGGGGGCAGTGGTGGTTCCGCCTATTCTCACTCGGTCGGGATCGGCTTTGATGCAGCCGTTGGGGTGGGTGGTTCCGGAGGTTCCGGTGGCACAGGGGGAGGTAGTAACGTTGGTATTTCCAATTCCTCCATTGCAACGGGTCTTTCCACGCTGGCCGCTAGCCAGCCTACTAATACCAATCCGGTCGATGCTTACGGGGTTGTCATTCAGGCCATTGGTGGCGGAGGAGGAGCGGGTGGCAGTGCTACGGCTTCGGCACTTGCGGTTGCCGTACCTGTGCCCGAGACCGATACAGAGTTTGCGGTATCTGCGGGAGCATCGGTTGGTGGTTCGGGAGGGATTGGTGGCACGGGTGGTTCGGCTTTTGGTTATTTCTACGATTCCGCCTCTGTAACGACTCAAGGACAGGGATCGCACGGCATCATTGTTCAATCCGTTGGCGGTGGGGGGGGCGTAGGGGGGGACTCTTCTGCGACTGCGGCTACGGTCGGCGGGAGCGGCGAGGTTGAGAACTCCGTTAAAGTGACCGGCACGTTTACGATGGGTGGGTCCGGAGGCGGTGGCGGCAATGGGTCAAACGCGGTGATCTTCTTTGCTGCAAATGCTGCGGGCGAGGCGGAAGGGGATGCCACGGTTGTTACCTATGGCGATTATTCCAATGCGATTATCCTTCAATCCATCGGGGGCGGTGGTGGCAATGCCGGTTTTGGCAGTGGCAATACCCGTAGTCGCGGGGGAACGGTGAATATTGAAACCTCGGTCAACATTGGCGCTTCTGGAGGTTCCGGGGGCGTGGGTGGAAATATAACCGCGACTCTCTTTGGGGGATCATTGATCAAAACCTATGGATCGGGATCGCATGGCGTTGTCGCCCAGTCCATTGGTGGGGGAGGGGGCACCTCACAGGGGGGAAGTCTCAGTTTTGGGGCCGCGGCCTCCGTCTCTGGTGGGGGCGAAGAAGGTGAAGAGGCGTCGGACCTCGATTTGGAGGGCTCCGTCTCAATCGCCCTTGGTCGCGATGGCGGATCCGGGAGCAACGGCGGAACCGTTAGCGTGTGGAATCAAGGTTCTATTCGTACCTTTGGTGGGGATTCTGTGGGGATTCTCGCTCAATCCATCGGTGGCGGAGGGGGCGTGGGAGGAGGAGCCGGTAGCGATGCTTCTGCCGATAATCCTGTTGACCCAAGCACCAGCAAGCGTAGGTTTTCGTTATCTGAGGGCGATGGAAGCAACGATTCGACGTCACTAAGTGCCGATTTCTCCTTGGAGATTGGTGGTGGTGGCGGTGCTGCGGCTAATGGCGGTTCGGTGTACATAACGAATAGTGGTGGGATTCGGACCTCCGGAGACTGGTCCAGTGCGATTCTCGCTCAATCCATTGGTGGCGGAGGGGGCAAGGGTGGAACGGCTTTGGCCGCGAATACGGAGGGACAACCCGATTTGAGTATCAACCTCGCCGTTCAGGGTAATGGCGGGTATGCTGGCGACGGGAGTGGCGTCACGGTGAATCTTAACGGATCGAATAACCAGATTTTGACGGAAGGCTATGCCGCCTTTGGCATTCACGCCCAGTCTATCGGTGGTGGTGGGGGAATCGGTGCCGATGGATCGACCGCGGCCGGAGGTAGTGACAGCACTTCGCCGGGAAGCATCCAACTCGGCGGTGATTTTGCCGGTTCCGGGGGCAGTGGTGGCAATGGATTCTTGAACAGTAACGGCACAGACTCAAAAGTGTCCCTCTCTGGTAATCCGAATGTAATCACGACGGATGACGCTGCCCACGCCGTGGTGCTTCAATCTATTGGAGGCGGCGGGGGTGTTGGGGGTACGGGTTCCAGCATTGCGATCAGCTCAGGCATGGCCAGTCCTTCGATTTCACTCGCGGTGGGTGGAGGTTCCGGATCATCGGGGAGCGGAGGCACGGTTGAAATTGATGGCGGGGTCGCTAATATCGAAACGAGTGGTTGGGCTTCCAGCGGCATCGTTGCCCAATCCATCGGCGGGGGGGGCGGCTTGGCCTGGGCGCCCTTTTACGGGCAGAATGTTGAGAATGCCCCAGTGGCCCTGGGTGGCTCAGGTAGTAATGGAAATGGCGGTTCGGTCAGCATCACCCTCGCTTCGGGAAGCCTTATTGAAACATTTGGTCTTTTCTCGCACGGGATTATCGCCCAATCCATCGGGGGTGGCGGGGGCATCGCGGGTTATCCCAATGCGGCGCCTACCTTTTACGAAGGCGTCGGTTCTCGCGCACTTGCCTCTGTTGGAAACGGTGCAGGTGTAACGGTTAATTATGACGGCTACATCACAACCACCGGCGATGCCTCGCATGGGATTTTTGCCCAGAGTATCGGCGGAGGAGGCGGATTTATGGGCTATGAGGATTCGGTCAATTTTGGATCGAGTTCTGCATCCGGTACCTCGACAGCTGGAAATATTACGATCACGCAAACGGGTAGCATTCAGGTCTCTGGAACCAATAGCGTCGGCATCCTCGCCCAGCAGGACAGTCCGGGGGTAAGCAGTACGACTGTTAACGTCACCATCAACGGCGACGTGGTCGGAGGCCAAGGTTCACAGGGCTACGGCGCCTGGATTATCACTAAAAGTACCAACACTTCCAACTTGACGATTAACAGTGGGGGCAGCCTCAGTTCGGCTTCCGGGATCGCGGCTCGTCTCGATGCGAACGGAACTGGTGGGATTAATCTCAACAACAACGGCAGCTTGGTCGGCAACATACAAAGGGGCCCCGGCACATCCGACGTTCAGATCAATAACCTGGCGAGGGGGCAGTTCTATCCAGGGGATCTCATTCAGGCAAACGTGCGTAACGAAGGCAAAATTTTCGTCGGACACGGCATAAGTGACAAGAGTTATGGCCGCACCACCATTACCGGAGACTTTGTGCAATCCTCTGGGGGCACCTTGATTTTCCGCACGGACTTCGAGCGCGGGCAGAATGACGCACTCAAAATCGAAGGGGACGCGAATTTCGACGGCCGGGTTCGACCGCAGCCCGCGCCCGGATCGCGCATTCTCCCGAACCGACGCCTCACCCTGATTGAGGTCGCCGACGAGATGACCGGTGGGCTGGGACTCGACAACTCATTAGGTGGTATTTTCGACTACAACCTTGGACGCTCGGGGAACAAGTACACGATCGCCGTGGTGGGCATCGATCTACGCACTTTCGATTCGGATTTCACTGAGAACCAACTCGCAATGGCCGACTACCTGGAGGATGTCTTCCTCGCCGAAAGCGGAAGCCTCGATATCTTCGGGACCCTCGATACGATTTCGCGGATCCAGCCCGGACAGATCGGAACTTATTTAAATGAACTGACTCCGGGATCCACCTTAGGGTTCGGGGCTCGTGGGGCGACGGAGGCCCAATACTTTTCCGATACGGTTCTCAACGGACCCATCTTTGAGGGTGATACCACCCAGCTTGCCGAAAATCCGTCGCTTTGGGCCCGCGTCCACGGCCGTGCGACCACCCAACGGAACAATGATGGTTTTGGGAACTACGAAATCGATAGCACGATGTACCAGATGGGTGGTCAGGCTGCTTTAAGCGACAATAGCTATCTCGGAGGTTCCATTGCGTATCGCTCCGATGCTTTAAACAGCAAGGACAACGTCAGTTCGGGCAACGGGGACACGGTTCTCGGTGCGATTACCTTCAAGCACGAAGAAGGGGGCTGGCTGTTTGCCGGAGCCGCGAGTGCGAGTATGGGGTGGTATGATACCTATCGCCGAATCACCTTTCCGGGGCAAACGGGCACGGCCGAGGGCTCTCCCCAAGTTCAGACGGGTGCCCTCGCTTTCCGCACGGCTTACACGAAACCATATAAGCGGATCTACCTACGACCCATGCTAACGCTCACCGGCGTCTACACCCACTCGAGCTCCTACACGGAGATGGGAGCCGGCGGGTTGGATCTCGCGGTGGAATCCGCTGACCAATCAACGCTGTTTTTTACACCAGCTTTTGAAATCGGACATCGTACTGATTATTCGAACGATTGGGTTTTACGGACCTTCATTCGCCCAGCCCTTGACCTTTCCACCTCAGATTCATGGGAGCAGGATGCAAGCTTCACCGGTGCGCCAGAGGCGGCTGGGGCGTTTACGACTGAACTTCCGATTGATGAGGTGAGCATGATGATCACAGCTGGGTTTGACCTTCAATTTACGAATGTTTACTCCGGACACATTCGCTACGAGGGAAAATTCTCCGAGAACGTGACAACCAATGGTGGCTCGGTCGGCGTGAAGATCACTTTTTAATGGATCTGCGGTGTTCCCTCGTCGCAGGGCCGTAGAGCCGTGGCGTGGGCAATAGGCGAATAGGTGCTCAAATACACATTTTTCTTGCTGCCACTGGCGGGAAAGTGGTTCTTGATGATTTACGTTGCGCATAAGGTGAAAAGCATTTGGAATTGTTTTCATGGTGTGTGAGCATGCGTGTAAGATTTCTAGTGGGTATTTAGATTGTGGATGCAATCCCCGTTGGAATAACGAACAAATAAAATATGAAAACCGCAGCTCATTTTCTCGTTCTGATTTTAGTTTCCTTTGGTTTGTGCCCTTTTGGGGTCCTTGCTGAGGATCCTCTTCCCGTAGGAGGGCTTCCTTTATTGCCGGCGGATGTTTTGTCTCAGCCGCTTAAGTTTTATGGGGGAGGTGAGTTGGCGACCCTAGAGGCGGTTGATTTGGTGGATCAGCCTTTTTCGCGGGCGATGCGCGTGGATGTACGACAAGGTGGTGGAACTTTTTATAGTACGGCCGTGATGTTTCCTGTGACGGGTGCTGTGCAGAAAGGCGATATTGTCTTGGTGCAGGTTTCCATGCGGTCGTTGGAAAACAGTGATGAATCTGGGGTGAGTCGTTGTACGGTTTTTGTGCAAGGGCCAGCTCCAGAATATAAAAAATATTTGCTTCGGGAAATTGAGGCCAGTAAAGAGTGGCAACAGTTCACGTTTTCCCTTCCGGTGACCGACGCGTTAGACGCAGGGAAATTAAGTTTACAATTTGGATTTGGGGGTGGCTTAGCTCCGCATCGTTTTGAATTGGCAGGGCTTCAATTTCTTAATTATCGGGATCTTTATGAACGGGATGACTTACCCACGACGCGTGCGACCTATGAGGGTCGATCTGATGACGCGGATTGGAGGAGGGAGGCTGATCAACGGATTGAAAAATATCGAAAGGGTAATTTTAAAATTCAGGTGAAAGATGGGGAAGGGAAAGCCTTATCGCAGGTGGACATTGCGGTCGGTTTAAAAAAGCATGCCTTCCATTTTGGTTCGGTGGTGAATGTGGGACCCCTGCTGTGGAAATCGGAAGATGGGGAACGGTATCGTGAAGCGCTGGTGGAGACGTTTAATCAAAGTGGTACGGAAAATGGATTAAAATGGGCGCCTTGGGAGGGGTTATGGGGCGGTCATTATGCACCGGAAAACACTTTGGCGGCTTTGAAGTGGTTGAAGGATCAGGGATTCTATCTCCGGGGGCATGTCATGGTGTGGCCAGGGGAAAAACATTTGCCGGAGTGGATGGTGCAAAAACTTTCTGCAGAAGATCCTGTTCAAGATAATGAGATTCAGCAAAATATTTTGGATCATATTCGAAATATTGGAGGTGCTACTGCAGAGTTAACCGACGAGTGGGATGTGGTGAATGAGCCCTACAATAATCATCTGTTGATGGATAAGTTTGGAGATGAGATCATGGTGGATTGGTTTCAGGCCGCACGTGAGGTATTGCTGGATCATCCACTCTACTTAAATGACTTTGCCATTCTCAGTGGTGGAGGACGCGATACCTTGCATCAGCAACATTTTGAAGAGACCCTCGCTTTCTTGGTGGAAAGTGGGGCGCCGATTACAGGGATGGGAATGCAGGGTCATTTTGGAGAGACGCCGACATCGATTCCGAAAGTATATGAAATTTTAGAACGCTATCATCAGCGTTTTCCAGACTTAGCCATTCGCATCACCGAGTTTGATGTGAATACCGATGATGAAATGTTGCAGGCGGATTACACTCGGGATTTGTTAACCGTGGCTTTCAGTCATCCTGCGGTGGTGGGGGTACAATGTTGGGGATTTTGGGCGGGAGCGCATTGGCGTCCACGTGCCGCGATGTACAGTAAAGAGTGGGTTGCGAAGCCGAATGCCGAAATTTGGAAGGAGTTAAGTCAGGAAACCTGGTGGACGAATCTCAGTGGCAAGACGGATGCTGAAGGGAGCATGGCCGGCCGTGGGTTTTATGGGGATTACGAACTTCGGGTCGAAGTGGAAGGACGAGTCGTGATGCAGGAGTTTCGTTTGGAGAAAGGAGCGTTGTCAGAACAGGTGATTTCTGTGCGGGTGGATGGGGAGGGTTCCAGCTCTGGGGAGTGATCAAACGAAATCTATGAAACCCGACTTTGGGTTTTGGTTGCTGTTGGGGGTTGGGTTGGGGTTGCGCTTCGCGGCGTAGCCGTTGGTGGTCACAGACAAGACTCATGCCTTCGGCAGACAAGTATCTGTGTTACGTTGCGAGGATCGCGGGAAAATTCACCAGGGAGTCTGTCACGATATCCGCGAAGTCTAGGAGTTGTTCGCGGGTATGGGTGGTGGTGACAGCGAGGGTTTGGCAACCTGCGCCGCGGGCGGCGCTGAGGCCACCGGGGGTGTCTTCAATGGCGAGACAGTCGGCGGGAGCGATGCCTAATAGCGAGGCGGCCCGTTGATAACATTCCGGGTTGGGTTTGCTGATGGTGACGTCTTCGGCGGTGACGATGGCTTGAAACAGATCGAGAAGACCGAAGCCTTTGAGCAGGGGAAGTACATCCCGACGTTCGGCACCGGTGCAAAGGGCAACGGGTCCGTTTTGGGCGGCGAGGCGTACGGCATCGGCGGCTCCGGGAAGAGGGGGGACCTCAGCGTTTTCCAGTAACTTCTCAAAGGCCTCGACTTTTTGATCGATAAGGGCCGCCATGGGCGGCATGTCGGTTAGGCCTGCATTTTTAAATGCGGTGGCAAAGACCTGAGAGGAGTCAAAGGCAATATAAACCTTGAGGTAGGTCTCCCAGTCAAAGCCCGCCCCATGCGCTTCCAGAACTGTTTGAAAGGACTGAAAGTGCAGGAGTTCAGTGTCGGCAATGATGCCGTCGAAATCAAAAATACAGGCTTGAGGCATCACTTACAGTGCAGCGAGTAAAGCTTCCACTTTGTCGGTGCGTTCCCAGCTGAACGTTTCCAGATCTTTTTTGGTGTTACGACCAAAGTGACCATAGGCGGAAGTGGGTTCGAAGATGGGGCGTTTCAGATCCAAGCCTTCGACAATTTCGCGAGGTTTGAGACCGAAGACATGGCGTACCGCAACGGCGAGTTTGGCTTCATCAATGGTGCCGGTTCCGAAGGTGTCAATTAAGACGGAGACGGGTTCGGGATAGCCGATCGCGTAAGCCAATTGCACTTCACAACGGGTTGCCAATTTAGCGGCCACGATGTTTTTCGCCACGTAGCGCGCCATGTAGGCTGCGCTACGATCTACTTTACTGGGATCTTTTCCACTGAAAGCACCGCCGCCGTGACGTCCCATGCCACCGTAGGTATCCACGATGATTTTACGGCCGGTTAAGCCGCAATCACCCTGAGGTCCGCCAATGACAAATTTGCCGGTGGGGTTGATCAAAAAGCGGGTTTGGGCAGAGAGAAGTTTTTTGGGAATTACTCTTTCCACGACTTCAGCAATCAGTGCATCTTTGATGGCTTTTTGTGTGACATCGGGGCTGTGTTGGGTGGAGAGCACGATGGTATCGATGAAAGCAGGTTTGCCGTTTTCATAGACCACAGATACTTGAGATTTTCCATCGGGGCGCAAGAAAGGCAATTTGCCCGATTTACGCACTTTGGTCATGGCGCGGGTCAATTTATGTGAGAACATAATGGGAGCGGGCATCAGTTCTCTGGTTTCGTTACAGGCGTATCCGAACATCATGCCCTGGTCACCAGCGCCTTGTTCTTTGTATTTGCCTTCGCCTTCGCTGACGCCTTGAGCAATGTCAGGGGATTGTTTATCCAAGGCCACCATGACGGAGCAAGAATTGGCGTCGAAGCCGAGGTCATTACCCAGATAACCAATGTCGGCAATCTTCGCACGGACGATGTCGGCATAGTTGACCACGGCATTGGTGCTGACTTCGCCAGCGAGCACGACCAATCCGGTATTTACCAGGGTTTCGCAAGCCACGCGGCTTTCCGGATCTTGGGTTAATAAAGCGTCTAAAATTGCGTCGGAAATGCCATCTGATACTTTATCAGGGTGACCTTCGGTGACCGATTCTGAAGTGAAAACATGTGAATTTGTGGACATTTTGGGCTCCTTACGTTATATATTCAAATATCCGGATATACGGTTTAATACATAATAAGGTAAGTTTGGCAAGGAAAAATGAAGGAATCGGGCCGTGCTTGATTTCGATGAAGACCTGAGGTCTTGCTGTCGCGTGGGGATGACAGGAGAGCATTTGGACAGATGCGTTCAGGTCACCGAAGCTTCCTCCTCAAAGGATTAAGAGGGAGTGGTTTAAGAATCAGGCTGGGGGAGCGCCTGTGGTTTCGTGTACTTCGAACACGGCTTGATGGGTAATGGTGATGGGGGATTTATTTTTGCCTGAAAGCACTTTGAGCAATGCGCTTCCTGCGTCATAGCCCAGTTGATAGGCGTCTTGACAAACGGAAGAGTAGACGGGATTGGCTTGCAGGCGGCTTTGGTAATCATCAAAACCAATGATCGAAAAATCTTTGGGGAGTTGGATACCCATTTCACGGCAGGCCCGTAGCGCACCGAACGTACTATATGGATTCGTGAATATCGCTGCTGTAGGAGGAGCGGATTGGGTCATGATTTGACGAATGACGCCCATGCCTGCGGTTACATCAGCCTTGAGGCTGTAGACCAGCGAAGGGTCGAAAGGAATGCCTGCACCTTCGAGGGCATCTTTATAGCCGAGAAAGCGGTCTTCGATATCTGTAGAATGCCAATTTCCGATGGTAAAAGCAATTTTACGATGGCCCATATTGATCAGGTATTCGACTGCTTCGCGGGTGGGTTTTCTGGAGTCGCATGCCACCCAATTTACGGAATGATCGTTGCCGACCATATGGGAGGAGACCAAAATAATAGGAAAGCCTTCGTCGCTGATTTCTTTGACGATGTGGAGATCTTCAGGGCGGGCCTGCATGATCACGCCTTGGAGTTCTTTGCGGGCGAAATATTGGGTGTAGTTTTCGTTATTTTCTTTATCGCTCACCAAATCGACCATGGCGAAATCAAAATGCTGGGAAGAAATAGCGCTACGGATGCCTCCCATTAAAGCGCCGTGGTAGGTGCCGATAATGGTTTTAAAACTGTCTGGGGGATAAACAAATCCGATGTAACGACTGTTACGTAATCCCACCCTGCGATTGTATCCCGTTTCTTGCATGGCTTTGAGCACTTTTTCCCGGGTGGCATCGCTGATACCTGGTTTATTGTTCAAGGCCCGAGAGACTGTAGTAGCGGAAACGTTCAATTGTTTGGCGACAGTTCGCATCGAAGGCATAATAAAGTTCTCCAATTGTATAGATGTATTGCGTGATCGCAACTGTTTCTCCGTATGTTTTCTAGGAGTTATGGCAAGGTTTAAAAGAAGTTTTGTGAAAAAGGTTCAAGATGTTGGGGTGGAGCTAGCTCTGGTCGCGCTTAGGCGGCTTCTTTCCGTAGGGATAAAATAACCATAATTCTAAAATTTCAGTTTGACAGCCCTATCATTCGTGTTCATTAATTACAATTGCGAAACAGTAACAAGGTCTTTTTGAAGGAATCTCCCGAATGAAATCAAAAGTTGTATTATTTCTATTCACCAGCGCTATGTTTATGACTGCTTTGCAGGCGGACATTATCACTTGGACAGGTTTGGATATTGACGACAATAACTGGTCGAGTCCGGATAACTGGAGTGGTTCGTATGCTCCGCCACGGAATACCGATTATCAAGATACGGCCCAGTTTAATTTGCTCGCACCGCAAACGGTCACGATAGATGGGGTGCCAAAAGTTAAGGGCTTGGATTTTGCTAATGCCGGGTGGACGTTAAATGGAAATTTCAATCAATTTAAAGAACTTAGCAGTACGGGAGTGGGAACGAACACCATCAATGGAAATCTCGGTCAGGCGAGGGGAGATGCCACTTGGAATGTGGTTGGTGTTGATCACACGCTACGTGTGATTGGAAACATTAATTATTATGATCAAAAGATTACCTTAACGGGTGGAGGAACTTTGTGGGTAGACGACTTAACTGTATCAGGCAGTGCTTCCTTTTCACCCAGTTTTACTCTTCAGGGGGCTACCCTGAAGTTGGAGGATACTCTTCCTCATACAAATTCAGGTTCAGTGGGTAATGCTGCCATTAAAATCAATGTGGATGGTTTGTTGGTTTTGAAAACTTCGAATGTGAGTTCGGTGGAAGCCTTGTTTGGCAGTGAAATCCTGAATGATACTGGGCTCGGGTCTCTGCAAGCGGTCTACAATAGTGGTAGTGGGTACACAACTGTTTCAGTTATCCCGGAGTCCTCCACTGCGACTCTGCTGCTGATCAGTGGATTGAGTATGTTTTGCGTGCTTCGGAAACGGAAAAGCTAAGTTTTTCCCTTTGGGGAACATGGAAAAACACCGAGCCACATGGGTTCGGTGTTTTTTTTGGGGGGGCGGAGGGTTGTGGTTGGCTTTGTGTGGGGTATTCCTACGACCTTGGCCGTTCTTGAAACTCAATCCAGTCCAAGCTGATGGATCCTGTTTTAACGATGACCTTCAGGCAGTGTTTGCCATGGGGGATGTGCACCTGAGCGGCAAGGAGCTGTTGTTGCCAGGTTTGATCGATATTCAGAGTGCTGGTTAAGGGGATTTCGCTGTTGAGCCAGAGTTCAATGTGGGTTTCTTTGCTGAGGGCGGAGAGGTGGGCCGTGATGGAAGCGGGGGTATCGCCGAGGGCATTGATTTCATAGGTCACCCAATCCCCTTGTTGCAAGGTCAGGCAGAGACTGTCTTCCGGGAGGTGGTGTTGTTTTCCTTTGTATTTATAGGAAGGATATTCGGCATCGTTTCCGTTTATAAATTTAAGGTTGGCGCCTTCTTCACGTCGAATATTAAGATGGGTGGTGACCTTTTCTTTGAAAAAGTAGGATCGTCCGACTCCTTTCATGCCGTAGGCTTCTGCGGGGATGCGAAAGGGAATGCGCCGCATCATGGCGTTCACGACTTCAGGGCGGTAGTCACAATTTTCAAATAAAATATTGTCTAAATACTGATTGAGGATGCGTTCGGCTTCCTCTGCTTCCAGAAGGCATTCGCCTTGGGCCGCTTGGGTAATCTTTTCCCAGCCTTCAGGCATTTTGATGGAGCAGGGGTTGTTGAAAGTTTCCATTTTTTTCCAAGGCCAGAAGCACCAGGAAATGTCAAAATCTTCCAGCATTTGAAAGGAACTTGCGAACCAGTCGAGATTGTTTTCGCCACTTTCTCCCATCCATAAGGGAACGTTAAGGGTTTCTCTGATGTTGAGGTAGTCACGAATGTAGCGATAATCGGTGGGGTTCCAATATTTGTGAAATTGGATCACCAAATTATCATCCCATTTCTCGGTGAAAATTCGAAAGTTGGTGGCCCAATGGGCGCATTCGACAATGATGATGTGTTGAGAATCTACTTCGCGAATGGCCTGGGTAAGTTTTTTGTATAAGGCGATCAGAGCGTCATTGAACTTGCTATGCTCTTGGGGGAGGGGTTCGTTGAGCAGATCGTAGCCACCTACGACCGCGCGATCTCGGTAGCGCTCGGCGATCCCTCGCCAAAAAGCGATGCTGCGCTCTTCGTTTTGGGGATCGGTGAATAAGTGAGGAAAGCCGTCTGAGTCATCGATATTGGTGCCGGTTTGTCCGCCGGGGGCTGCGTGTAAATCAATGATGACGTAGAGGCGATGTTTTTCGCAAAGGTCTAAAAAGTGATCGATGCGTTGGAGATTCGCTTCGATGAAGTTGCCGTCATCGTCCATAAACAAACGATAGTTGAGGGGCAGGCGAATGGAATTATAGCCTTCGGCCGCAATTTGGCGGATATCGTTTTCTTGGGTGTAGCGGTCGAAGAATGTTTTCCAGAAATTGTGGGCTTTATCGGGTCCGATGAGGCGGGTAAATAAGGCTTCCATCTTTTTGGCGGATGAAAGTTCGTGGGGAAATTTCCACATGTAGCCTTCGGGTAAAAACCAATTCCCCAGGTTGACGCCGCGGAGGAGGACGGGGTCACCCGATTCATTCACAATGTGGGTACCTTTGGTTTTGAGAAATGTCAGATCAGAAGGGGGAGTTGTCATGGGATGGGGGGTGGGTTCGCAGATAAGATTATATGGATATGTATAAGTAAAGTTACTGTTGCGTTATTATTATCTTGCATGACGTTTTCTCTTGGGCAACTATTTATAACAACTTTTATGAGTCGTGTTTCCTGATAGGTGCTTGGCGAATGAAGGCTGTTTCGATAGATTTGTTGAATGATAAAATCAGAATAGGACATGTTATGAAGTTGACTGTATTTAAAAGAAATGTACTCGCGTTTTGGGCCTTGGTGGCGTTGAACGTTCATGCGGTTGAAGACCGTCTCTCGTTGTTAAATGTTCCTCAGCCTGAGAGCGCGCTTGAAGTGAGTGTGAACTCTGAACAGATTACGACGGAGTGGCATGATCATGCGCTTGAGGTGAATATCGCACCGGGAAAAGGTGGGCCGGCAGTGACGATTCGTCCGGCGGAAGGGATGTGGGATCTTTCGCGTTTTGGTCATGTGGAAGCTATGATTACGAATCCGATGGATTTTCCGATACGGGTGAGTTTGCGGGTGGATAATGCAGGGGATTGGCGTGACAAACCGTGGAATGCGGAAAGTGTGAAAGTGTTGCCGGGGAAAACGATGCCGTTGAAGGTGATTTTCGGACATCAATACGGCTACAAACCTGGTTATACCTTGGACAGCAGTCAGATTGAAAAAGTGGTTTTTTATATGGGCAAGACGGATGTACCGGTCGACTTTCAGATTGAAAATTTACGGGCATCGGGGGAGGCGGGGGAAAAACCAGCCGTCGATCCCAAATATATTCGGCACGTACCGAAGGAAGGGTATATTTTGGGTGGTGCCGGGGTGAAATTTGATGTTCAAAAACAAGTGAAGGGATCCAAAGGTGTGGTGACTCGTTCGGTGATGCAGAAGGGAGAGGCCGCGCTTGAAGTGGATATCCCCGCTCATTCGACGGAGGCCTCTGTGGTCATTACTCCGGTTACGGGGAGATGGGACCTGAGTCAGTCTAATGAAATGAAGCTACAGGTCACGAATACCGGGAATGCGCCTGCTTCTCTGTGGGTGAAGATCATGAATGGTGGAAGGGCTGAAGAGACGGATACCGTCACTTCAGAAGGGGCATTGGCTCCTGGGGAAAGCACGGAAATCATTGTGCCTTATGTAGCAAAAAGCTCATGGCTGGGGCCTGATGGAGATTTAACAAAACATGCTGAGCGGGCTGGGTCGGGGGGGACAAAGTTTCGAAGTGAAAAAGCGGAGAAAATGGTGCTGGGCTTTCGTAGTGAGGAAGCTGCCAGCATTAGAATCGACAGTGTACAGGCGATTGCGAGCCACCGTCCGCTTCCGGAGTGGGTGGGGAAACGTCCGCCGGTGGACGGGGATTGGGTAATGACCATGGCCGATGAATTTGATGGCGATCGCATCGATGATGAAATTTGGGATGTGACCGGTCCCAACTGGTGGGGAAATAGTAAGCTCACGCATTGGAGTCGTGACAATGTCCTTGTTGACGGTGGGACTGCGACCATCCGCATGGAGAAAAAGACCGGGTTTCACAATGATGATCCTGCAAGTACATCATCTGATTATCAGGGAGGGGTGTTGCGGACCTATGGCAAGTGGACACAGAAATATGGCTACTTTGAAAGTCGGATGAAGTTGCCGACTGCGGCCGCGATGTGGCCGGCCTTTTGGTTGATGCCGGATCGTGGGGTTGAGTTTGGGGAGCAATGGAAGCGTTCCGACATTCGTAAGGATGCGATGGAGTTTGATATTATGGAGCATCTCACCCGTTGGGGGCCGTATCGTTACACCACTGCTTTGCATTGGGATGGCTATGGCAAGGAGCATAAATCGACAGGTACGACAGTGTACTTCTATCCTGATGAAGAGGGGTATGTGACCTCTGGATTGCTGTGGTTGCCTGGATTGATGGTGTATTACTGCAACGGTACAGAAGTGGCGCGCTGGGAGCACGAGCGGATTAGTACGATTCAGTCGTTCATTCTCTACACCATGCCCCTCGGAGGTTGGGACAATGAGAAAGTACCTGAAGATGGGCAGTTGCCGGCGGATTTCGTGATTGATTATGTGCGGGTGTGGCAGTTGGAAGAATTCATGACTGCTGAATAATCAAACTTCCTGTAAACAGGAATGGCGGAAAGAGATGTAGTTCTCTTTCCGCCTTTTTCTTGGAGGGGGCATGGTGTTTTATTCGCAGTTTACGCTATGGGAGTCCCCCGTTTTACTTGTGTCCTGAGATGGCTACTTGCCCGGCCCTTTTCTTCGTTCGAACATGGAGAGTGCTGTCGTTTACAGGAAAGGAGGGAGGTTCTTAGTTCGTGGAGGTGGGGTAGAGGATGGTGGAGAAGCGGCCCACATTAACGGACTGTATATCGGGGTTTGCAGGGAGGGGATTTTGTGGACGTACCACATGATAGGCCCAGCCTTTTTGATGATTCAGAAAAGTTAGGGCCTCATTGACTTTGCTATTGATGATCACCAATCCGGGTAATCCTGGCTCTTGTGGAAAATTTTCCACGGTCAAACCATGGGGAGTTCCCATCATATTGACGATGACATCGGCTTTGGATTTGTGAGTTTCCATAAAGCTAATAAGATCTGCCAGTGGGAATCCTGAAACATAGGTTTGGTATTCAAACTGCAAGGCCATTTTGCGTTCTTTGCCTGCGAGGTTTTGTTTTTTCACTTTGGCTTCGAAATCTTGACTGGGCACAATTTCGGCCGTTTTTACATTGCGGCCTAATGCCTTTTCAATTCCTTGAATGATGGCTTTCTCAGCATCATCCAGGGGAGAAACCTTCAAACCGGGCCGCGTCATCACTAAAACTTTCAAGCGAGGTTCGCGTTCGCGAAGGACGTCGCCCAGTTCGTTTCCGATGGCGCTCCCCTCATTGTTGAACATGCTTTGTGTGGGGCCGGGACCGCAGCTGGTAAGTAGGAGGAGGCCGCAGAATGAAGAGAAGATGAGGGAAGGGGTACAAAAGCGTTTGCGAGAGATCATGCACGGACTCGTGGGTTTATTGTGGTTCATACCCACAGGCAATTAACGCTTCGTCGAGGGTGAGGGTATGGATACTACCATCAAAAAAGACGGCGGGTAAGCGTTCATTGTCTCCATGTCGATCGGAGACGAAATAGGATGGAATACGATAGACCAAGTTTTGTTGAAAGGTCCAGGTATCAAAATCGGTAAACAGGAGGGTGCTGGATGGAGAAACAATTTCTCCAAGCGACAGGTTTCTGCCTGATTCGTGGGTACCGTCCGCTTTGACCACCGTACGGTTTAGGGTAGTATCCCCGTGGGCACGATTGGGATATGAATTGATGCCGTAGCCTAAGAACCAATTGCTTGCGCTTACTTTTGGGCAGTGGAGGGAGTTGTTGCCCATGTACTCTTTGAGCAGTTTAAACCATTGACTGGTGTAGCCACCGGCTCCTTGATATTGGATGGTCTGTGGTAAAGATAATCCCTGGTGTTCTGACGAATAAATCAAGCTGTATTGATATAAGCTACGTTGGTTATTCATGCACTTCACCCGGTCGGCTTTGTTGAGACCTTTCGTGACTGCTGGGGTCAATAAACCTATTAGCAATGCAATGATCGCAATGACCACGAGCATTTCAATGAGGGTAAACCCTTCGCGGGTTAATCGGGTTGTTTTGGTGAGGCTTTTCATGATAGTAACAGTTGCGCAACTAATTAAACCTAAGGCGTCTTCAATCTTGATGCAAGAGAAAAATAGGGGATTAATGTTTTTATATTTACCGTTTGGATTGAGGGATTTGTAAAGTGAACCTGTAGTGCTGCGGCTTTTTGAGTCCCAACAAAAGACCGGTTCCTCTAAGAGGAAACCGGTTTAGGGTAATAAGTGGGAAAGGTTGCCGTTCTCAGTGTTATGATGGTCACGCAGGTCTTTAGAGCTTTTGTTCTTCGCCAGCGGACCAAATACGGTAACGGATTTCTGCATCGGGGTCGGTATAAATAACGATGGGGAGTTTGCTATTGTAGCGAATCATTTCACCGGGCATGGAGACAAAGCGTTCCACATTTTCCTGATCGGGTCTGGGCATCATCATGGTGCTGGCGACGGGGCCGGTGGTGGCGACGTAATAGGGATAGCCCCAGCCTTCGATGGTTTTGGTTTCGAAGCTACCGCCCATGCGTTTGGCGTTTGCGGCATCGGTGACGATGGTTTTACCTACGAAAATTTCGACTTTGTAGTCATTTTCATTGGCCATGTAGGGCACGACGATCACGTGACGCACTTGGCCCTCTTCAGCGGGAGGGTAGGCTTTGAGTTGTTTGTGATCCTCTGCGCGGAGGGTCAATACGAAGAGGAGGGGGAGGAGGATGAGGAATTTCATTGGATTGTGTGAGGGGTAGGGTTTGAGTTAGACTGATTATTCCGCATATTTGGATTTATGCCAATATTTAATGGGGGGGTCGTTCGTTTTAAGCTTGGGTTGTTGGAGGCTGAAAGCCTCGTTACTTCAGGCTGAAAGCCTGAGTTACATGTGCGTAACGTAGGCTTTTAGCCTGCAGTTCATTCGGCTTTCAGCCTGATTATGCGTACTGTAGGATTTTCAATCCGTGACGATGGACTCCTGACTTTTCCCCCTCATCGGGTGGGGGGCTCCGCGGTAATGATTTCGGCACCGAATTCCGGATGGAGGATGAGGATGGCGAACTCGCTGGCGTCCTCAGGTTTACGGTTGTTGAGCGAAAGATAATCAAAGCGGCCGCGCAGATCGGTGTAGCCATCTTTCCAAAAGCTGACCTCACCGTTTTGTGAGCGTGCGAAGACTTTGATATAGGTTTTGGGCAACATGGTGTTGGTGGTGGATGCGCGGACTTCGACTTGTCCGAAGCTTTCCATTTTGCGGACCTTTAATTGGTTGGCGTACCAGGCGACGCTGGCTTGTTTGCCTTTGCCACTGAGTTCAACCATCATATTTTGATCGCGATAAGCCTTGGGCAACTCGAGGGTTTCGGTGTCGCCATTGCCTTTGACTTTCACCTGCATACTGAATGCAGGTTTGATGACGGCAAAATCACTTCCGCCTTCGGCGAGGAAAGGTTTGCGACTGAACAGCAATTCGATGTCCATGGGGTAGAGGTTGAGGGTGACCTCTGTGAGTTGATGGGTGGTAAGCATGAGTTTGCCTGAAACCATTTCCAGTTCGATGGATGGTTCTTGGGCCGCCAGCTGATTGAGGTCCTGCTGACGGTCGGGATCTTCGATGTTTGCCACTTCTGCTCCACGGGCAGCTTGTATGGCCTGGGTTAATTCGCTGAATCGTTTTTGCCAGCGAGGAACAGGATAGTCGACATAGGGAGTGGCCAAAGCCAGGGCTTTGTCGATTTCAAGGTTGCGGAGGGCCATCCAGGCTTGGAGATAGGCCCACTGGATTTTTTCGACGAGTTCCTCTTCATTGATTTTGGCCAATTCGGTAAAGGCGTCTTCCAGTCGATCCTGGAGTTGTAAATAATAGACGAGGGAGAGTTGTTCTTCTGCGCCTAATTCATCCCGGTAAAGATTGTTGTAGAGGAAGGCGCGGTACTGTTGATCTAGGGCCGTATTCAAGATTTCCAATTCTCCACCCACGGCATAACTACGTGGATTCACCAAGGGATCGTATTCTAAATGTTGGTAGGTTTTTGCTTCTACTGGATTCACGGTCAGCAGGGGGGAGTTCAACACAGGTCCGACGTTTTTGGCCAAAGGACTATTGGCCAACCACACTTGACTGACGGGAATATCCTGGTGGAAAATTCCGTAAGAATAGGTGGTGTAGTGAAAGAGACCTCGTGCTTCCAATAACCGAAGGGCGCTGGTGAAGAAGGCCTGATCTTTTAAACGCCACGCCATTTCATTGAGATCTAAGCGACGAAGGTTATGGGTTCTCAGAAAAGACAGGGTTTCTTGGTCGCTGGCGTATTGTGATACCCAGGCCCAGGAGGTTTTGTCTACTTCGGTGGGGGCATCTTTGACCTCAAACACGCGTGCCTCTGCTTGTCCGATAATGGCTTCTTTGTCGGAGGCATGGGCAGGAAACTGAACGAAGGTGCCTGATTCAGGGAAGGTGAAGAAGTATTCCACGGTCTGGGTGGTGTAAGGATTCAAGACGATGGATCGATCGTCGGTGTAGAATCCGTTGCGCAAGGGAATGGCACCCAGGGGCAGTTGCATGAGCACATTCAAGCGACGACGTGTAGCGGTGGGGTTGGTGAGGGTGACCCGCGCGCCATAGACGGTACGGCGAATGAACTCACCTGAAATAAATTTTTCAATCTGTTCGTTGTCCTCGTAGCGGTATAGGTCATCCGGACGGAAGAATTGTTGAGAGATCAACAGCGGACGATCATCTTTTGATTTTTCTGCGGGCAAGATCTGTTCGCTCACTAACAGGGCGGTGCTTTTAGCAGACAAGGTGAGTGCAGTGCCTGCAAAAGCTTCGGTAGGTTTTTCGGCTTCGAATGGCAGACCACAAAAAGCAAGGGCTGCCAGTACTTCGTTCAGATTTCGGTTGGCCTGCAAGAGGTGAGGAGAGACCGCTTCGCTGGCGGCGACATCTTGCCAGTATTGATTGACCGTAATGTATCCGGGTTGATCTTGTTCTGTACGCAGTTCGTAGTAGTTTTGCTCGGCCCATTCTTTGGTTTTGGGCAAGGCTCGGTAAAGGCGAGGGGTGACTTCTGCGAAGAGAGTATCGTCCATACGTTTACTGATCTCCATGAGAGCATCCATGTCTTTGCTTTCCATTTCCGTAGCCGATTCTTGTTGAGGCATGGCTTTTTCCTGCATGAGGTCCAAGGAAACGCTAGGCATGGGGGCAGATGCAACTTCGGGCATGCGACTACGTCCACCGAAAGTAGACATTCCTGCCGTTATTCTTGAGCTCTGTTCAGCTTTCATCCCCGTGATGATCTGATCCCGTTTTAAGCTGGCCACTTCATCGAGTTCGTTGGCCTGCAAGGCGATTTGTACTCTGCGAGCAAAGGCATCAGGATTGGGAGGCAAGAGCTCCCAGGCTTCCCGCAGTGCAGCTTGCATTGCGGGGCTGTTTCCTCCACGACGTGCGAGTAGCGCGAGTTCGAGGGCATTGCGTTGTTGGAGGAAATCCATGCGGGTATCTTCGGGGAGAAGCTCGTCTAACAACCAACGGTCTACAAAGGTTTTGTTTTTCTTGTTTTGTAGATAGGGTTTGACGGTGCTGGTGAAAAACGCCGGATCACGTTGGTAGAGGAAGAGATGCAATTCGTGTGAGGCATATTTGCCGTATTTTTCCTGCTTGGTTTTCTGATCGAGTTGCGGCCAGGATTTCAGAAAACTAAAGTCTTGAAGACGGCTGTCTCCGTTGAGGGTTTGCAAGAGGTCGAAGGCGGTACTGAAGTCGCCGATCACTTGATAACGGGTGGTTGTGAGGTCGGGAAAGGTAATGTCCTTGCCTGCGGCCAGCAAACGAATGTTTTTTTGCCGACTGAAATTTTGTTGAGGATTTAGGCCATCAACCAAGCGCACTTCTGCGGGTTTAAAGTTTTGGTCGGGCAAAGTTTCACGACTGATGGTAGTGCCGAAGCGATCCATGACGATAATTTCAAGTGCAGTGTGCTCGCCCAATTCTTTGAGCGGAAGTTCGATGTTGCCCTTGGCGTCGGGTTCAAGGTTGGTCCACCATTTTGCACCGGCGGGAAGGAAGTCAAAACCAATGCCGGGGATGAGTCTGCGTCCTTGTCCGTTTTGACCCTCAGCCCATCCACCATTTACGCTTCTACTCGAGTCATCCGCATACTCGTAATTTGCAGAGACGCTAGTGCGAGAAGAGGCCACGGCATTCATTTTTTGCCGTTCTCCTCGATAGGCTTCATCGGCTTTGAGCTCTTCGAGATTGGCTTCGGTTTCGCGAAGCATCCAAGGATTCAAAATCAAGCCGGGACGTTCGAGCAGGGTGCCGGCAAATATCTTTTGGAATTTGCGGTCGAGCACATAGCGGTATTCGTCGCCAATGTTGCGTCCGCTGATGTATTGCGTGTGGGGTGCATACACTTTGCGCATGGAGGGATTGGGATATCCAAATCCGGAGGGAAAGGTGTCATAAAGGGTTTCGTAGCGGTAGGCGCGAACCGATACTCGCGTACCCTGTTTGGGATTGCGAATATTGAGGTGTAAGTTGTCTGCTGTGCGTTTGATTTCAGATACGGAGGCGAGTAGGCGATCCGTCGCTTGCACCCGTTCGGTTTGACCTAAAATGTATCCGCGGCTGTTTTCGCCTGCGACAACTTTCAACTGAATGCTGATGCCGGGTTCGTGCAAGGTTAGACTGTAGTCTCCAGCCTCTAAGCCAGAAATTTGCAGTTGACCGTTCGCAATTTTCACGAGGTCGCCAAGGTCGACGAGGTTGACGCCTCCGCGCCCTTTTTGGAACAGAGAGGCTGCACGTAAATCGGCTTGGCGTTCGTAGGGGTAGGGCAGCGAAAGCGATTGTTGGGGTTGCAGATTGATTTGCGAAGGCAATACGGCTTTGCCTCCTTCCAAGGCGAGATTTAACTCGAGTTCGCGTCCGCTGACTTGAATGTGACTAATTTCGGATAAGGGACCGAGGTCAACTTGACCTTGGTCGTTGGTGGTTACCTGGAGGTCGATTCGGGTTCTAAAGGCGGGGTGACTGAGATAAACCGTCATGGGTTCATCAGCAATGGCTTCACCATTGAGGCCCCTGACTTCTAAAGACCATCCGCCTTGATGAGGAACTAAAAATACTTGGCGAAGGGTGTCACCACTGCGTGAGTTATTGACGTTGAGGACGTACTGATCGCTGAGGGTGATTTCTTCGAGATCGCTTTTCCGTTGGATGGTTGCATGAACGGAAACTTCCAACTGACGCAAACCATCGGGCACGTAAAAGCTACGCCCCCAATCTTCATTGAGAAGGAATTCGGCTGGGAATTCCCGTTCACTGCGGGTGCCTTTGGCGTCGGTGGAGGCGAGCGTGACGTTCACATCTTTGAGCAGGGCGGGGTCGAGAGGAATACCATGGATGCGTAGGTCGGGACGCAGGAGGAGGGTGCCTGTAGAAAGGCGATTCAAACTTTGGGCGTCAATATGAATACCGGCAGTGAAAGCATAGTCCTCTCCCAGATGCATGAAGTTTTCGGGACTGGAAAAGGAACCGTCCTGCAAAATGACAAAACGGGTGCCGGGGTTTTCAGAGTAAGGCAGGAGGATGAGTCCTTGTTTGCCTGCGCTATATTCACGTCCATCCAGCCACACTTTGGCATGTTCAACCGTTTCACCTGCTTCGTTGAGCACGACCATCACTTGACCGGAGGCGGTGGCTTGGGTGATGGATTCCAAATGGCCCACATGTAAAAGGGCGCGGGAGCTGACGCCGTTGCCGATGAGTTCGACCACATAAACGCCACGGGCTTTGATTTCGGGAAGGGCCAGGCTGTGACGGACGCGGCGTCCGGGATCGCTCTTCACATCCAATTGACGTTCGAAGGTGGGAACCATGCCGTCCAAATCCACAGCCTGATCCATGGGGGCGCGGTGGGTTTGATAATAATTGAAGGTCTGCATTTCGTAAATTTTCACCAGCAAAGTGTCGATGCGTTTAAGGTCGACTTGCAGGGAAATATTTTCACCCGGTGTTACGTAGGCGGGGTTTTCGGGTGCAAAATTCAATTCGATGCGATCCAATATTTGGCGATAACGTTGAGGCGTTAGCAAATGAGCCCAATCTTCGGGTTTGCCTACGCCGTTCAAGATTTTGCTCTCCGCAAATTGAGCGTTGAGCCATTTGGTTTCAAAATAGGTACTGTACGCGTCGGGGTTGGGAGCGTTCTGAAGCAAAGTGATGAGGAAATCGTGCACCAAAGGTTCTTCTTGTCCGATGGGAGGCAGGATAATATTGCGCCCGGGTTGGTAGTGGAAATTGACCCATTCCGCCCGTTGGCGTTGCCACAGTTCGCGTTGTTTTTGGGGCAGGTAACTTACTTGGCGGGGGAACTGCAAATAGGTTTGGAACAACGCTTCATCATAGACGCCGGTTTGACGTTGATGATCTAAAAGCCGATAGAGGGTGCTGGCTTTTAAGGAATTTTGCGAGTCGCCCAAGGTACGTACAAAGTCCCAGGTTTCCTGGTAATAGGCGATGGCCGCTTGATGATCGTGGGAGAGATCAACTTCGGGGGGTTGAATGCGGGCGAGACGTTCGGTGACGTAGTCTTGATCGCGCAGTAGGTCGGGTTTCCGTTGGCCGAGTTCTTCGAGTTGGGCGCGGGTGAGCAGGCGATCGATGGGGAAGGATCCAAAGCCCCGGCTATTTTTGTAATTTAAATCGGCGACAATAAGGTCGACCAAATTGGGAATGTCGGGTTGTTGCAATTGACCTAAAAACGCGCGGCGATTCATAGGATTTTTGTCTTGGACGAAGCCAATTTCTAATCCGCGGGGGGTGAGGTCGTTGAGGAGGCCACCATTATGGGTATCCGCGAGGAAGGCTTGCAGGGAATATTGTTCGGGACGTAAGACAGAGGGATAGGTGGGATTGCGTTGCTGGTTGCGGGGACGATGTGAGAAAGTGAGATGAGCATCGTTCCGAATAAAGGACCAGGTTTGATCGGGTGTTTGATCAAAAGTGATGAGTTTTTGACGTCGCCGCATTTCGTTCATGCGGGAATTCCAGTTGCGGTTATTGTGGTTGTACCAAGCTTCTAGGGTTTTATCAAAAGCCACCCGATTGTTACTGAGTTGATAGTCCAAGCAGTGATAATAGTAATAGTCTTCGGTATCGGGGACCAGTTCTTTGAGGGCGGCCTGACGGTCTCCCCAAGCGAAAGCTTCCAGAAATTCCAGATCATTGGTGTCGGCTGCAAGAGCGGCGCACAGGGGGAACAGGCATAAAAGTAGGGCTAGTGTTTTCATATTCATCTCCTCGGGACTTCAATCAACTTCGAGTTTACACAGCCTAGACGTATCCGATGAGGGAAATCTTAGAGAAAGATAAAAAAAGTTTGTGTTGATTCGTTGAGGAAGCTTTATGCCTCTATTTTTAGGGGGTGGTTTTACATTATGGAGTGTAGATTCATGGTCGACGATTTCGTTTTACAGATGACGATGGGATCACGAGATATACATTCATCACGTCGTCGATATACGATAGAGTCGGATTGAAAGAATGGGTGAGAAGTATATTATTTGAGGGAAGGTTTTCGATTTCCTCTGTTTGAGGTGGACGCTGATGGAGGTCGATGTGGTGGTCGGGTGTAAGGTTTTGAATGCTGGGGGTTAATGATCTACTACGCTAAGGGTCTTATGACTTTCGACCTAGGCTTGGTGAGGGACGAGGCTACTCTAGGAACAAGCCGATCCGTGTGTTTTAGGCCAATGGTGTTTCGCTCGTTGGGAGAAGGGCAGGCGCAACGCCGTTGGCGTAATTCATATCTGTGTTGGGTGAATACCCAGGGTAGCTCCTCCTGCGTCGGATCAACTCTGGGCTGAAGGGCGTAACGCCCTTGGCGTAGCTTGGGACATGGGGATGGTTGCGTTTAGGTTTATATATTTTGTGAATAGATCGGGTGTTAAAATCTATAAGAAGTTTATTTATCGTATATCGTCGATATACGTTGAGTTTGTGCGAGGAAAATGAAGAGTCAGCCTTTCAGGCTTCAATTTTTGGGTTGGTGGGTCCCGGCCCTGACGGACCGGGCTGCGGAGAGTCGGCCTTTCAGGCCTGCGGGGGGTTGGGGGAGGTGGGGAGAATGTATTCGGTTCAGGCAATAAATGCTGAAAAAACACTGAACTTTTTGAGGGACCTTGGCGTATATATGGTGAAACGATTTTTTAACCTTTGGAGTATGATGAAAAGTAAGCTGTTTCTTGTTGTGATGTCCGCGTTGATTTTGAGTCCTATTGGGCAGGCGCAATTGTCTGAATCTGTACGCCGTGAAGGTGAAGATGCGGTGCGTCGGGGGCTGCAATGGATGGAAAGTAAACAAAAGCCGGGTGGATATTGGAGTTCGCCGGAATGGCCGGCGTTGACGGGTTTTGCGGTGTGGGCGATGGCGATGAGTGATGAATATGCGGATTCTGAGGCTTTGGATGCCGGGGTGGTTTATTTGGTCAGCAATGTGCAAGAAAATGGGGGGATTTATGTGATTCCTAAAGTGGGCTTTAAAGGCGGAGGTAAATCAAACTACAACACGGCGATTTCGATGGTGGCCTTACATTTGACCGGTAAAGAAGAGCTTCAGCCCATTGTGTTGAATGCTCGTACTTTTGTGGCTTCAGGTCAACATTTGGGTGGTGACGTCTATTATGGTGGGTTTGGATATGACGCGAGTACAGACCGGGCTTATGCCGATTTGTCGAATACCTACATCGCGATGGAAGCAATGGAACTGACGGAAAGTGCTGAAGATTTTCGGACGGAAGGTGAACAAGCGAAAGTCAATAAGCAGGCCGCAGAAGAGTTCATCAGCAAAATCCAAAACCGCAAAGAAAGCAATGATGCCGCATGGGTGTCTGAAGACCCTGAAAATAAAGGGGGCTTTGCCTACCATCCTGAAGAAAGCAAAGCGGGGACTCTCAAAGGAGATGACGGCACGGTTTATTTTCGTTCTTTTGGCAGTATGACCTATGCAGGGATGCTTTCGCTGATTTATGCTGATGTGGATCGTGACGATCCCCGGATCAAATCGGCCATGGATTGGACGACCTTGCATTGGACGCTCGACGAAAATCCGGGGATGGGTAGTCAAGGCTTATTTTATTTTTACAACGTATTGAGCAAGGCCCTGGCGGTGTATGGTCAGGATCAGTTGATTGCTGAAGACGGCACCCAAATCAATTGGCGCCAAGAGTTCGTGAAAAAAATGGTTTCGTTGCAAAAAATTGATGAGGATGGCCGTGGCTATTGGGTCAATGAAGAAAACCGTTTTTGGGAAGCCGATCCCGTGTTGGTGACCGGGTATGCGTTGATTGCGCTGCAAGTGGCCTTGCAGGAGTAGAGAGCGCTGGCGATCTCCCTCCGACTCAACGGGGGAGAAGAGATCTGCCTTCATCCTTCGCGACTAAGTGTTCGACAACAGGGGGCTAAAAGAATTAGGGGAGGGAAGTCTGCAGTCTCAACTTGCGGTCCTTCCTTGCTTTAGTTTCCTTTGTCACGTTTCATTCGAGATCTCTATGAAAAAAATTCCCCTGTTATTTTTGTCCCTACTGCTGGTATGTTCCGGCCTGATTCAGGCAGAGGACAGCGTAAGTTTATCTGCAGATAATCCCGCCATTCGATATGTGGGCCTGTTTACTGAAGATTTTAAATCCAGCTGGACGGGTAGTCAGATCGATGTTCGTTTTCAGGGTCCTTCCGCTTCAGTGCGATTGGAGGTTCAAGCTGGAAAGCAAGTAGCTTTTGCGGTGGTGGTGGATGGTGTAGCGCAGTTGCTGATTGCAGATGCGGAAACCAAAATTTATCCGGTGGCGGAGGGCTTGGATCCAGAAGTCATGCATGAACTGATTCTTTTTCGACGCAGTGAGGCTTATTTTGGGGTGGTGAAATTTGAGGGATTTGAATTTCCTGCAGGTACTACGGTGGAGAAATCAGCAGACCCGTCGCGGCGGATGTTGGTGATTGGAGATTCGATTACCTGTGGATATGGAAATATGGCCGACGATGTTTCGGAGGGGAATACGCTGAAAAACGAGAATGCCTGGATGGCGTATGCCCCGTTGACGGCCCGGCATTTTGATGCGGACTTGGTGATGCTTTGCTGGTCGGGTCGTGGCCTTTATCGGAACCGTTCCATTCAAGGGGATACCGAAGGGACGCTGCCCAAGCTTTTTGATGCGATATTGCCCGGGCAGGCTTCCCCCCTTTGGGATCATAGCGCTTATGTTCCTGATGTGGTGGTGATCAATCTGGGGACCAATGACAGCACGGATCGCAATGGTGAAAAGCCCACGCTGTCCAAAGAAGACTATGTGAATTGTTATCAGGATTTTATTCGTCGCATTCGAGTGACCGCGCCGGAGAGTACGGTGTTTTTGACCCTGGGACCGATGAACAATGCCCCGATCACCTTGGACTGGTTAGAAGCTGCGGCGGCCCCGTTTGAAAATGTGCATCCATTTTTGTATAAACCATTAAATGGTGCAGAAGATATTGGCGGGCATTATCATCCCAGCCTGATCAAACATGAAAAGATGTCGGAAGAGCTCATCCGCGAAATCAATGCGCAGGGACTTTGGCAGGAATAATAAGCGGCTGTCTCTGTTTTGTTTGGGATGTCGATTTAAGATCGCCGACAAGCCACCAGTCCGCCCATTCCAGCTAAAATGAGAATGGCATAGGTCGGTGACTTGGGGATAGGGTTGACGCTGAGTTGCATGGCGCTGATGACCGCAAATTCGCCATAAGCGCCGTTGTCTTGGATTTTTACCCGCACATTTCCGGAGGGTCCTACGGTCAGGGAACGGATCGTCATATACTGTGCCTTGGTGTTTCCCTGCGAGTTGCCATTGAAATAGGTAGATCCGGGTGCGCCCTCGCTAACGGGGCTGCCGTCTTTTTCCACAATATCGAATCCGTGGTAGGTCAGTCCATTATCGATTGAATAGGCATATTGGCCACGGGCAGAGGTATTCTCAGCGTTATAGGCGCTTAGCAGATCCAGGGAAATTGTATCTCCAGGCTTTAGGCCCCCAAAGGTAAAAATGGCAGGGGTTGCTTTGTTGTTCGATGAAAAATAGTCGCCGACGGCTTGGGTTTTGTCCAAGGCGTCGGCCGCCGTGGCCCATGAGGCCCCGCCGGTGAGGTTGTTGAAATAATGTGCATGGGTATTTCCTCCAAGATTTCCGGTGTAACTCAAGGTGATGCCTGCTGCTGAGGAACCTGTATTGTCCTTAAGGGTGCCTGTCACATTGGCGGGAGCCGCATAAGTATTCCAGGTGCCCTCCACATATCCCCCAGTATCCTGAAAGGTACTGAAATCCATCAGGTAAGTAGCTGCTGAACACCACATGGAAAGGGATAAGACAGCGAGTCCTAAAAGGATGGTGTTATACGTTTTCATTAGGGGTTCCGTTTTTACAGTTCTTTCATGTGATGTTGCAGCTTAATCTGAGCCATAAAAAACGTGCCATGCGATGAGCGAGGCACGTTTTATGTAGGGACCTTCTGTCGAAGCTCGACCTCTAGAATTCCTTTACAGGGGAGTTCGAATAGGGCTGTCTTGGTTTCGATCGTCGACTTAGCGGTGGCACCTAGATTAGCGCAGAGCTAAAATCTTAGGAGGGAGGTTGATTACTTCCGTCGACGCAGTGGGACGGCCATTGCGAGCAGACCACCTAACATCAGGATAAATGTGGAGGGTTCAGGGATGATGCTGACGGTCCAGGTGCTACCGTTGTCTGCGATGTTGAACCCATCCGTGACGCTTGCATCCTTGCGGATGTAGTTGTTGTCGATGAGTGTCTGGACATTAGCGAGATCCGAGTAGTTGGTTTTGCCGAAGGTGAGTGAGGCAAGGTTGTCGTTGAAGAGAACGTATTGACCGTCGCGCGCCCAATCGTCGCTCATGGTGCCGACGGTGACGGTCCCTCCGGATGCGGTGCCGGTGGTGCCGAGGATGAGCTGGCCCGCGGGATTAGAACTATCGGGGGTGGTAAGGGTGGAAAAATCGAAAGTGTCGATGATGTTCAGGGAGCCGCCGGAGATGTTGAAAGCCCAGCCACCGGATCCTGCGTTACCGCCAGCGCCCTGTTTACCCTGGAAAGCGTTGGCGCTGAGGGAACTGCCGGAGTAGATGTTGAAGGTGGCGACGTTGCCGGAGGAAGAGTCGGTGTTTCCGAGGTTGAAAGTGCCACCGATGTTCAGGGTGCCGGTGGTTGCTCCGGAACTGAGGCCCAGATCGTTGATGATGGCTCCGCTTCCGCCCCAGCTGGTATAGGAAGTATAATTTCCGGAAACATTGAGGGTACCATTGGTGAGCCGGAGGCCATCCTCATTACTATCCCTGAGATTGCCGAGGGTGAGGTCTCCGGTTTTGGTGACGAGATCACCGTTGTCGATAATTGCTTGATCTGAGGAGGAGGGCACTCCATCAGACCAGTTTGCCGCGGTGTCCCAGTTCCCGTCGGCAGAGCTGTTGTTCCAAGTGTTGATCGCTGCGGGTGCATTGGCCGCAAGTAAGATGGTGCCCAGGAGGATTTTGGGTACGAATGTGAATGGGTTTTTCATGTTGTGTTCCTTTTTGCAGTTACTCAATCTGGATACGCTCTAGATTTTTTTGTAGTGGATAATTTTGGACCTGAGTGAACATGTAGAGAAGGAAAATCTATCGTCATTTTCTGGAACAATATCCATAATTAATTATCTGGTTCAGGTCTGTTCAGGTCTGTTCAGGTCTGTTCAGGTCGAGGTGATGATGTCCTCTGTTTGGGTTTACTGTTGCATTTCAACTAAAACTTCTTTTGAGCGTTGATAATAGGCCGCATGGGTGCCTCCTTTTTCTTGATGGGGCGCTTGAGGCATAATCACCAGTTCTGTTGGGCTTTGAAGTTGTGAAATCATGGAGAAAACGCCAGTTGCGGGACAGACGGTATCTATTAATCCTAAACCGATGAAGGCGGGAGCTTGGACGCGGGCTGCGAAATTAACGGCGTCGAAATAGCCACCTACTTCTTTGGTTATGGCCTGGGTTTCTGTTGGGGCATCTGCACGGGTCCAACCGGGCCAGCCCATGCGTCGTCCGCCCAAAACGCCTGAGAGCTCACATCCTGCAGGAATATGGGCGATCATGCCGCTGACTCTTTCATCCAGGCCCGCAATCACCACGGATTGATATCCTCCCTGACTTGCGCCATAGGTGACCAAGGTTTTACCGTTCCATTGCGGAAGGGAGCAAAGGTAATCGGTGCTACGCATCGCGCGTAAGATCAGACCTAACAAATAGGCGTCTTCCCGGTTGGTTTGTCCCTGAGTGGCATAGCCCGCCAGTGGGCCGGATTTTTGTTTGGCATAGAAGTCTGATGATTCAGACAGAGGCAGGTCGTGAGGCATTACATTGATGACCAACCAGCCCTGTGAGGCTCTCCATACCACGGTATCTTTTTTGAGCGGATAGACACCGGCCCATTGCAAAAGCACGAGTCCTGGAAAGGAGTGGCCTTCTTTTGGATAGGCCAACCAGGCGTGGGCTTTGCTGCCGTTGAGGGTTTGCAAGGTGACATCAAAGAGCCGTACTTTTTGATTTCCACTATCCACTTCTTGGATTTGGGGAGAAAATGGTATTGCGCGCAGGGAGGCCTGTTTTTCTTTCCAGAAGGCATCAAAATCAGCTGGCGCGTCAAAGAGGGGGCGGATGGCTTGGGGATTGATGATGGCGCCGCCGTAGATCCGTTCGGTCTTGCCATTTTCTTTGGTGGCGGTGACTTCCAAAAACAACCACCCCTCTGAAATGGTTTCTTCGATGGGGACGCTCAGGGTTTGTTCGGTTTTGTTGGGGTCAAGGGGGCCTGAATGAATGACGGTGGTGCCGTTCATTTTAAGTTCATAGTTGAGTGCGGTAAGGGGTTCAGAAGGCTTAATTTCCCATGCGGGGACGTCGCCTTTTTCGTAAACGCCAGAGCCATTGGCGGGCTGAATTTCTACAACTGCTGCGAGGAGCCAGCAGGGGAGGAGCAGGGCGGCACAACAAAACGAGGAGGATAATTTCATGTTGAGGGTATGGGGATGTGGGATGTTAACTAAAATAACTCTATTCTTCGGTAAAAATTCTAACACTATTATTTTCAGCTTCACACATCGGTATGCGTAAGGGCATCTGAAATATAAAAACGCGCCCTGCGATAAACGAGGCGCGTTTTTTGTAAAGACCTCTGAAAAAGGCCACCCTTCAGAAGCCCTTTACAGGGAGATTCTTGAAGGCTGCTGACTTGGTCCGACCGTCGACTTAGCGACGACGACGGCAAGCCACGAGCATACCCATTCCGGCAACAAACATCATGGCGAAGGTAGAAGGTTCGGGGATGACGGTGACGGTCCAAGAGCTGCCGTTGTCGGCGATGTTAAAGCCATTCGTGATGCCTGCGTCTTTACGGATGTAGTCGTTATCGATGAGCGTCTGAACATCGGTGATGTTTGCGTAGTTGGTTTTGCCAAAGGTGAGGGAGCCGAGGTTGTCGTTGAAGAGCACGTATTGATTGGAGAAGTCATCCCAATCGGTACTCACCTCGCCCATGTTGACAGTACCACCCGTTGCCGTACCCGTGGTACCGATGGTGATCTGACCCGTAATAGATCGAGAGAGATTTGTAACGTCAGTAAAGTCGAAGCTGTTGAAGCTCGCGCTGCCACCGGATACATTGAGGTACCAACCACCAGCTCCAGTCGTTGACGCGCTGTAAGATTTCGCTTTTCCTTGGAAAGCGTCTGCACTAAGGGAGCTACCCGTAAAGATGTTGTAAGTAAAGGTCCTGGAGAAGGAGTCACTTTTGTTCCCTAGGTTAAAAGTTTCTCCGATGACGAGACTCCCGGTAGTAGAGCCATCACTGACACCTATATTGCTGACTGGGTTGGAGTTGGTTCCATAACCAGTAGTGCTGGTGAGGCTTCCGGACACGTTTAGGGTGCCGTTTGTCAGTTGAAGGCCATCGTCGTCTGTACCTACATTGTTGAGGATATTTAGGTCGCCGGTTTTGGTGACGGTGTCACCATTGCTGATAATGGCCTGATCCGTGGAGGTAGGGACGCCGTTATCCCAGTTTCCTGCAGTGTCCCAGTTGCCGTCGACGGACCCGTTCCAAGTTGAGATTGCCGCAGAACTTAGCATGGACGCGGTTAAAACCGCGGTGCCTAAAATCATTGCTTTCAAATTTTTCATAGTCGTGTTCCTTTTTTGAAGTTTCAGACTTTCTATTTTGCACAGGGCGCTTGGTGTCTGAATCAAAGTTATTGTGTTATTATAATGAATACACTAAATGTTCGTTAGGATAGAAGGGGATTTAAGGAGGAGTATTTGGAACAATATCCAAAAAGAGTTTCCCTTTATCGTTTAATAACGGACGGTTTTGAGCAGATATTGCTGAGGATCCTCAGGATTCGCGGTCATGATCATCATAAATTTTTGGTTGGGTTGGAGAAACCATTTGCGGCTGGTATAGGATTGTCGGCTGGTATCATCTGCGTACATGATTTTTGCGTCGAGGGCCTTGGGTTTGCCATTGATCTCAGGCTGAATCAGTTCAAATTGATGAGGGGTCACTTTAAAAACTTTGTCACCAACGCTTCCCAGCAAAGGGCGTCCGGTCAGATTCCACAAGAGAAATGAACTGTCCGGAAAAGCGGAGGGAGAAAAATCGACCACTTTGATGCCGTAACGGGTGGGAGGTTGGATGGGATTGGGGGCTGAGGCATCCGACGGATCGTTTGATGTGGTCGCGGGTGCACTCTTTGGAGGCATGGGGAGCATAAGCAAGAGCACTTCCTCCGCATCTGGAGGAAGTGTCGCACGTGCGACAGAGACCGGGATCATTTCTCCTGCTTCATTTTTGACCAGGGTCACCAAATTGAGAGGATTAGGGCCCTCGTATTCAATGGCCTCTGGAAAGTTGGAGGAGGGGATACGCAGGGCGGCAAATTTCCCGTTTTTCCATAAGCCTACTTCACGAATTTGCCCTTTCATGCCCAGAAAAACCAGGCGGGTTTTGATGCCGACTTGTTCTGGTTGAGTTTGGGCGGGTAAGATGGAAAATGTACTTAAAAAGATCAGACAAAGTGTCCATTGGATTTGTTTCATAACTCGTTTATTCCTATCTACACTTCTTCAGGATCCAACCAGCGAAAGCTCAAAATTTTATATTTTCGGCGAGGATGAAGGTTATCATAACTATTTTCGTTTGCAGGAGATTCATAGGGTTGAAGATCGGAGGTTTCTCCTGAGGATTTGTTGCTGTCCTGATAATCGGGAACCCGTTGTACCACGGCTTCGCACCAGGCGCGGGAAATGATGTTTCCTGAGTTATCTTCATATTCACCGTAGCTACGAATGGTAAAGGTATCCGAGCGGGCGCTCAAGACGGGGCCAATTACTGAAAGGAGATCGGCTTGGGTCACGTGGCCGGCGACCCCCTCTGCAACTTTACTATTCAGGTCTACGCGATCCCGTACCCACAAATTCAAGTCGTCTGTTCCGATGTTCTTATCGTCTAGGGTATCTGAAAAATAGCCATTGTTAATTCCCGAAGCCCGTATGGCCGCTTCTAATGCGCCCATCTTCATGTGGTCGTGTACAAAGTCGGGATCTGGTTTATATTGTTTGTCATATTCTCTGTCGTTCACGATATTGTAGGACCATGAGCTCCGATCGGCTGCCCGGCGATTTACAAAATCTGATAAATTTAAAAAGGGACCCCGTTCTTTCACTTGGACCACAATTTCAGTAGCGAGGTTTTCAATCTCGTCATCTGTGAGAGAGCGGAAACCCGTCCATTCTTCATTTTCACCTGTGTAGGGAATGCTCATGCGGGTATAGACGCTACCGGAGCTGTTTACGTCGCCGTCTTCCTGGGTTTCCACTTCCATCTTTCGGGTAGAGGCCAACAGGGCTTTCCATGCCTCTACGGAAGTGGAATTGATATTGAACATGCCATCGACCATCAAGTGGGAGGCTATTTCCCGCGGTGCATTGGCCGTCGGATTCCCCGAGGCATCAAACAGACGGTTGACGATATCAGTGGGGTCTTGACCTTCTGCAGCTCTGAAATGAACTTGGGAGTTGTTTAAGGGGGTTCTATTTTGGATATGATCTACAAGTTGTGCTTTGGAGCTACTGAAGTGATTGTTGGGGGCGATGCCGGAGAAGAAATAGCTATCGAACAGCACTTGATTGAGGAAATAGGACCAATCTACCCGGGTCATGGTCCAATCAGACCGTCCGGGCCTGTTATTTGATCCTGACAAGTCCACGTTATTTCCCCTCAATTTTTGTAAACTGAGAGGGGAATAGCCTACAAAAATATTTGCAGTAGAATTACCCACCACAAAGGAAGGTTCATCTGCCATGATCGTCACGGGGACATGTTGAAAACTTGCCAGAGAGGTCAGGGGAGCCCTTGGAATATCGAATAAGGGGATATGGGTTTTAGCTACGCCACCATTACCGCTATTATTAGGTCCCCAGTACCCGTTGTTCCCAGACATGGAAATTACCGAATTTAAATCAGGGGCGATCTTGCCTTCTCCCCATACGACATCGTCGTATTTGTCGAACCAGCGTGAGGGGAGGTTGGCCGACGCACGGAATCTGAAGTAGGAGCCCTGATCATAGGTCTGAGCCCGAACATTAAATTGAGAAATTAAATTGATCGCCTGGGGGCTATCTGCATTTTTTAAATAAGTATCAAAGAACACGACAGGGAGTTTAGTTGCTTTGAGTCCGCTTACGATATTATCACTTGCCGTGAACCCGGTGCCGATTTCGTGTACCCCTGCGAGAAAAGAAGAGAGAAAGGGTTCTTTACCATCAGCAGCAATGCCCGCTACATTATATTTTAAATCTCCAGCTCCTGCCTCTAATTTAAAACGCAATTCTATATTTCCAGCCAAATTTCCGTCAGTAAATAAATCATTTTCTTCTAAATGCGGGATGATGTTTTCAAATAACAATCCACTATTGGCCTGTAAATTGTCTATCCCCGGAGAGAGTACAATGCTCACGCCACTGTCAGAATCGCTTGACGTTTCATCTCGGTAATAGGGGACTGCGGGACCTGCATGGCTATAGACCAAAACTTCTCCTGGTTCGAGGGTGATGCCATTTCGTGCAATTTCCATCTGAAAGGTTTGGTCTGAGCTTTCATTATAGTCACTGCCCGGTCTCGCATAAGCTGCGGCATCGAACAATTCTGAAAAAGACTGGTACATCAATTTGGTAACCGCAGGGTCACCCGGAATCGCCGGATCCCCCGGGATGGTCACTTCGACAAAGGGTTTTAAATTTAAAAATTGGACGCCGAGGATAAGGGGCTGATCAAAATGTCTTCCCGTTTTTAAACGCACATTGTAGGGGTTCCAAATGGTGACAATTGGATCCAGATACATATCCAGTTGAAAGATTCCCGCAGCGACTTCGCGGGTCTTGAAACTAAGCACGTACTGTAGACGGGTTACCACGGGAGAGACTCCGGGCAGCACGGAGCGACCTATAGGAATGGCTGTAGAATAATTTGCGGTTCCTGAACCAAAACCTTCTGCATAATCCCAGACCAAAGGATCTTGTCCATTTCGGCGAGCCGTACCCACTCCGTGTGCGGATGGGAAGTGACTGCGGCCTTTCACGCTACCGTCGGCCTGCAAATTCATATCATCCGACAAGCCATATTCAGTCAGGTCTTCATCTTCCGATTTGTACAAACGATAATAGTTTCGGAACAAGTCCCAGGACGGCCCACGCAATACGGGTTCAATGCGTGATGATCTATCGGCCTTTATTCGAGATTTATCAGGTGAATCATAGGGAACTGGAGGTGCATTATCCGGTCCTTTTCCAGATTCGGGCCAATATCCATTTGCTTTTGAAAATCCATAAAGTGAAAAGTCTTCAATTTTGAACAACGGCGCGATCTTTCTACCTGCGGGATAGCCTGGTGGTTGATACAAGGGCACCTCAGCGTTGGGATGGGCGTTTACGAATTCAGAGTCTACCCATTCATCATAAGGCATTTCAAAGGCCATATTCAAATCCTGTTTCAGGCCACCGTTCCGTACATCCACCTGGAGTCCGCGACTTACCAGGGAGAGATCGTGATAGCGATTGCGGATCAGGGTCTGATAGGTGGCCATATTGGCGGGTGAACTCTGCCAAATCAGGGGGACTTGATTCAAGCTGACGGCCCGGTCGATGAGGTTGGTAAAGGTACTGTTCGTATAAGGATAGAGGGTATCGCCTAAGGGTGAACTGCTGGGATTTACATTCATCATTTCCACTGCGTAGCGTTGTGCTGAGTGAAGGGAAAACTGACGTTCAATCGGGTCACTAGAGTTGAGGTAGGGGTCAAAGGTATTCAAGCGGGCGGCGACATTTTCGTCTTTCACCCACCAGGCATAAAATAGTCCATTGCCTGTATTGACTTTGGGTACCTTTACTTGGTCTGAGCTTTGTTCTACGCTTCCTTCACCTACCAAAGTGATCAATGCTGTGGGGTCGGGGAAAGGCGCTTGTGCTTCATTGACATTCACCTGGTCCTGATCCCTTTCGACTCCAGAAACCAACCACCCCATGAAACGTTTAATGGTCGGGTCTGTTTCGTTAAAACTTGTGGCATCCCACACGCCCACCCATTTTGATTTTTCAGAATTTGTAACCAAGCTACTTTGATAAACATTGGGGTGGGCACTGCCGAACATATCTGCGCGGGCGGTGATGCGTTGATCGGGTCCGGTAAGATCCTGCAAAGAAGCCAAAGCCAACTCCATGCCCAATTGGGCTGTAATTTGGGCCTGTTTCCGGTGGGTATTTGCTGAAACTTGTTTTAATTCCATTCGCACAAAAGTTACAAAGGTTAAAACAATTACCATTAAAAGGCTTACCACCAAAAGCGTCAACAGGAGGACCGAGCCTTGACGGGAACGTTGAAATGTCTTTGTTTTATTATGAATCATAGGATGTCTTTGGACGATTTTTACAGGGAGGGAGGTGGGGGGCCTCATCGGATCTATGTGAATTCCAAGATTGGGTCCTTGGGCATAAATAACGAAGAAAATTATTGAAGAGAAATTTGGAACATAATCCAAAGGGTGAGAGGCCTTGTCGCTTATCCCCTTTCATCTGTTTTTACGGGGAGATCGTTTCTAATAAAGATACACGCGTACCCCCTATAAGTTTAATCTTCGTGGAGAACGCTTTGCTCGCGAGTGGAGCTGGGGCTCCCCATAGGGTAAGCGATGTATCGTAGGTATTTTTTGGGAGGTGAAATGGCCTTCCCCAGGCATCACGGACTGTGCGTTATTTCGCTATGATGAAATTAATCGATTCGCCGGGGAGGGCGATCGGGCTCTGGCCATCGTTGATCGACAGTATGCCATCGGAGACCATATTCTGATCGTGGGTGGTTCTAAATAGTTCTGCGCTTGAATAGGCCTCTAAACCGGAAAGGGTAAATGTTTTGGCTGTTGGGGTAGGATTAATAAGCACGATTACGGTTTTATCTTCGCCGGTAAATGCCAAGGCATCAACGTTTACATTGTCTCTGCCTGTTTTGATTTCCGGATCGCTGCTGGTCAGATATTGCACACGATATCCGCCATCATAAGGAACTTCTCCCCATAATTTTTGAAAAATGTAATAGAGCTTCGTCTTTTTAAGTTCTCCATTCACGCTCCCCACATTCCAGGCCAGCAGATCGGATTTTGAGCCATCGGTATACTTGCGCACACCCCAAGCCGTAAACCAAATATAATATTCAAAAGGATAGACCCTCAGGTCTCTTAAAACATGTTCCATTTCGTAAAGGGTGTATTGGATGCCTGTGAGGTTCGCGGTGTCCGATTTCCTGTCAGGAATCCATTCGCTCATATGAAATTCATAGCCATATGCTTTCTTTTTCTTCCACATGGCATCCGCAGCCATCTTTTGCTGTTTGAGGCGTTCCTTTGTATTATCGTTATGATTGTCGTAGGTATGTGAGGCGATGACATCGATGGCATTCCGCAACTCCTCATCCCGGTCGAGGTTTTTAAAGTCATAATTCAGATAGAGGTGCGAATTCCAAAGTAGCCAAGAGGCGGCATTGCAATCTCCAAAGATTAAATCAATTTCACTCAGCCCATTTGCATCAAAAGCGATTTTAAATTTCTTCACCATGCGCTGATATTGTTTCCAGTGGTAATCCGTTCCATCATAAGTGGGGCACCAACCGGGCTCATTCTGTAAGCTAAAAGCTTTGGGCAGGCCCGCGCCTTGATCCCGTAAGTAAATCAAGGTATTTACACTATATTGAACGTAATCATCTTCTCTGTCTGGGAGGAGGGATGTTTTTACTTGTTTGTAGTTGGGGTTACTGAAAATCCCGTCAAAATATTTTACAACCTCACCTGTTTCCGTTTTCACCCACGCTTTCCCGTAGGTAGAGGCTGGAAATTTCATTTCGGCTGGGGGGCTCCATACGGCCAGAGAGTAGTCTGTGATCCCCTTGCTTTTGGCGATGATGATTGATTCTTTTAATTCATCGAGAATCCGATGGTCTAATCCATCACTTGCTTTGGGGTCAAAACACTGTGGCACCAAATTAAAACGAACGATACTTGCGTTTAAGTCTTTGAAAACAGCTTCTGTGCCTGTGGGTGAATAGATGACGTTCCATTTTTCATTCCACCAAGTGATGCGTCTGGTGTATGAAAAGAAACCCCATCCTTTTATGGTTTGGCCATATTTCCCGGTAAGATCAAGGGTTTGGGCTGGTAATGCACCCCATACGAAGACCGACACTAAAAGACTCAAGCACAGCGTTGAGGGTCTCTTGTGGATATGTAATACTCGCTTTAATTTTTTCATAGGGTTCATTCTTTTATCAGAGACGTAGGCAGACCTGTTAGGTTTGAGCCTGTGTGGGGTGATAAGGAAGCTCATTCGTATAGGGAATGATGGAACATAATCCAAAATTGGTATGCTTCGGAAGGACTGTTCTCGTGCTTCAAGGCCCTATGGACTCCGTATTAAAAGGGCTTCCTGTTTCGGGTGACACAGAAAGCCCTGAGTTAAGACTCCTTTTATCCTGAATTTTCAGGATGAGGGCGCGGACACCTCCACCTGACTACGGGTTTCGCTGGCCTTAGCCGTAGACCAGTTTTCATACATTTTGGTGGACCATATGTATTGGGTTCCGGGGAGGGTTCCCGCTGGAAGGGTGATGCTGAAGGTGAGTGTGCCTGAATTTGTGATGACATTTTTCACTTGCTCCGCTCCGGTAACGCTTTGCCAGCTGCCGCTGTTGTTGTCGTAGAGTTTTGTTTGAATAAACCTGTTCCCTGCTGCGGTGTAGTCAACCGTAACTGTATACGTTTCCCCGGCTGTAAGGGTCAGCGGAAGGGTGTCGAATGAGACGGAATCTTCGAGAAGCGTCAGGGGCACGACGATATTACTTCGGGTATCACTGGCCTTAGCCGTAGACCAGTTTTCATACATTTTGGTGGACCAAATATAGTGGGTGCCTGCGGCTAAATTTGCAGGCAGGGTGATGCTGTAACTGAGGGTGCCTGAACCTGCGCTTACATTCAGCACTTGCTCTGCTCCAACCACGCTTTGCCAATTGCCACTATTGTTGTCGTAGAGTTTTGTTTGAATAAAGCGATCGCCTACAGCGCTGTAATCCACGGTAATGGTGTAGGTCTCCCCTGCCGAAAGTGTAAGCGGGGGGGAATCAAAAGACACGGCATCGATACGGGTAACCGGCGCATCTGTTTTCGCACTTGCCGGGGCGGAGTTGGCGGAGGTATTATCCGCCGCATCGAATGCTGCAACATTGTAGGTGTAGGTGGTATCAGCAGACAATCCGGTATCCGTATACGTGCTGGTAAGTGCCACATCAATCCATTGACCGTTACGGATGATGTCATAGCCTTGAATATTACCGGAGGATATGTCCCAACTCAGGTTGATTTGGCTGGTCGATATTGGGGTTGCCGTAAGATTCTGGGGCACGCTGGGGGCGTCAGACACTACGATGTTACTGCGTGAATCACTGCCATGTGAGGTAGACCAATTTGAATACATTTTGGTGGACCAAATATAGTGGTTTCCCAGGGCTGTTCCTACCGGGATGGTGATATTGTAGGTAAGTGTTCCTGAACCTGCGCTTACATGGAGGACTTGCTCTGCTCCGGTAACACTTTGCCAGCTGCTGCTGTTGTTGTCGTAGAGTTTTGTTTGAATAAATCGGTCTGCTTCAGCGGCATAATCTACTGTAAGGGTATAGGTTTCCCCCGCAGTGAGAGAAAGAGGAACCGTATCAAATGAGACCTGGTCCTGAATTACCGTTTCGTTGGAACCTACTAAAATATGTATGGATTCACCGAGTAGGGTCAGAGTTGTCGCTCCCGCGGAAAGTATCAGTGTTCCATTCGACACCATGTCCTGAGTGCTGGTGGTGGTGAACCATTCAGCGGATGCATAGGCATCCAAACCTGAAAGGGAAAAGGTTTTGGTAGTGGGGGTAGGGTTGATCAGCACGACAACGGTTTTATCCTCGCCTTCAAAAGCCAATGCGTTCACGACGATGTTTCCAGTGTCCGCTTTAATATCCGGATCACTGCTGGTCATATATTGCACCCGGTACCCGCCATTATATGGCACCTCTCCCCATAATTTTTGGAAGATATAGTAGAGTTTGGTTTTATGGAGTTCTCCGTCAACCGAACCTTCATTCCATGCCAGTAAATCGCTTTTTTCTTCGATTTCGGGGGTGGCGTAGGTGCGGACGCCCCAACTGGTGAACCAGATGAAATATTCGTAGGGGAAGATGCGCAGGTCTCGTAACACATGTTCCATTTCATAAATAGTATATTGAATGCCGGTAAGCCCGTCGGTATCCGCGTCCCGGTCCGGGATCCATTCGGTCATCATGATTTCATAACCGTAGGCATTCTTTTTCCGCCACATGCCATCCGCAGCCATTGCGGCCTGACTCACCCGATTGTTAAAATCATCGGTCCAATTATCATAGGAATGCGAGGCGATGACATCAATGGAGTCCCTCAACTCGGCATCGTTATCGAGCTTTGAAAACTGATAATTCAAGTAGAGGTGAGAGTTCCACAGGAGCCATGCCGCAGCATTACAGTCTCCAAAGACGACCCCTACATCCTCCAGACCATTTGCATTAAAAGCGGATTTGACGCTTTTGACCATCCGGTGATATTGAGTGTAATGGTAATGGGTGGCATCATAATCGGGTGTCCATCCGGGTTCATTTTGTAAGCTGAATGATTGAGGAAGGCCGGCGCCATTTTCATGGAGGTAGGTGATGGCGTTGACCACATATTGAATATATTCCGCTTCTTTATCTTCTCTGAGTGTGGTTGCATATTGGGTGTAGTTCGGGTCACTCGAAATACCACTAAACCAGGAAACGATATTTCCAGTTGAATTTTCAACCCATGCTTTGCCGTTGGTTGTTGCCGGAAACTTCATTTCTGCAGGCGGACTCCAAACGGAAAGGCAGTATTCTGCGATCCCCTTACTTTTTGCCATGAGAATGGTGTCTTTCAGTTCGTCGAGTTTCTGATGATTTAATCCATCACTTGCGCTCGCGCTAAAGCACTGTGGAATTAAATTAAAACGTACGATACTCGCGTTCAAATCTCTAAATACGGCATCGGTACCCGTTGGGGAATTGATCACATTAAATTTTTCATGATTCCAAGTGGTTTCTCTGGTGTACTCGAAAACGCCCCAGCCTTTGATGGTTTGACCATAGTTATCAGTCAATTGAAGCGTTTGCGCAGGTGCTGAACCTGGCAGTAATATCCCAAGTAAAAGTCCCCATATCACTCCCGATAATTTTTGATTTAAGACCTGACGATTATTTCTCATATGAGTCCTCCTTTTATTATGTTCACGCATGTAGATGCATTTTCGCATTCATGCCTTTCAAAGGGTGAAGCGCGATGTCCACATATAGAAGAGAAATTTCACTGTGAGGTTTGGAACCGTATCCAACTTTACATTTTCTGAGCATGAAGACCTGAAAGAAAAAAACCTGCACTCCGTGAGGAGTGCAGGTGGCAGAACCCACTCTAAGTCGGCTTAGTCTTGGGCAGGTGTTTTGATGATTTCATACACCATGCGGGCAGGTGCATCTTTGGGGGTGGTATCCAGTTGAACGATGAGGTTGCCCTCCTTGCGTTCGAAGGGTACTTCACCTTGACGTGTTCCGTCTATGGCCACGGCAAATACTTGTACGGAACCCTGTCCGTCGTCGGGCAGTAACAGGGTGGCGGTTCCTGTCCGGATGAGGTGGGGGAGTTTACCTTTGCCTAGAAAACTGTAGCGGTTGAGGCTGTCGAATTTCATATCCTCGGCCAGTATATCGGTGAGATGAATCACCAGAATTCTGTTGGAGAGTTCGAGGGTTTTGCCATCGCGGGATGTGGCCAAGACGGATGCCGGTCCTCCTGAGAATTCAGAAATAAAATTCATATCCGCAGACTCGGTTTGCAACACGATTGCTTTGCTGTAGGGGGTGATGATGGAAAGATTTCCTTCCGCCTGCAATAGACTCAGTACGCCTCCATCATTACTGTCATAGCTGTCGCTTTTTTCGGCCAACATAAATTCGGCGTTGATCTCTTCCGGGACTTCTTCATCGATGTACTGAGACGAAATACGTTTATCCAATCCTAACAACGAAGGGGTGTCCGAAAATTGAGCCGGACGTTTATAAGGAACCTCCGCATCAAAGACCTCTTGGCCCACGGTATACACAGCTTCCGATGTGAAGGGGGGGACATCTCCCCTGAGCCAGAGCACATAGACAAAGGCTTCGGACAGGCGATTAATGGGGTCTGAACAAATGTTGAAGGTGGAGGATGATCTCGTGGGGACGGACACTTTGAGTACATCGTTCTCGGAGTGAGACCAGCCGAAACGGTAAAGTGCATCCCAGTCCTGTCGGGCGGCATAGCTGCCCATGAGTGCGCCTCCTTCCGAGCGGAATTTATTGGGCATGGAATAATTATATTCAGTGACCGCAAAGGGTTTTCCTTTCACTTTGGTGAGGAAGAGATGTCGGGGGATTTGTGCCAAAGCCGCGGTAGCACTTTTCTGCGTAAACGTGGCTGGGAGCTGATAAGATTTCTCAGGGAACTTGGGATGGTCCCAGTAGCCATGGTTGTCGACATAATCATATTCTGAGCGGATGGGGATCTGAGCTTCAAAGATCATCCAGTTGCTACCAGTCACCAGTCCTTGAAAGCCAAGTTCTTCTTTCAAGTAGCGACGCATTTCGCGGTCAGATGCGATTTGAGTTTCAGCAATAAATTGGTTGAAAAGGGTAGGGTCTGCTTCCGGGCTGATGCCGGGGTATTTTGCGGCAAATGCGGTTGTCGCTAAGTCTTTGATGAGTGGTTTGGAGATTTGCACCCAAATGCCATCTTCGTTGATGGGGCAGACGCCAATCAGGGCAGGATCTTCGGCCCAGGTCAGCCCTGTGTAGGGATTTTTATGGCCCAGCAGATCTTTGGCAAATTGTTTCCAGTCATTCATGGCCACTTCAGAAAAGGGAACCATTGATTTGAACAACATTTGATCACTTCCAATCAACTGTTGTACTTCGGGAGAGAAGGCGTGTCGCATTTGATACAGTTCGGTGGTGATGTAGAGACCTTGTTCTTTCATGGTGTAGAACAGGTAATCCAACTTATCCAATTGGGCGGCATCGATGACATAGTCCTTTTGATCCCAGCCGCCAAAAAGCATGACGTCATGATGATGAAAACGTACGCTGTTATATCCCATGCGACGGAAGAGGACTGCCAATTCATCGGCATCTTTTTTGTTCAGAAAATTCGCACCAAAATTAAGTGAGGTGCCCAAAAATCTGACGTTTTCTTTGGGTGTATCCTTGAAGCTGAAATGTCCTTTATCATTGACGATGACTGGACCGAATGTTCCTGCGGGGATGAGGGTGGTTTCATCAGAGAAGTCCAGAATACTTCCGGGTTGAATCTCCAATTTGTCCTGAAAGGGTTGCCAGGTGTCGTTGGCGGATAAGCGGAAAGTGCCTTCCTTGGGAAAAGGAAGGGGGACTGCACTTAAAGATGCGCCGGCAATCATCCAAATGGCATCGCCACCGGCTTTAAATTCAATTTTTTCCACGGGAGTCGCGGGAAGATCAAAACGGGAAACATAGAGTCCGACCCGTTCACTTTCATTCATCATGGACCACGCGATGGCCGCATTATTTGCGGGTTTGGGCATCCACCAATCGTTGACGTCGCGCCCTTTTTTGATGTCCTGAGTCACGGCGCCATTTGCGGTGTGATAAATGAGGGTGCCTACGGTTTCATTGGAGAGGTAAGCGCCTGCATGCAAAAGGTAAAGGTACTTGGGTGTGGGGCCTTTGGGGGAGAGCACGAGTTCCACCTGTTCGTTGGGGGCACGTTCCGAATGTCGGGAAAGGACGAGGGTGGTGTTTCCGGTGCTCGGAATGGCAAAATCGATTTTGTCCGTGTTTAACTCTTTTGGAGAGAAGACACTGAGATCATTTTCGGGACCTTGATCTGTCCAGCCGCCTTGGCCGTCACCTGCGACTTCATCTGCAAAGGTACGATTGGCTACGGGGCTTAAATCGAGAGGGCTGCTTTCGTATGTGTAAAAGTTGAAATTGAGGTTTAAAGAGGCCTGCGTAATGGGTTTTTTGCCACTGTTGATGAAGAGACGGACGGTAAAAGTATCGTCGCCGTGTTTTCGGCGATCCTGAATTTGAACCATAAAAGGTTGGCCGGTGATCATCAATCCCCCGCCTTTTACGGGCAGCACCAGTTTTCGAACCGTTTTCATGTACAAATTTTCGTTTTTGGAAGGGAGTCCGGGGAAAAATTTAAAATCGGAGTCCATTTCGAAAAAGCTACCTGCATAACGGGAAGCCGGCAGTTTGGTTTCTACTGCGATGATGTTGGTGGCAAAAGGGACAGGGGAGCTGACCGTCCATGTGAAGTTGGCACTGTTGCCTGAACTGTATGTGAAGGCTTCTTGCAGTTGGAACAGCGGATTTTGTCCGCCGGCAGAAAAAGGACCCTGCCAAGAGATGCTATTCACTTCATTTGTCGCCTCATCTTTTTTAATAGACTGGGTGGCTTTATAGGCGTTGTCCGCACCGTACCATTTCCATTTTTGATCATAGGTGGCGAATTTCCAAGCGATGCCGGAAGTGAAAACATGTCCATTGTCTCCCACCGCTAACCACGGTTGAAGGGAGGTGCGCGCAGACGCTGGGTTGGTTAAAAACAAAGTCAGAAGAAAGAAGGAGGCTAATGTGTATTTCATATGAAGAAAGAGGGTAATGATTGAAGAAGAGAAAGGGAATGAATTATTTTTATCTAATTATGGAACCATATCCAAATAGGAAAAGGTTTGAAGGATTTTAGCAGGGGGGAGGGTGGAGTACCGTTTTATGTTTTCGGGGGAGGGTTTCTCCATCTTTCCATTCCCCGGCCAGCATTTCCATCATACCGGCGTTGCTGGAGCCGACGCGACTGGTGCGGACCATCATATTGAGGAGTTGCAGACCCTTGTTGCAGATGGTGGTTGCGTCGCGGAAATATCCGGCGATGGTGCCAATGGATTCCTGTTGCCAGAGGTTGTAGGTGGCATAACCAATTTGTTCTGGAATACTGTAGCCCAGGGCTTCGATATTTTTGCTGGTTTGACCGCCATAGCTGATCACCACGTCCGGATGGTGTTTTTCCATCCACGATTCGAATATTTTAGGAAATTCGCTGGCGATACTGTCATAGTAGAGCAGGGGAATAGAATTTTTTTTCGGACGTTCCAAACTGCGTCGGGTGAGGATGGCCCCCAGGCGAAGATCGGTGGAAACGGAGTCGGGATATTTGGGCAACAGCACGCCAATGCGCTTGTAGCCCATGTCATGCAGGTTTTTCCACACCTCCGTAATGGCGGTAAATTCATCATGCATGATGATGGGGCATTTGGGACGATATCGAGAGATGTTAATGCTCACTGCTGGATATTTATCACAGACGGCATCCAAGTCATATGGAACCTCGGGGAGGACGCCGATGAGGAGTCCTTCGACTCCGAGGACGCGGAGTCGTTGCAACAGTTTGCCGCAGTTCGGAAAATCGCTCATATCAATTTCCAGCAAGGAATATCCCATATGGTGAGCCGTTTTTTTAAAGCTCTGATACTCTTTTCTGCAGACCTCTGCGGATTCGCACTTCCCGTTATAGAGATATCCGACGTTCATATCCTGTTGTTGTCGTTTCCCCTGCCAGCGTCGCTCAATTAAATGAGTCATACCGGTGTCAGGGCGATAGCCCATTTTTTTTGCCACCTGTTTCACCTTTTCGCGGGTGGCGGCTTTGGTGGCCGGATCGTCGCGCAGGGCTCTGGATGCGGTAGCTAAGCCCACGCCTGCTTTTTTTGCCACATCCCGTAGAGTAACGTTTGGTGATTTCTTTGCTGCTGCCATGTTCGAATTCTGGCAGAAGAAATGGAGACTGTCGAATGAAAAGAAGGAGGGTTCCCTGTGGGAAGAGGCCTTGGGGGATCTTTGTCGGGGTTGCCTCATACGTTCTCAGGTTTTGTTTTGTATGGGGCCGCGCTTTCAGCGCTGGTTGATATGGGTGGAGGTGTCCCGGGGTTTCACCCCAGGCTGGTTTGGGGTCGCTACGTTGTAGCTGAGTTTCGGTAGTCGATGCCGATGCCGATAAATTAGTGGACCTATGGGGGGAGATGGGGTAAAAGTGTGCACGATAAGTTTTCTCATTGGTTTTTATGATGAATCGTCTCTCTATTTGTTTCCAAATGCTTGCTCTCAAGCTCTTGGCTTTTTCACCTTATTTTCTGATTTGGGTGGCGGTTTGGATGATGGGGATGTCGTTGTTGCCCGAGCGGTTGGCTCGGGTAAAAAACGATTTTAGAATTGGGCATGCGGATACGGCCGCTTATGCGTGGCAGGGCCGACAGTTGGCGAAGGGGGAGGGTTGGCATGTGCCATATGTCACCAATTACCTTTATACCTATGATCGGGAACGGGCTCGTTATGATGATCAATGGGGTCCTTTATTGTCATTTGCCTTGGCTCCTGCATTTTATGTTGGAGAAGATACGGCGGAAATGGCCCGCATGACCACGGTGTGGATTTCGACGATATTCCTGCCCATGAGTTTGTGTTTATTGGTGCAAGGGGTGACGCTGCGTGCATGGCCAGGGCTGTTGGGGGCGTTGCCGGTTTGGTTTTCGATGGCGCTGTTTGAACAAAGTACAGAAGTCTACAATGATCAACTTTTTACGGCAGTATTGTGTTTGTTTTTAGCGGCTTTGGTGGGATCCCGCAAAATCCCTTGGTTGTTGTGGTTGTGCGGTCCTTTGATCGCATTGGCTTGGTATGGGAAAGGCTCACAAATCATCTTGTTTCCCTTTTTTGCGATGGCGGTGTTGTTGTTACATGGTCCGCGGGCGTTGATTCACCGAAACTTTTTGGGAGGGTTGTTGTTGGCGCTGTTGTTGATGTTTCCCCGTTTGCGGGAGAGCGCAGAGGCGCATGGTCAGCCCTTGCACAGTACGCAATCGGTGGTGAGCAGTTATTTTGGGTTACATCAGCATTGGGACCAGGGCTTTTATTCGATTTATTGGGGTCGGGATTTGCCCGGTTTAGAAAACCGTTTTGAGCATCCGGTGCTGCATGCAAAAAGTATGATGCGCAACAGTGAGTTTTTTCTGAGGCATTTGTTATTAGGGTTGGATGCGAAGTTGGCAGACTGGACGCAGATGGGGGAGGGGGTAGCCCTCAGCGCCAAAAAGATGCGAAAGGGGGAAGAGCCTCCTGAGATAATATGGGCGGAGGTGAATGGGGATGGGGTGACCTTGCCCTTGCGTAGTAAATTCATGTTATGTGCAATAGGGCTGGGGATTATTGGTTTGGTGACCGTGCCGGGGGAGTGGTTGTTTGCTCTGTGTAGTGGCTCGGGGTTTCCCATGAAAAGTCAACGGGCGGCTGCTGCTATTTTAGTTGTATTTGTGGTGATACAGGCCGGTTTTATCATCGTGTGTTGGCATAGTATTTTACGTTTATACTATCCAGCATTGTTGATTACCCCGGTTTTATTATGGACTTTGTTGCCGTTGCCCCGTGGCAGGCTTACTTTTCCGCTGTGGGCGCCACCGCTGTTGACGGTTTTGTTTATCATTGCGGTGGGTTTGAACTTTCGAGAGGCGCTTCCTGAGCTAAAGGCCCAACAAGTGGCCCGATTCAAGCGTCCTCCTTTTGAAAAGCCGCAGTATCCCCGGGTGCAGGGGTTAGCTGAGCCTTTGGCCCAAAAGCTTCCTGCTGATGCGGTGATCATGATGCGTAATCCCTGGGAAATTCTGTGGTATGCCCCTGCGGGTTTACGGGGGGTGGGCATGCCCTTTTCCCCTCCTCAGGATCTTTTGGCTGTCGCCCAGTATTATCAGGTTACCCATGTGGTTTTTGATCGGGAGCGTCCGGGGCTTAAGAACTTCATTCAGGCTCATCCTGAAGTTTTCACCCCCGTGATTCAAAAACCGTGGCGGGTTTATAAGATCGAATGGTCACAACTGGATCACGGATGGCTCACGCCCTTGTCTGAGCTTCAGCCCCTGTGGGATCCACGACTGGGGTTGGCTGAAGAGGAGGAGCGCTGGGAGAAAAAATGGGATAAAGAGCGGGCGAAAAGGATGGATGAAGCGATCCGACAGCTCTCTGAAAGCTCTTCTTGATTGATTTACTACAGAAAATTGTATTTGGGAGGGTTGAAATCCGGTAAAAACAGGTTGAGTCTTTGGGAAACTGTTGATGAATTTCTTATCAAAAAATGTAAAATCGCCCTCGGTTCTTTGGGTTATTTTGATAGGGCTTTGCTATGAAAATTTTGTTTATAGGTGGTACGGGTAATATCTCTGCAGCATGTGTGCGCTTGGCGGTGTTGAGAGGGGATACCGTTACGGTGTTGAATCGAGGGAAACGTCCTTTGTCCGATTATGGCATTGAAGGGGTTGAATCCCTGCTGGGAGATTTTCGAGATGAAGCGGGAATGAAGGCCATTTTAGGGGAGCGACATTTTGATGTGGTGGCGAACTTTATAGCCTACAAACCAGAAGATGTTGAACGGGATATTCGTTTGTTTGGGGGCCGTTGTGGTCAGTATTTGTTTATCAGTTCGGCCTCTGCCTATCAAAAACCGCTCCTGGAGTTTCCGATTACTGAAGAAACGCCGGTGGTGAATCCGTATTGGCAATACTCTCGGGATAAAATTGCCTGTGAAAAAGTGTGTGAGGATGCTTTTCGGGATCATGGATTTCCTGCGATAATTATTCGCCCTTCTCACACCTATGAAACCGTGATTCCGTTGGTGATGGGCGGGTGGACAGAATTTACGGTGATTGATCGTATGCGGAAAGGGTTGCCGGTTTTGGTGCATGGGGATGGGGCGAGTTTATGGACCATGACCCATTCCCGTGATTTCGCAGTGGGATTTCTGGGCTTGTTGGGGCATCCAAAAGCGGTAGGGGAAGCGTTTCACATCACGTCGGATGAGGTGATGAGTTGGAATCGAATTTATGATTTGGTGGGGCAAGCGGCCGGGGTAGCTGAGGTGAATAAGGCGCATGTGCCTTTTGAATGGATCAGCCGTATGCTTCCCGATATGCGTGGGAATATTTATGGAGATAAAGGAGCCTGTGCGGTATTTGACAATGCCAAAATAAAATCTTTTGTGCCAGAGTTTAAATGTGAGATTCCTTTTTCCGAGGGGATGAAAGAAACCTTGGCGTGGTTTGAGGCGGATGCGAAGAGGATACATATTTCTGAGGAAACCCATATTCAGATGGATCGGGTGATTGAAAGTTATCACACGCAGCTCAAGCAATTAGGTCCGTGATGCGAAGGAGTTTTTACATGAGTTCAATCTGTGTTCTTTTTGGTCGGAATATCAACCTTATCGGTCAGGGTAGATTATGGGGATGTCTCTGGTTTTGCTGCTGGTTGGGGTTGAGTGGCTGTGGGCCTGGGACTGAAACTGTGGTTCCCACAGAAACCGTGGTTCCCAGAGAGACCGCGATGCCCGTGCAGGTATTGGATGAACATGCGTATGTGCAAATGTCGGTAGGCGAAAAACCCGGGCTGCGAATTGCGATGACGAGGCGACCCGATGGGCTGACCGTGGGGATCGAAATCGAAAAAGTTCAAGAGAGGATTCCTCAAGTTACCCTTGGATTATCCGTAGGGGGGCTGGTATTGACTCCTGAAGTGGTAGAAATGATCCCGTCGGATGAGGTGGTGACGTATATTTATTTCATAAATCCTCAAGGGTTTCCTCTGGAAGATGAGGCATGGGATGAGCTGCGGATGGGCATTGATGCCCAATGGGTGAATGAGGCAGGAGAGCTGATTCAACGGGAACGGTATCTGCATGTGGATGCTGAGAGCGCAGGAGCTCACTTTTCGAATGATCCCGGAGAATGGCAACGATTTGATATGGCGGCGTATGAGCAAGGGGTGGCAGATCATGCGCACAAAATGGTGCTTGTGGTTGATCAGCCGACGGCAGGTAAATTGACGGTGGTTATCGAAGATGAAACAGGGAAACGGGTACGGAATTTAGTTTCAGGGATGTCGGTAGCTCAAGGGGAAGTCCTTTTGCCCTGGGATGGGTTGGATGATGATGGAGAATTGGTTTCCCCGGGGAGGTATCAGTGGCGCAGTCTTTCACATCCGGGACTTGAGACACAGTTGAGCATGACCTTTGCAAATGGTCGTGAAGATGCCTTTCACGCTTTTGGTGGTCCGCAGGGAAATTTTACGGCGGCGTGTTCAAATGGTGAGCTCATTTTTTTTGCGGCATCCTTTACGGGGGATAAGGATAAAATTTTGGCGGTAGAAGCGGATGGGGCACTTTCAAAGACTTTTGCGAAAATTGAAGGTACGGGTGCGAGTGGGGTGTCGATGATTGCGGATGACAAGTGGTTATATGTAGTAAATGACGGGCCACGTTTTGGACGTAAGCTGCTGCCGGGTAAGGTTGAGCTACCGGTTTGTTTGAGTCGCTATGACCTTCAAAGTGGCAAGGCTGTAGATTTCCCGGGTGGGAAAGCATTTACGCAACCCTTTCATTATGTGTGGGAGCCTGGATTTTCGCATGAGACTTTGAGGGGGCAACCCGCAACGACCGTGCAAGGGATCGGTATTTCCGGGGATGCATTGTATGTGAGTGCGCGGGATGCGCAAGCGATCATTAAAATCGATGCGGCGACGGGTGAAGAACTGGGGCGGATGCCCTTGCCGCGGCTGGGGCCGCTCACGAGTTGGAAGGATGTAATTTATGTGACGGTGGGTCAGAGTATTTTTAGAATTTATCCAGCGACGGGAGAGATGCAAGTGGCGGTGAAATTTGCAACCCAAACTCCTACCGGACTTGCGGTAGGTCCGGATGGGAGCATGTATGTTTCCGATGGAGCGACTCATCAGGTGAGGGTATTCGCGGCTAATGGCAAACCTTTGCGGGCGATTGGTGCTCCGGGCGGTGCGTATGCTGGTGCTTATCAGGAGAACCGTATGGTGCGTCCGCAGGGGCTTGCGGTGATGGGGGAAAGGTTGTGGGTGACCGAAGACCGTCGCAATCCTCATCAGATCACGGCATGGGATTTAGAGACGGACAGCGTCGTCTTTCGAGAATTTGGCAGTCCTGAACAAGGCACAGGGGCCTCTTTTGATCCTCAAGATGCGACGCGTTGGGTGGGCATGGGCAGTTTGTGGGAGGTGGATTTTGATGCAGGAAAGGCAGAGCCGGTGGTGGTGTTGCAAAAGGAGGATGGGCATCTTGAGGGTCATTATTCCGGGCAGCGTCAGTACACCTTTACTCACCAAGCAGATGGGCGCAGCTTTTTGTTGGGGAAGGGAAAGATCAATACGGTTTCTGAAATTTTGGCTGATGGTCGGCTACGTGATTTGGCTGCGTATGGCAGCATTTCGAACTACGTATCTGGTTGCGATGGCTTTCCGCCTGTAAGTTTTATTGAGGCGGTTTACGCACAGTATCCGGCATTGGCTCTCAAAGCCAGGGATCCACAAACTCCGATCAAGTGGGGGGAAGGGGCGCCTTATTCCGAACCCGAGGAAGCGGTGTTGTGGTTGGATTTGAATGGAGACGGCCTCTCTCAATCCAATGAATATAGTTTTAGTCCTCGGGGCACCACCTTTGGCGGAAGCCCTTGGGGGATTGCGCAACGGGATTTGAATTTGCGCATGCCGTTGACCATTGCGGATGGCAGAACATCGATGGTCTCCCTGCGTCCGATTGGATATATTTCGGGAGGCGTTCCGCAATATGTGAGTTTGTCGGTTGCGGTTCAAGAATCGGTATTGTTGGAACAGGCCAATGGACAGTCTTTGAATCAGGAAAGTATGGTGGATGGTGATGGGAATCTGGTGATTAACAGTTCGCCGATGATGCTGTCTTATTCACCGGAAGGAAAACTACGCTGGCGTTACCCTCATCCGTCTGTGGGGAGAAGTGGATCCCCTCAGGCAGGGAAATCTTTAGCAGAGTCTTCAAATTTTCTGGGCATTGCGCCCTTGGATGATGATGTGGATGTTTTTATTTTGAGGGCGGCTGATGAACGTTTTTTCTGCATGACCAGTGATGGTCTATTTTTGGATGAGTTGTTTTCGGGTTCAGGGGAGGACGCATCTCCGGATGAAGTCCTTATCGACAGCATGCCTGAGGGAGGTTTTTTTGGATACGAGGAGGCCACCGGAAAATACTATCTGCAAGCGGGCTCAAATGGATACCGCATTTATGAAGTGGGGGGATTAGATCAGGTGGTTCGCCAAACGGGTTCCTTTGAAGTGACGGCGCAAACTCATGCGGCGGCAGCCCGCAGACTCTTGAGATGACACGATGAATGGTTTTATTGAAATTCCTGTTCTCCCCGTTTCTTTTCCTGAGCATCCTGGTTATGAGGCGCTCAAGCGGGCCTTCTCAGAATTTCCGGTATTGGCCTTTCAGCAGGCTTGGTTGGAAGTACCGGAAGCTGGATTTGAGGGAGGGACGGTGCAGTTGGCGTGGGAGTCATCGACGTGCAGGCTCCATGTATTTGCTCAGATGAACGACCGGGATATTTATAGTCCGGACGCAGAGTTGAATACTCCTTTTTTTCTGCAGGGAGATACCTTCGAACTCTTTTTGAAGCCTGCGGAAAGTGAGGCCTATGTTGAGTTGCATGTGGGGGCGCAAGGGCAGTGTTTGCAATTGCGGTTTCCCTCAGTAGAGGAGATGAAGAACAGGCGAACGAAGGGCAGTGGATTCCCTCATGATTTGTTACTCGCCGAACCTTGTTTTAGCTATGAACTCTGGCGGAAACCTGATGAAGCCATGTGGTCGGTTTATGCGGTGATCCCCCTCGATACTTTTTCAGATCAGAGGGCGCTGTCTGCGGGTGATCGCTGGGATCTGTCATTTTGTCGGTACAATTATAGCCAAGGAGAAGAGAAGCCGGTCATTTCTTCGACCTCTCCTTTTACGCGTGCGGATTTTCACCGTACCCAGGAATGGCTCTCGTTCACGTTAGGGGGAATTGCACATCAACCCTGCGAACGCTGTGGGGATGTGGAGGGGGTGCTTATGGGGGAGCGTTGTTTATGTCAGCGTTGTTATTATGAATGTAATTCTTGCTGTGGAGAATTTGGGGGAGACGACCAAAGCGTGATCGCTTAAGCGAGTTGTTTGGCGGCTTGTCGTCGTACAAAGGCATGTGCGGGTGCAAAAGCCATGTTCCAAGGAATTTCGGCAAGCACCACAAAGAGCAGTACATCGCTGTGGGGAAAAAATTGTTTGGCAAAGACAATGGATAGGCCAATATTGCACCATGTGGCCAGAATGGCCAAGGTAGATCGGTCTGCGAAGCTGGCGGTCTTGGGCTGTAAAAACCAACCGATGAGATAAGCCAGCAGCATACATCCAGAGGCGACGGCGATGCCTTCCAGGATGTGGGTGGGGTTTTCTTTGACGATGGAGGCGAGTCCCGCCACGGCTCCGATAACGATGAGGGTGAGCAGTAATATGGAAAGGGATGCGGTGTGAGGTTTGAGGCGATGGTGGAGGCTGGGGAAAAGCCGGGAGCTGATTTGGGCGGCCACAAAGGGAATCAAAATTAATTTGAGTAGGAAAAAACTCATATCGAGAAAGCTAAGGTCAATCGATGCCCCCAGCCAGAAGGATAAAAGTAAGGGCAGGGTGAAGGGGGCTAAGATGGTGCTGAGAATTAAGCTGCTCAGGGTGCGTTCAAAATGGCCGTGCATGACCAGCGCCAAGGTGGGAGCCACGGTGGCGATGGGGCAGGCAAAGAGCAAGAGCACTCCTGTGCCCCACGCGGGGTGGGTGCCGGCAAAAATTTCTAAGCCTTTGGTCACGCCAAATAACAGTGAAGGAATGAGGAGTAAACAAAAGCAATTGAGCCAAAGTTGCCGTTTGAGATTTCTGATTTCCTGAGCCAAAATTTGATAATCGGTTTTGAGAAATCCTAAATAGATGACGATCATCAGCACGGGCATAATGACGGGGGCCAGCGCATTTGCCAAGGAAGGGAGGGCCAAGCCTAGAGCCAAAGCGGCAATGAGGATGAGGCTGAAGTGTCGAAGGATCAAAGATTCAAGGTGGATGAACATAGGAGGCATGGGCTGTGGTTTATCGACAGATTTCAAAAAGAAAACCTCGCAGACGAGTTGATTGCGAGGAGATGTCTGGGCTTTGAAAAGTCTTTTGTTCTGATGCCTCCCCCTTTTTTTGCGACTTATGTTTGGGAAAGTCTCTGCGAGGGATCAAAAAAAGGGCCTTCCGAGATGGAAGACCCTTGGAGGAGAAGAAGGGGAAGGTTTACATACCGCCCATCATCATGCCCATCACTCCGCCCATGACAGCTTGGAGGTCCGCTTGTGTTTTCGCGGTGGCGAGTTGGTCAAGCATCCCCCCGACCATGCTCATGCCCATTTGAACCTGGGTTTTGGTTTCAGGGGTAATTTCAATTTCATTGATGCTTTCGTGCATACCTTCGATCATGTCTGCGAAGGCACTTTGCATATCTGCTGGAATCCATTTTCCTTCTACTTTTACGAAAGGAACTTCTACGGGTTCTTCGCCTTCGGTGGTGACGAGAACCACGGCCGTATCGCCCTCTTCAGAAACCAATTCGGCTTGGGTGTTGAGGATTTTGCCGGGCATTTTTAACATGCTGTTCATGTCCATGGGTTTAGGGCTACTGTCTGAAATTTCGATCGCGGAAAAGGATTTCATGATGTCAGATCCGGTGGTGGAGAGAAAGGATCCGATGTCCATGGTTTCGATACCTTCCAAGGTGGCGAGATCGCTGTCCAGTACATCACCCAGAATGGCGACGAGGGTGTCGTAGTTTGCGCTGAGGTCTTGGCTCATGGGCACTTGTGCCATCATGGGACTGGCCAACAATAAGTCTTTTTTGCTTTCGAGGACGCCGTGAAGTTTTCCGACCAAGGAGGCGCCGGAGTCCCACAAGACGGGATCCATTTTTGCCGCAAATTCACCTTTTACTTCGCTCAATTCGGCTTGATAAGAGGCGGGCAGCATATTCCAGCCAGCGGCCGCATTGTTTTGGTTAAGTCCGTCGACCACTTGCATGAGGGCGGCGTCTGCGGTGGCGGCGGGTGCTGGGGCGGAGGCTGATGGTTTTCCGCAACCGGAAAGCAACATGAGAGAAAGAAGAGAGGATGTGAATATAAGGGTTTTCATAGGATATACCTGTTACAGTTAGTGTTGAAACGAGTTTTTATCGTTTTCAAATCATCCGTCAGATGTAAAGACATTTCAGGGGGCAGCTCCTGACTGATTTAGAGCTTTGGCTGCTGGAGTTAAGTAGGATTAGATCTTGCAGAGGGTCTCTTGATAGTCTTTTTTTTGGCATGAAATTACAGATTCCCCGACTTTTTAGTGATGCGATGGTTTTACAGCGTAATTTGCCCATACAGGTTTGGGGAAGAGCGGGGGCGGGGCAACAGGTGAGGGTGAGGCTTGCTAATCTTGAGGTGACGGGGGTTGCGGATGGGCAGGGGCGTTGGCAGGTTGAATTGCCTGCGTTGGCGGAAGGGAAGGGTTTGCGTTTACAGCTTTCTACTGAAACGGATGAACGATTTTTTGAAGATGTGTGTATGGGGGATGTGTGGTTGTGTTCGGGTCAATCGAATATGCAATGGACCTTGGACAAGTCCCGGGGAGGAGAACAAGAAATTTTAGCTGCGGATTATCCTGAAATAAGACTTTTTCATGTGCCTCAATATGCTTTGCCGGAGGGGGAAGCTGAAGATGTGGGAACGGGGTGGTGGCGATGTTCTCCGGAAAGTGCGGGTGGGTTTTCGGGGGTGGGTTTTTTCTTTGGTAAACGCTTACAGCAGGAAGTCGGGGTGCCGATGGGCTTGATTTCATCGTCAGTAGGGGGCACGCCTATTGAGACTTGGATTTCGCGATCTGCACTGGAGGGAAATGAAGCCTTCGCAGGGTTGTTGGAAGATGCGGGCTGTGGTTATGGGAAAGGAATCGCAGATGAAGATGACTATCACAAACGAGAAGTCGCGCGTCACGAAGATGCCAGAAGAGCGGTTCAAGAGATCAGGACTCCTGAATATGCCTCCGTCGACTACGACGATGAAGGCTGGGAGCTCTCTTCACAAATTTATAGTTCATACGGAGTGGTGTGGGCGCGAAAATGGGTTGAATTTCCTGCGGATTGGGAGGGGCGAGAGGTGAAAATTCGATTCGATGTGGTTCAACATTTTGATCGGGTCTATTGGGATGGCGTATGCCTGGGCTCGAGGCCTTTTGCTGAAGAAGCCACGCCGCATGTGCCTGAATACGTGATTTCAGGGGATCGCATGGGACCGGGTTCTCATTTGTTGGCGATTCGTATCGTGGTGAATGGCAGGCATGGAGGGGTGATGGCCCCCCGCAGCTTGGAATTTTCAGCCCCATTTCCGGGAGGCGAGCGTAGGATCTGTTATCAGGATCAGTGGAAAAGTTGCGAGGAGTGTTTGCTAGAGCCTACAGCGACGCCATTGACCTGGTTATCGGGCAATTTGTATAATGGCATGATTGCTCCCCTGATTCCCTTTGGGTTGCGGGGATGCATTTGGTATCAGGGGGAGGCGAATGGAGATCAGGCGGAGTTATATCGAAAGCTGTTTATTTTATTAATTGAAGATTGGCGGGAGCGCTGGGGAGTTGCGTTTCCATTTTATTTTGTGCAACTGGCCAATTATGGGGCGCCAAGTTTAGAAATGGAGCCCAGAGGCTGGTCAGAATTTCGGGTGGCTCAGGCATCGGTATTGAAGTTGCCACAGACGGGAATGGTTAGCGCGATTGATGTGGGAGAAGCGGTGGATGTTCATCCCAAGGACAAACGAAGTGTGGGGGAACGGCTGGCTGCGGTGGCGTTGCATGGCACCTATGGACGCGAGGATCTGGTATCTCATGGACCCCGATTTGAGCGGGCCTCCTTTGAATCTTCGCAGGTGATCATTACGTTTTCGGGTGTGGGTGGAGGTTTGTGTGTGCGTAGAGGAGAGGAGCTGTTGGGCTTTTTGGTTGCGGGAGAAGAGGGACGCTTTTTACCTGCGGTTGCTCGCATTGAAGGTGAACAGGTTTGTTTGCAGCATCCCGATGTGCCGCGACCTACCTCTGCCTGTTATGCCTGGGCGAAAAATCCTGTTTGTACCTTGTCCAATCAAGAGGGGTTTCCCGCCGAGCCGTTTTTGACCCATAAATGATAGGTTTTAACCCCGGTTAAGGTATTAGGTTTACGAGTAAACCTACCTTTTCAAGATTTTGAGGAAACAAGCACTCGTTCTTCTGTGTATGATATTTGTTATAATGAAATCAGACAACTTGCTTATACCGTTCAATTTAAACATGAGATCCCGCATCGAAGAAGGTGAAAGGGGGCGTAGCGGATCTGTGCTCTTGCTGACCTTGTTGGTTGTTTCTCTGCTATTGGTGCTTGTGTTGGGATTCACGGTTTTTGTGCGAGTACAGTTGCGTGAAGTGAGCAATAATCAGCAACGTGCGGAAGCGCAGGCCAACGCCCGGTTGGGTATGGACTTGGCGTTGGCCCAGTTGCAGAAAACCGCGGGACCGGACATGAGGGTTACGGCTACGGCGAGCCTTTTGGATCAGAATCCAGACACCTCCGCCGTTGATGGGCAAGTCAATCCCTATTGGACGGGGGTTTGGAAAAAACAAGATCTCGAGAGCCGGAGCCATGATCCCGTGTTTGAGGGTTGGTTGACATCTTTACGACTGGATAAATCGGAGCAAGAGTCGAGCAGTGAAGCGTCGGTAGATGCGACCTTTGGGATTACGTTGGTGGGAGAGGGCTCTGTGTTAACGCCCAGTGAGGTTGTGAAGGCGGAAAAAGTGGATATTCCAATTTCGGGTGATGTGAGTGGACGTTATGCCTACTTGGTGTTGGATCAGGGAGTAAAAGCTTCGCTTGCTCTCCAGGATCCTGATCATGGAAAATCTACGCTCACGGGTTATGCCTCACAACTGTTGGCGCAACGGCAGGCCGCGGAAACCTTACCTGGATTTTCGGCGTTGGGGAGCACAGAGTCGGTGCTGATTGAAAGTGCGCATTTGATTGATCGTTTGCCGACTTGGCGTTCAGTCGGGTTGGTGGACCTCGATTTTGCGGAGGGAAGTCGTGAAGAATTTCATCATGCAACCCTGATGACCATGGGGGTGCTCAGTGACACGGCTCGGGGTGGATTAAAAACCGATTTGACCCTGGCATTTGAAAAATCCGATGCCGAATTTCATACTCTATCGGCGTTCTCTGATTCCGGGGAAGAGAATCAAAGTGGCAGTTGGAATCAGGGATTTGATTTGGGGTATGTGTACGCCTTGGAAGGTCGTTCGGGGAATACGACATCTCCTGCAAGTGAACGCAATCCGGAGGCGGCGGATTGGAGTTCATCCAACTTAAAAGTGCGCGGACCTACTTGGGATGTGTTGCGGAATTATTACTTGATGTATCAAGATCGGGCCGCGTTAGGTGCGAATGAGGGATTGCCTGCGCGGGCTGCGCGTCCGGACCGTTTTGACGGGGTGAGTCGAAACGAATCACCCGTGCTGAGTTATAATTCAACCAAAGAGGCGGATGTACGTAATTTAGATAACTTTTCGGGTCTATATGTGTTTGGCAATTTGAACCAATCGGGCAATGTGATGCGGGTGACCGAGCCCGCCTTGGCGCCTGTGGTGACGCGGGTGATGTATGTGTTTAGTCTTGCCCGTGAAGGTGGGAATTTAGCATTGGTGATGAATAACATTGTCGTGTTACACAATCCCTACAATGTGCCGATTGAGTTTCGGGGGTTCAAATTTTCTCCGATCGACTTCCCGATAGAAAGTTTGAAAATCCGCCGCCGTCCGGATCCTGCAGATCTTGCGCCTGCGCTGGGTGATTTGGATAAAGAAATTGATGATATCAATGATTGGATACGGGTGTTGACCGGAGCCAGTAAACCGTGGACCTACGTGAATTATATCTTTACCGAAGATGGAAGCTCCAGCCCTTCAGATCGTATGGTCATGGAGCCGGGTGAAATTATTGCCTTCTCCAACACCGATGATCCACTGCTGTACGGGACTGAAACGGTGGACCAAGTGGGGCTCGCGTCGGGTCCTGAATACGAAGAGGATTCGGGTTTGTACTTCAACCGGTTTGGAACATCATCCGCAGGGATCGGAGGCAATAAAGTAGAAGCCATCACCTTGGATGATACATCCCGGGTATGGATAGAAATGGAGTTAAAAAGTACTTGGGGGAATTATTTATTTCTCACCCCGGATACCTTGAATGCATCCAGTGATTCCTGGGATCGGAGCCATCAGTCTGATGCGTTGATAGGGCGGTTAGACACTCCTATTGGAACGCTTTCAGGAGGCGGTCGGACCATTGGATCTTTAACAGGTGATTATTATACGGGCTTGGAGTTGGGTGCTTCGTTGGCTGACCGGGTGCCCTTGTTTGTCATGGATGCGCGTTTAAAACCGTTAACGGATGATGCCGCGGTCCTCAGTACCTACAATCCCCGCGCCATGATTTCGCAAAATCGGTTTATGGATGGAGATCTTGCGAACTGGGAAGCGCGCCTGTATGAAATCACCAGTTTTAATGAAATTGATTTGGACTTGGACATTGGCAGTGGTCGCAACAATGCCTATTGGGGGCCGTCGGTGACGGGTACGGGTGAAACAATGCTGCCGTTGTTTGAAGTACCTCAGGGGCCGATGATGTCTGTGGCGGGATTTGCCCAAGTGGAAGTGGGACAATTTGTTCATGATCCTCCCTATGCGGTGGGGAATTCATTTGCCCATCCTTTGGTGGACCGTGATGCGGTGTATAATTATTTGGGTGCGGGTAATTCGGGTTTTAGTGTCGTGGATCAGTCGTACCTCACGAATGAAGCGTTGTGGGATGGATATTTCTTTTCCACGCTCTTGGCGCGTAGTGATTTGGGATGGTCCTTGGATCGCACGGCCACGGCATTTCGGGACGGAGAAGAGCCGTTGTTGAATCGCAATTTTGTGTACGAACCCATGGCGGGGGTATCCACAAATCAGGTGGAGCAAGACATGCTAGATCCAGAGCGGGTGGCGGCACATCTGTTGCAGGAAGGCGTGTTTAACATCAATTCTACATCGGTATCGGCCTGGGTATCGGTGCTTTCCGGACTGCGGAAACGCGAGATTAAAATGGCCGATGGATCTACGCAAAATGTGTCGGGTACTTTTTACAGTCGCATGGAATATCCCGTGGAAGGGCATTCCGATTTATATAAGGGCTTTGTGGAATTGAGTGATGCTCAAATTGAGGACTTGGCCACAGAACTGGTGAAAGAAGTGAAAATGCGTGGACCCTTTTTAAGTTTGGCAGACTTTGTAAATCGTCGCTTGGAAAATGATGATACCGGTTTGAGTGGTCCTTTGCAGGCCGCGATAGAACGTGCGGGATTGAACAATCGTTTTCCCAATGCGTCACCTGCAAATGGATCTTTGTTGCATCCGGAGCATCAAGTTTCTCAGAGTGTTGCAGGATCCCCGGGTTACTTGTTGCAAAGTGATGTGTTGCGGGTGATCGGTTCGCGACTCACACCTCGATCAGACACTTTTTTGGTGCGTGCATATGGGGAAAGCCTTTCGGGCTCATCCACGGAACCCTCAGCGGCGGTATGGTGTGAGGCCTTGGTGCAGCGGGTGCCTGAACCTGTGGATTCCCTTTCTCCGATTTCAAATGGTGTGAATTCGGGAAATTATGAGCCCGAAACTCCTGAGAATTTTGGCCGCCGTTTTGAGATTCTTTCCTTCCGTTACCTTGATCCCGATGAAATTTAATATGATGACCTTTTGTTTCCCACGTTTCTTTCTTTGTCTCTCCTGCTTGATGTTGCCACTGATCTCCGGAGTTGCGGTGGAGGGAGGATCCGGGGTGCACGTTCGTCTGCTGTCCTGGTCTGAAGAACCACTTCAAGAGCTGTATCTACAAACAGATGAGGATGTTTTTGTGCCCTTGTCCTTGCGTTCCAATCGACGTTCAACGGGGTATGAACTTTATGATTCGGGTGTCCTGCGCATTTATACAGATGCTGTGGATGCGGAAGGAAATGCAATGAAAATTCCGGTGCTTCAAACTCCGATTTCCAGTGATATTCGAGAGCCTTTGGTGATTTTGTTTTCCTCCATGGTCGAAGGGAAACCCACTTATCGTGCGACGGTGATGGAAGATGCAGAAAGTGCCTTCCCGTTTGGATCGTATCGGGTGATCAACCTTAGTGGATATCCACTTGCTTTTGACTTGGATGGGAACGCTCATCGCTTGGAAAGTCGGGCCAGCACATTGGTGCAACCGCAGGCCCAAGAGCGTGAAAATATTGCGGTACAATTTTATGTCATTGAAGCTGGGACGCCGGTCTTGGTGCGACAGACCTATTGGCGTCATCAACCAACCCAGCGCATGTTGATTTTTGTGATGCCGTCCCAAAATCCTCAGCATTCAGACTATATACTCTACACTATTTCTGAGCGGGAAGCGGTCTATCGCCGCTTACATGAAACAAACAGGGAAACGAAAAACGCAAAATGAAAAACAGTAGCCGACACAAAAAACATCCAGGTTTTCTAAAAGTAAGTTTACGGGTAAACCCGACTTGTGGTTTACGAAACCCCACTGGGTCCTATAAGAGAAACGTTATGAGATTTTTCGCATTATTTTTGGTTTGTATGCCTTTGGCTTCATTTGCACTCCCTGGAATTGAGATCCTTAGCAACGGTACTTTTCAAGGAACAGGAACTGAACAGATGCCATTGGCTTGGGAAAAAGGTGGCGAGGGAGAAGTGATTTGGGATCGGGATGCTGCGGAGGCCAGTATCAGCTTACGGGCCACAGATGAAAAGCAGTTCACGGTGCTGCGTCAAAGCGCCAGCTTGCCCGACGAAGCGGTTGCCGCAGTGTTGTTGGTGGCGGATGTGCGTTTGGAGGATGTACAACGCGGTGAAAACAATTGGCACTCCGGTCGCATCATGCTTTCGTATCTCGATGCTGAGGGGCGGGAAATTCGAAATGCATATAGCTTGGACCGCTTGGAAGGGGATGCGGATTGGCAGGAGATGCGGCGTCAGTTTCCGGTAGAGGCGGGTGCCACTGCCATTCGGTTGGAGCTGCAATTGTTTTATCCGGCGAGCGGTGAAATTTCATTTCGAAATGTTCATCTGCGGGCGTTGACGGTTGATGAAGCTGAAGCATGGCGGGTGGAGGCGGATGCACGTATTGAGAAATACCGGATGGCAGATTTGCAGGTGAAGGTGGTGGATGAGGCAGGCTTGCCTTTGCCTAATGCAGAGGTGGCTCTGCGCATGAAACGGCATGCGTATCCCTTTGGCACCGCGGTGAAAGTGGAGATGTTATTGTCAGACAGCGACCCTCAAAATCTGATCTATCAGGATGTGATTACAAACTTTTTTAATTCAGCCACTTTTGAAGGCGCTCTAAAAGATCGGGTGATTGCACGGAATGGTATTGAGCCGGCAGTGGCGGCCTTGGAATGGTTGAACGCGCGGGGAATTTCGGTTCGAGGGCATGTGTTGATCTGGTCGAGCTGGAGAATGACGCCGTCGGAATATAAAGAAAATGAGGACAATCCTGAAGAGTTGAACGAGCTCATTTATGAGCATTTTAAACAGACCCTTGAGGCCACTGCAGGCATGACCTTGGATTGGGATGTGGTGAATGAACCAACCTATCACCATGATGTGATCGATGTTTTCGGGCGGGAAAAGGTGGTCGAGTGGTTTAAGTGGGCAGATGAATTTGAACCGAATGCATATTTATTTTTAAATGAAAATAACATCTTATTGAATTCGGGTAATCGTCAGCGGGCCTATGACTGGGCCAAATATTTATTGGACAATGGTGCGCCGATCGACGGCTTGGGGATTCAAGGACACATGTGGCATCGGACCATGCCTTCGGGACAGACTGTTTTACAGGATTTAGATTTTTTGGCCCCCTTAGGGCTTCGTTTGCAACTGACAGAATATAGTGCCAACTCACGTTTTACCGAAGCGGATGAAGCGCGTTATTTAGACGAATTGTTGCATGCGTGGTTTAGTCATCCGGCCACGGTTGGGTTTACGACCTGGGGGTTTAAAGATGATTTGATCTGGACAGACAATGCGTTCTTGTTCCGTAAAGACTGGTCCTTGAAACCTGCTGGCTTGGCCTGGTTGAAACGGGTTTATGGCGACTGGTGGACGGATGCCGATGGCAAAACGGATGCCAATGGTGAGGTATCCATGCGGGGATTTAAGGGCGATTATGAACTGGAGATTCGGGTGGGCGGTCGGAAAATGCGCCGTGCGGTTGGTCTCGGTGACGAAGGGCTGAGCGTTGAGGTTTCGCTGAAAGACTTCACAGAGTTGGATGATCCGGCGACCCGTTTGGAGACGCTGAATCCCTGGACCCTTGGCAAGTTGCCGGCAGTGGTCGATCGTGATGACGAAGGAGGGGTTGAGGAGGTTTCGGTTGCGGTGGATGCAGGCGAGGGGGCTTTGGCTTTGGTGCCACCGATGGACGCAGAAATAAATGGGGCCTATGCGTTGGCCATGGACAATGAACCCTCCCGCGCTTTGTACATGCGATTTGATTTGTCGGAGATTTCCCGTGAGCAAGTATTAGATACCGTGAACCTACGATTTTCCTTGGCGAATGCTGACGCAAATCCCGGTCGTATTCAAATTTATGCACTCAGTCACCGTTTTGTAAGTGGACAGGGGGAGTTGGGGTTGGATTGGCAGCCGGCACTGCTTAACGCAGAAAATGCACCGGGTCGATCGGCCTCGGATGGTGGATTTGATTTAGGCGATGCCCGGGTGTTGTATGTGGGGGATGTGGAGTTGGGAGATGCAAAACCGGGCGTGGCGCAAAGCTTTACTAGTCGGGAACTTCGCCGGGTGGCGGGTGAATCTGCGGGTAGCGGATTGACCCTCATGTTGGTGGCACCGGATGCGGCGACGCTGTCGATTGCCGGACCCGGAGGAGAAGAGGATCTTCTGCTCCCCACGTTAACCCTTCACCTTCAAAAGGACGAAACACCATGACCCTGGAATATTTAACCCTCGGGGTCTATTTTGTTGGCCTGTTGTTTTTGGGTGGGTTGTTCGCCAAGTTTAACACCAACCTGAGTGATTTTGTTCGCGGGGGGGGCAAAGGTACCTGGTGGATTCTGGGTGGCAGCATGTTGATGTCGGGGATCAGTGCGTTTACGTTTACAGGAAACGGGTCGGCCGCTTATGAGGCAGGACCTACTTTTCTGGTGATCTATTTGGCGAACACCTTAGGATTTTTGTGTGGGGGATTGTTTTTGGGTCCGTGGTATCGTCAGACCCGCGCCTATACGGGTGCAGATGTGATTCGTTCACGATTTGGGACCTCGGCCGAGCAGTTTTCGGCCTATGTCGGGGTGTTGTTGGGGCCGATCAGTTCCGCGATTCAGCTGTGGGCGCTGGGCATTTTTGTCAGTTCGGTGTTTGGATTTCCCTTGGTCCCGACGGTGTTTTTCTCGGGTTTGATTGTGGTGGCCTATTCTGTGAGTGGCGGCAGTTGGGCGGTGATGGCCACTGATTTTGTGCAGGCGGTGGTACTGATGGGGATCACCACGATTCTGGCGGTTCTTTCTTTTGTGGCCATTGGTGGGGTGAGTGGATTTATGGAAGCGGTGGCGGTGCCGGATGTGGCGGCGTCATTCACTTGGATTAAAGCTCCTGGAGAATTCCCGGGAGACCGTTTTACTTGGCAGTGGTGTATCGTCATCTTTTTTATGCAGTTGCTCAATCAGATCAACCTGGGAACAGCCGGACGATATTTGGCGGCCAAGGATGGACGGGAAGCGACCCGGGCGGCCTTTTTTGCCATGGTGATGATGGCGCTGGGGAGTGTGATTTGGTTTTTGCCCGCGATGGTGGCGCGTTTCTTATATGCGGATGTGGTGATGGCCCTGCCGATGAAAGATCCGGCGACGGCGGCGTATTCGGTGATTGCCCGGGAATTGTTGCCCAACGGATTGTTGGGGGTTTTAATTGCGGGTATGTTTTCAGCCACCATGAGTAGTATCGATTCGGGGTTAAATGGTCAGACCAGTACCATTATGCGGAACATTGTGCCGCGCATGCGTGGAGTGCTTGATTTACCTGAATTGGACGATCGGACCAATTTGCGGTGGTGTCGGATGAGCTCCTCCATTATTGGAGCGGTGATCATCATGTTTTCGTTGATATTGGTCACTCTGGGTGACGTGCAACTCTTCGAGGTGTTCCTTATTGTGGGGAGTGTGATCGGGTTGCCGATGACCATGCCTTTGATTTTTGGTTTGGTGTTGAAGCGTTTACCTTCCTGGTCCTATTTCTTTATTTTCTGCGCGGGTATGTTGCCCTCTGCTTATTCCTTGATTATGGAAAAAACGGGAGGCGAGGCGTGGACGGTTCAGCAACGAAGTTTGTGGGTGATGGGGTTTGGGGTGAGTGCGTCTTTGATCTGTTGGTTTTTCCGCGCTCATACTAACGATAAATTTCGGGAAAACGAGGCGGCCTTTTTTAAACGGATGCACACCCCGGTGAATTTTGCCGAAGAAATTGGGGAGGGCAATGATGCGCAGCAGGCCAGCTTGATTGGACGCATTGTGTTGGGGATGGGGCTCTTGATGTCGCTATTTTTGGCGGTGCCGAATACGATGACGGATCGGTTGATTATTTTGGCCTTGGCCGGATTTATTTTTACGGTTGGACTCTTGCTGTGTTGGAGCGGTCGAAAAAAAGAGCGACCAGAGACAGAGGCTTCCTAAATATTTTTTCACTAAGAATTTTTTTTATTACATTAACCCATGGAATGATGATGAGACAGAATATATCCACCCTATACCTTTGCGGTTTGTTGGCCGCCACGCCCTTTGTGTTTTCGCAAGCACAAGCGGTTACGATTGAAAATTCGAGCTTCCAAGATACGGATGGCAACGGCTTCCCGGATGGATGGAGCGCATTTCCGGATGGAAAAGGGGAAAGTACCCGCATTGAGATAGCTGCAGACGGCGGCGTGCATTTGTATGACAGTGATGGCAGTAATGGGGTGGGACTGCTTCAGTGGGTGCCGGTGAAAGCAGGTAAAAAATATCAAGTAGTGGTGAAACCGGAAGGGAGCGGTGGTGGATTTGTGTACATGATTTTTGCACCAAAGATTCCGAACAAAGCGTCGGATCTCAATCACATAAAATTAGCAGAAAAACGGGAGTGGGTTTCCGCGGGTAAAGAAAAGACGATTTCTGCGGTGGCTCCTGCGGGCTCGTCGTTTATGCAACTATGGATTTACAGTCCGAACGGCAATACCAACTGTGACCTTACCTTCAAAAATATCGCGGTAACGGAAATGGAAGGCGCTGCGGTTTCGGCGGCCCCGGTTGCGGCGCCTGCTTCAAGTGGATCCTCCGCCGCCCAAGTGACGGCAGGTGCACTGACCTTTACGGATGCCGATGGGGACGGAATCCCGGATGGTTGGAGTGCTTATCCGCCTGCCAAAGGGAATGGGACCGCTATTCAAACCGATGCCGAAGGGGTGCATTTGACGGATACGGATGCCGGAAATGGGCTTGGCATTATCAAATGGATGCCGGTGACGGCAGGCAAAGAGTATGAAGCGGTGGTGACCCCCGGTGGAAGCGGCGGTGGATTTCTGTATATGATTTTTGCACCGAAGATTCCGAACAAAGCATCGGATCTTAACCGCACGAAACTGGCGGAAGAACGTCAATGGATCTCGGCTGGAAAAGAAAAACGCGTGAAAGTGAAAGCACCTGCCGGTGCAAAAGTTATGCAACTCTGGCTTTATAGTCCCAAAGACAATGTGAATTGCGAATTGGTGATTCCGGAAATTCTATTGAATGTGGGTGGTCAGGCTGCGGTTTCTTCAGGCGCTGGCGCATCGGTGGCACGTCCCCCGGAGCCACCGGCCGGTGCGGAATCCTATAAACACTACAATCCCCTGAGTATTTTACCGGAAGAAACGCTTTCGGTGGTGGATTTCGAAAGTGCTGATTTTTCTCAAGTACGCACCACAGAGGGAGGGACCAAATTGATTGTGGCTGCTCCGGAACCGGTTCGGTCGGGAAAATTTGCCATGAAAGTGATGATGGATCACAAAAATATCCGCTCAGAAATGACCGGATACCGTTCGGCGGCTTATGGGGAATATAAGTATGGCTGGAGTATTTTTATTCCGGAAAATTTTGATGGTCAAAGCAGCTTTAGTATTGTGACCCAATGGCATGATTGGGGAACAGGCAAAGAGTATGTGCAGGATGGCGGACCGCCCACCAGTATGTATATTTCCAATGATACTTGGCGCATGAAACTGCGGTATCAGGATGGGATGGGCGGTGATAAACTGACCAAGAAAGAGTTCAGCTTTGGGTCGATTGATGCGGATCGAGGCAAATGGACGGATTTCGTATTGGAAGTGAACTGGCAGTCTCCCAAGAGTGGTGGCGGATATTTCCGTCTGTTCAAGGACGGCGAGCAGGTCATCGATTATGAAGGGCCCACTTGGTACGAAGAAAAAGTGCAAGGTCCCTTCTTTAAAATGGGCGTGTACAAAGGGGCCGGCTCCTGGAAAGGAGATGAGTCTCGTGCGTATATGTACTTCGATGAGTTCCGTATGGGAGATGCCTCGGTGACCAAAGATCAGGTAGATCCAGCCAAACAACCGGGTTCTTAAGCCTGGTTGGACAGCTGAGAAAAAGAAACCGTTGTAATTCAGGAGGAAGCTTCCTATACTGCGGGGGTGAATGAAATGAGACCGACCATGAAAATGATTGCCCAGAAAATGGGCGTCAGTGCTATGACCGTCTCATTAGCACTCAAAGATCACCCCCGCATTTCCAAAAAAACCCGCGACGAAGTGAAGCGGGTGGCGGAGGAGATGGGCTATCGCACCAATCCCATGGTGTCCAGTTTGATGGCCCATATCCGTTCCTCCCGTCCGGTGCCTTATCAGGCAAATCTCGCATTTTTCTCCGATTTTGGCAGTCCGGAGGCTTGGAAAGACCTGACATTTATTCGCGAGGCTTATCAGGGTATTTGTGATCGTGCAGAAGAGCAGGGTTTTCTGATCGACAGTTTTTGGTTGAATCAAGAGGGGATGCAAAAGGGGCGGATTGGGAAAATATTAAATTCCCGGAACATTCAGGGCGTCATTTTGAGTCCCTTGGCCGAGACGGGGGCTTTGGATTATCTGGACTGGTCTCAGTGGAGTTCTGCGGCTTTAGGGGATTCGCTGTTGAGTCCGCGTTTACATCGGGTGACGCACCATCAATTTCACGGTATGGAAATTTTAATGGATCATTTGACGCAGAAGGGGTATCGGCGGATAGGGTTGGCGATTGATACCTTATCGGATAGTAAGGTGGGGCATGCCTGGAGTTCGTATATGGCGGGGCATTTGTTGCGCCTTCCGGTGAAGGATCGGGTGCCCATTTTTTTGGCCCCCGAGATTCCGCGAGATGCGATATTACGCAAATTTACTACTTGGTATGAGCGACATCAACCGGAGGTGTTGGTGGGGCATGATGCTTTGCTGGATTTGATGAGAGAGCTGAAGCTACGCATTCCGGAAGATGTGGCTTTTGCCCATTTATCATTGCCCTCAAAGTTATTCACAGATTCTGAGTTACCCTTAAGTGGGTTGGATCAGAATTGGAGACAAATTGGGGCGGCAGCCGTCGACTTGGTGGTGGCACAAATTTATCGCAATGAGCGGGGGATTCCTGAGATCCCGAAAACGATTTTGTTGGAAGGGTCTTGGGTGGAAGGGGCGACGACGCCGGAAGTGTAGCAGGTGCTGTCTTTGGCCCGGTTCTCAACGTGAAACGGCCCTGAATGTACTCAGGGCCGTGGTTCTGGTCTGTGGCGTAAACGCCGACAGCTACTTTCGTCGAAAGCAGAGCATGAGTCCCATGCCGATGCCTAGTAGCTACATGGTGGAAGGGGCGACGACGCCGGAAGTGTAGCAGGTGCTGTTTGTGGCCCGGTTCTCAACGTGAAACGGCCCTGAATGTACTCAGGGCCGTGGTTCTGGTCTGTGGCGTAAACGCCGACAGCTACTTTCGTCGAAAGCAGAGCATGAGTCCCATGCCGATGCCCGGTAGCAACATGATGGACGGGGCGACGACGCCGGAAGTGTAGCAGGTGCTGTTTGTGGCCCGGTTCTCAACGTGAAACGGCCCTGAATGTACTCAGGGCCGTGGTTCTGGTCTGTGGCGTAAACGCCGACAGCTACTTTCGTCGAAAGCAGAGCATGAGTCCCATGCCGATGCCCGGTAGCAACATGATGGACGGGGCGACGACGCCGGAAGTGTAGCAGGTGCTGTTTGTGGCCCGGTTCTCAACGTGAAACGGCCCTGAATGTACTCAGGGCCGTGGTTCTGGTCTGTGGCGTAAACGCCGACAGCTACTTTCGTCGAAAGCAGACCATGAGTCCCATGCCGATGCCTAGTAGCAACATGGTGGAAGGTTCAGGGATAACGGTGACCACACCCTCTCCGACGAACCAATCATCGTTTTCAAAAGTAGCCCCACTGCCGGTTGCTCCCCATGAACCGGTGTTTTGCGCAACCCCGTCAAAAAACAATCCGGAGATGGATTGATTGACACCACTGCCGAGATTTAAAGTGGCAAAATTTCCGCTGTTGCTGAATAAGGAAATGGTAGAGCTACTAGAAAGGGAGTCCGAGATCCCGTCCATAATGGAAAGTTGGGCGGTGGAGGTGTCGGAAGACTGTTGGATGATCAGATTTCCAGTGCCGAGGGCACCGCTTTTTTCGGCGATGACTTCTCCATTGGTGATGTTCAATCCGCCGCTGAAGGTATTTACACCGGCAGTGCCGGTCAGTTTCATTGTGCCTATTCCGGATTTGTTTATAGCTCCGCTTCCCGAAACCAATTGATTAAATGTTATTGCATCACGAGGACCCTCTGAGTCTGTAATGTTGAAATATACATCTAAGCTGTCGTTCAGATGAACATTTACATCAAAGATCACGCCATTATTTTTCTTATTCGTTTGTGCGATATTATGAACCGCTGCATTCCCAGAAGAAACGTCAAAAGTAAGGGTAGAAGTTCCTGCAGATGGTGATAAAAGTGTAAATCCTCTGTTATCTCCAGACGTATTTAGTTCCATGCGGCCAAGCGTGACATTTAATACCCCACCTGCTGAGGGGTTGCCTGTACCTACGGTTGTTGACAAGAATAAACTACCTCCTCCACCGTAGTATGAGGCACTATTCCATTGTGCAATATCATCAATACCGTTGGGTACTGCATCACCAATTCCAGGACTGGCGGGGTCAACCCAACCAAATCCATCAGAATTTGATCCACCACCTGTGTTCGACCAACTTCCGCTGTAGGGATCACCGTCCCACAAGGAGGTGGTAGCGAAGGCTGTTGAGTATGCCCATCCACAAAAAATGCAGAGGATTAATTTAGCAGTTACATTAATATTTTTCATACTTATTACTGTATGAAGGTTTCGGTGCATAGGCGATATATTTACTAGTTTATACGTAAACTAAGTTGGCGTTCTTTCATCTTTTTTTGATAAAAGGAGGGTTGAAAAGGTGTTTGTACCCCGTATTCGCTGGTATCATTCAGTATTTAAGCACTCTCCCCTTTGAGGGGCCTCTTGATATAGTGTGGCTTAACATGTTGAGAGCAGGCTTAAGAATTCTTGATACCGTTTTTCAAAAGCGGCATGGCGTTCGGGATCAGGCGTCCAAGTCGATTCAGCCCCGGTACAAGTTGATTTTGCGAAGGCTGACATATCGGACAGGCCAGGGTCGGCAGATTTCGCGACCATATAGGCGGCGAGTACGGCGGCCCCTTTGGCGGTGCCTTCTTGATCCCCTTTGCGGGAGAGGACGGGTATTCCTAAAATGTCTGCAATTAATTGGGGCGCGTACCCTCCTTTCGAGTTCAAAATACCGCCTGAGAGCACGACACGTTGAACTTTTCCTACTTGGGGTTCAACCCGATCCAATCCGTAGCGCATGATCATGCAGGGAGATTCCAAAAGCAAGCGGGCCATTAAGCCGGGGTTGGAAAGGATTTCCAGCCCAGCTCCGTGTAAAGAAGCACGTGCGTTGGGGCGTTCTGCGACGTTTTCGCCTTGGAAAAATCCCACCAAGGTGGTGCCGAAAGCTTCGACGGGAATGTCGGCGGCAAGTTCGGTTAATCGGTCTGCGGTTTCGTTAAAGCTTGCGTGGGACAATTCTGCGAGACCTTTGACATAATTTGCAAAGCCCACGGTACCATTTCGAACACAAACCATGAGCATGGTTTTGGCATCCGGAGTGGACAGTACATTCACGCTTTCATTTTCTGCGATCACTTTGGTGCTGCAAGGAAGGTTGCCTGCAAAGGACGTTCCGGCAGAGAGCGCGAGTTCTAGTTCACCTACACCGGCTCCTATGAGCACAGATTGTTGATCCCCTTCGGGTGCAGCCACAGGAATGCCCACGGGTAGTCCACCTAATAATTCACTTCCCTGCGGCGTGAGTCTACCTGCGATTTCTCCTGCAGGGATTACGCGGGGAACTACTTGCTCCAGCGGACGGTAACGATGCTTTAAGAGCGCATCAACCTTCTGTAATTTAATACGATCGATTTGTCCGGAGGCGTCCAAATTGCCAAACATCCCCGACGCATCCCCGGGCCCGATGACCCATTCATTTGTCAGATCATGAACCAAAGAGCCGGAGGTGACATTTACGCCGGTGACTTGATCCCAGTCGCCCTGCGGATCCCGCATGGCCCACAGCATGTGACAAACGGTCCATCGGGCGGGGATCTGTTCGCCAAACAACTTTGAAAGTTCTTGGCTTTCTTCAGAACCACGTGGATCGTTCCACATGTGGCATCCCCAAGGTTTTTGACCCTGGGCATTCCGGCGTACCATGCAATGCATATGTCCGGTGACACCAATGCCGGCAACGGTTTCGATGGGGGCCTCTATGTTTTCCCGTAAACGACGCATGGCCAAAGGCAAGGCCTCTGACCAGTAGGTTGCGTATTGTTCCAATCTCCCTGCGGGGAGACCTGAAATATAATCCTTTGCATATTCCGCCTCTCCAATGCCGAGCACTTGCATGTGGTCGGGGCACCAGAGGATGACGGAAATCCCTTGGGTTCCTGCGTCAATACCGAGGACTTCTTTGCCACTAAGTTTCATAGAATGCTCTCAGGTTGCGGGAGGTGGGAAGGGTGCATGGGGTTAAATGTATTGATTAATGAGGGCTTCAAACAATTCCTGTTTTCCGCTGAGTTGCTGGGGTTCGCCTAAGTCGGCTCCGATGGCGGCTAACTCTTGAAGGCTCAAGGTACCGGCTTCGAGTTCTGCTCCTTTCCCGCTGTCAAAAGAGGCATAGCGTTCGCTACGCAATTTCAAGTAAGGCGATTTGGTGAGGAGCTTATCTGCGATGACCAAGGCACGAGCAAAGGTGTCCATGCCGGCAATATGGGCAATGAAAATATCTTCGAGGTCAGTAGAGTTACGACGGGTTTTTGCATCGAAATTGACGCCGCCACCTTGAAGGCCTCCGGCCTGTAGAATGACCAACATAGCCTCAACGGTTTCTTGAATGTTGTTGGGGAACTGGTCGGTATCCCAGCCATTTTGAGCGTCGCCACGATTGGCATCGATACTGCCCAGCATTCCTGCATCTGCCGCCACTTGTAATTCGTGTTGGAAGGTGTGTTGTGCGAGGGTGGCATGATTTACTTCGATATTGAGTTTGAAGTCATTTTGTAATCCGTGGGCATTGAGGAAGCCGACGACGGTTGCGCTATCGAAATCGTATTGATGTTTACTCGGCTCGGCGGGTTTGGGTTCGATAAAGAAATTTCCTTTAAATCCCTGAGCACGTGCGTAGTCGCGCGCCATGCCTAAAAAAGCACCGAGATGATCCAGTTCTCTTTTCATGTCGGTGTTGAGCAGGCTCATGTATCCTTCGCGGCCTCCCCAAAAGACGTAGTTCTCTCCGCCCAGTTCGATGGTGGCATCGATGGCATTCTTCAGTTGAGCGGCGGCGTAAGCCATGGTGCCAAAATCAGGATTGGTGCTGGCACCATTCATATATCTGGGATGGCTAAAAAGGTTGGCGGTTCCCCAGAGGAGTTTTACACCCGATGAGGTTTGTTTCTCTTTTGCATAATTGACGATGGCTTCTAAGCGACGGGTGGATTCTGCAAAAGTATCCCCTTCTTCCACCAAGTCAAAATCGTGAAAACAATAAAAGGGTGCGCCCATTTTGGTGATGAATTCAAAGGCGGCATCCATTTTATTTTTGGCACGACTATCAGCATCAGCCCCTTCATTCCAGGCAAAGGTTTTGGTGCCGGGACCAAAGGGATCTCCGCCCGTACCACAAAAGGTGTGCCAGTAGGCAATGGCAAAACGGAAATGCTCTTTCATGCTTTTGCCGGCCACGATCGTGGTTTCGTCGTACCATTTAAATGCTAAGGGATTATCGCTTTCTCTGCCCTCGAAAGGGATTTTGCCGATACCTTTAAAGTATTCTTTATCGCCAGTTACAATATTCATGTGAAGTCTCCCGAAGGGTTAAAGAGGTGGGGTAAAGAAGAACTATCCCAGATTGGGGAGTAAAATGCCTTGAATATATACCCAAAGAATAGCACGATCGTCCCATGACTCCTTCTTCACATTTAGCCTCTGGTAAAGACTACTTTGGATTGTTAGGATTTCCCTTGGCGGTTCGTCGGGTTCGGACAGATATGGGACAAAAGGTTTCGCATCCTCATGATTTGACTGAAATCGAACACTATCATGATTTTTGTGAATTGACCATTGTGAGTAGCGGTTCCGCGATTCACAATCTTGAGGGTACAGAATCGCCGGTGACGGCAGGGGATGTGTTTTTGTTGCAAGGGCGTCAGCGTCATTATTTTCACAGTCGCGAGAAGTTGAATTTAGTGAACATTATGTACGATCCTGACGCGATAGGATTGCCGGAAAAGGAGTTAATGCGGTTGCCGGGATATTGTGCCATGTTTCTTTTAGAGCCTACCTATCGACGTCAACACCGTTTTATCAGTCTGCTTCATTTGAAACGCATCCCGCTGGCGCAGGTGGAGCGCATTGCTGAAGAGATGGAAAAAGAGAGCCTCGAGCAGCAGGCGGGTTATGAGGTGGCGTTGTTATCAAAACTGCTTGAGCTGATTGTGTTTCTTTCCCGTCTTTATATTCACTCTGAAACCACAGAAGCGCAGGCATTACTCCGGGTGGGGAATGTGATTGGTTCGCTTGAGAATGAATATGCGAAGGAGTGGACCTTAGCTGATTTACTAAAAATCGCACATATGTCCCGAAGTAATTTCATGCGTGTATTTAAAAAAGCGACGGGACAATCCCCCATTGAATATCTCCTGCGTTTGCGCATTCAGGAGGGGATGAAACGTTTGCTGAAAACGGATATGACCATTACGGAGATTGCGATGGATGTGGGATTTAATGACAGTAATTACTTTTCGCGACAATTTAGGCAAGCCGTTGGGCAATCTCCCCGAAGTTTTAGGATGTCGGGACAGCTAAAGAAATAACAGAGAAAAGAGAGGGTAGATTGGCGTGTTGGGGCTCTTTAAGTTTGTTCATTTCATCCCTTTGGTCCTAACGGTCATGTCTTGATTTGGATGGCGGAGTTTAGCTTGGTAGGTCAACGTGGAAGCTGGTGTAAAGGAAAGAGGTTTATTCTCTAAAAATTCGATTTATGAAAACATTATTTTCTTTTATCTACGTCAAATAAAGTGAAAGGTGTCAGACATGAAAAGATCAATTCTCCTCCTTTGTTTCTGCTTGCTTCACCCACTTTTTGGTCAAGAGCTCCAAACCTGGAGCAGTACGAATGGTCACACGTTTCAAGGCTCTTTTGTAAGTTTGGAAAATCAAGTCATCACCTTGCGTGGAGACGATGGGCGGAATGTGAGTGTACCCCTTTCGGCTTTAGATACCGAATCGCAGGTGCAAGGGCGAAAAGCGCAGGCAGAAGCGATGGCTAACGCTCCGGTGTTCACACATCAAAATCGCTATTTGCGTTTTTCACTGTCTCCAAAGACGCAGTGGCTCCAGGTTGAGTTTCTACAAGGGAGCACGGTGCTCAATCAGCAAAGTTATGATGTTTCCATTCGATTTGCTGAAATTCGGGCGAACAATGATTGGCACGAAACGGGGGTCAAAGAGCTGTACGGAAAGATTGAAAAGAATCGCGACAGCGTGGTCATGCGCTTACTCATGGACAATGGTGTGGTCCTGAAATTTGTCGTGGATTTGAATGACAAAGCCGAGTTGAGTTATGAATTTGAGGTGGGTGTGGTTCCAGAAGGGCTTCCTCAACTTGATTTTCGCACGGCCATGAATTTTCCAAAACTGTTAAGTTACAACATGGAAACCGAATCCTACGTGGGTGCGCTTTCTTCCAGTGGTATTCCTTTTGATGGATTGGAACGGTTTTTTGAAGGGTATGAAGTGTTGGTCGAACCGCGTGAAGGAAAAGGATCGAAAGTGCTCTACTCCGAAAAACAAACGGATGAATATCGCGCGAAGGCCTTCACGGTGAAAATTCCGGGCAAAAAAAGTTTAAAGATCGAAGCGCCTAAAAGTGAAGCTGAGGGCAGCATGTATATTTGGTTTTACAACGGCAAGGCTGCCTTTGAGGGCTATAATATCCTGATGCATTCAAAAGCGCGGAATAACTTAGGGGGAGGACCCTACACCCTCAGTCTTAAATAAGAGGAAGGGCTAGGGTGTTTAGGGGTTGTTTTTCAAATGTTTGGCAACCTTGACCAGTGACGCCGTCCAAATGTCTTTAGACTTTTCTTCGAGATAATTCAGTAATTTTGTATGTTCCTCGGTTTCGATATAGTGGCCGTGGGTACCTTCCCCCACTCCGTGAAACATCAAGATCATCCATCCCTTCATGTTGATGGCACGTTCGATATCGGGTTGCATCTCTCCAAAGGTTTTGCGATCTCCACTGAAATGACCCAGCGCAGGGAAGGAGAGGGTTTGGGGGGTGACGATCTCATGGGTCAAAGGACCGCGAGCGGCGACAAACATATTATCGATTAGTTCGGATAAATCCTTTTTTTTGTTTCCGCGACCGATGGAGGTATGGCAACAGGTATTGCCAAAGGTGCGGTCTGTTTCGCCATCCAGTTGATTGAGCAGGCAGCTTGCCACCCGCATTTCGTCCGTCCATCGTTGAGAGCTGTAGTCGCACAGATCGTAATGGGGGGAGAGCCAGCTGTAATTTTCTTCCGGCTCGCGGCGACAGGGGTGAAAGAGGGAGTGATTGCCCAGTTCGTGACCTTGAGCGGCTACTTGTTTCCAGGGAGCCGGATTTGAAGTGAAGCCGCCATGAGCACAAATGTAGAAGGTTGCCGTTAATCCTTTCTCGGTAAGCAGAGGGGCGACACGTTCATAATGAACCGGGATTGCGTCATCATAGGTTAAACTGACGGCGCATTGTTGTCCGTCTGGCCACGTAAATGGTGTATGTGATGTCATGATGTTTCTCTCTGTTTTTCGGTCTCGATGGCGTGGATGAGGGGTGGAGCTTTCTTGGGTTATTGAATGAGTTGATACTCCACCTTTGCCAAGTTGGCAAAGGTTTTCAATTGGGCGGCATCCACATCGTAACTGAATGCGGTATGGTGAGCTCCTCCAGCTTGGATCCACGATTCAGCGGCCATTTCAAGATTCGGAAGCGGTTTCCAGACGGCACGGGCCACGGGGAGATGGGGGAGTTCTTCCGGGGGTGCTTCGACCACTGCGGGGTTTACGATGAGGCGGAAACCTGCTCCAGTGTCTATCACTGTGGCATTGATGGCGTCACCGGGATGAGCATCGAATACCAGACGAACAGGGTCTTCTTTGCCACCGATGCCGAGGGGGTGGATTTGGCAGCTGGGTTTGTTTGCGGCGATGCTGGGACAAATTTCCAGCATGTGTGCACCCAAGACTTTCCCGCCGGAAGGGTGGAGATGGTAGGTGTAATCTTCCATGAAGGAGGTGCCTCCGCCGATGCCGTATCCCATGACTTTGAGGGCGCGTACCAGGGCCGCGTGTTTCCAGTCACCTTCGGCTCCAAAACCAAAGCCGTCGGCCATGAGGCGTTGTACGGCCAGGCCGGGTAGTTGGGGAATACCATGCAAGTTTTCGAAGGTGTCGGTAAATGCATGTGCACCTGTTTCTGTGAGGAAGGCTCGTAAGGCCAATTCGATTTTGGCCGCAGTTTTTAAGTCAGCCCGCCGTTCTCCTGTGGGGCGTAAGTTTTCTGAGAGTTGATATTCGGCATCATAGACCGCGCACAAGGCTGTTGCATCGGCATCGGAAACGTTTTCCAGATGGGTTGCGACATCGCCAATACCATATCCATTCACGGTGTAACCAAAGCGAATTTGGGCTTCGGTTTTATCCCCTTCGGTCACGGCCACATTTCGCATGTTATCCCCCAAGCGGGCCACCAATAAGTTTTGGTGATCGTGCCAGGCTGCGACCACCCGCATCCACGATGAAATACGGGCCTGTACAGTGGCATCTTGCCAATGTCCGACCACGACTTCTCTCTGTTTGCCTAAGCGGGTGCAGATATATCCAAATTCGCGATCACCATGGGCGGCCTGATTTAAATTCATAAAGTCCATGTCGATGGTGGACCAAGGAATATCCCGATTGAATTGGGTGTGCAAATGGAGGAAGGGTTTCTGTACTTCTTTCAGACCTTGAATCCACATCCGGGAAGGGGAAAAGGTGTGCATCCAAAAAACCAAGCCGATGCAATTTTCGGAAGCATTGGCTTCGCGACAGACAGCTGTAATTTGTTCCGCGGTGGTTACAATAGGTTTGGAGACCAGGCGTACGGGAAGGTTTCCTTCGGAAGAAAGGCCTGCCACCACGACGTCGGTATTGGATTGTACCTGTTGGAGAGGACCGGGGCCGTACAAATGCTGACTACCGGTGACAAACCATACTTCGAGGGTTTCAAATGGGTTTTTCATGACTGTTTCTCCTGTTGGGGCTGACCGTAGGTCGCGTCTTTTCCGTGTTTACGAGTATAATGTTTTTCAATGAGGTAGGGTTCCGCCACTGGACCCTCGGGATTGAGGGTACGGGTGGAGATGGCCATGCGGGCGACTTCTTCGAGGATCTGGGCGTTGGTCACAGCATCCATGGCATTTTTCCCCCAAGTAAAAGGGGCATGAGCGGAGACCAAGACTCCGGGTACTTCCAAAGGGTTCAGGCCGGAACGAATGAAATGCTCGGCGATGACTTTTCCAGTATTCAATTCATAGTCGGATTGAATTTCTTCCGCGGTCAATGGACGGGTGCAGGGGATGGGGCCGTAAAATGAATCTGCGTGGGTGGTTCCTAAGCAGGGGATTTCCATTCGTGCCTGTGACCATGCGGTGGCATGGGGGGAATGTGTGTGCACGATACCGCCCACTTCGTGAAAAGCACGATAGAGATGCCAATGGGTGGGGGTGTCGGATGAAGGATTCAGGTCTCCCTCTACCTTCTTGCCCGTTTCCAGGGAGATGAGGGGGATCATGTCAGGAGTTAAGTCTTTGTAGGCTACACCACTTGGTTTGATGGCGAAGACTCCGAGCTCACGGTCTACTTGGGAGGCATTGCCCCAGGTGAGAATCGCCAACTGGATACGATTAATTTCTTTATTGGCTTCACAAACGCTTACTTTTAATGGGTTCATATGTTTTCCTTTTACCGCAATGCGTCGATGGCGGCTTGTTCGATATCGAGCCCTTGATGGTATCGTTTAAAATAGCTTTCGAATCCTGCGACATCTTCTGGGTTTGGCGCGAGAGGTTCGGACATTCTCCCTTCGAATACTTTATGTAGGAAGTCGGGAAGGGTTTCCGTTCGGTTTTCTCTCACTGCGAAGCCAGCCAGTAGTGCCATTCCCCATGCGCCTCCTTCTCCTGAGGATTCGAGCAGGGAGACCGGTGCTCCGGTGGCGGCGGCCATGATGCGTTGTCCGACTTCCGGGGTTTTGAAAAATCCGCCATGTCCGCGAATGGCTTTGATTTTTGCGCCTTCTTCTTTCAGCAACACATCCAAACCTGTGCGCATGGCGCAGAGGGCGGTGAAGAGATGCATGCGCATGAAGTTGGCCAAGGAGAAGGTGCTGTCGGGAGAGCGGGTCATGAGGGGGCGACCTTCTTCAAAACCCGTGATGTGTTCGCCGGAAAGGTATCCGTAGGATAACAACCCACCGCAGTCTGCATCTCCTTGGAGAGCTGTGGGCAATAATTTGTTATAGAGATCCGTTGGGGATAGATCCATGCCAAGGGCTTGGGTGGCTTCGGCGAAAAGTTTGATCCATGCGTCAATATCTGAACTGCAATTGTTCGAGTGGGCCATGCCCACCAGTTTTCCGTCGGGTGTGGTGACCAAATCAATTTCGGGATGTGCGCGGGAGAGTTCTTTTTCAAGTACCAACATGGCAAATACAGAGGTTCCTGCAGACACGTTTCCCATGCAAAGATCTACGCTGTTGGTGGCAACCATTCCTGTGCCGGCATCACCTTCGGGAGGGCAGAGAGGATTTCCTGCGGCTAAGGTGCCGGTGGGATCCAGTAGAGCTGCTCCCTGCTCCGTGAGTTCACCTGCAAGATCCCCGGCTTGACGTACTTGAGGTAAGATTTCGTTTAAGGTCCACGAAAGACCTGCGTCCAGGACCTTGCGGTCAAACAGGTTCATATGCTCGCGGTTATACTGTTGCGTTTGCAGATCAATGGGGAACATGCCGGAAGCTTCCCCGATACCCAAGACTTGTTGTCCGGTCAATTTCCAGTGAACATATCCGGCGAGGGTGGTGATGTGTGCAATGTAAGGCACATGCGGTTCTTGTTTGAGCATGGCCTGATAGAGGTGGGCGATACTCCAGCGTTGAGGGATGGGGTATTGAAAGCAGTCGGTAAGTTCCTTTGAGGCTTCGGCGGTGAAGGTATTGCGCCAGGTCCGAAAAGGAGTGAGCAGATGGTCCTCGGCATCGAAAACCAGATAGCCGTGCATCATGCCGCTTACGCCCAGCGATTTTAATTTTTGGATGCGTAGCCCGGTGAGGGCTTCTACTTGGTTTTGCAGTTCAGCAAAGCAGGATTGAATGCCCTGCCACATCTCGTCTAGGGAGTAGGTCCACACTCCGTTTTCCTGAGAATTTTCCCAGCCAAAATTGCCGGTGGCGATAGGTCTGGAATCTACTCCTGTGAGTACGGCTTTGATGCGCGTGGAGCCCATTTCTATACCCAGAATGGTTTGGCCGTTTCGTATCTGCTCGGCGAGCTGAGAATCGTGGCTGTGGTTCATGTGAGTTGTCTCTGTGGGAATTAAATCGTAGGGGGCGAGGGGCTGGAGTCAATCGAGGGCAATCACTTGAACACCGAAGGGCTCGAGTGTGACCTGATCTTGTACGGGGCAATCTTTCAGGATTTCGGTTCCTGAAGGTAGGTCGCTAACGATTTGGGTTTCGAGCGTGTGATTGAGGAGAAAGAGAAAACGGCGGTCATCCCGATGGCGAATGCTCATCTCCACAAGTTCGTTTGCAGTGGCCAAAGGAGTGATGGGTTTGGTGGCGAGGAGGATATCGTAGAGGGCGCCCGCATTTTCAGCGTTGATGTAACTACCCAAATAGAAGGCATGTCCGCTTCCTACCTGATTGTGACTGAAACCGCATTTTCCTTGGGCGTAATGGGGATGTCTTCCGGGTTTGCCGACCTGCCAAGTGGCCACTGTGCGTGCGCCTTCAAGGTTAAGGATTTCGTATCCGCCAAAGGCAGGGATCGTAGTGTTTTCGCATCCTTCCAGTTGAAAGGTGTCCATGCCTGAAATGAGTCGTCCTTCTTCTTCACGTTTAATACCCAGTAGAGGACTGAGGCCTGCGGGTGAGGTAAGCGGCAGCACGTGGTTATCTACACTGCGCGTGTAGGAGCGCGCGGTGACGAGAAGACAGCCGCCTTTAGAAACGAAGTCTTCAAGCTTTAAGGTCAGTGCAGGGTCTTCGGCCAATTGTGTGGGCATGATGATGATTTCCATGCCGTCAAAAGAGTCGCGTGGATCCAGTAAGCCTACCGGCAGATGGCGTCGGGTTGCCGTGGAAAAAAGTGCTTTGATTTGGTCTTCGGGTCCGGGGAAGCCATTGGTTTGGGAGGCAAACATTTCTTCGGAGTCGTAGTTACACAACAGGCCAATTTTAACTTCCTTTACGGATCCTAAAAGTTGAGATCCCACTTTTTGAAGTTCCTGACCTTCTTGGGCAAATTCTTCGTAGCGACGACGTGGTACATTGTCGTGGTCGAGAACGCCATTCCAATAAATTTCTGCGCCGAAGCGGCAGGTGCGCCAGCGGAAATGCAGGATGCCGTCGGCTCCATGGGCAATGCCCTGCCATGCCCAGAGGCGCATTTGTCCGGGTTCACAGGTCATGTGCATGTATTCGAGTTGTCCACCGGGGCCCGTACTTTGTTCGGGCACGATGTAGCCACCGCTCACGTAACGGCAGGACTCGTGTTTGAGTGCGCCCCAAGTGTAGGAATCGGCGGTGACTCCGGCGAAGCCGGGATAGACGTCGACTGCGTAAAAATCCAAGTCTTCGGAAAAGGTCCAGTGGTCGATTTTATCGAATACCCCATTGTGGGTGATCCACCACGTGGGATTTACTTCACGCAGGATGGCGACTTGTTCGGCTTGGAAGGCGGTGATGGAGGCGCTGAGGTAGCGTGAGTGGTCCAATTCGTGGCTGGGGTTGCCCGGGGCGGGATAAAGGCCGTGACGTGGGAGTTCGATTTGATCAAATTGGTCGTAGGTTTGGGCCCAGAATCGGTTTCCCCACTTTTCATTGAGGGTTTCGATATTGCCATATTTCTGTTCGAGCCAGTGTTGAAATCCGCTGCGACAGGATGGGCAGTAGCAAGCCGTGTAGTGGCAGTGGAATTCGTTATCGGTTTGCCAGCCGGTGACGAGGGAATTGTCCCGATAATGTTCAGCCATGGCGCGGGTGATGCGACGGGATTCAGCGCGAAAAGCTGGATTGTTGGTGCAGGTGTGTTGACGGTTCCCATGTTCCATGCGGACGCCTTCTGATGTCACCCGCATCCAATCGGGTTTATCTGCGGTTAGCCAGCGTGGAGGGGTGGCGGTAGGGGTGCAGAGAATGGTTTCGATTCCTTGTTTACCGAGGGTGGCAATGGTTTCATCAAAGAGGGTGAAATCAAAATTTTCGCGGGAAGGTTCGATGACATCCCAAGCAAACTCGGCCATGCGGACGACATTCACCCCTGCGTTGCGCATGCGTTCGCCATCAAGTTTCCGATCTTCAGCTTGCCAGTGTTCCGGATAGTAGGGGGCACCGAAAAGAAATTTCTTTAGCGTGGTTGGGCGTTGGTGACGAGGCGGAGTTGGGAATGAATTTGCGTCGGTGGGGGTGCTCATATGCGTAGGAGTGATCGGGTGGAAAAGGGAGGGGGAACCCTTCTATTTATGGAGGAGAGTTTGCATGGGGTCAAGGGGGACTGCGATGCGAATAGCTGAAAGTTCGGGCTTTAGTTGTGGCTGCGCGGGGTGAACTCTTTACGAGAGGTTGGAAGACAAAAGGGCATCCCCACGAAAGTGGGGATGCCCAGATCAAGAACGGCTATCGTGGCCGCAGGAATTTATTTCTTACGCCGTAAATAGAGAAGCAGTCCGCCTGCGACCAGCAGTAAGACCACTGATGATGGTTCTGGAATAGAGGTTAAGCGGATGTCACCAATATAAACGGGGTTGAGAGCTGTATTATTTTTAATCGTTACAAGCCCGTTGAGTACAGAGGTTCCTGCTTCAAAGTTTGCGATCGAGGTGAGATCCAGATTGATGGTATGCCAGGTTTGTCCAGAGACATTTCCTGTTGCACCTGCTGCTCCGTCAAGGGTCCAAGAGTCTGTTGCGATGTTAAAGCTACCGGTATCGAAATTTACTGTTGTATCGTTCAAGTACCAAGAGCCCACAACATCAGCGTAGAAAGAAAATTCAAGATTTGTGGTGCCTGTAGGTACCACCATTGACTTACCTCCCCAAAATTGTAGTCCACCACTTTTATAGCTGCCATCAGGTGTCCATTTGAGGGTGTCTGTATTTCCCGTATCTGGAAAAGTAATGCTACTATCAATGGTAATGGTGCCGTTGGCGAAAGAGCCTCCGTTTTGAACAGTATCATTAAACAGGATAGTTTCCGCAAAGAGCGAAGAAACGCAAGCGAAAGCAAGGGCTAGCGCAGGGAGTATGTATTTTTGAGGTATGGTTTTCATGGGAGGTTTTCGTTTTGAGGTTAAAACTGATTATCCCCAAGGCTTAAGACTTTGAGAACGTATTTACATGAATTTTACTCCAGCATTTTATCGGGTTTCAATTGTTATCCTGTTGCAAATAGAATTTTGGGAACAGGGATGCAAAGCTGTGTGTGTGGGTAACTCTCTGGGTAGCAATGAATATATAAAATATATTCCACTTTTCTGTGAAGAGTGAGTTTTCAGAGGGCTATAAAAAAAGGCATCCCCACGAAAGTGGAGATGCCCAGATCAAGAACGGCTATTGTAACCGTAGGAATTTATTTCTTGCGACGGTAGAACAGGAGTGCACCACCGGCTACCAAGAGTAAGATCACTGAAGAAGGTTCAGGGATGGCTTGATTTACAGAAACATTGTCCAAGTGAATGGAGTTACCTGAATCCCAGCCGAAAACGTTATCTCCCTTGTCCCAGCCACTTTCAATTACGACTTGTAAACCACCGTTAATATCTCCAAGTGTAGGGGCTGATGCAAAGGTGAAATCGCTTAAGGCGAATGAATAGTTCGTGTAACTGCCGTTGACCGGGGAGATGTTTTTATCTGCAGATTTGTTTCCGCTAAAAGAAACCGCAAGTTTAATGGGATCAGGTGAAGCAACTTGTCCTGCCACGAAAAGGCTGAAGTCTAAACTAAGCAATGATAAATCATCCGTTGTTGCTAAATTTGCAGTAGAGTTCTTATTTGTAAATAGCTTAAATTGATAATTGTCTGATGGAGCTGCAGTGGTTGCATCCCAATCGAGGCTGAGCGCGTTCGTCCCGCCTACACCATTGGTATTGCTACCTGGGGTATAGGAGAAAGTTCCATGATCTTTAACGGGTGCAGCAGAACTATCATTCTGGCTGTAGTTTGATGTGTTGGAGTCATAATCTATAATGTAGATAACCTCGGCTGAAGCAGAGGTTGCTCCCATCAGAACTGCTGCCAGCGCAGGAATAAGGAGTTTTGTGTTTGGAAGTTTCATGAGAGTCCTTGTGTTATTTGGTTAGAGTAGTTCCCCAACAGTTCAATGGTCTGGATTGTTAGATTACCTTAAAGGTACTCCACATTTTTATGAGCTGCCAATATTATTCCTGTTGCAAATAGAACTCTGTACAAACTTAGGGGTGTCAACTTATTTAAGTTCTGGCCTGTTCTTTATCTGGGATTTTGTTTTTACTGAGAAGGTTTTACGTAATATCATTATAAATCTATGATTATGTTGGGTTTAGAGGTTTGTGGAGTTGAGTGTTTGGATCTGATTGGGTGTTGGGGGTTTTGACGTTCGTAAATATTATTTTTTCTTACATTTTATTTATAGTCGGTTTTTAAATATTCTTCGTTTCGTTACGAATAATGCGAACAGTGCATAAAAAAAGGCTCCCAGGGAAACCCTGGGAGCCACCGAAATATGAGAAGATACTTCGGTTTAAATTTTTTATTTGGCTTCTGTTGTGGGTCTTTTTTTGTAGACGCGCACGTAATCAATATAGGCGTAGGAAGGGAGGTATGCTTCAGGATTGTCTTCAAACTTCCCGACGGCATGTCCCCAATGATTTTTATTACCCTTTTCAGGATCTCCGTTGGCGATTTCAATGGTCATGCGTAGGCCGTGATCATCTGTGGTGGAGACATTTTTGGTATTTATCCAATAGGGTTTACCATTGAGATAAAAGACCTGTTGTTCTTTGGTCCAGTGCAGTCCCCAAGTATTCCAGCGGGTAGAATCAAATTCAGTATGACCGTAGGGGGTAGGAGGTCCGATAGCGCTTGGGCCTCCATTGGCAATATGGATTGCGGCGTTAAATTTATTCATCAGGGAGTAAGCATCACTTTCAAAAGGGACGTATTCCATGACGTCAATTTCAGAACCTTTGGCGGGGTCGTTCTCATAAGGTGTGTCGGAGAATAACCATAAGGCGAACCATGAAGCGAAGGCTTTGTATTGTGAAAGGTTTACCCGCCATTCGATGAAAATACCGTTTTCACCGGGGCCGAATGTGATGCTATCTTCTTTGGCATAGGTTCCTGCTTCGGAGGTTACGAGGTAGGAGGCTAAACGTTTACCGTCTTTATATTGGGTACGCATGACTAAATTGCCTTTGCCGTCCAAATAGGCTTCTTCCATGGAAGGGGTAGAGTCGCGCCAAGTGCCATCCGCTTTCCACTGGGCGCCGAGGCGCCAGTGTTCTGGGGGTGCTGCGCCGTGTTCACCATCAAAATTATCTTCGAAGATGAGCTCCCAGCTGTCATCGAGTAGAAAGCTGTCGGTGCTGCTCACTTCGGGTCCATTTCCAAATTGAATGTTATCAATATAGAGGGGGGACAGGGTTCCGCCGCTGCCCAGTTTGACGATAGCGATGTGAGCCCAGTAGCAGTTTGGATCGAAATCGGGGTGGGCTGCGTAATTCCACTCTACTTTATAGCTTTTATCTTCATTGAGGGTCAGGGCGATATCTTCAGTAAGGTCAAAAGAGACTTGGTCACCTTTTCCTCCGAAAAGACGTACTTGTACTTTTGCCCAGCCTTCTTTGGGGAGGCTGCTTGCGGGAACAAAAAGGTCAAATGACAAGGTGTCAGATTGGCGTATTTGTTTCGCCAGGTTTGCTTGAACAGCTAATTGTGTCCAGGCTTTCCCATTGTCCGCGCTGAGTTCTAAGCAGAATTCACCCTCTGTAATGGCTGCGGCAGGGGCACCCTCTGCTACCGAGACGATACGACTTGTTGCGGGGCTGTCGGATTTCCAGCCGTCAGTGGAGGATTCAAAGGACTCCGCATGAACCATCGATGTCAAACCGATGCTGAGGAGAAGTAAAGAGGATAGGGGGATAGCGTGTTTCATAAGTTTTTAAATGATTAAGGTATGGGCCTCGTATTCGCAAGTTTCCAGTCGTTGCAAATAGATCGATGCGTTGGGGGCTATTTTTGGGTCACATCTTTGAAAAAATCGTTGTCAAGGTTGATGAATCTTTTGATCATTTTTACGTATATTTCAGATAAGCCTTTCTTGTTAATCTGATTATACATTGATGTTATAAGCTGACCCTTTTGTTTTATGAGGTGTCAATTATTAATAATTATAGGTGTTGAAATGCCGAAAACCATGTCTTTTCTATTTGCAACTATATTGTGCCTAACAGAACTGAATTTCCTGGTGTATGGAATATAGTTATGAAAAATAAAAATTACACTTCTGAAAATTGTTTTCGCCGAAGCTCTGGCTTCACACTTATTGAAATGTTGGTCGTGATCGCGATCATAGGATTGCTCTCCGGTATCTTGGTACCGGTGGTGTCCAAGGCTCGAATTAAAGCATCGGGTCTGAAGTGCATGGGAAATTTACGTACACTGCAGTTAAGCAATCAGATGTACGCGAATGATCATCGGGCATGGTTTGTCTCCCCGACCAGTTGGGACAACGAAGGGGTGCAGGGAGTCAACTGGCATGTGAATGCCGACTTTCTGCAATACTTCATTTCGGACGAGGAGGCTTTGGAAAATTCAGAAAAATATTGGAGTACGAAATTTCCGTTGCTTTGTCCGGCGACCCGACGATTGGGATCGGATATGCCCGACCTGGTCGCTGCAAATTATGGTCTTAACATTGGATTCCATAGTGCATTGGGGATAGCAGATTGGGGAACGCAAGGGGCGAAATGGAGATATAGTGCGGATTACTTTCCCTCTGCTGCGAGAACGGTTGCATTTGCTGACTGCACTGACTGGTTGTTGAAGCAGGAATATTTTGCCTACACTGAAGATACGGAAGGGCGGACAACAGATGGACGCCTGGCGTATCGTCATTTAGGACAAGCCTTTGCGGTGCACTTTGATGGACATGTCGGGGTTTACACCAAAGAAGATTTACAGGACGCCCAAATGAGGAGTCATTTCAATTTGGAAGAGTGAGCCCACTTCTTTTGGGTTGCTCGTTTCCCTTGTCCTGCTTAATGGTTGGGGGATTCGAACACCTTTTCTCTCCCCAAGGATTTCATGCCTCTCATCCTCCTTTTAACTGAGGGGTGATGGAGAGGCTGAAACCATTATTTTTCTTGATCCCACAAAGGCACAACCCATGAAATATTTTCTTTTGCTTTTCTTCATTCTTGGAGCCCCACTTTGGGCAGAACCCCAACACATCGTTTTTACATACATGGGAGATCCCTCCACAAGTTTGACGGTAAATTGGCAGTCAGCTCCGGGTCAATCCTCTCCGGTGGTACAGTATGATACAGTTTCGAGGGCTGGAAATACAGAGGCCTATCGCCATCAAGCTACGGGGAATATTTCTCAAATTCCTGGTTTAGATGATCGTTCTATTTACCAAGTTTCTCTCAAGAATTTGGCACCAGCGACCACCTATTATTTAGTGGTGGGCAATGCTGAGACTGGGCTGTCGTCTGAAATAAAAGTGAAAACCATTGCGGATGATGAGCGTGCGATACGTTTTGTGACGGGTGGGGATATGGGCGTTTCAAATGACACCCGGGTTTTGCTCCGTCATGCCGCAAGTTATGATCCAGATTTTGCTGCAGTTGGGGGGGATATTGCCTATGCAAATGGGAGAATTTCTTCGGTGAAAAAATGGGATACATGGTTAAGCTATTATACGGAGGAAATGGTTACATCCGATGGCTATGCGATTCCGGTAGTGTTCGCGATTGGGAACCATGAGGTGAGGGGCTCTTATAACAAACCCAAAACGGATGCCCCGTTTTATTTTGGACTGTTTGCTCAGGATGACGAAAAGAGTTATTTTGCCCGTCAATTTGGTAAAAACTTTGTGCTCTTTGTTTTAGATAGTGGGCATATTGCCTCCCATGAATCTCAGGTGGACTGGATCAAAAATGCTTTTTCTGAGTATCAGGACGTACCTTATAAGGCTGCGATTTATCATGTACCGCTCTTTCCCAGTCATCGTGATTTCATGAGCCACTATGCGGATATGGGACGTCAGTACTGGGCTCCCCTTTTTGATGAATATGGTCTGACCGTTGGGCTTGAGAATCATGATCACACCTTTAAACGCAGTCATTTTATCAAAGATGGGATGGTTATGGACGATGGGGTGGGCACGTTATATTTGGGAGATGGATGTTGGGGACGGGAAGCACGTGAAGTCAGTTACGAAACACGTCCCTATTTGGTTCATTCCGGTAGCATTCAACATTTTTGGGTGGTCGATTGTACGACAGAAAAGATGGTGTATCGCGCCGTAGATATGGATAATCAAATTTTTGACATCTACCCACAAAGCGAAGCAGGGGCGGAGCAGGCTCAAAAGGTTTTCGATGCAAAGGATCGGTTCCTGATTATGCCTGATGAGGTGATTGTGGTTGAGGAAGCTCAAAAAGAAAATAATTTATGGATAGGTGGCGAGGTCACGATTCGAGTCAGTAATCCCTTCCCGTATCCTTTGACTGTAGATGTAGATGCACATTTTAACAAAACGAATATCGCATACTCAGGCGTGCCTTTTCACGTAGAGCAATTGGCACCCGGGGCTGAAAAAGTATTCACGACATCCTTCCACTTTTCTCCTGAAGCCGGAGCCGAGCTAAAGGAAGAGTGGGTCTACCTCAAATTGAATGCAGAATATCGTGACCCGGAAGTTGAAAAGCCACTGTTGTTTCGGAAGACGCATTCTCTCAAGCTTGTAAGACCCGCTGAATAAGGGTTGATTTGAGCGTTGCAGAGCATGCGCCTGCTTCTTTTTCAGGAAGGGGAGAGAGCGTAGTGGTGTGGGGCTTATATTTCGTGCTGTGATACCAGGCGCGGTGCCATTTGTTTGATGGCGGTCCCGTGTAAAATGCTGGATGCTGCGGAGCGACCGAGGCGACGGTAGTCATAGCGCAGGCGTGTATGAGGTGCGGTAACGATACCTGTTCCTTGAATGGCTACCATTTCGACGGTGGTGCGGTCGGCGTCTGCGAGGCGAGCCGCAAGTCCGAGTGCTGTGTTGTCTTCGGTACAGATAAAGCAGCTATGTTTGGGGATTTCCCGAATCAGTTCATTTACTTCATCCGCATCATAGAAGTTGAGACTATGGGTTGAAAGCGTAGCGAGGGTTTCCTCCATTTGTCCGACACTTTGATGAAGGAGGGGTTCTTCGGGGGTGCTTTCGACCAAGTAGACTTGGTTGAATGCACGATTTTTTACATAATCGGCAATCAGCTGAGCACCTGCGGCATAATTGGGGCTGATGACTTTGGCATGTTTTTCAGTGCCGCTCAGTAACTGGACGCATTGATTTCGAGGAAAGGGAAGAGAATCGAGGGCTGCATCTGACCACAAGTGATCAAAAATGTAACCGCTACAGCCTTTGGGAATCGTTTTAAGCAGTTTTTTAAGTTCAGAAATTTGCTCTTCTTCGCTGGCAATGATGGCGGGTTCCAGTTGGACAGGAACTTGGACCAAGGTAGGCGATGAATGTAGAATGAGGGGGCTGCCATTGCTGGTGCAAATTTCAGTCACTCCCTCGAAAATTTCTTGGTAGAGTTGACTCCAATCTTGAATTTGTCGCCCAATGAAACAAATGGGTTTGCCCTTAAGGGTGTGGCTTTGTGCGCTGGCGGGATAAAAGCGGCGGTTGGGACCCTGCCATACAGATCCTTCAGCTTCGAGGTCATGGAGCAGGCGGAAAATGGTCGTGGAGTGTAATTCAAATTGATCGGCAAGTTGACGTAGCGGAGGAAGAGGGGCGTTATCCGGAAGTTCTTTGACGAGGTCTAAAATTCCGATGCGAGCCGCCTTGGTATAGGTCGTTAAGTTGCGGGGCATGATCTAGGATTTGAGAGGGGGTGAATGGGGATAAGTAAGTTTTATATAGGCAAAAGCATAACTGTGTATGCAACAAAATGAATTAAATCACAATAGATAATTATAAGCAAGATTCCGGTTTGTGAGGTGATTTTTTACAATGCATACCCGAGGAAGAGGATCTCAGGGTTTCGTCTCGTATCGTCTTTTAGAAATAAGTGTGCTTTCCCCAGTCACTGCTATTGTTGGGCCCTCAAGAATATGATCTCATGGGAGATGAAATGAATCAGTCTCTCTTTAGGGGGTTCATGGTTGTGCATTGATTCACTTGTTCTACAAAAGAAATTTTATGAAAGCGGTCTTCCTTGGTTTTTTGGCGGTGATGTTTTTTTCAAGTTGTTCGCGTGGACCGGTCTTTCCGCAACCCCATGACCACAGCTATGTGGTGATTGAGTTGATGCATCCTGAAGGTTATTCCGTTTCTAAATCCATCCATACTTTTCAAGGAGAACAAGAGGTTGATCTATCGGGGAAGGGCAGCGCGTGGAAAAGAGAGGCTGTATTTGTGATCACCGATATTACAACTGAAGGATTTATTTTAGGATATGATATCCACATTATAGATGGCACCACTGATTTTCGCAGTGAGTGGCGTCAAGAAATCCGATTCAATCAGACCCACTACCTCATTGAGTTACAAGCTGGATTTCAATTGACGGTTGACTTAAAAACTCCTCCAGAAGAACGGTGAACTGTGGACGTTTTTGGGGCTGTGAGCCCTATTCACTCATCCACAGGATATTGGTTACGATCCGCGGATAGTAGAGGCTGGCCATGGCTTTTCCGCTACTGAACTGATCGGAGCAGGCGTTGAAGGTAGAGCCAAAAATTTGCCAATCCATATGCGCTTCATCGTGAGCGGCTTGTTCGTCACCAAAATCAATCCCGAGTACAGCACGGGCGACGTATTGACTGAGACAAATTTTACTCATCCATGAGTTATCTGCCGTGCTGGAAAGTTTCCATCCCTTGTCTGGATAGAGACAAATTCCAGGACGGAAAACAGCCTCAAAGTGTCGTTTAAGGGTTGCGATAAATTCCCCGTAGGGGCCTTCGGGGTCGATGGCGTCATTGAGTCCCATGACTTTGGGAAAGACGAGACCTTCGATCGCGGGAATGATGGCGCTCTGGTTATCATTTTCAAATACGGCGGGGATATATCCCAGTTCGTCATCCCATTTGCTGGTCACAGTGGCGGCACACAATTTCGCAGAGGCGGTGGCTTCTTTGGAGAGGGTGGTCTCGTCTGCTTGTTTGAATAACTCGGCCAGTGCGAGGTAAGCGGCCCAGGATTTGACGGCCAGGTATAGATTATTGCGGGCTTGACCCAGAGAGGTGTCGAGTGAGTCGTAGGTTGTGATTTCACCACCACCATGGCAACGACTCGATTCGCAATTCATCACGCCATTTCGTTTTGAGGGATAAGGATGGTCCCGGTTGATCATCGAGGTGTAGCAATCTTTGACCGTATTGAGGTGGCGGGTCAAAAAGGATTCATCCTTGGTTTGACTCATGTAAACACCCGTACAGCAGATCCAATTGACGAGTTGTTCATGCGTCATGTAGGAGAAGCAACGGCGGTCAATGCCACTGATTTCGTAACTGGAATACCCTTTGGGTGAGAAGTTGTTGTGATTTCCCATGTCGTGGGTGAAACTGATGCCACCCGGATAAGTTTTGTTGTAGCCGGGTAGGCGAACCCTGTCGTAGTAGGAATAGCGGGTGATGAACGTTTCCAAGACATTTTTGACGGTCCATGGAGAGTAGATCATTTCATAAAACAACATATCGACCGTGAGGTCGAAGGTGTTGTGCATTCGGTATTCGCCTTCGTTGACATTCCAAAAGGGTTTTCCCGATTCTTCGAACCATTGGGTTGATCCGTAATAGGAGTGTGATGCATGTGCGATCAAAAATTTTTGAGAATCATTGAGAGGGCTGGCGTCTAGTTCGGCGTCGCGTTGGGCGGCTTGGTCGAAGTACCATTCCTTATTGTGCAAGGCATATTCCAGTACCTCGTGGAGGTCGGAAAAATAACGTGTATACCAGTAGGGCATTTCTAACCCGAGGGTCGCTTTGCCTGATCGATACGTGGCGAGGCTGATATCCATGGTCTTGCATTCGCCTGCGGGGACATCCATCATGAATCCGTAGCTTCCGCCAAAACGGGGTACGAGTGGAGTGCCGTCTGGTTTTTTGGCTTTGGAAAGATCGAAGCATTGCAGGGGGTAAACGTCAGCATCTGTGGCGAATCCAAGATCGCCATTGCCAAAGAGGAATCCGGTAAAGTGACCTGGTTCCTGAATGGGCATGGGGCAACCGTGTTCACCGAGAGCAAAGAGTGCGGTTTTGGTTTGGGATCCTTGGCTGTTATCGACCGTGAGTCTGGCAAAGACGCAGGGGCAGGCGGCCCGTTTATTGATGGTGTTGTTGTTTTGACTGGGATCTGGCAAGGGGCCGAAGGAGGAGATCACCTCGAAGTGGATTCCCTCTGAAATGAAATGATCGCTGGCAAATCGGTAGTCACGTGTAATCTCTTCGGAGCTAAGCACGGTGAGCGCATCATGACAGGTTTCGGGTTGATTTTGGTGATCAAAGCGGGCGATCTCTGAGTTGTTCATGTGCTCAAAGAAGGGCATGACCGTGATCTTGTCGTCGACCATGGTACCTACATAAACTGCGCCATTGGCAGGAGATCCCTTTTCCAAAGCAAGACCGCCCGGAGCTCCGTGCATGCCGAGCGTGAAAGAACTGTGTGCACCGATGGCAGAGTGCTGTGCGTGAAAGGAGGTTTTATGTGGAGGAAGAATCATAATTAATTTTGAAGTAAAATGGGATGCCAGTCAGTGGGAATGTGGAAGGTGACGGTTTCACTGCGGGCATGCGTCGCCGTGGTTGAAAGGGTAGGCTCGCGGTGAGGCGCTCCGTCGTAGCGGGCAAAGGCGACCCGTAGCTCGGTGCCTGGCGTAAATTCACTAAGTCCTAAAACGCTGGGGGGGATTTCCATGGATACGATCCATCCATCTGTGATGGTGGTGGCCTCGGCGCTGAAGCCAATGGGGGAGATCAACCAGTGTTCAATCGGTTTCCATTCCCCGGAAGCATCGTTGCCAGGCACGTTGGGTTTGTGGGCTTGGAAGCGGGTGTTGGCGGGGGTGATGTGAAGTTCGACGTAGTCTTCCTGACCTTCGATCTGGAGGAAAACTTCAAACACATCGCCGAGTTCCCACATGTGTTGATTGTCCGCATCGGATGCGGTGTAGACCTCGTCGTCGCTCAATTCTGCATGAACGATCAGTGCTTCGGGGGACCATTGCAAGTTGGCTTCTCCCCTTCGAAACTGAAATTCCAAATGGTCGTACCATGGTTGTGAGAGTTGAAAAGTCTTGGTGTGGTCAAGAGACAGTTTCAGTGGTTTTGATGACGGAGGGGGCATGGGGGTCGTACAGCTTAGGGTAAGAAGAGAAAAAGAAGCGAGGGTGAGGGAGGTGCTCAAACGGCATTTCATGAGGACTTATCCGTGAGATGTTTTTCAACGGTTCCGTCATCGTTTTCATCCCGTTGGATGGTTTTGAGTCGTTCGAATAAGCGCTTCAAATCTTTGGCGCCGCCAATGAGGAACCAAACGGTGGTGATGGCACCTGCGGTACCGGTGAAAATGAGGTTAAAGAACCACCAATTTGCCCACCAATCTTCGGTCCATTTAAAGAAGAGCTGCCAGATGCAGATAATGATGAAGGCAAAGAAAAAGAAGCTGACCCACGAGAGTTGTAAAATGTAGACGATCTTGTCGTTTTTGGTGAACTCTTCGGTGAAGCCTAAGGCCGCCAATCCGCGACGGGGAGGGGCCACATGATCAGGACCTTCCGGGTCATTACTGGAGAACTCTCCGCGATGGAGCAGTTCATCCATTTCGATTTGCGGATTGGGGGCGATCAAGGAAACCAAGATGTATGCCGCGATGGCGGAGAGCGAAGATAAGAAGCCCAATTGCATGCCGTTGAGCCAGAAGACTTCGGGGAGGTTCATCAACCAAGTGTTCTCGGGATGGGAGCTTTGCAAGGCTGGAATGATCATGGGCCAGACCACATTGTTGATGAGCACGCCGCCCACCGCCAAGGTTGAGCCCGTAATCATGGCCGCCCATGCGCCGGAGGTGGTGCCGCGTTTCCAGTAAAGCGCGCCTACGAGTACCGCACCGCCGCCGCCGAGGAAGATGGCTCCGGTGACTTGGAAATACATGAGGATGAATTCTTTTAAGGGGAAAATCATGCTGAAACACCATGCGAAGATGGCGACGCCAACGATGGAGCGTTTGAGCCATTTGAGATGTGTTTCAGGGGTTAAGCGGTCTTCGTGACCACGCAACTGACGCCAAGGCATGAGCACGTCTTGAATAAAAATACTGCCCCAAGAGTGGAGATAGGTGGTGTCTGTGCTCACGGCCGCCATGATCATCACCGCGGCAAACATTCCCATGATGCCCACGGGGAGCACGTTGGAAAGTGCGACGGTGGTGGTGAGCTGTTTAGCGAGTTGCGCATCTCCAAGTCCGTCGAGGGTGGCTTGGGTGGCGATGGTTGCCGCTTCGTGAATGGGGGCATGCATTAATACATAGGCGCAGACTGCCGCCAAAGGAATCAGCAGGTAGGTGACCCCGGAGCGGAATTGAGCCAGGATACCGGCCATCTTGGCTTCGTGAGGATTGATCGCCGAGCTGTTGTAGCCTTGGGTACCTTGCCAGACCATAAAGTTGTAAATGGTGATAAAAAGCATCATCACAAAAAAGCTGATGTTAAAGTCAGGCAGTCGACTGATATCAAAGGGGTTTAGCTTGGATTGACCTTCAGGAGCTTGTTTGAGGGTATCGACGATGGTCTCCCATGGGAAGAGCACCAACATGGTGATCAAGAGCACGAGGAAGATGATGTTGCTCAGTTGTCCTTGGAGGAAATCCGTGACCATTACGGAAACTTGCCCCCCGCTCAGGGCGATCATGATGGCGAATAGCAACTCAATGCCCATGACCACACCCAAGGTGAGGTTGAGGGTGAGGTCGAGACCTGGCAGGACGTAGGTATGCACTGGCAGATCGAGGAAATAGATGAAAAACCGTGCGGTAACGGCAGGGAAAATACCAAAGTTCAGAATGCCACTGATCCAGCAAAGGGATCCAGAAAAAATACGGAATTTACGGCTGTAGCGTTTCTCCATCAGCTGCGCCAAGGTCATGGAGCGGGTTTCCCGATAGCGGTAAATGATCCAGCCGGAGAGGGCGAGGAGGAGTCCGAGAGGAGCCATCATTTGCCCCCAGAACCCCGCGGAAAAACCTGCTTGATAGACTTGCTCCCACTGCGCCACGATGGTGATGGCCCCGAGTCCAGACATTCCGGAGGCCACGGTGAGGAGATAACGACCTGCACATCGATTGGCTGAAAGGAAATCGGCGACACTTCGCGTATAACGACGCGTATAGATGGCGGCACCAACCACGATGGCCAAGATGATAAAGACAATGCCGAGGTCGATGGCGGTTAGATTCGTGAGCGCTAGAGTATACATAACGTATATCTTGCAATTTCGCTCCCTCTATTAGCAAATCTTAAGCTGTTGCAAATAGAAGTGGGTTGGGAGAGGGGCCGCATACATGAACGCGAGAGGGGCAGGTAATCTGAAAAGCGATGGCTTTCGATGTTTTTTTATTTCCAACTATCGCTGTCCTCACTTGTATGTGCAGACCTGTTGTTCGAAACGAGCTGCTGGACTGCTGAAAAGAAAAATAGGTCGTTCGCCGGTAAGTGGATTGCGGATCGAAGGGACAGGAGGCTGAAGGGAATGCTTGAATTAGATCAAACGATAACGCTTTTCCTGATGGTGTAGCGGGTATTTATTTTCCTTTTCGTATTCCCATCCATCCCGCTAGGGCGAGTGCCGAAAGCATCATCCACATGGATGGCTCGGGAATAACCGCGGTGGGAACATCCATTGCGATGATGTTTACACCAAAAAACGCATAGTCGGTTTTGGGTTCGTCTCCCAAATCGGGGATGGTGATCCGAAACTGGGTAACGGAAGCCATTTGTGTTTCAAAGGCAATTGAATCATTAATCAAATCACTTTCTTCTACAGAGAAGGCCATTAGCGCGATGCCACGTGAGGTATTATTGTCTACGACAACAGGGTCACCTGATCCGTTTTCTTCTACGCGGTCAATGACATGAGAACCTAAATCGCTCCAGTTCTGTTTGGATAGAATGAGGCTTAAAATCGTATTTCCTTGGTGGTCAAGCATCTCAAATAAATCATCGCTGTGAGAGTCGGCCACGTCTCCAAATAGAAAATCAGGGGTGCCGTCCAAAAGCGCGCTAGGGTTGGAAATAGACGCATCGAATGTGATGGCTGTTTGCGCATCGCGGCCTGCGACATAATTGATTCCCGTTGAAAGGGAAAGTCCCCGAGCGCCATGCGACAAATAACTCGCGGCATTGGCAGAGCCCGTTTGCATGGTGCTGGGCGTAAGTATTTCCCCGTCGTCTGCCAATCCAGCACGTTGAATGAACCCTGTTTCTTCACTGATTTGTGCGCCATCAATCCCGACGCCACTTAGAAATCCGGAGGTATCGAGAATTTTCCCATCAGAAAACTCAACCGAAAGTAAGTCGGAATCCCCGGCAGGGGTGTAGCTGGTGGCAGGCGAATTGTTCAGGGTGAAATGGGTTCCGTTGTTATCCACCACCGCACTTACAATATCCGAAAATAGTGCAGACCTTGCAGGAAGCGCGAACAAACCAAGTGTTAAAACAACGACTACCGCGCCCCATCGAGGGGAGCGGATGGATGTGGTGAAACAAAATGGAGAATGGTTCGGTATCATATTGAACAGCCCTTATAGGGTCGTCTGTAGGCAGGCTGATAGAAAACAGCAAGAAACCCCTTTATCATAAAAGGTGGCATAACGCAATAAAAGTCAAGCTGCGGGTGTTCGAGCTTGGGGTTGTGGTTGGTTTGTTGTTAGGATTAGGGCTGGTTGCGAGAGGTGGCTGAGCCGCTCTCGATCAGCGACAGGACATATGCCTTGGGCAGACAACAATAGGGCGCTTGGGTTGATGGGGACAAAAGAACCCCCCGAAAATACAAGATTTACGGGGGGTGAAGATGGTTGCCCGACTAGGATTTGAACCTAGACAGAGGGAGTCAGAGTCCCTAGTGCTACCGTTACACCATCGGGCAAGAAGGCGTCTGTTTAAGCGAAATCCGAGAGGGGGTCAAGACACGAGTTTAGAATTGATGATAGGGTCATCGAGGTTTTTGGAGGTGAAGTGTGGGGGTGTTTTCTTGTTGATCGTGGCAAAGGAGGTTTTGACTTTATGCCGATGAATATTCGGGTGAAAGGTTGATTTTAGGGGTAGTTCTTCGTTCATCTAGGTTCATTTGCGAAAAAAAAGGCCCTGTGACGAACGTGGGTTCATCACGGGGCTCGCATTTAGGTATTTGATGTAGTTCCCAGCGCTTCGCACTGGGCTTTGGGGAGTCGCCGCCTACGGGGCTTGCGTTTCAGATCTTGCCTCACCTACAAAAAAAGACCGTCCCCCGAAGGGGACGGTCTGTCTACTTTAAACTCGAAAGATGATTAGTTCACCTCAATAATTTCAGTGGGTTGCCATTCTTTGGTGAAGAAGGATTCGAGAGGGCTGTAGAGACGCAGGATCGTAAACCAGCCTTTCTTGGGCATGGTTTGAATCCAGTTGCCACGATCCACGCCCTCGGGTTGGGTGGGACTAAAGTAGATGGTAGTTGATCCATCTGCATTTTCCTTGGCCGCAGGTGAGGGATAGGTTTGGCTACCCGCACGAGGATATTTCTGTGGGGTCGCGAGCATAGACCGTGACTGGTTGTCATAGACGGTGAAGGACCAGAAGGCTGCCGCTGGAATATCTTTAGGTAGGGTTACCTTATAGGTTTTGCTTCCGTCAAAAGGTTTGTCTTGCGAGTCAAGAAACGCCATCAAGTATTGTGACCCCACGCCAGGGATGCGCATGATCATGCCGGGAGAATCGAGGGTGTAGGCAAAGTAAAATGCGGTGCGAGAGTCGAGGGTACGGGCACCGGTGGGAGGGTTGGGTTTGAACATCCCTTCTTTGGTGATCATGGGTGGTGGGGTTTCGAAATTATAACCCCCTTCCCAGAGCATGTTGCCCCAGTTTGAGTCGTCATAGTAATTCCAACTCGGATGGGTGGCGGTATAATGCCAGTTGAGCACACGACCGGTGGCATTACCGAATTTGGCTGCTTCTGTGAGGATGCGTTTGGTATTGGCATCAGGATTGAAGGGTTTGCCGTGAACAATGCCGATGGCTGCGAGTTGTCCGGCGAGTTCGAGGTCGTAGCTGGTGGCCGGTTCGTTTTGCACATTTTCGTTGATGAATTCGAAGAATCCGAAGTCACTAGGAGGAATGGTGTTAAAGACTTTGCCACTGGCGTTTACAAATTTGGTTTCGGGAACCGGTGGGTTCTTTCCGAGGCGAACACCGCCATTGAGTGCGGTGGCGATACTGGTCCCGTAGCCGCCTGGTGTGTAGGGATAGATCTTCATGGTTTCTTTGATCATGGCGACGACGGGTTTAGGGTCGTTGTTTTCCAAGTAGGCGCGTGATGCATAAAGAATGTGATTGGTTTTGGCGTGTGCGACGTGATAGCCGCTGTCGGGAAGGATTCCTTCGTAGCCGGGAGGTACGATCAGGTATTTTCCACCTTCGCCACGGTCAGGTCCGGGAAATCCGATATCAATGACCCAAGAAAACCACATGTCGTTGATGGTTCCGACGCCTTTGGGAGGCTGTTCAATGATCATGGGACCTTTGCTGAGGTCGACCACAGATAAGTAATAAATGGTGTCGGCATTTGCGGTGAGGAAAAGGGAGGATGAGTCCATGAGGTCGGGAAAGATGACCACATCGTTGAAGCCAGCACCGATACTTTCGAAGCCTTTACGTAAGCCCAGAGCAGAGGCACCACGGAAGGTGTTGTTATAGACATTTAAGCCGTTGGTGAAGAGCAAGGTGTCGGCGATGGTTTTTGCCGTTTCTTTGGTCGGGGCACCGTCTTTAAAAGTCAATACGCCCATGCTGGTTTCGACCACATCGGGGGTAAGGATAGAGTCGGGGATGGCGGACTGGGCACTGGCTTGGCCAGCCAATAGGGCCGCTGATAGGGAGAAGGCTTTGAGGCCTCGGGAAAGGTTTTGTTTCATCATATAGTTCTTTGGGGGTGGTGAATAATAATAGTATGGAGGATAAAGTCCACGTTGTATCGGTTGATGAGAGAGAGGGTGTCTCTCTTTATTTCGTTGTGACGAAAGTTGAAAAGATGTCAAACTAATCTATAGGCACAGAAGATGATTAAGGCTGATTAAGGTAGGTGAAAATGAGCTGAAAAACCTGCTGACGAAGGGCTTCAGATTCATTTGCGAGTTGGTGTCGGGCCTCGGGAATAATATAAATTTCCGGGTCTTGTATTTTTTCGCGGAGGAAATCGAGGTTGTAGTCCCAGTCGACAATGTTGTCGTCATCTCCTTGAATGATGCAGAGGGATCCGCTCCAAAGGGGATAGTCTTGGGTGGTTTTTTCCCAGGCATAGAGGTCTTCAAGGTATTCAAAGGACAGGGTGTTGCTATGTAAGGGATCTTGTTTTACGAAGTCCATATAGGCACTATCTGAGGAATTCTTCTTGTCGCGCCGGCGGAGGGAATTGGTGAAAGGTTTTGCAAGGGTGTATCCGAACTTTGCCGAGGTCCAATGTTCATGTCGAATGAGGGGGGCCAGAAAAACTGTACGCTGAAAGGTGTATTCGGGATGGCTGTACATATATTCCAAGGCGATGGAACATCCGGTACTGTGGGCAATCAGGTTGTACGGCTGGGGCAATTGAGTGGAGGTTTGTTGGATCAGTTCGTCCAACTGTTGGGCACAATCTGAAAACTCACCGGTTTCGGTTCGTTTTCCGGAGGAAAGGCCATGGCCTGCAAGGTCCCAGACCACGACGGTATATGTTTGTGCGACCCCGGCTTTGATTAATTTTGATAAAGTACCTGTATGATCAAAATACCCATGAAGGAGAAAGAGACTGCCACGGGATTCCGGGGGGGCGAATACATGAACCACCAGCATTTCATCTTCGGATTCGAGGGTGCCAAAAGTATGGGTGGCATGGGGAATGTCTAGGTCGTAGTACTCGAAGTATTCCTGAATAGCTTCTGTGGGATGATAGGGGACTGTCAAATCCAAAGGTTGGAGATCTGTTTGGATTTGTTGCTGATCAAAGGCCTGCCAGTTAGGTTGTTCGGAGTCGGAACGAAAGTAGGCGCAGCTTTGCAGCAGGAGGCAAATACACGAGACCACGAGGCCCATTTTTGGGCATGCCTGTGGTCGGGTGCGATCGAAAAACCATGCGTTGAGCAAGGGGAGGGAGGGGCGCATGGTAAATCGCATAGGGGGATTGTGGACGAAGGCTACATGGGGGGAGCGAAGGGATGGAGATCGTTTGGATATCGAAGAGAACACCGTCTGCTTGATCTTACATGATACGGTCTTTGAGCGGACCATAGGGACTTGATTCTTTTAGTCCATATCTGAAAAAGATGGGTTTATCATGTTTGTCTAGTTGCAACAGTCCACTCTTTTGGAGGGGAATATATGCTTTGTAGGGCATAACTTCTTTATGACCTATAAACCAGCAACAGGCATAAGGTGCATTATAAATTTCGCCCCAAATATCTCCCTCTTCTACATCATCAAACCATTTTGGAATTTTTTGGGGTGCCACATCGATGCCGGGCCAGGTACCGAGTTTCTGTTCCTCGTAGAGGTAGTTCATGGCGAGGTCTATTTGTTTTAATGCGGCATTGATGCAGGATTTTTGGAGAATTTGATAACCGGGATTTACTTCCTCGATATAGGGTTTGATAGGGCTGTCAGGGAGACCTTTCATTCCCAGCATTCTATGCGCCCTGCTTTCCTCCTGCTTATTGATGGTTGCTTCTAGCTCTGCTGCGGTCTCTGTACTGATTTCGGATTTGATGATGTTCCAGAGCTGTTTACGTGCAATGCCATCGCCGAGCAAGAGGCCACTGCCGAGGATGGTGTCTCCCATGTGTTCCACTTCGGACAGGTCGAGCGGGTAACAATCCCAAACGGCACCGCGAAGCAGATCCTGGAGGAAGCGTTGGCCTCCGGTATACATGCGGGGAGTGAGCTGATACTCTCCCAATTCCAATCCTTGTTTGTAGGCAAAAGGATCTTGAGTGGGACGCCATGCTTCCCAACTGATCATCAGGTCATCAATAAAGGGTTTTTCGTGGTTAAGTGAGCCATCGGTGTTGAGGACTTGCGGGCGATTGTCTTCGTGAAACACGAAGCGGAGTTGAACGTGTCCGCCGGTTTTGGCCACACCCTTTAAGGAATAACGTACGAGTACGAATTCAACAGATTTCACTCCGCCTTGTGGAATCCGGATGGTGCCGAGCTCTACTTCACCCAGGACGGGGTTACCACCGAGGTACACATTTTTAACCACAACGTAGGTATCTTTTTGAATGCTACGATCGGCGGCATTCCAGGTGGAATTTTCCCAGTCCACCAAAAAGGGGGTCATGCTGGCGGCCATGCCGTTTGACCAGCGGTTGTTCGGATTAAAAACGGTAAAGAGGGGGGCGGGGCTATCCACCCACTGTTGTAGAATCTCTTTGTCATCCCATCCGTAATCGGGATGTTCATACCAATCGGTTACGCTTGTAAGTGCTGGGCCATTGGGGGCTTTGGTGGATGAGCATCCGGTTAAAAATGCAGTAAGGCATAGGGAGATGAGGAGGGCATTCCGTTTTATCATAAATTTCATCAATCCTATTTATCGAATGTGAGCAACATAAAAAGGAAAGAAGGCTTAGGTATTCAAGCTGAGAGTTACAGATTTGTAGCTGTATGTTAGATGATTATGCTATGATGCTTTTTTGTTGTGGAAGGGTTCATTTTTTGATGCTGGCGAGGGCATCGAGTGCGCGGTCGCGGGCCTCGGCGTGATTGACCATGGGGGCCGGATATGTTGCTGGAGGGCTGGGGGCATTCCAGGGTTCGTGGATGTGGGCATCTGAAAGCGATCTCAGTTCAGGAACCCATTTGCGAATGTAGGTTCCTTGGGGATCAAACTTTTTGCTTTGGAGGATGGGGTTAAACACCCGGAAATAGGGAGCAGCATCGGCTCCACAGCCTCCGGCCCATTGCCAGCCAAAGCTATTGTTGGCGAGATCGGCATCGACCAGGGTATCCCAAAACCAGGCCGCGCCTGCTTGCCAGGAGATGAGTAGGTCTTTTACTAAGAAAGAGGCGACCACCATGCGCACCCGATTGTGCATCCAACCCGTTGTCCACAGTTCGCGCATGCCGGCGTCGATGAGGGGATAGCCGGTTTGGCCCTGTTGCCATTTTTTGAGGGCGTCTGGATTTTTAAGCCAGGGAAAGGAGGCGTATTTTTCTTGGAGAGGTTGGGTGTCGGTATGCGGAAAGTGAAAAAGCAATTGTTTAGCGAAATCGCGCCAGACCAGTTGTCGAATATAGGCTTCGTGTCCGTTGCTTTCGTCGTTTCCTGCTTCATGCCAGACGGTTCGCGGACTGAGTTGTCCGAAGTGGAAATAGGGACTCAGTCGGGAAGTGCCGGATTTGGAGGGACTGTCCCGAAGCGTTTTATAATGCGCTACGGATTCATCTAAAAAGAGGTTGAGTTGGGTTTTTGCGCCTTGGAGGGTGGGAGTCCAGTGATCTAAAAAGGCGCTGTCCCAAGGCGTTTGAGGCAAGAGTGCCCATTGGGTTAAGGATTCGGAAGGAGGAAAGGTTTGGGGATGTTGCCAGGAGCGTGCTTCGGGAAGGGGTTCCGGGGGCTCTCCCTTTTGTTGTAAGGCTTTGTAATAGGGTGAAAAAACTTTGTAGGGGCCGCCTGATTGGGTGTGGACGGCATGGGGTTCCCAGAGCATATCTCCCGGAAAACTTTTTCCCGGCAGGGCCGTTTTGATGCGGGTATCCGTTTGAATGGCCTCTGGCTCATATCTGCGGTTCCAATAAATATGGTGCGCGCCGGTTTCTTGGCACAAGTTTTGGAGGAGCACGAGAGGGTCTTTTCCGGAGCGGAGAATGAGTTGACTGCCTTTTTTCTCTAGTTGGGTGGCTAAATCCTGCAGGGCGTGATGGAGCCACCAGTTGCTGGCGCTTCCCTGGGGCCATGCGCCTTCGGATTCGGGACAGTGAAGGTAGACGGGAATGATGCTGGCGTTGCTGTCTGCAGCCGCGCGAAGGGCGGGGTGATCATGCAGTCGTAAATCGTTTCGGAACCAAACGAGAATGGGGGCGGGGGTACTCATGCTTAAACATCGCGATCGAAGGGGGAACCTTACAGGGCGGGTTCTTCTTTTTCTGCTTGGTCTTCTTTTTCAATTCGAAAAGAGGCGGGAAGGTAGAAAGAACGAATAAAACGAGAGCCTTGGATGGAGATGAATTCAACTTTGAGTTGGGCGGGAAAGGGATTTTTATCTTCTTCTTCAGTTTCTTCCATTTCAGGATCTTCTTCCTTTTCTTCAGGCCACTCCAAAAGTTTGAGTTCATCCGCCTGGTCCGCATCTTCAGGAATGCCCTCCGGGTAGGCCAACACCTCAAAGGTTCTCAGGCCGTTGAGCACGCGATTGGTTTGGGTGCTGGGGGGGAATCCGCTGGTGGAGATGCGTAAAAGGTTTTGATCTTCCTGCAGGTAGTGGACCTGGGTTTGGAGGGGGATGCCTTGGTCATTGGGGAGGAGGGCTACAAATTGTAATCCCTCTTCGGGGTTGAACCGTAGGGGAGGGTCTTCGAGTTCAACGGGTTCGGGTAAGAGTCGGTCAAATTCGAATTGAAGTTGTGAGGCCAGGGGTTGCCAAGGATGGCCGATGGGGCGGTCGATTTCGATGCTTACTTTCTGGGTGCTGTCGAGGACGATCCATGCCAATGCCATGACGATGGAAGCTAAACTGATGGCTACCAGCACTTCAATTAAAGAGAAGCCTCGTCGGGAGCTTGGGATCAGTACTGGGGGGACCACTGCCATAATTCACTGATCAAAAAGTAACCGCTGATCAAAAGCAAGAGGAGTGCGAGCGCAAAAGCGACATGCACGGGTAAGTTATGCTCTGCATTTGCGTAGTGTTCTTCTTCTTTTGCGAGGGCCTGTTCAGCCTCTTCGAGGACCTCGTTTGAAAGTTCCGGGGCGATCATGGTATCGGAAATGAATTCGGAAGCGTCAATAGGCTCCAGGGAGGTCATGGTTTGGGCCGAGGGATCTTGATAGGGGGCGGATTCCAATTGAGGGCCGTCAACGGTAAAGGTCACATTGCCAAATTCAATGGTATCCCCGTCCATGAGGTATGCGGGCGCGGTGAGAAGTCCATAATTTAGACGGGTACCGTTGGTGCTGTCCATATCCACCACCCGAAGTTGGTGGTTGTTATATTTCAGGCGGGCATGTTGGGAAGAGATCGAGGGGTCGTCCAAGTGGATGTCGCACATTGAGAGGCGGCCTAACAAAAGGTTTTGGCCTTCTTCAATTTGAATTTGGATTTGCTCGTCTAAAGATTTCAGGATAACCATGACAGGACTATGAACAATAAATTGGAAATTTGCAACGGTATGAAAATCATTTGTGCAAGTAGTGTTAGTTTTGGACGAGAGGCCTTTTCTTCATTGGGAAGCTGTGAATTCCCTGCAGAAGGGGATATTTGTCCTGAAATGGTAGCCACTGCTGATGCGGTGATTACGCGTTCTAAAACCAAATTGAATGCCGATTTATTAGGGGAATCTACCGTACGCTTTGCGGGGACTTGTACAGCGGGGGTTGATCATGTGGATCTCGAAGCTTTGGAGACGCGGTCGATTCATTTTGCTTCTGCACCGGGTTGCAATGCCAATGGGGTGTCGGAATATGTGTTGGCAGCATTGTTGGAGAAACCCGGATTTTCATTTGCAGGAAAAACAGTGGGAATTATTGGGCATGGGCAAGTAGGGACCCGGGTAGAGAAAAAACTGAGGGCTTTGGGTTGCAAGGTGTTGTTGAATGATCCTCCGAAAGAAGCTGGTGGAGCAGATGGGCCCTATACATCGTTGTCTGAGATGTTACCGCTCTGCGATGTGGTGACCCTTCATGTGCCTTTGGTTGAAAGAGGTGATTTCCCTACCCGAGATCTATTGGGTGCGGCTCAAATCGCAAGTATGAAGCAGGGGGCCATTTTGATCAATGCCTGTCGAGGCGAAGTGTTAGATGCCGCGGCGGTGATTAAGGCCCGGGGGTCCTCGGCGCTGTCTTGGTTGGTGTTGGATGTGTGGGATCCGGAACCTCAAATTCCTGAAGATCTGTTGGTGGCTTCCGATTTAGCTACGCCGCATATTGCGGGTCATTCGGTGGAAGGAAAGGTCAATGGTACCCGTCAAATTCGTGAGCAACTGGTTGAATTTTTTAAGCTCGATGTTGCGTCTTGGGATCCGGAACCGTTGATGCCTGCGCCTGAACATCAGGAAGTGGATATCAGTGGATTGTCTCATCGCGACCAGCGTTTGGCTAAGATGGTGAAAGCCTGTTATGATATTCGTTCGGATGACCAGGCGTTGCGGGAGGCGAAAGACGATCGTGCGGCTTCTTTTGTTCAGCAGAGACGCAACTATCGAAACCGTCGTGAATTTGCGGCCACGCGTTTGGTGGGGGTTCCGGAAGAGGAGGTTGAGGTTTTTCGGAGCTTGGGCTTTCAGATCTAGGGGGGGGGATGTGCGCCTACATCTCCATTTCGTCAAATTCGGCTTGGCGATCGCTGTTGACCTCGGAAATGATGTCTTTGGCTTTTTGGCCACTTTCAATGGCGGCTCCACCTAAAAGGTCTTTGATGGCTTGTTGACTGGCGGAGAGCGAGGGGTCCGCTGCTTCAGATGTGGGGGAGGCGTTTTGGGGGGTGTCGGCGATTTCAGGCTCTTCCGTTTGTGGAGGCCATAAGGTGTATACTAAAATGCCGAGGGTGAGGAAGATGACGACGAGTCGCAAGAACACTTTCATGTTTACTCCACGGTAATGGGGCAGAAAATGGGGAGATCCCCTAATTTTTCACGCCCGTGTAAGAATCCGAGTTCAACGAGGAAGGCACAACCGAGTATTTCCGCGCCTTGTTGGCGACAGAGATTGATGGTGGCTTCCACGGTACCGCCGGTGGCGAGCAGGTCATCGATTATCACTACCTTTTGCCCGGGTTTAATGGCATTTAAGTGCATTTCCAAGGTGGCCGATCCGTATTCGAGGTCGTACTCTGCTTGAATGGTGTCCGCTGGTAATTTCCCTTTTTTACGAACCAGCACCACGCCGGTTCCCAATTCGTAGGCGAGGGGACCACCAAAAACAAAACCGCGTGCATCCACGGCCACGATCAGGTCGGGTGCAAGCGGTTTATAATGTGTGGCCATCAACTCAATAAAGTGACGGAAAGCTTTCGCATCCGCACAGAGAGGCGTGATGTCTTTAAAGACGATACCGGGCTTAGGAAAGTCCGGTACGTCACGAATGAAGCTATTTAAGAGGTCGAGGTCTGCTTCAGGAGGCAAGTGCTTGGTTTGATTCATGGTCAATGTTGGGCTCGTTGATATCATCCATCAAGCCTTTTAGCTTTTCAAGCGCACTTTTCTGAATCTGTCGAACCCTTTCTCGGGTAATTTGGAATCTTTCGCCCACGGTTTCGAGGGTTTCGGGTTCATTTCCATCCAAACCATAACGGTAATTCAGGATTTTGAGTTCCCGTTCATCCAAGTGGACGAGCAGACCGGACACGTTTTCACGCACTTGCAATTTATCCAAGATATCAAATCCGCTGAGGGATTTACTATCGGAGAGTAAATCAGAAAAGCTCCCCCCGTCGTCATCACCGATGGGCGCATCCAAAGAAGAGGGATTGAAGGACATGGCTTTCCAGTGAGCGATTTGACCGGGTTTGACGCCCATGAACTCAGCAATCTCAAGATTGTCGGGTTCCCGTCCGTTCTCTTCGTGAAAACGCGCAGAGAATTTACGGATGCGGGTGAGTTTTTCGATCATATGGGAAGGCAGACGGATGGTTTTGCTTTGGTTGGTCAAGGCGCGTTTGATCGCCTGTTTGATCCACCAAGAACCATAGGTGCTCATTTTTCCACCCTTTTCAGGGTCAAAACGTTCTACGGCCTTCATTAATCCAATGTTTCCTTCTGCGATGAGGTCCATTAAGGGGACCCCCATGCCTGAGTAATTTCGGGCAATTTTGACCACAAGTCGTAAATTCGATTTTACCATGCGCTCAATGGCCGCTTGATCGCCTTGTTTAATAAAAACAGCCAATTCATTTTCTTGCTCACGTGTCAGCAAGGGCTCTTGTGAGATATTTCTTAGATATGCTCTGAAGGTACTATCATTTTCACTCATGGTTTTTCCCGGTTTTTTTGGGTTTTTAATCAACGTTCTGTATATTTGTTCGTCCACTGATTGGAAACCTTACATAAAGGTTTTACTTATTTGTATTTTTTTTAACTGTGGGCGTTTCCTATACATCACTGAACTAGCTAAGACCCCTTGCTATGAAAGAGTGTTCAATCTTTGCTCGAAAAATATAGAAAATATAAAAAAGGTTTTTTTTAAAAAAGGTTCTGCAATTTTTGATACGCGTGTTTTGTTCTCCTGTGTATTCCTATTGGAGGAAACGTGATATGTTTGATAGAATAAGTGATGCGAATAGAGCTTTGACGTTGCCGTACGAAAATGAGACAAAAATGTAATAGAGAGAACTGTGTTGAATGGGGCTTGCGCTGAGGGAGAGAAGTACGTAGATACGCCCCCGAGTGGTGGTCAGTCGCTCCTTGTTTCGACAGGGGGAGGAAAGTCCGGACTCCGTAGAGCAGGATGTCCTGTTGTTAAAGCAGGGAACCCCGTGTCAATCGCGGGGGATGGAAAGTGTCGCAGAAAGTAAACCGCCCTGAGCTTGTCTCAGGGTAAGGGTGAAAGGGTGGGGTAAGAGCCCACCGGGTCCTTAGCGAGAGCGGGATCGCATGACAAACCCCATCCGGAGCAAGATCACATAGGGAACGGCACAGGTTGCTCGCCTGGCTTTCGTCTTCGGACGAGAACCGTTCCGGGTAGATCGCACTAGATACATGACTGACCAGGGGCTTCGGTCCTGGACAGAATCCGGCTTATAGCCACTCATTTTTTTCACCGCTGAGGCGGTATTTTCTTTGGGGGCCAAATTAGGAAGGACGGCGTGGGGTTAGTCAGTGAGTTATTAGCCTTTTTGGGAATTCGGTAGCTGTTTCATCAGCGTTTGTTTTACAGAAAACTTATATGTAGTGTTTTTCAATTTTCTTGAAGATCATTTTCTTACAACTCCTCCGTGGAGTTATGTATCTTGAAACCTCATCTTCATTTGATTTTATAAAATGATATTTCTGTATCTTAATCTAAGTAGTACCTTACAACTTCGTTAGCGAAAACAGGAGATTCAGGATACATTTGAATCATTGACTTTAGTGTTTTTGCTGTCTCTTCTTGTTGCTCATCAGTTACTTGTAATAATGTGAAAAGAGTACTTAGATACTCTCCATCTCCCTGTCGAATATTCTCAGTTAAGTTATCATAATTGTGAATTATGAAAACTCTAACTTCAGGAGCTCCTTCAATCTTGCCGAGGAGAGGGTTTTCGCTCTCTTTTAAAGTTATGTAATATTGACTTGGAGAATATTCATAAATTGCTCCTGTTGAAGCGTCTGTTGTTGAGAAAAATGGTCCGATAAAGATTCCCCCAAGAATGTTGGCAAAAAACCAACCATTAGTAGATGTTGCCAAGTCCATTTTTACTGGTTTAAATCCTTCTTTTTCAAAAGTAAGGATTTGGTTGTTTTTGCGTGTAATATACGTCGTTAATGGGGTTTTGCCGATGGTTCTTCCATCTATTGATATTGTTACGTCATCTGGCTCCGTCATAAAACTCATTTCTTGTGTTTTCCCGGAAAAGACAGATGCGCACCCTGACAATAAGATTACTGTGAGGCCAAGGACTATGGATTGGTAAATTGTTTGTTTAGATAAAATCATATATCATTACTTGTTATGATACAGTTTGAAATCAACAACAAAAATATCTAATATTACTAACGTTAAATCATTTCTGATAAGTAAGTGCTGAATATCATACTATTACCATCGAAAGTTACTTTTCTGTTTTAATAGTTATTACCATATTTCTGCTTGTGTATCTATAGGGATCGCGCTTTAATTGACTACAATCTCCATATGGAATGGAGGGGGATAATTAACACGTTAACTGAAGGAAACTTATGAAAAAAACAGGTACATTTCTATTAATCGCAGGACTTGGTCTTGCGTCGGCTCAATTATTTGCGCAAGGCAATACGGTTCGTGATAACTGTGGTTGCGGCCTCGGTAGTATGGCATTAGGTGATCAAACCGGTATGGTTTCACACGTTGTGGGTGCGACCTTGAATGGTATTTCCGGTAACCAAACCTTTGCGGTTTCTTCTGGAACCTTGAACTGTGAGCAGTCTGTTGGTTTTGTTTCTACCCAAGAAGTGCAAATCTTTGTGGCGGATAACATGGATCACATTGCGACCGATGCGGCTGTTGGCGAAGGTGCATATTTAAGTGCATTGGCTGACTTGTTGCAAATTGATGACGAGAACCGTGCGGACTTCTATACCTCTATGCAGTTGAACTTTGACAACATCTTTACGGGCTCTGATGTTCATGCAGATGAAGTGACACGTTCCATTGTATCGTTGATCTAACTTGAAGAGGATGCAACTCCTTGGAAGATTCTGCGTACAGCTTCGGCTGTGCGCAGTTTTTTTCTTGTTTCTGTCTCCTGTTCATGGGGATGAAACTTTTGATCATTTGTGGGCTGAAGTGGAGGCCCAATCCTTGTGGGATGATCCTGAGTGGATGACCTTGGGGCATTATCATCGCACCTTCTTGGGGCGGATCTCCAGTCGAATGGATGATGATGCCTTTTTTCTTTCTCCGCAGGGAAAACATAATCGCAAGCTCGAGTTGCAGGCCACCTTGGCGGCTTTTGTTGATCCGTCGCTTGTTGCTGGTGAACGAAGCGTCGCTTGCAGATTTCCAGCGCGATACAAGTGGTTGTTGGCAAAGTTAGCGCTTCCGGAGGATGTATTTCCGGGAGGGGACTGTGAGGACTTTTTGTTAACAGTGGCTGACTTAAAGGTGAACTCTGCCACCTTAATTTATCCCTCGGCTTATTTAAATAGTCCGGCCAGTATGTTTGGACATTTGTTATTGGTATTGGATCGTGAAGGTAAAAACCGGTTGTTGTCCCGTGCGGTGAATTATGCCGCCATTGTCGACGATCGTTTTGGTCCGCTGTTTGCCGTCAAAGGGATTTTTGGATTTTATGACGGGGTGTATACGCTATTGCCGTATTATGAAAAAGTTGAGGAGTACGCCTCGGTAAATCGTCGGGATATTTGGGAATATTCTCTGGAGTTGACCCCTGATGAATTGGACATGTTGTTGCGTCATGTTTGGGAGCTACAAACCTTACAAAGTCGCTATTTTTTCTTTAAGGAGAACTGCGCGTTTAATTTATTGTATCCCATTCAAGTGGCGCGGCCTTCCTTAGATTTGGTGAACCACTTTCGGATGAGTGCGATTCCTGTGAGTTTATTGCAAGACCTCACTCGAAGCGGGATCACTGCTCCGCCTGTGTATCGTCCGTCGAAAGCGACGGATATGTCTTTTTTGGCGAGTCAGTTGTCGAAACAGGAGATCGAGACGGCGAAACAATTGGTGGACGGGGCGTCATTGACGGGGAATGAATCACCTCAATTATTAAGTTTGGTGATTGCGTGGGTGCAGTATTTGTACACGGAAAAGGAGATCACGAACGAGGAGTACAAAACGCGGATTCTGCCCTTATTTAGTGCGCAAAGTAAGATGGGAAAACAGAATTTACCCGAAGCTCCCGCACCTGAACCTCCTGAAAATGGACATGCTCCCCGTCGGATTTCCGCTTATGGGGGTGTGGATACGGTGTCGGGTGACGCGATTGCGGGGGTGAAAATACGTGCCGCTTATCATGACTGGTTAGATAATCCCGTGGGGTATCCTTTGGGGAGCAGTATTCGCATGTTTGAATTTGATGTGCAGGGGCGTCCAGAGGATGGGGAAATTTACTTAAATCAGCTGACCTTGATGGATGTGCGTTCGCTCACGCCTCCGGAGCCTTGGGTGAAGCCTTTGAGTTGGGAGGTGGCCTTCGGGGGAGAGGCGGACCCCTTCAATCCTCAGCATTTACGTTGGTATGGCAATTTTTCCAGTGGCATTACCCGAGGGATTGGTTCTCAGGGTTTGGCCTATGTAATGCTGACGCAACATGTGATTTGGGACACCAACCTCAAGAGTAATTTAAGTTGGGAACCTGGTTTTGAGTGGGGGATCACAAGTGTGAATGAACGTTTTGCGCTGGGGCTTCGGGGCTGGCACACTTGGGGGGTCTTGGGCTATCACGGTAGTCGTCAGGAAGTGGAAGCGGAGGGGCGTTGTTTTCTCAACATCAACACTTCTTTGGGGTTGTCTTCAGTTTATTATACTGAAAGTGGAGAGGATGAAAATATTGTTTCGTTCAATTTCTACCGCAGCTTTTAATCGACCGCGCGCTTAGGTTTCATGTCGCTGAAGTTGGGAGTTGAGTTCGCTTTGAATGACTGCGCAGGCGGCATTGCCGGCGAGGTTTCGAATTTCGTGAGGATCTACTTTGAGGTGAAAGAGCTCCTCTTCACCGTTTTCGTAGCACACATATTTCCAGTCCTGACTGCGGACCATCCGGATTTCAGGCTGACTTAAGCAGGAAAATACCGTTTGATGGGGGGCTGGGGCTTTGGGATCCCGCAGCAAAGGTAGCAAACTTTCGCCCTGCCAAGATGCAGGTTTTTCAAGTCCGGCAATGTCGAGAATGGTGGGCGGAAGGTCTAGCAGGCTGCAGAGTTGCGTTCTGCGTCCGGGAGGAAAGTTGTGGGCAATGGGGGAGGGTTCCGGGGTCGTCTGGAAGCGTGTCATTGGGGGAATGATGATCAAGGGAACATGCACTTGGCCTTCGTACATGTGAGATCCTTTAAAAGGCAACTGATGTTCTCCGCACATATCTCCGTGGTCAGAGGTGAACACTATCCACGATTCTTTGGCAAAACCACTACAGATAAATTCATGGAGGAGTTCTCCGATTTCACCATCGAGGCGCTCAAGGAGCTGTTCATAAAACTCGGTCATGGCGCCCCATTTGGATTCGGGCCAGTCGACTTGTTGGGTTTGTGCGGTTTTAGGATAGGATTCGGAGGGACGGCTTAGGTTTTTCCATGGACGTTGGCGGTCGCTTGGTTTTTGAGGGTCAAAATAATAGATGTCATGGGGGTTCAAAAAAGAAACCATATGGAAAAAAGGACGGTCGTGTTCAAACCAATCCCGGCCTCGCCAAAATTTGGAGGCGAGTTGGCGGGTACTTTCATCATGGTTGCACTCTATTCCGATCTCGAAGCCATGGTCACAGATTTCACCGCCTAAATGCCACTTGCCGTGATAAACGGTTTCGTATCCTCCGGCCTGCATGAGCGGAGCCAGGCCTGAAGGTAGGGGAGGAAGTGGGGGGCAGGGATTGTGTAGGTTTCCTGGCATATTGGCATCATTCGGCATGAGGCCCGAGATCAAGGTGGCGCGGGAAGGGGAGCAAAGGGGAGCGGTGCAAAAGCAGTTTTCGAAAACAATGCCTTCGCGTGCCAGGGTGTCCATGTGAGGTGTTTGGGCTTGGAAGGCGCTTCCTATCTCTTGAATGGTATCAAATCGTTGTTGATCAGTGAACAGGAGGAGGATGTTGGGGCGCGACATAAGAAGAACATAGAATATGGGAATAGGAGGGGTCAAGGTTCGAACTGGAATTCAAACAAAGCTTGATCTCCGCCCGAATATAGTTGAGGTTTGGGTCATGCGAATTCGTGAATCTCAACGCCTGATTTTTGGACTTTTAGGACTTATTTTAGCCCTTTTTGGGGGCAGTATGTATTGGTTGCGCGCGACCCTAATGAAGGAACCGATCCATGAGGCATTTTTACAGCGCTTGGATTATCCGGTGAATGCGATGAGCTTTTCATTGCCTGAGTCTCCCATTTGGGCCGATATGGGTACGCAAGCTGTCACCAAAGAGATTGAACACTACGAATTGGCTGGCACCTTTCAAACCTACACGCAGGATTTGAATACCTTTAGTACGGGATCGTCGATGGCTTTGGTGGATGATTTGCGTTCAGGTACGCAATTGCTGTTAAATGAGAAGGATGATTTGGGACCATTTGTGGTGGAAAAAATTGAAATGGATCGGGTCACGCTGTCGCGAGATGGGCAAAGTTACTTTTTGGCACTCACGGGGAACGTGGCCCCTACCGTAAAGCCTGAAAGTGAGGAGCAACCCAAAGAGGTGGTGTTGCGAATCGAAGATATGCCGGCTTTGGAAACCTCCCGATTTGGCAAACGGGTGTCTGAAACGCAGTGGCTGATCAATCGTCAGGCGGTGGTGGATTATGCGGAAGAAGTGGTGAAAAATCCTATACGTATCGTTCAGTTGTACCGGTCTTTTTCACAAATCGGTACTTCGTTGGATGATGCGGGATTTCAGATTGATATGAAGGGGGAGCAGGAATTTTTCAAGAGTATGGGATTGGGGGATGGGGATGTGATTCGCAAAGCGAATTCGATGAAGATGATCACTCAAAACCGTGCTGAATATTTGGTGCGTGAGTTTATGAATTCCCGCATGAGTGCGCTGGTTTTAGATGTGGAGAATGACGGGGTGGTTCGCAAACAAGTTTTTATTATTCGCTAACGTTACAACTCGAGATACACCATGATAAAATTTTCTATTTTAGCGCTTTGTTTGGTTTTTCCTTGTGTGAGTCTTCACGCGCAAATCGAATTGATCAATGTGGTTGACGATGTTGAAATCGTGGAGGATACGACAGGGGTACTTGCACCGACGGGGGGGGATCACAGTGTGGCTGTGAAGGAAGGTCGTGTCGACGATCGTTTGTTCTTTTTAAATGAAGACCAGATCTCCGGAGCTTTATTGGAAATGAGTGAAAGTGAAGGGGTGGTTTGGAAACATCCCGATGCGTCAACCAAGGTGAGTTATGGCTTGGCCAATCTTAAAAAGGTTGAGTTAAAAACAGTGATGACGGATGGGGCTCCTTTATCCCGTTTACCTAAAATTATTTTGACCAATGGGGATGCATACCGGGGAAAAATTGTCCACATGGATGCAGATGTGCTTCAACTGGAGTCGCCCATGGCGGGAACGTTTACGTTGCAATCGAAAATGGTGGCGGCCATTCGCCCTTCTTCGAGCTCCGGGTCGATTTACGAAGGGCCCTCCTCACTTGAAGAATGGGAACTGAATAATTCGAATGGAAATTGGAAGTATGAAAAAAATGCCCTGTTTAGCGACAACCACAATCAAATCATTGGCCAAGAGTTTGATGATTTACCTGACATGGTTTCTTTGGCCTTTGATCTGGAATGGCGGGGAAATTGTAATTTGCAGGTGGGTTTTTGGGGACGTGACCCTAAGAATGTGAATCAAAATTGTTACACCCTTAATATTCAGAATGGCTATATTCGTTGTTATCGGAACTACGATAAAATTGGACGCAATGACTTGGGGAATATCCAAGTACGCGATAAAATGAATGACGGCAGTTTAGAGGTTGAGTTGTTGTTGAATCGGGCGAAGAAAGAAATCATGATTTTGTTTGATGGGGAGTTGGTGGCGCGGTGGAGTGATACCTTTGAAGGAAACATTCGTGGCGATGCCATGTTGTTTGGGGGCATGGGAAACAATCCATTGAAGCTGAGTAATATTCGTTTGCGGGAGTGGGACGGAGAATTTGATATGGGTGAAGACCAAAGTTTAGAGGATACCGATCAGCTAACCACTTCAAATGGGGATGTGTTCGCGGGTACGCTCGAGAAAATTGAAGCAGAGGTGTTGTACTTCAAAAATGACTTTGCCGTGTTTCAAGTGCCTATGGATCGGGTGGACGAAGTTCGGTTTGCACAAGGCACGCGTCGTGAACCTCGTTTGCAAAAGGGCGATGTGAAAATTTCTTTTCCCAACACGGAAGTCATTACGCTGAGTTTGTTGAACATGGATCAACGGGTGTTCACCGGGAAATCAGAGGCGACGGGTGAGATCACGCTGCAAAAGAAATATTTCGATGCCATCCAATTCAATCCTTACGATGACCGGCATGAAGAAGAAGAGGATCTGTGGTAATCGCGGACTGCTTGGAGAACAAATATGGTAAATGCCGGTTTCAGTTTTTATAGTTTCTTTACTTTGTGTTTTTCCCTGATGATGGGAGGGGAGGAATCGCTGTCGGGCTACATCAGTCCTGAAGCGTATTGGGAGGCACGGGAGGTGGCCTATGAGGTTTCCGCCCTGTCGGCCATCTTGAGCGTGGCTGAGGAAGAAGAAGTGGATGTTGAAACATGGATTGCGGCTTTGGGTGCGGATGATTTTAAAACCAGGGAGCAGGCCTCCCAACAATTGGCTGTCATGGGCATGTCCGCCAAGCCTTTGTTGGAGCAGGCGGCGGAAAGTGATGATCCCGAAGTTTCTCAGCGGGCCAAGAAATTATTAACGCAGATTCAACCCGTTGACGAAGAGAGTGAAGAGCAGGATCAGTGGATGGCGCTGTTTAGTTTAATCCAAATGGATCGTCCTGATGCCTGGGAGGTGGTGCAGTCGGTTGCGGAAGGACCCGAGAACGATTTGCAACACATGGCCCGTAAAAGTTTGGAGCGGAAATCGCTTCCGGAGCAAAACTTGCCGGCGGGGAATGATGTTTTGGCGTCGTTTCCGGATGACAGTATTGGCGTGGCTCAGTTTACCATGCGGTCATTTGACTCGCCCATTGTCAACACAGTTCACCAGCTTCCCCGCATTCAGAAGGCGTTGATTTCTATGGTCTCGAGCATAGGTGACATCACGATTCGACGGGTGAGCCTGGCCATGAACAAAGGGATGCTGTTAAATGATGAGGGTCAATTGACGCTGTGGCTGGAAGTGGATTATGATCCTGAAGTCATCGTCTCGTTTGCGAAAAGTAAAAACTTTATGGTGAAAACGGAAACGGGCATGCAGGTGCTGATACTTGATCAGTGGCAGGTGGTTTTGGTAGATTCGCATCACATGCTGGCCGTATTCCGCACGGAAAAAATCGAAGAGTCTTTCCTTCTTACGGCAAAGGCTCTGGCGGATGGAAATAAGAAAGCGCTGCCTTTTGGCGATGAGTTAACCGCGCTGTACTCCGGGCTTCCTGCCGACAAAGATTTGAAAGTTGCGGCGGTATTTCCGGAGAACGTTCTTTCGAAATTTGGCCCAGTTTCCACGGCGGAGACTTTTTCGCTTTATGGCGATATCCATGTAAAGGGACTGGAGGGGGAAGTGAAGGTGACGCATGAAGATCCGGCGTCTACCGCGGAGTTGAATACTTATATTCAAGAGGCATTAGTTGAAGGTCGAAATGTATTGAAAAACGAGCGGGATCCGGCAGCGCATGCGGTACTTCAGATCATAGATACCCTTCGCTTTACCCTCAATGAAACGCAATTGAGATGTACCTTTACCTTGTTGAATGCATTTCCTTCCAACTCCCTTCGCAGCCATGAACAAATGCTTCAAATGAAAGAGCAGATGATGAGAGAGCGCGTCATCCTGCACTAGGAGGGATGTTTTTTCGATGAATGCTCTGAGTTTTGAACAGGAGTTGAAAGCTCAAGCGTTGGCTTGCGGCTTTGACATTGCAGGTATTGCCAAGGTGCAACCGGCACGTCATGCGGCGGCTTACCGTGCGTGGTTGGCTTCGGGGCATCATGCGGATATGGCGTGGATTGCACGGAATGTGGATCTTCGGATTGACCCTAAATTGTGGCAACCTGAAGCGCAAAGCATGTTGGTGTTGGGCGTGTCATATGTCACCCAGTCTCCCAGTGCCCGCATTTGGAATGATCCCATGCGAGGGCGGATTGCGCGATATGCGTGGGGGCGGGATTATCATAAAGTGATTCGTACGCGTCTGAAAAATTTGTCGGCATGGATTGCGGAGCATGGACCTCAAGGGGTGAAGACTTTTCCCTTTAATGATGCCAAACCGGTGATGGAACACGATGCGGCCTTGGCTGCGGGTTTGGGGTTTATTGGTCGCAATACTTTGCTGATTCATCCCGAATGGGGGTCGATGATGTTTTTGGGCGGCTTGCTGTTGAGTTGTGACTTGGCGGCTGATCTTCCGACACCCGGAACGGGGAATCAGCTGGTTTCCGAGTCTCGGAAAACTTCGGATTGCGGAAGTTGTCGCCGCTGTTTAAATGCTTGCCCCACGCACGCCTTTCCTGCGGAATATATTTTGAATAGTCGACTTTGTCTCTCCTACCAAACCATCGAAAATCGCGGAGAGGTCCCTGAAAATTTGCGACCTAAATTTGGCAATTGGATTTTTGGCTGCGATGTGTGTCAGGAAGTGTGCCCTTGGGTGAAACGCTTTAGCAAACAGAGTCATGAGTCGTGGTTGTTGCCAGAGCCTGATCGCATGGCGCCACGCTTGGATGAATTGGCAGAATTGGATGATGATGCCTTTTTAGCTCGATTTGCAGGAACCCCTATCATGCGCACGAAGCGTCGAGGGCTGTTGCGAAATGTTGCGATCGCGCTGGGAAATAGTGGGAGTGAAGAAGCGCAAGCCCCTTTGGAAAAGCTCGCGGATGATGTGGAGCCTTTGATTGCCGAACATGCGCGTTGGGGGTTGGCACAGTTAGAAGGATAGGTGTTATGGGCGCTTTTTTTGGGGGGACTGTTTTATGAAAAGTCAGGGCTTAGGTTGTGCTTCAGGGAGTTAGTAAGCGCCTTGTGAATAGGTGAGTTCGTAACTGTGGGTATAAATTTCGGAAACGATGCCGAAGGGATCTTCGACGTAGACCATTTTAAAGGGTTTCTCTTCAGGATAATACTCGCGAATGGGCATACGTTGTTTGCCTCCATGGAGTTGTGCAGAAATGGCCGAGCGTTGCGTCTGGTTTTATCCTTGAGGGAGTGGTGGCTACAGTTGAATCCCGTAGATATGGGTTAGGCAGTAATACAAGCCAGCCACGATAAAGATGCTACCTGCAAAAGATCTGAGCCCGTGTTCGATACGGGTGAGGTTGTTAAACGTTTTTCCCACGTAATTTGAGCCGAAGGCCATGAGGAAAGCAAAAAGAACTACGGGGAGGGCGCTGCCGATGCCGTAGACAAGGGGCAGTAGAATGGGGGCTTGGTGTTTGAGGGCCAGGGGGAGGAGGGCTGCAAAGAAGAGGCCGGCTGATACGGGACAGAAAGATAAGGCGAAGAGGAAACCGATGGGGACAGCCCATAGGCGTCCGCCCTTTTGTGCTTTTGCCTGAAGTTTTTCAGTTCCCAACTGAAAAGTAATGCCAGAGCCGATCCATCCCAGCAGTACCAGTCCCAGTAAAATTAAAATAGGTCCCAGGGCTTCGTTCATGTACTTCTGTAAGAAACGAGAAAGGTCTGCGCTGTTGAGCATGCCGGTGGTAATGATGATTCCGAGCAGGACATAAGCGAAGGTCCGTCCGGAGGCATAGAGCAGGCCGGAGGTGATGACTTGATTTTTCTGACCGGTTTTTTGTCCGATGAAAGAAATGGCCGCGATGTTGGTGGCCAAGGGGCAAGGGCTGATGGCGGTGAGAATGCCCAGCCATAGTGCTGAGAAGATAAGGGTCCAGATCATGTCGGGTCTCCGCTCGGCTCCAGATATGTATCAATGGCTTGGCTGATGTATTGATTGAAGGCTTGAGGATCTTTCATCAATGTCCATACCTCGTCTAGCCGCTGGTACTCCGTGACCTGTCCGTTGTTCAGGTGTGCGACCACCACGCAACTGGCGATGACGTCAAACTGTTTGGCGAGGGCTTCGTTGGTTTGAAAATCGACTTCTCTCCATAACAGGGTTTGCTCAGCCAATGGAGATGCGTAGGCGTGGTCGAGTAAGTTGCGGGTCATCTCTTCGATGGTATTACAGGTGATGCAACGAAAGGAAGAGTGGAGGTAGTAGACTGCGACTTGTTGACCCTGTGTATGTGGCAACTCATGGGGGAGAGTTGTTTCGGTATGGTTATGTTTGCCGAGAGAAAAACCGATACTGATGAAGGTGAAGACGAGTAGAGTCGCGATGAGGAATTTTTGGAATCTCTCCATACAGCATTACCCCGCTTGTTCGAAGGTGAAGCCCAGCTCTTGCCACTTCATTAAAATATCTTCTTTTGAAATATAGCCTTCATGTCGCCACAGCTCTTTGCCTGTTGCATCAAAGAAAATTTGGGTGGGAATGCTGCGAATGTCATGACGATCGGCTTCTGCTTTGTTTTCAGGTTGCCAGACATCGACGAAGACGGTTTCAAATTCTCCAGAGTAGCTTTCCATCAGATCCGCAAGGATGGGCGCCATTTGTTTGCAAGGAATGCATTTTTCTGCTCCCAAATCGAGTAATTTGGGGAGGGGGGGTGTGGAAGCTTCATTGACCACAGGCTCAGTGTTTTGTTGTCCGCATGCGCTAAGCATCAGCAGGGCAAAAACCATCAACAAGGTGGTGAATTTTGTTCCGGGGAATTTCATGCAGGTGTCTCCTGCAGAAGGGTGGTGGCGGTGTTGATTACCTGTTGCATATTTTGATCGTTGAGTTCGGTTTCGCCTTTTCGCAGGTTCAGATCTGATAAGACGATTTGTTTGATGTCACTAAAATTGGCTGCCTTCAGGGTTTTGCTCGCGCATTGGTGAGGGCATCCATCGATGGCCAGAATTTTTTCGGCCTTTGAGGCGCTGTGTAATACTTTTTTAACTCCAGTACCGACGGCGGTCATGCAGAGCATTTGGCCTTTTCCGTCACGCGTGAGTTTACGAGCGACTTGATCGGTGAGTGCACCCACGTCTGATGCACCTGAACAGGAGAAGAGTACGGTGTTCTTCATGTGAGGATCTCCTTTTAGGCGGTGAGGAATTTTTTAATTTCATCGGGCGATAACACTTTGCCCACGGCTTTTATTTTGCCATCGACGGCGAGGGCCGGGGTCATCATGACGCCGAAAGCCATGATCTGATTGATGTCGGTTATTTTCTCAATGCTGTACTCGAGTTGAAGTTCTGTAGCGACGGCCTCGACGGCTTCAGCGAGTTTTTTACATTTTGGGCATCCGGTGCCCAGAATTTGAATGTTCATGTTATTACTCCGATGGGGTATGTTTATCCGAAAAATGTTCCAAAAATAATGCCACTAATGGTGGCCATCACGATCACGAGGCTGACGAATACGACGGTTTTTTTGGTGCCGAGTACGGAGCGGATGACCAACATGTTGGGTAGGCTCAATGCGGGTCCGGCCAAGAGTAAGGCCAGTGCGGGGCCTTTGCCCATGCCATTGCCAATGAGTCCTTGCAGAATGGGCACTTCGGTGAGGGTGGCAAAATACATGAAGGCACCCGCAAAGGAGGCGAAGAAATTGGCTGAGAGCGAATTGCCGCCCACGGCGCGGGAGACCCATTCGGAAGGGATGAGGCCTTCATGTCCGACCCGACCTAACAGGGCTCCAGCGATGAGCACACCGAAGAGGAGGAGGGGCATGATTTGTTTGGCAAAGCCCCAGGAGGAGGCAAACCATTCGGAGGCCTCTCCCTTGTCGGTACTGGTGAATGCGGAGAGTCCAACGACCCCTGCAGAAAAGGCGACCATGGGTTGTTCGGGAAAGGCGATGACTAAGGCGACGACCGCCAAAGTGGTGAGCAACACTTTCCACCAGGCGATGTTGAACCAGCGCACCAACATGATGCCGAGGGCGAGGGAGAAAATAGAAGTGACGATCCATTTGCTGTGATAGATGCCTGCCCAAAGGCCGGTAGCTTGTTCGGGTTTTCCCCAGTTGGCAAAAACCAGAATGCCGACCATGGAAAAGAAATAGAGGGCATTTTGCCAGAGGGGGCGTGCCTGTTCTTCTTCGGGCATTACCATTTGCTGATTTGCTTTTTGGTTTTCTTCTTTGATGAAGATGAGGTGCATGAGCACGCCGATGACGATTGAAAAGATGATGGCGCCGATGGCGCGGGCGATGCCGAGTTCAACGCCGAGTACGCTGGCGGTCATTACAATGGCGAGCACATTAATGGCAGGACCGGAATAGAGAAAGGCGGTTGCGGGACCCAGTCCGGCACCCATGCGGTAAATGCCGGCAAACAGAGGCAACACGGTACAGGAGCATACTGCGAGAATGGTTCCGGAAATGGAGGCGACTCCGTAGGCCAGAAATTTATTGGCTTTGGCGCCTAGGTATTTCATGACGGAGGCTTGACTGATAAATACGGCGATTGCACCGGCAATAAAGAAAGCGGGGATGAGGCAGAGTAGCACATGCTCCCGGGCATACCATTTGGCCAGATAGAGGGCTTCCATGATGGCGTTATCGAAGCGGGCTGATCCTACGGGGAGGTAGAAAAAGACTAAAAACACGCTGGCGATGGCCAGTAACTTTTTCCATTCAGATTTCCAATTCATGATTTCTTCCTGTGGTTATTTTACCATTTGACCAAATGATAGATAAAAAAATTATTGAAGTAAGGCGGCGTGGGTTTTGGCTTGGGATTCAATGACAGATTCGATGCAACTCATAAAATTCAAGATACAGGGAACCTTGAGGCGATAGTAAACTTGTTTTCCACGTTTGTCGTCTTCCACAATTCCGGCCTGCCTGAGCACGGCCAGATGTTTGGAGATGGTTGAAAAATCGGCATCGATTTGATCTGCAAATTCACAAACGCAACGTTCGCCATCGACCAATTGTTCGGCCATCCACAGGCGGGTAGGGTGGGCCAAGGCTTTTAGCACTTTGGCTTTGGCTTCATAAATACGTTTGGTTTCTTCGTTCATGATTTGTATAGTTTGTTTGTATATTTGGTAAAATAGCCAAATGTTATAGCTGTGTCAATTCAGTAGTTTACGAAAAATGAGTTTTGAGAAGAAAGAGGGGGGGGGAGAGCTGTTTTGATATACAAAGTCATACTTCTTTCAGAAGTATTTGAGGTGAATTGGATATAGTGATTCAAAATTATATCAATATGCCTATGTTTTATACTTGCTTAGGTGAATAAAATATTCCACTTTGTATATACAAAGGAGAGCTATTATGAAAATATTTAATCAATTGACAGTGTTTACAAGCGGAAAAGGTTTCATCGCGGCTTGTATAGGGTTTGCAGGACTTCTTGGTTCGGCAACTGCAGGTATTCTGGTTACAGAAAACTATTCTGAGGGTGCAGGGTTTACGCCCGGCTATGTGCAAAGCACTTATGGTGGGATGAGTGGTACCTATACGGGGTCCCCCGTCTCGGGAGATGATGCAACCTTGTATGAAATTTTCACACCGGGTTCAGATTACGATTTGGTCTCGTTGGAGTTTCGGTATGAAATTGATGCTTTAGGAACGAGTCCTACCTTGAACTTTAATGTCTATGAAATTCCTGCTCTGCCAGCGAGTCCTGCGGATAACATGGTGTTGGGGTCGGCCCTTTTGGGGGCGGGACTGGATTACACGCCGCTTGCGCTAACGAATGGTAGTGATGTGAACAATATGGCGGTGGCCTTTACGGAGGGTGATATTCTCAGTCTGACCAGCGGAACTTCTTATGCGATTGCCATTACTGCTTCAGATATGGAGTGGAATATGGCGCGAAGAGGTGGTGGAAATGAAGCGGGTGGATACGGCTACAAAAATCTTGTACCCCTGCACTCTTCCGGACGTGCTTTGATGGTGTCCTTTTATGATAGCGCGGTCATTCCTGAACCGTCCAGTTTGATACTGGTGGTTGCAGGTATTGTCGGCATGGGATTGTTCCGAAAACGTCGACGCTGATATCACGGTGAAGAAACAAAAAAAACGTATGGATCCCTTGGGGATGCATACGTTTTTTTGTGCTGTGATCTGAGGATGCGTTCCATCAGATCGTGAAGAGCGATGAGGTTTATTTCATTTCATCGGGAAGATTCAACCAGATCGCTTTGAGGGAAAGGTTGGTGTCATAGATGAACACGGAAAGTGAAATAATCAGGCTCAAGAGGCAAGCGATGTATAATCCAATAATGATCGCTGCGATTTCTAGCTGAAAGATTTCTGAAATGAATAATGAAATAATAATGAGCGAAACCAGAAACACAGAAATGGATGCGAATAAAACGCCGGCGCGTACCAATTTGACGCGGACGGTGAGGATTTTTAATTCGGAAAGGACATGGTTTTTATTATCGCCAGTGGCATTTTGAAATTCTCTTGCGAGCAATCTCGTGCGGTCGACGACACGTCCAAAGCGATTGGTCATGCTGAGAATAATTAAGCCTACCCCTGAAATAAGGATCACGGGGCCGATGGATAATTGTAGTGCATCAATAAGATCTGAAAGTAACATGAGTTGAGTGTTTGGGTTGAGGTTTTGAAGGTAAGGTACTGGGGGGACCCCTGACATTAATCGAAGCACAATCAATGAGTTTTCAGGTATTTTTTTTATCAGCTCCGGTGTACATAAAGGGTGCGCTGGCCTGAGTATTGTTCGTGGGTGAGCCTTGCCCAAAGGGGGAGGGTTAACTTCTTATTTAGCCTGAATAAAAAAGGGTTACTTCCAGGGGATGGGGAGGTTTTTTTTATGGTGTTGAGGTAGAAAAGGCAGAACGCTTGTAATGAAAAGCGTGTGTGATCGACAGAAGAGTTAGCCCTGATGTTCTAACCCTTGATACTTTACTTATATGATCTTTACACACTTCACACGACTGTTCGCTCTCTCCGCATTCCTCTTTACGGGGGTAACCTTACATGGCCAAGAGTTGAATCCTGATCTTGCTCCCCCCCAAGTGCTCATCTTTGATGTGAATGAAACCTTGTTGGATTTGGGACCTTTAAAAACGTCGGTGGGAGAGGTGCTTGGGGGTCGCGAAGACTTGTTACCTCTGTGGTTTTCTACGATGTTGCATTATTCACTCGTGGAAACCTTAAGTGGGAATTACCACAGTTTTGGTGAAATTGGAACGGCCGCCCTGATGATGGTTGCGGAAACGCAAGGGGTTGAGATCAGCTATGAAGATGCGAAGACGGCTATCGTGACGCCGCTTCGTTCACTGCCTGCACATCCTGATGTAGTGGCGGGGCTGACTGCGCTCAAAGAAAAGGGATATGTGATTGTGAGTTTAACCAATTCATCTGCAGTGGGGGTCGAGACACAATTTAAAAATGCAGGTCTTACTGAATTCTTTGACGCGCGGTACACTGTAGATGCGACAAAAAAATATAAACCGCACCCTGATATGTATACCATGGTGCTTGAAGATTTAGGGGTCCGTCCGGAGGAAGCGATGATGGTGGCGGCGCATGCTTGGGATCTCGCTGGAGCTGAAAACGTGGGTTTGCAAACAGCTTTTGTTGCCCGAGCAGGAAAGACTCTTTATCCGAATGTTGAGCGACCCGATTATGTCGTGCCTTCGCTTACAGAGTTGGTGGCGTTGTTGCCTGATGCGTCCACCTCACAATAAAGGGATTGATGTGAGGAGGAGGGCTGGAGGTGGGAATGTGCTTGGTTTAAGCGTTTACCCACTGCCAGGCATCTTGTAGATTGCTGGTTTTAAAGTGTTTTTCGCTGATGCCCACCGTTTGGGCAAAGGGACTATCCATGGCCACCAGCGCGGCCAATACGTTACTTTCAGAAACGATTGCAATTTTATGGATATGTTTGAGGTGTTTAAAGGTCCATTTTAAATCTTCATAAGCCGCTTTAAATTCGTATCCGAGTTTTCCACCTCGTACTACGAGGATATTGATGCGGTCATGTTCTTGGATGAGGGTCTCTACAATTCCGATCCATTTTTTTTCTTCGATCAAGTCGATTTTACCGGATACCTCGAGGCCGAGGGTTGCGCCTTCGCTTTCTGCTAATTTCGTGATCATGTTTTTTCCGTTGTTGTAGTAGGTTTCAGCTGTTCATCGAGAGGAAGAGGGGAGGACGGGTTATTTTTGGTCGCCTTCAGGAAGGTTTTTGGCTGCCCAGCTGGCTTGTCTGGCCAGGCCCATCATAATTTTGACATCGTTTTCGGTGAGGGTACCACGGGTGAGTACGCGACGTAGTCCCATCATCATGTGTTCGCGTTTTTCATCTTGGCAAAAGTGAATGTCCTTCATGGCCAGATCCCAGCAGTCGAACATGCGTTCCATAAAGCGGTGATCAGCAGGAGGGGTTTTTTCGTCTCCGAGGGAAAAGTCACCGATCACTTGATAGAGTTCATGGGTCACCAGCATGACGGCCTGTGAGAGGTTGATGCTGGAGTAGTCATGATGGCTGGGAATACGCAACAAATGGGTGGCGAATTTGAGTTCTTCGGTTTTCATGCCCTTGTCCTCGGAGCCAAAGACAATGGCAATGGGTTTTTGGGCCGCAATTTCGATAAGTTCGGGGGCGGCTTGACGCGGGGTGGAGGCGTGGTCCCGGTAAAAACCATCGACGCCACTGGTCATGGCCACGGCACCGCAATCGGCCACGGCTTCCTCCACGGAGTCGAATTCTTTGCGCTGCTTGTAAATGGGTAAGGCTTTGAGGGCCATTTTACGCAATTCGATCTGGTCCATAGTAGGGCTGGGATTGACCAACACCAGTTGATCGAGGCCGCAATTTTTCATGGCGCGGCAAATCGCGCCCATATTTCCTCCGAACAATGGTCTCACGCAGACGATACGAATATTTTTTTTGAAATCTTGCATATGGGGGGTATAGCATGGATATATTGCGTATACCAGTTAATGCTTTTTCGAGTTCTCAAACGGGTTTTTTAATAAAGGCCTAATCAAAATCCAACATAGGAAGGGTAGATTCATCACGTGAGTCACAAGAAAACCAAACGGGAAGTTGTGACTTACCCGACTTCCCCAAATAAACCTATGGAGTATATCTCAAAATGAACATGACCAAGAAGATCGCAATTCTTTCCGCCATGGCTGTAAGCAGCACCTTGCTGCCTTCCTATGCCAGCGGTTATAAAATCACCAGTGAAGATGGCGAGAGCTATCTTAAAGTGGGTGGCCGGATTCAAATTCAATATCACAATGAAAGTCCTGATGAAGGGGATTCTTCTGATGAACTGTTTTTCCGCCGTCTCCGTCCTTATATTGAAGGATCCATGCATAAAGACTGGAAAGCGAAATTCCAGGTGGATTTCGGCAGTTCTAAAACTGAAATCAAAGATATGTACTTCCAGTACAAAGGATATGATTTTGGAAGTATCACCGCCGGTAATGCGGTATTCCCTTTCTCTCGTGAGCAGATGACCTCTTCTAAAACGCAAGCGATGGTTGAACGTACATTTGTTGGTGATCATAACTATGGTGTTCCTGATCGTCAATTGGGTGTGTTTCTAAATGGTTCAACTGATTTGCTTACTTATGGTGCTGCAGTTGCCATGGGTGCAATTGACACCTCAAATTCCAAATTGGATTTTGATAGTGTAGCTTCATTGAATAAAGGTGATGACTGGAACGAAGGGCCTATGGCTGGTGCTCGTATCGAAATTCATCCCATGGGTGCGATCAAATTTGCACAAGGTGCACTAAGTGGCAAAGAAGCACTCAAAGCATCTTTCGCTGTAGGTGCATTTTCTTGGAGTAACGATGACGACATGTTTGCTGAAGATTCTGAAGGTGGCGTTGCTAACGACAATGTAGATTCTGTTACAGGTATTGAAGTGAGTGGTGCTCTTCGAGTTGCAGGTCTTTCTGCAGATATTGAGTACAACACATTCGATTCTGACTTGGTTGTCGCTGGTACTACTGGTGGTATCTATAAAGACGGTTCAACTACCCTTGAAACATTTTCTGTTGAAGGTGGTTATACGGTAGTGCCAGAATTGTTGGAATTGGTTTTAGGTTACTCCACAATGGATGCCGATGGATACTCTGACACTTGGACTCGTACGGAATTTGGTGTGAACTATTACGTCAAAGGAAATGATATTAAGTATCAATTGACTTACCGTATTAACGAAGATCAAGATGGTGAAGCGGGCAATGATATGGACGAGTTATTTGTTCAAGCTCAGTTCGTCTTCTAATCGATTACGATTCTGAATCTCTCTACCCGACCGGTTTTCCGGTCGGGTTTTTCTTTTGACAAATTCGCGGGTAAAGCGGAAGGAGGAGGCATGAAATTTTACTTACTCTTCGCATCCTGTTCTGGTTTGTTCTCTGTTATTTTAGGCGCTTTTGGCGCGCATGCGCTTAAGGAGCGTTTTACTGCGGCTCAATTGGTTTCCTGGGAAACGGGGGTGCGCTACCAGATGTTTCACGCCTTGGCCATTTTATTGTTGGTCCTCTTGGCCGATCGTGGCTTGCAGTTAAAACCTTCGCTCGTCGCCTTTTGCGTGGGCACGATTTTGTTCAGTGGATCTATTTACTTGCTCTGTCTGCAAGTGGGGCCCAAGGCCTTGTGGGGGCCGATTACTCCCTTGGGAGGCTTGGCCTTGATTGTGGGCTGGGGCTGGTTATTGGTCGAGGTGATTCGAAGCTAGAAATCACCTTTCTGATTTCAGACGCAAATAATTTCAGCAAATTGTAGAAAGCGTCCAAACGAGTGGACTTCGATTCGTTGCTCTTTACGCCACCGTTTAATGACATGGCGTTCGAGGCTGCGGTTGCTGTCATCCATGATTACCCGGCATTTGGGGTCGAGTTGCTGACGCATCACAGGGAACAGGCCGTATCGTCCGCTGTCGGTGAGGTGTCGGGCAGGGCCGTCGCAAATCACCAGTTGAAAACAGTCGCTTCCGCAAGAGGTCGGGATGTCATACCAATCAAAAGATCCGTAAGAGCGGATCGGGGCATGATGGACGGAGACGTTGCTAAGTTGATAGCGGTCAATAAGTGTGAGTAAGCGTTGGTAACAATGACGGTCGTGTTCAAAGGTATGAACCTGATGGCCCAGTCGACCGGCGGTAACGGCGAGTAAAAGTGTAGAGAGTCCACTGCCGCATTCAAGGATGTCACCACCGGAATTTACGGCTTTGGTGGCCATATGCCGAAGATATCCGCGACTGTTGGGGCGAAAGCCCATGGCTGCGCCAATCCATTGTAAATCCCCAATCATATAGGTAGGGGGGGTGCAGGTTGAATCGACCACCTTTAAGGCTGCAATGGCTTCATCGAGTCGACTAAGGGGATCCGGAGAATGAATTCGGATCCGAGCAGGTAGTTGTTTGAGTAATTTGCGACCGCGACAATTAGATTGACTCACCCTGGTTACCTCAATGGGATAGACATGAAAAAAGAAATTTGGACATTCATAAGCAACTTTAACCAGAAAAAATGCAAAAGGTTAAGACTAGATTCCGTTAGATTTTGGTTATTGTCCAGAACACAGTGAAACTTTCTCTGAAAATTTTGACAACATTTTCGCTTGCCAACGCTTCGGATTCGCGTATGTAACGTCTCACACCCAAAGCGGGTGTTGCTTAATGGTAAAGCCCCAGCCTTCCAAGCTGGTCACGCGGGTTCGATTCCCGCCACCCGCTCCATTTTTACCCCCGATAAACCTCGTGTTTACGGGGGTTTTTCTTTGCTCTGGAGGGCGGGATGGGCATTGGGTTCGCTCTTGAACGATAGGTCTGGCCCTCGTGGGAGGGGGGGGATCCCAAAGGGGACGTCTTGGTTTCCTCTCATGGGCTATCTAAAATTCACCAAATGGGGTCGGGGAAAAGGTTCCGATACCTATGGGTAGAGAGGCTTTTCGCTCTCCGCCTCTCACCCGACCTACTGAAATGGAACAACCCAAATTCAATAAGCCTTATGATTCAAAAAAAGTCTGGACGCTATCTTTTATTATTTGATATCTTTAGTGTTAGTTCAATTCTTAAGAAAGTAACCCTATAAATTAAGAGGTCTTAGTATGATGAAGAAATCTTTTTACACCGCGGGTATCCTATTGATGATGTGCTTTTGCCTGGGGGCTGTACAGGCAGCGATTGTTCCTTCTAGTGGAGAAACCATTCTCTTTTCGGATGATTTTTCAGACAACAGCAATGGCTGGTCTAATATCACTACTGCCGCCGGCGGAGCGAGTATTTCGGATGGAGTCTGGAAGGCGGCTGATGGCTTGAATACGGGGTCTGTGACTTCGTCGGTGACGTTACCGTCCCAGATCAACCTCAAGGATGGGGATGTTTCAGTCTATTTTAGGGCGTCTGTTAATGATAGATGGAGTAATGAGCGTTTTGGAGTGAGTCTGACTGATGGCAGTTCGCAGGCGGGATTCCATGTTCAAGCGGGTGATGCTGGTTATTTTACATATACGACCTCTACAGGCAGTAACACGACTAGATGGGGGTCTCCCAGTGGTCAAATTGTCACAGGAACCGGGTTTATTAATTACAAGCTTACGGTGGCTGCCAATGGTCAGGATGGGGGTGGCAGAGACATTTACACTGCATCCTTTTTCATGAATGGTTTTGATGATGGGACCGGTAATGACTACGGACTTGTTTATACGATGCCCTTTGATATGTATTTTGATAGTGGAAAAGCGAGTGCTCTCGAGATTTATACGAGAAATACAGGCGCCGTGACGAAAATGGATGAGCTGGTGGTCACTCAGATCCCGGAGGCTGGAACTTTGGGGTTGGTCGGACTGGCCACGGGGATGCTGGTACTGCTGAAGCGTTACTCCCATTCTCGCTGATCCTGTTTCTTATGAGGGCATCTCTCCAAGAGATGCTCTTTGGAGGTTGATTTCGGGGGAGTGAGGCTGAAAAGGTCGGGGGCTTTTATGAAATTAGCGGGGTCAATGTGAAGCCGTAGTTTAGGCCTTTTGTTTTGTGGATTGTTTCCGTCAACCCTGAGGTTGGAACAGATGACCTGTGTGGGGGGGGAAGAAGTCAATATTATCCCCGTGGGTCCATCCATATTTTATAGTGGGATGAATAAGGGTGAGAGGGTCTTATCGCTTTCTTGACTGAGATGCGTTAGGGTGTCGCGATCTAACTGTGGTCGGTCTTTTGATCGAATAGGAGAGAATATATGAATGCGAAGATTCTACTTTTTGATATGAATGAAACGACCTTGGACCTCGGTTCGTTAAAGGCTCGGTTTCAGAATGCTTTTGGAGATGAGCGCATGATGGCGACGTGGTTTGCGATGCTGTTGCATTCATCCACGGTATGCGCGCTTACGGATGTTCAGACAGGGTTTGCGACTTTGGCTGGAGTGATGTTAGATACCTTGGCCGCTCGAATGGGGGTCAGGCTCTCTGATGAAAACCGCAAAGCGTTGTTGGAGGGCTTTGCCCACTTGTCAGCGCATGCAGACATAAAACCTTCACTGCTTCGCCTGCGGGATGCGGGATATCAAACGGTGGCTTTTTCAAATTCATCTCTCGATCTGATGACTCATCAGATTGAACATGCGGGATTGCGGGAACTGTATGATGAGGTGATTTCGGTTGAAAGGTCGGGAAGCTTTAAACCTGATGTGCGCGCATATCACTTTGCGGCGCAGCAATTGGGTCAACCCGTGGAGGCCTGTCGGTTGATTGCCGCGCATGATTGGGATACCCACGGTGCGCTTTCGGCAGGAATGCATGCTGGATATCTTGATCGCTCAGGGGCAGCGTATCATCCACTCTATCTACGACCGAAGGTGTTCGCATCGACCATGAGCGAATTGGTGGATCAGTTGTTGGATGAAGTGAAGGGTGTTCAGGGATTGTAACACAAAATAAAAATGGGACGCTCCTAGGCCTTTAGGCCCTTAGGAGGCGTCGATCCTCTTCCCCAAAGAAAGGGCTAGCAACATGCCTTGTTCGGGCGTGTTCATTTTGTTGGGAACGATTTTTTTGATTTGTAGATCAGGATGAGGGTTTTTCAGACTTTGAATATAAGTTTTTTTCTTATCAAGTTCGGCCATCCAGCCTCCAGAAGCCCAGGTGTTACAGTCTGAAATATCCAGATTATATCGGCAGGCTAGGGTGCAGTGGGTATCGTCTTCATAAATGATGTTGTATATCCAGATGACGGTTCCGATGGGACTGGTTTCATTCGTGCAGATCTGGAGAAAAAAGAGATAATCCGCTTTGGTTTGCAGGGGGACAGGTGCCTTTTCGCCAGAGCCGTTTAGATCAACGGCATGGAGGGGAGAGAGATGGAAATCAATACCACTCAGTTGTACATGTTCTTTTGAGAAGTGAGCAGGTTGAGGAAAGGTTCGCATTTCCTGTGGATGCTCAGGCAGGTCTATGGGGGTAAAGTTCAGTCGAGGTAAGGGGGTATTGAATGACTCAATGATCTTTCCGTCTTGGCGGTAGTCGTAGTTTTCAACAAAGGGATTGGTGAAGACCTCTGGTGTTTTGGGTTGTCCGTCGAGATACAAATTTTCAAAGCTGATGTTTGAAATTTCATGTTCGGAGTTATGTCCATGGAGATGGAGGTCATGTTTATCATGACTGTATATATTTTTAAAGCTTACGTCGTGCACCCGTCCATACGCTTTGGCTTGATTAAAATATCCTTTCGAAATTTTAATTCCCGCGAGGCGTTGGCAGCGTTCGACGCGAATATTTTTATAATGAACATCATAAATATTTGCATCATCGCCATTGTGAATATTGAGGGCGTGGTAGCCGATGGTGTTCAGGCGTTGCATGAGGATGTCGATGTTGCTGAAGTGGATATTGTGTATTTTATTCGCTTCGTTTTCGTGCCCAATTTCCAAAGCGCTGGCACGGTCGGCCCACAGGGTGCAATTTTTCACCTGAATGTTTGAAATATTGCTTCTTTTTTTCTGTTTGTGAAGGGCTTTTCCTTTAATGGCGATGCAATCATCCGCTGTGCGAATGAACACATCTTGTATGAGCACGTTTCGAGAGTTGACGATGTCAATGCCGTCAGAATTTTCAACAGATCCGATCATCTTTAGATTTCTGCAGGTTACATGGTTGCATTCAACCATACGCAAGGTCCAGTGCGGTGTATTGATGAAATGAATCCCTTCAATTTTGATGTTTTTGCATTTGATGAAATCCATAAAAATGGGACGGTCAAGTCCGGGGGCTTCGCCCACCCGTTCCGCATGATATTCGGGGTGCCGGCTTAAGAGGGTGCTGCCATCGAGTATGCCTCTGCCAAAAATCTCAATATCTTTTAAGTGATGGGCATGTATGCGTGCGCGGAGGACGGCCCCGCCTGCGATATACACCTTTCTTTTATGTTTGAGGGTGAGGATCCCGTATTCATTCTCGGTAATTTCATGAATACCGGGAGGGAAATAGAGTAATTCAGGGTCTTCGAGGTCAGGTAAATGGGTTTCGGGTTCTCCTGCAAAAATCATTAAAGTGCGGTCAATGTTTCCGTTGATTTCCACAGAGATCTTAACGGGGTTGTCTAAAGTGAAGGTCAGCGTATTCTCACAGATGTGGGTGTCGATATTTAGGGAGAGAGGGTGTATGCGGGCCTGTTGAATGGTTTGGTCAGACGTCACGCAAATTTCAACCTTCCCTGTAAAATCAAAAGTACAGTAGGCCACCTTTTTGGGAGCTTGATCAGCTTCCCAAAACACCTCGGTTTCGTAGGCGAAGAGTTTTTGCTCATTTACCCAAACCCGAAAGGCTTCATGGGCTTTCATTTCTTGAGGTGCTGGAAAAATATCTAGATGGGTTGGGGTAGTCATGAGGAGGAGGGGGGGCGTTAAGTAAAGAGTTTCATTAAAAAACACCGCCCCGCTTGCGCGAGGGCGGTGATCAACGATTCAAGGAGAAGTGAGCTTATTTACGTTTGTGGCGATAAATGAAAACGCTTCCGCATCCTATCAAAAGTAAAAGGATAGAGGAGGGTTCGGGGATGAGTGCCACTGAGTCGGCAATCATGGTTTCTGCGTTGCTTCCCCCGTTGGTCCGAATGGTGATGCTGCGCAAATAGTCGGTGCTTGGATCAAAATCATAAGAACTGTATCCACTGCCGTTCCATACGTAAGCCGATTGGGTTAAGTCGAGTTCGACAGCTTGCCACGTTGTGGGATTGGAATCCGTACTAATGGGACCTGGGGTACTGACAGAATCGATGTCGTAAACGCTTGCGATATGAGTGCTGGTGAAGCGAATGTCTGATTTCTCACTATCTTCACTTGCATCATAATAATTTAAGCTAACAAACAGTGCTGTAGAAGCCGTATCTGCATCACTGTTATTGAGGTAAAATTGCAGAATCGAATTCTCGGCAACGATAAGATTTCCAGTGTATGTAAAGCTTAGTTGGTTTGTAGTCGTTTTGAGTGCTGTGGTTCCTTCATACACATTGCTGGTTTGAGTTCCGGTATACCAAGGACGATTCCAGTTTGTTCCATTTGAATCATCAAAAATGATAATTGATCCAGACGCAACGCTTGCTCCTAAAAGGAGTACAGTAACGGTCATGAAGCCCAAAAGCCGGGTGGTATGATCGATAATCGATGTAAGTTTAGAGTTCATAATTTATGGGGTTGGTTGTGTTTATGTTCATCCCTTATTTGGAGTAAGAAATAGTCTTCTTGGGGTTATCTCGTGGTTTCCATGTAGGAAAGTTGTGAAAAAATAGTTATTGAATCCATTTGTATCCGGTGTGGATAAATTCGGTTTCGGATTGAGCACTTGCGGGAATCATGGCGCCGCCGAAATCTACGCGTCCTCGCCAAGGGCGCCAGACCCACTCGGGATCCATGGAATAGGAATAAAAACGTGGCGTGTTTCCGGTTGGCTTTTCTGGAGGAGGGGGGAGGCCAACCCAGGAAACTAAAATTTCTTTTTCCCCCCAGTCGCTTTCTTCAAGTAAGGTTGTCCAATCCCATGCGATGCGCCCGTTTTGTAGAGGAACCTCCAGCTCTCGGATTTGTAGTTTTGTATTATGCCAACCTTGTTTAAAACCTTGAATGCGGGCTTGGGAGACGACGGAATTTGGACCGCGAAGCATTAGAATCCGAGAGGTCTGTTGTGATTGTTCGGAGATCGTTTGGGCAAAGGCGCTTCCTATCAACTCGTGTTCGGTTAAGGCCTCCTGCAAAGCGGGTTGAATACCTGGGCCTTGAAAAAAGAGTACCCAGATTACCCTGACCACAGTGAGAAAGGCGAGGGTTCCTGCCAATGGCATGGCCAAGGCGTGCCGTTTGATACGGAGAATCACCGTTATCACCAACAATAGGGCAAGAATGATGTCAGTGCCCTTCATAATAGTCATCCGAAAGTTTCGCGTAAGGCGGTTCGCTGGTGCGACTGCTTAACGAGTGAGGGTTTGGAGCAGGTTCCGCTGCCACGGCGATGGGCCAACTGCTTACATGGCCATCAAAAAAGCTAATATTGATCTGACCGTTATGGCGAAAACGAACGGCGCGATATCCCTCCCAGCTAGGGTATAGTGCGCTATCTCCTTCACTAAACATAAGTGTTTGACTGGGTTTGCTGATGACAGCCATACTGCCCGGTTTCCGATTGATCCAAGGGTCGTTGCGTGAAAAATAGTATTCATTGGGAGTGAAACTGCAACGAAAGCCAAATGCATTCAGTTGTCCATCTGGATTTGATCCGTAGTCTTCTGCCGTGATGATAAGTCCACCATAGCCTAAAGCGAGGTTGTTGGGTGCAACGGCTCTGCAGATGTAATTTCTGGACTCTCGGTTTATCTTTATATCTGGGAGTTGGTACCACGCGAGTCCATCGCGTGGGCCTCCTGAACTGCCAAAGGGGACTACTCCTTCCTGATCAATCATTCCGGTCAGCACGTTTTGAGTCAGGCCTCGTAGTCGATTGGCGCAATCTATACGTGTGGCAACATCTAAGGCCTTGCCCACTGCGGGGGTGATCAAGGTGACCAAAAGGGAGATGATGGCGATGACCACCAGCATTTCAATGAGGGTGAAGCCTTTTTTGTTTTTCATAGGATCAATTCCTGTTCCTGTAATGCGCGAGAAAGCTTATCCAATTTCCACGCTTGTGGAGGAACTTGGCCGGGTTGAAGATCGGGGTAATCATCGAGAAAAAGTCCCTGCCACAAATAGGCAATAATCTCCTGAACAGCAGCATTCTCCATACACAGAAAAAGGTCGGGGTCTCCACGTCGTTCGGGGAAACGCAGGGATGCATCTCCGGGGAGATCCAGTTCATGCGTTTGGTCCAGGCAACCCTCCCAAATGATTTTGGACTGGTGATCGATGGCTTGGACCTGCTGTCCTTGGTAGATGGAGTTTTCTCCGGCAGACAGTCGTAACTGGGTGCGGGTGGGGGAGTAGCTCCAGTCGGGTGCCTGAAAATAAATGGGGTTGCTGATCGCCAATGATTCGATTTCTTTTTCCGGACGGATATGAGGATCATCTAAAGGACCAAAACCAAGTAAGAGCAAATAGCCGGGGGTTTCTTGTACTTCAAACTGTAGCTGGATTTGGCCTCCGGGAAAGTTTTCCCATTCCTGGATGATGCGGCCGTTTTTTCCTATCAGTTGCAAACGGGAAAAATGGGATTCTCCTTGGGCGGGCCAGGCCGACAGGGTGAGAGAGACTTGGTCTCCGGACTGTAGCCGATGAATGCCTCCCATGCCGACCTGATCGCTTTCCAACCACAGTGAAGCGCCCGTGGTGGAGACGCATTCTCCGCGAGCGGCGCAAGCGGTCAGATCTTTTGGATCGGTCGAGGCAGTGCGCATGGCACAAATGGTGGGTTGTTCAGAGTTGGAATACATGGTGGGTCGATTATGGACTGCATCCATCTCTGCGAAGGCGGGAATCACGGCACCGAGGTCGAGCCAGTCATACCACAGGTTTAGGTAATCGGTACGGTAAGGGTGATAGCCCATGACCACCATGCCGTCTAAACGACCTTGGGTAAGCAAATGCACCCCTGCATCAGAGGCGATATTGGTAATGAATTTGTCCCCTTCCCACCACCAACTGGTGGGGTGTGCCCAAATGCCGCGCGCGCCACACAGACGCTGTTCTCGGAAAATTTCGAGATAAGGTCTGCGTCGATGGGGCATTCCGGTGAGGGGATTGATTTCAATTTCCTGATCCGCGCGAAAGTATTGAATGGGTCGATCTTGAGAGTAGTCATGCCAGGCAGGCACATCGAAATTCCATCCGAACCACCAGATGTGACCGTAGCGGCATTTGGGGGTTTCGTTGTCCAAATAGAAGGTCGTTTTGCCCTGTGCTTGTTGATTTAAGTCGCTCAGCAGATGGCGTACTTCCTTTTCGCCTTTGACGTCATCCATGGCAATTCGCCCTGCGTAATAGGCATCACGTTCGGCCCCTTCATAACGTCCATAAGCTTCGGAACTCACTGGTTCCCAAGGAGATCCTACTCCTACAGCTTGGATGTCAAACTTACTGCACCACTCGATCAATTTTTGATTGGTTTCTTCAAGAGAGAATCCTTCCCCTCGCATATGATGGGTGTGGGTCATGATACGCGACCAGTCAGAGGTCCATGTTTGTGGACGGGGACCCAGATGAATTGTTTCATGAAATATCATGCTTTATTTCCTATAGACTTCTGGTCGTTTGTACTACCCCAATTGTGCTGTATAGCTGTTAGGAATTGGATAGAAATAGATGGGTATAACAACGTATTCATTTCAGATCCTGTTGATCTTATGGGGTGTAGGTTTCGTATAGGCTTTGAACCCGAATGGCTGATCGTATTTTTTCGGCTGTAAGGGGCTGGGTTGGTCGGAGGATTATGGTTTTCTCAGTGTCAGCGGACAGATGAAAATAGTTATCGGAGAGGCTTCCTGTTTCCTGGAAATCAATGGAGACCCATAGTGCGGGTTTTTTAGAGCTGATACTCAACGTCCATGTTCCCGCTTTTCCTTTGCGCAGGCGCCAAGTGAGCTGAGGTTCTTGAAGTGCGAGGTATTTGGGTGGGGCAAACAGTGCAAGGCTTTCGCTTTTTTCTCCATGTGATTCTTCGAAGGAAGAGAACATCAAGATGTTGCGTTTACCCACTTGTGGTAGAAGAGTTTTGAAAGAAATCGTCTGTTTGTTGACACTGGATTGGGCAGGAATACGGATCTGTCGTTGGCCTTGTTTCAGGACGGAGCCTTCAAGGTCTGTGATTTCCCATTTCAGACATCCGGTGACAGATTTTAAATGATCGTTTGCCAGCCATAACTCTACTGTGCCTGTTTCGAGAGATTCCAAGGAGCTCAGCATCACGGGCGCATAAAAACGGCGGGCCATGTAATGCAGAGCCTTTAGTCTTCCAAAATAATCGATTGAACTCCAACTTGCGACGGGCCAGGTATCATTCAATTGCCAGTACAGGGTTCCCATGGTGCGGGGCATTTGACGCCGCCAGTGTTCGCAGGCAATTTGGATGCCGACGCCTTGGAGGATTTGGGTGCAACGGAGCACGTTCTCGAACTGCTCCGGCAAGCGAAACCAGTCCAGTAAATACTGCATGATTCCCGTGTTACCCACGCTGCTGCGTTGATGAAATTCCATTTCAGCACTGTTGATTTGCCGTTCTTCCGGATGGGTGTAGGCTTCTACTGTTTTTAATTCCGGAAAGGATTGGAATCCAAATTCGCTTACGAAACGATGGCGTGATGTCCGGTAAAAATCAAAGGGTTCTTTTCCATGCCATACATTCCATATGTGAACGTCTCCGCAGGCTGTATTTTCGTGGTCGTACCGGTTTCCGATTGGACTGTGCGGGCTGCCTGGCCAATAGGGACGGGAGGCATCAATCTTGCGTAGTTCCTGAGGGATCAAGTCATCAAAAAGGGCCGTGTAATCTTTGAGGCTCATGGTTTGATCGGTCCATTCTTCACCGATCAATCCTTGCTCGAGTTCGTTGTTGCCGCACCACAGGCTGATGCAGGCATGGTGATGAAGGCGGAGCACATTGTCCTGTACTTCATGACGAATTGATTCCATAAAAGTTGGATCGAATGAAGGATAGGAGGAGCAGGCGAACATAAAATCCTGCCAGACCAGTATGCCTTGTTCATCGCAGATATCGTAGAAGATATCCTGTTCGTATATACCGCCTCCCCACACGCGCAACATGTTCATGTGTGCGTTGGCGGCTTCCTGAATTAAGTTACGGTAGACCTCTGTTGTCAGACGGGAAAAAATAGCATCGGCCGGTATCCAGTTTGCGCCTTTTATAAACAGAGGAACCCCGTTAATTTCAAATGCAAAGCGTTCTCCCTCTTCGTCTTCTGATCTATCGAGGCGAAGGGTTCTCAGTCCAATTTTACGTTCTGCAATATCTAGGGCTACGCCGTCCGCGTTGACTAAGCGACATGTCAGGGTGTACAGCGGTTGTTCTCCCATGCCGTTGGGCCACCATAGTTGTGGAGCTTCAACCGTGAGACTCATGCACTTCTTGCCTTGCTGAAGCGCTTCGTGATGGCGTGCAATCTGTTCTGACCCTAAACAGAGATCGCATTCCACTTTCAATCCTTCATGGTTTGATCCGCGTGTGCTTAGATCTACAGAAAGTTCAACCGTTCCGGAGGAGCGATGTGTTTGTTCCACAATCACCTGATCCCATCGGGCTGACGGAACGCTGACCAACCTTATGGGGCGCCAGATCCCGCAGGTCACGGCACGGGTACCCCAATCCCAGCCAAAATTACACTGCATTTTTCTGATCCAAGCTGGGGATGCCGCCAGGGTGGCATTCCAGAAAACCATGGGTGATTCTTGCTGTTTTTTTCGAGCAAAGTTTAATGCGGAGCTGAAGTGAATTTCTATTCTATTTTGGCCTGGGCGTACCCATGTTGAGACATCCCAGTTCCAGCGCCTGAACATATTGTCTGTATCGGCAAGATGTTTCCCATTCACATAAATAGAGGCCAAGGTGTCCAGCCCTTCTGCATCTAGTTCAATCCGATCGCTTGTATTGAAAGACTCTGGCAGGGTGAAATCGAGTTCATAGACCCAATCTGATTCTCCAATCCATTGTAGTTCCGTTTCATTTTCACCGAAAAAGGGATCCGGAATGAGGTTTTCACGCAATAAGTCGCCATGAATATCGCCGGGAACTACGGCAGGGATGCTTTTCTTTTCTTGTTGATTGCGGACGCGCCAGCCCTTGTCCAGAGGAAAAGTTAAACGGGGTTGAGACGCAAAACGCGTCGTGGGTTGAGGGTCATCAAATGGAGGGGTGGGGCAGGAGCTCATATGAATCACTGGGACCTTGTAGGGTTGAAGGGATGTTTAACTCTCTCGAAGAGACTGATGTATTTTGTTGAAGAATGCAAAATGCTGGAGAGGGCGCCGGACAGAGTTGTGATCTTGTGAGCGGTGTTCGAACCTGCATAGATGGATTTCACGAGGATGCATAAGAAGATAATGCCTGATGCTATCTATTATATGCAAGACTAGATTATCTTTATTTAATTGTGGATAGATTAATTTTCTCATCTAAAACTACTGAAAATCTAATAAATTAACTTATATATATAATTTTATCGTATACTTGAGGCGGTATATTTTTTAGTTTCGGAGATTATGGCAACATTGATGAGTATATTTGGAAAAAGTATAGCCTCAAATTTGTTCTAAAAATGAGTATTGATGCTGGAGCGTAGAGGCAAAAAGTCGGGGAACTGCTCACTTTAAAAAGTGACAATTCCCCGACCTGTGGGTGGTTGCGTTGATAGTGCTGTTGAAGCTGGTTGACCTTGAGTCAGACCAAGGGCATGGGCACGAGTTACTCTTGATTCTTCAGCAGCTTGACGGTCTCAGTTGCAAAACTTTCTCCGAGCTTCTGATATCCATCCGCGGTGTAATGGAGTCCGTTATGTTTGCCATTGTACTCATCGGTATCGACCCAGGTGAACAGGGGATTGGCTTCACATACTTCCACTTGAACGCTACGAATTCGATCCCAGTGTTCTTCACCACTGAGATGATCGCTGAGGCGTCCGATAACCACGGTAATGGTTTCAACTCCGGTGTCTGTTCGAAGTTGTTGGACTAAACTCCGGAGGGCATCTGCGTAATTTTCAGACTGACCGTTTTTGGCATCTGCTTCGCCCTGCATCCAGATAAAGGATACGCTGTCGATCGTTTTTCCGGTGACCGCTTCCTGCAGTCTTTTGATCAACTGTTGATATAATTGATTGTTGCCGGGGGCGAGTCTATTTCCTTTGGACGCCCATTCTCCAACAGGTTTCCAGTCTGCGACCCAGCGAACGATGAGTTGACCATTGCGGGCGTGTTTGACCAGGATCAGGCTATCGTTGGGAAACGCATTTTCCAGAATGGGGACCATGGACTCCTGGTGGCGAAGCGCTGCCATATTGGATTGTCCGGAAAGAATAAACAGTCTGGTTTTAGCGCCTTCTCCCTGAGCTTTACCGAAAAATATCGTATCGCTGGGGATTTTTGTTTTCGCTTCTTTTTTAGGTTTTGTGTCTTCTGCAGGTAACTGGGGTTGAATAATCAGAGAAAGTAACAGGGACGAAAGTACGATATATTTCATTGGTATTTGTGGGGTTGATAGAAAAGTGTGTCTACTTAAATTTCATTGGGTGAGAGCCAACGGAAAGAGACCATGCGAAAACGACGGCCGAAGAAGTGATTGGGCCCCGTGAGTTGTGAGGATAATTGGGTAGGGCGTTCGGTATCGTCAAGATAGTCCGGTACCCGTTGGACCACGGCCTCACACCAAGCCCGAACCAGAACTCGTGGGGTATCACTCGCATCGTTAGGATCCACCATCTCTCCGTAACTGCGTATGATGAAGGTGTCGGACCGGGCGGCAAGAGAAGGGGCGATGGCTTGAAGGACATCGGCTTGGTTGAGCCATCCGGGTGCCGCCATGTACTGACTTAATCCCGAGTGGTCTCCGGTGGGCATGTCCGCATTGTCGGGATAGAGTTGATTGTGTTTTGTTTCCGCCGGTTCGAGGTAGGCGTCTTCGTTTAAAGGTGCATTGATATCGCTGCGGTCAATCGCTTGTTGGAGAGCTCCGGCCAAACCGGTGTCAGCTACGGGGTCACCGTAGGAATTTGAAGGTGTGAGGTTTCGGTTAACGAATTGAGCCAGCGACAGAAATGGACCGCGGGAGCGAATCTGTTTCACGATTTCCGTAGAGAGGGCATCTATTTGAGCATCGTTGAGTGAGCGCAGGCCGGTGAAGGTTTCGGGTGCAGAAGGTGAACTGGAGTTTGAAAGGAGATCTTGGGCTAAACCGGGTTGACGGATCGAGCGGGGAAGAGGGGTGAGGTTTGATTGAGCCGGCGCCGTGCCTAAACCCACTCCTCTCAATCCGGACAGCAGGGCTTTCCAGGCTTCGACAGATGTAGAATTCACATTAAAGGCTCCATCGATAAATAGATGGGCGGCAGGTACCCGTCCGTTTTCTCCGAGTGTAAGTGAAGAAGGGTCGGGAATTAATTCAGTGGCTGACGATCCTCGAAGTTGACCTAAGGTAAGGGGCGAGCTGTCACGATAGATGAGTCGCGAGTTGGCGGGAGCCGGAGCCCAGCTAGAATCGATTCCGGAAGCGGGGCGTAGGGTAGAGAGGAAATAACGGTCCCACAATGCGGTATTGAGGAGATAAGAAATGTCGTAGCGTCTGATTTCATCCTGTTTAGGAAGGTCCGGGACGTAGCCCTCGTACCAGTTAGGGATGGCGCCGACGGCATTTGAAGAGCTGTCGTTTTGGTTGCTGTATTCGAGGCTCCAATAATTAGGTATGAATTCCGTGTGGCTTGCATCGCGGGGGACAAATCGGTCGTAACGGGAATTTCCTATCGCCATGCCCGTTTGCTCATTCACACCGAGGGCGAGATCATCTGCAGTGAGATCGAGGTGGGAGAGTTGGGCCAAAGAAAGTAAGGGCAGTTCTTCCGGGGTGTAGGCGGCGGGGATGTCACTGATCACGAAATCGGTACCCCGAGCCGGATCGTTTGAAGCACCCCAGACGTACTGCCGGGAGGAAAAGGGGTCCAGATCATTCGTGAGGTCCTCTGCTAAGAAGTGGGGATTGCCTAAAAACCAGAAGGGGGCGATGTTTTTGATGTTACTCGAACCTGAGCTATCTGCCGGATCGGTCAGCCCGCGTAGTTTTTGATAGGAGCCGAGGAGGTTGGATTCCGCGTGGACGGCCCGATACGATTCGCCTCCATATCTGCCGTTTCCAACTGATCCGTCCAAAAAGTATCTGATGGTTTTGATGCCACCCACCACTTGGCCATCGGTATAGGGTGGGAACAAACTATTGGGGCCATAAATTGTATGGAGTCCGCGGTCTTCAAAACCGGTATTGTTATTCCCAAGACTGCTGAATAATCGAGCAGAGGAAAGGCGTTGAAGGACAGAATGAGGTTTTCCGGAAACGGAGAGCGTGTAGTTGAGCATGGCACCGACATCCCCGGGAATGTTGTGCCCATATTGGAAACTCGCATCGGGATCGATAGGCGCCCCTGAAAATATTCCGGCCGGGATTCGGGGGTCGGTAGAGATATAGTGAGGATCACAGCTGTGGATGTAATAGGTCAGCGCAGTGGAGGTCATTTCACTCAGAGGCACCACGGTGTAAGAGTTTCCATCGATGGTTTCAGACGAAGGTGACCCGGAGCTGATTTTAAATGCGATGGTCTGGCCCGGGGGGATGTTTAATTCTCCCGCAGGTATGCGGAACAATACTTGATCGAGCACGCCGGGATGTCCTGCGTCCGGATCAGAAGGGAGGTAGTCTCCGGTGAATTTGAGGATGGGATAATAGCGGATCTGTTTATTTCCCACGACGTTGAGTCCTTCATTGCGGGTGAAGAGATACACGAAGTTTGGATCGGCTGCGGTGGGCGGTGGTTGGTAATCGCATACCAATCCGAATTCACTTCCTAGAATATTTCCGTTTTTTACGGGTAGTGGATTCAGAGAATACCAGAAGTCTAAGCCCTCGGGAGCTTGAAGTGGACGGGTGTAAGGATTGCCCAGTACTAAAATCAGAGAGGTTTGAATTTCGGGTCCTGCCCGCATTGCGAAGAGGGTTCGGACTTGCACGATGACGGGGGAAATGCCGGCTTGCACCATCACCGGATCAGCATCGATATCTACGGCCGGCTGTACGTTCAAATTTATGGGCTGTTCCAGTGCGATCCGATAGAACGATTTGACTTGATCCCACTTCGGCCCCAGGCGGGGGCTGACATCGAGTGTGCTGTAGCCCAGCCCTCCTTCGGCGATGGAACGTGAAAAGGGAGAGGGTTTGGATCCATTGATGAGGGAAACTGGAGTGCTACCATCTGGAATGAGGTTGCTACCGTCGAGAAAGGTATCGCCAGAACGAGGGTCGAGATGGAAACTCAGGTCCTGCCGCAAGCCTCCAAATTGGGAATCGGCGATGACACCTTTTGAGTAGGGGGTGAGATCGTGAATATGCGCTTGGAGATCTGTGGGCGAAAGGCTGGGGGTAGCGAGCGGAATTTGAGATCGACTGATGGTACGTTCTACTCCGTGGTAAAGGGCTGATGTGGCGTCGGTCGTGGCGGTGGGATAGCTGCTGTCATCAAAAGCGGCCATGCGTTCGATGCCGTTTCGCTGGGCCACTTGCACACGGTAACGGCTATCCCGACTGTCGGTTGAATTTCCATCGTCTGGATTCTCATGTTCAATATAGGGATCGACCATGTTGAACTTTGCTTTCAGACCTTCGTCACCCACCCACCATGCGAAACGGCCGACGCGTTCTGAATCTTGGGTAAGATTTTCCAGGGGGGCGGCTACATAGGCATCGGCGTGATCCCCGGCGGATGCGGGACCCAGCAAAAGCGCGGCGGCTTGGGTCCCGATTAACAGAGGGGTAGTGGGGGACGTGCTGGAGTTGAGGGCATTGCCGCCGCTTTGTTCAACCACGGACATTCCTGGGGTGAAGGGAAGGATGGGGGCGAGGAGTGGTGAGGTGATTTGTCCGTTGTTTGAGAAACGAAATGAGGGATGATTGCCACTGACCAACCAAGAGAGAAGAATGGGTTCCGGGGATTCGGTGAACAGGCTTTCGGGAGCATTGAGATTTCCCCAGATGCCGGTCCAGTAACGGGTACCTCTTTGGGTAGTGCTCAATCCGTTGGTGGCTGTGGAGGCCGCTGTTATGCCCGTGGCGCCATCGCCCAGCGTGGCATTCGCCGTGCTGCGTTGATCAGGACCTGCAGTTATTTGGAGTTGGTTGATGGCGAGATTGAGTGCCAGTTTAGCAATGAATTCCGCTTGTTGTCGCTGGTGGTGGAGGGTCTGCTCTTTGAGTTGGATCCGGACCATTAGGGTGAAGCCTAAGGTCAAGACCAGCAACAGTGACACGACCAGTAGTGTAAGCAATAATACAGATCCGTGTCGCCGGTGTTTGGGATCTGAAGGGTGTCTTCTGGTGGAGAAATATTGTAGGAACTTCATGTAGAGTGATACGACGAATAGCGCTGATGACATGAGCAGAGATCTCAAAAGAAGAGGTGATGTGCCATGTCTAAAGGCATACCTCAAGGCGGACAGATGCTAAAAAGAACTTTTGATGCAATGAATCGTGTATACGGAGTCAGGTTTTAAATAATATGGTGATAAGGAGAGGGTGTTTTTGGCCGCGTAAGATGAGGAAGGTCGAGGATTAGTTGCGGCGACGGAGAAAGACCCATCCCGCGAGCGCACTTAGAAGGAGGACAAGGCTGGAGGGTTCAGGAATGGCATTAATGATGACTGTGGGGCGCCGAGAGCTGCTCCGGGTGTCTCCATCCGAAGAAAAGGTGACCGAAGTTCCTACTAAATCTCCAGCGACGAGGCTGCCGTATTCAACTTGAAATGATCGGGAACCATTGACGCTTTGTGCGTCGTAAAAGCTCGTTTCAGAGCCGGCAGATGTGCTGTAGTTGGTTGGGGTGCCAAAGTCGCCAAAGGCGGCTTGGCCTTGTAGGAAAAAATCACCCGCACTGATGAGCGGATCACTGTATGTTTCCCCAGCTGTTGCCATAAGGTCGGTGATGATGATCGGATTTGTGGGATCAACGTTTCCTAAGCTGAAGACCCCTAGACGCCAGGTAGAGGTATTATTGTCGCTAAGAACACCATCCGTAATGTTGGTGCCGAAATCAAAATTAAGGCTCGCACTGCCTGCAGAGGGGGTTTCCAGGATGTATATACTGGAGAAAAAACTACTGTTTCCATACCCGCTGTCGAAAGCTGAAATAATAGGAACAGCGACACTATCAAAGCTCACTGAAATTCCGGTGCCGTTGGTAGGAAGATTTAAATTTCCGACGGATCCCACGGTCATGACCACGGCCAATAAATCACCGCCCATATTATTGTAGGTGGTCGCGTATGAATCGTTGCCGGTTCCTGAGGTGGATATCAGATTCCCGCTGTCTAGGCTATTGGTAATGGTGACTTGAGCCTGAATGGAGGGAGCGCAAAGGGCGGCTAGAAAAATAGTGAGATAAAGTATGGAGAGATATGTGGTTTTCATTGGAATAGGGCTCCTCTGAGAGAGTAAGTCGTTAACTGTTGTGTTACATGGTGGGGGATTTTTCACGATCTTGTGGTAATCGTAACTCTGTAAAATATATATATAAACTAGTCGCTTAAGATTGACAGGGGAAGGGAAATTTTGTGCAATGAGTTGCACATGAAACAAATTCGATTACAGGATGTTGCGGATCAGGCAGGGGTCAGTCGTTCGACGGCTTCCCGGGCGCTTAATTCCAATCCCAGAATTTCCGAAGCGACTCGTTTGCGGGTCATTCAAGCGGCGGAGGATTTGGGGTATCGTCCGGATCCCGTGATCAGTCGCTGGGCTGCGGGGGCATGGAAGGCAAGGCGTTCGAGCAAGAGTGGGTATGAAATTGCGTTTATATGTATGGACCAGAAAAGGGCAGAGAAATCGAAACCAGAAAAGATTCTGGCGGCCAAACAGCGTTGTCACGAACTGGGGTATCGTCTGGAGGTGTATGACTTTAAAACCTTGGAAAGCTGGAAGCGGATTAATCAGGTTTTAGATGCTAAATCTGTACCGGGAGTACTTCTGGATACCTGGAATCTTGCTGAGCTGGGATTGGATGTGTCCCGCAGATCATTGGTATGTTGTGGGGTGGGGGATGAAGATCTTCCCTACCATACCGTGCGATTGGATACCTTTAAGCAGATGGAGAAAGTTTGGCAAAAGGGTAAATCCCTCAATCGCTCTTCAGTATTTTTGTGGTTGCAGGAACCTCAAGAAAGTCTGCACGGGCGTTTGCATTATGGTGCGGCTCTAGAATGTGAGCGACGGGCGTCTACGGGACTTCCCATTCGCGACGTTTGTTTTGGTTGGGAGTCTACGGAGGTTTTAGCCCAACGGATAAAAGTTTCGGGGGCAGATTTGGTGATCAGTATGGTCACCAATCAGGCGATGGAAATACGAGAACTTCTTCGTGGGCATGGCTGGGCAGGGGATTGGTTGGTACTGCGAACGCACCCCGGTAGTGGTTTTCCCGGGATGTTACCTCACGATAATCTGGTAGGAATAGAGAGTGTGAATTTGTTGGATCGGCACATTCGGGATTTTGTGGTGGGGCTGCCCTCCAATCCCTTGTCGGTGTTGATTACACCGGAATGGTTGGATGAGAGGCCAAAGGTTTAGCGAGCCCAATTATCGCTGCGAAAGGGGGAGGCGGGCAATCCGGCCTGATTGCGGAGGTTTGCGCGAACAGGGTTATTGGCCCAGGCGTAGCGGACGGATACGGGCTTAGGAATTTCAGGACTGGAAACTACAACCGTGGTGTCATCGATATGGGCTTCGGCCCAGACAAATTTCTGATCGTCTCCGGCAATGGCAAATCCATCTGGTTTGCCATTGTCGCAGAGTAGACCGCCCTCCGCATGGTCAAAGGAAATGTGGAGGGTATTCCCCACTTGTTCAGCAGAGCGGAACGTGGGTCCGGAGTCGACTTCGCTTTCTCCGTAGAGACGACGACGTGCGAGCAGGGCCAAGCGTCTACCGACTTCCTGTTTGTTGCGAGGGTGAATATCTGTCTCATCACCAATATCCAGGGTGACGGCCATGCCGGTATCGGGAAGGTGTAGGGTTTGGGTTTGGGCGTCACGTAACCAGGCCCAGCCTCCCTCTGAGGGTTGACTTTGCGGGGCGAGATAATTTGCGAGTTGAACGAAGTAGAAGGGGAGATCGCAGTCAAAAAGCTTGCGCCAGCTACGGATCATGCTGGGGAAGAGTCGGGCATAGGCTTCGGGGAACTCGGCGTTGGACTCTCCTTGATACCAAATAACGCCACGGAGGCCGAAGGGGGCCAGTGGGTGGATCATGTTGTCGTAGAGAATGTGGGGAGTGTTGGCATTTCCGGGGCCTAAGGGTCGTGTGGGCTCGTCGTGTACTCCTAGTTCGTGTTCGACCTGTACCCGCCACTCACCGGCCAAGGAAAGCACAGGTTCTGAGGGGGCGTCGGCGGGTTGGAGGAACATGGAGGAGGCAGGGCCAATTAATCCGCCATCGGTCATGTAGGAATACACGCGGGTGGTGATAACCACTTCTCCGCTGTGCACGAGTGCGCCCGGGACTTGGTAGGTGCGGGGGGTGCACCACGCGTTTTCAACTTCCCAGCCCATGCGCCCCACTTCCGTGCCGTTGACGTAGGTAGTGTCGTGTTTATCGCAAGCGCCCAAGTGTAAGTTCAACTCTTTGCCTTTCCACGCGGGTGGAATCTCGATGCGTTTTCTAAACCACAACACTCCGTTGAAGGGGAAACCCTGTTTTTGCCAGATACTTGGAGCGGTGAAGGAGGACCAGGCGCTGTCGTCGAAGTTTGGGTTGGCCCATCCTTTTTCTTTGCCGGTATTTCCGGGATCTGCAGGAATTTTTGCACGCAGCCATGCGACGGGATCTGAACTAAATAAGTCGCGGTTGCGGAGGGTTTCCGGATCGCGGGGAGGGTTTTCGTATTGCTCGATTTCGTGGGCGCCGTGCGGGTCGGCCAGCAGATCTTCCCGACTCATCCAGGTTTCGATGCGGGTACCACCCCAAGAGGCATTGAGTAGACCGATGGGGATGTGGGTGCTTTGTTGAAGGTTGCGACCAAAGAAATAGGCCACTGCCGAGAAGGTTTCGACGCTCGCCGGTGAACAGGGTTTCCAGGTGCCTGTGACATCGGATGGCGGGGTTCCTGCGGCGGTTTTGGTTACCTGAAATAGACGAAGATTGGGGTGGTGGGCGGTGGAGATTTCGCTCTCCGCATTCATGCTGTTTTGGAGCTGCCATTCCATATTGGATTGACCGGATGACAGCCACACATCACCGACCACTACATCGATGCAGCGAAGTATTTCACCGGTTTTCGTGGAGGTAATCAAAAGTTCTCTGCCTTCTGCACAGGCTGGGCCCGTGTCGATATGCACTTCCCATCGTCCGCTTTCATTCGCGGCAACGGCTTGTTTTTGTTGTCCGGCAAAGCAGACGGTCAGCTGTTCACCCGGATCGGCCCATCCCCAGATAGGTGCTGGGCGTTCGCGTTGCAGGACCATGTGATCTGAAAAGAGAGAGGAGAGCTTCATAGGTGCAGGGGGTAATGAGGTCAAAAACCGTTAGAAGAGGTTTAATTCTTTAAAGAGTTCTCTGCTATGAATTCCCTTTCCAATGTAAAGTAAAAAGCAGAGGGCAGCGCTTGCTTTCCTCTGCGGTTAAGTGGAGCCTTTGCTACGAGAAAAAGACTACTTTATTCAGGATTTGATGGGTTGGGAGGTGGAAGGTAGAGGCTGGGGTACCAGACATCTGCATGTGGTGTAAACTTAATGATGGCAAGGCCTGTCTTTTCGAAATGAAAGGGATTTCCGGGGCGCAGAGGTAAATTGAGGAGAAACATCAGTAAGAGGTTGAGGGTGCCGCCGTGGGCAAAAACGGCGAGGTGGTCGGAATTATTGGGGTCATCAAATAGGTAGCCCCCATGTCCGGCCTCGATACCGTGTTGGGCGAGCAACGCGAGCATGCCGGGGATCATGCGGTCGGCCATTTGCATCAGACTTTCTCCTGCTTCTGTTTTCCAGGTTTGCTCAGGACGAAGGGCTTCAGCTCGGGCCATGATTTCTTCGTAACGGGTGTCGTCTCCGTTGTCGAGAATGTGGGCGGGGCGCCACTCCTCTAACCAAGGAAGGATTTGGATAGGGAGATTTTTGTGGGCCGCCAAGGGTTGCGCGGTTTCGATTGCGCGACCGAGAGGAGAGGCATAAATGTGGGTGTAGGGCTTATCCTTTAAGGCTTGGCATAAGGCGGCGGCTTGTTGGGTGCCGGTTGGGGACAGGCAGCCTGAAACGGGCGGGTGCATGTGGGCGTGCGGATCGCCATCGATTTCACCGTGACGGATAAAGTGGATGATCATCTTTAAAGCTCCTTTTTGATATTTCGTCTTAATTATATGTACAACTAGTTTTTAATATATTAGATTTGACAAATAAACAAAATTATAGAGAGAAAATATTATGGCAACACGCAATCCCAATCAAGAAGGTCAACGCACAGCAATCATCAGCTTATTTTGTTTGATGGAAACAGAGCTGAGTGGATATGCACTCAAAAAACTGTTAAAAGATTGGCGAATTCACAAGCATCTTCCCATCAGTCCTGCGACAATTTATCGTTCGTTGGAACGGTTGGAGCAGCAAGGATTACTGGAATCTAAAGAAGTTCGAAACGGGAATTATCCTCCTTCCATGGTTTATGGGATTACGGATGCGGGTCGAGAAGAATACGCCCGTCTGCTTGAAAAAGAGGCCGATTTTAAGCGTACGGAATATAGTGAGCATTTGTTTATTGGCATGTGTTCTTATCTTCCTCGGGAGGAGCGGATTAAGCTCGCCCAAAACCGTAAGCAAGAGGCAAATCGTCATATGAAAAAACTTCAAACGAAGTTGGATGGTTACGGTCACGAGTACGGTAAGCCTTATGCCGAATGGCTTTTGATTGATCATGAGATTCACATGATTCGCGCACAAATTAGTTGGTTGGACCACTTTATTGAGATGTTGGAAACCAAGCAGGCCTGATCCATTTTTGCATTGTCTATTGAAACCAAGGTTCTTCATATGAATTCTCGAATTGTTTGTTTCGTCGCATTTCTTTGCTTGATGGTCAGTCCGGTTCGATTATTCGGGTGGGAGGCGTTTGAGGACAGTGATTCCTCGGTACTACAGTCTACACTTCGGCCGATCACGGCCTCGCTGTTAGAAGTGCGTTTGGCGAATCGGGTATTGTTTGATCCGGGCTTACAGCTTCGTGCGGATATGTTTCGGATTTACAGTTCAGATGATCCCCACTATGCGCAAGGGGTAAGCCCTGTGGGTATTTCGTATTGGACGCGTCCTGTTCGTTACAGCATTCGAAAACCGGTCAACCTCAAACACAGTTCGCTGTTTTTAGATTTGCCTACGCCGATGCAGCCGGGTGCGGTGTATCGGGTGGAAGCTCCTGATGTGCCGTTCGAGGTGATTCGGCTTGAGGATGGCCGATTGGACCGGGAGGCCGATGGAGCTATGGAGGCGTTGCGTGTGCACTATCGGGGTGTGTGGCAGCAGAGTCCCGCCTTGCATGTAAATCAGGCAGGTTATTTGCCTCAGTTCAAAAAGATCTCCTATCTCAGTCAGTACCGGGGCGGAAGTTTGGAGGACAAAGATGTTTCTTTGGATGTAGATTTCTCAGAGCAGAGCGCCTTTTATGTGGTGGATGCTGAGACGGGGAAAAATTATTGGGAGGGGAAGGTGCGTTCGGCTTCCCATTCGGGTGATGCGGTGGATCCGTTGACGGGCACACGCATGTGGGAATTAGATTTTAGTGCTTTTCAGCAGCCTGGACGTTATCGGGTGTTTGTTCCCGGCGTTGGGGTTTCGTTTCCTTTTCAGATTGATTCGACAGCTTACAACCCCGTTTTGGGAACCTTGATGCGGGGGAGTTGGATGCAACGTTGTGGCATTGCGTTGACGGCGGAGTGGACCCGTCATACGCATCCGGCCTGTCATTTGGATGATGCGGTGATTCCAACCTTGGCCTCCTACAATCGAGATGATTTGTGGTTTTTTCCTCAGGCCGAGGGTGAGAAATTGTCGTGTGCGCATGGGCATCACGATGCGGGTGACTATGGAAAGTACGTCACCAATGGTGCTGCTTATGCCGGGTTATTGCTTCAAGCGATGGAGGTGTATCCTGAACGTTTTCAGTTTGATGCTTCGCCGGTTCCTGCGGCGGGTAATGGAATACCTGATGTATTGGAAGAGGTGAAGTGGGAGTTGGATTGGATATCCGGCATGCAAGATCCTCGGGATGGTGGTGTACACATGATTGTGAAGCCGCATCCCACCATGAGTTATGAGCCGGGGGTTGCGGGTATGGTGACGGACCCTAAATTTCAGAGTCCTCGGGTGGTGTGGTGGAAAGACATTCCTGCTACGGCAAGTTTTGCTGCTGTCTTGGCGAAAGCTTCCCGATCCAAAGAGATGCAACAGCTGTATCCTGAGGAAACTGCGCAATGGGTGAAACAGGCCGAAGCGGCATGGGCTTTTTGTTTTCTCGAGGTGAATGAAGAAACCGGGCTTCCGGTGAGAATGGTGGGGGGGCATCACTATGGCAATTTTTTGAATGAAGTTGATGATCTGTGTTGGGCTGCTGTTGAGTTGTGGTTGGCCACAGGGAAAGAGGCGTATCACGAATTTTTCTTGCGCAATCATCGACCTAAAGATGGGTGGAGATGGGGATGGTGGCCACTTGAGGAGGCCTCGGGTCAGGCAACGCGCGCGTATGCCTTGAGTCCTCGGGAAGGTAAAAATCCTGAAATGCTTTTTGAGTGTCGGGAAGGTGAATACGGATTAATGGGGGCTGCGCGAGCGACTCAAAGTTGGCAGGATCAATGGGCAACCCGGGTAAGTTTTTCTTCGGAGCCCTGGCGCTTTGGACGTTGGGGTTGGTATTTCCTTTCGGACCTGGCCTCCTATGATTTGTTATTGGCGGCTTCAATTGCGGATCCACAAGAAGCGCAAAGTTTTGTACAGGCGGCGTTGTTCAATGCGGACCAGGAGTTGGGAAATCATCCAGGAGATGTTGTTTCTATCACGGGTTTTGGCGCACGGCGTCCGGTGGATCACGTACATCAACTCAGTCGATATGATGGGATCATCGAACCGGTGCCCGGCATTCCGATGGGGTTTCATCCCGCGGGATATAATCGTGGATCCAGTGATCGGAAGTTGATGGCTTCCTTTAGTTATGGAGAGATGCCTCCTGCATATCGCTATACGGATTCATGGAATATTGAACAGGAATTTACGGTCAAACAATTGGCGTCGACCCTCGCAACCTATGCGATGTTGGCGGACACGTCCCGCCAACTTCCCGGTGCGCCTGCTTTGCAGATCACGGGGAACGGTATTCAAAATAAGCTAAGTGGTCCTGCTCCTTTTGACGTTGAATTTGATGCGGTGGCCTCTGGGGTTTCTCACAAAAATATTCGGTCAGTGCTGTGGGATCTCGACAATGAAGAGTTTGCGTCGGACTTGCGTTTCACTCATCGGTTTGAAACGCCCGGTATTTATCAAGTTTGTTGTACCGTAACGGATCAGGATGGATGGATTCGTTATGAAGTGATTACGGTGATGGTCACACAACCCGTGGCTGAGCTTCCGCATCTGGGGCGTCCCTTGGCTGTGGATGACGCCGACGTCGTTGCGTTGTGGCGCTTTGATGAGGGCTTGTTGGATGAAGTCAATGGCTTGGAAGCGCATTTGGTGGGAGGGGCAGAGCTCTCAGATGAAAACCTCATGTGGATGAAGTCTCCGGCAGGAAAAGCGTTACGAATTTCAAATACCGAAGATGGCTTTGAGGTGAAACTACCCCAGGGACTGTTGAATGATCCGGCTATTCAGGAATTTGAGGTGGAGGCCTTTATCAATTATCAAGCCGACACCGATAGAGGGAGTGGTCACAGCAAGCTTTTCAAGATTGAAGTGAATTGGAGCCAACAGTTGGGTATTCACAAAGATACCTGGGCTGGGAAAGAATTGAAAGGGGTTGATCATGGTTCTGAGGAACTGAAGAAGCAGTTTAATGCGCTGGTGCAACCTGGACCAGGATGGACGCAGATCCGTTTAGGATTTAATCGAGATCGCGGAGAAGCGTGGATAGGGATTCATGGGGAAGTTCTTCGTTTTCCTGCGCAATTCGATGAGTCGACCTCAACCAATACTTTACATATTGGAGGCTTTGTGGGCTATGTAGATGAAGTGCGTATTCGGGTGAAAGAAAAGGTAAACTAACTTAAAAAGTCAGGAAGATTTATCGAACGCTGAAGGTGTAGATCGTGGTGGACCTGTATTCTTCACCCGGCTGCAAGAGAGTGTTCGGAAAAGTAGGTTGGTTGGGGCTATCCGGAAAGTGTTGCGTTTCGAGGCAGAAGCCTCCCCGGTAGAGGTAGGGTTTCCCTGATTTGCCGGTGATTTCTCCTCTCAGGAAATTGGCGGTGTAAAATTGGAGGCCCGGCTCTTCGGTATGTACTTCCAGATAACGTCCGGAACTGGGTTCGTAGACGGTGGCGGCGAGGGTGAGGTGTTCCTCATGGCTGTCTTTCGTGAGCACGAAGTTGTGATCGTATCCGTAACCGTATTCGAGCTGTTCGTTTTTGAGATAGATGTCTTGTCCTATTTTTTTAGGGCGGGTGAAATCAAAGGGTGTTTCGGCTACAGGAACGATTTCACCGGTAGGGATGAGGATCTCGTTGACGGGGGTCATGGTGGTCGCATTGATCATGAGTTCATGATCGAGAATGGTTCCTTCACCTTCGCCTTTGAGATTGAAGTAGGTATGGTTGGTGAGGTTGAGGGGCGTTGTTTGATCCGTGGTGGCGACATACTCAATGATAAGTTCGTTTGCTTCGGTGAGGGTGTAGGTCACGGATACAGAGATATTTCCGGGATACCCTTCTTCTCCATCTTTGGAAAGGTAGCTGAAAGTGAGAGCATTTTTTTCGATGGCGTGGACATCCCAGATCACTTTATCGAAACCTAAACGACCACCATGCAGATGGTGGGATCCGTTGTTTACGGCTAAGTTGTAGCTGGTGTCGCCGATACTGAATTTTCCGTAGGCAATGCGATTTCCAAATCGGCCGATGGTTGCACCCATATTGGGATTGTAGGGGTCTGACTTGTAGCGCGAGGGGTCGGTGTATCCCAAGACAATATCTGCGAATTCACCATTTCGATCGGCCGTAATAATGGACATGATGGTCGCCCCATAGTTGGTCACATCGATGATGGTCCCTGCCTCATTTTTGATGCGGTATTGTTGAACTGTTTGGGGGGCGGGCGTTTGGGTGGACGCGCAGGCGGTGAGCAACCCTCCCAGTAAAAGGCGTCCAATGTGGAGGCATAATTTTTTCATGATTCAGGGTTGGGCCAATAATATTTGGCACCGCTAAAACTGTAATAAACTTCGAGATTTTCAAATTCTACCCAACCGCCATGCCCGTCTATGAACACCGCGTTCATCCCGCTTACGGGTTTGGATACGCCTGGTTCATCATGGGCGAGAGAGATTCCCGCTCCGTTGGTAAGGGTGAGGCATCCCCAAACAGCGGCATTATGGGGATAAGAGGAGACGTTGGTTAGGTCGGGTTTATTTGTAGAATAACTGCCTGAAAAAGGGATGGGAATATTAAAATATTGGTACGTGGTATAAATGGTATCGTATTGATTCGTTTGGGGGTTTCTTACTTTACGCAATTTTCCGGGGCAAAACATGGCTTGATCACGAGGGCCTAGTGTGTCTTCGAAGAGCTCTTCATAATTTTCAAATGCATGAGGAAAGAGAGGGGATTCTCGTTCCACCACAGGGAGCTCACCTTGATGATCCGTTGCCCAGGCCAAGGTGGTGATGGAGATTTGACGCAAATTGCTCAGGCATTTGGTTCGGGTTGCCCGATTTAAAGATTGAGTGACCGTAGGAACGATGAAAGAGATTAAGACCACGATAATGGCAATGACCACCAACATTTCGATTAAAGTGAATGCTTCCCGTGGAGAGCGGAGGGGAGGTGTAATACGAGATCGGTGTTGATGTTTCATAGGGGTGGGTTCCTGGTGATAGTGTCTCTTTGCTGAGCCGACGCGCCGTTTGCCTCGGAAAACAATCGTCCACTTTTAGAAAGAGTATGACATCATCGCTTTCCTCATTCGAGGAAATCTATGACGTCATTTGGGGTAATTTCGCCTGAGAGGTTATTGTTTGATTTTGTATATTCCTACATATCCGGCCCATAGCTCTTGGGTTGCTGGATTATAGCGAAGCACTTGGGGATGGTTGAAAGGAATGTTCCCGGTGATGTCGCTCCAGGTGTTTCCTCCATCTGTAGTTTTATAGATGGCCCCTTTGGCATCATGACTCCAGACATTGGCTGAAATCCAAAGGGTATTGGGGGCATCGGGATGCACTTCAATGCCTACAATGGAGCGTTTGTCTTTGAGGTCGGTCATGGTTTCCCAGGTCTGACCGTGATCCCGACTGCGATAGAGCTGTTTACCTCCGGCATAGACGGTGCCGTCTGCGGTGGTCAAGAGGTTAAAGAGGTGTTGATCTTTATCGAAAACGAGTTTCCAGCTCTCACCTGCGTCTTCAGATTTGTACACGCCTCCGTTTTTGCCGAAGCCTGCCCAATAGATGCGTTGGGACTCGGTAGGATCAATGGAGAGTCCATAATACATCCGGCGACTTTTCGGTTGATTCTTGAGTTGGGTCCAGCTGTGACCGCCGTCGATAGATTTAAACAGTCCTCCTCCCATTTTTCCAGGAGTAGGATCGCCATCGATGCCCATGTACACGATTTGTGGATTACGGGGATCGACCTCCAGGGCGCGGGGATATCCGCGTCCCCACATGGTATTGGCGCTGATTCGATAATCGGGGAGGCCTTGGGTGGTGGTCTGATAACTTTTTCCGCCATCCTCACTCACTACGACGAGTTGTGGTACTTTTCCGTCCCAGGGGCTGGCGGTGGAGATGATGCGATCTACGCCATCAATATGGGTGACCCGCACGCGCCAATTGTGACCACTGAGGCTGCCTGAATACTTTAGCGGCCACAATTGTTTCCATGATTCGCCATGATTGTCGCTCATCAAGGTCCCTTCATCCATCACGCTGACGTAGGTGTTGTCGCCTAGGAATTGAATATCTGTTACGCAGGAAATATCTGCGCCTTTGATCCGCTCTTCCCAGCTGATCCCACCATCCTTACTGAAAGAGCAGCGCCAGTTGGCACTGACGAAAAGCTGTTGGGGATTGTGCGGGTCGATACTGATGTTGGTAATGGTGCTCATGCTTACAAATTCTCCCGCGTTGGGCAGGGTAGGATTTGCTTCATAGTCCGCTTTGGTTTTGGATGAATTTATCCAAGACTGACCTCCATCTGTGGATTTGAGAAAGGCGCCATTCCAATTGTGGCTACCTATCGCATAAACGTCCTGCGAGTTTTCTGGGTTTACGGCAACTTCCAGTAAGGAGACTTTGTTACTGATTCCGTTCGTAAGTTGCGTCCAGGTTTGACCGGCGTCAGTTGATTTCCACAGGCCTGCTGAAAAGAAAGTGGCATAGAGGGTGTTGGGATCTTGAGGATCGAAGCAAAGGTTTGAGGCGGTGGTGGGGGTGGGCAAGGCTTCCCAGGTTTCGCCATGATCTTTACTCAGCACCACGCCGTGATTGTGCGTGGCTGCCGCTACCCACGCGGGGTTTTCTTTGGATACGGCCACCGAATAGATTGAACCTGTTGCAGGACTTCCCATGCGAAGGTTGCCATAGCTGTTGACTTTGCTTTTCGGAGTGAAGGTCAGCGCAGGGACCAAGAGAGGCGCTTCTTCCGGGCCGGTTGCAATGAAAAATGATGCGATATTGGCCACATATTGTTTGCGTGGAAGATCTCCGACACAGGATAGGTCAATGCGGTTGATGGCGGACCACGCTGGCGTGGCGGGTAACACTGCAGCTTTTTCAGGATGTTTCTTTACGAAGTCAGGATCCACAACGAAATCTTCAGCTTTCAAAACGACATCCTGTATTTGATCGTCGTTAAACAATTCATTGAGATTGCGACTGCGATAACTAAATCCTTCGCCTTTGATAAACAAGGCGAAGCTTTTAGGCGCAGAAGAGCGATCGCCTTTGAAATTGAACCCGATGCCGATGGCCTCTTCTGGGTTTATGCTTTTGGGAAAAGAAAGTGGGGTCCAGATGCCGGCGTAGAAATCCCCATTGGTTTTGCCAAATTGAAGACGAAGGCGGTCTTGGTTCTCACTCGTGCCTGCAAGAGTGTACACCTCTTGCCATGTCTGTCCGCCATTGGTACTTTTATATACTTTACCCAAGGGACTGGCGGCATAGACGATATTGCCGTTGGAAGGATCCACAGCAACGGAGCGGATACTCTTCTTTTTTTTGCCGTAAATGCCCAGTTCTTTGGGTCCGGTTTTGGGGAGCAGCTCCCAGGTTTCGCCGCAATCGGTGCTTTTGCATAAGCCACCTTGGGTTGCGGCGTAAACGGTATCCGGATTTGTGGGGTCTACTGCCAGAGAAAAGACGGCATAATTGGCCAAACCACGGTTAATCATGCGCCAATTTTGACCATAATCTTCGGTTTTGTAGACTCCGGCCACATCGCCCGCCAAATAGATGACCCCCTCTCGAGTGGGATGGAAAGCTGTGGCATAATAATATCCGCCTCCGCCCCATCCGGTTTGTTCCCATTCGTGACTGGAGGATTTAGTGACTTCTTCAGGTTCCTCCATGCTTTCTGTAGGGTGAGGCACTGGCGTCACTTCAGAGTGTTCAGGGCTTTCAGGTGCGGTACAAGCGCTTATGACCAGAAAAAATGGAATGCAAAGCAATTGTAGGTAAGGCCATGCTGCGCGAAATAAAGAGCTGTTAGTTTTATGTATTTTGTTTGTATTCATAGACTTAAATATTTTTTTATTATCATAATGTGTAGGGGCCTGATCTTTCCATGCATCGGATGGGGAGAGGGGCGTATAAAAGATACTATGGAAAAGCGGGGCTTGTACATGGGTTTTGTGGTGGCCGTTTTTCACATTTTAGGTAGAGGTTATACCGATTTTACAAGGGTTGAGCTTCCTAATTGCCCCTTGCTATTTGATTCAAAGGAATGATACAAAAAAAATATGCGTATCTCTCAGATAAGATCTCGATTGGAAAAAGGGGTTTACCTGCACGTTCCTCCGCCTGAAAACGGAAGGGATTTTCCTCTTTCCCTGGCGGGCTGTGGACATGATCGGTGGATAAAAAACACGACCTTGAAGTGTCATTATTCAGACATCACGGTATTTGAATTTGTGGTCAGTGGAAACCAAGTTTACCATGAAAACGGAGAGGATTATTTGGTTGGGCCGGGGGAAATGTTTATTCTGCATCGTGCGATTCCGCATGATTACAGTGTGGGGCCCGCGGGATATGTACATAAGCGCTTTGTGAGTATTCGTTCCGCTTGTATCAACGCGATGCTTCAGTCCGTGGGCTTGCATAAACCCCAGGTGATTTCTTTTGTAGAGCCTGGAGAAATTCAGGCGATTTTCAGGAAAATTGGGCGGTATGCGAAAACCCAAGAAGAGGGCTTTCATTTGAAAGTATCGATGATGCTTTATCGATTGATTGTAGAAGCCTCTCTCTGTTGCACGGTTTCTAAACCTCTTATGGTGGAGAAGGCGATGGCGTATATGGCTGCGCATATCAAAGAAAAGATCACTTTAGAGGACTTGGTGGGGATTTGTGGGGGAAGTGCCCGTCATTTTTCACGGGTATTCAAGCAATCCACCGGAGAGGCGCCATTACAGTGGTTATTGAGCTTACGCCGTAATGAAGCCATTGCGTTGATTTGCCAAACGGATTTGCCCATAGGCGAGATTGCGAGTCGGGTGGGATATCCCGATCCTCTTGGGTTTTCGGCTTTTTTTAAGAAACACATGGGGCAATCTCCCTCTGAAATGAGGGCCAAGGCACGTTTGAAAGAGTCGTAGCGTTCGCCTTCGCATTGTGGGTCTTGATGAGGGACCCTTTAAATATGGCCTCCTGATATGCCATGTACAGTTCTTCAGTGTTCTGTAATTATACATATGGGTATTGGTGTATTTTCGCACAGGTACGTTCAGGTATCCGGTGATTCGTGCACTCCGCCCATTTCGATTGCGAACTCTAACCTGCATATTTTTCAGACAATAGAACTCTCTCCACAGGACATCCATATGAAAATTTTACCCCTCGTATTCCAAAGCATTCTTTCTGTTGCGCTTCTTGGACACGCCCGTGCGGCCATGTATCAAAATGATTTCAGTACTACCGGTTTTACCACGGAGAACGACAGTGGAGATTGGACCGTGAGTGCTGGTGCATACCAAGATGTCTATACGGGAAATAATACGGTGAGTTCGGCATCGGTTGAAATTGTAGGGGTCAACGGCACTTCCTTTACCATGAGTAGTCAGTTTACGATCAACTCTTACAATCCGGGGACAACCTCCTCCGCTTCCACCCTTGGCTTTGGATTGATGGGAGCGGATTCTGATTTTGGTGGGGGGAGTAGTGGCACTGCGTATTACCTCGCTGATTTTGGGTATGCCTACGGAACCAGTGCGTCAACGAAAGGAGGACTGCGTATTCTGGCATTGGGTGATGCGTCCGGTTTTACGAGTACTGCGACCTCCAACAATTTTGATGGGAATACTGCCAACTTGGCGGTGACTGAAGATGAGACCTATACCCTGAAGTTGACCGGAACCTATAATGGTTCAGGCCATCTTGAATTGAGTTTTGGTTTGTTTGACAGTACCGGTACGACCCAATTTGGAAGCTCCGCCACCGCGATAGATACTACTCCGCTGTTGGGCACGCACTTTGGGTATCGGAATCGGACTGCCAGCAATTCAAGTTCCGCGACGAATTTGAATGCCAGTTTTGATAACTTTTCAGTCGCGACCATTCCCGAACCTTCCACCGTGGTGTTGAGTTCAATTGTGATGTTGGGTTTTCTGATCTTTGGTCGCCGACGGATGAGCTGAATGCGCGACTTATTTTAGGCGGGAGTGAAGGAGATGCTGATTACTTCGTAAGGTGTAAACTTCACTTTTCCCTCTGAAATATTTTGATCACGGGGGCTATGGTTGAGAGTTACAAGGGATACGTTCCACCCCGCTTGGGGGTGAAGGGTTATTTCCCCACGTTGTCCGGCGACTTCATGCAGGCGGAGGGTCCACGCATTTCCCGCTTGGGGTTGCATCCAACATGGAATCAAGGTTTCGCCTCCCTTCAAGGGGGCAAAGAGGGGGGAGGTGGCTTGTCCGAGGTAGGGAAGGACTGGGCTGTATAAGGTTTCGGCGACCATGGCAGGTTGTGCTTCCCGGAGGAGATCGATGCTGTAGTGTCCGATTGCGAGTTGTAGATGGTGTATGCCCAAGTCGCTGTGTGGGGGAAGATTCTCTAAACGACTCAAATGTGGGGGCCATGCGTAGTGATGGGTTTCGAATCCCGTTACTCGTGGACTGCGTATTAGGCTGATGCCGATATTTCCTTCGTGAACGCTGGCACCGTATTTGTTTTCGGTGACCACAAACATGCCTTGTCGTTCTCCATCATCGAAGACGGCAAGATAGCGACTGAAGGGCACTTCCCACATGGCTTCGGAGAGTTGACTGTTTGAAATCTGGGGGCGTAACACAGATCCAAAAGGTGCTCCAAAGCGTGCATGGGAGGCGGCGTACTGGGTGGGGAAATGCAGTTTGAGTAAGGCCTGGGGATCTTGCCAGTCTACTTTCATCTGAACATGAACCAGAGGACTGCCTGATTCAAGGAACAGAATCAAATCAGCATGACTTTGTGATCCAATTTTTCGAGAGATTTTAAATCCTTTACGATATTCACCCTCTTGCCAAGATGTAATCGTGGCGGGTTCGCTGCAGGCCGTTCCTAAACTTAAAGACTGACGATCAATGTCCCAGGCTTCGAAATTTGCGGGTTGATCAGGGTAGAGGATGAGTTGAGCCACGGGTCCGGATATGGGAACCTCGTGGCCGTTCAAACAGAGGCTGTCGATCCATCCCTGTTCGCTGAGGCGGAAGGAACTGTGATTATTTGAGACGCTGAGACCGTCGAGGATTACCTCTGCTGGCGGGGGTATTTGGGCGTCGGCCAGAGGAATGCCTTGTGCGGGAGGGAGCTCTAAATAGCTGGCTTCGCCCTGTTCGTTTTGATGCCACAGGGTGAGGGGGACAGCGTGGGGATTGAAGAGGCATGCCGTTTGCTTTTCAGCAGTGTTGAGGGTTTCTGTGGCCTGTAGGTATTGTTCCTCGGCTAAGGCCTGCAATTCGGGTACGCCCTCGCGATAGACATCCCATACGGAACTGCCGGGAATATAATCGTGAAACTGAGCAAACACCAAGCGTTTCCACGCGTGGCTGAGATCCGGACTTTCTCCGGTGGCGACGGCGATGGCTTCCCGAAGGTGGAGAGCACATTCGAGCTTTCTGAAGGCAGCCTTGAGGTCGCCATGGGTGGTATAGGTGCCCCGATGATACTCGAGATAACACTCGCCTTGGTGAAGCGGGAACTGATCACGTTTTTTGGAGAGGCGTTCAAAAAAGGCTTCGGGTTGTCCCCATTCGAGGGAGGGCATGCCGGGGAGTCCGTCCAGACGGCGTGCGCGTTCAAGCATATCATCGGTGGTGCCGCCTCCGCCATCTCCGTAACCGGTGGGAAGTAGAAATTCTTCGTGGATGTCGGCCTGCATATTTCCGTGCATGGGGTTGAGCACATCTTTAATATTCATGTGAGTGACGTAATTTGCGTCTTGCATCACATGCGCGAGTACTTCGGATCCGTCATTTCCCCTCCACACGAAACTGCTGTGCGGAAAGCGATTGATGGCGTTCCAGGTCATCTTGGTGGTGAAGAAATAATGGACAGCATGTTGTTGCATGATTTGGGGCATACAGGCGGAATAACCAAATACATCTGGCAACCAGGTGAGAGGTGATGGACCGCCGTTTAGTTCTGTAAAGGCACGTTGTCCTAAGTCAAAACTTCTGCTCAGAGCTTCACCACAAGCGATGAGTGTGTCGGATTCGACGAACATGGCGCCCGTGGCTTGCCAGGTGCCTGCCTGCATATGTTTGCGAACATCGGCGTAGAGCTCTGGTTCGCGTTTTTGGATGGCCTCGTAACTGGCGGGTTGACTGTAAGCAAATCGGAATTCAGGATAGCGCTCCATCAAACGGTTGGCGGTGGCAAAAACATTGACGGCTTTTAGTTCACCAATGCGTTCGGGCCAGATCCAGACCAAATCCACATGGGCATGGCCTGTAAGCAGGGCTTTGGAAAAAGAGGCGTCTACTTTGAGTTCGGCATAGGCCTTGTGAAGGTGGCAGCGTAAGGCCGAAAGGCCTTGGGTTTCCCAGCGGTCTACGGCTTCATCCATCCACCGCAATAATTTCCGATAGGTGGGGGAGTAGGACGAGACGGGAGGTTGAAAACCTGAGCCGTAAACGGCCTCCGGGATTTCCGGAGTTTCACGGGTTCGTCGATCCATTGCGAGATCGAACAGACAGGATAAATCATGATAGGCCTGCCAGGTTTCTTCATTGCGATGACAGAGTGAGGCCCCTTTAAACAGGGCACCACTGCTGGACATGCCATTGGCTTGGGGATGCCAGATGGCGCTTTGAACGCAGGAGGACTGGATCCAAACTTCAGTGATGCCAGAGGGGAGGAGGCAACGATCATGGGCCACATTAAAGCCCCAATAAGGGGCGTCGTTTACGTAGAGGGTGGCTTCTCCCTGGTCTTGCCACAACAGCCAATCGTTTGGACCTGTGGGATGCGTGAATTGAATTCTGCACCAGCGTTGATCAAACAATTTACCCCAATAGCTATCAGTTTGTTGGCGGATAAGCCTAAGGTGTTTGGCCTGTTGCAGTGAGTATTGCTCAGGGGTTGGGAGGGAGGCTTCCACGAACAAGGACGTGGGAGCTTCCCAACTTTGGGCGGACAGACGTTTTACTGCGGATTGAATACGGGGCAGGATTAATTGTGAAAGGGGGTTGGGGGATGTCATGGGGGAGACGGTTATATATGAGTAAGAATTATATTAAATTTGAAATGTATATATAAAATATATGGCTGGGCTTGGCCTTTGTTGATGAGGACTATTACCCAGAATGTGTGTAAAAATGTGCTGGTTAGTAAAGATAAATGCGAATTAAAACGTGTTTATATGTAACTTATTAAATAATTTGAGTTATCTGAAAAATGACGCTTGACTATGTGGTTAAAGATCTTGTACTTTGTATATACAATGATTTCAAACTTTTTTCATTTTCATTCATGCTTACGGCAACATGACAAACGGCAAGTTGCTGGGGAGAGTTGTGGTGGTTTTACCTTGATTGAGATGTTGGTAGTGATTGCGATATTGGCATTGTTGATTTCATTGTTGGTTCCGGTGACTACGATTATGTTTGAAAATGCAAAACGTACCACCTGTTTGGGGCAAATGCGTCAGATAGGTCAAGCGAGCATGCTTTATGCGGCGGATCATGAGGGCATTTTGGAAGGAGCCTATAGTTACACGGTGGGATCAGGCGCAGCCAACCGGCGTCATTGGTATTATTATTTGGTTCAAGAAAATGAATATCTCAATGTGGAAGGGGTGAATGAACGGGTATTGCGTTGTCCTAATAATGACGCGGGCGTTTATGGGATGTATACCTCCAAAGTAACGGGGGGCTGTGGATATGCTCCGGATATGGCGTTTATGTTCAGAGAGGTTCCGGGAGTAGATTGGCCAAATGATCCAGGCTGGGTGGGAGGGGTTCGTAATTATTTCCGGTTATTGAATGTGCCGACACCCGCCAATACCTTGTTGATTACCTGCACCTCGATTTCGACAAAAGACAATAACAAGCATACGGGTTCCTATTTATTTGATGCCAATGGTCCCTGGAATTTTAATACCAATCGGGGGACCACGTTGTGGTTTGCGCATGGGAAGAAGGGGGCCAATGGTATGTTTATGGATGGTCATGCACAGGTGTGCAGTCCTGAAAAATTGCTCAATGTGGATAACCATCCCAAATGTAATGCTGAAAAGGGGATACGGGTTTGGAAATTGCCGGATGCGGTCACCAAAGTTGAAGATGGAGTGGAGGTCCCGTGAGTTGCGCTGGCTTGTTCAAAGATAAGCGGGTGATGCGACTGGGAGGGGGCATGTTGCTCCTTTTGGTGGGTCTTTTGGGTTTCATGCGTAAAGTGGAACATGCCTCACATGGAAGTCTGGCGCCACAGGAGGGCTTAGGATGGGGGCTTTTTGAACAAAGCAACCGGTTCTTGGACGGGTATGGCACGATTCAGATTCTGGCCTGTGATGAAGATCCTTCTGTAGAAACCCTCTCAACCTTTAAGACTTTGTTACGGGATGCAAAAGGGATGACGCTGCTGGATGTGGTGACATTGGAAGGGCGTTATGATGAGACCCAAGGGGATGAGCCCTTAGATGCAGGACATTTTATTTTGTGCTTAGAGGCGATTCCCGATGCCGATTTGGTAATTACGTTTGGAGGGCTGCCCCGGCTGACAAAAGACGAAATCGTCTATGTGGAAAGTTTAGGGGCACATTTTGTATCTGTAAGTCTCGATGGAATTTTGCCTGATGAACGCTGGTTGAGTAGCGGGCTGCTGAAAGCCTTGATTCTGCCAAAACTACAAAAAGTTCCCTTAAGTACGTTCCTCCCGTCCACGCCCACGGAGTGGTTTGAGCGGGAATATGACCTGATAACCACTGTTCAGGAACTTCGTGCATGGGAATGATGTGAACATCGTCCTTTGTGTTTTGATTCTCACAAAAAATGGTTGAAGAGAATTGCTCTGGACTGTGTTGATTTATATATACAAACTTTGACTATAAAAATGAAAACCAAGGAAAACAAATGCGATGTTATAAATTTTTTACTCTACTGCTTTGCTCAACAATATTAGGCACTCTAAATGCCGCGGTTGTGGTAGAAGGTACCCCAGGTGTATCCGGAAATCTTGCAACTGTTGATGGAAATGAAGCGGGTTCATTTAATTATGCTAATCCTGTCAGTGGCGAGTTTTTGGTAGTTACACTGGCTGGTCAAGCAGCGGGAAATACCGTTAATAACAATTATAATTCAGCCAACATCAGCGTCACATATAATAATGTCGCCCTCACCCTTGGCACGTTCGGAACCAACAGCAATGACGGCTTCGCAGGTGTTTGGTATTTATCCGACCCGATTGCGGATGGAAGCGCTTACAGTTTAGATGTTAGTTTTACCCCGGGCATATTTAGTGGGGAGGCGGCGTCCGGTAGTTGGCAATTTGGTGCGATATCCCTGTCGAACGTCAATGAAGCCGATCCTTTTGCATCGGTAGTAAGTGCGGGTGCAAGCGTAACTGATCAGGATTTTTCGATTAGCCCAGATGGAGGTCAGACCATTAATGCAGGCGATTTTCTTGTACTTACTGATACGATTCAAGCTGTCAGTTTAGGCGGGAATCATTTTGAGACGGCGACGGATGGTCAAACGGATTTGTATCATTTTGAGGATGGCAACGGGTATAGTAGCATCTATCAAGTCTTAACGAGTTCGGATATTCTGGGAGGGGACGTGCCGATGACGGATGTGAATAATGGCAATAAATATTTAGCGCAAGGGTTGGTGATTAATGCTATTCCGGAGCCCTCCAGTTTTGCGCTCATCTTGCTGTCTATGTTTGCGGTCGTTGCGTTTCGTCGAAAATAAGGAAAAACCTGCTATATTCATATAACTGCTCTACTGACAGGTATGAAGTATCACAGCGGAAATTTTTAACCGAGGCATGGTTAAAATGAGAACGGAAACCCTCACCAAGTGTGAGGGTTTTTGTTTGTCATCTCCGATATGGAGGTAAAGATTCTTCTTCCGGACGAAAATATGACTTGACCATTCTTTGTTCTTTCATTTAGGATGGGTTTACTTTGTATATACAATTACTCGGAGTATTTATGTCGCGTTATATAATCTTGTTAGTTTCTTTATGGGTTTCTTTTTCAGTGCAGGCTGAGGTTTTGGAGTTGCCTGTGGTCTTTCCTGATGGCTGTGCCATTCAATTAAAAACTCATAATTTCACCATTGAGACTTTGGATCAGGTTCATGCAATGGGCTTTAAGGTGGTGCGGCGAGGGTTTTATTGGACCGGGGTGGAGAAAGAGAAAGGGGTGTATGACTTTTCGGATTACGATGCGCAAATGGCACATGCAAAGTCTTTGGGACTGACGGTGGTGGGCGTGTTATTTAATGTGCATAAAGAATATGAAAATGATGGTCAGGGCGGGGTGCAAACGGAAGCAGGCCGTAAAGGCTTTGCAAATTTCGGAGCGGCTTTGGCTACTCATTATCGTGACCAGGATGTGATCTGGGAAATTTGGAATGAGCCCAACGTTCGCACGTTCTGGCGGAAGAACGGGAAACATAATTCTGAACCTTTTGCGCAGGAATACACGGATCTCGTCAAAGAAGTGGTGCCGGCCATGTTGGCGGCCAATCCGGATGCCTTTGTGGTGGCAGGTTCGGTATCAAACTATTGGCAACCCAGTTACGATTGGACAAAGTTTTGTTTTGAAAAAGGGATTCTTGAAACCGGGATTCGCGGTTGGTCGGTTCATCCCTATGGGGTGAAAACGCCCGAAGAATTTTCAGTGGGTCATCAGATTACCCGCGGGTTGTTAAAGGAGTTCGGTCATCCGGATCTGCCCATGATCAATACTGAAAGAGGATTTGCAGTCAAAGAAACCCATGAAGGGTGGTCGGGAGGTTCAATTGAAAAAGCACGTGAATATCAGGCCTGGTATTTAGTGCGTCAATTTATGATGGACCAACTCAATGGGGTGAACCTCACGGTGTGGTACGAGTGGGATGGCGATAAATTTGGATTGGTGGAAGAAGAGGGCACTGGAAAACGTCCGGCCTATTTTGCGGCCGTAGAGATGATGGCGGAATTAAACGGTTATACCTTAAAGGGGCGTTTGCCTACTGATTCGGATCTTGATTACGTGGTGGAATTTACGAATGAAGCCGGAGATCGCAAGTTGGTCGTCTGGACCGCACCACCTCCGGGTGCGTCTCCGGATGAGACGTCGAATCATACCTTGACTCTCCCGCTGATTAAGCCGGCTGCAAATGGGGTGAAAGCTTCTGATTTAGAAGGGTTGCCGGTTGAAAATGAGGCCTTGGTGTTCGCCCTAACAGGTAAACCTGAATATTACAAAGTGCCTGCAGGCTTGGCGTTGGGTGAAGGTATTGCAGGTGAGGCTGAAAAGAAATCAGTTGATGGTACAAATATTTCCAAAGATGCGACTGCCGTGGATCTTCGTTTATTAGACAAAGGGAATGCATGGGCCTTTATGAAAAATACGGGTGAAGGATCCTTTGTGTTGGAGCAGGACGGACATGGGGTTCCCATGGGGGTGATGAGCTATGATTTTACAAAATCCACAAAGAATATGCCGTATGTATTGGCCAGTGCTGCCGTGCAAATTCCTGAAGGCGCTTCTGAAATTCAAATTCATGCCCGATCACCGATTGCACAACAACTCACCTTTCGCATTGTGGATGCGAAAGGTCAGACCCACCAAATTAAGAAACGCATAAAGGGCACGGGTGGTTGGGAAATGATTCAGTTTCCTTTGAACAAACGCGTGGAGCATTGGGGTGGTCCTAAAGATGGGGTGGTGCATTTTCCTGTCACAAAACTTTTCTTAAGTGTACCTAAACCGAATCAGGAAACGTTGGAAGGGAATGTCGAGTTTGCGATGATCAAAGCGGTGATGGCTAAGGGATCCGCAGCTCCGGTCTTGGGGACACCACAAGAATTTGCACCGTTGTCTTCTGCAGAAACTAGCATGTTAAAAACGGATACGTTTTTAAGTCAGGGCATTAGCGGCTGGGATTTTGTGTTGGGTGGCGGCGCGAGTGGGAGCATGGAAGTGGTTCAAGAAGATGGCAAAAACGTGATTCAGGTGAAGGGCGATTTTAGCCGCAAGGGAAAATGGGTTTCCGCCACCAAAACGTATCATTTGGATGCGGGAACGGAAGTGCAGGCCATTCAGGTGGAAGTCAAAAGTGAGGCGACGAAAACGGCTACCATTCGGGTGATCGATGGTTCCGGTCAAACGCACCAACGCCGTGGGGTGAAACTACCGGCCACGGGTAAGTGGGAAACTTTGGTCATCGATCCTAAACGGATGGCGGGTTCGGAGCATTGGGATGGTGCAAATGATGGGGTTTGGCATCCGCCACTTCAGAAGATTGCGATCAATCTAACCCAAGGTTCTGTAAAAGGGTCAGACAAACCTGAATTGTTGATTCGTGGGTCTTCGCTCACTTTATTGGGTGGCGGTATTGACGAGGTGGGGACGTATGTGGAAGATTTTGAATCGGGCACAGGTCTTCCTGCAGGATGGCGTGCGACCGGAAAGGTTGAGCTGTCGGCGGATGAATCCTTTAAAGGAAATCAAAGCTTGAAACTAGAGCGGGCGGAAGCGGATGCCCTGACGCAAGAAACGGTTGTGACCAGTGAAATTTTTCCTGCGCGCCCAGGGAAATGGACCTTTTCCGGCGTGGGGAAAAGTGATTTATTTTCTCCGGACATGTCATTTGCGGTGTATATCAAAGCCGAGTGGTTGGGGGCAGGGGACAGTGTGATTCGGGGGGATGAAATTACCATCTTTACACAGAAAGAAAACTGGCGTGCTTTTTCGAACACGCTACATGCGCCAGCAGGTACGGTGGCTGCGCGCTTCAGTTTTAAAATGAACAAAACCTACGGCAGTTTTTATGTGGATAAGTTGCAAGCCGAATTTACGGAGCAAGAAGACAGCAGTATTAGTCGGGTAGAACTTTCCAGTGAAGCCTTGGCCAATTTGTTTTATCCGGGAGATGCGGTGAAACTGCAGGCTGAAATTTTTGCATTGGACACCCTGCCGGAAGCTGAGCAGGCGTTGACGGTTTCGGTGCGCGATTACTGGGGGGCGGAACAGGCGGCGACTTTTAAGGTGCCTTTGGTTTTAGATCGTTCGGAAGCTGGATTTGTGGTGTATCGCGCTGAGGTTGATGTGTCTGGCATCACGGGGGTGGATTTTCAGGTGGGGAGGTATTATGAGGTGCATACAAGTTTGGAACGGGAAGGATTGGAAGCGTATCAGGAAAAAACGACCTTTGCCATTTTGCCTGAAGCGATCACCAAACAGTACCCCGCCAAAGATGTCCATTTTACGGCTCGTAATTGGGACAATCGGGTCATGGAATATGTGGACATTAGTGAGCGTATTGGCATTCGCCAAGTGGGGGTGTACAGTAATTGGTCTGCAGAAGCGCCTTACAAACCGATGCTGTTTAATGGGAAACGCATGTTGAATCGGGGAATCGGCATGGTGGGCCGTTCTCCTTTGTACGTGGTCGAACGCGAAGGATTTGAGAACTTCACGGTGGAAGGAATTGCGCAAGGTGCGACCAATTGGATTGAGAAATTTGGAAATGAAAACATGCTTTCGATTACGCTCGGGAATGAGCCGCATGGCGGGCTTGAAGAGGCGAAGCGCAATGTGAAGGCATATAAAGCGGCCTATGAGGCGATCAAAAAAGTACGCCCTGATTTTGAGATCATTGGTACGTCGGTGGGACCCAATGAAGATTATTTCATCGCAGGGTTTCAGGATTATCAGGATGTGTATGACTTTCATACCTATGAAGATTATGACCGCATTCCGCTGATGTTTGAAAAGTACGAAGAACTGTTCGAAAAATACGGTGGTCGTAAACCCATTTGCTCTACTGAAATCGGGTTGAATTCTCAGGGGCTCAGTCGTCAGGCTGTGGCACAGATGTTGATTAAAAAAGACATCATCTTTTTTGCCTGTGGTGGTTATCATGTGGGTTGGTTTACGATTGCCTATCCGGATCGCGATGGATCCAAAGAGGCGGGGTCACGTCAGGCCTTTAACACCTTCTACGGCAAGTATGCGAAGTACTCTCCTAAATTGGATGGGGTGACGTATTACCACTTGCTCAATTCTGTAGTGGTGAAACGTTTCCAGGAACAGAAAATTTATGAGGACAGTACCCGTAGCTATTTGATGAAAGATGCGGAAGGGAATTGTCTACAGGTGCTGTGGAACGATGATGAAACCAAAGAGGTGTTCTTGCCTTTGGTCGGTGTGGGCGAGGTTACGACCATTTTGATGGATGGACGTTCTCAAAAACTTAATGCAAACCAGGAAGGCATCACGCTGTCGGTTTCACGGGATCCTTTGTTTGTATTGTATACGGAAAATAATCCGGTTTTACCTGAGGAACTGGGAACGCCTGCGATTCGGGTGGTGGCGCGTCCTGATGATGTAATCAAAGGAAGCACGGTTTCGATATTGCTTGAAGGGAAAGGGATTAAGCGTGATGAAATTGAGGCGCTGACGCCATATGGGTGGACAGTTTCCGCGGAACAGCTTTCTGAGGATCAAGTGTCGCTTCAGTTGGGTGTTCCTGCAGATACGGCTGCCGTCGAGGGTCGGATTGAAGTGGTTTATGCGCCGAAAGGTATGGCGCAGGCCGCCTTAGAAATCGGTATTCCTTTAGCGCCATTGGTGGGGGCAAAACTTCATCCGATTGTGATGGGAGAACCGGGTGGACCCGGCGTGATGTTGGAGTTGTTTAACAACAGTACGGAAGCGCAAAAAGTCGATTGGAGTGTGGAACTGAAAAATGAGATGCCGGTGAATGAAGGGGAGTATGACTTGCTGAAACCTCAAACCGCGGCTGCGTATTTTTCTTCAACCTCCAACGGATCATCTGTGGTGCCCGTCGGGGAATCGGTCTATATTCCGGTTGAAATGACAGATGTGGATCCGCTGACTATTTACCGCGTGAAAGCGTCGTTATTGGATAAAGAGAATAAAGTGATTACCGCCGAACGGTTGGTTGCTGGATTTGTGCCTGCGAAAAAGGTGAAAGATGGACTGAGCTTGGATGGTAAGTTGACGGAAGCGGAGTGGAACAAAGGTCCCTTCGCCGCGCTGAATGAAGAACGTCAATACAAGTGGTGGCCCAAATATGATCAAACCTGGACCGGTCCTGAAGATTTGTCCGCGGAAATGCGCTTCCTTTGGGATGAGGATTATTTTTATGTGGGGTTGAAGGTAACGGATGATGTTCGGATTGCTGAGGGGTCGGATAATAAACTTTGGGCCATGGATGGGTTACAGTTTTTGATTGATCCTGCCCGAGGAGGAACCATTAAATCGGGTAAGTATGATGTTGCGATGGGCGTAGGAACCAAAGGACCGCAGGCTTGGTATCATTTGACTGCTGATCCGACGCTGGCGCCTTCGGGATTGGCAGAGGATATTCAGATTGCGTATTCTCTGGGTGAAAACGGCAACATCACTTATGAAATTGCAATCCCGTGGAACCGGGTTTCTCCTTTTAAACCGGGCATAGGTGAAAATTTAGGCCTGGCCATGATTATCAATGAAACAGATGCGGGCAAACGTGGCGCGTTCATTGGATGGTTTTCTGGCGTGCATTTGAAGGAGTCCGATATGATTGGTGACATCATTTTGGTTGAATAACCCCGTATGATTTTAAAGGGTGTGTTTATGAAAAAGATTATTGTGTTCCTGGGATGTTGTTTGGGTTTACTTGCCATTACGTCTGCACAGGCGGTACCGAATATCGTGTTCATTCTTGCAGATGATTTGGGCTATGGGGATGTGGGGTTTACGGGTCAAAGCAAGATTAAAACCCCTCATCTCGACCGAATGGCGACGCAGGGGGCGGTGATGCGTCAGTTTTATGCGGGCGCTCCTGTATGTGGTCCATCTAGGGTATCTTTGATGTATGGACAACACACGGGTCATGCGCCCATTCGTGGAAATCCTGCGTGGACGGCCAGTGGTGAAAAACCGGTAATGGCTTCAGACGCGCCTTTGCTTTCGAAAGCGTTGCAACAGGCGGGTTATAAGACGGGACTGTTTGGTAAGTGGGGGTTAAACGAAGTGATCACCGATCCGCAAACGGGTGATGGGCTGGGGCATCCATTGCGTCAGGGCTTTGATGAATTTGTAGGATTCAATACCCATATGGAAGCGCATTACCACTGGCCGGATTACGTGTGGGATGGCTATGATAAGGTCGATCTAAGCGCCGGGGTTGTTAAAGGGAATTGGCAGCGTCGCGAGACCTATGCGGATGATTTATTTACAGAGAAGGCGCTAGACTTTATGAGTCGACAGGCCGCGGATGATCAGCCTTTTTTTGTGTTCCTCAGTTTGGTGGCGCCTCACAAAGGGTACACTGTGCCTGAAGAGAGTCGGGCGCCCTACAATGATTTAGGGTGGCCCAGCAGTGAAGCATTTTATCGTCATTACGAAATGGATGCGAATCAACATGCCACCTATGCGGGGATGATCAGTCGGATGGATATGCAGGTTGGGGACGTGTTGGCCAAGTTAGAAGAGCTGGGTATTGCCGAAAATACGCTGGTGATGTTTACCAGTGACAATGGTCCGGAGTGGGCGGATGACTTTTTTCATTCCTCGGGGCCTTTCCGTGGTCGGAAGCGTTCTGTTACCGAAGGCGGCATACGCACCCCGACCGTGGTGCTGTGGCCGGGGACGGTCGCAGCGGATACGGTGGTGGATGCACCCTTTGCTTTTTGGGATCTCTATCCTACTTTTTGTGAATTAGCAGGAACGTCGTCGGTGGCGCCAATCGATGGCATTTCTTTTGTGTCGATTCTTCAGGGGAATGAAGAGGATCAGGAGATGCATGATTCATTTTATTGGGAATTTAATGAAAAGCAGGGGCCTTTGCAGGCGATGCGGTTTGAGTCTTACAAAGCCTTGCGGGTATGGGACTGGACGACGGGTGCCCTGGGGGAAATTCAGATTTATGAACTTTCAACGGATCCTGGAGAAATGAAGGATCTTGCAAGCAGTCGTCCTGAATTGCGGCGCAAAGCAGAAGTTTTGTTCGAGACGGCACGAACGGAAAACGCAGAATGGCCCCTGAAACCGCATTCGCGGGTGAAGGCTCCCCGCCAAGCTTCACAGAAATAGAACTTGATCTTTCGGTTTTAATAATGTGATTAGTTCTTTATTGTTTAAAGAAATGAAAAAATTAGAAAATTTATGTAAAGCCGCTATAGATGCTGGCCGTGAGGAAGACTTGCACATTGCGGTGTACTGTGAGGGGGAGTTGGATCTGGATCTCAGGGTAACGTCGTCAGAAATTACGCCGCATGCGGATGATCTGTGCCCCATTTTCTCTTGTGGCAAAGGGGTCGCTGCGACTGCGGTGCATCGATTGGTGGAGCGGGGTATTTTATCCTGGGATGAACCGATTGCCGTGTATTGGCCCGAATTTGGCTGTAATGGAAAAGAGCAGATTACCTTGAGGCAAGTGATGGCGCATAACTCGGGCTTGCCGATGATGCCGGAGAGTTGCCCTTCTTTGGGTACCGATTGGGAGGCGATGTGTGCCTTTTACGCGACGGCTCGTCCGGTGCATCCCCCGGGTGAAGCGCGGCACTATCATGCGGTGAGTTATTCGTGGTTGGTGGGTGAAACTGCGCATCGGGCGGATGGCCGTCCTTTTCAGCAAATAATTGAGGAAGAGGTTTTGGCGCCGTTGGCAATCGATGATTTCTTTTTTGGTGTACCGGACAGCGCCTTGACGCGTTGTTTGGATGTGTTGCCTCCGCTTAAACATCACCAAGCGCAGGCGGATCCCTTGTCCACAGATCCTCCTGACGAATGGTTGGCGATCCCGGATTATGTTTTGCCGTTGGAGGCGTGGATTCACCGCAAAGAGGTGCGGCAGGCCTGCATCCCTGCGTCGAATGGATTTGCCACAGCCAGGTCGCTGGCCCGACATTATGCGTCGTTGGTGGGGGAAGGTGTTGAGGGTGTGAGGTTGTTGTCGGAAGAAACTTTGTTGCAAGCGACCTTGCCGGCGAAGGGACAAGCGTCGCTTCAGATGCCCGGCGCGATTGGCTATCAGTTGAGGGGAGGGGCGTTAGAACCCGGCAACGTATTTGGTCATGGGGGCTACGGGGGATTGTTGGGGATTGCAGATAAGAAACGGCAGTTGGGTATTGGTATTTTAAAGACCCGCATGGGTGGGGAATTGACATCGCAAATTTTGGAAATTCTGCAAGCCCGCTATGGATCAGAGAGGAAATAATATGAAAAAGACGATTCAAATACTTATGAGTTTCATGTGCATGGGTATATGCATTTCTCAGGTGAGTGCCCAAGCGGACCTGCCTCCCGCGGAGGAGGAAGAACTGGTGGCGAAGGTGACCGCGGCGGTAGCTTTGATACGTGCGGGTGCACGTGAGGAGAGTGATTGGCTATTGGTTCCTCCCTATTACCGGCGGGTACGGGATGATTCGGCAAAGAAAGAAGTGGTGCAGAAAGGTCGTTATGAAATGGTGGATGTGCGGAAACCTATCTTCGAAAAATTTGAAGGGGTGGGGACTACAACGGTTGAGTATCAGGAGAGAGTCGGCAAAGTACGTAAGCGGCGTATCATTGGCTACGAAATAGTGAAAGAACGGAGGTTCATCGCCGATCCGAATGGATCAGAGAGTCGGGTATTAAATAAATATGACCCTAAAGCTGAACGGTATCGGATAGACAAACCCATCTTGTATAATGGTTTCTTTGGGGCGAATGGCATGGCGATCGACACCTTTGTGCGGTTGGGGATCTCACCGGCGGATGAAGAATTTTCCAGATGTATTGAAACCTTGGCTGAGTTTATCGAGGTTTATGGTTTGCCTGACACGACTTATGATTTGGCGTGGTTGGCGATCGGGTTTAGTGCGGTGGCTAAAGAAAATCCGGTTTATGCAAGGATCGCTTCGCGTTGCGTGAATAAGCTGTTGTTGGGTCAGCAACAAGCACCCAAGGTGATGGGGATGTGGGGACCTGTCTGTGTGAATACGACCTTGTTGGCCTCGGCAATGGAAGCGAAGCAGCGGGTGTATGATAAAGAACTGTCAAAAGTAATTGAGGCGTTGAATGCAGAACAAGATGAGAAGAAAAAAGAGCGTTTGCAGGCCAAAGTTTCGGAAAATAAAAAGATTTACGATGCGTATGTGAAGCAGATACAAGATGTATCCACGCACGGATTTAGCATGGGAAACTTGACCCAAACATCTCGTTTGCCGGGGGAAGATGGTCGGCGAAGTTATGGCGGGTATTCTTTGGAGGAGGCGCTTTATCATGGTTTACCTGTGAATATATATGCAGAACAAGTGGTGGATTTGGAAAGTACGGCGGTTGCACTTTATGCCTTGTCGGTGGTGAAGGAGTGGGGATTGTTACCGACCACTGTGGTGATTCCGAAAGATGCCCGGGGGCAAGCCTTGGTTGCTTTTCCCGGCACGAGTCAGTTGATTTCTCAGGCGGCCACTGCGGTGGTACGTTTGCAAAATCCACAGGGATTATTTTCGGAAGGGATCATCCATATCCCGGTTACTGACTTTAAAGATTTGGTGGTGGGGATCGATCAAGTGAGTGCTCCTCAACAAGCATTCCCTGAAGTCATGAGCCCTGAAAGTTGTGCTCAGGGTGCGTTGGCATTATATTCTGCCGCAGTGATTATGCATCAGGATGTGAGGGGTATTTCTCCACGCTTGTCTGCGGCCATGCAAAAAGTACAACCCGTTTTAAGTCAATGGATCTCCGGTGAAGTGAAATCTAAAGATCTGGGTTACCACATGGGCATGGTGGAGCTTGGGGTGTATCTGAAACCGCTCAGTGATGTATTGCCATCGGTGGCCGCGCTTTGGCCGGAACTGGAAATGCAGATTCTTGATGAGTGGGATGTGACCGCTGAAGACAAATTAGGATATTATTCTATGGGAACGCCGGGTCATCGGGAATTGAAATTGTATCGCATGGAAGAATTACACAACATGCTGTTGGCGCAAAAAGGAAAGGGGAAACCCTTTGATCTGAAAAGGGCTTCACGGGGGGCGATTTACGCGGATAATTGGCGCTTTGTTGATCGCCTGCGCATGCCGGCGCTCTTGCACTTACGTGTGTTAACCTCATCGGATGCGCCTGATATTGCGGGTGCATGGTCCTGGGATGGTGAAGCGCCCCGCACTACCCGTTTGGATCCGGTATTGACGGTATGGAGCAATGAGCAGGCCCGTACTTTTACGGCCAAACGTTTGTCCCCGGCCGTCGAGGCCTCTGATGTAGAAGGATTGGCGCTGATTTTTGTAAGTGGCAATGGTCCTTTTCAGCCGGCGTCTGCTGAGGGCTTGGCCCGGATTCAAAAGGAAATGGCCGCGGGTGCGGTGTTGGCGTGTGAAGCGCCTGCTTCTGACGAAGGGATGCAATTTTTGCAGGGAATTGCCCAAGCCGTGTTTGGAGAAGGGCATGAACTCGAAGAAATTAAGGTGGGAACTTTCCCGGTGTATGGCGTGATGAAAGAGGATATGGTTCAAGCGGTTTTCCTGCCGCTTGGAGCGCCGTCTGCGGAGATTCCCCTTGCCAAATCGCCTACAGATGGCAGTCGCATTCTTTACGAAGTGCTGAAACAACATCCCAAAATGGAAAAAGATAATATGCCCTTTTTGGATTGGGCGTCGGTATTGGAAATGGAAGTGGATCAGCCGGATATGACGACCACCCGTCAGTGGGTGGATGCGCGTCTTTAGGGGATAGCCTTCGGGACAGGGCGTTGAATCAAAAAAGGATCATCGCCTAAGTGAAATCCGGGTCGAGGACATCTCCATACTGATGGCTTCCATGCCAATAGTCGATGAGGGCTATGTGCCGGGGTTGTTGACTGATGCTGGAGCACAAGGTGTCGCGGTACGCTTTGACATTATCCATTTAACCGAATTGATTTTGACGATTCCAGACCTGATTGTAACTATCTTTGTTCCAGCCATCGCAGAAAATTTCTGGGGTGAGTTCTTCGATGACCGCGGTACATGAAGGGTCGTGGATGCGGTCTTGGAGCTCTTCAGGATCTGTTTCGCAAATGGCCATTTGTGCAGCGTGCACGCGGTCCCAATGTGTATCGTCCTTGAGGTGATCGCTGATGCGGCTCACCACGACGGTGATGGTTTCGTGTCCTGTATCGGTGCGGATTTGTTGAATCAGTCCGGTGAGCGCATCCGCATAATTTGTGGAATGTTGTTTTTTCGCATCTGCTTTGCCCTGCATTCATACAAAAGAAACACTATCGATCTTTTTACCTTCGGTGGCCTGTGTGACCATGGCGATTAGTCTTTGGTAGAGATCGTTGTTGCCGGGTTAGGCCCGAGCATTTTTCGGTGCCCAATCGCCGACGGGTTGCCAGTCTTTTGCTCAGCGGCGAATGGGTTGACCGCTTTGCGCATTTTTCACCACCATGAGGGTATCGTCCGGCCATGTTGGATTGTCCGGATAGAATGAACAAACGTGTTTGTTTTCCTCTCCCCTCCGGTTTTCCCAAGAAAATGATCGCTGATTTTTCACGTTTGGGTTTATGTTTTGGGGTCTCGGCTGTTGCGGGATCGGCCAGGCAAGTGGCGCCGTAGAAAAAGGGAATCACGAAAAGCAAGCGTTTCATTAGTTTCCATGGTGAGGGGGGGGCGTGAGAAAGATATTTATTAAAAAAGATCTTGTGAATATTTGTGTTAAATATGTATATACATTTATGACGGCATGATTCATGATTGTCTACATAGTGATTGAAATACAGATTAGAAAAACCGAACTTACGAGATCCGCATGACAGATATACTCCCGATGCCGTCCAGTGAAGAAATTGCCGCGATTACAAAAAAGGTAGAAGATTCCTCTCAATGGCTGGATAGTATTTACATTGAGATTCAAAAACGAATTGTGGGGCAGGAGTATTTAATTGAACGGTTATTGGTGGGCCTGTTGGCGAATGGACATGTGTTGTTGGAGGGGTTGCCTGGTTTGGCAAAAACCTCCACGGTCAATGCGTTGGCAGATGCGATTGATTGTGATTTTAAGCGTATTCAGTTCACACCTGATTTATTGCCTGCTGATATTATTGGCACCCTGATATACAATCCGGATACCCGTGAGTACAGCACCCACAAAGGTCCACTGTTTGCGAATATGGTGTTGGCCGATGAAATTAACCGTGCTCCCGCGAAAGTGCAAAGTGCATTGTTGGAAGGGATGCAGGAACGGCAAGTGACGATTGGGGATACCATCTTTAAATTACCGCATCCCTTCTTGGTGTTGGCGACGCAAAATCCGATTGAACAAGAGGGGACGTATCCCTTGCCTGAAGCACAGATGGATCGTTTCATGTTAAAAGTGGTGGTGGGGTATCCGGACCGGGATGAAGAGTTGGGGATTCTCCGGCGAATGTCGAAGACGCAACCGTCGCATCCCATTTTGCCGGTGTTGAAGCCGGAGACTATTTTAGAGTTACGTGAAATTGTGGATGAGATTTATGTGGATGAACAGGTAGAGCAGTACATTGTTGATTTGGTGTTGGCGACGCGGAACATGCAGGATGTGGTGCCGAAGATGGCGGGCTATATTCGGGTGGGGGCGTCGCCCCGGGCGTCGATCAATTTGACCTTGGCATCGAAAGCCTATGCCTTTTTGAAACGGCGGGGTTATGTGACGCCGGATGACGTGAAAGCAATTGCCATGGATGTGTTGCGTCACCGGATCATTCCTTCTTTCGAAGCGGCGGCCGATGAAGTGACCCGGGAAGATCTGGTTACCGCGATTCTCGAAAATGTATTGGTTCCTTAACCGTTGGCAATGTAATGATGTTGCCGCGCGAATGGCTTAAACGGATTTATCAACTGGAGGTGAAAACCCGGTTGATGTCTCAACAATTGTTGAGTGGGAATTATGCATCCATTTTCTTGGGCCGGGGAATGGATTTCGATGATGTACGTCCGTATCAACCGGGAGACGATGTGCGTCGGATCGATTGGAATGTGACCGCGCGGATGCGGGCCACTTACGTCAAACGTTTTACCGAAGAACGGGAAATCACTTTTGTGATTTTAGTCGATCTCAGTGCCTCGGGCCAATATTCGACCCAGGAAAAGAGCAAGTTGGAACTGGCCGCTGAATTGGCCGGAACCTTGGCGTTCAGTGCTTCGAAATCCAATGACCGGATTGCTTTGTTGGCCTTTACGGATGAAGTCGAGCTCTACATTCCGCCAGGGAAGGGCACGGATCATGTGATGCATATGTTGCGTACAATTCTCTTTCATAAACCTAGAACCACCGGCACCAATCTGGATAATGCCCTGCGCTATTTGAATCGCGTGCAAACGCGACCTGCCATGGTGTTTTTGATTTCAGATTTCCAAGATCAGGGCTACGAACGGACGCTTTCGATGACCAATCAGCAGCACAGTGTGGCGGCCTTTGTGATTCAGGATGCAGGCGAGGTGTCTCTTCCCAAAGCAGGGCGGATGGTTTTGCATGATCCGGAGACGGGTGAGCAGGTGGTGGTGAATACCAGTGACCCTAAAGTGCAACGGGCCTATGCGATGGCGGTGGCGGAACAGATCGAAACCCGTACCCGCATTCTGCGTCATGCGGGTGTGAAACATATGTTGGTGGATAGCGCTGAATCCTATGTCTCGCGTTTGGCGCATTTTTTGTCGGCAGAGCTCACCCGAAAAATTGTATGAGTATGGAAAATCAATTTCAATTCCCTGAGTTGGTGGAGGACCTTAGGTTGCTGACGCCACCACCGGAAAGGGGATTTTCCTGGTTGTGGGTGGGGCTGGGACTGTTGGCGTTGTTGATCCTGGTAATTCCGCTGGTATGGGTATTCCGTTCGAAAAATAAACAGGCGAATTTGCCAGTACCTGAAGAACCGAAGCCCGATCCCTCGCTGGCGGCGATGGCAGGGTTAAGGAAGTTGAGAGCGCAGCTCACGGAGTTGGGGGAAAAAGAAGTGGGGATTGAAGTGGCTAGGATTATGCGGGTGTATGTTTGTGATCGTTTTGACCTGCGCGCTCCCTATCAGACGAGTTCTGAATTTCTAAAAAACATTCAAGAGGCCGACTCCTTTCCTGAAGGTTTGGAAGAAATGGTGGGAGAGGTATTGGCGGCCTGTGACCGTATGAAATTTGCGGCGCAATTGTATTCGCATGATTCTTTGACAGAGTTGATCGATGCGGTTGAATACCTGATAACCGTGACGCCTATGCCGGTGGAGGAAGAGACGCATGACTGATAGTCTCCTGGATACTTCGCTGATTCATTTTGACCACCCTTGGGTCTTGTTGCTTTTTTTAGGATTGCCCTTTTTGGCCATGTTGTTGGGAAAAGAACGTCCTGCACCTTCTGTGGCCTTTACAGGGTTAGCACTTTTGCCTGCAGATCTGAAGAAACCCAAAGGTGGACCTAAATGCTTGCACCGTGATGTATTACGGTATGTGATTCTAAGCATATTTATTTTGGCGTTGGCCCGACCACAACGCCCTTATGGTAATTTGCCGGACCATGCAAAAGGGATCGATATCATGCTGACCTTGGATTTTTCCAAATCCATGGAGGTGGAAGATTACATATGGGAAGGGAAACAGGTCAGTCGAAAAATCGCTTTAGTGGAAGTAATTAAAAATTTCATGGAAGACCGGACGCAGGACCGTTTTGGTATTTGTGGTTTTGCAAAGTTTGCTTATCTTGCGAGTCCACTCACCCTGGATCAAAATTGGATTTCACAGATCCTGGATAATATTGATACCGGCACCGGAACCGCCATCGGTGATGGAATTATGTTGAGTGTGGATTACATGATGGAAAACCCTGACCGGGAAAAAACCATTATTTTGGTTTCGGATGGTATGAATAATCGTGGAACGCCTCCACTGGAGGCGGCCCGTTATGCGGCGCAGCAAAATATCCGCATTTACACCATCCGAATCTTTCCGCAAATCCTGGGGACTTCTGCCTATGCGCAGAACGTGATGTTTCGGATTGCCGAAGAAACCGGAGGACAATTTTATCAAGCAACGGACACCCATTCGTTAACGTCGATTTATGACCAGATTGATGAACTGGAAGTCAAGCGGGTGGAGCAGAAACGCTTCCAGTCTTATCATGAACTTTTTCCCTGGTTTTTAGCGTTGGCTGCGGGCTTGTTGGTTGTGGAATTGGTTTGTAGGCAATGGCTCTTCCGGAGGTTACCATGAAATTTGCGCATGTGTGGATTTTGGTGCTGATACCGGTGGTGGTGGGGCTGTGCCATCTTTTCTACCTGTTCACGGATAGACGGCATGCGACCAGGTTACAACGCTTTTTAGGTGGTGCATATACCCGGCATGTAAACGCTACTGGAAAAACGCCGGTGTGGCGTCCCCGCCGATATTTTCATACCTTATGTTTGGTGTTTCTGCTGGTTGCTGTGGCGCGTCCCTATTTGCCACCGGACCCTAATGACGTTGAAGAACGACAACGGGTGGGGGTGGACATGATGATTGCCTTGGATGCTTCCAAAAGTATGTTGGCGAACGATGCGTTGTCTACTGCTGCCTGGCGGAAGCAGGCGGGGAAACGTCTTATGGGAAAGGCACCATTGGTCGCAGGCTTGAAAGGGTATGATATGAAAAATTTCAGAGCTAACCGGAACCTCACTGGTTTTGAGGTTGAGGGCACGATGCGTCGGCTCACCGCAGCCAAGGAATCCATATTTGATTTGTTGACGTTGTCTCAAGGAGATCGCATGGGATTGATCGCGTTTACGGAAGAGGCTGCTTTGCGTGCACCATTGACCTATGATTTTGAAGCGTTGTCATTGGTGTTGGATTCGGTGAGTCCCGCCACGGTTCCTCCGGGGGGGAGTGCTTTGGCTTCTGCGATTACGCGGGCCATTTCCGTTTTTGAAGGTCAGGATATTGATCGACCGATTCTGGTGGTACTCTCCGATGGTGAAGATCATGAAGGGGATGCGATGGAGGCGGCGATGAAATTTCGGCAGGAGCTGAATGGGGTCATTTACACGGTAGGGGTGGGGACGAGTGCTGGTTCGACGATTCCGATTACGAAAGAGGGTCGGAATCCTTACTTGCGGGATCAGTTTGGGCGTAATGTGCATACGCGCTTGGATAAAATATCGTTGACCCGTATCGCGCGTGCCACCGGTGGGCGTTATGTGGATCTGGGGGAAGATGGGGAAGGCTTGCAAGAGATCTATCTTCAGTATTTGAAACCTATGGGGGACAATGTGCCAGAAGAATTTCAGGGAGATGCCAAAGAGTATTATCAGATTCCTTTGGGGTTGAGTTTAGTGGCGCTGCTGTTTGAAATGTGCGTGCGTGCGCGTCCTCAAGTCATCAAAACCGAAGCGGTGTTATCGTCATGAAAACCAAGACTATTTTCTGTGCGCTCTTCCTTTCATGCCGGATGCTGTTGCTGTGCGGTTACGGAGCGACTGTGGATGAAATTGTGACTTTGGCGGAAGCGCAGATGTCGGCGGGAGATTCGGAGGGCGCCCGAGCTGTGTTGGTTGCGGAGCTAGAACTAAAACCTGAAAATCCCTATTTGTTGTATAATATGGGACTGACCTATGTGGCCGAAAATGAGTTGGAACTTGCTGAAGAAGCTTTTAGAAAAGCAGATTTATTTGTGACGGATCCTGAACTGCATGCCCGCATATTTGCGCAGCAGGGGAATATTCAGGCGAAGTTGGGTCGGGCGAGCTTTGACAAGGATCCGGATATGGCGCTTCAGCAGTGGCGGAGTGCGCATCAGTATTATCAAAGTGCTTTGCGGAAAGATAAGAGTTTGGAGATGGCGAAAAGCAATGGCATTGCGACCCGGGATGGCATGGTGGCGCTGATTGTGACGGGTACAGAAACACGACTCGCCACGGCAAAAGCCTTTGAGCGGAATACTTACGTGAAAATCGATATGTTGCGGAGATGTTATCAGGACTTGGATGAGGCGGTGACACTTTCTCCCAAACATGAGCACGCGCAGTTGTTGCATCAGCAGGTCGAAGGGTTGTTGGCGGAAAATTTAAATGCATTGGCGGAGAAAGAACTTTCCGATGCCCAACAGTACTTGGCAAGCAATGCGGAAGAAACAAATGAACAGAAACGGAAACAGGCCTTCAGCAGAGCGGTGGATGCGGCGACGCAATCGATTCAGTTGTTTGAGGATGCGGCATCCTTATCGACGGAACCGGATAAATTTGATCTGAAAATTGCGGAAGGGCAGATGGTGCTTTCCCAAGCTTTTTTGGGGATGGGAAAAGATAAGTTAGAGAAAATGGAAACCATGCCGGAGAAGAGGCAGTCTGCGATGGCTGAAATGGCATTGGAAGATTTTCAGCAATCACTTGCCGCGGACCCGAATAATCAAGAGGCGCAAGGGCTGATTGCTGAAGTTGAAAAGATGCTCGCCCAAAAATATGAGGCAGAGGCGGATGCGTTGGTGCAGGATTTGGACAGGTTGAATAAAGAATCGAGCAAAGCATCGAAACGCAAGCAGGCGGATGAGTTGTATGATCAAGCACTGGCGCTGAACCCTGATGATGTGGACTTGCAGGCAAAAGATAAAGAAAATGCGTTGGCTTTGGCGGGGCTGTTAAGCGAAACCGGGGAACAGAAAATGGAAAAAGGGGAGGCGATGTTGCCGGAAAATCCAGAAGGGGCGGTCACAAATTTGGAAGCCGCCGCCGCTGATTTTCATCAGGCCATGTCATTGCTGGAAGAACATGGTGACGCGGCCGGAAGCGAAGCTGCGGCAGCGGCTGCCGCTGATGCGTCTGCCGCCGCCGATGGCGTGGGGGATAAGCTTGAGGAAGCTGCAAAAACAGGTGAAGCGTCTGATGGTGCGCCTGGTGAGAAAGCCGGAGAAGATGCACAAGCCGGTAGCCCGGGCGAAACGCCTCCGGGAGCTCCCGGGTCAGGATCAGCTGGTGGGGATGAACCGACGATGGGTCAATTGCAGAAATCTTCAGAACAAGCCATGTCGCTCCTGCAAGAAGCACGGGCCTTGGCGCAGGAGGCGGCGTCGGCCACGGATACGGGGGCGACGCAAGCGGGAACGCCGAGTTATGAGTCCATTTCTTTTGTGGCAGAAGGCGGTGATTTTAATCGTGATGCTGTGGGGTCGGGTGGGGAAAAAGAAGGAAATTTTAATACACAACCCATGAAGAAGCCGGCGCGGGATTGGTGATAGGGAGAGAGAGGTGTCTTCACCGACTGGGATGTGTGGGCCATGGCTTTCAGCCCTCGAGAATCATCGATCTACAACAATTGGGGTTGCGTTATATATTTCGTACAAGGATTCTGGATGTTGATCGTAATCTTTAGTTTCAGGATGGATAGATAGCGTGCATTTCTTTCTTGTGGGCTGCTGCTATTGCTTTGAACCAAAGGCTAGGGTGAAGTTGAATTGTTGTAAAAGGAGGGTCGCATTTTTGGGCCGGGCATATTAGAGCTCTTCAAATACCAGTGGTACTGGAGATCACGGGTTCCCCTGAAATATAACGGTAGTCATCTATGAAAAAATTATCCCTTTCTTTTATCACAGTTTTCTTGATTCCTGGATTGGTGCAAGCGCATGAGCTTGGTCATGGCGGTGGATTTACTTCGGGTTTGTCACATCCCGTATTGGGCTTGGATCATTTGTTGGCCATGTTGGCGGTGGGGATTTTAAGTGCTCAAATCGGAGGTCGTGCGGTGTGGTCGGTGCCGACTGCTTTTGTGGGGGTGATGTTGATCGGCGGACTGATGGGCATGAACGGGGTGCCGTTCTTTTCCGTAGAGCTGGGGATCGCACTGTCTGTATTGGTGCTGGGGATTGCGTTGGCCGCGGAGAAAAAATTACCCACCTATCTGGCCATGCTCGCGGTTGGATTTTTTGCGATTTTTCACGGACATGCCCATGGGACAGAGATGCCTGAAATGGGCGAGCCCGTCTTTTATGCTGTGGGCTTTGTGATCGGTACCGCACTCATACACTTTTCGGGTGTTTCCGTTGGCGTCATTGCCCAAAACTTCTCCAAGGGCCCGCAGTTCCTGCGTTACTTGGGGGCAGGTATTGCAGGCATCGGCTTCCACTTGATTGTTTTATAAGCGTCTGTTGATTCTGTTCCCACTTCAGATGCTCTCCATCCTTTTTCAGGATAGATGATCTGAACTGATCGCGTGTCCATTTATCCTAGAATCTACCTTTACAAGGTAATTTCATAAGAGTATACGTAGCATCATAAGTCTTTTAATAAAAAATAATTTTAGAACCTTATGACCACGCTACAAAAAAAACTCATTTCCATCACCGCCCTGTTATGTGTTACCGCTGGGGTGCAGGCCGCGACCCTTATTGCCAGCCAAGACAACTACGTGTTGAATAGTGCTTCAAGTACGGTCCAAGACGCAACAGGACATCTTGTCGTCAAACGTGCCAGTAATAATATTCGCAAGTCCTGGATAAAATTTGATTTCTCCGGAGAGAATGTGGATTTTTCCCAGTCCGGAACGGTCACGCTCACGCTTGCTGCGAATTCTTCAGCGGATGAAACATTCAAGGTAGCGTTATATGCCTTAAAAGATGATCAGGATCCCGGTACAGGTTGGACAGAAAATGCGATCACTTGGAGCAATGCCCCAGGGAATGATACGGGTGGAGCAGGGATTAATGATCTCGAATCCAGAGAAACCACATTTCTCGGTGAGACGGCGACGATTGCGTCAAGCACTGCAGCAGGAACGACATTTGAGTTTACGATTGATACTCTCTCCGATTTTAGACAGGTCAACAATACGCTCACTGTAATTGCTATCTCAAGCTATCAATCTGATTTCGGCCCTTCGCTTGCATTTGCTTCATCCGAAAATGCAACCGAAGCATGGCGCCCCACATTGGAGTATTCAGTTATTCCTGAACCGAGTTCGGTGGCGCTGGTGCTGTTGGGCTTCGCAGGGTTTGTTGTTGCCATTAGAAGGAAACCCTGAACTTGCAGCTTTAGAAAGTGTTGCAGTGTTTAGGGCTTTGGGGACTTTTGTAACTCTAACAATTCTATCATGACGTTGGCCAGGCGTCTGCCGAACTCGAGTTCGCCTGCTACGGTGTAATGAATTTTGTCGTTGGCTTGAGGGATACTGTCACAATCTACGACTTGAAATCCGGGGTAGGTGAAGGTGGATTGGGCATCGCGGATGTCCATCACATAGGGGGCGATTTCCGGATTGGGAATTGCGAGATTGATGACCAAAGGCATGCTGGGGGCATTGAAGTCTTTGCGGGCTGATTCAATTAGCGAAATTAAATTTTGTTCGAATGCCTGGGCCCAGGCTTCGGTTCCGCCATCGCGTTCTCCCGCCTGCACCACCATGCCTTTAATTTGAATAGGACGGGAGGCTTGTGCTTTTTTAACCGTGGCCAAGGTTTTTCTATATCCTTTGTTGTCTTTAACTGCGGTGAGGGTCGATTGGATAATGCCGATGGGTTTGCCGAGGTATTCGGACATCATGGGGCCGAAGGTCACTTCCGGGCCAAAGATTTCTTTTTTCTTGTAGGGGGCTATCGCGGCTTGGAGGGGGAGCCATTTGTTATTTTGAAAAACGAGAATGTTAGGGTGGGGTTTACGTTGTTCTTCGCTGAGCTTTTTCACGGGGGCGGCGACGCCTGCCATATTGCTGGTGCCCACCATGACGAACACATCTAAGGGTTCTTCGGGTTGAACTTCCTCTGAAATCAGGAAGGAGGCGAAAGGGAGGGTGAAGATAAAAAGCAAGAGGCGTGTGTTCATTCTTCTTCCTTTGATTGGGCAAATAACCACTGGTGCAGGGCGATGGTTCTGTAGGCGGGCTCCCATGAACCGTGCCCTGCTTTGATCTCTGAGTATTTGGGGGAGCCGCCCGCAGCTTCCAGTGCGGCGATGAGTTCTCTGCTGTTTTCTACGCGAACAGTGGTGTCATTGACGCCATGCCAACACCAAATCGGCACATCTTTGTATACGTGGACTGTGCTGAGATCTCCACTGCCACAAATGGGAATGGCGGCAGCAAACATGTCGGGTCTGCGATAGAGCATTTCCCAGGTGCCAAAGCCACCCATGGACATGCCGGTGATATAGATGCGGTTGGTATCGATGGGGTACGTGGCAATCAGTTGATCCAAGGTCTCCAAGACGCCTACCATCACCGCATTGGGATCCGGATTATAGCTGAAATTGTTGTTATCTTTGTTGCCAATTTTTTTAAAATCATTCCATCCCGTTCCTTTTGGGCATTGGGGAGCGAAAATAAAACAAGGGTTTTCGGCCTGTGCATCAGCATCAAAAAACCTATAGGCGAGATCCATGGGGCGCAGATTGTCATTTCCCCGGCTGCCGGCGCCGTGCAGGAAAACAATGAGGGGGAGCTTGTGGGTGTCGGAAGCTTCTTTAGGGATGAAAAGACGCCAAGGGACTTGGGTTTTACCGTCTTCCGAGCTGTATTTGCCTTCGGTCATGGCTTGAAGAACGGGAACCATATCTTTGTCGATTTTAGGATGCTCGGGATGGGGGTCGTTCTTTGTTCGTTTGGGTAATTGCTGCGCATAGAGAGATGATAGACACAGGCTCACCAACATGAAGATTGAGGTTTTAAGCATATTTTTCATGGAGATCCGGGCTGGGGATGTGGTGAGGAAAGGGCGGATTATTCCGCCTAAGCGGACTCAAGGAATGGGGTCGTAGCCCCACAAGGTGAGAAGGGCATTGGCAATGAGTTTGTTCCCCGCGGCGTTGGGGTGAACGCCGTCTTTGGTTAAATGACCTTCGGTGTCATTCTGTGGATTGATGCGTTTGAGCGTTGCCATAAATTCGGATCGGAGGTTGATGAAAGAGGCTTGGGTTTCGATGGCCACTTCCCGGCAGATATTTGCGTACTGATCGATCAAGGCATCGTAAGGATTGCTTCCGTCTGTTTTTTCTCCGCGTATTGCCGGTGAGCAAATAACGACTTGGGCCGGAAGTGCCTGTGCGCTTTCCACCAGTTGCGTGAGCATGCTTCGATATTGCTCGGGATTATCATTGGGATTTCTTTCAACCAAACGTACGTCATTGATGCCAATATAGATGACCACTACTTGGGGGTTTGCTGCCTCTACCTTACTTGGAAAGGAAGACTTTAAAAAACGGACACCCCGTCCCCCCTTGGCGACGGTATGAAAGCTGTAGGTGTTGTCGGGTTCCCGTTGATCCAGCGTTTCATCGAGTATGGTGACAAATCCGGTTGGACTTGTGGAGGCCACGGTGATGGAATCTCCCAGGAAAAAGAGTCGGTCCCCCTTTTGCAAGGTTGCTTCGGCCCGAAGCATCAAAAGGGGGGCGCATAGGGCCCAGAGTATTCCCCCCACCCAAAATCGAGAGGAGGGTTTCATTACCACACTCTCGCAGGGTCCAGAGGGGTATGATCTTCCGGGTCGAAGGCGGGCCATTGCCGGTCGATTGCGGCGGCAGGCCAACCGATGTGGTCCATCATACACATCATTTGATGCATGAGATCGAGTTTGCGTGATCCGTGGTTGGTGACGTGGATGTCCCGGAGCACGGTGAGGTCGGTACCGGCTCCTTTGATGCGTGCGAAGACTTTGTGCATCATGGGGCGGTGGCGACAGGAGCTCTGGGCGGCGTCGATTCTCAAGTGCGTTGGATCTCCGGGCCAGATGCCTGTCAATGCAAGCAATTGTCCAGCTTCAAAGGCGGGATGGGTCGGTGGTAAATCCTCGTACCAATATAAGGGAATTCCTGCTTTTAATAGACGGCGCTGATAGGCGAACAAGTCTTGTCCTTGCAAATTTGGATGTTCGGGTTTTTGTTCCAGGCAATATGCAGCGAGCTCTCCTGCGGCCTCGCCGATGGCCCATTCCAAGTTGTGTAGACGGTAGGCACCATTGGCAATTTGGGTGACGCCAATGCCTTTATTGGCCACGGCAAAGTTTTTGAGTTCAGGACTGACCAGTGCCCCCAGTGGAATTTGGTAGGGGCGGGTCATTTGTACCATGCCTCCCCCTCCGGCGGAGCGATGATGTATATCGATCATGTAGGCACCTAAGCCTACAGAATTTGGAAAATTGCGTGCGCGTGAGCCGGTTTGAAATTGGGTAGAGAGGTCTTCTTCCACTACGATGTCGCAGGCGCGGAGACGACGGCCTTCCCGTACATAGGGGGCTTGAGCTAATCCGTCGGGGGTGCCGCTGGCTTCGGGCATGGGGCGAATTTCCGGATATCCGAATCCGCCATCATCGCGGGGTGCTTCGGTTTGCAACCAGTATAAATAAGCGCGACTGAGTTGTTTGGCGGCTTCGAGGGAGTCTGCGCCTTTGGGATTATCCACAAACCCTTCGCCGCGATAATCGTTGCTGCTGACATTAATAACGGCGCGACTGGTGGTAAGGTTCGGATCATCAAAGTTTTTAAGATCGACCAGACAGCGATAAAACCAAAAAGGAATGATACGTTCGCCAGTGACTTTGCTGAATTCTAATTCAAAGAATTTTCCGGGTTCGCCTTTACGTGCACCGAGGTTGCCGAGAGAAAAGGGTTGGCTGGCTTTGAGTTCTTCGTACTGAGCGGGTTTCTCGATGGTATATTGGCCTCCGGGCACAAATTCTACGGCAATACAGTAGGTGTATGATTGAATGGCTTTTTTATCGGCCACTTCGGGGGCGTGGGTTTCATTGAAGGTGGCTTTGGCTTCTTCTCCCAATCCGTAGTCTAAGTTCAATAAAGGGTAGGTATCACCGGTTTCGGTGCCGTCTAAAAAGAAATCGGCCGAGAGTGTGAAGGTCTCATCGGGATTGTCTAAGGATTTGCAAGTGACCGAAAGAACGCGATCTTCGGAGCGTTCGGCTGAAATGGGGACGCTGCGGGGAAGGATGATGCATTGACCGCTTTCAATTTCGGGAGCGAGCCAGTCCATGATGACCTGATAGGCCACATGGGATTCTGCGGTAACGGGGGCACAGGCGGCATTGCCTGCACAGAAGTGAAGTTGAGAGGCCCCGAGAGGGGAGAGGGTATATTTGTTTATATAATACTGCCGTAAACGTTCACGAAACTCAGCATAACGGGCATTCATGATGGTTTCACCCAGGGGGTCGTAAAATTCGTCCATGACGCAGAGGGCTTGGCTGGTGGCCTGTCCACCAATCCAGTTGAATTCATCAGTCATGATTACTGTGAGGCCCTGATCTAACATGGAGCGTGTGGCTGCAACGGCCCCAAATCCCCCTCCTACTACTGCGACGTCCGTTTTGTACTCGTTATGTTTATTCATGATATCTACAAATTTTTAAGGATTTGATCACTCTGATGTGATCGATATGATTATTTGTATATACAATGTATAATGCTGTCAACCCTCCACTAGGGGGGAGGAATCGAATTTTTTCTTGCCAGTGGGGGCATGCAGGTTAAAGTAATTTCCTATATCCTCTTTGAGAAAATCACTTATGCCTTCAGCTCCAAAACCACGAATACCCCTCCATCTTAAACTTCGTAAGACATTGATTGCTCAGTTTGATCAATACAGTGACGGGGAGCGCCTCCCTACGGAAATGGAAATTGCGGAGAAGCATAAGATTTCTCGACTGACGGTACACAAAGTTTTGAATGAATTGCAGCGGGATGGGTATGTGATTCGTCAGGCGGGGCGGGGGACGTTCGTACGGCATGGTGACCGGCAGGTGCATACGGATGAGATTCGCACCTCGAAGGGCAGTATTTTAGTGGCATATCCGGATTGGTTTAGTTTTGATTTTTGGTCCAAACTTCGGCGGGCGCGTCAGTTGGCTCACAGCAAAAGTTTAGGGTTGGTGGATTATATGTTCACCAGCGAAACCATGTACGAATCGCTTCAAAAATTGTGGGAGAGTCGGGATGATATTCGGGGCGTCATCATTATTCCGCCTGCTGGGCCTATTTCAGATGATGCGGTGAAGCTTTTTGACAGTTTTGGTGTACCGGTGGTGTTGTTGAGCCCGAATGCAAAATTGCCGAAAGATGTAAAGAATGTATATATGGTCAATCAAGATTATGGCCAAATCGGGTATATTGACGTGTCGACCTTGCTGGACCGTGGGCATGAAAAAATTGCTTATATTGCCAGTGAACCTTGGGATGAATCCTATCGATTACAATTGGAGGGTATGCGCAAGGCTTTGGCGGATCGTGATCTGCCGCGCAAAACCCTGTGGTCACCTAAACGCCATGTAAAACCCTGGGAACCTGCCAGTAATTTGGCCTATGAAATTACCAAAGATGTGTTGGTGAAAGTGGAACCCACGGCGCTCATTTTTGATAATATGCCTGATGCGATGGGGGGGATGCGGGCCGCGTGGGAATCTCCCGATGTGGATGCTGAGAAATTGACTGTGGTGTTGAATGCGCCTTGGTTGGGCTTGGAGAAGTATTTTTGGCCTCCGCCCATTCTCATTGCCTGTGAGTTAAGTGAGATTGTTGACCAAGCTTTTGCTATAATTTTGGGTGAATACAAATCAACTGACCGGAAAATATTGGTAAATGTGCGTGTAAAAGACGGTTTTAGAAATCCGTAAATGCTGTAGAAGCGTCGGCTTGCGATTGACTTATCGGTTATTTGTATATACATATCGTGCCTGTCCATTCTTGGGAGGCATATGAAACAACCACATATTATTATCTTTAATCCGGATCAGTGGCGGGGAGATGTTTTAAGGCATCAGGGAAATCCTGCGGCAGTCACCCCTCATTTAGATCAATTCGCCGCAGAAGAGGGGGTTTCTTTTTCGCAGGCCTTTTGTCAAAATCCGGTGTGCACTCCGAGTCGTTGTAGTTACATGACGGGATGGTATCCGCATGTACGTGGTCATCGGACGATGAATCATATGCTGCATGCGGATCGAGGGGAGCCCAATTTATTGAAGGTGTTGAAGGATGAGGGGTATTTTGTGTGGTGGGGGGGTAAAAATGATTTATTGGCTCGAGGGCCTGATTTGGAGGCTGCTTGTGATGTGCGTTTTGAAGCGACGGCCGCAGACTATGAGCGCTGGGGATTGACCCCCAGAGAAGGGGCGCATGCGGGGAATTATGCTTGGCGGGGAGAGCCTGATGACGACATGTATTTTAGTTTTTTGAAAGGGAAGTTGGATAAAGGGGATGAAGAGGTTTATGCCGACTCGGATTGGGCGCGTTTCCTTGGTGCGTTGGATTTTATCGGGAGCTATGATGGAGAAAAGCCCTTGTGCATCTATTTGCCTTTGGATTATCCGCATCCGCCCTATGGGGTTGAGGAGCCTTGGTACAGTATGATTGATCGAGGGATGCTGCTTCCGCGAGTTCCCGCACCTGAGAGTTGGGAAGGGGCTCCTTCCATTCTCGAGAAGATTTATAGGAATCAAAAGTTACAGGGTTTAGACGAAGAAACTTGGTCTGAACTTCGAGGGACCTATTATGGAAGTTGTGCGCGTTTGGATCATCAGTTTGGCATGTTGATGGATGCGCTCAAACAGCAGAATTTTTATGACGATGCGGCGATTTTTATGTTTTCAGATCATGGAGATTTCACGGGGGATTATGGTTTGGTGGAGAAGGCCTCCAATACCATGCAGGATTGTTTAACCCGGGTACCTTTTTTGTTTAAACCTCCTGCGGGCGTGCCGGTGAAACCAGGGAATCGAGAGGCCTTGGTGGAGTTGGTTGATTTTTCAGCGACCGTTTATGATCTACTTCAGCTCGATCCGGGTTATGACTCCTTTGGCAAAAGTTTGTTGCCGCTGGCTGCGGGAAAAACGACTGTGCATCGGGATGCGGTCTTCTGCGAAGGGGGACGACGTCCGAAAGAATATCAAGCGGTGGACAGTGGTAATCATACGGGGGAACCTGCGGATCCCTTGGGTTTGTATGGTCCGCGTATTGTAGAGGAGGCCTCGGAGGATCCCTTTGTGCATTGCAAAGCGGTGATGTGTAGAACCTCAAGTCACAAGTATGTTCGCCGTTACGGTGAGTTGGATGAGCTGTATGATTTGACCCGAGATCCACGTGAACAACAAAACCGAATAGGTGATCCCGCGTATCGGGAAATTTTGAGTGAACTTCGAGAGCGATTGACGGATTGGTACATGGAAACTTGCGATGTAATTCCGCAACAAAAAGATTTAAGATAGAGAGTATATTTACAAATGAAAAACTGTCCAGATTGGTTAAATGAGTCGATTTTTTACGAGGTATACCCTCAAAGTTTTTTAGATACAAATGGCGATGGTATCGGGGATCTGCAAGGGGTCATTGAAAAGCTGGATTACATTCAATCCCTGGGCTGTAATGCTATTTGGTTAAACCCCTGTTTTGTTTCTCCCTTTGGAGACGCTGGATATGACGTGAGTGACTATCGCAAGGTCGATGAGCGTTTTGGTAGCAATCGCGATTTGGTACGTTTGTTCAACGAAGCGCATAAACGGGGGATGAAAGTGACGTTGGATTTGGTGGCGGGTCATACTTCCATTGAACATCCCTGGTTCAAAGCCTCTGCACAACCCGAAGAAAACAAGTACAGCAACTGGTACATTTGGACGGATTCTGCGTGGACGGAAAGTACGGCTGAAACCCCTTTAATTCGAGGGTTCAGTGATCGGAATGCGGCCTACATGCCCAACTACTTTTATTTTCAGCCGGCCTTGAATTTTGGTTTTGAAGAACCGGATCCGGACAAGCCCTGGCAATTGCCGACGGATCATCCCGATGTGATGGCGGTTCGGGAAGAGATGAAGGATATCATGCGTTTTTGGATGGACTTGGGGGCGGATGGTTTTCGGGTGGATATGGCGGCATCGTTGGTGAAAAGTGATCCTGAAATGAAAGGGACCATTGCGTTTTGGCAGGATGTGCGTGCCATGTTTGATACGGAGTATCCTGACTGTGTGCTGATTGCCGAGTGGTCGTTTCCGAAGCATGCCCTGCAGGCAGGGTTCCACATGGATTTCATGATTCATTTTAATACTGAAGCTTATACGGCCCTGTTCAGGGACGAACACAAACGGGATGGATTTGGCACGCCGGGGACTTTATACGGGGATAGCTTTTTTGATCGTTCCGGGAAAGGAGATGTGACCCGTTTTCTGCGTCATTATACTGAACATTTTGAAGCGACGCGTGAGCTCGGTTATATTTCATTGCCGACAGGGAATCATGATTTAACCCGTGTTCGTTGTCATCGGAGCATGGCGGAATTGAAAGTGATTTATGCCTTTTTGTGGAGTATGCCCGGGATTCCGTATTTGTACTACGGGGATGAAATAGGGATGTCCTACATACCCGGTTTGCCTTCGAAAGAAGGGGGCTTTGGGCGGGTAGGGTCGCGTACGCCCATGCAGTGGGATGAATCTCGAAATGCAGGATTTTCTACGGCCAAGGCTGAGAAGTTGTACCTGCCGTTGGATCCTTCTAAAAAACGCCCTACGGTTTCGGAGCAAGAGGAGAAGCCGACGTCATTGTTAAACCATGTTCGTGCGTTGTCGGCCTTGCGTCGGGAGTATCCTGCTTTGGGTGCTGATGGAGATTTCAAAGTCGTGTACGGTAAGAAAGGACGTTATCCGTTGGTGTTCTTACGTCAGTTGGGAGAGCAAAAAATATTGGTAGCCATCAACCCTTCCGCTGAGAAATGTACGATACCTTTAGCAAAGAAATATTCTCAACTGGACGTACTTAAAAAAAGTGGCGTAAAGGTGGAGCAAGTTGACCGTAAAACTGAATTGGTAATGAGCGGTGTTTCTTTCGCGCTCTTTTTAATTCACGCTTAAAGATATTACAGATGCATTATTCTCCCCGTTGTTCCCAGCACCTTTGGGGAATTCCCGAACTTACTCAGCTTAATCGTTTGCCCATGCACAGTGGGACTTTTCCTTTTCCGGATGAAGCATCTGCCTTTAGGGGAGATCGCGCGGACTCTCCATGGGTTTTGTCCTTGAACGGCGACTTGTTTTTTGCGTTTTGAATCTGAGGAGCTGTTTCAATTCTCTGCGCGTCATCACACGGATGATGAGCTGTTTAGCAGTTTTCATGTGAATGAATTGGTGGACAAGCGACGGGAAGAGACCGTGCTTCACATCGATCATTTGCATCGGGGATCGGGGAATGGCAGTTGTGGTCCGCAAACCTTAACCGAGTATTGTGTGGAGCCGGGTCACTACGAATTTGACTATTGGATCGACATTCGTTGAACTAAAAAAAGCGATCCTCATCGAGGATCGCTTTTTTTTGGGGTAGGCGAAGATCTACGCCTGCAGTGTTCAAGAATTAGTCGATGCTGTGGACGGGGATGTCTCCGATCGTGAGCATGTGTGCATTAAGTTTTTGGGTCATGAGCGCCTGGGTGTCTGCATAGGCAGGATCGCCTGCGAGGTTGAACAACTCGAGTGGATCTTTATCGAGATCGAAGAGTTCCCATTCGCCTTTCCCTTCGCCGGGATTGGCACCGGGTTGACCTAAATCCTGGTCGTACCAGTAGATGAGTTTGTAGCGCTCCGTGCGAATACCGTAATGGGCGTACACATTGTGGGGGACGTCACGATTCATCCAATAGCGTTGATACGCGACGTCGGTCCAATCCTCAGGCGTTTCGCCACGAAGGTTTTGACGGAAGCTACGTCCTTGCATGTAACTGGGGACGGTAGTTTCGGCATAGTCTAACCAAGTTGCGGCAAAGTCGACATTACAGGTCATGTCGGTATTCACGCTGCCGGCTTGAATTTCTTTGGGATAGCGTATGAGAAAGGGCATTTGAAAACTTTCTTCATAGATGAAGCGTTTGTCGAACCATCCGTGCTCTCCGAGGTAAAAGCCTTGATCAGAGCTGTAGATGACGACGGTATTTTCGGCCAATTCTTTTTCATCTAACCAGTCCAGGAGGCGCCCCACATTCTCATCGACGCTATGCACCACTTGTAAGTATTTGCGCATGTAGCGTTGGTATTTAAATTTTTTTAATTCGTCGTGGTTAGCAAAGGTGAAGACTTCGCCGCTGAGGGCGCAAGTGAGTTCGAAGCCTTCAAGGTCGTCGGGCCAAGGAACTTTGTTGCCTTCGTTTGTGACTTCACCCTGTGGATTTTCAGGAACTTTTAAATCTATATCTTGATAAGTTAAATCTTCGGAGATGCGCATTTTGGCTGCTGCGGCAGCTTCTGCGCGATGAGCGTAATCATCATCAAAAGTGACCGGGCGCGGAATTTCATCGGTATAGAGGGAGCGGTGTTCTGCTTTGGGTTCCCAAGAGCGATGGGGCGCTTTGTGGTGACACATGAGGAAAAAGGGTTTTTCTGGATCCCGTTGGTCGAGCCAGTTCAGGCACTTGTCGGTAATGACGTCGGTGACGTACCCTTCTTCCTGAATGCTTTCACCCATTTCGTCGAAGCTGGGATTGTGGTAATCGCCTTGGCCGGGCAGAACGGACCAAAAGTCGAATCCTGTGGGGCAGTGTTCGGGTCCTCGTCCCAAATGCCATTTCCCGACCATGGCGGTTTGGTATCCTTCGTATTGCAAATGTTTGGCGACGTTGGGCAGGCGATTATCGATGTGGGTGCCCAGCGTGGTGACTCTATTTACGTGATTGTAGGTGCCGGTAAGAATGGCTCCACGGGAGGGAGTGCAAATGGAGTTGGTCACATAGCAACGATCGAGACGGGCGCCTTCGGTGGCGAGGCGATCGATGTTGGGGGTGTGGTTGACTTTGGAACCGTAAGCGCTGATGGCGTTAGCGGCATGGTCGTCGGACATGATAAACAAAATATTGGGGGGATTTTTTTTCATGAGGTCTCTTGGAGTTGGGTTTGTAAGCGGAGGCTACAGTGTTGCAAAAGGTCGAGGCGTTCGGGGAGACGGTGTTCAGCGTCGGGTTGGAAATGCATGGGCACGGCTATAATTCCTAAGAGCTTACCCTCTTGATCGAGAATGCCTTTGGCCATGCGGCGAATGCCGTTGGCATTATATTCGGTATCTACACAGGGACTTTCGATGTTGAGATCTTTGAGCGCCTGTTTGTAGGAGCTGGCGCTGTGAGGAATAAGCACACCTTGTTGGTATCGGGTACAGGCTTTTTGTTGATCGAGGGTGGGAGAGAGGGGAAGGGCGACATGTCCGATACGCGCTACGGCATCCAGTTCTTCCCACCAGGATCGTTTGTATCCAATACGTGCCAAGACTTGTACGGCACTATCACGACATTCTGTTCGTTGGGTCAATAGGGCGTGATCGTTTTGGGGGCTGTACCATTCGGTGGTGAAGCCGAGTTGTTGGCTGAGGGTTTCCAAAGTAAACTGAATGATTTCTTCGGGACTGCGTTCCTGTGGCGCTTGCACAATGAGGCTTACGCGATTCAGGTATTGTTTATCGGAGTCGCGCCGTTGCACATATCCCCGCGCCTGTAAGGTATCTAATAAACGCAAAAGACTACTTTTGGGGATCTGACAAGCTGTGGCTAAGTTTTCCAACGACAAGGGTCCTGAAGCCTGTAAGGTCTCAAGAATATAAAGTCCGCGTTCGAGTGCTGGTGCTGCTGATGATTCAGGTGGTGTTTGCATGTTCCATATTTGGTTATTGATCTATATATGGAATTACGCATGAAATGCAAGAATGGTTTTCTGGTTTTACTGAAGTCGTCCTATGGAATGCGATTTTTACAGAAAAGAAATCTTGTCTAAATCTGTTGAAGCGCAATGGTTTTGGTTCTGATTATTTTTCACCCCCAATGGTATCCAGTTTATGAAAGGAAGTATTTTGAGTGTTGTCAGTTGTTGTTTGTTAGGTTTTGCGACGTTATGTGCTGAGGAGGTGCCGCCACCTGAGAAAACGACCACTATCTATATGATTGGAGATTCAACGATGGCCAATAAGTCAACGGAGAAAGGCAATCCGATGAAAGGTTGGGGGCAAGTGTTTCAAGACTATGTGCTGGAAGATGTTGTGGTGGCGAATCGGGCTGTGGATGGTCGGAGTAGCCGCAGTTTTGTGGCCGAAGGTCGTTGGGATAAGATCATGGAAACGTTGCAACCCGGTGATTGGGTGGTGATTCAGTTTGGTCACAATGATCAAAAGAAAAAGAAACCCGCCATCTACACGGATCCTGAGGGTGATTACCGTGAATTTTTGACTGGATTTGTAAATGACACCCGGGCCAAAGGTGCAAACCCTGTGTTGGTGACCTCTATTTATCGTCGGTACTTCACCCCTGAAGGCAGGCCGAAGAATTCCTTAGGTAAATATCCGCAAGCGACTCGGGAAGTGGCCGCAGAGTTAGATGTACCCATGGTGGATTTGAATGTGTTGACGGGAGAGTTGTTGGCCGAAGTTGGGGAGGAGGATTCCAAAGACTTGTTTGTTCACTTTGAAGCTGGAGAGCAACCCTATTATCCTAATGGCATACATGATAACTCTCATTTGTCCGAAGCGGGTGCGCGGAGTATTGCGCAGTTATTTGCTGAAGCTGTTTTGATCTTAGATATTGATTTTCCTGTAAAAGCGGAGCAATAAGCGGTTCTTGTAAAGATGGATGTCCACGAGGACCTGATCCCACTCATGCTTCCCCCTCAGGGGAAGCATTTTTTGTGTCGGGGCGTTTCCCTTAAATACTTACACTTGATGCCTTTTGATGGGCGTGGTACTTATTGGAAATGTTGAAACGTATCAGTCTCATGATGGTCTGCTGTGCTTGGGTTCCGCTGATGGCGCAACCGACGGTTTCGAGTATGAAGGTCGCGGTAGAAGAGTTGAGGGGGTACATTGCATGGGTTGCTGCCGAGGGGTATATATTATCGGGGCAGCATATTACGGGGTCTCGTTTGTCTTTGGCAGAGCCTCGAAATGAATTTACGCATGTTCAAAATCTGACCGGGGAGGCGCCCGCGATTTTGGGTATGGATCTCTGGGTGCCGCAGTCTGCTCAGGTGACGGAGGAGGTAAGACGTAGGGCCACGGTGGCCATGGCGATTGAACAGTGGAGACAAGGCGGTTTGGTTACCATAAGTTGGCATCATGAATATCCCGGCGTCGAAAAAGGGCTCTGGGAGAATGTACAGACCGAACGTTCACAGGCTGATTTCGATTTAATGTTAACTCCGGGAACGGAGGAGTATGCGATTTGGTTGGCGGAAGTGGATGGGATTGCGCTGTATTTGCAGAAGCTTCAAGAGGCGGGGGTGCCGGTAATTTTTCGTCCCTATCATGAAATGGATGGGGGATGGTTTTGGTGGGGGGCAAAAGAGCCTGAGAGTTTTCATCGTTTATGGCGAAATCTATATAGGCGTTTGGTGGATCATCATGGTTTGGAGAATTTGCTATGGTCATGGTCTCCCAATCAAAATGCGCAAATGGTCTATTATCCTGGTGATACCTGGGTTGATTTTACGGGAGTGGACGCCTATCTCCCCACCCGCAACGAAGCGGTCATTTTGAGTGATGAAAAAAAGTTGGAGGAGGTTTCTGTGCAACCCTTTGCGTTGACTGAAGTAGGGTTATTGCCTGCGATCGAGCAGTTGGCGGAAACTCGTTATGCTTGGTTTCTGGTGTGGCACACGGGATGGTGTGACAACGAGTTCTATGGCATGCCGGGTAATAATGGGCCTGGGAATTCACCCGAGGTCTTAAAAGAAATCTACGCGTGGGAGAAGGCCTTACATCGCGGGGATGTCGATTTACAGGCCCCTAAAAAGTAAGTTTTTCAAAAGAAAGAAGCGGAGTGTATTTCCCCGCTTCCTTATTGATGTGGGCTTAGCGTCCGCCAGCGCGAGAGGCGCGGGCGAGATTTTCGCGGATGGTGCCCATGGATTGTTTCAGCATGGGATCGTCTTGTTCTTTTTGGGAAATCAAGCGGCAAGCGTGAAGAACCGTTGCATGGTTTTTGCCAAAGGCATCCCCAATGGTCGGCAGGGAATGAGAGGTTAAGTCGCGACAAAGATACATGGCCACCTGACGGGGCAGGGCAATATTGGCCGGGCGTTTACGGCTGAGGATATCGCTGTAACGAATGTCAAAATGATCGGCCACAGTGCGTTGAATGCGTTCCATGGTTAGAGGCGCGGGGGCTTCGTCATCGAGGCTATCCCGCAGCAGGCGTTCGAGTGCTTCGGTGGTCAATTCCCGGTTGGTGAGGGAAGAGAAGGACGCTGCACGGACCAAGGCGCCTTCGAGACGACGCACATTGGCGGCAATCCGTTCGGCAATAAAGTGGATGACCGAATCGCTGATTTCGATATTCATCAGTTCCGCTTTTTTGCGGAGGATGGCCATACGGGTTTCAAATTCGGGGGCATCGATTTCGGTGACCAATCCCCATTCAAAGCGAGACACCAGACGGCGTTCAAGGCCGGGGATCTCGGTGGCGGGGCGGTCGCAGGTGAGGACAATTTGTTTATGTCCGTCAAACAATGCATTAAAGGTGTGGAAAAACTCTTCTTGCAGGCGTTCTTTACCGGCGAGGAACTGCACATCGTCGATTAAGAGAATATCTACACTGCGAAAACGCTTTCTAAACTGGGTCAGTTTTCCGTTTTGCAGGGCGTCGATGTATTCATTGACGAAGGTTTCGGAGGAGAGGTAACACACTTTGCATGCGGGATTATTGCTGGTGGCAAAATTTCCGATGGCTTGCATCAAATGGGTTTTACCGAGTCCAACACCTCCATACAAAAAGAGGGGGTTGTAGGCACGGGCAGGTTGTTGGGCCACGGCCATGGCGGCGGCGTGGGCAAAATCGTTAGAAGATCCGACCACAAAGGTTTCAAAAACGTAGCGGGGGTTTAAGCTGGCGCGATCGCAGGCCTGAGTCCGTTGTTGTTGACGTTTTGCAGGGCTAAGGACTTCTTCAGCGGGTTCTTCAACTTCTGGAGCGGCTGATTTGTAGGATTCACGGGCATCGGCCCGCAGGCTGGGATCAACCACCAGAGAAAAACGAATACGGCTTCCGGTGACGGCGGCAAAAGCGTCGGCAATCATGGGGACGTAGTTTTCTTCTAGCCAAGTCGAATAAAAATCGCTGGCGACCCGTAGCTCCAAATGATCGCTTTCGGTGAATTGACCCGGTTCGATCACTGCAATCCAGCGATCATAAATATCCTCAGTCAAAGACTCCTTGAGCATATCGCAAACCCGTCTCCAAAGCATTTGCTGCTCTGTGACGCTTGTTTTACTTTCAGTTAACTGATCTATGCTCTCTTCCTTCAACGATCCACCTTCTCTGTATGCAAAATGGTTAATAACC